>CAVTDS010000001.1:0-702202 GCA_963733465.1 Bryobacterales bacterium
CCGTATTCGTTCGCGTCCATGCCCTTGGGGAACAGCACGCGATAGCAGTCGATGCCCATCGCCATCAGTTGGTCGGCCAGGGCGAGCGCCGCTTTTTCGCCGGCCTCGTCGCGGTCGTAGGCGATCAGGACTTTCTTCGTGCCGTACTTCTCGAGCGCGGCGCGATGGTCCGGAGTGAAGCCGTTCACACCGTAGCTCGCGGTCACGTTGCGGAAGTCGGCGCACCAGAACGTCAGCGCGTCGATGATCGATTCGCACAGGATGATCTCTTTCGAGACCACGAGCGCCTCTTCGTTCCAGACGCCTTTGTGCGGCCCCGGCAGATACGTATGCAGCGGCGTGCCGGCCCGCAGATACGCCGTGATCTTGCGGCCGTACATCCCGGTCACGTTGCCGTCGAGGTCGCACACCGGAAAGACCACCGAGCCGCTGAAGTGCTCGTGCCCCGACTCGCGAAGGATGCCGAGCCGCTGCAGGCGGCCGCGCATCTCGGCGCCGCTGACGCGGTTCTTGTCCGGCAGCCGGTAGCCCAGCGTGCGGTTGGAGAAGCCCAGCCGGAAGTGAGCGACCATTTCCGGATGGTCGAGGCCGCGGCCTTGCAGGTACTTCAGCGCTTCGGGGCTTTGCTTCAGCGTGTCGTGGTAGTAATCGACCACCTGCTGCAACACGCGCTGGTCGTCGGCGCTGGCCTCGAACGGCGCTTCGAGCTTCACGGCCTCGGTCGTACCCTTGCGCACCACATGGTCCGCGGGCGCGGCCAGCGCAGGATGCTCGTTGCGCAGCAGCTCGACCGCGTGGCGGAAGCTGACGCCCTGCGTCTTCATGACCCAGTCGATCACCGACCCGCCGGTCTGGCAGGCGCCGAGGCAGTGCCACAGGTTCTTCTTCGGGCTGACCACCAGAGAGGGTTCGTGGTCTTCGTGGAAGGGGCAGCGGCCGAGCAGGTCCGCACCGTGCCGCTTGAGCTCGATGCCCCGCGCCTCAACGAGCCGTTGGACGCTGACCTCCTGTTTGAGCCGCTCGATCTCGGCCTCGGGGATGCGGGCCATTCGGCGGACCTCCTTTCCGGCCTCCTGCGAAAAACCTGTCAAGAGGGTCGGTAAAAAAATTATGGTCCTAGTTCTACCATATGATATGGTAGCAGTCAAGAGGCCTGCTTTTGGGCCTTACACTAGCTTTGCCATGCCTCGCATTTCTCGATTGAAGTTGCCCCCGCTGGAAGCTGGCGGCGAGACCATCGGAGAACGTGTGGCGAGGCTCCGCAAGGAGCGGGGCTACACGCAGATGGAGTTGGCGGAGAAGATCGGGATCATTCAAACGATCGTCTCTGCGATCGAGACCAACGCGCTCAAGCTCTCGGCGGAGATGGCCGTCCGCTTTGCACTGGCGCTCGGCGTTTCTACCGACGATCTGCTGATGCCGCCCAAGAAGAAGGGGCACAACGGCAGGAAACCCAGCCGCAAGGTCCTGCGGCGGCTGGAGCTGATTGAGACGTTGCCCGCAACGCAACAGCGCGCCTTGCTGAAGACCATCGATAACGCGCTAGAGCTGCAGAGCCTGAAGACCGGGACTCGCTGAGCCGCTCACTCTTCCATCCCCACTGCTTGCCCCTGGCTGTGGTCCGTGAGCTGCTGCAAGTGGCTCTGCTGCCCGGCTGGCCCCGAGTCCTCTGCCGTCACGGCCGCGGCGTGCGACACCTCGCGGCTGAGCGCCTTGCCGAGATTGCCGGCGTCGTTGGTGTAAATCTGCGCATCGTAACGGGCGCGGGAAACGGCTACATACGCCAGACGGCTGTTGATCAGCTTTTCGTGCGCCTCTTCGGTATCGACATTGACCAGCACCCGGTCGGCCGTCGCGCCCTGGCTGCTGTGGCTGGTCACCGCGTAGCCGTAATCGAGATGCCGGTTCTCTTCGAGATTCAGGCTAACCTCGCGGCCGGAGTCGAGCTTGATTCCCACGTTGCCGCGCTCGTCGATGCTCTCGATGGTCCCCAGCTCGCGGTTGGCGATGCGGCGGTCCCGGTCCGGCGCCGTAAACTGCACGCGGTCGCCTTCGCTGAAGGCGCGCTCGCTTTCGCGGTACACCGTCACTCCCTGCAGACGGCGCGGATCGTAGCTCAGCCGCTCGCCATTTTCCCGCTCGACCGTGAGCAGGTTCCGCTCGCGGTCGGAGCCTGCAACCGTGGCGTACTCGCCCGCTTCGACGCCCAACGTCCGGCTGCCCTTCGAGTAGCGCACTACGTCGCCGGGTTCGTACTGCGCGGCCCAGGCGCGATCCACGCCCGTCATGTCCTGGCGCGGCGTCAGCACTTTCACCCCGCGCTCTTCGCCGCTCACCGCGCCGCGCTCCTGTAATTCGGCGTGGATCACGCGGTTCAGCTCCATGCGGGATTTGTTGTCGGGCGAGATGACAAGCGTTCCTTCCGGATGCTCGGCGTACTCTCGCGCGATGGCCTGCAGGCGGTCGCCGCGGTCGCCGATCTCGTGCACGCGGCCCTGTTCGTCCAGCCCGGCGATGGCTTCCCGCACCTGGCCGCGGGCGAGCTGCTCGACCGTCTCTTTCAACGCCGGGTCCTTCTGCCGCACGATCTCATCGAGCCGCGCCGTGCGCATTCCGGCCTCTTGCAGTTGCTCGAACGGACGGCCCGCGTCCACCGCCTGGTGCTGCCGCGCGTCGCCCACCAGCACTACGCGGTCGTTCCCGTTCAGCCGCTCGAAAAACTCGTGCACCTGTTTCGTGCTCGCCAGACTGGATTCATCGATGAAGTAGAGATGCCGTGCGCCGTCGCGCGCCTGCTCGCCCTGGACAAGATGGTGCTGCAACGTCGCCGCCGGGATGCCCGCCTCTTCGAGCTGATACGCGGCCCGCGACGTAGGCGCGAAGCCTTCCACCTGATAGCCTCCTTTTTCCGCCGCTTCGCGGAGGGCGGCTAAAGAAGTAGTCTTGCCCGCACCCGCCGCGCCTTGCAGGCCGGTGACCTGGTCGCGGCTGTCGAGGATCGTTTCCACGGCCTGGCGCTGGCTGTTGCTGAGATGCTCGAAGCGATGATGCCGCTCGGCGAGCGGCGCGTACCGGCCTTGCCCCGCCTGCATCCGCTCGATGTTGTCGCGTTCGAGACCCATCATCTCGGGCGTTGTGAACGACCGGCCCGCCGGCGTTTTCACTTCGATCAGGTCGCCTCTTTCGACGCGCTCCTCGAAGTGGCTGCGCACTTCCTCGAAGCTCGCCTGGCCCATCGACCGTTTCAGCGCGTCCCGCATCAGCGCGCGTTCATCGACCACCGCCTCACGCTCCAGGTTGCGGTCGCGGGCGAACGTCACCGCCGATTGCGCGTGCCGCAACCGCCCGTCCTCGTGGCCCACGGAATGCATTTTTTCTTTAGCCGCTTCGACGATCCGGTCGGGCTGATTGCCGAAGGCCTCGGCCATCTCCCGATGCCGCGCCAGCGTCTCTTCCGGCGAAAGGGCGAGCTTCGCATCCCGCGTCCGGTGCGCCGCGATCTCGGCGGCCTCCGCGCCCGCGACGCCCTGCTCGGCCAGGTGCTCTTTGATCTGCTGGCTACGCGGGCTGCTGGCTTCCAGATACTCCGCTGTGTAGCCCCGGATCTCCGGCGCTCCGCTCGGGCCTGGCTCGATCTGGTAGCCCAGCTCCTGCAGGCGCGTCGCCAGCTCCGAGCGATACACCGCCGTCGCGTACTGCTGCGTTCGATACAGCTCCTGCGGTTGCAGCGCCCGCGTCTCTCCGTTCTCCAGCTCCGTGACGTTGAAGAAGACCACGTGCGTGTGCAGTTGCGGCGCGACGTATCCGTCTACCGGGCGCGAGCTGTCGTGCTCGAACTTGGCGGCGGCCCATTCGCCGGTGGTCTCGGCCGGGAGGTTGCCGCCCATGCGCGCCTGGACGTACTTCTCCATCTCGTCGAGCGCGCGATCGACGCTCTCGCGGTGCGCCTCGCGCACGCGTTCGTCGTGGCCTACCAACGCGGTGAGGCTCACGCTCTTGGGCGCGCTGAACGTGGCGTCCCATCCGGCCCGGTGCTCCATCGCCTTCACCGATTCGCCCGTGTCGTTCACGTATTCGCGCGGCGTCTGGTGCCTCACCAGTTGCTCGCCGGTGAGCGGATGCTGGCCTTCGGCGAGCCGCGCGAAGTGCGCTTCGTTGACTTCGCTGTGCAAGCCCCACTTCTCCGCCAGGCGCCCGTGCCACTCCCCGCGGATCTTGTCGCCTTCGGTGTAGTAGTTCTCGCGGGCGTTCTGAAACTGCTCCCGGTGATAGGCCTGCGCCTGGCTTGCGCTGATCGGCTTCGAGATGGTTACCATGACCGCCGTTGTTCAAGGCCGTGCGTCTGAGGGAGGATCTGCGTCCACTCCGCTTTGCACGCTGGGTCTGCACACACCAGCGTCTGTCTGGTCTTCACGTCTGCGACCTTCACCGCCTGGTTCTCATGCCCGCGGGGGCAACGCACGATCACATACTCCTGGTTGTTCGGGCCTGGGATGATTTCGTAATCATTGGGCATTGCAGTCTCCCTATTCGAAAAACAGCGCCTCTTCATTGGCGGGCGCGGCTTTCACGTGCTCCGGTTCCGGCTCCGGCTTCAGGGCCGGCGCAGCACGCCGCCGCTCGATGAATCGCTCCTGCCCGTTGGCCAGTTCCATGTACGGGAAGCGCATCCGCACCACCAGATTTCCGTACTTCAGATAGCCGTGCAGCGGATCGAGCCCGCCGATCTCCGACGCCATCACCAGCGCCTCTTTGTGGATCTCGCGCTGCTCGCTCTCCGAGTTGCGCCCGCGCGGAAACTGCCCGTGCGTCCGCGTCTCCCGGAACCGCTCGATTTCCACTTCGCCGATGGCTCTCGAGATCCACTCGGCCGCGTTCGGCTCGCTGGTCTTGAGAAAGATCTTTGTCGCCGGCTGCGACAGCATCACCTCGGCCATGTGCCCGTAGAGCGATTCCAGTTGCGCCTTGCCCTGGAAGCCCAGCACCATCGGGTTGTTCGATTTGCGGTTCTCCGTGATGGCCGTGATTAACTGCGGCAGCCGTTGCAGGCTGGCCAGCTCGTCCAGCACGAACCATACCGGCTTGGTCCCGCTGTGCCCCTCGTTCATGAGCCGCAACACCAGCAGGTCCAACCACAGACTCACGAGCGGCCGTGCGCGCTCGCGCATGGTGGGCTTCGACGTAAGGAAGATCCATCCCTTGCGCTCCCGCGCCCATTCCACCGTGCTCCAGCGCTGCTTCGCCTCGCGCTCGCTGGGCAGCAGCTTGAACGCGTCCGCCACCATGTTGAGCGAACCCAGCACGCCGTTGCGCTGCGCCGCCGCGCGCGGATCGATCATCGCTTCGATTTCCGTGCCCCGCACGCGGCGGTCGATCTCCTCGGTGTGGCACATCCAGTAGATCAGTTGCTGCGGTGTCGGCTTCAGGTTCAGCAGGTGCGCGAAGATGCGCCGCGGCGCTTCGACGAAGAACCGGTTCTCGCGGCCCTGGTCGGGAAACAGCGACGCCGCCAGCGTCAGCGCTTCGGCTTCGTGCGGCGCCTCGTCGCCCGGCGCCCAGAACGGACAGCGCACATCCACCGGGTTCAGAATCACGTCTCCCCGCTGTGGGCTGTAAAACTGCGGTAGGTACTCCATGGCCGGGTCGTAGACGATGGCCGTCTCGCCACGCTCCCAGATCTGAGCGAGGATTTGCCGGATGGCCGCGCTCTTGCCCGTGCCCGAGTCGCCCATGATGAGAAAGTGCATCGCCTCGCGTTCGCGCGGCACGCGCACCCAACGGCTCGCGGTCTTCCGCAGCAGCCGGTCGGTTGCGTTGCGCTCCTCGTTCACGAATGCGATGCCGTCCGCTTCGTGGCGCGCGTTAAACTCGGCCGTCGTCACCAGCTCCGGCCCGCGCAACCGGCGCCCGTGCTTGCGCAACAGCGCACGCGCCCGGTCTTTCGGCAGCGCGGCGAACAGCAGCACAACGAGCAGTCCCAGCGATGCGTACGTGGGCCGCTCGATGGTTTCCCACACGGCCCGATCACCGTAGATCCAGCGCCCCAGAAACTCGTGCAGACGGCGCTCGTTGAACAGAGCCTCGTCCCACGCCAGGCGCACCAGACCGCGCCGCCGCGCTTCGTCGGTCAGCACGTACACCGTCTTGCCGCTCGCGTCCGTGGCCGCTTCCACTTCGCCCGCCAACGCCAGCCGCGGCTCGCCTTTGGCGGTCGCGGCGTCGATGAGCCGGTAGCGCGCCCGCGCCTTCGGGAACATACCGTGCAGCCAGGTCTTCGCGTACACCGGCAGATAGAACCGCTCCACAAACGACCAGTTCCGTGCGTAGTCGACCGCGAGCGCGAGAGCGAACAGCAACACCGCGCCGACGAGCGCGGCAAGCGTCCAGACCGGCTTGCTGCTCGGCCAGTCCTGATACTCTTTCCGTCCCCAGTGACTCACGATGGCACCGCCAGCAGCTTCCGCGCCCGTTCCAGCTTCGCGGCGTCGGCCCGCTCGATCACCGTCTGCATCTGCTCGGCCGTCATCGATTCGCCCTTGGCCTGCGCGAATAGCAGGTTCAGCAGAATCGTGCGCAAGCCCAGCAGCTCGGCCAGCACCGTCTCTGTGGCTTCCCGCTCCACTCGGCCGATGAGGATCTCACGCACCCACTCGCTCATGCTCTGGCCCGTGGCCCCGGCCGTCTCCTCCAGCCGCGCGTACTCTTCCTCGGTCACCTTGGTGCTGATCGACCTGGTTCGCAACGTCGGCTTCACCATCACATCTCTCCGTATTCGAGTCCCAGGGCGTCCCAGGCGATCCGCACCTCGGGCGTTTCCCACGCCCGCCGGAACAGCTCCCGAACGGCCTTCCACTCCTCGACGGAAAAACCGAACGTGATCCCGTTGGCGTGCGCGCGGAACCAGAACTCGATTTCCTTCTCCCGCTCGGTCACGTAGCCGAAGAACTGCTCTCCGTCCCAACGCTGCGGCGGCCTGGCCTTCGCCGTGAGCGCCACGACCATCGCCCGGAACTCGGTGATCGTCGGATACGGCCCCAGCGGATAGAGCGGCCCGCGCGGGCCTGAAAAGCTCAGCATCGTCGAAAGCTCGTTCCCCTCGCCGCGCGCGAACGCGAGCGTGTAGCCGCCCTCGGTGAGCGAGGGAATCGCGGGCTGGTACAGCTCCTCCCGCCGTCCGGTCTCCCGGATCGGCTCCTGCTGCGCGAAGTAGTGCCCGCGGGCGGCCACCCGCCACAGCACGCCCCAGTAGGGCGCCAGCGCTTCGCTCAGCGCCGCGGCTCCGGCCAGCTTCTCCTCGTCGAGCAGCACGTAGAGATTGCGCGCCGCCAGCATCGGCGTCCACTTCGTCGCCGGGTTCGCGAGCCGCCGCGCCGTCTCCGCCACCGTCTGCCGCACCAGCTCCGCCGCAGCCCCCTCCGCGGGCTTCGCCCGCTCCGGCCGGCAGTCGCCCGGCAGATTGCCCAGGTAGTATTCGTCGCGGCTCGACGGCCTGGCGCGAAGCTGGTGCGCCGCCTCGAACGCCTTCAGGATTCCGATGTAGCTTTCGCGCGCGAGCGGATTCCTGCGTGAAAGCCTCCGCCCCTTGCTGCACGTAATAGGCGAGCGTGGTCCACTGCGCCCGCGAGAGCATTTGCCCGGCTTCGCCCTTGCGCCGGATCGCGAGCAACGCTTCGGTCGGCCTAGCGAGCAGCTCGACCACCTCGAAGCGGTCCTCCCGCGCCGACTCCAGCAGTTGCTTGGCGATCTCCGATGTCGAGACGCTCTCGCCCTTGCGGAGCGCCGTGAGCTTGCGGATTTGCTCCAGCCGCTGGCGCAACGCTTCACTGATGCGGAGGGATAGGGTCTGGGTCTGCTGCGCGGTTTCGATCATGTACGACAGGTTACTGCATGTATGTCATACATTTCAAGCGGCCCCGCAGCCAGAACGGCGGTTAAAGGGAAAAGCTCATGTTTTCATATGGTTCCCATATGGGAACCTGCGGTCTCTCCGCAGCACCCGCCGCGGGGTGGCGTGTCACCCATAAGCAGCCGCCGAAGGCGGCTTCGCTTCATTTCGATCTAGGCACGCGTCCAGCGCCGTCTCAGCGCCTGGTCCGAAAACGCGATCCCGAGCGTCAGGATCGACAGCGCCACGACGACCGCAATGAACTCTGTCAACCCCCGACTAATCACCGCCTCTGTCACAGGCCTATCGAAGGAGCGGCCGTATGCAAGATGCATGTGAGTAATCCACGCCATGACGCCGTGAGATCCACCGCGCTGCCAGTGATAGGCGACCATCGAGGCGACCGCCAGGTCCGCGGCAATCGACAGCACCAGAAGCGACCGAACCAGAACCGATAGACTCTTCTTCATACGTTTATCCTCAGCGTTGGGTTGGCCGGACATTGTCTTGAGTGGGCTGGACTGTGAATTTCTTCGCCCCCTCTCGGTAGTCCGACTGGGAAACACCGTGGCGCTGTGCTGTATTCCGCACGGCGATATCCCCTTCCCGAAAGATGTGGATCATGGCATCAGTCAATGCGTCGGGGTTCGGCTTGCGATCGGGATCGCCCAAGAACTGGTGGGCGAGTTCATGCGGGACGGTCTGGTCGTCGAACTCGGAATTGGACACATCGACAGCAGTGAGGTACATTCCATTGGTCTTCCCGGAACCGCCTGCAGCTCCTCCTGCCATCCCTAACGGGGCACCGCTCGTGACGAAGAGATTCAGCGCGCCCTTCTGCAAGCCCTCAAAGGACACGTTCCCGCTCTCGGAGACGTTCATCTTCCCTGCCGTATAGCTCAGGTTTAAATCGACGTTGGAGGTTCCGAATTGCTTCTGAGCCTTCGTCAGGATGTCCTGTTTGATCTGCTTCTTCTGTTCGTCTGTCAACCCCTTTCCCTTGTTTGCGTTCTTGTCAAAGATCACGTTGACGTTCACGTGAACGCACTCCTTCTTCTGGCTGTCACAGGCATTCATGCCGTCAGGGTCAACAAGGCGCAGAGGGTTATTCAACGCGTAGCTGTAGCGGTTCCACGTCTGGGGATCGCTGATACGAGCGCTTGCCATCAGTGGATCGGGACTGGTGAACCGGCCCTGGGCTGCCGAGTAGTACCTGGCCCCGAAGTAATCCAGCCCACTCTCCTGATCCCGTTCTTTGCCGGTGGAATCTGCCGTGATCGGGAGGAGCACCGTCAGGTGCCGACGCTGGCGCGTGGATTGGACGCCCTGGAACACGAATTGCGTCGTTGAAGATCCTGGCCGGCTCGTCGTAGCCATGGATCGTCCATCGTACCCGCGGTCAGTGCGGGTACGACTCGTGTGTTCTTTCCCGAGTTGCCCCAGAAAGAGTGTTGTCCCGGAGTAACCATCGTTCTCAGCGGAACCATCTCTTGTGGAATGTTGGGCCATCGCCTTCGCGGCCGTCGAACTCAATCGAAACGAACAAACCACCAAACGACTTCTTGACTTGACCGTACGCTCGCCCGTCCGGCCGCGCCCGTTGACCAGTCACCTTCAGAAATTCTTTCGAGAAATCAACGCCTCCCTCACCGGACCGCCGCCACGTTCCGTCAGCCCGCTCTACAGTGCCCGAGTGGTTTACCTCCTGGTGGAACACGCGGCTCTCTAGCAGAATCAGAGTCGCGCGCTGACCGTTGCGGTCGAAAGTGTAGGTGCCGGAAACGGCAGCGTATCCATAGTCAGCGGCCCAGCAGTACCAAACCCAGAACAGCAGCCCCAATACGATAGCCGAGCATGCCAGTCCAACCATTGCGGCCCGTGTTGTCCGCCGAGTCGTCGGCGATTGTGAGTTCTTTTCCATTGGTCCAGTCACGCTCCCCGGCTACTGCGTAGTACACGTAACCTTTCCGTCGGGTCCAGTAATGCAAGTCGTCACCGTCACGGTAGCCTTTGGCTCAGACTGAGGGAGGGTCAACCACAATAGCTCGAACATATCGTACCGAGGCTTCCCGTAATCTCTCCCGTTTTGTGGCTTTCCGTCCTGACTGGGATTGTATTGACGAATCAGGCTCTCCCAGAGCGTACTCGGTAGCCGATCCGCGCGCCCGTGAAGCAGCCCGTCAAGAAAGCTCTGATGGGCGAGCTTTGCGGCGCTCAGGACGTCCCATGCGGCGCTGCTACAGTTCGGCCCCACTGCAGTCCAGAGCGCCGGGTCAGGGTTCGCTCGAATGTAGTCGATCGCTTCTTGGGCAATCTCGGGCGTCGTCTGAATCGTCAAAGCCGCCAGATCCTCGCGAATTTGATCAGCCGAAGCGAAAGTGCTTGTCTCATGCATTGACTCGCCGACCCATATCGGCGCATGGACCTTCGGCCCGAAGTCCTCGATTGCAGAATCGCCAGTTGCCTGATTGTAGGCAAACACAATCGAATGCCCGGCAATCCCTCCCTGATCGTAGAAGTAGGTAACGTCTCGGCCATCTGGGTCGATGTACTTGAGTGGATTGTTCGCTGCATACGAGTACTTATTCAACGTGGATGAAGGGTTTCGCAGTCGTTTGTCGGTGACATTGACGAGATCCGGCGAAGTCCATCTCCCCTGAGCCCCCGAGAAGTATCGCTTGCCGAAAAAGTCCAGCCCCGTCTCCCCATCCCGTTCTTTGCCGGTAAACTTCTGGTTCACCTCGTCCGCCGCTTCGTAGCAAGAGCCGCGGCTGCCCGTGCCCGACGGGATCTCCTCCCCAAAGGGCACATAGTCATGGCATCCAACCACTGTCCCGCTGCTGTTCAGCACCAGCCGCGTGCTCCCCAGGTGGTCCGTCACCAGGTAGCAGGTGCTGCACGGCGCCGCCGGCGGCGGGGTCCCTTGCGTGTATTCCGCCGCCAGCTCGCCCGCCGCATCGTAGACGTACGTCGTGGTTGTGCCGCCGCTCACTTTCTGAACCCGCCGCCCGTCTCCATCATAACTGTACGCCGCCGCCACCCCACCAATGGCGCTGGTCAGCAGCCGGTTCTCGGCATCGTACGTGTTCGCGAAGCCGCCGATCGCGGTCTGGTTGCCCGCAGGGTCATAGGCCGAGTTCTGGATGATGAGCTGGCTTTGGGAGTTGAAGTTGCTGGCGGCCTGGGGCGTGAACGAAGCCAGCGGCAGGCCGGTGTTGTACGTCACCCAACCGTTGCCGTACTGGTCGTAGCCGTAGTTGCGGGTCCAGGAGGCGCCCTGGCTCGGCATGGGGACCTCGCTCGACGCGGTCAGCCGATTCACGCCGTCGTACCCGAAGCTCTGCAGCAGGTTCAGGCTGGGCGTCACGATGCCGGCGGAGAGTATGTTGCCGTTGTTGGTGGCGCAGGAAGCCGCCTGGCCGGCGCAGTACCAGTAGTTCAAGCTCAGCGGTGTGGTCGAGCCAACCGTCGCCGTGATCCCGGTGGGCTGCTGGCGGACCGTGTCGAAGGTCGTCCCCACCGTGGCCACGGGCGCGCTGGTCGAGCCCATGAGTAGTTGCGAGACGGCGTCGTTGGAGGCATAGGTGACGCTGCTCACATACGTGGTCGCGCCCGCGCTCAGCCCGTTGGGCCGGTTCTGCGCATCGAACGTAGTGGCCACCACCCGCCCCGAGGGATAGGTCTCCGACGTCAGGCCCCCGGTCAGGTTGTACTGGTAGCCAAACGTGTAAGGGCCGCTCGTGCCCACTTTCTCTTGATTCGAGCACGCTCGCCCCAGCGTGTCATAATTCATGTATTCGGTCGCCGCGGAGCTGGTGATCGAGGTAAGCCGCCCGACATCGTAAGCGGTCGCGCCGCTGCCGGGGCAGGTCGTGCCCCCGCCCGCGCTGTCGTAGGAGTAAGTCACGGGCGGCGTGGAGTCGGAGTAGGACTTCGTGTACATCCGGTTCCCAGCGTCGTATTTGTACGTGGTGGTCTTGCTGTTGGCGTCCACCTTGCTCAGCAGGTTCCCGTGCCCGTCATAGTTGGCCACGCACGTGGACCCGTTGTAGTAGCCGTAACACGCCGTCCCACTCTCCGGATTGCTCGCCGACACCAGCTGCTTCAGCCAGTTGTAGCTGAATGTCCTCTGCGCCAGCGAACCCTGGGTGACGCTGGTCAGGTCGTCCAGCGTGTCATATCCATAGCTGGTGACGTAGGCCAGGCCGGATGGGTTTTCGATCACCTGCGTCAGCCGGCCGAGCCCATCGGCGGTGGATTTCCGCTGCACCCCCGCCGCGTCGGTTACGGTGGTCTGGCTTCCGTTGTAAGTTGTGGTGGTCGCCGCACCGTCGTCGGTGGCCACGCTGAGAGCGCGGTCGGCCCCATCGTAGGTGGTGGTCACCCAGTGCTCCGCCTCGCTCCCGCAGGAGTTGAAGGGCAACGACGTCTGGTAATTCCGGCCCTTGGCGTCGTAGATCTGGTCCGCCGTGATGCAGTGGCTGCCATCCATCGCACGCGTGGATCTGATCTGCCGGCCCAGGCCGTCGTAGAGCGTTGTCGATTGAATGGCGCCGTCGTTCAGCGAAGCCTGGTCCTGCCTAGCGTTCACGGTGGTCAGGTTCGGATACGCGAACGCGGCTGCCGTCTGCAGGCCCGTTATCCCCCGCGTGGCCGACAGGAGCCGGTCGAAAGGATCGCCGCTGTAAGAGTAGGTCGTGGGAACGGCGTTCGCGTCCGTGAAGGTGGTCTGCTTGCCGATGTCGCAATCGTACGCGATGTGTATGGTTTGGCCCAACGCGTTGGTCACCAGGGTTGGGAAGCCATCCAGCGTTCCGGCCGGTCCCACCGAACAGTTGTCCGCATATGAAATGGTAGTGGTGATCGTGGCGTCCGTGCGCGGGTCTTGGATGGACACCACGTTGCCCAGCGTGTCGTACGCGTACTTCGCGGTCCACTTCGTGCTGCTCGCGTCCAGCCACATCGACTTGCTGGTGAGGCTCCCGCGCTTGCTGTGCGTGGGCTGGCTATTGCCGTTGGGCGTCCCTCCCTGCGGCGCAGAAGGCAACGTCTCGTCGTAACCCCACGTGGTCTTCGCAACCTGGTTCCCGGATCCGTCGTACACGTCTTTTTCCTGCATCAGCGCCCGCATGTGGTTGCTGTCCGCGGCGAGGCCGTCTGCCGCCACAGTGTCGTAGACGCCGTCCGCAATGTAGGTCGCGTGCGTATGCCGGCTGTAGCCTGCGGGTGCCGATGAGGAGCATGACGTTGCATTGGGTGCCGAGCCGAAGTCGTATTCGTAATGATCGGCGACGTTGAAATACTGGTCGTACGCGGTGAAGTTCCCCGAGGTCGAAACACCGTCCAGCGTCGTGACCGTCTGGCACATTGTCGCGTTGAAGCCGTTGGCGTCCGCACCCCATAAACTCGAGGTGCTCTTCAGCGCAGTGCCCTGCGCCGAGTTCCAGGCCGATTGCACCTCGCGGCCGTCTGCCCAATTCGCATACCACACATCCGGAGGAGCGTAGATTACCTCTGCGCTCGGGCTGCCAACAAAGGCGTGACTCTCCGTGGAGATGACGGCTCCCGTTGCGCAACTAGACGAAGAAGTGTACGTGACCTGAACGGTCGTCCCTGACGAGGGGACCGGGGCGTAACATGTCTGACCTTCCAGAGTGCTTCCGTTGGGGTACACTCGCCGGGCCGTCACGCGACGAAGGACCATCTGGAGGGGTTGATTGCCTCCGTATTCGGTGTTATACAGCAGGACGCAACCGGGCGAATTGGGAGGGGCGAGCGAACAGTCGGGAGAGGTGGCCGGGTAGTCGTACTCGTACGCGCCGCCGGCCGGTAGAGTGACCCGCGCAACTTCTCCATAGAGGTTGTATCGAATGGTGTAGGCACTTCCGTCCGGGAGCGAGACCGAAGACACCACCACAAAATTGTTTGAGCCTGAAGCGTTGGTGGTGGGAAACAAGGTGCTCAGACTCTGCGGGGCCGATCCGAAGTCCGAACGCAGGCAGTTGGCCAGGTAGTCGTAGTTCACCGTGATCGTGTGCGTGTTCGAGGAGCCCCCCGCGGCAGGGTACACAATCGTGTCCGACGTTGGCTGCAACAGTGCGCCGTACGTAACCGTTGTCACACGCCCGAGGCTGTCCGTTGCGGTAAAGCCGTTTCCATTGTTTACAGAATAGTTGAAGCTAGTCGTATTTCCGTTGCGGTCGACGATCGCGATTACGCTCCCGTCGGACTGCGTCTGGTAGCGGGTGCCGTCCTTGAACAGAAGCCAGCCGGCGATCCCGCTGCCATACGCGGTACCTCTCAGGCTGGGCGAGGCGGCGTCATAGACCGTGTTGTCCGCGATGAATGTCACTGCCGTGGCATCGTCCGACTGGAATACCGTGCCGCGGCTCGGTCCGGTCGGGCCCTGGCTTGTAGAAGGGTAGTAGTGCAGGCAATTGTACGACTGAGCGTATGCGCCCTCCTGGTCCAATTGCTGTTGCGTCGGTAAGGGCTGGCCCTGATTGAGCACGTCCTTCAGTTCGTGTTCAGTCCCATCGGATTCGATCCAGGTGAGGCGGGTCAGCATCTGGCCCGGGTAGACGGTCCTGTAACCCAAGCCCGTGGTGCAGGTGTATGCAGGCTCCGTCTCATCGACGACCTCGCGCTGGATGACCCGCCCAGGCGTGTAGCGCTGGAAGGAAGTCGAAGCCGGGAACAGGTCTTGCGGATAAATGCTCGCTATAGGGAGAGGCAGTTGGGAGTTCGCGTACCGCTTGATGTTCCACTTCGTGCCGAGGGGCAGCAACATCGTGTAGCCGTCGCTGCCGCGGCCCTGCACCCCGTGCAGCGGAATGGTAAAAGACAGGTTCCCACTATAGAGATTCACCGCTTCATGCGCGGACAAAATCGTGGTGCCCTGCGGCGTTCCCGGAGCAATGGACGCCGGTGTGAAACCATCGGTTGGGCTCACCGGGTCCACTTGGGCTAGGAGCGCGAGGCTTCCGGCAAGCGTCATCGACAGCAGTCTGAAAGTACGCATGTTCGTCCTCCCCGTCGCGGCTAGTGGATTGTGATCGTCAAGCCCTTCCAACCGCCGTGGTTGGAATCGAAAAGCTTGTGCACACCGGTGGGCAGATCGAGCATGAACTCCTGGCTCCGGTCGGCGGAGGCGACCGGCGCGACCGCAACAACGTTGTCCTGACGCACTACGCCTATGGCGATCTGCTGTGCAGCCGACCGATTTTCCACCACCAGCAAGAATTTGCCTTGCGGCAGCGTGATCTGAGACGGCGTGAAGCCCCCGTCGCGCAGATAGATCACCACGCCCTGCATTTTTTGCTGAGCCGCAAGATGGCTGCACACCGCAAGCAGGATTCCGCCCATCAGAACTGCCCACGCAAAATGTCTCGTTATGGGTCTCATAAATCGCTCCTGATGCCCCCGTCTTTCTGTTGACTCAAACAAACCGTATTCAGCTCCGTTTCGGAGGCAGATGCATGGACTAGCTGGCCAGTTCCATGACTCTGTCGAGCCATCCGGGCCCCGAAATAGAGCGGTGCATGTTTCGTATTGATGACACTAAACCGCCGAAAGGCCTGACATACAAGCCGCGTTTCGGCAATAGCTCAACTCATGCTATTCGAAGCGGGCGGCTGGCGTCAACAGATTTCTGAGATTTTTATCTGAAATGTCTGGACAGGCGCTGGAGCATACGCGTACAATGACTTCGATCTCCCTTTTCGCACTTGCTGTGCGGAGTGGAATCCAGAAGGACATCCTTGAGTTACAGGAGCCGAGCCGTGATATTCACGCCTAATTCATGCTCTCCGTGCCGAGCCAGCGTAACCGGCTCCCGAAATAACGCCCGAAATTGGGCCGCCGCTCTCCTGAGTGTTCTGTTCCTGAGCTTGTGGCCCGGCGCCGCCCTGAAGGGCCAGGCTCCATCCAAGGAGTATATCCGCCTGGGCGGCCGGCTAGTCGCGATCGAGAATAGCGGCGTACCGCCAGCGCCGACGGGCCTGACAGCTACGGCTGGCAACACCCAGGTGGGTTTGAGCTGGACGGCGAGCAGTGGTGCGGCTTCCTATAACGTCTACCGCGGCCCTGGCGCGGGCGGCGAGAGCACCACACCCATCGCAACGGGAATTACGAGCACGTCTTACACCAACTCCGGCCTGACGAACGGCACTCCGTATTACTACAAAGTCGCGGCAGTGAATGCCGGCGGCACCAGCGGTTACTCCAACGAGGCAACGGCCACACCGCAGTTGAGTGCACCGCCGCCGCCGACAGGCCTGACCGCCACGGCGGGCAATGCTCAGGTGGGTTTGAGCTGGAGCGCCAGCAGCGGAGCCACATCTTACAACGTATACCGCGGCACGGCCGCGGGCGGCGAGAGCACCACACCCATCGCAACGGGAATTACGAGCACGTCTTACACCAACTCCGGCCTGGCCAACGGCACTCCGTATTACTACAAAGTCGCGGCAGTGAATGCCGGCGGCACCAGCGGTTACTCCAACGAGGCGACGGCGACGCCGCAGTTGAGCGCACCGCCGCCACCGACAGGCCTGACCGCCACGGCAGGCAACGCTCAGGTGGGTTTGAACTGGACGGCCAGCACCGGAGCGACGTCTTACAACGTCTACCGTGGCACGGCGGCAAACGGCGAGAGCTCGACACCCGTCGCGACGGGAATCACGACAACGTCTTACACCAACTCCGGCCTGACGAACGGCACTCCGTATTACTACAAAGTCGCGGCAGTGAATGCCGGCGGCACCAGCGGTTACTCCAACGAGGCCACGGCCACGCCACAGGTGAGCGCACCGCCGCCACCGACAGGCCTGACGGCCACGGCGGGCAATGCTCAGGTGGGTTTGACCTGGAGCGCCAGCAGTGGAGCAACGTCCTACAATGTCTACCGCGGCACTGCCTCGGGCGGCGAGACGCTTCTTGTGTCGGGGATCACGACCACCAGCTATAGCAACACTGGATTGACCAACGGCACGACGTATTATTACAAGGTCGCGGCGGTCAATAGCGGAGGAACCAGCGGGCTCTCCAACGAGGCGCCTGCGACGCCGCAGGCCCCGCCCACCGCCAGCTTCACGATTTCTAGGAACGGCGGCTCTTTCACTCACAGTGTCACGGCCAGTGTCGGCGACACGATAACGTACAAATGGAGTTCCACCAACGGCGCCTCTTACAGCTTCTATGACGCCATCGGCCCTAGCGGCGCTGACGGATGTAATAACAAGAGCGGCCCCACGAGCTTCACTCCCGCGGCGGGTGGCACCGCCGGGCCCTATTCGCTGATATCGTGTCAGTCGGGTTACACGTACACAATGACCTACACGGTGACGGCCGCGAGCGGCGCTATGGCGTCCGATACCATAAGCATCGCAGTCCTGGCCTCTCCGCCCGCGGGCTTGACCGCCACGGCGGGCAATGCTCAGGCGGGTTTGAACTGGAGCGCCAGCAGTGGAGCAACCTCCTACAATGTCTACCGCGGCACCACGCCGGGCGGCGAAACGCTTCTTGTGTCGGGGATCACGGCCACCAGCTATAGCAACACTGGGCTGACCAACGGCACGACGTATTATTACAAGGTCGCGGCGGTCAACGCCAACGGAACGAGCGGGCTATCGAACGAAGCGTCTGCGACGCCGCAGGGTCCGCCGCCCACCGCCAGCTTCACGATTTCTTGGAACGGTAGCTACTTCACTCACAATGTCACGGCTAATGTCGGCGACACGATAACGTACCAATGGAGTTCCACCAACGGCGCCTCTTACAGCTTTTATGACACCATCGGCCCTAGCGGCGCTGACGGATGTAATAACAAGAGCGGTCCCTTTAGCTTCACTCCCGCGGCGGGCGGAACCACCGGGCCCTATTCGCTGGCGGCGTGTCAGTCGGGTTACACGTACACAATGACCTACACGGTGACGGCCGCGAGCGGCGCTACGGCGTCCGACACCATAACCATTGCAGTCTTGCCCCCTACGCCGACGGGCCTAGTCGCCGCGGGTGGTAACGGCCAAGTGACTCTGAGCTGGACGGCCAGCACCGGCGCAACCTCCTACAACATCTACCGCAGCGCCATACCAGGTGGCGAAATGCTTGTCGCGACGGGAGTCACGACCCTCACCTATACCAATGTCGGACTGACCAACAACACCACCTACTATTACAAGGTCGCGGCGGTCAACACCGTCGGCACGAGCGCGCTGTTGACAGAGGTGTCCGCGATGCCGCAGAACCACGGGGAGGTCCAAAAGGGAGGCTAATCCGCCCGGACCTCACGCCATAGCGGCCGTGCCCACCTCTGGATGGGCCACCATGAACTTCACCAGCCGATCCGCGTAATCCGGGAAACGGGGGCAGTGGATTCCCCCCTTGGCGAGCGCCGCCTCGGTCCGGTCCGTGGCGTAACGGCAAGGGTGGACGAAGTAATCGAGCGTGTCGGGTGGGATTCCGACCAGCCGCTCGACCAGAGGCACGTGCAACACCGACCATTTGACCGGGCCGAACGGCGCCGGAATCCGGATGACTTTGCGGCCCGTCGCCCGCGCCATTTGCGTCACCATCTGGTCCACGGTCAACGCGTTGGGGTCGGCCAGTTGATACACCTGGTTGCTCGATTCCGGGATGCCGCTCAGGTATACGATCGCATCCATCACGAAATCCCGCGGCACCAGGTTGACCACGGTCTTCCGCGGATCGCCCATCAGCGGCAGCACGGCAAGCTTGGGCTGGCGCAGCAGGAAGCGGATCACCGGGTAAGGCCCGTCGTACTTCTGCGTATCCCCCGTACGGCTGTCTCCCACCACAATCGCCGGCCGGTAGATGGTCGCCCGAAGCCCCTGGCGCATACGCTCCTGGACCTCCATTTCGGCCAGGAACTTGGTCTCCTCGTAAAAGTTGTGGAAGCGCTGGCCGCAATCGAGATCGGTCTCGGAAAAGACGCCCGCGTGGTTCCCGCTGACGAAGCAGGTGCTCACGTATTGGAACCGCTCCAGGGCCGGGCAGGCGCAAGCGAATTCCAGCATGTGGCGCGTGCCCTCGACGTTCACCTTCATCGCGATTTCACGGCCCACGCCCAGGTCGTAGATGGCCGCCAGGTGGAAGATCTCGACAACGTCTTCGCGGATCGCCGTTCCCTTGTCGAGCCCCAGGCCGGGCCGCGCGATGTCACCCTCGACCATCTGTATGCGGCCCTGGAGCGCCGGGTGAGCGGTCTCAATCTCGCTGGCGCGCCGGCGGGCCAGGTCGGCGAATTTGGATTGCACCAGGCACACCGCCCGCCGGTCAGCCGAACGCTCGAGGAGCCGCGGAAGCAGTTCTGCGCCCAGAAAACCGGGAAATCCGGTGAAGAACACAGCACTCATGGGATAGCCCTCTCTAAGAGAAGCCTATCCCAAAATCCTGGTCCAGCGCAGCAACTTTAATAATTGAACCATCACGCGCGCGTGCAGGGCCGGGTCCATCCAGCGCGGAGGCGCGATGGGGAGCAGCCGTTGAACCGCAACCGTCTGGCTTTCCGTGTATTTGAGAATACCCTCGGCGCCGTGGCGCGGCCGCAGACCGGATTCTTTCATGCCGCCGATGGGGGAATCGACCGACGCCCAGGTGGCCGCGTACGCCTCGTTGACGTTGACGCTGCCGGTGCGGATCTGCTGTGCCAGCCGCACGCCCCGGGCCGTGTCGCGGGTCCAGATGCTGGCGTTCAGGCCGTAGCTGCTGTCGTTGGCGCGCTCGACGGCCTCCTCCTCGGTCGCGAAGGGATAGACCGAAACCACCGGCCCGAACGTCTCATCGCGGAACGCCTTCATGCCCTCGCGCACGCCCAGGAGAATGGTGGGTTCGTAAAACAGCGGCCCCAGATCCGGCCGCGGGCGCCCTCCGGCGGCGAGCGTCGCACCCTTTTCGAGCGCGTCGCGGACATGGCCCTCCACCGTGGCGAGTTGGGCCTGGGAGCTGAGCGATCCCATTTCGATCGAGAAATCGAAGGCCGGACCCAGCCGCATCGCCTTGGTGCGCTCGACAAAACGGCGCAAAAAGTCGTCAAAAAGCGACTCGTGGACGTAAATTCGCTCAATGGAGACGCAAACCTGGCCGGCGCCGACGAAGCAGCCGCGGACCGCGCCTTCGACTGTTCGGTCGAGATCCGCGTCCTGAAGCACCAGCATTGGGTTCTTGCCGCCGAGCTCGAGCGAGCAGCCAATCAGCCGGTCCGCCGCGTGCCGTGCGACCAGCTTCCCGGTCCGGGTGCTGCCGGTAAACATCAGGAAATCGACGCGCGCGGCCAGGAGCGGCCCAATTCGGCCGCCCTCGCCGGTCACCACCTGGAGTGCGTCGGCCGGGAGGCCGGCCTCGCGCAATAACGCCACCGCCCAAAGGGCCGTGAGACTGGTCTGGCGATCGGGCTTGAGGACCGCGGCATTTCCGGCCATCAGAGCCGGCAAAACGTCGGTGATAGCCAGGTTTAGCGGGTAATTCCAGGGCGAAATGAAGCCGATAACGCCGATGGGCGCCCGCACTTCCAGGGTCCGGGTCAGCAACGGCAAGGCGCCCTTGCGGCGGCGCGTTCGCAGCAGCTTCGCCCCCCGCCTGGCGTAATAACGCGAGACCACCACCGTGTCCAGCACTTCCTCGAAGGCGTGGCGCCTGGCCTTGCCGGTTTCGAGCTGGATGAGATCGAGCACTTCATTCTGGCGCTGGACCAGCAGGTCGTGGAAACGCAACAGGACCTTGGCGCGCTCGCGGAAAGAGCGTGCGGCCCACTCCGGTTGCGCCGCGCGTGCCCGGTTCACCGCAAGCTCGACCTCGGCTTCCCCCATGTAGGGAATCTTCGCCAGGATTTCGCCCGTATAGGGCGCTTGGATGGCTATTTCGTCGCGCGGTCCGTCACAGACCGTGGCGCAGGAGAGGAGACTGGCCAGCAACCCAGGCGGGATTTGGCCGGACAACACCGGCACCGCCGGCTGGCGGATGGCTGCAGCGCTTGCATTCATGGAAAACCCGTAGCCCCAACAATATCAACACCTTTGATCCGAGCATAACATGAATTCGAAAAACTGGAATCGGGTCGTTTTGACCTCATATCGTTAAACCGCTTGACAGAAACCCGCGGTGACGTTAAAAAGGTTTAACAGGATTTGGAGACCCGGTTGCCGTTTTCGCGGCGACCTGAGCTGACTATCGATGAACGGAGGAGGATGCCATGGAAACGCCGACCTTGATGCTGGACGAGGAGTCCAAAGATGTTACACCGTGGGAGGAGGAGGACCTGTACCTTCTCGCGATGGAACTCTGGCAGCGGGCGAGCGCGCCGAAGGCGGAGACCGATCGGGCTGGGGCTAAGCTAGAACCCTGGTGTCACGCCAGCTGCCTGTGAGTCCGTCGGCTGAGCGCCCAGGGCGCGGGAGAGATCGACATGGAGACCGATGGCGCGGTTCCGAGTGAGCGTCTGTCCGGCTTGGACGCGGCTTTCCTCTATCTGGAATCGAAGGAGACTCCGCTGCACGTTGCCGGAGTGTTCGTGTACGAGGGCCCGATCCCCTTCGCCGAATTCGTTCGCGGCGTCAGCCAGAGGCTGCCGCTGGTCCCGCGATATCGCCAGGTGGTGGTGGCGCCGCCGTGCAATGCCGACTATCCATACTGGGAAGACGATCCGCACTTCGACATTGAGCGGCACATCTTCCGGGCGCAAGTGGAGCCTCCCGGCGGAGAAGCCGAGTTAGAAGAACTGGCGGGCCGCATCCTCACGCCGCTGATGGACCGTAGCAAGCCGTTGTGGGACGTCCACGTGGTGGAGGGTCTGGCGGACGGCCGCGGAGCCGTGATCCTGCGAGTACATCATGCGTTGTCCGACGGCATTGCGGGTGCGGCGGCGGCGATGAAACTGATCACGGACACCTTGCCCAGCGATGCGGCGTTGCTTGCCGAGCCGCCCACCCGGCGCCAGCCCGCTCAGGCGCCGCCGCCCGAGATCGCGCAGGCCGCCGCGGGCATCGTCAGCGCCCTACAACACTGGGTGGGCGTCGAAGCCCGGCTGCTGGGAATGGCGGAAGCGCTGATCGCGGATCGGGCGAGCGTGGCGGAGGCGGCTGCGCTGATGCCGGAGATCCTGGGGGCAGTGGAGCGGCTTCCCTTCAACAAGCCCTGCACGGGCCAACGGCTTTTCTGCTGGGGCGAGTTCGACCTGGGCGAGGTGAAGGCCATTCGTAGCGTAGCCGGCGGCACCGTGAACGACACCATCCTGGCGGTGCTGACCCGCGCCCTGGCGCGCTACGTGGAGCTGCACGGCCAGAACGTGGACGGCCGGCTGATCCGGGTGGTGTGCCCCGTCAACCTGCGGCAAGAGGGCGACCGGACGATGGGCAACCAGCTCACCTTCCTCCCGGTTGCGCTTCCCATGGACGAGGCGGACCCGGTGAGGATGGTGAAGGCGGTGGCCACGCGCACGGCGCTCATGAAGCGGATTCGGGCGGCGGACTTTGTCGCGCTGGCGGCGGGCTTTCTGGGAGTCACGCCGCCAGCGGTGCAGGCGATGCTGTGGCGCGGCATCTCAAACGTGATTCTGCCGCTGCCGCTGTTCAACATCATCTGCACGAATTTCCCCGGGCCCACCGAGCCGCTTTACACGATGGGGCAGCGCCTGGTGGCGTTCTATCCGCAGGTGCCGACCGGGTATGAGCTGGGCGTCAACCTGGCCATACAGAGTTACTGTGGGAAGATGCAATTCGGGTTGATCGCGGATGCCCAGGTGGTGCCGGATGTATCGCGGTTGCGCGAGTTCCTGTACGACGCTTTCGACGAGCTCTGCCGGGCCACCGGCGTTCGGAAGGCCGTGCAGGCGGCCAGACGCGTCGCCTCGCCCCGAGGACGGGCCCGGCGGGCGAAGGCGGCCGGGCCGGTAGCGGTGGAGCAGGCCGCGCACCGGATTCAGACGCCCGCAGATTAGCGCAGTTGTTTAAAGGAGCAGAGTCATGGATATCCCTGGATTCTTACTTAGGAAACTGTACACAGCAGGCAGTTTGAAGAACGCGAATGGCGGAGCGCAGTTCGCTCTCAAGAACCGGCTGAGCGATGCGGAGCTGGTGGCCATTCGAGGCGTCGCCATCGATGGGCAACCGGTTGCGGCGGAGGATCTGGCAATCGAAGTGGACGGGGGCGGCAGGCTCTCGCCCGGCCAGGTGAACGCGGCGCATCCCGTGCCTTTCCCCCTTCAAGCGACGGTCACGGTTCGAACGGACCACCGTTCCTTAGGCGAAGGGAAGCACCGGATCGAAATCTCGTTTGCGACGCGGCCCTTCGGCGACCTCAACTTCACGGTAGAGGACGCGATCGCGCAGGAGGCCGAGCGGCCCACGAAGCTGCCGCGCGACGAGGAAGACGATTACAGCCCCGACATCATTGGTTGACGGCGCGCGTTCATCGAAGGGATGAGCGGCACGAAACTGGAGCACCTGGCGCACTACTCCCTGGACCCGCATACGCTGGCGGGAAACTGCGAAAACTTCGTGGGCGTGGCGCAGGTGCCGATTGGCTTTGCAGGGCCGTTGCAGGTCCGCGGCGAACACGCCAACGGCGAGTTCATGGTCCCCATGGCGACCACGGAAGGGACCATGATCGCCTCCTACAACCGCGGCATGAAGGTGCTGAATCTTTGCGGCGGGGCGAAGGTGGCCGTGGTGGGGGACGCGATGCAGCGCGCCCCGGTCTTCATCCTGGCGGACGCGCGCTCGGCTCGCGACTTCATCAAGTGGTGCGAAGCCAATATCGATTCGATCCGCGCCGCGGCGGAGGCGACTTCGTCGGTGGCGAAGCTCCAGTACATCGATCCGTATAGCGCCTGCAAATTCGTGTACCTGCGCTTCAACTATTCGACCGGCGATGCGGCGGGCCAGAACATGGTGGGACGCGCGACTTTCGCGGCCTGCAAGTGGATCCTGGACAATGCCGAGGGGGTGGAGGACTTCTTCCTGGAGTCCAATTTCGCGACGGACAAGAAGGCTTCTTACGTCAACATGGTGAGGACCAGGGGCAAGCGCGTGACGGCGGAGGTGACCATTCCGCGCGACATCTTGAAAAAGCACTTGCGGGCGGAGCCGGAGAAACTGGTGCGCCATTATGGCGTGGCCAACGTGGGCGCGCTGCTTTCCGGGGCGAACAACAACGGCCTGCAATCGGCCAACGCGATCACGGCCATCTTCATCGCCACCGGGCAGGACGTGGCCAACGTGGCCGAGTCCTCGGCGGGCATCATCTACGCGGAGCTAACGCCCAGCGGCGACTTGTACAGTTCGCTCACGATTCCGTCGCTGATCGTGGCGACGCACGGCGGCGGGACCAGCCTGCCGACGCAGCGGGAGTGCCTGGAGACGCTGGGCTGTTACGGCCAGGGGAAGGTGAACAAGCTGGCCGAGGTGGTGGCGGCCGCGGCGCTGGCCGGCGAGATGTCGCTAGCCGGCGCAATCGCGTCGGACGATTGGGTGCCGAGCCACGAGAAGCTGGGGAGAAACCGGTAACTGCGGTGGCGGAGGCAACTGGGGCGTGCCGCGCCGAGGGTCGTGTCGGCGCTTGGGGAGCCCGTGCCACAACGTAACGGTGTCCCAGGCAGCCCTACGTCGTTCCTTTCTTGCCGAACACTGACAACGGAACTGAAACCCACATGTGCGCTCCACGAACCCGTTTTAGGTTCCGAGCGCCAACATGGTTTACAATGAGGCTCATGACAGTGGCGCGTCAGCCGAGACTTCGCTGGACTGAGGCTCGGTTCGACCCCGAGCCCTACATCGACGAGACGCTCGCCCTCAGTCCCTGCTATGCCAGCGAACTGGGAGCACTGTACGCCACGGATTGCATGGCGCTGCTGCCTCACATCAAGAGCGAGGTGGTGGACACGGTGTTCGCCGATCCGCCCTTCAACTTGGGCAAGGAGTACGGCGAGAACTGCAATGACCTCCTTTCAGACCAGCAGTACCTTGGCTGGTGCAAGCTGTGGGTCAAGGAGTGCGTGAGGATCATCAAGCCGGGCGGCGCGGTCTTCCTTTACAATCTGCCCAGGTGGAACATCCTTCTTGGTGCCTATCTGAGTGAGCTTGGCATGGAGTTCCGTCATTGGATCGCGATTGAGATCTCAGCCTGCCTTCCGATCCCAGGAAGGCTGCATCCGAGCCATTACAGCTTGCTGTATTACACCAAGGGCAAAGCCAACACGTTCCGGCGCATTCGTACTCCCATCCTGAGGTGTCGGCACTGTGGGGGCGAGGTGAAGGATTACGGGGGGCACCGGGACGCGATGAACCCCAAAGGCGTGAACCTCAAAGATGTATGGACGGATATCCCACCCGTGAGGCACTGGAAGTTCAAGAGCAAGGAACGCAGGGCGAACGCGCTGTCCACGAAGGTCCTCGAACGGGTTGTCGAGTTGAGCACCAATCCCGGCGACTTGGTACTCGACCCCTTCGGAGGAAGCGGAACGACCTTCGCTGTTTGCGAGAAGAAAGGCCGGAACTGGATCGGCACCGAGATCGACTTTTCCGCCGAGATCGTAGAGCGGCTGGAGGGAAACGGAGTCCACGACCACAAAAATGACGACTATGTCGAGGGTTAACCCCTCGCTCGTCCGTCCGTCCCCTTCGGAATCCTAGGGACGTCGTAACTCTCCGCGTCGTGCTCGACGACGATAATCTCTACAACCCCTGACTTGCACGGCACCGAGCGCCACAGGCGGAAGTACGGCTCAAGTTCCCTGATGTTGCCGATACGGTCCGTGAGGAAGACGTAGAGTTTCCGGGACGGGACGACGAGGACGCCCGCTGAGAGAATACCGTCAGACACCAGCATCGTCAGCTTGTTCATCGATCGATGGCTTGAGGAGATGTTTCCGGTCTCCCACTCGACCGCTATGGGTTGCTCGGGACCGGGGAGACCTGCATCAAAGTGGCCCAGGGCCTGATCCAAGGAGTTCTTAGCAGGGCCTTCGATGAGCCAGCCGCGAGACTTAAGGTGACGAACGAAAGCATCACGAATTGGTTTGACCCCGTTCCCTTCGCCGGTCTTCTTGCCGCTCTGTGGGTAAACCGTGAACGACCCGGCACCAATCGGCCACTCGCACCTCTTCACTGCGTTGTGGATTTGGGCCCTGGTCCTTCGCCAGTGTGCAGATTCCGCGTAGGGGCCGCATCGTTGGATGGAAACAACGTTGACGATCTTCATGCGCCCTCGCGATAGAGCCGCCGAAGGAAGGAGATGGGGTCTATTCCCAGCGCTCGAGCGACGTCCGCGAACTCAATGACATCGAGCCTCCGCTCGCCGCGTTCGTACTTCGACACGAACGACTGTGGGCGCTCGAGTCGGGCCGCAAGCTGACGCTGAGTGAGGCCCGCTTGCGTCCGCGCGTCAGTTAGGAGCACGCGGAACCGCGTATATGCTTTGTTCCTCACGCTGTTGTACGGGCGAGGAATAAGCATAAAACCTGTTGGACAATGATCCCAAAACGGGTTCAGGGCCGCGTTGGGCGCTTCCGAGATGTCGGCGCACCGGAATTCCTCGGCAGGGTCAAGCTTGCAAAGCCCCCAGCAAGCCGCTCGAGCCCAGCAGGGACTGGCCGCCGTCGCAGACGCAGATGGCGCCGGTGATGAAGCCGGCGGCTTCGGAGCAGAGGAACAGGGCCAGATCCGCGATTTCGTCCTTGGTGCCGAAGCGGCCGAGGGGCAGGGCGGCCGCCGTGCGTTGCCGCATTTCGTCGGTGGGCGCCAGGCGCCGCATCCCCTCGGTGTCGTCGATGGGACCTGGCGAAATCACGTTGACGCGGACGCCGGCCGGTCCCCATTCGATCGCCAGCGTCTTCGAGAGGCTGTCGATGCCGGCCTTGGCAGCGCCCACGTGGCACTGATAGGGGGTGGGCATGAAGGCGAACGTCGCCGAGATATTGATCACCGATGCGCCCGGCTTCCGCAAATGCTCGAAGGCGGCGCGGCAAGTATTGAAGGTGCCGAGCAGATCGATATCGACCACGGCTTTGAAGCCGTTCGCGGACATTCCCACGGCCGGGGCCGGGAAGTTGCCGGCGGCGCCGCAGACCAGGATGTCGATGGGACCGTATTCGTCCCGCGTCCTGGCGATGGCTTTCTCGACGGCCGCGTAATCGCGCACGTCGCCCGCCACGCCCAGGGCCTGGCCGCCACACGCGCGGATGCCGGCCGATGCGGAGTCGAGCTTCTCCTGTTTCCGGCCCATGAGCGCCAGCTTCGCGCCGTGCTGGGCGAAACGCTCGGCGATGCGCAGGTTGATGCCGCTGCCGCCGCCGGTGATGAAGGCCACTTTGTCCGCCAGGAGGCGGTCTCGAAACACGCCCGGCATGGGGTTCAAGCCGCTTCCTGGCCGCCAGCGCGCGCGGCTTTCCGCTCCGGCTCCCACACCACACGCCGTTGCTGGCTCTTCCAAACCTCGACGTGCTCCCGATAGCGCTCCTCGAGCGGCGCGCGCCGAAGCTTGAGGGTGGGCGTCATCAGACCGTTCGACACGCTCCAGGGGCCGTCCACCACGGCGATGAACATCACGCGTTCATGCAGCTCCAGTTGGTCGTTGATCTGAAGCAATTGCAGCGCGAGCGAGTCTTCCAGGGCCTGGCGCATGGCCGGATCGGCGCACCGCTGGCGAGCCTCGGCTGAGAGAACCGCTACGGCCATGGGGTTGGGCAGGCCCGAGCCCATCAGGCAGCAGGACTCGATATCGGGATGGACTGCCAGCTTCATCTCGATGGGAGACGGGGCGACGTACTTGCCCTTACTGGTTTTGAACTGCTCCTTGATGCGGCCGACGATGCGCATCTGGCCGTCCGGCTCGATGTCCACCAGGTCGCCGGTGCGGAGGAATCCGTCGGGCGCGAAGGCTTCGGCGGTGGAAACGGGATCGCCGAAGTAGCCGCGCATGTTCATGGGGCTCTTGAGCAGCAGCTCGCCTTCCCCGGAACGCATGGCTTCCACTCCCTGGAGCGGCGGGCCGACGTAGCCCTCGCGGACGTTCTCCGGGCGGGTGAGATGCGTGATCATGCCTTCGGTGAGACCGTAGCCTTCGAGCAGATCGAGCCCCAGCTTGCGGTACCAGCGCAGCAGGTCGGGAGGCAGGGGCGCTCCGCCGCAGGCCGCGTAGGCGACTTTGTCGAGGCCGAGTTGCTTCAGGACGCGCTTGCCGATGAGCCAACGGACCAGGGGGATGCGGAGCAGCAGGTCCAGCGTCTTGGCGGGAATCTTCTCGAACACGCCTTGCTGGAATTTCAGCAGCAGACGCGGGACGGAAAGGAAGATTGCGGTGGGACGGGCGCGCCGCAGATCGGCCAGGAACGTCTCGGGACCCACGGTGAAGAAGACGCGCCAGCCGAGCAGGATGGCGGGCAATTCCTCGCCGCCACGCTCCAGGATGTGGGCTAGCGGCAGATAGGACAGGATGCTGCCCTCCTCGGGAAGGCGAAGCCCTTGGACAAGCCCACGGGCGAGAAACGTGAACGCCAGGAAGGTCTGCATCACGCCTTTGGGAGCGCCGGTGGTGCCGGAAGTGTAGAAGATGGTAGCGAGCTCGCCGCCGGCGCGCGCCGGGTATCCGCTCAAGGGGTCGCAGCCGAGGATGAGGATGTTCCAGTTGGGCCCGGGACCCGCCGGAGCGTTCGGGAATCGCATCACGGAAACGCGCTGCGGGATGGCGTGGAACGCCTCCGGGTCGTCGGTTGGGCCCAGGAAACAGGCTCTCGATCCGCTCTGTTCGAGGATCTGGCGGATGGTCTGCGGCCTCAGCGAGGGGTAGATGGGCACGGTGACGTGGCCGGCCATCCAGATGGCGAGGTCGGCCATGATCCACCAGGCGCAGTTCTTGGACAGGATGGCGACGTTCGAACCGGCCGGCCAATTCTGCGCCTTGAGATACGCTGCGATGCGGCGCACCTCGCTGGCGGCTTCGGCCCAGGTCCAGTCGCGCAGGCTGCCGCCCATGGGCTGGCTCAGGAAAATGCGATTGGCGCGCTCACGCTCCCAGCGGTAGAACCGTTGAAGAGGCAGGGAGTCGTCGCTAAGTCCAATGATTCCAGTGGATGCCCCGTTCATATCGTCCCTCGAGTGACGGACCGCTCGCTCGAGCGGCGCCCCCCCAGTCTGGCCGGGGCCGCTCGCAAGGGCCGCACTGATAGGATATTAACACATTAACTTTTCTATATCCAGAATCTTTTATTGGTGTTACGCTGTTTTTGAGCGTTTAGGGGAGACTATGCACAAGCTTGTCGCTGTGGAGGAAGCCAGACGGATACTCAACATTGGCAAGGGGTGGTCCATCTGGGTATGGCTCTTCGAGAAGAAGAGGGTGCGGACGGCCGCGGACGCCGGGACGGCGGCGCTCGACGACCTGGAGAAGCAGGTGAAGGCGGGCTGGTGCGACGACCTGAAGAAGGCCTATCGCGAGGTGGAGGCGGAGCTGGCGGCCGAGAGCAATCCCAGAGCGAAACGCCAGCTTGAGAAGGCTAGGGCCGAAGCCCAAGGCGTGGATCCCGCGTTCAAAAATGCCGCCCGGCGGGTGAAGGAGGCGGACGACATCGCGACCGCGGCGCGGCTGCACGCCGAGGCGGTGTTCGAGGAGGCCGAGCGGCGCCTCAGCGGCGGCATGGCGCGGGAGGGTGCGGAGGCCGCGCTCGAAGCTTACGACGTGCGCGAGAAGGCGATCCGGCGGGCGGAGGCCGCGAGCCGCGTGAAGGCCGGCGTCACGTCTCCAGAAATCTGACGAGTTCGCGGGCCGTCTCTTCGGGGCGCTCTTCCTGCGGGAGGTGCCCGCAGCGGGGGATGACAACCAATCTCGCATGGGGAATGTGCTTGGCGAGCAGGTCGGCCTGCCATCGGAAAATGACTGGGTCGCGATCGCCCCAGAGGATCAGAACGGGACAACGAATCCGCGCGAGGCGGGCGAGGTCTGCGCCGGGCGCATCGGGAAGGATCTGGCGCGCCACGGCCCGGAGGGCGCGATGGCTCCCCGGCAAATCGTGAAACCGCGCCCATCGCTCCACACGTTCGCCGGTGAGGCAGGCGGGGTCGGCGACGACGCGCCGCAGAACGCGCTTCGCACGGAGGCGGGCAGGCGCTAGCGCGACCACGCGGCTGAGCACGGCGTTCCGCAACGGCCAGACAAAGAAGGGCAGCTTCTGAGTGGTGGCGGGGGCATCGATCAGCACGAGCGATTGAACCGCGGCGGCATCGGTTTCCGCGAGTTGCAGGCAGGTGGCCAGCGCCACGGCGCCGCCATAGGAGTTCCCCACCAGCGAGACGCCGCGCAATTTCAGCGTGCGAACGAAGGACGCCATGATGGACGCCTGATCGGCGATGGAGTAGCGGCCGTCGTCGGGCTTCGAAGAGAGGCCGAATCCTTTGAGGTCCACCAGGTAGAGCAGGAAGCGGGGTTCGAGATACGGCTGGATGTCCCGCCAGGTTTCGAGCGAGGCCGCGAAGCCGTGCATCAGCACGATGGGTTTGGAGCCGCTGCCGCAGATTTCGTAGTGAAGCTGGACGCCGGGCGAGTATTCGAACGTGGTGGCCACTGCGACTTGAGTGTGTCACAATCAAGCGGCCCGCGACTCGGCCGCGCGACTGGCGAGCAACACCTCGCGGGCACGTTTTCTGCCACGGTTCAGGCGAGACATCACGGTGCCGATGGGGACTCGCAGAATCGAGGCGATCTCGCGATAGGAATACTCGTAGACCTCGGCCAGAATCAGCACGGCTTTCAAGGTTTCGGGCAGGGCGTCCAGGGCGCGAAGGAGCGCGGGGTCCATTGCGCCCGCCGGCCGCAGGGCGGGGACCGTAACCATGCGATCGTGTTCGGGTCCCCAGCGGACGGTTTGCCAGCGGCGCATTTCACGCCGGTGCTGCTGGCACATATGGAACAGAATGGTCAGCAGCCAAGCCTTGCAGTTCGTGCCCGGCTCGAACCGGTGGAAGGACCTCCAGGCTTGCAAGAAGACTTCTTGCGTGACGTCTTCGGCCCAACAGCTCTGGCCGACAAGGCGGCGGGCAATGCGATGGATCTCGCCCAGATGCGGCAGCGCGGCCGCTTCGAACATTCTGCGCTGGTCGTCGTCACAAACCGGGACGGCCGTCTCCCACATTGTGATTCCCCCTCTGGCCCCTTACGGCCATGATAGGGTATTGATGACCCCGCGGTGCGGCAACGCCGCCGCATAGCGGGTCTCATGGGGGAGGGGGAGAGAATGACCTCGATTTGGCCAGCCAGTGCCGGAGTTGCCGGTCGCCGATGTAGAACGCGCACAGCAGCATTACAGAGATGCACTCGGCTTTGAAATTGGGGTGCGAACATCGTGGACCCTCTGGAAAGAAAACCTTGGGGATTACGGCAGTTCACCGTACAAGACCCGGACGGGAACCTCTTTTATTTCCACCACGACTAACCTTCAGGTTTAATGTTCTGGCGGGAATATAGCGGGCGCTGGCCGACATTATGCATACAGAGGGTTCTTGTCGGAGCGGTTGCCGGTTCGGTGGGAACCCACTCAACTCAGAGGGGAGATACCGTCAAATGATCGCTTCCAAGAATACTCTTCTACTTACGGCTGCTCTGACCGGCTTGCTGGCAGGGACCGTGACACGCGTTAACGCCGGGCCGCTTCAGGATCAGAGTCAGGGGCAGAGTACACCGACGCCCAAGGTCGCGAAACACTCCTGCGCCGGTAAGAACTCCTGCAAGGGCCAAGGCGGCTGCGCCACCGACGGATCGAAGAACAACAAGGCTGCCAAGGCAGGGGTCACCGCGAAGCACGCCTGCGCCGGCCAGAACGAGTGCAAAGGGCAGGGCGGCTGCGCCACCAACAAGAAGTAGTTTATTCCACATACGGGTGCGGAGGACCGGCCGCGGCCCCCGCACCACAACCTGACCATGCCCAGCAACCGGTTCAACGGATTCACCGATTACGAAATTGGGATCGGTTTGCGGATACCCCATTACCAGCACATCCTGGAGCGCAAGCCGGTGGTGGGATGGTTCGAGATCATCTCCGAGAACTACATGGTGGATGGCGGGCAGGCGCTCGCCGTGCTCGACCAGATCCTGGAGAGCTATCGAGTGGTGCAGCACGGCGTGTCGATGTACTTCGGGTCCGCCGAGCCGTTGAACCGGGAGCATCTGCGGCGGCTGAAGGCGTTGGTGAAGCGGACGAAAACTCCGTGGTTGACCGATCATCTTTGTTGGGGCAGCGTGGATGGAACTTACACGCACGATCTGCTGCCGATGCCCTACACGTTTGAAGCCGCCAGGTTGACTGCGGCGAAGATACGCGCGGCGGAGGCGTTTCTCGAAGTGCCGGTGGCGGTGGAGAATGTCAGCAGCTACGCGGAATTCCACGTTTCGGAGATGACCGAGTGGGAGTTTCTGAATGAGGTTGTGGAGCAAGCCGACTGCGGCATTCTGCTCGATGTCAATAACATCTATGTATCTTCGAGGAATCACGGCTTCGATCCGTACCAATACATCAACAGCGTCCCGCCGGAGCGGGTCGCGCAGATACACATCGCGGGACACTCGAAGTTTGAGAAGTACATTCTGGACACACACGATCACCCGGTGATCGATCCGGTGTGGAAGCTATACGAGCACGCGATTTCAAGGATCGGCCCGACGGCGACCCTGCTCGAATGGGATGATTCGATTCCTTCCTTCGGGAGGGTCCATGCCGAAGCCCTGAAGGCCCGCAAGTTTTTGAAGGTGAACGAGGGAGCGCGGCCATGACGCTTGCGGACTTACAGAGACGAATGGCGGCCGCGATCATGGCGCCTCTAGCGGCCTCGGCTGGGCGCGCGCGGCCCGAAGTGGACGCGCTGATCAAGCCCAACGAAAGGCTGACGGCGGTCGAACGCCTGGAGATCTATAGCCGCTCCTACTGGTTTCGGTTGCTCGATTCGTTCCGTGAGGATTTTCCCGGATTGGCCGCGGTGCTGGGGCCGCGCGCCTTCAACCGGCTGGCCGAAGCCTACTTGACCGAACTTCCGTCGCGCTCATTCACGCTGAGGAATCTGGGCTCGCGTCTGGAGCAGTGGCTGCGCAGGCACTCCGAGTTTGCGGGCAAGGACCCGGTACTGGCGCTGGACATGGTGCGCCTGGAGTGGGCACACATTGAAGCTTATGACGGAGGCGAGCGGAAGCCGCTTGGACCGGAAGACCTGCTGGAACTCGGGCCTGAAATGAAGTTCGCCTTGCAGCCGCATATCGCTCTGCTGGAGTTGAGTTATCCGGTTGACGATTTGCGCATTCGGGTGCAGGCGTTGGCAGCGGAGAGGGGCGCGGCGAGTAACATGGTCGCTCGCCGCAAGGAGCGCGCGGCGGTCAAGCGCTATGGGGCGGTGGAGCCGGCGCCAGCCTTTCTCGCGGTCCACCGCGTGGAGTTCACGGTTTACTACAAGCGACTCGAGTTGGGAGAATTCCGGGTTCTCGAGGCGCTGTCACGGGGCGTCCCTCTGGGCGAGGCGCTCGACGCAGCCGCGCAGGAGGCGGCTTCGGTGGAGAGCTGGTTTGCAACTTGGGCGCGGTTGGGGTGGCTGTGCAGCCCAGAGGGACAACCAACATGATGGTCACGCTCACGCGGCTCTATCGGATGTTGGCTGTGGCCGGCGACGCGCTGCAATCGCCGTTCTTGTTGGCGGTGCGCCTCTACTGGGGATGGCAGTTCGCGCAAACGGGCTGGGGCAAGCTGGGTAACCTGACGAAGGTGACTAACTTCTTCACTCAGCTCGGCATCCCGGCTCCCGGCCTGAACGCCGGGTTCATTTCCACGCTGGAGTTTGTGGGCGGCATTCTTCTCGCGGCCGGCCTGGCCTCGCGCCTCATCTCGCTGTTGCTGGCTGGCGACATGGTGGTGGCCTTCTGGGTTGCCGATCGCCAGGCTTTGTTCTCGGTGTTCTCCGACCCGGACAAACTCTACCAGGCTTCGGCGTATACGTTCCTGTTTGCGGCCTTGATCGTTCTGATCTTCGGGCCCGGCAAGCTCTCGCTGGACGCAATCATCGCGAAGAGGATCACCAACTCGCAGGGGAACTCGACGGGATGGCGGCGAACACAGCCGAATTGACGACTACTTGCCCATGGCGCGACGACCGCCATCAGAGTGCGATCAGGGGGTGGGGAGGTGCGTCTCCGGAAGAGTGTGGTCGGCCAAGCCCCAGTTCTCGTGATTGAAGATCATCGGCGAATTCATGCGCCGCATCTGTGTCGCCCAATCCAGTACTTCCTGACTGGGCAGCCATGGGATGCCCTTCTGTCTCAAACGTTCGAAGAGAATCTCTTCGCCTTCAGGCGTCCAGCCCGATCCGGTGCCGTGCTCGATGTGGTAGATGCGCATCGGATCGGCAAGAACCTCTTCGAGGACGCCGCCAAAGTGGGCGGAGCAGCAGAACACCGAGTCGATGTTCATTGAGTGCAAGTCGAACTCCGGGTATCCGCGCAGATCGAACCACTTCTCGCGGGACAGTAGCGTGAAGTCTCCGCAGGCGTTGGTGTGGAGCAAGGGCGGCCGCTCGGGCGCGGCTGGCTGCACCGGGCTCTGAGGCGCGCGCGCCTGCACGCTGGAGCCAGCGCAAACCAGGGCGACACGCCTGAGCAACCCGGAGACGGGCAGTGTGACGGTGACGGGTCCCCCCTCGGCGATGCGCGCGGCCAGAGCTTTGAGTCTCTCTTGGAGAATTCCGACGCGCCTCCAGATGCTGGTTCGCCTGACCTGTGCTCGCCCCGCAAACCGCCCCAGCCCGTTGAGAGTCTCCCACTGGCATGAGAAGACGCGGAAGTTCATAATGCGAGGATCCGACTCAATAGGCAGGCCACCGCCGTTTGCGTGGAGCCTGAGCCGCCGGAGCTTGGACGCGTCGGGAAAGCCAATCCGAAGGCTGCTGCGCCGCGCTATGCGCACAGATGCGACGAGGCTCTCGTTTTCGTAAACTCCCAGGGACATTGGCTTCTGGCCCATGCCGGGCCCAGGCTCGATATCCAGGGACAGCACGGAACGCCCTTTCGCCAGCTCGTCGAGCGCGATCTCCGCGTCGTTCTCCACCCATCGAAAGATCGGCAGCCCAGGGCATCGCTCGACGGAAAACCAGCCATCCCCAAGTTGTATGCCCGATCCCGGCGGTGCGATATCCGGCGGCGCGCTGTGCGGCGGTTCGCCATCCGGCGGCCCATCGGCTTTCCGCACGTTCCGTATGACCGGGAACGTGCCCTCGCGCTTGTTGATGCGCAAGAGATGGCTACGGCAGTAATCAAGCTGTTCCTGGATCGTCGCGTCGGGAACACCAGCGTCCACGTCATAGCGGTCAATGCGGTACATCCGCCCGGGTTGTAACTGCTTCTGGGCGAGGTAAGCCATCAATTCGCCGGAGAAAAGAATATCGATGTTAGTAGCCAGAATGAACTTGCCGCGCGCGCGCCGTATGCCCACGTTCTTGGCAATCATCTGATAAAGTGGCAACGCACCGGCGTGGGTGTACTGGCGGTGCAAATCGCCGGGCACCTCGATGAACCGCACCTCGCAATACTGTGGCCGCTCTGGCCAGCTCAACGCGTCTCGAAGGCGCGGGCGGTCCGGGACAGGGTTCCAGTTGACAAGGATCAACTCCGAGGAGAGCTGGTACCGGTTCGTCTGCGCGATCCAGCCCGACGTGAAAGCCTGCATGCGGCGCAGGAAGTTGCCGCCGTGGTCATCGTTGCGGGCCGTTGCGACCAACGATAGGTATGGTGCGACGTCCATCGAATGGGATTACTCCGGCTCCGCAATCAAGCAGAGGTGCCAGCCCCAAAGCCGCTCCATTGCCCGAAATAGAAACCGGGGCATCCAACGAAAGTACCAGACTTTGCGGTAGCGATATTGCAGATAGTCGGCGATGCAGTACGGGAAGATATGGTCCACATAGGCCTCCGATACGCGGAACCCCCGCGGCTCCAGAAGCCGACGCCCACTGCGGCGTGTGTAACTATAAGTCACAGGGCAGCCGGTTTGCGCCTCCGAGTACTCCGCGATTAACCGGCCCAGCCTCCAGAACTGTCCTTTGCCGTACGCGAAGAGAATCCACAAGACCTTCCATGACCAGCGATTGTAGACCATGATCCGCACGGATGTTCCCGGATGGGCGTACTGCCGGAGTTGGTCGATCACCCTCTCGGGATGCGGCGTGTGGTGGATGACTCCGAACGAGTAAATCAGATCGTACGGCTCTACGGGAACATAAGAACCGAGCTCTTCGGCGTCTCCCTGGACAAACCGGATGCGGTTCTCAAGCCCAAACACCCTGGCGCGTTGGCGTGCCACTTCGAGAGCCTTTTCCGTCAGCTCAATAGCCGTGACCTCAGCTCCTGCGCGGGCGAAGTTCATGGTGTCCGTGCCGATGCCACAGCCAATCTCGAGCACGCGTTTGCCATCCCATCGGTCAAAGTCCGCAAAACGCGGGATGTGCGATTCCACGAAATACTTGCGGGCCTCGACCTCGTCAAAATACTCCTTCGAGCCAACTGGCCTGGGGGAATGGCGGATGTTGCACGGGCGGCCGTTCCAGTAATCGCGCACCTTGCCGATGGGAGTCCGATCAAATAAGGATTGCCGCATTGCGCACATCAAACAGCTATTATAGCCGGACGTCGCGAACGGTTCGGCCCGAGCGGCCGGCCAGAACTCTGCTAAGACGGCGCGGGCGAGCAAGTGCCGACGGTCTCCGGAAGGGGCATTTCGTTCGGCACGGCGATCATATTCTCGCTGTATTCCTGTGCCTCGGATCGGGCGGGCAGTCCGGTTTGCGGGTCGAAGCGGTAGAGGAGATAGCCCTGCGCCCGCACAAAATCCGTCAACTCTTCCGGTGTTGCGCCCTGGCCGGCCAAGGCGGGACGGGATACTTCAAAAAGCAGGACAGGGCGGTACCGGCGGAGCGCTTCCACGCCGCCGCGTAGCATACGCAGTTCCGCCCCTTCGATATCCACCTTGATTACGTCTATTCGGGGCGGCGGAGTTTCCGAAATCACATCGTCGAGGCGAACGAGTTGGGTGTTCTCCTTGTAAGCCACCGCGACGCCATCGGAGGCGAACGCACCGAGGCTGTTCATGCCGGCATGGAGATGCTCTGCTACGGCCAACTCCGCAGTGCCCTCCGAATCCGACAGTGCGAGCGGCAAGACCCGGAAACTTTGCTCGTTGCAGTCCATGTTGCGGCGCAACCGGTCCCGCTCCCGCACGCTCGGCTCGAAAGCCCAAACCACGCCGCCAGGCCCGACACGCTCCGCTGCGAAAACCGAGTAGAGGCCCTCGTTGGCGCCAGCGTCCAAGAAGGTCATGCCTGGGGCCAGAAAACGATCGAGAAACGCAAGCTCATTCGGGTCGATGCAGCCGGCAACGAACACCTGGCGGCCGATGTCATTAGTCATCTGAAGGCGAAGGCGGGTTCCGAGGTGCCACGGGACGACTACTGGCGCTTCGCACCGACGGTCGAGAAAACTCAGCCAGACCCGCCGCCGCAATTGGAACGACAGGTCCGGGTTATCCCAGTCCGCGTCGAATCGCCAGCCAGGATAAGGAACCAGGGGCCTAAGGAAGGTCAGAGATTCGGCCAGCCGCACAAGTTCCCCCTCTGGCTGCGGGAAAGAATCCGCTGTCAATGCGACCTCCGGACCCGTCGAGTCCGTTTCGAGTGGGGCTGCGAACCGTGTTTCGGCCCAGCGTATGAGACGTTGAGCAAGCCCAGGCTCCCCGTTCCCTCTCAAACTTCGCCTGCCGCTTCCGCGGACGCCATCTGTTGCGGCGTTTCGGCGCCGGAATCGGGCCCGCGGCCGAGTCTCTTGTATATACAGGCGCGCTGGAACGACTCGGCGCTGAGAACGCCCCAGCAGTCGATCACCACTACACGGCCTCGCTTCAGGATCTCTGGCCGCAAGCGGCGAAACTCCATCCAGGGAGTCGCGATCGTCAGGACGTCCGATTGCCCGGCACACTCAGCCGCACTGCCGGCCAGAACCACTGGCCCTGTGAGCTGCGGCCTGGCGTTCTCCATGGCCGCGGGATCGTAGACCGCCACCTGCACGCCCCGCGATAGCAGATGCCGGGCGATCGCGATTCCCTGCGATTCCTCAATCACGTCGGTGTCCGACTTGTAAGAGAGGCCGAGGATGCCGGCGACGCCGTTCTTGGGCAGGTGCGACAGAATCATTTCCGCAACGCGGGGTACCTGGCGGCGGTTCATGGCGTCGGTAGCTTCGGCCAGCAGCGCCGGCGCTCCACCGGCCCGCGCCAAGGCCGAAAACGCCACGTTGTCACGAGGGAAACACGGCCCGCCATAACCCAGCGCTCCCTTGAGGTACTTCTTCCCAATGCGCGTGTCGCAGCCAAGAGCGTCCGCAACCACGTCGACATCCGCCCCCGGCAGCGCCTCGCAAACTTGAGCCAACATATTCGCGTAGGAGATCTTCGTCGTAACGAATGTGTTCACGGAAAGCTTGGTTAATTCGGCGTTCACGTAATTCATCCGGCGAATCTCCGGCCCGCTCTCGCAGGCGCTCCGGTAGAGGCTCTCCAGGAGTTCGCCGGAGCGGGCGTCCGACTCGCCGATCAGGATCATATCGGGATTCAGCATGTCCCGAATGACGCTGCCGAGAGCGATGAACTCCGGGTTATAGCAGAGGCCGAAATCCGCGCCGCACTCCTTGCCGGAGGAGGCCTCTAGCACGGGCAGTAGTATGCCGCCCGTCGCCCCCGGCATCACCGTGCTCGAAAGCACCACCAGGTGCCACCCCTGCTTTTTCCGTAGCGCCGCGCCGATCCGCTCCGCCGTGCTCAACACGTATCGCATCGAGAAGGTCCCGTCGGAATCGGAAGGCGTGGGGACCATGATGAAGGTGGCGTCCGTCGCCAGTACCGCTGCCTCGCAGTCGGTGGTCGCCGAGAGCCGCTCCCGGTTTTCGCGGACCATTTCCTCCAGCCCGGGCTCGCTTACGGGAGCGCGTCCTTGCTGGATCGCAGTGACGAAGGCCGGGTTGACATCCACCCCCACCACCTGATGGCCTTTGTGAGCCAGGACCGCCGCCATGGGCGCGCCCAGCTTGCCTAAGCCGATGATCGATAGTTTCATGGTGCCGCTATTCCTGCCTGACTATGGGCATTCTCCAACCGGTGCCAAACGCCCGGGATGTTACTTTCAAAACGGGAGCCGCCTGTTTTCGCTTGAACTCGGCGATTCGAACCAACTTCAGAACCCGGCGAACCGTCGGCTCGTCGAGCCCCAGCGCGACGATCTCTTCCGCCGATTGGCACTGTTCAACATGCAACTCCAGAATCTGGTCGAGCAAGTCGTAGGGCGGCAGACTATCCTGGTCCGTCTGGTTGGGCCGTAGCTCGGCCGAGGGCGCCTTCGTCAGAATCGCCTCAGGGATAACCGTATTCCGCTGGTTTCGCCAACGCGACACGCGGTACACCATCATCTTGGGCAGGTCGGCGATCACCGCCAGGCCGCCGTTCATGTCGCCGTACAGCGTGCAGTACCCGACCGACATTTCGGACTTATTGCCCGTGGTAAGCAGCAGCGACCCGAATTTGTTCGAGAGAGCCATCAGCAGATTGCCGCGAATCCGCGACTGGATATTCTCCTCTGCGACGCCGGCCGGAAGGTTGTGAAAGGCGTCCGCCAGAACCCGGTCGTACGTCACCATAAGGTCCGCGATGGGGAGGGTCAGGGTTGGAATTCCCAGGTTGCGCGCGAGTTCCGCCGAATCGTTAACGCTGCCCGAGCTCGAGTACACCGAAGGCATCATGACGCCGAGCACGTTCTCGGGACCCATTGCGTCCGCCGCAATCGCTGCGGTCAGCGCCGAATCGATTCCGCCAGAGAGCCCCAGCAGGACCTTGCGGAAGTGAGTCTTCCGCGCGTAGTCGCGCACACCCAGCACCAACGCATTCCAGATCTCGGCTTCCGGATTGAAATCGTCTTCCGCGACCGGGCCGGCCGCCTCCGCCAGATCGGCCACCACGACATCCTCTTGAAAGCAGCGTGCCCGGGCAATCAGCCGGCCATCCGGCGCGAACGCCGCGCTGCGGCCGTCGAAGATCAGGTCGTCATTTCCGCCAACCTGGTTGACGAAAACCAGCGGCAAGCCGTGTTTCCCGGCCATCTGGCCAAGCATACGCTCGCGCAGGAGCTGCTTGCCAGCGGTAAACGGCGAGGCCGACAGGTTTACGATGACTTGGGCGCCCCGCTCCGCCAGCGCCTCGATGGGATCGCGGTGATACCGCCGGCGCTGCCAGAAATCGCGGTCGTTCCAGACGTCCTCGCAGATGCTGATTCCCAACCTCCAACCGTTTAATTCCAGAATCTGAGGCTCGCTGGCCGGTTCGAAATAGCGATCCTCATCAAAGACGTCGTAGGTGGGAAGCAGGGTCTTATGGAATGCGGGTCCTACCTCACCGTGCTTCAACAATACAGCGCTGTTGAACAATGGCCGGCCTATGTCCAGGGGATTCGGCGTGGCCACTCCCACAAGAAGCGGCGGTGCGTCCGCTAATTCCGCGGCTATGCGGCCGAGTTCCTGGCACGCCCGCCGGATGAATCCCCGGTTCATCAGAAGGTCGCGGGGAAGGTACCCCATCAGGGCCAGCTCCGGCGTGACCGCCAAATCCGCGCCCATGGCCTGCGCCCGCCGCGCGGCGCTGACGATCAGCGAGGAATTCCCCTGAATGTCCCCGGCCGTAGGGTTGATTTGAAGAGCGGCTATGCGCAAGACCCGGCTCCCTTTAATGTTGGCTGAAACCCTGAATTGGACAGTGTAGCAGCACGGCGGCGCCTCGGCATCCCACTCCGGCAGGAACGCGTTATTGCCTGGCGTATTGGCCGACCAAGTCGGACAGCCCGTCTGCGATTCCCTGCTCGGCGCAACCGGGCTTCAGCCGCGAGCTGAGCACTTGAAAGGTATACTCACCAAATGCCGCATCATTCGGGATGTAACCCGAGTTCGCACGTCCGTTCGCGAGAGTGACCATCACCGTGTTGGTCATCGGAGATTCCTTCTTCATGCGCTGCGAAATCGCGGTGTAAACCTCTCCGTTCACCGTGGTGAGCGCGATGTCTCCAATCCCGACCAAGCCCAGCCGGATATCCACCGGGTCGCCGTCCCGATACGTGCCGGGCGCGCCCTCGCGGCCGCTATTCGTCCGCTGCCGCCCGGGACAAGTCAGAGTTTTCTGAGCGCCCCAGATGCCGGCGGCCCCGGCCATCTTCCGCGTGTTGGTCATCACACGGATCACTTCCTCGCCGAGCAGTTGGCCTTCGCTCTCCATCCAGCGCTCGAGATTGTCGGCGACTTTGGGATCGAGTTTGCCGAATGGCACCTTCCCCTCCCTCAACGGAGCCTCGACGGGCTCGCGGACTAATTCGTAGCCCGTGATGTTGACGCCGGAGAGTGATGCGAGGGCGTTCGTGGACGGCCTCATCAATAGTGGATTCTGGTCTCCCGATGCGCCCTGTGTCCAGACCATCACCATCTTGTCGTCGAACGCCTGTTCCACATACCGGCACGCAGCGCCGGGAAAATCGGCACTCGTGATGCCCACCAGGTAGCCGTTTATCGGGTGCATCGCGTAGTTGACGTACGCCGCGATGGGCTCGCCGGTTGGCGTGGTGAACTTGACCACGGCTAAGGTTTTGTCCGACGGCCCGTCGAGATCAGGAGCCTGAGTCCACAGATGCGTGTCCTCGCTGACGGCGTCCCTGGCTACATTCAGATACGAGAACCCTGTTCCGAACCCGACCAGTGCGGGTTGCAGCTTCGCTTTCGCCTGGCGCACGGCGTTGAGCATTGCCGCGACGACAGGTGCCGTTTCTTGCTGCGGCGGCCGCGCCATCCCAGCCGGCGGTGGTCCAGCCGGGATCGCGCTGTGCGAGTGGGTGGCGGACATGATGATGTTCTCCAGCGGGCACTTCAGCTCATCGGCGATCTGTTTCGAGGCGGCGACCCAGACTTCCTCGCTCAGCCCGGCCTGATCGGCGCCGATAAGGGCCGCGCGGGTAACTCCGTTATCGAGGACAATCGCCCGTACGTACAGACGTTCGTGGGCGTACTTGCCCGAGGGCGGATACTCCGAATTCGCGGGAGGCGTGATGTCCACCCGCGCGGCGCCGGCGCGGAGGGGGCCGCGTTCGATCGCGATTCCAGACGAAGCCAGCGCAAATGCCAGCGCGGCCATGATTAGAGTGCGGCTAGTCGTCATCTTAGTTACTGCCATGATCGCACCTGTTGCGGCATGGCCGGTTGAAAAGGAGACTGCGGCCTGGACCTGCTATTTGACGACCGTCCACGCCATTCCGTCGGGCCCCCTTGCCGGTCGATAGCCGGCCTGTGGGAGTGAGCCTCAGAGGTTGCTGCCGGCCAAGGCGGCCTGTCGGCGTGGTTCAATTGGTCCATGGCGCAGACTTTCCGGCGCTGCTTGCTCCTTCTGTGGTTCACCAAGCTTGCCGCCGCTGCTGGTCCGGACCCGGCAACGCTCACTTGGATGCAAACGGTGCTGGATCGTTGGGAACAGATGTGCCGGCGACATCTGAACCTGCCGCCGGAGCCACTCCCGTGGATTGTCTTCTATGACGACAGGCATGCGTGGCACGTCAACCCCGAGGTGAAGCTGCTGCCTGAGCGCCGGTGGTTGTCAACTTCTGTTCGCTTTGCCGGACGGACGTACCCTGTCTTTGAACTCGATACCGCCAGCGGTCTCTGGTTGCCGGACGGCGAGGTGCTTCCGGTCAAGGCGGAGGGGGTCACCAAACCCTACGCGGAAGACGGAAAGGCTTACGTGCAAATGGCCGTGCCGGTGCTCTGGTGGAAGGAGAATTCCGCCATGCCAGAAGAGCATATATATAGCGAAGCTCTTCACGAACTGACTCACACCCGGCAACTAATTCCGTTAATAAGGGAGCTACGCATTTTGCGGGCTCGTTATCGTCTCCCGCAGGCGCTGGATGATGACCTGATAGAGCGGACATTCGGCGGGAACAGCGAGTATAAGCGATTGTATGAGCAGGAGAAGGCGCAACTGATGCGGGCAGTTGAGGCACCCGACATCGAAGCCTGTCGCGAAGCCACCGCTACCGTGCTGGAGTCGGCAAGCAAGCGTCATCAGCAGTTCTTCAGCGGGGAGTACGAGGGGTGGGCTGGTCTCGACGACCTCTTCCTCGCGCTCGAAGGATCGGCGATGTGGGTCCAGGCTCAGATGGCTCTGGACCACGCGCCGGCTGGCCAAGGCTGGAAGACGACGCTGATGTCTCTCGTGGGCTTCTACGGGGCATGGTCCCAGGAAGAAGGAATGGGGTTGTTCCTCTTGATGGACCGCTTGGTGCCGGATTGGAAGGCCCGCTACTTTGGATCGGAGATGCCCTCTCCGTTCGATGTGCTTCGAGCTGCCGTGGAGAAGCCCGCATCCGAAAAACATCATGGCAAGTAGCCTGAAGCCGCAGGCACTGCACAACACCCGCAGGTGGACAGCCGACGATTTTGTTGGGCTCCCCGTCAGAACCGTCCGCGAGGACTCGCGCTTACATCCAGGGTGGGCGCCGAAAGAGGTCGGCAGCCTTGCGGCGCTGACCGCTTCTGAGCAAAATGCGGCGTGGTGAGACTCGTTGAACTGCTGAAGCGCCACGAGGGGAAGACCCTCGAATACAAACGAGACCTGTCATCTCCAGAGGGCATTCTCAAAACCTGGTTGCGTTCGCGAACAGCTCCGGCGGGACTGTCGTTATTGGCGTCGAAGACGGGTCGAAGGTGCTCTCGCCCGATTCCAGATCGTCGGAGCAATTCATGCACCGGATCAAGGTCCTGATGGCCCGCAACTACAGTCAGAACCTGGGTGAGGAAACCATCAAGGGGATGCTAGAGAAGGCGCGGCAGGGGATGTGGCCGTCCTTCGCTCCGCTCGGCTACAAGAACGCCGACGATCCGAACGGGAAGCGGATCAACGTGCCCGATCCGAACTTGGCGCCGGCAATCGTCCGACTCTTCGAGCGCTACGTCACGGGCCAGTATTCGCTGAAGCAGATCGCTGCTCTGGCCCGCGAAGACGGGTTGTGCTACCGAAAGAGCGGCAACCCGATCCCGACCTCGACCGTCCACAAGATCCTGCACAACCGGATCTACAGTGGCGACTTCGACTTCAACGGCACGACGTACACCGGCTGCTACCAGCCGCTTGTTTCGCGTGAGCTGTTCGAGGAGACCCAGGCCACACTCGATGGACGCTGCTCGAAGAAACTGGGCAAGACGCGCGAGACGTTCGCGTTGAGCGGTCTGCTCACATGCGGCCATTGCGGTTGCGCCGTCGTGGGCGAAATCAAGAACGGCCGCTACGTCTACTACCACTGCACCGGCTGCAAGGGGAAGTGCGCGGAGCCCTACACGCGCGAGGACAAGCTCGACGGGCGGATCGACAGCGCCTTCTTCGACGCCAAGGCCGCCGAGACACGGGCGCAGCAGACCGCCATCTTGCGAACGCGAACCAGAGTTACATCGAGCACGGGGCCCAGTTGCTCGAACTGGCCCAGCGCGCCAGCACCCTGTTAGAGAGTCAGCCGCCAGCGGAAAAACGGAAACTCCTGAATTTCGTACTTTCGAACTGCACCTGGAAGGGCGGCGAGTTGACGGCGCAGTATAGGAAGCGATGGGATTAGCGGAAACAGGCTATTTACTGGCGGAGAGAGAGGGATTCGAACCCTCGCTTGCCTTTTGGAATCTGTAATTTGCAGTTCTTTCGTTGCCGGGAGTGCCATGACTGCCACGTGTGCCGTCGCTCCCTGCACGCTGTTGCACGCTGAGAGACGTCGCCGTCGCGTCCGCCACTGCTGGCGCCTGGACTACAAGCCTTCCAACGCCTGTCCGCCGCGCGCCCAGACGCGATCCTGACCCTCGGCTGGAAACGCCTTCGCACGCAGGCGCGCCTGCGATAGCGGCCCATTAACCAACTGGGTTGCGGCGATCAGGCATGGCAATGTGCCAGCGCCGCACAACGAACAAGAGCCGGCCCATGCCACGCATCGCCCTGGCTGCTTCTTGTGACAGACGCACCAGCCCGGGATGGCGGACGTGGCTGATCCACAGCGCCCGCAATCGCCGCCGCCAGCCGTGGCCATCTGTGATGCCCGGAGCGGCTTCCCGGCGCGCCGCCCACCATTTCTCCCAAAGCTCATGGAAAATGGGGTGCGCATGAGGCCGCAGCCGCCGCGCCTCACCCACCGTATACGACCAGGGCTTTCCCAGCGCCGTGAAGTGCACCACCGAGACTTTGCGGTAACCACCCTCCGGATCGCGGAAATAGCTGGGCCGGCGCAGATCCTCCCACTCCGAATTCAGGGCAACCATTCCGTCCGGCAGCGTTCCGATCTCGCCCGCGAACTCCGCATTGACAAGCTCCATGTCAAACTGCCCTTTTTCGAAGGCCCGCTGGAAATGGCGGCTCACGCGGTTCCACAGTTCAGCCGATGGTTTCACCACTAGCAGCAGGCTGGTCCAGTAGGGTTGCGGCAGCCAATACGCCGATGGAGCCGCCACCGGCCCGTCGAAGGCGAGATCAAACAGGCCGTCCAACGACCTCAGCGGAATCGCATCCGCGTCGAAGTAGACTACGCGCTCGTATCCGGTGAGCTGAAAAACCCGCAGCTTCACCAGGCAATCCTCAAATCCGAATCCGTACACGTAAGGCAGCCGCGCCACGCGCCGCGTCAGCGCTCCCATCCGGCGCAAGCCCTCCACCACGTTTGTCGAAAGCCGCAGATGTAGCACCACGATATCGGCGTCTTCCCGCATGCCGGCAAGCCGCAGCAGGTGAATACACGTCAAAACCGCAATCGCATACGTATCGTTGGTGGCGTAGAATGCATATGCGTAGCGCTTCATGAGCTTCGGGCTGTGCGCCTGCGATCACGGCCTCGGGTGTCACCTCAAGACCGGTCAACGGACCGGGCACAGGACATCAAGTTCTTTTACCTCGCCGGAGCCAGTTCGCGCAAGGCGTTTCGTGTCGGGGTCGCAGGGGCGAAGCCCCCGTGGGCGAAGTCATTGGGCATCTCCCGCCGTGGCGGCGGCCGCTCTGGTGCGCCAACTCCGCGGGCCGCAGTTGAGCGTGAGGCGCGTGTGATCGCCGGTCACCAGGCAGGGGCGAGGGCACGCTCGGCCAGCTTGTCCCATCCCGGGCGTGCGGAACTGACCTCTTGGCAGGCGGATCGATCTCGCGTTCACCCGAGGCCAGGATATCATTGGGACTTGCGCACGAAGATTGCGATCTGGTGGAGCTGGCTGGCGTTCATTTCGCTGCTCACCGGCCGTCATTTGCATTGGGAGATTGAGTACTTCCGCAGCCCTGGGCCGGCCTTTTACAGGGCCGTGCTGCTGCTTCTTCCGCTGTTTCTACTGTCGTGCGGCATCTATATTCAGATCCGCGGAAACCGCGTTCGGCGCTTGGAAGTGCCCGGGCTTGTGTTGGTCTGCGTGGCATTCCTCACTGCCTATCAGCCACTAGCTACGCTGATTGCCGCCGTGCTGTTCGTGAGTTGCGTCAGCACGGGAATACGGATCGCACGTCTTTTGCGCGTCCCCTTGGAGACGGCGGTCGAAGTTCTTGCTCTCGGATTCGGTTTCGGGTGCGTGGGCCTCATGCTCGTCCTCTTCGCGCTGGGGTTGGCGCACGCCCTGGTTCCTTGGCTGCTGTGGCCTGCCCTCCTTCTGCCGATAGGGCTATTTCCGCGTGAGGCAAGCCGGGGACTCGGGGCAGTAGGGCGCGCGATTCGGAGTCCAGCCAATTGGCCCGGGTTTGAAAGCCCAATCGCCGCTGTGACCGTCATCTTCATGGCAATCGCCGCGGCCTGCGCCATTGCCTTGGCGGTGACTCCCAGCGTTGCGTTCGATCCGTTGGCCACGCACTTGGCTGCCGCGAAGTATTATGCGGCACGGCACGCGCTCGAGCCGCTTCCCTCGCTCGACTACTCGTACTTTCCCCAAGGCTGCGAGATCCTGATGGCGCTGAGCTACGAGCTCGGCGGCCAGGCAGCCGCTCAGATTGTCTCCCCGCTGTTTTGGGTCTTGCTGCTGGCGCTGTTGTTTGGCATCGCGCGAGAGTGTGGGCTGGATCGAGTGGCGGCGCTGGCCGGCACAGTGTGCGCAGCCGCCATGCCGTTCGCGCATTGGGCAGGCAACAACGCCAAAAACGACGGCCCCATGTTCTTCTTGCAGGCGGCCTCGCTGTATGCCTTCCTGCGGTGGCTGAAGACGCGTGAACCAGGCTGGATCGCGGCGGGCGCGGCCTTTCTCGGTTCCACGCTTGGCATCAAGCACACCGCACTGTTCGGCGCGGTGCCATTGGCGTGCTTCTGCGGATACGCCCTGCTTCGGAGCCGCGCGAAGGTGCGGATGTGGGTTCTTTGTGGCGCCTTGTTCATCGTTTCAGGCCTTTACTGGGACGCCCGCACATTCTTTCTCACAGGCAATCCGGCTTTCCCGGCTACTGCCGCGCAAAGCGTCAGCGTTGGCATCGCAACCCCGGGAAGGTCCCTCGTTGACAGGCTTTTGCGATATGCGGAGGTCGTCTGGCTGGTGCAGTTTCACGGGCAAGCCGTATTTGAATCGCCCCTTCCGAACCCCACGGGCGTCGCACTGATTGTCTTTCTCCCCATGACTTTTCTTCTCGCGAGAAGCCCTGGGCCCGCCCGGCGCGCGTGCCTGGCCTTCTCAACGGTCTACCTGGCGTATTGGCTGGTCACCGTGGCCGCGCTTCGCTACGCCCTCTTGCCGCTCGCTTTGCTGACCGTGTTGCTGATCGGCAAGGCGATAGCGTTTTACGATCAGACCGATATTCGGGCAGCGCGCGCTTCGGTGGTGTGCGCCCTGGCGGGTACGCTGCTCTTCTCGGTGTTGGGTATGGCCATCATCGAGGTGAATGGACCGATGCTGATGCTGCTGGCGAAGCGAATCGACGGCGCGGCGTATTTGCGCTCCGTGCTGCCCGCCTACGGCGCTCTGGAGTGGCTAAACCGGAACCCGATTTCTGGGAAGGTACTGGCCATCGATGACTCCTCTCGCGCGTATGCGCCCGATCCGGGCCAGTACCGTGTTGTCGATCGGAACGGTCCGGATCTGCCCCGACGCATCGAGGCCTGCGCGTGCGATTTCGTGGTCGTGCCGGTCGGCTTGCTGGCGTCAGGCGGCCAAGAGTCTCTGTTCGGCTCCTTGGAAGTGGCCCTCCAATATCGTGACACTCAGTTCGCCGTCTATCGGATCAAGAGGCGCTTCTAGGAGCCGGCGCGTGGCGGGATGCGGCAGGACGCACGCTTCGGGTAGTGGCTCGGGGCCTGTGCCTTGGGTCGCTCGTTGCCGCGGCCGGGCACTCCACGGCCGTGGGCCTTATCGCACCGGGGAACCGCGCACTTGGTTTATACTGTTCGGGGATCTGCCGATCGGATTCGCTTCGCGTTTTTGTCCGATGCTCCTCAGTGTCCTAATCCCGACGCTCGAAGTTCGCCGCACGCTATTCGCCCGCGTGCATGGCCAACTCACAGCTCAGGCGGCGGGCGCGGGATTGGCGGAGGAGGTGGAAATCCTCCATCTGCGCGACCGCGGAGAACGGCCGACAGGCTGGAAGAGGAACCGCCTGATCGAACTGGCCCAGGGCGAGTTCGTCGTCTTCGTGGACGACGACGACACTGTCAGCGACGATTACCTGCCGCGAATCTGCGACGCGTTCCGCTCCCATCCCGAGATCGATTGCGTGGGCATACGGGGCATCATCCGGTTCCGGGGTTCGCACCCGCGGGAGTTCATTCACTCGATCCGGTACCCGGATTACAGGACCTACGGAGGGATCTATCTGCGCCCCCCCTACCATCTCAACCCTATCCGGCGCTCCATCGCCGGCCGTTACCGCTTCGCCGATGTCTATTACTCGGAGGACATAGACTGGGCGCGGTCTATGGCCTTCGATAGGGCGTTGGAGAAGGAGTACTTCATCGATTCGGTTTTGTATTACTACGACTGCCGCCGGTTCTGGTTTTATCAGTGGACCCTGGACCACACGGAGGCCCTCCGGCACAGCCTCGGCCTGCGCCTTGATAACCGCCTCCGCATCCAGCGTCTCCTCAGCAAAACGTTTGCACGGGGGTCCGATGCCGGCGCTGCCCGATGAACCGAAGATTGTGGTCCTGACGCCGGTCAAGGACGCGGCCGGCCATCTCGACAGCTACTTCGAGGGCCTGTACGGGCTGGCGTATCCACGGCGGCTGATCTCCCTCGGTTTTCTCGAGAGCGACAGCTCCGACACCACCTACGAGCTGCTGTTGACGCGCCTTCCCTCCCTGCGGCGCGATTTCCGGGAGGCGGCCCTCTGGAAGAAAGATTTCGGCTTTCGGCTGCCACGCGGCAAACCGCGGTGGGCAGGGGAGATTCAGATCGGCCGGCGCGCGGTGCTGGCCAGGAGCCGGAACCATCTTCTGTTTCGCGCCCTGGGCGATTGCGACTGGGCTCTCTGGCTCGATGTTAACGTCATCGAGTATCCGCCCGACATTATCGAGCGGCTGCTGGCTGTGGACCGCGACATCGTCCAACCGCACTGCGTCAAGAAACACGGCGGCCGCAGTTTCGACTGCAACGCCTGGCGCGATCGGGGCCGCTACCATCTGGACGACCTCCGCGGGCAGGGGGACCTGGTGCCGCTCGACGCCGTGGGAGGGACCATGCTCCTGGTGCGCGCGGACCTGCACCGCGATGGTCTGGTGTTTCCTCCCTTCCTCTACGGACGGCCGCACCCGCTCTCTCGCCGCGAGGCTTTCGGCAGCACGCGGAGTCTGTTTCCCCGCCGCGGTCCGGATGTGCGCGGCGAGATTGAAACGGAAGGATTGGGCCTGATGGCCTACGACATGGGCTGTCAGTGTTGGGGCATGCCGAACCTGGAGATCCTGCACAAGGACGCCTGACCCATGAACGCCGCACCCCAGCTCGCCGTGATCATCCCGGTATTTAACGGCGGGAGTACGATTGAACAGTGTCTCACAGCCCTTTTCGCGTCCAGCTTCCCCGGCTTCGAGGTCATTGTCGTCAACGATGGATCGTCGGACGCGAGCGCGGCGCTCGTGGCGCGCTTTCCCGTTCGGTTGATCCGCTTCGACCGGAACCGAGGTGCGGCGGCCGCCCGGAACGTCGGAGCCGCCGCTTCGACCGCCGCCCTGCTGTTCTTCCTCGATGCCGACATCCTCGTGCCGCCGGCGTTCCTGGCCGGGGTTGTCAATACCATGCGCGGTCTTCCCGAATTCGGCGCCATGTTCTGTTCCTACACCAAGGGGACCGTGCCTGAAAACGCCTGTTCCCGATACAAGAACCTCGTTCACCACTGGACGCACCAGACCGGGTCGGCTGAGGCCGCAACATTCTGCGGCGGTTTTGGACTGGTCCGGCGGGAGGTTTTTCTCGAAATGGGTGGCTTTGACTCCGAGCGGCGTTTTCTTGAGGACATCGACCTGGGGTACCGCATGCACCGCGCCGGGCATCGGATCTTTCTGGCCGCGGACCTGCAGGCAATGCACGCGAAGGCCTACACGCTGCGGAGCTTCCTGCAGTCGGAGGTGATCGGGAGGGCCGTGCCCTGGACGCGTCTTATGCTGGAGCATCGCATCTTCCGCAACGACCTGAATACCCGGATCACCAACGTGCTCAGCGTGCATGCGGCGTGCATGCTGCCGCTCTCGGTCGCGCTCGATCCCCGCCTCCGCCTGACTGCGGCGCTGGCGGTGGCCTTCTTGTGGTTGAACCTGAGTCTCCTCCGTTTCGCCGCCCGGGAGTACGGGCTCGTTTTTGCCATCCAAACCGCCTTGCTGTGCTGGTTGAGCTCGGTGGCGTGTGCGGTTGGCGCGGGCTGGGGCGTGGGGGCGTGGCTTCGGGACCTGTGTTACAGACGCGTCGGGAAACTGCTTGCCCCTTCGCGCGGCGCTTAGTTGGACATGAGAGTATTGCTGCTCACCTACGGCGTGCCCTGGCCGTTGAATTCGGGCCCTCGCATTCGCGATTTCAACCTCCTCCAGGGCCTCGCCGGTCGAACCGAGGTAACCCTCTGCTGTTTTGCGAAGGACGAAATCGAGATACCGGACCTCTCCGAGTTGCGGAAGCTGTGCCGCGAAGTGCGGGTGTATCGACCGGGCCAGCGCTCATTCTGGGAGCACGCCGGCGCTATCGCAAAGGCCTTGTGCAGGGGCGTGCCGCTGGCAACATGTCCCCTCTTCTACCCGGAGTTCGCGGGCGAGCTGCGCTCCCTCGCGCGGCGAGACTCAGTCGGGATCTTTCAGATCGAGCATTCCATCCTGGCCGGATACGCCTGCGCGGCGCCCGAAGGCTGTCGCACCGTCCTCTCCCTTCACAACGTTGGCTCAGTCCAATACGCCCGGATGGCTCGGCTGGATGTCGGCGTCTGGCGGAGGGCAGGCTTTCGGGCCAAGGCCTGGCTGGTGGGGCGTTCGGAGGCTCGCTACGCCGCGCGCTTCAGCCATTTGATCGCGGTATCGTCCGCCGACGCGGCGTTGCTTCGGCGGACGAATCGCTCTTTGCCCGTCTCGGTGGTGGAAAACGGCGTTGACTGTGCGCGCTTCCAGCCTCTTCCGGAGGCCCCTTCGGGCAACGATCTTCTGTTTGCCGGGGTGATGGGTTATCCCCCCAACGCGGACGCGGTCCGTTTCTTCTGCCGCGAGATTCTCCCCCTGGTGCGGCGTGAAGTCCCGGACGCCCGCCTTCTGATCGCCGGACAAAGCCCGCCGCCGGAGGTGCGCTCGCTTGCGGCTTCAGAAGGCGTATCGGTTTTGCCCGATGTTGCGGATATGATTCCCTGTTATCAGGGTGCGCGGCTGGCAGTCGTGCCGCTGCGCGCAGGGGGCGGCACGCGCCTGAAGATCCTGGAGGCCATGGCTCTGGGACGCGCCGTGGTGTTGACCAGTATCGGCTGCGAAGGAATCGACGTGAGTCCCGGCCGGGATATCCTCATTGCCGACGAGCCCCGGGATTTTGCCGCTTGCGTGGTCTCTTTGCTGCGCGACCCGGCGTTGCGGGCCGCGCTGGCCGCTCGCGCCCGCCAGACAGTGGAAAGCCGCTACGATTGGCCGCTGCTGGCAGCCAAACAGGTCGCAGTTTACTCCTCGCTGGCGGACGGCGGCAGAGAGGCGCCGGGTCGCCTCCATCTCTACCTCTCTCCTCATTTTGATGATGCGATCCTCTCTTGCGGCGGCCTGATTCATGCTCAACGGCAGGCGGGAGAGCGGGTCGGCATCCTTACCCTGTGCAGCGGCTCGCCGGAGTCAGGGCCTCTTTCCCCGCTGGCCCGCCGCTATGAGGACGAATGGAGCAAGTCCGGCGACGGCATGGCCCTCAGACGGGAGGAGAACGCCGCGGGGCTTTCGACATGGGGCGTCAGCGGTTGGGACGGCGGCTCGCCGGACGCGATTTACCGGAGCGGGGCGGGAGCCTCATATTATCCGCGCCGGGAGGACCTGTTCGGCGAGCCCAATCCTCGGGATGCCGCCGCATTGTTGCCCGTCTGGGAAACCGAGCTACGACGAATTGCCGCTGAACACGGGCCCTCCGTTCTGCTCTACGCTCCTTTGGGCGTGGGCGGTCACGTTGACCATGAGCTGACCCGCCGCCTGGCGCACCAGGTGGGCGAGGCCGGGTGGGCAGTGCGTTTCTATGAAGACTGCCCCTACGCGGAACTGACGCCGAACGGTATTACCGAAGCGCAGGCTCGGTTTGGGCATGGCACGTGGACGTCCCAGGCTGTCGCCATCGACGTGCGGGCCAGGATCGAGGCCGTGAAGGCCTACGGCAGTCAGATCGGGCGGGTATTCGGCTGCGAGAAGGATCTCGTCCACCGTATTCGCGAGTTCACGGCCGCGACCGCGTGCGAGCTGAGCGTGCGGGAACGAGTGCGCTGCCGGCTGGCGCCAGACGGAATGCGGCTGCGGCTCTGGCGCAAGGTGCTGGGCTACCACGCCCATGCCGAGCGCTACTGGATGTGGTCCTGAGATGGCGGAAACAACCGGACTCGAGGAAACACGGCGAGCCTATTGGAATGAGCGCCTCTGCAGGCAATGGGGGCCGCAGGGGGTGGGCTCCGCCCACATAACCCGTGAGTTCAACGCCTGGCGCTATCGTATCCGCCGCATCGTGTTTCGCCGGCTGGTGCGGAGGCTGGCTCTCGATCCGGGTGCTCCCTCCGCGCTCGACGTCGGCTGCGGCACGGGATTCTATCTCGAGCAGTGGCGGGCACTCGGCGTGGGTCGTATGGCCGGCCTGGATATCTCGGATTGGGCCGTGACGCAGTTGGCGCAGAGCTACCCGCACGCAAGCTTTTACCGCGCCAACATCGGCGGCGCCGATCTCTCGCTTCCGGCTGAAGCTTTCGACGTCGTCACTGCACTGGACGTCCTGGTTCATCTTGTGGACGATGCCTCATACAGGCGGGCGCTGGAGAACCTCTACCGTTCGCTCAAGCCGGACGGCTATCTGCTTTACTCTGACGCTTTTTTCCATGGACCCGACAAGCAGTTTGAGGATTACTGGCGAGGCCGGTCGCTCGCCGGCGTAACCGCGGCCGTAGAGGCTACCGGTTTCGAGGTCGTCTTCCGGGTTCCGATGTCCGTCCTGATGGCTGCGCCCACGGACACTCGCCATCGCGCCCGGAACGAACGCATCTGGGAGGTCATCATGGCCCAGGTCCGGCGGCGCGAGTGGATCGGGTTCCTTTTCGGCGCCCTCCTGTACCCTTTAGAGCTCCTGCTCGTGTGCACGCTGAAGGAGAGTCCGGCAATTGAGATCATGGTTTGCCGGAAGCGGAGTTGAGGCACGAATGACGGAAGACGTGGATGCGGTCTACACGTGGGTGGATGGAAGCGATCCGGCGTTCCAAGCCGCCTTTCGCCGGCACGCTCCCGCCAACTCGGCCGAGTGGGAACTCTACCGTTACCGGAGCAACGGGGAACTAAAGTTCTCCGTGCGCGCGCTGCTCCGCTTCGCGCCCTGGGTGCGGTACATCCATATCCTGACCAATGGGCAGGCTCCCCCTTGGCTGGACCGTTCGCACCCGCGCATCCGCCTGGTCAGTCACGCCGAGGTGTTCCCGGAGCCGGAACTTCTGCCCACCTTCAATTCCAACGCCATCGAGATCTGCCTGCATCGCATCCCCGGGCTGAGCCGGCGGTTCCTTTATTTCAATGACGATGTCTTTCTGGGCAGGAGCGTTCGACCCGGCGATTTCTTTCTGGAAGAAGGAGGCCAGAGGGTTTTCCTCCAGGACACGCCGCTGCCCGGCGACCAGCGGCAAGGATCGGCTCGCGACCGGGCCTGCGCACACACGGGGAGCTTTCTCACGCGGCTCTGGGGAGAGCCCCTGGAGCCGCGCCTCCTTCCGGCGCACACTCCCCAGCCCTACGACCGCGATGTGCTGTGCCGCCTGGAGACCTTGCTGCCAGATGAGTTTCGACGGACGAGGTCGCACCGCTTTCGGTCCGGAGACGATCTGGTGCTGAGCGTTCTGTACGGATTCACGTTGCGGGACGCCGCGGACCAGCAAGGCCGGCATAAGCTACGGAGATTGCCGGACGGCTCCCGTCAATATTGCTTTTTCATGCTCGAGAACAAGCCGCTTTGGGTCCTGCGCACCTATCTCGAGATTCTGCGGAAGCGGCCCCAATTCCTGTGCATCAACGACGACATGGGCGACGTGCCGGCCTATCATCCCTTGCTGCTGAGTTTGCGAGCCTTTTTGCGGTTGTATTTCTAGCGACGAGCGGCGTTGGAGCGAGACGGCGCCGCTACTCAGCCGTCCACTCCCAATCCTCCGGGCCAATCTGCCGGCCGCGCGTGTACCCCACCTGTTTGAGGAACGAGAATAAGTCCTCAGCCGTCGTGTTCATTCCGGCGAGCGTAGCCGGCCGCACCTCGATAACAATCTTCGGATGAGAGCGCAGCAGCGTCTCCTTAGCTCCCAACAGGGCATACAATTCCGCTCCCTCCACGTCTATCTTCATTGCGTTGACCCGTTGAATCCCCAGTTCTCGAAGCACGTCGTCGATGGGCCGGCCACACACGGAGACCCCCCGCGACCCTTCGCCCGCATTTGCACGTGAAAGCGAGGCGCCTCCGGAGTTATGCCGGGGAAAGGCATCATACAACGTCAAGGTTGTCTCCCGGTCCATGCAGACCACCGGAACAACCGTCACGTTGGCGGCGTGGCTGGCAGCGACATTGGCGCGAAGCGTTTCCAGGGCGCCCGGGTTCGGCTCGAACGCGACAACCCGGCCACGGCCGCCCACCCGCACGCCGCTTTTCAGGGTGAAATACCCGATGTGGGCGCCGACGTCCAGCACAACGGACCCGTCGCCGAGGCCGCTGGATAAAGCTTCCCAGACGTAGGGCTGCCAGACCATTTCGGAACTCGTCAAGATGCTCTGCGAAAGCAGGTCGGAGGGGTCCAGCAAAATCTTGACGCCAGGTTCCAATTGAACCCACACCGGCCGCATGATGCCGACGCGAGCCATGAACGGGGCCAGCTTGATCCGGCTCTTGACGCTCTCCAGCGGGACAAGCCTGTCCCAAATCTCCCGGCCGCGAAGAAACGCCCGAAGCAGCCAAACGTGCCCGGGCCTTTGCCGGCGGGCTTGAGGGGCCGATTCCTCCTCGGGTGGCCCACATCCTTCTTTGGAGTCAATCAATGGCTGAGGCTCCACGGCATTTCTCTTCCGCCTTCCGGGCCCGCGTGCGTTGACAGAAACCTCTCTACGTGGCCAAGAAAGGCCCGCATGAATGCTTCGGGAGTGAAGCGCTCGCTGCGCCGGTGCACCGCCGTGCGAAGCTCGTCTTGTAGTCCGCGATCCCGCAGCACCGCCAGTATCTTGGCGGCGGCATCTTCGGCGGTGGTGAAACACAGGCGCGGGTCGCGGTCCACGATCTCCACCTGCCCGCCGCTCGAGTGCACGAACGGGATGCACCCGGCGCGCGCCATCTCCGCGGGAGCGATCCCGAAATGCTCATCGACCCTGGCGTGAATCCCGTAGCGGCAGTTCGACAGAAGCGAGGCCAGCTCCGCGCGCGAAAGGTCCTGGCGAATCCGCACCCAGGGGCCGTGCGCCTTCGCCAACTCCTCGAGGCGCTGTACGTAGCCGGCTGCCGGATTAGAGCCGCAAATGTGTAGTTCGAGGCGGGGCCATTCGCGCCGAACCACCGCCAGGGTATCCGCGATCCAGTCCTGGCGCTTGAACGGATGCAGACGCCCGGCGCACACGAAAGCATCCTGCCGTTGTTCCCAGGGAACATCGACGAACTCTCCCGGAGCAGGCGGATAGACAACTTCAATGGCCATGTCCCAGCCACCGCCCATTTCTCCGCGGGTCCAGTGCGAGTTGGTGAGCGTGAGGTTGCGCCGCATGCGATCGAAGGAATAGCCTGAGATCACCATCCACGGCCGAAGGCGCCCGCTCAGCAGGGCGCGAACGATGGTTCCGAGCGGCGCATCGCCGGGAACCGTCCATTGCCGGCTCCTCCGGGCGAGGTAGGGGTAGTGAATGTACTGGATCCCCGGGCCGCCCAGGTCGCTTTCAAAACTGCAAGCGATGACGACCTCGAATGCATGCCGCCGCCGCTTCGCCATGCGGACCAGATAGTTGGCACGCTGATGACTGCAATCGTCGGGGATAGAATCCACCAGTCGCCTTTCGAGCGCCGAGGGGGTGACGATTTCGAGCGCCGTTCTGGCCAGGGAGGTCCCGAACTTGCGATCCAAGGCCGCAAAGTCTGGTGGCTTCCAACTGAGAACCGTAACGTCGTAGGACGACACCAACGCTTCCAGCATCCAGGAGGCGACCACGCCGCCGCCGCCTTCCGGGACCAGGTCGTGGCTTACAAAGAGTACCTTCTGCCTCATGTTCGTGGCACGAATCCGCCCGCGCCAGGCTACGATACGCGGCGATGACCGACCGGGCTTCGCCGCTTCGCTCGACCCGGCCCTGCTCCAGTATCAGAACATGATCGCAAAGATCCGCCATGACTTCCAGGTCATGGCTCACTAACACGATCGTCCGGCCGAGAGCAGCCATCCCGCGAATCCTCTCCACCGGCCGTTGTCGGAACTCCTGGTCGGCGACCGACGGCGCTTCGTCGAGCAACAGGACGTCGCTATCCAGGAACACCATCACCGCGAAGGCCAGGCGCAATTGCATGCCGGCCGAATAGCCGCGCACCAGAGAATCGAGCTGCGCTCCGGCGCCCGAAAACGCCACGATCTCGTCGAAACGCCGGTCAACGGTGGCGCGCCGCAAACGCAGAAGCGTGCCGATCTGATAGATGTTCTGACTCAGAGTCAAGGTTCTATGTGGTTGACTGAGATGGGATTGGGGTCCTGCCCCCGTTGTTGGCGTAGAGCCGCGCAGAGCCCGTTGTTGGCGTAGAGCCTATTTCAAGATAGATGATAGATGGCGGAGAGAGAGGGATTCGAACCCTCGATAGAGTTTCCCCTATACACGCTTTCCAAGCGTGCGCCTTCAACCACTCGGCCATCTCTCCGATGGGTCGGTGAGCCGCTACCAACACACTGTAACACGCCCGCTGGCGGCGCTCACACCAGGTCGAACTTCTCCTGCTGAAGAAGCGGGTCGCTGTGGATGATCACCGGGCGGCCCAGGATCTCCTCCAGTTCCTCGAGATACGTGTTGCGGCTGGATTTGAGGACCTTGGCCACTTCGGGATTCACCCGCAGCGTGCAGTCGCCGCCCTCCACCGCCTTGGCGATCTTCTGGGCCTCCTGAAGCAGCTCCGCGATGACCGTGTCCACGCTCTTCACGTAGCCGGCGCCTTCGCAATATGGGCAGGGCGAGCACAGCGTCCGCTCGAGGCTCTGCTTGACACGCTTGCGGGTGATCGCCACCAGTCCAAAATCGTTGAACTGGAGAATCTTGTTCGGCGCACGGTCGGCCCGCATCGCCTCTTCGAGCGCCTGCATCACCTTCTGGCGGTTTTTGCGCTCGTCCATGTCGATGAAGTCCACCACGATGATGCCGCCCAGGTCGCGCAGCCGGATCTGCCGCACGATCTCCTTGACGGCCTCCGTGTTGGTCTTGACGATAGTGTCTTCCAGACGGTTGGATTTGCCCACGAACTTCCCGGTGTTGACGTCCACCGCCACCAACGCCTCGGTCTGGTTGATGACGATGTAGCCTCCGGACTTCAGCCACACCTTCGGCCGCAGGGCCTTCTCCATTTCCGCCGAGATGTTGAACGCATCGAAAATAGGCGCATCGCGCGTGTACATCTTCACACGGCTCACCAGGGCCGGCTGGAACCGCTCGACGAACCGCAAAGCGCTCTCGTAGACCTCTTCGCTATCCACCCAAATGGTCTTGAAGGTGTCGGTCATCTGGTCGCGCAGGATGCGGTGAACCAGGTCCAGGTCGTGGTGGATCAGCGCCGGCGCCTTACGCGCCTCGGCCTTCTGCCGGATGTCCAGCCACATGTTGTAGAGGAACCGCATGTCGGCGGAGATCTCGTCTTCCGGCTTGCCTTCGCCCGCCGTGCGCACGATGAAGCCGCCCGACATCCCGACGCGGTGGGTTTGCAGAATCCGCCGGAGCCGCATACGCTCCTCGTCCGAGGCGATCTTCCGCGATACGCCCATGTGATCGACGGTCGGCATGTAGACAACATAGCGGCCGGGCAGGGCGATGTGGGAGGTGATGCGAGCCCCCTTCTGTCCCAACGGCTCCTTGGCGATCTGGACCAGGATCTCCTGGCCTTCGCGAAGCAACTCGGCGATGGAGGGCTGCGGCGGCCGTTCGGCCTTCGGCTGGACGCGGCCGTTGGTCTTGGGCGCCGTGATCTCTTCGACAACCGCCAGAGGCTCGGCAGGCTCTTCGGGCGGCAGCTCGGGACCGCCGGAATTCCGCATTTTGCGGCGCATGCGGCGCGAGACGCGGTGCAGGTAGCGGTTGCCCTGTTCGCGCAGCGTGGCGGTAAGGCTCACGGGCATGCGGGCGGGCTCGGGTCCCTCGGGCTCCAGCTCGGGCTCCGCCTCCGGCGTTGGCTCGGCGGCCACGAGTTCCACGACCGGCTCGGCCGGCTCGGCTGTCTCGGCTGTCTCGGCTGTCTCCTCGCCCGGCTCCTCGGCGGTTTCCTCGACGGCGGCCTCCTCAGCTTCGCCCTCGAGTTGATCCGGAATCGCGCCCTCAGGCAACTCGGTGACCTGCTCAGGAAGGACCTCGGCGTCAGGTTCGGCTGGAGCCGCTTCGATCATTTCCGGGGCGACTTGCTCCGCGGCCGGCTCGGAGGGCAGCATCTCGGCCGCCTCGACGGGCACTGGCACCGGCTCCTCCGAACCTTCTGTCTCCACATCCTCCGGTTCGGCCTCGCCAAGCCCCTCGAGCGGCTGGGAGTACTTAGCCAGCGATTCGCCGGGCAGAACGGAGAACTCGGACGCAGGCAAGGGAGCGGCTTCGGGCTCCTCGGCCACTTCGACCGGCGGCGGAACTTCGGCGGCCGGCTGAGGCTGCTCCTCGCGGACGCTCGCGTACTTGGAATCCGGGAAGCCGCGCCCGCGCGGGCGGCGGCGTCGAGACCGGCGCCCACGGCGATCCCGGTCCTCCGAGTCCTCGGGGCGTGCGTATGGTTCGCCAGGCTTATCGGACGGCGAAGCCGGCACTGGGGCGGGCGCAGGCTGGGCCAGCCGGGGCTCAGGCGCGCGCTCGGCGGTCCGCTCGGGAGGCCGGTCCGGCCGCAGGGCCTTCTCCTCCGCCGCTCCGGCGATTTTGTCGTATTCCTCGTTGTCTTCAAAGAAATCGGACACGTAGAGGAACGCGTCACGCTCCAGGCCGATATCGACGAATGCCGATTGCATGCCCGGCAAAACGCGGGTCACTCGCCCTTTCTGGATGCTGCCCGCCAGAGAGTATTCGTTGGCGCGCTGAAAGTGAACTTCGACCAACTGGTCGTCTTCTAGAATGGCCACTTTGGTTTCGTGGCGATTCGAAGCGATGACTAACTCTTTTCCCATGAGGTCTCTCCGCTCATCCGCGGCGAGCGTAATCCTCTCGGGAGACAGAGACTAGGCGCAGGATCGGAGCCCCGATGGGCCAATAAAGTCGTCTGGCCCGGCGGATGGAGTCACAGGCTCTGACATCGGCGCCGGACCGGAGTTGCTGGCGGGCTGGGAACTAAGCCACGCGCCCGCTGAAGCGCCTCCGAAATCTTATTGAACCGAACCCTTCCCTACCCTCGATCTCTTGACAGAACCACGTTCTGCCGGTCAACGCCCGCGGCGGACCGAACCAGGCCGGCCAACGGGCCTTAGCTGACAAATCGCTGGAGCCTGACGCTATTCACCAGACCCAGCATCAAGAAGAACGACAGGACGTTGGAGCCGCCGTAGCTCATTAACGGCAAAGGAATACCGGTAACCGGTACCCGGCCTGCCACCATCCCGATGTTCACCAAAATGTGAAACAGCAACAACGCGCACACGCCCATGCAGATGTACATCCCCGCTCGATCGGGGGACATCTGGGCGTTTTGAACAATCTGCATCAGCAGAACAAAATACAAGCCGAGCATCACAACGACGCCCACGAACCCGTGCTCCTCGGCGAACGACGAAAAAATGAAATCCTTGTGCGGAACCGGCAGGAAGCGATACTTCGTCTGGGTGCCTCGGGTCACGCCCTGGCCCCACATTCCCCCGGCGCCAACGGCAATCTTCGATTGAATCACCTGGTAGCCTGAACCGCGCGGATCCTGCGAGGGGTCCAGGAACGAGACTAACCGAGCTTTCTGGAAATCCTTCAGTGCAAAGCGCCAACCTACCGGGACCACCACGGCCAGAATCACCGTAATCGCCGCCAGATACTGCCAGCGTAGACCCGCGAGAAAGACTCCGATCGCGAAGATTGGGAGATAGCACAGAGCCGTTCCCAAATCCGGCTGCTGTTTCACGAGCAGCATCGGCACCAACACTAACCCACCCAATTTCAGCAGGTCGCGGCCTTCTACCCGCTCGCTTTTTAGCTCCGTCAGGTATCGGGCTACAAGCAATATTATCACCGTTTTGACGAATTCCGATATCTGCAAATTGACGCCGCCTATCGAGAGCCATCGGCGGGCGCCGAACGACTGCCTGCCGACCGCCAGCACCAGGAGCAGACCGGCCAGCGACAGGCCATAGAAAACGAAGGCCCGGCTCAGCAGGGTGTGGTAGTCGATCTTGGCGACAATCCACATGACTCCCACGCCTGCGGCCACCCACAGCGCCTGCTTCCACCAGGCGTCGCTCCACAGAGTTTCATGGGCCGCGCTATAGATCTGCAGAATGCCCATGCAGCAGATCACCAGCGTGATGATCAGGAGCGGCCAATCGAGATCGCGAACGGAGCGGTATCGGGCCATATTCTATTCCTGTTGCTCCGGGGCTTCGGGCTTCTCTTCCTCCTGGGGCTGAGGAGTAGGAGACGCCAGCAACGGCGGCATAGCGCGGTTCATCCCCGCCAGGGCTTGCGCTTTCGCCTCCCGCGCCTTCTTGTCGAAATAGGCCTTAAGCACGTCCCGGGCTACGGGTGCAGCGAGCATACCATGTTCGCCGCCCTCCCAGAGCACCGATACCGCGATTTCGGGCGCTTCACACGGAGCGAATGCGATGAACCAGGCGTTGTCCTTGAGCTTGTGGCCACTCTTCACCGCTTGGTTCGAAAGCCTCTGGGCCGATCCCGTTTTGCCGCAGACGCTGACGCCGGGCAGCCGGGCGCGCCCGCCGGTGCCTCCGCCTTCATTCACCACGCCCCACATTCCATAGACGACCTTCTGGACGTTGGCTCGGTCCACCTTGCCGATGCGGCACTCCGGCTTCTCCGATTTCACCAGGTGCGGCTTGTACCAGACGCCGCCCATGGCCAGGCCGCCGATGGCCGAAGCCAGTTGCAGCGGTGTCACCGTCAGCGCACCCTGTCCGATGGAGACCGAAATGGTCTCGCCGGCATACCATTTCTGCCTGAATAGCCGCATTTTCCATGCCGTCGAAGGCACCACGCCGATTGCTTCATTGGGCAGGTCGATCCCGGTTTTGTGGCCGAAGCCGGCCATGTCGGCGTACTCGGCGATGTTGTCGATCCCCAGCTTGTTCCCCACGTTGTAGAAGAACACGTCGCAGGAATGGACGATGCCTTGATGCAAGCCCACCACCCCATGGCCCGACTTGACCCAGCACTTGAAGTAACGGCCATAGAAGGTGGCGCCGCCGGGGCAGTGGATCTTGAAATCGTCGTCGATCACGCCCTTCTCCAGGCCCGCCAGCGCCATGAAGGGTTTGAACGTGGAACCCGGCGCGAACTGAGCCTGGATGGCGCGGTCCAGCATCGGGTTGTCCGGGTTGTTCGCGATCTCTTTCCAGTCTTCCGAGCGGATACGCCCGGCAAACTTGTTCGGATCGTAGGTGGGGTTGCTGACCATGGCCAGCACCTCGCCGTTGCGCGGATCGAGCGCTACCACTGCGCCGTTCTTGCCCTGCATCCCCAGTTCGGCCACCGCCTGTAGATCCAGATCGAGCGTCAGTTGAAGGTTCTTGCCGGGGACAGCATCCTTGATCGCCAGGACCTCGTGCTCGTTGCCGCGGTTATCCACCACCACCTGCCGTTGGCCGTCCTGGCCCATCAGCGTATCGTTATACTCACGCTCGATGCCTGCCTTCCCGATCATGTCGCCCTGATCGTATTTGATGAACTCCGGTAGATCGAGCTCGGCCTCGCTGATTTCACCCACGTAGCCGATGACGTGCGCCGCCAACCCCTCCTGCGGATAGAGCCGGCGCTGCGAGCGGATCAGCTCCATCTCCGGAAACGTTTCCGGATCGCTGTGGGCATTGACGAAGGAAAGCTCACCGGAGGAAAGCTCGTCTTTAATGATGATGGGCTCGTAACGCGGACGGCCACGGAAGCGGCCGAGCCGGGCTTCCAGGCGCCGAAAGTCGATGCCCAGGCCGAGGGCGATCGGTTCGATGTGTTCGGGCTTGAGGTTTTCCCGCGAGAGGATTAGGCTGTAGGAAGAGTGGTTGTCTACGATCACGCGGCCATCGCGATCGAGGATCTTGCCGCGTGGCGCCGGAATCGGCAGCGACTTGATCATGTTCCGCTCGGCCTGCTCGGAGTAGACCTCAGGATTACGCACCTGGAGATCCCAGAAACCGGCGATCAGGAAGAGAAAGACGGCGATGGAACCATATTGGAAGAAAGCGACCTTCGCGGTGGCAAACTTGGTGTCGTCCCGCAACGGCGGCTTGGACGGCAGGCGAGCATCGCGGCTTTCAGGATCGGTAACGCTCACAGCACTACGGAGGGGGGCCCTCTATAAGTTTACCTCTACGGTGCCAGCGAACGCGATAAATCGGGAGCGGCCAGCCGAGATCTACTCTTCTTCCCCCTGCTCCGCCTGCTGATCTTCCTGTGGCGTTTGGGGCAGCGCCGGGATTATCGGCGGCATGGCGCGGTTGATCCCAGCGATGGCCTGGCCCTGCGCCGCCCTCACCTTTTTGTCGAAATACGCCTTCAGGACGTCGCGTGCGATGGGGGCATTCATCCCGCCGTGCTCGCCGCTGCCTTCCCAAAGCACCGAAATTGCAATTTCGGGCGCTTCGCACGGGGCGAACGCGACGAACCAGCTATTGTCCTTGAGCTTATGCCCGTTCTTCACGGCCTCGTTCGAGATCCGCTGCGCCGTCCCGGTTTTGCCGCAGACACTGACACCGGGCAGCCGGGCGCGGCCGCCGGTGCCTCCGCCTTCATTCACAACGCCCCACATCCCGTATACAACCTTCTGGATGTTGGCTCGGTCCACCTTGCCGATGCGGCACTCCGGCTTCTCCGATTTCACCAGGTGCGGCTTGTACCAGACGCCGCCCATGCCCAGGCCGCCGATGGCCGAAGCCAGTTGGAGCGGCGTCACGGTCAGCGCGCCCTGTCCGATGGAGACCGAAATGGTCTCGCCGGCATACCATTTCTGGCGGAACATCCGCATTTTCCATACCGTGGAAGGCACGACGCCGATTGCTTCATTGGGCAGGTCGATACCGGTCTTGTGCCCGAAGCCGGCCATATCGGCATACTCGGCGATATTGTCGATCCCCAGCTTGTTCCCCACGTTGTAGAAGAACACGTCGCAGGAATGGACGATGCCCTTGTGCAGGTCCACTTCGCCGTGGCCGCTCTTTGTCCAGCACTTGAAGTAACGGCCATAAAAGGTGGCGCCGCCGGGGCAGTGGATCTTGAAATCGTCGTCGATTGCGCCCTTCTCCAGGCCCGCCAGCGCCATGATCGGCTTGAACGTGGAGCCCGGCGCGAACTGAGCCTGGATGGCGCGGTCCAGCATCGGGTTGTCCGGGTTGTTCGCGATCTCTTTCCAGTCTTCCGAGCGGATACGCCCGGCAAACTTGTTCGGATCGTAGGTGGGGTTGCTGACCATGGCCAGCACCTCGCCGTTGCGCGGATCGAGCGCTACCACTGCGCCGTTCTTGCCCTGCATCCCCAGTTCGGCCACCGCCTGTAGATCCAGATCGAGCGTCAGTTGAAGGTTCTTGCCGGGGACAGCATCCTTGATCGCCAGGACCTCGTGCTCGTTGCCGCGGTTATCTACGACCACCTGCCGTTGGCCGTCCTGGCCCATCAGCGTATCGTTGTACTCGCGCTCGATGCCCGCCTTCCCGATCATGTCGCCCTGATCGTACTTGCCGAATTCCGGCAAATCTAGCTCGGCCTCGCTGATTTCTCCGACATAGCCGATGACGTGCGCCGCCAGCCCTTCCTGCGGATAGAGCCGGCGCTGCGAGCGGATCAGCTCCATCTCGGGAAATGTTTCCGGATCGCTGTGGGCTTTGACGAAGGAAAGCTCACCGGAGGAGAGCTCGTCCTTGATAATGATAGGCTCGTAACGCGGACGGCCACGGAAGCGGCCGAGCCGGGCTTCCAGGCGCCGAAAGTCTATGCCCAGGCCGAGGGCGATCGGTTCGATATGTTCGGGCTTAAGATTTTCCCGCGAGAGGATGAGGCTGTAGGAGGAGTGGTTGTCTACGATCACGCGGCCATCGCGATCGAGGATTTTGCCGCGCGGCGCCGGGATCGGCAGCGACTTGATCATGTTCCGCTCGGCCTGCTCGGAGTAGAGCGCTGGGTTGAGTACTTGCAGATCCCAAAAACCGGCGATCAGGAAAAGGAAGATGCCAATGGAGGCGTACTGGAAGAAGGCGATTTTCCCGGTGGCGAATCTCGTGTCGTCCCGCAGCGGCGGCTTGGACGGGCGGTGAGACTCGTGGCTTTCCGGATCGCTAACGTTCACAGCGCAGTGGGTGGGGCGAACGCTACCCCCTGCAAGTGTACCCTAACTCTTCTTCTCCGCGACCCAATAAACTTCTTGCTTGACGGCTTCTTTCGAGAAGCCGGTGCGCTCGAGAATCCCCTTCACGTTCTCGATCATGTCCGGGTGGCCGCAGGCGTAGGCGGTGGTTTCGGCGGCGGCGAATCCCAACCCATCCAGGTGCTTGCGCACGACGTCCTCGGCGCGGCCGCGCTCGCCGGTCCAGGCGGGATCTTCCCAGGCCCTGCTCACGGTGGGAATGTAGGTGAACCATGGGCAACGCCGGGCTAGGGAGGACAGCTCGTCGCAGTAACCAAGCTCGCGCGACACGCTGGCGCCGTGCAGGAGGGCGATGCGGTAGGGCACGGGTTCGCCCTGATCGTGCTCGGCGGCGAACCCGCGCAACATGCTAAGGAACGGCGCGACGCCGGTGACGGTGGCGATCATGAAGTGGTCCGGCCGGCCGCTGGCGTTATCGAACACGAACCGCCCCTTCGCGATGCGCCGCACTTGCACCTGGCCACCCACGGGCACTTCGTAGAGCTGCGGCGACAAGTGGCCACCGCGGACCAACTCCAGAAAGAACTCCAACTCGTCGTCGAGTTGCGAGGAAGCGATGGAGTACGGCCGCTCGATCAGCCGCTCGGGCCCCGGCAGTCCCACCGCCGCATACTGGCCGGGCGTGAAGATGATTCTCTCCTCGGGGCGCAGGCGGACGATCCACAGGTCCGTACTGACGTCCCGCCGCGAAGCGACAACCGCCGCCACGTGCTTTGAGTCGGCGGTCATTCTTGGATGTGGCGGCGCACCGCCTCGAAGACGTCGCGCAGCATCTTCGGGGTGAGCTTGCCGGTTTGCGTATTCTGCTGGCTGGGATGATATGAGGCCAGGAGCAAAGGCTGGCCCGGCGCGGTGACGTGGGCGGCGCCGTGTGCGAAGTGAAACTCGGAGCGGCGGCGGATGACGCCGCGGTCCCGGAGGATGGAGAGATACACCTCGAAGGCAACCCGGCCCAGCGCCACCACCGCTTTGAGACGCGTGAGCGCGTCGATCTCTCGCTCGAGATACGGCCGGCAATTCCGGAATTCCTCGGGCAGCGGCTTGTTCGCGGGCGGCGCGCAGCGGACGGATGCTGCGATATAAGCTCCGTGGAGCTCGAGGCCGTCATCGCGCGAAACGCTTTCGGGCTGCGACGCGAATCCGGTTTCGTAGAGCGCGCGGAATAGGAAATCGCCGGAGCGATCGCCCGTAAAGACCCGGCCGGTTCGGTTGCCGCCATGGGCCGCGGGCGCGAGACCGACGATCAACAGGCGCGCCTCCGGATCGCCGAACGACGGGACGGGCCGGCCCCAGTATTCGCAGTCCCGATAAGCACGGCGCCTGGTGCGCGCCACCAGTTCGCGCCAGGCCGTGAGGCGCGGGCATTTGCGGCACACGATCACTTCGGCCTCGACGATCTGGAGCGCCTGGGCGGGGGCCATGCTGTCTACTATTGTCGCCGAGGCTGCGGGGTGGGCGCGCTTCATCCCCCGGAAGCCCGATTGACAGACTGACTGACTGCCAGTCACCATGGACCTGATGCCCCGTGAAGACCGCTCCCTCACCGGTCGCGGCTCCGAGGCGCCAAGGAGTTTCGCGATGAATAGCTCGCACCGAGGCGGACCTGCTGCACGGACAAAGGCGTCGGACGTTCGCCGACGCGATCTGATGGACGCTGGGGAGCGGACCTTCATACGGAAGGGCGTGGGCGCCACAACCATCGATGACATCACCCGCGGCGCTGGAGTTGCCAAGGGAACGTTCTACCTCTATTTCGAATCGAAGGAAGATCTGATGCTGGCGCTGCGCGACCGGTTCGCGGAGGGTTGCCGGGACCGAATTGACTCTGGCGCGAAGCGGCTTGCGGCAACGGATTGGGCGGGGCGGCTGGATGCGTGGGTAGAAGGCGGAATCCAGCAGTATTTGGACAACGCCGCGCTTCATGACGTTCTCTTCCGCGGGGGGCAGCAAGCGTGCCCCTCGAAGGCCCAGAACGAGCTTGCCTCGGAGTTTGAAGAGTTGATCCGCGCGGGCTCGGCGGCGGGGGCATGGCACGCCGAAAGCCCGGAGGTCGTTTCGATCTTCCTCTTCTACGCGCTCCATGGAATCGTGGACTACATCCTGAGCAGCCGGCCGGATCGGAAGGCCGTGATCCGGTTGAGCCAGAAGATCGTTCGCAACACCCTGGGGCTGTCAACGAAACCGCGCAGCCGCCAGACGATCAAGCGTTCTTGAGCCAGATCACATCCACTGTGGCGGCCCTACGCGACTGATGAACCTTGGCCAGTCCGGCCTTGGCGGCCAGGGAATCGAGCGCATTCATTGAGGGAAGCCCAGCGAAGCGGACGAGACGCCGGGCGGCCTTGGCCAGCCACGCCGGAAACACGAAGTCTGTGTAGATGAGATAGCCTCCGGTTCGCAAGGCGCGAACCATCTCCGAGAGGACTCGCTCCCAATCGGGGATGTGATGCGTGGCCATGGCGGTGGCGACGATGTCGAACTCTCCGTCGCGGAACTCCAGCTTTGTCGCATCCATCACCCTGAAGTGCAGATTTGGGTTGGCCGCTCCCGATCTGGCAGTGTCGATCTGTTTGGGATCGACATCGATCCCAGTGACCACCAGACTGGTCTCGTCGGCGATTTGGCGGGCTGCGGCTCCGACCCCGCATCCAACATCCAGATACCGCCAACCGTTGCGGTAATCCGTGCGGCGCAGCAGTTCGAGCGCACGGCCGGCAACCGAGCGGGTGTGACCGGGGCGGTTCACGAAGGTCTTCTCGAGGGCGGTCATCTTCATGTTGTCTCTCCCCTCATATTATGACTGACCGTCAGTCATTTGGCAAGGAGGAAGAGAGGGCCTTCCGCGGGAGGGAGCACAGGTCCTCAAGACTCCGTTGCTTTCGCCGATATGAAAGGAAGCCTGGAGAGACGCGACCCATGAAGAGACTTCGCCTACTCGTTCTGGTAGCTTGTTACGCCGCTTTCGCACAGACGCACAAAACTGGCCAGCACCTGACCGTGGGAGAGGTTGTACGGCTGGTGGAGGCCCACGTCAGCGAGGACGTGATCGTAGCACTGATCCATCGAACGGGGCAGGTGTTCGATCTCACGTCCAACGATCTGATACGGCTGAAATCGGCTGGGGCCAGCGATGCGATCATGCGGGCGATGCTGGAGCCATCGGCACCGGACTCACCGCCGGCGATTCCAGCCGCCAGGCCGGCCGCCACGGCAGCGCGACTGGCGCACAACGGGGTTGCGGCTTTGCCGGCGGTGCATTGGGTTTCACACACCGATCCTATGGGCTTCATGGTCAGCGTTCCGGACAATTGGACGGTTCAGACGGACCGGGGCGCAGGCCGGATCACCATTGAGGGCCTGAAAGGCGAGCGGGCGGTGATTTGGCCGATGTTTATTGAGCAGCAGATCGCCAGCGGAGACAACGCCGGCGCCTTGTTGCAGCAGCTTGCCCGGAAGGCGGAAGGGCAAATGAGGTGGGGCGCGCCGGAGGTTGCCGGCAACGTGGCGCGCGTTCTGGCAACGGGCCCGCGTGAAGGGGCGGCACTGCTCCGCTGGGATTCGTCTGGGAAGGGCACGGTCCTCTACCTGTTCTGCGTGTCGGGTCCGGCAGCTTCGTACAAGTCCGCCGCGGGCATTTTCAGGGGCATTCTGACCACGTTCGAAATCGTTCCCGATCAGGGCGGACAAAGCGCCGATGCCCCGCCGCAGGCCCGAGCGGGAAGCGCGGTCAGCCGGCCGCCTGCCGAGCAAATCACCTGGGTTCTCTGGACGGACCCGCACGAGAACGCCTTCCGCGCAGAGGTTCCGCAGGGATGGAACGTGTCGGGCGGCTCGTTTCGCCAGTCGGCGACCGACATACGTTCGAACCTATCGGTGGTTTCCCCGGACGGCCAGATCCGCGTCTCAATCGGCGATGCGAGCATCGGCATCTTCGCGGTGCCGAATCCTGCGTTCGCCCGCTTCCAACGCGAAGGGAGTACACAAGCGATCGGTGACGGCACCCAGCTACACCTACATCGGTACCTGCCCGCTCCGCAGTTCATCCGGGGCTACGTGGAGAAGACTGTTGCTCGCGGCTGCGGCGCGCCGCAAATCGGTTCGACTGACCAACGCAGCGATTTGGCGAATGCGGCGGCTCAAGAGGCCCGAAGCAAAGGGGCGGCCTCACCCCATGTGACGGCGGCCGGGATTCAATTCACCTGTAACGCCGGCGGAGCCCAGTTGAGCGGATATTACGCCGCCGCTACGATTCTGGTGCACTCCGGCATGTCGAGCGTCTGGTACGTGAGTCCGCTTTTCGGCTACATTGCGCCGCCCGAAAGGCTGAAAGAGGCCGAGGAAGTCACTTATCATGCTCTCCAGTCCATGGGCATCAACGCGCAGTGGCAGCAAATGGAGAACCAGCGGGCTGGCGAAGCGGTTGCACGGGACAATGAGCATGCCGCCGAGATTCAGGCCGCGGCAAGGAAGTCGATTGCCGAGAATGAGCAGAAGACGTCCGACATGATCGCCAAGGGGTATCAGCAACGATCGCAGGCATACGACGAGATCGCGCGGAGACGTGAGAACGCGATTCTCGGCACGGTCGACGTCGTCGATCCGAATACCGGACGGCAGTATAAGATTGACAACTACTCCGATTACCACTGGATGAACAGCGACGGCGTGGTTGCCGGGACACGAACGGATACGGCGCCGGGCTCGGATTGGCAGAAAATGATCACCCTGCCGTAGGCGGGAGGTTTTCAAGCCGAACGGGCTCAGCGGCGTGGACACCGTTGCCGTTCTGGGGGGCGAGCGCGCGGCGCATGTTCTCGAGCGACCATTCGAAGGCCTGGGGAAGCGCGCTACTGTTTCCGCCCAGGACTGGGGTGGTGCAGAACTGCCGGAGCAGTTCGACCAGGGCCGGGTCGCGCCAGCCCTTGCGCACTTCGTCGTCCAGAATGCGCATCGCCTCGGCGGCCGGCAGCGCCGCCTTGTAAGGGCGCGGTGAGATCAGGGCGTCGAAGACGTCGGCGACTTGCAGGATGCGCGCCAGAAGCGGAATCTCTTCGCCGCGCAGGCCGTCGGGATATCCGCCGCCGTCCCAGCGCTCGTGGTGGCTGCGCACAATCGGCAATACTGCGGCCAAAGTGCGCGCTGGACGGCAGATCTCCACTCCTTTGAGCGAGTGCGTCTTCATAACCGTCCACTCGTCTTCGTTGAGCGGGCCGGGCTTGAACAGAATGGCGTCGGGAACCGCGATCTTCCCGATATCATGCAGATAGCCGCCGCGATAGAGAGCGAGAAGCTCGGCCCGCGACAGGCCTAGCGCCGCTCCGAGCGACGTGCTCATGAGGGAAAGCCGCTGGCAGTGGCCAGCCGTGCAACTGTCGCGATGCTCGACGGCCTGGGCGAGGGCTACCAGCACCGCATCCGCCTCGTCGAGCGAGTCGATGGCCTGCTTGTGGCGCAACATGGCGCGAACGCGAGCCCGGATGAGGGCAGGGGGCTGGGGCTGAACCAGGAACGCATCCGCCCCGGAAGAAATCCCGGCGAGCTGGGCCTCTTCGGCCTGTATATGGCTCAAAATAATGATCGGAACGAAGCGTGTTGCATGATTCGCCTTCACCGCGCGGCAGAACTCGAGGCCGCTCGATTCGGGCGTAACCTGCCCCAGAACAATGAGATCCACACGCTCCTGCCGCAGGAGGGACGAGGCTACTTGAGGATGGGAGGTCTCGAGAATCCGGTAGCCCTCCGGCTTCAGGACGCCGCGGAGCACCCGGCGATCGATTTCCTGTTCCGAGAGGATGAGGATCGTTTCCTCGAGCGCATCCTGGCCTTCGGGGACGTCGCTCAGCGGCCTTGGGTTGGCCGGAATCGGGTTCGAAAACTGGTCGGGAGCCGCCACAACAATCTCGCAGGTTGTCTATCGGCTCGATCAGTCAGAAGTTTAGGGCGAATGTACGCAGGCGCTTCAATCGGCGGAGAAAACACTGCGGCCGGCGGTGGCGGTCCGGTAAGCCCAGACGGCCGGGGCGCCCAGCCCGGCCAGCACGAACATCGACATGCCGACGTACCAGGCGGAAAAGTCGAGCGTCAGCGGCACAAGCTGAAAGACGTTGACGGTGTACATGGCGGCAAGATACGCCACCAGGCCGAAGCGGAACAGAATGGCGGCTTCAAGGGAAAGCGACGCCACGCCGAAGACCAGATCGAGCGGAAGCGTCTCGCTGCGCAGCAGACGGGGCATCACCAGTAGCGCCACGAAGACCACGGCGGCCAACCATTGCTTTCGCAGCAGCGCGCGCAAGCCGAGTAGCAGGAAGAATACCAGAAGCGCGATCGCGACCGCTACGGCAATTTGCAGCAGCAGTGCGCTTGCCAGATTGCGGAGGCCGAATAGGACGGAAAGATCCGGCAGCGGCGGCAGGCTACCAACCCGTTCTTTGGCGGCCTTCTCGCCGAGATAGAGGAGCCCCCAGCCAATGCCGAGCGCGGAGCCGATCAGGGCATCCCTGGCCACCAGCGGATCGCGCGGTCCGCTCGCCAGAAGGCGGCTCCAGGCGACCAACGTTCGAGGCCAGAGGCGCCGGGCATGGGGCTCGAGCGCGAGGTACAGCACCCAGGCCAGCGCCGCTACGAACAGGGCCCAGCTCACCGCCATGACCGCCATCATGAGTTCAAACAAAGAAGGCCTGTGGCTGGCCCCGAGAACCCAAGCGGCCAGGATGAGCAGGAAGAGGACCGCGGCAATGCGTGCCGCTCCGCGGCGGTCACCGCGGCCCAGGCGGACGTTGCGGCGCGCCAGCACGCAGCCCCAGGCGACGGCGACCAGGAAAAGCAACACAAGGATCACCTGGCTGGCGCGGTCCGTCGCGTTCAGTTGACCGGCGTAGAGGACGGCCGGTTTTGACCAGGGGCCGATGAGGTCGAAAAACACCGGCTTGCCGCGAAACACCGCTGCTTCGACGCGCAGGACGCCGGGCGATCCCCCGGGCCAGGGACCCGTCCACGCAGCCCGCGTATCCCAGGAACCCCGCGGCAGCCACTCGGGTGTCGCAGGTGCGAAAGCAGCCGGATCGAGGCCCGCGGCCGAGAACAGCAGCTTCCAATCGAATGGCTGCGGCTGGCCGGGTGGATCCTCGAACCTCGGGGCAACGACATTGAGGGCAAGAAGGCGGCCCCCGGTGTCGAGATCGATCTTGAGCATGCCGGGAACGTCATCCGGCGGATCGTCCGAGGTCACTTCGCCCGGCAGCAGCCTGCCTCCGAACAGTGCTAGCGGCTCGAAGTAGCGGGGACTCGACCGAAGCCAGAAGCGGACGGGAGCGGGGCGGCCGGCGGCCAGGGTGCGCCCCAGCGACCGGTCATTGTGCTCGGCCCAGTACAGATACTGCGAATCGGTATCCCCTCCCACGGCGACGTCGAAGGGCCTGGCCTTGTAGCCAAGCGAATCGAGGATGTCGCGGGCCTTCCCGGCCAGCTCGCCGACCGGTTTGTCGAACGGCATGCGGGCTTGCATCTCGATGTGTCCCGCGATGGCAGCGCAGGCGAGCAGGCCGAGGATCACCACCGTCACCAGCGCGGCGGCCAGGCGCACGTCGATGCCCTCGGCGCTCTCGCCGGCTGCGGCCACCATTTCGGGCGACGGCGTTTCGCCGGCGGCCAGCGCTGCGGCTACCGGGTCGCCTCCAGGAAGCCCCGCGGCGACCGCCAGCGCGGAGGGCGGACGGTGCGCCGGATTGGGGTCCAGGCAGCGCAGGATGACCCGCTCGACCGCGGGATCGATGTCTTTGACCATGGTGCTGGGCCCGGCGGGCGCGGAGTTCGACTGCATCTCGAGCAGGTCAGCCACGCTCCCGGCTTCGAACGGACGGCGGCCGGTGAACATCTCGTACAGCACCAATCCCAGACTATAGATGTCGCTACGCGCGGTGACCTCGCGGTTGGAGAGCTGCTCCGGCGCCATGTAGGCGGGCGTTCCGCTGCGTATGTCGGCTCCCTGAATCTGGCCAGCGAGCCCGGCCAGGCCGAAATCTGTGATCAGCACGTGTCCGCGGGCGTCGAGCATGACGTTGGCGGGCTTCAGATCGCGGTGCAGCACGCCCTTTTCGTGCGCCGCGGCCAGGCCGGCGCAGAGACGGCGGCCGATATCGATGGCCTTGTCGGCGGGCAGGCGGCCGATGCGGCGCAGCAGGGACGCCAGGTCCTCGCCATCGACGTACTCCATCGAGATGTAATGCTGGCCTTCGAACTCGCCGATGTCGTAAACGCGGCAGACGTTGGGATGGGAGACCTGGCGCGCGATGCGGACTTCGTTGAGGAAGCGTTCAAAGAGGCCGCGGTCGGCGGCCAGGGCGGCCGGCAGAAACTTGAGCGCGACCGGCTGGCGCAGCTTGAGATCGGTGGCGCGGTAAACCTCTCCCATGCCGCCGCGGCCAATGAGCGCGATGATGCGGTAGCGGCCGGCCACCAGAGCGCCCGGCAGGAAGCGTTCCTCGTCGGCCGTTGGCGCGGAGGCGGAAGGCGCGGGGCTCTCCGGCTGCGCCTCGAGCTCGGTGGGATTCAGATCGGCGTCAGCCACAGAAAGCCTGGCGGTTCCGCATTGACTGCAGAAGCGGCTGGACGAGATCAGCTCCGTGTGGCAGACGCTACAGAAGGCCATCCGAGCGCCAGTGTAGCATCTCGGGCAGCCGGTCTACTGCTTGTCGTAGACCTCGAGGCGCTTGTTGTCGGCGCCGTCGTCGGTCTTCCCGCGGGCTTCGCGGGTGATGACTTTGCCGTCGGAGGAGAGCTTGAACAGGCCTTGCTGGACAATCGTGCCGTCGTCCCTTTTCAGCTCGAAGTCAAGCGCCGGGCCATCCCACTTCATCATCGCGGTGCCGGGAAAGCCTTGCGGGCCGGGATGCTCCTTGCCGTCAATGGGGAGTTCGACTTCCTCGTGGAAGGTCTGGCCACCGGCGGCGCCATCGACGACGTACTTGAAGACGCCGTTCTTGTGCTCGACCTTGGCAATGAGGGAATCGGGCATGGGGTCCGTGCCAAAGTCGGACTTTTGGGTGTTGAGCTTCCAGGTCCCCGAGAAATCGGGTTTGGCCTCGGAGTAGGCCGGCCGGGCCCAGAAGGCGACGCCCAGGATCGCGAGAACCGTTGCGGAGCGCAGAGATAGCTTCATGCTGAAGATGACGCACGGCGGGGAGGCGAAGTTCGCATTGTTCTACGATCATATTGGTGACGGACAACAGTGGCGCCGTATTGGCGGTAGAGATCATCGGCCGGTTGAAGCGTCATGGGCGGCAGGCATACCTGGCCGGCGGCTGCGTCAGGGACGTGCTGCTGGGGCGCGAGCCGAAGGACTACGATGTGGCGACCGACGCGCCGCCTGAGGAGGTGGTGCGCCTGTTTCCGGGAGCGCGGCTGGTGGGGGCGCATTTCGGCGTGGTCATCGTACGGTCCGAGAGCGCCGAGGTGGAAGTGGCCACTTTCCGCAGCGACCATTCCTACCTGGACGGGCGGCGGCCGGAGGCGGTAGAGTTCGAAACCGATCCGCGGCAGGACGTCATACGGCGGGATTTCACGATTAACGGGCTGCTGCTCGATCCCGAAACGGACCAGGTGCTCGATTATGTGGGCGGGCGCGAGGATTTGCGGGCGGGCGTGATCCGCGCGATCGGCGAGCCGGAGGTGCGGTTCGGCGAAGACCACCTGCGGATGCTGCGCGCGATCCGATTTGCGGCGCGGCTTGGGTTCGAGATCGAGCCCGCAACGTTCGCGGCTATACAGAAGCTGCACGGGAAGATACGGGCGATTTCGGCCGAGCGGGTTCGCGACGAACTGGCGCGCATCCTGATGGAGGGCGGGGCGCGGCGAGGCTTCGAACTGCTGGACGCCTCCGGGCTGCTGGCCGACGTGCTGCCGGAGGTGGCGGCGATGAAAGGCGTGGAGCAGCCGCCCGAGTTCCACCCCGAAGGCGACGTGTGGGTACACACCATGATGATGCTCGACGGGTTGCGGCAGCCGAGCGAGACGCTGGCGCTGGGGGTGCTGCTGCACGACGTCGGCAAGCCGCCCACCTTTCGCGTGGCGGACCGGATACGGTTCGACGAGCACCCGGAGGTGGGGGCGCGCATGGCGGTCGATATCCTCGGCCGACTGCGGTGTTCGGGCGAGACGATCCGGCAGGTGGAGGCGCTGGTGGCGAATCATCTGCGCTTCAAGGACGTTACGAGAATGCGCGAGAGCACGCTCAAGCGCTTCATGCGGCTGGACCGGTTCGAGGAACACCTGGAGTTGCATCGCCTGGATTGCGCGATGAGCCACCGCTTGCTGGGGAATTACGAGTTCGTCAAGCGCCGGTTCGACGAGGCCCCGCCCGAAGTGCTGAAGCCGGCGGCGCTGGTGACGGGCGACGACCTGATCGCCGCCGGGTACGTGCCGGGGCCGTGCTTCGGGACGATCCTGGGCGCGGTGGAAGACGCGCAACTCGAAGGCGCGGTTCAGACCAAAGCGGACGGGTTGGCGCTGGTACGCGCACGGTTCCAGCCGCCGGACGGCCGGGAAGCATCCTGAACGCTACGCCGGTCTGTACGTGAGCACCATGTACAGAACCAGCGCCATGACGGATAGGATGCCGAAGGCCGCGATAAACTCCAGGAGGAAGGCGCGCTTACCTTCCGACTCCGGTTTGTCCTGGCCGTAAACCCTGGGCACGGTACAAACCCCCTGACGTTTTATCTACGCCTGTGGCGGTCCGGTGTCAAGGGGGCCGTCAGACGGAGCCTCGCGGGCGGTCATGGTACCCAGTGCGTGCGGCCGGGACTCCAGTCACATTGACGGACAGGATAACGGACACCATAATACCTAAGATGGTGCAAAAGCTCGCTCTTATCCTCGTCCTGTGTTCTGGGTTCGCAATTGCGGGTCCGGTGGTGCTCAATTTCGACGACCTGACGGGCCAAGCGGCAATGCCGTCGCCGTATGGCGGCGTGAACTTCCCCGACTGGTCTTACTACGACTGGTCCCAGCCGCCCTTTAATGCGCACTCGGGAAATACACGCATCTACAATTTCGACGGCGTTCCGACGGTTACCTTCGTCACGCCTGAAGTGTTCGATGGCGCCTGGTTTGCCGGGTACAACACAGCGCAGATGAATCTCTACTTGGGCGGCACGCTGGTAGATACCACGGGCACCATCTATCTTTCGGATGTTCCGCAGTACCTGGTGTCCGGCTACAGCGGGATGGTGGACGAGATCCAGTTCGCGGTCACGCCCGGCGAGTTTGTCATGGACGATTTCACCTACACCACGCCCGAACCGGCATCCTTGCTGCTGGCTGGCGCGGGCGTACTGTTCTTAATGGTTCGCCGCCGCAAGGGCCGTTAGCTGGTGGCCGGCGGCGTCAGGGCGCGGCGGTCTGGTTGGGAGCGTCGAAGTGGGCGGGGCAACCGCCCCACGGCCAGAAGGTGAGCTTGCGGTCGCTGGGGCGATACCAAAGAGTCTGGCTGTCACCGGGCCAGTCGAGGACCACGACGGTGCCGCCGCCGCAGGGACGGACCCTTCGAATGGAACCTGTGGGAGCAGCGGCGTAGCGGCCCTGCGGGCCCCAATCCTCCATAAAGTCGGCGAAAGCGTAGCTGGGGCACGGCTGCACGCAGCCCCACGTCCGATAGGCGGCGCGGTAGTCATGCCGCCGCAGATCGCTCATGAAGGTCCGAACGTGCCACCAGCCGGGGGCCAGCGGCGGCACCAGCATGGACAGGAGGGGCAGCGCCAGATACAGACCGAGAGCCGCGAACACACAGCCCACCGAGATGAGGATGCGCCGCATCAGGCGGGCGTGGCGCTCATCGGCTACCCCGTATTCCTCCAGATACCCAGCCATCGCGCCTCCGCGCGGATCCGCTACTTCGCAACAGGATAAGCTTTGTCGTAAGCGGCCACGGCATCCTGCGTGATGTCGAGAGCGGACTTGAAGAAGACCGTGCTGCTGGTATCCACCACGACGTCAAGGCCGCGCTCGTCGGCAAGCTTGCGGATTACCTCCTGCATGCGGCGTCCGGCGCCGGCGAGGACATCGCTGCGGGCGCTATCGACTTCCTCTTGCAGATCCTGGCTCATGCGCTGCAGTTCGCGCTGTTTGCGCTGCCCCTCGAGGTTGAGGTCCTGCTCGGCAGCCGGCGGCATCTTACCTTGCCCGGCCTGGAGCTTCTTCTGGATGCCATCGAGATCGGCGCGGAGCTGTTCGATTGCCGAGGTTTGAGGTTTGTACTTGGCCGTGAGGTTGACAGAGGCCTTCTTGATCTCGGCGGTGGCGAGCACCGCCTGCTGCATGTTGACGACGCCGACTTTGCTCTGTGCGGACACCGCTCCCGCGGCGAGTACTCCGGCCGCGGCCATAAGGAATAGACGTGCGAACATAGTTTGACCCATCAAAAACTTCCTCGAATGTGCAAGATGCCTTCTCAGATTAACACACGGAACACCCCTGGCCGCCGGGCTGGGGCCGGGCGTTCGGCGGGCGGAGCGGTCCAGGGTCACTTCGACAGAACGCCGAGAATCTCGTCCTCGCGGACGATGAGGTACTTGTCACCGGCGATCTTGACGTCGGAGCCCGAGTACTTGCCGAACAGGATTCGGTCGCCAAGCTTGACGTCGATGGCCGCGCGCTTGCCGTCCTCGAGCAGTTTGCCGTCTCCGATGGCCACGACCTCACCCTGCTGCGGCTTCTCTTTGGCCGAGTCGGGGATGATGATGCCGCCCTGCATCGTCTCCGTTTCCTCGATTCGACGAATGAGCACACGGTCATGAAGCGGACGAATGTTCATTTCCAATTTCTTCTCCTGAAGTCCATCTTATTCGAATCGCGAGCGGCTTGCCGGACGGCCGGCCACTAGCTCAGAGTCGCCACGATAGCGACCTCAGTACGGCCGGGCGGCGGGAGCGGCACGGTATTCCCGGCGACGGGCACTCCGTCCACCACCAGCGCGACTCGATTGCCAGGGCCGGCGCGTTTGACCTCGATGTTGTAAGTAACGCCGCGAAACTTGCGGACGGCCTTGAACCCAGGCCAACTCTTCGGGATCACGGGCTCGATATCGAGACCGTCATAGGCGGGACGAATGCCGAGAATCCACTGCGTGATGGCATAGAAATTCCAGGCCGCCGTGCCGGTGAGCCAGGAGTTCTTGGCTTCGCCGAAGGTCGGCGCGTCCTTGCCGGCGATCATCTGGGGATACACATAGGGCTCGCAGCGGTGCACGTCGCTGATCGCTTCGCGCGCCGACGGATTGATGCGGCTGTAGTAATCGTGCGCCGCGTCGCCGTTCCCGACGCGGGTCTCGGCGACGATCACCCACGGGTTGTTGTGGCAGAAGATCCCGGCATTCTCCTTGTAACCGGGCGGGTAAGACGAGATCTCGCCGAGGTGCAGGTAGTAGCGCGAGTAAGCAGGCTGCTGTAACACGATGCCGTGCTTCGTGGCGAGGTGTTTGCGAACCGAATCGAGGGCGCGAAGCGCCAGGCCGTCTTTCAAGCCGATGCCTGCCAGGACGCAGAAACCCTGCGTCTCGATGAAGATCTTCCCTTCCTCGTTTTCCTTCGAGCCGACTTTGCCGCCGAAGTCGTCGTAAGCGCGGAGGAACCAATCTCCATCCCATCCGTGCTTGCGAACCGTCTGCTCCATCTTGGCCGTCTGGCCCAGGCAGAAGGCGGACTCCTGCTCCAGACCGCGGTGGCGCGCGATAGCCGCCAGCTCTTCGCCCGCGAGGACGAACAGGCCCGCGATGAAGATCGACTCTGCGACTTTGCCTTCCTTGTTGGTGGTGGTCTGGAAGGACTGGCCCGGCGTGTCGGAGAAGCAGTTGAGGTTGAGGCAGTCGTTCCAATCGGCGCGGCCGATCAAGGGCAGGCCGTGTGGGCCCAGGCGCTCCAGGGTGTAGCGGAAGCTCCGCTGAAGATGCTCGAAGAGCGGCTGCTCGGAGCCGGGCTCGTTGTCGTAGGGCACGGGCTCGTCGAGGATGCTCCAGTCGCCGGTTTCTTTGAGGTAAGCCGCCACGCCGACGATGAGCCAGTGCGGATCGTCGTTGAAGTTACCCCCGACGTCGTTGTTACCGCGCTTAGTAAGTGGCTGGTATTGATGATACGCGCCGCCGGAAGGCAGTTGCGTGGCGGCCAAATCAAGTATGCGCTCGCGGGCGCGCGAGGGGACCATTTGCACGAAACCGAGTAAGTCCTGGTTGGAATCGCGGAAGCCGAGGCCGCGGCCGATCCCGGATTCGTAAAAAGATGCCGACCGGGACATATTGAATGTCGCCATGCACTGATAAGCGTTCCAGATATTGACCATGCGGTCGGTGTGCGGGTCGGGCGTGGCGACGCGGCAGATACCGAGGAGGCCGTCCCAGTAAGTGCGCAGGGCCTCGAATGCGGCTTCGACGTTGGCGGCGTCGCGGTATTTGGCGATGGTGGGCTTGACCGTTTTCTTATTGACCGTTTGCGAATCGGGCGGATCGAACTTCTGGTCCCTCGGGTTCTCGTGGTAGCCGAGGATGAAAACGATCTGACGGGTTTCGCCGGGCTCGAGCGCCAGCCTTACGTGGTGAGAGCCGATGGGAGCCCAGCCGTGGGCCACGGAATTGGCAGATGCCCCGCGCTCGACGGCGGCCGGATTGTCCCAGCCGCGATAGGGCCCCAGGAAGGCCTCGCGCTGGGTGTCGAAGCCCGCCAGTTCGCTCGAGCAGGCGAAATAGGCGAAGTGATCGCGGCGCTCGCGGTACTCGGTCTTGTGGTAGATCACGCCGTCGTCGATCTCCACCTGGCCGATGCTGAAGTTGCGCTGGAAGTTAGTCGAATCGTCCTGGGCGTCCCAGAGGCAGAATTCGATCGACGAAAAGACGGAAAGGGCGGCCCGCGTGGGACGGCGATTGGTGACCGTCAATTGCCAGATTTCGAGATTCTCGTCCATGGGCACGAAGTACTTCGTGTGCGCCTCAATTCCCTTGTAAGTGGAGCCGATGATGCTGTAACCCATGCCGTGGCGGCAACTGTAATTCTCCAGTTTGTGGCGGGTTGGCTGCCAGGAAGGCGACCAGAATTCGCCGGCAGCGTCGTCGCGCAGATACAGATAACGGCCGCCGAAATCGAACGGAGCGTTGTTATAGCGGTAGCGCGTGATGCGGCGGAGGCGCGCGTCGCGGTAGAAAGAGTAGCCTCCCGCGGTGTTAGAGATAAGTCCGAAGTATGCCTGACAGCCTAAGTAATTGATCCACGGCAGCGGGGTATCCGGCCGCGTGATGACATATTCGCGTTTCGCATCGTCAAAATGCCCAAATTGCATGATGGCTGGCTCCCGTGGCTGCGGGCCGGGCGCACCGGGTTCCCGCGAGGTTTCAGGTGTGAGTATAGCGGAAGGGTCGAGGGCGGGACAACTCCGCCCGGCTATTTCGCCTCTTCGACGGAGCGTATGATTTCGCGCGCCTCGGCTTCCCGCTCACGCGGCACGCGGACGTCCCACCATCCCGCGATATTTCCGCTCTCCTGGCGTGCGGCCACGTTCTGGCCCATGACGAAGAAGGGGATGCCCGCTTCGCGGAGCGAACCTTCCGCGAGACCGATAGCAATCCGGTCTCGGAGCCCGGTGCGGATCAGGACATCGAGGTCGGCGTCGTCTGGCTCGGGCTCGGCTGGGGCGTCGTCGTCCTCGGATTCTTGGAACTCGGGGAGCGGCTCGGGCTCCTGTTCGGGCTCCTGTACGTGCGGTGGTTGGGCCTGCTTTGGCTTCCGAAACTTCTGCACCACGTAGATGAGGCAGACCAGAAGCACGAGCGGGACCCAGAAGTGCCAGTAGGCTCGCGCCAGATCGAGAAGGGACGCACCGTAGGCGCCCTCGTAGAAGTAGGCCGCGCTGCGGGAGCTGTACGTTTCGGCATCCGGATGGAGGTTGAGCGCGCGGGTGTAGTCCTGAATCGCCCGGCTGTATTCGCCCCGCTGGCCGTAAATCCAGGCGCGGGTGCGGTAGGCCTCGGCGACCTTGGGAGCAAGGCGGACGGCCTCAATAAAGTCCGCCATGGCCCGGCCATAGTCAACCTTGCGGAGGTAGCACAATCCGCGCCAGTAGTAGGCGGCGGCCGACGGTGTGAGGCGGATCGCTTCGTCTAAGTCATGTATGGCCGGGTCGTAGGAGTGCTTGTGGTGGTAGCACCAGCCACGCCAGTAGTAGGCACCGCCGTCGGGCTCGAGCCGCAGGGCCTCATCGTAATTGCGAATCGCCTGATCGTACAGGTCGACGCTTGCGCCGTCGGAGGAAGCGTACGCCCGTTCGGCGTAGACACGCCCGCGGCCCCGGTATGCCGACGCGAGTTTGGGATCGAGGAGGAGCGCCCGTTCGAAATCGGGGATCGCCGCGTCGCGGTTGCCGGAGAACAGCCGTACCCAGCCGCGCCAGCAGACGCCCAGAGCCGATTGCGGATCCAGTTGGACGGCTCGTTCGCAGTCTGGCCGGGCCCTGGCGTAGTCGCTCATTTTCGCGTAGGCGCGACAACGGCTGACAAGCGCGGCAACGAGGTCCTGGTTGGGCAAGGCGCCCGACTGGATCGCGGCCGTGCAGTGGCGGATGGTCTCATCAAAACTGAGGTGGGATCCTGAACGCAGAGCGTAGCTTCTCCAGCGGGCGGCGCTCCGTGGAGGTTGACGCCAGCCAGCAGCAGCAGGACTCCGGTTGCGCGAATCATCGAGGCACCATGATACATCAAGGCGGAGTACCATTGTCTTTGAATGAAGCCCACCTGCTGTTTCTTCGCGATGATATTCGGGACAGCGTTGTCTTTACGAGGTCAAACCGTGACACCACTATATAAGAACGCCAGCCTTTCCGCCGGCCAGAGGGCTGAGGATTTACTGGGGCGCATGACGCTGGAAGAGAAAGTGGCCATGCTGGGGGGCGCGACGTGGATGGAATCGGCGGCGAACACGCGGCTCGGCATTCCCGCGCTGAAGATGGCCGATGGACCGGTGGGAGTCCGGGCGTGGTCCGGGCCATCCTCTGAAACGAATGCGCCGGGGTCGAAGCTGCCGCAAGTCTACGCCACCACGTTCCCGGCTGGCGTGGCGCTGGGTGCGAGCTGGGACCCGGAGCTGGCGCATCGCGTGGGGCAGGCCCTGGGCCAGGAGGTCAGGGCGCTGGGGCGCAATATGCTGCTTGGCCCGAGCGTCAATATACACCGGACGCCATGGGCGGGGCGCAATTTCGAGACTTACGGCGAGGACCCGTATCTAACGTCGCGCCTGACGGTGGCCTATATCGAGGGAATGCAAGCCGAGGGCGTCATTGCGACCGTGAAACATTTCGCGGCCAACAGCCAGGAGTTCGAGCGGCGCTGGATCGATGAAAGGATCGGCGAGCGGGCGCTGAACGAGATCTACTTCCCGGCGTTCAAGGCTGCGGTGGAAGAGGCTGGCGTGTGGGCCGTGATGTCGGCCTATAACAAGGTCAACGGATTCTGGTGCGCCGAGAACCACTACTTACTAACAGAGACGCTGAAGAAACGGTGGGGCTTCCTGGGCTTCGTGGTTTCGGACTGGGGCGGGACGCACAGTGTGGTGGAGATGGCCAACGCGGGCCTGGATATCGAGATGCCGGCGGCGGAATACGTGGCGCGGCTGGCGGGCCATGACGAGACCACGAAGTACAAATTCACGGGCGGATTCCAGACCCCGGCGAACCTCTTGCCGGCGATCGAGAGCGGCAAGATTCCGCAGGCTGTCATTGACGACAAAGTACGGCGGATGCTGCGGGCGATGTTCAGCGCCGGGATCTTCGACAGGAATGGAGCCGCGAGCGGCGAGGTGGATACGGCCGCGCAAATCTCCGTGGCGCGCACGGCGGCGACCGAGGGCATCGTCTTGCTGAAGAACGAGGGGGAGCTTCTGCCGCTGGGCTCGAAGGTCCGGTCGATCGCGGTGATCGGCCCGAACGCGGCCGTTGCCCAAACGGGCGGCGGGGGCAGCTCACATGCGAAACCGAAGTACGCCGTCAGCCCGCTTGAAGGGATACGGGCGCGGGCTGGGGACAAGTTGCAGGTCGGCTACGCGCTGGGAGCGGCGATGGAGGGCGAGGCTCAGGACAAAGACAACGCCGCGCTGATCCAGGAGGCCGCCGCGCTGGCCGCAAAGTCGGATGTGGCCTTGGTATTTGTGGGCAACTCGCCGAAGCTGGAGAAAGAGGGCGAGGACCGCAAGTCGCTGGGACTGCCGGCGGGCCAGGACGAGCTGATTCGCGCCGTGGCCGCGGCCAATAAGAACACGGTGGTGGTGTTAATCGCGGGATCGCCCGTGCTGATGGACGGATGGGTGGATAAGGCGCCGGGGCTGCTGGCGGCTTGGTATCCGGGGCAGGAGGGCGGCCACGCCATCGCCGACATGTTATTCGGCGACGCCAATCCATCGGGTAAGCTGCCGATGACTTTTCTCAAAAAGTGGACGGACTCGCCGGCGTACGGCCACTATCCGGGGGAAAACGGCGTGGTGGAGTATGCGGAGGGAATCTACGTTGGGTACCGGCATTTCGACAAGCATGACATTGAGCCGTTGTTTCCCTTCGGGTTCGGCCTCTCCTATACTAAGTTCACTTATAGCGACTTGAAGGTCAGCCCGACTGAAGTTAGCCTCTCGGTGCGTAATTCGGGCACTCGTGAGGGGGCCGAAGTCGTGCAATTGTATGTGGCGCCGGCGCACTCGAGTGTCGACCGGCCCGTGAAGGAGTTGAAGGGATTCCGCCGGGTGGCGCTGAAGCCGGGGGAGACGCGGACGGTTCGCTTCTCGCTGGACAAGAGCGCAGTGTCGTATTACTCCAGCGAGCGGCACGATTGGGTTGCCGAGCCGGGGACGTATGAAGTGTTGGTAGGGGCTTCCTCGCGCGACATACGGCTGAGCGGGAAGTTCGAGCTGGCGGACTAGCGATTGCCGGATTTTGCCAGGATGTCGTAGACGGGCTTGTTGTCGGCGCAGACTCGCCATTCCTTGACCAGGCCGTTCTCTACCACCGCCAGCCACGCCGCCGGCGTCCGCCAGGAGCTTGCGGCGATGGTGCCGCCCGCCGCGCCGAAGACGGCGACCTTCTTTCCGTTTTGGAAGATCTCCTCGTGCGAGACCCAATAGTCCGGGCAGAACGAGTAGTAACCTTGCCAGGCGGCCCGCATCTTGTCGCGGCCACGCGTCTCGCCACCGAGCGAGTCAATGAATAAGTGGTCCTCGGTCATTAACTCGGCGAGCTTATCCGCATCGCGCTGGTTGATGCAAACCATGAAGTGAAGGACGGTCTCGACGGCAGTCATCTGGTGTGCACCAGCAGCCGCAGTTTTCGCCGCGAGTGGACCCAGGCGGCGTAAGTGAGAAGCCAGGCCAGGGCGAAGGGGAAGAGGGCCAGGCGGGCGATGGTGCGAAGACCGCCGATGCCGGTCAATCCCCAACGCAGGGATGCGAAGTGGAGCAGGGTTCCGGTGTGGGCGTAGTCGAGCCAGAAGTAGTCGGCGTTTTCGTTGACGATGAAAACCTTGGCGGGAACCCGGAGGACCAGCGCCCACTTCCATCGGTTCATGATGGGCTCGGCGGAGCACAGGATTCCGAGGAGGGCATAGCGGCGGGCGCGGAGTTCGCGGTAGAGCCGGCTGCGGGCGGAGGGGCCGCGGTAATCGCCGGTGCGGTAAACGGTGGTGCCAGGCGGCAGGCCAGCAGGCACTCCGGGAAAGCAAGTCACCAGATCGATGGGCTCGCTATGGATGCGTGCCAGGAGCGGAAGCAGACGCTCCGTGATGTCGCGCGAGCCGCTCTCGACGAGAAGGATGCGGCCCGACGGAATGCGCCGGCGGAGCAGGCAACGCACGCGATCTAGACTCCCCAACAGTAGTCTTCTACAGCTCTTTCGATGCTATCATCCTGCTCGGTAATGCGCATGAGCTCCAGGCGGATGGCGTCGATCATGGCGCGCCAACTTGCCTCGATCACGTTGTCGGAAACGCCGATTGTCGCCCAGCTCTTGCGGTGGTCTGACCACTCGATGAGGACGCGGACCTTGGCGGCAGTGCCCTTCTTGGGCTCGAGCACTCGGACCTTGTAATCGGTGAGGCGCACGTCCTGAATGCCGGGGTAGAGCGCGGAGAGGCACTTACGAAGGCAAAGATCGAGCGCGTGTACGGGGCCGTGCCCTTGCGCGGTGGCGGAGTGGATGTCGTCCTGGGCCTTGATGGTGACCGTGGCGGTGGTGCTCGATTCGGCGTCGTCGTCCATTCTGGTGGCGACCTCGAAGTTGACCAGCTCGAAGAACTTGACGCCGGGACGGAGGGCTTCCCGGACGAGTAACTCGAAGGTACCTTCGGCGGCCTCGAGCTCGTAGCCGAGAAACTCCAGGTGCTTGATGCGTTCGAGCAGTTCGCGCCGGGAGTCCTCATTCAGGCGGTCGGCTATACCGTGCTGTTTCAGCTTGAACAGGATGTTGGCGCGGCCGGAGAGGTCGCTGAGCAAGACGCGCTGGCGGTTGCCGACGGTAGCGGGCGGGACATGCTCGTAAGTGGCGGCATCGCGCAAAACCGCACTTACGTGTACGCCGCCTTTGTGGGCGAAGGCGCTGTGACCGACGTAGGGCTGGCTGGTGGGCATGGGCAGGTTGGCGAGCTCGGCAATGAAGCGCGTGACGGAGCTGAGGGTCGCGAGCTTCTCCGGACCGACCAACGTGTGGCCGAGCTTCAACTCGAGATTGGCGATCGCGGAGGCGAGGTTGACGTTGCCGCAGCGCTCTCCATAGCCGTTCATGCAGCCCTGGACGTGAGTTACTCCCTGCTCGACGGCCGCGATGGTGTTCGCGACGGCGCAATCGGAATCGTTGTGAACGTGGATGCCGAGCGTGCCGTCGAAGCGCTTGCGGACTTCGGCCACGATTTCGGAAAGGTGCCCGGTGAGCATTCCTCCGTTGGTGTCGCAAAGGCAGAGAATGTCGGCGCCAGCCTTCTGGGCGGTTTCGAGCGCACGCAGGGCGAAGGCGGGGTTGCTGGTGTAACCGTCGAAAAAGTGCTCGGCGTCGAAGATGACTTCCTTGCCGTGTTCCTTGAGGTGGCGGACGGTTTCGCCGATGAGCTTGAGGTTCTCTTCCTCGGTGATGCCCAGCGCGCGGCGCGTGTGGAGATCCCAGGTCTTCCCGAAGATGGAGATGACGGGGGTACCGGAATCGATCAGGGCGTTGACGTTGGGATCGCGGTCGACGCGGTTCTTGGCGAAGCGGGTGGAACCGAAAGCCGTAAGCCGCGCGTGCTTGAGTTGCAGGTCTTTCGCACGCGCGAAGAAATCCTTGTCGCGAGGATTCGAGCCGGGCCAACCGCCCTCGATATAATCGATGCCGAACTCGTCGAGACGAGCAGCAATGGCAAGTTTGTCATCGACGGTGAAGGAGACGGCTTCCCCCTGCGTGCCGTCGCGAAGCGTGGTATCGAGAGTGGTGATTTTCATATGGGCCATCGGCTAACAACCGGTTAGAGAGCCCGACTTGCGGCCGGGCTCTCGATTCGGTTTACGCGGCTCGCGCCGCGCGGTGTCGGTTCGTTACTTGGTTGCCGGCTCGTCCTGCGGAACGCCGGCCTCCTTCTTCTTCTTGAGGAAAGGCATCATGGCGCGAAGCTCTTTGCCGACCTCTTCGACGGGCTGATGCCGGGCTTCCTCGCGCATGCGGAGGAAGTTCTTGCGGCCGGTCTTGTTCTCCTCGATCCACTCCTTGGCGAACTGGCCGGACTGGATCTCCGCGAGGATCTTCTTCATCTCATTGCGGGTCGCCTGGTTGACGATGCGCGGGCCGCGGCTGTAATCGCCGTACTCGGCGGTGTCGGAGACGGAGAAGCGCATGTAGGCGAGGCCGCCCTCCTGGATCAGGTCGACGATCAGTTTCAATTCGTGGAGGCACTCGAAATAGGCGATCTCGGGGGCGTAGCCGGCTTCGACCAGAGTTTCGAACCCGGCGCGGATGAGCTCGCTTGCGCCGCCGCAGAGAACTGCCTGCTCGCCGAACAGGTCGCTCTCGGTCTCTTCCTTGAAGGTGGTCTCGATGACGCCGGCCTTGAGGCAGCCGAGGGCGCGGGCATAGGCGAGAGCGTTCTTGAGCGCGTTGCCGGAGGCGTCCTGATGGACGGCGACGAGCGCGGGCACACCGACGCCCTCGACGAAGAGCTCGCGGACGCGGTGGCCGGGAGCCTTGGGGGCGATCATGGTGACATCGACGTCCTTGGGCGCGACGATCTGGCCGAAGTGGATGTTGAAGCCGTGGGCGAACATCAGGGTCTTGCCGGCCTTCATGTTGGGGGCGAGGTCCTTGTCGTAGACGCCCTTCTGATGATGATCCTCGACCAGGATCATGATGACGTCGGCCACCTTGGCGGCGTCGGCTGCGGACATGACGCTGAGGCCGGCGGCCTTGGCCTTGTCCCAATTCGGGGTGCCTGGAAGCTCGGCGACGACGACGCTCACGCCGGAATCGCGAAGGTTGAGCGAGTGCGCGTGTCCCTGGCTGCCGTAGCCGATGATGGCGACGGTACGGCCCTTGAAGGAACTCAGATCGGCATCTTTTTCGTAATAGCGTTTAGCCATGCTTGATTTACTCCGTTTCCTCTAGAGAAGTGCGTTCTTGTGGCGCGAGCGCGCGAGAGCGTGCGGACGCGGCTGTTGTTGCGGTTGGGACGGGAGGCGAGAGGCGCAAGCGTTTGGCCTCGAGCGAGACGGCAATGAGGCCCGAGCGGGTAACTTCAATTTCGCCATAGCTGCGCATCACGTCGATGAATTCGTCGAGCTTTTCCGGGGCGCCGGTGGCTTCGATCGCGAAGCCCTCGACGGAGGAGTCGACCACGCGGGCGCCGAAGATTTCGGACTCCTTCAGGATAGCGGCCCTGGTCTCCTTATTGGAGCGCACGCGGAGGAGCACCATCTCGCGCGCGACGGCGGGGGCCTCCGAGAGGTCGCTGGCCTGGAGCACGTTGATGAGCTTGTTCATCTGCTTGATGACCTGCGAACGCAGGTTGGGATCCACGTCGACCACGATGGTCATGCGGGAGAGCGTGGGATCGAGAGTGCGGGCAACGGTAAGACTTTCGATGTTATAGCCGCGGGCGCTGAGCAGGCCGGTGATGCGCATGAGAGCTCCGGGCTTGTTTTCGACCAGTAACGAGATGACTTGGAGCATGTCGAATCCTTTCGGCGTCATGAGCTACTTCAGTGCCTCCACGGGGGTGGGAGGGGCAAGAACCATCTCGTCAATGGCGGCGCCGGCCGGAACCATCGGATAGACGTTCTCAAAGGGCGAGACGCGAACGTTGAGCAGGTAAGGGCCGTCGTGGCGGATGGCTGCTTCGAGGGCGGGACGGAGGTCTTCGGGACGCTCGATGGTGCGGCCGGCGATGCCGTAGGCGGAAGCGAGTTTCTCGGCGTCGGGGAAGGATTCGAGTTGGACGGCGCACTTGCGGTCGTTGAAGAACAGCTCCTGCCACTGGCGCACCATGCCGAGGTAGCCGTTGTTGACGATCACGATCTTGACCGGCAGGTGGTTGGCGGCGATGGTGGAGAGCTCGGGAAGCGACATCTGGAAGCCGCCGTCGCCGACCAGGGCGATGACGAGCTTATCGGGGTGCGCGACTTGCGCGCCCATGGCGGCGGGGACGCTGAATCCCATGGAGCCGAGACCGCCGGAGGTGAGCCAGCAACGAGGCCGATTGAAGTGGACGAACTGGGCGGCCCACATCTGGTGCTGGCCGACGTCGGTGGTGACTATGGCCTCGCCGTTCGACAAACGATCGACCTCGAAGACCACGTGCTGAGGTTTGATCTCATCGACGGAGAGCGCGGGCTCGAGGGGATGCTCCTCCTTCCACGAGCGGACCTGCCGCCACCAGGCGCGGCGGCCCTCGGTGTTGCGCGAGGACATCTCGGGCGCGAGGTCGGCGGCGAGTTTGCCGATTCTGTGGAGGACGCGTTTGGCGTCGCCGACGATGGGGAGGTCGGGCACGCGGTTCTTGCCTATCTCGGCGGGATCGATGTCGATGTGGATGACCTTGGCGTGCGGGGCGAAGGCGTTGAGGCGGCCCGTGACGCGGTCATCGAAACGGACTCCGACGGCGATCATGAGGTCGCAGCCGGTCATCGCCATATTGGCGGCGTAGCTGCCGTGCATGCCGGGCATGCTGATGAAGTTGGGGTGTTTGCCGGGGAAACCGCCCAGGCCCATCAAGGTGCAGACGACGGGCAGATCGACCAGTTCGACCAGCTCCTGCAGTTCAGGCGAGGCACCCGCGGAGATGATGCCGCCGCCGGCGTAAACGAGCGGGCGCTCGGCGTCCCAGATCATCTGCGCGGCGCGGCGGATCTGGCCGGTGTGTCCCTCGGTGTAGACCTTGTAGCCGGGCAGGTGGATCGCGGAGACCGGGGCGTAGTGAGCTTGCGCCTGGAAGACGTCCTTGGTGATGTCGACCAGGACCGGGCCGGGGCGGCCGGAGGCGGCGATGTAGAAGGCCTCGTGAACGATCTGCGGCAAGTCGGCGATGTTCTTGACCAGGTAGTTGTGCTTGGTGCAGGAACGGGTGATTCCGAAGGTGTCAGCCTCCTGAAACGCGTCGCTTCCGATGAGCTTGGAGTGAACCTGGCCGGTGATGGCGACAACGGGGATGGAGTCCATCATGGAATCTGTAAGGCCGGTCACGAGGTTCGTTGCGCCGGGGCCGGAGGTGGCGCAGCAAACCCCGACCCGGCCGGTGGAACGCGCGAAGCCAGAGGCGGCGAAGGCCGCGTTCTCCTCGTGCCTGACGAGGATGTGGCGGATGGGGTGGTCGTATACCGCGTCATACAGCGGAATGGTGACGCCTCCGGGGTACCCGAAGAAGCTGTCGACGCCTTCGCGGACCAAACACTCCAGCAGCATCCTTGCGCCGCTCATAAGATTTGCCATAGGCACCGTCCTTAATATCGAAAAACTCTCTACAACAACAAAAAAGGCCACTGCACGGGATTGAATCCCCGCCAGTGGCCCTTTGAAGTCCTCAGGCCGTCAGGCGGGGTCCGATACAGTGACCCCGATGGTAATGACGATGATGACGGGAACAACGGCGAGCGAGGACAGACGGAGGAGTGACGAGATCGACGGCGCTGAACGATGGCCGAGCAAGTTCGTCATGCCTCCTTTCCGATTAGAGTAACCCACCGCCGGGCCAAATGCAAGTGGATGCGTGCATAAGAACGGTTTATGCGGGAGGAGGCAGGAGACAGCAGACAAAGAGACCGGAGACACAGTCACGCGCGATGGTTGGTGTTTTTGCGGTGCAGTTTCAATGGGATGACAGAGGCGGCTCGGCCGAGGCAGAAGAAGCGGATGGTACTTTCGGGGCGAGGTAGAGGCCAGCGAATGGCGAAAGACAAAGACCGGGGAACGAAGCCGGAAGCGACGGCCGAGACCAAGCCGACTGAGAAGCCGAAGCGGGCGAAGAACAAAAAGGCGCTGGTAAAGCAGGCGATTCAGCAATTCGGCAAGAAACTCGATAGCAATGAACTGAAGCCGACGGTTGGGGATTTCCTCCGACTACTGCAAATCGAGAAGGAACTGCTGGAGGAGAAGCCGAAGGAGATTAAGGTCTCATGGGTCGAACCGGAAGAAAAGGAACATGCACCCGAGAAATAGAGTACGGGGCGCTTCCGTCGCAGTCCCGGTTCCACCAGTCGAAGGCGAGGTTCAAAGGTTTTTCAGGGCCAATCGGCTCCGGAAAAAGCCAAGCGCTGTGCCAGGAAGCGATCCGGCTGGCGTACGTGAACAAGGGGCGGCTGGGTTTGCTGGGAGCGCCGACGTATCCCATGCTGCGGGATGCGACGCAGACGACCCTGTTCGAGATTCTCGACCGGAGCGGCATTCCGTACGAGCACAGCAAGGCGGAGAACACGGTTGCGCTGACGGACACGGGGTCGCGGATTCTGTTCCGGCCGGTGGAGGAATTCGACCGGTTGAGAGGCATCAACCTGGCGTGGTTCGGATTGGACGAGTTGACGTACACGCAGGAAGATGCGTGGGTGGTGCTGGAAGGGCGGCTGCGGGACCCGAAAGCGACACGGCTGTGCGGGTTCGCGTGCTGGACGCCGAGGGGATTCGACTGGGTGTACCGGCGGTTCATGCAGGAGCGGGTGGAAGGCTACGAGGTGATCGTGGCCGAGCCGTTCGAAAACCGGTACCTGCTGGAGCGGATTCCGGACTTCTACGAACGGCTGAAACGAAGCTACGACGCGAAGCTATACGAGCAGGAAGTGATGGGGCAATACATCAGCCTGAACGCGGGGCTGGTGTACCACGCGTTCAACCGGGCGGAGCACACGGCGGAGGTCGGAGTCGATCCGACGCTGCCGCTGCTGTGGGCGCTGGACTTCAACGTGGATCCGATGTGCTCGGTGGTGGCGCAGATCTCCGGGGAGACGGTGCGGGTGGTGGCGGAGATCGTTCTGAGCCGGTCGACGACGCGGGAAGCCTGCGAAGAGTTCGGGGCGCGGTTTCCGCAGCACTGGGCGGGAATCTGCGTTTACGGCGACGCGTCGGGGAGCCACATGCAGACCGCGGGGACGACGGATTACCAAGTGATCCGGGAGTTCTTCCACGGCGCGGGCTACCGGGACGTGAGTTACAAGGTGCCACGGGCGAATCCGCCGGTGAGAGAGCGGGTGGGTCTGGTGAACGCGAAGCTGCATTCGGCGTCGGCAGAGACTCACTTAGTAATCGACCGAAAGTGCGCGGAGCTGATCAAAGACCTGGAACAGGTGACTTACAAGCCGGAGAGCAGCGTGATCGATAAAGACAGGGACCCGAAGCGGACGCACTTATCGGATGCACTGGGGTACCTGATGTGGCAGGAGTGCCGGCCGCAGGCGCCGGTGGGCGAGCAGGGCTTGAGGCTTCTATAGGACGGGGAGAACCGGGAGACAAGATGGACATCGATCGGGAACATCCGGAGTATTTGCGGCGAAGGGCGATGTGGCGGGTCTACCGGGACCTGTACGCGGGCGGCGAGCAGATCAAGATGAACGCCGCGGAGTACCTGGTGCGGCGGCAGAAAGAGCCCGGCGACGTATACGCCGAGCGGCTAGCGCGGGTGTTCTACGAGAACTACATGGGGTCGATTATCGACTGGTACGCGGCGACGCTGTTCCGGCGGGAACCGATTCTGAGCTTCGAGGGCGAGGACGAGGCGGCCAAAACGTTCTTCTGCCAATTCACCGAGGACTGCGACCGGAAGCAGACGAATTTGAGCGATTTTCTGCGGCGGCAGTTAGTGGAGGCGCTGGTTAGCGGGGCCAGTTACATCCTGGTGGACTTTCCGCGCGTCGCTGAGCCGGCCGCCAACCGGGCGGAAGAGGACCAGCGGGGCGCGTCGCGAGCGTACCTGGTGGAGTACCGGGCGGAAGACCTCATCAACTGGAACGAGGACGAGCAGGGCAACCTCGACTGGGTGGTCCTGAAAACGACGAACCTGCGGCAGGACAGCCCGGACGGCGGATGGTACAAGGAAACGCGCTGGGGCTACTACAACAAAGAAGAGTTCAAGATCTACCGCCGCGTGCAAGGCAAAGCCGGCGAGACAAGCCCGGTAGAGTTGGTGGACTCGGGGAGACACGCGCTGGCGGGGCTGCGGCGGGTGCCGCTGTTCAAGCTGGCGGTCTCGGACGGATTGTGGCTGATGAACAAGGCCGCGCTGCTACAACTGGAGCACTTCAACAAATCGAACGCGCTGGGCTGGGCGCTGACGATGGGGTTGTTCGCGATGCCGGTGGTTTACTCGGAGCGCGAGTGGAGCCAGATCGTCGGGGAGTCCTACTACATACAGCTCGCACCGGGAGACAAGTTCGGGTGGACGGAGCCGGAGGGGAAGGTCTACCAGATCGCGGTGGACAACCTGAACCGGCTGAAGAGCGAGATCTACCGGGTGTGCTACCTGATGCCGCAGGCGTGGGATGCGCAGACGACGCAATCGGGAACGAGCAAGCTGCGCGATTCGGCGGTGACGCACGAGGTGCTGCGGGCATACGGAGACGCAGTCAAAGAGACGCTGAAGCGATTGCTGCGGGCTATCGGGGCGGCGAGACAGGACGGGCTGACGGTGGATGTATCGGGGCTGGACGAATTCGACATCGGCGATTTTTCGACCGAGTTGGAGGACGCCCAGCGGCTTCTGGGATTGGGAATCGGGTCGCCGACGCTGCGCAAAGAAGTCTTCAAAAAGCTGGCGCAGAAGTATCTGTGCGACGCGAGGCAGGAGCTGAAGGACCGGATCGTAGACGAGATTGAAGAGGCGGCAGGGTAAGGAGCGCGGTCATGGACGAAGAACAAGTGCAAGGGCAAGGGCAAGACGACGGAGTGCGGTCGATCGTGAAAGACACGATCGAGGAGTTCCTGAAGAGGGAGCAAGCGAAAGCGGAGCCCGCATATAAGAACGAGCTGGCGGAGGAGCGGAAGAGGCGGGAGCAGCTCGAACGCCGGCTGAACGAACTGGTGGCGGAGAACCAGCGGAGCCGGAAGATGGCCGAGGAAGCGGACCGAGGCTCGACGATCCGAAGCGAGCTGCAACGGCTCGGAGTGGCCAAAGTGGACATCGCGTTCAAAGCGGTGAAGGATGACATTTTCCGCGCGGAAGATGGACGGCTGCTAGCACGGGGGGACGACGGGGAGGTGGGTGTGAAGGAGTATCTTTCGCACTTTCTGAGCGAGAACCCGGAGTTCCTGCCAGCGCGAATCCAAGGCGGGTCGGGAGTAACGACGGCGCACAAGGCTTCGGGGCCGGCAGCGGTCAGCGATCTGGACAAAATCCGGCCGGGGATGAGTCCGGAGGAAGCGGAGCGGATCCGGCAGGACATCGTGAGAATATCCTCGCAGTCGCTCAGGGGAATCTGAAGCGGGCGAGGACCGAACTGGAGGAGAACGAATGCCAGCAATTACTTCAACTAACGTGGCGAACGCGATTGCGAAGCTGGTGGCAGTGGATGCCTTACCCGCTCTGATGGGGAACCTGGTGATGGGGAACCTGGTCAATCGCGATTTCGAGCCGACGCTCGCGCAAGGCGGCGACACGGTAAACATACCGATCCCGCCGACGCTCGTGGCGAACAACATTGCCGAAGGCGGCACGGTGCAGACGCAGAATCCGAGCCTTGGGAACGCGCAGATCGTGCTGAACACGCACGCCGAGGCGACGTTCCAGGTTCCGGACGTGACCAAGGTTCTGGCGGTCCCGGACCTGCTGAAGCTGTACATGCAGCCGGCGATGGTGGCACTGGCCCAGAAGATCGAGTCGGACCTGCTGAACACGTACGCCAGCTTCACGGCGAACTTGCCCGTGGGGACGGCAGGAACTCCGATCACGGAAGCGGTGGTGGACGCGGCCGAGACAGCGCTGTTCGAGTCCATGGTGCCGTCGAGCGAGCCGAAGTACCTGGTGGTGAATCCGAACACGTACGCGCAGTTGCGGCAGATCGAGCGCTTCAGCGAGTACCAGACGGCGGGCGAAGCGGGGCTGCGGGCCCTGGTGGACGGGACGGTGGGGAAGATCAAGGACTTCTTCGTGTTCCGTTCTCAGTTCGTCCCAACCACGGGCAGCGCGCCGTTGTCAACTCACAACCTGGCGTTCACGCGCAGCTCGCTTGGGCTGGTTGTCCGCCGCCTGCCGCAGCCGCTGCCGGGGACGGGAGCGATCGCCGAGTACGCGGAGCTGGGCAACTTCGGGATGCGAGTGATCCTGAGCTACCAGCCGAACACGCTGGCGCAGCAGTTCACGGTGGACGTGCTGTACGGCGTGGGCGTTCTGCGGAACCAGTTCGCCGTGCAGGTGAACTCGTAGGCCGGTCAGGCAAAACGGGGGGACGGGCACGAAGGCTCGCAGAGACAGCGAGAATTCGAGCCGGTCCCCATTTTTGTGCGAGGAAGACAGACGAAGTCCGGAGGGTATATGGACGTGAAGGCGTTTTACCAAAAAGCCCGGCAGTTGGCTGAGACAATCGCGGAGACGTACGCGATCGTGATCAGCCTGCCGACGCCCGACGGAGGGCGGGAGGGCATCGCGAGCGAGGTGGCAAGGACGCTGGCGGCCCTGATGGTGGTTGAGGGAAAGGCGCGGCTGGCGTCGGCGGAAGAGTCGCAGCAGTTCCGCGCACGGGCCGCGGAAGCGAAAGCAGCGGCGGACCAAGCCGCGGTCGCGGACAAAGTGCAGTTCACCGTGCTCTCGGAGGCCGATCTACGGGCTCTGAGGAGCGGCGCGAAAAAGGGATGAAAGGCCCGACCGGGGCATGAGGCCGAGAGGCAATGGCGCTATTCACCGATGGACCCATATCGACGATTGAGGAGCTCGTGGAATACGAGTCAGCGATCCTGGACGTAGCCAGAACGGAGAGGATCGACCTCACGGCGAAGCTGAAGCTGGCGCAGGAGGAGCTGGGAATCGAGCTGGAGGCGCTACTCCGGCGGCGGCAGGAATCGAAAGATATCCTGTGGACCGCGATCGTGCCGCGGGGGTTGGGGCACGTGGTGGTGACCGAGGCGCTGCATAAGTGGCACACCTTCCGGACGCTGAGCCTGGCTTACCGGGACGCGTACAACCGGCAAATGAACGACCGGTTCCTGGGCAAGTGGCAGGAGTACGACCGGATGGCGAATTGGGCGAGCCAGTCGCTTTTCAACGGCGGCGTGGGGATGACGAACTCGCCGGTACCCCGGCCGACGCAGCCGGAGTTGAGCACGGCGACGGGGCAAGCGGCCGCCGCGACTTACTTCGTAAGCGTGACCTGGATAACACAGACCGGGATTGAAGGAGCGCCGAGCTTGGTCGAAGCACTTACATCGCCGGGGGAGAGCGCGCTCACGGTGCAACCGGCCGCTGCTCCGGCGGTGGCGACGGGCTGGAACGTTTATGCGAGTTACTCTCCGACGGGATTGACTCTGCAGAACGCCACACCGATCCCGCTGGATCAAACGTGGACCGAGCCGGCAACAGGGCTCACAAAAGGCAAGCCGGCGGGCTGCGGGCAACGGCCGGAAATGTACATACACGTAACCGGAGTCCTGAACAGGGGGTAGCGATGCCAGCGATCGGAGCGGCGGCGACACAAGCTGTGGTGGAAATGCTGGCGGGGGCGACCGGGCTGCCGTTTACGGTGCCGAACCTCGGCCAACAGGGCAACGTGACGCTACCGCCAATCGGGCCGGGGCAGATCGCACCGGAGAACGTCGCGTTCGAGATGGTGGAGAAGACCGCTGGCGTGACTTATCCGGCGGTGTATGTGTATTGCGAAAAGATCTCGAACGCACTGCGGGAGAAGTTCCGGACGTTCTCGGGCACGGCGAGCATGGCGGTGGAGGTACGGGTCTCATACGACCTGCTGGAGCGGCTGGCCCGAAATCTGCACCTTTATGCGGCGGCGGTTACCGAAGTCCTCGATTCCCAGCGGGGCGATTGGGGGAACGGGATGTTTTTCACGGGCGGATACCAGGTCACGTTCGGACCGGTGAAGAGGGGCGGGAGTAACTTCCTGCAGACCGCGAAGATCAGCTTCGACGTGGACGTGAGTTACTGAGTTCCAGGGGCCGAGCCCCTGGGCTGCACGCTAGCGCGTGCGCCACGGCGGAAGGGAACAGCGATGGCGTGCAACTACATATCATCGAATAACAACCGGCTCTATGTAGGGCTGGAGGCGAGCTACGGACAGGCGCCTGCGATCCAAAGCGGGAACCGCATTCCAGCGGTGAAGCTCACAGCAAAGCAGCAGATGATACAGCCCGCACGGAAGGACAAGACGGGCACGAGAACCTTCATGGGCGTTCCGGCGGGGCCCAGGACGAGCACCACGTTCGACCTGACGGCCTACATGACGAGCTGGAACACGCCGGGGAGCGAACCCGTCTACGGGCCGCTGTTCCAGGCCAGTCTGGGCGGGGCGGCGCTGTTCTTCGCGGGCGGGACGGCGGCGGCGAGCGCGAACACAAAGCTGCTGGCGTTTGCGGCACCGCACGGCCTAGCGCCGGGACAGGCGGTCACGTTCGGCGGTGAGCTACGGTTCGTGTGCTCGATTGTGGACCCGAATACGATCGAACTGAGCTCGCCGTTTGCGGTCACGCCGACGGCGGGGTCGCCGATCGGGCCGACGGTAAGCTACAAGCCAGCAACGGCTCTGGCGAGCGTGAGCATCTTCGATTACTGGTGCCCGTCGGCAGCGGTGCAACGGGTACTGGTTGGCGCCGGAGTCGATCAGATGAAGATCGACGTGAACGGCGATTACCACGAGTTCGAGTTCAGCGGAATCGCCGCCGATGTGCTCGACAGCACCAGCTTCACGGCTGGGCAAGGGGGATTGGCGAGCTTCCCTGTAGAGCCGACGATCGCTCCGTACAACTACTCGATCATTCCGGGACACCTGGGCGAGGTGTGGCTGGGCACGGATCCGGACCAGTTCTTCACGATCACGGCGGCGAAGATCACGCTTCAGAATGCGCTGGACAAGCGGGAGCGGGAATTCGGCGCGACGATTCCCCGATGCCTCTCGCCGGGCCTGAGAACGGTGACCGCGGATCTGGAACTGTTCGAGACAAACGACGCCGCCACACAGGCGCTGTACCAGGCGGCGCGGCAAGTCTCCCCGATCGCCGTGATGCTGCAACTCGGACAGCAGCCGGGGCAGCTTGCGGGCGTGTACCTGCAGAGCGTGGTGCCGGTGGTCCCCGAATTCGACGATGGACAAACGCGGCTGCAATGGAAGCTGACGGGTTCGAGGGCGCAGGGAACGGGCAACGATGAGATGTACGTTGCGTTCGGATAGGTGGAACCGGTGGAATACACGAGCGAGAAACGAATCGAATCGGTGGCGCTGCCGGGGGTTTGGTTCACGATCGGGCGGATGTCGTTCGGGCGGCGGATTGAACTGACGCAACGAATTTGGGAGCTGGCGGGGAGAGTGGAGCGGCTCGAGGCTGGGAGCGATGCACGCGGGAAGCTGGAGGCGGCGCTGGTGGCGGCCGAGATCGACCGCGTGTACCTGAGTTGGGGGCTGCGCAAGATCGAGGGACTCACGGTGGATGGGGAACAGGCAACTCCCGAATTGGTGGCTGCGCAAGGCCCCGAGACACTGTGCCGGGAAGCGGTGGCGGCGATTAAAGCCGAGTGCGGGCTGAGCGCCGAAGAAATAAAAAACTGAGGGTCGCATTCCATTTCCAGTTCTCGAATCCAGCCGCGTGGAAATGCGACGAATGCAGACGAAGCGGCCTCGAAGCAAAACGGCGGTGCGGATGGATGGAAGCGGCGCGGGCGACGGAGGCTCGGGTGGTGTGGGCCCGCGCGGGAGTGGCGACGAACGAGTGTCCGAAATCCTACGTTTCCGGCGAGAGCAGAGGGTGGCTGGATGAGTTTCAGGCCTGGAAGCGCCTGGGCTATCCGGACCCGCGGACGCTGAGCGCGCGCGAAGTGCACGCGATGTTGATTCTTGAGCAGGAGCATCTGAGCGAGGTGAAACGTGGCCAACGGCGAGAGCGGACTTAACGATGTGCTGGCTAGGATCGCGGACGCACTGGGGGCGCCCGGTGGGACTAGCGATTCGGCCTCGTCGCTTGCGGCGGCGGCCGAGCAACTGCGGTCGGTGACGCAGGTGCAGGCGGACGCAGCGGACCAGAGTAGCGGGACGACGTCGAACTCGAGCGGCGGGTCGGCACTCGATACGGTTGGCAGCACGATCGCGAGCGCCTTCGAGGGCGGACTCGGTATCTCGTCGCTGATCGGCGGTCTGACGAGCCTCTTCGGCGGGAGCGGGGACGCGTCGGCGCCGGCTGCGCTGAGCACCTACATAGCGCCTGAATCGGTGCAGTTCGAGGGCGACGTCAACCGCGGCTCGAATACGACGGACTGGGGAGGAAGCGGAGGGATGTCGAGCGGGGGCGCACTTCCGACGGGCGGCCAGGTCACGGTTCAAGTGAACGCGATGGACAGCCAGTCCTTCCTCGACCATAGCCAGGACATCGCCAACGCGGTGCGGCAGGCGATGCTCAATTCCAATTCCCTGAACGATGTGGTGAACGACCTATGAGCGCGTTTCCGCTGCTGAAGACGGGGGCGGTGGCGCAGTACCCGGCGACGCGGACCGCGGGGTACGCGACGCAGGCGTTCCGCTTCCTGGACGGAACCCAACAGAAGTTCCCGCTACGGGGGGCTGCCGCGACAACGTGGATCATCAAGCTGGATCTGCTCGACGACACCGAGATGGCGGAGGTCTGCGGATTCTTCCAGTCGCAGCAGGGCCGGTTCGGTACGTTCTCGTTCACGGACCCCTGGGACGGCAGCGTCCATCCTAATTGCAGCTTCGAATCCGACGATTTGCCGCTGGCACTCGACGGCGAGGCGCGCGCCACACTGCAGGTGACGATCAAGGAGAACAACGGCTGATGCTGTACTTCCCCCAACTCGCAAGCGGAGCAGTGAGCCAGTTCCCGTGTAAGAAGGTGGTTCACCAGAGGACCGTGGTCAACGAACTGGCGGACGGCAGCGAAGTGAAGCTGTTCGACCCGTTCGGCTGCACGGTGGAATGGGATCTGGACCTACAGAGCCTGACGGGCGCGGAGTGGAACGCGATGGCCGCGCTCTTCCAAGCGGCCGAGGGGCAGTTGGGAACATTCGCGTTTCTGGATCCGTTCGGCAACCTTCTGAGCTGGAGCGAGGCGCAGAGCGCGTCGGTTTGGGCGGCAGATGCTGCGTTGTCGCTGACAGCGGACCTGGCGGACCCATTGGGCGGGACGGGGGCGACCAGCATCGCCAACAGGTCGGGCTCAGCGCAGAACCTGGCTCAGACGGCGGCGGTTCCCTCCTGGTATCGATACTGTTTGAGCGTGTGGGCTCGCAGCGATGCGGCGGGGCAGGCGACTCTTTTCGTGAGTGCGGGATCGGAATCCGCCGAGCAGAGCGTCGCCGTGGGGCCGGCGTGGCAGCGACTGGCGCTGGGAGCACAGTTGGCGACACAGCAGGGGACGGTAACTTTCGGGCTTACGATTCCGGGCGGGGCGACGGTGGAGGTGTTCGGGTTTCAGGCGGAGGCGCAAATGGGCGCGTCGAGCTACAAGTCCACCGGCGCTCAGAGCGGGGTGTACGCGAACGCTTCGTTCCTCGACGACGTGCTCGAAATGACGAGCGAGGCGCCGGGAATCTTCTCCTGCCCGGTACGGATTGGCTCGAATGGCTGACGCTCGAGCGACGTGAGGCTGCATGGGGACGATCAACACTATAAAAGAGCAGAGCATCACCGAGACGCCGATTTTGCTGTTCGACTGCGTCCTGAACTCCGGCGCGGAGCAGCACTGGAGCACGCACGCGGCGACGGTGAACGGACAACAATACGCGGCTCGGGTGCTGCGGCACAATCTGTTCGAGATGCAGTCGGGCGGGGCCGACGGGGTCGACGCGATCGCAAGTATCTCGCTTTGGCTGGCGAACGCCGACTCGTACTTCTCTGAGATCGAGAGCAGCACGGGGTGGAAGGGCAGCCAAATCACGGCGCGGTTCGTGTTCTACGATCTGGCGCAAGGCCAGGCGGCATCCGAGGTGCAGGTGCTGTTCACGGGAGTGGCGGACGCTCCCGCGGAGATCACCGAATCGACGCTGCGGCTGACGGTGAACAATAACCTGAACCTGCAGCGCGTGCTGCTGCCGGACGTACGCGTGGAGCGGCGGTGCCCGTGGAACTTCCCGACGACGGCGGCGCAGCGGGTTGAGGCGGCCACGGGGGGGACGGAAGGGAAATACGCGCCGTTCTACCGCTGCGGATACTCGCCGGACGCGCCGGGCGGGTGCGGCAACCTGAACGGGACGACGCCGTACACAACCTGCGACAGGACGCGGACGCAGTGCCAGGCGCGCGGGATGTTCTCGACGGACGCTTCCGGAACCAAGACCGCAACGTTCGGCGCGATCGAGTTCGTACCGCCGACTACAGTGGTGCGCAGCTACGGTGAGAAGGGGACGCACGAGTCGGCACCGCTCCTGAACGCAACCCGGTACAACGATTTCGTGCCGCTGCTCTACGGTACGGCGTGGTACGCGCCGCTGGTGGTCTTCTCCTGGAACGACGGCAATCTCACTTACATGGAAGTGCTGCTCGGAATGGGCACGATGCAGAGCGTGATCAAGGTACTGGTCAACGACGTCGATATGCCGGTGGGGCAAGCCGGCTCCAATATGACGGCGACGGGCTGGTACAACGTGATCACGATGGGCGGTCGCACGGGCGCGTTCAATCCAGAGTATGTGGACGGGAACGGGAATCCGCTGGGCGACCCGTACGGCAGCATGGCGGTGCTGAATGTGGTGGTGCCGAACCAGATCAACAACGGGAGCACGCTGCCGCAGATTCAGGTCCTGGTGGAGGGGATGCTGCTGGAGCAGTTCAACACCAACGGCGCTTCGCTGGGCGAGAGCTTCACCAATAATCCGGCATGGGTGCTGCTCGATCTTCTTCGGCGGTGCGGCTGGACCCTGGAGGACCTGGACCTAGTGAGCTTCGCGCAGGCGGCGGCGTACTGCGGGCAAACGATCACGACGCAGGACCTGAATGGGAACCCGATCGACATTCCGCGTTTCCAATGCAACCTGGTGCTGAAGAACCGGCGTTCGGCGGCGGACACGGCCCGAGGCGTGCGGAACGGCTCGCGGCTCTTCCTGAGATACGGATTGGGTGGGCTTCTGGGGTTGAGCGTGGAGAACACGCTGGCGCTCCAGCAGCCGACGCTGCCGGACGGCAGCAACGCCAGCGAGGCGATCGATGGCGGCTGGCCGGCGTACGAATTCGGGGACGGCACGTCGGGGCTTACGGGGATCTTGCGGAAAGCGAACGGAGAGCCGTGGATCCGCGTCTGGTGCCGAAGCACGGCGCAGACGCCGAACCGGCTGAACCTGGAATTCCAGGACGCGTTCAACCAATACCAGCAGGACAGCCTGTCGGTAACCGATGTCGACGACATGCTGGCGATCGGACAGGAAGTCAACTTGAACCTGCCGGTGCTGGGTATTCCAAACTTCGACCAGGCGGCCAGGATCGCGCAGTTCCAACTCGACAAGTTCATCGCCGGGAATACTTACGTCGAGTTCGCAACGACCATGCGGGGGTTGAAGCTCAGGCCGGGCGACTTGATCGCGGTGACGTACCTGAAGGAAGGCTTCGATCAACAGCTATTCCGAGTGGTGACTATTGCCCCTGGGTCGAACTACGCGACGGCGCTCATCACGGCGCAGATTCACGACGATTCGTGGTACAGCGACACCGAGAACGTGTTCGGGGGCGGGCTTCCGGGGCGGCAGCCCGGATATGGAATCGGGACGCCCAAGCCGGATTGCGGCACCGTGGTGGACCAATACGGCAACGCGCAACTCGGGATCACGGAGCAGGACAGCAGCAACGCAGACGGGTCGATGACGGTCACGCTGGCGGTGGGGTTCCAGGCGCCGCGGCAGCCGTCGATGACGGGGCCCGGCACCCCGCTGGTCAGTTTTGCGGCCAGCACGCAGAGCACCGGCGGTTCGCTTGCGGGGAACGGGACGCTTTACTACGGAGTTACGGGCAGCGATGCGAGCGGCGAGGAGAGTGTGCTCTCGTTCGTCGTTCCAGCGACGATACCGGCCGGAACGAACACGAACACGGTGACGCTGACGGGTCTGAGCTTCACCGGCAATACGGTCAGCTTTTCAGTGTACCGAGGGCCGACGCCGATGCAGTTGCTTCGGATCGCTACGGGACAGGCGCTGGCAGGAAGTTTCACGGATACCGGCCTCGCCACCAGCCTGAACCCTCCTCCGGACGAGAACTACGACCACACGAACACATACTGGCGGCTGGAACTCGTGCCGGAGTATGCAACGGCGATCCAATCGGCCACGACGATCGGGAACGCTTCGATGAGCATGGCGGCTAATGCCTATGTCGGGATGGTGGTGCGGATCACGCGAGGAACGGGAGCGGGTCAGGAACGGACCGTAACCGCAAATGACGCGATCACGCTGACCGTCAGCCAGCCTTGGGACACGATTCCGGATGGGACCAGCTACTTCACGGTGGCGGAGGCGGGCTGGCACTTCGGAGCCGCGGGCAGCAACGGGCCGCTCGCGTTTCAGGTTCCAACGCGGATCGGAGCGACGATGCAGGTATCGGCGCGGTCGGCGAACGTGTACGACTGGGAGTGCCCGATCGAGCTGAGCCCGGTGACAAGGTGGCAAATCACAGGCGGGGCCTCCGCGACGGACACGGGCGTGCCGGGCGCTCCGGCGTTCGGAATCCTGACGCGGCAGGCTGGCGACGTCGGGCTGGCGGGAGTGGGATTCACAAGACTGGCGAACACTCACTCGATTTCGTCCGGCACGCTGACGCTGTACTACTGGAACGAGCTGGCGTATCCGTCGCCGCTGGCGCTGGGGGCGACTGCGGCGGCCGGCGACGCGTCGGCAACCTTGGCGCAGGCGGGGACCGTTCTAGCGGGCGACATGATTCAGATCGACGCCGAGGTGCTCGCGGTCCAACAGGTGCAGAACAACGGGCTTCAGCTCGAGGTCGTGCGGGGCGCGGCGGGGAGCACGGCGGCGAGCCACCAGGCGACAGCGCCCGTCTATCGATTGAGCGGGCTCAAGCTTGTGGTTCCATTCGCTGCAGACTTCTTCGGGAGCCCCGCCGGCGGCGACTTCGTGAGCTCCGTGCTCTTGCCGGATGCGCGGATTGTGGCCGGCGAGTTCTTCGTTACCAACGCGTTCGGCAACAGCCCGACGACGACCGTGTGCTACACGAACCAAACCGATTTGGGCATGCGGACTCTGTCAGGCGGGCAGTATACGATTCAGGTTGCGGGACCGATGGCGATGGAAACGAACGCCGCGCCGCCCCTAACGGTGGTGAGCACTCACGCCGTGTGGTACATATCGGCCCTGCTCAGCAATGCGCCCGCGAATGCGCCCGGCGGCACCCCGGTGGAGTCAGTGGAGATGGATGTGCTGGTGAACGGGGCGGTGTACTGCCACTTGTCGATTCCGGCGGGCGTGACGTATTCAAACACGGTGGATGGATGCGGGCTGCCACCCCTGCCCGCAGGCGGGTTGATCGCACTGAACATCACGGCCGTGCCGCAAGCGCCAGGCTCGCAACCGGGAAGCGACCTGACCGTGACGATCAACCTGTGAGGCCGGGGCATCCTAGATGGAGACACTCAACAAACTGCAGCCGGACCGGGATTTGCAGTGCTACTTCCTACAGCCGACGGCGGTCGCGGCGCTGAGCGGAGCGAACCCCATCGGGTTCACGATTTCGGGGAGTTGGCGCGAGCAGTTCGATTGGGCGGTGATCGAGTGGAACCGCGACAACGGCTTCGAGCATCCCCTGTTCCGATACCTTCCCGACGGGGACCTCAGCGGACTCGATCTCACCTACGACGAAACGCGAACCAGTTGCATGCAGGTTGACAGCGACTTGGGGCCGACGGTTGGCTGGCCGTACCTGCGGGTGTGGCGGGATGGAGAGACCCAGCCGGATCTGGTGCCGCTGTACCCTTGCGCGACGGCCGTCGAAGGGCTATCCCTGGCGGCCGCGGCTTCGCTGACGCTGACTGGAACGCCGACTGCCCACGACTACATCGGATTGGCGTGGCTCACGGAGCAGTACAACTACCAGTTGCAGACAACCGACACGATCGAAATTGCGGCCGGAGCGCTGGCCGCGATCGTGAACGATCCGAACGTTGGATCTCCGACGATGAGTGCGACTGCGTCCGGAGGGCAGATTACTCTAACGGCAAAGATGCCGGGCGCGAACACGAACCGGGTGGGCGTGTACGGCTTTGTGTCTGGCGCGCAGACCGAAGTGTGGTCGCCGTGGTTTCAGCAATTCAGGGGCGGGGCGTCGCCGAGGACGTGGCGCATTCACCTGAATTTCGGCAGTCTGATGGATGTGAAAGGCCGGCCGGTTGCGATGACGTCGGTGCGAAAGATACGCTGGACGTACGTGCCGGAGTGGCAGGATGGCCCGTTTGAACGGACAGAGTTCGACGTCCTAGTAACTAACTGGACGGTGAAGGGGACGAACGCGACATACTCGGTGGCGGGCCCAGGGAGCCGGAGGATCGAAGACGACGATCCGACGGTCGTCTACTCGGGTGGCTGGACGGGATTCAAGGGCGCGTACAACTACTCGGGTGGATCGTATCATTCGACCGAGACACTCGGCGGGCAGGTGAGTTGCACTTACTCGGCGTCGGCGGCGCATTCGCTGTACTTAGGCACGGAATTCCTGAGCGCGGGGGCGAACATCTCGGTCACGGTGGATGGCGGCGCTGCCATGACGCCGAGCCTGTCGGTGCCAGGAGAGGATGACCTGGTGCGGATTCCCTTGGGGCAGTACGGACCGGGGACGCACACGGTGGTGGCGCAGCATACGGGGCCGAGCGATACGAGCGGCTCCTACTCCTTCAACTTCGATTTTCTGGAGCTCGCGATTCCGTCGACTTACCTGCCGATGCTGGCGGCGAGTGGACAACTGAGCCTGGCGACGGACTGGGACACTTACCAGTCGCAATGCCTGGCGCCTGAGCGGACGGCCTGGATGATCAACGCGTTGGGCTTCCACGGCCGGGTGAATCACTACGTGGGCGCGCTGTGGTTCTACGAGCTGGTTCCCGACTCGAGCTTCGCATATGCCTCGGCGCAGATCGACTTCACCGGGACGGCTCTCTTCAGTTCCGGCACCAGTGAGCAAACGTCGCTGGTCATTGGGCGGGACGACGATCCCACCAACACGACGACGATTACGCACGTACACTACATCGGGGACACGGCCGAGACGGTTACGATGGCGTTCGCGATGGAGATCAACCGCGGCTCGATGACGGTTCAGGCCAAGGCTCAGGGGACGGTGCTGACGGTTGCGTCGCGGTCGCTCGGCAGCGACTCGAACCACATCACGCTCTCGGCCACCTCGACGTCCTTGACGCCGCAGCCAGCCAGCCAGAGCCTGGCCGGCGGGTCGGACGGGACGTGGCTGACGGACCTGCAGGCCATTCCCAGGCTGAACCGGGCGGCGCGGGACTGGACACAGAGCTTCTTCGCGACGCTGAGTGGATACGGCCTCAATGGGGTGGCGGCGCTCAGCATGGAGTTGGGTAACGGCGACCCCTCGGTGACGGCGGGAATCGCCCAGCGGTGTCCGGCGGGGGACGCAGTGATGGTGTCTACGCCTGCGGTGCAGACGAACTTCTCGCCGACGAGCATTGCGTTCTGGCAGCAGGCGTACCTGGACGTTGCCCGGATCATGACGGACGCGGGGGTGCAGCCATACCTGCAGTTCGGGGAAGTGCAGTGGTGGTATCACCGGAACGACCCGGGGTTAGACCGGTCCGGTATGCCCTTCTACGACGCCTACACGACGAGCACATTTCTGGCGCAATACGGCCGGCCGATGCAGACGATTCTCGACAACACTGTTTCGCCCGCGGACTATCCTCAGGAGACTGTGTTCCTGCCGACGTTGATCGGGCAATTCACCAGCCAGATCATGGCGTTTGTGCGGGCGACCTTCCCTACGTGCCGCTTCGAGGTGCTTTACCCGCTGGATGTGAACGACACCGACTTCAACCGCGCCATCAACTATCCGACGGCCAATTGGACGCCAGCAGCGCTCGACTGCCTGAAAACGGAAAGCTTCGGATTCACGAGCGCGCGCAACCTGGACGAATGCCTCACGTCGATCCAGTTCCCGCAGACGCTCGGTTTTACACCCCTCAAGAGCGCACACCTGGTTGGGATCGGCGACCCTACGACACCGTGGCCGAAAGAAGTGCAGCGGGCGCAGGCGGCGGGAGTCGAATCCGTGGTTCTGTTCGCGCTTGACCAGTTGTGCCTGATCGGGTATCCCCTTTCCCTGCCGCCGGGCTTGCACCGGGCAGGCTTCCAAGGCCGATTCTAACGTCCCTCTAACTTCTGCTACATTAGGATCTTCAGACCCCAGTCGTTCTGCTGCGCCGGCGAAGTGCTTTGGCACTGCGCGTGCGGAAGTTCCCCCAGCAAACTGAGAAACTACACTATGGCAAAAGGCTACGTTAGCATCAACGTCGAGCGGTGTAAGGGTTGCGCGTTCTGCGTCGAGTTTTGCCCCACCAAGGTCCTGAGCCTCTCAAGCGTCTTTAACTCCAAGGGATACCATCCTCCGCACGTCGTCGCCCCTGAGAAATGTAGCGGTTGCGACCTGTGCGGGATGTATTGCCCGGACTTCGCCATCTACGGCTGGAAGCATTCCGAGCCGAAACCGGAGCCGACCCATGCCGGCTGATCCCCGCGGAGTCCTAACAGGCGTTCATTTTCTGGATGGCGATCAGGCTTGCTGCGAAGGGGCACTCGCGGCAGGTGCGCGATTTGCCGCAGGATACCCCATTACACCCTCCACGGAAGTGGTGGAACGCTTCGCCGCGCGCATCCCGACCGTGGGCGGAACCTTCATTCAGATGGAAGACGAACTGGCGGCGTCCATCACCATCCTGGGCGCGGTTTGGGGCGGAGCCAAGGCGTTCACGGTGACCTCCGGCCCCGGCTACTCGCTGATGATGGAGCACATCGGATACGCGGCCATGACCGAGACGCCCTGCGTCTTCGTGGACGTGCAGCGCGGCGGCCCATCGACCGGCCTTCCGACCCTGCCCGCGCAGGCCGACATGATGCAGGCGCGCTGGGGTTCGCACGGCGATTACGAGATGATCGCGCTGTGTCCGAACTCGCCGCAGGAGTGCTTCGATCTCACCATCAGAGCCTTCAACCTTGCCGAGCAATACCGCACGCCCGTGATGTTCATGATGGATGAGTGCGTCGGGCACATGACGGAGAAGGTGGTCATCCCTGCGCCCGATGAGATCGAGATCTACGCGCGCCGCCACACCACCCGGCCTCCCGGCAAGTACAAGCCCTTCGAGCCGGCCGAGGACCTGGTTCCCGCGATGGCGCACGCGGGCGAAGGCTACCGGTTCCACGTCACCGGCCTGACGCACGACGACCGCGGCTACCCTTCGATGACTGTGGCGACGCAGGACAAGCTGGTGCGCCGCTTGCAGCAGAAGATTCAAGCGGCCGAGCGGCAGCTCACCTTCACCGATGAGGCGGACCTCGACGGCGCCGACGTGGCAGTCCTATCCTACGGAATCACGTCGCGCGTGGCGCAGCGGGCGATCGACATGGCCCGCGAGCGCGGCGTCAAGGTGGGCCGCTGCCGGCTGATCGGCATTTGGCCATTCCCGGACACACGGCTACGTCAGATCGCCCAGGACGGCGTCAAGGCTTTCGTTGTTCCGGAGCTCAACCTCGGCCAGATCTCCCGCGAAGTGGAGCGCGCGACGGGGCGCTTCGCGAAAACGATCGCCGTCACACACGCAGGCGGCAGTGTCCACCGTCCCGAGCAGATCCTTGACGCCATTTTGGAGGCCGCGAAGTGACGACGACCCTGGAAGCCCCCGTAAACCCGGTCGAGCCGTTCCTGCGCACGGAGCGAATCCCGCACATCTGGTGCCCGGGCTGCGGAATCGGGACCACGGTGAACTGTTTCGCGCGTGCGCTGCTCGAATCGAAGCTGAACCTGGACCGCGTGGCGCTGGTTTCGGGCATTGGCTGCACCGGCCGCGTGGCGGGCTACGTGAATCTGGATTCGTTCCACACCACGCACGGGCGGGCCATCCCGTTTGCCACGGGCTTGAAGATGGCGAACCCCGGCCTCGAAGTGGTGGTCTACTCGGGCGATGGCGACCTCACGGCCATCGGCGGAAACCACCTCATCCACGCGGCGAGGCGCAACATGGACATCAAAGTCATCTGCGTGAACAACCTGATCTACGCGATGACGGGCGGGCAGACGGCTCCCACCACGCCGGCCACGGCCATCACTACGACCGCGCCCTACGGCTGCTACGAGCCGGCTTTCGATCTGCCGTCGCTGGTAGCAGCGGCGGGCGCTTCCTACGTGGCGCGCTGGACCACGTTCCACGTACGGCAGTTGACCAAGGCCATGTCCGAGGTGCTCCACAGGCGGGGCTTCTGCTTCATCGAGGTGATCTCGCCCTGCCCGACGCTCTATCAGCGGCGCAACAAGATGGGCGACGGCCTGGACGCGATGAAGTTCTACAAGGATCACAGCAAGGTGAAGCACGGCGCGTCGCTCGACGAGCTGGCGATCACGAAGGAAGGCGAAATCGTGGTCGGCAAGTTCGTCGATCGCGTGCGGCCGGACTACCAGGAATTGATGCGAGGCCGGCTGTCCTCGCAGTTGGGCGAGCGATACATCGAGGCGGATTGTTCAGTATGCGGCTGACGGAGATTCGTGTTGCGGGATTTGGCGGGCAGGGGGTGATCCTCTCGGCCCAGGTAATCGGCAAGGCGGCTGCGATTCACGAGGGCGGCTACGCCACCATGACGCAGAGCTTCGGGCCGGAAGCGCGCGGCGGCGCGGCCAGCGCGCAGGTGATTCTCTCCGACACGCCGGTTCTCTACCCCTACGTGACCGAGCTGGATGTGCTGGTGGTGATGTCGCAGGAAGCCTTCACGCGCTTTGCGCCGGAGCTGAGGGACACCGGGATTCTGATTGTCGAAGAGGACCTGGTGCGCATCTCCGGTCTCAAGAGCGGCGTGCGGGTCTATGGCGTTCCTGCGACGCGGTTGGCCGAGGAGCTGGGCAGGAAGATGGTGCTGAACGTGGTGATGGTCGGCTTCTTCGCGGCCGTCACCGGGCTGCTCAAGCCGGAATCGCTGCGCGAAGCCGTGGCCGATTCGGTGCCGCCCGCCACGCGCGAGCTGAATCTGCGGGCGTTCGACAAGGGGTACGAGTTCGGCGTGGCGCAGACGGCGCCGGTGGGACACGGGTTGTAGCGGCCGTACAACTGAGAGAGTGCCCCCTAGCGCCGGTTGCGCCAAGCCCGAAAAAACGGCGACAATCAGAGTCAACGCCAAAGGAAGCGGAGATCATGTCCCCTATTGCACACCGCACGATGCCGTCGAGCCTGCTCGCCACCGCGTAGTTTAAGCGGACTGGCCGGGCTCGCCGCCCATCTCATTCACCAAACAAAAGGTTGACGGCTCTCTGCGCACTTCGTGTGCGCGGAGGTTCGGTGTTCGTGTGTGCAAATAGGGGAGCAGTGTCTTGAAACACCATAACCGTGGTTCTGAAGGTCTTTACGAAGACGAGCCCAGCGACCCGTCTTCCAATCGGCAACGAGAGCGCAAGGTACGGCAATTCTGTCGGCAGGTACAACGAGCGCTAAACCTCGCCCTCGCGGATCGCGTCTGCGATGGCATCAACGATTTGTTCGTCGATGAAGTCTCTCCCGCGCCGGATTGCGGGCGCCTGATGATACATGTGCTGATCCCGGACGGCCGTCCTGTCGCCGATGCGATCACTGCGCTCGGCCGCGAAGCACCCCGTCTCCGCTCGGAGGTGGCCACGGCAATCACCCGCAAGCGTGCGCCTGAATTGTGTTTTGTTCCGGCTTCTGAGTGTGGAGGCGCCGATGAGTGAACCGTCAGCGGCTCCCATTCGCACGTGGCTCGCGGCCCCAATGGGGCCTCAAGTGTCGGAGGCGATCGAACGCCTCCGGCTCGCCCCGGATGTTCAGCAGATTGCCGTAATGCGCGACGTACACCTGTCCGCGGACGTGTGCATCGGCGTTGTCGTCGCCACGTCCCACCTGATCTACCCGCAAGCCGTCGGAGGCGACATCGGATGTGGCATGTTGGCTGTGGGATTGGACCTCGATTCCACCGCCTTGGAGGTCCCAAGAGTCGCCGGCCGGGTCCTGGCAGATCTTGGCAGGGCTGTGCCTGCGCGCCGTCGAAATCGGCGGACGGCCATTCTCCAGCCCGACGACGTGGCAGGCTCCACGCTGAGCCACCCCAGCCTTGAATCCATCCGCCGGAATGAGGGCGCGATCGAGTTCGCAACGCTCGGCAGCGGAAACCACTTCGTTGAAATTCAGGCGGACGAGGACGGCCGGCTCTGGCTCATGATACACAGCGGGTCGCGGGCGCTCGGCCAGGCGATTCGCGATCACCACCTGTCGCGCGCGCAGCCCGCAAATAATCGGCTTCGTTCGCTCGACGCCGAATCCGACGGGGGCGCCCAGTATCTTCACGATGCCGGCTACGCCCGGCGTTTTGCTGACGCCTCCAGAAGGGCGATAGCTGAAGAGGTTGGCCGCGTGTTGTCCAGGACAATCGGGGCAAAGGTCTGCTGGGAAACCATCATCACAGCGGATCACAACCACGTTTCGCTTGAGCACCACAGTGGACGCGATCTCTGGGTGCACCGAAAGGGCGCTATGCGGGCCCAGTTTGGTGAGGGTGGAGTTCTGCCAGGCTCAATGGGCAGTCTCAGCTTCCACGTAGAAGGCCGCGGGCACGAGGCGGCATTGTGCTCGAGCGCACACGGGGCAGGTCGGCAGTTGAGCCGTACGGAAGCTCGCGCGAAAGTGACTGAACGGGCGCTCCGCCGGCAGATGGAAGGGATTTGGTACGACTCCCGCCTGACGGAAAAACTTCGCGACGAAGCCCCGTCCGCGTACAAAGACATCCGCGCTGTGCTGCGGGCGCAACGGGAACTGGTGAAGGTTACGCGCACGCTCCGGCCGGTCCTCACTTACAAGGGCCTATAGTCCGGCGTAGCAACTTGCGCCAACTCAGCTCGCGGCGTCCTGGGCCGCGCCCGCGGACTTGTCGCGCCAGCCGCCCATGAGCTGATGCAGGGCGAAAGGGACTTCGTCCGGATGCGATGCGCACCAGGCAATGATCCGCTCGAGCTTGACGGAATCCTCCGGGATGGCGCTGATTTCCATCAACTCGGTTTCGATGGTCTCCGGGTCTCGCATAGAGACTCCAGCATGGCACATGGCGGCCCGCGTCGCCGCCCCCTATGCTCCCGCCCCGGCCCGCCGGGAGAACGCCACCACCGAGGGCTGCGCCAGCCTCTCGAAATCGCGGAAGTGCATGTGGATCACGTCACGGTGGGTGCCGGCGTTGAAAGTGATCATATCCTCGCCGGCCAGGCGGCTGTTGACATAGACAGGCAGGCCGAAGAGGTTGCCGAAGGGCGGCATCGCCCCCAACTCACAGGGCGGGAAGAGGTCGGCCAGCTCCGCCTCGGTCGCCAGGCGCAGACGCGCCAGCGCCAGATCGAGCCGCAACTGCTCCAGATCCACCACGCTATCGCCAGTGAGCACCGCCATCGCGTAGCCGTGCTCGCTCAAGAACACAACGGTCTTGGCGACCTCGCGCGCGGGAACATGTTCCGCCGTGGCCAGCTCTCGTGCCGTGTACGCCAGCGGATGAACGGTGTGGGTGTAGGCGACCTGGTTCTGTTCCAGGAAATCCTGCAACTTCCTCAGAATGGGCATATGCCCCTCCTAGACGAAGCGCGCGCGGCGCTCCGGTCGGCAACAGCCCAGCCGGCTCCGCATCCAGCCTCCTGAAAGCCGCGGGGGACGCGGCGGAAGGGACACCTGGAACCGTCTTCCCGTTGCGGGAGGAAGTCCACCCTGAATCTAGCGAAAAAAGGGGGGATTGGCAAGGGGCAACGCCAGGGTAAACATCAGAACATAGCCGTTGGCAGGGAAGGATACTCACCATCGGTAATTAACTTTCGGCTAACCCGCAGCCATGGGTGGTAGTAACCCTTAACAGTATTGATTACTTAGGTAAGAAGGCCTTTAATCTGTATAGCAGAATGCCTCGCCGGAAAGGCTTGAGGCCGCTAAAAGTTCCTCGCATAACGGGGCGGACGGTGCTCAGCGCCGCCCGCCCCGTGGATTTTCCGGCCCCCCTCGCAACCGCTCGCTAATCCAGAAGTTCCCGCAAATCCGACACCCAGAGGTCAGGGGCGAAACGCGCCATCCGGCACTGGTCGCCGTAGCCGTATCGTACCCCGCAGATGGCTACACCGGCGCGCCGGCCCGCCTCCATATCGGCGGGGGAATCGCCCACCAGCAGGCAGTCGGCCGGGCTTGCGCCCAGGGCTGCCAGCGATGCCAGGATCACGTCCGGTGCGGGCTTGTAGGCGAACCCGTCCGTGCCCTGTACGTGGTCGAAATAGGGGGACAAGCCGAACTGTTCGAGTACCGCGCGGGTGGTGGTAGTCCCTTTGGTGGTGGCCGTGGACTTTCTCCCGCCCAACCCTTCGAGCGCCTCTTTGACGCCGGCGAACACGCGCGTTGAGCGATGCCCGCGCGCCAGGTAGGCGACGCGGTAGTTGCGAATCAGCTCCTCGTGCTGCTCGAGCGTGTACTCGGGCAGCAACTCCTGGAACATCTGGAGCAGGTGTACGCCGACGTAACGGACCAGATCGGCTCGGGTCAGGCCGTGGGCCGGCGTAGGCCGCAAGGCTTCGAGAATCGCTCCGCAGATGTCGTCCGCGGAGTCCACCAAAGTGCCGTCGACATCGAACAGGTAGACCGGGAAGCGCGGGGTCACGCAGGCTGAGGCCGCTCTCCTTCGACAAGCGGCGTAATCCTGCGGCCGCCCTCGGGGCGAACCACCTGCTGCGTCCGTCCGCCATCGCCCGGCGGGATCGGTCGCACCGGCGGAAGCGAGCGGCCCTCGATCAACTGGTGCACCTCTTCGCCGTCGAGCACTTCGCGCTCAAGCAGCGCTTCGGCGATCCGCACCAGCGCCTCGGAGCGCTCTTCGATCAGCGCGCTCGCCTGATCGTAGGCGCCGCGCACGATCTTCTGCACCGCCGCGTCGATCTTGATGGCGGTGTCTTCGCTGTAGTCGCGGTGTTGCGCAATCTCGCGGCCCAGGAAGATCTGCTCTTCCTTCTTGCCGAAGCTCAGCGGGCCGAGTTCGCTCATGCCCCACTCGCAGACCATCTTGCGGGCGATGTCGGTGGCGCGCTCGATATCGTTGCCCGCCCCCGTGGTCATCTCGTGCATGTACCGCTCTTCGGCGATGCGGCCGCCCATCATGATGGTGATCTCGGTCTGCAAAAACTCCTTGCTGTAGGAGTGCTTGTCGTCGAGCGGAAGCTGCATGGTCACGCCCAGCGCCATGCCGCGCGGGATGATGGTGACCTTGTGCACCGGGTCGGCCTTCGGCATCACGGCGGCGAGCAAGGCATGCCCGGCCTCGTGATAGGCGGTGACGCGCTTCTCTTCCTCGCTGATGATCAGCGATTTCCGCTCGACGCCCATGAGGACCTTGTCCTTGGCGATTTCGAAATCGGCCATCGTGACCACTTTGCGGTTCTGGCGCGCGCCGATGAGCGCCGCCTCGTTCACCAGGTTCGCCAGGTCCGCGCCCGCGAAGCCCGGCGTTCCGCGCGCAATCACCATCAGGTCCACATCGTCGGCGATCGGCACCTTCTTGGTATGGACCCGCAGAATCGCCTCGCGGCCCTTCACATCCGGCCGGCCCACCACTACGCGCCGGTCGAACCGGCCGGGCCGTAGCAGCGCCGGATCGAGAACGTCGGGCCGGTTGGTTGCGGCCACCAGGATGACGCCCTCGTTCGATTCGAAGCCGTCCATTTCGACTAGCAACTGGTTCAGCGTCTGCTCGCGCTCATCGTGCCCGCCGCCCAGGCCCGCACCGCGATGCCGGCCCACGGCGTCGATTTCATCGATGAAGATGATGCAGGGAGCGTTCTTCTTGCCCTGCTCGAACAGGTCGCGCACGCGGCTCGCGCCCACGCCCACGAACATCTCGACGAAGTCCGAGCCCGAAATTGAGAAGAAGGGGACGTTGGCCTCGCCGGCAATCGCGCGCGCCAGCAGCGTCTTGCCCGTTCCCGGAGGGCCGATCAGCAGCACGCCCTTCGGAATCCGCCCGCCCAGTTTCTGGAACTTCTGCGGCTCCCTCAGGAACTCGATGATCTCCTGCAGCTCTTCTTTGGCCTCTTCGACGCCCGCCACATCCTTGAAGGTCACTTTCTTCTGCTGCGACGAGTGCAGCCGGGCGCGGCTCTTGCCGAAGCTCAGCGCTTTGTTCCCGCCGCTCTGCATCTGTCGCATCATGAACACCCAGAAGGCGATCAGCAGGATGAACGGAATGGCGTTGATCAGCAGCGACACCCAGTTATTGGCGTTCGCTTCCTTGACCGTGACCGAGACCTTGTTGTCCTCGAGGGTGTCGTAGATCTTCTCGTAATGCTCGGGGATCAGCGCGTGGAAGGGGGAGCCGTCGGTGTAGGTGCCATGCACCTCCATCCCATTGATGGTGACGTCCCTGACCTTGTGATCGCTCACGTCGTGGATGAACTGGCTGAGGTTCAGGGCCTTGTCGGGCCCTCTCTGGCTGGTGCGCATCACGCTCACCACGCCCACCACCAGCAAGATCAGCACCACCCAGAAAATCGCTGTTCTCAAGTTCGAATTCATACGAATCTCCCGACGCTCGGCGGAGCGGAGCTGCTCGCCCGGCGACCGCTCCCGGTCCAAATGACGTCCTTTACTATAGAGACGCCAACGGACCGCGATCCGATCTCAAAATTCGGCGATATCGCCAAGTTCGCGTACCCTCAGGACGCTGCGAGTCTCGCCGGAAACAGCCAGATCGGCCGCCGGCCCGAACTTCGCAGCCCAAATAATCGAGTCCCCACACGCGATGAGCGGCCACCCGCGCCGTTCCCACAACGGGATACGGGCTTCTTGGAACAGGAATTTGATCTTGGTTTCGCAGGCGTGCCCGACGGGCCGATATCGATCACCCGGCCTCCAGTTTCTGATCCGCAAACCACCGGAGATCCGACCCCCGTCTAATTCGGTTCCATCTTTATTATATGCGGAACTGGCCATCTCCAGTTGGACGGAGCTTCGGCCATGCGGCAAAACCACCGTTCCGGGCACCGTGGCGGGCAATTCGTAGTCGCGATCTTCCAGACGGTCCATTCCCGGCGGCGCCAAACGAACCCAATCGAAGGAGCGGAAAACGTCCAGGCCCGGCGCCTGGAGCCGTGCGCTGCCCGCGAGAGTGCTCGTAAGCTCCAGAATCCGCTCGACATGCTCCATGCCGATGGAGCGCAGGTCGCCCTTGGCGATCTGAATCGCCCGCCGGATCGCCCGCCGCGCCACGGCCGGCTGCAGCGAACCGAGCCAATCGGCCCGAAACAGAACCGTCGGCGGCCTCGAGATGAAATGTCCTTCAACTGTGCGGTCGATCTCCGTCTCCCAGTACCGCTCCTCGTCCGCAGCCACCGTTGCCAGGCGCGCCAGCGTCGGCGCGAGCGCCGGATTCTCCTCGGCGAGGCGGGGAAGCAGGTCGTGCCGGATCCGGTTTCGGGCGAAGCGGCGGTCGCGATTGCTCGCATCCTCGCGCCACGTAACCCCGCGATCCTTAAGAAACTGCTCCACTTCTCCCCGTTCAATCTCGATCAGCGGGCGCACCAGGCCGTCCGCGGTCACGGGCCGCATTCCGGCCAGGCCGACCGTTCCCGCACCGCGCAGGAACCGGAAGAGCACGGTTTCGGCTTGATCGGACCGGGTATGCCCTAGCGCCACACGATCCAGGGTGCCGCCGAGGAGAAAATCGAGGAAAAAGGCCCGCCGGACTGTTCGGGCAGCCTGCTCCAGGTTGTCGCCGGAGTCTGAGGCGATTTTCAACACGTCCGCCCGCGCCGAGCGCAACTCCAAGCCGAAACGGGCGGCAAGTTCTCCCACATATCTCTCATCGGCATCGGAATCGGCGCCGCGCAATTGATGATTCAGGTGTAGGAGGCTGAGCACCAGCCCCAATTGCGGGGCCAGTTCCCGCAAAACCAGCAGCAGGCACACCGAATCCGCCCCGCCCGACACCGCCACGCCGACGCGCTGGCCGGGCGCGAACATCCCATATCGGGCGATGGTAGCGGCAACGCGGTCCAGCACAATCCTTATAGTAAGCCGGCGCCCGGCGGTATGATCGCCCCTACGCCTTCTCCAACTCCGCGTTGAACTCGCAGCCCACGAAGGCGATGATCGAGAGCACGTACATCCACACCAGCAGAAGAACCACCGCCGCGATGCTGCCGTACATCACGTTATAGTTGGCAATGTGGCGCGCGTACCAGGCGAAGATCAACGTGGCTGCCAGCCATAGGATGGTGGTCAGCACCGCGCCGGGCCACACCCGCCGCCAGGACTGCGCTCGGTTCGGGCCGAAATAATACATGATCATCGCGCCCAGGATGATGGAGCCCAGCGAGATCAGGTAGCGCAGCATCTTGCCGAGCACCGCAACCCAGCCCTGAATGCCGCCTCCCTGCGGCACCAGGCCGAGAATGCTCTCGATCAGGTTCTCCGCGCGGATGCCGAAGAAGATCAGGGCCGAAGCGAACAGCACTGGAATCGCCGCGGAGAAAACCAGCAGGATCGCGATGAGCCGTTCTCGTACAAAGGTACGTCCCGGTCTAACATAGGCGAGGTTGAATCCCTGCATCAGGCTGGTCATCACGCCTGAGCCGGCCCACACCGAAATCAGCATTCCGGTGATGGGCACGAACACGGGCTGCTTGCCGCGAACCGCAAAGTAGTAGAAGACCAGATCCTGCGTCCCCGGCGGCAGAACCTCGGAAAGGAAATTATAGACTGCGTTGGAGATGAACTCGGCCCGAAAGCGGACCAGAATGGTCGCCAGCGTTGCCAGCAGCGGGAAGAAGGCGAGCAGCGCGGAATAAGCGGCGCCCTTTCCGATCCCGAAGGCGTCGTGGCTATACGCCGAGACGCAAGCGCGCACGCAGGTGCGCCAGGCCAGCGGCAGGAAGGGAGGAAGGGCCGCGCGTTTCATGACCATTCTGGCAGCGCCGTCTGGCATAATCCGAGTGAGATTTCCCGCTCCATGCGCGCCTCATCCCAGCCAAGCCAGGCCCCCATGTCGCGCGCATAGGGCGCCAGCGTCTCCCCACTCCATTGTTGCGCATACCCCCAGGAGGTCGAAACAAAGAGGAGATCGGACAGGCTTCGGGCCATCTCGCGGCGCACGGCGAAGGCGATCCGTTCGTCACGCCCCGGCGGCGCTTCGACGGTCGCGAGCGGCGTTTCCGCGGTCACGTGAACGGCGAGCAGTCGCGGCGCCACCTCCCGCGCGACGGCATCGGCGGCCTCCTCGCTCATCCGGCGGTAGGTGGTGAACTTGCCGCCGGCCACATGCAGCACGCCATCGGCGGAATTCCAGATGCGGCTCTCGCGGCTGGCTCCCAGGGCTGTGGCCGATTCGTCGCCGGCCAGCGGCCGCAGCGCGCTGTACGCCCCGGCCGGCTGCAGGTCCGCCGCGGGAAAAAGCCGATGGGCCACGCGCAGCAGATACCCGGTCTCCTCGGGCGAGATGCGCACGTCGTCCGGGCTGCCCGCGTGATCTTCGTCCGTGGTTCCCACCAGGCTCAGCTCGCCCGTTTCGCCAAAGGGAATCACGAACACGATCCTGCCGCCCGGTTCGAACCACGCGATGGCGCGCTCACCCGTCGCCAGGCGCGGCAGGATCAGGTGCGATCCGCGAACCAGCCGCAACGCGCCGGTGCGGCTCCAGGGGCCGGTAGCATCTACCAGCTTGCGCGCGGCGAGTTCGAAACATCGGCCGGAAAGCATGTCCGTCACACGCACGCGCCACAGGCCGCCCTCGCGCATCCAGCTCTCGACGCGAAGGTAATTCGCGGCCGCCACACCGTTCCGAATGGCATCGAAGACGTTGGCGAGAACGAAGCGGGCGGCATCGACGCGGGCGTCCCAGAACAGCGCGGCCGAATGGAGACGCTCGGCCTCGAGCGCCGGCTCCAGGCTGCGGGCTTCCGCGCGCGAGATCATGCGATGGCGCTCGATGTTGCGGCGGCCCGCCAGCAGGTCGTAGAGCCGCAGGCCGGCGCCGTAGTAGAGCCGGGCGGCGCGGCTATAGAACGGCATCAGGAGCGGCAAGGGCCGCACCAGCTCCGGCGCCATCCGCAGAAGCACAGCGCGTTCGTGGAGCGATTCGCGCACCAAGCCGAGTTCGAGGCCTCGCAAGTAGCGCAGCCCGCCGTGGATCAACTGAGAGTTCTTGCCGCTGGTGCCCGAGGCGAAGTGCCGCTGCTCCACCAGTCCGATCCGCAGCGCGGCGCCTGTGGTCTTGGCCCGCAGCGCCAGGTCGCGCGCGATCCCCGCGCCGTTGATGCCCCCGCCCACGATGAGCACGTCGAGCGGCGAGTCCTCAAGCGCCGTGATCTGGACCGCGCGCAGATCCTCCGGCGAGGGGTTCATCGGCCGAGCACCTCGCTACATAGTAGCGTGAGGCGGACGACGACGCCTGCGATGGCACCTTCCACCCCGCCTGTGAGACCATACAGGAATAGGGGCGGGGCTAATGCTGCTGGGAATTCATCATGTGACCGCGATCGCAAGCGATCCGCAGCGAAACCTCGATTTCTACACCGGCGTCCTGGGCCTGCGCCTGGTGAAGATGACCGTCAACTTCGACGATCCCGACACCTATCACCTCTACTACGGCGATGCGCTGGGCCGGCCCGGCAGCCTGATCACTTTCTTCCACTGGCCCGGCGAACCGCGCGGCCGCACCGGCTCCCGGCAGGCGCGGACCGTTTCGTTTTCGATTCCGGAAGGGGCTTCGGAGTTCTGGCTCCAGCGCCTTCAGTCTCACGGAATCCTGTTCGAGGTTCACGCGCGTTTCGGCGACGAAGTGATTTCGTTCTCCGATCCGGACCGCCTGCGCCTGGAACTGGTCGCCGCCAGCGACGACCGCGAGCCGTTCACCGAGGGCCCGGTACCGGGCGACCTCTCGATCCGCGGCATCCATGGCGTGACGCTGGCCGAGGAGGAGCCCTACCGAACCGCCACGCTTCTGGGCGGAACCATGGGATTGCGCAGCACCAGCGAATCGGGCGGCCGCACGCGATTCGTCGCGGGCTACGGGGGCGCTGGAGCGGTGATCGATGTCGAGGAACTGCCCGGCATCGAACCGGGCCGCGTCGCCGCCGGCGCGATTCATCACGTCGCGTTTCGCGCGCCGGATCAAGCGGCGCAGGAAGCCTGGCGCGAAGGCATCCTGAGGGCCGGGCTGAACGTCACACCGCCGGTCGATCGACGCTACTTTCAGTCGATTTACTTCCGCGAGCCGGGCGGCGTGCGCTTTGAGATCGCAACGGACGGCCCCGGCTTCACGGTGGACGAGCCCGCGGCCGAGCTTGGCACCAGGCTCATGCTGCCTCCCTGGCTTGAAGCCCGGCGGCCGGAGCTCGAAAAGGCGCTGCCCGCGTTGCGCCTGCCCTCCCTCGCGAAGCGCGCGTAAGCCCGGCCGCGCCGTTTGCGCCGGACTTCGCGATTCGTGCATAATCGCGCTATCGTGCGCACCGAGAAACTCAAGACGCCTCTGCTCGCCGCCGCGCTGCTGGCGGTGAACTGCTACGTGGTGCACGACCTGTTTCTGGCCGGGTTCATCGCGCAGATGCAATCCATCGAGGGCGCCCACATGGGCATCCCGCGATACCTGGCGGAGAATTGGCGGGACCTGGGATGGTTCCCGCTCTGGTACGGCGGCGTGCCCTACCAAAACACGTATCCGCCGCTGCTGCGCTTTGTGGTTGCGATCGTCGAAAAGCTGACTGGCGCTTCGCCCGCCCTCGCCTACCACTTCGTGATCGCGGTCTTCTACGCTCTGGGGCCGGTGACGCTGTTCTGGCTGGCGTTGCGCCTCTCCCGCTCGCGCGCGTTCAGCTTTGGAGCGGCGCTGTTCTACTCGCTGTTCTCGCCGAGCGCGCTGTTGAGCGCTGCGATTCTGCGCGATCTGGGTGGCCCGTTCAATCCACGGCGCATACAGGCGCTGCTCCAGTACGGCGAGGGTCCGCACATCGCTTCGATGACGCTGCTTCCTATCGCGATCGTCGCCCTGGATGTCGCGCTCGAAAAGAAACGGCCCGTGTTCTACATTCTCTCGGCGCTCGCAATGGCCGCGGTCGTGCTCGCCAACTGGCTGGGCGCGGTCGCGCTGGCGGTCGCCGTGGCCGCTTACCTGCTGGCGCGGCCCGAGACGCCGCCGAAAGTATGGCTGGCCGCGGCCGGCATGGCCATTTACGCCTACCTGCTGGCATCGCCATGGATTCCACCCTCCACCATCGCGCAGGTCGGCGTGCACGAGGCGGCGGCGGGCCCGTTCAAGATCACCGCGCAGCACCTCAAGTACCTGGGCCTGGGGCTGATCGCGCTTCTCCTGGTGCGCTCCGCGTGCGACCGCTTGAAGTTGTCGCGCATCCTGCGCTTCGCCGTCTTCTTCACCGTTCCCCTGGCGGCGATCGTGATGGCCGGGGTGTGGTTCGGCCTGAACATCCTGCCGCAGTCCCAGCGCTATCACCTCGAAGTGGAGATGGGGATCGCGCTCGTGGCCGCCTTCTGCCTACGGCCGCTCGCGGCGCGAATGGGGCCACGGGAACGCGCCGCCGGCCTCGCTGCGTTTCTTCTGTTCTCGTTGCTCCAGGCGAGAACGTATCGGAACTACACCCGGTGGATGGACCGGCCCATCGACATCCACCGCACCGTGGAATACGAAGCCGCCCAGTGGTTCGACCACAACATCAAAGGCCAGCGCGTCTTCGCGCCCGGCAGCGTGGGCTTCTGGTTGAATGCGTTCAACGATACGCCGCAGCTCGGCGGCGGCTTTGAGCAAGGCAGCACCAACCAACTGCTCCCGCATGTGACCTACCAGATCTACAACGGGGAGGGCGCGGGTGGCAGGGAGGACGAGATCGGCGAGCTTTGGCTGGAATCGTTCGGCGTCCACGCGGTGATGGTGAGCGGGCCCCACAGCCGCGAAGCATACAAGCCCTTCCGCAACCCGCACAAGTTCTCCGGGAGCCTCAAGGAACTGTGGCGCGACGGCGACGACGTCATCTACGAAGTGCCGTCGCGCTCGGTGTTGCTCGCTCACGTGATGAAGCCGGAGGACCTTGTTGCGCGGACGCCGGCGAGCGGGATCGACGTCGATCCGCTGCGGCCGTACGTCGCGGCGCTCGACAACCCGGCCTATCCGCTGGCGGATTTTCGCTGGCTAGCCCCAAGCAGGGCCGCCATCGCCGCCAGCATGGAGAAGAGCCAGATCGTCTCGGTTCAGATCAGCTACCACCCCGGCTGGCATGCGCGCGTGAACGGGAGGGCCTGCGGCGTTTCCCCGGACAAGCTCGGCCTGCTCGTCATCGAGCCGGCGTGCGCGGGCCCCTGCGTGATCGAGCTGGCCTACGATGGGGGCGCGGAGATGCTGGCGATGCGGATTCTCTGTTGGGGTGCGCTCGCCGGCGGCGTCCTCTGGCTGGGTTACCCGCGCCGGCGTTCCGCGTAGAGATCGATCGACTCCACGCGAGCGCGGCGTACCTGGGCTTCCAGGGCCGAGTAGCGGATCGCACCGGCGCTCTCGCGCAGCAGCCCGGCGGCCGCGGGAGGCACCGTGACGGAATAGCGGTCGGCTCGATGCCGGTAGGAGTAGCCCGCGTAGGCCGACGCGCCCGCATCGGCCAGATCCATGAGCGCGTCCCAGAAGCTGCGGCGGCGGAAGGGCCGGCGTGCGCTCCCGGCGGCGCGCTCGATCTCTATACGTGCCGTTGGTCCTTTCAGCACCGCGAGGGTGCAGAGCTCGCGGTCGAACGGACGGCGCGGGTCGGCATCGGGGAAGGTGGCCAGGACGGCCGCCACATCACCGGGGTCGGCGGTCCATCCGGTCCAGCGTAGCCGGGACGCGCCGGAGACGAAGCTGCCGCGCAACAGCAACTCTACGATCCGCGCCGCATCCTTGCCCGTCACACCGAGCATGGTCTCGATCAACTCGCCGGCCGGCATCTCCCGCAGCACCACCGGAGTGAGCGCGATGGACTCCGCCGCCTCCGAACTGATCTTGACGCGAACGGTCTCGGGGAGGGCCACTGGAATCATCTTAGCCGAGGCCGCCGGGCTTGCTAGGCTGGGAACTTGGAGCCCGCCCTCACACCTTTGGCCGCTCTGATCCGCGACGAGATCGCGCGCCAGGGTCCGCTGCCCTTCCACCGCTTCATGGACCTGGCCCTCTACCATCCCGAGCACGGCTACTATCGGCGCGCCCGCGACCCCTTCGGAAAGGCGGGCGACTTCTACACGGCGGCGCAGTTGCAGCCCGTCTTCGGCATCCTGATGGCCGCGCGAGTGCGGGCGATGTGGGAAGAACTCGGCCGCCCTCCCGATTTCACCGTCGTCGATCTGGGCGCGGGCCGCGGCGAGATGCGGGAAGCCTTCTCCGAGTGGCGCTACGTTCCCGTGGATGCCGGGCGCGGCGCCCTGCCCTCACGCTTCACCGGCGTAGTCTTCGCCAACGAGTTCTTCGACGCATTGCCCGTTAACGCTGCGGTCTCGCGCCCCGGCGGCTTTCGCCAAATGCTCGCCGGATGGGACGGCGGCCGTTTCGTTTGGATCGAAGGCGGCGCGGTCGCGCCCGAGGCCGCCGGCTACATCGAACGGTACCTCGCGCCGTGCGAGGAGGGAACGCTCGTCGAGATCAACCTGGAGGCGCTGGCTTGGATCGAGCGGATCGCGCAGTCTCTCGAGCGCGGCTTCCTCTTCGCGATCGACTACGGCTACACACGCCGCGAACGGACGCGCTTCCCGCAGGGCACGCTGATGAGCTACCACCGCCACACCGCCATCGAAGACGTACTGGCCGCGCCGGGCGAACGGGACATCACGGCGCACGTCGCCCTCACCGCCCTCGAAGAGCACGGTCGCCTCTGCGGCCTCGAACCCGTGCGATCGGCGACGCTGGCGCAGACGCTGCTCGATGCGGGGGCCCCGGACGAGTTCGCCGCTGCGCTCGCCGCGGAAACCGCCGAAGCCGTCTCCGCACGGCGGCTGCAACTGAAGACTCTGCTGTTCGGCATGGGTGAGACCTTTCGCACGCTGGTGCTTCGGAAGGCCGTGGATCGGGCCTCCGGCGCATGTGGCGAGGAAAGGGGGGACAGCTCGGGAGGGAGTGGAAAATAAAAAGGCCCCGAAACTTTCGGGGCCTGTTACGAGAACTTGTCTACGCCGCTGTACGAGGCGCTTACTTGCCCTTTTTCTTCGGGGCGGCCTTCTTCTTTGCGGCTTTCTTGGTTGCGTTCTTCATCGAGTGTTTCTCCCTTGACATCAAAATCTGCAATCGTAAAAGATCGCAGTGTGATTCATATATAAAGTCGTTCGCTCCGAAAGTCAAGAGAAAAATGCATGTGAGGGGCCCCCGGATCGCCTTCGAGGTCCCAGAACGTCGATGATCGGAATTGTTTCCGACCGCAAAATGACCCTCCGAAGGGTTCCGCGCCGCACACCGAACGCGATCGGAACGCGATTCTGCGCATCTTCGACACGTCTCGCGCGCGCCACTTGCGTCGTCGCGGCCGATGGTACTAGGATCTGGAGGAATGAAACGCCGCGTCTCGCTTGTCGTCGCCCTCGCGCTTCTGGCCGCCTGCTGTGGGAAGAAGCAGCGCGTGGCCGCACCCCCGGCCGCCCCGCACGCGGGCGCTGCGCTCGCGCGCATCGGCGACCAGGAGACCGGCCTCGCAAGCTGGTACGGCCATCCCTATCACGGCCGTCCCTCTTCAAGCGGCGAGATCTACGACATGGAGAAACTCACCGCGGCGCATCGCACGCTGCCCTTCGGCGCCATCGTCGAAGTGACCAACCTGGACAACGGCCTCACCGTCTCGGTGCGGATCAACGACCGCGGCCCGTTCGTCGAAGGCCGCATCATCGATCTGTCTCACGCCGCCGCGCGCGAGATCCGCATGCTCGGCCCCGGCACCGCGAACGTGCGGCTGCGCATCGCGGCCTTGCCCTCCTCGATCCCCGACGGCTACTTCGCGGTGCAGACCGGCGCCTTCCGCGACCGATCGAACGCCGAGCGGCAGCGGCAGAAGATGGAACGGGGATACGGCTCCGCACGCCTGGTACTGCGCGGGGGCGAGCCGCCGGTCTGGCGCGTTCTGGTGGGCCACGCACCCACCATCGCGGATGCGGCGGCGCTGGCCGAACGCGTAAAAACAGAGTCCGGAGCTGCATTTGTAGTGAGAGTAGACGCCTCCACGGGGGACTAACAAGCTCAGAGCCCTAGTGCACGAACCCGCTGCCAGTCCGTTTGCCCTGATCGGCCGGTCCGCTCGCATCCGCGAGATGGACGCGATCGTCCGCAAGCTTGGGCGGTGCGATTCGCCCGTGCTGGTGCTGGGCGAGACGGGCACCGGCAAGGAAATCGTCGCCCGCGCGATTCATCTGGCCAGCGGACACGGTCCCTTCATCACCATAGACTGCTCGCTGCTGGGTCCCCTGCTCGAGAGCGACCTCTTCGGACACACGCGCGGCTCGTTCACGGGGGCGGTGGCGAACAAGCAGGGCCTGCTCGAGATGGCCGACGGCGGCACGGCGTTCTTCGACGAGGTCGGCGAGCTGCCGGCCGAGATTCAGGCCAAGCTGCTGCGCGTGCTCCAGGAAAAGGAGTTCCGCGCGCTCGGGGCGCTGGGCAGCCGCAAAGCACGGTTCCGCGTCGTCGCCGCAACCAATCGCGACCTCAAGCGCGAAGTGGATGCCGGCCACTTTCGCCAGGATCTTTACTACCGCCTCAACGTGGTGGTGGTGCGCCTGCCCCCGTTGCGCGACCGCCGGGAAGATGTGCCGTTGCTGGTCGACCACTTCCTGGAACGCTATGGCCACAATCATCAGTTGACGCCGGACGCGATGGACGCGCTGATGAAATACGACTGGCCCGGCAACGTGCGAGAGCTCGAGAACGCCATCCAGCGCATGGTGGCCATGAACACCGGCCCGTACCTGCACTGCGGCGATCTTCCGTCCACGGTGCAGGGGGCGGTCTTCGCCGCGCGGTGCGAGGGACTGCAGCGGTTGTCCACGGCCGTGAGCGGCGCCTCCTGTACTCCGGCCGCGCGCATCCCGCCCAGAGGCGTCTTGCCGATGGAGGAACTCGAGCGGCGCGCGATCGCCGAAGCGCTCACCGAAACTCGCGGCGACCGCGGCCGCGCTGCCGTTCTCCTCGGCATCGGCCGCACCACCCTGTACCGTAAGCTCAGGCGGTACCACCTCTAAGCAACTGGCACGGCGGGGTCATGAACTTTCGGCTCCGCCCTGCCGATAGTGACAGTGGCCCAAAATGATCTCGCTCCGCAAGTACCTCGACAGCCGGTCGGACCAGGTCGCCGATGCCCTCCTGCGGACGACGCACCTTCTGCTCGAAGGGATCGGCCGTCACGCGGTCAAGCCGGATGCGGCGGACTATGACCAGTTCCAGAAGGACTTGCGCCTGATCCTCGGCGAGATCGGCAAAGACACGCCGGCTTCGGAGATCCTGGTGCAGGCGGGCCAGGCGCTCAAGACCATGGAGGCATACAACGCGCACGCGACCAAACAGATGCGCGCCCAATGCGAAGACCTTCAAAACATGGTGGCCATGCTGACCAAAACCATGGCCGCGGTCTCCTCGGGAAGCCAGAGCACCATCGGGCGGCTCCAGGACATCGAGGGCGAATTGCAGAAGGCCTCACTGCTCGAAGACTTCCACAGCGCCAAGATCCGCATGTCGGAGTGTCTGGACGTGCTGCGCGGAGAGATCGTCCGCCATCGGGCCGAATCCGCCAAGCAGGTCTCGGAGATGCACAACGCGGTCCAGGGCCTGCACACCAAGCCTGCAGCCACCCCGGAAGATCTCGCACGCATCGATCCTCTCACCAACCTGCCGGAGCGCGCCGCCGCCGAAGCCGCGCTCGCCGCCGCCGTCAAGGGAACCAAGCCGGTATTCGCCGCGGTGTTTGTGACCGACCGATTGGACCTGATCAACGCTCGCTTCGGCCGGCGCGTCGGGGACGATGTGTTGCTCTTCTTCTGCCATCACGTGGCGCAGGGAATGATGCAGGGGGAGCGGCTCTTTCGCTGGTCCGGCCCCGCCCTCCTCGGCATCCTGAGCCGAGGCGACCAGTTGCCGGTGGTGCGGGAATCCATGAACCGCCTGTTCGCAAAGCGCCTCACGATGAACGTGACCGTCGAGAACCGTTCGGTGATGTTGGCCGTGCCCGCCAAGTGGATGGTGTTCCCCGCTCAAGAAATCCGGCCGCTCCCCCATCTCGTCAGGAGCATCGACGCCTTCGTCCACGGGGACCCTCCCGAAGCGAAAGCCTCCGCCGCGGTATGAGTGGGCGCAGAAGAGGCTCTTAGTCTGCAATCGACTCGGTGAGAAGCGGGAACGGCGCGTCTTTGGTTCACCCGGCAGGCTGCCGGTTGGCTCGGTCTATGCTGGATTCGCTCAGCGAACTTCGTCGTCTACCGCGATCTTCAGGGCGCGCAGGAATTTCTGGTCCTGCGATGTCCACTTGATCTTGGCCCTGGTCTCCCGTATTGGAGAGCGCTCGGCGGGGCCCTCCGTCTCGACGTCGCCCGTCTCCCCGGTCTCGCTCTCAGCCTCAGCTTGATCCCTCTTATTGAACCCGATCGTGGCTTCCAAAACCAGGAACACGTCGTAACCGGCGCGTCGGATGTCACCAATCGCAGCGGCGATGCGGTCGGACTCGGACAGCGATTCGTTGATCGCGTCGCCGAGCTCCTGCATGAGAACTTTAAGTTTCTCTTCCACAGCTCGCCCCCTTCTTGCGGGCCCTCTTCGAGGATAACATCCTCATCCTACGTGATGCCCTGCCGCCCTCCTCCGTTTCAGCGAATCAGTCCAGGCAGCCTCTAGGCCCGCCTCGATTGTATTGGAGCAAAGGCCAATGCACAAGCCCAAACAACACATCGGCCAGGGCGTACAAGTTCTGTATCGTTTTTCTCATAACGCCTGACCTTGGTACCAGGGATACCACCCCACTCGCTCACTGCCGGCGGTGCGAAATCCCCGTTTTGCTACGATGGGAAAGGACTTCTGCCGATGTTCTCCATGGCCCGCCAGTTCCTCGGTCACGTGCTACCCGCGGTCATCCGTCCCTTGCGCGTGTTGTGGAACCAGGTCATCGGCTCGCTGTTCCTGGTGCTCGCGGTCGCCGCCGTTCCGCGCACCGTTCACAGCGCGCGGGATCTCAACGGCGATCCGCAGAGTCTCTTCCGCGTGCTCATCGGAGGCGCATTCATCGCCTTCATGGCAGGCTTCGGCATCTATTCCTTCTGGCGCGCCCATAGAGTTCCCAAATTGCGATGAGCGATCCCCTTGGCAGACCCGGCGAGTTTCCCTACACCCGAGGCATACACCCGGAGATGTACCGCAGCCGGCTGTGGACCATGCGTCAGTACGCCGGCTTCGGAGACGCCGAGGCCAGCAACCGCCGCTACCACTTCCTGATCGCGCAGGGGATCACCGGCCTCTCGGTGGCCTTCGATCTTCCCACGCAGATGGGCCTGGACTCCGATCATCCCCTCGCTGCCGGAGAAGTCGGACGCGTCGGAGTCGCCATTTGTTCGCTCGCCGACATGGAGCGCCTCTTCGAAGGCATCCCGCTCGACCGCGTCACCACGTCGATGACCATCAACTCCACGGCGGCCATCCTGCTGGCGTTCTACGTCCTGGCCGCGCGGCGCCGGGGCATCGACGCGGGCCTGCTCTCGGGCACCGTCCAGAACGACATCCTCAAGGAGTACATCGCGCGCGGGACTCACATCTATCCGCCGCGCCCCGCGCTGCGCATCGTCACCGACCTGTTCGCGTGGACTGGACGCGAGGTGCCGCAGTGGAACACCATCTCGATCAGCGGCTATCACATCCGCGAGGCCGGAGCGACGGCGGTCCAGGAAGTCGCCTTCACGCTGGCAAACGCCATCGCCTATATCGAAGCCGCACTCCGCGCCGGTCTCGATCTCGATTCCTTCGCGCCGCGGCTTTCCTTTTTCTTCAGCGCCGACACGGACTTTCTCGAAGAGATTGCGAAGTTCCGCGCGGCACGGCGGCTCTACGCCCATCTGATGCACGACCGCTTCGGAGCGAAGAACCCGCGCTCCATGATGCTGCGCTTTCACGCCCAGACCGCCGGCTCGTCGCTCACTGCTCAGCAGCCGGATGTGAACCTGGTGCGCGTGGCCTTGCAGGCGCTCTCGGCGGTGCTGGGCGGGGCGCAATCGCTGCACACCAACTCGCGGGACGAGGCGCTGGCGCTGCCCACGGAGGAATCCGTACGCCTGGCGCTGCGGACGCAACAGATCATCGCGCATGAGAGCGGGGTCACGGCGACTCCCGATCCCGTGGGTGGCAGCCACTACATCGAGGAGCAGACGGACCGCATCGAGCGCGAGGCGCGGGCCTACATCGAGAAGATCGATGCCCTGGGCGGCGCGCTGGCCGCGATCGAATCCGGCTACATCCAGGGAGAGATTCAAAATTCCGCCTATGAGTACCAGCGCCGCGTGGAATCGGGCCAGCGCGTGGTGGTGGGAGTCAACCGCTTTCAAACCGAGGAGCACCAGGGGGTTTCGACCTTCCACCTCGATCCCGCCATGGAGCGCGAGCAGGTGGAGCGCGTCCGCGCCCTGCGGGCCGCGCGCGACCGGGCGGCGGTTGAAGCCGCTCTCGACCGCCTGGAGCGGGCCGCCGCGTGCGCGGAGAACCTGATGCCCTTCATCCTCGAAGCCGCCGGCCGCGATGCCACCGTGGGAGAGATTTCCGACCGCCTGCGGCGCGTCTTCGGAGAGTATCGTGAGTAAAGAGGGAGCTGCCATGCTTCGCGAACTTGCCATCACGTCACCGGATGGGACCACCACCAAGACCCGCCTGGAGGGCCAGAGCTTCTCGCTCGGCCGCTCCAGCGCCAATGAGCTGTGCTTCGCCGAAGACGTCGGCCTCTCGCGCCAGCACATGACCATCGAGCGCGAGGGCGACGCCTGGACGCTCCGCGATCTGGGCAGCAAGAACGGCACCTTTCTCAACGGCGCGCGCGTGAGCGGCAAGATGCGCTTGAGTCCCGGAGACCGCATCGTCGCCAGCCGCGTCGTTCTGGTTTACGACCCCGCCGAAGCCGACGCCAACAAGACCGTGCTCTTCGAGGGGACCGCGCTCGCCCGTCCCTCCGAGCAGACCGTCAGCACAACGCTGGAGCATCTGCTGCAGGGCGAAAGCAAGGAGAAGTCGCCGTTTGCGCCGCAGTGGGGCAGCGCTGTGACGGCCCTGCTGCGCGCCGGCCGCGAGTTGGCCGCCCGCCGGCCGCTGCCCGAATTGTTCTCCGTCATCCTCGGTCTGGCCACCGAAGCGGTGGGCGCGCGCCGCGGCGTTCTGATGACGCTCGAAAAAGGGGAACTGGTCGCTCAGGCGTCCAAAGGCGAAGGCTTCCGCATCAGTACCGCCGTACGAGACCGCGTCCTCGACGCCAAGACGTCCCTGCTGGTTCGCGATGTCTCGATGGATGAAGCCCTGCGCCAGCGCCTCAGCATCGTGGAGCACAGTGTGCGCGCCTTGATGGCCGTCCCGCTCCAGACCGACAACAACGTGATCGGCCTCATCTACGTCGATTCGCCACAGTTCCCGCGCGAATTCTCGGGCGACGATCTCAATCTGCTCACCGTCATGGCCAACGTCGCCGCCATCCGCATCGAGCGCGACCGCCTCGCCGAAGTGGAGCAGGCCGAAAAGCTGATGGCCAGCGAACTCGAACAGGCCGCCGAAATTCAGCGCCAGTTCCTGCCTTCCGCCGCACCGGTTCTTCCCGGCCTCGAACTGGCAGGCTACAACGCCGCGTGCCGGACCGTGGGCGGCGACTACTACGACTTCCTGCCCTACGCCGACAACCGGGTCGGCATCATGATCGGCGACGTCGCCGGCAAGGGCATGCCCGCGGCGCTCATGATGACCAGCCTTCAGGCCAAAGTGCAGGCGCTTGCAGAAATGCCGGGCGATCCGGCCACGGTGGTGGGGCGTCTCAACCGCAGCCTGGCCGCCACCTGCCCGCGCAACCGCTTCGTCACGTTCTTCTTCTCCATCATCGACGCATCGAGCGGCGAAATCGCTTTCTGCAACGCCGGTCACAATCCGCCGCTCCTGGTACGCGCCGACGGCCGCATCGAGCGCCTCGAAGGCGGCGGTCCCGTTCTGGGAATCCTTCCCGCCATGACCTACGAGCGCCAGCAAAGCTGCATGGATCCCGGCGATGTGCTGGTGCTCTATAGCGACGGCGTCACCGAAGCGGAGAATCCCGCCGGCGACGAGTTCGAGGACCGCCTTCCGGAGCTCGTCGTTAAACTCCGCGACCGCAGCGCCGCCGAGATCGTTCAAGCGATCCACGAAACGGTCAAGGGCTGGATCGCCGGCCAACCGCCCGCCGACGACATCACGGTCGTCGTCGCCCGCCGCACTTCGTGAGCTACAGGGCCGCGAGATCGGCCAGAAGGGCGTCCCGCTTGAAGCCGCACGGAGAGTTTCCGTTCGCTTCGATCCACTCGGGAGTGAAGACCACGTAGGATTCGTCGCAGTAGGCGTCGCGAAACCCGTAGTCCACCGGCATCTCGGAACCCCAGGTGACAACCTTGAGATCGCCGCTCTTGTCGTAAGGGTCTTCCACGCAATGGCCGCCCCAACTTCCGGCAGCCGTTCGGCCGCGCAGCTTTCCGTGCGGCGCTTTCCAGGCCGATTGTCCTTGAACGGAGACCGGCAGCGCGTAGCCGTCTAGCGTTCCCCCGAAGAGCCATAGCGCGGACGCCAGTTCGGCCGGCTTGTGCAACTGTACGGTGGCGAACGCGGTGATCTCGTGAGTTACTCCGCCGAAAGTCAGGCCGTGCCAGCGCCAGTAGTTGAGCGCGTCGAGAAGGTTGCAGCCGCAATCCGTGCCCGGATCGCCGGGAACGTAGCCGCCGATCGCGGAGTAGGCCGCGACGACATCGGCGTCGGATGGAATCACGACCGTGAGACCCGCCGCCGCGCGTTGCTGCATTGCCAGATGCATCATCCCCGCGATCACGCAGCAACCCAGCGTGTCGTTCGACAGCATCCCGTATTCGGGAACTTTGCCCGTCCAATCGACCAGCGGGGGCGCCGTGGGCAGCGATTGGACGTAATCGCTGAGCTGGAACGTGCGGGCGTCGTTCCGGGGAGGGAGTTTTCCGAGCTTGGACTGCATGGTGTTTATCTCCTTGCGGCGAGGGCTCTGCCTACCGCTGCGAGCGCCGCCAGATCCTTGGCCTTCAGGGCTTCGATCCGCTCCTGGCCGGAGCGGCCGAAATGGACTCTGGCTCCGAACTTCGCGTGCGACGACGCCGCGAGCGAGGACTTCGTGCCGTATGCGAACAGAAGGTTCCGGACATCGTTCGCCAACGCTTCGACCGCGGTTGCGATCGTGGAGGGAACGCCTTCGAGATTCGGCACCGAGGCCGCGACGCCCGCCAGGTCCGCCGTGATGCCCGCCGAGATTTCCGCCGCCGTGCCGCCTGCCGACAGGCGATTCGATACGCTGCCCAGGGCGTTCAGCGCCGCTTGGATCCAGACGAGAATCTCCGTGGCCTGACCCACCGGCAAACCGGCCGCTCCCACGATCGGAATCGCCACCTGCGCTGCATTCAGGGCGATCTCAATGTCGGTGATAACCTGCGACTCCGAGCAGCCGATTGTGCAAAGGCATAAAGCAATCGCGATCGCGACCGCCACTTTCCGCTTCCACATGCTTGTTCCCTCCCAGCTAAGCAATCGCACGGTCGTTGGCCGAGAGGCGCCGCCCGAAAGCCCGATCTCGCTGAGATGGCGGGTGAAATAGATCCGGCCGCCGCGTGATCCGCGCCCTGGGAATGGCCTATCGGGGCCAACCCATTGGGTTGACACTCTCTCGCCGAGAGTGCTAAAGTGGCGGGTGCCGGCATCCAAAGCCGGATCCTTTTTCGACACTCGAATTAAGCACCAGAATCTGGAGGAATCGATATGAATATTCGGCCGCTCTACGATCGGATCGTCGTGAAGCGTATCGAGGAGAAAGAAACAATCCAGGGCGGGATCATCATCCCGGACTCTGCCAAAGAGAAGCCCCAGGAGGGCGAGGTCGTCGCCGTCGGGCAAGGCAAGCGCCTGGAGAATGGCACTGTCGTTCCGCTCGATGTGAAGCCTGGCGACCGGATTCTGTTCGGCAAGTATTCCGGCAGCGAGATCAAGCTGGAAGGCGAAGAGTATACGATTATGCGCGAAGACGAGGTTCTCGGAATCCTCGGAGGCGCAGCGAAGAAGGCGAAAGCCTAAAGAGTTTCAGGAGACATATTCATGGCAGCCAAACAAATCGTTTACAGTGAGAACTCCCGGCAGGCTATTCTGCGCGGCGTCAATCAACTCGCCGACGCGGTGAAGGTCACGCTTGGCCCCAAAGGCCGCAACGTCGTTCTCGAGAAGAAATTCGGTGGACCGACGATCACCAAGGACGGCGTCACCGTGGCGAAGGAAATCGAGCTGAAGGATCCGCTCGAGAACATGGGCGCGCAGATGGTTCGCGAAGTCGCCTCGAAGACGTCCGACGTCGCCGGCGACGGGACCACCACCGCCACCATCCTGGCCCAGGCCATTTTCCGCGAGGGTGTAAAAGCCGTTGCGGCGGGCGCGAACCCGATGGCCATGAAGCGCGGCATCGAGCGGGCCGTTGCTCTGATCACCGAAGAGGTGAAGAAGCTTTCCCAGCCGGTGACCGCTGAAGAGAAGATCGCCCAGGTGGGCACGATTTCCGCCAACGGAGACACCGACATCGGAAAGACCATCGCCGACGCGATGAAGAAGGTCGGCAAGGACGGCGTCATCACGGTCGAAGAGTCGAAGACCATGTCCACCGAGCTCGACACGGTGGAAGGCATGCAGTTCGACCGCGGTTACCTTTCGCCCTACTTCATCAGCGACCCGGACCGCATGGAAGCCGTGATCGAGGATCCCTACATCCTGATCCACGAGAAGAAGATCAGCAACATGAAGGACCTGCTGCCGCTGCTCGAGCAGATCGCCCGCGCCGGCAAGCCGCTGCTGGTGATCGCCGAGGAAGTGGAAGGCGAAGCGCTCGCGACGCTGGTGGTCAACAAGCTGCGCGGCACGCTCAATGCCTGCGCCGTGAAGGCCCCCGGTTTCGGCGACCGCCGCAAGGCCATGCTCGAGGACATCGCGACCCTGACGGGCGGCAAGGCCATCATGGAAGAGACCGGCATCAAGCTCGAAGGCGTCCGCCTGGAAGACCTGGGGCGCGCCAAGCGCGTCACGGTGGACAAGGACAATACCACCATCGTGGACGGCGCCGGCAGCTCGAAGGCCATCGAGGGCCGCATTAAGCAACTCCGCTCCCAGATCGACGAGACTACTTCGGATTACGACCGCGAGAAGCTGCAAGAGCGGCTGGCGAAGCTGGCCGGCGGCGTTGCGGTGATCAAGGTCGGCGCGGCCACCGAGACCGAGATGAAGGAGAAGAAGGCTCGCGTCGAGGACGCGCTGCATGCCACGCGCGCCGCGGTTGAGGAAGGCATCGTTCCGGGCGGCGGAGTCGCGCTGCTGCGGGCGGCCAAGGCGCTGGTCGGGATGAAGGCCGAGGGCGACGACCAGATCGGGCTCGACATCGTGCGGCGCGCTTGCGAAGAGCCGCTGCGGCAGATCGTCGGCAACGCGGGCCTCGAAGGCGCCATCATCGCCGAGAAGATCCGCAACAACGACAATCCGAACTTCGGGTTCAACGCCCAGACCGGCGAGTATGAGGACCTGGTGCAGTCCGGCGTGATCGACCCGACCAAGGTTACCCGTACGGCGCTCCAGAACGCAGCCTCCATCGCCGCGCTCATGCTGACCACCGAAGCTCTGGTGGCCGAGATCCCCGAGAAGAAGCAGGCAGGTCCCATGCCCGGCGGCCACGGCGGCCCCGACATGGACTACTAAGCAGCAGTCAGTTGTTTTTCAGAAGCCGCCTCGCCTCGTGCGGGGCGGCTTTTTTCGTCAGCCTTGCCGCTCCACCACCACGGCCGTGCCATACGACAGAACCTCGGTGACCCCGCTCATGATCTCGGTGGCGTCGTAGCGCACGCCGACCACGGCATTGGCGCTGAGCTCCGCCGCGTGTGCGAGCATCAGGTCGAAAGCCTCGCCGCGGGTCTTCTCGCAGAGCTCCGTCAGGATCGTGATGTTGCCGCCTATGATCGTTTGCAAGCTGGCGCCGAGCGTTCCCAGCACAGAGCGCGAGCGCACGACGATGCCTCGAACCACGCCGAGCGTCCGCACGATGCGGTAGCCGTCGAGCGTGAACGCGGTTGTAACCATGTTGTGAGGAATCATCGCGCGCGCCTTCCGCCGATCACGCGAATGTTGCTGCGCTCGTGGGAAAAGGCGAAAGCCGCCTCGACCAAATCGTGTTGCTCCTGCTCGTGGCGGCGGTGCGAGCCGGTGGCGGTGGCCGCGCTGGCCGGCCGGCCGACGTAGCCCAGAACGCGGCGGGACTGCGCAATCAGCGGCTGCACATGCTCGTGGATGTAGCGCCACGCGCCCATGTTCTGCGGCTCCTCTTGCACCCAGTAAACCTCCGCGGTGAGCGGATAACGCAGCAGCACGTCCTCAACATCGGCGTGGGCGAACGGGTAGAGCTGCTCGATGCGCACCAGCGCGACGTCGCCCGCCTTCTTCGCTTCGCGCGCGGCCGCCAGGTCGTAGTAGACCTTGCCGCTTGCCAGGAGCACGCGAGTAACGTGCTCGGCCTCGATGGGCCCGGTGTCGGCGATGACTTCGCGGAAGCCGCCGCCCGCAAGGTCCTCCACGTGCGAGACGGCGCGCGTGTGGCGCAGCAGACTCTTGGGAGTGAAGATCACCAGCGGCTTGCGCATCCCACGGCGGTCCGGGCCGCCGAACATCTGGCGCCGCAGCAGGTGGAAATACTGCGCCGGAGTGGAGGGGTTGCACACCTGTATGTTGCCCTCGGCCGCCAGTTGCAGGAACCGCTCGATGCGCGCGCTCGAATGATCCGGCCCTTGCCCTTCGTAGCCGTGCGGCAGCAGCAGAACCAGGCCGCTCGGCTGGCCCCACTTGGCCTCCGAGCCGGCGATGAACTCGTCGATCACGCCTTGTGCGTTGTTGGCGAAGTCACCGAACTGCGCCTCCCAGAGGGTCAGCGTCAGCGGATCGCCGATCGAGTAGCCGAACTCGAACCCGAGCACGGCCTCTTCGCTGAGCAGCGAATCGTAGACATCGAAGCGGGCCTGGTCCGGCGCGATCTGTCGCAGAGGGCAGTACTCGTGACCGTCCTCGAAATCGTAGAACGTTGCGTGGCGCTGGGTGAAGGTGCCGCGCGAGGAATCCTGCCCGCTCAGGCGCACCGGCGTGCCTTCGAGGACCAGGCTGCCGAAAGACAGCGCCTCGGCGAAGGACCAGTCGATGGGCCCTCCCTTGGCAAACGCTTCGCTGCGGCGCTCGACGAAACCGCGCAGCTTGGGATGCAGGTGGAAATCCGCCGGGAATCGCGTGAGCGAGGCGACCACGCGCTCGAGCGTGGCCCGATCGACGGCGGTATTCGGCGTAGCCTCGGTCTCCTCCAGCGGCACCGGCGATAACTCCTGGACTTCGTACTCGTCCTCGCCCTTCTGCGCCGCTTCGAAGTTCTGGGACAGCCACCCCGCGGCGCGCTTCCGCACGGCGTCGATATCGGCCTGCGCCACCAGGCCCTCGCGCAGCAGGCGCTCCGAGTAGAGCACGGCAACAGAAGAATGCGCGCGGATTTTCCTGTAGAGGATGGGCTGCGTGTAGCTGGGGTCGTCCGCCTCGTTGTGGCCGTGGCGGCGATAGCAGAACATGTCGATGACCACGTCCTTCGAAAACTGCTGGCGGTAATCGAAGGCGAGCTGCGCGGCGCGGGCGCAGGCCTCGGGATCGTCGCCGTTGACGTGGAAGATGGGCGCCTGAACCATGCGCGCCACGTCGGTGGAATAGGGCGTCGAGCGCGCTTCCTCGGGCGGCGTGGTGAACCCGATCTGGTTGTTGATGATGAGGTGAATCGTTCCGCCGGTGCTGTAGCCATCGAGCTGCGAGAGGTTCAGCGTTTCCGCCACCACGCCCTGGCCGGCGAACGCTGCGTCGCCGTGAACCAGCAGCGGAATCACGCGCTGGCGCTTGGTGTCGCCGAGGCGGTCCTGCTTGGGCCGCACGATGCCCTCCACTACCGGGTCGCCGGCTTCGAGGTGGCTGGGGTTCGGCGAAACGGAAACCACGATCTCGCGCCCGTCTTCGAACGTGCGAACGCCGCTCGCGCCCAGGTGGTACTTCACGTCGCCGGAGCCCTGCGCGCTCAGCGGCTCCTCCATCTCGAAGGCGGAGAAGATCTGGCGAAGCGGCTTGCCGACCAGGTTGGCGAGCACGTTCAGACGCCCGCGGTGCGCCATGCCAATGACGATTTCGTGCACCGCGTGGGCGGCGGCGCGGCGCATCAGCTCGTCGAGGATGGCCATGGCGCTCTCGGCGCCTTCGAGCGAGAAGCGCTTGTGGCCAACGAAGCGGGCGTGCAGGAAGTGCTCGAACTCTTCCGCCTCAAGAAGGCGGTCCAGGATGCGGCGGCGCACAGCGGCGTCGAGCGGCCAGTTATTGGCCGTCGGCTCCATGCGGTGCTGGAGCCAGCTCTTCTGCTCCGGCACTTGAATGTTCATGTACTCGCAGCCGATCTTGCCGCAGTAAGTCTGGCGCACAATTTCGAGGATTTCGCGCAGCGTGGCGAAGGGCCGCGGGGAGCCGCCGCCGATGGCTTCGCCGAGCGAGCCGGTGATGAACTCACGATCGAGATCCCAAATGGTGAGGCCGTACTTGGCGGGATCGAGCTCCGGGTGGTAACTGGGCTCGGAGCCGAGCGGATCGAGATCGGCGATCAGGTGGCCGCGCACGCGGTAGGCGTTGACGATCTGCAGGACCGCGGCCTGCTGTGCAACCTGCGATCCGCCCTGGCCGCCGGGGGCGAACGCGCCGCGGTCCGGTTCCCAGCGCACGGGCTGATAGGGCAGACGCAGGTCGGCGAAGATGGCGTCGTAGAAATTGTCCAGGCCTTCGAGCAACCCCTGCACCTTGGCCAGGAAGAGGCCGGATTCCGCGCCCTGGATCACGCGATGGTCGTAAGTGCAGGTGATCGTCATGACCTTGCTGATGCCGATGAGCGCGCGCGTATCGGGCGCTGCGCCGCGGTACTCGGCCGGGTAGTCGATAGCGCCGGTGGCGATGATGGCGCCCTGCCCCGGCATCAGGCGGGGGATGGAGGCGACGGTGCCGACTGTACCGGGGTTGGTGAGCGAAATGGTGGTGCCTTCGAAATCCGTGACGGCGAGCTTGGCAGTGCGGGCGCGGCGGATCGTATCGTCGAAGGCCGCGACGAACTGCTGGAAATCGAGCGCGCCGGCGTTCTTGATGTTGGGCACGACCAGCGCATGCGCGCCGTCCTTGCCGGCGATATCGACCGCAACGCCGAGATTGATTTCGGGCGGGACGCGGCGATGCGGCTGGCCCTCGCGCTCGGCATAGGCGCTGTTGAGATTGGGGAAGCTCGCCAGCGCCTTCACAATGGCCCAGGAGATCAGGTGGGTGTAGGAGACCTTGTCGCGGCCCACCAGCGTGAGGTGCTGGTTGATGATGGTGCGGTTCTCGTCGACCACTTTGACCGGGATGGTGCGCTGCGACGTGGCAGTGGGCACGGCGAGGCTCGCGTCCATGTTGCCTGCAAGACGTGCGGCGGCGCCGCGGAGAGGCTGCAAGCCGGGGTCCGCTCCCTCGCGGTCGCTGCTCAGCACAGGGGAGGAGGTGGAAGATCCGTTCGATTCGAACACGTGTTTCCAGCTTTCGTTGACGGTGGTGTGGTCGTGCAGGTATTCCTGATACAGCTCGTCCTGGAGCCAGGCGTTGATGCCCTCAGCCATAACAATCCCCGTCTGGTTCTATGATAGCGGAGGGGAAGCGGAGGCGATCAGGCGGCGCTGGTCCGGCCGGGCCAACCGTCGTCCTCGACGCACTCCCGAGTACGGCTTGTGTTGCGCAGTCCGCCGAACGGTATCCACGATCGGGAGACGATTCTGGTCGAGTACCTCGATGATCCAAAGGGCGAGCTCGGCCGATGGGTTCATAACGGGTGTGAGGTCTCGAGGGCCGGGTGCGCGTTTCGGCCGCGCAGCAGGCGCGTAGCGTAGCGCCCATGTCAACGAGCGCCAGTCGCCTCGCACCCGCCGGAGAGATCACCGGCCCATCTGATGATCGCGATACCGCTTCTCGATCATGTCTAGCGACTTGCCAAAATGCGTCCGACCGGGATACTTCGCTTCGAATTCGCGCTCGATGTCGGCGGGTGACCTTTCAACGTAATCGCCCGGAGTCTGGAAGAGGGCATCCGATGGGTCCCCTAACTGCAGTTCCGTGACCTCGAACTCGTTATGGGCCCCTCCGGGTGCCTTCGCGCTCCGCCGCAGCTCAAGACACCCCAAGTCCGGAGCGACCCAGACGAAGGTTCCCCACCGGCGATCGGAGAGGTTGACGCGGCGTACGTCGTGGCCGAGCACAAAGTGTATCTCCCCAGTGTTGGGAGCTTGAGTGTCAAGGGCCGTGCGAACGGCTGGTGCGCTGCAACCATCCTGCTCCGCCCTTCTGGAGTTCACCTCCGCGTCGGTGAGATAGTACGTCGAAACGGACTTCGTAAACGGTTCGGCGATCGTTTCACGCCTGGCTCGAAGGTCGCTGATCACAATGACTTCGCCGGGCTCGCCACGCGGCGAAAGAGCATCGAACCTCTCAACAATCGAACCGTCAGACCTCCGGGCCATGAGTCGATCGGTCACAGACTTCTCTGTGTCGCCTGAAGACGCGAAGTAGACCTCGTTTCTCCGCGCGGTGAATGGCTGAACGGCAGCAGTACTCTGCGCGGCGCCTACGGCAGAGCTGGCGTGCGCGTGGGCGGGCGTCGCGTGACATCCAACGAACGCGGCGACCCCGAAGGAGGCTGCCCCGCATAGGAGCCAGCCCGACATCGTCTTCAGTTTCGTTGACATAAGCCACCCCCTATTGACAGCTATTCTGGCAAAGGCTGTACTGCTGGGAACCGTCCTGGCACACAGATTGATCCTGCTGGCACTGTTCAGCCGAGGAACTGATTCCCTTGCAGCTCTTGCAAGTATCATACCGGCACCAGCCCGGTATTCCAACCTTATTCGGCCCGCAGGAACACGCCGATGTGCCATCGCTGCTAACGCCCTTATACGTGCACTGGTGGCTAGCCTGCGCCCCCAGGGGCGGGTTCTCGACGTAGTTGCACTCCTCAGTGCAGTTGCCTCCGCCGCAGGTCTGGGCACGGGCAAGATGCTGTCCCCACCACAGGCCCGCCGAACTTATGAGTCCTAAACATACGACCATAAGGATCTTTCTCATCTGTACCTCCTCCCGTGCCTTCGCGACTCCAGATTCATCGAGCCGTCCGTTGGGACGATCCGGTTCCCCCCTGAGGCGCTCCTGTTCCCCGGACAATGGCTGTGGTCACGTCGCTTTTCTACTCCTTCACGGCTTCGTCGTCCCGCTGCTTCCGGTCTGCAAGAACACGTCATAACAGGTGTTGTGACTCAGACCAGCCTCGTCCCAGATCTTCGCGCGGTATCGGAACTCGTTTCCGAATGGGTCCACGTAACGCCACAGTCGATAGTTCAAGCTAATCTTCCCAATCCCAAGTTCCTTCAGTGTGTGCAACTCTCCGGGTTCGCTGATCCCGTTGTGGTTGGCGTCGATCCACACGCGCAGCTTGCCATAGATTGCGTCGCCAGGATCTATGAACCCGTTGCCGTTGCCGCCATTCGCGGGATCGTCGAACACGGCCAGCGCGAGGTATCCGTTAGGCGCGTTCGAGGAAGGCTGGGGTGTCATGTTGCCGAACAGCTCGGCGCCGCTCGTGATCTTCCCGTCCCCGTCTCTATCCAACGCCAGAAAGCCGTTGCTGTAATTCGGGCCGGTCCACGCCACTTGGGCGGCCGGCTTACCGGGCACCATGGCGAACTTGACGCCATGTGCCACGTCCGTAAGGTGAAACCCTTCGCCCTTCGTGTCGATAATAATCGGGCTTTCGGGCGTGCATGCCCAGCCCGACATCGTGCAATAGTCGCCGTACAGGCACGAATCCAACCATTCTGGTGGAGGGTAGGAGCACCCGGCCGAACCGTCGCTGCACTTCCATCCGCCGTCGGTGCATTCCTGCTGTGCGCCATCCGGGCATTCATACTCGGGAGGAGGGACGGCGCATCCGGACGAGCCATCGCTGCACTGCCAGGTCCCGCTGCTGCTATTGCACTCCAAGTTGACGTTGGGAGGGCAGGCTATTTGCGGGTTGGAAGGGCATGTTTGGCACGACTGAGCGAGCAAATAGGACGAAAGCGCTAAAATGCCGACGATGGTGATCAACAACGCCAGTGCTGACCGCATAGGCCCCCTCTTGCAGCAAGAACTGTGATACTACAAGATCTTAATATATCCGGGGGGGGGGATTGTCAACAAAAATCTTGCGAATTGTCAGCTATGTGCTAGTCAATCCACTCATTCCCGGCGTGATACTGCGCGGCATTCCACCTATAGCCGGTCCACGACTGTCCATTTTCCGCGACTCTTCCAGGCGGCGGCCGCAGGCCAAGTCCGGCTTCAGGCCACTCTCGGCTCGACCCAGCCCGCTTCCCTCTCGGACCTGAAGATCGCCTCGATCACCGCCATATTCCGGATCGAATCCTCGAGCGGCGTCGGCACGTCGCCCTCGCCGCGGACGGCCTTCGAGAAGAGGTCGCCCTGGATGGTGTACTGATTCGCGATGAATTCCTCGGTGCGGATGCCCGCCGCGGTGTCGATGAAGATGCGCGTGGCGCGGTCGAGGGGCGCGTTGAAGGGAATTTCCATCTCGATGCGGCCGCGCGCGCCAATGATCTGGACGCGCTGGAAGGGGTACATCTGCATGCTGCACGTGAAGACAGACTGGCCGCTGGGGAAATCGAGCAGGGCCGAGGCAAGGCTATCGATGCGCATCTCGGGATCGCGCTCGAGGAGGCTGGACACGCGTGTGGGCTCCGCGCCGAAGAAGTAGCGGGCCGCCTGGACGGCGTAGCAGCCGAGGTCCATCAGGCCGCCGCCGCCGAATTCCAGAATGTTCCGGACGTTGGCCGGGTCGCGGCCGAAGAAGCTGAACGATGTCTCGATGGCGCTCAGCGGCCCGATCTCGCCGGAGCGGACCAGTTCGCGCGCGCGAATCCACTGGGGATGTGTGCGCACCATGAACGCCTCGCCCATCTTGACGCCGGTGCGATCGCGCGCTTCGATCAGCGTGCGGCACTCGGCAACCGTGAGCGACACGGGCTTCTCCACCAGCACGTGCTTGCCGGCTTGGGCGGCGCGAATCGACCAGGGCACGTGCAGGTGATTGGGCAGAGGGTTGTAGATGGCTTCGATTTCGGGATCTGCGATCAGCTCTTCGTAGGAGCCGTAGGCCTTGGGAATCCCGTGGGCCGACGCGGCGCGGCGGGCCTTGTCGAGCGAGCGCGAGGCGATGGCCGCGATTTCAGCGCAAGCGCCGTGCTGCATCGCGGGAATCACTTTCTCGGTTGCGATCTTGGCGACCCCGAGTACGCCCCAGCGAACTTTGTCGGTCATAGACGGCTCCTTATCCAGTTGTTTTCAGGCCGCCGGCGATGGCGTTGACCGTCACCAGGAGCGGCGGCAGAAGGTGCTCGGCGCGGGAACTGCGCCATTCGCGAAGCAGGGCGATCTGCTCGCGGTGGAGGCGGAGCAGGGCTTCGCGGCGTATGGCGATGGCTTTGACCAGGCGCGGGCGGCGCTGCTCGATGGGCCCACCCCCGAAGAGCTCGGCCAGGATGGCGCGGGTGCGCCGGTGCTCGTCGAGAATGCGCGCCAGGATGGCGTCGCGGAGACTTGCGTCTTCGACCAGCGCGGCGTACTCGGTCATGATCCCTTCGTCGGCGGCTTCCACGCTGAACTCGATATTGTGCAGCAGGTAGTTGAGGAACGGCCAGTCGCTAGCGGCGTTCGAGAGCGTGCGCCAGGCGGCCGGATCGGTCTCGCGGACGCGCTCGAAGGCGCTTCCCGCACCGTACCAGCCGGGGAGATTGAAGCGGGCCTGGCTCCAACTGAAGACCCAGGGGATGGCGCGTAGGTCGTCGATGGTGCGCTGGCCGGTGCGTCGCGAGGGGCGCGAGCCGATGTGGCTGGATTCGATGGCGTCGAGCGGAGTGGCTTGGGAGAAGAACTCGACGAAGCGGTCGGTGTCGATGAGGCAGCGGTAGGCGTCGCGGCTGGCGAGGGCCACTTGTTCGAAGAAGGCCTCTGCGGGATGCGGCGTGCCATGCCCGGCGGTCTGGTGGACTAGCGTCCAGCGGGCGACGCCGGCCAGCATGCGCTCCAGGTGGTGGGCGGCGGTGAGGCGGTTGGCGTATTTCTGTGCGATGACTTCGCCCTGCTCAGTGACGCGCATTTCGCCTTCGAGCGTTCCGGGGGCGAGGGATTCGAGAAAAACGTGGGTGGGGCCGGCGCCGCGTCCAATGGTGCCTCCGCGGCCGTGGAAGAAACGCAGCTCCACTCCGGCGGCGCGGGCTGCTGCGGCGAGCTGGATCTGCGCCTTGCGAATGAACCAGTGGCTGGCGAGAATTCCGCCGTCCTTGTTGCTGTCGCTGTAACCGATCATGACTTCCTGGAGCAGGCAGCGTCGGTCTTCGCGCCGCTGCAGATGGCGCAGCGAACGCATGGCCATGGGGTGGGCGAGGAACTCGGAGAGAACGCTGCCCGCGTGCGCGAGATCGTCGATGGTCTCAAACAGCGGCGTGATCGCAATCTCCGAGACGAGGCCATCGGGCGCGGCGCGGACGAGGCCGGCTTCGCGGGCGAGCAGGTACACGTTGAGCAGGTCGGATGCCCCGTGAGTCATGCTCACGATCAGCGAGCCGATGGCGGCGTGGCCGTGCAGCGCGGTCCAGTCGCGCACCAGGCGGAGGACGCCAACCGCGGCATCGGCCTCGAGAGGCAGCGCGGCGGTCTCGACGGCGAAGGGCCGGGGCGAGGCCAGTTCGCGGTCCAGAAGCCGGCGCTTGCGGGCTTCGCTCCACTCCGGGTAGCCGGCGCCATCCAGGCCGGCGATGGAGAGCAACTGTTCCACCGCGGTGCTGTGGAACGCGCCACTCTGGCGGATGTCGAGCGCGGCGAGGTGAAAGCCGAAAGTGGCGGCGATCCGAGCGATCGGAGCGACTTCGTCCAGGGCGATGCGCCCGGCGCCAACTTCTTCGAGGGATGCACGAAGCAGGCGGAGGTCGTCTTCGAGTTCCACGGCGCGCGCGTAGTTGCGCAGGCCGATCAGGTGGACCATCTGCCGCCAGGGCTCGCCGGCGTAGCGATCCACCAGCGCGCGGCCCGCGTCATCCAGGGCGCCGCGGTAAAGCGCGATGCGGGCGGCGAGCGCGGGCGGCGGTGGCTGTAGCGCCTCCGAAAGGCTCAACCGGCCGGCCAGCGATTCGATGCGTCGATGAAGCACCGAGAGCGCGCCGGCGTGAAGCGCTTCGAGCGTGCGGCGAGTGACCTCTGTGGTGACGAAGGGGTGGCCGTCGCGATCGCCGCCCACCCAGTTGCCGAAAGTGACGCGGGGCTCGGACGGCGGCTCGGTGCCGGGAAAGGCCCAGAGCCAGGACTGGCGGAACCGCTCCCATACCAGGTCGACCACGTCGGGAAAGACGCTGGTGAGGTAGTGCAGCACGTTGCGCAGCTCGGAATCTACGTCGGGGCGTTCGAAGAAGATTTCGCCGGTGCGCCACAGACGCTCCAGGCCGGCCTCGATGCGCTCGCGGAGCGTGGCCTGCTCCATGGGGCTGCGGTTGGGGCTCTCGCGCTCGACCAGGAGGAGGTAGAGCTCGCGATGGCGATCGAGGACCGACGCGCGCTTGGCTTCGGTGGGGTGTGCCGTCAGCACGGGCTGCACGTGAACGCGTGGCAGGACGCGGCGTATGTCGCCGGCGGTGAAGCCGGCATCGCGGAGGAGCTGCAACTGGTGCGGCCATGCACCGGGCTCGCTGGCGGGGCCATTGAGGTTCTCCCGCATGCGGCGGACCTGGTTGACCGTGTTCTCCTCAGCCATGTTGAGCAGGTGGAAGGCGACCGAGAGGGCCTGCGATCCGCGCGGCGGCAAGCGGTCGCCGGGCGCGGGCGGAACGGCGAAGGCTCTTCCGACGAGCCCGGCGAGGTCGCGCTCCCCGATAGAGGTAAGCACGTCGCGGAAGCGCTCGAGCAGGAACAGGAAGTCGTCGTCCCACTTCTGAAAGCCGGTTTGGCGGAGGGTAGAGCGGTCTGGTGGCATGAGAGGCGGTAGTTCCAGTATGGCGCGAGAGCCCGGTGCTCGTGTGCGGCGGGCGGGTCTCGCTCTCGTCCTCGTCTCTCTGGGCACCATCCGACATGGACACCATCCGACTGGGCACCATCCGACTCGACGAGCGCGTCGCGGTTGGTCTATACTGACATTCCGGCCACTTCCATGTCTAAATTGAACAAGCTCCTTTCCATTCTTACGGCGCCTGTGCTGGTGCTGCCGCTCGTGAGTTGCGGTGGGTCCGCACACGATTCGACCGAGCTTTACTACCTCGTCACCGTAAACACGAAGATTTCCTACTGGCAGGCGGCCGCGGCCGGCTTCGGCCAGGCGGCGACCGATCTGAAGGTCCGGTACGACGTCGTCGGCCCCGACACGTACGATCCGGAAGCCGAGCGCCATGAGTTCATGAAAGCCGTGCAGGAGAAGAAGCCGACTGGCATTCTGGTTTCGGCCGCCGACTCCGAGCTGCTGAAACCCGCAATCGATGGCGCAATTGCTCAGGGCATTCCCGTCATTACCGTGGATGCCGATGCGCCGGCGAGCAAGCGTCTGATGTTCATCGGCACGGACAACTACGAGGCGGGCCGGCGAGGCGGCGCTGTCCTGGTCAGGCAACTTCAAGGCAAGGGGAACGTGGTCGTCTTCACCATCCCGGAGCAGGCCAATCTGCGGGAGCGGTGGCACGGATACGAGGACGCCCTCAAGGCCAGCCCCGCCATTAAGGTTGTCGAGACGGTGGACGTGAAGGGCGACCCGCGGATTCCTTTCGACCGCACGATGGAGTTCATTGAGAAGAACCGTGGGGTGGACGCGTTCGTGTGCCTGGAAGCGCAGTCCTGCGCCGAGGTGGCCGACGTGCTCGACCGCAAGCAGGTGAAGGGCAAGGTCGTCATCGCCATGGACACCGACGCGCGCACGCTGGCGTGGGTCCAGAAGGGCATGATCGCCGCCACGCTGGCGCAGAGGCCGTACACGATGGCGTACTTCGGGCTGAAGGTGCTCGACATGATTTATCACCAGAAGCCACCGTCGCTTCAGGTGAACTTCGCCGAGGACACGCGGTCGCCCTTTCCGAGTTTCGTGGATACGGGGGCGACGTTGGTGGACAAGAGCAACGTCAACGCCTTCGTGAAGGCCAACGCGGCGGCGCCGGCCAGCGGCAGCTAGCCTACAGCGGGATTTCGAAGCGGGTCTCGGAGCCCAGAAACAACTGGTGCGCCAGAGATGGGTCGGGAGGCGCATCGAGCAGGACGGGCCTCAGCAGCAGGATGACGTCGGTATCGGTCTTGCTGCTAGTGTTCTGGCGCATCGCTTTGCCGATTCCGGGAAGCTGCGAAAGCAGGGGCACGCCCGTGATGGACTTTACGTCCTGCGGGCTCATCAGGCCTGCCACCACCGCCCACTCGCCGTCCCGAACCCTCACCTTCGATTCGAGCTTGCGAGTCGCGATCACGGGAATTCCGTTCGCGCTTTGAGTCGTCAGCACCTTGAATTCCGCGCTGATGTCGAGCGAGACCTCCTCGGTTCCATGGATGTGCGGCGTCACCTTCATGATCAGGCCCAGATCCTCGAATGTGAACGAAGGGACGGCCGGCAGGGTGCTACCCGACAATACTCCGGAAGACGAACCGCCGGAAGTTACGGTGGCGGACCCGCCCCATGCCGTCTGCGGACCGGTGAGTCCCGTACCCTGGGTATTCCATACAGCGACTGCAACAGGGTCGCCATTCTGGTAAGTGGCGCAGCCCTCGCCATACGTCCCTCCGAAACCCGAAATCACGATTTCGGAATCCGACCAGGACTGATAGCCGAGGGTTACGGCGTCCGTTCCGAATCCGGCCGTGAACAGGGACGAGGAGGGGTTGCAGGGGCTGCGAAAGTCCCAGAACCGGAAGAAATTCAGGTCGCCAAAAAAGCCTCCCGACGGAAGCGTCGAGGGCGATGGCCCGAACCCGGAGCCTTCGACCACAATCTGGGTGTTCGACCCGCTCCCGGTGAGCTGCACCGACGTGATCTGCGGCGTGGCGGACGAAGTCGGCACGGTGCCGCCCCAGGCCGCTCCGAGCTGGGTGCTCGAATTCCACAGCGCGAAGATGACGGCGTCGCCGGGTTGTCCTCCGAAGCCCGAGACCTCGATGCTGGAGTCGGACCAGGTGTCGAACGTCAAGGTGTCGGTGTCGCCCGGGTACCCCGACTCATTCTGCTGCGCCATGTCCTCAAGTGCGAAGTTGGAAACATCGCCGGTGAACGGAAGCGCGACCGTCGACGCGCCGAACCCGGAGCCACTGACGACCAGTGAGTAGTTTCCCGGATTGCCGAGCCACTGCACGGAAGTGATGATGGGGCCTTGCGAGGCCGAGGTGGAGAGGCCCGGCACAAACACGGCCCCCGTCGTAGCGGTCGCACCTCCGCCCAGCAACTGGCCACTCAGGATCGGATACTTGTTGCCGACATGGAATTCGGCAGCTTCGCCATCAAGGGACCGAACCGTGGCGTCCAGCAGCGTCTTGGAGGTTGACTTGGTCATGGCGGCGAAGATCTGGGAGTTCGCAATCCCGAGACCGAACATGACGGGGTTCAGGTGGGCGACCTCAGACAGCGGGATCGCATTACCGAGCTCCGAGACGACCGCACTCAGTTGCGGGTTGGACACCAGGTTGGCCAGGCCCCTGAGGCCCAGAAACGAGATGGGGAACTGGTTGGGCATGAGGAAGCCGTACGATAGCGTGCTGGAGCGATCCACTTCGACGAACTGCAGTTCGATCGCCATCTGGGCGCGGCCGTGAGCGAGTTGCGCGAACAGCGCCTGCGCGGGGCGCACTCTCGAAATGCGGTCGCGGATGAGTACCAGCCGGCGGTCGGCGTCCACCGACAGCTTGGCGATATCGAGGGACTGCTGAACGGCACGGCCGACTTCCTGCGCGTCCTGAGGGCTCAGCGTATCGGGGATCGGGACCGTCACCGCAACGGTGGGCTCGAACTCGACGCGCTTCGCCGGGGTGTCTTTAACCGCCATGATCAGGTGCTCTCCGATGGGAAACACGAAAGAGCCTGTGGCCGCTTCGACGGCCCGCAACGCCTGGCGGTAATCGACATCGTCGAGGTTCAGGTGGTGCGAGACGCCGGGCTCGTAGTCCGGGTCGAAAGCGACGCCGAGACCGAAGGCGGCGGTGGCCTGCTCGAACAGCGTCTTGGCGTTTCCGCTGAGGTCGAGGCTCTTCGTTCCCGCGGACGCCTTCAACTCCGGCGGAGGCTTGATGCGGCGCAGTTCGTTCAATTCGTCTTCTTCAATGGCGGTGGAAAAGCCGGGCTGCGGCCGAATATCGACGGTGGGGAACGAGGTATGGCCGGAGGCGTCGGTGGCCGGCATCGCGTGCGCCTTCAGGGCCGCACGGATCTGGAGTGCGTCGGCGCGCAAGCGATATTCCGGGTGCGACGGGTCCTTGGCGGCGGCCTCGGAATAAAGGAGGTACGCGCGAACTATTTCGCCTGCGTGCTCGGCTTTGCGGCCTTGACGAAACAGGTCGGAGGCCTTCGGTTCCGCCGCGAGCGACACCGTGGCCGCGGCGAGGCACACAAATACGATTCTGCGCAAAGACACTCGAATAGATGACGGGCGGGGGCGGCGAAGCGTGCAAAGGCGCACCACGATATCATGGTTCTTCCCTGGTGAAACCATGACAAAAACGGACTTCGAGACACGACGAGAGCGGCTGTTCCGAGCGCACGAGGAGCTGATCCAGCGGCCCAACGAACCGCTTGCCGATTCGAACGGCTGGTTCCAGCGCTACCGCCATCCGGTACTGACCGGAGCGCATGCGCCGTTGTTCTGGCGCTACGACCTCGACCCGGCCACGAATCCGTTTCTCATGGAGCGCATCGGCGTCAACGCCGCGTTCAACGTGGGCGCGATGGAATGGAACGGCAAGATCGTTCTGATGGCGAGGGTGGAAGGGACGGACCGGAAGTCGTTCTTCGCGATAGCCGAAAGCGCCACCGGCGTGGACGGATTTCGTTTCTGGGATTACCCGGTGACGATGCCCGAAGGCCCCGATCCCGAGACCAATGTTTACGACATGCGGCTCACCGCCCACGAGGACGGCTGGATCTACGGCCTGTTCTGCGCCGAACGGAAGGACCCCGCGGCCGCGCCGGGCGATCTTTCTTCGGCCGTGGCGCAATGCGGCATCGCACGCACGCGCGACCTGAAGACGTGGGAGCGGCTCGACGATCTGCTAACGCCCTCCGCACAGCAGCGCAATTGCGTGTTGCACCCCGAGTTCGTCGATGGGCAGTATGCTTTCTACACGCGGCCGCAGGACAGCTTCATCGAGGCCGGCAAGGGCGGCGGCATCGGCTGGGGCCTCGCGCGAAACATGGAACACGCAGTGATCGCGGAGGAAACGATCATGGACCGCCGCGAGTACCACACCATCAACGAGGTGAAGAACGGCCTCGGCCCCGCCCCGTTCAAGACGGAGAAGGGCTGGCTGCACTTGGCTCACGGGGTGCGCAATACGGCCGCGGGGCTGCGCTACGTCCTTTATTGCTTCCTGTGCGAGCTGAAAGCTCCTTACAAAGTAATCGCCAAACCCGGCGGCTCTTTCCTGGCGCCCGAGGGCGAGGAGCGCATCGGCGATGTTTCGAACGTAACATTTTCGAACGGCTGGGTGCGGCGCGGCAACGATGTGTTCATTTACTATGGCGCTTCCGATACGCGTACCAACGTGGCCACGACCACCGTGGATCGGCTGCTCGATTATGTGCTGAACACGCCCCCCGATCCGCTGCGCAGCGCGGCCTGCGTCAAGCAACGAATCGTGCTGATCGAGAAGAATCTGCGGCTCCGGGGAGCGAAGGGATGATGGACGCCGCGCAGTTCCGCAAAGAGCTTACCGGGAACATCTTGCCGTTCTGGATGCGCCACACGGTGGACCGCGAGAACGGCGGCTTCTATGGCAAGGTGACGTGCGATGGGACAGTCATCAAGGACGCGCCGCGCACGGCGGTGATCAACACGCGAATCCTGTGGACCTTCTCGGCGGCGTTCCGGGTGCTGGGGAATCCCGAGTATCGCGAGATGGCGGATTGGGCGTATCGCGCCATCCTCGATAGGTTCTGGGACAAACAGTACGGCGGGGTGTATTGGATGATCGACTACCGGGGCAATCCGATTTCGGATCGCAAGCAGATCTATGCGCAGGCGTTCGCCATTTATGGGCTGGCGGAATACTTCCGGGCGACTGGCGAGGCCGAGAGCCTGGCGCGGGCGCAGCAGCTCTTCCGGCTGGTCGAGGAAAAGAGCGCCGAGCCGGTCTATGGCGGATATCTGGAGGCGTGCAGCCGGGATTGGGGCGCACTCGACGATCAGCGGTTGAGCGAGAAGGATCTGAACAGCCCCAAATCCATGAACACGCATCTGCACGTGATGGAGGCTTACACCAACCTTCTGCGGGTGTGGCGAGGTCCTGAGTTGGTGGCGCGGCAGAAAGCGCTGATTGAAACGACCATGGACCGCATTGTCGATGGCGCTACCGGCCACTTCCGGATGTTTTTCGATAACCGGTGGAACTCACTCACCGATCACATTTCCTTCGGACACGACATCGAAGGAAGCTGGCTGATGGTCGAAGCCGCCGAGGTGCTGGGGGATGCGGCACTGGCCGATCGGGCACGAAAGCTGGCCATCAAGATGGCGCAGGCCGTTTATGAGCAAGGTCTGGACAAGGACGGCAGCCTGTTTTACGAAGCCAATTCCAAGGGCGTGTTCATCGACCCCAACAAGCACTGGTGGGCGCAGGCGGAGTCGGTGGTAGGCTTCTACAACGCCTATCGGCTTTCGGGCGAGGAGCGTTTTCTCGATGCGTCGCGCAGGGCTTGGGACTACATCGAAGACAAAGTGGTGGATAAGACGCACGGCGAGTGGCACGCCAAGTTGAGCCCGCAGGGCATTCCTTACACCGAAAAGGACGATCCGTCCGACGCGTGTCTCGTGGGCGCGTGGAAGTGCCCGTATCACAACAGCCGCGTTTGTCTCGAGATGATGGAGCGGCTGACCTCGGAATAGTGCGATCGAGCGCTGTTACGACACCCGGAAGGGTATACGGTACCGGTCACGCGGCGATTTGTCGAGAAGCGGCACGATGACGCCTAAGTCGCGCAGATCGCCGCCGGAGGGTGAGTAACTACTCTTGACCAAGAAATCGAGCAGGATAAGTCCTGTTGGCACGGAAACCGGGAATTGGCCGCGGAATTCCAGTGTTTCCGGCTTCGTGCAAGTTACAGCTCCCGCCGGATCGCCCTCTATGGTGCAACTTACTCTCACCTGGTTGTTCCCTTCGAGCAGCGGCGCCGGAATCTCCATGCGCAGGGCAAACTCACGTGGAGCGGCGGCCACCGGCGGCACCACCTCCAGGCCAAACCTCTTCGCTGTCCATCTCCATGCGTCGCTCTCGGTTTCGAACCAGCCGTATGACGGCCGCACGAGCAGTTCGGGAAACCGGGGCCTGCTCTTCAGCAACACGAACATTCGCTCGTCGGCTTCCGGGCGAACAGGGTCGGACTCGAGGACCGATCCGACCCGCTCCTGACCGAATACCGTCCAGCCGGCGCGCTCCAAAAGCCGGAGCAATCCGGCAGCGGAAAAGATCCAGTAATTCGTTGGATCGTTATTCGCCTCCCGGGCCCCAAGCAGATAGCCGACAGGCTCTTCTTCGATGCAGGCGCCTCGCGGTGTTACACGGGCGATTCGCGTACTCAAGATACACCAATCGGCGTGCGACGCCAAGCTCTCAAGTACGTAGTAGGGATTCTTCAAGTGGTAGAGCGTGCCCAGAAAGAAGGCGAACCGATAATCGGAGCGTGGCAGGCGGAAGCGTCCGTCAAGATCGATGTCATGGACGTCCACTGGCAGATTCAGTGCATTGCGAAGAACCGCGATGCCTCGCATCTGGTTGAAGTTACTTTCCAGGTGATCCACGGCGTCCACCTGCGCGCCCAGATGCGCCGAGAGGAGCGCCAAATCCCCGTCGCCGCATCCGATATCGGCGATGGGCCCCGATGCGAGGGCCTCCGCCACCTCTTCGAATGCAGGATCGAGAAGCGTTGCCACGGTCTCTAGCGCTGAAAGGGATTCGTAGGGGTACCAGCCATAATCCGGCACCACCAGGCGCTGTTTGAGGTTCCGGAGATCGGCGCGGAATCGCTCGCCCTTCTTCAGGAAGTCACTCGCGCTTCGCGGAAACTGTTCGGAGTTCAGTTTGTGCCTCGTGCGAGGATGCGCGGGTCGCTGTAGAGAGCGCGCAGCGCGTCGGATTGTTCGGTGGCGCCGGGTGCGGCCAGGAACCACGCCCACCCGGGCTGCTGGGCGAAGAATTCGGGACCAGGAAGACGGCCCGTCAAACCCAATCCAACGACTTTGCCGACGCCGAAACCGGACAGCTCGGCATCACGTCTCCAGCGGAAGTTGCCGTCTTCGACGTCGATGGCGAGCGCGTCTGCATACTGCAATCCGGGGAAGAAGTCGCTATACAAGCCGGGGGCGTTCGGCCCAAACCCCGGCGCAGCGGCGTTCCAAACCCAGATGAGGTTGCGCAGTTGATGGTGGTTCACCAGGCGATCGAAGAGCTGGCGGTAGAGAGCGGCCGAGCCGTGCATGCCCTTGCGGCCGGCCCACCAGAACCGCGTGCCGTTCGATTGCGGATAGGGTCGCCAGAGGACCGCAACGCCGGCCTCCTGCAACTGCTTGAGGTCCGCTGCCACGGCGTCCACCTGGGCGCACCAGAGCTGGTTCAGCCGGGAGCCCGGTGTCAGCAATTCGTTCCACTCGAAATCCGTCAGCTTCCCCGCCGGGTTTCCGTCGGTCGGCCGCGCGGCGCGCCAGGTCAGCGTCACCACGGCGTGGCTCCCGTTCTGGCGCTTCGCTTCATCGACGATCGCCTGGGGCGCGGCTCCTGCGAGGTCTGCGCCGTAAATGGCAGGGCGCTTGGCCGCGATCTCGAAGACGCGATCCGTCGCTTGCGAGGCCGCCTGCGGATCGTTGTCCTGGCCGCTGAGCATGTTCTTCCCGGAGACTGCGTAAAGGCGCGCAAGCAGCGCCTTGGCTTCCGGCAATGCCTGGGGCGTGACCAGCTCGGGAGCCGGCTCAGCCGACGCTTTGCGGATCGCCGCCATGGGCCCCGAAAGCCGTGTATCGTCGCGTGTCAGAACGCCCGGCGCGGTGTAGGTGGCCCGTAGCGCGTCGAGCGGATTGCCGCGCTCGACGATGTCACTCCAGCACATGAACCAGGTCCACTTGGGCTGCTCCTTCAAAACCGCCGGGCTCGGGACGGCCCCCACTTCGCCGAGCGCGATCGGCTTCCCCGCGGCCAGCGCCAGTAGCCCGTCGTAGAAGGCGGGCTTGAACTCGCCGTAGATGTCCACCGAGAGCACGTCTGCGTATTCCGGCCCTGGAAAGTAGTCGGCGTACGGACCTGGGCCGGCCGGCGGCGCAGGCGGGCTCGAGTTCCACACCCAGATCAGATTGTCGAGCTTGTGGTAGTTCACGAACCGGTCGAACAACTGGCGGTAGAGCGCGGCCGACCCATCTTTGCCTTTTCTGCCGTTCCACCAAAACCAGCCGCCGTTGATCTCGTGATAAGGACGGAAGAGCACCGGGACCCGCGCGTCGCGCAATTGCTTCAGGTATCCAGCGATCACGTCCACCTGCGCGCACCAGCGGTTGTAGAGCTTGCTGCCGGGCGTTAGCACCTCCTTGAACTCGAAATCCGTGAGGTGGCCCTGAACGCTCTCCCGGAACGACACCGGCTCGTCGTCGGTGGGACGAACTTCATGCCAGGTCATCGTGACGACGGCGCCGTTCCGGTATTGCCTCTCCGCTTCCTCGACCAATTCCGGGCGGCCCAGAATGGAGTCTTTATCCGCTCCGGCTTCGAAACCGAAATCCTGGCCGAACAGGGCGGGATACTTGCCGGTGAGATCGTAGGCGCGGTCCGTCCAGCGGGCGCTGGTGTTGGGATAGTTGTGCTGGCCCGCGAGCGTATAGTGCCCCGAGATGGAATAGAGATACTTCAGCAGCGCACGGGCCTCGGGCGAAGCGTGCGGATTCACGGGTTCCTGAGCCGCCATCGGGACCTGACAGAAAAGGAGCATAGCGGCCGCGGCCGCGCTTGCGAACATTTTCACGAGTAGTGCCTCCTGGGCGCACCCACCTCACTCAATGTACCCCACTGCCAATGTGCTAAGGTCGTCAGCATGGCACAGAACGATTCCGTGTCGCGACGATCCTTCCTGGCGCTCGCGGGCGCGCTTCCGTTGGCGGCCAAGGTGGGAGGCGGCAAAATGATTCCGGTAGGTCTCGAACTGTACTCGGTGCGCCAGGATCTCACGAAAGATCCGATGGGCACGGTGCGCGCGGTTGCGAAGATGGGCTATCAGGCGGTGGAGTTCTACGCGCCCTACTACGACTGGACGCCCGACTATGCCAAGGAAATGCGGAAGCTGCTGGACGATCTCGACGTGCGTTGCAACTCGACGCACAACGGCCTCACGTCGTTCGATCCCGCCAGGCTACCCAAGGCGATTGAGCTCAACCGCATTTTGGGCGCGAAGTTCATCGTGCTGGCGAGCGCCGGAAAAGTGACGACGCTCGATGGCTGGAAGACCGTCGCCGACCGGCTCACGCAGACGGCGGACACCCTGAGGCCTCTCGGATTGCGCACCGGCTACCACAACCACCAGCTCGAGTTCACGCCCCTGGACGGCAAGCGCCCGCTCGAAGTGATCGCGGCCGGCACGCCCAAGGATGTGATGCTGCAGTTCGACGTCGGCACCGCTCTCGAAGTCGGCGCCGATCCGGTGGCCTGGATCGAGTCGAATCCGGGCCGCATCAACTCGCTTCACTGCAAGGACTGGTCGCGCGCGCAGGGCTATGACGTTCTGTTCGGAGAGGGCGAAGCTCCGTGGGCCAGGATCTTCGCGGCTGCCGAATCGACGGGCGGCGTCGAGTTCTACCTGATCGAACAGGAGGGCAGCAAGTTCCCCGAGCTCGAGACGGTGGAGCGGTGCCTGGCCAACTGGAAAAAGCTCAGGGGTTGATCGCGGCCTCCACGGTCACGATATCCACGAGGCCATTCAAGCCGTAAAGCGCCGGGAGAACGCGCGCGTCCGGATACCGCCGCCGCAGATCGGCCACGCGTTCGGTCCCCGTGCGGTACGCGGGCAGGTACATGCGTCCCAACAGCGGGTGACGGCCCCAGGCTCCCGAGAGCTTCGCCGCACGCTCAACCGAGACAAGGTACTCGCGGCGCAGGATCGCGGCCACATCCGGCTGCGCCGCCCCTTCTTTCCAGGTCAGGTAGGACGATTGGTTCTTCGCGTCATCCTGAAGCAGCGCGAGGAGCACGCCGATCTGGAGGTCCTCGTCTTCGAGTTGGTCCACCGCCGTCACGCCATGGGCAATGAGCACGGCGTTGTTCGCGATGCCCTCGAACAGCGTGGCGGCCCGCGTGTTCATGGTGAGCACGCTCGCTTCGAAGCCGACCGCGCCACGCGCGTACAGGTTCTGCAAGTACGCGAACGTGGTCACGTGCCCCGGCACCACTTCGTGACTGACGAGCTGCTCGAACTCGGGCACGGAGATTTCAAGCGACGCGTTGATTTCGTAAGTGGCTTCGTACTCGGGCAGGCCTTGCGCGGTCCGCGCGCGGCCAAGGTAATTCATCGAGCCGGAGAACCAGGCGTCCTTGATCGGCAGGAACCCGATGTTCGCGCGCGGGACGCCGGCCATCGCTGCCGGCAGGTGCGGCAGAAGATTCGCCACCGACAATCGATCGTACGACGCGACGACGGCATTGCCGAGCGCGCGCACGGAGGCCATGGGGACGAGCCGCTCGCGCCTCCAGGCATCGACGGCGGCCAGCAGTTCTTCGGGCGTGCGTGAGGGGTGCCCCGCGCGGGCCAGTAACTCCGCCGCACGTTCGCGCTTCGGAGCGGGGTTGGACGGCGACGGCGGCGCGCCGGTGGAGGCCTTAACGGCGCGCTCGTATGGCACGGGCTCGCCCTTGCCGAGTGTCTCCATAGCCAGGTCCCACATCACCTCGAAGCAGTCCGCCAGGCCGACTATGTAGTCGGGCGCGCCCGCGGCGGTCAGCCGGCGGATGGCGCCGCGGACGTCCACGTCGTTGAGGTAGGCGTCGATCGCCTCGCGGTCCGGCTCTTTGGCCGCCACACCGCCCGAAGTGCGGGCGCGTGCAGCCGCAGGATGCGTGTAAGCCGCGGGCAGAGGCTCGCCGGAGAACCAGGAATCGGCGATGAAGCGCCCCGTCCCCGAAGCGCACATCACGTCGCCGCCCCACAGCGTATCGATGCCGAGAATCGCGTTGCCAACCAGTTCGTTGAAAGTCATGGCTGCTTTCTCCTAACTGACCTAAACCAAACGTACCCGCAGAGCGCCGCGAACAGGGCCGCCGACACCAGTTGCGAAACGGCGTCGTGGTCGTAAAACGGCGTCTTGATCAAACTCTCGCGGTAACTGTGAAGCAGCCGCAGCGACGCTCCGAAGACGCCGCCGAGCGCCCCGCCCGCCATCAGGCCCGACGCGATGATGAGGCCTCGCTCGCGAATCGCCGCGCCGCGTTCGCCGCCCGCGCGCTCGGACCGCCTCCCTACGAAGTGCGCGAGGAAGCCACCCACCAGCGCCGGCGTGTTCAGCTCGAGCGGCAGGTACATGCCCAGCGCGAAGATCAGCGCAGGCACACCGAGCATCTCCATAACCAGCGCAATCATGCCTCCCGCGCCGAAAAGGACGTAGGCCACCGGCTGCTGGCTCATGAACCCCTGGACGAGCGCCTTCATGATGGACGCTTGCGGCGACGGCAGCAGCGGCCGCAAGTCGCCCGGCGCCAACTCGCCGAACTGATAGACCTTCGCCAGCCAGACGATGGCGAGGCCACTGGCGAGCGCGGCCGCGAGCACGCCCAGGAACTTCGCCTTCTCCTGCGCCGCGGGCGTGGATCCGAGCCAGTAGCCGGCCTTGAGGTCGGTAATGAACTGACCGGAAATCGAGAGCGCGGTGCACACGATTCCGGCGATGGTCATCACGAAAAACATGCCGGCGGTCCCAGAGAGGCCGAAGCGGAGCAGGACCACCGAAGAGATGATGACGGTCAGCATCGTCATGCCGGAAACCGGATTGCGCGCCGTTGTGGCAATGGCGTTCGCCGCCACCGAAGCGAAGAAGAAGGAGAACGCCAGCGTCATCGCCAGGCCGGCGGCAACGATGGCGAGCCCGCCCGAAAGCCGTCCCATCAGGACCGCCACCGCCAGGGCGCTCACCACGACGCCGAGCAGGATCGACATCAGCGGGATGTCGCGATCCGTGCGCTCCTGCCCCGGTCCCTCACCGCGCCGGAATGCGCGCGCCGCGATCGCAAACGAGCCCGCGACAATTCGCAGAGATTTGACGATGCCGAAGACTCCCGCCGTCGCGATGGCGCCCACGCCGATGAAGCGCACATAGCCCTGGAAAATCTGCGCAGCCGTCATCCTGGCGATGGGCACGCTGGCCGGGTACACGGCGGTGTTCGGGAGATGACTGCCGATGAACCAGACCAGCGGCACCAGCACGAAGTTCGCGAGCACGCCCCCACTGCACAGGATCATCGAGCTGCGCAGGCCCATCACATAGCCGAGGCCGAGAATGAATCCGACCGCATCGAACCGGAACACGGCCCTGGTGCGCTCGGTGAGCGCGCGCATGGCGGGGAGGAACTGGAAATCCAGGGTCTCCTTCCAAACCTGAAAGGTGGTGACGAAGAAGTCGTAGATGCCTGCGATCAGCGTGGCTTGAAGCAGCAGCCGGGCCTGCGAGCCGCCCGTCTCGCCGGTGACCAGCACCTCCGTGATGGCCGTGGCTTCCGGGTAGGGCAGCTTGCCGTGCATGTCGCGCACGAAGTAGCGGCGCAGCGGGATCAGGAACAGCACGCCCAGGCAGCCGCCGGCCAGGCAGATGAAAACGGTTTCGACGGGGTGCGGATCGAGCTTCAGGATGTAGAGCGCGGGGAGCGTGAAGATGGCGCCGGCCACCACACCACCGGCCGCGCCGCCCATACCCGTGATGATGACGTTCTCGAGCAGCGATGACCGGCGGCGGTAGGCTCGCGAGAGGCCGATGGCCAGGATCGAGATGGGAATCGCCGCCTCCATCACCTGACCGACCTTGAGGCCCGAGTAGGCCGAGGCGACGCTGAAGACGACGCACAGGAACGTGCCCCACAGCAGCGAGCGCCAGGTCAACTCCGGCAGCCGCGCCCCGGCCGGAACCATGGGCTCATAGACAGCTCCCGGCGCGAGCGGCTTATAAGCATCCTCCGGCAGCGTCTTGGTCATTGCCTTGACCCCCTGATGCGGGATTATAGCGCTCGCCATCGCTGCGCCGCCGCGCGACTCAGGCTACCCGAACTCCCTGGTGCTCCGCCTCTTTCCGTAGGGCCGTGTCGGTGGTGAGGAGCACTGCGTCCTCGCGGCGCGCCAAGGCGAGGTAGAACATATCGTACGCGGGCCGGCGGGCGGTCCTGGCCAGCAGGAACGCCTCTCCGTATGTTTCCTTTGACGAAACCAGACTGTCCACCAAACCGAGCGCGGCCTCGATGGCGCGGTCGCAGGCACCGAGGCTCAGGCGCTCGAAGTGATGGTACTTCCAGATCGTGTTCACAACCTCCGGCACGAACAGCTCGGGCGCCAGCACCACATCCGCCTCGGCGAGGATTCCTGCCAGCCGCTCAGCCTGGCCGCGCCCGAGCACGACTTCGATAGCCGCGCTGGCGTCCAGAATAACCTTCACCGCCGCCGATCCTTGCGAATCAGCTTAGCCGGATCGCTGAGCTTGCCGGTGTGGACCGGGGGGTTGGAACGAAGGGCCCCAAGGAGCGCCCGGCGGCGCGCCCTGGCATCCACATCCACATCGAGCCCTCGAGCCAGCACGGCGATCGCCTGCTGAGCGAGGCTGCGGCGCTCCCGGCCGGCCTGCTCCGCTAGCAGGCGGTAGATGTGCTCGGGAACGTCTCTCACCTGAATCAGCGGCATGGCGCCTCCTGCGGTCAATTATGCCACCAAATGCATTATGCTGCAAAACGCAGGCACGCTACTTGCCCGGCGGCTGCACGGCGTTGTAGTAATCCCGCAGTACCCAGAACGCCAGCTTCTTGTTGCCGCGGTCGGAGACCAGGCCTTTGCGGTTGAAGAAATCCTGAATGCCCGGCAGCGCGCGGCGCGGCGAACGGAAGTCCATCAGGATCCAAGCCGTTGTGCCAGTGAGAAACGGAATTCGCTTGAACATCGCGACCTGATGGCGGTACACGTTCGCCTGAAACTCCTCGGTCCAGGCCGTCATGTCGTCGCCGTGCAGACCCTCCAGCGCCGCGGCGCCGAATTCGCTGAACACGAACGGCTTGTTGTAAGTGGTCTTCCACTCGGCCTGGTCCGGCCTGTCCGGAGCGCCAACGTACCAGCCCAGATACTCGTTGCAAGCGACCACGTCGAGGTGCTCGCCCAGCGGGTCGTCCACCATCATGGTCCCGCCGAGGTAATGGATCTCGAGCGCCGCCGTGATCAGCCGGGTGGGGTCGAGCTCACGCGCCCGCTCAGCCAGCGCGCTCATGAACTTCAACCGCGCATCCACCCGAGGCGTCTCGTTCCCCACCGACCACAAAATCACGGAAGCCCGGTTCTTATCCCGCGCGATCATCTCCTCCAACTGGTGCTGGGCGTTGTCGAAGGTCACTGGGTTCTCCCACTCGATGGTCCAGTAGACCGGAATCTCCGACCACACCAGCAGGCCCATCTCATCCGCCATCCGCGTCATCGCCTCATCGTGCGGATAATGCGCCAGGCGGACGAAGTTGCAGCCCAGCTCTTTGGCCCAGCCGAGCAGAGTGCGCGCTTCCGCCTCGTCGAACACTCGCCCCGTGCGGATGGGCGCCTCGGAATGGATTGAAGCGCCGCGAAGGAAGATCGGCTTGCCGTTCAGCAGAATCTGCCGCCCTGAGGTCTCGATAGAGCGAAATCCGATGCGGTCCTTGACCTGGTCCGATTCGGCCTCGATGGAAACGTCGTAGAGCTTCGGATTCTCCGGCGACCACAGAGCAAGCTTGGCGTCGAAGGCGATCCGCGCATAGCCGCTCGCATCCGTCTGAACGCTAGTATCCACGCCGGCCTCGGGAATCTTCACCGTGACGTTCTGTTCCTTGTGCGGTCCGTCGAGCCGCACCCAGCCGGCGATCCGGCTCCGCGAGCCCTTTTCAAGCTGCACGAAATAGTCCGAGACGAAGGTCTCCGGCAGGTCCACCAATCGCACCTGGCGCGTGAGCCCTCCATAGTTCCACCAGTCGGTGTTCACCGTGGGCACGCCCTCGCGATGGCGCGTGTCGTCCACTCTGACGATGAGGAAATTCCCTTTCTCTTTCACGAGGCCAGTGATCTCGAACTGGAAGGGAGTAAAACCGCCTACGTGCTCGCCAAGCAGCTTGCCGTTCAGAAAGACGATCGCGTCGTAATTGGCCGCGCCAAACCACACGAAGAGACGACGGCCGGGGCGCAGTCGATAGTCGAAGTCGTGCTTGTACCAAAGGGTGCCCTCGTAGAGAAACAGCTCGGGCCGCTGCGTGTTCCAATCGCCGGGCACCTCGAGCTGGGGCGACGTATCGAAATCGTATTCGACGTGCTCGCTTTTCGACTGCGGCTTCCTGTTGGCGGCCCAACCGCCGCCCGGCAGCGGCTCGTGCCGATAGTCGAAGTAGCCGTTGTCGTACGGGTCCACGAGGGTCCGCCACGGCCCGTTGAGCGTGATGTTCTGGCGCGCGGCCACGTTCTGGATCAGATCCACTGGGGGCGCGGCCACGGCGACGGCGCCGATCGTACAAATCATGGCGATCAGTCTCCCGGCTCTCATCTTCAGTTTCCTTTCGCGAAGGTTACCTTCAGCGTCTTGATCTCGTAAGCCCCGGTGGGAACCGCCACTCCGGTCCCACCCGCGTCGAGCTGCACCGCGTGAAGCGGCCTCTCCATGAGGTCCGTTTCTTCCACGCCGATGGCCTTGGCGGGAAGCCGCAGGTGGATGTCGCCCTTCTTGCCCGCCCATTCGTAGAACCGAATCACCAGCCCGTCGTCATCCTCGGCCCTCTTGACCGCCGTCACCACGACGTTGTCTTCAGCGGCTTCGAGAAAGGAATGCTCCGCCGCGAGCGCGCCAGGGTGGCTCGCCGCCGCGACCGTCAGCAGCGGGTAGTTCAGCTCGAAGCCCCGGCGGACCGTTTCCGCCTCACGCCAGCCGCCGCCGTGCGGATAAAGCGAGTAGGTGAATTCGTGATGACCCTCGTCGGCGTGCGGATCGGGCCATTCCGGCGACCGCAGCAGCGAAAGCCGCAGCACATTGCCTTTGGCATCGTATCCGTACTTGCAGTCGTTCAGAAGGCTGAACCCGTGTGAGGCGTCGGAAAGGTCGGCCCACTGCAGCGCGGGGACTTCGAACTTCGCCTGCTCGGCGGGCGTGCGCCGCGTGGTCGGCCGCTCGATGGAGCCGTAAGGAATCTCGAACGTGGCCTTGTCATTCGTTGCGCTGAGCGGGAACGCCACCTTCAGCAGGATGTGCTTCTCGTGCCACTCCGCTTGCATCTTCACGTCGACCCGCGGCACGCCCGCGTACAACGTGATGTCGCGAACGAAGGTCGAATTCTGGTAATGGTTCTTCACCCGGATGACGGCGCGCAGCGGGCCACTCTCGATAAGCTTCACTTCGTCCGCCTGGTTCAGGTCCCAGTGCTGCTTCTCGAAATCGGCGTCGATGTTCCAGGCGTCCCACTGCTTGGGCTTGTCGACGAAGGTCTGGAGCAGGTTGCCGCAAGCGCCCGGCGCGAGCGCTTCGGTGCCGCTGCGCTTGTCGAACAGGCTGATCATGCAGCCGGTCTTGGGATCGATTTTGACGCGGAGGGATTCGTTCTCGAGGGTGTCGGCGGTGGCGTGGAGGGCGGGCCGCTGCGCCGCGTAGACTTCAGGTATCAGGTGGAGCGTCGCGTACCCGAGCGCCGGCACGGAGACCAGTACGAGGCGACGCCCGCCGGGCAGGACCTGGGCGACGGAGGCTTTGCCAGCCGCGTCCAGGACGAAGCCGTCGTGCCCGGCGCTGGGGGGCAACTGGACCTCGACAATATCGGTGCGGGGCCAAGCCATGGGATTAAAGACCACCACGGGGTCGCCGCCCACGCTACTCGTGTCCACGCGCTCCGCGATGTTCTCCAGCGCGCCGTTGAGCGCCTCGCCGCCCATCCGCCCGACGTCTTCCAGGTTCAGCCTCGCGTCCTCGTAATTCTGCGCGATGCCCGAGCCGGGCATGATGTCGTGGAATTGGTCGAACAGCAGCCGCTTCCAGGCCTGATCGAGAGGCGCGGCCGTGCCCGCCAGCGACGAAAACTTCTCCGCATTCAGCAGCAGCTCTTCAGTTCGGCGAATGCGCTTCTTGGTCTCCGCCTGCGTGGTCTGCACGCCGCGATGAAATTCCAGATACAGCTCGTCGCGCCACACCGGAACGTTCAGGCTGGGCAGCTTCTTCTCGATGTCGCTGAAGAAGCCGGCCGCCGTGCCGAACTTCAGCGTGGGGAACACCGTGCCCGGCGCCTGGAGCCGCAGCGCCATATCGAGCATCGTTCGCGTGGGCCCTCCGCCGTGATCGCCCACGCCGTATAGGTGCATCATCTCGCCGCCCAGCGCCGGCGCGTACGCCGCCAGGTCGTTCGTCATCCTGACCGGGTCCATGCTGTTGCCGTAGTCGTGCGGGAAGTAAGTCAGGATGCGGCTGCCGTCGGGCGCTTCCCACCAGAACAGTTTGTGCGGAATCTTCGTGGTGTCGTTCCAGTAGATCTTCTGCGTTACGAAATAGTCCATCCCGCACTTCTTGTAAATCTGCGGCAACTGCCAGTTGTAGCCGAACGAATCCGGGTTCCAGCCGACCTTCACGTCCACGCCGAATTTCTGCTGGAAGTAACGCTTGCCCAGCATCACCTGCCGCACCAGCGATTCTCCGCTGGGCAGGTTGAGGTCCGGTTCCACCCACATCCCGCCGACGATCTCCCAGCGGCCCTCCTTCACGCGCTGCTGAATCTCGCGGAACAGGCCCGGATATTTCTCTTCCATCCACACATAGGCCTGCGCCGTGCTCGCGCTGAAGGTGAAGTCCGGGTACTCGCGCATCAGGTCCAGCGCACTGCGAAACGTGTTGCGCACCACTTCGACGGTCTCCGTCCACGGCCACAGCCATGCCATGTCGATATGGGAATTGCCGGTCGCGATGACGGTGAGCCGCTTCAGCGTGGGATTTAGGGATTCGAGCTTCGCCTGCGCCCGCACGAGCGAGCCGTCGAAGGCCTCCTGGTCGCCGCGGTCGAGCGCGCCGGCGTCAATGGCGTTCACCGCTGCGGCGAGAGTCCCGTCACCCGGCGCCACCAGCGGAATCGCCGAGAGGATCTCCATTCGCAGCAGGCCGGGATCGGGACGGCCCGGCGGCGGCTCGATCGTCAGCGCCGCGCGCTCGATCCACGTCTTGACGTCATTCGCATCCACGCGCACGGCAATCAGGAACCTCTGGCCGGGCACGGCCGCCTCGGTTAGCACGATCGGCTGCTGCATGTCCCCGTCGGTCCGCGCCACAATCGACCCGTTCGAGAACACCGTCAGCATCTCGGCCTCGTCGCTCCCGACGTTCAGGTCCAGCTTCACGCGCGCGCCGCGAATCGCGTAGCCACCCACCTTCTCTGGGATCTCCACCCACTGGCGTAGCACGCGCGGGCCATTCCAGCGGACGCCGGTCATCACGATCTCCCAGGCGGAATCGTCGAGGGCCGCATCTTCGGGATGCGCGACATCCGCGTGGCTGCGCCATTCCGGAAGCGCCAGTTGAGTGACAGCTTCGAGGCGGGTCAGCGCCGGCGCCCACGCATCGGGAACCGCAGGAGTCTGGGCGGCCACCGCGGACACCATCAGCAGGGGCATTACGAACGGAAGAAGCGGTCTCATTGCCTAACAGCTTATCGCGATGCGCACATGTGCGCCGGCGGCGGAACGCAACTCCGGCCTGTCCTGAAGGCGGGCGGCGTGCCCCTGCCGCTCTCCCCCGGCGCCCGTCCCCTATTACGGCGAGATACGTACTAATATCTAATGAGGAGCGAAACCCCACCGTGAACGCGGCCATCGGCCGCGAGCGCTCGGGTTCGAGGCCGGTCCCGGCAAGAGAGACGTGCGCTGGAGGGCCGGATACGGTGCACCAGCGCTGTGCGCGATCGAGTCGCCCCACGAGTCTTCTAGATACGAAAGGACGTGCATGTCACTAACAAAGGGCCTCACCTATAAGGACTTCGGACTGGCGCAGGATCCATTCCCCGAAGTATCCCAACCCATCGCCTTCGGCGGAATCGGCAGCAAGAACCCCCTGAGCTTCGGCTGCTACAACGCCACCGAGACAATCCACAGCAAGACCATGGCGGAGCACCTGCCGTTTGCGGGCGCCAAGTGGCATTTCGATAACCCGCTCGCCGACATGTTCGGCCCCGGCACTGCGATCCAGCCGTGGGATGACGGAAGCGGCACGCTGCAGAACACCGAGCGCAAGCTCCAGGCATTTTTCTACATGCTCTACCTGTTGGGCATCCGCAACTGGTGCTGGCACGACTTCGATTGCCTGCCGAAGTCCGGCAGCCTTCCGGAGTTCCTCGAGAACCTGGACAAGGTCCTACCGATCATGGAGAAGCTCCAGAAGCTCAGCGGAATCGAGTGCGGCTGGACCACTCAGAACCTGTTCTCGCTACCGCTCTATCGCGAGGGCGCCTCGACGGCTAACCAGGCCGGCGTGTACGCTCATGCCTGGGGCCAGACCAAGAAGATGCTCGAAGTCGGCAAGCGGCTGGGCGCGAAGAACCACGTGTTTTGGGGCGGCCGTGAAGGCTACAACCACCTGCTCGCCACCATGTTGGGTGCGGAGCAGAAGCACCTGGCGAGCTTCCTCCACATGGCGGTCGACTACGCGAAGAAGATCGGCTTCACCGGTCAGTTCCTCATCGAGCCGAAGCCCCACGAGCCGAGCACGTTCCAGTACGACCACTCGGCCCTGGTGGTTGTCGCCTTCCTGGTTGGGTCCGGCCTGGACAAGGACTTCAAGCTCAATATCGAGACGAACCACGCGCAACTCGCCGGCTTCACGGTGATGCACGAGCTCACCGTGGCGCAGGAACACGGCATGGTTGGCGGCGTCGATGTGAACGAGGGCACGTTTGGGAACGGCTGGGACACCGACCGCTTCCTGGGCGATCCCTTAATCGCGTTCGAGATCATGCACCCGGTGCTCAAGGCCGGCGGCCTGGGAAGCGGCGTGTTCAATTTCGACGCGCACCGCTACCGCTCGAGCTTCGCGCCGATCGACCTGATTCACGCCCACATCCTCGGCATGGACGCGATCGCCTGGGGGTTGCGCACAGCCGTTGTGGTCGCCGAAGACGGCGAACTCGAGAAGGCCATTCAGGCTCGTTACGAGTCCTGGAAGTCCGATCTCGGCAAGAAGATCGAATCGGGGAAGGCCAGCTTCGATGAAATCGCCGCCGAAGGCGCCAAGGTGCCGTGGCAGCTTACGCCGGCGCAGAGCAGCCATCACGAGGCGCTGCGCTCCCTCGTGCTCCGTGCGATGATGCGCGCCGTCCGCGGTTAGGCCGTTTCGGGGACCGGCTTGCGCAAGCCGGCCGGTCCTCCTCACTCACGCATCCACGTGGCGCTCGAAGAACGTATCGAGCGCCGCTTTCTTCTTCCTCGATAGCTCTCCCGCCAGCCGGTCCATCTCCTCCCGCGGCAAAGGCCGGAACTTCCGAACCAGGTCCACATTCTGCTCCAGGGCTTGGAGCGTAGGCATGCCGATCACGGCACTCGCCACCGGCAGCGACAGGCAATAGTAGATCAGCTTCTCCGCCGGAGCTTCTCCCGCCAGCTCGTCTTGCGCGAAAACCTTCATCGCGATAACGCCCATGTTCTTCCGCGTAGCCGCCGGAAGAGCCGTCGTCTCGAAACTGGCGTGCATGCCCGTCTGCGCGCCCCCGCGCTGGCCGGCGTTGAGCGCCATCATGGTGCAGTCGAAATCGTGCCGCTCGATCGCCGCTCGCAGCGTCTCCGGGTCGGTGTGAGACGTGATCCCGATGAAGCGCGCCATCTTCTGATCGCGGATCTTGAGCAAAGCTTCGTACGCCCCGCCCTTCGCACTGATCCGGGCGAGATCGGCAGCGCCATCGAGGTGATGGATGTGTACCAGATCCACGCGATCGGTCCGCAGACGCTTCAGGCTTCCCTCCATCGCGCGCAAAGCGCCGTCGCTGTCGCGCTGGCTGAGCTTAGTGGCGATGAACGCCTCGCTCCGCCGTGCGCCAATGACCTCGCCGATGCGCGTCTCGCTTTCGCCGCCGCCGTAGTTCTCGCCCGTGTCGATGTAGCCAACACCGAGGTCCAATGCGCGATGGAGCATCGCGATGGATTGCTCGCGCTTCATTCCGAGAAACCGGCTCCCCGCCCCGAGCGTGAGAATCGAGACCCGCACTCCAGTGGCTCCCAGCATGCGGGTGGGCATGGTCTCCGCGCCCGCCAGCAAACGCGCGCCCGCGGCGCCAGCGGCTGCGGCTTCGAGAAACTGCCTCCTGGATATCGATAGGGACAACGATCAGGCTCCTTTCGCAGGGTATCAAGTCTGGCAACGACACTTATGCGACGTCGGTTCGAGCCGGACGGTTACACGGCCGCAAGCCGTTCGGCGAGCCACGCGCTCAGGCAGGCGAAAAACTCTGCGCGCACCGTTTTTTCGAGCCAGGGATAATGTCCGCAGTGTTCCCATTCGCGGTATTCCAACTGCGGGACGTGCGGCGTGAGGCTGGCCAGGATCATGCGCCCCGGATGAGGGTCGGCGGCCCCGTGCAGCATGATCGCCGGCGCGCGGATCGCCGCGAACGCGGCGGGATACACGCCCTCCTGCTGTAGGCGCACCATGTCGTCCCACGTTTCCAGGTTCGCCCGCGCATCGACGTCCCCGAGTTCCAGATCCTCGCTCACAAGCTCGTAGGAGTACAGCGGCAGGATCAGCTTCGCCTCGGCCCGCAGCCGCTCGTCCGGGTCTCGGTGCTCACCTGGCAGTGAGGCCAGCCTTCGCCGCACTTCGTCGTCCATGCGTGCTTCGAGGGTCTCCTGCATGCGCGCCCGCGCGTCCAGGTCGAACGTGCCGCAGCCGACCAGCGCCAGCGGCCCGGCCAGGTCGGGATGCTTAGCCGCAAACGCCAGCGCCAGCATTGCGCCCCAGGACGATCCTACCAGCGCCGGCCTTGCCACCGCGCCCAGCGACGCTACCAACTCCCGCAGGTCCTCCAGGTGCCGCGCCACGGTCAGCGGTTCGCCGCCGCTCGGCCGCTGGAACGGCTCGATCACCCGGAACCGGTCCGCCAGCCCGCGCGCCACAGGAGCCATATACCCCGGCGCTCCAGGCCCGCCGTGCAGCACGATGACCAGCGGACCCGATTCTCCGTACCTTCGAATTTGCATTGCCTGCCGCGCTCCCATCGCGCTACAGTGATGGCCAGGGGGATGCGTCACCGTGTCAGTGAAACCTGTTCCTGAAGGCTACCATACCGCTACGCCGTATATCGTTGTTTCCGGCGTGGCCAAGGTCATCGAGTTTCTCGAGAAGACTTTCGACGCGAAAGAGATGGGCGAGCGCGCGACGCGGCCGGATGGTACCGTCATGCACGCCGAAGTGAAGATCGGCGATTCGCCCATCATGCTGGGCGAACCGGTTGGCCAGCTCGAACCCAGGCCGGGTTCCATCTATCTCTACGTCGCCGATACGGACGCCGCGTACCAGCGCGCCATCAGGGCAGGTGGCACATCGCTCATGGAGCCCGCCGACCAGTTCTACGGCGACCGCAACGCGGGCGTCCGCGATTCGGCCGGCAACGTCTGGTGGATCGGCACGCACATAGAAGATGTTGCGCCCGCAGAAATCGCGCGGCGTGCGGCCCAGCGTGCGAAGGCTCAGGGCTGAGTGTACGGGCCGCCAGTCCGGCCCACCGCTTTGAAGAACGTGTAGCAGAAGGTGCCGCCGGGTTCCGTGGCGCGGTACATGTCCGCGATCCCCTTGTCCCAGGCGGCCTCGTCGATGAGGCCCCATGCCAGCGCCTGATCGCGAACCCCTTCCACCATCGAGATGAACGTGTTCTTCGAGAAGCCCTCGACAAGCTCGGGACGGCTGGCATCCACGTAGACCATCCGCGGGCTCACCTGCACGTCGCGGAAGCCCGCCTCGATCAGCAGAGGATAGAGCCGCCGGCCGATCAGCGCGTCGCCGCCCAGCCGCGCCTGCGCCTCGATCAGGCACTCCACCGTGCGCGACGCCTCCGGCGTGTGCGGATGGCAGTACCACGACCCGTGGTCGCCCTCGATCACGGTGATTTCGCCTCCCGGCCGCAGCAGCCGCAGGAGGGCGCGCAGGGCGCAAACCGGCTCCGCCAGGTGCTCCAGCACGAAGCAGACGAATACGCGATCGAAGCTTTCCTCCGGAAAGGGCAGATGGAAGACGTCGCCGGCCAGGAAGACGACGTTGCGGTGGCCTGCGGCCTCGGTCTGGCTCCTGGCCTGCCGCAGAGACGCCGGCGAGAGATCCATCGAGACGATGTGCGCTTCCGGGCTCGACGCGGCCAGAAACACCGTCTGCGCACCGACGCCGCATCCGCATTCAAGCACGCGGCTGCCGCCCGGGTAGCGCGTGTCGTGATGGAGCAGGCCGCTGAGGGTGGTGGCCTGGTCCGAGAGCCGCGCGCTCTCTCGATTCGAGTAACCGTGGACGTAAGCCGAATCGCTCATCGCCCCACCACCGCGCGGACCGCGTCTCCGCCGCCCAGCAACTCCTCGAGCAACGGCTCTTGTGGATAGCCCTGGCCGCGGCACCGGCGGAACCCTTCTCCAAAGTCTACGCCCGCGAGCGCGCCTGTCTGCCGAGCCCAGCGTTCCATGCGCGCCAGCGTGTCGTCGACTCCCAGAAACTGCGAAAGCCACTCCCGCTGGCTGCGATGCTGGGCTAGCATCCGCTGCTTGCGCGAAAAGGCCAGCCCGATGTCCACCACAAAATCGGGCACGACGGGGCAGCCCTCCCGGTCCACGCCTCCCGGCGGGTCCATAAAGTACAGGTTCGGAATCTTGGGGAGCGCGGAGGCGGCGCCGGGCGCGCCCGTGCGATAGTTCGGCAGCGCCGCGGCGTACAGGGAGTCCACGACCAGGTTGCCGGCCGCCCGATGATCGCATTGCGAATCCTGCGGCGACGCCGCCAACACCACGTCCGGCCGTGTGCGGCGCAGAATCTCGGCCACGCGGCGGCGCGATGGCTCGTCGTTGAATATCGCCAGATCGCGAAACTCCGCGCAGATGTACTTGGCGTTGACCAGCGCTGCCGCGGTAGCGGCCTCGCGCCGGCGTATGGCTGCAATCTGCTCCGGAGCGTGCTCGCCCGACCCGCAGTCTCCCGGCGTCATGGTGGCGATGGCGACCTCGTGGCCCTGCTCGGCCAGCAGCGCCAGGGTGCCACCCGCCAGAGCCTCGGCGTCGTCGGGATGCGCGTGGAAGGCGAGGATCTTCATGGGGCCTCTCGCCATTGTACCCGTGCTGGCCCTATTCGATCTGGCGGAACAGCTCCACCGCGGCGGCGTGCGCCAGGATCACTTCGGGATCGCGTTGCAGGGCCTCAAGATAAGCCTTCTCGAAAATCCCGGTCGCATCGCAGGGCGAAAGCAACTCGCGAGCCTGGCGCACCAGCCGGTCGGCGTCGGCGGGGACGGGAGCGTTCTCAGCCTCCAGGGTCTCGTCAATCAGCACGACGAGCTGCGAAAGCACGCGCAGCCACGCGAAAGCCGGATCGTTGAGAAGCAGGTCCAGAAACTGGCCGCTCGATCGGATCGGCTGAACGTCGCGTTCATAGAGCGCTCGCTCCGAATGGAGCAGGATCGTGTGCAGCTTCAGCAGCCCGTTTCGCAACTCGGTGAGGCGCTGGCCTGGGTCTTTGGATGACGGCATCGCTCTCCCCATGGTGTCACAAGCGCCTGCACAAAGCCTCGCCGCCGTCGTACACTCGAAAGAACATACAGGAGTTGCAATGTCCGAAAGAGTTGCGGTCTTCGACACTACTTTGAGAGACGGAGAGCAGGCGGCTGGAACGCGCCTGGGCAGCAGGGAGAAACTGACCTTGGCCCGCCAGTTGGCGCGGCTGAACGTGGACGTCATCGAAGCCGGTTATCCGGCATCCTCGCCCGACGATTTCCAGGCCGTCGAGACGATCTCTCAGGAGATCGAGGGCCCCACCGTCTGCGCCCTCTCGCGCGCCGTGGCAAGCGATATCGACGCCTGCGGCAAGGCGCTTGCGAAGGCCCGCAAGCCGCGGATCCACACCGGCATCGGCGTCTCCGACATTCACGTGATGGGGAAGTTCCGCGACGAGAAGTACGGAAAGACGCTCGAGGAGAAGCGGGCCTGCATCCTCCGGATGGCATCCGATGCCGTCAAGCTCGCCCGGAGCTACGCCGACGACGTCGAGTTTTACGCCGAGGACGCCGGCCGTGCCGATCCCACCTATCTCTTCCAAATGCTCGAGACCGCCATCGACGCCGGCGCCACGGTGGTCAACATCCCGGACACCACCGGTTACGCCGTGCCGGAGCAGTTCGGCGCCTTGATCCGCTCCATTCGCGAGAAGGTGCCGAACATCGGCCGCGCGGTCATCAGCGTGCATTGCCATGACGATCTGGGTCTGGCGGTGGCCAATGCGCTCGCCGGAGTCCTGAACGGCGCGCGCCAGGTGGAAGGCACCATCAACGGGATCGGCGAACGCGCCGGAAATGCGGCCCTTGAGGAAGTGGTGATGGCCATCCGCACGCGCGCCGACTACTTTGGATTTGAAACCGGCATCGAGGCACGGGAGTTTTACCGCACCAGCCGCCTGGTCGCCGACATGCTCGGCATGGCCGTGCCCGCCAACAAAGCGGTCATCGGCGGCAACGCCTTCGCGCACAGCTCCGGCATCCACGTGGATGGCTTCTTGAAGAAGCGCGAGACCTACGAGATCCTTCGTCCCGAAGACGTCGGCTTCTCGGAGAGCCGCGTGGTGTTGACCGCGCGCACGGGCCGCCACGGCCTCCGCGATCGTCTGGAAAAGCTCGGCTATGGGCTCTCGCAGAACGAGCTCGACCAGACCTACGAGCGTTTTCTCGCTGTCGCGGACAAGAAGCAGGAGGTCTTCGACGAGGACCTTATCGCCATCCTCCACGACGAGCTTCATCCCGTTCCCGACACGTTCCATCTCGACTACCTGCAGGTATCGAGCGGCACCTCCGCGATTCCCACGGCCACCGTGCGGCTGAGGGTGAAGGACGAGCTCAAGCAGGGCGCCGCCATCGGCGACGGGCCGGTGGACGCCGTGTGCAAGGCCATCTGCCAGGCGGCCCAGGTTTCCGCCCGGCTCGCGCGCTATGAGATCCGCGCCACCACCAGCGGCACCGAGGCGATGGGAGAGGTAACGGTCCACGTCGAGGAGGGAGACCGCAAGGTGATGGGCCGTGGCGCTTCGACCGACGTGATTGAGGCCAGTGCCAAGGCCTTCATCGACGGTCTCAACAAGCTCGCCGCCAGGCTCTAACGGCCTGTTTCAGCCACCACAGAGCAGCAAGGGAGTGGTGCGCCCGGTCGCAGAGTAACTTCCGCCATCACGGCGGTTCGTACCAAAGAAAAAAGGGAGGGGAATTGCTTCCCCTCCCTTGACTAACTAACAGAACGAGTTACTGAGTCAGCATCTCGTCCGTATCCGGATAGCCGTCGGCGGTCTCCGCCAGGCGCGGAAGGGCCGTGCTCAGGGAGCCGCCCATCACCAGCGCCAGGTAGCCCTGCGGCGCACCCGTCGGGCTCACGATGTAAGCGAACCCGTGGGCGAACTGGAAGTTGCAGGTTGCGATGACGTAGCCGCTCTCCGTGGTCAGACCCGAGGTTCCCTTCAAGGCGAAGATGTTCTCGAGTGTGTCGGCGAAAACCTGACCAGGCGCGACTGCATCCGTCATGGCGACGGACGTGGTCGCCGCCGGCTTTGTGCCGGCTCCGGCGATATTCTGCGCGGAGGCAGAGCCGTACAGAACCAGCGTGCAAGTACCGGTCTGGGTCGGGGTCGAGAACGGATCCATCGAGGTATTCGCGATCTCGATACCGGTATCATAGCCCACCACGTTGGTGACGTACGGGAACAGCAGGTTCGTCACGCAGGGTTGAATCGTGATGGCCACGTTGGGGAAGGCAGGCGGCGCCGTGAAGCGCACAACCTCTGCCTGAGGATTCGTAAGAGACAGCGCGACCGGAGCCTGACCCTGGGTGAAAGTCGCCCATGGACCCAGCCCGGCCTGGAGAGTGATGCCGCCGGCAGTGCCGGTCGGCACGGTGTTCGCAACATACGAAACCGCCCAACCGAAAGTCAGGAAGTCCAGGTTGCCCAGGTCGGAGGTGGTGATGTCCCAAACTGCGGTCTCTGTCGCCGCATCGGCGAGTTCCACCCAGACCGGATCGTCCTTGGAATTGGGGCAGGACGCGGGGGCCGTAGTCAGTTTGCCCACCTTCACGTTGCTATCAATACCGGCAATCACGGCGCCACTGGAATCGGTAAAGTTAGAGGTTACCCAGATGTGGACATTCCCGACCAGCGCAGCGGGAACCGTCCATGCCGCCGTCAGTTGCACGCCGTTGGACACCGTGGCTGCTGCCGCGGACCCGCACGTCGCAGCGGTCCCTTCGCAGATCACTGGGCCAGTGGTCGGAGTGAGTGGGCCGAGGCCGACCTCGTCCGGCGCAGTCTTGAACGCAGTCTGCTGCAACTCCTGGAAGGTCAAACCATACGCTGTCGAGAATCCGGTTTGGCATTGCGACAGAGTAATCGCCGCAGTGGCGGCGGCTCCGCCGCAATCCGTCACGCTAACTTTCACGGCCGGCACGACAAAGCCCACGATGAAACCGGTCACCGTCGGATTGGTGAACACAACGGAATTGCCTGACGCCAAACTCGCGGACAGGAAGGACACAATCTCATTCCCCGAGGGGGACAGAATTATGTTGTAAGGCACAGTCGTGTCCGCGCGCACGTTGACGAACCGGACTACGAAGCTCGATCCGGCCGGAAGGATAACGTTCGGGAACCTCAGCGCGTTGTTGACGTCGCCGCCAGTGCTGAAATAGATCCCCTGGACCGACTGCGCGTAGCCAGGCTCCGTGGCGGCGCACCCCGTGGCTTTGCACGGCACCACGAGGGCGGCCGCCTCTGTCGTCTGGTTGGAGGCGGTGGCATTCGCCGCGAGGGCGTTCGTCACCGTGGTGTTCAGCGCTAGGACGAATTGCGCCGTCTCGGCGACCGTAGCGTTGTTGTTCACGCAGGTCAGCGACACCTCACCGACGAAATCGGTGATGGCCTGCTGCCGCATAAAAACCGGGTCGCTGTTCTGAGTGCAAGTAACTTGGGCACTGGCTGTTGCCGCAGCGATGAGAACCACGGCCAACACCATGAACCATTTGCGAAAATCTGCCATTTCCTTCTCCTTAGTGGAATTCGATTTGAATTGGTGGAAGTCTCTCTGTAACCTGAGCCTCTGTAGTGTGATCTCGATCACTGGGCAGGAAAGCGCGTCCCGCCGGAACGCTTGTTTGCGATTCGGTCGGCTAGCCACCTGCCTTCGCTCTGGATCTTGTCACGTGCTCTTTTGTTCTTGTTGGCCAAAGCGCTCGCGGAATTCAAGCTGATTATACCCAATGCGCCACGAAGCGCAACACAACCCCATAGCTTCTAAGTGCAAACCCTATTATTCTCTCAGTGCTCCCCCTTGTCAAGCCAAAAACGCCTGATTCGGCGCCTTCCGCCTCCTTTATCAAAGAGTCAACTCCGCACCTCTTCAGTGAGGTATTAGACCACGGGGGGCATTGCAAGTCAACAGTTTTCCATTGGAGGGTGACGCCTTTTTGGCCGGTCCGCAGAGGACGCTTCCTGGCTCGCCGGTTGTGCTGGAGCGCCGAGCGGGCCAATGGAACTATGGTTCTAGTACTATCGGTGCCCGATACCCCTGCTTGCCACCGCACTCTGGCGTCCCGCTTTTGGGGACTGGGTGGCCCAAGCACGGCCGGGCCCATCGAGGCCGGGCTATTGCTTCATCAGCGGGCGTAGCCCATTCAGGCCAGACTTCAACTCTTCGCTCGCCTCTACGATCTGATTGGTGTCGTAAATGACGTGCGGAGTCATCAGCACCACCATCTCGGTCCGGCTCTTGGTGATCGACTTGCTACCGAACGCCGCGCCCAACCACGGAATCCGGCTCAACAGCGGGATACCGCTGGTCGAATACGTATTTGAGTCCGAGATGATGCCGCCGATCGCGATGGTATCGCCATCCTGCACCGTCACCTGCGTGCTAAAGGAGCGCTGCGAGAAGGACGGCGACTGGATCGACGAGCTGGCCGCTGGAGCTATTGGCGTGCTCACGTTCTGCTGGATGCCCAGGGTAACGATGCCGGCAGGAGTAACTCGCGCCAGGACGGTCAGCGTGACGCCCGTCTGGACGTTCTGAATCCCCTGGACAATCTGCGACGTGCCCCCGTTGGTGATGCCGGATGCGGCTTGCGAGTTCAGGGTCGGAACCTCGTCGCCCACATTCATCGTGGCGGGGATGCTGTCGGTGGCGATCAACCTGGGGGCCGAGATGAGCTTGGACGTCCCCCTCTGCTCGGACGCCGTCAGCACGGCCGCCAACTGCCGGCTGGCGCCCACCAACATGCCCGCGGTCAAGCTCAGATTCGTGCCCGACGAAATAGCCTGGAGCGTCGCGGTGGGGGAAAAGCTGATCGCGTTCGTGGAATTCTGGTTCTGCAGGTAGGCCTGCACCCCGCTCGCAAATGCACCGGTAAGGTCCACCTCGTAGATCTTTGCTTCCACCAGCACTTGGCGCGGCGGCACATCGAGCTGGCGGAGCAGTTTCAGGATCTCCTGGTAGTCCTGCGGCGTCGCCTGAATCAGGAGCGTGTTATCAAGAGGATTCGGAATTACGCGAGGAACCTTGGCGCCGCTGGTCCCCTGTGTTGCATTCCCCAGATAGCTTCCCGTCAGATCCGGGGACGCCCCCGCCGTACCTCCGGCTTTGGCTGCCTGAGCCATCGGGTTGGACTGAGCTTGCGCACCGTACATCCCACCACCGCCATACCCATTGCCGCCGTACCCATTGCCGCCGTAACCGCCGCCGCCGTAACCGCCGCCGCCGTAACCGCCTCCACCGTACATCCCACCGCCGCCGTACCCGCCGCCACCGTACATCCCACCGCCGCCGTACCCATTGCCATAGCCGCCGCCGCCATACCCGCCGCCGCTGAGCCCATTCGGAGTCAGCCCGCCGATCCCCATACCCAAGCTGCAGCTACTGCTGCTCATGCCACCGCCATAGCCGTATCCAACATAAAGCTGCATGATGGCGGAGGCCAGGCTATCGGCGCATCCGTAGACCACGCGATAGACGTAATTGCTTGTCGTGCCCGCGGTCGACTTTTGAGCGATGTCCAGCTTCTTGAGCCACACCTCCACCTGGTCGAAAACGCCCGGGTTGGATGCGATGGCGACAATCGTGTTGATGCGATCGATGGGCAGAAACTTGACCGGGCTCTCTTTGCCCGCCAGTGAGACAGCCTTCATCACCGTCTCCATTTCGTGAGCCAGATCGCTCGGCCGGCTCTCCTTCACCGTGAAGAGGCGGACGCGTTGGCTGGCCAGCGCATCGTTATCGAACAGGGAGATCAGATCCATGGTGCGCCTCATATTGCGGCTGTTGTCCAGGAGCAGCAGCAGGTTGGCGGGCTCGTAGGCGGTCATCGTTCCACCTTCGCCCACGAACGGCTGGAGCAGCTTGAACAATTCGCCGACGGTAGCGTACTTGAGGAAGACCAGGTTCAACATCATCCGCTCGTCGTCCGGAAACGTCTTCGCGCCAACTTGTGGCTCCACGGGAAGGCGGCTCACGTCGGCAACGGGCACGATGCGGTAAATATCCCCCACCTGGACAATCGAGGCGCCATTGATTCGAAGGATGGTCTCCAAGAGCGCTCGCGCATCCACATTGCGCATCTCGCCATAAGTATTGATGATTACCGAACCCTTCACGCCCGGATCGAGGATGTAGTTGATCTTGAGCTGACGCGCAAGCATGTCGACGATGTCGATCAGAGACGCACCCTGGACATTGAGAACCACGCCGCCGGCCGGAGTTGCGCCAGCCGCCTTGGTGGAAGGGCTTGCCGCCGGCTGCGCCGCTCCGGCATCGGCCGCCGGCGCCGGCGTCGGCGTCGCCGTGGGCTGTGGTGTTGGCTTGGCTCTCGGCGAATTCTGCATCCAAATCGGAACGCCCATGGGCGGCGGCTGCGTAGGGCGCTGCGCCCACAACGCGCCCGCCAATGCCATCGAAAAGAAGATTAGGACCATTTTCATAATTGCTCCAAACGCTCCGCCGGCCTCAATGGACGCTCTCCCAGTGGCAGCCATTGCCCATGGGGGTTGGCACCAACACTTTCTTCCAGCCGTCCTTCTCCGTCCCCGCCGGAGAGTTGTCACCAGGGCGGCACGCCCTAAAACCGCCTCCGATGTCGTTCCAGGGAGACGCTTCGGACAGTTCGGCCGATAGCGGCGCACTCTGCTGCTGCGGCTGCTGCACCGCGGGCGCCCTCCTGCCGGCAACCTGGCTATCGTCGCGGTGTGGCCTTAATTCCGAAATCTTCTTGACCACCGTCTTGCCGTCCCACTCCAGCGTCACCTCGTCGTCGGTCACCGACACCAGCGTGAACTCGCCCACCTTGTCGCCGAAGTGGACTCCCAGGCTGGGCTCGCCGGCCTTGACGCTCATGATCGCCGTTTCGCCGTCGCGCAGCGTCATGATGCCGTAAAAGACCGGAAGCGCCGGCATCGGCTTCTCTTTAGGCGGGTCCACAATCACGGTCGGGTTCCGATCGGCGCTGAACACGTATTTCAGGGCCACCTCGCTGTAGGCTGCCGCGGTAACGTTGGGGACTCCCGGCAGGGCCGCGTACGGCGGCGGCGGAAGCTGCTTCAGCGGCTGGCTGAACATCTCCTGAGACCGCTTCTTCGCCTCGTGCCACTTGTCCCGCACCTGGAACGCGAGCACGGCAACAATTGCGGCCAGCGCGAGATCGAGCAACACCAGCTTCCTTCTCAAAACGCCGGCCTCCCTTTCCTCTCCGGCACCAGCCGGAGGGGGACCACTCCGGAAACCACCAGGCGCACCGAAACGGTCTTCTGCTTGGCGTCCTGCTCCGCGATGTGCACCTCGTTAACGGCGATCGCCTCGGGCCGGTTCGCCAAATCGGCGAGCAGGTTCAGCAGCTCCTCGATGTGGCAGACGAAGGGAACGCCGATGCGCACTTCCCCGTACTCCCCCAGCTTGGAAGCCGGTTGAAATTCGACGGAGCCCAGATCGACCGGCGGTGTTTGCGCGTGCGCCGTCTGGCGCACGATGTCAAGCAGCAGAGCCTGCGCCTGCGCAGCGGTCGCGGCCTGGACGATCCCCTTCTCGCGCTGAGCCAGCTCGTCGGAGACGTTCTTCAACACCTGCCGCTTGCCGGCCACTGTGGCCGCTTGTTGGCGCAGCCGCGCCAGGCGGTTTTCGGCGGCGGGGATGCTGTCCGCCTTCGCGGCCGTGGCGGGCGCGCTGCCGCCCGCGGCGAACCAGACGATGACCGCCGCCACCGCGGCAACGCCCAGAATTGTCAGGGCGCGCGTGTCCCGCTGGTTGAGCTTCACTGCCGCACCCCCTTTCGGGCTGCGCGGATCCGGAAGACCTGCATCTTGCCGCTGGGCGTGAGCGGCACGGTGAACTCCGAGCCCTGAAACATCGGCGAACTGTCGAGTAGCTTCAGCAGTGGTTCGGCGTGTTCGGCCGCCCCGCTCAGCGTGATGGAATCCCTCGCCAGGTCCACGGAGCTGAGAAAGGCGGGCGGGTCCAGCAGCTTGTTCACTTCCGCCAGGACGTCCAGGCCGGACTTGGACTGGCGCCGGAAGTCGTCGAGCAACAGCGTCTTCGCTCGCGCCGCTTCGATAGAACGTTGGATCTCGCCTGCCTGGCGCGCCAGCGGCTGTAGCCGCGCCGTTTCGCGCTCGAGCGCCCGAAGGTAATCGCGGTCCTCGACCGGCGAGATCGATGCCAGCGCCACCATGCACACTAGCGCCGCCAGCCCCAGCACCGCGGTGGGCACGTAGATCAGGCGCGCGTTCGAGCTGCGGCTCTCCGCCGGCAGCAGGTTGATGGGCAGCGCCAGCCGGGGGCATGCCCCGGCCAGCGCCGCCGCGTACGCCAGTGCGTTGCGGGAGAAATCGTAATCGGCGGGAGCGCCCAGCGGGATCGGCAGCAGCGCAGCGGCATCGAGCGGCTCCGCGCCCGATTCCAGGCGCAACTCCGCGCTCGCCAACTCGACCGCCCGCTCTCGCTCGCAATCGAATGCCGCGGAGAACACCGGCCGGGCTGCGCTTTCGCCGTACGCTTCGAGGCCGTCTCCGGCCTGGGCCAGGGCCAGAAACCCATCCGCCGGCGGCCGCGTAAGAAGCCGCGCAGCCGAATACAACGCCGCCGCCGAAAAAGTGAACGAGGCCACCTTGACGCCCGCTTCCGAAAACAGGCTGAAGTAGCGCTCCAGCGTTTCTTTGCGCGTGATGGCCACCAGCACAGCGCCGCTCCCGCCGACTTTGGTCCAGGCGTAAGCCGCCTGATCCTCCGCGAACGGGTGCAGCGAATCGATCTGGAATTGGATGGCCGAGGCGATGTCCCGGTCCGCTACGCCGGCCAGCGTCACCAGTCTCACGATGACGTCGCGCCGCGGCAGCAGCACGGTGGCCGCCAGGTGGCTCGTCCCGGTGCGCTTCAGAAAATCCGAGTACACGGCGCCCCAGCCGGCGGCGGTTCTCTCGCGGAAGCCGCCGATCGTCGCCGCCCCCAACAGCCGCGCTCCGTTCGGCCGCACCCGGACCGCCGACACCCGCAGCAAGTCGTCTTCGATCTCGATGCCCACGCCGGTGCCGATCGCGAGCAGCTTTCGCAGTTCCAGAAGGTCCAGGCTCATTGCACCCACACGTTGTCGTACCAGCGCAGGATGTGATACGGCTCCTTGAACTTGGACCGGTCCAGCAGTTTCACCATCGCCGCAACCGACCGGCGCGCGTCGGAGAGCCTTCCGTCCGGCCAGCGCCCCTGGGCCGTGGCGCGCAGGGTGACGATGGAAGCGTCGGCGATGCCCAGGCGGTTCATCCCGGGCTGGCCCCCGCCCAGCGCACTCACCAGCGCACTCAACTGCCGTTGGCTTAGGATCGGGGTCTGCCGCCGCAGTTGGACGATCGCGGATACGCCCTGGGGAGGGACTCCGATCGCCGCCAGCACTGCCGGATCCACCGTGTTCACGTCCAGGCCCGCCGCCGCACCGTAGACCGAAAGGCAGTCCTTGAGGCCATGGCGCGGCGTCAGGCCGCCCTGCCCATCCCGCTCGTAGGTGCCATAGAACAATTCCGGCGTCATGCCTTTCACCAGCAGCAGTTCTTCGATCTCTTGGAATGACGCATGGGGCGGCTGGAAAGACGAAGTTGAAGTTGGGCCAAAGGAAAGCCCCGCCGATGAGCCAGCCTGCGGGCTGCGCCACTCGACGATTCCCAGCGCGATCTCCTGCGCCTGCTCCGGCCCCGCCCCCAGCGCCACGGCAAGGCCGTAAAGCTCTTCCGGCCGCGCGCTGTTGATGTCCAGCTTCGATGTCTCCGGAATCACTTCCACCACCGCCTGCCCACCTGGGAACTGGAACTGCATCAACGGACCGCCATCGTAATACTGCGAGGCTCCGTCGTGATTCCGGTACGCACGTCCCCACTCGAGGTAGAGCAAGGACCGCTCGATCGCCCCAGTGGCCAGGTAATAAGCCTTCAGGCCATCGGTGGAATTCGACACGCGGCCGACCTCCGACCGGACCGTGCTCGCCACCGTGAAGGCAATGGCCGAGAGCGCCGCCACCAGCCACAGCACCGCCAGCAGCGCGCTTCCGCTCCGCCCTCGCTTTCGCGCCACAGGCCTCCCGCTTTTACTGGCCATAAGTCGCATTGGGTTGCCTGTTCACTCGAATCGGCGCGGTGACGCCCATCAGCGGGAGCCGTCCCGGATCCGCGGCGAGAGGAGCCATGTCGATCCGCACGGCCGTGGGCCATCGGTCCTGCGGCCACTGATCGAGCCAGCGCTCGCCCGCCCTCGGATCGAAATCGCGGTAACTGAGGCGGCAATAGGCCAGTTTGTCGGCCAGCACAAACGAGCTCGGGCCCGTCTCGATTGGCCGGAACGCCGGCAGCACCTCGCGCGTGTCCGGAATGCGCTCGGTGCCCGTGCAGGTGGCGCCGGCTAGCTGCGGGCTGTAGACCAGCTCATTGACAACCAGCCGCACGCCCATGCCGCGCTCCCCCGGAATCACCTGAAATTCCAGGATTCGCGGCATTCCGCGCGCCGCCTCATCGAGCGAATAGCTGGAGACAAAACGCATGGACTGAGGCTGGCCTTCGAAGTACATGATCGTCTGCGGCCGCTGCTGCGTGTCCGGAACGCAGGCCGCCGAGACCGGAATCAGGTTCTCGATCTGGCTGCGTACGATGCGCTCCACGCTGGCCACGCGCCGGTTCGCCAGGAGCTTCCCATCCGCCTTGTCCATCGCGCTCAGGCCCACCCGCAGCGTCAGCAGCATCGCCACCGAGAGCATGCTCAGCAGCGAGATTGCAATCACCAGCTCGATCAACGTCACGCCGCGCTGGGAACGGCCACTCCTCGCTCGCGCGCCCCTCATGGCTGCACCCTCTCCGCCTTCGGCAGCGTGCCTCGCCGGTACCCATCGAGCACCAGCGTCCGCTGATGGCCCTGGGGGCCCCACCATACCTGCAATTCGAGCTGCTCCAGAATCTCTGAGCCGGGACCCGCCTTGGGCGGAACCTCGAACGGCGTTAGCTGCGCCCTCCAGCCGGCATCCGTGCCGCCGGTGAGCGAAGGGTCGAAAACGCCTTCGAGAATGGCGACCTTCGGCAATTCCCGATCGAGCAGCAACTCGTCCATCTTTTCGTGCGCCAGCAGCGCGGCACGGTCGTAGTCGGTCAGGTGGGCTGCGTTCCGCAGCGAGACCGAGAGATTGGACATCAACCCCACCACGGCAATCCCCAGGATCGCAGTAGCCACCAGCATCTCGAGCAATGTGAAGCCGCGCCGCCTCATGGCTTCCCGATTCGCTCCACCTGGGGTACGCCCGTGATGGGGTCTACCCGCACGATCGCGTGCGCGTTACGCTGGTTGGCGACCTCGATTCCCACGCGCGGAATCGCTCCGCCCGGTGACAGCAGAAACTGGCGCGTCCCGTCTTCGGCCGTCTCCGCCTCCGGCAGAATCTTCACGATCGAGACGCCCTGCGGCAACTCGTACTTTTTCTCGAATAGCGGCGGCCCCGAGCGCATGGTCAGCGTGTTCCGCGCCTTGTTAACGTCGATCTCGACAGCCTCCTCGCGCCGCTCCACCCGGTTGAGCGCCTCATTGAAGAAGCTGACCACCCCGCGCGCGGTCTGGTTGAGCCGCAGGCTGTCGATGCCCGACGAGAACGCGGGAAACGCGATCCCGGCGATCAGCGCGATGAGCCCCACGACGATCGTCATCTCGATCAGCGTGACGCCGGATTCTGCCCTGGCTCCCCGCTTCACTGCGACTTCCAACTCACAATATCGGCGTTGATGCCCTCGCCCCCCGGCTGCCCGTCCGCGCCGTAGGAAATGATCTCCGGCTCATCGCCTTGCTCGCTCGGGTAATGGTAAACGTAGGCGTTGCCCCACGGATCGTTGGGCAGCTCGCGCTCGAGGTATGGCCCCTGCCAGTTGGAAATCCCGGGCGGCGCCGTCCGTAGCACCGCCAGGCCCTGCTCGGTGGTGGGGAACTGCCCAGTATCCATCTTGTATGTGGCCAGCGCCGCCATCAGCGTAGTGATCTGGGCGCGCGCGGCCGTCACCTTGGCCTTGTCGGCCTGTTTCCACATCCGCATTCCGACGAGTCCCGCAAACAGCGCGATGATCGTCACCACCACCAGCATCTCGATCAGCGTGACGCCGGCTTGGTTCGTCTTTCTGCGCTTTCTCATGTTTACACCGCCACTTCGTTGATGCTCGTGATCGCCAGCAATATGCTCAGGATGAGCGCGCCGACGAAGATCCCCATCACCAGAATAATCATCGGCTCGAACAGCGCCGTAAAGCGCCGGATTGCCGCGCGCGTATCGGCCTCGTAAATGTCCGCCATGCGCGCGAACATCTGGTCCAGGCGTCCGGTCTCTTCGCCCACACTCAGCAGGTGGCTCGCCAGCGCCGGAAACTCGCCCGTCCGCCGGAGCGGGCCGGCGACACCTTCTCCGCGCTTGACCCCCTGCGCGACCGATTCAAGCGACCGCGCGATCCTCGTGTTGTTCAGAATCGCACTGGCAATCCCGAGCGATTGTACCAAGGGAACGCTGTTCGTCACCAGCGTCTCCATGGCGCGCGCGAAACGGGACGTCTCGGCCTTCCTCAGCGCGTCCCCCAGCACCGGCACCTTCAGCCGGATCGAATCCCACCACAGCCGCCCGGCCACGGTGCGCACATACGAGTAGAGCCCCGCCGACGCCGCCACCAGCGCCAGGAGGACCATCCACCCGTAGGATTTCACCAGCGCGCTGGTCTCGATCATGATTTCGGTAGGGAGCGGCATCTTCATCCGCGAATCCTGGAACATCTGCGCGAACCGCGGCACCACAAAGTACATCAGGATCGTGATGGACGCGCAGCCCACGAACATCAGCAGGGCCGGGTAGATCATGGCGGAAATGATGTAGCCGCGCAGATCGTCCCGCGTCCGCTCGAACTCCGTCAGGCGCGTGAAGACCGGTCCCAGCGCGCCGCTCGCCTCCCCCGCCCGGACGATGTTGATGTACAGTTTCGAGAAATACTCGGGATGCGAGGCCAGGCTGTCCGCCAGCGACCGGCCGCCCTTCAGAATCCGAAGCACGTCGTGGACCACCAGGCCGAAGCTGGCGTGTTCGGTCAGCTCCCCCGTGATCGAAAGAGCGCGGTCAAGCGGCACGCCGGCGTTCAACAACGTGGAAAGCTCCTGCGTGAAGAACATGACGTCGCGCCGCTTGCCGCGGGTGAAGGTTGGCAGCTTCAGCTCGAAACTCTTCTTGGGCGCGAGCCCCACGTAGACCGGGATCAGCCCCTGGCTGCTCAACTCGCGCGCCACGGCCTTCTCGGTCGCTCCGTGCAGCACGCCGGTCCGGACCTTGCCGTCCGGCGCAACCGCTTGGAAGTGGTAACTAGTCGCCATCAGAACTCCTGGGTCACTCGCAGAACTTCATCGGCCGTGGAGACGCCCTGGTCCACTTTCATCCACCCGTCCTCGCGGAGCGAGCGCATCCCCAGGCGCCGCGCCGCCGTGGTCAAAGTGGCTGCGTCGGTCTTCGCCAGGATCAGGCCGCGCAGTTCGTCGTTCAACTCCATCAGCTCGAAAATGCCCACGCGTCCCTTATACCCCGAGCCGAAACAGCTCTCGCAGCCCGCGCCGCGGAAGGAGCGCACCGAGGTCCCGTCGGGAGCCATCCGCGTACCCGCCTGCTCTTTGCAGAGCGGGCAGATCAGCCGCACCAGCCGCTGCGCCAGCACCGCCACCACCGTCGAGCTGATCAGGTATTCCTCTACGCCCATGTCCACCAGCCGGGTGATGGCCGAAGGCGCGTCGTTGGTGTGCAGCGTGGAATAGACGAAGTGGCCCGTGAGCGCGGCCCGTATGGCCACGTCGGCCGTCTCGCGGTCGCGGATCTCGCCCACCATGATGACGTCGGGGTCTTGCCGCACAATGTGCCGCAGCCCCGAGGCGAACGTCAGCCCGATCTGCGGATTGACGTGGATCTGGTTGATCCCGTCCATCTGATACTCCACCGGGTCCTCGATGGTGATGATCTTCTTGTCCGGCTGGTTGATGCGTTTCAGCGCCGAGTACAGCGTCGTCGATTTCCCGCTGCCGGTCGGCCCCGTCACTAGCAGTATGCCGTGCGGAAGCGAGGTGTAGTGCTCCATCCGGCTCAGCATGTGCTCGTCGAACCCGAGCCGGTACAGGTCGTAGAAATCTCCTGCCGAGCGGTCGAGCAGCCGCATGACGACGCTCTCGCCATACAACGTCGGCAGCGTCGAAACGCGCAAATCCACCTCGCGGCCCATTACCTTGATCTTGATGCGGCCGTCCTGCGGCAGCCGGCGCTCGGCAATATTGAGCTTGGCCATCAGCTTCACGCGCGAGATGATGGCCGCCTTCAGCTCCCTCGGCGGCGGCTCCTGGTTGTAGAGCACGCCGTCCACGCGGTAGCGTACGCGAAACTCCTTCTCGAAGGGCTCGATGTGGATGTCACTCGACCGCTTTTCGGCCGCCTGCGCAATCATGGTGTTCACCAGCCGGATCACCGGCGCTTCGCTCGCCATGTCGCGCAACTGCTCGAGGTCTTCCTCGGGAGTCCCGGCGGTTGCCTCGGCTTCGGCTTCCTGCTCCCGCTCGCCGTAGAACCGGTCGATCGCGTCGAGAATCTCCGCCTCGCCCGCCAGCGCCGTTTCCACTTTCAGCCCCGTGAAGCCGCGTACCGCCGAAATGGTTTCGAAGTCGAGCGGGTCGGCCATGGCGATGGTCAGCGTGGAATCCGACGACGCGTAGGGCAGAAACCGGCACTGCCGCATGAACCGCGGCGCCAGGCCTTCGGCCTCCGGGATCGCCGGAGCCTCGCCGTCAAAGGTCACCACGGGAATCCCAAGCTGCTCGGAAAGCGCGGCGAGCACGTCGCGCGCGGCCACGAATCCCAGGTCGATGAGAACCTTCCCGATCTTCTCCCCGCGCTCTTTCTGCATTTCGAGCGCGCGCTCGAGGTCCTCGGGTGCGATCAATTGCCGCGCCACCAGCATCTCGCCCAGGCGCACGGTTAGAGCTCCCAAGTCTGGATTGCGGCGTCGAGCTGCTCGCGGCTGATGTGGCCGGCCTTGAAGTCGCTCAATGCCTGCCGCGGCGCCTCGATGACGATCTGGCTCGGCATGCCCGTGCGATCTTCGAAGGACTGGTAGAAGAGCGTCATCGCGAAAACGACGCGCTCCTGCGGCGGCACCCGGTCGAGCGCCGCCCCCGCGCCTACCAGCGCATCGTGCATCCAGGTGCGCATCACCGCCAATCGCCGCTGCTTCCTCGCTTTCAGTGCCTGCAACTCGGCGCCTTTCGGCTCCGGCCGGAAAGGAGTGATGATCGTAAGCACCAGGTTGATTTCCGAGCTGAATACCACGCCATAACCCGGCAGGTACACGCCCCGCGTGAATCCCAGGAGGTCGATCGGTTCGTTGACGTTAATGGCCCGAATGCCGCCGTCCAGACTCTTCTCGACTCCGGCCACCGTCTGGCGCGAGACGCGCATCGTCTCGGCGGCGGAGAGCGCGGGCGCTACGGCAACCTTCGCGGCCGGAGTCTTCGATCCGGCCTTCTTCACTGGCTGGTCGGCGGCAACCAAGGCGGCGAGAAGCGCAAGAGCAAGCAGGATGGGCTTCATTGCCGGCCTCCGTATTCTGCGTTCGCCACCAACAGCCCGTTGTACTTCTTCTGCAGCAGCATGAGCGTTTCCTCAAATGCCACGCGATCCGCGCGGCGCTCGAAATCGATATCCTTGCGCGTGGCGTCCACCAGCTCCGCGGTCTTCCGCGCCTGGCGCGCTTCGCTTTCGGCGACCGCCGCCTGAACCGCGTTATCGATGCGGCTGGCGGCCTCCTTGCGTACGCTCGCCTCGATCGCGGCGGTATCGACCGCCGGCCGGGGCTGGACCGCCACCGGCCGCACGAAGGCGTGCACCAGGATGGCGATGGAAAGTACCGCGGCCGAGGCAAACCCCAGCCGCGGGGCCGAATTCCACCAAACCTGCCACCAGCGTGGCTCGAAAACTCTGTCCGAAACGAAGGCGATGCGGCGCGGCGGCTCTTCTTCGCGCAGCGAGTGAAGCGCCGCCTCGGTCAGCCGGAGCCGCTCCAGTTCTCCGGAGCACACCCGGCAGTTCTCCACATGGGAGCGAACCCGGGCGCATTCCGCTTCCCCGAGTTCGCCGAAAAGATAGTCTTTGAGATCAAAAGTCGAGCAGCTCATTCGACACCCCGCGATGGGATTGGAGCCAGAGCCTCTTTCAATAGGTCGAGCGCCGTATACAGCCTCGACTTCACCGTCGACACCGGACAATCCAGCGCCTCGGCGATTTCCTCGAACTTGAACCCCTCATAGACCTTCAGAATCACGGTTTCGCGCTGGTCGGCGGAGAGGCGGTCGAGCGCCCCCGCAACGGCCATCGAAAGCTCCGCCCCGTACATCCGGAACCGCGACGGCGCGGGAGCGGATTCGGCGGGCAGCTCGTCCTCCGGCCGCCGGCTCCGGAAAAAGGAGAACGCCTCATTGTGGGCGATGCGAAACAGCCACGGGCCGAATCGCTCCGGATCTTCCAGCTTCCCGAGATTCTGATAGGCCTTCAAGAACACGTCCTGGCTCAAGTCGAGAGCGTCTTCCCGGCCGCGTACGAGGCGCAACAGATAATTGAACACGCGTTTCTCCCACCGGGAAACGAGGAGGTTGAAAGCCTCGACGTCCTTGCGGCGGGCACGCGCGATCAAGTCGCGGTCCTCGACCTCGCGGAAGATCAACTCTTCGGCTCCTTCTCAATGACGTTCGCGGGATGCAAAAAGTCTGCGCAACTTCATAGTGTAACGGACCGGAACGACGGTCCGGCTTTGTCGGGGGGCCACTTAGGGCTTCGTTTGGTTATCCGCGGGCACGGGCGCCGGCGCGGCCGTCCCCTCTTGCGCTGTCCGCGGCCGGATCTTGCGAAGGCGCGCCCGCAGCCGCTCCGCTTCCGCATCGCGGTTCAGCAGCTTCAGCAGCTCGGCGTAGCGCTCCAGCACCATCCCCACCTGGACGCTGTCGGGCCGTATGCTCTTCTCCGCGATCTCCAGCGCGCGCTTGTAGACCAGCTCGGCCTGGTCGTACTTCTTCTGGCCCACGTAGACCGACGCCAGCTTGTCGTAGTTCGACAGGATGGTCTCTTCCCGGATCAGCACGGCCCGCTCGTAGAGCGGCTCGGCCTCGGCGAATTTCTCCTCCGCCACCAGGACGCCGGCCAGGTCGTCGAGCGCGGCCGCCACGGTAGGATGCTCCGGACCGACCGCCTTCTCCCAGATCAGCAGCGACCGCCCGTAGAGCGGCTCGGCTTCGGCGTACTTCCGCTGCCCGTAACAGACCCACGCCAGGTTGTCCAGGCTCGGCACCAGCTCGCTGTGATCCGGCCCCAGCGCCTTCTCGCGGATCGCCAGCGCGCGCCGGTAGAGCGGCTCTGCCGCCGCGAATTTCCCCTGATCCCGATACATTCCCGCCAGGCCGTCGAGCGTTGCGGCGACGCTCAGGTGCTCCATGCCCTGCGACCGCTCCCGTATCCCCAGCGCGCGGATGTAATAGGCTTCGGCGTTGTCGAACTTCGCCTGCACGGCATTGAGCGCCGCAAGATTCTCGAGCGTGGCCGCGACGTCGGGATGCTCACCGCCCAGCGCCTTCTCGCGGATCGCCAGCGCCCGCTGGTACACCGATTCGGCCTCGGCCCACCGCCGGCTCGCCATGTACAGAGTGCCCAAGCCGTTCAGGACCGTGACCAGCCGCGGGTCCGTGGGCCCCCAGGTGCCTTCCTGTATGCCCAGCAGCCGGTGATAGTACGGCTCCGCCAGCATCGGCTTGCCCTCGGTGCGGTAGACCGTGATGAGCTGATCGAGCGTCGCCGCCAGCCGCGGGTCCTTCTTCTCGAAGCTCTCCGCTTCGAGCAACGCGGCCTGCAATTGCTTCTCGGCCTCTTCATAGCGCCCCTGCTCGTAGGCCGTCTTGCCCGCCTCCATCGCCGCGTCCCATCGGGGAGGCTGGTCCTCTGCCCAAAGCGCCAGCGCGGCCATCAGCCCGCAAATGAGCCTCACCTGCATACTCTTCCTGCGAGTATACATGTACGATGAGCTTTGGTGACGCCTAATTCCAAGCCCGCCCTGGCCCGCGAACTCGGCCTGCGCGATCTGGTCCTCTTCAACATCGCGGCCGTGGTGGGGGTTCGCTGGCTCGCCGCCGCGGCTCATGCCGGCCCGGATTCCGTCGGCCTGTGGCTCGCCGCCGCGGTGTTCTTCTTCGTCCCTTCAGCCCTGGCGGTTTCGCGCCTCACCGCCCGGTTTCCCGTCGAGGGCGGCCTCTACGCCTGGACCCGCAACAGCTTCGGAGACTGGCACGGCTTTCTCTGCGGATGGTGCTACTGGCTCAGCAACCTGTTCTTCTTCCCCAATCTGCTCCTGGCCGGGATCGGCATGGCGGTTTACGGCCTCGGCGCGAGCCACGCCGGGCTCGCCGACAATCGAACGTTCATGGTGACCGCGTCACTGGCGGTCCTGTGGATCGGAACGCTCACCAACCTGATCGGTCTGCGCGTGGGCAAATGGACCCAGAACGCGGGCGGCCTGGCAACCTATGCCGCGGGCCTGGTGGTCGTCGCCCTTGGCTTCGCTGTCTGGGCACTGCACGGCCCGGCCACGCCCCTCCACCTACATCCGCGTTGGGATTGGGGCCGCCTCAACTTCTGGTCCCAGATCGCCTTCGCCTTCGGCGGCCTCGAGCTCGGCGCCGTGATGGGCGGGGAGATCCGCGACCCGGAGCGCAACGTCCCGCGCGCCGCCTGGATCAGCGGACTCGCCATCGCGGCGTTCTACATCGCCGGGACGCTGGCCGTTCTGGCGGTCCTCACCCCCGGCCAGGTCAACATCGTTTCCGGCCTGACGCAAGCCGCCGCGTCTGCCGGGACCCGGCTCGGCCTGCCGCTGGTAGCCCCGTTGCTGGCGGTGCTCATCGCGTTCGGCATCACCGGCCAGCTCGGCGCATGGATCGCCGGCAGCGCGCGCGTGCCCTTCGCCATCGGACTCGATCGCTACCTGCCCGCCGCCTTCGCCCGCCTTCACCCGCGCTGGAAGACGCCCCACGTCGCCCTTCTGAGCCAGGCCGTTGCCTGCACCGTCTTCCTTCTCGCCATGCTGCTGGGCGAAGACCTTCGCACCGGCTACCAGTTGCTGGTGGATATGACCGTCGTCACCTATTTCATCCCGTTCCTCTACCTGTTCGCGAGTGCCGCACGCCATGGCCTGCGTCTCAGCGCCACCGCCGGATTGCTGGTGACCGCCGCCGCCATCGTCTTCTCGCTGGTGCCGCCGGACGGCGTGCCGTCCATCTGGCGTTTCGAAGCCAAGCTCACCGTGGGCTGCTTGCTCCTTGTCGCTGCCGGTAGAATTGCATTCATGAGGGGCAGGCGCGCCCAATCATGAACTACGCGGAAGCGGTCGGATTCCTGTACTCGCTCGGCAATGAAGTGAAGGCCGCCAAGCTGGGCCTGGACCGCATGTCGGCGCTGCTTGACGCGCTCGGGAGCCCGCACCGTACCGGCGATTTCATTCACGTCGCCGGGACGAACGGCAAGGGTTCCACCTGCGCCATGATCGAATCCGCACTGCGCGCGGCCGGAGTCAGAACCGGCCTTTACACCTCGCCGCACCTGGCCGAGCCCTTCGAGCGCATCTCGATTGCGGGCCGCCCGGTGAGCCCCGAAGTTTTCGCCGCGGCCTTCGACCAGGTTCACGCGGCGGCCGAGCGCTTGCTCGCCACGGGCCAACTCGACCTGCATCCTACTTACTTCGAAACGGTCACCGCCATGGCCTTCGTCGCGTTTCGCGAAGCGCGCGTGCGGACCGCGGTGATCGAGGTCGGCCTGGGCGGCCGCCTCGACGCCACCAACGTGGTGTTGCCGCGCCTTTCGGTGATCACGCCCATCGACTTCGACCACGAAGCCTTCCTCGGCAGCGGATTGAGCGCCATCGCCGAGGAAAAGGCCGGCATCCTGAAGCCCGGCGTACCGGCCGTTTTCGCAGCCCAGCGCCCGGAGGCCGCTCAAACCCTCGCCGCCGCCGCGTCCGCCCTCGGCATCCAGCCGGTCTGGGCCTCCGAATGGCGCATCGAGGACCTGGCCCTCTATCCAGGCGGAAGTTGTTTCACGTTGGTGGGGCCGCGCGAGTACCGCGTCGATTGCCCGCTCGCCGGGGAGCACCAGGTGGCCAACGCAGTGACGGCCGTGGTGGCGCTCCACCAGCTCGGCTTCCCCGCCGATGTGATCCGTGAGGGCATTCGACAAACACGCTGGCCGGGGCGTCTGGAACGCGTTTCCGCCACACCCGAAATCATTCTCGACGGCGCGCACAATCCCGCCGGTGCCCGCGCCCTGGCCGCCTACATCAACCGCTTCTTCGACGGCCGCCGCGTCTGGATCGTGTACGGCGCCATGCGAGACAAAGCCGTCGAAGAGATAGGCGCCATCCTGTTCCCGCTCGCCGACCGCGTCGTCGCTACCGCCCCGCAAATGGCCCGTGCCCTCCGGCCGGAGACCATCCGCGAGCTGACCGATCACGCGCACCTCGAAACAGCGCCAGCGCTTCAGGACGCCCTCGCCATCGTCCGCCGCGAAGCCGCCCCCGACGACGCCGTTTTCATCACCGGCTCCCTTTTCCTGGTCGCCGAAGCCCGGCGGTTATTGCTCGGCTGAGGAGCGCATTCTCCCGGAACCTTTTCGGTCCAAACAGCGTTAGGCTGTGTGTAAGAGGGTGTGACCGAAATTCCCTAGGAGATCCACGTGACCAAAAGATTCTGCCTTCTGTTCGCCACTTTGGCTGCTGTTGCTCCGGTTGCAGCGCTCGCGCAGGCACCGGCGGCAGCGCCCGCAAACCCCATTTCCGACAGCGAAAAGCGCGTCTACACGATGCTCAGCGGAGTGGTCATCGCTGGGGCCGAGAAGATGCCCGAAGAGGACTATGCGTTCAAGCCGACGCCGGAGGTCCGGACTTTCGGCCAACTGATCGGCCACATCGCCGACTCCCAATACTACTTCTGCTCAGCGGCTAGCGGCGAAACCAAACCCCCTAGCGACGTCGAGAAAACCAAGACCAAGAAGGCGGACCTTGTAGCTGCGCTGAAGGACGCGGTTGCCTATTGCAGCACGGCGTACGCCGGCATGACGGATGCGAAGGGCAGCCAGATGACGAAGATGATGAATTTCGATTTCGCGAGGCTCACGGTGCTCGCAGTCAACTTCGCGCATACCTACGAACACTACGGCAATATGGCCACCTACATGCGGATCAAAGGGATCGTCCCCCCAAGCAGCGAGAAGAGCGCCAGCGCGGGACAGCACTGAGCGCGGCGCAACCGGGCATGCAGACCGCCGTCTGCACCGGCGGCTCGTAGCGCCTGCGCAGTCAAGAGAGGGTTGACCCGGCCCAAGCGAATCGCGTACTATTTGAATGTGTACAGAGGAGAGGAGCCGGGTCATGCCCAGACGCGCCGTGGAAGACAATAACCGCATGTCGCTGCGGATTCCGGCCGAGGAGAAGGCAGTTCTTCTGCGGGCGGCGGCACTGCGGCGGACCGACCTGACGGACTTCGTCCGCCAGCACAGCTTGAGCGCAGCAAGGGTAGTGATCGAGGAATCGGAGCGCCTGGAACTCTCCGGCCGGGACAGCCTGCGCGTTCTGGCCGCGCTGGGGAACCCTCCCAAGCCAAACGCGAAGCTGTTGGCCGCGGCAAAGTCGCTGCCGAAACGGAAGTGAACGTCAAAACCTGGCACGAAGAGCCGATCGCCAAACGACACGATCGGGACGCCTTCGACTGCGGCGAAACGGCCCTAAACGAATTCCTGAAGCGCTACGCCCGTCAGAGCCATGAGATGGGCGGCGCAAAGACCTTCCTGGCCATCGGCGGCGCGGACGGCAAGACGATTCTCGGCTACTACAGCCTGAGTCCCGCCTCGATTGCGTATGCCCGGACACCGGAACTCATCCGCCGCGGCCTGGCGCGTCATGATGTACCGGCCTTCCGGTTGGCTCGCCTGGCGGTGGATCTCAGGGCGCAAGGGCAAGGGCTGGACGGCCAACTGCTCCTGTCGGCGGGCAGACGATGTCTGCTGGCGTCTGCGGAAGTGGGTGGCGTCGCCATGCTCATCGATGCCAAGAACGCGACGGCCGCGGTCTGGTACGGGAGCTACGGCGCTCTGCCGCTGCTGGACGCGCCGCTTTCCCTCCTGCTGCCGCTGGCGACCGTCGAAGCCGCCCTCAAGGCGGCCAGGAGGTGAGGCTCGCCCCTACTCCCCCGGCCACTTCCGCAGTGAGTGACATTGGGCTCTCAGCCTGCCGCGTCCGTTGACTGTATATACACCAACCGTATATACTGCCCATGTGGCTGCCGAAATCGAGGGCTTCGATTGGGATGCCGCCAACGTGGGCCACATCATGCTCCACGCGGTTTCGCCTTATGAGGTCGAGGACGCCGCGGGCCGCCCGCACGTGACCATCCACGGCAAGACGGCGTCCCAGCGTTACTTGGTTGTCGTGTTCACCGTTCGCCGGAAGCTGCTCCGCACCGTGACCGCTTACGAAATGAACGCCGCAGAGAGGAGGAAGTATGGCGCGCAAATCGACTGACGAGGCCGGCTGGTACGCCACCCCGGAGGGCCGCCGCCAGACCGGGCGCGAGTTCGCCCGCGCGCTCCGGACAGGGACCCTCAGCCGCTCGGCCGGTCTGAAGGCCACGAAGACCGACCCGAAGATCATCGAGAAGCTCATCGAACAGGCCAGGGAGAATGCAACCCGCGCCATTTCGATTCGCATCCCAATTGCGGATTTGGAGCGTGCAAAACGCATCGCCCAACGGACAGCGCCGGCTACCAGAGTGTTCTCAAGCAGGCGATCCGCGAAGGCCTGAAGAAGGCTGGCTGATGCCCGAGCGGCCAGCGGCCCCCTGCTCGCCCCTACTCCCCCGGCCACTTCCGATGCCACTGCTTGCGCTTCTGGTAATTCCGCGCCAGCTCCAGATAGACGCCCAGATCGCGGTCCAGGTCGTTCTGCGTCCCGTCAAAATAGAAGTTGCGGATCGGGATGCCGCCCAGGTCGCGCGAGACCCGCGGGTACACCGCCTCGCAAATGATCCCGTTCATGCACGTGAAGGGGCTGATGTCGATGATCCCGTCCGCGCCCTTCTTCGCCAGGCAGATCGCCTTGCCCACGTTTAGCACCATCTCGCCCATCGCGCCGTCCGCCGGGAGGTACGGCCGCGCAGCCTCCAGCACCTCTTCGACCGGCGGCTCTTCGTAGCCCACGAAATCGTCGTGGAACGGCTCCAGCAGCGCGTGCTCGTCGCGCTTTTGCACCCGCTTGCGGATCCACGCCTTGAACGCTTCGAGCGAATACTGCCGCCCCACCAGGTGCAGTTTGCGAAACTGCTCGGAGATCGTGTACCACACCCATTCGGTGATGTCGGAGATCCACGCTTCGGCTTCGTACTCTTCCAGGCGCCGCACCAGATCCTCGTTCGAAAAGCAGTGCAGCCGGCAGAAAATCTCGCCCACAATCCCGATCAGCGGCACGGTTCGGTCGCGCCGCACGGCCAGAGCGCGGAAGCGGTCCCGCGACCGTATCATGGCCTCGCGCATCGCCTTCAGTTGCGTCCCCGGCTCGAGGGGCGCCACCTCGATCGTCTTGCAAACGTCGGCCAAGCACTCCTCGTACACCGCTTCTGCCCCGCCCTTCTCCGCCTCGTAGGGCCGTTTCTGCAGCAGCGTCTTTTGCAAAATGTCGGCGGCGATCAGTGCCCGCCACGCCGTGCGCACGAACTGGCGCGCCATGTCGCCGAAATCCGCGTAGCCATCGTGGCTCGACGGCGAAATCACCTCCGTGTGCGGATAGCCGTTCTCACCCAGAATGCGTTTCAAATACGGAGCGTACTGGCCGAAGCGGCAAGGCCCTTCCGCGGTCGGCATGAAGAGCGCCACCTGTGCCGGGTCGATGCCGGGCTGCTCCAGCACCTTCATGAAATCGCCCACGGTGACCTTGGCGGGATAGCACTCGTCGCCGGAAGTGTAGCGCGCGCCCAACTCGCGGGTCCGGCCGTCGGAGGGCGGCGTGGTGTCGGCTTCCAGGCCCAACGCCCGGAACGCGGAGGCGAACGTCCGCCCGCTGCCGTACGCCATCGGTGGGATGAAAATCCGCTTGCCGTCTAGTGGATTGCGGCGGCCGGCGACGGCCCCGTTTCCATCCCCGACTGGTAACATCGCAGAATTCCTTTGCTGTCGAGATACGCTTCGCAGCGGGTCATGTATCCAGCGTCGTTGCCGTGCCCATCGAATTGCAGCACCAGAAGCGGCGCGCCCGCCGCCTCGCGCGTGAAGTGCTTGATGTAGGAATCGGGCCCGCACTTGAAGTTCGAAATGTAGACCACGTGCAGGTTCGGCCGCGTGGATGCGAGGCGCGCCGCCGCCAGGATCTTCCGGCCCGACGCCCAGTACATGTTCGGATGCAGATCCTCCACCGGTTCGCGCCCCGTCACCACGAAATCGATCGGGATCACGTTGGCCCCGTACCGGTGCCGCAGCTTGCGCGGAATGTCGCAGTTGATCGCGCGGTCATAGATGTTATACGACCGGCCCACCAGCAGTAGCCCGGGCTCGCCCGTGTGGTCCAGCACCTCGAGCGCCTTGCGCCCGGCATCCATCAGCCGGCTCTGGAATTCCCGCTGCGCGGCGTAGGCCGCGTCGGTCGCACGGTCGCTCGCACGCCGGCTCACTCCCAGCCGCCGCATGGCCGCGTACAACCCGTCTTTCACCTGCTCGCGTCCGAGCTGGAAATGGAGCCGCGGGACCAGGAACATGTGCCGGTGCGGCTCCAGGCGCGGCGCCGATTCCAGCACGAACGGCAGCGTCTGGTTCCACGGGCAGAAGTGCGCCGCGCCATCTTCCTCCCCCGCCTCGGCGTTCAGCAGGTTCGGAGTCAGGACGTAATCCACGCCCATTTCGATCAGCGCCGCCACGTGCCCGTGCGCCACCTGGATCGGGTAGCACGGCTGTGCCAGCGCCATTTCCAAACCAGCGGCCGCGATCTTCGGATCGGTCGCCGGAGAGAGCGCCACCTGTATGTCCAGCTCCGTGAAGTAGCGGTGCCAGAACGGCAGATGGTCGAACGTGGACATCGCCCGCGGCAGCCCCACGCACAATTTGCCCGGCACGCGCTGGAACTTCGGACCGCTCAGCGGCTGGCTCGAAAGGCCCTCGAGCAGCCGCTCGCGAAACGCGAACAGGTCCTCGATCACCGGCTTGCGTCCGGTCTCCGACGGCTTGCGGAACTTGTCGGAGCACTTGTCGCCCCAATAGCTCTTATGGCCCTCGATGGTGAATTCCTTGATGTCGCACAGGTTCGAGCAGGCCTTGCAGACGAAGTCCCGCGTCGCCATCTGCAGGCTCGACAAATCGTATCCGCGGAAGCGCGATCCGCCGCGCGTGGCCAGATGCCACTGGCGGGCGATCAGCGCCATGCCGATCGCCCCCATCACGCCGTTGTACGGCGGCACGGTGATCTTCTTGTCCAGCAGGCCGGCAAAGGCGGCCGCCACCGAATCGTTGTACGCCGTCCCGCCCTGGAAGTAAATCACCTTGCCGATCTTGCGCCCGCGCACCACGCGGTTCAGGTAGTTGAGCGCGATCGAGTACGCCAGGCCGGAGACGATGTCCGGAATCGTTTCGCCCTTCAGCATCCAGCCCGTGACGTCGCGCTCCATGAACACCGTGCAGCGCTCGCCGAGGCGCGTGGGCCGCGCGGAGGAAAGCGCCAGCTTCGCGAACTCGCCCTTGATGCTGATGCCGAGCTTCTCCGCCTGCTCTTCGAGGAATGAGCCCGTCCCCGCCGCGCAGGCTTCGTTCATCGCGAAATCCACCACGATGCCGTTCTCGATCGAGATGAACTTCGAATCCTGCCCGCCGATCTCGAAGATGGTGTCCACCGGCTCGCCGCCCAGCGTGTTCGAGATGTGCAGCGCGCCCGTCTTGTGCGCGGTGATTTCGTCGTTCACCACGTCGGCGCCCACCAGTTCCGCAATCAACTCACGCCCCGAACCCGTGGTGCCGACTCCCTGAATCGAGAGCCGCCGGCCCCACTGCGCCTCCACCTCGCTCAGCCCCTTCTGCACCGCTTCAATGGGCCGCCCCGCCGTGCGCAGGTATATGTCCTGGATTACGGTGCCGTTCTCGTCCGTGGCCACCACGTTGGTCGAAACCGAACCGATGTCGATGCCCAGGTACGCCGGAATCGGCCCGTCGCCCGCAGGCGGAACGTATGCCGGTACGCGGTCGCGCAGCAGCACGACCTTTTCCATCGAGAGCGGCGTGGAATCGTCCACCCGCTCGTCGTCCTCGTGCTGGCTGAGCCGGTGAATTTCGCGCAGGGAGCGCTTCTTCCGTTCTTCCGTCTCGAGGATCGCCGTCCCCACCGCGCCGCACCAGGCGTACAGTTCGGGAACGAACAGCTCGTCTTCTTTCAGCCCGAACGTCTCCCGCAGCGCGGCCGTCACCCCGGCGTTCTGCGAAACCGCGCCGATCAGCGCCACCGGCGCCGCAACCGGCCGGCCCTTCACAATACTGCTCTTGAAGTTCCGCGCCACGGCGTCGCACAGGCCGCGCAGAATGTCCGGCGGCGTGTAGCCCTTCTGCTGCGCGTGGATCATGTCGGACTTCGCGAACACCGAGCAGCGTCCCGCAATCCGCGCCGCGCATGTCGCCTCGCACACCACCCCGCCGATTTCTTCGACCGAGTAGCCCAGCCGTGTCGCCTGCTGGTCCAGAAAGGAGCCCGTGCCGGCCGCGCACTCGCCGCTGCGGTCGTAATCGACAATCGAAGGGTGCTCGCCCGCCGGCTGCAACTCCAGGCGTATGTACTTCGAGCTCTCTCCGCCCAGCTCGAAAATCGTGCGCACCTGGGGATAGAAGACGCCCACCATCCGCGCGATGGCCTTGAACTCGTTCTCGAAGTAGATGCCGAGGATCTTCGCGAACGTGCGGCTGCCCGAGCCGGTCACGCGGATTCCCTCGATCCGCGCCTCCGGGATCACATCGTAGAACTCCTGCAGCAGGTCGAAGGTCGATTGTATGGGGCTCCCGGTGATCCGCCTGTATTCCGAGAGGACCAGCGGAACGCGCTTGCCGGCCGGCGCGTCCCAGCTCATGAAACGGAACGAGGGGTTGGCGGCGCACAGGGATTCCAGGGCAGCACGGTCCTCCGCTCTGCCCAGAGCCGCGAGCTTCAGGCTGATGGCGCCTATGTCAATGCCAATATTGATGCTCATGGACAGCTCCCAGCAGACGAACCCGGCCCTTTGAGCGCTTGCGGGAAGGCGCCCTCCGAGCCTGGACCGCTGCCGAGCCTAACTATCTTACACGGAAACCCAGCCCCCTCGCCCCCTTCAGATCCGAAAGGACGGTTTCCGGGGTCGAACGGGGCTTTTTGTGGGGCGGACCCCTGGCCCCGTTCTCAAGCCTTCACCGCAAAGAAGAACACCCGTCCCACCGCCATGTAGCCCTGCATCTCCAGCTCCCAGGCGCGGCGGGCCTCAACCTGTACGAACCCCGCGCGCCCCAGGGACGCCGTCACGTCTTCCACCTCGTAGCACCGTTCCAGGACGCTGACGTCGGAGCGCTGCCAGACGCCCTCCACCAGCCGGAACATGGTCAGGTCCACGCGGCCGATCTTCGCCTCCGAATCGTAGCTGGCGCGGGTGATCCCCGCCGCCGTGTCGTCGACGATCCCGTAGGAGCCCTGCCAGGAGTTCTTGAAGGACCCTTCCGTGTTCAGGTCGAAGACCAGGATCCCGCCCGGCGCCAGGGCCGCCGCGATGCTTTCAAAGGCGCACTCCAGTTCTTCGGGCTCCAGGATGTGGTTCAGGCTGTCGTACGTGCTCACGGCCGCGTCGAAGCGCGAGCCGCCGATCGAGAAGTGGCGCGCGTCCGCCTGTAGGAACTCGGCGCCGGGCGCCCGCTTGCGCGCGTAGCGAAGCATCTCCTCGGAGCCGTCGATCCCAGTCACCTTGTAGCCGCGCGTGGCCAGAATGGCGCTCAAGTCGCCCGTCCCGCAACAGACGTCGAGGATCCGAGCCCCGGCCGGCAGCTTTGGAAAGATGTGCCGGTCGAACACCCGGGCTGCCTGCTCGTGAAAATCGCTCCCCCAGCCCTCGTTGTAGAACCATGCGAAGATGTCGTAGGTTCCATATGGCTCATGGACGGGCACCCCTCCAGTCTAGCCGCCCGCCGACGCCCCCCGCGTGGCCCGGTTGCACCGCCCCCGAACGGTACGCCAAATGCTCTGCCTTCCGCACATGTTGATGCTCCGGGGTAAAGGCGCCATTAGGAGGCAGCGGCGTGGGGAACGCTCGCGGCCGGCGCCACCCCGGAACTACTGAGAAACGAAGGAAATCTGGCTCTGAGGGCGGGTTGCGTTAATTAAAAGTGATAAATCTACCCGCTATACCTGGGGTGCGCACCAAGGCACTTTTTACCGTGTTCTCGCGATTTTGAACGCTTTTTTACCTTCCACTCCCCGTCGCAGCCGCGGTAAGTCCGTTGCTTCCAAACTCTTCCCATGATGGCCCTCGACGTGCGATCCTGAGCGGCGGGAGGGTTCGACATGTTCATTTCACGTACTCTGCAAGGGACCGGCGGTCTGCTTCTGCTCATCGCCCTCGCCACTCCAGGCTGTGCCACAAAAAAGTATGTTCAGACGCAGGTCGGCACGGTAGACACGCGGGTGACGGGACTGGACAAGAAGCAGTCAGAAGCGGTCGCAAACTTAGACAACAAGGAACAGAAGGACGTATCGCGGGTGGAAGAGCGCGCCATGAGCGCGGAGAGCAAGGCTAACGATGCGGCCAAGGCCGCGCAAGTGGCCGACCAGAAGGCAGTGCAGGCTGGCCAGGACGCGCATACCGCAACCGACGCCGCTCAGCAGGCCAACACGCGCGTGGGAGACGTCCAGCGCCAAGTCGAAGGCATCGACAACTTCAAGGTGGCCACCACCCAGGACGTTCTTTTCGGCTTCAACAAATCCACTCTGACCGAGGATGGGAAGGCCAAGCTTGACGCCCTGGTTCAACAGGCCCAGAGCATGACCCGCTACCAGATCGAGGTCCAGGGCTTCACGGACCGGGTCGGCTCGAAAGACTACAACATCACCCTGAGCGCGCGCCGTGCCGACACGGTGGTGCGTTACCTGGTGGATAAGGGCGTTCCGCTTCGCCGCGTCCACACCATCGGACTTGGCGAAACGCCGAAGACGGATGCGCAGTTGACGAAGAAGGAAATGCGTCGCGTAGTGGTGAACCTGTACACGCCGGAAGCGGCGATGTCAGCCAGCACCGCCCACTGAGCTTTTCGTTTCGTCAGCCGCTTGTTTCTGGAACCGGGGATGGCCTTTGCGTCCCCGGTTTTTCTTTTACTCCACGCTTTTTAAAAGGTCTTCGGCCAGAACGCTGGCACGCTCCGCCAGGTTGCGGGCGCGGAACAGGTCTCCGTTTCGGGCTTCATTGGCCTGATCGATGAAGGCGCGGACGCGGGCCAGATAGGTGGCCTGATCGCGGTTGAGCCGCCGGCCCTGCAGTGCCGCCACCGCCTTCTGCGCGTTGGCGATGTTCCTCTCAATCTCCTCGGTATAAGCCTGCCGCTGCTCGGGAGTCAGAACCTGTTCCAGTTGGGGAAGGGGGGCCACCGCGGCCGGAGGCTCGGGCTCGGTCGGCGGGGCGTCGGCATCTTCGTGCGGCCGGGTCCGGGGGCGGCGGCGCGGGGGCGGAGGCAGCTCTTCGGGCGGCAGCGCGGGTCCGGCCTGGCTGAGATCGGGGGGAGCGGGCAATTCCACCGGCGGAGCCGGCGGGACTGCCTTCCGGGGCTTCGGCGGCGGCGCGTGGACAGCGGGAGCCGGCGCCGGCGGCGGAGTCGGCGCCACCTTCGCCTTCTGGAACAAGGTACACGAGGGCGTCAGCGCCACCAGGGCGAAGGCCGCTGCGAATATGATTCGGTCCCTTCTCATCCTTACCGGCATCGCTCAATTGCCCGGTGCACCTTCTCGGGCCGCGGGTTGCGCTCCGCCGCGAAACGGCTCCTTGTAGATGGCCGGGAAGCGCAGGCGAAACGTCGTGCCCCGGCCGGGTTCGCTCGTGAAGTCGATGGTACCATTGTGCAACTGAACCACGCGGAAGGTCATCGCCAGGCCGATCCCGCTTCCCTTGGCTTTCGTGCTGAAGTACAGGTGGAAGATCTTCTCGTGGATTTCCGGCGCGATGCCGGCCCCCTCGTCGGAGATGTTCACCGAGCACTCGCTGCCGTCGTAGAGGAGCTGGATCCGCAGCAGCCCGCCGTTCTTCATCGCCTCCACCGCATTCACCACCACGTTAAGGATCGCCTGCTGCAACAGGTCGCGGTCGCCGTGCACGAAGATCTCTCCGGAGGCCGATTCGAGCTCGATGCGCACGTTCTGTCGCGCCGCCGAGGGACCCACCAGCGCCGCCACGTCCCGCGCCAGCGCCACCATCTCGAACTCGCGCATTCGTAAATCCACCGGGCGGGTGAAATCGAGGAACGTCTTCACCACGCGGTCCAGGCGCAGGATCTCGCGCGCGATGGTTTCGATCTCGACGCCCACCTCGCCGTACTCGCCGGCCAGCTTCGATTTGAGAACCTCCAGGTGAACCGTGATGGCCTGGAGCGGGTTCTTGATCTCGTGCGCCACGCCGCCCGTCAGACGGCTGATGGCGGCCAGCCGGGCCGAGACGTCGAGCTGCGACTGGATCTGGCGCCGGGTCTCGGCGTCGCGCAGCGTGATCAGCGTGCCGATGCGCTGCCGGTCCGGAAACGCCTCCAGCATCTCCGCGCTCACCAGCACGCGTGTGCCCGCGCCGTTTTCGAGAGCGAGCGGGATGTCCTTGAGAGCCTGGCGCAACTCGATCGCGTTGCGCAGCGCCGCGCCCACCGGCGACGACGCGGGAAAGACCTCGGTGAGCGGCCGGCCCATCAACTCCCAGCGGCCGCGGCCCAGCATGCCCTCGGCCGCGCGGCCCGCCATCACCAGGCGGTCGTCGTGGTCGAACAGCAGCACCACTTCCTCCAGCCGCTCCAGAAGCTGCTCGACATTGCTCCGGATCTGAATCGCGTCCTGCCGCGCTCCCCGATATTGCTGGCCCAGAACATTCAACTTCGATTGCACGGCGGCGAATTCCTTGGCTGCCCCGTCGGGCACCCAGGGCTGGTTGGCCACCTCCCCGCGGCTGATCCGGTCGATGGCCTGGCTGATGTTATCGAGAGGCCGTAGCACCAGGTTCGATACAATGACGGCCAGCAGCAAAGACAAAAGCAGTCCGCCCAGGAAGATCAGCGCCACGCTGCGCACCTGAGGCAACACGATCTCGCGCAGCAGCACCGAGGAAAGCACAACGTTGATGCTGAACAGAGGCGCCGTGCTGCCCTGCTCGCCGATCCGCACGGTGACCTGGTAGTCGCGGCGCTCGGAGAAGACCTCTCCCAGCTTCGCCCAGGGGCTCTTCTTCGCCCACACCTGGAAGTCGGGCAGACGTGCGGTCTGCTCTCCGACGCGGTAAGGCAACGAATCGGCCAGGATGTGCCCGGAGCCGTCGGCGACCGCAATCTCGATGATCGCCCGGGAGTTGCCTGCGACGTCGCGGAGGAATTCAGCCGTCTCGTCGTCGGTCCGAAGCAGGCTGGTATAAAGCGACCTCGGGTCTTCGGCACGGCGTTCCGGCGGTAGATCGAACGCCAGCTCCTTCACGCGCTGAATGACGAAGGTGTTGACTTCCTGCGCCGAATTCAGCGCTCGCTGCAGAACGTCTTCGAAGCCGAAGGCGCCGAGCGTGTAGAGGTGAAAGAGCGACAGCGACGTGACCACGGAGAACATCAGCACCACGACGAACAGGCGCAGCCGCGTCCGCAGCGACAAATCGCCCGCTCGCGGCACGTAGCGCCGCCACAGCGCGGTGGCCTTCCCGATTGCGCTTATGCTCATCCGATCCATCCGCCCCATCCGGCTTCGAGGCCCGACCGCGGGGTTGGGCCGCGGGCAAGGCTACCCGCCCTGCAGCTTATGCTTCGGCCTCGGCCGCGCCGTATTCCTTCAACTTGTTGTGAAGGGTCTTCAGGCTGATCCCGAGGATTTCCGCGGCCCTCGTCTTGTTGTTGTGGGTGTGCAGGAGGGTGTGCTGGATCAGCTCCTTCTCCGCTTCGCCGATGGTGGCGCCGACGCGCAGCCGCACCGTTGCCGGATCGCTCTCGCCGCTGGCCTTCACGGCCGCAGCGGCAGAGTTGAAGTTGCCCGGCAGATGGACCGCGCGGATGGTCCCCTCGCCCGTAAGGATCACCGCCCGCTCGAGAGTGTTCCTGAGTTCGCGCACGTTTCCCGGCCAGTGATAATGCCGGAATTCCTCCATCACCTCCAGGGCGATATCGACCACCTTGACGCCGTGCTTGCGGTTCAGATCCCTAAGCAGCGCTTCTGCCAGCAGCGGCAGATCCTCAATCCGCTCCCGAAGCGGCGGGAGGCTGATGTGGAATACGTTCAGACGGTAATACAGATCCTCGCGCAGCTCGTTCTTCTTCAGCGCCTCCGAGAGGACCTTGTTGGTGGAGGCGATCACGCGAACGTCCACCAGGATCTCGCCCTTGCCGCCCAGGCGGCGTACGTGCGAATCTTCGAGCACGCGCAGCAGCTTGGCCTGCGTGGCCACCGGCATGTCGCCGATTTCGTCGAGCAGCAGTGTGCCGTTCTGCGCCAGCTCGAAGCAGCCGGCGCGGCGCTCCAGTGCGCCGGTGAAGGCGCCCTTCTCGTGCCCGAACAACTCGCTTTCCATCAATGTTTCCGGCATGGCAGCGCAGTTGATGGCGACGAACGGGCCGCCCGCGCGCGGGCTGAGGCTGTGGACGGCGCGCGCAACCAGTTCCTTGCCGGTGCCGCTCTCCCCGGTCACCAGCACGGCCGCCTTGCTCGGCGCCACCTGCCGCACCAGGGAGAACACCTCCTGCATGGGCGCCGCCCGCCCCACCAGTTCCCCCAGCACGCCCTGGTAGCTCAGCTCGCGCTTGAGCCGCTCGGCTTCTTCCGCGAGGCGCTGCTGTGACGCGGCGCGCTCCAGCAGCACCCGCAGTGCCCGCGGCTCGATCGGCTTTTCGAGAAACCAGAAAGCGCCCAGGTCGTGCATGGTGGCGATGGCCGTCTCGATATTGCCGAAGGCCGTCACGACGATGGCCGGCGGACCCAACCCTTGCGCGGCGATGCGCCGCAGCAGCTCGAACCCGTCCATGCGCGGCATCATGAGGTCGGTGACCATGACATGCGCGGGGAAGGTGCTGAGCTTGTCGAGAGCTTCCTGGCCATCCGCGGCGGTTTCGGCCGTGAATCCCCACGCCGTGACCATGCTCGCCAGGCCGGTCCGCTGGTTCTCTTCGTCGTCAACAATCAGCACCCGGGTCGCGTTGCCAGCCATGCCCCTATTTTGCGCTATTCGAGAGCGGAAGGGCTGAGCGGGATTCAGCCCCGCGTTTCTGTGGTAGCCTTTTCGACTATGCCCCACACTCAGTTCGATCTAGCGGCTTCGGCGCACCAGGAGATGATGGCGGAGGGCTTCGAGCCGGATTTTACGCCGGAGGTGGAGCGGCAGGTGGCGGCGCTCGCGGCCCGGCCCGCGCCGGCGATCGATGGCGTGCGCGACCTGCGCGGCCTGCCGTGGTCCTCCATCGACAATGCCAGCTCGCGCGACCTGGATCAGATTGAAGCGGCCCAGCGCGTGGATGGCGGCATACGCGTCCTGGTCGGAATCGCCGACGTGAATGCGGACGTCGCAGCCGGTTCGCCCATCGACTGTCATGCGGCCACCGAGACCACCTCGGTCTACACGGGCATACGGACGTTCCCGATGCTGCCGGAGCGGCTCTCGACGGACCTCACGTCGCTGAACGAGGGCGCGGACCGGCTGGCCGTGGTGGTGGAATTTACGGTCTCGGCCGAGGGCGCGATCTCCGCGCCCGCCGTGAGCCGCGCGCTTGTCCGCAACGGAGCGCAGTTGACCTACAACGCCGTGGGGGCGTGGCTGGAAGCCAGGGGCCCGGCGCCGGCAAAGGTGGCCGCGTGCGCCGGCCTGGCGGAGCAGCTCAAGATGCAGGATGAAGCCGCGCGCGCGCTTTGCGGCCAGCGCCATCGGCTGGGTGCGCTCAACTTCGACCGTGTGGAGACGGAGCCCATCTTCGCCGGAGACAAGCTGCAGGGCATCGCCGTCCAGCAGAAGAACCGCGCCAGCGGGTTGATCGAAGACTTCATGATCGGGGCGAACGAAGTGATGGCGCGAAGGCTGACCGATGCCGGCGTGTCCTCGATCCGGCGCGTGGTGAAAACGCCGGAGCGCTGGCCGCGGATCGTGGAGCTGGCAGGGCGGTACGGCGACAAGCTGCCGGCCGTACCCGACGCGGTGGCGCTCAGCGCATTCCTGGCGAAACGCAAGGCGGCCGACGCCGACCACTATGCCGACCTGTCGCTGGCCGTGATCAAGCTGATGGGGCCGGGCGAGTACGTGTTGGCGCGGCCGGGCGAAGACGCGCCGGGGCACTTCGCGCTGGCGGCTCACGACTACACGCATTCGACGGCGCCCAACCGCCGCTTTTCCGATCTGGTCACCCAGAGGCTGATTCAGGCCGTGCTGGCCAGGCGGCCGGCGCCGTATTCGGACGATGCGCTCGCGCAGATTGCGCGCAACTGCACGCTCAAGGAAGACGCGGCCCGCAAGGTGGAGCGCGCCATGCACAAACGCATCGGAGCGGTGGCGCTGGCCGGGCGTGTTGGCGAGTGCTTCCAGGGCGTGGTGACCGGCGTAACGCCGAAGGGCGTCTTCGTGCGCGTTCTCGATCCGCCGGTCGAAGGGCGGCTGATGCGCGGAGAGCGCGGCGTGGACGTGGGCGATCGCGTCTCGGTGACCCTGCTCGCGACCGATCCCCAGCGCGGGTTTATCGATTTCGGCAGGTGAACCGATGCGCTGGCTCGCACTCCTGGCCCCTCACTCGTAGCGCAGCGCCAGGATGGGGTCGATGCGGCTGGCGCGGCGCGCCGGCAGCCAGCCCGCTGCGCAGGCCACGCCCACCAGCAGGGCCACGCTCCAGGCCACGATCGCCGGGTCGCCGGCTTTGATCCCGTAAAGCTGCGCCGCAACCAGCCGGCCCAGACCGAGCCCAGCGGGAATCCCCACCGCCAGGCCAATGGCGAGCAGGAGCAGCACCTCGCGCATGATCAGCCAGATCACCGAGCCTGGCTCGGCTCCCAATGCCATTCGCAATCCGAGTTCCCTGGTTCGCCGGCCCACGGCGAAGGCCATCACGCCGTAGAGGCCGATCATGGCCAGCAGCGTGGCCAGCATGCCGAAGCCTGCCGAGAGGAGCGCGATGAGGCGCTCGCTCGTTAGCGTCTCGTCCAGTTGCGCCTCGAGGGTCTTCATTTCGTAGACGGGCATGGCCGGGTCCAGCGCTTTCACCTCGCGCCGGACTGCGGCATAGGCCGACCGCGAGCCCATTGCCGCCCTTACGTAAAACGCCACGCCTCCGTTGCCCCAGGCCGGAACGAACACCTGCCGGTGCAAGCCTTCCCGCGGGCCTTCGTAGAGGGCGTTCCCGACAACGCCGACGATCTCGATATCGATCTTAGTTCCCGGGCCGTTGCCGTGCCCGATGTGCCTCCCAATGGCGCTCCGGGCTCCGAAGAAATGCCGGGCGAACGCTTCGTTTACAATGGCCACCTTCGGGTCTTTCTGGATGTCGCTACGGTCGAAGTCGCGCCCTTCGAGGACGGGCGTGCCCATGGTCCGGAAGTAGCCTGGAGAGAGCGCGTTCATGAAGGCTTGCAAGTCCTCGCCATCCTTGGCCTGGTGGCCCTCCACCGACGTTGTGCTGTCCCATTCCCAACCATGCAGCACGGGGACAGCCGATAGACCGGCCGACGTTACCCCCGGGAGGTTGCGGATCCGCTCGAGCAGTTCGTCGTAGAGATGCGTGGTGCGGACGTCGTCGTAGCCGCTGAGCGCGGGCGAAAGTTGAAACGTGACCAGGTTGTCCAAGCCCCGAAATCCCGTGTCGGCGGCCTTTAGGTTCTGAAGGCTCCGGACGAACAGCCCGGCGCCGAACAGCAGCAGGAAGCTCAGGGCCACCTGCGCGGCGACCAGACTCTTCCGCAGCAGCAGCGACCCGCCTCCTCCCACGACCGATCCCACCACGTCCTTCAACGTGGGCCACAGGTCCGGGCGGCTCGCGCGCAGCGCCGGCAGCAACCCGAAAATCAGGCTGGTGAGCAAAGTCAGAGCCAGAGCGAACAGTAGGATGCGCGCGTCGGGTTCGGCGCGGATCAACAGCGGGCTCCCCTCGGAGGGCACCAGCGCCAGCAGCCCGCGCGTCATCGCCACCGCCAGGCCGATGCCCGCCAGACCGCCGCCGGCTGAAAGCACCAGGCTCTCGACCAGTAACTGGCGCACCAGTTGGCCACGCGAGGCGCCCAGCGACAACCGCACCGCGATCTCCTTCTGGCGGGCGAAGGCGCGCGCGATGAGCAGATTGGCCACATTGCCGCAGGCGATCAGCAGCACCAGGCCCACCATGGACATCAGAACGATCAGAGCCGTCGAGAAACTGTTGCGCAGGCCCGAGTATCCGGTGGCCGCCCTCTCCACTTGAATGGTCCCGCGCAGGAACTGAGCCCGGTCATAAGGGGACCAGTCCTTCGCGGCCGGCAGCGTCGCTTCGTATTCCCGGATCTGGTGGAACAACACCTGCAGGGGAGCGCGTGAAGACGCCGCCGTATAGCCCGGTTTGAGGCGGGCGAACACCTGGAGCCACCGCACCCGCCGGTCCGCGGCCTGGAACCACCACCACTCAGGCATCAACACCGCCTCCATGAGAATGGGAACCCGGATCTGGGGAGACTGCGCCGGGTCCAGCCCTTCGAAACCGGGTCCCGACACGCCGACGATGGTCATGGGGTAGTTGTTTACCAGGATCTTCCGGCCCACCACCTTGGGGTCGCGCGCGAAGCGGGTCGCCCAGTAGTCGTAGCTGAGCACCGCGACGGGGTGGCCGCTGTACACCTGGTCGTCCTCGCGGGAGTTGAACAGGCGGCCGGCGGCCGGCTTCACCCCCAGCATCGTGAAGTAGTTCCCGGAGACCATTTCGGCGTCCACGCGTTCGGTCCGGTTATCGACACTGATCGAGGCTTCGAACAGTACGCGGGAGAGCACCTCGGAGAGCGGCGCTGCCTTCTTCTGGAAATCCTGGTAGATGGGGTAGGATTGCTTCCGGTCGCCCATGTTGCTGCCCATGTGGGGGCCTTCCTGGTAGAGCATGACCAATTGCTCCGGGGCCTTGACCGGCAGCCGGCGGAGCATGATCTGGTCCATCAGCGTGAAAATGGCGGTGTTGGCGCCGATCCCCAAAGCCAGAGAAAGAATGGCCACCGAAGCAAACAGGGGACTGCGGCGTATGGCCCTCAGCGCGAAACGAACGTCCGGTACGAGGCTGCCCATACTCACATATACGGGCGAAGGGGGATTTCGTTAGGCAGAATTTTGCATCAGAACCCGCCGCGAGGCCGGTAGCCGGGCCGGGCGCGGATGCGATACTTGTGGCCCGGGTCGGATGGGATCTCTACGTTGATCTTGCGAAAGCCCTCGTTCGGGTTGGCCGCAGGATAGTAGGTAATGGTGTAGGAATTGCCGAGCGCCTCGCGCACGGATTCGAAGGCTTCCACCTGCTTCTGCCAGGTCCGCGCGAAATAGGCCTGGCCGCCGGTGCGCTGCGCGATACGGTGAAAGACGGTCGCCGAGACCGGGTCCTTGGCCGCCTCGTTGGTGGAGATAACGTAGATGGGGATGCCCTCGTCCTCCGCCACGGCGCGCACATCGTCGGGCGCCACCATGCTGGCATTGTCGGGACCGTTGGAGAACACGATGACCACCTTGCGCCCGGGAATTTTGGCGGCGTCGCGCAAGGTGAGCAGCAGCGTGTTGTACAGCGCCGAGTCGTCGCCGGCCACGGCCTGGCGCAATCCGAAGACCGCGTCGTTGCGGTCGTGCGTCAGCGGAGCGGCGCGGTTCAGGTTCCGGCTGAAGGTGTAAACCGCGACCGAATCCGCGCGGTCCAGGCCGCGCACGAAATCCGCGATGGCGTCGGAGGCGTAGACGAATCCGCGGTACATGTAGTTGCTGGTATCGAAAAGCACGAAGACGTTGGTGCCGACATAGGGATCGACGCGCATCTCACCAGCCCCGGCCACCGGCTTTTCCACGGCCAGCATGGGCCGGGTGGTGCCGTCCTCCAGGACCTGCAAGGCGGGCTTGCTGCCTTCGGCGAAGGAGGACATCTTCTGCCGGATGCCGTCCTCGAAGATGCGGAAATCCCCCGGCTTGAGGCCGTTGATGTAGTGCCCCTTGCTGTCGGTGACGGTGAAGCTGAGGACCACCATGTCCACCTTCACCTTGAACACGGTCCCCTGCTTCTCCTGGTCGCCGGGCGCGCCGGCCAGCAGGGTCGTCGCCGCCAGCAATGCCGTTGTCGCGGTTCGGTTCACGATCTCCTCCCGGGCGCTTCGTTATTCAAGCGAGGCCTTCTGCTCAGTATCCATCCGCGCACGCGCCTTCGTGCGAACCTCGTCGCCGACCCCCCGGAGCGAACGCAGGAGCGCCGGCCAGTCTTCGAGGTGCGTGGCAAAAATCCGCTCTACCGTCTGCTCGGTCCACTCCGGAATCAGCACGTTGAGCTGAGACGGCGGGGCGTTGACTTCATCCGCCAGGGCGGCCCAATACAGTGTGGTCGATTCCCAGCTCTCGGCCAGAATGCGGCTGGAATAGCCCATCAGCACCGGGAACGTCCTCAGATAGAGCAACTCGGGCCGATAGGAGCCGGTCAGCGTGGGCTTGGGGGTGCCGAAGGCGCGCGAGATCTCCCGGTCATCGACTAGACCGGGGTTCTCCCGCTGCATGTTGGCGACATCGCCGGCGAATACCCGCACGCCGTGGCCGCTTGAGATCATATGGCGGCCGATCAGAAACAGTTCGCAGGGCGTGACGTGATCGAGCGCCGCCCGCACCTCGCCGCGGCCCAGCAATTCCTCCACCTGGTGTGCGCGGCCAGGGGGCGCTTGCTGCGCCAGAGCATCCACGAACTGCTGGCGCACGGCCGGATCGAGAGCGGCTTCCGCCGCCAGAGACTCAGCGTACCGCAGGTGCAGTTCCACCCAGTGCAACTGCGCCGGCGCCACGTTCCACCAGCGCGGAACCTTCGCGCTTTGGAGCAACTGCGGCGCCAGGTCGCCCCAAATGAGAGCCTGCTCGTGCGCCGGAACCAGGAAGTTCTGCTCGGCCAGGGCCAGCGCGTAAGGCAGTCCCGAAAGCGAGCCCGTCAGCCGTCCTCCGGAGTTCTCCGGCCAGCCGCCCGCGGCCACGTTGGTGGCGCGCCACATCAGCGTCTGCCCGGGGATGCCGATAAAATCGTGACCGCGAACGAACACCGGGTTGGTCAGCAGGACCTGGGCGCCGGGCGGCGCGTAGTGGACGTAATTCAGCCCCACCAGCGTGTCGCGCAGCAACGGAGCCAGCGAACCGCGGATGTCGTTCAGACGCTCCGCGTTCCCCTGGGCGTGCTCGATGGCGGACTTCAGGTTCAGGCGGTGCTCAAGCTCGATGTGGCGCTCCACTGAGTAGCCCAGCGACATCGAGGTCCTTTCCTGGACCGTGAGAGTGGTCCAGGGCGGCTGAATCTCGGCGATGCGCGCAGCCAGGCGGCCGACCAGTTCGGTGTCTATCTTCCGCCCATGCGCCACCCCTGCCAGGTTGTCCGCCAGACCGAACAGATTGTCCAGCGATGCCAGACGCTGCGCTTCGAGGATAAGAACCATTTCCTGGATGACGCGGGCCTGCGTCTCCGAATCGCTGGTGGTCTGGGACCCGGCCAGCAGGCCGAGCATCGAATCCTGGGGCGAAGAGCCTTCGGGCGCACCGGCGGCCTTCAGCAGCAGTTTCACGCCAGAGCGTCCGGCGTCGAACAAATCGCGGTCGGTTTTCGCCTGCGCGAACGGAGCAACGACGCCGGCCAGGGTCGCGTCGGCCTCGCCGGGCGCGATGAAGCCCTGCCGGCAGAAGATCTGCCACAGCCCGGCTAGCGCCTGCATCGTGCCTGCCATATCCACGCGCAGTTGCATGGGGCCGATCCGGGTGACGGTCTCGGCCGTGTTCAGATACTGCACGATGGTGCGATCGGAGACATCGGGCGATTCGCTGAACAGCGCGATCTGCGAGCCGTAGGCGCGGTAGTCCGTGGCGAGCCGCTCGACGGTTGCCGGTTCGAGAGGCTTGGCGCGCCAGCGGTCGAGGTCGGTGAGGTTCATGAAGACGGCGAGCGGCTGGTTGTCGAAAGACGAGCGGCAGAGACCGAACAGAGCCTCCAGGAGATCGTCGGGCGTCTTCCAGCCGGGAGCGGCGCGCGCAAGGCGGACGTCCATCTTCGCGAAGACGCGAGCTGCAAACAAGCGCTTCCAGGCTTCCAGACCGCCAGGGATGTGCGGCCGCCCGTCCTGATCGAACCGCAGCCGCGCGGTCAGCAACATCATGTCGGTATTGGCGCGGAAGACCGGGCGTGCGGGACCGGGGCTGGTGACCCGCCCGCGGATCGCCAGGTAGAATCTTTTCAACCGCTGGGGGTCTGTGAGGTAGTCGGCTACCGGGCCGCTGGCCCGCGCCAGAGCGTCATAATAGCTGGCCATCCACCCATCGTCTTTGGAGATGAGTTTCGCCAGGAACGCACCGCCGCGATCCGGCGAAACGCCGGCCATCTCGGCCCATACGGCTTGAGCGCGCGCTCCGCCCGGCGTCACCGCCTTGCCGCCGCGGACTTCAAACATCCCGCCGAAGAAGTCCAGGACGTTGGCGAAGGCCTTGAGCCGCTCGATGGGGACGGCCTGCCGCAAAGCCTCGGCGGTAGCGCGATCCAATTTGGCGAGCGCCAGATAGGCGCGGCACAGGATCGAGTCGCTCAGGAACACGTCAATGAACTCGCCGCTCTGCTTGCCTGCCGGCGCGACCCAATAGGCGGGGCCGTAGAGCACCGGGACGCTGGTGGGGGCATAAGCATATTCGAATTTGCGGTTGGTGCGCAATGCCTGTTCGAGCTGCGCGAGCGGGAATCCGGAATCGATGGTCAGGAAGGCCCGGCTGGCGTTGACGGTCTCGAGCACCACATCGCTGCCGCAGCCGCCGCGCATACGGTAGCCCAGGACTCGCAGCAGCTCGCCCGCCTCGGCCGAATCGCAGGTCGCAACCACGATCGTCTTCTTCGCCCCCGCCAGCCCGGTCAGTTCGCGCGCCTGCGACAGGTAGCGCACGACCAGCTTCAGGTACTCCGTGGGCTCCAGCATTTCGCCGCCCGTGGCCTGGAACCCGGTGGTCACCACGTTCCGGGCGAGGGCGGGCAACAGCTCGTCCGGGGCCACATCGGGAGTGAGCGCGGCCATTCGCGCAAAAGAACGGAGGGGACCGGGGATGTCGATAGTCTGAATCGGCTCTGGCGGTTTCGCCGATGGAAGCCCGGCGGGCCATTCCGTCCCACCCGCGGCGCGATAGGCTTGCAGATCGCGGGCTGAGGCTTCACGGTCGCCCGCAATCAGATCGAGCAGAACCAGGCGGCGCGCGACGCTCTGCCGCTCCTGGGCCGGGGCGGTTCCGAGCGCGGCCAGTGCCTTTTCGTATTCCTGGCGGGCATCCGGGTCGTGGTGGGAGGCGAGAAAGTCCGCGTAGGCAAGATGGGCGCCGGCGTCGTCCTTGGAGTTCAGGACGGCCTGTTGCAGCAACGCCCGGGCTCCCAGCGCATCGCCCTTCGCTTCCCGCTCGCGGGCAGCTTCCACAGTGTCCTGGGCGTATACCCCCGAAACGAAGCCCAACACAACTGTGAAGACGAGCGGAAAAGCCTTCATGCGTCTCCCCCTGACATGATTCAATCTACCATGGCGCAGAGGGGTGCATGCCGCCGCCGCGAATAGCCGTGAGAGCGCCCCCCTCTTGGGCAAAACAAGCCCTTCTCATGAAGGAATGCTTGAGGTGGGGCCGAAGATTCACGAAAAGCCGCGGAGCGGGACCCCGGAGTTTTTACGTACTTTTAACGTTCTGTTAACCCCGGGGTCGGAACCGGCGGGCCGAACGGCGGTCAGCGCGGGATCAGAACGGCCGGCGAGAAGACAGCCTTACGGCCGAAGTAGCCCTGCTGCTCCAGCTTGCGGTAGAAGGAGCCGGCGATCTGGGAGGCCATGGGACCGCTCACGCCGCGCGCGCCCGTCAGCATGACTACGGCGACGATGCGATTCTGCCCGAAGTCGTTGAACGAGCCGAACCAGCCCATGTGGGCCGTGCCGCCCGTGCAGGTCCCGGTCTTGCCGCACACCGGCATTTCGACGTCGTAGGCGGCGCGCCTGGCAGTGCCAAACTCGACGGCGCCGGCCATGCCGGGCTTGATCTGCGGGATGAACTGGGCGATATCGAGGTGGCGCTTCACGCGCGGCACGAACTGCTCGACATCCTTCGAGCTCTGCGGGTATTGCAGAAAGTAGAGCGTTCCGCCGTTGGAAATCGCTGCCACCAGCGCCGCGAGCTCGAGCGGAGTCTGACGGATGCCGTCGCCGAAGCTGGTCATCATTCCCATGCCGCTCGATGGCGGTTCGGAAGCGAAGAAGCCGGGCTCTTCGCCGGGGATGTCCAGGCCGGCCTTCTCGCCCATACCGAACAGCTTGGCGTAATAGGCCCAGCGTTCATAGCCAAGCTTGATCCCCAGGTTGGCGAAGTAGTAGTTGTTCGATAACGCCAACGCCCGGGTCAGGTCCATGCGGGTTTTCCCGTAAAGGTGAACGGGGGTGACGCGATCGACCAGGCCTTCGCTCAACGCAGCCAGGGCCACCGCAATCTTGACCGTGGAGCAGGGCTGGAAGCCGCCCGAAAGGGCCAGCTTCTGATTAACCATCGTGAGGACGCGGCCGGTGCTGGCATCGACGGAGACGACGGCGCCGTTATAGGGTCCGAGCGCCTCTACGGCCGCCCGGCGCACAACCAGATCCTCGCCATCGACGCGGTCGCCCACCGTCGAATCGGCGTAGGTCGGGGAGGTCCACGGACTATAGCGCGAGCGCGAGGCCGCTTTACCGCGGCGGACGCGCGTGGCGATGCTCTTCTTGGTAGCGGCCGTCGAGGCCTGGCTCGTGGCGGCCAGCCCATGCGTGTGCTTTCGGCGGTGGCGCTTGGCAGGCGCCTTCGCCGCGACGGCGGGAGAGGCCGGAGTCTGCGCCGCCGGAGTCTGCGCGGCGAATGTAATCCCGGCAACAGCGACCAGGGAAATTACTAAAGGAAAGCGGGGGACAATCTGTCGATACATTCTAAAAACGTGAAAGTAGCCCAATGTTTCAGGCCTCTTGCGGTCAAAAACCGCTAAGATCCGATTGTCAGGGATAGCAGCCGGGCTGTCAAGGTGCAAAATCGATTCACCGCCCCTTCTTTACCCAATATCGTACCGCATACGCATCCCCACAACGAAGATTGAGAGTTTTTGAGGACAAACACGAGAGTAGCGGAAAGACCTTTCGCGGCGTGGAGGAGGCAACCAGGAGATCGAAAATCGGCCTAGGCGGCAGGCTGCGGGCTGCGACGGCGGAGCCAGATCATGCCCGTCAGCCCGATGACCAGCAGACTCGAGGTGGAAGCCTCGGGAACACCCCAATCGTCCCCCTGCATCCAGACCACTAATCCGGTGGGGTTTGGCTGGGCGGTGCCGGCGTTGTACACCACGAACTGAATCGTGTTCTGCCCGGATTTGAGCGCGCTCGTGATGGCGGTGTACGACGAGGTGTTCATGGCGAGCGCTGCGGACGAGCCGCCGATCGCAAAGGTGTGATTCTGCGAGAGGCAAGTTCCCGGAGCCATGATCGAGCCGAAGGCGCCGCTGACGAGGGTGCCGTTGATAGCAATCCCCACCGTGCAGTTATCCGACGCTATGTCGCCCGCGATTAGCACTGAGTTCAGCGTAGACTGCGGGGAGCCCGCGTCGATGGTAAAGCTGGTCTGATAGACGTAGTAGCCAGTCGCATCTGTCACATACTTGGTGCCGCCCGGATCGGTATAGGACGACGGATTGGGCCCGATCCAATTCGCGCCCGGCATGGAATAGTAACCGCCGTTGTTCGTGATTGGCCAGGCGTTGGCATTCATGATATAGGCGGCCGTGGCGCCGTTGGAACCCTTCACCAAGGTGCCAGGGTTGATCGACGGATCGAAGTTAACCCCTTCGTAGTCGTAGATGTAGTTGGCGTCTCTTCCGTTCGAACCCTCGCCAGTGGAACTTATGGGAATGTTGACCATGACGGGGGTCGCTCGCGCAGCGCTTGCAACCAGTAAGAGAGCCGCCGCACCTAAGACGACACCCCTACACCGGGCGAACATAAGCCTGCCGACGAAATTTGCCACTGCTGGTTATGCTAGTCGAAATGCCAAGGTAAGTCAATTCAATTTAGCGGTGTACAAGTACTGGTACCCTCGTCCTGAACCCGCCATATCCGGCTGCTCCACCCCCTTCTGCGCATCGTCGGGCGGGCTCGGGATCTCCCTGTATAATCGGTCCAGTGGGGACATTTTTCATCCAGAACTTCGGCTGCAGGGCCACGCAGGCTGACGGGGCGGCCATCGAGTCCTCCCTGCTGGGGAAAGGCCTCGCCCAGGCTGGCCGGGATGAAGCGGATCTGGTGATTTTAAACACTTGTACGGTGACCTCGGCCGCCGATGAAGACGTCCGGCACGCCATCAACCGGGTCCGGCGGGAAAATCCTTCGGCCCGAATCCTGGTGACCGGCTGTTACGCCCAGCGCGCGCCCGCGGAGTTGGCGGCCCTGCCCGGCGTGACCTGGGTGGTCGGAAACTCGCACAAGACCCGGATTTCCGAAATCGTCCTGGCCGAGGCTGGTACGCCGTACCATGGCCAGATTCGTGTGGGTGACATTTTCGCGCAGCAGGAATTTCTGGCGGGCGTGGTGGAAGACGCGGCCGGGGACCGCACGCGCCCGAATCTGAAGATCCAGGACGGCTGCGGCAACCGGTGCTCCTTCTGTATCATTCCCTACGTCCGGGGCCGAAGCCGGAGCGCGCAGCCGGATTGGGTGGTGGCCCAGGTTCGCAACCTGGCCCAGAGGTATCGGGAGGTGGTGCTCAGCGGGATCAACCTGGGCCGCTGGGGACGCGACTTGGGCGGGAGGCTGCGGTTGGCCGATCTGCTGCGGCGTCTGCTGGCCGAAACCGGGATTGAGCGGTTGCGGCTCAGTTCGGTCGAGCCGATGGACTTCTCGGACGATCTTCTGGGGTTGGTGGCTTCCTCGCCGCGCATGGCCAGGCACGTCCACGCGCCGCTTCAGACCGGGTCAGACTCCGTGCTTCGGCGCATGCACCGGAAATACCGCCCGCGGCATTACGAAGACCGCGTTTTGAAGGCTCGTGCGCTGATGCCGGACGCGGCCATCGGCGCCGACGTTATGACCGGCTTTCCGGGCGAGACGGGCGAGGAATTCGAGGAGAACCGGCGGTTCATCGAACGGCTTCCGTTCACCTACTTGCACGTCTTCACCTATTCCGAGCGGCCGGGAACGCCCGCGGCCGCGGCGGCGGATCGGGTGCCGATGCCGGTGCGCAAGGAGCGCAACCGGGTGCTGCGGGAGCTGGCCGCGGCGAAAAATCTGGAGTTTCGGCGGCAAATGGTGGGCCGAACGCTCTCCGTAGTGACCCTCGAGCAGCAAGGCGTGGCGCTGAGCGGCAATTACCTGAAGGTGGAACTGGCCACCCCGCGGGAGCCGAACCGCATCATCGACGTCGCGATCGGCAGCGTGACGGCTGCAGGCCTCGCGGAATCAGCGCCCGGCGCGTAGCTCGGCTTCGGCGCGTCGCCAGTCTTCCTCGGGCGAACCCGCTTCGCCGCCGCGCGCTTCCCAATAGGAGTACGCCAGGCGGGCGATCTCGGCCGGGTCGGGCTCGGCGGATTGCGCCTGGACGGTGGCGGGAGCGGGCGTGGGAACAGCGCGGGGGACGGCGCGCTTGGCGGCTGGACGCCTGACGGCGGGCAGGGCTCTCACGGCGGGCGGGGGTGTTGGCATGGTATTCCTCTGCTTCAGGTTACGGCGCGGAGGTTACAGGGTAATGACAACTCGGCGAAGATCGGCGTTATGCCGGAACGTAGGTGCGAATCAATCGCGCTGGGGACTCCAGAGTCACCGGCATCGGGCCGGCGCCGGCCGGGACGAGCCACACTTCACCGGGGCCGAAGGGATGGCCGCCGAAAGCTCCCGCGCCTTCGAGCACAATCAGGATGTCGAAGTGGCGGGCGTCCGGCTGCCAGGTTAGCGGGCGGCCCCATTCGAGCGACTCCGTCACGAAGTAATCGCAGCGGGCCAGCAACCGCCGGCCGTCGCCCAGATCCACGGGCGCCGACGGTCCCGGATGCGGATCGAGGAGCGATACCGCCACGCCTTTCTCCAGGTGCAACTCGCGGGGCCGGCCGTAATCGTACAGCCGGTAGGTGATGTCGGAATTCTGTTGGATTTCGACCAGCGCAATGCCCGCGCCGATGGCGTGTACGACTCCGGCCGGCGTGAAGTAAGTCTGGCCGGCATGAACCGGAAACCAGCGGACCAGGCGTTCGATCTCGCCGCTTATGGCCGATTCGCGGAGGCGCTCGCGCGAGATGGGCTCGTTGAATCCGAGCGCGAGGGTCGAATCCGGCTCGGCGCGCAGGATGTGCCACATCTCGGTTTTGCCGGGGCCGCTCTCCGCCTGCGCGTCGTTAGGATGCACCTGAAGAGACAGGCGCGCGGTGGTGAAAATGAACTTCACCAGGATGGGGAAGCTTCCGCCGCCGTGTTCGCGCATCCACTCGGCGAGCGTGCGGCCGTCTTCGGTGCGATTGTCGTCGGCTGTGAACCAGACCTCGCCGATCTGCGCGCCCGTCGAATGGAACCACGGCTCGATCTTCGTAGAACCCCAGAGCTTTTCGCGAAAGGAAGGCAGCAGGCGAACGGGTGCGAGGGTCATCCCATCAAGTTTCGAACGAAATCGTCCAGGCGGGCAAGGCCGCGCTCGAGTTCCTCGATCGAGGTGGCGTAGGAGATGCGGACGTGCCCTTCGGCGCCGAACGCTTCGCCCGGAACCACCGAGACGTAGGCGTGCTGGAGCAGGCGGGCGGCGAACTCGAGCGTGTCCTGAACGCCATCTTCCCGCAGCGCCGCGCTCACGTTCGGGAACACGTAGAAGGCGCCTTCGGGCTCCGTGCAGGCGACGCCCGGGATTTCGCGCAGCCGGCGCACCACGAAATCGCGGCGGCGGCGGTACTCGGCGAGCATCAGGCCGACGGAATCCTGCGGCCCATTGAGCGCCTCGACGGCGGCCTTCTGCGCGATCGACGTCACGTTCGAAGTGCTCTGGCTCTGGAGCTTGACGATGGCGGCGACCACCGGCTCCGGCCCCAGCACCCAGCCCACGCGCCATCCGGTCATCGAATACGTCTTCGACGCCGAGCCCACCACCAGCACGTTGCGCCTCGCGCCGGGGAACGATGAGGCCGAAAACGGCTTCCCCCGATAGACGAAATGGCAGTAGCATTCGTCGGTAAGCAGGTAGATGCCGCGGCTGGCAGTGAGATGGTGTATGCGCTCGAATTCCTCCGCAGTGACGACCGCGCCGGCCGGGTTCGACGGCGAGTTGACCAGCACGATACGGGTGCGGTTGCTCAGGTGCGGCTCGATCATGGCGGCCGTCAGCTTGAATCCGCCGGGCTCGTCGGGCGGGACAAACACGCATTTGCCCCCGGCGTAATTCACCACATCTTTGAAGGTGACCCAGTAAGGGACCGGGATGACCACCTCGTCGCCGGGATCGATGAGCACCTGCATGATGTCGAAGATGGCCTGCTTGCCACCCACGGCGACGACGCACTCGGCTGGCGTGTAGCGTGCACCGAAATCGGCGGCGTGGCGCTCCACGATGGCCTGGCGCAACTCGGGCGTGCCGGCCGAGGAAGTGTAGCGGGTGAAGTTGTGCTCGATGGCGCGGATGGCGGCCTGCTTGATGTTCTCGGGCGTGGGAAAATCGGGCTCTCCGGGGCCGAGATCGACGATGTCGTGCCCTTCGCGCTTGAGGCGCTCGGCCTCGCTCGCGACGCGCATGGTCATCGACACGCTAATGCGCGAGATGCGCTCGGACAACTGGCCGGGGTCGAGCAGGGGCGTCATTGGCCGTCCAGAACGCGGTGCCTGAGCCGCACCTCGACGGAGGGCGGCACCAGTCCGGCAATGTTCCCGCCCAGGCCGATGACCTGCTTGACCAGGCGGGAACTGATAAACGAGTACTCTTCCTTGGCCATCAGGAAGACGGTCTCGATGGCGGGGCAGAGGCGGCGATTCATGAGGGCCATCTGCAGTTCGTACTCGTAGTCGGAGATGGCGCGGATGCCGCGCAGGATCACGCAGGCGCCCTTGTCCTGCGCGTACTCTACCAGCAGTCCGTTGAAGGAATCCACCTGTACGGAGGGATAGGGGCGTACCACTTCGCGCAGCATCTCGATCCGCTCTTCGACGGTGAACAGCGGCTCTTTGTCTTCGTTGCGGAGGATGGCGACGATGAGGCGGTCGCAGAGCCGGGCCCCGCGCTCGATGAGATCGAGGTGGCCGTTGGTGATCGGGTCAAACGAGCCCGGATAAAGAGCGATTACGGAGCGCGGCGCCATTCGACTGTTTCGATTGTAGCGCAGGGGGCTGGCCGGCCGGCTCAAATCCGATGGATCCTTTGCAGCCCCGGCCAGCGATCGAAGTCGCCGTCGAAGCTCAGAATTGTCCTGATGCCGTAACGCTCCATGACGGCGATGTGGACGGCGTCGCGGGCGGAGAGGGAGGCTGGGTTCTGGACAATCTCCGCGGCGCGCAGGACGTCGGCTTTCTCGATGGGGATCACTTGGTCCACGATATCGAGCGTCGCCTGGAGCGCGGGCCCGATGGCTTCGCGCCTTTCGATCGCGGTGTACCGATGTAGGATCTCCTGCAATGCTTCGGCGTCGGTCACCAGACGCTGGCCCTCGGCAATCAGCCGCTCCAGAATGACCTGCGCATCGGCCTTGTGAGGGTGCGCCGCTCCGATCAGGTACATGGGAATGTTGGAATCGACGAAGATCAACCCTGGTATCCCCGTTCGATTTCGCCCAGCATCCGCTCGATGTCGGCCGTCGGGAATGAGTACTCTGCGGCCCGGCGAACGGCCTTCAGTTTCGTTTCCGCGTCGAATGCGGGCCGGCTGGCTCGGGCTTCACGGAGCGCTCGCCGGACCCATTCCCCTACGGTCAGCCGTTCGCGGTTGGCCACACGCCGGATCTCCGACATCTCCCGGTCGGGAAGGAGAACCTGGAGCCGCTTACTCATGTAGTGAGTATATCATGCTCAGTAGTGAGCAGCATTTCTGACCATCGACAACAAGAGAGGGAACTCGCAGCATCCGCCTTTCGTATGGCTCTCTGACGATGGAACCCAGCGATGCGATGACACAACGCGTTTACGCCAGAGTTGCGGGCTTTGTCTATTTATCACGGGGTCCGGGACGTTCCCTGGTTGCCTCGCTCATCGTGCCCGTCGTGTGTTTTGGCACTCTGATTTTTCCCGAGCACGCGGGGGCGCTTCAATACGGCTGGGCGCCGATGGCGCTGGCGGAAATCGGGATCGGCTTCTGGCTGATGATTTTTGCGGTCCCCGCCGACGACGCCGGTCTTGCAAGATAGTTCCCCGGGTCGCATAATACCCCAGACGGCGCCGGACGGGGCCGAATCGGTCAAGGAGATAACGCGATGGGGAAGCTCGGAATCGTTGTGGCTTGCTTTGCGGGGCTGATTGTTGCGCAGGCCGGAATCGCGCAGGATCAGGACGTCGAAGGCAGCAAGGATCATCCGCTGGTGTCGAGGTATCCCGGGTCGGTGATCGACAAGTACGCCAGCACGGAGTTCGACGAGTTCACGCTGCCGCTGGGCAAGCTCAAGGACGGCGACGTTCTGGAGAAGAGCCAGCATCTGGAAGGCAAGATAACCCGCATCTCCTATGCCGCACCGGCCGGCCGCTCCCTTCTCGAAGTCTATCGGAACTATGAGAGCGCTCTGAAGAAGGCCAGCTTCTCGATCCTGTACTCGTGCATCAATAACGAGGGATGCGGGAACGGGTCGCCGACGCTGCACGCGGCTGAAGGCGCCGAGGACTGGAGCTGGGGCGCGGGCCAGCGCTACCTATCGGCGAAGCAGTCCAGAGCCGAAGGCGACGTGTACCTAAGTCTGCACGCGGGGCAGTGGAGCGATCTCTCGCGAGGCGTTGCCGTGGTGCTGTACGTGGTGGAAGTCAAACCGATGGAAGGGGGGCTCATCACGGCGGACGCCGCAGCGCTCGCCAGCGACATCACCCAGACGGGCCACTCGGCGGTTTACGGGATCTACTTCGACACCGGCAAAGCGGACGTCAAGCCGGAATCCGATGCCGCGCTCCAGGAGATCGCGAAGATGCTCCAGCAGGATTCCGGGCTGAAGCTCCTGGTGGTGGGCCACACGGACAACGTGGGAGTGCTGGCGTCGAATATGGACCTTTCGAAACGCCGCGCAGCCGCCGTGGTTCAGGTGTTGACGGCCAAGCACGGGCTTGCGGCCAGCCGGCTGCTTGCGCAGGGCGCGGGGCCGCTGGCCCCGGTCGCCTCCAACAAGACCGAAGACGGCCGTGCGAAGAACCGGCGGGTGGAACTGGTGGAGCAGTAAGCCGGCGTGCCGGAGGGCTGTCGCCCCTACGGCTTGTAGATTTCCGGCACGAAGGTCTGGTCCGTGATGGGCGGGCGCACGTAGGCGCTGCGCACGCGATCCGGCAGCTTGATCGGCTCGGGGGTCAGGTCCTTATACGGAATCGTCGAGAGCAGGTGGTGCATGCAGTTGAGCCGCGCGCACTCCTTGTTGTCGGCATTCACCACGTACCAGGGCGCCTGCTTGACGTCCGTGTAGGCGAACATATCGTCCTTGGCCTTGGAGTATTCCACCCAGCGGCGGCGCGACTCCAGGTCCATCGGGCTCAGCTTCCAACGCTTGGTGGGATCCTTCAGGCGGGCCTGGAAACGGCGCTCCTGTTCCTCGTCGCTGACCGAAAACCAATACTTGAGGAGGATGATTCCCGACCGCACCAGCATGCGCTCGTATTCGGGGCAGGAGTGCATGAACTCCAGGTACTCGGCCTCCGTGCAGAAGCCCATCACGCGCTCGACGCCGGCGCGGTTGTACCAGCTCCGGTCGAACAGGACCATTTCGCCGGCGCCCGGCAGGTGGGCAACATAGCGCTGAAAATACCACTGCGTCTTCTCCCGCTCGGTCGGGACGCCCAGAGCGACCACGCGGCAGATGCGGGGGTTGAGGCTTTCCGTGATGCGCTTGATGACGCCGCCCTTGCCCGCAGCGTCCCGGCCCTCGAAGAGCACCACCACCTTCAGGCCCTCGTGCTTGACCCACTCTTCTAACTTCACCAGTTCGATCTGCAACCGGCGAAGCTCCTTGAGGTATTCGCCCTCGGTCAGGCGGATGGCTTTGGCCTTTGCGGCGTCCGCCGGCGCGCCCGCTGCGGAATCCGACTTGTGTTTATGCTTGCTCACCGGTCCTCCATTGCAGGATGTAGCTTACACCAACTGGGCTGGCGGTTGGAACGGCCCGCGCCCGAGAACCATCAGCGTCACGTCATCGCTCTGGCGCGCGCCCTCGCGGAACGCATCGAAGTCCTTGTGCCACGCCGTCGCGAGCGCCCGTGGATGCGTCTCCGCGCAGCCCGCGAGAAGCGCTGCCAGCCGCTCCGGCCCATATTCCTTATCGGCAGGGTTGCGCGCCTCAGTAACGCCATCGGTGTAGAGAATCAGGGAGTCGCCGGGCTCCAGCCTCAGCCGCGCCGCCGAATAACTGCCGTCGCAGAACAGGCCGAGAGGAAGGCCGGTCGCCGGAACCGTTTCGATTGTGCCGCACCGCAGCACCAGGGGAGGGCAGTGTCCCGCGTTGGCGATTTCGATCTCTCCCGAGTGGTGCGCGAAGCCGCAGACGGCCGTGGCGTAATGCGAGGCCAGGGTGCTGGCGCAGAAAAGCCGGTTGGCCCGCTCCACCATCCCGGCCGCCGCCGCCCCGGGCTCGAGGAGCGTGCGAAACGTGGCGTGCAGGTGCGACATCAGCAGCGATGCGGCCACGCCTTTGCCCGCCACGTCGCCCACGGCGAAGAACAGGCGTTCGCCGCCATCCGCAGCGAGGTCGCAGAAATCGCCGCTAACCGGACCGGCGGGTTCATAGCGGTAATGGACGTTCCAGCCGTGGGCCGCCAGATCGCGTGCGGGAAGCAGCCGCGCCTGGATGGCCGAAGCCAGCTCGAGATCGTGCTCCAGGGCCCGCCGCTGGCCGGCGTTCAGGTGATCGATGCACAGGGTGACCAGCGGATCGGCCAGGAGCCGGTCCCGCTCAACCGGATCGTGACACGTCTCGCATAGGCCGTAGCTGCCGCGTTCCATGCGCTCCAGAGCGGCGTCCACCTCGTCCAGAAGCCGCGTCAAGTCGGGTGATTCGCCGGCGGAGTTGCGAACGGCTTCGATCCGGCCGCGCCGCTCGATGAGTTGCGATCGGAAATCGCCGAGGTCTCCTGCGTCCATTTTGCGCTTCCCTCCGTTGAACATCATTGTAGCGGCAGCGCCGGCGCCCCGGTCGCTCCGCGGCTTGATAAGATCGGCGAATATGTTCGAACGGTACACCGAAAAGGCGCGGCGCGTTATTTTCTTCGGACGCTACGAGGCGAGGAGCTCCGGCGGCTCCCAGATCGAATGCCACCATCTTCTCCTGGGGATGTTTCGGGACAACTGGAAACTGTTTGAACCGTTCCTGAAATCGCACGCGGCCGCCGGCGTGATCCGCAAGGAGATCGAGCAGCGGTTCCCGCGGCAGGGGCCGCCGGTTGCCAATGCGGTGGACCTACCCCTGAGTCAGGCATCGAAGCGCGTGCTGGCCTGGGCCGCCGAAGAAGCGGAGCGATTGAGACACAAGCACATCGGAACCGAGCACCTTCTGCTGGGATTGCTGCGCGAGCCACGGAGCGGCGTCGTGGAGATTCTGGGGCAGCACGGAATCACTCTCGAAACAGTGAGAGCAGCGGTGGCCCGGCCCTCCGAGGCAGACATCGAAGGCGAGCCGAACGTTGGCGCCGCCGTGCCCTGGTCCCCGGTCGAAGACTTGACGGACCGCGCGGCGTTGCACTCGGCCGTGCTGGCCCTGCCCGCAGACCGGCAGGACGCGGCCTGGCGCATCGTCGAAGCTCTGGGCCGCAAGAAGGTCACGGTGGAAGTCACCGGCCCCGAAGGCGGATTCACCGTTACCTTCGATACAATGGCTCCAACCTAATGATTCAGGTACAGGGCCTCACAAAGACCTTCAGCGATTCGAAACGCGGCACGGTTCACGCCGTCGATCATGTCTCGTTCGAAGTGCGCGCGGGAGAGATTTTCGGGCTGCTCGGCCCCAACGGCGCGGGCAAAACCACCACGCTGCGGATGCTCGCCACGGTCATGAAACCGAGCGAGGGCACGGCGGCGCTCAACGGCCACGACATTCTCGGAGAGCCCGAAGCCGTTCGCAGCAGCATCGGATTCCTCTCCGCCGACATGGGCCTCTACCATCGCCTCTCGGCGCGCGAGGTATTGACGTTTTTTGGCGAGCTGAACGGCATCCGCGGGCCCGCGCTCCGCAAAAGCGTCGAAAACATTTTCTCCGTCCTGAACATGAACGGCTTCGGCGACGTGAAGATCGACAATCTCTCCACCGGCATGCGCCAGCGCGTCGCGGTGGCCCGCGCGCTGATTCACGACCCGCCGATTCTGATTCTCGACGAGCCGGCCTCGGGCCTCGACGTCCCCACTGCGCACGTCATCGAAGAGTTCATCCTGAAGGCCCGCGACGCCGGCAAGGCCGTGGTCCTTTCGACCCACGTGATGGAGGAGGCCGAGTACCTGTGCGACCGCATGGCGGTGATCCACGAGGGCCGCGTGAAGATCGTGGGAACGATGGAGGACCTGCGGGCGGCCACCGGAAAGCAGCGGCTCCGCGAGATCTTTCTCGCACTGCTCGGCATAGAAGACGCGGCACGGAGGATGCATGAGTCCTAGCATGGTTCTCACGATCTACAAGAAGGAGATGCTGGACACGATCCGGGACCGCCGCACGCTGATCAGCATGGTGGTGGTTCCGCTGGCGGCGATTCCGCTGCTGGCCCTGGCGATGAGCAGGTTCGTCAGCTCCACGGAAAGGCAGGCGGGCAACGAGGCGCTGACCATCGCCGTGCGGCACGCCGACCGGCTGCCGGGCCTCATGAACGGACTGTCGCAATCGGGCTTCAAACTGGCCTCGCGCATCGACCTCGAGCGGGCCATCGAGAAGAAGGAGATCGCGGCGGGCGTCGAGCCGGTGGTGCTGCCGGGGAAGGGCGGGATCGAAATCCGGGTCTACTCCGACCAGACCAAGCGCAGTTCGCAGATGGCCGCCGTGCGCATCCGCGCGGCGCTCGCGGCTTTCAAAGAAACCAGCGTCAAGCTGAAGCTGATCGCGCTCGGCGTGCCGGATTCCGTCGCCGAACCCTTCACCGTCAAGCCCGTCAACCTGGCGCCCGAGAAGAACATGGTGCGCATGTTGTGGGGCGGCGTGTTGGGGTACTGCGTAGTGCTGCTCATGTTCACCGGCGGCATGTACCCGGCCATCGACATGACTGCGGGTGAGAAGGAGCGGCGCACGCTGGAGGTGATGCTCTCCTCGCCGGCCAGCCGCGGCGCCATCATCCTGGGAAAGATCTGCGCCACCACCACGGCCGTGATGGTCACGGCCCTCCTGAGCATGACGAGCCTCATCGTCTCGTTTCACTTCGCCGATTTCGGGATTCAGGCCGGCAAGGCGGCGGACCGCTTCCCGATCGAGGCCGGGAGCATCGCGCTGGTGGTGGTGGCGCTCGCGCCCCTGGCCCTGTGGGCTGCGTCGCTGATGGTCGCCATCGCGCTTCTGGCCAAAAGCTTCAAGGAAGCCCAGAGCTATTTGACGCCGCTCGTGATGGCGGCCGTATTTCCGATGGTGCTGGGAATGCTGCCCGGGCTTCAACTGACGCCGGCGCTGGCGCTGGTTCCGCTCTTTAATGTGTGCCAGCTCATCAAGGAGATTTTCAGCGGCGAGTACAGCCGGACGGCTTTCGCGATCACGATGGTTTCGAACGTCGTCTATGCAGCTGTGGCGTTCTTCGCGGCGGTGCGGGTCTTCTCGAACGAGCGCGTGCTGTTTCGAACATGAGCCGGGATTCGATCGGGATCGCCGGAACCGGCCGGGTCGCGCAGGCCCTGGGCCGGCTGCTTTCGAAGCACGGCGAGCCGGTGGTCGCCGTGGCCGGCCGGAATCGGGAGCGCGCCGCGCGGGCGGCGGAGTTCATCGGCGTCGCTGCCGTTTCTTTCGCCCAGCTTCCCGAACGCGCGGGCCGCGTGCTGATCTCGGTGAGCGACGCCGCGGTGGCGGAGGTTGCGCAGGCACTGGCCGAAGCGGGCATGCGCGGCGGCGTGGCGCTGCACACCTGCGGGGCGCACGGGCCGGAGATGCTGGAAACGCTGGCGCGGGCCGGCGTGGCCTGCGGCGTGCTCCATCCGTTGCAGACCATCGCAGATCCCGAAACCGGCGTCGCCCTCCTGCCGGGCTCCACCTTTGCGATCTGCGGGGATGCCGCTGCCGTCGCGTGGGGCGAGCGGATCGCCACGCTGCTCGACGGCGTCACGCTACGCGTAGCTCCGGAGGCGATGCCACTCTACCATGCGGCCGCCGCAATGGCGAGTAACTACGTTATCGGCCTGATTGACGCGGCTGCTATCCTGATGAGGGCAGCGGGCATCGAGGAATCAACCGCACTGGGCGCGCTGGCGCCGTTGATTGAAGCGGCGGTACGCAACGCTCAAACCCTGGGCCCCGAGCGGGCGCTGACCGGGCCCATCGAGCGCGGTGACGTGGAAACCGTGCGCCGCCATTTGAGAGGTCTGGCCGCTGCGCCGCCGTCCGTGGACGGCCTGTACCGTTCCGCGGGGCTGCACGTTTTGGAGATGGCCCGCCGGCGCGGTCTCGCCGGGGCGAAGGCTCGCGAGATCGAAACGCTGCTGCGGGAAGGGAGATAGCTGCGATGGCCGAAAAGCGTATCCGCGTCCCCGATCTCAAAGAGAAAAAGGAGCGCGGCGAGAAGATCGCCGTGCTCACGGCCTACGACGCCACCATGGCGCGCCTGTTCGACCGCGCCGGCATGGACGTGCTGCTGGTGGGCGATTCTCTCGGCAACGTCATCATGGGCGAGGAGACCACGCTGCCGGTGACGCTCGACGCGATGGTGCATCACACGCGCGCGGTGAGCCGCGGCGCGCGGCACGCGCTGGTGGTGGCCGACATGCCGTTCCTCAGCTACCAGGTCACCGTTCCGGAGGCCGTGCGCAACGCGGGACGGCTGCTGCAGGAAGGGTGCGCGGCGGCGGTGAAGATTGAAGGCGGCCGGCCGATGATCGACGTGGTGAAGCGGCTGGTGGAGATTGGCATTCCGGTGATGGGACACCTGGGACTGGTGCCGCAATCGGTCCACCGGCTCGGCGGCTACAGGCAGCAGGCGCGACGCGAGGAGGATGCCGCGCGGCTCTTCGCGGACGCGCACGCGCTGGAGGATGCCGGGGCGTTCTCCATCGTTCTGGAATCGATTCCGGATGCGGTCGCCGCCGCGGTGACTTCGGCGCTCGCGATCCCCACCATCGGCATCGGCGCGGGCCCGCACTGCGACGGCCAGGTGCTGGTCTCCTACGACGCGCTGGGATTGTTCGAGGGCCCGGTGCCGCCCTTCGTCAAGCAGTACGCGCAGATTGGCGAGTTGATGGTCCAAGCCGCGCGGGCCTATGCGGAGGAGGTCCGCCAGGGGCAGTATCCGGCGGCGGCGCTTTCCGGGTCGGCAGGGAAATGAGCGCAGTTGTGGTGCACGGCGTGGCGGATGTCCGTGCGGCGGTGGCGCGCTTCCGCAGCGAGGGGAAGACCGTCGCCCTGGTCCCGACCATGGGCGCGCTGCACGCCGGTCACGGCCGCCTGATCGAGACCGCGCGCGCCGGGTGCGGCGCCGTGGTTGTCAGCATCTTCGTCAATCCGATTCAGTTCGATCGCGAGGACGATTACGAGCGCTACCCGCGCACGCTCGAGTGCGACGTCCGCTTTGCCGAGGCCTGCGGGGCGGACCTGGTCTTCGCGCCGGAGATCGCCGAAATGTATCCCCGCCGCGAGCGCGCTTTCGTCGAAGTCGAGGTCCTCACGGATCGCCTGTGCGGCCAGTTTCGCCCCGGCCATTTCCGCGGCGTGGCCACGGTGGTGGCAAAGCTGCTGAACATCGTCGCGCCGGACCGCGCTTATTTCGGCGAGAAGGACGCGCAGCAGCTCGCCGTGATCCGTCGCATGGTGGCGGATTTGAATCTGCCCGTCCAGATCGCCGGCGTCGCGACCGTGCGGGAAGAGGACGGCCTCGCGCTCAGCTCGCGCAACCAGCGGCTTTCGGCTGCGGAGCGCGCCGTGGCGCCCCTGCTGTATCGGGCTCTGCGGGCGGCCGCGGAAGCGATTGCGAGCGGCGAGCGCGATCCGGTGAAGGCGAAGAGCGCCGCGTTTGCCGTTCTGGCCATCGAGCCCGGCATCCGCGTCGAGTATCTCGAGATCGTCGATCCGGAGGAGTTGCAGCCCGTCGTCGAAATCGCCGCAACGGTGTTGATCGCTGCGGCGGTCTGGCTGGGCACAACACGGCTGATCGACAACGTGGTGGCGGAGGCGTAGACCCCCTTTCATCTCGCTCCACGCGTGATAACATCACGGAATGCCAGCGCCACCCGGTTCCGCCGGCCGCCCGGCCGTCGAATGGACCGTCCTCATCCTCGCCGTGGCGCTGCTAGCGGGGATGGCTCAGGTTGTGCATCCCACCGGAGCCACCGCCATGGGAGGCGGGTACGAGATGATGGCCGTCGCCAGGAACCTGGCCCAGGACGGCACGTTCGCGAACCCCTTCTATGCGTTGCCCACCGGACCCACCGCGGTCGAGCCGCCTCTCTATCCCTTGTTCGTCGCCCTGGCGATCCGGGTCTTCGGGGCTCATTCCATGGTTCCGTATTGGGTGGTGATCTTCGCCAATATTTTCGCAAACGCATTGGTTGCGGCGTTGCTTCCGTGGGTCTCGGCGGCGCTCTGGGGGACCTGCACCGCGGGCATTGCGGCCGCCTTGCTGGCCATCGCAGCCTTCCGGCCGATGACCGCCTGGGATGCCAGCTTCACCCAGTTGGGGCTCGTTCTGCTGACCATTCTGGCCGCGGCGCAACTCGCAAAGCCTGGGCGTTTCGTTCGCGGCGGCGCGATCGTCGGGGCCTTCGCCGGGCTGCTGTTCCTGCTGAATCCAGCCTCCGTGCTGGTTTCCATCCCGTGCGCCGCGTTTTTCGCGGTGCGCAGCGGGGCGCCGCGCCAGTGGATCCGGTTCGCCGTGCCGCTGGTGCTGGCGGCTGCCCTCGTCAACCTTCCGTGGCTGGCCAGGAACTACGCCATCTGGGGCCGTCCGATCGTGCGCACCAACTTCGGGATGACTCTGTACGCATCGAATAACGACTGCGCCCAGCCGGGCATGATCGAAGAGGAGATGGCGGGCTGCTACGACACCAAGCACCCCAACACCAACCTGCGCGAAGCGGAATTGCTGCGCAGCCTCGGCGAGCCCGAGTACGATCGCCGGAGGACCGCCGATGGTCTGGCCTGGATTCGGGCCAACCCCAGCCGGTTCGTTTGGTTGACGCGCATGCGAATCCTCCAGTTCTGGCTGCCACGCCCGGGCCCGCTGCCCTATACGACTTATGCAGTCTGGATTCTCACGATCCTGTCGCTTCCCGGTCTGGTCTGGATGGCCCGCCGTCGCGAGGCCGCGGTCCTTCTCTTTCTGGTCGAGTTCCTGATTTATCCGCTGGCGTATTACGTCGTGGTCGCCAACATACGGTACCGCGTTCCGATCCTTTGGATGTCGTGTCTGGCAGCCGGTTACTTCCTGGTAGGGGCCTTCAGCAGAATTCGGCGCTACGCTCGGCAAGCAGCTTCTTGAGAATGGAACGGTGGCACCGCGCCTCGTTCTCGCAGTAGCAGCCGAGAGAGAAGCTGGTCTGATGCGAAAGCGCCGCTAGCAGATCGAGAAGCCTTGCGGCACCTGGCTCGCGCATCGCCGCCCGGAATTTGCGCTCGAACGCTTTCCAGGACCGCTCGTCCTGCAACGATTGCGCGAACGCCACCAGCTCCGCGCTCGGAGCCAGATCCGGCAGCCAGAGGTCGTAGTAATCCAGCTTCGCGAACTGCGTTTTCGGCACTCCGCGCGGCGGTCTGCGAACCGTGCCCAGCCGCAATCCCTCATTCGGTCTCCGGGGAGACCCCAGCCTCAACACCGCGATCGGCAAAGTCGAATCCTCCCGTCGATCCGGTTATCTCACATTCGGGCGGGGCGCATATCGTATCGTATACTTGGAGCGTTCGCATGCCCACGCCATCGCCCACCGAGGCCGAACTGAGCGTCCTGCGGGTTCTTTGGCAGCACGGTCCCAGCACGGTTCGGGCGGTTCACGAAGAACTCTACCACGATACGGAAGTCGGCTATACCACCACGCTCAAGCTCCTGCAGAACATGTTGGCCAAGGGCTTGGCGAAGCGGAACGAAGAGCGGCGCCAGCATGTCTATTCCGCGGCGGTCTCGGAGCGGCGGACAGTCAACGAACTGTTGCGGCGCTGGGTCGACAGGACGTTCGGCGGTTCGCCCGCCGCCTTGGCGATGCGCGCTCTCGACCTCAAGCGTTTTACGCCCGCCGAACTCGCTTCGCTGAAAGCGCAGATCGCCCGCTTAGAGGAACGCGAGAGGCGCCGGGAATGAACTACGTCGTAGGACTTCTCGGCTGGGTTGCGCTCGAAGCCGCCTGGCAAACCCTCGCCGTCGCACTCCTCCTGCTCCTGTCGTTGCGCCTGATGCGAGGAGCGTCTGCGTCGCGACGCTACCGCTGCGCCGTGCGGCACTTGGCGGCGGCGCTCGGCGCCGTTGCGCTGACCGCGATCCTCTCCCATGCGAGCGTCGCCGCGGGAACGGTTCTCGCGCCCGGCGGTGGAGTGCGGGCGGGTTGGCTCCCCGGCGTGCTTGACCGGGCGCAGCCGCTTCTTCGAACGGCGGTGTGGAGTTGGCTTGGCGGCATCGCGGTCGCACAAGTTTTGCTGGCGGTGCGCTTCCTTCGTCTGCGGCGTTTCCTGCGGAACGCGGAAGCTGCGCGACGGGAGATCTCGGCCACTGTCGATGAGTTGTCTCGCACTCTCGGGTTGAGCTCCCCGCCGGAGGTTCTTTGTGCGGATGTCCGGTCGCCGATGGTTGCGGGCTGGCGGCATGCCTCTCTTGTGGTCCCGCGCAGATTCGCCGAGACCCATCCGCCCGCGGAAATGCGGGCGCTCCTGGCTCACGAACTCGCGCACGTCCTGCGCCGCGACTATTCCGGCAACATTTTACTACTCGCCGCCGCGTCGGCGATGTGGTGGCATCCTGCGGTCTGGCTCATCTGCGCAAGGATCGGGCATGAGCGGGAATGCTCCTGCGATGAACTGGCGGCGCAGCTCCTGGGTTCGGCGGCGCCGCTGGCCCATGCACTGCTGCGCCTGGCGGATGCTCCCCCGGCCGGCGAACCCTTCGCGATGGCCGCGGGCGCCAGTGGCCTTGCGGACCGCATCTCGCGCCTGGCGCAGCCCCAGGAATGCCGGCTCCGGCGGACGATGCACCCGTTATTGGCCGGCGCTGGGGTGACATTGACGGCCATCGTCGTGGCCTCGAGCGCGGCTGCGTCGCATGGGGAAACGCTCACGCGTGCGTTTGCCGCCAGCGCGGCCGCCCCGCCGACCGTGTTTACAATTCAAGCGCAGGACCCGGGCGGAACCTTCCAGGTGAGGATGCTGCGCGGACGCGTGGTAGCCGTCACGCTGGGGCGGGAACGCGTCCCGCCCGGCAGGGTGGAGCAGGTGGGCGATATGGTCAAGGTGGTGGGAAACGCCGGCCAGGAGCTGCTGCGAATCGAAGTCGATCCGCGCGGTGGGCTCCGCTGGACGCCGCGCCGGACGGCCTGAGATTTCCATTGACAAGTACGACGCACATCGTATACGATACGGATCGTATATATGCGCACGCTCCTGTTGGTCACCCTCATCGCCGCTGCCAGCGCTTCGGCCGCGGACATGCCGGCCGAACGGCAACTCGAAATCCAGGCTCTGCGAGAGCTGTCGGCAGTCTGCCAGGCCGATGGCCAGCTCCTCTGGCACAAGTCCTTGTGCGGTCCCCTCGTCCTGGTTAGTCCGGGAACGCGAGCCGCCGTGGCCAACCGCCAGGATCCCGACGGCAAGTTCCAGAAGGACGGGGACGTCTTTGCCGGCAATCTTCCGGAAGGGTTCATGCTGTCCAATACCGCGTTCCAATGGGGCGGCCAGCGCTGGTCGATCGTAACGCTGCCTTTGCCCGTGGACCCGTTTCGTCGCCTCTCGCTGCTGGCGCACGAGTCGTTTCACCGCATCCAGCCCGGCCTTGGACTGGCTGCGCCGGACGCTCCCGATCCGGACCTGGACACCGAAGCCGGGCGCCTTTGGTTGCGCCTCGAACTGCGCGCCCTGGCCCGCGCCCTGCGTTCTCAAGGCCCGGCCGGACGTGAGGCCGCGACCGATGCCATGCTGTTCCGGATGTACCGCCACCGTCTCTGTCCGGGCTCTGAAGCGTTGGAAGACTCGATGGAGAAGGCGGAAGGGCTGGCGGAATACACCGGGGTTTTTATCGCCATGCGCGCGACCGGCGAGGACATCGGCCGCGAAGCACGCGTGGTCGAGGCATTCGAGGACAGCGACGCCTTCGCGCGGTCGTTCGGCTATGCCACCGGTCCGGCTCTCGGACTGCTGCTCGATCGCTATTCAGTTGGATGGCGTGAACGGGCCGCGTCCGCATCGCTCGATTCCCTCCTGACCTCGGGTTTGGGCGTCCAGGCTCCCCCCGATCTTCAGCGCGAGGTGCAGCAGCGTGCGGCCCTCTACGGTTACTCCGCTGTGGCCGCCGCCGAACGCGAGCGCGAGGTGCGGCACAGCTCCTTTCTCGCCGAGCTTACGAGCAAGTTCCTGGCCGCGCCGACCCTCGATTTTCCGACCGCCTCCGAAATGATGCGCAACTTCAATCCGCAGACGCTTGTCCCATTCCCGCCCCACGGGACGTTCTATCCGACTGGGATCTTTTCCGCCAGTTGGGGAAAGCTGGAGGTCGAATCCGGCGGCGCGCTCGTCGCTCCAGACAATAGGTCCGTGCGCGTGCCGGCGCCGATTGACGAAAACGCGCGCCCGGTCCGTGGCGCGGGCTGGGTCCTCGATCTCGCACCGGGTTGGACGATTCGACCCTCCGGCCGTGCCGGCAACTTCGCGGTGGTTCAGGCCGCGCAGAAGTAGCTCTATCTTCCAGCCACCAGCGGCTCCATCAGCATCACCGCTCGCCGCACGTTGTACTCCTTGCGCCACGCGCGGTGCGCGGCGTCGTCCGGGAAATGCTCCGTGGCCGGGTAGGGATACCGGCTCATCGCGTGGAAGGGCAGAGGCTCGACGGAATCGCCGAAGGCCGTGTTGGCGTCGGCGTCCTTCGACCAGCCGTCCACCAGCACCAGGAAGTCGCGCTTCCAACCGGGGGCGAGCGGCGGCAGGCGGCTGGGATCGAAACGCAACTTGATCTCGTCGCCGGAGGCCATGATGACGAAGCGGTCGTCGGCCGCCGCGAGCAATTCGCGCACGTCGCCGTAGCGCGTGTAAAGGCCCGGCACCGGGTTCCACATCGCCGCGGGCCGCCACTGCCCGTAGTCGTAATACTCGGGCTGCTCGTGCCTGGCGTCCACCACGGCGCGCGAAAATCCGCGCAGAGTCAGGTCCGCCGTGTCGGCATCCATCGCCGTCAGACGCGCCGCGGGCTCGGCCGTATCTTCGCTCAGGTAGATCTGGTCCCAGTAAACGCAAGTGTTGGTGACGATGCGCACCTCGCGCGAAGCGGAGAGGAACTTGCCCGTGAGATCCACCGCGATGGTGCGCGGCTCGCCTGCGGGCACGCCCATGTCTTCGATCACCGTGCGCCACTGGCCGGCGGCGTCCTTCACCTGCAAGTAGGGAAGCACGAGCCCGTCCTTGCTCCCCTGCGAGGCGGCCATGAACGTGCTCCCGTCCGCCCAATCGATCCAGCCGCTGAGCATCAGAACCGCGCGGTTGTCGCGCGCCGCGTTGGGACCGAAATCGAGATCGAGCGAGTGCATCTCGGCCACTCCCGCCATGTCGTGCCGGAAGCCGTCTGCGTAAACGCGGTCGCGCCGCAGCACCTTCGCCAGCTCATCCCGGCCGTTGCCGTCGCGCGCCGTGACGGGGAAGATTGGTTTGCTCACGCCGAAGAGCCGGAACTCGGGGAACGGCGGCGATTTGAATTTTTCATTGGTCACGATATCGACCGCGGCCGGATGATCGAGCGCCATGAGCCGCACCTGGTCGATGTAAGAGACTTCGTGCAGTTCCTCGGCGATACGGATTTCGTAGCGTCCGTCGCGCACGGCGAGCTGGCCGCCGGGAATCGAAACGTATTCGTGGCTCGATACGGGGAAGGTATCGCCGTCGCCCGAGCTGGCGCCCAGCGGCGCGACGCCCAGCACGTCGGCGATGAATTCGAACTTGCGCCCGTCCCAAGCGAAAATCATGGGACAGGAACCGGAGAGGCGCGGGGCCTCTTTCAGCGCTGCGGTCTGCTCGATGCGCTGATCCATTTCATTCTGGATCAAGCCGTTCGGCCAACTGACGCGTATGGTGTCCACCGCTTTCTCCGGCCCCAGGCCGAACAGCAGCGGAACGCCTTCGTAGAGCTGCTTCTGATAGTGCGTGCCCGCCTTGACCTCCACTTCCGTGCCCGGCCCCAGCTTCAGATTCTTCACGCCCTCGAGCGCCACGCGAATCCACTGGTTCGTGGTCGCGGTCCGGTTCGAAAGCAGGTGTACGCTGCCATCCGCCGCCACCGCGGCCAGGCCGGCGCGTCCGGTCTTTTCGAAATCGGCGTGAGCCCAGGCAACCGCGTTCGGGAAATCCACTGGCGTCTTTCCGGCGCCCACTTTGCCCAGGCCCTGGTTCAAGTAGACGGCGTCGCCGGCGATCAGGTCCACCAGGCCGCGGTCTTCCAGATCGGCGAACGCCAGCGCGGGAGCCGCGGGCGCAGGAGTCGCTTCCGCCGTCAGCTTGCCCTCGCGATTCATGGCGAATCGCACGCCTTGCGGCGAGGAGAACGCCACGTCAATCCAACTGTCGTCATCGATGTCGGCGGCCTCCAGCGCGCGCGCGCCGGCCGGCACCGCGTTCACAGGCGCCGCTTCAAACACGCCGCGAAGCTGGTCGCGATACAAAACGGCTGCATGGTCCGCGTAGCTCACCAGCAGATCGATCCCCTTCGAGTCCGGGATCAGGCGGAATGCCACGGCATCCACCGCGCTGCCCGCGGCGAACGGGAAGTGGGCCGTGTAGTCCTGGAATCCGTGCTCGCCCTCGTTGCGCAGCAGCGCGGCTTTCTTGCCGAGCAGGAACAGATCCAGATCGTAATCGTGGTCGAAATCGAGCCAGACGGCGCGCTCAAATCGCCCCGCGGGAAGCTTCGCGGCCACCTTCGCGAACTTGCCCTTCACGTTGCGGTACAGCGCCGGGCCAGTTTCGGTGAGCACACACAGCCCGGCCAATCCGCTGTTCTCAAAGTCGCCCGCGGCGACGAAGACGACGTCTTTCAGGCCGCCCAAGCCAGTGTCGGCCACCAGGTCCTTGCCCTTGCGGTAAACGCGGATTCCCTTACGCGACCACACCAGCAGATCGGAGCTGCCATCGCCCGTCGTGTCCATCACCAACATGCCCGCGGTCTTCGCGTCTGCCGTGCCGGCGAGCTTGGTATCGGCGAATCGCAGCGCTGCGGGAGCCTCCGGAGTAGGCGGAGCGGGCCGCGCTTCGATGGGGTCGTACAGCTCAGCGTAGTAGCACCACTCCACGTCTTCCGAATCGTCGGCCGCCCGCTGGGCGTCTTTGACCTTCATGAATTCGGCCAGCGCCGCTTTGGCTTCTGCGTCCTTCCCCATCAGCCGGTAGGCGTTGTAGATCTGGAAGCGCGGCGCCACCAGCTTCGAATCGAGCTTCTTGGCGATCTCGAATTGCGCCAGCGCCTCCGGCTCGCGGCCGGTGAGGTTGTAGAGCAGGCCCAGGTTGTAATGCGAAATCGGCTCGGTGGGGACAAGCCGGACCATGCGCTCGAACTCGCGGATCGCATCCGGATACTTTTCTTCGCCTTCGTGCTTGTACGCGATCCCCAGGTTGAACCACGTGTAGGGCGAATTGGGTTCCTGCTTCTGGGCCTTCTCGAGCTCCGCCATGCCTTGCTTCAGGTCGCCCGCGCGCAGCAGTGCCAGGCCGTAGTTGAGCCGGTCGCGGAAAGAGCCGGGATCGAGATCGAGCGCCTTCTTCAGCTCCACCGCGGCCTGCGGCAGCGTCGTAGGCGTTTCATAGAGCGCCTTGCCCAGATTGCGATGACGCCATAGCTCCTCCTCGCGGGAAGGGGACGGGCCGGTGTCCGCCAGCAGAATCACGGCCGCCGAGACTACCGGCACGGTCAGAAAGAAGCTCGATTTGCTCATAGATGGCACCAGCGCCTTTAGCCGATTGTAGCGTGGCGCGCTCGGCTACTCCGGCGGGCTCTTGCCCCCACCGCCGGCGCCCGGACGGCGGCACATAGATATTCGACGCAGAATGCTACACTCCATTTAAGTAATTGGGGATCAATTCCAACTCTGGGGGGAACACATGAGGCGCCTTCAGCATTGCCTTCTCATTGCGACAGTCCTTCTTGCTGTTAGTGGGAACTGTGCAGGCCAATCGACCATGGTGCCGTGGCTCACGCGTTCCGGCGATAACTCGAGGAGCGGCTGGAATCCGCACGAAACGGTGCTTACACAGGCTTCGGTCGCAGCCAAGGGGATTGTGCGAACGACCATCATCCCGCTCATAGGGGATGCGCGCGGGATGGAAGCGCAGCCTCTCATCCTGCCGAATGTGCAGACCGTTCTCGGAACCCGCGATGTGATGGTGCTTCCGTCGATGGCGGACATCGTGCGCGGAGTCGACGCCCACAACGGTTCCGGCATCTGGCAAGTCACACTGGGCATGCCGATAAATGGATCCACCGACATCGATTCGAAGAACGTCAACCAGCATTGGGGCTGCATCTCGACCGGGGTGATCGACCCGGATACCGGGCGCCTGTATCAGGTCTGCTGGATCTCGCCGGATAAGACCGGCAACCCGCAGACGGCAAGATACTACATGTTCGTTCTCAACGTTGCGGACGGGAGTCAGGCGGTTCCGCCCGTCCTGATCCAAGGCACGAGTGGAACGCAGGACTTCAACGCGCAGATGCGCAAACAGCGATCCTCTCTCGTCGAAACGAATGTCGGCGGGGTCAAGACGGTGTTTGGATGTTCGGGTACCATCTACGAAACCGGAACGGGCGCCAGCGGCTTTTGCTTTTCGTTCGACGTGGCATCGAACCAGATGACGGCCATGCTCGCCACAACGGCCGGAAACGGCGCCGGCATATGGATGGGTGGACAAGGCGCGGCGGCGGACGCGCAGGGCAACCTCTACGTCACCACCGGCAATGGCACCTTCGACGGCGTGACTCAGTTCGCCGAGTCGTTCCTCAAAATACAATACGCGCCTCCTTCGGGCGGGAATCCAGCCACTCTGAAGGTGGTGGATCACTGGACGCCGTGGACCGATTTCGCCAGAAGCGGACAGCAGCAGCCGCAGGCGATGAAGATGTCCGGCACGAGCGCTCCCTCGGAGGCGATCCGGCGGCCCGTTGGCGGCGGGATGAATATGACGTTGAAGAATGCAAAGCTCGTCCCAATGATCAACCAGAGAGGCGTCCCAACGCTCCTCGTCTATCCGCAAGTGGACGCCGGAGCCTGGTGGGACGAGGATTGGGGATCGGCCGGCCCGGCCTGCATCTTCTCCATCGGCGTTTGCATTGCGACAGGCAAAGACGGCATTGCTTTCCCCATCCACACGGCCAACCTTGGCGGGACAACTCTGGCGGACCTCGCCAACCCGAAAGCGAACTGCCAGAAACTGGCGGCGCCTCCCACCTGGCTGACCATGGATCCAGGACCGGTCGATCCCTGTCCCACCAATCCTCAAACGCTGAACTTCTTCCCTTGGGGCGACACCGCGCATCTCCACATGACGCCCGTGCAGTTCTACGATCCCGTGCTTCAATCGTGGACTATCTTCGCTTGGGGCGAGAATTCGCAGCTTCATAAGTGGAAAGTCGATTCGACTGGAAATCTGACTTACGTCGCGTCGGGCAATGAGTATGCGAGTTCGGATGTGCGGGCGGCGCCTCCGGGGGGCATGCCTGGCGGATTCTGCACTGGATCGAGCAACGGCGCGGACCCCAACTCGGCGATCCTGGTCTGCACCATCCCGTACGGCGACGCAAACGCCTACGTGGTGAACGGCCGCTTACTGGTCTATGATCCCGTGCATCTGGCTGCCGATGGGTCGCTCAAGGTGCTGTGGGACTCGCAGACCTGGGGCGTCCAGTTCCTCCACAACAAATTCAATCCTCCGGTGATCGATGGAGGTCAAATCTACGTACCGAATTATAACGGCGGAGTGGATCTATACCGCCTGGCGCCATAGAAGCGCTCAAGAACGCTCGGGAGGCGCACCCATCCGCAACTCGGCCCGCACGCGCTCGCCGGCGTACCCGAACACGGCGCGGTAGCCCAGGAAGACGCGGCGTGGCTCCAGAAACACGGCGATCTCGTCCAGCGCCAGCGGCAAGAACGACGTGCGGTCCTCGATCTGCACGCGGACGTGCATGCGAAAATCGGGCAACGCGAAGCGCAGCGCGCCCTCGGGAGTGGCGTGCGTCACTTCGACGATCGCTCCGGGGTGCGGCGGCCGCCCCGGGCCGATGATCATCCGTGGGTCGGCGTGGTTGGACCGCGAACCGCACTCCGGATAAGGGCCCGTTCCAACCGCATCCGGACGGTCCGCGAAGGATCGTATGCGGCAATCCGGGTCTTCGAGATTCGGAAGCGGCTGCCCCAGCGCTTCCTCCTCGCTGGCGTAAAAGCCCTTGCCCAGCGGATTGGCTGCGCCGTGGCCTCCGTAGGCGTTCGCATAGGTGAGCGGCATCGAGACGAACTGGCGCGGCTCGCTCGGGACCAGCGCGCCCCCGTGGCGCACCCATGTGCGGTCGCCGATGACGGCGATGCGCCGCTCGAGCGAGGCTCCCACGTGAATCTCCAGCGTCAGCTCGGTCGCGGGCAGGCTGCGAGGCTGCCAGGCGGTGCCCAGCACGAAGACGTCCACGCCGTCCTTGGAAAACGGCGCATCGGGCGGGAACGTCCCCCAGGGCGTCTCCACGGGGTCCGCGCTGGCGGGCCAGGCGCGATCGTCCGTGAGGACCAGCCGCTCGCTGTCGATATCGAAAGTGGGCCGTGCGACAACGGCCGCCATGCTGCGTGCTGGCCCGGTGGAGGCGCAAACGAGCCTCGCGCCGGCGGAGGTTGCGTTCTGGAATTGCATGGGACCTCTCTATCATACGGGGTAGCCCCGTTTCCCGCGAGGCGCCTCAGGTGTAGAATAGTGGACCAGCGCCTACAATAGGTACAGGTCCCTCAGCGGACGGCCATGATACCAGCCCTCAGCCCGGCGTACTTATTGACCGCCACCGTCTACCAGCAGCTCAGGCACGCGATGGCGGATAACACGTTCGCCGGCATACACCAGCTCGACTGGTTCGACTGGGCCATCCTGATCCCCTACTTCGGGCTGCTGGCCATCCTCTCCGTCTACGGCCTGCACCGCTACGAAGTGATCCGGACTTATTTCAAGTACCGCAAGAAGCTCCCCAGAGAGTCGCCCACGCGCTTCGACGAGCTTCCGCCCGTGACGATTCAGCTTCCGCTCTACAACGAGCGTTTCGTCGTGGAACGGCTCCTCGACGAAGTTCTCAAGATCGAGTATCCGCGCGAGCTGATTCAAATCCAGGTGCTCGACGATTCCACCGACGAGACACACGCCTTCGCGGAGCGGCTGGTGGCGCGCTATCAGGCGCTTGGCCATCCCATCGAGTACCATCACCGGACCAACCGTATGGGCTTCAAGGCGGGCGCGCTCCAGGAGGGCCTCAAAACCGCAACGGGCGATCTGGTCGCAGTCTTCGACGCCGATTTCATCCCACCCGCCGATTTCCTGCAACGCACCGTGCACTTCTTCGCCAATCCCCAAGTGGGCGTGGTCCAGACAAGGTGGAGCTACGTCAACCGCGGCTTCAACGTGCTCACCGAAGTGCAGGCCATCCTGCTCGACGGCCATTTCGTGCTCGAGCACGGCGCGCGCTATGGCCGCGGCCTGTTCTTCAATTTCAACGGGACCGCGGGCATTCTGCGGCGCAAAATGATCGACGACGCGGGCGGCTGGCAGCACGACACGCTGACCGAGGACTCCGACCTCAGCTATCGCGCGCAGCTCAAGGGCTGGAAGTTCGTCTACCTGCCCGGCCTCGATTGCCCGTCGGAGCTGCCCGTCGAAATGCACGCCTTCCAGGTGCAGCAATCGCGCTGGGCCAAAGGCCTCACGCAGGTGGCCAAGAAGCTGCTGCCCACCATTCTGCGGGCCGACATTCCGCTGCGGCTGAAGGTAGAAGCGTTCATGCACCTGACGCCCAACATCAGCTACCCGCTGATGATGATGGTGTCGGCGCTCATGCTCCCGGTGATGATCGTGCGGTTCTATATGGGCTGGTTCCAGATGGTTTTTCTGGACCTGCCGCTGATCGTCGCCTCGTTCTGGTCCATCTCCGCGTTCTACGTGCTGGCAGAGCGCGAGCTGCATCCCCGCAGCGTCCTGCGCACCATTCTGATGCTGCCGGCGCTGCTGGCGGTAGGGGTGGCGCTGACGGTGATCAACACGCGGGCCGTGATCGAGGCGCTCCTCGGGATCGAAAGCGGATTCGTCCGCACGCCGAAGTACACCGCAGATAAGGACGCGGCGCGCAGCATCGCGGCCAAGTACCGGCGGAGGAGCGGCTGGCTGCCGTTCATCGAGCTGGCCATCGGAAGCTACTTCGTCGCCATGTGCGTGTTCGCGATCGACGTCTACAACTTCTTCTGTCTGCCGTTCCTGCTGCTATTCGTCGGCGGCTACTACTGGGCGGGCTTCACCACGCTGATCCAGGAGTACCGCGACCGCCTCCGCACGGCGCGCAGCCAGGTCGCGCTGGAAAACCCGGCGCGGTAGCGGCTTGCACGATCGCATTTTCGCCCTGCTCGTCCATCATGAGGGCTTCAAAGTGCGGGAGCGGAACCAGGGACCCGGACACGCGATGTCGCAGTTCGGTAACCGACCACGCGGAGGCCACCGCCCGGAGGCTGTTCTCCGCGGCGGACAGAAGCTGGGCCACCACGAGGGCGAAGGCCGCACTGGCAAATCCCAGCAGCAGCCCGGACAGCCAACTCTTGTGCTGCAAGGCGGCGTTCAGGAAGGGGGTCCGAGTAAACCCGTTTACGAAGAAGATGCCCATGGAGAGTCCGCCCACATAGCTCAACCAACCGCAGCGCCTCAGCCACTCCTGCGCAAGCGCGTAGAGCCATAGCATGAAAATGAGGGCGGCCACGAACCTGCACGGCCAGAGCGGGCGATTGCAGATGGCAGCCGCGAAGAAAACGGCGGCGACCGGACCTGCCCATCGCTTTGAAAACACCCCGTACCGGGCCACGGCGACGCCCAGGCAGATCTCCGGAAGGTGGCCGAGTGGTGTCTGGAAAAGCCAGATCGACAGAGATCCATTCGAAGAGGCGCTGGCAAAGTCAACCACGCCGACCGATACCGAGGAAAGCAAGATCAAGCCGGCCAGCCCGAAGCGCACTCCGAACCATCTGAGCACCGGCCACAGGCAATAGAACTGCATGATGAACGGCAGGAACCACCAGGGCCCCACTGGCAGCAGGGGGAAACCCGGAGCGAGACTCTCGACGCCGGCGAACGTCAGCAGGAGTGCGGCCGCGTGCCGCCGCAGCAGACCGATTGGTCCGAGGGCGGGATACATCGTCCCAATAAGCAGCGCCCAAGCCAGAACTGCGAGGAGAAATGCAGGGTAGATCTTCTTGATTCTGGACCAGACGAATTCGCCCCAGCTCGGCGGGGTATCCCAATACCGCTTAGCCAGCCCATAGGCCGAAAGGAATATGAAGATCTGAACTCCATATTGGCCCAGGAAGGCGAAGAAGCTTGGCACGGCTTGCCGCGGATCCTCGATCCCCCGGAGGAAGGGGCCGAACCTTGCCAGCTCGAAACTAAACTCGTTATTCTCCAGGGATACGAAGTGGAAAAAGTAATTGTGCAAAGCGATCGCGAGGATCGCCATCCCCTTTAGCACCAGGGCGTCTGTATTATCCAAATTGAACGTGCTTGTTCGGACGCGCAGCGCTTCCATTCGGGGGTTCCCAGTGCGAGTATTATAACTCAAAGAAGGAGCTTCCGGTCCCTATTTCTTATTTCGGTGTTGGAGGCTCGAAGAGAACCAACGAGCAGGTGTTCGGGGCGGCGCCTATTAAGCCGGCAAATGCCGGCGCAGATCCATGAAAAAAGCCTGGACGAATTCCTCAGCGGTCTTGGTCGCGGCGGCGGAATCGCTGCCGGAGACGGGGACCACCACCCGGACCAACGCCGTGTCCGTCCGGTTATACCGGATCGCGTCGGCCACCAGGTAGAACTTGGCGCGGTATTCGCTGGCGATCACGCGGTCCCGCGCCTGGTACCAATACAGGACCACACTCTTGTCCTCGCCCTTCGAGACCACGTACCGGTTGACCAGGATCGGCTGCGCCCGTCCCGGGAATCTCGATCGCGCGAACGTCGGATTCCGACGGCGTCCAGCCCGAGCCGGGAAGGCAGTTCTTGGGCGAGTGCGGAGCCTGGCCGGTCCGCTGCGACCGGAAATAGGCGACGAAGAGGCTGGCGCCGCGGCCCCGCGTCGTGTCCACATAGGTGCGGGAGAGAATGTCGTCGGCCCGCAGCACTTCCACCGTTTCCGGGTCCACCTCGGAGTCCTGAAGCAGGGCCCAGACGCCGAGCCGCGCGGGAAACTCGCTCAGCGGGCGCACCAGCGGCGTCATCTCCCGGCGCGAAACCGCAAACAGGCCGGCGAGCTGCAATACCAGCAGCGCGGTGAGCACGCGCGCCGGCGTGCTCTTCAGAAATCCGAAAGCGCCGCTACTTTCTGCCATAAGCCAGCTTTGAGCCCCAGCCAATCGCCCTGTGCACCAGAACCAGCAGCAACAGGCCAAGCATAAAGATGAGCCACCCCGCCGCGGAGTGGAACACGCCCTCGGCCAGTTCCGGGTTTACCTGGCTGAGCAGGCCGCTGATGGTGACTCGGGAGGCGTTCGCGACAATCGCGATCGGCACCGTGGCCGCCAGGAGCGCCACCCTCATCCAGACCCTCTTATCGAAGAAGTACGCGTAAACCTGCGACAGGAACGAAAGAGTCAGCAGAGAGCGGATGCCGCTGCATGCCTCCACGACGGAGAGGGCCTGGTTGGGCAGGCGCAGAATGTGTCCCTCGCGAAGCACCGGAACGCCCAGCAGCGTGAGCGCGCTCTCGGCTAGCTGGCTGGCCAGCGTCTGGAGCTTGAAGGTGACCACGCTGTACACGATGGCCGGGATCGGCACCATAAAGAAGAGGAGGAAGAGCGGGAACGCCAAAAGGCGCAACGCCTTCGTACCGCCGAGAAACAGAACGACGCCAGCCAGCGAAACGATAAACGCGGTGCGCGCCAGGAACAGCTCGGCGCCAAGCGTGGCCGCGTACAACTGGGCCGCGCCCCAGGCGACGACAATCAATCCCCGCCAGTCGGCAGGTCCCCAGGCGTCCATCAGTTCGCGCCGCCGCTGCCACGCGACGTAGCCCGCGACGATGGGCACGAAGAAGCCGTGGCCCATGTCGCCATCGGTGCCCCACTGGTTGATCAGGCGCGAGAGCACCGGGCCGTAGCAGGCGCCGAGCAGCACTCCGAACCACACAACGGGGCCCCACGGCAGAGCCTTCGGCGGTCCTTGGGGCAAGCGCTCCGCGGAAAGGGCAGTAGTCCCCGCAGTCATGAGTACACTAGTAGACCACATCCCTGCCGGGCAGGCAATTGGCCGGGAGGCCTGATGCGCTCCTTTAACGTCTGCCCTTCCATCAGCTCCATGACGAGAAACGGCTGCCCCTCGTGTTCCCCGATGTCGTAAACCGTGCAAACGTTGGGATGATTCAATGTGGAGATGGCCTGCGCCTCGCGCCGGAACCGCTCCAGTGCGGATTGATTCGCAGCTATGGCTCCGGACAGGAACTTCAAAGCCACGGGGCGGCCCAAGCGATTGTCTCGCGCCCGGTAGACTTCTCCCATTCCCCCCTTTCCCAACGGCCCCTCGATCCGATAGGGTCCCACGGCCGCACCTGGCAGAACCATCGTCTTCGTGGGGTCTTGGCCGGCGGACGACTGCGCTGCCTCGCGATCCGCAATGTCAAACGCGCCGGAGCTCGCCTGATTCAGCAGTGCCTGCACGGCCCGCCGCATGTCGTCATCGCCGCCGCATCGGCCGGCCAGAAAGATCTCGCGTCTTTCGGCGGGCACTCGCCATGCCGCGTGGAAGAGTTCCTCGATCTGCTCCCAGCGTTCCCTGTCCATAGGGAGTGAAAGCCGCTCCTTTCCCCTCAGGTGCGTTCGTCTTAATTCAGTATAGTGCGTGCGTCCGGGGTCTAAACGCAGGCTAACTGGCGAGCGCGAGTTTGAAATCAGCAGCCGAAGGTATGGGCCAGCCGGAGGAGCGCCGAGGTCGGGACGGACAGAAAACGCCGCGTTGCCACCGGAGCTGCCGGGCTTCGCGCCTGGGTTGGTTTTTCAGACGACCGGACTGCCGGTCGAATAGCTTATGGAGCCTCACCACATGCAGCAGCGGAAGGAACAGTCTTCGAGCGATCTCCCAACCAGTCTTATAGTTCCGGAACCTGTCGGCGCCAGGGGTACTGCGGTTGGGCGGTAACACAGACCGTCAGCGCAGTTCCGGCGGGAATTTCAGCTCCTCTGACCGGAGCCGCCGACCCGCCGGCCCCTTTGACGCTCTGAGCATGACCCAGCCCTCTGCAACCTTGTCATTCTCGACCGCGGCTCGAAGTTCAGCGTGGACGTTGTCGCCTTTTTGAAGTCGTCCGGCATCAAGGCCGGGCGAACCGGCGTGCGCAGCCCCTGGCAGAACCGTGTCGCGGAGTGGTGAGTGGGCAGCGCCCGCCGGGATTACTTCGATCACGTCATCGCGCTGGACCAATCCCACGTGCGACGTTTGGCCCGCGAGTACGTCCAAGCGGTCGCTCGCGCTGTTCCCGCCCATCAAACGCACGACCCCCACGTTTGCCAGGAGAAACCGGCTCTCACTGTCTTTCACGTAGACATAGTCGGGTACGCCCTCCGTGAGGGCGCGCAGCAGGTTGCGCTCCTGTTTCCGCGCTTCCTCTGCCCGCAGGCGGCTGGTAGCGTCCCGAAACGCCCAAACGCGCCCGGTGCACTTCCCGGCCACGCGCAAGGGCTCCGAATGCCGTCCGAAGGTCCTCCCGTCCTTGAATTGCAGGGCGTCGTCGCTATGTGCCTCGGGAGTTGCCTAGAGCTCTCGCACCCCGGCCGATCCAGCCCTGAAGCCTACATGCACTTGACGGAATAGTTATTGTAGTGCATACTGAATAGGTGAAGTGGGAAGTAGACCTGCACGATGACTTCGTCCCCGAATACGGCGAACTGCACAAGGACGTACAGGACGAGTTGCTCGCGCACATCGCGCTTCTCGAGCGATTCGGCCCGCAGTTGGGACGACCTCGAGTGGAAACCCTCAACGGCTCGCGACACGCGAACATGAAGGAATTGCGGTTTGATGCAGCCGGCGGTGTCTGGCGCTTCGCGTTCGCCTTCGATCCGAAGCGCCGGGCAATCCTCCTTTGCGGCGGTGACAAGTCAGGCGGCAGCGAGAAGCGCTTCTACCGCCAGTTGATAGAGAAGGCCGGTGACCGCTTCGATGCACATCCGACTGCGATCAAGAAGTAGAAGGAAAAGGAAAGGAAGTGACGACCATGACCAACCTGGAACGGATACGGAAGGAACTGAGCCCGGCCCGTCGCAAGAAGGTTGAGGCCCGAACAGCGCAGCTCATTGCCGAGGAGATGACCATCCAAGAGTTGCGGCACGCCCGCAAGCTGACACAGGTCCGTATGGCAAAGGCCCTCGGGATCGGGCAGGACGGCGTATCCAAACTCGAGAAACGCGCCGATCTAATGATCTCCACTCTGCGCAAGACCGTTGAAGCCATGGGCGGCGCCCTCCTTCTGGTCGCGGAATTCCCCGATCGCGAACCCGTTGTGCTCTCCGGCATCGCCGAGGAAGATCCGAAGCAGAAGCCAGCAGGCCGGAGGCACGTTCACGCCAGTGCCTGATCGCGTCTCCTTTGCCCCCGGAAGCCACTTGGCTGGGGGCGGATCGGCGCGATTTCCCCGATTGTCTGAACCCGATGCAGTATCATGGGACGCTATGAGACGATGTTTGGTCCTGGCGCTGATGGCCGCTTGCGCCGTGGCGGCCGTGCCCGATGTGCCCCGCTTCCGGTGGGAGAACTTCACCACGGCCAACGGGCTGCCTGACGAGCGTGTATTCACCGTCTGCGTAGATGGGGACCGGGTGTGGGCCGGCACGGAAAACGGTCTCGCGCTTTACGAGCACGGTGCGTGGAAGGTGTACACGCCCGCGGACGGTCTGGCGCATGAGGCGGTCCTGCACATCGCGGTGGACAAGCAAACCGGCGATGTCTGGGTGGCAACGATGGGCGGGTTGAGCCGCTTCTCGGCGGGGCGCTTCGACACCTACACGCAGCTCAACAGCGGCTTGCCGAACGACATCGTGTACGACGTGGCAGTCGAGGGCGACACCCTGTGGGTCGCGACCGCCGCCGGTGCGGGCCGCTTGAACATGCGCACCGGGCAATGGGGACTGTTCAACGACCGGAACACGCCGATGTACGAGATCTGGACCTACGGGGTGAGCGCGGGCAGCGGAAAGACGTACTTCGCGGTATGGGGCAGCGGTGTGATCGAGTACGATACCAAGACCCAGGGTTGGAGGAGCTACAGCGACCCCGACGGCGAGACCGAGATGGTGGTGTCCAAAGACAAAGGCCTGATCCACGACGTCACGTCATCGGTAAGCTGGGACCAGAAGGAGAACGTTCTCTGGGTGTCAACGTATTTCGGCGCGAGCCGGTACGACGGCCGCAAGTGGACTAACTTCCTGGTAAAGGACAGCGGGCTTCCCAGTAACTTCATCAACCAGGTGAAAGCGGTAGACGGCCAGCGGGCCTGGTTCTCGACCGATAGGGGACTAGCTTGGTTTGACGGCGAAAACTGGGCGGTGTACCGGCCGGCGCTGGACACTCACAAGCCGGAAATGCTGATTCGAGACCGGTCGGGCAAAGTGAGCGGAATCGATGTGGCCACGGCGCCAGCGCACAATTACATATTTGGGGTGGATTTTCAGGGCGATGATATCTGGGTGGCTACGGCCAAGGGGTTGAGTCATGGGATTCGCGTTCGCTAGGGTGGGATTGGCAGGCGGCCTGGCGCTGGCTTGGACGGGGTTGACATGGGGACAGGGGGGGTGGTCCTGCTCCTGCGGGGCGAACCCGCCGGCGCCGCCAACGAACCGCGAGTCGCGCCCCTATGCAAAGGAGCCGCCGGACCTGCGGCCCTATGCGAATTTCTCCGAACCCTACCAGGAGTATTACACCAATCTCATCGAATACTACGGAGCCGCACGCGATCGCCCCACGCCGAAGGCCGCCGAGGTGGAAGACGTCCGCATCGGGTTTCTCGGTCCGCTGGAGAACCATCCGGACGAGCCTCTGGGCCGGATGATGTTGGACGGCGCCACCTTGGCTGTGGAGGAGGCGAACGCCGGGGGCGGGTACGGCGGCAAGCCCTTCCGGCTGATGGTGCACAACGACCAGGCGACCTGGGGCGCCTCGAGCAACGAGGTGGTCAAGATGGCCTACGCGGAGAAGGTCTGGGCCATCCTGGGGTCGATCGGCAGCGATTCCACCCACATCGCTCTACGCGTTTCGCTGCGCAGCGAGACGCCCATCGTCAACTGCGCGTTGACCGACCCGACGATTCCGGAAACCGGTGTTCCGTGGTACCTGACGACTATTCAGGACGACCGCGTGCAGAGCTACACGCTGGCGCGCCGCATCTACACGGATCTCGGGCTGCGGCGGGTCGCCTTGCTGCGGGTTGACGATCGCTACGGAAAATTCGGGGTGGCCAAGTTCAAGGACGCCGCGCGGCGGCTGGGGCATCCGGTGGTGAACGAGCAGAGATACGCGGCCGGGGACGAGGATTTCCGGCGCCAGCTACAACTCATCGAGCAATCGAACGCCGCCGCCATCGTGATCTGGGGCGACGCGCCGAAGGCCGCGCTGATCTTGAAACAGATGCGCGAACTGGGCATGCGGCAGCGCGTTTTTGGAAGCTATCGCGTTTATGGCGAGCCGTTACTGCGGGCGGGTGCGGCGGCCGAGGGTGTGGAGGCTGTGTTCCCGTACGATCCAACGCACGCCGATGCGGCCTGGCTCGCCTTCAATCGGCGCTTCGAGAAGCGCTTCGGCGCGCGGCCTGACGCCTTCGCCTCGCTGTCCTTCGATACCATGAACCTCCTGCTTCGCTCGATCTGCCGGGCCGGCCTGAACCGCGGCCGGATTCGCGATGCGTTGACGGCGACCGAAAGCTACAACGGTGTAACAGGCGCGATGGCGTTCGACCCGAACTGCAAGAATATTGCCCCCATGTATCTGGTCACGATCCATGATGGGAAGGCGCAATTCCGGCGGTACGGAATGGACGCCCACTAAGAGCGAAAGTCCTATGGCACACCCACGCGATTCCAGCGGAACACGGAGCGCGGCCAGACTGGCTGGCTGCCTGGCCGTTGCGGGGATCCTCATGGCCGGGGCCGGCGAGCCCCAACCACCCAGCCGCATCGGCCGCGAGGTCTCCACGCCTCACCACCTGGCGGACGACCAGGAGTTCTCGACACCGCTCAAGGCTCTGCTCGAATACGGGAGGCATCTTTTTACGGCCAACTGGACCGACGAGGAGGGCGCCGGACGTCCGCTGACTAAGGGAAACGGGCGCGGCCTCTCGGACCCCTCGCGGCCGCTTACGGGAGCGCGGCGCTTCAACCGCCTTTCGGGGCCCGACGCCAACTCCTGCGCCGGCTGCCACAATTCGCCCTACGGGATTCCTGGCGGAGGCGGGGACTTCGCCACCAGTGCCTTCATCGGGGGCTATCGCTTCGATTTCGTCACGCTCGATCCGGACGACAACGTGCCCACCCGCGGCAGCCGGGACGAATCCGGCAAGCCGCAGACGGTCCAGAGCTTCGCCAATCTCCGCGCCACCCCCGGCTTGTTCGGCGCCGGATATATCGAGATGCTGGCGCGCCAGATCACCTCCGACTTGCAGGCCATTCGCAGTACCATTCGCCCCGGCCAGACCAAGGAGCTTCGATCGAGGGGAATCTCGTTCGGTAAGCTGACGCGGCGAAAAGACGGCCTTTGGGACGTCTCCCAAGTCGAAGGCATCCCCCGCATGAGCCTCGTGACCATGACCTCGCTCGATCCGCCGAGCCTCATCATCCGGCCGTGGACCCAGTCCGGAAGCGCGATCTCGCTGCGGGAGTTCACCAACAGCTCATTCAACCAGCATCACGGGATTCAGACCGCGGAACGGTTCGGCGCGGATAGCGACCAGGACGGCGACGGCGTCCGGAATGAGTTGACGCGAGCGGACGTCACGGCAGTCACTCTCTATGAGGCCGCCATGGCGCCCCCGGGACGGATCATTCCGAACGATCCCGAAATCGAAGCCGCGGTGCTGTTGGGCGAGCGCCGGTTCGAGGAAATCGGTTGCGCCTCGTGTCATATTCCGAAGCTTCCGCTCGAAAGGCAGGCGCTGGTTTTTGAGGAGCCGAATCCCTACAACGCCGCAACCAACCTTCGTCGTGGCGAAGCGAAAGGCTTCCGCATGGATCTGAGCGATGCCGCGCTTCCCAAGCCCAGGTTGCCGCTGGGGCGGGATGGCGTGGTGTGGGTTCCGGCGTACACCGACTTCAAGCTACACGACATCACGGACGGGCCGTCAGACACCGGCGCCGAACCGTTAGACATGAACTACGCCACGTGGTCGGTGAACCTGGCCAAGGGCAACCGCAAGTTCCTGACCAAGCGGCTGTGGGCCTGCGGGAACGCGCCGGCCCACTTTCATCACGGGCTGTTCACCACGCTGCGGGCATCCGTGAAGGCTCACTCCGGCGAAGCGCTCGACGCCCGGCAGCGGTTCGAGCGCTTGCCGCCGGGCGAGCAGGACGCCATCATCGAGTTCCTCAAGACACTCCAGGCGCTTCCTCCCGGGACTCCGACTACGATGGTGGACGATCAACTACGCCCGCGCGCCTGGCCGCCGGCCAAGTGAGCGCCCGCGGATCGCGTCAGAAACGCACGGGAGCCGCGTACGTTCCGTAGTAATACGTGGAACAGGTCCACCAACAATAGCTAGTGGCCGATGTCCCTACAGTGTATGCAGTGACCGGCTGCGGGGATGTGACTACGTTCATGCCGTCCGGCACGGGCACTTGGGCGAATTGATAGGCGCCTCCCGGCAATGCACTGAAGGAGGACGCGGCCACCACAGCTCCATTCAATTGCACCGATCCGACGGCGCCATTGGGAGCAACGATCACCACCGAATTCGCCATGGTGACCGAGGCGGCTGTCGACGAAGGCGTAGCGTAGAAACTCAGCGACGTGCCAAAGTTCGCCGTCGGGACAAGCTGCACCTGGTACGGCGCGGGCGTCTCGCTGGAATCCACGCCAGGCTGGCTGCCGCTGGCGCCGTATTGCATTATCAGGACCGGCTGGTTGCTGGTGAAGTGCACACCGGTGAAGTTCGTCCCGGGGAAGGCGAGTTCCTGGAACGCGCCGTGATCGAGTTGGACAGTCTGCGTATTGCCTCCGCCCGCATCGACGGTGACCACCGTGCCATCCTCGGCCGCCATCACGCGGTAGAGGTAGGAGTACTCGAGAGTGGTGGGTGGACCGTAAACGTCCGTGCCCCAGGCGACTCCCAGCGGGAACAGCATCTCGGATAAATACCCCCAGGAATTCTGGTCGGTCGGAATCGAGGTGCCGTTGGGGTCGGCCGCGAACACGCCGATGGGCTTGTCGCTGACAACTTGCGCACCGCTCACGTCCGTGCACTGTAGAGCGAACGTCTGGCCTTGGTCGAGCAGTAGTGTCTGGTAGAAGTTGCACGCATTCGAGATCGTCACGTGCGTTCCGTTTTGTGGAGCAACCACCGCGAGCACACTGCTACTGTAGGACTGGTCCGGGTAGCTCAGCGTATAGTACACCGTGCCGAGAGACGGCAGCGGGATACCGAGAAGCAGGTCCTCCATGGGGCCGGGAGAATATGCCAGGTTCCCGAGAAATACGCTGATATCCGCATCCGAGGTGACGTGGATGCCCATGGCCTCCACAACGGGGCCGTTCGCGCCTGCAAGCAGATTGTCGGGCAACACGATGGTCGCCGGAGCGCCGGGAGTGACGGTGCCGCTCGCCGAGAAATTAAGGCCCGCGTTCGTGACGGTGTAATTAGCCGTGGTGTCGCTGAGCAGGTAGAGCACTCCTGGGTCTCGCCGGGCTTCCGCCGAACCGCTTTGCTTACGAGTCGGGTTGGCGAGCCAGAATTCCCTGCCGCGGCTGGAGGCCGGAGAAAGCGTCAGCGTGCCCACCTCGGTAACGGCTCCTGCCAGCGGCGTGACCGCCGGCGAGAACGCCGCATTGCCAACGCCGGCGATTGTGGCCGTGGCAACGCACGCCAGCGGTCCCTCGGACGAATCCAGGCCCGCAATGCTGAAGCTGCCGTCGCCGCCGCTGACGGCGGTCTTGCCTTGGCAGATGACGGTGGCGCCGGCATAGTGCGCGCCGCCGGAATTGACGACGCCCTGCGCCGTCGTCGGTGGACCGGGGACGACAGTGACCGTCGCTTGAGCCGTGCTCGTGTCCCCGGTAAGGTAATTGGTCGCCTGCGCGACGATCGTCAACGTGGGAGTCATAAATGGGCCAGCCAGATCGTATTGAATGGGCGACTCCATTTGCTGCACCACCGGCTGGCCGTTCACCAGAACGTCAACGGTAACGTTGTCCGCGGCGTACACTTCAATCGGGAGCGATGTCCCCTGCGCTATGGTCCCGCCGTTACCCGGCGAAGCGATGGCGACCATTCCAGGTACCACTGTCACCGTCGCCGGTTGCGCCGTGCCGACGTTCCCGCTCGGATCCACCGCTTGCGCTCCTATGGTCAAAGTCGTGCCGCTCGCACCCGCCGGTATGGTGTATGCGAACTGGTAGGGCGGGGTCGTCGCGGTGAGAGCGGTCGGTAGGCCGTTTATCAGCACGGTGACGTTCGAAACCGCCACGTCGTCCGTTGCATTCAAGATGATCGGCAGCGTGCCGCCCTGGAAGATCTCGCTGCCGTTGACCGGCGCGCTAATCGACACCGTAGGCGGAATCGTGTCCGGAACGGCCGTAACCGTCACGGGTTTTGCCGTGCCCACGTTCCCGCTGGGATCGACGGCCGTTGCGCCGATGGTCAAGCCTGTGGCATTCACCGGGACGGTATACGCAAAGTCGTAGGGCGGGTCGTTGATGGTGGCCACGGCTTGGCCGTTGACCAGAATGGTGACTTGCGAGACCACCGCGTCATCGGTGGCATTCACGCTGATGGGCAGACTGCCTCCCCGGGAGATGGTGCTGCCGCTGGCTGGAGTGGCGATCGACACTGCGGGCGGGACGGTGTTCGGAATCACGGCAACCGTCACGGGCTGCGCCGTGCCGACGTTTTGTCCGTAATCGATGGCTTGAGCGCCGATGGTCAGGCTGGCCACGCCAACCGGGACGGAATAAATGAATTCGCAGGGCGTGCAGGCCCCCGTAACAGTGGGCTGGCTGAAAACCATTTGGCCGTTGACCAGAACATACACCGCCGCAACCGCCACGTCGTCGGTGGCGTTGATCGTGATTGGAAGTTGTGACCCCGCCAGCACGTCGCCGCCATTGGCTGGCGCAACGATCGACGCCTGGGGCGCAATGCCGAATGTGTCCACGGGGAATGGAGCGTATTGGCCGATGTAAAGCCAGGTGTTTCCTGTGACGCCTTTTTCCTGGGTATTGCTCGTGTCCGGGTTGTCCGAGGCGGTCAAGTACAGGTACACCGGGTCGGCCACGATTCCGGTCCCCGCTATATACGGGTCTCGATTCGGGCTGAAAATGAGGGTCTGCAGCGGATTCGGAGACACGGGCGTGCTCACATCCACGATGGGCACACCGGTGCCGAAGTACTCGTCGGCGCCGAATTCCAAGTTGCCTGCGATGGCGAGGTCCCGCAACTTCCCACCCAGGTAGGTGCTGGTAGACGCCACAGCGAACGGCGAGGCCGGATTCGTAATGTCGAACGTTGTAAGGCTGGTCTCTGTATCGGCAACGAATGCGTAGTTGCCCTGTAGAACGACGGCGCGCGGATCGCCGTACCAATAACTCGATCCTAAAGGCGCCAGCGTTCCCGGCGTCGTGACATCGATCGTGTACAGCCCCGTGTCTCCGACGACAACCACGAGGTTGCGTGTGACGTCCAGCGCCACGCCCTTGATGAATCCCGGCAGGGCCACCGATCCCACCGTCGCTGGAGCCGCGGGATTACCGACACTAATCGCCACCACGCCAGCACTGCCGTTGGCCAGATAGGCGACGCCTCCGCTTACCTGCAAATCCCGAACCTCGCCGCCCGTGGCCAGGCTGGAGACAAGCGCCGGAGCCAGCGGCGCCGAAATGTCAACAATCTGCAAGCCTGCCGTCCCGGCGGCCACATACGCGTAGTGGCCCACGATCTTCAGGCCGTCGGAATTGCCAGGCAGAGCCAGCGAGGCAACCACCTGCGGAGCGCTGCGGTTGGTAACATCCACGACCTGAAGCCCCGCCGAGCCGGCCGCGATGTACGCGTAGTTTCCGTTGACCTCGACGTGATTGGCGTAACCGGGGATGGTGATCGACGACAGAGCCTTGGGCGTGAACCCCGTTACCGTGCCCAAGGCCGTGGCGCTGTGGCCCGGAATCGTCACGGTGATGGTGCACGATCCGTTGTTGCCGGCGAAAACGGTTCCATCCGGCGAGCCGAAGTTGCAGACGGTCAGATCGCTCGAGGCATAATTGGTGCCCCATCGCGCGATGGAGGTCAGATCGATCGTGGTCTTCCCGTCGATGAGGGTGCCGAGCACCTGCAACTGCACCGAGGCGCTGTTCGACAGTGTGTTCACATCCAGCAGGAAAGCCGGCGGGTTCACTTGAAGCGTGGCCACCGCCGCGCTCAGGTTGTAGCTCTTCGGATCGAGCGGATTGGTTCCGGTCTGGATCTCGACTCCGTCCGGAATGCCGTCGCCGTCGGTGTCCGCCAGCAGCGGATTGGTGTGATAGATCATCACTTCGTCGCCGTCGCTGAGGCCGTCCCCGTCCGTATCGGGGTTATTCGGGTCCGTGCCGAGCTGGTATTCCTGGAGGTTCGTCAGCCCGTCGTGGTCGGGGTCTTCGTTCGCCAGGTTGGGGTCGTTGGGATCCAATCCATTCGCAACCGCCCAGGCGTAGGGAATGCCGTTGGGCATGGTGGCGCCGAATGCGATCTGTAGCGACAGAATCCCTTGCGTCCCCTCGTTGGTAGCCTGCACCAGCACGGTCCCCGATTGCTGCGCCGTCAACAGGCCGTCCTGCGAAATCGTGGCCATGGCGGGATTGCTGAGCCGGTACAACGTGCCCGCGCTGGCCGCCGTGACGTCGGCCGTGGTGCCGTCGGACATGCTCGCGACCACCGAAAGCTGCACCATTTGCCCGGCCGAGGTGAGCGAGGTGGCGGGCGCGGTGACCGTCAACAAGCTGGGGATAGGGGTGGTGCTTCCCAACTGGATATCCGGCAGGTTGATGACGCCGTTGGCGGGCAGCGTGAACAAAGCCGACTGGCCGGACACCGTCACGCCGTTCAGAATACAGGTGGCGCGCGCCCGCACCGGCCCCAGGTTGGCCGGCACGTTGGGCAGCACCCAGCTTCCATCCGCCCCAACCTGCATGTTGCGGTTGAGGAGGCTCACGGTGCAGTTCTGGTTCAGCTGCGCGTCGCTCTGACCGCGGGCCGAAGGGGGCAGGACGATACCGCATATCAGACCCAGCGCCACACACCGCAGCGCTAGGGATGCCACACCCGCCCCACGGCAAGCGGTCTTGTCCGAACTCAGACGTGGTTGCATTAGACTCTCCTAAGCGCCCGGATGCCTCGGCCGTTCCATTTCACTCGCTAGCGTCCACGTTCACGATCTTCACTGCTTCCCTCTGCACCTCGGATCTCACGACCATCGCGGTGAACGGGATGACGATCGACCGGCTGGTCGACAAGAGACCAAACGTCCGCACCAGGTCCGGCTCGGGCGTCGGACCCGACCGCTCCTCGAAAGCTTGCTTCCAGAGAATTGACGAACCAGCCTTGACGGCGGATAACGAGAACAGCGCTCCGTCCGTGCCGACTATGAGATAGCGGTCAGCGGTCCCAGGCACGCGCGAGAGGAGAAAGGGCCCAAACCCGCTGATCCCAGAGCCCACCTGAACATTCCACAGCTCCTTCAAGTCCCGGTCGTAATTCCGGAACCAGAACGCCTCTCCCTCCGCGCCTCGGCTGCCCTGGACGACCGCGCAGCCTCCGCCGGGCGCCGCCGCAACGCTGAGCATTTGCCCGGGCATCGCAACGGACTTGACCACGTCTCCGCCGGCGCTGAACAGTCCGGCCCAGAGCGATATCGCCCCGCCACCGTGCGCTACCTGGCCCGCCAGAACGAATGACCCATCCTCGAGTACGGCGCCCCCCGTGAACAAGCCGACCTCAGCGGGTGCGCTTGACTTCTCCCAGACGACTTCCAGAGTGCGACTTAGCTTGATGGCATCGGCGCGATTCCCCACACGGCCGGTTAGAAGCAAACCACCGTCGGGAAGCGGTAACGCGTGAGTCAGCATGAGATCGCGTTTTCCCCCGCCCACGTCCTTCCGGTAGGTTACGCGGCGGCTCTGAGCGCTGACCGCGACAACCTGACCGAGCCGGAATATCATGGCCAGGTTTCCATCGCTGATAGCGGCGAGGTCGATCAGGGCGTTCCCGGGTTTCTTGAGACTGGCATCCGCGGCGAGAGAGTCGAGCGGCGTCTCGGGCAGCGCCTTGCCCGCGCGGTCCACGCCCCACAGGGAGAGCGCCTGTGGGCCTCTCATCGTCTCGGCCGGACGTCTTCCAATCACCACCCAGATCGAATCGTCTTGAGGGGAGACCGCGGATGCGATGTACTCTACCTCGGAGGCACTCTCCTCGATCGTCGCCGCCCAGACCCTCTTGATGTGCCCGGAGCCTCCAGCGCCGCCTGTCGTTTGACCGCGCAAAGGAATGAGGACGGCCAGGAGAAGCGCCATCGTCACAATCGGCGCCTTCGCCAGCCCGGCCCAGAATCGCCAACGCGTCACCTGCAACATTGACAGTGTCCTTTCTGGTCATTCTGGAATGCCGTTGTTGCGGCACTGGTTGAGACGCCCCAAGCGTATAGGTCGGCAGCTTGGTAGCACGTGGTTCGTTCCTTACGGTAGCTGGGACAGGCGACCGACTTTACGCCCGTGTACGGGCAGGTTGCCGGGTACGCCGTGGCGCAGACTGCGTACATGTCGGACTGGAAGGCGGCATTGCAGCCCCCCATATCGTTTCCGCAGGTCTGATAGCAGACGTCATGCAGATTGCAGGGCAGCCCTCCCGCGCCAGCCGCGCTCACGCTGCCGAGGTTGGCGCCGAACAAGGTGCTTGCCTGGTTGTACCATTCTCCCAAGGGCAGCAGGAGACCAACCGTTGGGTTTTGTAGATTCCCCCGGCCCAACCCACCCAACCGCCGAGCACGGTGCAGCCGTCAACGTCGTACTGCGCGGTGTTCTGCCTCTTGTTCGGGCATTTCTGGCTCAGGTCGGCGTATGAGTTGCCCTGGTTGGGAAAAGTAGCGCCGTTCCAACAGCAGGAATCCGTGGTGTGGGCAGCCGGCTGCCCATTCTGCGCGGGATCCGCTACACAGGCGGTCCCGTTGCAGATTTTGCATGCCGGGCAATCGGCCACCGTGCCGGCGGTCGCTGGATCTCCGCCGCAATGCCACCCCGCCTTCACCACTCCCACGCCCGGATCGGAAACGATCACCGACCCGTCCAGGCTCACCGTTCCCGTTCCGATCGCCACAAACGCCCCCAGGTCGTGATCGTACGAGTACATCTCCGTCACCTGCCGCGGCGCCAGGCCCTCCACGTTCGGCAGCGTCAGCGCGGCCGGCGGGTTGAACGTCGTTCCCACCGGCTGGATGGTCACGATGAACCGCGGCTGCTGCCCGAATCCCGGCGCCATCGGCACCTTGTCCGGGTTCACCGGCGTCGCCGTGATGCAGCCATACAGATTGCCGCCGGGGAATGTAGCCGATCCCGGCGCAACCGTCAGTGAGAAGCCCGGAGCAGCCGGCAGCGTCAGTGTGCCCCCGGTATTCGGATCCACGCAGATCTGGTCGACCGTGTCCAGCGCCTGCAGGTAGAGAGGCATCCCGACTGTGGTCGTCCGCCCGGCGACGGTCGTCACATCGAACTCCAGAGTCGGGTACTGATTCGACGCAATTACCGTGCTCCCGTCCGCCATCAGCTTGAACACACCCACCGGGACTTGCGTCAGCGTGAACTGCCCCTGGCTATCGGTCAGAACCGTCGGAACCACCTGCACCGGCACGTTGCCGTTGGTTCCCTGCGAAAGCGCCAGCAGGCGCATCGTAACGCCCGGAAGCGGCACGTTGGAGTTGTCCAACACCACGCCCGTAATGCGGGTCTGCGCCGGGTTGCCCGCCACCAGCCCCGACGCCATGAAGACCGCCGGCGAGCCCGGGTTCCCGGCAAACGTCGCCGTCACCACTTCGTTGCCCTGGCCCTCAACAGTTCCCAGTTGCAGGAACGCCGCCGCCCTGCCGTCGCCATCGGTGGTCATCGTCACCGAGTTTGCCGTGCCGCCCGAATCCTTCGCGGTCACCGGCGCGGTCCGCATCGGCCGCGCATCCCGCGCGTTGCTCAGCGTTGCTCCCGCTGCGCTGTTCAACTGGGCCGCCGCCCCGCCCAACGTTCCGCCGCCTCCCGTCACCGTGAAAGTCACGGGCACGTTCGCCAGCCGGTTCTTCCCCGCGTCCACCACCACTGCGATAAACGGCAGCGGCAGCACTTCGCCGGTCGCCCCGGTCTGGTTCAGCCCCGAATCCACCACGATGGCCGCTGGCGCGGCCGGCAAGCCGGACGCCAGGAAGTAGACCCATCCCAAGTTGCCCGGAGAAGTTACGTCCACCCGGTTGTTCCCGGCTCCCGCGTGGGAACCCATTGTCCAGTAGGCTTGGGCCTTGCCAGTGGGTCCGGTCATTACCCGTACCGAAGTCTGCCCCACCCCGGAAGCCGCCACCGCCGATACTGTCCCGTTGTTCCCGGCCACGGTAAAGACCACAGGCTGGTTGGCAGCGGGAACCCCGTTGCTGTCCAGGATCTGCACCACCAGCGGCGATGCCAGCGGGTTCAGCACCGCCCCGGCCTGATTGTTTCCGGAAACGATGTGAACCGCGGAAGACGCCACGCGGGTGACCGTCACCGATCCCGTCGTCGTGTTGCCCACGCGGTCCGTGGCCACCACTTGAATGGCATTCTGACCTACAGCCAGCGGTACGGTGGCCGAGAACGACCGGTTGCTGACCGTGGCCGCGACGCCATTCACCGTCACCTGCGCCTGCTGACTGTTCACCGTCCCCACCACGATGTCGTTCACCATGCCGGCCACCGTGATCGAACTCTCCCCCGTTTTCGTGCCGGCCGGCGGAGACACGATCGCCAAGTGCGGCGGCGTTGTGTCGAGGTTGACCTGCATGATCGCCACCGAAGTGGCCCAGCCCGCCGAACGGGCCGTCACGGAAATCGTGTTGTTCCCCTCCGAGAGCGGCACGCCGGAGCTGAAACTGCCGCCGACATTGGCCGCTTCCACACCGTTTAATGCCACCACCGCGTCTGGATCGGCAACCTGCCCGGAAACCGTGACGGTGGGCGTGTTCACGAAGCTGAGATTCCCCGGCGAGGCGATGGTGATCTGCGGCCCGGTGATGGTCAGCACGCCATCGAGCGAAACGCTGTTAGCGCCGGTGGTGACCGTTACGCCCACCAAACCAGGCGCGGCAGTGAAGGGCGGCAGGATCGAGGCCGTCAGTTGCGTGGGGCTCAGGACCGTGACGTTGCTGACCGCGACACCGGAGCCGAAACTCACCTGCGTCTGTCCTTGCACGAATCCGGTGTTGGTTCCGGCGATCGTGACGATTTGGCTCAGCCCAACCGGCGCCAGGCTGGGCGTCACGGATGTGAGCGCGGGAGGCGCCGGGGTCAGCGTCACGGTGGCCGAGGACGATTGCGTCGTGCTCGCCTGGCTCGTCGCCGTCACCGTGACCGCCTGTTGCTGCGTGATCGGATCGGGCACCGTATAGAGCCCGGTGGAATCGACGGTACCCGCCCCGGCCGGACTGATCGACCAGGTCACCGCCGTGTTGCTGGTGTTGCTGACGGTGGCCGCGAATTGCTGCGTCTGACCGGCGGAAAGCGCCGTTGAACGCCGGGGTCACGGTAACCGTCACAGGCATCAGCCCTACAACCACCGAATCGAAATTGGTGGTGTTCGCCGGGCTGGTCGCGGTGATCGTGACGAACTGTTGCGCGGTGATGGTCGCCGGTGCCGTATACAATCCGGTGGCGTCCACCGATCCCGCCCCCGCCGGGCTTACAGACCAGGTCACACTTTCGTTCGCCGTGAACTGCTGCGGCTGGCCGCCTTGCAGAGTGGCCGTCGGCGGGTTGATCGCGACCTGCGGCAGCAGAGTGATCGCCGCCGTGTTTTGGCTTGAGAAAGGCGTGTTGTCCGAAGCCGTGCCCGTCAGACTGACCAGGTACGGAGTCGGGCTCTGAGGGAGAATCTGCGGCACCGTGAACTGCACCGTGCGCGAGCTACCGCTGGCAGGACTCACACTCGTCGCCGCGAAGTTCGCCGACGGCCCGCCGTTGACCGTCGCCGGCGCCAGATACACCGTCGTCTGCGCAGCATCGATGGCCGCGGCCGGAAAACCCGTTCCCGAAATCGAAACCACGGCTCCCGCCTGCCCACCCGCCGGCACCGTCTGCGCGGCCAGCGTCACCACACTGCTCGGCGGCGGCGGCGCCTGGGTCACCGTGAACCCGTTGGCCAGTTGCGCCTGGACACTCCCGGTCTGGACCGTCACCGTCCGCGCTCCCAACGCCGCTCCCGGGTCGATCTGCAAGGTGGCCGTCATGGTGGTTGTGCTCGAGACCAGCACCGGCCCCGCCGCTCCCAACGCAGCCCCGCCCACCCCGATTCCCGGGCCAAAGGACGCCACCGTCGCGCCCTGCACAAATCCAGTTCCCTGCCCGGTCACCGCTGCGCTCACCGTTTGCCCGGCGGGGGCCGAGGAGGGCGTCACCGACACCACACTCGGGAGCGGATCGATGGTCAACGCCGCCGGAGCGGCGCTCTGAAACGTCACTCCGCCCGCCGAGCCGCTGATGCTCACGTGGTAGGGCGTGGGGGCGGACACCACCAGGCTGACGGGGAGCACGAACTGCACGCGGCGCGTGGTGCTGACGATCAGCGTCACCGTGGAGGCGGCGACTGTCGCCGAGGACCCGGCCCCGGCCGTAACCGGACTCAGCGTCACTTGCACCTGCGCCGGGGTGATCGAGCCGGCGGGGAATCCCCCTCCGGTCACGGAAACCATGAAGCCCGGAGGAGTCTCCATCGGCGCCGTGGTGGGTTGCAGGGTAATGGTCGTCGCGCCCAGGGCGGCGCTGCAGGCTAGCGCGGCGAGAAAGAGCGGCAATCTTCGCGGCATCCGGCGATCTCCTTTAATAACGACGGCGAAGCAGCCCGGCCAAGCCGAGTCCGGCCAGAACCAGCACGGCCGTCGCCGGCTCGGGCGACGACGCATCCGCCGCGATCAGGTTGGAATCGACGTCCACGGTCAGTTCGGGGCCCGACGACGGTTCCAGAGCCACGGAGAGAATGTCCGTCGAGAACTGCCAAAGAGAGCCGTCGGACAACTGGAACGTCGAAGGCGTCAGCAAGCCAGACAGCGAAGCCGAGTCAATCGACGTCGAGTCGGGCAGCAGGACCGCGTAGGTCGTGCCCGGCACAACATCGGGAACGGAGGCGGCCTCCAGGATCCCTCCCACCCAGTAGGTGAGCGTGAGACTCGTGAACGTGATGTCGGTCTCGACCGGAAAGCCGTAGTCCGGCAGGGCGTCGGCGCCAGTAAGATTATCGATCTCAAAGGCAGTCGTGCCGGGCGCGTAAGTCACCAGCGAAAAATCGCCCAATCCGACGGGCACCGCGCTGACTGGAAACGCCGCGCCAGACGCCAGAACGCACAGAGCCAAAACCGCCATCCGCCGCCAGTCGAAACTTCTCGGTAAGATCATTCGCCCGCCTTTGAGCTTCGTACAGCGCCGCCATGCCAGCCGCAGACGGGAGGGATTTCGCTCTCTTCGAAATCGGATGCCCAGTATAACACGATCTTAAACAGCCGGATCGATTAGGATTGCCGTTATGTCGCAGTCTTTTCCCCAAAAGAGAACACGGAGATTTCGGGATTGTTACAGTCGGCGTGACGGGCCGCCCGGCCGGCTTCCTCCGCGGCGCTCCGTCTACAACGTCACTTTCGTCGATTCATGCGCCGCGATTCGGAATTTCACCCACACAACCCTGGCCGCGCGATCGTAATACCAACCTGTGGCGGCGGCATCGAACCGCTCCCACGACGGCTGCAACTTCATCCGCTTGCCGTCGCGCAGCACCCAGGCGGGTCCGCCGAACCGGCCTTCGAGCTTCAATATGTACGTGCGTTCGGGCAATTGCCCGTTGTAAGTTCCCTGCGTTGCGCCGATGCCGACCGACACCGCTCCGTTCGCGACCATGCAGGTGAACAGCGTTTGAGCGAATTCGCCGGCCAGGTAGCCATTGCTGACTCCGTCGTCTTCGTAGAACCGGTAGCCGCTGTTGCCTGCCGGGTATATGTCCAGGGTCAAAGGGCCCGCGGGTTTTTGGTCCACGTATTCCATTTCAGGCCCCATTGGAATAATGGAACCCGCCTTGACCAGAATGGGCACCTGATCGAGCGGAGCGGGAAGATCCTCGAAGGTGCTGCCCTGATATACCTTCCCTGTCCAGTAATCGATCCAGTCGCTCCCTGCAGGCATGATCACCCGGCGGGTCGTGGCGCCCTCCTGCGTAACCGGGGCAACCAGAATCTCGGAAGACCCGTGACCGACGATGATCGCGGATGGGTCTCCAGGCTCGAACCGCACTGGGAGCTGGAGCGGTTGCTCATGATACGCGATCTGCGCGTTCGAATAACGAAAAGGCAGCAGCCGGTACCGCATCATCGTGTACTTGCGGAAGATCCGCTGGGCTTCCGGGCCGAATGCCCAGGGAAACCGGGTCTTCGATTCCTTACGGGAGAAGAACTCGGTCAGCGGTGTGAACACGCCATACTCGAGCCACCTGATATAGAGCTCGTCGGAGGGGTCGTGGCTTTGAATGCCGAAGCCGCCGATGTCCTCGCCCCAATAAACCCCGGCGAACCGCGTGCCGAAGCGATGCGCCCTTGCCATGTCTTCCGTTACAAGGCCGTTCCAATCCGCGTTCACGTCGCCTGTCCACGTCCCGGGATACTGGCTCTTGTCGGGAGAGCCCTCGCGCTGGCCCAGTATAAATCCCCTCCCTTTCGATGCCTCCTGTGTGAACTGAAAGACCGTTCGTAGGTATTGGTTGCGCAGATTCTCCGACGTGTCCGGAGGGGTAGTAAGCACGCCGCTGCCCCGCAGGACAGAATAGGTGTCCAGCTTGAAGAAATCCACCCCGAGTTCGATCAGCGGCCGGTGCAAAGCCCCCCACCAGGCCCGCGCCTCCGGATTGGTGAAGTCGACTTGTCCGGTGAACGTCACACCGTGCCAGCCGCCACCGTTGACGAGCTTGCCGGAGCCGTCCTTGATGAAATACCCTCGCTGGGCGCCGTAAGCGAAAAGGGGATTGCTCCTATCGATGAACGGCCACTCCCAGAGGCCGAAGCGGAAATGGTTCGCGTGGAGGGCACGGATCATCGCCCCAGGGTCTGGAAACTCAGCCGCGTCGAACTTGAAATCGATATACTTCGGCGCATCGTCATACTCTGGGCTGAGCCAACTGGAGTCCGCCCAAATCATGTCTCCGCAGTAGCCGTTCCGTAAGTTTTCGGCGGCTTTCAGGATGTCGGCCTGAGTGCCGTACGACCCGAAGAGCACTCCGAAAGCCCACTTTGGAGGCAAAATCGGATTGCCATTCGGCTTGGCCGCCGCAGCCTGCCCACCACCGCGAGCGGGCGACGCCCGCCAAACCAGGAGAACAGCGATCAAGACAGCCCCGAGCTGAAGAAGAGAAGATCGTAGCGGCCGCATCCGGTAGTGCACTCTCCACCGCATTGTAACCGACGACGACCTCAGCGACAGGCTGCCGGGTTGGTGCGGTGCCGGGTGGTGCGGCGGATTCCGCGGTGCGTGTTTTGCCAGTTTGAGTTCGTCAAGCCAGCAGGCCGGAAGCAGGTTCACGCCCTGGCCCCGGCCGTCATCTCGACGTAAAGCGCCAAGGCCAGACTGGCAGTTCCACTCAACTATCGCAGTTGGCCCTCCACTACGACCTCGCCCTTGACCCTGAGATCCCGCGACGACGCTCCCACGTCCACGGTCCGCGGCCCGGCCGCTAGCGCCCACCTTCCCTGCGCCGTCAACCAATACTCTAGCTGCCGCAGAGCGACATGCAGCATCACATCTTTCGTCTCGCCCGCGCCCAGACTCACACGATCGAACGCAGCCAGCGTTCTCGGCGCGAACTGCGCGCCTTCGGGAGCCTTCCCCGGCGCCGCCAGGTACGCTTGCGGAACCTCGTCGCTCGCCACGTCCCCTGCATTGTGCAGCCGGAAGCTCACATCCAGGCCGCCATCCGCCGCTCGCGCCAGCTTCAGGTCCGAGTATTCGAACTTCGTGTAGGACAATCCGTACCCGAACGGGAACAGCGGCTCGAGGTTCATCTTGTCCCACCAACGATACCCGACGTTCACGCCCTCGGCGTACGTCGTCTTGTGGTCCACACCCATCGACGACCTTTCGGGATGCTTGGGATCGTTGGCCGGCGCCTGCTCCATCGACTTCATCCATGTGAACGGCAGCCGCCCGGCCGGGCTCACGCGGCCGAGCAGGACGTCCGCGGCCGCCCAGCCGCCTTCGTCGCCTGGGAACCACATCTGCAGCACGGCCCTGACTTTGCCAAGCCAGGGAAGCGCCACCGGCTGGCTCACGTTCAGCACCACAATCGTGTTCGGATTCACGGCGGCCACGTCCTCGACCAACTGGTTCTGATCGCCCGGAATCCCGAATACCGGACGGCCGCGCGACCACACGAACACCACGGCGGTCTTGGCCTGCTTGGCCGCAGCGATGGCCGCCCGATAGTCCGCCTTCTGCCGCTCCGGCGTCACCCAACTGAATCGCAACTGCACCGGATCGCCCGAGATGTCGGCTGTCGATGTAACCGTGATCGAGTGCGCGCCGGCAGCCAACTCCACCCGCCGCCGCACGTTATCGAGACCGTCCGGCGTCGGAACGATATTGTGCTCGCCCGCCTGCACCACGTTCCCATGTATGTTCCCGGTGTGGCTGCCGACCCTCGAGATCAGTTTGCCGTCTATTTCGAGCCCCGCCGTTGTCCCCATCATTTGCAGGTTCAACAGGTACGACCCGCCCGAGGGAACCGTCAGCGTTCCGGCCCACTTCCAGTTCGAGCCCGCCGGAAGAGCCTTTCCATTTCCGCTGGTATGGTCGATCGCCGCCTGCTCATCGGTGGCATTGCTCTTCGTATTCGTGCGCGTGAGCCCCGGCTTGCCGTCGTGCGAGAACGCCGATGCCGGAACCGGCACGCCCGCCATGTCGTCGGCCACGGCATACGTCACGTGCGCATTCGGAGCCAGCTTTCGCAGCACCTCGGCGGCACCGATCTGACGCGCCACGAAGCCCAGTGATTTTTCTCCCGGCTCGCCCACGGCGATCGTTTGTCCCGCGCCGGGCCCGATCAACGCCAGCGATTCCAGATCTGCCGCCTTCAATGGCAGCGCGCCGCCTTCGTTCTTCAGCAGCACCGCCGCGTCCGCGCTCGTCTTCCGCACGACGGGGGCGTTGGCCTCCGGCGACACGCCGGTGATCTCGTGCTTACTCTTGCCGTCCAGAAAGCCGAACTTGTCCATCTGGACCAGAATGCGCCCCACCGCCTGGTTGATCGTTTCTTCCTTCACCAAGCCGGTCTTCACAGCTTCGAGCATGCCTACCGGAGCGGCGGGTTTCGGAAAATCGAAGTGGAAGGGCTCGGGCTTCGGCTCTTCCGGCAGGGCGGCGCCGAACCCCGCGTCGCCCTGACCGCGGGCGGGCGGTTTGAACGGCGGAGGCGGCTCAGCCAGAAAGTACGGCGGAATGAACCCCGGCGTCCCTGGCATCTCCAGATCCAAGCCCTGGTTGATGAAATCCGTACCGTGCGTCGCGCCCCAGTCCGAGGTTACGAACCCCTTGAATCCGATCTCTTGCTTCAGGATCTTCTTCAGCGTGTCCGGATTGCCGCACGCGTAGGGGCCGTTCACCCTGTTGTAGGAGCACATGATGGAGGAAACGCCCGCCTCGACGGCATCGGCGAACGGCGCGGCATAGATCTCGCGCAGCGTCTGCGGATCGACGAAATTGTTGTAGCCGCCGTCGTAAGCCACATAATGCTTGGCCTGCGCCATGGCGCCTTGCGCCTGCACGCCCCGGATCATCGCCGCGCCGATCTGCCCCGTCAGCAGCGGATCCTCGCCGAAGGTGTTGTACCCGCGCCCGAACGTGATATCCCGGTCGATATTGATGAACGGTTGAAGCACCACGTCGATTCCGAGCGCCCGTGCGTCGCGCCCGATCACCGCGCCGTTCCGCTCCGCATCTTCGCGGCTGAACGTGGCGGCCAGGCCCATCGTGCAGGTCTCCGCCGTTGACGGGTAGCGGGTCAGCACGCCCGGAGGCCCGTCCGCCATCCGCAGTGAAGGAATGCCCAGGTGCGGAATGCCCGGCAGATAACCGGCCTGCCCCTGGTCCGTAGCCGGCGGCTCGGCCGTGCCGTGGATCATCCCGATCTTCTCCTCGAGCGTCATCTGGCTGAGGAGCTTGTCTACTCTGGCATTTCCCGTGACCACGGGGATGCTTTGTGAAACCGCCACTCCGGCACAAACGAGTAGCATTGCGATCAGTCTCGGTGTGGTTTTCATTGCTCTATCCTCGACGACTCCATTGTTTCTCATTGGGTGACCTGGAATTCCGAGTGCAGCGCGGCCTTCGAATCCGGGCCCACCCAGACGTCGAATTCTTCGGGCTCTACCAGCCATGCCCTGGCTTGGGGACTCCAGAACTTCAACTCTTCCGGGCCGAGCGCGAAGCGGACGGTCTTCTTCTCTCCAGCGGCAAGCGCGATGCGCTCGAAGCCTTTCAATTCCCGCACGGGCCGCGATGCGCTGCCGGCCCGCTGGTGTATGTAGAGCTGCACAACCTGGTCCCCGGCCACGGCGCCTTGATTTTCGACGTCCACCGAGACGTGCAGGGTGCCGGAAACCGGGATCGTTTTGCGGTCGAGCTGCACGTTAGAGAAGCCGAAAGTCGTGTAGCTGAGGCCGTAGCCGAAGGGGTACAGGGGAGCGGTCACAAAGTCGCCGTAGCGCGAAGTGAACCCCGGATCGTCTTCGGGAGCCTGTGTGAGGTTGTGGTTGTAGTATGCCGGCACCTGGCCCGTAGTGCGCGGCCAGGTCACCGGGAGCTTGCCGCCGGGATTCACGTCGCCGAACAGTACGTCGGCAATCGCGTTGCCGCCCTCCGTCCCGGGATACCACGCTTCGAGGATGGCCGGCACATGCTCGGCTGCCCAGGAGATATCGAGCGGCCGGCCATTCAGCAGCACCAGCACAACCGGCTTGCCTGTGCCGGCCACCGCTTCGAGCAACTGCTCCTGATTGCCGGAAAGTGACAGCGAGGCGCGCGAGGCCGCCTCTCCGCTCATATTGGTCCGCTCGCCAAGGACCAGCACCACGGTTTCGGCGCGCTTAGCGGCCGCAACGGCCTTGAGCACTTCCTCCCGCATCTGGGGTTCAGGCATGAGCGCAGCCGGTTTCTTGCCGGCCATTGCATCCCAGGGCAACGCGACCAGCCGCTGCATGTCTCCGCCTCGAACGAATTCGATCCTGGCGCCGGGCAGCTTGTTCCGCAGGCCTTCGAGCACGGAGATCCCGGCGCCTGCCTCCACCGTCCATGAACCCTTGATCTCTTCCGCCGAATCGGCCATGGGCCCGATTACCGCGATCGACCGAAGCGTCTTGCTGAGCGGCAGTGCCTTGTTCTCGTTCCGCAGCAGAACCATGGAGCGCTGCGCCGCCGTGCGGGTGGCCGCGCGGTGCGCCGGATCGTTGAGCACCTTTTCCTTCTCGGCCAGGTCGCCGTAGGGGTACTCAAAGAGCCCGAGACGGATCTTGACGGCGAGAATTTCGCGCACCGCCTGATCGAGCACGTCGAGCGGCAGCTTTCCGCTCTCGACCAGTTTTGCCACGTTTGTCAGATACGTCTGGCTGCCCATGTCCATGCTCACACCCGCGGTGAGGCCGCGATAGGCGGCGTCTTCCGGACCGCGCACGTACCCGTGGACGGCCAGGCTGGCGACGGCCCACGCATCGCTGATCACGAAGCCGCGGAAGCCCAGGTCGCCTCGCAGAACGTCCCGCAGCAGCCACTTGTTCCCGCTGGCCGGAACATCGTTGAGGTCCATATAGGCGCTCATTACGGTGCCGACGCCCGAGTCAATCGCGGCCTGGAAGGGGCGCAAGTAGACGTTGCGAAAGAGCTCCTCGGGGATGTAGCAGCCGTCGTAATCGCGGCCGCCTTCGGCCGCGCCGTACCCGGCAAAGTGCTTCACAGAGCCGACAACGCGATTCGGGGTGCCGAGCCGCGGCCCCTGAAAACCGAGCACCTGCGCGCGCGCCATCGCCGCACCCAGGTAGGGGTCTTCACCGGCGCCCTCCACGATTCGCCCCCAGCGGGCGTCGCGCGCGATATCGACCATGGGGCCGAAAGTCCAGTTGATTCCGGAGACGGACGCCTCATGGGCGGCCATAGCCTGGGCACGTTCCACCATGCCGGGATCCCAACTGGAGGCCATCGCGAGCGGCACGGGAAAGACGTTCTTGTAGCCATGAATCACATCGAATCCGAACAGGAGCGGGATCTTCAGCCGGGTCTGGGTAACCGCGATTTCCTGCATCTTCCGGATCTGTTCGGAATCGATGGTCCACAGTACGGAGCCCGCGTGCCCCTGGCGAATGAGGTCCTCCGGTTTGGGGCCGTTGGGACCGATCGGCCCGGGGCCCACCTGCGTGATCTGTCCGATCTTTTCATCGAGCGTCATCTGCCGGAGCAGCGATTCGACCCGCCCGGCCACCTGCGGGTCGTTCAGAGTCTGCGCCGGCAACGCGCCGGCATTCAGAAGCAGCGAAAGCGATATAAGTACGAGCACTAGTCTATGCACGGGTCTCCACACTCCTGGCTGACAACACTGTACGCGCTCCTCGGCCGACCTGAAAGGAGTATCGCGTATCGCCAGGGCGCCCGGAGCCTAAGTGCTCCGGCCTTAGCCGTTTACCCGGCCGCGAACGCACGCCGGCGCTGAGACGTATAATACGGTCGGGTGTCGGTTTCAGCCCCCGGTACCTGAAGGCATTTTCACAAATGTTGCCGCCCCAGACCGCGAGAGAGGCCCACGGCTCTGTATCCAGTGGAGCGGCAGTAAGGGCCCAGTTGCAGCGCCTCTTGGCCCATCCGCTGTTCACCAACAGCAAGCGTTACCCGACCCTGCTCGCCTATACCGTCGAGCAAACGCTCCGGGGCAACGCCGCGGAGCTCAAGGAACGCACCATCGGCATCGAGGCCTTCGGGCGCAAGCCCGATTATGACGCCAACGCCGACCCCGTCGTCCGCATCGCCGCCGCCGAGGTCCGCAAGCGCCTCATCCAGTACTACTACGACCCCGCGCATGCAGGCCAACTGGTCATCGAGCTTTCCGCGGGTTCCTACATTCCCAGTTTTCGCGAGCCCGAAGCGCCGGAACCAGGATCCGAGGCGCACGCCGGGAACCACCAGGCCGTTCCCGAGCCTCCTGCGCCCGCCGCCGAAGTCCCGCGCGCGCTCTGGGCCAGCCGAGGCCGGTTGCTCGGGTTCGCCGCGGCCGTACTTCTCGCCGCCCTCATCGGAGTCGCCATCGGCCGCTATCAGCTCGCGCCCACGCCCTCGAACTTCGATCGTTTCTGGGAGCCCATCGTCTCCAGTCCGAACGCGGTTACCTACTGCCTGGGCGAGCCGGCCCGCGCTCCGCAGCCAGCGCTGTCCGGGGACGCGCCCGTCCGCCTGGCCGGCCGTCTGGTCGTATCCGACGTGGTCACCCTGGCTCGTACCATCGTCCCGCTCGTCCCCCGCCACCGCGCTTTCCGCGTCCTGCCCGCCTCGGAGACCAGTTTCGCCCAACTCCGCGAAGGGCCCATCGTGCTGATCGGGGCGTTGGACAATGTCTGGACCCTGCGCATCACGGAGAAGCTCCGCTTCGGATTTGAGATCAGGGACGGTGTCGGAAGGATCGTCGATCGCAAGAACCCGAAGCAGTCCGGCTGGGGGTTCAACCTGAGCTACCGGAACCTCACCGACTACGCCATCGTCGCCCGTATCCACGACAACATCACCGGCCAGCCCGTCATCGTCGTTGCCGGCGTCATGGACAAGGGCACAGAAGCAGCCAGCGAAGTCCTTTACAACCCCGTCTACCTCGACGCGCTCCTGGCCAAGGCGCCCAAGAACTGGGACCGCCTCAACCTGGAAGCCGTCATCGTGACTCACCTCATTGAAGGCCACCCTGGCCCGCCATCCATCCTCGCCGTCGAGACGTGGTGAGCCGGGGCGGCTCGCCGCCCGCAGCTTATATAATCAGGCCAATGGCCAGCTCGAACTCTCGCGACTGGGGAGAGCCGTGGGTCCTCAGCCCCGATCGCCAGCACACGTATCTCGGGATCCAGTTCGTCACGATCCACGTTCGCGACCAGGAGCGGAGCCTGCGGTTCTACCGCGATCAGCTCGGTTTCGCCGTGGTGGTGGATACCCTCAATCCGTCGGGAGACCGCTGGATCACGGTCTCTCCGCCGGACGGCACGGCGTTTCTGGCGCTGGTTACGCCACACCCCGGCTCGGAAGCCGTCACGCTGATTGGCCGGCCGACGCAGGTGGTTTTCATCGCCGAAGACGTGGACGCCAAGTACGCGGAGTGGACCGGGAACGGGGTGCAGTTCAAGCAACCGCCACGGCAACAGCCGTGGGGCGGGATCTTAACCAGCTTCGAAGACCCGGACGGGAACAGTTTCTCCCTGATCGGTTTCGATGCGCTTTCGCGGGAGATCGAAGCGCGGCGCCGCGCGGCCGCCCAGAAGCTGGAGGCGGAACGGCGGGCGGCGCGGGAACTGGAGATCGCAAAGCAGGTTCAGGCACGATTGTTCCCGCAGACTCTGCCGCCGCTGGCGACGCTCGATTATGCCGGAGTGTGCATACAGGCGCGCGAGGTGGGCGGCGATTACTACGACTTCCTCGACCTGGGCGAGCGGCGGGTGGGCCTGGTGGTCGGCGACATTTCGGGAAAAGGCGTGGCGGCCGCGCTGCTGATGGCCAATCTGCAGGCGAACTTGCGCAGCCAGTGCGCCATCGCGCGGGACGAGCCGGAGCGGTTTCTGCGGTCCGTGAACCAGTTGTTCTACGAGAACACGGCCGATAATGCATATGCCACGCTCTTCTTCGCCGAATACGACGATGCCACGGGGCGGCTTCGTTACGCGAGCTGCGGGCACCTGGCGGCGCTGCTCGTGAGCCACGACGGGGCGCTCCGCCGCCTGGAATCGACGGCCACTGTGCTGGGGCTGTTCGAGAACTGGGACTGCTCGGTGGAGGAGCGGAGGCTGGAGCCGGGAGACACGCTGGCTCTGTACACGGATGGGATCACGGAGGGGTTTAACGAGGCTGGGGAGGAGTTTGGAGAGCGGCGGCTGATCGAGGCTCTGCGGCGGCACAGGCGGCTGGCTCCGGCGGCCTTGCTGGCGGCGGTTGTGGATGAGGTCCGCGAGTACACCGGGAACGAGCAGCACGACGACATCACGATGATCGTGGCGGCGCGGCCGCGAGCGCCGGGCTTCTGATACAGCCCTCCTTAGCCGTGGCGGCGAAATTGCTCAGAGGAACAACATGGCAAGACAATCATCCGACTCGAAGGGGAAAAGCAAGATCCGCACGGTCATGGAGGAGTACAAAGACGGAGATCTGACGTCCGCGAGCGGCAAGAAGGTCACGAGCCGAAAGCAGGCGGTGGCCATTGCCTTGAGCGAAGCGCGACGCGCAGGAGCCCGGATACCCAGGAAGAAAGCCTCGTAGATTCGCGTCCGGCCGGCCCATGACTGACGCACTCGTTCGGTTCCTGATCGGAGGGCCGGTTGTGTCCGCGTTTGCAGCTTTGGGGGGCGTCTTCAAGCCCAGCAGCTTTGCGGGCCTGTTCGGCGCCGCGCCGTCCGTAGCTCTGGCAACTTTGGCACTCGCCGTCTCGAAAGACGGAAAAATGTACGCGAGCACCGAGTGCCGTTCCATGATGGTGGGCGCCATCGCCCTTGGTGTCTATAGCCTCCTGGTGAGCCTCCTGTTGGCAAAACTCAGAATGTCTGCACTGGCCGTGGGCGCAACGCCGCGGGCGCAATCCGCCAAGTGGCCGAGGAATTGCTCTTCAGCTTAGGGGCCCGTGCCGCGCCCGTGTCGCGGCGCAGGGATTCATAGGAGGGAACAATGAAGCTGAATTCGTTGCAAGAGCTTTTCATCATGGAATTGCAGGACCTGTACGATGCCGAGAAGCGGCTCGTGAAGGCGCTGCCCAAAATGGCCGCAAAGGCCTCGAACGGCGAGCTGCAGGCCGCCATTCGGGAGCACCTGGAACAGACTAAGGGCCACGTGGCCCGAATCGAGCAATGCTTCGAAAGCATCGGGCAGAAAGCTAAGGCTCAGAGATGCAAGGGCATGGTGGGCATCCTCGAAGAAGGAGACGACATGGCCGCCAAGGAGGGCGAGCCCGCCGCTATCGACGCTGGCATCATCGCCTCGGCTCAGCGAGTGGAGCACTATGAGATTGCGGGCTATGGCACTGTCTGTGCCTACGCCGAAACGCTGGGCGACAACCAGGCTCTTCAACTGCTTCGCCAGACCTTGCAGGAAGAGAAGGAAGCCGATCGCAAGCTGACCGAACTGGCTGAGCGGGCGATCAACGTGGAAGCCGCGCGCATGTCGGCAACCGGCGGCGCTCACCGCGAGGACTAGCTTCGGCCAGCGCCGCGCCACGCGGCTGAGTCCACAGTCGCCGCCGCGCCATCCGGAAACTCCGGGCATACGTTCAAGGAGGAACAGGAATGAAGATCGCTCAAGTCGCGCCCCTTTGTGAAAGCGTCCCGCCCAAGCTCTATGGCGGCACGGAGCGCGTGGTTTCTTACCTGACGGAGGAACTGGTTCGACAGGGGCACGACGTTACGCTATTCGCGAGCGGGGACTCCGTCACCTCCGCCTGCCTGCGCCCCGGCTGCGAGGAAGCGCTGCGCCTACAGGGCGACAAGATTCTGGATCCGCTGGCCTACCATGTGCGTCTGATCGAGATGGTAGCCCAGGCGGCGCACGAGTTCGACGTGATGCACTTTCACATCGATTACCTCCACTTCCCGCTCACCCGGCGGCATTCGACCGCGGCGTTTACCACGCTGCATGGGCGGCTGGATATCCCGGCGCTCTTCCCGCTGTTCCGCGAGTTCAAAGACATGAACCTCGTTTCCATCTCCGATGCCCAGCGAACGCCCATGCCTTGGGCGAACTGGAATGCCACCGTGCATCACGGCTTACCTCCCGCGCTCCTGGAGGCCCGGTACACTCCCGGAAAGTACCTGGCCTTCCTGGGCCGCATCAGCCCGGAAAAGCGTGTCGATCGCGCGATCGAGATTGCCCGGCGGGCCGGCATGCCCATCAAGATCGCAGCCAAGGTAGACCCGGTTGACAAGGAGTATTTCGATACGCGGATTCGAAGCCTGCTCGACGATCCGCTGGTCGAGTTTGTCGGCGAGATCGGCGACCACGAAAAATCTGCGTTCCTGGGTAATGCCTACGCCTTGCTCTTCCCGATCGATTGGCCGGAGCCCTTCGGACTTGTGATGATCGAAGCCATCGCCTGCGGCACTCCCGTGATTGCGTTCCGCAGGGGCGCGGTGCCGGAGATTCTGGACCAGGGCGTCACGGGCTTTGTGGTCTCGAGCGTCGAAGAAGCGGTCGAAGCCGTCCGGCGCATCGGATCGATCGATCGAAGAACCTGCCGCTGCGTTTTCGAGCGGCGCTTCACAGTGGAGCGGATGTGCCATGAGTACCTCGATCTTTACCGGCGTCTCATGAACGGCCACGAGGCCGTGGAACCGCTTCGCGTCGCGCCGCACGCCAGGATCGGCGTCGCGGCATGAGTGCGGGAGCTGCCATGGATGACGCGCCGGGCGCGGACATTATTGCGGTAGGCGATCAGTTCTACATTCGGGCACAGTCCACTCTCGCCGACGATCGGACTCGCGTTCTACTTCGAGGCGACACCTTTGCGGTCTTCAATCGAAGTGGGGACATTCAGCCCCTCGGCTTCGGCCAGCAGGGGATCTTCTATCGCGAGGCCCGCCACCTGTCCAGCCTGGAGATTCGCATCTCTGGCTCCCCGCCCCTTCTGCTCAGCTCTACCATTCGCGACGACAACATCCTGTTCGCCATCGATCTGACCAATCCGGATTTGAAGCTGCCCTCCGGGGAATCACTGCTGCGTGGAACGGTCCATGTCTACAGACGGAAGTTTCTGGCGGATGGCGCCTGCTTCGACAGGCTGGCCGTGCATAACTACGGCCGGAAGCCCGTAAGCATTGAGCTCTCGTTCGCATTCGCGGCGGATTTCGCGGATATCTTTGAGGTGCGCGGGCAGCGCCGAGCCCGGCGGGGAACCTACCTGCCGGAAGACATCGGCCCCTCCGGAGTCACGCTCGCCTATCGGGGCCTGGACGGGATTTCCCGGCGCACGCGGATCGAGTGCTCGCCTTGTCCCTGTGCCGTGAGTCCATACGGCATCTCGGTGCCGGTCTGTTTGGAACCGCAGGAGGAAATGGCCTTCTGCCTGGATATTGCCTGCGAAACAGACGGCGCCACCAGGAAACTGGTCGCATTTCAGGATGCCCTGAGTGACGTCTGCAATGAGCGCCAGTCGTCCCCGCTGGCCGGCCTCGATATCTACACTTCAAACGAGCAATTCAACGATTGGCTGAACCGCTCGCGTGCCGACCTGGAGATGATGATCACGGCCACGCCGCTGGGTCCTTATCCCTATGCGGGTGTGCCCTGGTTCAGCACCGTATTCGGCCGCGACGGCATCATCACAGCGCTCGAGCTGCTCTGGCTTGCGCCCTCGGTTGCCAGGGGAGTGCTCGCCTACCTGGCCGCCAAACAGGCCACCGGACACGATGCCGCGCGCGACGCCGAACCCGGCAAGATCCTGCATGAGACGCGCCAGGGGGAAATGGCGCGCCTCGGCGAAGTGCCTTTCGCGCAATACTACGGCAGCGTGGATTCTACTCCGCTATTCGTTCTGCTGGCCGCTGCCTATTACGAACGAACCGGCGATCTCGAGTTCATTCAAAGTATTTGGGCCAACATCGAGGCGGCGCTCAACTGGATCGATCGGTTCGGAGACGCCGATGGCGACGGCTTCGTCGAGTACAGCCGCCGCTCCGATTCGGGCCTTCTGCAGCAGGGCTGGAAGGACTCGCAGGATTCGGTCTTCCACCACGACGGCAGCGATGCAGCCGGGCCGATAGCGCTCTGCGAAGTCCAAGCCTACGTGTATGCCGCGAAGTCGGGGATCGCCGCCGCCGCCCAGGATCTGGGCTTGCACGAACAGGCCGAAGCGCTGCGCCTCCAGGCCGGCGAGCTCCGCCGGAAGTTCGGTGAGGCTTTCTGGTCCGACGAGATTTCTATGTTCGTTCTCGCTCTCGACGGCGACAAGAGGCAGTGCCGCGTGCGGACCTCAAACGCGGGGCAGTGCCTGTTCTCCGGCATCGCTTCGCCCGCTCAAGCCCGGCGCACCGCGGAGGTCTTGCTTTCGCCCGACTTCTTCTCCGGATGGGGCATTCGCACCCTGTCCGCGGGCGAGCAACGGTATAACCCGATGTCATACCACAACGGCTCCGTCTGGCCTCACGACAACGCTCTGATCGCGCTCGGCGCGGCGGCCCTCCCGCGTAAAGACCTGGCCTTGAAGATCCTGTCGGGGCTTTTCGATCTTTCGATCTTCGTCAACCTGCACCGCCTTCCCGAGCTCGTCTGCGGCTTTTGGCGGCGCCCCGGCAAGGGACCGACACTGTATCCGGTCGCCTGTTCGCCACAAGCCTGGGCGGCCGGCGCCGCCTTTCTGGTGCTCCAATCCTGTCTGGGGCTCTCGATTTCAGCCAAGGAATCGCGCGTATATCTCCGCCACGCCGAATTACCCGAGGCTGTGCCGGACGTCCGCATTCGGAATCTGCGCATCGGCGCGGCATCGGTGGATCTGGCGTTCGCGCGGCGCGCGGAATCGGCTAGCGTAGACGTGCTCCGGCGGAGCGGGAATGTCGAAATCGTGTCCCTGGGGTAGGGCCCGCGGCACTCCATTGACTTCGCCGCCCGCCCGCGCTACGCTGCTTTCAGTTTAGAGGTACCGATGACACAGGCAGACAAGGCCGAAGTGACATGGGGCGACCGGGACCGCAAGGGATGGTCCGTGCGCATCCAGGTAGGCGCGGAAGTGATCCGCCGTCATCTCGGAAACGGCTCCGCGCGAAACGCCGAAGATGCCGCGCTCCGCTCGATGGCGGTGGCCGCCGCTCAGGACGACGGCTACGCGCTCGACCCGGCGCGGGTGGAGATCCGCCGCCCGTAGAAGCCCGAAGGCCGCTTGACATACGCAATTATTGCGCATAACAATAGTTGTGTTATGCAAGCATCGTTTGTTCGTGACTTTCGCCGGGACCTACGCGTCCTCGAACGGGAAGCCGTGCGCCACCTGGACGGGGAGACCGCCTGCTGCGGCGTCACTCTGGCCCAGTGCCACGCGCTCCTGGAGCTGTCGTTCTCCGCTTCCTCGCTCTCCGCGCTCGCCGCCGCGCTCGACCTCGACACCAGCACTCTCAGCCGCACCGTCGAAGGATTGGTCAAGGCGGGCTGGGTCAAGCGAGCCGAGAATTCCGCCGACCGCCGGGCCCTCCGCCTCGCTTTGACCGCTTCGGGACGGCGGAAAGTGGCCGAGATCGATGAAATGTGCGACCGCTACTACCAGGGGCTATTCGACGACATGTCGGAACGCGACCGGAAAGGCGTCGTTCGTGCGGTGAAGCTGCTGGCCGGCCTCATGCGGGCTCATCGCGCCGCGCCCGCAGGCGACGGAGCCTGTTGCGCCGCGACTGCGGCCACTCCCAGCAAGAAGGGGGCTCGCCATGAGTAAGTGCGGCTGCCCGGAGCGGCCTCCCCAGGCGCTCACAACCAGCATGACCTGGCGCGACGTGCTCGGTGGCTGGAAGGTGCGCTGGGGCATTGGCCGCATGCGATATCGTGTCGCGCCGGGGCTCTATCGCATCGGTCTCGCGGATTCCAACTCCCCGGTTCTGGTTACGGCCAACTACAAGCTGACCGTCAACACGGTGCGCCGCTCGCTCGCCGGGCTCAACGTCTGGCTCCTGGTGCTCGACACCAAAGGCGTCAATGTCTGGTGCGCGGCGGGAAAGGGGACGTTCGGAACCCAGGAACTGGTGCGCCGTATCCAGGCCGCCAATCTGAGCGAGGTGGTGAAACACCGGGAGTTGGTGCTGCCGCAGCTTGGCGCCACCGGCGTGGCCGCGCACGAGGTGAAGCGGGCGACCGGTTTCTCGGTTCACTACGGTCCCGTTCGTGCGCGAGACATTGCCGCGTATCTTGCGGCGGGGATGCAGGCCACGCCCGCCATGCGCCGGGTCACTTTCGGCTGGAGGGATCGGCTCGCCGTAGCGCCCGTCGAGCTTGCCTCCGCGCTGCGGCCCCTGCTCGTCGTGCTGGCTGTTGTGGCCGCGCTCGATCTTCTCCGGCATCACCGGCTGACGCCGCATACGCTCGCCGGCATGGCGCCGTTCCTGGCCGCGGCGCTCACCGGAGGGCTGCTTGTTCCGCTGCTTCTGCCGTGGCTTCCCTTCAGAACCTTCGCCCTTAAAGGAGCCGTGGCAGGCGCGCTCGTGGCGGCGGCTTTGCTGTTCTCGCTACCAATGGGAGCCGTCGAGGCGGCTGGCGTCGCGCTCCTCGTCGCGGCCATCGATTCTTACATGGCCATGACCTTCACCGGCTCCACCACGTTCACGACTCTGGCCGGTGTGCGCCTCGAGGTCCGCCGCGCGCTGCCGCCTATCCTGATTGCGGCGGGCGCCGGCGCCATCCTGCGGGTCGCCGGAGCGTTCCTATGAGGTATCTTCTGAACGGCCAGTCGCTGATCCTGGACGCGGCTCTCTGCAACGGCTGCGGCCGCTGCGGGGAGGTCTGCCCGCACGGCGTCTTCTCCGTGATCGATCGTAAGGCCGCGATCGTAGACCGCGGCGCCTGCATGGAGTGCGGAGCGTGCCGCATGAACTGCGCGGCTGGCGCGATTGCTGTCTCCTCGGGTGTCGGCTGCGCCTCTGCGGTCATCGGAGCAATGCGCCGCACGGGCGCCGGCGCCAAATCGTGCAGTTGCGGGTAAACGGCTGCGCGGCTATTCTGCCGAATCCGACGTTGCGCAGCGGGCGCGCTCCGCTGGTGTCATCGCAGCCAGCTCCTCCGGTGTCCACAGGATTTCGAATCCAGGCGCCAGCTTGCAGTGCCCCTTCCGCACCCAGTCCTTGAGTTCTTCCAGCGCTCCCTTTCGAAACTCGGGAGAATTGACGGGCTCCGGTGCTTTGCTCGACTCCATGGCGTCCCAGTCTGGCGCAAGCGGAGCATCTCCCCGCCGCGGGTGTAAACTCAATGTTCACATGCACCCGCTGGAGACCTACATCCAGGAGCTGCGGGCCATTCGCTCGTCTGGCGCAGCCGTTCCCGAGACTGCCTACTACCCGGCGCTGTCCAACCTGCTGAACGAGATCGGCCGGAAGCTGAAGCCCAAGGTCAAGTGCATCATGCAGCTTCAGGACACCGGGGCCGGATTGCCGGACGGCGGCCTGTTCACCGAAGATCAGATCCGCAGCACCCAGGCCGATGTGACGACCGGAGCTGTCCCGGCGCGGGGCGCGATTGAAGCGAAGCCGACCGGCGCCGATGCGCAGAAGGTAGCGGAGTCGAAGCAGGTGCAGGGCTACTGGTCCCGCTACCGTCAGGTGCTCGTCACGAACTATCGCGACTTCATCCTGCTCGGCGCTGACGCCGAAGGGAACCGCGCCGTGCTGGAGACCTACAGCCTGGCGCGCGACGAGCGAGAGTTCTGGCGCAAGGCCGGACACCCAAGGACGTTCGCAGATCAGCACGGAGCCAGATTCGAGGAATTCCTCACGCGCGTGATGCTGTATCAGGCGTCGCTCGCCACCCCGAGGGACCTGGCCTGGTTCCTGGCGTCCTACGCTCGCGAGGCCAAGTTCCGGATCGAGAACGGTGAGTTACCGGCGTTGACCGGAATCCGCACCGCGCTCGAAGAGGCGCTGGGCCTGAAGTTCGAGGGTGCCCGAGGCGATCACTTCTTCCGGTCCACACTGATCCAGACATTGTTCTACGGCGTGTTCTCCGCCTGGGTGCTGTGGAGCAAGACGCATCGGTCACCGGCACAGAGGAGCCGCTTCGAGTGGCGCAGGTCTGCGGAGTACGTTCGCGTGCCCATCCTTCGCAAGCTGTTCTACGAGATCGCTGAGCCTGGCCAACTGGAAACGATGAACCTGCCGGAGGTGCTGGACTGGGCCGGTGCGGCGCTCAACCGCGTTGAGCCCGCGTTCTTCGCCGCGTTCGAGGATGTGCACGCCGTCCAGTACTTCTACGAACCGTTCCTCGAAGCCTTCGATCCCGAACTCCGGAAGGACCTGGGCGTCTGGTACACGCCCATCGAGATCGTGAAGTACATGGTGGAGCGCATCGACACCGAGTTGCGGAACACGCTGGGCGTTGCGGACGGGCTGGCCGATCCGAACGTCTACATCCTCGACCCGTGCTGCGGCACCGGAGCCTACCTGGTCGAAGTGCTGCGGAAGATCGAGCAGACCCTCCGCGCCAAGGGCGCCGACGCTCTCGTCGGCCACGATCTGAAGCGCGCAGCCCTGGAGCGCGTCTTCGGCTTTGAGATCCTGCCGGCCCCGTTCGTCGTCTCGCACCTCCAGTTGGGCCTGCTGCTCCAGTCCCTCGGTGCGCCGCTGGCCGATGGCAGGAAGGAGCGCGCGGGCGTGTATCTGACGAACGCGCTCACCGGCTGGGAGCCTGTGAAGCATCCGAAGCAGCTCGTGTTCCGCGAGATGGAGGAGGAGCGCGAGGCGGCCGACCGCGTGAAGCAGGACACGCCCATCCTGGTCATCCTGGGCAACCCGCCCTACAACTCCTTCGCCGGGATCGCCCAGATGGACGAGGAGCGCGGGCTGAGCGACGCCTACCGGACGACGAAGGCCGCACCTGCGCCGCAGGGCCAGGGGTTGAACGATCTGTACGTGCGGTTCTTCCGCATGGCCGAGAAGCGCATCGCGGAGAAGACCGGCAAGGGCATCGTGTCGTTCATCTCCAATTACTCCTGGCTGGACGGGCTGTCGTTCACCGGGATGCGGGAGCGGTACCTGGAGGTCTTCGACCGCATCTGGATCGACTGCCTGAACGGCGACAAGTACAAGACCGGCAAGCTCACGCCGGAAGGCGATCCGGACCCCAGTGTGTTCTCGACCGAGTTCAACAAGGAGGGCATCCAGGTCGGCACCGCAATCGCCCTGCTGATCCGCACGCAAGCGGCGCAGCCTGAGGGCGAGGTTCGATTCCGGCACGTGTGGGGGAAGGAGAAGCGCGCCGCGCTCCTCGAAACCGCCGTACAGGACGGCACGGCGCTCTACGAGCGGCTGGCGCCGCCGCTGGCGCTGGGGTTGCCGTTCGCGCCTGCGACCGTGGGGGCCGCCTACCTCTCCTGGCCGCTGTTGCCGGACCTCTTTCCGGTGTCGTTCCCCGGCGTGAAGACCAGCCGGGACGACGTGGTGGTCGACATTGATCGGGACAGGCTTGTGGCGAGGATGGGGACGTACTTCGATTCGGACATCAGCCACGAGGAAATGACGATCCTGGCTCCTGCCGCGATGGAGAGCAGTGCCCGCTTCGACGCGAAGAAGGTGCGCTCCCTGCTGCGAAAGCGGGGTCTGCTGCCAAAGAACTTCGTCCCCTACTGTTATCGTCCTTTCGATCACCGCTGGATCTACTGGGAACCCGATCCGGGCCTGCTGGATCGGAGCAGGCCCGAGTACTTCCCCCACATCATCGATGGCAATCTGTGGATCGAAGCGCGCCAGAAACAACCGATGGAAGCCTTCGACCGCGGCTACGTGACCCGCGTGCTGGCGGACAACCTGGGCAACGGCCTCTCCAGCTACTTCCCGCTGATTGTCAGAGACCCGAACCCACTCAACGACGGCGCGCTGCCTCGACCGAACCTGTCTGCGGAGGCACGGAGCTACCTGGCCGCTAACGGAGGAGACCACGAAGCGCTGTTCTTCCACATCGTGGCGACCCTGCACACGCCAGCGTACCGGAACGAGAATCAGGGCGCACTCAGGCAGGGTTGGCCGCGCATCCCGTTGCCAGCGACGTCGGCCGCGCTGGCAGCTTCCGCCGCTCTCGGGCGAGAGTTGGCAGCGCTTCTGGATGTGGAGTGCCTGGCACCAGACTCGGCCGCCCGGCTCGGTTCCATCGGCGCGATTGGCGGCGGGGATGGTCGCCTCGATCCCGATGCGGGCGACCTCGACCTGACGGCCGGTTGGGGCCACGCGGGAAAGGGCGGCGTGACGATGCCGGCGAAGGGCAGGGTCGCGGAACGGCAGTACGATCCGCAAGAGCGCGCAGCGATAGCGCAGGGCGCAGGTAGCCTGGGCCTGGCGCCGGAACGGGCCGCGGCGCTGCTGGGCGAGACCACGTTCGATGTCTACCTGAACGACCGCGCCTTCTGGAAGAACATCCCGGCGCGCGTCTGGGAATACACGCTGGGCGGCTACCAGGTGATCAAGAAGTGGCTGAGCTACCGCGAGAAGGAACTGCTCGGACGGTCGCTCACGCCCGATGAGGCGCGCTACGTGACCGGCATGGCGCGGCGCATCGCGGCCATCCTGCTACTGGGTCCGGCGCTGGACGCGAACTACGCGGCGGTGAAGCGGGCGACTTCCGCTTTCGAGCGGCCCCAGGCGACCAAGGGCGGAACGATCGATCGCGGACGCGTGAAATGACCAGCAGCAGCGAACCACCCGATCATTCCCCATCGGCGCGGCGAGATGAGGAAGCTGTCTGGAGCGAGATCAGGAAACTTCAACCGCGTTGACATTTGGGGCGCTTCGCAGCGTTTTGGCGCTTACGGCCTAGGGCCGAGTGCGAAGGCTGCGGGTAATCACTCCGGCAGCAATTGGCCCAGCATCCGCCCGCTCTTCCGGTCCAGGAGCACTTGGGCGGCGCGCTGCGGCGGCAGCGTGATGGCGATGCGCGCGCCGTTCTCCGCGTGCGTCACCGCGACGCGCTCGTGCTGGCCCGATTCCGAAATCATCGTGTACAGCACCGAGCTCTCGAAGATGCTCGGCCGGATTAGCACCGCCGGGTCCACGCTCTCGACCGAAAAGACCGGCGCCACCTGCGCCTGCTTCAAAGCATAACGGTAGAGCGCCGCGACGGGCGCGCTTTCCGAGCCCACCTCGATCGGCAGCGGGCACCAGATCACCCTCCCGGCACCCATCGGAATCGTTCTGACAACGGGCCGCTCCTCGCCCGCCACCACCGCCTTCTCCATGCGCTGGAAGCTCTCGTTGTGGAATGCCACGCGCATATCCGCCCCGTCGATGCGCAGCGTTTCCTCTTCCGCCACCGGCGCAATCGACGCGCCGAGGCCCAGCCGATCCACGGGAATCCAGTTCTCGTCGCGGTCGATCACCCCGGTGATGAGGAGCGTCGCGCCCTTCCGCACGGCCGCCACCAGCACGTTCCAGGCCGCCGGGGTCAACACCTGCGGACAAGGCAGCAGGATCAGCTTAGCGGGGGCGAACTCGCGTTCCAGCGCATATTCGCCGGCCGCGCGCATCGGCGTCAGGCAGTCATAGTGCATCACGCGAACCGCGCGCTTGGTCGCGGCGGTTGCGAAATCGCGAACCGAAAACATGTGAGACTGCGGCGCCACCATCACGACGTCTTCGAGCTGCTTCCCCGTGAGCAGATCGCCGTGCCGCTTCCAGAACGCCGCCATCGCGAGGAACGGCTGCAGCTCCGGCTTGGCCGTCCCATCGGCGCGGAAGAAGCCGATGCTGGCTTCGTTGTCATTGGCGATGTAGCTGTTCGTGTTCCAAAGCCATTGCACGAATCCCGCGCCATCGGCGCCCATCGCAAACGCCATCTTCCGCTCGAGCAGGTCGCGCGCCTCTTCCTCCGTCCGTCCGGGAGCGCGGCGCATCGTCTCGTAGAACATGACGCCGGACTCCTCCACCAGGTTCGGCTTCGCGGGCGATTTGGTCAGCAGGCTGTCCCACAGCAGGTCGTCGTTCAACCACCAGTTGTGCACGCACGTGAAATCGACCACCGCATCGTGGAAGAGCGGGCTCGGCTGGGGCGATAGGCCGCCCTCGTCCTGCCCCACGGTGATGAGCTGGTGCGGGTTCCCGTTGGCGCGGATGGCTGACGAGATCTCCTTCACCCACCCGTTGAACATCTCTTGCGCGAACAGGTGGTACTCGAGCACCGCGAGCGGGCGCGAGGTGCGGTCGAAGATGTCCTCATCGGCGAAGTCCTGAAGCGCGGGCAGATCGATCGAGTCCGTGGACGTGAGCCCCCAAGCCTCCTGAAGCCGCGCCTCCCGCCCCTTCAGCCATTCTCTCCAGGCCTTGCGCTCGTATTCGTCGTAGTTGGGGCGACAACGGAACGGGTGGGCGGGCGAGCAGAATGACGGCTCGTTGATCAGGTCCCAGGTGAGGTCGCCGGCGCCGCTCGAACGCGCGGCAAGTTGAAACACGAACTCCTTCTGCGCGGCGAGAGAGCGCGGATCGAGATACGGATTCTCGCCGCCCCACATCTCCGGAAAGAACGCGAACAGGTTGAAGATCACCGCGATCTCGTGCCGTCGCGCGGTCTCGAGAAACGCGTCCAGCGCCCGCAGGCAGCCCTCATCGACGCGGCCGGCCTCCGGCATGATCTGCTTCCATCCCGTCCAGATCCCGGTTCGAACCACGTTCACGCCGGCCCGCTTCATGTCGGCGAAATCACGGTCCCACACCGCGGGATTCGGCTCCAGCAGAAACTTGCGCTGGGCGTCTCCGGCCATGTAGGTGGTGCCCGTAACCACGAACGGACGGCCGTCGCGCAGCAGGTAGTCGCGATCCGTGGTGAACGGCTTGCCGCCCGCTCGGCCGGGTGCACGCGTCACCCAGAATCCGGTCTGGCAGCGCAGCGTGCCGGCGCGTGCTTCCACGCGATAAAGTCCGGGAGCGAGCGCGGGCCAGCCCGGCGGGACTTCCGCAGAACCCATCGCCAACACATCCGATGCCGTAAGCGGCGCCTGCATCTTCCCGACGGTCTTCCCCGATTCGTCGCGGACTTCCAAATCGCAGCCCGCCCCGCCCCTACCCTTCAGCCGGACCGTAAACGACGGCCGCTCCTCTCCGTAGTAGCAGGCGAAGCTCGGACGTACCTCGAACTCCGAGGCGCCTTCGCTCGCGATCGCTGCGAGCGTGCGGATCGCCTCCGCCGACACGGAGCCCTTCAGATTGGCGAACACCCAGCGCCCACCCGCGAACGGCCCCTCCAGCCTGTCTATCTGTACGAACGGCGCAGCCACCGGCCAGCCCTTCGAATCCAGGCCATGGACCAGAGCCTGCATGGTCGCCTCGCGCATCCCCGCCGTGCCGATTTCCGATGGATTGTCCCGCGTCGAGGTCAGCCGCAGGTAGAGCTCATAAATTTCCTCGGCATGGAACGCGCCGATTCCATCGGAGTAAGACGCAATCTTACCCGCCGCCACGGCGAACGACTGCGTGATCGAAAGCGCCTTGTGATACGCCGTCTGCCGGATCTCCTGCCGCCATCCGCCGCCCTCGCGAACCACCGGGACCGCGAGCGGCACGCCGCCCAGATTGAGCCAGTTGCCGCCCTGACGCAGATACTCGAAAATGTTCTTCCACGCCGCCTTGGGGAACGCCGAGCCATATGGAGTCACCAGCATCTGGTACCGGGGCAGTTCCTGCAGTTCCGCCTCAGTAACAAACGAAACCCCCGGCCCCTCGAGCGCCGCCTTGTCGATCGGCGCGAGGTCCACCGATGGGAACCCCGCCTCCCAGAACACGGCGACGCGGACCGGGCCCGCCGTCCTGGCGGTCTGTCCCCTTGCGGCCAGAGCCGCGGCGGAACCTGCGAGAAAGAGACGGCGGCTGAGCATCGCTTCACAGCATACCTCGGACCGGAGCGCGCGCTCGGCGCTATACTGGAGAGCAAACAAAAGGCGAAGAAAATGTCTGAGAACCTCACCCTGGGTTTCCCCGAGCCGCCCGAGCTCGGAATCGCCCGCCCCACCGGCCTCAACGTCGCGCTGGCGCGTTTCGAGAAGCTCCGCCTGAATCCCGATTCGGTCATCCGCGCCATTCATTACCAGCCCGCCTCCGCCGGCGAATACGCGCCCGTGCCCGATGCCGTCCACCCGAAGCTACGCGACGCCCTGGCGCGGCACGGCGTCACGCGGCTCTACAGCCACCAGGCCGCGGCGTTCGACCTGGTCAACGCGGGAAAAAACACTGTGGTGGTCACGCCCACCGCCAGCGGCAAAACGCTCTGCTACAACCTGCCCGTGCTGAACCGCCTGATGGCGGACCCCGGCGCCCGCGCCGTCTACCTGTTCCCCACCAAAGCGCTGGCCGAGGATCAGCTCCACGAGCTTCAGCAGGCGCTCGACGCCGCCGGCTCCGATCTGCGCGCCTTCACCTACGACGGCGATACGCCGCAGGACGCGCGCAAAGCCATCCGCGAGCGCGCCAACATCGTCCTCACCAATCCCGACATGCTTCACGCCGGCATCCTGCCGCACCACACCAAGTGGGCGAAGCTGTTCGAGAACCTGCGCTACTTCATCGTCGACGAGCTGCACTATTGCCGCGGAGTGTACGGCAGCCACGTCGCCAACGTCATCCGCCGCCTCAAGCGCGTCTGCGAATTCTACGGCTCGAAGCCGCAATTCATCTGCTCCTCCGCCACCATCGCCAATCCGCGCGAGCTGGCCGAAGCGCTGTCGGGCGAGCCTTTCGAACTGGTGGAGCGCAACGGCGCGCCCTCGGGCGAGAAGTATTTCATCTTCTATAACCCGCCCTACGTCAACCGCCAGCTCGGCATCCGCCGCAGCTATTTGAAGGAATCGAAGCGCGTCGCCCTGGAGTTCCTGGAGAACCGGCTGCAGACCCTCGTCTTCGCCAACAACCGGCTGGCCACCGAAGTCCTCACCACCTATTTGAAGGATGCCGCCGCACGGCTGCCAGCGGGCGCGGACGCCGTGCGCGGCTACCGTGGCGGATATCTTCCGCGTGAGCGCCGCGAGATCGAGCGCAAGCTGCGGGAAGCGGACGTCCGCTGCGTGGTTGCGACAAACGCGCTCGAGCTTGGTATCGATATCGGCTCGCTCGATGCCGTGGTGATGGCCGGCTATCCGGGCACCATCGCCTCCACCTGGCAGCGCGCGGGCCGCGCCGGCCGCCGTCAATCCACCTCGGCCGCGGTGCTGGTGGCTTCGAGCGCGCCGCTCGATCAGTACATCATCGAGCACCCGGACTACTTCTTCGGCAGCTCGCCCGAGCGCGCGCACATCAACCCGGACAACGTCGAGATCCTGATCAATCACCTGAAGTGCGCCGCATTCGAGCTGCCCATTCGCGACGGCGAGAAGTTCGGCCGGCACGACACGGCGGAGCTTTGCCGGTTCCTCGACGAGCTGGGCCTGCTGCACCACTCCGCCGGCGCGTGGCACTGGACCTCGGACACCTACCCGGCCGACGCGATCAGCCTGCGCTCCATCACCAGCGACAACTTCGTTGTGGTGGATACCACGGGCGAGCCGGAGGTGATCGCAGAGGTCAACTTCCCCTCGGCGCTCACCACGCTTTACGAGAAGGCCATCTACCTCCACGAAGCGCGCCAATACCAGGTGGAGAAGTTCGATTACGAAGGCCGCAAGGCCTACGTCCGCCGCGTCGAGAGCGATTACTACACGGACGCCATCGACTACACCGAGGTCAAGGTGCTGGAAGAGTTCGATACCGCGCCGCTCGCCGGCGCTCGTGCGGCCCACGGCGATGTTCGCGTGAACCGGCAGATCGTCGGCTTCAAGAAAATCAAGTTCTACACCATGGAGAACGTGGGCGCGGGCAACCTCTCCATGCCCGAACAGGAAATGCACACCACGGCGTTCTGGCTTACGTTCCCCGAGCCATTCATGGCCCGGTTCGCGGACTTGTCCTTGACCGAACGGCAGAACGGTTTGACAGGCCTCGGCAACGTGCTGCGCACGGCAGCGGCGTTCCTGCTGATGGCCGACCCGCGCGACCTGGGCGTGTCCTTCGGTGAGAACATCGCGGGCGGCCTCGCCGCAACGCAACCGGATCTCTACTTATACGATTCCTACGCCGGCGGCATCGGCCAAAGCGCGCCGCTCTTCAAGATGGCGCCCACGCTGATCGCGCACGCAGCCGAGCTCCTCCGCGCCTGTCCCTGCGAATCCGGCTGTCCAAGCTGCGTCGGCCCCGCGGGCGAAATCGGCGACCGCGGTAAAGAAGCCGCCCGGCGCATTCTGGCGGAGTTGGGGAAGGCTGGGGACTGATTAGCGGCGCCTCAGCTTGATTTCGGCTTTCGGCGGGCCGCAGAAGCGTCGGTTACTTCTTTGTCTAACGTCGCGACCGTTTCGTCGGCCCCAATCTGGCGCTCGCGAGTGGAGAACTTCTCGAACTCTCGCCGCGCCATCTCCTCGCTGAGCTGCGCGGAGACCTTCCCGGCGTGATCCAGAATTCGCCGGTCGTTCAGTTTCAAGAAGTCATCGAGCTTTCGAATCCAATCGTGCATGTACATCGGCTTCCGCTGCCGGGCCTGAAGCTCGGCAAATGATAGGTACTGATCCACGATGAGATTCAGGGTCGACAGCTCTTCGGCGGTGAGGTAATTTTTCGCGACGCCGATGTCGGCCTTCCGAATTCGGTCGCCCCGCCAATTAGTGAGTCCCATATTGGGCCTCGTAGCATCTGCCCGCTCGGCGATCACCTCCGCCGCGGTGTGGCCGTGGATGGCCCAATGGAACTTGTTCTGCACGGTGGCGAAAAACTCGTGAGTGATCTCGGCGTTCGCGTCGTAATCGTATGCGGTGCGGTAGATCTCGTTGACCTTCCGGTAGAAGTTCCGTTCCGAGGTCCGGATCGCGCGGACGCGCTCGATCAGCTCGTCGAAATAGTCGTTCCGTCGCCCGCCGTCCTTCAAGCGTTCATCGTCGAGCGTGAATCCCTTGACGATGTACTCGCGCAGCCGCTGGGTAGCCCAGATCCGGAATTGCGTGCCCCGATGGGACCTCACCCGATAGCCGACCGAGATGATGACGTCCAGGTTGTAGAAATCGATGGTGCGCTGCACCTGGCGGCCACCCTCGGTTTGAACCGTCAAGTATTGCTTGACAGTTGAGGCGGCTTCCAACTCCCTCTCCGTGAAGACGTTCTTGACGTGCAGGCTGACATTCTGCTTGGTCGTGTGGAAGAGCTGCGCCATCTGGGCTTGAGACAGCCACACCGTATCGCCGTCCAGCCGCACATCGATGCGGGTCCGGTTGTCCGGACTCTGGTAGAGCAGGATTTCGGACCGGTCCGAATCGGACACCTCAACCTCGCTTTGCCAGTGTACAACACACCCATCGCACCAACCAGAACCAGAGATCGTCCCTCAGGGAACTGCTATCTTCGTGACGTATGCCCGCGCGCCGCATTCTGCAATTGGGAGACCCGCTGCTGCGGGCCGTCTCTACGCCCGTCTTGACGGCCGCCGGGGCTGCGCCGCTCTGCGACGACCTGCGCGACACGCTTCACGCGTTTCGCCGGTCCCACGGATTCGGCCGCGGCATCTCCGCCGTGCAGATCGGCGAAGCCCAGCGCCTGATCTACATCGAATTCGAGGGCCGCGCCTTGCGTCTGCGCAATCCCGAATTCGAGTTCCGTAGCGCCGAGACTTTCCGCTTGTGGGACGACTGCTTCTCCTTCCCCGATCTGATGGTCTGGCTCGAGCGCTCCGAGCGCGTCCGCATAAGCTTCGATGACGAGAGCGGCGTCACGCAGGTCCTGGAGGCCCAAGGCTCGCTCTCCGAACTGGTCCAACATGAGATGGACCACCTGGACGGCATTCTGGCCGTAGACCGCGCGCTTGACCCTAACAGCCTGGCCACCCGCGAAGAATATCAAAGGCAGGGCGCCGCTTCGGAGCGGCCGCCATTCTTGTTAACCTAGTCTGTCGTCGTCAAGAGAGTTCCACTTGCAGCCATCCGCCGCCCAATCCGCACCCCGCGCCGCCAAGGCCGCCGGCCCCAAGTGGCAAGGCGACTACTTCTTCGTAATGCGTGAGCTCATCGCTAAGGACTTCAGAATCCGCTACCGCAACATGTCGCTGGGGGTCTTTTGGTCGCTGCTGAATCCGCTCATCATGATGGGCGTCTTGTGGTTCCTGTTCACGCACATCATGCAGAACAACTCCATTCCGCACTTTGCGGTGTTCGTTCTGTGCGGGCTGGTGCCGTACAACTTCTTCAGCATGGCCTGGACCGCGGGCACTTCGTCGTTGATCGAGAACGCCGCCCTCATCACGCGCGTCCCGGTCGCGCGCGAGGTGATCCCCATCTCCTCGGTGCTTGCCATCGGCATTCACCTCTTGATTCAGATCGGCCTGCTGCTCACCGCCGTGCTCCTGGCCGGACTGGGCGTGAACCGCTACTGGCTATGGCTGCCGTTCATATGGGCCTGTGAAGTGGTCTTCGTGTGCGGCCTGGCGCTGCTGTGCTCCGCCATCAACGTCTACGTGCGCGACGTGCGATACGTGATCGAATCGGCGACCCTCGTCCTTTTCTGGATGGTGCCGATTTTCTACCCCTTCTCCCTGATCCCGGCCCGCTATCGCAACCTCTACCAGCTCAACCCGGTCGCGGCGCTGGTGCTGGCCGGACGCAACGTCCTGCTCGACGGCATTCCTCCGCCAACCCCGCTCCTGGCCAAGCTTGTGTTGAGTTGCGCCTTCGTCTTTGTGGCCGGCTTGACTGTATTCCGCCTCTTGCGGCGGAGGTTCTACGACTACCTATGAGCGCCGCCGTCGAGCTTCAAGGGATCTCGAAATTCTTCTACCGGCACACCGGCCGCGTCCTGCTGCGCAAACACGTCGAGAACCTGTTCCGGCCCGGCCGCAAGGAGCGCTTTTGGGCGCTTCGTGACGTCACCTTCAAAGTCGAGCCTGGCGAAGGTCTCGCGCTGGTCGGCACCAACGGCGCCGGAAAGAGCACACTGCTGAGCGTGATCGCGGGCCTGGCGGAGCCCGACGGCGGCTCGCTGAGCGTCAAAGGGCGCATCGGGGCGCTGCTGCAGCTCGGCGCTGGGTTCCATCCGGACCTGAGCGGCATCGAGAACGTCCGGCTCAATGCAGCCCTTCTCGGCCTTTCCCGCCGGCGGACCGAAGAGTCCCTGGAGAGCATCGTCGATTTCTCCGGCATCCGTGACTTCATCGCCGAGCCGTTGCGAACCTACTCGAGCGGAATGGTCATGCGGCTGGCCTTCGCCGTGGCCGTCCAGATGGACCCGGACATCCTGATCGTTGACGAAGTGCTGGCGGTCGGCGATCACGCGTTCCAAGCCAAGTGCCAGGCCAAGATTCTGGAGCTGAGGCGCGCGGGCAAAACCCTGATCGCGGTCTCGCACGCCGCTGCCGGCATCGTGGATATTTGCGAGCGCGGCATCTGGCTCGACCACGGCTCGGTGATGAGGGACGGTCCGCTGGCCGAAGTTGTAGCCGCTTACGAAGGCCGCCCGCCGGAGTCTTAAGAAGCGCTCGCTTCGGGAATCAGCTTCTGGCCGCGCTGGTACGCATCGATGAACCGGGCGATGCCGGCGGCGCCTCCATTGATAAGCCGCCGGGCCGCGGGCAGATCGCCCTTCGCCAGGGCCGCCAGGATCGGCTTCTGCCTGCTCTTGAGAAAGCTCGCCAGCAGCCGCGCCGCGATGTCCGGATCGTTCGCCAATTCAGGATTCGCAAGCAACCTCTCCTCGAGCCCGATCGCCCGGCCGTGCTGTTGGTAGTTGGCGCGTCCGGTCAGTTGCACGAAGCCGCGGCCGCGGAAGCGCTCGCCGTCGGGAGCCCCCAGGTTGCCGAGCCCGGGCCGATGATCGTAAAGATCGAAGGGATGCCCGCCCGGCGACGTGTTGAAGCTGCTGACGCCTTCGCTCACCGGCTCGAACGATTCCGCCTCCGCCCGAATCGTCGCCAGCGCCATCAGCGCCATTTGCTTTGTGGCCAGTTCCGGCTCAACCAGGGGGTTCAACACGAAGGGAAGCCGCGCGCGTATGTTCGCGACCGGCGTCACGGGAAACATCTGCGCGACAATCTCCACCGTGATTGACGGAATTCGAAACTCTGACATGGCGCGCCGAGTGTATCACCGCGCAGCATGGCCGCCAGGCCGTCGGAAGGCACAACCCCAGTCTTCAGGAGGATTTGCGGCCCCAGAATTCCACGTGACCGTCTTTCAACAGAATCACGGCAAATGCCCAATGGCGGAACTCGATTCTCCCTCCTTCGCTAATGTGTGGCCTACTCCTTGCCGCGCGTCTCGCTGCATGCGCGGGGGTTCCTGCTAGTAGCAAGCATCAGCACACTGTCCCCAGTCTTGCTATTCTGAGCAGTTGCGGAAACACTCTGGTTGGACGTGGCGGGATTCGAGGAACGAAGGGAGCCCGACAGATGCGCTCCAGAAGTTATAGCGATCGCTTATTGAGGGGTCTGGCGCGCCTGGGGCTGCTCCTCTTGGCAGTGGGATTCCTCGGAGCCGGCGTGAAGGCCGCGCCGCTCACCATCAAGGGCGTTGTCACCAATGCTGCAGCGGCCAGGACAACGGGCACAGGTCCCGAGAAATGGACAGTGGTCTGGGACGACACTTACCTCCAACTGGTGCTCCTGTCGCCCGGCGGCAGCTATCCCGTCTCCACCGATTCCAAAGGCCGCATCTCCGTTCCCAGTAATCTGCCGAAGACTGAGATGCCCAAGCAGGGGCCGTTTACGATCGTGTGCGGGGAACTTAAACCAGGCACGTACTTGGTCGTGGCTCAGAAGGCCTATCTAACGCCTCAGCGTCCTGCCTGGCTGCTGAAAGGCGGGCAACCCGTGCAGATTCAGGTGACCGAGCACACCGTGCCCGTGGTGGATCTGGGCGACCTTACCACCCCCATGAATCGTTGAGCCGCGGTCGTCTCGACGCTTTCTTACAGGCGGGGCATGCGCTAGGGAGCCTGCTGCCTACATTCCGACGTGCACCACAGCGGCCACCGGGAACCCATTGAAGCACGTCGCCGACGCGTTGCTGTAAGCGCCAATATTATCCGAGTAGACCAGGTCGTCGATCTCCAGATCGGGCAGCTCTTCCGATTGCGAGATGACGTCCAGGCCGTCGCAGGTCTGGCCGAAGACCGCGCAGATTTCGGTCGGCCCCTTCTTGAACGCCTTCACGTGATACTGGCAGTGGTCGAAAATGATCCCGGAAAACGTGTTGTAGACGCTGTCGTCGATGTAATAGCAGGTCTTGCCGTCGCGCACCGCCTTGCCGATCACACGCGCGATAGCCACCGCCGCCGTCGCCACCAGATACCGTCCCGGCTCGGCCAGAATCTCGATGTTCTCCGGAAACAGCCGCGCGATTTCGGCGTTGATGCGCTTGGCCAGCAGGCTGATCGGCGCCACGTGCCGGTTGTAGTGCGCTGGAAATCCCCCGCCGATGTCGAGGATCTTGATCTCGTGCCCGCGGGTCTTGGCCTCGCGCATCACGGCGGCCGCCATATTCAGCGCCTGCACAAAATTCTGGAAATTCGTGCACTGGCTGCCGACGTGGAAACTCAAACCCTCCACCACCAGCCCAACGCGGAAAGCCTCATCCACCAGATCCACCGCCTCGCCCGGATCGCAGCCGAACTTCGACGACAGCTCCACCATCGAGCCCGTGTTGGGCACCCTCAGCCGCAGCGCCAGCCCCGCGCTCGGAGCGAACTGCTTGATCTTGCGCAGCTCGGCCAGGTTGTCGAAAGTCACCAGCGGCTTGTATTGGTTCAGCGCCTCAAGCGTCTCCTTGGGCTTGATGGGATTGGCGTAGACGATCTTGTCCCAGATGAAATCCTGCCGCTCCCGCGCCGGTAGCTGCTTGATGTTCTCGTAGACCATCATGAATTCGGGCAGCGAAGCCACGTCGAAACTGGCGCCTGCCTTGTAGAGCGTGCGGATGATCTCCGGCGCCGGATTGGCCTTCACCGCGTAGTAGGCCTGCACCTTGGGAAGGTGCTTCTTGAAGCTGGCGTAGTTGCGGCGCAGCAGGTCGTGATCGATCACAACCACGGGCGTGCCGTGCTGGCGTGCGATGGCGTGCATCTGGCGCGCATTCATTAGTCAAGCCTAGCTTATCCGCCCCCGTCTTGGATTGTCTCTCGCCAAGGCGCCAAGCCCGCCAAGACGACCACCAAGAAAAACTAGGTTCGATCAGCCGGTCACTGGGTCGGCCCTGTCTTGGTGGACTTGGCGTCTTGGCGAGAGATTGCTTTTCGGGCTTTAGTGAGCTTGGCGCGCCGATCGTAAACGCGGTGCATGGCGACCCGTACTGGCGCGCCGATCGTAAACGCGGTGCGTGGCGACCCGTACTGGCGCGCGTTCCTACTCAAGCCTAGCTTGGCGGACTTGGCGTCTTGGCGAGAGATTGCTTTTCCGAGCGGTCGCTCAGCCGATCACCGGGTCGGAACCGTCCACCATCTTCACTTTGTTATGCAGGAAATATTCCTTCGTCAGCGCCTTGGTGAGCTTCGCGCGCTGATCGTAAAGCCGCCGCAGCTTGCGCGGTTTGTGCCGCGCCAGCGCGTAATGCGTCAACAGCGGCATGGCGATGGTGGTGTCGGTGTAGCAGACCACGGCGTCGGGCAAACGGTCCGGATCCACCTTCCCCCAGCTCACGGCCTCGCTCGGCGTCGCGCCACTCAGGCCGCCCGTATCCGGCCGCGCGTCGGTCACTTGCAGAAAGAAGTCCTGGCCGAACTCTTTGATGCGCAGGACTTCCTGGATCTGCGGCTCGGTCTGCAGCATGAAATTCTTCGGGCTGCCGCCGCCCCACAGAACCACGCCGCTCCGGCCGCCCGCCCGTTTGGCCGCCAGCACGAACGCCGTGGTCTCATTGACGTCGATCGACGGATTCAGCCGCAGCTTGTTGCCCCGCAGCTCGACGCCGGCCACGTTCATGCCGATGGTCGAATCGCCGGGCGACGACGTATAGCAAGGAACGCCGGCGCGAAAAGCCGCCGCCAGCACCGAGACATCCTTGAGCCCGGCCTTGCGCTCCCACTCCGCCGCGTAACGGCCCAGCAGATAGTGCAATTCCGCGGTGCCCATTTCCTTCTGGAATTCCGGCTGCACCAGGATGCCGCGCAGGATCTCGTCGGTAGCCATCAGGCAGTCGCTGTAGCCCAGCAGCACGTCGTACACGCGGACGATGTCGTTGTCGCGCAGGTCGGTGTCGTCCATCTTGAAGCTGCCCACGCGCACCGGGTAGTTCAGCGCGAAGTGCAGGTCGTGATAGAGATTGGCGCCGGTCGCGACGATCCAATCCACGAAGCCGGCTTTGATGAGCGGCACAATCGAGGAGCAGCCCAGCCCGGCCGGCGTCAGCGCGCCGGAAAGCGTCATCCCGATGGTGACGTCCGGGTCCAGCATCTTCTGGACGAAGAGCTGGCAGCCCTCCTTGAGCCGCGCAGAATTGTAGGCCAGGAATGCGTTGTCGATAACATCGGAGAGCTTCTCGCGCCCGGTGAGGTTCTTGGGCTGTATGCGCTGGCCCGACATGTATTTGTCCCGCTGCGGGCACTTCTTCTTCTTCATCCACTCCGGCATTTCGGAGAGGTCTTCGCGGTAGCGGCGATTCTTGGTGGTGGCCATGGTAAGTTCCAATTTTGCCACGAAGCGCGCCCGGCACGCCCGCCGCCCCTGTTGTAAAGTCGAGTAGGAGGAGCGTGGCGCATGGATCGCCGTATCTCGGGCTTATTGTTCTTTCTGGCGGCGTGCAGTCTGGTATTTTCTCCACGCCAGGCACCAGGGCAAACTATTCCAGAGGGATTCCAGTCCGAAACGGCGGCGGTCAATGGAATCAAGCTACACTACGTCCGCGGGGGCAAGGGACCTGCCGTCATCCTGATCCATGGATTCCCACAAGACTCGTTCGAGTACCGCTCGATCATGCCGAGGCTGGCGAAACAGTTCACGGTCCTTGCCGTCGATCTGCGCGGAATCGGTGACTCGACTCCGGCGCCGGGCGGCTACGATGCAGCGAACCTGGCGGAAGACATTTTCGATCTCGTATCGGTTCTCAACCTGGAGAGCGTCTACATCGTCGGCCACGATATCGGCGGCCACGTAGCCTATGCATTCGTTCGCCGCTTTCCGCAGATCTTGCGCGGCGCTATGATCCTCGACACACCAATTCCCGGAATCGCGGGATGGGAGGAAATCCAAGGCGCCCCTTTCATGTGGCACATGCACTTCATGCAAGTTCCGGGCCTCGCCGAGAAACTCGTCGACGGACGGCAGTCCGCCTACCTGGGGCATTTCTTCCAATTCGGAAAATTCACGACGTACGAGATTACCCATTACTTGCAGGCTTACGGTAGTGTTTCGCAGCTTCACGCGGTGTTCGAAATGTACCGCGCGTTTCCAGCCAATGCGCAATTTGATGCGACGCGGCGCGGTCCCATTGACGTTGCGTTGTTCTTCGGTACGGGGGACGGGTCCCCTTTTGCGAAGTTCATCCCCAAGATTGCCGAAGGTCTCCGCGCCCACGGATGCACTCATGTCGCAACGGGCGTGATCCCTGGCAGCGGGCACTACCTTCTTGAGGATCAGCCGGAAACAGTAGCCGATTTCATAGAGCGATATGCATCGGCGCATTCGGAGTGAGCGTATGGCATTTTCATGCTGACCCGCAGCCCCACCACCGCCACCACGCCGGCCGCCCTCGGCTTCTCCATGCCGGCCGAATGGGAGCCGCACGACGCCACCTGGCTGGCCTGGCCCCACAACCCCACCGACTGGCCCGATAAGCTCGACACCATCCGCTGGGTCTATAGCGAAATCGTGCGCAGAGTCTCCGCCGGCGAAACCGTCCACATGATGGTGAACTCCGCCGCCGCGCAGAAGCAGGCGCGCCGCTACTTCACCCGGGCCGGCGCCGACCCCGCGCGGTTCGACTTCCTGATCCATCCCACCGACCGCGGCTGGACCCGCGACAGCGGCCCCATCTTCGTCCGTCGCGGCGCCGACATCGCCATCGTCCATTTCCACTTCAACGCCTGGGCCAAGTATCCGGATTGGCGCAGGGACTATCGTGTGCCCGAGCGCGTGGCCAAGCGCCTCGGGGTGCCTCTGTTCGACGCCCGTACCGATGGCCGCGAGTTCGTGCTCGAAGGCGGCGGCATCGACGTCAACGGCCGCGGCACGCTCCTCACCACCGAAGAATGCTACCTGGATCAGGATACTCAGGTTCGCAACCCCGGCCTCGGCCGCTCCGGAATGGAGGCGGCGCTCAAACAGAACCTGGGTGTCACCAACGTTTTCTGGCTAGCCGGCGGCGTGGCGGGCGACGATACCCACGGCCACGTGGATGACATCTGCCGCTTCGTGAACCCGCGGACCGTGGTGCTGATCCGGGAAGAGAATCCCGCGGACATCAACTACCGGCCGCTGGCCGAGAATTGGGAGCGCATCGAGCATCTGCGCCTGGAGGACGGCTCGAAGCCCGACGTGGTGGCCCTCCCCACGCCCGCGCCGCTCGTCTTCGATGGCGAGCGCCTGCCAGCCAGCTACGCCAATTTCTACATCGCCAATGGCGCCGTCATCGTGCCCACCTTCAACGATCCCAACGACCGCTGGGCCCTCGGCATCCTGGCCGATCTGTTTCCGGACCGCCCCGTGGTTGGGATACACGCCGTGGACCTGGTGCTCGGCTACGGCACCCTCCACTGCCTGTCGCAGCAGCAGCCGCGCCCTCGCCCGCAATCGCCGCCGCCCGCGTGATCTACCGCGTCTCCCACAGCTCCACTTCAGTGGCCAGCTTGAAGTAGTCCTGCGGGTCCAGGTCCTCGTAGGTGTACTTCGCCCCGTCCCACAAATCGACGTGCCCGCTCGCGTTCGAAAACGGAATGACGAACGCGATCACGCCCTTCTTCCCCAGAAACTGTCTCCGGTCCCCCGGCCGCACGGCGCGGATCTGCGGCGGTCCGAACACCGCCTCCAGCCACGGCCGCATCCCGCGCACCTGGAACGCGTAGCGCTTCCCGTCTCCGCCCGAGACCGTCTTCATCCCGGCGAAGTCCGCAGGCACCGGAACGCCCGAATAATTCAAAGCCCTGCTCAGCCGGACGGCGCAGGTGTGGTCAATCCACGCCGCATCCACGCGGCCCCCGATCAGCCGCTTGATCCCGGCATCCGGGCCCTTCGGATAATTCCTCGCTAGTTCAGGAAAGGGAGGGAGTGCCGTCCCGCTGAACACAAACGCGAGCAACAGGCTCCCGGTCGCGCGTGTCATCTCTGCGACTATACACCAACCTAGCCGTAATACTGAAACAGTGGCGGGTACGCGACGAACCCCCACGCCAGGTGCCGCGAATCCTCGAGCGTAGTCAGTTCGTCGCGGTGGAACCCGTACTGCCCGCCCGTCAGCAGATGGACGGCTACCGTCCCCAGTGCCACCCAGATCGGCAGCGCCGTGTCGCTAGACCAACGCTGTCTCATCGACCTCACCAGAACAGAACCCTCCACACCGTGTTCACCAGCGCGTGTGTGACCATGGCGGCGCGAACGCTGCGTGTCGTGAGATAGGCCCGGCCGTAGAAGGCCCCGGCCACCGTGGCCAGAAGCGCGAAGCGCCAGTTCGGGAAGCCGCGGAAGGCCAGGTGCATCAACCCGAACAGAACCGATGCCACCGCGAGGCCTGCCCAGCCGTTCTTCAACCAGCGGCCGAGCCAGCGCTGCACCAGGCCGCGGAAGAAGAACTCCTCGCGCAGCGCCACCACCCAAAGCATCCCCAGGAACGTCCCGGCAGTGTAGAGCGCCGCCGTGCGCCAACCGCCGCTTCGGGGATGGAAGCGCGCGAGTCCCAGCGCCCAGCCGAGCACCGCGCCGGCCGGCAGGAACAGCAGGAAGTTGACCACACCGGCCTTCCACTCCCTGCGGCTCGGCAGCAATCCGAAGCCCTCCGGCTGCATGTTGCCGATCGAGAGGCACTCCAATATGGTCAGCCGCGTCCACATCAGCGAGCCCAGGATGGAGAGTGGCAGCCGCGCGACGGGGGTTCCGTAGATACGCGCGAAAGGATAGAACAGGATGACGGCAGCCACCAGCGCCACGTAGGCCAGGTCGATGGCGGGCCGGCGCGGGAAGAAGACGTACCAGAACGACGCCACGGAGCCGAGCGCCAGAATCGCGACGAGCGACGCCGGCCGGAATACGCCCGTTGGAAGCGCGTAGACGCAATACGGCAGCGCCGCGCTGGCCGTCATCGCGAGCGCCAGCGCGGGCCGCCGCAGCCTCTGTTCAAGACGCTTCCGCGCGCTCTCGACGGTGGGCAGCACGTACAGGCACGCCTCGATGGTGAAAGCGGCGATGAGGGCGGCGGCCACCGGCGCGCTTATACTCAGAAGGTTGGCATATATGAGCCCGGCCACCGAGACCGCCAGCGCGATTCCCACCCATGTGTTTCGAAGCGCGTGCCGCGTGGCGAGCATCTCGATCATCTTAGCATCCGCCCTCTTTCCGCCCCCCGCCCTCGCGCAGGAGCCGCAGGAGCCGCCGGACGGCCTCGCCAAACTGGTGGCCGGGCGCGCCACCCAGGCCCGTGCCGCTCGCGACCAGTACACCTACCGGCAGAGCGTCACCGTCATCGAGTTCTCACCGGCGGGCGCCGAGGCCGGCGAGTACCGTGAAGTGCGCGACGTGGTCTTTTCCACGGGCGGCGAACGCAGCGAGAAGCTCATCGGCAAGCCGCGCAACCTGCTCCACCGTCTGAAGCTCACTGATGAGGACTTCGCGGACATCCGCACAGTGCAGCCGTTCCTGTTCTCCACCGACGACCTCTGGGCCTACGAGACGCGCTTCAAAGGCGAGGAGACGGTGGCTGGCATCGACTGCTACGTGCTGCAGGTGCGCCCGCGGCAGATCCTGGCCGGCCAGCGCCTGTTCGACGGCCTGCTCTGGGCGAGCAAGAAGGACTACTCGATTGTGCGAACGGTGGGCAAGGCTGTGCCGGACATCCGCAGCATGACGAACGAGAACCTGTTCCCGCACTTCACTACGGACTGGGGGCCTGTGGATGAGAACTTCTGGTTCCCCCTCCACACTTACTCCGACGACACTCTGGACTTCCGCACTGGCCCCCTGCGAACCCGCATGGACATTCGGTACACCGACTACAAGCGCTTCGGCGCGAGTTCCGCGATTCACTACGACAAACCCGAGTGAGGGTTCTCGAACGGCGCCTCGCCCGTCACGCCGCCGCCAAGGTCCTCCCGCCGCCGTGTCCTCCCGCCGCCTTGTCAAGGCAAAGTAGAAATGTCCTATTCCGAGCAAAGTAGAAATGTCCTGTTTTGAGGGGTCGGCCTGACGTGGCATGGTAGTGTGAGTTTGTCCGCGAGGGGTCGCGCCCGAGCGGATGCCCGAGGCCGAGGCGACGACGGGGCTGGCTCCGGAGAAAGCATCGGTCCTCATCAACCCTCTGGTGGCGGCGACTAAGTCGCCATCGGAGGGTTTTGCTTTTGACGTGACCCTTTCTTTGGTGGAGTCTCTGAGGAGCGGAGGCCTTGGGCTACACAATGCGAAGAACCGCCGGGCCGCCTTTGCCCGGCGCTCCTTTTGCCTTTCGTTGTTGGAACCGCGCTCAGTTGTGCGCATTCGAGATGTCGATGGCCTGGCTCAACGACCGACCCGCCTTGAGAGAGAAGCTCTTCATCCACCCGCTCTTAGGACGGGGTTGGCCCGCAGGGCGCGGCGGTTTCGCCACCGCCGCCGCTTCGAGCGCCCGTGGTTGGTGTGAAGGCTGTGTGCAAAGGCGAACGCCCAGATACCGGCCTTCAAATCGTACGGCGATGGTTCCGTCCAATCGCTCCTCGACGCGTACCCTGGCGGTGCGCAATCCCACGCGCACGTCCTTGCGGTCGATCCGATAGAGCTTGCCTTCATAGCGCACGGTGTAGTCGTTGGTCACCTGCCGCGACTCAACGTGGCTCAGGATCGCCGCCAGGTCCTGGCCCTTGCCCACGAGCCGATGAGCGTCGCTGGCATGAGCCGGCGCCACCGTCAGCTTTAGGTTCCACCACGGCAGATACTCTTTCTCCAGATAGCTGTTGGCCTCCTCCATGGTTCCCACCTGGGCCACCCGCATCCCTTTCACCAGGCGGTCCTGGGCCGTCTGGAACTGGCGCTCCACGCGCCCTTTGGCCTGCGGCGAGTGCGCCGGAATCCAGACGATCCCCAGCTCGCCCAGCGCTCGCTCAATCTGCGTCGGCGGCATCTTAGGCCGGTCCTGCCCTTCACGTTGCTCCTGCCGTTTGGTCTTGACCGCCACCTGAAACATCCCGGCCTTGTCCGTGTAGAATGCCAGCGGTCGGCCGAACCGCTCCAGGTAGGCCCACAGCAGGCGCATGTTCTCTTCCCCGGTGTCGTGCTGCACGAAGCGCGCGAACAGCCGGCTGGTGGCATCGTCGATCATCGAGATCAGGTACATCGTTTCACCGCGGCCTTCCAGCCAATCGTGGGTGCTGGTGTCCCACTGCACCAGTTCGCCGCAGCGGCTCCGCCGCTCCCGCCACTGGTGTACCTCTACCACGCGGCGCCGGTTGGTTTTCCATAGCCCTGCCTTCGCCATCCACCGCCGCAGCGTCTCCTTGCTCACCGTAATCCGGTGCCGCTTGTGCAGGTACTCCGCCGCCAGCGTCGGGCCGAATCCTCGGTACACCGGATCGGAGAGAACGGCGATCGCTTGCTGTTCCAGCTCGTCCGGCAGCTTCCGATTCGAGGGGCGCCCCCGCAGCTCATGCAGGACCGCCCGATCCCCTTTGCGCCGCAGCTTGCGCAGCAGCCGCCGCACCTGCCGTTCGGTCACACCGATCTCCGCGGCCGCCTGCTTCTGTGTGATCAGTTTCTTCTTGGCCTTCTTCAGGGCCGCCAGCCGGTCTCTCTCGGCCTGGGTCATCAGTAGTCGTCCTTGGTCCACGTCCCAGCCTGGACCCTGTCAATAGGACATTTCTACTTTGCCCGAATAGGACATTACCACTTTGCTGCGACAGTCCTCCCGCCGCTGCCCCACCGGCGCCGCGAATTCGATATACTTCCATCCTGCGGAGGTTCTCAATGGGGGAGTTCCGGTTGGGCGACGACATAGACGACTTTTGCGTGAAGTGCCGGCGGCTCACGAATCACTCGATCGTGTCTTTGGTCGGCTCCCAGCCGGCGAAGATGCGATGCCGCACTTGTTACCACGAGCACGATTTCCGCAACGGCGAGCCTCCTCCGAAGAAGGAGTCGAAGAAGGAAGCCCTCTTCAAGCAGGTTCTCGCCACGGTCGCCCCGGCCGCCGTAGAGACAGAGGCGGAGGCGGAGCCGAAGAAGACCAGTGCGCGCGGCAAGAAGGCCGGCTGAGGCTTCCAGTCAGTTGAATCGAACATTGGGGACAACACGCTCGTAACTCATCGGGAGGAGAAGTGTCTATGGCGGAAATGCGGGTTGTGAGGGCGGCCGTGTGTTTGGGTCTCGCCTTGCTGGCGCCGGCGGTGGCGCAGAATGCGGTTCCGGACTACAAGAATCCGAAGCTGCCGATCGAGCAGAGGGTGGCGGACTTGCTGGGGCGCATGACGATCGAAGAGAAGTGCGCACAGCTTGTGCCCCAGCGCGGCACACGTGAGGTGCTCGATACAACCGGCAAGTACGACACCGAGAGCGCCCGCAAGGCGCTAGGCCAGTTGATGATGCCGGCCGCGAAGATCAGCCCGCACGACGGGGCCGTGCTGCGGAACGCCGTCGAGCGGTACCTGGTGGAGAAGACGCGCCTGGGCATCCCGGATCTGTTCGCGGGCGAGGCGCTGCACGGATTCATGTCGAACGGCGCCACCAGTTTCCCGCAGGCTCTGGGTCTGGCCAGCACCTGGGATCCCGCGCTAGTCACGCGCGTCTTCACTGCCGCGGCTGACGAGATGGCTTCCGTTGGCGTCGAGTGGGCCTTCACGCCCGTGCTGGACCTGGCCCGCGATCCTCGCTGGGGCCGGACCGAGGAGACCTACGGCGAAGATCCGTACCTGGGCTCGCGCATCGGCGTGGCCGCCATCGAGGGCCTGCAAGGGCCGAACTTCATCATCGACCGCCATCACGTCATGGCCACCGCCAAGCACTTCGCGGTACACGGAGCGCCGGAAGGCGGCACCAACACGGCGCCTGGAAACTACGCCGAGCGGATTGTTCGCGAATCGTACCTGGCGGCTTTCGAGGCCGCCGTCAAAGAGGCGCACGTGGGGAGCGTGATGGCCTCCTACAACGAGATCAATGGCATCCCTTCCCACGTCAACGAGTGGCTCCTCGATCGCGTGCTGCGCCAGGAGTGGGGCTTCCCCGGGTTCGTCACCTCCGACGGCGGCGGCCTGCAAATGCTCGTGCAGGTTCACCACGTGGCGGCCGATTTCGCGGATGCGGCGCGCCAGGCGCTGGCGGCTGGCGTCGATTACGACTTGAGCGACGGATCGGTCTACCGCACGCTGCTCGACCAGGTGAAGCAGGGCAAAGTGCCGGAGTGGCAGATCGACCGCGCCGTCTCGAGGGTGCTGGCGGCGAAGTTCCGGCTGGGGCTTTTTGAGAACCCCTACGTCGATCCCGATTACGCCGAGCGCATCACCAACTGCGCCGAACACCGCGATCTGGCCGAGAAGACGGCCGAGAAAGCCGTCGTCCTGCTCAAGAACGAAGGCAACCTGCTGCCTCTCGACATCACCAAGTTGAATACCATCGCGGTGATCGGCCCCAACGCAGCCGATGTCCACACGGGCGGCTACGCACGCGAGCCCGGCCACGGCGTCAGCATTCTCGACGGCATTCGCGAGCGCGTGGGCTCGGCGGCCAAAGTGGTCTACGCGGAAGGGTCGCGAATCACGGAAGGCAAGCAGGGCTGGATCGGCTGGACGGACAACCCCGTCAAGCTTCCCGATGCGGAGTCGCAGTTGAAGAGGATTCAGGAGGCCGTGGAAGTGGCGCGCGGCGCCGATGTGGCCATCGTCGTGGTCGGCGAGAATGAGCGCACCAACCGCGAAGCCTGGTCGGAGATTCACCTGGGCGATCGCGACTCGCTCGACCTGATCGGCTACCAGGATCAGTTGATCAAGGCGATCGTAGAAACCGGCAAGCCCACCGTCGTGTTCCTGATCAACGGCCGGCCGCTGTCCATCAACTTCGCCGCCGAGCACGTGCCGGCGATTCTCGAAGGCTGGTACCTGGGCGAGGAAGGCGGGACGGCCGCGGCCCGTGTGCTCTTCGGCGACGTCAACCCAGGCGGGAAACTGCCCATCACGTTCCCGCATTCGGTGGGCCAACTTCCCGATTACTACAATCACAAACCGTCCATGAACCGCAGCTATCTCTTCGTGGGGCGCAAGCCGCTCTTCCCGTTCGGCTGGGGCCTCAGCTACACCACCTTCTCGTTTGAGAACCTGCGCCTGGAGCCGGCCGAGATTGGCGCCAGGGGTGAGACCGCCGTCCTGGTTGACATCACCAACACGGGCAGCCGCGAGGGCGATGAAGTCGCTCAGATGTACATCCACCAGCGCGTGGCCGATGTGACCCGGCCCGTGATGGAGCTTCGCGGTTTCGAGCGCGTCAGCCTGAAACCGGGAGAGAAGAAGACGGTGCGGTTCAAGCTCACGCCTCTCGAGCTTCGTATGCTGAATCGGGACATGCACTGGGTGGTCGAGCCGGGGACCTTCGACATCATGGTGGGCCCCAGCTCAGCCCAGACCACCAGCGTTGCCTTAGTGGTGAAGTAAGAACCTCAGGCGATGGAGCGCATGACGATCGGCTGAGGCCGCCCGCGACGGCGGTCGAAGTCGTATTCTATCGGCACCGGCATGCGCGGCGCGGGGCTGGGCGCGGCGGCCGCGGCATTGCGGCCCGCTGCGAACATGCTGACCTGCCCGGTGACCGCGCTCCGCAGCCCGTATAAGGCGAGCTCCAGGCGGTCCTTGGCGCCCACTTTGCGGAACAGCCGCGAGAGGTAGATCTTCACGGTCGGCTCGGCAATGAAGAGGGTGCTCGCAATCTCCTTGTTCTTGAAGCCTCGTGAAACCAGGCCCAGGAGCTGGGTCTCGCGCTGGGTCAGCTTGACCGTCTTGATGGTTGCGAAGCTGGCGGTCAGCTCCTCTTCGAACCAGCACTCCCCCGAGGCGACCCGCTGCAAGCACTTCACGATGACGTCGCCGCCAAGGGATTTGCGCAGAATCCCGCGCACACCGAGCTTCATCGTCTGATAGGCCAGCTCGGGCGAAATCGACTGCACCCAGAGCACGATTCTGATGGATGCCGAGATCTGGCGGCGCAGCTCGAAGAGACGGTCGAGCGGCGTCTCGTCGTCGAGATCGATCAACGTGAGGTCCGGGCACGTGGCGGAGATCGCCTGCGAAAGCTGCTGCTCGTTCGAACAGACGGCCACCATCTCGAATTCCGGGACCGCGGAGAGCAGGACGGAGAAACCCTTGGCGACGACGGGAACCGTTGAATAGAGCAGGATGCGTGTCATTGAAAGGGTTTGCCCCCCTATGTAGGTAAGTATACCCCGCATCTAGCCATGTATCAACACTTACTCATCACATCGGTGGGTATTTTTTTGAACGTAAGTTAGTACTGTTGTCTCATCCATAGGTACCACGGGTTCCAGTACACTAGTCACTTTTGGACTACCGCCACTCACGGCTTCGTTCGCTTGCAGGAGCGCTGTTTCGCGCCTACAGGCCTCTCGCAGCGGGCGTCTGGCAGGGCGCAAAATGCAAACCTTCGGATTATGGCGGAGATGTACCTTTACCCATCTTGTCCGAATGCGGGGGTGGCCTTAGTCTCCTGTTAAGGGGCTGCCGTGAATTCGGCGGACAAACTGGAGCAAACCCCAAGATGGGTTCCTCGTCGTTCGAGCGGCGCGCCAATCCGCGCGTCAGCGTTGCACTTCTCTGTTACGGGTCAACGAACTCCCGCATTGCGATTGCGCGGACTGTGAACATCAGCCGCGAGGGCGTTCTGCTGGCCTGGAGGACGACTGCGGCAGCGGCGGCACCGAGTCTGGGCGACTCGCTTACCGTCGATCTGGCACTGCCGGCCAGCAGCCTCGTACAGAGATGCATACGCTGTCGCGGGCGGGTGGTGCGGGTGCAGTTGGCCGAAGGCGAAGATGCGCTGGTCGCAGTGGCGATCACGCAAATGGAGTTTCGCGATCGCGAGCCGGCCGAAAAGGCAAGGCGGGCGGGCGCGGGGTTGGAGGAGGCTGGGCAATGAACGGACTGGTTGCGGGGGTGGTGATTGCGAACCCGGAGCTCCGGCAGGAAGTCATTGGCTGCCTGCGCGAGATGCTGGTTCGCGTGCCGATCGACGACGCTCAATTCGGTGACCTGGGCGCACTCATGGAGCGGGTAGACTTGCTGAGGCCGGACGTCTTGATTCTCGAGGCCGGCAGCCTGGGCGAACGCGCCGAGGAGTCTCTGCGGGCGCTGAAGGCGCGGGCCTCGGAACCGGCGGTGATTGTGGTGGACCCCGTAGCGCAGCCGCCGCTCATCATCGCGGCCATGCGGGCAGGCGCCGTCGAGTATCTGTATCCTCCCTTCGATGGCAGGCTGCGGGCAGCGCTCCAGAAGATCTGGCTGATGCGCGGCGTCCAAGGCCCGGCCGTCCACGCCGGCAAGACGCTGGGGTTCCTGTCAGCCAAGGGCGGATGCGGCGCGACGACCGTGGCGTGCCACCTGGCGCGCGAACTCCAGCGGCAGACCGATCAGCGGATTCTGCTGGCGGACATGGATCTGGAAGCCGGAATGATCCAGTTCCTGATGAAGACCGATTCGCCGTATTCGGTGCTCGACGCGGTCACGAACGTGCACCGGCTGGACTCGTCCTTTTGGAAGGCGCTGGTTTCGAACGGCACCCCCCGCCTGCATGTGATCACGGCGCCGGCCAGGGGAGCCTCCGCGCCGGTCGACGAGGTCCCCATCCGTCACGTGGTGCGGTTCACGCGCACGCAGTACGACTGGGTTCTGGCCGACCTGGGCCGCGGGCTGAATCCGACGTCGTTGAACATTCTGGGAGAGATCGACGAGTGCTTCCTGGTGACCACGTTGGACGTCCCCGCGCTTTACAAGGCCAAGCACATGATGCAGACCCTGGTGGAGGGCGGCTACGGGCGCGACCGCCTGCACCTGGTCGTCAACCGGGTGGAGAAGCACGGCGGTCTCACGATGGGCGACGTGGAGCGGCTGGTGGGGGCCATGCCATACAGCGAGGTGCCGCACGATCACGCCGGCCTCGAGGAAGCCTACGCCGAGGGAAGGCTGGCAGAGCCGAAAAGCGTTCTGGGAACGCACTACGCGCAACTGGCGGCGAAGATCGCCGGCATCGAGGTGGTGCCGCCAAAGCAGAAACGCAGATTCGTTTCGTTGTTCTCGTTCTAGACAGAGGGGGACGACTTGGGCCTCCGCCCTGGGAAAGGCGGGGGCCCGGTGCGGTGGTCTAGCTCGGCCGGTAGGCGATGGCGTCGATCTCGATGCGCATTGGCGGCATGACCATTTGGGCTTCGACCGTGGTGCGGGCCGGCTTGTTTTCCCCGAAAAACTCCGCGTAGACCGCGTTCATTCCGGCGAATTCGCGCGCATCGGCCAGGTATACGGTGCACTTCACCACGTCGGCGAGCGAGGCCCCGCAACCTTCCAGAATGCGCGCGATGTTGCCGAGCGTCAGGCGCGTTTCATGAGCGATGTCCCCGAAAGACAACTGGTCGGTAGCGGGATCGACCGGACCCTGGCCGGAGACGTAGAGGAAGCCGCCGGCCCGGACCGCGGGCGAATACGGCCCACGGGGCGACGGGACGCCGGCGGGCCGTAAGCGTTCGATGGCCACGGCTACACCACCTCGGGCGGCGGCGGCGCCTTCTTGCGCGGGCGCCGGGCGGCAGGCTGGCCGGAGGTCTTCCTGGTTCGCTTGGGAGCCGTTCCGGCGGCGCGGCGCGGCGCACGCTTCCGCTTAGGCTGCTCCATGAGCGCGGGCGTCTGGTTCGACTCGGGCTGCTTCTCCTCGAGTTCCAGATGCTCCTCTTCGGGCGGCGCCTCGGGCGGCGCGGGCGGATAGAACTCGGCGCCCAGGTAGACCAGCAGGCCGCGCTCCTCTTCGGGTTCCACGCGGACCAGCAGCTTGTCCTGGGCGAAGTTCAGCATCTCGGCGAACTCCTGGAAGCCGAACTTCTGGGGCTCGAAATCGGGGTGGTCGCCGCGGACAAAGCCTTCCAGGTCCTCCGCCATGCAGCCGGCATCCATCTCCAGGCGGTGCGTTTCGAGCACGTCGCGCAGGATGGGGAGCGACTCTTCGGCCTTGTGCGCCGGTTCCTCCGGCCGCCCGGCGGTCTTGCGCTCGATGACGTAACGCCCTTCGGCGCCGCTGACATCGACGTACCCGGCTTCCTTGAGCTTCGCGATGAAATCCGTGAACGTGCCCGCGCCGAAAGCCTTCTCGCTGAAGGTGGCGTCGAGCTGGAGCATGGTGGACTTCAGCAGGCCGAGCTGCGGCGTGACTTCGCGGCGCTCGAGAACCTGCAAAGCGCGCTCCACCAGCGGCATGGCCTGCGCCAGATCGAGCGGGTCGGGACGGCGCCGCTCGCGGCGGCCGCGATGCTGCTGTTGGCGCGACCCCTGCTGCTGTTGTGGCGGCTGCTGCTGCTGTGGCGGCGCGGATTCGGGCGGCGGCGCCTGCTGCCGGAGCTGAAGCACCTCTCCGGGCAACTGCTCCGTCAGCGTGGAATACTCCGGTTGCGGAGCATGCGCCGGCGGCGGAGTATGCGGCGCCTGCTGCGTGTGCTGCTGCCGCGAGTGCGGCTTGAGCTCATCGAGCATCGATTCGAAGCTGATGAACTCGTGACAATTCTTCTGAAGGATGGTGCTGGTGAACGCGCGGCCGCCCACCACGAAGATGGTCTTGCCGTACTCCTTCAGCTTGTTCACCAGGGGGATGAAGTCGCTGTCGCCGCTGACGATGGCGAAAGCGTTGATGTGGTCGTGCGTGAACGCCATTTCCAGGGCATCCAACGCGAGGTTGATATCGGCGCCGTTCTTGTCGCCGCGAGGGGAGGGGATGCGCTGCACCATCTGCACCGCGTTCTCCGCCATCTGGCGTTTCGCGCCTTCCTGACGGCCCCAGTCCGCATAAGCGAACTTGGCCACGATCTCGCCGCGCTCTTTCAGCGCATCGAGAACCACCGCGATATCCAGATCGCGCTGGAGCGTCGATTTCACGCCGATCTCGATATTGTCGTAATCGACGAACACGGCGATTTTTAGTTTTTCATTCATACATTCCGTCTTTTTGGTCTAGGAAGCGTCGGGCCGCGGGCGGCCGCATTCACGCGGGCTGCTTCACCGAGGAGCGAATAAAACGCACGATCTCCTCGAGCGATGCGCCCGGCTGAAACACCGCCGCGACACCCTGCTTCTTCAGTTCATCGGCATCTTCATCGGGAACGATGCCACCTACGATGACGGGAACATCCGTCATCCGTTTTTCCCGGAGCAATTCCATCACGCGCGGCACGATCGCATTGTGTGCGCCCGAGAGGATCGAAAGGCCGATGGCCTGTACGTCCTCCTGCAATGCCGCGTTGACGATCATCTCCGGAGTCTGCCGCAACCCGGTGTAAATGACTTCCATCCCGGCATCCCGCAGGGCACGCGCGATCACTTTCGCGCCGCGATCGTGTCCATCGAGACCGGGCTTGGCCACCAACACTCGGATGCGGTCCATTAGGTACGAGCCATCAGCATCGGAAAGCGACCGCTGGCGGCTCTACTACAGGATACTCTTTTCCCGATAGGTCCCGAGGATGCCCCCGCAAAGCGCCCGTCAGGCGCCGGCGATCCGCCAGAGCTCACGCTGCGCCACCTCCCCAAGATGCATGGCGCCGGCAGCGCGGGAGACTGGACTAAGAACTCGCTGAAAACTAGGCGCTTCCCAGGTCTGCGCTTGCCCTCAGGAAGCAACGCTGGCTCCTGCGTGGGTTGCGGGAATCGCGCGGGATGGAAAGCCATGAGAGAAATGGCTCAACCAAGGCGATTGGATGTAGAATCGATGGTCGCAGGGTGCCGTGCTGAATCGGCGACCTCGCAGCTGCGAAAACGGCCACAGGCCATCGCAGGTAAGGAATCGAAAATGAGCATCTTCCAGAACATCTTCCATCGCGGGGCAAAAGTGGCAGCGCCCTCGGAGCCCGGGAAGACCCCGAGCGATTCGTCGAGCCGATCAGAAGCAGCAGGCACTGGCGTAGTGATAACCTGCCAGAAATGCGGTCACAAGCACCGGAAAACAATCACAGCCGGGCGGGCGAAAGGCGGGACATTCGCGACCTGCCCGCAGTGCGGTGGCGGCGGAATCTATGACGAGCACGGCCAGGCATTCAGCCCGGCCCAGAACGCCGCCAGGCAACTCGCCCGCAAGTACGGTCAGGGAATTGTCCAGCCCGCTCCTCAGGCAACACCGGCGAACACCGGCACGCCACAATCGAAGGAACCGATGCGAGACACCACGGGTCCGATGAGTCTGGCTGCGAGGGAATCCGCCGCACGCGAACAGACAAAAGTCATGCGCCAGAAACTTGGCATACTTGAAAAGGCATACCTGTGCAGCAACCTCGGCGCAGGTCCGGAGGAACTGGCTGCGATTCAGAAGATGCTTTCAGATATTATTTCTGATGCGCCTCTCGGAACCATTTTTCTTGCGGAACGATTGATGCAGGGAGTCACTATCTCGGGAGGCATGATCACCCTCCACAACTGGGGCGAGGGTACCTGGAACGAGTTGTTGAAGAAACAGACAATCATCAAGGCGTTTGAAGCCTGTAAGGCAACTGCGGCGCTTCGCGATCTCCAAAAACTGGCAAACGCGCGTTGTAACAGCTCACTCTGGCAGCAATGCATCACGGGGCCGTTGAGCCGGGCAATCGCCACACTGAAGGACTGACGATGGAGATTGCTCCAACTTCAAGCATGCTATGAAGGGCCTGAGGCTTCCGGCCTCCACGTGCCTGTTGAGCTCGGCGGCCCACCCTCAGCGTCTTAGTTGCCCGGGATCAGGCGATCCGAAAAGGGAGTGCAACGCACCCACCTGACGGAAGGTCGACGATCTTGAAATTCGCGCCGAGATCCTTCACGTAGACGAGTTTGTCCCGCACTGTCCACAACGTTCGCATCGGCCCCTGGTCTAGCCTAGTAGCCAAGGAGGGATTCCCGTGAAAGCAGTCAGGACTCACGGCCGGGGCGGGCCGGAGCAGTTGTTTTTCGAGGATGCGCCAGTGCCGGTGGTTCGGCCTGGGGATGTGCTGGTACGGGTACGCGCGACGGGCATCACGCCCGCAGAACTGACTTGGGATGAAACCTATCAGAACGCCGATGGCACGCCGCGGATTCCAGGCATTCCCGGACACGAGCCCTCAGGCATCGTAGAGGAGATGGCGCCCGATGTCACGGATTTTCGGGCCGGCGACGAGGTCTATGGCCTGGCTGATTTTCCGCGGGACGGAGCGGCCGCCGAGTTCGCCTCGGTGCGTGCGGCGAACCTTGCGTTAAAGCCACCGGGCATCCCGCACGTGCAGGCGGCGGCACTGCCGCTTTCGGCGCTGACCGCCTGGCAGGCGCTCTTCGAACACGCGCATCTGGCTGCGGGGCAAGCCGTGCTGATCCACGGAGGCGCCGGCGGGGTGGGAACGCTGGCAGTACAACTCGCGCGCTGGCGAGGGGCCCACGTACTAGCCACGGCATCTGCGCGCGACACGGCGCTCGTGCGCAGTCTGGGGGCTGACGATGTCATCGACTACCACTCTGGGCATTTCGAGGACACTCTGCGAGACATCGATGTGGTGCTGGACACGATCGGCGGCGAGACGCGGGAGCGTTCCTGGCGCGTGCTGCGGAAAGGCGGTGTGCTGGTGACATTGGTTTCGCCGATTCCGGCCGGCGTCGCCGAACACCACGGCGTGCGCGGTGTATTTTTCATTGTCAGCGGAAATCGAGGGCAGCTCGATCAAATCGCCGGACTTGTGGACACCGGGAAGCTGAAACCGGTAATATCCGAGGTGGTTCCGCTTGTCCGCGCACGCGAAGCGTTCGAGCACGGCGCCGCAGGCCACGCTCCAGGCAAAATCGTCCTTCAGGTGGCTGTGTAGGCCACCGGCTACACGATACTCTTCTCCGTGTACGTCCCGAAAACGCCCCGGAACGCGGCGGTGATTTCGCCCAGCGTCGCGTAAGCCCGAACGGCGTCCAGGATGAACGGCATGGTGTTCTGGGACCCTTCGGCGGCCCGGCGAAGCGCGTCCAGCGAGGCGGTGACGCGCGCGCCGTCGCGCCGGCGGCGCAGGGCCGCGAGCTTCTCCACCTGATGCCCGGCGGCGGTCTCGTCGATGGCGAGGAGCTCGATGGGCTGCTCGTTCTCAACCGTAAACGCGTTCACTCCGGCGATCTTGCGCTCCCCCGATTCGATGGCCCGCTGGTACTCGAAGCTGGCGTCCGCGATCTCGCGCTGGGGGAACCCGGCCTCGATGGCTGGAATCATCCCGCCCATTTCATCGATCCGCCCGATGTAGCCGTTGGCCGCGGCTTCCACCTCGTCCGTGAGGCGCTCCAGGAAGAAGCTGCCGCCGAAAGGATCGGGCGCGGCCGTGACGCCGCTCTCATAGGCGAGCACCTGCTGCGTGCGCAGCGCCAGCGTGACGGCGTGCTCGGAAGGCAGCGCATAAGCCTCGTCGAGAGAGTTCGTGTGCAGGGACTGCGTTCCGCCCAGAACGGCAGCCAGAGCCTGGATCGCCGTCCGGACCACGTTGTTGTATGGCTGCTGCCAGGTGAGCGAGCAGCCGGCGGTCTGCGAATGGAAGCGGAGCTTCAAGCTGCGCTCGTCGCGTGCGCCGAAGCGGTCGCGCATAATCCCGGCCCACATGCGGCGGGCAGCGCGGTACTTGGCGACCTCCTCGAAGAAATCGTTATGCGCGTTGAAAAAGAAGCTGAGCCGCGGCGCGAAGGAATCGACCGGCAGGCCGCGCTCGACCGCCCACTCCGCATACTCGATGCCGTCGCGGAGGGTGAAAGCCAGCTCCTGAACAGCCGTGGAGCCGGCCTCGCGGATGTGGTAGCCGCTGATCGAGATGGGGTTGAAGCGCGGCACTTCGCGGGTGGCGAACTCGATGGTATCGGTGACCAGACGCATGGAAGGCCGGGGCGGGTAAATGTACTCCTTCTGCGCGATGTATTCCTTCAGGATGTCGTTCTGGCTCGTGCCGGAGATGCTGCGCCAGTCGGCGCCCTGCTGCTCGGCGACGGCCAGATACATGGCCCAGACGATGGCCGCGGGCGAGTTGATGGTCATGGAGACCGTGACCCGGTCGAGCGGGATGCCGCGGAACAGCGTCTCCATGTCCTCGAGCGAGCAGATGGAGACGCCGCACTTGCCGACCTCGCCGAGCGATTCGGGCTGATCGGCGTCGAAGCCCATCAGAGTGGGCAGATCGAAGGCCACCGAAAGTCCGGTCTGTCCCTGCGCGAGCAGATAGTGGTAGCGGCGGTTCGTTTCCTCGGGCGTCGCGAAGCCGGAGAACTGGCGCATGGTCCAGAGCCGGCCGAGGTACATGTCGCGGTGTATGCCGCGGGTGTAAGGGAACTCGCCGGGCTGCTCGGCCGCGCCCGCGCCGGCGGCGTCATCGGGCCCGTAGAGCGGCTGGACCGGCAGGCCGCTGAGCGTGGTGAACGGTTTCTGAGTGGTAGTGTGCCCCTTGCCCATTTGACTTCAGTTTAGCGCCGCGGGGCTCCGCGGCCGAAAAACAGTCTCTCGCCAAGCCAGGCTTGACTACTGAAGGCGCCAGGTGCGGGCCATCGCACGCCAACACGGTACGCCCTGCGCCACCGAAAAACAATGTCTCGCAAAACCGCCAAGTCCGCCAAGCCAGGCTTGACTACTGAAGGCGCCAGGTGCGGGCCATCGCACGCCAACACGGCGCGCTCTGCGCCACCGAAAAACAATGTCTCGCAAAGCCGCCAAGTCCGCCAGGCCAGGCTTGACTGATGAACGCGCGCCAGGTGCGGGCCATCGCACGCCAACACGGTACGCTCTGCGCCACCGAAAAACAATGTCTCGCCAAGCCGCCAAGTCCGCCAAGCCAGGCTTGACTACTGAAGGCGCCAGGTGCAGGCCATCGCACGCCAGCACGGCACGCCCCGCCCCGCCTGGTGATCGGCTGGTCCACCCTCGTGTTTCTTGGCCATCGCCTTTGCGCGCTTGGCGCCTTGGCGAGAAATTGTTTTCCGCGTGGTGTTTAGCGCCGGGAAGTACTGGATCGTACTGATAGCTCTAGGGTCTTGATTGAACCTTGTTACATCCATCGGGCGCTCTTACAATTCAAGTATGTGGCCGAAGTTACCCGCGTTACTCGTCCTGGCTGCGTGCCTGCTCGCGCCCGGACTGGTGCGCGCCACGCCGATCGTTTTCGGCGTGCAATTCACCACCAACGGCCAGGCGGGGACCGTCAACGTCGCCACGGGTTCCTTCACCGTAGTGGGCGCCGTTGGGCCCCACCAGATCAATGACGTCGCCTATTCGCCGGGCGGGGCGATTTACGGCATCGCCGACGAGAACGAACTTGTGACCATCAATCCCGCAACCGGCGCTCTCACCGCCGTGATGCCGCTTCCCGGCTTCGAAACCCTGGTTTTCCGCCCCTCCGACGGCACGCTGTTCGCGGCCACCACGGGATCGCTGTTCACCATCAACCTGACCAAGCAGACCTACACCGAGATCGGCAACTACGGCTCCGCCGTTGGGAATAACGCCCAGAACATACGGTTCGACCAGGCCGGCAACCTGTACACAACCGATACCGGAACCCCCACCGACGTCTTTCTGGTGAGCACCTCAACCGGCCAGGTCACCTTCGATTTCTCGGTGCCCTTCGGCGCACTCTCGCTGGGATTTGCCGGCGAGAAACTGTACGGAGTGGGGATCCCCGGAATCGGCGGCTCGGGCAATCTGGTGTGGATCGATCCGCTGACCAAGGCCGGAACCCAGGCGCTAGCCTCCTTCCCCGGCGTCGATTTCAGCCAGGCTCCCGAACCTGCGGCCGTCTGGCTTTGCGGGTTGGGACTCGCGGCGCTCGCCGTTCGGAGGCGTAGGCGGGCGTAGCCCTCAGTTCCCCTTTTGCTTCCGCTTCGCCTCGGCCATCGCCTTCCGCCACGACGCCATCATGGTGTCCATCGTCGGTTCGATCCTCTCCGGATGGTCGTCCATGTCGTGGAACATCAGGCGCATGTCCATCGGCGCGTGGAGGAACAGGTGGCGATCGGCGGGAAGCGGGGGACCTCCGGCGCTGCCGGCTGGCGGGATTGGAGACGGAAGTCGAAAGGCAACCATGCTGCCCGCCGCGAGCGATACTTGCGGATACCGCAGGAGCCATCCACAGTTATGCCCGTCCAGAATCATGTCCGTTGAAAGGACCACCCAGTGGCCGGCTTCGGAATCCCGCGGGTCCTGACAGTCCCATAACCGCGCGTGGCGCACGTAAGTGGAGGCGTCGGTGAAGCCGTAATTGTCGAGCGGCACATCCGTCAGCCCGTGCTCGCGCGCGAACCGATCCACCTCCGGCAGCGCCTGGTTCCAATCGACGTTGGAATCGCTCATCAGCCAGTACAGCGGCCGGCCCATCCCGGCGGGGCTGACGTAGGGGAAGTAGTTCGGGTACGCGCGCACCATCGCGATCAGGCTTGCGGCCGACAACGCCACTGCCGCCGCCCCAGCGGCCCACGCCACGCCGCGCCGGGACCGTTCGATGAGCCGCGGCAGAGGCGCGATCGACAGAATCAGGAATACCAGCGGTACGGTGAAGTGGCGGATGCTGATGTCCATCGTCGAAACCAGGCAGACCGCGATGAAAACCAGCAGCGACACCCACAGCGCCCGCCACTGCCCCGCCAACTCGGTGGGGATCGTGCCCCGCGACCTCTTTCCATTCAACGCACACAGGAGAAGCGTCAGCGCGAGCAGGCCGACGAAACCCAGCGGCGACTTCAAAACCAGCAGCACCGGATAGTAGAACCACACCCCGTGCGGATAGTACTGGCCGAGCAGGAACGTCGGCCGCACGCCCGTTAGCAGCATCATCCCCACGCCGCGCAGGTACAGCCACGCCGGCATCAGCACCCGGCCTGCAAAAGCGACGGCGGCCCCGTGGCCGGCAAAACCGGGAATATCCACGGGCTGGTTCCACGACAGGATGAAATACACAACGTAGACCACCGCGGCCGCCAGGTACGTCCCTCGGCGCAGCGCCCTCCAGCGGAGCTTCCGCCACGCCCGCCTCCCGGGTCTGTCCGCAGGTTGATCCCCGATAGGCCAGCGCCGCGTGGTCAGCACAAAAATTGGGATCGCGATGACGAGGATGCCCGCCGAAAACTTCGAGAGCAGCGCCCCCGCCAGCGCCAGGCCAAACCAACGCACGTTCCGCGAGTCCGGATTCCTCCACAGCGCGCCGAGCGTCCAGACCGTCAGCACCGCGAACAGCGCGATGGCCATGTCGGTCAACACCAGCGGACCGAAGACCAGGAACGCCGGCGTAGTCGCATAGGCCGCCACCGACAACAATCCTCCCCAAGGGCCGCCCAACCGGCGCCCCGTTGCGAACACCAACCAACCCCCCAGCACCGTCAGCAGCAGCATGGGCAGCCGCGCCCACATCAGCGTGCTCCACGGTTCGTTCCAGTGCTCCAGAAACCAGTCGCCGAATACCCACTCGGCCATGTAGGCGGGGAAGAAACGGCGGCCGGCGTTCCACTGAACGCTCGAATAATCGGCTCGCTCGCCGCGAATGGCCAGCGGCAGGGCCGCCAGCACCTTGGCCAGCGGCGGATGCTCTTCGTTGAACCGCATGTCCAGCTTCTGGATGTAGCTCACGCCGGCGCCAATGTGCGCGACCTCGTCGATGGTGGGCGATTCGCGCAGCGCGGCCCCGCCGGCCATCGCGAACATGGACAGCAGCAAGAGCGCGGCTGCGGCTTCGGGAGTCCTGTTCTTCATGGATATCAACAGTGTATACGCTGGGGCTCTTGTCTTGTTCCGAAAAAGTAACCGCAACCGGCTAACACTTTTGTATTATTGTGAATTCAGGGCTGTCTGGTTAGCATTTTGGTAAGCGCAGGGAGAGGGGCCGTCATGATCATTCCGACTGAACCCATCGGCAGCATTCCGCGCACGCCCGAGTTGATTCGTGCGTTCGCCGACAGGCAGGCGGGGCGAATCTCGGCCGAGGAGTTCGACGGCGTGGCCGCCGAGGCTCTGCGCGACACCGTTCGCCGGTTCGAGCAAACCGGATCGCCTGTCATCACGGATGGCGAGCAGACCAAGCCCAGCTTTGCCACCTACCCGCTCGACGGCCTGGCGAACATTGCGCCGGGGGGCGTCACGATTCCGTTCGAAGACGGGCATACGCGCCAGTTGCCCAAGCTCACCGCGGGTCCGTTCCGGTACGCGGTCCGCGCGTCGAAGTATCTCGCTGCCGCGCGCCAGCTAACTTCGCTGCCGGTGAAGCAGGCGGTGATTTCGGCCTCCGCGCTCAGCCTGCTCTATCCCGCCGAAGGCCTGGCCAGCTACTCGCGCGACGCGTTCCTGACGGATCTGGTGGGTGAAGCGGCCAGCGACATTCGCGAATGCCTGGATCACGGCGCAGACAGCGTGCAGATCGATTTCACTGAGGCGCGCCTCGCGTTGAAACTCGACCCATCGGGCGCGCTGCTCGAAAACTTCGTCGCGCTGAACAACGAAGTGCTCGACAGTCTTACTCCCGAGGAGCGCGGTCGAGTTGGCGTGCACACCTGCCCCGGGGGCGACCAGGATTCCACTCACAGTGCGGACGTGGATTACGCCGGGCTGCTGCCGGTTCTGTTCCGGCTTCGGGCCGCGCGGTTCTACGTGCAGCCTCGCCAGCGAACGCGAGCCCAAGCGGGTGCTCGATATCATCCGCCAGCAGCTTCAGCCCGGCCAGTTTGTATTTGTCGGCGTAATCGACCCAATGCAACCGGAGGCGGAGACGCCCAGCCTGGTGCGGGATCGCGTGCTGCTGGCGGCGGAGTATCTGCCGCTGTCGCAATTAGGGACCACCGACGATTGTGGTTTCGCGCCCTTTGCCGACGACGTATCCACCTCGCGCGACCTTGCCTTCGCGAAGATACAGGCCCGCGTCGAAGGAACCGCCATGGCGGCGGAGGAACTGGCGAAATCGACGAAGGCGAATCGGGGAGGCGCCTTACAATGATGCCGGATTCCAGGCGGACGCGGCGGCGGCTCGCGCTGATTTGGCTGGCGTGTCTGGCAGTCGCGTTCCTTTGCGTCGCTTACCCGCTGTATGTTATTCGCCCGTTCCGCGCCCAGGGCCCGCAGGAACTGGCGTTCGCCCTCGCGGTCACGCGGTTCCGGCCCGTCCTCACTCTTCTCTGCGCGATTGTGGCGATGGCCGCGCTGGTGGCGTACTGGAGGGCGCAGCCACGCATCGTCTGGCGGCTTCTGGCCATCGTGGGGACGGGATTGGTGGCGTTGCTGGCGGTGCTGGCGCGCGTGAACGTGTACGAGGCGTTGATGTTCCACCACCTGGACCACCCGGAGTTCGCCGTCGTGGGACAAACGAAGCTTGCGAGCGATGAGAAGGTGATCGTGGTCAAGGTCGGCGACGTGGCCCGCGCGTATCCCATCCGCAGCATGTCCTATCATCACGTCGTGAACGACGTTCTGGGAGGAGCGGCGATTGCCGCGACTTATTGAACGCTCTGTCACACCGGTCTGGTGTGGAGCAGAGACGTCAACGGCCTGAGACTTACGTTTCACTTAGCCGGCATCAATAACCAGAACTTCCTCATGCGCGACGACGAGACGGGAACTTACTGGCAGCAGATTAGCGGCAAGGCCATATCCGGGCCCCTCAAAGGAAAGCAACTTACTCTTGTTGAATCCGACGAGCTGGTTTTCGGGACCTGGAAGGCGGAGGAACCCCGAGGCACGGTGCTGAAGGACGTGCCGGCCGAGGCAGCCTTCTATGTCAAGAAGGATTGGGACGTGCGCATGAAGCGTGCGCCCACGGTCGTGAGCTTCCAGGAGCACGGCATGAAGGACCGCGACCTGATCCTGGGGATTCAGGCGGCCGGAGCAAGCCGCGCATTCCTCTACGACCGCGTGCTGAAGGACAAACTCGTTAAGGACCGCGTCGGGGCCGAGCCGGTCCTGCTGGTTGTAGCCGCCGACGGGCAATCCGTGCGGGCGTTCCGGAACCGGATTCCGGGCGTCGATGGCACGCCGGATTTCTACCGGCTCGCCGCGGGCCAACCCGGCGCCTTGCTCATGGACTCAGCGACCGGAAGCGAGTGGAACTTCCAAGGCTGCGCCATTTCCGGTAAGGCGAAGGGCGCGTGCCTCGAACGGATTCCCATGCTGAAGGACTACTGGTTCGATTGGCGCAACTATAACCACGACACCACGATTTACGGCAATCGCGAAGTGCCGTCGAAGCCGAATTCCTGAATGAGCGGCGGATTACGGTCGAAGTCGCTGTAGCGAATCCACGCCGGCCGCACTACGAAGTAAACGATCCCCGGCCAACTTAGCCGGGCGGGCCCATCGGGCCAGGCTCGGAAGTAAATCTCCTGGTATCTCTCTTATCTCCGGTGGTTTGAGCTCTTCGGCGCGGCCCTCGTATTGAACGGTCTGTTCGCCTGCCCAGCCGATTACGAACGAGCATGAGGCCGCGGACTTGAGATTCGCATACTTGCGGGAACTCTTCACCGTGTCGAAGACAATCTCGAGCCGCGGCGTGATCGCGATGCCGACGAGCGCGGATTGGGGCGTGCCGGCGCGCGAGAGCGTGCCCAGGACTCCCAGCTTGTGTTGCGTCATGAAGTCGTAGAGTTCCGTCTCGTTCATGGGTGAGCCCTCAGAATGCCGTTGTCGTCGAGCCAGTCCGCCAGACGCTGCGGCCAGCCTTTGAGCGTCGCCAGGTGCGAACGGTAGCCCATGTTGAAGCCGTGACCGCCTTGCGCGAAGATGTGCGCCTCAACCGGAACCTTCGCGGCACGGTATCGCTCCAGCAACTGAACGACGGGGGCGGAGCAGCAGGCGTCGTCATCGGCGGCGAGGAGAAACGCGGGAGGCGCATAGGTCGGGACGGCGTCCGGAATTCCAAGCGGTCCGGGGTAAATCATGATCAGAAAACTGGGGCGGGCGCTGAGGCGGTCGATGGGATCTGGCGCGTCCGGATCGCCTGCGGTAGCGGAAAAGGCCGTGAACGAGACCACTTCGCCGCCGGCCGAAAATCCCATCAGGCCGATGCGATTCGGGTCGATGCCCCATTCTTGGGCGCGGCTGCGCACCAGCCGCATGGCGCGCTGGCCGTCCTGGCGCGGATGCTTCTCGATCGAATACGGCGAATCCGGTTCGCGTGCCAGCCGGTATTTGAGCGCGAAAGCGGCGACGCCGAGGCTGTTGAGGTATTCGGCCGGCTCCTCGCCTTCGGCCTTGAACACCAGCTCGCGGTGGCCGCCGCCGGGGCAGATGACCACCGCCGCGCCGGTCGCTTTCTCCTTGGGCGGAAGATAGACGGTGATCGAGGGATTGTGTATGTTGCGAATCCAATAATCCTTCGCGATTGGCTGTTCGTTGCGCCGGTTCTCAAAGCCCGGCGCGCCGTTCGGCCAGAGCGGGATTTCGCGCGGCGGTTCCTGCGCCACAATTGGGCCAACCGTCAGGATCAAGCAGACTGCAAGGCGAAGCTGCGAGCACCCCATATCGACAATACTACCCCGTGCCGGCTCTTATTGAAATCGGAAGAACCGCGACACCAGGTAGCCCGCGGCCAACGCTGCAGCGGCCAGCGCGCACAGGTGTGGGAGCACGGAGGCCGGCGGCGCGCCGAAGCTCACTAGCTTGTGCAGCGCGTCCATCGTGAGGCCGGTGGGGAGGAATAGCGCTGCCTTCTGCGCCCACGCCGGTGCGATCTCGATCGGCCACCAGCAGCCGCCCAGCGCCGCCATCAGGTTGCCCGCGATCACGCCGATGCCGACCACCTGGCCTTCCGTGCGCCCGAAGTTTCCCAGCAGCATCGCGAGCGAGGCCGCCAGCGCTCCGTAAACCGCCAGAACCAGGGCCACCATCGGCAGGTTCGGCCCCCAATTGATGTGAAACAGCACCGCACCCGCGATCATCGCGAAGAGGATCTGGATGATCCCCAGCGCGACGCGCGCGCCCCACTTGCCCAGCGCCACCGAGCCTCGCGACATCGGCGAAGACGCCAGGCGGCGCAGCATCCCCTGGTTCCGCTCGATGGTCAGCGTGACACCGCCGGTGGTGAACAGGACCACCAGCGTGAACATCACCATGGTGCCGGGCACGGACTGCTCATAGCCATTCGGCGCGCGAACGCGCTTTCCGGCGGATATCACGTCCATCGCCAGCGTGCGCGGCTCGCGGGCCAGCTCGACGAACCGCTCGGGCGTGGCCGCCTGACCATCGGCCCTCAGTACGGTCAAGTCAGACAGCACCGAATAGACGGCGCGGGAGAGCCGGACCTGGTCGTAGCCCGTGCCTAGGTCGTCGCCAATTCGGGTGAAGCGCACCTTCACGGGCTTCCCGGCCAGAATGGACGCAGTGAATCCCGCCGGTATCTCGAGCCTGCGCCCGTATCGGAGGAACTCGGCTGGCGTCTGGGTCCGCACCACGCGGTAGCCGCGCGCGGCCACGCGGTCTAGAAACTGGTCGGCCAGGAAGCCCGCGTCGGACGCGACGCTCGCGGCCAGCGGGTCTCTCGTATTCCCCCCATGGAACGCATTGCCGGTGATGGTGCCGATGAAATAGAAAAAGATCACCGGCATGATGAACGTCCAGAGCAGGGCGGAACGGCTGCGAAGCAGACGCCACGTATCCATTCGCGTTAGAAAGAACGCATCGCGCAGCATGGGACTCCTCATACCGCAAAGCTCCCGCGCAGGCGCCTCAGCGCGAGTACAAAGGCCAAAGCGCTCACCGCCACCAGGCCCGCCAACGCGAGAGCCACTTCGCGCGCGTCCGCCGAACCGGCGACGATGGAAGAGAACTGCTGGACCGCCCAGCCGTTCGGCGTCAGACGCCCGATGCCGGCCATCCAGACCGGCATGATCTCAAACGGAAAGAAACATCCGCCCACAAGCGCCAGCGGGAGGGTGATCAGATTTACCAGCACATGCGCGGTGTATGGGTTCGAGGCCTGCATCGTCAGCAGCAGCAGGAGCACGTAGAACGCCGCGCCCGAAAGCATCGCCCATGCCGCCGACCCGGCCAGGTTTGCCACCGCTACGCCGCCCATCCACCGCGCGACCCCGAGCCCGGCGAGTGAAATTGCGCCAAAAATCATGGCTATGAAAATGACGCGGCCGGCCAGGAACGCTCCCAGGCCCGCCGGCGCCACGGCCACGCGGCGCAGCGCGCCCGACATACGCTCCTTCCAGATGTCCCCGGCCTGGACGCCGGCGATCATCCAGATCGACATATAAAGCATGGTGGGCAGGAAGAGCGTCCCGAGGCCCTTGGTCTGCTTCTTTTCCTGAATCACCTGCGTTTCGAGCTCGATCAAGGGCGGTCCTTTTTGCAGGCTCATCACGCGGCGATAGACCGCGCCAAAATTCGCGCTCCGCAGCTCGGCCGCCGCCATGTGCTGCACGTAGAAGCCTCCCTCCACCATGAGGGACAGGGTCTCCTCGACGATCTGCGGGGAGATGCGCTGGCTCGGATTGGTGAACAACTGCAGGTGGAAGGGCTGGTTGTGCGAGAAGGCCTGCTGAAGGCCCTTGGGAATGATGAGGAACGCAGAAGCGTCGCCGCGGTCGATCCGCTCGCGTCCCTCCTGGCGGTTTACTTTTTCAACCACAAACATTTTGTCGAGCGGATCGCGGTGGAACGCGGTGGCCAGAACGTCGCTGGCCAGACTGCGGTCTTCATCCGCGATCAGCAGCCGGCCTCTGGGCACCGGCGCGCCGCCGCCCCCGAAGACCACGTTCAGCATCACCACGATAAGCAGCGGGATTGCGAGCCAGGTGGCGAAGGCAAACGGATCGCGCCTCGCGCGCCACAGGTCTTTCAGAGTACTGATCCAGATGAAACGCATGGCCTACTCCCGAAGCTCCTTGCCGGTGAGCTTGATGAAAAGGCTCTCCAGGCTGGGCTGCGTCAGCGTGGTGCCCCGCACTTCTCCGCCCGCGGCTTCGAGCGCCGCGAAGATGGCCGGCAGCTTTCGCGAGGCCTCCTGTAGGGAAAGGACCAGCAGGTTGTCCTCCGCTTGCAGCACCTCGATCTGGTCGATGGGCGCGACGGCTGCCCGTGCCGCGGCCGGCTGAAACACGCCGGAGAGCCGCAGCAGATCCCGCTCGGCCAGCATCGAACGCAGCTCTGCCAGCGTGCCCGCTGCGATCATCTTGCCGTGGTCGACGATGGCCAGACGGTCGCACAGCGTTTCCGCTTCCTCCATGTAGTGCGTGGTGTAGAGCACGCAGGCGCCGGCCTGGGCCTGCGCGCGGACCAGTTCCAACAGGCGCACGCGGCTCTGCGGGTCCACGCCCACCGTAGGCTCGTCGAGCAGCAGAACCTGAGGCCGATGCACGATGCCGCAGGCGAAGTTGAGCCGCCGTTTCATGCCGCCGCTGAAGCGCTTCACCAGGTCGGTGGAGCGGTCTTCGAGGCCCGTGAGCTGGAGCACTTCGTGAATCCGCTCGCGGAGCAGGGGGTTCCGCAGGCCCTGCGAGCCGCCCCAGTATTTGAGGTTCTCGACGGCCGAAAGATCCTCGTAAAGCGCGATCTCCTGCGGCACCACGCCCAGCGCCCGCCGGGCCGCGGTGCCCTCGCTGACCACGTCGTGTCCCATGACGCGTACGCACCCGGCGGTAGGCTGTAGCAGGCCGGAGATGCAGCCGATGGTGGTGGTCTTGCCGGCGCCGTTCGGCCCCAGCAATCCGAAAATCTCGCCGGGCCGCGCGGTAAACGAGACGCCGTCTACGGCGGTCAGCTCTCCGTACGACTTGCGCAACTGCTCAACTTCAATCATTGAAACAAGCGTACGACCAATGGACCGGATTTGTTCGCCCTAGACGACGAAACCGCGGAATACCGGACGAAGGGCGCCGAAAGGGGGACCAGCCGCTAACGCACCCGGTTCGTGCCATCATGGGTGCAGAATGCGTCAAAATGTGAGGTTAAAGCGGTCTTTTTGCGCGTTTTTGCTATGTTTGCCCCTGGCCGCCGGACCGGTCTACGACGGCGCCGCTTTCGAGAAGCGGGTCGCCGCCATCGCCGCGGGCTCGGACCGGCCCGCCCGGCGCGCAGCCATCGCCGCCCAGCTCGACGCCCTGGGAATCCCGTATCGTTTGGAAGAATTCAAGTCCGATGGGCGGACGGGCGTCAACATCCTGGCGTCGCTTCCCGCGCCGCCGGGCGCCGGCAAACAGATCCTGCTGGGCGCGCATTCCGATCGCGTGGAGGTGGGTCAAGGCGCGGTTGACGATGCTTCCGGAGACTGCACGGTCCTGGAACTGCTGGCGGCATTCCAGCGCGCGCCGCTCACGCGGTACCGGCTGAACGCCGCGTTCTTCGATCTGGAAGAGGTGGGCCTAGTGGGATCGGCCGCCTACGCCGCCGCCCATCGGCAGAGCCTGCCGGCAATCTACCTCAACTTCGACGTGTTCGCGTACGGCGACACGCTGTGGGTTGGGTCTATCGACGACCAGTCGCTCTCCGCGCGGGCGATGCGCCAGGCGGCCGCGGCGGCGCGGTTCCCGCTGACCTTGGGGGCGGACTATCCGCCCGGCGACGACCGTTCCTTCGTGGCCGCCAAGGTGGAGACGCTGGGCATGGCGCTCATCGGCGGCCGGGAGATTCCCGACATCCTCGCGTTCTTCCACGGCCGGCCGCCGGAGCACATGCCCCGCGGCTTGACCATCCTGCATAGCGCGAACGACACACCGGACAAGGTGGCCGGGGCGGACGTAGCACGCGCGCTGCCGGTGGTGGAACAGGCCATACGGCTGATGGACGCCGGCCGCTAGCGGCGCTCACTGATCGCGTGCCAGGCGGGTACGAAGGCGCTTGATCTGGTCGTCTTTGGCCAGTCCCTCGACGCGCAGGGCTTCGACTTCGGCTTTGAGCGCATCGCGCTCGCGGGCGATTGCGGCGCCCTGGGGCGAGAGGCCGCGCTCGACGGGCTGGCCGATGAACCGGACCATCTCCTGGGCAATGCGGCCGTGCTGCTCGATTTTCATGCGAACATCCACGACGTCGGCGAGGCGCTGATAGTCAATGCTGCCTTCGCGGAGGACGTCGCTATCCAGGATTTTGGTGACGCGCTGGTTGCCGTCCTGGATTTCGAGGGTTGCGCTGCGGGCGGTGCGGATCGGCCTCGCGGAGCGGTCCCACTCGATGAGCAACTGGCCGCCCATGTCCGCCACCCACAACGAAAGGGCCGGGGCGGGCGTGGCCTGGACGTAGTAGCTGACCCCGCCAAACGCGGCGGCCGACACGAATGCCAGTGCCAGCGCCGCCCAGCCCCATTTGCCTCCACGACGGCGTCTGGTGGCCTCAAGCCTATGAATCTGCTGGGCTTCTACGGCCGGCTGGTACTTCTGCAGGACCGCGGGTGCGGGCGCTGGCTCAGGTTCGGGCACCGGAGCGACGGGTGCGGGGGGCGCTGCGGCAGCAGCCGTCACCCTCCGCGTGGGGCGCTCCGGAGGGGCCGGTGCGGGGGCGGGCTCTTCGGGGGGCGGGGCTTCGACCGGCTCGGGAATCAGCCCGTGGCGGCGGCCGGGGCTGGTGAACTCCCAGTAGGTTTGCTCCGAGTGGACGGTGCGGTCGCGCTCGCGAAAGAAGAAGCCGGCTCGAGCGGGGCCGTAGTTGTCGGGCCTGATGACGAGCGCCACCTGCCACCGCTGCGGGAAATACGAGTCGTAAATCTCGAGGTCGCGAGGCGAGAGCTCGATTCCGCTGCGGGTGTGGGAGTGAAACCAGCCGACCGGCTCCAGCGCGCGCAACTCGGCCTCCCGCCGCGGCGCGTAGAGCAGCTCCTTCATTGCGGTGCGGTCCCGCTCCGAGAGGACGAAGCGGGGGCCGAAGGCATGCTCGCAATCGAGCGGCCGGTAGGCCTGGATGCGGACCTGGTCGCCCGCCGCGGTGCCGTAGAGGACTCCGCCGACCTCCATGCCGCCGTGACGGAACTGGAACAGGCCGTCTATTGCGATAGCGCAGATCTCTTCGAGCGCCGGAACGGCATACTCGATCCGGATGGCGTGGCCCTCCACGCTCCAGCAACGATACTCGCTATGGACATCCGCGGTCGCCATACATAATACGCGTCCTCCAACTTTAACCTTCCCTGCGGGATAGTCGCAAGGGTCTGGGGGAGGGTGTCCGAGGGGAAGGGGTGGGGCTGGGGGACGCGTCCTGAGGCCCTGCAACCGCCCGCCGACGCTGGCGGCTCCCGCTCGGGGCGCCGGGCTTTACGAAAGGCTTTACGAATTGTTACAACTTGGAGCGCCGGTTTTTCGTCTGTATCAGCGAAGGGAGCGAGAGATGAGCACATTAATCAGCATGCCGGCGCCGGTTCGACGGGAAGGGAAGGGCTGGGCGTACTGTCCGATCTGTACGCACATCGTGGAAACGCACGTGTGGGTTTCCGGAAGGCGGGTCTCGGTGAAACCGGGGCAAAAATGTACGCGTTGTTCCTCTTCCCTGGAGCCTGCTTCCGTCGTAAGATATGAAGTTGCGGCTTGAGTCCGGCCGCCGTGCGGGGATTTGCGCGACGCGGACTCTTTGTGCTGTATTGGAAGAGTAGGGACGCCATGCGAAAGAAGCGGATGCTGCCGGCCGAGCCCGTGATTGCCAAGGAGATCCTCGACAAGGCGAAGCGGGAAGCGCATCCCGACAAGGTGCCGCCGAAGAGCAAGTGCGTCGTGTGCGGTTCCGAGTGCGCCGCGAACTCGGCCGAGCACCTGTGCTGGGTTTGCCGGCGGCTGAAGATCAGCGCCTGGTACGAATCCGAGCAGCAGATGCCGGTTCAGGAATAAACGCCGCCGGCAGCTACCCCAGCGCTTTTTTCACCACGCTCGCGACATGAGCGGCGGTGAACGGCTTCGGGAAGAAACCGGAAACCGGCTGACCGGCAAACAGCCTCATGGTCTCCGCTTCGCTGTATCCGCTGGACACCACAACCTTGACGTTGGGCCGGATCTTCCGCAGCTCCGGCAGGGCCTCGACTCCGCCCATATCCGGCATGCTCAGATCGAGGAGAACCAGCGCGATGTCTCCCGGGTGCCTCTTGAAAACGTCGATGGCGGCCAGGCCGCCTTCAGCTAACAGGACGTGGTAGCCGTACCGTTCCAAGGCCTTCTTCGCCAGCATTCGCACGACTTCCTCGTCGTCCACCACCAGGACGGTTCCAACGCCCTGGAGGCTTGCGTCACGGGCCGAAACCGGCTGGCTGGGGGTGGCGCCTTCCGCGGCCGGAAACAGGACCGTGAAACAAGTGCCCTTCCCGGGCGTGCTGGCGACGATGATGACACCCTTGTGGCCGCGGACGATGCCCGAAACAGCGGCGAGCCCGAGGCCGCGTCCCTGAAACTTGGTGGAGAAGAAAGGGTCGAAAATCTTCGCCTGCGTCGCTTTGTCCATCCCGCTGCCCGTGTCGCGGACTTCGAGCGCAACGTAGCGGCCGGGGTGAAGGTCCGCCGCTTCCGGGTGGATGCGGATGAAGGCTCCGTCGACGGTCTGGAGGCCGGTCTTGACCGAGATCAGGCCGGCGTGGCTGCCGATTGCCTCGGCGGCGTTGATCACGAGGTTCATGAAGACCTGCTGCATCTGGCCGCGATCCGCTTCGACGGGCGGCAGATCAGGCACGAGCTCGAAGTGCACGGCGATCTTCTTGGGGATGGAGGGTTGAACCAGGGCGCTCATCTCGGGGACGAGATCGGACAGATCCAACGGCTCGACCAGGAACCGGCCTTTGCCCGAATAGGCCAGCATCTGCCGGGTCAGGTGTGCGAGCCGTTCGCCGGTGCCGATCACGCCTTGTAGCAGCTCGGTGGCCTCGTGGCCGGGCGGCAGGATCTCGCGGGCGAGGCTGGCGTTGCCGATCACGCCGACCAGCAGGTTATTGAAATCGTGGGCGACGCCCCCCGCGAGCAATCCGATACTCTCGAGTTTTTGCGCCTGCCGGAGGCGCTCCTCAGATTTCTTGCGCTCGGTGGTGTCCGTGATGAGGGCCATCGCCAGGCGCGATCCGCCCTGCTCGATCCAACTGAGACTGACCTCCAAGGGAAACTCGGCGCCGTCCTTGGAACGGCCACACAGATCGAGCCCGATTCCCATGGCCCTGGTCGACGGGCGCGCGAAGTAGTGCTGCAGATGCCCGGCGTGGACCGGCCGGAAGCGCTCAGGCAACAGGACGTCCAAGGGCCGGCCGAGGAGCTCGTCGCGCGTGTATCCGAACATCTCCTCGGTCTTGGCGTTCACCAAGGCCATGTGCCCTTTCTCGTCGATGGCCACAACGCCTTGGGAGGCCGACTCGAGCAACGCCCCCAGCCTGCCTTCGCTCGCCGCCAGCGCGTCCTGGGCCAGCTTGCGCTGGGTGATGTCATTGAACAGGATGGCAACCCTTCGGCTCTCCGGCCCGCCTATGCGGTAGGCGCTCACGTCGTACCAGCGGTTCAGCGCTTTTGCCTCGTTGACGAACCGTACGGGCTGGCCCGTCAAGGCGACCCGTCCATATGTTTCAAACCAATGAGCCTCGTGATCGGGCGCCAATTCGCGCATGAGACGGCCCTGCGCGTTCTTCAATCCGGTTCGCTCCTCAAAAACCCGATTGATCTCCAGGAAGCGATAGTCGATGGGCTTCTTGTCGCCGTCGAACACCACTTCGATGATGCAGAAGCCCTCGAGGAGGGTGTCGAAAAGCGTCCGGTATCGCTCTTCGGACAGGCGCAGATCCTGCTCCATCTTGGTGCGTTCGCCGATGTCGGTGTTGGTGCCGAACCAGCGCACAACCTCGCCGTCCCGGCCGTGCACGGGCATCACGCGGGTCAGGAAGGGACGGAAGACGCCGTCAGCGCCGCGGAGCGGAAACACCATGTCGAATGGCTGTCCGGTCGCAATGGAGGCCTGCCAGCGTTCCAGGACTTGGGGCAGCGCCGCGGGGTCGTGCACGGACTGCCAGCCCCACCCCTCCATCTGTTGGGGAGTGGTTCCGGTGTAGGCGTACCAGCGCTCGTTGTACCAGGAGAGCCAGCCGTCGGCGTTCGCCGTCCAGCACAATTGCGGGATCGCGTTGGCCAGGGTTCGAAACTGCCGCTCGCTTTCGCGCAGCGCCGCCTCGGCCCGCTTACGCTCGGTAATATCGCGGTTGATCTCGAGGATGCCGCCGGTCCCGGCTTCCGGATCCCGGAGGAGGATCTGGCGGCTCTCGACGGTGATCGGCTTGCCGTCTTTTGAGATCTGATCCAGTTCGCCACGCCACTGGTCCTCCCGCGAGAGAACCTGGTCCATCTCCGCGGGCGACTGCGAGGTCCGCAGGAGGTCGTGAATGACCTTGTCACGAGCCTCCGCCTCTTCCCATCCATACAGCTCGGAGGCGCCGCGATTCCAGGACTGAATGCGCCGCTGGGCGTCGGTGACGATGACTGCGTCGCGGCTGAAGGAGAGCAGGCGGTCGCGGCGGCGCAGTTCGGCCTCGCGGGCCTTCTTCTCACTGCTGTCTCGAAAGATCAGCACCGCGCCGATTATGTTCCCGGAAGCATCGAGGATGGGAGCGCCGCTGTCGTCGAGCGGGATGCGCTTGCCGTCTCGGGAAACGAGGATGGTGTGATTGGTCAGCCCGACTACGCGGCGGTCGCGGATTGCACGCAACGCCGGGTTGTCCACCGCTTTCCCGGTATCCTCGTTCCGGATATCGAATACCTTTTCGACAGGCTGGCCTTGCGCCTCTTCGACCGGCCAACCGGTGAGCTGGGCGGCGACCGGGTTGAGCAGCGTGATGCGGCCCTGCGCGTCGGTCGCAATGACGCCGTCCCCGACGCTCACCAGCGTGACCTCGAGCCATTCCCGCTGTCTCTTTTCGGCGGCTTCCGCGCGGGCGCGATCGGCTGTGCTGCGGCCGACCGTCCGCATCCCGACCAGAAGCACCAGAAGCAGAAGGGCCGCCCCGATGGACATCACGAGCACCATGGCTCTGGCCATGAGACGCCGGCTTTGGTTCCTCTGTTCCAGGAGGGCCATCTCCTCGGCCTTCATGGCCTCCATGACGGTCCGGATGCGGTCCATGATCTGCTTGCCACGGCCGGTGGCTACGGCCGCGAGGGCGTCGGCGGCGCCGCGAGTCCGCCGCAGATCGATGATCCGATTCAGCTCGGCGAGTTTGCCGCCAACGAGCGACCGCAGCGCCTGGACCCGCGATTGTTGCCGCGGGTTGTCGGCGGTCAGCCCGCTCAGCCGGTCCAAGCTGGCCGGAATTGACCGGAGGGCCGCGTCATAAGGCTCCAGGTACGCATCCTGGCCGGTGAGCAGATATCCTCTCTGGCCGGTCTCGGCATCCTTCACCTGCGAGAGTGAGGCCTCTAGCTGTTCCAGAACCTGGTGGGTGTGAATGGACCATCGTTCGTTTTCGGCGAAACTCGTCCAGATCTCAAAGAATGTGAGGGCCTCAGCCGCCAAAAGCAGGGCAGCGAGACCGAACCACAATACATGAGGCCTTTCCCTGAAGCTCTTCATGGTTAGTCGGCCAGAAAAATTATGAAGAACAATGGTACATCAGGGGCGGGAGTGTTCGCCGGAAAGCGGGGGGCAACCGCCCGGTACGGCTAGCGGCGGGCGGGCTCGGGGATTTCGGGATTGACGCCCAGGTCAAGGAGCGCCTGTGCGGCGCGGGCGGCGTCGAACTTGCCGTCGCGGGCCAGACGGGCCAGGGCGGCGCCGGCGATGTGCTTGGCGCTCACCTCGAAGAAATCGCGCAGGTGCTCGCGATTCTCGCTGCGGCCGAAACCGTCGGTTCCGAGCGTTACGAGGCGGCCGTCAAGCCACGGCGCGATCTGGTCGGCGATGGCCTTCATATAATCCGATGACGCAACGACCGGTCCCACGGTCCCATCGAGCACTTGCCGGATGTAGGGTTGGCGCGCTGGCTGGGCCGGGTGCAGCCGGTTCCAGCGATCGATGCCCAGAGCCTCGCGCCGCAGCTCGCTGTAGCTGGTGACGCTCCAGACGTCCGCCGCGATGGCGTACTTCTCCGCCAGGATTTGCTGGGCCTTGAGGGCCTCGTTCAGCATGGGGCCGCTGCCGAGAAGCTGGACCGCCGGGCTGCCGCCTTCGGCCGGTTTGAACCGGTAGATGCCTTTCAGGATGCCTTCGACAGCGCCCTCGGGCATGGGCGGCTGAGCGTAGTTCTCGTTGTAGACGGTCATGTAATAGAAGACGTCCTCGTTCTCCTGGTACATGCGCCGCATGCCGTCCTGGACGATGACGGCGATCTCGTAAGCGTAAGCCGGATCGTAGGCCACGCAGGTGGGCAGGACGCTCATCAGCAGGTGGCTGTGACCGTCCTGGTGTTGCAAGCCCTCGCCGGCGAGGGTGGTGCGGCCTGCGGTCGCGCCCACCAGAAATCCTTTGCCGCGGGAATCGCTGAACGCCCAGATCAGATCGCCCATGCGCTGGAGGCCGAACATCGAATAGTAGGTGTAGAGCGGGATCATCGGCAGGCCGAAGTTGCTGTAGGCAGTGCCGGCCGCGGTGAAGGACGCCATAGACCCAGCCTCGGTGATTCCCTCTTCGAGAATCTGCCCGTTCTTCGACTCGCGGTAGTAAAGGAACATCTCCTGGTCCACCGGATGATAGAGCTGGCCCTGGCTGGCATAGATGCCGATTTGCCGGAACAGCGATTCCATGCCGAAGGTCCGCGCCTCATCCGGGATGATGGGCACCACGTACTGGCCGATTTTGGGGTGGCGCAGCATCAGCGTCATCACGCGGACGAAGGCCATGGTGGTGGAGACTTCGCGGCCTTGCGAGCCGGTCAGCGTCTCGGCGAAGTAATCGAGCGGCGGGGTCTCCATGTCGATGGGCCGCACTTTACGCTCGGGCAGGTATCCGCCCAGCTCGCGGCGCCGCGCGTGCAGATACTCGATCTCCGGGGCGTCCTCAGGCGGGCGGTAGAACGCGATTTCGTGAATCCTCTCCGGCGTGATGGGGATTTCGAAGCGCTGGCAGAAGTACTCCATCTCCTGCTCGTTCAGCTTCTTCTGCTGGTGGGTGACGTTGCGGCCTTCGCCCGCCTCGCCGAGGCCGTAGCCCTTGATGGTCTTGGCGAGAATCACCGTCGGGCCGTCCTTATTTTCGACGGCGCGCTTGTAGGCGTTGTAGACCTTTTCGGGATCGTGGCCGCCGCGGCGGAGACGGGCGAGCTGATCGTCGGTGAGGTGAGCCACCAGGTCGAGCAGCTCCGGGTACTTGCCGAAGAATTCCTTACGGATGTAGGCGCCGCCGCGGGCGACGAAGGTCTGGTAGTCGCCATCGAGGCACTCGCCCATGCGCTTGACCAGGAGGCCGGTCTTGTCGCGAGCGAGCAGCGGGTCCCAATCGGAGCCCCAGACGACTTTGATGACATTCCACTTTGCGCCGGCGAAGATGGCCTCGAGTTCTTGAATCATCTTGCCGTTGCCGCGCACCGGCCCGTCGAGCCGCTGCAGGTTGCAGTTGACGACGAAGATGAGGTTGTCGAGCTTCTCGTTGGCAGCGATGCGAATGGCGCCGGTGGATTCGGGCTCGTCGGTTTCGCCGTCGCCCAGGAAAGCCCAGACTTTGCGGGGACTGGGCGCGAGCAGACCGCGGTTCTCCAGGTGGCGCATGAAACGCGCCTGGTAGATGGCGTTGATGGGGCCCAGACCCATGGAGACCGTGGGGAATTGCCAGAATTCGGGCATCAGCCAGGGATGGGGATAGGAAGAAAGGCCGGGGCGATCCCGCAGCTCGTGCCGGAAATTGCGGAGGTGCTCGTCGGTGAGGCGGCCTTCGAGATAGGCGCGCGCGTAGTAGCCCGGCGCCGAGTGGCCCTGGAGATACACCAGGTCGCCCGGCTCGCTGCCGTAAGAGGCGCGGAAGAAGTGATTGAACCCGACTTCGACCAGCGTCGCCAGCGACGCATAGCTTGAAATGTGGCCGCCGATGCCGGGATCGTACTTGTTGGCGCGCACCACCATGGCCAGCGCGTTCCAGCGGATCAGGCTCTTGAGGCGGCGCTCCAGGGCGCGGTCGCCGGGAAACGGCTCCTCCTCTTCGACCGGAATCGTGTTTACGTAGGGCGTGTTGACGGCGTAACGCGGCGCGGCGCCGGCGGCTCGGGCGCGGCCGGTCAGACGGTCCAGAAGGAAGGAAGCGCGATCGGGCCCCGACTCGTCGAGGATCTGGTCGAAGGCTTCCACCCACTCCGCGGTCTCGCGGGGATTCAAGTCGTCCGCTGCTGGAGTCTTTATTTGAAGCATGTTATCAGCCAATAGCATAGGGGTCCGCGCTTGATTTCAGAATAGCGCGTCGCGTAGCCCGCAGCCGCCTCTGTGCTATGATTCTGGCTCCGCCGATGTCGAAGAACTGGCGCATCTTTGTGGTGGTTGTCCTGGTGCTTGCCGGAGTGTCCGCAAACGTGTTCCTGGCACTCGCGAACTCGGGGAGTTGGAGCGCCGACTTCAACCAGTATTATGCGGCGGGGAAGCTGGTTGGAACCGGCCACCTGTACGATTGGGACGCCGTGCAGAACCTGGAACGACCGCACGGAGGGAATCGGACACCCTTCATCCGGATGCCGGTGTTTGCAGCCGCGTTCAAGCCGTTGACCGCGTTGCCCTACGACACTGCCCGAGTGGTGTGGTTCGGCTTGAGCCTGGCCGTCTGGGCGGCTTTCCCGCTTCTCTGGCCGCTGAAGAGGCGGACATGGGTTTGGGCGGCGATGGCGTGGTGTACTCCGGCGGCGATGTGCCTGGCTTTCGGGCAGGACTCGATGTTCTTCCTGTTCTTCGTCGCGCTGGGGCTGCGGTTGCTGGTACGGGAACGCGATTTCGCGGCGGGCCTGGTCCTTTCGCTTTGCGCGAGCAAGCCGCACCTGGCGATTGCGCTTCCCGTCCTGCTGGTGGCGCGGCGGAACTGGAGGGCGCTGGCGGGCGCGATGACGGGCGGCGCGTTTCTCCTGCTTGCTTCGGCGGCGGTCGAAGGAGTGGGGTGGCCGGCACGGTACCTGGCGCTGACGTCCCTTCCCGATTTCGATCCTGGCCTGGACAGGATGCCGAATCTGCGCGGCCTGCTGCATTCGATTCACCCGATTCACTTGGGGATGGGCGTCGAAGTTCCGCTCGCGCTGGCGGCGCTGGGAGCGACTTACTATTTGTGCCGCAGGCTGCCGCTCGCGACCGGGGCGGCGCTGGCGCTGGCCGTGGGGCTGTGGACGGGCCACCATGGGTACTCCTACGACTGCCTGCTGCTCCTTCCCGCCTTGCTGTTCGGGCTTGAAGAGCCGCTGCCGGCCCCTTTGCGAGAGTGGGCGATGCTGCTGCTCACGCCGGTACCCTACCTGCTGCTGCTGACCGATTCGCCGTGGCTGGGAATTTTGGTGGTGGCTGGGTACACGCCGGTATTGCTCTGCGGCCTGGTTTACCGGGAGCACGCCTGCAGGACGGCCCCATGATGGCTCGGCCCATGCGCGTTTCGGTTGTCGTTCCGCTCTACAACAAGGCTGCGACGGTCGCGCGGGCGCTCGATTCCATCGCGCGGCAGAGCTTCGGCGGCTTCGAGGCGATCGTGGTCGATGACGGCTCGACGGACGGCGGCGGGGAGATCGCAGAGGGGTTTGCCGATCCACGCTTTCGAGTGGTGAGGCAGGCGAACGGGGGTCCGGGCGCGGCTCGAAATCGCGGAATCGCGGAAGCCGGCAGGGAACTGATCGCGTTCCTGGACGCGGACGACGCCTGGCTGCCCGAATACCTGGAGACGGGCGTGCGCCTGATGGAGGCGGGCGGCGAGCCGGTGGCCTCGGTCACCTCGGGATATCTGGACTTTCCGCGCGGCGCGTCAACCGAGGACCTGTGGCGGCGGCGCGGAATCGCGGAAGGCGTTCATCGGGTCACGCCGTCCACGCCCGCCGGCGCACTGGTCAACATGCTGGCGTACATGTCGCCGTGCTCGACGCTGGCTCGTCTCGATGTGGTGCGGCGCTGGGGCGGTTTCTACGAAAAGGACGGCTGCCGTTATGCCGAGGACGCGCTGCTGTGGCTCAAGGTTCTGCTGAACGAACGGGTCCGCTTCGAGATGCGGCCGCTGGCGGAATTTCATCGGGAGGCATCCTCACTGAGCTCGAATTACCGGCTCGCCCGCCCCGTGGAGCCGTTTCTATTGGACCCGGACGAGGTGGCCTCGGCTTGTCCAGCGGAGCTGTTGCCGCTGCTGCGGCGGTTCTATGCGGCTCGGGCTGCGAAGACGGCGGCGGTGCTGGGCTATTGGGGAGATTCGAAGGGCGCGAGGCGGGTGTTCAGCCGCTTCGTTACGGCGGGCGACTGGCGGCTGCCCTACTTCCTGCCAGGCCTGGTGGGATGCACGCCGCTGGCGGGGATTGCGGGCGCTGGCTTGCGGCTGCTGAGAAGCTCGGCGTAGAGGCTCACCAGCGCGCGGCGGTGTCCCAGAAGCGAATGGTTGGCGGTCACCAGTTCCTTACCCGCCGCGGCGAGGCGGTGGCGCAGGTCGGGATCGGCCATCAGCCGGGACAGCGCTTCGGCCATGGCGGCCGGGTTCTGTGGCTCGGTGAGCAGGCCTGTTTCGCCGTCGGTGACGATCTCCGGGACGCCGCCCACGCGCGTCGCCGCCACAGCGACCTGGGCGGCCAGCGCCTCCAGAACCACGTTGGGCGAACCCTCCGTGTGCGAGGGCAGCGCGACGACGTCGGCCAGGGCGTAATAAGGGCGCACGTTCGGCTGGTAGCCCACGAAGATCGCCGTGCCTTGCAATCCAAGCGCCCGCGACCGCCGCTCGAGCGCGGCGCGCTCCGGGCCATCCCCTACGATGACGAAACGGATGGCCCTGTGCGGCTCGCGTTCGCGCAGAATGGCGGCCGCTTCGAGCAGATCGCGGTGCCCCTTCTCGTACGAAAGGCGACCCACCGCGACCACTAGAAACTCGCCCTCGGAGAGGCCAAGCTCCATCCGCACGGGTTCGATCTCCTCAGGCATGGGGGTAACGAACGGCTCGACTGGATTGTGCTGAACCACGATGCGCGAGGCCGGCACACCCCAGCGCTCGTGCCGCTCGGCAAAGGCGCGGCAGACGCAGACGAGCCGGTCTGCGCGCCGCAAGGACCAGCGGTCGAGCTGATTGTACAAGCGGTCCTTGAGGTCTGTCGCGGTGTATCCGTGCTGGAACGCCACCCAGGGGATCTTGCGCCACACTCCGAGACGGCGCATCAGAAAGTGCGACTTCACGTTGTGGGTCTGGAGAATATCAGGCCTGAGGCGGGCCACCAGGTCGCGCATCTGCGGCAACACGCCCGGGTCGAAGCGCCGGCGCTCGCGGATGATGCCGGATTCGAGGCGGGCGGCGCGGATGGCATCGATGAACGCGAGGGAGTCGTCGCCTCGCCGGTAGGTGGCGATGGAGAGATCGACTGCCGGCAGATCCTCTTCGGGGTGGCGCGCGCGGACGGCGAATTCGATCAGGTTGCGCGCAGGGCCGGCCGCCCGACGCGCCTCCATGAAGGCCAGGACCTTGATCGGATCTGGGCGCGTTGGCATCAGCCTTGAATTATAAAGTGTGGCGACGCTCTGCCGTTGCGGTACGATTTGAGTTCGATGTTGAAGACGCTGGCGAGCCGGATTTGGTGGCGCAGGTTCCTGGCGCGAAATGCGCGGCCCTGGACGGACCTGGAAGTTTTTCCGTCCCTGGACCCGGGTGCGCAACGCCGCGAAATGGGCCAGCGCCTGCTCGCGCAGATCCGGTACTTCGGCAATCGGGCTGATGCGCTGCCGGAGTGGAAGGACACGGCGCGCATCACGGATCCCGAAGACCTGTGGCGCGTCTGGGGGAGCCTTCCCATCACCACCAAGCAGACGCTGCGCGAGCGCTTTCCCGCGGCGGAGATTCGCGACCGGTTCGGCCTACAGGGAAAGGTCAATGCCACTGGCGGATCGACCGGCGAGCCGACGCAGTTCTTCCACGACGTGCTGGCGCAGAAGTCCTCCATCGCGGGCAACGCATACACGCGGATCCGCATGGGCTGGCGGCCCGGAATGCCGGTGGTGATTGTGTGGGGCTCCGAGCGGGATATTGGACAGCAGACCGCCAACCGCAGCGTTCGGCGCCTGGTGTGGCTGCTGGGCGAGTACCTGGTGGACGGCTACCAATTGAACGAGACTACGGTGGACCGCGTCGTGGGCCTCATCCGCGCCAAACGGCCGGTGGCGGTGTACGGCTTTACCTCGATGCTCGAATTCGTTGCGCGGGCCGTGGTGGAACGGGGGATTGAGCTGCCAGCCGGCAGCGTGCGCACCGCGTGGAGCGGCGGGGAAATGTTGTTTCCCGAGCAAGTCCGTATCTTCGAGCAGGCCTTCGGCGCTGGGCTTCTGAACCGCTACGGGGGCCGCGAACTTTCCACGATGGCCTGCCAGTTCGAGTTGGGCGGTCCTCTGCACGCGCTGCGGCCGTGGCTTTTCCTGGAGGTTCTGGACGATCGCGGCAAACCCGCGGAGCCGGGAACGATGGGCCGGCTGGTGTGGACCAGCACCGTGTGCCGGGGCACGCCGTTCCTCCGCTATGACATCGAGGACATGGGAATCTACGACGCCGCGCACCGGACGGAATCCGGCGTGGGCGCGCTGCGGGAAATCTGCGGGCGGCGCGCGGGGCTCCTCACGCTCGCCGACGGCCGGACGATCAACAACATTTACTGGAACCACCTTTTCAAGGAGTTTCGCGAAGTGAGGCAGTTCCAGGTGGTGTGCAAGAGGAGCGGCGAGATCTGGATCTCTCTGGCGGGTGACGGAATGCCGGAGTCGCGCGAGGCTGAGTTGCGCGCGAAACTGAGCCACCTATTGGCCGGGACACCGGTGAAGCTGACGTGGATGGACGAGATTCCGCGCAGCGCGCAAGGCAAGCTGGTGCAGGTGATCCAGGAATAGGTTCGCTTACCTCTGGCAGAGCGCCCGATAGTAATTCTCAAGCCGCCGCACTGCGCCGCCGATCTCGAAGCGCTCGCGGCACCGTTCGAGAGCGCGGTGTCCCATTTCATCCAGACGGGCACGACTCCGCAGGAGCTCGACGATGGGCCGCGCGAAGGCCTCCGGGGTGCGATCTCGCACGAGATGGCCGGTTACGCCGTCCTCGATCGCTTCGGCGTTGCCGCCCACGTCGGTAGCGACCACGGGAAGGCCGGCCGCCATGGACTCGAGGATTGCGTTGGAGAATCCCTCGCTCGCGGAGGAAAGACAGGAGACGGACATACGGCGCAGGTGGCCGGGCACATCGCCGCCTCCGTCCGTAAAGGTCACCCGGCCGGAGATGCCCAGCTCCTCCGCAAGGCGGCCGAGATCTTCGCGCAGAGGGCCCTGGCCCACCAGAAGAAACGCCGCTTCGGGAACTTCGGCCGCAACGAGGCGCGCCGCTCGCAGGAACAAAGGCAGATCCTTAACCGGGCGGTAATTGGCCACGACGCCGACAACGGCCGTCTGCGCGCGGTTGGCGGGGCCGGGCGTGTAGCGTTCCAGGTCAACACCGTTATAGAGAACGTCCACTTTCGCTGGCGACAGCTGCTCGGCCTGGACGGTCACTTGCTTCACACGCTCGGAATTGGCGAGCACGCGGGTGGTGTGCCGGTCCAAATAACGAAACAGGCGGCGATACCAGGCGGTGTACCAATAGCCCATGTTGCGCCGGCTGGTGACGACCGCCCTGGCACGCGATCCTTTGGCGGCCAGGACGCCCACGATGCTCGCCTTTGGTGCGAACGTGTGCACGATGTCGATGGCGTGCTCATCGATGTAGCGGCGAAGGGCCAGGATCTGGCGCAGACCGTTCGGCCGCCAGACGCTGACGACGGGAAAGACGCGAGCGGCGCAGTAGCGGGCCATCTCGCCGAGGCGCGGGCTGTCCTGGAGACAGCAGAGATGCGGGTCGAAGCCGGTTCGATCGAGCCGCGCGATGACTTCGGCGACGTGGCGCTCCGTGCCGGCATCTTCTCCGACGGTGTCGGTGCAGAGCAAGACGGAGATTCGGGGCATCGGCGATCTTGAATTGTAGCGCTACAGCATCCCTTCCACGCTCGCGTAGGCGGCATCGAGGGCCGCGGCGAGTTTGGAAGGATCTTTGCCGCCCGCTTCGGCCATGTCGGGGCGTCCGCCGCCTTTGCCGCCCACGGCCTGCGCTACCGCGCCCGCGAGCTTGCCGGCATGAACTTTTCCGGTGAGGTCTTTGGTGACGGCTGAGACGATGGCCACGCTCGAATCCTCGGCCGACGCCAGCACGATGACGGCGCTCTGCCACTTGTTGCGCAGCGAATCGGCGAGAGCGCGCATCTGCTGGCGATCGAGGCCATCCACGCGGTGCGCGAGCACGCGAACGCCATTCACGATCCGCGCCTGCTGCTCGAGGCCGCTCAACTGCGCCTGCGCGACCTTGGCCTTGAGCTGATCGACCTGCCGTTCGAGCGCGCGCCGCTGATCGAGCGCCTTTTCCACCTGTTCCACCAGCTCGGTCTCCGGAACGCGCATCATCTCCGCAACACGGCGGAGCGACCCGACGGCCTCCTCGAAGCGCGCCAGCGCGCCCTCGCCGGTGACGGCTTCAATTCGCCGCACGCCGGAGGAGATGCTGCCTTCGGAAACGATCTTGCAGAGGCCGATCTCGCCCGTGCGTCCGACGTGCGTGCCGCCGCACAGCTCCTTGCTGAAGCCCGGCACCTGCACGACGCGCACCTGCTCCCCGTACTTCTCGCCGAACAGCGCCATGGCGCCGGTAGAGAGCGCCTGATCGAGCTCCATGACCGTGGTCTGGACCGGGCGATCCGCCAAAACCTGTTCCGTCATCAGACGCTCGACTTCGGCCATCTCGACGGCGTCCATGGCGGCATAGTGAGTGAAATCGAACCGCAGGCGCGAGGGGTCCACAACCGAGCCGGCCTGCTTGACGTGAGTGCCGAGCACGGCGCGCAGCGCGGCGTGGAGCAGGTGCGTGGCCGTATGATTCCGCATGGTGGAGCGCCGCACGCCCTCGGCCACCTGGGCGCGGATTTCGACGCCGAGCCGCAGCCGGGCCAGCGTCACCACCTTGTGAACGGTCAGCCCAGGGACCGGCGCGTAGGTGTCTTCGACTTCCGCGAGCCGCTCGCCCGAGGCGGAATAGAGCGCGCCCTTATCGCCGACCTGGCCGCCCGCTTCGGCGTAGAACGGCGTCCGGTCGAGCACGATTTCGGCGCTCTCTCCGGGACCGATCTCCCCGGCCCGCTCCTGTCCCACCACAATCGCTCGCACGCGCGCCTCTGCCTGGAGCGTTTCGTAGCCCAGAAACTGCGTGCGGCCCTCAGCCAGCAAACTCTGGTAGACGGGAGCGACGGCAGCCCTTTCCGCGCCCTTCCAACTTGCCCGCGCACGGTCGCGCTGCTTCTGCATCTCCGCGTGGAAACCCTCGGCATCGACGGAGAGGCCGTACTCGCGCGCCATCTCCTGCTGCTCTTCGAGGGGCAGCCCGTAGGTGTCGTAGAGCTTGAAAGCAACGCTGCCGGCGAGCGTTCCCTGGGTGCCCTTGACCTCGTCGTGAAAGATGCGCTCGGCCACTTCGAAGGTGGTGGCGTAGCGGTGCTCCTCGTCTCGCACCACGCGCGACACTCGCTGCACGCTCTCCATCAGCTCCGGGTAGGCCGGTTTCATCAGCTCGGCCACGAAGGCGGTGAGCTGGTAGAGGAACGGCTCCTGGACCCCGATGCGGCGGGCGTACCTCATGCCGCGGCGCATGATTTTGCGCAGCACATAGCCGCGGCCGTCGTTCGCGGGGCGCACGCCATCGTGGATCAGAAACTCGGCGGCGCGGCTGTGATCGGCCACGATGCGCAGGGCTGTGTCCACCTTCGGATCCTCGCCGTAGCGCACCCGGAACAAGTCGGCCGCGCGATGAATGACGGGGCAAATCAGGTCCGTGTCGTAGTTCGAGAGCTTCCCCTGGAGCACCGCCGCGACGCGCTCGAGTCCCATTCCGGTATCGATCGACGGGCGGGGCAGGGGCGTCAGGCGGCCGCTCGCGTCGCGGTCGTACTGCATGAACACCAGGTTCCAGATTTCGACGTAGCGGCCGGATTCACTCGGGAAATGGTCGTCTTCGCCGGGCGTGTCCGAGCCTTCGGGGCCCAGGTCGTAATGCAGCTCGGAGCAAGGGCCGCACGGGCCGGTCTCGCCCATCTGCCAGAAATTATCCTTTTCGTCCTGGCGGAAGATGCGGTCGCGCGGCACGCCGGCCACCTTCTGCCACAGCTCCTCGGCTTCGTCGTCGTCGCGGAAAACGGTGACGTAGAGGCGGTCCTTGGGCAGGCCGTACTGTTTGGTCACCAGCTCCCAGGCAAAGTCGATGGCGTCGCTCTTGAAATAGTCGCCGAAGGAAAAATTCCCCAGCATCTCGAAGAAGGTGTGATGGCGGCGCGTGAAGCCGACGTTTTCGAGATCGTTGTGCTTGCCGCCCGCCCGCACGCACTTCTGCGACGACGTGGCCCGGTTGTATTCGCGCTTCTCGCGCCCCAGGAAAACATCCTTGAACTGGTTCATGCCGGCGTTGGTGAACAGGAGCGTCGGATCGTCGGCTGGAACGAGCGAGGAACTGCGAACGATCCGATGCCCGCGCTCCGCGAAGAAGTCCAGGAATTTCTGTCGTGTCTGATGACCGGTCACCCTCCCATTCTGGCATGGGCGCGCCGCGCCGCGAAGCCGGCGAACTGCTGGATTGCGGCGCAGCGCCCAAGGCGGGAGAGCGGCGGCCCTTAGAACAGCAGCTTCAAAGCGAACTGGATCTGCCGGGCCGGGTAAGTGGAGCGTATGGTGCCGAACGCCGTCGAGCTCAAGTTCGTCGTCGGGATGCCGAAGTTGGTATGGTTCAAAACGTTGAAGAACTCCGAGCGAAGCTGAAGCCGGACCGATTCCCGGATGGGGATGGTCTTGTTCACGGACAGGTCCAACTGCTCGAAACTGGGCGCGCGGAAGGCATTGCGGCTGACGGTGCCGAACGGATCAGTGGCCGGAGGAACGGTGAAAGTAACGCCGCCGAAATAGTTGTTGACCATCTGCGCGGTGGTCTGGCTGACCAGTGTGCCGGTAGAGTCCGGCCTCAAGAACGGCTCTCCGCGGTAATCGTTCGAGAGTCCGCTGACGCCGTTGGCCGTGGACGGCGTGTAATACACATTGAGCGGCTGGCCAGTATGCGCGGTGTTGATGGTGTTGACTTCCCACCCGCCCAGCACGGCATCGGCCACGGGATTGATGTTGGCGGCCCACTTGCGCCCTTTGCCGAACGGAAGCTCGTAAACAATGCTGGTGACGTTGTTGAACTTTACGTCGAAGCTGGAAGGTCCGGCTTCCGCAGCAAGGTTGTTGATGTTCTGTGGATTCGCTTCGACATAGCCGGCGAAATACTCCAGCGCCTGTTCCGAGTTGCCGATGGCAGATCCCCACGTGAACGAGTTGAGGAAGTACAAGCCTCCGCCGAAACTATGGTCTACGCGCGCCGAGAGACCGTTGTAATGATCGTTACCGGCGGGATCTACCCAGGTGATGGGGCCGTAATTCGGATAGGGCGCACGCGCAGTGTAGGGCAGCGACTGGCCCGCCTGATTCGGCGCCGCCTGGTTGAGATCGGCGATGATCGGCAGGCGGAGACTGTGATTCCCGTTGTAGGCGACCTCGACCACCGTTGTGTTCGTGAGCTGTCGTTGCACCGACAGGAACCAGTTCTCGATGTAAGGCCATTTGGTGTTAGCGGGGATGTAATCGACGTTGGCGGTTGCGGGTTTGAAATTCGCGGGATTGTCGATGCCGGTGCCAAAGCTGTTCAGCGTGGTCAGGAAGCCGGATGGCGCCGGGCCGCCCTGCGGCATGGTCTGGCTGAGCACGCCGAAAATGGCCTCCGGAGCGTTGATGCCCTCGATCGCGCTTCCGACGCGATTGAAGAAGTCGTAACTGATTCCGTATCCGCCGCGCGCCACCCAATTGGGCGCGAAGTTATACGCGAAGCCCAATCTGGGCTGCCAGTCGGTATAATCCGGAGTCACCAGCGCCCGGCTATAGAGGCTGCCCGCAGTGGCGCGAATCATTGTGCCGGTAGCCGGATCGAAGTTAGACCAGTTGTTGTCGCGGTCCACAAGCGGCGTTGCGAACTCCCACCTCAGCCCGAGGTTGAGAGTCAGCGTCGAGGTTACCCGCCAGTCATCCTGGACGTAAGTCCCGTAGACGTGCTGACGAAGATTGGAAACGAAGTTATTTCCAAGATTGACACTGCTCGGCGTTCCGAAGATAAAATCCGCGAGATTGTAACTGGTGGCGTCGGAGGGGACCGTGCAACCGGCAGCCTGGCCCAACTGCGCACAGGTAGGTTTGCTGAACTGGCCGTTGTAAGTGTCCTGGCCGTACAGCGGGTTCACGTCCAGAACTTCGGTGCGGATGATGGAAAGCTCGAAACCCGTCTTGAGTGAGTGACGGCCGATAATTCGCGAGTAGTTCAGCTTCGGATCGAAGGAGGTCGGATTCTGGAACTGAGGGTTGCTGGTCTGGCGGCCGAGGGAGGTGGAGAATCCGCTGATGGTCTGCGTATTGAGGCCGCCAGTGAGATTCGACGTTGTCGGCAGACCCTGAAATCCGTACAGGGATTCGAGGCTTGGGCCGCCCACATACGGAGGTTCCTTGCCGGCGAGCAAGTGCGTGAAGCCGAACCGGGCATCGAGAAGCGACTGAGGCGAAATCGTCCAGGTGTAACCGGCCGAGGCGTTCTGATCGATGACGTGGATGTAGCCGTTGCCGTCGCCTCCGGAAGGTCCGGAAAGGTCCGGCTCATAATACTGCAAGTCCTTGCGCTGGCTGAAGCGCAAAAACGCAGACATCTTGTCGTTGATCTGACCGTCCAGTTTGGCGTCGAATTTGTCGCTGTAATCCCGAATGAGCAGGAGCGCCTCGTCGTTATTGGAGCGGCTGGCGCCATTGTTGATGGGAGGCAGATTGCCGAGGGCGGCGGCCGCGAAGGGGTTCAACTGCGCGATCGGGATCTGCGTGTGGGCGGGATAAACCGTCCCGGTGAGAGGATCGACGACGGTCACCGGAAGGTTCCCCACGCGGTCGGTCATGGTCGGGATCGAATCGAAATTGAGATAGTTTTGTAACTGGCGGTAGCCTTCATAGTCGGTGAACCAGAAAAGCCGGTTCTTAACGGCCGGCCCGCCGATGGTGGTGCCGAATTGATTGCGCTGCAGGGTCGGCTTCAGGAAGACGGCCGGGTTGAACTGAAAGCCGACCGCGTTCAAATCCGTGTTGCGCAGAAACTCGTACGCCGTGCCATGAATCTCGTTGGTTCCCGATTTCATTGCCGCGTTGACCACTGCGCCGCCGACGCGTCCGTATTCGGCGCTGAAGTTGTTGACAATCACCTTGAACTCGGCTATGGCGTCGGGCGACGCTTGCACCACCTGGGACGAGTAGCCCTGGTTGCTGGTCCCGTAAGCGTTGTTGTCCAGACCGTCCAGGAGGAAATTGTTGTAGGTGCTGCGCATCCCGTTCACGTTGAACGCGGCCTCGCGCGGCGTGCCGCTCGGCGAGAAGGAAATCGACATCGGCGACTTAACGGTATTGGTGGAGAGCAGCGCCAGATCGGCGTAGTTGCGGCCGTTGAGCGGCAACTCGACGATCTGTTTCGACTCAATCACCTGGCCGTGCTCGCTCGAATCGGTATCGAGCACCGACGCCGCGCCCTTCACTTCCACAGTTTCGGTGACCGCGCCCACCTGCATCGCCAGATCGACACGCTGACGGGCATTAACCGCCACGATGACGTCCGGGCTCGATACCCTCTCGAAGCCGGCGTGCTCGACGGTTACGGTGTAGCGGCCGACCTTGACGTTGAAGAAGTCATAGTTGCCGTTGTCGTCGGTGAAGGCTTTTGCCTGAACGCCGGTGTCCTGGTTGACCAGGGTAACGGCGGCTTTGAGGACCACAGCGCCTGAGGCGTCGTGCACCGTGCCGAGGACTTCGGCGCTTTCAAACTGCGCCAGAAGTGCGGCAGCGATGAAAAAGAGAAGGGCCAGGATTCGGCCCGGCACGCGGTTCTGCGGGAGTCTCATAGAGTGGCCAGTTTAGCCAACGTGTGTTTCGGGTGGATTGCAGCTTCGTGACAATCGCGAGAAAGGAGGCATCCGGCCGTGCTATTGTGTGGCCAGCGGCGAATGGAGAGTTCCCTCTATGAGGAGTTCGGCGCGGGTCCGCTCGGTGCTTTCGCCGAGTGTTTCTGGCGCGGCGGCACGTCCCGGACCGCTACCTCTTACCCCGTTCCGCCGGATGGCTGCATCGATATCGTCTTCTGGCCGGAGGGCGGTCTGCGCGTGGTCGGCACCATGACGGTTATGCAGAGGCCGGTTCTTGCGCCCAACACAGAGGTCATCGGCATCCGGTTCCGTCCCGGGATGGCCGGCTTTTTTCTGGGCGGCGTGGCGAGGGAGCTGGTGGACCGATGGACGCCGCTTGAGGACCTGTGGGGCGCTGGCGGGCGTCGGCTACAGTGCCAATTGGAGGAACCGGCTACGGCGGCGGCGCGCCTTTCGCATCTCGCCCGTTCGCTGCCCAGGCCCGAGCGCGGTTTCGATTCCGTGCACCGCGCCATTACAGCCATGGCTGCGGCGGCGGGCGCCATCGACCTCGATTGGGTCGCGTTGCAAGCGCGCCTGAGCCCTCGCCAGTTCCGCCGGCGCTCGATCGAGGAGACCGGCCTCTCGCCCAAGCGCCTGTGCCGGGTGCTGCGGTTTCGACGGGCCACCGCCCTGGCCGCGCGGCTGGGCTGGGCGCAAGTGGCGGCTGAATGCGGCTACTCGGACCAGGCCCACCTGATACGCGACTTCCGCGAGTTCACCGGATCGGCTCCCTCGGAATTCGCGCATGACCGTTTTGTACAAGACTCCAGCGCCTACCTCCAGTTAGGATCGACTTATGAAGCTCACTCCCGTTCTGTCTGTCGATGAGGTAGAAAAATCCCTACCTTTCTGGGTGGATCGTCTCGGTTTCGCAAGGATCGTTGAGGTTCCCGAGGGCAACCGCCTTGGCTTCGTCATCCTGGTTAAGGACGGCGCGGAAGTTATGCTGCAGACCTGGCAAAGCGTGAAGAAGGACGCGCCGAACCTGATGCCTGCGGGGCCGGCTACCCCCTCCTTCCTGTTCATCGAAGTGGAGGACTTCGAGGACATCCTCAAACGCGTGGCAGGCTGCGAGATCGCGCTCGCGGAACGCACAACCTTTTACGGCATGCGCGAAATCGTGGTCCGTGAGCCTGGCGGCCACTTAGTGTGTTTCGCGAAGAAGGTGTAGACCAGCGGGAGAGGACGCTCACTGGCCGCGAGCGAGCGCGCCGCGGATGTCGAGGGCGATGTCCAACAGCTTGGGAGACTCTGTGTTGTCCAATAGAACAATGAGATCCTGCTGGCTCGGTATGCGCTCGATGAGCGACTGAAATCCGAAGATCGCGCCTCCGTGCATGTCGATGGGCTCGCCGGCGAACGGCAAGCCGGGTTTGGGGACTAAGATGGCCCAGCCGTAACCGTAGCTCTCCAGGTTCGGTTTGAAGAGGAGATCCCGAAGTGGCGCCGGCAGCAGCTTCTCCGTGTAGAGGGCGCGGTCCCAAAGGGCCAGATCTCCGACGGTGGAAAACAGCGCGCCGGCCGCGAAGGGGATGGACATGTCATAGAAACGGGCATTGCGAAGGCCATCGTGCGTGCGTTCATATCCTGACGCGCGACGAGGGATTACTTCGTCAGTGTGCGTGTAACCGGAATCCTTCATGCCGAGCGGCGAGAAGATCCGCTCGCCGAGGAGTTGCTCGTAGGTCGTGCCGGTGACTCGCTCCAAAACAGCGCCGAGCAGGAAGTAATTCGAGTTACTGTATTCGAACTTACTGCCCGGGTCGAAATGGAGATCGCCGCTGCAGAACCTGCGGGCGAAGTCTTCGGGACGGTACTTTGTGCGGCTATCCGGGCCGTCGAGGAATCCTGGGATCGCGAGGAAATTCGGGATGCCCGAGGTATGAGAAAGAAGATGGTGAATCGTTACGCGGTCGCCGGTGTCCTTGCGGTAGTAAGGCAAGTAAGTGGACAGCGGCCCGTCGAGCCGGAGACGTCCTTCGTTGACAAGCCGTAGGACCAGCAGGGCCGTGAACTGCTTGGTCATCGAACCGATCTCGAACTTCGTGGCTATGTCGTTCGGAATGCGCCACTCCAAATTCGCAAACCCGAAGGCGTGTTGATAGATGACCTGCCCGCGCTCGGCCACCAGCACCGCCCCGCTGAACTGGCCCTGGCGAGCCCGCGCTTCCATGATGCGACCGATTTGGGCGGCGGGGTCCGCAGCCAGGCAGGACGACGCCAGGGCCAGGAACATGAGAACTCTCACGTTTACCTCCCTTGCCGTAGGACGCCGCGGCCCTCCTGAATGGTTACGAATTGGTTCGCGGCCAGTGGGGACACGCGCTGGGTCGCCCCGCTTGGCCATGCGATCTCGATCGCGGTCGCGTCAGGGTCGCGGCCCAGGCCGAAGGTCAGAGTCAGGTCGCTCTGCGAGCAGTAACTCGATCCGCTGTGCACCGTCTGGGTCTGCCGCCCCGAAGCGCTTTCCAGGCGCACCACCGCGCCGATGGCGTCGCGATTCGAGCGCGTTCCCACCAGCTTCAGCGACAGCCAGTGGTTGCGGTTGCCGCCATCGTTGCGCAGCAGGCGCGCCGGACCGTTGTTGGTGCTGATGAGGATATCGAGGTCGCCGTCGCGGTCGTAATCGGCGTACGCGGCCCCGCGCGCCACCATGGGCCGCGCGAAATCCGCACCCACCGACCGCGAAACGTCCTGGAACCGGCCGCCGCCGGCGTTGCGAAACAGCAGCGGCGATTCGCGGTATGCGATGCGCGGCTGCACGCGCCCGACTTCCTCGTCGATGTGTCCGTTCGCCGCAAAGATATCGGGCCAGCCGTCCAGGTCGAAATCGAAAAAGAAGCAGCCGAAGGTCAGCGAGAGCAGGCTCGCCCGGCCCACAGCCGAACGCGGCGCCTCATCCACAAACAGCCCGTTGCCCTCGTTGTGATATAGGCCCAGCATCTGGTTCGAGAAGTTGCCCACCAGTAAGTGCGTGCGCCCGCTGTGGTCGTAGTCCGCCGCATCCACGCCCATCGCACCGCGCGCTACGCCATCCTCGCTGTAGGCAACGCCCGACTTCATGCCGACTTCGGTGAACGTGCCGTTCCGGTTGTTGTGGTAGAGCTTGTTCGGCTCGGTGTCGTTGGCCACGAAGAGGTCCGGCCAGCCGTCGTTGTCATAGTCGATCACGGCCGCGCCCAGCGACTTACTCGAAGGATCGTACAGCCCCGCCTTCTCAGTTACGTCTTCGAACTTACCGTTGCCGAGGTTATGATACAGCTTCGACGAGGATCCCTTATACGCGCCGGGCGTGCAATAGGACTTGGTGGCGCCGTCGAGTGCGCACCACAGGTCGCCCTTGGGGCTCCACTTGACGTAGTTCGCGACGAAAAGGTCCAGCTTGCCGTCGCGATCGTAATCGAACCAGACCGCGCTCGAACCGAATCCGGCATTGTGGATTCCCGATTCGCGCGTGACGTCCCGGAACTTGCCGCCGCCTTCGTTGTGAAACAGGTGGTCGCCGTCGAGGGCCGTGATATAGACGTCCTCCCGCCCGTCGTTATCGTAGTCGCCCACCGCAACGCCGAGGCCGTAAATCTCGATATCGAGACCGCTGCCGCGAGTGATGTCGGTGAAGCTGCCGTCGCGGTTGTTGCGGTAGAGCGCTGCCGTGGTGCGCCGCCCGTGCGGGGTCCAGTCCTTGCCGTTGATCAGCAGAATATCCGGCCAGCCGTCGCCATCGGCGTCGAAAAAAGCGCAGCCCGCGCCCATCGTTTCCGGCAGCCACTTATTCCCGGCCTTCCCGGCGTTGTGGACGAACTTGATGCCCGCCTGCGCGGTGACGTCGGTGAAGTGCACCGGCGTCGCCTGGGGAGCGGAGGCCAGCAGAATCGCCGCGACGGCCGCCAGGATCGCAATTGCGGTCCTCATCGCGCCACACCCAATGGCACGCTCTCGTGCTCGTGGATCGGCTCGAGCTCGTTGTTGTCCTCGGGACTCAGCAAGCGCGGCTTGGCGGTCAGCGATTGCGACGCTTCGTCGGCCTTGAATCGCTTGAACAGAGTTTCCTCCCTGGCCGCGCCCTCCAGATCTCCCAGCCCGCGCCGCGCGAGCATCAGGTTGTAGTGCGCCTGCAAGTCCTCGGGATCGACGGCCAGCGCGCGATCGAGCGCTTGCACGGCTCCGGCATAATCGCGCTTCAAGAACAGAATTCGCCCGATTTGATCGAGCACCACGCGGTCGCGCGGATACTCGGCGGCTGCGGTCCGCAGGGATTTGAGCGCGCCGTCGTAGTCGCCATCGGCCTTTTCGGCCAGCGCCTGGAAGTAATGAATACGGCCCAGGTGTGGATCGATCGCAAGCGCCCGCGCGAGATACGGCTTCGCCGCGTCGGTCTCTCCCTCCTGTATCAGCGCGCGCGCCACGTTCAGCCAGCCGTCGGCGTATTCCGGCTGCGCCTCGGTCACTTTCTGGAACGCGTATTCGGCGCCCTTCAGGTCGCCTTGTAGCAGCAGACCGATGCCCCAGTCGTTCCAGCGCTCCCGGTCCTGGCGCCGCACGAGCGGCTGCCACACCGGCGGAGTCTTCGAGTCGCCCAACTCCAGCCGCGCCTCGGCGCGGGCCAGCACGGTGATCGGCAGGTTGGGGATCTCCCCTTTGATCCGCCCCGAAACATTCAACGGCACGTTTGCTTTTTCGAAGGTCCACTCGCGGTCGTCGAAAGCCGGGTTCACCGGCCCCGGCCGCGGGACGCCGGCGTAGGCGAACTGGGTGTAATAGTGCGAGAACTTGCGGTGGTTCAACCGCGCGGTCAGCGTGATGGGGCCCTTCGCGTCCGGCGGAATCTGAACGCGGAAGTGCGCCACATCCGCGGCGCCGGGCGGAATCAGCCGCACGTAGAGCGTGCCCCGAGCCTGCCACGCGTTGCGCTTGTCGATGGGGTTGCCGTCGCCATCGATCTGGAAGCTCTTGTAGAAATGCGCGCCGCGCTCGACCGGCCCGCGCCCGCCATCCTCCACCATGCCGCTCCAGAAAACGATTCTGCCTGCGGCGTCCTTCGCCTGGAGCTCCAGCCAGACGTCGAAGGCGTCCACCGTGCCGGCCGGGAAGAAATGGCCGATCGCCCGAGTCCGCACCACAACGTCTACTCGCACCGTGGTCCCCGGCTGGAATTTCGTAGTTGCCTCGTCGAGGGGCGCGGTGATTTGCCCCACGTCGCGAAGGACGGCCAGCCCGGTCTGCTCGGCTTCTTCGCCTACCGCGAAGGTCGAACTGAGGCGCGGTCCCTCGCCCGTGCGCCGCAACATGGGCGCGGCCGTACGCTGCTCCGGCGCGGCGGCGAAGATGTCCACCGTGATGAAACCCGAAGTCAGAAACGACTCTTCGGCCTTCAACTGCGCTTCGTCCTGGTTGGCGTACGAGACCGCCGTATTGGCGGCGGGGAAACGGTGCGAATGGATCTTCCCGTCGATGTTGCCGGGGTCCCGCGACGCCACCAGCGGCATATGACAGTTGACGCATGTCCTCGGCTGCGGCGGATAGTAGAACGAGCGCGCGCCCTGCCCGGAGACTCCGCTGGCCTGCCAGTTGTCGTAATCGTTGAACCCGCGCACCCAGCGGTAACCGTTCACCGGCACGTCCAGGTGCACCTTGTGACACGCCGAGCAGAACTCCGCCGGCTGGTTCTTCATGAACGGTTTCAGGAACGTGCGCCGGTGCGGCTCGGGATCGAGATAAGTCAGGAAATGATCGAGCGCCTGAATCACCGGGTTGCGGCTGCTGGCAAGCTTGTGCAGCGGCGGATATTCGATGGTGAAGTCTCCGTTCCCCATGGTGCCGGCGACGTGCACGATGGAGTGGCACGAAGTGCATCCCAGGCCGGCCTGCGCCTCCGGCGTATCGATCTGCGGCTCGATCGGCTTGTCGAACCGGCCGTTGAAGAACACGGCGTGATCGTGGCATCCGGCGCACCACTTACTCGGCCTGGTGCCCACCACGCTCTGCATATATTCGACGGCCTTTCGATAGAACTGGTTGTTGAAGCTCGCGAAGTGGTGCATGGAACTCTTCCACTGCGCGTAGATGTCCTTGTGACACTCGCCGCATTTCTCGGAATCCATAAAGAAGTTCGAAGGGATGATGCCGCCCACGTTGGTCTTCGCCGAGGACGGAAAGAACGGCGAACTCGGGCCGCCGCCCTCGCCGGCCATCGATAGCGGCGCGTTGGGGGGATTCACGATGCGGTCGTTGAGATCGGGAAAGGCAAGCCGCCAGGCGTGCGATGCGAGCGGCGCGAGGGCAAGCAGCGTCAGCGCCGCGTAGAAGACTGGCCGTCGCCGCGCCAGTAAGAGCAGTCCGGCCATTGCCGCCGCGACGTGGCCCCAGAGCGCCCAATCGTGATTGCGGGTCGCGCCGGCGACGGTCAGGAAGAGCCCCAGCCCCAGAACGAGTGCAAACGCGCCGATCGCTTCGACAGGCGCCTGCCGCCATCGGCCTCGCATCCGCACCGCCGCAGCCGCCGCCACCGCCACGCCCAATACGACGTGGAGCAACACGTTGCCCATGTAGAAAACGGTGGGCGACGCGAATGCCCAGATATAGGCGCTGTTCAGGATGAGAAGCAGGAAGCCAGCGGCCACCCACCTGCCCAGCCCGCGAGACGGCATAGACCCCTCCACCAAACCCCGGGGCGGACACAATTCGAGCCCCTTAGCGTCTCAAGAATAACCCGAGGCCGGAGTTTCGCCAATACTCGAAACTAACTAATGCGATGGCGTAGTCGCCGGGGGCTCAGCTTCGCCGTCTTCGATGCTCGACCGCTCCACCAGATACAGAGGCCGCGCCTTGACGTGCTCGTAGATCCTGGCGACATACTCGCCCAGCACGCCGATGCCGATCATGATCGCGCCGGAGCTCAGGCAGTTGATCAGGATGAGCGACGTCCATCCCCGCACCAGCTTCACGCCCATCATGAGCTGCACGATGGCCCAGCCGGCGTAGATGACGCCTACGGAGAACAGCAGCACACCCAGGATGAACGCGATGCGCAGCGGAACCGGCGAGAACGAAACGGCTGCGGTCCAGGCGAATCGCAGCATCTTGCGCAATGGGTATTTGGATTTCCCCGCCGCGCGCTCGCTCCTGACCACCGGAACTGCCGTCTGCGGAAAGCCCACCCAGGCCACCATCCCACGCAGGAACCGGTGCGTTTCCCGCATGGCGTTTAGCGCGTCCAGGCAGCGGCGGGACATCAGCCGGAAATCGCCCACGTCGGCCGGCAGGCCGGGGGAGACCAGGAGCCGCATGATGCGATAGAAGCCCCAGGCGGTGAGCCGCTTGAACCAAGTCTCGCCGCGCCGCGCCACACGCTGGGCATACACCACGTCGTAGCCCTCGCGGTACTTCGCGAGCATGGCGGGGATGACTTCGGGCGGATCCTGCAAGTCCGCATCGATCAGAACGACGGCATCCCCGCGGGCCGCGTCCAGCCCGGCCGTGGCGGCGAGCTGATGGCCGAAATTCCGCGCCAACGAAATCACTTTGAACCGGGCGTCGCGCTGGGCGGCCGCTAAGAGCAACTCGATGGTGTGATCGGAGCTGCCATCGTTGACCAGAATCACTTCCCACGCGGGTCCCGCCGCCGCGAGCGTTTTCTCCAGCCGCTCGAGCAGCAGGGGGATCACTTCTTCCTCGTTATAAATCGGTACGACGACGCTGAGCAGGCTGGGGGCCGGCCTGGCTTTGAGCACATAGTAAGGTTGAGCGAGCTGAGTCATCGTGAATAAGCACTTATCGCGCACGCCGCGAGGTCTTGTCAATAGGCCGGCGGGCTTGTTGTGCTAAGCTCGGGTTCGTGCCGATGTCCGCGGCCTTATTAGCGCTGGCGCTGGGCGCTCAATCGACGCCTACTTTCGGAACCACGGTGGTAATTCCGGGGGGCCTGCGCGGCATCATCTATTACATCCCGCACAGCACGCGCCGCCTCCCCGATTTTCAGGCGCTGAAACCGGTCGGCTCCATTTATACGTCTTCGCTGGACATTCCGCCGCAGGATTTTCGCAGGGGCTTTCCCGGTGTAACCGAACGCTTCGAATGGTTCGCGATCGATTACAGCGGCAGGTTCTGGATCGACAAGCCGGGGCTTTACACGTGGGTGCTGACGTCCGACGACGGCGCCCGGCTCTACCTGGACGACCAACTGATTATCGACAATGACCGCCAGCATGAGCCCGAAGAGCGGACCGGCAGCCTTCGCCTCACCGGCGGCATACACCGGATACGGGTGTCGTACTTCCAAGGGCCCCGCTTTCAGGTTGCGCTGGTGCTGAAAGTGGCGCCGCCCGGAGAGCCGCCACGCATCTTCAGCACGGACGAGTTCAAGCCCCCGCCGCATCCGGACAACTGGCCGGAAGAGGCGAGCGAAGGGAAGTGAGGGCCGCGCCCTACCCGACTTCGAGCACAGCCCAACCCGGCAGCGCTGCGGGCTGGTTCTGGAGGAAGACGACCCGGCGGGTCTTGGGGAACGGCAGGCCGGATTCGACGGCGCGGGCGAAGAGCGGGATCTGGCGGAGGACCTGGCGGTAGGCTGCGTCTTCGGTTTCGAGCCAGCCGGTTTTGGCCAGCAGGCCGCTGCCCCAGCCGAGCGAGAGGACGCATCCGGCGCCCGTTGCGCGAACGTGGGCGACCCACTGCTCTAATACTTCGAGGCTGTGCTGAAGGACGGCGAGGCCGGTCCAGACGGCGTATTGTTTGTGGATCGCGAGCAGGCGCTCGGCGCAATCGTTGGCGGCGGCGAACAGGCGCGCGGCATTGACCGGCCCGCGCCAATGCAACATGCGCGCGATCTCAGGCTGCGCCAGGAACGCGTTCTCGCGCCAGAGGCCCTCGATCACCGTTCCGGGTTCCACCATCTCGGCGAACATCGGCGTGCCGTCTTCGGGCCTGGCGCCGGAAACCGTTCCGCGCGGCGCCTGCTTCCAGCCCAATTCGTAGTGGCCCGCGCCCTTCTGCACCAGCGTCGAGACGCGCAGCAGGTAGAGGCGCAAGGCCGAGACCGGAATGGGCGTGGAATCCGTGACGGAGACGGCGCGCATGAAGTTCGAGCCGCCGGAGCCGAGCGCCTGCTCCTCGGCCTCTTCGCCGGGATGGCGAGGCAGACGGTCGCCACCTTGCAGCCGCTCCAGGTTCGGACGTGAGGCGTGCCAGCCGGCGAACAACATGCCGGTGCGGAGTGCGCCTTTGAGTGCGCTGCCGGGCAGGTACGGACCGGCCGGGCCAGAGAAGAACGTTGGGATGTGCAGCGTTTCGCCGCTCGAACGCGCCCAATAGGCCGCGGCCGACGGGTGTTCGAAGGGGACGCGGCGGTCGGCGAAGTTCTGCGCAAAGCCGCCCCAAGAGGCGAAGTCCAGTTTGTCGGCGCGCATGAGCTGCTGGAGGTAGCCCTCCAGGCGCGGCCCTTTCGCCAGCAAGCGGAAGATGCGCCGCTGATCGAGCACGTTGACCTGGTCCTTCCAGACCATGTAGTCGATGGGCGAGAGCTTCTGGCCGTCGCCGACCAGCAGGGGGGTGAGGCAGGTCAGCCGGTACTTCATCGATCACCTCGGACGGGGATGGCCACGGCCAGCGCGAAGCCGCAACGAAAGACCGGGTGCGGGAAGCCTTCGGGGGCTACGTCGGGAGCGGCGCCGCGCGGCGCGGAAGGCGCCACGAGTACGCTGCCCTCTTCCACCATGCGCAGGATCTTCTTGGTGTCGCCGGCGCGGGCGGGGCTGTCGATGCGGCCTCCGCGCTCGGCCAGCGTGTAGGAGCCGCGCTGCCAATCGACGGCGTCGCCGGGAGCCGGGCTGAACATCGAGAGGAGCCAGTAGCCGGTCTCGGTGCGCGGCTTGGGCACGGGCGCCGAGGCAGGCTTGGGCGCGGGAGACGGCAACGGCTCGGGCTCCGCTTCCGCGGCTGGTGCAGGTTCGGGTTCGAGCGCGGTGGTTGGCTCGGGTGCGGGCTCGGCGGCGGTCTCGGCTGCGGGCTCGGCTGAAGGTTCGGATGCGGGCTCGGTTTCGGATGCGGATTCCGCGAGCGGCTCGGCTGTGGTCTTGGCGGGCACTGCTGCGGGCTCGGCGGGCGGCACGGGTGCGGGCTCGGTTTCGGGTGCGGGCTCGGCTGCCGGCTCGGTTTCAGATGCGGATTCGGCGGGCGGCACTGCTGTGGATTCGGCGGCCCGCTCGGGCGCGAACTCTTCCGGCGCAGGCGCGGCTGGTTCGGATTCGGCGAGCAGTTCGGGTTCGCTCGCGGCCAGCTTGTACGAGCGGAGAAGTTCGAGAGCGGTCGGCGCGTGTACGGCGGCCTGAGGCGGCGGAGCGGGCGGAAGGGGCGCGCGTGACGGCTCGGGCACGATCAAATCCGGAAGCGAGCCCGCAATGAACTCGGGCTGTGCGGAGCGGCCCCAACCGAGCGAACGCTCGCCGCCGAAGCCCGTATCGGCCAGCACGCGGAGCGCGGCCTGGACCGGCGCCGACCAGCGCGCCTCGGCGCCTTCGTCCGCGAAACTCACGACGCCCCACAATCCAGCGCCGGGGGCGAATTCGAGGCACGCCGTGCGGTGGACCTCGACGGCGGATCCGCTCAAGCGATCCACGGCCGCGTGCGAGCGCAGCGCGACGCGAAAAGGACCGGAGCGGTCGCGCGGATCGTTCGGCATCAGGCATCCCGAGTCGCCATCGAGGAACCAGCGGCCGTCGTGGAGCGGCTTTTCGGCCACCAGATCCCGCACCAGCGAGAGCGGAACGAAGCGCGCGTTGCGCCAGCGCACTTTGGGAGATGGCGGCGGCGGCCACAGGCTGCGCGGCGGCGGCACGAACTGAATCTCCTCGAGAAACGGGAACAGCGAGCTGAGGCGGACGGCCGGCTCGCCGCTGGCAGTGGCGGTGGCCGCGAGCCATTCCTCCAGGCGGCCCAGGCGCAGCATGGCGTGCGACACAGCGGAGAACAGGGCGTCGCTGTGAAAGATGCGGTGAACGCGGTCGCGCGCGCCCGAATCCACGCCGATACGCCAGGGCCCGTCCGGGCGGAAGCGAACCACAAACGCCGGATTCATCGGCTACTCGGAGAGCTTGGCGGCAAGGCCGTCGGCGGCGAGCTGCTGCAACGCGGCCAGGCCGGCGCCGGCGATCAGCTCCGCCTCCGGCGCTCCGGCGGAATAGAAGCCGCGGCCGCGCCAGGTGAGCTTCAGATTCGCGAAGCGGATGCGGCCGCTGCCCCGCGAGCCGCCGCCGCCCAGGGCGTCGTCCTCAAGCAGGCGGAGCGCTTCCACCAGCTTCGCGACCAGCGCTTTATCCTCTTCGCAGAGAATGTCGAGAACCACCCGCACCTTGAACCGGGCGCCGGCCGGAACGCGCTCCAAGGTGCGCGGGTTGGCCTGCGAGGTGATGCGGTCGATGGCGTTCTCACTCTTGACTTCGGTCAGCTCGTCGTCCAGGTTCTCGCGCATCTGCGGCGTGATGCTCTCCGGATCGAGCGGGGCGTCGTAGACGGTGAGGCGCGCGGGCGTGGCCGTGGAACTCTCCAGGGCGTCGCCGCCAAGGCGTTCCAGCCGGCCGGGATTGCGGCCGAACAGCAGGCAGATCTCGTCGTCCGGGCGGTCGCTCTGGTGGATGCGAACTTCCTGGCCCTTGCGCTTCGAGAGGTAGACCAGCTCCGCGGGAACCGCCGCGCCAGAGGACTGTTCGAGCAGCGAACGCAGCTTGCCCCGCAGCGAACTGCCGGGGACGTAAGGCCGGCCGAAGGCGTCCTTGATCACGGGGTTGTCGGCTCCGCCGATTTCGAGCGAGCCCTTTCCGGCGCCGATGTGCAGGCCGGTCTCGCAATAAAGGTCGCCTTCGAGAATCAGTTTTCCGATCAATCGTAGTTCGGTATCGGCAGTGTGCGCGCTCATTCTTCCTCGCTATTCGTTGTAGGCGACGATGGCCTCGAAAAGGTCGCGGAACCGCTGGTATCCGCGCTGGTCGTTCTTGCGCGTGACCTGGAGCAACAGCTTTTCGAGCGTGTCCAGGCTGCGCAAGGAGTGGCGGGCGATGGTGTAGGCCAGGCGCGCGCGGAGCATGACGAACTGCTGCTGGCGCTCGTTTTCGGGAGCGCGGCAGGCGCGGCGCACGGCGTTGTAAAGACGCCGGAGCTGGCTCTTGGTGCCGGAGTCCATATCGCGCATGCGGCTCACGACGCCGTGGGCCTGGTTGTCCAGGTAGAGCGGGTCGGAGATGAGCTTGTCGATATCGATCTCCGGCGGGCCTTCGAAACGGCCCCGGTCGCCGCCGCGGTCGCCCCTACGGTCGTCGCCACGTCCACCCTCGCGGGGACCGCCGGAGCGCCCACCCTCTCGGGGACCGCCTTCGCGCGGTGGCCGGCTTTCCCGGGGCGGCCGGCTTTCGCGATTCTTAGGTTCCTGCTGAACATCAGCCATACGTTAGACCTCGGTCGATAGTCTCGCCCATTCGAGCGCCACCAGTCCGGCTGGCCGCAGTTTGACCTGCGCAGCGCCTCTGCCCATCATCTCATTCGCGAGGTGGGCGCGGAGTTTCTGCAATTCCCGGTCCTTGGCGCCGGCCACCACGCGGTTCAGCCGCCGCTGGAAGCGCCACGGCCGGTCGAAGCGCTGTTCAGCGCCGTGCGACCAGGTTTGGCCGCCCTTGTGATAGAACGACGTGAGCTCGCTCAGGAACTGGCTGGAGGAGCCGAGCTCGGGCACCATGCGCGCCAGGGTTTCCTTGAGGTCGGCGGCGTCGGCCAAATGGCGCCACTCGAGCACGCGGCCCAGGATGGAGATGCAGTCCTTGTCGATGTCCTTGGCCTGCTCCAGGCGGTTGCCGGCCAGCTCGGCGATGGAGGCCAGTGAGGAGCGCCGCGGCTCCGGCGCCAGGGCCAGGGCGGCGGACATGGTCTTGCCCTCGGGGCCGGGGAAATCCTTGAGGTTCTCTTCGGTGAAGCGGTGGAAGAGCCGCTGCATTTCGCGCGCCAGGGGGATCAATGCGTCCCAGGCGCCGTAGACGGCAAAATCGTCGCCGCCCGAGTAAAGAACGGTGACCTTTCGCCAGAACTCCGGCTGCGAGCACAGCACCTCCAACTCACCGGCGAAGAACTGCTTGTACATCACCGAGAGGCGGATGTGTTCCTCGATGGTTTGGGCGCGGCGCAGGCGAATGCGAAAACTGTGGACATCGGCGCGGAGCACGCCCCAGGTGCGGCGGCCGTCGGCGCGCGAGGCGAGCGTCGGAAGGCTGGCGGGGCGGCGGCCATCCTCGCTCGGCGCGGCGTGGCGGGCCATCGGGATTTCGTCGATGCCGCGGTTCGGCACCAGGCCCCAGGTGTGCTTTCCAGAGCCGGGCACGATGCGCGCCGGGGCGTCCGGATTCCAACCCACGGTTTCCGCCTGCCAGAGGCTCTCCGCCAAGGACTGGAAATAATCGTCCGGCGAGGCGGTCCGCTCCGCGTCGAAGGGAACGAAGGCGCCGGGTCCCAAGCCGGGAAGTATGTCCAGCTTGCGCCGCATGGCTTCGAACAGGCGCTTGCGGACCACGCTCCAATCGCCGAGGTTTTCGGTAACTGAACAGGCCAGGCGGAGGCAGCCACCGCTCATCCGCTCCATCTCCTGGCTGGCGGCGCCGAAGAACGCCTCCGCCGCAGTCCGGGCTTCATCGGGCAGAACCAGGATGAATTGGCCGCCGCCGCTCGAGCCCAGCAGCACGCGGGCCAAGCCGAGTTCCGCCAGCAAGGCGCGCGGCAGGATTTCGCTGAGCAGCGCGATCCAATGCGCACGGCCGGCCAGCAAGCTGACCTCGTTCGCGGAGCCGTACGGCGATGAACACACGAATTCTTCTATACCCAACAGCTTGCCGTACAGAAGAATCTGGACAGACATAGAGCGAGGTTCCCTCGGAAGCGGCTAGTCTAGCACATATGGCGCGGCCTAAGCCGGACGCGCCCCGGCGGGTTATCCTGATAGTTTCCTATGGCTCAGATCTTCCCGTTCCAGCCGTACCGCTACTCCGACAGTGCCGGGCCGCTCGACGCGCTGGTGACGCAGCCCTATGACAAGATTACGCCGTGGATGCGGGCGCGGTACCTCTCGCTCAGCCCTTACAACCTGGTGCGGGTGATTCTGGGCGAGCGGTTCGACTCGGATTCCGCGGCCGAGAACGTGTACACGCGCGCGGCGGCATATTTGAAGGACTGGATCGCGCGCGGCGTCCTGGCGAAAGAGGCCGAGCCCGCGCTGTTTGCGTACTTCAAGGATTTCTCGGTTCCCGATACGGGCGAGCGGCTGGTGCGGAAGGGGTTCATCGGCCTCGGCGCGGTTGAGGACTACTCGGAAGGCGTCGTCTCGCGGCACGAGCAGACGCTCTCCGGGCCGAAGAAGGACCGCCTGGAACTGCTGCGGCACACACATGCGCACGCCGGCCAGCTTTTCATGCTGTATCCGGATCCGGAGGGCGAAATCGACCGAATCCTCGATGAAGCCTCCACGGACGCCCCGGCGGCAACGGTCACCGACGAGTATCAGACCGTGCATCGCCTATGGAAGATCGCGAACCCGGAGCGCATTGCGGCGATCGCGCGCGCGATGGCGGCGAAGAAGCTGCTGATCGCCGACGGGCACCACCGGTACGAGACCGCTCTCGCGTTCCGGAATGAGAACCCCGGCCTCGCCGACGCCCGTCGCGTGATGATGACCTTCGTCAACATGCACTCGCGAGGGTTGAAGATCCTGGCGACGCACCGGCTGGTGAGCGGGCTGGCGGATTTCGACGCGCAGGCGCTGATCGGCGCGGCCGGCCTCCGACCGGTGGGTGACCTAGCCGCGCTGCGAAGGCTGTGGGGGGAGCCGCACGTGGGGCGGGTGAGGATCGGGGTGGCGCTCGCGGGCGCGGAGCCACTCTACGTCTACGAAGCCAAGCGCGGCGAGGGCGAACTCGACGTTCCAGTGCTGCACGAGCGGCTGCTCGGTGGCGCGCTCGGCATCGGCGAGGAAGCCGTGCGCGAGGAGAAGAACATCCGCTACGTGCGCGGCGCGGAGCCGGCTATCGATGAAGTGCGGCGAGGCTCGGCACAGGCGGCGTTCCTGCTGGAGCCGACCCCGATCGGCGACGTTGCGCGCATCGCGTTCGCCGGGGGCGTGATGCCGCAGAAATCGACGGACTTTTATCCCAAGCTGCTCTCCGGGCTCACCATCTACAAGGTGGAGAAATAGGGGGTGCCCATGAATGCCGCTGTCGTTCATTCTTTCGATGCGCCGCCCAGGTACGCAGCTTTCTCCGAGCCAGAGGCGACCGAGGGCGAGGTTCTTCTCTATGTGATTGCCGCAGGGCTGCATCCCGTCGTGAAAGCGCTAGCGAGCGGTTCGCATTACCGTAGCACGGAGGCGCTGCCCTTTATCCCTGGTGTGGATGGGGTGGCACGCCGGCAGGATGGTACGCGAGTGTATTTCGGCATGTCGCGGCCTCCCTTTGGAACGTTCTCGGAGCGTGCCGTAACGACGCGCAGCATGTGCATTGAGCTGCCCAAGGGCCTCGACTCCGCGACGGTTGCAGCAATCGTAAACCCCGGTATGTCCTCCTGGGTCGCACTCACGAAACGTGCCGGATTTATGGCCGGAGAGAGTCTGCTTGTTCTGGGCGGGACAGGCGTTGCCGGTCAACTTGCGATACAGATCGCGAAGCATATGGGTGCCCGGCGGGTGGTGGCTGCCGGCCGGAATCGGAAGAAATTGGAGCGCGTCGCGGAATTGGGGGCCGATGCGATTGTGCCGCTCGATCAGGACCGTGAGTCGGTTGTATCTGCGATCCAGAGCGAATGGACGAAAGCAGGAATCGATGTTGTGCTTGACTATGTCTGGGGCTTGCCGGCGGAAGCCACGCTCGAGGCGATCGCGAAATCCAAGCCGCAAGCCGTGTCGCGCGTTCGATTCGTCCAAGTGGGCGACACTGCGGGCAAGACCATCCAACTTCCGGCTGCGGTACTACGCGGCTCGGCTATCGAACTCCTCGGCAGTGGGTTCGGGAGCGCATCCATCAGCGAGCTCTTGAAGGCGGCAGCTGATTTCCTTCAGTTCGCGGAGAAATCACAACTGAAGATCGACATCAAACCCGTTCCGTTGCGGGACGTAGAAGCGGTCTGGAGTTCGGCCGAACAAGGCGCGCGGTTCGTCTTCCTGCCATAAGGCATCAGACAGGAATAATCCGGGCTGCGTGGTCCAGACGCCGCAGGTCCTTCGCATCGCTTGTAACGATGAGGTCTTTCCGCTCCCTGGCAACGATCACCACCGAAGCGTCGATAACATCCTGCGAGTTGGCGGCGGCGCAGAGTTCTCCACAGGAACGGGCAAGCTGCTCATCCAGGGGGACAATCTCCACTTCCTGGCTCCGCAAGAACCGCGCTAAGGCAACCTGAACACGGCCGTCGCGCCAGGCCTGTCCCACGACGCCTGCAGGCACTCGGAAAGCCCTGCCTTGAGCTAATGCCCCATGGAGCAAAGCGATCATGCGCTTGTCGCCGCGATCCAAGGCGATCAACGCGCCGGCATCCAGGACTATCCCCGCCGCGGTGCGAGTGCGCGTTCTGCCCATTTGACGTCCTCAGCGGCCGGTTTACCATACTGTTCGATCAGATCGCGCAGCAGTCCCTGGAGAGACTCGCGCCTCTCGTGTTCCGCCAGGGCCCGGGAAATGTAACCCGAGACCGAATCGGCTCGTCCGGCGCGAACCTCCCGGTGGACCCTCACAAGCTGATCCTTGGGCAGACTGATCGCGATCTTTGCCCTGGTCATACCAAAATCATACCGCTCGCGAGGCGGGCGTATCAAGGCGAGCGGCCCGCCAACCCGAAGTGATACACTCGCGGGCATCATGAGAACTCTGCTACTGGCCGCGCCGTTCGTGGCGGGCGCGGTGTTTGCGCAAACTCAGCTCACCATCTACAACCAGAACTTCGCGGCCGTCAAGGAGACGCGAACGCTGGAGCTGGCAAAGGGCGAGAACGAAATCCGCGTGACCGAGATCACGGCGCACCTGGAGCCGGAATCGGTGATCCTGCGCGACCTGCGCCTGCCGGATTCCATACGGATTCTGGAGCAGAACTACGAAAGCGACCCGCTCAGCGAGGGGCTGCTGCTGAGCAAGTCCGAGGGCAAACTGTTGGACTTCGAAATCTCGGAGAACGGCACCACCAGGATCGTGAAGGGGAGAATTCTGCGCAGCGGCTATGTGCCGCACACTGCCGCGTTCCAGCAGTTCGGCGCGCAGTATCAATACGCGCAGCAGGTTTATTCGAACCCGGAGGGCGGCGGACAGCCGATCGTGGAGATCGATGGCAAAATCAAGTTCGGCCTTCCCGGCAAGCCGATTTTCGATTCGCTCGATCCGAAAGAGTTTCTCAAGCCGACGCTGCTGTGGCGCCTGTGGTCCGGCGATGCCGGGCGGCACGAGGTGGAGTTTTCGTATCTCACCGGAGGAATGCGGTGGGAGGCGAACTACAACGCGGTGGCTGCCGGAAAAGGCGACAGCTTCGACATCGTGGGATGGGTCACGCTCGAGAACATGAGCGGCAAGGATTTCGAGAATGCCAGCGTCAAGCTCATGGCGGGCGACGTGGCACGGGCGCCTGGGGGCGGCCCGTATAGGGCCTCCTTCATGGCCGACGGGGCCAACCTGATGGTCGGCGGGGCCGCACCGGCCGTCACCGAGCGCGCGTTCGAGGAATACCACCTGTACACGCTGGAGCGGCCCACCACGGTGCTGGACCGCGAGGTGAAGCAGGTGGAATTCGTGCGGGCCAACAACGTTCCGGCCAACCGCGTCTACATCTACGATGGGCTCAAGGTGGACGACCGGTATCGCGGATGGGATTACAACAACATTCGCAACAATGCGGAGTACGGTACGCAGTCGAATCCGAAGGTCTGGGTGATGCTGGAGTTCAAGAACTCGGAGAAATCGCACCTGGGGATGCCGCTGCCAAAAGGCAAGGTCAAGATCTACCGGCGGGACGTGGACGGGCGGAACGAGTTCATCGGCGAAGACGCGGTGGACCACACCCCCAAAGACGAGACCGTGCGCCTCTACACCGGCAACGCGTTCGACATCGTCGGCGAGCGCCGCCAGACCAACTATAGGGTCGACAATCAGGGCCGCGGGGCTGACGAGTCTTTCGAGATCAAGGTGCGCAACCACAAGAGCGAGCCGGTCGAGGTTCGCGTGGTGGAGCACTTATATCGCTGGATGCAGTGGGATATTACGGCGAAGTCGCTCGATTACGCTAAAACCGACGCGCGCACAGTGGAGTTCCGGCCGGTGATCGAGGCGGGCGGCGAGGCCGTGATCCACTACACGGTGCACTACACCTGGTAACGCCGCGGGCGGTGGCCGAAAACAACCAGGGTGGTGGCACGCGGCCATGTTAAGCTCCCGCAGCTTATTGATTTTACGGTGGTTAGCTGATGGCAACGAACCTGCAATAAGAGTTGCCGTGAGGCAGTCAGCTATGTTTAACCAACGTAAGATTGTGGTATTGCTCGCGGCGTTGTCGCTTACGGCGGCTACGCCGATATTTGCGCAGGAGGCCGGTGCGGCGAACCAGCCGGGTCAACCGGAAGTGAGCGCGCCGGGCGCGCCGGAGACTAATCCTGCCGACATGCAGGAGGCGCCTCCGCAAGCGGCGACGCAGGATATGCAGCAGGCCCCTCCGCCTGCGCCGCCACCCTCGACGGGCTGGCGCAGGTTCGGATCGGGTCCGCAGGCGCCACCGCAGATGGCAGCGCCGCTCCCTGAGAAACTGACGTTGCCGGCCGGCTCGTGGATCACCATACGGGTGGATCAACCGCTATCGAGCGATCACAACCAACCGGGCGATTTCTTCGCAGCGACTCTGGCGCAGCCGCTGATCGTCGATGGAATCGTGGTGGCTCGCCGCGGCCAGATGGTGGGCGGCGCGGTTAGCGAGGCTGTGAAGGCGGGGCGCGCGAAGGGTGTGTCGCGGCTGGGCCTGGAGCTGACCGAACTGAGTCTGGTTGACGGCCGGCAGGTCCCGGTGAAGACGCAGTTGGTGGAGCGGCGAGGCGATACGTCGGTGGGCCGCGATGCGGCCGCCATTGGGACAACCACTGCCGTGGGCGCGGGGATCGGTGCTGCGGCGGCTGGCGGGTTCGGCGCCGGAGTGGGCGCGGGCGCTGGCGCCGTGGCTTCGACCGTCGGCGTCCTGTTGACTCGCGGGAGGCCTACCGTGGTTTATCCGGAGATGCCGCTGACGTTCCGGCTCCAGGCGCCGGTCACGATTTCGACGATTGCCGCGCCGGACGCCTTCCAGCCGGTCACGCAGGCGGATTATGGGCAGAGGATGCAGTATAGGACGGCGGGGCCGGGGGCTGCGCCGTCCTACTATTACGCCTCGCCTTACGGGTATCCGCCTTACGGGTATTACCCCTATTCCTACGGCTGGGGCTACCCTTACTGGTACGGCCCGAGCCTCTACTTCGGCTGGGGCGGGGGATTCTACCGGGGCTGGGGCGGATTCGGCGGATTCGGCGGATTCCGCGGCTTCCACCGCTGAGCGGCAATCCTGCATACTGGGGTTGGGCGTTAGTATGTCCAACCCCAGGTTCCCCTCCCTTTATCAGGTGAATACCCGGGCGTGGCTGAACGGCGGCACGCTCGACCAAGTGGCGGACGCGGATCTCGACCGCATTGCGGCCCAGGGCTTCGATTGGGTCTGGTTCTTGGGCGTCTGGCAGACCGGCGAAAAAGGCCGCGAGGCTGCGCTGGCCGACCCGGCCCTGATGGCCGAATATCGCCGGGCGCTCGCCGACTTCCAGGAGCGCGACGTCTGCGGCTCCTGCTTTTCCATTTCCGCCTACACCGTGGACCGCTCGCTCGGTGGCGACGCCGCGCTGGCGCGCCTGCGGGAACGGCTTCACCAGCGCGGCCTGCGGCTGATGGTGGACCTGGTCCCGAACCACACCGCTCTCGACCATCACTGGGTCGGCGAGCACCCCGAGTTCTATGTCCGCGGCACGGAATCGGATTTGAACCGGAGTCCTCACAACTACTGCCGCGTCGATCTGCCGGGCGGTGGACAGACGATCCTTGCGCACGGCCGCGACCCGTACTTCCCTGGCTGGCAGGATACCCTCCAGTTGAACTACGCCGAACAGGCGATGCAGGAGGCGATGAGCGCCGAGGTGGTGAAGATCGCCGAGCGGGCGGACGGCGTGCGCTGCGACATGGCGATGCTGATCTTGCCGGAGGTGTTCGAGAGGACGTGGGGCCTGCGGTCCTGGCCGTTCTGGCCCGATGCCATCGCGCGAGTCCGCGTGCATCGCCCGGAGTTCACGTTTCTGGCCGAAGTGTATTGGGACCTGGAGTGGGAGTTGCAGCAGCAGGGCTTCGACTACACCTACGACAAGCGGCTGTACGACCGGCTGCGCCAGGGCCAGGCGCGTCCGGTGCGCGACCACTTGCGGGCGGACCCCGCGTTCCAGTGCAGGTCGGCGCGATTCCTGGAGAACCACGATGAGCCCCGCGCCGCAGCCACGTTTCCCGGAGAGATGCACCGCGCGGCCGCCGTGCTGGCGTTTCTCAGTCCGGGCCTGCGGTTCTTCCACCAGGGCCAGCTCGAAGGCCGGAGAATCCGGGTTCCCGTGCAGCTCTGCCGCGCGCCGGTGGAAGCGGTGGACCGGGACATCGAAGCATTCTACGAGAGCCTGCTCCGGTGCCTGCGCGATCCCGTGGTGCGTGAGGGCGACTGGAAGTTGGTGGAGTGCGTTCAGGCGTGGGAAGGCAATGGTAGTTGGGATGGTTTCATCGCTTTCGGCTGGCGGGGCGCGGGCGAGCGCCTCCTGCTGATTGCGGTCAATTACGCGGCGAACCGCGGCCAGTGCCGTGTGCGGCTGCCATTCGCGGAAATTCGCGGGAAGCAGGTACGGTTACAGGACCTGTTCAGCCCCGCGACTTACGAGCACGACGGGGGCGAGTTACTCGACAGTGGACTTTATCTGGATCTGGAGCCGTGGGGCTTCAACGTCTTCGACGTGAAGGCCTGACTCCGCGATGAAAACCGGCCACGCGCTCCTCTTATTCGCCGCCCTCAACGCGGTTCTCTACAGCGCACTTCTGCCGTTGTGGGAGGGATTCGACGAGCCCTTTCATTTCGGTTACGTTCAGCACCTGGCGAATCGGCAAGGCTATCCCGACGCCCGTGCCGCGCGCCTGTCTAATGAAGTGGCGCTTTCCATTCTGGGATCGCCCGCCAGCCCGAGCGTGAAAGACAATCTGCCCGATGTGGTCACTTACTCGGAGTTCTTCTCCTGGTCCGCCGCGCGCAGAGCCGCGGCGCAGCGTTCCGTGCGCGATATCTCCCCGGAGAGCCGCTGGGCGCCGTCGCAATTCCTGAATTACGAGGCTCATCAGGCGCCGCTCGCGTATGTGTTTCTTGCGGTTCCCGAATATGCGCTCCGCAGCGTTCCGATTCCATCGCGGGTGCTCATCCTGAGGATTCTGGCGGCGTTGGCCGGCTCCTTGCTTCTCTATGTGGGGGCTAGTTCGCTCGCTACCGAGCTCGGGCTCGATGAGACCTATCGGAATAGTGCGCTGTTTTGTATCTTCTGCTCCCAGATGACATGGGCGACGTTCGCGCACGTTGCAAATGATTTTCTGGCGGTGCCGCTCGCCGTTTGCACGCTGGCTTTGCTCGTCCGCTACGTGTCGGCGCCAACGATGACGAACATAGCGGTAGCGTCGGCGGTCCTCTCCGCCGGGTTACTGACTAAAGCTTACTTCCTGGCGCTGGTGCCGGTCCTCGCCGGCATCTGCGCCGTGCGCCGGGAGTGGCGAAGGCTGGCTGTGGCGCTCGCGATTGTCGGGATCTGCGCCGGGCCGTGGTATGTGCGTAACTACCGTCTCTACGGAGTAATTACCGGTATGCAGGAAGCGCGCTCCGGTATCGGCCTCGCCGCTGTTCTTGGCGCCGCGCCCCATCTAAATTGGCCAAAGGTAGCGGTCGACAGTGTCCGCGATGCGCTTTGGACGGCGAACAATACGTTCCGCACCTTCTCGCTTGCGACGATCGACATCGTGATTCTGGTGTGTGTGGCGGCGCTCCTCCTGTGGGTCTTCAGCCGGCACGAAGTCCCGGAGTGGATCGTCGTGGCTTACTGTGGGGCCTTTCTGGCGGCTCTCGCCTATGCCGCCGTGGTGGCGAATATTGCCACGCGCGGAGCGTCATCGACGCCGTCGCCATGGTACGCGCAAGTCCTGGCGAGCCCGCTTCTGGTGCTCGCCGTGCTGGGCTCCACGCGCCGGCGAGCCGGGCTGGCGCTGGCCGCCGCGCTCCCCCTCCTGTTTGGATATGTGCTGGCGGTCACTTACGTCTTCAAGCTGATTCCGCTATACGGAGGATACGAAGGGCGCGGAACCGTTCGCGATATTGCGACGCTTTATCTCAGCCAGTTCGGTTCGCTGAGTTCGAATCTCGGGTCAGTCGCGCTCGCGCCGGCTTGGCTGATCTTCACCCTCGCGGCCGCCGTTGTAGTTTCGATCGCCGTGCTGGAGGTACTGCTGATGCGCAGCCTTGCCGGCGAATTACGCTACTTGAGCATCTTGCCGACGAGTCGCCATGCTCACGCGAACTCGGCGAAGTAGCTCAGCCAGACATGAGCGTTCGCGACGCCTTTGTAAATCAGCCCGACCCCGCCGGTGGTCACCACTTCAAACGTCTGAGTGCTGCCCCCAGGAGTCACGACCGGGATTTCAACGCCGATTCCCGGCAGTGCGCCCGTGTTCTTCGCGAGGTTGTAAGCGAGCCAGAGGGTTCCACTCGCCTGTCCCGTCGCGCGAAACTCCTCCCAATGGATCGTAAGTGTTAGTTTGAACTCGTGCTGGTTCGGGTTCGGAATACCATAACTCTTGGACGGCACGGCTTGCGTCAAGATAACTGCATCGCTGCCGGTCAACGCAGAAACTGGATTCATACTCTATCTCCGTTTGATTTAGTGACCGCTAATTCAGCGATCATGTTATCACGAGGGAGGGCATGACGCCGGCGATGTACCAGACGTCCCCCGCGGCCCTGAGCGCCTACGTCTTCATCTCTTCCGGGAACACGGCGTAGCCGTCGGGCGGCGGGAAGAGTTCATGGAATAGCTCGAGGCGCCGGCGAAGGTGGCGGCTGGGAAGCTGGCGCGGGCCGGTCTCGACGTCGATGTCGCAGCAGATCCCATGCAGGTAGAGCGTGATCGAATCGATCAGCGACTGCCGCGCGTAACTTCGGAATAGCTTCGTATCGCGCCGCACGTCGGACTGCCGCTCGAACAGCGACTGCTTGAGCTTCCAGCCTTCCTCGTCCAGTTCGCCGTGAACGCGGCCGTGCAGCTCCTCGCGCAGCAGTTCGTAAAAGCGGGCGATCCTCTCGGAAGGCAGACGGTCCGCCGCCACCCCTGCCACGGCGCGATAGAAGAGATAGTGGTATTCGGCCACCTGCTGATCCTTGATCGCGAAGATCAGGATGGCATCGCCGCCCAGGGGGAAGCTGGAGGACCAGATCCGCGATTTCTCGGCAGGCGCCTCGAAGACCACCTTCTCGCGGCCGCCGGCGGCCTTCTCCAGGTAGGGGACGAAGAGGATCGAGATGGGCGGCAGAGCGGCCTTCAGCCCGGGCGGCAGCGCGGCGACCGGCTCGTGGAGATACTCGCGGGCGTCGTCGTCGCCGAGCGGCAGCGCAGAGAAGTACGCGAGGCGCGCGCTCAGCGGAATCATTTCCGCTCGCAAACGTTTGGCGAAATCCTGAACGTCGGTTCTGGCAAGGCCGGCTGGTGTGGGCATTCGATCCACTCTCATTCTACGTCAGCGCCCGGCTCGCGCCGTCCGCCCCGCGGCGCCCCAGAGCGTTCGGACCTCCGCCGGGGCGAGCGCGCGATATTTCCCGATGGGCAGGGTGCCGATGCGGATGGGCCCGATCGCCGTCCGCACCAGCTTCGAAACGCGGCTGCCGGCGGCCTCGATCATTCTGCGGACCTGCCGGTTGCGGCCCTCGGAGATGGTGATTTCGAGGAACGTATGGCTGCCCGCATCGCGCTGGCGGCTCACCATGGCCGGTTGCGTGGGACCGTCTTTCAGCTCCACGCCGCGTCGCAGCCGATCGAGGTCCTCGTCCGTCAGGCGGCTCGACGTCTTTACCAGGTAGGTCTTTGGGACCTTGTAATCGGGGTTCGTGACGCGCTCCGCGAAAGCTGTGTCGTTGGTGACGAGCAGCAGCCCGCTGGTATCGAGGTCGAGCCTGCCCACCGGGAAAACCCAGTGCTCGACGCCACCGAGCAGATCGTAGATTGTCGCGCGGCCCTCCGGGTCCTTGTAAGTGGTGAGGTAGCCCTTGGGTTTATAGAGCAGAAGGTAGAGCTTCTCGCCGCCACGGACGGGCTTGCCGTCGAGGGTGATCCGGTCGCGTTCCAGGTCCACCCAGTGGTCGGGGGTTTGAATCAGCTTGCCGTTGACCCGAACGCGACCGGCGCCGATCCACTGGCGGGCCTCGGTGCGCGATCCGGCGCCGGCCTTCGAGATCGCGCGCTCGAGCGTTTTGAGCGGGCGCTTGGAAGGCACAGAGACTAGTGTAGGCGACCAGGGTAAGATGAGTTAGAGGCTCGTTGAGAACCGCAATCCATTGTCCCGTTGCACTCCTATTGGCCTGGCTTCCGCTCTCGGCGGCGCAGAATTCCCCTCGCGCGGCTGTGCCGGATTTCCCCGCGAAAGAATGGCAGGCCGTTAAGCCTGAGTCGGAGGGCTACTCCACCAAGAAGCTGGAGGCGCTGCGATCGTGGCTCGCGGCCAGCCCCACGGCTTCCCTGATGATCGTGGTCCACGGGCATATGATCTTCAGCTTTGGAGACACGTCCCACCTCAGCAAGATCGCCTCCGTTCGGAAGAGCATCCTCTCCATGCTCTGTGGCGCAAATATGGCCGCCATCGAGAGGTCCTTGGGGAAAACAGTCGAGGAACTGGGTCTCGCCGAGCCGAACACGCCGTTCCTGCCCATCGAGAAGACCGCGACGCTGGTGCAGCTTCTCAGCGGACGATCGGGAATTTATCTGCTCACCGATTTCGTCGGACCGGATAAGGACGTGCTTCGAGCCTCCGAGCCTCATCGGGGCTCCGAGCCCCCTGGCCTTTACTTCCACTACAACGATTGGGACTTCAACGCCGCGGGCACCGCCTTCGAGAAGATCACGGGCAAGAACATTTACGACGCGCTTCAGAGCGACCTGGCGCAGCCTCTTCAGTTTCAGGATTTCGATCGCTCTCGCCAGGCCAAATTGCCGCCGCCCGCGGGCGAAATCCACTCCGAATACGCCATGTATCTTTCCACTCGCGACATGGCCCGGCTCGGCTTACTCATGCTCAGAAGCGGCGCCTGGAATGGAAAGCAGATCGTCGACAGCGGATGGGTGCAGGCTTCCACCAGTATCTGGACGCCGTTCGAGGAGATGAATCCGCCGTATCTTCGCGCGCTCGGCGCTCCGGAACGCTGGGGCTTTGGTCTGATGTGGTGGGTTTGGGACGCACGTTCCTATCCCGGCGACAAATACTTCCTGCCATTCCAGGGTGCCTTCGAGGCTCGCGGCACCGGGGGCCAGTACATCACAGTGCTGCCGGCCAAAGACATGGTGCTCGTGCACAAGGTGGATATCGATCCATATCCTCGCGGCGCGCTCGATCAACAAGGTTGGGACGCGATCACGAACATGGCCATCGCCGCGGCGTGCACCGGTCCGTGTAAGTGAACCAGAGCCCACTTAGGTGAACGCAAACCAGAGCGCGAGGCCCAGTCCCGCGACCACCACGGCTCCGATGAGGGCCGCGGTCAGGCGGCTCGGGCTCATCCGCTCAGCAATCCTTGTCTTCGTAAAAATCAATCCCAACCCAAGGAAAAGCGCGAGATCGAGAAGGCCCTGTGTCGTCCAGTCGTGACCGGTAACGGACCTCATAGCGGCTTTCAGCGGAGCGTATGCGTCCTTCACGCAGGCGAGCGCGGTATTCACCAGCACCGTAACCGCGGTGGCCAGGACGAAACCAGACGTCGTGGCTGTAAGTCCCTCGGAGTCCTTCACCGGGCTTCCTTCGCCGCGCTCCGAAGTAGAGCGACCTTAACTCCGTGGTCGATCACCGCACCCGCCCCTTCGATCGCCAACCCTGTAACTACAACCAGCGCGGCGACGCTCAGAACGAGTTTGCGCGCCGGTGAATTGGAATCCAGTCTCTCCCTGGCAGCAATCGGCAGTAGGAATGCCAGCATAGCGGTGGCGAAGAACAGGTGCTCCTTTGTCTCCATGAATAGGTTGTGTGCGAACGGCCACGGCCCTCCGAGGATCAGTGCCTTCTCCGCGGGATAGAAATGCAGGTACCAATACCCGCCGCAGATCCACGCCGCGCCGATCGCAACCGCCGCCACCAGGGATGCCGTTCGGATGCGGTGTAAGTTCGCGGGGCGCGCCCCCAGCGCTTCCACAAACACCCATAGGGCCGCCAGGCAGCCCGTAATGCCGAAAGCCGCGTGGCTCAGAAGGAGTAAGTCGCTACCCGTAATCCTCATATCGGGCCCACCGGGCCAAAGGGCCCCGCGCCGTTGAACGCCGCCTGCGCTGGCTTGTCCTGATCCGCCTTCTTGCCCCACGTCCAGTAGAGTCCGAGGTAGGCGTAGTTCTCGGTTTGTCCGATGGCCGTGTGCCCGTAACAGAAGAGTAACTGAAAGCCGGGGTCGCGAAATTTGTAGTAACCGCCAATATCGACTAGCGTCGCCGGCCTGGTCTGTGGCGCAGCCAGTCCCTCCGGTCCATGGTAAAAGACTTCGGTACCCAACGTTACTCGCTTCCCCAGATCGCGTTGCACCAGCCAGCCGGCATAGGGAAAACTCCGGTAGCCGGTTGCGTTGACCAGAGTATATCCGGCGCCACCGTAAGTGGTCCATGGGCCGAAGCTCTTCTGCGCCCAAACCGGCAGCTTGTACCAGGGCTTGCCCACTCCCAGACCTCGGGCGGCGCTCCCGCTGGGCACCTCGAACATAGTAAATGTGCCGATCATCGGGCGGTGTTTCGTTTCCTGCACAAACCGGTATTTGATTCCGAGTTCGATATCTCCGATGCCGAAGGCTCGCGCACCTTCCGCGGGAAAGATCGCGGCAGCGGGAACGATGATGTGTAAGTGAACGTTGGGAAGCGCTCCCCAATTGAATTCCACCGCGGGCCCTGCCGTGTCCGTTTCAATCGCGGTGCCATCCGACGAAGCGAACGTGTAGAACTCGTAGTTCTTGTAATCGATCGGTTCCGGATCGTCGGTTTGAAAGGGAGGCCCGGCCAGCGCAATCGCTGAAACCGAAACCAGTAAGGAAGCCCGAACGAAGACGGCGGTGCTCAAAGCGGCTATCGCCCCCATTTATTCGTTATCGTATCGGGATTGCCACGGGGCGTCAACTTTCAAATTCGTTACAGGCGCCCAACCACACCTCCATCGCGCACGCGCCGCAGTCGAAGCGCAGTTCCAGCCTGTTCCCTTCGTCGTCCATCAGCGCGAGCGGCTCAGCCACGCCAGCGCCGCACAGGCCGAGTTGCTCGCGGATGCAATAGCGCGTGGTCATCACGCGGCGGCCGCTCATGTCGAGCCCGGATTCGGCGGCCCGCTCGATGCGCTCGACTCCGTGACGGCGATAAAACGCCTCGGCCTTGGCGTTCAGCACGTTTCCCAGGCAGGAAAGCTCGCGCTCGGGATACGGCGCGTCGTTCGGCACCATAGCCGCCCTCAGGGCGCGGCCGGTTCGCCTCCCGCGCCGCAGCGAGGCGGCTCAGCACTTCGCGGCGCAGCGCGTTCAACGCGGAGACGGCCACGAACGGAACCGGGTCGAGCGCAATCGCGACCCCGGTCGAGGCGAACTCCGTATCGCCCGTCTTCGCGATCTGGCGGCGCAGGGTTGCCAGGGCGGTCTCGGGCTTCTGGGCCGCCGGCGCAGGCGCGAGCGGCGCTTCGGCGTGGTTGCCGTCTTCGTCCACGGCCTCCAGGCCCGCCGCGCTAAGCGTCATATGGACGCCGATCTTCCGCTGGGGGCGCGCGCTCGCCACGCGGCTGAGAAACTCGTGGTCATGGTTGCGGTGGATCACCGTCCCGGCCTCGATGCCTTCGAACCTCTGGGGAAACACCGTGCGCCCGCGCACCGCGTTGACCACCGTCCCTCGCAACTGGCCGTCCCGCCCAAAGAATGCCAGGCCGTCGCCCGCGTGCAGCTCGGCCGTCCCATCGACAGTGAACGAATCCGCCGCCAGCCCGGCCACGCGCCCCACCCTTTCGCCCGTCATCTTCGGCGTTTCGGGCGATCCAACGGCCTCGCCCCGGCCATCGAGGAAGTAGGTGGTGAAGCCGCGGTTGAAGGTCTTGCCCAGGTCCGGCTCGAATCCGGCCGCGCTGGTTCCGGAGGAACTTCGCACAAAGCCCGCGCCAGCGCCAAGCGCCTCGTCCAGACGCGCCCGGTAATAGGCCACCACGTTCGAGACGTACATGCGGTCCTTCAGCCGGCCCTCGATTTTGAACGAGGTCACACCCGCCGCGAGCAGCTCGGGAAGGCGCGCGGAGAGGTTCAGATCCCGCAGCGAGAGCAGGTGGCGGTCGCTCGCGAGCGTGCGCCCTTCCGCATCCACCAGCGTGTAAGGCCGGCGGCACGGCTGCGCGCACTGGCCGCGATTGCCGCTGCGCCCGCCCAATGCGTAGCTGAGCAGGCACTGGCCGCTGTAACACACGCAGAGCGCGCCGTGAACGAAGCACTCGAGCTCGATGGCCGGGGCGGCTCGCCGTATCGCGCGGATCTCGTCGAGTGTCAGTTCGCGCGCCAGAATCGCACGTCGGAACCCCACCCGTTCGAGGAACGCCACGCGCTCCGGCGTGTGATTGTGCATCTGCGTGCTCGCGATGAGCGGCAGCGGCGGCAGGTCGCACTCCAGGAGGCCGGCGTCCTGGATGATAAGCCCGTCTACGCCGCTCTCGTGAAGCTGCCAGGCCATGCGGCAGGCCGGCCGTAGCTCATCGTCGAAGAGCAGCGTGTTCAACGTGACGTAAACCCGCGCCCAGAATTTGTGCGCGTGCCTCGCCAGCGCGGCGATGTCTTCCAGGCTGTTGACGGCGGCTGCCCGTGCGCCGAACCTCGGCGCGCCGACATAGACGGCATCCGCGCCGCACTCGACCGCCGCGATCCCGCATTCCAGATCGCGGGCCGGAGCAAGCAGTTCAACTCGGGTCACGCCGTCTCCAATTCAGCAGTCCGCGTGCGATCAGGTCTGGCAGAATCTTGTTCGCCAGGCTGGGCGCAAGCTGGGCCCAATCGTCGTCCGTGCCGAACCAGACCAGTTCGCCGATCTCCGAGCTCGCGACGGGCGTGCCGGCCAGCTCCCCGCGATAGAGCTCGATCCGCACCGTCTTGCTCGCATCGCTGGCGGCGCGGTCGCTGTACGTCCCAACGTGCTCCAGGCCGATCGCCGTCACCTCGCCCAGCTCCTCGCGCAGCTCGCGCTCCAGGCACTCGACCGCCGTTTCCCCGTGCTCGAATTTCCCGCCCGGCAGGATCAGCAACTCGGGCGAGCGCTTCTTGCGGCAGAGCAGAATCCGCCCCTCGCGCAGCAGGAACAACCCGGCCTTGTCGTAGTCCGCCATCTGGCCCAGCCTTCAGGGTATAACGGCAGCGGCGTCACCTGCCCCCCAAGTGCGATAGAATCCGAAGCAATGCGAAACGCGCTGCTGCTTGTCGTGCTGGCCTGCGTCCTAACGATGACGGGCTGCCTGACTCTTTCCGTCTATCCCTTGTACACCGCCAAGGACGTCGTCACCGACCCCGCGATCGAGGGCAAGTGGGCGGATCCGGATACTAAAGACGTTTGGGCGATTCGCAAGTTGGGCGACTCCGCCTACGTGGCCACCAACCCTTCTGACGAGAACGGCGAGCCAGTCGAACTGCGGCTGGTTCAACTGGGGGACAGGCGCTTTGTCAACTTGACCGCAAAGGACACGCCATCGTTAGCCGTCGCGGGGCACGTGTTCGGCAAGATGTGGGTCACAGGCGACGTCCTGCATCTCCAGATGATGAGCGACAAGTGGCTCGAGAAAAAGGCCCGGGATTCCGGTCTCGCCTTCGCGACGCTGCCAGACAAGGACGTGCTGGTGACCGCCTCCACCGCCGACTTGCAGAAGTTCGTCCTGAAATACGCCGACGATCCGGACGCCTACGACTCGCCGAGCGTTTTGAACCGGACGAAATAACGGGAGTCACTCCGGCCCGGTCACCCTTGCCTTAAGGCGGCCGCGGGCCAGCCGAATCTCGAGCGCCGAGGGCGCCGGGGCCTCCGCCGCATCCTTCAGAATCCTGCCCTGCTCATCTTGGACGATGGCGTATCCCCGCTCGAGGACCCGCAGCGGGCTGAGCTGGTGCAGTTCGGCGGCCAGCGGCTCCACGCGCCGTCGCGCGCGCCCCAGCCGTGCGCGCATGGTCTCAGCCGCAGCACGGTCCGCCGCCTCGAGGCGCCTGCGCGTCTCGCCGAAGCGCAGCCGCAGATCGAGCGCCTTCAGACGGCTGTCGATCTCGCCCCAATGTGCGCGAGCCAGCACCAGGACCGACCGCGCGCGACGCCTCAGCTGGTAATCGAGCTCGTCCACACGCTGAAGAGCGCGGCCGATCCGGCGGGCCAGCAGCCCGGCGCCGCGATCGATCCCGCGCTGGTGCAGCAAGCGTTCGGCGTCTGCCAGCCGGTAGCGCAGCGTCTGCCGCAGCTTCGCCTCCGCGGCCGCCACGCGCTCGACGGCGCGCTCCCGCGTGCCCACCACCAGCTCCGCGGCGGCGGAGGGCGTGGGGGCGCGGAGGTCGGCGACGAAATCGGCGATGGTGACGTCGGTCTCGTGCCCCACCGCCGAAATCACGGGCACAGGACAGGCTGCGATGGCGCGCGCCACCGCCTCTTCGTTGAAGGTCCACAGATCCTCCAGCGAGCCGCCGCCGCGCCCCACAATCACCACGTCCGCCCACGCCGACGCGCCGAAGTACTCGATCCCGCGGCACACTTCTTCCGCCGAGCCCTCGCCCTGCACCATGGCCGGAAACAGCCGTATGTGGAGCCCGGGGAAGCGCCGTTCCAGAATGTTCAGCAGATCGCGAATCGCGGCGCCGGCGGGCGAGGTGACGATTCCGATGCGCCGGGGAAAGGCCGGGATCGGGCGCTTCCGCGCGGCATCGAACAGGCCTTCGGCCGCCAGCTTCTTCTTTAACTGCTCGAAGGCGAGCTGCAGCGCGCCGCGCCCCTGCGGTTCCAAAACCTCCACCAGAAGCTGGTATTCGCCGCGGACCTCATAGACGTCCACGCGCCCGCGGGCGATCGCCGCCACACCGTCCTGGGGTTTGAACTTCAGATAACGGGCCGTCTGGCGGAAGCAGACGCAGCGGAGCTGGGCGTCCTGCTCCTTGAGCGTGAAGTAGTAGTGGCCGCTGGCTGCCAGGCGCGTCCCGGAGATTTCGCCGGTCACCCAAACGTCGGCAAATTCACGCTCCAGCAGGCCGTGGATGGCGGCATTCAGCTCGGCCACGCTGAAAACGCGCCGCGAGGGCTCAAAACGAAACGCTATCTGCTCCATAAAAAAAACCTTCTTGACCCTGTCAGCCCCCTTTCGATATTCTAGGGGACAACTTGGGCGTTGTGGCATTCCCAACAAGATTGTTGTGGTGCGCGTGCACGAACGACGCCGCGTGCGTCCCTAGGGAGGATAGATGAGTCCTAAAGAAGTTTTAGAATTTGCCAAGAAAAACGATGCCAAGCAGATCGACCTGCGCTTCAGCGATATTCCCGGCCTCTGGCATCATGTGTCTTATCCCATAAGCGAATTGGACGAGGACGTCTTCGAGGAAGGCTACGGCTTTGACGGCTCCAGCATTCGCGCTTGGGCGGCCATCAACGAGAGCGACATGCTCCTCGTGCCGGACCCGTCAACGGCCATCATGGATCCGTTCTGCGAGACGCCGACCCTGGTCATGATCGCCGATGCAGTCGACCCGATCACGCGGCAGCACTACGAGCGCGATCCGCGCTGGATCGCCAAGAAGGCCGAGCTCTATCTGAAGAACTCGGGCCTCGGCGACACGGCCTTCTTCGGACCCGAAGCCGAGTTCTTTATCTTCGACAACGTCAGGTTCGATCAGGATCAGCACTCCGGCTATTACTTCATCGACGCCGATGAGGGCCGCTGGAACAGCGGTCGCGAGAAGGACAACCTCGGCTACCGGCCGCGGTACAAGGAAGGCTACTTCCCGGTTCCGCCTACGGATCATTACCAGGATCTGCGCAGCGAGATGGTGCAGGTCATGATCAAATGCGGGATTCACGCCGAGTGCCACCACCACGAGGTCGCCACAGGCGGTCAGGCCGAGATCGACATGCGGTTCGGTCCGCTCCTCAAGATGGCGGACCACCTGATGTTGTACAAGTACATCATCCGCAACGTGGCCAATCAGTACGGCAAGACCGTCACGTTCATGCCCAAGCCGCTCTTCGCGGATAACGGCAGCGGCATGCACTGCCACCAGAGCATCTGGAAGGACGGCAATCCGCTGTTCGGCGGCGACGGCTATGCGGGACTCAGCCAGATGGCGCTGTGGTATGCGGGCGGTTTGCTCAAGCACGCGCGCGCCCTCTCGGCGATCATCGCGCCTACCACGAATAGCTACAAGCGCCTGGTGCCGGGCTATGAAGCTCCGGTGAACCTGGCCTACTCGCGGCGCAACCGGTCGGCCGCGGTCCGCATCCCGATGTACTCCTCGAGCCCCAAGGCGAAGCGCCTCGAGTTCCGTCCGCCCGATCCATCGTGCAATCCGTATCTGGCGTTCTCGGCCATGTTGATGGCGGGCATCGATGGCGTCCTCAACAAAATCAATCCCGGCGAGCCTCTCGACAAGGACATTTACGACCTGTCCCCAGAAGAGATGCGCAACGTGCCGTCCATGCCGGGTTCGCTCGAAGAGGCTCTGAGCTGCCTCGAAGACGATCACAACTTCCTGCTGAAGGGCGACGTCTTCACCGAAGAGCTGATCGAAGCGTTCATCGACTACAAGCGCAAGAATGAGGCGGACGCCGTTCGTCTCCGTCCTCACCCGTACGAGTTCGCGCTCTATTACGACATCTAGGCGCGAAGCCGTTTAACCGTTCCCTGGCGGTCGTGGCATTCGGCCGCGATCGTCAGGGAATTTCCCCCGCGGCGAAGTCCCCCATGCGCGGCTCGATCCTCCAGGTCAACCTTTCCCCCGGCGGCCTGCCCAAGCGGCCTGTGCCCGAAGCGTTCCTCACCCCACTCGGATTCGAGGGCGACGACGTGGCGCATCCGGCCGTTCATGGCGGGCCCGAACAGGCTGTTCTCCTCGTCACCGCCGAAACCACAGACGAGTTCATCGCTCTCGGCTTTCCGCTGTTCTATGGCGCGCTCGGCGAAAACCTCACCACGCGCGGGCTCCTCCGCCGCGACCTGCGCCAGGGCATGCGGCTGCGCGCCGGCCATGCGGTCATCGAACTGACGAAGCCTCGCAGCCCTTGCTCACAGCTCGATGTCTACGGGCCTGAGCTCAAGAGCCTCATCCCCGGAAACAATGCCGACCCCTCCGGCGCGGCCTGGGCGATGGGCGGATTCTACGCCCGCGTGGTCGCACCGGGCCTGGTCCGTGCAGGGGACATCATCTGGGTGGTGGACCGAGCCGTCTGACCGAACGCTCCTGATACAGTGGACTCATGTTCACACCCACACTTCGTGCCGCAGCGCTGTTCCTACTCGCCGGGGCCGCCGTCGCCGCCGTCCGAACCTCTTCGGTGACATCTCTCGATGGGGTGCGTATCGTATACGACGTCCGCGGCAGCGGTGCCACAACACTGCTGTTCGTCCATTGCTGGTCCTGTGACCGCTCGTTCTGGCACAACCAGGTAGATGTTTTTGCGGACCGCTATCGGGTGGTCACCCTCGACCTCGGAGGCCACGGCGAATCGGGCAAGGACAGAAAGGCCTGGACGGTCGTTGGCCTGGCCGAGGACGTGCGCGCGGTTGCAGACGCCCTCGCGTTGAACCGGATTATTCTGGTCGGCCACTCGATGGGCGGCGAGGTCGTCCTCGAAGCGGCGCGCTTGCTCCATGGCCGGGTGATCGGCGTGATCGCTGTGGATACTCTGCATAACGCGGAGTTTCAATTCACGCCGCAGATGATGCAACCGGTCGCCGACAAGCTGAAGGCCGACTTTGCCGGCTCTATGGGCGGTTTCATGGGCTCGATGTTTGGACCGGCGTCCGATCCAGCCGTGCGCCAGTGGGTGGAGACGAAGGCCAAGGCAGCCGATCCAAAAGTGGCCGTTGCGCTGATGCTCGATTTTGCGAACCTCGATCTCAAGAAGCTCTTCTCGGGCGCGGGCGTGCCGATTCGCGCGATTAACGCGAAGCCGCCCGGCGCTCCGCTCACAACAGTGGAAGCCAACCGCAAGTACGCCGACTACGACGCCGTTCTCATCGACAACGTCGGCCACTTCATTCAACTGGAGCGTCCCGCTGAGTTCAACGAGCACCTTGCGAAATTCGCGTCAGCGCTTGATGCCGCGGCCAGGTAAAAACAACGCCGCGGGCTTTTTTCGCGCAGGGGATATAATCTGGGTGGTGGACCGGGCAGTCTGACCGCCGCATGAGTAAGCTCCCCGTCGAGATCGAGTTCCGCGACGCCGCGCGCGCGTCGGAATCTCTAGCGCGGTTTCTGGACCAATTGCCTGCCGAGTGGCAGGACCGCGTCTGTTCCTGGCTGGCCGCCTCGCCGAGCCCGGACGAGGCCGTGCACTTCCTCGTGCGCTTCCACGCTGAGCAGCCAGCCGCCTTCGCGCGGATCGCCCAGACCGGCCCTGGGTTGCAATTGCTCATCGCCGTCTTTTCGCACAGCCGCTTTCTTTCCGAGGCCGTGCTGCTCTACCCGGATTGGGCCGGGGAACTGGCTGCCGGTACCGCGCTTCAGCGGCTTTTCCTCACCGAGGATTTCGAAGGGCTGCTCGAAAAAGCGCTCGCTGCGGAAGGCCCCGGCCTGCCCTCGCCGCACACGCTGGCGCTGTTCCGCCGCCGGCAGCTTCTGCGAATCCTGTTGCGCGATGTCACCGGCCTCGCCGACCTTCCGGCCATTGTCGAGGAGCTCTCCAGCCTTGCCGACGCGACGCTGGGCGTTTGCTACCGGCGTATTCGCGACGACCTGGCCTCGCGGCACGGGCTTCCCAGCGACCCGCGGTTCTCCATCCTTTCGCTTGGCAAGTTGGGCGGCAGGGAGCTGAACTACAGCTCGGATATCGACCTGATGTTCGTCTACGCGGAGAATGGCGAAACATCCGGCCCCGGCGCCATCTCGAACAGAGAGTTCTTCAAGAAGGCGGCCAACCAGTTGACCGGCCTGCTGTCCACTTACACGGCCGCCGGCATCTCCTACCGCGTGGACCTGCGGCTCCGGCCGGACGGGCGCTTCGGCGAAGTCGCCACGTCGCTCGAAGGCCTGCGCACCTACTACCGGAATCGCGCGCGGGATTGGGAACAGCAGATGCTCATCAAGGCGCGCGTTTCGGCGGGCGATCCCGGCCCCGGTGCCGACCTGCTGGACGTGGTCGAGCCGCTCATCTATGCGAGCACGCTCGATTTCACGGTGGTCGAAGCGGCCTCGGAAACTCGCGTGCGAATCCGCGAGAAGATGGCGGCGCGTCGCGGCACCTCGCAAGGCTTCAACGTCAAGCTCGCGCCCGGCGGCATCCGCGACATCGAGTTCCTGGTGCAGTGCCTCCAGCGCTTGCACGGAGGCCGCGAGCCGTGGGTGCGTCATGGCGGCACGCTGCTGGCGCTCTCACGGCTGCGCGATAAGAACCTGCTTTCGCCGATGGAGTACTCGGGGCTCGCCGGCGCGTACCAGTTTCTGCGCCACCTGGAGCACCGGCTGCAGTTCTATGAGGACCGCCAGACGCACACGCTGCCCAAGGACCCCGACGAGCTGGCAGCGCTGGCGCGCAAGATGCCGGGGACCCATTTCGAAGCCGCCCCCACCGCCGAGTCCCTGCTCGGCGAGTTGAACCGGCATTTGGAGACCGTGCAAGGGACCTACGAGCGTGTGATTCACGCCCAGCAGCCCATCTACTACGCCACCGTAGCCGCGCCTGCTGCCTTCGACGCTGCCGTTACGAGCGAGCCGGAGGAGCCGTTCGAGCAGGGCGCGAGCAACCTGGTGCGCTTTCTCGATCAGCGCGCGCCGCAGCTCGCCGCGGCCGTGACGCGCAGCAGCCTGCACCGCGGCCGCATGCACTTCGAGCACTTCCTCGAGCGCATCCTGCCGCACCCGGACTGGCTGAACTGGATCGATGGCGACTCCGTCCTCGCGTCTTACGTACTCGATATCGTCGAGCACAGCCCGTATTTTGCGGAGCAGTTGATCCGTGCGCCAGAGCTGATCTCGGAACTGCGCAACATGCGCCGCGAATCGGAGCCTTCGCTGCCCTATCTCGATGAGGCTCTGGCCAGCGACGACGCGGACGATCTGCGCCGGTTCTTCTTGCGCGGCATGTTCCGCATCCAGGCGGAGAGCATCTGCCGCCAGAGCGACATCTTCGAGACTCTCGCCCGCACTTCGGACCTGGCCGATGGCGCCATCGCCGGGGCGTACCGCATGGCCGTCGAGCAGGTGGCCGCCATCCATCCGCCCGCCGCGGCCGGCTACCGGCCGAAAGGCCAGATGCTGGTGATCACGATGGGAAGGCTCGGAATGCGCGAGTTCGATCTGGCCTCCGACGCCGACCTGGTCTTCGTGATCCCCGACGAGGACATCCCCGAGCAACTGTTCTGGACGCGCGTGGCCGAGCAGATGATTTCCATCCTGACGGCCTACACCGGCGACGGCATGATGTTTGCCGTCGATACGCGCCTGCGGCCCAACGGGCGTTCCGGTGCCATGGTGCAGTCCGAATCGGCGTACAAGAACTACTTCGCCGGCAGCGCCGAGGCCTGGGAAGGCATCACGTACATGAAGACGCGGGCCGCGGCGGGCGACATCGAACGCGGCACGGCCTTCCTCCACGACCTGCAGAAGGTGGACTGGAGACGATACGGGCAAAGCGGCCGCTCACGCAAACAGCTCCTTCAAATGCGGCTGCGCCTGGAGAAAGAGTTGGGCGGCGATAACCCGCTCAAGGCTGGCCGCGGCGGCTACTACGATATCGATTTCGCGCTGATGTATCTCCGCCTCAAGGGCGCCGGAATCTTTTTCAAGGTGCTGAACACGCCGGAGCGTATCGACGTGATCGAGCAGATGGGGCACCTGGAGCGCCCCGACGCCGATTTCCTGCGCGATGCGGCGGCCTTCTACCGCGCCCTCGACCACGCCCTGCGCGTCTCCACCGGCCATGCCGAGGGCACGCTCCCCGCGGGCGGCTGGGCGCTCGACAACCTGACCGGCCTGGTTCGCCGCTGGACCCCCGACCACCTCCACGACCAGCCGCTCGACGTCGAACTGGCGCAGATCCAGACGCGGACGCGCGAGTTCTTCGACCGGCTGTTCCACATTTAAGGGATCGGGCCCGCGGTGCTACAATTCTCCGTGACTGCCCAATGACCCCGCGCCTCAAGATGCTATACCGGAAACTGGGCCGGCTCGACAAGGCATTCGTCCTTGTGCTGGTGGCCGCGGTCGTTGCGAATTACGCCTCTCCAGCCGGAGATTTCGCGCTGCTGCTGACGTTTCTGGCCTATCTCGTGGCCGTAGCGTGGAGCTTCAAGTGGCTGGTGGTGCTGCTCCGGAAGGTCATCTGGAGACTGCGCTACCGGCTGATGGTCGCCTACCTGTTCATCGCGGTGGTGCCCATCCTCCTGATCGTGGCATTGGTGTGGGCCGGCGCCTACGTGCTCACCGGTCAGGTGGGAGCCTATCTGGTCACCACCGAACTCGAGCGGCAGACCGTGGACTTGCTGATGCCGGCCCGCGGCCTGGCCTACACCACGCCAAAGATCCGCGACCAGGAGGCCGGCTGGCTGGCTTCCGCCCTGCGGAGCCATTTCAGCGGCCTCGATATCGCCATCCGCAGCGGCGCCGAAATCCGGCGATATCCCGAGGATTCCAAGATCGATCCTCCGGCCGCGGGCTGGAGCGATGTGAGCGGCCTGGTCCGGCGGGACGGCAGGCTCTACCTTTGGGCTCATGCGGTCCACGACGCGACCGAAGTGACCATGCTCGCCCCGGTCACGCCGCGGACGCTCGCCCAGCTTCTGCCCGGCCTGGGCGACGTGTCTTTCCGAAGGAAGGAATCGAAGGCCGCGCCGATCGAGGACTTGGGGGACGATACGGCCTCCGAGCGGTCGTCGCTCCCGCCGGCCGCCAATGCCTTCGACCGCGACGTCGTCTTCGCCACCATCGTTCCGGTGGCGCTCTGGGAGAAGCCCGGCGAGTTCGGCCACGATACGCTCGGGCTGATCACGCGCTTCTCGGCGGTGCTGCAGACCGTTTTTCTGCAGAAGCTCGAGTTGAGCCCCGGGGAGACCGCCGGATCGCTATATTCGCAGATCTTCTGGGCGGTGGTCTGGTTCTTCGTCGTCGTCGAATTGGTGTCCGTCGTGGTCGGCGTGCAACTCACGCGTACCATCACGGCCGCCGTGCACGGTTTGTACCTGGGCACCGAGCGCGTCCGCTTGGGAGACTTCTCTCATCGTATCGAGGTGCGCGGCAACGATCAGCTCGCCGGCCTGGGCGCTTCGTTCAACCGCATGACCGAAGACCTGGAGCGGCTGGTCGAGGTAGCCAAGGAGAAGGAGCGGCTGCAATCGGAGATCGAGATTGCTCGCGAGGTTCAGAACCAGCTTTTTCCCAAGAGCCTGCCGCCTTCGGAGACCTTGCGCCTGGCGGCGGAGTGCCGGCCGGCGCGGCTGGTATCCGGCGACTACTACGACTATATGACCGTGGGCTCGCAACTGGCCTTGGCCATCGGGGATGTGGCGGGAAAAGGAATCTCGGCGGCGCTGCTGATGGCCACCGTGCAATCCACCATGCGCACCCAGTTGCGCGCCGGGTACGCGCTGGCGGCTCGTGCGGGCAACGGCGGTGCGTCGCCGGCACTTTCGACGGCGGACCTGGTCTCGCGCCTGAACCAGCAACTGTTCGCCTTCACCGCCCCCGAGAAGTTTGCCACGTTCTTCTTCGCGCTTTATGACGACGCCACCGGCTTGATGACCTATACCAACGCCGGGCACCTCCCGCCCGTGCTCATCCGCCGCGGGTCCGTGTCTCGTCTGGACGTGACCGGCACGGTGGTGGGCGCGTTTTCCTTTTCGGACTACGGCGAGAGCACCCTACAGCTCGAGCCTGGCGACCTTCTCGCCGGTTTCACGGATGGCATCACCGAGCCCGAGAACGAGTTCGGCGAAATGTTCGGCGAGGACCGGCTCACCGACGTGATCCTCAAACACGCCAATTGCGAATCCGACGAGATCATTGCCGCCGTAATGGATTCGGTGCGGGATTGGACCGGGTCGCCCGAGTTGCAGGACGACATGACACTCCTGCTGGCGAGGAGGGTCTGAGATGCACCGGCTGAGGCACCGGCTCGTGTGGCTGAGTATCGCGATCACGCTGACGCTCGCGGCCGGCACCATCGGGTTCACGCTCATTGAAGGCTACGATCCATTCGACGCTTTCTACATGACGCTGACCACGATCACCACCGTCGGCTACGGCGAGGTTTACCCCTTGCATCGCGCGGGCCGCATCTTCAACTCATTCGTCATCGTCATTGGCGTGACGACGATATTCTTTGCCATCGGGGCGATGACCCAGACGGTCATCGAAATGGAGTTGGGCGAGTTTTTCGGAAAGCGGCGGATCAAACGCATGATCGACAAGCTTGAAAAGCACTATCTCGTGTGCGGCTACGGCCGCGTGGGCCGCGCGGCGGCGCGCGAGTTGCAGCGGGCGGGCGTCCCGCTGGTGGTGGTGGACCGCAGTCCCGAGAAGGTGGAACGCGCCATCCGCGACGGGGCCGCGGCATTCCTGGGAGACTCGACGCAGGACGCCACGCTCGTCGAGGCGGGCGTCACTCGCGCCAAGGGTCTCATCGCCGCGCTCGCCACCGACGCCGACAACCTCTTCCTCATCCTTTCGGCCAAGAATCTCAACGCCTATTTGAAGGTGGCCGCGCGGGCGGCCGACGAACAGGCCGAGGACAAGCTGCGGCGCGCCGGAGCCGACACCGTCTTCTCCCCCTACACGCACGCCGGCCACCAGCTGGCGCTCTCGCTGGTGCGCCCGCACGTCGTCCAGTTTCTGGATGCAGCCACGCAAAACGTCGGGCTGGACGTGGGCATGGAGCAGCTTCGGGTTTCCGCCGGCTGCGAGATGGCGTCGAAATCGCTCAAGCAACTGCAGCTCCGGCGCGACCAGGGCGTCATCGTGCTTGCCATCCGCAAAGCCGGCGGCCAGATGCTCTTCAACCCGCCCGCCGAGGCGGTTGTTGACGCGGGCGATTTTCTCATCGTGATGGGAGAGCACCAGAGCATCAGAAAGCTCGAAAGCCTGCTGGGGGTGCCCGCATGAAGGTTCTCACCGCCGGCCAGATGCGCGAGGTGGACTGCCGCACCATCGAGATGGGCATTCCGGGCGTCGTCCTGATGGAGAATGCCGGCGCGCGTGTGGTCGAGTTCCTGGCTGAGACGTTCGCGCCGCTCTCAGCGCAGCGCGTGGCAGTCCTGTGCGGCAAGGGCAACAACGGCGGCGACGGAATGGTGGTGGCGCGGCAGCTTTGGACACGGCTGCGGCCGCAATCGCTGTGGGTCGTTCTGGCTGCCCCGGCGGAAGAACTGAAGGGCGACGCGCTGGCCAATTACCGAATGCTCCAGGCGTGCGGCTGCCCGGTGGCGCGGGAGATCGGTCTCGAAATGCGGAGCGCCACCATCGTGATCGACGCGCTGCTCGGCACCGGCCTCAAAGGCCCCCTCACCGGTCCCATTCTCGAGTGGGTGCGCGAGGTCAACACGGGATTCCCACTGGCGAAAGTGGTCGCGGTGGACCTTCCCTCGGGCGTCGAAAGCGACAACGCCGCAACCGTGGGCGAGACCGCGCATGCCGATTTCACGGTCACCTTCACGGCGCCAAAGGTGGCGCAAGTGGCCGGGCCGTCGAGCGTTCGTATGGGGCGGCTGCGCGTCTCGGCGATCGGCAGCCCGCCGGCACTCTATGAGAAGGACGATTCCATCTTCCTGTCCCTGGCGGAGCCGGCAGGGTTCGGCGCGCTCTTTGCCCCGCGCGTTCCATGGGCCAATAAAGGCAGCTATGGACACGTGCTGGTGGTGGCCGGCTCGCGCGGCAAGACCGGTGCGGCGGCCATGAGCGGCCTTGCCGCGCTACGTGCGGGCGCGGGGCTGGTCACGGTGGCTTCGGCGCAATCGGCCATTCCCGTGATTGCGGGCCATGCGCCCGAGCTGATGACCGAACCGCTGGCCGAGACCGCCTCCGGGTCCATTCTCGACGACGGCGGCCGCCTGGCCCGGCTCGCCGAAAAGAAGAGCGTTCTGGCCCTGGGGCCGGGCATGGGCACGGAGCCCGAAACCGTCGAGCTGATCCGGCGCCTGGTGCGCGAATGCCCGCTGCCGGCGGTTGTCGATGCCGATGGCCTTAACGCCCTGGCCGGCGCGGCCTTCGAAACCGGAGGCCGTCTGCGTGTGCTCACGCCACATCCCGGTGAGATGGCGCGCCTGACCGGAAAGACCATCGAGGAGATCCAGGCCGATCGCATCGGCGCGGCCCGCAGCTTCGCCGTCGAGCGCAAAGTGGTTCTGGTGCTCAAGGGGCACCGCACGCTGATCGCTTCGCCCGACGGCCGCGTCTCCATCAACCCCACCGGCACGCCCGCGCTCGCTACCGGCGGCACCGGCGACATCCTGACCGGAACCATCGCCGGATTCCTGGCCCAGTTTCCGCAGAGTGCGGTCCAGGCCGTGGCGGCTGCGGTTTACGTCCACGGCTTGGCCGGGGAACTCGGCGCGGCCGAACTCGGCGAGAAGAGCCTGATCGCGACCGACCTGCTCCGCTATTATCCGGCGGCAATCCATGCCTGCGTTTCGAACCCGCTCTGAGGAGGAGACCATCGCCCTGGGCCGGGAGTTCGCCCGCGGCCTGCCCACGCGCGCGGTCGTGCTGCTGATCGGCAACCTGGGCGCCGGCAAGACCACGCTGGCCAAAGGGATTGTCGAAGGCCTCGGCGCGGCCCCGCCGGACGAGGTTTCGAGCCCCACCTTCACGCTCATTCACGAGTACGGCGGCGGGCGAGTGTTCCACGTGGATCTTTATCGCATCGACGATCCGCGCGAGCTCCGCACGCTGGGGCTGCCCGATCTGTTCGAGCGCGACGCCGTGATGCTGGTGGAGTGGGGCGAGCGCTTCCCGCGCCTGTGGCCGCCGGACCATATCGAAATTCACTTGCGCGCGCTCGACGGCGACGAGCGGGAGATCCTGGTCAAATAGACTATGTTCATCGGTCATGTAGCAGTCGGCTTCGCAGCCAAACGCGTCGCGCCCAAGACGTCTCTGGGGTTGCTCATCGCCGCGCCGCTCGCGCTCGATCTGCTATGGCCCATTCTTGTGCTGGCGGGTGTCGAGCGGGTGCGCATCGATCCCGGCAACACCGCGTTCACACCGCTCGCGTTCACCTACTATCCCTGGTCGCATAGCCTGCTGATGTCGCTGGTGTGGAGCGTGCTGGCCGGCCTGGCGTACTGGCTGTGGCGGCGCTGCACGGTGGGCGCGCTGGCGCTGGGAGCCGGAGTCTTCAGCCACTGGGTACTCGATGCGGTATCGCACCGGCCCGATATGCCGCTCTATCCCGGCGGCGCTACGATGGTCGGCCTGGGGTTGTGGAACTCGGTTCCCGCGACGCTCGTGGCCGAGTGCTCCATGTATGCCGCCGGTGTGTGGCTTTACGCCCGCGCCACGAAGCCGCGCGACCGCATCGGCACTTACGGATTCTGGTCCTTCGTGGTCTTCCTGTTGTTGGTTTACGCGATGAATGTGTTCGGGCCGCCGCCACCATTCGTGCAGGTTATCGGCTACATGGGGCTGGCGCTATGGCTGCTGCCCGTGTGGGCCTGGTGGTTCGATTCTCACCGCGACTATTCGTGCTCGTGACCGGGGTAGCACTCGGCGACTTTTTCGCGGAAGTTCTCAAGCGCGCGCATCCGTCGCACTTTGAGCGTGGCCGTCAGCTCTCCCTCATCGATCGAGAAATCGCGGTCCAGCACGCGGAACTTGCGGACCTGCTCGAAGGGGGCGAGGCTGCCGTTCACGCGGGTGACCACACGGCGCACTCCGGCTTCAATCGCGCTGTGGTCGCGGCCCGGGTCCGTTTCGGCTTTCACCGTCACCAGGGCGGAGACGTAAGGCCGGCCGTCTCCCACCAGCAACACGTGGTTGATGACGGGGTCCAGGCGCATGAGCGACTCGATGTGCGCCGGGTAGACCTTCTTGCCGTTCGAAAGCACGATGACGTCTTTCTTGCGGCCGGTGATGTAGACGTAGCCGTCTGAGTCGATCTCGGCGAGGTCGCCGGTGTGAAGCCAGCCATTGCGGAGAACCTCGGCCGTGGCCGCCGGATCTTTGTAATAGCCGGAGAAGATCGTCGCGCCGCGCACCAGCAATTCCCCATCGGCGGCGATCCGAACCTCGGCGCCGGGGAGCGCCTTGCCCACGCTGCCGGGGCGGGTTTCGCCGGGCCGATTGAGAATCACCACGCCACCTTCGGTGAGCCCGTATCCTTCGATGAGCGGCAGGCCGGTGGCCAGGAAGAAGCCGGCCAGTTCCTTGCCCAGCGGGGCGGAACCGGAACCGCAGACGCGCAGGCGTCCGCCGAAGCGCGCGCGCATTCTCCGGAAGAACACCATGTCGGCCAGAGCCAGCAGGAGACGGTTGGGGAGAGCCGGCCGGCGTCCCGCCAGGCGCAGACGCACTCCAGCCAGGCCCAGGCGAACGGCGCTATCGAACAACGCCGCTACCAGCCGGCCGCGCTTGCGCACTTCCATCCGTATGCTGGCGTGGGCCCGTTCCCACAGCCGCGGCGGGGCGACGAAAACCGTGGGCTTGACGCGCAGAAATTCGTCCGGCAGCTTCATCAGGCTCTCGGCGAACCACACCGGCACATTGCAATGGATCGGGAGCATCTGCAGCGCCAGCCGCTGTGTGATGTGCGCCGGCGGAAGGAAAGCCAGCACGGCGTCGTCAGGCCCGATGTCGAGCACCTTGGGGCCCATCTCCACGTTCGAAACCACCGCCTCGTGCGTCACCAGGCCCATCTTCGGCTCGCCCGTCGCGCCGGAGGTCAAGTAGAGGATGGCCCCGTCTTCGGGCCGAACCTCCGCGGCGATTCGCGAGAACAACTCCGGGTCCTTCTCCATGGCCGCGCGGCCCTGGGCGCGCAAATCGTCGAGCGTCATCACGCCGGTCGCCGTGCCCGTCAGCAGAATCACGGGCAGGTTGGGCGGGAACTGGGGATCCGCTTTGAGCGCCTGGAGCAGCGCCGGGCGTTCGACGAACAGCGCCCGCGCGTCGCAGGCCCGAAGCTCACGCACCAATTCGGGAACCGGGTAGCTGGTGTAGAGCGCGGCCGCGATGGAGCCGTTCGCCATGATGCCGAGATCTGCCAGGCAGAACTCGGCGCGCGCCTCCGAGGCCAGCCCTACGATGGCTCCCTTTTCGATGCCCAGGCCACGCAGCGCCACCGCAACTTCGCGAGCGGCCGCGGCGAACTCATCCCACGAATAGACGCGGTGTGGCTTCCCGGGGACCGGTTGGTGGAGTGCGGGAAGAGCGCCACCACGGGCGGCGGCCTCCTCAAGAATCGAGTACATCGTGCGTGAGATCATCCGCAGCCAACTAGAGTACCATTTTCAATAGCAAGCAAGGACACAAATCTGTGAGCTATGAACGGGAACTCGATTCGGCGCGTACTGCCGCCCTGCGGGCAGGCGAGCTGGCACTGCGGTACCAGAACCAGGGCGTCGTGCCGGAGACCAAGCCGGACCTCTCGCCGGTCACCGTGGCCGACCGCGAATCCGAGCGCCTGATTTCGGGCATTCTGGCCGAGGCGTTTCCCGAAGACGGCCTTCTGGGGGAGGAGGGCGGCGGGAAGGAGTCGGCTTCCGGGAGGCGCTGGATCGTCGATCCCATCGACGGAACGCGCGATTTCCTCCGCGGGCTGTCCGATTGGGCGGTGCTCATCGCCCTCGAGACCGCCGGCGGCGTCGAAGTCGGCGTGTGCCATTTCCCGGCCCTCAATGTGACCTATTCCGCAGCGCGCGGCGCGGGCGCCTGGTCCAACGATACCCCCATCCGCGTCTCTGAGATCGCCGACCCGGCCCAGGCGGTTCTCTGCGTTTCCGACCTGAACGCCATGGCCCGATACTCGTTCGCGCCGCGCCTGATCGAATGGACGAAGCAGTTTGGCCTGGTGCACAACCACTCCTCTTGTCTGGACGCCATGCACGTGGCCGCCGGCCAGGCCGAGGTTGCGATCCTGGCGAGCGGCAAGGCCTGGGACTTCGCCGCCCCCCGGATCGTCGCGGAGGAGGCCGGGGCGGCGTTCTTTAACTTCGACGGGGGCCAGTCGATTTACGCAGGCAATTGCGTCGTCGCGGTTCCGGCGCTTGCGGCCCGCGTGCGGGAGTTCCTGGGACTAGGAACGGCACAGCGTACCTAGTACTAGCAAGCGCCGAAACGCAGTACCCCTAGGGCCCCGTTTGGGGCGATTTAAGACCCAAATCTCTTGACAGTTAGGGCCCTTAGCCGCTACCATTGCGCTATTGTCCTCGGAAGTGTGCAAGGGCACTGTTGAAAGGAAAGGCCGTTAATGAAACGTTTCTTGATCTTGATTTCGGTTGCACTTTTCCTGGCTAGCCTCACGGCCTGGGCCGATTCGGTCTCCTACACACAGATCGTTTACGGTTCGGACGGGGTTCTCGCTCAAAACGACGGCACTACGCCGATCGCCATGTCGATCCCGAAGTTCAATAACCCGTATGCTCAGCTCACCGCTGTGACCGTGAGCTTTACGCTCGCCTGGAGTAACGGGTGGGACGGCGTAAAGAACAGCGGAGGCAACACGGTCAACTACAAGAACGTACAGGAGCAATTCACGTACTTCATGAGCGGGCCGGACATGCCAACTGCTTCCGTTACGGGCGTCAATCTCACCACCCTGCTGGGTCCTCCTCCCAATGGCACTAATCTTGCCCCCGGGGCTGTCATCCAGACGCCCACTGGCACACCGGGCAGTCCGTTCGTCAGCGGCAACGAAATCCCCCTGATTACCCCCATCCTCGCCGATTTCGAAGGCAACGGTGTGGTCAACTACGACGTCTCCGCTTGGAATTCGAACAACGGCACTTGCGGCGCCGTTCATGGAAGCTCGAACTGCACCATTCTCGACAATCTGGATCTTGAGGCTACGCTAAGCGTCACCTACGACTACACCCCCGGCACGGCTCCGGAGCCGGCCACCATGGCCTTTGCGGGCTTTGGGCTCCTGGCCCTCGGTTACCTCGGCCGGCGCTTCGCCCGCCGTTAGAGTTCTTGCTTGACGATGCGCGCCGGGCGTGAGCCTGGCGCGCTCACCTCCCTGCTCCGTTCCCGCTTGACTCCGGCTATAATCGGAGTTTCACGTCAATGAAAGCCGCCGCCTTCCAGATAGACCAAGAGCAGCCACGGCCGGGCGTTGCCGTTATCGCGCTCACCGGAAAGGTCATTCTGGGAGCGAACACCGGCGCCATCGACGAGCTCATCACCAGCCTGATCGCACGGGGCGTCCACAAGGTCGTGATCGACCTCGCGGGTGTCACGCACATCGATAGCACGGGCATCGGCGTCCTGATCGCAAGCCTCGGTAAGGTGACCGAAGCCGGTGGGGCCATGGCGATGGCAGGGGCAAGCGGCGTCGTGCGCGAAGGCTTCCGCGTCACGCGGTTGGATCGCGTCTTCCGCTTTTATGCCGACCGCGCGGCAGCCCTCGAAGCCGTCTGACCCGCGCGTTTGCAGTGGGTTACAGAGCCGGATGGTAGGCGCGGCAGGACTCGAACCTGCGACCCTCGGCTTAGAAGGCCGATGCTCTATCCACCTGAGCTACGCGCCCGAGACTCTTGTTTGATTGTAGGACAGACGGCTTATTTAATGGGACGGGGCCGCAAGAACGGAACTCGTCGAGCCCCAGATTGCACTGACGCTCGCACTGTTGTAGAGGAACAAGGCGGCGCTGATCAGCGCCACGAAGGCCAGGAGTAGCGAATACTCAACCACGTCCTGCCCGTCCTCGGCCAGCAACCAACGGAGAGGATGATCGTGCTTAGACATGAGTCGCGTACTCAAATATACGGTCATGCCGTCCTGGAATCAATGGACTCGTAGTACTGGCAGTACAGGGTCCTCCCTCCCTCACGAAGGGAGCGACACCCCGTCCTCGCGTCACCTCAGTCCGGCGCGCTCAAGCAGGGCCTCGGGATCCGGGTCGCGTCCCATGAAGTCGCGGTAGAGCGCCGAGGGGTCTTCGCTATCCCCCTTAGCCAGAATCTTCTTCCGGAACTCCCCTCCCGCCTGCCCGCTCAGAATGCCAAGCGCGCGAAAACGGGTGAACGCATCGGCATCCAGCACCTCGGCCCACTTGTACGAGTAGTACCCGGCTCCGTAGCCGACCGGGTTCGCGAACAGGTGGGAGAAGCTCGCCACCGCCGCGTGTTCTGGCGGCAGCGGAGCCGGCACGAACGGGGCGAGCAGGCGCCGGCTGTATTCCACCACATCGCCATCGGCCTCGGGCGCGTAGGCCGTGTGGAGCAACAGGTCGAGGAAGCCGAAGCCAAGCTGCCGCATCTGGGCATTGGCGCTGCGGAAGGTGCGCGCGCGTTTCAGCTTCGCGAAAAGGTCCTCCGGAATCGGCGCGCCGGTCTCGTAGTGCCGGGCAAACAGGTCCAGCGCCTCGCGCTCCCAGCACCAGTTCTCCATGATCTGCGAGGGCAGCTCCACGAAATCCCAGGCCACATTGGTACCCGCCAGGGTGCGGATTTCGACGCGGCTCAGAGAGTGGTGCAGCAGGTGGCCGAACTCGTGGAAGATGGTCTCGGCCTCGCGGTGCGTGAGCAGGGCTGGCCGCCCGCCGGAGGGCGGGGTGAGGTTGCCGCAGATGGTTCCCAAATGCGGGCGGAAGCCTTCGGGCGACGGTCCGCCGGTGAGGAATGCGTCCATCCACGCGCCGCCGCGCTTGTTCTCGCGCGGGAACCAGTCGGCATAAAAGCCGCCCAGAAGGCCGCCATCGCCGTCGCGGATGGTGTAATACCGCGTCTGGGGATCCCAGACGGGTGCGCCAGCCTCCTGGGCGACGCGAATGCCGTACAGCCGGTGCACGATCTCGAACATGCCCGCGGTGACTCGCTCCAGGGGAAAATAGGGCCGCAGCTCCTCCTGGTCGAAATCGTAAAGCGCCGCGCGCTGTTTCTCGGCGTAGTAGGCCACATCCCAAGGCTCGAGCGGTGGCGCGGTGGGGCCCTCCAGGCTGCGGCGAAACTCCAGCAGCGCTTCGTTCTCGCGGCGGAAGTGCGCCTCGGTCTTTTCGCGAATCCCGGTCAGGAAGGCCAGCGCCCGGTCTCCCGAACCCGCCATGCGGTCCGCCAGAACCAGGTCCGCGAAATTCGCGTAGCCGAGCAAGCGGGCCTTCTCGCGGCGCAGATCGAGAATGCGGGAAACCAGCTGGCGGTTGTCGAAGGCCCCGGAGACGGATCGCGTGGCAAAGGCGCGATAAGCCCTCTCGCGGACCGCGCCGTCATCCAGGTACATCATCAGAGGCGTGTAGCTGGGGGCTTGTAGCGTGAAGCGCCAGCCCGCTAGGCCCTTGCGCCCGGCGCTCTCGCGCGCCGCCCGGATCGCACTTTCCGGCAAGCCCGCCAAGCCGGATTCGGTGGCGATGACCAGGTCGAACTCGTTCGTCGAGTCGAGCACGTTCTCGGCGAACTTCGTCGTCAGCGTGCTCAACTCGACGTCGATGGCGGCCAGCCGCGTCTTGCCCGCGGGGTCGAGTTCCGCGCCGTGGCGGCGGAAATCGTCCAGCGTCTTGGTCAGAAAACGCCGCCGCGTTCCTTCGAGCCGGCCCGCCTCCGGTGTCCCGGCGTAGTTTCGCAGCACCGCCCAAAGTCCTTCGTCGAGCGGGATGCTGGAGTGCAGCTTGCTGACTTCAGGCTCGACGGCGTTGACGGCGGCACGCAGCTCGGGAGAGGTTGCAACCGCCTCCAGATGCTTGACGACGCCCATGGCACGGTCGAGCGGTTCGGTCAACTCATCGAGCCGCAGCATGGTGTTTTCGAAATCCGGCGGAGCCGTGGGAGCGGCTAGCGAGTGCAGCCGCTGGCGCGCGTCGTCGACGAGCGAAGCGATCGCGGGCTCCACATGTCCGGCCTCTATGCAGTCGAACGGGATCGTGAAATCGAGGTGCAGCAGCGGATTCTCCATGCTGCTTCCAGGGTAACCCGCTCCGGCGAGAGCCGCCGGGGCGGCTATAGAGAATCTCTCGCCAAGACGCCAAGTCCGCCAAGCCAGGCTTGACTCATGAACGCGCGCCAGACGCAGGGATGCTCATCAAGGCGCGCTGACGAGGAACATTTCCTGCATACCAAAGTGACCGTCTTGGCGGGCTTGGCGTCTTGGCGAGAGATGATCCGCCTCGGATACGGCGCCAGGCGGCTATCGATTCCCGGTAACGGGCATGCCGGAGTAGTGGACGTGAACCAACCGCCAGCCGGCGGGCTCCTTGCGGTAGATCTGCGTCTCCCGGCCGCTGGTGTGCACCAGCATGCCACCCTTCCTGAGCTTGGCCGCGAAGTCCCAGTAGAACTCGGCCCAGGCGGCGTCCCCGTACACATGAATGGCGACGTCCTTGACGCTGAGCTTTCGCTCGGAGAACGGCTCGCCCATCGCCCGGCCATAGATGTTCTGCCGAACCTGGTCGAAGCCGTGCTCGTGCCCTTGCGGGTGAATGAACGACACATCGGGCGATTGCGACCAAACCTCGGCGGCAAGCGTCGTATCGGCCGCGTCGATGGATTGCGCGTATTTCTCGATCAATCCCTGGATCTGTTGCCGGTCCGCGGGTTGCTGCGCCAGCGCCGCCGCGGACAAAAACACAAACATCGCTGCGAGTTTCATATCCCTAAACCCCCCCCGCCCACGTACGCATAGAAGACCGTGATGAAGCCGATCAGCGCCGCCAGGATCAGGCTGTGGCGCAATGTGAAACGGAACAGGCCCGCTTCATCCCGGCGTCCCAGGCCGGCCGCGGCGCAGGCCACCGCAATGCTTTGCAGGCTGACCATTTTGCCCATCACGCCGCCCGCCGAATTCGCCGCCGCCATCAGGACCGGGCTCAGCCCCAGCCGTCCCGCCGTTATGGCCTGCAAGTTGCCGAACAGCGCGTTCGAAGACGTGTCGGAGCCCGTCAGGAACACGCCCACCCATCCCACCAGCGGGCTGAAGAACGGAAACAGCCGCCCCGTCCGCGCAAAGGCCAGCCCCAGGGTCGCCGTGGCGCCCGAGTAATTCATCAGGAATGCGAGCGCCAGCACCGCGGCAAAAGTCACGAACGGAAGCGCGAGTTGCCGTGCCGTGCGCGCCGCCGCGCCCGCCAGTTGCCGTGCCGGCATACGCAACACCGCGGCCGAAAGCAGCACCGCGGCCAGGCACGCAGTTCCCGCCGCCGCCAGCCAGTTGAACGTGTACACCGCCGGATACGCGGACGCGCGCGTCACCACGGGCGGCACGCGCCACACGGCATTGTGAAGCCCGGGCCAGCCGAACGCCACGTTGGCCCGGTTGAACGCCAGGCGCACCGGCTCCCATCCCCAGAGCAGCACCGTCACCACCAGCAGGCCGTAAGGCGCCCATGCCATCGCCACCCCGCGCCGCGGCGGGGCCGGCGTCCGGCGTCTCCTCATCAGCAGCCAGGCGATCAGCGCGCCCATGGCCGCCAGCGAGCTGCAGATATCGGTCAACTGCGGCCCGACGAAATTCGAGACGGCGAACTGCGTGCCCGCGAACGCCGCCCCGCACAGAAGCGCGGGCCCCAGCACCTCGCGCAAGGCTTTCCACCCGCCCATCACCAGCACCAGGTAGGCTGGGACGATGAGCGAAACAGGAGCGCAGATCCGTCCCACAGCCGCGCTGAGCCGTCCGAGCGGCAACCCGGTCACGCCGGCCAGGGTCACGATGGGAATGCCGATCGAGCCGAACGCTACCGGCACGGTGTTCGCCAGCAGGCACAGGGCGGCGGCGTAGAACGGCGAGAACCCCAGGCCCACCAGCATCGCCGCGGCCACCGCCACGGGCGCGCCGAAACCCGCCGCGCCTTCGAGAAACGCGCCGAAGGCGAACGCGATCAGCAGCGCTTGCAGCCGGCGGTCCGAGGTGAGGCTCCCGATCGAATCTTTGAGGACCTCGAACTTGCCGCTCTCCACCGTGATGCGGTGGAGCAGCAAGGCCGCGAACACCACCCAGCCGATGGGAAAAATGCCGAAGGCCGCGCCGTACGCCGCAGCCGACGCCACCAACTCCGCCGGCATCCGGTACACCGCCAGCGCCACCAGCGCCGCCGCCCCCAGCGCCGCGGCCGAAGCGGCCCACGCCGCCCGCCGTCGTACGCCGAGCAGATAGACCAGCACGAAGATGGGCAGCGCTGCCGCTATCGTCGAAGCCGCCAGGCTCCCCGCCACCGGTGCATAGTTCTGCTGCCACATGCGATGAACCTTGATACCGAAGCGCGACGGCCGCTGTCAAACGGGGTGCGCGACATAGAAGTGCAAGTCACGCCGCGCGGCGGGCCTCCCAGTAGTCCTCGAACCGGCCGTTGAGCTGGCAACAGCGCAGAGACAGGATGGCGTTGGCCCCGCGCACCGTCCAGAACATCCCCGAGCGCTTGAGACGCGCCCCGACGACCGTCTTGCAGCCGGCCTCGATCACTCCCGACCCGACAAACAGGTGCTGCCCCCGGAACTTGGGGTAGCGCATGCGCTCGGTGTTGGTCTCGAAGTAATCCGCTTCGGTGCGAATCTTCTCGGCCACCTCCGGATTCGCCGTCTCGATGGACCGCAGCGCCAAGACCAGCTTTTCGATCTTTCCGTGGTCGAGCCGGCGCTTCTGGACCCGGATCCAGCGCTTCTGCTGGAGTTCGTCATTGGGGTACAGCTTGCGCACCAACTCCCACAGATGCTGGCGAGCATGATACAGATCGACGATCTGAACGGCGCCGGGAAAGTGCTGTTGCGCCAGGTTCCAGATCCATTCCGCTCCGTCCCCCAGCACGACCTTCTTCTTCGCGCGGCTCCAGCCGCGCTTCCAGACCTCCAGGTAGAGGCGCTTGCCAAACTCCTCCGCCGTTTCAATCGCCCCCACGTATGTAGTCGTATCCGGGTCGCGAATGGCGTAGCCTTCTTTATCCCATCGGGTCTGCGTGAACACGCAGCCTAGCTTGACCTCCCGCGTGTGAGCCGGTTCTCCTGCTTGCTTACCCTGCCGGCCCAGGGTCTCTTTCTTCACCACTGGCACCCCGGTTCCGTCTAGTTCCACGTACAGAACCCGAATCGGCTTTCCCACGGCCAAGGGCAGATCCAACTGCACGGCCTTGCCGATCTCCGCCCGCTCCCGCCGGCCGATATCTTCTCCCACTGTCTCCGCAGTGCGTTCCACGCCCTTGGCCGTCACGTCCAGGCCGGCCAGCAGTTTCATCTGCTGGCGGCCGTGGTCGAAGGGCAGTTCCTGACCTACTGCCGCCTGCATGCGGCGCACGCCGGGAGAGAACTCCGTATCTTCGACGTCGAGTTCCACATCGGCGGGAAACTGGCCGGTGTGGCAGTGCGAGCACAGGTAGTAGGGGCGTGACACTTCCACCGGTCCTACCGCCGTCAGCACCGGTTTGGAGCGCAACCCGCGGTATCGAGTCGAGTGCCCGCAGCGGCACGGAAGGCGCCGCCGATCGGCAGCCGGAGCGGGAAACTGCAGCAACTCGGTGAGCGCTGCGGCTCCGACGTGATGCAGGGCCGAACGCACCAGCATCTCGACCGCCTCCAAGTCCATACGGCCGGTCTTGCGCCGGCCCGCAAAGACGACTCGTAAGAGGTGATCTACTTCGCGCGCGGCTTCCTGGAGGATCGTTTCGGCCGTTTTTTTTCCAGGGGAGTCAACGTTTCCTCGACCGGTCGCGCGCGGCAGATCTCTTCATTCACCTCCAGAAGCTGGCCGCTCAGCTCTCGGAAATGGTGATACTCGGCGATCTCTCGCTGCGCCTTGGCGAGCCCGGCGGGCGACGCAAAAGTCTCTGTGATGGTCCTGCCATCCCGCTTCCGCGTCAGGCGATAGAAGGGACCGTGGCCGGCGGCGCCGGGGCGGTGACAGCGGCAGTTCGGGTTTCCGCAGCGGCCGCCGGTACTGGTGATGGATCCAGCCCGCATATCGCTCAAGTGGGCCACTTCGGATTGAATGGCGGCGCGACGGGTTTCCAGCTCAGTGAGGGAGTGGGACATAGGCCTCCAGGCCTAGCGTATCACTACGCTAGGTTTCGCGCTACAAAAAAGAAACCGCTTCAGTCTGCACTTCTATGTCGCGCACCCTGTCAAACGGGTGTGCCAGCGGGCCGGGGCCGCTCCGTGCTAGACTCAACCCTCGCGGGCCGCCATTTGCAACGCCAGCGCCTCGTAGCGTCAGGCCGGCGGCCGGCGGAACAGGGAGAAAACATGAGCGAGCAGACTGCGACCTCAAAGGCGGGCGAGTTTTCGGCCCCGCAGAAGACAGGCTTGGCCTTGGCCATGCTTGCCACGGTCTTTTTTGTCTTCGGTTTTGCAACGGCCTTTAAAGACGTTCTGGTCCCGCACCTGATTGGCGTCTTCAATCTGAGCCACCTGCAGGCCGACCTGGTTCAGTTTGCCTTCTTCTCGGCCTATTTCGTAATCTCCATCCCCTCCACCCTTGTGGTTTCGAGGCTGGGCCACCAGAAGTCCATCGTGCTGGGCGTCGCCGTGATGGCGTTGGGCGCGCTGCTCATCATTCCCGCCGCCAGCGTGCCGTCCTTCGCCCTGTTTCTCTTGGGCCTGTGGGTCCTGGCCGCCGCCATCACACTGATTCAGGTGGCCGCGAATCCCTTCGCGACGCTGCTGGGGGCTCCGGAGAAGGCTCCCGCGCGGCTCACCCTGGTGCAGGCTTTCAACTCGCTCGGGACCTTCGTTGCGCCGGCCTTGGGCGGTCTGCTCATCCTCACCGATAAGGCGAAGGAAGCCACCATGACCCCCATCGAGAAGGCCGCCACGGTCAAGATGCCTTACCTCGGCCTGGCGATTGTGTTCATCATTCTGGCGTTCATCATCTCGCGACTGAAGATGCCGCAGCCCGCGCGGGACACCGCCACCGGCGGCACTTGGGGTGAGGTCTGGAAGCACTCGCACCTGGTCTTCGGAATCATCGCCATCTTCGTCTACGTCGGCGCCGAAGTCACCATCGGTGGACACATCATCAACTACGTCAACTCCATCACCGGAATCCCCGAGCGCGACGCGGCCATTTACGCCTCCCTTTACTGGGGCGGCGCGATGGTGGGCCGCTTCCTGGGGACCGCGATTCTCGGCCGCTTCTCCGGCGGCAAAGTGCTCGGCGTATGCGGCATCGCGGCCTGCCTGCTTCTGGCGACGACGATGACCACCAGCGGCATGGTAGCCGTTTGGAGCGCTGTCCTGGTGGGCCTGTTCAATTCGATCATGTTCCCGACCACCTTCGCGCTGGCCGTGAATAAGCTCGGCCCGCTGACCGGCAAGGCTTCGGGGCTCCTCAATATGGCCATCTGCGGCGGCGCGGTAATTCCGCTGCTTCAGGGCAAATTGATCGACATGCCGAGCGTGGGGTTCCATCTGTCCTTCATGGTTCCGGCGCTCTGCTACCTGTGGATCATGTTCTACGGCTTCCGCGGCTCGCGCGTCAAGACCGCGTAGCGGCGCCGGCCGGCCGTTAGACGAGAAAGGGGACGCCCCAGAGCGTCCCCTTTTTGCTTCCTAGGCGTCTCCCGCCTCAGCAGGTGAAGTCCACCGCCCGCGCCACCATCACCGCCGTGTTCTGCTTCAATTGCGCCAGCACCGTCTCAGGCACCGCGCTGTCCGATTCCACGATGGCCAGCGCCTCGAGCGGCTCACCGGGCTTGAGCGGCGCGTCGCGCCGGCCCAGCGAGAAGTTCGCGATGTTGACCTGGTTCTTGCCCAGCACCGTGCCCACATAGCCAATCACGCCCGGCACGTCCTTGTTCTTCATGAACACCAGGTGCCCCGCGAGCCCCGCTTCGCAGGAGATGCCGTCCACGCGCATCACGCGCGGCTTCCCCAGCACCACCGAGCCTTCCACGCTGGTCACGCCCTGGTCGGTCTCGAGCTCGAGCGTCACCGAATCCACGTGCGCCGTCTTCTTCTCGTGCCGCTCGGAGATGCCGAAGCCCCGCTGGTCCGCCACCTGCATCGCGTTCACCAGCGTCGTCTTGTGTGACAGCCAACGGTTCAGCAGACCCACCAGCCCGGCGTTGCGGATCAGGTGCGTGCTCCCATCGCCGATCTTGCCCGAATAAACGAAGCGCACTCCGGCCGGGTTGCCGCGGGCGATCTGCCCCGCGAAACATCCCAGCCTCTCCGCCAGGTCGATGTACGGCCCCACTTGCCGGTACTGTTCCGGCGTCATCGCCGGCATGTTGACCGCGTTGATGGCCACGCCGTTCTTCAGATACTCGGCGATCTGTTCGGCGATCCGAACGCCCACGATCTCCTGCGCTTCCTCGGTCGCACCGGCGATGTGCGGCGTCGCGAGCAGGCTCTCAATCGCCAGCAGCGGCATCTCCGGAGCCGGCGGTTCCGGCTTGAAGACGTCCAGCGCGGCGCCGGCCACTTTGCCCGATTGCAACGCCTCGGTGAGCGCGTCCTGATCCACCATCTCGCCGCGGGCGCAGTTCACGATGCGCACGCCGTGCTTCATCTGCGCGATGGCTTCGCGCGAGATCAGCTTCTGCGTCTCCGGCGTCAGCGCCAGGTGCAGCGTGATGTAGTCGCTCTCGGCATAAAGCCGCGGCAGCTCCACCAGCTCGATATCCAGGTCCGCGGCGATCTGCGGGCTGACGTAGGGATCGTTGGCCATGATCCGCATCTCGAACGCGCGCGCGCGCTTCACCACTTCGCGCCCGATGCTGCCCAAGCCGATCACGCCCAGCGTCTTTCCGCGAATCTCATTGCCCAGGAACTTCTTCTTCTCCCATTTGCCGGCCTTGGTGGAAGCGCTGGCCTGCGGGATCGCCCGCGCCATCGCCAGCATCAGCGCAATGGTGTGCTCCGCCACGGACGCCGCGTTCCCGCCCGGCGTATTCATCACCAGGACGCCGGCCGCGGTGGCCGCCTTGAGGTCCACATTGTCCACGCCTACGCCCGCCCGTCCGATCACGCGCAGCTTCGGCGCTTGCTCCAGCACTTCCTTGGTGACCTTGACGGCGCTCCGAACCACCAGGGCATCGGCCTCCGCGAGACAACTGAGGTACTCCTTTGGGTTGGACACCACGATATTCCAACCCTCTTGCTTCCGCAGGAGCTCGATGCCCGCGGCGGCCATCGGCTCGGCTATGAGTATGTTCATTGTGCGTGCACTCCAAATAGACCCCGGCTCAACGGTCCGGTCCATATAGAATAACAAAAGGATGGCTCTACTCGACCGGGTTCAAAAAGACATGACCGAGGCCATGAAGGCCCGGGCTGAAGACCGCTTGAGCGCGCTCCGCCTGATGAAGACCGCGCTCAAGAAACTGGAAATCGATTCGATGAAGCCGCTCGACGAGCGCGCCGAGCAGCAGGTGCTCAACACGCTGATGAAGCAGCGCCGCGAAGCCGCCGACATGTTCCGCAAGGGCGGCCGTCCCGAGCAGGCGGATAAGGAAGAGGCCGAGCTGCGCCTCATCGAGTCCTACATGCCGGCCATGGCCACCGATGAGGAAATCGACGCCGCGATCGCTGCCGCGCTGGCCGAGACCGGCATTGCCTCGGCCAAACAGATGGGCGTGGTGATGAAGGCCGTGCAGGCGGCCCTCGCGGGCAAGCGCGCTGACGGCAAGATTCTGAGCGACAAGGTCCGCTCCCGGCTCACCTGAACTGCGCCATCAACTGGTGAGGGAAGTCAACCAGCCACTTGTTGCCAGCGATCCACTTCGCTACCTCCACCACGCCGATGCCAAAGACGGCGAGAAACAAGGCCACCACCAAGGCGCCAAGAAGTGTAAGAGCTCCCTTCCACCACGGCCGCCCCACCAGGTAGTTGCGCAATGTCTGTTGCGCGACCAATAGAGCAGCCGTGATCCCGAGCGCAATCCAGCCGATGCCGCCCGCATCCTTGCTCGCGAACGGCCCGACCACGATCAGAATCGCCGAGGCCAGCGCCAGCAGGAACATCCAATAGCGCCACAGAACGGACCACAGGCTGTTGGGAATGGCGAAGCGCACCGACTGCGTGACCAGAACCCCCAGGACCTTCAGCTTCGACGCGACCGCGGTCACTACCGTCCCGGCGTCCTTCAGGGCGTTGAACATGTCGCCGACGATGGTAGCGGCCCTCCCCGCCCAGTTCAGAACCTCTTTCGGCTCCGGGCCGGTCGGCACCGCGTAGAATTTCTTCACGAATTCCTGATACTGCGCGTCGGTCCCGCTGCATATCAGCTCCCGCAGGATCAGTACAGCCGCGTCGGTCTCCGAGCTGGCGAACATGGACTTTACCTTGGCCGCCAGTTCCCGCTCGCTGGCAGCCGGGCCCACCTTCTGCTTCACATACTGCGCCAGCCACTCGAAGAGTTGCTCTTCGTGCAGTTCGTCCTTGAGAATCTCCGCCTGCGCCTCTTGTATGAGGTCGTCTCTTAGGTGCTCGTCGCCGGCATCGGGCAGCAAGGCCGAGATAATCCGCGCAGCGCCGTCCAGGCGGCCCCACATGATGTCGTTCTGCCGCCAGTCCTGCGAAAGAAAGGCGCCGAAATGCCCTAGCTTGATACCCGCCAGTTTCGTCTCGGGACGCTGTTCGTCGTCCTGTGGGCACAGACCCACGTCGACAGGGCTGACGCGGAAGATGCCAACCTGTCCCGTCTCCTCTACGCCTGTGCCGGAGAGCAGCGGCAGGACGAGGCAATCGTAACGGTCGTAGGTCTTGTATTTATCCAGGAGGGCAGCGATCGTCTTCTGGGCTTCCACGCCGGACTCCGCATAGGTGCTCGCGTCGAGCGCGGCCAGGGCCGCCTTGGACGCCTCTTTGGACTTCTCCGCCAACAGACCCGATAACTGGCCGGTGGCCGCCTCCAACATCGGCTTCACCCTTGCGTATAACTTCTTCGCCCGCCGGTACTGGTCCTCCTCGGGCGGCGGCGAAACGATGTCGAGCAATTCCGTCCCGTCGATCCTGTAGTCGTCATTGCTAAGGATGCTCTTCAAAGGGCTGCGCTCCCGCGACTCCAACTCCTGCGAGTATCGAAACAGGTTTGTGAGTTGCCCTTGAATCTTCTCGCGGCAGCGCTTCAGGGCCTCCCGCACGTTCTTGCGGTCCTCGCCTCGCTGCTTCAGGCCTTCATCGATCGCCTCGCGGATGTGCCGCAGGCGGCGCAGACGGTACTCCATGTCGAAATCCAGGAGCAGCTTGTTCTCTGTCTCGAGCCCCGTGGCCCCCGGGTTGGGGGCGTAGTGATCCTCGCGCCACGCGCGCATCACCTGCCGGATAGCGCGGTATTCGTCCGACTCGAGATTGAAGCCCATTACGCTGGTGACAATCCGCGCCACCGAGTCCGTCACGCCGAATACCTTTATGTTGTGGCACGCCGCATACGTGGGGCCGTAGAGCTTCATCATCGCGGCCAGATCGAGGCTCCCGAAATTGTCAACCGAAACGGACGGCATTTCCTTCCAGATAGCTTCGGGCAGCCGTTCACGCATGGATTGAAGCCGGCCCAAGTAGCGGTTCCGCTCGTTGACCCGCTCGATCTCGCCGCGGATGGTCTCGTAACCGGGCAGCGACACCAGGGACGCCATCGCGTTCTCGACAAAATCGAACTGCCGCAGCGGCTTAGTGCTGGAGTCGGCCGCAGGATCGCGCTCCGGCGAAGGGTTCGACAAAAAGAAGCTTGCGGTCTACCGGCCGCGTCGTGTCGCGGAACCGGATCGCGTCGATGGCGTAACTGAATGGCTTGTTGTCCAGGATTCCGCCGTCGGCGAACGGGCGGTCTTCATACTTCGCCTCCCGGCGCGTATAGCGCTCGAAGAACTTCGAGTAAGTCTGTTCTTCCTGGTCACTGGGCTCAATCGACTGGAACGACATCGGCTCGAAGGCCACCGGAAACGATGAGGTGCAACGCGCCGCGAACGCCAGCATACGGTTGAAGCGCCGCGCGAAGTCTCCAGGGGTGTCGCCCGATTGGAAATGGAACATCATTCTGTACATCTTCTCGTCAGCCCACTTATCGGTGAGCTCGATAGGCGCCGGCAAACCGTTCAGGTCCGTTGTAGTGACGAAGAGATCGATCTGGTCGGCCAGCGGCTTGCCGCCCGCGCCCAGTGTCGCGTCCATCTGGTTGAGAGCGTCCAACAGCAGGTCGTACATCATGGGGCTGTTGAGCAGAGAGGTTCTCTCGGACCCGGCAGCATCGTTGAGCAGCTTGCCGATGTCGGCGTCTTTCAGCCACATCTGCTTGAGGTTCTCCAGATCCTTGCTCCCCAGCGCCAGCGCCTTGGCAAGAAAGACGCCGTTGATGCCTCCGGCCGAGGTGCCTGAGATGATGTCCACCACGATGCGGGTCTGAATGTCCTCGGAAACCGATGGATCGCCCTGCTCGCGTCCCCAGAACAGCCGCTGCCCGATCTTTCGGTAGATGGTCTCGGATCCCGTCAGTTCGGCGCCCGCCGGAAGGTCGGCCGTGGCCCGGACCGCGCGAAGCAGTTCCTGGGCCACGCCGTTCATGTAAATGGCCAGCGATACGCCGCCGTACATCACAACTGCAAAGCGAACTTCCTGACTCGGGTCGTAACTCATAGCTCTCGCCCCTTATTGCAGTTTCGTCTCGGATACCTTCGTGCCCCCTTGTAGTAACTGCACCGTCCAGCCCTTCGCGGCGCCCGCGGGAAGACTTAGCGTCGCCTGTGTGGGTGAGTCGAGCTTGGCGCTGACATCCACCAGGCTCGGCCCGGCCTTGAAGGTCAGAGCCTTGCCGCCGCAACCCGAAGTGTCCACCAACTGCTCCCCCTTGACGGTGATCGCGCTCGCCCCCAGTGTCGCGCTGCTCAACTTCGGTGCCGCCTCGGACAGGATCTTCTGGTCGGCCTTGTTGGGCGCCGCCGTCTCCATCGAGCCTAGCTTGACGTGGACGTTCCAGCATCCCGGCGCCAAGCCCGCGGGAATGTCGAACGTCAGCTTGATGGCGGTCTGCCCCGCCGCCAGCGTAACGGGGACATCCGCGTCCTTGCCGTCGGAGTGCAGCAGGACCGCAAGCGGGTTAGTCGTAGTGTTCAGGAAGCCGCTGCCCGTGACGGTGACCTTCTTGTCTGCCACCGCGACATTGGTGACGGAAGCGGCCGCTTCCACATAGGCCACCGTATAGACGAACGGCGCGCTCTTGATTTCCTGTGTGCTCTTTTTCGGATCGGCCGGGGTCTTCGTCACGACAAACGTCAGGCTCTGCCCGGACTCGATCGGCTTGGACGTCGTGAACGAAAACAGCAGAGGACTTGGGCTGGTGCCGCTCACGGCGGTGGCGACATTCGTGATTCCGAGCTTGTCGGCCTCGAGGATGCTCACCTTCCCGTTCGTGCAGAACCGGCACTGGAGCGTGCCCTTCTTATCGCCGGGCACGGCCCAGAAGTCGGCCTTGGTGGCGTCGTCGAAAACCACCTGGTCGATCGACGCCGGGACGGTGTCGATATCTACGGTCATGATGCCGTCCACGTAGACGCGGATATTCTGAATCCCAAACCGCCCGATGTAATCGAGCCCCACGAGCGCCTCCGCGTTCGCGCTGTCAGCCAGCATAGCCTTGCACCCATTCTCGATGGCGGTTTGCGCCGAGTCCAAAAGCCCGCCCTCCGTTTTGCTCGCGTTCGGGGGCTCGAACATCTTCGAGTAACATGGATGGAGTTTTCGAAGCGCCGGGAGCAGTTCGTCTCTGACTCCCAGCTCCGTGCGAATCTTTTCGTTTGCATCCGTAAAGAGGATCTGGTACGGAGACTGGAACAGCCCTGGAGACTTCAGGAAGATCTGGCGTATAGGCGCCGACAGAAACATATCGATCGGAAAGAAACACACGATAATATCCGAGCTCTGCTTGCCGACGATCTTGTTGGTCTGGTAGCCGACGTCGCTGATGCGGTTCTGCTGGGCCACCGCGCCGTCCGGCCAGGCCAGCGCTACCCCCGGCACGAAGTCGCCGCTGAAGGCGGCAATGCCCTTGGCGATGCCCGCCTCTTTGAAGGCAAAAGAGTAACCGGAAGCGAGCGATCCCGCTATAGTCAGAAGCCGTATGGTCCAATTCCGCGCGCTCCACTGCTGTGCGTCCAGAAGCTGGCCCCGCGCAATGCGGGATTCCACGCTGGCAATCTGGTTCGGCCAGCTCCCGGCCCTGGCCAGCTCGCGAGGATAGTTACTCGTCGTGTTGTCGAAGCTGAATCCCCGCGTCCCGCCGCCCAACGCCCACTGGCTGGTGTCTATGTAGGCACTGTGGATGACGAACGCAGCGTCGCCACTCGTGTTGGAGATGGTCAACTGAACCACCGCGTAAGTGTCGGAGATCTCCCTCCCGAAAAGCCGGCGGACGGTTGGTTGCGTCAGGAGCACGGCAGTCACGCCGACGCTGTCATGCACGTTGGCCTTGGCCGGCAATTCCACCCCTTGTTTAGCGGCCGCAGCGACCAGGGTTTTGTTCTTTTCCTCGTCCGTGGTATGCGTTTGAGCGAAGGCTGGTAACAGAACGGCAAGAGCGAGCAAAGCTCGACTTAGGCGCACGGGTATCCTCCGGCGATCTCTTGGCAGTTTTAAAAAGCTCTTACCAATGAGAGCGGAAGACTCCGCGACAACAAGACAATAATTACGGTATAAATACCGGGGATCTGCCCCCGCGTGCCCGGTCCCCAGCAGTATATCAGCTAACTAGCCGCTCGTATCCTATTTTAATCTGCCTCTATTCCGAGGCATGTAGCTGAATCCCGATTCCACCACCCGTCCCGCCCCGTCCACAACCGCCCGCGCCGTGAACCCCTCGCGCGGAGGCGTGGCAAAACGCAGGTCGGTTACCTCCACCTCCATCCCGTTCTCGGGCTGGTCCACATCGAGGAACCGCCAGTACGGATACTCGGAAAAATCCAGGAACACGCGGAACGCTTCGGTCCTGCGGGCGGCCGCCGCCGCCGCTCTCTGGCGCGCATCGGGCTCCGGCTTGTAGAAGACACGGCCCGCCGAGGGGTCAAACTCGCCCAGCAGGTCCACGGGCACCACCGAATAGAACGGACCCGCGTCCACCAGGCCCCGCCACAGGAACGGGTTCACCGGCCCCGGCAGCGCCGTCACGCGCACCGGCGTGTTGCCCTCGTACAGGCGCGCGTCGAGCACCGCCAGCGCCCGCTCATGCAGCAAGTACCGCCCGCACAAGAACAGCGCCACGAAGCACAGCGCTGCGATCGCCCATCCCCGGCCGCTCCCGGGCCGCGCGCCGATCTCGGAATTCACCAGCTTCGAAAACAATGGCGCCACCGCCGCCAGCGCCAGCACGCCCAGAATCCAGAAATCCGGCAGGTTCGCAATGCTCAGCGCGTACCACCTGTTCGAAAACGGCAGAAACAGCCGGATCCCGTAGGCGTTCGTCCAATCGAGCAGCGGATGCGTGGCCACGCCGGCGAGCGCCACGAGGTACGCCCACTTCCAGTCGAACGGTTTTCGCGCGAACAGCCGCACCGCTAGCACGGCCACCATCGCCATAACGGGCAGCATCACCAGCGCGTGCGTGAGGTGCCGATGGTAATGCAGGTACGTGACCCCGCCCCACGGCGCCGTGAGGATATCGACGTCCGGAGCGTTCGCGGCCAGAAGCAGCACCGGGGTCGCATACGCGCTCAGGCGATTGAGCCCCGCGCGGCTAAGGGCCAGCCCGGTGAGAGTGTGTGTGATCGGGTCCATGGGCTCAGCCGCGCTTGGCGTATTCCGGAGGGACCAGCAGCGTGAGCGCGTCGGGCTCCAGTTCCACGCTCGCGGGCAACCGCCCGGCGTACTCGCCATCCACCTGCACGTAGACGCGCCGGTCGTCCGGTCCCGAGAAGCGCACGCAGTTTGTCCGCAGGAAAGACATCCCTTTCACGTTGGCGGTCCTGCCCGTCACCGACGCGGCAAGATACTTCAAATAATAGCGGAGCACCGAGTCGCCCTCGAACAGCACGGCCTCAAAGTCGGGCTTCATAAGCGACGCGCGCCGGGCCAGGTGCAGATAGCCGGCATAGTTCCGCACCCGGCTCACCAGCGCGAACGAGCACGGGAACCGCTCGCCGTTCGCCTCCACCTCAAGCTCGTCCAGGCGCCGCAGACACTCGCGAAACGAGCTGACCCAGTACGCCAGTTGCCCCGTCTTGGCCTTCAGCGGCAGGTTCAGCCGATAGACCACGTGCGCGTCGAAGCCCACGCCAGCCATCAGCAGGAAGTAGCGCGGCTCGGCTGCCCCCTCCGATCGCAGCACTCCCAGGGGAGTCCGCACCGGGACGCATTCGCCCAGGCGCCGCACCGCCTTGAGTGCATTCGCCCCCAGGCCCAGCTCGCGCGAAAGCACGTTGGCCGTGCCGCCCGGGATCACTCCCAGCGGCACCTTCGTGCGCGCCACGCCGGGTAGCAGTTCGTTCAGCGTTCCATCGCCGCCGAGCGCCAGAATCAGGTCCGCGCCCTGCTCGATCCGCTTGCTCGCGATCCCTCCCGCCGTGCCCGGCCCCTCGGTCTCGATCAACGAAACCCCGTGCCCCGCGGCGGCCAGCGCCTCCGCCACATGGCGCGGGAGACTCCGCCGCCAGCGCATGGCTCCAGCGCTCGGATTCCAGATCAGGCTGATGCTTCGATAAGTGGTTATGGCAAGACCCTTTGAAAATGTACATTATAGTAGACAGCGCATGGCTCAGGATGGAAAAATGATCCCCCAGGGTGGTCCCGAGGCGGAAATCGACTCTCTCCGTGACACTCTGCGGCGTCACGAGTACCTGTACTACGTCCTCGATCGCCCCGAGATCTCGGACGCCGAATACGACCGCCTGATGCAGCGACTGCTCGAAATCGAGACTGCTCATCCCGAGTTGGTCACCCCCGATTCGCCCACCCAGCGCGTGGGCGGCAAGCCGCGCGAAGGCTTCGTCAAGGTGCAACACAGCTCCTCCATGCTCAGCCTCGACAATGTATTCGATGAAGGCGAGCTGCGCGATTTCGACCGCCGCGTGCGCCAGCTTCTGGGCTCCGAGCCTTATCGCTACGTGGCCGAGCTGAAGCTCGACGGCCTCTCCATGGCGGTCCGGTACAGTGGTGGCTCGCTCGGCCAGGCCGTGACCCGCGGCGACGGCCTGGTGGGCGAGGAGGTCACCGGGAATGCCCGCACCATCCACTCGCTTCCCCTGCGCATCCGTACGGACTTGCCCGCGCTCGAGGTCCGCGGCGAAGTCATGATGAACCGCAAGGCCTTCCTCGCGCTCAACGCTGAGCGCGATCGGGCCGGCCTCCCGCGTTTCGCCAACCCGCGCAACGCCGCCGCCGGTTCGATACGAGTGCTGGAGCCGCAGATCACCGCCGCGCGCGGCCTCGAGTACTTCGCCTATTTCCTGCTGACCGGCGGCCAGTTCCATTTCGAGAGCCACTGGGAGTCGCTCGAAGCCCTGGTCACGATGGGCTTCAAGGTCAACTCGCACCGCCGCCTGTGCGCCAGCGTGGATGAGCTGATCGCCTACTATCGCGAGTGGGAGGCCAAGCGCGATTCGCTGCCCTACGAGATCGATGGCGTCGTCGCCAAGGTGGATTCCATCGCGCAGCAGGTCGAACTGGGTTGGACCGCCAAAGCGCCCCGCTGGGCCATCGCCTTCAAGTACGCCGCGCGCCAGGCCGAGACCGTCGTCGAGAACATCGAGGTGCAGGTGGGCCGCACGGGTGCGCTCACGCCCGTCGCGTATTTGACGCCCGTCGAAGTCAGCGGCGTCACGGTTTCGCGCGCCACCCTGCACAACGAGGACGAGATCGAGCGCCTGGGTCTCCAGATCGGCGATTCGGTCCTGATCGAACGCAGCGGCGACGTGATTCCCAAGGTGGTGCGCGTCACTTCTCCGGGGTCCGGCCGCAGGGCCTTCCGCATGCCGGCGCAGTGCCCCGTCTGCGGCGGAAAGATCGTCCGCGAGGAGGGCGAAGTCGCCAGCCGCTGCATCAATACCGATTGCCCGGCGCGCTTGAAGGAGTCCATCCTGCACTTCGCCTCGCGCGGCGTCATGGACATCGACGGCATGGGCGAAGCGCTGGTCAATCAGCTCGTCGATCGAAACCTGGTCCGGAGCGTCGTCGATATCTATGGCCTGCGACTCGACCAGTTGAAGGACCTCGAGCGCATGGGCCCGAAGTCGGCGGAGAAGCTGCTCGCCAACATCAACCGGTCCCGCCAGTTGCCGCTCGCTCGCGTGCTCGCCGCGCTCGGCATCCGCTTTGTGGGCGAGCGCACGGCGCAGATTCTGGCGGAGCATTTCGGCAGCCTTGACCGCATCGCCGAAGCTGCGCGCGAGGAGCTCGAAGCCGCCGAAGAAGTGGGCCCCAAGGTTGCCGAGAGCATCTACCAGTTCTTCCGCGAAGAGCGCAACCGCAGGCTGATCCAGGGGCTCCGCGATGCCGGCTTGCAGTTCGAGTTTCGTCAGAAGCGCAGGAAGGCGGGCCCGCTCGACGGTCTCACCTTCGTCCTCACCGGCACGCTTCCCAACCTCACTCGCGAGGAGGCGGCCGTCCGCATCTCCTCCGCCGGCGGCAAGGTAACCGATGCCGTGAGCCGCAAGACCGACTACGTCGTCGCCGGAGACAAGCCCGGTTCCAAGCTCGAGAAAGCGCAGACGCTCGGCGTCAAGGTCATCGACGAGTTCGCCCTGCTCGATTTGCTCGGCAGCCTGCCGTAGGCCCTATTGGGCGCACCAGCCGCCGTCGATCCGCACGTCCGTGCCCGTGATGAATCCGGCTCCTTCCGAGCACAGGTAGAGCGCGAGCTTGCCGATGTCGTCCACCTTGCCCCAATGTCCCAGCGGGATGCGCGACGTGAAAAACTCGTTCAGCTCCGGGCTTTCGAGCAGCGGTGTGTTCATCTCGGTGGCGAACGGACCGGGGCTGATGCCGTTGACCGTGATGCCTTCGGCGGCCACCTCGAGCGCCAGCGCGCGCGTCAGCCCTAGCAGACCGGCCTTGCTCGCGCAGTAGGCCGTGCGGCCGGGCAGCGCTATGTGGCTCATGATCGAAGTCAGGTTGAGAATCCGGCCGTAGCCGTGGCCTTTCATGAGCGGCAGAAAAGCGCGGCACATCAGGAACACTCCCGTGAGGTTGGTGTCCACCACGTGGCGCCATTCCTCCAGGGTGAACTCGGTGAGATTCTTGCGCACGTTGACGCCGGCGTTGTTCACCAGAATGTGGACCTTCGCGAAGCGGCCCGAGACGGCGTCGGCGAGCGCGGCCACCTGCGCCTCGTCCGTCACATCGGCTACGAACGATTCGGCGTCGGTGCCTGCGGCGCGTGCGGCCTGAGCGGCTTCCTCAATCTGTCCGCGGCTGCGCGCCACCATAGCGACGCGCGCGCCCGCTCCGCCCAGCGCCAGCGCGATGGCCTTGCCGAGTCCCTTGCTGGCGCCGGTGACGACGGCCACCCGGCCGTCGAGCCGGGTCACACCGCCTCTCCCTTTTTCGCCGCCGGACCCTGCGCGTCGAGGATCGCCTCCACCACGGCTTGTGGGTCGTCAACGTTCGGGATCGTCAACCGTCCGTCCTCGCCCGCGGTCTCCACCGTCAGGTCGCCGACGCCGATCAGCCGCTGCGTGAGGCGCTGATGGGCGCGTACGTCCTGGATCTTCGAGACCGGTATGGTGCGCGTCGTCTTCGAGAAGACGCCCGTTTGGTAGCGCAGCTTGTCGCCGGCGAGCGCCATGCGAGTGCACTGGCGGCGCAGTTGGGCGCGCAGCGGGAATAGAAACAGCAGCGCCGGCGCAACCAGCACCCAAGGCGAAGCCTTGTCCGCGAACTTGTTTACGTACAAACCGACCGCGACGCATGCGACCAGGAAGACCGTCCAGTACTCGATGCGAATCCATTTCTTCGTGGGTTGAATGATCAGATCAGGCACAGGCGCTCCAGACTCTTGATTTTACAGCGCGCAGAGGAAAGCGCGGAGCCCCCCTGAAGTTTCGCCGCCGGCCGGCCGATACAAGAGCAGACATGCCCGAGCAGGAAACCGTCAACGTATTGAAGGGCCGTTTAGTCGGCAGCTTGGACCAACTTCCGCCGTTTTCCCCAATCCTGAGCAAGCTGCTGGCGACCATGGCCATTGAGGACGTCTCTTTCGCGCGCGTGGCCTCGCTGATCGAGAGCGACGCCGTGCTGGCGGGCAGCGTGCTCAAGGTGGTCAACTCGTCTCTGTACGGGTTCCAGGGCACGGTCAACTCCGTCCGCCACGCGGTGGCCATTCTGGGCGTGGACCGCTTGCGCAACCTCTCGCTGGGGTTCTCGGTCGCCCGCATGTGGACGCATATACGGACTCCGGAGGGATGGTCGGCATCGAAATTCAACCTCCATTCGCTGGCCGTGGGAATCCTGTCGGACCTGTTGGCGCAGCGGGCGGAAGCCCCTTATCCTGAGGGTGCGTTTGTGGCGGGCCTGCTGCACGACATCGGCAAGCTGCTCATTGCGACCGCGGTTCCGGCGGAGTTTGGCGGCATTCTGTGGCTGCTCAAGAAGGGCAACGCAAGCGAGAGGGACTGCGAGATGGAGATGCTGGGCACCACCCACGCCGAGCTGTCCGGCCTGGCGCTGGAGCAGTGGAATCTGCCTCTGCCCATCCGCCAATCGGCGGCCTTTCACCACGATCCCGACCGGGCCGACGAGGGCCGCCTGCACCTCAGCCACGTCGTCTATGCAGCCGACCGGCTGGCCAACGAGTTGGGACACAACATCGGCCCGTATTTCGACCAAACTCCACGGGTTGAGAGCGCCTTCGATCACCTCGGGGTGGCCGATCACATGCCCCACATCCTAGAGGAGTTCGAAGCGGAGTTTGACTCCGTGAAGGGGTTCTTCTAAGCCTGGCGCCTGCCAGACCCCAGCGTCGTCCCATAAGGGTGGGCGGAGTTCGGGAACCCCCTGGGAGTACCGGTACCCGCCGCGGTACCATTCAGGCCCGCAGATAACGGAATCCGATTGACTTAACTGACAGAAATAGGTGAAACTAGAACCTGCAAAAGAGTGGAGTACGCGCCCGCTCTGACAAAGTGCGGCGTGTTGAGAGCGGAGAACTCATGAAGCGTTTCATACTGGCCCTGGTAGTGATTGCGTTGGCGATAGCGGTGACGCCGTGCCAAGCCGCAAGCGTCGAATTCCTTCAGTTGACGAACATCGCGGGACTCACGGAAGCGGGCACCACCTCCAATACGCTCACTGCTGCAGGTGCGGTCATGTACAGTTTCCTGTACCCGACCGTGAGTTCTCCGACGAGTGCACTCCTTGCGCTCTCGGCCACCACCCACACCCCGGCGACGGTGTTTGGCGGCGGTGGCATCGACTTTATCACGCAGGGCGGCTATAGCGGCACCTTCTCGCTCGGCCCCTCAGGCGGCCCTGCAGTGCTGGCGGGCACGTTCACCGGTGCCCTGTTTGGTGTGGAGGGGTCGAGTTCAGTCACCTTTACAACCAACAGTGTGACCTTCACAACCGTGCCGGCCGGCATGACGCTTCTTGCGAACGGCTCGCCGTCATTCGACCTTAGCCTCGGCGGCCTCTCAGGACTTGGCGTAACCGCGACGGATTGGGTCAAGGCGTTCACGGCGGGCGGGACAGGCACCTTCACGGCGGACGTCATTCCGGAGCCGGTCAGCTTCCTGCTGCTCGGCACTGGTTTGGTGGGCCTGGGGCTGCTGCGTCGCCGGATGAAGTAAGCCAGGAAACCGGTTTTCGAAAAAGGGCGTTGGGGGTCGAAAGCTCCCGGCGCCCTTTCTGTTTATCGCACCCCGAGCCCGTGCCCCGTCAGGATCTTTCGGCCTTCCTCGCTCGCCAGCAGGTCCAGAAATCGCCGCGCCGCCGCTTCGTTCGGCCGGCCCGCCACCACGCCCCCTGCCTGGCGGATCGGGGCGTGCCCGCCATCGGGCAGCAGGATCCCGCCCCGGTTGAAGATCAGTGGCCAGGCGGTCAGGACCGCGTCGGCGTTTCCACTCTCGGCGAATTGGAGCGCTTGCCGCACGTTCTCCCCGTAGACCACCTTGGGCTCAACTGCGGGCCAGAGCCCGGCGCTCCGGAGCAGCTCGCGGGCTGCCGCGCCGTAGGGCGCGTTGGCCGGGTTCGCGATCGCCAGGTGGACCACGCGGGCGTCGCGAAGCTGCTCCAGGCGCGTCACGGACCCATCGCGCGACCACAGCCCCAGCCGGCCGTACGCGTAGACGCGGACGGAGTCCGGAATCAGGCCCCCGCTTTTCGCCAAATCCGACACAAAGCGCTCATTTGCCGACAAAAACACGTCATAAGGCGCCCCTTGCTCGATTTGACGGGCGAGCATCCCGCTGGCGCCCAGGACGAACCTGGCGTGGCGGCCAGTCGCCTTCTGAAAAAGCTCGTTGACCGGCTGCTCGATCGCGGTGAGGTCCGCAGCAGCGGCTACGAGTAAGTCATTGTTTTTCTGAGGGGTTTGGGCCGCGGCGCCTAAGGCGAAAACCGCCAAAAGGGTCGCGATAGAACTTGACAATGCAACACTCAGGTTGGATAATGGGCTTGTGCTAAGGCGCTTGTAGGGCATGCGTTCCTGCGTGCCCCGGGCGGCCCCAGACGGACTGCCCGAAACAGGGCACAAAATCCTTTTGTTCTTATTGTAGGAGGCTGGGAGGGAAATGAGCAAAATCATCGGAATCGACCTGGGAACGACGTTCTCGTGCGTGGCCGTGATGGAGGGTGGCCAGCCGGTTGTCATTCCCAACCAGGAGGGCGCGCGGACGACGCCGTCCGTAGTCGCCTTCACCAAGAGCGGGGAGCGATTCGTCGGTCAGATTGCCCGGAGGCAGGCGATCACCAACCCGGAGAATACGGTCTACTCCATCAAGCGGTTCATGGGGCGCCGCTTCGAGGAAGTCAGCGACGAGATGAAGCTTGTGCCCTACCACGTGGTGCGCGGCGATCACGGGGATGCGCGCGTCGAGAGCATGGGCAAGAAGTATTCGCCTCCTGAAATCTCGGCCATGATTCTGACCAAGCTCAAGGAAGCGGCCGAAGGGTACCTCGGGCAGAAGGTCACCGACGCGGTCATCACCGTGCCCGCTTACTTCAACGACGCGCAGCGCCAGGCCACCAAGGACGCGGGCAAGATCGCGGGCCTGGATGTGAAGCGCATCATCAACGAGCCGACGGCGGCAGCGCTGGCCTACGGCTTGGACAAGAAGAAGAACGAGACCATCGCGGTTTACGACTTCGGCGGCGGCACTTTCGATATCTCCATTCTCGAAGTGGGCGAGGGCGTGGTGGAGGTGAAGTCCACCAACGGCGACACCCACCTGGGCGGCGACAACATCGACCAGCGGATCATGGACTGGATCATCGAGGAGTTCCAGAAAGCCAACGGCATCGATCTCTCGAAGGACCAGACCGCGTTGCAGCGCCTGAAGGAAGCTTCGGAGAAGGCCAAGATCGAGCTTTCCAACGTGCTCGAGACCGAGATCAACCTGCCCTTCATCACGGCCGATGCGACCGGCCCGAAACACCTGCTCGAGAAACTGACCCGCGCGCGCTTCGTGCAGATGATGCAGGACATCCTGAACCGGACCCTGGAGCCTTTGAAGCGGGCGCTCTCCGACGCCGGGCTGAATCCCTCGCAGATCGACGAAGTGGTCCTGGTGGGCGGTTCGACCCGAATCCCGCGCGTTCAGGAGATGGTGCGGGAATACTTCGGCAAGGAGCCGCACAAGGGCGTGAACCCGGACGAAGTGGTGGCGATCGGAGCGGCGGTGCAGGGCGGCGTACTGGGCGGCGAAGTCAAGGACGTGCTGCTGCTGGACGTCACTCCGCTGTCGCTCGGCATCGAGACGCTGGGCGGCGTGTTCACCAAGCTGATCGACCGCAACACCACGATTCCTACGCGCAAGAGCGAGACGTTTTCGACGGCTTCGGACAACCAGACCTCGGTTGAGATCAAGGTCTTCCAGGGCGAGCGTACCATGGCCTCCGACAACCGGCTGCTGGGGGTGTTCCAGCTTGCCAGCATTCCTCCGGCTCCGCGCGGCGTGCCGCAGGTGGAGGTTACATTCGACATCGACGCCAACGGCATTCTGAACGTCACCGCCAAGGATCGCGCCACCAACAACGAGCAGAAGATCACCATCACCTCGTCTTCCGGCCTGAGCAAGGACGAAGTGGATAAGATGGCCAAGGACGCCGAATCGCACGGCTCGGAGGATCGCCAGCGGCGGGAGGAAATCGACGCCCGCAACCGCGCCGACTCGATGGTTTACAACGTCGAGAAGATGCTTCGGGACAACCGGTCCAAGGTCAGCGACGCCGACGCGGCCACCATCGATGCCGCACTGGCGGATGTGAAGAGCGCCATGAAAGAGGGCGGCGTCGAGCGGATCAATTCGGCGCGCGAGAAGCTGGAGAGCGCCAGCCATCGCCTGGCCGAGGCAATGTATCGTCAGGCGTCCGCCCAGCAGCCGGGAGGAGCCGCTCCGCCGCAGGGCGACGCGGCCGGGGCCGGGGCCGGCGGGGGCGACCACAAGCCGAAGGACAATGTGGTGGACGCCGAGTTCGTCGACGTGGACGAGAAGAAGGAGTAAGCCTGGGAGGCCTTCGGCCACCGGCCGTCAGTATGATTCCGTTGGCGGCGGTGGCTGAAGGCCGAGGGCTCCTGGCGGTGTTGTCCAACCATGGCCACAAGCACGCAGGACTATTACGGGGAATTGGGCGTAAGCCGGACCGCCACGCAGGAAGAGATCCGGAAAGCTTACCGGAAGCTCGCGCGAAAGCACCATCCCGACCTCAACCCCGGCGATAAGGCGGCTGAGGAGCGCTTCAAGCGTGTGCAAGGCGCCTACGACGTCCTGAGCGATCCGAAGAAGCGCCAGATGTACGATCAGGTCGGCTATTACTCCGAGCACGGACCCCAGCCGGGCGCCGAAGGGCCGCGGCCGAGCCCGGGTATGGATTTCGGAGGCTTCGACTTCTCCGATTACGCCGGCGGCGGCCATCCCGGTTCGCAAGGCGGGGAGGGAGCCGGCGGGGCTTCCGGCCAGTTCCGCGACCTCTTCGGCCAGTTCTTCGGCCGGGGAGCCCGCACGCAGGAGCGCGCGGCGCCGGAGCCGGGTGCGGATCTCGAATACGGGCTCAATATCGACTTTTGGCAGGCCATCCGCGGCACCCAGGTGAAGGTCAACGTGAGCCGTCAAGAGGTGTGCGGAACCTGCGGCGGCACCGGAACGGCCGCTACCGGCACAGTAACGTGCCCGCAATGCCAGGGCACGGGCACGGTGACCCAGATGGCCGGCGCGATGCGGTTCAACATGGCGTGCCCGCGCTGCGGCGGTTCGGGGAAGCTTCGCAACGTCTGCCCCACATGTAACGGCGACGGCCGCGTGACGGCCAACGAGACGGTGGAAGTCCGCATCCCGCCCGGGGTGCAGACCGGGACGCGGCTGCGCGTGGCCGGGAAGGGGAACGCCGGAACCATGGGCGCGCCTTCGGGCGATCTCTACATCACGGTGCGCGTGGAGCCGCACCCGTTCTTTCAACGCGAGGGAGACGACATCGAGATCCACGTTCCCATTACCGTCACCGAGGCCGGACTGGGCGCCAAGATCGAGGTGCCGACCATCGACGGCCGGGCGCTGTTGAAGATTCCGCCCGGCACCGCCAGTGGCCAGAAGTTCCGGATGCGCGAAAAGGGCGTGCAGAACGCGCGGAAGAATACGCGGGGAGACCAGATCGTGGAGGCCGTGGTGCAGCCTCCCAAGGTGCGCGACGAGCGCACCAAGGAGATCCTGCGGGAGCTGGCGAAGCTGAATCCGGAGGATCCGCGCGAGAACATCTGGAGCCAGGTCTGATCTATGGCCAAGAGCAAGGGCAAAGCCGCATACATGATCTCGGCCATCGCCGAGCAGTACCAGATCCATCCGCAGACCCTGCGGCTGTACGAGCGCGAGGGCCTGCTCAAGCCGTCCCGCAGCGAAGGCAACACCCGCCTTTACACGCAGGAGGACGTGGAGCGGCTGGAAGTGATTCTCAAGCTGACGCGGGATTTCGGCGTGAACCTGGCGGGCGTCGAGATCATCCTGAACATGCGCGAGAAGATGGCGGCCATCGAGCGCCAGGTGGAGGAGTTCGTCGCGACGCTCAACGAGCAGTTCGAGACGCGAATGCCCCCGCCCAGCCGCGAGAGAATGAAGTCGCTGATTCCGGTGATCGACGTCTCGCCGGTTCCCACCAGATCGGCCCGCAAGTAGCCTAACCGGCCTGGCGGAAGCAGCGCAGGTTCTCGATTCCCAGCGTCTCCTGGATCTTGGCCCCGAGCTGTTCGGCGGTGAAGGGCTTTTTCAGGAAGTTCGAGCCGGCGGCGACACCGTACTGGCTCAGCATCTCTTCGGTGTATCCGGAGATGAGGACGACCTTGAGGTTCGGCCGGGCGTTCTTGAGTTCCGCGATCAGGGAGTTGCAATTGGTTCGAGGCATGACCACGTCGCTGATGGCCAGGTCGATCGGATCCAGGCAGGCAGCCGAAGCCCGCATCGCTTCGGGCGCGCTGCCGGCCTCGATGACGCTATGGCCCTGGCTCAGCAGTATGTGGCGCAGCACCCTGCGTACAGCCAGATCATCCTCGATCAAGAGAATCGTCGGCATTTGACCCCCCGCTCATCCGTCCGGACTTCTATCGGCTGAATCCCGTTGCCTCATCATGGACGACCGCACCGCCCGAAATCAAACCGGTGAAAAGCCGCCAACACCGATTTCCACAACCCTATCTCCTTTGTAATGAGTCTGGAACACGCACACGGCAGTGAGTATCGTGTGAATAAACCGCCTTGCCTTCATCTTGTTTTGGCTCTCTATACCCACTTTAGCGCTATACGACCCCCGCTGGCTACCACCTCATGAGGGTGTGCTTGGGGAGGTCAGCGAAGTGCGGCGGCGAGCGGCGGGCTGGCTTGACCTTGAGCACGCAGTGCCCAGCGAGCGCAGGCAGCGCTCCGCCTGCATGGCAGACCTTTAGCGGTGCCGTTCGCGGTCTCTGGAGGATGCCTTTAGTTCCCAAACGCCGTTCAGGTTTCGAAGTCCATAGAAGACAGTTCTCTCGCGCTTAGGATTTAAAGTCCTGGGCGGCCAGAGAGTGTGCACCGCCGCTTGGCGATGTCGGGTCGTCCGGGAGGGAACAGCGACCCGGACGGACAGGGAGTGTCGTGTCGGCAATTTTACCGGAGTGACCCAGCCTATTGGAGCACGATTGAACTGCAGTCTGACGCTCCAATCAAAAAGTGGAAGACGGGTTCTGCTGTACGCAATGCCGCCGTACCCAATCGGCGCCGCAAAACCACCGGCCGCAGTCCACCGGGTCTGATGAGGACGCAGCCAATGAGAACACACACCTACTTCAGCGTATAGCTGCGAACCGTCGGTAACGGCTTCGAGCGTTGATGCGTCCTCGGCTAGAATCTTCAGTAGCTGTTCCCAAAGCGCCGGGTCGTCTTCGGCAGACAACCGCTCCTTTAGGGGGAGCGGCAAGGCCACAGAGGACTGAAGTTGATCAGCCATTCCAGATCCATCGTACGTCAGATGGCGCCCGAATTTTGCGGTCGGGTCACGCGGGTGGTAGAGCGTCAGCCGGCGGCGAGGCGACAGAGCGAATCGGTATAGGGAGGACGCGCGACGCCGCGTTCGGTGACAATGGCGGTCACGTAGCGGTGCGGCGTCACGTCGAAAGCGGGATTCTCGACCCGCACGCCTTCGGGCGCCACCGCGACGCCGAACACGTGGGTCACTTCCTCTGCCGCGCGCTGCTCGATGGGGATATGGTCGCCCGAGGGCAGGCTCAGGTCCAACGTGGAGATGGGCGCGGCCACGTAGAACGGAATCCCGTTCTCGTGCGCCAGCACCGCGACCGTGTAAGTGCCGATCTTGTTGGCGACGTCGCCGTTGGCGGCGATCCGGTCCGCGCCCACCACTACGCAGCCGATGCGGCCCGACTTCAGAAAATGCCCCGCCATGTTGTCGGTGATGAGGGTGGCCGGGATGCCATCGCGCTGAAGCTCCCAAACGGTGAGCCGGGCGCCTTGCAGGAACGGGCGGGTCTCATCGGCGAACACGTCGATGCGCTTCCCGCACGCGACCGCGGCTCGAACCACGCCCAGGGCCGTTCCGTAGCCCGCGGTGGCGAGCGCGCCGGCGTTGCAATGCGTCAGCACCGTCTTTCCATCGGGGACCAGCGGAGCTCCGTTGCGGCCGATGGCTTCGTTGATGGCGATGTCCTCCAGGCGGATCTGCCTGGCTTCCTCCACCAGCCGCCGGCGAATCTCTTCGACGGGGCGCGCGCGAACTTCGGCGTACAGCTTCTTCATGCGCAGGATCGCCCAGAAGAGGTTGACGGCCGTGGGGCGCGTTGCGGCGAGCGCGGCGCAGATGGCTTCGAACTCTTGATCGAGTTGGGCCGGGTCGGCGTGCAGCACACCAAGCGCAACTCCCATGGCGGCGGCCACGCCGATGGCCGGAGCGCCGCGGATCACCATGGAGCGGATGGCCTCGGCCACCTCGCAGTAGTCGCGGCAGGTGACGTACACTTCCTCGCGCGGAAGCCGCGTCTGGTCGATCATGACGACGCCGTCGTCAGTCCACTGGATCGTTTCCACCATCTTGCCGATCTTCGCACACGCTCAGCTTTTCTGCGCGAAGCTGGCCAGCAGCATTCCCAGAAACTCGATGAAGTTGAAGCCGGCGTGCATGTAGGTGGAGGCGGCGGTGGAGCCGGTGCGGTGGCGCATCCAGCCGAAGGCCGTTCCGGCGCAGAGCAGGGGGATGAGCAATTGCCAGCGCCAGGCGTATTCGGCGCCATGCAGCGCCGCGAAGGGGATGGCTTGCAGCACTACGCCGCCCACGGCGCCGAACGTGCTCACCAGCAGCGGCTGAAGAAACCCGCGAAACGCCAGCTCTTCGAGCAGCGGGCCCACGGTCACCGCGAAGATTCCCACCAGCACCATCGAGGAGCGGTCGCTGAGCAGCTCGTCCATGCGCGTTCTGACATGCGGACCCGGAAGCAGGCCTGCGATGGCGGCGCACGCCAGGGCGGTCAGGATTCCCCAGCCCGCGGCCTTCCAGAACCCGTGCGGGGCCTTCACCCAGGCCAGCGAACGCCAGAAGGGGCGGCCGTATCCGAAACGCATCACGCCATAGAGGACGGCGAACCACAGGCCCTCGAACGCGAAGGTGATCACCAGCTCCTGCGGTGCGTTGAAGGGCGGTTTGAACAGGAGGGTAGCGATCTTGCCGATCCCCAGCAGAAGAATGAAAGCCGAGGCGATCAAGAACATCAGATCGCGGTAGCCCCAGAATGGCTGGCGCTCGGGCGCGGGCTGCGGCGCGGCTTCGGGAGACGGCAGCGGCGGCGGCTCGGGCGAGGCCGGCTGCTGAGGCTCGGAAGGGGGATCGGTCATGACTGGCGCTCGATCAGGGCGGCGGCGAGCAGGGGAACCATCAACTCGTGATGGCCCGTGATGGCGATCCCGCGCCCGCCCGAGCGGGTGTGCGGCCGCTCGATCACGTTCACGCGGGGGCGGTAGTGCTGGACGAAATCCAGGTTGACCGTGGTGAAATCTTCGAGGCGGCCGCCCAGGTTGCGCACCACCGAGACCGCCTTGAGAAACACCTCCGGCATCACCACGGCCGAGCCCAGGTTCAGGTAGACGCCGCCGGAATCGAGCTGGGAGACCAGGCGGCAGAACAGACGGAAGTCGCGGTGCGTGGCGCGGCCGATGGCGGCGGGGTCTGCGGCCGGGTGGGTATGCGGCGTATCGGTTCCGATGGCGACGTGCACGGTGACCGGGGTGCGGTTGCGGTAGGCGGCGAGGAGCAGGCTGGAGTCGCAACCGCTCCCTGGTGGTAGCGGCTCAGTATCGAGCCGGCGGCCCAGGGCTTCGCCGATGCCCAGCGAGTCGCGGTCGCCTTTTACGATGGCGGCGTTCATCTCGCGGCCGGTCTCCTCGGCGACGCCGAAGCGGCCGCCGGGCAGCACGGCATCGACGTCCTCGCTGGTGGCCCCGGCGATGGCGATCTCGAAATCGTGAATCGCGCCGGAGCCGTTCATGGCGAAAGCAGTCGCAAAACCGCGCTCGATCAAATCGGCGAGGACGGGAGCCAGGCCGCACTTGATGGCGTGCCCGCCCATACCCCACAGGATGGGTTTCCCGGCCGCGCGGGCCGCCTCCATGGCCTCGACGACCGCGCGGAATCCATCGGCCGCCAGAACGTGCGGAAGCGATTCGAGCCACGCCGCGATGCCGCCGTTCCGATACGGTTTGGCGAAATGCTCCAGGCGCACCTTGCCGCCGCGCTCGCGGATGGGGATAGTCTTCAGCCCGGAAAAATCCAACGGCTCGATGTGGTATTGGCTCACGAGGGGTGTCCGTTTCTGCCGTTCTTCAGCACTTTCACCAGCGCCTGGCCGGTGTAACTGCGGCGGGTGCGCGCCACCTGCTCGGGCGTGCCGGTGGCTACAACGTGGCCGCCTCCTTCGCCGCCGTCCGGGCCCAGGTCGATGACCCAGTCGGCGCACTTCACCACGTCCAGTTGATGCTCGATCACCACCACCGTGTTCCCCAGCTCCACCAGCCGCTGGAGCACGTCGAGAAGCTTGCGGATGTCGTCGAAGTGCAGCCCGGTGGTGGGCTCGTCGAGGATGTAGAACGTCCGCCCGGTCTGGCGGCGGCTCAGCTCGCGGGCGAGCTTGATGCGCTGCGCCTCGCCGCCCGAAAGCGTGGTGGAGGACTGGCCCAGGTGGATATAGCCCAGCCCGACATCCACCAGCGTCTGTAGCTTCGGCTTGATCTGCGGGATGTTTTCGAGCACAACCAGCGCTTCCTCGACGGTCGCCTCCAGAATATCGGCTATCGAATGGCCCTTGTATTTTACCTGGAGCGTCTCGTGGTTGTAACGGCGGGCGCGGCACTGGTCGCAGGTGACGTAGACGTCCGGCAGAAAGCTCATCTCGATGCGCTTGAGCCCGTCGCCCTCGCAGGCTTCGCAGCGGCCGCCCTTGACGTTGAAGCTGAAGCGGCCCGGCTTGTAGCCGCGTTCCCGCGATTCGGGCAGCATGGCGAACAGGTCGCGGATGGGCGTGAAGACGCCGGTGTAGGTGGCGGGATTGGAGCGCGGCGTGCGGCCTATGGGGGACTGGTCGATCTCGATGACCTTGTCGATGTGCTCCAGGCCTTCGATGGAATCGTGTGCGCCGGGCTCTTCGCGCGATTTGTAGATGGCCCGCATGAGAGCGCGGTAGACGATGTCGTTGACCAGCGTCGATTTGCCGCTGCCGGAAACGCCGGTGATGACGATGAAGAGGCCGAGCGGGAATTCGATGTCGATGTTCTTGAGGTTATGCTCGCGCGCGCCGCGGATCACCAGGCGCTTGCCATTCCCGCTGCGGCGCCCGGCCGGCATGGGAATGCTCTTGGCGCCGGAGAGGTACTGGCCGGTGAGCGATGCGGGGTCGCGCGCGATTTCGGCGGGCGTCCCGGAGGCCACCAGCAAGCCGCCCAAACGGCCCGCGCCAGGGCCGAGGTCGACGACGTAATCGGCACGCTCGATGGTTTCGGCGTCGTGCTCGACCACCAGCACCGTGTTGCCGAGGTCGCGCAGGCGGGCCAGCGTATCGAGCAGACGCGAATTGTCGCGCGGGTGCAGCCCGATGGACGGTTCGTCGAGCACGTAGAGCACGCCGCGGAGCCGCGAACCGATCTGCGTTGCCAGGCGTATGCGCTGGGCTTCGCCGCCGGAAAGCGTCGCGGCCGAGCGGTCCAGGCTCAGGTAATCGAGCCCGACCGCCGAGAGGAATTCGAGCCGGTTCCGTATCTCCTCGAGCACGCGCCCCGCCACCTGCATCTCGCGCTCGCTGAACTTCCATCCCGCGAGCGTGGGGATGGCGCGGGCGACCGGCAGCGCGGTGAATGCGGCGATCGAGATGCCCTGCACCAGCACGGCGAGGCTCGAAGGCTTCAGACGCCGGCCCTTGCAATCCGGGCATTCGATGGGGGACATGTAGTCCATCATCCACTCGCGGTACATGTCGGTGGCGTCCTGGAACTTCTCTTCGAGCAGTTTGAGGACGACTGGCATGACGGCGTCCTGCGCCTTAGCCGGGAGCGCCTCGAAGGGCTTGGTGAGATCGATCTTCTGGCGTTTGGCGGCATCGAGCGTCGCACGCGCGATGGAGTCCGACGCGGCCGCCGCGACCAGACCGCCATCGAAGAGAGGCTTCGACGGCTCGGCGACGATCTTCACCGGATCGAAGGTCCACTTGTTGCCGAGGCCGGAGCACGTCTCACAGGCGCCGTAGGGGCTGTTGAAGGAGAACGACCGCGGCTCGATGGCCGGGACGCTGGCGCCGCAATCCGGGCAGGCCAACTTCTGCGAGTAGAGCCGCTCGTCGCCGTTGACCACCGCAACCTCGACCAGGCCGGAGGCCAGCTTCGTGGCGGTTTCGATGGAAGCTTCGAGGCGTTTCTCGATGCCGGGCTTGACCAGCAGGCGGTCGATGACCACCTCGATGGTGTGATTGCGGCGGCGGTCCAGCACGACGGGCTCGTCGATCGAGCGCAGAACGCCGTCGATGCGGGCGCGCAGGAAGCCCTGGCGGGCGAGCTTCTCGAGGTCCTTGCGGTATTCGCCCTTGCGGCCGCGCACGATGGGGGCCAGGATCATCACGCGCTCGTCCTGCTTGAGGCTCATGATCTGCTGGAGGATGCGCTCGGTGGACTGCTGTGAGATTTCATGGCCGCAATTGGGGCAATGGGGCGTGCCAATGGTGGCGTAGAGCACGCGCAGGTAGTCGTAGATTTCGGTGATGGTGCCGACGGTGGAGCGCGGGCTGCGGCTGGTGGTCTTCTGCTCGATGGAAATGGCCGGGCTGAGGCCGTCGATGGAATCCACTTCCGGGCGCTCCATCTGGTCGAGGAACTGGCGGGCGTAGGGCGAGAGCGTCTCGACGTAGCGGCGCTGGCCTTCGGCGTAGATGGTGTCGAAGGCGAGCGAAGACTTTCCCGATCCGCTCAAGCCGGTGACCACGGTGAAGGTGTTGCGCGGAATCTGGACGTTGACGTTCCTGAGGTTGTGTTGTCGCGCTCCGTGAACGGTGATACGGTCCAGCATGGTGGGGGTTGGCGATGGTCCGCCAATTCTCCATTGTCCCCCGCGGCGGGCGGGCGGGACAATGGCCTGGGGACAACGGGGGCTGGTCCGGAGGGTGTCCGCCCTCAGTTGGAAGGTGAGGCCACGGCCGCGCGCTGGCGCGCCAGGAGGGCGCCTCGCCAGACGTATCCTGCTCCGCTCCATACGGTTGCGGCCGCGGCGGTCCAGAAAAACGGAGCCAGAGGCAGAAAGGCGAGATTGAAAGCGCCTTTCATCAGCGCCGCTCCTCCTGCCAGAAGCTGAAAGAACGTGCTGATCTTCCCCCACACGCTGGGCGGAAACTCACGGTAAGCGGTGAAGAGTAGCGCGGCTGTGGCCATGCCGAGGATCAGAAAGTCCCGCGCGAAGATGAGGATCACCAGCCACCAGGGCACCGCGCCCGAAGCGCCGAGCGCCAAATAAGCGGCAGCAAGCAGCACTTTGTCGGCTATTGGGTCGAAATACGCGCCGAATTTGGTGTCGAGCTTGAGGCGTCTGGCGGCAAGGCCGTCGAAGACGTCCGTCATGCTGGCTATGAAGAAGACGGCCAGGGCCAGGCGGAACCGGTGGGTCAGGATGGCCTCGACGGCCACAGGGGTGAGCGCCACGCGAGCGGCAGTCAAGCCATTGGCAAGGTTGAAGTTCTTCATGTCGAACAGGCCGATGGCCTGCCCCACTCAGGATACCAGCGAGCCGGCTACGCGAGTGGCGAGCTGGTCGAAGGTGAGAATCTCGTAGAGCGAGCTGTCGCTCATGATGCGATGCACCAGGGCGGCATGCATGGCGTGGCCCGCCCGCTCGGCGATCACATGCCCGAGCAGCGGCCGGCCCAGCAGCGCGAGGTCGCCGATCAGGTCCAGCGCCTTGTGGCGGCAGCATTCGTCGGCGAACCGCAACCCTCCTGGGTTCAGCACCTTGCGACCGTTGAAACAGACCGCGTTTTCGAGTGAGGCCCCGCGAATCAGGCCCATGTCCTTGAGCTGCGCCAAGTCCCTCTCGAAGCCGAACGTGCGGGCGGGAGCGATCTCGATGGCATACCGCTCGGGCGTTACCTCCAGTTCAAGCGTTTGCGCGCCCGCCAGTGGATGGCTGAAATCCGTCTCACAGGTAAGGCGGAAGCTGTCGGACGGCAGGATCGAGATGCGCTTGGCGCGGTCCACAACCTCCACCGGCCGGCGTATCCTCAAGTAGCGCCGCAGCCGCCGGTACTGCTTTCGGCCGGCCCGCTCGAGCAGTTCTACAAACGGCAAGCCGCTGCCGTCGAGGATGGGCACTTCGAGGTTGTCGATCTCGACGTAGGCGTTGTCGATGCCCATGCTGTAGAACACGCTGAGCAGGTGCTCGGTGGTGGAGATCAGAACGCCTTGCCGCATCAGGCTGGTGGCGTAACTGACGCGGGCGACGTGCTGCCAGGTGGCCTGGACCGGGAAACGGTCCAGGTCCGTCCGCACAAACACGATCCCGGTAGAGGGGGGCGCGGGCACAATTCTGATATTTACCGGAACGCCGCTGTGGAGGCCCACGCCGCTTGTCTCGACGGGCCGTTCGACGGAGGTTTCGAATCGCAAGGTACTTTCATTATGGCAATCGCCACCCCAAACGCAAGTGGTTGTTCTGGCAGTGGTTAGAGCGAACGGTACTGTGCCCCAAAAGCCACGCTTTGTGGCAAGTCTGCGACCGCGCGGCGCACCCTCAACAGTTTTCATCGCTTTCGCCGGTCGGCCGATGAGAGAGAACGAAGGCAATGCGTCTTCTGTTGGCAGTGCTCGTCTCGATCCTCGCCGGGGTGCTGTGGCGCTCGTCGCGCCGGCGCCGGCGGCGGAGCGCGACCGAGCTCCGCGCGCTGTTCGAGGAGGCCCCGGTCGCCTACCAGGAGATAGACCGCAACGGCATCGTGCGGAGGGTCAATCGCGCTGCCTGCGCCCTGCTGGGATATCCGCTGTCGGAAATGACCGGCAAAGCCGTGTGGGAATTCGTCCCGCCGGGGCACCGGGAAGCCGCTCGGGCGGAGGTCATGGGAGCCCTCATGGGGCGCGGAGAGCCACCGCCTGCAGGCGAGCGCCAGGTGATGGCGGGCGACGGCTCAATTCTCATCCTTCGGGTCTACGTCAAGCAGATTCGGGACGAGGCGACCGGCCAGATCATGGGGCTGCGCGCCGCCCTGCTCGATATCACCGATTTCCGGAACGCGGAGCGAGCCCTCGAACAGAGCCAGGACAGTTACCGGAACCTGTTCGAGAACTCTCCCATCGGCGTCTACCGCACCACGCCCGACGGGCGGATTCTGATGGCCAATTCGTCCCTGGTGCGGCTGCTCGGGTACGATTCCTTCGAAGAACTCACGGCGCGCGACCTGGAGCGTGAGGGCCTGGGGCCGTATTACAGCCGCGGAGAGTTCAAGGAGCGGCTGGAGCGGGAAGGCGAGGTTCTGGGCCACGAGGCGCGCTGGACCACCCGCGACGGACGCACCGTTCTCATTCGAGAGAGTGCGCGCGCGGTGAGGGGCCCGGACGGCGGCGTCCTTTACTACGAGGGCACGGTCGAAGACGTGACCGAGCGAAGACGGGCCGAGGCATCTCTGGCGGAAGCCAATTCGAAGGTCGAGGCTGTCATCCGGCAATCGCCGCTGGCGGTGGTCACGGTGGATCTCGAGGGAAAAGTCCGGAGCTGGAATCCGGCGGCGGAGAGGCTTTTCGGCTGGACAGAAACCGAGGTCGCCGGCCGCCTTTTTCCTGTGATCCCAGACCCGCAGCGCCGCATGGCGGAGATCAGTCGAGGCGACCTGCTCCAGGGGGAGGAGCGCCCGGCGCTCCGCAAGGACGGCTCGACGGTGGCCGTCAGCGTCTGGAACGCGTTGCTCCGCAACCCGGCCGGCGACGTCCGCGGCGTCGTATCTCTGCTGGCGGACAACTCCGAGCGCAAGCGAGCCCAGGCCAAGCTGGGCGAGAGCGAGCGGCGCTACAGCGATCTGTTCGAAAATGCCACTGACATCATCCTTTCGATCGACCTCCAAGGCAACTTCACGTCGGTAAACAAGACGAGCGAACGGTTGAGCGGCTACAACCGGGACGCACTACTAGGCATGAACATTGCCGCGGTGCTCACGCCGGAAAGCGTCGAGGGCGCCAAGGGAATGATCGCAGGGATGCTCGCGGGCGTCCCCGCCGGGCGCCACAGATTGACGGTGCTCTCCAAGAATGGCCGCCGGATCGAGATTGAAGCCGTGAGCCGGCTCACGTTCGAAAATGGCCACCCTTCCGGAATTCAGACCATCGCCCGGGACGTGACCGAACGGAACGAATGGGAGCAGAGACTGGAGCGGTACGCGCAGGAGCTTAGCCGGAAGAACGCCGACCTTTCCGGGGCGCTGGCCGAGGCCAAGCAGGCTACGGAGGCCAAGAGCCGCTTCCTGGCGAACATGAGCCATGAGATCCGCACGCCCATGAACGGCGTTCTCGGCATGACAAATCTGCTGCTCGATACCGAGCTCAACCCGGAGCAGCGCAGCTACGCGGCTGCGGTGAAGCAATCCGGCGAGGCGCTACTGGTCCTGATCAACGAGATCCTGGATCTGTCGAGGATCGAGGCCGGCAAGCTGGAGTTGCACCCGGCTCCGTTCGATCTGCCGGGCCTGGTGGCCTGGATCTCGGCGATGCTGGAGGTGCAGGCGCGGCCCAAAGGAGTCGAATTCCGATGCACGATCGCAGACGGCGTCCCGCGTACGCTTTGCGGCGACCAGATGCGGCTGCGCCAGATCCTCGACAACCTGGCCGCCAACGCAGTCAAATTCACGGAGCGCGGCCACGTCCATGTTCACGTCGGCCTGGAGAGCGAAACCGCCGGAAAGGTCACCCTACTGTGCACGGTCGAGGATACCGGCATCGGCATGTCGCCGGATCAGATTCCCCGCCTGTTCCAGAGCTTCAGCCAGGCGGACAGTTCCACCACCAAGCGGTTCGGGGGTGCCGGTCTGGGGCTGGCCATTTCGAAACAATTAGTGGAGATGATGGGGGGCAAGATCGCCTGCGAAAGCGAGCCGGGGCGGGGCTCCCGTTTCTGGTTCACCGTGACGCTGGGGAAGGTGGCCGATGCGAGCCCGGCGCCCGCGCCCGCGGTGGCGGCGCGTCCAGCCGAGGCGAAACCGCTCCCTGCGAGTGGCGCCGGCGGCCGGGTTCTTCTGGCCGAAGACAACCAGATCAACCAGCTCATCGCCCTGCGCCTTCTTGCGCGCGCCGGATATCGCGCCGAAGCCGTCCCCAACGGTAAGCTAGCCGTCGCCGAGGCGCTGGGCGGGGCCTATGACGCCGTCCTCATGGACATACACATGCCGGAGATGGACGGTTTTGAGGCAACCGCGGCGATCCGCCAGGCGGAGGACGGCTGCCGCCACACCCCGGTGATCGCGATGACGGCCCGCGCCATGGAAGGCGATCGCGAGAGGTGTCTCCAGGCCGGGATGGACGACTACATCAGCAAGCCCGTCCGCACGGAAGAGCTGCTCGCCGTTCTCGATCGCTGGATTACGCCGAAGAAGCCGCCGGCTGCCGCGGACGACGGCGGACCAACTACGGCAGCCTCCGGAAACGCGCGCTGAAGTGGCGCAAAAACGGCGGCTCCGAGACGATCTCCAAACCCCGTAGCTCCTCTTTTCGCGCGTTGACTTCCAGGATCGCTTCCACCACATAGTCGATGTGGCTCTGCGTGTAGACCCGGCGCGGGATGGCCAGCCGCAGCAGCTCGTGCTGCGCCTTCTCGCCGAACATCACCGCGCCGATTTCGACCGAACGGATTCCCGCGTGCCGGTACAGCTCGACCGCCAACGCCTGCCCAGGGAACCGGTGGCGCGGGATGTGCGGCAACATGCGGCCGGCATCGATGTAGATGGCGTGGCCGCCCGGCGGCTCGACGATGGGAACGCCCGCGTCGGCGATGTGACGGCCCAGATAGTCGGTCGAGACGATCCGGTAACGAAGATAGTCGGGATCGAGGACTTCCTCAAGGCCCACGGCGATGGCCTCCAGGTCGCGCCCGGCCAGGCCGCCGTAGGTGGGAAAGCCCTCGGTCAGGATCAGCAGGTCCTTCTCCAATTCAGCCAGGTGGTCGTCGTTGGTGCACAGGAAGCCGCCGATGTTGGCGAAGGCGTCTTTCTTGGCCGAGAAGGTGCAGCCATCCGCCAGCCGGAACATCTTCTGCGCGATTTGCTTCGGCGTCCAGCCCGCATAGGCGGCCTCGCGCTGCCCGATGAACCAGGCGTTTTCGGCGAACCGGCAGGCGTCCAGGTAGAGCGGGATGCCGTGCCTGGACACGGCCGCCTTCACCGCCTCTATGTTCGCGAGCGAGACCGGCTGCCCGCCGCCGGAGTTGTTGGTGACCGTGATCATGGCGAGCGGAATCCGCGCGGCGCCTTCGGCCTCGATCAGCCGTTCGAGCGCGGCCACGTCCATATTGCCCTTGAAGGGATGCTGCGCCTGCGTATCGGCAGACTCGGGGCACGGCAGGTCGACAGCCCGGGCGCCATTCGATTCCACATTCGCCCGCGTGGTATCGAAGTGCGTGTTATTGGGGACCACCTGGCCGGGGCCGCAGGTGACGTGGAACAGGATGCGCTCGGCCGCCCGTCCCTGGTGAGTGGGGATCACGTGGCGGAAGCCGGTCAGGTCCTCCACCGCGCGCTTGAGCCGGTAGAAGCTCTCGCTCCCGGCGTACGATTCGTCGCCGCGCATCATGGCCGCCCATTGTTCGGTGGACATGGCGCTGGTGCCCGAGTCGGTGAGCAGGTCGATCAGGATGTCGTTGGCGTCGATGAGAAAGAGGTTGTAGCCGGCGCGCTCGAGCAGGCTCTCGCGCTCCTCCCGGCTGGTGTAATGCAGGGGCTCGACGCTCTTGATGCGGAACGGCTCGATGATGGTCTTCACAACCGGGAGTGTATCAACTGGCGATCACGAGTGGCGATGCAGCACGTGTTTGTCGATGTCCGGCCAGAATTCGCGGAAGACGTTGGTGAGGGCGTCCCGTCCCAAGGCGAAAGCGTACTTTTGGCCGAGCGATCCCAGGTTGCGATCCTGGCTCGGGTAGTAGGCCGCCGAAATGCCCTGGGCCATGCCGCGGCCCAGCAGTTCCGAGATATTCATCGTGTTATGCCCGTGGTAATCGGGCGTGATCAGGATTCGAGAAGCAGCGTAAAGACCGCGCTTCCAGATGCCGCCCTGGCCCATGGCGTAGTAGCGCTCGTCTTCGTGAAGAATGGTGGGCAGGACGAAAATGACCAGGTAATTGCCGTCGGCCTTATCGACGAAGCCGCGCCAGTAGTATCTGCCGAAGCCTTTCAGCCCTTCGCCGAGCTTCGGGTGCGCATCGCCGGCTTCGGCCACGGCCGAGGTGACGCCGACGAAGATAAACGCCGAATAGTCGAAGCTGTTCTCGGTGGCAATCTTGAAGGCCTCCTTGGGAGTGGGTGGCGGCGGGATGGCGCCGGCGCTGACCGCGCGGTAATTGGGCATGACGCCAAGGATCCGCTTGGGCTGCGGCGGCAGGGTGGGAGTGGCGGTGGGCTTGGCAGCGGGTTGTGCCGCACCGTCGTGTGGGGCCGGCTGAGGAGAAGGCGCGGCGGGCTGCTGGGCGGATACGTGGGCCACGGGCAAGATCAGCGCGAGTGCGAGTCCCAGAGATCGAAGCAAAATGCCCCCTGGTTCGAGTATAGTATGCGGGGCGGCCTGAGCCGTGGGCCTACGCAGGACTGGCGGGCGGCGGGACCTCGTGCGGTGGGACGTCATCGAGCGGCACCTCGCACTCGCAGCAGTCGCTGCAGCGCTGGCACCGGCTGCAAATGTGATTGGAGCAGGCGTCCTTCGTGCACCAGACGCAAATCTGCGTCGAGGCGTCTCCGCAGATGCTGCATGTGAAAGTACGCGGTTCGCTCACTGGTGTTCCTCCTGGCGCGGGGCGGTTCGAGTGGCCGGCTTCGCCTGCCGCGAGAGCGCCGACCGGCACCGCTGGGCTTCTTCATCCATCACCTTGAACTGCTGCTCACGGTAGGCGGCGAGCTCCACCATGTACTGGCGGAGCTTCTCCCGGTCGGAGCCGGTGTCGGCGATCAAGCCCTGCAAAAGGTCGGCGACGGCCGGATTCTGGTATTTGCGGACGCCGGCCGCGAGCGACCGCAGCATCGCGTCCACGGATTCCATGCGGAAGAAAGTGTCGAGCGCCATGGTGAGCCGTTCGGGATGCGCAGCCAGGTCCTTGGAGGAACTGACCAGGTAACCGATCTCGGCGCGCGCCCTCGCCAACTGGTCCACGTAAGCCCGGGGCGCACCTCTCTTGACCCAATCCTCGGCGTGCGTCTGGGCCAGCAGCGGCTCGAAGCGCTGGACGTGCTGGGCCAGGGCGGTCATCTGCGCCTGCACTTCCCACTCGGCGGGCAGGCCACCGGCAGCCGGCGGGGCTCCGGATTGGCCGGCCAAGCCTCCGGCCGCGAGGGCACACAATGCAGCGGCAGGTAGAACTGCGGAACGCATGGCTCGAAATCCCAGTGTCGCATGGTGGGGCCGGACGCGGGTCGGGCCGACAGACCCGAATGGCTACATTCTCGGTTGCAGTAGCCCTAAAACAGCAACGGCCACCGCATGACCGATGGCCGTTCACGGTCCGGGTCGGGCTGGGGCGTGAGGTCCTCGTCAAGTATATTTTTACCCAATGGGGGTCGGTCAGCGGTGCCGAAACTCCGCCAGCGCTATCTCAGCCCGGTGCCGGATCAGGTCCGCGACCTTTTCCGCGACGGGACTGGTAACGGGAACATTCGGCAGAGCGGCGATGATGCGCTCGGTTGCTTCTGTCAGCCGGGCCCGCACCAGCGGTTTTCCGAGTTTGGCATCATCGGCCAGGTTCTCAAAATCCCGCAGCGTGACTTTCTCGGAGGAATACTGTTCGCCGATCCGCATCGCCATGTCACGGCTTAGTTCGGGGTAATAGCTCGTGCTGACCACATCGTAGAGCGGCGACAACCGTATCTCGAGCTCGCCGGCGCCGCCGGGTCGATGAACCAGCGAAAAGTTCTTGCCGTGGGCGTCGTTGTTGCCGACGACGTAGTTGAAAACGACATCATCGAGCAGGCGTGCGACGTCGATCACCGGGACGCTCGACACATCTCGCAATAGGGCAAAGCACTGTCTAAGCGACGGTCCGCCCTCCTTCTGGTATTTCTGCTCGGAGACGATGCCGAGGGCTTGGCAGAAATCTTCCTGGTGCAGCCGCTCGACGACCGGCGCTCCGTCTGGCACGGGCCGATGATGACGGTCGTAGCGTTCGACCAGCAGGTAACCGATGCCGCCGGCGTCGCGGCTCTCAACGGCGGCCGCCGGAAGGCCAGCGGCGGCGGCCAGCCGCATGCAAAACGCCTCGTTGAAGACCACGCCTGCGAAGCGCTCGACGTTAGGCTTGAGGATGTGCGTGCTCGGGGCTCCGCCGAGCGGGAGACTGACGGCGCCCCCTTCGACCCGAACAGCGAGTTTGTCCTGGGCGCCCGCCAGCGAGAGCCGGATGCCCTCCTCTCCAGCCAGGAGCGGTCGCCGCGGAAGCTCTTTCAGGATGGCCGCAAGTTCGTCATCCGATAGGTCGCGATATCCGTAATGCCGGTCTGGCATCGGTTCGCCGTGCGGCAGGAAGGTCACGGCACCGGCGCATTCGCCGCCTATGCGCTCCAGCATGGCGTAATCGTTGCGCGCGCTGATGCCGAGATTGCGCGCGATCGTTTCGCGCTTGCTCTCTTCCGGCAGAATGCCGGCAAAGAAACCGCGGCATTCCTTGCGGCGGAAGCGCTCCTTGCGCAGCGGCAAGGAATGAGACAGTGGGACGGCCCCTGCCCTTTGCAGCCAGGTCTCGGCATACTGAAAGCTCATGTCGCCGTCATCGTCCTGCGTCAGATGCCCGACGAGGTCGCTCTGTAGGTAGACATCAAGCGTGCGGGCCATCGCCTGATCCTTGTTGCGCGGCCGCCGCGGGCGGCGTGAACGTCATCTTAATACCGAGTGTGTTCAGAACGGTGAGCGCTTTGCCGATCTCGCAGGTTTCCTTCCCCTTCTCCAACTCGATAATGAACCGCAGGCCGGTTCCGGAGGTGAGGGCGAGCGCTTTCTGGGTGACGCCGAGTTTCTTCCGCGTCTCCCGTATCATTTTCCCGATATCCGCGGTGGTGTACCTCAAGGGCGCGCTCCGAAGCCAAAGTTACCGTACGGGAATATTATAGCGGGTCCTGGCGTCAGATGCGCGAAAATTCCCGATCGGGAACATTTGGTTCTTAAGAGCTATCTAGAAGGCCAAATGTTACCGTACGGGAATAGCGGGTGGGCGAGTGGTCTAAAAGAGGCTCAAAAGCAGCAACGGCCACCGAATGACCGATGGCCGTCAACCGTTTCAGAATCAATGGTGCGGGGGGGGGGACTTGAACCCCCACGGGATTGCTCCCGCTAGCACCTCAAGCTAGTGCGTCTGCCAATTCCGCCACCTCCGCAAAGGTGAAACTCGACCTACTTGTTCGCTGGCGCGGCCGGAGCCCGCTGCGCCGGTGCCGCAGGAGCCTGCGCCGGCGGACCGCTATTGGGCTTGATCGGGAACGTCACAGTCTTTCCGCCCTGGGGAAACTGCACGTGCACGGGCGGCTGGTTAGCCGGCCGCGATTGAGCGGGCTGCGACCCACGGGCGGGCTGCTGTTCCTCGAGAATCGTGGTACCCGGCCCGTTGGCGCCTCGCGTTCCCAGGATCGCCAGGCTGAGCGAGGTGATCATGAAGAGCGTCGCCGCATACCTGGTGAGCTTCGAGAGCAAGCTGGCCGTGCCGCGGGGCCCGAAAGCCGTCTGCGAGCCCATGCCGCCGAACGCTCCGGCCAGATCCGCGGCCTTCCCGCTTTGCAGCAAGACCACAATCACCAGAAAGAAACAGATCACGATGTGAACAAAAACCAGTAGGCCGTAAATCATAAGGATCCTTCCGGGCAGGCGGGCACACACACGACCACGTACAAAACCCGGAAACTCTCAGTATAGGGGACCGGCGGGGTGGAATCAAACGGGGCGTGGCGGCCGGTCAGATCTCCGGATCGGCATCGGACGGCGCAATATCCGGCTTCCAACGCAAGGTGCGAACAGCGCGGGGTGATGGCGAGCGGGGAGCTTGCGGAGTCCGGACCGGCCGCGGCTCGGCCGCCATCAGCCGCGCGAGAACCTCCGCCGGAATCTGCGAGAGCGGCAGGAAGCACTCCCCGGAAGGGATCAGCTTGATGGTCCAGAGCGCGTAACAGATGGGCGGGCAGGCCGCCGTCAGAAGCTGCGCCGCAAGGCGTGCGCCGGACGATTCCGCGGAGCCCAAGCCCGCCGCCACGGCAGCGCTGGCCAGCAGAATCTCGAGGAGCAGGACGTGCCACCGAACGTTCGCTCGCATGGTCACTGGGAAGGTGCGGAAGAAGGCGGTTGAGAGGATGAGCAGCAGGCAACAAGCGCCGCACATGACCGTCACCGGGCCGCCGTCCCGCAGGACGTCAGCGCCCATCAAACAGACGGTCGCGCCCAGCGCGGCGGACAGAACGGCGAAAACCACCATCCCGCCGATCACGAAGGAAAACAGGCTTCTGAAGTGCCGCGCCTGCGCCATGCACGCCTCGATCGCCACGGCCCCATAGAGCGCGACGAGAGCCCAGCGAAACGTGCCTGCCTCGTCGTATACGGCCGAGTCCCCAGCCTGGAGCGCCCACACCGAATGCAGCACCCCAAATAGAGTGAACACCCAAAAAGCCGGGTACGTGCGCGCCAGGCGTCTCCTGGCAAGCGCTACGAGACAGCCTGATTGGACCGCGATGCTCAAGCACCGCAGCCAGAGGATTCCATGCGCCATGGCTCTCAGGGAGCGGTCCCGACGTCAGCGACGACCGCACGTAGCGCAATTGTCAGCCATAACGCTCAATAAAAGCAAGGACTTTCTGCGTAAACACCACAAAGAGACTCGGGGGCGTCATTTGGCAGAGACGCGACTTGAGCGAGAATCAAGAAGGGATTCGCCTCGGTGCGTGCCTTAAATAGCTCCGCTTGCGGCCTGGCATGGCTCGCCTGCGTCTGGGCGGCTGCGGGTTCGCCACTCTCCGCCCAGCCGGGCTCTCTCGATCCCGTGTTCGCCACGGTTTCCTTCGACCAGTGGGTTGCCGGAGGCGGCCAGGCCCAGCTCCGTTGGAGTGCGAGCGTTTCGCATCCCCGCCTCTCGATCCATCAACGCTTGTTCGTCGACGTAGAGGTCCGGTTGGACGGGGCCGAACTCCTCAGGCGCCGCGGAGCCGGCGACATGCTAGTCCTTGTCCAACTCACCGACGGGGACGGGCGTCGCTACCAGAATCATCTGGCGATCGACCTGTCCAAGGTGACGGAAGGAGCCGCCAAAGAAGACGTGGTTTCGACGTTCTCGGCTTTCGTCACGCCGGGAGAGTACGGCGTCTGGACCGCGCTGTACGACACCACGACGCGGGAACACTGCGTCAAGCAGGAGAAGCTGGAGGTTTCTCCGCTGCGAAACGACCCGCTGCCCGGCGCCTGGCGGGATCTTCCGCCGGTGGAGTTCCTACCGACTGCGGATCCGCCAGACGCTTGGTACGAGCCCTCGGTCAGCGGTCGGCTGCGCCTGCCGCTCGAAGGACGGAACCCGGTGCGGATCGAGGTGGTGGTCAACCTGACTCCATCCGAGTGGAGGTCGGATTCTGCCGAAACAAGGAGCCGGAATCTGAGCGTGCTGATTCCGGCGCTGAAGGCGATCTCCGCCCTGGGCGCTGCTGGAGCGCCGTTGAGCGTGGAACTGCTCGATCTGACGCGGCACCGCGTCGCATTTCGCCAGGATCGCGTGCGCGATCTGGATTGGCCGGCGATCAAGCAAGCGCTCGCGCCGGCCGGTTCCGAGAGCATCGATCTGAAGTCGCTCGAAGGCCGCCGGCTCGACGCGGCGTTTTTTGTGGGTGAGGTCGGCCGGGTGCTGGGCGCCGCGCATGACGAGCCCTCGCGTGTTCTCGTGATCCTCAGCGCGCCGGTGGCGTTCGACTCCGGAGAGGACCTGCACCCGATCGCGCTCGACGCATCGTCCAGCCGCCGCGTCTTCTATATACGCTGTCATGCTCCGCATGGCCCGCACCGCGCCACGCTGGACCGCGACGGCCTTCCGCCACCCCCTGGGTTTTCCGGGGCGCGACGCCGAGGCTTGGCGCCGGAGGCTCCCACCGATCTCTCGGGTTTCGATCAACTGGCCTCCACGCTCAAGCCGCTGGCCCCGCGGTTGTTCGACGTGCAAACGGCCGAAGACTTCCGGAAGGCCATGGCCGGCGTGATGGCCGGGATCGAGAGCCTGGGCTCTCACACGGAGGAAAAATGACCGGCGACCTGCTCGAAGTGTGGCGCGTTCACGATGAGATCAACCTGTGGTTGATCGAAAACATTCCGGACGCTGGTTTCGAGGCCGTCACTTTGCTGAAGACGGGCCGGCCTTCGACGGGGCGGAACGTCGCCAGGGTGTTCGCTCATATGCACGAGGTTCGTCGGGCGCACTTGGGACGCGAGTTTTTGAAAGGCGTTCCCCACTTCGCGCCCGGCTCCTCGCCGCCGCGTGCGGAACTGGAGATGGCGTTTCGGGCTTCCGGCCGCGCGATGGAAGGGCGTTTGGCCCGGATCGTCGAGCAGCGGGAGCGCATCAAGGACCGGCCCGGGCTCATCCTGCTGGGGTACCTCATCTCGCATGACTCACACCACCGCGGCCAGATTCTGCTAGCCCTGAAGCAGTCCGGCGTCCGCATGCCCGACGAAGCCCGATTCGGCATCTGGGAGCACTGGGGCCGCGCCAAGCTCGTCACGGGCGGGGCGGCCCGGTAAAGGCGAACCGGATTGCTCCACTCTTGGTTGCCGTGCCCGCCGCGGGTGGGCTAGATTGATTGGCGGCCATGCACAATCCCTTTCTGGCAGTCGCCCCCACGCCTTCCGATGAGGAATTGGTCGCAAGCGCGCAGGCCGGCGGCCGGGAGGCGCTCGAATGCCTTCTCGCGCGCCATCAGCCGTGGATCTTCAACATCGCCCTGCGCATGTTGTACCGCCATGCCGATGCGGAGGACGCCACTCAGGACATTCTGATCAAGGTCCTCAAAGCTCTGCCGGCGTTCCGCGGCGAGAGCCGTTTCCGCACCTGGCTCTACCGGATCGCGGTGAATCACATCCTGAACGTGAAGAAGGAAAAGTGGGCCGCCTCCGAGGCCGTGTGCTCGTTCCCGATCGCGGCGGCCGGCCTGGCGCGCACTCCCGATCTCGACCTGCCGGACCCGCGGACCATCCCGGTTCCGGTGGAGATCCTCATCGAGGAAACGAAGATCAACTGCACCGTGGGGACGCTGCTGTGCCTCGACGGCCGCCAGCGGCTGGTTTTCATCCTGGGCGAGATCTTTGGGGTCAGCGACGACGTGGGCGCGGAGATCGCGGAAGTCACTCCGGTGAACTTCCGGCAGATCCTCTCGCGCGCCCGGCGCGATCTCTACGAGTATCTGCGCGGGAATTGCAGCCTGGTGGATTCCGGAAACTCTTGCAAGTGCGCGAGGAAGACCCAGGCGTTCGTCAAGGGCGGCGTCGTCGATCCCCAGAAACTGCGATTCGCGTCGGAGCACCGGCGTAAGGTCCGCGAAGTCGCCGACGAGCGCGCAGGCGAGCTGGCGGACGCGTACGAGAGAGTGGCCGCCGACGTTTACCGCAACCATCCGTTTTACGAACCGGCCGAGCAGGCAGCAATCTTGCGCAGAGCTTTGGCGAACGTGTCTCTGGCGCCTCCGGCGTGATGTTTTTTTCTGCGCTTCCGTCACAGCGCCCACCGGCCGTTGTCTAATGTGGTGGAGGCGATCCTTGATCAAGCTCATGGCAATGCTGGTTGCGGCCTCGTTTGGCGGCGCGCTCATGGCGGCGGATTTGGATGTCGCGCGGCAGCTTCTGGTGCTGGAGCGGCAGGCGCTGGACGGCTGGCAGCATGGGAGCCCCGACGGCGACCTGGCAATCTCGGACGCCGCGATCACCTACATCCATCCCGCGGCGGGCAAGCGGCTCGACGGCCTTCCGGCGGTGAAAGAGCTGTTCGAGAGGTACCGCGGCACGCCGCTGTTCGATAGTTACGAAATCCTCGAACCGAAGGTGCAGGCCGCCGCCGACCTGGCCATCCTGACGTTCGTCTTCGAATGCCGCAACGGGGACACCACTCGCCGCTACGACGCGACGCTGGCGTTCGAGCGGAAGCAAGAGGGCTGGCGAATCGTTCACGCGCACTGGTCGAAGGCCAACCCACAATGAACACGGCGGAAGAGCTGGCGGCGGAGGTGCGGGCCTACTGCGTCGCGCATCAGGATCCCAAGAACGCCGGGAAGTGGGCACGGTACTTCAAAGAGGGCTACGACTCCTGGGGCCTTCTCGACAAGGACAACCCGCTCTTCAACGAGAAGCAGCGGGAGTGGGTGGAACGCTACCGCGGCCTGGGGCTCGGCGGCTTCATGAAGGCGGGCGAGATCCTGCTCGCGAGCGGCAAGTACGAAGAGGCCAGCATGGCCATACGGTTCGTCAAGGAGATGGGGGAGCAGTTCGACGGCCGCATGGCCGCACGGCTGGCGGGGTACTTCCAGGCGGGCATACGCAACTGGGGCCACACCGACGTGCTTTGCGGAGAGGTCATCGCGCCGCTCCTGGCCAGCGGCCGGATCGGGCTGGCGGAACTGGCCGATTGGCGCGTCTCCGATGCGAAATACCAACGGCGCGCGGTCCCCGTAGCCATGCTGGGATTGCTCAAGGCGAAGCCGGCGATGGGCCCGCTGCTGGAGTTCCTGCGTCCGATGATGATGGACCCGGAGCGCGTGGTCCATCAGGGGCTCGGCTGGTTTCTGCGCGAGGCGTGGAAGCGGGACCCGAAGCCCGTCGAGGCGTTTCTCAAAGAGTGGAAAGACCGGTCGCCCCGGCTCATCTTCCAATATGCGACGGAGAAGATGACGCCAGCGCAGCGAGCGCGATTCCGGGCGGCCAAGCCGCGCCGATAGGGGACCTCACACAGCGGCGGCCTTCGCGGAACGCGCCACTCGCAGCATCGCGTCCAGGCTTCGCTCGACGTCGTCCGGGGTGGTTGCCCAGCCGGAAACGCTGATACGCATGGCGGCGCGGCCGTGCCAGACCGTTCCGCCGCACCAGCACGTCCCTTCCTCTTGAATGCCTGCGATGACGCGGCGCGTGGTGTCGTCGTCCGCGAAAGAGACCAGGACCTGGTTCAGCAGCACGTCGTTGAGCACTTCGAAGCCGGCGGCGCGAAGGCCGTCCGCGAAACGCGCTGCGTAGCGGCAGGTTCGCTCCACGAGATCGGCCACGCCGGCGCGGCCCAGAGACGCGAGCGCGGCCCAGATTTCGACGCCACGGGCGCGGCGCGACAGGCCCGGCGTGTACTCCCAGGGCTCGCGCCCGGCGCTGCTCATCAGGTAAGCGGCGCTGCCGGACATGGCGCCCCGCAGGTGGCGAGCGTCGCGCACGACGGCCACCGCGCTGTCATAGGGAACGTTGAGCCACTTGTGCGCGTCCGTCGACCACGAATCGGCGGCGGCGATTCCGCGCGCGAGATGAGCGCGGCCGGGCGCTGCGGCCGCCCACAGGCCAAACGCGCCATCAACGTGGACCCAGGCGCCGCTCTCGTGCGCGCGAGCGCAGATCTCTTCGGCGGGATCGAACGAACCCGTGTTGACGTTGCCGGCCTGTATGCACACGATCGTCGGCCCGTCCAGGCGCGGCAGCGCGCCGGCACGCATGCGGCCCTCGGCGTCGGTGGGAACGCGGATCACGCGCTCGCGCCCGAGGCCGAGCAAGCCCAAACATTTGTGCACTGTCATGTGCGCCTCTTCGCTCACCACGACCGAGATGGGAGGCGCGCCGAACAGCCCCTTGCTTTCGACGTCCCACCCCTCGCGCAGCAGCAGCGCGTGGCGCGCCGCGGCGAGGCCGGCGAAAATGGCCTGCGTGTCGCAATCCACCAGGCCCGCGCCGGATTCCCGCGGCAGATCCAGAATCTCCAGCAGCCAGCGAATCGCAATCTCTTCGATGCGAGCCGCGGCCGGCGACGTCGCCTGCATGACGGCGTTCTGGTCCCAGGCGCCAGCCAGCCAGTTCGCCGCCAGAGCCGCCGGCAGCGCTCCGCCGATGACGAAGCCGAAGTAGCGCCCGCCCGCGCTGGCCACCGTGGCCGGCGAACCGATGCGATCGAGCCGTTCGAGAACGGCCTCGGGGTCCGACGGACCGGCCGGCAGTTCGCCGTCCAACTGAGCCAGGGCACTTACCGCTTGGGGCGAAGGCGCCACGGAGCGGGCATCCAGTTCGCTCAGGTACCGCAACGATCGCCAGGCAGCAGAATCGAGCACAGCGCGGTTCATGGGCGCACCCCCGTGAGCCAACCGCGAACGTCCGGCCGGCTTCCCCGCACGATCCCCAGGAACTCGTCTTGCAGCCTCTGGGTGACCGGCCCGCGACGGCCCGCGCCGACGGGGATGCGATCCACCGAGCGGACCGGCGTGATTTCAGCCGCGGTCCCCGTGAGGAAAACTTCGTCGGCAATGTACAGCATCTCGCGCGGAATCGCCGCCTCCTGGACGGGAATGCCGAGGGCCTTGGCTAGAGTCACTACCGAGTCCCGAGTGATGCCGCCGAGCGCCGAGGCGCTCAAGGGCGGGGTGGTGAGATTGCCATCGCGGACCACGAATACGTTCTCTCCGGAGCCTTCGCTCAGCGAGCCCGACGAATCGAGCGCGATGCCTTCGTGATAACCGTTGGCGATGGCCTCCATCTTGATGAGCTGCGAGTTCATGTAATTGGCCGCGCACTTGGCGAGCGCCGGCAGCGTGTTCGGCGCCACGCGAGTCCAACTGGAGACGCACGCGTCGATTCCCTTGGCGGCCGCGTCGTCCCCCAGGTAGGCGCCCCATTCCCAGCACGCGATGAAGACTTCGACCGGGTTCGCGGCCGGGTAAACGCCCACGGCGCCATAGCCGCGCAGCACGATGGGACGAATGTAGCAGGCGCTCATGCGATTGACGCGCACCAGCTCCAGGATGGCGCCGCGGATCTCGGCGGCCGTATGGCGCGCTTCCATGCGGTAGATCCGCGCCGAATCGACCAGCCTGCGGACGTGATCGTCGAGCCGGAAAACCGCGGGCCCGGAGGGCGTCTCGTAGCAGCGCATGCCTTCGAAAACTGCGCTGCCATAGCTGATGACGTGCGAAAGGACGTGTATATGAGCCTCGTCCCAGGGGATGAACGTCCCGTCGCGCCAGATCTTCTCGGTGGGGGTCATAACATCTCCAGGATAGCCGCAATCCGTGATGCAGAACAGATGCAGAGCCGTTGATTTGATACCATTACAGTTGTGGAGCAAGAGCAGCCGTTTTTGTACCGCAGCGTTTCGGGCAAGATCGCCGGGCTGATCGACGAGGGCGTGCTACGGCCCGGCGAACGCGTGCCCTCGGTGCGGCGCCTGGGCGCGCAGGAAGGCGTCAGCGTCTCCACCGTCATGCAGGCGTACACGCTGCTTGAAAGCCGCGGCTACATCGAGGCCCGTCCGCAGTCCGGGTTCTACGTGCGTTCGCGCCGCGACAGCCTTCCTCCCGAACCGCGCACCTCGGCGCCGGGCCGGCAGACCACCAGGGTCGGCATCAGCGGCCTGGTGTCGAGGGTGTTGCAGGCGGTGCTCGATCCGGAGGTTGTCCCGTTCGGTGCGGCGTGTCCGGCGCCTGAGCTGCTCCCCGGCCGGAAGGTGAATCGCATGTTGGCGGGCCTGATCCGGCGGTCGGGCCGCGACATCAACGGCTACAATTTCCCGCCCGGCACCTATGAGCTGCGACGTCAGGTGGCGCGCCGCTCGCTCGATTGGGGCGGCCGCCTGGCGCCCGAGGACATCGTCGTAACTTGCGGCGCCACCGAAGCCCTCAACCTCTGCCTGCGCGCTGTGGCGCGGCCGGGCGACCTGATCGCCATCGAATCGCCGGCCTACTTCGTGACGCTGCTCATGCTCGAATCGCTGGGGATGGACGTGATCGAAATCCCTTCGCATCCACGCCACGGCATGTGCCTGGACGCGCTCGGCGACGCGCTGAAGAAGCACCGCATCCGCGCGTGTATCGCCTCGCCCAATTTCAGCAACCCGCTCGGCAGCTCGATGCCGGACGACGCCAAGCGGGAGCTGGTGGCGATGCTGGCGCGCCGCAACATCCCGCTCATCGAGGACGACCTCTACGGCGATCTGTACTTCGGCGACGCGCGGCCGCGGTCGGCCAAGGCCTTCGACAAAGAGGGACTGGTGCTGCTCTGCTCGTCGTTCTCGAAGTTGATCGCGCCGGGATATCGCGTCGGCTGGGCGGCGCCGGGCCGCTTCCAGGCAAAAGTAGAGGCCCTCAAGCTGACCACCACGCTGGCCACGCCGACGCTATTGCAGGCCGCCATCGCGGAGTTCCTGGAGAGCGGCGCTTACGACCGTCACCTGCGCAAGATGCGCGCGGCCTTCGCCACACAGACCGAACAGATGATCGCGGCCGTCGGCGAGCATTTCCCCGCGGGCACCAAGGTGACGCGCCCGGCGGGCGGCTTCGTGCTCTGGGTGGAACTGCCCCACGACGTCAACTCGCTCGAGTTGCAGGAGCGCGCCCTGGCCGAGCGTATCAGCATCAGCCCTGGGCCGATCTTCTCCGCCCGCCAGCGCTACCGCAACTTCATCCGATTGAATTGCGGCTATCCGTGGTCCGACCGCCTCGACCAGGCGCTGCGTACCCTGGGCCGGCTGGCGCGCTGAGCGCCGAACCGCAATCAGCCGGCAGCGCGACCCGCCACGGCGCAAACCTCTTCGTAATATCTCTCGTACTGTGGGATCGTCAGCGACGAGCAGAATTGCGTCTCAGCCTTCCGCCGCGCCGCACCGGACATGCTTTGGTAGAGGCGGTCGCCGGTCAGCAACTCGATCACGCGGGCGGCCTGCGCCGCAATATCTCCGACCGGTTCCAGAAACCCGTCCACGCCGTCGGTGACGAGCTTCCGGCAGGCCGCCGCCGCGGGTCGCCACGGGAGGCACGCCGCAGGCCATCCCCTCCAGCGCCGCCAGGCCGAAGGACTCCAGGTCGCTGGGCATGAGGAGCACGTGCGCCAGCGGCAGCAGCCGCTCCACATGGCTCTGTTTGCCCATGAACGTCACGTGTTCTTCGAGCCCCAACTCACGCGTCAGGGATTCCGCCGGTCCCCACTCCGGTCCGTCTCCCACCATCAGCAGATGCGCGGCCGTCTCGCGGCGCACTTCCTGCAGGATGCGAATGCAGTCCGTGACGCGCTTGACCGGCCGGAAGTTCGAAATGTGGATCAACACCTTCTCGCCTGCGGGGGCCACCTTCGCTGTGCGCCGCCGCTCGGGGTCCGGCTGGTAGATCTCGCAGTTCACGAAATTCTTGATGACGCGGATGTCGCGCCGGACGCCCAGGACATCCACCGTGGCCTCCCGCAGGTAGTCGCTCACCGCGGTCACGCCGTCGGATTCCTCGATGGAGAATCGCGTGATCGGCAGATAGGAACGATCCGCGCCCACCAGCGTGATGTCGGTGCCGTGCAGCGTGGTGATGAACGGCAGCCTGCGCCCCTGCCGCTTCAGCATGTCGCGCGCCAGCATGGCGGAGATGGAGTGCGGGATGGCGTAGTGCACATGCAGCAGGTCGAGCGAATACCGCTCCGCCACCTCAGCCATGCGCGACGACAGCGCCAGCGCGTACGGCGGATACTGGAACAGCGGATACGTGGTGACCTCGACCTCGTGGTAATGGATGCGCGGAATGCCCGCGTCCAGGCGGATTGGATTGGCGTAGGAGATGAAGTGGACTTCGTGGCCGCGGGCGGCCAACTCAAGTCCCAGTTCGGTGGCCACGATGCCGCTGCCGCCGTACGTCGGGTAACACGTGATGCCGACTCTCACTCTACTAGGCTAGCAGCAACGCCCGGCTCACCCCGGTATCCGGATCTTGATCCCCGAGCCGTGGCCCGGCCGCGATTCGATCGATAGCTCGCCGCCCAGGCTGCGGACGCGCCGCCGTATGCTGGCCGGGCCCAGCCGCAGCAGGTCCAGCTCGTCCAGGTTGAAAGTGCCGCTGAACGGGAAGCCCGCGCCATCGTCATCCACCGCAAGCTCCACCGTCTTGCCCGATTGCTCGAGCGACACCACCACACGCCCCGCCTTGGAGTGCTTCTGCACGTTGTGCAGCGCCTCGCGCAGGATCTGTAGCAACTCCAGGCCGCTCTCCTGCGCCGCCCTGATCGACGTATCCGAGCAGACGAAGCGCGATGCGATTCCGGTGTCCTTCTGGAAATACTCCACAATCCGCCGCGCGGAGGTCGCCATGTCGCTGGCATCGAGCTCGGAGGGGCGCATGCCCCGCAGAAACGAGCGCACGTCGCCCACGATCTGCTTGGCCAGCGCCTGCAACTCTTTGAGGTCCGCCAGCGCCGCCGGGGGGTCCCGCTTGAAGAGCGTGTTCAGAATGTCGAGCCGCACCTGCATGCCGATGAAGCTCTGCAGCGGCCCATCGTGAAAATCGCCGGCAATTCGCTGGCGTTCCTGGTCGCGGGCCTTTTCCACTTCGATGTGCAGGCCCTCTTCGCGCCGGGTGCTTTCTCGCAGCCACTGCTGTAGCTTCTTCTTCTGGTACGCCATCGTACAGCCGAGCAGCCCGGAGACCAGAACCACGCGCCGCAGAACGTCGCCCGTCGCGGGCTTGGTGAACCCGAGGGACACCAGCGAGGCGCCGACCACGATGAACACGTCGCCCCACTCGTGGTTCACCACGGCCGACATCATCAGGTATAGGAAGAAGAAACAACCGATCCACGCGCTGGGATCGTTGCCATAAGCCGCAAAGACCACGAAGCATAGCGTCTCGAAGAACAGGCCCGCGAGCGACCCCTGGACGCGGTCAAGCTTGGCCCACAACAGGGCGGAAATGCTGTACGCCGAGAAGACGATTGCCAGCATGGGAACCGCCAGCGCCCCGGGCCGCAGCGGGAACATCTCGGCGTAAAGGCAGGCAAACGCCAGAACGGCCCGGAGCACGCTTCGCATCCGGCGCCACTCGCGTGCCAATGCTACAGAATCGTAAGCCATCTGAAAAAAGCGAAACCGAGCGCCGCGTTGCGCGCCGGCGCAGGATAGCGGGTCCTCCTCCCGGACTAAGCAAGTGTACCGCAGCCGCCCGGCTTCCGCTGCTCGTCCCGGCTACGAATCGACGGGCGATTTCCGACGCCGGCGCCAGAGAAGGTAGCCCGCTCCCAGAACCGCTACGGCAGCGCCCGCGACGACCAGGGCGGTCTTATCCGCCAGGTCGCCAACGCGCCTCCACCGTTCCCCTAGAAAATAGCCCAGCCCGATGAACGTGGCGGACCATAAAATGGCGCCCGCGTACGCGAACAGTGCGAAGGTCCGCGATTCGAGCTCGGATGCGCCGGCGACGTACGCCGTCAGGTGCCGCACGCCGGGGACGTAATAGCCAAAGGTCAGCGTGACCGCGCCCCTTCGCCCGAACCAATCGTGGACCTTCCGCACGCGCTCCATCTTGATGTGCAGCTTCGGCCCGTATTTCTCGATCAGGAAGTATCCGGTCAGCCGGCCCATGGTGTAGCTGAGCGTGATTCCGCAGGCGCTCCCCAGCAGGGCGGCGCAGTAAGTGGGAACGGCATGGAGCTTCCCGCGGAAAATGAGATAGCCCGCGAAGGTGAGCAGCGTCTCGTCCGGTACGGGCAGGCCGACGATGCCCAGAACCAGCAGCGAGAAGATGCCGAAGTAGCCGTACCGCGAAATCCAGTCGAGAACGAGTTCCATCGCGTCTCATCACAGGGTAGCGGACGGGCGCGCTACAATCCATCCAGGCGATGAAACGGAACGACAACGTTTGGGCGCAGGTCAGCCGCACCATGAGCCTCGCGTTCATCCTGCCCATCAGCACGTTCGTCGGCTACGCCATCGGCTACGGGCTGGACAAGCTGTTCCGCACTCACTTCCTTTACCTCATCTTTCTGGGGATCGGTGCGGTCGCGGGGTTTGTCGAGGTGTTCCGCGGCCTGGCAGCGGAATCGCGGCGCGATGGCGTCTGAGACGGAGTTACCCCAGCGGGCGCTCCGGCGAATCTACCGGAACATGGCGTGGATCGCGGCCTTGGGCGCGGCCGGCGCGGGCGCTTGGAGAGGCTGGCGATTCGGCTTGGCCTTCCTCCTTGGGGCGGGCGCATCTTACCTGAACTTCCGCTGGCTACATCGCGTGGTGGAGGCCATGGGCCCGGACGCGCGGCCGGCGCCCAAGCGCGCCTATGCGTTCTTCCTGTTCCGCTATCTGCTGCTCGGCCTGGGTGGATATGTTATAGTGAAGGTCTTTGGCATGAACGCGATAGCGGCCCTCGCCGGTCTTTTCGTGCCAGTTGCCGCGGTGATTTCCGAAATGCTCTACGAGCTAGTTCATGGAACATGAAATCTGGCTGACAGCCCTCTTCAATAGGTACCTCGCCGGGCCCGCGAACACGATGCTTTCCTGGGTCGGCATGAAGGCGGAGAACCCTGCCCAGCCCTGGGCCAACTACGTCGTGATGGAGATTCTGGTCGCGGCCATCATCGTGGTGGTGTTCGCGCTGCTGCGCTCGCGGCTCTCCGTGGACCGGCCCGGCAAGTTGCAGCACACCTTCGAGCTGATTTTCGGCTTTGTGAACGATCAGACCGATGACGTGATCGGCCACAACGGCCGTCCCTTCCTGGCCTTCTTCGGCGTCCTTTTTATCTTTATCCTGTTTGCGAACCTGATCGGTCTGATCCCGACGCTCGAATCGCCGACGATGTTTCCGCCGGTGCCGCTCGGCTGCGCCCTGGCCACCATGGCTTACTACAACCTGGTGGGCATCAGGGAGCGAGGCCTGCTGAGCTATCTGGGGCATTTCGCCGGCCCGGTCTGGTGGCTATCGCCGCTGATGTTCCCCATCGAAGTGGTCAGCAACCTGGCCCGGCCGCTTTCGCTCACCGTCCGTCTTTACGCCAACATGCTGGGCGGTGAGAAGGTGACCCTGGCGTTCATGGGCCTGCTGCCGCTCATCGTTCCGATTCCGTTTCTCGGGCTGCACATCTTTGTGGGTGTCTTGCAGGCTTACGTGTTTATGATGTTGACGATGGTCTACGTCGGCGAAGTGCTGCCGCAGCAAGAGCACTGATTCATACCGGCATATTTGCCGCGCCAGTGTGAGACCGGTGGCCCTGAGAGGCACGCCGGGAACCACCTCCTGGAGCGAGTTCATAAGAGAAGGAGACCCACGTGAAAATGAAACTGTTCTTGTTGCTGGCGGTAATGATGGTGCTTGTCAGCCCGATGTTCGCTCAGGGCGGCGCAGCCCCCGGGGCCGATAATCACCACTGGATCTGGATCGCCTCCGGCTTCTCCATGGCGTTTGCCTCGGGTCTGTGCGGCTTGGCTCAGGCCAAGGCCGTCGCAGGCGCCTGCGAGGGCATGGGAAGGAATCCGGGCGCAGCGGGTCCCATTCGCTTCGCACTGATCCTCGGCCTGGTGTTCATCGAGTCGCTGGCGCTGTACACGTTCGCGATCATCTTCGCCAAAATCGGCTAAGCTACATTCGGGCGGGGCCACCGCGGCTCCGCCCTTCCCGCGCCCATGAAGCTCCACGGCATCTTCCCGCCCATCACCACCCCCTTCGACCGTAACGGCGACCTCTATCAGGCCAAAGTGCGCCACAACGTCGAGAAGTGGAACCTCACGGCGCTGGCGGGCTACGTGGTGACCGGCTCGACCGGGGAGGCCGTCCTGCTCACCACGGAGGAAAAGCTCCGGCTGTGGGGATGGGTGGCAGAGTCCGCAGCGGCCGAGAAGATCCTGATCGCAGGAACGGGCGCCGAGAGCGTGCGCGAGACCGTCGGGCTCACCAATCAGGCCGCCGCGATGGGCTACAAGGCCGCGCTGGTGCGCACGCCGCACTACTACAAGAACCTGTTGAATAACGCCGCCGCGCAGACGCTGTACTTCCGCGCCGTGGCCGATCAGGCCAAAATTCCGGTCCTGATTTACAATTTCCCGGCCGCCACCGGCCTCGACATCCCGGCCGAGGCGGTGATCGAGCTTTCGCGCCACCCGAACATCGCCGGGATCAAGGAGAGCTCCGGCAACATCGAGAAGATCCTGCGGATGGCGCATGACGCGGAGGCGGGCTTCCAGGTGCTCGGCGGATCGGCGACGGTGTTCTGGCCGTCGCTGATGGCCGGCGCGGTGGGCGCGATTCTGGCCTTCGCCAACGCCGCGCCTTATTCCACCATCGCGATCTGGGAAGCCTGGCGCGGCCGCGAGTACGAAGCCGCCGCCGATTGGCAGCACCGCATCGCGCGCGCCGCGGTTCTGGTCACCTCCCGCTACGGTATCCCCGGCCTCAAGCACGCCATGGATCTCAACGGATATTACGGCGGTCCGCCCCGCCTGCCCCTCGTCCCTCCCTCTCCGGAAGCGAAGGGCGAGATTGAAGACGCGTTCCGCGACCTGAAGGGCTGAGGCCGTCCTACCCCTTCCGGCTCGAGTACTTGTTCAGCGTGCCGAGGAATCCTCTGGCCGCCGCCGGGGGCGCGATGCCGGTCTCGATGATTTCCTTGTTCTGGAGCGTGCGTCCGTAGAGCGCCTTATTGCTGTCCAGGTCCTCCCGCAGCGTCGCGCCGGAAAGCGAGATCCCCGCAAACAAGCCGCGCGAGCGCGAATAGGTCAGAATCTCGGCGGTCATATACGCGTCGGTTTCGGCCGTGGCCGAGCGCCCCACCGGGCCCGCCGCCACCGAGGCATCTCCGCCCAGGGTGAACTTACTCGAAAGCAGCCGCTCCGCCCCGCGCTGGTTCATCACCAGCATGATCACGTCAGTCTCCGAGCCGCCGATTTGAAACCCGAAGCTCCCGCCTTCGATGCGGATGGCCGCCGGCGCGGCCCAGCCAACCCCGCCCTTGGCCCGGCAGGAAAAGAATCCCCGCCCGAACTTCCCGCCCACCACGAACGCGGCCTTCTTCACACCTGGGACGACGACGATGCACGCCGCCTTATCCAGCAGGTCCTGAGGGATGCCCTTGTCGGGCGCGCCCATGACTTCCTGGAAAACTTCGGCCGCGCGATCCAGCCGGTCGGCATCCGTATTCTTCTCGGCGGCGTACATCGCGCACGCACCAATCAACAGCACCGGCAGCGTTCGATTCATCGTTTGCTCCTCCTAGAGACTATGTAACACAAACTCGGGGCAGAGCGGGCAGACCGGACGCGTGCCGATAAAAAAAGCCGGCCCCCGAAGAGGCCGGCTTTGCGACAAAGGTCGAAGACCGCTGTCTAGAAGATGAACTTGCCCACCAACTGAATCGAACGGGGGTTGCTGGATACGTACCCCTGATACTGACCGAACACCGGACTCTGCGGTTCCAGGAAGGTCCGGTTGGTGCCATCCGTCATGAACGGCGACACGTCGGAAAGATACCCGCCGGTGAACTGCGCGTGGTTCAACACGTTGAAGGCTTGAATACCGAACTGGATTTTCTTGTGCTCGGTGATGTTAAAGGCCTTCGTGAGCGCCAGATCGATGTTGTCGGTGCGGCCGAGAGGCAGCGTGTTGCGGCCGCCGTTGGCAATCGTCCCCGGAGCCGCCTCAATGTAGCGGGCGTTGGCATTGTTAGCCAGATAGGCGACGGTCTGGCCGGCGCCGTTCAGAATGGGCGTCACGCCGCTTCCGACGTCCGCCGCGCCCGCCGGGTTGATGATGGTCCGGTCGAGGGCGTCACCGTTCAGGTTGGCGTCCACGCCGCTCTGTACCGTGGCGTACTCAGGCGATTGGAAAGTGTAAGTACCGGCGAGGTTCCAGTTGCCAACCAGGTTCTTCATGAACCAGTTGCCGTTCTGGAACGGCTTGAAATCGTACACCGGGGTGAAGGTAAAGCGGAGGCGGCGATCAAGGCCCGAATCCGCCCACTCCGCAGCCATGTTCTGGAAGTCCGCGTCGCGGCGCGGCGAGAAGATGGTGGAGAAATTGGTGGCGGTTGAATCGTCCTGTGCGTGGCTCCAGGTGAACGCGGCGATGTACGAGAAGTTCTTCGAATAGCGCTTGTTCAACTGCAGCGCAAGGCCGTTGTACCGGGAGTCGCCCCGCGGGTTGTAGCCCGTGATGTTGTTCGGGAACCCGTACCCCGCGAGGAAGTTGTCGGGTAGAGTCTTGAGATAGCTGAGGGTTGAGGTCAGCCCGGCAATCTGCGCGGCCGTCGGCATCGTCAGGTACGTCGGAAGGGCGTTGCTGGCAGTGACCGGCGAGACGATATTGAGGCGCTCCTGGTTCCACAGGTGAACGCCCTTCGTGTACACGTAGCGGACCTCCACCGTATAGTCTTTGCCCAGCAGGTGCTGCACGCCCACTGTGCCGGTCATGGCGTAAGGCCGGTGGGTCTGATCGAAGGTATAGGATGCGACCGCGTTACGCGCATCGGCCGGAGTAGCCCACACCCCGGGAGTTCCGTTGGCCGAGAGGCCGCCGCCTGCCAGGAAACCGGTGTTGACGTTGCATATCGCCAACGGGCCGGGGCAGTCCAGTGTGGTGGCGAAGTACGGCGGAGAAGCGTTCTGGTTGAGGTTGATGTACGTGTTGTCGTAGGCGCGCGATGCCCCTGCGCGGATGGACCACGTGCCGTTCGAGCCGGGCGACCATGCTACACCGATGCGCGGCGACCAGTCGTTCTTGCCGGTCTGCGGCTGGTTGAAGCTGATGACGCCGGGGACGTCGGCGATGGCGCTGGCGTCTTGATAGCGCGAGCCCACCGGCACCTGAACGTACTCGTACCGCACACCGAGGTTGAGGGTCAGGTTCGGACGAAGACGGAAGTCGTCGTTCACGAACGCCGCCTGCATCAGGAACCCGAAAGGAACGCTGGAGAGTCCTGCGCTGCGCTCGGCGGAGACGCCGCTGAGGGCGCCGCCGTCCGGCACTTCATCGAGCAAATACTCTTCGAGTGTCGCGTAGTCGTAATCGCCGCGGACGCGCTGCACGAAGAACCCTGCCAGGATGACATCGCTCGCGGAGTACCCGGCCTTAATCGTGTGACGGCCCACGGTCTTGGTCACGTTGTCCTGGAGCGTGGACAGGTTCTCGATGGAGCCGGACGGAGTGTTCGGATCCGGCCCAATCTGCAAGCCCAGCTCATCGATGGCGACATTCGGGAACATGCTCAGGCCCGGGAACTTGAAATCTCCGGCGCCGACGCTCTGGTTGTTCCGGCTGTAAGAGACGCGGAACTCATTCTGGAGGGTCGGGGAGAACGTGTGGAATTCGGAGAACGATCCGCTCTTGTTGATGTCGGGCTCAGGCTCGAAGAACACGGGCAGTTCGGCGTTGAAGTCGAGGCCCGTACTGTTGTTGTAAAGGAACCGGCCGCGCAACTGATCCTTCGTGCTGAGGTTGTAATCGACGCCGACCACGGCATTGTAGCTGTTGAAGTAGTTCGGCGAGGCGAACGCGAGGTTACCAAGCGGGACGGTGACGCCACCCACCGTAGTCGTGCCTGCGTCATTGGCCGGCGCCACCGGCACATACTGCTTGAAGACGGCCAGGTTGTTGGCGCTGACCCCAGGAATACTGGCAAGGGCGGATAGGCCCGCGGCCGTGGGAGCTTGCACCCCTCCGAACGGCGCCGCCGCCTGTCCCAGCGGATTGTACTCGAAGTCGCCGAAGAAGAACACCTTGTCCTTGCGGATAGGACCGCCGACGTTGGCGCCCAGGCGATTGTTGTCGAAACGCGGCTGGGAGGTGTCCCCGGCGATCCGCTGCAACTGGTCCAGGGCATTCAGGTCCCGGTTCTGGAAGTACTCATAGATGGCCCCGTGGATCTCGTTGGTGCCCGACTTCAGGACGAGGTTGAAGACGCCGCCAGAGGCGCCGCCGAACTCCGGGCTGAACTGGTTCTGCAACAGCGAGAACTCGGCCACCGCGTCGTTGGGGACCGTGATCTGCGGACCGGTGACGTAGTGGTTGTCATTGAGTACGCCATCGATCGTGAAGCTGTTATTCTCGGGGCGCTGACCGGCAATGCTCGGTCCGGTGCCCTGACCGATTCCTCCGGATGAGGCCACGCCCGCACCCAGGAGGCTCAGGTTCCAGATGCCCGACCCGTTGACCACCTTCGAGAAGGCGGCCACGGGAACATCCTCCGCCAGATTCGTGGCAAAGGTGGTCTGTAGCTGCGACGTCGAGGTATCGATCAGCGCGGCAGCCGCAGTCACCTCCACCGCCGTGCTCACTGTCCCGACCTGCAAGGTCATGTTGACCGTGGCGGTGCGGTTGAGGTCCAGAGTGACATCGGCCATCGTGGCGGCAGAAAAGCCTGTCGCGGCGGCAGTAACGTCATAGTGGCCAACCGGAAGGTTGTTCAGCCGATATTCACCCATGTTGTTCGCGGTGGTCGGATACTTGACGCCGGTGGCCTTGTTGAGGGCCGTAACCGCCGCGGCTGGCACGGCAGCACCGGAAGGATCGGTGACCGTCCCGACCATGTCGCTGGACATAGCCTGCCCGAACAGCACCGCCGCCAGGATTACAGAAGCGGCCAGGAGCCAAAGCGTCCTGATCGCAAGATGTCGAGTGTTCATAGAGTCTCCCATCGTTAACTCCAATTTGCCCCTAAGCCGGGAAACACGCCATCGCGCGGTCCCCGACAGGCGACTTATCCTCCGCCGGCCCTCCAAGGCCGACTAGGTCTCAATTCCTCTAAGGTCGTTTCACCGGCATCACCGGTTCAGCTGCGCGTGACTTCCTTACACAACTAGGTGTCCGTCGGTTGAGTATATAGCAAAAAGCCGGCTATGCATGGACCTACGTGTGTCTTTTGGCCCGTCCGCACCAGCATTCTCCGCGCCCCGTGTGCTCATCGAGGCCTAGCGCGGAGAATCTCGATAAAAATACCCGCCAATGCACTACCCCCCCGTATGGTGGGGCTGGCCATGCCCAGGGCTTAGCAGCTTCGATGCCAATCCGGATTGCCCTGTAGGGTAAACAACTTATAGACTGGCGGCCGCCCGGATCTGTGGTTTTTGGAAGGCCTCCCGCCCTGCCCCTACCAGAATCGGTACTGCGAGGGCTTAATCTCCTAACTCCAAGGGCTCATCTCCGGCCCGGCGCCGGACTCCCCCCTCGACTCGCGCCGAAACAGCCCGGCACTCCCGACGGCCCGTGTGGTGCATAATTGATAAGAACGCATGGCCGAACACGCGGACAACCAGGCTCGACCGCCAGAGGATACCAAGACCGCTCCTGGACCCGGGGAATCGAACCTCGCCTGGCAGCGCGTGCAGCTCGCCCGCCACGCCAAGCGCCCCCATGCCCTTGACTACATTCAGCGCCTTTTCACGGATTTCCAGGAGATTCACGGCGACCGGCGTTACGGCGACGATCCGGCCATTGTCTGCGGCATGGGGTTCTTCGAGGGGCAGCCCATCATGGTGGCGGGCCAACAGAAGGGCCGGGACACCAAGCAGAAGCTCTACCGCAATTTCGGCATGCCCAAGCCCGAGGGCTACCGCAAAGCTCTCCGGGCCATGGAGCTGGCCGCCAAGTTCGGGCGGCCCATCCTCACGTTGCTCGACACGCCCGGCGCCTATCCTGGCATCGACGCCGAGGAGCGCGGCCAGGCCGAGGCCATCGCCTACAATTTGCGGGAGATGTCACGGCTGGGAGTGCCGGTCATCGTCATTTGCATAGGGGAAGGCGGCAGCGGCGGCGCGCTGGCGCTAGGGGTGGGGAACCGCATCCTGATGCTCGAGAATGCCGTCTACAGCGTGATCTCCCCGGAAAGTTGCGCCGCCATCATCTGGCGCGATTCCTCAAACGCGGCCGTGGCCGCGGAGGCTCTGCGGTTGACCGCGCAGGACCTGCTCGGCTTCGGGCTGATCGACGAGATCATTCCGGAACCGGCGGAAGGCGCGCACACGGACCCGGACCAGGCTGCCGGTTTCGTCCGCGACGCCCTCCGCCGCACGCTGGCTGAGCTCGCCGGCCTCTCCGCCACCGAGCTCATCGAGCAGCGCTACGCCAAGTTCCGCGCCATGGGCAGCTTCTTCACCGACTAGAAGCCGCTTGTCCATCGAGAGCTCCTTGACGAACCGGCCCTGCGGCGTGAATTCCACCAGAAGGAGGCTCCGGTTGAGGTCGTTCGGGAGCGGTAAAAGTTTAGTAAGAACCGGAAGCAAGTTGTGCCATATTAGTTGAGGAATGTGCGCCGGTTCGCCGGGGGGAGCCGCGGATGGCTGCCGTATCGATCCTGGCCGTTAGTCCCGCCGAAGAGGACCACCTGCTGCTTTCGCACGTCTTCAGCCACTCAAACTGGGCGTTTGCCGGGGCTCGGACGTGCGCCGAGGCAGCGTCGATCCTGAAGCGCTCCCCGGTTGGCGTGGTTATCTGCGCGACGGAGCTTCCGGACGGGGATTGGAAGGCCCTGCTGGCCCAGCTTGCCACCGGGCGGGTCCCGCCGCGGCTGATCGTCGCCTCCCGCCTGGCCGACGACAGTTTGTGGGCTGAGGTGCTCGACAGCGGCGGCTACGACGTCCTGAGCATGCCTTTCGAGCCCCGCGAGGTGATTCGCGTCGTCAGCCTGGCCTGGCGCCAGTGGAGAACCGAGTCGGCGGATTTCGCGGCCGGTGAGGGCTGCGCGCCCGAAATCGCTAAAGACTAGACGGCGACCCTCAGGCGGACGGAGCAATCCTCGGACGTTCGCGTCAGGTTCCGGCTGTAGTAGGGGTCGGCGTCCAACAGATCCTGCCAGCGGCTGCGCAGTGCCGCGACGCCGGCCGGGTCGAAGACCAGGTTGCGGCGCGAACGGGTAAGCGATTCGCGGTGCCGAAGCACGGCGTGAGGCGTGTAGAGGTTCCTCAGCCCCATGCGGCCGAGGCGCAGGCAGAGGTCGACGTCGTTGAACGAAATCGGGAAGCGGGCTTCGTCGAATCCACCCGCCTGCTCGAAGGCGGCGGCCCGGACCATCATGCAGGCGCCGGTCACCGCGCTGACGTTGCGAATGACGTCCGGGAAATCGAAGTAGTGGCGCGAGGCTCCGTCGAGGCCGCGAAACGGGTGCCCGCCGCTCGCCAGAATGTCGAGCGCAATGCCGGCGTGCTGGATTCGGCCGTCCGGAAACAGCAGCTTGGCGCCGACCGCGCCGGCCTCCGGACCCGCCCCCAGTTCAATCATCGCCTCGAGCCAGCCCGGCTCCATCACCTCCACGTCGTCGTTGAGGAAGACCAGCAGCGGTCCACCGCACTCGCGCGCGGCTGCGTTGTTCATGGCAGAGTAATTGAACGGCCGGCCGCGCCAGTCGAGGATGCGGGCTTTGTGGCCGCCGCGGCCCCAGGATGTCACCAGCCGCTCGATGCTCCGGCCCCGCGAATTATCGATGACGAGCACCTCGTAATCCGCATAGTCCGTCTTTGCTGCCAGCGATTCGAGGCAGGTTCGGAGCGCGGCGGTGTTTCCGCCGGAGGGGATGAGGATCACGGCGTGCGACCCGGCTGGGATGGCATAGCGGATACGCAGGCGGCCCGGCCGGCAGCCCTCAACGACCGTGGTCCGAAGGCCGCTGCGGCACAGGGAATCCTCCACGGCGCGGCGTCCCGCTTCGACGGCGTAAGGCTTCGCTTCCGGGTCCGCAGCCACCGACCCCGCAGCCGCGCGCCAGTGGTACAGCACTTTGGGGATGTGCACCACCTCCCGGCCCAGCGCGGCAAGGCGCAGGACCAGGTCGTAATCCTGCGCGCCATCGTATTCCGAACGGAAGCCGCCAACCTGCTCGACCAGCTCGCGGCGGGCAACCAGCAGGTGGGCGCAGTAGTTCTCCGAGAGCAGCAGGTCGGGCGACCAATCGGGTTTGAAGAACGGATCGCAGCGATTCCCGGCGGCGTCGATTTTGTCCTCGTCGGAATAAATGAACGCCGGCGTGGGATGACGGCCGATCGCGTTAACAACGTGCAAGAGGGCGTCGGGCGACAGCTCGTCATCGTGATCGAGCAGCGCTACGTACTCGCCGCCGGCCAGCGCCAGGGCTGCGTTCGAGGCGGCGGAGATGCCGCCGCTGTTCGGAAGCGCCGTCACGCGGATACGCGCATCGGCGGCGGCTGCGCAGGCCAGCGCCGCCGCGATCTCCGGCGAGCCCGAGCTGTCATCCGCCAGGCACAGTTCCCAGTTCGGGTAGCTTTGGGCGCGGACGGAGGCGATGGCGCGCTCGAGATCGGCGGGGGCGGGCCGGTGGACCGGGACCAGAATGCTCACCAGCGGCCGTTCGGTGAGCGCGCGCAACTTGAGCTTGGTCCAGGGATCGTCGCGCCGCTCGAATTCCTCGATCCACCTGTCGTACGGCGAGACACCCGAGTCGGTCCGGCCGGGAACGAGCCGGAGGCGTATCCCGCGCGCCAGCTTGAGCAGCGGGACGGCGGAGGCTCGCAACGTGCGCCAGATGCGGCTGTTCAGGATCTCATCGACGCGCGCGACGGAGAGGGCGACGTGGCCTTCCAGGCGATCGAGCGCGAGCTGCTGTCTCTCGAGCGCCTCGACAACGGCCGCCAGTTCGGATGGAGGCCGGTTCGTCCGGCGCAGCAGCACGCCGCCGCCAAGGAAGCCGGCATCGAAACCCGGCTGCGGCGCGAAGCCGAGGCCTTCGAACAGGCGCAGCGTCTCGGGCGCCGGATCCGCACCGGCCAGAAGAATCGAGGCCCCATGCGATGCGAGACCGGCAGCGGTCCCCTCGGCGACGGGTCCGGTGGAAACGATCAGATCCGGCTGGCCGCCTGGGGCGACTTCGACGCCGAGTGCGGCCAGAGCGGCCGCAAGCTCGGCCGCGCCGGGGCCGATTGAAAGCACACGGCGCGGGGCGAGCGCCCGCACAAGTCCTGCGGCGGCGGTTTCGGGATCGGGCCGAAGGGCGTCGCTCATTTCAACGGCCCATCTTCACGAGGCGTCCCAGCGTCCACGGGCGCGAAGGAGCCGCTTGGGCTCGCCACGGCAATTCGTTCAACAACTCGGAGAGGTCCTCGCAGTGGGAACGCAGAATGGCCTCGAGCAGCCGCTTGTTCTCCTCCGAAAGAAGGACGGCGGAGCGGCCGTTCACTCCCTTGTTGAACCGCGTTCCGGGCGGCCGCGCCTGCAGCAGGCTCCGCAACCGGACCTCGTCCACGGGCTGAGAGAGACCACCAATGACGGAGGCGAAGTACGCGAATGGGTCCGCCGCCAGAGCCTCATAGTGCGTTTCGACGAAAGGAAGCTCGGGCCGGATGGCGCGCCATGAAAGATAGAACCCGATGTACCAGGGAATGGCGTGCTGGATCAGATAGAAATAGCGCGCCTGAACGGGCATAGCCAGGTAGCGGCCGCGGTCATGCACGTAGCAGACCGGATTGCGATGGTCTTCGTTGCGTATGTGGTCGTCGAAAGACACGATGACATCGCCCAGGTTGCGCCAGACGTAGACCACAGCCAGGCCGTGCCGGCGAATGACCGCGACGTTCGGCACGTGCGGGCGCAGGTGCATCTGGATGACAAAATCCCGGTCCAGATACGGCTCCAGCAAAGGTTCGTCGAGGTGCTGCTCGAGGCGGCCCCAGTAGGGAACCGGCTCGATGCGCTCCGCGCCGAAGTAGAGAGCCAGCACGCGCGCAATGAAAGTGGACCCACTCTTCATCGAGCACGCAACGAGAATGCGAGTGCGAGACGCCAGTTCGCTCAAGCCTGATGAGGTAGTCTAACACGCAGGCTGGAGGTCTGTCCCTTCTTGTGCGGAACGGACGCCTTCAGCAAGTCCTCAATTTGGTCCCGCAGATGTTGCTCGAGCAGATGTTTCTCGGGGTCGTCCTTCAGAAAGTCGTCGCCGATGCCGCCGTGCTGGGCTCGAATGATGCCTTTGCGGTCCACGAAGACCATCTGGGGAACGTAGAGCGGCTCCAGGTAGGAGTGCTGCAGGTACCCGAGCACGGTATCCCTCGACGCGACGCCGACGGGGTAAGTCAGCCCGAGCATTTTCACGAAATCCTCGACGAGCAGCGTCGCGTTGTCGTTGAACGCGACGCCCACGGGTTGAAAGCCGCGCGGCCCGAGCTCCTTGTAAAGCTGCTCGACAATCTCCGAATCGTGCTGGCAATGCGGGCAGGTGGTGTGGACGAACTCGATCAGGACCACTTTGCCGCGAAACTGGCTCAGGAGAAGCTGCTGGCCAGTGAGCTGCTGGCCACTGACAAGCTGGACCGCCAGCTCGGGGGCCTTTCGGGGAACCTCAGGGGCCGTCCCCGTTGCCGGGGCATTCGGTTGCTCGGGAGGCTGCGCGAAAGCGGCCATCGCCGTTGCGGGAGCCGCCGCGCCCCCGCTCTCCGGCTCGTGGCGAAGCAGCCTCGGCCCGGCCACAATTGCGGCCGCAACCAAAGCGAGGGTCACACCAATCCCGACGGACACCACACGACCAGTCATCGTCCTCAGTTTAGCCCGGATTTGGCCTCAGTGCTTTCGGCAGCCGCGGAGTTCGGCAGCCCCTCCAGGCTCGTGACGCGCGCGCCGTCCAGACGCAGCAGGAAGTAGCCGTCGTCACCGCGGCCCGCCACGGCATTCGCCGAGCGGGACGTCACCTCGAAGGTTTTCCACTTACCCTTCAGGACCTTTTGGTACATCTCGAAATACTCGCGGGCCGCCGCCGGGCCGCTCCATTGGGAGGCGTAGGCGAGGACCATCTGCCGCCAGTCCGGCGCGCTGTGTTTACGCTCGAAGAGTACGAAGTAGCCGCCTCTCCATTCGGGCGCGACGGCGGCCGATTCCTTTTCGCCCACATACTGGCGCAGCAGAATGGCGTTATCGAGCTCGCCCATCTCGCCGTCCGTAAAGCCCCGGTAGTTTCGCTGGGACGGCAGCGCCGGTAGCGTCGGCCGCACCGGTTTCAAATGCGCCAGATACTTCTCGGGGTGCAGGATCTGCTGCGTGCTCTCCGGCGGCCGGCGAAACACCTCGGTGAATGCGGCCTGGCCCATCTTCTCAACCAGCGCCTGCTGGAACATCATGCCCTGGGTATACGGGAACAGCAGCGTTTCCCGAAGGTAGAGCGGCGCGCGGTCGAAGACGGGAAACTCGCCGGAGGAAGCCGAGCTCGCCTCGCTCATCGACTTCGCCAGCGCCGGCGAATCTTTGAGGGACCTGCCGGTCTGCCGCGCCACGTACTCCGACATCAGCCAGGTCGCCTGTCCCTCCATAACGGCCAGCCGCGCCAGCGCGCTGTCGTCGTCCTGGTTGCCATGGCCGATGAACTTGTCCAGGTTGAAGTGCTGGTCGGCGAGGGCGTGCGACAGCTCGTGCGCCAGAGTGTAGCGCTCGTCGAAATCGCTGGCGGTTTCGATGATGAAGAGCTTCTTCTTGTGGAAGTCGTAGAACGCCGCGGCCTGTTCCGTCAGCAGGTCGATGGTGGTCTTCTTGAGGTCGAAATCGGGCGGCGCAAAGCCGAGTTTCTTGAGCACCACTTCCTCGGCCTGTATGTCCGCGGGCTTCACGGAGTCGCGAACGCGCTCTTCGAGGAATTCCTTGACGCGGTCCCGCGAGATAGCCTCGCACTTGACCTTCGACCGCTCGGTGAGGCCGGAGATCTTCGCCATCTCGGCGACGATGGGGCCGATCTCCCCGCACACCGGGTCTTTCGCCGGCGCCGGCGCCGCAGCCCCAGGGCCGATCCAGAACGCGGCCAGGAGCGCCCCAACCAGTAGCCTTCTCATGTCGACCAGCCCGCGAGTTGCCGCAATTGCCGCCGGAACAGAGCTGCCGCGCAGAGGAGCAGGGTGCCGCTAGCCGCCAAGGTCCAGCGCGCCCCCACCTGGTGAGCCAGCGCGCCCGCCGCCAGGCTGCCGAAGGGACCCGTGCCCACCACCATCATGGAGTAGAGAGCCATGATGCGTCCGCGGTAATCGTCGGGGATCAGCGTCTGAATCAGCGTGTTCGCGGAAGCGTTCTGCCGCATCACGGCGAAACCGGCGGCCGTCATCACCACCAGCGCTACAGGGAACGAAGTGGTCGCCCCAATCAGGATGAACGCCGCTCCCAGAATCAGCGCGCCGTAGAACATCACGTCCGTCAGGCCGGTGGTGCCGGTCCGGCGGGCCAGCACCAGCGTGCCAACCACCGCGCCCAGCCCCATCGCGCCCATCAGGAAGCCCAGTCCCTGCGACCCGCGATGGAACACCGTGTCGGCGAAAACGGGCATGAGCACCAGCGCGGGCTGCGTGCAGATGGCGACCGAAGCCACCATAATCAGGAGCGTACGGACCTGCCGTGCGCGATATGCGTAGCGAAAACCGTCCATCAGGTGCTGCCACGGCGAGGCCACCTCGCCGCGCTCGAACCGTGGCAGCCGCATGGCGGCCAGCGCCGCGATCACCGCCAGAAAGCTCAGCCCGTTCAACAGGAAGCAGGGTCCTTCGCCCACCACCGCCACAATCAGTCCGGCCGCGGCTGGCCCCACGATGCGCGCCGAGTTGAACATGGCGGAGTTCAAGGAGATTGCGCTCAGCAGATCCTCCTTGCCGGTCATCTGAATCAGCAGCGACTGCCGGCCGGGCATGTCAAAGGCGTTGACTACGCCGAGAAACGTGGCTAGGACGAAGACGTGCCAGACCTCAACACGGTGGCTGAGCGTCAGCGCGGCCAGGGTAAAGGCCTGGAGCATGGCCAGTGTCTGCGTGACGATGACGATGCGATGCCGCGAATAGCGGTCCGCCACCAGCCCGCCGATGGGCCCCAGGATGAAGACCGGAATCTGCGCGCAGAACCAGATCGCGCCCAGCAGCCAGGCGGACTTTGAAAGTCCCCACACCAGCCAGCTCTGGGCCACCGTCTGCATGAACGTGCCCATGAGCGAAACGAGCTGGCCGGAGATGAACAGGCGAAAATTACGATGGCGCAGTGCGCGAAATCCAAGGCGCCAGCCGGCGGCGGCGCGAGCGGTCTCCGTTTCCGGGAGCAACTCTGGGGTAGACTCGGCAGGGTCGAACGGCGCTTCCAACCTTCAGGATAAACCGGGGGTGCGGTAGAATGGGCTGTCCGGCTGGCTCCGCTCCCGCGCGCTGGCAATCCTGTTGTAAGGAGATCCGATTTGGCAGACGATAAGACCTACAAGGCCATCAACGTGGGCAGCGGCACGTTCCTCATCACAAAGCCGAAGCGTAAGCGCACCAAGCTGCGGCAGGCCCGCGTGCGGAATCCCCGGCGCGGCGCCCGCAAGTAGAATCCCGAATCGGTTTGGGGTCGGAAGAGGGAGCCCGGTGTGTGTGCGGGTTCTGGAAGGAACGACGAGGAACCGATGACAATTGCTTGAGGGAAAAAGGCTGGGCCGTACTCTCTCTTCCGGCTTCGAGCTTAGTCCCTCACCGGCCTCGACTCCGAAATCCCGCGCGCCAACCCATTGTTTCGACGCTAGAAAAAAACTTCAAACCGCGGAGACCGAGGAATGCTCGGTCAGCTTGTGCAGCAGGCTCTCGGCGTAGAGCGCGCCTTCCGGCGTCTCTTCGTGCTTGAAGAACACGAACAGGTCCTTCCCATCCGCCAGCAACTCCCGGCACTTGTCCCCGATGGCGGCAAGGTCGGCCGGCGTGTAATCCGGCTTGCGCAGCCGGAAATAGACGAAATCCGCCGTGATTTCCGCGGGCGTTTCCAGCTTCTCAGACTCCGCCAGGCACAGGCACGCGTTTCGCGCCTTGAGCAAGCCATAGACCTCCGCGTTCAGCCAGGACGCATTGCGGAACTCGAAGGCGAAGCGGATGTCCCGCGGGAGCAGATCCAGGAACCCGGCCAGCAGCGCCGAATCCGCCTTCAGGTTCGGCGGCAACTGGAACAGGACCGGCCCGAGCTTGCGCGCGGTGCGAAGCGGATCGATGGCCTTGAGAAACGCTTCGGTGGCCTCGCCCGCGTTCTCCAACCGGCGTATGTGGGTGATGCGCTGGTGCGCCTTTAGGCTGAACAGGAAGCCAGGCGGCGTCGAGTTGGCCCAGTTTTCGAGCGTGGCCGCGGCCGGGGTCCGCCGAAACGTGTAGTTGATTTCGACCGCGTTGAGCCGCGTCGCGTAATGTTCCAGGAACCGCTTCTGCGGAACGTCCTGCGGGTAGAAAGCCGGCTTCCACTGCGGATAGGCGAAGCCGGAAGTTCCGGCAAAAACGTGCGGCATGGCATCCCCCAAGGGCCGCCGGGTGCGGTGATTTGATTATACGGCGGCGGAGCTATCGCGATCCAGGACGGCTTTGCCGCTCCTCGGCCAATCGCTCCGCCAGGAAGACCTTGAGCAGCGACTGGTAGGGCACGTCGCGCCGATTGGCCAGCACCTTGAGGTCTTCGATCATCGAGACGGGGAGCCGCAGCGAGATTGTCTTGAGGGACGGTTTGAGCCTGGGGAGTTTTGTGCGCTTTGCCTGCGCCCAATCCACGAACTTCGTTGAGTCGGCAGCGGCCCAGAATCTCCGCTCCTCCTCCTCGCTTGCGAATTCAGGGAGCTTCTTTTTCATGTCTCCGATAAACCTCCGCTTCATTCCGGTTCATGTCTCGGACTGAGATCACCCGAATGCGCATCCGCCGGACCGTGAACGCAACAAAAAGTCGTCGCCCGGTGACCGTCTGGCCGAGAGCGTAGTAGCGTTTCTCGCCCTGGGAATGTCGCGCGTCAACGCGAACGACGAGAGGCTCATGGAAGAAGAGGTCCTCGGCCTCCTCCGGCGTAACCCGGTGCCTTTCCCAGTTCTTGTTGGCGTTGGCTTCGTCCCAGTCAAAGCCGACGCAGTTCTCCAGGGGGTCCGCCGCCACAGCTTCAGTATACGATGAACGTATACGGGAGCGAGCCTCAGCCCCGCCGGGAACCTGCGCGCTTGGCCACCGCCGGGTGGGGCAAGCGATCGGCTTCGACGCCGGTAATGCGCATCAAAAGATATTGCATGTGATATCATATTGATCGGGTGCGGCTCGTACTGGATACGGACGTCGTTGTGGCCGCCATGCGCAGCGACCGCGGAGCGTCTCGACAGCTCCTTCTCGCAGCTCTGGACCTGCGTGTGGCGGTCCTGGCGTCCGTTCCCTTGATGTTGGAGTACGAGGCCGTGTTGACGAGGCGCGAGCAGTTGGATGAGATCGGCCTGACGGCTGCGGAGGTCGGAAACATCCTGGACGCAATCGCTGGCGTGGTCGAGCCCGTAGTGTTGCGTTTTCTGTGGAGGCCGCAACTGAAGGACCCCGACGACGAGATGGTTCTGGAAACGGCAGTGAATGGCGGCGCCGACCGGATCGCGACGTTCAACACCAGGCATCTCTCAGAAGCGGCGAGGGCTTTTGGGATTCGGGCGGAACGGCCGGTGGCGATCTGGCGAGAGATTCAAGGGGGCAGGATATGAGAAGAAGCAATGTAGCCCTGCGTCTGCAGACCTCCTTGCTGGAGGAGGCGAAGCGCGTCGCAGAGGGGGAAGGCGTGGCCCTCAATCAGCTCATCAATGTGGCAGTCGCGGAAAAGTTGTCGGCATTGCGAACCGAGGAGTACTTCCGCGAACGATCCGGGCGGGCGAACGTCGCCCGGGCCAAGCGCATTCTCAAGCGGGCGGGCAAGGGCAAACGTCCGGTAGCCGGCGACGAACTGTGAACTAGAGCGGGCGCGCAAGCCCTCGATCTGGCCGATTCGATCATGGCGACCGAGAGGGTTCACCCTTGTCGAAAGTCCCCTTGACAGAAGCGATCGCTCCGCCACGGAATCAGAAAAACCAGCGTCGCTTCGCTCCAATCTCCCTAATCGACGAGAGGGGAACAGTGGTCGGGAGAATCGCCAAGCTGGTTGAATCCGCGGTTCGGGAGGGAGAAGCAACAACCGAGGCGTGAGCGTGAAGCGGGTACTTCTCATCGTCATTCGGGTGCTTATCGCCATCATCGTGGTCCTGCTTCTGCTGGTGTACCTATATTGGAAGATAGTCTGGTGGACCAAGCGTTAGGGTAGGGATGGCGTCTCGGATTTGTTGCGTTTTGGCACAGAGGTCCTCGATCAGACAAGCAAGCTCGAAGCCGACGTATCCTGGCGCAGGACATCATCCCGCAGCCGCGCCGGGAAGGCTGACACGAGTTCCAGGGTCACCCCGCCTACCTCCGCGCCATCAACCGCACCGACACACTCGCTGGGGAGGCGCGTTCGAAGCGGATGCCCGGGGGCAGCGCGAGGTCGCGGCCGCGGATGCTCACGGTTCGCGTGCCGGGCTGGGAACCCCTCAGGTCGAGCGTCGCAACCATTCGGTTGAGCGAGTCGGCGGCCATGCTGAAGGGATTGCCGCGAAGCTGAACGTCCACCTCGAAGGCGGACTGCGAGCCGATGTTCATGCCGGCCGGGACGTTACTGAACACCACCGGGACGGTCACGGTGCGCACCGTCGTTCCGGCGCTGTAAAGGGCGAGTCCCCAAAGGGCGGCAGCGATGCCGAGCGCCGCCAGCTTGAGCCGCACGTTGCTCGCAAGGGCCAGGCGCACGCGGGCCAACCGGCCGATCTTCATCTGGGCTTCGAGATGGCTCAGCAGCTCCACCAGTTGCCCGGCGTCCGCAATTTCGCGCGGGCGGGCGTCCTCCATCAAGGTAACGGTCCCTCGCTGTTCGGAGACCGCGATCACCAGGGCGTCGGAGCGATCTGCCAGGCCCATGGCGGCGCGGTGGCGGGTGCCGTAGAACTCGGGAACGCCGGAACGCTGCGTGAGCGGGAGCACGGCGCCGGCGCGCGAGATGGTGTTGCCCTCCACGATCGCCGCGCCGTCGTGCAGCGGCGAGGCCTTCTGAAAGATCGCCTCCAGCAGGTCCCGCGAGACCTCCGCGCCCAGCCGCGTGCCGCCCTGGATCAGCTCCGCGACCGAAGCGCTCCGCACCAAGACAATGAGTGCGCCGACGCGCTGGCCGGCCAGGCTGAAGGCCGCCTCCGCGATGGCCCGGCGGCCCGGCTCCACGGTGCCCCGCGCGCGCCAACCGGAGCGCATGACCGCATCCAGGCGCATGAACGTGTGGCGCAGCTCGGGCTGGAACACCACCAGCAGCACGGCTACGGTCACCAGGGCCGCGGCGCTGAGGACCCAACTGGTAATCGTGAGGTCGTAGTTGCGCGCGAGTAGTGCTCCCGCGTTCAGGCTCAAAATGGCCAGCGCGATGCGGACCGCCCGCGCCTGTCTGGCCCATTTCAACAGCACGTAGATGGCGGCCGCCAGCACGACGAAATCGGCAGCGCTCTGCCAGCGGACAAGAGGCATTCAACAACTATTATCCGGAAAGCGGGCGCGCTCCGCCTGCCCGCCCGGTGCGGGTGTACTATCCGGAACAGGTGTGCTCATCGAGAGCCAACTCAGAGGAGGCAAACAGATGCGAAATACGCTGTCGCTACTCGCTTCGGGATTGCTGCTGGCCGGTTCGGCCGTGGCCCAGACAACTCAGTACCTCGACATCCTGGTGGTCAAGGTCAAACCGGAACGCCGCGCCGATTTCGACGCCCTGAACAAGCGCATCGTGGAGGCGAACCGGAACAACCAGGGCGACACCTGGGTCGCGCTCAGCACGGAGTACGGGGAGAACAACACCGTCAGCTTCGTCAGCGCGCGCACCGATTATGCCGCCATCGACAAGGCATTCGACGCGTTCATGGGCGCGATGAACAAGGCTCTTGGACCGGCCGACGCCAAGAAGGCCTTACAGGATTTCAACACCATGATTGAGAGCTCGCGCAGTGAGCTCCGCCGCCGGCGTCCGGACCTGAGCATGAACTATCCGGCCGACCCCGCCCAGTGGGCGAAGTTCGTCGGTGAGTCGCGGTGGGAGCGCGTGTCCACGGTTCACATCCGGCCTGGGCGCAGCCTCGAGTTCGAAGCCGAGCTCAAGCGGATCAAGGAGGCCTGGGAGAAGACCCCGCAGAAAGTCACGATCGCGGTAACTCAGGGCATGGAGGGTACCGAGGGCCCGGTTTACTACGTCGCGGCATTCGGCAAGAACCTCGGCGCCTTCGATACCATCCCAGGGCTGCGGGAAACTCTCGGCGACGAAGCCTTCGAGCACTACCTCAAGATGACGAGCGAGGTGGTCCTCAACTCCCACAGCGAGCTGATGCGGTTCCTGCCGGAGCTGAGTAACGCGCCCAAGGAGATTGTGGCGGCGGCGCCGGACTTCTGGAACGCCAAGTCTTCCGAAATGGCGACGGCTCAGTAAGAGCCTATATCTGCTTGGCCTCGTCCAGGTTCATGACGCGTAAGATCTCCGAGTAGAACTCCAGCGCGATCTCCGTGTCCGAGTGGTTGGGGCCAAGCACCTTCTCGAGGATGGCGATCGAGACCTCGAGCAGCCGCTTCGTTTCACTGAAGCGCGCTTCCTCGCGGTAGGTCTTCGCCAGGTCGCGCAGCGCCGGAACGATCTCGGGATGTTTGGATCCGAGCGCGCGCTTGATCATCCCTAGAGCTTTGGCGAACAGCGGCTCGGCCTCGTAGAACTTGTGCTGGGCGCTGTAGGCGTATGCCAAGCGCTTGAGGTCCTTCGCCAGCGACGGATCGTCGTGGCTCAGCATGCTTTCTTTGATCGCGAGCGCACGGCGCAGCAGCGGCTCCGCTTCGTTGTACCGGCCGCCGGTCAAGTAGAATTCGCCCAACTTGCCCAACGTTACCGCGGTGGCCCAATCGTCCCGGCCCAGAACGGCCTCCTTGATGGAGAGGGCGCGCCGCAGTGCAAACAACGCGGCCGGCCGGCGATTCAGGCTGAGATAGATTTCCCCAAGCAGGTCCAGCACCAGCGCAACATCCGGCCGGTTCGGCCCGTGTGCGTGTTCGGCTATGGCAAGGGCCTGCTCGCACCAAAGCACGGCTGCATCGCACTTATTCTGCAGTTTCGCGACGCCCGCCAGGTTGTACAGCGCCGCGCCGAGGGCGGGATGGGTGGGCCCGTAGGAGTGTTCGTAGATGGCTGTGGCCTTGCGCAACAGCCTTTCGGCGGTGGCGTGGTTGCCCGCCTTTGAGTGCATTACCGCGAGTGCGTTCAGGCTCTCGGCTAGGTGCGGATCGTTGCGGCCGAGCTCCGTGGCGACGTCCGCGGCCCGCGAAAGATACTCGATCGCCTGTTCTTCCTGACCGATGTTGAACAACGCGTCCGCGCTGTCCATGTAGAACTGCCAAGAGGCTTCCTGCGCTTCGGCGTAAGGCCCTGGCGCAGGCGACAGCGACCGAGCGCCAGCGACCGCCTCTTCAGGAGGCCGCCGAAAACGAGTGGCGAGTCTCATCGCGAGTCCTTCCAAGCTGGCAGGCTTAAAGACTAAACGACTCTTAAGCCCGCTAACTTCGATGGCCTTAGTATAGAACAGCCGCCACCCGAATTTACGGCGATCGGTAACATTTTCGTTAAGATACGTTGTGGGTACGCATAGTACCCGCCCGACCTCAAACGAGGGTAGGCGCGCCCTGGGCGCGTGCCGGAACCGGAATCCTAACTAGAGTGCCGAAAACTTGTGTACAGTCTCAGTGTGATAACGCTGGCCGGGTTTCAGAAGCGTCGTCGGGAAACTCGGCTGGTTTGGCGAATCGGGATAGTGCTGGGTCTCCAGGCAGAAGCCCGAGCGGCGCCCGTAAGGCTGGCCGCCTTTGCCCTTCATGCTGGCGATGGAGTTCCCGGAATAGAACTGCACGCCCGGCTCGGTGGTGAACACTTCGAGAACGCGGCCGCTAGACGGCTCGGCGACCTTGGCAACCAGGGTCAGCCCGTCGCCCTTCCGGTTGAGCACGAAGTTGTGGTCGTACCCGCCGCCACGCTGCAACTGCTCGTCCTTCTGGTCGATCCGCGCGCCGATCGGGGTGGCTTGGCGGAAGTCGAAGGGCGTGCCGGCCACGCTGCGCAACTCGCCGGTCGGAATCAGGCCCGCATCCACGGGTGTCATCCGGTCCGCGTTTAACTGGAGCATGTGCTTCAAGTTATCGCCCTCACACGCCAGGTTGAAATAGGAGTGGTTGGTGAGGTTGACAATCGTGGTCCGGCCGGTTGTTGCGCTGTAATCGATCTTTAACTCGTTCGCGTCCGTCAGCGTATAGAGCACCGTGACGTCCAGGTCGCCGGGGAAGCCCTGGTCGCCGTCCTTACTCAGATAGCCAAGCTCCAGCGACTGGGCGCCGGCGTTCTTGACCTTCCAGACCACCTTGTCGAATCCGCGCGGGCCGCCATGAAGGTTGTTCTCGCCGTTGTTCTGCGCCAGCTTATATTCCACGCCGTCAATGCTGAACCGGCCCTTGGCGATTCGATTGCCGTAACGGCCGATGATCGCTCCGAAGAAGGGATTCCCGCTGCCGAGGTAGCCATCCAGGCTATCGAAGCCGAGGACGATATCGCCCGGCCGGCCGCTCCTATCCGGCGTCTTGAGCGAGACCACGGTCCCGCCATAAGTCATGATTGTGGTTTCAACGCCGTGGGAATTCGTCAGCGTGTAGAGTTCGACGGGCGTGCCGTCCGACGTCTTTCCGAAGTTCTGTTTGTTCACTGTCTGGGCTCCATTACTTCACGAATTGTACCGTGTTTTGACCGTCCGGGCGGCGACGGTGGGGGGGAGCCGCCGATGAGCCGCCGGGGGCATTTGCGCCCAACGAGCGCGGGGCGGCCATGCCGTGAGACTCAAAAAAGGGCGGGGAACCGCTGAAACACCTACAAACAGGGTTATAATGCTCTACGCTCTTTGTGCAGGATTCTGGCGATTAGACTGTGGATACTTTGCTCCATACACACGTGGATTTGCCCGCAGGCTTGACCGGGCCGGAGAGGCCGGTTTCCCGGTTGAGCGAACCCACGCTCCGGAGTCTCTTCGTCCCCATAGGGCTCTTCCTGGTGCTCGCCACCGGCATCGCGGGAGCGAGCTACCGGTACTTCCTGCACGAGCGCGAGGCCTTCCTGGCGGAAATCGGGCGCCAGCTTTCGGCCGTCGCGGACACCCAGGCCGGCCAGGTCACAGCCTGGCGGGAGCAGCGGCTGGCGGACGCCGGCATTGTGATGGCCAACGCCAAAGCGCTGCCCTCCATCGGCCAGGTTCTGGCGGGCACGGACGACGCGGCAGCGGCCACGCTGGTGCCACAGTTGATGCAGGGCTCGAAGATTGAGGCCTACGCTAACGCCGTTCTGGTGGATGCCCAAGGACGCATCCGCGCCGCCGCCGGGACGGCCGGCTCTCCGGAACTTTACGCCAGCCTCTTTCAGCGCGTGCTCCGCGCCCGCGACGCGGTCCTGGTCGACTTGCCGAAGGACAAAAGCGCCGGGGGCATCGACCTCGGGCTGGCGATCCCGCTGGCGGCGGGTGACGGCTCCATCACGGCGATTCTGGTCCTGGGGATCGACACCGCCAAGTCGCTGTATCCCGTGATCCGGTCCTGGACTACCCCCAACGGGACCGGCGACGTCGTGCTGCTGCGCCGGGAGGGAGCGAGCGACCTCCTCGTCGGCGACCTACGTCGAAAGAAGAACGAAACGAAGGGGCTGCCGGCGGGGACGGCGCTTTCGACGGTCGCCCAAACCGGCCTGGAGCGCGACGGGACCATCCATGGACCGGACTACCGGGGGGTTCCGGTTCTGGCGGCGATGCGCAAGGTCCCGGGCACGACTTGGTCCGTGGTGGCCCAGATGGATTTGGAGGAGGCCGAGCTCCCGTTGCGCCCCCAGGCTGTCGCTCTCGCCATCAAAGTGATGGCCTTGCTCACGGCCTTCGGCTTCGGCTTGGGAGTGTTGTGGCGGAATCAGCGGCTGCGGTTCTACAAACAGGCCTACGAGGCGGAACTCGAGCGCCGCGCCCTGGTGGGTCACTTCGACTATCTCAGCCACTACGCCAATGACATCATCCTTCTGACGAAGACCGACGGGAGCATCATCGAGGCGAACGAGCGCGCCGCCAGGGCTTACGGCTACAGCCGGGCGGATCTGCTGGAGAAATCTTTCGGGGACCTGTGCCAGCGGCCATACTCCCAGACCGATGGCGATGGGCGGACCGTCGAAGCGTGGCACCGCCGGCGGGACGGGGCGGCGTTCCCCGTCGAGGTCAGCACTCGAACCATTGACGTGGACGGCGTCGATTTCCAGCAGACCATCGTTCGCGACATCACGGAACGCAAGGCGATGGAGGAAGCGCTGCGGCAGGCCAAGCAGGAGCTGGAAACGGTCATCGAAGCCGCGCCGGCCGGCATCATCGTGCTGGATCGGGAAGGGCGCATTCAGCTCTGCAACAAGGCCGCGGAAGCCATCTATGGATGGACGGCGCGGGAGATTCTCGGCCAGCCCATCCCGGCTGCCATCTATCCGGAGGGCGGACGAGTCGAACGCTATACCTCCGGCGAAGTCCTGAAGGGGATCGAGGCGACACGGCTGCGGAAGGACGGCTCTGTGATCGAGGTTAGCGTGAAGGCGGCGCCGCTCCTCGATAGCCACGGCTTGGTGAGTGGCGCCCTGGTCGTCGTTACCGACATCACTGCCAGCAAGGAAGCCGAAAAGTCGCTGATCGAGAGCGAGGAACGGTTCCGGCTGGTGGCGAAGAGTTCTCCCGAGGCGATTTTCATCCAAACCGGCGAATGCTTCCGCTACCTCAACCCAGCCGCGGTCGCTGCCTTTGGCGCCGAGTCCGCCAGCCAGCTTCTGTCGCGGCCGCAGTGGGAGCGGATTCATCCGGATTCGTACGCCTTCGTCAAGGAGCGAATGCGCGGGATCATGGTGGACAAGCGCGCTGCGCCGCCCGCCCAGGTTAAGTACGTCAGGATGGACGGCGCCACTTTCGATGTGGAAGTATCCGCCGAGCCCTTCCGCTACCACAACGCCGACGGCGCGCTGGTTTTCTTCCGCGACATCACGGAGCGGAAGCGCGCCGAAGAGGCGCTCCGCGAAAGCGAACGCAGGATGCAGTTGGCGGTCCAGGTTTCGAAAACCGGGCTGTGGGATTACGATCTTCGAACGAAGCAAGTCTACTTCTCGCCGGAGTGGAAGGCGCAGCTCGGGTACGCCGCCGGCGAAATTGGCGCCTCCCCGGACGAGTTCGAAAGCCGGCTGCACCCCGAAGACCGGGAGCGCGCGCTGGCCGTGATCAGGGCTTTGGACGCCGCCTCGCCCGACTTCGAATCGGAATTCAAGCTTCGCCACAAGGACGGGAGCTACCGCTGGATTCTCTCCCGCGGCGCGCTCCTGTTCGACGATCAGGGGCAGCCGCGCCGCGTGATCGGCTCCCACATGGATTTCACCGAGCGCAAAAAGATGGAAGAGGAGCTGGACGCAAGCCGGCGTCTGGTTCATCGAATCCTCAACGCCACTCCGGACCTGCTCTACATCTACGACCTCGACGAAGGCCGCAACACGTTCGCCAACCGCCACGTCACCGAGTTCCTGGGATACAGCTTCGAGCGCGCCCACGCGCTGGGCCCCGACCTGATGGGCCAGATCCTGCATCGCGAGGACGCCCCGCTGGTGGCCGAGCACTACCGTCGCTGCCGCGCCGCCGCCGACGGCGAGACACTCGACATCGAATATCGTATGCGGCACGCCGACGGGCACTGGTGCTGGGTCCACTGCCGCGACATGGTATTCTCCCGGACGAACGGCATTCCCAGCAAGATTTTGGGGGTGGCGCAGGACGTCACCGGGCGCAAGAACGCAGAGGTCGCTTTGCGAAAGAGCGAAGCTCGCCTCGAGCGCGCGCAACGAATTGCCGAGCTAGGTAGCTGGGAGGCGTCCACACACAGCCTTCAGTCGAAATCCTCTACCGAGCCGATCCGCTGGTCCGACGAGCTCTATCGCATTTGGGGAGTCTCCAAGGAGTTTTTCACGCCGACTCCCGCGTCTATCGCTGCATTCGTGCATCCGGAGGACCGCGACGCCGTCCAGGCCGCCCTGGCCGCCAGTCTCGAAAGCGGCAAGCCGTACCGCGTGGACCACCGCATCGTCCGTCCCGACGGCACCCAGCGTTGGATCCGCCAGCACGGCGAGCTCGAAACCGACGATTCCGGCAGCCAGCGCATGATCGGCACCGCTCAGGACGTCACCGAATACAAGCGCCTGCAAGACCAATTCCTGCAGGCTCAACGCCTGGAAAGCATCGGCAGGCTGGCCGGCGGCGTGGCTCACGACTTCAACAACCTGCTGACGGTCATCATCTGCTGCAGCGAGCTGGTGCTCGAAGAGTTGCCCGCGGATGGCTTCCTGGCCACGTCCGTGTCGGAGATCCGGAAGGCGGCGCAGCGGGCCGCGGCTCTCACCGAACAGTTGCTGGCCTTCGGCCGCCGGCAGGTGGTCCAGCCCAAGGTCCTGGACTTGAACCTGGTAATCCAGGACGTGGAGAAGATGATCGGCCGCCTCATCGGCGAGGACATCGAGTTGATTGCCCGTCTGGGAGCCGGCGGGAAAGTGCTGGCCGATCCCAACCAGATCAACCAGGTCCTGATGAACCTGGCCGTCAACGCACGCGATGCCATGCCGCACGGGGGCACGCTGATCGTGGAGACCCGCGACTTCACCGCCGGCGAGAGCCGCCCGGAGCTCGTCTCCGGCTGCTACGTGGAGCTGACAGTGAGCGACACCGGCTCGGGAATGGATGAGTACACCCGCGCCCACCTGTTCGAGCCGTTCTTCACCACCAAGGACAAGGCGAAGGGGACCGGCCTGGGACTGTCCACGGTCTACGGCATCGTCAAGCAGGCGGGCGGCCACATCTGGGTGCAGAGCGAACCCGGCGCGGGGACCACGTTCCACATCTGCCTCCCGCGCGCCGAAGGCCAAGCCTCCTTGGCGGAGATCTCTTCGGGTCCGGTTGCCGACCTCCGCGGCCGCGAGACTCTGCTGGTGGTCGAGGATCAGACCGAAGTACGACACCTGGCGATGGAGGTTCTGGAGAGTTACGGATACAAGGTCCTGGGCGCGGCCAGTGGTCCGGACGCGCTTCAGCTCTGCGACATTTATACGGGACCGATCGAGCTGATGGTGACCGATGTCGTCATGCCGGGCATGACCGGTCCGGAGCTCTCCGTTAAGCTGACCGCGCTGCGGCCGCAGATGAAGGTGCTCTTTATGTCGGGCTATGCGGAGAAGCTGATGCCTGGCGAGGGCGCGCTGGGCGTCAACGTGGCTTACCTGCAAAAGCCCTTCTCCCCGGCCTCGCTCGCAGCCAAGGTGAGAGAGACCCTGGGCCCTGCCGCATAGTCCGGCCGCCTCGCCCGTCCGAGTAGCTCTGGCGCCGGTTTTGGGTGTCCGGGTCTGGTATCATCTAAGGTTACTTCGCGGCGGGACGGCTTCCCAGCCGTCTCTGCGGATTCCTAGCCCACTTAACAGGAGAACTTCTCAATGGCAGTGAAAGTAGCAATCAACGGTTTCGGCCGCATCGGACGCAACGTCGTACGGGCCGGACTGAATGACCCCCAGATTGAATTCGTGGCCTGCAACGACCTGACCGACACCAAGACGCTGGCGCACTTGCTGAAGTACGACTCCGTTCTCGGCCGGCTCGACGCCGACGTTTCGGCCACGGCAGATTCCATCCTCATCAACGGCAAGCCGCTCAAGGTGTTCGCGATCAAGGACCCCGCGGAGCTCGATTGGAGCTCGCTCGGCGCCCAGATCGTCATCGAATCCACCGGCAAGTTCACCGACGCGACGATGGCCTCGAAGCACGTGCGCGGGACTGTGAAGAAGGTCATCATCTCCGCCCCGGCGAAGAACGAGGACTTGACGGTCGTGATCGGCGTGAACGACAAGGTTTACGATCCCGCCAAGCACCACATCATCTCCAATGCGTCCTGCACAACCAATTGCCTGGCGCCGGTGACGAAGGTGATCCACGAGACTTTCGGAATCGCGAAGGGCTCCATGACCACCATCCACAGCTACACCAACGACCAGCCGATTCTGGATTTCCCGCACAAGGACCTGCGCCGCGCCCGCGCCGGAGCGCTCAACATGATTCCGACTTCGACCGGAGCCGCCAAGGCCATCGGCCTGGTGATGCCGGTGCTGAAGGGCAAGCTGGACGGCTACTCGATGCGCGTCCCGACGCCGAATGTTTCCGCGGTGGACCTAGTGGCCGTTCTCGAGAAGGACGCCACAGCCGAGCAAGTCAACGCCGCTCTGAAGGCCGCCGCCGAGGGCCCGCTGAAGGGCATTCTGGCCTACACGGAAGACCCGGTGGTATCGACAGACATGCTGCAGAACTCCAACAGCTCCATCGTCGACAGCCAATTGACGAAGGTGGTGGGCGGCAATCTGCTCAAAGTGGTCGCCTGGTACGACAACGAGTGGGGCTACTCCTGCCGCGTGGTCAACCTCGCCAAGATGCTGGCCGCCAAGGGCCTGTAAGATACCGGGCGGGACTGCCCCTGGCGGGCGGTCCCGCGCCCTCCCCCCGTTCGCAGACGCCCCCCGCCCGCTTCGGGTTGACAGCTTACCCGAGTCCGTGCATACTTGGGTCAGATGCCTACCCGAGACGACAAAGAACAACTGGCCCTTTTGCAGGGCACGCTCGACCTGCTCATCCTTCGGACGCTGGTGTTCGGCCCCCAGCACGGGCAGGGGATCGCGCGCTCAATCCAACTGACTTCGCACGACGAGCTGCTGGTTGAGCACGGTGCGCTCTATCCGGCCCTGCAGCGCCTGGAAACCCAGGGCTCGATCCGCGCCGAGTGGGGCGCCTCGGAAAACAATCGCAAGGCGCGCTTCTACACGCTGACAAGGAGCGGGCGCAGCCGCCTGGCGGAACAGACCAGCCGGTGGCAGCGCCTGGCGGCCGCCATCGGACACGTCCTCGGCGCGGAGGAGGGATAGCCCATGCACAGGAAGCCCAGCGACTTCAGCGAAGAGATTCAAGCCCACATCGCGCTCGAGGCGGAGCGGCTACGGAGCGAGGGCCTTAGCGAATCTGAGGCGGACGCCGCCGCGCGGCGGGCCTTCGGCAACACCACCGCCGCCCAGGAGCGCTTCTATGAAAGCGGCCGCTGGCTGTGGTGGGACCAGGCACGCCAGGACGTTCGTTACGCCCTTCGGGTGCTGTGGCGGAGTCCTGCGTTCACGGCCGCGGCGGTGCTCACTCTGGCTCTCGGCATCGGGGCGAACACGGCCATCTTCAGCGTCATCGATGCCGCTCTGCTCCGCCCCTTGCCCTATCCCCAGCCGGACCGGATCGTAGCGCTCTACGGACGCGGTTCCGTCGAAAACAGCGCGCTTTCGCCCGCCACCTTTCTGGACTTCCGCCGCCAGTGCCGCGCCTTCAGCCACCTGGCCGGCTTTCGCCAATCGCCGTTCAATGTCACGGGGCAGGAGCGGCCGGAGAGAATCCAAGGCGCCGTGGTCACGCCCGACTTTTTCGCCGTGATGGGCGTTCAGGCGCAACTGGGCCGCACCCTGACGGCCACCCTGGACAAGCCCGGCGCCGCGCGCACCGCGGTCCTGAGCTATGCGCTCTGGCAGCACCGCTACGGCGGCACTCCGGACGTCCTCGGGCAGCGGATCGTTCTTGACGGCGTGCCCCGGACGGTCGTCGGAGTCATGCCGCCGTCCTTCCAGTACCCTCCCGGGTCCGAGTTGTGGACCGCCGCACGATTCGCGGTCCCCGAGCATGCCCTGCGGCCCGACCTGGACCAATCGAACATTCGCGACTCTCATTACTTCGATACCATCGCGCGGCTCGGCCCCGGCGTCTCCCTGGCGCAGGCCCGGGCGGAGGCGAACGCCGTCGCGCGCCGTCTGAAACAGCAGTATGGAAGCGACGAAGAGGCCTCCAGCGCGGCGCTGGTCATGCTGCATGACGATCTGGTTGGCGCAACGCGGCCGGCTCTGATGATTCTGTTGGGCGCAGTTGCGCTTCTGCTGGTGATTGCCTGCGCCAACGTCGCCAACATCCTGCTGGCGCGCGGTGCGGCCCGGCAGAAGGAGATCGCGGTCCGCGCGGCGCTGGGCGCGGGGCGGGCGCGCCTGGTGCGGCAGTTCCTCACGGAGAGCGTTCTGCTCGCGGCGGCCGGCGGCGGAGTGGGAATCGCGCTCGCCTATGCCTGCGTACCCGCCCTTCGCGGGCTGCTGCCGCCGGACGCGTTCGCCGGCGCGGCGCCCGGCCTCGACTCGCGCGTCCTGGTTTTCACCATGCTGGCCGCGCTCGCCTCCGCGGTCCTCTTCGGACTTTTCCCGGCCGTCCACCTTTCTGGCGCCGCTCTGGACAGCATGTTGAAAGAGGGGAGCCGCAGCCTCTCCTCCGGGATTCGGGGGCGCGGCGCTCGAAGCTTTCTAGTGGCGTCCGAGGTCGCCCTCGCCGGGGTTTTGCTGGTGGGCGCCGGCCTTCTGATCCGGAGCTTCAGCCGCCTGCTTTCGGTCTCCGGGGGCTTCCAGCCGGAGCGCGTCCTCAGCCTGCGGCTCTCGCTCCCGCAGGCTCGCTACCCCGGCGCGGAGGATCGCGTCCGCTTCGTCAGGCGCGCTCTCGAGAGCATCGCTTCGCTCCCCGGCGCCGGTTCGGCCGCCGTCGTCTCGCGCCTTCCCTTGAGCCCCGGCAACAGCACGCGCTCCGTCGATATCAAGGGACGCACGTCCACGGAGAACGATCGCGCGCCCGATTATCTCGTCGTCAGTCCCGATTATTTCCGCAGCATGGGCATCCGGCTCCTCAATGGCCGCGTCTTCACCGAGCGCGACGGCGCCACCGCCCCGCCCGTCGTCATCGTCAGCGAGTCCATGGCTCGCTACTTCTGGCCTGGAGGAAACCCGATCGGAGGTTTCGTGACGGTGGGCGGATGCGGCCAGGAGAACGAGTGGTGCCAGGTGGTCGGCGTGGTCCAGGACGTGCGCCAGCACAACCTGGACCAGAACCCTCGCCCCGCCATCTACGTGCCCTACGCGCGGGACCCCTGGCCCTTCATGGCGTTCGTGGTCCGCACCCGTACCGGCGCGGCGGCTGCGTCTTCCGGCGTCCAAGGAGCGATCCATTCCATCGACAAGGACGAGCCGCTTTACGGTATCGGCACAATGGACGAAGTGGTCTCGGCGTCGCGATCGCCGCGGCGCGCGCGCACGTTACTGCTGAGCCTGTTCGCGGCCCTGGCGCTCGCGCTCGCCTCCGTGGGCATCTACGGCGTCATGGCGTATCTGGTGGCCGAACGCAGGCAGGAGATCGGAATCCGCATGGCCCTCGGCGCGGGCAAGTGGGACGTGCTGAACCTGGTTGTGGGCCAGGGCCTGAAGCTGGCAATCGCCGGCGTCGCGGCGGGCCTGATCCTCGCCGCGGGGCTCTCGCGATTCATGGCCAGTATCCTCTACAGCGTCGGAACCACGGATGCGCCGACCTTCGCCGGCGTCTCCGTCCTGCTGATCGCAATGGCGCTCGCGGCCAGCACCCTGCCCGCCTGGCGCGCCACCCGCGTCGATCCCGTCAGTTCGCTGCGCGCGCAGTAGGACGTCCCGCCAGCAGCAGCCACGACGCTGGTTCCGGCGTGCGGTACTCGATTCCAACGCAGTGGGTGTGTCGATCGATGGCCTGTACCTGGCCACGACGAAGAAACGAGTTGACCACGTCGTGCCTGGGCAAGCCGGCCACGATATTGCATTCAACGCATCGAGCTCAAAGCCGGGGTTCCCTTGTCTTCACGCGCGCCAACCTGAGTGCTTTCTCCATCACTGGATCCCGCCCGCCGAGCAGATCCTGGATGGTTGGCTCGATACGGATATCGGGCAGGATGCCACGGTCGGGCTTTGCGCTCGGGTTCTTGGCGGAAATGTAGTAGGTCAGCAACGGAATCCTGACGCTGAGCTTGGTGTTGGGGAGCATTACCGTCGCAAAACTGCCGGACGAGTTCCCGAAATAGGCTCCTGCCGTTTCGGTACCGAGGAACGTAGCGCGTTTCGCTGCGTGGAGCGTGGACAGGAATTCGCACGTCACGGAAAAGCTGCCGCCGTCCATCAAGGCGATCACTTTTCCCCCGAAATACGGAGATCTCGGCTGCTGGACACCGAGGTTTGGACGCGCGGTATAAATATAGCGGCCTTCGTGAGTCTTGCGGAAGTCGTTCTCAGGAAACCTGATCGCGCGCTCGGTATACCGCGAGAGGTTAAACTCCAAGTGGTTCGCAACCACTTTGTCATAGTAATGGAAGGGCTCGTTGATCAGGTGAGAAAAGAGATGAGCACCGAGCTCGTCCTCCCCGCCTTCATTGCCTCTCAGGTCGAGAATAAGACTGACCGTCTTCCTCTCCCCCATCTGCTGGAAACAATCCTCGATGAACTGCTTCATCGTCCGCTGTGGCTTTGTGTCGACGAACTCGGAAAAGAAACGCATCGTGAGAACACCGACGTCTCCGTTATCGATCAGGCGGAATTCGGCGTCGGGAACAGGGTCTCGCGGATACCCTGCACTCTGCTTGCGGCGTAGTTCCCGGTCGGTCAGTCCGGCTAATGCCTCAGCGCGAAGCGTCCTGCCGCCCGAACGTGCCAGGATGCTGTATGGCGCTTCGATTCCTGCGAGGAAGTACAGGAACAACTGAAACCTCGTGCCTCCGTCAGGACCCAGACGCCAAATCTTTCCCGAGACACTATTGCCGTCCACAGGCGTCGCAGCGTAGAGAAGCGGCAGAAGGTTGACAACCTTTCTGCCATTGATCTCGATCAACTCGGCGCCCCGGAAGTTCTGGTCGCCAGCGGTGTAATCGCGGAGTATCCATGGTCTACCGCCAACTATCTGAACATCGAGCGGAAGTAAAGGAATTCCGGTTTCGACCTCTTCGGTGAGCTGGGCGCCGGGCGTGATGTGGGTGTGCCCGCATCGGATGTTGGCAATGATCGGCAGGACGAGGCCATAGAATTGACGCCAGTTCATCAGGCGGTCCAGCCTGCTCTCTGTCTGCTCGAAGACGCGGTCCATCTCGGCCTTCGGAGTGTACCGGTAGAGTCCGGAGTGGCCCTCTTCGAGCGATTCCCGCAGTACGTGCAGATCCTCCCGCAAACGGGCTGGAGCCAGGTCCTGAGCCTCAGCGGCATGCCCACGGCGACGGACAGCATGACGACCGCTCGCTTGGATTCTCTGCGGGCGAGCACGCTCCATTGGAGAAAGCGCAACAGGGTCTTCGTGGCCATCCGGTCCTCTCGTCATAGTAATAGCGACATTTCAACGTCAGAATTGCACTTGAGCAGTCTTGGCGCAGGAAGAGGACTCATGGTTGATCGCCCGCAGGGAACCGACTCGGCTTCTGCTTGCCGGCAGCACTATCCGTCAGTAGTGCAGTCGCTTGTATACCTTACCGGGCCGTCCCCAAATGCAGCGCCACAATGCCGCCCGTCATGCGGCTGAAACGCACCTCGACGAACCCGGCCTCGCGCATCATGCCCGCGAGCCCCTCCGCGCTAGGGAACTTGCGCACGGATTCTGGCAGATATTCGTACGCGGCCCGTTCGCCGGAGACCGCGCCGCCGATGGCCGGTAGAACGCGCTTCGAATAGAAGCCATAAAGCGCCGCGAAGAGCGCCGAGGGCGGCTGCGAGAATTCGAGGATCGCCGCCACGCCGCCCGGCTTCAGCACGCGCCGCAACTCGCGCAGGCCCTTTTCGTAGTTCGCCAGGTTGCGAAATCCGAACGCGGTGGCTACCACGTCGAGCGAGGCGTCCGCCAGCGGCAGCGCGAGCGCATCGGCCTCCACCAGCGCGGCTGCGGGCATCTTGCGCCGCGCCGCCACCAGCATCGGATGGCAGAAATCGATGCCCAGCGTCCCGCCGAGCGCAGCCAGCAGATCGCCCGTCCCGCAGCAGACATCGAGCACCCGCGCCCCCGGCCGTTCGAGCGCCGGCCGCAGCTCCCGCACCGTACGCGCGCGCCAATAGCGGTCCAGGTTGAAGGAGAGCAGGTGATTGAGCAGGTCGTACCGGCGCGCGACCCGGCCGAACATGCCGCGCACCCAGCGTGCCGCTTCCGCTTCGCCGGCTGCGCCCGCTGGCGTAGTCCCCGGCGCGACGCTCATTCGAGCGCTTCCCGAATGGCCGCGGCCACGATGGTTTCTTCGATGTCCGAGACCACCGCAACCTGCCCGATTCGCTCCGGCAGAACCCAGCGCACGCGGCCCTTCAGAGTCTTCTTGTCCATCAGCGCGCGCCGTGCGATGGCCTCGGCGGTCACGCCTTCGAGCGAGGGAATCGGCCCGTAGAGCGCCACGGCATTGAGAATGTCGACGGCGTCTTCGGCCGAAAGGTGGCCGGTCCGCTCCGAGAGGTAGACGGCCGCGCGCATGCCGAATGCCACCGCCTCACCGTGGCGGAAGCGGCTGTAGCCCGTCTCCGTTTCCAGGGCATGGCCGGCGGTGTGGCCGAAATTCAGGATCACGCGTACGCCGCCCTCGCGCTCATCGGCGCTGACCACGTCGGCCTTGATGCGCACGCACTCGCCGATGATGCGCTCCACCAATCCGGGCTCGCGGCCGAGGACCTCCGCGCTCTGCTCCGCCAGCGTCGTGAACAATTCCGGGCTGCGAATGACGCCGTATTTCAGCACTTCGAAGAGGCCGTTGCGGTACTCGCGCTCGGGCAGCGTCGCCAGGACTTCGGGATCGATCAGCACGGCAATGGGCTGATGAAACGCGCCCACCAGGTTCTTGCCGCAGTCGAGATCCACGCCGGTCTTGCCGCCGATGGCCGCGTCCACCTGCGCCAGCAGCGTGGTGGGGACCTGAAGAACCGGCACGCCGCGCATGAAGATGGCCGCCAGGAATCCCGCGACGTCGTTCACCACGCCGCCGCCGAAAGCGATCACCAGGCTCGCGCGGTCGCCGCCCCGCCGCACCATCTCTTCGGCCATACGTTCCACCGAGCTCAGGCGCTTGTGCTCCTCGCCGCCGGGAAACAGGACGATCTCGTGGGAGTGCTCGGCCAGTCCCCGCGCCAGGCGCGAGCTGTGGTAATGCCAGACGTCCTCGGTGGTAACGACGAACACCTTGCCCGCGCCGGCCGGGATGAATTCCCCGATGCGCGCGAGAATGCCCCGCTCGACGATGGCCTCGTAGCTTCGCTGCGGCGTGGTGACGGCGAACGACGGCATACAGAACCCTTGTACCACGCGCCCGTCCTACCCCGCCGCTCCTTGCGCCAGCACTGCGGCCACTTTCGCCGCCAGTTCGTCGGGGCTGAACGGCTTCTTGAGGAACGCGCCTTCGAGCGGCTCGCGGCTCATGAAGCCGGAGATGAACAGGACGCGCAGGGCCGGGTATTCGGCCTTCATCCACGCGTAAAGGTCGGCGCCGCCCATGCCGCTCATCACGATGTCGGTCACCAGAAGGTCGATAGGTTCTCCGTTGCGCCTGGCCACGGCCGTGGCTTCGTCTCCGCTCGACGCGGAAAGGACCCGGTAGCCCCGTTCGCGCAACAGGTCGGAGATCATCTTGCGCAGCGGCGCATCGTTTTCGGCAACCAGGATGGTGAGCATACCCGCCCCTCTTATCGAATTCTTACACCGGACGCTCGAACGAGCAAGGGCTGCCGCGCCGCTACGCTACGATGGTAGTCCAGGCCGATGGATATTATCGAGCTCGAAGGCGTCTCGAAGAAGTACCCGATCTACGCGCGCCCCGGCGACCGCCTGCGCGAACTTCTTACCCTGAACCGCCGCCGCTACCACCAGGAACACTGGGCCGTGCGCGACATTACGCTCGGAATCCACCGCGGCGAAACCTTCTGCGTGATCGGCGAAAACGGCTCGGGAAAGAGCACCCTGCTTCAGTTGATCGGCGGCATTCTCGAGCCGACGCGCGGCCAGGTGCGCGTACACGGCCGCATCACGGCCCTGCTCGAGCTCGGCTCGGGTTTCAACCCGGAATACACCGGCCGCGAGAACGTCCATCTGAACGGCGCGATCCTCGGCTTTGCGGCGGGTGAAATCGATCGCAAGCTCGAGCGGATCCTGGCGTTCGCGGAGATCGGCGAATTCTTCGACCAGCCGGTGCGCACGTACTCGAGCGGCATGTTGGTGCGGCTGGCCTTCGCCGTGGCGGTCCACCTGGACCCCGATATCCTGATCGTCGATGAGGCCTTGGCCGTCGGCGACATCTACTTCCGCCAGCGCTGCATGCGCAAGATTCACGAACTCCGCAGCCGCGAGGTGACCATTGTTTACGTGACGCACGATGTCTCGGACGTCAAGGCGCTCGGCCACCGCACGCTGTGGCTCGAACACGGCGGTGTGGCCGCGCTCGGCGCCTCCGGCGAGGTCACGCAGAAGTACCTGGCCGCGCTGATCGCCAAGGACGCCCGGCGCCTCCGTGGCGAGCAGCGCGCGACCGGACCGGCTGCGGAATACCGCGAGCCCGCCCAGATCGTGACGTCGCTCTCTCCCGGCGCGCGGCGTCATGGCGACGGGCGCGCGGAGGTGCTCGGCATCTCCGTCATGGACGATCGTGAGCGGCCGGTCGATTGCGTCCGCACCCCCGCCCGGCTCGTGATTCGGGTCAGCGTCCGCGCGAAGGAAGCGATCCGCCTGCCCATCGTCGGCATGGTCATGCGCACCGAGGCCGGCGTGGATTTCACCGGCGCCAACACGGCCAGCGAGGGCGTCGAGATGCCGCCGCTCGAACCCGGCCAGGTCTCGACCGTTGACTTCCGTATCCGCCTGCCCGAGCTCGCTCCGGGGCGATTCACCTTCGTTCCCGCGGTGGTCGAGGGCACGCTGCTCGACTTCAACCTCTGCGCGCTGGTTGAGGAAGCGGCCGAGTTGCGCGTCGTCCCCGGCGACGCTCCCGTGCGCGGGTATGTGCGCATCCCCTGCGCCGGCGTCTACGCTTCGGTCACGCCGCCGCGCGCTTGACTCACTTGTACGCCACCGCCACCACCCGCTTTCCGCGCGCGTGTTGCTCGTAGGCGCCGGGCGGCGGGGCAACCATTTCCACCTTCCGGAAACCCGCCTGCTTCAGCATGAACTCGAGCGCCTTCGGCGACGGGCAGGTCGCTATCGGCGACGCGCCGGCCTCGGTGTTCTCGTTATAAAATTCGCCCGATTCGTCGATCAGCGCCAGCACGCCGTGGTAGGGCCGGGTCCAGTCGCGCGCGCCCCACTCCGCCGCGCCCTCCACTTCATCCACCACTTGCGTCTCGATCACGCACACCTCGCGCGTGATGCGGGCGATGTTGCGCAGGCACAGCATCGGATTCTCCAGATGGTACAGCAACCCGAGGAACAGGCACAGCTCGAATTCGCCCGTCTCTTCCACGCGCAGGCGCTCGCAGTTGCCCTCCCGCCACTCCACGTTCGCCAGGCCCAGCGTTTCGCCGACGAACCGCGCCCGCGCCAGGTTCTCCGGCCGCACGTCCACACCCAGCACGCTCTTGACGCCCTCGCGAACCAGCGCGACGCTGTAGAACCCCTCGTGGCAGCCGACATCGATCGCGCGTATCTCCGGAAGCCGCCCGCCGAAATGCCGCTTCACCGCGCTCATGACCATCCCGAGCCGCGTCTGGTGGATCGGCCGCACCTCCGGCGGCAGCGACGACGGCGTCCGCCGCCCCGCCCCCAGGTCGAACTCATAAAACCACGGCCTAAGCGCCTCAACCCGTTCGACAATCTGCTGATCAGTCATGCGAAGTTGTCATTGTAGCGTTTGGGGAGGGCGTGTGCTGAGGCATAAATCGTGCTCCAGTTAGCACACGATCTCTGAAGCATGGATGGTCAACTCTGTTTCAGAGTTGGGTCGGCGTCATGGCCAGGTGATTGCGCGCTTGAAGTCAACGTGTGATATCAGTTCTGGAGCGAGGCGCGTTCCGGGAAGCTCAATGAGCACGATCTGAACGCCAGCCTTGCGCCCATGCTTTGTGGCGGGGATACAGTCCGTGTCGCCAGAAATTAAGACTATGCGGTCTACGGACCTGTTCTGACATAGTGACGCGATGTCCAGTCCGATCCGCATGTTGACCCCCTTCTGCTCGAAGTCGGGTGCAAAGTCCGCATCTGTCAGCGGTGTGGCTGCTACAGGCACTCGTTTCGGCTTGAAGCCACGGAATTTTAAAACTCCGCGTCGGACCGCAAAGAGGTCCTTCCTGGAGAGTTCATGCAACCAAAGATCGGAACCTGAAAACACGTGATCGGCTCCTGACACAGGGAGTCTCACAGTTCCAGAGTAGGGAGCGCAGTCGTAGTACAGCACGCGAAAAATCTCTTCCTCTGCGACAGGGCACTTGAGTGCAAACTTCTCGATGAACGTAGGGTTGTAACACTTTCCCGCCTTCTTGGCGGCAACACGGAGAAACCCCCCGTCAATGAGAATAGCGATGCGCTTCATGCCAAATATAAAGGGCCCCTGGGTAGCTCCCAAGGGCCCTCGGATACCTGCTCGCCTACGAGCGTAGCGGATAGTACTACAGCCTCATATTACAGCCCCAGCCCAGTAATCCGCAATACCCACTCCTACCCACATTAGGCAGCATCGCCTGCGATTATAGAATCCAGACTTAGTCTATGGAACTTGACAACAAGTACAGTATGCTTTACATTATGACTATGACACCTGACACGCCCTCCGCCCTCTCCTGCAAGCGCGGCACCCTGGTCCAGACCGTCTGGCTCCTCGGCCTGGCGCTCTCCATCGCTGCCGGCATTCTCCTGATCGCCCTGCTCAAACCCGCGTTGCCGTTCCGCCTCCTCGCGGTGGCCGTGCCGCTGGGCTGCGGCGCCGCTTACATTGTCCGCCTGCTCCGCGACATGGAGCGCCTGGATGAGCTGCAATTGCGCATACATCTCGAAGCCGCCGCCACGGCCTGCCTCGGCGTCTTCATCGCCTCGTTGCTCTATCCCATATTCCAGATTGCGGGATTCGCCGGCCCGCTCCAGGCCTACTACGTTACCTTCCTTCTGGTCGGCCTCCTGCTGCTCGGCTACGTCAACGCCAACCGGAGGTACCGGTGAGGAACACGCTGCGGGTGCTGCGCGCCGAGCGGAGCTGGTCGCAGGCCGACCTCGCCACACGCCTCGGCGTCTCGCGCCAGACCGTCAACGCCGTCGAAACCGGCAAGTACGATCCCAGCCTGCCCCTCGCCTTCGGGCTCGCGCGCCTCTTCGGCAAGCGCATCGAAGAAATCTTTCTGCCCGATGACTCCGGCGCCGCGGCCTCCGGCCCCGAGACTAGTGATCGCGTTCCGTCACCAGCGCGGTGAGGCTCGCCAAGGCGCGCTGCGCGGGGGATTCGGGGAAGCTGCCGATAATGCCGCCGGCCCTCGCCGTGAACTCGCCGGCGCGCCGTCGCACCCGTTCCAGGCCGCCGTGCCGCTCCACCAGGTCGAAGATGGCGGCGAACGGCGTGCGGTTGTAATTGCGGTCCGCCAGCACCGTTTCCACCAGCCGCCGCTCCGCCGCATCGGACTTCTCCAGCGCGTAGATCAGCGGCAGCGTGACCTTGCCTTCCCACAAATCGTTGCCCACCGGTTTGCCCAGCACGTTCTCGCGAGCGGTGAAATCGAGCACATCGTCGATGAGTTGAAACGCCATGCCCAGGTTCCAGGCGTATTCCCCCAGCTTCTCTTCGGTGGTGGAGTCGGCTCCGGCCACCGCCGCGCCCAGCCGCGCGCACGTCGAGAAGAGGCCGGCGGTCTTGCGGTCCACCAGGTCCATGTAGTCCGCTTCGGAAACGTCAATCGAGCCGATGCGCTGCAACTGCAGCAGCTCGCCCTCCACCATCGCCTGCGTGACGTCGGTCAGCATCTCGAGGATGTGGAAGTTCCGCTCGCGCACGGCGATCTGGAAGGCCTGCATGTACAGCCAGTCGCCCGCGAGCACGGAGGCGTGGTTGCCCCACTTGACGTTCGTCGAGGGCTGGCCGCGGCGCGTCCGCGCGTCGTCGATCACGTCGTCGTGCACCAGCGTGGCCGTGTGGATCATCTCCACAACAGCGGCCATCCGCACAGCGCTCGCACCGCCGCCCAGCAGTTTCGACGCTAGCAGGACCAGTGTGGGCCGCAGCCGCTTGCCGCCGCTCTCCCGAAGATACTGCGCGATCGCGGTGATCGCTTCGACCGGCGCCACGAACTCCACGCCGATCGCCTTTTCCACCTCGCGCAGTTCTCGCTCGATGAGGTCGAGAATGTCGCGCGCGGCTGTCGAGGCATCGGCTTTCCCGATCATCTGGTTTTCTTCAGTCTAACCGTAGCCGTTCGCGCGCCGCAAACCGGCCCCTTCGCAGCACGCCAATCAACTCCTCCCGAACCTCGGGCGAAACGGGCATCGCCCGGATCTTCGCAACCGTTTCCTCGATTGGGTACTCCACCGATTCCAGCCGCAATTCGCCGTCCTGCCAGATCGCGTAGCAGGCGCGCGCCGTCCCGTGTTTCGGCTGGCCGGCGCTCCCGGGATTCACCACCGTTCGCCTCCCCAGCCGGCGTATGAAGGGCAGATGCGTGTGGCCAACCAGCAGCACCTCCGTGTCCCCGCGCGCCAGCTCCGCGTCCCACAACCCAGAGTCGCCCGGCCGATACTCGTGCAGCGGATCGGGCGGCGTGGCATGGCACGCCGAGAACCGAACGCCGTTCAACGTCCGTTCGGCCGTTAGGGGCAGGCTGCGCAGAAAGTCGCGCTGGGCCGCCGTGATGGCCGCCCCAGTGTAGCGGCCGGTCTCCTCAGCCATGCGCCGGAATGGGGGCGAGCACTGCGGGTCCCGGTCGTAGCCGGCCGAATCGTCGTGATTTCCGCGCACCGCGAGCGACGCGCGCGCCCTCACAAACTCGACCACCTCACCCGGGTCCGGCCCATAATTCACCAGGTCGCCCAGCACCCAGAGTTCGTCGTAGCTCTCAGGCAAGCTGCGAACGGCCTCGAGATTCGCGTGCAGGTCGGAGACGATCAGGATTCGCATAGCGCCGCGCGTCGTCGAAAGGATAACAACTCAGGCGCCGCGCGGCATGAGCGAACCCGTTACCCGGCGCGCCGGCCGGGCTGCATGTAAGGCGCGCGCAGATTCGGAAGCCGCTGGAGCTTCCGCAAATGCTCCGGCGAGCTGGCCTGCGAGGTTCTCTGCTCCAGCTTGGGAGGAGCGGCTTCCCGGATGAGCGCGGGATCGGGCTTGGCGGCCTGCCCGTTCGAAATCGTGGGCCGGGAATGCCGCGAACCCGCCGTCTTGCCGTGAGCGCCGGTCACAAGGACGCTCCGCAATTGCACGGGTTCACCCGCCTGGTCATCCCCCAGGAACTCATCCACCAAGTTCCGTTTGTGTTTTTCCAGATTCGCCATACCCCTCCTTCACGGAACGGCCCAACGGCCGCCCCTTTGCCTTCCCTGGTTCGATTCTAGGCCCGTAAGCCTCCGGGCGCAAGCTTAAAGCGCTATACTCCCGAGTGGCTCAGGAGGAGGGACGATGGTGCACGGTTTAGGGTTCTGTTCGCTGGTTCTGATTGCTGGGGCTCTGGCGGGTTGGCCGCTTCGCGCGCAGGACGCCTCGCCGGCGTGGCTCAAGGATTCTGCCGCGAGCCTCGAAAAGGAGCTCGTCGCACGCTACGGCGAAGCCCAACGCGGGCGCGCAACGCGCGGCTTGAAGCAGGCCGGCGAGTTTTGGCGCACCGAAGACGGCGACCGCGCCGCGTTTGAAGAGTTCGTGCGGAGCAACTTCGCCGGCGATCAGCCAGCGCTCGACACGCTCTTCGCCCGCTACGAGGCGTTGCTCGAACAGCTCGACGGCCACGTGCTCGAGATCGTCCGCGCATTCCGCACCCAGACCGACCTCGACCTCGGTCCGATCGAGCCCTACGACCAGGTCTTCGCGGGCTACGATCCCTCCGCGCATACCAGCGACGACCTGTTCGCGAACAAACTCGCCTTCGTCGTCCTTCTGAATTTCCCGCTGACCACGCTCGACGAGCGCCTCGCCGCCGGCAGCGGATGGACGCGGCGTCAGTGGGCGGAGGCGCGCCTGGCCCAGCGTTTCTCGCGTCGCGTTCCCGCCTCGGTCAACCTGGCGATCTCCGAAGCCGTCTCGCGCTCCGAGCAGTACGTCTCCGGCTACAACATCTGGATGCACCACCTGCTCGACGAGCGCGGCCAGCGTCTGTTCCCGGCCCGCATGCGCCTGCTCTCGCACTGGAACCTGCGCGACCAGATCAAGGCGGATTACGCCGAAAAGGACGGCCTCGCACGGCAGCGAATGATCGCGCGCGTGATGGAAGCCATCGTCCGCCAGACCATTCCGAAGGTGGTGATCGACAACCCCGCCGTCGATTGGAGCCCGTCCACCGGCCAGGTGCAGGCGTCCCCGGTGAAGGATTACGACGAGGCGAAGCCCGCCGCCGCGGCCGTCACCAACCAGCCCGAGCCGAACACGCGCTACGCCGTGCTGCTGGCCGGATTCCGCGCCATAAAGGGCATCGATCCCTATTCGCCCGCCGCGCCTACGCACATCGCCAGGAAGTTCGACGAGGACCGGGAACTGCCGGAAGCGCGCGTGCGCCAGATGTTCGAGCAGGTGTTGACCTCGCCGCTCGTCCCCAAAGTCGCTGCGCTGATCGAGCGGCGTTTGGGCCGGCCGCTCGAACCGTTCGACGTCTGGTATGGCGGCTTCAGGCCGCGCGGAGCCTACACCGAGTCCCAGCTCGACGAGATGACTCGCAAGAAATACCCCACGCCGGAGGCCTACCACCAGGACATGCCGCGCATGTTCGAGGCGCTGGGGTTCACTCCGGAGAAGGCCCGCTACATAGCCGCGAATATCGTGGTGGACCCGGCCCGCGGCTCCGGGCACGCCTGGGGCGCCCAACTCCGCGGCGCGCCCGCCCATCTGCGCACCCGCGTGGGACCGAACGGCATGGACTACAAGGGCTACAACATCGCCGTGCATGAGATGGGCCACAATGTCGAGCAGACCTTCTCGCTGAATGAGATGGACCACTGGCTGCTCAACGGCGTGCCGAACACCGCCTTTACGGAAGCCATCGCGTTCGTCTTCCAGGCCAAGGATCTGGAGCTGCTGGGCCTTTCAAGCCCGGGCGCCGAAGCCGAAGCGCTGCGGACGCTCAACGATTTCTGGTCCACCTACGAAATCGCGGGTGTCGGCCTGGTGGATATGGCAGTGTGGCATTGGATGTACGACCATCCGGATGCCTCCCCGGCCGAGCTCAAGGACGCCACCGTGCGGATCGCCTCCGACACCTGGAACAAATACTACGCGCCGGTGTTCCGCCAGCGCGACGTGGTGCTCCTGGGCATCTACTCGCACATGATCGATTCGTTCCTGTACCTGCCCGATTACCCCATCGGCTACTTCATCGCGCATCAGCTTAAAGAGCACATGCGGGCCGTGGGCAAGATCGGTCCCGAGGTCGAGCGCGTGGCCCGTCAAGGCCGCATCGCGCCGGACCTCTGGATGCAAGGCGCAACCGGCGCGCCGGTCAGCCCGGACGCGCTTCTATCCGCGACCGCGCGTGCTCTCGACGAGCTGTCGCCGAAGTGAAATCGTAGGCTCGGGGCCGGGTAAACGGCCCTCATGCTTTCCTTATGTCCGGCGGTCTACGCTGGGGGTGCGTCCTCGTCCGACAGCCCTCCGCCACGAAGCGTAAAAAACAAACGAGGACAAATTCGTGGCAACCCTCACCTCCGCCGCTCTGGCTCTTCTGTTGTCGGTCGCGGCTGTCGCACAGACCGCGCCCAACGCCCCGGCCGAGACCGAAAGCGAAGCCGGCACATCGAACGACCTGTTCGTCATGTTCGGTTCGGACTTCGTCCGGCCTGGCCTGGCCCCCAAGGGAAACTACAACATCGGCCTCGGCCACACTTTCGCGTTCCTGAAGAAGGATCCGATCGGCGACGAGCTGACCTTCGCCTACACGTACGAAAACGCCGGCTCGCACGGCTTCTTCCATACCGGCTTTGGCTCTCACACGGAGGCCCTCGGCATTATGAAGAACTTTGCGCTGCCCAAGACCAGGCGCATCAGCGGCTACACCTGGATACAAGGCGGCATCACCAGCATGACCGGCAATCCCCGCGTGGAGAGCCGTTTCTACGACGCCGAATCGCTGGGCGCCATCGTCCACTTCAATAACCACAGCTCCATCTGGATTCAGGAGACCTTCAACAAGATCGTCACGGTGCCCTGGTACACCACCACCAGCCTCGGCTACACGCAAAGCTGGTAGTTTGGGACCGCGCCGGCCTGGGGAACGCCTCTGCTACGATGTGCGAATGGTCCCACGCCTGGAGACGCCGCGCCTCGAATTGCGCCCGTTAGAGCTCGCCGACGCCGGACAGGTGCAAGAGCTTTTTCCCAAATGGGAGATCGTGCAATTCCTTGCCAGTCGCGTTCCGTGGCCCTATCCCGACGATGGCGCTTTGACCCATTTCCGCGACCGCGCCCTCCTGGCGATGGATCGCGGCGACGAGTGGCACTGGTCGCTGCGATTGAAGAGCGACTCCAGTCAACTCATCGGCATCGTCTCTCTCATCAAGGGGGACGACGGCAATCGAGGGTTCTGGATCGGCTTGCCGTGGCAGGGCAGGGGCCTGATGAGCGAGGCCGTCGAAGCTGTCACCGATTATTGGTTCACCGAGCTCGGCTTCCCCGCGATGCGCGTGCCCAAGGCCGTGGCCAACACCGCATCGCGAAGGATCTCAGAGAAGAGCGGCATGCGCGTTGTGGCCGTCGAAGAGCGGGATTACGTCAGTGGCCGCCTGCCCTCGGAAATCTGGGAGATCACAGCAGAGGAGTGGCGCGCGCGCCGCGCCCACCGGCGTCCTACTTGAACGTCACGTCCGAGTTGGCCTCGAACTTGTGGTAGTTCCTGAAGTCGATCGTGTTGCGGGTGCAATTGTCCGTGCCGCGCTCGCAGGCCAGCGTCTCCGCGTGCACCGGCAGCAGGTATTTCCGGCCGCCGATCATCGCGTTGTCGTACTCGATGGCCGATTCGATCGTGTCCATCGGGAACTCCTTCGGAAGCGCGCGCGCCTGCATCTCGACGCGCAGCACACGCCCGGTCCCCGGCTCGATCCAGACCGACCCTTTGTAGGCGGGCAAGATAGATTGCGACGCCACCTGAATGTGCCAGTGCGAGCGCGCTCGCTCTACCTCGAAACCATAGACCCGCGCCTCGACGCCAGCCACGGTCCCTTGCCTCCGCAAATGAAACTCCGCCGCCGTCCAGGGAGCGAATAGCTCGAGCAACATGCTGGCAAACTCGCCCGTGGACCACGAGCCGCTCAGTTCCTCCATCCCTTTTTTGAACGGCTTGCCGTTCACCGAAATCTCCCGATAGCTCTCGTGCCCGCCCTCGTACACGATGTTGGTAGAGACGACGTCGAGCGCTCTCCAATCGGCCGGCCGGGACTGGCTCGCGAAACGCGCCATGAACTCCGTGCAGACGTAGTTCGGAAGCCTCTCGGTGAACTGCGAAGTCGCTTCCCGCGCTTTTTCGATCAGCGGATCGGCGTCGGGAGCCCGCTCCTCCACCTGCGGCGGTGCGCCAGGTGCGCCGGGAACGTCGGACGCGTCTGCCAGGTCTTCGTCTTTCCGCGGGGCCGGAACGCCGCGCTTCAGCCTGGGCGGTCCCGGTCCTTCATCTTCAGGAGCCGGGATGTTGCCGGCCGCTCGCCCGCCCGTCTCCGCAGGCTTGGCAGTGCCCTCCGCTGTGCCCTCCGTGGACGGTTTCGCACCCTCGGCAGGCGCCGCCTCCGCCGGAGGGTTTTTCTCATACCGGACGTTCACCGCGTACAAATACGCTTCCTCATCCTCCGTGGCTTCCACCGTTACCCAGTCGCCCGGCTTCAAGTCCCCCGGCTTGATCTCCTTGTCATCGCGAAGAAACCTCGTCTTCTCGGTGCGCTTGAATGTCAGGACGCGGCCGTCGGGGACGTCAACCACGACCGTTTGATCGTCCACTTTCGCCAACTTTCCCGTCGCATGCTGGGTGGGGACGCTCTTCGAGTCGGCATCGTTCTTCTTGCTGCGCCGGGGCCAGGGAACGGGGGGCCCCTGATTCGGCGCCTGCCCGGTTGGATACCCGGGTGGAGTCCCCACCTGCGCAAACACCGGGACCTGCGCCGCCACCAGCAGAACCAACAGAACAGTCCTCACCACAGAAGGGATGCCCGCCGGCCCAGCCTGGTTTCTTGAGAATTGACGCGCCATCACGGGCCCGCCACCAGCCGCCCGGCGGCGTGAATCTCCAGGCCCACCGTTTCATCGACGCGGAGCAGGAACGTGCTGGGATTCTTCATTCCCCACTTCGCGTAGGGGACCGCAAACCTGGTGACCGCCGTCACCCGGTCCGGCCCCACCTGCGCCTCGACGGGCAGCACCAGCTCGTGCGCCGCGCCGTGTATCGTGAACAGCCCGTGCACCTGGACGTGCCAGGGGCCCGGACCGGCGAGCGCGCCTGTCACGGCGTCCGGCCGGAAGACAATCTCGGGATAGCGCCCGCTCTCGAGCACACTCTGGTGCATCTTGCTGTCCCGGCTTCCATTCCCGCTATTGCCGCTGGTGGCATCGACCACCACCTCCCCGCTCGCCTTTCCCGTAGCCGGGTCGAAACGGATGGTTCCCCGCTTGAGCCGGAAAGTGCCGTGGACCGTGTGCAGCGTCGCGCTGAGCGTGAAGTCGATGCGCGTTTGCGCCGGGTCCAGCTCGATGGCGGTTGGCTGAGCGGGCAGGCTTGCGCAGGCGGCCGCCAGCATCCACGACGCAATGGCGATGTCTCTTTTCATGCGGTCAGCATCCTCCATCCAAGAGCCATTCCGGCGCCGGCGAAAGCTGCGTCCGAAACAGCATCGGCGTGGGCCGCTAGCAGCCGCGCGAACACCTCCGGGCGAGCCGCCAGCGCGCGCAGCGCCCTCCCGCGTATCGCCGGAGAGCGCCCCGCCAGCAGCATGAACGAAGCCATCAGCCCGGCGCGCCGTGCCAGCCGCCGGTGCTCCACGCCGTAGCGCGCCAGGTCCCCATGTTCGAGAGCGGTGGCCAGAGCCAGCGCCTGGCGGAATGCCAGACGGAGCCCCTGCCCTGTGATCGCATCCACGGACCCGGAGGCGTCTCCGGCCAGCGCCAGACGGTCCCTCCAAACGGCGTCCAGGCGGCGGGTTGCCGAGACCGCCCCGCGTTCGGCGCTGACTGCGATGCCCGTTCCGAGGCGAGCCGCCAGATCCGGCATGCGCGCCAGGGCGTCTTCCAACCGAAAATGCGGATCGCCGGAGAGCGCGGCCACGCACACCTCACCGGGGGCGATGGGAGTGACATAGATCTGAAACGTGTCGCCCCAGTAAAGCTCCATGAAATCGGTCCAGGGGGCCACGCGGTAATGACGGCGAAAACCGTAACGCCGGCGGGAATGCGGCGCATCCAGGCCCGCCCAATTGCGCACCCGCGAGCTCTCGCCGTCAGCGCCCACAATCCACCGGCACCGCGCCGTGTAGCGGCCCAGGCGCACGCCGCTCGGGCCGATGCCCGTGATCGGCATCCCCCAGTACAGTTGCACGCCCGAGTGTTCCGCGCATTCGACCAGCGCCCGGTGCAACGCGATTCGGCGGATTCCCGCGGCGCTTTCCGCCGGAAAACGCGCTTCGGCCGTCAGCGGCCCTTCCACAAACCGAATCCCGCGAAACGGTACCGCCTCGGCGGCGCGCAGATTCACGCCCAGTTCCGCCAAGGCGGCCAGGCCATCCGGCATCAGACCCTCGCCGCACGCCTTGTCAATGGGAGGATGGCCCGGGTCCGCCAGCGCGACTCGCAGACCCTTGCGCCGCGCGGCGATAGCGACCGCCAGGCCCGCAGGTCCGCCTCCGGCGACAAAGACATCGGTAGCAGCCAATATGGGGTTCGGGGCCAGACTCACCACCTCAAGAGGACCAGCTCAGAGCAGAAGCCCGGGCCCATCGCCGCCAGCATGCCCCAGGTCCCCGGAGCCGGGCGGCGCTGCTCCATGGTCTCCTCGAGCACCTGCAGAACCGATGCCGACGAAAGGTTCCCCGCCTTGCGCAGGCATTCCCACGACACCGACAATTCGCCATCGTGCAGTCCCAGCGCGTCCTGCATCGCCTCCAGCACCTTCGGCCCGCCGGTGTGCAGCAGCCAGCATCCTATGTCGCTGCGCTTCAGTCCCTCGCCCGCCAGAAATTCGTCGGCATCCCGGCCCAGGTGCTTGCGCGCCATTTCCGGAACCTCCGGCGAGAGCACGATGCGAAAGCCGTTTTCGGAAATGTTCCAGCCCATCACGTCTTCGGTGCCCGGATAGAAGATGGACCGTGTCGCGACGATGCGCGGGCCCGCCTTCTCCCGCTCCGCGCCGGCCACAATCACCGCCGCCGCGCCGTCGCCGAACAAGCCGGAGGAAATCAGGTTGGCGATCGAAAGGTCGTCGCGCTGAATCGTGAGCGAGCACAGCTCTACGGCCACCAGCAGCGCCGTGTGCGAGGGATAGGCGCGAACGTAATCCGCCGCGCGCGCCAGGCCCGCGGCCCCGGCCACGCATCCCAGGCCGAAGATTGGCGTGCGCCGTATGCGCGGCGCCAGGCCCATCCGGTTGATCAGCCGCGCGTCAATCGACGGGCTCGAGATGCCCGTGATGGAGACGAAGAACAGCGCGTCCAGGTCGGAGGGTCCCATGCCAGCGCGCGCCAGGGCGCACGAGGCGGCCTCCTCGGCCAGGTCGGTCGCCGCCTGTATCCAGATCTCGTTCGTCTCGCCGAACGACGAAACTGTCTCGTAAGCCTCGCGCGGCAGCACCAGATATCGCCCGTCCACGCCCACATGCGCGTGCAGGCGCTCGAACAGGCGCGGGTCTTCCAGCTTCCCGTCCCAGTACCGCCGGAAGGCGGCGCTCAGAACGTTCTGAGGATAGTAATGTTTTGGAAATGCTGTGGCAGCGCTCGCAATGTTCATGTTCGCTCGAAAAGCCCAGTCACTTACAACATATCCAATTGCGCGGTGCTATAGTCCAGGACGCCTGGCCGGGCTCCCCAGTTACGCGAGCGGATGTGAGGGTCTTGTAAAGAATGGGCTCAGAGGGGCGGCCCTTGGCTACTTCAGCCTCGCCAGCTCCTGCCGGTACAGATCGTTTCGCGGAAACTCCGCCATGAGGCCCTGCAACAGCTCCCGCGCGTGCTTCCGGTCGCCGTCGCGCAGCGCCGCCACGGCCAGCAACAGACGCGCAAAGGGCAGCAGCAAATGGCCCCGCTGGGCCGTGAGCCGCAGCTTGCGCAGTCCCTCTTCCCGGTCGATCTGCGCGCCGCCGATCTTCAGCAGCCAGCGTACCGGCGCGGGCTTCAGGCTCAGCAGGTAATTCTCCACCCCTATGGCCACGTAGGCATCGTAGAAATCCGGATTCGCCGAGATCAACCGGGCCGCCAGCATGCGCCCGCTCTTCATCTCTCTGAAGGACGCCACGTAGCGCTCTTCCACCAGCGCCAGGTAGTCCGAGTGCAGGCCCAGGCACAGGACCGTAGCGAACATCGCCGTTTGGTCCTGCGGAGCCCGCGCCAGAATGCGCCCGGCAAGCTGGCGGCTCTTCTCGATCTGGCTTTCGAAGTTCCGTTTGAGTACCGGATCGGGAGCAGGCTTCCGCCCGTTTCGGAAGGCGTCGTCGTCAAGAAAAAACTCCGACTGCAGGATGTGCAGCCTGTCGAACTCAGAGAACAGGAACGCAGCCGCGTCCGACGCCGGTCCCATGGGATCGTCCGGATAGAGGCCTTGCCACTCGTGGAACGTGTGGTGGGCCTCGTCGAACTGGAGGTCGTACATCTGCCGGTAGCCCTGGTCGAGCCCTACCGACGCTCTGGCGACCGTGGCGGACGGCGGCGCGAGCAACGCGGCCGCAAGCAACAAACCGGTCAAGCGTTTGCCGCCCTTCGGGCCGCGGTCATGAACTCGTCTTTACTTCGAAGCATGGAGGATGGTGCCGATTCGCAGGATACCACTCGTCGTTGGCCATCCATGTAGATGCGCCGCCCGGCGCCTGGGTTCCCGGATTCGAAGGAAGGGCCTCAGTGCAGCCAGCGGGCCTGCTTGTGCGCCAGGCGGCTCCACTTCGCCGTCAGATGCCGCCGGTAGTGCGGCGACGTGTGCGCAGCTTCTACAGCGCGGTCGTACATCTCGCGAGCTCCCGCCGCGTCGCCGGTTTTTTCGAGCGCCAGGCCGTAGTAGTAAAGCCCTTCGGCATCGTAGGGCCGGCGCTCGATGTACTCCGCCAGTTCCCGCCGTGCGTCCGCGTACTGCCCGGCCGCGCAGTACACCTCGCCGATCTCCCGCAGAATTTCATTCTGGCTGTGCCGCTCGTCCTGGTCCAAAACCGTTTGGAAGTGCCCCAGGGCGTCGTTCAGCCGGCCTTGCTCGTGCGCGATGCGGCCCAATTGGAAGTGCGCGTCGGTCTCGCGCGGGTCGATCGCCACCGCGCTTTTGAACCGCTCGATCGCCTGGGCGTATTGGCGGCGCTGCTGGCAGATCAGCCCGAGCTGGTACTGCGCCTCGCCATCGTGCGGATTCAGCGTGGCCGCTTCGAGCATGCGCCTGAAGTTCTGCCGGCTGCGCAATCCCGACCCCAAGTTACTAAGTTCACCGCCCAGGTAGTAATAGGCGAAGAACAGGAAGAAAGGCGACGCTACCCAGCCCAGCATCGATCCCAGCGGCTCCGCTGCGCCAAACGCCACCGTGGCCGGTATCGCCGATAAGATCACCGTGCCCGCCGCCGCCGGGTTACTCATGCCCGCCACTGTTCGCACCGCGTAGAACATGAGCACGCCGAAATACAGGCCCGCGACCGCGGCCGCGATGCCCAACGCGGGCGGAGGCAGCACCCACGCGGCAATCGCCAGCGGAACGCTCGCTGCCGTCAAGGCGAGAGACGTGCACGTCATCAAGGGCGAATAGTCGCGCCGGAAGACAGTGCCTAGCGCTCCCTGGCTTGCGATCAGGCTGCCGAGCAGAAGAGTGCCCGGAACGTAGAAGAGCGCAAGCATGAGCAAGGGAGTATAGAAATGGAACGAAAACGCGGGCCGCAGATGCGCGCGAAACTGTGGCGGCAGCTCTTGGTCCTCCGGCGCCGCAGCGCCTGGCTTGGCGGCCGCTGCGCTTTGGGCGGCCAGTTGCGCACGCTCGATCACCGGCACGACGCTGGTCTGAAGGAGGAAGGAGGCCGCCAGCACGGCGGCGCAGGCCCACAACAAGCTGCCCCGGTCCAGGATCTCGCCCATCGCCGGCGCCGGTCGCCAGAACAGCCCGAGTAGTATCTTTAGGGTGTGGGCCAACATCGAAGTGAGCCTATCACAAATGCCGGAAACGCGTATCTCTGAAAACACTGAAGACCGTGCCGAAATGCGGATCGCTTGGGCTTTGGCCGCATTCGGTGTCCTCATTCTGATGCTCGTCAGCCGCCGCTACGGCTACTTTCGCGACGAGCTCTATTACCTGGCCACCAGCGACCACCTGGCTTTCGGCTACGTCGATTTTGCTCCGCTGATCGCCTGGCTCACCCATATCTGGCGGCTCGTCTTCGGCGACTCGCTCCCCGCCCTCCGCCTGCTGCCCGCGCTCGCTTTCGGCGGCGAGGTCGCTCTCACCGGCGCCATCGCCCGCCAGATGGGCGGCCGCCGCTGGGCCGTGCTTCTGTCCTGTGTCTCGGTGCTGCTCGCGCCCGTGGCTCTCGCCAACGGCGATCGCCTGTCGATGAACGTCCTCGAGCCGCTGTTCTGGATGGGCTGCGTCTATCTCCTGCTCGTCGCGCTCAACAAGCAGCGGCCCGCTGTGCTGTTGTGGTGCGGCGTGCTGCTCGGCCTGGGGATGGAGAATAAGCACTCCACCGTGTTCTTCCTCGGCGCGCTGGTCGTGGGCCTCTTGGCCACTTCCGAGCGCCGGCTGATCGCCACCAGGTGGTTCTGGATGGCCGCCGGCATTGCCTTTCTCATCGCCCTGCCGAACGCCGTCTGGCAGTACGCCCATCACTTCCCCACCCTCGAGGATTTGCGCAACGTGAAAGCGATGCACAAGAACATCGAGTTACCCCCGCTGCCATTTCTTCGGGAACAGATCCTGATGCTCCTCCCCATAAATGCCCTGGTGTGGATAGCGGGGCTGGGCTTTCTGTTGTTTCATCGTGACGGAAAGCGGTACCGATTCCTGGGCGTCACTTACTTGGCTTTTCTGGCCACAATGATGATGCTCAAAGGGAAGAATTACTATCTGGCGCCGATTTATCCTATGTTGTTCGCGGCCGGCGGCGTGTTTTGGGAAAAGTTGACCGCTTCGCACCGGGGCCTCCATTGGTTGCGCGTCGCCCTGCCCGCCGCTGTCTCGGTGTCGGGAATTATCGCAGCGCCCCTGGTTCTTCCCATCCTCCCGCCGGAGAAGATCGTGCCGTATCGGGAAGCCCTGGGAGTCAAGATCGAGCGAGGTTATGCCGGCGAGAGCGGGCGCCTGCCGGAGCACTTCGGCGATGAGTTCGGCTGGCCGGAGATGGTCGCCACCGTGGCCGGCGTCTATAACTCGCTGCCGCCCGAGGAGCGCGCCAAGACAGCGATCCTTGCAGGGAACTACGGTGAGGCCGGCGCAATCGATTTCTTCGGCCGGCGCTACGGCCTGCCGAAGGCTATTAGTGGACACCAGAATTACTATTACTGGGGACCCCGGCAGTACACCGGCGAGAGCATCATCCTGCTCGAGTGGAGCCTCAAGGGTGCCCAGCATTGGTGCGCCACCGTGGACCAAGGCCCCGCCATCGCTCCCTACTACGGCATGGGCTGGGAGTATTATCGCGTTCTGACCTGCCACGGCCTCAAGGAGCCCCTTTCGGAAGCCTGGTCGCATTTCAAGTTCTGGAATTGAGACTCTGTGCGAAACCGCCTGTCCTTCCTCATCTGCGCTTTATCGTTGACTGTTCTGCCGTCGTGCGCACACCGCGCCGCCCAAGTTACTATCCCGCCTGCGGCAGCCTGGCGCGATTTCGTCGACCTCCAGCCGGGGTGGCGCCGCCAAGTTATAACGCCGCTCCTCAAATCCGGAGGCTTTACGCTCCCGAACTTAGTGCCACAAGTTAGCGGCAATACCGTCACGCTTTCGGACGGTGGCGAACTCGAAGGCTACGAAACCTCGTTCTACGCGGTCGCTCCCCATCCGAAAGGAGGCGTGCGAATCTCTTTCGCTTCCGCGGAAGTTACCAGGAAGGGCGTGTCTCTGCCGCAGCCGAGCCCCGTGCTGCCGCTGTTTCAACTGCCGTCGCAGGCGCGCTACGTGCGGCTCGTCTTTCTGACCCGCGTGAGCGGGGTAAACCACGACATGGCCGTGCTCGCAACCCGCGAGGCCGCCGAGCTTGACCGGCTTTCATCGGAGCTCGAAGTGAATCCCGGCGTGCTGGGCATCGCCGTACGGCCCCAAGGACCCGTCACCGGCCCCGGCGGCGCCGGCTGGGGCCCGGTTCGATAGAGGCGCAATCGGACGCCCGGTTCCCAAAAGCGGACACCGCGTTGGCGCCCCGGAGCCCCGCGGCCCCGTCTTTCCAGCCGGTTACGGATGGCATAGCGCGTGCGTCTCCGATAAGGGGGTTCCCTATGCTCAACGACCTTCGCTTCGCCCTCAGAGCCTTTCGCCGCAATCCGGGCTTCGTCGCGATCGCCATCGCGTCGCTCGCTCTCGGCATCGGCGCTAATACCGCTATCTTCTCTCTGTTCGACCAGGTTCTCTTGCGGTCGTTGCCGGTCGCCGACCCCAGCCGCCTGGTCCTGTTCCACACCGAGGGCCAAGACCCCGGCTGGGCCACGGCGGATAACTTCGATGCCGTCTACTCTTACTCCACTTACAAACAGTTCCGCGAGCGCAGCCAGGTCTTCGATGGAGTCATCGCTCGCTCGGGCGGCGCGGCCACGGTGATGGAGCCGGCCGGAGCGGCGAACGCCAAGGTCGAGGTGGTCTCCGGAAACTTCTTCCAGGTGCTGGGAGTTCAGGCGGCCATGGGCCGGACCCTCCTGCCGCCCGACGATGCGGCGCCCGGCACGAACCCGGTGGTCGTCCTCAGTGCCGGATACTGGAGCGGCCACTTCGGCTCCGATCCGAAAGCCCTCAACAGCCGCATTCTCGTGAACGGCCATCCCATGACCGTGATCGGCGTTCTCGACCGGCGGTTCCTGGGCGTGCAGAGCGGCCAGGTTCCGGATCTCTACACTCCCCTTTCGATGAAGCGGGAGATCACCCCGGGCCAAAACGTCTTCACCGACACCAACGGGCGCTGGCTGAACATCATGGCGCGCCTGAAGCCCGGCGTTTCGCTCGATAAGGCGCAGGCCGCAACCAGGGTCCTGTTCAAAGCGATCCGGACCGCGAACCTGCCGCTCCTGGGCACGTTCGACCCACCCACGCTCGCCGAATACTCACGCCGCACCGTCGATCTTCGGCCCGCCTCGGAAGGCATCAATATGTTGAGCGTGTTCTGGCGCGAGCCTCTCCAGGTTTTGATGGCGATGGTGGGCCTGGTGCTTCTGATTGCTTGCGCGAACCTGGCCAGCCTGCTGGTGGCGCGGGCGGCCGCACGCGAGCGGGAAATGGCCGTTCGGGCTGCGATTGGCGCCAGTCGCGCAGCCATCCTCCGCCAACTGCTGACGGAGAGCCTGACCATCACCGTGGCGGCCGGATTCGTGGGGCTGCTGCTGGCGAACTGGGCGGTCGCCGGACTGCTGTGGCTGATGAACACGGACGGGCCGGGCTGGCTCGTTCCCGGCCTCGATTTCACAATGTTCGCGTATACGATGGCCATTTCCGCGGTGGCCGGGCTGGTGTTCGGATGCGCACCGCTGCTCCAGACCTGGAGGCTGGACCTGGTGACCGCCCTGAAGGACCAGGCCGGAAGCACCTCTTCTTCCGCGCGGCAGCGGTTCCGTAAGGTGCTGGTGGCGGCCCAGGTCGCGCTCGCTTTGATCCTGCTGGCCGGCGCTGCGCTGTTCGCCCGCACGCTTTCCAACCTGAAGAACACCGACCCCGGATTCCAGCCCGCCAACGTGCTGCGGTTCGCCATCGAGCCGCGCCTCAACGGTTACAACCCGGATCGCACCGTCGCGCTGATGCAGACGGTTCGGCAGCGGCTTGCGGGACTGCCCGGCGTCGAGACGGTCGGGTACGCCGCCCTTGGTCCGTTCTCAAACGGAGATATCGGAACCAGCGTCTCCGTCGAAGGCCGCCAGGCCGGGCAAGACGACGGAGCCAGCACCGACGACCTCAGTGCCGGCTACTTCCGCGCCCTGCGTATCCCTCTGGTCGCGGGCCGCGAGTTCGAAGAGCGCGACAATGCCGCGGGGCCGAAAGTCGCCATCGTCAATCAGACGTTCGTGAAGAAGTATTTCCCAGGGCGAAACCCGCTGGGCCTGCACGTGGGCAGGGACAAGAGGCAGGTGGATTGCGAAGTGGTCGGAGTCGCTCATGACATGGCGCACGGCTCGCTGCGCGAGTCCCCCAAGCCGGAGGTCTATTTTCCGTACGAGCAGCGCCCGCCTGACGCTACGGTGGTTTACGTTCGCGGCTACGGCGCGGAGCTGGGTCCGGCGGTGCGCGCCGCCATGCGCCAGATCGATGCCAATCTCCCGCTCACGGGCATGTTGACCTTGCAATCGCGCGTAGACAATTCGGTCGGCGTCCAACGGTCGATCGCCGTGCTGGCCGCAGGGTTCGGCCTGCTGGCCACGCTGCTTTCCGCGGTGGGACTCTACGGCGTGGTGGCGTACGCGGTGGCCCGCCGCACGGTCGAGATCGGCGTGCGCATGGCGCTCGGCGCAGCGCGGGCCGACGTTTATCGAATCGTTCTCAAGGAAGTCGGCGTTCTGCTGCTGGCCGGCGCGGCGGTCGGTTTGCCCTTGGCGCTAGCGCTGGGCCGGGTGGTTCGGTCGCAGCTTTACGGAGTGAAGCCGCACGACCCGCTGCTGATCGCCTCAGCGCTGGCGGCGCTGGCGTTGGTGGCGCTGGCCGCGGCGTTCATCCCCGCGCACCGTGCCGCTTCGATCGATCCCGTTCGCGCCCTGCGCGGGGAGTGACGGCTACTTCTCCGCAGGCCCAGGCTGCGACGCACTGGCCTCAGCCTTCACCGGAATGGTGGTGTCGTCGTGCTTCGGTATCGCCACCTTCCTCTCCGTCCCCGGTACCGGCAGCACGAACAGCAGCCGCTTCTTCCGCGTCCGCTCCGCCAGCTCCTGCACGGTCACCTGCTGCGGCTTCAGCTTGGCCGCTTCCTGCCAGGTCGCGTCCTTGCCCGGCGCCGCTCCTGAATCCACGAACCCCGGCTTGATTTGCAGGAATGCCTCTTGCCGCAGCTTCGTCAGGTACGCACGCACCGCCGGCTGCATGCGCGGCTGGTACAGCTTCTCCATGATGTCGTTTTCTACCGCGTCGAAGGGCTGCAATCCCGCCGCGTCGTGCTGAACGACTTTGAGAATCAGAAACCCGTTGGGCTGGCGGTAGGGGTCGGTCACATACCCCTTGCTCTCGCGGAAGGCGACGTCTTCGATCTCTTTCTTCAGCAGCCCTCGCTTGAAAGCCGGCAGATTTCCGCCACCTTCGGCCGTCTCGGCATCGGAGTTGTCGCGCGCGAGCGTGCTGAAGTTCTCGCCTTTGCGGGCGCGGGCCACCACGTCCTTGGCCTTCTTTTCGGCCGCTTCCACGCCTTTCGCGTCCTTGCGCTCGGTGGAGATCAGAATCTCCTGCAGCCACACCTGCTCTTCGCGCACGAAGTCGTTCTTGTGCTCGTCGTAGTATTTGTGCGCTTCGGCGGCGGAGATGGAGATGCGTCCGCCCACTTCCCGCCGGATCACTTCGGAGGTGAGCAGGCCGTCTTTCATCTGCTGCTTGTAATCCTCGAAGGACATGCCAGACTCTTCGCGGACCCACTCCTGGAACTTGTCGGGATCGACCAGGCCGCTCTTGAGCTGGAGTTGGGCGACCTGCTTGCTGACGTCCTGATCCACCTTGATGTCGAGCTCGTTGCCTTTTTGAACCAGCAGCAACTGGTCGATGCGGTCCCGCAGCAGGTCGGTTTCGGCCTGCTTACCCATGGCCGCGGCGTTATCGGGCGAAAGCCTCTGGTGCGCGATTTCGCCTTGGATCATCCGCCGAAACCTGTCCATCTCGCCGCGGGTGACGATCTCATTATTGACCTTGGCGACGATCTCCTCGACGACGACGACAGGGCCGGCTGCCGCGGGCGTAGAGGCTGGGGCAACCGGCTCGGGTGCAGCGGGCGCCGGCGTCGGGGTCGCCACCGGCTCAGGTGCAATCGTCGAGGGCGCCGGAGCCGCCACCGGTTGGGGCGCGGCCGGGGTCGCCACTGGCTCGGGCGCCACCGGTCTGGGCGCCGGCGCGGCAGCCACGCTTCCAGCCCGCAACTCGATCACCAGGCGGTCGGGCCCGGTCAGCCGGGAGACGGTAAACTCAACGCCGGGCGCGACGTCGAGAACCACGCGCGTCACCCCCGGTCCCCTGCCGGATTGCCGGATCTGCTTCAGCAGCTTGCCGTCCGCGGGAATCGCACGCGCCGCGGCCGCCGGGCCCGCTCCCTCGAGATCGAAGTAAATCCGGTCCGGATCGCGCAAGCGTGCCGCGTGGTACGTCAGCTTGCCGGAGCTCTCAATCACCACGCGGGTCGATTGATCTTCCGACGAGAACGCAATCCGCCGAATCGCGACATCGGCCCCAAGGGCGATCGAGGCCGCCAATGCCAGACTCCCGGCCACCCGTAAGATTCGCCTGTCCATAGTCTTGATACGCGCCGTCGCAGTCAGGAGTATACACCAGCTACGCCCTCGGAATAGCCGTTTCGGTGAACCGGCCTTGCCGTCTCTGGCGTCAACAGCCTGATCGCCGCTGGCGAAACCCGCCACCGATCCTTCGAGTTCGGCTGCGATCCTGCACCAGGGCGCGGCAGGAGAGCGTGTGCGCGGTCGTTCTAAAAGTTAGGGTGGTCAAAAAAAACTTCGTGCGAATCACACTGAATAAACAATACTGGATTGTGGTCTGTATCGCCGTAGCCGTAGGAAGTCGTACACTTCAGGCCACTCTGCATAGCGCAGGTATAGCTTCCCCAGGCCCTGGGGCACTTCGACGCCAACTCTTCGCGGTTGGGGTGAAAAGATAATCCTGCCGGCAACTCGCCCCGGTAAGCCTGGAAGGGTATTCCCAGATCGTAACTAGTTGCGGCGTAGAACCTAATGCTCGTCAATAAGTCCGACCTTCTCGCGAAATCCAGCCCAAGTCCGTCCTGCTTGTAGTAATAGATGTATTCATAGTCGGATTTCTTGATCTTCGGGGTGGACAGCTTTCCCAGAAAGTCTTGGACATCCGCGCTCTTGATATTCTGCCCGAGCATGGATAACAGGCCGAGATCCCGCCTAGTCTTCGCGGCCTCAGCTATGCGCGCCGGTTCGTAGCGCCAAACCGAGGCTTCGCTGGACGTCACGCTCAGCATCTTGTAGTCGTCTTCCTCGCTCCACCCTCCCGTACAGGTCGAAGCATGTCTGGTTTCGCTGTGATACGACTTGTTGTTGGGATCAAGCTGGGTAACGTCCGCGACCTTCACCTCATAGGACGTGTCCTCGTACTTCTTGCACACTTTCACCGTCTTCCCCGTGTACTGTACCTTCGCGTTTTTTTCAACGCCCAATTCCTTCTCCATACGGACCAGGTCGCCGCCGGCCTCAGCGGCCGCATTCAGAATCGCGGCTTCCAACAGCTCGCGGGCCTCCGCCTTGCCTCCGGTCCCGTCCTTCCAGGCGGTAGCTCTGCCCGTCTTGATATAGCCTTTGCCGGACAGAGTGTTCTCGTCATCCGTGGTGATTGTCGCCGGATTGGAACGCGCGGAAAGACGCTCACCTTCGAAATGGGTCAGAACCTTGTCTTGCGCCTTCGCGCTCGTGGTCGCGACAAGCATCGCGACAGCAGCGCCGAGCCGCAGCGCCCTGAATGGCCCGCGTTGCGAACACTGGCTGTTCATGGATCTCCCTCCTGCTCCAACCGAAGGTGCAGCCCATTGGGCATAGCTGCCCAGCGGACCTAAACCGGCCCACTCAGCCCGCCAGTGTACTTCCGCTACCCCTGCCACTGGCCGACGCCGTTCCATGCCTTCCCGATCTTCTCGGCGGTCTCGGCATCCAGGGCTTCCCGGTAAGCGCGGCAGACTTCCACCATTCCGTCGGCGCCATGCAGCCGATGGATCTCGACACCAATCCGGCGGCACTCGGCCGCGCCTGCTCCGCCATCGAGGACGCCCGTGGCCGTAAGCGGCGAGGAAGGGATCTGGGCCAGGCGCGTGACGTACCAGGCCGCTTCGACGCCGGTCATGCGTCCGCTCCGCGTCCCAGAAACTTGCGCACCATCGATAGCAGTCCGCCTGAGGCGGGGGCATCTTCCAGCCCAGCCGCTCCGTTCAAGTGTGCCTTCACCACGTGAGGCTCGTTGGTTTGGGCATCGAAGGCGATCCCGTACTCGCATGCGAAGGTCCACGAAGCCGGCCGGCAGACCAGCGGGTAAAAGGCCAGGGCGCCGGCCTCGTAGTCGAACAGCCGCTCGTGCCGTTGGCGTTCGCGGGTCAGAGCCAGGCCGGGGACCGGCTCGTCCGCCTTCCCCGCGACGCCCCGTATCGCAAAGCCCCACTCCGACAGCGGCTTGCCGCAATAGGACGGCCCCGGCCCGTCCATCCGGCCTCGTATGCGCTTCCGTAGCTGCTCGCCGGCCTCGGAATCGCCGGCGACGGATTGCACGCACCGGCCCGCCGCCAGGTCCCATAGCTGCCAGCACTCGGGATCGCCGGCAATCGAAATGGCCGTCATGGGATCGACCACGTAAGCGCGCACCGGCGTCCGGGAGCGGACAATCTCGGAGGGCATCTCCACCGGTTGAATAGGATGCTCGCCGCCCACCGCGTCCAGATCCCAGACTTTCAGCGTTCCATCCCGGCTCGCGGAAATCGCCCTGGCCGCACCCGCCGCGACGAAGTTGACCCACGAGCGGTGGCCGGCCAGCACTCCCAGCGGCTCGCCCTGGGAGTCCCAAAGCCGTAGTGTCGAATCTTGCGACGCCGAAACCGTCCGGCCATCTTCGAGGACCGCGACCCCCGTCACAGGCCCTTGGTGCCTCCTCAGGAGCGCAAGCTGCGAGCCGTCCACAAGTGACCAGTAGCGCACCGTGCCGTCGTAGGACCAGGAGACCATCCGAGCGGCATCGAGCGGAGCCGAGCCCGCGACCGCGCCAGTGTGTCCCCGCATGGTGTCGCGCGGCCGGGCGGTTTCAACATCCCACAAGACCACCTTCCCGCTGCGGCAGGAAGCCGAAAGCCCGCCCGCAATCGAACTCAAATGCAGAACCGGGCCGTCATGCCCGGTCAATGCGCCCAGGGACGAGCCGTCTTCGCTCCAGACGTGAATCGACCCATCGTCCGACGCCGAGGCGAGGCGTCCGCCGCCCAGCGCCAATATCGAATTGATGCGGTCCTTGTGGCCTAGGAGCGAAGCCAGCGGCTTGCCGCTTTCGATCTCCCAAAGGCGCAGACTGCCGTCGGCCGCGCCCGCCGCCACACGATCCGCCCCCACCGCGGCGAGCGAGAGAACCGGAGCCCCGCCGCCGCCGAGCACCTGCACGCACTCTCCGGTGTGCAGGTTCCAGACCCGAACCGTCGAGTCCCAGGACGCCGAGACAACGCGGTCCGCGCCCGCCGTCACCACGGCCATGATGCCCGCAGTGTGCCCTCGCAACACGTGCACCGACGCGCCCGTCGCCACTCTCCACACGCGCAGCGTGCCATCGGCGCCGCCCGAAATTGCCAGCGACCCGCCCTCGGCAAACGCCATCGACGACACCGGCCCGCGGTGGCCCTCGAACGTCGCCACGCAGGCCTGCGCGGGCGGAAGCTCCGGCCGGTTCACGCGTTCGAACCACGGCTGGCTGGGCGCCCGGTCCTCTTTTACCAGGGCCTGTGCGGCGCGCGACACACGGCCCTCGCGGGATCGGTTCATCGCCTGCTGAAAGAGAATCTGAGGGTACTTCTCGATCTTGGTCTCGATGGTGCGCGCCTCGGCCGTAAGAAACCGGCTCCACTCGTGCCAGGGCGGCGACAGGCGCTTACTCGCGCGCCAGCAGGTCTCCGCGACGCGATGGTCGTCCATCAGGTCCCGTAGCAAGCCCGCGCGCACCTTGGCGTCGGCGAATTCGTAGCTCGTAAGCGTGGCCTCGAGCGGGGCCCACATCTCGCCCTGCGCCTGTTGGCGGGCCAGTTCCCAGAGCCGCCGGTCCGCAAAGCCTCTCTCGGCGAAATAGGAAGCCAGGGCCTGGTGCCGCGCGCAGCGCTCGTCTCCCGCCAGAAATGCCTGGGCAGCCGCTTCGGCAAATCCTTTGTGCGCGAAGGCCAGCAGAGTGTCGCCGCCCGAGGCGCGCTCCATCAAATAAGGTTCCAGGTCCGCGTAGAGAGGCGGCCAGGCGCCCGGCTCCAGAAGGCCATCGCGGGAGAGAAGGTCGAAAAGCTCGTCTTCCGCGAGCCCGTGCCGCGCTGCCGCCAGGTAGCCGAGACAACGCGCCACCATCGGCCGCCCATGCCGCGCCGCCAGCCGCTCCAGGATTCTGTCCATGTGCCCGGCAAGGTCCGGGGCGGGGGAGGCGGTCTTCGTGTTCGACCGCCAATGGCGCGCTTCCTCGAAAGACAGCTTCAGATATAGCGGCTGCGGACAGGCCAGGAAGCCTCCCAAAACCCGCGCCCGCTGCTCGACCGTGAGCGTGCGGCCTCGCTCGCCGAGCCAGAGGTCCAGCAGCCGGCCGCCCTCCTCCGGTTCCATCGCCTCCAGTTCCACGACGTTCCTGGCGGGAACCTTCTTCCGCAGCCGCGCGAGCAACTCGCCCGATCCCGTCGAGACCACCAGGCGCGCGCCGGCCGGGAGGTTCGCCGGCAGCCAGTCCAGATCGCGCGCCGGATCGAGAGGCTCCCATTGGTCGAGCCCGTCGAGTACCACGGCAACGCCCGCGCCGGCCGCCGAGGCCTTCAGCCGTTCCGGCAACTGCTCCACCAGGTCCGCGTAGCCGGTCGATTCCAAAGCGCCCTTGCCCAGACGCCCGCAGACGCCTGCCAGCAGCGCCCGCCCATCGAGCGATTCCGCGGTCGCGCCAGCCGCGCGATAGATGACTGCCGGACTCGGGCCGCACAGTCCGGTAGCGCTCCACCGAGTGCGCCAGCAACGCCGATTTTCCCGAGCCCGGCGGTCCCGCAATCACCAGCGGATGAGGGTCGGCGCCGTGCAGGTATTGAGCAATCCGCTCTACCGTTTTGGCGCGCCCGGTGAAGGCGTGCGCCCTCTCGCGTCCGAACACTTCGTGCGCCGCGTCTTCGGCATCCGCCGCGGCCGGCTTCTGCGGGCGCCGCACGTCGGCGTCGATGCCGCGGGCCAGCTCCGTCAACGCGAGGGCGGCCAGGGTCCCCGGCGTTTTCGCCTCATACTCGTAGCAATTGCCGCCGAGCTGCCGTATCCGGTTCCGCAGCGCTTCGAGATCTGGGTCCGGCGGAGTCCCCGCGGAAACGCGAGAGAAGCAATGCACGCGGACCCGCGCGCCATCCCTTTCTTTGAGCGCGGCCTCGATCTCCTGCTCAGCCGCCGAGGCTTCGTACTTCAGGCGGGCCTCAGGAGCGAGACCCAGCGCGCGCGCTGCCTGCACCAGAAGCTCGTGAAGGGGCGCGGCGACGAACCGCTCCCACGCTTCGGGCTGGGAGAAAACTCCGCCCGGCCGCTGTAGAACGGCGACCGGCGGAATGGCGTTGTGGTCCAGCCGGTACCATTCGCGAAGGAAGGCGATGGAGCCGCTCGGAACGTGCTTTTCGAGCTCGGCAAATTCAGCCGCGGAAATGGCTTCGGGCAGGGGCCGGTACCCGCGGCGCTCGCCCAATACGCAGATGTAGGCCGGCGGCGGCGTGAGGCTGCGCGAGCGGTCGATCTCCCGTATGCCGGAACCCCAGTTCAGCTCGACAGCCTGAAACCTGAATCCGCGCCGTCGGCAAAGGTCCAGGAGCTTCGGAAATACTTCCCGGCGGAAGACTTCACGCTCGTCGGTCAGATCTCGGAATATCGAGCCGACAAGGACGCGTCCGGTCCGGGAAGAGGGTGCCATCGGAAAAAACGTTTTGGCCCGATCTTAGATTCTAATACCATCCGCGGGTCATATGGGAGGGGCGGTTGAGGCCTGCGTTGGCGTCCGTTTACGAAAACCCGCGTCCCAAGTCTCGAATTGCAATAGACTAGGCAAATCATGAGCGGCGAGCAACTCATCACAAAGCTCATCCAATCGCCGGCCGGTCAACTGGTCGCTGGCGGGGCCCTGGCCGGAATCGTCTGGAGGCTCTTCGAGCGGGTTGAGCGCGTCCTGGACAACGACACGAAGCTCGATATAGCGGCCTGGCTGTCGGGCGTTGAGGCGGGGCGGAAGTTGGAGCCCTGGCCCGGCACATTCGCCAGGATATTCGATCGAGTGTTTGGAACGAAACATTTGTCGTGGAAATGCTTGTACAGATCCGTGGTGGCATCGGTCGCAGTTACTCTGCTGGCAACGGCGCTCTGGCGCATGTCCGCCCGGAGCACCAGCCTCCCGCCGGCTCCCGACTCGGGGATTTGGACGGCAGTCCTCGCAGTGTGGGCCTTCGGCCTGTTGATGGGCTATCTCTCTCTCCTCAAGAGCCGCCGAAGTCTGTGTGACATGTGCGGCAACGTGAGCGTAGGGCGACGGGCGTACGTGCTGGCCGTTGACCTCGTTAGTGCCTGGTTCATTGCAGCGGCGACCCTCTCCGTCCTGCTCACGGCATTTCGCTTCTTGCGGCACCCCGCTTGGTTCCGCTCCTATCTTCCTGCGACCGATCTGCTGAAGGAGGCGCTTCGGTTTCAGGCCTTCTTTACCCATCACCCGGCTGCGGTCTTCAACTGCCATCCTCTTCTGTCGCTGTATTCGGCGGACGGTCGTTTGGTGAGGTTCGGCCTCAACCTGTCAACTCTCACGGTTTACCCGGCGTTCTTCGCAGTGGTCTGGCTCTGGCTCTACGCCGGGTCCGGTTTCCTTTTGAAAGCGGCCCGTCACTTCGACATTGCAAAGCGGCCGCTGCGATCCATCGGCCTCGTAGCAGGCGCGCTGGTGGCCGTGGTCTACTGGACGGCGGTAATCGTGAGCAGGGCAGGGGGATGAGTCCGAAGAAGTCTTCGGACAAATCTGCCGGCCAGCCAGACAAGAATCATCACTACGCACAGCAGGCCCAGTAGCGGCCACTTCAACTGAGTCACAACCTGACGGGCGATTCGCAGCTCGTCGAAGGCAGTCCATTCGTCGCGAATCTTTCCATCGACGATGCGCCACACCGTGATGCCTCGCTCTTCGAGCTTGACGCCTGTCGCCGGTAGCCAGCCTACGCGAGCGGTATTGGTTCCGTGCAGCGTCCAAACAACCGTGACCAGGTCACCCTCGGCCACCATCAGATCCGCCCTCACCGTCATGTCGGGACAAACCGCTTTCTCCCAGCGAGCCGCCGCCTGGTCTTCTGCGAGGCCTGCATTTCGGTGCAGTCCATGGTTCACGAAATCCGGGGCGTAGATTTCGCCCGCAACCTGGAACTTTCCCCGCGTGAGGATGTCCTCAAGCACGCGCCCGGCAATTGCTTTGTTCTGGTCCTGCGGAGAGGAAGCCGCGGACGCCGTCGAGAGCAACGGTGCGAAGGTCAGGAGCACGAGAGCTTTGTTCATAGCGTTTCTCTTCGATATAACGTAACATATGTTACACTAATCGGCAATATGGCACGAACGCCCGATCCCGCCATCCGCGCGCGCCTGGCCGGCCAGGCAGCCGATTACGTCCTCTCTCACGGAGCGGCGGACCTGACGCTTCGCCCCTTGGCGAAAGCTCTGAAGACCAACGCTCGTATGCTGATCTACCACTTTGGCTCGCGCGAGGGGTTGATGCGCGAGATCCTGGCGCGTTTGCGGGAACGCGAGGATGCTCGTATCCAGGCCTGGTTCCGCAGGAGCAGGAAGCGGCGCACGTTGCCCGAGTTTCTGCTCTTCTACTGGCAGCGTATGAGCGCTCCGCGAGCGCGGCCGGCGCTGCGCCTCGTGTTCGAGCTCTACGAGCTGGCGCTGCGGCATCCGCGGGACTACCCCGGCGTCCTCGACGCGCCGCTTGCTCACTGGCAGAAGCTGACGGAGCAGGCTGGCGTCGCCGCGCAGGTTGACACCGCCGAGGCGACGCTCCTGCTCGCCGCGACCCGAGGTCTGTTCCTCGACCTGTGCGCCACGGGAGATCGTGCGCGGGTGGGAAGCGCGATGAAGTTGCTGGCCCGGCTTGTGGAAAGCCGCTCCGCGCGTGCCTGAAAAGTGGTAGGGACGGGCAGATTCGAACTGCCGACCTGCCGCTTAGGAGGCGGCCGCTCTATCCATCTGAGCTACGTCCCCAGGGAGACTCCATTCTATCGCGGCCGGCGCGGCAGCCTACGCCCCGCCCCAGCGTTTGAGGCCCTTGCGGCCGATGTCGTGGCGATAGTGCATGCCGTCGAAATGCACCTTGCCGGCGGCCCGGTAGGCATTGTCGATCGCGCCCGCCAGGCCAGCCCCCGATGCGGTCACGCCAAGCACCCTGCCGCCGGCGGTCTGTATGACGCTCGCGGCCGACCGCGTGCCGGCCTGGAACACGGTGGCCCCAAGCGCCTCGGCTTCGTCGATGCCGCCGATCGCGTCTCCGGTTCGCGGCGTCCCAGGGTATCCGGCGGCAGCCATCACCACGCAAACGGACGGCTCGGCGCGCGACGCCAGAGCGGCTCCGGCCAGGTCGCCATTGGCCGCCGCCCATAACGCCTGGGCGAAATCCGAGTCCAGGCAGTGCATCAGGGCCTGCGTTTCCGGATCGCCCAGCCGGACGTTATACTCCAGCACCTTCGGGCCGGCCGCGGTCATCATCAGGCCGGCGTAAAGGAAGCCGGTGAAGGGCGAGCCTTCGCCGCCCATCCTTTCTATAGTGGGAGCGACGATGCAGTCCAGGATCTGGGAGCGCTGGGCGGCCGTCAGAATTCTGGAGTCGCAGTAGGCGCCCATTCCACCCGTGTTCGGACCGGCGTCGCCGTCGTGTACGGCCTTGTGATCCTGGGTCGGCTCGAACGGGAGGACGTGGCGGCCATCGCTCAGCGCGATGAAGCTGACCTCCTCTCCGGTCAGGAATTCCTCCACCACCAGGCGCGCGCCGGCCTTGCCCACCAGCTCTCCCGAAAGCAGGCCTCGGATGGCGGCTTCCGCCTCCGCGCGTGTGTTCGCGATGATCACGCCCTTGCCCGCGGCCAATCCGTCCGCCTTGAGGACCACCGGGCAGCCGAAGCGGTCGAGCGCGCTCAGGGCCTCCGCCTCGCTTTCGGCGCGGACGAACTCGGCCGTGGGGAGGCCCGCCCGCGTCATGAATTCCTTCGAGAAGATCTTGCTGCCTTCGAGGCGCGCCGCCTGGCTGGTGGGGCCGACAATCGCCCGGCCTGCCGCTCGAAAGGCGTCCACCACGCCGGCCACGAGCGGGGCTTCCGGCCCAACCACCGTCAGATCCGCGTCCACCGATTCCGCCGCCCGCAGCCAGCCCTCCGGGTTCCCCGGCGCCGGGATGCACCGGGCGACGCGCGCAATGCCGGGGTTCCCCGGCGTCGCGTAGACCGCCTTTACTGAAGGACATTTGGCCAGCCGCCACGCCATTGCGTGCTCACGGCCGCCGCCGCCAATGAGGAGTACTTTCACCTGTAGGTCTCCAAGAGCGTGTCTCCGGCGCACGCCGCGCCGCGCACTTCCTTAGAATAGAAGAAAAGCTGGGCTGAAATGCAAGCGATGGGCCATCCGAACACTTACGACGCGGTGGTGGTGGGCGCCGGCCATGCCGGTTGCGAGGCGGCGCGTGCCTGCGCGCGCATGGGCCTGAAGACCGCCATGGTCACGATGAATTTGGACTTGGTGGTCCAAATGTCCTGTAATCCGGCCGTCGGGGGCATTGCCAAGGGCCACCTGGTCCGCGAGATCGACGCCCTGGGCGGCGTGATGGGCGAGGTGACCGATGCGGTCGGCATCCAGTTCCGATTGTTGAACACCAGCCGCGGCCCCGCCGTCTGGTCCCCGCGCGCCCAGTGCGACAAGCGGCAGTACCGGGTCCGCATGCGTGAGGTTCTGGAGCGCGAGCCAAACCTGCGGATTCTCCAGGCCGAGGTGGCCGAACTCGTCATCGAAGCCGGTCAGGCTCGAGGCGTCCGGCTGAGGGACGGCAGGGTGCTCTCGAGCGGGGCGGTCATCGTCACCACGGGCACGTTCCTGAACGGCCTCGCCCACGTCGGCGAGATGACTTACCATTGCGGCCGCAACGGGGAGGCGCCGTCGAATCTGCTCGGCGATCAGCTTCGTACGCTCGGCCTGAAGTGGACGCGGTTGAAGACCGGCACGCCGCCGCGCCTGGATGGCCGCACCATCGACTGGCCGCGCTTCGAGGTGCAGCGAGGCGACCCCGAGCCGACCCCTTTCTCGTTCCTGACGGCGAGTATCGATCGGCCGCAGATCGAGTGTCACATCGCCTACACCACCGAGGAGACTCATCGGATCCTGCGCGAGGCGATCCCGCGGTCGCCGCTCTACAGCGGGCAGATCGAGGGCGTCGGCCCGCGGTACTGCCCTTCAATTGAGGATAAAGTTGTCAAGTTCCCGAACAAGATCCGCCACCAAATCTTCCTGGAGCCTGAGGGCCTGGATACCTATGAGGTCTACGTCAACGGCCTGTTCAACCAGCATGCCGATCGACGTCCAGTCTGCCATGGTGGCGTCTGTGCCGGGCCTGGAACGGGCAGAAATGATCCGCCCGGGCTATGCGATCGAATACGATGCGGTTGACCCCAGGGAGGTGCGGCACTCGCTTGAGGTCAAGTCGATCGAGGGCCTCTTCCTGGCCGGCCAGATCAATGGCACCTCGGGATACGAGGAAGCGGCGGCCCAGGGCATCCTGGCCGGGATCAATGCCGCCCGCCGGGTCGGCGCCCTGGCTCCGGTTGTCTTCGGGCGCACGGACGGTTACGTGGGGATTTTGGTGGACGACCTGGTGACGAAGGGCGCGGACGAGCCGTATCGTATGTTCACCTCGCGCGCCGAGTTCCGGCTGTCGCTTCGCATCGACAACGCCGACGAACGGCTGACGCCCGAGGGCCGGCGGATCGGCCTGGTTACGGACGAGCGCTGGGAGATGTTCAGCAGGAAGCGCGCCCAGAAGGGGGCATTGCGGCGCCTGCTAGAGACGGTCAAGGTCGAGGCCGAGGGCTTCGGCCTGCCTCCGGGCGAGCGGCCGCTGCTCGCCGACTGGCTGCGAAGGCCGGAGGCGCGCATCGAGATGGTGGCCCCCCTGTTATCCGCCGCGCTGGGCGAAACGCCGGTTCGCGAGGTGTTGAGCAGCCTGGAGACGGAGCTGAAGTACGCCGGGTACGTGGCCCAGCAGGATCGCCAGATCGCGCGTCTCCGCCAGGCCGAAGGGCGCAGGATTCCGGAGCGGTTTGGATTCCGGGGCGTGCCGGGGCTGTCGCGCGAGGTTTCGGAGAAGCTGGAGAGGGTTCGGCCGGAGACTCTGGGCCAAGCCGCCCGCATCCCAGGCGTCACTCCGGCGGCCATCGCGGTTCTGGATGTGTATCTTGCCATCGGTGCGGCGCAGCGGACGGCATGAGCGAAGCCGACGAGTTCTCGGCGCTCCTGGGGCGCGAGTTCTCCTTGTCGCCGGGAGTTCTCTCCGAGCTGTATCGGCACTATGAGCTTCTGGTCCGCTGGAACAAGTCCCTGAACCTGACCTCGATCACCGGTCTTGAGGAGGCGGTCGAGCGCCACTACTGCGAATCGCTGTTTCTGGGGGGTCATTTGCCGGAAGCGCCCGTCTCGGTGTTGGACGTCGGCTCTGGCGCGGGCTTCCCCGGCGTTCCGATGGCGATTCTGCGGCCCGATTGCAGGTTTACCCTAGCCGAATCGCACCAACGCAAGGCGGTGTTCCTCCGGGAGGCGACGCGTCATCTTTCGAATGTTTGCGTCGCCGCGTGCCGGGCCGAGGAGGTGAAGGGCTCCGCCGATTGGGTGGTGTCGCGCGCTGTGCGGTGGCCCGATGTGCTGAAGGTGGCCTTGCGGCCAGCCCACGAGGCCGGCCGTCCTCCGGCGGTCGGGCTGCTGCTAGGCCAGGACGACGCCGCGGAGGTCACGCGTTCGCCTCACTTCGCTTGGCAGGAGCCAGTGCCCCTGCCATGGGGCCAGCGCCGAGTGATGGTGCTAGGCCAAGGCCACGCGCGGACGTGAGGCGCCAGGCCACGGGGCTTCAGCCTTCGGCCTCCGTGCTCCCCCCGGTAACATCCCCCCCGCGCAGGCCTCTGCTCCTCGGGGCCTTCCCTCGTCCCCAACGTCGCTCCGCGCAGCAGCGCGTTCCTGGCCTAGGTTCCACGTGGAACATCTCAGCGCCTTTCCCGACGCGGTTTCCTCGGTTCCACGTGGAACGCCAAGCCCCTTGTCCTCCGGCCTTTTCGCGTCCCGCCTGGGAAGACGGAGTCCCGCGGCCCAAGCCTCAGCCGGTAACATCCCGGCGCGCAGCGTTTCCGCCCTGCGCCAAGGCAAACTCCCGCTCCGCCGCGTCCCAATTCGCCTCCACGGCTCCACATGGAACACCAACCCCCTTGTCGGCCGGCCTTTTCGCGTCCCGCCTGGGAATGCGGCGTCCAGCGGCTTAAGCCTCAACCGGTAACGTCCCGCCGCGCGGCCCTTCCGCCCTCCACTGGGCAATACGGCGTCCCACAGGTTCCCCGCCTCCCCCGCGTTCCACGTGGAACATCACGCCCCGCTCCCAGGCTTCGCTGTTCCACGTGGAACATCCCGGCGCGCAGCCCCTCGGCCCCCAGCACTGTCGCTCCACGTGAAACCCCCCACCTCCGACTCGCCCCCAGCCTCTTTCAACGTTCCACGTAGAACCGCGTCTCCCCACGCGCGCCCCACCCGTGATAGCATGTTTCTCTCTCCACGCAAGGAGCACCCAACTTGGGAAGAGTCATTGCCATCGCAAATCAGAAGGGCGGGGTCGGGAAAACCACCACCGCCATCAATCTCGGCGCATCTCTGGCCGCGAACGACCTGCACGTCCTGGTCATCGATGCCGATCCCCAGGGCAACTCCACCACCGGCCTCGGCGTCGCCAAGAATACCGGAGCCCCGACCATCTACGACGCCCTCCTGGGTCACACCGACCTCGCCGCAGCCGTTCAGCCCACCGGATTCGAGGGCCTGGACATCGTGACAGCGGACAAGAACCTGGTTGGCGCCAACATCGAGCTCGTGGACCTGGATGCCCGGGAATTCCGCCTCCGCGAGGCCTTGCGCCCGGTTCGAGACACTTATAACTTCGTTTTGATAGATTGCCCCCCGGCCCTTGACCTTTTGACCGTCAACGCCCTGGCAGCCGCCGACTCCGTTCTCATCCCAATCCAGTGCGAGTTCTTCGCCCTCGAAGGCGTCTCCGAGCTGATGGACACCATAGACCGCCTCCGCGAGTCGCTCCAGCACCCCCTTCAGATCGAAGGAATCCTTCTCACAATGTACGACGAGAGGACGAACCTGGGGCGTCAGGTGGCCGACGACCTTCGCGAGTTTTTCGGCAAGGAGGTCTTTAAGACCGTCATTCCCCGCAGCATACGCCTCGCCGAAGCGCCCAGCTACGGCAAGCCGATCCTGCTCTACGACGTCCGCTCGCGAGGCGCCGAAACCTATATCAAACTCGCCAAGGAGATTCTGGAAAATGAGCAAGGCGCCAGACAATCCGCGCAAAGCACTCGGTAGGGGACTTACGTCGCTCCTGGCCACCCGAAGCCAGGCCAAGCCGGAGCCGGCTCCTCATGTTGCCCATCCGCCCGCCGCCCCTCCCGCCGAAGGAGTCACCCGGATTGCCGTCGATCTGATCGATCCTAACCCTCTACAGCCCCGAACTGTCTTCCAGCAGGACCGCCTACAGGAACTCGCCGATTCCATCAGCGCCAACGGCATCATTCAGCCGCTCGTCGTGCGACCCCGCGACGGCCGCTACCAGCTGGTAGCCGGCGAGCGCCGCTGGCGCGCCTCGCGCCTGGCTGGCATCGCCGAGGTCCCCGTCGTGGTTAACGACGTGGATGACGACCGCCTCCTTGAGATTACCCTCGTCGAGAACATACAGCGCGAGGATCTCAACCCCATCGAGGTAGCCCACGCCTTCGACCGCCTCGGCCGTGAGCTTCACCTGAGCCACGACGAGATCGCCCGCCGCACCGGGAAGGACCGCAGCTCCATCAGCAATCTGCTGCGCCTGCTCAAACTCCCGCCCGACATACAGCAACTCCTCGCCGAGCATCGCCTATCGATGGGCCACGCGCGAGCCATTCTGGGGCTCCCTACGGAGGAACTCCAGCGCCAGGTCGCGGAGAAGGCCAGTTCCCAGGGCTTCTCCGTCCGCCAAGTCGAGCGCCTGGTACAGAAGATGACCACCACCAGGGAGCCGAAGCCGCCCGACGAAGCTGAGGACCCGAACGTCAAAGCGGCCGTGCTGGAGTTGGAACGCGTTCTGGGAACCCGCGTCAAGATCGCCGGCAAGCCCGACCAACGCGGTCACATCGAGATTGCCTACTACTCCGCAGACGACTTGCAGCGGATCTACGAGCTCATTGTCAAAGAAGAGCACTGAGACGTGGTGCCGGCGGCTGGACTCGAACCAGCGACCTTGGGATTATGAGACCCACGCTCTAACCAACTGAGCTACGCCGGCCTTGCAAGGTGTCTATCTCAGAGTACTTTACCGCCACCCCGCTTTGTCAACGCCTCCTCATTACTCTTCGTTAATCTACACACCTTGACAGCGCCACCCTTTAGGTGCATATTTGACCTGGAAGCTGCGCAGTTTCTGGGCTTCCGGCTCCCGAGTGACGGGGGCCTTCAGATCTGCTGGATGCCAGCAGGTCAATTCTATAGGAGGAAGTCTATATAGAACGTCCACATGATGGGCGGCTACCTACTTCCTCTGCTGACTGGCTGTCGCCTTAGGCGCTTGCTGGGCCCTTAACCGGCCAGCGCGCCGCGGTATATTGCACCGCCGAAAAGGCAAATGGCAGCCAGAGTCGCGGATGGCCAGAGCGGCCCGTCGGGGGTCGGCCGGGACCGTGCCAGCGGGGAGCAGGCGGTCGCCCCTTCCTATTTTTGCCCCGCCTCGCCGTTCCGTTTGACACGCTCCCACACCTTGGCTACATTGTTGACAGTACACTAGATTTCCGCCAGAGAGCGCTTGGTGAGAGCCGCCGAATTTCAATCCGTCTCGAAAACCTATCCCATCTACGAGTCTCCCGGAGACCGCCTGCGGGAACTGGCTACGTTCCACAGGCGCGCCCGCCATCGGGATTTCTGGGCCCTCCGCGACGTCTCTCTTGCGGTCGAGCGCGGCGAAGTTTTCTGCGTAATTGGCGAAAATGGCGCCGGAAAGAGCACTTTACTCCAACTTTTGGCGGGAATTTCGCAGCCCACGTCCGGGTCGCTGACCGTCACCGGCCGCGTGGCCGCTCTGCTCGAACTCGGCGCGGGCTTCGACATCGAGTTCACCGGACGCGACAATGTCCGCCTCAACGGCGCCATTTCCGGATTTTCGGGCCGCGAAATCGACGCACGGTTCCCACAGATCGAAGAGTTCGCCGAAATCGGCGAGTTTATGGACCGGCCGCTTAAAACTTATTCGAGTGGGATGGTGGTGCGGCTGGCGTTTGCCGTCGCCATACATGCCGACCCGGAGATTCTCCTGGTGGACGAGGCCCTGGCGGTGGGCGACGTCTATTTTCGGCAAAAATGCATGCGCAAGGTCCATGAACTGCGCTCCAGAGGCGTCACCATCGTTCTGGTCACGCACGCCGTCGGCGATCTGGCCGCCATTGGCGACCGCACGGTTTGGCTCGACCACGGGACAGTTCGCGAGCTGGGCGACACGGAAACGGTGGTTGCCAAATATCTCGACGCCATGGCCAGGAAGGACGCCGCCTACGTCCAGACCCGCCGCTCATTGGACCCGGCGGATGCGCTCCCCACGCCGGCGCCGGTTGACCGCCTCCCGAACATCGACCATAGGTTCGGGGACGGCCGCGCCCACGTGACCGGAATCGCATTGCTCGACGAAAGGGGCGACCCGGTAGCCCTGCTACAGCCCGGGTCGCAAGTCATCGTTCGCATCTCCGCTCGCGCCGATTCCGCGATCCGGAGGCCCATCGCCGGCTTCGTGCTGCGCAACCACCTGGGCATCGATTTCTCAGGGACGGACACGGCGCGCGAGAATATGGAATTGCCGGAGTTGAGACCGGGCGACGTTCTCGCGGTCAACTTTCACATGAACCTGCCGGAGCTCTACCCCTCCAACTTCTCGTTCTCGCCGGCACTGGCCGATGGCGTGTTTGAAGCTTCCGCCATGTGCGACTGGATCGACAACGCCATCACGGTGCAGATGGCCTCCGGAGCAAATCAGGTCTATGGCTACACGCGCGTCCCATGCCGGATCGAGTTGAACACAAGGCTGTCGGGACCGGCGGCTCGAGCGGAGGCGAATCCTTGATTGAGTTCACCGGCGAACGCGTCGTCCCCGGGCAGGTGGATCCCGACCTCTGGAACGAACATTTCTCCCGCTATGCGTTTGCGGCCCGTCTGACCGCGGGAAAGCGGGTGCTCGATGCCGGCTGCGGCACCGGATACGGGAGCGCCGTGCTCGCCAAACGGGCTCTGAGCGTCACCGGGGTTGACGTGGCGCCGGAGGCCGTAGCCTATGCCCGCGAGCATTACGGCGCCCAGAACGCGCAGTTTCTCGAAGGATCCTGCTCGGCCATGCCCGTCGCGGACTCGAGCTTCGACCTGGTTGTCGCCTTCGAAGTGATCGAGCACCTGGAGGACTGGCAGGGGTTCCTCAGGGAGACGCGGCGCGTGCTCGCTCCCGGCGGCGCGCTCGTTGTCTCGACGCCGAACCGCGACACCTATGCCGAATTCCGCCGCCTGATGGGACCGAACCCGTTTCACACGCACGAGTTCGGCTTCGACGAGTTTCAGTCGGCGCTTCAAGCCGTGTTTCCGAACGTCCATCTCTATCTGCAGAACCACGTGGCGGGGATCGCCTTCGAAGCCTGTACGGACGGCCCTGGCCAGCCTGAGCTACTCGAGGCCGGCCGTTCCCCCGATCCCCGCGAAGCCAGTTTCTTCCTGGCCGTTTGCTCCTTGTCGCCGCTCCCGGCGCCGACGCCGTTCGTTTACCATCCGGCGACGGGCAACGTTCTCCGGGAGCGCGAGATCCACATCGGCAAGCTTGAAATCGACGTCGAGCAGCTCCGCGCCGACAAACAAAAGATGGTGGATCTGTTTCGGGTGCAGGAGACCGAACTCGAGCAGGCCCATCGCTGGTCGAGCGATCTCGACAGCCAGCTTGCCGCCGCCTCCGCCCGCATTGCCGAGCTTCAGACTGAAGTTGACGGCAAGAATCGCTGGGCGCAGGACCTGGGCGCCGAGGTTGACGCCAAGGGCAAAGAGCTGCTGCATTGCATCGATCTGCTGCACGCCGCCGAGAAGACGGTGGAAGAGCGAACAGCCTGGGCGCTGGGCCTGCAGGAAAAGATCGATCGCATCGCGGCCTCGCGTTGGATGAAACTCGCCAAGTTTCTTAGAATCGGTCCCAAGCTGAACGGCGAGTGAGATGAGGAGACTCATCCGGTTCCTGCTGCGCCTCCCGTTGGTTATCCTTTCTCCGGCGGTCCTGGCCCTGGCCGCGGCGGCGCTTGCCATCGGGGACGCTCTCTGGTTCCTGTTCGGGAGGCGCAGGGCCGGCGCCGGCAGGCTGCCGGACGTTACTGCGGCCTCGGTGGTCATCCCCAACTGGAACGGGCGCGACCTCCTCGAGAAGTACCTGCCTTCCGTGATCGCCGCACTGGCCGGCAACCCAGCCAGCGAAATCGTCGTAGTCGATAACGGATCGAGCGACGGCAGCGCGGCGTTCCTCCGCGAGCGGTTCCCCGAAGTCCGGCTCGTGGCGCTCGAACGCAACCTTGGATTCGGCGAGGGCTCCAACGCCGGCGTGCGCGCCGCAAGAAACGGCGTCGTGGTGCTGCTGAACACGGACATGCGCGTGGAGCCGGATTTCCTGGCGCCGCTCCTCGCCGGCTTCCGCAATGAGAGTGTCTTCGCGGTCTCCTGCCAGATCTCCTTCGCCGATCCGAGCCGCAGGCGCGAGGAGACCGGGCTGACCCAGGGTTGGTGGAGCGATGGCGGGCTGCGGCTGGGCCACCGCGTAGACGATGGCGTGCAGGAGCTCTACCCGTGCTTCTACGGCGGAGGCGGCTCGTGCGCCTTCGACCGGAACAAGTTCCTGGAACTCGGCGGCTTCGACCCGTTGCTGGCGCCGTTCTACCTGGAAGACGCCGACCTCGGCTTCCGGGCCTGGAAGCGCGGATGGCAGGTCCTCTACCAGCCACGCAGCAGAGTCATACACGAGCACCGCGGCACCATCGGCAAGCACTTCACGGCGCAACGCATCGCGGCGGTCTACCAGAAGAACTTCGTCCTTTTCGCCTGGAAGAACATACACGAGTGGCACAAACTGGCCGCTCACTTCGCCTTCGCCGCGGCGGGTTCTCTTGCGAGCGCAATCGCCGGCGACTCTCCGCTGCGGACCAGCGCCGCGGGCATCTGGCGCGCATTCCTACAGCTTCCGCAGGCGCTCGGTTCGCGCTGGCGCGCGCGGCGGATGGCGGCGATTTCGGACACCGAAGCGTTTCTACGGCCGCTGGGCGGCTACTTCCGCGACCGCTTCGAGATCGAGCCGTCTTCGGGCGCCCCCGAGAAGCCGTCCGTTTTGTTCGTGTCCCCTTATCCGCTTTCGCCCCCGATTCACGGCGGAGCCGTGTTCATGAACGCGACGGTCCGCGAGCTGGCCCGGCTGACGGACCTGCACCTGGTAGCGATGCTCGAAGACGCCAGCGAGCGCGAAGCCCAGCGGGACGTGGCGGGGCTCTGCGCGTCGGCGGAGTTTGTGGTGCGGCGGCAACCGGCGAAGCGGTTGGGTTCGCCCGAACCGTACGCGGTGCGCGAGTTCGCGAGCGACGATCTACGGTGGCTCATACACCGCCAGATCTACACGCGCCGCGTCGATGTGGTGCAGCTCGACTACACGCAGATGGCGCAGTACGCCGGCGAGTATCGAAGAATTGCCAGCGTGCTATTCGAGCACGATATCTACTTTCAATCGATCGCCCGAGGCCTCGGGGCCGAGCGCGGCCTGGTGAAGCTGAAGGCCGGCTTCGAGTATCTGCGCGCCTTGCGGTACGAGCTCGGGATCCTGCCGCGGATGGATCGCATACAGGTGTGCACCCGCGAGAACAGAGAGGTTCTGGCGTCGTTCCTGCCGAAGCTCGAAAGCAGGATTCAACCGGGGTTGCGCGCGGCGATCGACACGCGGAACTTCCGCTTCCGCGCCGGCGGGCGGGAGCCATTCACCATGCTGTTTCTCGGCAGCTTTCGCCACCCCCCGAATCTCGCCGCGCTCCGTTGGTTCGCCGAACACGTGCTGCCGCGAGTGCTGGCGGAGTGCCCGCCGGCCCGGCTCGTGGTGGTTGGCTCGGAAATGCCGGCCCCCCGGCGCCTGCCAGAATCGCCGGCGATCGAGCTGCGGGGCGCGGTGGAAGATGTGGCGGAGCCCTTGGGGCGATATTCGGTGTTCGTGTGCCCGGTGCTGAGCGGATCCGGCGTCCGGGTCAAGCTGCTGGAGGCGTTCGCCGCCGGGATTCCGGCCGTCTCCACCGGATTAGGAGCAGAGGGACTGACGCGGACCGACGGCGACCTGTGTGCGCTGGCTGACGATCCGGCTGAGTTCGCCGCCAAGATCGTCGATTTGTTCACGCACTCCGAGAAGGCAATCGCGATGGCAGAGCGGGCCCGCCGCGAGGTGGAAACCAACTGGGACATCCGCACGGCTACCGGGAGACTGGTGGAGAGCTATCGCGAAGCGCTGGCGGAGAAGCGCGGCCGCACCTTGGTTCGAGAGACGGCTACGGCGAAGGTTTGAAATGCTGCACCGCATCTATCTGGCGATGGTCAGGGCGCGAGTCGGAATCGCCATCGCCGCGCTGGCGCAGGTTTCGGGCTTGCTGGCCGGCCTCGGGATGGTGCACGCGGGGAACTCGTTTGCGCTGGGTCAGCGGGACGGGCTTGTGAATCGCGCACAAGGGTCCGCGATCCTCGTCTCCTTCGGCCGGGGCGCGAAAGCGAAGGCAGCGTTGCTCGATGCCGCGGGAAATCTGATGGCTTCGGTTGGCGGCACCGTCGCCGGCCCAGGCGTGGTGATCCCCGCGGGGATCGCGTTCTACCACGGATGGGTGGGCGGCATTGTCTCCGTGGACGGCGCGCATCGCAGCCGCCTGGCCAGCGCCGCTTCGGCGAGCTACTACCTTATTGCGGTGCTGCTGCAATCGGCGCCGTACATTCTGGCGGTTGGTGCGGGCATTAGCGTCGGCCTGGCCATGGTAGGGCCATATTTCGGTTGGAATCTCCCGTATAGCGGTCCCATGATACGGCCTTATAGCCTGCGACTTCCGCGGCAAGCACTGATCGATGTGCTGTGGATTTACGCGGCGGTCCTGCCGCTTCTGGTTGTAGCATCTCTTTTTGAGTTCTTCGCCTGACGCGGTGGGGAGGGCGGGTTACAATCAAGCTGATGGACGAAACATTGGGCGCACAGCAAATGCGGGCCGACTGGAACGCAAGGGCTCGCGAAAACGCCGAGCATTACGTCCAGAACGCCACCCTGGAATGGGACGAACGCCAGTTCTTTCGCTCCGGCGAGATCAACGCGGCCAACGAGTTCATGCCGGATATGCGGCGCATCTGCGGCGGAAGCAGGTCGCCCCGCGAACTCCACATGCTCGAGATCGGTTGCGGGGTTGGCCGCATGACTCTCATGCTGGCGCGGATTTTTGGCCAGGTGACTGCCGTCGATGTGAGCGATGAAATGATCGAACGCGCGCGAAGGAACCTGGCGGACTTTCCGAACGTCACGCTTGTCCTGGGCGATGGCGCCACGCTTGCGCCGCTAGCCTCCGAATCGATCGACTTCGCCTTCTCGTTTATCGTGTTCCAGCACATTCCCTCGCTGGACGTGATTCGCTCCTACTGCCGCGAAGTGTACCGCGTCCTACGGCCGGGATCGCTCTTCAAGTTTCAGGTTCAGGGGGGCGAGCAGGCACAGGACGGCGGGTACGACACATGGAATGGCGTTCCCGTCACGCTCCAGGAAGCGCAGAACCTGGCGTCCGATTGGGGGTTCGTGCTGGAATCCCACGAGGGCCAGGGTAGCCAGTATTTCTGGTTGCGCTTCCGAAAGCCCGGCTAGTGGCCTTTCAAATCCTGTTGAATGCGGCTGGCGATGTGGGTGGCGGTGCGGTCCAGTTGGACGGCCGAAGTATCCTTCGGCTGCGCGTAGACGGACCAGAGCACCAGACGGGAACGCGCGTCCACCAGAAAGAGCGTCCCCTTGGTCCGATGGAACGTCGTTAGCGGCTGCCTGTCACTCCCGTGCATATCGGCTTTCTCGGCCTGCTGTGGGGGGTCCGATGGGGGTTTTTCCGCCGCGGGTGCTCGCGTTGGCGTCGGCGTGGGCGTCGGCTCCGGAAACCACTCGGACTCGAGAGCTTCGAACGTCTCGCCGAGGTGGTCGGTGAAGACCGCGTCGGCCTTCTTCGGATCCGTCACCACCTGAAAAACGCCCATGGTCGTGAGCCGGTTGGCCAGGTACTGGTCCATTCCGTTGGTCATCGGCAGGAGGTACACCTTGTGGACCTGCGCCAGATCGGGCTTCGGCGGCGCCGCGAAGGCAAGGGCGAGCGTCGAACACAGCAGAGCGATAGTCGGCTTCATGACAGGTACCATAATAAGCGATTGGCCGCGAGGCGCTGAGCCGGCAGGCCGTCATTGGTAGGACGCGGCAAGAGGCGAAAAAGTCGTTCGCGCCAAAAATCGGCCAATGTTAGAATGAACGGGCCTGCGATGCCGGACGTCACGGTTGTCATCCCGAACTGGAACCGCCGCGACCTGGTCGAGCGGGTGGTGCGGCAACTGCACGCGCAAAGTTACCCGGCGGCGGAGATCCTGGTGGTGGACAATGGCTCCCAGGACGGCTCGGCGGAGGCGGCGCGGCAGGCGGGTGCGCGCGTCGTCGAAATGGGCCGCAACGCGGGCTTCAGCGCGGCCGTGAATCGCGGGATCGCGGAGACCGCCACGGAGCTAGTGGCCGTGGTGAACAACGACGTGGAACCGGCTGCGACCTGGCTCGAACGGCTGGTGGGAGCGCTCGGGGAGCCGCAGGTATGGTTCGCGGCGGGGAAGCTGGTGAGCGCGGCAGAACCCGGCGTCCTCGATGGGGCGTACGATGAACTCTCGCGGGGCGGCTGCGCGTGGCGAGCGGGCAATGGCCGGGCGGACGGCTCGCTTTGGAACGGCCCGGCGCGTATTCGTTTCGCTCCGTTCACGGCGGCTGTGTTCCGGAGGGAGCTGTTCGACAACGTCGGCCCCTTGGACGAGCGCTTTGAATCGTACTTAGAGGACGTCGATTTCTGCCTACGGGCGGCGCAGTTGGGCTATTTCGGAAAGTACGTTCCCGCCGCGGTGGCCGTGCACCAGGGCAGCGCGACGCTAGGACGATGGCACGGGGACGTGGTCAGGCGGATCGCGCGGAATCAGGTGCTGCTGGTGGCGAAGCATTACGCGCGGCGCGATCTACTGCGCTACGGCTGGCCGATCCTGGTGGGGCAGACGCTGTGGGGGGGCGTGGCTCTGCGGCACGGGCGGCTGCTGCCGTTCCTGAGGGGAAAGCTCGAAGGACTGGCGCAGTTCGGCTCTTTGCGCCGCGAGGCCGCTGCGGACGGCGGAGCGAGGCTTTCCGAGATCCTCAAAGAGAGCGAGGCGGAGATCCTGCGCCTACAGCGCAGCGGCGGTTTCGACCTGTATTGGCGGTTCTATTTCGCGCTCACCTGATATCTACTCATGAACCGAATCGGCATTGTCGTGGTCGCGTACAATTCGGAACGGGAGATCGGGCGGTGCCTGGATTCGCTGCCCCCGGGCGTCGAGACCTTGGTGGTAGATAACGCGTCAACCGACGGCACGTGCCGCGAGGTGGCGAGCCGGCCGGGGGTGAAGCTCATCGCGAACCCTTGGAACAGGGGATTCGCCGCGGCGGCAAACCAAGGCATCGGCGCGCTCGATTGCGAGCTGGCGCTGCTGCTGAACCCGGACGTGGAACTGGTGTCGGGCCTGGACGCGCTGGCTAACGAGTGCGCTCGCGAAGGGGTGGCGGCGGCGGGGGCCAAGCTGCTGGGCGGCGACGGAAGGCCGCAGGCGGGATTCATGGTCCGGCGGTTTCCCACGCCGATGACGCTGGCGTTCGAAGTCCTGGGAATCAACCGCCTGTGGCCGGGAAACCCGGTTAACCGGCGATACCGGTGTTTCGATTTCGATCCAGATAAGGAAGCCACGGTGGAGCAGCCGCCGGGCGCGCTGCTGATGATCCGCCGGGAAGTGTGGCGGCAGCTTGGCGGGTTTGACGAGGCGTTTTACCCGGTCTGGTTCGAAGATGTGGATTTCGCGCGGCGCGCGGCGGCGGCGGGATTCACGATGCGCTACACGCCGCTGACTGTTGCAAAACACAGCGGAGCCCATTCGGTCGGTCAATTGCAACGGGCCACAAGGGACGGGTACTGGTATGGTAACCTTCTGGTGTATGCTCGGAAGCACTTCGCCGCTGGCGAAGGAGCTATCGTGTACTCGTCTCTAGTGCTGGGTGCATTTCTTCGAGCGGCTCTTGCCCCGTTCCGGGAAGGTCACTTGGAAGCAACTTTTGCATATGTTAGGATAATGCGGCTGGCCGGACTATTCCTTTTTACCGGCAGGCGTAAGAGTTCACATATCTGGCCGCCCCTGGTGGCACGATAGGGAGCGGCAGACTAGCTGTTGGCGCTCACGTTCACTTCTTATGAGCCAAAATGAACTCGTATCGGTAACGATCGTTACCTACAACAGCGGGCGATTCATCAAGCGGTGTCTCCAGTCCGTGCTCGCTCAGGGTTACCCCTGTAAGGAAGTGGTGGTCATCGATAACGCCTCTACCGATGGCACGCAGGGGATCCTGGAACAGTTCGAGGACCGCTGTCGCCTGGTGTTCAACGAGACCAATATCGGGTTCGCCGCCGCGCAGAACCAGGCCATGAACCTCTCCCGCGGAGACTGGGTTCTGGCGCTCAATCCGGACGTGCTGCTCAGCCCCAATTTCATCGAAGCTCTGGCCGAAGCCGGGCGCGCCGACCCGAAGGTGGGCACGGTTTGCGGGAAGCTGCTGACCATGCGGTCGAACTTCACGCTGCCCGAAGGGCCGCTGGTGGATTCGACGGGGATGTATTTTACGCCGATGCTGCGGCATCTGGACCGTGGCAGCCGGGAAGTGGACAACGGCCACTATCTGAAGGTCGAGTACGTATTCGGGGCGACGGCGGCGGCGGCGCTGTACCGGCGGACGATGATCGACGACGTTTCGATCGACCGTGAGTTCTTCGATCCGGACTTCTTCGTTTACCGCGAGGACGCCGACGTGGCCTGGCGGGCGCAGTTGATGGGCTGGCGATGCCTTTATACGCCGCACGCGCGGGGCTATCACGTACGCAGCGTGCTTCCGGGGAACCGGCGCGCACTGCCCGCCGCCATCAACATGCACTCGGTGAAGAACCGGTTCCTGATGCGCATCAAGAACATGACCGGCGACCTTTACAAGCGGAACTGGGCGTCGATCACCGCGCGCGACCTGGTGGTGGTGGCCTGCTGCATGGTGCGGGAGCAGAGTTCGCTCACGGCGTTCTGGTTCCTGTTGAAGAACCGGAAGCGCATCGTGGCGAAGCGGCGCGAGATCATGCAGCGGCGGCGCGTCACGGACGATTACATCGCCACGTGGTTCCAGTACGAGCCCGTCAGCAGGCCGGCGCCGAAACTCGGGAAGCGGATGCGGGCGTATCAAGCCACATCGAGCGCCGAGCTGTTCGAGTACTGATCCAAAGCGGCATTCAGCGCAGGGTACGAGCGGGCCAGAGGCGCGCCCCGCACGCTATCCTGAGACTCTGTGAGAATCGCCATCCTGGGGACCCGCGGCATCCCGGCCTGCTACGGCGGGTTCGAGACGTTTGCCGAGGAGCTTTCGACGCGCCTGGCCGCACGCGGGCACGATGTCGTCGTATACACGCGGCAGCGTCCTACGGCGGCCTGCTACCGGGGCGTGCGGCTGCGCTACCTTCCCACGATCCGCCACAAGTACTTCGACACGGTGGCGCACACGTTTCTTTCGACGCTCCACCTGCTGGGCCACCGTACCGACGCCGCGCTTTACTGCAACGCGGCCAACGCCGTCTTCACGTGGATGCCGCGCCTGGCCGGCGTGCCGGTGGCGCTGAACGTGGACGGGCTGGAGCGCAAGCGGAAGAAGTGGAACTGGCTGGCCCGCACGTGGTACCTGATCTCCGAGCGGCTGGCCACGGTGTGCCCGAACGCGGTGGTGAGCGACGCGGCGAAGATCGCGGAATACTACCAGAAGTGCTACGGCAAGCGGACGCACTTCATTCCCTACGGCGCCGAGACCGGCAAAGCGGCTGCGGCCGGAACGCTGGAGCGGCTGGGCCTGGAAGCGGGCCGCTACTTCCTCTATGTGAGCCGCATGGAGCCGGAGAACAACGCGCTGCTGGTACGGGAAGCCTTCGAGGGGATCGCGACGGACATGAAACTGGCGCTGGTGGGCGATGCGCCGTACGCCGAATCCTACATCTCACGCGTGCGCGATACGGGCGACCCGCGCGTGACGATGCCCGGCGCGATTTACGGCGATGGGTATCACGAGCTGCAGTCGCGATGCTTCGCGTACATACACGCCACCGAAGTCGGCGGGACGCACCCGGCGCTGATCGAAGCCATGGGGCGCGGGGCGCTGGTGCTCTACCTGGACACTCCGGAAAACGCCGAGGTGGCGGGAGGCGCCGGCATTCCGTTCGATCGCGAAAGCCTGGGGCGCAAGCTTCAGGAGGCGCTCGAAATGTCGGAGAATGAACGGGAGGCTTGGCGCGCGCGGGCCGTGGCGCGGGTGGCGGAGCGCTACAGTTGGGACGCGGTGACGACGGCTTACGAGGATTTGCTGCGGTCGCTTGCGGGTGGGAAGAAATGAAAGCAGCACCGTATCGTTCGTGGGTGGAGATCTCGCGGCGGCGGATCGCCGAGAACTATCGCGCGGTGCGTGCGGCGGTGGGGCCGGGGGTGGAAACGGTATGCGTGGTGAAGGCCGATGCCTACGGGCACGGCGCGGTGGAGGTGTCGCGAACGCTGGAGGCGGAGGGCGCGTGGTGGCTGGCGGTGAGCTCGGCCGAGGAAGGCGTCGCCCTGCGGCAGGCGGGGATCGCGGCGCGCATTCTGGTGATGGCGGATTGCCAACCCTTCGCACGGCCCGCGCTGATTGAATCGGGACTCACGCCGGTGATTCTCTCGCTCGACGACCTGAGCGCGATGGAAAGCTTTGCGGCCGGCCGCGGCGTACGCCTGGCGTATCACCTGAAAGTGGACACCGGAATGGGACGGCTGGGAACGCTGGCGGGAGCGCGGGAGATCGCCGCCGCCGTGCGCGCCGCCGGGCACCTGGACCTGGAAGGGCTGATGTCGCACCTGGCATCTTCGGCGGACTATACGAAGGCGCAGACCGAACAGCAGAACCGCACCTTCGACGGCCTTTGCCGGGCGCTGGCTGAGGAGGGCATCGCGCCGCGATTCCGGCACATTTCGAGCACGAACGCGATCGCCTACGGCCGCCGCGACGCGTGGTACAACATGGTCCGGCCGGGACACCTGCTCTACGGATACTTCGCCGGTGCGCGTGGAGCGGCGCCGCAGCGGGTGCTCGACGTGGAGCCTGCGCTGGCGTGGAAGGCGAGCGTGCTCGAGGCGAAGAACGTTCCCGAGGGCGCGCTGATCGGATACGGCGGGATGTTCCGCGCGCCGCACGCCATGCGGATCGGCGTGCTGGCGGTGGGATACGCGGACGGCCTCTCGCACCGGCTCTCGAACCGCGGCCACGCGATCGCGGGCGGCCGGCTGGCGCCGATCCTGGGCGCGGTGTCGATGGACCTGACGACGATCGACCTGACGGAATGCCCGTCGATCGGCGCTGGGGACGCGGTGACGCTGCTGGGTTCGGAGGGTGAGGCCTCGATCAACGCGCAGCAGATGGCGCGGACGGCGGGGACGATCTCGTACGATATTCTGTGCGGAATTCGGACGCGGGTAAAGCGGCTGTACGTGTGAATTACGCGACCCTTGATGGAGAGCCGGTGGAGTTCTACGCGGACGGGCAGGGGCGCTGGTTTGCCCTGAAGCGCGGCGAGCACGTCGCCGGAGCGTCGAAGCTCAACCTCACGGAGACGCGATTGTGGCGCGGGCTGGAGTAGTTTGTGCGCCAGTCAGCCGGCGGAATCGGGCGGGTGCGCCATACTGGCGGCATCGGAAAAAGGGGGCTGTTTTGAGAACTCTCGGAGTGCTTTGTCTGGCGGCTTTCGCGCCCGCGCTGGCCGCGGCGGCGGACGATTTGCGGCCTCAGGTGGAGCAGGAGTTGCCGTCGCTGCTGGCCACTTACAGGGACTTACACGCGCATCCCGAGTTGTCGCGGCACGAGCAGCGCACTTCTGCGTTTCTGGCGGGAGAGCTGCGCCAGGCCGGCTACACGGTCACCGAACATATCGGCAAGTACGCGGACGGCTCGGCCGCTCTCGGCATCGCCGCAATCCTGCGGAACGGCGCTGGGCCGGTGGTTCTGGTGCGCACGGAGATGGACGCGCTGCCCATCGAAGAGAGGACTGGCCTGCCGTTCGCGAGCCAGAACGCGGGCGTGATGCACGCCTGCGGGCACGACCTGCACATGACGTCCTTCCTGGGCACGGCGCGGCTGCTGGCGAAACTGAAAGACCGATGGAGCGGCACGCTGATGCTGATCGGGCAGCCGGCCGAGGAGACGGTGGGCGGCGCGCGCGCGATGCTGGCCGGCGATCTCTACTCGCGGCTCGCGAGGCCGGATTACGCGATTGCGTTGCACGACGAGCCCTCGGTCGAAGCCGGGAAGGTGGCGGTGGTGGGCGGGCCGCTGCTGGCGAGCTCGACATCGGTCGATGTGACCATTCGCGGGGTGGGCGGGCATGGCGCACGGCCGGAGCTGACGAAAGATCCTGTGGTCATGGCGGCGCAGTTCATCCTGGCGATTCAGACCATCGTCAGCCGGCAGCTTCCGCCGCAGCAGCCCGCGGTGGTGACGGTGGGCTCGATACACGGCGGCTCGAAGCACAACATCATTCCGGACGAGGTGGTGCTGCAGCTCACTACGCGGTGCTACAGCGACAACGTGCGGCGGACCATTCTGGCGGCCATCGAGCGGACGGCGCGGGGCGTGGCGCTCGCGGCGGGCGTGCCGGAGGACCGCGCGCCCATCGTGAAGGTGAGCGAGGCGGAGACGACGCCCGTCACCTACAACGATCCGAAGCTGGCGGCGCGGCTGCGGGGTGCGTTCGCGGCGGCGCTGGGCGAAGGGAACGTGGTGGAGGCCGAGCCGCTGATGGTGAGCGAAGACTTCGGGCTGTTTGGCCTGGCGGGGCGGCAGATCCCGACCTGCATGTTCTTCCTGGGCGCGGCGGACCCGGCGAAACTGGCGGAGAGCCTGCGAACCGGCAAGCCGCTGCCGTCGCTGCATTCGAGCCTTTTCTACCCGGAGGCCGAGCCGGCGCTGCGGACGGGGATTATGGCGACGACCGCGGCGGTGCTGGAGCTGATGAAGCGGTAGGCTGGGGCTTGCCGCCGGCGGCATCGTCCTGGGGCTGCGGGTGGTCTTCTTCGAGCGTCTTCAGATTGACGGCCAGCGGCTGCCAGCGGTACCGCAGCAAGCCGTAGGTGCACAGGTAGACTGGGCCGGAGCGCATCAGCTCGATGGCTGTGCGGCGATTCGCGTTGGCTTCCTCCGGCCACAGGCGGCCGCGCGTGTGTTTCGAGCAGGCCGAGCGGGGCGGATGCGCGCCAAACGCGAGCGCCGCGGCGAGCAGGCAGACCCAGAGGACACGCATCGGCCGCCTCCCTCAGTGCGCGCTGGCCTGTTCGGCGGCGGCATCCGGCCTCGGAGCGGGCTTGGGTTTGGCGCCGGCCTTCGGATGAGGCTCAGCCTTGAGCGCGTCCCAGTTCACGGAGAGCGGCTGCCAGACGTACCCGCGACGGGTGACGCCGCACAGGTAGACTTCGCCGGAGCGCATCAGCTCCATAGCCGCGCTCCGATTCGCGTTGGCCTCTTGGGGCCAGAACTGGCCGTGGGTGTCCTGGGTGCAGGCCGACGGAGGCGGAGGTGCGGCGAAGGCGAGTGCTACGGTGACCAGGCAGACCCACAGGATACGCATCAACTGGGATCATGCCTGGAGAACTTGTCCGATTCAACCTTAGAACGTATAGGACTGCCGGGGCTGCCGCCGGAGGACGCTGGCTTGTTCGGCGGGACTACTTCCGCGGGGTTCTAAACTCTCGGTATTCGTCGAGCTCCGCGTCGTCATAGGGGTTGTGGAAATGCAGTCGGCCCTGGAGGAACTGCCTCTTCCAGTTCTGTTGGACCACACCGACCCATGGACGTAAGTTACAGGTGAGCAGGCGCTCTACGCAGTGCTCGTAATCGTCGGGTCTGAAATAATACCCATAGTTCATGCACGCCCCGAGGCCATCGTCGGAACAATCGGGTTCAGAGACTGGACGCCCCCTCGTTGATCCCATGAGAATATCGAGGCAAACGTATCCTACGGGAACCTTCATTCGCCTGGTCGTCGTATTTCCATCAAACTCGACGTTCGTCAGGCGTCCATCACTAAGGCAGTCGATCAACAGCGGAAAACTCTTCGGGCCGAGCCGGATTAGCGCAATCACCGGATCGCGAGGTCTCCGCCAGGGAGTCGCCTCTGATTGCGGGAACAGCACAGTTGCGTCGGCCGCTCCGTCGTCGTAATAATGAGTGCCGAAATCCTTTGCCTGCAGCAACGGGTCAATGAATTTCCGGTATTCTGCCACGCTGCTGAGGCGCTTCTCTTCCGCGGGCGCACCCAGAGCACTCGACAGAACCAGTGCACCGCAGAGTCCGCTCAGGCCGAAGGTTCTCACCACCGCTCATCATAGCTCCGCTCGAACTCTCCAGTGCCGATGCGGGGCTGCCGTCAGTGGACGCTGGCTTGTTCGGCGGGGGCGACCGGTTTCGGCGCTGGCTTGGGATCGGGGCCGGGCTTGGGATGGGCCTCGCCGGCGTCGAGCGTGTCCCAGTTCACGGAAAACGGCTCCCAGACGTAATGGCGATGGGTGAAGCCGCACAGGTAGACTTCGTTCGAGCGCATCGCCTGGACGGCCGCGCGGCGATTGGCGTTGGCCTCCTGGGGCCAGAACTGGCCGCGGGTGTCCTTGGTGCAGGCGAGCGGGGGCGGAGGTGCGGCGCAGGCGAGTACTCCACCGAGCAGACAGCCCCAGAGGAACCGCATCAATTGGATGGATGCCTGCGGAGGCGGTTCGATTCAACCTTAAGGCGCCCAGGCCCGCCTACACGTCCAGATTGCGCACGTCGAGCGCGTTCTCTTCGATGAACTTGCGGCGGTTCTCGACGTCTTCGCCCATCAGGGTGGTGAAGATCTCGTTGGCTTCGACGGCGTCTTCCGAGCGCACCTGCAGGAGCGTGCGCTTCTCGGCGTTCATGGTGGTGTCCCACAACTGCTCGGCGTTCATCTCGCCGAGGCCCTTGTAGCGCTGGACCTGGGCGTCGCGCATGCCTTCGGATTTGACGTATTCGAGCAACTCGCGCCAATCGGCGCGCGGTTCGCGGCTCGAGTCCTTGACCACCACAAACGGCGGTTGATTGTAGCGCGCGATCTGCTTGGCCAGGGTTCGCAGGCGGCGGTATTCGGGCAACGCGGCGAGCTGGATGTCGATGATACGCTCGGCGCTGGCCGAATCGTGATAGCTGACCGACCAGGACGAATGCTCCTCGTCGCGCTTCAGGTCGGGGTTGAGCTTGATGGCCTGGAGGGCCTCGGCGACGGGTGCCAGGTTCTCCTGGACGGCGAAATCGGCCTTTGAGTCGAGCTTCAGCTCAGGCCGCGCCAGGATCTCCGCCACGCGCGGGTCGCGGACCTTGCGCTCCACGCGGTGGAAGACCTGCTGGTATTCGTCCAGCGAATTGAGGAAGGCGCGCAGTTCGGCGCCCTCGATGCGGCCGGCCGGACCGCTTCCGTTCGAGCCGAAGTTGACGGCAACGTTCTCGGTGGCGCGTCGCAGGATCTCCCGGACGAACTCCTTCTCGTCCTTGATGTATCGCTCCTGGCGGCCTTTCTTGATGCGGTAGAGCGGCGGCTGCGCTACATACACGTTGCCGCGCTGGATCAACTCGCCCATCTGGCGGTAAAAGAACGTCAGCAGCAGGGTGCGGATGTGCGAGCCGTCCACGTCGGCGTCGGTCATGATGATGATCTTCGAGTAGCGCAGGCGGGTGACGTCGAAATCCTCGCGGATGCCCGTGCCGAGCGCGGTGATCATGGCACGAATTTCTTCGTGGCTGAGCATTTTGTCGGTGCGGGCTTTCTCGACATTCAGGATCTTGCCCTTGAGCGGCAGGATGGCCTGGTAGCGCCGGTCGCGGCCCATCTTCGCGGTGCCGCCGGCCGATTCGCCCTCCACCAGGAACAGCTCGCAACGCTCCGGGTCCTTCTCCTGGCAATCGGCCAGCTTGCCGGGCAGGCCGCCAGAATCGAGAGCGCCCTTGCGCCGTGTGAGATCCCGCGCTTTGCGGGCCGCCTCGCGCGCACGCGACGCGTCGATGGCCTTGCCGACCACCTTCTTCATCACCGAAGGATTCTTGTCGAAGAACTCACCGGCTTTCTCGTAAACGAACTGCGTGACGTAGCCGCTGATGTCGCTATTGAGCTTGCCCTTGGTCTGGCCTTCGAATTGCGGCTGAGGGAGCTTGACGCTGACCACGGCGGTCAAACCCTCGCGCACGTCGTCGCCAGTCAGATTCTCCTTCACGTCTTTGAACAGGCCGGCGCTCTGGCCGTAGGTGTTGATGACGCGGGTTAATGCACTGCGGAAGCCGGTGAGGTGCGCGCCGCCATCGACGGTGTTGATGTTATTGGCGAAGCTGAAAACATTCTCGCTATAGCCGTCGTTGTACTGGAAGGCGATGTCCATCGTGAGCACACCGTTGGCCAGCTCGCGCGTGCCTTCGATGTGAATGGGCTTATCGTGCAGGACGTTCTTGCCCTTGTTCAGATGCCTGATGAATTCCGCGATGCCGCCGCTGTAGAAGAACTCGTGGGCTTTGGGCGGGTCCACGCGCTCATCGGTCAGCGTGATCTTGAGGCCTTTGTTCAGGAAGGCCAACTCGCGCAGCCGCTGCGAGAGCGTGTCGAAGCTGAACTCGGTGGCCACCATGATGGTGGGGTCGGGCTTGAAGGTGATCTTGGTCCCGGTCTTGCTACCGCACTTACCTTTTCGCTCGAGCCGTCCCTTGGGAATCCCGCGCTCATACTCCTGAACCCAGGTGTAATGGTCGCACCAGATTTCAAGATCCAGGCTCTCCGACAACGCGTTGACACAGCTTACTCCGACGCCGTGCAGACCCCCGGAAACTTTGTAACTCTTCGTATCGAACTTACCGCCGGCGTGCAGCTTGGTCATGACGATCTCGGCTGCCGACATCCCATGCTCAGCCATGATACCGACCGGGATGCCACGACCGTTATCGACAACGGTAACCGAGTTATCGCTCCTGATAGTTACATTGATTTCGTCGCAGTAACCTCCCAGGGCCTCGTCGACTGAGTTATCGACGACCTCATAGACCAGGTGATGCAGCCCGGCCTCGCCCGTCGAGCCGATATACATCGCGGGCCGTAGACGGACTGCTTCGAGCCCTTCCAGCACTTTGATACTACTTGAATCGTATACGTCCGCTGTTACGGCGTCGGCCGCACTCAGCTTTGGCGTATCGGTTGTCTTGGTTGACATGTTACCTCTAATACCGGTCCACGACGCGGCAGCCAACAGCTCCGTCAGATCCTCATTGGCATTACAACGTATCGGTACAGTTCGCGTTGAGCCTCTTCACTTGGGACCGGGCCGACTTCAGCGGCGCTATGCGGATCCTTGAATGAGAACTTGACTTGCTCTTCGGAGATTGCGCGCAGAAACTCCAGCAGATACTGGGCGTTGAAACCGATGTCTATCGCCGTGCCGCCGTACTCAGCCGGAATGCTCTCTTCGCTCTCTCCGGTTTCCGAGATAGAAGAGAATACCTTGACCTCACCTGGACAAAGCTGCATGCGAATGGCGCGGGAACGCTCGTCGGCGAACTGCGACACACGCTCGATGGCTGCGCGGATCTCGTCCTTGCCGAGGATGACGAAAGCTTTGTGATCCTTAGGCAAGACGCGCTCGAAGTCGGGGAACGTGCCGGTAAGCTTACGGCTAATCAGGAGCCTCTCGCCGAACTGGAAGAATAAGTGGTTTTCGTCTCCGGCGAACTTTACTAACGAGTCACCGCTCTCGGCGGCGAGCTTCAGAATCTCACCCATGGCTTTGCGCGGCAGCAAAGCACGATAGGGCGAATGAATACCGGGAATGTCAGCGCAAGTTTCAACATAGGCAAGACGGTGGCCATCGGTTGCGACCATCAGCATGCCTTGCTCTCTCAGTTGAAGCAATGCTCCGTTGAGAGTAAACCGCGACTCTTCGGAAGAGATGGAGAAGATCGTTTTTCCGATGAGAGACGCCAAGGCGCCTGCTGGCATCTCTGCGATCGCTTCAGGCATCTGAGGCAGTTCGGGAAAACTCTCCCGGGAGATTCCAGCGATTCTGGTACGCGAGCGGCCGCACGTGATACTAGCCCAATCGTTCTCCAGAAACTTCACGTTCAGATCGGCGTCCGGAAGCAAACGCACATAATCGAGCAGACGCCGCATGGGCATTGTGCCGGCGCCTTCCTTCGAGATCTTTGCGGGACAGGAAACCCGCATGCCAAGCTCCAGGTCCGTGGCGGTCAATTGCACTCGATCACCCTGAGCTTCGATTAGTACGTTTGAGAGAATGGGGATCGTCGTTCGCTTCTCAACAACCCCTTGGGAAAGATTAAGCTCCCGAACCAGGTCCGCCTTGGCGACCGTGAATTCCATGGCTCAGATCTCCTATCCTTGCAGGCGCAGTGCGCTGTCTGAAACTGACTCTCTACGATATCAAAAACAAGAATAGCAGTAGTAGGGGCTGTGGAAATGTCAGTTTCTCTCTAAATTATACAAAATCCAACGGCTTCTGCGCTACAGACCGATGTCGAAAACCGTTGGATGGGCGGTGTGATCTGGTGCCCGAGGCCAGGATTCCACACATTCCAAAGGCTGTTCTTGAGGCCCTCTGTGGAAAACATACTAAGCTCAATTGATTGAATCGAGTAGGCTCTGGACGAGCCTGTTCAAATCCGTATCCTTCACGCGCAACTCCTCGATTCTATGGATGGAGTGGAGCACGGTGGTGTGATGCTTGCCTCCAAAAGCCCGGCCAATCTCCGGGAGAGACGCCTGGGTGAGCTCTTTGGTGAGGTACATGGCGATCTGCCGGGGACGGGCGATATCCCTGCGATTGCTCTTGACCTTGATCTGGCTCGGCGGCAGGTTGAACTTCACGGCGACGGCCCGGATGATAGCCTCAATACTAACCCGGCGGTCCGTATTGGGCACCAGGTGCTTTAGCGCCTGCTGCGCCATGGGTAGAGTGATCGGCTCGCCGGTGATGGAGGCGTACGCCATCAACTTCACCAGTGCGCCCTCGAGCTCGCGGACGTTCGATTTCGTCTTGGTAGCGATGAAGACCCGGACGTCCTCGGGGAGCTTTACACCCTCGGCCTCGGCCTTCTTGTCCAGGATGGCCATCTTGGTTTCGAGGTCGGGTGGCTGAATGTCCACCAGGAGGCCCCACTCGAAGCGCGAGCGCAAACGCTCGAGCAATCCAGGGATCTCTTTCGGCGGCGAATCGCTCGAAATTACAATTTGCTTCTGGTTCTCGTAGAGCTCATTGAACGTGAAGAAGAACTCGTCCTGCGTGGCTTCCTTCTTGCCGAGGATCTGCACGTCGTCGATGAGCAGCACATCGGCCGAGCGGTAGTGCTGATGAAACTGCGGCATCTTCTGAAGCTTGATGCTCGTGATCATCTCGTTCATAAAGCGCTCGCTCGAGGTGTACACGATCCGCAGGCTTCCAAAGTTACTCATGAGACCACGGCCGATGGCGTGCATCAGGTGCGTCTTGCCCATTCCGACGCCGCCATAGATATAGAGCGGGTTGTACCGCTGGGCCGGCTTATCGGCGACGGCCTTGGCCGCGGCGTGGGCGAACTGGTTGCATGAACCGACCACGAACGAATCGAAGGTAAACCGCGGGTTCAGTTGAACGCCCGATTTCTGGAACACCACTTCCGGCTCGATCATCCCTCCGCCACCCAGCGCCCCGGCCGCCGCCGCGGTCTCGAAGACGACGTCGCGAATCGGCAGGCCCAGTTCCTGGATCGCGGAGCGAATCGCACCCGAATATTCCACTTCGATGTACTGTCGGGCGGACTCGCTGGCGACGGAGACCCAGATGGTCTCCTCGCGCGACTCGCGCAGGGTCGTCCTTCCAAACCAGTTCTGGAAAGCCTCGGCACTCAGCTTGGAAGCTATACGATTCTTAACCAGTTCCCATGCATCCATACTTTGCACCAAAACCCTGAGCACCCCTTTTGCACACGTTTTCCACATCTGTGGAAAACTCTATAGACACCCATCCTGCCGAAGCGTTGTTCCCGCCAGAGACGAGCAGTGGAGAACAGCCATTTGCCTGTGCTCACCGGAAGTATGGCGGAACGCCAATATAGCACAGTTGGGGTGCTGTGTTGCAACAAGATTTCTGTAACATAACTTTAGTGTTAACAACCAGATACGACAGTCTCACCAAACCATTTTTAATGGGTCTTGTCGGATCGAGGGTACCATAACCATCAATGGTCACCCCCACATCGGGGACTCCACTTTGCTCCGGTACCGGCAGCCCGCGCCCCCACTTCATTTGACACTGTTCCCCACCCGGAGAGAGAATGGTAGCCACCAGCGGGAGTAACTCAGTTGGTAGAGTGCGACCTTGCCAAGGTCGATGTCGCGGGTTCGAATCCCGTCTCCCGCTCCATCCGGATCGGTTAAACTGATCTTCGCTTGCCGGACCTGAAAGACCACGCCGGGCGCTTCCTCGCGCAGCTAAAGCAGGAGAACGTCTCGGCGCACACCCTGCGCGCCTACAGTTCCGACCTTCGCCAGTTCGTGGAGTACTTTTCGCCGCCTGGCGCGGAGCCGGTGGCGGTGGAGAAGATGGACATGCTGGCGCTGAGGGAATGGCTGGGTGACCTGTACCGACAGCGGCTGGCAGCCGTCTCGATGAGGCGGAAGATGGCGGCGGTGCGGTCGCTGTTCCGGTTTCTGGTGGCTCAGCGCGTGGTGGAGACAAACGTGGCGCGGCTGCTTCGCACCCCGAAAGCGCCGCAGAAGCTGCCACGCGTGCCGACGGCGGAGCAGACCAACAACCTGATCGACCAGGTGGCCGCAGACAACCTGGAGCGGCCTTTTCCGGCGCGCGACCTGGCCATTTTCGAGCTGCTCTACGGCTGCGGCCTGCGCATCAGCGAGCTGGTGGCCGTGAACCTGGCCGATTTGGATTTAGCGGAGCGCTGGCTCCTGGTCCGCGGGAAAGGGAAGAAGGAGCGGCAGGTGCCGTTCGGCGTGAAGGCTGCCTCGGCGATCGAGAGCTATCTGGCCGCGCGGCAGGCGGCGCCACGCCAGACGGCGCTTTTCGTGAACCATCGCGGCGGGAGGCTCACGGACCGCGGCGCGCGCGGAATCGTGAAGCTCTATGCGACGGCACTCACGGGCGATGCCTCCATACACCCGCACAGCTTCCGCCACGCGTTTGCGACGCATCTGCTGAGCGACGGGGCGGACCTGCGGGCCATACAGGAGCTACTGGGCCACGCGCGGCTTTCGACCACTCAGAAGTACACGCAGGTTTCGCTTACGGAGCTGATGGCGGTTTACGACAAGGCTCATCCGAAGGCGTGAGAACACATTATTAGCCGCCGATGAACGCCGATCAACGCCGATAAGACAACTGGGCTGGTGAGCATCGGCGACGAGCGCCGTGTGAACATAGAAGGGTGCACGAAGCCGAACACATCGAGAACGTCCGCAACATCGCCATCATAGCCCACGTTGACCATGGCAAGACCACGCTGGTGGATGCCATGCTGCACCAGAGCGGGATCTTCCGCGACAACGAAATGGTGGCGGAGCGCGTGCTCGATTCGAACGACCTGGAGCGGGAGCGCGGCATCACCATCCTGGCGAAGACCACCGGCGTCCGCTACCAGGGCGTGAAGATCAACATCGTCGATACGCCCGGCCACAGCGATTTCGGCGGCGAGGTAGAGCGCGCGCTCAAGCTGGTGGATGGCGTGATGCTGCTCGTGGATGCGAGCGAAGGGCCGCTGCCGCAAACCCGCTACGTTCTCATGAAAGCGTTCGAGGCAGGCCTCCCGCCCATCGTGGTGATCAACAAAATCGACCGGCCGGATGCGCGCATCGAAGAAGTGCTCAACGAGATCTACGACCTGTTCATCGACCTCGACGCCACAGAAGACCAGCTCGATTTCCCGGTCATCTACACGAACGCGAGGGCGGGCATCGCGCACCGCGAACCGGGCGACTCATCGACCGATCTGCGGCCGCTATTCGACGCCATCATCGAGCACTGCCCGATGCCGGCCGGCGACCCCAGCGCGGTGCTGCAACTGCTGGTGGCGAACCTGGACTACAGCGACTACCTGGGCCGGCTCGCCATCGGGCGCGTTTTTGCCGGCACGCTGCACCTGGGCGACGAGGTCGGCATCGCGAAGCTGGATGGATCGCTACAGCGCGTGCACATCACCAAGCTCTTCTCGTTCGAGGGCCTGAAGCGGGTGGAGGAAACCATCGGCCTCCCCGGCAGCGTGCTGGCCATCGCCGGAGTGGAGGGCATCACCATCGGCGAAACGATCACGCACCCGGAAACGCCCGAGCCGCTCGAGCACATTCCCATCGACGAGCCGACCATCGCGATGACGTTCACCATCAACACGTCGCCCTTCTGCGGCCGCGAGGGACAATTCGTCACGTCGCGCCACCTGCGCGACCGGCTGGATAAGGAGCTGCTGACCAACGTCTCGATTCGCGTCGAGGAAGCGGGCGGGCCGGACGCCTTCAAGGTGATGGGCCGGGGCGAGCTGCAACTGGCCATTCTGATCGAGATGATGCGGCGCGAGGGGTACGAGCTGATGGTGGGCAACCCGGAGATCCTGACTCGCACGGTGAATGGCGTGCTGCAGGAGCCGCTCGAGCTGCTGGTGATCGATTGCCCGGACCAGTTCATCGGCGTGGTGATGGAGAAGCTGGGCACGCGCCGCGGCAAGCTGGAGCGCATGGTGAACCATCACTCCGGCCGGGTGCGCATCGAGTTCCACGTGCCCACGCGCGGGCTCATCGGTCTGCGCAGCGACCTGTTGACGGACACGCGCGGCACGGCGGTGATGAACTCGCTGTTCCATGGCTACGTGGAGTGGCAGGGCGATATCCCGCGCCGGCCGACGGGATCCTTGGTGGCCGACCGCGCCGGCCGCGCCACCGCTTACGCCATCTACAACCTACAGGAGCGCGGCGAGATTTTCATCACGCCGGGGACCGAGGTTTACGAGGGCATGATCATCGGCGAAAACGCGCGCGACCGGGACATCGACGTCAACATCGTCAAGGAAAAGAAGCTGACCAACATGCGTGCCTCCACCTCCGACGACGCCATACGCCTGGTGCCGCCGCGGCTGCTGAGCCTCGATCAGGCGATCGAGTTCATCCGCAACGACGAATTCGTCGAGGTGACGCCGCACTCGATCCGGCTGCGCAAGCGGGCGCTGAAGTTCAACGACCGGCCACGCGGCAACGCCTAGCGGCGGTATCCGCGGCCGTATCCGTAACGGCCGTAAACGCGGCCCCGGCCGTAGTAGCCCCGTCCGTAGTAGCCCCGTCCGTAATAGGCTCCGTGGAACCGCGGCGCCCAGAAGCCGGCGCGCCAGTAGCGGTGCGGTCCGGACCAATACCAATAGCCGGAGGTCCAGTAGTAGCCCGGCCCTGGGCAGGGCGGAGCGTAAGCCACAACGGGCGGCGCCGCCGCGTAGCCGTATCCATAGCCGCCGACACCGACTTCCACGGCGACATGCGTCCCCGCGAAGACGGCGCTTGAGGCCAGCAACATGAGAACCGCCAATTTTGTTTTCATGACACGGCTGAATGCACTCGCCGGGCCAAAACGCAACGGATGGATTCTTTGGGGCCTATCGTTCTCCGGCGCGCGCCGCGGCCGGCCGAAAACCACCACGGCGAAGGAAATCGGCCAAGGGCGCCGCTACGCCGGGCGAAATTCGATGAGCTCGATGAGCGCGCCGTTGTCAACGATCATCGCGGCGCGAACTCCGGCGGAGGGCGAGCCGGGTGGGCACAGAACCTGCTGCCCTTCGAGGGCCGCATCGAGATCGTCCACCTCGAAGGCGATGTGCGGCAGTGTTTGGACAGGCGCAGGAAGAGGGCTCGACGGCTCGAAGCGCATCCACTCGACGCCGTAAGGGCTGGTATCGAAGCCGGAGACCCACATCCCGAACTGTTCGAGATACCGCTCGCCAGCGCGCGGCGTGGCGGTGGGAATGCCGATGTGGTGGTACCGCCAGCCGAGGCGCGCAGTGGCCGCCGGAGGCTCGTGGGCTTTTCGAAGAACGTCTGTCATTTATCCTTCTTCAGTGCCGCCTGCTTCGCCTTGGGGAGTTTGTCGACGACGAGCGCGTACGAGCGGCTGATGAGCCGCCTGACTTCCGCAGCCGGCAGGGCCTCCTCGCTTTCGAGCGCGACCCAGTGCGTCTTTGCGAAGTGCGGCGCCTGGCCGACTCCAGGATTCTCGACCAGTTCGGCGAACTCCTCGGGCGTGCATTTTACCGAGAGCCACATGCCGCCGGGCTCGAGCGCGAGGACCGCAAAGACCTTGTCCGCTACTTTCAAAACCAGGTGGTCGCCCCACTGCACGCGCTCCGTGGCGTGAGGAAGCGAGAGGCAATGACGCCGCACCCATTCAATGTCCATATGCGAAATCCTACTCCTGGCGATCGAGTGCTTCACGGAGTTTGGCGGCCAGCCCGCCAATCGAGAAGGGTTTCTGAATAAGCTCCGCACCCGCTTCGAGGACGTCCTGGTGCTCGATGGAATCGTCGCTATAACCGGACATGATCAGCACCTTCAGCTTCGGCGCTCCCGCGCGCAGCTTCGCCGCGAGATCGCGCGCGCTCATATCCCGCATCACGACGTCGGCCAGGAGCAGATCGACCGCCACGCCGCTCGAGCTAGCCGCGCGCAGAGCCTCGGCGCCATTGGTTACCGCGAGGACCCTGTAGCCGTGCATCTGGAGCAGGCTCCGCGTCAGCTTGCGGACCATTTCGTTGTCTTCGACCAGCAGGATGGTCTCGGTTCCGCGGTACGCCTGGCGCACCGGAGACTGGCCGGCCTCAGTCGCCGGCTCCGGGCGGGCCTCTGGAAAATAGATGCTGAAGCGGGCCCCCTTTCCGGGCTCGCTATCGATCCAGACGCTTCCTGCGTGCTGCTTGACGACGCTGTAAACCGTGGCGAGTCCGAGGCCTGTGCCGTGATCGCTCTTGGTCGAGAAAAACGGTTCGAAGGCGCGCTGCCTGGTCTCTTCATCCATGCCGCAGCCGGTGTCGGAGACAACGAGCGCCGCGTAACGCCCCGGCCTCGTGCTCGGGTGCGCCGTACAGAACGCCGCATCGAGCTCTACGGGCGCCACATCGATGGCGAGATCTCCGCCGGCAGGCATGGCGTCCTGCGCGTTCACGGCCAGGTTCATCAGGACCTGCTCGACCTGACCGGCGTCCACGGCGACGGGACAGGCGCGGCCGGAAAAGACGGTCTTCAGCGCGATATTGTTGCGCAGCGTTCGCCGCACGAGCTGCTCCATGCCGCCGACGACGTCGCGCAGATCCACGGCCTTCACCTTCAACGCCTGTTTGCGGCTGAAGGAGACCAACTGCCGGGCCAGGTCGCGCGAGCATTCGGCGGCCTTCTTGACTTCGACCAGGTGCGCGTAGCGGGGGTCGGCCGGCGGCATTGCCGCCATCAGCAGCTCGGTGTAGCCCAGAATGGGCGTGAGCATGTTATTGAAGTCGTGAGCGATGCCCGCGGCCAGCCGGCCGACGGATTCGATCCTCTGCGTCTGGAGAAGCCCCTCTTCGATGCGCAGCTGCTCCGTGATGTCGCGGTACACGGCCAACATGTACTCGAGCTTGCCATCGCCGCCCGCGACCGGCGAGACGGTGCACTCGATCGGCATCGGCGTTCCGTCTTTTCGCCTCACGACGGTGCGGCCGGACCATGTCCTGCCCGCGAGCAAAGACTCCTGAATGGCGTGGACGAGGGCGTCGTCCATTTTCCCGGCCTTCAGCAGTTCCCACCGCTGCCCGATGGCCTCCTGCGGGGAATAGCCGGACGTTTGCTCGAAGGCTGGATTCACGTAGACGATGCGTCCATCGCCGGTCAGCATGACGAAGCTCTCGCCCGCGTGCTCGATGGCCGCAGTCAGCCGCACGCGCTCGGCTTCGGCCTGCCGCTGTTCCGTGATGTCCCACGTGACGCCGAGCAGGCGCACGGGCTTGCCTGCCGGATTGTAGGAGAACGTTCCCCTGGCGCTCATCCAATGCACGGAGCCGTCGGGCCAGACGACCCGATACTCGTGCCTGTACGGAAGCCGGTTGGCGGCGCACCGGGCGGATTCGGCGAGGAGGCCGGGGAGGTCTTCGGGATGCACGGAGCGCATGAAGCCGTCGTGCGTACCGTCGAACTGGCCGGGGCCAAACAGCTTCGGGTGGCCCTGGGACCACTTCTCGCCCGTTTCCAGGTTCCTTTCCCAAGTCCTCATGCCGCCGGCTTCCAAGGCGCAGCGCAGCCGCTCTTCGCTCAACTGCAAGGCCTGGTCGGCCTCCTTGCGCTCGGTAACGTCCACATGAGTACCGCACATGCGCAGCGGCATTCCGGCGGCGTCGCGCTCGACCACCTGTCCCCGATCGAGAATCCAAACCCAGTTGCCGGACGCGTGGCGGCGCCGGTGCTCGCCCTGGTAGAGAGGGACCTTCCCGTCCAGATGGGCGCGAATGGCTTCGGTCATGGTTGGGAGGTCGTCGGGATGAACCAGCCGCTCCCAGGAGCGCACGGTCGGCTCGATCTCCTTCAGCGTGTATCCCAGCATGGAAGCGCAGCGCTCGCTATAGGAGATTTCGCCCGAAACCACGTTCCAGTCCCAGGCTCCGAGGCGGCCGGCCTGGACCGTCAGTTCCAGTCTCGCCTTGCTGCGCTCGAGCTCGCGTGTCCGCGCGAGGACCTGGCCGGAAAGATTCGCGCCCTGCTCCCGCAACTCGGCCGCCTGTTTCCCGGTCTCGATGTGCAGAGCGACCAGGCTGGCCGTATTTTCCACATAGGGTTGGTAGAGGGAGTACTCGTCCTCGTCTGCGATGCGGATCAGGAGGCCGCCGTAGCCGCGGCGCTGGGTAGACATTGCGACTCTGGCGAGCCGCCCGGTACGCCACGAGCGGCACTCTCCCTGGCAACCCTCTTCGTCGCGCTCGCCCTTGCAGAGAAGCGCGGGCAGATCGTGGGTACGCTCGGGGGCGGTGGAGGCGATCGTCTTTCCGCCGAGGCACAGGGCGCAGTCGGCGATCCCGGGGATGCGGAGCAGGCCGCTGCACACGGTTTCGGCGAGATGCTCCTGGCTGGTGGATGCCTGCAGCGCGCTTTGGAGAGTCAGAATGCGGCCGAGTACAAAGGGATCCGGAGTGACCACGTCAACCATTCTTCTGCCCTGGCACCGAAATGCACTCGACTTAGTTCCGCCGTCCTGGCGGGCACGCTTAAGACCTCATTTCAACCTAACTGGAGTCTATTCCCGCGCGCTCCTATTTTCAAGGGCCACAAAGCAGTGGCCGGCGGAGGCGCCTTGCCGGGGGACCGAGCCGTGAGAGAATAGGTGTTTCAGATGGTAGTTGACGGCATCTATTACGGTTTGGGACTCGGCGCGGCCGGTGCGGCGGCATGGTGGCTGGCGGGGCCGGTTTACGCCATCCCGCTGTTTCTGGCGGCTGCGTTTTGCGTGTACTTTTTCCGGGATCCGGACCGCGTGGTCCCGGCCGGGCCGGTGGCCGTCTCGCCGGCCGACGGGAGAGTAGTCTCGGTGCATCCCGAATCGCCGACCCTGACCCGGGTCAGCGTGTTCCTCAACATCTTCGACGTGCACGTGAACCGCTCGCCGGTAGCAGGCAGGATCAAAGAGGTCCTCTACAAGAAGGGCCGGTTTCACGTGGCGGGACGGGAAGTGGCCTCGGCGGAGAACGAGCAGAACCTGGTGGTGATCGAGGGCGACGGCACTGAGGTGGCGTTCCGGCAGATTGCCGGGTTGATCGCACGCCGCATCGTGTTCCACAAGCGGGCGGGAGACCGGGTGGAGACGGGCGAGCGCGTGGGCATGATCAAGTTCGGGTCGCGGGTGGACGTGCTGCTGGGGCCCGAGTGGGAGATACAGGTCCGGCCGGGAATGCACGTGCGGGCCGGATCGAGCGTGCTGGCGCAACGGAGGCCGGGGTAAGGGCGACATGGGCGTGCGCAGCTTATCCGAGCGTTGGATTGGCCCGGGCCTCGAAGGACGGCCGCGCTCGCGTGCCGCCTACGCCCTGCCGACTCTGTTCACAGCGGGCAACGTATTCCTCGGCTTCGTGTCGATCATGCGGTCGGTGCAGGGCGCGGTTGTGGCTGGATCCGGTTCGACCGGGGCCAACGTGAATTTCGCCATTGCCGCCGTTGCGATCGGCTGGGCGGTGGTGCTGGACGGCCTGGACGGCCGCATCGCGCGCCTGACGAACACAGTCAGCGATTTCGGGCGTGAGATGGATTCGCTCGCCGACGTGATCACGTTCGGCATCGCGCCGGCGGTGTTGGCGTTTACCTGGGGCGTGCAACTGGCGATCAATAGCGCCGATCCGATTTACCGCGACCACTTGCGGCACCTCGGTTTCTTCATCCCGTTTCTGTTCCTGTTGTGCGGGGCGGCGCGACTGGCGCGCTTCAATATTCAGAAGAACCCGGTGCCGAAGAACCCCGGCCGGCCCGATCGGAAATACTTCGTCGGCTTGCCCATACCGGCTGGCGCGGCGATGGTGGCCGCGGTGGTCTACGTCTCAGACGGCATGCCGATCCAGATTTGGCCGCTGATGGCGGCGTGGCTGGTGCTGCTCGCGCTGCTCAGCTTCCTGATGGTCAGCACCTGGCGCTACCAGAGCTTCAAGGATATGCAGTTGCTGCGCCCGCGGTCCTGGCTCACTTTCGTGCTGTGGGGCAGCATGATCTACCTGCTGTGGAGCTACCCCCGGCCGGTCCTGGTGGGGATCACGACGGCTTACGTGGGAAGCGGAATCGCGGTTCGCATCGGCGGGATCGTGCGGCGCAGGGTGCGCCGTTCCCGGCAGGAACCGGAGCGCCAACTTGGGTAGCGCGAAGCTAGTCGCGGCGGTTGTGGGAAGCAACTCGCTGCTGGGCCGCGAGGTCCGCGACATCCTGGCGGGAATGCCTTTTCGGACGAAGCTGATCGGCGCGGACGAAACCGAAGCCGGAACGCTGACCGAAGAGGGCGGAGAACCGGTGGTCATGACGGCGCTCGACGAGGAGAACCTGGCCGCGGCGCAGGTGGTGTTCCTGGCCGGGTCCGCTGAATCGACGCGCAAAGCAGCGGAGATCGTCTCGCGGCTTCATACGGACCCGGTGCTGGTGGATTTGACTTACGGCCTGGAGGAGCGGCCCACGGCGCACCTGCGGGCTCCGGTGGTTGAACCGGCGGGCTACGCGCTGCCCGTGGGAACCGAGCACATCGTTGCGCATCCGGCGGCGATCCTGCTGGCGATGTTCCTGGTGCGCGCGGCGCAGGCAGGCACCATCCGGCGTGCGATCGCCCACGTATTCGAGCCCGCCAGCGAGCGCGGCCAGCGCGGCATCGAGGAATTGCAAAGGCAGACGGTGAATCTGCTCTCGTTTCAAAAGCTGCCCAAAGGGGTGTACGACGAACAGGCCGCCTTCAATCTTCTAGCTCGCTACGGTGCCGACGCGCCCCTTTCGTTGGAAGCCGTTGAAACGCGCATCGAGCGGCACCTGGCGACACTGCTCGCCCTCAACGGCAGCATCCCGATGCCGTCCATACGGCTGATCCAGGCTCCGGTATTTCACGGCTACAGTGTTTCGGTGTGGGTGGAATTCGAGGCGAATCCCGGGGCCAAAGCGCTCGAGGCAGCGCTCGCGAGCGCACACGTCGACGTGCGGGGCTTGGATGTCGAAGCGCCCAACATTGTTGGCATGGCCGGGCAGAGCGGGATCGCGGTCGGCGCGATTGCGGCGGACCGCAACGACGCCCGCGCGGTGTGGTTCTGGGTGGCCGCAGACAACATTCGAATCGCCGCCGAGAACGCCGTCGCGGTGGCCCTGCCGCTGGCGAGCGTGGCGGGAACGGAGACGAACGCATGAACCGGCTCGCACTGACCGCCCTGGGATTGACCCTGCTCTCGTTCGGCTGCGGCTACAGCGTCGCGGGACATGCGGACACCCTCCCGAAGGACATCAAGACCATCGCCATCCCCGCGTTCGGGAACGCCACCACGCTCTACACTCTGGCCAACTCGCTGCCAGCCGACATCACGCGCGAATTCATCTCCCGCACGCACTACCAAATCGTTACAAACCCTGAGGCGGCCGATGCGGTGCTCAAGGGCACCATCATTCGGTATTCATCCTTCGGGACGACGCTCGATCCCACCAACGGCCGCGCCAGCAGCGCCGCGATAGGGGCGACCATCGTTCTCTCTCTGACCGATCGTGCGACCGGCAAAGTGATTTACTCCCGGACTCTGGAGGAGCACGACCACTACGAGGTCAGCCCGGATACGCGTACGTACTTCGAAGAGAGCGGCGCCGCGCTCTCGCGGATCAGCCGCAACGTTGCGCGCGACGTGGTGACCGCGATTCTGGAGAAGTTCTAGCGCGCGCCCAGCCGTGTGAGCGCCGGCTCGATGCGCTGCCTCGATTGCCAGAAATCGGCCCACAGGTCGCCGGCCTTCTGCAGCCGCTCCGGCATGTTCTTCAGCGTGAAGCGCGCCGGGGTGAGCGCGTCCTTCAGTTCCTGCGGCGTCACGGGCGCCGAAACGGTGGCCTGCGGTTCGGGGCGCACGCTGTAGACGGAGGCGAGTGGGCGGCTATAGGCGAGCTGCGCGTAGTCAAGCAGGACGCTGCCGGCCGGGCGCTTGGCGACAGTGCGCTCGAAGGTGGACTTCGACGGAATGCGTGTGGCGGCCATGCGCGAAACCACCTGGCCGAACATGGCGGCCTGGTCGAAACTGTAGACGCGCTCAAGCGGCACGAAGACGTGGATGCCGCTCGCACCCGAAGTCTTCACGTAGAACTTCATGCCGGCTTGCGCCAGCACCGCGCAGACTTCGCGAGCCACATCGACGACGGAGGCGAACGGCGTACCCGCGGAGGGATCGAGATCGATGAAGACGTAGTCGGGTCTTTCCAGATCGTCGATGCGGCTGGCCCATGGATCGTGATCGATGCAGCCCAGATGCGTCAACCAGAGCAGCGTGGCCACGTCGTTACACACGACGTAACGGATCTTCTTCCCCTCGCTCGGAATGGCGACGGTCTCGATCCAGTCCGGCATTTTGCCCGCTTCTTTCTGGTAGAACAGGCCGCCCGTGACGCCGTCCGGCAGGCGGCGCAGCACCAGCGGGCGCTGCCGAAGAAATGGCAGGATGAGGTCGGCGACCCGGGCGTAGTAGGCCAGCAGGTCGCGCTTCGTGAGCCCGGCGTCGGGGAAGAACACCTTTTTCAGATGCGTGAGGCGGAGCTTGCGACCCTCGACATGGAGCGTGAGGTCATCGGTTTTCCCCGCGGCGATTTCGTCGGCCAGCGACCGCGGGGTCTTCGGCGTCTCCGCGGTGAAGCTGGATTCCTTCGGATCGATGTCCGGGCGCAGGCCGAGGAAGACCGGGGCGCGCAGGTGAGATTCAGCGGTCCAGCCGGCGAACCGTACGCGCGCGACCAGCTTCGGCTTCACCCAGGTCGCTTTCTCACGCGTGGCGGGGCGCTCTGCGAAGGGCATGTCATCGGTGGTCAGCGGCTGTAGCTGGCGCACGACTTCGTCCTGCGTGCCTTGGTCGAAGCCGCTGCCGACGCCGCCGATGAAGCGGAGGCGCGGTCCTTCGTAGAGGCCGGCCAGCAGCGCGCCGAAGTGCTCGCGGCCACCGCGGGGCGCGGTAAATCCGCCGACGACGGCGTCCACCTCGGAGGTGGTTTTGAGCTTGATCCACTGCGAGCCGCGCCCTGCATGGTAGGCGCTTCTGGCCTGCTTGCCGACAATGCCCTCGAGGCCGCGCTCGCGCGCCAGCTTGTACAGCGCCTCGCCGTCGCCCACCACATGGCTCGAGTAGCGCACCGGATCCTCTACAAACAGGTTGCGTCGAAGAAAATCTTTGCGCTCGATGAGCGGCACGGCGCGCAGGTCGTAGCCGTCCGCGTAGAGTGAGTCGAAGACGTAGTAGACCACCGGCGCCTCGGCCAGAAGCGCGGCCGCTGGCCGCTCGACGCCCATGCGGCGCTGTAGCCGCGAGAAATCCGGACGGCCTTCGTCGTCGAGCACAACAACCTCGCCATCGAGCAGCGCCTCCGCCGCGGCGATCCGCGCGGGCAGCGCCGCCAGCTCGGGGAATTGCGACGTCACCACGCGGCCGGTGCGCGCACGCAGCTCGACCTTGCCGTGGCGGACCCACGACAGCACGCGCATGCCATCCCACTTGAGCTCGAAGATCCATTCAGGATTGCTGAAGGGCTTCTCGGTCAGCGTGGCGAGGTTTGGCTCGATCTCGGCCGGCATGGGCGCCTTCCGCGCGCCGGGTAGATCGGCGGCCGCGGCGGCGTGGCCGGAGAGACCGTCCTCGATCTCCTTGACGCTTCGGCCGGTGAACACCGACCAATCGAGCTTCTCGATGTCCCAACTCGCGTCCGCATACTGGTCGGCGTGCTTGATGAGTAGCCAATTCTTGCGGTCCTTCGGATCCTGGGAGCGCTTGCCGGTATGAATGAGCGCGAAGCTTCCGTGCAGCTTGCGGCCATGGAGCGTGAACTTCAACTCGCCGCGCGCAAGCTGCTCCGGCGCCGCGAGGCCGCCCTCCATTTCGTAAGTGCCGCTATCCCAGACCTGCACCGGACCCGCGCCGTAGTTACCCTTGGGAATCACGCCCTCGAAGCGCGCGTAATCGAGCGGATGATCCTCGGTCTGGACCGCGAGGCGCTTATCGGCGGGGTTGAGCGACGGCCCTTTCGGAACGGCCCAGGAGACGAGAACGCCCTCGATCTCGAGGCGGAAGTCCCAGTGCAGCCGCGTGGCATCGTGCTGCTGGACCACGAACCCGTTCCCGCTCTTGTCGCGAACCGGCGCGGGGGCGGGCTCGGGCGTCTTCTCGAACTTGCGCTTGCTCCGGTAGTCGGCCAGCGGCATTGGCGCGCCCTTCTTTTACCGTAGCGCGGCTGCGGGCCCGGCGCTCAGAACTGCATCGGCGGGATCGCGCCGGGGATCGGCAGCCAGCCGCGCGACATGTAGTCCGTGGTGATCAGCAGGAGCAAAATCACGAGCCAGCAGAAGCCCGCAATCGCGAAGACGAACGTCAGCCGGCCCTGATAGCGCACGTGCATGAAGAAGAGCACGACCAGAGTGGCTTTCGTCACGGCGATCACCATCGCCACGATCGGGTTGAAGATTCCCAGGTCCACGAACGCAATGGCCGTTGTGGCAGCAGCCAGAATCATCAGCAGCGCGAAAATCTTCAAGTAAGTCGAAACGCTGGGCATAAGTTACTTGTGCCTGTCCACCAGATAAAGCAGCGGGAACAGAAAGATCCAGACAATATCGACGAAGTGCCAGTAGAGCCCGCTGATTTCGACGGTGTAGTTCTTTACCCGCCCCAGGAGTGTCAGGGCCACCAGGACGCTCATGATTCCGATGCCGATGATCATGTGGAGCGCGTGCAATCCGGTGAGGGCGAAGTAGAAGTAAATGAACAACTGGGCCTCGCGTGCCTCCGGACCGTGCCAGACGAAGCCAGGGCCGGGGATGTGGTGATCCTCCCACTTATGAAAATACTCGTTGCCTTTGATTCCGAGGAACGCCACGCCGAGCACGATGGTGAGAATCAAGAACAGTACCAAAGCCTTGCGGTGACCCTGTTGCGCCGAGTGCACGGCCATCGCCATGGTGAGGCTGCTTCCGAGCAGCACCAGGGTCATCACGGTGCCAGACACAATGTCGAGCGTCAGCGAGGCCTGCGCGAAGGCGTGAGAGTAAGTCGCGCGGTATAGCACATAGGCCGTGATGAGGCCCCCGAAGAACAGCACTTCGGTTCCCAGGAAGACCCACATGCCGAGCGTGTCGGCGTGATGCTGTTGCGCAAGGGTCTCGTACTGATGCTTGAGGCGGCTGCCCAGGGGCGGCGAGCCGGCTACGGCTCCGTGAGCTTCAGGCAATGGGCGCCTCCTCGTCGGAATAGTGATACGCCTCCTCGAGCACGATGGGAGGCTGCTCGAAGTTCTCGGTGGGCGGCGGTGACGCCGTTTTCCATTCCAGGCCGGTGGCCCCCCAAGGGTTCGCCGGCGCGCGCTGGCCGTAGCGCATCGACCAGAAGAAGTAAATCAACGGCATGAGATACCCCACCGCCAGGATCGACGCTCCCGCGGACGAGAGCACGTTATAAACCTGGAACTCCGGCGGATAGGCATGATAGCGGCGCGGCATGCCGAGATAGCCCGCGATGAACTGCGGGAAGAACGTCAAGTTGAAGCCGAGAAAGATGATGGTGGCCGAAATGCGTCCCCAGATTTCCGGATACATCCGCCCGCTGATCTTTGGCCACCAGAAATGCAGGCCGCCCATGTAAGCCATGACCGCGCCTCCGACCATGATGTAATGGAAATGGGCCACGACAAAGTAAGTATCGTGAACGTGGACGTCGATGCCGAGCGTGGCCAGCATCATGCCCGTGAGCCCTCCCATCGTAAACAGGCCGATGAAACCCAGCGCGTATAACATCGGCGTGTCGTAGGAGATCGATCCTTTGTACATAGTTGCGGTCCAGTTGAATACCTTGATGGCCGACGGCACCGCTACCAGGAAGCTGAGGAACGAGAACACCATGCCTGCGTAGGTCGAACTGGCCCGAGACGAACATGTGGTGGCCCCAGACCAGGAAGCTGAGAAGCGCGATCGCGAGGCTGGCGAAGGCGACGAAGCCATAGCCGAAAACCCGCTTTCGCGAGAAGCACGCGATCAACTCACTGACCACGCCCATCCCGGGAAGGATCATGATATAGACCGCGGGGTGCGAGTAAAACCAGAACAAATGTTGGAAGAGTATCGGATCGCCACCCAGCGCGGGATCGAAGATGCCGATGTGGAAGATGTGTTCGAGGCCGAGCATCATCATCGTCACGGCCAAAACGGGAGTGGCCAGCACCATGATGACGGCCGTCGCGTAATGCGACCACAGAAACAGCGGCAGGCGCCCCCAGGTCATGCCGGGAGCGCGCATGGTGTGAATGGTGACGATGAAATTCAGTCCAGTAAGGATGCTCGAGAATCCGGCGATGAAGACCGCGAGCACCGTCAGGGTGACACGTCCGTTCGAGAACATAGAGCTGAACGGCGCGTAGAAGGTCCACCCGGTGTCCACACCGCCCGTAATCATTACATGGATCATCAGGCATGCGCCGATGACATACAGATACCAGCTCAGGAGATTGATTCGCGGGAATGCAAGGTCGCGCGCGCCGACCATCATCGGCACCAGAAAGTTACCGAGTGTTGCCGGAATGGAGGGGACCAGGAAGAAAAAGATCATGATGATCCCGTGCATGCTGAAAGCCCGGTTGTAACTGTCCGAGCTGAGTAAGTCGCCTTGTGGCGTGATCAGCTCGATGCGGATCAGCATGGCGAACAGGCCGCCCAGGAAGAACATCAGCGTGATGCTCACCAGGTACAGCAGTGCGATGCGCTTGTGGTCTGTGGTGAGCAGCCACGATTTTATGCTGTGCTCCGCGTTCAGGTAGTTCGTGGTGCGCTCGATGAGAGGTTCGGTGGAGGCAGCCATTAGTGCGAGTCCCTCACTTCGCCGCCTTCGCGCTTCTGAACCTCCGAAGAGCGTTCGCCCTGCATGGTGTGCGGGTTCGCGTTAGGCGGATAGGCATTCTGATTCCCCTGCTGCTGGCGTTCGGTGGGCGACGCGAGGCCCTCCGCGGTGCCCGTGCCCTGGCCAGCGCCGAGGCCCGCGCCCTCGCCCGCCAGTGCGGGAGTGCCCATGGAGCGGATGTAAGCGATGAGCTCAAGCACTTCTGCCTCGCTGAGCACTCCGCGGAAGCTTGGCATCAGGTTGGGATAGCCGGCGACGATTTTGGCTCCAGGGTCGAGAATCGACTCTCGTAAGTACGCCTCGTCGGCCCTCACAATTCGGCCGTCGGCAAGGGGCACCTGTTTCATATAAAGCCCGTCGAGCGAGGGGCAGATGACTCCGTGGCAATTCACGCAGCCGTAACGCTGGTACAGCTTCCCGCCGGACACAGCCATCGGTTCACCGCGCGCGCCCGCGAGCCACTGCTGATAGTCAGCTTCTTTCAGCACGTACACAGTTCCGATCATGTGGGAGTGACTGGTTCCGCAGTATTGCGCGCAGAACAGGTGATAGGAGCCGGGAACGGTGGCACGGAACCATTCCGTGGTGTACATGCCTGGCACGGCGTCCTTCTTAATGCGGAACGCGGGGATGAAGAAGCTATGGATGACGTCCTGCGAAGTAATAATAAGCTGCACGTCGCGGCCGGCTGGTACGTGTAACTCATCGATTTCGCGCTGGCCGCTGGGGTGCTGGACGTACCACATCCACTGTTTCCCGATGACGTAAATCCGCATGGCGTCCTTGGGCGGATCTGCGTAGGCGAAAAACACCTTCGCGCCCCAGAAGAAGAGAAACAGGAAGACCAGAAGCGGAACGATCGACCACGTGGCTTCGAGCATGATGCCTCCGCGGATGGGGCGGGGGCGTTCATTGGGCGAGCGCCGGCGGTATTTCACGGCGAAGAGGAAGATGCAGCCGAAAATCAGCAGGACCATGAAGAGGCTGATTCCAAACTCGAGCAGAAACAGGGCATCCATCTCGCGTGCCGCGGCCGACGCCGCCGGGGGCCATATCTGGAGCGGGAACGCCGGCGTAAGTGGCCACGTCACGGGCGCACCCCCGTGGTGAGCGGCTCAGTGCGATGACGGCGAGAGGCAACGACAAAAAACGCGATCAGCGCCAGAATGACTATGATCGCCCCGGCGCGCACTAAGTTGAGGATCGCCAGACTGTACTTACCGGTAGCCGGGTCGTAATGGAAGCAATAGAGCAGCACCTGGTCCACCGGGCTGCCAATGCGCTCTTCGGAAGCCCCTACCAGCGCCAGCTTCAGATCGTTCGCCGAGTATTCGACGCCATACTGGTAGGCGGAGATGCGGCCTTCCGGCGTCACCACCATCAGGCCAGTGGCGTGCGCGTACTGTTTGCTTTCAGGGTCGTATTCGTAGCGAAAGCCGACGGCGGCGGCGAGCGCGCGAATGGAAGACTCCGTTCCAGTCAGAAAGTGCCAGCCCCTGTCGGCGCCGGCACGGCGGTAACTGCTGAGATAAGTGGCTTTCTTGGACGCCGCGAGCACCGGTGTCTCATGCGGGTTGATGCTTACGACCACGACTTCAAACTCGCGGCCAATATCGAAAGCGAGGGCGCGATACGCGCGCAGTTGTCCGTTGAGCGCCAGCGTGCACAGCATGGGGCACTCATAGTAAGCAAGCGACAACACTACGGGGCGTTTGCCGAAGTAAGTGCCGAGAGGCACCTCGCGGCCATGCTCGTCGCGAAACACAAGGCCGAGCGGAACCTGGGTGTTCAGCTTCTGGTCGAAGCCGACTCTCTTGAGCAGGTCCGGGCGCGGCTTGGTGCGTTGCACCCATGGCACAATGCCCTGGCCGTGGGCCGCAGCTTCAGCCAGCAGCGCGAACGAGAACAGGATGGCGCGGCTTCTCATGGTGTCCCTCGTGCCGATGGCTGTGCCGGATGGAAGCGCGGCATGGGCTGGCCGGTCTGCGGACCTCCGGATTCCGGCCCGGTGTCCGGTACTCCTGGCGCAGGCGCGGTCGGGGATTCGACGGGCAGCCCGCGCTCGACGAGTAAGTTCATGGCGCGATCGATTGGGATGCGTACCGTACCCGCCTGCCGGTCGGCCCATCCGTAAGAGTTCAGGACCGCGTCTTCATTCGCGCGCAGCCGCCAGAGATCCAAGTGCGGGTCCGCCTGAACGCGCGGCTCCGGCGGGACCTGTGTCAGCTTCGGCACAGGCGACGGACCCACAGTCGGAAGCACCCGCACAAACACGCCCCATACGCCCCAAACCAGAAAACAAATCACGACGAGCGATGCCAGCAGGCTGGCGAGGAAGACGATGACCCCGTCCGGACTGACGTCCTGGGCCTCGAACAGGTCCGCGCGCTCGATGCCGATTGCGGCTTCTTCGTCCCTGGTCATACGGCCTTCTCCAGAACCTCAACCACGCGTGGATCGTGGATGGGTACGAGCGGGTACCGTTTGAGCTGCCTCAGCAGCAGACCGACCCAAATGCCACCCAAGCCCACCGGCGCCGCGAAATCCAACCAATGCACGTAAAGTCTCCGGTGGAACGCGGGCTCCACGTTCCAGTAATTGTCGACTAAGTGCATCACGACAACAAACGCGGCCACGCTCCCCAGCCGGCGTCCCTGCAGCTTGTTGGCGCGTCCCAACAAAATGGAGAAGGGAACGGCAAAGTGGAATAGGACGATCGCGAGCGTCAGCCACGCCCAGTTACCCTCAGTTCGGTGCAGATACCAAAGGATCTCCTTGGGAAGGTTGCCGGACCACGTGATAATAAGCTGCGATACCTCTACGTATGCCCATAAGACGACGAACGTGAGCAGCAGGTTGCCGAGGTCGTGAAAGTCCCTGGGCGAGATTACCTCGGAGAACGGCTCGGTCTCACTCGCGAAGCGCAGAACGACGATAACGACGGCGAAGGCCGTGAGCACCTGTCCCACGAGGTAGAAGCCGGGATACATGGTGGAATACCAATCGGGCTCGAGGGCCATGATCCAATCCACGGCGGCGAAGGACATGGCCAGTGAGTACAGGATGATGCCGGGTCCGCTCAGCCAGGACCGGTGAGTCAGGTATTTGTAGTCCGAGGTTTCGTCCTGGCGCCGCGACCAATAAGTGAGCAAATAACCAACCACACCCCAGATCGCAAAGTAAATGGCGAGGCGCACGAGTACCGAGGGTGCGTTGAGATAGGCGCTCTTGTGCTGCAGAGCTTTGTCGAGCGCGACGGCCTGCGGATTATCGTAACTATAGAGTCGTGGTATCCCGAGCGCCAGCGGAATGACCAGCACGAACATGAACGGCATCGTGCGCAGGCCGGCCTCCAGGATGCGCTGGATGACAAAGCCCCAGGCGCCGCCGACCAGGTGATACAGCATCAGGATCTGGCCGCAGCCGATCGCGGCGCCAAGCCAGAACCAATACGCCCAAAGGTAAGAGCGGAGGAACTGCGTCGTATCTGCGAGCGCGCCTATCAGGCAGGCAACGAGGCCGGCGGCGCCGATGAGAAAGGCCGTGCGCTCCGCGTTCGGGTTCATGGCCGTCCTCCCGCCAGCCGTTCTCGCTCCTTCGGTGGCACGTCGGCCAAGGTGGCGTTCTGGCTGAGTTGCAGCGCCCGTATGTAAGCGACGATGGCCCAGCGGTCGCGCGGAGCGACGCGCGCGGCGTAATCGTACATAGAGCCGAAGCCGCGCGTCATGACGTCGTAGAAGTGGCCCACGGGCGCTTTGCGCAGGCGATCGATGTGATAAGACGGCGGGCGCCGGAAGCCGCGGCGAACGATCATGCCGTCGCCATCTCCCAGGCGGCCGTGACACGGAGAGCAGAAAATGTTGTAGCGATCCTGGCCCCGCGCCAGCACCTGGCGCGTCACGGGGAACGGGAAAACGGTCGCCACGCGGCCGTCGACGACGCCGTTGTAGAGCAGCTCGTCGCCCGCCAGGCCGGTGGCGGGTACGGTTCCAGCGATGAGCGGCCGTGCCGTCATCCGGTCGTCGTAGAACCGGCTCGGCCGGAAGGTCTTGGCCTTGGGCGTGTCCTGCATGTCGGCGCGGCAGCCGAAAAGCGCGGCGGCCAGCGCGAGCAGCGCGAACTTACTCCTGGACATCGTAGACCCCCAAGGGACTAAGGTCCTCGAGAAACTGCCTGGCATCCGCGGCGTCGAACTGCGGGTCGCCGGCCTCGATGCAAATGAAGTAGCGGTCGCGGGTGGCGCGGCCGAACTGCGGCACGTTGAAGACCGGATGATACGGATGCGGCAGGCCGTTGATTCCCAGGATGCCGATAAAGAACGCAGATAAGGCGGCAAACAGTACCGTCAGCTCGAATGTGATCGGAATGAACGACACCCAACTGTTGAGTGGGCGGCCACCGACGTTGATCGGAAAACTGATCGCCGCCGCCCAGTACTGCAGGAAGTAACCCGTCACGGCTCCTGTAAGTGCGCCGATCAAAACGATCAGCGGCACGCGTGAGTTCGGCAGGCGCATGGCCTCGCTCAGGCCCTCAAGCGGATTCGGCGAGTAAGCGTCCATGCGCTGGTAGCCGGCCTCGCGCGCCCGCCGTACCGCAGCGAGAAAGTGCTCCGCTTCGTCGAACTCGGCCATCACTCCGAATAGCACGGGCTCGCTCACGCGTATCCTCCCGTGGAAGCGGCCTTGGCTGCCGTTTGACGCATTTCGAAAATCGCGATCATGGGCACGTACCGCAGGAACAGGAGGAAGCAGAACAGGAACAGGCCCCAGGTGCCGACGAAAATCAGCCAGTCCCAAACAGTGCCGGAGTACATGCCCCACGAGCGCGGAAGAAAGTCGCGGTGCAAGCTCGAGATGATGATCATGTAGCGCTCAAGCCACATCGCGGTCTGAATCATCCAGGCCATGATCCACAATGCCAGCGTGTTCCTACGCACGCTCTTGGACCATAGCGCCTGTACGGCCACCACGTTGATGACAATTACCGTCCAGAATACCGGGCTATATGGACCGGTCATGCGGTTATACATCATGAATGAGTCGTAAGTGTCAGCGCCGTACCACGACATGAACGCTTCCATAAGATAGCCGTAATCGACAATCAAGCCCGTCGCCAGCATCAGCTTGGCGCAGTTATCCACATGGCGCAGCGTGATCACGTTTTCCAGATGCCAGATTTTACGCACCGGCACGGCGAGCATAACCACCATGGCGAATCCAGAGTAAATGGCGCCGGCGACGAAGTACGGCGGGAAGATGGTGCTGTGCCAGCCCGGTACGATGGCTACGGAAAAATCGAAGCTCACTACGGTATGGACCGAAAGCACCAGCGGCGTCGCGAAACCCGCCAGCAGCAGGTATGCGATCTCGAAGTTCTGCCAATGGCGGGCCGCGCCGCGCCAGCCCATCGAAAGGATGCCGTAGACGATTTGCTGGCTGCGCCGCGTGGCCTTATCGCGGAGCGTGGCGAAATCCGGAATCAGCGCCGAATACCAGAACAGCAACGAAACGGTGCCGTAAGTGGACACCGCAAACACGTCCCATACGAGTGGGCTGCGGAACTGCGGCCACACGGACATGTTATTCGGGTAGGGCAGCAGCCAATAGAACAGCCAGGGCCGGCCCATGTGCGCCAGGGGATACAGGCCTGCGCACATCACGGCGAATAGAGTCATGGCCTCGGCGAAGCGGTTGATCGAGTTACGCCATCCCTGGTGGAGCAGCAGCAAAATCGCTGAGATGAATGTCCCCGCGTGGCCAATTCCGATCCACCACACGAAGGTTGTGATCGCGATGCCCCAGGCCACCGGTATATCGATGCCCCAAATGCCCACGCCGCGCAGCAGCAGCACCGACAGCCCGGCGCTCAGCATCCCCGCGAGGATTGTGGCCACGGCAAAGAACATCAGCCAGGTTTTTGTTTTGGGATGCTTGAGCGTGAGGTCGGAGATCTGGTCGGTTACGCTGCCCGGCGTGACGCCCGCCTCCACCACCGGGGGCAGGTCTTCCAGTCTCGCCAGCTCTTCGATGCGGCCGTCGGGCATCAGTACAGCTCCCTTTCGAGTTCCGGGTTCAGGTTCAGAATCTTCGCCAGGTAAGTGGTACGCGGCCGGGTGTTGAGCTCACCCAGGAGCTGGTAATCGAGCGGCTCCTTCTTGAGCTTCGCCACGCGGCTGGCAGGATCGTTCAGGTCGCCGAACACGATGGCCTCGGTGGGGCACGCCTGCTGGCAGGCCGTCCGGATTTCACCGTCGCGCACCTTTCGGTCCTCTTTTTCGGACTCGATCTTCGCGGCCTCAATTCGCTGGATGCAGTAAGTGCATTTCTCCATGACGCCGCGGGAGCGGGGAGTAACTTCCGGGTTACGCATCAACTCGAGGCTGGCATCGTCCCAGTTTGTGTATAAGTAGAAGTTGAACCGCCGCACCTTGTATGGGCAGTTGTTCGAGCAATATCGCGTGCCGACGCAGCGGTTGTAGACCATTTGGTTCAGCCCCTCGGAGCTGTGGACGGTGGCGCCAACAGGACAAACCAGCTCGCAGGGCGCGTTCTCGCAGTGCATGCAGGGCACTGGCTCGAAGAACAGCTTGGGCTCGTCCGGACCGCCGAAGTAGTAGCGGTCGATGCGCAGCCAGTGCATCAGGCGGCCGCGGAAGACCTGGTGCTTGCCGACCACTGCGATGTTATTCTCCATGTTGCAGGCCATCACGCAGGCGTTGCAGCCGACACATGAGTTGAGGTCGACAGACATGCCCCACTTATAGCCTTCGTAGGGCCATTGGGGATAAATCGTGAGGCCTTGCGGCGGCGGCTGGTCGAACGGCTCTTTGTGCACGAATTCAGGATCTTGTTGGTACTGCGCGAGGGTGCCCAGCCGAACGGGATAGCGGCCCGCCATGCCGTTGCTCGTTTGCGTGGTCGAAAGCTCGAAGGAATTGCCCATGGGCCGGATCTTCAGACCCGCGCCAGCCCAGAGGGCGTCCGAGGGCCGGATGGGGTAGACGTCGAAGCCCACCTTGCCGGTGCCGCCGGCGCGCTTGCGGCCGTATCCCAGTGTCACGGTGATGCAATCGTCGGCGTGGCCGGGTTGCACCCACAGCGGGAACTTAGTTTTGCGCCCCCGGAAATCGAGCTCTACGACGCCGCCACTGTAAGTGCCGATGCGGCCAGCCGTTTCCGGGCTGATATGGGCCACCGCATCCCAGGTGAGCTTAGTGGTCGGCTTCGGCAGCTCCTGTAAGTAAGGGTTGCTGGCGAAACGGCCGTCCCAAATACTGGGATCCGGCCGAAACTGGATTTCGTAGACGCCCCGGCTGTCCGCCGCCGGCTTGGGTTCCAGCAGCGCGGCGAGGCCAGCGCGGGGTGCCAGCGTCCTTGCGGGAAATGCGGTATCTGCGATGACGCCGTCGTGCAGCCACTGGCGCCAGGAGGACTCGAAATCGTTGGAAGGCTTGCGGCCCTTCCAGTAAGTCTTGACGATCTCGTACGGCGGCTGGCTCGGCTGGTCGAGCAGCGCCGCGAGTAGTTCGTGCCGCGAGCGGCCCTGATAGAGCGGCGCGATCAGCGGCTGAATGACCGACGCCGTGCCATCCAGGCCTGTGCAATCGCTCCACTCCTCAAGAAAGTGCGTGGCCGGGACATGCCACTGGCAGAGGACTCCCGTCTCGTCGTTGTAAGTGCCGTGGTGGACCTTATAGCGCACCTTGCCCAAGGCGCCGCAAAAATCGATGTCGGCCGGAGCGTCGTAACCCGGATTGGGACCGGTCACCACCAGCATGTCCACACGGCCCGCGCTCATGTCGTCCACCAACTCGCGAAACGAAGCGAGCTGGTTGACTGGACTGACCTCGTTCGATTCCGTATAGACGACGGTGTTGCCTACATTGCCAAGCGCGAGGTTGATGGCATGGGCGAGTGCGTGTAACTCGGGAGGCTGCTGATCGCCGGCCACCACCACGCTCGCTCCGCGATGCCGTAGAAGATCCCTTAAGACCGCGCCAATCCACTTGGCGTGCTGCGGAGGGGGCGGCGCGCCGCCGGGTGCGCCTGTGCCTTGCGCGATGGCGCGCAGGACGGCCTCCATCTCGCTTGGCTTCACGCGGAACCGATGGTCGGCGCTCGCGCCGGTGTTCGTGAACCAGGTCTCAGCCACATACATCCGGTTCATGCCGGCCGTGCGCGAGCCGCGCCGCGCAGCGAAATCGCGAGCGTAACTGGGACGGTCCGGACCGCAAGACAGGAAACCGGCGTCGAGCGAAAAGATAACATCGGCTTTGTCGAAGCGGTAAGTCGTGTTGACGATGGCTCCGAAAGCCATCTGCGCCCCAAGCCGCACGTTGTCTCGCCCGGCCGGTTCCCATTGATGCCATCGAGCGGCGGGGTGACGCGCCAGCAGCGCTTGTAACTGTGCGCCCAGAGACGGAGAAATCACCGTGCCCGTCAAGATGCGCAGGTGCGCGCCGCGATCGGCCGCCTGAGCGGCCAGCATGTCCTCCAGAGCGCCGAGGAACGTCACCCAATCGCTAGGCCTTCCGTCGTAGAGCACCGCCGCCGAGCGGTCCGGATCGTAGAGGTCCATCAGCGACGCCTGTGCGTGAGGGCCCGTCGCGCCCAGGCTGGCCGGGTGTTTCGGGTTACCTTCCACCTTCACCGGATGACCCATGTGGCTCTTCACCAGCAAGCCCGTGGCGTCGTCAAGAAACGGCATGGCCGTGGCGAAATAGATCGGCTGGCCCTGCACGATCTCCGTGGGCTGATTGACGTAGGGCACGATCTTTTCGGGCGGCTGCCGCACGCACCCGCTCAGGCCGGCCATCGCCATGGCCGCGCCCATGACCTTCCAGAACTCGCGCCGGTCGATGCCCTCCAGCTCCTCCGACGTGCGCCAGGGGAACTCGTGCTGCAGCTCTTCGAGTAGCTCCGCAGACTGCGCGCGTTCCTCCAGGCTCCGCCAGAGAGCCGGCAGCTTCGGTTGATCTCGATCCTTGTTGTCGCTCATCGGTGGCACGTGTAGCAATCCGTCAGCTTCTGGATCTTGTATTCCTTCACCAGCCGGCGGCCCATGGCGAGCTGATCCTCCGGCGGGTTCCAGTTCATATCGAAGACGTGCTCGCGCGGACGCACGAACAACTCCGGCGAGCGGTGGCATGACAGGCACCACTTCATCTCGAGTGACTTGACGCGCCAGGTGAGCGGCATCTCGTCGACCCGTCCATGGCACATAATGCAGGCCACGCCCTTGTTCACATGAATGCTGTGGTTGAAATAGACGTAGTCGGGAAGGTCGTGCACGCGAACCCACTGGAGCGGCGTGCCCGTGGTCCAGCTCTCGCGCACCGGCGCGAGCATGGGACTGTCCACCCAAAGCTGGGAGTGGCAAGTCATGCAGACGTGGGTCGGTGGAATGCCGGCGAATTCCGAGGTCTCCACCGAGGTATGGCAATAGCGGCAATCGATGCCGTCGTCCCCGACGTGGTGCTTGTGACTGAACTGAACCGGTTGCGGGCGCGCCATGCCAATCCGATTGAAGTATGGGGAATCGTACGCAACATAGGCGACCAGGAAGCCGCCGAGGACCAGAACTGCGCTCCCCGCCAGTGTCACGTTAGAGATAACATTGGCGCTGCGGTGGAAAATCTGAGGCATCCCCTCCCCTGCCCTCAAAAACCACTGCTTCCCAGTTGCTGTTCCTATTATGCAGAGTTTTTAAGGTGCGTCAATTTCGGGATAATCACCTCTCACATAGTAGGGATAAACCTATCTGTTTGTATGTACCGATTCGTGCCTGGGCGGAACGGTTACGGCGGCAGTGCGAAGGCAGCGGTATGAATGGAAGGCGCGGCCTTGCGCGGGGGGCGAAGCGCAGAAATGCCAACCGCGGGCGGTAAAAAGGTACGGTCAGGACGCACCGGGCGATGCGTTGCTGGAGGCGCTGGCCGCGAAGCTACGCAGTTTCTTTACTCTGTGAGTTCGGACGACGCTCGGAAGTCTGGCATCGAGCGTGCAAGCGGAGCAGTGGCAACACATGGTTTACCTGCTTCTCAACTGGACGTTAGGGACAACGGGGCTCGTCCTGATGGCCCTCGTTCTTCCGGGATTCCGGATCGACGATCTTTTATCCGCGCTCGCCGCGACGGCCGTAGTGGCGCTGGTGCATGCCGCGATTTCGACGGCTTTCAGGCCGGTTTCGGGCGATGCGGCCGTCACGCTCTCGGGAATTCTGGTGTTCGCGGACACCATCGTGTTTCGCGTGGTCGCGCTTCTGGCTCCGGGTTTCGCGATGCTTGCTTTCTATCCGGCGCTGGCCGGCGGCCTGCTACTGCTGGGATTGAACCTGGCCTTGCCTCGGCTGCTCCGCGATCACCGTGACGCCGCGGCACAACCGGCGCTGAACGCCTGACGACACCTGGAGGGGAGGGTGCATGCTGGCTAACCTTCTCATCGCCTGGCTGTTGAGTGCGCTTCTGCTGCTGGTGATTGCGCACATACTGCCTGGGTTTGAGCTTGCAGGTCTGGTTCCGGCGCTGATTGCCGTGGTGGTCGTTGGGCTGATCAACGCCACTCTTGGACTTATCCTCAGGGCTATCGCCTTCCCGCTCACGGTGCTAACGCTGGGGCTTTTCTCTCTGGTGATCAACGCGCTGGTGCTGAAAGCCGCAGCGGCGCTGCTTCCCGGATTCTCCATTCGCGGTTTCTCACCCGCGCTGATCGCCGCGATTCTGCTGGCACTGCTGCATCTGATGCTGACCTACTCGATTGTCGGGAACCCGGTGTGGGTCTGAGCCTTCATCCCTCGATGGCGGAGTGGCGGCGAGCCTTCGCGGCCTCGAGCAGCGAGTTGACGATCGCGCGGCCCCGCTCGAGAGCGTTCTCGTAAATCCGCCGGCGTTCCTCCCGCGTGAGCCCGTAGCCGATGCGATAAAGGCGCTCGAGGCCGATTCCGACGGTGTAGGTCCCGGCAAAAGCGATCGCGGCCTTCGGAAGCAGCCCGCCGCCGAAGGGGATCTTGCCGGCCAGCTCACGGGCCAGCGCCCGCCAGCCGAACGCGCCCGCCACGATTCCCGCGATCTGGGCGCGCTGCTCGCGGTAGCCGACGTCCTGGTCGCTGGCGCCCGCGATCAGGAAGGCCATCCGCACCTGGTTCATCGTGAGGAAGGCCGTGTCGGAGGCGAATTCGCCGGCCGCCCAGGGCAGTTCGATCAGACTCGGGATCACATCCGGAAGCGCCGTCATGAGAGAGAACGCCGCGTTTTCCCGAGAGATCGCCTGGACCACCTTCCCGATCACGGGCCTGCGAAAAGCGCGGAAGTTGCGCGCCAGCGCGAGCCGCAGATCCTCGCGGCGCTCCACGATCTGGCTGACAGTCCGCTGCGGGTCTGCCGCGTCGAAACGGAAGGCCTCGGGCGGCGCCAGGAGCTCGCTCTCCGAGATCAGCAGATCGAAGCGACTCGCCCGGTCGCCCGCAGGGCCCTGGCCCAGGTGCACGATTTCACACGGGCGAGCCTCCCGGAGAGACGGCGGCGCAAGCAGCTCTTCGAGCGCCGCGAATCCAGCGCTGGTGGAGGCGATCAGGCCCACCAGGATCCGCCGATCCGCCAGTTCCCGCACCTGGCTGGGATTCAGGTTTCGGAATCCGCCTCTAATCTGGGTGTAAATCTCGCTGGACATAATGCTCTTGGAGCGGCCGCTCAGCCCCCCGCACTCGAAACATGACCGACGGCCCCTCACGCCATTCTACCCCCAGGCCGATGCGCTCCACCTCAATCTCCGGGGCGAAGTATTTCAGCACCGTCTCGGTTTTCGGGTGGAAATCGAGCGACGGCGCCACCAACAGGAGCCGCGGCCACTCGCGGTTGAGCGGAATGCCGGGAAAGTAGCCTTGGCGGGAGAAGTCGCCCCGCTCGGCGTGCCAGCGCACGCGCATCCAATAATCGAGGGCCTGCAAGGGCAGGTGGATGTCCTCGGAGGCCTTCAGCTCCAGAACGGCCAGGCGGCCTGAACGGTCGGCGGCCAGCAGGTCGAGAATACCGCGGTCGCCGCCCGCTACCGCCGGTATTTGGCCGTAAACGGGCTCGGCGTAGAGGGTGGCGTCGATGTTCTCCAGGTTGGCACGGACCTGCGATTCGAGCCACGCCTCAGGCTGTAGGCGGCGCAAGGGACTGGCCCGATCACCGGCGTGAGGCGCACGCAGCCGGGAGATTTCCCTGGCCAGTTCTTCGATCTCCGCAATGTTGGCCTGGCGCGCCGCGGATTTCCGCTCCAGGCCGAAGAGCAGCTCTTTCCCAGTCGCGCGGGCGAACTCGAGGCCGCGCACGCGGAGGCTGAGCGAGCCGTCGTTGCGCGGGATGCGCTCGACGAAGGGCAGCCCCGCCAACCGCTCGGTCCATTCGGTCACTTGCTGCGGCCTTTGCGGGCTCAGGCTAGCGCAATTCTTGAGTTCCGTCGCCAGGTTGCCGTAGTCGGCCGGATCGAGCCGGTCCTCGTAGCCGTCCGCGGTGTAGACGAAGGCCGCAAACCGGGCGGCCCGCGGATTCAAGAACGGCAGCCGCAGGCAGGCCACCTTAGCTTCGGCCTGGGGGAGGAAGAGCGCGAGCCCCTCAACCGTGACACGCCGCTCCCGCTTTCGGAGGTAGTCTAGCCAGACCAGCCCGAACGTGAGCACGCCGCTGGCGGAGCCCGGCGGAGCGGCGATGGCTGCCCATCCCAAGCCGCCCTTTCGGATCAAGGCCCGGGGATAAGTGGGAGACAGGCTCTCCTCCAGGTTCGCTTCGGTGCTCAGTTCCACCAGTCGCCAGTCCGGAAACTGCCGGCGGAGAGCCCGGCGAAATTCCTCGCGGAAGACATGGCGGGGGGCGCGGCGTTGGGCGGCCGGCCCCGCCCGGGCCATATCGAGGAGCGAAACGCGCCCCTCCACGCCCCCGAAGCGCTCGATCGTGAGCTCCAGCTTTCCGGTCTTTTCCTCGTGGATTCCCACGATTCGGCGGGCCAGAGTCCTGGTTTCGTCCCAAACCTGGATCAGAAGGCGGCCGCCATGCCACTCCAGGGCGTACGTGGTCTCGCTGAGCGGGAAGCGCTCTTCTCCCGGTTCAACCAGTGCGGGCTTGCGAGCCGCCGCAAGGAAGCGCCGGATGGCCGCCTCAGCCAGAACGGGCCCGTCCAGGCGCGGCTCGACCGTGCTTGTGGGCATCAAGTGTGTTGGTGCTCGGGTCGAGCGGCTGCTCTCGGAGGGAATCTCGGGGCGCGCAACAACGTTATGGTACTCGCTACCCGCAATTGTTCCTGCATTTTCCGCGTCTCACCTTACCGATGTGCGGGTATAATCAGCGGGAAGTTCAAACCTTTAGACCTGAGGTGGTGCATGGCGAATTTGAAGTCGAGCCCGAAACGATGGTTCTTGGTGATGTATTTGTGTATCATCCTGTCGTTCTGGGTGTTCATTGCGGGCCCGCGGATCGGATACGACACCGAGTTGGCACACGGGATCGCGCTCATGATCGGTCTGTGGGCACCGACGCTGGCAGTGTTCGGCGTGCGCGCCGAGCTTCTCCAGAAGAAGGAAAAGGAATAGGCCTCCGGCCGATCGCCAGCACCTTGACTCGGTGAACCTGCCGTCCCGGGCAGCGAGTGGGTAGTGTCCTGGGGCGAAACTGCACCTCCTCCCACAACTTGCGCCATCATAGAGAGTCATGCTGCGCGATCGGATTCAGGAGGTGGAGGCGCGCATTCAGGCGGCTGCCCGCCGCGCCGGGCGCAGCCGCCAGGATATCGCCCTGGTCGCCGTCACGAAGACGCTCCCGGCGGCCGCCATCACCGAGGCCTACGCGCTCGGGATTCGGGACTTCGGCGAGAATTACGTCCAGGAATTCTCAGCCAAGGCGCCCGCAGGTGCCCTGCCGGGTGCCCGGTTCCACCTGATTGGCCATCTACAGGCCAACAAGAGCCAGCGCGCGGCCGAATTGTTCGACGTGATTCAGACGGTGGACTCGGGGCGCCTCGGGCGGCGGCTGAACGATGCCCCGCACCGCCGCTCGGAACCGCTTGAAATCCTGATTGAGGTGAGGCTTTCCGAAGAGCCCGCGAAGAGCGGAGCGACGCCGGAAGAAGTTCCCGCGCTTGCCGCCGCACTGGGGGCCTTTCCGAACCTGCGTTTGACGGGGTTGCTGACCGTGCCGCCTTGGTCTCGCGACCCGGAGGTGTCCCGGCCCTACTTCCGCCGCCTGCGCGAATTGGCCGCCCGCCTCGGCCTGCCGCAGCTCTCCATGGGCATGTCGCACGATCTGGAAGTGGCCGTCGAAGAGGGCGCCACCATCGTGCGCGTGGGGACGGCGCTGTTCGGGTCGCGAACGCCGTGACCGTCGGATTCTTCTCGCCGCTGCCGCCGGCCCGTACCGGCGTCGCGGATTACTCGGCGGCGCTGCTTGTGGCCCTGAGCAGGCTGTGCGAAGTGCGGCTGGGCGATCCGGCCGCCGATGTCTGCCTCTATCATCTGGGGAACAACCCGCTTCACGCGGCGATTTACCGGCAGGCGCTGGCGCATCCCGGTGTCGCGGTGCTGCACGATGCCGTTCTCCACCACTTCTTTCTCGGAACTCTCGACCGCGGGAGCTACGTCGAGGAGTTCGTTTACAACTACGGCGAGTCCGGGCGCGGGCAGGCGGCGGAGCTTTGGGAGGCGCGCAGCCGCTCGGCGGTCGATCCCCGATACTTCGCCCGCGCGCTGGTGCGCCGCATCGCCGAAACGTCGCGCGCGGTAGTCGTGCACAATCCGGCTGCGGCGCGCATCGTGCGCGAGCACGCTCCTGGCGCGAGGGTGGTCGAGATCCCGCACTTGTTTGCGCCTCCGGGCTCCTCCGCGGACCTGCCGCGGGCAGGGACGGCCGGCCCGCCGCCTGCGTTCCTGTTCGGCGTGTTCGGGCACCTGCGCGAATCGAAGAGGCTGCCCGCCGTCCTGCGGGCGTTCGACCGGGTGCAGAAGGCCGGCGCCAGAGCCCTGCTGGTGGCCGGCGATTTCGTCTCTCCGGACCTCGAGTCCGCGCTGGCCCCGATGCTGGGCAATCCGCTTGTCATCAGGATGCCCTACCTCCCGGAACCAGACTTTCAGGCGATCACGGCGAGGGTCGATGCCGCCATCAGCCTGCGCGACCCGTCCGCCGGGGAGACCTCCGGCATCGCCATACGCCTCATGGGAATCGGCAAACCCGTACTGGTGAGCACCGGGGAGGAAGTGGCGCGTTTCCCGGAAGACGCCGTCATCCGAATCGACAAGGGGCTTGCGGAAGAGCCCATGCTGACCGATTATATGATTTGGCTTGTCGAGCACCCCGAGAAGGCCCGCGCGATTGGTGTGCGAGCGGCCGCTCACATCGAGGCGCACCACTCGCCGGAGTTGGCTGCGCGCCTCTACTTCGACTTGCTCTCCTCCTGCTGCCGCTGACCGCAACGGCCGCCACTAGCGGCCAGGCGCCGATCGCGGCCCGGATTGTCGAGGAGTACGACGTGCGGGTGGCCATGCGCGACGGTGTCGAGTTGACAGCCAACGTGTTCCGGCCCGAGGGGAGCGCACGCGTTGGGGCGATTCTCTTCCGCACGCCGTACAACAAGGGCTCCCAGCTCAAGCCGAACTACCGCGCCTTCGTCGATCACGGCTACGCGGTGGTCATCGAAGACGTGCGCGGCCGCTACAAATCCGAGGGCGTCTTCGATCCGTTGCGGCAGGAGGTGGCCGACGGCGAGGACACGCTGAGCTGGATCGCGCACCAGGATTGGTCGAACCGCCGGGTGGGTATGGCGGGTGCGTCGTACCTCGGCATCGCGCAGTGGAAGGCGGCGCTCTCGGCCAGCCCCTATCTGAAGGCCATTTTTCCGATCGTGTCCGGCGACGACGAGTATTTCGACCGGTTCTACTCGCGCGGTGGCGCGCTCAAGCTTGCCCACCGGCTGGAGTGGATATCGGAAAACCTGAAGGCGCCGGGATTCAAGCCCGACTTCGGCCGCTTCACGCTCGATCTGCCGCTTCGCTGCGCCGACCGTCTGGCCACCGGGCACAGCGTCGATTTCTTCCAGCAGGCGCTCGATCATCCGGCTTACGACGCGTTCTGGAAGTCCATCAGCACACGCGAGCGGCTGGACCGTGTGCGTGTACCGGTGTTCGCCGCGGCGGGCTGGTACGACAACTTCGCCGAGAGCGACCTGGAGGCCTTCAGCATCCTCCGGCACAAGGGGCGCGCCAGCCGCATGATCGTGGGGCCGTGGCCGCATGACCTCTTCTACCGCTTCGCGAGCGTGGATTTCGGGTCGGATTCGAAGGCGCCGCTGCGCCAGCTTCAGTTCGATTGGTTCGACCACTGGCTGGGGCAACCGGGCGTGGCGCGGGACACGCGCGCGGCCGCCGATCCGCCACTGAGGATCTTCGTCATGGGCGCCAACCGCTGGCGCGATGAGCAGGAATGGCCGCTGGCGCGGGCAATCGCGACGCCGTTCTATCTGGCCGGCCACGGCAAATCGAACTCGCTCGGCGGAGACGGCCGGCTGGAACTGCACCAACCGCGCAGGGGAACGCCGGACCGCTTCCTGTACAATCCCGCCGATCCCGTGCCCACCGCCGGCGGCGCGGTCTGCTGCAATCCCGTGCGAGTTCCCTGGGGACCCCAGGACCAGCGGACCGTCGAGCGGCGCCAAGACGTGTTGGTCTACACCAGCGCGCCGCTCAAAGCGCCGATTGAGGTCACCGGGCCGGTGCGGGCGATTCTGTACGTGTCCTCGTCGGCGACGGATACGGATTTCACCGCGAAGCTGGTGGATGTTTTCCCGGACGGGCGCGCGATCAACCTGACCGATGGCATCCTGCGGCTGCGCTACCGCGACTCGCTCGAACGGCCCATGCTGGCGCGGCCGGGCGAAGTGTATCCGATCACGATTGACGCGGGCGTGACGAGCAACGAATTCGGCACCGGCCATCGCATCCGGCTGGAGGTGTCGAGCAGCAATTTCCCGCACTACGACCGCAACCCCAACACGGGCCGCGCGGTGGCGGACGAGAGGGAGATGCGCCAAGCCTGGCAGACGGTCTATCACGATCGGCTGCGGGCTTCCCAGTTATTGCTGCCGGTGATCCTGCCCAGCGCGCCGGCGCCGGCAATTGTGCGGCGGGCCGTAACACCGCCTTCGGCGACACCACAGCCGGCCGCGCCGCACCAGCCCGCGCCATCATCGGCGTTGCGTCCTCCCACGGGGCACACGTTTTGAGATAATGAAGTCTGCTCACGCAGGCGCGGTAGCCAAGGTGGTAAGGCAGAGGTCTGCAAAACCTTTATGCGTGGGTTCGACTCCCACCCGCGCCTCCATTCTCATTCGATTGGAGTTGGTTGATTCTTCTGGCACTTAGGCCAGCTCCAACGGTGTTACCTGGGGCTACCTGTGCATCCCCCGAAATCCCTGTTTTCGACTGGGTGTGTTGGCCCGAAGTTGGCCCGTGAGTTTCGGAGTCCAGCCTCCCATCGGCGGGAGCGTCCAATTTCTCCAACTCCCGATCCATCGAACCCTGGTCCGGGTGGACGTACTTCATAAGGAGCGCAGGTTTCCATGCCCCAGGATCTTCGCCAGCGTCGCCAGTTGCATCCCTGAATCGGCCGCCCTGGTGGCGAAGGTGTGCCGCAGGTCGTACGGGACAAACTTGAGGCCACAATCCGTCAGGACGTCCGCGTGGAGGTTGTTCAGCTTCGTCAGGTGCGATCCGTGCAGGCGCGGCGAAGGGAACACCCACCTGCCCGCCGTCGATAGCCTCCGCGCGAGGATCTCCTTCGACTCCGCGCGCAACCGCAGAATCCGCCGCGCCGCCTTACTTTTGCCCTGCTCGATGGTCAACGCCGCGTGCTCCAGGTTCACCGAGGCCTGTTGCAGGCTCAGAAGCTCTTCCGGCCGACAACCCTGCAGCAGCATCAGCCGCCCCATGTCGTACAGATCCTGGTATCCGTTGTACGCCTGGCGCCCACCCGGCCGCGGTCCCCGGCGGCCGGCGAGCTCCGCCATCTTTCTCTCACAGGTGGCGAAGTACAGCTTCTCCTCGCCTTCACTGAGAACGTGAATGCGAACCGCGTCCGCGTCGCCAGGAATCTCGACGTCGCGTACCGGGTTGTCGCGGACCCAGTTGTGCTTGCGTGCGTACTGGAACAGCAGGCTCAGCGCGTGTAGGTCATGCCGGATCGTCACGTCGCGGACCTGATCGACGGTGCGCCGATGCGCCTTGTAGTCCTCGATCGAGCCCGCCGTGACTGAAGCCATCATCTCGCGCTTGAAGAATTGCTTCAGGCTGGCGAAGCTGGTGCGGAGCCTTTTGGCTGAGTTCGGGTGTTCACGGTATTCCCCGTCCGCCCAGATCAGGAACTTGGCGGCGGCTTCACTGAACGGGATAGGTTGAAGCCTGAGTAGATGTGCCTTGCCCTCGCTGACGAGCCTGTGAGCTTCTGCCTCCGTTCTCGTCGCGGCCGTCCTGTTGCGTTCGGTGGCGACCAAGCCGGTGTTTCCGCTGTACCATCTGCCGGCCACCATGAATCGGTAGTGCCACCGTCCGTCCCGGTTTCGGAGTCCCATTGCTTGTTAACCTCGTTTGCAATTCAACCCAGTCGGCCAGCATCTCGGAGCGATAGCGCACCAGGGAGCCGAGTTTCACGAAAGGCGGACCCGTCTTGCGGCTGCGCCAATTCGCCAGCGTTTGCTCGGGCACCTTGAGGAGCGCGGCCACCTGTTCGGCACTGAGAAGCTCGGTCATCGCGCGCCCGCCTCGCTTGACATGAGTTGAAGCAACTGCGCCACCGTGATTAGCGTTAACCCGCCGGCCGCCGCCCCGCTCTCCCGCTTGCCGCCCTGCGCCAGTTCCAGCAGGTCGAGCCGCTCGACGCCCCTCATCGCCTGTGCGAAGTCGTTCAGCTCGTTGCCAAGCTGCCCGTGCTCCCGCAGTTCAGTGGCCTTCGCCAGCCGCGCGTGGTGCGGCGAGAGGAACCGTTGCGCCAGGTTCTGGGTCTCCCGCTTCGCCGCCAGTTCGCCGACGTAGGCTGTACACGCCAGCTTCGGGGCGATTTGAGACGGCAACTCGCCGGCTACCAGGGCCTTCGCTACGTCGGCCCTCTTCCGCTCCTTGCCGATCCGCGTTCTGCGTCCCATCGGGGTTACTCGAGGGTATTGAACCCTGAACCTCCCTGCGCCCGAGAAGGCGAGGCGTCGGTGTACCTGCGATCGTAGACTCGAAGCTTCGGAAGCCCATTGGCTTCGGAAACCGCTCTGTGGGCGGCGCAGGACGTTGCGCTCTTCCAGCGGCGTGCCGATTTCGGACGGAAAGAGCAGCCCGTTATCCTCCCATTTCTCGCACGCCAGTGAGCGGCTCCCAATGACGCGGCGGTGTTCCTCCCTTAGCAACCGCGCTGGCCGAGTCCAATCGACCTAGAGCGTCGGGCAACTGGAGCGTTCGCTTGGCTCCGGCGATGGTCTCGCCTATCGGCGGTGATCGTCGGCTTGAGTTGAAACACTATCGGTTGGCTCATGAGAGGAACTTCCTCCATTACCATTCATGGCTGCCGTCCCACGCTCACGATCTAGCGCGGCGGCCAGCGACCTTGGTGCGCAGCGTGACCGCTCCTGAAATCGACGATCCGCCATTTGCAGTCGTTCCAGGGCTTCCAGTAGCTGAAGGCTGGCCTCGCGCATCGGTTCGGTACGAGGCGCAAACTGCTCCGCGTGCTTGATGGCGAATCTTATGCGATCCATGGCGACGCGGGCCTGATATGCCATCTCGAATTCGATGGCCGAGGGCCACGCGTGCGCTTCGTCCACGAACATCGCACGGATCTGGTTGAAGGTTTCCGACTTCATTCTTGTCCTCGCCGCGAAGCCATGGGCTTCTTCATAGAGTTGGTCTCCGGAGAACATGGCCGTGCCTTCGGGTCGAAGGCGCACAACGCTTGGGTTTCTCTCACTGCCGCGCCAGCGGACTATCGGCAGGTGTAGCCATCCACGGTCCAAGTCATAGTGGTATCTCCGCAAGCGATTGGTGGAAGCTGCAGTTACGCTCACTCGCGAAAGTGCAGCCACGACCCTTCCGCTGGCCGCCGACACGAGAGCTCGCGCACGGGTTCTTGATAGACGTGCAGTACGAGAGGCGCCGGGAGACCTTGCCGATGGCGTCCCTGCACTGCTAACGGGAAGGCAAGTTACTCCCCGGCGAGCCGCGGGGCGCCAGCATCAACCTCGGCTTCGCTCACAGTTCAATCATGCCCGATACGACGCCGAGAACCGGCTGGTGACGAGCATGATCGGCGGGGTGACCACGACGTACACTTATGATGGAGACGGGAAGCGGGTGGGGAAGTCGACGGGAGGTTCGTCTACGGTGTACGTTTACGACGCGGCGGGGCAGTTGGCGGCGGAGTACGCGACCGCGCCTGCGGCGGCGCCGTGCACGACCTGCTACCTGACGGCGGACACGCTGGGCTCGACGCGCATGATCACGGACGGCGGCGGGAATGTGAAGTCGCTGCACGATTACCTGCCGTTCGGGGAGGAGATCACGTCGGGCGTGGCCGCTCGCACCAGCCCCTTGTACCCAGCGGGCAGCCTGTCGATCAACGACGGGACGACGCAGAAGTTTACCGGCAAAGAACGGGATCAGGAGACGGGGCTGGATTACTTTGGGGCCAGGTATTTGTCGAGTGCGCAGGGACGGTGGACCAGCCCGGACTGGTCCGCGGCGCCACAGCCGGTGCCGTATGCCAGCCTAGGCAATCCGCAGACGCTGAATTTATACGCCTACGTCCAGAACAATCCGCTTTCGAAGCGGGACCTCGACGGCCATTGCGGCGGAGCAGGTCAGCCTCCTTGCGACGGCGTCCAAGTCCAGGTCAAGAAGGATGCCGATCCGCACCCGATGCCCAACACCGGGCCCCTCACGACAGCCGACGGCAAGAAGCAATATATCACTGGCGTGGGAACAACCACCACTGTCACCTTTACGCAGAATGGCAAGCCGCTCTCTGGCGTCGCGGTTCAGGAGAGTCCGGTAACCACGAGCCTCGTCCCCAATAAGCCAACCACGCAAAACGCAAATCCGCAAGCGATCCAGACCTCTTCCTCGGGCACCATCGGGGACATTGTGATGCAGCCAGTGATCGGGACGCCCCAGCCGAGAGCGGATTTCGCTTCGAGCGAAGGGAAAGCGGCGATCAACGATGTAGCCAACGGCGTGCCGGTCTTGAAACAAATCGATCAGCACCTGTCATTCACAGTAACCGGCTCGAACGGTCAGCCCATGAGCTGCCAGGCTAGCTACACGCAAACCCTTGGGAACGCCAATGCGCAGGGGCAGATTGTCAATCCCGTGAACTCCAGCGGGTCCAATTTCACCTACACAACAACGCAGCCAACCGTGACTCAGACAAATCCCTAGAAAGGACTGGCAGAAGATGGAGGGGCTACTTTTTCAAAAGGGGCTGACGAAGCTGGCTGTTGTCCTACTGGCAGTCGCTCCGATGAGATCCAGCGGTCAGACCGCCAAGGATCTGGCAGAGAAGTTTTCGCCGATTGCTGCCTACCTGGCAGGTCCCGATATAGTTGTGTTCGTTGATTTTGATGAAAATGGCCGGGCCTGTGAAGCGGTCGTTGAAAAGCGGGTCTATCAGATGCCCGGGGCAAACGGTACCAGCCTGCTGATTCCAGGTGCCGTGGCCAAAAGTATCGTCGATCAAATCGCACCTGTCGCCGAACGCGGAAAACCGCTGGGCCCATATTTCGCCCCAGAGTCCGTGATAACGGGCGGTTCCTACCACCTAAAGAGCGACTACGAGAATGTTTCTGTAGAAACCATCGGCACGACATCGAGCGAAGACGGCATAGAGGCGATCAAGATCAAGTGGTCCAAACGGACCTGCTCGCCTCCCAGGCCTAACAAATAGGGTGAGCGTAGCCGGAGCCGCCTTCGGCGGCTGGATGAGGGTGATCCTATGAAAGCCACGTGCTTCGCGCCTGGCCTGTGCGTTAAGGTGGACGCACAGAGAGGAGGCGGTCGAAGTGGAACAGTTCATAGGGTGCGATGCCCACAAGAAGTTTTCGGTGTTTGTAGCGGTGGACGAGAAGGGCCGGGCCAGCAAGCCGGTGCGGGTGGAACATGAGCGCGAAACCTACCGGGCGTTTCTGCGCCAGCTTCCGGCGGGCAGCCAGATCGCGCTGGAGGCCTGCGGCTTCTGGTACTGGATGGTGGACGAGATGGAAGCGGCCGGGCATCGGCCGCGGCTGGCGAATCCGACGGAATCGAAAAAGCGGATGGGGAAGCCCCACAAGCACGATTCGCTGGACGCCAAAGGGCTGGGGATTCTGCTGCGCAACGGGACGTTGCCGGAGTGCTGGATTCCCCCGGGCGGGCTGCGCGACCAGCGGGAGCTGCTGCGCACGCGCATGGCGCTGCGCGACCTGCGGAGTTGTCTGAAGCACCGGATTCACGGCGCGCTGGAGCGCTACGGCCTGCGCGGCCAGGGTTTCACCGATCTGTTCGGGAAAACCGGGCGCGTCTACCTTGAGCAAGCGCTGGGCGGGCTGCCTCCGGAGACCGGGCGCATGGTGGAGACGCAGTTGGAAGCGATGGACGAGCTGACGGCAAAGATCGAAGCCATCGAGCGGCGCATTCAGAAGCAGATCGCGCCGACAGAAGAGGTCCGGCTGCTGCTGAGCATTCCGGGAGTGGGGCCGATCCTGGGGCCGGTGATCGGGCTGGAGATCGGCGAGGTGGAGCGTTTCCCGCGGGCCGAGCAACTGGCCAGCTACGCCGGGCTGGTGCCGCGGGTGGTGCAAAGCGGGGAGCGAATGCGCTTCGGCAGCACGGCGCGGCAGGTGAACCACTATCTGAAATGGGCCTTTGTGGAAGCGGCCACGTGTGCGGTTCAGCTCCGGAAATACCGGGAGGAGCACATCGGCCGGTTGTATCGGCGAATTTGCCGGAAAGGGGGCCACGGCCGGGCGGTTGTGGCGGTGGCCCGTCATCTGGCGGAGGCGAGCTGGTGGGTGCTGAAGAAGCACGAGGGTTACCGGTCTCCGCGGATGAAGCTGCCTGCGTCCAGGAACGAGTCGAGCGCGCAAGTGTCTGGCCCGCAGTGAGGCCTACGGATGAATGCGACACTCGGGACGAAGATGCTCCTGCCCCGCGGGGAGGGCGAATACCTGACTGGCGACGAAGGCCGCAAGCCAGAGCGAATGGGCGGCAGCGTGACCGGCTAACGATGGCGTGGATGTTTTCGGAAGGAGGGCGAAAGCAGCTAAAGGAAAAACAGGTTTCCGGAGGAGGCGGGCCGGTTTCCGGTACCCTGCCTATCCGGTACTCGGATGAGCGGTTCAAGCGCGGGGCGTGTCTGGCCCGGCGAGGTCTCGGGGTGAATGCGCCCGCCATCCGGGAGGGGGGAGTGTGTTTTTGGGAGGCTTGGCGCGAAGCTTCGACACGGCGCTTGACAGCGCCCGACAGCCAGTGGGCCAGCATCAACACGCGCGGCAACGTCACGACGGCGAAGGCCTGGCTGAGCGGGTCGGCGAGTTGCCCGAGCGGCGGCACGTTCCTGACGAGCACTTACGGGTACGACGTCGCCGGCAACATGACTTCGATGCTCGACCCACGCGGAGTCAAGCGGCTGTGGGGTTATTCGGATTCTGGCACCGGGGCGGCTTCCTCCTTCGCCTTCCCCACCTCAATCACCAGTTACACCGCGGTGAACGGCGGCGGGACGCCTTTCACGGCCAACCTGACGTGGGATTACAACATCGGGAAGCCGCTCAGCACGCGGGACATCAACGGGAACACGTCAACTTACGACTACAGCGACGGACTGGACCGGCTGGTGCAGGTGACGAAGCCGGACGGCGGTCAGGCCGCGTTCGCCTACAGCGACGCTCCGGGCGCCATCAGCGTGACCAGCACGGAGAAGCAGGACTCCTCGACCAACATCGTGACGGTAACGAGTTACGACGGGCTGGGGCGTAAGTCCAACACGAACCTTGCCGGTGGGACCGTCGAGGTGAACTACGGCTATGACGCGCGGGGGCGGCTGGCCTACACATCGTTCGCCGCCGCGGGCACGCCGGCGACGGACTGCTTGCAGCCGGGCACGGACCTAACCACGGCAACCTGCTCGCCGCAATCCGGCACATTCACGGTGTTCGACGGCATCAGCCGCCCGACCTCGGTGACCGTGGCCGGCGGGGCGGTGACCACCAGCCAATACACGGCCAACCAGACGCTGATCACGGACCCGGCCGGGGCGGCCAAACTGAATACAGCCGACCGCGACGGCAACCTGGTGGCGGTGGTGGAAGACCCGGCCAATCTGGCCTATAGCACCAGCTACAGCTACGATGTGCTGAACGACTTGCTCGGGGTGTTGCAGAGTGGGCGGACCAACGGCGCCTGTACGACCGGCAGTTACTCCCGCTGCTTTTCCTACGATCCGCTCAAGCGTCTGCTGACGGCCACGAACCCGGAGAGCGGCAAGATCACTTATGCCTACGACAACAGCGGGAACCTGGCCACGCGGTTCGACGCAAACCTCAAGACCACGACCATGGCCTACCTATGATTGTGTCAACTGAAATCTGCACCCCTGGCGCCGGTTTTTTTGGCGGGCTACGGCCGGGGCTGGCTTGGTGTCTCGCTTCGTCTTCCTCATAGGATCGGAAGGGCAGAGCGGTGGCGGGTCAAGGCCGCGTAGCGCCCCGCAGGGGCTTGGCCTTGACGCGCCACGGCTGTGCCCTTACTCAGAATCCCGGAAGACGAAGCGAGCTTCTACGCGGATGGCCGCGCCACGCGTTTCGGTTTTCGAATCTGCTCGGCGAAAGCCGCCGTGCCGCTCTGCTCCAGCATGCGGAGCTCGCCGGGTGTGGCCGCGGGCAGGGCCGGCAACTCGGCTGCGGCGCAGACCTGGTCCAGGCTGGGCACCGCGCGGGTGGATTTTCCGGTGCCGTAGGCGGCCGAGCGCACCGCGCCCTTCTTCGAGCCGTTGGGTTTGCGCTGGCCGGTGGCGCGAATGCGCAGCCGGCTGAACTTGGCCTCCAGCGTAGCCGGCTGGGCGTAGCGGTAGGGCTCGTTGGCGTGCAGCATGCGCCAGGCGATGGTGACCAGCTTGCGCGCCGTGGCCACCACCGCCACGTTGCGGTTCTTCTTCTTTTGGATGCGGCGGAAGAACACCCCCAGCGGCCCGGGATGGCGGTCCAGCGCCTGCGCCGCCTGCACCATCATCCAGCGGGCGTGGCTGTTGCCCTGCTTGGTGATGCGGCCGTGATAGCAGTGCTCCGCCGATTGATGCGTGGAAGGGACCAGCCCCAGATAGGCCGCGGCGCGGTTGCCGTCGCAGAAGCGGTCCACCTCGCCCAGGGCGGCCAGCAGAGTCTGGGCCACGGGGAAGTCCACTCCCGGCAGAGTCATCAGCAGGCGGACGCGCGGATCGGCGTGCGCTTCGATGGCCAGCTCATCGGTGAGGGCGGTGAGTTCCTCCTGGAGGCGGGCGAGCTGGCGCAGGTGGCGGTCCAGAGTCTGGCGGCCGAGGGGATCCAGATCCAGGCGCTCGAGCCAGCGACGGGAGCGGGGCTGGAACAGATCGCCGGCGGGAGGCTCGATGAGGCGCTGGTGAAGCACGGCGTGGATGCGATTCTTGAGGCGGGTCTGGTCGGCCACCAGGTTGGCGCGCTCGGTCGAGACGGAGCGCCGGTGGCGGGTATGGGCATCGGGTTGCCAGACCCGCGGCAGGAAATCGCTGCGCAGCAGTTGGGCCAGCACCAGGGCATCCACACGGTCGGTTTTGATCTTGGCGCTGGCGATGGCGCGGGTGCGCAGGGGATTGGAGACCACCACCTCGGCCACGAAGGGTTCCAGGATGGCCACCACGGCCCAGGTGTTGGTGGTGGCCTCCAGGGCAATTTGATGTTGGGGGGTGAGGTGGGCGCGGGCGAAGTTCTCCAGCGCAGTACGGGTGGCGGGGAAACGGCCGCGCCAGGCGGGCGCGCCGTGCTCGTCGAGGAGGACGGCCTCGACGATTTTCTTGTGCAGATCCAGGGCTGCAAATGGCATACTGTAACTACCTTTCTATGCGGGAGCGGGGCCGGGCGATCTCGGCGCCAAGAATCGCGCACGCCGGAAATTCCGGCGAGCCGGCGCACCCGAGTGTAAGTCGGGCGAACCGGCGAAGCAGGGTAGGACCAAACGGCACCTACCTATACGAGCTCGAGGCTCAACCGGGTGGACCGGAAAGGCGGCCAGATACGACAGCGGGCTCAAAGCCCATAGGTCAAATCGGCCAGCCCCAAGGCGTTCGGTCCCGCTCCGCATGGGTCACCGGAAACGCTTCTCGCCTTGTCCCAAGCCCGGTGAGACTTAGTAAATCGCACCGAGAGGGGGAAAGGCAAGTTACTCCCCGGCGAGCCGCGGGCGCCAGCATCAACCTCGGCTTCGCTCACAGTTCAATCATGCCCGATACGACGCCGAGAACCGGCTGATGACGAGCGTGATCGGCGGGGTGACCACGACGTACACTTATGATGGAGACGGGAAGCGGGTGGGGAAGACTACGGGAGCTTCGGCCACGGTGTACGTTTACGACGCGGCGGGGTCGTTGGCTGCGGAATATTCAACCGCGCCTGCGGCGGCGCCGTGCACGACCTGCTACCTGACGGCGGACACGCTGGGCTCGACGCGCATGATCACGGACGGCAGCGGGAATGTGAAATCGCTGCACGATTACCTGCCGTTCGGGGAGGAGATCACGTCGGGCGTGGCCGCTCGCACCAGCCCCCTGTACCCAGCGGGCAGCCTGTCGATCAACGACGGGACGACGCAGAAGTTTACCGGCAAAGAGCGGGATGTGGAGACGGGCAACGACTACTTTGGGGCGAGGTATCTGAGCGCGGCGCAGATGCGGTGGACGATTCCGGATTGGTCCGGCGGAGCGGAAGCCGTGCCGTACGCCAAGCTGGGTGACCCGCAGACGCTGAACCTCTATGGATTCGTCCGGGATGACCCGCTGTCAAGGACGGACATCGACGGCCACGGATGTAACATCCTCCAAGCCTTCGCAGGCACCTGCAAGAAGGGGGACGATGATCAGCAGCAGCAGCCACCGCCGCCAGGGCCTTTGGACCCGGCTGGCGTCGCCCCGAGGCCCGAAGGGGCCACCCTGCGCGCGGCAAGACCCGGAGAGGTGGTCGCACCGGCGGCGGCTCCCGCTCCTTCAGGGGGTGCCCCAACTCCCACCACGCCTCTCAATATGGGACCTTTCGACTATGTGACCGCGGCTGCTAGCTACACTAGCCCGTTCGGGCTGGGCGCAGGAGCAAGCATCACGCTGGACGCCCAGGGGCAGTCATACGTGTCCCTGTTTGTCAGCGGTGGCGCGCCGGGCGCGTCAGTCTCTCTAGTTGGCGGCAACTTGGCTCCTGGCGACACGCAGTACCCGGCGGAAGATCTGAGTGATCACATTTCAGGTCTTGGCAGAAACGCCGGCGGCGGGACTGGGCTCATCGCCGGGGTCAACGCGTCTCCGATGTCGGGCTCAGCTCCGGCGTTTTCTGCCCAGGTTGGACTTGGTAACCGCCAGGCAGGAGTCAACGTTGGATGGACCTTCCAGGCCCCTCACTATACCGAGGAGCAGAAAACTCTGATGTATCTTCTGACGCAGCCGGCCCCGTAACGCGGCGAACCGGCCTATGGGACTGGCGCTAGGTACTACACATTCTGCTGGAAGGAGGTTGGCATGCGGATAGGTGATCTGCTGCCGCTGCGAAGAGTCGACTTTCAATTGCAGGTGTCTTCGGAGGATTTCCTGGCCCGCATACGTGGCCTTGTGAAGGCGGACTCTCTCGTATTTGTGAATTACTGGGAACACAAGGGCGAGTTCGTTGGGAAGGTGACTCAACGCGGATTCTTAATAAAGCGGTTCATCAGGAAGGTCTGGGTCCCTCTGATATTCGGCCGTGCGTCGCAGGACTCCGAATGTCGGCTGTCGGTCTGGTTCTTCGCTCCCGAGGCCACGGTTTTTCTGGCGACGACGCTGGCGCTCGCGGTGGGTCTGGTCCGGGCACTCGGCGCCGGTGGCCTGGCGTTCCCACTACTCTTTGCCGCCGTGCACTATGCGGGCTGCCTGCACTTTCAGGAGGAAATCACACTGTTTCTTCGAGCAGCGGGCATCGAGGACGGTGGGGAGGCAGCAGGAGAGCAGGGCAGCGGATAACGAGGTCGGTCACCCACGGTGGACTGTCCCCTTTTTTCAGACGGCGCCGATTTCCAACACCCCGCGTTTTGGGTTTTGGGTCAGATAGATCCCCTCATGCCTGAAAAACTCATCCGCGAGCTCCCGTCGCCGCAGCGGCCGGCCACGGACAACGGCAACGTCATGAGCGCGACCATCGTGGCCAGCGGCGCGGTGAACGCCTCGCGGTCGTTTACACACGACACGGTGAACCGGCTGATCACGTCCGGCGAGACTGGGGCGTGGACGCGGAACTACAGCTACGACGCCTGGGGCAACGGCTGGGTGACGACGAACACCGGTTTGACAGCAGACCCGACCATGCCCACGGTCTCGACCAATTTCAATTCTCAGAACCAGCTCATGGTCAACGGCGCCTCCTACGACGCCGCGGGGAACCAGACGACCATCGCCGCCTACACGAACTTCTACGACGCGGAGAACCGGATGGTGACGGCGAACCTGGGCACCACGGCGAGTACAGGGTATGTGTACGATGGAGACGGACGGCGGGCGCAGAAGGTGAGTTGCCCGGTGGGGACGAGCGTGTGCACGGCGGCGGTGGGCGGGGCCACGGTGACGGACACCTATGTCTACGACGCGGCGGGGCAGTTGGCGGCGGAGTACGAGACCGCGCCTGCGGCGGAGCCGTGCACGACCTGCTATCTGACGGCGGACACGCTGGGCTCGACGCGCATGATCACGGACGGAGGCGGGACGGTGCAGTCGCTGCACGATTACCTGCCATTCGGGGAGGAGATTCCGGCGGGTACGCCCACGGCCCGCATCAGCCCCCTTTACCCGTACGGCGCGCTGGCGATCAACGATGGGGTGAACCAGAAGTTCACCGGCAAAGAGCGGGATCAGGAGACGGGGCTGGATTTCATGTTCGCCCGTTACTACTCTTCCGCTGAAGGCCGGCTCACGACACCCGACTGGAGCGCGACGCCGGACAGTATTCCATATGCCGATCTTAATGACCCACAGACCCTAAATTTGTACGCGTACGTTGTGGACGACCCTCTGGACTGGGTCAACACCGATGGGCACGACAGCTACGATCCCAGTGAAAGCAATCAGTTGTCGGCCATGAATTCGCTTCAGCAGATGAATTTCCTGTTGAACAGCTTTACCGAGGGTTGGGGTATGCCTGTTGGCGGCGATGGGCTCAGTGGTTCGTGGCCGTCTGAGGGTAACGGGTTGGAGTCAGGCATGCGAGGGGGCTCATCCCCCGTCTTGGGCGCGCGCAAGAAGAAGAAGAAAAAGAAGCCTGCACTGCCATCGAAGTTTTGGGCGAGCATCTACGCGGACATGTTTGAGGGAAGCCCCACTTCAAGCGGCGATATTTTCCACCAGTCAGGCTACACCTCGGCCCTGTTGCCGCGAGCGAATTGGTACATAGTGCCAATGCATACCAGGGTACGCTTGACCCACGCTGGGCGTTCAGTCGTCGTTGAGATCAACGACCGCGGCAAGGGTGCCCACGCAGGAGGCAGGGTGCGGGTCTGGATCTGACGAGGGCCGCCGCAAGTTACCTCACTGGACAGGAGATCAAGAACGACACCGACGCCGCAAACGTTGGCCTGATCCAGGTAACGACCCAGCCCGTGTCCCAAGACACGCCGCTCGGCCCGGTTGCGCCAGGGGAGTAGGGATGTCTCATAGGTTGAAATTAGCGATGATCCTTGCGGCTTGTTCGGCTATGCTGACAGCGGAGCAAGGTGGAGGCTGCGGCCTCGGTGACGACGCACTCCGACAAATAGTGCCCACGCCCGCGGAGGACCTGCATTGCGTTGAGACGCACGAGAACTACGTGGTCTCCTGGACGACACGAAGTGCCGAAGAAGCCACGTCTCACCTGCGTTTGGTGCGCGTTCAGGGAGGCTCGGTAGATGTGCTGCAGAAAATAGATCTACGGGGCGGTTTTGGATCGGGTCTCGATTATTCGCGGAAATTGGCGGAACAGCAAAGGCCCTTCCTGATCGTGGTGACTCAGTACGGTGCGGCTGCGGCCGAGATCAGGGTTATGGCGGCGGGGGAGAGCTCGCTGCATGTCGTTTTTGAGGAGCTCGGCGACTATGTGGATTTCTTTCCAGGGACGGGAACGAACTCGGTCATCAGCGTCCACAAAATGGTGAATGGCATAGATGTACCCGATCTGTACGAATTCCGTTTAGGGCGCTTTGTAAACTGCAACTCGCTGTACCCCGATTACTATCGAAAGCTGGTGAAAGGTCGAAACTTCTCAGCTGACACCGAGGTGTCTCCGTCTCTCGTCCTCCAACTTGCTCGATTACTGCGGCTGAGTGGCGACGCGAAGGGGGCCGAGCGGTTGTTGGAACGATATGGGCGGAGGTAGCTCACCGGGGCAGCCAAACTCGACTGGTGAGGTGGTGCCCCGCCAGCCCACCGGCTACACGGACCTCAAAGAGGCCGAAGGCGTCCGCGCGGCGTACATCGCACACTTCGCCCGCGACGCGAAGGCCGACGAGGTCCATGGGCCCACGGTCGCGGAGTGCGCGGAGAAGTACATTGCCTCCCGGCGCCACGAGTAGGCAAGATGAGTTCCGGCTCACACCGCCCCGGCCCAGGCGGGCCTCGGAGTCAAACGAGCCTCGGGTCTGGTCCAGCGCGTCTAAGCGGAACGTGCCAGTGTTGGGAGGTTCTCAGTGACCTCCGCGCAACTGCCACCGGGTCGCGAGAACTGGAGTCGCGAGACTGGCTGCTCTTGATCTGGCGAAGCCATATAATGGCTTTTCCTGTGATAAGCGCCTACCGTACCACGCCCATCGCGCTGCTTAAGGCCATTCGGTGGAAGCTCGTCGCGGACCCGCTCTGGACGGCGTCTCTGTGCGCGGTCGCGCTGTTCTACGTCGTCCATATAGCGGGGCTCCTGATCCTGGTCACCTATGACGGCCGCGGGTACATCGGACTCGCCGAAGTCCTCGGCACATCACGCTTCGCTACCGAATGGGACTTCCTCCGAGGCCCTCTCTATCCGCTCGTACTGAAGGTCTCGTTCTGGTTATTCGGACTCCGCCCGGCGGCCATTGTGATCCCTCAGGCAGCCGCGGCGTTTGCCGGCATTTGGCTGATCGGTGATGCCCTCAGAAAGCTGGGACGCCGGCTAGCCGCCCCCATTGTCGTGCTCCTCCTCGGAGCATTCCCGACGCTCGTCGCCTTTGAGCACATAGTGCTGACCGAAGCCGGCAGCTTCTTCTTTCTGGCTCTCCTGGTGCGTCTAGTTGCTGCACCAGCGCGGCGGCCGCTCGTGCGCGCTGTATGGTTAACCGTCGCCCTGGCGCTCGCCTATTACTACCGCGCGTCCTTCATCTGGCTGGCTCCTGTCGCTGCAGCGATCTTCTGCCTGTCCGCCCTACGCCCGGCGCATTGGAAGACGCTCGTGCCGGCCGCTACAGCGGTGGCCCTCGGCCCCTTCCTCCTCGCCTGGCCTTGGGCGCGCAATCCGGAAGTGTCCCGGAGAACGGGCGCGTCCGTCCTGCTCTACGGGCTTGCAAAGCAGGCGGTCATTCCGCGGAACAGCCCGTTGCTCGGACCTCCGCGCCTGCCTACCAGCGAGCGATAGCATCCGCTGGCGGTGAAGATCGCATGCCCTTGACTGGAATCTCGGACGGAACAGAGTACAAAGTCGCCGGTACGATGTCCCGATTTTGCCCCCGGCCGGCCATTTCGCTCCTCTTCGAAGTCGTCGAGACCAACCCGCGAGGTTACCTGCGCGGCCTCGCACGCAACGCGTTGATTCTCGGCGGACTGGCCGGATGGGAGAGCGACAGCGCGGGTTTCCGCGCAGCGGTTTTGGCTGGGTCTGGTTCCGTGGTGCGCCCGGGACCTCCGGGTACCACACCGCTCGGCGAACGCTTCCGTCAGACGACGCGCTCGCATCTGCTCGCGCGAGGCCTCCACTTCGTGGCTCCCGTCTTCGATGTCCTCGTTTTTCTCGGAGTCATCGCGTCGCTCCTTCTTCTGCCGCTTGGTGTCTACCGCCGAGACCCCGCTATCCTCGCCTTCACGCTGCTACCTCTAGCGTTCCTCGCGTTGCATGCGCTCGTGCTCTCCTCGCAGGACCGCATGGCCGTTCCCGTCTGGCCGGTGATGCTCGCCAACCTGGTCCTCCTGCCCGGTTGGCTCCCTGCCATCCTCCGCGAGCGCGCCGCTCACAACGAAGGCACTCTGGAGCGTGCAGACCGAGTCGCCTTCCGGGCGCTGGTCGCCGTCCTGATCGCGCTCGCTGCAACGCACACCGCCTACTCGCTGCTTTCAAGAGCCATCCCCACCTCAGACGAAGCCCACTATATGACGGGCGTCGCGAACATTGGAGTCGCGCTGCATACGCTCTCCCCGCGCGCAGTCTGGACGGCCTACGTCAATGCGCTGGGATTCAAGCCGCCCCTGATCTGCCTCCCGGCCGCCGCCATCAACGCCTTCGTCCCCAATGTAATCCTAGCCTCAAAACTTGCGTTGATATTCATCTTCCTGGCGCTCGGCCTTGCTGGTTACTCGCTTTTCCGCAGCATCTTTCGACCCGTTCTCGCGGCCTCAGCGGCGCTGCTATTGGTGACAGCGCCCGTCATTACCGGCCTCACGCATCGCTTCTATGTTGAGGGGCTCACTCTGTTGATGGTGATGCTGTTCCTCGATCTCCTATTGCGGGTACGTTTTCGCAACTGGCGGGGCGTGACGCTGCTGGGCTTCGTGCTTGGCCTGGGGCTGCTGACCAAACCGCTGGTGCCTCCGCTCTTGGTCTGCCCGATTCTGTTTCTATTCGCGGTCGAGTACGCGAGGACGAAGAGAGCCAACGCCGGTGCTTATTCACTCGTTGCGAAGAGCACCTTGCTGGCCCTGGTGGCCGCGGCCGTTGCCCTCACATGGCACGGTCACGGAACGAACTTCATGAGGGTCGTGTCGCAGACCATGAGAGGCTCCTGGGATAAAGAGACCGCGTTTCCCGTTGTTTCCGCTTTCCTCTCGATGATTTCCTGCGGTCCCTATATCTTTGTGTCGGCGCTGGCCGCGGTGGGACTAGTGGTCGCTGTGCAGCGTTTCTCAGCCGGCCGGACAAGCAACCGCCACCTCGAGGCATGGTGTGTGATACTCCTCAGCTCGGGGACCGCGGTGCTGCTGAGTCTGTGCGGAGGCAACCAGAGTATAAGATACATTGCTGCTGCGCTTCCACTGGCCTCGATTCTGAGCGTCTACGGAACAGCGGCAATCTGCCGGTCATCGAAGGCACTGCTGGGTGCCCTCGGCTGTCTTCTTGCCCTGTCGGTGGTTCTGGTGCTCCACAATTCCTTCCGGGTCCTCCCCATCGGCCCCCTCCGCGTCGGCAACCTGAGGTTTCTCGACAGTGGCTTCCCCCTCAACGCCCCGGACTGGTTCGACGACAACCATCCTCTCGATCGCCGCGACTTCGGCGTTCAGCGAGTCTTCGACTACATCGCCGCCAACTCGCGGCAGCCCACGCAGGTTGGCGTTCTGGTCCACGGGATTGTCATCAACCACGACTACCTGGGCCTTCTTGCCCAGCTCTCCGATCTGCCGATCCGTTTTCTGCCCTGGTATTGGACCCCCACCAGTGGACCCAAGGCGCCCGACTACATGATCTCCTGCACCGGCTGCGGCTCTGTCTATCCTGGCCGCCATTACTACGACCGCTTTGCCGGCCTGCGCGACAGCTATGCGCATGGCCGCGGCGGCTATCGTCTGGCATTTGAGACGCACGGCGATGCCGGCTGCACTCTTCTGGTCTTCCGCAAGAATCAGGCAGGCCCGAACCCCTGATAGAATGTGAACTCTTGAAACCGAACCCGCCCACTGCCACCTGCGACGTCATCATCCCGGTCTACGAGCAGCCGCACTGGGCATCGCTCTGCGTAACGGAGTTGATGCGCAACACACCCGCCGAGACCCTCGGACAAGTCCTCCTGGTGGACGACGGCGGTTCGCCGGCGACCGGACAGGTTCTCAAGAGCCTAGCTGACAGATACCCGCCAGTCCGTGTCCTCTCGCAACCGCAGCGCGGCGGCTTCGCGGAGGCCGTCAATCGCGGGCTGGCAGAGACAACGGCGCCTTACGTATTCCTGCTGAACACAGACTGCCTTCTGACCAGGAACACGATCCCGAAGCTCATGGCTCACTGCCAGTCCGACACCGGCATCGGCCTCGTCTCGCCCTTCTCGAACAACTCGCCCCCTCTGACGCTGCCCATGTTCGAGGGAGCCAGCTACGCCGGAATGAACGAACTCCTCGAGCAGTCGTGCCCCGGCCAGCACGCCCTGGCCTGCACGGTCGTCGGCAGCGCGATGTTGATCACCAGGGGCTGCATCGAGCGGACCGGCCCGTTCGACACCAGCTACGGCCTCGGCTACGGAGAGGATACCGACTACCAGTTCCGCGCCATGGAGAAGGGCTTCAGCGCGGTGGCCGCCCTCGATACCTACGTCTATCACCACGGCGCCGAATCGTTCCGCGCGGATGAGCGACCCCTTGCATCCATAAAGCTCGCCGGGAACCAGCGATTTTTCTCGCGTTGGCGGGCTGCCTACGACGACCTCGCGCGCAGAGTTCCCCCGGACGCCGCGCGCCAGAGGGTGCTTGCCGCCACCGCAAGCGCCTCGAAAGCGCCCCTGCATTGCGACGTGCTCTTCGTACTTCCCAACCTCGATCAGAAAGTTGGCGGCTGCCACGCCGTCGTGGCCATCTGCAACTTCGCGGTTCGCGCCGGCATTCGCGTCGGCATCGCGTCACTCATGCCGCGGAAGTGCGCGTCCTGGAGCGAGCCCCTGTTCCTGGCGCCGCACTTTTACTCCTCTGAGCAGGAATTCACGCGCGAGACGCGCCTCCATCCTCGCCGTGTTATTGCAACCGCCTGGCACACCGTCGTCCCCAGCCGCGTGTTTGCCGACTCCGCCGGCGCGCCGTGCGACTACTTCGTCCAGGGATACGAGTTCTACTTCTTCGGGGGCTCCATCTACGGCGCCGTCGCCGACACGTTCCACATTGCCGAGAAGATCCTGACCACCTCGGGCTGGCTGAAGGGCATGATCGGAACTCACTTCGCCGGCCCGATCGAGGTGCTCCCACCCGGCTTCGACGAAGGCCTCTTCAACAGCGCTGGACGCCAGGAACTCGGGAAACCCCGCCTGACGCTGGCTCTCCGCGGTTCCGTCAACAAAGGGCAGCCGCTTCTGTTGGAGCTCCTCCACCGTTTGGCGAAGCATGCCGGCCGTTTTGAACTCACCCTGCTCCAGCGCGAGGCCATTGCGCTGCCTCCCGAATGGGTTGGCCGGTGCGAACTGCAGCGTTTTCCTCTCTCAAGCGCCCAGATTGCGGCGATCCTCAAGCGAACCGACATCTACGTCAACGGTTCCCTCCACGAAGGCTTCGGACTAATGCCGCTCCAGGCGCTCGCCTGCGGCTGCGCCGTCATCGCCTCGGACTCCGGAGGCGTCGCCGGATTCCTGCGAGATGGCGAAAACGGATTCCTGCTCACCCAGGTGAATCGCCCCGAGTGTTTCGCCGAGAAGGTCGAGTTCCTCCTGGATCACCCCGAGACAATCGACTCGCTCCGCCGCCGGGCCCCGGAATCCATCCGCGAGCTTTCCCAGGAGCACTGTCTGCCGGCCTGGGCCAGTTACCTGACCAAGGCGCTTCGCGAAGATTCCGAGCCCGCACGCGCGCGATCATCCCTGGAAGCCCGCTCCTGGCTCCTCTGGGAGCAGACCCTGAAGCGGCTTCGAGAAGGAGATCCAGCAGGTCGAACCGTGGAGGCCCGCCTCGCCACTGTCGAGGAACAGCTCGACGAAATCCGCAGCAGCCGCATCTGGCGCACCCTCTGCTGGTGCGGATCTATCTTCGTTCGCGCGGCCGGCCTGCCGCGCTCTCTGATAAACACCATCCTGCGCATCGGCGGGCAGAATCGCGAGAAGTGATTGCCGGTCCCGAGTGCACCGGTGCTAACATTCAAAAATGCCAGCGACCGTACCCCTGTTCGTCGAGGAAGGGCGGAGGAAACTGCTGGCCACGATCGGATCGCCAGAGCACCTGACCTTCGTTCGCAGCTATGGGAATCTCGGAGATCAACTGATCTTCGCCGGCACGCGACAACTGCTCGGGAAACTGTCCTACCAAGAGATCGGCATTCACGAGGCCGACCGCCACAGCGGCGACACGGCCCTTGTCGCAGGCAGTGGTGGCTGGTGCCGGCCCTATCACGACATGCCTGCGTTCTTGCCGGTTCTAGAGCGCCGCTTCCGCCGTGTTGTGATCCTGCCTTCCTCCTTTGACGTGAGCGTCGATTGCGTCAGAGAGTCGTTGCGCAACTCCAGAGCGCAGGTCTTCGCGCGCGAAGAGGAGTCATATCGGCAAATCCGTGACCTCTGTCAGGCTGACATCGCTTGCGATTGCGCCTTCTTTTTTGACTTCGCACCCTATGTGTGCGCGGGCGACGGCGTGCTCAACGCATTCCGGACCGATTCCGAGGCGGTTCCGGCGGCGCTCCCGGCCGGCAACTTCGACGTCTCGGTGGCGTGCAACTCGCTGGACCATTGGTTGTGGACCATCGCCCAGGCAGCGGAGGTTCGAACCGACCGCGCACATGTCATGATCGCCGCGGCCATGTCGGGTAAGCAGGTTCGCTATCGCCCCAGCTCTTACCACAAGGTCCCGGCCATCGCCTCGACTTTCTTGCAGGGGTTCCCGGTGCGCCCGCTCAGTGACGCGAATGACATCCGGCTACGCGTGGGTGGAGCGCCCCCTGAAGGTCCGCTTCTCGATCGCCTGATGCCAATCGCCCGGAGCAATCTCGAGCGGCTTCCTGCCGAGGCCACAGACAGCCACGGCGAGCCCGAGTTGACCGTCGTCGTGCTGGTGCACAGACGCCTCGACGCGACGCTGGATGCTCTTCGAGCTTTGCGGGAGCACGTTGCGATCCCGTTCCGCCTGATTCTCGTCGACAACGGTTCCGATGATCTCACCCGGGGCGGCCTCGAACAGGCGGTCCGCGATCATCCTGCCTGGAACCTGATTCGGCTCGAGGCCAACCTCGGTTGTGGCGGCGGGCGGATGGCCGCGGTTGCACGGGTAGATACGCCGTTTGTCATGCTGCTGGACAACGACATCGTGGTTCTGCCGGGTGCCGTCGAGCACCTGCTGCTCACGCTCAAGAGCCGCGGTGATGCGGTGGCCGCAGCAGGCAGGATTGTCCTTCCGGATGGAAACGTCCATCTTTGCGGTGGCCGGCTGGTGGCCGCCAACGGTCTGCTTCAGTCTGAGCTAATCGACCGTGGCCTGCAGTACGACGCTCCCTGTGAAGCGTCGGGCGTCTGCGATTGGGTGCCCGGCGGGATGACAGTCTTCCGCACCAGCGCGCTCAAGGAATTCCAGTACGACCCCAGGTTCCGGTTCTACTTTGAAGACCTCGAGTGGTGTCTTCGCATGCGCCGCGACAGGCATGCCCGTCTTCCTCCGCTCGGCGGAGGCGTTGGGCATTCATCATCACGAGACGAACGTACCGCCTCCTGGACTCCCCGAGAGCGAGCGCATCAAGCGGGTTCTGTGTTTCGTGGAGCCGATGGCGATCCTGTATCGGGACCACGGCGTGCTCGTGCCGATGATATTCGGCCTGGTGCCGCAGCTCGGGGCGCGCACCGAAGAGGCCTACGTCGCGGCCAGGCGCTTGCTCGACGGCGTCAGTCGCCATGGCGGCGACTGGTTCGCAAGAGCCTGGCTGGGCGGCAACCTGGGTCCGCCAGATCGGTTGCGACGCCTGCGGCACATCGCACGCAGATGCATGCAGGCCCGCGTGGCTTTCTCCGAGTCGCGCCTGGGCAGGAGAATCAACGCGTCGCTGCTCTTTAAGGGCGTGCGAGACCTCATCGACATGTTCTTCCAGGAGCCGCAGGGCACGGGCCGATCGTAGCTGCCCGAGACCGCGACACCCCCGAGGCTCGGAACGCCGCTTGCCTGCGGCCCGCGCTTAGCTCCCGAGGATTTCGTACCGATGTGGTATAACGGGCTTCAATGTTCGTAGCCAGAGTGCCGGTCCTCCCCTCCGCAGCGTACCGCCGATTAGCCCTCGGCGGGTCGTGGCATTGACGCATGCCTGAACGGATTGCACGGCTGTGGAGGAAGGGTCTGGGCCATCTCCCATACGTGATTTGGATGGCGGTGACCCCGTTCGTGGTCTACGCACCCATGTTCCGGATGCGCACGTTCTCGCCGGAACTGCCCCTGTTCTACGAGCTCAACGATGGGCGTACCGGCGTCGAAGTTCTGCTGTCCTACGTCCACGATTTGTCGATGTGGTTCCGGCCCACGTCGCAGAGGCTGCCGTACTGGATCGCGGAGCACTTCATCAGCTGGCACAACACGGTGGCGTGGCAGGCGCTCGAGGCTGCCAGCATCGTGCTCACGTGTTTCGCATTGTACTGGTTCGTGCTGCTGTTGAATCCGGGCGCCCGGCTGGCGGCGGCGCTGGCTGCGTTCTACTACGCAGTGCATCCGGGGCTGTTTGCATGCACGATCGAGGTCCTGTCGTTCGATCAGCTCTACGTGTTGTTCACACTGCTTTCGGTGGGCCTGTTCATTCAGGCGCTGCGGTGTTCCGGCCGGGAGCGGATGTGGAGGCTAGCCGCATCGTGGGTGTTTTACTATGCGGCTCTCACGTCGAAAGAGGCGGCCCTGGCGATTCCGCTGTACCTGGCGGTTGTCTGTCTGATCGCGCGCGGTGGAGACGAAGGAACTGAGGCGGGTTGGCGCGGTCTGCTGCGAAAAGCGCGGTTGCTGATCCCTTTTGTCGCTATTCTGCCAGTCTACTGGTGGTACCACCTGGCGCGGCTGTGGGGGAAGTGGGGGTCCGCAGGTGTTTACCGAACGCGGCCCTCCGTCGCGGCTATCCTGACGAACATGTACCGCATGCCGCTGTGGATCGTCAGGATCTTCTACCGTACCTACAAGCCGCATGAAGCCGTGCCGAACTTTGATCAATTTGCGGTCAATGCGGCCGGTGTGCTGGTATTCGCGGCGGTTGCGGCAACATGGTGGAGGCTGGCGCGGAGAAGCCCGGAGGATCGCAGGCGTCTGCTGCTGATGTTGGCTTGGGTGGGAATCTTTCTGCTCCTGCCGGTTTACAGTGGCGGTTACATTTGGCACGTGAATCTGTCCGTCGCCGGGTTCGCCGTTCTTTTCGGCTTGGGCATTGCGGCTTGGACCCAGATGACTCCGCGGAGGCTCGCGCGGTATGCGGCGCTGGCGGTGATGGTGGTGGGGCTGGGCGTGCTGAGCTGGGTGAATCTCAACACGGAAATCACCCGGGGCCAGCACGTATTCGGTCTCTGTCTGAACAGCAGTGTGCGAGAGCATCCTCCGGTCCCGAAGGAGCGCCTGGGCACGCGCCCGCTCTTGTACATCGAGAACCGGCTGGGTGTCGGCCCGTACTGGTACGGCTCCGGGGGGCGGCTGTTCAACTACGTCTATCTGCGCCACGACGTGGAGGAAGTGATCGTGCCGCGCGCGGATTCGATCCCGGCCGATCTGCGGCTGCGCTGGCTGCGCCATCCTAATGCGTACTTCTTCCGGTACGATAACCAGTTCCGCTGGTTCGACGACTCGGAGGGCTTTCGTCAGGGAACGCTGAGGAGTGTGCCGCCTTATGACCGCAGCCGTGGATTCGTGTTTGGGGTTGCGCACCCCTGAGCGCCAGCGGCGAAGAGGCACCGCAGCCTCCGCTGTCAGAGCTTTGTGAGTTCTCCGTTGTTCCGGAGTTGCGCAACCCACGCTTCCCGGTGCTGGGCGTCGTAGCCGGGGTAATCAAACAGATTCAGCAGCGACAGGTGCCGATGAACGACGTTGGTCGCGATCTTGGCCTTGTAGCCGAGCCTCTTGACGTCGCAGTAAATCTCGTAGTCGCTGCGGATCACCACTTTGTTGAGCAATTCGGTGCGCAAAAGCAGAAGGCGCATGGGCGGATTGTGCGGCTCGATCAGCTCCTTGGACATATCCACCGCCTGACGCTCGGGGCTTTGCGCCTTGATCAGGAATTCCCGCTCTGCATCGGAAAGCGCCGGGTCCACGCTCTTCGCGAATTCCGGGTCCACGAAATCGTTCTTGTCGATCAGAGAGCCCAGCATCCATAATTGCGGGTCTTTCCGCATGAGTCGTACCATCGGCGCCAACCAGCCCTGGGCGGAGTCGCGCACGATCACGTCACACTCGACGAAGGCGAAGAACTCGCCCAACTCGTGCCGGTGGCATTCCAGCATCCATTTGAGACGATCCGTCGTATTCTCTTTGCAAAGATGAACCGCATGGAACATCCTGCGGCGCTCGAATCCCCGGATCACTTGGCCAACCAGCGGATCCTCCGAGGCGTTGTCGGCAAGAATGAAGCGTGCCGGGAACTTCGTATTGCGGCAAAGGCTATCCAGGCATGCCCAGAGATAAACCGGCCGGTTGTAAGTCAGAATGAACACGCAGACGGGCGGACTGTCCGGTTGGCTTTCGCGCTTTCCCCATCGGCGAAACATGGCGATGAGCATAGCACGCCGTTCTGATTCGATGTGAACTCTTGAAACCGAACCTGGCGAGTGGCGTTCGCGATGTCGTAATCCCCGTCTACGAGCCGCCGCAGTGGGCCGCTCTGTGCGTTACCGAACGGGTCCGAAATACGGCGCCCGAAGTGCTCGGCAACGTCTTCCTGGTCGACGACGCCAGTTCTCCGTCAAACCGGAAGGAACTCGAAGCCCGCGGGAGACGTGGCTTCATCCCCGGCGCGTAATTGCGACTCCCTGGCACACGTTCGTCCCCACCCGAGTTTTCGCCGACTTCGCTGGGTATTCCGTGCCACTACTTCGTCCAGGGACAGGAGGCTCACGTTGATTCTGCGCGCGGCGCAACCCCACCCACGCCGTCACTCTCGCCGGACTGTACCGATGTTGTACCGATGCGGGACTTTCGTGCCCTACTGGGCGCTTCCGGCATTCGGAGAATCTGTAAGTTGCAGATTCACAGATACTTACCCTAATCGTGGTTCGAATCCATGCCGGGGAGCCAAACGACTTACAATCAATCACTTCGGCGTCGCCTTTGACAAGCTGTACCGATCATCGGTACAATTTCCTCGATGAGGGCGCATCGGGGCCTTGTTCTCTACAAGCGTCACAACCCAGCCTGCAAGGTACACCGCAGCAAGATCCCGGTGCAGAAGCGGCGCTTCTGGATGGAGTGCGATTGCCAGATCTGGATTGTCGGAAGGATGCCGACCGGTGCCATCAGGGGATGGCATTCCGATCCTCACCCTCAATCTGCCGGCGAAACGTCTCGCAGAAGTCGATGACCTCACGAGTGTTCCGAGCCTGATTGTCGTGCCTTTCCCGAACAGCCTTGAGGCAGATGATGAAACGAAGGCCTGGCGGGCGCACAAGGAACGCGCCGGAGTTTATCCTTCCGCCAGCCTCCCCTGTAACCAAGAACGTAACCGGGCCAGAAAAACCCGGGAAAACCGAGGATACAGCCGGGGCTGAAAAGACAGGCACTTAGGCGCTTAGGATGCCGCGCAAGACACGCGGGTTTGGGCTTGAGGTGCTAGTTGGAGCAGACTCGCCGCCGTGTGTTCGCGATGTTTGTCAGCGCGAGGTCTCGGTCTCATGTGTTTTCCGTAATTCTCGGGTGTCCCCACCGAAGCGGGACTGCCTGAAAACACAGCGTTTCCGAGAGACATAATGACGCATGGGACTTGACACGTATGGATTCGTAATCAGCAGGTCGCCGGTTCGATCCCGGCGGATGCTCCATTCGTGTGCCGCGTCTTCCTGCGGTTTACGAGCGCGGGCTCGGCCAGGCCGACCGAGTTCGCGGTCGGGTGTTCCAGATTCGAGAGCGGCAAGGGCCAGGTTGACGGGTTAGCGGCCCGCGCCGCGTGCCGATGAAGAGGTTGCCCGGAGGGACGCGAGGAACTCTCCACAACCTAGCCAGTCCGGGCGCCCGATCCCTGCTAAGCCGCGGCGCGCTCTGGTCGGTTTCGCGAACCCCACTTGGCCGGATTCTGGCCCATTTGCACGCTTCGCCGAATCAGATACAGCAATTAAACGTGTTACGCGAGATGGGAAAAGGTCTGCAAAACCTTTATGCGTGGGTTCGACTCCCACCCGCGCCTCCATTTAGAACGCCGACTAACGGGACTCGACGGGATGCTAGCGCTGGCCGCTGGTCGCCTCCGTCGCGTCTCACAGCATCGGGTCAGGCAAGTCGCTGTGCCAACCGCAAACAGTACTCGTTGTTTGGGTCGAGAGCAAGCCCCTGCTGTGTCAACCTCCGAGCACAGTCATGGTCGCCGATCCTCAAGTAAAGCCATGCCAGACGCGAGCAATCCGTGGGGTCGATGTCTGTAATGTACAGCTTCATGGCACTTATGACCCTGTTTACCAGTGTGGTCTTCTCGTACCAATCGAGGTCGAGATCGGGGTCTGAGAACACCGAGTTGAGTGCATTCGCCGCATTGCTGATTGCAGGCAGTCCCACGCCGGGCAACTGGCATATTTGCAGTAGACAGTTTGTAAGGCACCGTAGTTCCCCGGTTCTTCGACACAGGACGCTCAACCTGTTCCAGCCCGCCAGTTGCCGCTCGTCTCGGGGCGTCGCTTCCAAGAAGCGTTCAACGGCGGCTTTGGCTAACGGCAATCCATCAGGGCCACCTGCCTCCTCGAACAGTTCCGACGACAGTAGCCATGCGGGTGGATAGCGCCGGCACACGACCTCCAAAATCGGGACATGCTCCTCCAGTGTTGTCTGTTCCCGTGAAATCATCTCGGCAAGTCTCCGCATGAAACGACGTATGCGGGCCGCTACGCCGTGCTTCACATCGGAGGGCTGGATGGCGCCAAAAAGGTGGAGCAGCGCCGTGTCCTCCTCGACCTGAACGCGGTCTCGAAAGACTGCAAGCTTTCGCCGACCAAACTCCGATGCAGCAAGCGGAACGCTAAGAAAGAGTTGCTCCTCTGGTCCCTGCAAAACGTCAATAAAAGAGGATCGGTGGAGTTCCTCGATTGCCTCAGCTACATCCATCTTCTCGTTGGCAGGACGAAGGAGAACCGCTTCCACCGCCAACTGAGCGACGACCGACCTCCAGCCACACAGCGTCAAAAAGACACGCCGCGCCGCCGGAGACAGCCGCGTGTAAGTACGCTCGAATAGAGCGCCAAGAATCTCCTGTTTAGCCGCTGCGATGCGTTCCACCTTCAGCAGTCGGCGCGCCTTCGCGCACTCTCCAACGAGGATCTTCACAACGTAAGGGTGTCCATCAGACTCCTGAAGCCCTTCTCGTTTCTTTCGGAGGGCTGGAAGAGCGCCACGAGATCGCGCGCGATGTCTGCCGTGGTCAGGACGTCTGGTCGGACCACTTTCGGCCCTTCTTGCAATAAGTCAATGTCCCGAGCACTGAACCAGACGATCCCAATGAACCGTTCCTCCTGCGCGAGTCGGTGCAGCACGGTCAAGGCAAGAGAGGTCTTCCCGATGCCGCCCCTGAGGATGCCCGGTAATCCGTAGAAAGTAGCGACTCTCACACCTGAAGGCATGGTAGCCTTCAGGATATTTTTCCGCCAAGAAAAAGGAGAGTCGCTATGAAGCAACAATACCAGATCGACCGTCAGCGAGCGGTGCAACAGTTCCGCCGCCTCGCCTCCCAAGAGAACCCCAACATCCAGATGATCCTGCCGATGGCCGACATCGTCGGCATGCTGCAGGATGGTGTCGGCCACCTGCTACGAGAAGCCGGCCTTGCGCTGATGAGCCTGGTGATGGAAGAGGAAGTTCGGCACCTGGCCGGCGAGCGCCATGAGCAGTATCCGGATCGCCGCGCGCACCGCTGGGGCAAAGAGGACGGCTACTGCGTGGTGGACGGCCAGAAGGTGCCGCTGAAACGCACCCGGCTGCGGACCAAAGAGAATCGGGAACAGCGGCTGGGTAGCTACGAGTTGTTCCAGCGTAGCTCGCCCTTGCAGCAAGGCGTTTGGGACAAGATGATGCGCGGGCTCTCGACCCGGAACTATGGAGCCGTGGTGAAAGAGTTCAGCGAGGCGTACGGCATCGAGAAGTCGGCGGTCAGTGAGAACTTCATCGAAGCCAGCCGCGAGAAGGTGAAGCAGTTGATGGAGCGGCCGCTGGGCGAGCTGCGGTTGTGCGCCGTGCTGATCGACGGCACGCCGTTCAAGGATCGCCAGATGATTGTGGCGTTGGGCATCGGCTGCGACGGGCGCAAAACGGTATTGGGACTGCGCGAGGGAGCCACCGAGAACGCAGCCGTGGTGGGGGAACTGCTGAGCGACCTGCTGGCGCGCGGCTTGGATTTCAGCGTCCCGCGGCTGTACATCCTCGACGGAGGCAAAGCGTTGGCCGCGGCCGTACGGCGCCACGCCGGGGAAGCCGCCTTCATCCAACGTTGCCAGGTTCACAAGAAGCGCAATGTGCTGGATCACCTCCCGGAGGAACATAAGGCCGGCGTGCGCCGCAAGCTGCAAAACGCCTACGCGATGAAAGAATACGAGCCCGCCAAACGGGCGCTGACGCAGTTGCATCGCGAGTTGATGGACCTGAATCCGAGCGCGGCGCGAAGCCTGGAGGAAGGCATGGAGGAAACGCTGACCGTTCACAGGCTGGGCGTGCCGGACCAGCCCGCCGCACCCTGGCTTGCACCAACGTGATCGAATCGGCGTTCTCGATCGTGGAGACGGTTTGCCGGAATGTGAAGCGATGGCGGGACGGCGATCAGATAGAACGCTGGGTCGGCTCCGGGCTGCTCGTGGCCGAGCGGCAGTTCCGGAAGGTCATCGGCTACCGTCAGATTCCGCTGCTGCTGTCCTCAATGGCGAACGCCGTTTCCAGGAAGCCGATTGCGAAGGGAGTCGCTGTCGCGTAATCTATGAGTTCCGAGGGTCGCTTACTTTCAACGGAGTTCCGGTCAATCTCGCCGCCCCTTCCTACGAGCGTTATAACCGGGTGCCGGTCATCCACCAGCGTGCGGGAAAGCTCCTGTTCGAGTTCGGGTCTGATAATGTACTCTGTTGGTTGCTGTGGGAGGTTGGTGAAGCACCGTCCTTGAACTTCCAACTTCTGAATGCCGTGTGTCGCGCTCTCCGGTAACACCGTGGCCGGAGCTAGGTATGGCGTTGCGTCCCCGGTGAGCTTGTTGCCAGTGATATAGGACAGCAGTTCGTATTTCCGGCCCTGGAATCCGCCATTAGCAAAGAACAGGTCGAGGAGGTCCGCGTCGGATTCGAGCAACTCAACTTGTCGAGGCTGTCCAAAGTGTACGTAAACGCCGTCTTGGAGCACCGCTGTTCGATCACTCTTCAGGTAGTCGAACTCCGTGGCGGCGTCTGAGATCGCGACGACCCGGTACTTTCCCGACAGGTTCCTGTGAAGGTATCCCCAAGGTTGTCGGAGTACAGCCACATGGTCGGACATCAGGCGCAGGGACTTCTCCAGACCTGGAGCCAGGGCAGAACATTTCGCACTGGAGGGAGCGCCGTGGCCACGAGTCTTATTCCTGACTTGCACAAAGTCTCCAAACCACCTGCGAAGGTCTACCTTGACTGGCGGTTCATCGGATGTCGGCTCGATTGCCGCGAGGCATTCATGCAACAGGTGGACGGCGGTGTGCTGCCAGTGGCCGCTACCGAGCCGCTGGGTCAGGTCCTTCTGCGCGTCCAGAGCTTCTGGCGCGAGGTACTGGAGTGTCGGGCCGGTGAGTACTTCTGTAAGCACTTCGTTCCATTCACCCAAGCCGTCGGCTCTAACAAGACGGTGCAGTATTGAATAGCGGTGGCGCTTTGTGTCGTCAGCGACAGCCGCCGTCATACCGGCAACCACTGCCTTCGTCAGCATCTCGCCAAGGTACATAAGCTCCATGAAGAACGCTGCGTCCGAATCTTGTCGGGCGTTCTCGACCCGCGACCACATTCTGTCCAAGGGAATAAAGCCCACGTCATTTCTCCGAGATGAAAGGTACTCGTTCACACGCTCCGCTGCGGTCCTGGATTGGGACTTTCAGGGAACCGTTCACAGTACAACTTCTCCAGTCGCGGAGCAAGCCCTGAGGGTCCGCTCGCGGAGTGTGGTCTTGCAGGGTGTCTCCCATCACACAGGTCTCCAGTTGTGAGACCGCACCAGAGGTTCGACTCTCACCCGCGCCCCCACAATGAAATCAAGGCTCTACGCCGGCAACGGGGCAAGAACCCAATCCACTGGCAGCGTTATTCCAGAGGCTTCAACTCCCCCAGCATGGTGGGAATCAGCTCTGAAACTGTCGGGTGGATGTGCACCGCGCGCTGGAGGACCGTGTATGGCGATCGGCAATACATCACGTCCAGAATGCAATGGATCGCTTCGTCGCCGCCGGGCCCGAGAATCGCCGCGCCCAGGATCTCCTTTGTACTGGCATCCACCAGGATTCGCATAAAGCCCTGGCTTTCTCCCTTCTCCACCGCGCGGCCAACCCGGGTCATGGGCCGCTCGCCCATCATCGCCTTGCGTCCGGAGCGCCGCACGTCGGCCGCCGTCATGCCTGCGCGGCCCAGCGGCGGATCGATGTAGACGGCGTAGGCGAGGATGCGATCGCTCACCCTGCGCGGATCGTTGTCGAGAAGGTTGGCCGCCACGATTTCATAGTCGTTGTACGAGGTGTGAGTGAAGGCGCCCCGGCCATTGCAATCGCCCAGAGCCCAGATGCCCGCGACGCTGGTTCGCAGTTGATCGTCCACGGCGATGTATCCGCGCCCATCCGTCTTTACGCCGGCTCTTTCAAGCCCTAGATCGTCAGTATTCGGTCGCCGGCCCATCGCCAGCAGAACGTGTGAACCTTGAGCTTCCGATTCCCGATCTCTGCAGTCGAGCCCGGCCACAATCTCCTCACCGCGCTTGCTGAACCGAATGCACTCCGCGTTGACGCGAATCTCGATCCCTTCGTTCTCCAGAATGGACTTGATGGCGGCCGAAACGTCTTCGTCTTCGTGCCCCGCCAGACGCGGTCCTTTTTCGACGATCGTCACTTCACTACCGAAACGGCGGAACATCTGGGCAAATTCCAGTCCAACGTAGCCGCCGCCGATAATCAGGAGGTGCGGCGGGAGGAAATCCACCTGCATCATGGAACTGTTGGTGAGATAGCTGACCCCATCGATTCCGGGCAGGGGCGGCACTACGGCGCGTCCGCCAACGTTGATGAAAACCCGCTCGGCCGTGAGGCTTTCGGGGCCTGCGCTCACCTCATGTGCGGAATTGAAGCGCGCGTGGCCTTCGTAGACGGTGCAGTTTTCCATGCCCTTGAGCCAGGACTCAACTGCGACTCTGGACTTGCCTGAGATTCTGTCCTTGCGGGCCTTGACCGCCTGCATGTCCACGTGAACGCCGCCCTCGACCACCACGCCGTATTCCAAGCCGCGTTGCGCCATGCGCGCGGCATAGGCGCTTGCCACCATGGTCTTTGTCGGGATGCATCCGGTATTGACACATGTACCGCCGAACAGCTTGCGCTCGATGATCGCCACCTTCATCCCGCTCTTGGTCAGGCGGCCCGCGAGCGGAGGTCCGGCCTGCCCGGCTCCGATGATAATGGCGTCATAGTGCGTTGCCATGCTGGCAGCCCCTCTATGGGATCACTGTACCATCCTCATCGTGGAGCGGCGGCCACTGATCCTCCACAGCGCCGGGCGTGCTGCTGAACGGCGCCGCGGCCGAGTTGCGAGCTCACTTAGAATCCGCGGACACCGGCACCGCGTCCAGGAATTCGTACCGGCCGCGATGCTGCTCCGGTTTCGCCTGGCTCACCGCGTCGAGGTGCATCACCTCACGAGTCTTCGTAAAATCCGGCCACTTGGGCAGGCCCTCGCCATTCGGATCGCCGGTCTTGATGAAATTCGCCCAGTAGCGGTTCATGGTCTCGGCGGCCTTGCGGTCTTCCGGCTGCCAATCCGCCTTCTTCGAGTCGAGCGCGTTGAAGGCGTACTCGAGTTCCATTGCATGGAACGCCGCGCCGCTCTTGAGGCCCATCTTCCGCATGGCTTCCGCGAGAGGAACCGGGCGGTCGAAACGGAAACGGTACACCGGCTGGCCGGTCTTGGCCTGCGCTTCAATCCACTTCCACGTTCCGAACACGATGAAGTTGTCGCTCGCCAGATCGCCCGCCGATTCGAGCGCCTCCTCATCCGTCGAAGCCGGATACACCTTCAACGCGGCGGCGGCCTGATCCTTGAACTGCTTCTGTAGCTGGTCGGGGAAGGTCTTGGCGTTTGGCTTCTCCTTGGGCAGGAGCACCGCCATTCGGATCTCGTCCGCATTCCATCCGGCCAGCAGCGGCACGTGGCTCTGCTTCCCCTGCGCATAGATGGATGGCACGTCGGCCGGCAGAAAGTAGCCGTCCACGTTCGGCCAGAAGGACATTCCGCCGTTCTTCTTCATGGCCTCGCGGAGCAGGTCGGCGGCCGGTTTGGCGCGCAACTCGGCGAGCGAGGCGGCGCCTACCGATGCCGCAAACTTCTCGCCCTGCTTCTCGCTCTCCGCCAGCGACAACGGGGCGCGGGACCCTTTTCTTCCGAAAAATGCTCCGCTCTCGCCAACCGCCTGTTGGAACAGATCGCGAGAAAGCGGCGACGCCATCAGCGCGCTCACCGACAGGGATCCGGCGGATTCGCCGCCGATGGTCACCTTCCGGGGATCGCCTCCGAAGGCCGCTATGTTCTTTCGCACCCACTGCAACGCCGCGACCTGGTCGAGCAGCCCGTAGTTCCCCGAGGCCTGGTACGCGGACTCGCGCGTCAGCTCCGGGTGCGCGAAGAAACCGAAAACGCCGAGGCGGTAGTTCGCATTCACCACGACGATGCCCTGCTTGGCAAAGCTCTCTCCGTCATAGCGGGCTTCGTCGCCCGCGCCGGCCGCGAATCCGCCGCCGTGAAACCAGACGTAGACCGGCAGGTGCTTCGATGGCGGCTTGGCTGGCGCCCACACCGTCAAATACAGGCAGTCTTCGCTCATTTCCGTACTGCGAGCAACCAGATCGCCGAATATAGCACCCTGCACGCAGTGCGCTCCGAACTTGTCGGCTAGGCGCACCCCGGTCCAGGGTTGAACAGGCATCGGCCGCTGCCAACGCAAGTTCCCCACCGGTGGCGCCGCAAAAGGCACGCCCCTGAAGATTCGAACTGAGGAGTCGGAATTGGTTGTCCCCTCTAGGGTGCCAGTCTCGATCTTCACCCGGTCCGCTGCCATGAGTCCGGCCGCCAGGGCAGCCGCAATGATAAAGAGCTTCGTCATGATAATTCCTCCTGTCCTTCTTACGCTCCGGAGAGAAGCGCGCGCAGTTCCTTGTCGTAGTCGTTCTTCACTTCGCACGAGGTATTGAACACCATCGTGGGACCGGATTCTTTCGAGAACCTTGGCCACTCCGGAAGGCCAGGATGATTGGGGTCGCCCTTACGCGCAAAGTTGATCCAGGCGTCGCTGACCTTGGCGGCGAGCGCGCGCGGCGCCGCACCTCCGCCCGTGCAGAACGCCGAGACGTCCGTGTTGTAGAAGACGAACGGAATCTCCGAGCAGTGGAACGCCCGCGGCCGGCCATTCATCACCGGGGTCTCCCACGCAAACTGGTACAGATACACCGGCGCCGCGTTCTGCGCCGCCTTGCGCTCGCATTGCACCACCGCTCCGCCGCGGAACATAGCCGCGCCGATGATCGCTGAGAGAGCCACTGGCTTCTGGTTCGGATAGATCTTCGCCGCCGCTTCGAGGATGCGTGGAGCCTTGTCCCCGTGCATCTTGGTCAACTGGTCTTTCAGCTCCGCGACGGTCATCCCTTCAGCCTTGGGATTTCCCATGGCAGGGTTGAACTCGTGCAGCACGGTGCCGATCATCATCGGAATATCGGCCGAGATCTCCGGGGCCACCGGGTCGAACGGCACGGCGGGCAGCGTCTTGCCCTCGAGCGTCGGACCCCACATCACCCTCGGCAGCCGGAACGGCCCACCGGGCGGGCGCGGCGGAGAGAGCTTGGCCATGGCCTGCTTGCCGGCGTCGATCAGGCTGGATACCGGGACCTGGTGGATCTTGTCTATCTGGTCCTTGCTCAGGCCGAGCGCGGCGGCGACGCCTTCCGCCAGTTGGGCAGACACGTCCGGCTTCATCGCCAGGGATATCGAGCCGCTCTGCACCACAGCTTTGTGGAAGAGACCCCTGGCCAACGGCATCGTCATCAGCGTTGTGACCTTGGCGCCGCCGCCAGATTGCCCAAAGATGGTGACGTTGCCCGGATCGCCGCCGAAATTGGCGATGTTGTCCCGCACCCACTGGAGCGCAGCCACCAGGTCCAGCATGCCCGCGTTGCCGGAATCGGCGTACTTGCCGCCGAAGCCCGCCAGGTCCAGATAGCCGAGCACGCCCAGCCGGTGATTCACGCTCACCACGACTACGTCGCCGCGGCGCGCCAGGTTCTCGCCGTGGTACGCGGGCTGCTCCTGCCCCGACCCGGCCGAGAATCCGCCGCCGTGGATCCAGAACAGCACCGGCCGCTTCTTTCCGTCCAGGGCGGGGCTCCAGACGTTGACCCGCAGACAGTCTTCGCCGGGTTGCCCATCGTCCCACTGCGAGAGGAACGAGACCACGTCGCTTTCCCATCCGCCACGCGCCTCCTGCGGGCACGTCTTGCCGTACCACAGCGCCGTGCGCGTCTGCTTCCACGGCGCCGGCTTGGACGGCGGAAGAAACCGCGCCGCGCCCGCGGTGCTGGCCGCGTAGGGAATGCCCTTGAAGGTCTGGATTCCGTTGCGCGTGAAACCCTGCACCCTGCCGGCGGTTGTCTCGACCACCGCGTTCGTATCGGACACGACGATCAGGGTCTCACCCGCGGCAGCCGTCTCCGCCTGCGAGCCATAGCCGACGCCCGATGTCGCCGCTCCTCCAGCCACCGCCGCGGCGGCTTTCATCCATGCGCGCCGGCCGATACCGATGCGACCCTGCTTCTGGTTGCCACTCATTTCGACGTACCTCCCGTTCCGCTCCATCCTACTGCCCGCGCCTCATTCGTATCAATTGTAAAACTCGGATCACAGTGATCGCGCCTGGCTATCAAAGAATTAACGAGGCTCCGGTGATAAGCTCTGTCTATGAACGTAGACCTCAGACACCTCCAGGCATTCGTCTCCGCCGCCAGATATCGCAGCTTCACGCGCGCCGCCAGATCCCTCGACATCTCTCAACCCGCGTTCACCGTGCAGATTCGGCAATTGGAAACCGAGCTTGGTGTCCGGCTGCTCGATCGCACCACGCGATCGGTGCAACTGACCCGCGTCGGAAAAGATCTCGCGCCTGTGGTGGAGCGGCTGCTGCGCGAACTCCGCTCTACTCTCGAGACCACGAGGGAATTGTCCGCAACGAAATCCGGGCCGGTGCGCCTCGCTTCCTTGCCTTCGCTGGCCGCAACCATCCTGCCGGGAATGCTCTCGGCCCTGAAGGCGGAACATCCAGGTGTTGCCGTTCACCTGCGGGAAGCGCCGGCTCGGCGCATTGTCGGCATGGTGAAGAGCGAGGAAGTCGATTTCGGCATCGGCTGGGTACAGGGCAGGGACAGCGAGATCCGCTTCACTCCTTTGTTCACGGACCGTATGAGCGCGATCTTCAAGGCGGGGTCGCCGCTGGAGCGCAAGAAAACAGTCGCGCTGCGGGATCTCGCGGCGTTCCCGCTGATCCTCATGGACACGGAAAGCAGCGTGCGGGCGCTGGTGGACGATGCGTTTGCGGCTATGGGAACCTTCGTTCAGCCCGCCTGGGAGACCGCCTATATCTCCACGGCATTGGCGATGGCGAAAGCCGGGCTCGGGGTCACGATTCTGCCCGCCTCTGTGCTGGAGATGGACGACAGCCGTCACCTTCGCGCGCGCCCCATCCGCGAACCGGACCTCGATCGGCGCATCGGCATCATCCAGAGGTCCGGCCGATCGCTGTCTCCTTCAGCGGAGGTCCTGTTCAACGCGGTCCGGAGACGCTGCGGGGCAACTCAGAGCCGGTTTGAAGCCGTGAAAGCCGCGTCTCCACGTCGGTCTTGAATTTATCGATATAGCCGCGCACGTACTCAACGGGCTCGAGAGCGGGATCGTGGACCAGCGGTGTCAGATCCATAGCAAAGGTCAAAGCGGTCTCGACGTCGGTGGCGTGCGAGGCGTAATAGGTGGCGTTGGCGAGGCGGCGGCCTTCGGCGGCCAGGTCGTAGCGCTTTCCGCCGCTGACCTGCGAATCGAAGACACCGACCAGCGCCGCGGCGATGTTCGACCGCTGGGAGACCGGCAGGCACTGCTTGTCCTCGTCGGCAAGCCAGTCCAGATCGCGCCAGACTTCGCACCCGTAGACCTTCGCCGGCCGCAGCGGCGCGCTCAACCGGCGAAGAGCCGCCAAGGCCCGAAGGCTGACGGCGACGTGAGTCTCGTGTTTGTCCGCAAGGTTGTGCAGGTAGACCACCTCCGGACGCGTGGCCTGGAGGATTTCGAACAGATCTCCAGTGACGGCCTCCGCCGGCGCTTTCTTCACCTCGCCGCTCGAGTAGCCAAGCTGAAACTGGCACCCATAATCGCCCACATGCGCAGCCTTGCGCTGCTCGCGAAGCCGGACCTGCTGCATCTGCTCGTCGGTGTACTTCGCGTAAATGCCGGCGCGGGGGCTGCCCGCTCCGTTCGTGACCACGACGCCGGCGAACCAGCGATCTTCGCGGCCGAAGCATTCGGCGGCGCCGTGATACGCCATCAGCTCGATATCGTCCTGGTGAGCGGCAATCGCGAGGTGCGTTGTGCGCGCCAGGGCGCCCCGCTCCTCCATTCCATCGGGGATGTAAAGGTCGGCATTCGGCTTGTTCAGTTTCATTTGTCTCCAAGCGGCCCCGCCAGACTGGGGAGAGTCGCCGCCGCCACCGCCTGGCCGAGGCGCTTCTCCTTCTCGCCCGGCACGTGCAGGCGGACCGCTTCCTCCACTTCGGGGAATTCCCGCTTCAAAACCCGGCGCGCCGCGGAGAGAATGACCTCGCCTCCCTCTCCGCTCATCACCCGGCCCAACACCAGCGCATGGCGGAGCTCGTAAAACTCAGCGTACTGCGCGACGGCATAGCCCAGGTAAACACCGATGGTCTCGTAAATCTTGCGGGCGCGCGCGTCACCGGCAGCCATCCGCTTCTGCGTTTCCACCAGCCTCTCCGCGAGCGGCATGTCCGCGGGAAGCTCGATGCCAGCGGCCGGCAGGAGCCGATTGACCGCCTGTTGCGAGAAGTACTGCACGCCCACGCCGGCGTCTCCCGACCACTCATCCCGCGCGGCATCCTGCCGGTAGTCGAGCGGCGCGAACGCCAGCTCGTTCAGCCAATCCGTGATGTAGCCCTGCGGATTGACGTATCCGGCGGCCTGGCTGGTGCCCATCGAAAGCCCCAGAATGGCGGAATCTTGAAGCGTCATGGAGGCCGCCAGAGCCGTCACCTCGCCATCGTTGACCACCACGAACGGGACGCCGTTCCACGCCTGTTGGAGCTCGAAGAAAATGCGCCGCACGCGTTTGTCGAACAGATCCGGCGGCACTCCGCGAAACAGCGACGCCACCCGCACTTCGTTGTCCACGTAGATGCCCGCGGCGCTGCCGCCGATCGCATCCACGCGAGGCAGCTTGGCCGCCGCCCGCTTCAGCGAGTCGTTGATCTGGTCGAAATGATAGGCGGGGTCGGTCTTGAAGTAGGGATCCCAGGTCACCTCTTCGGCGTGCACCACTTCGCCGTCAATCACCGCCGCGCACTTGCGGTCGCTGCCGCCCAGGTCGAACCCAATGCGGCATCCATCTTGATGGCGGCCCAGGGCGAGCCCGGTTTCGTGCGGCTCGGGCGCTCGCTCGTAGGGGACATCTTCGATCGACATCGGCGTCCCGTATACGCGGCTCCCCATGAATTCGAAGTCGAAGGCGCGCGGGCCGGCGGCGGAATAGACCCGCCGAACGTGGGCCGCAATCTCGGAATCGCCGGCAATGGTCACCCGGAATCCGCCTCGCTGCCAGAGCAGGAATTTCACCAGGCGTTCCACGTACTTTTCATTCGCCGGATGCGGGCCGGTGAAGACCTCGGTGTGGAAGACCGACCGCGAGCCATCCCGCCGGTCGAGCCCAATCGCCAGCTTCCGCGCTCCTCCACTCGCGCGCACGGCGTCGCGAAAGGCTCGGTTCCAGAGCGATGCGGGAACGAATCCGGGATCGAGGGGCGGCTTCTCCAACGGGTCAATATGCATGGCGGCTTCAGACCGTTCTGGTGACCTTGGTCAAGGTGCGGGGCTGGTCCGGATTGAGGCCCTTGCTCCTGGCCAGATGGGCGGTGAACAACTGCGCGGGCACGATGTAAGGAATCGGGGTCAGAAACTCGCAGGGCAGCGAGGACCGCTCCGCCACCTCAGCCGGAATCACCACGGTGTCGCCCCCGATGCCGGCAGCCGCGGGATTGGACCGGTCGGTAATCACCAGAACCCGGGCGGCCAGTTGCGCCAGGCTGGCGACGATGGCGCGCGTGTTTGGCCAGGTAGCGCCCGGAGGCGCAAAGACGAAAACCGGGAACGCCTTCTCCACCAGGGCGATGGGGCCGTGCATCAGATCGGCGCCGGAGAAGCGCTCGGCCACCACGTAGCAGGCCTCCATAAGCTTGAGCCCGAACTCGAGCGCGTTGGCGTAATCGAGGCCGCGCCCCACGATGATGGCGTGCTCGATCGCAGCGTACTGGTCCGCCAGTGCCTCGATTTGCGGCTCCAGGCCGAGCGCCTTCTCGGTCCAGCCCGGCAGCCGGTCCAGGTCCTCGAGTTCGATCGGCGCCCCCAGCGCGTGCGCCAGAAGATACATGCCTAGGAGCTGAGAGGTGTACGTCTTCGTTGCGGGGACGCTGGTTTCGCGGCCGGCTGCCAGCACGAAACTGTGCCGAGCCAAACGGGCGAGCGTGCTGGTTCCCTCGTTCGTGACACCGACGGTGAGGGCGCCCTGGGCGTTGGCGGCCTCGAGGAACATGTTGATGTCGGTGGATTCCCCCGATTGCGAGATGCCCACCACCAGCGCCTTTTCCAGGCGGAGCTTCGCGCCGTAAAGGGTGGTCACCGACGGCGCCGCCAGAGATACCGGAATCCCGGTGGTGATCTCCAGGAGGTAGCGCCCGAACTGGGCTGCGTTGTCGGAGGTGCCGCGCGCCGCCAGCACGATCAATTGCGGTTCACGCCGCATCAGGTAGCTGCGCAACTCCCGCACGGCGCCCCGGGCCGCATCCAGCGTTCCCGCCAGGGCGGAAGGCTGCTGGCGGATCTCCTCCAGCATTCTGCATGCGCCGAGTCCGTTCGTGTTGGCCACCTAACCATGGTACGCTGCGGAGGCCCGACGTCCAGTTAACAACGGTTGTCGCACCGTTACGGGATGTTCGTTACCGGCCGAACGCCCCGTCTCTCATCGGTTTGAGTAGGCTTCGCGTGGCTCCTCAACTTTCAGGAACCGGTCGGCGGCCACGTCCTTGAGCGTCTGAACCGCGCCGCGTGGCCACCGAATCTCAACGGAGGCGATTCGCTTTTCGGCCCCCAGCCCGAAGTGGACGCGCTTGTCGCTCGAGGACATGAACCCCACGCTGACCGAGACATGGTTGTACAGCGTACGGCCAGACGCCGTGGTCAGCTTCACTTTCGCGCCAATGGCGTCGCGGTTACTGTAGCGGCCCACCAACTCCAGCGTCAGCCAGTGATTGCCGTTCTCAGCCGAGTTGATGAGGATGCGCGGTCGCTCCATGAGCGACGTCACCACCAGATCCTGGAACCCGTCGTTGTTGAGATCGCCCACCGCCGATCCGCGCTGGTAGCCGGCGTGCAAAAAGTCGGGGCCCATCTGACCGGACACGTCCACGAACTGCCGTCCGCCCACATTGCGGAACATGGTGTCGTGCTGACGCGAGTGCGGCTGCACGTTGTCGATGTCGCCGTTAGCGGAGTACAAGGACTGCCAGCCGTCGTTGTCGTAATCGACGAAGGCGGTGCTCCAGCCCGACAGCGGCTGGCTGAGCTGTTGTAGCCGGACCTGGTCGGGGACGTAGCGGAAAAAGTCACCGCGGTTGCGGAAGAGCTGCCAGATCTGCCCCATCAGGTTGTTCGTAAAGATGTCCACGCGGCCGTCGTTGTCATAGTCCTTGGCGTCGCTGCCCATGGAGGAGACCACTTTGGCATCGTCGTTATAGGCCACGCCGAGCTGCAAGCCCTGGTCTTCGAAAGTGCCGTTTCCCTTGTTAATGAACAGCGAGTTCGGCTCGGTGTCGTTGGCGATGAAGACGTCCTGGTAACCGTCGTCGTTGAAGTCGGCGATGGAGATGCCCATGCCCTTGCCCGGCGCGGCGGCGAAGCCGGATTTCTCCGTCACATCCTCAAACCGGCCTTGGCCCAGGTTGTGATACAACCGGTGCGCGGCACGCGGGTAAAACGTCGGGCTGCAGTAGTACTCCACCTCGCCGACGTTGCAGCGCCGGTCGGTTTGGGGAGTCCAGGTGGTGTAGTTGGCCACCACCAGATCCAGCAGGCCGTCGTTGTCGTAGTCGAACCAGGCTGCGCCGACGCTGAGTGTGCCCGGGGGCTTCCGGCCAATCCCCGATTTTTCCGTGACATCGGTGAACGTGCCGTTGCCGTTGTTGTGATAGAGCGTGTTCCGCCCGGCGCCGCAAAGGAAGAGGTCCTCAAACCCGTCGTTGTCGTAGTCGCCCACGGCGACGCCCAGATTGTAGCCGAGGCGTTCGCCCTGGAGCCCGGCTCTCGCCGTCACGTCCTCGAACGTGCCGTCCCCTTTGTTGCGGAGCAGGCAGTTGTAGAACGCGGGGCCGGTCTTCTTCAACTCCGGCAGCTTCGCGCCGTTGGTGAAGAAGATGTCCATCCTGCCATCGTTGTCGTAATCGAAGATGGCGACGCCGCCGGCCATCGGCTGCACGAAGTACTTCCTCTTCGACAGATCGTTGTTGGTGATGTAGGAAAACTTCGAACGGCCGGCAACGTTGACGAACCGCGGCCGCGCCGGTTCAATCGCGATGATGCCGGCGGCAAAGACGCACGCCGCGCCGGCCGTGAGGAGCGCCGGTCTCACTTGCCGCTATCCGGCGCCGGCACGCCAGAGACGTTTTGCTTCACGGTCTCGCTGTTCTGCCGGATCTTCTCGGAGGTGCTCTTCTGCAGCGCGAATTCGCGCGCGGCATCTTCCTTGCGTCCCAGCTCCTGGTAGGCGTGAGCGAGAGTGAAGTGAATCGTAGGATTGCCGGGCGCCATACGCTCCGCAGTCTCGAGCGGCTCCACGGCGTCGGCCGCGCGGTCGGAATCGAGCAGGCAGCGGCCCAGGCCGAAGAAGGGCTCCGGCAAACCGGCATTCAGCTTCGTCGCGGTTCGATAGTGCTCGATGGCCTGCGGCAAATGGCCGCCCTTGCGAGCCAACTCGCCCAGGAAGTACTCCGCTCCGGAGTTCTGCGGGTAGACCTTCAGCTCCTGTTCGAACTCCTTGCGGGCCTCGTCGTTCGATGTGGCGGTGGCGGGCAGGGTCAAAATGATCTGGCCGATGCGGTAGTGAATCCCCGGCATCTGCGGTTCGCGCGCCAGCAGCACGCGGTACTCGGCGATCGCCTTGTGCCAGTCCCCCATCTTCTCGAACTTCTCGGCGTTGATCTCCACCACCAGCGGAGAATTGGGGGCGGCGTCCAGAAGTTCCTGCGAGCTACGGGCCGCCAGATCCGAATACACGTGCGCGGCCATAAACAGAATTTCCGGGTCGTGCGGGAACTCCTGCTCCAGCCAGGCCAGCAACGTGGTCGCGGCGCCCTGATGGTTCAACATCATCGCGCAGCGCACACCGGCGGCGCCCATGCGGCGTTTCAGATCGCGGTCCAGGGTCTGAGTGTCCTGTTCCAGGGCCTGGTGGATCAGCGCCATGGCCTCAGTGCATTTGCCCTGCTCGGCCAGTTCGGCGCCGCGCTCGGCCGGTGACTGATCGGCCGCGGCAAGGCCAGCGCCGGTCCAAAACATCGCGGGGAAGAGCGCCAGAATGGCCGGCCGAAGCATGGGAAACTCGCCTCCTATATTGGAACACAGGGACTTCGGCGCGTGCGCCACCGCCAGGCTTTCCCTCAGTGCGCAGCCGCCTCGTTTTCGATGATGGCGAGTTGCTGGCGGCCCAGGGCGAGCTCGGCCGGATTCTTCTCCCGATCCAGATATGCCGTCAGATGACTCTTCGCGCCCGCGTAGTCCTTCTCGTTCGCCAGCGCCAGCCCCAGGATCTGCTCGGCTTTGGGCCACTTCTGCTCTTTGTCGATCCGAAGCGCCTCGCGCGCGCTGCGCTCGGCTGCGCCGAAATTCAATAATTGGAGCTCCGCTACCGCGTTATAGAGGTATGCTTCCGGGAAGTGCGCGGGATCCACCCGCATCGCCTGGCCGCTGGTATCGGCGGCTTCCTGCCACTTTCCGCCGTCGATTTGCGCAGCCGCGAGCTGAACGTACGGTTGGGGATACTTCGGATCGGCATCGATGGAGTGCCGATACGCACCGGCGGCTTCTCCGGGCTTCTTCTCCACCCACAGGCACACACCAAGGCTGTACCAGGCCACCGCAAACTTCGGGTAGATCTCGACGGCCTTCGCGAGGTTCTTCTGCGCCTCTGGCCATTTCTGCTTGTTGTATGCCCGAACGCCTCTCTCGTATGCCGCCCGCGCCTCCGGCGGCGCCGTAAGCGTGGTCATACTCACCGCCTCGCCCGCATCCTTGGGGATCGCTATCGCAGTGGCCGGCCCGGAGTTTGCCATTCCGTTCCTGGTGGGATCCTGGAGGGGATCGTAAATGGCCTGGCTGGGGGTCTGTGGTTTGGGGACGGGTGTGGGGGCGCCCTTTTGCGCCGCAAGCGGCAGTGCGGCCAAGAGCAGCAGGATTAATTTCGGGGGGAAGGACATCGGGGGGCCTCGCGGAAAAACGCGCGGCTCAGCACCACGGGAATGCCGAGCCGCGCCCCATGCTCTAGAACACGAACTTCAAAGCAAGTTGCAGGTTGCGAGCGCCTTGCGACGTGTTGATGACGCCCACTTGCGATCCGCCGAAAATATCGGCGGAGTATCCGATCACATCGAGAACCGGGGTGTTGAAGGCGTTGATGGCCTCGGCCCGGAACTCCACATACTTATTCTCAGTGCCTGGGATCGCGAAGTCCTTCGCGACACTCAAGTCAACCTGCTTGAATCCGGGACCCCGCTCCGTGCCGATACCGCAATTCCCGAAGTAGCCCGCCGGCGGGTTGGACATATTGGACGTGCTGAACCACACGTAGCCGCCGCCATTGGAAATTGGGTTTTCCGCGTAGGGAGTCGCCACCGACGGCCCGTTGCAACTGGGACGCGGGTCGAAGGAGCCCGTGCCGGGGTCGCCCGCCCAGTCTTGCATCGTAATCGGGAACCCTCCATGCACGGTGAAAACGGCGTTCACATCCCAACCGCCGAGCACCGCATCGACAACCGGGCTCGAACTCTTGCCATACATGCGGTTCTTGCCGAATGGCAACTCGTAGGTGAGATAGCCGTTGAATACGCTGGTCACATCGTGGTCGCAGGGGCCGTAGTCGGCGTTCATGTCGTAGGTGTTCTGCGGGAAGCTGATGTCGTTGCTGGCCTGGCTCGCCGCGGCGTCGCCATACCGTCCGTAGTACCCGTTGTTGTTTGTCAGGCACTTGGACCAGGTGTAATTCGCCTGGAACGACAACCCGTGGCTGAACCGCTGCAGGAACGTAATCTGCAAGGCATTGTAGTTAGCAATGCCTGTGGTCAAGTTGAGCCTGACCTGACCCGTTCCGTCGCTGGCGAGGGCCGGATTCCCGGCGAGGTACGGGCTGGGCAACACTACGCCCGGCGCAGTGAGCAAGCCCTGCCCGGCGTTGACGATGGTCGCCAGATGGTCGTTATGCTGTCCCACGTACGCGGCCTGAAGGGTGGTTGAGTTGCCGAACTGCCGCTGAATCGAGAAATTCCACTGGTTGGAGACCGCGGGACGGTAGTCCGGATCCGTCAGGTGCACCCTGACGCCCGCAAAACAGACCGCGGGGGCCGCCATCACGTTCGCAGTCGTGCAGCCGGCCGAAGAGCCAAGCGCCGTAAAGCCCTGGTCGAGAGTGACCTGATTCGCCGGAATGCCACTGGTGCCATTCCAATTGCCCGATAGATCGGCGTTCCAGGGGGCATTGGTAGCCAGCCGGTTGTACTCGCCCGTGCCTTCCTCGTAGCTCGAGCGGCTGAAGGCAACGCGAACCACGGTGTCCTTCATAGCGCTCCAGGCCAGGCCGACGCGCGGCAGGAAGTTGGCGATGCCATTGTATTGGTTGTACATCGCGCTGCTGACGCCGTTCTGTCCCGCGAGCTGGATCGCGCCCGTGTACTCCTGGACATTGGTCTGGCGATCGCCGACTTCGGAAATCGGCGTGAACAGTTGCCAGCGCAAGCCCAGATTGAGGGTCAGGGTCGGAGTGATCTTCCAGTCGTCCTGGATATAGGCTCCCACGGCGCTGTTGCGCTGCCCGACTGTGGCCCCGAATCCCGTGCCGTAACCCATGTAGGAGGGCAGGCCGAGCATGAAGTCGGTCTCCGCGTTTCCGGTGTAGGTTCCGTTGAAACCGATCTGTCCCGCCCCGCCATCGGCAACCACGGAGGGGATGTAATCGTTGCGGTAACGGATGAACTGGAACCCGTACTTGAAGTTGTGCTTGCCGTGGTTCCAGAGGGCCGTGTCTTCGAGCAGGATGGAGGTCTGGTGGAAGATTTCCGGAGCATCGACGGTCCCGAAAGCGAACGGACCGTTCTGCCCGCCGCCGATCGGCGCGCCCGAGAAGAAGAAGCCCGGCAGGTAGGCGGTCGGCTCGCCGGGCACCAGCGAACCCAGGTTCGTGGAGGTGGCGGGCTGAATATTCGCCTCGGCCGGGTAGTAGTTCACGCCGACCCGGAACTCATTGATCAGAGTCGGGCTGAGGGTGTGAGTGTAGTTGATGACGCCGTTGTAGAGCGGCAGGCTTTCGTTGCCATTGATGCTATACAGCACTGCCTGGCTGTTCACGAACTGCTGCACTACGTTCTGCTGGGAATACCGCACGGACAGGTGATCGCTATCCGTCGGGGCCCAATCGATCTTGAAGTCGCCCTGATCGCCGTTGGTGAAATCGTGTTCCGTGTTCGGTACGTTGTTGACCGTGCCGCCGGCGGTGGCCTGCGGAAGGGCCTTCATAATGGCCAGGGCAGTCTTGCTCAGCGTGATGCAGGGGTTCACGCCCATGGTCTGCCCCGGAGCGCATTGCGTGGCGTTGTTGAGGTTCAAGGGCATGGTCACATTCGTGCCTGGGTAGTGCAGGGTGACCCCGAGATCGGTGAAGTTCAGGTTGTTCTCGGCGGCGGTGAAGGTGTTGATCGTCCCAACCGTGTTCGGGTGATCGAAGCGCGACCCCTGGTAGTCTACGAAGAAGAACAGCTTGTTCTTCTTGATCGGGCCGCCGAAGGTCCCGCCAAACTCGTTCCAGCGGAGTTTCTGGGGACTGCCGCTGACGGCGGGATCTGTGCTGAAGTTCCGCGACCACTCGTTGGCGTTCATGGCGTCGTTGCGGAAGAACTCGAATGCGTCGCCATGGTAGGTGTTGGTTCCCGATTTGGTGATCACGCTGATGACGCCGCCCATGAACTGGCCGTAATCCGCCGACGGGTTGTTCGTGATGACGTTGAATTCTTCCATCGCATCCACGTTGGGTGCGTAGGCGACGTTGTTGTCGACGAACTCCACGTTCTCCATGCCGTCCAGCAGGTAGTAGTTGGCCTGTTCGCGATTGCCGTTGATATAGGGGCGGCCGGAGTTGAATGTCGACTGCCCGGAATTGAACGCGCCTGGGCTGGTGGTAACGGCCCCAGGCATCAGTAGAGTCAATTGGTTGTAGTTGCGTGTCTCGAGCGGCAGATCGGTAATGGCCTGCGCCTGCATCACCGTGCCGAGAGTGGTCGTCTCGTTCTGGAGGATGGGTGCAGCGCTGGTCACCTCTACCGTCTGGTTGACGTTTCCAACCTTCAACTGAAAATCGATTTTGGCAACTTGGTTGATTACGAGCTCCACCTTCGGCTGGACCAGGGTCTCGAACCCGGTACTCGTTACCTTCACCTGATAGCGGCCCGCGGGAAGCCGGGCCAGGTTGTAGGAGCCGGCACTATCGGTGACGGTGGAGAATGTGGTGCCGCGGTCCAGATCTGCAGCCGTTACTGTTGCGGCCGCGACCATGGCGCCGGAGGGATCGCTGACAACGCCGGTTATGGACGCGGTGACGTCCTGCGCCCGAAGCGGCAGGGCGAAGACGAGGGCCGCGAGCAGAAACAGCGCAAGAACCCGAACTGTCGAGCAGCGCTTTTGCATCAAAGTTCCTTTCACTTGAGAGCCTTCGGTTAAGAGCGCCCTGTCCTGCCGGGGGCGTCGCCGTGCTGGCCAACACCAAAACCGGCCATAGACCCCTGAGCGCTGTACGACGCAATCGTGTGCCGTCCGCGGCTTCCTGTCCAGTTCCAAACGGTTGTCATCAGGTTATGGGACGTTCATTACAGGACCGAACGCTCTTGAGTGCAAGCACTTAGGTCTGATTCGCGGGGTCGAGCCGGTGGCCCGGCATCCGGCCAGCAATCGCCGGCTTTTTGGGGCTGCTCCGCGCGCCAAAAAAGCCCTACTTGAGGCCGTCTGCCAGGGTGGAAAGCAGGGTGGACGAGGAATCGTCGGCGCTGAGCTCCCACGACATCGCGCCGGCCAGGCCTTTGCTCTTGATGTACCGGACCTTGGTTTCGAGCGTGGTGGGATCGTCGTAAGACCAGAAAACGCCCGCAGTAGAGCTGTAGATCCAGAAAGCCTGCGTCACCGGGTCGCGGAAGCTTGGATAGCCCAGGTTCTTGAGAACGCGGAAGCCCTCGGTGCCGGCCTCGGCGCTCGCCGGTGCAGCGCCGGTGGACGTCTGATACAACCCATTGGCGACGTTGGGCACTCCCTTCCATCCATGGCCGTAGAACGGAACGCCGAGCACGAGCTTTCCCGCAGGTACGCCGGCGGCCAGGTAGTCGGCAACGGCGCGGTTGACGTAATGGCCCAAAGTCGCGGAGGGATCGGCGGGACTCGGGTACAGCGGAGCGCCGTGATTCGTCGTCTTTTCCCACGTCCCATGCAGGTCGTAGCCCATCAGGTTGATGTAGTCGAGGTAGGGGTGAATGGCGCCGAGTTCGATCAGCGAGTACTGCTCGCGGCCGGCGGGGGCGGCCACCGTCAGCAGGGTGCCCTTGCGCAACCGGTCGAGTTGGCGCCGGAACTCAGCCAGCAGCAGGGTGAAGTTGTGCGGATCCGCGGGCGAATAGGCGCAGGTGTTGCCGCAGGCGCCTGGGTACTCCCAATCGACGTCGATGCCGTCGAATAACCCTGCCATCGACACGCCGTTCCCCAAGTTGCCTTTGATGAACAGGTCGATGCAGGAGGAAACGAAAGCCTGGCGCGAGCGAGCGCTCGACGCAGCCTCGGAAAAATGGGAGGAGAGCGTCCAGCCGCCCAGTGAGATGAGCACCTTCAGGTGCGGATACGCCGCCTTGAGTTTCACCAACTGTCCGAAGTTGCCGCGCAGGGCGCGGGGATCCACGCTATCCGCCCGGCTATCCACGCTGGCGGCGGCATCGTACGGCTTCCGGTAGTCGGTTTCCGCGTCCGAAAGCGCGCATCCCGTGGCGGTTGGGTTGCCGAATGCATACATCAGGTGGGTGATTCGGCCCGCCGGGATGTCTTTCGGGAAGTACGCTCGCTCGCGGCCATCCTGATTGTAGAAATAGGCGATATTGACGCGCTGTCCGTCCGCTGCCATGGCTGCGAGAAGAACCAAGAGAATTGCCCGCATGGCGGCTCTATCCCATCACCACCGTCACCTGGTTCAACGAGCCGGCCGGCTGGGGTGGTATGGCTCCGCGAATCGCTTCCCCATTCAGCGTAACGGTCTGGACGCCTTTTTGCACGCCCGCCGGGTTGCTCACCGCAATCTCAAACGTCGCACCGCGCCACTGACGTGTCACGTGGAACCCTTTCCACTCTGCGGGAATGCAGGGATCGACGATCATCCCCTCGAAACTGAGCCGAACGCCGAGAATCCAGCGTGTCGCGGCGGTGTAGTTCCAGCCCCCGCTGCCCGTCAACCAGGGATGCCGTGCGCGGCCGAAAGCCGTGTGGTCCTGCCCCATGACGAACTGGCAATAGGAGTACGGCTCCGCCTCGCGAATTTCGATCCTGTCGTTCTGGTTGGCAGGGAGCAGGGCGTCGTAGAACTTCATGGCGCGGCCGCCGCGGCCAAGTTTGCATTCGGCGATGACGGCCCAGGGATTGGGATGGCTGAAGATGGCCGCGTTCTCTTTGATCCCCTTGTAGACGCGCGTGACGAACCCGATGTCGTCATCCGGCTTCGAAAACGCGGGCCAAAGCAGGTGTATGCCGAAGGGCGAGTAGAGATGCCGGTCCACGGCGTCCATCGCCAGCCGGCCGCGCTCGGGCGAGGCCGCATCGGAAACGACAGCCCAGGTGTTGCTTTCGAGGAAGATCTTGCCCTCCTCGCTCTCTTCTGTCCCGATCTTGACGCCCTTGGCCGTGATGCCGCGAATGTACCACTCGCCATCCCACAGCTCCGCTTCGCAAGCCGCCTTCACCTTGTCTGCCATGGCGCCGTAAACGCGCGCGTCCTGAGTGCACCCCAGGTGCTCGGCCGCTTCGACGAAAGCGCGCAGCGCCCAGTGATGCAGGAAGGAAACCATGGCGCTTTCCCCGCCGCCCAGGTTCAGACAGTCGTTCCAATCGGCGCGAAGCCCCTTGCAGATGCCATTCGCGCCCACGTGCCGCGCGGAGAAGTACAGGGCGCGTTTGAGATGCTCGTAAACGGTGGCCTCGCCGTCGTCCGCAAAGGGCACCACCTCGCTGAACAGCGCGCTGTCTCCGGTCTCTTTCACGTACTCGCACAGGGAGACCACCAGCCATAGCGCGTCGTCCGAGCAGACGTCTTCGAGACCGTGGATGATGCTCTTGCGGTCCGGCGTCCGCGTGACGGTAGGTGACTTGAACTGGGGCGCCTGCTGCTTGGCCGGGTCGAACCAGTCCGGGTCGAACAGGTGCAGCCCATAGCCCTGGCTCACCTGTCCCTTTAGTAACTCGATAATGCGCTGCCTGCATTTGGCGGGGTTGGTGTGCACCACGCTCATGATGTCCTGCGACGTGTCGCGGTACCCCAGGCCGGTGCGCCCGCCGACCTCAATGAACGACGCAAAACGCGACCAAACCACGCACGTCTCCGCCTGGTAGAGCGTCCACGTGTTGATCATGGTGTCGAGCGCGGGGTGCGGGGTCTTGCACTGGAATGCCGCCAGTTTCCCGCTCCAATAGGACCTGAGCGCCGCAAAGGCCCGATCCACCTCCGCCGGGTTCGAGTATTTTTTCTTGATCTCGCTCCCCTTGGCGCGCGGGCCCACGCCCAGGAAGAACGCGAGCCGCACTTCCTCTCCGGGCTCGACGGTCAGTTGCTTGTGCAGCGCGGCGCAGTGGTTGCCGCCCAGTTCGGAGCTGTTGCTGCATCGGCCGTGCTCCACCGCCGCCGGGTTTGCTTCGGTCCGGTAGATTCCCAGGAAGCGGTCTCGCAGGCAGTCGTAGCTGTCCGGTTCGAAGCTGGAGGCGAAGTAGTGAAACGTCCACGGCTGATAGAAGAAGTCGTATTCGACGATGCCGTCCTCGAAGCTCGCCCCGGACGCGTAGAGGCTCATCTGCAGGTTCTGGTTATCGATTTCGATGTGATGAAACGAGAACTCGAGATAGGAGAAGACGCTCAGATCGCGCTTCCGGGAGCCATCGTTCCGGATTCGCACGTCCCACAGCTCGACATCGTCGTCGATGGGGATGAAGACGGTCTGCTCCGCGCTCAGGTCTTGATATTGGCAGGAGAACTTCGAGTAGGAGAGACCATGGCGGCACTGATACTTGGCCTTCACCAGGTCCTTGCCAACCGGCTGCCAGGACACCGACCAATACTCGCCGGTCTCGTTGTCGCGCAGATAGACGTAGTGCCCGGGCCGGTCCAAGGGGACGCCGTTGGCCCGGAAGCGCGTGATCCGCTGGTGCTCGGCGCTCCGATAGAACGTGTAGCCGCCGGCGTTGTGCGAAATCACCGTGCACAGATCCTTCACTCCCAGGTAGTTCGTCCAGGAGACCGGCACGTCCGGCCGCTCGATCACGTATTCTCTGTTTTCGTTGTCAAAGTGACCGTAACGCACCATTCACCTCGCGCCGCTAGGCCGACACGAACTGCCTCAGCCACCGCAGCAGCTCCCACGCCTTTTCCGGCGTATCCGCCTCGGCGACGAGCCTCAGGACCGGTTCAGTGCCCGAGAAGCGAAGCAGCAGCCAGTTGTCGTTCTCGAGAACCAGCTTCGTGCCGTCCGCGTGCGAGACGCTGACCACGCCGTACGGACCGATGTGGCTCAAGGGCGCCTCTTCGAGCCGCCGCGGAATCGCGATCCGCATTTCCGGCGTTGCCGGCAGGCTCTCCTCCAGGTCGTGCAGCCGCCCCGTGATGCCGTACACACGCTCAAGCAGCGGACCGATCTTCTGGCCGGTTCGCGCCAGCATCTCCACCACCAGGGCGGACGCGAAGATGCCGTCTTTGCCGAGAATGTGCCCGCGGATCGTCAGGCCGCCGGAGGACTCTCCGCCCAGCAGCGCGTTGTGCTCGACCATGGCGGAAGCGATGTGCTTGAAGCCCACCGGAACCTCGTAGCATTGCTCGCCCATGCGAACGGCCAGCCGGTCCAGCAGATGCGTCGTCGCCAGGTTGCGCACCACGCCGCCCTTCTCGCCGCGCACCTCGTGGAGATACCAATACAGCAGCACAAGAACGTCGTTGATCGGGATGTAGCGGCCGCGTTCGTCCACGATGGCGATCCGGTCGGCGTCGCCATCCATAGCGAGCCCCAGATCGTACTTGTAGTCCAGCATGTGCGAGGTCAGCAGGCGCAGCGCCTCCAGATTGGGCGCCGGAGAGCGGCCGCCGAATAGCGGATTGTGCCGCTCGTTGATGAACGTAACGCGGCAGCGGGCCTCGGTGAGCACGGTCCCCAGCGTGAGCTGGCCGACGCCATACATCGGATCGACAATCACCTTCAGTCCGGCATTGCGAATGGCTTCGAGGTCGATCAGCTTCTCGACGGCGTCCACGTATTCGTTCGTGAAATCGCGCCGCTGAACGATGCCGGCCTCGAGCGCTATGTCGAGTTCCAGCTTGATCACGTCCTTGGGCCCGAGCGAGTTGGTCTCGGCCTCGATCTGCCGCGTCTCCTCATCGAGCAGCAGCGATCCGTCGCCGCGAAAAACCTTCAGCCCGTTCCATTCGGGCGGATTGTGGCTGGCGGTGAAAGCCAGGCCGTAAGCTGACCGCCTGGTCGCCGTGGCATACGTAATCAGCGGCGTGGGCGCATCTTCGCTCAGCAGAATGGTGGGGATATTGTTGCCGGCGAAGACCTCGGCCGACGACTCGGCGGCCTGTTTGGAAAGGAACCGGCGGTCGAAGCCGACGATCACCCCGCGCTTTTCCTCGCCGCGGCGCGTAATCTCATTGGAGAGCGCCTGGCTGAGGCGGCGAACGTTGTGCATCGTGAAGCCCTCGCCGATGATGGCTCGCCAGCCGCCCGTTCCGAATGTGACCAGATTCTGTTCCTCCTGCCGCCGCGGCCGGTACAGCCGCTTTTGAAGAATGAACTCCGCCCGCGCCAGATCCTCGGCCGTGTTGATGCCCTGCACTTCGTCCTGGTCGTAAAGTTGGTAGCTATCCACGCGCAGGCCCGAACGTATGAGCTCGTGGACGCAGTCGGTCAGACGGTACTCCCCGTCGCGCGGCGAGGGGGAGAGGCGCTCCAAGGCCGAAAAGATCGCGCCGGCATCGACGGCATACGCGCCCACATTCAGCTCGCGGATCTCGCGCACGGCCGGCGAAGCCTCGGTCTCCTCGATGATGTCGATGATCTCGCCGGCTGCGTCGCGGACGATGCGGCCGTAGGGGAGCGGCCGGTCGACCACCGCAGTGAGCAGCGTCAGGTGTGCCTTTCGCAGGCGGTGCCGGTTGAGCAGCCCGCGGATCGAGGCCGGGCGAAACAGCGGCGTGTCGCCGTAGAGGATCAGTAGGTCGCCGCGATAGTCTTTGAACAACGGCAGGGCCTGCAATACCGCATGCCCGGTGCCCCGTTGCTCTTCCTGGACAATGTAGTGGACCTTCGCGCCCAGGTGCGCCCGCACTTCCTCCTGCCGGTAACCGACCACAACGTAGATGTCGTCGGCGCTGACCGTCTGTAGGGCGTTCTCGATCACGCAATCGAGGACGCCCCGGTCGCCCAGCGGTGTCAGGGCCTGCTGGCCGGCCGCCAGGATCACAGCCTTCGTTCGAGGCGCAGCCTCCGGACCGGCCGCTGACGTCCGCTCGGCAGAACTTAATAGAACACTCGGCATCGTCTTTACGCCTCGGCAGGCTGCTCCTCTCGCGTGGGCGCCGGCCTTGACGGCGGCTTGGCCGCTCCCGCGCCGCGGATCGGGATAAATCGCGAAAGAATCAGGGCCGGGATGGAGGACAGCAGCGCCCACACGAAGAAGTTGCGGTAGCCGATCGCCATCTGTATCTTCCCGCTGACTGTGCCCGGGATCATCAGGCCGAGATTCATCAAGGAATTCGCGAAGGCATAGTGCGCCGTCTGGTACTTTCCTGGCGCGATCTCCTGCATCATGAGCAGGATGACGCCCACGAATCCAAAGCCGTAGCCGAACATCTCCATACTCAACGCCGCCGCGATCAGCAGATGGCTGGTTGGCAGCGCGGTGCTGAGGTACACATACGCCAGGTTGGGCAGGTTCATCACGCAGATCAGCGGCAGCAACGCGCGCCGCAGGCCCAGCCAGGAGGTGAAGTAGCCGCCCAAGACGCTTCCCGTCACGAACGCAATGGTCCCGAAGGAGCCGTAAATTGTTCCGAACTGGTCTGTGGTGAGTCCGATGCCGCCCGCTGCCCGCTTATCCACCAGGAATAGCGGGCCGATCTTGACGATCTGGCCCTCGCCGGCGCGATACAGCAGGATGAAGAGCAGTAGCAGGTAGATGTTCGGCTTCTTCAGGAACGTGACCACGACGTCCCCGAATGTGGCCGCCATCTCGCGAAAGTTCTGCGCGCTCCGCGCGGCGCCGCCCCGCGGCAGGGTTTGCGCGTGATACGCGCTCAGCACGATCAGAATCAGCCCCATTGCCAGGAAGATCACCATCCAGGCGTGGGGCACGCCGAAGCGTGCCTCGAGAAACCCCGCCAGGATCACGAGCCCTCCCTGCGAGAACAGCCGCGCGGCATTGTAGAAGCCGCCCTGCCACCCCGTGTAGGCCGCCTGCTCTTTGGGCGAAAGGCTGGCGATATACAGTCCATCGGCCGCGATATCGTGCGTGGAAGAGCAGACCGCGACCACCGCCATCAGAGCCAGGGTGTAGGTGAAGTAGTTCGGCAGCGGCAGGCACAAAGCCACCAAGGCCAGGCTGAGCCCCCCGCCAAACTCCAGAAAGACCACGAAGAACTTCTTGGTCTTGAACATCTCAATGAGCGGGCTCCACAGGGGCTTGAGCGACCAGGGCAGCAGGAGCCAACTGGTGTAAAACGCGATGACATCGTTGGCCAGGCCCAGGCGCTTATAGAGGATTCCCGCGATGAGGGAGACGGCAAAGAACGGCACGCCCTCGGCGAAGTACAGCGTTGGCACCCAAGCGGCTGGGTGAGTGCGGCCGGACTTCGTGGTGCTCGGCATAGCGTCTCCCGGCCAGGCTGCCCGCAAGGCACTCCCACCTGACCGCTCTTTGCGATGGTGGCTTGGGACCCGCCGCCTGTCCAGTTCACAACGGTTGTCGAAATGTTATGGCCGGTTTGTTACGCGGACCGAACATCCCTGCGGTCTTTGCTTTCGGACGGTTCCGAAGCTGTTCGACGGGTCCCGGGGCGTGCGGGCCTGTACCAGCTTATCCTCTTCGCGCGTGCTAAAATCTAACAGGCTTTGGTGCAGTGACGGGCTTTTTATGGCTGAAGGACAGACACCCGGCGTGTCCCGGACCAGGGTGCCGGACGAGTTGCACCCGCCGCGCATCGCGGACGAATTGGTTCGAGAAGAGCTGGAGCGAGTGCTCGCCGGTCACGAGTTCCGTTCCAGCAAGCGCAGCCAGGAATTCCTGAAGTACGTCGTAGAAAACACCCTCAGTGGGCATGGCGACATGCTCAAAGAGCGGACCATCGGGATCGAGGTCTTTGGCCGCTCAACCGATTACGACCCCAGCGACGATGCCACTGTTCGCGTGAAGGCCGGGGAAGTCCGCAAACGGCTGGGCCTATATTACTCGGACGAGGGTTCCCGCAATCCTCTCCGGATTGACCTGCCTTTCGGAACCTACATCCCGGAGTTTCGGGCGGCGCCTGCGGGGGCCGCGGTTGCGGTTGCCGCGCCCGAGAGTTTGGCGCACGCCCCGGCGGCGGAGCCGCCCAGGGCGCGTCCGGCCCGGCTGCCGTGGATTGCGGCGGCCGTCATTCTGATTGCCGCGGGCGCCGTCGCCGTCTCCTTGCTCAGAACCGGCGGCAACGGGGTGTTGGACCAGTTCTGGAATCCAGTTCTGAACGACAAATCGCCGGTGCTGATCTGCGCCTCTTTTGTGCCCGTTTGGAACCTCGACCGGGACCCCAACTCGCGAGAGCCGATCCGGCCGGAGAATTTCGTGGCGCTGTCGGATCAGTTCGTGGGCGGTGGCGACCTGATCGCAACCTCCCGCCTGGTCGCCATGCTGACCAGAATGCAGCGGCCTTACCGCCTCAGGATCGGCAATGCCGTCTCGTTCCAGGATCTTCGCGGGGCGCCGGCCATCTTCGTGGGCTATTCGCTGACGCGTTGGCGCGAAATCAGCAGCCAGATGCGCTTCTTCATCGATGCCTCGCGCCTGCCTGTGATGATCACGGACAATGGCGCTCCCACCAAGTGGATGCTGCCCAACCTCCCTGCCGACCGAAGGACCAACGAAGACTACGCTCTCCTGACCCGTGTTTTTCACCCCGACACGCACGCCATGCTGGTGGAGATTTCCGGAATCACGCAGTACGGAACGGACGCGGCGAGCGATCTGGTGACGAATCCCGACCTATTGCGCGAGGCCCTGCGCGGCACGCCTCCCGGTTGGCAGCGGAAGAACATGCAGCTCGTCCTGCACGTGAAGGTGATCGCCGGGGTCCCGGCCGCACCGACGGTGGTAGCCAGCCACTTCTGGTAGGGGTCTGCCGAAACCGATCTGTCAGGCTGGTGGCGGCCCGCGCCTTCCTGTGGCTCTCTCGTGGACTTTGACCAACTGTTCGGCAAGCAAGCTGTCCATCAACTCTTCCATCGCGGATACATCACATCGGCCTGCTTTGTCTGATTCATCGGCCGCGCGCAGCGCTTCGTAGTAGCGCTTGCGCCTGCTCACTATGAGTTCCGGTATGGTCGGGATACCGGGAAGCACAAAGCCTAAGCTTGCGCACAGAATGAGGTACGACACCGCGCGCGCCGTGCGTCCGTTTCCGCCGTAGAACGGATGAATCCAATTCACTCGCCACATAAGATAAGACGCAAGATGGATCGGCAGGCGGGTTTTCCAGTTCTGGTGGACGTACTCGCACATTTCGAGCACATAACGTTCGACTTCATTGTGAGGCGGAGGCTGGTGTTCAACGCCCTGAAGGGTGACCGGGCCGTCTCGAAAGAAGCCGGCGCAACGGTAGATCTGAGTCACCGCAATACGCTGGAGTTCGAGGAGTAACTCCGGCGTCAGGCGAGAACTTGCGCTCCAGTTCTGAGCTGTAAAAACTATGAATTCGGCTTGGATTAACCCGTTACGGCTTTCCAACCCGCGCTTGTCGTCGAGGTCTTTGTAAACTGCTCCCTTAGGAACGAACGGCTGGTGTGCCACGTTCGCGCTGGAGTGACTCGGCTGCTTCGTCTATGTCAGCCTTGGTGATCGCTCCATTCTCCAAGTGAGTGTTGCCATAAGCGAAACTGCGAACCTGCTCTTCCCGCTCATCTTCGCTCATGGTGTGCTCCCGGGCGCATTTGATGAGATATTCCAGGTTCCGACGCATAAGGCTCCTGCTTCCTATCAGATGTTTACTATAACCGTTGCGTTGCAGGGAAGCAACAGGTTTTCCTTGCGTAATAAAGCGAGGAAGCTGAGAACCTCCTTGCAGTGCTGAGGCGGAAAGTCGTTGCATCAGCAGGGGGGTGCTCGCTCTGACCTCGTCGCAGGGCAAGCGAAACCTGAGCTCGGCCACCCACATTAAAGCGCCACCTCAGCCCGTCGCTGCCATGCCGCCTCCCCCCGGCTACGAGACCGCCAGTCGGAAGGGAAGGCCGCAGACGGCAGACCGCCAGGGTTGAAGCCTGCCGCGTGGCCTCTGCTGAAAGCCCTAGCGCGGGCAGATTGTTGGCTATGCCTCTCGGGAAGACGCTACACCCCGTCGCCGCTTCAGGTCGTCGCGTCGGTCCCAGTCGAGAGCATCGAGGGCGGGGCTCACTTACAGTCTATTTGCTGGTGCCCAGGGCGGGACTTGAACCCGCACGTCCCTTGCGGGACAGAGGATTTTAAGTCCTCTGCGTCTGCCGATTTCGCCACCCGGGCATACCGAGGCTTTGACGTAACGAATGTAACACGTCCCACCCGGGTTACACGTGCCGCACGGCGGCGCACACCGGTTTCGAACCCACCGGGATTATCGTGAACAACGGCGCAGACCGCTCGCGCTTTCCGCCGACCGCGGCCAACCGCACCACCGCCATATCGCCGGAATCGCGGTTCAGCACCAGCGCATATTGGCGGTCCGGCGTCTGCACGACGAAGGCCGGGCCGCGGCCCACTTCCACCACGGCCACAACCTTCATGGTATCGATGTCGAGTATAGTTACCTCTCCCGACTCGGGATTCGCCACGAAGAGGTAGTCCTGGTCTTCGGAGACGCATTCCGCCATGAAGCCCGGCGAACGTCCCGCCAGCGCGGTTTGCGCCACCTCCGTCGTATAGGGGTAGACCACCACAACGGCGTCTCTGCCCTCGCCCGTGATGAACAATTGGCCGCCATCCGACTTGAAGCAGAAGTTCTGGACGCGCACCGCCAGCGGCAGGTCGACCACCAACCGGCCGGTCTTGAAATCCACGACGGAGAGAACCGGCTGATCGGCGCTCGAGATCAGCAATTGGCGGCCGTCGAAGCGGAATCGCGCCAGCGACAGCTTGCGGCCGAGATCGAAAACGCGGCAGCTTCGCCTGGCGAGATCGACGATCCCGAACCGGCCGCTTTCGCCGAAGCTCACCACCGCCGTCTCGCCGTCCGCAGCAAAGTCGAAATCGTACGGCTCGAACGGCAGCGGGATAACCTCGTCCGCCTTGAACGCGTCGAGCCCGATCCGCACCAACTGGCGCGGCTGGCGGCACAACACCCACAGCGCCGGACGATCTCCGTGCGCCAGGCGCATCGCGTCCGCGCTGCGGCCCACCTGCACCCGGCGGCGGAAGGCCAGCCTGGTGGCGTCGATCTCATGGACAGCGCCTGTGGCGGGCGTCAGAGCGTAGACCGAGGGCAGGCCCGGGGGCGCCGCGATCGCCGCCGGAGCGCCCTCCAGATGTATGTAGCGCGCGACGGTGAACGTCATCAGATCGATGACCGCGACAGCCAGCCCATCGTGGTTGGAGACGAAGGCATATCCCTCGTAGCCGGAACCCTTCGGGCGGGCGCAGGCGAACATGGCCGCCGCGGGGGCGACGAGAAAACTCCGTCTGGTGAGCAAAGTGAAAGTCTATTGTAGCGGTCCGCCGTGGCGCAGGGGCGGCGCGTTGTCAGTCGAACTCTAGAATCGCCGCGCGCTGGTCGGCGCCCACACGACCGGCGTCGATCTCTGCGAGGAAAAAGTTCTCGCCCCGGATGGGGCCGCCGGCCAGGCGTCGCAGCATCGCGATCTGTCCCACGTGGGTCAGCGCGTCGGCGACCGGACCCTGGAACAGCTTTTCGGGAGGGCAGCCCAGTGGCCGGCCCGAAGCGAGGTAAGCGCCAAGAGCCTCGAGGGCCGCGAAGAACCGCTCGGTTTCCCGGTCCCAGTCGAGAGGTTCCGAAGTGTGCCACTTCTCGTGCCCTTCAGCCAGGGACAATCCCCAATCGAGAAGATCGCCGATGTGAGCCAGGATCTGCCCCGGCGTGCGGGTGCGGTTTCCAATGCGGAATTCCGCAAAGCCCTCCGGCGCGCCGCGCACAGTCTTGCCGCCTCGATAGGCCAGCGTGGCGAGGGTGTGCCGCAGCATGTCCCGTGCGGGATCGGTGGTGCTGATGCCCGGAGCTCCCATAGAACCTCCCCTATTGCATCGCTATTGGTGCTGTGCCTTGGCCAGGGTCTCAACCTGGCTGATCTGTTTCTTCACGGTTTCGGAATCGGGTGCGTTTGGCGCGTGCTCGATGTAGCTCTTCATCAACGGCAGTGCGTCGTTGTAATCGCGCTTGTCGGCCAGGATGGTGCCCAGCACGTATTCCGCTCGCGGGATCTGGTGGTTCTTGTCCAGCTTGATCGCCTCGCGCGCGCTCTTTTCCGCATCGTCCAGGCGGCCCAACTGCGCGTTCGCAATGGCGTTGAAGACGAAAGCCAGGGGGTAATCGTACGGATCCAGGTGCGTAAGGGTCGCGGTGAGATCGGCGGTCTCCGTCCAGTTTTTCGCATCGAGCGTCATTACCGAAAGCGGGAAGTACGGTTCCAGGAACTTACCGTCGGCTTGGATGGACTTGGAATAGGCATCGGCCGCTTGGGCTTTATCGGCCTGCTGCTCGTACGCCTTCCCCAACTGAAACCAGGCCGACGCGTACTTCGGGTACAGGCCGACCGCCTTCTGGAATTGAGCCTGCGCCTCCGCCCATTTCTGCTTTTTCACCGCGTCGAGGCCCTTCTCGTAGGCCTTTTTGGCGTCCTTCGGAGCCTCCAGGCTGGTCGCGCTCACGCTGTTGCCTTCCACGTTCTGCAGCCGGTGAAGAGTGATGGTCCCCACGTCCGGATTGTCCATGAACTTCCGGCCGCTAAGCTGCACGACATCGGAGCGGTAGCCAGGAAGGTCCGCCTGCAACTCGCAGTTTTCGAACTGGGCATTAGGCGCGGAGCCAAGAGCCAGGGGGCGCGCTTGCTGTGGCTTGGTGGTGTCGGAAGGACTCCCAACGGTGCTGTCGCCGGCTCCTTCGCTGGCATCCGGCACGATCCCCGGGCTCTGCTTCAGGGAGAAGCTGAACCGGCCTTTCGAGTCGGTGTAGGCGACGGGCCTTATCGACCCGCCGCAACTCCGTTTGATGGTGACGCTGTCGGGCGGCGCCGTGCCGTCATCGAGCAACACTCGACCACTCATATACCAGCCTTGATTGAAGGACGTGCCCTCGGTTCCATTTAACGGCTGGTTCAGTCCCTCCCCGGGTTGGGGTTGAGTGGTGGGCATATTGGGCGCCGAGCCGGGCCGGCCCTGCGCGACGGCCACTTGTGCCGGGCCGGCCAGTCCTACCGCCAGGCCCGCAATAGTGAGGAAACAACGAAAATGGTAATGCATTGTGGTCCCCTCTTCTGGCCTCATTATCCCACGCTGCGACAGGGCCGGAAGCACGCTCTGCCACTCTGCTGTTGATGTCAGCGCTGTCACGCCCGATCATGCCATGGATGGGGTAAGCGGCGCCACGCAACGCCGAGAGGCTACCCGCCTTGAGAAGCGCCGCCCACTGCTGGCGCAGGCTGCCCATCGGCCAGCGCGCGCAGGGCTTTATCCACAGCACCCAAGAGGTCCCGCATGGCGAAAGGCTTTCCGATGAAGGGGGTGCCGAGGGGAAGCTGCGTTACGGGGACGCATCCCGACATGAACAGGATGGCCGATGCAGGGGCGAGGCGCCGTATCTCCCTCGCCAGCTCAGTCCCGCACATTCCGGGCATGACAACGTCGGACACCACCAGATCGAAAGGGCCCTTAGACGTGACGATTTCGAGCGCTTGAAGCGGTCCGGAGGTTGCCGCCACCTGATATCCCGCTCGTTCAAGGGCGCTGGCGACGAGCGACAGCACCAGTGGCTCGTCATCCACCACGAGTATTCTCGCCGTTGCCAAGTTTACCCCGCAGTCCTCCGGAGGGCGAACCGGAGGCGAATCCAGTAGGAAGGAACTGCCTTTGGCCATTTAGATTCGTTAATGCGCGCCTCGCACGCAGTTTAATGTTCCGATTCCGTCCAGCTTGCCTCCCGCTTTCCCGATCTGCGACACTCGGGTTTCATGCGGCTCTTTCGAGCTACGGTGGCCGCCGTGTTCCTTGCGGTGCTTGGCGGTGCCCGGCCTGTTCGCCCCGCCGCGGACATTGCCGCCGGAACGCCGCCGGCCGAGTCGCTTTCCTACACGGTGGAGTGGCGCTTCATCCACGCGGGCAACGCCCGGCTCACCTGGAGCCCGGATAACGGGGGCTGGGCCGCGCGCCTGCGCCTGGAATCGGCCGGCCTGGTCTCTCGCATGTACCGGGTGGATGACGACTACACCGCGCAGCTCGATCAGCAGCTCTGCGCCGTGAGCCTGAACCTCAAGGCCAGCGAAGGCAGCCGCCGCCACGAGACCGGAGTGGCCTTCGACCCAGCGCGCAGGAAGGCCTCTTACCGGGACCACGACCTGGTGACCAACGCTGTGGAGACCCATGAGCTCGACATACAGCCGTGCGTCCAGGACGTGATTGGCGCCCTATACGCCCTGCGGCGCCTGCGGCTCGAGCCGGGCCACTCCGCCGAGATTCCCATCTGCGACGGCAAGAGGGACGTCCTGGCCAAGGTGGAAGGGCAGGAACGAGAGACCATCAAGCTCGATTCCGGCATATACAAGACCATCCGATACGAGGCTTTTCTCTTCAACAACGTGCTGTACCGCCGGCGCGGACGCGTGTTCGTCTGGATGACGGACGACGATCGCCGGCTGCCGGTCCAGATCCGCATCCGCCTGCCGTTCTACGTGGGCACGGTCAACCTCCAACTGCAGAAAGGAAACAAGACGTGAAGCTGCGCCTGGCCTGTGCCGTCTCGGCCGCGGTGCTGTGCGCTTTCGCCCAGCAACCCAAACCGCTGTCCGACAAAGACGCCTTCGAGCTTTACGGCCGCGCCGTGCAGTTGATGGAATCCACCTCCCTGGTGACTCCGGAGCTGGCCCGGGCCGGTGCACCTATCGTTGAGAACGCGCGCCAGGCCACGATCACGCTGCGCTCTCTCAAGCGGCAACATGCCGGGGTCACGTATACGTTCCTGGCCAATCTGCGGGCGTATCTCGCCCTGGCCGACGCCGTTCCCAAATCCGGCGCCTTTGCCGAGGAAACCGCCAAACAGTTCGACGAGTTGCGCGAGGTCTTTGATCGCGCGGAGGCGAACTTCCGCGCCCTTCTACAGAGCAAGGAGGAACGATTGCGCAACCCCGACCGCAACGATTTGAGCCATTACGCGCAGGCGAACGCGCAGCTCCCGCCGCCGGCCGCGGACCAGCCCCGCGTCGTCTTCCTGGGCGATTCCATCACCGCAATGTGGCGGCTGAACGAGTACTTTCCGGGACGCGATTTCGTCAATCGCGGCATCGGCGGCCAGGTTACGGACCAGATGCTGGGCCGCGTTGAACCGGACGTTGTGGCGCTCAAGCCGGAGGCCATGCTGCTGCTCGGCGGCACGAACGACATCGCCCTCGGCGCACCGCTCGAGACCGTCGAGATCTACCTCAAAGCCACGGCGGAGCTGGCGCACTCTCACGGGATCAAGCCGATGATCGCCTCGGTGCTGCCGGTGAGCGGCGACATGACGCACGACCACCCGCCCGAGACCATCCTGGCCTTGAACCACTGGATCGAGAACCTGTGCCGGGAGCGCGGCTACGTCTACGTAGATTATTTTTCGGCAATGACGGACGGCTCCGGCGGCCTGCGTGCCGATCTCTCCGACGACGGCCTACACCCCAACAGCCTGGGCTTCCGCGTCATGGCGCCCATCGCGCTGGCCGCCATCGAAAAGGCTACCGCCCCTTCATCGAAATCCAAGCGCCGAGGGTCCCGGTAGCGGCGATGGAGCACCGGCTGAACCGGGAGCAGCCCGAAGTGGTTATAATCAAAGCGGCTAGCGGGGACCCTGTGGACGACCAGCCGGAGAGTCCGTTCGAGAATATCGAGAGCGCCCAGCAGTTCGTCGAGCTGCTCTGCGAGACCATCGAGGAAGCCCGGCGAGAGATCGAAGAGGCGAGCGCCAGCCCGCAGACGGACCGCCGCCAACAGGCGCTACAACTGGTTGCTTACAACCTTGTCAAGCTGTCGCTGCATATGGGTACCAGCCGGCGCATCTTGAACGATTTGCGTATCTTGCGGCGGCTCTTCCTACAGGAAAGAGGCGGCAGGGACGCTCAGCAGGCCGAGCCGGCCGATGGGGCCGCCGAGTTGGCTGCGTGGTCCGAAGGCGCCGGTGAGCAAGCCGCTTCGGCCGATGCGGGCGGCGCAGACCTGGGCGAATAGCGCCTTGGACCGATTTCTTCGCTCTCCGTGTTACCTCAGGCCGGCGAACTTCGCCTTACGTTGAAAGGAATTGCCCATGAAGGCCTATCTGTACCTGTTTGTCCTGACGTCGGCGGTGTGTTTTGCGCAGGGGACCCCTCCAGCGGCCGGCCAGGCGCCGGAAGTCAGCCGGGTGATCGGCGAGGTTACGGCGGTCAACGCCCAGGCCCATGAGATTGCGCTCAAGACACTGGGCGGCGCCGTCACCGTGAAGCTGAGCGACGCGACGCTTTACGTGCGCGTGCCGCCGGGAGAGAAGGACCTGAAGAAGGCCGTCAAGATCACCGTGGAGGATGTCGGCGCCGGGGATCGCATTCTCGCCCGCGGCCGGATGTCGGAAGACCACAACTCGATTGAAGCCGCGGCCATCATCGTGATGACGCATGCCGACCTGGCGCGCAAGAGCGCAGCGGACCGCGCGGAGTGGCAAAGGCGGGGTACGGCGGGCGTGGTGACGGCGACCAATGCGGCGGCGCGTGAAATTACGATTACAGCCGGATCCCGCGACGCGGCGCACATCGTCACGGTGGAGGCGCCGGCGGCCGTCCGCTTCCGCCGTTACGCTCCGGATTCCGTGCGGTTCGCCGACGCACAGCCCAGCTCCTTCGAAGCGCTCGGCGTCGGCGATCATCTGCGGGTATTGGGAGACCGAAGCGCCGACGGGGACCGCATCAAGGCGGAAGAAATCGTCTTCGGGGCATTTCGGAACATCGCCGGGCAGGTTAAGGCGGTGGACGCGGCCGCCGGCGAGATTCGCATCATCGACCTCGAAACCAAGAAGCCTGTGCTGATCCGTGTGAAAGCGGATACGATGCTGCGCCGCATTCCGGAGAACATGGCGATGATGATCGCCCGGCGGCGGCAGGCGGCGTCGAACGGCGGCGCACCGCCTCCACCGCAAGGCCAGCCGGGGATGGGAGGGCCAGGACCCGGTGGGCCCGGAGCAGGCGGACCGGGACCCGGGGGACCGCGCGGGCCGCGAGGCGGAATGGATTTCCAGCAGGTGCTCGAAAGGATGCCGGCGCTCACGCTTGCGGAGTTGAAACCGGGCGACGCCATCATCATTTCCAGCACGAAGGGCGCCGAGCCTTCCGAAGCGACGGCGATCGTGGTGGTGGCGGGAGTGGAACCTCTTCTGGCGAGCGCCACGGGGGGCCCTGCCATGGGCGGCATGGGCAGCGCGCTGAACTTCGACATCGGACCTCAATAAGGACGTAGATTGAACATGCGGAAAGTTCGTTGGATGATGCTTGTGGCCGTGCTGGCCGTGGCCGCGCAGGCGCAACAGGATACCGGAGCGCTAAAGGGAAAGGTCACAGACAGCAGCGGGGCGGTGGTGCCAGGCGCCAAAGTCACGGTGATCGCTCGCGGGGCAGCCGAGCGCACCGCGGAGACGGATCAGACCGGGTCCTACACCGTCACCGGACTCGCGCCCGGGACGTACGCCTTGCGGATCGTGGCGACGGGTTTCGGCATGTTTCGAGCGCGGGCGGACGTCGTGGCGGGACGCGTGGCGACGGTGGATGCAAGCCTCGAAGTTGCGCTCGAAAAGCAGGAGGTGACTGTCGAGGCCGAGGGAACGCCGGCCGTCAACACCGAGGCCGCGAATAACGCGGGCGCACTGGTACTGCGCGGCGACGATCTGGACGCGCTATCGGACGATCCCGATGAGTTGCAAGACGACCTTCAGGCGCTGGCGGGACCTTCGGCCGGCCCCAGCGGCGGCGAGATTTACGTGGATGGCTTCACCAACGCGCGGCTGCCTCCGAAGGCCTCCATTCGCGAGATCCGCATCAACCAGAACCCGTTCTCTTCCGAGTTCGACAGGCTAGGCTATGGCCGCATCGAAATCCTGACCAAGCCGGGAACGGACAAGTTTCACGGCCAGCTCCAGTTCACCGATACGGACTCGGTCTTCAACGCGCGAAACCCGTTCGCCGAGAACAAGCCCGACTTCTTCTCCCGGCAATACAGCGGCAACCTGACCGGACCGCTCGGCAAGCGGGCATCCTTCTTCTTGGACTTCGAGCGGCGGAACATCGAGGACAACGCCCTGATTGAAGCGATCGATCCGTTGACGTTCGACCCCAACAGCCCCCTTCCGCCCAGGCAAGCGGTTGTGACGCCCCAAGAGCGGACCAGCATCAGCCCGCGCCTGGACTACCAATTAACCCAGAATCAAACGCTGGTGATCCGTTACGGCTATGTCAGAAACGGCCAGGACGATTCCGGCCTGACGGGTTTCGCTCTGATCGACCAGGCCTACAAGTACCTGCAGACGCAGCAAGACGTCCAGGTCACCGACACAATCGTGCTGGGCCCGCGCACCATCAACGAGACGCGCTTCCACTTCGGCAACACCGAGACGGACAAGGACGGAACTGACAACACCCCTACCATACAGGCGCCGGACTTCACTTACGGCGGGGCCTCGGTGGGTCATGCCGTCCAAAACGAGAAATACTACGAGCTTCAGAATTTCACGACCATTGCGCACGGGGCGCACGGTCTGAAATTCGGATTGCGGGCCCGCGAGTTGACGCTCGACGACTCTTCGCCCACGAACTTCGCGGGGGCGTTCTTCTTCGACTCGATCGAACAGTACGCAGCGGCCCAGCAGGCGGTGCCGGGACATGGCGTCGCGGCGAAGTTCACGTACGCGACCGGCACGCCGCTATCGAGCCTCTCCCGCATCGACGTCGCCCCGTTTGTACAGGACGATTGGCGCGCTCGCCCGAACCTGACCCTCAGCCTGGGGCTACGCTATGAGACCCAGACTAATATTCACGACTGGCACGATATCGCGCCCCGCTTCGGATTCGCGTGGTCGCCCGATGGCGGCGCGAAGGGGAACGGGAAAACCGTCGTTCGCGGCGGCTTCGGAATCTTCTACGACCGCATCGGCGAGTCGTCTGACGCTCGAGACCGATCGCTTCAACGGAGGCACCGAGCAGAGCTTCATTGTCTTGAACCCGGCCTTCTATCCCATCGTCCCGCCGATCACCGACCTCGGGCGGCCGTCGGTGTATCAGATGCAGCCCGGCCTGCGCGCGCCACGCACCATGCAGTCCGCGCTCGGGGTGGAGCGCCAGGTGTCCAAGACCACGACGGTAGCGACAACGTTCATCTATACGAAGAGCGACCACCAGCTTCGCACCGTTGCCATCGAGGATCCGGCGGACTTGATCTACCAGTATCAGGCCAACGGCGCTTTCGAGCAGGAGCAGTGGATCACGAACGTCACCACCCGGCTCAGCAAGAACATTTCGCTCTTCGCGTTCTACGTGATGGCCAACGCGATGAGCGACACGGACAGCTCCGGCACGTTCCCCGAAAACCCCAACAACTTCTCCGAAGATTGGTCGCGCGCTTCGCTGGACGTTCGCAACCGGTTCGTGATGGGCGGCTCGATCATGACGCGATGGGGCGTACGGCTGAGCCCGTTCATCATCGCGCGCTCAGGCGCGCCGTTCAACATCGTGACGGGAACCGACGTGGATAGCGACACGCCCTTGACCGAGCGGCCGGCGTTCGCCACCGCCGGCGAGCCCGGCGCCGTTGACACTCAGTGGGGCTGGTTCATCAGTCCCGCCCTGGCGCCGAATGCGACGATCATCCCACGGAACTATGGGACCAGCCCCGGGTATTTCGGCGTCAACCTGCGCCTGAGCAAGGTATTCGGATTTGGCGAGCCGCGCTCGGCCGCGGGCATGCCGATGTCCGGCGGCGGCCCACGTGGAGGCCCGCCGGTGGGGATGGCAGGTGGAGGGCGCGGCGGAATGCGCGGAGTGTTCTCGGACCCGCTTACGGACCGTCGCTTCAACCTGACGGTCAGCATCTCCGCACGAAACATGCTGAACAGCACCAATCCGGGGCCGATCCAGGGAAACCTCAGCTCGGCATTCTTCGGCGATTCGACCGCGATGGCCAGCCCGTTCGGCGGGAACGTCATGGCCGGTTCGGCAAGCGCGGCCGACAACCGGCGCATCGATCTGAGCATACGCTTGAACTTCTGAGCGCCCCGCGGCCTTAGACTGAAAGCAATGCCTGGAACGCTCTACCTGGTGGCCACCCCGATCGGCAACCTGGAGGACATTACTCTGCGCGCGCTGCGCATTCTGCGCGAAGCCGACCTGGTGGCGTGTGAAGACACGCGGCAGACGCGCAAGCTGCTGGATCATTACGGCATTCAGAAGCCGACGGTGAGCTATCACGAGCACAACGAGGCCGTGCGCGCGCCGGAGCTGATCGAGAAGCTGGACGCGGGTGCGAGCGTGGCGCTGGTATCGGACGCCGGCACGCCGCTGGTCTCCGATCCGGGCTACCGGCTGGTGACGCAGGCGATCGCGAAAGGAATCCGCGTAGAGCCGTTGCCGGGGCCATCGGCCGCGCTCGCCGCGCTGGCCGCCTCCGGGCTGCCTACCGACGAATTTCACTTCGGTGGCTTCCTGCCTCCGCGTTCGGTGCAGCGGCGCAAGGCGCTCACGAGGTTGAAAGACGAGCCCGCGACGCTGGTGTTCTACGAGGCTCCGCACCGGCTGCTCGAGACGCTCGCAGATATCGAAGAGGTGCTGGGCGAGCGGGCGGTGGTGGTGGCGCGCGAGCTGACGAAGGTCCACGAAGAGTTTCTCCGGGGAACGGCCGCGGAGCTGCGGCGCGCCCATATCACGCTCAAGGGCGAATGCACACTGCTGGTGGCCAAAGCGCAACGGCAGGAGGCACACGACGAGACTTCGGTGCCGGAGGCCGTGGAGGCGTGCATGCGTGCCGGCATGAGCCGGATGGACGCCATGAAGGCCGTGGCGCGCGAGCGCGGTCTTTCGAAGCGCGACGTATATCGCGAAGTGGAAGAAGCGGGCTACACGAACGGCATTAGTAGAAACGCATTATAGGTGCTTCTAAGTGGGGCACGTTATAATCTTTCGGAGTGGTTAGTCCCAAGGTCCGCTTCCTGACCGTCCTGTTATCCGCCTGCGCAGTGGCCAGCGCCGCCGGGCTCGCGCCGTTCCTTTACACGGAGGCGGCGCGCTACGATTCGAAGGGCGGCGAACGGTTTCCCGCGGGCGCACGGCTGATGCTTGTCGAAGGTGGATCGACTCGCGCGCTGGTTCCTGGATTCGCGGCCTCGGCGGATGCGGCGGTTTCCTTCGACGGCGCGCGCGTTCTGTTCTCAGGCAAACAGAAGCCGGGTGAGCCCTGGCAGATCTGGGAAACCGCCATCGCAGGGGGCACTCCGCGGCGTGTTACCGCGGGCGCCGAGGATTGCATCCGGCCGTTCTATGTTCCGGGCGACAACCTGATTTACGCGCGGCGCACGAAGATTGGCTTCGAGATAGAACTCGCGCCCTTGGCGGGAGGCAAGCCGCTGCGGCTGACTTACGGTTACGGCGACCACATTCCTTCCGACATCCTGCTCGATGGGCGGGTGCTGTTCGATGCGCCCCATCCCTCCGGCCCAGCGGGCACGCGCGACGTGTACACGGTCTACACGGACGGCAGCGGCGTCGAGACCGTGCGATGCGATCACGGGCACGACCGGTACTCCGCGCGGCAGGTTGCATCGGGCGACATTGTGTTCGTCAGCGCCACGCGCCTGGCGCGGTTCACTTCGGCACGCGCCGTAGAACTTCCGCTGGCTCTACCGAAGGGCGAATACGCGGGACCGGCCGCGGAGCTCTCGCCCGGCGAGTTACTGGTTGCCTGGCGCGCGGACGCGGGCGCGCCGTTCATCCTGCGCCGAGTGAAGATCGGCGAAACGCAGGCTGTGCCGGAGAGGCTGGCGGCGGGCGTCGAGCCGGTGGTTGTCCGATCGCACGCGGTTCCCAACCGTCACCCGTCGGGCCTGGGGGACCGCAATGGCGCGAACATTCTCTGTCTGAATGTCTACACGTCGCGCGAGGGAATCCCGGACGGCACCGTCGCGGCCGTGCGTGCGTGGACCCGGGATGACTCCGGCGCACTTATGGATCTGGGGCAGGCGCCCGTCGAAAAGGACGGGTCATTCTTCGCTCAGGTGCCGACCGAGAGGCCGATTCGCTTCGAGCTGCTGGACGCGAATGCAAAGACCGTGAGGGCCGCGCGGGGCTGGTTCTGGATGCGCCGTGGTGAGCAGCGCGTGTGCGTAGGATGCCACGCCGGGCCCGAGCGCGCGCCAGACAACGCCGTGCCCGCCGTCCTGCTGCGCACCACGGAGCCAGTCAAGCTGTGCGGAACGTGTCACAGCGACCGTGACCGGGCTCGCGCCAATGCCGCACCGGTCAAAACAACTTTGCCCGTTCACTGAGGTGTCTATGAGGTACTGGAAAGCGCTTTTGCCGATTCCGTTCTTGGCGCTGCTGGTGGCCCAGCAGGGGAGTTCGCCCATCCGGTTCGAAGACGTCACCGAAAAGGCCGGCGTGCAATTCACGCACAGCTTCGGCGCGGAGAAGCTCGGGTCGCTGCTCGAAAGTACGGGCGGCGGCGCGGTGTGGTTCGACTATGACAACGACGGGCTGCTCGACCTCTACGTCGTCAGCGGCGTTCCGCTCGAGAAGGGAATGCATCCCTATCCCCTGCGCAAGCCTCCGGCCACACCGCCGCACAACCACCTGTTTCACAACGACGGCAACGGCCGCTTCACGGACGTGACCGAGAAAGCCGGCGTGGCCGCCAACGTCTTCAGCATGGGCGCCATCGCCGCCGATTACGACAACGATGGCTGGATGGACCTTTTCGTCAGCGCCTACGGCCGCGTGATTCTCTATCACAACAACCACAACGGGACGTTCACGGATGTTACGGAAAAGGCCGGCCTGAAAGTTCCCGGCTGGTCCATCGGCTCCGTGTTTCTCGATTATGACCGCGACGGCTGCCTGGATCTGTTTGTCGGCCGCTACGTAAAGTTCGACCCCACTTACCGGGCTTACTACGCCGCCGATAACTACCCCGGACCGCTCGATTACGAGCCCGAGTCTAGCATGCTGTTCCATAATAACTGCGACGGTACCTTCACCGACGTCAGCGAGAAATCGGGAATCGCCAAGTTCAAGAGCCGGGCCATGGGCGTCACCGCCGCCGATTTCGACCTGGACGGCTGGCCGGATATCTACGTCGCCAACGACAAGACCGAGAACTTTCTGTTCCACAACCAGCACGATGGGACTTTCAAGGAGATCGCTGTGCCCGCCGGGGTTGCTTACGGGCAGAGTGGAGAGAACACATCGGCCATGGGCCCGGTCTTTCTCGACTTCGATCACGACGGTAAGATCGACCTCTGGGTGTCGGATTCGAAGTACAACCGGATGATGAAAAACGTCGGCGATTTGAAGTTCCAGGACGTGACCGAAAAGTCCGGAATTTCGCAGCTCGCGGCGCAATACACGAGTTGGGGGACTGGCGCTTACGACTTCGACAACGACGGTTGGGAAGACCTGTTCATCGCCCACGGCGGATTGATTCACATGATCCCGATGGAGCATTCTGTCTTCCGAAATCTGGGTGGCTGGAAGTTCGAAGACGTTTCTTCGACCGCCGGTCCGTACGTTCAGAACACGAAGACCGTGGCGCGTGGAGCGGCATTCGGCGATTACGAGAACAACGGCAAGATCGGAGTCTACATCGTGAGCCTGGGCGCGCCCGCCTGCCTGCTCCGCAACGTGACCGCGAATTCGAATCACTGGATTGCGTTCAAGCTCGTCGGCCACAAGAGCAATCGCGACGGAATCGGCGCACAGGTGGAGATCTTTGCCGGCGGCCGCCATCAGCAGCGCGAGCGAGTCGGCTCGTCGGGCTACCTTTCGGGCGACGATCCACGCGTGCACTTCGGCCTGGGCGCGGCTGCGAAGGTGGATAAGGTGGTGGTCACGTGGCCGACTGGCGGCGCCAGGCAGGTCATCGAGAACGTGGCGGCCGACCGCATCGTGACCATAGAGGAGAAGTAACCATGCGGTGTGGCCTGCTAATCGCGGCTGCGCTGGGCGCCGCTCTGTGTGCGGCTCAGCCGGTGCGCTACCCGTCGCCGGTAGAGCTCGCAATCTCCCCCGACGGCGCGACGATCTATGCGGCGTGCGAGGGTACCGACGAGCTGGCCGTGGTCGACGTGCGGTCCGGAAGCGTGACAAGCCGAATTCGGGTGGGCCGGGTCCCCAAGGGCATCGGCCTCGCGCCGGACGGGCGCCACGCCTACGTCGCGAACTCCTGGAGCGACGATATCTCCGAGATCGACCTTGCGTCGCTGAAAGTGGTTCGCACGCTGCGCACGGGCTTCGAACCGACCTCGGTGATTTCAGATCGCCGCGGCGCGTTTCTCTACACGGCCAACCGGGTGAGTAACGACGTCTCCGTGATCGACCTGGCAAGCGGCGTCGAGATCAAGCGGCTGCTGGCAGGCCGCGGCGCCAGTTACCTGGCGATTTCTCCCGACGGCTCGCGTGTCTATTCGACGCACATTTACCCGAACCTGAGTAAGTTCCGTACACAGCCGAAGTCGGAAATTACGGTTATTGACACCGCGCGGCAAATCGTGGTGAACCGCTATGGCCTGCCCAACGCCGCCGGCATCTTTCACGCCGCGCTGTCGAGCGACGGAAAGCTGGGGATCGCGGCGCAGTTGCGGCCGAAGAACCTGGTGCCGCTCGCGCACGTGGAGCACGGTTGGGTGACCGGCAATACAATCTCGGTCTTTGGCGCCGATGTCGGCGAACTCATCCAACTTCCTATCGACGAGATGGAGCGCTACTTCACGCCGCCGTTCGGCATCGCCATCGCGCCGGACAAGAGTGCGGTCTACATCTCAACCACCGGTTCTGACAGCGTCACCGTGATTGACGTGGCGCGTCTGATCCGGTTCATACGGTCGCTGACGCCGGCCCAGCGAAAGATCGTGACGAACGATCTTTCGGCTTCCGCGAATTACGTGGCGGGCCGCATTCCGGTAGGTCTGGCGCCCAAGGGCCTCGCGCTCTCTCCCGATGGCAGCCGGCTCTACGTGGCCAACCGCAACGAAGACACGATTTCGGTTGTCGATACAGCGGCTCGCAAGACAGTCAGCACCATCGCGCTTGGCGGGCCGGGAACGCTCACGCCGGAGCGCCGCGGGGAGCGTCTGTTTTTCAGCGCACGCTTCGGGTTCCAGGGGCACTTCGGCTGCGCGAACTGCCACCTGGAAGCGACGTTCGACGGCGTGTCCTGGGATCTGGAGCCGGACGGCTTCGGCAAGGACATCGTGGACAACCGGCTGCTCGAGGACATCAAGGACACGGCGCCGTATAAGTGGAACGGCGCGAATCCCGATCTCGAAACCGAGTGCGGTCCGCGCACCGAAAAGTTCTTCTACCGCTCCCAGAGCTACACGCGCGATGAGCTGGAAGACCTGGTGGCATTCATCAAAGCGCTGCCGCTGCGGCCTAATCGCTATCGCCTGGCGAACGGCGAACTGACGCCGGCGCAGGAGCGCGGCAAAGCCATCTTCGAGCGCACGCGGGGCAAGAACGGCCAGCCGATCCCCGAGAGCAACCAGTGCGCCGTGTGCCACTCCGGCCCCCACTACACCAATCAGAAGCTTGCCGACGTCGGCAGCGGTAAGTGGACCGACCGCTCGCCCGTTTTCGACGTCCCGCAGTTGAGTAACATCGCTCTCACTGCTCCGTACCTGCACGACGGCTCGGCTAAGTCGCTCGAAGAAATCTGGACCGTGTTCAACCCAAAGGACACGCACGGCTTGACGAACGACTTACAGAAGGACGAGCTGAACGACCTGATCGAGTATCTGAAAACTCTGTGAAGGCCGCCCCCGGGACTTACTGATCGGCCGTCTTCGTCAGCGGCGCAGGCGTCTGGGTGCCGGTAATCAGGCGGGCGCTGCGGCTGAACGTCAGATATTGGATTCCCCACTGGATGAATACCATCACGCGGCTGCGAAACTCTACCAGATACATCAAATGGATGAACAGCCAGATCAGCCATGCGGGATATCCCCACACGTGGAAGCCGAAGATATCCGCGACAGCCGAAGCGCGGCCGATGACCGCGATGTCGCCCTTATCGAAGTAGTGGAACGGCCGGAGTTCAGTCGCGCCGCCGAGCCGCTTCAGGATGGCATGGGCAGCGTACGCCCCCTGCTGGATCGCGATCTGTGCGACGCCGGGCCGGGGCTTGCCGTCGGGCGCCAGCAATAGCGCCAGATCGCCGGCAAGATAGATATCGGGATAGCCGGGAATCGTGAGATCCGGATTCACCCGGATGCGCCCGCCGCGGTCCGCTTGCGCCTTCGTCCGCGAGGCCAGCACACGGCCGAAGTGCGCTGTGGTCACGCCGCCGGCCCACAGGACGGTCTTGGCGGCGATTCTCTCCGTTGTCCCGCCGCTCTGAAACGTCACGCCGCTGCCGTCGATCGAGGTGACGCGAACGCCGGTTCGCACGCGAGCGCCCAAATGGACCAGCGACTTCTCCGCCTTCGCCCCCAGATCCGCCGGCAGCGCCGGGAGCACTCGCTGCGCGCCGTCCATCAGCAGAATCCTGGCCTCTTCCGGCCGGATGGAGTGGAACTCGTTGCGGAGAGTGTGCCGGGCAATCTCCGCGAGCGCTCCAGCCAACTCGACTCCGGTGGCGCCGGCTCCCACGATGACGAAGGTCAGCCAGGCCGTCCGGAGTTGCGGGTCGGGCTCGCGCTCAGCGGCTTCGAAGGCAAACAGAATCTTATGGCGGATCGCGGTCGCCTCTTCCACGCTCTTGAGGCTGGGCGCCCATTCGCGCCACTGATCGTTCCCGAAGTAGTAGCTCTCCGACCCCGTCGCAACGATCAGCGAATCGTATACCAACGCTGCGCCGTCGCGCAGGAACACGCGTTTCCCCTGCGGATCGATGTCGACGGCGTCCCCGAGCAGAACGCAGGTGTTCTTGTGCCTGAGTATGCCGCGTAAGGGCGCAGCGATGTCGCTCGGCGAGAGCGATCCGGTGGCCACCTGGTACAGCAGAGGCTGAAACAAATGGAAATTACGATAGTCGACGAGTGTGACCTCGACAGGCGCTCGCCCCAGAGTGCGAGCCGCTTGCAGGCCGCCGAACCCGCCGCCCAAAATGAGGACGCGGTGTTTGGTTCCCACACTTGATTGGATGCGCGAAGGCGGGGCGGGGGAGGCTGCTGGAAACCGGTTTAATGTTAGAACCGTCCCGTATCACGCACGCCTTTGCCTTCCGTGCACTCCCACAGCCGGCCCGCCGAGAGGTTCTTGAATTCCTCCACGCGGCCGCTGGGCCAGGCGATGACCGCGCGGTCAACCTTGTCCCGCTTCGCCAGGCCGAACGTCAGCGCCAGCTCGGACTGCGAAAGGTAACTCGACCCGCTCTTCACCACACGCGAGCTGACCTCGCCGCCGTAGTAGATGTGCACGCTTGCGCCGATCGCGTCCCGGTTCGATTTCGTTCCGATCAACCGGAAGCGGATCGAGCGGTTGCCCGAGAACTGGTCGTTGCGGTACAGGTAGGCGGGCCCGTGATTTGTCGTGATGAGCACGTCCACGTCGCCGTCACGGTCGAAATCGGCGAAGGCCGCGCCACGGCTGACCTTCGGCTGGGCGAACGCTGCGCCCGCCTGGGCAGCCACGTCCTGGAAGCCTTGCGGCCCGCGGTTGAGGAACAGGTGCGGCGCCATGGCGTATTGCACGTCGCGTTGCACCATGCTGAAGTCGTCGATGTGGCCGTTCACCACCAGCAGGTCGAGCCGTCCGTCCAAATCCACGTCGAAGAAGAACGTCCCGAAGCCCAGGCTGCGGCGCGACCGCCGGCCCAGCTCGCTCCCCGGCGCTTTATCCACATACATACCGCGCTTATTGGGAGTATAAAACCCCAGCATTTCGTTGTCGAAGTTAGTAACTACCAGGCCCGTAATGCCCGAGTTGTCGTAGTCCGCGGCGTCCACTCCCATGCCGCCGCGCGCCTTGCCATCCTCACTGAACGCGACGCCCGTAAGCAGAGCCTCATCTTTGAACGTGCCGTTGCGCAGGTTGTGGTATAGCTTGTTCGACTCCGTATCGTTGGCCACGAACAGGTCCGGCCAGCCATCGTTGTCGTAATCGAGCATCGCGACGCCGAGCGATTTCGACCCACTGTCGAAGATACCGGCGTGCGCCGTGACGTCCTCGAAGGTGCCGTTGCCGCGGTTGTGGAACAGCCAGCACGTCTCGCCGCGATACGCCTCCGGCGTGCAGTATTGTTTCTGCTTGCCGTCTACCGTGCAGAAAACGTCCAACTGCGGCGACCATTTGACGTAGTTACAGACGAACAGATCGAGGAGGCCATCGCGGTCGTAGTCGAACCAGAGCGCGGAGCTGCTGAAGGCCTGCCGTCCGCCCAGGCCCGATTTCTCGGTCACGTCCACGAACGTGCCCTTGCCGGTATTGTGGAACAGCCGGCCCTGGCCCACCGCGGAGACGTATAGGTCCGGGAACCCGTCGTTGTCATAGTCGCCCACGGCGACGCCCATGCCGTACATCTCGATATCGAGTCCGGCCTGCCGCGTCACGTCGGTAAACGTGCCGTTGCGGTTGTTCCGGTAGAGCTTCATCGTGCTGCGCTGTTTGCGGTGGCCGGGCCAATCCATGCTCTGCACCAGCAGAATGTCCTGCCAGCCGTCGCCGTCGTAGTCAAAAAAGGCGCAGCCGGAGCCCATGCACTCGGGCAGAAACTTGGCGCCATAGGCCCCGTTGTTGTGGACAAAGCGAACCCCCGCTTGCGACGTGACGTCCTCGAAACGGAAGCCCAGGCTGTTGTTCTTGTCGTCGGCCAGCGCTCCCGCGGAAAGGAGCGCAGGCAAGCCCCAGAGAAACTGCCGGCGGTTCACGGCGTCACAAGCCCTTTCCGGATGGCGTACACCACCAATTCCGCCGTGCGGTGCACGCCGAGCGCGTCCATCAGGTTGGCCCGGTGCACCGCCACCGTGTTCACGCTCAGATTTAGAATGCCGGCGATTTCCTTGTTCGAGTTCCCCTCGGCGATGAGTTGCAGGATTTGTTTCTCGCGCGGGGTCAGCTTGTCGAACATGTCGTCGGGCTCGCGCTCGGCCGAAACCAGTCCCGGATCGAGAACGCGTTTGCCGGCGGCGGCGTCCTTGATGGCGGCGGCCAGATCGATATCCATCGCGTTCTTGAGAATGTAACCCAGCGCGCCGGCGTCGAACGCATTGCGGACGTAGTTCTCCTGCGAGTACATACTGAGGATGAGAATGGCGATCTTGGGCTGGTGCCGCAGAATCTCGCGCGTAGCCTGAACGCCGTCCATCTCCGGCATCGCCATATCCATCACGATCACCCGCGGCTTAAGCTGCTGCGCGAGCTGGACTGCCTGCTTGCCGTCGCTCGCCTCCCCCACGATGGAGATCTCCGGATCGTCCTCGATCATCCTGCGGAATCCCTTGCGCACCAGGGCGTGGTCGTCCACCAGCAGTACCTCGATCTTACTCATGCGGCAGTATCCTCCCCGAGCGGAATTTCCAGACGAACCAGCGTGCCCTTGTCGCCCGGACGCAAGAACTCAATTCTCCCATGCAGCAGCTCGGCGCGCTCCCGCATCGCAACCAGGCCGGTGCCCTGCCCGCGCGCGGCGCCGTTCCGCTCCGGGATGCCCGCCCCGTGGTCCTCAATCTCCAGCTCCAGCCGGTCTGGTGCGTAGCGCACGCGCACCCACGCGGTTTGAACGCCGGAGTGCTTGGCCAGGTTGTTCAGCGCCTCTTGAAGCACGCGGTAAACGTTGATAGCCACGCGGTCGGAGACGATAGGGCTCGTGCCGGTCTTCTCGTATTTCACCGCGATGCCGGTCTGCTTCTGAAACGTCGGCACGTACCAGTCGATGGTCTTCTCGAGGCCGCCGTCATCGAGCACGGGGGGATGGAGCACTTGCGAGAGGCTTCGGATCTTCTCGATGGTCGCTTGCGCCACCTCGCGAACCTCGGCCACTTCCGTGCGGAAAGGCGAATCGGGCGGCAGCCCGCCCTTCTTCTCAGCCCGGCTCAGCATGGCGCCGATCGCCGTGAGGATCTGGCCGAATTCGTCGTGGAGCTCGCGGGAGAGAGAATGGAATACCTCCTCCTGCACGGTGATCAGCTTTCGCGCCAGCTCACTGCGGTGACTCGACACAACCGCGAGACGGTTGAAGATCATCCGATTCGAACGTATGGTGTACAGGCTGGTCAGCGAGATCGCCACCAGAACCGCGACCAGGAAGTAGTAGATCTGCCGTTCCACCCCGGCATAGATGTCCTGAATGCGCGCCGCGGCCTGCTGTTCGGCGACGTTGTTATCCACCAGCGCGCGAGCGACGGCGTTAGTCAGGGCCGCCTGCTGCGCTTCGAGCGACGTCCGGATGAACATCCGCGCCTGCGTGGTGTCGCCGCCGCCGGCGATGGCGAACAACTGCTCCACCGAAGTCCACAACTGGGCTAGCTCGTTCGAGATGTAGTGCTGCCGCGGGCCCCGCGTTTCCGGCGCCAGCCCCGCTTCCTTGTGCAGCGCGTCGTCGAGATCCTCGCGCATGCGGCTGAACTGGCCGCGCCACGCCTCCAGCGGATAGGGCTCGTATCCATCCACCATGTCGTGCATCGCGAGGCCGAGCGCGTGGAGGTCGTTCTGTATGCGCAGAAGCTGAAGCGAGTCCTTGCGGCTTCGTTCCACCGTGCGGGCCTGTAGGTCCTTGAGCATGGCGATCTGCCGCAAGGCGTAAAGGGAGAACACAGCCACAGCGGCCAGCGTGATCGCCAGGCCGATCAATAGCCTGCTGGTCGGCGAGGACAGCGTCTTGGAGTTCATTATTGAGCCAGCCAGAACAGGATAGCGCACGCGCGATCCAGGTGGAACAGGCCGGGGATTCTCTCCTGCGTCTAACTCCTTCCTACTAGTATCTTCTGAGTATTTATCGATTTAGGAGGCGAATGTTATAATCACTGAAAGGTTAGTTTCGGACAGCGAACGGATCGGCCAGTGCGGTTCCCGCGGTTGCGGTCCACCGGTTGGTAGGAGGATTTTAGCGCGATGAGAATTGTCGTCGCAACTCTGTTTGCGGCCGCTATCGCCGCGGCGGCACCGCCCGACATGCCGCGCTTCCGCTGGGAGAATTTCACCACCGCCAACAGCCCCCTGCCCGACAATCACGTTTTCAACGTGGCGGTGGACGGTGGCCGCGTGTGGGCCGGCACCGAAGGCGGCCTGGCGTTGTATGAAAACGGCAAGTGGAAGGTCTATAAGCCCGCCGACGGCCTGTCGCATCGCGCGGTCCTCTGCGTTGCGGTCAACAAGCGCACCGGAGACGTCTGGGCCGCGACAATGGCCGGCCTCAGTCGCTTTTCGGCCGGGCGCTTCGATAACTTCACCCAACTCAACAGTGGCCTGCCCAACGACGTTGTCTACGGCGTGGCGGTCCAGGGCGACTGGGTGTGGGTGGCGACGGCAGCCGGCGGCGGCCGATTCAACACGAAGACCAGCCAGTGGGAACAGTTCAACGAGCGCAACACGCCGATGTACGAGATCTGGACTTACGGCATCAGCGCCGCCGAGGACAAGGTCTACTACGCGGTGTGGGGCGGCGGCGTGCTCGAATACGACGTGAAAACCGCGCGCTGGAAGGATTACAACGACCCGGACGGCGAGACCGAAATGGTGGTGCTCAAGGATCAGGGTCTGATCCACGAAATCACCACCTCCGTGAGTTATCCCGGCAAGGGCGTGCTGTGGGTGGCCACTTACTTCGGCGCCAGCAGGTACGACGGACGAAACTGGAAGGGCTTCCTCGACAAGGACAGCGGTCTGCCGAGTAACTTCCTCAACCAGGTGAAGGCCGTGGACAACGACCGCGCCTGGTTCTCGACCGACAAAGGTCTGGCTTATTACGACGGCGTCAACTGGGCCGTCTACCGCCCGGCACTCGCTACGGATCGGCCGGAGATGCTGGTGCGCGACGCCGCGGGAACCGTCACCGGCGTCGCGGTAGATTCCGCGCCGGCGCATCATTACATCCTGGGCGTGGATTTTCAGGGCGACGACATCTGGGTGGCTACGGCTCACGGGTTGAGCCACGGAATACGGATCAAGACGACGGAAGGGCGCCTTGCGGCGCAGCGGCAGTAAGAGGTCTTTTTTTGAGGAGGCACTGATTCTATGACACTTGGTGAGATGTTGGAAGAGGCCACCATGGCTCAGCACATCGAAAGAAAAGCGATTACTAACTACGAAGTCCTGAACGAAGCCTTCGACTATGCCAAACCCAGTTCCTTTTCCCGCGGATTGCGGCTCGAGTTTGGCCACATCGTTGTTCTGCTGATCTCCGGAACTGCGAGCATCGACGGAGAGGGCCGCACAGTCCACGTCGGCGATTTCCGCGCCCAGTGCCGACGCACGTTCTTCAACATCGCCAAGCTGCTCGAGAGCGAAGGCGCCACGTGGAAGGACATCGTGCGGACCACGTGCTATCTGCGCGACATCGACCGCGACTACGAGGCCTTCAACGAAGAGCGAACGGCCTTCTACAAGGAGCAGCAGCTCGACCCGCTCCCCGCCTCCACGGGAATTCAAGCCGGGTTGTGCCGCCCCGACCTGCTGGTGGAAATCGAAGCGATCGCGATATTCCGCAAGGAGTAGCGGCATGAAGTCAGCCGGATGGTTGGTGGCGCTGGCGCCGGTGGCGCTGATATGGGCGCAGGGGCCGGCCGGCCCGTGCTCGTGCGGTCGGAACCCGCCGGGTCCGCCCAAGGATCGTGAACTGAGGCCGTACGCCGACACGCCCGAGGACATGCAGCCCTACGCCAAGTTCGGCGACCAGGCGGGCCAGCCATACTACGAGTTCTATACCCACCTGATTGAGTACAACGGCGCTGCGCGCGATGTCCCCACCCTGAAGCCGTCGGATGTCAACGAGGTCCGCATCGGCTTCCTGGGCCCGCTCGAAAACCACCCCGAAGAGCCGCTGGGCCGCATGATGCTGGCCGGCGTTCAGCTTGCCATCGATGAGGCCAACGCCTCCGGGGGCTACGGCGGCAAGCCTTTCAAGCTGATGATCCACAACGACCAGGCCGTGTGGGGCGCGTCCTCGAACGAGATCGTCAAGATGGCATACGACGACAAGGTTTGGGCCATGCTCGGCTCCATCAGCGCGGATTCCACTCACATCGCGCTGCGCGTGTCTCTCAAAGCCGAAGTGCCCATAGTCAACGGCGCTTCCACCGACCCCACGATTCCCGAGACCATCATCCCTTGGTACCTCACCACCATCCAAGATGACCGCGTGCAATCCTACACGCTGGCGCGCCGCATCTACACGGACCTCGGCTTGCAGCGGATCGCCCTGCTGCGCGTCAACTCCCGCTACGGCCGCTTCGGCGTCCTCAAGTTCAAAGATGTCTCGCGGCGCATGGGCCATCCGGTTGTGATCGAACAGAAGTGGATGCCGGGAGAGCTGGACTTCACACGCCAGTTGCGCATCATCGGCGAGTCCAACGTGGACGGCATCGTGATCTGGGGCGACGCCAAAGAAGCGGGCGCCGCGCTCAAGCAGATGCGTGCCGCTGGGATGAAGCAGCCGGTCTTCGGCAGCTTCCGGACCATCGAGCCCGGCCTGCTCGAAGCCGCCGGTGCTGCGGCCGAAGGCTTTGAGGCCGTCTACCCATACGATCCAACCCGCGACGATCCAGCGTGGGTGGCTTTCCGGCAGCGCTTCGAAAAGAAGTTTGGGAAGGAGCCCGAAGCGTTCGCCTCGCTCGGCTACGACACCATGAACATCCTGCTCCAGGCGATCTGCAAGGGCGGTCTGAACCGCGGCCATATCCGCGACGCGCTCACCGGTCTGGAGCATTACAAGGGCGTCACCGGCAGCATGATCTTCGACCCCAATTGCAAGAACATCGTGCCGCTGTATCTAGCCACCGTGAAGCAAGGCAAGCTGGAGTTCCGCCGCTATCCCATGAAGAAGGAGTACGCCCGCGTGGGCGAGCACGGCGTGGAATACAACGGCCCGGTGCTGGCGGATGCCCCGGCCGGTCCGCTGCGCATCGGCCTCTTCGGACCCGGCGCGGACAAGGCGGCGCTCCAATTGGCCAGCGTGCTCGAGGGGTTCAAGGGCCGCTACCAGGTGGTTCCCATCACCGCCAATACGCCGTGGGGACAGGCCTCGAGCGACTTGGTGAAGCTGATCTATGAGCCCAGCACCATCGGCGTGATCTCAACGGACCGGAACACGGGCCACCTGGCCGAACAGCTTGCCATCAAGACCTTCGTCCCGCTGATTGCAATCTCATCCGACAAGTCGCTCACCGCGGTCAATATCCCCTGGATCTTCCGCCTGCCCGCGGACACGCCGGTCGGCGACGCCCTCCGCTCGATGCTCGAAGCAGCGGAGAAATCCGGCCCCAACCGCGGCCGGCTGCGCCAAGCACTCGCTTCCGGCCCGCGCTTCGATTCGAAGGGCGACCCCCGCTAACCGCGCGCCTTTCCTCCGATCGGGTTTCCCGGCCCGAGCAACTACGATAACCTACTAACTGAAGTATGCAGACGCTCGCAAGCGCCGAGGACGTTCTCTATCAGCACTGGAAGGTCCCCGATAAGCCGATAGAGATCTATCTTTCCCGCGCCGTCGCGGCAGCGATTCTTCTCGAAGTGAAGCCAGGGCTGTTCGAGCGGCGCCGTCCCGAAATCGGCGGCATCCTCCTCGGCAAGGTAACCGTGCGGGACACCACCACCGTTCGGATCGAGGCCTGCGTCGAACTGCAGTGCGAGCACTTGTTCGGGCCGTCGTATTCCATGTCGGAGGACGAAAAGCAAGCCCTCCGCAACGCCCTGGCGAAGTACGACCCAGACGCCGAGGATGAGAACTGCGCCGTCGGCTACTTCCGCACGCACAGCCGCCGCGGACTGGGGCTGACCGCCGACGACCTCCAACTAGCCGAATTCTTTCCCCAGGGGAAGGATCTGGTCCTGCTCCTGAAGCCGCGTCTGCTGCTACCGAACCGAGCCGCATTTTTCTTTTGGGGGGACGCGCAGAGCCAGCCGGAAACCCCCGCCATCGCGTTCTCCACCCCGCGCCATGCCGGCCGCGACTCCGCCCTTCAGGCGGCTGCCGATCCTGCGAAGCCGGCCCTCACACAACCGGCTGTCCCGCGCGTTCGTGCCCCGCGTAAATTGCATTGGTGGTCGTGGTGGGTGCAGGCGCCTCTGCGCGCCTTCCTGGTGCTTGCCTGGTACCTGATCGGTTTCTCGGTAGGCCGCCAGATCGACAAGGTGGTCCCACGGCCGGCGCCGCCGCCCCGCGATCCCTATGCGCTCTCCCTGATGGTCGTGCAGTTCGGCGACAACCTTCACCTGACCTGGGACCGTCAGTCGATGCCCATCGCCGCGGCCCAGCGCGGAGACCTTGTGATCTTCGACGGGGGCCAAAGCCGCACGCTGCGTCTCACCGCGGAGCAGCTCCGCACCGGCACGGTGGCCTACCACCGCCTCAGCGATCGCGTTGAGTTCCGGTTGGAAGTGATCCTGCCCGGCCGTCGAACCGTCAGCGAGACCTGGGAATCCTCGGCCACCGCCCAGTGATCGGGCGTCCTGCTACCCCACGGGAGCCGGGCCGGTGGACTCTCGTAGGATCAACTCCGGGTCGATGACCACTTCCTGGTCGAGCACCGGCTTCCCTTCGCGAGGAATCAGGCACTCGCAGATGATGTGTCCGATGCGCTCGCGCGGGATGTGTACGGTGGTCAGGGGCGGCGAGCAGAACTCGGAGAGGTTCACGTTGTCGAACCCCGTGACCGACATCTCCTGCGGCACGCGTATGCCGCGCTCGCGCAGTTCCCGCAGCGCGCCCACCGCGGTCACATCGTTCACGGAGATGAGGGCCGTGGGCGCAAATCCCGTGGCCAGCAGCGCCCGCGCGGCCTGCCGCCCGCCCTCCAGCGTGTCGGCGTCGGCCGCGGTCCGGACTTCGATCGAAGCGTACCGCGACACGGCATCCAGCACCGTTTTCATGCGCTCATTGATAGGGCCGAGCATGGAGTGGTGGCCGATGAAGCCCAGCTTCCGGTGGCCCAGGCTGTAAAGATAATCGACCACCTTCTCGATCCCCCGCCGGTAATTGACCCGGACGTTGGTGATGTTCCGCCGCGGCGCGCCGACGTCATAGAACACCACGGGAATCCGGCTGCGCTGCAGTTCCTCGATGAGTGCCGGATCCATCTCCGAAACCACCACGGCCAGTCCCGCCACGCGGCGCCCGATCATCAGGCGTATGCTCGAAACCAGTTGCTCGGAGCGGTAGTCCGTGTTCGCCACCAGCACCTCGTAGCCGCTGGCGTGCGCGTCGGACTCCACCGTTTTGTAGATGTCGAGGAAGAACGGATTCTCCAGGTTGGAGACGATCATCCCGATGCTGCGGCTCCTGCCCTCGGCCAGGCTGCGCGCGTGCAGGTTCGGGTGGTAATTGAGCTCCGCAATCGCTCTCAACACCCGCGCGCGCGTTGCGGTCTTCACCGCGCCCGTATCGTTCAGAACGCGCGAGACGGTTGCCGTCGAAACCTTGGCCCGCCGGGCGACGTTTTCCAGGCTCATTTCATCTCCAGTTGGCCATGATATCGCGTACGGCGGGCCGTGCTCGATGAAGCGTCAGCCGAGCGAGGCCTTGATCTGCGTGAACGAGTGGGCCGGGAAGCGGTAGGCCAGCTTGCTGCCGCGCGCTGCCTCCGCACTCTTCACCGTTTTCACTATCTGGGAGCCGAAGCCGTTCACCGTTTTGAGCGTGGGACCGTTGACGGTCGCCACGTCCAGATTGCCCTCAAGTGGTTCGATCGTTGCTTCGATCTCCTGGTCCGGGTGACGATTGACGACGTTGAGAACCACCGCGCCGTTATCGAGAGACGCGGAAACGTCCAGGTAAGGCACCTTGTCGAACCGCTTGGTCGAGTAAGTTGGCGAATCGACGAAAACCTCGAGCGCCGTGCCGTGCACATTGGCGGCGAAGAGCTGGAGCGGGTAGTAAATGGTCTGTAGGAACAGGCCCTTCTCGTTCGTGAAAATGGGCGCGATCACGTTGACCAGCTGCGCCATGTTCGCGATCTTGACGATCTGCGCGTTGTTCACAAACGCGTTCAGCATGGTGGCGACCACCAGCGCATCTTGCAGATCGTAGATCTCTTCCAGAATCCGCCGCCCTTCCTGCTTAGAGCCGCCGCGCTCGCGATACCACACGTTCCATTCGTCGAAAGCGATGTAGATCGGATGCTTCGATTCGGGAGCCACGGCGCAGCGTATGAGGCCCTCGGTGGCGCGTATGCGGTCCGTCAGGTCGAGGGAACTGGCGGCGAAGGCGAGATAGTCATTGTCATAGTCGCCCACGTAGCTGTGCAGCGAGATGTAGTCGGCGTGGTCCTTCAGATAAGAGAGGACGGTTTGGTTCCATCCAGTCCATCCCTCGCGAGTGGCAAAGTTGGAAGAGCCGGCCGCGATGAGCTTCACGTGCGGGTCCGTCCACTTCATGAGCTTGGCGCCTTCCAGGGCAAACTTCCCGTAGTCCTCCCCGGAGCGATGCCCCATCTGCCAAGGGCCGTCCATCTCGTTTCCCAGCCCCCAGTAGGTCACCTTCCAGGGCTTCTCGCGGCCGTTCTTGCGGCGCAGAGCCGTCATCTCGGTGCCGCTCTCGAGGTTGCAGTATTCCACCCACTTCTGCGCTTCCACCCACGTGCCCGTGCCGAAATTCGCGCAGACGTAGGGCTCGATGCCCAGCATTTCGGCGTAATTCAGGAATTCGTGTGTGCCGAAGCGGTTATCTTCGATGGTCTGCCAGGCCATGTCGAGCTGCTTCGGGCGCTGGTCGCGCGGGCCCAGGCCATCCATCCAATGGTAGTTGGATGAGAAGTTGCCCCCGGGCCATCGCAGCAGCCCGACGTGCAGGCTGCGGACGGCCTCCATCACGTCGCGCCGGTAGCCGTTGGCATCCGAAAGCGGCGAACCCTCCTCGAAGATGCCGCCCTCGATGCAACGGCCCAGGTGCTCGGTGAAGTTGCCGTAGATCTTCGGATCGATCGGGGCGATGACGCGCTCGGGATCGATGCGGATGCGCGCAGTGAGCGCTCGCGTCTGGCCACGCAACAGAAAGGGCGCCGCTACCAGCGCGGCGGAGAATTTACGTCGGGAGATCACGGAATTACTCCTTACTTCTGTCCATAATACGCGTCCGGGCCGTGTTTTCGCCGGAAATGTTTGTCCAGCACGCACTGGTCGAGCCCGCGGCAGGCTGCGTCGAGTGCCACCGTACGCCATGCCAGCTCGGCGATCTCCTCCAGAATGACCGAGGTCCGCGCCGCCTCCCCGGCCGTCGCGCCCCAGGTGAAGGGAGCGTGGCCGGCCACCAGAACGCCCGGCACGGCCAGCGGGTCCAGCCCTTCGAAGCGGCGCACGATGGCTTGGCCGGTGTTCTCCTCGTACGCGCCGCGTACCTCTTCTCCCGTGAGGCGCGCCGTTAGCGGCACTGGCCCGAAGAAGGAATCCGCGTGCGTGGTGCCGAAGCAGGGAATCTCGCGGCCGGCCTGTGCCCATGCCGTGGCCGCGCGCGAGTGCGTATGCACAACGCCGCCGATGCCGGCGAAGGCGCGGTAGAGGACCAGGTGCGTGGGCAGATCGGACGAAGGCCGCAGCGTGCCCTCGACGGCTTTCCCGTCCAGGTCGAAGACCACCAGATCGGACGCTTTCAGCGTTTCGTACGGCACGCCGCTGGGCTTGATCACCACCAGCCCGCGCGCGCGGTCGATGCCGCTGGCGTTGCCGAACGTGTAGAGAACCAGGCCGCGCCGCACCACTTCGAGGTTGGCCTCGAGAACCTCCGCACGCAGCGACTCGAGCATCAAGCCCCCTTTCGGGCCTCCGCGCCCACCTGGCGCAACACGGGCAGCACCTCGCCCACGGCCACGGCATCGGCCGATTTGCGCCCGAAACCGAAGTAGAGCCGCTTGAACAGCCGGTACAGCTCGTTGTAGGTGGCGGCCGCGGCCGGGTCCGGTTCCACGGTGCGATAGGCGGGGCACAAAGCGGCTTGGGCATCCTCGATGGTCTTGAAAACCCCTGCGGCGAGGAACGCGAAAATGGCCGAGCCGAGGCTCGTCACCTCCGCCTTCGGCACCAGCACCGGCTTTCCGAGCACGTTGGCGTACACGCGATTGAGCACTTCGTTCTTCTGCGGAATGCCGCCGCCGTTGATCACTCGGCGAATCGGCGTGCCGTACTCCTCCATCCGTTCCAGAATGATGCGCGTGTGGAAAGCCGTGCCTTCGATGGCCGCGAAAAGCTCGTCCTGCGCGCTGCTCGTGAGGTTCCAGCCCAGCGTGACGCCGCCCAGCTCGGGGTTCACCAGAACGGTGCGGTCGCCGTTGTCCCATGTCAGCCGCAGCAGGCCGGTCTGGCCGGCGCGGAACTTCTCCAGGCCCTGCGACAGCGCGGCCACGTCCGTCCCGGCGCGGCGTGCGATGGCTTCGAAGATATCGCCGGTGGCGGAGAGGCCGGCTTCCACGCCAGTCTTCTGCGGGTGGATCGAGCCGGGCACCACACCGCAAACGCCGGGGATCAGCGCCGTCTTATCGGCGATGGCCATGATGCACGTGGATGTGCCGACCACGTTGACCACGTCGCCGACGCGGCAGCCCGCGCCGATGGCGTCCCAATGCGCGTCGAAGGCGCCGACGGGAATCGGAATGCCGGCGCGCAGCCCCAGCTTTGTAGCCCACTCCGCCGAGAGCTTTCCAGCAATGGCGTCCGAAGTTGCGTAGCGCCCCTTCAGCTTCTCGTGCACGCCCTTGAGCAGTGGATCGACTGCCACCAGAAAGTCCTCCGGCGGCAGGCCGCCCAGCGAGGCATTCCACATCCACTTGTGGCCCATCGCGCAGATGCTGCGCGGCACTTCGTTGGGGTCCGTGATGCCGCACAGCGTGGCCGCCACCATGTCGCAGTGCTCCAGCGCGGCCACCAGTTTTCCGCGCTTGTCCGGGTTGCGGCGGAGCCAGTGCAGGAGCTTGGAGAATCCCCATTCGGACGAGTAGGTGCCGCCGCACCAGTCGATGTTCTTGAGGCCGAGCCGATGCGCGGTCGCGGTGATCAGCTCGGCTTCGCGCCAGGCGCGGTGATCGCACCACAGGTAGTAGTCGTCGAGCGGCTGCAAGCCCCCGCCCACGGGAATCACGCTCGATCCGGTGGTGTCCAGCGCGATCGCCTCCACGTCCTTGCCCTGGACGCCCCCGGCCGCCAGCGCGCCGGCGGTGGCCGCAACCAGCGCGTTCATCTGATCGGCGTGGCTCTGCGTGGCGTAATCGGGATCTTCCTTACGGCGATGAAGCGGATACTCGCCCACCCCCGAGCCGAGCCGGCCCTTCTTGCTGTCCACCATCGAGACACGCACGCTGAGCGTGCCGAAATCCACTCCTGCAACGATTGCCATGGGTCGCTCCCGTTTAGTTTGCCCAGCCGGCAATGGCCATCCGCCATCGCATTCTGTAAGCGCTTGCGGAGTCGATGGTAGTCCAGGCAGCAGCGCCATGTCAAGGCATACTCGCAGGTTCGGACCTCCGGGCCTGGAACCAGTCCTGGAAGTGCTTACATCGCAAGGGCGAGACCTTGCTACCATCGTGCCGATGAGACAGAACGTCTGGTTGTGTGCCCTCCTGCTTGCGGGTGCCGCGATGGCGGGCGCGGCGGAGGACCCAGTCACTACGGTCCCCGGCGGTCAGATCAAGGGCCGCCTTACCGCGGATGGCGGCGCCGCGTTCAAGGGCGTGCCGTACGCGCACCCGCCTCTGGGCAACCTGCGCTGGCGTGAGCCGCAGCCGGTCGAGCCCTGGGATGGCGTCCGCGAGGCCGCCCAATTTCGTTCCGCCTGCACGCAGCTTTCCGAGGGCTGGAACCTTCACGACGTCGCCGGAAGCCGCGAAGACTGCCTGTATCTCAACATTGCCGCGCCCGAATGGCCGCCCAAGACGCCACACCCGGTGCTCTTCTGGATTCACGGCGGCTCGAACACAGCCGGCTCCGGCGAGGCCGCGGGATTCGATCAACGAACGCTCGTCACGCCCGGCTTGGTCCTGGTGACCATCAACTACCGCCTGGGCGCGCTCGGCTTCATGGCGCATCCGGAACTGGCCCGCGAGTCGCCGCACCACGCTTCCGGAAACTACGGGCTCATGGATCAGCTCGCCGCTCTGCGGTGGGTGCGCGACAACATCGCGAAGTTCGGCGGCGATCCCGGCAACGTGACCGTGGCGGGCCAATCGGCCGGGGCCATGGACATCGGGTTGCTGCTAACGTCTCCGCTCGCCAAGGGCCTCTTCAGACGCGCGATTGCGGAAAGCGGCGCCGTGACCTGCTTCCGCGGGTCGCTCACAAGAGCACGAGCCGAGGAGATCGGCCGGAAACTGGCAGCCGAGCTCAGAGCCCCGGAGCAGGATGCCATCTCCACGCTGCGCACCGTGCCGCCCGAGGAGATTCTGAAAGCGGCCCGGGTTGCAACGGGCGGCGACCGTGGCGGCCTGGAAACATCGGTTGACGGCTGGGTTCTGCCAGAGCCTCCCGCGGAAGTATTTATGGAAGGCCAGAGCCTGCCCGTGCCCCTGCTCATCGGCAGCAATGCCCAGGAGACGGGTGGCCCCGATCCCGCAGCGAAACTCAGGGAGAGAATCCAGCAGACTTACGGCGCCCTGGCGAAGCGCGCGCTCGCGCTCTACGGACTTGCGGGCGAAGGCGAGGGGCGGACCGATCCGCTCTACGGCCCTCCCGGCAGGCAGGTGTTTACCGATACCGAATTCCGCTGCCCTGCCGTGGCGGAGGCGCTCTGGCACGCCGCCGCCGGCAACGTCACCTACCAATACGAGTTCGAACAGCCGCCGCCCGGCCAGCCGGTCACCTCCCACGCTTCCGAATTGAACTTCCTCTTCGGCACGTGGCCGTCCGGCGTCCACCTGACCGCTGCCGACCAGAAGGTGTCCGAACTGATGCGCTCCTATTGGGTGAATTTCGCGCAGACCGGCGATCCCAACGGCGCGGGCCTGCCGCCCTGGCCGAAGTACGACGCGACGAAGCAGGCCTACCTCGCATTCACGGCGGACGGCGCCACGGAGAAGTCGGAATTGCGCCGCGCGGCCTGCGGGCTGTTCGTCGAAAGCTGGAAGGCGGCAAAGTAGCAGCGGGCCGGTTCGCCACACGATTGGGCCGGTTCGTCAATTGCCCGGCCCGCGCGCGACCGCTTTGAGGTAACCTTCGGGTCAGATGCGAACCACGGTCAGGTGCGCGGCCTACTTTCTCGCCTGGACTGTGGCCGGCCTCTTCTTCTTCTCCCAAAGCCTGGTGCAGAAGGTCGCCACCGGGGAGCCCACGCCTTGGTGGCACTATCTGACCTCCTGGCTCGTCGGGATGTACATCTGGGCGCTGCTTACGCCACTGATCCTCAGGCTCGGCCGGCGATTCCCCTTCACGCGCAAGAACTGGCTGCGGCGGACCGCGCTCCACCTGCCGCTCAGCGTGGCTGTCGCAATCCTTCAGCTCGGGGTCGAAAGCGCCATTCTGGCCCAACTGAAAATCTTCCCGTCCATCATGAAGAGCTTCAGTTCCACGCTCGGCTTCCTCGTGGTCATCGGCTTTCACCAGGCCGTGGTGATGTACTGGACCATTCTGGCCGCGCAGGCCGGCCTCCGCTATTTCCGCCAGTATCGGGAACGCGAGCGGCAGGCGCTCCGGCTGGAGCTCGACGCCTCCGAGCTCAAAACGCAGCTCGCTCACGCGCAGCTCAGCGCGCTGAAGATGCAGCTCCAGCCGCATTTCCTGTTCAACACGCTGAACGCCATCATGGTGCTGGTGCGCCAGCAGAAGGGGCGCGAGGCCGAGGAGATGGTCGGCCGCCTCAGCGATCTTCTGCGCTGCGTTCTCGAAGACGTAGAGGCGCAGGAAGTGCCGCTTCGCCGGGAGTTGGAGCACCTGGAGCTCTATCTCTCGATCGAGCAGGTCCGTTTTCAGGACCGGCTGCGAATCGAGATCGCCGCGGACCCTTCAGCCCTGGACGCTGCGGTGCCGCACATGGGCTTGCAGCCGATCGTCGAGAACGCCATCCGGCACGGCATCGGGCGCAGTTCCTCCGCGGGCCGAATCTCGATCAGTGCCGCGCGCGTGGGCGGAACGCTGGAGATCGAGATACGGGACGACGGGCCAGGGCTGCCCCCTGGGGGCCCGGCGCAGGGTCGCGGAATCGGACTGGCGAACACGCGGGCGCGCCTGCACCGGCTCTATGGCGATGCGGGAAAGCTGACGCTCGCCAACGGCGAGCACGGCGGGGCGGTCGCGCTCATGGTGGTGCCCTACCACGCGGTGCCCGCCGGCTCCCAAGAGGAAATGATGGAAGTTCATGCTCCTGACGACGCTCATCGTTGACGACGAACCGCTGGCGCGCGAAGGCCTGCGTATGTTGCTCGCCGAAGACCCGGAAATCGCGGCGATTCACGAGGCCAAGGATGGCCGCGAGGCCGTGGCGGCCATCTCGAGCGCGCGGCCGGATCTCGTCTTCCTCGACGTACAGATGCCGGAGATGGACGGCTTCGCCGTGGCCGCCCAGGTTGGGGCCGAGCGCATGCCCGCGGTCGTGTTCGTGACCGCGCACGACCGCTACGCGATCCAGGCGTTCGAAATCAATGCCATCGATTACCTGCTCAAGCCGGTCACCGGAGAGCGGTTTCGGCAGGCGCTGGCGAGGGCCAAAGAGCGCCTCGCCTTCAGGCCCGCGGACGATGCGAGCCGTCAGATCCTGTCTCTGCTTGAGACCATGGCCTCGCCGCGCCGCTATCTGAAAAGGCTGGCGGTGCGATCCGCCGGCAAGACGGTGTTTGTCAATGTCGAGGACGTCGATTGGGTGGAGGCCGCCGAGAACTACGTTCAGTTGCACGCGGGCCGCGCCGGCCACCTGATCCACGTCACGATGAACACGCTCGAGACCTCGCTCGATCCGGAGATCTTCGTGCGCATCCATCGCTCGGTGATCGTGAACGTGAAGCGCATCAAGGAGCTCCAGCCCGCCCTCCACGGCGAATACGTGGTGACGCTGGAGAGCGGTGTCCGCCTCCAATCCGGCCGCATGTACAACGCGAAGCTGAAGTCGCTGGCGGAGAATCCGTTCTAATGGCTTGTTATCCCCTGCTGTCCCACCGCCGAGTCATTGCCCAGCACGGCCTGATCTGCCCGTTCTTCGCGTGATAATAACGAAGGCAGGACATGTTCGACGAGATTCGCAGCGGCGCGGCGTACCCATCGGGTTGCGTGGCCTGCGTTGTCGCGTTCGTTGGCTTTGTCGTCGCTGTCAACATTATGCCCGCTGGATACGCTGTCGGTGGAGCATTCGTCTTCTTGCTTGGGTGGGGATACCTGGACCAGCGGGGGCGGACAACCCAGATGCGGCAGTTCGCGGCGCGAACGGGGTTCGCCTGCATCGGGTCTGCGCTTCCTAAGAGCCTTGCTTGGCAAAATGCGTCCCCGCGGCGAAACGCGCATTCCGCGCGGGGCGCGATCGCAGGTGAGAAAGGTAAAAGAGAGTTCGTCGTATTCGATTGCACGGTTGGCCACGGCAAGGGTTCCCGGTCCCGTACGGTACTGGCTGTGCTCGGACGGCTCGACAATCTAGGGGCGGCTCAGTTCGGGCCAGACCACGTTGCACAGGTGGGCGAATGGGCTGTCCTTCTCAGTTCGGCTGGCCTTCTACCTATTGAAGAGATCGAAGAACTCCTATCCGATATCCGATAGGCGTTTCTCCGATTCGTGTCCATTCGTGGCCCAACACTCCCCTGGCCGCTCGCATCGACCCAGGGTCACTTACTCCCGCCACCGCTACTCTGATCGAAAACTAAGTGCCTCCGGAAGAACGGCAAAACCTCCGTATAGACGCGGCCGTCTTCGCCCCAATGTTTCTCTCCCCACGTGCCGTTAAATTCCTCAGCTTCGTGAGCGACCCCGAATTCATTCAGTTTGTGAGTGAATGCCTGGTTGGAATAGACATGGTCCTGATTCAGATCGCCGCGTCCCCAGTCAAACTTGAAGCCTCTGAGAGACTTAAGATTGTCCGCATATTGCGGGATCATCGATTCCAGGAAGAAGCTGTTACGTAAGCGTTCGTTGAGCTTGCTGTCAATCACCAGTTGCTCGCCGTCCTTCTGCGCCACCAGATCGATAAACAGTGGCGGCTTATCCGGATTGGGCAGGTGGGCCTGGAAGATGGTGGTAAAGATCCATGAATACGTGTCCTTCTTTACGTCATCCAAGGATTTGGCGTTGGTCAGAACATCCCAGTTCGGCAGTGAATCCATAACTTTGAGGCCGGACCCGGTTCCCACCGGATGCATTGCGTACACCGAACCAAAAACATCCGGATGTTTCATCCCGAAGCGGATCGCGCCATATCCCCCCATGAATGCTCCAGCAATTCCTCGCGAGTCCCGGCTGGGTAGCGTCCTGAAACTCGCATCGATGTACGGCACAAGTTCTTCGACCATGAAGTCTTCCCAGTTACCGGTTACCGGGGAATTGACCGACCAGGAACTGCCAAGCGGCGTGTTCATGTCGATACACACGAGAATGAACTTGCCGATGACGCCCGTTGCGATCGCCCGATCGAAAAGGCCTTGCGCGCCGTGTTTGTCAAAAAAGCCTTCAAAAGTGTCCGGAAGAAAGTAGATGACCGGATAACGCTTCCCAGGGTCGCTCTTCGAAGACTCCCCGTAGTCCGGTGGAAGATACACAAGCATCCTCCGCACCGGGCTTGTGCCCACTTTGTTGTGATCGAAATTCTTCGACCGAAGTTCCCGGGTTACAACCTGGCTTTCTGCGGACCCAGCCAATGACGGAAATGCGCTCAGAAAGGCTAGCGCCAGACCCAGCGCCATACGGAGTCGTATCGAGACCATGCTGCCACACTCCCCTCGTTCACTCACCCTCTCAACGTCGCTCGGCTCTTCTGCCGGGCTTCCACGCCATCGCAACTATGTACCAGGCCGGCCAGAGCAGCGCCCAGTGAAGAACCCCTGGCCCCCGGCCGCTCGATGTGAGAATCGTCAAGCCCGTTGCGCCCGTGGCCACAACGATTGCTGAACCCAGTTTCAATCGAGCGATTTCCAAACCCCGCATAACTCCCCAGATCGCGGGCGGCAGGAAAACAAGCAGGCAGGGCCTCGCGAGAGATTCCACACGGAACCTCGCCAAACAAAACAAACACGGGAGCAAGGACAAAGCCGCACTCACCCAAAGGGTCCGCCGCGATAGCGATCCCACCACAAAACCACCCGTCCAGGACCAGGCGATCAGCAGGAGCATCTGGCACATCGGAAGCAAGAGCCCGCCGTGCGGCCGCTGAAGAGTCTGGCTAACGGAAACGGAGGCCCCCATCAAAAGGAAGCTGCTTGGCATGGCCAGCCCGAACGCCGCAAGCCATGGCCGCCAGCTCTTCCAGAGGGCTGACTCGCGGCGGATAACCAGGCCGAGTACGTCAAGCAGCCCTTGCCAGGCACCCGCGCCGGCTTCTACCAAATCGCCCAGCACAGCCTCGCGTTCGTCAGGCCCCAGTAGTTGGGCAGCGGCTTCGACCGGTGACCAGTCGATCCCCGTCATGAGACGCTCCCGGTTCGGTTCACCACCCACGATGCGCCGCGGCTTACGCGCGTCACCGCATCGTAGAAGTCCTTGGCTGCCCCCTCGCCCTTGGGCGTTACACGAACCATGCGCTTCGCACGGCCGCCCCTCTGCGGCGTGGCATCACCCATCCATGTCTTGAGCAGACCCTTGGTTTCCAGGCGATCTATGGTCGTGTAAAGCGCGCCAATCGAGCACTTCCGTCCAGTCGTCGCCTCGATCTCCTCCCGGATCGCCGCACCGTAAGCCTCGTCTCCAAGACCGGCGGCGGCGGTGACCAAGAGGTATTCAAATTCGCCAAGCATGATTACAATCACATTGTGATATAAATCGAGCCTCGTGTCAACGGTCTTCTCCGATTCGTGTTCATTCGTGTTCATTCGTGGCCCAACTCTCCGCCCCCTGCCCGTTCGTCCCGCCCCTCGGCCTCCTGGTCAAAATCCACTTCCCGCCAAGGCGCCCACCACCGCACACTGGGAGCACGATGAAACGTGAACTCGGGACGGCAGGAGGAAATCAATGACAGCGACGACGAGGAACGACAACTGGGCCGAACTGAAAGGCGCAACCAAGCGCTTCGGCGCGATCGTGGCGCTCGATGCGCTGGACCTCCAGGTGCGGCCGGGCGAGTTGCTGGCGCTGCTCGGCGCAAACGGCGCGGGAAAGACCACCGCGATTTCGCTGATGCTCGGGTTGCGGCAGCCCGACCGCGGAACGGCGCGGCTGTTCGGCCTTCCGCCCATCCAGGTCGAGGCGCGGCGCGGTATCGGCGTCATGATGCAGGAAGTCACGCTGGCGCCCGAGCTGCGCGTCCGCGAGCAGATCGAAATGGTGGCCAGCTACTACCCGGCTCCCGCACGAACCGATGTCGTAATGAAGATGACGGGCGTCACGCCGCTCGCGCGCCGGTTCTACGGAAAGCTCTCGAACGGGCAGAAGCGGCAGGTGCAGTTCGCCATGGCGGTGTGCGGGCGGCCGAAGCTCCTGTTCCTCGACGAGCCCACCGTGGGCCTCGACATACAGGCGCGGGAGACCATGTGGAAGACGCTGCGCCAACTGGTCGGCGACGGCGCGTCCATCGTGCTCACCACCCACTACCTCGAGGAAGCCGAGGCTCTGGCCGATCGCGTGGTGGTCCTCGCCCAGGGCCGCGTGGCCGCCTCCGGCAGCGTGAGCGAAATGCGCGCCCTGGTGGTCCGCACGCACATCCAGTGCGTCAGCAATCTGGCCATCGAACAGGTGCGCACGTGGCCCGGCGTCGGCAGCGTCACCCGCAAAGCGCAGCGCCTGGACATCACGGCCACCAACGCCGAAGCGGTCGTGCGGCAACTGCTCACCGCCGACGACGACTTGCAGGAACTGGAGGTCCGGCGCGCCGGACTCGCCGAGGTTTTCACCGAGCTCACACAGGAGGCGACCCAATGACCGCACCCATGGAAGTCCAGGCCGTGATGTCGCGCCGCCGGCTGTTTCGCGCATATCTGACGGAAGCCAAGTACGAATCCATACGCATGCTCCGCTTGCCGGGATTTGTGGGACCGTTCCTGGGCCTGCCGGTGCTGCTCTACCTTCTCTTCGGCAAGCTTCTCTACGGCGACGCGCTGAGCAAGGACCCGAAGGGGGCGCTGTTCGTCTTCATCGGCTTCACCATCTTCGGCGTCATGGGACCGGGCATGTTCGGCTTCGGCATCACCATCGCAACCGAGCGCGAGCACGGCCTCTTCACTCTCAAGCGCGCGCTGCCGATGCCGCCAGGGGCTTCGCTGCTGGCGAAGATGGCAATGTCCATGCTGTTCGTCGCCATCATCATGGCCACCATGATCGCCGCCGCGCCGTTCGGCCATCTGAAGCTGGCGGCCGGCCAACTGGCGGCTCTGGCGGTCGTCTGCATTCTGGGGGCCACGCCGTTCGGCGCCCTCGGGATGTTCATCGGCACGTGGGCATCGGCCAAGAGCGCGCCCGCTTTCGTGAATCTGCTCTATTTGCCGATGATCTACCTCTCGGGCTTCCTGATTCCCCTGCCGAAATCCTTCGACACGGTCCTGCTTTTCTCTCCGGCGTCTCATCTGCACCTGATGGCGTTGAGCGTCATCGGCGCCCAGAGCAAGGGCGATCCGCTGATTCACGTCGCCGTGCTTGCGGGCGTCACCGTCGTGTTCACGTTCCTGGCAGTCAGGCGGCTGGCGCGAGTGGGGTAACTTGTCACACTCCTGTAACTGCGCCCCACATCGGAACCGACTATCTTAGAAAGGTGAGCCTTCTCCGCGGGTGGGGCCTGCCGGGCGTTGCGGCCCTGATGCTGGCGGCAGTTCCCGCGCCCGCCCAAACCGCGCAGATTCTCACCCTCGAGGATTGCATCCGGCTGGCCATGGCGGCGCCCTCCTCAGTGACCGTGGCGCGGCAGGAGGCCGAAATCGCGCGCTCCGGCCTGAACGTGGCCCGCTCCGGGTTTCTTCCGCAGTCCCAGATCGCGAACAACTTCATTTACAACAGCCCCTCGCTGGCGAACCCGGGCCAGTTCAGCTTCATCGGCCTCAACGCGATTCGCGAGTATCTCTCCGAGTTCCAGGCTTCCGAGGAATTCGACACCTCCGGCCGGCTGCGCGCGGCCCTGGCGAGGGCGCACGCGGATCGGGACGCCGCCTCCGCCAGCCTCGCGGTGACAACGCGCGATCTGAAGCGGGCCGTGACCGCGGCTTATTACGAGTTGCTGCTCGCGCGCCGTCTGGTGACGGTCAACCAGGCTTCGCTCACCGAGGCGCGGGACTTCGAAAAGCGCACGCGCCTGCTCAGCCAGAACGGCGAGGCCGCCCAAGCCGACGTGGTCAAAGCAGCCGCGCAGGTGGCGTTTCTCGATCAAGCGCAACGGGCCGCGGAACTCGACGCTCAAATTGCTTCGCACGAGTTGGCATCGTTCTGGACCGAAGACGCCGCCGCGCCGCTCCAGGTCGAAGACGTGCTGGAGAAGCCCGTGCCGCCGCCAGAAGAGCCGCAGCCGGCATCCGGCACGGCATTTCTGAAGCGGCCTGAGTTCCACCTGCTCGACGCCGAGCGCCTGGGGTTTCTGGCCGACGCCCGGCAGGCGCGCTCCCGCCTTCTGCCGCAATTGAGCGCGATCTTCGAGTACGGCATCGACACGCAAAACGTCGCCATCCGCGAGCGTGGCTACGCGGCTTTCGTCAACTTGAACATTCCGGTCTTCGATTGGTTCCGCGCCCGCAACGAGCGGCGCGAGTCCCAACTGCGCGCCGAAGAAGTTCAGACCAACCGGGCCGTGGCTGCGCGCACCTTCTCGAAGGAGTACCAGAACGCGCTCGCGCGGGTGCGAATGATCTACCAGCAGATCGCGCTCGCCGCCTCGCAGGTGGAGCTTTCCGAAAGCAACCTGAAGATGAGCCGGCTGCGCTACGACGGCGGCGAAGGACCGGCTCTGGACGTTGTGGCGGCCGTGGCTCAGCTCACCCAAGCGCGGTCGAACCACTTTGCGGCCATTGCCGCCTACTGGAACGCGAGGTCGGACCTGGAGGTCGCGAGCGGAAAATGATACGGACTGCGCTAATGGGATTCTGCCTGCTCCTGGCCGGCTGCGGAGCCAAGCAAGAGGAGCAGGCCAAGCCAGTGGTGGAGGTGAAGGTTTCGCGCGCGCTGACCGCCACCGTGCGCCTCTCGGTCGAAGCGCCCGCAACCGTTTTCCCGCTCCAGCAGGCCGCAATTGCCGCGCGCATCACCGCGCCTATCCGCGCCATCCGCGTGCGTAAGGGCCAGAGCGCCGCCGCCGGCCAGGTGCTGGTCCAACTCGACAATCGGGATCTGGCGTCCCAGCGGCAGGAGGCCGACGCCGCGGTCGCCGAGGCTCGCGCCAGCCTCGAAAAGACGACCTCTGGCACGCTGCCCGCCGATATCGAGCGCGCGCGCGGCCAGCTTCTCTCCGCCGAGGCCGCCCTCAACCAGGCGCAGAAGATCTACGAACGGCGCCAGGAGCTCTTTAAGCAAGGCGCCATTCCTGGGCGCGATCTCTTGACGGCCCAGACCGACCTGGCCCGGGCTCGTGCCGATCGCGACGTCGCCCAAAAGTCTCTCGAGGTCCTTCAACGCCCGTCGCGCGAGGGCGATATTCGCATGGCAGAGAGCCGCCTCAAGCAGGCCGAAGCGCGCCTGGAGACCGCCACGGCGCAGTTGCAGTTCACCGAAATCCGCAGTCCCTTCGCGGGCACGGTGACCGATCAGCTCCTGTATCCCGGCGACCTCGCGCAGCCCAGCGCTCCCATTCTGACCGTGATGGATCTCTCGACCGCGGTGGCGCGCGCTCAGGTGCCGGAGACGCAGGCGGCCGCGGTGCGTTCCGGGCAATCCTGCGGGTTCACGCCCGGCGATTCGCCCGGCGCACGGTTCGCGGGCCGCGTCTCCATGGTGAACCAGGCCGTCGATCCGGCCCGCCGGACCATCGAAGTCTGGTGCCGCATTCCCAATCCCAAACATGCCCTGCGCGCCAACGTCTTCGGGAACGTCACCATCGAGACCGGAGTCGAGCCCGCGAGCGTCGTCATCCCCCAGACCGCCGTCCAGTTCGCCGAGGGAACCTCAAACGGCACCGTCCTGGTGGTGGACGACAAGCGCATCGCGCACAAGCGCGACATCGAGGCCGGCCGCGTGTTCGACGGCAAGGTGCAGATCAAGAGCGGCGTGAAGCCGGGCGAGCGCGTCGTGGTCGAAGGCGGCTTCGAACTGCCCGATGGCACCGAGGTGAAATGGTGAGCGGCTGCGGAGCGCTCCATCGATGACCGCCCTCGCCGATTTCGTCGAAGCCCACGGCCGGGCGCTCGTGCTCGTGGTCTTGAGCATCGCCCTGGCCGGCGTGGTCTTCCTGTTTCAATTGCCCATCGCCATCTTCCCGCAGACGGATTTCCCTCGCATCGTGATCCTGGTGGATAACGGCATCGCGCCGGTGGACGTCGAAACGCTTTCCGTCACGCGGCCCATCGAGGAGGCCATCCGCCAGGTCCCCGGCATCACCGAAGTCCGCTCCATCACCGGCCGCGGCTCCACGGAAATCGACGCCTTCTTCCGCTGGGATGTCAACATCCTGAACGCTCTGCATTTGGTCCAGGGCCGCATCGGGCAGATCATCCCGGCCCTTCCGCCTGAGGCCCGCTTCGACATCAACCGGCTGACCTTCTCCGTCTTCCCCATGCTGGGCTTCAGCGTCACCTCTGGGCGCCGCAGCCTGGCCGAGCTGTGGGAGCTGGCCTATTACGAGATCGCCCCGCGCCTCTACCGGCTTCCGGGCGTGGCGCAAACGCGCATCGTCGGCGGCCGCCAGCCGGAGTATCACATCCTGGTCCGGCCCGAGAAGCTCAACGCCTACGGCCTGCCGCTGACCAAGGTCGTCGACGCCGTCCGCGCCAGCAACATGATTGCGTCCTCCGGCATGGTGCAGGAGAATTACCACCTGTACCTCACCACCGTGACCGGCCTGGTCCGCAGCCCGCAAGACATCGAGAACATTGTGGTCGATGTCGTGAAGGGCACGCCGGTGCTGGTGAAGGATCTGGCCAGCGTCGAGCCCGGCCAGCAGCCCGTCTACAACATCGTGACCGCGGAAGGCCGGCCCGCGGTGCTCGTGAACGTGCTCCAGCAGCCGGATGGGAACTCGGTGGCCATCGCGGAATCCGTCAACGCCGAGCTCGCCGCCATCCGCAAGAGCCTGCCGCCCGATATTCAGCTCTCCACCTTCTACGACCAGTCGATCCTGGTGCGCGAATCCATCCGCAGCGTGCGCGACAGCATTCTGATCGGCTTGGGCCTCTCGGTCTTCGTGCTTGTGGCCTTCCTGAAGAAATGGCGCACCACGTTGGTGGCGGCGCTCGTGATCCCGGCCGCGCTCCTCACCTCCGTCGTGTTCATGAAGCTCTTCGGGATGAGTTTCAACCTGATGACGCTGGGCGGCCTGGCGGCATCGATCGGCGTGGTGATCGACGACGCCATCGTGATGGTCGAAAACATCAGCGTGCATCTTTCGCTCGGACAGTCGCGTCTCGAAGCCGCAAAGACCGCGGTCCGCGAGCTGACGCCTGCCCTGATCGGCTCCACGCTGACTCCCATCGTGGTCTTCGTACCCCTGATTTTCGTGGGCGGCATCACGGCCGTGTTCTTCCGCGCTCTGGCGATGACGCTGGTCACCGCCCTTCTGGCTTCGCTGTTCCTGGCGCTCTTCTTTACACCCGTGCTGGCGCGAGTGTTCTTCCGAGAGCCCGCGGCGCCGGGCGCGGATCTCGAACAGGCCGAGCAGGCCGGCGAAGGACGGCTGATGCGCTGGGGCGCGGCGCGTTACGAGCGCGCGCTGGCCTGGTCGCTGGCCCACACTCGTCTGGTGCTCCTGGCGGCGCTCGCCATCCTGGGCGGCTCCGTTGCTTTGTACTACAGCCTCGGCACCGGCTTCATGCCCGAAATGGACGAGGGCGCCTTCGTGCTGGACTACATCATGCCGCCGGGCACGTCCCTCGAAGAGTCGAACCGCGTCCTGAACCACATCGAGGGGATGATCCGTGGGATGCCTGAGACGGAGAGTTACTCGCGCCGCACCGGCGCTCAACTCGGTCTGGCGCTCACCGAGCCCAATACCGGCGACTTCCTGGTGAAGCTCAAGGCCCAGCGCAGCCGCAGCCTGGAAGAGGTCATCGACGCCCTGCGCGACCGCATCAAGGGCTCCGAACCCGTCATCGACGTCGAATTCGTGCACATTCTCGAAGACCTGGTTGGCGACCTCGCCTATTCGCCGCAGCCCATCGAGATCAAGATCTTCAACGCCGACGCGGCGGCCTTCCGCGGGCTCGCGCATGACGTCGCCGACTGGCTTCCCAAGGTGCGCGGCGTCGTCGATGTGGTCAACCAGACCATCGAGATCGGCCCCGCCGTCAACTACCGGGTTGACGCCGCCAAGGCCGCCCGCGCGGGCTTCACGGTAAAGGACGTGGCCGATATTCAGTCGGCCATGCTCGAAGGCGAACTCGCCTCCAGCATGATCCGCGGCGACCGGTTGGTGGGAATCCGCGTGCGCTATCCCGAGCCGTACCGGAACTCGGTCGCGAAACTCTCGAACCTGCTGCTGACCTCGCCCACCGGGAACACCGTGCCTCTATCGAGCATCGCCGACGTGGAAATCGAGCAGGGCCAGAAGGAAGTTCACCGCGACAACCTGCGCGATATGACTTCGGTGACGGCGCGCCTTTCGGGCCGCGACCTGGGCTCGGCCATCCGTGAGATTCAAGAGCGGCTGCCGAAAGAGGTCCGCATCCCGCCCGGCACGGACATCGAGTACGGTGGGCTCTATCGCGTCGAGCAAGAGTCGTTCCTGGCCCTGACGCAGGTGCTGCTGGCGTCCATTCTGCTCATCTTCGTCATCCTGGTGTTCGAGTTCCGCTCCTTCTCCCACCCCATCGCAATTCTCGCGGCGACCATTCTATGCGGCTCGGGCGCGCTGGCCGCGCTTTTCGTGACCGGCTCCACGCTCAACATCGCCTCTTTCATGGGGGCCATCATGGTGGTCGGCATCGTGCACAAGAACGGCATCCTGATGCTCGACGCGGAGCGCTTCTTCTCGGCGCGCGGCTTGGAGTTGCGCGATGCCGTGTTCCAGGCCGGCCGCCGCCGCCTGCGCCCCATCCTGATGACCGCCCTGGCGACCATCTTCGGCATGTTGCCGCTGGCGCTGGGCGTGGGCTCCGGCGCGCAATTGCTGCAACCGCTCGCCATCGCGGTCATCGGCGGCGTCGCGGTTTCGATGGTGCTCTCGCTCCTCATCACGCCGGTGCTGTTCTACCGGCTGCGGTTGCGAGGGCTGTAGCCCTCCGCTGGCTCAGCTTCCCTGACCCGGAACAGCCAGATTGTCGAGTGCCGCGGCTCTCGCGCGAAGCGGCCGCATCTCCGCTTCTCCCAACCCGCTAGCGCAGCCCTCCACGATGCGCCTGCCGCGGTCCGCCAGAATCCGGCGGCACTCCGGGTCGGGCGTTGTGACAGCGATGTCGGTCAGCGCACGCACCAGCCGCAGGCTGACCGCAACATCGGACCGCGAGTACCACCGTATCTGCTCGAATGCCGAGTCCAGGAGCTGCTCGAAGCCGATCCATGGAACGTGAGCGCGAAAGACCCCGGGGGGATCGTAGAGAATCGATTCCGGCTCCTCGCGCGACACAAAGCGGATCAGGATCCGGCTCAACTGGTCCACCGACCCAATCGCCGTGGTGGGGTCGTTGACCGCCGGCGAAATGGCTTTCAACGCGATGTCAACAATCTGGAGAACGCCGAATTCCACGTCTTCTTGCAAGGTTCTGGTGGCGCCGAAATCGAATGCGCGCCGCAGTTCCTCGCTCCCATCGGCAGGCATCCGGTCGCCCTTCGAGAGCTTCATCAGCGGCACTCCGGCTGGGACGAAGTGGCCCACCCGCCGCAGGACGTCCACTTTGACGTGGTACTCCTTCGCGAGCGCAACCAGGCGCTTCGTGTCGAGGAAACGGATGTAGCCGGAAGTCTCGCTCGCGACCGTTGTTTCCCAGGTGTAGCCCCGCCGTGGGTCGTCCCCGTCCGTGCGTTCCGGCCGGTGGGGCCAGGGCATCAACTCGTCAATGATCGCCTCGGTCTCGGTAGCGATCCGGTCCACAATATGGTTCACGCTGATCGCGCGAGAGATGTGGTGGATGAAGAACAGCAGCCAACCGACGCACGCCAGCGCCAGCAACATCGCCCCCATCACCGCCACCACCGGCGCGAACGGGCGCGGGAACGAACGTGCCGCCGGAAGCGCCCCCATGCAGTAGGAGAACGTGCCCAGGAAGATCCCCAGCGTCCACTGCGTCACGCGATCTCTGGAGAAGCTGACGATGATGCGCGGCGAGAATTGCATCGACGCCAGCGTCAGCGTCATCAGCAGGATCGCGAACACGATCGACACCACGGTCATGATCGAGGCCGCGATGCCGCCCAGAATGACCTGCGCCACCTGTGGATCGGACTCCGACGGAAACACCACCCTCGGAACCCAATTGGAGAACCCCGGGACTAACTCTTCCAGGAGCGACAGCGCCGCACCAACGCAGAACAGCGTGATGGCGATGATCAGCGGGCGGACCAGGAATCCGCCGCGCAGGTTGTAGGCGATCCGCCGAAGCGCTAGTGGAATGCGGTCTCTCACGGTTCTCCGGCGCGAGCGACCCTCGCCGCGCGCGCCGGGATGCGGTTGCTGGCTGCTACTTCGCCGGCGCGGGTGTCGGCGTGGCGTCCGCCGGCTTGTTGAACTTCGCGTCGTCAACGGGGACGTTCTGCTTGACGTCCTCCATCTTGATCAGCAGCGAGATCTCGGGCATGTCCTGATGAACGGTCACGGGGATCTTCACCCCGTCCACTGCCTTGTAATCCTCGAACACCACTGTGACCGTGCCGCTCCCCTGCGGCGACGGCATCTCCAACTTCGCCAGCAGGCCGGTCTGCGTGTCGAAGTAGAGCTTCTCGGGACCGCCCACGGCCGGCTGGCCGTCGAGAACGTAGACATCATGGTCGCCGACCTTGGCCTTGCCGGTCACCGTCAGTTTCTTGTAGTGGTCTTTGGTGTGTAAAACGGACTGCAGGTCCGCTGAGCGCTTGAAGGCGTCCAGCTCCGCGCCCTGCAGCTCGCGAAAACCCTGCTGCGGGTCGGACATCCAGCCGGTCTTGCCGTCGAAGCACTGGATGACGGTGCCGTAGCCGGCGAACTCGCTGGTGGTCACCGTCCGGTTGGGCGCCGACTTGGTGTACTGCTCGAAGGTGCCGCTGGCCCCGAAGGTCACCACGTCAATGGTGCCCTTCGCAACGCGGCTGGTGACCTTCTGAATCGCATCCTTGCCGCCGACGGCGGCGACGTACTTGTCGAGCACCTGGTCCGCAGACGGCAGGGCTGCATCCTGTGCGGCGGCCGCGAACGGCAACGCGGCGGCCAGCGCAAACATGGCGAACGATCCCGGCATAAGTGTTTTCATGGCAGTTTTAGCTCCTGAACCACATAGCCGAAGTATATCCCGATCCGCCTCCGCTCGGGCGCCGTTCGCCGGACTCCGCGGGCCACCCGCCGATCTCCTCATGCCGCCCGCCGGTTGCCCCGCCCATCGGCTAGAATCCGATTAGCGCCGGCGTACAGCCTGGCTGATCTGGAGGATGCTCATGTTGAAGGGGTTCAAAGAGTTTCTGCTTCGAGGAAACGTCGTCGATCTGGCCGTTGCCGTGGTGATCGGCGGGGCGTTCGGCGCGGTGGTCGCGGCCTTCGTGAAGGACCTGCTGACGCCCTTGATCGCGGCAATTGCCGGCAAGCCGGATTTTTCCGGCCTGACGTTCACGGTCAACAACAGCAAGTTCCTGTACGGCGAATTCATCAATGCCGTAGTGGCCTTCCTGCTCGTTGCGGCCGCGATCTATTTCTTTGTCGTGGTTCCCATGAAAGCGGTCCTGGACCGCATGAAGCCGAAGGAAGCGCCGACTGCGCCGACAACCCAAAAGTGCCCGGAGTGTCTCAGCGAGATTCCGGTCACCGCGCGCCGCTGCGCGTTCTGCACGGCCGTGCTGGTGGGATAGGCTCCGGCCTACACCGAGGCCGCCGAAGAGCGGAACAGCCGCGCCCGGATCAGGTTCAGGACGTCGTTCGCCAAGAACGGCTTCCGCAGAATCGGGAAGTCGTACTCCTGGCAGATGGCTTCCTCTTCCGGCGTGAGCTGCGCGCCGGTCATGATGATCACCTGAACCCCCGGCGATTTCCGCTGGAGGAGCACACCGAGTTCCACGCCGTTCCCGTCCGGCAGCAGGTAATCGAGCAGCGCCGCATTGGGCGTCTGCCGCGCCAGAACCTCGTGCGCTTCTTGCGCCGATTCCGCCGTGAGCAACCTCCAGCCGGCCTGCGACATCAGGCGCTCGAGGAACCGCAGCAGGTCGCGGTTGTCGTCCACCAGCAGCACGGTGGGGTGCTGCGGCGCGCGCACCGCTCCCTGATCCACCGAGCGTATGATCAGGCTCTCCTTGTCTTCGGTCAGCTCCACCCGGACCCGCGCCCCCGGCTCAATTTGCCCCGAAGCCACCTTCGTCGCGAGCGGCTGCGTCAGGTTGCGGTGAATCGTGCGCTTCAGCTCCCGCGCGCCGTACTCCGGGCTGGTCCCTTTGCGCAGCAGGAACTGCCGGCTTTCGAAAGGCACCTCGATGTTGAAGTAGCGGTCGCCCAGCCGGGTGTTCACGTGCCGTTGAAGCTCGGAAATCTGCTGATCGAGAATGGCCGCCAGAGACTCGTGATCGAGCGGCTGGTAGGTGATCACCGAGTCGATGCGGTTGACGAATTCCGGCGAGAACTTCTTCCGGACCGAGCCCAGCGCGATGCTCTCGAGCTTGCTGAACACGTCCGCCCTGTCGGTGCGCGCCACCCCGGCCTGGAAACCGAACTCCGGGTGCAGCTCCTTCATCATCTCCCGCGCGCCCAGGTTGCTGGTGAGGAAGATGAGGCTGTTTTCGAAGTTGACCGAGGTGTTGTCGCCCAGACGCAGGTTGGCGCGGTCCAGGATGCCCAGCAGCAGGCGCACCATGGAAGGCGCGGCCTTCTCTATCTCGTCGAACAGAATAATCGCGAGCGTGCACTTGTCGCTGGTGACCGCGTTCAGCTTCTGCTGCGTCAGCATGGGCTGCGTTTCGCGGTGGCCCAGGTAGCCCGGCGGAGCGCCGATCAGCTTCGCCACTTCGTGCTCCATCTGGTACTCGCCGCAATCGATCTTCAGGACATTCTTCTCGCTGCCGTGCAGCACGTCGGCCAGCGCTTCTACGGTTTTGGTCTTCCCCGTGCCGGTCGGCCCCAGCAACAGGAAGACACCCGCGGGCCGGCCCTCTGGCGAGAGTCCCGCCTGGTACATCTCCACGTAGGGGACGATGTACTTCATCGCGGCGGGCTGTCCGATGACCTTCTGCGAGAGCAGGGTCACCAAGTCGTTTGCGGACTCCGCAGCGGGTTTCTTGGCCTTGCCCGTACTCCCTGGAGTTTTCATCTCGGCAGCTTCCCCTTCTGGCCCCATTATATCCGCAGCCATTGCACAACCAGCCCCTTCCGGAAGCTAAATCCCGGATATCTCAGCGCGGAACTACCCAGAATATTCCGTTAGAAATGAGAGGATTAGGTCGCCAATTCGGGAGCTGGCACGCCCATCGCCGTAAGGATTGTGAACGCGCGCCATGCGCTCGTATTCGTCCCGGTCCTCAAGCAAGCGGCCGGCCTCGGCGAGGATGCGCGCCTCGTCGGTGCCGGTCAGTTTCACCGTTCCTGCCTGAACTGCTTCAGGCCGCTCGGTTTTCTCGCGCAAAACCAGAATCGGTTTGCCCAGTGAGGGGCCTTCTTCCTGCACCCCTCCCGAATCTGTGATCAACAGGTACGCGCGCCGCATGAGATCCACAAAAGGCACGTATTCGAGCGGCTCGACAAGAACGATGTTTCTCCGGCCGGACAGGTACTTCTCCACCGGCCCCCGAACGTTCGGGTTCGGGTGCACCGGATACACGATCTGAACATCCGGCCGCTCCGCCAGGCACGCCAGCGCCGAACAGATCCGCACAAAACCCTCGCCGAAGCTCTCGCGCCGGTGCGCTGTTACGACGATCAGCTTCTTCGACGGATCCAGTTGCGGCCAGTCCGGCCCGTGCAGCGCCCCTTCCACAAGCTTATCGCGGACGTAGAGGACCGCGTCGATTCCCGTGTTGCCCGTTACCGCAACGCGCTCACGCGGAACTCCCTCAGCATACAGATTCGACGCAGCCCAATCGGTCGCAGCAAAATGCAACGAGGTCATGCGCGTCGCGAGCACACGGTTCATTTCCTCGGGAAAGGGCTGCCACGGATCCCACGTGCGCAATCCGGCCTCCACGTGTCCCACCGGGACGCGATGGTAGAAACCCGCGAGCGCGCCGCAGAGCGTCGTGGTGGTATCCCCCTGAACCAGGATGATATCTGGACGCGCGGAGTCGAACACTGGTTCCAGAGCCGCCAGGATGCGCGAGGTGGATTGCGAGAGCGTCTGGTTCGGCTGCATGATGTCGAGATCGTAATCCGGCTTCACCTCGAAGGCTGCCAGCACCTGGTCGAGCAGCGCGCGGTGCTGGGCCGTCACGCAGACCTTCACCGCATACTCGGGGCGGCTGCGCAGATGGCGGACGACGGGGCAAAGCTTGATCGCTTCCGGCCGGGTACCGAAGACAAACAGGACAACGCGCGGGCTCTGAGGGGTCAACTCTCCTGTTGTAGCACGCGGGCAGCTTCTGCCGCTCGGCTGCGGCACCCCGAGCGCTCTCCGGCGCGCAAGATTCGAGCGGAGGAGGGGAACTACTTGTGCCGGTAGGTGATTCGACCCTTCGTCAAATCGTAGGGAGAAAGTTCCAACGTCACGCGATCGCCGGCCAGCACGCGGATGCGGTTCCTCCGCAGCTTTCCGGCCAGATGGGCCAATACGACGCGGTCCTGATCCAATTGCACGCTGAACTGTCCAGCGGGAAACTTCTCGACGACCGTTCCGGTCACTTCAATGCTGTCTTCCTTGCTCATTGTCCTCCGGGCGTTGAATGTGGGGTGTCTTCGGCCCCGGTCGAACCGGGAGCGGTTCGAGCGACTGGTTGCCGAAACTCTGCCTGACCTGAAGCCTTTAGCGTACTTCGATTATACAGCGGCAGGGGTGCGCGCTAGGGTGTTTCGCAGCGCAATTTGCGCGGCTTTGGCGTCGCGCTTTCCAATGCGCCCGGCATGTACTACCCTGACTGAGGGGCGGTAAGGCGTGACATCTCTCAAGGATAAAGGGGTCCTCATCACCGGCGCGGGCCGCGGCATCGGGAAGCGGCTGGCGCTCGGTTTCGCGGAGGCCGGCGCGCGCGTGGGCCTGCTGGCGCGCAGCAAGGCGGAGCTGGATCTGGCTCACCTCGAAATCGAGCACGCCGGCGGCCTCGCGCTGCGCATCCGCGCCGATGTTTGCGACTTCGAACAGATGTCCGCCGCGGTGGAGCGTATGCGCTCGCACTTCGGCGGCGTGCACGTTCTGGTGGCGGCCGCCGCGGTTCAGGGCCCCATCGGCCCGCTGGCGGAGAGCCAGCCCAAGGCCTGGGCCGAGGCGATTGAAACCAACCTGCTCGGCGTCATGCACAGTTGCCGCGCCGTTCTGCCGGGCATGATCGAGCACCGGGCCGGCAAGATCCTGGTGCTCTCGGGCGAGGGCGACATGACGCCGCGGCCCAACTTCTCGGCCTATGCCGCGTCGAAGGCCGCGGTGGTGCGGCTGGTCGAGACGCTGGCCGAAGAGGTTCGCGACCATAACATCCAGGCGAATTGCATCGCCCCAGGCCAGACCTACAGCCACATGACCGATCAGATTCTCCACGCCGGCGAGCAGCGCGCGGGATGGAAGGCGCACGAGGAAGCGCTCGAGCTGCGCGTGGGCGGCGGCGTCTCGCCGGAAAAGCAGATCAAGCTGGCGCTCTTCCTGGCCTCGGCCCGCTCGAATCACATCAGCGGCAAACTCATACACGTCGCCGACGACTGGAAGCGCCTGGAGAGCTCCAACATTCACCCGGAGATCTACACGCTGCGCCGCGTGCAGAGGGTCTAAAGCTGCCGCGCCGCTAAATCGTAACGCCGCCCGGAGCGGTGAACGTCTCGTCGGTTACGTTTCCGGTATTGAGGACGCCGGCCGGCTCGAAGCTGATCACCTGCGCTTCTTCGTCCGCCGCGGTGCGGTGCTCCACTCCGCGCGGCACCACAATGCACTCGCCCGCTTCGAGCTCCACCACCCGGTCGCGAAATTCCACGCGGAATCTGCCCCGCCACACCAGGAAGAACTCGTCTTCCGCTTCGTGCCGATGCCACGGAAACACGCCCTGCACCTTGATGAGTTTGACTTCCTGGCCGTTCAGCCTCGCAATCGTCTTGGGCCGCCAGCGCTCGCTGAACAGGCCGAACTTCTGATCCAAGCCGATCTTGTCCGCGCGCCCTACATCTCCCGCCGGTTCTCGAACGACTTCGTCAGCGTGACCTCGTCGGCGAACTCCAGGTCGCTGCCCACCGGCACGCCCATCGCGATCCGCGTCACCTTCACGCCGAGCGGCCGCAGCAGCTTCGAAAGGTAAGCCGCCGTAGCCTCGCCCTCCACCGTCGGGTTCGTCGCCAGAATAATCTCCTGCACCTTGCCCGCTTCCAGCCGCCGCAGCAGCCCGTGAATCTTCAACTGTTCCGGTCCGATGCCGCGCAGCGGGGAAATCGAGCCGTGCAAGACGTGGTAGAGGCCCGGGTACTGGCGCGTGGTCTCAATCGGCAGGATGTCGTGCGGCTCGCTCACCACGCAGATCACGGCCGCGTCGCGCCCCGGATCGCGGCAGAACGGGCACAGCTCCGAATCGCTGATGTTGTTGCAGACCTCGCAAAGCCCCAGCTTGTCCTTGACGTCCAGGACCGCCTGCGCCAGGCGCGCGGCATCGTCCCGCGGCACCCGCAGCACGTGGAAGGCGAGGCGCTGCGCGGATTTCTGCCCGATGCCCGGCAGGCGCTTGAACTCCTGGATCAGGCGGGCGAGCGGTTCGGCATAGTCGGGCATGTGCTGTTAGAACATGCCGGGAGGCAGGCCCAATCCGCCCAGCATCCCGCTCATTTTCTGCCGCGCTTCTTCGTCCACCTTTTTCGCGGCTTCGTTGAAGGCGGCCATCATCATGTCCTGAAGCATCTCGACGTCGCCCGCCACTTCGGGGTCGATCTTGACGCCCAGCACGTTCTTCTGGCCGTCCATTTTCACCGTGACCATGCCGCCGCCGGCCGTCGCCTCGACGCGGATCAGGGCGATCTCCTCTTGCAGCTTCTGCTGCATTTGCTGGGCCTGCTTCATCATGGCCTGCGGGTTCATACCGCCTGGCATCTTCATGGCAATGCTCCTTTCCACGCGGCGCAACGCCCTGCCACCGCCAGTGGCCTACTCTTTCAGATTCCGGGCCACGCGCACCTCGGCGTCCGGGAACACCTCGCGGAAGCGCTGAACGTCCGGATGCGCCAGGGCACGCCGCATGGTCTCATCCTCATCGGCCCGCGGGGACGCTGCCGGCGCCCCGGAACTCGCAACCCCGCCCGCCGCGACCTTGATCCGCCGCTTGCCCGCGTTCAACCGATCGAGGGCTTTCTGAATGTCCGCCGGCCGCATGGCCAGCTCGAATTCCGCGGGCGTCGTGAATTGCAGAAGCCCCGGCGATTCCACAAGCTCCGAATGCTCCACCGCATCCGCCGTGAACGCCATGCCGAGTTCGCGCAACGCCGCTGCCAGCCGCTCCTTCAGGCCGCCGGTGGCGGGCACGGAAGTGGGCGCAACGCGAGGCGGCGCTGCCGACGTGGGTGCGGGCTGCGGAGCGCTGGCCTTTCCCGGCGCAGGCGCGGGCGGCGCGCTCCCTCCCGGAGCGCCTGCCAAGGCCTCCTCAATCGAAATCAGCTTGCCCGCCTCCACCAGCCGGATCAGCCCCAGCTCGAAGTGCAGCCGCGGCTGTAGCGAGAACTGCATGTCGCGGAACAGGTCGAGCGTGAGTTGCAGGTAGCGCGTCAGGTCCTGCTCGGAGAACGCGGCGGCGATCTCGGCCAGCCGCTCCCGCTCCTGCCGCGACGCCGCAATCAGCCGCGGATTATCGCCCGCGATCTTGGTCACCAGCAGGTTCCGGAAGAACCGCGCCAACTCCCGCACGAAGTGCTGCAAGTGGTGCCCGTTGCGCACCAGCGTGTCGGCGATCTCAAGCATCCGCCCGGAGTTGGAATCGCGCAAAGCCTGCGTCACCTGGTCCAGCGAATCGAGCGAAAAGGCGCCCAGCAGCGCGCGGATCTCGGCGGCTTTCAGAGTGGCGCCGCAGCAAGCGATGGCCTGGTCGAGCGCGGAGAGCGAATCGCGCACGCTGCCCTCGCCCGCCTGCGCCAGCACCGCCAGCGCCTCCGCGTCGGCTTCAATGCCTTCCTGCCGGCAGATCCACTCCATGCGCGCGATGATCTCGTCGAAATCCACCGAGCGGAAACTGAAGTGTTGGCAGCGAGAGGAGATGGTGGCCGGGATCTTGTGCGCCTCGGTGGTGCACAGCACGAAGACCACCCACTCGGGCGGCTCCTCGAGCGTCTTCAGCAGCGCGTTGAAGGCTTCGCTCGTGATCTGGTGCGCCTCATCGATAATGAAAACCTTGTAGCGGTCGCGCGCCGGGCGGTAGCGCACGTTCTCCCGCAGCTCGCGCATTTCATTGATCCCGCGGTTCGATGCGGCGTCGATCTCGATGACGTCTACGGCGTTGCTGCCCGCGATCTCCGTGCAACTCGAACAGACGCCGCAAGGAGCCGTGGTCGGCCCCTGAACGCAGTTCAAACAGCGCGCCAAAATGCGCGCCACCGTGGTCTTGCCCGTGCCCCGCTGGCCCGAAAAGATGTACCCGTGCGCGATCCGGTTCTGCTCGATCGCGTGCGCCAGGGTGGTTTTGACGTGCTCCTGGTTGACCAGTTCGGAGAAGTTCTGCGGCCGGTATTTCCTGGCGATGACCTGGTACATTCGACGGGTGTCCAAGGACGGGCAATCAACCAGGCCCCAGGTGATCCGCGGCACACGAGCCGCACCGCTACCGTTGCTTCCTTCCGGACCTGGCGGGGTTTGCAGCCGCCCATTGCACGGAGCCCGGAGCCTGGAATCATTATCGTAGCATGTAGGGGGAGGGACTCTATGTTCAACACCATCGCCGATTTCCTGAAGGGCTGGAAGTTTGAATCCGGCGCCACCTTGAAGGTGTTTCGCAATCTTACCGATGCCTCGCTCGCGCAGCGTGTGACGCCCGAAGGCCGCTCGCTCGGCTTCCTGGCCTGGCACATCACCACCGCCGTCAGCGACATGCTGAGCGCGGCCGGCGTCCCCGTCCGCGTCACCAAAGAGGACGAGCCCGTGCCGGCCACCGCTGCGGCCATCGTCGCGGCCTACGAGAAAGCCGCCAGCGCCGCCGCCGCAGCCTTGCCGAAGGCTTGGACCGACGCGCAGCTCGCCGACGAAATCCCCATGTACGGCATGACCTGGACCAAGAGCGCCACGCTCCAGGCGCTCCTCTCGCACCAGGCGCACCACCGCGCCCAGATGACGGTCCTGATGCGCCAGGCCGGCCTGAAGGTCCCCGGCGTCTACGGCCCATCGCTCGAAGAGGGCATCGCGATGGGCATGCCCGCGATGCCATAGGCGTCGCGCCTAGCGAGCCGCCGGTGATCTGGGAGTAAGTTTCCGCTCGAATCGCCACTGGCGAAATGTCTTGAGCCATGAAAAGGGGGCCGGTCGAAGCGATGGGCTGTTGCAGTTCCAAGCATCCGGGGGTCGGTCCGTCTGACGGGGGTGGGGCATGATAGAGCGTTATGAGTTGCGTGTATACACACAGTACGCGCACTTGCTCGCGGATTTGATCCCTGAGCCTCCGGACCCCTCCGATCTTGTCGTCATCCTGCGCGGGGCTGTGGGCGACCCCGTGTTCAACCGCGTGAGAGAGCTGGACAGGCGATTGCGGCCGCCCGAAGGCGGTGGAGTCTATATCTTTGCGGGTTGGGACATCAGAAGAACGTATAGCCGGGAGGAGATAGAACAGGCTCAGTTGTTCCTGCTTCGGGTTCCGTACACTCACGTAGCGGGCGGAGAGTACGGGACCGAGTACCAGGAGTCGTCCGACTGTCTGCAGCAAGCGTGGCGGGTCGAGCTTTTGAACCACTCGGGCACCAAGTCTCGTACCGTTCCAGAGATGGTTCCTTGCGGCATCTGCTCAAAGCAGGTGGGCGTTCTCCACGTGCCGTTCAGCAAACTCGCAAAGAAGAGGGATCTGTTCAGGACATGGGGCGGCGAGTTGATCGTCTCCGAACGCCTGGCGGCGCTCCTTCGAGATGGGGGCTTCACGGGAGGTGAATTGCTCCCCATCCGAAACATCCGGCCGGAATCCACAAAACCGATGGACCTATCCAAGTGCCCGGCGGGAGTCGAACTGCTGTCGCTTGCGGCTGCCAAGGGTGTGGACCTGAATCCGAAAAGACAGGAGTTGTGGTGGTGGCTTTACGAGGACGCTCCCAAGGGGCTGCTCAACGAAATGCTCGCGCAGCAAAAGGCGTTGCGGATCAAGCCCGCCCGCTCCAGCCGCAGTTTCGCCCAGCTTGTTGTCCATCCGAAGCCTCTGGAGCTGTCCGCCCAGAACAGGTTCGGCGATCACCTGTTCCAAGCGGAGGATCGCAGCATCCGCTGCAGGTCCGGAGAGATCGCCGGGGAGTACGTGCTCTCTCCTTTGTCGGTGGTGGGCGCTAGTTGGGATGGCTCGGATCTCTGCCGGACTAGAGTCTACATCATAAGACGGCAAGGGCTGTTTCGGCCGCATCAGCTTCTGGTTGTGTCGAAGCGGCTGTTCGCGGCGATGCAACAGAGCGGGATGAAGGAATTCGGCTACGAAGTTGTCGAGATGATCTAAGACCACCCAGCCACAGACCACTTACACAATCTCGCGGGCTCGGGCGCAGGCTGTCAGATCGCGAACAGCGGCTATTGATTCTGGGACGCGCTGGTCCAGTACGGTTCCACCTTCCGGTGCAGCACCGGCGGCGTCTGCAGCCCGCCGGGCTACATCTACACCGACCAGTTCGGCACCCAGTACACCATGAGTCCGGACGGAACACTGCAATCGATCCAGGATCTAAGCGGCAACACGCTCACCGTGACCTACTCGCAGGCAGAGCGCGCGCCGTCGTCCGTGGGCTCGTCCTCACTCTTGTCTCTCGATCCGAATGCAGGCGGCCACCGCGCCGGGGCTGCTCCCGTCGTAATCGCAGCCCATCCATTGGCGCGCCAGCGCCGGCAGGTCGAGAGGCTCTTTAAGCCCGGCGGTGCGGATGTTCAGTTCGACGTCGCCGCTCTGGTCCGCATGTGCGTGGATATAAGCGAACCCGTCGATTGGCGCAGCGGGCTGGATCGAGATGGCGGCGAGAGAGAGCAGACGAACAGCTCTCCACAACCGTCTCCGCCGTCCCATATTCGGATAAGCCTATCATTTTTCCGTTTTCGGCACGAACTCAACCCGCACCGGGACTCAGGTCGGGCAACACAGCCGGATGAATCTTCAATCGCCATACGCCCGCTTCGAACCATCGGGTCGGCGCTCGCGAGCTGGCGCGCTTCCTCCGCCGACGCCGCGCGGATGACGGCCATGCCGCGTGTGTTGCCGTTATCCAAAAACGGGCCCACCACCGCGTACTTCCCCGCCTCCACCTGCGACCGCAGATAGGCCATATGCCCTCGCAACAGCGCCTCCCGCTCATCCGAAGTCTGCGGCTGATCCGCGTTGGGCCCCTTCACGAGGAGAGCAATGAAGTAAGGCTTGAGGTTCCGCGGGATATCGGGGAACTTCTCGCTCGGCTGCGGGATTTGTCCCGCCATCGCGCCGCACAACAGCATCGCCGCCAGCGCTGCGGCTTTCAGCTTGAAACCTGGCATCTGTGATCCCCCTCTACTCACAGTACACCCTGACCTTGGTCTGCCCGTCCTTCTCGTCCACGTCAATCGTCAGGTCGTTGAGCTGGTCGATCAGTTCTTCCAGATTCTCCGGCTTGATCTGGCTCATGTCGAAAGGCACCCCGCGTTCGCGCATGGCGTCGTTGACGTGGTCGCGCGCCTGGGGCGGGATCAGGCTTGCCAGCTTCACCCCGGCCCGTAGCAACTGCATGGGCACGCGGATGTTCACCAGCCTGGGGCCGTGGTGCCCGTGGCCGTTCTGCGAATCCACCTCCACGCGCAGGTACTTGGGCTTTGCCTTCGGGCCGGCTTCGGAGCCACCGCTAGCAGAGACCGGCGGTTCCTTCTCGAGAGCGGCGATCAGGCGCTCGGCCTCCTCGGCCGTGATCTTGCCCGCGGCCAGCATCTCCAGGATTTGTCAACGGTTCTCGTTCATATCTCCTCCTCAGAAAACGTGAATCTCCACCGACGAGCGGCCCGCGCCGTACTCCATGTTGGTGCCCTTTAGCGCGCTCAGAATCTGCCAGAAGACGGCTACCGTCTCGACAGGATCGACACCGGCGACCCAGCAGATCACGAACATCACCGGTAGCGCCGCCAAGACCACTGGCAGCAGCAGCAGCCACACCAGGGCCAGCGGAATCCAGAGCCGGCAATTGCGGTCGCGCCTGCTACGAAAACTCACCGTGGCTACAAGGGGGATCATTTCAGTGCCTCCAATTCCCGAATGGCGTCTTCCGCGCTGGTTTCTCCGCGCTTCAGCCGGTCCAGGATTTCGCTTCGCGAAGGGGACGGGTTGTTCTCGACGAACTCGAGCGCGTTCCCCAGCCTGTTCAGCCGGGACTTGATGGTTGGGTAGCTGACGCCGAAGGTCTGCTCCATCTCTTTGATCGATCCGTGACACCGCACAAAGGCCGTGATGAAAACCTGGTCCTCCAGGCTCAGCCTGGCCAATTGCGGCAGCTCGAACGACCCTTCGATGACGATGTCCTTCCCAGCCAGCCGGACGCGCTCCACCACGATCGGCTGGCCGTGGGTCAACTGCGTCAGTTCCTGCCAGTCCGTCGTGGCCGGTCCGTCTTTCATATAGTCAATGTATAACTCAAGTTTCTTAAGATTGCAATAGCTGTTGATTGATTTTATTAAGTTGTTAGGGCTTGCGGGCACTCGCCCTGCCTGCTACCATGAACAATCATGAACAAGACCAGAGTTTCGATCACCTTCGCCGGCTGCTTCCTCCTCACGACGGCGCTCGCCTGCGCGCAAGCCAGAAAGCCCGGCCTGTGGGAACTGACGGCAACGCAGACGTGGCAACAGTCTCCGTTCCCGCAGGCCCTGACCGGAGCGGTTCACGGCGGCGCCTCGGCCCTGGCCGGAGGCCCTCACACCACGATGGTTTGCCTCACGCAGCAGCAGATCGATAAGTACGGCTCCATCGTTCCGCCAACGCGAAGCTGCCAGGTGACGAACATCGTCAAAAGCGGCGATGGCATGACCGCCGACATGGTCTGCACCGGGCCGATGAGCGGAAAAGGAACCCTGGAGGCCCATGTCATCGACGACGAGCACACCAAAGCAAAGGTCCACTTCGTTGGATCGATGCAGGCGGGACCGAACACCATGCCGGTAGAATGGACCCTCGAGTCGTCCTCCGTCTTCAAGAGCGCAGACTGCGGCAATGTGAAACCAGCTCCGGACAAGTGAAGCTGCTCGTCTTCTCCGACATCCACGACGATTACGCCGCGCTCGAGCGGCACATGGCCGCCGAGGCGGACTACTATTTCGCGGCGGGCGATCTGAGCAATTGGGGCCGCGGTCTGGACCGCTGCGGCAAAATTCTCCGGCGCCGTGCCGGGTGTGTCTACGTGCTGCCCGGCAACCACGAATCGGAGGGCCAGATCGCGGAACTGGCGGCGCAATACGGCCTCATCGACTTCCACGGCCAGACGTTTGAGGCGGGCGGATACCGCATCGCGGGCCTGGGCTGCTCTACCCCTACTCCATTCAACACGCCGGGCGAATACACCGAAGAGGAAATGGCGCGGCGCCTGGCGCCGTTCGCGGGACTGAAGCCGCTCATTCTGATTTGCCATTGCCCGCCGCTCGGGACGGACCTCGACCGCGTACGGAAGGGCGTGCACGCCGGCAGCCGCGCCATGCGCGAGTTTATCGAGAACGAGCGGCCGGCGGCCTTCTTCTGCGGCCACATACACGAGGCCGAAGGCATGGCGATCCGCCTGGGCGATACTCCCTGTTTCAACGCCGGGAAGCGGGGCGTTCTGTTCGACTCTGATACACTGGGAAGCTGATGACCGAAGACCTCGAACGCGAATATTCAACGCTCCGCCAGCAATCTGAAGCTGTGCGGAGCTATCTTTGACGCCCCCAAACGCAAATCCCAGCTAGCCAGGATTGAAGAGCGGGTTTCTGCGCCCGAATTCTGGAGCCAGCCGGATCAGCACCTGCTGCGCGACCGCAAGCGCCTGGAAGAAACGCTGGCCGACGACGCGCAGGTGGCCCTGATGATCTCCGACCTCGAAACGCTGTTCGAATTGCAGCGCGAGGGCGAGGACGTGGGCGCCGAGATCCGGCAGGCATTGAAAACCCTCAGCGAGCGGCTGGAGAAGCTCGAAACCGAGATGCTGCTGGCGGGCGAGAACGATTTCCGCGACGCCATCGTCGAGATACATCCCGGCGCGGGCGGCACCGAAAGCCAGGACTGGGCGGAGATGCTGCTGCGCATGTACCTGCGCTGGGCCGAGCGCGTGGGCTTCCCCACCGTGGTCACGGACCGGCAGGAGGGCGAGGGCGCGGGCATCAAGTCCGTCACCTTCGAGGTGAATGGCGAGAATGCCTACGGGCTTCTGCAATCCGAAGTGGGCGTGCACCGGCTGGTTCGGATTTCGCCATTCGACGCCAACGCGCGGCGGCACACTTCCTTCGCCTCGGTGTACGTCTATCCGCAGGTGGACGACGAAATCAAGATCGACATCAAGCCCGACGAGCTGCGCGTGGACACCTTCCGCGCCGGCGGCAAGGGAGGCCAGCACGTCAACCGCACGGATTCCGCGGTCCGCATGGTGCACCTGCCCACCGGGATCGTGGTGCAATGCCAGAACGAGCGCTCGCAGCACAAGAACCGCGACATGGCGATGAAACAGCTTCGCGCGCGGCTCTACGAACACGAGCTGGCGAAGAAGAACGCGGTGAGCCAGGCGATCGAGGACAACAAGGCCGATATCAACTTCGGCAGCCAGATCCGCAGTTACGTGCTGGCGCCGTACCGGCTGATCAAAGACCACCGCACCAAGTTCGGCGTGGGCGACGTGGACCGCGTCATTGACGGCGACCTGGAGCCGTTCATGCATGCCTACCTGGTGTGGAAGCGCACCGGCAAAACGGCCGGCGCCGACGGCAAGGAAGACCTGCCCGAGTCGTGATCCCTCCTGAGCAAATACAAGCGGCCGCGGAGCTGATTCGCCAGGGAAGGCTGGTGGCCTTTCCGACGGAAACCGTCTACGGACTGGGCGCGAATGCGTTCGATCCGGCTGCGGTGGCGCTGATTTATAAGGCCAAGGGCCGGCCGGCGGGGAGTCCGTTGATCGTCCACGTGCCTTCGATCGAAATGGCGCGCGAGCTGGCGGCGGAATGGCCCAGGGCGGCCGAGACGCTGGCCCGCCGGTATTGGCCGGGTCCGCTGACGCTGGTGCTGCCGAAGCGGCCTCGGATCCCGGACATTGTGACCGCGGGCTTGGGAACCGTGGCCATTCGCGTTCCCTCCCATCCCGTAGCGCTGGCGCTGATCCGCGCGGCCGGAGTTCCGATTGCCGCGCCGAGCGCCAACCGGTTCGGCAGCCTCTCTCCCACCACGGCGGAACACGTGCGCGAGAGCCTGGGCGCGGCGGTGGACCTGATCCTCGACGGCGGTCCCACCGATGTTGGGATCGAATCAACGGTGCTGTCGCTGGCGGGCCTGCGGCCGGTGCTGCTGCGGCCGGGGATGGTCTCGCAAAGGGAGATCGCAGAGCGGATCGGGCCGGTAGAGGTTGTTTCGGCGGGTGGGCCGGGACCACATGCCTCGCCGGGGATGCATCGCAAGCACTACAGCCCGAAGACGCGGCTGGTGCTGGTGAAGGGGGGCGGCGTTCCCGGCCGGGGCAAGGGGGGCTACGTCGGCCTGTGTACGCAGCCGGAGGCGCCGGTGGCCAAGGTGGTCTGGATGCCGCCGGATGCGGCGATGTACGCCGCGGTGCTCTATGAGACTTTGCACCGGCTGGACCGGGAAGGCCTGGATTGGATCGCGGTGGAGCGGCCGCCGGAGCGACCCGAGTGGGCCGCGATTTTCGATCGGCTCGAGCGGGCTGCGAAGTAGCGGTGTCACGGCGGTCTCATTTCGTTTAATTCATCTTTTTTCCCTCACTCTGCCGTCTTAGCGCCGCGCGGAGTTGCCGATATAGCTTCTGTGAGCACATCGCTAGCATCGGCGGCTGGCGCGGAGAGGCCCTGGGTTCTGAAGAACCTGCACCCCCTGCCCGTAATTGCGGTCCGGCTGATGCGAATGGTGTCGACCGACGACGTTGTCTTCCGCCGCGTGAGCGAACTGATCCGGGTGGATATGGCCTTCTCGGCGGAGGTGCTGCGGGTGGCCAATTCGCCCCTGTTGGGATGCCGCCAGGAGGTGCGCGGCATTCTCAACGCGCTGGCCGTTCTGGGTCTGGACCGCCTGAAGGGCCTGGTGATGACGGTGGCGCTGCGGAACTTCCTTGCCTCCGCTCTCAACGTCCCGATCCTGCTGCGCTGCTGGCGCCATTCGCTGGCGACCGCTCTGCTTGCCGAGCAAATCGCCGAGGTGTGCTGGCTCGACAAGGACCAATGCTACACGGTAGGGCTGCTGCACGACATGGGGCGGCTCTCCCTTCTGGAAACGTACGCTGGAGACTACGCCGGCCTGCTAGAGACCGTGGATCAGGACCAGGGGGACGCCGCCAGCCTTATGGAGTACGAGCGCGAGATGTTCGGCGCCGATCACTGCGAGATCGGCCGCTGGCTCGCCGAGGAGTGGAGTTTCCCGGCCGAGCTTCAAGGGATCATCGGCCGGCACCACGAACCGCGGGAGCCTGGACGTCTGGACCAGGGGTTGGTTGTGCACCTCGCCTGCCGCGTCGCGGACATGCTCGGCTTCCAGGTTGCCGGGCCAGCCTCGCTCGACACCATCGAGCAGCTCAAGATCGAGTTTCCCCAATGCGGCTGGGATAAGGTCAAATCGGAACCGGAATTGTTGACTGCGGTGGGGGTGAAGATCAACGCGCTCGAGTGCAGCTTGTTTGCCTCCTGACCTCAGGCGGCCTCAGGCTCCGGCCAGTCCCAAATCCGCGGCGCACTCGCGCATAGCCCGCACGCAGAAATCGATGTGCTCTTCCAGGTCGATGCCCAGACCCTGAGCGCCCTCGACGATGTCCTCACGGCTCACCGAACGCGCGAACGCTTTGTCCTTCATCTTCTTGCGGACGGACTTCGCTTCCAAATCGGCCAGGCTGCGGCTCGGCCGGACGAGCGTCACGGCGGTGATGAAGCCGGCCACTTCGTCGCAAGCGAACAGCGTCTTCTCGAGCGGCGTCACTCGCGCGACACCGCTGTAACTGGCGTGCGAAAGGATGGCGCGGCGGATCTCTTCGCTGACGCCGCGGGCGGCCAGGATCGGCTCGCCTTTGAGCGGGTGATCGGGCGCTTCAGGGTGGATCTCCCAGTCGAAATCGTGGAGCAGGGCGGTGACCCGCCATTTCTCCTCGTCCTCGCCGAATTTGCGCGCGTACGCTGCCACGCACGCCTCGACCGCCAGTCCGTGCCTACGCAGGCTCTCCGACTTGGTGAACTCGCACAGGATGTCCCACGCCTCTTCGCGCGTCATGTGTTTTCAGGATACTGCATGTTTCAGAGCCTCTTGTCAGTGCCTTGACTCTATGCCTTTGCGGGGCTAAGCTAGCTTTAGTTTGGTTAATGAACAAAGGGCGCTTGCCCCTTTGTTCACATTGCTTTGAGGGGAAAGGGGTTCTATGACACTGCGACAGGTGTGTCTTCGCCATTCTGCAGTCTCGCCACTCCCAACTCGAGCCTGCAAACTCAACAACAGCAACGTCCTGCCCGGCGCAGTAGCCGTCAGATCGTCCCGGTGGGTCCGCCGTTCCATCTCTTCTCTACCGATCATTCTCTTCTTGCTTTCGGCTCTGCTCTCCATCGCTCGACCCGCGGCCGGCCAGGTACTCTACGGAACGCTGACCGGTAATATGACCGACCCTTCCGGGGGTCCGATTCCCAACGCCAAAGTCGAGGCGCTCAACATTGAGACCGGCATCTCGCAAACCGCCACGACGAACGAGTCCGGTCTTTACTCGTTCACTACTTTGCAGCCGGGCCAATACAAGGTGACCATCTCGGCGGCCAGCTTCAGCACGCTGACGCAATCCGGAGTCATCCTCAACGTCAACGCCCTGACGCGCTCGGACGCCCAACTCAAGATCGCCGGAGTCACCCAGGAGGTCACCGTGAGCGGCGCCGAAGCGGTGATGCAGACTGACCGCGGCGACGTCCACACGGATATTGCTCAGAAGCAGATCACCGATCTGCCCATCGCCGGCAGCGAAGGCCGCAACTTCGAAAGTCTGCTGAAGCTCGTGCCCGGCGTTCAGCCGCCCGCGGAGCAGAACTCGGCCGCCGGCAACCCCGAGCGCGCCATGTCGTTCAACGTCAATGGCATCTCGGACGTGAACAACAACGTGCGCATCGACGGCGCGAGCGTGATTTACGCCTGGCTTCCCTACCTGGTGGCCTACGTTCCGCCCGAGGAGGCCATTCAGGAGGTGAATATCTCCACCAACAGCTTCCTGGCAGAACAGGGCACCGCCGGTGGGTCCGCCGTGAACGTGATCATCCGCAGCGGCACGAACACGTTTCACGGGGCAGCCTGGGAGTACAACACCAACACGGATTTCAACGCGCGCCCGTTCTTCTTCAACCCCAAATCGACCGTCCCCAAGAACATCCTGAACCAGTTTGGCGCCCGAATGGGCGGTCCCATCAAGAAGAACAAGCTCTTCTTCTTCGGCGATTGGGAGCGCACCACGCAGCGGCAGGCGATCTCCGGCCTGGCCACGCTTCCCACCGCTCCACTGCTGACGGGGAACTTCGCCGGCACCGGCACGACCATTTACGATCCGCGAACGGGCAACGCCAATGGCACCGGCCGAACGCCTTTCGCGGGCAACGTGATTCCGGCCAATTTGATCGATCCGGTGGTCTCTAACTATGCCGCGCTGCTGCCGTCGCCCAATCTGCCGGGCGCGACCGCCAACTATTTCGGCGCCGCCAGCTATGCCTTTGACCGCGACAACGCCGACGGCAAGATCAGCTATCAGATCAACGACGACAGCCAGATCTTCGGCCGCTACAGCATCTCCAACGGCACCATCGCCGATCCGTTCCAGCTGGGAGCCGCCGACGGCGGCACCTGGGACGGCGGCCAGCCGGGCGCCGCGTTCGTCACCGTCCAAAACATCGCCCTGGGTGGCAGCCACACCTTTTCGCCGACGCTGATCCTCGACGGCAACGCCGGGTACGACCGCCAGAACCTGGGCGCCGCTGCCCCTGACGTCAACACCGTCTTCGGCCAGAACGGCGTGCCCTTCATCGCGGGAACGAACACCGGCTCAATGCAAGGCGGCATCCCGTACTTCAACGTTCAGAACGGATGGGTCGCCATGGGCAACTCGAATACCGGGAACCCATTCCAGTTCCGGGACAACAACTGGGTGGGCAACATGAACCTGGGCTGGTCCCATGGCTCCCACCAGGTTCGCATCGGCTGGGAATACACGCACAGCGACTTGAATCACTTCCAGCCCCAGGGCGGCAGTTTCCAGACCGCGCGCGGCTCCTTCCGCTTCACCGGAGCCGTGACCGCTCTCAATGGCGGACCCGGGCCGAACATGTACAATAGCTGGGCCGACTTTCTGCTCGGCCTGCCGCAGGAGGAGGGAAAGGTGGTACAGACCATCGATCCCAATGCTCTGCGCTGGTCCACCTGGAGCGGCTACATTCAGGACCAGTGGCAGGTCTCGCCCAAGCTTACGCTCACTTACGGCGCGCGGTATGAGTACTACCCGTTCCTCACACGCGATCACACCGGCAACTTCAGCTTTCAACCCTCGACGGGCAACGTGTTGATCGGATGCGAAAACGGCGTGCCTTGCGACACGGGAGAGGATGTCGGATGGGGCTTCATCGCACCGCGCTTCGGAATCGCCTACCGGTTGAGCGACCGCACGGTCATCCGCGGGGGCTTCGGGCTAACCGAAGATCCCGACAATTACCGCGACATGCGCAACACCTACCCGGCGTTCCTAGCCACCGACTTCGCCGGATCCACGTCCTTCCAGGCCGCCGGTGCGCTCGACGGGCTCAACGGGATCAGCACGCTTCCGCAAGGGCCGCTGACCATCGGCCTGCCGGCCGCGGTCGCTCCCAACCTTGCCCTGGGGACCATCCCTCTGCCGAGGAACCTGTCCACGCAGGCAATCGCGAATCCGTTCCGCAGAGGTTACATCGAGTCTTACAACCTCAGCCTGCAGCGCGACCTCGGCAGCGGCTTCACCGGGACGGCCGCTTACGTGGGAACGCATGAGGTGCGGCAGATGTCCAACGTCAACATCAATGCCGCCGCCCCCGGCACGGGAACCCCCGGACGCCTGCTCTACGCCATCAACAGCACCGACATCAACGAGGACCTGCCGTTCAACAGCTCGCGATACGATGCCTTGCAGACGCAACTTACTCGACGCGTCGGGACTGCCGAGTTCGGCGCGATTTACACTTACTCGCGAGCAATGGATTACGGGGACAACAGCACCTACAACGGACTGACCTTCGCCTACCCGACTTACTGGCAGCGTAACTGGGCGGCCGCCGGCTACGACCGCACCCACAACTTCGAATTCTGGTCCACCTACCAGTTGCCTTTCGGCAAGGGACACCGGCTGGCCCAAGGCGGCGTCGCCTCCTACGTCCTGGGTGGCTGGCAACTCAACGCCATTGTCACGGCGGCGAGCGGCCTGCCGTTCTCGGTGCTGGCTTCGAACTCCATCCTGAACGCTCCGGGCAACACCGAGACGGCCGAGCAGATTCTGCCCACGGTGCAGATGTTAGGAAACGTGGGGCCCGGCCAGTCCTGGTTCAACACCGCCGCTTACGGCAATCCGGCGCAGAACACCTGGGGCAACACCGGACGAAACAGCCTGCGCGGACCCAGCATGTTCGAACTGGACGGGGGGCTGTTCCGCGACTTCGCGTTCCGCGAGAAATACACGTTCCAGTTCCGGGCGGAGGCTTTCTCGCTCACCAACACGCCCATCTTCGCGACGCCGAATGCGACGGTGGGAAGCTCGAACTTTGGCCAGATCACAAGCACCGCGGTTTCCGCGAACGGAGTTTCGACGGGAGGCGGCAGCCGCGTGCTCCGCCTCGGGCTGAAGTTCTCGTTCTGAAGCGGGTTCGAGCGCTTGCGGAGCGGGCCGGGGGGTCCGCTCCGCAAGCTGGGGCGCACTCGGCGGGCCGCACTACGGGCACGACGCGGGCCGAGGTCTCTCCGCAGGCCGCCATGCTATATTGATGAGAGTCGCCCGTGGGCCTGTGGCGCAGTTGGGAGCGCGCTTCCATGGCATGGAAGAGGTCGTGAGTTCGAATCTCACCAGGTCCACCAAACACATCCTCTACACACCACGCGAGTTACGGTCACGTGTGGTCTTAAGCGCATTTCCGATTATCCCTACACGAGGTCCAAAGAAGGTCCAAACACGGTCCAAAAGTCTGTTTTCCACAGACCCGCGCGTGGTGTGGATCGGACCGCGTTTCCTCCCCGCTCAACCGCAGTGATTCGGTAACCAGTTGGTATGCGTGGTAGCGATGGTAAGCGTTTTGACGCTCGTGTGCCGTTGGGAAGACATTTTCCCCTTTCTCGCGATATAAGGGGATTTTTCGATCCCGCGGCCACCACTGGTAAGCGTGGTGTGGATGGTAGGCGTTTCTCGGGCTGCCGTCTTCTCGAACGGGATCGTGGGCGTGGCGGCGCGCTCCGGGATGGCGGTGGTGGTCGAAGACGGCGCTACTACTGGCCCACGTCGCGCGCCCGTTGGCCCAGGAACGCGCGGTGGCGGTCTGGTCGTAGAACGAAGGCCACCCATGCCGGCGGCGCGCCACGCGGCCCCGTGCGCGCCGGAATGGGCGACGCCAAACCAAATATTCAGCGGTAGGCTTGCTCCTCCGCGGCAGGGAGCTTCCGACCCGACGGTCATCGAGCACTTTGCGGTCGGGGCATCGTGAGCAGACCTGCGTCGCGCAGCAGTTCGTAAAGATACGGCTTGCGGCGCCGGGGACGATAGCTGAGCAGCGCCAGCAGCGTCGCCGTATCACCGCTGGCCCGGTGCGGCTGCGGGTTCTCAATATCGTGCGCGAATGCAAGGTCCTCTAGCGAACGGCTTTCAAAACCCTTCGCCCACCAGTCAATACCGTCCCGCGAACAAAGCCATCTCGTGTCGCGAGACGAGGGCATTAGCCGCTCCACGAAGCCGCGATCAAAGGCTGCACAATGTGCCACGACAAAATCTGCTTGGCGCAGCATCGCCCGGATGCAGCGATAGTCCAACCGAAGGCCGTGCACCAAACGACGCGTGATTCCGTGGACCGTCGAAGCGCACCTCGGAATTGGACAAGACGGTTCCCGCAGCCCCGAGTATTCCCCGACGATTTCCAGTACCTGACCTGCAACGCGGTCATAGCGGAATAGGGTCATAGCCAGTTCGACGATTTCGTCGGTGCGAGGACTGAAGCCAGTTGTCTCGACGTCGAGGACTGCTCCGGTCCCGACGAATGCGTGCCGTTCAGCCCAGACGCTCAAGGATCTGGTCAATCTCCTTCTCCATAGCGACCAGAGATTTCGTGGCCGCCCGGAATCCTTCGACGAAGCCGGTAACATTAAAGCGGCCGTCAGGCCCTATATAACTCTCATAGTGCACGTACTTGAAAACGGACGTCGTCTCGGCGAGCTCCCCGTCGCTATACTGGCTGACGTGCTCAAAACCCGGCGGCGGTTTCAGCTCGGCTATGAACTGTTGCCGCTTTTCCCAGTCTTTCGGCACATAGAGCTCGGCATAGGGTTCGTCATCATCCTGAACGGGCCACGAAGGACAGATTGCAATCGCGATGACGTCGTCTTCAACCACGCACCACTTCTGGACGAGCTGGTTGTCGGAACTCCCAGACTTTGGGCTGGAATACAGGCTGCCTTCCGAAGCGTATAGATCCTCCCACCCGGCTGGACGGAGGATGCTGCGGCTAAGATCCTGCTGAAGGTAGTTGGAAAAGTCCTGCATGTCCTTCTTCAACCCGACACCATTCACATATTCATCCAATGTCCGGACAGCCTTCAGGTGGTCAACAATTAATTTTAGTTTTGGCGCGAGAGTATATTCTCTTGGCATGTTCAGCCCTCCAAATCCGAAATGATATGCTCGCAGAAATGCTGGATCACCGCCGCTGCCGAGGCATCGGGAGTCAATGTCTCCAGAATCAGTCGGACCTCACGATACGAAAGCCATGGAATCGTGCTCGAAGGTCGACGCGCTGGTGTAATGTAGACCAACCACGCCTGCTCACCGCGATCGATCACTTTCCTGCAATATTCTTGATACTCACGGCTCTGGTGCTCCCAGGGGAGATCGTCGATCTTGTTTTCCACGACCAGGCACCAGCGGTCCCCTGTCACGTGGATGTCGAACCTCATGCCGCCACATCGAAATTCACGCGACACCGAAACGTCCAAGGTGGAGGGCGGCTCCTTTCCGACTGTCCGTCGCATGAATTCAAGAAGAAAGGTGTCCCCGAATCCATGGGCCTCGGCCGGATCGAGCACCCAAGCCAAAAAGCTGGAATGGGCCTCCTCGAGGCGCGGCCGGCCCAAGACGTCGAACACGTTGAACCGAGTGTTCCGCCAGCGGCCACCTAACTTGGCTTCCTGAACCGACTGAAACAGTTCTTCAAGCGCGCCGTGTTCTTCAGCGAACCGTCGATCCAACTCCGTAGCTGCAGCTCGCTCGTTTGCAAGAATCCCGTCAAGCTCCCGGCTGATAGCCTGAAGTTCACTGGCCAGTTTGCCGTCGGTCATCGATCCGTATTGTAGCGCCATGATCAACGGCGTCCTGCCAAAACTGGCCACCACCCAACTCTGCCACGGTGAGCGTGGTGTGGATTAGGCGTGTTTTTCCGCTCTGTTGTCTCCCCCGCCAGCGGCCAAGCGTGTTGCCGGTGTTGCCGACCGGAAAAACGTTGACGCGCAATTTTGTTTCTGTGAGAATTGCAGTAGTAGCGTGTCGCGAGGCGCCGGGACGCCTCGATTCAAAACTCCTTCCCGCATCCGCATGGGCGTCGTGTTTCTACAAGCCTAAGCCCTCCAAGAACTTCAGCGGAAAAGCGAGCGAGCAAATGGAGACCAATGTCCATTCCGCTCTACTCGTCTGACTTCGCCCTTCTCGATTTCATCAATGACAAACGCGCGCTCCGGCTGGAGAACGCCGGCCTCGCCAAGTTGGTGCGCCACAAGGGGCACCTCAATCGCGTAGTCCTGTATCGCCGTGCGGGCGATCCGCATCCGACCACGGTCCGGCAGTACATGGGTACCGGCTACTCCTTCGAGCAACCGCTCAGCGACGGCCACCACTGCTGGAAGTTCCGGCCACTGCAGGGCGGGCATGCGGAGTCGCTGCTCGCGCCTCCCGAGGTGCGGCCGATCTTCCTGCGCGTCGTGCTCGATTGCATGGCCGGCGGCGTGAAGATGCGATGCCCCGAGTGCAATAGCGAAAACGTCGTCGTCGAGCCGTTCGACTTCGGCACTTGCCCGCAGACGGGCTACCTCGATGCCGGTGAGAGGTTCAGGTGTTTGCACTGCGGCGCCACGGGCGACGTGAGCGACCTGGAGCCGGCATGCGCCACCCCGCAAACCTCATAGGTACTTCCTGGCGCGCGGCGGCGGCGCGTTGAAGAGTAGCGCAGTTTCGCTAGCGCCAGGCGCGAAAAGAGGCGGTCGGGCGGTCAGGCGCGCCCGAGGCGGCAGGTGGGCCAACCAGCCAACCCGGAAGCAGACGGCGCAACACGGGCCACCGGGGCGCGAAAGGGCGGCCAACTCCGCGCGACCAACGACATGTCAACGCTTCCGGCGACCATAACGCCCGCCATGGCGCGGCGCATCGAAATCTGGCCGACCGCCCGGCTGGTGCCGTACGCACGGAACGCGCGGACCCATTCGCCGGAGCAGGTCGCGCAGATCGCGGCGTCCATCGTGGAGTTTGGATTCACCAATCCGATCCTGGTCGATTCCATGGACGGGATCATTGCCGGCCACGGACGCCTCCTGGCTGCCCGCAAGTTGGGCCTCGCGGAGGTTCCGGTGGTGGTGCTGGACCACCTCAGCGAGACTCAACGGCGGGCATACATCATCGCGGACAACCGGCTCGCCATGAACGCCGGATGGGATGAGAAGGTGCTGGCCCACGAACTCGCCGAACTGGAGCACGAGGGCATGGACCTCGCGCTGGTGGGCTTCAGCGACGCCGAATTGGAAGCGCTGCTCGCGGATAACGAAGCGCCGCCGCCGGATGTGCAGGATGACGTCCCGGAGCCGCCGGCCCAGCCGGTTACCCGGCCCGGAGATGTGTGGTTGATCGGAAGTCACCGCCTGATCTGTGGCGATTGCCGCGACTTCCCGGTCGTCGAGAGACTGATGGCTGGCGTGCGCGCGAACGTGTGCATCACGTCGCCGCCGTACGCCACGCAGCGCGAGTACGATTCCACGAGCGGGTTCAAGCCGATCCCGCCGGAGGAGTACGCCGAGTGGTATCGGGATGTGGCCGCGAACATCGCGGCGGTCCTTGCGGACGATGGCTCCTACTTCCTGAACATCAAGGAGCACGCCGATGACGGCGAGCGGAGTCTGTACGTGAAGGATCTCGTCATCGCCCACCGGCGGCAGTGGGGCTGGCGGTTTGTGGATGAGTTCTGCTGGCGGAAGACCGACAACGGCGTGCCTGGCGGTTGGGGAAACCGATTCAAGAACGCCTGGGAGCCAGTGTTCCATTTCTGCCGCCAGCAGCAGATCAAATTCCGGCCGAAGGCGGTCGGGCACGCTCGGAGGACTGCTTCGATTACAGCCCCAACAACCCGAAGGCGACTTCCGGCAGCGGCTTGCTGGGCACGGGCCCGCGCGGCGCCGCAGCGGACGGCGGCAAGAACCAGAGCGCGTGGCAACGGAGCCGGAACAGCCTGTCCGATGATTCGGAGGGGCGCCACGCGGGCGTCGCGCGGCCTTCCAACGTCATCGAAGTCCGCACGGAGTCCGGTCAGGGATCGCACTCCGCTCCCTTCCCGCGACCGCTCGTCGAGTTTTTCCTGCTGGCGTTCAGCGATGCCGGCGACGTGGTGTTCGATCCGTTCATGGGGTCCGGAACCACGATGGCCGCGGCGGCGTTGTTGGAGCGCGCTGGCTATGGCTGTGAAATCAGCCCCGCTTATTGCGATGTGATTCTGCGCCGGATCATGAACTTGACCGGTGAGACGGCGATGCTCGCGGAGACGGGAGAGACATTCGCTGCGGTCGCGGAGTCGCGCGGCGTGCCCGTCGACCAGGCTTTGAACCCGAAGCGGCAGGACTCGCGGGCCATCAAACATCACGGCCCGAATCCGTTCTACGGCAGCAAGAAGGCTTCCTGATCTCTTCTCTTTGAGCGGCCCGGTGATCCGGGCTGCATGACCCAAACCGCAACTCCAACCGAAAGGAATTTCCCGTATGGCCGAAACCAATCCCAATCTTTCCCCGTGCGTCACCCACCAGCCGAGCCTGCTGGGCGGCGCCGAAAACATCAAACTGCTCTTCGACGAAGAGCTGGACAACCGCCGCGAAAGCCTGGCGCGTCAGCGCGCCTGGGAAGCGGTCTCGCTGGACCTGGCGCAGACCGCCAGCCGGCGCGCGCAGAACGCCGCCACTATCGATCACGCCATCAACGCGGGCATCGTGTTGTCCGGCCAGGTCGGTACGACCGAGGGCCAGCAGACGGTGTCGCCCGCCGGTACGGCGGCCAGCGAGACCACCAAGGGCGCTGTCGCCGCAGCCGGAGCTGGCGAAGCGGTGAGCGCCGAGGCTGTCACCGCCAACGTCGCGAACCTGTTCACGTCGCTGACGCCGGTGATCGCGAGCGCTCTGGCCGCTGCCATCTCGCAGACGATCGCGGCCCTGGTGCCGGTGGTCGTGACCGCTTCCGGAGGGGCGTCGACCCCTTCCCAGACGCAGCCCAAGACGGCGTAGATCTCCCCATACGGGAGATCCCCGCGCGAGGCGGTTGCGGAAGCTTCGGCTCCAAGGCCGCCTCCAAGGGCTTTCTCGTGCGGACCAGAAAGGACAAGACGATGAACTTCTTGCAGATCATTCAGACGATTCTCAGTGTGGCTCCCTCCGGCATTCAGTTGACGCAGGAGGTGGTGGCGCTCGTCCAGGCCATCGAAGCCGCTTTCACCGCCGGCCAGACTCCGGCGACTCACCAGCAGGCTGTGGCATCGGCGCTCGGCGCCCACCTTGCCAAGACCGCGTAGCACCCAATCCACATGAAGATCGCGCAGGAATAGCCACGCGCCGGGAGAGTTCCGTGATCCCCGGAGCATGTCTGTCGCGATCTCGTGGTGGAACGCTGGCACATCGACC
>CAVTDS010000002.1:0-544651 GCA_963733465.1 Bryobacterales bacterium
GGGTGATCGTATGAAAGCGCCCGGTGCTCGCCGGCCGCGATACTGGCAGGCGAGTGACCCAAGGAGCACTTACGATCATGCAACAGTTCTTTGGATGTGACGCGCACAAGAGATACTCGGTCTTCGTCGCCATGGACGAGACGGGCAAGGCCACCAAACCCGTTCGAGTCGAGCACCAGATGCAAGCCTACCGCGATTTCCTCGCCACGCTGCCGGAGGGCTCCGAGATCGCCCTGGAATCCACCGGCCATTGGTATTGGCTGGTGGACACCATGGAAGAGGCCGGCCACCGTCCTCACCTGGCCGACACCATCGAGGCCAAAAAGCGCATGGGGAAAACACACAAAACCGATGCCATCGACGCCCGCGGCCTGGCCCTGCTGCTGCGCAACGGCACCTTGCCGGAAGTTTGGATTCCGCCCCGCGAGGTTCGTGACCGCCGCGAGCTGCTGCGCACCCGCATGGCTCTCCGCAACCTGCGCACTTTTCTCAAACACCGGATTCACGCCGCCATCGACCGCTACGGCCTGCACACCGACCAGGTCAGCGATCTGTTCGGACTCAAAGGCCGGGAACATCTGGAGCAGTGCCGCCAGCGGCTGCCGCCCGAAACCAGCCGCATGATCCAGACGCAACTCGAGGCGCTCGACCAGCTCGACGAAAGGATCGCCGGAATTGAGAAGCGCATCCGCGAGCAGATCGCTGTCAGCCCCCAGGTGAAACGGCTGATGACGCTGCCCGGAGTGGGCCAGACGCTGGGGCCGGTGATTGCCTTCGAAGTCGGCGACATCGCCCGCTTCCCGCACGCCGAGCGCCTGGCCAGCTACGCCGGCCTGGTCCCTCGCGTGATCTCTTCCGGGGGCCACACCCGCCACGGCCGCATCGCGCGCAACGTGAACCTGTATCTGAAGTGGGCGTTCGTGGAGGCTGCCGTGTGTGCCGTCAAGCTGAAGGGCTGGCGTTACGCGCACGTGCGCCGTCTGTTCGCGCGCCTGCAACCGAACAAAGGCTATGGCCGGGCGATCGTCGCCGTCGCCCGGCACCTGGCGGAGGCCGCCTTCTGGGTTCTGACCAAGGACCAGGACTACCGGCCTCCCCAACCGCCGCCGTCGTTGAAGACGGCGGCCCAGGCGGCTTCGTCCACTAACGGGTAAGCGCGAGACACGCCTGGCACGTTCATCGCCGCTCGCCGGCGATGAGTCCCCCCGGCAAGCTTTTCCCGCCGGACCGGGATCAAGCCTCGGGGTGAATGCGAAACCCGCGACGAACATGCTCATACCCCTTCGAGGGTGAATATATGGCTCAAGACGAAACCAGCATCGCGAGCGATTGGACGGAAACTTTTTTGGACGGGAGGACTGAAGAAAGGACCAGCCACAGCCTCTTCTGATTCTGAAGCGCACCGCAGCCGCCGCGTGGGCCTGAGGGCCGCTACGCGCGCCCGCCGCGCAGGCTGAGGGAGAGGTGTGCCCAAAGGGCGCCGAAAACAGGCGGCTAAAGGGAAAAAGGATCTCGTCTTCGCGCCAACTTTCCCCTTGACACGACCAGCGCTTTCATACATGACGTGTCACCCTAATCCAGCCGCCAAAGGCGGCTTTCGCCGCTGCCGAACCCGCGAACCTCAGTACCAGGGCTCGTACCCCGTAACCTCCCAGGCGTCCGCAGAACGCGGAGCGACCCAGAACCAGAACGGATCCGTGAACCGCCTGCCTGCACTGACCCGCCGGACGCCGAACCGCAGAATCGTGCGGCCTCGGTCCAGTCCGACCGCCTGAAGATGCCAGCCCGTGATGGGAGAATCATGTTCCTTCTCGCAGATCGATGCGACGCGATGTTGGTCAGGATCGATTCTTCCGAGGGCGACAGCGCACTCCCCGGTTTTCAGGCGCTTAAGCAGTGCCACCGCCGGTCTCTCCGGCTGCCGGCTGCGAAACGGGTTCAGAACCTGGTACCCGTGATCACTCCGAACATCCTCCCCCAGCGAGAGCAGCACGGGGTTGCGCCGTAGCAAGAACAGAACGAGCACACAAACCAAAACGGCTCCGAGCACTCCGTAGGCGGCAGTCTTCATTTTGGCCTCTAGTCGGGGTCGTGCTCTTCCATCTGCTTCGTGAAATTGATGATGTTAGGCACGAGGTTCTTGTTGAACATCGTGTCATCCAGGTAAACCGGCCCCGTCGCGCCAACGGCCGAAAGACGGTCCGGCCGAGACGAGAAGTACGAGTTGCCGGTTGTCCCGAAAGATGTGACACCCTCCGTTGAGGCGAACTGGCCCGCAAAGCTCGTCGTATTGCAGCCATAAAAGGTAGCGCTCGCTCCCTGTGACCAGCTGATACCCGGCAGGGAGCCTAGTTCCTTCGCGCTAAACTGTGTGGCGCCATTTGGGTTCAAGGGCCCAACCGCGCTTGAATCGTGGAAGACCGGTCCGTCGATGGCTCCAGAGTGTGAGAATAGATTCACCTGCTGCACTCCGCCCGACGACAGACCCGCTTTGTTGGCGTCTGCAAGAGCACCCTTGAAGTCCTCCTTGGTGACGACGCCCTTGAGCATAACTTGGTCTTTCTTCGGGTCGAATCCCTTAGAGTTCTGTATCTCTGCCGCTTTCGTCTGTGCCGCCCTCTTCAGTGCATCATCGCCGACTGAGTTGCCCTGTGTGTACACGACCAGGTACACATTCTCGCCGCTCGGGTCCGTGTGGCGCAGCGGATTGTTCCAGGTGTAGGCGTAGGCGTTCCAATTCTGCGGCTGTGACAGGAACGCGTTGAACTGAGAGCGTTTCCTAATCTGCAGGATGGGGTTGAAGGGGTTGACCGACGTGAATCGCCCCTGCGACGATCCAAAGTACCGCGCCCCGAAGTAATCCAGCCCCGTCTCCACATCCCGTTCTTTGCCGGTAAACTTCTGCGTCACCCCGTCGTTGATCGACAGGCTGCCCGCTGGGTACAGGGGGCTGGTGCGAGCGGCCACGCCCGACGTGATCTCCTCCCCGAACGGCAGGTAATCGTGCAGCGATTTCACATTCCCGCTGCCGTCCGTGATCATCCGCGTCGAGCCCAGCGTGTCCGCCGTCAGGTAGCAGGTCGTGCACGGCGCCGCCGCAGGCGCGGTCGCGTACTCCGCCGCCAACTGCCCCGCCGCGTCGTAAACGTACACCGTGGCCGAACCTCCCGTCGACTTCTCCACCCGCTTCCCGTCTCCATCATAAGTGTACGTCGTGGTCACCCCGCCGATCGTGCTCGTCACCAGCCGGTTCTCGGCGTCGTAGGTGTTCGTATAGCCCGCGATGGTCTTCTGGTTCCCCGCCGCGTCGTAGCTGGCGCCGTCGATCTGCAGCCGGTTGTTGGCATCGAAGTTGGTCGAGACCGTGGGCATGGTCGGGTCCGGGCCCACGGCGAAACCGCTGTTGGACGTTACCCAGCCGTTGCCCCAGGCGTCGTAGCCGTAAGTTCGCGTCCAGGCCCCGGCCTCATTCGAACTGGTCAGCCGGTTCACCAAGTCGTAAGAGAACGTCTGCGAGGCGTTCACCGCGCCATTCGCGATGCCCTCGCTCATCACGTTGCCGTTGTTGGTCGCGTCCGCACCGTAACCCCAGATCCAGGTCGCGCTGGCGCCGGCCGCCAGGCCGGTGACCGTGAGCTGCGTTGGCTGTAGCTGCTTGGTCCCCAGCGTCCAGGTCTCGGTCGATTTGTTGCCAAGCGAGACGGTGTGGATCGGCCCGCTCGGGAAGTAGGTGATGTTCGTCGCGTAGCTCGTCGTGGCCGTGCCCACCTGCGTTGCCCGCCCGGCCGTATCGTACAGTGTCTGCACCACGCGCCCGGAGGGATACGTCTCCTGGTACAGCGCCCCGGCCAGGTTGTAGTGGGAGTAGAACGGTGGATAGGTCGTCCCGCCCGTGGTTTGCGCGCTCGTCGCGATGCGCCCCAGTGCGTCGTAGCAGCCGTAGCTGGTCGTGCTTCCGTTGCTGACCGAGGTCAGCCGCCCCTGGAAATTCGGCCCCGGCTGGCCCGCCGCGCAGTTCGCCGTTCCGGCGTCGTAGGCGTAGTTCACCGTGGCCGTGCCGTCGCTGTAGGTTTTCTGCGTAATGCGGTTCAGCCCGTCGTAGGCCATGGTCGTGGTCTTGAGGTTTGCGTCGAACCGCGTGGCCAGGTTCCCGCTGTTGTCGTAGGCATAAGTGATCTTGCCGCTCTCCGGGTTCGTGGCCGTCAGCAGACGCTTGAGCGGATCGTAGGAAAAGCAGCGGGAGTAACTGCCGGTCGTACAGGCGCCGTTGGTCCGCCCACTCTGCAACACCCCGAGCAAGTCGTTCAGCACATCGTAGGTGTAGCTGGTGCTATAGGCCAGATTGGCCGGGTCTTCCACCACCGCCACCAGGTTGCCGTCGCGGTCGGCTGTATTCAGTTTGGCCGCCCCGGCCGGGTCCGTGATCAGCGTCTGGTTGGCCGTGTATTGGCTGGTGGTCACCGCCCCGCCGGCCACGGTCACCGAGGTCGGGCGGCTGATGCCGTCGAACACCGTGAATGTGCCGGATTGCGGCGAGCAGGTTGCCGTGGTTAGGTCCGTGCCCGGCTGCAAGCAGTCCGTCGCCGGCGTGCCCGCGGCGGCGAACGATGTGTAGGCCAGCCGCCCCCGCGCGTCGTAGCCGTAGTTCACCTCGACGGTTCCACCGGCAAGGTTCGTGTTGGACTTACGCCCCAGCCCGTCGTAACTCGTTACCGTCACGATGTTGGTCGAGGAGTCCTGCTTCTCCGTGCTGGTCACGCTGATGGCGCCCGGAGCGTCGCTGTAGGCGAACGCGGCCTGACCGCCGTCCGGCTTCGTCACCTGCCCCAGCCGGTCCAGCGGCTCGGCCGTCTGGTCTTGCGGATTTATGTACCTGTAAGTAGTCGTGTTCCCGTTGATGTCCGTGGTGCTGAGCGGCTTGCCGATGTAGTAATCCCACGTCAGGTTGGCCGTGAACTGCGTCCCGCCGCCGTTCACCGCGGTGTAACTGGTGATTGAGGTGGGGAAGGCGAAGGAGGAAGCCGCCCCGGTGCCAGAATCCGAATAACCCCACAGCCGCTTGACTCCGCGTGGGTCGAGCATCGAAGTCATGTTGCCGGCGACGTCGTACCCGTAAGTGCTCGTCAGGAACGTGCCGCCGCTCGGGCAACTCGCCGACCCGCTCAGCCAGGCCTTCGCCGTCGTGACGTTGCCGCGCGTGTTGATGCTGGCCCACTGGCTGTCGGAGGCCGTGATTCCCGATTCGCTCTGCGGCGTGGTCTCGTCGTAGTTATAGCAGCTCAGCGATTTCACAATCCCCGAGCCGTCCGTCACCGTCTTCGACACCGGCAGCGAAATCAGGTTGACCCCACTGGCCGTGTAGGCCGAGTTCGCCAGGTATGAGGTCAGCGTCTTGCGCAAGGGCGTGGTCGTGTTCCCGAATGGGTATTCGTCGGCCTCGATCACGTTGTTGTACGTGTCCGTCGAGTCCGAGTACGCGTAACTGTCCAGGTAGGATTGCGAAGTCGATCCGCCGGCAACGGTCACCGTCTTGGAGGCCACCCGCGGGTCGTGTGCCGGGGCGTTCGGGTCGTTCAGACTTACGGCGGCGTAGTAGCCCGCGGCCGGATTGTTCAGCGCCGCCGCGGTGCCCACCTGGAACCAGCACTGCCCGGGATAGCCGGCGGGATCCCCCGGGTCCATGGTGCACAGGCGCTGCTGCCACGTCGTGGCCTCCGTCCGCAGAAGCGTCCCATTGTTGTCGAAATACTGCGTCTGGTATTCCTTGCCGCTGTTCCAACCGTTGTAATCCGCGCTCCACGTGGTCCCACCGCCCAGGTTCGGGCAGGTGAACTGGTGGTATTCGCTGCCCAGCGGGTTTCCAACGCCGTCCGTGTAGGAAACATGGTTGGCGTAAGTGCAGTTGGTGTCGCCCCCGTAGTTGAGCACCTCGGCCGGGGTTAGGTCGCTCGCGTGCAGGAACACTTCCTTCTTCACCAGCGACGGCACGGGAACGAAATTGTCGAAGGCGATGCCGGCCAGGGTGTTAACCCACACCAGCAGGTTGTTCATGTACGTGTAGCGGTACCAGCCGCCGGTCGGCAGATGCAGTTCCGCGACGTTGCCCCAGCTATCGTACAGGAGCTGGTACGTCGAGCCGTTGGGCAGCGTGACCTGGCTGATCACCAAAGGGTTGAACGCCTGGCTGTCGTTGCACTGGTTGCCATTCTGGTTGGTTTGGCATAGCCCCGTGAGCGGCTGGACTTGCCCAATGTTGCAGACGGCATACGGTTTGCCGAGCGGGCTCTTGTCGGTCTGATAGTCGCAAGGCACCCAGCCCGATGGCATGGTCGGCGGCACCGTGGCCAGGTGGTTGTCCAAGTAGTCATAGGTCACCGACGCGGTGTGCATCTTCCCGCTCTCGTCGGGATACGTGGCGGTCATCGAAGAGTAATTGAAGCTGACGGTGCGGCCGAGTGCGTCCTGCGTGCTGAAGTTGCAACCCCCATCCTGAGTGAATTGGGGGATGGGGCAGCTCGAAAGGTCCAGATCGTTCCCGTTCCGGTCTTCCATCCCCACGACGACGCTGTTGTGGATCTTGTACTTGGTTCCGTCGCGCAGAACAAGAATGCCGCTCAGCTCGGAGGTGCCATTGACGCCCTGGCTCCCCGCTGCCGAGCAGCTTAAGCCAGCCCCGTCGTAAATGTCCTGAGCGGTGAGCTGGGCCGGGTTGTAGGTGGTGGCGAAGTTCGGATTGGTGGGATCGTAGGAAGTGAACACGGCTCCACTGCCGTCGGTGGCCACAAAAACGTGCCCGCGGTCGGGTCCACTTCCGGTGCCTAACGGGCCCGGTTGGATCAAGCCCCCGGTCCCCTGGTTGACGAACTCGTGCTCGGTGCCGTCCGGGGCGATGAAAGTGAGCCGGGTCAGAAGGTAGTCCCATTGATTCTCGTTGCCTTGGCTCGTGAGCCGGGCCACACACTGGGCGCCTCCGGTCCGCAATACCATGACGCCTTGTACGGGCGTCGGGTCCTGGTTGGACCACGAGCCGAACGTGACGCCATAGACAGTCCCCGTCTGGCAGCCGTCGCTGTTGCAGTTGTATTGATACGTCTGTCCCTGGACGTGCCACTGGGCTTCCTGGTGCACCATGATGGTTTGCTTGGCCTCGCCCCGGCCGATGATCTGCGCCAAAGGGAACGTCAGGTTCAGGTGGCCGGTGGCCAGGTTGATGCTCTCCACCGAGCTCATCGAATAGGCATCCGCCGGGCTCCCCGGCTGAGCCATCGTCGGCGTGGTCCCGTCAAACGCCGACCACGACGGCGGAGTCACCTGCCCCCGCAGCAGCGGCCCCGCCAGCAACAGCAACCCGAGCGAGAGTGCCTGAACTTGAGTGCGTCTCATGTGCCTGCCCCTTTAGTTCTTTTGGATCGTGATCGCCACGGACAGCTTCGGCGTATTGCTGAGCCGCAGCCGGTAATTGCCCGGCAGCAGGTCCACCAGGATGCCGCCATGGAACTGTCGCGGCGTCGCATCGAATCCGTAAATCTCGGCCGCGTTGGCCGCATCCAGCGTCAGAGAGAAATGCTCCGTGTTGTCTCCCCGCCGGTTTCGGATCATGAGCAGAAACGGTCCCGCGGGCTGGGTGAACTGCTTGGGCGAAACGCCGAAGCGGTCCACCACCACGCACATCACGGGCACGTGGGCCAATGCGCCGTTCGCGTACGTGGCGTTTCTCTGCTGGGCGCCCACGGGTATCGCCGCCAGCGCTAACAGCAGAATCACTCCGATCTTTCGTCTGTCCATACTGACCTCGCTCATCCTAAGTCGCTGCGCTTGCATGAGTAAATCCCCAAGGCGCCGCGGCATCCGGCTCGTAACCAACGCGAAACAGAGTGGTGCATGTTTCGTATTGGTGACACTAAGCCGCCGAAAGGCCAGACATACAGCCGTGTTTCGGCAATAGCTCAACTCATGCTATTCGAAGCGTCTGGCTGGCGTCAACACATTTCTGAAGTTTTTATCTGAAATACCTGGACAGGCGCTGGAGCATACGCGTACAATGACTTCGATCTCCCCTTTCGCACTTGGTGTGCGGAGTGGAATCCAGAAGGACATCCTTGAGTTACAGGAGCCGAGCCGTGATATTCACGCCTAATTCATGCTCTCCGTGCCGAGCCAGCGTAACCGGCTCCCGAAATAACGCCCGAAATTGGGCCGCCGCTCTCCTAACTGTTCTGTTCCTGGGCTTGTGGCCCGGCGCCGCCCTGAAGGGCCAGGCTCCATCCAAGGAGTACATCCGCCTGGGAGGGCGGGTGATCGCGATCGAGAATAGCGGCGTACCGCCAGCGCCGACGGGCCTGACCGCGACGGCCGGCAACACCCAGGTGAGTTTGAGCTGGACGGCCAGCAGCGGTGCAGTTTCTTACAACGTCTATCGCGGCACGTCCTCACGCGGCGAGGGCACGAACGCCGTCGCGACGGGAATCACGGCAACACCTTACACCGATTCCAGCCTGACCAATGGCACGCCTTATTACTACACCGTCGCCGCGGTCAGCAGCAGCGGTACGAGTCCTCAATCTAACGAGGCGTCGGCGACCCCGCAAGCCGGTGTGCCGTTGGCGCCGATAGGCCTGACCGCGACGGCGGGTAACGCCCAGGTCAGCCTGAGCTGGACTGCCAGCAGCGGCGCGACTTCCTACAACGTTTACCGCGGCACGGCCGCAGGCGGCGAGGCGGCGGCGGCGTTCGCGACGGGAATCACGACAACGTCTTACACCGATACCAGCGCGGCCAACGGGACGACATATTACTACAAGGTCGCTGCCGTCAACGGTAGCGGAAACAGCCCTCAATCCAATGAGGCGTATGCGACGCCGCAGAGCGGTGCGACCGCCAGTTTCATGATTTCCCGAAATGGCGGTGCGTTTACCCAGAGTGTAACGGCTAATGTCGGCGACACGATCACATACCAGTGGAGTTCCAGCGACGGCGCCTCCTACGCCTTTTATGACACCATCGGCCCGAACGGCTCTGACGGCTGCGGTAACACAACCGGTCCAACGACCTTTACTCCCGCGGCGGGCGGCACTTCAGGCCTTAATACACTAGTGTCCTGTCAGGCTGGCTACACGTACACGATGACCTATACGGTGACGCCCGCGAGCGGCACCGCAGCGACCGCCACAATCAGCATTTCAGTTGGGCAGGCCGCGCCAGCTGCGCCGACAGGCCTGACCGCGGCGGTCGGCAACTCGCAGGTGACTCTGAACTGGGCAGCCAGCAGTGGAGCGACCTCGTACAACGTCTACCGAGGGACTGCGGCGGGCGGCGAGGGCACCTCGCCCATCGCGACGGGGATCACGCTCACAAGTTACACGGACACAAGCCTGACGACCAGCGGGACGTACTACTACAAGGTCGCCGCCGTCGGCAGCAGTCGTGGCGTCAGCGCCCTGTCGAATGAAGCGTACGCCACGGTGCAGGTGAGCACGCCGGCAGCGCCGACGGGATTGACCGCCGTCGGATACAACGCTTCGGTAGCTCTGAGCTGGTATCCCAGCACCGGTGCAACTTCCTACAACGTCTATCGCGGCACCGCCTCCGGCACCGAAACGCTCCTTGTTTCGGGGGTCACCACTTATATCTACACCGATAACACAGTAAGCAATGGCACGACCTACTGGTACCAGGTCGCAGCGGTGAACGCAGCAGGAACCAGCGGGAGGTCGACGGAGTACGCGGCAACCCCGGAGGCGGGCGTGCCCTCGACGCCTACGGGACTGGCTGCAACGATGAACGCAGGTATATACCTGACTTGGAACGCCAGCTCCGGCGCCACCGGTTACAGCCTCTCTAAGGGCACGGTTTCGGGCGGCGAGACATTCTTATTTGCGGATCCAGTCACTTACTATACAGATCACAGCGCCACCCTTGGCGCGACCTACTACTACCAGGTCCAGGCCTCCAACGCCAATGGGCTTAGCGCGCGGTCCGCGGAGATCGCGGTCACAATTTCGCCCGCGGCCCCGACCCTGACGGCGACGGCCGGCAATGCGCAGGTGACGTTGAGTTGGACGGCGCCGAGCGGGGCGACCTCGTACAGCGTGTATCGCGGCACGGCCTCGGGCGGCGAGACTCAACTGACGGCGGGAGTGACCGCTGCCAGCTACACGGACACGGGGGTCATGAACGGTAAAACGTACTACTACAAAGTGGCGGCGGTGAACGCGGGCGGACCGAGCGCCTACTCGAACCAGGTATCGTTCGACGCCGGCGGCACCACCGGTCGCTCCGACCGGACTGACCGCCACGGGCGGCAGCGTTCAGGTGAGCTTGAGTTGGAGCGCCAGCACCGGTGCGACGTCCTACAACGTCTACCGTGGCACGACTTCGGGCGGTGAGACGCAACTGACTTCGGGAGTCGCCACGGCTAGCTACACGGACACCAGCCTCTCCGCCGGGACCACTTACTACTACAAAGTGGCGGCGGTGAACTCGGTCGGCACCAGCCCGCAGTCCAGCGAGGTTTCCGCCATCACCATACCGCCTGTGCCCGCGAGCCTGGCTGCGACGGCGGGCAACGCCCAGGTGAGCTTGACCTGGAGCGCCAGCACGGGGGCGGCCTCTTACACCCTGTACCGCGGCACGACTTCGGGCGGTGAAACCCAACTGGCTTCGGGAGTCACCACAGCCAGCTACACGGACACCGGGGTCACCAACGGAACCGCTTACTACTACAAAGTGGCGGCAGTGGACGCGAGCGGCGCCAGCGGCCTATCCGGCGAGGTGTCGGCAACGCCGGCGGTGCCGCCGGCGACTCCGACGGGGTTGACCGCCACGGGCGGCAGTGCCCAGGTGAGCCTGAGCTGGGGTGCCAGCACCGGAGCGACCTCCTACAACGTGTATCGCGGCGCGAGCGCGGGCAGCGAAACACTGCTGCAATCGGGGATCACGTCCACGAGCTATACCAACACTGGGCTCTCCGCCGGAACTACGTACTTCTACAAAGTCGCAGCGGTGAACTCGGGGGGCACCAGCACGCAGTCCAGCGAGGTTTCCGCTATCACCATACCGGCCGCGCCCACCGGCCTGGCAGCGACGGCGGGCAATGCCCAGGTGAGCTTGAGCTGGACCGCAAGCACCGGGGCGGCCTCTTACGCCGTGTATCGCGGCACCACCTCGGGCGGTGAAACCCAATTGGCTTCGGGTGTCACCACAGCCGGCTACACGGACACGGGGGTAAGCAACGGCACGACGTACTACTACAAAGTGGCGGCGGTGAACCCGAGTGGTACAAGCGGGCTGTCCAGCGAGGTGTCGGCGACGCCGCAAGCTCTGCCTGGTGTCTCAAGCCTGTCTCCGACCTCCGGTCTGGTGGCGACCTCTGTGACCATTACCGGAACGAATTTCGGCGTGATGCAAGGCACGAGCGCGGTGACATTCAACGGAACAGCCGCCACGCCGACCAGTTGGAGTGCGACCAGCATTGTGGCGCCCGTGCCAAACGGGGCGACCAGCGGGAGCGTGGTCGTGACGGTAGGCGGCATGGCCAGCAACGGCGTCGCGTTCACCGTTGGTGTTCCGTTGCTAGTCAAAGCGGGCCGATTTGTGCAACCAGCCTCAACCGGAGACCAGGCGATCACTGGCCTCGGATTCAAGCCCAATGTCGTTCTGTTCTGGATGACCAACAATACCGCCGATGGCAGCTTGGCTAATATGCAGCTCGGCGTGGGAGCAGCTACCGGCAGCAGCCAGCAGTGGTACTACGCAGGGAGTGCGATGGACGCCAGCACCTCCTTCGTAGCAATCCGACGATTGGCGCAGTCCGCCATCGGTACGGTCGCCGCCGGAGGTTCAATCGCTCTGGCCGAGGGACAACTGAAGTCCCTGGATCCGGACGGCTTCACCGTGACCTGGACGACGTCAGACTCCAGACGACGGATCGTGACCTACCTGGCTTTGAGTGGGCTGACCAATGCCTACGCGGGCTACTACACCACGCCGACTTCTGTGGGCGCGAAGGCGATTACGGGGGTTGGGTTCCAACCGGACGCTGTACTTCTTATGGGCCCAGCGGCTACCAGCACTTGCATACTGCCCTGCCAGGGGGCGTCCTACCTCCGCTATGGCGTCGGCTATGCCAGTTCGCCCTCCACGGCCGTGAATTCGGACTTCTTCTTCGACGAGTCCACACTCGTTTCGTCATCGTACCAACGGCCCGGTGACATAGCGGCCGACTTGAGCGGGACGAGTCTGGCCGCCGAAGCCCTCTTGCAGTCTCTCGACCCGGATGGCTTTACGTTGAATTACACAACGGACACGGCGTCATCACGCTATCAGTTCTTTGTCGCCCTAAAGGGCGCCCGATTCTATGCCGGCTCCTTCAACCAAGCTACTTCCACCGGGAGCCAGAGTATAACGAGTCCTGGATTCCGGCCTGACGCGGTGTTATTCGCCAGCGGTAACAGGGCCTCCTCCACCGCGGTCGCTTCCGGAGCCGAACTCAGCTTGGGCATGGCGACATCTCCCACAAATCGCTTTTCGATCTTCGTCGGAGGCAACAGCGACGGCACTCACACGCATGCAAGCCAGAGTATCGACTCGAGCACGGCGCTGAAGCTGATGACCGCCAGCGGGGCAACACCCACGACACAGGCCGCGTTCGATTTTGTTTCGAACGATGCGAGTGGATTCACAATCAATAACACGGTCACAGACGGAACGTCGCGAGAGATACCCTATCTTGCGGTCGGCTCCACAGTCAGCCCCGTCGCGCCGGCTATCTCGAGCTTGTCTCCGGCTTCCGGTCCGGTGGGAACGTCGGTAACCATTACTGGAACCAGCTTCGGGGCAACTCAAGGGAGCAGCACGGTGACCTTCAATGGGAACGCGGCCACGCCCGCCAGTTGGAGCGCGACGAGCATCACGGCACCCGTGCCAGCTGGTGCCACGGCGGGCAACGTGGTTCTGATCGTCAACGGCCAGTCCAGCAACGGCACAGCCTTCACGGTGACAACTCAATGACAATCGCCGGGGACATGCGGGAACGAGCGCGCTGACCTTCGACCGGATCGCGGGAACTGAGCGAGGCTTTAGGAACAGGCTTGCGAAGATTGTCGTCGTCTTTCGAGCCAGCCTGCTGGGCCACCTAAGCGGACTTGCACGGAGCATTCCGATGCTCGGTGGACCGGGGGTGTGAAAGCGACAGCACGGGCTTTCGTGGCTCCGTGTTATCGGGTGCCGCTGGCGGAAATCGGACCGGAGTTCCTGTTTCAAGTGATCGCGGAGCGCGCCGGGAAGGCGGCACTTTCTTATGACCAACCTGCTCTCTTAGGAATGGATCAGCGTGCTTCCGAACCCGCGCTGTGCAAGGCGCTGCTGGATCCTGCTGTATCACGCCAAAAAGACCAAGATCTTGCCTCTAGACCTCATGCACCCCAAGCAAGTGTCCTGGAGAGCGCCCCTGGCTCATTCTCTCCGCCCGTCGCGGAAGATGACCTTGTGTTTGTCCTGCTTAAGAACCCATTCGTCCAGCGCGTGCATCGATAGCCCTCGAGACCGGGACTTCAGGAATCGGATGACCTCGAACTGCGGCCAATACACACAATGCACGGTGTTTCGGAATCGCCCGTTGGAAATAGCCGACCCACACCCTTCCTTCGCGTGCTCGGTCAACCTTCTTGACCCAGCCTTCGGGCGCATCGGTCCTGGGAAGGCGTCGTCCGATGCTCTGGCTCTCGAAGTCGAGAGGAACGCCAGGCTCCTGGGCGTTCTGATCCGGCTCGGCCTCGATCTCAACCGTTGCCCGACTCGCCATGACCGCACTGTACACTGCGGCGCCCGATCGGGCAAATCTTGTCTGGGTGGGCAGATGGGTGGGCTGTTTTTGCGGCGTAGAGCCAGTAGCTCGTAAACTATTGACTGAGTGGTGCGCCCGGGGTGACTCGAACACCCGACCTTCTGGTTCGTAGCCAGACGCTCTATCCAACTGAGCTACGGGCGCGCAGGGTGTGAAATTGGTCCAGCACCCAATCTAGCGGGTCTGGCGGGAGATTTCAAGTTGTTGGCTCACAATTCGGCCTTGCCGATCGAGCTTCAGACGCTGGTCGCGCCACACCACCGTCGAACCGAACAGGCCCGCCGCCCAGATGGCCAGCCCCGCCAGGTCGCGGAAAGGGATCAGAATCGCGCACGCGAGCGACTGACGGTCGCGAAGGACCGCCGCCGCGGACACCAGGCCGGCCGCCATCCGCAGGGCAACGAGCGCGAGCGCAGCACGCCACAAACCGCCGGCCGCGAGCAGCGTCGCCCAAAGAGTCGCGTTCGCCAGCGGCAGCCCCAGGTAGCCGCCGCCGCGCGAGAGGCGGATGGTCCGCGCCCAGCGTATCTGATGGCGCCACATCTCGCCCCAGTGCGTGTCGGGAACGGTGGTCTCGACGACGCAGGTCGAGATCAGGACGCGGAGGCCGAGCTCCGCAATGAGCCGGCCCAGGTGATGATCGTCGGCGATGTAGCCGGCAACCGAGGCGAAGCCGCCGATGCGCCCCAGATCCTGTGTCCGGAATGCCATCGTCGAGCCCAGGGCGAAGCCCGAAACGCCCACCAGCGGCGCGACCAGCGCGGACGGCGCGAAATCGGTCGCAATGCCGAGGGCCTCGAAGCGGCCGGGCAGGCTGCGGGCGCGGGCGCGGTAGAGGCAGGTCACCATCCCCACGGCGGGATCCGCGAGCGGCGCTACCACACGTGCCAGGTAGTCCGGCTCCACGCGAATGTCGCTGTCGTTGACCACCAGGATGGGATAGCGCGCGGCCGCCGCCAGGTCGGCCAGCACGCCCACCTTGCGGTTCGGCGCCGCGGTCTGGCTGCGGATCAGCCGGATCGCCACGGCCGGAAACTCCGCGCGGAGGCGTTCGATTTCGCCGATGGCCGGGTCGTCCGCGTCATTGACGCCGAACAGAATCTCGAAGGCCGGGTAGTCCAGGAGCGCGTGGGAGCGGATGGTCTGGTAGAAGTCCGCATCCAGGCCGTGCACCGGTTTGAGAATGGAGACGGGCGGACAGAAAGAGGACGGCCGGTCGCGCCGGGAAGCCTGCCGCACCGCGGCGGCCAGGGCCAGCAACTGATAGGCGGCGGCCGCCGCGCCGAACGCCAGCAGAACGTAGGTCACAGTGCCAGGAGCGCCACGCCGCAGGTGACCAGGGCTGCGCCGGTCCAGCGCTGCCACGCCACCCGCTCTTTGAGAAAGTACTTGGCGACGAAGGTCTCGATCACGAAGCTGGCGGCGGTCGCCGGCACCGCGAAGGTCAGATCGGCCATCGAAAGCAGCGTCACAAATGCGAAGAAGGAAACGGCCATCATGACGACGGCGACAATGACATACCAGTCGCGCGCGAGCCTCGCCCCTACTTTGCCGAGAGCGCCCGGGCGAAAGTCGCGAATCTCGCCGTGGTGCCTCATGCCGAGCGTCTGCAAGGCGTCGCAAAGCACCGTGGAGCCCACCACCACCCCCACCAGCATCCACTGGATCATCGTGACGCCTCCGCCAGGCGCCGTTCGTCCTCCGCGGCCCCGGCGCCCGAATCGTGCGTGCGGACCGCGGTCGAACCCACCAGCGCGGTGCCCACCATGATCAGGACTGTTCCCACCCATCGCCGCCCGTTCACCTGCTCGCCCAGGAACACGCGGCCGATGATGGCGATGAGCACGTAACCGATCGAGGTGACCGGCAGCACATAGCTCAGGTCCGCCCAACTCAGCAGCGCCATGCGCGCCAGGGTCCACACGATCAGCAGGCAGATGCCCGCAGCCACGTAGGGATTGAAGATCACCGAAACGTACTCGAGCGCGGAGGAGCCGAGCGTGGAGCCATGATTCTTTACTCCATAGCTCAGGAACGCATTTCCGAGGACATTGCCGAACACGACGATGGCGATGAAGATCCGCGTCTTCAGGCGCAGGTCCGGGGTGGCGGGTGGCACGCTAGTGTGCATCGCCGCTCAGGGCGGCTGACCCGTGCTTCTGAGCGGTCACGAACCGTTTCCGCTTGGAGCGCAGCGCCAGATATTCCCTGGCCTCCTTGAAGAGCCGCCGCCGCTCGCTCCCGTCCCACAGCGCCTTGCGCACCACGCGCCAGATCACGCGCGGGCGGAAATAATACTCGGCGAAGAACCGTTCCGTCCACTCCACCAATTCGCCGCGGTCGAGCCCGGGATACGTCACCTTGGGAAGCTGGTGGCCCATCTCGTCGGTCATCGATTCGATGGAGAGCAACCCGTTGCGCGACGCGTAATCGTAGAATTCGGTCCCGGCGTAAGGGTGGGCGATGGAGACCTGGACGGTTTCGGTGTCCAGGCGCTTGGCGAACTCGATGGTGTTGCGAATGGTCTCGCGCGTCTCGCCCGGCAGCCCCACGATGTAGTCGCCGTGGACCAACAGTCCCAGCTTCTTGCAGTCGCGCGTGAAGCGCTCGGCCATTTCGACGGTGGCGCCCTTCTTGATGTTCTTCAGGATTTGGGGATCGCCGGTCTCGTATCCCACAATCAGGAGCCGGCAGCCCGCGTCCTTCATGGCCTTGAGCGTCTCATAGTCGGTGGTCACGCGCGAGTTGCACGACCAGGTGAATTTGAGGGGCTTCAGCTTGGCGACAACCTCCAGCGTCCGCGCCTTGCGGTAGTTGAAAGTGTCGTCGTCGTAGAAGATCTCTTTGGCGTTCGGGAAAGTTTCCAGCGCGTAACGCGTCTCGGCGGCCACGCTATCCGCCGAACGAACCCGCCAGCGGTGGCCGGAATGCGTCTGGGGCCACAGACAGAAGGTGCACAGCGCGGGACAGCCGCGCGTGGTGTAGAAGGCGACGTAGGGATGGAGCAGAAACGGAATGTTGTAGCGGGTGATGTCCAGATCGCGCTTGTAGACCTTGGTCACCCAGGGCAGCTCGTCCAGGTTCTCGATGGCGCTGCCATCGGGGGTGTGCTCGAAGCGCCCGTTCACGCGAAAGCTGACGCCGGGAAGGTCGGCCAGCGCTTTGCCGCGGGCGTAATCGGCTATCTGGTAGTCGAATTCGCGCCGCACCACGAAATCGATGGCGGACGAAGCTTTCAGCACGCCTTCCGGATCGATGGTGACCGGCGGACCGACGAACGCCACCTTCAGCTTCGGGTTGGAGTCCTTCATCATCTCCGCGATCCGCATGTCCACCTGCAGGCCCGGAGTGGAGGTGAACAGGACCAGCAGCTCGAAGTCGCCGGCCATCGCCACCGTCTGCTCGATGGAGATCTTGTGGGGCGGAGCGTCAACAACCTTGCTATCCGGCAGAAGGCCCGCCGGGTAGCACAGCCACACCGGATACCAGTAGGATTCAATCTCGCGTGTGGCCGGCCAGCGGGAACTGGCGCCGCCGTCAAACCCCTTGAAAGACGGGGGATTCAGGAAAAGGGTCCTCATCGCACTCCCCTGAGTTTCAACAACCTTCCAAAACCACTAGTCGTGGCCATTCGTCTCGGCAGCTTCGGCTGCGCCGTTCAGGGTTGCGGTCTTCACAACGGGCTCGCCCACCTTAAAGTTCTCGTACCAGATGGTCAGATGCGCGTTGCCGAACAACCGCGTGCTGACGTCGCTGATGAGCCGCCGCGGCACCGAAACGCCGTCATAGATCTGGTAGTCGCGAACGAAGTACACGTTCTTGAGGAACATCGACGGGTTTCGCACCAACTCGCCCCACTGGCGCAACGGAAGGTCGGTTTCTTTGTTGACCCACAACTCGCCTTTGTACAGACCGATCTCCTTCTTCTTGGGAGAGACCTGAAAGACGTATGCCGGCCTGCCTACGTAATCGGTCATGCCCTTGTACTTGAACTTGTAGTTGACCGGCGTCACCGAAACGGCGGCGCCGTACTGGCTTTGGGCATCCTTCTCCGCCTGTAGGTAACGACCGATCACCTCTTTCTTGATCGTGTTGTCGCCCTCGAAGCGGCGTTTGTCGTAAAAGACCTGGCCTACGCGTGTAATGAACCGGAAGGCATGAAAGCGGCCATGCTTCTTGAGCTTGGGCAGGTCCGCGTCCATATCGACATCCATCGACACGGCCTGCGGATGGCTTTCCTGCAACTGCATGGCCTTCACATAACGCCCCAGAACCTCCGAAGCTGCGGGGTCCATGGGCGCAGACGGCTCACCAGTCGCTCCCGCTGCTTCGAGCGGAAGGAAAACTGCTACGAGGAATACGATTACAGCGAAAACTTTCAACGGGACTCCTCAAGGTCGAATGATTCTACAACAATAACACAACATGAGATGCACTCAATACAACCCCAGTTACACCAAGTGGCTGCTATCATAACGGCATGGCGATTGCTGTGGGGGCGAATCATGAAGAGAATCTGCGCGTTACCGAGGCAATGGCCATCAGCTTCCTGGGGCCGGGCGGTCCCCGTGTCCTCTCCACACCGCACCTGATCGGCTGCCTCGAGATGACCTCCCGCAACCTCATCAAGCAATTCGCCGGGCCGGGCGAAGATTCGGTGGGCACCGAGGTCAATGTCCGGCACCTGGCGGCGACGCCCATCGGGATGGCGGTACGGTTCCGGGCGGAGATTCTCTCGGTGGAGGGCCGCAGGGTTCTGTGCCGGGTGGAAGCCTGGGATGAGCGGGAGAAGATCGCTGAGGGGACGCATGAACGTTTTGTTATCGATATAGGCCGGTTTAGGGAGCGAGTACAGGCCAAATCGATAGCCCGGTAGGGGGGATTCACGCCCTCCAATGTGGGCATCGGAGAAGGGGTACTCTCAATTTTGCCTTCCCTAGTTGACCCCGAGCCAAACCTATAGTAACTACTTAACCATGAAGCATTTCGGCGCCCTGCTTGCGCTGCTCCCCATCATCGTGCTGATGATCCCACGCCTCGGGGCCGTACCGGGGTTGTTCTAGGCCTCCGCGCGGGGGCCGCGAGCCAGCCTGATTGGTTTGGCCCGATGCCCTCGGGGTAACGGTTTTTGCGCGCTCGGCGCTGAAAGAGTCCCAGGGGCAAGCTGCGGAAGCCCCTAGTGGTGTAGAATAGTCAATTGCTACGTTCGGTGCGCGAAGTTCAGGTGCGCCTGTGGCGTGCCGGACGGCGCAGTCGCCGCACAGTACGCCTCCAACGAAATCCGACAGGAAGGTTCGTATGTACGCAGTGATACAGACCGGCGGAAAGCAATACCGCGTCGCTCCGGGCGACACCATCGAGATCGAGAAGCTGCCTTGGGAAGTGGGCTCGCAGCTTGAATTGCGCAGCGTACTGGTGGTGGCGAAAGACGACGACCAGTTGCTCACGGGCGAGCGGATCGCCGACGCCAAGGTGCTGGCCACCATCGTCAGCCAGGGGCGCGGCAAGAAGGTCCGTGTCTTCAAGTTCAAGCGCAAGAAGCAATACAAGCGCAGCAGCGGACACCGGCAGGACTACACGGCGGTGAAAGTCACCGAGATCGTGGCGTAGGAGCGGCAAATGGCACACAAAAAAGGTCTGGGGAGTTCCCGCAACGGACGCGACTCGAACGCGCAGCGCCTGGGCGTAAAGGCGTTCGGCGGGCAGGTGGTTCCCGGCGGTTCCATCCTGGTGAGGCAGCGCGGCACCATCTACAAGCCCGGTGACAACGTCGGACGCGGCAAGGACGATACGCTGTTTGCGAAGATCAGCGGCGAAGTCGAGTTCCGCGACCGCGGCAAGATGGGCAAGTTCATTTCGGTCCGCGTAATGCCCGCCGAGTAGCATCCTCCGTTTCCTCGGCCGCGTGGCGTCAGGCGCGCGGTCCCGCAATCCATGTTCATCGACGAAGTCACCATCTACGTGAAGGCGGGCGACGGCGGCAATGGGTGCCTGGCCTTCCGGCGGGAGAAGTTCGTCCCGCGCGGGGGTCCGAGCGGCGGTGATGGCGGACGCGGCGGCGACGTCGTTCTGGTATCGAGCGTCCACTACAACACGCTGCTCCATTTCCGTTTTAATCCCGAGCAGAAAGCCGAGCGCGGGCGGCACGGCGAAGGCAGCAACCGGACGGGCAAGGAAGGCGCGTCGATCGACGTGCCAGTGCCCGTCGGCACGGTGGTCTATGACGCCACGACCGGCGAACTGCTGCACGATTTCACGGCCGCGGAGGAGCGGTTCACGGTGGCGCACGGCGGACGCGGCGGGAAGGGCAACCAGCACTTCGCGACTCCGGTCCACCAGGCGCCCACCGAACACGAGCCCGGCCATCCGGGAGAGGAGAGGCGGCTCCGCCTGGAGCTGAAGCTGCTGGCGGACGTGGGATTGGTGGGGTTCCCCAACGCGGGAAAATCGACGCTCATCTCGCGCATCTCTTCGGCGCATCCCAAAATTGCCGACTATCCGTTCACGACGCTGGAGCCGAGCCTGGGAGTGGTGCGTCTGGATGACGACCGCACATTCGTGGTGGCCGACATTCCCGGCCTGATCGAGGGCGCGCACGAGGGCCACGGACTGGGCATTCGCTTCCTGCGCCACATCGAGCGCACGCGGCTGCTGGCCCACCTGGTGGACGTCTCGGGCGCGAGCGGGCGCGACCCGGTGCACGATTTCGACGTCGTGATGCAGGAGCTGGCGAGCTTCAGCCCGGACCTGGCGGCCAAACCGATGATCGTGGTCGCGACCAAGCTCGATTCCGCGCAGGACCCCGAGCTCATCGAATCGCTCCGCCGCATGGCTGCCGACCGCGGCCTCCCGTTCCTCGCCATTTCGAGCGTCACCGGCGAAGGGCTGGACGCGCTGCTGCGGGCCATGGCGGGGCGGGTGCTTGTGAAGGCCGAGGGGCAGTGACACTGCCGCCGCCGGGGCTGCTTTCCTGGGCACCTCCAGAAGGGCCGCCCCCCGCCTCATGGCTCTTCGTTGGAGCGGGTTCCTTCCTGCTGGCGGCGGCCTGGGTCCGGTATGTGAAGCGTCGCCACATTGGGATTAGCGAGTTGGTCGAGGGGACCGTACTTTCGCTGTTATTCATTGTTTGGCCGATCTTCACCGGGGTGGGGCCAGGTCCGGTATTTTCGGTGTTCTTTCTTGTCTTGGGCTGCTGGCTGCTCGCAAGAGCCTGGGTTGCGTATGTGAAGCATCGCGAAGATGCCAAGATCACCGTACCCGTCCTGGTTCTGGCGAACCTGCTGTCGCTCGTCTTCATCGCCGGAGGAGTCCGTGGACTCCTGCACTGGTTCGGAGCGCGCCGATAACCCGGGCTGCGTCGCCGGAAAGGCCCGTTACCGCCCCCACAGAATCTGCGGCGCCTCGAGCGGCACCAGCGCGCCGGCGCGATAAGGAACGATGCGGGGCGTGTAGTCGGTGGCCGGGCGGTTCGCCGGGACGCGCGCCGTGTAGAGGTAGCCGCTCTCCGAGCCGACCAAGTGCTGGCCGCGCGTCATCACCTCGCGTACTGGCTCACCGCCGTTTTTCGAATCGGCGAACAGCTCTACGTGCACGGCGTCCGGATCGAGCTCGTCAACGTACACCTGCACTTCGAAGGTGTACGACCCCTCCACGGTCTCCGTCTTGACACCGCCGAAACGCAGGTGCTCCCAGTGGACCGCCAGGGCGCGCTGCCAATCAAGCAGGCCGGCGGCGAACTTGTCGCAGGTGGCTGAACGCTCGCGATAGGCGGTGGCCGCGGGCAGGTAGTGGTTGTCGGCGTACTGACGCACGGTCCGGTCGGCCGAGAACGCTGGAGTCAGCTTCGCCATGCTCTCCCGCATACGGGCGACCCAGGCGGTCGGAATGCCGTCCGCGTTGCGATTGTAAAAGTCGGGAACCACTTCGCGCTCGAGCAGCGAGTAGAGATCTTCGGCATCGGCGCGATCCCATTTGGGGTCGCTGTCGTGCTCCTTGCCATCGCCGATGGCCCAACCCAAATCGGGCGCATACGCCTCGGCCCACCAGCCATCGAGCTCGGAGAGGTTCAGGCCGCCGTTGACCAGGACTTTCATTCCGCTGGTGCCGCTCGCTTCCCAGGGACGCCGCGGAGTATTCACCCAGACGTCCACGCCATGGACCAGGTGCTCGGTCAGAAGCATATCGTAATCGGCCAGGAAGACCACGTACGGACGCATGCCGGGGCGGCGAATGAACTCGCTCCACTGCTGGATCATGGACTGGCCTTCCAGATCCGCTGGATGGGCCTTGCCCGCCAGGATCAACTGCACCGGCCGCTTAGTGTTCGTGAGAATGCGCGTCAGCCGGTCCGGGTCCGTCAGGAGCAGGTTGGGGCGTTTATAGCTTGCGAAGCGGCGGGCAAACCCGAGCGTCAATGTGTCGAAATCGAAGATCCGCTCCGCGACGGCGACTTCCTGCGGTCCCGCGCCTTGGCCGGCGCGCTGGCGGGCAAGCCGCCGGCGGGTGAATTCGACCAGCTCCTTCCGGGATTTCGTGCGCAGCTCCCAAAGGGCGGCGTCGCTGAGGGTGCGCACGCAGGCCTCCGTGCTCTCGGTTGCGCCTACCCAGCGTTCGGCGTGGCAGGCCTGGGACCACAGTTCGCTCGCTCTGGCTGACTCCCAGGTGGGCACATGCACTCCGTTCGTCACGTACCCGATGGGGATTTCGCTCTCCGGCCAGCGCGGGAACAGCCCGGCGAAGATCCGCCGGCTGACTTGGCCGTGGAGGCGGCTGACTCCATTGATGCTGCCGCTGGCGCGCAGGGCGAGGTACGCCATGTTGAACGGCTCCGAGCCGTCATTGGGATCCATGCGCCCCAGCCCCATCAGCTCGTGCATGCCGATGCCGAGCGCATGGTCGGCATAGTGGCGCAGGTAGCGGTCCATAAGATCGGGCGTAAAGCGGTCGAAGCCGGCGCCAACCGGCGTGTGGGTGGTGAACAGATTCCCGGCGCGCGTGACCGTCAGGGCAACGTCGAAGGGCTGCTTGCAGTCCGACATGTAGGAGCGCGCGCGTTCCAAAACGGCGAAGGCGGCGTGGCCTTCGTTCAAGTGGCAGACTTCGGGCTTCAACCCGAGCGCCCGCAGCAGCCGCCAGCCGCCGATTCCCAGCACCAACTCCTGCTTGAGGCGCAACTCCGAACCGCCGCCGTAAAGCTCGCTCGTGATGCCCCGGTAGGCCGGCGGATTCGCCGGATCGTTGCTGTCCAGCAGGTACAGCATGGCGCGGCCCACCTGCACCTGCCACCCGCGCACCCACAGCTTGAGCCCCGGCAACGCCAGCGCCAGACGCAGCCATTCTCCGTTCTCTTCCCGCAGCGGCCGTATGGGCAGTTGGCCGGGGTCGTTGAACGGATAGAGGGCGTGCTGTGCGCCGTTGGCGTCGATCTCCTGGCGGAAGTAGCCCTGCTGGTAGAGCAGCCCGACGCCCACCACGGGCACGCCCAGGTCGCTCGCGGCCTTCATCTGGTCGCCGGCCACATTGCCCAGGCCGCCGGAGTAAATCGGCAGCGCCTCGCTGAGCATATACTCCATGCTGAAATAGGCTGCCAGCGACAACGGCGCGTCCGGGTGCGTGTTATGGAACCACGACGGGCCGTCCGTCGAGGCGCGCATTTCTTTGAGGATTTCGTCCAGCCGGCTGCGGAATCCCTGGTCGGCCGAGACTTCTTGCAGCGTCTCCTTGGACACGGTATGCAGGATCACCCAGGGATTCTGCGTGAGTTCCCACAGATCGCGATCGATCTGCCGCCACAGGTCGTCGGCCGAGTGGTTCCAGGACCAGCGCAGGTTGAGCGCCAGCTCCCTGAGAGAGTCCCAAGTGTTGTCGGATTCTGTCATGTGCCCCCCGTTATGCCGACAGGCCGGAAGCCTGTCCCCCCAATGCCTGCCCAACGATCGACTGCGCTTCCGCTTCGATCCGTTGCAGGTGCTCCTTGCCGCGAAAACTTTCGGCGTAGATCTTGTAGATTTCCTCGGTGCCAGATGGCCGTGCCGCGAACCAGCCGCCCGCTGAGATCACCTTCACGCCTCCGATGGGCTCGCCCCCGGCCTTGGTGAGAATCGTCTCGATCTTGTCGCCGGCCAGATCGGAGACTCGGATTTGTTCGGGCGACAGGCGCCCCAGGACCGCTTTCTCGGCGGCCGTCGCGGGCGCGTCGATGCGTTCGTAGACCGGGTCGCCGAACTCTTTCGTCAGCTCTTTATAGATTTCGCCGGGATCGCGCCCCAGCCGGGAGGTCATCTCGGCCGAGAGCAGCGCTGCGATGATGCCGTCCTTATCCGTGGTCCAGACGGAACCGTTCGTTCGCTGGAAGGACGCGCCGGCGCTCTCCTCCCCGCCAAAGCCGAGCGAGCCATCGAGAAGCCCGTCGACGAACCACTTGAAGCCCACCGGCACTTCGTGAAGGCGGCGCCCCAGCTTCGCGGTCACGCGGTCGATCATCGAGCTCGAAACCACCGTCTTGCCGACGGCCGCGTCCTCCCGCCAGTGCGGGCGGTTCTGGAACAGGTAGTGAATCGACACCGCCAGATAGTGGTTGGGCGGCAGCAGGCCCACGCTCCGAGTGACGATGCCGTGCCGGTCGTGATCCGTGTCGCAGGCGAACGCCACGTCGAACCGGTCCTTCAATCCGATGAGGCTGCGCATGGCGTAGGGCGACGACGGGTCCATGCGAATCCGGCCGTCCCAATCGACGGTCATGAAGCGGAAGGTGGGATCGACGGCTTTATTCACCACGGTCAGATTGAGACCGTAGCGCTCGCCGATCGGTGCCCAATAGTCAACGCCGGCGCCGCCCAGGGGATCGACGCCCAACTTCAGTCCGCCCGCGCGTATGGCGTCCATGTCGATGACGTTCGCCAGGTCGGCAACGTAGGCATCCAGGTAATTGTGCCGGTGCGTGGTTGGCGCGTTGAGGGCCGCGGCGGCGGGCAGGCTCTTCACGCCATTCAGGCGCTTCTCCAGCAGTTCGTTGGCCCGCGTTTGAATCCAGCCGGTAATGGCGCCTTCGGCCGGTCCTCCGTTGGGCGGGTTGTACTTGAAGCCGCCGTCTTCGGGAGGGTTGTGCGATGGCGTGACCACGATCCCGTCGGCGCGCGCGGCGGTGCGGCCGCGGTTATACGTGAGGATGGCGTGCGAGACCGCGGGAGTGGGCGTGTAATCGCTCTTGTCGGCGATCATCGTCTCGACGCCGTTGGCCGCGAGCACCTCGAGCGCAGTCGAGGAAGCGGGTTCGGAAAGTGCGTGCGTATCGATGCCGAGGAACAGCGGCCCATCGATGCCGTTGGCGCGGCGATAGTCGCAGATGGCCTGCGTGGTGGCTAGGATGTGCCACTCGTTAAAAGATCGATCGAAGGAGGAGCCGCGATGGCCGGAAGTGCCGAAGGCGACGCGCTGGGCGGGGATTGCGGGGTCCGGCCGCTCGGAGTAATACGCCGCGATCAGTTTCGGGACATCCACCAGCATCGCCGCGGTCGCCGGTTTGCCAGCCATGGGGTTCACTTGCATTGATCTCTCCTGCGGACGGACTGCGCATCGGATGCGGGACAAACGGGAAGCTCCCAGATCGCCTCCCATTCCAATTATTGGCGCGCGGCGGAGGGGGAAGTCAACGTAAGGATGCGGGCCGCGCGGCACGGACTATACTGGTTGATTCGGGTCAAAAAACATGTCTCTCACTTTCCTCCGTAGCTTCGTGTGTCTGCCGGTTCTGCTGACGGCAGCGGCGGCACAGACAAACACAAACGTCGAGACGATGCTCGGCAAATTGAGCCTGGAGCAGAAGATCGATCTCATCGGCGGCGTGGACGAGATGTTCACGCGCGAGATGCCGGAGATCGGCCTGCCGCGGTTCAAGATGTCGGACGGTCCGATGGGCGTACGGACCTGGGGACCGACGACGGGGTATGCGGCGGGCGTGGGCCTGGCGGCGTCGTGGGATACCGAACTGGCGAAACGCGTGGGGACATCGCTGGGGCGGGATGCGCGGTCGCGTGGCGTGAGCTTCCTGCTGGGTCCGGGCGTCAATATTTACAGGGCTCCCATGAACGGCCGGAACTTCGAGTACTTCGGCGAAGACCCGTGGCTGGCGGGGCGCATTGCGTCGGCTTATATACAGGGCGTGCAGAGCCAGGGCGTGATTGCCACGGTGAAACACTTCGCCGCCAACAACTCCGAGCTCGACCGGAACCATTTGAACTCCGTGGTGGACGAGCGCACGCTGCGGGAAATCTATCTGCCTGTATTCGAGGCGGCGGTGAAGGAGGGCCACGTCGGCGCGGTGATGAATTCGTACAACCTGCTCAACGGCCAACACGCCACCGAGAGCGACTTTCTGAACAACCAGGTTCTCAAGAAAGAATGGGGATTCGGCGGCATTCTGATGTCGGACTGGGGCGCCACGCACGATGGCGTGAAGGCGGCCAATGGCGGTTTGGATCTCGAGATGCCCCGGGCGGAATACATGACCAGGGCCACGCTGCTCGAGGCGGTGAAGTCCGGAACGGTGACCCAGGCGACCATCGACGACAAGGTGCGGCGAATTCTGCGCACGGCGATCGAGTTCGGGCTGCTGGAGGGCGACCGTACGGACCTCGGCATTCCCCGGTACAACCAGGCGGCGCGGCAAGTGGCGCTCCAATCGGCCCAGGAGAGCGTGACGCTGCTGAAGAACGTGGGCAACGTGCTGCCGCTCGATAAGGCGCGCATCCGCACGATCGCGGTGATTGGGCCGGACGCGTGGCCGGCGCATCCCACCGGCGGAGGAAGCGCGGACGTGACGGCGTTCGCTCCGGTGAGCTTCCTGGCGGGCATGAGCGACGCGTTGAGCTCCGGCAAGGTGCTTTGGAACCAGGGCGTGAAGCCGCCTTTTGCGATCTACTCCGCGCGAGCAAGCTTCTCGACCGATGAGGCGGGCACAATGCCCGGCCTCAAAGAAGAGCAGTTCGCAGGCGGAAAGATCGAGGGCGAGCCAACGAAGATCTCCACCGTGGATCGAGTCTTCAACTGGCCGCTCAACCATTGGGGACCGAGGTCGCCGGACAGGATCGCGGTCCGGTGGAGCGGCTATTACATCCCCAAGAAATCGGGGACCGAGCGATTCATGGTGGCAGCGGCGGGCCGGGATTCCTATAAGCTCTACGTGAACGGCAAGCTGGCGATCGACCAGCCGCAGCGCGAGGGCCAGAGCCCCGCCGATTACGACATCGATGCGCAAGCGGGAACGCCCATCGCGGTGCGCCTCGACTACCTGGCGCACACCAGCCGGCCGACGGTTTGCTTCACAGCGCTCGCCGCCTCCGACCTGCTGGACCCGGACGCCGCGAAGATTGCCGCGATGGCGGATGTCGCGGTGGTGCCGGTGGGTTTCGATCCCACCACGGAATCCGAAGGGCATGACCGGACGTGGCGGCTGCCTGCGGGCCAGGACGAGCTCATCAAGCTGGTGACCGCGGCGAATCCGCGGACCATCGTGGTGCTGACGGCGGGCGGCGGCGTTGATACCAACAAGTGGATTGACCACACGCCGGTGCTGCTGCACACCTGGTACGGCGGCCAGGAGGCGGGACGCGCGCTGGCACAGGTGCTGTTTGGCGAGGTGAATCCTTCGGGCAAGCTGCCGATTACCTTCGAGCGGCACATCGAGGACAATCCGGCTTATAAGTATTACTACGAGGTCCCGGGCACGATCGATGTGAATTACACGGAGGGCGTGTTCGTGGGATATCGCCATTACGACCGGACCCAGACGCAGCCGCTGTTTGCTTTCGGCTTCGGGCTTTCTTACACCGAGTTTGCCTTCAGCAACCTCAGGGTGACGCCGGCGGCGGCGAAGTCGCCCGAGGCCACGGTCAGCTTCGATGTCCAGAACACCGGCAGCCGCGCGGGGGCCGAGGTGGCGCAGGTTTACGTGAGCGATCCGAGCGCCAAGGTGCTGCGGCCGTTCGAGGAGCTGAAGGGATTTGCGCGCGTGGAGTTGCGGCCTGGGGAGACCAGGCACGTCTCCATAGCGCTCGACCGGCGGTCGTTCGCTTACTGGGATGTTAGTAAGCACGACTGGACGGTGGATGCCGGCCGGTTCATCGTCCGCGTGGGCGATTCGTCGGTTAATCTGCCGCTCTCAGCCGAGTTCGCGGTGGAGTAAGTGGGGCAAGCCGGAAGCCTGCCCCACACGCCGGCCTAGTTAGTAACATAGCTGCGGTGAAGCGGAGGACCGGCGGGCGCCTCCGTGTCGCTGGTTTCGAAGATCAGGCCTTGCGGCAGATCCGCCTTCACACCGCCGGTCCGCGTGTTGATCTGGCGGTCTTCGGTGACGCGCGCACCCCGGCCGGTAGCGGCCGCCCGCACGTCGGCCATGGGCGGAGGATCGAAGTGAGCCCCAGGCGTCGCCGACGAGACGGCCTCGATCGCGGAAGACGCCAGCAGCTTCGGCCAGAGTTTGCGGAACAACTCGTGCGTGGCGTAAACGTCGGCCGTGGTCACCTTGCCGTTCACGGCCGCCACGTAACCCAGGGCGTCCGGAAACTTGTCGGCCAGGCCGGCAAGCTCCTTCTTGAACGCGACCACCTTGTCTTGCAGCTTGGGCGATTCGATCGCGAGCTGGTAACTCGAAGGCGAAGTTCGCGATTGTACGGGGGCGGCGAGCTTGGCGGAGAGCGTCTCCTGGTCCTTGGCCACTTGCGCCCAAACAGCGCTCTGGTCGGCCTTGTCCATGATGGCGCGCTTCATGGCGGGCGAGGCGGCCGCATTGTTCGAGGAGCCGAAGGAGCCCGCGGATTCTGCGCCGCGCTGGGTCCAGCGGCCGTGCTCCACGCAGAAGACGGACACATCCACTTTGGCGGAGGAGGCCGGGACGATGATGTCGTCCTCGAGAACGCGGTCCTGCTTGCCGCCCTTCACAATGTCGCCGGACTGTATGTACAGATCCTGGCCGGACAGGTTCCGGACTTCGAGCACATGAACACTGCCCGTCTCGTAGACCGCGGCTTTGTGCTGCTCCAGGGCCTCGGCCAATGTCAGGTAGTGTTTCTGAAAGCGGTCCTGCCCGAGGACCACGTAGATGGAAAGGTTGTCGTGCGTAAACGGGCCGCCCAGCCGAAGTTCGGCAGCGTGCGCGACGCCGGCGATGGCCGCCAGCGCGGCAAGACAGGTTGCTGTAAGTTTCACGGTGTTTCTCCTTGCCGGGGAAATGCCGCCGCGGCCGGATTCCTTTCGTCTGAGTTATGCTTGTGAGCGATATGCTACGATTTCCATCCTTGTTTCTTTTCGGTCTGAGCGCGCTCGCGGCCGAGGGAGCGCCCATCGGCCCAATCCCGCTGTGGCCCGGGACGCCTCCTGGCGACAAGGCGATCCTTGGGCCGGAGCACGACGCGACAACCGGCAAAGACAGAATGGTCGCGGGCCGGAGGGTCGCGCGGATCACCGACGTTTCCTCGCCCACGCTGACCGTGTATCCGGCGCCGAAAGCCAGCGCGAGGGCGCCGGCGGTCCTGGTGTTTCCGGGCGGCGCGTACCACATCCTGGCAATCGACCTGGAGGGCACAGAGGTCTGCGAATGGCTGAATTCGACGGGCATCGCCTGCGTTCTGGTGAAGTACCGCGTGCCCGCACGCGAAGGCCGGCCGCCCTACGCCGCGCCGCTGCAGGATGCACAGCGAGCGCTGGGGATGGTTCGGACGCGCGCGAAGGAGTGGGGGATCGATCCGGCGCGCATCGGCGTGCTGGGGTTCTCCGCGGGGGCGCACCTCGCCGCCGCCATCAGCAATAACTTCGAGAAGCGAACCTACGACCGCGTGGACGCGGCGGACGACGCCAGTTGCCGGCCGGACTTCGCGGTGCTGATCTATCCCGGTGGATTGATGCGCGATGACAAGTTGGGAGGGCAGTTCGCAGTGGTCGCGGGCGCGCCGCCCACCTTCATCGTGCAGACCGAGGACGATCCCGTCCGTGTCGAGAACAGCCTGACTTACTACGCCGCGCTGAAGGCGGCCAAGGTCCCGGTGGAAATGCACCTGTACCCGGCGGGAGGGCATGGCTACGGGCTGCGGCCATCGCCGCTCACGGTCACCACTTGGCCCGCGCGCGCCATGGATTGGATGCGGTCGCTGGGCGTGCTGGGGAGCCCGAACTAAGGTTTGCGGCCGGCGAACAAGAAGTGATCGGAGTACGCCAGGCCTTCGGGCGTGGCGCCAGTTTCCTCGACGAGGTCGATCCACGCGTCTTTCTCTGCGGACGGCTTCGCCGCGAACAGATCCTGCCATGGGGCGGTGAACGACTCAGCCCCAACCAGCGCCAGTTCTTCGAATCGCGCGGCGAGGAGCTCGTGGAATTCGGCCGCCGTCGTCAGGTGCGCATAGCCGATGGGCGGTGCGTGTTGCGGGTCGAGATTGCCGGTGGCGAGGTACTGCGCGACGAATCCGCCTTGCCCCAGCTCGCGGCCGAAAGCGCGCCCGGCATCCGCGAGGCCATCGCCAAAAAACGCCGCTGAAAACGCGTCCGGGGAACGGAACATGTCGCGCAAAAAGGTGATGCGGTTGATGCCGGCGGCGAGCACGATGCCTCCCGGCCGGAGGGTGCGCGCGGCTTCCTCGACAGCTTTCTCGCGGTCCTCCATCTCACGCAGGTGATAGAGCGGGCCAAGCAGAAGCACGGCGTCGAGGCTGGCCCCGGCGAGCGGCAGCGCGGTTGCGGAGGCACGGTGAATGCCGGCGATCTGCGGCGCGAGTCCGGCCGCCCTCAGGCGCTCCTCGGCAGCGCGTAGGAGGTTTTCCGAAACGTCCACCAGATGCAGCCGCGAGGCGCGGCGGGCGAGGAACTCGGAGTAATGTCCGGCGCCGACGCCAACCTCGGCAACCTCGGCGCCCTCCGGCACGAAGCGGGCCAGGTAGCGGCGCGTGATGGCGTATTCCACGGGGCAGAATCGCTCGAGCCGTGCGGCCTCGGCCGTCGCGTATCGGTCGTAATGCCGCGCCACCTCGGCCGCGTCGCCCTTCAATTCATCGGACATGTGAGTCATTATACGGTTGAGTTGTACGGCTGAGTTGCACCGTGCCGCCGCTCTGGCCTATAGTGGGCGCGTGGGGCAAGACTTATAGGGGGAAAGATGAAACGACTTCTGACTGCTTCAATTCTGGGCCTTGCGTTATTCTCGCTGAACGCTTTCGCTGAAGAACTGACCGGCGTGTTTACGTGCAGCAAGTGCAAACACACCGATGGCTCCGCCGCGGCCTGCGCCCGGCAATGCATCAAGAGCGGCGTGGCGCCGATCTTCGTCACAAGCGATGGCAAGACCTACAAGGTGGCCAATCCCGACAAAGTCGGCGACCGGATTGTGGAGAAGGTGACGGTCACCGGCAGCGTCAAAGGCGACACGCTGACGATTGAATCCGTCGCAGCGCCGCAGAGCTGAGCGCGCTCCTTCAGTGGAAGGTCAGGGTCAGAAGGCCCGCCGGCGTCTTGTACTGCAAGGCCAGGTCCTTGGGCTTGTGCTTGCCGTCCAGTGAGAAATAGAGCAAGCCGGAAACCGGCCCGGAGATAGGCTTTTCGGGCAGCACCTTCGCTTCGAGGACGGCCAGTATCGGATCTTCCTTCTTGTTCGCCGCGTCGTCGTTGGTCCGCGTCTCCACCGTCGTATGCCCCGATGTGGAATTGCCGACAGCGGGCGAATTGCCGGGCGCGCGCCCAAGGCCAGGAATACCGAAGGTTGGACTGGCGCGTTCGGTTCTGGTGTCTCCGCCGCCGACCGGAACGACGGACAGCGAGCTGCGGCCGGCGATCTGGCTGGGGGCGAAGGGCTGGCATTTCTGCCCGTTGTTGTAGCTTCGCAGCAGGAAATCGTCGCGGTCGATCGCCAGCGGCTTGGGGCCCTGGGGGGTCAGCTCGACCTTGACTACGATGAACGTGGGGCCGAGTTCCGCTCCTAACTGCTCGCGAACGGCGTCCTTCCCGTCGTAGAGCGTTGCGGAAATTGCGACCGATTTGTTTGCCGCTTGCGCCACCGGTGTCGGCGTCGGCTTGGCGGAGGCGGACAGGAGCAGCGGTACTGAGAGCGCGAGGACGGCAGTGTTGTACATCGCGTTTAAACTTCCCGTTCAAATTATAGCCCGCCGCCGTGACCGCCGAGCCGTCTACAGACCGCCTACTCCGAAGATCAGGCGGACGACGGCGATAACGGTGGCGACGCCGTTTGCGACCACCGCCACAATGGCAATGCCCCGATTCCACGGCTTCGCGGTTACAAGCGCGATGACGCTCAGGACGACGCCCACTCCGGCAAAGAAGACATTGAACCAGTTCAGAGGGCCGAGATAGGGCAGGAACGCGATCATCATGCCGAGGAACGCCAGAACGCCCCACACAAGGCTGACGATTTGCACGAGAACTCCTCCGTTTGAAGTTGGCGCGTTCGTCCGCGCCGGCGTGCAATACCAGTATATGCCGTGGAATAGGCGCTGCGGCCCGGCCGTTGTATCATGGTTTGCCAATGCAGCTTTTTCCGCTACCGGCGAGCGAGCGGTCGAGCGCCGCCCAGATCGAGGCCCAGGCCGCCGTTCTGCAGGCGATTCCTTCGCTCCAGCGCATTCTGAACGGCCTGCCCACTATGGCGATGGTGCTCAACCGCCAGCGGCAGGTGGTTCTCGCCAACCACAGCTTCGTCGAGTTCGCCGGCGCCACCGGCATCGATGAGCTGTGCGGCTTCCGCCCCGGCGAAATCCTACGGTGCGTGCACGCCATGGAATCCTCCGGCGGCTGCGGCAGCACGGAGCACTGCACGGTCTGCGGGGCGCTTCAAGCCATCATGACGGCCCAATTCGGACTCGCCCAGAGCCAGGTTTGCCGGCTGGTGCGGCGGACCGGGAAGGGCGAGGAGCAACTCGATTTGGAAATTTCGGCCGCGCCCGTCGAGCTGGGCGGCGACAAGTTCCTGATCGTCTGCGCCAGGGATATCTCCGATCGCCTGCGCCGGCAGTGGCTCGAAGAATCGGCCATCCCGCAGGCAGTCGAGCTCGCGCTCGAGATGAAAGTCCTGGCCGCGAGTCTCTCCTCTCCCGCCATGCAGCCGGAAGGACGCGAGAAGACCATCGGCCTGATGGCCGCGGCTTCGCGCCAGATCGCCACGCTGATGCGCGAGCACGCCGAACTCGCCTCCGCCGAAGCCGGGGAGCTGAAGGTGGAACGCCGCCCCGCTTCCGCGCTCGAGATTCTGCGCGACACCGCCCGCGAGTTCGAATATCATCCGGCGGCCGGGGGGCGCCGCATACGGTTCGATCCGCACGCCACGGACGCCAGCCTCCAGACGGATCCCGTCCTGGCGCGCCGCGTGTTGGAGAAGCTGGTGCTCAACGCCCTGGAAGCTACGCCTCCGGGCGGCGCCATCGCGGTCGATTGCCAACCGGGGGAGGGCCGGGTGGAGTTTCGAATCGGGAACGAAGGCGAGATGTCGCGCGAAGTCGAGCTCCAGGTTTTCGAGCGCGCGTTCTCCACCAAGGGACGCGGCCGCGGATACGGAACGTACTTCGCGAAGCTGATCGCGGAGCGCTATCTCAATGGGACGGTCCGGTTCCGCTCGAGCGATGCCGAGGGCGTCACGTTCTTCGTAGACCTTCCTCTCGCGTAGTACTGTTAGTACTCGCCAAACTTCGGACACTCGGGCGAACGCCCTTTATGCCGCATCCAAGTCACATTCGGTGGCATCTTGAATATTGTGCAGCAAATTCAAAATGGTGTCCCCCTTCCGCTGAACGAGCGTGCGCCCGCCGCTGGCGTTCAGGCGCAGGCGGATGTTCTGGCGGCGGTTCCGCTGCTCCAGCACGTGCTCGACGCCATCCCCTCGATGGCCATGCTGATCAACCACCAGCGGCAGCTCGTGGTGGCCAACCGCCGGCTCGTGGAATTCGCCGGAGCGGACGACGTCGAGGAGTTGCTCGGGCTGCGGTCCGGGGAGATCCTCGAATGCGTTCACGCCATGGAGGCGGGATGCGGGACCACTCCGCACTGCGCGGTGTGCGGATCGCTTCGCGCCATTATGGACGCGCAATTCGGCTATGCACAAACGCAGATGTGCCTGATGGTGCGCCGCGCCGCAGGAGGGAGCGGGCCGATAGAACTACAGGTCTCGGCCGCGCCCGTTGAAGTCTCCGGCCAGCGCTTGACCCTGGTGTCGCTCTCGAGCGCGGCGGATCGCGTGGTGCGCGAGCGGCTGGAACTCGACACGCTGCCGCAGGCGATGGCTCTGGCAAACGAGATCGAGGCGCTCACGCGCGCCGCTACGGACGACGCCACTCCGCCCGAAGCGCGCCGGCAGGCGTTGCACCTGCTCGAATCCACGTCCAAGCGATTGGCGGAGCTGGTTCGCTCGCATAGCGAGCTTGTCCACGCCGAAGCCGGTCAACTCGCGGTCACGCGTTGCGGGGTCTCGGCTCGCGATCTGCTGTCGGAGGCGGCCGGCGGTTTGGATGTCCGGTTGAGCTGGCCCTCCGAAGACGCCGCGGTCGAGACCGATCCCTACCTGGCGCGGAAGGCGCTTCGCGAGATCCTGCTCAACGCGATCCAGGCCGCGCCGCCGGAAGGCGCAGTCGGCGCCAGCTTCGGCGTCTCCGGGTCGCACGTCGAGTTCAGCGTCCATAATCCGGGCGAGATGACGCGATCCGTGCAGCTTCAGGCCTTCTCCCGGTCCTTCTCGACCAAAGCGCCCGGACGGGGATACGGAGCCTACTTTGCCAGGCTAGTCACGGAACGGTATTTGGGAGGCTCTCTCGCCTTCCGATGCGCCGCTGGGGAGGGCACGACGTTCACCGTTCGGCTGCCCCGCGCCGGTGCCCCACAGGAGGTTGAAGCCCAATGATCAGCGCCGGCGTCGTCGTCACCGGTTCCAAATTCCGGAAGCAAGTCGTCGATTCTCTGCAGAACCTGGGCGTTCGGATCGCCTTCGCCGTCGAAGACGCCGCCGGGCAGGCGCATCTGATCGAATCCACCAACCCCGACCTGCTGGTACTCGACTTCAGCCGGCCCGAAACGCCGGCGGTGATGGCGGATCTCAAGTCGCTCGACGCGCCGGTCGCGGTGATCGCGGTCCACAGCCTGGGCGAGCCGGATGCCATCCTGGCCGCGCTGCGCCTCGGTGCGCGGGAGTTTCTCTGGCCGCCGATTAACGAAAAAGCGCTGCGCGACGCGGTCCGCGCCATCGAGAATGAGAAGATGCAGAGCGAGATGCGCCGCCGGTCGGCTACGGCGGTGGGATTCCTCGCCGCCACCGGCGGATGCGGCGCCACCACAATCGCCTGCCACGTGGCCGCGGAGTTGCGCCGCTCCGGCGCCGGCCAGGTCGGCCTTTTGGATTTCGACCTCCAGGCGGGGATGGCCGGCTTCTGGTTCGGGACCAACAGCTCTTACTCCATCCTCGACGCCGTGCACAATCTGGGCCGCATGGATGCGAGTCTGTGGAGGGGCTTCGTCTCCACCGTTCAGCCGCAGCTCGATGTGCTCGCCGCGCCGGCCGAGATTCCGCTCGGCGGCCAGTCCGGCGTGCGCGGTTTCGTCGAGGTCCTGCGATTCGCGCGCTCTCAGTACGATTGGGTGGTGGCGGATCTGGCTGCGCACCTCACGCCCCTTTCGGTGGCGCTGCTCGAAGATCTGGATACGGTCTACCTGGTCTCCACGCCGGAGGTGGCTTCGCTGCTTCAGACCCGCAGGGTCATCCAGAGGCTCGTCGATATCGGCTATTCCAAAGAGAGGCTGAAGGTGCTGGTGAGCAGGGTCCAGAAGGAGCAGGTGCTTTCCCTCGACGACCTGAAGAACATGATCGGCCTTCCCGCGACGGCGGTTTTTCTCAGCGACAGCGCTGAGATTGCCGAGGCTCACTCGTCGGGCCGGCTCATGACGCCGAAGTGCGACTACGGGAAACGGATCGCGCAGTTCTCGGCCAAGCTCACCGGCAAGCAGACCGAAACGCCGCGGCCGTCCAAGTTTTCGCTATTCCGCTTCCGCGCCCAGGAAAGCTGAGCGGCTACTCCGCTCTCTCCGCCACGCTCGCCAGCACGCGCGCGCGGTCGTTCGAGATTTCGACCCAGCCGCCGTCCACGCGGAGGGAACGGGGATGGCCCGCCGCCGTGTAGCTCAGCACGCCCGCGCCCAACTCGGAGAGCAGGTTGGCATGGCCGGGCAGAATGCCCACGTAACCGCTCGCCGCCGGGATCTGCGCTTCGCTGACGTTCTCGCTCACCACCAGCCGCTCCGGCGTCGCCACTTCGAGCAGAAACGTGTCCGCCATAAAATTACGCCGTCGCCCTCAACTGCTCGGCGCGCTGCAGCACGTCCTCAATGGTCCCCTGCATATAGAAAGCCTGCTCCGGGATCTCGTCGTGCTTGCCGTTGACGATCTCTTTGAAGCCGCGGATCGTATCCTCGAGCTTCACGTACTTGCCCTGCAATCCGGTGAATTGCTCGGCTACGAAGAAGGGCTGCGAGAGAAACTTCTGCAGCTTGCGCGCCCGCGCCACGATCACCTTGTCGTCGTCGGAGAGCTCGTCGATGCCCAGGATCGCGATGATGTCCTGAAGCTCCTTGTAGCGTTGCAGGACCTGCTTGACCTGCTGTGCCACTGCGTAATGAGCCTCGCCCACGATGCGCGGATCGAGGATGCGCGAGGTGGAAGCCAGTGGATCCACCGCCGGGTAAATGCCCAACTGGACGATCTCGCGCGACAGATTTGTCGTCGCGTCCAGGTGCGCGAAGGTGGTGGCCGGCGCCGGATCGGTGTAATCGTCGGCCGGCACGTAGATGGCTTGTACCGATGTGATCGACCCCTTTTTCGTCGAGGTAATGCGCTCCTGCAGCTCGCCCATCTCCGTCGCCAGGTTGGGCTGATATCCCACCGCGGAAGGCATGCGGCCTAGCAGCGCCGAAACCTCCGAGCCCGCCTGCGTGAAACGGAAAATATTGTCGATGAAGAGCAGCACGTCCTGCCCTTCTTCGTCGCGGAAGTACTCCGCCACAGTGAGCGCCGAAAGGCCGACCCGCAGGCGCGCGCCGGGCGGCTCCGTCATCTGCCCGTAAATCAGCGCGCATTTCGATTTCGTGTAGTCGTGAGGATTGATGACCTCCGATTCCTGCATCTCAAGCCACAGGTCGTTGCCCTCGCGCGTGCGCTCGCCCACGCCGCCGAACACCGAGATGCCGCCGTGCTTCATCGCGATGTTGTTGATGAGCTCCATGATGATGACGGTCTTGCCGACGCCGGCGCCGCCGAACAGGCCGATCTTGCCGCCGCGCAGGTAGGGCTCCAGCAGGTCGATGACTTTGATGCCGGTCTCGAACGCCTGCAATTCGGTGGACTGCTCCTCGAACGAGGGCGCCTCGCGGTGGATAGGAGCGTACTTCTTGGCGTTGAGCGGACCCATGCGGTCCACCGGCTCTCCGATCACGTTGATCACGCGGCCCAGCACCTCGCGGCCTACCGGCACTTCGACGGGATGGCCCAGGCTCTCGGCCTTCATGCCGCGCACCAGGCCATCGGTGGGCTGCAGCGCTATGGTGCGCACGCGGCCCTCTCCGATGTGCTGCGCCACCTCGGCGATAATGTCGATCGGCGTCGGCGCGACGAAGCCTTCGCTCGTGATCCGAATCGCCGTGTTGATGACCGGGATCTGACCCTCCGCGAATTGTATGTCCACCGCGGGCCCGGCCACCTGAATCACGCGGCCGACGCTGACTCCCGCCGAGCGTTGCGCGCCGTTCTCTGTCGCCATTGTCGATTGCCTCCCGAAACCTATTCCTGCGCCGCCGCCGCGCCGCTCACAACTTCGATCAGTTCCTTCGTAATGCTCGCCTGGCGCACGCGGTTCATGTGCAGCGTCAGCTTGTCGATCAACTCCCCGGCGTTCTGCGTGGCCGCTTCCATCGCCGTCATGCGCGCCGCCAGTTCCGCCGCCGCCGATTCCAACATGGCATGGTAGATAGAAATCTCGACATAGCGCGGCAGCAGCGATCCGAGCAGCTCGGCCGGAGGCTGCTCATAAATGTAATCCGCACCCGTGGGCCCGGCCGGTAATTCCACCGGCAGCAAGCGCACCAGCGACAGCTTCTGCGAGAGAATGCTCTTGAACTCGTTGCCGAGCAGGTAGACCGAATCGGCCTCTCCCCGCTCGAAGCAATCGGCCACTTCGTGCGCCACCGCCGCCGCGTCGGCGAACCCCGGCTTCTCCGAGATGCCGATGCGCTCGGCCAGAATGTTGGCCTGGCGCTTGCGCCAGAAATCGCGTCCCTTGCGTCCCACCAGGTTCAGTTGCACCGTGGCCTGAGCGTGCTCGGCGATGAATTGGTGCGCCGCCTTGAACAGGTTGGTATTGAAAGCGCCGGCCAGACCGCGGTCGGCCGTCAACAGCACCAGCAGGATCTTCTTTTCCGGCCGCCGGGCCAGCAGCGGATGCGCCGCCACGCTCTCGTCGCCCGCCACGGCGCCGGCCAGATCGGCCAATACCTGGCGGAACATGGCCGCGTAAGGCCTCGAGGCGATGGCGCGGTCCTGCGCCCGGCGGAGCTTCGCCGCCGACACCATCTTCATCGCCTTGGTGACCTGCTGCGTGCTCTTGAAAAAGCGTATGCGCCGCCGCAGATCGATCAGACTGGGCATCGGTTCAGCTCCGGGCCGGCGTGGCTGCTTCAGCGTGCCGCTCGCTCATGAACCTCTCTTTGAAATCGTTCAACGCCGACTGCAAATCGGTCCGCAGCGCGTCGTCGAGCTTCTTCTCCTCGCGTATGCGCTGCAACAGACCGGGGTGCCCGTTCTCGACGAACTGCATCAGCCCGCTTTCGAACTTCCGGCACTCTTCCACCGGCAGGTCGTCCAGGTAGGCGTTGGCGCCGGCGAACAGGATCAGGATCTGCTTCTCCACCGGCAATGGCTGGTATTGGGGCTGCTTGAGAACCTCGGTCAGCCGCCGGCCGCGATTCAACTGCGCCATCGAGACCTTATCCAGGTCCGATCCGAATTGAGCGAAAGCCGCCAGGCCGCGGTATTGCGCCAGCTCCAGCCGCAAGGTTCCCGCCACCTGCCGCATGGCCTTGATCTGCGCGTTGCCGCCCACGCGGCTCACCGAAAGACCCACGTCGATGGCAGGGCGCACGTTCGAGTTGAACAGGTCGCCATCCAGGTAGATCTGGCCGTCCGTGATCGAAATGACGTTGGTCGGGATGTACGCCGAAACGTCGCCCGCCTGCGTCTCGATGATCGGCAGCGCGGTCAGCGATCCGCCGCCCAGCTCGTTGGAGAGCTTCGCCGCCCGCTCCAGCAGGCGACTATGGAGATAGAACACGTCGCCCGGGTACGCCTCGCGTCCTGGCGGCCGCCGCAGCAGCAGCGAGATCTCGCGGTACGCCGCGGCGTGCTTCGAAAGGTCGTCGTAAAGGCACAGCGCGTGGCGGCCGGAATCGCGGAAATACTCGCCCATGGCGCAGCCGGCATAGGGAGCGATGTACTGCATCGGGGCGGGGTCGGAAGCCGTCGCAGCCACCACAATGGTGTATTCCATCGCGCCGTGCTCTTCGAGCGTCTTGACCACCTGCGCCACCGTCGAGCGCTTCTGGCCGATGGCGACGTAGATGCACGTCACGTCGCCGCCCTTTTGATTGATGATCGTGTCGAGCTCGATGGCCGTCTTCCCGGTCTGCCGGTCGCCGATGATCAGCTCGCGCTGCCCGCGGCCGATAGGGATCATGCTGTCGATCGCCTTGAGGCCCGTCTGCAGCGGTTCCTTTACGGGCTGGCGGTCCACCACGCCCGGCGCCAGCCGCTCGATGGCGCTGAACTTGCTGGTCTGGATCGGGCCCTTGTCGTCGATCGGTTGGCCGAGCGCGTTCACCACGCGCCCCACCAGCGCTTCGCCCACCGGCACGGACATGATGCGGCCGGTCCGCCGCACCTCGTCGCCTTCCTTGATTTCGGCGCATTCACCCAGTAGCACGGCGCCCACCTGGTCTTCCTCCAGGTTCAGCGCGATGCCGGCCACGCCGTGTGGGAACTCGATCAGCTCGCCCGCCATCACCTTCTCCAGGCCGTAGATGCGCGCGATGCCGTCGCCGACCGAGATCACCGATCCAACCTCGGAAACCTCGACCGCCTGATCGTAATTCTGAATCTCTTCGCGGAGGACCCGCTCGATTTCATCTGCCCGTATTTGAGCCATGCTGAACCCTTTGGGTGCGGGCTATGACGCCACACCTTCCAACCGCTTCTTCAATCCCCGCAGCTGCCCGCGGATCGAGCCGTCGTATACCGTCGAGCCGATGCGCGCCATCACGCCGCCGATCAAATCCCGTTCCACCCGGAAATCCGCGCGCGCCTGCTTGCCGGTCAGCCGCCCCAGCGTGGCCAGGATTCGGCCGCGCTCGTCCGTGCCGAGCACCCGCGCCGAAACCACGTCCGCGCGCACAATGCCCGTCCGTTCGTCGATCACCGCCTGAAACGCTTCGCCGGCATCGCCGATCAGGTTCACCCGCCGGTGATTGATCAGCACGAAAAGGAACCGCCGCATCAAGCTCGTGAGCGGCAGCAACTCGGCCAGCCGCCCCACCACCGCCCGCTTTCGAGCCGGCGCCACGGTAGGCGATTCCAGCGCGACCTTCAGATCCGGGCACTCCACCAGCGTCCGCTCGAACAATTCGATCTCTGCCGTCACGCTTTGCGGATCCACGCCCGCGCCGGGGGCTAGGACCAGGTCCGCCAGGGCGCGCGCGTAACGGAAGGCCAGGGCCCGGGGCATATCAGGAAACCCCCGATGGCTGTGCTTTCGAGCGCCGGTCCAGGTCCCGTAGCATCCCGCCCAGAAGCGCCTTCTCCGAATCCGGGGTCAACCGCTCCCGAATGCGTTTCTCCGCCAGGCTCACCGCCAGTTCGGCCGCGTAGGTCCGAAGCTCCTGGCGGGCCGCCTTTGCCAGCGCGCCGACGTCCTGCTGGGTCTGCTCGCGGATCTTCTGCAACTCCCTCGCGGTCTGGGCGCGCATCCGCTCCACCTCGCCGCCGGATTCCTGGCAGGCTCGCTCTTTCAGCTTCTCGATCTCTGCGCCCAGATTCGCCAGGCGCCGTTCCATTTCGGCGTAACGCGCCTGGGCTTCCTTGTTCGCCTTGGCGGCATCTTCCAGTCCGCGCCGGATCCCCTCGCCGCGCGCGGCGAAAAACGGCCCGCCCTTCTTATAGATGAAGTACCCCAGCGCGCCTGCCAGCACCGCGAAGTTCGCCACCTTCCACGGCATCAGGGTGTCCGGCGCCTCCGCCTGGCCCTTTGCCTCCTGCGCGGCCGCGACTGCAGAAGCGACTACCAGTGCCGCGAAGATCGTACTCAGGACGCGTTTCAAGCCACTCTCCCGTGCAGTACGGAATCGGCGATCTGGTTCGCCAGAGAATCGGTCTGGAGCGATAGGGACTGCTTGGCGGCGGCGAGCTCGCCGGCCAATTGCTGGCTGGCCTTTTTGACCGCGGCCTCCGCGCTCGATCGGGCCTCGGCGACGGCGCTCGCCTGTTCCTGCCGCAACTTCTGGCGAGCCTCTTCCCGTTCCCGATAAATATCGTTCCGGGCGGCGCGCAGCGCGGCTTCATATTCCGCCGCCTTTTCGGTCGCTTTCACAAGGCTTTCCTCGGCCGCTTTCCGGGCGCCTTCGGTCGCGTTATAGCGCTCCTCGAGCACGCGGGCCATGGGCCCGAAGAACATGCGCTTGAGATAGAAATGAAGCGCGACCACCAGCAGAAACGTGGGAATGGCCTTCAGGAATAAAGCGCCAAGCGAGCGGAACAATTCATCCATCGGGTGTCTATCGGGAACGCAAACGAAATGCGAGAGATCCGCCGAACAATCAAGCTAACACACGGCCGCCGTGGTGGTCAACCCGCATCGGGTGCGCGACATAGAAGTGCAGACTGAAGCGGTTTCTTTTTTGTAGCGCGAAACCTAGCGTAGTGATACGCTAGGCCTGGAGGCCTATGTCCCACTCCCTCACTGAGCTGGAAACCCGTCGCGCCGCCATTCAATCCGAAGTGGCCCACTTGAGCGATATGCGGGCTGGATCCATCACCAGTACCGGCGGCCGCTGCGGAAACCCGAACTGCCGCTGTCACCGCCCCGGCGCCGCCGGCCACGGTCCCTTCTATCGCCTGACGCGGAAGCGGGATGGCAGGACCATCACAGAGACTTTTGCGTCGCCCGCCGGGCTCGCCAAGGCGCAGCGAGAGATCGCCGAGTATCACCATTTCCGAGAGCTGAGCGGCCAGCTTCTGGAGGTGAATGAAGAGATCTGCCGCGCGCGACCGGTCGAGGAAACGTTGACTCCCCTGGAAAAAAAACGGCCGAAACGATCCTCCAGGAAGCCGCGCGCGAAGTAGATCACCTCTTACGAGTCGTCTTTGCGGGCCGGCGCAAGACCGGCCGTATGGACTTGGAGGCGGTCGAGATGCTGGTGCGTTCGGCCCTGCATCACGTCGGAGCCGCAGCGCTCACCGAGTTGCTGCAGTTTCCCGCTCCGGCTGCCGATCGGCGGCGCCTTCCGTGCCGCTGCGGGCACTCGACTCGATACCGCGGGTTGCGCTCCAAACCGGTGCTGACGGCGGTAGGACCGGTGGAAGTGTCACGCCCCTACTACCTGTGCTCGCACTGCCACACCGGCCAGTTTCCCGCCGATGTGGAACTCGACGTCGAAGATACGGAGTTCTCTCCCGGCGTGCGCCGCATGCAGGCGGCAGTAGGTCAGGAACTGCCCTTCGACCACGGCCGCCAGCAGATGAAACTGCTGGCCGGCCTGGACGTGACGGCCAAGGGCGTGGAACGCACTGCGGAGACAGTGGGAGAAGATATCGGCCGGCGGGAGCGGGCGGAGATCGGCAAGGCCGTGCAGTTGGATCTGCCCTTGGCCGTGGGAAAGCCGATTCGGGTTCTGTACGTGGAACTAGACGGAACCGGGGTGCCAGTGGTGAAGAAAGAGACCCTGGGCCGGCAGGGTAAGCAAGCAGGAGAACCGGCTCACACGCGGGAGGTCAAGCTAGGCTGCGTGTTCACGCAGACCCGATGGGATAAAGAAGGCTACGCCATTCGCGACCCGGATACGACTACATACGTGGGGGCGATTGAAACGGCGGAGGAGTTTGGCAAGCGCCTCTACCTGGAGGTCTGGAAGCGCGGCTGGAGCCGCGCGAAGAAGAAGGTCGTGCTGGGGGACGGAGCGGAATGGATCTGGAACCTGGCGCAACAGCACTTTCCCGGCGCCGTTCAGATCGTCGATCTGTATCATGCTCGCCAGCATCTGTGGGAGTTGGTGCGCAAGCTGTACCCCAATGACGAACTCCAGCAGAAGCGCTGGATCCGGGTCCAGAAGCGCCGGCTCGACCACGGAAAGATCGAAAAGCTGGTCTTGGCGCTGCGGTCCATCGAGACGGCGAATCCGGAGGTGGCCGAGAAGATTCGCACCGAAGCGGATTACTTCGAGACCAACACCGAGCGCATGCGCTACCCCAAGTTCCGGGGGCAGCACCTGTTTGTCGGGTCGGGAGTGATCGAGGCCGGCTGCAAGACGGTCGTCGGGGCGCGTCTCAAGCGCTCGGGGATGTTCTGGACGGTGCGCGGGGCCAACGCCATCCTGTCTCTGCGCTGTTGCCAGCTCAACGGCCGGTTCGAGGACTACTGGGAGGCCCGCCGCGCGGCGTGACTTGCACTTCTATGTCGCGCACCCACCCGCATCCCCGCGATACGTCACATTTTGGGCCGCCTACGTATGGCCACCTTCACAATCGGCCTGCCGAGGAAAAGCCTCTCGGACAAACATGCTTCCATGTCTGGGCGCTTGCACTCCAGCTGAGTCATCAGTTGCACTTCGTCGCCCTCGGTTCCGCACCGATAAACTAGCGAATAGAAAGCGTATTCCCCTTCGCCATACGCTGGCCCGATCTTGGCAACGGGTGGTCCGAGCCTTCGTTCGACGCTCTCCACCGTGTCACGGTTAAGCATCACCTTGTCGAGCACCGTCGCCTGGACGCGGGAGGAGATACTGACCATCGCGACCTTCAGGTCCCGATCGAGGACCGCGTCGATGCGTGCCGAACCGTGCCTCCACGAGTAGTGGTACTGCCAGTCTGCATCGGGGTCAGGCGCGCGGGCCGTTAGGGTTCCCGGCCCCATCCTCCTCTGGACATCTTTGAGCGTCATGTCCACAGTGATTGACATGACCGCCGGCCGTTCAGTCCCGCACACAGATTCGGCGTCGAGGGTACCAAGCGAGACCAGTACGACAAGAGGCAGCACGCTGACCTTACTCACTTGAAGCCTCACTTCTGGCGCAGGGTCCGGCTCGATCTTGGCGCCCCCCTACCGATTCCCGATCCCCACAAACAGAATCCCGAGCAGGATCAGGCAGAGGCCGACGAGCTTGCTGCGCGTGAAGCGCTCGTTGAGGAAGAGACGGGCCCAGACCAGCGCCCAGATGTAGCTGAGCGACACCAGGGGATACAGAACGCTGAGCTGGCCGTGCTTCACGCCGAGCACGTAGAAAACGGACGAGCCGAGAAACAGCAGCACTCCGACCGCCAGCTTCACGTTGAGAAACAGGTAGCGCAGGCCTCCGTGGAGCTTCGCGGCGCCGGCCTTCAGGTACGCCGCGCCGATCGAGCCGAGAAACGAGGCGACCAGCACCAGCACCATGGACGAGACGGGCGTCTTCATTTGTGCGCGTCCTTTCCCAACGCCGCAACGCCGGTCACGATGATCACGATGCCGGTCAGCTTCGCCCAGTTGAGCGTGTCGTGGAAGAACCAGACCGAAAGGCCCGCCACCCACACGTAGGTCAGGGAAATGATCGGGTAAAGGACGGAAAGCTCGCCGTCCTTCAGCGCGAAGATGAAGATCACGGTCATCAGCGCGTAGAGGCAATAGCCGGCAAATAGCGGCGGGACGGTGAAGAAGCTGAGAAAAGTGGTCCACAGGTTCGGGTGAACCAGCCGTTCGGCGCCGGTTTTGATGAGGACCTGTCCGGCCGCGCCGAGAGCCGTGCAGACCACCACAAGCGCAATTCCCTTGTGGCGGGCGGCTGCCTGACGCGCTGCGACGGCGGCGGAATCTGCGGCTGAGCTCAAAGGGCCTCCCGAATGCTCCATCATAACGGATCGCCGTATCCGCCACCGCCCGGCGTCTCGATGCGGAGCACATCGCCGGCGCGCGCTTCGATGACGCACTTTCCGGGAAGGCCGATGGCGCGTCCGCGGCGCAGGAGCGAGTTGCGGCCGGGCTTGCCCGGCTTGCCCCCGGCGAGGCCGTAAGGGCCCCGCTTCCGCCGGTCCGAGAGAAGCGTGAGCTGGCTGGGTGCCAGCAATTCGAGCTCGCGCACGATGCCGTCTCCGCCGCGTTGACGGCCCGCGCCGCCGGAGCCGCTGCGGATGCGGTAGGCGCGCACGCGCATCGGGTACTGGTGCTCGAGCGCCTCGGCGGGCGTGTTCCAACTGTTGGTCATGTGAGTGTGCACGGCACTGAGGCCGTCCGCCGCGGCCGAAGCGCCCATCCCTCCCGCGACCGTTTCGTAGTAGGCGAAGGGCCGGTTGCGGAAGGGGTCCCATCCGCCCAGACTGAGGTTGTTCATGGTGCCCGAACTGGCAGCCGGGATGCGATCCGGAGCGGCAGCCGCCAGCGCGCCCAGCAGGACGTCCACGATGCGCTGCGAGGTCTCGACGTTTCCTGCCGCCATGGCCGCAGGAGGCCGTGCGTTCACCACGCTGCCTTCGGGCGCGACGACGCGGATAGGGCGCATCAGGCCGGCGGTGTACGGCACGTCGCCGGTCACCAGGCAGCGGAAGACGTACATGGCGGCCGAAACGGCCACGGCGTAATTGGCGTTCACGGGTCCTTGCGCCTGGGGATCGGAGCCGGTGAAATCGACCGTCGCCGAGCGGCCCTCGATAGTCACGCGGACCGCGATGCGAACCGGCCGCTTCGAGACGCCGTCGTCATCGAGCCAGTCTTCGAACGCGTAGCTGCCCGCGGGAAGGGCCGCGAGCGCGGCTCGCATCATGCGCTCGCTGTAGTCCTGGAGGGCCCGCATGTTACGGCGGACTGTTTCGATTCCGTAACGCCCGGCGATCTCGGCCAGGCGCGCCTGGCCGCGGCGGATCGCCATCGTCTGCGCCAGCAGGTCGCCGCGTCGCTCCTCCGGCGTGCGCACGTTGGCGAGAATGAGCCGCAGCAGATCTTCGTCCAGCCGCCCGCCCCGGACCAGCAGCGCCGGCGGAATGCGCAGCCCTTCCTGATAGATCTCGCGCGCCAGTGGCATCGAGCCGGGGCTCATGCCTCCGACGTCGGCGTGATGGGCGCGGTTCGCCACATAGAACGCCGGCCCTTCGACGCCGTCGATATAAACGGCCGAGACGGCGGTGATGTCGGGCAGGTGCGTGCCGCCGGCGAAGGGGTCGTTGACGATGGCGACGTCGCCGGGCGCGAGCCGGTAGGTATTCATGACGCTCCGGACGGAGAGCGGCATGGCGCCCAGGTGAACGGGCATGTGGTCGCCCATAGCGACGGTCTCACCCTGAGCGTCGTAGACGGCGCAGGAGTAATCCCGGCGCTCTTTGATGTTGGCCGAATAGGAAGTGCGGCGCAGCACGGCTCCCATTTCTTCGGCGACCGAGACCAGCAGGTTCCGGAAGAGCTCGAGCTCGATGGGATCGTAGCTCATCATTCGCCTTCGTCCGAGCCGTTGGCTGGAGCTTCATGCTCGGGGCGCGGCGGTGCATCGGGCTCGCGGCACTCACCGGCGCGCACCAGGAAGCTGGCCGCGGTCTCCCAACCCGCGGGCGCGCGGCGCTCGATGCGGTAGGCGTCCGTGGTGCGATCGGCGCGCAGACGGTAGTCGCCGGTGGGCGCGGGACGCGAGTCTTGCGGAAACGGCTTGGCGCTGGCCTCGAGAAGCACCCAGGTCTCGCCTCCGTCCTCGGTCTCGTAGGCTTCGTAGCGGCTGCTGGCCTCGCCGGAGAGCGGCCGGCCGATCCACAATTTGCCGTGCGTCTTGGTGTCGAAGTGAAAGAAGTCGATGGTGCCGGCGCGGCCGTCCGCGAAGACCGGGCGCCTGCTCCAGCTCTTTCCGCCATCGCGGGTCAGCAACAGGAACGGATCGCGCGGAACGGCGCCAAGCGATTCGCCGCTGGCCCAGCCGGTCTCGAAATCGATGAATTGAACCATGTCCAGGCCCGCGCCGCGGATGCGCTCGTAGGGTTCGCGCCAGGTGGCGCCGCCGTCGTCGCTCGCGAGCAGAATGGAGAAGAGGGTGGTGTCCTCGGCGTGAAGACTGCCCGCGAGAAACACATGGCTGCCAGCCGATTCGACGCCGTCCAGTTCCAGATCCACCGTGCAGGGGCGAGCAGCCGGGCAGGTGAGCTGAAGGGCCTGCAGATCGTCCGCCGCGCACTCGACAGGCACGCGCACCGGTGCACCCGTGTACTTCAGTGGCCCAGGCGCCGCCTCCTGGCCAGACAGGGCGAAAGAGATCAGCAGGGCTAGCCAAGCGGGGCGCAGCATCGTGTCACTCAAATTGTACGCTGAGGTGCGGGGAGTATGCGAAAATCGGGCTGGGCCGATGCTGGGTTGGCTACGCAAGCTGGGAAATCGTGAAGCGCCGCCGCTTGCGGGTGCGCCGCGGGTGCGTCGCGTGAAGACTTACTCCGCCGCCAGCGGATATGTCTACCAATACTTCTACGAAGGGCTGCGGCCCTCTCGTAGGGGCGTGGAGTACGTTTTCCAGGCTTCCGGGGACCGCCGGAGTTACTCGCCCGTCGCCGTGTTCCTTCCCGATGCGGCGGTCGATTCCTGGCAACGCGAGCGCGAGAGAGAACTCAGTTCCTCCGAGCGATACGCGGTCGCCAAGCTGACCCTTTTCCAGGCCTTCGACGAACGGCCTGGTCCGGCCGAGATGCGCGATCCGGTCCGGGTACGGCCCGAGGACCTTCGAGCGGTCGCGGAGCGGCTCGGACTGGAGTAAGATTTGTAGTCTATGTCTCCGCCGGCGGGGCCGTTGCAGTTTGAAGAGCTCAAACGGCGCCCCTTCTCGTTCTATCCGACCATCCTCAACGTCGAGTACAACGAGTGGCGGCTCAGGCGGACTACCGGACCGGAGATCCTGGTCACCAACATCAAGAGCGACCTCGAAGTTTGGATTCCCAAAAAGCTCGTCAAGGAGATTTCGGATGCCGGCGGCCCGGCGTTAATCGTCTCGCTCCGGAGCAAACTCGAGTACAAAGCCGGCGCTTTGCAGCCGTACGAGCGGAAGCTGGCTGAAATGCCGGCGCCTGCCGGAGACGGATTCTCCCGCACTCCGGGACGGGAGCCCCGTAAATCGCCCCGCCGGATACGTGCGGCGGGAGTGGCGGCCGCTTGCGTGGCGTGCCTGCTGGTGATTTTCCTATTGCGGTTCGCCGTCCTGCGGCGCTCCGGGCCTGCAACGCCGGGCCGGGATCTGCTGGCGCTTACCGCCCGTGACGACTACGCTTCGGTCGTGCGGAAACTGGGGCCTCCGGCCGGGCAGCGCGAGCGCCCGCCCTACCGGGCGCTGTGGTATCCGCGACGGCGTTGCACGGTCGTGCTGCGAGGCACGCAGTATGTCGGAGCGCTCGATTCGAACTGGCGCCCCATCTGCCACGTGGAGCTGCCAGATGGCGACAGCGTGCTTCTGCTGAGGAGTCTGCCGCGATTCTAACCGCGGCGGCGGAAAGCCACCAGCGATTTGGTCCAGCCCAGAACGCGCTCGCGGAATAGTTGCGCGTCCGGAAACAGGCGGCGGACATCGCCGGCCGCCAGAAGCCGGACCCGGGTCAGATAGTGGTCCAGGTAGTATTCGCGCCGGTCCGGCGAGGGCCGCACGATCCACTCCCACACGGTGCCCCAGCGGATCATACGGGCCTGCCACGCGCGCGGGAGCCAGTGCACGAACGGGGTGAGCAGATGGGTCTCGACAAAGTACCGCCGGTTCGGCGTCTGCACCCAATAGGCTCGCCCGACCCGGCCAACTTCGGCCGCGAATCGCGCCTGGTTCCCGGCATCGCCAACGTGCTCGATCACCGAATTGCTGAATACAACGTCGAAGGAGCCATCGCGAAACGGCAGCGCGCAGCCATCGGCGAAGACCACCGGCACGCCGTCCGAGGCCTCTTCGCCAGCGCGCGGCTCATTCAAAATGACCAGACGCGGCGTCACCGGCGCCAGGCGCCAGATGTCGGTGGTGCCGCCGACGTCGAGCACGCGCGTTTCCGGCCCGATCCCGAGCGCATCGACGCACCGGGCCATACGCCGCGTGCGGGAGCGGCGGCTGAGCGCGGCGATGAGAGCGGCAAGCGGCCCGCCGGGCATGATCCAGGCCTCCAGCCCATATTATGCCGGCCGGAGCAGCCATGCGTGCGTGCTATGCTTTTCTCGGATGTTTAGCGGGCACCAGCAGAAGACCAACCTCCTCTTCGGCCTCTCGGACATCGTCCTCACCGCCGCGGCGTTTGGAGCCGCTTACGCAAGCCGCGTCTGGCTACCGCTCGCGCACCCGTTTTTCCTACGGCGCGACGAGACGGCCCTCTTGCTGGGATTCTCGGCAGTGGTCTGGGTAGGGATGGGGAGCTGGCTGAACGTTTACGAGCGGCTCGAATCGGGCCATCCGCGCACAATCTTGCGCGACGGCTTCCGGCAGTCCTTCGCGGGCCTGATCGCGCTGGTGATGCTCGAGTACTTGCTCAAGCTCGATCTCAGCCGCCCCTTCCTGGCGCTCGTCGGCGTGTATTGCTGGGTGCTGCTTTGCGTTTTCCGGTTGAGCGTGGGACGCCTGGTGCGCGTGCTGCGCAAAGGCTTCGGGGCGCGGCATTACGTGATGGTGGTGGGCGTGGGAAAGAGCGCGCGCCGCTTGGGACAGGCGCTGGAGCAATCTCAGAGGTACGGCATCCGCCTGGCCGGCTTTCTGGCCGAGGAGCCTGCGGAGGCCCCGGCGTCGATCGAGCTCGCCGCCAAGTACACGGTCTATCCCTTGACCGAGCTTCGCGCGCTCCTGCGCCAGCGGGTAATCGACGAAGTGCTCTTCGCGCTGGAGAGGCCGAACCTGGCGGACCTGGAGGACATCCTGCTGCTGTGCGACGAGGAGGGCGTCCGCACGCGCGTGGCGCTCGACTTCTTCCCTCACGTGAACAGCCACATGTACCTGGACCGGCTGGGCGCTCTTCCCCTGCTGACCTTTGCCGCCACGCCGCACGACGAGCTACGGCTCTTCGTGAAACGCGTCACCGACGCCACTCTGGCCGCCGCCGCGCTGGCGATCCTGGCGCCGATTATGGTCGCGCTGGCACTGCTGATCCGGCTGACCTCGCGCGGACCGGCCATCTTCAAACAGGTCCGGTGCGGGCTGAACGGGCGGCGATTCACGTTTTACAAGTTTCGCTCGATGGTGGAGAACGCCGAGGAGTTGAAGGAGACGCTGGCGCATCTGAACCGCAAGTCCACGGCATTCAAGATTCCGAACGACCCGCGGTTGACCGCGGTGGGGCGCTACCTGCGGAAGTTCTCCATTGACGAGTGGCCGCAGTTGTGGAACGTAGTGCGCGGGGACATGGCGTTGGTCGGCCCGCGGCCGGCTGTCCCCGGTGAGGTGGACGAATACAAGGGCTGGCAACGCCGCCGGCTGCGTATGCGCCCCGGCCTGACGTGTTTGTGGGCGCTCGAAGGACGGGATGCCCTCGACTTCGAAACCTGGATGAAGATGGACATGCAGTATATTGACAATTGGTCGCTCGCACTCGATTGGAAGATCCTGCTGCGCACGATCCCTCGAGTACTGACCGGGAAAGGGGCGAATTGATTATGCACTTACTGCCTACACCAGACGAGGTAGTCGGGCTGCTGCGCCAGACGGGCGCGCTGCGCGATGGGCACTTCGAGTATCCGAACGGGCTTCACTCCAACGAGTATCTGCAGGTTGCGCTGGGGATGCGGTATTACCAGCACGCCAAGATCCTCAGCGTGGGACTGAGCCGGCTGCTGCGGGCCAATCCCGAGATCCGCGCGATCGTTCCGCAACTTTCGATCGTGGCGCCGGCCACTGGCGGGCTCCCGGTGGCATATGGCGTCTGCGAGGCCCTTCGCGCGCACCAGGTCTATTGGGCCGAGAATGGCGACTGCAACGGCCCGCTGCGCTTCCGCCAGTACCTGGACCACGCGCCCGGCGAGCAGGTGGTTCTGGTGGACGACATCCTGCGCACCGGAAGCAAGCTCGGCCAGTTGAAGGAACTCGTGGAGGCGGGCGGCGCGCAGGTGGTGGCCATGGCCGTGGTGGTCTATCAGCCCACGCCGAAGACGCCCGACTTCAACCTGCCGCTCTACTACCTGGCCAAACTCGACGCAAGGTATTACACCGACGCCGCCGCCTGCGAGCTTTGCCGCAGGGGTGTTGCGGTCGAGAAGGTGTGGGTGTAAGGGAGACTGCCTGTTCCGGTGCGCTAATTGCGCTATAGTCCTGGTTTGGCAGCCGTCCTGGTCCAAAACGTCTCCAAAGTGTTCCGTTTGTACCGGCGGCCCTCCGACCGCATCCTCGAGCTGTTTCCCTTTCGGAACCGTGCGCACTCGGACTTTTGGGCACTGTCGGGAGTAAGCGTCGCGGTGGAGCGGGGAGAGATCTTCGGCGTGATAGGGCCGAACGGCTCCGGCAAGAGCACTCTGCTCGAAATTGTCAGCGGCATCCTGCGGCCCACCAGCGGCCGCGTCGCCACCGAAGGACGCGTGGCCGCGCTGCTCGAGCTTGGCGCCGGCTTCAATCCGGAATTCACGGGCCGCGAGAACGTATTCATCAACGGCGAGATCATGGGCCTGGGCCGCGGCGAAATCGAGCGGGCCCTCCCGCGGATCGCCGCCTTCGCCGGGATCGGGGAATTCATCGACCGCCCGGTGAAGGAATACTCGAGCGGCATGTACGTGCGGCTGGCCTTCGCCACGGCCATTCACGTGGAGCCCGACGTCCTGATCGTGGACGAAGCGCTCGCGGTGGGCGACGCGATGTTCTCCAGCCGTTGCGTAAAGAAGTTCGAAGAATTGAGGCAGCGCCGCGTGACGGTGCTGTTCGTGTCGCACGATCTGGGGCTGGTGAAGCGGCTGGCGGACCGCGCGATTCTGCTGGTCAATGGCCGTGTGGAGGCCGAGGGCAGCCCGAATGACGTGGTCAACCGCTACCTCGGCTTCGCGGTGGAAAGGCCGGAGCGTCAGCCGGAGGGGAACGGCCAAGCGCGTCTGGCGAGCAGTTTTCGCCACGGCGACGGCTCTAGCGAGATCCTGAAGGTGGAACTGCTGAATCGGGCCGGCGAAGCCGCGGAGGCAATTCTGAGCGGGGAGCCCGTGACAGCGCGCGTAACGGCGCGATTCCGCCGGGACGTTGCCGATCCCATCGTGGGCGTGCTTATCCGCAACCGGCTGGGCATCGACGTGTTCGGCACCAATACCCGCGTCGAAGGCCGGGAATTGGGAGACTTTCGTGCGGGCGAGCGGCTCGAAGTGAACTTCCGCTTCGACTGCATGCTGACCCAACAGGACTACACCCTTACGGCGGCCACGCAGCATTGGGACGGCTCCAGCCAGGACTGGCTCGACGACGTGCTAAGCTTCCGGGTGGTGGATTCAAGAGGGGCGGCGGGCGTCGCCAATATTCCCACCGATTTGAGCTGGCGGAGGTTTTAGAGCGGGGACTCGATGATCTATATCGCCGTCATTGCGGGAGTCGTCGCGGTCCTGCTTACCGTGACCGTCATCAAAGCGCTGACGGTGAAGAACCAGGCGGACTTTCTGGTGGCGGGGCGGAAACTGCCGTGGTGGGTGCTGGTGTCCACCCTGCTGTGCTCCTGGATTGGCGCAGGCAGCTTGTTCGCGGGGGCGGAAAACGCGACGCACATCGGCTTTCCCGCGCTGTGGCAGCCGGCCGGCGGCTGGGTTGGGTTGATCCTCATCTTCACCATCGCAGGCCGCGCGCGCCGCTTCGCGCAATACACCGTGCCGGACCTGCTGGAGAACCGGTACAACGCGGCTGCGCGCGTGCTCGGCACGGTCGCCATCGTGATCGCCTACACCACCATCACCAGCTACCAGATGAAGGCCGGCGGGGACATTCTGCACTTGATCTTCCCGGACCTCGAACGTGTGCGGGCCATGTACTTGGTCGCCGCCTTCGTGATTGCATTCACGGCTGGTGCGGGGATGGCGTCGGTGGCCTACCTGGATTTGGTGATCGGAGCGCTGGTGACCGCCATCGTCCTCTGCGCGTTCCCGGTGCTGCTCCACGGCGCCGGCGGATGGGCCGGGGTCCGGCACGCGCTGCCGGCGAGCCATTTCCAGGTGCTGGGCGACATCACGTTCGAGCGGGCGCTGGGGCTCATGCTCCCCACCACGCTGCTGCTGATCGGGAACCAGGGCATGTACCAGAAATTCTTCTCCGCGCGCTCGGAGCGCGACGCGAAGATCGCGGCGGGCGGCTGGATCGTCAGCACGCTGATTCTGGAAACCGTGATCATCGCGATTGCGGTGGTGGGCAGCGCCAGGTTCCATCCCGAGCAGGCCCGCGAGATAATTCCCTACACCGCGCGGCACGGTCTGCCCACGGTGGCCGGGGCCTTGCTGCTGGGCGGAATCTTCGCGAAGCTGATCTCGACGGCCAACAACTACCTGTTCTCTCCGGCTACGAACCTGATTCACGACGTCTACCAGCGGTTCATCGATCCTCACGCCTCCGAGCGGCGTAACCTGATCGTCTGCCGGCTGGTGGTGGTGGGGCTGGGCATTTATGCCGTCGTGCAGGCCACGCACTTCGAATCGATCCTGGGCGCTTCGCTCTATGCCTACACTGTGTATGGCGCGGCCGTGACGCCGGCCGTGATGGCGGTCTTCTTCTGGAAGCGCGCGACCACGGCGGGCGCAATCGCGTCGATCGCCCTGGGTACGGTGGTGACGGTCGCGTGGAACCTGGCCGGCAACCCTGGGGGATGGGACGCGATCCACCCGGCGCTGGCCGCGTCGGTGGCGAGCTTAGTCCTGATAAGCCTGGCCGGGCGGCCGCCGCAGAAAGAGAAATGGGCGCCCTTCTTCGCGCCCGCAGCAAAGGACCCGTCATGAATCTCGCAGCGATTCAGCAGGCGCTGGCCGCCGAAGGGCTGGACGGCTGGCTGTTCTTCGATCACCACGGAAGAGATCCGCTGGCCTACCGCGTGCTGGGCCTGCCCACGGGCCGCACCGTCACGCGGCGCTGGTATTATTTGATTCCCGCGGCCGGGGAGCCGCTCGGCCTGGTGCATTCGATCGAGTCGTCGGCGCTCGATGGCCTGCCGGGCGCCATCTCGAAGTACTCCAGTTGGACCGCGCAGGTGGAAGGGCTCGGCCGTCTGCTGGCAGGCCGGCGCCGCGTTGCCATGCAATACTCGCCCGACTGCGCGATCCCTTACGTAGCCATGGTGGATGCGGGCACCGTTGAATTGGTCCGCAAGACCGGCGTCGAGGTGGTCAGCTCGGCCGATCTAGTGCAGCAGTTCGAGGCGCGCTGGACGGCGGCCAATCTGGAACTTCACCTCGAAGCCGGCCGCAAGGTGGATCTTGTGCGGCGCGAAGCGTTCCAGATGGTGAGCGCGAAGCTGCGCGCCGGCGCGACCGTGACGGAGTTTGCCGTGAAGGCGTTCATCCTCGACCGCTTCGCGGCCGAAGGCCTGGTGACGGATCACGGCCCCATCGTCGGCGTGAACGAGAATTCCTCCGACCCGCACTACGAGCCGCAGGCGGATTCCTCCCGCGAGATTCGCCGCGGCGATTGGCTGCTCATCGACATGTGGGCCAAGATGGACGCGCCCGATGGCGTCTACTACGACATCACCTGGACCGGTTTCTGCGGTCCCGAACCGCCGGCGGAGATGGCGAACGTGTTCGGGATTGTGACGGGCGGGCGGGACCGCGCCGTGCGGTTCATCGAGGAGGGCGTCCGCGCCGGGCGCACGATGCACGGGTTCGAAGTGGACGATGCGGCCCGCGGCGCGATCCGCGACGGCGGCTTCGCCGACCGGTTCTTTCACCGCACCGGCCACTCCATAGGAGCCGAGGTTCACGGCTCTGGCGCCAACATGGACAATCTGGAAACGCACGACGAGCGGCGGATCATCCCCTGGACCTGCTTCTCGATCGAGCCCGGCATCTACCTGCCACACTTCGGCGTACGGTCCGAGGTCAACGTGTTCGTGGGCGATGACGGCGCGCGCGTGACCGGCGAGATTCAGGACCGGATACTGCTCCTCTGACCTGCGGCGCTGGCGGACGTAGTCAGGCGCTGAGGACGCCCAGGTCGTGAGCCACCAGAAAATCGACGGCAGGCGGCTGGACCCCCAGCAGGCGCAATTGCGCCGTCACCTGGCCGCGATGGTAGCTCTGGTGGTTGACAACGTGAAAGACGGCGCGCCAGAGGGTGTAGGTCCAGGTTTCGCCCCGCATGTTGACATACGTGAACGGGCGCTCCAGCACTTCCTCGCTCAGACCGCTTAGATACGCCCGCATCTCTCGCTCCACCACAATCCAGCGCTCTGAGATGGTGGCGAGGGTGGGTAATTCTTCGGCCGACAGCAGCGACCGCGGCGACCTTCCCCGCCATCGCTCCAGCCAGATCCACTCCACCGCTAACAAGTGCACGAGGCTGTCGCGCACGGAAAGGAATTGCTCCGCGGACAGCGCGGCGCAGGCCTGAAGCTGGCGGTCGCGCGCCCAGTAGTTGTAGCCGATCATCTCGCTAAGAGCGGCTGAAAGAGGCGGCATGGATGGCCTGATCCGAATTTAGCACGGAGTGCCTTTTCCGGCCCAGTACACTAGAATCGAACCAGGGGGATACTTGTGCGCCTGATTCTGGCTGGGGTTGCAGGCTTTATTGGTTCCCACTTTGCGGATCGTCTGCTGGCTGAAGGACACTCCGTCGTCGGCGTCAACAACTTCTTGACTGGTTCGCCGGCGAACATCGCGCACCTCCAGACGCACGCGCGGTTCGGCTTCATCGAGCACGATATCTGCGAGCCCTTCGACGTGCCGGGTTCCGTAGATGGCGTGCTCGATCTGGCCTCTCCTGCGAGCCCGAAGGACTACCTCGAGCACCCTATCGAGACGCTGGCGGTTGGATCCTACGGGACCCGCAATCTGCTCGAGCTGGCGCGCCAGCACAACGCCCGCTTCCTGCTCAGCTCCACCTCGGAGTGCTATGGCGATCCACTCGAGCACCCGCAGACGGAGACCTACTGGGGCAACGTGAATCCCGTGGGGCCGCGTTCCTGCTATGACGAGAGCAAGCGATTTGCCGAAGCGCTCACGATGGCCTACCAGCGGACCCATCATGTGCGGTCGAACATCGCGCGCATCTTCAATACTTACGGGCCCCGCATGAAGCTGGACGACGGCCGGGTGGTGCCTGCGTTTCTGGGCCAGGCTCTCCGCGGCGAGCCCATGAGCATTTTCGGCGACGGCTCGCAGACGCGCAGCTTCTGCTACGTCACCGACCTGGTCGATGGACTCTACCGCCTGATGCTCTCCGACGAGCGCTACCCCGTGAACCTGGGCACCCCCAGCGAGATGACCATCCTCGAGTTCGCCTGCCGCATCCAGGTTCTGGCCGCGAGTGCCAGCCCGATCGCCTTTCACCCGCTGCCGCAGGACGACCCGAAGCGGCGTCAGCCAGATATCGCCAAAGCGAAGCAGTTGCTCGGCTGGGAGCCCGTGGTGGCGCTCGACGACGGCCTGCGAGAGACGATCGCCTATTTTCGAGGGCTCGCTTCGGCGCATCAACCCGCTGCCGCGGTGTAACCTGCACCCGGCCCGGACGGGCTGAAGGCTCGTGCCGCAGCCGCTGCACTACAATAGAAGCTGTACCCATGAAGACTCGGATACGGTCCACGACCGTGCTGTGCGTGCGTAGAAACGGAAAAGTGGTGATGGCGGGCGACGGGCAGGTGACGCTCGGCCAGGAAGTGCTCAAGGCGACGGCCAAGAAAATCCGCCGCCTTTACAACGACAAGATTCTGGCGGGATTCGCCGGGTCCACCGCGGATGCCTTCGCTCTGTTCGGCCGCTTCGAATCCAAGCTCGAGCAGCATAACGGCAACCTCTCGCGCGCCGTGGTGGAGCTGGCCAAGGATTGGCGCACGGACAAGGCGCTGCGTCACCTGGAAGCATTGCTGCTGGTGGCCGACACCGGCAACACGTACATCCTGAGCGGCAGCGGCGATGTGATCGAGCCGGACGACGGCATCGCGGCCATCGGCTCCGGCGGTCCCTTTGCCAAGGCGGCCGCCAGTGCCCTCTCCCGTAACACCAAGATGGAAGCGCGCAAGATCGCCGAAGTCGCCATGGAAATCGCGGGCGAGATTTGCATCTACACCAACGACAAGGTCACCTTCGAGGAACTCGGATAGGCAATGGTCATTTATCTTCCCAGCCAGTCGGTCGAAGAGGAGCCCGTGTTAGACGAGCTGACCCCGCGGGAGATCGTCCGGGAGCTCGACAAGTACGTGGTCGGGCAGGACGACGCCAAGCGCGCCGTGGCCGTGGCTCTGCGCAATCGAATCCGCAGGCAGAAGCTCGATCCCGAGCTGGCCGACGAGGTGATGCCGAAGAACATCCTGATGATCGGGCCGACCGGCGTGGGCAAGACCGAGATCGCCCGCCGCCTGGCGAAACTCGCCAACTCGCCCTTCCTGAAGGTGGAGGCCAGCAAGTTCACCGAAGTGGGCTATGTCGGGCGCGACGTCGAGTCGATGATCCGCGACCTGGTCGACATCGCCATCGAAATGGTCCGCGAAGAGCGCCTGGACGAAGTGGCGGACCGCGCCGAAAAGAACGCCGAGGAGCGGCTCCTGGACCTGCTGATGCCGCCGCAGCCCGAGCCCACCGAGACGGCCGAGCGGACCCGCGAGAAGCTGCGCGAGAAGCTGCACCAGGGCAAGCTCGACGATCGCGTCGTCGAACTGGACGTCAAGGAGCGTGGGCCCTCCTTCGAAATCTCCACCGCGCAGGGCATCGAGGAAATGGACATCAACCTGAAAGATGTCCTGCCCGGCCTCTTCGGCGGGCGCACCCGTAAGCGCAAAATGCGCGTCACGGAGGCGCTGGAGTACCTGGTGCAGGAGGAGGAGCAGAAGCTCATCGACATGGATCAGGTGACCCGCGTGGCCCTGGAGCGCGTCGAGCGCAGCGGCATCATTTTCCTGGACGAGATCGATAAGATCGCCGGCCGCGAATCGGGGCACGGGCCCGACGTCAGCCGCGAGGGCGTGCAGCGCGATATCCTGCCTATCGTCGAAGGCACAACGGTCAACACGCGCTACGGGTTCGTCCGCACCGACCACATCCTGTTCATGGCCGCCGGCGCGTTCCACGTCTCCAAGCCCTCCGACATGATCCCCGAGCTCCAAGGGCGATTCCCGATCCGTGTGGAACTGAAGTCGCTGACCGAGGGCGATTTCATTCGCATCCTCAAAGAGCCCAAGAACGCGCTGATCAAGCAGTACACGGCCCTGCTAGAAACCGAAGGCATCAAGCTGTCGTTCACCGAGGACGCGCTCGAGGAAGTGGCGCGGCTGGCGGCGCGCGTGAACGAGACCAACGAGAACATCGGGGCGCGGCGGTTGCACACGGTCATGGAGAAGGTCCTCGACGAGATTTCCTTCGAAGGTCCCGATCTGAAGAAGAAAACCGTCAAGATCGATGCCGTCTACGTGCGGCAACAGCTCTCCGAGATCGTCAAAGACCAGGACCTGACGCGGTACATTCTATAAGATGCCCTGGCGCCGCCGGTCTTTCGTTTTGGTTTGGAGCGCCAGCGCGGCTTTGCTCGGCGGTTGCGCCTATGTCAGGCCTCCGAAACGGCCGTCGCTCGGCATCCCGGTAAAGATGTTGCAAATCGGCGCCGTCGAGCTCGGAGACGAGCTCGTGATCGATTTCGTGGCGCCCGCGGTTACCACCGATGGCGCGCCGCTGAAGAGATTGCAGCAGATCGACCTTCGTGCCGGCGCCGCAGGGCCGAAGTGGCAAGCGGCGGCGCGGCAGATTGAGGTGGCCAGCACCGCGCCCGGCCCGGTGCATATCCACGTCCCGGCGACACCGTGGATCGGACAGTCCATCGAGATCCGCGTTCGGGCGCAGGGCAAACATGGACGGTACGGCGATTGGTCCGAGCCCGTCCGTTTGAAGGTCGTTCCCCCGTTGGCCAGGCCCGTGCTGAAGGCGGAGAACGCGCCTGGAGGGGTTCGCCTGAGCTGGCCATCTTCCGAGGGCGCGGAGTACCGGATTTACCGGCTGGCGCCGCTTGAGGCGCAGCCCACCGTGATCGCCACGGTCAAGACGCCGGAGTACATCGACAAGCAGACTCAATACGGGAAGAATTACCAGTATCAAGTCCTGGCCTTCGTCGCCAGCGGCAACTCCGAGGCGGAGAGCCTGGGTTCCGAGCCGGCCACGATCACGCCGGAGGACATTTTCCCGCCGGCGGTTCCGTCCGGGCTTGCGGCCATCGCCGGGGTTTCGAGCATCGAACTCAGTTGGAATCCGAATACGGAGCCCGTCCTGCGGGGTTACTACGTCTACCGGTCCCTCGAAGGCGCGCCGTTTCAAAGGCTCCCGGATTCCGTTGCGACGCCCGCTTATAGCGACCACGCCGTCGAGAGCGGGAAGCGGTACCGGTATCAAGTATCCGCGGTGGATCAGGCCGGGCATGAAAGCGCGAGATCGCAGATTGTGGAGATGGCAGCCCAATGACCAAGCGCATTCGCTTCAGTTTGATTCGTAACCTGGGGGCCACGGCGCCGGACGGTTCGCCGGACGTGAAGCACGGCCTTCTGGAAAACGAGGTCGTTTACGAGACCGCGTCCGCGTGGTCAACCGAGCGCGGTGAGGCGCGCGCGCTGGCCGAGGTCCGGCTGCTGCCACCGTGCTGGCCTTCGAAGATCGTCTGCGTGGGCAGGAATTATCGCGAACACGCCGCCGAGCTTGGCAACGACGTTCCCTCCGAGCCGCTGATCTTCCTCAAGCCGCCCTCGGCGCTCATCGCTCACAGGGACCGGATCGTGTATCCAGCCTCCTCCCAGCGCGTGGACTATGAGGGAGAACTGGGAGTAGTCATCGGCCATCGCGCCCGGCACGTGAAACGCGAGGACGCCCAAGCCCACATTTACGGTTACACCTGCGTCAACGACGTCACGGCGCGCGATTTGCAGCGCAAGGACGAGCAGTGGACGCGGGCCAAGGGCTTCGACACGTTCTGCCCGGTGGGTCCGTGGATCGTTCTCCAGGAGGACGTCCGGTTCGAGGAAATCCGGGTCCGCACATTCGTCGAACGACCAGAAGCGCCAGGACGCTTCGGTGCGCGACATGATTTATTCTCTCGGGGAGATCGTCGAATACATTACTACCGTGATGACGCTGGAGCCCGGGGACCTGATCGCCACCGGGACTCCGTCGGGCATCGGCCCGATTGAGCCCGGCTCGGTCGTCCGGGTGGTGGTGGATGGCGTGGGCGCCCTCGAGAACCAGGTCGTGAAGCCTTGAAGCATTTCTTCACCGGTCTGTTTGGAACGCTCTTCAAGACCCTGCTGTCCTGGGGCCCGTGGGGTGCGTTCGTCCTGGCTATCATCGACTCGGCCGGCCTTCCCGTCCCCGAGGGCACCGACTTACTCCTCGTAGTAATCGCCGCGCAAAGTGCTCGAGCCGGTTACATCAGCGCAACGCTCGCCGTGGCAGGCTCGTTGGTCGGCAGCATGTTGCTGTACTACATCGCTCGCAAGGGCGGCCAGGCTTACCTGGACAAGCGCACTGAGGCGGGATGGGCGAAGCGCTTTCGCCACTGGTTCCACCACTACGGCGGCATCACCGTGTTTATTCCGGTGTTGATTCCGGCTCCCTTGCCGACCAAGGTTTTCGTACTATCGGCGGGCGCGCTCGGAATGCGCCGCCGGAATTTCCTGATGATCGTATTCGTGGCGCGCTCTCTACGTTACTTCGGCCTGGCCTGTCTCGGTTCGCTGATGGGCCGCTATCCGGCCCACTATCTCAAGACTCACAGCCTGCAACTGGCCGCCATCGCCATAGGCATTTTCGTGCTGCTGTACGCCGCAATTCGAGTCAAAGACCATCTCCGTCGCCGGACCCACCACCATCTGCTCCACCCCCATGCGGGTTGATCGCCCCCGCATTGGATCGAAGGCCTGCCCCGCATACAGCACGCGCCTCCTCTCCCTGCTGCGTCAGCCAAGAACCTCCCACCGGCGGGCATCGGCTATGAAGCCGTCGTCATGGTACCGCGCTTGAACAAAGATTAACTCCGCTGGCCGAAAAAGCGGCGCGGCAAAGGCACCTAAATCATCACATCTGTATTACAAAACATTTTCCAGAAGAATTTGCACTCTCAATGTAATAAGTTCCCGCGCGCTGGATTGAGCCCGATGTAAGTCATTCAACTTCCTACTGAGCCGCCATTGGCCTTCGAACTGCCATCCCGTGCCCTGTGCCGCCGCCGAGCGGCCTCCGTGTGATGTGCAACTCTTCATGCGGAATTGGTTGCGGTACCGGAGTTAACAGCTTTCCACTAACTTTCGCAGTCTTGTTTTCTCCTCCCGCCTGTTCACATGTATAACATGCAGCTCTGATCTGCCATCAGGTTCGCCGCGCCGCCGGCTGCTGCAGGTAGCTTTTCCAGACGTCCTCGAAAAGCGTAACACTGCCCTTTCTTTAATGGTCATGTGATGCGGAAAACGCGCTCAATCATCGTGATTCTGCCGCAGCTTCGCTTTGCAGCACCGAAGGGCACAGAGGAAGGAATGCTCATCCGATGACTTTGAAGTTCATCACTCGCCCCTTGCTATTGCAGTTGGGGCTTCTCGCACTTCTGCCGGCCGCCGCCTGGTCCCAGACTCCGGCGCCGCGTTTGTTCTTCTCCGACCTTGTGACTGGGCCCAACTCGGGCGGCCAGGGTGGTAACGGCGCGTTCGTGACCCTCTACGGGAATTACTTCGGATCGAACCCCACCGTCACCGTCGGCGGAGGACAGGCCATCGTTACGATGCCTCCCGCCACTTACCTGTGGTACCAGAAGATGACTATTCAGTTGGGCGCACTCGCCCAGACCGGCAATATTGTCGTTTCTAACTCGAATGGCGTTTCTAACGGCTTGCCCTTCACAGTCGCCGCGGCGAATATCTATTTTGTGGCGACTAATGGCAGCGATTCGGCAGCCGGCTCTTACACCGCTCCTTGGCTCACTCTGCTGCACGCGGTGCAAACCACCGGCGCTGGCTCCATCATTTACGCGATGAATGGCGTCTCTCAGACTGCCGACGACGGCCAGGGCTGGAGCGCCGCCATGCTTCTGCGTTCAAGTTCGTGCGCGGGAACCGCAGCCAGCCCGAAAGCGCTGATCGCTTATCCCGGCGCCACGGTGACCATCGGAAACCCAACCGGCAACTCGCCGAGCTACGGCATTCGCGGAGCGGATTCCTCGGCCGGCGGCGGCGCCTGCGGAGGCAACTGGGTCTTTGCGGAACTGACTATGCGCGGTCCCGCGTCTTTCTTCACCGCCGGCCCGAGCACGAACTGGCGGGTCATCGGCAATGACATTTCCAATTCTCAGACCGTCGGCAGCGACGGGGCGGCTTTGGAAATGCAGCAGTCCACTTACTCCGAAGTGCTGGGCAACAACGGACACGATTTGAACGCGGCCGGCAGCAGCCGTCTGCAACAGGGCTTCTATCCCTGCACCGACAGCAACAACCTGGAACTGGCCTGGAACATGATCGAAAACGTCAAGGGCCGCGCCGGCATTCAGATCCATTCCTCGCCGCTTTCAAGCGGCAACGGTTATGCGATGTACGGCATTTCGATCCACGACAACGTGGTGCACGATATCGCCGAGGAAGGAATCCTGGTGGATACCGTGAACCCGTCCAAGGGCGCGGTCACGGTCTATAACAACGTGGTGTACAACACCGCGCAGGATGGACAGGCCGACGGCGCGATTTATCGTGCCGACAGCTCCGACTACGACACTTCACAAGGGGTGGGGTCCGGGTATATTGACGTTTATAACAACACGATTTTCGCTTACAAAGCCGGGCCGGGCTTTGGATCGACCTTCGAGGTTCATGACGGCCAGGCCATGATCGATCGCGTGAGGAATAACATCATCCTGAGCTCCGGCGGGAGTTACTTCTCCGTGACGAACAGCAGTACAGATTCAAACTGCTCGAGTGGCGATAGCGCTTCGGCGTGTCCGAACTTCGTGGGATCGAACAATATCCTCTACGGAGCGGGCGCCGCGACGTTCACGAATCTGGTGACCGGTTCCATCAGCGCCAACCCGAACCTGGTGAGTTCGACGGATGGGCACCTGCAGGCCGGCAGCCCGGCGATCGGTGCGGGAATCGGGATTTCGGGCTTGACCTGGGACGTCGAGGGTAAGTCGCGTCCGCAAAGCGGCGCGATCGACATCGGCGCATACCAGTACGGCAGCGCGAGCTCGTCGCCGACTCCGACGCCGACGCCCACGCCGACGCCGACGCCCACGCCTACACCAACGCCGACGCCCGTGCCGACGCCTACGCCGACGCCAAAGCCGACGCCGACACCAACTCCCGTGCCGACTCCGACACCGACACCCGCGCCGACCCCAACACCGACACCCGTGCCGACCCCAACACCGACGCCCGTGCCGACTCCCACGCCTACGCCGAAGCCGACGCCAACTCCGACACCCGTGCCCACGCCCACGCCGACACCTGTGCCGACTCCGACGCCGACGCCCGTGCCGACTCCGACGCCGACGCCTGTGCCGACTCCGACGCCTACGCCGAAACCGACGCCGACGCCCGTGCCGACTCCGACGCCTACGCCGAAGCCAACCCCCACTCCGACCCCGACTCCAGTCCCGACCCCGACGCCGGCCCCAACAATGGCTATCAGCCCGACGTCAGCCACTGTCTCAGCCGGGAGCACCGTGCAGTTCGCGGTGACATATGGCAGCGGGTATTCCGCAACCACCAGGAGCGCGTCCCTCGTTCAGAGTCGCCTCATGGCGGCATCGACCGGCGCAGCATCCTCAACCACGAGCACCTGCAACTGGTCCGTGAGCCCGACGGTTGGGACGATCTCCTCCTCGGGTCTCTACACGGCGCCCGCAACAGTCACTGCGCAGCAGAGTGTAACTGTGAAGGCCGTCATGGCATCCAACTCAGCGGTCTCCGTGACCGCTACCGTTACATTGATGCCCACGGCGACTACCAGCGGCTATTCTTTGACGGCGACCACGAGCGGGTCTTCGTTCAAAATCACTTGGACAGCGCCGTCCGGCAGCTCTCCTTATGACTGCATCATGCTGGCTTCTCCGGACGCTCCCAACTGGTGGAACCTCTGGACCAGCACCACAAAGGGCGCCACGAGCGGCAGCTTCACCGTGCCGATTCCGTCTTACCCGGGACTCTATCAGTTCCGCTATTTCAAGTCGAACGGAAGCGCTCCGGCAGCGGTGAGCAGCGTGCTCGCGATCAATGTCTCAAGCTTCAGTGTGAAGGCCAGCCAGGCTACGGTGTCTGCGGGCGGCACCATTACCGTCTCTTGGACCGCACCGGCAGGCCGTCCGGGCAACTGGGGAGATATGATCGCGCTTTACAAGGTGGGAGCAACCAGCGACAACCATGTCGCTTACTTCTATCCGCAGGGTTCCCAGGGCGGCACAACGAGCGGCTCATCCACTCTGACCGTCCCGTCGACTTCCGGAAGTTATGAGCTGCGGTATATTCTGTCCAGTGGAGGCTACGTAGCTGAGGTCATCACTCCGGTAACCGTCCAGTAAGTCACTAGCGGTACGAGTCAGCCAGGCTGCTCGTCACCATGGTCATCGAATGGCTATGGCGATGAGTGGCCTGGCTGACCAAGCCGCCCAGCCTGGTCGTCCCCACCCAAGTAGTTTGCCGCGTTGACCACCGCTCCAACTGCCGGCGTCGCGCTTGCGTGCGCGCTTTCGTAAGCACCGATGTCGCAACCCGAGCTTTGCGGCCGCTTGTTGCCGTCGAGATCGGCTGTCAGCGCGGAAATCGCGATGCCGGCGTCAATCGCCGGGCTTCCCGCCTGTAAGTGCCCATCGCCCTGCAACGGATTCATGAGCTTCGGATCTGCGTTCATCGAGCTCGAGACAAGATTCGCGAACGTCGGCGCCCCCGCGCCGTACAGCAAATTGTTCGACCCCGTGAAATTCGGGCACACCGCGGCCGTGTCGGTGCTAGAGCACCCGGATCCATCGCTGCTCCGCGCAACGGAGAAGTAAAGCCCACCCGCACTCAAGATGATGTTATTGCGCAGCCTGTCGATCAGTGGCTGGGCTCGGTGAACTTCGAAGCTGTCTCCAAAACCCGGCCCAGCCTTGTAGGCGAAAACCGTGTTGTTATACACGTCCACGGTCCCGGAGCCGGCCCCTTGAGACGTGTCGTAATCGGAACTGTCGGCACGATAGATTGCCCCATTCGACTGCCCGTCCCGCCCCACGTTATACACCACGTTGTTATAGATGGCGATGGGTCCCTTGGACGGGTCCACCGTATCCACAAGAATCCCTTCCTCGGCGATATCATGCACGATGTTATCGTGGATCGAAAGATCGTACATCGCGTAGCCGTTTCCCCTCGAAAGAGGCGAGGAGTGAACCTGAATGCCCGCGCGGCCCTTGGCGTTGGCGATCATATTCCAGGCAAGTTCCAGGTGATTGCTGTCGGTGCCGGGGTAAAATCCCTGCTGCAGCCGGTCCGTACTCGCCAGGTTCATGTCATGCCCGTTGTTACCCAGGATCTTCGTGTAAGTGGACTGCTGCACTCCTAGCGCGGAAGCTCCCCCGCCCCCGCCGCCGGCTTGTGGATTTGAAATGTCGTTGGCGACGATGCGCCAGTTCGCACTCGGGCCGGCGGTCTGCATAGGCTGTATCCCCCGGAAGTTCAGCCCGGCCAGGACCCAGTTTCCACCGCAAGCGCCGCCGGAAGAATCCGTGCCACGAAGCCCGTAGCCAGGCGCCGAACCCGTCCCGTTGCCGACGGTCACTGTAGCTCCGGGATAGGCGATCAAAGCCTTCGGGTTCGCTGCCGTCCCCTGGCACCACGTCGAGCGCAGCGTGATGGCCGCATTCCAGCCCTGTCCGTCGTCGGTGGTCTGGGCGACGCCATCCATCGCGTAAATCGTGGCGCCTGCGCCCGTGCTCTCCACCGCATGCACGAGCGTCCTCCAGGGCGAGCCATAAGCGCCGGAGCGCGAATCTTTGCCGCCGGTGGCAACGAAGTAAATTTTGCCCGAGCGGACGGTGAAGGGCAGTTCGTTAGAAGGAACGTTGGAGCTAAATAGGACGATCGTTCCGGTCTTAGCGGCTGGACCGAGTTGAATCGTCATCTTTTGGTACCACAGGTAAGGAGACGGCCCCCGCACAACGATCGCCTGCCCTCCTCCCACGGTCACAATCGGAGCGGCGCCGAAGTAATTCCCGTAGAGAGTGACGAAAACGCCGTTGTTGTTTTCGCCGCCCGAGTTAGGCCCGCTCAGAAGATCGGAGAAGAACAACCTGGGCGGTGGCGTCTCGGAGGGTGCGATTCCTGGCAGGATGCCAAGCAGCCCCAACACGAACAGGAAGGGGCGCATGCGCAGTTCGGATATCGAGGGCACGGAAGTCTCCGGGACTCAGGTCACTACGCCCGCGGCTCCACGGGCGGAGCGGGTAAACCGCGCTCCAGGTATTCGATGAACAGCCTGTCCGGCGTACACACCCACGCGATCCGGCGGCCATCGAACGCGACGGCTTCCGCCGGGGGACGCAGCAGGACCGCACCGGCCGCCAACGCGCTCTCGATCCGGGCGTCCAAGAAATCGACCTCGTAGCAGAGATGATGCAGCCCGCCGCCGCGCTTAAGAAACCCGGCGACGTGCGATTTCGCAGACGCAGGCTCCACTAACTCCACCATGGGAGCCGCAGCCGCCCCGTTTTCGAGAAACGTGACGCGGACCGTCTGGATCGGATCGTGAAACACCTGTCCGTCCCAGTGCAGTCCCATCGCCGCAATAAACCGCTCGACAGAATCGTCAATCGAGGCGACCACAAATCCAACGTGATGAAGCCGGTCCCCCACTACTGCCTCCCTGCCTGCGCCACAACCGGCAGTCGCACCGGCCGCGCCGCATCGAGCGCCGCAACGGTCTTGCTCAGCTCGGACATGACACTAGCTGCCCCGGACTTACTCAGATGGACCGCGTCTTCGAAGTTTTGTAAGTCGGCCCGCAGGCCGGCATGAGACGAGTCGTTGAAATCCACGACGGCATCGCCGGGGCGCAGTAACGACTCGATGGTCCTGCGATAACCCGCGAACGCGGCCGAGCGAATCGCGAACACTGGCTCCGGCACTGGCGGATAGAAGACTAACATCCGCCGGCTGCGACGGCGGGCAGTGGTCAGGATGTTATCGAGCCCAGCCAGGGCTACGGGATCGATTGCATAGTTGCCGACGGACGCCTGCCCGATCTCGATATCGGCGACGGCCTTGCCTATGGTCCTGCGGACTGTAGCGAGATCCACGCCCGATCCCTCACGCAGCGTGCCGAACTCGTCGTACTCGCCGTGGACGAGCCCCCGGCGCACCGCCAATCCGGAGAGATAGGCCGTAATCAACTGCGGCGAGCCCAGCGCGCCCCAGTATTGCCGGGGCGTCATCAGGTCGGTCTTGCGGTCATGATCGAGGGTCAAGTAGCGATGGATGCAGACGATGGTGAGACGCAGCTCGCTTCTGGCGTAAACGTTTTCGGCGATCGGACGAAGGTCTTCGACGTTGCCGCCATTGATGGACGCGTTGTAAATCCGGTAACCGCTGAATTGCCGCGGATCCAAGTTATCGGACACGGACGAACCCAGCAGGATTCCGTCGAAGTTGTCGGGTATGTACCGCAAAGAGTAAAGATACTTAGCGATTCGCTCTTCGCCGTAGACGGGGAGCCGGCGCGAAGGGGACGAGCGAAATAGTCCGTACGGGTCCGCGTACATATTCAGCGGAATCACCAGAGCCGACACTGCGGCGAAACCGGTTGCAAAGGCCGCCAGGAAGCGCTTAGAAGTCACGGTAAACGAAGCTCCTTGAAACGACGCCGTTCGCGTAAATGCAGGAGATGACCGCCAGCGCGACCGCCGTCGCCGCAGTGGTCCATGAAGGCCGGAAGGCGCGCTGCAACTCGAGCGAGCTCTTCCCGCGAATCTGAGTCGCCAGGCCGAAGAGCATCCAGCAGATCCCCAGTAACTGGTCCACACGCCCGATGCCGCTCCACGGCTCGTAATTGAAAAGCCCCCCGCGCAGACTGAACATAGACGCGACCACCTGCCCCGCCTGTGTCAGGCTGGCCGACCGGAAGAACACCAACGCGACCACCACGAACGTGAAAGTAAGCAGCCACGCCAGAGGCGCGGGCATCGGCCACTTCATCTTCTTCCATAACTGGTTCAGCGCGAGTGCAACGCCGTGCAATGCACCGAAGACGACGAACGTCCAGTTAGCGCCGTGCCAGAAGCCGATAATCACCATGACCACGAAAGTCGCCAGCATGGCCTTGGCGATCGTAACCTGGGCCATCGCGCGGATGATCGGCGTGTACATGTAGGTGGTGAAGAAGTTCGTCAACGTCATGTGCCAGCGGCGCCAGAAGTCGCTGATGCTCAGTGCACGAAACGGCGCGTTGAAGTTTTGCGGCAGGTTGATGTTGAGCATTAAACCAGCGCCGATCGCCATATCGGTATACCCGCTGAAATCGAAATAGAGCTGAAACGTGAAGGCCAGCGCGGCAATCCACCCGCCCGCCAAGGACAGCGGATGGGTGTAACTGAAACCCGCGTCCGCCCAACGGAAGAAACTGTCCGCCAGGACAACCTTCTTGAACAAGCCGATCACGAATACAAACAGGCCCGCCGCTACGTTGTCCGGGTTAAACCGCCAGCCTTTCGGGTCGTTGATCTGAGGCGCCACCTGCTTCCAACGGACAATCGGCCCCATCGTGACATAGGGGAACATCCCCGCGAAGACAAAGTAGTCCAGCCAATTGTGCCCCTCGACCAACCCCTCATAGCAATCCACCAGGAACATGATCTGCTGGATCGTGAAAAAGCTGATGCCGAGGGGAAAGGGAATATGCCGCGTGACCGCAAACAAGCCGGCGTACTTGAACGCACAAAGGAACGCCACGTTGGCGGCGATTCCGCCAAACAGAACCGCGCGGCGGTGCAGCCTGAAAGGCCCTTCCGGGTTGAGGAGCCACGTAGCGAGCAGGCAGTTCGCCGCCACCGAGCCGACCAGCACGGGTAGCGTGCCGATCCGGCCGCCGGAGTAAAACAGCAGCGAGGCGGCGAGCAGCCACACCTTGGGCCACCGCCGGTCCGCGCCGCGGCCCAACAGGAAGTAACCGGCTACCACAGCCGGCAGAAACAGAAACATGAACCCCAGGGAGTTAAAGGTCATAAGACGGGAAGCTGTCTACTGCCGGGCGCGGTCCCGTTTCTTCTGGATCAAAGTAACCATCTCGCCTACGTTGTTCAGCTCCTGAATCTCGCCCAAAGCAAACTTGACTTTGAACTCGCGCTCAATCGCGAAGATCAGGTTGATGTTCGTTAGAGAATCCCATCCGGAAACGTCGTTCGCGGTGGTCGTTGGCGCAATGGCCAACTTCGGATCGTCAAAGACGTCCTGAAAAATGTTCTGAAGCCGTGGCATCAGCTCTTCCATGTTCACCTCGGTATGACTCAGGCATTCGCGGTCGCGATGGCAGGGCGCCCGGTTCTCCGCATATGCACCGCGCGTGGAGAATAGGCCTCGGGCACTTCGTAGTGCCACAAGGTCCGGCCGTCCGGCCCCGTGTGCAGCCGGCTGAAACCCAGCGCGCCGTAGTGCTCCGCGACCATCCCGTTCTTCTTTGAGGGAATGTATACGCCCAGAATCTCCCGGACGCCGCGGGCGTGGCACTCTTCAACCAGCGCGTCGAACATCGCGTACTCCATTTCTCGTTTCAGCACGCGGCAGCTCATCAGCCATAGGTCGATGTCGAGCGCCTGCCCGCGCGTCTGCCCGATTACTACCGACACCAGGCCGTTGTCGCCGAACTTATCGGCGAGCCGGCCGTAGAGCGCGATCGAAGCCGAGTCGCTCGCGGTCGCTTCCACCTCGGCGGCAGTGTAGCGGCGCGTGGTGAGATTGAACTGGTTGGTCTTGTTGATCAACTGCGTAATCCGCTCCAGATACACCGGCACGAACGGCCCGATCTCGGCCGTCATTTCGAGCGAGTCCAGAAACTCCTCGTAACTGCTGAAGGCGGCCTCGTAGTTACCTCGCTGGGCGTTGCCGCTGTAGTAAGCCGCCCGCTCGATGTCGTCCTGGACGAGCCGGACCGGTTCGAAATACGCCTCGCGTTCGAGCGCCTCCGCATACACCGAAACGTCCGAGCCCACGTCCGGTACGGCAACTTCGGGTAACTGCGACGCGACGATGGCGCGCTCCGCGGGATTGTCGTCCACAAACACCAGGCTATCGAGTCCAATGTTCAGCTCCGCCGCAATCGCTCGAATGTTATCGGGCTTGGGATCCCAGTTGGCCTTGAAAGCGCTGAAATCGTCGAGCTTCAGGACGGTGTCGGGATGCGAAAACCCCTGCTTGGCGTTCTCCAGATCGTTCTTCGAACACACCGCCAGCAGCACGCCGCGCGCCCGCAGCCCTTTCAGGTACCGCTGGAAGTACGCGAATGCTTCTCCCACGGGATGATCCCGCCCCAGGACCAGGCCGTCCAGCCCGTCGTCGCCGATGACCCCGCCCCACAGCGTGTTATCGAGATCGAGCACCAGGCACTTCTTGGTCTTCCCGTATGTCGCTTTGACGATGGCTGCAACGTTCTGTGACAAGGCCACAGTGGCGACGGGGCTCACCGCCATGTGGTAGTTGTACCAATAACTATAGTCGAACCACTGTGACAATCCGGTCTGCGCCGAAAGATACAGGATGTCGTTGATCAGGAACCGCGAGTGAGTGGCCGCGTACTTCGCGAACTCGGCGTTCAGCCGCTGCAGGAAGTTTACGCGGCCGTAAGGCTCGGCGGCCTCCAGGTTGCCTAGAGGCCTCAAACGCGGCAGGTCGAAATTGTTCTGGACGATCACGGCGCCCAGCCCGTCGTGGATCTTTTTCCAGAAGGCCTCGAATCGGGCCATTTCTGCGCGCACCAGCGCCTCGACTTCCGATTCCGGCTGCAACGGTTCCGGGAAGCGCGAGACGTTGTGCCACGTCGTGTGGACGAATACGATGTCCGGTTTGAATCCCCATAACTCGGGACTTTCGAACATCGCCTCCTCGTGCCAGGCGGCGTAAGCCGACTCATAGAACGACGGCTGGATGCCCTGTGCTAGCAGGAAGATTTCGAGAATGCTGCGGATCTCCTGGGTCGTCGAGCCGCCCAGAATGGCGATCCGCACCGGAAGCAAGCCCGTCTGCTTGAGTAACTCCTTCTTGATGCCGGTCCGCTTCCGCAGGACCGTCTCCGCCTCTATCGGGAATTGCAGTTCCTTGGGCAATTGCATCAGAGCCTCACACCGCCACCGCAGTTTGCGGCTCCCCTATGTTCTCCGCGCCGCCGCTTTCAGCGCCTTCATCAGCCACCGCAGCGTCTTCAATCATCGTCGCCCGCACCACCATCCCCGCCAGCACCCACATGAATCCCGCGATCTGGAAATACATCCAACGGTCGCCAAACAAGCTCGCGGTCAGAGCCGCCACCATCCAGCCGGTTAGTCCGAGTCCCAGCGATTGAAAGAACGGGTCCTTCGATTTACGGAACAGCTGGAAGCCCGCCCTGAACATCTTCGTGACCAACGCGAAGAACAAGAGCAATCCCAGAACGCCGGTCTCCACCATGACCTTCAGATAGAAGTTGTGAGTATCTTCATAACTCCCGACGCGGTGCATAAAGGCGTAGGTATTGAACCCCGTGCCGGTCACCACGTTGGAATCGAATAACTGCATGGCATCTTCCCAGAGCGTCAGGCGGGTCTCGGCGGAGTGATCGAGCTCGCCATCGCCCTGGCTCGTCATCTGCACGCGCTGGATGACGGCAGGGGGCACAATCATCGCTGCCGTGAGCGCAAACACGCCCATCAGGACGAGCAGCTTGCGCTGCTTCACGATACCCAGGAAAAGCACCCCGATCAGTAAGGCGACATACGCGCCCCGCGACAGGGCGTACATCAGGCAGGACGCCGAAAACGCGGCCAGTCCCCAGTAGGCCAGCCGCAAAAGACGCCTGCGCTCGAACGCCGCTATTGCCAGCACAAACGTGGTGAACTGCGCCTCGAAGGCCGCCAGCCCGTTGATTCCCGCGTAGCCCATGCTTCCGCCGGCGTCCCGCAAATCGTTCGAGAATTTCGAGAAGTCCTTTCCCGCAACTTCACTATTGAAGCTGCGGTCCATCGAGAGCCCCGCCAGGCACATCAACAGAACCAGAACCATCATCTGCCGCTTTGTCGGCTGGATCGCGACAACCATCAGGAGTAAGGCAGGCATGAGTATGTACTCCTGCCACATATCGAAGCGCACCTCGCCGAAGATCGGGAGATCGCTGCCGAGATACATCATGCCCAGCCACAACGAAACGAAAGTGAAGCCGGCATAGACCAGAACAATGCGGCTCAACGAGGTTTTCGGAAGGATGGGCTGGCCCCTGCGCATCGCCCCCACGGCCATCGCGACCACCATGATGCCGATGACGCTGCCGCCCAGCGGGAAATCGTTAAGGCGGTACCGTATGGTCTGCAGCGGAATCAGCGGCACCAGGTAGTACATCCCGACGATCGGCCGCCACAAGAGAGTCGCCAGCAGGGCCACGATGCCTACCACGTAGAGAATCAAGCCGACGTACGATTCCAGGCCGAAGTTCATCGAGCGCTCACTTTCCCTTCGCCGGGAAAAGGCGGACGCCCGCCGCCTTGATCCCCTGCTTCGCGCGGCGCCACATCACGCCCGCACCCACGGCGGTGCGTGCGGCCTGGCTCATGGCTTTCCCATCGAAGAGCCGCACCAGCACTGTCCGGCGGCTCATTTCGGCCCACTGCGTTTTGTAGGATTCGTTTCCCCGCAGGAAATCGAAGTCGTCGTGCCCCGTGCGGATCGCCTCCTGGATCGATTGGCCCACCATGGTCTGTCCCACGCCCTGATGAAGCCAGCCGGGGTCCATGCCGCATTGATAGAACTGGAAGGTCTTGCCGAGCGAAAAGCCGTAGAGAGCGGCGACAATCTGACCCTGGGCCCGCAGCAGGAACAGCCGCGCCCAACCCCGCGCCGCCAGCGCCCGAAGCGCCTCGGCGTGGAACTCCGGCACGCCCGGTAGCAGGAAGGCGCTCTCGCGTTCCCGCTGCTCAAACCGCATGCGATGCAGCCGTATGAGTTCTGGAAAGTGCCGTTCCAATTCGGCGGGATCGGATATCCCCACGCATTCCGCCGAACCCGACTTCTGTAAGTTGCGCCAGTGCCGTTTGTAATTGGCACGCATTTTTACGCTGAGGCTCGCCAGATACTCGTCGAAAGTGGCGGGAAGCGGAATGTGATGGCAGAACGACGCCGGGGTCTTCTGCGCCGTCATGCCCATTTCCGCGAGGCGTGCGCACAGGCTTCGCAGCAGCGGTCCATCCTCTGCGTCGCGCAGTTCGATATAATCCCAGTCGCGGCGGCGGGCGCCCACCGCGGTGACGATGCCTTCGACCGCAGCTTCTTCACAGCCGGGCCTCGCCAGAATCCCCAGGTAATCCGAGCCGACGTGCTCGTCCGCCAGGAACGAGAGCCGCCGTGCACCGAAGCCCGCCAGGCCGCTTCGTGCAATATAGAACGGCGCAATGCCGATCGTCCTTCCCTGCGCGTCGCGGACAGCGATAATCGCCAGCCGGCCCTTCTTCCCCCAGCGCTTCCACCAGGTCGAACATCCACTCGAAGCTCAGAAAGGCACACTCACGTCCCGCGGCTTCGAACAACTCCTTCCACGCGCCGCCCAGCCGCTCGAACTCTTCGGATGTCTCGATCCAGGCCACCTGGCGCGGCTCCGAAACTTCCCCGGCTTCGAAAGCCCCGATCGCGGCCGGTTTGATCTGTGCTGACGTCATTCGACTCCCTACAGCGCTCCCCACCGGAGAACGCTCCACATCCGCTCGAATATTCCTCTGTCGGGAACACGCAACAGCGCATCGATCAGCGATTCGGGACCGCCCGCGCGCTCCAGGCCGCTGACCCGTCCGCCGCACAATTCCATCGCCGCTTCGAGCAGCCCCGCCTGCAGCCTGCCCCTCGTCCGCCGGCACTGGCCGCCCCGTATCAGGTCCCGAACGCCCGCCGAAGCGTTCGCAGGCGCGTACGCAGCATCGGCGGCCGCCAACATATCCAGGTCGCGGTCCGAGTCGCCCATCGCGACGACCCACTCGCGCGGGCTTCCCACATACCCTCGCACCTGGTCGAGAGCGGCCCCCTTCCCTACACCTCTTTGGATGATGTAAGTGTCTGCCGCGCTCTGAGAAAATGCCAGTTTGTCGCAACTTGTGCGGGCTAGTACTTCGGCAATTTCGCCGGTCTTCAGCGCCCGCGTGTGGTCTCCCTCGAAGCGGTAGGCCCGCACGGAAGCCACGTTCCCGGGATCGACAAACACGCCCGGCAGATTCCGAAGCTCCGCGCGAACGCGCTCGAGTTGTTCGGCCGCCTGCGAGTCCACGTGGACAATCGCCTGCCCCCGGATCGCGTCCCAGAACACGCTCCCGAGGCTCCGCCACTCCCCCAGGCAGCCGGTAGGCCTCGCAGTATGCGCGGACGTGTTCCAGGCTACGCGCCGTATTGAGAACCACCGAGAACCCGGCCGAGCGCAGCAGCCGCAGCGCTTCGACGCCCGCGGGAGTCGTGTGCGGAAAACCCAGGAAGTTCCAGTCGAACACGCCGTCCAGATCCAGGAAGAACAGCCGTCTCGTCCAGGCGTCGGGCATCGCGCCCAGCGCGCGGCCGCAATGCCGGGCCATGTGAAACGTAGCGAAGTCCTGCGCTGCAATGTAGCGCCGGTTGCAGTCCTCGCGCTGCTCCCCGGCCGGCATGCGGCCGATCCAATACGCCGCGGCCCGCTCGGCCACCAGCGCATAGAGGATCTTGTACAGCAGCAGCCGTTCCGCCACTCCCGCGTCGCCGCTCTTCCCCGCGTAGGATTCGATCAGCCGCCGCTCGGCTTCTCCAGAAAGCTCGAACTCGAAGGCCGCCGCCGCCAGGTCCCATGCGGAATCGACGATATCCCTTTCGCCGCCGCCGAAGTTGTGCTGCTCGAAATCGGTCTTCGAGAGCGCGCCGCCGGAGCTCACCCAATCCGCGGGCTTCATGCTGCCGTCCACCAGCGCCGGCCACGGGGTCACGTATCGTCTGAGCCGCTTTCGAATGGCTCTGGCCTTCAGCCGTCCGGCGTACGGGCCGTAGACGCCGCCGAGCGCGGCTACCAGGTCGTCCCAGCCGCACCAGCGATACGCCGGCGAGTCGAACCCGGGGTCGCCGTGGAGCGGCAGCGCCCGCACGCGCGCGGCGACGTATGCCCCCAGCGCGTCAGCCACCCTGCCCCGGTCCCCGTTCTCCGCTGCGAGCGGCGTGCCTTCCACCCACTCGCTCACCAGCATCCCGTCCCGCAGCGCCAGCGGCCGCGGTACCAGGCCCTCCAGCCGACTGCCGGCGATCCAGGCGTGGTAGCCAAGCCAGCCCCAGCCCACGCTCTTCGCCACCACCCTCTGCGAGCGCGCTTCTCCCTTCGGATGGACGTCGAAGACGCGCTTGAGCCGCACCTGGAAGCCGTCGCCTGAATGCGACGCCAGTTCCGCATTCAGCGCCGCCGTCTCCTCGCTCTCGCGGAGTTCGACGCCCGCGCCGAGCCGCTCCTTCAGCAGCGTTTCCGCCCAGTCCGATTCCAGCAGCCGGGCCTTGCGACGGTCCTCCGCCGGCAGAATCGCGAAGCGCACGTCACGCGCGATCCGGTCGTCAACCTTCCAGTCCGGCCGCGCCGGGTGTGCCGGAATCGCCACCGTGATGTTGCGCGGCTGGGCCCCCAGTTCGCGCAAGGCGCCGATCAGCAGTCGCATCGTGCGGCCCGTATTCTGGTGGTCGTCGATGATCAGCATCGCGGCCCCCGCGGTGGCCGACCCCGCTATGGCTCGGCGCTCCTCGGCCGAAAAGCCTGCACGCGGGCGCACCGTGATCCAGCGCACGCCCGTATAGCCGGCCGACCTCAGGAACGCCGCCGCCAGCGGTGCGAAGTACCCTCCCGCCGTCCGCGGCCCCACGATCATTACCGATCGGTCCTTCTCGCCCAGCGACGCGCGCGCTCCCTCCGCCATCGCGCAGACGTCCTGGTGCGTCAGGTCCTGGCAGCGGAACCCTTCGGGAATCCGCATCCTTCGGGCCAGCGCCGCGCCGGGGAATCGAGCCTCGGCCAAACCCCGCCGCGCCAGTTCGATAAACCGCCGTTCGTCGCCGCCCAGCAGCAGGTCGCAAGCGGCGTCCACGCACGCGCTCCACCGGCGGCGCCACGCGGCCATTCCGGCATCCCGAACGCGCGACCGCATACGGTGCGGAAGATTCAGCGCCGCTTCAGTGGCCCCGGCCGCCCGCCGCAGGCCTGGAAAGCGCGCCGCCAGAGTCGCCAGGCTCCACGGCCGCTCTGCCAGATGGTCGTCCACCGCGCAGGCGATCGCGCATACGAAGAGATAGAAGTTGACCCGGCACTCTTCGCGCTCCCATCCCTCTCTGGGCGTTTCGTAGCGCTCCATCTCCTCGCCCAGATGGCGAAGCAGGTCGCCGAGAGTGGGAGTCGGATCCAGGCACCAGGCGTAAGCGTCGTAGAATTCCCCGGCGGGTGCCATGCGTTCCAAAACTGGAGAGGTTCCCGAAGACATGGCTATCTCGCCCCCGCCCACGCGTCGCGTAGCATCCACCACAGAATTCGCGGATTACGCGCGGCCTGCCGGACCCCGTAGGGCAGCCAGGCATGTCCGTAAGGAAGGTAGTAGCGGACCGGCGCCTGGAGCTTCCGTCCCACTTCGAGCGCGCCGCGCGAAGGCAGCCCGAAGAGCAGTTCCAGTTGGCAGGGTGTGCCGCCGGCTTGGAGCTTCCGAATTGCCTCCCACGCCAACGCCGGATCGTGCGTGGCCACGGCCACCCGCCGCGCACGCCCCGCCAGCGCCTCCACCACCTCGAGGTAACCGCGCCGCGGATCGGGTCCATTCGCTTCCGCATCCGCCCACTGGCCTTTCACCACGCGCACATTCAGCCCCAGCCGTGCAGCCCGCTCGGCGTCCGCCACGCTCCGCCGCCACCGCCCGGGAAGCGTGCAGCCCACGGCACTCCCCGCTGTGCGTGCGTCTTCGATCAGATCGAATGTGTGGTCCGCCGCCTCCGGTCCAAGCGAGTCGAAATGGATTCCAACACCAAGCCCGCGAGACTCCTTCGCGATTGCGGCCACCAGGCCGGCATCGAACCCAAGGGACGGAGCTTTGATGGATACGTACGAATCCAGGTTCGCCTGCGCGACCGCCCGCAGCGTATTCAGATACCTTTCCGCCACCTGGTGCGGCTTGTCCTCCGGTCCGTCCCAGAAGCAAATCGTGCTCGTCGCGCCGACCGCCGCCATCGAACGGGCCATGGCTACGGCGTCCGCGAGTTCCGGCCCCACCACGTAGGCGCGCGCCGCGTTTCGGAGCAGCGGCATCAGCGGCGCGACGGCAAGCCTCCGCAACGTGGCTATCATTTCGCACCCCTGCGAATTCGGGCCGCCAGCACCCGCCACCCATCGGCCGCGAGTGCGGCCAATCCACGCGGCCGGAACGGATAAGCGCGAATCGAGCAGCAGGGCCGCTCCTCGGCGCCCCACACTTCGGTCCAAGGCTCTACCTCGCCGTTGAATTCGTACGACCGCAATCCCCGCTGTGCGGCGTGCCTCAGGCTCTCCACGGTGAGCAACATCCCAGGCGAGCACCGCGAGAACTCCTCGTCGTAGCCCGCCCGCAACAACGAGAATTGTTCGCCGTTATCCACCGCGATCTGCGCCGCCACGGCCCGGCCGCCGATCCGCAGGAAGCACATACGCAGGATGCCCTGCTGGCACGCCGCTTGCGCATATCGGTGGAAGAACGCGCCGCGAACCGGGTCCTTCGCCAGCGCGCTGCCCTTGGCGCCCTTCCAGCCCGCCGCTTCCACACGGAACGCTTCTTCGAGTAAGCCCGCCACGCGCTCCGGCTCCGGAGTCAGAATCTCGATCTCGACGCGGCCCAACTTTTCCGCGCTGCGCCGCGCCCGCCGAAGATCCGAGCGCCGGCCCGAGTTCAGGTGCGTCTCGGGTTCCCTCCACGAGGCGTCGAGTGAAATCCACGGCGCGCTCTTGGCGATGCGCTTCAAGACGACACCCCTTCCGCGATACGCAGCCTCGATCGCCTCCGCCGCAAGCGAGCCCGCGGGGACCCGCTGAAGGAACAGCGGACGGCCGCTCCGCACCACCATCCGCGCCAGTGCGCCTAGGGAGGTCTCGTCGCCGTAGAGAAAATCGAGCGTCTCGTACATCTCCGCCCCCAGCAGCGTCAGCCAACCTGCGCCGCCGCGGTTCACCACCAGCGGAGCGATCGCCACCGATTCGGCGCCCCCGGCCACAAACACCCTGAGCCGTTGCCCGTCTTCGAGGCCCGCCGCCCAAGCCCGCCGGTAAGCGAAGTCCGCCACCGGATTCCCCGCCGCCGGCGCCAGCCGCTCCCACAGCGGCTCGATCTCGTCCAACTCCGCCAACGCCCGAACTGTGCGCACTGCTGCGACTGCCCGCATGCTCCGCTCGGGAGCCGCGGCCGCTTCCACCATTGGTCTGGTCTCGGTCATATCTTCACATGCTCCCGGCGCTCACCCGCGATTGAGCGGGCGCCGCATTTTCCGTGCCTCGGCCCGGCCGGCGCGCCTCGATCAGGCAGTCGTACATCATCGCCATCCGGTCCACCATCCGCTGCGCCGAGAAGCGATCCTCAACCACGCGCCGCGCCGCTTCACCCATCTTTCGGGCTCGATAGGGATCGTCCAGCAGGGTCAGAATCCTTTCCGCCACTGCGTTGTCGTCCTCGCTCTCCACCAGGAAACCGCTCCGGCCATCCTCGATCACCTCGGGCGTGCCTCCCACTCGCGTGGCTACCGAAGGCCGCCTGCACGCCATCGCTTCGAGCAGCGCGTTCGACATTCCCTCGCTGCGGGACGGCAGGCAGAAAACGTCGCACGCCTTCAGCAGCGACGCCGCCTGAGTGGTCTTGCCCAGGAACTTCACGTTTCGCTCCAGGCCCAGTTGCCCGACCAGCGCGCGCAGCTCCCGTTCGTAAGCTGGTTCGTGCACCGAGCCCGCGATCAGAAAGACCGCCTGCGGATAGCGCGCCACAACGCGAGCCGCCGCCCAGATCATCACATCCACGCCCTTCACCCGGCGTATATTGCCGATCGTCAGCACCACCGGCCCGCCGCCGGGCGCGAGCGCCTTTCTGAGATCCGCACCCCCGCCGGCCGCGTCGATGCGTTCGAGCTCGATCCCGTTCGGAACCGTGACTACCTTGGCCGGGTCCAGGCCCCCGGCGCGAATCGTATGGTCGCGCACGGCGCTCGAAACAGCCTGCACCTGGTCGAACATCCGGTTCACCAGGCGGTAGGCGAACCGATGTTTCGGAGAGAGCAATATCCCCATGTCGCGGCGGCTCGAAACCAGCAGGGGACTCGCACCGCTCAGCTTCGCCACCAGCCCTCCCAGCAGATCCGCGGAATGGAAGAAGGTGTGCACGACATCCACCTTCTCCGCGCGGATGAAATCGCGCAGCCGCAGCGCTTGTCGCAGCGCGCCCATGCTGAACGCCCGCTTGATGGGGAACTCATGTATCGGGCAGCCGCAGTCCTGGAGCATCGCGAAGCCGGGCCGCAGCCGAAAGGTGCCGACCGTGCACCGGTAACGGTCCTTCGGCAACAAGCGGGTTGCGCGCAACAGCGCAACCTCCGCGCCTCCCGCGCCCCAAAGGCCGTCAATCAGGTACAGAATGTGCGTACGATTGGGGGTCAAATCCATCCTCGAGTCCAATACCAAATGAGGCCGAGAGATTCGTGCAGCGCATCCTCGTTCCATGCGATCGGCTCCGACCCAGGCAACAACTGCGCGGCATGAAACGGATGGTAGGACCGGTAGCCGCACGCCGCCGGAATCACCATCAATCCCTCTTTCCGAAAACACGCCGCCGCTCGCGGCATGTGATAGGCCTCAGTCACCAGCACGATTTTTCGAATCCCTTTCTCGCGCAGCAGCCGCGCGCCATAGACCGCGTTCTCGTGCGTGTTGTGCGAGCGCTCATCCATCCACACCGCTTCCGCCGGCACGCCCTCGCGCTCCATCGCCTGCCGCATCACGCTCGCATATGGCGGCACGTCCGCGTCCCCCGTTCCGCCACAAGCCAGGACCGGCAGCGGACGCCAGTGCGTATGAAGCCACGCCGCGTACTTGCACCGTTCGTAGGTGTCGTTGCCCAGCGTCGGGGTCGGGATAGGAGGGCAGCCCGCGAATACCGCCGAAGCCAGCACCACGATCGCCTGCGCGTCTTCCGCCGGATAGGCTCGCGGCGGATATCGGGCCTCCAGCATCCGCGTCACCACGTCCGCCGCCGGCGGCCACGCCACCAAAAAGACCGCGCCCAGGGCCAGAAACGGCGCCAGCGGCTTCTGTAGTTTTCCCGACCGCCACCAAAGCGCCAGCACAGCCAGAACAATCAGAAGCAACGCGGGGAACAATGGCTGAATGTAAGTCATCGGCCGAGCGCCTGACGCTCCTCGGTTCCTCCCGACAACAGAAATCTCCGGATCGTCAGATACCGCTCGCCAGTCACCGCCTTCACCGCTTTCTTGGCCTTCCAGGAAACCGTCTGCCGCCAGCGCGGCCACGATTCACCCGCTGCGATGGCGCCCGACGAGCCGAACGGCGTCCGCCTCTGGATCGAGTAGCGCCCCAACACCATGCAGCCATCCACCACCGAGGCGTGCGTAGTCGGCTCGGAAGTGAACAGAACCTCGATGCCGGCCGCCGACGCGGCTGCGGCCACCCTGCGCGAGTAGAAACCGCCAGGCACCGAGGCCACCCGTATGCGCTCGCCCAGAATGCCGCTCAGCGTGTCGCAGCTTTCGAACCATTCCTTCAGCATCTCGCCCCAGCTCAGTTGGGACATTCGCTCCGGGTGCGTCCGCGAGTGGCTCCCGATCACGTGGCCCCGCGCGCGCAATTCGCGAATCTGCCAGCGGTCCATGTAGCCCGGCTGCCCAATCCAATCCGTGGTGACGAAGAAGTGCCCGCGCCAGTTGTGCAGCTCCAATTCGTCCGCCACGCACGTGTAGCCGCTGAGTGCACCGTCGTCGATGGTCAGAAACACCGGCTGCCCCCGCCTCCAGGCGCGGCGCTCGCCGATCGTTTGCACGTCCGCCTCCCCGGCTTGCAGCCGGATCGCCCGCAGATGATTGCAGAAGTCGCGCCGGTCGAGCTTGTACAGCATTTTGACGGGTCCGGTGGCGGCAAGCGCCTCGGCCGCTTCGTCGATTACGTCGTGATACCCCAGAGATATCGCCCTCAATGCCCCACCTCGCTTGTCACAGCCCCTTCGCTTCCATCAACTCGTCGTACAGCCGCACCAGCCGCCCCACCATCGCCTCTGCCGAATACTTCTGCCGGACGATCTCGAGGCCTCTCTCGCCCATGCGCCCCGCCAGACTCTCGGACCGCAGCAGCGTCAGAATCCGTTTCGCCGCCGTTGCAGGATCGTCGCTCGGAACCACGAAGGCGCTGCGGCCTTCCTCCACTGCTTCCGGATTGCCTCCCACGCGGCTGATCACGCAGGGCAGCCCGCACGCCATGGCTTCCAGCAGCGCGTTCGACAGCCCGTCGGATCGCGAGAGATGACAGAACACGTCGCACATCTCGAGCACCGGAGACACGTCTTCGATGTGGCCCGCGAACCGGAAGTTCGAGGCCAGCCCGAGCGCCGCGATCAGTTCGTTCAATTCGCGCATGTACTCGTCCTGCGGCATGCGGCCCACGGCCAGGAACACCGCTTTGGGAAACTCGCGGCACACCATCGCGGCCGCCCGCACCATCGTGTCGAATCCTTTGATGGACTTGATGGTCCCGGCATCGACGATCACGTGCGAGGCGTTCTCGAGCCCGAACGCGGCGCGGGCAATCGTGCGGTCGCGCGGCCCACGCGTCCTGCGCGGAGCGACGCCGTTGTGGATCGTAATCACTTTGTCCGGCCGCACCCGGTCTTCGCGTATCGTGTTCTCCCGAACGGCGTCCGACACCGCATACACCTTGTCGAATAGAGGTGCCACCAACCGGTAGGCCGCGCGGTGCGCAGTCGTCCGCTCAAATCCCATGTCCCTGCGGCTCGATACCAGAACCGGGCAGCCGCTCAGCTTCGCGATTGGGCCGCCCCACAGGTCCGACGTGGCAAAGAACGTCTGCACGATAGAGGCTCGTTCGCGCCGCATGATCCGCCGCAGTTCCAACGCCGTCTTCCACCCCTTCCAACCGTAGGTTCGGGTCAGTGGAAACACGTGTACCGGGCACGGAAACTGGCTCAGCACACCGGCTTCGGTCGGCCCCGCGAACGTCGCCACCGTCGCTCGATATCGCTCGGGCAGCATCTGAACGATCCGCAGCAACGCCCGTTCCGCCCCGCCGTCGAGGCCCAGGAGCTGATCGATAAGAAACAGAACGTGCCGCGCGTTTGCTCCGGGGCTCACAAGCGGCAGCGTGCGTGCCGTCATCCCTTACTCCGCCACCTCTGCCACGGGTTGGGCCGCTCCCACCTGCCGGCGCAACCACGACGCCCCGAGGCCCGTGAACCGGCGCACCCGCGAATCCAGAACGTACAACATGGCGGCGTACACCAGCACAGCCGCCGTTCCCTTCGCCGCCACGTTCCAGAAAACCGAGCCGGCCTCGATGCTGGTAGCCGTGCCCCATGCCACCAGGCCGGCCAGGGCATACCCCGCCAGGGTGCGCAGCGGAATGCTGAGCGGCAGAAACTTGAACGACGCGCGCCCCAGCAGCACCACGCAGAACGTGTTGCTCACCATCGTCGCCAGCGGCGCCGCGATCAGCCCGATCCGCGGCAGCAGCAGGCAATTGATCCCGATGTTTACCGCGGCCGAGTACAGCAGCAGCTTCGCCATCGCCTTCGTGTTCTTCTGAATCAGTAACCCGGCCGTCAGGAAGATGTGCGTGGTGTAGATCAGCAGGCCGGCCACCAGCATCGGCATCAGGCTCCCCGCCCCGCTATACTTCGCCGATGCCAGCAGCACCACCGCGTCGCGCGACGTCGCCGCCGCGGCTACGAACACTCCCACCGCCGTCATGAAGAACAGGTCCAGGCCGACGGTCAGAAACTCGGTCGTCTTCTCCCTGCCCGACGTCACCCACAGCCGCATGTAAATCGGCAGCAGCGCCAGGTTCAGCGGCGCGATCAGCAGATCGTTGACGTAATACGACAGCCCGTAGGCCACCGAATAGTAGCCCAGCGCATCGGCGCCCAGATAGTGCCGCACCAGAACGCGGTCCCCGGCAATCAGCGCGATGCTGGCGATTTCGTATAGGATCAGCGGCGTCCCAAAGGCCACCGCCGCCTTGAACATCCCCCAATCGAACCGGCTCGGGTGCAGCACCCTGCGGCGGAATAGCCAGTAGCTCAGCCCGCCCACCAGCACGGCCTCGGCAAGCGTCATTCCGGAAAAGAAGGCGCGCGGATTTCGTCCGACGAGCGGCAGCAGAATGCACACCGCCGCGATCGTCGCGCCCTTCGACCCCACCGACACGGCGTTGAAGGCCTTCGTCCGTTCCTCGATGCGCAGGAACGACCACAGAATGGATTCCATCGCCTTCAGGAAGATCAGCGCCGCCACCAGGTACAGCAGCACCGCCAGCGGCCTGTCCACCCACGTGCCCGGCGCCAGGCCGATGCCCGCCAGGAACAGGAGCGTCACGCTGCCTGCCGTGATGGCCATGCCGAAGAACATGGTCGAGTAATAGCGGTAGCTCGCCTGCGGATCGGCGGCAAACGCGCGCGGGTCGTAGAACCGGAGCGCCGAATTCTGCGTCCCCATCTTCGACAGCGCCACCAACAGCAGCAGGATCTTCTGGACGAAGTCGATCGTCCCGTAATCCGCTACCGAGAATACCCGTGTGAAGATGGGGAACGAAACGAACCCCAGCGCCATCCCGCCCACCAGGCCCAACAGATAGTGCGACGAGTGCTTCGCCAGCTTCTTCAGCTCGTTACTGATCGTTGCAGTTTCAACCATGCGGTTTCTGGTTTCCGATCTCAAGCCTGCGTCGCCGCCGGCTCCGCTCTTCGTGGGCTCGTGATCCCCAGCAGGCATAGCCCGCGCGCCACTCCGTAGACAACGTAGAGAAACGTCAGAGGCGCCAGAACCCCCCAACGCTTCCGTTGTGCCGCCCCGCGCGCCGCCAGCAGAATCGGCCCGGCCAGCGCCACGAGTGCGGTCCAGCCGGCCCCCGCGTAGTTCCCCGACAGGATCGCCGTGGGTGCGCCCACCGCCAGCGCCGCCAGTGAGCAGATGGTGTACAGCGCGAACAGCGTCGCCTTCGCATGCGCCGAGTGCAGCACGTTCCGCAGGAACACCGTGTGGACGTCGGTCCCGTGCCACCGCTGTTTCCGGTAGAACGCGGCTACTGTTTGCGGCGTCCCCAGGTGCACCACGCTCAACGAGGGGATTCCCTCCACCGGAAAGCCCGCCTCCGATACCCGCTGGCAGAACTCGCAGTCCTCGCTGGTCGAGATGGTTTCGTCAAACCCTCCCAGCTCCAGGAACAGCTCGCGGCTCGCCAGCATGGTTCCCGCAGGCACGTACGAGACGCGGCCGCGCTTCTGCGTTCGCATGTCCCCGTACCACGCCCTGGCCACCCAGGATGAGTCCGGCGGGATTGTGTAGTGCGCCCCGATCACGCCGCACCCTTCCGCCGAGAGCGGCGCCATGGCCTGTTCCAGCCAATCCGGCGGAGCGATGCAATCGGCGTCCAGGAACGCCAGGAAACGGCCCCGCGCCTCGGCCGCCGCGAAATTTCGCAGCGCGGAAACCGGAACGCCCTCGCGGTCGAGAACGCGCAGTTTCAAGGTGCCCTGAAAGTCGAGCGCCATGGCGATCGTCCGGTCCTGGGAGCCGTTGTCCACCACGATCGCCTCGAAGGCGTCGTGCGGGAACGTCTGGCGAGCCAGCGACTCCAAACACCGGGCGATCACGGCCTCTTCATTGAGCGTCGGGATCACCACCGACACTTCGATTTCGGTTCTGCTTCCGGCAGGATTCACTTCGGCTCCCTTACGCAGCTCGATCCGCGGACGCCGCAGCCGCGCGCTTGGGTCTCTCGAGCAGCCGCTGCAGCACGTTCTTACTCGGGTTGTAATCCGGAACCAGGTCCTTCAGTTCCAGAAGCAGCCCCCGGTCGTCGCGCGCCTCGAGCAAGTTCCGAATCGTCGCCAGGCGGCTCTCCATTTCATCGGAAGCAAGCGGCGGACCCGTGAAGATCTTGATCTTCTCGTGGAACGTAGCCACGGTATTCTCATCGAGCGTGCTCAGCTCTTCGTACAACTTCTCGCCCGGCCGGGCGCCCGTGAACTCGATGCGTATGTCGTCGTCCGGACGCAACCCGGAAAGGAGAATGAGGTTGCGGGCCAGGTCCACGATCTTAACCGGCTGTCCCATGTCCAGGACGAAGATCTCTCCGCCCTTCCCCATGGTCGAGGCCTGCACCACAAGTTGTACGGCCTCCGGAATCGTCATGAAGTAGCGGCGCATCTCCGGGTGCGTGACCGTCACCGGACCTCCCGCGGCAATCTGCTTTTTGAAGATCGGGATCACACTGCCGTTCGAGCCCAGCACGTTCCCAAAGCGCACCGAGACAAACTTGGTGCCGCTATCCTGGATCGAGCCGATCAGCAGCTCCGCCACGCGCTTGGTGAGCCCCATGATATTGGTGGGGCGCACCGCCTTGTCCGACGAGATCATCACGAAGTCGGCGACGCCGAATTCCATCGCCGCGGCCACCACGTTGGCCGTTCCCAGGATGTTGTTGCCCACAGCCGCGAATATGTTCCCTTCCATCATCGGCACGTGCTTGTAAGCCGCGGCGTGATAGAGGATCGACGGCTCGTAATGCCCGAGTGTGTCGGTGAGCCGCGCCCGGTCCCGTATGCAGCCGATCTCCGGATGAAACTCCACTCCCGGAAAGGACGCGCGCATCTCCTGCTCCAGGTGGAACAGCGGCGTCTCGGCGGCGTCGAACCCGACAATGCCCGCGGGGTGAAAGCGCGCCACCTGGCGGCAAATCTCCGAACCGATCGAGCCCGCCGCGCCCGTCACGAACACCATCTTGCCTTCGAGCTTGGCACGCAGCGCTGTCTCGTCGAGCGAAATGGCCACCCGTCCCAGAAGGTCTTCGACATCCACGTCGCGGATCTGCTGCGCCAGGTGGCGGCCCTCGATCAGCTCCGCCATGCCCGGAATGGTCTTGCAGCGCAGCTTGGCATCGTGGCACCGCTGTAGGATCGCGGCCATCTCCTGGCCGGATGCCGATGGGATCGCCACCAGGACTTCTTCGATCCCGTGCCGCCGGCTCACCGCCTGCAGATTCGTTCCCGTCCCCAGCACGGGCACCAGTTGCACGTGCATCCCGACCTTCAGAGGATCGTCGTCGATAAAACCGCGCACGTCGTAGGCCAGCCGCGAATTCGAGCGGATTTCGCGCAGCAGCATCACGCCGGCCGTTCCCGCGCCGTAGATGAGTACGCGCTTGCCCGCTCCTTCCGTTCTGGCGCTTGCGGCCGACTCGCGCACCATCCGCGCCAGCAGCCGCACGCCGCCCGTCGCATTCACCGCCAGCAGGAAGTCCATCAGATAGATCGAGCGCGGAAAGCCTCCCGGCGCAACCGCCACCAGAATAAAGGCGGACAGGACCGAGCCGATCAGATTCGCGGCGCCGATGCTGATCATGTCCGGAACCGACGCATACCGCCACCAGCCGCGGTCCAGTTCCTGCACCAGAAAAACGGTGGACTTCACCACCACCCAGATCGGGATCGCCCACGCCATCTGCTTCAGCGCTTCGCGATCCAGGGCAAACTCGAAGCGGGCGACGAATGCCAGCACCCCGCTCAAGACGAAAATGGGAATCTGAACCGCCCAGAAGGCCGCCGGGCCCCGAAGAGCGGCGTCGGAGAGTTTCGCCGACAAACGTGAAATCGTCATCGTCGGCATCTCCTAGTCGTCTCCCCCGGCCGCGAAGTAGACCGTCTTGCGCTTCCGGAACTTCATCGCCACGTCTTTCGCCGATTCCGCCGTGTACTCCACCTCCGCCTCCGCCATCGCCGGATAGAGCGGCAGCGAGACCATCCGCGGGTACAGCGCCAGCGCCCGCGGGCAGAAGTTCTGAGGCCGGTCCGCGTAAGGGGCGAAGAACGGGTGCAGCGGTACCGGGATGAAATGTACGCTTGTGCCGACTCCGCGCTCGTGCAGCTCTGCGATGAACTCGTCGCGGCTGCATTCCAGCTTGTCCAGGTTGAGGCGCAGGCCATAGAGGTGCCAGGCGTGCCGGCTGTCCGCACGGCCGCGCGGCAACTCGAACTCCTCCGAGTCCCCCAGCAGTTGGCGGTAGAGCTCCGCGTAGCGCTCCCGGATCCGCGTGAACTCTTCGAGCTTCCTCAATTGGTGAATGCCGATGGCCGACTGTATATCCGTGAGGTTGTACTTGAACCCCGCCACCAGCACTTCGTAAAACCATTTCCCGCGGTCCGTGTAGCGGTTCCAGGCGTCCTTGCTGATCCCGTGCAGGCACAGGACCTTCATGGCGTCCGCCAGCGCGGCGTCGTGCGTGGTCACCATACCGCCTTCGCCCGTGGTCAGGTTCTTGGTCGCGTAGAAGCTGAACGCGACTGCATCGCTGTGGGCGCCCGTGTCCGGGTTTCCCGAGCCGATCTGATGCCCGTGGTAGAGCGCCCCTGCAGCGTGCGCGGCATCCTCGATCACGTGCAGATTGTGGCGCCGCGCCAGCTCCCAGATCGCATCCATGTCGCACGGCAGGCCGGCCAGATGCACCGGGATGATCGCCTTCGTTCTCTCGCCGATCCGCGCGGCCACCGAAGCCGGATCGATGTTCCCGTCATCCCCGACATCGGCCAGCACCGGCGTCGCACCGGTGTGCAGAATCACGTTCACCGTTGCGCAGAACGTCAGCGGCGTGGTGATGACTTCGTCGCCCGGTCCGATCCCCAGCGCCGCCAGCGCCAGGTGCAGCCCGGCCGTGCAGGAGTTGACCGCCAGCGCATGTGGCGCCCCCGTATATTCCGCAAACTCCCGCTCGAACTGCGCCGTTCGCGGCCCCGTCGTAAGCCAGCCGGATTTCAGTGTCCGGACGACTTCATCGATCTCTTCCTGCCCAATGCTTGGGCGATGATATGGAACTTGAATGCCGATCCCCATTGTGAACCCCTCCAAGGATACACGTGCTCTATAACGCCCAGAAAACCCAGAATCGCCGGTCCCTATTTCCCGACGAAAGCGCGCAACACAAACGTCGCCGTCTCGATCACGATTCGCACATCGGAAAGCGGCGTGCGAACTCCCAGGTAATCGATGTCCCGGCGCACCTTCTGCTCCATCAGGTGCTCGATGTAATACTCCTGCGGATCCACTCCTGCCGGTATCAACTCCGATTCTTCTCCGGCCTCGATCTGTCCCCGCCCCGTCACGCCCGGCTTCACCGTCAGCACCGCGCGCTGCTCCGGCGTGTAGAGCGCCACAACTTCCGGCGCTTCCGGCCGCGGGCCCACCAGCGTCATCTGGCCCGTCAGAACGTTGATGAACTGGGGCAGTTCGTCCAGTTTCGTCTTTCGCAGAACGCGCCCCACGCGCGTGATTCGCGGGTCGTTTCGGCCCGTGATCGCCGCGCCCTTCGCGGCTCCGTTGCTCATGCTGCGAAACTTCCACATCCGGAAAACCCTGCCGTCTTTTCCCACCCGCCTTCCCCGGAAGAACGGGCTGCCCGGCGAGTCAACCACCACCGCCAGAGCCGTAATGAGCAGCAGCGGGCTGAGGACTGCCAGTGCCATCGCAGCCACCACGATGTCGAGCGCTCTCCGCATACCTAGCGAGTGATCCTCGTGAATGCCGATTCCGCCACCAGCGCCTGGCCCGGCTTCGAGCCGAACCGCAACAGGCCCGCCGCAAACCCCAGCCCATAGGAAACGTGGAACGTGGCGAACGCCGCCGGCAGGTACGGCAGAATCTCCCAGCCGCAGCGCCGTGCCGATGCGAGCGATGCCGCCAGAATGGCCGCCGCATAGGCCACCGCCAGCGCCAGCCAGACCGCGGCCACGCCCTCGAACCACCCTCGCGCCCCACTCGCAGCGGCAATCGCCATCGCCGCCACCAGCGCAGCGTTCCCGCCAACGAACGCCACGGGCACCAGGTGACGCCAGGAGCCCGGCACGCGGTGCTTGCGGATTACCGCCACTTTCCAGAACCCGTATTGCATGTACTGTCCGAACAGCGCGCCCAGAGTGGCCCGCGGCGAATACCAGCACCGCACCGCCGGATTCTGCCAGATCCTCCCGCCCGCCCGCAACAAACGCAAGTTCAGCTCATCGTCCTGGTTCCTCACCAGCGATTCGTCGAACAGCCCCAGCCGTTCCAGAGTGGCCTTGCGCCAGCAGCCGAAAGGCACCGTATCGGCCCAGCCCTCGTATTCCTCATCGTGAAACTTGGCGCCGCCGGTCGAAAACCGCGAGTGGTATGCGGCCGCGATCGCCCTTCCCCGCAATCCCTCCGCGCGCGTCCGGGCCGGGCCGCCCGCGTTGTCCGCACCCGTCTCTTCCAGAGTCTCCACGCACTTGCGTACGTAATCCGGCGCGTAAATCGTGTGCATGTCCATGCGCAGCACGATCTCGCCCCGCGCCGCGCGTATGGCCGCGTTGAGGCCGGTTGACACGATGCGGCCGGGATTCGCAATCACCCGCACCCGCGCGTGACCGGCGCAATACTCCTCCAGAAACTCGCGCGTGCCGTCGTCGCTCATCCCGTCGGCGATGATCGCCTCCCATTCCAGCCCGCCCGCGTCCTGCGCCAGCAGTGAATCCACGAACGCGCGAATGTCCGCCATTTCGTTGCGGCATGCTACGACGATCGATACCCGAACTCGCCCGTCTTCCTTCACGTCCCGCTCCGTTGCAATCGCGGGCTGTACGCCCGCCGCCCGCCATCCCTGCCCTCGAGCGCTCGTTCGTAGAGCACCGCATACTGGCCGGCCGTTCCCTCAGCCGAAAACTCCCGCATCGCGTGAGCCTGTCCGTTCGCCCCCAGCTTCCGCGCCTCTTCCGGATCGCGCAGCAACCGGAGAATGGACGCCGCAAGCCATGCCGCATCGCCAGGCTCGATCAGCAAGCCCGTCTCCTCCGGCACGATCAGCTTCGCCACCGCGCCCACCCGCGTCGCCACCACCGGCGTCCCCGCCGCCAGCGCTTCGAGCAGGCACATCGGCATGTTTTCCTCGTACGAGGGCAGCGTCAGAACGTCAAGAGAAGCATACACGCCCGGCATGTCCCGGCGCACTCCGGTGAATACCACGTTGCCCGCGATCCCCAACCGCGCCGCCAGCGTTTCCCACTCGCCGCGCGCCGGGCCGTCGCCCACCAGGACGAACGTCGTATCCGGGAAAACCGCCAGCACGCTCTTCGCGGCTTCAAGCAGCGTCGCGCCGCCCTTGGCCGCCACCATCCGGCCCACGAATCCGACCAGCCGTTCGGCTCCCCGCCCCAGTTCCACCCGCAGCGTCGGCTCGGCCTCGCGGAACCGCTCGATGTCGACGCCGTTTTCGACCAGCGTCACCCCCGCGCCCCACCGCCTCAGCGCGCCCGCCACCAGGGGCGACGCCGTGGCCACCTCGTCGAAGGTCCTCAGCACCAACCGGTCGAGCGCCGCATATGCCCGCATCGCAGGCCGCTTGTTCGGCCAGTTGTGACAAGTGGCAACCAGTGCGGCGCGGCGCGGCCGCCGTGCGGCGGCAGCATAGAGATCCGCCTTGTAGCCGTGCGCGTGAATCACGTCCACCCCGTGTTCACTCACTAAATCTCGCACCCGGCGCACTGCCTCCCAATCCCATCGTCCATCGCAGGGGACGGCCTCCGAGCGCAGGCCCATGCGCTCCGCCTCAGCGGCCACTTCCGTGTGGCCGAACCGGCGGTCCACGAGCACGCCTACAATCGCTTCCCAGCCCAGTCCGGATAAGGCCCGCGCCAGGTTCACCAGCATGCTCTCCGCGCCGTAGTAGCCCTCGCTACTGATGAGCTGCAAAACTCTCACGATAGGTTCACCCCTACGGTCCGCTCGGCCCGGCGCCACTTCGCCGCCGCTCGCGGCCGCGCCTTCTTCCGCATCGCCAGCCAGACTTTCCAGAAGCTCGTGTACTCGAACATCGCCGGCGAGAACCGCCCCGCCAAGTCCACCATATTGCTCTCGCAGACGTTCGACCGCGGGATCAGGAACGGGTCGTCGTCCGCGGTCCAGGCGCTGCGCCTCCCGATGAACGCTTGCCGGAAGCCTTCCTCTTCGACAACCCGGCGAGCCTCGGCCGACCAGGTGCCATTGGGATACGCGAACAGCTCGCAGCGTTTTCCAAGCTTCCGCTCGAGTTCCGCCCGCGACTCCCGAAGCTCTCGCCGCGCCACGTCCAACCCCACCCCCGGCAGGATCTGGTGCGTGTGCGTGTGCGAACCGAACGTCACACCGGCCCGGTCCATTTCTTCGATCTCTTCCCAGCTCATCGTGCTGTCGCCTTCAAACGCCCGGCCGCGAGCCTCCTCCGCTCCCAGCGTCTCCGCCAGGCCTTCTATCCATTCCTCGCGGGCGCGCGGCGCGTAGGTCTTCAGGTGCTCGATCAGAACTTCCGCTTCCGGCTCCGGCGTCGCGGGCCGCATCGCCCGAAGGGACTGCATTACTTTCTCCGGCCAGAACGGAGCCACGCGCCCGGTAAGGCCCGTGCAAACGAAAACGGTCGCCGGCAATCCCTCCGCCAGCAGTATGGGCAGCCCCGTCGTGTAGTTGTCGCGCCACGCATCGTCGAAGGTGAGGGCGATTCTGATCTTCGGCCCCACGGCGCCCGGCCCCGCCTCGCTCAGTTCCACCGTCTCGCACCGCCGCGCCAGGTAGGCCGCCAGGCGCTCGAACGTCCGGCTGCGCACTACAATTCCGCGCAGACTGTTCGTCCGCTCCCAATCCGCCTCGTCCAGGACGCGGTGAAACATCAGCACAACGGTCGCGCCCTCCCGCCGTAGTTGGCGCTTGGCCCACCACAAGCACCCGCTCCCGCGCAGGAAAATCACCCACAGCCGCTGCAACAGCCGGCGAAACCCCGTCACGCCTTCTTCTCCTCCCGCTCCGAGCGGTCGTGGTAGTACGACATGTACTGCTTCAGCAGCGCCCGGTCGGTGACGCAATTCATCAACACGCCCAGCAGTTTCTTGCGCGTCTTTTCAATCGCCCGCACGCACAATCCGCGGTTCGTGTGGTCGGGCCGCACCACCAGAAGCGCCGCATCGCAGTCCTTGGCGAGCAGATCGTAGTCGGCCACCGCCTCTACCGGCGGGCAATCCACGATCACCCGGTGGAACTCCTGCCGCAGAGTCTTGAGCAGCGCCGGCCATCGCGACGACCCCAGCAGTTCCGTCGGATTGCTTGCCGGCGACCCGGCTGGCAGGACGCATAGTCCCGGAATCTGTGCCACCCGAAAGATCGCGTCCTGAAGGCTGCACTTGCCGCTCAGCACCTCGCTCAGCCCGGGCGACTGCGGCACGTGCAGGTAGGCGTGCACCGCGGAGCACCGCAGGTCGCCGTCGATCAGCAGAACCTCTTCGTCCCCGGTCTGCGCGAACGCTCCCGCCAGGTTGACCGCGGTCACCGACTTCCCGTCGCCAATGCCCGGGCTCGATATCGCCATCGTGGCCGACGCCGAGGCGTGGTGCATGATCCTGGTCCGCACAAACCGGTACTGCTCGGCCGCGCTCCCATGCACCGGCTTCGCCGACAGCAGGGGAGCCCCGTCCGTAATCTCGAACGGCAGCACCCGAATCTGCCAGCGTCCGATAACCGGCTCGGACCTCGAGGGCGCCGCCGGCGTAGCCTCGACAGCCGGCGTTTCCACTCGAATTGGGGCCGCCGCGGGTGCAGCTTCCGCTTGCTCCGCCGTAAGCCATGGCAGGGGGATGCGGATCGCCTTGGGCTCCTCCGGCGGTGCGGCCGCAGCCATTACTTTGCCGTTGCCGTTTCCGTTGCCATTGTGCTCGACGATTTCCGCCTCTTCGAGCGACTTCAGAACCAGGTCCGCCACTTCTCCGTGCGCGACTTTCAATGCATCGACGATCTTTCCCATGTTTTCTCGCTCTCAGTTCCCGTTCGCCCTAACTTGCCAGCCGTCGTCTCATCCACCGCGACCACAACGTCGGACGGCCGGTGCCGTTTCCATTCGTCGCTCGAATCGCCCTCACCGCCGCAGGTGCCGTTTGCAGCTCTCCGTCCAGCGGCGGCGCCGCCTCGGTCGGCAATTGCATCAGGTCCAGGTCCGTGCAGCTCTGAATCACGTGCCTCGGTTCCACCACGCTGCCCTGTTCGCCGAAGACCGCCAGCAGCGCGCCATCGCAGATCGCGTTCACCACCCGCGGGATACCGTGCGAGAAGCGCTCCACCAGCTCGAGCGAGGCGGGAGTGAACGGAACCTCTCGCGACCCGCCCGCGCGTACCCACCGATGCCTGACGTACTCGGTCACCTCTGGCCTCGTGAGCGGCCGCAGCGTCAGCCGCACGGCAATCCGCTGCTTCAACTGAAGCAGGTCCTCGCGGTTCAGCACTCTCCCCAGGTCGCTCTGCCCCGCCAGCACCAGTTGCAGCAGCTTCTGCGCTCGAGCTTCCAGGTTCCCCAGCAGGCGCACTTCTTCCAGCAGCTCCGTACTCAGCTTGTGAGCCTCGTCGATCACCAGCGTGGCGATCCGGTCGTCGGTGTGCAGATCGAGCAGCCGCTCCGTGAGCCTCACCAGGCGCTGCGGTTTGGTCGGCGGAACATCCGTGACCCCAAAGCCAAGCAGCACGGACTCCAGAAACTCCGCCGGCGTCAGCATCGGATTGTAGATCGTCGAGAACTGCAACCGGCCCGCCGGCAGGCTCTGCATGGCCTTCACCAGGAGCGTGGTCTTTCCCGTTCCCGCCTGCCCGATCACCACCAGGAATCCTTTCCGTTCCAGCAGCCCATAGCAAAGCCCTGCCAGCGCCTCCCTATGTGCCGACGACAGGAACAGCATCGCCGGGTCCGACGCCATGCTGAACGGTGGTATTCGAAGTCCGAACGACTGTAGATACATAACTGGTAACTCAGCTCACTTCCCTTGCTCGCCTCTCGGTCTCCACGTCAACGACAGCCTGACGCCGCGCCGCATGAGGCTCGCAAAATCGCCGGTCGCCGGGCCCTCGTCGGTCGCATAGACGCCTTGAGCCGCAATCGCAAACTGTCTGCCTACCCGGCGCGTCACCGAGAACTGGCCGATCCAGCCCTGAATCAGCGCGAAGGTCGATCCCTCGAGCCGCTCGTACCCGCCGGTACCCGACACCGTCCAGCCGCTGCCGGGTCGCTGCCAGGTGAAGGCGAGCTGCCCGGTGGTCGTGTTGCTCGCCGCCAGGCCGTAGGAATCCGAGATACTCCGGCTCGCGGCAAACGACACCGAGGTGTTATCGATCTTGGTCCCAATGCTGCCCCCGCCCTGCGCGGCGCCCACATACGGGACCTTCAGGCTGGCCGGGAACATGGCCAGTCCGCCGTAGCCCCCGAAAACCCGCGCGAACCATCGCCGCGATAGATTGTGGCTGAGCCCGAGCAGCGCCGAGCCCGTCTGCGCGCCGCTGCCCGCCCAGTACGAACGGCTATAGCCCAGCTCGGCATCGAAGGAGGTCCTCCGCGACAGCGAGTACATAAATCCCATGACCGCCGTCCCCTGGGTCAAGCCTGGATAAGCGAAGCTTCCCGCTACCCCCGGACCGGTAGTCGCGGACGGCAAATAGCGCACGAATTCCGAACCCACTGTCCAGGTCGTCCGCGACGATTGGGCGAAAACCACCTTCGCCCCGCCCGAAGCGTCCCGGCGCGTGGCCCCGTAAAGAAGCACGCTCAGCGGCGAATTGGTAACTCCCCCTCCCACCACCGTGCTCGTCGGCGCGCCGCCCAGCAGGTCGGGAGCGCCGCCGGTTTCGGTCAGCGAGAGGCTGGACGTCGGCTCGTACAGGAAGCCTCCAAACGTGGCCGATTCGCCCCTTGCGTCCACCACCAGCGTCACCCGCGGCGCGAGCTTCGTCTGCAAGCCCAACGTCAGGAAGTGATCGAACCCGCCCAAGCTTGAGTACTCCGCGTTCCCGTTGTAGGCGATCGAGTAGTCCACAAACGCTTGCGTCTGCTTCCCCGACAGGTACCATCCCACGTCGGTAGACAAACCGCCCACCCAAAGATGCCCGAGCGAACTGGGGCCCGCGAGCTCGCCCGCTGTGTTGGTCGGGCTGCCGAGCGAGTAAAAACCCGCATACGCCGAGATGCTGTTGACGGTGGGGCCGCTAGGAGGTCCGGACGCATCGGTAAAGGGCCGCAGGTAGGATGGCTCCTGGGCCACGGCGCTCGCCGCGAGCGAGAGCGCAAGGAACATGCCAAGTTTCCGCCAATTCTGTCGCATGGGAGGCTCCTGCTCAACCAGCCGCTAGTGCGGCACCACAACCGTGTCCCCGGCCATCAGCGTGATGTTCTGTTCCGTATTCCGGCCCAACAACACCGCGTCGTAATCGAACGGCAGCCTGGTCTGGCGGCCGTTCACCGTCCGCAAAACGTAAATTCTGTGCCGCTTGGCGTAATCGGTAAGCCCGCCCGCCTCGAGCAGCGCCTGTAGCACCGTGATCGGAGCCTGTATCCGCACCGGCCCCTCTTTCTTGACTTCGCCGACCAGGTAGATCTTCTTGCTGTTGATCTCCTTCACGGCGACCGTCACGTGCGTGTCCCGGATATACTCCCGGTACCGCGCCGTCAACTGCGCTTCGAGTTCCGCCGGAGTCAGGCCCGCGGCTTCCACTTCGCCCACCATCGGAAGCGACAACTTGCCATCCGGCCTCACCGGAGCGGCCGGGCTCGATGCATCCGGTTCCTTCCAGACGTCGATGCCCAGCAAGTCGCCCGGTCCAATCCGGTACTCGACCGGGTTCGGCTGCGCCGCTGTTTCCGATTTGCCCTGCGCGCTGGCGGGAATCCCGAGCACGGCCATTCCCGCAACTGCTACCAAGATTCTGATCCCCAACATGGCTTTCTCCCGAAGGTCCTGCTACGCCTTCTCCATCTGCATCCGGGGCAAGCGGCCAATAACCACCGTCCCGGCCGGCAGTTCCCATTCCCCCAGAATCACGTTCTTCCTGAGTTCGAGCAGGAGGCCCAGCGCTCCCGCCATGAGCAGCGACATCACCGATCCCGCCGCCGCCAGCACCTTGCGCTTCGGCTTGATGGGCTTCTCCGGAACCCGCGCGGTGTCCAGCATGACGAAGCGTTCGGCCTTCTGCGACCGTTCCATGTCCGTGGCTTCGTCGGCCGCAAGCTTCTTGTCCAGAAGCGATTGGTAGTTCTTCCGTGAGGTGTCGTAGTCGCGCGTGATGGATGCCAGTTGCTGTTCGCGAATCGGCAGCCGCGAGAGCCGGCTCTGGATTTCATTCGAATCCTGGATCACGCGCTGGCGCCGCGCCTCCAGCGTCTCGATCTCCCTCTCGCCTAGATTGATCTGCGCGCGCACGGAGCTGATCGTCGGCTCCTCCCCGAGCGTTGCCTCCGTTTCGATCGGCGCCGCGGCCCGGGCTCTGGCCGGCGCTGCCGCCGGTGCCGGAGCAGCCGCCTCCGCGGCCGCGCGATTCTTCTGGCGCTCCCGCTCCTGTGCTTGCAGCCGTTGCACTTCGAGCAGCATCCGCTGCACCTCGGGGTGCTTGTCTTCGTACCGCAGTCGCAATGCCTGAAGCTGGGCCTGCGCCAGTTCCAACGCGGTCGGCGGTGCCGCTGGCGTAGGCGTCGCAATGCCCATATCCACTCGCGTCTCATCCTCCGCCATCCGCCGCCGGGCCAGCGCTTGCTGCCTCTTCAGGTTGTCCTGCGCCATCGACAGGGAGCTCTCTAGCACCAGCTTGTTCTGTTGAGCCCGCGACAGCGCCTCCTGCACTCCCATCAGCTCCGTTTTGTCCTGGCTCAGCGCCGCCAGCAAAGCTGCCTCCTGCTCGGGTAGCTCGCCGATATTGGCTTGCTTGAAGTCCTTGAGCCTCTCCTCCTGCTCCTGCAGGTTCTTCTTCGACTCCGCAAGCTGGCTGTCCAGAAACTTCGACGTCCCCTCCGCCTCCACCGCCCGCTCCCTCAGGTTTTCATCGATGAAGAAGTGTCCGATCCGGTTTGCCACCTCGGCCGAAGTTTTCGCTGTCGAGGTCTCATACGTCACCCGGAACGCACCCGGCCGGCTCGCGCTCCAGCCTTTCTCGAGCTTGATGCTGAGGTCCTTCCGCATGGCCTCGAGCACTTCCTCGCGCGTCTTGGTGGCGCGTAGCTTCGGGTAGAGGTTGAACTCTTCGATCAGGTTCCATAGGCGCTCGTGGCTCAGCACTTGCTGCTGAAGCTCGTCCAGGCGCGCTTCGAGCGCCGTCTGCACCGTGGCCGCCACGAAGGTCTCCGGGATCTTCTGCGACTCCACCAGGATCAAGGCTTCGGCGCTGTAGACCGGTCGCAGATGGATCACCACCGCCACCGTTGCCGCGCTTCCCAGCAGCCACACCGCCGCGATCGGGAACTTCCACTTCCACAGCGCCCGCAGGATTGAGCGCGGATTCATCCTCGGGTCCGACTGGAGCACGTTCACCTCAACCACCTCCCGAATTCGTTCACGAAAAGCTCGCTTCTTCTCATCACCGTCCCAAGCGGAACATCACCGCGACGACAACTTTCGTCTCCACCGGATTGCCCTCGATCGAACCCGGTTTGTATCGCCATTCCCTCACCGCGCCAACCGCCGCGTCTTGCAGCGGCCCGGGCCCGCTGAGGGCGCGAACGTCTCGCAGTTGCCCGTCTTTCCCTACCGTGGCCCCCACTTCCACCGTCCCCGAGACATGCGCCGCCGCGGCCGTCCGCGGGTAACCCGGCACGATCTTGTGTATCGGCTCGGGCGGCAGGAATTGTCCCAGCGCCAGGCCGCCGGCCGCCCAGGTTCGTTCCGGCGCAGGCAGGACGAACACTTCGCCCCGCGCCGTCGGACCCCAGTAAGGCGCTGCCGCCCTGACCGGCGTGATGGCATCGAGAGGCTCCACGATTCTCGCCAGCATCGGTGGTGGAGGCGTCGCGGAGGGAATCTCCCTGGCGGCTGCGGGCGCGGGCGTCGGGCTCGAAACCGGCTGGACGCCCTGCATCTGGCTCGCCTTCGCGCTCGCTGGCGCAGCCGCACGGTGCATTTCCACAGCGGCCAGTTCCTCGGCGGGCGCTGCCGGGGTCTCCGGTTTCACGCTCATCGTCTCCGCCGGCGGCAATACGTTTTCGCTCGCCGCATGTGCAGGCTCGGCCTTCGCCTTCACCATCGCCGGGGGTCTCGGTACCTCCACACTCGGTTGCGACGTCCCATGCCACAACAGGCCCGCTCCAACCGCCGCTGCGAGGCCGGCCAGGACCGCCACGCTCACCGGCCATCGCCGCGCCCTTCCGAATTCCGCTCTTGCCGCCGCAGGCTCGGGCGCCGCGCCTTCCCTGCCCTCGAGCGCCGCGCGGTTCCAGGGAAACCGGGCGGACCAACCCTGCTTCGGCAGTTGTCCGCCTTCCATCAGGTAGAGCGCCGCCTCCGCCTCGGGACCGACGAGCAGCAGCACGCTGTCACCTTCCGGCAGATGCCTGGCGACCGTTGCCGCGTCCAAGGGCCCTGGCGCCGGCGAAGGCTGATCGTCGGTACGAAAGAGCCCGATCGCGCGGATTGTTCCGTCCGGATCGGACCGCCAGATCGTCAGCGCGCGCTGCAGTTCCGCCGCCTCGGCCGAATCGTACAGCCGCTCCTTGCGCAGGCCCTTGACCACCGTCTGGTAGTCCTCGATCACGGCGCATCGTTCGTACGTCAGGATTCGTCCCAGAAGGATACCGCCCAGTTGCTCGCCCTCGGCCCTCTCGGTTGTGCGAATCTCCTGCGCCAGCCGCTCCACCACAGCCAGGTTGATCCGCACGGAGCCGGCCTTCCCCGGCATCTCCGCCTGGTAGTACGCCGGCTCAACCGGCGCAGCCGTCTCGGGTTCCGGCAGTGGGGATTCGGGCTCGAACATCTGAACCAATTCCGCGTTCGTGCTCATGCCAGTTGTTTCCGAACGTCCCGGCCGATTTCCGTGATGTCTTCTCGCTCGCCGGCGCGCCGGCCGCCGTCGCGAATCAGGCCGGTCAGTTCGCTGAGCTGTTGCTGGAGTTGTGCCAGCCGCATCTCGATCTTTGCGGACCCGGTTGCGGGCTCGGTCTCAAAGCTGGATATCACCAGCCGCCAGACTGCCGTCCGCGCGAAATCCGACACACTACGGGCGCCGCCAGCGGCGCAGGCCCGTTTGAGCTCCCGAAACTCTTCTTCGGAAAGGCGAAAGTTGATGGCGCGCGTTCTGCGTTTGTTCTTGAACAGGTCCATGGCTTGTGAACGTCCTGGTTCTGTCGCCAGGTGGTCGATTAAGGTTTTGAGAATGCCGAGGCTCAGGCGCCTGCGGAAAGAGCCCGCCCAAAAGTCCCGGGCAGGTGTGTCGCGTCTTGAGCGAGCGGCGTGACCCATTGCCGGTCCACTTCGACCGCAATCGAGCGCCGCAGAATGGTCACCGAGAGCACCAGCCTCTCCCGTCCCTTGATTTCGAGAAGAGTTCCCCGAACTCCGCGAAGAGGGCCTTCTTCGATGCCGATCTGGCAGCCCAACTCGAGGAACGGCCACGGTTCGGCCGGTAGCCCTGACTGGACCACGGTTTTCAGCACTTCTATCTCAGCGTCCGGAATGGGAATCGGACCCCGTCCGGTTCCAATGATGCGCAAAACGCCCGGCGTAGTCAGAACTCCCAACCTGTGGTTGCCATCGAACCGGCAAAACACATAGCCGGAAAACAGGGGCAGCTCAACTTCTTTGATCCGGTCGGACCAGCGGTGCTTGCTTCGGTAGCAAGGCGAGAATTGCTCGTAGCCCTTGAAGCGCAGCGCCCCCGCAGCCGTCTTTTCGTGCCGCGGTTTGACGCACAGCGCAAACCAGCTTAGTTTCCCGGGTTCGGGCATAGCTCTCGCAATCTCAGTCCCAACTGCTACCGAGTCACAATCGACAAACGTCAGTTACAAGTGCTTTGGGGGTTCAGTAACGCCACTGAAGTCCGGCGTTAGTTGCAAGGCCACAAATGCCCCTCTGGCTCTGCTCCGGCCCCTCCGACCGCACTACTCACTTCCCTACACTGGCCCCCTGGCTGGTGTAGGGCAAACCACTTACTAACTTGCTCGGTGTCTACAATTGTGTCGCAGGCGGTCACCCACGTCAAGAAAAAAAGTTAATTGTATCGTATGTTGTTGTATCTACAAGGAAGAAATGTATTAGAAATGTCTGCAAACACACGAAATGAGTACAGAAGTTCCCCTAGTACCAGTACTACACGGCGGCCGCTTCGGGCACCGTGCCGAAGCGTCGCTGCCGGCTGTGGAAATCGCGTACTGCCGCTTCCAAGTCAGCCGCCTGGAACTCCGGCCACATCCGCCGTGTGAAGTGCAATTCGGCGTACGCGGCTTCCCACAGAAGGAAGTCGCTGAGCCGCTGCTCTCCTCCCGTTCGTATCAGCAGATCGACATCTTCCCCGAGCGCGCGTCCAAACTCCTCGCGGGTCGTCCGGTTCGGCGACAGGAGCCTCGCCGCCTGCAGGATCGAGTCCCGTGCCGAGTAATCGACGGCAATCCTCAGGTGTAAGCGCCGGCCCTGAGCGGTTGCGTCCTCAGCCGCCTCGACGCCGTCGCGGAGTTTCTGGGAAAGCCGGTCCCGCCGCCCGATCAAGCTCACGCGAACGCCCTTTTCGATGCATTTTGCCGTCTCTTTGCGCAAATAATCGAGCAAAAGCTGCATCAGGGCCGAAACCTCCTCTGGCGGGCGCCGCCAGTTGTCGGAGGAGAAGGCGTAGAGCGTGAGGGTTCGGATCCCCAGACCCGGAGCCGCCTCCACGGTCCGGCGCACCGCCAGCGCGCCGTGCCGGTGGCCGGCCGCGCGTGGCAACCCCCTGGCTACCGCCCAGCGCCCGTTGCCGTCCATGATGATGGCGACGTGGAGACCCGCACCCCCGTGCATCTGGCGTAAATGACTTTCTTTCATAAAGCTAGCGTTCCCAGAAGGGCCCGTCCGAAGCCGTAGCGCCGCCCGGAGGCGGCCTACCGGTCTCGAGTCGCCCGGATGAGAGCCTCCATGTGGTCCAGGTAGCGTTCCAGGGCTTGCCGCCCTGGCGCCGTGAGACGGAATTCGGTCTTGGGCAACCGGCCGTCAAAATACTTGGTGCAGGCTACGTAGCCAGCCTCTTCGAGTTTTCTGGCATGAACGCTGAGGTTGCCGTCGGTGGTGGCGAGCAGCTTCTTCAGGTCGTTGAAGGTGAGGCTTTCGTTAACCGCGAGCGCGGAGACAATGCCCAGCCTCATGCGCTCGTGGATCAGGCGATCGAGCGCTTGCGCACCCCCCGCCGCCTGGCCGGGAACAGGGCTCAGTTCGCCTACTTCCGCTTCCTGCTTGCGGGAAGCCGCTTGCCGTGCTGCGCTGCTCCTAGCCACCGTACCTCCTCGCGATGATGAACCCGAAAAAGACGTGCAGGGCCCCGAAGGCGCCAGCCATCAGCCCGTCCCTCCACACGGATGGCAGGAACAGGGCCGCGGTTCCTTCGGCCATGAAACACAGCCCCATCACCGGCACGACCCGCACGGAGAACGCGCCTCCGGTCACGATGCCGGTGCCGTAGAGCAGCATCCACATCCCGGGAATCGCGCTCACGAAGCCCACGCGGTAAAGCGCCACCGTCAGCAGCGCGCCTACCACCATGGGCGGCGCAAAGCTCAGCGCAAATCGCTGTCCCGGCTTTGAGAGCAGCGGCTGCCGCGAGGTGCGCGCCTTGCCCACAGTGGCGCCGCCGGCGATGGCAAACGACAGCGCGGCTTCCCCCAGCCAGACCGCAAGCCACGCCTCCGCGCTCGCCTGACGCCTGGCCAGAAGGGCGGCCGCGAACGCCGTCACGCCGACGACGACCACGCCCCAGCCGGAGATGGCCGTGAAGGCCGTCGCGCTCTCCATGGTCTGACGGATGAACTTGAGGTTGTCCATCGCGCGGTCGTGCAGAGCGGCAGGTGCGGCGTCAACCTTTCGCAACGGGATGACCGGCATCACTCGCATCGTACGCTCCTTCCCGCAGCCATGTCAAGTACTTTTCTACACAAAGTATGACCTTGCCGGGCCTACCCTTGCCTTCGCCGGAGAGAATCCGCCCCAGGCCTCCACTAACTTGTCAACGCGATGTCCTCCATGGGCGCCGATTATTTTGGCGCCCCCCTTTTTTTGGGAGGACTTACGCTCCAGGGGGAGTGACGCCGGTTTTCCGGTCGGCTTTCGCAATGCTCGCCAGCGTCGTCGATTCCAGAAAGTCCACGTAAGCGGCCCGGATATCGCGCCATGATTCGTGCGCCGGGCAAGGTTCCTCGTCCGTGCACGACTTGCCCCCGAGGAGGCAAGCCGGCTTGGCGCGCGCGCCGTCAAACAGCTCGACGATATCGAGCAACCGGATTGTCTCCGCAGACTTTCGAAGCCGATATCCGCCCCCGGTTCCTCTCGCGGTAGTTAGAATGCCTGCATTGCGTAACGCTAACAGAATCTTCGAGAGGTAGTTGGCCGGGATCTGAGCGCTCCGGGCCAGTTCTCGGCCGAGCACCGCATCGCCGTCAGAGACGCGCGCCAAGCCCACCAATGCCCGGAGGGCATATTCACACGTTGTAGAAAACATTGCTTTCTTTTACGCCTCAAAAAGCCCCAATACTAAAGGCGTACATGACGAACCGGCTTCCAGTCAATTTAAAAAGTGCAACATACTCTGCACCCTATGACGCTCTTTGGCTATAACCCGATTGAATACAGCGCATTGCGAATTACATTAAAAATAGCCCGCCCAGGGGACCCGGCTGCGGAAAACTGCCTTCGCTACAATGGCATTCGGTGAGCCCGGCGGAGTTCGATCAGCTTGTCGAGAAGGCGATGACGGTAATTCCGCCGCGCTTTCGCGGCAAATTGAAGAACGTCGCTTTCATCGTGGAGGCCGAGCCGCCACGGCCAGGCCTGCTTGGGCTCTATCAAGGCTGGCCGCTGCCGCGCCGCAGCACTGCCGACAGCTTCACCCTGCCCGACCGTATTGTGATCTTCCAGGGGCCGCATGAACGTCTAGCCCGCGACCGGCGCGACCTGGTGCGGCTGGTCCGCGAAACAATCTGGCACGAAGTGGCGCATTACTTCGGCATGGATGAACGCCAGGTCCGAACGGCCGAGCTGCGCCGGTCGCGCGCCAGACGCCAGCAGCCTCACTGAGGGCTGGGAGTCGCCGCTGCGCCCGGCTGCGTCCCCGTCTGCATCCCCGGTTGCATCCCGGTCTGCGCTCCCCCTGGGGATCCGAGCGGCGTTCCGAGTTGCGTTCCCAGCGCGGTCCCCGGCGGGGCCTGCGCTTGCGCTCCGCCCGCGGTGGCCATATCCTTCCGCGGGTCGTAGAGGAACTCCCACTCGTTGTATTTCTTGTGATCGTTGTAGGTCTTGATGCCTATGAACTCGGCCTTACTGGCGACGCCCCCGATGCCGGCGCCGGTACCCGCGGAGCCGAACATGCCGGGGGAAGAGGAAGAGCCCAATGGGGACGATCCGCCGGTCAGTGGGGAGTTGGCGGGGGAGAGCGCGGGGTTGGAACCGGCGTTGGGCGGCATCCCCGGCAGCGGCACCGGAGGATATAAAGGCTGGTTCGGAGCGCCGTAAGCGGGCGCTCCGGGCCGGTACGGATTCTGCCCCGGCTGTGGCTGTTGCTGCTGCATTCCTGGCTGGCCCGTCTGGGTGGGATCCACCTGCATGGGCGCATATCCTGGCTGGCCGGGCTGAAGAGCGCCTGGTTGCGTTACGCCCGGCACGGTGTCTCCGCTCGTGAGCTGGCCTTGCGTGGGGACGCTGCCGGGCGCCACCGGCACACCCAACTGCTGCGACAAATCGGACTGGCCGCCGGTGGTCTGCGCGTCCGCCGATAGGATGGATGAGCTGGGAGACCCGCTCGGGCCCGGCCGCACGATCTGCCACCGTTGCGGAGGAGGCGGCTCCGCCGGGCTGCTGTCGCTGGTGCTGGTGCTGGACGATCCGAGATCGGTAGCATCGGTGGTTCCCTTGGGCGTGGGCGGCTTTTGCGTGAGCGAATCGGTGAAGGTGCCAGCGGCGACGTGAATGAGCCGCCAATCGTCCTTCCCGGTCATGGGGTCTTTGTACCGCCGGCGCAGGAACCGCATGTTGTTCGTATTTTCCAGGTCGCTGATCGCCGACGGATAGCGGTTGAACCGGTTGACGAAGAGCTTGATCGCACGCTTGTACTGTTCCCCAGCGGCGATCAGGTCGCCCTCTTTGGTGCGCTGAGCCTCGAAGGCGACGCGCGGCAGTTCCAGATACAGCATGATGCCGATGATCGCCGCCGCTGCCAGGACGAACAGCAGCGCGAATCCAGATTCCTGGCCCTTGCGCCGCCTGCTCATCCCGCCGGCTCCTCGAGCGGCAAGGTCTGCTCGTGCTGGAACTGCGTGTCTTCCACCGCAACCGAATTGATGCCGATCCGCACCACCTTGTATCGATTCTTGATGAGCTGGCCTTCGGCCGCCACAATGATGTCGTCACCATCCAGGAAGAAGACCCGCTTGGCGCCTGTGGGGGCCGGCGCGGCGTATCCGTAGAACTTCAGAGGGATGGGCGGAGGCGGCGGCTTCGGCGTAGGCGTGGGCGGGGCCACGGGCCCTACGGGGGCGGCGTGCGCCTGCATCGGCAGGATCTTCCGTTCCGCCGTCGGCGGCAGGGGGGCCGCGCCGAACTGGAACAGGTTCCGAGCGCCGCCGGCCATGGCCACCGCCTGTACCTTGGCTAGCAGATCGAGGCGCAGGGTCGGATCGGTTGCGGCTGGATCGGGTTGCTTGTCGCTGAGTCCCAGTTTGAACTCCGGCCGGAGGCTCGCCTGCCCGGGCCTGAGCGGCGGCCGCTGGCGCGTTTCCGGCGCGGGCGGGCGGAGGGTACTGCCGGCAATAGCGGGATTGGGATTGGCGGCCGGGACCGCGCTCGCGGCTTGCGTTGCGGCCGGCGCGTCGCTCGAAGGGGCCAGAACATTGACGTAAAGAAGCCAACCCAGGAGCACGACCGCTCCTGCCAGCAGCCCCAGCTTCCATTTCGGCTCCGCGCTCAAGCGCTTCATCTGGAAGTTCATCGCGCGCCCCCCGGAAGCTGAGCGGAAGCCTGTTCGACGGCTCCCTCGCGTACGAAGGTGACCAGCCTGATGGTGATCCCGAGAACCTGCCCCGGCGGTTGCGGCGCAGCCGCCAGGCTATCGACGATCAGCAGGCGCGGCGAATGGTCCAACAGGTTGAGGAAGTGCATCAGGTCGGTGTAGGCGCCATCGTAGTTGGCGGTGATCTCGGAGCGGGTCAGCACGTCGCTGCCTTCTACCGGTTCGAACGTAAAGGCCACTTCCTTCTGCTTGATTCCGGCCGTGCGGGCCATTTGATCGAGCTCATCGAGCAAACTGGAGGACAGCGTCTTCCGGCTCATCAGGTTCGAGGCCATGAAGGTGTCGCCATCGCTGCGGGCCTTCTGGACATTCTCCACGATGTGTTGCAAGCGCTTCACAGAGATCTGCTTCTGCTTCAGCTCCTGGCTTATTGAGGCGGCTTGCTGGCGCAACGAATCGGCCGAACCCTCCCAGGGCTTGAGCATCAGGACCGCTGCAACCAGGTTTGCGGCAACCAGCGTTCCGAGCGCGATGCGGACGGCCAGCCGGCGTTGGCGTGCGGTGGCGATGCTAATCCGCAACATGGCTTACCTCCCTGGCGGGCCGCTCGCTCGCCGCCGCGGCTCTGTAACTGGCGCTAGAGCTTCTGCACATAGCTCACACTCACGCGATACCGCAGCAGCGGCTCGGATTGCGATGGAGGCCAGCGGTTGTGAACCAGCGGAGCCCGGAAGACCGGCGAACCTTCCAAGCGCACCAGCATTTGCACCACCGGCTCGGCCGATTCCGCGCCCACCACCATATCCAGTTGAATTGCGTTCTGTGCGGCCGCCTGAGGCCGGATCGAGATCAGCCGCACGTTGAAGGGCATCACCTTCTCCAGGTCGTCGAACATGCGCGTCCAACTGATACCCTTGGCGTAAAGCAAGTCGTTCAGAAACCGGCTGCGGGACAGCACTTCGGCATTGTCGGGCTGGCGGAGCACGCCCTCGAGGCGCATCTGCTCGGAGTCGAGAGCCCGCTCCTTCCGCTTGAGTCCGGCGATGGTTTCGCGCAACTCAGCCGCCTGCCCCTGCTCGTTGACGGTGAGCGAAATCTGCAACGCCAGCAAGCCAATCAGAAGCAGCGCGGCGATGGCCGACGTCACCAACATGAGCCGCGTCCGCTCAAACGGCTCGCTGGCCAGATTGATGGGCACCCTGGGTGTCATTGGACCTCCTGCAGGCATTCCAGGTAACCGAGCAGCCCGGCGTTGAACTGGTCCGGCAACCCGTAGCGGGAGCGCACCGGGACACAGGATTCGCCGATCTCGGCGGCCAGGAGGTCGCTGGCGCGGCCGAAACCGCAGGTCAGCACTTCTTGCGGCCGGCGCCCGAGCTGATCCTCCATGTAGGCGAACGTTGGATAAAGATGCGAGGCGATCTCGGCGGAACCGCCGTCCGAAAGTTCGATGGACCGCAACAGTTTGAGCACGCCGCCATCGAGGACCGCCAGAGTCAGCGCGCGTCCGCTCAGCTTGGCCACCACGGCCACACCCTTTTCCCGAACCATCTCCAGCGCGCACAACATCGAGGTGGTCACCAACCCCGGATGAAAGCCGGCCGCCCGGAACGGCATCTCGTAGCGGGACAGCACCTCACGCGGCGCCGCCGCCACCACCACGTCCACGCGCTGGCCGTTGGGCTGTGCGTAATAGGCCACCGTGCCAGCGTCGATATCGAAGGGCAGGCTCTTCTTCAACCGGAATGTCACGAGCGGAAGCTGCTGCTTCGGATCGGAGGGGAACGCATCGAAATCGAGCACGGAAACGCGCACGCTGTGGTCGGGCAGAATGAGCGCCGCGGGCAGCCGCTTCTTCTCCCCGCGCGGCGCCAGGGCCCGCACTTGATCGGTGAGCGCCTCCATGCGCTGAACGTTATCGCGCACCGGGGAGACCGAAATCACGTCCGGATCGAGCGGCTGGAATCCGATTTCGGGCGAAGCGGCCAGGCGCGCCGCGGCAATCCCGCTTTCGGAGATTTCGAAGGCGAACCGCGGCGGCGGATCGTTCAGCAGTTTCTTCAGCAAACTCGGCATCCTTCAGCCCTCGATGAACGTCACCTTATTGATCTCCTTGAGGGTGGTGACGCCGTTTTTCGCCCGCTCGACCGCGCACTCCCGCAGAAACGTCATGCCCTCTTCGCGCGCCACCCGGCGGATCTCGGAGGTGGGACGCTTATCCAGAATCATCTCGCGGATGCGTTCGCTCAGATCGAGCAGCTCCGTGATGGCGGTTCGCCCGCGAAAGCCAGTGCCGCCGCACTCGAAGCAGCCCTCACCTTCGTAGAATTCGAAAGACCGGCACTGGGCTGGATCGAGGCCGCTCTCGGTCAAATACGAATCCGGGTAGCGGGCCACCCGCTTGCAGTGCGGGCAGATCAGCCGCACCAGCCGCTGCGCCAGGATGCAGTTCAGGGCCGAGACGAAGTTATAAGGCTCGACGCCCATGTTGAGGAATCGGCCGAGCACATCGAAAACGTTGTTGGCGTGGACGGTGGTGAACACCAGGTGGCCTGTGAGGGCGGCGTTGATGGCGATCTGCGCCGTCTCCTGGTCGCGGATCTCTCCCACCATGACCTTGTCGGGATCGTGCCGCAGAATGGAACGCAGGCCGCGCGCGAAGGTCAGCCCCTTTTTCTCGTTCACCGGAATCTGCGTGATGCCCTTGACCTGGTATTCCACCGGGTCCTCAATGGTGATGATCTTGTCTTCGTCGTTCTTGATCTCGCTCAGCGCCGCGTAGAGCGTGGTGGTCTTGCCGGAGCCGGTGGGGCCGGTGACCAGCACCATGCCGTAAGGCTCCTTGATGTAGCGGCGGAACTTCACCAGATCGTAATCGGGGAAGCCGACGACGTCGAGCGTGAGCTTGGCGAATTTCTCGCTCATCGACTCTTTGTCGAGCACGCGCAGGACGGCGTCCTCGCCATAGATGGTGGGCATGATGGAGACGCGGAAATCGATGAGCCGGTTCTTGTAGCGCACGCGGAAGCGGCCGTCCTGCGGGATGCGGCGCTCGGCGATATCGAGCTCGCTCATCACTTTGATGCGGGAGAGGATGGTGGAATGCCAGTCCTTGGCGATGGGCGGCATGGCGTAGTGGAGCACGCCGTCGATGCGGTACTTGATGGCGACTTCGGCATCGCGGGTCTCGATGTGGATGTCGCTGGCGCGCCGCTCGAGCGCATTGAAGATGGTGGTATCGACCAGGCGGATAACCGGCGCGATATCGTTTTCGCCCGCCGTCAGCCGGTCGATGGAGAGGGTCTCGTCGGTGTTGTCCTCCTCGGCCACCACGTCGAGGGCGAAGCCTTCGGTCACGGCCTCCAGGACGCGCTGCGATTGCTCGGTCTTCTTCAGCAGCTCGGAGATCTGGGAGAGCGAAGCCACACGGACCCGCAGCTTCTTCTGAAGCAGGACCGTCAGCTCATCCACCAGGTTGAGATTGCGCGGATCGGCGAGGGCGATCTCGAGCGTTCCGTTCTCCAACTGAATGGGGACGAAGTTGTAACGGAACATCAGGTCGACGGGGATGGAGCGGAACAGGTCGTGATCGATCCGCGCGACGTGCAGATCGACGAATTCGAAATGGTAGCGCCGGGCCAGCTCTTGCGCCTCGGCAGCCTCTTCGGCCGGATCGATCAGCTTGGCACGCTCAGTGGCCATAAAACATCCTCACATGGTCTCCGCGAGGGAAAAGATTGGCAGATACAGGGAGACTAGCACGAAGGCGACAAATGCGCCCATGCAGATCATGATGACGGGTTCGATGAGCGCCAGCGCGGCGGTCATCTTGGTATTCACGTCCTCTTCGTAGAACTCGGCGACGCTGGCGAGCATGGCGGGCAGGGCGCCGGTGGATTCGCCGACTTCGATCATGTCGATGGCGAGGCCGGGGAACATCTTCGTGGAGGTAAGGCCGGTCGAGAGCGCCTGACCTTCCTTGACGTGGCGCTGCGCCTTTTCGAGCGCGGACCTCAGCAGCCGCGAGTTGAGCGACTGGGCCGAGGTTTCGAGCGCCTGCACCAGCGGAATACCGCCTACCAGAAGCGTGCTCAGAATCCGCGAAAACTGCGCCACCTGGTATTTGACCCAGATGTCGCCCAGGGCCGGCGTGGCCAGCTTCACGCGGTCGAGCTGGACTTGCGCCCGGTCGCCGCGCGCCCAAAAGCGCAGCGCCACCCCCCCCGCAATCAGCGCCGCGATAGCCACCAGGATGTAGTTGCGCGCGGTGGTGCCGACGGCGATCAGGATCTGCGTCATGGCGGGCAGTTTCGCGTCCATGCTCTTGTAAAGCTGCGCGAAGTTAGGCACGACGTAGGTGATGAGGAAGACGATCAGGCAGATGACGAGCGAAAACAGGACGGACGGATAGATGAGCGAAACCAGCACCTTTTTCCGGACGGCGAGCGAGAGCTTCTGATAGGCGATGTAGCGGTCGAGGACCTCGCCCAGGCTGCCACTCTTCTCGCCCGCCAGCACCGAGGTGACGTAGATGGGCGGGAAAACGCCCTGGGCGCGAAAGGCGTCGGAGAGCAACGCCCCGTTCTTGACGTCGTCGCGGACGGCGCGGATGTGTTTGCCAAGCTTGGGATCGGTGAGGCGGTCGGCCAGCAGATCGAGCCCCTTCAGAATGGGCAGGCCGGCGCGGACCAGCGTGACGAATTGCTGGTTGAAAATAAGGAACCGCTCCATGTTGAGCTTCTTCTGCCGGCCTGAAAAAGCCGGAGAAAGCGCCGCAATGCCGCCCTTGGGCCGGACCGAGTACACCAGAAAGCCCTGATCCGTGAAATGCTCGCGCGCTTCGTCGGCGGAGGCGGCCTGCGCCGTCTGGAGGTGCATTTCGCCCCTGGCATCCGCGTATTTCAGAAGGAACTCAGACATGACGTCCTATTCGTCCTCCACGACTTCGGCGCCCGGAGGCGCCTGGAACCGGAAGAGGCTCTCGGCCAGGGTGGGGTTGAGCTGCTCCTGGTCGAAACGGAAATGCATGACGGAGCCACCGTCCTGGGCGACGATCAACTCGCGGATCTCGTATGACGGGTTCACCAGAAACTCGACGTTGGCGAAAGGGACCTTGGCCGACCGCGGCTCGGCGGCGATCCAGGTGCCTCCGTCCGCCGGGCGTGTGGTGAAGCGCTTGAAGTCCCGCTCGAAATCGAGTTTTCCCAGAAGGAAGGCGAGCGGCGCACGCATATCGTCGCTTTCCTTCATTCTCGTCCTTTCTACGCGGTTGTCGGAGGGCGTGTACAGATAGACGTACTTGCCGTCGCCAATGAAGAGCTTGCCGGGCGGCTGGGAATAGCGCCATTGCATGCGGCCGGGCTTGCGCAGAAACAGCTCTCCGGATTCGGTCTTGGGCGGGCGCTGGGGAGCCTGGTAAGTCTGCTCGAAGTGGACCTGGAGCGTTCGCGCGCGGTTGTAGCGGCCCTCCACTCCCTTTAGGAGTGCGGCAAGGTCCGGGCCGGCGGATGAGGCGGCCGCGACGGACAGCAGGCAAACCCATAGCGTGAAACGGTTCACATATCTGTGACGCGCGGGCGGGCGGAAGCGTGGAAAGGAAAGGCGCCCGGCGGCATCCACTCGCCTTCGCCCGGGCTCGGACGAGTCAGCCTGTAGCGCTGCCCCAATCACCCTTGCTATACTAAAGCTTCTCGAAGTCTGGATCTCAAAGCTCAGATTGTGTTTATTGAGGTCGCGGTCGCGGCGGCCGTGGCGCTGAAAGGCGCTTTTGCCGCGCGGATCGGGCTTCCGGGTCGGTACGTACAATGCCAAAACGCACATTTCAGCCGAATAATCGCCGCCGGGCCAAGGTGCACGGCTTCCGCTCGCGAATGAAGACCTCCGACGGGCGTGCCGTTCTCTCGCGCCGCAGGGCGAAGGGGCGCTGGAAGCTGACTGTCAGCGACGAGCGCGCGGTTCGCAACGCCAACGCAGACTAATCCGATCGAACCGGCGAAGGGGATTTTATCGTTTCCGAAGAGTGCCCGGATCCTTCGATCCGCCGACTTCCGCAAGGTGTACGACGGGGGATTCCGGGTTTCCAGCCCGTTTTTCGCGGCGTTCTGCTTGCGGCGGCCGGAGCCGGGATGCTCGAAGATCGGGTTGACTGTGCCGCGCGCGTTGGGCGGCGCGGTGGTCCGAAACCGGCTGAAGCGCCGCGTGCGCGAGGCCGTACGGAGGCAGCTTCCTTCTCTGGAGCCGCAGTGGGAGATCGTGATCAATCCTCGCCGGGCAGCCCTGACGACGCCCCTCGACAACCTGACGCGGGAAGTCGGGAAGCTGTTCGCCCGGTGCAAAGCTTCGTGATCGCTCTGCTGCGGTTCTACAAGGCGTACGTCTCCCCGCTGTTGCCCTCAGCCTGCCGGTTTTACCCGACCTGCTCGGAATACGCGATGGAAGCGGTCAGGCGTTACGGCGCGGTGCGAGGCGTCTGGCTTGGCTTGCGGCGGCTGCTGCGCTGCCACCCCTTTCACGAAGGCGGCTTCGACCCGGTGCGGTGAATCAGAAAATGGCCGACTCTAAGAACCCCAACTCGCTTGGCCCGCAACAGGAGCCGCTGATGCAGTGGCGGCTCATGCTGGCGTTCCTCCTCATGGGAGCGGTGCTCTTCCTCACTCCGTATTTCTACAAATCCGTGAACCCTCCGACGCAGCCTTCGAAGCCCGCGCAGACCGCCGCGCAGCCCGCCGCGCAGGAAGCGCAGCCCACGGCCACGCCGGCGCCCGCGGTCACGGCGGCAAAGCCCGTGCAGCCGGTGGCGCCCGCCTCGGCCCCGAAGGAAGACCTCTTCACGGTAGATACCGCCGTCTACCATGTGGTCCTCTCGAACCAGGGCGGCGTGGTCCGCAGTTGGGTGCTCAAGAAATACAAGGACAGCCTGGGCCAGCCGCTCGAGTTGGTCAACACCGCGGGCACTGCCAAGGCAGGCTATCCGTTCTCGTTGTCCTTCCCGAAGGCCAAACCCGCGTTTGACGTGAACGCGGTCCTCTATGTCGCCAAGCCCGATGACGACCGCCTCGGCATACGCTACGACTACTCCGACGGTAACGTGGTCGTTCACAAAGCGTTCCGGTTCGAGCGGGAGACCTACCTGTCACAAGTCTCAAGCCAGGTCACGATGGGCGGAAAGGACCTGGAGAACCTGTTCGCGTGGCGCGGAGGCTTCGGCGACTCCGCCGCTGCCAAGCACGTGAACGACGAGCTCACCGTTGTTCTACGATACGGCCGCCGGGAAGCTGGTCACCAAACCCGCCAAAGCGGCCAAGGACGGGCCCGTGAGCGACTACGGCGCCTACTCTTTCGCCGGGATCGAGGACCATTACTTCACCGCCGTCTTCCTGCCCGCGGGCGAGAGCAGCGTTCAAGTCCGCACGGTGAGCGACAACGTCGGGGATCTGGGCGATAAGACCGAGCAGCCCCACACCGGCGCTGAAGTGGGCGGCCAGGCCCGCAACGAGTTCAAGCTCTTCGTCGGCCCGAAGGACGTGGATCTGATGCGCAAGATCGATCCGCGCCTGGAGCAGACGGTCGACTTCGGCCGCTGGTTCGGCTGGCTCGCCAAGCCGCTCTTCCTGGCCGTGAACTGGATCAACGACCGCATGACCCACAACTTCGGCTGGGCCATCGTGGTGCTGACCATCCTGCTGAACACGGCGCTGCTGCCCTTGCGGCTTTCGAGCATGAAGTCGATGAAGAAGATGCAGGCGCTCAAGCCGCAGGTGGACGTCATCAACGCCAAGTACAAGAACGTGGGCCTGCGCGATGCCCGGAAAGCCGAGCAAAACGCCGAGGTCATGGAGCTGTACAAGAAACACGGCGTCAACCCGATGGGTGGATGCCTGCCCATGGTCCTGCAGTTCCCGGTTTTCATCGCGTTTTATTCCATGCTGAACGTCGCCATCGAGATGCGCGGCGCGAGCTGGCTGTGGGTGACCGACCTTTCGCAGCCCGAGCACGCGGCCATCCGCGTTCTGCCGATCATCATGATCGTCGCGCAGTTCGTGATGCAGAAGATGACGCCGAACCCTTCGGCCGATCCCAGCCAGGCGAAGATGATGCTCTTCATGCCGCTCATCTTCGGCTTTATGTTCTACGGCGTGTCGAGCGGCCTGGTGTTATACTGGCTGACCAGTAATGTGGTGGGAATCGTACAGCAATACTTCATCAATAAATCCATGCCGGCGCCGGCGGCTCCTTCCCCGCCTCCGTCGCCGGGTGCGAAATCCAAGAAGTCCGGCGGTGGCAGACGGTGAGTGACGCAAACTACAGTATCGACTCGATAGGCCCTCGAATTGGCGCATTTCTTCGCCGCGTCATCGACAACGCGGGCTTCAAACTCAAGTTCGAGGTGGAAGGCGGCGAAGCGCGGCACACGGATTTCGAAAATCCGGATGCCGTCGTGAAATTTTCCGGCCCGGACGTGGACCTTTTGCTCGAGAACAAAGCGGAGCTGCTGCTGGCTCTCGAGCAGCTCACCATGGAAGCCCTGCGCATGCCGGCCGAGCACCACTCGCGGCTGTGCTTCGACGCCAACGACTATCGCATGTTGCGCATCGAGGAGCTGCGGGTCAGCGCCCTGACGGCGGCCGAGAAGGTGAAGCGCTCGCGCGTGCCTTTCAATTTCAATCCGATGAACAGCCGCGAGCGGCGCGTGATTCACCTGGCCCTGCGCAACGAAACCGCGGTGCGAAGCGAGAGCGCGGGGATGGGCCCGCAACGCCAGGTGGTGGTGTATCCCGCCGACATGCCGAGCCCGGCCGAGCCTTTTCTCTTGCCCGTGCCGGTCGCCTCCCGCCCGGACGACCGCCGGCCCGCGCGCCCGATGCGCCGGGGCGCCCCCCGTCGCCGGGGTTGACAGGCGGCGGTCAGCCCGCCTTTCGCGCGCTCTGCGCCAAATGGTGCTGGTCGAGCGCCTGCCTGACGAATGCTTTAATCACCGCCTGGCGGCTCACGTTGAGGTCGCTCGCCGTCTGGTCGAGTTCCAGCAGCATGGAGGCTGTGAAGTCCACGTTGACGCGCTGGATCGGCTGCATCATCTTGCCGCGGTTCGTGAAGAAGCGCGACACGTCTTCGCCCCGGTCGGCCTTGCGGGCGATGGCCTCGGCCGGTTGGCCCTTCTTTTTCTCACGAGTGTGCCTCATATAGTGCCTGCTCCTGTCGCGTCGAGCGCCACAGCGTGACGAGGTGGACGTATTCGCCAAGGTCGTCTTCCCTGATCTCAAAGATCACGGTGAAGAGGCGGTCCCGGACCCATCCAATTGCGCGGTGCTGCTCCGGGTCGTCCGAGCGCCGGTCCTGATAGTACGGCCGTGTGAAAAGATCCTGCGCCTCTTCGAAGCCGATTCCCCGTGACGGGTTGCGCCTGAGAGCTTCGCTCTTCGCCCGACTGAACCGGAATCGCATCGCACAGTGGTATAACAGTTATACCACACTGCCGTGTATGGTAGACGGACCGGCCTGGTGCTTACTTCACAGGCACCGAGGCCGGTACCCTCGCTTCCATGCTCTTCAGATGGTCGTACCACGTCAGCTTGAGGAGCACGGTGGTCAGGGCGACGACGGCGAGCGCAATGGCGGCCCGGCCGAACTGCTGGATCACGATGTAGATCGGCAACACCACCAGCGCCACCTGCCATACGATGCCCACGGCGACGTTGAACATATCGCGGAAGAAGTCCCGGTTGGGCTCGAAAGCCGGATCGTCCTGCCGGACCATCTTCAGCACCGGCCCCCAGAAGCCCCACGGACGCACCCGGCGGTAGAACTCTTTGAGGACAGCTTCGTCCTCGGCCTTGGTGAGCAGCGTTCCGGCTACGCACCCGATCAAGCCAATCGCGAGGACCAAGCCGAATCCCAGCGAGACGTCCAGGTTCAACGAGTGCGCGTGCGCGAACGCTTGCAGGACTGGAGTCCTGGCCATAATGCTGGGGATGGTCAGCGAAGCCGTGATGCCCGAGACCATTCCCCAGAAGTAGCCGTAGCCGTTAAATCGCCACCAATACCATTTGAGAACGTTGGAGGCCGTGTAGCCGCCCCACAGCCCGGAGACGATCCAGATCACCACGTCATTCACCGAGGCGACGTACCAGCCGATCGCCGTTCCTAAAACCACCACCACGAACGAACTAAGGTAGCTCAACCGCACATAGGTCCGCGGGCTCGCATTCGGGTTGATGAAGCGCTTGTAAATGTCGTTGACGAAGTACGGCGGCGCGGCGTTCACCGTGGCGGCGAAGTTCGACATGTAGGCAGCCAGTAGGCCCGCGATGAGGAACCCCAGCAGGCCGGCCGGAACGAAGCGGCCGAGAGCGAGCGGCAGCACGGCCTCGAAATCCATGTGCGTTCCCATGGCGCGTATCTGGTCGCTATAAAACGCCAGAGCCAGAATCGTCAGTCCGGTGATGAGGAAGTAGCGCGGAAACGTCAGAACCACGTTGACCCAACCGCTCATCATCGAAGCTTCCCGCGGATTCTTACAGGAGAGCACGCGCTGCATGTCGTAATTCGGCGCCGGGCCGGCCGCGCTTATCAACACTCCCTTGAATAGCAGCGCCATGACGAAGAAGCCGAAAAGCCCGTAGCCGTCGTCGCCGATCTTGGCGGTGGCCGAAGGAAGCAGCTTCGACCAATCCAGGTTCAGATGCCAGCCGAAGAACACGTTGTCCCAGCCGGCGGGAACGCACCGGTGCAGCACCGCCGGCGCCACTTTCGCCATGGCGATGATCCCCACCGCAAAGGAGGCCACCGAGAGAATGCAGAACTGCAAGACCTCGGTGACCACCACGCTGAACATGCCGCCCTTGACCACGTATATGGTCGTGATCGCGATCAGGACCAGCGCGTACTGGTTGGGGCTCAGGTTCCACGGCAGGAAGTTCGCGGCGAACTTGCCGATTCCCTTGAAGCCGTAACTGAAGAACCCGATGATGCTGACGAAAGCGTAGACCACCACGATGATGTGCGCCAGTTGCGCTCCGCGGCCTTTGCCGAAGCGGGTCTCGATCCACTCCGCGCCGGTCATCACGTTCGACCGCCTCAGCCATGCCGACAGGAACACCATCAGGAAGATCTGATTGAACGTCGGCCACAGCCACGGAATCCAGACGCTCTTCAACCCGTAAACGAACATCCAATAGACCAGGAGCATGGTGCCGCTGATATCGAACATCCCCGAGGCGTTCGACACGCCGAGCACGTACCAGGGCATGGTGTTGCCGCCCAGGAAGTACGCCTTCATGTCCCGGGAAGCCCGATGAGAGACCCAGTAACCAACCAGGACGGACAGCAGAAGGTAGGCGAGTATGATCGCGATGTCGATAATATGAAGGCTCAGCACCTATACACCTCAGTCTTCGGAGCGAGGGGGGCCGCGGAGCCGAGCCGCGGTCGAGCCAACATTATATCTGAGTGCGACCGGTCTTTACGGGGCGAAGTATCCGTTGGCCGGCACAATCGCCGCGTTCGCCAGCGCCGCGCCATCCGGCGAATTCAAGCCTACGGCAGCGGACCGCAGAAGAAGTCGAGCGACTTGGCGATAAACTGCTTCAACTCGCCGCGTTTGACCACCGCGTCCAGCATCCCGGTCTTCAGCAGGAACTCGGCTCGTTGGAAGCCTTCGGGCAGCTTCTGGCGGATGGTTTGCTCGATCACGCGCGGGCCGGCAAACCCGATCTGCGCGCCGGGCTCGCCGATGTTCAGGTCGCCCAGCATGGCAAAACTGGCGGTGGTGCCCCCGGTTGTCGGATCGGACAGCACGCTGATGAAGGGGACGGCGGCCTCGTCGAGCGCCATCACAGCGGCCGACATCTTGGCCATCTGCATCAGGCTGATTGCGCCTTCCTGCATGCGCATGCCGCCCGAGGCGGAGACGATAATCAGCGGCTTGCGCGTCTCGATGGAGCGCTCGATGGCGCGCGTGATCTTCTCGCCCACCGCCGCACCCACGCTGCCGCCGATGAATTTCAGCTCGAAAGCGCAGATGTGGACCGGCCGCCCGGCGAGCGTCCCTGCCGCCGAGATCACGGCGTCCTGCAGCGAGGTGGCTTTCTGCATCGAACCCAGGCGCTCGGAATACGGCTTGGAATCCACGAATCCCAGCGGATTATTGGAGGCCAGGCCGTCATCGAAGGTTTCCCACTGCCCGTCGAAGAGCTGCTTGAGCCGGCTGGCGGCGTCCACGCGGAAGTGGTAATTGCAGCGCGGGCAGACGTTCTGATTCTCCTCGAGAGCCTTCTTCCACACGATCTGTCGGCAGCCGGTGCACTTGAGCCACAGCCCTTCGGTCTTCACCTTGTGCTCGCCCTCGGAGCCCGGCTTGTCTGGGGGGGACTTCTGTCTGGTGAACCAGGGCATTAGTAGTCGATGCCTCGCTGCGCCAGGATACCCTGGTGAAACGGATGTTTGATCTCTTTCATCTCTGTGACCAGGTCTGCGGCCTCAACGAGCTGCGGATGCGCGTTGCGGCCCGTGGCGATCACGTGCAGACGCTCGGGACGCCGGCCGAGGTCGTCGAGCACCCGCCCGATGGGCAGCAGGCCGTAATGGATCGTGTAGTTCAGCTCGTCCAGGATGACCATGTCGTATCGGTCCGCCAGCATCGCTTCGGCGGCGGCGTTCCATGCTTCCTCGGCCAACCGCACGTCCTCGGGTTCCGGCTTTTCCGCGCCCACCTTGACGAAACCGCGGCCCATGGGCCGGATTTCGAAGGCGCCGCCGAGTAGCGGAGCGCTGTCCAATTCTCCATAGTGCCACGAACCCTTGATGAACTGGATCATCAGGACCTTGAAGCCCTGTCCGACGCCGCGCAGCGCCACCCCCATGGCAGCCGAAGTCTTTCCCTTGCCATTGCCGGTGAAGACCATCAGCAGCCCCTTGTCCATCGTTGTTACGGTAACACAGAGAGGCGCGCTCTCACCGCGGGTAGGGGTGCCCGCGCAGCCCGGTGGCGGCGCGGTAGACCTGCTCCGCCAGCATGACGCGCGCGAATTCGTGCGGAAACGTCATGGCGGAGAGCGAAAGCAGCAGGCCGGCGCGGGGCTTCCACTCGGGCGGGAGGCCGTCGGCGCCCCCGATCACGAATACCAAGTCGCGGCCTTCCATTTCAGCCTTCGAGACCAGGGCGGTGAACCCGGCCGAGTCCAGCGCGCGGCCAGCGGCGTCGAGCAGGATCTTGGTCGCGCTCGGGTGGCGCGTCCACGGGTCGAACCGGTCCGCCCGGACCTCGCGCATCTCGCACGGCAGGTACCGGTTCGTGCGCTTGACGTACTCCTCGGCCATCGAGTTGGCGCCGGCGTCGCGCGGCTTGCCGATATAGTAGATGCGAATCCGCAATGGGGTCCCCGACCATTATGCAGCCTTCCGGAACCAGGCCGGGCTCGCCTCCTGTAATCTGAAGTAGAGAACATCATGAAGCCTTCGCTTGCTTTGCCCTGCCTCGTATTCGCCCTGGCCACCGCCGGTCTCGCTCAGAAGAAGGCCGACGACAAGCCCACGCCCACCCCCGCTCCCACGCCGCACGAGACGCCCACGCCGCGCCCGGAGCGCGCCGCCTCGCCCGGCGAAGAGCCCAAGGAGATGCACTTCGACATGACCGAGGCGCCGCCCGTGGTCACGCACCACGAGGCGCAGGTGGGCGGCCGCACGCTCCACTACACCGCCACCGTGGGCCATCTGCCCATCAAGGACGCCGCCGGAACCACGGAGGCGCTGATGTTCTACGTCGCCTACACGCTCGATGGCGCCGACGCGAATGCACGCCCGGTCACCTTCGCCTTCAACGGCGGACCCGGCTCGGCCTCCGTCTGGCTCCATATGGGCGTCCTGGGCCCCCGCAAGGTGGTGCTCGAAAAGGAAGGCTTTCTGCCGGCCGCGCCCTACCGCCTGGAAGACAACGCCAGCACCCTGCTGGACAAGTCCGACCTGGTTCTGGTCGATGCCATCGGCACCGGTTTCAGCCGCCCATCCACCATCGCCATGGGCAAAAAGTTCTGGGGCGTCGAAGGCGACATCGCATCCTTCGGCGAGTTCATCCGCCTTTATATCACGCGCAACGAACGCTGGGCGTCTCCGTTGTTCCTGCTGGGCGAGAGCTACGGAACCACGCGCGCGGCCGGCATCTCCGGCTACCTGGCGGACCGCGGAATCTCGTTCAACGGGATCGTACTGCTTTCCACCGTGCTGAGCTTCGAGACGCTCGAGTTCAACAAGACCAACGATCTTCCTTACGCTCTGATCCTCCCCTCCTACGCCATGATCGCCGCGTATCACCACAAGGTGGCGCCGGAGCTTACGGAGAACCTGGAGCGGTTGCGCAAGGAGGTGGAACAGTGGGCTTCAAACGACTATACGCTGGCCCTGGCTAAGGGCGACGCGCTGGCGCCCGCCGATCGGCAGGCCGTCATCGATCGTCTGGCGCGCTACACCGGATTGGGCAAGGAGTTCCTGGACGAAAGCAACCTGCGCGTCAGCGTCCGCGGTTTCACCCACCATCTCCTCGCCGATCGGAAGCTGCGCGTCGGCCGCCTCGACGGCCGCTTCACGGGCCCCGATCCCCTCGGATTCGAGGACACGCCTTTCTACGACCCCACGGTAATGGTGCAGCCGGCCTTTACCTCGGTCTTCAACGACTACGTACGCCGCGAGCTCGGCTATAAGACCGATATGCCTTACTACGTCATGGCGCGCGACGCCTGGAAAGGGGCCTTCGAATGGAACTGGGGCTCCGGCATCGAGGGCTTCCCCGATACGGCGGCCGCCTTGCGCCAGGCCATGGTGAAGAACCGCTACCTCAAAGTCCTGGTGATCGAGGGCTACTACGACCTGGCGACGCCTTATTATGCCGCCAACTACGCCATGGACCATCTGGATCTGGCGCCGGAGTACCGGAAGAATATCTCCTACACCACCGACCCGTCGGGCCACATGGTCTACCTGGATTCGTCCTCGCTAGTCAAAATGAAAAGCGACGTGGCGGCTTTCTTCGACGCAAGCTTGCCCAAAGCCAAGTAGCTCGCGCGTTGCCGGCTACGCCATGGCGCGCTCGACATGGTCCATCAGTTGCGCCGGCGTGAACGGTTTCGGCAGCAGGAGGCAGCCCGGAGCGGTCACGTCCCTGGAGACTCCGGTCATGACCAGCACCCGCACGTCGGGCGACAGCTCTCGCAAGCGGCTGATGGTCTCCATCCCGTCCATCACCGGCATGTCGATGTCGGTCACCACCAGGGCGACGCCGGAGCGGTAGGAGCCGTAAAGTTCGAGGGCCTCGAGGCCGTTCCGCGCTTCCAGAGGAGCGAATCCCCTCCCCGCGAGCACGTGGGCCACAAGCTTGCGCACTCCGCTATCGTCATCCACTACAAGCACCATTTTTGCTCTCTCCGTCACGGCTTTCGCCGCCTGAACTGCAAATCGAGGAAGACTGTGACGGTGAGCACCGCCGTGAGCCCGCTCGCTACCAGCGAGACCGCTTCAATCGGGAAGCTTCTCCTCGGATGAATCATGGCCCATGTGTCCGCCGTCACGTCCAACAGGCAAACCGCGGCGAGGAACGCGTAGAACCACCGGTTGTAAATGCAGCCGCGGACGAACCGTAGAAACGCCCCTTCCGTTTTCCGCTCTGTGGCCATGGGAATCTGGGATCTCCTTCATCGCGGCGAGGCCGCCTCCTTCGGAGGCTCGTCGTGCTGCAGCCGGACGTTGACCGCTTCGGGCTTCCCATCGGGTCCAAGCCGGGCTTCGACCGACACGCGGTCGCCAGTCTTGATGTCTTTCACCTTGATCTTCTTCGCGCCGTCGAAATACTGCGTCTTCCCGGTGCTGTAGAACTGCATCGTGTTCTGGTCCGCCCGGTCGAGCAACAGCATCTTCTTGTCCACGCCGCGAACGATTCCGGTGAACGTCGGCAGCGCGAGCTTGCTGGTGGATTCGTCCGGCGTCTGCCCTCGCGTTGCCGAAGAGCGGCGGCCCACCGGGTACATCTGGCACACCGCCGGCGCCGCAGCCAGGAGCGACAGCAGGACGGGCACGGCGAAACGGCGACTGATGCCAAACATCAACATAGTTGGACTATCCCAGGGACCCGTTTCGTTACGTCTTCCGAGTATCGGAATCGTAAGATTCTGTAAACGATGCACTCGTTGCATAATGAGGGAAATAGCGTGCGTGGGGCGGCCTCATCCTTCGGTCTCAAGAGGGGAACGTTCCTCCTTCGTCTGGCCGTGGCCTACCTGGTGGTTCCTTTGACGGCCCCGGTTTTGCTGGTGTTGTGGGTGGCGCTGGCCGGGCAGCGGCTGGCGTTCTTGGACCACCTGGGCATCGTTCTCATCTACGCAGTGTTCGGCCTCGCTGCGATGGTCGTCTTCGGCCTGCCCCTGCTCCTCGTATACGCGCGCCTCCACTGGACAGGCTTCTCGGCCTTCATCGCCGGCGGAGCCCTCTGTGCCGCCCTGACGTACTCCCTCATCATGCGGGGCCGGCCCGAGCCGGCGAACCTCGCCCTCTTCACCGCTTTCGGCATCGTCGAAGGGCTGTTCCTTCGCCTGATTCTGTTCGGCGCCGCAGCGCGTCCCGCGGCCCCTCAGTGCTCGAGGATGTCGTAGGTGGTAGTGCCCGGCGCCCTCACTTTTTCGTAGACCGCAAACCACTCCTTGCGGCCGGCGCTATCGGTGTAGGCCTTGAGCGCGCCTTCGTCGCGAAACTCCATGCACGCGCCGTACTGCCGGACCACGTTCCCGGCATTGAGCGGCCGCCGAAGCTTACCCACCCAGACGTTCAGGAGGCCCGGAACCTTGCTTGGCAGGGCGTCCGAGGCCTTGTAGAACGCGTCCCACTGCGCGGGCGTCGCGCTCTCGATGGCCGTAAAGGCAAAACAGTGCATCAGCTTCCCGTCGGCGGCGTTTACGACGCCCGCGAACAGGCCAAAGGCAAAGACAACAACAGCGATTCGGACCATTCCGTGTCCCTCCTTTATTGATGTTCGCACGCAAAAGAGCCCCGAGTCTGGGGGCTCGGGGCTTCGCTCACAGAGGTGGCGGCAGGCACGCCCGCCGCCGGGGATGCTGTGAGTTTGGAGAAATTATAGTCCGAATATCGCGAAAAAGACCGGAAACTTTAGGGGCCCTCCACCCCCCCGGCGCGGGTATCCAGGACCGCCCGCACCCGCGTCCCCAGGACCTCGCGCGAAAACGGCTTGTGCAGCAGATCCACTTTTCCCGCCTCGACGCCGCGCAGAAGGATGACATCTTCGGCATAGCCGGTGACGTAAAGGACCTTCAGGCCGGGCCGCTTCTCCGCCATGCGGTCGGCCAGCTCGCGGCCGCTCATCTGCGGCATGACGACATCGGTCAACAGCAGATCGATGGAGCCGTGTTGGGTCTCCCAGATCGACAATGCCTCGGGGGGACCAGCCGCTTCAAGCACCCGGTAGCCGAGCCGGTTGAGCATGGCGCAGGCCAGCTTTCGCACGTCTGCATCGTCCTCCACCAGCAGGATGGTCTCACTGCCTCCGCGCGTTTTGAGATGGCTGGAGGACTCCTTCTGCCCCTTGCCGATTCTGTCCGTGCGCGGGAAGTAGATCTCGAACCGCGTGCCCTTGCCGGGCTCCGATTCCACCCAGATTTCCCCACTGCTCTGCTTGACGATTCCGTAAACCGTCGCCAGCCCCAGGCCGGTTCCCTTGCCCTTGGCCTTGGTGGTGAAGAAGGGTTCGAACAGGTGGTTCCGTGTTTCCTGATCCAGGCCCGTGCCGTTGTCGGAGACCGCCAGCATCACGTAGCTCCCCGGTTCGAGCGGCGGGGCCGCTTCCGCCTCACCGGCCACTTCGCGATTCTCGGTGACGATCGACAATATGCCGCCCAAAGGCATCGCGTCTCGCGCGTTGACGGCCAGGTTCATGACCACCTGCTCGATCTGCCCCGGATCGGCCTTGATGCGCCACAAACCGGCCTGCAGCATCAAGCGCAGATCGATGTCCTCGCGGAACGTGCGCTCGAGCATCCTGGCCGTCTTCTGAATCAGCCGGTTCAGATCCAGCACTCGCGGCTGCACCACCTGCCGCCGGCTGAAAGCCAGCAATTGCCTTGTGAGCGCGGAGGCGCGCGCCGAGGCTTCGACGATAATCTCGACGTCGCGGCGCAACGCGCCCTGGCTCCGGTCGATGGATTCGAGTGCGATCTGGCTGTAGCCGCCGATGATGGTCAGCAGATTGTTGAAGTCGTGCGCCACCTCGCCCGCCAGACGCCCCAGCGCCTCCAGCCGCTGCGACTGGCGCGATTGCTCCTCCGCCATCTTTCGCGCCGTGATGTCCTGGAAGTTCACCGAAAGGCCGTCTTCGGAGGGGTATATGTGCACGTCCAGCCACAGCTTGAGCGGCCCGTAGGGAGCGGAGAATTCAATCGGCCGCCCGGTAGCTGCGGCGCGCTCGAGCTCGCGCTGGAACACCGAGCCGGCAAACTCGGGAAACTCGTCCCATACGCCTTTGCCTTGAAGCTCCTCCCGCTTGCGGCCGACGATCTTCTCCGCCTGCCCGTTCAGGTACGTGATCCGCCACTGGCGATCCACGGCGAAGAAGCCGTCGGTGATGCTCTCGAGGATGTTCCCGATGCGGCGTTCCGACTCCCGCAGCGCATCTTCCACCTTTACGCGCTCCGTGATATCACGCACGATGCACGTCACCAGGCCGCCCCCGGCCGCCTCGACGGGGCTAAGTGCGATCTCGACCGGAACCTCGGCGCCGTCTTTGCGGCGCGCCAGAATCCTGCGCGGAGCGCCGACGAACTGGTTCCGAGGCTCGGCGATGTAGGCTGCAACGTGCTCCGAGTGCACCGGGCGGAGCCGCTCGGGAACCAGGTTCTCGATCCGCAGCGCCAGCAGCTCCGGCCGCGAGTAACCGAACAAACGCTCGGCCGCGGCGTTCACTACCAGGATGCGCCCCCCGGCGTCGCATTCGAGGATGGCGTCCGGCGCGGCTTCGAGCAGCTCGCGGAAGCGCGCCTCGGCTCGGGTCGCGAGATCTTCGCCTTCCTGCATCAGTTGCCGCTCTCGCCGTCGAGTACCGAGCGCACCGAACGGGTCAGCACGTCGGAGGTGAACGGCTTGTGGACAAACGTCCCGTCCGAGACCGACACTCCGCGCTGTCCCAGAATCTCGTCGGTGTACCCGGACATGTAGACTACCTTCAGCCCCGGCCGCGCGGCCTTCAGCTTGGCGGCAAGCTCCGGTCCCGACATGGCCGGCATCACCACGTCGGTGAGCAGAAGGTCGATCGAGGCCGCGTGCCGGCGCCAGAGCCGCACCGCCTCCGCTCCTGAGGCCGCCGCCAGCACGGCGTACCCTTGGCGGGTGAGCATCTCGACGGACAGCCTGCGCACCTCGCTGTCGTCCTCCACCACCAGGACGGTCTCGGTTCCGGGGCGGGTCGATGGGCGGCGGCCGTGACCGCCCTCCGCCTTGGCGCGCTCTTCGGCCAGCGGAAAATAGATGCGAACTGCGGTTCCGCGCCCCAGTTCACTGTCAATGACGATCTCGCCGCCGCTCTGCTTCACAATGCCGTACACGGTGGAGAGCCCCAGGCCCGTGCCTTTGCCCCTGCTCTTGGTGGTGAAGAACGGCTCGAACAGATGGCTCTGGGTTTCGGCGTCCATGCCGGCGCCCGTGTCGATCATCGACAGGGCCACGTACCGGCCCGCCTTCAGCCCGCCCGGTGCTTGGGCCTCCGTTGCAGCATCGATCGCGGCCGTCTCGACGGTCAGCTTGCCGCCCTTGGGCATCGCGTCGCGGGCGTTGACCGCCACATTCATCAGGACCTGCTCGATCTGCGCCGGATCGGCTTTGATTCGCGCCGGATCGGCCTTCAGACTCGTCACCAGCTCGACGTCCTCGCCGATCACCCGGGAGAGCATCCGGCTCACCCGCGAGACTTGCCGGTTCAAGTCCAGGACCCGTGGCTCCACCATCTGGCGGCGGCTGAAGGTCAGCAACTGCCGTGTCAGCGCCGAAGCGCGATCGCTCGCTTCGAGGATGGCGTCCATATCCTTCTGCTTCGGGTCCTTGGGCTCGAGCGCGTCCCGCACCATCTGGCCGTAGCCGCCGATCACGGTCAGCAGGTTGTTGAAGTCGTGCGCCACTCCGCCGGCCAGCCGGCCCATGGCCTCCATCTTCTGCGCCTGGCGAAGCTGGTGCTCGAGCTGCGTCCTCTCTGTGACGTCGTGGAACGTGAGCACGCCGGCGACGATGAAGCCATCGGGGTTGCGAATCGGCGCCGAGTTCACCAGAACTGAGGCCCGGGTTCCATCGGCCCGCACGAAGACCATTTCCTCGTCCGCGACCACCTCGCCGCTATCGATTGTGCGCGCAAGCGGGTGCTCGTCGGGCCGGTAGGCGTGCCCGTTCGGCCGAAACGCGGGGTATTGCAGGTAGTCCTCCACGCTGCCGCCGATTCGAAAGGGCCCGCGAAAAATGGACTCCACTCTTCCATTGATCAGCACCAGCTTCCCGGACGGCGCTTCCGCCATAATGACGCCCGCCGGCATTCGCTGCACCACAGTCTCCAGGCGCGCCCGCTCGCTCGCGAGCTGGCCCAGGAGCAGTTCCCGATCCCGCTTGGCCGCCCTGCGCTCCGTGACGTCGGCCACCGTTCGCACCGCGCCGGCGAACTTGCCCTGGCCGTTAACCAGCGGGTCCACCGTTACACGGAACCATCGTCCGCCCGCCTCGATTTCCGCGGACTCCCGGCGCAGGCTCAACCGGGCACGCTCGAACGGACGGTGTTCTTCGGGCTCGGCCAAGCCAGGCGGCCCGTCAAGATAGTGTTTCCCGATCAGCTCCTCTGCGGGCGTCGCCAGCAGCTCGCAGAAGGCTCGGTTCACCTGACGAATCGTGCCCGATGAATCGAGCAGGGTGGCGCCGGAACCAATCGCGTCGAGCGCGGCCTGGCGTTCGTGGATGGCTTTCTCTTCGCGCCGCTCCGCGCGCTGCGCCCGCACCAGGGCCTCAGATACCGCGACCAGCGCCTCCGGCTCGGCGGGATTCGGCAGGCGAGCGTCCGCTTCCTCTGGGGCAACCGCATGGCGCGTGTGCGCCCGGTGAAGCTGGAGGACCGGAATGCGCCGGGTTTGCGGGTCTTGTTTGAAGCGGCGGCCCGTATCGGCACTGTGCAGAAGAATCAGGTCCGGCACGTTGCCTGCCCCGATGGCATGGGTGACGATGAAGCCCGCGTGCTCGAGGATGCGGCTGACATCGGCCCATTCCTCGGGGCCGCCGTCGGCGAGCAGGACCGTAGCTTCGACGACTGTGGCGGAACTGGCCATAGGGGCTAAGCGGCCCCATTGTACCTCGGCTCGGTCCAAGCACGTGCGGTTTCTGCACCGCGCTACTTGACGGGAGGCTGAATGTAACCAAAGGCCAGCGTCAGGGGCCCGGACGCGTGGATTGCGGTCTGGCCCAGCGGAGGCAACAAGGCGACTTCCAGATAGCTCCGGCCGTTGTCCGGGGAGATGTCCGTCCAGATCGCTCGCTTCATGATATCCAGCTCTCGCAACGGATAGACCGCGGCGCCGTGGTCCGCTGACGGCACCACAACCCGGCAGGAAGCCCAGGGCTCCGGCGGGGGAACTGGGAGCCAGAGGCTCACGTTCCACATGCGTTGTTTGGGCTGAGCGGCGGCGGGCCATTCAATGTGGAGCTTGGCCGGGAGGTCAACGCCGTCTGGGAGGACCATCTCTTGTTCCCATGGTGCGGTCCAGCGGTCGAGCGGTTCGGTGCCGACTGGCCGGTCTTCGAGCGTCGCCACCGCGTGCCGGATATCGGCAAACAGATAGGAACCCGCACTCCGCAACCTCGCGGAGAGAGCGGCCGCGAATACAGCCCAGAGCAAGCACGCCGCCACGACGACGAGCGCGAGCTGTTTGCGGCGGACGGCATCGAGGCTCAGCCCGGAGCGAACTCCCCGGCGGAGTTGAGACCAGCCCACCGCCGCCACGCCCGCAAAGGCGAAGTGGACGCAATGCGAATAGCGGGGCGACGCTTCCCAGAAGAGCACGATAGCCGACGCCGCGGACACGATGGCGAGCAAGGGCAGCGCCAGACGCCAGGCCAGGGCGCCATTGTTCAGAGCGGCCAGCAGGCCGGCAATCGAGAGGAAGAGCAAGAACGGTGCGTAGGCCACGCTGAGAGCCCTGTAGCAACGAGCGGCGGCAACGTAACCGGCTCGGGAAAGCGCCGATTCGGCGTTCGCCGCGTACCCGAGCAGGAAGAATTTCCCTATCTTCGCCAGAGGCACGACGCCCATCGTGGCCACCGGCGCGCGCACCACTTGGGTGGCAAGCACAGAGAGCAACACCCGTCTCTTGTCTGCCTGCGGACTGGCGAAATCGAGCTGCTCGTAGCGGCGCAGGTACTCGCCGGGAAGAGGAATGCTCCAACCGCGCGTCATGAAGCCGAGGATGTGGGAGCGGTGCTGATAGACGTCGTGCGAGTGGATCCAAGACTCGACGCCGAGTCGGGCGGGCCAGCAGACAACGAAAGCGGCGGCGAGGACCACAAAGGCCCACCGCAGACCGAAGCGTGAGCCGCGCCTGAAGGCCTCGAAAGCCACCATGACGAGAAGGATTGCGAACAGCAGGAGGTCCAACCCGCCCCTCTGAACGCTCGCCAGGAACAGACAGGCTCCGAGCGCGGCGCCTCTCAGGATGAGCCAAAGCGGCGCGGCGGGTCGCCGTTGAAAGATGTCGAGCGCCAGCCAGATGCCCGATAGAAAGAAAAGCGTGCCGGGGATCTGAGGGTCGTAGCCCAGGACGTTGAAGAGGTGATAGGGAAAGATCGCCAGCAGCCAGACCGCCACGCGTGCGATGCGGGTGCCGCATAGCCGTCTCAGGATCAGAAACGTCAGGACCAGCGTCGCCGCGCCCAACGCGACATTCAGCACGCGCACCGCGAGGACGTCCAGATCGCCAAAGAAGACGCGGAGCGGATAGTAGATGGGGAACGCGCGGGAGAGCCAGACCTGATAGTCATAGCCAGCGCTTAACCGGGCCAGGTTAGCGGAGCCGAAGCCGCGCGCGCTTAATGCCATCACGAACTGATGAAGGTCCGCCTCGTCGCCGACGAGCACCGCGCGGGGAAAGGCCAGAACGACGGCGCCTCTGGAAAGGAGCCAAAGCGCCGCCAGCAAGGCGATGAATCGCGAATCCCGGAGGCCGGCGTGACGAAAGAAGAACCAGGATCCCGCGACAACTCCCAGGGCGACCAGAGCAAGAGCCGCCGCGAAAAGGGGAAGTCCCAGGCCAGGCAGGTTCTTCAGCACGCCGGCAAGAGAGGCAAGAAAGCCTGTCGTCACGCCCACGATAGCAGCGCTGGCGATGCAAAAAAGGGTGCAGTCCGCACTCTGGCGCATCCAGAACGGGCCGTGCGGGAATGCGGAACTCACGGTTGGGAGACGGCCGGTCAAAGGGCCAGTATACAATGAGAAAGAGCATGCATTTTCTTCCCCGCCTGTGGCGACATCTTCCGGCGCTCCTGGCGGCGGGGGCTGTTGTCTGGGTTCAATTCCATTTCTGTCTGACCATATGCAGGTATGGTGCGTTGCGGCGCTCGCGCGGCTGGCGCGTGGCGACCTGGGCCTTGGCGGCGATGGTGGCGGCGTGGGTGGTGCTGGGGGTGGTGGGCTCGGCTGCGCGGTATGTTTGGGGCGGGTCGGCTTCCTCTTCCGCAATCACCTGGGTGCGCGGCGTGGCTTTGGCGTGGTCACTGGCGTCGGCCGCCGCGTACGGGATCTTCGTGCTGTGGCGGCGGATCCCGAAATTCAACCAGGAACGGCGGGGATTTATTCGCGTCGCGGGGGCGGGGCTGGTGGCCGCACCATTCGCGACGATGGCCTTCGGGATCCTGGTACAGCGGAAGGATCTGCACCTGCGCGAAGTGGACGTGCCCATTCCCGGCCTTCCCAAGGACCTCCATGGGCTCCGCATTGTGCAACTCAGCGACATCCATTTGAGCCCGTTTCTGACCGAGGAGGAATTGGCGCGGGCGGTGGACATGGCGAACGGCGTGCGGGCCAACCTGGCGCTGGTGACGGGGGACCTCATCACGGGGCACGGCGATCCGCTCGATACGTGCCTGCGGCAGGTGGCGCGGTTGCGCGCGGAGGCGGGAACGCTCGGCTGTCTCGGCAACCACGAAATCTACGCCGGCGTGGAGGAAGAAGCCACGCGGAAGGCGGCCCGGCTCGGCATCCAAATCCTCCGGCAGGAGTCGCGGCGGCTGCGCTTCGGGAACGCGACGCTGAACATCGCCGGTGTGGACTATCAGAAGACGGGCGGCGAGTACCTGGTGGGGGCCGAGCGCTGGATCGCGCCGGGCGCGGCGAATCTTCTGCTCTCGCACAACCCGGACGTGTTTGACGTGGCGGCCGGGCAGGGCTGGGACCTCACGGTTTCCGGCCACACCCACGGCGGCCAGGTCACCGTCGAGATCCTGAATGAGCAGTTGAGCCCGGCGCGATTCTACACGCCGTACGTGTACGGACTCTACCGCCAGGGACGGTCTGCCATCTGGGTGACGCGCGGCATCGGGACGGTGGGCGTGCCCGCGCGGATCGGAGCGCCGCCGGAAGTCGCGCTTCTACGCCTGTGCGCTATTTAGTCCTCAGCGACATTCACGGAAACTGGGAGGCGCTTGAGGCGGTGGCCGCCCACGCGCGCGGCGCTTACGACACGATCGTCTGCTGCGGCGACCTGGTGGGCTACTGCGCCGATCCGGATCCGGTGATCGAATGGGTGCGGGCCCACGTGGGCGTTGTAGTGCGGGGCAACCACGACAAGGTCTGCGCGGGCCTGGAGGACCTGGATTGGTTCAACCCGGTGGCTCGCGCGGCCGCCGAGTGGACGGGGCACGCGCTCACGCCGGCGAACCTGGAATACCTCCGCAACCTGCCCAAAGGGCCGGCGATTGTCGATTCCTTTCAGGTGCTGCATGGCTCGCCGCTCGACGAGGACGAATACCTCCTGTCGGTATTCGAGGTGACGCAGATCCAGAGCTATCTCGAGAAGCAGGTTTCGTTTTTTGGTCACACGCATTTGCAAGGCGGGTTCGTGTGCCGATGGGCGGGGGTGCGGCGGCTCGGCAGTCCTTGGCTGACCGAGGAGACGACGCTCGAACTGGACCCGGAGGCGTGGTATCTGATCAATCCGGGGTCGGTGGGGCAGCCGCGGGACGGGGATCCGCGCGCGGCGTACGTGCTCTACGATCCCGAGGCGCGAGTGGTGGAGTTTCGCCGGGTGCAATACGACGTGGCTTCGGCCCAGAGGAAGATTCGAGCGGCCGGGCTGCCTGAGGTGCTGGCGCTGCGGTTGGAAACGGGGGGCTGATGGACGATTTTCCCGAGTTCATGAGACATCCGGCGAACAGGATTGCGAAGACCAGTCAAGCGACGCCGGGGGTGGAAGGCTACTTATTCGACGGGGCGGATGGGAGCCAGATGGCGTTTTGGACGTGTCATGAGACTGCCCCTTCCACGGCGCACGCCCACGACTACGACGAATACATGATCGTTGTCCAAGGCCGGTATACCCTGATCGTTGACGAGGAGCGGATCCCCCTCGAGGCCGGCCAAGAGTATTTCATCCCGCGGGGCGTGTTGCATAGCGGGGAGGCTCTGGCACAGACCAGAACCATACACGCATTTGGCGGTCACCGGGCAGATCGCGCGCCGGAGTAACTCGATCAGTCTCCGAAGGAGCCGACCTCTTCGCGCTCTTCGGCGGGCTTGGCCGGTTTGGGCGGCGCCTGGATGCTCACTAACTCGGGAGCGTCCGGCTCCTTGAGGACGTGCTTGCGATAGAGCTTGGCCATACGGGCGTTCTCGTCGCGCTGGCGCGCCCTTTCCTCCCGCGCGTTCTTGGCGATGCCGAGGGCGTCGAGATCGCGCTGCTCAGCATGCGTCACCAATTCATCCTTGAGGACCAGCGAATGCTCGACGGGGCCGAACTGGACGCTCTTGCCGCCGGCGAAAATCTCGTGCCTGCCGTGCTCTTCGTACCACTTGGTGAGCGATGCCGTCATGTGGATCTTCTCGACGATCTGGCGCCAGCCGATGCCGGTGTTGTAAGCGCAGAAGGAAATCTCGCCTTCCTGCGTGGCGTAGGGGATGATGCACTGCTCGGTGCGCCGGAAATCGTAGTTATAGAGATCCTGGAACCACATGCCGGCGATGAAGAGCACGTTCCAGCGGTCCTGCCGCCGCCGTTCGATGTCCTCGAGCGTGCGGTCGCCGGAGACCTTGCCGTAGTCGCGGCCGGTGACGCCGAAGCTCTTGTCGAACTTTTTGTAGAGCGCCCAGAGCGAGAAATGTTTCGGCGCCATGAAGGGGTCGTAGTTGCGGCACAGCGCCAGCGCCATGCCGAAAACGGACAGGAATTTCCCGCGGGCGGCGTCGTTGACGCTGGCTACGTCCTTGGCGAGCTTGTCGGCATTGACGAAGGCGGTGAAGGGCACGGCTTCCTTGGTTACCTTGTCCACCATGATGGCCATGCCTACGCCGCAATTCGGATGGCAGCCGCAGCTTAGCTGTCCCCAGTCGGCCTGCGGGCCGTGGACCAGATCGGCCCAATCGGCGAAGGTGCTGACGAAGGAAAGCGGGAACCAGTCGCGGGTGGGCTCGCCCAGGCCGGTCTGCGCCTTGACGTCGTGCGCCAGGTGCGAGAGCGTGTAGCGCTGGGCCTGGCGGCGCTCGTCGGTGATGGCCTCGTCGCGGCCGGTGAACGACACGGGTTGGAAGGAGCAGAACGGAATCCGCTTCGGGTTGTCGAGCGCGAACTTGACGATGCGCCCGACCTGCTCGTTATTGATGCCGTTGATGATGGTGGTCACAGGCACGATCTCGACGCCGGCCTTGTGGAGGTTTTCCATGGCCTGCAATTTGACGTCGAACAGGTTGCCGACGCGGCGGTGCGAGTTGGCGGCATTGCCGACGCCATCGAACTGTAGGTAGGCGTAGCGGAGTCCGGCTTCAGCGGCTTTTTGGCAGAACTCAAAACTCTTGGCGAACTCGATGCCGTTCGTCGCCGCCTGCACGCTGTTATAGCCGACCTGGCGCGCGTAGCGGACGGCGTCCAAAAAGTGGGGCGAGATGGTCGGCTCACCGCCCGAAAACTGCACCGACATCTGCCGCCTGGGCTTGATCGAGATGGCGTTGTCGAGCAGGGTTTTGATCTCCTCCCAGCTCAGCTCGTGGACGAAGCCCACCTGGTTGGCGTCCATGAAACACGGATCGCACATCATGTTGCAGCGGTTGGTGAGGTCGATAGTCAGCACCGCGCCGCGGCCGTGCGTGATGGTGCTGGTGCCGTGGTTGTGCAGCTTGGCGTCGTTGTGCGAGCGCATGTCCCGGCCGGGGAACATGGCCTCGATGTGCCGGTAGAAGGCGGAATCGATGGACATGACGTCTTCGAAATGGCCGTGAATGGGGCAGTCCTTGACCATCAGGATCTGGCCGTCGCGCTCGACGATCTGGGCCTTGATCTCGCCGACCTTCTCGTGAAGGAGGTCGCGGTAGTCCTTCTTGCCGTCGAGTATCTGGCGGCGGGCTTCCGGCACGCACTTAGGGCAGAGCGAATCGGTTTCGCGCGGCCAGCCAAGCGGCGGCTTACTCTTCTCATGGGATTTCAGGAGCGGTTTGTCCGCCCACTTAGGCTTGAAAGACGGGTTCTGATGAATCCGGTTAGCCTTCTCGAAGATCGCCCAAACGGCCTTGGCCAGATAAGTGAGCGCTTTTTCGAAGTACTTGCTCGGCCTGTGCATACGCCCCTCCAGAAGTTACTTCCAGGGTAACCGGCAGCGGCGAGTCAAGGTTAGCCAAAAGCGCCGAAACGCTGGATTTGTCCGCTCGATGGGGAAGATCCGAATCCAAACGGGCTTAATGAGCCGCGGCATAAGACAGAGCCACTCGGGCCACGAAGATGGTTGTTCCAGGAGGCGGCGATCAAGGGGTAAGGCGGGGTTCCGCGCACGCCGCGTGTCTCCCTTCCTCTTCCGCAGGCCTCACCCGCCGCGCAGAACACAATAGAGGCGCCTGGCCGCGTACAATCAAGGCTGGCCAGGAAGCGGAAATCCTGGGCATACTGCACCCGGAGATGGAAATGAGAATGCCAGTCGACAACCTGGGCCGCAAGTTGCGAGAGGCGGCTTTGTGGATGAGAGACGTCCGCTCCTACGACTCTCATGCCCGACGGACACGCCGGCAAGGGCCAGCGGGCGTTCAGATCCAAACCATCGACCGGTGCAACGCAGCCTGTATCATGTGCCCGTATTCTGCCTTCAACAAGGCCGGTCCGGCTAATGTGATGGACGATGGTCTCTACGGCAAGATTCTCGATGAGCTACGCCAGGCCGGCACCGTGAATTCTGTCGCTCTGATGCTCCAGAATGAACCCCTTCTCGACCGCAAATTCGCTGATCGTGTCCGACTTGCCAGAAAGGCACTCGGCCGGAGCGTTCGCATTGGGACAATAACCAACGGGTCGCCCCTGACAACAGAGATGATCGACGAACTCGTGGCCAGCGAAATGGACTACGTAGCGGTCAGCATCGACGCCTTTGGTGAAGACACGTTTGGCAGGATCCGCCGCGGGCTCGACTTCGGGCGTGTCGTGGGAAATACTCTGTCACTGATCCAACGTCTGGGACCCCGCCGGGTCTCGGTTAAGTTTCTCCGGCAACGTGGGAACGAAGCGGAAGAGGACGCATTCGCCAACTACTGGGGACGCCACGGGGTCAGGGTCGCTCGTGTTGAGCTCACCAATCGGGCCGGGTGGCTGGATTCGTATGCGAGCGTCAAGAAGCGGCGGCCCGACCGGTGGAAGAGCCTGGCCTATCCGGCTTTGAACAAATATATTCCCGCTTGCCCCCTCCCGTTTAGCTCGATGAGCATCCTTTGGGACGGCAGGGTAGTCCTCTGCGGCGACGATTGGGGTCCTCGTGATACGGTCGGTGACCTATCGAAGCAGACGCTCAAGGAAGTCTGGAACGGGGAGAAGATCAACCACTACCGGCAACTGCTGTGGACCCATCGGGCTGGAGAAAGCCTGGTCTGCGCCGGTTGCTCACAGTCTGACCGTTTCTGGAGATTCTGACTTATCGGTGGCGAGTGCCCCGGCGGCGCCTGCCGATCAGAGTGGTTGCCAAGACGGCCGAGCCGGACCGGCGCTTTCCAATCCGCGCCGCAAGTTCGGGCAGTGGTCGCACCGAGAGACCAGCCTGCATTCGGGTATCTTGCACCCGACCGTGCCAAGCTGAGCGAAGCAGATCCGCTCCGCGTGATAGGCATGGCTGTCGCGGAGCAATACCAAGTCGCCTTCGTGGAGTTCGGATTTCAGGAACGCCGCCACGGCCCACAGGTCGCGAAAACTGCGAACATTCTCCCGTTTCACGCCGGCCTCCACCATCGCATTCGCGGCGCGGCGGCTTTCGTCGCCGAAGAGGACCGTGAGATCGGCGGACCGGGTCACCATCTCTCCGATGAGCTGGAATCTTGGCCGAAACTTCAGCATCGAGTCATATGCGTCGCTGAAGACGAAGACGCGGCGTCCTGGCGCTTGCTCCAGGACGCGCAGCGCCGCGGGCAAACTTGCGAACGAGGGATTGTAATCGTCTCGCAGTACACACGCCCCCGAGGGTAATCGCACGGGTTGCATTCGTCCGCACATCGGCTCCACTCGCTCCATAGCGGAGGCCGCCGACGCCAGATCCACGCCGTGGCATGAGGCCGCCGCCAGCGCCGCCAGAACCGAGTTCAGCGAGTGCTCTCCCACGAGCTTCGTTTTCACTTGCCACGAGTCCGATCCCCGGTGGACCCGAAAAGACAGCCGCGCCGGCCAGACGGACGATACTTCGCTCGCCCACACGTCAGACTTCGGGGTGCGGCCGAAGGTCACAACCCTGCCCCGGCAACGCCCAGCCATGGCCGCCACCCGGGGATCGTCGCCATTCAGAATCGCCACTCCGCGTGCCCCCAGTCGTGACAATAGCTGGGACTTCTCCCGAGCGATGTCTTCTAGGGTTGCGAAGTGATTGGTGTGAACGCTCGCGACGCCCAGCACAACTGCAGTATCGGGAGCGATCATCCAGGCTGCCCTTCTCAACACCCCGGACACGCTGGTGCCCACTTCGATGACCGTGAACCTGTGCTTCCATCTGGTTCGCAGAATCGTGCTCCCCAATGCGGCGCGGGTGTTCTCGCCGCGCCGGGTTGCGTTGGTGGGGAAGCGCGATGACAAAATGGCCGCGAGGCATTCCGTAGCGGTTGTCTTTCCCAAGCTGCCGGTAACCGCAATGAAGGTAGTGCGAAACATCAGCCGGCGCCAGAAGGACGCCAGCGCACTCAGGGCCAGAGCGCCATGGTACCGCAGCCGCGACCTCTTTAGCCGGATCCAATCCACTCTCACCTCCCGTCGCGCGCCCTACCACTAGGCCGTTGCGGAGCTTGCCCAATCCGCGGCGCCAATCGAGGCGCGGTCCGGCGCGAGCACCCAACGGAGCCCCAGGTTGGTGCGCGCAACCCCGCCTGAAACGCCAATGGAGAAAATGAATCGATTGCACATTCTACCGCCTCCGTTGGCGCGTTGTCGGTAGCCTGGTGTGGCGGCGGCCCTGGCTCCGCTTGGGGTCGTCACGTAAACCCTTGTTTTTCCCCACTTAGCCTCAAAAATGCTCAGCAGGCTGCCTCTTGGGTGAACGAACGGGGGAATATGTGGTGAAATCAGAGCAAGGATGCTACTGAGGGGCGCAGAGTTTCGCCACGGCGGGAGAGCCGTGTGGCGACGGGCACGCGAACTGGCAATGATCGGGCGAGCGCTGGTCTCGACCGGTCATCCCGTGCTGGCGCACCTGGTGGTTACTCGGCGCTGCAATCTGGCCTGCGAGTACTGCAGCGAGTACGACCACGTATCGCCTCCCGTGCCGCTCGAGGCGCTGGTCGCACGCGTGGACCAACTGGCGGCGCTCGGCACAAGTATCGTCACGATCAGCGGTGGAGAGCCGCTCATGCAGCCGCATCTCGACGACGTCATTCGGCGAATACGGCGCAACGGTATGATCGCGGGGCTGATCACGAATGGCTACCTGCTGACCGCCGAGCGAATCCGGGCGCTGAACGCAACGGGCCTGGATCACCTGCAAATCAGCATCGACAACGTCACGCCCGGCCCGGTCTCGAAGAAGAGCCTGAAGGTGCTGGACCGCAAGCTTCAACTGCTGGTGGGGCACGCCGAGTTCCACGTAAATATCAATACGGTGCTGGGGTCGGCGAATGCCGAGCCTTCGGACGCGCTGGTGGTGGCGCGGAGAGCGCACGAGCTAGGCTTCACTTCGACGGTAGGCATCCTGCACGACCAGTGGGGCCAGATGAAGCCGCTCGATACCGAGCAGCGTAAGATATTTCTCGAAATCAAGGCGCTGGGGAAACGCAGCTACTCGCGGTTCAATCGGTTTCAGGATAATATCGCGGCCGGGATCGAGAATGACTGGCGCTGCCGGGCCGGCGCGCGCTATCTGTATATCTGCGAGGACGGGCTGGTACATTACTGCTCCCAGCAGCGGGGCTACCCGGGTAAGCCGCTGGCGGAGTACACGCTGGCGGACGTGCGCCGCGAGTTCGTCACCGAGAAGCCGTGCGCCGCCTCGTGCACGGTGTCCTGCGTGCACCAGGTATCGCAGATCGATTCCTGGCGCGCACCGCAGCGAAGGACCGCGCCTCTGGTGACCGCGCCGTCTTTGGTCCAGATAGAATCAGCGCCCGAGTAGCTGTCCCGCAGCAATTCGTGCTGTTAAACGAGAGCGACGGCTTACACGCGGCGGCTGCACGAAGCCCCAGCGGGACCACCTTAGCCCCTAAGCGGTACAGGCGAGTGCCGAATTTACTCCGTTTGATGACTTGGTTTTGATTGGGGCGCAGGGTCGGAGTCACACTGCTTGTAGCGAGAGGAGGGGTTTACTGAATGGGACTGGGACTCATCGGCGTGGAGGATCTTGTCCAGCAGCGCGTGGCAGAGGAACGCAAGCGTCTGGAACGAGAAAGCGGCCTGGCGCCGCTCGGCACACACCAATTCAAGAAGCCCGTGGAACGGCACTTTACTAAAGACCAGCGGCCGCACACCACCCTGCTGTTCGGCGGGCTGACGTGGAAGCACGAGCGGCTGATTCAAGGAGCGCTGGAAGGGCTGGGATACAAGGCAGAGCCGCTGCCGACGCCCAACGTTGCGGCGTTCCAGACCGGCAAAGAGTTCGGCAACAACGGCCAGTGCAACCCGACTTACTTCACCGTGGGAAACCTGGTGCAGTTCCTGCAGGGGCTGGAAGAGAAAGGCGTAAGCCGCCAGGACATCCTGGATAAATACGTCTTCTTTACCGCGGGAGCGTGCGGGCCGTGCCGCTTCGGGATGTACGAATCCGAGTACAGGCTGGCGTTGCGCAACTCGGGTTTCGATGGATTCCGCGTGATGCTATTCCAGCAGTCCGGCGGCCTGAGCCAGTCGGACGCCGAGGCCGGGCTCGATATGAACCCGGACTTCTTCCTGGGTATCCTCAACGCGATGAACTGCGGCGACGTGCTCAACGAAGTTGCGTACGCGATTCGCCCCTACGAGGTTACGGCCGGCGAGACCAGCCGGGTGCTCGAAGAGGCGCTGGACCAATTGCGTGAGGTCTTCCGAACGCGCCAGCCCTGGCGGCTGGACTCTCACGTGGCGCGGGCTCTGGGCGGCTTCGGCGGGACGGCCGAGTATCTGGGGAAATTCGTCAATCAACTTCGAAGCGACGAATACACGGGCGCGCTGGAGCGGATTCGCGACCGTTTCAACGAAATCGAAGTGGACCGCTTGCGCGTGAAGCCGATCGTGAAAATCACGGGCGAATTCTGGGCGCAGACGACGGAGGGCGACGGGAACTTCAACATGTTCCGCTTCCTGGAGCGCGAAGGCGGGCAGGTGCTGGTGGAGCCGGTGGGGACGTGGATCACCTACATGATTCACCAGGTGGTTCAGAAGTGCGCCGATACGAAGGGTCTGGACAAGGGCGCCGTGATGCCGGCGGCCTGGAAGCTGGGAACGCGAGCGAAGATCGAACTCCAGTATCGCTCGAAGGTCGCGAAGCTCAAGGTGGCGGAGGCGATTTTCAAGCGCGAGTATCACCGGCTGGTGGCGGCGTTGGGCGGCCTGGCGCACCATCTGGCGGACCAATACGAGTTACAACGGCTGGGGCATCCCTATTACAACTCGCGCAGCGGCGGCGGGGAAGGGCATCTCGAAGTCGCCAAGAACATTTACTACTCGAACAAGGACCTGTGCCACATGGTGCTGTCGCTCAAGCCGTTCGGCTGCATGCCATCGACGCAATCCGATGGCGCGCAGGCGGCGGTGGTGTCGCACTTCCGTGACATGATCTTCCTGCCTGTGGAGACCTCGGGCGAGGGCGAAATCAACGCGCACAGCCGCGTACAGATGGCGCTCGGCGAGGCCAAGGCCAAGGCAAAACGCGAGTTTCAAGAGGCCCTCGATAAGAGCGGACTTACTCTGGCGGAATGCCGCGCCTATGTGGCGGCTCATCCGGAGTTGAAGCGGCCCATGTACCTGGTCCCGCCGACCAAGGGCGTCATCGGCGTCGCGGCGAACTTCGTGCTGCACATCGCCGAGCGGATGAAGAGCGAAGGCCGCACGGCTGCTGCCGCCGCCGCCTGAGGAGCCAGATCATGCTGCACCGAAGCTACATGATTGGGCTCGACGTCGGCTCCACGACGGTGAAGGCCGTGGTGACCGATGCGCTCACAGACCAGATCGTCTGGAGCGATTACCAACGGCACGACACCAAGCAGCCGGAGAAGGCGCTCGAGTTCCTCAAGCGATTCGAGGCCGAGATCGACGGCTTCCAGGCGAAGGAATGCCGCATCTTCATCACCGGCTCCGGCGGGAACGGGATGGCCGGGTATCTGGGCGCGAAGTTCGTACAGGAAGTCAACGCGGTCTCGCTCGCGGTGGAGAAATTGAACCCGGAATGCGGGTCGGTGATCGAGCTGGGCGGGCAGGACGCGAAGATCATCATCTTCAAGGAAGACCCGGAGACTGGCCGCAAGAAAAAGCTTCCCTCGATGAATGACAAGTGCGCGGGCGGGACCGGCGCGGTGATCGACAAGATCAACGCCAAGCTGCGCATTCCCTCCGAGCAACTGTGCAAAATGGGCTACAACGGCCTGCGTCTGCACCCCGTCGCGGGCAAGTGCGGCGTGTTTGCAGAGACCGATATCAACGGGCTGCAAAAAGCCGGCGTGCCTCCGGATCAATTGATGGCGTCGCTGTTCGAGGCCATCGTGATGCAGAACCTTTCGGTGCTGACGCGCGGCAACACGCTGCGGCCCGTGGTCCTGCTGCTGGGCGGGCCGAACTGTTACATCGCGGGCATGAAGGAGTGCTGGAAGCACAACATTCCCAAGATTTGGAAGGAGCGTAACTTCCCGTTGCCCGAGGGCGTGCCGCCGGAAGACCTGATCCGCACCCCCGAAAACGCGCAGTATTTCGCGGCGATCGGCGCAATCGAGTTCGGCAAGAGCGAGGAGGATTGCGTCGGGTGTTACAAGGGCTGGGAGCGCCTGGAGTGGTATATCGAGCACGGGCGCGGCGAGGAGAAGGCCGCGAAAGGCAATGTGCCGACGGGCCTGGCGGCAAGCGCGGAAGAGCTGGCGGAATTCAAGACGCGCTACCGGTATCACAAGCACGCGTCCGCGCAATTCCAGGCAAAGGAAGTGGTGGAAGGCTTCATCGGTCTGGACGGCGGCTCGACGTCCACCAAGGCCGTGCTGGTGTCGAAGGACGCCAGCCGCAGCGTGCTGCTGAAATCCTACGCGCTCTCGAAGGGGAATCCCATCGAAGACACGATCGAGATCCTGAGCAAGCTCGAGAGCCAGGTGAACGAGCAGGGGGCGGCGCTGAAGGTGCTCGGCGTCGGCACTACCGGCTACGCCAAGGACATTCTGAAGGACGTGGTGGGCGCAGACGCGGCGATCGTCGAAACGGTTTCGCACACCGAGGCCGGCCTGCATTTCTACAAAGACATCGACGTCATTTGCGATGTGGGCGGGCAGGACATCAAGATCATCATCCTGAAGAACGGCCGCGTGAAGGACTTCAAGCTGAACACGCAGTGCTCGGCGGGCAACGGCTACTTCTTGCAATCGACGGCGCAGGGATTCGGCTATCCGGTGGAGCAGTTCGCCGACGTCGCCTTCGGCGCTCAGGGGTTCCCATCGTTCGGCTACGGGTGCGCGGTGTTCATGCAATCGGACATCGTCGATTTCCAGCGGCAGGGGTGGAAGCCGGAAGAGATCATGGCCGGCCTGTGCAACGTGCTGCCGAAAAACATATGGTTGTACGTTTCCCAGATTCCGAACATTTCGGCGATAGGGACGCGGTTCCTGCTGCAAGGCGGGACGCAGTACAACCTTGCGGCAGTGAAGGCGCAGGTGGATTTCATCGAGTCGCGGTTCAAGGGGAAGGATTCGCGGCCCGAAGTGATGGTGCACAAATATTGCGGCGAGGCGGGCGCGATCGGCGCGGCCCTAGAAGCCGGGCGGCTCTACGACCGCGGGTCACAAGACGAGTTTCATCGGCATGGAGGCGGTCCGCGCGATCACCTATACGACCACGCGGGAAGAAGCGACGCGCTGCTATTTCTGCAAGAACAATTGCCTGCGCACGTTCATCGACGTGAAGACGCCGCTGGTTTCGGCCATACAGCCGCTGCACTCGAAGGTGCCTCTGGAGGCCGGCTCGCAGCGCCTGATCATCGCCACCTGCGAGAAGGGCACGGTGGAGGACGTCGATCACATGCGCGCCATCAAGGGCGAGATCGACCGGATCAAGGAAGCGAACCCGAACTTCGCGGAGATCGCCGCGCGGGCCGTTTTTCGAATTCCCAACGCGCCGAACGTCTCCGATCCGCCGCCGCGGTTTCTGTTGACGCCGGCGCAGAAGAAGCGCGCCGAGGCGATGAAGAAGCGCGGGAAGATCCGTTTCGGGATGCCGCGCGTGCTGAACATGTACTCGGCCGCGCCGCTGTTCACGGGCTATTTCGCGTCGCTCGGCGTGGAGCCGCAGAACATGGTGTTCTCCGACTTCACCACCGAGGACCTGTACAAGGAAGGCGCCAAGCGCGGCGCCATCGACCCGTGCTTCCCTTCGAAGCTCGGAATTCCGCACATACACAACCTGCTGAACACGCACCACGCCAAGAAGCCGCTCGACTACATTTTCTTTCCGGTGATCGACGATCTGACCAGCGACTTGCAATGCGCCGTGTCGCACCGTTCCTGCCCGACCGTGGCGTCCACGCCGGAGGCCGTCAAGGCGGCGTTCACCAAAGAGGGCGACGTCTTCAAGGAGAAGGGCGTCACCTACCTGGATACGTTCGTGAACCTGGCGAACCCGGCGCTGTTCGAGCGGCAGATGTACGAACAATTCCGCGACATTTTCGGCCTCTCGCCGGAGGAGAACGCGCGAGCCGTAGAACAGGGCTATAAGACGCTGGCCGACTTCAACCGCAATCTGCGCAAGCAGGCTCGCGAGGTGCTCGACCAGATCGAGCGCGAAGACCGCATCGGCGTGGTGATGCTCGGCCGTCCTTATCACAACGATCCGGGCGTGAATCACGACATCCTCGAGGAGTTCCAGAAGATCGGCTACCCTGTGTTCACGCAGGACTCGCTGCCGATTGACGAGGACATGCTGGAGCGGCTTTTCGGCGACGAGGTAAGGGCGGGGGAGATTCCGCACGCGCTGGCGGTGACCGACGTGTGGAAGAATTCCTACAGCGAAAACACCTCGCGCAAGGTGTGGGCGGCCAAGTACGTGGCGCGGCATCCGAACCTCGTAGCGCTCGAACTTTCGAACTTCAAGTGCGGTCATGACGCGCCGATTTACACCGTCGTGGAGGAGATCATCGAGCATTCCGGCACGCCGTATTTCTGTTTCAAGGACATCGACGAGAACAAGCCGGCCGGCTCGATCAAGATCCGTGTTGAGACCATCGCCTACTTCCTGAGCCGCTACCGCGAGGACCTGGTGGACGCGCGGAAGAAGCGGAGCGATATCGACCGGCAACTCGCCGAGTTCGAAGCGCGGCTGCGGCGCGAGGCCTTGCGTAAGCGCCTGGAATCGATCAATGCCGACGAGCGGCTCGGCCGCGCGTTCGAGGGCGGGCACCTGCCCAAGATCGACGTCGATCTGGCGGTTCTGGCCAACAGCCGGCCGGCGGCGTGAGACCACGCTAAGATTGGGGCATGCGAGCCCTGGCGGTTTTTCTCCTGGCGGCGGGTTTCTGCGCCGCGGCCGATCGCGGATTCGAGCCTCTTGACCGATGGAAAGCCGCGGTCCTGAAGGGCGACGAGAGCGCTCTGCGGAGCCTGTACCTCTCGGGGCCGGACGCGGTTGCGCAGACGCCGGAAGGCAAGAGCGGCGATCCGGCGGCGGAGGAATCGGCGTTCTGGTCCAAGCTTGCCGCGCAGGGACTCGTCGGCATTAACCCGAAAATCCTGGAGCGCAGATCGACGACGCCGGACGTGATGCAGTTGGTGCTCCGCATCGAGCTGACGTTCCGCCCCGGCGGCGCGATGGAGAAAGGACTCGTTTCCGTCCACGAGGTCTGGGTGGAGCGCGGCGGGGAGTGGCGCGTGCTGATCACGGGGCGCAGCGATCTGCAACCGCTCCCAGTGATCCGGCTTCCCCAGCCTACGGTGCCGAACACGAGCCTGTATCCGGCTCCGGCGGAGGCCCAGCGCGAACTCGGCGCGGCTCTGGCGGCCGCCAAGGCGGACCACAAACGCGTGCTGGTGATTTTCGGCGCGAACTGGTGCTACGACTGTCACGTTCTGGATACGACGCTACGCTCGCGCGGGGTGGCGCCCTTGGTGGCGGCGAGTTACCACGTGGTGCACATCAATGTAGGCGACGATGACACCAACACAGCTTTGGCTGAGCGGCTTGAGGTGCCGCTCAAGAAGGGGATTCCCGGTCTGGCCGTGCTCGATGGCGACGGGCACGTGGTCACCAGCTTGAAGAATGGCGAGTTCGAATCCGCCGCGAAGATCGGGATGAGCGATGTGACTGGGTTCTTAGAGCGTTGGAAACCGGGCGCGTAGGGGACTCAGCGGGGCGTTTCGAAGGGGCTCTCCTCCTCAGGCGGCGTCGGTTCCTCGGTCCGGTACGGCGTCAGGCGCGGCGGCCGTTCGTCCGGCTCGACGAGCCACGGCGTGCGGCCAGGGTAGTAGCGCAGCAGCTTCTGGTTTTCCTCGGGGCCGAGGTCGAGTGCCCAAACCACGCGGGCGCGGTCGATATCGGCGGCGTTCTGCATCCAGGTCCGGAAGCGGTGCCGCGGGCCGTAACGGATGAACACAAGCTGCTCGCCGGGAGCCTGCGCCAGGCGATCGGCGATGCGGATTCGGCCTTCGGGATCGCCCCAATTGACGTAGTCCCAGGTCTCGTACTGTCCGAGGCCGGCCAGGAGCCGCGGACTCGCCGTCAGGTGGAGTCCGTACCAAAGCCCGAAATGGGCCGCGCATAGAAGAAGGATCACGACGGCGGCATGGCGGCCCGCGGGCGCGCCGCGGATTCTCCACGCGCTCAGCCGCTCCAGTCCCTTCACGCTCATCAGCACGCACAAACATGTTACGGCCGCAATGTAATGGGGCTGGAAATACGGGTCGAAGTTGGTCCCCAGAGCGTAGCCGAGCAGGCACAGCAATACCCATAGGAAGCGGTACTGGCGGAAGCTCGCGAGAAAAGCCGGGAGCGCCAGGTAGAGCGCCGGAAAAAAGAAGAAGCGATAGTAGCGGACGCTGTTCGCCAGGAGCCCCAGGTAGCTGCCCAGCGTCAGCGGGGCGTCCCCGTGAATTGTGACCTGCGCCTGGTAGTCCTGCTCCTGCTCCATGGTCAGCGGCTGATGGGGGATGGGGTTCGGCTGAAAGGTGAAGGTCTGCGGGATGCCGTACTGGTAGCGGCTGAGCATGTAGGGAAGCGTGGTCCAACTGCCGGTGACCGCTTTGTTCTGGAAGAGGATCAACGGGACCACCGGCGATGCGGCCAGCACTGCGACCGCCAGGGTGCGCAGCAGCCCGCGCCGCTCGTCCCCCTTTGCGAGCGACGGCAGAAAGAAGAGCGCGATTCCCAGGACCATGAAGATGGATTCGAACGGGCGGGTGATGGCTTGGAGGGCGACGCCGGCGCCGAGCAGTACGGCGTCCCTGGTCCGCCAGCTTGCGCGCAGCCGCGGCAGTGCGCCGAATACCAGGCAGCCCGAACACGCCGCCACCGCGCCGCCCCAGTAGCTGTTCATCCACTGGCTCAGCGGGCCGAATTCGAGGGCTGCGAGCGTTCCTCCCGCCAGCGCCCAGATTGGCGGGACCCACGCCCGCAGCATCCAGTAGCACAGCGCGCACAGGGCCGCGATCGAGAGGACCACGCCGGCCCAGGGAAGGTGAAACACCAGTTGTCCGAACGCCAGCACGATGCCTTGCCCGAGCGGATACATGGAGGCGTACGTGGGCCGCTGGAGCGTGAAGACGCCTTCGAAGAATTGGTGGAGCGGGTGCGGTGGATTGGCCAGGCGGAAGTGCGACAGGGTGTCGCTGAGGAGGAGGTAGCTGAAGTCGTCCGCGCCGGCGGGCGTGGGGACGGGGTGCAGAGGAAGGAGGGCCAGCCGCAGCGCGACGGGGAGCGCGGCCAGGGCCAGCATCGCCAATGCCGGTCTGGCGGCCAGCCTGCGCGCAAGGGGCTCGACGGAGCCGCGCGCCAGCACCAGGGCCACCAGCAACGCCGCGATCGCGAATTCGACGAAGTCGCTCGCTCCGAAGCCTGCGGGATTGTAGAGCGGGAGGAAGGAACGGAAAAGGTACCCAACCATGGCGCGCGGCTATAAACGGTCCTGAAGGGCATGGAGGGTCTCCTCCATCTGGGCCAGCCTCATTTCCAGCGCTTTTCTTTGCTCGCCCGAAACGGCTGCGAGAAATCGCCGAACGGTGGCGATGCCCTTGTGCGCCGCCAGGGTCTCCTTGGTGGCGGTTGCGATATTCCCGAGCGAGAGGGCAAGCCTGGCCAGATCGAGGGCCGTGGCACACGTCTCGATCTGCGTCACGAGGAAGCGATAGCGGGTTTGGGCCGTCCTCTTCTGCAGGTCTCCGATTTCTCCTTTGAGGTCGCCCATTCGTTTTGTCCGCCGCTTACGCCTTCTCGCGCTTCAAAGCGGTCGCGACGGCCTGCACCAGACGCTCGGCCGTGTACGGTTTTTGCAGAAAACGCGCCGGTTTGAGGCCGGAGAATCTCCTTGCGGCCTCGGCTTCATCGAATCCGCTGGAGAGGATCACAGGAACGGACGGATCGATCTCCTTCAGCAGCGGAAACGCCTCTTCGCCCCCCATCACTCCCATCTGAAGGTCCAGAACCACCACCGAAACGATGCCGTGGTGTTTCCGGAACGCATCGACTCCGGCCTTGCCATCCTCGGCGGTCAGCACCCTCATGCCAGCGCGGGAGAGCACGTTCTCGTCAAGGGAACGAACGGATTCTTCGTCGTCGATCACCAGCGCCACCGATCCGCTGGGGATGGAAGGGACGCGCGAACGTTCCCGGCGGCGGACCGTGGCTTTCTTGCCCGTGGCCGGGAGCAGCACCAGAAATGTGGTTCCATGGCCCGGTGTGCTATAGACGCGGATCGCGCCGCCATGCCCTTTTACGATTCCCTGAACAGCGGCCAGGCCCAGCCCCCGTCCCGTGAACTTGGTGGTGAAGAACGGGTCGAAGATGTGCGCCATAGTCGCCTGATCCATGCCGGAGCCCGTATCGGTGACCTCCAGTTGGACGAAGGTCCCGCCCGCGGCTTGCTCGGGGCGGAAGAACTCGGCGGTCTCGAGCGCGGTGATGTGGCGCAGCGACGTGCGGATCTCCACCGTGCCCGTGACGTTCTCGCCGATCGCTTCCGCGCCGTTGATGACCAGGTTCATGACCACCTGCTGGATCTGGGCGGGATCGGCCTCCACCAGGGGAAGGTCCGGAGCGGGATAGAGTTTCAGCTCCACGGTCTTGGGGATCGACGTCCGCAGAAGTGTCGAGATCTCTTCGACCAGGTCTCCCAGGTCGATCGTCTCGGTGACGAAACGTCCCCGGCCCGCGTACGCCAGCAGTTGCCGGGTAAGAAAAGCGGCGCGCTCGCCGGCTTGTAGGACCGCACGCAACTGCATCCGCAGCGGGTCGCCGACGGAAGCTTCCGAATACGCCAGGCTGGCGTTCCCAATGATGCCAGTCAGCAGGTTGTTGAAGTCGTGCGCGATGCCGCCGGCCAGTAGCCCCAGGCTCTCCAGCTTCTGGGTCTCCTGCAACTCCCGCTCAAACTTCTTTCGCTCGCTCACGTCGCGTATGTTGAACTGAATCGCCTGCCGCTCCCCTTGCGAGTAGACGTTCGCGATCACTTCCGTCTGGACGTCAACGCCGTCCTTGGTCCGCAGCACCAGGTCTTCGAATCGAAGCACGCCCTGGTCGCGAATCTGCTCGATCGCAGCCCGCAGCTTGGGCAGATTGCGCATCGGCTCGATTTCCCAGAGCTTGCGCCCCACCAGCTCGCTTCGCGCGTATCCGAGAAGCGCTTCCGCGTACGGATTTAGGTCCAGAATCCCGCCGGTTTCCGCGTCCACCAGCACGATGCCGTCCCGGGCGGATTCGAACACCCGGCGATAGCGGGCTTCGGCCGCGCGCTTCCGCTCCGTGATGTCGGCGAACGCCATCAGGATGAGCCGCCTCCGCTCCGGCGTGCTCAGACGCCGTACGTTGAGCGATAGGATTCGGGTTTCGCCGCGGTCCGTCGTCCGGTCGATTTCGACCTCGTTCAATTGCGTGGAGTCGCCATCGAGCCGCGCAAACAGAGCGGCTACCTGAGGCGCGTCGAAGTATCCCCGGCCGACATCGTAAATGGTCCGGCCGGTGGCGTTGGCGGGCGTCGCCTGGACCGCGTCGTAGAAGGCGCGATTCGCCGTCTGGATGGTGAGATTCTCGTCCAGCACCGCCAGAGGTTCGCGGACGGTATTCACGATCGCCTCGGCGTAGTCGCGCGCGTGCTTCACTTCCTCCAGGCTGTGCTTCAGCTCGCTCACATCCAGCAACTGCACCACCGTGCCGTCGATGCGGTTGTCGGCGGTCCGATAGGGACGCACGCGCATCAGGTACAACCGGCCTTCCTCGTCCTTGACTTCCTGCTCGAAGGGCTGGAGGGAATCGATGACGCGGTGCAGAATCTCTTCCAGGTTGGGCACGTCGATCCGCGGCTTGAGATCGGAGATGGGACGGCCCACGTCGGTCGGGATGAGCCGAAGGGCCCTCTCGGCCATGGGGGTGAAGCGGCGTATGCGCAGGTCGTTGCCGGTCATGATGATCGGCATGCTCAGCGAAGCGAGCAGGTTCATCAAGTCGTCGTTGACTTGAGCGAGGTCGTGGTTGCGGCTCTGAAGCTCCGCTGTGATGGTGTTCAGCTCCTCGTTGGCGGATTGCAGTTCTTCCTTGGAAGTTTGCAGTTCCTCGTTAGCGCTCTGCAGCTCCTCGATCGAGGACTCCGCCTCCTCGTTCGTCGAGCGAAGCCCTTCGATCACCGATTGCAGGTACTCGCGAGTGGACCGCAATTCCCGCTGGAGTTGGGCGTCAACGCCGGGCGGCAGCGGGGGCTGCGCCGGGGCCGTCGGCTCGGCTGCAGCGTCTGTCTGCGCCTGGCTTTCGTGCTCTTCTGGCCGTCCAAACAGAATCAGGAACTGCTGGGCGATCCCGGCCAGCGATAGCGGAACCACGGTGATGGCGGGGATCTCCGGCTGGTCGGCGCGCAGGCTTGGGACGGTCTCCATAACCACGGTCGCGCTGGTCCGGCGCGCCTGCTCGATCGCGACGCTGAGGGGAGTGCGCAGGTCCTGACTCACCACGTCTAACAGACGGGCCTCCGGCTCGATAACGGAGGCCGCGAGGTAGGGCGCCACGTGGCCGCGGAACTCGGTGATTCTCAGGGTTTCGTCCACCACGACCCTCGCGGGGCCGTAACGGGAGAGAACGAGTTGGTCGACGTGCCTTTCCATTCGCCCAGCCTTGGACGCCTCGGCGTTGCCAGGCTGCGCCGGGGTTGCGGAAGGCTCCGCGGGGTGGCCGCCGACGGATTCGGAGGGAGCTAAGACGCCTTCAGGAATGCGCGGCTTCCTGCTATAGATCTTACATTCCTCGTGGAGCGGCTGGAAGTAATCGGCCAGCGCGCCCAGGCTTTCCGAAGAGCCCAGGAACAGGCAGCCGTTCGGCTGAAGCGCATAGCCGAACGCTGCGACGATGCGCTGCTGGAGAGAAGGCGAGAGGTAAATCAGAAGGTTGCGGCAACTGATGAGGTCCATCCGCGACAAGGGCGGATCCTGGCCCAGATTGTGCCGCGAAAAGACGCACATGTCGCGAATGCTGCGGCTGATCTGGTAGCCCGTCTCGGTCCGGACGAAAAAGCGCCGCAGCCGCTCCTGCGATACGTTCGCGACCTCGCTCTCTCCGTAAGCCCCGGCGCGCGCCTTAGCGATCGCGCCGTCGCTGATGTCGGTGCCGAACATCTGAATCGCATACTCGAGGTCCTCGCCTTCGAGGAATTCCACCAGCGCAATTGCCATCGAGTAGACTTCTTCGCCCGAAGAACAGCCGGGGATCCAGGCGCGGAGGGTGTTCGGCCGTTTCCGGTCGCGAATGAGGGATGGGAACGCAATCTTCTGGGCGGCTTCGAAAACCTCGGGGTCGCGGAAGAAAGCCGTCACGCCGATGAGCAGGTCGTCGAAGAGCGATTTGGACTCCCCGGGTTCCTCCTGGAGGAGCTGACAGTATTGCTCCAGACTCTCCGACTTCCGAAGCAGCATACGGCGATTCAACCGGCGCAGAATGGTGGGCTGTTTGTATTGCGTGAAATCGACGCCCGTATGCTTGCGCATCAGCGCCAGCAGACGGTCGAGCCCAGTGCCATCGGTCGCCAGCACGGTTTCCGCACGACTGAGATTCGGCCCGCGATGGGCAATTGCGGCGAGCTCCTCGGCGATCCGGCCCGGAGGGAGAACGAAATGCACGACGCCGGTGGCAATTGCGCTGCGCGGCATCCCATCGAACTTGGCGGTTTCGTTCTGGGCGAAAGTGATGCCACCCTCGTCGTTGATGGCCTTGAGCCCCAGCGTTCCGTCCGATGCGGTTCCTGAGAGCACGACGCCGACGGCATGGAACCGGAACTCCTCGGCGAGCGAACTGAAGAATGCATCGATCGGCCTGAAGAGCTCCGGAGTGGGGGGCCGCGTCTCGAGGACGAGGGCGCCCTCGCGGATTCGCATGAGAGTATTGGGGGGAATGACGTAAACGTGGTCCGGCTGGATCCGGCACTCGTTCTGAGCCTGGAGAACCGTCATGCGGGTCTTGGCGGCCAGCAGTTCCGGCAGGGCGCTTTCGTAATGCGGGTCCAGGTGCTGCACGAAGACGAACGCCATGCCGGTGGTGGGCGGGAGATGGCGCAGCAGCTCCGTGAAAGCCTCCAGGCCGCCGGCCGAAGCGCCCACACCTACGACAATCAGGTCTCCATTTCCCCCGCTCTCCTCGTCCATTTCGCCGATCCTTTGCGCCGGGCCAGGGCGCCGAATAGTCAGCAAGAGGTTCGTAACGCAACCGATATTAGGGCGGGCATCGGGGCCAGCCCAGTCGCGTCATGCCCAGATCATAACAGATCGAAACGTCGCATAATCGGCCCGGTCATTGGCCGGCGCGACACACTCCGGGCGAAAGCCACTCCCCACCGGTCACCCTGGCCTGGCAAGCCCGGCTGGTTGGCACAATAATTGCGAGCGTATAAAGTTGTCTGGGTTAAGGGGCCACGCTCTGCAGCTACGCGACCTATCTCAGAGGGATGCCAGGAACCTGGATCTACTGCGGGCCTTTGCGGTGCTGGCAGTGTACGTGGACCATCTGGCCTTCACGCTGGCCGGGCCGAAGCCGCTGCCGTTCGCGGTAACCGCTCACTTCCTGGGGCATGCGGGAGTGCTTATATTCTTCGTCCACACCAGCCTGGTGCTGATGCGCTCCATGGAACGAATGCGCCTCACCGGCCGCAAATTGTTCCAGAGCTTCATGCTGCGCCGCTGTTTTCGCATCTACCCGCTCAGCATCGCGGTTATCCTGTTGGTGCTCGCTTTCCGCATCCCGCCGTTTTCGGATGGGCAGCCGTTCCACTGGTTCGCCTGGAGAGACTGGCTCGCGAATTTCGCGCTGGTTCAGAACGTGACCGGGAGCCCGCAGGTCTTGGCTCCTCTTTGGAGTCTGCCCTTTGAGGTTCAGATGTATTGTTTACTGCCCCTGGTATTTCTTACAGTGGCATGGAGCCTGCGGCGCGCGGTCTTCCTGCAAATTGCCGCGACACTCGCCAGTTTCGCGATCGTTTGGGCGACGGGCCACTGGGGAATTCCCTTGCGCGGACTGGCGACGCTCCGGTTTGCACCATGCTTCCTCAGTGGCGTATTGGCTTACGCGTTGGCGGAGAAGATTCGTCCCCGCCTCTCAGGCGCCCTCTGGCCCTTCTTTATCGTTGCCGGCTTATGCGTCTACTGTGCCGGAGGCGCTTGGGCGACTAACGGAAGACCGCCGCTCGAGGCGACTCTCCCGGGAACGCTCTGCGGCTGGGCTGTCTGCCTGGTTCTGGGATTAGCGATCCCGCACTTCCGCGAAATTCGTTTCCGTTGGGCACGCCGCGCATGCCATCAAGTCGCTAAGTATTCGTACGGTATTTATCTCACCCACGTGCCGGTGTTCTGGCTCTGCTTTTGCCGGTTGAGCCATGTGCCCTTCGCCTGGCAATGCGTCCTGGCCGCGGCGCTTTCGGCCGTTGTGCCGGTCGTCGCCTACCATACCATCGAGGAACCTTTCATCAATCTTGGTAAAGGCCTCGCCGGCCGCTGGAGGTCCCGTCCCGCCCGGGTGCCGCAGGCTGACGCGGCAGACGAAGCCGCAGCCTGATCAGCCTGCCCGGCCTCAGCGCGGGTCCCAATCAAGCGCGAAGACCTCCTCCACGCTGATGTCCCGTGCTGCCAGAGGCGCATCATCGGGGCCCAAGCCGGTCCAAGGACCCCAACGGCCCCAGGCGAGGTGGCCATAGCCCGAAAACTCCGTCACCTTCTCCACTTTGCGGTCCGCCAGGCGCACGCGGTAGAAAGGCAGGCTGTGGTCCAGGAAGCCCACGCAGTAGATCGCGCCCCCGTCCTGGGACCACTCCGGATAAGAGGCAGTCACGCTCGCCAGGTCGCTCCAGCTTCGCGAAGTAGTGTCATAGAGCACCACCCTGTTGAAGTCTCCGGTCAGTGCCGCGATGTAGCGGCCGTCGGGCGACCAGCGCGGCGAAAACAGAAACTTCGAACCTGCCAGCCAGCTCACCTTGCGGGTTCCCAGATCGAGAATGCCGATGCGATCCTCGGTCGAGATGCGCCCTCTCTCGGCCGCCATGCCGAACACAAGGCTGTTGCCGTCCGCAGACCAGCCGGCATCCATCGCCGGCCTGCCATCGGGAAATGCGGCTTCCGGCGTACCGCCATCGGCGGGCAGAATGTAGATGGTCGCCTCCTTCCCGGGCATCTGGCCTTGAAAGGCGATCCGCTTCCCGTCGGGCGACCAGCGCGGCAATCCGGCAATCATGGGAGGGAACGTCAACTGGGTGCGGGCGGTGCCGTCGGCCCGCGCTCGCCACAGAGTCGAGTCGGGGAAGCTGGTGTAGGCCACGCTGCGGCCATCGCCGGAGAACCGCAGGCCCTCCGCCGAAAGTCCGGAAAGAAATGGAACGAACGCGTGCTGGCGGGCATCCCAGCGCACGATCTCATCGCGGGGCATGATGCCGATGAAGAAGATCTTCTTGCCGTCGCGGCTGGGCTCGGGCGCCCTCATACTCATCTCGGTAACCGTCAGGCGTTGAGGCAGCCGGTTCGCCTTCTGCCAGAACGCGACCTTCTCGCGAACCGCCCAGAGGCTCTGCTGTCCGCCGCGTAAGGCCTCAAATACGAACCATCGGCCGTCCGGCGTCCAGTTTCCGCAGCACTCGCCCTCCTCGGCGCTCCAATCGCGGAACATCTGGTGCAGCCCGCTTCCGTCGGGGCGGACTTCCCAGATCGCCCTTTGCAGAAGATGGCTGTCCATGGTGCTGAACCGGATGGTGGAACCGTCGGGCGACCAGCGAGGCCAGAAGGGTGCGGCTGCCAGAGTCGCCAGCTTGCGACTCCCGCTTCCATCGGCCGCCGCGCGATAGAGATCGTGGCCGGCGACGTAGAGCAGACTCTCGCCGTCCGGCGACCAGACCGCTTCCGTGGCGCTGATGTCTCCTAGCCGCCGCGGTTGGCCGCCGGGTACCGGCAGGGTCCACAACTCGGGCACACGGCTGTTGGCCGGAGCACCGCTGAGGAGCAATTCCGGGCGCCTGGACGACATGCCGCAGAGGCCATACAGTTCGAAAGAAAGCGGCAGGGGGGCGGGCTCGCCGCCCTCGGTCGAAACCTGCTGGAGCATGAAGCTGCGCGGCGAGCCTTCGGTGAAGTAGATCCGAAAGCCATCGGTCAACAGGCGCTGTCCCGGCGCGTCGGGGGCGAAACTCTTTCTTTGGCCATCGCTGGTCAACTGTTCTGTGCCCAACACGCTGGGCGCCGGCGCCGCCGGGCGGAGTGCGAATGCGGCGGCCAAAACGGCCAGAGCGCCCGCCGCGGCCCAGAGCGCCCGGTAATGCCGGCGCCGGGCAGAGGGCGGCGCCGCCGTCCGAAGCCGCCGGCTGCTCGATAAAGGCACGAGCTTCTCCAGGTCCGCCCGCATCTCGAGTGCCGTCTGATAGCGCAGGTTGCGGCTCTTCTCGATCGCCTTGCCGATGATCCTGTCGAGTTCGGGCGGCAAATCCGGGTTCAGGCGCGTCGGAAAGGCTGGAGTCTGATGCAGAATGCCGTCGAAAACCGCGGCCGCCGTGGTTCCGCCGAATGCGCGCCGGCCGGCCGCCATTTCATAGAACACCAGGCCGAAACTGAACAGGTCGCTCCGGGCGTCCAACTCCTCGCCGAGCGCCTGTTCCGGCGACATGTAGGCGGCGGTCCCTATCGCCGTCCCGGGACTGGTGAGCAGCACCGCTGTCTCGGTCGCAGCCGCCTCCGGTCTCCCGGCCCGCTGCTGCAAGCTGGCAACCTTGGCCAACCCAAAATCCAGGATTTTGGCCTGGCCGCCGGCGGTCACGAAAATGTTCGCCGGTTTGATGTCGCGATGGAGGACGCCCTTGGCGTGTGCTGCGGCAAGACCCTCCAGGACCTGGAGCCCCAACTCGATCACTTCACCCGAAGTAAGGGGCCGCCTTGCGATCCGCTCCTTCAGCGTCTCTCCTTCGAGCAGCTCGAGCGCGAGAAAGGGACGGCCCTCGTATTCGCCGACGTCGTAGATGGTGCAGATATTGGGGTGGCTCAACGAGGCCACCGCCAGGGCCTCCCGCGCGAAACGCCCCGTTCGCTCGGGAAGGAATTTCAGGGCCACGCGCCGGTTCAGCCGGGTATCTTCCGCCGCATACACCACGCCCATGCCGCCTTCGCCGAGCTTAGACAGGACGCGGTAGTGAGATGCGATCTCCCCGATCTCCATACGGATCAGCCCTGGATGTCTTCAGTTTAACTCGCCGGATGCCCAGGTCGGCCCAAAATGAAGGGCGCCGTGTCAGAGAGGAGGCAAGCGAACTCCCAACCAGGATGCAATGCTCGCAAGAACGATCAGGTCTCACCAATAAACGTGGCGTGGCAGAGGATATGGCTACCCCGGTTGCGACCGTTGGCCATGCCGATCAAAATGCTCTTTATATAGGGCTTGGCGATGTTGTCGCGTTGCGACAACACACGAAACCATGGCTGCCATCGCTATCATCGCTGCCATCCCACTGACACAGCACGCGAGTCGTGGCGAAATCCAAGGTCCGAGCACTACGATCGAAACCACGATTTGGACTTTGGTTGGACCTGCTGTGGACCTGTCGGCTGGCTCCTGGGTGACCTCATGAGGCGAGACCGCGTTGAAGTGGTGGGCCCGTGGCGACTCGAACGCCGGACCTCTACCGCGTCAAGGATGTGGGATCAATCGCATACAAGCACCAGTGGCGGAAAGACAAGACTTCCGCGTCGCGGGTTTGGACGCCAGTTGGACCCAGTGCGAGTTTGGACTCCAAATGGCCGCTGTGGATGGCCGGCCGCACGAACGCCTCGCCACTGGCGCGACGTCTATGCGATCATGTCGGTGACGTCCGTTCATGAAGGTTCGCGGCGATCAAGATGATCGAGAAGGACGGCTGGCTGCTCGACCGGACGCGCGGCGACCACAGGCAGTACGTCCATCCCACTAAGCCGGGCACCGTGACCGTTCCCGGACATCCCGGTGACGACATGCCGCCCGGAACGCTAAACTCGGTGTTGAAGAAGGCAGGGCTGAAGACATGAGATACGCGGTGGTGTTCGAAAAGGCCCCCGACAACTGGGCTGCCTACGTCCCAGATCTGCCCGGCTGCGTTACGACGGGTCAGACCCTCTCTGCTACGCGGCGCCTTATCGCCGAAGCCATTCAGTTCCACGTTGAGGGGATGCGCTTGCGAGGCGAGCCGGTGCCGGAACCTACAGCGGTCGCCGAGATCGTGGAGATTCAGGCGGCTTAGGCCGACAGCTGTTCTCGAATCCAGCCTGATCCCGGCGTTTGGAGTGGTGGGCCCGTGGCGACTCGAACGCCAGACCTCTACCGTGTCAAGGTAGCGCTCTAACCAACTGAGCTACGGGCCCGCGGCGACGTGGACTGAACCGAATTGTAGCATAGGGCGGGCCGCGCGATAATCGAGAACGATGACTCGCATCCTGCTGGCACTTGCTCTGACCGCGGCCACGGCCGCAGCCGTCGAACCCGTGCGCATCGTCTTCGACACCGATATGGGGAATGACGTGGACGACGCCATCGCCCTGGCGGCGTTGCACGCTTTAGAGAGCCGTGGAGAAGCCAAGATTCTGGCCGTCACCATCACCAAGGACAACCGCTGGGCGGCCACTTACATCGACCTGCTGGACACGTTTTACGGCCGCCCTGCCATTCCCATCGGCATTGTGCACGGCGGCAAAACGCCGGAGGACGGGCCCTACACACGAGTGGTCGCCGGGAAGCGGCGTATCGGCGGCGCACCTCTCTACCCGCGCGGCGACGGCGCCGTGCCGGACGCGCAGACGGTTCTTCGCAAAACGCTGGCCGCGCAACCGGATTCGAGCGTCGTCATCGTCCAGACGGGTTTCAGCACCAACCTCGCGCGGCTGCTCGATTCGCCTCCGGACGCCATCAGCCCGCTCGCGGGCCGCGATCTGGTGAAACGCAAGGTGCGCCTGCTGGTGGCGATGGCGGGCCGCTTCGCCGATGCGGTGCTCGAATACAACATCGTGAACGATGTGCCGGCGGCGCAGAAGCTGTTTGCCGAGTGGCCGACCCCAATCGTCGTCAGCCCGTTCGAACTCGGTGAGAACGCGAAGTACCCGGCAGCACGCATCGGCCGCGACTTCCGTTACGCCGCGGATCACCCGCTCGCCGACGCCTACCGCGCCTACCGGACCATGCCGTACGACGAACCGCTCTGGGATCCCACGGCCGCGCTCTACGCCGTCGAGCCGGATGCCGGGTACTTCAGCCTCTCTCCGCAAGGCCGCGTACGGGTCGATGATAAAGGGGTGACGACGTTCTCCGCCGGCGCCGGCCAGCAACGCATCCTGAGCGCGAACGCCGTCGAGCGCGCGCGGATCGTCGAAGCCGTGGCGGCGCTGGCCAGCCAGCCGCCCGAACGATGCCATTGAGGAGACTGCCATGCTGTCCGAAGACCTGGACCAACGGATTCGCGCGTTTCAGCAGAGCCGCGTCCTGCTGACCGCCATCGAGCTGGACATTTTCGAAGCGCTGGGCGCGGGCTCCACGGCGGCCGATGTCGCGGCCAAGGCCGGGACCGCTCCGCGTTCGACGGAAATGCTGCTGAACGCGCTGGCCGCGCTGGGTCTGCTCGAGAAGCGCGGAGGAGTGTTCCGCAACACGCCCGAAGCGGCGCAGCATTTCACCAGAAGATCGCCTGACGATGTGCGCCTGGCGATGATGCACACGGTGCACCTGTGGGAGACGTGGTCCACGCTGACCGAGTGCGTGCGGACGGGGACGACGGCGGGCCGGCGTCCCGGAGGGCGCGGCGACAACTGGACCACCGCTTTTATCGCGGCCATGCACGCCAACGCCTCGCGGCGCGCCGTGGCCGTGGTGGAGGCTGTGGACGGCGCCGGGGTTCGCCGTATGCTCGATATCGGCGGCGGCTCGGGCGCTTACTCGATTGCCTTCGCACAGGCGAACCCGGCGCTGCGAGGCGAGATCCTGGATGTTCCGGAGGTGGTGCCGATTGCCCGTGGCCACATCGCCGAGGCGGGCTTGGCGGACCGGGTCACTGCGCGCGAGGGCGACCTGCGGACCAGCGAGTTCGGCGCGGGCTTCGACCTGGCGCTGATCTCCGCCATCTGCCACATGCTGAACCCGGAAGAGAATCGCCAACTGGTGGCGAAAACGTACGCCGCGCTGGGCCCCGGCGGCCGCATCGCGATTTCGGACTTCATTCTCGATCCCGATCGCGCCGGACCTCGGCAAGCGGCACTGTTCGCCCTCAATATGCTGGTCGGCACACGCAGCGGGAACACGTACACCGAGGAGGAGTACGCGGCGTGGATGCGGGAGGCCGGCTTCGGAGCGATCCGCCGCGTGGCTTTGCCCGGGCCGGCGCACCTGATGATCGGCACGCGGCCCGCGTAGAACCGCAAGAAATGTCAAGCGGCCGACGCCGCTCCCGCATACAATCGCTAAAGGATGAGGACCGGGACCGGCGAATCGTACCAGGAGCGGATCAACCGGGTGCTGGTGCATATCGAGCAGAGGCTTGATGAGCCGCTTCCGCTCGAGGAGCTGGCCGGCGTGGCGGCGTTCTCGCCCTTCCATTTCCACCGGATCTTTCGGGGCATGGTGGGGGAATCCGTCAAGGAGCACGTCAGGCGCCTGAGGCTGGAGCGCGCGGCCGGGCGGCTGCGGGCCGGCGCCGATCCGGTCACCGACATCGCGTTCGATTCGGGCTATCAGACGCATGAATCCTTCACGCGCGCGTTCCGGGCGATGTTCGGCGAAGCGCCGTCGGACTTTCGGGAGAACCGGCGCGAGTTCCGCACCAGGGCTTCGACGCCGGTCGAACGCGGGCCGCTCGATGTGCGCACGGAACGCTTCGGGCTGACGCGGCTGGCGTTCTTCCGCCACGTGGGCCCTTATGACCAGGTGGGGGAGGCATGGCAGAAGTTGTACGCGTGGGCCGGGCGGAACGGACTGCTGGGACCGGCGGCCGAGACGCTGGGCGTAGTTCACGACGACCCGGAGATCACGCCGCCCGAACGGCTGCGCTACGACGCGGCGCTGGTGGTCAACGAGAGCGTTCGGCCCACCGGCGAGGCCGGGATCGAGGAGCTGTCGGCCGGCGAGTACGCCTCGACGGTGCACAAGGGCCCCTACCAAACGCTGGGCGACACTTATGCGCGGTTATGCGGGGAATGGCTGCCGGCGAGCGGCCGCGAGGCGCGCAACGCGCCCGGGTTCGAAATCTACCGCAATTTCCCCTTCAGTACGCCGCCCGATGAGTTAGTCACTGAAATATATATCCCATTGGGGTGATATGGAAAAGATCGACTTATACAAGCTGCATAAGTCCGAGTATGTGACGCCGAAGGAACCGGCGCTGGTGGAGGCCGGTGCGGCGAAGTATCTGGCTGTTGACGGCGTTGGCGCGCCGGAGGGCGCGCGGTTCCAGCAGGCGGTGGGCGCGCTCTACCAGGTGGCTTACACCACGAAGATGGCGAAGAAGTTCGCGGGCCAGGACTACAAGGTGTGTCACCTCGAAGGGCTCTGGTGGGGCCTCGAGCGGATGGCCCCGCGGGACGAGTGGCGCTGGAAGCTCCTGATCCGCGTAGCGGATTTCATCTCTGCCCGCGACCTGCAGGACACCGCGGCCAAGCTGAAGGCGAAGGGGAAGGGCGAACCGGCGGACGAGGTGGCGCTCGAGACCTTGAAGGAGGGCCGGTGCGTGCAGGTGCTCCATACGGGTCCGTATTCGACCGAGCCGGCCACGATCGCGCGCATGGAGGCGTTTGCCGGGAGCAAAGGCCTGGCGTTCGTGGGTCCGCACCACGAGATTTATCTTTCGGACCCGCGGCGCGTGGCGCCGGAGAAACTGCGGACTATTTTGCGGATGCCTGTGAAGTAGGCGTGGCGCCCTGGCTATTCAGGATGGCATCTGCGAGCTGCTGCGCGTGCGCGGCGTCGGGTTCCCGGCCGTAGGCTCGCTGGAGCAGTCGGCCTGCGGCATCGAACACGAACAGGTTGCAGTTGCCGGAGTGGAAGCCGTAGGCCTTCGACAGAACATTGTCCCAATCGAGCAGCACTGCCTGGTCGCTCTGCCGCGGGAACTGGCCCTTGGCAAAACCGCGCAGAAAACGCGGCAGGCCGGGCATCTGGGCGACTGGGACCACACTGGTTCGGGCACGCCAGTTGGAGCCAAGGTGCGCGTCCAGCGCGCGTCCCCACGCCGAACCGAACCGGCCGCTTGTCCGGTCACAGACGATCAGCAGCAAGGGCTTGCCGCGAAAGCTGGCGTCCGAGTATTTGTGGTCGAACTGGTCCTCGAACTCGAAGTGGATGAGGCTCGCCGGCTGCGCGCGCAGGTGCGACGCAAGCGCCAGGAGGAGCACTATAAGCCAAGGCCGTGCGAGGGTTGCCATCTGGGTTTAGCACAGGCACGTCTCGCGCCAGACCACCGCTTCTGCATCCTGTTGGAGATACACGCTGAAATGCGCGTCGTCCGAGGCGCCGCTGCCCAGTTTCGGGCAATCTGTGTTCGGGAATGGGAAGGGCAAATGGGGTTCTTACGGCGCCCCCGAAACTAAGAAGCCCCGGGCTGGGCACCCGGGGCTTCACTCAGAGGGGCTGGCGATGAGCTGGGACCCATCGCCGGGATGCTATGTTGTATAGCTTGATTACACTGTAACACGAATTCGGCTCTGTAACTCCCAAAGACAAAAGTAATTCCACCGATTTCGTACCGTACTAGGTCCTATTACCTCCCTCCCGCAAGGGGGTGGCGTCGCCCACATGGGGAGGTGTGCGCACACCCATATTGGGGTCAGAATGGGCCAAGCCAGAAACGGCTGGCGCGCAGTTGCATGGCCCTATACAATGAGGGTATGTGTGGAATCGTGGGGTACATTGGGGACCGAAAGGCTGTCCCGATTATTCTGGATGGTCTGCGACGGCTCGAATACAGAGGTTATGACTCCGCTGGCCTGGCGGTCCTCAGCGGGGACAAGCTGGAGGTGCGGCGCGCTTCCGGAAAACTGCGAAACCTTGAGGAAGCGATACTCCTGAATCCGGTGGACGGCTCCTACGGAGTTGGCCACACGCGGTGGGCGACGCACGGGAGGCCTACCGAGGAGAATGCTCACCCGCACCGCGACTGTAAGGGTGAGATCGTGGTGGTGCACAACGGCATCGTCGAGAACTACGTCTCACTCAAGCACCAGTTGCAGGCGGAAGGGCACGTGTTCCGCACAGAGACCGATACGGAGATCATCGCCCACCTGATCGAGAAGCACTTCGAAGGAAACCTGGAAGCGGCCGTGCGCGACACGGTGCACGAGATCACGGGAGTCTTCGCGCTGGCGGCGATCGCGCGGTCCGATCCAAACAAGATCGTGACCGCCCGCTGCGGCCCTCCGGTGGTGGTGGGGCTGGGAGACGGCGAGTATTTCGTCGCCTCGGACGTGCCGGCCATTCTCAGCCACACCCGCGACGTCTTTTTCCTGGCCGATGGCGATCTGGCGGTGTTGACGCCGGAGGGCGTGCGGTTGAGCGATTTCGAAGGGCGGCCCATCAAGCGGCAGGTCTCGCGGATTTTGTGGGACCCCATCATGGCGGAAAAGGGCGGCTACAAGCACTTCATGCTCAAGGAAATTTACGAGCAGCCGCGGGCCGTGCGGGACACCGTGCTGGGGCGTGTGGGACAGGAATCCGGGCGCATCTTTCTCGATGAGATGGATATCCAGCCCAAGGAGTTCCGCGAGTTCGAATCGGTGAAGATCATCGCGTGCGGCACTAGCTGGCACGCGGCGCTGGCCGGGAAGTTCATGATCGAGAAGCTGGCGCGGATTCCGGTGGAAGTCGATTACGGCAGCGAGTTCCGGTACCGCGACCCGATCGTTTCGAACAAGGTGCTGACGGTGGTGATCTCGCAATCGGGCGAGACGGCCGACACGCTGGCGGCGCAGCGCGAGGCCAAGCAGAAGGGCTCGAAGACCATCGCCATCTGCAACGTCATCGGCTCGATGGTCACTCGGGAGGCGGCGGGCACGCTGCTGACGCACGCCGGGCCGGAGATCGGCGTCGCCTCCACCAAAGCCTTCACCTCGCAGTTGACGGCGCTCTTCGTCCTGGCGATGTACCTGGGCCAGGCCCGCGGCGCGCTGGGGGACGAGCATTCTAAGTGCCTCATGCAGGAGCTGATGCTGGTGCCTGGGAAGCTCGAAACCGTGCTCTCGCACGACTCGGTTCTCGAAGAGCTGGCCCGGCCGTTGTCGCACACCACGGACTTCCTGTTCCTGGGACGCGGCATCCATTTCCCGATCGCGCTCGAGGGGGCGCTCAAGCTGAAAGAAATCTCCTATATCCACGCCGAGGGCTATCCGGCGGGCGAGATGAAGCACGGGCCGAACGCGCTGATCGACGAGCGGCTGCCCGTGGTGGTGCTCGCCGCGCGCGATCCGGCGTCCGAGGCGAGCCAGATTCTCTACGAGAAGACGCTGTCGAATATCCAGGAAGTGAAGGCGCGGCAGGGCATCGTGATCGCGGTGGTGAATGAAGGCGACCGCGAGGCGATCCGGGTGGCCGATCACGCGATCGAGATTCCGTTCTCGAACGAGCTGCTGCTGCCGATTCTGGAGATCGTGCCGCTACAACTGCTGGCCTACCACATCGCCGTCCGGCGGGGCTGCGACGTGGACCAGCCGCGCAACCTGGCCAAGAGCGTCACGGTGGAGTAGGGGAAGGACTCCTACGCCGCGCTGCGAGTGCCAATGGTCAGTTCCTTGCCCACCGCGCGGAACGCTGCCTCGATCTGCTCCAGCCGCGAGTGGTGCCGCAGGTCGAACAGGCGGTCGACATTGGCCGCCGGGATGGCCAGGCGGCGTGCGAGATCGGCCTTTTTGATTCCGGATTCTCGAAAGGCCCGGTACAGTTCGGCCTTCATCGCAGACAGGGCAGGCAGGTGAATGATGCGGTACTTCCGCCCGCGCGGCCTGGACATGCGGGGAAGCGGCTGGCCTTTCTCGATGTGGTCGGCGATGATCATTTCCAGGGCGTCGATTGCCATCTCGACGGCATCCTCCTCGGTGTCGCCTTGGGTAACACCCCACTCGAAATCGGGGAACGTGATCACGAAGCCGCCCTCTTCTGCGGGCTCGAATAGCGCCAGATATTCGTTCATTGTGTCCTCTGCAGTCCCAACTGCTTCAGGATGGCCTGGAGCGTGCCGGTACGGATCTCCGTAGACGGATGACGGGGAAGCTGCGACGTGCGGCTGCCGAGCATGATTTTCGTGTGCCGCCCACCTTCCTGGAAGGTGCAGCCCTGCCGCCTCAGCCACCGCTTCAACTCGCCGGCGGTCACTTCTGAATGTTATCACATCTGATAGCGATTGGATATGGGCGGAAGCCGGGCCCGCACGAACATTCGACCCTGTGATATGTTTGGCGGTGGTGCGGATTTCACGTCGGAACTTCATTGGGGCGGCGGCCCTGGGCGGGGTTGCCGCTTCGTCCGGTTTGGGGGCGGATGCCATGCCCCAGCGGCCCCTGGGGCGGACCGGGGCGCGCGTCAGCATCCTCGCGTTTGGGTCGGGCAGCCGGTTCCTCATGTACGACGAAGAGGCGGGCGTTGCGGCGCTGAACCACGCGCTCGATCTGGGCATTAATTACGTCGATACCGCGTACGCTTACGGCAACGGAGTCAGCGAGCGACGCGTGGGCAGGGTCATGAAGACGCGCCGGAAGGAGGTCTTCCTCGCCACCAAGGTGCCCGATCGCGACGCCGATAAGGCCATGCGCACCATCGATGGCAGCCTGCAGCGGCTCCAGACCGATCACGTCGATTTGCTGCATATTCACAGCCTGGGGGACGCGAACGATCTGGCGGCGATCGAATCGGCGCAAGGCGTGCTGAGGCTTCTTTATAAGCTGCGCGACCAGAAGGTGGCCCGCGCGATCGGCATCACCTGCCATTCCGATCCCGCCGTGCTCGCCAGAGCGCTCGACCGGCACGATTTCGATTGCACGCAGATGGCGCTGAACGCCGCGCTGGCGGGTATGGAGAACGGCGCCGGAGGGTTCGGGCCGAAGCCGCTCGGGCCGATGAGCTTCCAATCGGTGGCGCTGCCGGTGGCGCGGCGGAAGGCCATCGGCGTGATTGCGATGAAGGTCTTCGCGCAAGGAAAGCTGACCGGTGCGGCCGCTCCGCAGATGCTTTTGCGATACTCGATGACGCTGCCGGTAGCCACGGCCGTGGCCGGAATGCCCAAGCTCGAGCAGATCGACGCGAACGTGGAAACGGCGCGCACCTTCCAGCCGCTCTCGAACAGCGAGATGGAGGACCTGTCCGACTGGGTCGCCTCGGGCCACAAGGCGGAGCTGGACCGGTTCTTCGAGCACCATCTGGATGCCTGACGGCCTATGAGCACATCCGCGAAGCCGCTGCGGTTCAAGCATCTGTACCTGGAGAACTGGAAGAACTTCACGCGGGTGGAAACGGAACTGGCGCGCCGCGTGGTGGTGGCCGGGCCGAATGCCTCCGGCAAGTCGAACCTGCTGGACGCGTTCCGGTTTCTGCACGATGTGGCCTGCTCCGGCGGCGGGTTCGAGCGGGCGGTGCGGCGGCGCGGCGGAGTTTCCCGGCTGCGATGTCTGGCGGCACGGCAGCACTCGCACGTCGCGATCGCGGTGCGGATCGGATCGGACGGCGACGGGCCGGACTGGGAATACGGACTACAGTTCGGGCAAGAAGATCAGCGCCCGCCGGCCATCCTGCACGAGCGCGTGGCGCGCGGGGGCGAGGACGTTCTGGTGCGGCCGGACGAGCAGGATCTGGACGATCCCCAGCGGCTGACCGAGACGGCGCTCGAGCAGGTTCACTCGAACCGGCGGTTTCGGGAACTGGCGGAGTTCTTCGACTCGGTGCGATACGTGAACGCGGTGCCGCAACTGGTGCGGGAGCCGGAGCGCTCGGCGGGGAGGCGCGACGATCCTTTCTGCGGCGACCTGCTGGAACGGATCGCCGGGACCCCCGAGAAAGCGCAGAGCTCCCGGCTGCGGCGCATTCTTCGAGCGTTGCAAACCGCGGTGCCGCAGCTTCTGGGGCTCGAACTGCGGCGGGATTCGCGCGGCCAGCCGCATCTGCGCGCGCGGTACGGCCACTGGCGGCCGCTAGGCGCATGGCAGAGCGAGGACCAATTCTCCGACGGCACGCTGCGACTGCTGGCGCTGTTGTGGAGCGCGCTCGATGGCGCGGGACCGCTGCTGGCCGAAGAGCCCGAGCAATCGCTGCATCCCGAAGTGATCCGGCAGATCTTGCCGATGCTCGGCGGCATCGAGCGCCGGAACGGGCGGCAGGTCTTCGTGACCACGCATTCCAAGGACCTGTTCGCCGAGGCGGAGATGGAAACCGGGGAACTGCTGCTGCTGGTGCCGGGCGAAGAGGAGACGAGAGTCGCCACCGGCTCGGCGGAGGATGCCTCGGCGCTTCTCGACGGCTGTTTCCCTGCAGTGCCGGAGGAAGCGTCGTTTATGGACGAGAATCAGCTCGAGCTGTTTCCGTCCGAGACGGTTCCGTCGTAACGGACCGCAGGCCTACACGCGGCGGTGTATTCCCGTACCGTCCGTCTCCGGCGCCATGCCGAAGCGGCGCAGCAGGACGAACTCGGAGAGGTTCTCCGAGGTCAGCAGACCCACCAGCCGCTCACCGTCCATCACCAGCACGCAGGAGCCGGACTGGGCGACCAGGGGGATAGTCTCCGCCAGGTCCTGGTCCGGAGAAACGCGCACGAAATCGCGGTTCATTGCGCCGGCGACGTAGGAATCGGGGCCGTTTGACGCCATAGCGCGCAGCAGGGCGGCGCGTCCCAGAAGGCCGGTCACCTGGTTGACATGCATGACCGGAAAATCCTGCTGGCTGGTGGCGAGCAGGAGATTGGCGGCGTCGCGGACGGTATCGGCATGCGAGAGCGTGCGGAAATCCGTCACCATGGCGGCGCGCACCGGAGTGCCGCGGGTCAGGATCTGCCCCACCGCCGCCGCACTCTCCTGTGCCGCGCCCAGGTACACGAAAAAGGCGATGAACACCAGCAGATAGTTGGCGGCGAGCAGGCCGTAAAGTCCCAGGGCGATGGCCAGGAATTGACCGGCGCGGGCGGCGAGCCGGGTGGCCTGTTCCGGCGGGCGCCGCAACGCCAGCGCCGAGCGCAGAATGCGGCCGCCATCCATGGGGAACGCCGGAAGCAGGTTGAACGCGGCCAGAACCAGGTTGCCGGTGGCGATGCGCTCGAGCAGGTTGGCGTCGGTCGGCTTGGTCAGAGCGTCTATGGGCAACAGGCCGTGGCGCCAGACCAGGGCAGCGAAGAGCCCGGCGGCGATGACCACGTTCACTAGCGGGCCTGCCAGGGCGATCCAGAATTCCTGGCGCGGCTTGGGAGGCTGCTCCAGGCGGGCGACGCCGCCGATGGGGAACATGACGATCTCCAGCGTGCGGACGCCGTAACGCCGGCCCACCAGCGCGTGCCCCAACTCGTGCAGGGCGACCGACCCGAACAGGGCTGTGATGTAGACAGCGTTCATCAGGCCGGATTGGCCCTCGCCGATTCCCGCCACAACCAGAAAGACGAAGAGCAGAACGAAGGTGAAGTGGAGGCGGATCGGCACTCCGAAGAGACGGACGCTGGCGATCGAGCCGGGGATGAAGCTGGCGTCGTGCTTGGGCGGAGTAGCGGGTCCCATCCTGATCTCATCCTCACGATACCAGAGGGCTGGCTTCCTCTGGACGGGCCGGGTTCCGGCCGCGGCGGAGGGCGTGGAGGTCTGTCCTAGCTGCCGCCTTCGCTTTTTGTTCGCAAGTTTATTTTTGTGAGGACCTTAGAACGTATTGAAAAAGCAGTGTAGTCGGTCTTACAATCGGGCTGGTGGCTTTTTCTGGTAGTTAGAGGAAGAAAGTGGAAACGTCCCCAAACGAAGCCAATTCGGGCCGACCGCCGCTCGGCATATACACGTCGCGCTGCGATGACAAGGGACGTTTGCGTTTGCCGAAGGAGTTCGAAGACTTCCTCCGGACGACGGCCGAACCGGCGTCCGAACCGAAGTTCTTCATCACGACGCTCGACGGCTGCATAGCTCGAATATACCCGATTCCGACGTGGATGGAGAACGAAAAGGTGCTGGCGGATTACCAGGAGGACCCGAACGCCGCACGGGAAATCGCGTTCCTGGCTCATTATTGGGGCGGTGAATCGGCGATCGACGGCCAGGGCCGGGTCCTGGTGCCGCCGGTGTTGCGGCGCAAGTTGGAGATCGAAGACCAGAAGGTGAATCTGCGGTTCTACAAGGGCGCCGTTGAAGTTTACAGCGAGGCGGAATCCGAGCGGCGGCTGGAGCGCGCGATGAAGGCGCTGGCCACCAATCTCGAAGCCCTCGAGAAGAAGGGGCTGAAATAGCCGTGTATGCACGTGCCCGTCATGCTCGCCGAATCGCTCGAGTATCTGGCCCTGCGGCCAGACGGCACCTACGTGGACGTGACCGCGGGTTTGGGCGGACACACGGGGGCGATTGCGGCGCGGCTCACGACCGGGACGGTGATCGCACTCGACCGGGACGCCGAATCGATCGAGCGGGCTCGGCAGAATACGGCCGAGTGGGCCGGGCGCATCCGCTATCGTCAGGCGCAGTTTTCGGAGATCGGGCAGGCGCTGGACGCATTGGGAATCGGGAAAATGGACGGCCTGCTGGCCGATTTGGGAGTCAGCCGGTATCAGTTGACCGAGCCGGAACGGGGCTTTTCGTTGGCCTCGAGCGGCCCGCTCGATATGCGAATGGACAGAAGCCAGGCGCTGACGGCAGCGGAACTGGTCAATACATTGAGCGAGAGAGAACTCGCCGATCTGATTTTTGGACTCGGCGAGGAAGGGAGGTCGCGCCAGATAGCCAGAGCAATCGTTCGGGCGAGGCCTCTTCGGGACACGCTGCATTTGGCGCGCGTCATCGAGGGGGCCGCGCCCCGGACGGGCCGTCTGGATCCTGCGACCAAGACCTTCATGGCGCTGCGGCGCGCCGTCAATCGCGAGACGGAAGAATTGGACGCGCTTCTAAAAACCGCTCCGAGTTTGGTGAAGAGCGGCGGCCGGGTGGTGGCGATTACGTTCATGTCGCTCGAAGACCGGCCGGTGAAGGAAGCGTTCCGCAATCTGGCGCGCGAAGGCCGCGCGCGGCTGTTGACGAAGCACGTGGTGAAACCGGGCAGGGAAGAGATCGAATCGAATCCTGCCTCGCGCAGTGCGAAGCTGCGGGCGTTGGAAATGGCATAGGGGAGAGACTCTGATGGCGACTCGTGCGGCATTCTTGAAGCGGGCGGACCAGCCGGCCGTGCCGGTTGGCGGCGAAACCTGGACGAGCGGGCGCGACGCGTTCCAACTGCGGCCGCTTCCGTCCGAGGACGTCTATCTGTACATCAAGAAGATTGACAACAGCCGCCTGGTGCGCGAAGCCGACCCTGCTGCGTTCCGGCGGGCCGTGCAGGCCGGAGCGAAGGGCGCGGGCATCGCCGCGCTGCTGATCCTCCTGGTCATGCCGCGGGCGCTCGAAGTGGTTGCGGGCTATCGTATTCACGCGCTCGCCGCCGATCATGCCCGGCTGGTGAACGAAACGGCCGTGGTCGACCTCGAAGAAGCGCGGCTGAGGAGCCCGGATCGCCTGCACCAGCTCGCCAGAAGCCTGCGCCTGGTCAATCCCGATCCCAAGAGCGTGGTTGTGCTGAACAGCGCCAAGAACGAGAGCGCGCTGGCGATGAATGTCACCAGGTAGGGGGTCGCGGCATTCACCTTTTCCGAAACTTCAAGCGCGCCGAGGACACCGTGCTGGCGTGGGGCCGTCGAGCCGAGAACGAACGCGTACGTGAACGGGCGCATCCAAACACCCGGCTGATCGTTCTTTCTGTTGGGGCCTTCCTGTGGGCGGTGGTGGTGCTGGGCCGCCTGTTTCAACTCCAGGTCATCTCTCATAGAACTTACCGGGAACTGGCCGAACGCCAGCAAAACCACACCGTCCGCGTGGATGCACCGCGGGGCACAATCTTCGACCGCGAGGGTAGGGCGCTGGCGATGAGCGTCCCGGCCGACAGCGTTTCGATCGATCCGCTGATGGTTCCGGACCGGCCGTTGGCAGCCTCCATCCTGGCGCGCGCACTGGCGGGCGTTGACCGTGACGACCTTCTGGAGAAAATGAACGAGGCGGTGGAGGAACACCGGATGGCGCTCGAGCAGAAGCGCCGGGCCAAGGGCACAGGGTTCCTTTGGGTGAAGCGCAAAGTGACGCCGGCGGAAGCCGAAGCCCTACGTAGCCTGAAGCTGGATTGGGTGGAGTTCCAGAAGGAGCCGCACCGCTACTATCCCGATGGCCCGCTGGCGAGTCACGTGGTGGGCACCGTGGACTTCCAGGAGCGGGGCAATCTTGGCCTGGAGCAGAAGCTCGAAAAGGAACTCAACGGGCATCCCGGCAAAGAGACTCTGGTGACCGACGTGCTCCAGCGGCCCATCGATTCCACGGTCTCCGCGGAGGCAGAGGCGGGCAAGAACATCACCCTCACCATCGACGAGAGCATACAGTTTGTTGCCGAGCGTGAGTTGCGGGCGGCCTGCCAGTTCTACCATGCCGCCAGCGGCAGCACGGTGGTCATGGACCCGCACACCGGCGAAATCCTGGCCATGGCGAGCTACCCTGCGTTCGACCCCAATCAGCCACCCGGGCCCGGCGAGCCGCGCACGGCGCGATTCGACCATCCGGTTTCGGTGGCTTTCGAGCCGGGCTCGGTGTTCAAAATCGTCACGCTCTCGGCGGCGCTCGAGACCACCAACCTCCGCCCGGGTACGCAGATCAACTGCGGCAAGGGCACCATCAAGCTTTTCGGGCGCGTAATTCATGAATCGCACCACGGATATGGCACCATCCCGATGTCGGATGTGCTGGCAAGGTCGAGCAATATCGGCGCAATCCAGATAGGATTAAAGGTCGGGGAGAAGAATCTCCTCGAATACGTCCATAAATTCGGATTTGGCAGGACTACTGGGATCCCGCTGCCGGCCGAGTCGTCTGGGATGATCAGGGATTTGAAGCACTGGGGCAAGACCTCGATCGCGTCGGTCTCGATGGGCCACGAAGTGAGCACCACGGCGCTGCAACTGGCGCAAGCCTGCTCGGTGATCGCCAACGGCGGCGTGCTGGTGAAGCCTCGCCTGATCCTGAAGCGGCAGCGTCCCGGCGGCCCGGTGGAGAACGAACCGGCGCCGGCTCCGCAACGGGTCCTCAAGCCCGAGACCGCCATCACCATGCGGCAGATGATGGAGGGCGTGGTGTTGCTGCCGTATGGGACCGGCAAGGCCGCGCGTTTGGCGGGCTACACGTCGGGCGGGAAGACGGGCTCGGCGCAAATCTTCGACTTGACTACGAAACGTTACACCCATATGTACAACGGGTCGTTCGTGGGCTTTGCTCCGGTAACGAACCCTGCGGTGGTGATTGCGGTGACGCTGAACGGTGTGAAGATGTTTGGCGGCGTGGTGGCCGCGCCGGTTTTTAAGAACGTCGCGACGGAGACCTTGCGCCTGCTGGGCGTGCCGAAGGACATTCCGGAAGTGGAGCCCGCGCCGCTGACCGATCCGCAGCAAGCCAACGACGTATCGATTGCCGACATGAGTATGCCGCCGGAGGATCTGGAGCAGGTACCGGCGCCGCCCGAAGTAACAGCTTCGGCCGCGCCGTCCGCACCTCCGCCGGTTGCGGCCGCAACTCCGGCCCCGGCTTCGGTTTCGGGCACGGTGGTGGCTGTGGCGGGACCTTCGGCTCCCAACTTTTTGGGAAAGACGGTGCGTGCCGCGCTCGAACAGTCGCTCGATCTCGGCGTTCCGGTGGAAGTAGTGGGGAGCGGCGTCGCGCGCCAGCAGGCGCCGCTGCCGGGAAGCCCGCTGAATCCGGGCGAAAGGGTACGGGTCCTGTTCCAATGACGCTCGGCGAAATTCTCTCCGGCGTGCCCTTTGGGCAGCCGCTCCCATCCGCCGAGGCCGCCGCGCCGGTGAGCGGTGTGGCGTACGATTCGCGAAAGGTGAAACCGGGCTTCCTGTTTTTCGCGTTTCCGGGGAAACACGTGGACGGCGCCGCGTTTGCAGCCACGGCTGTGGAGCACGGAGCGCTGGCCGTTGTGAGTGAATCGCCCCGGCCGGCGGGGTTCGGCGGGCTCTGGATTCAGGTGGAGCACGGCCGGCGTGCGCTGGCCGTGGCGGCGCGCAACTTCTTCGGAAAGCCCGACGAGCGGATCGCCATCACCGGCATCACGGGCACGAACGGCAAAACCACCAGCGCGTACCTGCTCGATTCCATCCTGCGCACGGCCGGGCATACCACGGCGCTCGCGGGGACCATCGAGTACAGGCTGGCGGGAAAGGCGACGGCCGCGGTAAATACGACGCCGGAATCGCCGGAACTGTTCCGGCTATTCTCCGAACTTCTCGCGGCCGGAGGCAGCCACGCCACGATGGAAGTTTCCTCGCACGCGCTGGCGCTGGGGCGCGTGTATGGGATCAGGTTCCACACCGCGGTTTTCACCAACCTGACCCGCGATCACCTGGACTTTCACCACACGATGGAGGAGTATTTCGCCGCCAAGCGAATGCTGTTCGAAGGTGCGGGGGCGCCGCCGCCGCCATTCGCAATCACCAATCACGATGACGCCTTCGGGCGCAAGATCAAGGCCGCGCCCGGCGCCGAACTGGTGACCTATGGAATTGGAGAGGGCGCCCAGGTGCGCGCCTGCAATATACACTCCGGTTTCGACGGCCTGCACTTCGACATCGTGGTAGGGAAGGAACGGTTCCCCCTCAGCTCGCCGCTTCCCGGCCGCATGAACGTGTACAACATCCTGTGCGCCTGGTGCGCGGGACGCAGCCTGGGAATTACGCCGGAGGGGCTCGCCAGCGGCATCGCCGCCTGCCGCGCCGTGCCGGGGCGCTTCGAGCGCGTGGATGAGGGGCAACCATTTCTGGTGGTGGTGGACTACGCGCACACGGACGATGCGCTCCGAAACGTGATTGCGGTGGCGCGCGGCCTGGAGCCGAAACGCGTCATCACTCTGTTCGGCTGCGGTGGCGACCGCGACCGCGCCAAGCGTCCGATGATGGGCGAAGCGGCGTCGGAGCTGAGCGATTTCGTCGTACTGACCTCCGACAATCCGCGCTCGGAGGACCCGCTGGCGATCATCAACGATGCGCTGGTAGGACTGTGGCGGCACGATACGCCGCACGCCGAGGAACCCGATCGCGAGAAGGCCATACGCCTCGCGCTGTCGAAGGCGGAGCCTGGAGATATCGTGATCCTGGCGGGCAAGGGACACGAGACGTACCAGATTCTGAAAGACCGGACCATTCCGCTCGATGACCGGGATGTGGCCCGCAAGGTGCTCCGCAGTTTCGGTTACGGAGCGGCCAAGGCATGAAGCTGGCACTTCAGGATGTTGCCCGTGCGATTGCGGCCGCGCCGTCTGTGGCCAACCCGGTAGTCACGGGCTACAGCACGGATTCGCGCACCGTTGAGCTGGGCAGCCTGTTCTTCGCCCTTCGCGGGCCGAATTACGACGGCCATTCGTTCGTCAACGCCGCGTTCGGCAGGGGAGCGGTAGCGGCGGTGGCGGAGCGCGGGACTGGCAGAGCGCTGGTGGTTCCCGACGTGCAGGCCGCGCTCGAAGCGCTGGCCGCGTGGGCGCGCGCGCGATGGATGGGACCCGTGATCGGCATTACGGGAAGCGCCGGGAAGACCACTACCAAAGAGGTTGTGGCGCGGCTGCTGGCCGTCGAGATGGCGGTCGGGAAGACCGAGGGGAACCTGAACAACCACATCGGGGTGCCGCTTTCCATTCTGCGCCTGCCGGACGACGCCAAGGCGGCGGTGATCGAAATGGGGATGAATCACCCAGGAGAGATCCGGGGGCTGGCGGCGATTGCGCGGCCCACGGTCGGCGTGGTCACCAACGTAGGTTTCGCGCACGCGGGGTTCTTCAAGTCCGCCGATGAAGTGGCGCGCGCCAAACGCGAGCTGATTGAGGCGCTGCCGCCTGAGGGTACGGCGGTACTGAACGCGGACGACGCCCGCGTAGCACGTTTCGGCGAAGGCTTCCAAGGCCGCGTGGTGACGTTTGGATTTTCGGAAGGCGCGGATGTGCGCGCGGAGGCCGTCGAATATGGTCCCGAGGGCGTGCGGTTTCGCGTGGATGGGACCCAATTCGAAAGCTCGTTCGTGGGCCGGCACGGCGTAATGAACCTGCTGGCCGGTCTCGCGGTGGCGCGCGTGTTCTCCATCGCGGCGGAGCGCCTGGCCGCTACCGTGCGCGCGATCGAGCCGGTCAAAATGCGCGGCGAGCGATTCGTGCTCAGTGGCGCAACCATTCTCAACGATTGCTACAACTCGAACCCGGAAGCGGTGCGCTCGATGCTCGACGCGCTCCGGGACATGCCGGCGCGGCGGCGCATCGCCGTGCTGGGCGAGATGCTCGAACTCGGCCAATGGTCCGAGCCTTTGCACCGCGGCGTCGGCTCTTACGCCGTCCGGTGCGGGATTGAAGTGCTCGTCGGAATTCGCGGCGCCGCCCGGGACATGATCGATGAAGCTGTTCGGTCCGGGTTACCGGCCAGCGCCGCGGTCTTTTTCGACGATCCGGAACCTGCGGGTGATTTTCTGCGCGGGCTGCTCCGGCCCGGCGACGCCGTACTATTCAAGGGGTCGCGCGGGACCCACGTGGAGATGGCGCTCGAGAAGCTGACCGCCTCGGGTGTGGGGAATTCATAATGCTTTACTGGCTTTTATACGAACAGCTTTATCATTACTTCAGCCCCCTCCGTGTATTCCGGTTCATTACGTTTCGAACGGCGTTCGCCAGCCTTACCTCTCTGTTCCTGTGTATGGTTCTGGGGCCGTGGCTGATTGCGAAGCTGAGGCAGTTTCAGATCGGGCAGATCATCCGCGAGGAGGGTCCCCAGTCGCACCAGAAGAAGGCGGGGACGCCGACGATGGGCGGTGTGCTGATCGTGATCTCGATCGTTGTGCCCACGCTGCTGTGGGCGAACCTGAGCAACGCTTACGTCTGGATCGCGATGTTCAGCATCGTGGCCTTCGGCGCGATCGGGTTTTGGGACGACTATTCCAAGATTCGCAAGCACCAGAACCTGGGCCTCACGGGCCGGCGCAAGTTCGCTGCACAGTGCGCGGTGGCGGTGATGGTGGGCGTATTCCTGCTTCTGCTGCGCGCGCACGGAATGTACTCGACGGCGATGAACGTGCCCTTCTTCAAGACCTTCAAGCCGAGCCTGGTGATCGACGCGTTGCTCGGCAATCCGATCACGTGGGCCTTCGGATTCACCTTCTTCTTCCTGTTTATCGCGTTCATCATCGTGGGCAGCACGAACGCGGTGAACCTGACGGACGGGCTCGACGGGCTGGCGATCGGGCTGATGATTGTCGCCTCGGCGGCGATGACGGTGCTGACTTACACCAGCGGCCACGCCGAGTTTGCGAAGTACCTGGACCTGGTGCGGCTGCCGGGGGCGGGCGAGCTGACGGTCTTTTGCGGCGCCATGACCGGCGCGTCGCTGGGCTTTCTCTGGTACAACGCGCACCCCGCCGAGATCTTCATGGGCGACGTGGGCTCGCTGGCCTTGGGCGGGAGCATGGGCGTGGTCGCGATCCTCATCAAGCAGGAAATCCTGCTGGTGTTTATCGGCGGGGTCTTCGTGATCGAGACGCTCTCGGTGATTCTGCAGGTGGCGAGCTACAAGCTGCGCGGCGGCAAACGGATCTTCAAGATGGCTCCGCTACACCATCATTTCGAGGCGCTGGGCTGGACGGAATCGAAGATCATCGTGCGGTTTTGGATCGCCGGGCTGGTGATGGCGCTGTTCGCGCTGACGACTTTGAAGTTGAGGTAGAACGTTGGAGCTTCGAGCGAAAAACGTAGTGGTGGCCGGGCTCGCCGCATCGGGGCTGGCCGTGGCCGAGTTCCTGGTGTCCCAGGGCGCGCGCGTGCTGGCGGTGGACGTGAAGCCGCTCGACCAGTTGAAAGGCGCCGCGGCGGAACTGGAACGGCTTGGCGTGCCGTTTGCGCTGCAATCGGCGGAGGCGCTGGCTGGAGCGGACGCCATAGTGATCTCGCCGGGCGTGCCGGCCGATATCGCGGAACTCGAGCAGGCGCGGCGGCGCGGCATCCCGGTGCTGGGCGAGGTGGAACTCGCGGGCTGGTTCCTGAAGGGGAACACCATCGGCATCACGGGGGCGAACGGGAAGACCACCACGACGGCGCTCATCGGACACATCCTCAAGGAGGCCAGAATTCCGGTGCAGGTGGGCGGCAACATCGGCACGCCCGTGACGGCGATGATCGCGAGCTCGCGCCCGGATCAGTGGAATGTCCTGGAGCTTTCGAGCTTCCAGCTAGAGACCATCGACCGTTTTCGCGCGCACATCGGCGTGTGCGTCAACGTCACGCCGGACCATCTCGACCGTCACCACACCTTCGAGAACTACGCGCGCGCCAAGGGCCGGCTGTTCGAAACTCAACAGCCCGGCGATTTCGCCGTTCTGAACGCGGACGACCGGACGTGCATCGGCTACGCTTCGCGAACGCGCGCCACGCCCGTGTGGTTCGGCTTCACGCGCGCCAGCCAGGCGGGCGTGTACGCGGACTCGAAGCACGTCTTCTACGATGACGCACCGTTCCTCGCCGTAGCGGAGATTCCGTTGCGCGGGCGGCACAACGTGGAGAACGTAATGGCGGCCGCGGCCGCGACGCACCTGGCAGGCGTGCCGCTCGACGCGATTGCCGCCGCAGTGAAGAGCTTTCCCGGCGTCGAGCACCGCATCGAGTTCGTGCGCACGCTCGACGGCGTCGATTTCTACAACGATTCGAAGGCGACCAATGTGGACGCCACGATGAAGGCCATCGACGCCTTTCCGGGCGGGCTGTGGATCATTCTGGGCGGCAAGGACAAGGGCAGCGACTATACAGTACTCTGCGAGCCGCTGCGAGCGAAGGCGAAGGCCGCGCTTCTGGTTGGGGCGGCGGCGGCGAAGATCCGGGCGCACCTGGGCAACGCCGTGCGGCTCATCGATGCAGGCACCATCGCCGAGGCCGTCCGGGCCGCCTGGCGCGAAGCCGCCGCGGGCGACACCATCCTGCTGGCGCCGGCCTGCGCCAGCTTCGACCAGTTCACGGGCTACGAGCAGCGCGGCCGGGTGTTCAAAGACCTGGTGCGCGGGCTGGAGTCGACAGGCTGATATGGCGCAGCGCGTACGAACCGACTGGGTGCTGCTCTGGGTGGTCATCATCCTGGTGTGCTTCGGGCTGGTGATGGTCTATAGCGCGTCGTCGGTGGTGGCGCAGCAGAAGTTTGGGTCGAGCTTCTATTACATCTACCGGCAGCTCGCCTGGGCCGTGGTTGGATTCGCGGCGATGATGGCGCTGAAGCGCATCGACTACCGCCGGCTGAACAACCAAGCTTGTGCGTTCGCTGGGATCATGGTGGTGCTGCCGCTGCTGGTGCTGGTCTATTTTCTGGACGGGCGCGCGCATCGCTGGTTGCGCCTGGGGCCGGTGGGTATACAGCCGTCCGAGTTCGCCAAGCCCGCCCTGATTCTGTTCCTGGCCTACTTCGTTACCGAGCGCGCGAAGAAGATCAACAACCGGCGGACGCTGATGGGCGGCCTGCTCACGGTGGGCCTGCTGGCCATCGCCGTGGTGGTAGCGGATCTGGGAACGGCGTGCGTGCTGGTGGTGACGGCGGCGGTTGCGTTCTACGTAGCGGGCCTGGACAAGAAGTACGTGCGGATCGCGATCCTGGTGGGAGCGCTGGGCGTGGTGGCGGCGGTAGCGGTGAAGCCCTACCGCCTGGTGCGCATCTTCGGGTTTTTCGATCCCGAGTACACCACGCTGGACCGGTTCGCGTGGGGCGCGAAGGTCAAGACGTACTTGCAGGAATCCTCTTACAACCGCGACCCCGGGTATCACGTGAGGCAATCGAAGATTGCGGTGGGGAGCGGCGGCGTGACCGGGCTCGGCCTGATGCAGGGCAAACAGAAGCTGCTGTATTTGCCCGAGGCGCACACGGATTTCATTTACGCGGTGGTGGGCGAAGAACTGGGACTGGCCGGCTGCGCCGCGCTGCTGGCGCTGTTCATGACGATCCTGTGGCGCGGGCTGCGGCTTGTGCGCACGGCGCCGGACGATTTCGGGCGGTATCTGGCGCTAGGCGTGACGTTCATGGTGGTGGTGCAGGCGCTGATGAACATGAGCGTGGTTCTGGGAATGGCGCCGACCAAAGGCATTCCCCTGCCGATGATCAGCTACGGCGGCAGCTCGCTGCTGAGCACGCTGGCGTCGCTGGGGCTGCTTCTGAGCGTAAGCGAGCAGGCGGGATGAAGTTCCTGATGGCCGGCGGCGGCACCGGCGGGCACGTGATTCCGGCGCTGGCGGTCGCCAGGGAGTTGAAGCGCCGCGGGCATGAGCCGTTCTTCGTAGGGACGGCCGCGGGCCTGGAGGCGAAGTTGGTGCCCGAGGCGGGCTTTGCGATCGAATTCGTCGAGATCGGCGGGCTGAAGCGGGTCGGACTGTTGCGGACCGCGCGGGCGCTGGTGCAGTTGCCGCTGGCGACGGCGCGGATGGTGGCGAGGTTGGGACGGTGGAAGCCCGCGGCGATTTTCAGCATGGGCGGGTACGCGGCCGGCCCCGTGGTGCTGGCGGCAGTGGTGCGGCGGATTCCGATGGCGCTGATGGAACCGAATGCGATGCCGGGGATGACGAACCGCTGGATCGGGCGGTTGGCCGGGCGCGCGCTGGTCAACTTCGAGGAGACGGTGCGGTACTTTCCGCGGGGCAGGGCCGAGCGGACCGGCATTCCGGTGCGGCCGGAGTTTTTCGCCATCGCGCCGAAGCCGCGAGGAGAGCCGCTCACGGTGCTCATCACAGGCGGAAGCCAGGGATCGCGCACGTTGAACAACGCCGCGCGGGAGAGCTGGCCGCTGTTCCGGAGTACGGGATTCCGGGTGCGCCTGGTTCACCAGACCGGGCGCGATGCCTACGCGGAGATTGCTCGGGACTTCGCGTCGAGCGGGATCGAGGGCGAAGTGGCGCCGTTTATCGACGACATGCCGGCGGCGTTTGCGGCGGCGGACCTGGTGGTTTCGCGATCGGGCGCGGGCGCGGTGGCCGAGATTGCGGCGTCGGGCAAGGCGGCGATCCTGGTCCCCTTTCCCTTCGCGGCGGACGACCACCAGACGCGGAACGCCGAGGCGCTGGCGCGGGCGGGAGCTGCCCGGCTGGTGAAGGACGGGGAGTTTACCGGGAAGAGGCTGTTCGACGAGGTTTCGGCGCTCGCGGGCGAGCCCGGTGCGATCGAGCGGACAGGCGAGGCGGCGCGAGGGTTCACCAGGCCGGGAGCGGCTGCCCGCGCGGCGGACATTCTTGAGGAGTTGGGCGGTTGACGGGGCGGGCGGAAGCGTCCGCACTACGATTTTGATTGACAGGAGAGCGGGAAGCCGAAACAATAAGATAGAGAAATGTTTTTCTGCCGCGGGTCGAGAAGGCAGTGGCGGCGGCGCTGGAGCGGGTGGCTCGTCCGCCCTCCACGCGTCCGATGGCGGCTTCCGCGAAAAAGGGTGAAGCGTGACTAAGATGTTTCTGAAGCCCCAACACCTGCACTTTGTGGGCGTCGGGGGCATTGGGATGAGCGGCATCGCCGAAGTTCTGCTCGAACTCGGCTTCACCATCAGCGGCTCCGACGTCAGGCTCACCGCCACCACCGACCATCTGGCGAAACGCGGCGCCACCATCTACGAAGGGCACGCGGCGGCGAACGTAGGCTCCGCGCGGGCGGTGGTGATCAGTTCGGCCGTGCGGGAGGACAACCCGGAGGTGCTGGAGGCCCGGCGGCTTCAGATCCCGGTGATCCCGCGCGGCGAGATGCTGGCCGAGCTGATGCGGATGAAATTCGGCATCGCGGTCGCGGGGAGCCACGGCAAGACCACCACCACCTCGATGCTGGCAACCATCCTCAGCCACGCCGGGCAGGACCCCACTGTGGTGGTGGGCGGCAAACTGAAGGCCATCGGCGGGTCGAACGCCCGGCTCGGCAAGAGCGATTTTCTGGTGGTGGAATCGGACGAAAGCGACGGCTCGTTCCTGAAGCTTTCGCCCATTTACGCGATCGTCACGAACATCGACCGCGAGCATCTGGACCACTACTCATCGATCGACGAGATTCGCGCGGCGTTCACCGAATTCGTCAACAAGGTGCCGTTCTACGGCGCGGCGGTGCTCTGCCTGGACGACGAGAACGTGCAGAGGATCCTGCCCGGCGTGAACCGGCGCACCATCACCTATGGCACGCGGGCGCAGGCGGATTTCCAGGTCACCGAATGCTCGGCCGGCCACCTGGCCAGCACGTTCCGGCTGCAGGCGCACGGCGAGGACCTGGGCGAATTCCGTCTACACGTTCCCGGAGCGCACAACGTGCTGAATGCGACCGCGGCGGCGGCGATGGCGCGCGAGCTCGAGATTCCGGCCGACGCGGTGCGCGAGGCGCTGGCCGCTTTCGCCGGCCCAGACCGCCGCTTCCAGATCAAAGGGCAGGCGCACGGAATCACGGTGGTGGACGATTACGGCCACCATCCCACGGAGATCCGTTCGACTCTGATGGCGGCGCGGCAGTGCGACTACCGGAAGATCCTGGTGATCTTCCAGCCGCACCGGTACTCGCGCACGTCGCTCTTGATGGACGATTTCGCGCGCTGCTTCTACCAGGCCGATGCGGTGTTTCTGCTGGACATTTACGCGGCCTCCGAAACTCCTATCGAGGGAGTCAGCGCCGAGGCACTGGCCGAGCGGATTCGGGCCTTTGGCCATCGCTCGGTGGAATACGTGGGAACGATCGACCGTGCGGTGGAAGCGGCGCTCGGCGCGGCCGCTGAAGGCGACCTGATTGTCACGCAGGGCGCAGGGAACGTCTGGCAGGCGGGCGAGCGCATTCTGGAGCGCTTGCGGGCGAGGTGTTGAGATGGCGCGAAGAGAGACGGCGCAACTCGAACTCGAGATGCCGGAGGATCCGCCGATGGAACCGGCTCAACCCGCGCCGCGACGCGCGCGCGCGAAATCCGAAGGGCGATCGGGCTGGCGTGTCCGGATGCGCCGCATCCTCATATGGACCGGTGCGGGTGCGGGCGTGCTGGCGGTAATCGTGGGCGGATATCAGATCGACCAGTTTCTGGCCAGCGACGCGCACTTCATCCTGCCCGGCGGCGTGGAGGGCAACAATCCGAAGTTCATCGTCACCGGCATCGAGTACGCGTCCCGGAAAGAGGTCGCGAGCGTATTCGCCCATGATTTCGGGCGGAGCGTGTATCTGATACCGCTTGCCGAGCGGCGGCGCGCCCTGATGGCGATCGACTGGGTGCGCGACGCCACGGTTTCGCGCCAATGGCCGAACCGCCTGGCGATCCGGATCGTCGAACGCCGGCCGGTGGCTTTTGTAGTGCTGCCGGGCGCGGCCGGAGCGGGTGCGGCCGGCTCCGAGACCGCTCTGATCGATGCCGAGGGAGTGATTCTGCGGCCGCCGCAGCGGGCGCACTTCAGCCTTCCAGTGCTCGATGGCGTCACGCGCCAGCAGCCGGCCGCGGTCCGGCGGGAGCGCGCCAGAGAGGTGGTGGATCTGATGGAACAGGCGCAGAACTACGCCAGCCAGATCTCGGAGGTGGATGCGAGCGACCCGGATAACCTGGTGGTCACAGAGGTGGCGCAGGGCCGCGCCGTGCGGCTCCTGCTCGGCAATCGAAACTATCTTTCGCGCTTGAAGAACTTCATGGACCACTATTCGGACATCAGCCGGCGGTTGCCGAACGCCCGGACGTTCGACCTGCGGCTGGACGATCGCATCACGGCCCAGAACGGAGACGCAAATGGCCGGTAAACACGTCCTGGCGGCGGGTCTCGATGTCGGCGGAGCGTACACGCGCTGCGCCATCCTGCTGCTCGAAAACGCCAGCGTCCGGTTGATCGGGCACGGCGAGGCGCCCTCGCAGGGTTGGAAGAAGAGCCGCATCACCGACCAGAACGCGGCGGCGAAATCGATCCAGGCGGCCGCGGAGCAGGCTCAGGCGGCGGCGCAGGTTTCGATCGGCTCGGCGGTATTCGGGTTGGGCGGCACGGGGATCGCGAGCTCGAACGCGCGCGGGGGATACGAGATCGGCTTTCCGCGGCAGATCGATCAGAACGACATCAACCGCGTGGTGGAGCGCGCATCGCGCGTGCAGCTTCAGGACGACGAGATGCTGCTGCACCTGTTCCCGCAGGATTTCGCCGTGGATGGGAGGCCGGGCTACCGCAACGCGCGCGGCATGATCGGCTCCCGCCTGGAAGTGTTCGTGCATCTGGTGACGGCTTCCGCGCACGAGCACCGAAGCCTGGTGGGCGCGGCGAACCAGGCGCATCTGATGGTGGAAGAGACGGTCTTCGAGCCGGTGGCCGGAGCCTACGCCGCCATCATGCCGGACGGCCGCGAGGAAGGCATCGCGCTGATCGACATCGGCGCGCAGTCAACCGATATGGCCGTTTACCACGGCGAGGCGCTGATCTACTCCACCAGCCTGCCGATCTGCGGCGACCACTTTACGTCGGATGTGGCGCACGGCCTGCTGGTCTCGGTGGAAGACGCGGAGTGGATCAAGGAACAGCAGGGTTGCGCCATGCTGGGCCTGACGGGCGATAACAGCCTGATCGAGGTGCCGTCGGCAACCGGCCGGGTACCGCGGGAAACCAGCCGCCGGGAGCTGAACACGATTCTCGAAGCGCGGGCCTTCGAACTGTTCGAGTACGTGCAGAAGGAGCTGGAACGGATCGGCATGGAGGAAGTTCTGGTGGGAGCCGTGCTCACGGGCGGCGGAGCCCGGCTGGCCGGTATGTGCGACGTCGCCGAGACGGTGCTGCGCTGCCAGACGCGGAACGGGCTGCCGCTCGGAATCCTGGATTGGCCCGAGGAGATTGAAACGCCGGAGTGGACGACGGCGGCGGGCCTGGCCATGTACTCGGCGCGGCTCAAGCTGCGCGCCGAGCTGGACCGGCGCAAGACGGGAATATTCGGCGGCATCTTCCGGTAAGTGGCCGCCTGGTGAGGCTTCTATGAAACTGCTCGACCCGAAGATGGACAACCTGAAATACGAGATGGAAGACGATGGCGGCTCGCCCGCGCGGATCAAAGTGATCGGCGTCGGCGGTGGCGGCTCGAACGCGGTGGCGCACATGTTGGCAAGCGGACTCGAAGGCGTCGAGTTTCACGTCCTCAATACCGACATCCTGGCGCTGCGCGCATCGCCGGTGCCGAACAAGATGGCCATCGGCTCGAAGGTCACGCAGGGCCGCGGCGCGGGAGCCGATCCGGAGGTGGGTAAGCAGGCGGCGCTCGAAGACACCGAACGCATCGTCGAAATCCTCGAGGGCGCCGATATGGTCTTCGTCACAGCGGGGATGGGCAGCGGGACGGGCACGGGCGCGGCGCCGGTGGTTTCATCGATGGCCAAGGAGATGAACGCGCTCACGGTGGCGGTGGTCACCATGCCGTTCGCCTTCGAGGGAGAGCGGCGCATCCGGCAAGCCGAGGAAGGCCTGGAGAAACTGGCCGAGAGCGCGGACACGGTCATCACGATTCCGAACGAGCGGCTGCTGGCTCTGGCGCCGCGCGGCACCAGCATTCTGGAGGCATTTCGGCTGGGGCACGACTTTCTCCGCCGGACGGTGCAGGATATCGTCGAGATCGTGACGATGCCAGGTTTCGTCAATCGCGACTTTTCGGATGTGCGCTCGACGTTGGTGGGCATGGGCTACGCCGTGCTGGGCACCGCGACCGCGCGCGGCGACAACGCCGTGGTGGAGGCCGCCAAACAGGCCATTTCGTGCCCGCTGCTGGATCAGACCGGCATCCAGGGCGCCCGCAACGTGCTACTCAATGTCACCGGTTCTACGCGCCTGGGGCTGCACGAAGTCAACGACGCCTGCCAGATGATCCGCAAGGCGACAGGCCGCGGCGACGTGCAGGTCAGCTTCGGCCTGGCGTTCAACGAGTCGATGGCGGATACAGTCAAGGTGACGCTGATCGCGACCGGGTTTTCGTCAAAGCCGCAGGAGCCGGAGACGGACGAGGAGGAAGAGCCAGTGGCCCAATCCGCGTGGCTCTCGGAGGCCCAGCCGGAGCCGCCGGCAGCTATCGCTGAGCCGCCCGAGCCGGTGATGCACGAGACCAAGCCTCCCAACGGCACGCCGGCCATTCCGCCGCCTGAGGACCTCAACGACCTGGACACGCCGGCGTATCTGCGGCAGCGCAGGTTGATCCACTAAGAGGGGCGCGGGGCACGTGGTCCGTCGATAATGGGTAGTGGGTCGTCTGAAATGCGGGGCTGCCACGGCGGCCGGCACTTTGGCGGATAGGGCGTTTTTCGACCAGATGGCCAGACTAGGTGCGGCGATTTCTCGGCACTAATCGAACGCGCGCCATTGTCCGGGGAGGGGTTGGGGTCAGGGTTTGCAGGGACCCGTGCCGTTAGCTATCGTTGCAGCCACGCTGACAGTTTCGCTCGATAGGCGCCGCCACAACCTTAATGAAGCATTGATTCGGATGGCGGAGGACGTCGGCGAAAGGCCGCTCTACGAGCTCGATTTTGAAGCGGCGAGTAACCGATTCAAGGACATCCTCGCGACTACCTGGGATGAACTGATGGAGTGCGGGTACACGAAGTGGCGCTGGCAGGACACTTACAACCTGACAGTTGAGGGCTGGACGGAAGGAATGATTCTCCTGGAGCGTCATAAGCAGCCTGGGTTCCAAGCCAAGTTGCTGAAGCTGATGAAAACACTGAAGGACCGAATCAAGGGTCGTGACGACTACGAAGCGTATCTGCCCCTTGAACAAGCCGCCGCCGAAAGCGGGGTATCCGAAGAACTCATCCGCAACGTCCTGGAAGGGCGGTTCATCGAAAAGGCGCTGGGCAGAATCGGAGCCAAACTCGATACGGATCAGGTCATCGTCATACCCCGCCGCTTTGGACAGCAGCAGCTTGGGCGCTGATGGACGCAGGGCTGGGTTATGCGCCCAAGTGTATTGCTTCCGGTTTGCACGGGTCACGGATTCAGGCGGTACGCACTGCCGAGGGGGCCGGCGGCGACGAGGTGTCTGCAGGCGCGGACGAGTTCAGCAATCTGGCGAATGTGGCCGATATCGTGCATCGCCCATTCGTGGAGCATCTGAGTGAGGGTGAGTTCGCCGGCCTCCTGGTGGCGCGCGCGGCGGTCGCCGGCGCTGCGGGGGAGGGTTCGCAGGAATTCGATGTTGCTCTCTCGCTGTTCTTCGAAGTGATCGAAGGAATCTTCCGGATCGGCGTCGTGGTAGAGCTCGTAATACATGCTGGCGTCGTCGGGCTCGAACGCTGGGAGGTCTTCGGAGAGAAAGCGATCAAGCCGGGCGCGGTAGCAGTGGCCTTCGGAGTGGGAGAGATGTTCCAGGACTTCGGCGACGGAGAACCGGTCAGGGCCGGGCTTCCAGCGGGCATCTTCGTCACTGAGCTCGCACATGAGGCCGCGCAGGATGGAGGGAGTGGCTTCGAGCTGGCTGAGGCAGTCGAGCTTGGGCTCGGGTTGGGGCATACCGACAGGCTAGCAGGAGTGGGTGCGCCTGCCTTCGGCGCTCCACATGAGCGAGAAGTCGCCAACCCGTCGAAGATCCCCTCCGTCGGTCAAACTGACCCACTACCCGATGCCTCCGCTTGCCTCTCGCACAGTTCTGTGCCTCGTGCTCGCGCCAACAGGCCATAAGCAACGATGTATCATTGAGTTTGCTGCGCCGGAGGCGACCATGAAGGGTGTTGTGTTGGCCGGCGGAACAGGCACTCGCCTGCTCCCGCTCACGAAGATCACGAACAAGCACTTGCTGCCGATCTACGACCGGCCGATGGTCTATTACCCCATACAGACGCTGGTGGACGCGGGCATCCGCGATATCATGATCGTCACCGGGGGCAGAAACGCCGGCGATTTTCTGCGCCTGCTCGGCAACGGCAAGCATTTTGGGCTGGCGCACCTGAACTACGCCTACCAGGAAGGCGAGGGCGGCATCGCCGAGGCGCTGGCGCTGGCCGAGCACTTCGCGGACGGCGAACGGATCTGCGTGATTCTGGGCGACAACATCATCGAGGGCTCCATCCGGGAGGCGGTGCAGGCTTTCGAGAAGCAGGCGGCGGGCGCGCGAATTCTGTTGAAGCAGGTGCCCGACGCGGGACGCTTCGGCGTCGCGGAGATCCGCGACAACCGCATCGCCGGAATCGAGGAGAAGCCCAAGCAACCGAAATCGGATTACGCGGTGACAGGCATCTATATGTACGACCCCTCGGTGTTCACCAAGATCCGGACATTGGTTCCTTCGGACCGGGGCGAGCTCGAAATCACGGACGTCAACAACGGATATATCGCGGAAGGGTCGTTGGAGTTTTCGTTTCTGGAAGGCTGGTGGACCGACGCCGGCACATTCGACTCGCTGTTGCGGGCGGGGAACCTGGTGGCGCAGATGGGCCGGCGTGCGGCGTCCCTGGTCCTGGCCGGCGAGGGTCCCAAGCGATGAGCGGCGCTATCGCCGCAGCGGGCGGCATCGAGCTCGTTTTGCCGGAATGCGAAAAGGGGATTGGCGCCCTGATTCAAGCGCCCGGCTCGCCGCACCTGATCGCGGGCGTGACCGTGGCGCCGTACGCTCTGTGGCCCGACGACCGCGGTTATTTCCTCGAAGTCCTGCGCATGGGGCAGGGCTTGGTGGGCGCGTTCCCGGCCGCCTCGACTCAGGTTTCCGCCGCGCTCGGCTACCCGGGCTCGATCAAGGCGTTCCATTATCACCTGCGGCAGACCGACGTCTGGACCCCGGCCCACGGCATGTTTCAAGTGGCCCTGGCGGACCTGCGGCGCGGTTCGGCGACCTTCGGTGCGCGGAACACGTTCTATGTCGGCGCGCTGAGGCCCTGGCAGATTCTCATCCCGCCGGGCGTGGCCCACGGGTACAAGATCATCGGAACCGGGCCGGCCATGCTGGTGTACGCGACCGATCGCTTCTACGATCCGGCCGACGAGGGCCGTCTGGCTTACGATCATCCCGCGATCGCCTACGACTGGGAGACGCAGCACAAGTGAGTAGCGCGATGAAGCTGCTGGTTACCGGTGGCGCCGGGTTCATCGGTTCGGCCTTTGTCCGCCTGATGCTCTCGGGGGAGCGTGCGATTTCGCTGGTCAACCTCGACAAGCTCACTTACGCGGGCAACCTGGAGAATGTGGAGCCGGTGGCGGGCGACCCACGATACCGCTTCGTGCGCGGCGATATCTGCGACGCGGCGCTGGTCAATTCGCTGCTCGACGAGTTTCCGGCCGACGCCATCGTTCACTTTGCCGCCGAATCGCATGTGGACCGCAGCATTCTGGCGCCGCAGCCGGTCTTCGAGACCAACTTGCGGGGCACGTTTACGCTGCTTGAAGCTGCGCGCGCTCATCATACGGCGCGCTTCCTGCATGTGTCCACCGACGAAGTTTATGGCAGCCTGGCCGAGCCGCTGGAGGCGAACGAGAGCTTTCCGCTCCAGCCGAGCAGCCCGTATTCAGCCTCGAAGGCTGGCTCGGACCTCCTGGCGCTGTCGTACTTCACCACTTACCGGCTGCCCGTGATTGTGTCCCGCGCATCGAATAATTACGGCCCTTACCAGTTTCCCGAGAAGCTCATCCCGCTCATGATTCTGAATGCGCTCGACGGCCGGCGGCTGCCGGTGTACGGCGATGGCATGCAGGTCCGCGACTGGCTGTTCGTCGAGGACCATTGCCGCGCGCTGGCGGCGCTCGTCGAGAACGGGCGCGAAGGGGAGATCTACAACATCGGCGGCAACCGGTCCCTGCCGAATATCGAGGTGGTGAAGAAGATCCTGCGCGCGGCAGGGAAGAGCGAGAGCCTGATCGAAACCGTTCGCGACCGGCCGGGGCACGACCGGCGCTATGCCCTGTCGAGCGAAAAGCTCCTCCGCGAAACCGGTTGGCAGCCGCAGGTGGGCTTCGAAGAAGGCTTGGGCCACACCATCTCCTGGTACCGCGAGCAGGAGGGCTGGGTGGACCGCGTCCGGTCCGGCGCATACCAAAGTTACTACGACCTCAACTACGGGAACCGGGAATTGGAGCCTCGACCGGCTCCGGAAGACCTAGGCACAGCCGGCGCGGGACGCCAGACCATGAAAGCCGCGCTCGATTCCACGCCGCTCACGCTTCGAAGCGGCGGCCTTCGCCGCTACGCCGCTGAGCTCAGCCTGGCGCTGGCCGCAGAATTTCCCGACGACAAGTTCCTGTTGGCATCGGACCGTGAGTTCTCCATGCCGCCGCGGGCGCTCCCCAACCTGACCGCGGGTCCGGGGCCGTCGAACACGCTCGAACGGAGATGGTGGAGCTGGGGCCTCAACCGCATGCTCGCGCGCGAGCGCGTCGACGTCTACCACGGAACCAACTTCGAAGTGCCGTACTGGCCTGCGCGGCCGAGCGTGGTTACGGTGCACGACCTCTCGCCCTGGAGGGGCTATCCGTGCTCGCCGCGCGTACGCAGGCGAACGCCGCTGCTCCTGCGCCTGGGGATTGCGACGATGACGATCGTCCCTACCGAGGCGGTGCGTCGCGAGGCCATTGCGCGCTTTCGGCTGCGGCCGGAGAGGATCGTAGCCGTTCCCGAAGCCGCCTCGCCAGCGCTCCAGCCGGTGGAAACGGCGCCCGCCGCGCCGTACTTCCTCTACGTGGGCGCGGCCGGTCCGCGGAAGAACGTGGAGACGATTCTGGAGGCTTGGCGCGAAGCGCGGAAACGTCACCAGGTGGATCTGGTCTTGGTGGGAAACTTTCCCGCCGACTGCGGCGCGCGCGTTCTGGGATGCGTGGACGACGCCCGGCTCTCCGAGCTTTACTCGGGAGCGCTGGCGTTCCTGTACCCATCGCTCTACGAGGGCTTCGGCCTCCCGCCGCTTGAAGCGATGCAGTGCGGCGCGGCCGTCTTTGCGTCGAAGGATCCGGCGATTGCGGAAGTGTGCGGCGGCGCCGCCTTGCAGCTCGATGCACGCGACACGCGGGCGTGGGTCGAGGCGATCGAAACAGCCTGCGAGCGCCCGGACTGGTTGGGCGGATTGCGTTCGCGCTCGCTCGAACGGGCGCGCGGCTTCTCCTGGCGGGTCACGGCTCGCCGCACGCGGGAAGTCTACCAGGAAGCGAGGAGGCGGTTTGGCGCTTGAACGCTCCGCCCTGGTTCTCAGCCCCGAGGCGCCGTATCCTGCCTCTGGCGGAGGCGCGCTGCGCACCGCGTCCATTCTGGAATATCTGGGGCCCCGCTACGCGCTCGACGCGATCGTCTTCCGCGAACCCGGCGCCCCGGACCCGCGCCGCGCGTTTCCGAAGGGTTTGGTGCGGACGGTCCGGGTGATCGATCTGCCAGCCCATTCGAAGACGCTCGCAGCGCGCGCCGTCCGCAACCTCGGGCGCCTGGCGTCCGGCCGGCCCCCGCTCAACGACCGATTCCAGGGGTTCGCGCGCGAGGTTTCCGATTGTCTCGAACGGCAGCGATACGACATCGCTTTCCTCGAGCATTTCTGGTGCGCGCCCTACCTCGATCAGGTGGCGCCGTGCGCTTCACGCGTGATTCTGGACCTGCACAACGTGGAATCCGCGTTGTACAGCAGCCTGGCGGATTCCGAGCCGTGGCCGAAATCGATGGCGCTGGGCTCCTTCGCGCGGGCCGCCCGCCGCATGGAGGGCCGCTCGATTCCGCGCTTTTCCTCCGTGCTGGTGGCATCGAAAGAGGATGCCGCGCGGGTGCGGCAGATCGCACCGCAGGCGACCGCACTCGTTTATCCCAACGCGATTCCCGCGGCTCCGCAGCCATGCGTGAGCGAGGAGAACGTCGTGGTCTTCTCCGGCAACCTGGAGTATGGGCCCAACGTTTCGGCCGTACGCTTCTTCCGTTCTCAGGTCTGGGGGTCGCTCAGAGCGCAATGGCCGGAGCTACGGTGGCGGCTGGTGGGCCGGAATCCGCAAGCTGTGGCGAAATACGTTGGCGGCGACCCGCGGATCGAACTCGCCGGGCCGGTCGCGGACGCCGTGCTCGAACTGGCGAGGGCATGCGTTGTCGTGGTTCCCCTGCTCGCCGGCAGTGGGACGCGGCTGAAGATCCTCGAAGCGTGGGCGGCCGGCCGCGCGGTGGTGTCCACCACGCTGGGAGCCGAAGGGCTGTCAGTCAAGGATGGCGAGCACCTGTTGCTGCGAGACACCGCCGAATCGTTCGCCGCAGCCGTCTCCCAACTGCTTCGCTCGCCCGAGGAGCGCCTGCGGTTGGGAGCGGCCGGCCGCGCGTTGCTGGAGAGGGAATTCACGTGGCCTCGCGCCTGGGTGGTTCTGGCGGAAGCGACTGCGTAGCCACGCTATACTTGAGGTTCACCGATGCGCTTCTCGGTCGATGCTCACGCGATCGGCTGCCACCTGACTGGGAATGAAGTCTACGTTCGCAGCTTGCTGGACGCATTCGCGGCAGTTGACGACAATTCGGAGTTCATTGCCTACGTAGCGACGGCGGAGGCTTCCCGCGCCATCCCCAGGCGCTTCACCGCCCGGCGTGTGTCGCGGAATCCGTTCCTCCGTCTGGGCCGCGATCTGCCGCTTCAGTTGCGGCGCGACCGTCCGGATCTGATCCACGTGCAGTACACGGCTCCGTTGGCGTGCCCGTCGCCCATCGTCGTGAGCGTTCATGACGTGAGCTTTCTCGAACATCCAGGCTATTTTCCGGCTCCGCGCGCTCTTCAGTTGCGGCTCACGGTGGCGCGAACGGTTGCCAGGGCGGCGCGGATCGTCACTGTGAGCGAGTTTTCGCGCCGCGCCATTTCGCGCGCCTACGGCCTGGATGAGGGCGATATTACGGTGGTGCCGAACGCAGCCGCGGGCGCCTTCCGGCCGCTTCCCCACCCGGCGGCCGCGGCCTGGATCTGGCGCCGGTTTGGAATCGCGCCGCCGTTCGTGCTCAACGTCGGCGACTTGCAGGTGCGCAAGAATCAGGCCGGTCTGGTCCGGGCGTTTGCCGAGATGGTCCGCGCCTTTCCGCAGCTTGCTCATCATCTGGTGCTGGCCGGCAAGGAGGGCTGGAGCGGCGACGCCGTTCGCCGGGCGGCGCGAGAGTCAGGCGTCGCGCATCGCATCCACTTCTTAGGCTTCGTCTCCGACGAAGAGCTATTGCACCTCTACAACGCCTGTGAGTTTTTCGTGTTTCCGTCCTTCTACGAGGGCTTCGGCCTGCCAGTCATCGAGGCGATGGCCTGCGGGAGACCGGTAGCGTGTTCGAATGGCTCGGCGGTGAGCGAGGTGGCCGACGGCGCCGCCATTCTGTTCGACCCGCATTCGACCACGGAGATGACGCGCGCGATGCTCGATCTGGCCCTGGACACGCAATTGCGCCTGCGCATGGGACGGCTGGGTTTGCAGCGCTCCGCGCATTTCAGCTGGCGGCGGGCTGCGGAGAAGACGCTGGAGGTCTACCACGAAGTCGCCCGCGCCGCACCGCGTCCGGTGGCTTCGCGCCGGGCTTCCTTCTCTGTGTCAAACTGAGGAAGTCGTTCCCGCCACCCTATGCGCGTAGCGTTCGTCTCGCCGATGCCGCCGGCCAAAAGCGGGATTGCCGACTACTCTGCGGCGCTGGCGGAGCCTCTCAGCCGTCTCGTGGAGCTTGAAGTCTTCGCCGGCGCATCGGCCGGCTTCGACCCCTCCCGCTTCGACGTCGCGCTCTATCAGGTGGGCAACAATCCCTGCCACTCGTTCGTGTACGAAGCGGCCCTCGCGCATCCCGGCGTCGTGGTGCTTCACGAGGCCAACCTGCATCACCTGATCGCCGAGACGACGATCCGTCGAGGCGACTGGGACGCCTATCTTCGTGAGGTTGAATACGCCGGAGGGGCTGCGGCATTGGCCCACGCGCAGCGCGCCCGGGCGCTCGAGACCGGGCCGGATTACGAAGGCGTGCCCATGACGCGCCGCCTGATCGAGCGGTCGCGCGCCATCGTGGTTCACAGCAACGCGGTGCTCGATCACGTCCGCGCCGCGGGCTTTGAGGGTCCGGTGGCGCGAATCCCGCACGGCGCCTGGGTCACGGTGGCCGACCGCTGGGCTTGGCGCGAGCGGCTGGGAATGGACGAGTGCGCGCCGCTTATCGGCATTTTCGGCTTCCTGAAACCCTATAAGCGCATTCCCGAATCCTTGCGCGCGTTCCGCAGGCTCCTGCGTCTGGAGCCGCGAGCCAGGATGATCCTGGCGGGTGAGCCGCACCCGGATCTCCCGCTCGATTCGCTCATCGCCTCGCTCGGTATCGCGGCCAGCGTCCAAGTGCTCGGCTACACGCCGATCGAGGACTTTGCCGGATACATCGCCGCCTGCGACATCGTTCTCAACCTGCGCTATCCGACGGTCGGCGAGACTTCCGGCAGCCTCGTCCGCGCGCTGGGGCTCGGCCGGCCCACGCTGGTTTCGGACGTCGGCGCGTTCCGCGACTTGCCCGACGACGTTTGCCTGAAGGTCTCCGTTGGCTCGGGCGAAGAGGACGAGATCTTCCAGTTTCTGAACCTGCTGGTGTCGCGGCCGGATCTTGCCCAGGCTATGGGGGCGCGGGCGCGGGCTTGGGTAGAGCGCGAGTGCACCTGGGAAAAAGTCGCTACGCGCTACGCGTCTTTCCTCGAATGTGTGGTGGCGGGCAAGCCGTGGGATGAGCCGAGCCGCGCCGCAGCGCCACCGCCCGCCGCTCCCGTTGCCGCCGAGACCATCCTGAAATGGTCGCCGCCTGACGCCGCGTCTCGCGCCTACCTGCATACGCACTTTTCGCGTCTTGCCAAGACGGTCGAAATCGTCCCGCCGGGCGGCCCCGCGGACCGCATCCTCGAAATGGGCACGTATCTACAGATCACGCCGTCGCTCCGCTCGCGCCTGGGCTATGGCGAGGTGCGCGGCTGCTACTACGGACCGGCCGGCACGGTGGAACACCGGTCGGTAGTGGCGCCGGACGGCGAGAGCTTCGAGTGCGACCTGGACCTGTTCGATGCCGAGAAAGACGCGTTCCCGTATCCCGACGGCCACTTCGCCACCGTTCTGTGCTGCGAGCTGATCGAACACCTCTGGGCGGATCCGATGCACATGCTGGCCGAGATCAATCGCGTCCTTCGCGCCGGCGGCCACCTGGCGCTGACTACGCCTAATGTCTCCTCGCTGCGCGCGATTGCGGCCATTCTCCTGGGCTATCACCCCGGCCTGTTCTCCGAATACATCAAGCCCGGGCCCAACGGCGAGGCTGCCTCGCGTCACAATCGCGAGTACACGCCGCGCGAGGTGCACCGGTTGCTCTCCGATGCCGGATTCGAGATCGTACACCTCGAAACCGGGCCGTTTCAGGAGCAGCCCCGGCCCGAGCTGGCCTGGGTGCGGCGGCTGCTGGAACGCCACTGGCTTTCGGCCGAACTGCGCGACGAAGGGATCTACATAGTGGGCAGGAAGACGGGGCCGGTGCGCGACCGCTATCCGGGGTGGCTCTATGCATGATGCCCACCTCATGGTCCCGGTCGCGTTGCGAGTGGAGAATACCACCGCCGAAATGTGGAAGCCGGGAGAAGGCTACGCCGCCAGCTATCAGGTCTTCGACGCGGAGACTGGCACGCTGGTCCTCGAAGGCGCGCGGATTCCGCTGGCGCGCGACTTAGCTCCCGGCCAGGCGCTCGAGGCTGAGGTCCGGGTGGAATTCCCGCCCGAGCCAGGCCGTTATCGCGCCTTCGTCTCCGCCCTGCGCGAGGACACTTGCTGGTACTACGGCCGCGGCGCGCGGTTCACCGTAGTAGACGCGCAGGTCGCTTCGGGAGGCGTACGAGACGTGCGAGTGAGCGTCACCACCCTGCGCTCGCTCGGCCGCAAGAACCTGGTGCGGTCCTTTGGGCGGGCTTTCCGCTATCCCCTGGTCTCCATCTGGCGCAACCGGAGCCTGATCCGATCCATGGTGCGCCGCGACATCCTGGGCCGTTACCGGGGCTCGTTCGGCGGCGTGTTCTGGACCGTCCTCAACCCACTGCTGCTGATGGCGACCTACCTGTTCGTCTTTGGCGTCGTGCTTCACACGCACTCCGGCAAGGACGCCAGCCGCGCGGGCTTCGTCCTCTATTTCCTCTGCGGGATGCTGCCGTGGCTGGCCCTGAGCGAAGCGGTGGGGCGCGCCCCATTCGTGATTCTCGACCACCGGAATTTCGTGAAGAAGCTGGTGTTTCCGCTCGAGACTCTGCCCGTGAATCTGGCGCTGGCGGCGCTGGTCACGGAAGCGTTCGGCTTGGGGATTTTCCTGGTTCTGCTGCTGGCGACGCGGGGCGCGGTGCCGTGGAGCGTTCTGTGGCTGCCGGTGCTGGTCATCCCGCAGGTGCTGTTCACGATGGGGCTAAGCTGGTTTTTCGCCGCGCTCGGCGTCTACGTTCGCGACTTAGGCCAGATCATCGGCTTCCTGCTGACGCTCTGGTTTTTCCTTACGCCCATCTGCTACCCGGTCGAATCGCTGCCGCGGCAGGCGCTGCCACTGCTGGCTCGAAATCCCATGTTCTTTCTGGTGCGGGCCTACCGGGAGATATTCCTGGGACGCCGCGCGCCGGACCCGGCTGGTCTCTGGAAGTTCTGGGTTCTCGCTCTGCTTCTGTTCTTCGCCGGCCACGCCTGGTTTCACCGGCTCCGCAAGACGTTCGCCGACGTCATCTGAGGCGGGCGCCACAGTCAGTCACGCCGCTTGAGCGTGGGACGGCTGTCCTGGTCGTCATCCGAGCTGGCGCCGCCGTCATCGCCGCTATGCGGTGCGCGGCGGAGCGTGGGCATGTCCGGGGTCTTCTCGGCGAGCTTGCGCCGGGCCCCCAGCATCGCCAGGCGATTCTTGACGGCCTCGAATTCCGAGGTATCCACCACGTATTCGGGCTGCGGTTTCAGGTCCTCCTGGATTTCCTTCTGCGCTCGGCGAACCCGATCGCCGGTGAGCGGGTGGGTCGAGAAGGCCTGCGAGATTCCGCTCGACTTGCGCTTCTCGAGCGTCTCGACCTTCTCGAAGAAGTCCACGAACGCCGTGGGGTCGTAGCCGGCCTTATACATATATTCCAGACCCAGCATGTCGGCCTCCGACTCCATTCCGCGGGAGAATTTCAGAAACCCGAGCGGAACAGCCGCGGTGGCCGCCTCGCGAATGGCGAGACCGGCCCAGCCTCCCATGAAAATCAGCGGAATGCTGCCGTAATTGATCAGTTGGCCGCGAGTTGCCTGGCGTGTGCCGTGCCTGGCCGCGACGTGGGCGATCTCGTGCGCCATCACGCCCGCCAGTTCGGCTTCGTTATCCGCTTTGAGGATCAGGCCGGTGTTGACGAAGAAGAAGCCGCCCGGCAGCGCGAAGGCGTTGACGTCGTCGGAATCGATCACCCGGATCGTGAACGGAACCTTGGCGTCCGAGTTGCGAACCAAGTTCTGCCCGACGCGGTTCACGTACTCGGAAACGACCGGGTCGTTGACAAACCTGGCGGAGTGCTCCACGTCCTGGGCCATCTGCTTGCCCATAGCCATTTCCCGGTCGAGCGAGTAGAAGTTCAGCCCTTTTCCGACGTCGCGATTCCCGATCGTGTCGGGGTTCTTCTCTTCCTTCGTGGCTGCCAAAGCGGGAGCGCACGCCAAGAGCACACATAGCGCGAGCGGAGCATTGCGTCTCATATGGGGTCCCCAGACTGACTGCCCTCTGAGTATTAGTATGCACCCGAAGAACACGGGCAATGCGGCTCTATTTCAGTCTTCCGGGGGGAAGCCCACGACGGCGATGCCGGCGGCGTCGGCCTGGCGGATCATCTCTTCGCGGTCGAGCAGGAGCGTGCGGCCGGCGTCCACGGCCAGAATTGTGGTCCCGGTTTCGACCATCACCGGCACGGTGCCCAGGCCCACCACGGGAACGTCGAACAGCAGATGGGCGCGGCGGCGGCCCACTTTGACCAGGCGTAGCGGCCGGCCGTTCGCCAGTCCGGCGGCACGGCGCAGCATGGCGTCGGTGCCTTCCATCGCTTCCAGGGCCACGCAGGCGCCCTCGCACACCGCGACGCTCTGGCCGACGTCGAAACCGGCGAGCGCATTGGCAACGCGCCGGCCATACTCGGCATCGCTCAGCTCATCCCTGCTCGGTTTGCGCTTGGATAGCGGGCCCTGGCGCGCCACCAGCGGCTTCAGCAGCGCGGTGGAATCGGAGAGGCGGATGCCTTCGCTTTCGAGCACCCCAGCGATCCCGCCGATCAGCGCATCGGTGTTCCTCTGGGGCAGCGAGGCGAGCAGCTTGATGAGCCGCCAGTCCGGCACGATGCCGGAGAAGAGCCTGGCGTGCTTCACCTGCCCGGCCATCACGACCTCGGTGATGCCTTCCTCCTTGAGGATCTCGATGAGCCGGGCGAGCTGGCCGAGCGACACCCAGTAGCAGCGCGCCGCCAGCGCCTCCACTTCCGGGGAGGCCTCCTCCTGAATCGCGATCACCACCACCTCGTGCCCGAGCTTGCGCGCCGTCTCGAGCGCCAGTACGGGAAACCGGCCGTTCCCCGCGATCATGCCGTAGCGGCTCATTTGATCACTCCCCGTTGGGAGGCGCCGATGAATTCGACTAGCTCATCGATTTCCGCACAGGGCTCGACCTCCGCGCGGATGCGCTCGATGGCCTGCGATGTGTTGAGGCCGGCGCGCGTCAGCAGGCGGAAGGCTTTGTGGAGGGCATCGCGCGTGGCGGCGGGGAAGCCGCGGCGCTCCAAACCCACCCGATTCGCTCCGAAAGACTTCGCCTCGCGTTCGCTGACCGTCATCGAGTAGGGCATCACGTCCTGCGTGACGATGGTGGCCGCGCCCACGATGGCGTGGCGGCCGATGCGGCAGAACTGATGGACGCCGCTGAAGGGTTCGATCACCGCCCAATCGCCCACCGTGACGTGGCCGGCGAAGCCCACGCCATTCCCAAGGATTGTGTGGCTGCCGATACGAACGTCGTGCGCCACATGCACGTAAGCCATCAGCAGATTGTCATCGCCGATCGAGGTTACCAGGCCGCCGCCCTCCGTGCCGCGATGAATGGTGACGAACTCGCGGATGCGGTTGCGGCTGCCGATGCGGGTCTCCGAACGCTCGCCCTTGTACTTCAGATCCTGCGGCGCGACGCCCACGGTGGAGTACGGAAAGAAGATGTTGTCTTCGCCGATCCAGGTGGGGCCTTCGACATAGACGTGCGCCATCAGCCGCGTGCGCGCACCGATTTCGACATCGGCGCCGATGGTGCAGCAGGGTCCGATCTCGGCGCTCTCCGCGATGCGGGCGGCAGGGTCAACGATGGCGGTCGCATGGACAGGCATCGGGCGGCGTCAGGATTCCGGCGTGGCCGGTGGGGCCGCAGTCGCCGGACCCACGCCCGCCATCTTGCACATCACCTCGGCCTCGGCCACGACAACGCCATCGACCGTGGCCGTGCCGTACATCTTCGCGACAAACGATTTCCGCTTGCCAACCTTCATTTCGATGCGGAGCTGGTCGCCGGGAACCACGGGCTTCCGGAACTTGGCCTGCTCAATCGAGGCAAGAAACACGGCCTTCTGCGAGCCCATTCCTTGCAGCACCAGGATGCCGGCGACCTGCGCCATCGCTTCGACGATCAGCACGCCGGGCATCACCGGAAATTCCGGGAAGTGCCCCTGGAAGAACGGCTCGTTTCCAGTCACGTTCTTGATGCCGACGATGCGCTCGGGCTCGAGCTCGACGATTCGGTCAACCAGGAGAAACGGGTACCGGTGTGGAAGGATCTCCTTGATGGCTTGTATGTCCAAAATTGGCATTGGGACTCGTATTATAGCAAGAGAGTGGACCCTGTCCTTTCGTACATGCGTGCGCGGCAGCCGGAGATGATCGCGCTCGGCCGCGAGTTTGTGGAGTGCGAGTCTCCGACCGGCGAGCCGGCCGCGGTGGCACGCTTCGCCGGGTTGGTGTCGGACACGGTGGCCGGCCAGGCGCGCGTGCGAACCATCCCCGGCGGGAGCTTCGGCCCGCATCTTCAGTGCGAATTCGAGTTGCCGGGCCGCGAGAAGGATGGGCAGATCCTGGTGCTCGGCCATTCGGACACGGTCCATCCGTTGGGCAGCCTGCGCGCAATGCCGTTCCGCGAGGCGGATGGCCGCTTGTGGGGGCCGGGCATTTTCGACATGAAGGCCGGCATCGCGTTCACGATCTTCGCCGCCCGCGCGCTCCGCGACCTGGACCTGCCGGTGCGGCGCAACGTGCTCCTTCAGCTCAACTCGGATGAGGAGTTGGGGAGCGAGTCCTCACGCCCGCTGACGGAGGAAGAAGCGCGGCGCAGCGTTGCGGTGCTGGTGGCCGAGCCGGCGACGGGCCTCGAAGGCAAGCTGAAAACAGCGCGCAAGGGAGTGGGCGAGTACACGCTGCTGGTTCGCGGGAAGGCGGCGCATGCGGGGCTCGATTTTGCGACCGGCGCGAGCGCGGTTCTCGAACTGGCGCGGCAGATCGAGAAGATAGCCGGGTTCAGCGACATGGGGCGGGGAATCACGGTGAACCCCGGTGTGATCGCCGGCGGAACGCGGACCAACGTGGTGGCGGCCGAGGCGCGCGCTTCGATCGACGTGCGCGTGACGCGGCTGAGAGATGCGGCCGTGCTCGAACGCAAGTTCCGCCGCCTGCGCCCGTTCGACAGGCGGTGCACCATCCATGTGTCGGGCGGCCTGAACCGCCCGCCGATGGAGCGAACGCGGGCCGTGGCCGGGCTTTTCCGCCTGGCTCAGCGGCTGGCCCGGGAATTGGAGATCGAGCTCGAAGAATCGCTCTCCGGCGGCGGGTCGGATGGCAATTTCACCGCTGCGCTGGGAGTGCCGACGCTCGACGGCCTGGGTGCGGTCGGCGAAGGCGCGCACGCGCCGGCGGAGAGCATCCTGGTGAGCCGCATGGCCGATCGCGCGGCGTTGCTCGCAAAGTTGATTCAGGCGCTGTAGGAAGCTTTCTACACATCCCATGAGGTACACTTTCCGCGTGAGGAAATCGATGAAGAACCAAGGGGACGACTGCGATCGCGTGGCTCTTGTTTTCTGCGTCTGCTTCGCTGCTCTGCTCGCCGGCTGCGGAGGCAACGGAAGTCCCGCCGCACCGCCGCCGTCCATAACATTGTCGCTGAGTCCCGCTACCGCGCTAGTCTACCCGGCGCAGCCGGCGACAGCGGTGAACGTCAGCGTGACACGCCAAGGGACAGTCGGCGCCGTCTCGCTCACTGTGGCCGCGCCGGCGGGCGTGGCCGTGGAGACGCAGTCGCCTGGCGCTTCAAGCACGGGATCTCTCTCGTTCACAGCCACTACCGCCGCCGCGGGCGTCTACTCCCTGACCGTAGCGGCGACCGATGGCAAGACCGGCGCCTCAACGCAGCTTACGTTAACCGTGGGCGCTGTCGTTCAAATCGGGAAAGCCACCACCGGCAAGTTCAACCAGGCCATGTCCGATACGATATTTCCGGCTGACTGGAACCTGAACTTTTTTGCTCAGAATCCGACAGCCACGCAAATCATGGGCACTCTGATGCCGCAGCACATCCTGCTGCCAACAGCGCTCGCTGGGGTGCCACAAGTGACTGCCAGCACTTGGGACTTCACCACGATTGACGCCGTCACCCAACCGGTGCTCACCGTGAGCGATCGGAGCCCGGAGCTGCGGCCCTTCCCAGCTCCCGCGTTCATGTATGTCAACGGCGACAATACGGCCGATTTCCTGGATCCCACATTTCAGCAGTTCGCCGGATATGCGCAAGACCTGGTGCGCTACTACAACTCCGGAGGCTTCACTTCCTCCGATGGGGTGTCGCACGTGTCGCCATCTTATCCCAATACCAAAATCACCTGGTGGGGCATCTACAACGAGCCAAACGTAAACAACAATCTCACGCCACAGCAGTACGTACAGATGTACAACGCCCTGGTGCCCGCCATGCAGGCCGCCGATCCCTCTCTGAAGTTCGCCGCCATGGAACTGGGCATGAATGGGGACTCCACGGGGATTCCGCAAACCTGGGTACCGCCGTTTGTAAGTGGAGTGACCGCCCGCGTTGACGCACTGACAACGCACTTTTATTCGACCTGCGATCCCAGCCGCACCGACGCCCAGTTATTTGCCACCATTCCCGGCTTTGTCGCCGACCTGCAGTACATCTACGGTCAGCTGGCCACGAACCCGGCGCTTGCGTCCGTCCCCGTTTGGCTCACCGAGAATAATGTTGACTGTGAAGCGTCCGGCACAAGCAACGATCCCCGTGGCTCCAGCCCCTTTTTTGCGTCCTGGCGGCCGTATGTCTTCTCGCAGTTCGGCAAAGCCGGAAACAAGGCGCTGTACCAGTTCACGTTCAACGGGAATTCTGAGTTCGGCGAAGTGGACGCGAACGTCGCCACGACCATGTACCTCAGCTACTGGGTCGATTACTGGCTCGTTCGCATGTTTCCGTCGCCGCCCGGCGCCGACATGCTGGCATATGCGTCAACAGACACCGCGGATATCGAAGTGCTGCCGGTGACGAATCAGGACGGGAGCGTTACCATAATGATCGCTAACCTGGCGGTCGCCGGCCCGGCCGATTCGAACGGAGCTGGAGCGCCGCGCACCGTGCTGGTCGATACGTCGGCACTCGGCGGTTTGTCGTCCGCCAGTCTGCTGATCATCGACCGGAATACGAACCTGAGCACGGGACCGGTCGCTTCCGCAATCACGCCCTCGCCGCAGGCAACGGTAACGCTCAGCGGCTACGGCGTGGCGTTCTTAACCCTGAAGTAGCAGGCGGGGCGGGTGTCGAAACCCGTTCCGGCGTACACTGAAATCAAAATCCCATGAAAATCATTGTCGGTTTGAAGCAGGTACCCGCCCGCGATTCCCTGCTGCGCTCCGACGCCTCCGGCCGGTGGATCGACGAGAGCGACCTCGCTTTCGAGATCAACGAGCCGGATGCCTACGCCCTCGAAGCGGCGCTGCAACTCAAGGAGAAGCACGGCGGAGAAGTGGTGGTGCTCACGGCCGGGCCGCCGCGCGCCGCGCAATCCATCCGTGAGGCGCTCGCCAAGGGCGCCGACCGCGCCATACACATCGAAGAAGAGGACCTGGGCCAATGGGACACCCTCGGCATCGCCGGCCTGATGGCGCGCGCTCTCGAACCCGAGAAGCCCGACCTGATCCTCACCGGCCTGCAATCCGACGATCTTGGCTACGGCCAGACCGGCGTCGTGCTGGCCGAACTGCTCGGCCTGCCACACGCCACCATCATCATGCAGGTCGAGAAACTCGATGGCGCAATCCGCGTGAAGCGCGAACTCGAAGAGGGCTGGTTCGAGAGCGTCGAGATCCCTTTGCCGGCGCTGCTCACCATTCAATCCGGCATCGCCAAGCTGCGCTATGCCACGCTGATGGGCATCAAAAAGGCCAAGACGAAAGAAATCCGGCGCATCCCTTCCGCCGAACTCGGAACAGCCCCGGCGCCCGCCGTCGAGATCTCGCGCGTCTACGCTCCGCAGAAGACGAAGCAGACCGAGATCCTCACTGGCAGCCCAAAGGAAGCCGCCGCCAAGCTGGTGGAGAGGCTGAAATTCGGAGCGCGCGTCCTATGAGCATCCTTGTCATCCTGGAACAACGTGCCGGCGTCTGGAACCGCATGTCCTTCGAGACGCTGGCCGCCGCGGCCGAAATGGGCCGCCAGTTAAACGAGCCCGTCTCGGCGGCCGTGGCTGGCGACCGGGTGGCAACGCTCGCCGCCGAAGCCGCCGCCTATAAGATCGAGAAGGTCTATGCGGTGGAGCATGCGCTCCTGGCCGCCTACACCGCCGACGCCATTACGGCGGCCCTCGAGCAGCTGATTCGCCGCGTGAACCCGAGCCTCGTGCTGTTGCCGCACACCTATCGCGTGCGCGACTTCGCGCCCAAGCTGGCCACCCGATTCGGCCGCGTTCTGGTGAGCGACGCAATCGGCCATCGGATTGAAGAGGGCCGCCCGGTGCTGGTGCGCCAGCTTTTCCAGGGCAAATTGAACGCGGACGTGCGCTTCACATCCGCCGCGCCCAACTTCGCCTCGATTCAGGCCGGCGCCTACCGCGCGGATTCACTCGAACGTGGTGCGGCCACGGTTGAAACCTTCGTGCCCGATCTCGCCGCGAGCGCCATCCGGACCAGGCCCGGCGAGCCGTTTCGCGAGTCGCAGCGGGGCGTGGACCTCACGGCGGCCGGCATCATCGTCTCGGTAGGCCGGGGCATCAAAGAGAAGGACAACATCCCGGTGGTCGAGCAGCTCGCGCAGGCGCTGGGAGGCGAACTGGCGGCTTCGCGGCCCATCTGCGACAACGGTTGGCTGCCGATGGAGCGCCAGGTGGGCAGCTCCGGCCAGACCGTCTCGCCGAAGCTCTATGTGGCCGTGGGCATCTCCGGGGCGATCCAGCACCTGGTGGGGATGAAAGGCTCCCAGACCATCGTGGCCATCAACAAGGATGAGAATGCGCCCATCTTCGAGGTGGCCGATTACGGCATCGTAGGCGACCTCTTCGAAGTGGTTCCGGCGCTGGTCGAGGAGATTCGGAAAGCCAAGGGCTAGTCTTCCGAGACGATCCGCCATTCACCGTCCGTGCGGGTGAGCTGCATTCGCTCCAGATCGTTACCCGAGTAAGTTTTACCTTCCGCCACCCTCTCCCAGTGCAAGTGGAACGTCGCCAGGGCCCGGTTGCGCCCTGCTGGCGTCACACGCAAATCCACCAGCCGGGCCATTTTCGGCCTGCCATAACGGCCCAGCAGCCGGAGCCCACGGTTGCGGACATCCGCGCGGGTGGCGTTCTCAGTGTCGAAATAGCTCTCCAGGTGCGGTGCGTAGCAGCTTGAGGACCGCTGCCGTCTGCCCGCGCTGCTGCGCCGCGGCCCAACGCTCCAGCAGGGCGCGAACGGCGGTCTCCGTGCCGGCTGGTGGCGAATCCGGTTGCTGCACGGCTGCCGGCTGCACCACCGCCGGCGGCACAACCGCGGGCTCGGCCGGCATTCCCTGGGGACGCGTGACCGGCTGCGAGGCGCTCCGCGACGGGCTCGGCGGGCGCAGGGAAACGGTGTGCAGTAAGCCGTCTGTTGCAGCCGCGAGAGAGATCGCGCCAAGGATCGCCACCACGATGATTGAGCGGCGACGCCTCGCCGGGCGGTCCCGAGCGGCCGGACGGTCCACCTTTTCTGGGGCCGCGGGAGGCAGGAACGGCTCGGAGACCGGCTGAAGCTCGCCGTTTCGCCACAAGGATAAGGTGACGCCGCGCGTGTCCGGCCGCGAATTCGCCAGCAGGAAAACAGCGTCGGAATTGGCAAAGAACCTCTCGAAAAGCTCCGCATCTTCGGCTACGCTAGATCCATCGCCGGCCTCGCACCGGTAGAATCCGACCACGGTCAGACCGCCCGGCTGGCCCATGAGTTCCAGGACGGACCTGCGAACGGCCTGCCGGAATGCCGGACCGGAGCCATGCGCGGACGGCAGTTGCCGCACCTCCTCGATCGCGATCACACCGTCACGCATGGAGCCCAGCAACACGCCCGCGCTGTCAGCGGGGATGCTCTGGCTGGCCTGTCTGCCCAGCAGCACCAGCGGGAATCCTGCGGCGGACGGCCGGGGCCGCTTCGCGTCCTCCGCAATCGCCTCGCTTCGTTGCATAGCCCTCCTCTGCACTCACCCCGTTAGACGAGTCTGCCAGGTGAGCGGTTGCGCGCTGGCGATTCTTCCTGCAGGCCGGATGCCAATCTTCCGGCGCTAGTCCTTTTCGGGTATTGTCCCAGGTGCGCTTTGCGCGTATTCTGGCCTCAATACGGAGGGGCGCTTCAAGATGGAACCCATGTTTCTTCCCGGCGTGGAGGCGAATCCCAAGCCGGGGCCGTTTACCGACAGCATTCGCGCGAAGCAGGCGGCGGGCGGTGAGTATCCGCAGATCTGGCACATGTTCGCCTACCTGCCGAAAGCCACCGATCACCTGGCCCGGTTCACCCAGGAGATTCTACGCGGACCGGCGCCCCTCAGTCCCGGAATGCGCGAGCTGATTGCGGCGTTCACGTCGTATCGAAACGATTGCCCGTTTTGACTGAAGTCGCACGCCGCAGTTGCGGCGGAACTGCTGGGAAGCGAAGAGTTGGTCTGGGGCGTGCTGCGCGACCTGGAGCGCTCCGGCCTGGACGAAAAGCACAAGGCGCTGTTTCGATTTGTGGACAAAGTAAACCGCGACTCGCCGCGAATTACGGCCGGGGACATGCGGCCACTTTACGCCGCCGGATGGGACGACGACGCGATCTATTTCGCCATCACCGTCTGCGCGCTGTTCAATTTCTATAACCGCTGGATCGACGCCAGCGGCGTCCACGCCCTATCGGACGAGGCCCACCGCGAGGGCGGGGAACGGACCGCGAAACATGGCTATTCCAGAAGTTAGTCCGCGTTTCGAGACCGGGCGGCCACGCGTCAACCCAGGCTGGCTGGTGGTGATGGCGGCCTACTTCGGCGCCATGGTCGGCTTTGGCTCGCTCGTGGTGTTCACGTTCAGCATTTTCCTCAAGCCGCTCGGCAGCGCCTTCGGCTGGAGCCGCGGGTCCATCTCGGCCGCCTTCGGCCTGGCGGCGATGTCGGTGGCGGTGTGCTCTCCGGCGCTGGGTCATCTGCTCGACCGCTTCGGCCCGCGCCGCGTGATTCTGCCCTGCATGGCCGTGTTCGGCCTGGCATTCGGCTCGCTCGGCTTTCTGACCCCGAGCCTCATCCATCTCTACGCGGTCTTCGTGGTGCTGGGAATCGTGGGCAACGGGACCACGCAAATGGGATACTCGCGCGCGGTCTCCACCTGGTTTGACGCGCGCCGCGGACTGGCGCTGGCGCTGGTGATGGCCGGCGTGGGAACCGGGGCGATGGTGCTGCCGCCCGCGGCTCAGGCGCTCATTGCGGGCTACGGATGGCGCATCGCGTACTTCGTGCTGGGAGCGGCGGTCCTGGTGTTCGGGCTTCCGCTCACCGCTTTGTTCGTGAAGGAGCGCCCGCGCCACGGCATTCATGCCGTATCGGTGCTGGACGGCCACAGGGTCGCCGATGCCGTCCGGTCGCGCGTCTTCTGGATACTGGTGGCGACGTTGCTGCTGGGCTCGTTGAGCGTGAACGGCGCCATCACCCACCTCTCGCCGTTGCTGACGGACCGCAACGTGTCCGCCACCACGGCCGCTCTGGCGGCCTCGGTTCTTGGCTTCGCGAGCTTCTGCGGGAGGCTGGCCACGGGCTTCCTGCTCGATCGGTTCTTCGGCCCGCGCGTGGGGTCCTTCATGCTGGCGGCGACCGCGGCCGGAATCCTGCTGCTGGCAATGGCCCGGTCCGCGGGGGCCGGCCTCGGCGCGGCGGCGCTGATCGGGCTGGGAGTGGGCGCCGAGGCCGACGTCACGCCCTATCTGCTGACCCGCTACTTCGGCTTGCGCTCGTTTTCGACCCTCTACGGATTCACCTGGACCGCCTACGCCTTCGCCGGCGCCATCGGCCCGGTGCTGATGGGCAAAGCCTTCGACGCCACCGGATCCTACGCCGCGTTGCTGGCCGTGCTCTCGGCTGGAACGCTCCTGGCGGCGGGGCTCATGACGTTTCTACCGGCGTATCCGAAGGAACTGGCGCCCGTTGACCCCTCTCGATCGCCTTCAGAATCTCCTCCGTATCGTACACGCAACCGCCCCACGTTCCCCCACTGACGTTCTGAAGGGCGGCCCAAAGACGCGTGTCCGCGGGAAGCGCCGGATCGGGCTTGAGGCCGGGATGCGGTGGCCGTTCGCGAAGCACGCGCTCCGCGTCGTCCACCCCCACCAGATTCACCGAGCCTTCCAGGCGATTGCGGTCGATGACGATCTCGATGAGGTCGCCGTCGAGGACCTTGCCCAGAGGCCCGTCCGCCAGCGCTTCCGGCGAGACGTGCCCGATGCAGGCGCCCGTCGAAACGCCGCTGAACCGCGCGTCGGTGATCACCGCGACGTGCTTCCCGAAATCGAGATGCTTCAGCGCGGAGGTCACCTGGTAGATCTCCTCCATTCCCGCGCCCGCCGGTCCGCGCCCGGCCAGCACCAGCATGTGGCCCGCGCGCACGGCGCCGCTCTTGATTGCTTCGATGGCCGCCGGCTCGTTCGTGAACACGATGGCCGGACCGCGTTTGCGGTAAACGCCGTCGGCATCCACCACCGATGGATCGATGGCCGTGCTCTTGATCACCGCCCCTTGCGGCGCCAGGTTGCCTTTCGGAAAGGTGACCGTGGAGGTCAGGCCGCGCCGTGCGGCTGTCGCCGGGTCCATGATGACTTCGTCCGGGTCGATGCCCTCGCGCTCTTTCAGCAGGTGGCGAAGACGCGCCCGCCGCTGGGAGCCCTCCCACCAGTCCAGGGTCTCGCCGAGCGTGGCGCCGGATGCCGTGAGCGCATCGAGTTCGAGCAGCCCCATGCGCCGCAGGTGAAGCATGACCTCCGGCACGCCGCCCGCGAGGAAGACCATGACGGTCGGGAAATTTCGCGGCCCGTTCGGCAGCGCATCCACCAGGCGCGGGACCTTGCGATTCATCGCGGCCCAATCGTCCACCGTCGGCTTGCGCAGGCCAGCGGCGTGGGCGATCGCGGGCACGTGGAGAATCAGGTTTGTCGAGCCGCCGAAGGCCGCGTAGGTGACGAGCGCGTTGTGTAACGAAGCCTCCGTAAGAAGCCGTCGCATCGTGAGGCCGCGCCGTTCGAGATCGAGCACCGCCCGCGCCGAGCGGCGAGCCATATCGAGCCACACGGGCTGTCCCGAAGGCGCCAGCGCCGAGTGAGGGAGAGACATCCCCAGGGCCTCGCCCACCACCTGAGACGTCGCGGCCGTGCCCAGGAAGTGGCAGCCTCCGCCCGGGGACGCGCAGGCGCGGCAGCCCACCTCGGCCGCCTGCTCGAGTGTGATGGCTCCGTGCGCGAACCGCGCGCCGATGGATTGTACCTTGGCGGTGTCCTCGCCTTCCTCGGGCGCCAGGGTCACGCCGCCGGGAACCAGCACGGCGGGCAGGTCGCCCGAGCCCGCCAGCGCCATCATCATGGCCGGCAGCCCCTTGTCGCAGGTGGCGAAGCCGAGCACGCCGCGCCGCGTCGGGAGCGACCGTATGAGCCGCCGGAAGACGATGGCCGCGTCGTTGCGGTAAGGCAGGCTGTCGAACATTCCCGTGGTGCCTTGCGTGCGCCCGTCGCACGGGTCGGTGCAATAGCCGGCGAAAGGCACCGCGCCGAGGCCCTTCAATTCCTGCGCGGCGGCCTGCATCAGAAGCCCGACCTCCCAGTGGCCGGTGTGATAGCCCAGCGCGATCGGGGTGCCGTCGGCGTCGCGTATCCCGCCATGCGTGCTCAGAAGCAGGATTTCCCGTCCGCGCAGGTCCTCTGGCCGCCAGCCCATTCCCACGTTTTGGGACCAGGCGAACAGATCGCCCGAAGGCCGCTCGCGGAGCATCTCCGCCGTGAACGGTAGCGAACCCTGGGGGCCCGGCGCCTTGGCGCGTAGGTCGTAGATCGATTCGTCGCCCGAATCGAGAATGCGTCCGAGAGAGTCGGCCATGAGATCAGGCTAGCAGGCTCGCCGCCGACGCTCAGCGCCGGGACAGCACGTCCTTCTCATACCGCGTGACCTCGTCGAACCAGCCCATGCCCGTTGGAACGCCCTGGCGCGTGCAATAGGCGTCCCAGACCGCCGCCCACGGCATGGTCTTCAGTTCCTCGAGCAGGGCCAGCCGCCGGGTGAAGTCCATGTCCAGCTCGGCCTTCTTCAATTCGTCCACGGGCTCGAGCAGCGCGATGAGGAGCGCCTTAAGCATGTTGCGCGCGCCAATGACCCACGCGGCCACGCGATTGATGCTGGCGTCGAAGAAATCGAGACCAATGTGAACGCGGTCCGGCTTGCGGATCGCCTCTCGGGCGATGGCGCGCAACTCGTCATCCAGGACGACGACGTGATCGCTGTCCCAGCGAACCGGACGGCTGACGTGGAGCAGAAGCCCGGGGCAGAACAGCAGCGCCGACGAGATCTTGTCCGAGATTGTCTCGGTGGGATGGAAGTGTCCGGCGTCCAGGCACAGCAGGATTTGGCGGGACGCCGCATAGCCGAGATAGAACTCATGCGAACCGGCCGTGTAGCTCTCGAGACCGAGGCCGAACAGCTTCGACTCTACGGAATCGAGGTGGATGGCCGGGTCGAAGGCTTCGGCGAAGATTTCGTCGAGCGATTGCGCCAGCCGCTCGCGCGGGGCCAGGCGATCGACGGGCGTGTCTTTGTATCCATCCGGAATCCAGAAGTTGGTCACCGTGGGAGTTCCAAGCTGGCGGCCCATTTCGGCGCCGATTCTGCGGCAGCGAACGCCGTGCTCGATCCAGAAATCGCGGATGGCCTTATCGGGGTGCCTGAGAGTGAAGCCGCCGGCGGCCTTGGGGTGTGAGAAGTAGGTGGGATTGAAGTCCATGCCCAGACGGTTGGCCTTGGCCCAGTCGATCCAGGTCTGGAAATGCCGTGGCTCGATTTCGTTACGGTCGATGGAGGCGCCGCCGCGGTCGAGGTAGCAGGCGTGCAGGTTGAGGCGATGGCGGCCGGGGATCAGGCTGAAGGCCTTCTCGATGTCGCTCCGCAATTCGGCAATGGTGCGGGCTTTTCCGGGATAGTTGCCAGTGGCCTGAATGCCTCCGCCGGCAAGTTCCGCGCCGTCAGTTTCAAAGCCTCCCACGTCATCGCCCTGCCAGCAGTGCAGGGAGATAGGAACAGCCTCGAGGCGCCGCATGGCGGCATCGACGTCAACTCCCCAGGCGGCGTATTGCTGCCGGGCCAGCTGGTACGCCGCGTCTATGGTTTCCATGAAGACAGGCTACCAGCAACGGGGATTGGTCATGCGCCCAGCCCGGCCTCAGAAAGTCCAGATTCGTGCCGATAACAAGCATTAGGAGCATTTGTGCCATCCGCACACAGGGCGACCAGTGGATACAGCCGCGCCGCGGCCGGGCTCCTGTTCTGCTGGGCTATTGCGGGTCTTGCCGGGGCAGCCCCTGCAGGCGGCGGAGCCAGGCCTGCCCTGATCCCGGTGCAGGCGCTGACTGGTCGTAACCGTCTCGCTGAGGGCACTCCGGTGTGCGTCCGCGGAACCGTTACGTACTTCGACGACATCAACGGCTTTCTGTATTTGCAGGACGGCGCGGCCGGAATTCGCGTGGATGTCCGCGGCGCCGGGGTGAGGATCTCCTACGGCCGGCAGGTGGAAATCTGCGCCCTGACCGGCCCCCGGGAGCAAACGCCCTCCCTGGTTCAGCCAAGGGCGGTCCTTTTGGGCGCTCAGGGGATGCCCCGGCCGGCTCTGATCGGACCGGCCGACCTGGTCGCGGACCGCCTCGATGGCGTCTGGGTAGAACTGCGGGGCGTGGTCAGGACTGCGTCGCTCGACCGCACGAGCCGTCTGGCCATGGATGTCAACGTGGAAGGCTCGCGGCTGCGGGTCCATGTTCGGGAGTTCCAAACGCTGTCGTACGGCGATCTGGTGGATGCGGAAGTGCGGCTCCAGGGCGTGCTCGCGAAGACTCCCGACCTTGACGGCAAGTGGGCCACCTCCGAGCTTTGGATGCCGGCCCACCGGTTCCTCCGGGTGGAGGCTCCGGCAGCGAAGATCGAGACTCTGCGCGCGGTGTCCACCGGCCAGCTCCTTGGGGCAGCCGCCCGGACATCGCGGCACCGCGTCCTGCTGCGCGGTGAGATCTCCGTGTTGGGAGACGGGCCCGGATTGCGCTTCACCGACGGCGCCGGCAAGGCGGAAGTCCTGATCGCGCCCTCCGAGCCCCTCTATCTGGGGCCGCAGGCGGCAGTGACCGGCTACCCCTCCGTTCGATCGGGCGCGCTCACGATTGAGGATGCGATCATCCGGCCGGGCGCGGCCCGGCATGGAGGCCCGCTTCGTCTCCTGACCACAGCAGCCCAGGTACACACTCTGCCGTCCGAGGAGGCTGCGTTGGGATACCCGGTCAGCCTGCGCGCCACCGTCACCTACTACGACCCCGAGTGGGGGAATCTGTTCGTCCAAGACCGCACCGCGGGCGTCTACGTCGATGTGGCGGGCAAAGCGCCTCCGCCCCTCAAGTCCGGCGATGAGGTGCTGATTGAAGGAGCGAGCGCGGCCGGAGACTTCGCCCCTTCCGTGCGAGCGAGGAGGATTTCGGTGTTGGGCCCGGGGACCATGCCACCGCCCGATGCACCGGGAATCGACGGCTTGCTCGATGGGCACTACGACAGCCGCTGGGTGGAGGCGACCGGGGTCGTCCAGTCGGTCTACTGGGAAGGGCTGCATGAAGTGCTGGATCTGGCTGAAGGCACGCACCGGTTCAGGGCCCGCATCCTGGCGCCGCCCAACAAGCTTGAGGATCTTGTGGACACTCGGATCCGCCTGCGAGGCGTCTGCGGCGCCCTCTACAATCAGAAGCGCCAGCTCTTCGGCATTGAGCTGGCCTGCCCGGGCAAGGAATACGTGGCGCCTCTCGAGCCCGGGGCAAGAGACCCCTTCGCGCTCCCGGCGCGGAGCCCGGGCACGCTCATGCAGTACACGCCCGAGGCGGCCGGGCATCGCGTCCACATTCGCGGCGTCGTCACCCTGCGGCAGATGAGCGGCTGGATCTATGTCGAGGACGCGACCGGGGCGGTCGAGGTGCGGCTGGTCGCGCCGCAACCGGTCGAGCCGGGGGACGTGGTGGACGCCATCGGATTCGCCATCGCCGGCCCGCTCGCTCCCGTGCTCGACCGGGCAGAGGTGCGGCGGTCGCCGGCGCATCTCCCCCAGCATCCCGCTCGCCTGACGGCCGCAGAAGCCATGGAGGGCCAGTACGATTCGCGCCTGGTCGAGATTGACGGAGTTGTGATCGATCACCTGACCACCTTCACCGACCAGATCCTGGTCTTACAGGCCGGGAATACCACCTTCCACGCCTATCTCGATCAGGCCCTCGGACACCTCTCGTGGCCCCGAAATGGCGCCCGGGTGCGAGTAACGGGCGTATGCTCGGTCCAGATCGAAGAGGCGCGCGTCGTACCGATGCCTGCGGGTTTCCGGCTGCGTATGCGGTCGGGGGCGGACATGGCAGTCCTGCGCGATGCTCCCTGGTGGACCACGCGGACGGGATCGCAAGTGATCGCCGTGATGGCTCTGTCTTTCCTGGTGACGTCGGTTTGGGTCTTCTTCCTGCGCCGCCGCGTGCGCAGGCAGACGGTTCTGATTCAGACGCAGCTCAAGGAAGAGGCGTCGCTGAAGGAAACTGCGCAGGCGGCCAGCCGCGCGAAAAGCGAGTTCGTCGCAAACATCAGCCACGAGATCCGCACCCCGATGAACGGCATCCTCGGGATGTTGAACCTGGTCTTGAGGACAGACTCGGAGGCCGACCGGCGCGCCTGCCTGGACGACGCGCTGACCTCGGCACACTCACTCATGGACCTGTTGAACGACGTCCTGGACCTCTCGCGAGTCGAGGCCGGGCGAATGGACCTGGAGGACGTGCCGTTTTCGCTGCCGCGGATCCTTCAGGAGTCGGCCAGACTGATCGCTTCCAGGGCGGTCGAGAAGAACCTGGCGCTCAAGGTTCAATGCGATCCTGCCATTCCGGAATGGGTGCGCGGAGATCCGACGCGTCTGCGGCAGGTTCTGGTCAACCTGTTGGGGAACGCGGTGAAGTTCACCTCTCAGGGAGCGATCGGCGTGAGTGCTGAGCCGCTCGGCGCGGATATCCACTTTTTGGTCAGCGATAGCGGGATTGGAATTCCGAAGGACAAGCAATCCCTGATCTTCGAACCGTTTCGGCAGGCTGATGGCTCAACCACGCGCAGGTATGGAGGCAGCGGTTTGGGCCTGGCTATCTGCGCCCGTCTGGTTGAGATGATGGGTGGCCGGATCTGGATCGAGAGCGAACCGGGAAAGGGCAGTGTCTTTCACTTCACGGCTCAGTTCAGGGCCGCCACGGCCGGCGACCTTCCGCTTCCGGCCGCCGCAGGTGCAGATGGCTCGGCGTCTCCACTCGCGCCCGAGCCGGCGCTGCGAATCCTCCTCGTCGAGGATAACCGCATCAACCGGAAAATCGCCACGCGCATGCTCGAAGGCCAGGGACACCGGGTTGTCACCGCCGAAAACGGCAGGTTGGCCATTGAACGCTTCCGTGAAGGCGGTTTCGACGCGATCCTGATGGATGTGCAGATGCCCGAAATGGACGGCCTGGAGGCCACGCGGGCCATACGCGGTCTCGAAGCCGGCGCTGGACACCACATTCCGATCGTCGCCATGACCGCCCACGCGATGAAGGGCGACCGCGAAATGTGCCTGCAGGCGGGGATGGACGGCTATGTCACCAAGCCCATCGCCACGGAGGAACTCCGCCAGGCGATTCGGGACGCCACTGTTGGCCTGGCCGCAGGCGAAACCACGCCCACGTGAGGTGAGGTTCGCGTTATCCGACGCCGTAAGGCACATAACTTCCTAACGCCTTCTTTATGCATTCCTCATGTCTGGCGGCATATGCTCGGGCTGGGGGAATAGGATGCCTTCTCTCAAGCCCGGCAGCCAACTAGACGGCTACTCCATCGAGGCGCTCGTCGCGAACACGAATACGGCGTGCATCTTCCGCGCGACGGACTCACGAACCGGCCGGCGGGTGGCCGTGAAGATTCCGCACCCCGAAGTCGAGGGTGACGTGCGTTTCTTCGAACGCTTTCGCCGCGAGCGGGAAATCTGCGAGAAGCTGGATCATCCCGCGGTCGTGAAAGGGCTAGCAGACGACGACCGGGGCAGCGTCTACCTGGTGATGGAGTGGGTGGACGGAGAACTGCTCCGCCACGTCCTGGCGGAGCGGGGCCAGCTTCCAGCCGAGCGGGCCGTGAGGATCGCACTGAGCCTCTGCGAGGCGCTCGAGTACCTTCATGACCGCGGGACCGTACATCGCGATCTGAAGCCGGAAAACATCTTCCTCGATACCGAGGACCGCATCAAGCTCGTCGATTTTGGAACGGCCGGCCAAGCCGGAGCCCGTCGGCTGACGTTTGGCAAACTCTCCGAGGTGATGGGGACCCCGGACTACATCTCGCCCGAGCAAGTGCGGGGGAAGCGTGGGGATGCGCGCTCCGATATCTACGCATTGGGAGTCATCCTCTACGAAATGCTGACGGGGACGGTGCCGTTTGCCGGGGACAACCCGCTCGTCATTATGAATCGACGCCTGGTCAGCGATCCCATCCCCCCTCGCGAGATTGAGCCCGGCATTTCCCCGCAACTCGAAGAGATCGTCTGCCGCGCCCTCGAGCGGGACCCTGGGAAGCGCTACGCAAGCGCGCGTGAGATCGCCTGGGATCTTCGGCATCAGGACCGTGTCGCGATTGGCGTCCGGCGCGAGGCGCGCGAGGTCGCGCCGCGGTTCGCGCCCTGGACCAAGCTCGCGCGCCTCTATTGGAAGCTGGCGCTGCCGGCGTCCATTCTCGGCTTCCTGCTCTACCTGGCAAGGCACGCGTAAGCGATCCACGCCGCATTTCGTTCCGCATTCCGTTCCGGAGCGCGAACTTCAGCGCAGAGAGTATACTGGCTAGTTCGCAGCATCCAGCAGCACCAGAAAGGACCCGGGACGATGAAACCCCTCACCTCCGCCTCGCGGGCGATTGCCCTGTGCTCCGCGCTCGCCGTGGGCGCATTGCCGGCCGTATGCCAGAGGGTGCAGCGCATCCACAACGGCGTTCAACTGACGACCGGGAATCTGAATGTGAGGGTGCAGTTTTACTCTCAGAGCACGGTCCGCGTGGTGAAGTGGCCAGCCGATGGCACGGCGCAAAAGGCCAGCCTGTCGGTCATTCAGAAGGATTTGCCGGATCTGGACGTCCGTTTCGAGGAGGGCGCCGCGGAGGTTACTCTCACGTCGCCGCAGGTCAAGCTCGAATTGACCAAGAGCGATGGGGCGATTCGGTTTCTCGACGGCGGCGGCCGGCCTATCCTCGAAGAACGGGGCAGGGCAGTCTTCACTCCCTGTCAAATCGCAGGCGAGAAGGCCGCGTTCAACGTCCAGCAGAGTTTCCGGCTGACGCCGGAGGAGGGCGTATACGGGCTTGGCCAGCACCAGGCCGGCTACATGAACTATCGGGGACGTACCGTGAAGCTGGTGCAGTCCAACACCGAGGCGGTCACTCCTTTTTTGGTTTCAACCGCGGGGTACGGGATCTTCTGGGATAACTACTCGAAGACGATCTTCGCCGACAGCCCGGAAACGACGTCGTTTTGGTCCGAAGTGGCCGATAACATCGATTACTACTTCCTGTTCGGCCCTTCGATGGACCAATCCATCGCCGGATACCGCCAGCTTACCGGGCAGGCGCCGATGTACGGTAAGTGGGCTTACGGCTACTGGCAGAGCAAGGAGCACTACGCGAGCCGCGACGAGTTACTTGACATCGCGACCCAATACCGCAAGCGCGAGATCCCGATCGATAACATCATTCAGGACTGGAATTACTGGGGCGGCAACGATATGTGGGGCGCGATGCTTTTCGACGGATCGAAGTATCCCCATCCGAAGGAAATGATCGACCTTTTACACCGGCAGAATTTCCACATCATGATTTCCATCTGGGCCGGCCTCGGGCCCGCCTCTGCGATTTACAAGGACATGGAACGCCGCGGGTATTTGTATTCGCCCGTGGGCTGGGCGGGCTTCCGGTACTTCGATGCCCATAACCCAGCGGCCAACGACTTGTATTGGAAATACGCAAGCGCCGGGTTGTTCTCCAAGGGTATCGACGGTTGGTGGATGGACTCGACCGAGCCCGACATCGTCAACGCGCTCACGAAGGAGAGCGAGGAATACGAGATGAAACGCGTCGAGAATAACCACCTCGGCTCTTTCGCCAGATATCTCAATCCTTACTCGCTGGAGATCACGGAAGCGGTCTATAACAACCAACGGAAAGAGACCGATCGGAAACGCGTCTACATTCTTACTCGATCCACCTTCGCCGGCCAGCAGCGCGCCGCGGCGACAACCTGGTCGGGAGACATCGGGGCCAGTTGGGCGGTCTATCGCAAACAGATCTCCGCCGGAGTCAATCACAGTATGTCCGGCATTCCTTACTGGACTTTCGATATCGGGGCGTTTTCGCTTGGATGCCAGGGAGGCGTGTTCTCGAACGGCGGCAAGGATCCGGCGTACCAGGAGCTGTACACGCGTATGTTCCAGTTGGGCGCGTTCTCTCCCATCTTCAGGTCGCATGGCTCGGAGACCCCGCGCGAGATATGGGAATTCGGTGACTACAGCCCCGTTCTGGTGAAGTTCGACAACCTGAGATACCGGCTCCTGCCCTACATCTATTCGCTGGCCTGGCAGGTGACCCACGACGGGTACTCCATCATGCGAGGCCTGCCGATGGATTTCGGGACCGACCGAAAGACGTATTCGATCGACGATCAGTTTATGTTTGGCCCGGCGATCATGGTCTCCCCTGTAACTGACTATATGTACCACCGGCCCCCCGACGATGGAGTTCTAGTTACACCCGAGCACTTCAAGACGAAGGACGGGAAGCCGGGACTGGCCGTCAAGTATTACTGCGACGCGGAGTTCAAGCAGTTGTGCCACGAAGGCCTCGAGCCCGATATTAACTTGTACTGGTACACGGGCTGGCCGGGCTTTATTACAGGCCCCAAGTTCTCCATGCGCTGGGAAGGCAAGCTGATTCCTGCCGAGACCGGCAAGCATCGCTTCAACCTGAAGAGCTTTGGCCCGAGGAGAGTGTATCTGGACGGCAAGGAGCTGCCTCATAACTACGACTCGATGGAGTCCTGGACCGTTCCCGTCAACCTCGTGGCAGGCAAGGAATATGACTTCGCGTTCGAAACCTCGAATGCAGTCTTAGGCGCCTTCCGGGCTCAGGTGTATTGGAAGACTCCGGAAATTCACGCCCGGGAAGTGGTCGTCGAACCCAGAGAGAAGACCAGGACCGTTTACCTTCCCGCCGGCCAACAGTGGACCGATTTCTGGACGGGCGCGAAGATCGAGGGCGGCAAGAGCGTCGTCATGGATGCGCCCATCGATAAGATCCCGCTTATGGTGAGGTCGGGGTCGATCCTGCCGATGGGTCCGTTCGTGCAATACGCCGACGAGAAGCCGGCCGACCCGATCGAGTTACGCATTTACTCCGGGGCCGACGGCAGCTTCACGTTATACGAGGACGAGAACGATAACTACGACTACGAAAAAGGCGTGTATGCGACGATCGGGTTTCACTGGGATGACGGCCGGCGCAGGCTCGAAATCGATGCTCGAAAGGGAACGTTCCCCGGAATGTTGAAGACCCGCACCTTTCACGTGGTCATCGTAGGCAAGGGCCACGGCACCGGCGTGGAGGTTACCGACAGCCCCGACAAAGTGGTTTCCTACCAGGGCGAGCGCCAGGTGGTTCAGTTGGCCTTCTGATGGCCGCGGGCCCCGTTGGCCTTGGCTGCCATGGCTCCCAGCAGCACGAAGAGCCACGCGGCGATGGCGGGTTTATGCAGGGGATAGTCCACAGCGGCGTGCAGGAACACAAACACGACGCCGGCTGCCCATGGAGATTGCCAGGCGCGCCGGGCGCTCCAGAGTGCGATCGCGGCCAGCGCAGCGGCCAATGGGATTCCGCCCTCGGCCGCCCATTCAAGCCAGTCGTTGTGCGCATGATTCACAGTCGCGCCGGCGTCGAAAAGCGCATAGGCGGGATATGCGGATTCGTAAGTGCCCAGGCCGAACCCCATCCACGGCCGGTCCTGTAGCATGGCGGCCGTGGAAATGGCCATCTCCCGGCGGTACTTGAATGGGTGCGGTTCCTGGAATCTTTGCCACACCACCTCCCACCCCACCACCGCCGTGAAGATCCCGGCGAGTGCGAGCAGGCGGACGAGGCCCGCCAGTCTTCTGCCGCCTCCAGGCCCCCGGCCCCAAAGCATCGCCAGCGAGACCACGCCCGCTTCGAGAGTTACTACGATGGTCCCGGCGCGTGACGCTCCTGCGATTACCGACGCCAGCATCGCTGCTGCAATCGCCGCGTAGGCCGCCGGGTTTCGCCTGGACGAGAAGGCCTTCACAACCGCCAGCGGCAGCACCAGTTCGATGAAGCACGCGTAGTGGTCGCGGTTGAGAAAGGGGCCAACGGGGAGTTCCGCGAACCGGGTCGGGAACAGCCAGAATACCTTCCCTTCGGACGTCAATAGCTGGACCACCGAGACCACACTCACCACAAAGCCGAAGTACCGCATAGCCGTCCGCAGCCCGGCGCGGGCGCTGGGGTCCTGGTAGAACTGGAGAGAGAGGAAGAACAGCGCGAACAGAGCCGACCAATCGAGCACCGATACCCATGTCTCGAAGCGGTAGACCGTGCTCCCGGTCGCGAGTTGAACCAGTCCCCACAGGACGATTCCGCCCAGCGGCGCCAGCGGAAACGATCGCGCGATGGGCCCCTGCCGGCCGGCTTCCGTGAACGCCCAGGCGGCGGCCAGCGAGAAGACGGCCCCATCGAACAGGAAAAGCAACGAACGGCCCGGAACCCAACTCGTCAGCACCGCCAGAAACAGAAGTGCGATGACGACCTTTCGCCCTGCGTTATCGAAGGTCATTCCGCCCGCCCCAGAGCAATGCTGCGCAGCCGGATCGATCCCTGGATCCGCGTCGTTCCCGGAGCCCGCCGGTAAGTCAAAACAAGCCGCCCCAGGCGCATGCCAGTCGGTGTCGTGAAGACTACCGAGCCATCCCCCCAACCTTCGTGCGATAGTTCGTCCGATTCGGCGGCCACTTCCGGGTGGCCTGTGATGTCCACCACGCGCCACCGCAGCCCCGAGCCTTGCTCGACGCCGCTCGAGGCGTATTGGAACGCCATTCGATACCGCGTTCCGGCCTTCAGAACCACGTACTGCCAAAGCGGCTCCCACGCCTCCGGCTCGTCTCCGCTGAACGAGAGCCGCAGTCCAGGCTGATCCTGGGCCGTCTCTATGCCCTCCACCGGCGCGATTCTCCAGTCGAATCCGCTGCCCCCCGGCGGCGTCCGAAAGGCGCCGTTGACCGGCCCGCGTCCGGGTTCGGCCTGTCCGAATGCGATCAGCCCGCGGAGCGCCAGGGCGTTCCACAGATCGAGCGCGTCCCGGCCGCGCTTCGCAGCCAGCAGCCTGTCGCAGTACGCCATCAGCAAGGGGACGTCCTGAACCTCCGGACGCTCCAGAATCCGCTTCGCCACCGCGCTCGAGGACTCCCACTGCGGCCCGTCCATCAGAAAAGCCAGATACTGGCGCAGAATCTCCGGCCTGTTCGGTATGGCCCGATCGAGGATCTCCGTTGCGTCGTCGGTACGGTTCCAAAGCAGCCGGAACAGCGGTGTGGGCTCGTAGGCCATCTCGCAAGCCGCGCGCGCCCACTTCCAAAAGTTCCGGCCGTCCTCGCGGCGGAAATAGTAGTTCGCCAGGCTCCAGCGCGGATCGTAACCTTTGTCGTGCCCTGCCGCCTCCACCAGGTCCCGCTCGGCTGCCACGAAATTGCTCCGCGCCTCGGCTTGCAGCCCCAACGCAATCAGCGCCTCGGAATCGTGCGGCCGGGCCCGCAGGACGGCCTGGAGCGCTCGCTCCGCCTTCGCCGGATTCAGCCCCGGGGCCTCGGCTAGTTCCGCCTTCCGCCGGTCGCATTGCACGTTGCCGGGCGCAAGGACGGCCGCACGCTCTACGCTTGCCGGCGTTCCCCGGCCGTAGAGCAACTCCGCATAAGCCAGCCGCGCCGACCAGTAAGCGCCCGCACCCGATCCCAGCGCGACCGCGACCAGCAGCGCCTGCCGTGCCCGCCGTGTTCCTAGCCTCCCACTCGAAGCGGCCATTTTCTCCTTCATCGTTCTCTAGCCCGAATCAGCACCGCGGTCCCTGACGTCAGGTCGAGCCCGCCCTTCCGCGTTGCCCACCAGTTCACCGCCATCGACAGCGGCGTCATGACCTTTAGCCGGATTTGGCCTTCAGCTCCCTCCGCACCGCTCCATTCGAGCTCCACATCGTCTCCCGGTCCGGCGGGACCGCTGAACTGAAAGTTCACGTTTGGAGATATAGGCCGGTCCGCCACCCGGTACCTGCCCCGGTACTTCCCGCGCAGCACACCATCCGCCTCCGTGATGGTCATTTCGATCATTTCAGGCGGATAGAGCGCGGCAGGGGCCTTGTTGGCGCTCTGCAGAAAGAACCAGTCGCCGGCGAAATAAGATTGCTCCTGGCGGGGCTCGGTGGCGGCTTCTTCGGGATTCGCCGCCGATACCGCGATCGCGCGCGCCGGCGCCTCGCTGACGGCTCCGGAAACCGGCGGCGGCTCGCTCTTCGGAATGTTGGGAACCGGCTCTGCGACGATCTCTCCACCGGGACTGCTCGCTTTCGCCGAAACGGGCCTGGGAGAGGCCTTGGGGCCACGGGGCCTCTCGGACCTGTCGCCGGCTCCCGCGCGCCTACGATCAACCTCGGCGGACGGTGTGCCATGCGTCACCGCCAGGGTGCGCTCGCCGCTGTCCTGGGTCCGGTACGGGCCATCGCCGGGTGGAACCGCACTCCAGCGGAATAGCAGAGCCATCAGCGTCATCCCCGCCAGCGCTGCCAGTGCCCACACCCGCGCCGCTAAGCTTCGACGTCCGATGAATTCCCGAGCCTGCGCTACCCTGCGCCATCCCGGCGCTCGATTGCGTTCTTCTTGCTGCAACCGCAGATCGTATTCCTGGCGCCGCTCCGGATCGCCCAGGATCTCCGCTATGCCGTTTATCCTGGCCAACTGCCGCTCGCAAATCCGCCGGAGCGTCTCGTCCTGCTGATAGTCGGGATGCAAGAGCGTCACCAGCTTGCGGTACGCGCGGCGTATTTCCTCCGCCGTAGCCGTATCGTCCAGGCCCAGCTCTTCGTAGTAAGTCATCAACATTACTTATCGTTTTACAAGTGTGTCACACTTACTTAAAAATCGTTATATTACTTGCATAATAACTAATAACCGAGATACAATTTTCTTGCAAGGAGTTATGACATGCTCAATATTCGCTTTCTGTGCATCGGTGCCATCGCTGTAGCCTCGGCCTTCGGTGCGAACCAGGCGATCGGCACCGCCGTCGCCAATGGATCCTTTCAGATCGACAAGTCCAACGTCTACGGCAACACGACGCTCTTCGATGGTAGTCTGATCGAAACCGGCGTCGTCTCTTCGGATTTAGCGCTTCGTGGCGGGGCCCGTCTCCGTTTGGGCGCCCAGTCCCAGGCCCGCGTGCACCCCGACCGGCTGGTCCTCGATAAGGGGCAAACCGAGATGAGCGCCAGTTCGGGATACGCCGTCGAGGCCCTGGGCCTCCGTGTGGCGCCCGATTCCCCCCAAAGCCGCCTGGCTGTTACCTACAGCGGTACATCCCGCATTGAGGTAGCGGCCCTAGCCGGCAGCGCCCGTATCTCGGGGCTCGATGGCGCTTTGATCGCCAAAGTCATTGCGGGAACCGCCCTCGATCTCGAGCCAAGCGCCAGCGGTGCGGCCGGTCCTTCGAAGCTGGTGGGCATCCTGGCAGCGAAGAACGGCGCCTTCCTTCTCACCGACGAAACGACCCTTGTCACATACGCCCTCGCCGGTACCGAGCTGGATCAGTACGTCGGAAAGCGCGTGGAGGTCAGCGGGACCATCAATGCCGGCGCTCCAACGGCTGCCGGCTCCCCGCAATCGATCCGGGTTCTAGAGATCCGCGAGATCGCCAAAGCGGGCAAGCGCGGCGGTGTTCCCCACTCCAAGGCGGTGATCGCCGGTGTCGCGGTCGCCGCGGTGGGTGGTACCGTCGCTGCCATCGCTGCCACCAGCGGCTCGCCCAAGTCAACAATCAGCGCGCAGTAAGGCCGCACGTCGGGCCACCGGAAGCAACCTGGCGGCGGTGTTGCCGCCAGGAATTATGAGGGGAGAACCTTCTCCGAGCACCCCGCCACCGCGGGGTGCGTGTTATGTGCCGTCTTTGCTTCGCCACGCCCGGAAGGCGTGCTTGACGTTCCGTCGAGCCGCATCCGGGCGCTACGTATTTCTCCGTATGCGGCGCGTCGTGCTCTCGGGCGAGCCCGCTTTCCTACCCGACACCCCCTAAAGCATCCGCTCCGTCCAACCGAATAATGTACAGGCTCGAATGACGGTCATAGTCGTCATGCAGTGGCGAGCGGCTCGTTTCTGAGAAAAGGGCCAAAGAGAACTCACGATACTCCTGTAAGGGGTGCTTTCGGGCTCTTTCGGAGCGAGGCGACCGGGTCGTTCAGGTTTCCGGCGCCGAAGCCAGTTGGGACCGACAGAGCGTGAGCTGCGTCCAAATAGGCCGACGGACGCCGCGATGTTCAAGGCGCCTCGAAACATGGCGATTCGGGTCCACCAATGCCAAAACTTCCGCTGTCCAGCCCGCGCACGCGGATCATCAACTTTCGCGTGAACGAACAGGAATACGACGCTGTTTGCAGCGCCTGCCGCACCGAATGCGGCCAGAACCTCTCCGAATTTGCCCGCCGGGCAACTATTGAATTCGCACGTCTTCGCGGTGCCGGCGGCCCCGATGAACTCCAGAACCGGCTCGACACCTTTGGACAAAAGCTGTCTCGAGTGGACAGCGTTCTCGCCGAGCTAGTCAGCAGTCTCAGGCCGGTCCGCACGGTTCGTTAGCCCATTTCGATCGAAAAGGAGGCCCATGCATCGAGTCCCGTTGGTGTTCGCCGTTTTGGTCCTGCTCTGTCCCTCTGCCTGGCCGGAAGTCCGCCCGCAGGAGATCACGGAAACCGGCGGCGCTAATCTGCCCGCTCAGAAGATCGGGGCCAACGACCTGATCGCCGTCTCCGTATACGGCGCGCCCGAGTTCACGCGAACCGTCCGCGTCGGCGCCGATGGCAACATCCGCCTCCCCATGCTGCGGCAGCTTGTGCGTGCCGAAGGCCTCCTCCCGGCTCAGCTCGAAACCTCCATCGCCGCCGCACTCAAGGCCGAAGAGATTCTGGTCTCGCCTTACGTCGCCGTTACCGTCGTCGAGTACGACAGCCGTCCCATCAGCGTGGCCGGCTCCGTGAAGAATCCCACTACGTTTCAGGCGACGGGCAACGTCACCCTTCTCGAAGCCATCACCCGGGCGGGCGGCCTGGCCCCGGAAGCCGGGCCCGAGATTCTGGTTAGCCACACTCAGGCCGGCCCCGACGGTGCCCCGATCTCCCTCACGCGCCGCATCTCCGTCAAGTCGCTCATCGATGCGTCCGATCCCGAGGTCAATCTTTCGCTCTACGGAGGCGAGCAGGTGCGCGTGCCGGTGCTCGGCAAGATCTTCATCGTTGGCAATGTGAGGAGACCGGGCTCCTTCCCCCTTCAGGACGACGATGAAACAACCGTCCTGAAGGCCCTGGCCCTCTCGGAAGGCCTCCTGCCCTACGCCGCCAGCACGGCCTATATCATCCGCCGCGACGATCGCACTGGCCACAAGAACGAGCTCCCCATCGAGCTGCAGAAGATCATGCGGCGCCAGACCGGCGATGTCACCTTGCTGGCGAACGATATTCTGTACATCCCAGATAACTCCGGGCGCCGCGCCGCTCTTTCCCTGCTGGAGAAGCTGGCCGGGTTCGGAGCCGCCACTGCCTCGGGAGTCATCATCTACACCCACTGATGGACCGACTCGAACACTGATAATCCTATGTCGAACACACGCAATTCTCTGACCCAGCTTCCGCCAGCCGCGGCCTGCCTGCCCGCCGTCCCGATGAACTACCCCGTCGCCCCTCCGAACTGGTTCGGCGCCGATACCGAGCCCGAGGAACTCCCGGTTCCGCTGTCCCACTATCTCTGGATCCTGAGCCGCCATCGGTGGAAGATTCTAATCTTCGTCGTGGCGTGCGTCCTGGCAACGCTCATCGTCTCCGAGCGCCTAACCCCGATCTATGAATCCACCGCCGCCCTCGACGTAGATCGCCGGATGCCTGCCGGCATTCTGGGGCAGGAGGCCACCCAATACCCCACCGCCGACGCCGACCAGTTCCTGGCCACGCAGATCAAGCTCATCCAGTCCGATTCCGTCCTCCGCCCCGTCGTCGCCAAGTTTCATCTGAAGACCGCAGACGACGCGGGCAAGCTGCCCTCCACCAGGTCTCAGAATGCGCCCGTGAAGCTCGGTCAACTCAGAGTCAGCCGCCCGTCCAACACCTATCTCCTGCTCATCAGCTACCGCTCGCCCGATCCGGACCTGGCCTCCGACGTCGCCAACGCTATCGCGAGTTCGTACATCCTCCATACCTACGACATTCGCTTCCGGTCCTCCGCCAGCCTCTCCCAGTTCATGGAGAAGCAGCTCGAGGAATTGAAGGCCAAGATGGAGCGTTCGAGCGAGGCCTTGGCCAAGTTCGATCGCGAGTTGAACGTGATCAACCCGGAGGAGAAGACCAGCATTCTCTCCGCCCGCCTTCTCCAACTCAACACCGACTACACCACCGCCCAGACTGACCGGGTCCGCAAGGAAGCCGGCTACACGTCCGTTCGTAACGGCGAGCTCGAGGCCGCCCAGGTCTCCACCCAGGGCGAGTCCTTGAAGCGTCTCACTGACAAGCTGGAAGACTCCGACCAGAGGTTCACTGAGATCAAGACCCAATACGGCGCCAACCATCCCGAATACCGCAAGGCCGCCGCCGAGGTCGCCCAGATCCGGCAGCAACTGGATTCCGTCCGCTCCAGCATCACCCGCCGCGTCGAGATCGAGTACCGCGAAGCCCAACATCGCGAGGCAATGCTGCGGCTCGCCGTTGCCCAGACCAAGGCCGAGTATGATGCGCTGAACCTTCGCTCCTACGAGTATCAGTCCCTCAAACGCGAAGCCGAGGCCGACAAGAAACTCTACGAGGAACTAACTACGAAGATCAAGGAAGCCGGAATCAACGCCGGTTTCCAGAACAACTCCATCCGCTTGGCGGACCTCGCCCGGCCCGCCGACAAACCGGTGTTTCCCAACCTGCCCCTGAATCTGGGCTTGGCGTTCCTGTTCTCGACGGTCCTGGCTGTCGGTGCCGCGGTCTTGAGCGACGTGCTCGACAACACCATCCGCGACCCCGATCAGGCTCAGCGCCTTCTCGGCACCGAGGTGATCGGCTCGCTCCCGCTCGTGAAGGACTGGAAGAGGAAGGTCCTTAACGCCGCGCGGCGGACCGCCGCCTCAGCGGCGCTCATCAAAGCCGACTCACCCATCGGCTCGCTGGTGTCTACGGAAGATCCGAAGGCCTCCCGTTCCTTCGACGAAGCCGTTCGCACGCTCCGCAGCTCCATCCTGCTGGGGAACTTCGAGCGGCCTTTGAAAACTATCCTGCTGACCAGCGCCACGCCGGGCGAAGGCAAGACCACCGCGGCCGTTCACCTGGCCATGGCCCACGCCGAGCAGAAGCTCAAGACGCTGCTCATCGATGCCGACCTGCGCCGTCCCTCGGTTGGCCGGACGCTAGGCCTCACGGGAGATACCGGGCTTTCCACCATCCTCTCGAACGGAATGCAGTGGCGGGAAAAACTCACGCATGTGGATGGCGTCGTTGACCTCGACATCCTCACCGCCGGTCCGGTCTCGCGTCGCGCGGTGGGACTGCTCGGCACCGGGCTACCCAGGATTCTGAGCGAGGCGGAACCGGAGTACGACCTCATCATCCTCGATGCCCCGCCGCTGCTGGGCTTCTCGGAGTCCCTTCAAATGGCGACCTCCGTGGATGGCGTGGTCGTCGTAAGCCTCGCCGGCCAGACCAACCGCAAGGCCATCGGCTCGGTCCTGGCGACCTTGCAGCGCGTCCGCGCTAACGTGGTCGGCTTGGTGCTAAACAAGGTTACGCACGAGCTCAGTGACAGTTACTACTACTACGGGTATTACGGAAAGGGTAATAAGTACTACAAGCATTACGCTTCGAAAGAGAGCGAATGAGGCTCACCGTTCCCAAGGAAAGCGCGGAGAGCCCCAGCCTGGCGAGCCTGCGCAAGACCGTTCACGCCAGAATCGAGGTCGCTCTACCCGCCGACTCCCTGCGGGGCCGGTTCATCCGGGGCGCGTTCTGGTCCGTGCTGGCCGCCGTGCTCTCGCAGGGCATGGCATTCGTCTCCTACGCCATCGCCGCTCGCGTTCTGTCGAAAACCCAATTCGGCGAGCTGGGAATGATCCTGAGCACCGTCAGCATGTTCGGCGTTCTGGCGGGCGTGGGCTTGGGGATCACAGCCACGAAGCATGTGGCCCAGTACCGGCGGTCGGAGCCGGTCAGGGCCGGGGAAATCATCGGCCTCACGCTGAGCGTAGCGGTCGGCACAGGGGCTGCCGCCGCCGCCGTCCTCGCCTGGTGGTCGCCCTTTCTCGCGCGTCATGCGCTGAACGCCCCGCACCTGGTTCCGGAGATCCGGATCGGCTGCGTGATTCTCTTTCTGAGCGCCATCGACGGTGTGCAGGCCGGCGCCCTGGCGGGCTTCGAGGCCTTCTCCTCGATCGCGCACACGAACCTCTTCCGAGGTGTCGCTAATCTTACCCTGGTTGCGGGCGGTGTCCTCGTTTGGGGCCTGCGCGGGGCTCTGTGCGGTCTGGCCGGTGCCGCGGCCGTCGCACTCCTGGTCAATCACATGGCGCTCCGATCGCAAACGGCCCGGTTTGGCATCGGCATCTCGTATCGCGGGCTGGGCCGCGAATGGCCGACCCTGTGGAGTTACTCAGCTCCAGCCTTCCTTGCCAGCGCGGCCGTTGCCCTTCCTAACTGGCTCGCCCGGGGCTTGCTCGTCAACCAGCCGCAAGGTTACACCGAGCTGGCGGTGTTCACGGTCGCCTCGCGCTTCCAGGACGCCATTTCTCTTGCCGGGCAAACAACCGGCGCCGCACTGTTGCCCATGCTGAGTTCCGAGCGCGGATCGGCGGATGCGCGGCTGAGCGGAGGAAATATCCTCTCGTCCTGGATACTCGGCACAGTGGCCATCCTGCCTCTCCTGTGCTTCCCCGAAATCATCGGCATGGTGTTCGGCGCGCAATATGCCACCCGGAAGCTCCATTCAGACGCTGGTGCTGGTCCTGCTGGCAACTTCCATCCTCGTGTACAAACTCGGCCTCTTGCGGGCCCTGGCGGCCAATAATCTGATGTGGTGGGCCGCGTGGTCGAACGGGGCCTGGGCGGCGACGCTCGTCGCCGGGGCATGGGCCTTTGTCCACGCCGGCGCCAAGGGCCTCGGGGCGGCCGTCCTCGTTTCCTACGCGCTGAACTCCGTAGTCTTCCTGCCCTTCTACCTTCGGCGGCGGCTGGCACCTCGTCCCTTGCTGGTCTCCCCCAGCGCGCTGGCGGTGTGGAGCGCATTTCTCACGGCGGCAGCCGCCTCCTATTTCGGCGCTCCTCTGCCCTATCGGGTTGGTCTCGGTGCAGTTTTGGCCGCAGGTCTGGTGTTTGCCTTCAGGCGTTTGCTCACCTCCAACGAGCGCCGGGTTCCCGTGTGGTCGAATCGAGAACCCCAAGGAGATCTGGCATGAGGCTTCTGGTCGAGCCGGGCAGCTACGCCTGTCGCAACATGGGGGACCTGGCCATGTTTCTGGCGACCGTCTCCCGGCTGGAGCGTCACTGGCCCGAGGCCGAGATCGTTGCGTTTACGGCTGCGCCGGACCGTCTCCAGCGGTACGCCCCGTCCGTGCTGCCTGTCTCGCAACAGGCGCGCCAGAAACTGCTCGCTCGCCACCGCCGCGAGGCGGGCGCGCAGCATCGTCTGCCGTTCGCCACGCGCCTCGGCTGGGATCTGCGGCGCCTCGCGGCACTGGCTGCGTCGCGAAACTGGAAGCGGATCTGGGACGCCACACATCGCCTGATGCCGGACAGGAGCCCGCGTGGTGGCTTCTCTGCGAGCCTGGAGCGCCTCGGCGAAGGGAGGTGGGAAAGGGCCCTCAGGAGCTTCTCCCTAGTGGCCGTGTCCGGAGCCGGCTGGGCCTGCGATCCTTGTCCGGAACACGCCGCCTCCGTTCTCGATCTGCTCTCGGCCGCACATTCGGCAGGCGTGCCCACCGCTTTGTTCAGCCAGGGCATGGGCTCGATGCAGAATACCGCCCTGCGTTCCAGGGCGCGCGTGGTGCTGCCTCACGTGGACTTTATCGGACTCCGCGAGTGCCGCAAAGGCCCCGCCCTGTTGCGCGAACTCGGGGTCCCCGCTGACCGGATTCATATCACCGGAGACGATGCGCTCGAGCTTGCGTATAGCCAACGCAAATCCGGTGAGGGTGATTGCCTGGGTGTGAGCCTGCGTCTGGCCGACTATGCCAACATGCGCCAGCCGCTGGCTGCCTCGGCCCTGCGCACCGTTGCCGATTTCGCCGGTGCCCGAGGCCTGGAAGTCCTCGCCATCCCGATTTCGTTCGACCAGCGAGAGGACGACTATCGGGCGATCGCCGCGGCCGTTCGGCTCTCCAGCGCAGAGCCCTGCATGGACGACCCTACGGAGGTCGCCCGCCGGGTGGCGCGCTGCCGGCTCGTCGTAACGGGAAGCTACCACGGGGCTGTTTTCGCGCTTGCGCAAGGAACACCCGTGGTAGCGGTGTGCAACTCCTTATACTACTCGGACAAGCTTCTCGGGCTGGCGGATATGTTTGGTACGGGCTGCCAAGTGGTGGATCTCAGCGACCCGACGGCTCCCGAGAAAGTTGACGCCGCACTCGAGAGATTCTGGAACGCCGGCGCCGGTCTCCGTGGCGCCCTGTTAGATGCGACTCGCGAGCAAATCCGCCGGAGTCAGGCCGCCTACCAGACGGTGTTCGAGATCGTGTCCTCGCGTTCGCAGGCTTCGAGCGCTGATCCCGGCAATGTCCGGGCGTGGGAGGCCGTCGGCGCTCGCCCCGGCATGACCATGGGAGAGGCTGGTCCGAATTGCGGTTGATCTCTGACATTTCATCAGCCCCGGTCTCCACGATCCAATCGAGGCCGCCCGTGTGGGCGCTCGGCTCGTGTGCCCCGCAGCTCATCCTTGGCCGTCCGCGCCGCGCGACAACCAGGAGCGAGCTGATTCTGGCGGACCTCTACATCCTGCTGCTGCCCGTGCAGATCGGTCTTTCCGACAGCTTCCGCCTGGCGCCGTCAGACTTCGCCCTGGTCGCCCTGTTCGGGCTCTTCCTCGCACATCGAACGAAGTTCAGCCGCACCGGGATCAGCGGCTGGCACGTATCGCTCGGTCTCGCCCTGACCCTGGGGACGTTCGTCAGTACGGCAAGCGGCGACCTCAAGTCCGTTGTGTTGATCAACAAAGACCTGGGCTTTCTGGTTCTCCTTGGAACCTACTACGCTTTCTTTACTTTGGTCCGCGGCTGGGACATAGTCGAGCACGTCCTAAGGGTATTCGTCCTCGCAGCCACCGTCCACGCTGCCCTGGCCCTGGTGGCGTTCTTTACGGTCGAGAAATTTGCCTTGGGGCCTCTCACCATGAATGAAAGCACTGGCAGGCTGTGCGGATTTCTCATCGATCCGAACGCGTTCGGGGGCGTGCTGGGGGTGGCGCTGGTCATCCAACTGGCTGGAAATCGCCGCGACAAGTTCCGGGTCGGCGGTATCTTCGGCCTCGTCTGTAGTGCGGTCCTCGCCGTCGGACTGTTGATGACCTACTCCCGTTCCGCCTGGCTCGGCTGCGCGATCACTGTCCTCGTTGCCGCGCTGTTGCGCCCTGCCAGGCTCTTGGTTATGGCAGCGCTAGGCGCCTGTGCTGTCTCGGTGCCGCTTCTGCTGAACGGGATGTCCTATCTTAAAACCGTCACCGCGATGGCGGAGCGCCCAACTCAGGTGGAGGGCCGCTTTACGATTATTGGCGACGCGCTTGACATGTTCTGGCACAGTCCCATCCTTGGAGGAGGCTTGGGGGCCTTCGCGAACAGGCACGGCGTCATCGTACACAACTCTGTTCTGTGGTGCCTTGCCGAACTGGGGGCGCTGGGCTTGGTGTCGGCTTGCGGCCTCATATTTTGGGTGCTCGTGCGTGGATTCTCTGCCCGCCGGGCTACCGCCGACAAGCGGCGGCAACGGCTGATTGCCTGCCTGGTGTTCTGCCACATATTCATGTTCGGGCTCGCAATGGGCATCGAAGCTTTGTATCAGCGGCAGTGGTGGGTCTGCATGGGCTTCATCGCAGGCGCATCCGTCTTGGTGCGCCAGAAGCGTGCGCGCGACCTGCGGTGGCGCTTCCCGGATCTGGTGCGCAGGAGCTAGCATGGTGCGCGTCTCAATTTGCATCCCCATCTTCAATAGCGCTTCGACCCTCGAGGCCTGCCTCCAGTCGGTCTTCGCACAGACTTTCACCGATTGGGAGCTCCTGCTGTTCGACGACGGCTCTACGGACGGCTCCTGGGCGTTGGTGGAACGACTAGCCGACCCGCGAGTGCGCCGCATGCGTGGCGACCGCAACCTCGGCTGCGGCCCAAGACTGAACGAAATGGCCCAGCTTGCGCGCGGAGACTACCTCGCCCGGATGGATGCCGACGATATGATGCACCCCGACCGAATCGGCAAGGAGGCTGCCTTCCTCGACGCGCATCCGGATATCGACGTGGTCGATTGCGAGATGATCCTATTCGACGGCGACCTCTCTGCGGAACGCAGGCTGGGGCTGGGCCCGCTCCATTCATCGCCGTATTCATTTCTGGGTGGCCGCCGGCTGCTTCACGCTGCTTGCATGGCGCGGAAGGGCTGGCTACGCGAGCACCCGTATGATGCAGCCTATCGCCGGGCGGAAGACTTTGAACTGTGGACCCGGACATTCGGCTCCATTCGGGTTGCGAGACTGCAGGAGGCGCTTTGCTTCTATGGCCTGCCCCGGAACGGACCGGATTACTTCGGCAAATACGCCGAGACGTGTAGAACGGATAGGCGGATTCTCCGCCGTTACGGTCCCGCGCTGGTGGGGTGGTGGCGGACGCTCACACTGATCGGACAGAGCCGCGCCAAGGAGGAGGTCTATCGGCTGGCAACGCTGGCAGGCGTCCAGGAGCGCTTGACTTCGCGCCGGGGCGTGCCGCTAAGCCGGAGGGAGGCGGATGCGGCCCGCGCGGTGGTGGAGTCCATCTTGGCGACTCGGCTGCCGATGGAGACCGGGCTGCCCCTGGCGAGCGCACATGCCTGAACCGCTGCGGCTGGTCCTGGTGACAACCGTCCCTGAATCGCTGGGGTTCTTCACGGGGCAGGCCCGGTACATGCAGGCCGCCGGGCTGGAGGTTCACGCCGTCTCGTCACCGGGCCCGCTGCTGGGCCGATTTGCCGAAGCCGAGAGCGCACAGGCGCACGCCATCCGAATCGAGCGCGAAATCCGGCCTCTGGCTGACCTCGTCTCCCTGCTTCAGCTGTACCTCTTAATTCGGAGACTCGCCCCGGCAATCGTCCACGCCAATACCCCCAAAGCCGGCCTTCTTGCGATGATCGCGAGTTGGGCGGCCTCGGTCCCCGTGCGCATTTATCACCTGCACGGTGCCCGGCACACAACCCTGCCGACCCCCCTTTCGGCGATCGTGCGACGTTTGGACGCCCTGGCATGCCGGCTGGCGACCCGCGTACAAGCGGTGAGTCTCTCGATCCGGGAGATCGCCATTGCGGAACTGAACTGCGCGCCGGACAAGGTGCGCGTGATCCGCCGCGGCTCGGTGAACGGCGTTGACGGCGCTGGGAAATTCAACCCTGAGCGCTTCTCCCCCTCCCGGCGCCTCGAGATCCGAAGCCGCTACGGGATCGGGCCGTCCCATCAAGTGGTCGGCTTCGTGGGCCGCATCGTGCGGGATAAAGGTATCGTTGAGCTCGCCTCCGCATGGGAAAGCCTGCGGTCTCAATTCCCGGCGCTCCACCTGCTCCTGGCCGGTTCGATTGAGCGCTGCGGAGACGCCGTGCCGGAGCCGGTTCTCGAGAGATTGCGGTCCGATCCCAGGATCCGGTTCGACACAGTCGAAGATCCAGCCGAGGTTTACGCCATCCTCGACGTTCTGGCGCTGCCGAGCTTCCGGGAGGGCTTTCCGGCCGTGCCCCTGGAGGCTGCCGCTATGCAACTGCCCGTCGTGGCGTGCCGGGTGACTGGTTGTGTTGACGCCATAACAGATGGCGTCACGGGAACGCTCGTGCCCGCGGGCGACGCCCCGGCGCTTGCGGCGGCAATCCGCGCCTACTTGACCGATCCCGCTTTGGCGCGGGCGCACGGCCTCGCCGGCCGCGCGCGGGTCTTGGCGGATTTCTCGCCTGGTCGGATCTGGAGCGAGCAATTGACTCAATACCGGGAATTGGCGCGGACGGCGGGCATCCCTCGATCCTCCGCCGGGCTCGATTCGAAACGCACGCTGGAAATATGCCTCTCGCTGGCAGGCTTGGCGCTGCTGCTACCCATCATGGGCTTGGTCGCGGCGGCAGTTCTCATTTGCGATGGCCGGCCGGTACTTTTCCGCCAGCTACGGCCGGGCCGGCTCGGAAGGGCGTTCACGCTGCTAAAGTTCCGGACGATGAGGGAGGCCTCCGGCACCCCACCATCCGATGGCGAGCGGCTGACCCAGCTCGGGCTCATCCTCAGAAAGACCAGCCTCGACGAACTGCCCCAGCTCTGGAACGTTCTGCGCGGGGATATGAGCCTGGTCGGACCCAGGCCCCTTCTGATGCAGTATCTGCCCTACTACACCCAAGACGAACGGATCAGATTCACGGTTCGCCCCGGAATCACGGGTTGGGCGCAGGTGAACGGTAGAAACCTCTCCAGTTGGGACGAGCGTCTTCGAAACGACACCTGGTACGTACGAAATACCAGCCTCCTGCTCGATCTAAAGATTCTCCTGCGGACGGCCGCCCAGCTCGTCAGGCCAAGACAGGTTATCGTCGATCCACGCTCGGCGATGCGGAACCTCGACGAGGAACGGGCGGCACTCGAACTGGGTCAGGTGGGATAAGTGAAAGAAGTCAGAGTACGTTTCGCCGAATCGACGGACGCCGGGGAGATTGCGGCGCTGTTCCTCGGCAGTTTCCCTTCCCAGGTTGGGCGACTCCTGATTTATGGGGCCAAGGGAGCGCCGGAGTTCATCCGGATGCGACTGGCGGCACCGCATTCCCTGGCTGCGAGCAAGTACTTCGTGGCCGAATGCGCCGGGGCCAAAACCGGGGCTGCCGAACTGCGCAGGCAGCCAAACGCGCTGTTTCTGAACTACATCGCCGTGCTCCCCGCCTATCGTGGTCGAGGCGTCGGCGCACAACTTCTCCTCAGTGCGCTCAAGGCTTTGGGCGTTACCTCCGGCCGGATCGAGTTGGACGTGCGGGAGGACAATCCCCGCGCGATGGGCTGGTATCGCCGCCTGGGTTTCGAAGCCACGGAGGCGAAGGATTTTCTCGATCTTCGGCCGCCGGGCGGCGCCGGGGAGGAAGCCTACGTTGAGGACCTGCCGCAAGCCGATCTGTGCCAGGAGCGGTTCGGGTTTTCCGAGTTCCGTCTGATCGCCCGAAGGGGCGTCTTTCGCGCCGGGCGAATCGGGGACGAGTGGTTCCGGCTCACCGACCCGGCAGCCGTTGCCTCGCCCTCGGTCTTCACCGCGCTCGAGCGCCTGGACCCCCGGCGGCGTATTTTCGCCGTCGTGCCCGGCGGCTCGGTGGCAGAGGCGCAAGTGGTTCGCGTGCTGGCGAAGAGCCGCAGGATGGAAGCGGAAATCGCCGGCCTGCTGACCTCGCTGTCCCATGATTGCCAAAAGAGCGGCATCGTATAGCTATGCCCGGCGCATCGTCCCGTTTCGGGCCGCGCGCAACGCCTTCGATGTGATTCTGTAGGCCGTCGAAATCGGCGGCGGCGAAGTCTTGCTGCCGGCCTATGTCGGCTGGTCGTCGAGGGAAGGCTCCGGGGTGTTCGATCCCATCGCTGCGCTCCGCCTCCGGCACCGATTCTATGCGTTGGACGAGCGGCTCCATATCGACCTCGACTCGCTCGCGGCCGCGCTCGACAGCGGTTCGGTTCGCGTGCTGGTGCTGATTCATTACTTTGGATACGTCGATCCGGCGTACGCCCAAGCCGTTGCTCTGGCAAGGCGGCGCGGCGCCTTCGTCATCGAGGACGAGGCTCACGCTATGTTGAGCGACGTCGTGGGGGGAGTCTGCGGGCGTCTCGGGGACGCATGCATTTACTCGTTTCACAAGATACTGCCGGTCGAGGAGGGCGGCGCCGCCGTCGTCAACGACCCGCAATCGGTGCTAGCCCGGACGCTCCAGGCCGAGCAGGGCTGCCGGGTGCCCCAGGACTTCGACCTCTCCCGTATCGCGGAGAAGCGCCGGACCAACGCGTCGTTGTTGGACCGCCTGACCAACGAGCTGGGGCCGGAAGTCACGCCGCTCCGCGGGGCCCCACGTACGGGGGAATTTCCGCAGAGCTATCCGGTGCTGATCCGAAACGGCTCGCGGGACCGCATCTATCGCGAGATGAACGCCGCCGGGTTCGGCGTCGTTTCGCTCTACCATACCCTGATCTCCGAGATATCGCCCCAGGCCTTCCCTGCGGCAGCGGGTGTCGCCTCCCGGATTCTGAATTTGCCGGTTCACCAGGACGCCTCCCCAGAGGATCTGGAGGCAATGGTGTGGGATCTGGCGGCCCGTGTGAGGAAGACGTGACGGCAGGACTTCGGATCTGGGATGCGGCCGACGCTCGGGACCGCGAGCAGTGGCTGGACTTCTGGGCGCAGTGGCCCGGGCGGGAGGTGTTCGCTCACCCGGACTACGTGAGGCTCAATGCGGGACCGCATGACCGGGCGCTGTGCGCCGTCGCGTCCGACGGTCGGAGCTCCGTCCTCTACCCGTTCCTGTTGCGCCCACTCGAGACGGAGCCGTACTGGGACCCCTCATTCGGCGGCTGCTGCGATATCGTGACGCCTTATGGATACGGCGGACCGTTCGGTTGGGGCGCCGCCTGGAGCCCCGAGGGCTTGCGCGCGTTTTGGTCGGAATTCGACGCCTGGGCGGCTCAGTCGCCGGTCGTCTCGGAAGCGGTGCGGCTCTCGCTGTTCCCCGAGACGCTAGTCGATTACCCGGGCGAACGCCGGGTGCTCTCGGACAACGTAGTGCGCGTCATCGGGAGCGAAGACGAACTGTGGCGGGATTTCGAGCACAAGGTCAGGAAGAACGTGAACAAGGCCCGCGCCAGCGGGGTGAGCGTGCAGATCGATGAAACAGGCGACCGGCTGGACGACTTCCTGGCCATCTACACCTCCACAATGAGCCGGCGCAACGCCCAGGAGACATACTACTTCCCCCGCAGCTATTTTGAGAGCATCCACCAGGACCTGAAGGGGCAGTTCGCCTACTTCTACGCGCTAGCGGGCGGTGCGGTCGTATCGGCGGAATTGGTCCTGGTCTCCGCCCACAGGGTCTACTCGTTTCTGGGAGGGACCGATGCCGACTGGTTCCCGGTCCGGCCTAACGACCTGCTCAAGGTCGAGATTATGAGTTGGGCGCGTTCGGCAGGCAAGGCCCAGTTCGTCCTGGGGGGCGGGCACGTCCGCGACGACGGCATCTACCGTTACAAGCTCTCGTTCGCGCCTGACGGGCGCGTCCCCTTCGCGCTGGGATGCCGCGTGCTCTACGCCAGCGCGTACGAGCGGCTGACTCAGTCCCGCCAGAGACTCGCGGCCGCGCAAGCGATTCCGTGGCAGCCCAAGCCGGAGTACTTCCCGCTCTATCGCGCTTGAGGCCCAAAAATCGAACCTATGTCTATCCTCCTTTCCGTCCCTCACATGGGCGGCGCCGAACAGGGCTACGTCAGACAAGCCTTCGCCTCGAACTGGCTCTCGACGGCGGGTCCGAATCTCACCGCCTTCGAGCGCGAGTTCGAGTGCCGTATCGGTCTCCCAGCCGTCGCGCTTTCGAGCGGGACGGCGGCGATCCACCTCGGTCTGCGCCTCCTCGGCGTGGGGCCTGGCGACGAGGTGTTTTGCCCCACCCTGACCTTCGCCGCCAGCGCCAACCCGGTCCGCTACCTCGGTGCCGAGCCCGTCTTTCTGGACAGCGACTATGCCACGTGGAACATGGATCCCGGAATCCTTCGCTCCGCGCTCGAGCGCCGCGCGGCCGCCGGCAGGCTCCCGAAAGCCGTTGTGGTGGTCAACTTGTTCGGCCAGTGCGCCGACATGGACCCCATTCTCGAAGCCTGCTTCCGCTACGGCATTGGCGTCCTCGAAGACGCCGCCGAAGCCCTGGGAGCCAACTATAAGGGCAAACCGGCCGGCACCCTCGGTCACGTGGGAGCGTTCTCGTTCAACGGCAACAAGATCATCACCACCACTGGCGGCGGCATGCTGGTCTCGGACCACTCCGCCTGGGTGGAGAAAGCCCGCTTCTGGTCAACCCAGGCGCGCGACTGCGGCGTCGCTTACGAGCACTCCGAGATTGGGTATAACTACCGCCTCAGCAATGTGCTGGCAGGCATCGGACGGGGGCAGCTCGAGGTCCTCGGTCTTCGGGTCGAACAGCGCCGCGCCATCGCCCTAAGGTATCGCGACGCTTTCGCCGATCTAGAAGGCATCAGCCTTATGCCTCAAGCAACCTACGGCCTCCACACCAACTGGCTCAGCTGCTTCCTCATCGAGGCGGGCCGTTTCGGATCGAGCCGCGACGACGTGATCGCCGCATTGAACGCCGCCGGCGTAGAATCGCGGCCCGTGTGGAAGCCGATGCACCTCCAGCCGCTTTACGCCTCCTCCGAGCGTTACGGCGGAACGGTCGCCGAAGACCTCTTTCAGCGCGGCATCTGCCTGCCCAGCTCGAGCAGCCTCTCCCTCGAGGACCAGCTGTACGTTGTCAACCGGATCCGCCAGTGGGTCGGCGCCACCCCGCTCCGCACTTTCGAGGATGCCGAGGCCGGGAAACCCAACGGACCCGTCTACGCGGGCTCCGTAGCCACTCCCTAATCCTATGACTGCTGGAGCCATCGGCCGTTTTGCGAATCGGTTGGACCCCCGGCGCTCACCGCGCTCGCTGATCTGGGCCGTCCAGATCCCGATTTTCGCGCTGAGCGGTGTTTTCGCGTTCCTCATTCGCTTCGAGTTCACCCTGCCTGCGGCCGAGATCGTCCACTTGTTCTGGGCCATCGGCCTTTGGGTGGCCGTCAAGACCGTCGTGTTCCGTCTCGCCAAGCTCGATCGCGGCTGGTGGCAATACGTGTCCCTGCCCGACCTGGTTCGCGTTGCCGTGGGCAACCTCATTGCCTCGAGCCTCTCTGCCTGCCTGCTTCTGACGATCGCCCCGGCGGGCCTTCCCCGGTCTGTCTACTTTGTGGACTTTCTCCTTTGTGTCAACGCCACCGCCGGAATTCGTGTGCTCTCCCGAATGGCCCGCGACCATGCCTTGCGGTCCAAGCCGGAATCCCAGGGTAAGCGCGTGCTGATCTACGGCGCCGGACGGGCCGGCGACATGCTCCTTCGAGAGATCCGCTCCAACCAGCGCCTGGCCTACGACGTTTGCGGCTTCATCGACGATAACCCCCTGAAGCTGGGGATGCGCGTCCAACTCGTCCCCGTCCTCGGGGCCGGTTCCGACCTTTCCTCGATCGCCTCGCGCCATTCCGTCGACCAGGTCCTGATCGCCATCGCTTCGGCCAACGGTCCCCAGATGACCGCCATACTCCAGCATTGCCACGAAGCCGGCCTGCGCTGTAAGACCATTCCCAGTCTGGGCGAGTTGATCGAGAAGAACCAACTCGCCGCCCAGATCCGCGACGTCAACGTCGAGGATCTCCTCGGCCGTGTCCCCATCTCGCTCGACGAGTCCGCCCTGCGCGCCCGGCTTGAGGGCGTGGTCGTCGCCGTTACGGGCGGCGCCGGGTCCATCGGCTCCGAGATCTGCCGCCAGGTCGCCCGCTTCGAACCCCGCGCCATCGTCGCCTTCGACGCCGCGGAAACGCCCCTTTTCCACCTCCAGCAGGAAATGTGCGCCGCTTTCCCGGACCTTCCCTTCCATGCCGAAGTCGGCAGCATCCAGAACTCCGCCCGGCTGGGAGAGCTTTTCGAGCACTACCGGCCCTCCATTCTGTACCACGCGGCGGCCTACAAGCACGTGCCGCTAATGGAATCGAGCCTGTTCGAGGCCGCGGAGAACAACATCCTTGGAACCGCCAACGTCGCGGTCGCCGCCGCCGAATACGGCATCTCCGACTTCGTGATGATCTCCTCCGACAAAGCCGTCCGCCCCTCCAACGTCATGGGCCTTACCAAGCGCGTCGCCGAGCTTCTGGTCGGCTCTCTCGAGAACGGCTGCACGCGATTCGTCTCCGTCCGCTTCGGCAACGTGCTCGGCTCGAACGGCAGCGTTATCCCCACCTTCAAGAAGCAGATTGCAGCCGGCGGCCCGGTCACCATCACGCACCCCGAGATGAGCCGTTTCTTCATGACCATTCCGGAGGCCGTCCAGCTAGTCCTCCAGGCCTCCAGTATGGGCCGGGGAGGCGAAATCTTCGTATTGGATATGGGCCAACCGGTCAAGATCGTCAACCTGGCCCGCAACCTGATCCTGCTGTCCGGACTACGCCCCGGAGACGACATCAAGATCGAGTTCACCGGTGTCCGCCCCGGCGAGAAGCTGTACGAGGAACTGAGTTCTTACGAAGAGAACACTGTCCCGACCTTCCACGAGAAGATCAAGATATTTGCCGGACCCACGCTCTCGTTCGAGGAGATGCAAGGCCGTCTGGCCGCCATCCGCCGCTTCTGCGCCACGAGCGATGCCCGCGGCCTGCTTCTCGAGCTGAAGGATCTGGTTCCGGACTACAATCCCAGTAAACACATTCTCCAGAGACTGCTGGCCGAGCCGCAGCCCTCGCGCCGCTCCATCCCCTTGCGCCTTCCGGCGGCTGCGTCCGGATAAGACCATATGCACTTGCCACAGTCTCAGCCGGAGCCCGTCCGCGTTCGCGCTTTCAGCCTGACTCGCCCGAGCAGCCTGGACCCCTTCGGGGTTCGCCACCCATTTTCTATATGACACTGACTGCACAATCTACGCCCGTTGCGGCCGCCGAGCCGCCTCAGACCCCGTCGCGCCACAGCGGCAGCGTCTGCCCGAACTGCGGAGCGCCCAGCGTCCACCGTTCGCACCGTAAGGGCCTCACCGAGCGCCTGTTCGTTGTCGTGGGAGCCAGGATCCGCCGTTGCCATGCCTGTAACGCACGGTTCGCGCGCCTCTTTACGTCCGCCGTCTACATGGACGATGCCAGCCGTGCGATACGCCGCGCCGCGCTGCTGCTGCTGATGCTCGCCGGCGCCCTCTTTGTCATCATTGCGATGCTCTGGTTCATGAACAAACAAGCTGCCATCGGCCCGTCCGATTGCCGAATGGAGCCACGTCACGCCGTCTTCGCGCACTTCAGGGCCCTCGCAAACGAAAGGGCCCTCGCCAGCGCTCGGTCGCCCATCTCGACATAGCCTTCCGGCGCGCCTTTGCGCGCTGCCCTCCCCCGCTTTAAGAGACGGCCCTCGGCACGACGCCAGGGCCGCGCCTTATCCAGCCCCGCCAGGTGACGTGAACGGCGGCAGCCTGCCCGATCAGTCCCCATTTCCCCGCATCGTAGCCGTCCGTCTCTTCCTACGCCCCTGCTTCACGCCGGATTTCACTTCCGCGACATCAACCCGTCATAGTTTCGTAACTTTCGGATGCTACATTGGCCACACTGTGGTGCGGCCCCGAATCCGCGCCACGCTGGGCTGTTTCAACCGAAAGGACTTTTCTCATGAAGATCGTCCGGTGGAGTCGCGTTGGTCTGGCCATGATCGCTGCGGCCGGCCTGATTGGGTGTGGCGGAGGGACCGACTCCGTCAAACTGCAGGGGGCGGGAGCGAGTTTCCCCGCACCGCTCTACATGAAGTGGTTCAAGGCGTATAGCACTTCCCACCCCAACGTTGAAGTCGACTATCAATCGGTTGGCAGCGGGAGCGGCGTCAAGAGCGTCATGGACAAGACGGTGGATTTCGGAGCGAGCGACGCCGCCATGAAGCCCGAGGACATTGCCAAGGTGGACGTCGGCGTGCAGTTGCTTCCGATGACCGCCGGAGCCATCGTCCTGACGTACAACCTGAAGGGCGTGCCTGAGCTGAAGCTCTCGCGGAAGGCGTATTCCGGCATCTTCCTGGGCACGGTCAAGAAATGGAACGACCCGCTCATCGCGAAGGCGAATCCTGGCGTGAGCCTCCCGGACTCGGCCATTAACGTCATCGTGCGCGCCGATAGCAGCGGCACCACCTACGTATTCACCAAGCACCTGAGCGCGATCAGCCCGGAATTCGCCAAGAGCCCAGGCGTCAATACGATGCCCAACTGGGCCGTGGGCACGCGCTCGAAGGGCAACGAAGGCGTGACCGCGGGCGTCATGACGACGCCGGGCGCGATCGGCTACATCGAGTACGGCTACGCGAAGAGCCAGAAGCTGCCGATGGCGATTCTCGAGAACAAGTCAGGCGCCTACGTCGCGGCTTCAACGGCTTCCGGGCAGGCGGCGCTGGCTTCGGCCCAGATTCCCGATGACCTGATCGTCTGGGCGTCCGATCCCGACGCCAAAGAGGCGTACCCCATCGTGACATATACCTGGCTGCTCTGCTACCGGCAATACCAGGACAAGAAGAAGTTCGAAGTCCTGCAGGATCTCTTGAAGTACTGCCTCAGCGACGGCCAGAAGGACTCCGAGACGCTGGGTTACATACCGCTTCCTCCGGCAGTGGCCAGCAGGGTGAGCTCCGCGGTTGCCAACATCAAGCTCGCCCCGAATGCGACTTAGCGCGGAGGCGCCGATGACATCCGAGGCAATCTCGCAAGCGCCGACGCGTGGTCAACGGTACACTGACTCGGTGTTCCGAGGGCTTTGCCGCGGTTTTGCATGGCTCACGGTGGTGCTGGTCACCTTCATCGTTGTGCGGATCGCGATGGTTGCCGCGCCGGCCGTGCGAGAGTACGGGCTTGGATTTCTCTCCGGCAGAACGTGGGATCCGAATCAGTCGCGCTTCGGGATCCTGCCGGAAATTTGGGGGACGCTGTTCACCTCGCTGCTGGCGCTGATCGGAGGCACGCTGTTTGGCGTCGCGGCTGCGGTGTTCCTCAGCGAGGGCTACCTGGGCCAGTTCGTCTTTAGCTTCTTGAAGCTGCTGGACCTGCATCTTCATCCGTTCTGGGGCAAGCTGCCGGAGCAGATGGAGGGTCTTCTCAAGAACCTGATCGAATTGCTGGCCGCCATTCCCAGCGTTGTATACGGGCTGTGGGGCTTGTTCGTCGTGATCCCGCTCATACGTCCGGGGTGCAACTGGCTGCACCTGAAAATGGGTTGGATGCCGCTGTTCAGTACAGATTTGAGCGGTCCGGGCGTCCTGCCCGCCGTGCTGGTGCTCTCGATCATGCTCCTGCCGACCATCACGGCCATCAGCCGCGACGCACTCGTATCGGTTCCCCCAAAGCTCCGCATGGCGGCATACGGGTTGGGCGCGACGAGGTGGGAGACCATTCTGGCGGTCATCCTGCCGACGGCTTCGCGCGGGATCTTCGGAGGCGTACTGCTGGCGTTCGGACGGGCGCTGGGCGAGACCATGGCTCTGGCGATGCTCGTGGGCAATGCCAACCAAATCAGCGTGTCTCTGTTCTCTCCCGCGAACACGCTGGCGGCCCTGCTGGCCAATACTTTCCCCGAAGCTCGCCCGAAAGAAGTCGGAGTGCTGATGTACGTGGCCCTGGTGCTGCTGGGGATCACGCTGGTGGTTAATATGGCCGGCTCGTTCATTCTCCAGCGCACCTCAGCACAGATGGAGGGAGGGAAGTAGCCGTGCCGGAACTGGACGTCAGCACGCAATACGCCCCCGCCCCTGAGCCCGAACCGAATCCGTTCGCGGGCGTGGATTTCGGACAACTGGAAAAATCGCTACAGCGGCCGCGCACGCTCTTCAGCGTGATCATGAGCTTCCTGGTGACCGCGATGACTCTGCTCGCGCTGATTCCGCTATTCTCCGTCGTATGGATGCTGCTGTGGAGAGGCGGCCACAAGCTGAGCGCCGCGGTTTTCGCCCAATTGCCACCGGCGCCGCTCGAGCAGGGCGGGGGATTCGGCAACGCCATCGCGGGCACGCTGATCATGGTGGGGCTGGCTGCTCTGGTGAGCGTGCCGTTCGGCATTCTGACCGCCGTGTTCCTCGCACAGGCACGGCCGGAGAATCGGCTCGCGAGCGCCGTGAGATTCGCGGCCAAGGTCCTTACGGGTTTTCCGTCCATTCTGGCGGGCGTGTTCGCTTATGGCGCCGTGGTGCTACTGACCGGGGGCTTCTCCGCATTTGCCGGGGGCCTGGCGCTCTCGATCCTCATGCTCCCGACGGTCATGCTGACGGCAGAGGATGCCCTGCGCATGGTTCCCGAGAAGATGAAAGAAGCCGCCATCGGCATGGGCGCGACCAACACCCAGACGGTGTGGATGGTGCTGCTGCCGACGGCGCTGCCCGGCATCCTGACGGGCGTCATGCTGGCGGTGGCGCGCGCCGCCGGGGAAACGGCCCCCCTGCTGTTCACCGCGCTGTTCAGCAACTACTGGCCGACCAGGGGCGGTCATATCGCCCTGATGCAGCCGACGGCATCGCTGGCCGTTCTGATTTACAACTTCGCGGGCATGCCGTTCGAGAACCAGGTGGAGATGGCCTGGGCGGCAGCGCTCGTCCTGGTGCTGATGGTTCTTGTGGTCAACCTCATCGGCCAGAGTCTTTCGCGCCGACAGGTTCAGTAAAGGAGTTCGGAGATGCAAGACGGAACTGCCCAGGTCAAAGAGCCGCCGCAAAGTTCGGAACCGCGCGGCGGTGTGGTCATCGACTGCAAGATCGATAAGCTGTACTACGGCACCTTTAAGGCGGTCCGCGACACCACCATCCCGGTGAAGAAGAACCGGATCACGGCGTTTATCGGGCCTTCGGGTTGCGGCAAGAGCACGGTCCTGCGCTGCCTGAACCGCATGAACGATCTGGTGCGCGGCTTCCGCTTCGAGGGCCACGTGCGCTATCGCGGCAAGGACATCTACGAGCCTTCGATCGACCCGGTGGCCGTGCGGCGCTATATCGGAATGGTGTTCCAGCAGCCGAATCCGTTCGCGACCAGCATCTACAACAACGTGGCGTTCGGCCTGCGCCTGAACGGCTACAAGGGCGACAAGCACGCCAAAGTGGAAAGCGCCTTGAAGGGCGCCGCGCTGTGGGATGAGGTGAAGGACAAACTGCACAAGAGCGGCCTGTCGCTCTCGGGCGGTCAACAGCAGCGGCTGTGCATTGCGCGCGCCATCGCTACCGAGCCCGAGGTTTTGCTCATGGACGAACCCTGCTCGGCGCTCGACCCGATTGCTACCCGCAAGATCGAAGAGCTGATGACCGAGCTGAAGAGCCGCTATACCATCGCCATCGTCACTCACAACCTGCAGCAAGCGCAGCGGGTGGCCGACGAAACGGGTTTCCTCTACGTTGACACTTCCGAAGGCGGGCGCACGGGCTACCTGGTGGAGTTCGGCGAATCGAGACAGATTTTCGAAGCGCCCCAACATAAGCACACACAGGATTACATTCACGGCGCTTTCAGCTAGGAGAACGGGGATGCGTCGAGTTCGTGTTGCACTGCTCCTGGCGGCCGCCGCAGTTCTGGGGGGCTGCTCCTTTTCGGATCGGCCGGCGGAGGCGAAAGCTCCGGCGGGCGGCGTACTGCTGAAGGGCGCGGGCGCCACGTTTCCTTCCCTTCTGTACCAGCGCTGGTTCGCGATCTATCAAAGCAGCCACCCGGCATTGGCGATCGCCTACGATGCCGTCGGCAGCGGCGAGGGAATCCGGCGTTTCACCGGCAGCGGCATCAAGCCGGAAGAGGCCGTGGATTTCGGCGCCAGCGACGCTGCGATGAGCGACGAGCAGATGGCCCGCGTCCCGAAAGGAGTGCTGCTGTTGCCTGTAACCGCGGGCAGCGTGGTGCTGGCGTACAATCTGCCGGGTTTCCAAGGTGAGTTGCGCTTATCGAGGAAGGCGTATGCCGGCATCTTTCTCGGCCAGATCAAGAGCTGGAACGACCGCCTGATTGCCGCTACGAATCCCGGCGCGAGGCTTCCCAAACTCACCATCGCGACGGTGGTCCGTCAGGATGGAAGCGGCACAACGTACGCGTTCACCAAGCACCTGGACGCCATCAGCGAGGAGTGGCGCAGCCGGTACGGCGCGGCGACGCTGGTGGATTGGCCGGGCAACGCCATGCGGGCGGAGGGCAACGAGGGCGTGGCTGGGATGATCAAGCACGCCAACGGTTCGATCGGCTATGTGAGTTACGAATTCGCGCGGAAAGTGGGTTTGCCGATAGCGACGCTCGAGAACAAAGAAGGGAACTTCGTCAGGCCAACGGCCGAAAGCGCGACAGCCGCGCTTGCCGCGGCCGAGCTTCCCGCGAACATGCGCGTGTTCGTGCCGGATCCCGCGGGCCGGGATTCGTACCCGATCGTCACCATGACGTGGATTCTGTTACACAAGGATTACGCCGACGCCGCCAAGGCGCGGGCCGTGCGGGAGCTGTTCGATTGGTGCCTGCGTGACGGCCAGCGGTATGCCCCGGAGCTGAACTACGTGCCTTTGCCGCCGGCGGTGGCCGCAAAAGCGCTGCCGGAGCTGGCCGCAATCCAGCCCGCCAACTGAGACAGGCGGGTCTTCCCACCATTCACGGTTCCTTAACCGGATCTTCTTAGAGCTGACATCCGGGCCTGATATTCTTAGCGGGTCTCGCTGCCGCAGAACCTTTTTTCTGTACAGGCAAGCCACTGGAGAGGTGCATATGCGTTCGCCAGCTTTAGCCACTTTGTCTTTATGTTTTCTATCAGTTTCGGCCTTCGCGCAGTCGGCGGGGGGCGTCGCGGGAATTTCAGGCGTGGTCCGGGACCCTTCCGAAGCGGTGGTGGCCCACGCCAAGGTCGTGATCTCGAGCGAGGCCCGCGGCATGATCCGCAGCCTGGAAACCAACGACTCCGGCCTGTTCTCAGCGCCCGCCCTGACGCCGGGGCCCGGTTACAAGGTCTCCGTTACGGCCCAGGGTTTCGCGATGTTCGAGGCGAAGGACATAAGCCTACGAGTCGGCCAGAATCTGGACCTGAGGATCGCTCTGACAGTGGCGGCGAGTTCAACTGCGGTCGAGGTCACGGCGGGGGCGCCGCTGCTCGAAGACACAAAGACCGATTTTTCGGGCCTGGTGGATTCGCAGTCCATATTGAACCTTCCCATCAACGGCCGCCGGGTCGATTCGTTCGTGCTGCTAACGCCTGGCGTTAGTAACGACGGAACGTACGGCCTGCTCACTTTCCGCGGCGTGGCGGGACAGAACTCCTTCCTGGTGGACGGCGTCGATACCACCGAGCAGTTCTACAACGAGAACGCCGGCCGCACGCGAATTGCGTCGCAGATTTCGCAGGACGCCGTTCAGGAGTTCCAGGTGGTTTCTTCGAACTATTCGGCGGAGTACGGCCGCGCCATGGGTGGCGTGGTCAACACGGTCACCAAGGGTGGCACCGATACCGTACATGGCACCGTCTACGGGTTCTATCGCAACACGGGATTCGACGCGCGCGATCCCTTCTCCAGTTTCGTGCCGACGGACAATCGCACCCAGGCGGGCGCGTCGATCGGAGGGCCGATAAAGAAGGACAAGCTGTTCTACTTCTTCAACACCGAAATCACGCGGCGCGACTTCCCCATCACCTCCAGTCTGAACACGGTGGCCGCGAGTGCCGCTACCCAGACTTGGAACGGTTGCGGCGGGTCGGGAGCGAACGCTCCAACGGCTGCGCAGTGCGCGGCCATCAACACCCTCCTGCCGCGGTTCTACGGTCAGGTCCCACGCACGCTCGACCAGGAGTTGTACTTCGGCAAGCTGGACTATCGACTCTCGGACGTGAATTCCTTCAGCGCCAGCTTTAACTTCCTGCACGACAAATCGCCCAACGGCATCCAGACAGCCTCCTCGCTGACCAACGGCGCCGCGCTCACGGGCAACGGCGACGATGCCGTCACGGTGCGCAACGGGAGGGTGGCGTGGACCATGGTGCCCGGATCGACTTTCGTGAACGAGTTCAGCTTCGGCCTGGCCACGGACCGTCAAGCCGATACCTTCGATAGCTCCCTGCTCGGGGGCGGGCTCGGATTTCTCCAGGTCAGTGTCAATCAAACCACACTGGGCCCCGCCAATTACCTACCCCGCATCGAGCCGAGCGAGCGGCGGTTCCAGTTCCAGGACCACGCCACATGGGTCAAGGGCTCCCACTCCATCAAGTTCGGGGCTGACATTGCGACCACGACGGACTACGTCTATTACATCAGCAACTATTTCGGCAGCTACACTTACCAGACCGTGAATGCATTCGCCCTGGACTATAGCGGCAACACCACCGGAGCTCAACATTGGCAGAGCTACTCGCAGACATTCGGGAACCCGGTGGTCGAGCCCACGATCAACGACTACGGCTTCTACATCCAGGACCAATGGCGCGCCACCCAAAGGCTGACGGTGAACTACGGCGTGCGGTACGACTATGCCCAACTGCCCCAGCCGACCGTCTGCAATCAGGATTATCCGTTGACGTGCCACGTTCCCTCTTCGCCCACGAATTTTGCGCCGCGCCTCGGTCTGGCGTACCGGTTGAACGATAAGACGGTGTTGCAGGGTGGCTATGGCCTATACTACGCACGGTTCCAGGGAGGGACGCTCGACGACCTGTTCACCTCGGGAAACGGCTTGGTCCAGACCAGCGCGTCGCTCGCGGCCACGCAGCCGGCGCAACTGGCGGCTGGCCCGGTGTTTCCGAACGCTCTGGCCGCAGCTCCCAGCGGCGCCAGTGTGGCGACCACCAGCCTCGAGATGCTCGCCCCGAACCTGAAGACTCCCTATTCGGAGCAGGGCAACGTCGGGATTCAACGCCAGCTCACGTCGGACCTCTCCCTTGACGTCTCCTACATCTGGAGCCGCGGCGTTCAATTGTATGGGATTCGCGACCTCAACCTGCCGACCGCCTCGACCAATTTCACCTATACGATCGACGACGCGAACGGCAATGCCGTCGGAACCTATACCACGCCGGTGCTAACCGGAAAGCGTCCGGATACTCGCTTCGGCACGATTGCCTATGTCGAGAACGGCGTCAACAGCTATTACAACGGCCTCGCCGTCCAGTTGAACAAGCGCTTCGCCCACGGGATCGAGGGGCTGCTCTCCTACACCTGGTCGCATGAAATCGACGATGGCCAGAGCTATGGAGAGAGCACCAACAACCTGTGGTTGAGCAGCCCCAGCTACTGGCTGAATAACGGAGACTACGCGGCCGACAAGGGAAGCGGCCTGGAGGATCAGCGCCACCGGTTTGTCCTGTCCTGGGTCTGGACGCCGACCTTCAGCAAAAGCACTAGCGCATTTTCCAGGTATGTCGTGAACAACTGGCAGGTTTCTTCCATCACTACGATGGCGAGCGGCCATCCCTACGGCAGCATGAACGTCTATCTGACGGACACTCCGGTCAGCGGCATGTTCTCGAACTACAGCCTGAACGGCTCCGGACTGAGTTCCCGCACGCCCTGGCTGCCTGTGGACAACTACTATTACCCGGCGATGTACCGGTCCGATGCGCGGCTCACGAAATCGCTTCCATTTACGGAGCGCTATAAGCTCGACCTGAACCTGGAGGTGTTCAATCTCGCGAACACCTGGGCGGCTACCAGCTTCACTAGTAATCGCGCGTTCACCGAGTCGAAGGGCGTGATCACGCCGACGCCTCAGAACCTGTACGTACCGTCGGCTGCGTATGCGTCCCCCGACGGGACCGAGGCGCGCCGCTTCCAGATCTCGGCCCGCTTCACGTTCTAGATGAAACGAATTACCGTCCTTCTTCTGGCTGCTGCGGCGCTGTTTGCGCAGGCCCCGCGGCGGCCGAAACTCGTGGTCACGATTGTTGTCAACCAGTTCCGCTACGACTACCTGACGCGGTTTCGAGCCGACTACCACGGCGGCTTCGATCGCATGATGCGCGAAGGCGCGGTGTTCGCAAACGCCCGCTACGCGCAGTCTCCGACGGTCACGGCCGTCGGGCACAGTCTTGTGATGACGGGCGCGATGCCGTCGGTCAGCGGGATCGTAGGCAACACCTGGTTCGATCGGGCGGCCGGCAAGCAGGTTACGAGCGTCTGCGACAACGACTATAGGCTGGTTGGAACCGCGACGCCTCCGGCAGGACCGCGCTGCGAGGACTGGGACCCGGCATCGCCACGCCGGCTGCTGGTTGGCACAGTCGGCGACGAACTCAAGAACCGCGACGAGCGAGCGAAGTTATTCGGCATCTCGCTCAAGTCGCGGAGCGCGATTCTGCCGGCCGGGCGGCGCGCGGATGGCGCGTTCTGGTTTGACGACACAAACGGCGCGTTCGTGAGCAGCACGTTCTATATGCCGGAGCTCCCCGCCTGGCTCCAGAAGTTCAACGCCCGGGGACTCGCGCGGGAATACGTGAACAAGAAGTGGGAAGGATTCGAGAGTTGGGATTTTCACGCCGTCGCGGGCAGCGCGCGGCCGTATGAACGGCTTGCAGCGAGTCCTTGGGGCGACGAGCTGCTCGAGAAGCTGGCCGAAGCTGTGATCGACGGCGAGAGGCTTGGGCAGCGCGACGCGACCGACGTGCTGGCGATTTCTTTCTCCTCGAACGACTATGTGGGACATCAGACCGGTCCCGATGCGCCCGAGGTGCGCGACATGTGCATCCGGACGGACGGGCTGCTGGCCAAGTTGCTGGAAGTGGTGGAGCGGAAAGTTGGCTTGGAGAACGCGCTCTTTGTGCTTACGGCTGACCACGGAGTGGCGCCGGCTCCGGAGGTCGACGCCGAGCGCAAGATGCCGGGAGGCTACGTTTACGTGGACATCGAGGATATTGTGCGCTCGGCGCTGGTCAAGAAGTTCGGCGCACAGGACCTGGTGCTCGCCACGGTAGACAATGCTATCTATCTGGACTACAAGGCGCTTGAAGCAAGGAAGATCGACGCCGCGGCCGCATGTCGAACGGCTGCTGAAGCGCTGCTGAAGGTGCCCCAGGCCCACGTTGCGCGAGTGTTCACAAGGGAACAACTGGAGCAGGGAATCGCGGGGGACGCCATTTCCCGCGCCGCGATGAACGGTTTCTATCCGGCGCGCAGCGGGGACATCATGGTGGTCTTCGAACCCTACTGGATGCAGGCGATGAAGGCCCCCTCGAAGACCACGCATTCCACGCCGTACAACTACGACACGCACGTTCCGGTGATCTTCTTCGGCGCCGGAGTGAAGCCGGGATGGTACCGGCGGCCTGTTCTGGTCAACGACATTGCGCCCACGCTGGCAGCTTTTATGGACGTGGAGAGCCCGGCCGGCGCCTTCGGGCAGGTGCTTGTCGAAGTGGTGCATTGAGGAGCGATTGTTACAATCGAGTTACACTTTCATCACGCATGCTTTGCAGAGATCAGTGAGATTGAGGCTGTGCTAAGATTAAGAACTCCGGAGACGTTCATGCCAGCGGATATCGAACGCACCGATCCCACTACTCACCCCAGGTTTCAACGCGAGCAACGTCAGATCACCGCAATGCTAGTGACCATCCTGGCGCGCCGTGGGCGCTCAGCAAGCGAGGCTGTCCGCGAGGCGGAGGCGCTATTGGCGCCACTGCCGCCGGGACGACAGTCCTCGACTCGGGGAATCTGCTCCCGGCGGGCGAGCGGCGAGTAGCAAGAGCCAAGGCTTAGCGACCGCGATCGAGGCCGATCAGGCCGTCACGGTAGTTAAGCGTCAGCGCGCAGCGACTCAGCATCGGGTATCCAACCAAGCCCGAGATCTCGATGCCGTGGATGTTACTCAGGCGGGCGAAATCGAGCGTAATAACATTCGGATCGGTGAGATTGCGCCCGGCGATGCGGAGTTGAACAGGCCCCAGGCGAAATCCACCGACAACTCCACCGCCCGGTCCGGCGACGTCAAACTGCGGCGGCTCCGTGGACGGGACGGCCATTTGCCGTGACAGCGAGCTCACCGCGGCTCCCGTGTCCAGGATGAGATACCCGGAAGCGGCACCTGGGAGCTTCGCGTTTACAAGCAAAAGGTGACCCGCCTGGCAGACCGGAGTCAGGTTCTGCATTCCGGCCGTCACGGTCCGGTCGTAGCCGGCCCAGAGCCGATCGAGCGACCGATCCTGCGGCGCCTCGCCGGGGTAGGGCACCAGCTCCAGGACTTTGGCTCGCGCGTCCAGCCGGACGATGAACTGCGCAAACAGGTCTGATCCCATAGCGCCGTCGATTTGTTCGGCGACAGCGCCGCTCGCCACGTCAACCACGCAATTCCTCAGGTGCAGATCGCCGATGCGTACGGAGTCCGCCAGAGTCTTTCTGGTTTCGACGCCGCTCTGTCCCACTCCGCGCAGGCCCGCATCCGCCAGGTACTCCAAGCCGAGCTTTTTGGCAGCCCGCCCGGAAATGACGATTCCCTCGGCCCCGGTATCGAGAACAAGGCGCAGCGGCTTGCTCCCGTTGATGCTGACTGCCAGCAGCAGGCCGTTCGAGGCATCCGCCCGCGGGTACCAGGCCGTGAGCGGCAGCCGATAAGTCTGGTAGGGGCCATCGAGGAGCGCCACTTTTCGGGAGCCGAGGCGCCTTCGGAATTGGAGACGCCCCAGGGCGGATTCGAGCTGCTCACGCGGCATGCCCGCCCCCAGCGCGAGGAAGCGCTCGAGCAGGATTATTTCCTGTTGCGGGTCGGACGCGACGGAGGAGTAGGCGAGAACGGTCTCCGGGTCATTGGGATTCAGGGAATACGCCGTCACTATCCGCTGCAAAGCCGATCGACGCCGGAAGTGGAGCAGGTCCAGCCGCCCGAGTCCCAGGTGCGCCTGCACGCACGCCGGATCGATGGCCACGGCGGCGTTGAAGTGACTCTCCGCGGCCTCGAAATCGGCCCGGCGGAAGGCGATCTCACCAAGCAAAGCGGTGGTCTCGACCCGGCCGGGCGCGGCGCGTTCCGCGAGCGCAGCCTCCGCGAGAGCCTGACGGATCAGCCCCGAACTTAGCAGCGACCGGGCCTTCCGGACATGGAGATCGAAGCCGTCGTCCGAAGGGGCTGGAGCGGGCGCGGTCCGCTCGGCCGCCAGGGCCAGCGCGGCGACCGAGAGCGCCAGCAAGGCCAACCCAGGAATCGTCCGCAACGAGCGTGCCATAAGCCGCTTCCGCACTCAGTATATTACAGGACGGTGACTATAACGTTACAAAAACGTTAAAGCCGCTCAGTAATTAAGTGTGAAACGGGAGCGATTCCGATTTGACGCAGTGGCGGCGGGACGACTGGCGCTCTTAGGGGTAAGTCTGGAGGGCCACGATGTCGCGCTTCCAGATCTCTTGCCCTGAGTGCCGTATCTCGACAAGAATCTGGATGTCTCGCTCGACCGCCGCGATCCCAGCCGCGCGCAGAGCGTCTCCCAACGCGGCAGGGTCGGTCACCAGCTCTTCGGCGGCTTCCACCGCAACATCGTCGGTTCCGTTCAGAGAGAGCATGGCGGCGGCCTGGCTCCTTGGCACGGTCCTGGTGACGAGAGCATAGGACTGGCGCCCGTTCGGCAGCGCCCCGGAGCCATAGCGCCGGCCGCTGACAACGTCGAGGATCGCCGCGCCGTTTTCGACCCGATATCGCATCGCCACCGGGGCGAGCAGAGAAGAACCGATGGTCCGGCCAAGCAGGATCTCTGCGGACGCCTCGCCGGAGACGAGCGGTGTGTCGCCGGTCATTACGACCTCACCATGCCCGCCGAACGAGCGATTGATGTCATGGATCCGCAGCAACTGGCGCACGGTGTCGAGAGGGATCGCGCTGCCATCGCCAGAGCCGGAAGCGGCCTGGAGCCTGAGAACGAGGGTGCCATTCCCTACCGTGAGGGGCCGCCAGAACTCCTTGAAGAGAGAGTCCGGCGACAACATCCATCGAAACGCCAGGCCGCACAAGAGGAGCGCGGCGACGGTCGGCCCAATCAGCCAGCCTTTGTGCAGTGGCGGAGCGGCGACCGCTCGCGGTGCCGGAAGCCGGGCGGCAGGACGGAACTCCGGCACATACGAGCCCGCGGGAAGAAGAATCCTGAAGGCTTCCTCGCGACCGAACTGTTCGGCATATTGAAGCAACCGCCGTCGCACCTCATTGGCTCGGACCCTGATAGTGGAATCGGCGCTTGTGTCGTAAGCGCCGTCCTTCCCATAGAGATGGACGCCGATGAGCCGCTCCTTCAGAAGGATGGATTGCCCGCTGAGGGTCTTTTCGGCGATGTGCGAAAGGAACTCGCGGCTGCGCTTGCTCCCGCGGAATGCATCGCTGGCCATGATGCGCGCCAACTGTTCGCGGACTGCCTGGCGACCGGCATCTCCGAGAGGCGTGGCGACCGCCGTCGGGTTGGGCTGCTCATCTGCGCATTTGAGGGGCACGTTCAGAACCGCCTTAACGGACCTTGAGAGATCCCCAGTTTATAGGGCCGAGATTGCGGAGCCATGACTCCCCCGTTACGCCAGCGTGACGGGTGGCGCGTTCTTCGCGGCCAGGATTACACCGTGATGAAGAGTCGCGTTTCGTACCGTTCTGAACCTTACGTGCGGCGGTGAGCCGCCGGTAGAGTCGGAGGTGCCCACCATCCCAGGCAGTCTATTCAGGAGCCGCTATTGGCGAAAGTGGATCTTGCCGTTGTGAGTGTCGAGCGCGGGGCGCGGGGCCTCGATCGCTGGCGCAGGCGGGTCTTTGTCAGCGCCTGGGTGGGCTACGCGAGCTACTACTTCTGCCGCAAGAACCTCAGCGTGTTGATGCCGCTGCTCGCACGCGAGAGGAACTACTCCAACCTCCAGTTTGCGCACCTGATCTTCGCCTTCAGCCTGGCTTACGTAGTGGGACAGTTCATCAGCGGATCGCTGTCGGACCGTTACGGTCCAAGGCGAGTGGTTACGGTGGGGGCTCTGATTTCCGTAGTCGCGACCGTACTGATGGGGATATGGCAGAACCCCACGCTGTTTCTGATTCTCGAGGTAGCCAACGGGCTGGGGCAGTCAGCCGGCTGGTCCGGCATTTGCAAGTTGATGGCCGCCTGGTTTGGGCGCGCCGAGCGCGGAGTTGTAATGGCCTGGTGGGGCACCTGCTACGTGCTCGGAGGATTCCTGGCCAGTGTGTTTGCCACGTGGCTCGTAACGAACCCGCACCTGCTGCCAGAGTTGGGCTGGCGCCGCGGGATGTTCGGGCCGGCGCTGGTTCTGACTTTCGTGGCCCTGTTCTTCTTCTGGGCGGTTCGCGACGACCCCAAGTCCGCCGGCCTCTCCGTGAGCTTCCAGCAAGAAGAAGACGATGCTGCCGGCGGCGGCAAGACGCCGAGTTCACGCGAATCCTGGGTGTTTCTCTTCAAGAACCCCAATATCCAGGCGATCGCCGCCATGTACTTCCTTCTGAAGCTGGCGCGCTATTCGCTCCTGTTCTGGCTCCCGCTCTACCTCTCGCAGAGACTGCACTACTCGGACGGACGGGCGGGCTATACATCTTCGCTATTTGAAATGGTCGGTTTTCTCGGACCGATCCTGGCCGGATACGTTTCCGACCGTCTGTTGGGATCGCGCCGTTTTCCCGTGGGCGCCGTCATGCTGTGGGTGTTGGGGCTGATGTGCCTGGCCCAGCCCATGGCGAACCTGGGAGGCCCTTGGGGAACCGCCATCTCTATTTCCATCATCGGAATCCTGGTTTACGGTCCCGACACTTTGATGTCCGGCGCGGCTACTCAGGACTCGGCCGGCGCCGCGCATACGGGCTTGGCTCTCGGCTATGTGGATGGCGTCGGATCGTGCGGGCAGTTGGTCTCCGGCTACGTAGTCGCGGGACTGGTGCAGTGGTTCGGTTGGGATAGCACGTTCACTCTGTTTGCGGTGGTGTCCATCCTAGCCGGACTGATTCTGGCCTCACGGTGGGAGGCGGAGCGCCGGGCGTTGTTCCCCGTGGCCCAAGCCGCCCCGGAGCCGGCCTATTGACCCCGATGCAAACGCAGCAACTTACATAGGAGGACACATGCAGATTCGGATCGATGCAGTTTCCCATTTCTTTCGGCTCTGTGCGCTGGCGATGGCGGTATTGCTGCTGAGCCAGTCGCAATCCTTCGCACAGTTGACGAGCGGAACCATTGTCGGAACCGTGTATGACCCCAGCGGAGCCGTGATCCAGAATGCCAAGGTCGAGGCAAAGAACGAAGGCACTTCGGTCACGCGCACGGGCGATACGGACACGCAGGGTAGCTACCGTTTCGTAAACATGGATCCCGGCACTTACACCATCACGGTCTCGGCCCAGGGATTCGCGACGACGCAAGACAAGGGCGTGATCCTGCTGGCCCGCGAGACGGCGCGCTCCGACTTCAAGCTGCAGGTGAAGTCGGGCGGCGAGCAGGTGGAAGTCACCGCCGCTCAATCGGTCGTCAGCGAAGAGCCCACGCAGTCCAGCTCGCTTTCCGGCTCGGAGATCAACTCGCTGGCGCTCAACTTCCGGGCGACGAGCAACCCGAGTCCCATCGTGGCAGCCAGTCTGACGCCCGGCGTACACGAGGACACCAACGGGAACTTCACTTTCTCAGGCCAACTGCCGACGGCCACGTCTTTCTCGATCGACGGCATCTCAACGCAATCGTCCCGCTACGGCGGCCCTACCAAGGAGCTGTTCCCCTCGGTTGAAGGCATCTCCGAATTTCGCGTGAACACCGCCGCCAACACCGCGGAATACTCGCAGCCCACCGATGTGACCGTGGTCAGCCGCAGTGGCTCGAACGAATTCCATGGAGGCGGGTTCTGGTATCTGATGCGTAAGTCCTTCAACTCCGCGGACCAGATCAGCGGGAATATTCCCATCGGCAACGCCAATACGTTTGGCGGCTCGCTGGGCGGCCCGGTCCTGATTCCGAAAGTGTATGACGGCAAGAACCGGACCTTCTTCTACTTCGACTACGAAGGGGTTCGGCTCGATCAGAGCTCCGCGATCTCGACGAATACGGCGCCTACTGCGTGGCGGGCTGGAGACCTCTCCGGCTCGGGGGCGACGATCGTAAACCCGCTTACCGGAACTCCCTTCCAAAACAACCAGATCCCTTCGACAATGATCAACCCGGTTTCGGCCAAGATCATTCCTCTCTTCTTCCCGCAGGCTACGAACTCGGCAGCCTCGCTGGCGGGAGGCCCAAATCTGGTGGAGACGTTTCCGGGGGCGTATTCGCAGGACGGTTTCGACGGGCGCATGGATCAGGTTATCTCGGCCAATCAGAGGGCCTGGTTCCGCGTAACGCAGCAGACCATCTCTGCCACAGGCACCGACGCCGCGCTGGGCGCGCTGGGGAGCGGCGACTCATCGTATAACCCGCTGATGGGGACGTTCTCGCAACCCGTCGACGCCACCAACATTGCTGGCTCTTACAGTTGGGTGGTCAAGCCCAACCTGGTAAACGAACTACGCGCCGGTTACTCGCGCGCGGACTTCTCGTTCAGTTATCCGCAGGCCGCTCAGGGTGACTCGATCATCTCCTCGCTAGGCATCACGGGGCTGCCGGGCTCTCCGAAGAACGGTCTCGGCGGCGTTCCCGTTTTCTATATTGGCGACTTGATGGGCGGCGCGACGAACCCGTTCGGGCATCCCCGTGTCACCGACACCAGCGTGCTCGAGGTCGGTGACAACGTGAGTTGGATCAAGGGCATGCACAGCCTGAAATTCGGGGCCGAATTCTGGCGCATGGATTACCGCGACAACATAACCTTCCTGAACGGCGACGAGTATGGCGACTACTACTTCGCCGGCGCCAACGACGCACAGGCGTTCGCGAACTTCCTGCTAGGCGATGTAGCCCAGGCCTACCAGGCCCAGAACGGCCCGGACGGCAAGCCTTACGGTTACCACTACGGCGGATTCGCCCAAGATGAATGGCGCATACGTCCGAATTTCACGCTGAATTACGGCCTGCGATACGAGGTCAACACGCCGTTCAACGACTCAACCGATCAACTCGGCAACTTCGACACGAAGGTTCCGGGCGGCGAACTCGTGGTTCAGAACGGAGAGATGCCGCTGATCAACCCGCTCTGGAAGGCGGCGGTGGGAAACACTCCCTTCGTAACCGCCTCCCAAGTCGGTTTGCCAAATACGCTGCGTTACACCGATTGGACGAACATTCAGCCCCGTCTGGGAATCGCCTGGAAGCCATTTGACAACGATGACACCGTCATACGGGCCTCCGGAGGGATCTATTCAGTTCCGGTCCTGGGCGCGGTGCTTTACTCTCTGCTGGGCGTCGATACCAGTTACTTCGCCTACTATCCCTCGACCACCACTTTCCAGCGCACTTTCCCGAACGTGTTCGAGGGGAATGGTACGTTCAACGGGATACCCAAGCTACCGCCGCGCCAATCAGTGGGATCTGCAGGACCCGCGCGTAATCCAGTGGAACTTCTCCATCGACCACAACCTCGGGTATAACACGCTGGTTCGCGCCAGTTACACGGGCTCGCACACCTATAACCTCATCTATAGTCCGGACCTGAATCAGGTGGCGCCCAACACGGTGGGCTACGCCGCTCTGACCGCAACGCCGGCCCTCCGGCAGCAGGACCTGAAATTCCCCAACTTCGCGGAAGTGTTGACCCGCGCCAATGGACCCAGCGACAAATACGACGCGGTGACGGTAGAAGTGAACCGCCGCTTTAGGGGCGACCTGAGCTTCTCGAATAGCTACACGCTCGCGAAGAACATCACCAACGCGCTGGGCGTTGCTCCCAGTTCGGCCATTCCGTTGGGGGGCCAGGGTGACAACGGCGACAACGTGAACAACGCTTACAACATCGCGGCCGATTCCGGAAACGCCTATTACACACCCCGGCACAGCTTCGTCAGCACCGTGGTTTACGAGCTTCCGTTCGGGCGCGGTAAGAAGTACGCCGGAGATGTCGGGCGCGGCACGAACCTTCTGGTAGGAGGTTGGCGCGTAACCGGTGTGACCTACTTACAGACCGGACCCTGGCTCACGCCTTACTTCCCCAGCAGCGTCTCGGATCCTTCCGGCACCAATCCCTCGCAGCGATCCGTCAGCGAGCAGCGGCCGGACTGTCTGGCCGGTCAGAGCGGATACCTCTCGAATCCCACCACCGCGCAGTACTTCAACGTGAATGCGTACTCGATTCCCGCGAGTAACATCGGGCGGTTTGGGAACTGCGGCGTCGGCACCCTGCAGGGACCAGGCACATCAACCTTCTCGATGTCAGCCGGCAAGGCGTTCCAAGTGAACGAGCGCCTCTCGCTCCGGTACGAAGCGCAGTTCGCAAACCTGTTCAACATCTTGAACAAGGGCGTGCCGTATATGAACGTGGCCAGCGGCTCTTTCGGCCTCATCAGCTCGAGCCAAGAGGTTCAGCAGGCCGGCCCGCGCACCATTCAGATGATGCTGCGGCTCCAGTTTTGACCCGCGCGTGACTGACCTATGCCCGGCGGGCCGGAAACTCGCCGGGCCTTTTTGAGAGGACGAATGCAAAACCCGAAACTGCTATTTACCCCGGGACCGCTGACCACCAGCGAAACGGTCAAGCAAGCGATGCTCCGCGATCTCGGGTCGAGAGACGCAGAGTTTCTGGAAATCGTGAGCCGGATCCGCCGCCGCCTGCTGGAGCTCGGCAACGCTTCCGAGGGCTCGTACGAGGCCGTATTGATGCAAGGTTCCGGGACCTTTGCCATCGAATCGACGATCTCATCGATGGTTCCCGCGACGGGCAAACTGCTGGTAGCGATCAACGGCGCTTACGGGCGGCGGATGGCGAAGATCGCGACGGTACTCCGAATCCCGCTGCGGGAAGTCGTCTTTCCGGAGGCCGAGCCGGTAGAGATCGCACGCGTCCGCGACGAACTCGCCGCCGATCCCGCGGTCACCCACGTGGCAACCGTTCATTGCGAGACCTCTACTGGGATCCTGAACCCGGTCGCCGAGTTGGGCCAAATTGTCCGTGAGGAAGGGCGCGCGTTCATCGTGGATGCGATGAGCAGCTTCGGTGGCATCCCCGTAGACGTCGCCGGGAGCGGCATCGACTTTCTGATCTCTTCGGCGAACAAGTGCATTCAAGGAGTGCCGGGTTTCGGATTTGTGCTCGCGCGGAGGAAGCTTCTGGGCGAAGCGGAAGGCCGCGCCAGGAGCCTGAGTCTCGATCTGGTTGCGCAATGGAAAGGGCTCGAAGCCGACGGACAGTTCCGCTTCACGCCGCCGACGCATGCCCTGCTGGCATTCTCCCGGGCGCTGGCCGAACTGGAGGCCGAAGGCGGTGTGCCGGGACGAGCGGCGCGGTACGCTGCCAACCATCGGGCGCTGATGCAGGGTATGGAACGTTTGGGTTTCGATCCCTATCTTCCACCCGAACACCGGAGCCACATTATTACTGCGTTCCGCTTTCCCGCGGACGTGAATTTCGACTTTACGGAATTCTACCGGCAGCTGAGCAGCCTGGGATTCGTGATTTACCCAGGTAAGGTCAGCGATGCGAATTGCTTCCGCATCGGTACGATCGGCCACATTTTCCCGCAGGATGTGCAGGAGCTTCTGGCAGCGATTCACGGCACTCTCGGTGAGATGCGGATCGATTCGGCCCGCTCCGCTGTGTGTGCCTGAAGGAGGGAGTATATGGAGAGCCAAGGGCAATATAAAGGAACCGTCCGCGCCGTCATCTTCGATTGGGCGGGCACCACGGTGGATTACGGCAGCCGCGCCCCGGTAGCAGCCTTCACCGAGACCTTCCGCCGCCACGGCGTTGCGGTGGCCGTGGATGAAGTTCGCCGGCCTATGGGAGCCCACAAGAAGGAACACATCCGGCAGATGTTCGCGATGGAGTCCGTGGCTAGCCGGTGGCGAGAGGCGTGTGGGGCCGATCCAACGCCCGAAGACGTAGAGAGCTTGTACGGGGAGTTCACCGTGTTGCAGGCGGGTGTGATCGAGCGTCACGCCGATCTGATACCCGGCATTTTGGAGGCGGTCAAGAGCCTGCGCGAGTGCGGGATCGCAATTGGGAGCACCACCGGTTACACGAGGGAGATGATGGCGCCGTTGCGCGAAGCTGCGGCTCACGCAGGATATCGTCCGGACTCCGTGGTCTGCGCGGACGAAGTTCCGGCGGGACGGCCGGCGCCCTGGATGGCGCTTCGATCCGCGATGGATCTCGGAGTATATCCGGTATCCGCGTGCGTCAAGGTCGGCGACACGGTGGCCGACATTGCCGAGGGGCTCAATGCGGGGATGTGGACCGTGGGCTTCACCGGAACGGGAAACGAACTCGGCCTCTCGCCGGCGGAAGAGGCGGCGCTTCCCCGTGCCGAACTCGAGCGTAGGCTCCTGGCGGCCTCGGAGCGGCTGTTGGCCGCGGGCGCTCACTATGCGATCAAGGGCCCTGCGGAACTTCCCGCCGTGATCGGTTCCATCAACCGGATCATGGCTTGCGGCCACCGGCCGTAGTTCCTGTTATTGCGAGACCGCGAGCTTGGGCTGAACGGCGGCCGGCAACGGCACGCCCAGAATTCCAGCGAGGGTCGGGGCGATCTGCCGCATATCGATCACCCCTAGTTGTTTGCCCCTTGCGATGCCGGTTCCCATGATGAAAAACGACGCGCGCATCTCCGGGCGATCCGGCAGATATCCATGCATACCGGTGGACGGCGCCGGTGTCACGAGCGGGCCAGAGAACGCGTAGCCGAGCTGATAGCCCGGCTTGAGCTCGACCAGAAACGCGGCGTCCGGGAACCCGCCCAGCTTGCCTGTCTCCGCGGCGGTGAGCACGCGGGCGATGCCGCTTTCGGGATCGGCCGCCAAGTCGCGAAGCAGCCTGCCGGCGCGGTCTCTCGCTGCGGTGTCCGCGGGGTCCTTCAGCATCACGCCCGCCATTGCTCCGGCAGGCCAGGGCGATGCCAGCCACCCGGTGACTTTTCTCGCCCCAGAGGCATCGGGGTCCGCCAGAGTAATCAGACCCGCTTGCACGAAGGGCAGGGCCAGGTTCACCTTATAGTCGGTCCGGACGAATCCGTGATCGGAGACGATAGCGACCACCGTCGCCGGATCCGACTCTGAGGCCGCCGCCACCAGGCGTCCGATCATTCCGTCGAGCCCCTCGAGCGTCTCCCAACTCTGCTTGCTGAACGGAGACGTCTCGTGCTCCGTTTCATCGAGCGCGCTGAGATGGATCGTCATTAGCCCCGGCTTCACGGTGCGGAGGATCTCAATCGAGTACCTGGTGCGGATCTCATCGCCCGCGACGGTGGTTTCGTTGCCATTGGTATAAGGACCGAGTTTCGCTTCGAGTTGCTGGAGCCAATCATCGGGCCTGCTCAGCGCCTCGATCAGCCTGAGGTCGTCTTCGGTTTCTGCCCGCCAGTACTCCGGGATCAGATAGCGGACGCCGCGAGCCGCCACGGTTACCGGCCAGTTCACGCTCGCTGTGACGATGCCGGCCCGGCTGGCCGCTTCCCACAGGGTTTCCGTGCGGATCTCCTGGCCATACCAATACCAGCCGGAGTGGTTCTTCATCAGGGGATCGAACTTGGTGTTCGAGATCACGCCGTGCTCCGACGGAGAGACGCCGGTGACGATGGTTGTGTGACTCGGATATGTGACCGTCGGAACTACGCCAACGACGCCCTCCGCATAAGCTCCTTCGAGGAGGAATCTGCGTAGGTTCGGAATCTTCAACCCATGCTCGCCGGCCTGAGTCACATACTCGGGCTTCAAGCCGTCGATGGAGATCAGGAGGACGGGCGCGGCCACGGCGTTCGCGGCCAGAAGAATCGAGGAAACGACGAGTTTCAACAGGCTAAGTAGTCGCATGGGGGTGGTCCAAAAACTAGCTTCAGTTTACGCTTCCGAAGTTACAGGTTGATGAAAGACGGCCCCACGCCCACTTCGTGCACCATTTTGTGCTGGAATTGGAGGTCCGATTCATGCATAATACCCGAGCGTCGGCCAAGCGGCATGGTGGGGGAGAGATGAGCGGCTTCGGGATATCACTGTTCGGCTCTCGAATCGTCGTGCTGGCCGATTGCCAGGAAGCGCTGGACTTCGTCGATTGCTATCTGCTGCCCTGGCTGCCCCGCAGCGCGCCCGACTCCGAAGCGGCCGACTTGATCTTCCGAGTTTCGCCAAACAGAGAAGGCCGGGGCTTCGACGCCTATGCCGGTGAGCGGTCGATCGCTTCGGGCCACGGGTTGCCCGCCATCTTCGGGCTGATCCAGTGCCTGACTGACGAAAGGGTGGTACGTTGCCGGCCGGATGTTGTCGCGGTCCACGCCGGTGTCGTGGCCTGGAACGGCCGCGCGGCACTGCTGCCGGGAGTTAGCCACGCCGGCAAAACCACGCTAGTAGCAGAGCTGCTGAGAAAGGGCGCTGTCTATTACTCTGACGAATACGCGCTTTTCGACGCCGAAGGCCGGGTGCACCCGTATCCGCGCGCGCTCATGCTGAGGAACGGCGGCGGATCGCAGCATCCAACGCTTCCATCGGCGTGGAATGCTGCGACCGGCGAGTCGCCCGCCCCGGTTCGGCTGATCCTCTTCGCAGAATGGACGCGCGGGGCGCAATGGAACGTGGGCCGGATATCGCAGAGCGAAGCACTGCTGCTGCTCCTACGAAACACTCCGCAAGAGATGGCAAACTCCCCGAAGCTACTTAGCCGTTTGCGGGCCGGCGTCAGCTCCGCGACATGTTACACAGGCGTTCGCGGCGAAGCGGCGGAGGCGGCCGGCCGTGTGGTCGAATTGCTCGCGGGCCTCGAATGAACCCGGTCTGGCCAACTCCGCTGGAGGAACAACTGCTGCTGGCATGTTTCGCTCCGGAGGAAGCTGCCAGCGCGGCACTCGGCCGCTGTTCCCAGGAGTGGGCTGGCGCCCAGGGCGGTTCCGCCGCGATGCACCTGCTTCCCATGGTCTATCGGCGGTGGCAGACGGTGGAATGCCAAGCGGTACAACTGGGCCGGCAGACTTATCTCGCGACCTGGAACCGAAATCGCGAACGCATGGCGCAGCTTGCCGAAATCGCGACCCGATTCGAAGAAGCCGGTATTCGATGGATGGCCCTCAAGGGCGCGGCCCTCGCGTTGCGCCACTACGCCGACCTCGGGCTTCGCGCCATGGCCGATCTGGACATCCTCATTCAGGCCGAAGATCTGGGCCGCGCCATCCGCCTGCTGGAGAGCGCCGCCTATCGCACTGAAGAGGATGCCACGCCCGATGCCATCCTCCGACAGGCTCGTGTCCGCCACGCCTGGCAGTTCTTTAGCGAGCCCGACTGGAACTTGGATCTCCACTGGCGGCCGGTGAACCGCTGTTACTCTCCGGAGGTGACGAGGCTGTTTTGGGAAGGGGCCGAGGCGGTGCGCTCCCTCAACCACGACGTGCTGGTGCCGTCGCCATCGGACCAGCTCTTTCACGTTTGTGTCCACGGCTTGCAGTGGGACTGGACGCGCAAGATCCGCTGGATTGCCGATGCGCTCACCGTTCTTCGTGAGCCAGTGGACTGGGAGCGCGTCTGCCGGCTCGCCGAGAGCGCCGGAATGTCGTTCCGCCTCGCGAGCGCGCTTGCTTTTTTGCGCGAGCGTTTTCTGGCGCCGATCCCCCAGGATCTGCACGAGCGGCTGATCCGCGCCGCGTCCAAATGGGAACGCGGAGAGTATAGGTTGCTCTTGAAGCCTTGCCCGCTGGGAGTCTTCGACAGTATCGCCTGGCACGGATATCACTTCCGGCGCGTACGGCCGTTTGACGACGGCTGGCGCCGTGCACCGCTGGTTGTGGCATTCCCGCAGTACGCGGCGGCATTTCTCGATGCGCCCGGCTTGCGCTCCCTGGGCCGGAGCCTTCGGCCCCATTTGATGTCTCGGCTTGCGCGGGTCATCGATTGACGTCCCTCTCTCCTGCGCTATTCTGGGCAGGATGAACTTAGCGGGCACAGGCGCCGGCGGCGTGACTATCTGGTTCACCGGCTTGAGTGCGTCGGGTAAGACGACGATCAGCCGGGTAGTGGCGGATGTGCTGCGTGCGCGAGGATACCGGGTCGAGACGCTCGACGGCGATGTCGTTAGGGAGAACCTGACCAAGGGTCTCGGCTTCTCCAAGGCGGATCGCGACGAGAACATCCGCCGTATCGGCTTCGTTGCTCACCTGCTCACGCGCAATGGCGTGATCGCGGTCGTGGCAGCCATCTCGCCCTATCGCGCAATACGGGATGAGGTGCGCGCGCGGATCGGGCGCTTCGTCGAGGTGTTCGCTAACGCCCCGATCGAGGTCTGCGAGCAGCGCGATCCCAAGGGCCTGTATCGCAAAGCGCGCGCCGGCGAAATCAAGGGATTCACCGGCATCGACGACCCCTACGAACCTCCGCTTGCGCCCGAAGTCGAATGCCGTACGGACCGCGAGACGGTGGAGGAATCCGTCGCCAAGGTCATAGGCGCGCTCGAAGCCCGCGGTTACGTGGACGGCGCGGGGTCTTAAGCCGGCTACTGACTGTAGATGGTCGCGAGGACTTCACTCCGGAAGACGTCCTGAGGAGAGATCACCGTCTCTTCCAGCGGGACACCGCCGGGGTAGCGTTCACTCAACTTCGCGCGCACCTCTGCGGATGACAGGTCGAAGTCTCTCAGCTTGCGGAGGCTGCCTATCTCAATGCCGAGCGCGCGATCGTACATCTTCCAGACCAATTCAGAGCAGTAAATTTTGTCATCGGACCAGTTGAATGCGAAATCATATGGCTTCCCCTCGAAGGTGCCCGCCACGCGTGCCAGCTTCTCAAGGTTGCCCGTCGTCAGGATCGTCCTCGCATTCTTCAGCCGTTTGACAACGAAATGGCGATTCGGATCCCTGTCAACCCACTCATCCACCGAGGTGAACTTGACGGGGCCGACAGCCTCGTAGACCATGAGCGAGCCGTCGTGGCGAAGAATGAGTCCCACATGGCTGAACTGGGACTTTGTGGCCAGTTGGATTGCTCTGGTCTGCGACGAGCGAAAACTCTGGAAGACAAGGTCTCCCTCCTGAAGGGGAAAGCTGTGGCTCTGACAAGACGCGACACTGAATGCGAGGAAGACGGCCGCGGGGACAAGGAAGCTTCTCTTCATTACCTGGCCGGTTCGTCTATCTTCAGAAACCGGTCGGCGGCCACGCCTGTCAAAGTCTGGCGAATACCGCTCGGCCAGCGGATCTCGATCGAGCGGACCAGGGTCTCCGCGCCCAGCCCAAAGTGCACGCGCTTGTCACTCGAAGACATGAATCCCACGCTGATTGCCACGTGGTTGTAAAGCGTCCGGCCAGAGGCTGTGGTCACCTTCACCTTCGCTCCTATTGCGTCGCGCGCGCTCTTGTGACCCACCAGGCTCAGTTCCAGCCAGTGGTTGCCGCTATCGGCGGTGTTCATCAGAATGCGCGGACCTTCGTTTAGCGAAGTCACGACGATATCGAGTGACCCGTTGTTATTCAGATCGCCGAACGCGGAACCGCGCTGGTAGCCTTTGTGCAGGAAATCCTTGCCCATTTGTTCGGAGACATCCACGAACGACTTGCCATCGACGTTTTCGAACATGGTGTCGTGCTGCCGCGACTTATCGTTCACTTCATCGACGTCTCCGTTGGACGAGTAAATATCCTTCCACCCGTCGTTGTTGTAATCGATGAAGCCGTTGCTCCACCCCGAAAAGGGCACGCTCAGCTTGCGCACTTGCGAAGCGGACGAATCGTACAGGAAGGTGTCCCCCCGGTTTCGCAAAAGCTCCCACACTTGGCCCATCAGGTTGTTGTAGAAGATATCGACCTTGCCGTCATTGTCGAAGTCTTTGGCATCGCATCCCATCGACGACCCGACGTGCGCGTTGTCGTTGTAAGCGACGCCCAGCTCGAGCCCTCTCTCTTCAAACGTTCCGTTGCCCCGGTTGATGAAGAGAGAGTTGGGCTCGGTGTCGTTGGCGATGAAGACATCGGGCCAACCGTCGTCGTTGAAATCGGCGATGGCGATGCCCATCCCCTTGCCCGGCGCCTTCGCCAGCCCCGATTTGACGGTGACATCCTCGAACTTCCCGTGGCCCAGGTTGTGATACAGCCGGGGCGGAACGCTGGGATAGCGTCGCGGATCGCAGTAGTAATCCTTGCTGAGCATGGTGCAGCGAAAGTCGAGCTTCGGGTTCCACACCGTGTAGTCGGACACGATCAGGTCGAGCAAGCCGTCGTTGTCGTAGTCGAACCATGCCGCCACTACGCTGAGCGTGTTATCGGGTTTCGCGCCGATTCCGGAAGCAGCCGTCACGTCAGTAAACGTCCCATCGCCGTTGTTATGATATAGGACATTTCGCTGGGCGCCGCAGAGGAAAAGGTCCTCGTAGCCGTCGTTGTCGTAATCGCCGACCGCGACGCCGAAGTTGTAGTCGAGCCCTTCGCCGGCCAGCCCGGCATGCGCCGTGACGTCCTCGAACGTGCCGTCGTTCTTCTGGTGCAGCAGGCAGTTATAAAAGGAAGGATCGGTCTTTTTCAGTTCCGGGAAATGGGCGCCATTGGTGAAGAAGACGTCCAGCCGGCCGTCGTTGTCGAAATCGAAGATCGCAACGCCGCCGCACATCGGCTGCGGGAAGTACTTACGTCCGGGGAGGCCGTTGTTGGTCTTGTAAGAGATTTTCGAGCGGGGAGCAACGTCGACGAAACCGGGCCGCTTGGGCGCCTCAGCGGGCTTGCCGGAGAGCGCAAAGAACGCCAATGCTGCCAGAACCGCCCCGCCTGCGATTCCCGCGCGCTTCAGACAACCCTCCCACTGCCGGGTGGCCGCTCGCTGCTAAGATGAGGGTGCCGAGGCATGCGACTCCTGCTTTTGATTGTATCGGGTGTTTGCGTCCTGCTGGCGGCGTCTGTCGCGAGCACCATCGCTTTCGAGGAAATCGCCGCGCGGTCCGGGCTGGTCTTCACCGCGAACAGTTGCCCGACGCCGCAGAAGAACCAGCCGGAGACTATGGTCGCCGGCGCGGCGCTGTTCGATTACGACAACGACGGATACCTCGACGTCTATTTCGTGAACGGCGCTGCCATCCCTTCGCTCAAGAAAGAAAACCCGGCTTATTGGAACCGGCTCTTTCATAACAACCACGACGGCACGTTCACGGACGTAACCGAGAAAGCGGGCGTGGCCGGCGCGGGTTATGGGATGGGGGTTGCCATCGGCGACTACGACAACGACGGGTGGCCGGACATCTACGTTGTCAATGTCACCAAAAACCAGCTCTTCCACAACGACCACGACGGGACCTTCACCGACGTAACGGACAAGGCCGGAGTGGGTGGTGGAATGCTCGACGGCAAGAAGATGTGGTCGGTCTCGGCCGCCTGGGTGGATTACAACAACGACGGCCTGCTGGACCTTTTCGTCTCGAATTATTGCAAGTGGGAGGTGAATAAGGATCCGTTCTGCGGCCCCAATCCCTCCAAGCGCGCCTACTGCCATCCCAAGAACTACGAGCCCCTGCCGAACACTCTGTACCGCAACAACGGAGACGGGACGTTCGCCGACGTTTCTCAGGAAACCGGGATCGCCAAGTATGTCGGCAAGGGGATGGGGGCGGCCATCGCCGATTACGACGGCGACGGTTTCATGGATATCTTCGTTGCCAACGACAACCACGCCAATTACCTGTTTCACAACCTCGGGGGCAAACGGTTCGAGGAAGTTGCGTTCGAGAGCGGCGTGGCCTATCCACAGGGCGCCAACGACATCTCGGGCATGGGCGCCGACTTCAGGGACGTCAACAACGACGGCCGTCCGGACATCTGGCACACTGCCACGGAGAACGAGACGTTCCCGCTGTATCTGAATCGCGGCGGTGGCATGTTCATGGAGGCCACGGCATCGAGCCAGCTCTTCCGTACGCGGAGCATGTCGGGATGGGCCAACGGCATTTTCGATTTTGACAATGATGGATGGAAGGACCTCTTCGTAGCGCGCGGCAACGTCCTCGACAACGTGGCGCTGTTCACGAACCGTACGTATGGGGAGCCGAACACGGTCTTCCGCAATCTCGGGAACGGCAAATTCGAGGACGTGAGCGCCAGTGCGGGCGCCGATTTCCAACTCGCCGCGCCGCATCGTGGGGCGGCCTTCGGCGATATCGACAACGATGGGCGCATCGACGCGGTGGTGACGGTTCTGAATGGCAAGGCGAAGTACTTCCATAACGTCTCGCGCAACGCGAATCACTGGATTCTGCTCAAGCTCGTCGGCACCAAAAGCAACCGCATGGGCCTGGGTGCGCAGGTCCGCATCACCGGCGAGGACGGCAGGAAGCAGTACAACGAGGCAACCACGGCGGTCGGCTATGCCGGATCGAGCGATCCGCGCGTTCACTTCGGCCTGGGGAGTTCGAAGACCGTCCGCGAGATCGAGATCCAGTGGCCCAGCCGCATCCGGCAGGTGCTGCGCAACGTTCCTGCGGACCAGATTCTGACAATCGAAGAGCGCGCGACGCCATAACGTGGCGCAGTTGCGGCGCGCGGGCTACTCCGCCTTGCCTCGCTGATCCTTCGCGTCCTGCGCGGCCTTGAGTTTCTGCACCAGGGCCCGCTCGCGGTCGCCGTCCTCTTTCCGCTTGAGTCGGTAGTAGGTGGCGGCGAGCGAGATGTGCGCCTCGACGAATTGCGGCGCGTGCGCAATCACGCCTTCGAAGGTGGCGCGCGCCGCATCGAGTTTGCCCTCGGCCAGTTCGATGGAGCCCACCTGATAGAGCGTACGCAGGTCCCCGGGCCGGACCAATAGGGCCCGATCGAGAAGCTTGCGGGCGCCCGCATAGTCCTCGTCCTGCTTGAGCAGCACGGCCAGATTCAGGTTCGATTCGAAGTCGATCGGGTTCTGCGCCAACTCCTTTTCGAAGGCCTCGCGGGCTGCGGCCATATCGCCGCTGTCCATCTCCGCGCGCCCGAGATAGGAGTAAACGTCGGGCAGGTGCGGATTCAGCTCAGCGGCCTTGCGCAGGTCCGCGATGGCGTCCTGGTATTCGAGGGCATTCAGCTTAGCGGTGCCGAGCAGCAGGCGCGCCTCGGCCGAATCCCCCTGTCGCAGGATTCGGTCGATGATCAGCTGCCCGCGGTCTACCTGTTTGTCGCGGAGCAGCGCGGTGCCCAACATGTAGGCAACTGCCAGGTCGCTTTCGTCCTGCTTCTCGACCGGAGTCAGTAACTCGATCACCTTGGTGTCCTCGCCCTGACGGAGCCAGCAATCGCTCAGGAGCAGGATGACCTGCTTGTTCCCCGGCTGCGCCTTGTGCAGGGCGGCGAACTCCGTCGCGGCTCTCGCGATCCGCTCGGCCTTATAGTAGGCCAGCGCCAGGTTCAGCGAGATCGGGAAGTTGCCGGGGCTTCGCTTGAGGGCTTCGCGATACTCGGCGATGGCTTCGGAATAGCGTCCGGTGCTGGCCAGCGCCGCTCCCAGGTTCGAGCGCGCATCGACGGCCTCGGGCCGTTCCTTGAGGTAGGCCCGATAACCGCGTATAGCGGCGTCCAGGTCGCCTGCCCGGTGAGCGGCCGCGGCCTGCTGCAGGATCTGTTCGGGTTGTTGCTGGGCGAACGCCAGACAGAGAGCCACGAAGAGGGCAGACACAACAAGGCGGACCATTGCGAGATTCTCTTCCAGGATAGACCAGAAAAAGGAAGGCCGCCCCTTGCGAGGCGGCCTCCGATTGAATCGTAACTGTCAGGTCCAGCGAGCGGCTAGAACAGGAACTTCGCCACCAACTGGATGATGCGGTTGCCCTGCTTCTGTGTGACCATGCCGAAATCCGGATTGGTCAGTTGGCCGGTGACTCCGGAGAAGTTCAGGCTAAGATTGTTCCCGTTGAACGACCACAGCGGATGGTTCAGGAAGTTGTAGCCCTCGAACCGGAGCTGGAATTTCTTCGACTCCGAGATGTTGAAGGTCTTGAAGAGCGACAGGTCGGAGTTGAAGAACCACGGTCCGTAGATCGCCGGAAGTATGGTCGGACCATTCTGGCCCGGCGCAGTGGGAAGGGCAAAGCAACTCGGATTGATGTACTGATGGGCTGCCAGCCCCGACGCGGGGTTGCACGTCAGCATCGGGCTGAGCTGAATATCGGGGGTGCCCAGAATCGACACGTTGCTGACGGCATAGCCAGCCGTGTCCGTGAAGCCGTTGGCATTGATCCCGAAATTCCCGCTGTTGAGGGCGGTGAGGTTGGGGCCGCTCTCGATTTGAGTGATGCCCGAGAGCTGCCAGCCGTTGGCGAACCCGCCGGCGACCCCTCCGCCATGCACGGGGTTGCCCAACTCGAGGGAGTAGCTGGCATTGAGAACGTGTGTGCGGTTGCCCGACAGAACGCCGTAATTGTTGTCTATGTTGGTCTGGTCGTAGAAGCCAACGATTCCCAGCGCTTTGGACCACGTGTAGTTGAAGGCGACGTCATAGCGGCCCTTGGTGCGCGCCCACGTGAGCTGCAAGGCGTTGTAGTCCGCATAGCCGTTGCTGGTGTCCACGTAGAAGTCGGAGAAAGCAGGCATCGGACGGAACAGGCTGGCATTGAGAAGGTTCGGATCGCCGAGCCCTGCCTTGTTCATCGCCCCGACGGGAACCAGGTTAATGTTCAAGGTGTTGATCCCTAGAGTGCCGCCATTGCCCTGGCTCGGGATGTTGTACGACTGGTTGCCGACATACCCGATCTCCAGGCGGCCTGACCATGGCGTTTGCTCCGAGATCGTGAAGCTATAGTTGTCGGTGTAGGCCTGCTTGTCATCCGTGCTGTCCACCGCCGCCGCACCCGCCGCCCCAGGCGTCGCGCTGAGCGAACCGAGGTTGCTGGCCAACAGGGGGACGCCTCCGATGGCGCTCGGTGACAGGTTGTAAGTCAGCACTCCCGCCGAGGCATCGAGACCGCTTGTGAACTGGCCGGGGTGATAGTAGCTTCGTCCCCAACCGCCACGCAACACGGTCTTGCCCGATCCGAAAACGTCATAGGCCACGCCGAATCTGGGCTGGTAGAACAGAGCACGCGTCGGGAAGCCGCCCAGGGGGACTGAGGGATCCTTGGCATGCCACTCGAACCCGCAGAAATCGGCGGGGTTCCCCTGCTGAGCCGGCGTGCAGGCATTGTACGCCGACTGGCTGAAGATGGCGAACCCGTCGCCTACGCGGTCAACCCAGGGCGTAATGTGAGAGAAGCGCACGCCCAGATCTACGGTAAGGTTCTTAGTGACCTTCCAGGAATCCTGGAGATAGAACTCCGTCGTGGTGAACGAAATATCGTTGACCCGGTTGAACGACGATTCGTTGTATCCTGCCAGGTTCCCCGTCGCCATGTCGGCATATTCGTTGCCGAGGGTGAAGGGGTTTGTGCTGAGCGAATTGTTCACCTGGAGGAATCCGTTGGTGTTGTCGTTCGCGGGCTGGGCGTTTCTGATCCACTCCCAATAGAAACCAGCCTTCAGGGTGTGGGTGCCAATCACCTTCGTCAAGCCGTCGCCGATGCTGGGCATGTACTTATCCGCGTACAGACCCTGTCCCACGCCGCCATCCTCGAACCCGCCCGGGTTGAAGATCAGCGCCGCTTCGCCCGCCGCGCTGTTCCCACCGCTGCCGGTGCCGAACGACGGGATCTGTGTCACGCCGTTCTTGAACAGGCCGGCGTAGTTGTAGCCTACGCCCGAGCGAACCACCGCCCCCGGATTCTCGAATACGTTCGGAAAACCGACGAACGTGTAGGCGAAGATGACCTCGTTGGTCATCGTCGGGCTGAACACGTGAGTAAGCGACGCCGTGGCCGAATCCGACTTGTTTTCGCCCAGAACAGGCGTCGGATACGGGACCTGATCGGTCTGCCGCCACCACAGACCAACCGGGAATTGCTGCGTTTCCCGCTGGTAATTGTAGCGGACGTAAAGCTTGGTGTTGTCGCTGATGTTGTAATCGACGCGCGTCACCCACTGCCGGTTGTTCTGATTGAAGACCTCCGACTGAGTGTAGTTGTACCCCTGAGTGGCGTTGGGATCGGCGTTGGGCGCCGGATAGAGCTTCATCAGCGCTACCATGTTCGGATCGAGTGCCGCCTGCGGAATCATTCCGCCCGGATACAACGCCGTATTGAGGACCTGCCCCGGCAACTTGCCGCTGCCGCCAACGTTGGCAACCGATCCCTCGGTGCTCAGAATGTTGGCTGGAGAGAAATTGCCCGTAAGCATGCTGGCGTCCGGGACGGTAGCCCGCAGCAGGCCGGTGTCCAGAACTTGGTAGTAATACTCGAATCCCGTGAAGAAAAACAGCTTGGTACGGTTGCGGTTGAATCCCGTGTGGGGAATCAACACGGGGCCGCCGATGGTGCCGCCCGGATAGTAGTACTTGTTCTGCGGGCGAGCGACCCCGCTGGCATTGAGCAGGGCGTCGTTGGAGTTCAGGACGTAGTTCCTTGCCGAGAAGAAGGCGGAACCGTGAAAGTCCCTGCCGCCGGACTTGGTCACCGAACTGATCACCATCGGCCCCTTCTGGTTTTCGGCGCTATAGGTGGTCAGCACTTTGAACTCAGACACAAAGTCCGCGTTCGGATTGACGGGAGTGTCGCAGTTGCAGCCCGGGTCCGAGACGTGGGCGCCGTCCGCGGTGATATCCAGCGAGTTGGACGGCAGCCCTGCGTAACTGTAAGCGGCATTCAGCGGGCTCTGGCTGCCGGCATCGCCGTTGGCGTTGATGCCGATGACCTGGCCCGTGTAGTTGGCATGGTTGCTAGTCCCATTCGCGATGCCGAAGCCGGGCGCGACTTTGATGAACTCGGCCGCATCGCTCCCGACAATGGTGTAATTCTGCAACTCCTTGGTGGAGAGCGTCGAAGATTTCTCGCCGGAGTCGGTCGGCATCAGCGAATCGGCTACCCCGCTCACCTCGACGGTCTGTGAGGAGGTGCCGACGGTCAGCGTCACGTTCATGTTGCGCTTCTCACCGCCGCCCAAGGCGACTCCGCTTGCCTTGTACGTTTGGAAGCCCTTCATTTCAACGGTAAGAGCGTAGGTGAAATCGCCTACTGTGACGGACGCAAACGTGAAGTATCCGTCCGAATTCGTTTCCGTTTCGCGCTGGGATCCGGACGACTCGCTGGTTAGCCTCACGGTAGCGTTCGGAATCACGGCGCCTGACGGGTCCGACACAACGCCCGTCAGAGTTGCGTAGATGGACTGGGCCGGAAGGCTCGCGGCCACCAGAAGAAATATCGCTACTCCCAGGAAGAACCTGGTTCCTTTAGTCATACCCACCTTACCTTTTCCCCTTGTTGTTTTTTTCATGTTGTTACTTTCATGACTTGACCGGGGCCGCGCGCAGACGAAGAACGGCCCCAAAGCAATACCATGCAAAAACAAAACCCTTCAAAAGACTGCCCCTGATCACGAAAAACCCCTACAAGACCCGCTACCGAGTAATATTACAGGGCATTTATGTGCGAAGCAAGGTGTGCGCGCCAGTCACAGTGCTCCTTATGGCTAAGGTCTTGTGTTTCAGCGTCATACAGGGAATTTTGGGGAAGGTTCGGGAGACCGCTTCTCAGGCCAAAAAGCGGCCCAATCGCGGAGCGCTTTAGAATCAATAAGTTGCATATAGCATAAGAGCACTAGGTCGAAAACCCTAGTTCGGCACCCGGCCGGGCTCGCGCCGACAGAGTTACAGGTCCTTTTGGGCTGGCCCTGGCCGCGCATCCCGGACGAACCGCGGTTGTGGTCAAATCAGAAGTGGAGTTGTCAGGGCGCAGGGCCTTGGTTTGAGATGGGGTCACTGGGGCTAGCATCATACATTGCCGGGGTTCTGGTAGTCGGTGCAGCGTGCTTGGGAGGTTCCCGCGCGACTGTTCCCGCGGCCGCCATCACGATCGATTATCCCGCCGCGGGAGCAATCTTCCCGCCCGAAATCACGCCGCCGGTATTTCTCTGGAGGGACTCGAACCCGGCCGCTAAGTTCTGGGTGATCGACGTGAAATTCGGCGACCACTCGCACTCGATTGAAGCGAAATCGCGCGGCGAGAAGCGGCCGATCGGCGAGATTGACGAGCGTTGCGCGAAGGCTGGAGCCGTCGCGCCCCGGCTTGCGCCCAACGAAGAGGCTGGGCACTCCTGGACGCCCGACGCCGAGACCTGGGCGGCCATCAAGAAGCACTCGGTCAAGCGGCCGGCGACTGTGGTCATCACCGGATTCGAGGACGAAGCCGCAGCTCGGCCGCTCTCGCGCGGGCAGGTCACCATGGAAACTTCCACCGATCCGGTCGGCGCGCCGCTTTTCTTCCGTGACGTTCCGTTGATATCGGTTCCGGTCGGCGAGAAGGGCGTCATCATGCCCGTGCCAACCGAGGCTGTGCCGCTAATCGCCTGGCGTCTGCGCTACATTTCCGAACCCAAGAGCCGGCTCATGATGCAGGGCCTGCCGACTTGCGCCAACTGCCACTCGTTCTCGCGGGACGGTAAGACGCTTGGGCTCGACGTCAACGGCCCTGGCAACGACAAGGGTCTCTACGGCATCGTGCCCGTGAAGAAGGAGACCTCCATCCGCAACGAGTACGTGATCCGGTGGAGCTCGTTCGCGGAGGAGAAGGCGAGCAAGCGATTCGGCTTCATGTCGCAGATTTCGCCCGATGGACAGTACGTGGTCACGTCCATCGAGAGTCCCGGTTCGCACATTCGGGACTTTGACCAGCGGCTCTACAACGGGTTCTACAAAGACTACGGCTTCGGCCAGGTGTTCTACCCGACCCGCGGCGTCCTGGCGTGGTACAGCAAGGCCACCGGCAAACTGAAACCTCTGCCGGGCGCGGACGACCCGAAATATGTGCAGACCAGCGCCTTCTGGAGCCCCGATGGGAAGTATCTTGTCTTCTCGCGGGCCTTGGCCAAGGACCCGTATTATCAGGGTCAGAAGGTGGCGCAGTTCGCCAACGATCCAAACGAGACGCAGATTCAGTACGACCTCTACCGCATTCCGTTCAACGACGGGAAAGGCGGGACGCCCGAGCGCGTTGTGGGAGCTTCCGAGAACGGGATGAGCAACGACTTTCCGAAGGTTTCGCCGGACGGCCGCTGGATTGTCTTTGTGCAGAATCATACGGGCCTGCTGATGAGGCCGGACAGCCAGCTCTACATCGTCCCGTTTGAAGGCGGCACCGCGCGGCGGCTGATTGCCAATACTCCGCGCATGAACTCGTGGCACACGTTCTCTCCGAACGGGCGCTGGCTGGCCTTCTCCTCGAAAGGACGCTCGCTGTACACGCAACTATACCTGACGCACATCGACGCCGAGGGGCACGACAGTCCGGGCATCCTGATTGAGAACGCGACCGCCGCCAACCGCGCCGTGAACATCCCGGAGTTCGTGAACATCCCCATGGACGGGATCGCGAAGATGGATGCGCCGGCCACGGATTTTTACCGAGTCTTCGACGAGGCCGGCGAACTGGCGCGGAAAGGCGATTACGCCGCGGCGCTCTCAGAGTGGCGCAAGGCCGTCGATCTCGACCCGGCGGACGGCAAGGCCCGCTACCATCTAGCCTTTGCGCTGGACAACCAGGGCCAGCGCGACGAGGCAATCGCGGAGTACCGCAAGGCCGTCGAACTCGATCCCAACAATGCCGCGGCATACTCTAGCCTGGCAGTGGCGCTGACGCGCGCGGGCATGATGGCGGAGGGCATCGACGCCTACAAGAAATCCCTCGAGATCAACCCGAAGAACCCGATTGCTGAGAGCAATCTGGCGGCGGCGCTGATTGAGGCCGGGCGCACCGACGAAGCCACCGCCCACATCGGCAAGGCTCTCGAGCTGGACCCGGAGTTTGCCGACGGGCACAATCTGCTGGGCATCGTGATGGCTCGCGCCGGCCGGCTCGACGAAGGTGTGGCGCATCTCCAGAAGGCGGTCGCGCTCAGCCCGGATTCGCTCGAGTATCGATTCAACCTGGGCCGCGTGCTGGCCGCCAGGCACAGCTTTGCCGAGGCGATTCCGCAGTTCGAAAAGGCGGCGGAGCTATCGCGCGGCCAGGAGCCGCAGATCCTGGAGATGCTGGCGGCAATGTATTCCGAGGTGGGGCGATTCCCGGACGCCGCGCGCGTCGCACGACAAGCATTGGACCTGGCCGCGCGCCAGAACAATACCGCGCTGGCAGAGACGCTGAGGGCCCGGGTCGCCTATTACGAATCCCAGACGGCCAAGCCGTAGGGGACGCTTCAGCGTGCCCCTTGAAGTGCCTACAATCAACTATGAAAACTTTGGCGTCGTTCGCCGGCTGTTTCCTGTCGCTGTGCCTTCCTGCATCGGCCATCGAACTGAGTGGTCTCACTCCCATCGGGCCGGTCGCCGGTTTCACGACCGCGACTGACGGGATCGTCGTCACCTGCCGCGACGGCTCCCAGGTCGCCATCCGGATCCTGGCACCCGACTTGGTGCGCGTTCGCGCCGCGTTCGGTCACGCGCTCCCGGCCCGCGACCACTCCTGGGCTATCGACAAGACCGTCTGGGACGTTCCCCAGTGGAATGTGAAGGAGGATTCCGGCGCCCTTCGTATCTTCACCCCCGAACTCGAAGTCGTGGTGCACCGCGACCCGCTCCTGGTGGAGTTTCGCGACGTTGCGACGCACCAGACCATCAATGCGGACGAGCGGCCGATGATGTTCGACGCGCATTCCGGCGGCGGCGTCGCGGCGGCGAAGAAGCTCGGCTTCGACGAGCATTTCTACGGGCTCGGAGAGAAAGCCGCTCGCCTCGACAAGAGGCGCGGCCATTTCACGATGTGGAATCGCGACGCATCCTACGCCGAAGGGTCGGACCCGCTCTACCAGAGCATTCCCTTCTACCTCGGCTGGGAGAATGGCGCCGCCTATGGCATCTTCTTCGATAACAGTTACAGGACTTACTTCGACTTCGGCGCCTCGACGCAGGAATACGCGGCTTTTTCCGCCGACGGCGGGGAGATGAATTACTACTTCTTCTACGGCCCGTCGATGAAGAAGATCCTGGCCCGCTACGCCGATCTGACTGGCCACATGCCCATGCCGCCACTGTGGGCTCTCGGCAATCAGCAGTGCCGCTGGGGCTATTATCCCGACACGCTGGCCGAAGAAGTGGTCCGACGTTACCGCGCGGACGATTTGCCGCTCGATGTTCTCTATCTCGACATCGATTACATGGACGGATACCGCGTCTTCACCTGGGACCCCAAGCGCTTCCCCGATCCCAGCGCGTTCACCGAAAAGCTGGCGAAGCAGGGCGTCAAGGTGGTGACCATCGTCGATCCGGGCATCAAGTACGACCCGGGCTACCAGGCCTTTGACCAGGGTCTGGCCAGGAACTTCTTCCTGAAACGCCTGGATGGCAGCCTGTTTCACGGGAAGGTGTGGCCGGGTGACTCGGTTTTCGTGGACTACACGTTGCCCGATGCCGCTCGCTGGTGGGGCGACATGCACCGTGCCTATACCGATCACGGAGTGGCGGGCATCTGGAACGACATGAATGAGCCCTCCGACTTCCTCGACCAGAGCGGCCAGACTCAGGGGGACGTAGTCAGCTACGATGGCGGCGCCAACTCCTCCTTCAACCGCAATGTCTTCGGCCTGAACGAAGCGCGCGCCACTTTCGAGGGGCTGGAGCGGCTGCGGCCAAACCAGCGGCCTTACATCATCACCCGGGCTGGCTACGCCGGAATCCAGCGCTACTCGACCATGTGGACCGGCGACAACACCTCCACATGGGACGCGCTCGCACTCAGTATCCCCATGTTCCAGACGCTGGGCCTCTCGGGCGAGCCATTTGTCGGCGCCGACGCGGGCGGCTTCATGGGCCGCACAAATGCCGAATTACTCACCCGCTGGTACGAGGTGGCCTTCCTTACACCCTTCTGCCGCAATCACGCCGACCGGACGGCCTACGATCACGAGCCGTGGCGATTCGGCACTTACTACGAAGGCATCATTCGCAAATACCTTAAACTTCGCTATCGCCTGCTGCCCTTTCTCTACACTGCCCTCGAAGAAGCCCACCGCACCGGTGCGCCGCTGTTCCGCCCCCTGCTGCTCAACTACCAGGACGACGCGAACGCGCTCACTATAGACGATGAGTTCATGGTTGGCGACGCCTTGCTCGAGGCGCCCATATTGCGGCCCGGCGAGACATCGAGACTGGTCTACCTTCCCGCCGGCACGTGGTACGACTACTGGACGGGCCTGCGTTACTCCGGCGGCGGCATGATCCGTGTTGAGGCGCCGCTCGAAATGGTCCCGCTGTTTGTGCGCGGCGGAGTGATTCTGCCCAGCGGCCCGGAAATGAACTACGTTGGGGAACGCCCGGCCGACCGGCTGCGCTTCGACGTGTACCCGGATGCCGAGGGCCGCGCCGCCGGATCGCTCTACGAGGACGACGGCCTCACTCTCGGCTATCTCCAGGGAGTCGCGCGGCGCACGGAGGTTACTTACAGCGCCTCCGAGATCCGGCTCAGTGCGCCCACCGGCAGCTATCAGCCGCCGCCGCGGCACTTTGTCTTCTCGCTCAGCGGGCGTACCTCCGAAATCGCCGATGACGGCCTCGCGCACCGTGTCCCGCTTCGCGGATTGTAAACCGGCGAATCAAACGCGCGGGCTCAGCGGCAGGTGCGAAGGGCGCCGTCGGCGAGCCCGTTGCGACCCATCCGGATTCGAGCGCCGGAAGACGATCCCCCAGGTCTGAGCATTCAAACGTGCCGCCGGTTCAGCATCCCGGCGGGAGGTCCTGGCAGGGAAGGCCAAATCCGGCGGCGCTAGTGTGAGCGCAGGCAATCCTACTTTAGACGGATTTCTTCTTTGGGTGACAAGTCATAGAATCACCTCGGTTGGCCTACGCGGGTTTGTGGGTATCATAGCGTGGGGTGCGGGGTAAGAAACGCGGGCTTCTGGGGGAGTTGTGTCTGTCCATCCCCAGGGATGTCTGCGGGCTTCGAACCTATTCAGTACGTGGCGGGGTGATAAGGGTCACCAGGAGGCTCAGGTGTTGAATTCTACGGTTATCCGTCGGTCCGGTTTCACATTCTTGTTGGCGGCAGCGATTCTACTCGCTCCTCTAGCAAGCGCCCAGAACGCGAACACGGGGGAGATCAAAGGCTCGGTGACGGATCCTACGGGAGCCGTTGTTCCGGGGGCGACGGTCTCCATCAAGGACGTGCAGACTGGCGTTGTCACACAGAGGACGACAAATCAGTCCGGCCTGTACGATGTACCGTTCCTGGCGCCCGGCAACTACACACTTACGTTCTCAAAGGAAGGCTTTCGCAATCTGGTCCGCGAAGGCATCGTTCTCCAGATTGAAACCCTGGAGATTAGCGTCGGGCTCCAGGTCGGCGCCTCCACCCAGGAAATCGTGGTGAACGCCACGGCGCCGCTGATCCAAACGGAGACAAGCGACCAGCATGTGGACCTTAATACGCACACAGTTGAGACGGCGCCTATCGTGGGCACCGACTGGCGCGCGGAGATGACTCAGCTGATCCCTGGCGTGAATAACGGCGGAGGAACGGGGCAAGCCTCCGGCCAGTCAATCGGAGTCAACGGCACGCAGTCGTACAATGTGAACTTCCTATCCGATGGCTCGGCCGCTACCGCTCCGAGAGACTTCAACAGCAGCAACTTCTACATGCCTGTCGATGCCATTGCCGAGGTGAGCATCAACTCGAGCAACGCGCAGGCGCAGTACGGCAACGGTCTCACGTCAATCAATGTGATCACGAAGAGCGGGACGAACCAGTTCCACGGCAGCGCGTATGAATTCGATCAGAATACCGCGCTCAACGCCAGAGGCTTCTACAACGCGACGGGGACGAAAGCTGTGGAGCACTGGAATAACTACGGTGGGAGCGTCGGCGGTCCGGTCAAGAAGAACAAGCTGTTTTTCTTCTTCGCCTACCAGCGCAACCCCTCGTCTTCCCCGACCTCCGGGCTGTATAGTTACCCGACTGCGGCCATGCAGGCAGGGGATTTCTTCGGGATGACAGGAGCCAACGGAGCGGCCTTCGGCCCTTCCGGCAAGTTGCTGGGAAACTACGATCCGGTGGCGTTGAAGCTGCAGACCTACTTTCCTGGAGCAAGCGCCGCAGGGTGGATTCCGGGATGCCCGGGGCCGGTGAATCCGTCGGCGGGCACTCCGCAAACCTGTCCCGCCACCAACAATTACGTGTTCAACAGCACCAGTCCGAACACAGACACCTGGTATACGAGCAAGGAAGACTACGAGATTTCGGACAGCCAGAAGCTCTCGTTCAGCCTCAACTACTTTCCCACGGTGTCGTCTTATGTTCCCCCGGATCCGCTCTATCCCAACGACGCCACGGCGTTCTCTCAAGGGCTCACTGACAATCTGACGATGCAGATCTCGCACGTCTACACGATCAGCCCGACAATGCTCAACGAGTTTCGCATCGGCGGCAGCCGCGAGCTCGATAAGTACAAACCGCCCTCTCTCGGTAAAGGCGATCCGACGTCGCTTGGCCTTGAGCCGGCCTACGGGACCAACGCTCCGGCGAACGTTTTTCCCAAAGTTACGATCGATCAGGGAGCCGGAGAAGGGGCAATGGCGTTGGGCGCTGGAGACTATAACCTAGGGCTCCCCGGGCCCGGCGGCAACGGTAACATAGACGCGGTCCTGGGCGAGGGGTGGTACAACGCCTCCGATGTCTTTACACTCGTTCGCGGCAAACACACCATCAAGGTTGGCGGCGAGTTTGACAAGATCTACCAGAACTACACAAGCTGGGGCGATTTGAGCTCGGGCACTTTCCAGTTCAATGGAAGCGTCACTGGAATCCCGTACGCTGACTTCCTGGCCGGCGACGTTTACGGATGGTACGTCTACGAATCCGACGCGACCAGCGCCCATATGTGGCAATCGGCGGTGTTCGCCAGCGACGACTTCAAAGTCTCTCCGACTCTGACGTTGAACCTGGGCCTGCGCTGGCAGATCCAGTCCGGCTGGGGCGTGAACAACAACCTGTTCGGTAACTACGACCCGGGTCTGCCCAATCCCGCGGATGGCGGGCACTACCAAGGCGCCGTCCTTTATGGCGGCCAGACGGGGCCGAGCGGCACTCTATCGACAATCCAGACCGCAAATTACAAGGAATTCGCACCGCGCGTGGGCGTGGCTTGGGCTCCCCACGAGAACTGGTCGATCCGCGCCAGCTACGGCATTTTCGATGCGCCACGCGACGCCGAGAATTACACCGACGGCGCGCTAGGTCTGGGTTTCAACCCACATAACAACGGTAACGGGGGATACGTCAACGGAACTGCCGCATTCAAGCTGTCGGTGGGACCGCCTCCCGGCACGGTGGTGTTTCCCACGCTCGCAACGCTTTCTCCCACCATCGACAACTTCAGCAGCGTGGAGTACTATCCGCGGAGCATGCCCACCGACTACGTGCAGAACCTGCTGGTCAGCGTTCAGCACTCCTTCCCTGGGGAACTCCTGGTGGATGGGAGCTACGTCTTCACTCATGGCACGAACCTAAACTTCGCGACCGACATCAACCAGGCTCCCGTAGGAAGCCTCGCTTGCACGGGCTATAACTGCGGAAACCCCAATCCCGTATTCAACGCGATCTCGGCGCAGATTTACGATGGGTGGTCGAATTACAACGCCCTGCAACTGCGCGTTCAAAAGCGTGTGTCGCACGGCGTGACCTTCCAGGCTAACTACGCCTGGTCGAAGGCTCTCGACACCGGCACCGGGAACGGGCACGGATCGGGCATCGATGTCTACCAGAACGCATATAGCCCTGCCGCCAACTACGGTCTGTCCAGCTTCAACGCGGCCAATAGCCTGGCCGGTCAGATCGTATACGAGGTGCCGTTCGGCAGAGGACGTCAGATTGCGCTTCATGGGTTGGTCGACCAAGTTGCGGGCGGCTGGCGCATCTCGAGCGTTTTCCAGTGGCGCTCTGGAACTCCGTTCACGCCGGTAATCCAGGGTTCGATTGCCGACGGCGTCGATCCGGGGCTGACCCCATTCCTGGCGTCGGGTGGCAACGCCAACCTGTATCCTATGCTCGTCGGTAACCCAACCGTATCGAATCCAACGGTCGGCCGGTGGTTCAACCCTGCCGCTTTCGCGAACCCGGTGTCTGGCACCTTTGGCAACACCGGCCGAAACACGCTGATCGGGCCGGGCTTCTCCGACGTAGACATCAGCCTCGCAAAGACCTTCTCCCTTCACTGGGAGGGCGTCAAGCTCGATATCAGGGGGGACGCGTACGATGCGTTCAACCATATCAACTTCGCGAACCCGGACGCCAACGTTGGCTACACCAGCGGCGGAGCGCTGGCCGATCCCACGGCCGGAGAAGTCACAGGGCCCGCAGGCGGCAACGGCAACAGGCGCATCATTCAACTAGGCGCTCGCTTTACGTTCTGAGGCGCCGGCGGAGATTCAATAGACCCATCCTGCGGAGTGCGGAAGCACCTCTCCTTCAGCACTCCGCAGGTTCCTTTGCGCCGCCGAAGTGACGGCGCAGCTTTGTCCGATCGGGTTGTAGGGACATGGGAAGCGCGCCATCATGAACACGAGGTGTTGTTTCTCCATGCATGACCTACCCAGGTTCCCCTTGCGCGCTCTGGACTGGCTCCTGGCGCTGGCTCTCACATTTGCGAGTGCGCTGACGTTAGTGGCCGCTCAGACCGGCGGAATCGAAGATCACCTGCGGAAGGCCGCCGGGTATCTCAAGGCGAACGATCCGAACGCCGCGGCGCAGGAGTTCGATGCTGTTTTGGCAGTCGATCCCAAGAACGCCGAGGCGAACGCGAACTTAGGAGTAATCGCGTTCTTCCGGCGCGATTATCAGAGGGCTGCAGGTTACTTGACTAACGCTCTCGCGGCCGACCCGTCATTAGCCAAAACGCAGGCCCTCCTGGGGATCTGCGAAAGAAGGTTAGGGCGGCCTTCGGCGCAGGGGCTTCTCGAGAAAGCGTTCCCGCGATTGAAGGACAAGAACCTGCAAATCCAGACGGGGTTGGAATTGGCCAATATTTACTACCAGCAGGGCGACCTCGATCGCGCCGCTTCGGTGATGCGGTCGCTTGTGGACCTCGCTCCCGACAATATCGAGACCTTGTACATGGCGCAGCGAGTCTATTCCGACTTAGCCGACGACACGCTGAACAAACTGGCAATACTCGCTCCCGGATCGGCCCGTATGCAGCAGGTGATTGCGGAGCGCCTGGTCAATCAGGGCAACCTGAAGGGCGCCGTGGAGCATTACCGCAAGGCGTTGGAGATCAACCCGCACCTCCCGGGCGTGCATTACGAACTGGCGGAGGCCATTTTCGGTTCGGCGCCCGGCGACGCGCAATCGCAGGCCGACGCGGCGAAGGAACTAGAGACCGCTGTGAAGTCCGATGGCGACAGTGCCGGCGTTGAGAGCATGCTGGGAAGAATCGCTACCGAGCGCGACGATCTGGATGGCGCGTACGCTCACTACAGCCGTGCTCTGGCCTTGAATCCAGGGGACGCGGAAGCTCAGGTCGGTGTTGGCCGCCTGCTGGCAACTCGGGAGAAGTTTCAGGAGGCGGCGGAACACCTGCGCATGGCTGTGCGATCCGATCCGTTGAATGACGAAGCCCACTACCGGCTGGCATCGGTGTGCAGGAAGCTTCAGTTGAAAGACGAGTCTGAAAAGGAGTATCGGCTGTCTCTCGAAATCAAGCAAGCCAAGGAGCGCCTCGGCGAGCTGTATTGGCAGATGAACAAGCAGGCGCCGAAGCAAGAGGTCCAGGCCCCCCATGCCGAACCCTGACGAGCCTATAACCTCGCTGCCGCCCCGGCTTCTTTTCTGCCTGGTTCTGGTGATCATCAGCCTGTTGTGCGTAACCGCGTGCGGAAACGGATCAACCTCGGGCGGGTCTCCCACTCCCACGCCTACTCCTACTCCTACTCCTACTCCTACGCCTACTCCCACTCCCACTCCGCCGCCGAGCCAGCAGCCGCCGGAGCCGACAGACATCACTCCCCTCAACGGCGAGACTTACTACGTTCTGAATCAGCTTAGCGGCCTTCAGGCGGACCTCAATAACAATTCGACGACCGCCGGCGATCAGATTATTCAGCAGCAGCGTAGCTTCACCAACCTCAGCCAGAGATGGGCCTTCACCAAGGTTCCCGGCGGGCTTTGGCGGATCAGCAACATTCGCAATGGCATGTGTCTCGATAGCACGGCTTGCTCGGGCTCTTCGGCGGCCTGCGGGGTGATACAGAATCCCTGCGCGGCCGTTGGAACGCAGCAATGGACCCTCGCCGCGACAAGCGACGGCTACTACACCATCTCGAACAAGAGCACGGGGCTGGCGATCGATTTGACGCAGGGCTCCGTGTCCGCGGGAACGCCGCTCAGCCAAACCGCGTTATCGGGCGCTGCGACTCAGAGCCAGCAGTGGCTTCTTCGTCCCGCCTTCTTCCGTGGGGTGGACAATGCGTTGATCGAGAAGCAGGAGGCGGCTCGCGCTGCACTCGGTTTGTCCTGGTGGAAGGATGCCGGCCTGCCGCAAGACGTGCTCCAGATGCTAAAGAATCATGGCGTGAACATGGTGCGCCTGAGGCCTAGCTCGGCTCCCCCGTATGCGAACCCCTCGCAGCCGCAGTGCGCCGCCAACGCCTGCTACGCGGAAACAGATGCGCAGGATTTGGACCTTGCCAAGCGCGCGAAGAATCTCGGCATGAGCGTCGAGCTGACTCTGCTGTTCGACGGCGGTGGCTCCTCCAGTGTCCCGCCGGCGTGGTCCCAAGACACCGGGCTCGCGCAGTTGCAGTCCGATCTGTATGCTTACGTGAAGTCGGAGATCCTCTCGTACCGGCAGGCAGGAGCGATGCCAGACCTGGTGTCCATCGGCAACGAAGTGGATACCGGCTTTCTCGGTTCCCTGGGCAGCCCGACGGGAGCGGACTTCGGCGGTTTTGCGGCCTTGCAGGTCCAGGCTATTCAGGCGGTCAAGGACGCGGCGGCGGACGCCTCGGCTGGCCCCGCGATTCCGGCCCCGCTGATCTGCATCCACATAACGCCAGCCTGGGATCTCTCGCAGTTCTTCACGCTCGCCAATCAGAACGGTATTTCCTATGACGCGATCTGCCAGAGCTATTACCCCTTTTTTCATGGCCCCTTGACCGATGCGCAGGCGGCGGCTTCCAATCCCAACGGCAAGCCCGTGGAGCAAGATGTGCTTGTTAGCGCGGCTAACAACATTGGGAAGCCAATTCTCATTCTTGAAGCCGGAGAACATTACGAAAACGGCTTCGACGCGAACGATCCGTGGTATGCTCCGCCAACGCCGGCGCTCCAGCGTCAGTTTCTGCTGGACCTGCAGGATGTGCAAAAGGGTCTGCCGAATAACCTGGGGATGGGGGTGGCTTACTGGGATCCCGCCGGCGTGAACATCCCCAAGACGGGCGGCGGATTCCTCAACGGCGATAATTCCCAGGACGCGATTTACATTTGGAATGGCCTGACACTTTTCGACAATGCGGACGCTTCCGGATCGACCAACGTTGCGGCTGCGAATTACTCGATGCTCCTTCCGGGTATCGATGCGCTGGGGGGCAAGCTCGATCCCACGCTGAGCTACAAGTTCGTCAATCTCAGCAGCCGACAGCTTTTGTCCGTCTTTCAGGCCTCCAAGGCCGCTGGCGCTATGCTCGATGGCGAGGCGGATAGCGGAAATCCCACCTTGAGCCAGCAGTGGCGTATCACCAGCAATAACGACGGCTACTTCGAGATTGCCAGTCAGAATCCAGGAGCGGGCAGCACGACGAATGTTCTGGACGACTCCGCAGGATCGACCGCGAGCGGCAACGTCATTATTCAGTCCCCATCCGGCGGCAGCGAAGAACTGGAATGGAACATCGTCTCGGCAGGCAACGGTTACTTCAGCTTTGTCAACCGGGCGAGCGGCCTCGCGTTGGACCTCAACGGCGGCGTCGGCGCGCAAGCCGGGTTCGCCGTGCAAGAGCCGCAAGACAGCAGCAGGACGACGCAGCAATGGCAAATCATTCCTGTCCACTAGCACAGCGCTGGCGCCGGGTCCGATCCAACCTTAGTTGGATGGCCGCGCGGCGTCACGCTGTTAGACTCGGGTCTTGGTCAAGCGTCATGCGCCTTCAGTCCTTATCGCTCCTTCCGGCCGGCCTGGGCTTGGCGCTGGCTCTGGCACATGCCCAGGTTACCGTCGATGCCAGCAAGCCTGCCGCCCCTCCGGAGCCGCTGTCTTTCGCTGCCGGCGGGCGCTCTCCGGATGGCCATGCGCTCGCCATCAACAGCCGTTATCTGCTGCTCGATGGCAAGCCCTGGTTCCCGGTGATGGGCGAGTTTCATTACTCGCGGTATCCCGCCAACGGCTGGGAGCAGGAGCTCCTGAAGATGAAGGCTGGCGGAATTCGGATCGTCTCGACCTACGTTTTCTGGATCCATCACGAAGAAGTGGAGGGGCAGTTCGACTGGTCGGGCCAGCGCGACCTGCGACGTTTTGTGGAATTGGCAGGCAGGCACGGCATGCTTGTCTGGGTGCGTGTCGGGCCGTGGGATCACGGTGAGGTGCGTAACGGCGGGCTCCCCGACTGGGTGCTTCGCAAATGTGCCACACGCCAGAACGACCCGGTCTATCTGGGATATGTAGCGCGATTCTACGGTGAGATCGGGCGCCAGTTGAAGGGTCTGTTTTGGAAAGATGGCGGACCGATTGTCGGCGTCCAGCTCGAAAACGAATACAGTGCGCGCGGGCCGGGAAAGGGCGAGGAGCACATTCTCGCCCTGAAGCATCTGGCGCAGCAGGCCGGCCTGGACGCGCCGTTCTATTCCGTCACGGGATGGGACAATGCCGCCGTGCCCACTCGCGAAGTAATTCCGGTATTCGGCGGCTATCCGGACGGTTTCTGGTACCGTTCGCTCACTACGCTCGCCCCGAGCCCGAATTACTTTTTCACGCCCGTCCGCTGCGAAGAGAATGTCGGCACAGACCTTCTTCCCGTGCGGCCCGAGGTGCAGGCGCGGTACGCCTCCTATCCATTTCTCACCGCCGAAATGGCCGGCGGGATGGAGCTTTCCTATCACCGCCGGCCGCTGATGACGGCTGATGATATTGCCGCGCTCGATGTCGTGAAACTCGGCTCGGGCGTCGTGCTCTATGGCTACTATATGTTCCACGGAGGGACGAATCCGGAGGGAAAGGAAAGTACCCTGCAGGAATCTCAGGTCACAGGGTATCCCAACGACCTGCCGTTGAAGACTTACGACTTCCAGGCGCCGCTCGGCGAATTTGGGCAGATGCACGCATCCTTCCGCGACCTGAAGACGTTCCATCTGTTCCTGGAGGACTACGGGCCGGCGCTCGCGCCGATGACGGCCTATTTTCCTGAAAAGGCGCCGGCGGGAAAACTGGACCGGGAAACCCCACGCGTGGGAGTACGCTCCGATTCCCGGCGCGGCTTCATCTTTCTCAACAACTATCAGAAGGACCATCCCCTTCCAGAGCGAAAGGACTTTCGGGTGCAACTCAAACTTGCGACGGGCACGCTCGCCGTGCCTCTGAAGCCAGTGAACATCCCGAGCGGCGCCTACACATTCTGGCCCGTGAACATGCCCGTTGGCGGCGCGACTCTCGAGTACGCGACGGCCCAGCCGCTCTCGAAACTCGAAGATCCCGATACGACGGTGTTTTTCGCCTGGCCGGGGATCGAGCCCGAATTTGCGTTCCGAGCGGCGGATGGTCTCGCGATCGAAGCTCCCGCAGCCACTGTACGCCGGGAGAATGGCCGGGTGTACATCAGCGGAATCACGCCCGGTCCCGGAATGGCCATCGTGATCCGAAGCGGGGACGGGCACCGCGCCGGCATCGTCCTGCTCTCGCGGGAGGAGGCGCGCAATCTCTGGAAAGCACCTTTGGCGGGACGAGAGCGCCTGGTCCTTTCTCCGGCGGACGTGTATTTCGAGGGAGACCGGATCCACCTCGCCTCCGCCGTTCCCCGGTTGCTCACCTTCGGCCTGTTTCCCGGTTTGGATCGGGATATGCCGGGTTTTCGCAGAGAAGGCCGGACGGGCGTGTTCGAAAGTTTCACCGCCAGCGTGCAGCCGGTGGGAGTGACGCCGGTGGTTCGCCAGCTAACGGAAGCCGGCAAGGCGGACCCGGTCAGAATGGGGAAGGAAGTTGCCATGGCCCCCACGGAGGCTGATTTCAAGGCGGCCGCGCGATGGTCCATTCGCGTTCCCGAGGTGAACTCAGATACGGTAGGCGAGGTGTTTCTCCGCATCACCTACCAGGGCGATGTGGCCAGGCTCTACGCGGGAGAGCGTCTGATCACCGACGACTTCTATCACGGCGCTCCCTGGGAGATCGGGCTCCGGAACATCCCGGCCGCTGACCGGGAGCGGGGACTGCGGCTTGAAATTCTGCCCTTGCGGCTGGAGGCGCCTGTCTACCTGGCAGTTGACACCGGGCCGGGCGCTTCCAAGGAGGGACAGGCCGCAAAATTGATCGAGGTCAAAGCGGTCCCACACTATCAGGTGTCGGCCGACCTGGGCCCCCGGCGATAGAATGCAGAACCTTCTAGACAAGATACGTTGGCCGCTTGCCGCCCTCTTCTTCCTGGCGTGTTTCGGCATGCTGGCCCAGTGGGACGACACCCTGCTCAGGCCCTTCGTGATGGACCACCGCACCGGGGGCGCTTCGCCGGCCGACGTATCGTTCCTGCTCGACGGACCCGCCGGCAAGGACGGATTCATCCGTGTTCAAAATGGGCACCTCGCGAAGGCAAACGGCCAGCGAATCCGGTTCTGGGGCGTCCACTTCACGGATTGGAGCCAGGGCTCTGTGGAAATTCCGCCGCGGGAAGACGCGCCGATGTGGGCTGACACGCTGGCACGGTTCGGCGTCAATCTCGTCCGTTTGCACTTCCTCGATCTTGATGCCCCTCGCGGCCTTATAGACGGTGCAACCGGTGGCAGCGGCTCTTTCGATCCCCGGCAACTCGACCGCCTGGACAACGAAGTCGCCGAATTCAAGAAGCGCGGAATCTACGTCGATCTCAACCTGAACGTAGGCCGCACGTACAAAGCCGCGGACGGCGTGAAGGATTTCACGAGGATCCGGTGGGCCAAAGGGCTGACGCTCTACGACCCCCGCTTAATCGAGCTTGAAAAGGACTACGCGCGGCGCCTTCTTACTCATGTGAACCGTTACACGGGGACGGCGTATCGGGACGAGCCGGCCGTTGCGATCGTGGAAATCCTGAACGAAAACGGCCTCTACCTCGGGTTTCAAGCGCCCACGCCCTATTACGACGACGAGCTGACGGCGCTCTATAACAAATGGCTCGAACGGAAGTGCACTCCGGAAGAGTTGGCCAAGCTCCGCGATCTCGCCTCGGTTCCGAAGGGCGCGCCCGTGCCGCGGCTGAAAGCTCAGGAGGCGGCGGCTGCCCCCAAAGAACGCTACGAAACCGAGATGGCCTTCTATATGGATACGGAAAGCGGCTTCTACGAAAACATGAGCCGCTATCTGAAGGACGAGCTTGGCGTGAAATGCCCCATCATCGGCACTGCCGACCATAATCACAGCGGCAGCCCGTATCCCATGCTGGCTTCTCTTTCCAAGCTGGACATTCTGGATGGCCACGTGTATTGGGAGCACCCCAGCGTCCCTCCGCCGGCGAATAGTCCCATGGTCAACGATCCGCTCCATTCCACGGTGGTGCAGCTTTCGCGAACGGCCTTTGCCGGCAAACCCTACACGGTCAGCGAGACCAATCACCCTTTTCCGAACGACTGGGCGAGCGAGGGAATTCCCATCGTCGCTGCATACGGGGCCTTTCAAGATTGGGACGCCATCGTGACGTACACGTTTGAGCCCAAGCGTGCGCCGGATTGGAAGCCGTATATCGGGGACCCGTTCGACATCTCGCTCGATCCCGTCCGCATGACGGAAATGGCCGCCGGAGCGTTGATGTTCCTGCGCGGCGACGTCGAACCCGCGCGGCAAACCGTCACCAGAACATACTCCCGGGAAGAGGTTCTGGAGAGCGGGTTACTGCCGCATTCCGAGCAGCCCTACTTCACACCCGGCTTTCCGCTGGCACTGCCTCTGGAGCATGCGGTCCGCATACGGTCGCTCGAAGGTCCGCCCACGGAGAAAATCGCCGAGGTTGATCCCGATCCGATTGTCTCCGACACCGGAGAGCTGGCCTGGTACTCGTCCGCGGCGAAGACGGGGCTGGTAACCGTAGACACGGGCCGCACACAGGCGCTTGTCGGCTTCCTCAAGGCGAACCGCAAAGCGACAAGAAACCTGGGCGCGGATATTCGGAACAACTTCGCCACGATCGTGCTCTCTTCGCTCGATGGGCAGCCGCTGGCGCGATCGAACAAGATGCTCATCACCGCCGGTTCGCGCGTGGCCAACACCGGCATGAAGCTCAACGATGCCCGCACCAGGCTCCAGAATCAGGGCGGGCCGCCGTCGCTCATCGAGCCGGTCACCGGCACGGTGACGTTGCGCAACCTGGAGAACGCCACGGGGGTGAGCGTCCTGGCCCTGGATGGCTCCGGGAAACCGATCCGCGAGGCCATACTGGCCAGGAAAACAACGGAGGGATGGGTGTTTCCGATCGGCACCCCCGTTACCACCTGGTACGTGGTCCGGGTTGAGCGATGAGCAGATAGGGTTAGAATACGATCAGCAACGCCATCCGTATGCGAAGTGTGCACCGTGTGCCCATATCCGCGCTGGTGTTGGCGAGCATCCTGGCATTCGCTTGCCCGCTTCGAGGCAGCCTGCCCGGTTATGCCAGGCGCGTCTGGCATGCCGAAGACGGATTGCCTGAAGGAACCGTCCAGGCGTTCGCCCAGACCCCCGATCATTTCCTCTGGATCGGCACGACCGGTGGACTGGTTCGCTTCGACGGCGCTCAGTTCGTCGTCTTCGACCGGGACAATACGCCCGCGCTCCACGAGAACAGCGTGTTCTGCCTTCTGGCCTCGACCGATGGCACTTTGTGGATCGGAACGGAAGGCGGGGGTGTGGTCAGCTACAGGAGTCGCTCTTTCCGCTTGTGGTCGAAAGTCAATGGCCTGACCAACGGCTATGTCCGGGCTCTCCGCGAGGATCGGAGGGGCAGAATCTGGATCGGAACGGATGACGGACTGTTCCGATGGCAGGCTGGCAAGATCGAGCGCGTCGATGGACGAGACGGCGTGCCGCCGAGCGCGGTCCACTCGATTTACCGGGATCGTCAGGATCGTATGTGGGTGGGCGGCTTTCACTTCTTCTGCTTCGACGGCAATCGCACGGCGGAGTTCCATTTGTCTGGCGGCCTGACGGACAACGTGAAGTCCATCCTGCAGACGCGCGATGGAACGATTTGGGTGGGCACCGTGACTGGCTTGCAGCGAACCACGCCGGCGTCCGGCTCGTCCACTCCCGTCTTCTCGCGCGTCAACGAAATACACAGCACCGTGCGGACGCTGCTCGAAGACGACGATGGCGCGCTTTGGATCGGCACCATCGGCGAAGGCCTGATCCGCTACCAGAACGGGCATTTTTCCACCTTGTCGGCCGCCTTAGCGCTGCCCAGCAATACGATTCTGAGCAGCTTCTCCGGATCCGAGCACAACATCTGGATTGGCACCCAGGCCGGACTCGTGCGCCTGAACAAGACTGCCGCAAGCACCTTGGTGCTTCCCGATTTCGCCGATGCCGATTTTGGCAGCATTTTTTCCGATCGCGATGGAACGCTGTGGATCGCGAGCACTCACTTGTTCCACCTCGCTGGCCGCCACGCCGAGATGCTGCGCCTTCCTGGGCCTCTTTCGACCGTCCGGATTCGCAACGTATTCCGCGACAGCTCGGGCACGCTGTGGTTCGGAACCGAGGGCGAGGGCGCGTTTCGCATGGTTGACGGAGTGCCTCAGCCGGTCCCGCTGATTCAGCCTTATGTGCGAGCCTTCGCAGAGGACCGCGAAGGAGGCGTTTGGATCGGCACGGATGGCGGCTATTGCCGCTGGCGTCCTACCCAGACGCGCTCCTTTGAGGAGCACCAGAGCGTGCGCGCTATTTATGTAGACCGGCAGGGCGACGTCTGGGTGGGCAAGGATCGCGGCTTGACCCGGCTGCGCAACGGCGGAGAGGTAGCGGACTCGCCCATCCCGCGCCTGCGGGAAGAGAAGGTGTGGGCGATTCACGAAGACCCTGAGGGGGCGCTGTGGTTCGGAACCCGCACCAGCGGCCTGTTCCGCTGGAAGTCCGGCCGGCTGACGGCTTACACCACTGCACAGGGCCTCGCCAACAACAGCATCTATCAGATCCTCGAAGACCGGCGCGGCACTTTCTGGCTGAGCGGGCCGAATGGCATTTCCTCGATCGCCCGTCACGACCTGGAACTCACTGCGGACGATCCCACGCGCCGTCCCGCCGTCAGGCTCTACGGCACCTCTGAAGGACTGGAGACCACTCAAATGTACGGCGGCGTTCAGCCGGCCGGATGTACCACTCCAAGCGGCGAAGTCTGGTTCCCCAGCACCGCCGGCGCGGTACGGATTGGCGCGGATTCCGAGGACCCCGTATCTGCTCCGCCCGCGGTCATCTACAGCGTGGAGGCGGACGGCCGGGAGGTTGGCGCGGAAGGCGACGTCGAGCTGCCTCCCGGACAAGGCAAGCTGGAGATTCAATACGGCGCGATTCAGTTCCGGTCGCAGGACCGAGTCCGCTTCCTCTATCAACTGGAAGGATTCGACAGCGGCTGGACCGAAACGCGAGCTCGCCGGGCCGGTTATACCAACATTCCGGCCGGCCGCTACCGGTTTCGTCTGCTGGCGTTCGATATCGCTCAACCCGGCGCCACTTCCCAGGCTTCCGTCTCTTTCAAGTGGCGCCCGCACTTCTACCATGCCTGGTGGTTTTACCTTCTGTGCACCGGCTGCCTGGCCTGCGCCGTGTGGTACGCGTACCGGACGCGTATGCGCCAGGCCCACGCCCGGTTTGCGGCGGTGCTTGGAGAGCGCAACCGTCTGGCTCGCGAGATGCACGACACGCTGATTCAGGGGTGCACGGGCGTTTCGGCGTTGCTCGAGGCGGTCGCCTCGATGCCCCACGAAGCCGCGCATTCCGCGGAGGATCTGCTCGATTGTGCCCGCACCCAGATACGCGCCATCACGGACGAGGCCCGGGCGGCGGTTTGGAATCTGCATCGCGGCGGCGGTTCCGAAATCGGCCGCCTGGTGGAGCAGACAGCGCGTCAGGCTTGTGCCGATTCGCAAGTTCCCGTACGATTCGAAACGTCCGGCAAACCCGTCGTTCTCGATCCGCTGATCGAGCACGACATCATGATGGTGGCGCGCGAGGCGGTCTGCAATGCCATCCGCCACGGGCATCCACACGAGGTTTCACTCAGAATCGACTTCCACCGCGGGAGAATCAAAATGAGCGTGCTCGACGATGGCTGCGGCTTCAAGCCGGGCGAGGTGGTCCCGCAGACGGGAGGCCACTTCGGCCTCATCGGAATGCGCGAACGCACCGAACGGCTCGGCGGGCGTTTTACAGTGCGCAGCGCACCTGGCCAAGGCACCGAACTGTGCGTCGATGTCCCCGTGCGCGCCCGGGCGGGGGAGGGAGGAGCGTTGAACGGATGAGCGGAGTCCACAAATTCAGCGTTCTGGTGGTGGAGGATCACCCCATCATGCGACTGGGAATCGCCTCCATCATTGGTGCGCAACCCGACATGACTGTCTGCTTTCAGGCGGAGTCCGGAGAGGAGGGCGTGCGGGCCTTCCGCCAGTATCATCCGGACATCACACTGATGGACTTGCGGCTGCCGGGGATCAGCGGCGTGGAGGCGCTCCGCATGATGCGCCGCGAGGACCCCCATGCACGTTGCGTCGTGTTGACCACGTACGAGGGCGACGAGGACATCCATCAGGCGCTCGCCGCCGGTGCGGCTGCCTACGTCATCAAGGCGATGTCGTACGAAACGCTGGTGGCCGCCCTGCGCCGCGTTTACGCGGGAAGCCGCTACATCCCGCCGCCGGTCGCGCGAAGTCTCGCCAATCGAACGCCCAATTCCGATCTGAGCCCGCGCGAACGCGAGGTTCTCGAGTTCATGGTGCGCGGAAAAACCAACAAGGGGATCGCCGACGCGCTCGGAATTACGGAGGCCACGGTGAAATGCCATGTCAGCGTGATTTTACAGCGCTTGAACGTGGATGACCGGACCCAGGCCGTCGTTGCCGCGCTGCAGCGGGGACTCGCCCACCTTTGAGTATCCGTGGAAATCTTGCTGGCTGAAGATAGCAACGACGACGTGCTGCTGTTTCAGGAGGCGTTTCGGACCATCGATCAGGGAGCATCGCTTCGCCGTGTCGCCGACGGCAAGGCCGCCCTGGAAGCGTGCGATCCTCAGTCCGGCGCCGCCTTCGACATCATCGTCCTCGACTACCATCTCCCCAAACACTGCGGAGGCGAGGTTGTGGAGCGGCTCGCCGCGTGGGGCGTCGTGGAGAAGGTGCCCGTGGTCGTCCTCTCGTCCCACCTCTCGACCGAAAAGCGCCTGCGACTCACGGACCTCGGAGTGGCCTTGGTTGCCGAAAAACCGAACGATTTGGATGCCTTGTGCGCCCTCGCGCGTCGCATCCTGGCCTTGGTCAGGGGCTAGCCAGCGGCAGTTCAATGACGAACTGAGAGCCCTGCGCGCTGGTGGCGGCTCGAATGGTTCCGCCGGCGCCGTCGACGATGGCTTTCGCGATGGCCAGTCCCAGGCCCAAGCCGCTCCGCTCGGCGTCCAGACGCTCGAAAGGCGTAAAGAGCCGGCCGGTGTACGCAGGATCCCAACCCGTCCCGTTGTCTCGATACTCCAGCCTCAGCGTCTGGTTTTCGACTTCACACTGCATCGAGATTTCCGGAGGCCGCACTGGAGCGTGAAAGCGCAGGGAATTGTCCACCAGCTCCTGCAAAGCGTTCTCGAGTGTGGAGGGAACCATACACTCCGGCAATGCGGAACATTCCCATCGCGCGCCACCGTCTGCGAGAGCGCGCTTCGAGGCGACCTTCACTCCCAGCACCACAGCGTTCAGTGGCACCGCACAGTGGGTGCCGTTCTCCATCGCGTCCGCCAGAACCCCCACGCGAGTGAAGAGCCGGACCAGTTCGAGATGACCACCAATGACCGCATCGAGCAGCGCCTTGGCCTCAGGATCGGCATTGGCGGCGATTCGCCGATCGAGAAGCTGCGCCTTTTGGTGCGGCTTTCGTAGCAACGCCTTGGCGTCGTGCACCAGCCGCGGGATCACCTCGTTCCAACCAGCGGTCATCCAGCGGCCCGCCTTTCCTCACGCCCATCCCCGTTTGCACGTTCCAGCCGATACTGCCGCACCTTGCTGTGCAGCGTCCTGACGCTGATGCCCAGTACAGCGGCAGCACGCGTCTTGTTGTTCGAAGTCTGTTTGAGCGTCGCTTCAATCAACGCCTGCTCCGCTTCCTCGATCGTCATTCCCACGCAGACACCGAGGCCGCCAGCCGCAGGCTGGTTCGGAACGACCTTCGATGGGGCCTTGGGGAAAACCAGGTGCCTCTTCTCGATAGGTCCCTCACCGGCCAGGATGACCGCGCGTTCGACGATGTTTCTGAGTTCGCGGACATTCCCTTCCCAGCCTTGCCCGGTAAGTGCATCTTTGGCTTCGGCCGTCAGGTGGGTCACGCGGGTTCCGTGCCTGGCGTTCAGCTTCTCCAACATGGACTCGGCGATCAAAGGAACATCTTCGAGGCGCTCCCGAAGCGGCGGCAGGTGAATGTGGAAGACGTTGAGGCGGTAATACAGATCCTCGCGGAGCTTGCCCTCGAGGATCGCCTTCTCCGGTTCGCGATTGGTAGCGGAAAGCAGGCGGATGTCGGCCTTCAACTCCAGCTTCCCGCCCAAACGCCGAAAGCGAAAATCCTCCAGCACGCGCAATAGCTTCGCCTGCATGGGCATCGGCATCTCGCAGATCTCGTCGAGAAAGAGTGTCCCGCCCTCAGCCAGCTCGAGAGCGCCGGCCCTTCGATCTACGGCGCCCGAGAAGGCTCCCCTTTCGTGTCCGAAGATCTCGGTCTCCATCAGTGTCTCGGGTATCGCCGCGCAGTTGACGGCCAGGAACGGTGCGGCGGCTCGCGGGCTGTTCGCGTGAAGCGCGCGCGCGACCAACTCCTTGCCCGATCCGCTTTCTCCGGTGATCATCACGCGCGTGTTGGAAGGTGCTACGCGGCGAATCAGGGCGAAAATGTTCTGCATCGCGTGAGACTGGCCCACCAGGTCCCCCAGGACGCCCCGCTGGGACAACTCCATTCGGAGCCGCTCGTTGTCGGCCGCCAGAAGTGCCCGCTCCCCCGCGCGCTCGAGGAGCATCCGCAAAGGCCCGGGACTGACAGGCTTCTCGAGAAACCAAAACCCGCCATGCTTGTGTACGGTCTCGACCGCCGTTTCGACGCTGCCGAACGCCGTCAGCACGATGGTGGGCGGCAAGGACTGCTCCGCGCGCAACTGCTCCATCATGGCAAAGCCGCCCATGCCGGGCATTCGCAGGTCTGTGATCATGACCTCGGGCCGCACCACCGGGACCAGCTCCAAAGCCTCTTCGCCCGTGGCAGCCCCTTTGGCCGAGTGTCCCCAGGCCGTGATGAGGGTTTCGAGCAGTTCTCTTTGCTCCGGGTCGTCATCCACAATGAGTACTCGCATTAGGTTGGCCACGGATTCAATACGATCTGGACGCCTTAGATTGCTTATCCGTTCACCGGCTGTAGCTCTTGGCAGTGACGCCGAGCTCGCCGGGCGATGCGGTCGGCTTGTTCCGGCAGATTCTTTCTCAACCACAGCAAGGTGGCTTCTGCGGCTGGCATCACCGGCCACGCGGGACGGCAGGCGGTCCTCACAAGGTGCCGCAACGGCCCCGCCTGCGGGCCGAGAATCTCGTCCATGGAGCGATTGAGGGCGGTCTCCAGCGTGCCGTCGGGTAGCGCCGGCACCAGATGCGTATGCGAGCAAAGTACCCCGTCGAGATGGCGGCCTCAAATTCCTCATCAAAGACCCCGATCGGGTAGGCGCAGTAGAGGCTGAAGGGCGACTGCGCTAAGAGCCTGTTCCAGAATTGCTCCAGCCGAACGGCAGCGGCAAACCGCTTCTCCTGCCAGAGAATCCCCACCATCTCACCGTATGCGCGCAAGGCTTCGGCGCCGTCCGCTGGCCGGAGCTGCCGCATGCTGCCGCGTACGACGTTCTCAAACCGCTGCCAGTCTGGCTCTCCTGACACCATGAACCGGTCCAGTGACTCTTGCGCGTCAACGAAGACCAAGTGCCTGCTCTCGACCAATGCGGGGACGTCGGCGCCCTGGCGGCTCAAGTAGTCGCAGAACAGTCGCTGCTGTTTCGGGGTGACAAAAGCCAGAACACCATTTCGACGCTCGAGACCATGAAACAGATACTTCCCGGCGTTCCTGGCTAGCCCCGACTCGTCGGCATACAACTGGACAAAATGGCCCTGAGACTGGGATTGTTCGAGCAGCCTTTCCCAAGGAGACATCTTCCCCTCTGCTCCCTACATCTTACCCCGTCCGCCCCAGGATGTGGATGACGAGCTGGCCGAGTTCAGCATAGGCCGCCAGGTCGTTAGGCTTGGGGAAATAGGCCTCTGCACCCAGGCTCTGAGCGGCCGCGCGATCCCCGTCCGCGGTCGATGAAGTGACAACGATCACCGGCGTGCGCCGGCATCTCGATCCACTACGGAGCTGCCGCAGCACCTCAACGCCCGGGACCTTGGGCACGTTCAGGTCCAGCAGCACCAGGGCGGGGCACTCGGTGGACTCATCGCGGGCGACTTGCTGCAGGTAGTTCAGCGCATCCTGTCCGTCGCTCGCGACGTGAAGGCGAAGGCTCGGTCCGCATTTCTCAAGCACTTCCGCGATCACGAAGACATCGGTCGGGTTGTCCTCGACCAGCAGCACCGTGGGGGGCGCGGAATCAGCCGGCTCGCTGGTGTCCGGTTGCCGGCGCGCGTCAGGCGCGGGCAGGAATCGCGAAGCAGAAGGTCGATCCTCTGCCAGGCGTGGACTGCTCCAGCCAAATGCGCCCGCCGTACTGTTCCACCACGCGTTGACAGATCGCCAATCCGATGCCGCTTCCCTGGTATTGGTCTCTACCGTGAAGGCGCTTGAAGAGACCGAAAATCTGCTCCGCGTACTTCGGTTCAATGCCAATGCCGTTGTCGGCGACGGAAAATATGTGCCAGCCTTCGCGCTCATCGGCCGCGATGCGGACATGAGGAGCCTCCTTACCGTGGTACTTGATCGCGTTGCCGATCAGGTTCTGAAAAAGTTGCGCAAGCCGGCCTTCGTGGATAGCGACAACCGGCAATTCTCCGGTGGTGATCACCGCCCGTGCCTCTTCAATCGGTCCCTTCAGACTCTCGAGGACGTCAGCCAGGACGCGCCCGGCGTTAACGGCCGGCGCCGGCCCCTCCTCAGCCTTGATCGCCCTCGTATAAGCGAGGAGATCCTGAATGAGAGCGCTCATACGCCTGGCCGCGGCGAGGATGTTGGCCAGGAACGTGGCGTTCTTATCCTGAAGTAACCCTCCCGCATTTCGCTCGAGGAGCTGGGCCGATATCGCGATGGTACGCAGCGGCTCTTGCAGATCGTGGCTGGCGGAGTAGGCAAACACCTCCAGGGTCTGATTCGCCCGTCGCAGATCCTCGTTCGACCGCTTCAGCTCCGTCTGCGCCCACTGGGTCTGCTTGAACAGGTGTGCGTTGTCCATGGCGGTCGCGGCCTGCGCCGAAATGCCGGCGACAATCGCCTCGTGAGTTTCGGTAAACTTGCCGGGCTCGGAGTGGCCCAGGAACAGGCCGCCCAGCAACTCTCCCGAGCGGGCGACAACCGGTGCCGCCAGACAGCTTCGGACCGCCATGTGCCGGTACGGGTGACTCTCATCGAAGCGAGGATCCTGGGTGATGTCGTCACAACGCACTACCCCGGCGCCCCGGAAAAACCGCCCAAGGGACTCCGCATTCCGGTGCATCGCGAATCCGGAGAAGTCTTCGCGCGCCACGCCCGAAAGCGTGCATGCGGCGTACGACTCGCCCCCGCTGTCAACGTTGGGGAAGAACGCGCCTACCTCCGCGCCGACCAGCGCCGTGGCGACATCGGCAACCTCCTGCACAAGCTTTTCGAGATCCAATTGTGCCGCGAGGCGCGGAGCGACCCGGTTGAGCAGTTCCGCGGTCCGGCGAGCGTCCCGCTCCCGCGCGAGAAGCGATGCGTGCTCCAGCTCATGCCGCCTCCGCTCCGTGATGTCGCGGGCGATCTTCGATGCGCCGACAATCCGGCCGGTTGCATCGCGGACCGGCGAGACGGTCAGGGCAACGTCGATGATCTGTCCGTCCTTTCGCCGCCGGCGCGTTTCGAAGTGCTCGACACGGTGGCCCTCGCGTACCGCGGAGAGGATTCTGGGCATCTCGTCGAGGTGGTCTGGCGGGGCCAGGATCGATACAGGCTTGCCGATCACTTCCTCGGCGGTGTATTGAAAAATACACTCCGCTCCGCGGTTCCAACTGGTGATGATTCCGTTCAGATCTTTGCCAATGATCGCGTCGTCGGAGTTTTCGACGATCGCGGCCAGGCGCCGGCTGGCAAGCTCGAGCCGTTTCCGCTCCGTGATATCCGTCGAGATGCCGCACACGCCCGTGACGCCGCCGCCGGGCTCTTCCAGCGGGAATTTCATCGAAACATACGTGTGAACGCCATCGTCCTGCCGTGCGGCTTCTTCCGCAAGCACCGGCATCCCGGTCGCGAGCACGGCGCGATCGTTGGCTTGATACTGATCTGCCAGCTCAGCGGGGAACAGGTCGCGATCGGTTCGGCCGATTGTCTCCTCCGGAGTGAAGTGAAACAACTCTTCGAAACGCCGGTTCACGAGAAGATAACGGCCCTGCAGGTCCTTGAGAAAGATGACGGACGCCGAATTGTCCAAAACGGCCTTCAGGCGCTGCTCGCTGCGAACAAGCGCGAGCTCCGCACGTTTGCGTTCGGTGGCCAGGGCGACGTGAGCGGCGATAGCTTGCGCGATTTCCAACTCATCGCCGCTACACTCGTGGGGCTCGGAATAGTACAGCATGAATTTCCCGAACACGCCGGTATCGAGCGCAAGGGGAATAAACGCGACCGCACGAATTCCTTCGCGCATCAATACGTCCCGGTAACCCTCCAGGCGCTGGTCGAGCAGGACATCCGGGACCACCAGGGGACGCGCGTCCAGGGTTCCCTGCGGCCAAGGCGAGTGCCCCGTCACTGCCGCCTGGTATTCAGCGGACAAGCCCCGCGAGGCCTGAAACCCCATCTTGCCATCGTCGTCGAAGAGGAGAATCGCAGCGCGGTCGGCGGCCGTTGCACTGAGCAGGCTGGTGAGAGCGACGTTATACACGTCGTCCAGGGCGCTTGCCTGAATCAGCGCCGCGAGCAAGCGGTAGAGCGTTCTGAGCCGCCCAACCTCATCCTCGCCCGCCGCCCTCTGAGTTGCTGCGGGGATCATCGCACTTCTGGTTCGATTTTATCGCAGGCGGGCGTTTTCCGCGCGCACCACGCAATATTTGCAGATGCGCGCTCAATTCCCTCCGCCCCGCTCACGACCGCATTCCGGCGCCGGCACCAAGTGCCGCTGCTGAACGTTCCGCCATCTTTGGCGAGCGGCGTGCATCCCGGTCTGCGAGGAGGAGGTTCCATGCCACACCAGCAGAACAAATGTGCGAATCCGGCGTGCGGTTGCATCGTCGAGGAAGACGCCGGCTACTGCAGTGAATACTGTGAGGACGCGGGCGAGACGCTGGAGACATCGTGCCGCTGCGGTCATGCGGGCTGCGGAGCGGGCGAAGGCAAGACGGTAATGACAGCGCAGTCCTAACCGGCCATGCGAACCGAGAAACTGGAAACGATTCTTGTAGTAGACGACGAGCCTGACGTGGTCCGGCTGGTGAGCCGTATGCTGACGGGCGAAGGGTACTCCGTTTTGTGCGCAGAAGGGGGCCACAAGGCCCTGCAACTGGCCAGGGACCACGGAGGGAGCATCGAGCTTCTGCTCACGGACATCCTGATGCCGCACATGGACGGGCGCGAGTTGGCTTGCCGTTTCAAAGCGGAATACCCGGGCAGCCGGGTCCTCAGCATGTCGGGGTTCTCCCCGGGCGGCGACTCACTCGCCGAGATCCCGTGCCTGCGGAAGCCCTTCAGCCGTGAGGCCCTGACGCGCACGGTCCGGGAAATCCTGGCAGTCCCGCAAGCCAGGGTCGCCAGTGGCCGGTAAACTCGCGGTGGCCGGGCGCACGGCACCAGGCCACCGCGTCCTACCTCAGGCCAGTTCCCGCCCTAGCCTTTCGATGGCGGCGGGAAATGCTTGAACATTTTGTTGACGGCCTCGTCCATTCTCTTCTCGTCCTTGTCGGGCTTCGAAGAGACGGCCTCCGCAGCGGAGCCGCGCCAGATCAGTTGTTTGCGCGAACCGTCGAAGATGTGCACCGTCAGATTGCCGACCTTCTCAGGGACCGTGGTTGTGGTTGATTCGCCCAACCCGCCGCCCCATCCCCGCCAGCCCCATCCGGGGAAGCCGTTGTAGAAGGTCTCCAAAGTGTCTTGTTCGGTGACCTTGCCAATTGCCGAAACAGTCGCATCACCTCCCGATTCCACTCTCGACCAACCCTTGGCCGAGAGTTGGCCATCCACGGCCCGCATGATGCGGTCCTGCCACAGTCCTCCGGCCCGCACGCCCAACCAGGAATACGTCCGGTAGCGGCTGAAGTCGGTCTGATGGTTGTAGTCGGTGGAAACCTCCGCCGCAAACGCCAGGGCGGCGCAGGCAATCAGTGGAGCGAGAGACCGTGAGAATCCGATTCGCATAGACAGTGTCCTCCGCTAGCAGCCGAGAGCAATTCGCGTGCCACCGGCTCTGCGGGGGCGGCCAGCATGAGAGGCTGGGTGGCAGGATCGTGAAATCACCGAAGCGCGCGCCGTGAGGGAATACCTGGCGCAGCACTTCAAGGTGGTCGAACGAAAATCGGGCACTGCGCGGGACGGCAGCGAGGTGGATATTCGGCCTATCCGGCGCGAACGGAAAAGTGACGGGCTGAAGGGCACCGCCACTTTCACGGGCGGCGCCCTGCTTCCACTGCTAGACTGCTTGACCACCTCCATGACGAGTCTTCGGCTGATCGCTCTTCGCATAGTCGGCCGCGGCTTCACCTGTCGCCGCGATATGCTCCGCCCCTACGGCCTCAAGCACCTGCTTCGCACGCTTTGTCCACTCGGAGCTGTCGCAGTGCACTGATAGCAGAATGTGTCCCTTTCGCACCATGCCTTCGTAGCGCTTGGCCTCGAATTCCGGCATGCCGAGACCGATCAACCAGCCGATGATGCCGCCCGCCACTCCGCCCGTGCCAACGCCGGCCAGCGCGCCGACAATCGGTCCGGCCGCAATGAACGGCCCCAGCCCCGAAATCGCGAGTGCTCCCACGCCCGCGAGCAGGCCGAGCGCTCCGCCGACCACTGCTCCCGTCCCGGCCCCCGCCGCAGCTCCTTCCGGCGCCTTCGTGTGCTTCTCGTGCGCAAAGTCTTTCGTCCCGACATTGTCGGGCAACAGTGCAGAAATGTCTTCGCTTCGGAAACCGCCCAGCATCAGCGCATCCACCGCCTCCTCAACTTGAGAACGATCGCGGAAAATTCCGAATACCGCTGTGTTCTTTCCTGCCATACGATTCCTCCTCTATCCTGTCTTAGCTGCTCCCTTTGGCTGGCCCCTTTTCTTTGACGGTGAGATCGTCCGTCACATTGCCCGCTCCAGCCGCGTCCGCCGCCTTCTGTAACACGGTCTCTTTTTCTTCAGCGGAACGCACCGGCCCCTCGAGTGTCACCATGCCGTCCTGAGCGATGATCTTGATGTTGTGCGCGTACGTGGAGAGCGAATGGTCCGCAATAATCGACTTGCGGATTGTCTTCATCAGCTCCCGGTCTCTCGCATCGTTCTTCGCCTGATCGGCAGTGGGTTGGCCATTGGCCCTGTCGGCCTGATTGACCTTGGTGTTGTCGGGCGCAGGCTCGGATTGCTGCGCGCCGGCGCCAATCGCACAGAGCACACCAACCGCGAAACCCGCGAAAATCTTTCTTGTTTTCATCTGAAGATTCCTCCTCTTCCGGGCGCTGCAAAATCGAAAGGCTTCGCCTCGTTGAGGCCGAGCCGGTTGAGGATATCGCCGCAGGGAGCGGAACCGCCCCGATAGTGCCCCCTGCGGCATACGGGTCAGGCGACCCGGTGCTTGGCGGGTTTGTCCTCCGCGCGCTCCCAGTTCTCCAGCTCGCGCTCAGCCTGTTCGCGGCTGTACCCATACCGCTCTTGCAGCTTCCCAAGGAACTGGTCGCGTTTGCCGGCGATCACGTCCCAGTCACTATCGGTGAGCTTCCCCCACTTCTCCTTCATCTTTCCTTTGGCCTGTTTCCATTGGCCCTCGATCTGGTCCCAATTCATGTACGAATTACCTCCAAGGGTTCTGTTGCACGAACGTCTCCATACCGGGAGCGTGGCCGTCAGAAATGGACCATGCCCAGCAGCATGAGTAGGACCAGGATCAGCAGAATTGTTCCCAGTCCTCCGCTCGGATAGTAGCCCCACTCCCGGCTGTAGGGCCAAGCCGGCACCACAGCGAGTATCAAGGCCACCAAAAGGATCAAAAACAGCATTGTCGGTTCCTCCTTCTTCTCTCAGGCGGCCTGCGTAGCAGAGCTCCTTCTGCGGCGTTTTCTGGCTGCCTCACTCGCCTGCCTTGACAGGGCGGATGAAGTCGCCGCCTGGTGACCCTCTTTCTTGAGTGCGTTCATCGTTGCGGCGGAGCGCCGGGCCGACGGCCGCTTGCCGGCGCCGGCCTCTTTGGAATCGCGCTCGGCTTTCTCGCGGGTCTCCTCCGAAGTCGTGCCCTTCTTCGGGGGCCGAAGCTTGACCCCAGCCCTCCGCACTTTCGAAAGCCCAATGGCGATCGCCTGTTTCGCCGACCGTGCCCCGTGTTTTCCCTCGCGCACGTGCCTGATTTCCTCTTCGACGAATGCCCCGGCCTGGGTTGTAGGAGCCTTGCCTTCGCGCGCCTGCTCTATGGTCTTCTTCTCGGGCATGAGATCCCTCTTTCTCCCGACAAAAGGGCGGTCCGCCCATAAGGACGGACCGCGTAACTTCGGGGCTCAGATATTGCCGCCCCCTCGGGACGCGCGCTCCTCCGTGTACGGAGTCGTCTTATAAAACTCGTAGATGCCCGCACTCCAAGTCGGGTCGGCCATGTCGGGCCAGTTGTCTTTGTCGAAGCCCGGCGCAATCTCCAGCCGCCTCTTGTCCACGTCCAGTACGAAAGCCTTCTCGTCCTCGTCGATCCGCACCGCCCCCCACGGCACGGCGAACAACTTGTTTCCGATGCCGAGAACGCCTCCGTACGAGAGCACCAGGTAGGCGACGCGCCCGGTCGCAAGATCGATTGCCAGATCGTCGACCTTGCCAAGGTCTTCGCCGGCCGAGTTCAACACACGGTCGCCCTCCAAGGTGCTGGCAGACAACACGCGGCGAAATCGCCGGCCCGGCTCGGTTTGTTTGATTTTTCCTGTATCCATCCTTCTTTCCTCCCTTCTCACTCCTTATGATCGTTGCTCACTCGTTCAGACAGCCCGTCCGGAACGCATGATCAGGCTGACCACGAAGATCACCAGAAACACAACGAACAAGATCTTCGCGATGCCCGCGAATGTCGCCGCCGCGAACCCGAATCCGAAGACGGCGGCGATGAGCGCGAGAACCAAAAACACCAGAGTCCAGTGCAGCAGCATGGCATCCTCCACTGCATTTCGGAAGCACCCCGTGGGCCAAAACTCGGGCGCAACCCTTCCGGGGAACATGGAGAAAAAAGGGCGCCGTTCCGGAATTTCTTACCGCTTCGGCCGCGCGAGCCTGAGGAATCTGCACGCCGTGGTCAAGCCTGCATTCTTCTCGAGGAACCATCGCCCGCTTCGAGACGATCCCGTTCTTCAGCCGCCTCGCGGAATTCAGCGCGGGCCTTCGGCAAACTCTCCGGATACCTATGTTGTAGAAACAGAATCAGCTTTTCGCGGATGAAACAGCGCAGATCCCAGGCTTTTGACGAATCCGCCGCGCTCGAGAGCGCTCGAATCTGCAAGGTGCGGTCGGAAGCGTCGCTGACCTGGAGGACGCACACCTTGCCGTCCCACAGCGGCGTGGACTCCACTATCCGGCGAAACTCCTGCCTCACCGCTTCGACGGGAACCGTGTAGTCGCAGTAGATATAGACGTACGCGAGCAGATCGGACGCCCGGCGCGTCCAATTCTGGAATGTGTTCTCCACGAAGTAGGACAAGGGGACGATGAGGCGGCGCAGGTCCCACGTCCGCACCACCACATAGGTCGTCAAGATCTCCTCGATCCAACCCCACTCCCCCTCGACGATCACCACGTCTTCGAGACGGATAGGCTCTGTGAGCGCGATCTGCAATCCCGCGATCAGGCTTGCAAGGGTCGGACGCATGGCCACTCCCACGACAAGGCCCGCCAGTCCAGCGGAGGCGAGAACGCTGGTCCCGAGCTGACGAATCGGCGGAATCGTCATCAGCATGAACCCGACGGAGACGACGACCACCACGACGGTGAAGATCCGTTGGAGCACGGCGATCTGCGTTCGGATTCGCCGTGCCGCGAGATTGTCGCTGACGTCGATGCGATACCTCGCATAGATTGCGTCGCCGACCACGTCGCTCGACAAGACCGCGGCCCAAGCGATGGAGGCGATGACGCCAAGACCCACGGCGCGGCGTAGGGCGTCGATCCAATCCGACCGGACCGGCAGTGCCGGTAGCGCCACAAGGACCGCCAGGAGCGGGAAGATCCAGCGAGTCGGGCTCTCCGCGTGCCGCACCAGTGAGCTAATGACAACGCTTTGAGTTCTTGTGGCGAGTCTCCGGCCGACCGCGAATAGCACCTTGTGGACAATCAGCCCGAGGACAACGGAACATACCAGTACGATGGCGGGCCATAGCCAGCCCTGCCAGTATTGCGAAAGCGCGACCATGCCTCGGATTCAACTGCACGCGTAAGACCGATGGCCGATCGCCAAATGGAGACCGGCTTGCTCGAAGCATTACCGGGGGGGTAGCCGATGCCACTGATGGATTTGATCGTTCCGCTGATCTTGGTTGGCCTGGTGCTATGGCTGATCAATAACTTCATTCCGATGGCCAACAGCATCAAGACGATTCTGAACGTTGTCGTGGTGTTGTGCGTTGTCGTGTGGGTCTTGCAGGCAACGGGCTTGTGGGGACACCTGGCCACTTACCGGATACCTCACACTCACTATCATTAGGGCGGTGCGGGTCTGCCCTAGCCACGCGTCTCGCTGAACAGCTTCCGCAATTCTACCTTGGCGCGCTCGAGGACCCGCTTCTGGCTGGCCGTAATGTTCTTGCCGCCGCGATTGATGTGAAAGTTGAGCATCGACATGGCGGACTGGAACGGCCCCGCCTTACGCCGCGTGCTGGCCTCCGCCGAGTGTTTCAGCGAACGGGCGATGCGCTTCGGATCGCGCCAGGTGAACACCCCGGGCTCCAGGTCGAGCGCGTCGCTCCTCTGCATGACGCGATGCGACCAATATCGCTGGCCGTCGCTCAAAGTTGCGTTATCGCTCATCTTTGGTCCCCCCGCGAGGCGGCGTGGTTGCCGTTCGGCAGCGACCGCCCAGGCTAAGGCCCGCGTTGCCCTCAACCCCTCCTTGCGCCCGTCACGATCAACGCCCCGCCCACCGCTACCATGACCGCACCCACCGACGGGGGCAGCTTCTCTTCGTGCGTGGTCTCGACGCCCGCGCGGAATTTGCCGGCGCTGACGCCCTCGTGCTGTTGGTGCGGCACCGGTACAAAAAAGGCGAGCACGCCCAGAATCACAATGACCACTCCTGCCGCCAAAATACCTTTCATTGCCTTTGCCCCTCCCCTCTTTAACTACGCACGCGACGTGCCACCGTCGCCGCGCGCCTGCTCCGTAAGGGAAGAAGTTGGAATCAGGATTGCTAGAATACGAGCAGCGTGCGCCGGAGGGTTGCACTGGGGCTAATGCTGCTGCCCGCGCTGGGCCTTCCGGGCACTGGCGCGGACGCGCCGGGTGCGGCGAAATTCGACGGCCAGCCGGTCGTTGGGATTCAATTCGAGCCGTCAAATCAACCTCTGACTGCCGAGGAACTGGCTCGCAGGGTGCCGCTGAAGGCCGGTGCGCCGTTCCATGAGACCCAACTCCGCGAAGCGATCAGGCGCCTCTACGCCACCGGCGATTACAGCGACGTCTGGGCCGAGGGCCAGCCATCGGGCAACGGGCTGACCGTCGTGTTCCACACTACGGATCGCTGGTTCATCGGCCGTGTGGAGGGCGACCCGCATGTGCGGCAGCCGCCAACACCGGCGCAACTGGTCAGCGCAAGTGAGCTCGATACCGGCCAGCCGCTCCTCGATGACGACTTGAAAACGGCGCTCGACCGCATCCTTCGGACACTGCGCGCAAACGGCTACTACGAAGCGACGGTGCAGCCCCAGGTGACTCGCGACGAAGCGCACCAGGAAGCCAATATCCGGTTCCAGGTGACGGCCGGTCCGCGCGCGCGGCTCTCGGCCCCCGTCGTCACCGGCAATCCGGAACTCGCTCCGAAAGCCATCCTGAGAGCCACGAAGTGGCACCGCATCTGGCCCTTCGGCTGGCAGCAGGCCACGCGAGGGAACGCGCAGAGCGGCATACAGAAGCTGCGCAAGAAATACCTGAAGGAGAAGCGGCTCATGGCCTCCATCTCGCTCGACGACGTGACTTACGACCGCAACTCCCGGCGCGCTACCCCCAAGCTTCGCATCGACGGCGGCCCCATAGTGGACCTCAAGGTGGCAGGCGCCAAAATCCGAGGAGGCAAGCTCAAAGAGTACGTTCCGGTATACGACGAGATGAGAGTGGACCCCGACCTTCTTAACGAAGGCGCGGCGAGTCTGCGCGCCTACTTTCAAACGCAGGGTTACTTCGACGCGAAGGTGACTTACCGGAACGAGCAGGTCGCACCGGGCCACCAGCGGGTGACTTACTCGGTCAACCGGGGCGAGCGGCGCGATCTTGTCAAAGTGGCCGTCGAGGGGAACCGGTATTTCTCGAAGGAAACGATTACCGAGCGCATGCTGGTGCAGCCGGCCGGCACAATCGCGTTGCGGCACGGCAGGTACAGCCAACAGGCGGCCGCGCGCGACGAAACGGCTATTAAGCAGCTATACCAGGCCAGCGGATTCCGAGACGTGCGCGTGCGGATCGAGACCGGTGCCATCTCCGGGCGCAAGCCGACCCACGTCGGCGCGGTAGTGAGTATCGATGAGGGACCGCAGTATCTCGTAGCCGGATTGACAGTCAAAGGCGTGCGACAGGTCAAGTTGGATTCCTCTCAACTCGCCGTCTCGGAGGGGCAACCGTTCAGTGAGGCGAACGTCGCGGTGGATCGCGTTTACATCACCCGGCTCTATAACACTGCGGGCTTTGACGAGGCAGCGTTCACTTACTCAATCCGGCCGGGTCCACGGGCTGACACCTTCTACGTCGTCTATAACATCGAAGAAGGTCCACGGCGCTTCGTGCGCGATGTGCTGATCTCCGGCAACAGAATCACGAGGTCGCGACTCTACGAACGCGCGATCGAAATCCACAAAGGCGAGCCGCTGTCGTTACCGGCGGTGAACAACACGCTCGAGAACCTGGCCAACCTTGGGGTGTTTGACCGTGTAAACGTGGGCATTCAGGATCAGGACGGCGACACCGAGGACAAGTACGTACTCTACGAGTTGCTGGAGGGCCATCGGTATCGCCTCGCGGGCGGCCTTGGCGCCGAGATTGCCCGCGTAGGCGCAGCTTCGGAGAGTTACCTCAATCCCTCCGGCGCCACCGGCTTCGTCCCTCGGGCTGACCTCGACGTCAGCCGCGAGGACATGTTCGGCCTGGGCCAGACTCTCAACTTCAAGGGCCGTCTTTCTACCATCGACCAACTCGCTTCTCTCAACTACTACATCCCGCGCTACCGCGACGTAGAGGGCCGTAACTTCACCTTCACGACCTTGTATGAAAACGCCAGAAACGTGAACACTTTCGCCTATAAGCGACTGGAGGCGTCGGCGCAGCTTTCGCAGAAGCTCTCGCGGGCCAGCACCCTTCTCTACCGGCTAAGCTTCCACCGCAGCGCAATCGATGAATCGACGCTCAAGATCGAGCCTCTCCTCGTGCCCCTGTACGCGCAGCCGGATCGCGTCGGCCAGATCTCGGCCACTTACATCTTCGACCGCCGCGACAATCCTACGGACGCCCACGAGGGCATTTACACGACGCTTGACTTCGGCTTGGCGGAGAAGTGCTTCGCGTTGACAATCGACTTCGGCAAGTTTCTCGGCACGACCGCGATCTACCGCCCCATCGGACCCAACCTGACGTTCGCGCAGCGCGTCGAGTTGGGCTGGATCGCTCCCTTCGACTTGCCGGCCGGTACCACATCCGCCGACGCCGTCCCTTTGCCCGAGCGTTTTTTCGGCGGCGGTAGCACGTCGATGCGTGGCTTTCCCGATAACCAGGCGGGGCCGCGCGACCCGCTTACAGGGTTTCCCCTGGGCGGCGATGCGATGCTTCTCAGTAACACCGAACTGCGCTTCCCGCTCGTTGGCGCTAACATCGGCGCCGTGCTGTTTTGGGATGCAGGAAACGTCTATTCCACCTTGGGAGACATTTCGTTTCGCTTCCACCAGAGAAACCAGCAGGATTTCGATTACATGGTGCACGCACTCGGGTTTGGCATCCGCTATAAGACGCCATTAGGCCCGGTGCGCGTCAACCTGGCTTACAGCGTCAATCCTCCCAAGTTCTTTGGGCTGAACGGCACGCCCCAGCAGGTGCTATTCGGAACGGCGCCCGCGCTAGCCCAAAGCGTCAGCCATTTTCAGTTCTTCTTTTCGATCGGTCAGGCTTTCTGATGAAGACGGTACTTACTCTGTATCTCGCGGCGTGGGCGTCCTTGGCTGGCGCGGTTTTTCTCGACCGCATCGCGGTGACCGTGGATAATGACGTGATCACCGAAGCCGAGGTCTACGAGGAGATCCGGGTTACGGCCTTCCAGAACGGCACGCGCCCGGACTTTAGTCCAGCGGCGCGGCGGGATGCGGCCGAGCGCCTGGTGGACCAGGACCTGATCCGGCGGGAAATGCTTCTAACGCACTTCCCGCAACCGCCGGAAGGCGATCTCCGAAAGGTGCTGGACGAGCTCAAGCGCAGCCGGTTCCACGGGGACGATGGCGCATATCGGCAGGCACTCGGGCAGTATGGCATTAGCGGCGAGAACGTGCGGGCGCATTTGCTTTGGCAGATCTCGGCGCTCCGTTTCACTGGTTATCGCTTTGAGCAGAATGCCGGGGGCAAGGCGAACTCGGTAACAGATCCGGACCTTGACGAATGGCTCAAGTCGAGCCGGTCACAGGCTCGCATAACATTCCATGAGGAGGCGTTCCAATGAGGCGCGCGATCAGGATCGCCCTGATCGTTCTCGGAGCCATCGCCGGCCTCATATTCGCGGTCCTGCTCGCGACGCTGATCGCGCTCCGGACTCCGTGGTTCCAGCACTACGCGTCAGCCCGGCTCGCCACTGCGATTGAGGATTCCACGGGCGCGAAGGCCAGCATCGGCCGCCTCTCGATCTCGCTTCTGCCGCTTGGCGCCGACGCCGCTGACATAGTTCTGCGCGGCACGGAGAGCAGCGGAGAGCCACCGCTTTTCCGCGCCCGCGACGTCACGGTTACGGCCAACATCCGGCTGCTAGTTCAGGGCAAGCCCGGCATCGAGTCGCTGGTTGTGGACCAGCCGCAGCTCTACGTCCGCCTCGCGCGTGACGGCACCACCAACATCCCTCAGCCGAAGACGCCGCAACCACCCAGTAACAAGAGCCCGATCGAGACCGTAATCGACCTGGCGATTGGCCACGTTGCTCTGAACCACGGACTCGTACAATTCGCCGACCGCAAGACTCCGTTCAACCTTCGCGGAGACAACTTGCGCGCCATCCTCGTGTATCATGTCACTGGACCGAGTTACACGGGGTCGGTCTCGCTCGAGCCGGTGTATCTACAGGGTGCGAATGGTCCCGCCTTTCCGGTTAACATCCGCATCCCACTCGAAATCACCAGGGGCAGGTTGTCGATCGACGATGCTACCTTCGACGCGTTCCATTCGAGCTTGCGGATTCGGGCTGCCGTTGACGACCTGAACGCGCCCCGGCTCTCGGCGAGCCTCATCGGGCGGCTGAATGCGGCGGAGATCGTGCGCGCCTTCTACCCGTCGCTCGAAGCGCAACTCCGCAAGTTGCCGCTGGTTAACCTTACGCTGGCCGGCGGGCTTAACGGGAACCGGGCCCAGATCGCGAACCTACACGTTGTTTGCGGCTCGTCGGCGGTGACTGGCTCCGGTGCGCTCGATGACCTGAAGAACACGAATGGCAAGATCCGTTTGGAGGGTCGCTTGGCGGTGGGTGAGCTGGGCCGTCTGCTGAAGCTCTCTTCAAAGCCGCAGGGTACGGTAATGCTGGCGGCGAACGCGACCTTGGCGGGCGCTGGGAACTACGTCGCCGAAGGCCGAATCGATGGCCACGACCTGGCGGTTTCGGCTGGCGGGACGCGCCTGGCGGGAGTCGAGGCGCACTCGGCCATCGAGATCGATCCGCAAATGCTGCGCGTGAAGGCCCTGCGCGTGGACGCGCTCTCCGGCACTCTGACTGCGCAAGGCGAGATCCACCGTGCGAGCCAAGCCTTCCAGTTTGACGCCGCGCTCCAGGGCTTCGACCTCCGCCGTCTCGCGCGGACCTACGCCTCGCCCCGCTTTGTCTGGGACGGCCTTCTCTCCGGCCCGGTTCACGCGCAGGGGAGCCTGGGACCGGACCTGCAGCGCCGGCTGCGCGCCACCGCGCGCCTGTCCATCGCTCCCGGCCACCGCGGCATTCCGTTAGGCGGATTCATCGACGCCCGCTATGACGGGCCGGCCGGCACCCTCACCTTCGGTGATTCGCGCCTGTCGCTGCCATCCACACAGTTAGTTGTTTCGGGCGCGATGAACCAGCAGCTCAACATTCGGCTCACCTCGCGCAACCTGGACGACATCCTGCCCGCGCTGGCGATGGCCGCCTCCAACCCACCACAGCAAATGCCCGTGAAGCTTGCCCATGGCATTGCCACCTTCGACGGCGTCGTGGCGGGCACGCTGAGCGATCCACACGTCAATGGCCACGCGCTTGTAACGAATTTCGCGGTCCAGGGCCGTAAGTTCGACCGGTTCTCGGCCGATGTGAACGCGGCCAAAAGCGGAGCCGGGGTGAGCAACCTCTGGCTCAAGTCCGGGCACATCGAGTTACAAGCAAGTGCAAGCGTGGGACTCGACAACTGGAAGCCGGCGGACCGCGATTCGGTCACCGCCACCGCGTCAATCGAAAGCTCCGACGTGGGCCCGGTGCTTGCGCTTGCGGGCTACGGTGGCGCTCCGGTCACGGGCGCACTGAAGGCTTCGGCACAGGCGTCAGGCACTTTCGGCGACCCGCATGTGAACGCGCAAGCTGCGCTCACCGGCGGCAACCTGCAGGACGAGCCCTACCAGCGCCTCCAGGCCGTCCTGAGTTACTCGGGAACCCGGCTGCAGCTACATTCGGCGCAGGTGGTGCTGCCGGCCGGACAAATCGACGCCGACGGTGTCTTCGACCACCCTCCCGGGGATCTCAAGAATGGCCGCGTGCAGTTCCACCTGGCGAGTTCGCCGATCCTTCTCGAGAAACTCCGGACCCTTCGGGAACGCAAGCCCGACATCGGAGGGACGGTCGAGATCGGCGCCGACGGCGCGGGTATGTTGCAATCGTCGCCCAGCCAGCCCACGTTCGTGCCGCAAAATGTGAGCGGGCGCCTCCGCTCTCATGCAGTGGAATCGGGGAGCCCTCTGGCCGATGTCGACGCCACGGCAACCATGCACGGACAAGAGGTAGTCTTCAACCTCAACTCTAACGTGGCCGGTTCGAACATTCGCGGCGGCGGCACGGTGGAGCTCGCCGGCAACTATCTCCTCGACGCCAAAGCGACGTTCACGCCCGTGCAACTCGCCGCCCTGCGGCGGCTGCTGGCTACGCCCGGGCCATCGAAGACTGGCTCCGTGGACGGTTCGGTCGAGGGCGACATAACAGCTTCCGGCCCGCTCCTGACGCCGCAGAACCTGAAGGCTACGCTGAACCTGAGCAAGCTTCAAATGACCGCCGCGGTGGCCGCGCCGGGAAGACAGCAAACGCTGCTTGTGCGGAATGAGGCGCCCGTCGTCGTCAATCTGGACCACCAGGCCGTTGTAGTTCAGAGCGCCCGCTTCACCGGCCCGTCAACGCGTCTCAACATAGGCGGCACGCTGAACTTGGCCAGCATGGAGACCGACGCGCACGCCGATGGGGACATAGGACTCGCGGCAATCCAAACGCTGGACCCGGATATTACCGCCGGCGGCGACATCCTGCTCCAGGCCGCTGTCAAAGGCCGTCTGGCGCAGCCGCGGATCGATGGGCGGCTCCAGCTTCGCAACGCGTCGCTGAACGCCATCGACGTCAGCAACGGCCTCACGAACGCCAATGGTGAGGTGGTGTTCAGCGGTACGCAGGCGCAGATCCGGAACCTCTCAGGCCAAAGCGGCGGCGGCGAGATCACGTTGGGCGGGGTGGTGCGCTACGCCGGTCCGGTATTGGACTTCCGCCTCAATGCGGCGGCGCACCATGTTCGGGTGCGGCCGTCGAATTCGATGAGCGCGGAGTTCAACGCCAAGCTCGACTTGGCCGGGACAACCGAGCGCAGCCTGGTATCGGGCAACGTCACCGTACTCGACGTGGCGATGTACTCGCACGGCGATGTGGGCGACCTTCTCAGCCAGGCTTCGGCGCCTCCGAGCGCGCCCGCGGCCGAAGGCGGCCTCCTCGAGAACATGCACTTAGATGTGCGCATCGACACGGCCCCCGGCGTGCAATTCGAGAGCGAACTGACTCAGGAGTTCCAGGCGGACGCGCACTTGCGCCTCCGCGGCAGCCCGAATCGTCCTGGATTAATAGGCCGAGTTACTGCCGACGAGGGTACCATTGTCTTCTTCGGGAGTAAGTACACCATTACTGAAGGGGTCGTGAGATTCTCGAACCCGACGCGCATCGAACCGGTGGTCGACTTGGGTCTCGAAACCAAAGCCAACGGAGTCACCGTGGACCTTGCCGTCAAAGGCCCTCCGGACCACTTACGGCTTACTTACACCTCCGATCCCCCGATGGAATTCTCCGATATGGTGTCGCTGTTGGCCACCGGAAAGGTGTCGTCCACCGATCCGGTGCTGGCGGCGCAGCAGCCGCTGCAGCCCCAGCAAACTTTCGAGCAGACGGGCGCTTCGGCGGTGCTGGACCAGGCCGTGGCCGCTCCGGTTGCCGGACAGTTGCAGCGGCTCTTCGGCGTAACATCGCTGAAAATCGACCCGCAGATCGTTGGGCCGGAGAACATACCGCAGGCCCAACTGACGTTAGCGCAGCAAATCACCCAAAACCTGTCATTCACTTACATACAGGACCTGACTTCGTCGAATCCTGAAGTCATACGCATAGAGTGGGCGATCAATCCCACCTGGTCGGCCGTTGCCACACGCGAGCCGGACGGCGAGTTTGGAGTGGATTTCTACTACAAGGTGCAATTTCACTGACAGGGCAGGCGCACGCTAGGGCAGGGACGCGCTCTGGTGGCGTCCCGAGCCGCCGCGCTCGAGGCCGAACCGTGGATCTTCCGTCGTTCCCTCCACCTTGATGTGCAGGTAGGTCCCCACGCCGTGGTTGGCCAGGAAGGGGTCTACCGGCTTCAGCAGCCAGCGCGTCCACCCCGTGACGGTTTGGGAAACCCTGGCCTCCAACATCAGGACGCCGTGAAAATCCAGTCTCCGCGTGTCCAGGTCGAAGACGCCGCCGAGCTTGACCGCCGCGCCCGGGACCGCAAAATCCAGCTTGGCGAACCTGAGGTCTCCGCCGGAGAGGTGGTACTGTCCCGACATCTGCTCGACGACGTTGCTGATGTCCTCGTTGCCGGGAGCCCCTTGGCCGCGGCGGCTGAAGGAATCGATCTTCTGCTGAATCTTCACGCGCAGGAAGCGGCCCTTAGTAACGTTGAAGCTGCCGTCCAGCACCAGCTTGTCCTCCACCTTCCGGCCAAGGGGAGGGATGGTGATCTTCGTGTTCAGCGCCACGGCCCCTTCCATAATCGGCGGGCCCTTCATCGCAAGGCGGAGCACGTCCCTCAGATTTCCCGCAGGCATGGACGCCGTCAAGGAAAGAGTCCGGCGCCGCTCGCCTTCCTCCCTGATGATGGCGCCGGTAGTGATGAAATGTGTCGAACCGAGCGTTGCCTCCACCGGCTTCAGCTCGGTGTTGCCGTTGGTGCCGTCCACCAGAACCTCGAAGTGGGTTCGCAGCGGCACCGCATTGCCGGCCGCGGTCAGGCGAAAGTCCGGCACCGAGGCCTCTCCGCGGGCCGTTATCGACGAAAGGTCCCTTCAAAACTGCCCGTAGACCGCAGTGTCCCCCCGATTTCCCTAAAGACGCCCAAGTTGGCGTTCTCGAAGACGTAGCTGCCGGCCAGCGGCGTACCGCCAGGACTGCCCGGCCTCCACGGCCCGAAGGTTCCGGAGCTCTGAATCTCACCGGGCGGCTTGGCATTGACGAGCGACGCCTGGTACTTCATGGGGACACCTCTTCCCACCGACTGCAGGTGGACCCTGCTCAATTGGAACCGCAGTGGATCCTTGTCCGCCTGTTTCGGCAGGATGCTAAGCACCGCGTTGCGGATCAGGACGTCCTCGATTTCTACTTTCGCGGTAGCCTTCGAGGGCTTGGGTGCCTGCCGTTCCGATGACGGCGCAATGTTGATCTCCATGCCTTCGAGCGTCACCTGATGAACCCTTTTGGGGCTGCTCAATACGGTGCCCAGGTCCAGTTTGGCGGTCAGGTGCTGCACGGCGAAAAGAGGTGGCATGCCGGGCTGGCCGCGCCGGTGCAAAACGATATGGTCGCCGGTCAGCGTCACGAGCGTGCCATGGCCGGCAAGAAAAAGAAGCCGGAGCGGCGCTAGCGGCGGCACCTCGACATGAAGGGCCCCGACTTCAGCGTCGCTGTCAAAGTGCTCCTGTAAGTACGCCACAGCGCGCTTGCGAATCGTAGGATCGAGACGCCTGGCCTCAACCAGCGCTGCTACCAGAAGCGCCGCGGCTGCGATGACGACTGCAAAGGAGCCCCAGATCAGCCAGCGCTTTGTCCGGGTTGCACGGCCTGCCCCTGCCATAGATCCTCATCAAGACGCGAGAGTCCGCGTCTCGTTGGAATTGGAGCATCCTAAGGGCCATTCCCGGCTTCAGCGCGCGCGGTCAACGCTCAACTCGGGACCGTGAGGTGCGAGGAACGCTCCGCGTACCACCGTACGGTGCGCGCGAGTCCATCCTTGAGGCTGGTTGTGGCCCGGAAGCCGAAGTAGCGCTCGGCCCGGCTCGTGTCCAACCCCCGGCGGGGCTGGCCGTTCGGCTTCGAGGCATCCCAGACAACCTGCCCCTGGAATCCGCAGGCGTCCGCGATCAACGCCGCCAGTTCTCGAATCGAGATCTCTTCTCCGCTGCCCACATTCGCGGGCTCAGCGCCGTCATAGCGCTCAGCGGCCAGCACCATCGCCTCGGCGGCATCTTCGACGTAGAGAAACTCGCGCGACGCCGTGCCGTCGCCCCATAGCACTACCTCGCGGTCTCCGCGCTGCTTCGCCTCGAGGCACTTGCGGATGAGCGCCGGAATGACGTGCGAAGACTCGAGATCGGACTTGTCGCCCGGACCGTATAGGTTCACCGGAAGCAGAAAGATCGCGTTCATCCCGTACTGCTGGCGATAAGCCTGGCACTGCACCAGGAGCGCCTTCTTCGCAATGCCGTAGGGAGCGTTGGTCTCCTCGGGATAGCCGTCCCACAAAGCTTCCTCACGGAACGGAACCGCAGTGAATTTCGGGTACGAACAGACGGTGCCGGCCACGAGCGTCTTCTCGACCCCCGCCCGCCGAGCCGCCTCGATGAGCTGGATTCCCATGATCGCGTTCTCGTAGAAAAAGCGGCCGGGATTCGCGCGGTTCGCGCCGATGCCGCCGACCATCGCGGCAAGATGGAAAAGCACCTCCGGCCGCGCGTCGCGAAACATGTTCTCGACGCCCGCGGCCGTCGTTAAGTCATAGCCGCTCCGCCGGGGAACGAAGATGTCCCGGCAGCCACGGCGGCGCAATCTCTCCACCAGGTGGGAGCCGAGAAAGCCCGCTCCGCCGGTGACGCAGATTCTCTTCGCTGCCAAATCCAGCATGGGCGCCTCCGAAGCTACGGCGCGAGCACAGCCGGCTCGGCGGCCCGCTCCAGGTCTGCGATTTCGGAGTCCACCATCAGGTTGACCAGGGAACGGAAGTCCATCTTGTGACGCCACCCGAGCCGCTCCCGTGCCTTGGCCGGATCCGCCTGCAAAACGTCCACTTCGGCCGGGCGGCAGTAGCGCGCATCGATTTCCGTGATTTCGCGCCAGTCGAGTCCGGCGTGCTTGCAGGCCGCTTCCACAAACTCCCGAACCGAATGAGTCTCGCCGGTCCCGATCACGTAATCGTCCGGCGTGTCCTGCTGAAGCATCATCCACATGGCCTCGACATACTCGGGGGCATAGCCCCAGTCGCGCCGTGCGTCCAGATTGCCGAGGTATACTTTCTTGTCCCGCCCGAGCTTGATCCGCGCGACGGCGTGCGCGATCTTTCGCGTTACGAAGGTCTCGCCCCGGCGTGGCGATTCGTGGTTGAACAGGATCCCGCAGCAGGCGAACATCCCGTAGCTCTCGCGGTAGTTCACTGCGATTTGGTGTCCGAATACTTTGGCACAGCCGTACGGGCTGCGAGGATGGAACGGGGTCGCCTCGTTCTGCGGCGGCGGCGCCGAGCCGAACATCTCGCTCGACGAAGCCTGGTAAAACCGCGCGCGAATCCCGGTTCTCCGCATGGCCTCGAGCAGCCGCAGCGTCCCCATCCCACCGACGTCGGCGGTATATTCGGGCAGCTCGAAGCTCACTCGCACGTGGCTCTGCGAGCCGAGGTTGTAAATCTCGTCGGGCCGTATATCGTATAGCAGGGACCACAGGCTGCCGCTGTCGCACAAATCCGAGAAATGGAGGAAAAAGCGGCTGCCGTGCTCGTGTAGATCGGTGTAGATCCCATCCACGCGCCCGGTATTGAAGCTGCTCGAGCGCCGCTTCAGGCCGTGGACTTCGTACCCGTTTCGAAGTAGGAACTCCGCAAGGTACGAGCCGTCCTGGCCGGTCACTCCGGTGATTAGGGCACGTTTCATGACGTTCGGTCACCTGCAATCTAGGGCAGTGAGCCACTATTCTGGCACATCCAGCCCGAAGAGGCGACGCGGCGCCCCGCGGCAACGCCGGCGCCTCTGGGCCACCCGAAGAGGCAAGGTCTAGTGGGGATGAGAGGCCGTTTCGCAAAATTCACTTGTTTCGTTTATTTCAGATATGTTAGGATCATGTTGGGTCAGCCATGGAACGCACGCTCACTGAACCGATCTCGGTACCGCAAGCGCAGGAGAGGCAGATCCGCGATCTCCGCCGGCTGATTCAGGGCGGCCAAGCGAGTTTGGTCGGACCAGATGGGCGCCAGGTCGCCATTCCAGAGCCGGTTCACGACCTCCTCCTTCTGATCCTGAAGAATTTGCAGGCGGGAAGGGCGATTTCGATTGTGCCGGAGCATCAGCAGCTCACCACACAACGGGCCGCCAACATCCTTGGTGTTTCCCGTCCCTTCCTTGTGAGACTGGTCGAGAGCGGCGATATTCCCTTCCACATGGTTGGCTCTCACCGCCGGATCTATCTTCGGGATCTGCTGGACTACAAGCGCAGGCGCGATGCCGTCCGGCACGAAGCCATCAACAACATGGCCCGCACAGAAATGGAAGCGGGCACCTATGATCGCGTGCTGCTTCCGGAGGGGGCTGAGGACGAGTGACCGCGGACTTTCTCGTGGTCCTGGACGCGTGCGTTTTGATCCCGGCGCCACTTCGTGACACCCTCCTGCGGCTTGGCGAACATCCACGCCTTTACGTGCCTCGCTGGTCCGAGACGATCATCGCCGAACTTGTTCGCAATATCGAGGGCCGGATCGGACTGTCGGCCGCCAAGACAGAGTACCTCGTCGCGCAGCTGCGCGAGCACTTCGGTGATTCCTGGGTTACGGGATACGAGCCGCTGATTGATCGGATGAGCAATGATCCGGGCGACCGCCATGTGCTGGCCGCCGCAGTGAAGTGCGGCGCACCATTGATCGTCACCTATAACAAGCGGCACTTCCCGGCCGCTGCTACCGAGCCTTGGGACATTGAGGTTCAGGGGCCGAGCGTATTCCTGAAGTCCCAATACGACCTCAACCCCTCGGTGGTGATCGACAAACTCCACGCGCAAGCCCGGAACCTCGGGCGAACTCTCCCGGAGCAACTCGCCGTCCTGAGAAAGGCTGTCCCTTCGTTCGTGGACGCGATCTGTCAGGATCTGGGCGCCGGCACACCGTAGCGCCGAACCGAGCCCCGAGGGCGGGACTGATCTTTTGCTGACAAGAAAACGGGCCGCTGCTGCCCCAAACCCACGCCAGCCTGCTGACAAAACTGCTGACAAAACGGGGTTTTCGGGCGAGGCCTAAAATGCTAAGTGCTGTGTTTTCTGTGGTGAGCGCGGAAGGAATCGAACCTTCAACCTACTGATTAAGAGTCAGTTGCTCTGCCAATTGAGCTACGCGCCCTTGTACCGGGTGGACCGTACCTTTATAGCATGTTGCGCGCCGTCCCCGCCACCAACCTCCTTGACTTCCTCCCTCCGTCCCCCCACAATACGGATAGGCGAACAAAAGGCGAATAAAAGCCCCCATGAAATCCTCCGCTGCACTCCGCGCCGATCTCGAGTCCGCCCTCGGCGGCCGCTTCAGCGTCGAACTCAACTGGCGCGCGCGCCCTGCCCCAGAGGGCGTCTCGACGGGCATCGCCAGCCTCGACGCTCTGACGCGCGGCTTGCCCCGCGGAGCCATCACGGAAATCCACGGCCCCGCCTCGAGCGGCCGCACCAGCCTGATGGCATCCATGCTCGCGGCTGCGGCGGCGCGCGAAGAAATCTGCGCCCTGGCCGATGCCGGCGACGCCTTCGATCCCGCCTCTGCCCATGCCGCGGGCGTGGACCTTTCCCGGCTCCTCTGGGTCCGCTGCGGCGGCAATCCCGAGCACGCCCTCAAGGTCGCCGACCTTCTCGTTCAGGCCGGCGGCTTCGGTCTGGTGGCGCTCGATCTGGGCGACGTATCGCCTCACATCGCGCGGCGCATTCCCCTGGCCGCATGGTTCCGCTTGCGGCGCGCCATCGAAGATACGCCCACCGTGATGCTCCTGCTCGAGCGCGAGCGGACCGTGAAATCCTGCGCGTCGCTCGTTCTGGAGATGCGCCGGGAAGCCGTGGTTTGGTCCGGCGCCGCCGGTTGCTCGCGATTGCTGCGAGGCGCGCGGCTCCGCGCGGCATCCGCCGGGGCGTCCGTTCCCATCGTGCTGGCGGGGTGAGCCATGTTCGCTGCGGTACATGCGCCATCCGGGGCGGACTTCGCTCGATTGGTCCAGTGCGCGTCGGATTTCTCGCCTTACATCGATCGGACCGTGCCGGCTACGGTGGTCATTTCTATCGACGGGCTGGCGCACCTGTTCGGCTCGCCGCGTGAGATTGCCGAAGCCATCGCACGCCGCGCCGCGGATCGGGGCTTGGCCGCAAACGTCGCCGTGGCGGACAATCTGGAACTCGCGGTCCACGCTGCGCGCGGCTTCGCCGGCATCACCGTGATGGAGCCGGGCCAGGAGGCCGCCCTCCCCATCGCGCTTCTCGATCCTCGCGAAGAGATCGCATTCACGCTCGCGCTGTGGGGCATACGCACGTTCGGCGAGTTCGCCGCGCTGCCCCAGGACGGCGTCGCCGAGCGCCTCGGCCCGGAGGGCGTGCACCTGCAGAAGCTGGCGCGCGGCGCGGGCATCCGTCCACTTGCGCCTGCCAATCCCGCGCCGCCTTTCGAAGAATCGCTCGATCTGGAGCATCCGCTCGCGCTGCTCGAGCCGCTCGCGTTCCTTCTCGGGCGCCTTCTCCGCGACCTCTGCGCGCGCCTGGAATCGCGCGGCCTGGCGGCCCACGAATTGAGGTTGCGCCTGGCGCTCGAAGGCGCCGTCCCACACCAGCGCACGCTGCGCCTTCCCTATCCCATGCGCACCGCCGCGACGTTTTTGAAATTGCTCTCGCTCGATCTCGAAATGCACCCGCCCGGAGCGCCGGTCACGGCCATTTCGCTTTCCGCCGAGCCGGTGAATCCGCGCGTGGTGCAGCACGGGCTCTTCATCCCGCTGGCGCCGGAGCCGCAGAAACTGGAGCTGACGCTGGCCCGCATTGCGAAGCTGGTCGGCGAAGGCAACGCCGGCTCGCCGGAGTTGATGGATACGCACCGCCCGCGCGCCTTCCGCCTGGTGCGCCTCGGCGCGGGAAATCGCTGTCAGAGCAGCCTGTCCCCGGTACTGCGCTTGTTCCGCCCCACTCTCGGTGCCGATGTCGAAGCGCCGGATGGCCGGCCCGTTCGCGTGCTCGCGCGCGGCGTGCGCGGCCGTGTGCTCGAATCCGCCGGGCCCTGGCGCACTTCGGGCGACTGGTGGCGCCTGGACGCCTGGTCGCGCGACGAGTGGGACGTGGCTCTCTCCGATGGCGCGCTCTATCTCCTCTACCGCGACCGCCGCGACGGCTCGTGGTTCATCGAGGGGACCTATGACTGAGTACGTCGAGCTGCACGTCCGCTCGGCCTTCAGCTTTCTGCGCGCCGCATCGCTGCCCGAAGAGCTGGCGGGCGCCGCGGCCGAAATGGGTTTCAAAGCGATGGCTCTGGTCGATCGCGACGGCTTCTACGGCGCTCCCCGCTTCCACTTCGCGGCGAAGAAAGCGGGCGTGCGCGCGCACATCGGCGCCGAAATTTCGTGTACCGACGGCACAGCGTACCCGCTGCTGGTCCGCAACCGCGCCGGCTACCGGAACCTATGCCGTCTCATCACTCAAATGAAGCTGCGCGCGAAAAAGAACGAAGGCGCAGCCACTCCCGAAGAGATCGCCGGGCACGCCGAAGGCCTGGTGTGCCTGGTGGGGCGTGCTTCCGCTTGCCAATGGCTCCTCGACGCCTTCGGCCCCAGCAACGTCTACGCCGAAATCCAGCGCCACATGGATCGTCGGGAGGAGGCGCGCAACCAGGCACTGGTGGAGCGAGCCCGCGCGCTGAAGATCCCGCTCCTGGCCACCAACGGCGTCTGCCACGCCACCCCCGCCGAGCGCGAAATCTTCGACGTCCTCGCGGCCGTCCGCAACAAGACCACGCTCGACGCCGCGGGCCGCCTGCTCGCGAGCAACGCCGAGCGCCACCTGAAGCCCGCCGCCGAAATGGCGCGCCTCTTCGCCGATCTTCCCGATGCCATCGCTAACACGGCCGAGCTTTCCTCCCGCCTCGAATTCGTCCTCACCGATCTCGGTTACGAGTTTCCGAAATACCCGGTCCCCGAAGGCGAAACCATGAACTCGTTTCTGCGCCAGCGTACGGACGAGGGCGCGCGCCGCCGCTACCGGCCCTATCACGACCGCGCCCGCAAGCAGATCGAGCGCGAACTGGCGCTGATTGAGAAGCTCGGGCTCGCCGGCTATTTCCTCATCGTTTGGGATCTGGTCGAGTTCTGCCGAAACAATGGAATCCTGGCGCAAGGCCGCGGCTCGGCCGCCAACAGTGCCGTCTGCTACTCGCTGGGAATCACAGCCGTGGACCCGGTCGCCATGGATCTGCTGTTCGAGCGGTTTCTCTCCGAAGAGCGCGGCGAGTGGCCCGACATCGATCTCGACCTGCCCAGCGGCGATCAACGCGAGCGCGTGATTCAATACGTCTACCAGCGCTACGGCCGCCGCGGCGCGGCCATGACCGCCAACGTCATCACCTACCGCGGGCGCTCGGCCGCGCGCGAGGTCGGCAAAGTGCTCGGGTTTCCCGAAGACACCGTGGCGCGCCTCTCCGCTCTCGCTCGCGCCTGGGAATGGAAAGACCCGCAATACACCGCCGAGCGCCAGTTCCGCGATGCCGGCCTCGACCCCGCCAACCCGCGCATCCGCAAATTCCTCGAGCTCTACCTCGGCGTTCAGGACCTGCCGCGCCACCTCGGCCAGCACTCCGGCGGAATGGTCATCTGCCAGGGCCAGCTCGATTCCGTGGTCCCGCTCGAGCCGGCCACCATGCCGGGCCGCGTCGTCGTCCAGTGGGATAAAGACGATTGCGCCGATCTCGGCCTCATCAAAGTGGACCTGCTCGGCCTGGGCATGATGGCGGTGCTCGAAGAGACGCTTGCGCGCATCCGCGAGTCCTACCGCGAAGAGGTCGATCTCGCCCACTTGCCGCCGGACGACCCGGCCACTTACTCCGCGCTCCAGCGCGCCGACACCATCGGCATGTTTCAGGTGGAGAGCCGCGCCCAGCAGGCGGTGCTGCCGCGCATGATGCCCCAGCGCTTTTACGACGTGGTGGTGCAGGTGGGCATCATCCGCCCCGGCCCCATCGTCGGCAAGATGGTGCATCCTTATTTGAAGCGGCGGCAGGGGCGTGAGCCGGCCGAGTGCCTGCACCCATCGCTCGAGCGCGTGCTGCGCCGCACCCTCGGCGTCCCGATTTTTCAGGAGCAGTTGCTGCGCATGGCCATGATCGCCTCGAACTTCAGCGGCGGCGAGGCCGAGGATCTGCGGCGCGCCTTCAGCCACAAGCGCTCGGAGGCAAAGATGAAGGAGATCGAAGTCCGCCTGCGCGCGGGCATGGATCGCAACGGCATCGCCGGCCCGGTGCAGGACACCATCGTGCAAGCCATCGCCTCGTTCGCGCTCTACGGCTTTCCCGAATCGCACGCCGCCAGCTTCGCCTTGCTCGCATACGCCAGCGCGTATCTCAAGACCCATTACCTGGCCGCCTTCACCGCCGCCATGCTGAACAACCAGCCGATGGGCTTCTATCACCCTTCCACGCTCATCAAGGATGCGCAACGGCACGGCCTGAAAGTGAAGCCGGCGGACGTGACGGTTTCCGGCTGGCCTTGCACGCTCGAGATGCCTGCCCTCCGTCTGGGCTTGCGCTATGTCCGCGGCCTGCGGCAGGAAGCCGCCGAGGCCATCGTGCGCCGCCGTCCCTTCGCGAGCATCGACGACCTGGTGCGCCGCGTTCCCGAGCTCCGCAAAGACGAGTTGACCAGGCTGGCCGCGGTCGGCGCGCTGAACGCTCTCGAGCCCGCCGGCCGCCGCGGAGCCATGTGGGAATCGGCGAGAGCCATCCAGCCCGCCGGTCCGCTGTTTCTGAGCCGCGACCGCGAGGGAGCGGAAACTCCCCTCAATCCCATGACCCCCGAAGAGCGCCTCCACGCCGATTATCTCGGCACCGGCGTCACCATCGGCCGCCACCCCATGGCCTGGCGACGCGCCGAAATGGATGCGCGCCAGGCCACGCCCGCCGCCTGCCTTCACTCGTTACGGAACGGCCGCGCCGTGCGTGTGGGTGGAGCGGTCATCGTGCGCCAGCGCCCCGCCACCGCCCACGGTTTCGTCTTCCTCAGCCTCGAAGACGAAACCGGAATCGCCAACATCATCGTCACGCCGTATGTCTTCGAGCAGTACCGCCTGACGCTGGTCGGCGCCCCATTCCTGTTCATCGAAGGCACGCTCCAGAACGTAGACGGCGTGGTGTCGGTGAAAGCCACCCGCATCGAACCCCTTGCCGCCTGGGCAGCCGAGCCGGTCTCGCACGATTTTCGGTAGCTCGCAGGCGGTCCGCGGAAGCCGCGGGCGTGGAGTTCTGATGCTCTCATGTCATGCGCGCCCTCAGCAGCCTGCCAGGCATACTGGTTCTGTTTGCGCTGGTGACTGGCGTGGGGGCAGGGCAGGAAGGGGATCTCCAGCGGGTAAAGAGCGAGTCAGCGCGTGCGAGCCAGGCTCCCCTGCCGCCTGGGTCCAACTTCTGGGAGGACCTCAAGGCCATCCAGAATGTATCGGCGGGCCTTCACACGGCGCTCCGAGACTGGCTTGAGTCGGTTCTTCCAAACTCGAAGCCCGCCCTCTATGCGGCTCTCCCGCTCTTGAACCAAAGGCTGAATGCGGACCTGGACCGTGCCGGGCTGCTCGCACCCGAAAACGTCCAGGGCGACTTCAAAGCTGGCTTCGTCAACCGCGTGGATATCTCCCTGTCCCCGGAAGATCCGGAGAAGCTCGTCGCCATCGTCCGCGTTGCCGTACCTTGCGGCAGCGATGACGCGGTCTATGTCTACGATTACAGCCAGGGCCCGCCACGGCTCGTGTTGGAATCGCATGGCACTCGCGGCGGCGACGAGAGCATTTCCGATGTTCGCTTCTCGAAACGGGATGGCACGGGCGGCCAACTCGTCCTAACTCTGCGGTATGCCGTGCAGTGCGGTTCGTCCTGGAGTTTGTTGTCCTATGACCTGTTTCGATTGTCGAGCGCGGCAAATGCGGCGACGCCGATCCTGGGTGGTCAACACGGAATCTGGTTCGGGGTCTGGGACCCATATCAGCTGCGCCTTGAGCCCAATGAATTGCTCATGGAGATTCGCGACCGAAGCATTGACGGCGGAATCCATAATCGGGCGCATGTTCTGCGCTATGATGTGTCCGGTTCGGCGGCCGTTCGAGTCGATCCAGTCGCGTTGCAGCCCCAGGACTTCGTGGACGAATGGCTCACCCGTCCATGGACGGAGATGGAACTCAGGTCGTCGGCGGACGCGCGCAAGGACCTGAAGAAGTGGCATGAGTTTTTCGCCGGAGATTTTGTCGCAGGCGAATTCAGTATCGTTCAGGCGTGTACGGCTCGGCCGGATCACTGGCTGGTGGGCTTGAACCTGGACTGGATACACAACACGGAAGTCCCGAAGCCACTGGGCGTGTATTTTCTCGTCCAGCAATCGGGTCAATACGGATTCAAGATGACCGATATCGCCTTTGACCCACAGGACGGCTGCCCGGGTGAGTCAAAGCCGAGCTTGGAAAGCCCATCGCTGTTTCCGGCGCACCAGGAAAAGTGACTGCGGTACCCCGCGAACGCCTCGCGGCCGGTCGGATTCAGGCGGGCAGTTCGACTTCGATCTCGCGAAGCATCGAAGTGGGAGACGGCTTGGTCCGCGTGCTCTCCCAGTAGATCCGAATCGCTTCGGCAGCGCGCGAGGTCAATTCCTCGACGGACCGCCCGGTCACAAGGACTGCCGGGAGCTCCGGCACATAGGCGCTGTAGCCGCCGGGTGCGCCTTCGATGACCAGGGAATACTTACGGGTCATTGTCCCGACTCCATGATACCAGTTTGCCTCAAAATGGCACGATATGTCCCGGGTCGCACGTCGTCCCCCGGCTTGCCCGATACCACCGTGATCCGGCCGTCCGAACTGCGAAACACCCGATGATCGCCTGCGGTTCGGATGTGTCGCCAACCGTGCTCCTGCAACAGCCTGATGACATCGCGAACCTTGACCGACACTCCGAGTGCCCCTATGAGTCCTTGAGAGGTGTCTCCAGCCTGTCGAAGCCCATAATGGCCGCCCCCCGTCCCCTACCCCTCCGCCGCCTTCTGCTCCCGCTCGTAGCACGGAATGCAGAATTTCGCCCACGGCACCGCATTCAGCCGCATCTCCGAAATCGGCTCCCCGCAGCCTGCGCATAGCCCGAAGGAGCCGCCGTCCAGGCGCCGCACCGCCGCTTCCAGTTCCCGCAGCAGCGCGATTTCCAGCCGGTTCTGGTTGACGAACAGCCATTCGTCGTGGCTCTTCTGGCACCAGTCGCCCGAGTCCAGCGGTTCGTCCGGGCGCGTGACGATCTCCGCCGCTCGCCTCGCCGAAAGCCCTTGGCGCACCTCCAGCGTCTTGCGCACAATCTGCTGCCGGTACTGCTTCGTCCTCGCGGGTGTGAGTGCCTCTTTCACCGTGCCTGGCATCGTCTCCCTCAACCGGCGGGACCGCGCCGGTTTTATAGCCTACCTACGGTAGCACGATTCCAGCGGAATGCATACCAAACTTCAACAAAAAACAGGCCCCCGCCCCCTCCTGCGGCCGGCAGGCCCTCCCCAATGCGCTAATCTCTTGATGTGAACTCTACCCAGGGATCCGCCTCCATCCGGCCTTTTGCAGTCGTCCTTCTCGCCGCCGTCATCGCCTCCGCTCTCGCATGCAAGTCCGCGCCACCGCCCCTTGCCTCAGGCATCGACCTGGCAGGCATGGACACCTCCGTCGCTCCGGGCGACGATTTCAACGCCTACGCCAACGGCCGATGGATCAACGCCACAGCCATCCCCGCCGACAAGCCCAGCTACGGCATCGGCGCCATCCTCGCCGACCAGACTCGCAAGCAAACCCTGACCCTCATCGAGCAAGCGGTCCAGTCCGCCACCACGGGCGATGCGCGCAAGGTCGCCGACTTCTACTCCGGCTACATGGACGAAGCCGCCATCGAATCCAAGGGAATCGCTCCCCTGAAGCCCCAGTTCGACGCCATCGCATCCATCGCGGATCGCCACGATCTCGCCCGCGCCCTCGGCGCCCAGCTCCGCGCCGATGTCGATGCGCTGAACAATACCAACTTCGTGACCGCGAATCTCTTCGGCGTCTGGGTCACCCAGGGCCTCACGGACCCCTCCCGCAGCTATCCTTATTTGCTCCAGGGCGGTCTCGAAATGCCGGACCGCGACTACTATCTCTCCCCGTCTCCGCACATGGTTGAGTTGCGGAACCTGTACCGCGCGCATATCGAAGCGACGTTCAAGCTGGCGGGCTTCCCCGACCCGGCCGCTCGCGCCGCCCGCGTCTTCGCGCTCGAGACGAAAATGGCCGCCGTCCACGCCACGCGCGTCGAATCGGAGGATGTGCACGGCGTGGTTTCCTGGAAGCGCGACGAGCTCGCCGCCAAGGCCCCAGGGCTCGATTGGCCTGCGCTGCTCGACGCCGCCGGATTGAACGACGCCCCCGTCTTCATGATCTGGCACCCCAAAGCCATTCCCGGACTCTCCGCCCTCGTAGCCAAAGAGCCCCTCGATGACTGGAAGGACTGGCTCGCGTTTCATGCCATCGAACGCGCCGGCAGCTTCCTGCCAAAGGCCTTCATCGACGAGCGCTTCAGCTTCTATGGCAAGGCCCTGAGTGGCATCCCCGAGTTGCGCCCGCGCTGGCAGCGTGGCGTCGATCTCACGAATGCGGCCCTGGGAGACGCCGTCGGCAGGCTCTACGTTCAGCGCTACTTCCCGCCCGAGACAAAAGCCAAGGTGCAGGCTATGGTCGCCGACCTCGTGAAAGCGTTCGGCCGCAGGATCGACTCGCTCGCCTGGATGTCTCCCGAGACCAAGGCCAAGGCGAAACAGAAGCTGGCAACGTTGAAGGTGGGCGTCGGGTATCCCGACCAGTGGCAGGATTACTCGGGCCTCGAAATCATTCCCGCCGACGCCCTCGGCAACGCGCAGCGCGCCGGCCTTTTCCAGTACCGCCGCCAGCTCGCCAAGCTCCACCAGCCCGTCAACCGCGACGAATGGTGGATGACTCCGCAGACCGTGAACGCCGTCAATCTTCCTCTTCAGAACGCGCTGAATTTTCCCGCCGCCATCTTGCAGGCTCCTTTCTTCGATCCGAACGCCGACGCCGCGCATAACTACGGCTCCATCGGAGCCGTCATCGGCCATGAGATCAGCCACAGCTTCGACGATCAGGGCAGCCAGTTCGATGCCTCTGGCCGCCTCGCCAATTGGTGGACTAAGCAGGATTTCGACCACTTCAAGGCGGCCGGCGAGGCGCTTGCCGCGCAGTTCGACGCCTACCGCCCGTTCCCCGATCTCGCCGTGAACGGCCATCAGACGCTCAGCGAGAACATCGCCGACGTCGCCGGCCTCCTGGCCGCCTACGACGCCTATCGCCTCTCGCTCGGCGGCCAGCCGGATGTCGCGAAGGACGGCTTCACTGGCGGCCAGCGCTTCTTCATCAGCTTCGGCCAGAGCTGGCGCCAGAAGATTCGCGCTGCGGAACTGCGTCTGGAGATCGCGACTGACGGCCACGCTCCCGACGAGTACCGCGCCGATACCGTCCGCAACCTGGACGCCTGGTACGAGGCCTTCTCCGTGCAGCAGCCCCAGAAGCTCTACCTCGCCCCGAAGGACCGCGTCCGCATCTGGTAAGGGCAGTTTCTTATTCGTGTTCATACGTGTCCATTCGTGGCCAATAACCTGGCCTTCTGAAGCTCTACCTCGCCCCGAAGGACCGCGTCCGCATCTGGTAAGGGCAGTTTCTTATTCGTGTTCATACGTGTCCATTCGTGGCCAATAACCTGGCCCCCTGTTCCCCCCCACCCGCGTGCCAAAATCAAACCAATGGAAAACAGAGAGATCGCGCGCCTGCTCTCCGAGACCGCCGACCTCATGGAGATCGCCGCCGAGGACTCCTTCCGCATCCGCAGTTACCGCAACGGAGCCTCCGCCATCGAGGGCTTGCCGGAACGAATCGAGGACATCCTCAAGGACTCCGGCCGCAAGGTCACCGACATCCCCGGCATCGGCAAAGGCCTCGCCAGCGCCCTCGCGGAGATCTCCGCGCGCGGGTCCTTCGAGCGCCGCGACCTGCTGCTCGCCAAGTATCCGCCCACCGCGCTCGAGCTGCTCAAGATCCAGGGCCTCGGCCCCAAGACCATCGCGCTGCTCTGGGAGCACTACCGCGTCAGCACCATCGACGACCTCGAGCGCATCTGCCAGGAACAGAAGCTGCGGCTGCTCCCGCGGCTCGGCGCCAAGCTCGAAGAGAAAGTGCTGCGCTCCATCGCGCAATACCGCAAGCGCACCGGGCGATATCTCCTGAGCTTCGCCGGCGAGCTCGCGCAAGAGTTAGTAGCCTACTTGCAGGAAACGCCCGGCGTCGATAGCGTGACGCCCGCAGGCAGCCTCCGCCGCGGCAAGGAGACCGTCGGCGACCTCGATCTCCTCGTCACCGGCCCCGCCGCCGAAGCCGCGCTCGATCGGTTCACATCGTATCCCCGCGTCGGCGAAGTCCTCGGAAAGGGCGTCAACAAAGCGAGCGCCAAAGTCGGCCTGCAATCCATCCAGGTGGACGTGCGAGCGCTCCCCGCCGAAAGCTACGGCGCGGCGATGCTCTACTTCACCGGCAGCAAGGAGCACAACATCGCGCTCCGCGGCCGATGCCTCAAGATGGGGTTCACGCTCAGCGAATACGGCCTCTTCCAGCTCGAAGGCGAGGCCAAGGTCGCTGGCGAAACCGAAGAGTCGGTCTACCAGAAGCTCGGCCTCGCCTGGATTCCTCCGGAGCTTCGCGAGAATCAGGGCGAAATCGATGCCGCCGCCGAGGGCCGCTTGCCGCATCTCATCCAGGCATCCGACATCCGCGGCGATCTGCACATGCACACCACGGAGACCGACGGCCGGGCTTCGCTCGAAGAGATGGCCGCCGCCTGCCGCGAGCTCGGCTACGAATACATCGCCATCACCGACCATTCCCAGGCCCTCGCCATGGCCAACGGTCTCGACGAAGCCCGCGTCGTCGCCTTCGCCCGCCGCGTCCGCGAAATGGATCAGAGCGGCCTCGGCCTGCGCGTTTTCTCCGGCATCGAGTGCGACATCCGCCGCGATGGCGCCATGGACCTGGCGAATGATGCCCTGGCCGAGCTCGACATCGTCATCGGAAGCGTCCACAGCTACATGAACCAGGAGGCGTCCGAAATGACCGATCGCCTTCTGCGTGCGCTCGAATGCCCGCACATCCGCGTCCTCGGCCATCCTACTGGTCGTCTGCTGCTGGTTCGCGATCCGTTCCCCTTCGATTTTGATCGCGTCGCCGCCGAAGCCGCCCGCCGAAATGTCTGTATGGAGATCAACGCCAGCCCCGAGCGGCTCGATCTGCACGACACCCTGCTGCGCCAGGCCAAGGCCCGCGGCGTCCGCTTCGCGATCTCCACCGACTCGCATCACCCCAAGCACCTGCGCAACATGCGCTACGGCGTTACCATGGCTCGCCGAGGTTGGCTCGAAGCCTCCGACGTGATCAATACGCTACCATTGAAGAAGTTCGAGCAGCTTCTGGGACGGTAGAGAGCCGTTCGCCGCCCATGTTCCAAGCCCTATGAGCGATCTCCGAATCCCCATCGAGAAGTACACTCTGAAAAACGGCATGCGCGTCATCCTCTCGCCGGACCACGCCGTGCCTGTGGTCACGCTGTACATCGTCTATGGCGTAGGCGCGCGCGTCGAGGAAAAAGGCCGCACCGGCTTCGCCCACCTGTTCGAGCACATGATGTTTCAAGGCTCCGAGAACGCTCCGAAGGGAACGCACTTCCGCCTGGTCGAATCGAACGGCGGTTCTCTCAACGGTTCCACCCATCCCGATTACACCGACTATTTCGAAGTCCTCCCCGCGAACAAGCTGGCCATCGGGCTGTGGCTGGAATCGGACCGCATGCGCGCCCTCGCCATCAACCAGGAGAATCTCGACAACCAGAAAGAGGCCGTCAAGCAGGAGCGCCGCCTCTCCTTCGATAACCAGCCCTACAGCACCGCCATCGTCGATCGCTGGCCCGAAATCTCTTTCCGCAACTGGCAGAACTCGCACTCTCTGATCGGCTCTTTTGAAGACCTGAACGCCTCCACCGTCGAAGACGTCGCGCACTTCTTCCACAGCCATTACTTTCCCGGCAACGCCGTCGTGGTGATTGCGGGCGATATCGAAGTGCCCGAGACGAAGCGTCTGGTCGAAGCGTATTTCGGCGACATTCCGTCACAGCCTCTGCCGCCGGTCCCCGACATGACCGAGCCGCCGCAGACCGCGCCGCGGACCGAAGTCTACCAGGACAAGCTGGCCCGCGTTCCCGCCGTCATCATCGGCTATCCCGGCCCACGCCGCCGCACGCCCGATTACAACGCGCTGGTCATGCTCGATCTCGTGCTCACCGGCGGCGACAGCTCGCGCTTTCAGCAGAACCTGGTCAAAGGCGCGAAGTCGGTCATCCAGTTCGAGGCCAATCTCGGCTGGCCCTTCGCCAGCGCAACCGATTATGTGGACCCCGGCCAATACGCCATGATGGTGCTCTACAACCCGGCTTTCACGGGCGAGCGGATCGTCGCGCAGGTGGAAGAGGAGATCGGCAAGATCGCCCGCGACGGAATCGATGCGCAGGAACTCGAACGCGCCCGCACCTACTTCCGTTCGTCGCGCATCCGTCAGCTTCAGAGTTCGCACAGCCGTGCCGCGCTCCTGGGCCGCTTCGAGCTCCTCGACGGCAATCCCGGCTACATCAACACGGAGATGGACGCCTTTCTGGCCGTAACGCCCGCCCAGGTTCAGGCCGTGGCCAAAAAGTACATCGACCCAACGAAGCGAACGGTGCTCGATATCGTGCCCGCGGGAGGAACTGATTCCGACAATGGATAGAACCAAGCCTCCTCAAACTCCCGATCTGCCGGTCTTCAAGCTGCCTCCCGTTTTCGAAACCCGGCTCTCCAACGGCCTCACGGTCCTGCTGGTCGAAGACAAGCGCTTCCCCATGGTCACCGCGCGCCTCGGCTTTGCGGCCGGAACCAAGTACGAGCCTGCCGAGCTGCGCGGCCTTTCCGAAACCGTGGGCGCGCTGCTGACCGAAGGCACCACCCATCGCACGTCTCGCGAGATCGCCGAAGAGGTCGCCTCCATCGGCGGCAGCCTGCACGCGGATTCTTCCGCCGATTCGCTTCTGCTCGCCGGCAGCGCCCTCGCGGAGAACCTGCCGCACTTCCTCGACCTGCTGGCCGGCGTCGCGCGCCATGCAAACTTTCCCGAGGACGAAGTGGCCCTCCGCCAGCAGAACCGCAAGCAGGAACTGCTCGCGCAGCGTGCCGACGCCGGTTTCCTTGCCGACGAGAAGTTCGCCGAGGTCGTCTTCAGCCCGCATCCCTACTCGCGGCAGGAGCCCACGCCCGAATCCATCGACCGTCTCGATCGCGCGGCCCTCGCCGCCTTCCGCGATCGCCATCTGGTTCCCGGCGGCGCCGTGCTCGTACTGCTTGGTGCGCTTCCCGAGCGCGCGCAAGCGCTCAACCTCATTCAAGCTCGCTTCGGCGATTGGGAGCGCAGCGAAACGCCCGCGCCTCCGGCCGCGCACTTCGCCCCGCCGCAAACCTCGGTCACGCTAATCGACCGCCCCGGCTCCGTGCAGGCCGATCTTCGCCTCGGCCGCCTCGCCGTCACCCGCACCCATCCGGACTACTTCCCGCTGCTGGTTGCCAACACGATTCTAGGCGGCGGCGGCAGCTCGCGCATCTTCGCCAACGTTCGGGAAAAGATGGGCTACGCCTACGACGCGCACAGCGCCGCCATGCCGCTCAAGGACGCCGGATCTTTCACCGTGGTCACGCAGGTGCGCAATGAGGTGATCGTCCCCGCCATCCAGGCCCTGATGGCCGAGATGCAGACCATCGCCTCCACCGATGTCTCCGCCGCCGAGCTGGCTACGGCTCAGAACTTCCTCAGCGGCGTGTTCGTGATCCGCATCGAGACCCAGGACGGCTTGGCCAGCCAGTTCGCCGCCACCAGGCTCCTCGGGCTCCCGCTCGACTATCTTGAGACCTACACCTCGCGCGTCAGGGCCGTTGACGCGGCCGCAATTCGTGCCGTCGCTGCCCGCTACATCGCTCCCGGCGCCGCTGCCCTGGTGGCCGTCGGCGACGCATCCGGCATCGCCAAGGATCTCGAAACCTTCGGCAAGGTTTCTATAGTAAAGGCGGAATGATGAAGCTGCTCTCGTCCCGAACGCGGTACAAGAATTCCATCTTCTCGGTCAACGAGGAGGAAGCCCTCGAACCCGGCGGCCTTCGGATCAAGCGTGCCATCGTGCGCCACGGCCCCTCGGCGGTGATGATGCCGGTGGATGACAAGGGCCGCGTGCTGCTGGTCCGGCAATTCCGCCTGGCCGCGGGCGCCTCCCTTTGGGAGTTATCGGCCGGGCGTGTGGACCAGGGCGAGACCGTCCTGCACGCCGCCAAGCGCGAGCTGATCGAGGAGACCGGCTACCGCGCCCGCGGCTGGCGCAAGCTCGTCACCTTTTACGCCAGCCCTGGTTACGTCGCTGAGACCATGACCATCTTCCTCGCCACCGGCCTCACCGCCGGCCAGGCCACGCCCATGGAAGACGAGCGTATCGAGTGCCGCTGGTTCACGCCCAAGGAGATTGACCGGATGATCCAGTCGGGCCGGATCGTCGATGGAAAGACGCTGATCGGGTATCTGCTCTGGCGGAAGTACGGGAAGCGGTAGCTGCCCGCTTCCCCTGTCACACTACTTCGCCGGAGCGGCAGGAGTTGCCGGCTTCGGTGCTGCCGGCTTGGCGGCCGCTGGCGCCGACCCGCTCTGCGCCTGGTCGTACAAAGCGACGATGTCCCGCGTGATGTCGATGGCGTTCGCGGCGTACAGAACCGGCGTCTGCGGCGAGCTCACATCCAAAATGAGCGCGTAGCCGTGTTCGCTGGCGTATTTGTCCACCACCACCATGATCTTCTGGCCGAGTTCCTGAAGCACGCGGTCCTGATCCTGCTGGAGTTCCGCCTGCGCGTCATCGCTGTCGCGCTGCAACTGCTTGCGGCGCTGGTCGATGTCCCGCATGGTCTTCTGCTTCGCCTCGTCCGACATCGTGTTCGCACCCGCGCGGTATTGCTGCTCGAGCGCCTGCACGTCCGCCTGCTTCTGATCCAGTTCCTTCTTGCGCGGCTCGTACTTGATGGTCAGCTCCTTGACCGCCGCCTGTCCGTCCTTCGTCTGGACAATTGCATTCTGAATATGGAGGATGCCCACCTTCACCGGTGGCGCCGACGTCTGGCCGAACGCCAGAACTCCAAGACCCAGCGCCAGCAGGGGCGCTCGAAACGCGGTTTTCGTCACGGAATGAACTCCTTTAGAATCTCGATCCTAACACAATGCCCCGTCCGGCTGTTTGACGCCGCACGTTAGAACGTCCGGCCCACAGTGAAGCGGAACATGTCCCGCCGGTCCGGATAATTGTATCCCTGCCCGATCGTCGCCACCGCGTTGTAATAGGTCGCCGCGTTCGGGAACATCGAGCGGTCCACCACGATCGGCTGCTGCACCAGCCCTGTGTAAGTCGTCGGGTTATACGCGAAGTAAACTCGGAACGGCGCGTTAACCACGGGCAAGATGACCTGTAACTCGAGGCCAGTCGAGGTCCTCGGTTTTTCCGTTCCGGGGGCGATCAGGATTTGGTTGCTGAACCCCGCCGTCGGGAACTCCGCGTTCAACACGTTCAGGTGGGTGGCGCTTTGAGTAAGTTGCGCGGGCAGCGTCACCCGGTCCCATCCTGCGTCGAAGAAAGCGGCTAGCGTCAGCGGGCCGAAGATCGGAATGCGGTACTCGAAGTTACTGATTGCCTGCGTGTCGCCGCCTATCGCGACGGCCTGGTACACCGGAATCGTCGTCGTGGCATTCGTGTAGGTCACGTTGCCGCTCGAGTCGAAGCCCTTCTGCAGGCGCTGCGAGCCGTCGTTGTTTAGCACGTTCACGGAGCCCGAGCTCGGAATAAAGGCGATCGGACTGATGCCCCAGATCTCGAACCCGCGCACGTCCTGCTCGCCGCCGATGTAGAAGCGGTTGAAGGGAGGCGCCGACCTCCCGCCGTAGCCCGCGATCATCGAGCCCATGAAGCGCATCCCCACCACGTGTCCCTTCTTGAGAGCCGGGTGAAAGTACGTGAACGATATCGTCGGCTGCAGCGTGTTGACGTTGCCGCCCAGAATGCTCCCCGAGAACGCCGCCGACACCGAGAGGCTATGGCCGTGCGTCGGCGTGACCGGATGGTCCACCGAGTTGTAGGTGTACGACGGCGTGATCGTGCTTGTCCGTATCCCCGTCAGTTGATTCGGCCCGGATAGAGTGCCCAGGAAGCTCGTGTAATCGAAATAAACCTGCGCCGCCGTGGTCAGCGGGTCGTAACTCGCGATGCTGTATCCGTAACTGATTCCTACCCGCGAAAAACTCCGCTTCAGCGGATAACTCGTGAAGATCGTGAAGCCCCGCGTATCCGACGTGTAGTTCAGCAGGTTCTGCGTGCCTTCCGCCTGGAACAGTGGGAGCAGGTTTTCCCCGTACAGGATCGATTCTTCGCGGCCCTGATTGTAATTGAACCGCTGGTAGAATATCGTGGCCCCTAACTGCATCGGGCGGTTCAGAAAGTACGGCTCCGTGAAGCCCAGCGTCACGCTCTGCGTCACGGTTCCCAATTGCGATTGCATGGAGAGCGTCTCGCCCAAGCCCAGGAAGTTGTTGGTCGAGTAATTCAACCCAATGAAGCTGCCGGCGATGCCCGACACGCCACCCGTCAGCCCAATCGAGTTCTTGCCGCGCTCCCTCACTTTGAGCGTGATATCGACGGTATTCGATTGCGGGTTGCGCGTGATCTGAGCCGCGTCCTCTTTCTTGAGCGGCTCGAAATACCCGAGCTGGTTCAGACGCATGATGCTGATCTCCCACATTTTCTCGTTGAAGAGATCGCCTTCGTCAATCTGCAGCTCGCGCCGGATCACTTTGTCGCGCGTCGTTGTGTTGCCCTGGAAATCGATCCGCCGCACATAAAACTGCTTGCCCTCGTCCGCGTTGATCGTCAGATCGATCTGGTCCGTCCCCGTCACCGCTTCGGGAAGCGGCTCGGGAACGAAATCGATGTACCCGAAGCTGCCATAAAGATCGCGCAGCCCCTCCATACCCTTGCGCAGCTTCTCGGTCGAGAACACGTCGCCTTGCTTCATTTTGAAGATCGGCCCGGTCAGGCTTTCGGGCACCCGGAATAACTTCACGCCCACGTAATTCACGTTGCGCAGGTGATAGAGCCGGCCTTCCTCAATCGGCAGGACGATGTCCGCATTAATCCCCGGCTTGGGTTTGTAGATCAGCGGTATCCGGAATTTGCCCGCGCCCACGTTGTGCAGCGTGACCTTCTGGTCCAGCACTCTGGCGTTGAAGTAACCGTGCTGCTGATAGAAGTCCTGCACGCGCGACTTGTCCTCTTCGAGCTTGGCCAGGTCGTAAGTCTTCGCGAACAGGTCTTCGAACAGAATCGAGTGCGGAATGCCCATCGGCTTCAGGTTCTTCATGGCGCGCACTACTTCGCGCTGGCTGAACGCCTTGTTCCCCTGTATTTCGATCACGCCGACTTTCACCTTGGGGCCTTCGTTCACCACAAACGTAACTTCGAGCGACGAAGGAGGGATCTGCCGTATTTCCGGAGTCACTTGCGCGTACTGCCTGCCGCGCTCCGCAAGGAACTCTTTGATCACCACGGCCGCATGCTGGATCTTGTTCGGGTCGTACTGGGATTCTACCGTCAGGCCTACCTTGCGCTCTTTGTAACGGTCCAGTAACTCGGACAGCGTTACCGACTTCATGCCGTCGTACTTGATGGACCGGATCACCTGCCGCTCGGTCACCACAAACCGGATGATCATGCCCGCCGTGCCCGGCTCGGTCTCCAGGCGTATATCGTCGAAACGCCCGCTATTCCAGAGCGCCATGAAGTCGCGGCGTAGCGTCTCCGGGTCATAGCGGTCGCCCTTCTTGGTGAAGATCATCGCCCGCAGCGTATCCTGCGGCACGCGGCGCGCCCCACGGAACTCCACGGCCTCCACGATGCCCTGGTTGGGAGCCGCCGGAGCCGGCGCCGCCTGCGGAGTCTCGAGCGGCGGTTTCTGGCCGGGCTTTTGCGCTGGTGCCGGAGTCTTCTCCGGCGCCTGAGGCACCGATTCGAAGGGATTCGGCTGTTGGGCAGGCTGCTGCTGTTGCTGCTGCTTTTGCTGCTCGGGTTGCTGGGGCGGGGACGGCTGCGACTGCGCGCTGGCGGTCACGCAGCACGCGCAAACGAAGAGCACCCACAGGCACCCATCGGGCCTGTCAAACCTCATCGAGACCTAGTTCCTCTCCACTCTGCGCGCCCTATAGTGACGTGACGCCAGCTCCCGGAGTTTCACCCGATGGTCGCCATTCCGCGCAGATTGAATCATACATTCTAGCACTATGGATTCTGCGAACCGCTTGAATCGATTACTCCCTATTCGACGGCATCCGTGGCTCTATCCGTTTCACTCATCTCCGCAGGAGCCGCTCGTCCCTTAAAGGATCCTGCCGCCGAACGGAGTCCGCTTGGAAACCGGCCCAGCACCAGCCCGTAGGCCAGGTGCGCCAGCAGCAAGGTTCGCGGCGGACTGTAGAACATCACCGAAACTCCCAGCTTTCTCCAAAACAGCGCCTGGGAGAAGTAATACCACACCAGCCCGGTCAGCATCCCCATCAAGGTGACACGGAGACGCCTCCCGGTGTCGCCCACCAGCAGGCCGAACGCCATCCCGATCAAGCCCGAGACTGCGAAGTGCAGTCCCAGACCCGTGACCGTTGTCCAACCGAAGCCGCGAACGAGCGCCTGCCGGCCGCCTATCGTCGAGCCCAGAAGGTTTGGAACCGTCCAGACCGAACGCAAATCCACAATCGAGCTGACGGCCAGCCAGCCGAACATGGCCAAGCCCCCCAACACGCCAGCCTCAACTCCGGCCAACGCTCTCAGGATCAGGGGTGAGTCCCAGCCATGATTTTCCGGACCCATCAAAAGAGCCTATCCTACCACGCCCGCGCCCCCCGGCGTTTCAGCCTGCCTTCTGCCCCGCCGCCCGCACGCGCAGTTCCGTCTCCGGCCCGATCGTCTTTCGCCCCCGCAGCCATTTCTCGAGCAGCGCCCGCGCTTCCTCCGGCTCCACGCCAAAGCCGGCCTCCATCTCCCCATCGCCCGTCACCAGCGTTTCATCGAACGCGCTCGGCCCCGTGAAGTCTCGCATAAAGAATTGTTCGAGCCACGCCCGTGGCGCCGGCGCCTCCGTACCGCCCGTCACCAGCGTCACCGTCAGCTTTTGACCGAACACGCCGCCTCCGTCTCGATCAGCTTCGCTTTCCGCTCCGCGCCCCAGCGGTACCCGCCCACGCCGCCGGCCGATGGCACCACCCGGTGGCAGGGAATCGCGAGCGCGGCCGGATTCGTGGCACACGCGCGAGCCACCGCGCGCGCCGCCGTCGGCTGCCCCAAGGAGCGCGCCACTTCCCCGTAGGTCCGCGTCTGGCCCCACGGAATCTTCCGCAGCTCTTCCCAAACGCGCCGCTGGAAGCCCGTCGCCCGCACGTCCAGAGGCAGTTCCGCCGCCGCTCCCGCGCCCTCCAGTTGCTTCACCAGCGCGCTCGTCCACCGCCGCAGCCGCTCGTCGTCGCGCTCGATCTCGGCCCCGGGGAATTCCAAGTAGAGCGCCGCCTCCAGGCCCGCCTCCGCATTCCCCAGCGAAACCGCGCAAACCCCGCGCTCGGTTGCGGCCACCAGCAGCCGCCCCAGCCCGCACTCCACCACCGAGTACCCGATCCGCATTCCCGTCCCGCCCCGCCGGTATGTCGCCGGCGTCATCCCCAGCTCGGCCGACGCGCGCTCATAGAGCCTGCTCCCCGATCCGTAGCCCGCCTGGTAAAGCGCATCCGTGACGCTCCGGCCGTTGCGTACCTCCGCGCGGAACGCGTCGATCCGCTGCGCTTCCGCATACTGCCGCGGCGTGATCCCCAGATGTTTCCGAAACAGTCGCGCCAGCCGCTGCGCCGTCACACCCAGCTCTGCGCCGAGCGCACCGAGCTTTGCTTGGCCCGCCTCCATCCTCCGGCACGCCCGCTCGACGAGTGCCAGCCCCGGATCCTCCCGTGGATTGCATCTCCGGCACGCCCGAAAGCCCGCCCGTTCGGCCGCCTCCGGGGCAGGGAAGTACCGCACCTGCGCCCGCCCCGGCCGCCGCGCCGGGCACGAAGGCCGGCAATACACCCCCGTCGATTTCACCGCGAACACAAACTTCCCGTCCCACCGCGCGTCCCGCGCCTCCACCGCTTCCCACAACCGTTGTTCGTTCATACCCCGAGAATACGCCGACCCCAGCCCCGATTCTATCCGCTTTCGCGCATCAAACTCATCCAAACACGACTCTCTTCCACTCGACCTTCGGCCGTTGAAAGTTGATCAAAACAGCCAGCCTCAACCCCGAGGCCTTCAAGTAGTTGATGCACTGAGCCAAGTGCTCGTTGGAGAATCTCTCCACGCACTTCAGCTCCACCAGAACTCGGCTCTCAACGACCACGTCCGCCGCATACGAACTCACCGGCTGCCCCTTATAGACCACCGGAAAGGAGACCTGCGATTTCACTCCCAGGCCTCGCAGTACAAGTTCCCGCACCAAAGCCCGCTCATAGACTTTCTCAAGAAACCCCGCCCCAAGCACATTCGAGACCTCATAAGCGCAGCCGATCAAGGCTTCGACTATTGCATCCTCCGATTCGTGTTCATACGTGTTCATTCGTGGCCCAAAATCTTCGTCTTGTCCAGGCCCTGAACCTCTCAAACACCCTGGGCCACGAATGAACACGAATGCACACGAATAAGATTCTTTTGAGGTTGCCATCTCCCACCCCCGCAACCGCCCACAGCATCCTCCGATTCGTGTTCATACGTGTTCATTCGTGGCCAAAAATCTTTTCCAGTGACGCCGCCCCGGCCCCTCCATCTCCCATCGCCGCAACCTCTTCCCCCAACCACCACCCGCCTCAGCGCCCCGCCCGTGCTCTCCTGAAGCCGACAAGGAGTCCTATGGCATCCGACCGTCAGATCGAAGCGAACCGCGCGAACGCCCGCCGCAGCACCGGGCCCCGCACCCCATTAGGCAAGGCCCGCGCCAGCCTCAACGCCGTCCGCCACGGCCTCGCCGCACGCAACGCCGTCCTGCCCGAAGAGGACCGCGAAGCCTACCTGGAGCTTCACGCCTCTCTTGACGAACAGTTCCAGCCGCAAGGTCCCATCGAGACTTTCCTGGTCGCGCAGATGGCCTCCGCCCAGTGGCGCCTCCAGCGCCTCGCCCGCATCGAGACCGGTTTCTTCATCGCCGGCGCCGAGGACGTCCGAAGAGAGGATGACCGCCGCCAATACCAACCTCCGCGCACCTCCAAGCTCTCCGAAGAGGAGCAGGAGACCCGCCTGCTCGGCGTCCTGTTCCGCAAAAGCTGCGGCTGCGACTCGTTTGCCCTGCTCGCCCGCTACGAGAACATGTTGAACGCGGAGTACTTCCGCGCGCTCCGCCAGCTTACGAGCCTCCGAAACGCCCGCGACAAAACGAACCCAATTCCGCCCCCCGCCGGCCCTCCGCCCCAGCCCAAGCGCCGTCCGGCAACGCCGCCTCCGCCGCCACCCGCCCCTCAGCCGCCGGCCGCGCCTGCTGCGGCCCCACCCGCACCCCCTGATAAACTTGAATTACTCCTATGACGCCTTCTGGGTTACGCCGTCAGGCCCTCTTCGACGCCCTCGACACGCGCGTCCTCCTCATGGATGGCGCCATGGGAACCATGCTCCAGCAGGCGCACCTCACGCCCGCGGATTTCGGCGGCCCGTCCCTCGAAGGCTGCAACGAGAACCTCGTCTGCACCCGCCCCGACGTGTTGCTCGGCATCCATCGCGCCTATCTCCAGGCCGGCGCCGACATCATCGAGACCGACACCTTCGGTTCCACCAGCATCGTCCTCGCTGAATACGGCCTCGCCGCCAGCGCCCGCGGAATCAGCCGCCGCGCCGCCGAGCTCGCCCGCCAGGCCGCCGATGAGTCTTCTTCTCAAACGAAGCCGCGCTGGGTGGCCGGCTCCATGGGCCCCACCACCAAGGCCATCAGCGTCACCGGCGGCGTCACTTTCGACGCCCTTCGCGATGCCTACTACGAACAGGCCGCCGGCCTCATCGAAGGCGGCGCCGACCTTCTCGTCCTCGAAACCTGTCAGGACACGCGCAACGTCAAAGCCGGCCTTCTCGCCATCGCCCGCCTTCGCCGCGACCTCGGCGAGCACATCCCCGTGATGGTCTCCTGCACCATCGAGCCTACCGGCACCATGCTCGCCGGTCAAACAGCCGACGCCTTTTATGTTTCGGTCGCCCACGCCGGCCTTCTCTCCATCGGCTTGAACTGCGCCACCGGCCCCGAGTTCATGACCGACCACATCCGCACCCTCAACGAAATCGCCGCCACCCGCATCTCCTGTTACCCGAACGCCGGCCTCCCCAACGCCGAAGGCCAATACGGCGAGACCCCCGAGTCTCTCGCCCGCGAGCTCGAGCGCTTCGTCGATCACGGCTGGCTCAACATCGTCGGCGGCTGCTGCGGCACCACGCCCGCCCACATCGCGGCGCTCGCGCAGATGGTCGAAGGCAAGAAGCCGCGCCCCCTGAAGCCGCCCTCGGGCCGCGCGTTTTACTCCGGTGTCGAGCTGGTCGAAGCCGAAGAGTCCAACCGCCCGCTGCTCGTCGGCGAGCGCACCAATGTGATCGGTTCGCGCGCCTTCAAGAACCTGATCGCGGAAGAGAAATGGGAGGAGGCCAGCGAAATCGCGCGCCGCCAGGTTCGCAACCTAGCGCAGATCGTCGACGTCTGCCTTCAATCGAGCGACCGCGACGAGCTCGCCGATATCCCGCCCTTCTACGACCGCCTCATTCGGAAAATCAAAGCGCCCGTGATGATCGATACCACCGATCCGCGCGCCCTCGAACTGGCCCTCACTTACTGCCAGGGCAAGAGCATCGTCAATTCCATCAACCTCGAAGACGGCGAGGAAAAGTTCGAGCGGGTCTGCCCCCTCGCGCGCACTTACGGCGCCGCGCTGATCGTCGGCACCATCGATGAGGATAAGGTGCAAGCCCAGGCCTTCACCCGCGAGCGCAAGCTGGCGGTGGCGGAGCGTTCCGTGCGCCTGCTCACGGAAAAGTACGGAATCCCCGCGGCTGACATCATCATCGACGCGCTGGTTTTCCCCTGCGCCACCGGCGACGAGAATTACATCGGCGGCGCGGTCGAAACCATCGAAGCCGTGCGCCTCATCCGGGAGAAGCTCGGCGTCAAGACCGTCCTGGGCGTCTCGAACGTCTCCTTCGGCCTGCCTCCCGCCGCCCGCGAAGTGGTCAACTCCGTCTTCCTTTATTACTGCACCAAGGCCGGCCTCGACCTCGCCATCGTCAACGCCGAAAAGCTCGAGCGCTTCGCCTCCCTCCCCGTCGAAGAGCGCCGCCTCGCCGAGTCGCTCCTCTTCAACGCCCCGCCCGATGCCTCCGCCCCCGCCGACTGGCGCGCCCAGACCCGCGACCAAAAAGTCGCCATCAACCAGCTCCACATCGCCGCGATCGCAGATTATTTTCGAAAGACCGTCCGTGCAAAAAAAGAGGCTACCCTCCTTCCCCTCGATGAGCGCCTGCCCCGCTATATCGTCGAAGGCACCAAGGACGGCCTAGTCGCCGACCTCGATCTCAAACTGAAGGAAGGCGCCGCTCCCCTCGACATCGTCAACGGCCCGCTCATGGCCGGCATGAGCGAAGTGGGCCGCCTCTTCGCCGCAAACGAATTGATCGTGGCCGAAGTGCTTCAATCCGCCGAAGCCATGAAGGCCGCCGTCAACCACCTCGAGCAGTTCATGGAGAAGGCCGACACCGCCGCCCGCGCCAGCATCCTCCTCGCCACGGTCAAGGGCGACGTCCACGACATCGGCAAGAACCTGGTCGAAATCATCCTCGCCAACAACGGCTACCGCGTCATCAACCTCGGCATCAAGGTGCCGCCCGAAGAACTCATCCGCGCCTGGCATGAGCATCCGACGGATGCGATCGGACTCTCCGGCCTGCTCGTCAAAAGCGCGCAGCAGATGGTGACCACCGCCGGCGATCTCAAAGACGCCGGCATCGACGTGCCCCTGCTCGTCGGCGGCGCCGCGCTCTCCGAACGCTTCACCCGCGTGAAGATCGCCCCCGCCTACGGGACCGCGGTCTGTTACTGCAAGGACGCCATGACGGGCCTTCGCACCCTCAACGAGCTCACCGATCCGGCCACGCGCGAAGCCGTCGTCGCCGCCAACGTGTTCGCCGGGACCGCGCCCGCACCCGACTCCGCCGCGCCGCCCGCCGTCGTGCCCTCCGCGCGCCGCAGCACGAAGGTCCGCGCGGACATTTCGATTCCCCGCGTGCCATCGCTCGATCGCAAGGTGCGCGACGTGCCGAATCTGGCCGAGGTCTGGAGTTACATCAACCCCTACATGTTGTACGGCAAGCACCTGGGCTTCAAGGGCAACTTCGAAAAGATGTTGGCCGAGCGCGACCCCAAAGCTCTCGAGCTGTTCCACAACGTCGAGTGCGTGAAGCAGGACACCGCAAAGTGGATGGGCGTCCGCGCCGTCTGGCAGTTCTTCGAGGCCGAGCGCGACGGCAACGCCGTCCACTTGTTCGCACCGGGATCGAGCGCGCCGCTCCACACATTTATGTTCGGACGCCAGCCGCGCCAGAACGGCCTCTCATTGAGCGACTACGTTCTCGATCCGGTCGATGGCGCCCGCGACCACGTCGCCCTCTTCGTAGTCACCGCCGGCGAAGGCATCCGCGAGCGCGCCGAGCGTGCTAAGGAGTCGGGCGAGTTCCTCTTCATGCACGCCGTCCAGGCGCTGGGCCTCGAGACCGCCGAAGCCGCCGCCGAATGGCTGCACCGCCGTATCCGCGAAGACTGGGGCTTCCCCGACCCGCCCGCGACGACCATGCACGAGCGCTTCACCTCGCGCTACCACGGCAAGCGCTACAGCTTCGGCTACCCGGCCTGCCCGCGCCTCGAAGATCAGCAGGGCATCTTCGATCTCCTGCGCCCCGACGAAATCGGGGTCCGCCTGACCGAAGGCTTCATGATGGACCCCGAAGCCACGGTCAGCGCGTTAGTCTTCCACCACCCCGACTGCGCCTACTTCAGCGTGGAGGAGCCGGAGTAAGTTGCTTATGCACCAGAAACGACTCCGACAGCGGGTGACACGCCAGCCAGAAACTGCCGTCATCGACGCCAACCGACACGAGCAAATGGTCCGCAGTGTTCTCCAGCAGTATTACCTCAAACTGGTAAGTGGCCGATTCGCCGCGGACTCGGTAGTTAAGGTAGTTGCGCTCACCGGAGAGCTTGGAGACGAGTCGCTCCCACGGCATCGCCGACCAGCGCTTGACCTCAGCCTCCAGCACCGGCCGGCACTGCTCTCTCCGCGACACCGGGCCATCGTACTACGCCGCGGGGTCGTGCCACAATGATGGGCATGAAAGTACTATTCATTGGCGGGACCGGGATCATCAGCACCGCGTGCACGGCGCTTGCGGCCGAGCGCGGCATCGATCTCACGCTTCTCACTCGCGGGCGGCACGCCTCCACCGCTCCCGCCGGAGTGAAGACGCTCACCCTGGACATCGACGATCCGTCGGCCGCCTCCGCGCTCGGGAGCGCGCGGTTCGACGCCGTGGTCGATTGGGCCGCCTACGTGCCTGCTCACATCGAGCGGGATCTGCGCCTCTTCCACGGCCGCACCGCGCAGTACATCTTCATCAGCTCCGCCAGCGCCTATCAGAAGCCGCCCGCACACTATCTGATTACCGAGTCCACGCCGCTCGCGAATCCTTACTGGCAATACTCCCGCGACAAAATCGCCTGCGAGGAGCGACTCACCCAGGCTTACCGCGAAGAGGGATTCCCCATCACCATCGTCCGCCCGTCGCTTACTTATGGCGACACGCAAGTTACTCTTCCCGTCAACAGTTGGACTCGCTCTTACACCGTCGTCGACCGCATGCGCCGCGGCAAGAAGGTCATCGTGCCTGGCGACGGCTCCTCGCTGTGGGTCATCACGCACAACAGCGACTTAGCCAAGGGATTAGTGGGGCTGCTGGGCCATCCGCAGGCCACCGGGAACGCGTTCCACATCACCAGCGATGAAGTGATGACTTGGGACCAATACTATCGGATTGTCGCCGAGGCCGCGGGCGCCGAGCCGCACCTGGTCCACATTACGTCCGAATTCATTGCCGCCTGCCTGCCCGATGCGCTGGGAAGCTTGATCGGAGATAAGGCCGTCAGCACGGTGTTCGACAACACCAAGATCAAACGCTTCGTTTCGGGTTACTGCGCCACCGTGCCCTTCGCCCAGGGCATCCGCCGCACGCTGGCCTGGTTCGACGCCGACCCCGCCCGCAAGTTGATCGACGCCGCGGACGACGCCGCCTGGGACAAACTCATCGACGCCTACGAGTACGGAACCCACGCGGCGCTGGAGCGATTTCAGAAATGATGAAAGGACTCGGGCGGCCCGAGGTAACTCGGTTTCAGGCCGCCCAGGTCCACCACCAGTTTCTCCAGCACCACCGCCGGATCCACCATCCAGACCTTCAGCGTGTGGTACCCCGACCCGGCCAGCGTGTGAACAGAACGCACCGTTCGCACATTGTCTTTGACCGAAGCCGCCCAGTCCGCCTGGGAGTTTTCGGCGAGCGCATCCAGAATCTGCGGCGGCTGATCGTCGAAGGACACGCCGAAGCGAAGTCCCCGCCCAGGTACGAAGTTGAGAGTCGGTGCGATGATTGCGTCCACCGCAACCTGGCCCGGATTGAACAGGAACATGCGGTACTCGAGACGCGGCGACCCCGCGGGCGGCGCAACGCTCGCGGCAGTAACTGGGAAGATACTCATGGCCGACAGTGTCCGGCCATAATCGGGAATCTTTTCCCACCGTGCCGCGCCGGCGTCAACCTTGTTTGTGTAGTGCTCCGCCTCGATCGATACAATTCCCCCAGCCTCCACAAATCCGTTCAGCGCGTCCCTCGTCGGCTCTTGCGGGTAGAACTCATCCACTCGCACCTTGGCAGGCGCGCCGCCGGCGCCGGTAATCTCCACGAATCCGCTGGCCGCGCCGCGCGGCGCTTTGCTCCAATCGACGCTGACCCACAGCCGCTGCTCTTTTTCGATGCGCCCGCGCGATGTGCTCAGCACAACCCAGGGCGCGCTGGCAGTGGCAGTGAAATCGAACGGCGTTCGCCCGCGGTTGAAGACGTCGATGTGCTGGCGCTGCCGGTTGAAGACGTCGAACGCCGGCAGAGCTTCGACATCCACGCCCATCGCGGCCGCCTCCGGCACGGCGATTTCTTTGACTTCCGGCATCGTGTTCTTGGGCGGCTCCTGCCAGTAGGTGTAGCCTATGTGCGTCTGATCCATCATGTGATCCCACTTACCGTCGAGCAGCGTGTGGTTGTAGTACGCCGACAAGTCGGCGTCGGCCTGAAACAGTTCGCGGGCGCGCGCGGCCATGTCGTTCGTCGCGACGCGGCCCTGCTCGGCATACATCCGGTTCTTGGCGACGGCGACGTAAAGCTCCGTCACCTGAGCCGCTGCCTTCGCCTCATGGAGAGCGAGTTCGAAGAAAGCCGGGCGCGCGCTCTCGGGCAGTTCCTGCGAGAGCCGCTCGGCCCGCTTAACCAGGGACTCGAAGTCGGCGGACACTCGATCGGCCTCGTCGTAGTCAACCAGGCTGTAAGTGGACGGCTCCAGAAGCTCAGGTTTGCGCCGGCCGTTGTACTTCGTGTATGTGGAGACGATATCGGCGATCTCCGCGGCGTGCTCCGGCCCGAATTCCCGCTCCGCCCACAGCCGCCCGAATTCCGGAAGCCTCTCCTTGGGCCACCGCGCCGGGTCCCACGCCATACGCAGGAAGAACTCGATCGGGAATTCCATCGGCTTCAGGTCGCCGACGTTGACGATCCAAATGCGGTCGGCTCCGTACCGCCAGGCCAGGTTCATCTGCTCCCAGACCTTCGAGATCGGATTGGTGTTGATCCACTTATAATTGCGCGGGTCGCCGACATAGTCGAAGTGGTAGTAAATACCCGCGCCCCCGCTTCGATTGCGTTCGGCGGGGGTCGGCAGGCGGCGTATGTTACCCCAGTTATCGTCGCACCACAGCAGAGTAACATCGTCCGGGACGCGCATGCCTTTCTCGTAATATTCCTGCACCTCCTTGTAAAGCGCCCAGTCCTGCGGGATCTTCGTAACATCGGGATTCACCTCGGCCGCCAGAATCTTCCGCTGGTCCTCCACAATGCGTTCGAGCAGGGAAGTGTTGGCGCTCGCCGACATCGGCTTGTCGCCGTCCCCCCGCATGCCCAGCGTGACGATGCTCTCGTAGTTCCGGTTGCGCCTCACGCCTTCCGCCCAGAAATCCCGAAGCTCGGCGCCGTTCAGAGTGTAGTTCCACGGCCCCGTTCCGTGCCGCTTCCACTCCTGTTGGGCGCGCAGCATCGGCTCGTGATGCGAGGTCCCCATGACGATGCCCCATTCGTCCGCGAGCTTCGGATTCAGCGGGTCGTCCTCGTTGAAGGCGTTGTTCCACATCGCCGGCCAAAGGTAATTGCCTTTCAGCCGAAGCACCAACTCGAATACTTTCTCATAGAACAAATGGTTGTAAGTGCCGTACTTCTCGTGCACCCAGCCGCTCAGCGCGGGCGCTTCGTCGTTCAGGAAGATACCGCGATATTTGACGGCCGGAGGCCCCTCGACGGTCGTGCCCGGCTTCACATAGAGAGCGTCGCGATGCCGCACCGGCACGTCGGCCCACCAGTACCACGGCGAGACGCCCATCTGCTCGGAGAGATCGTAGATGCCGTAGATGGTTCCGCGCTTGTCGCTGCCCGCGATGACGAGCGCGTTCGCAACGCCGGGCAGCGGCTTCGGCACCACTTGAATGAGAAACGATTCCCACTTACCGGCGATGCGCGCCGCATCGATCTTGCCCGCACGAGCCAGCTCGTCAATGACCCTGCTCTTCCCCAGCGTCCCCACCAGAATGGCGTCCGCCCCCAGCGCGCCAGTCTGACTCATGACGGCGGGCGTCGACCCCGTCACGCGTTGGACGTCGTCCCGCAGGTCGCCGGCCGCGCGCACGACGCCGGCCCAGTCCTCCGCATCGACGTAGATCGGCGCAGCTTTCGCCGCGACGATGGGGAATCGTCCCGGGCCGGATGCGTCTTCCACGTATCGAGGTTCGCCCAGGGCAAGCGCGCCGTGGGCCCAGACCAGGAGGCCGGCCGCTGCGGCAAGCAGAGTAGGGGATTTCATTTTAGTTGTGCGCTCCAACTATATTAGAGTTCAAAGGCACCCATGAAACAACTGACGCCCGCGCGCCTGGCCCTCGCACTTCTGTGCGCGTCTTCGCTCTTCGGCCTGGACCTGAAGATGACCGACAAGGAGTACCTGGATGCGCCGGGCCTCAGCGTCGTCCTCTACCACAACGTTTTCGACGGCACGTTCGGCGACCAGAAGATGAGCGCCCTCGAGATCATCCTCCACGATGACCGCATCGCCACCAACGGCGACGTCCGCCTGCTGCCCACTCCCGAGCAGTGGGATCCGGGCCCGGTCCTCAGCCGCCGCGTGGCCGACAACGCCAATCGCCGGATGACGGCCTTCTGCTCGTATCCCGGCCGCGGCCTCAGCTATCGCATCGAAGTTACGGCAGAGGATGACGGAGTCCGCGTCGCCGTCCACCTCGATCAAGCCTTGCCGGACGCCCTCGTGGGACGTGCCGGGTTCAACCTCGAGTTCCTTCCTTCCGCCTACTTCGGGAAGTCCTACATCCTCGACCGCGAGTTCGGGATCTTTCCGCGCCATCCCAGCGGGCCGATGGCGAAGGACCTCGACGGCAACGCGGAGCCGCAGAGTCTGGCCTCCGGCGGCAGCATCACGCTCGCGCCGGAGGATCCCAAGGTGCGCATCGCCATCGCTTCGGAAGGCGCGCCGCTCGCGCTCTATGACGGCCGCAATCGCGCGCAGAACGGCTGGTTTGTGGTCCGCAGCCTCATTCCCGCCGGCCGCACCGAGAACGCCGTGGTCTGGCACATACGCCCGAACGTGATTTCCGGCTGGGTGCGTCCGCCGATGATCGCTCACAGCCAGGTCGGGTACCACCCGGATCGCGAAAAGGTCGCCGTCCTCGAGGTCGATCCGCGTTTCGCCGCGCCCGCGACGGCGCGTGTCTTGAAGCTCACCGCCGCCGGGTACGAGGGGGTCTTCGAAGGCCCTGCGGCGCCGTGGGGGAAGTGGCTGCGCTACGCCTACGCCCGGTTCGACTTTTCTTCCGTGCGCCAGCCCGGCCTCTACATCCTGGAATACGCCGGCCAACGGACGGAGCCCTTCCGCATCGCCCGCGACGTTTACTCCAACCACGTTTGGCAGCCGAGCCTGGACACGTACCTCGCGGTCCAAATGGACCACGTCTCGGTGCGCGAAGCTTATCGGGTCTGGCACGGCGCTTCGCACCTCGATGATGCCCGCCAGGCCCCGGTCAATTACAAACACTTCGACGGCTACGCCCAGGGCCCCACAACGGATTCGCCGTTCGCACCAGGCCAACACATTCCCGGACTCAACCAGGGCGGCTGGTACGATGCCGGCGACTACGACATACGCACCGGGAGCCAGGACGCCGCCATCATCGACCTCGCATGGGCCATTGAAACCTTCCACGTCGCATGGGACGAGACCACCGTCGACGAGAAGGCGCGGACGGTCGAGATCCGCAGGCCCGACGGCATTCCCGATGCGGTACAGCAGGTGGAGCACGGCGTTCTTCAGGTGCTCGCACAGTTCCAGGCCGTCGGTCACAGCATTTCGGGCATCATTGAACCGACCCTGCAGGAATACACGCATCTGGGCGACGCCGCCTCGAAGACCGATGGCAAGATCTACTCCGCGTCGATGGGACCGCTCGAGAGCGATGGCGTTCACTCGGGGATTCCCGACGACCGCTGGGCCTTCACCACGCGCTCGACGCCGCTTCAGTACGCATCCGCCGCCGCGCTGGCGGCCGCGAGCCGTGTGCTCGTGGGGTACGATGATGCGCTCGCGGCCCAGTGCCTCAATACCGCCCAGCGCGTGTGGACCGAAGAGCACAAGGAACCGCCGTCGCTCTTCCATTCCTTCAACACCACCGGCGGGGAGTTGACGGACGAAGAGATCCGGGCCGCCGTCGAGTTGCTGCTTGCGACCAAGGGCGGCGCCGTCTACCGCACGCGTCTCGAAGAGCTGTTGCCGCAGATCCGGCGGCGGATGGACGGCCAGGGCTGGATTGCGGTGCGCGCGCTTCCCTACATGGACGCGGCCTTCGCCGGCCAGATCGAAGCCGCGGTTGGCGAGTACAAGACGCGCCTGGACGCGGAACTGGCCAGAAACCCCTTCGGCGTTCCGATGCGCGGGGCCGGTTGGGGAGGTTCGGGACGCGTCGCCGCTTTCGCCACCCGCATGTACTTCCTGCACGCGGCGTTTCCCCGGATCGTGGGGCCCGAGTACACTCTGCGGGCCGTCAACTACTTGCTCGGGACGCACCCGGTTTCGAACGTTTCGTGGGTGTCGGGCATCGGAACGCGATCGAAGCTGATCGCCTATGGCAACAACCGCGCCGACTACACGTTCATCCCGGGCGGGTTGGTTCCGGGCTTTGTGATCGTGGACCCGGACTTCCCGGAGTCGAAGGACGACTGGCCGTTCCTGTGGTTCGAGAACGAATACGTGGTGCCTGCCGTGACCCAGTTCATCCTGGCCGCCAACGCCGCAGACGCCCTGGTGAAATGAGGAGGAGGACACTTTGAATTTCATGCACCGCCGCCTGTGCCGTTCCCAGCGCTGGCGGCAGACCGTCCAAGCTCACATCCTGCCCTGGACCCTGGACGGCGTCGAGTTGGGATCGAACGTCCTCGAAGTTGGCCCCGGTCCGGGCGTCACCACGGACCTGCTCTCGGGCCGCGTCGCTCACCTGACCTGCGTGGAGATCGACCGGCGCCTGGCCGATTCGCTTTCGAAGCGCATGGCCGGCCGGAACGTCACCGTCCTTCAGGAGGACGCCACAGCCATGTCGCTTTCGCCCGCGAGCTTCGATGGAGCGGTGTGTTTCACCATGCTCCACCACGTGGCTTCACCGGCGTTGCAGGACCGCCTGTTCGCCGAAGTCGCTCGCGTCCTTCGGCCGGGCGCCGCGTTCGCCGGCACCGACAGCCTCTACAGCTTCGCGTTTCGCCTGCTGCACCTTCTTGACGCGATGGTTCCGGTCGATCCCGCAGGTCTTGGGAAGCGCCTGGAGGCGGCAGGCTTCACAGGCGTCTAGGTCGAGACCAACCCCTACGCTTTCCGGTTCCGCGCCCGCCGCGCCGGGCTCCCTACCGGTCCGCCGGCTCGATCCTGACGTGACGGAGCCAGAACGAACCGTCCATGCGCACGGTTCCGGGCGCCCGCCGGTAGACCAGCACCAGCGGCGCGACTCGACCGGCGGACGGACTGTCGAAATTGAACGACGCCTGGGCCCACGTCTCGCTCGCGGGCGCCTGCCACTCCACGCCGGCGATGCGCCAGCGGACTCCGGTCTCGGGCGCCATGTCCTGGGTGCGGTACTCGAACGCCAGCCGCCAGCGCCGGGTGGAGGCTAAGGGGACGTCCTGGAGCATCAGCCAACAGTCTTCCGGCTGGCGTCCCGAGAAGGAGAAACGCAGCCCGCCCCCGTCCGGAAACCGAGCCGTTTCGACGCCCTCGACCGGCGGAATGCGCCAGTCGAAGCCTCGCCCTACGGGCTCCTGGCTGAAATCACCGTTGGTCAGGGGACGTCCGCCGTCCAGCTCGGGCGGGCCGCCGGGAACCAGCCGCTCCGCGGCCATTCGGTTCCACAGGCGCAGCGCCGGCTCCGGCCGGCCAGCATCGATGAACCGGTCGCAGGCCACCAGCTCGGCGCCGACGGCGTCCTTCCCGTCGAGGGCCAGCAGCCGGCCGGCCGCTGTCTCGGCCGGACCCCACCGGTTGTTGTCGAACAGGAGCGAGACGTAGCTTTCGAGCGCCGCCCGCCGTTCGCTCAGGGCCGCGATCGCCTCAGGCGCGTCCCCGGCCAGGTTCCAGGCAAGCTGAGCCAGCGCCTGCGGGTCGCCATACGACATCCGGGCCGCCGCCCGCAGCCAGGGCCAGAACTTCGAGCCGTCGTTCGACCTGAAATAGAAGTTGGCGAGCGACCAGCAGGGGGCATAGGTTCTGTCCACGCGGGCGGCCCGGAGCAGGCAGCGCTCCGCGCGGGCGCGGTCGCCTCGCACTTCGGCATCCAGGCCTAGCTCGATCCAAGCGTTTGAATTGAAAGGGCAAATCTGCACGGCGCGCTCGAAGGCCCAAGCCCGGTCCGAGCCGTCGAGAGTGGCCAGGGCCGCGTAGTTTCGGGTGTCCCCGGGCGCCAGCCGGATGGCTTCCTCGATGCCTTCTCGCGTCCAGAGCCGCGCCTCGTGGTCTTCCCAACCAAGGAGGGCCGTCCGGCTCAGGCACGCCGCCAGCGCCAGAGCGGTGATAGCGCCGGCCGTGCGGTAGAGGAGTCGAGTCATCCACACATTCCATCGGGCGAAGGCGGGCGGCCTCCGCCTCAGGGTTCTCCCTTAGATCCCGGTGCCTATTTGCCTTAGGGCCATTGGCCTGGGAGGGTTGGCTTCCGATTATGTCTACAGAGGGCGGCGCATGGCCAGCCTACTCATCAGGAGGAGACAATGCACTCGAGATTGGCAGTACTTTGCGGAGTGGCCTTGGTGGCAGGCCTTGGCGCCGCTTGGGTCGGAACGCCAGCGATCGGCATCGTGACCGCGAGAGGAGACTTCCGGATCGATCACGCCAGCGTGTCAAGCAACGGGACGGTGCTGGAGGGCAGTCTGGTTGAGGCCGGCTACTTTGGCTCGAGGTTGCGCCTCTATGACGGGATCGACATGCGCCTGGACAGCAACTCGCGGGTGCAGGTGTTCCGGGATCACGTTGATCTTGAGCGCGGAGGAGCACGCTTCGACACCCAGAAGGGGTACACGGTCACTGCTGTGGGTTTGCGGGTGCTGGCGCCAGCGAACTCTACCGCGGACGTAAACCTGTCCGGCGCAGGCCGCAGCATCGAGGTCACGGCCGTCTCGGGTACGGTGCGAGTAACCAACGGGACTGGTGTGCTTCTGGCCCGGGTTCTGCCCGGCGGGCCGCTGGCCTTCGCGATACAGGCCTCCGGTGCGGCCGTGGCCGAGAGACTGGTGGGAGTTCTCACGAAGAGCGATGGCCACTACTTCGTCACCGATACGACGGCCGGGGTCAAGGTAGAGCTGGTTGGCTCGGATCTGGGCAAGCTGGTCGGCAAGACGGTCGAGGTCACAGGAACGCTTGACACCAATGCCCAGGCCGCTGGGTCGGCCGCGCATGTGGTCAACGTAATCAGCATCAAGACGGTGGCCGTAGGCGCGGCGCACGCGGCGGCTACCGCCGGTACGGCCGCGAAGGTCGGAGCGGCGCTGAGTTCTCACGCTGTGATCGTCGCCGGGGTGGCCGTGGCAGCGGTGGCAGCTCCTGCCGCGATCGCGCTCACCAGCGCAGGGAATCCGAGCGCGACTCCGACCCCAACCGCGACGCCGACGCCCACGCCAACGCCAACGCCAACGCCAACGCCAACGCCGACCCCAACCCCGACTCCAACGCCGTCGCCGACCCCCAAGCCGACGCCGACGCCGACGCCAACCCCGACACCGACGCCAACGCCGACGCCAAGACCGACGCCGACTCCGACGCCGACGCCAAGACCGACTCCGACGCCGACTCCGACGCCCTGCGTCTCAAGGTGCAGTTGAGCGGCCGGCCGGACGCCCGAGCGTGTCCGGAATAACCCACTTGCGCCTCCGCTGGAGCGGAGGCGCATCCCTCCCCCAGGTCCCCCAACCCTTTTGGTTCCCCAGGCTTATACCCTCATTCGGGTCCTTTATTGCTCCGCGGTCTGTGCTAGTATAGGAACTGCCTGCTTGCTTTTCTTAATGCGGCTTAATGCCCGCGTCTGTGACCGACTTTTCTCGGGGAGGTTCTAGGATTGAGACAACTGCTGCTATGCGCGGGGCTCCTTGCGGTGCCGAGCGTGTCGAACTTTGCTCAGCAGCCGAGCCAGTCCGCGTACAAGAACGACCCGCGGCTGTTCCGGCTTCAGGCATTTTTCCACGACGCCGGCAGCCTGCTCGAACGCCTGGCACCGGACTTCCTGGAAGCCGCCGATAGCCACGGCCTGGATTGGCGCCTGCTGCCCAGCATTTCGCTGGTGGAGACCGGGTGCGGCAAGACAGCCGTTGGGAACAACATCTTCGGGTGGGATTCGGGACGAAAAGAGTTCACTTCGCTACGGGAAGCCATCCATTCGGTCGCCTCCCGCCTGGGTGAATCCAAGCTCTACCGTGGGAAGGACCTGGGCCAGATCCTCGCCACCTACAATCCGAGGCCCCAGTATGCGGGCTTAGTCCGTTCCGTAATGAAGCAGCTCGGCCCCTTAGAGCAGGCGAAAGCCCCGCTCGTTACCGAGGCGGATCTCAGCCAAGCGACCTCATCGCCAGCCACAGCCCACCCAGCACCACTACAGTAGCCAGGAACCCGACGGCCCACGGCACTAACCGCGATGCGATGGACGACCCCTGGTCGTCCTGTTTCATCTGATCGTCCAGTGTGTCGAACATGGCTATTTGCCTCCTCACCAAGCCGCCCGCCGCATTCGACGCCCGCTAACTTGGTACTGCGAGATCATTCTAGTCCCAAATCCGGCCGATGGATCAGGAATATTCCTAGCCAAGTACCGGGACTGGCAGGACTTCGGTCCTACGCGATTTTGGCTTGCGATTGAGGAGCTTACGCCCTACCGGCGGGCCATCGCACGCTCGATCTCGCCGGGCTCTTTGGGCAGGGCGGCGCTCAGAACGCGCGAACCGTTTTCGGTCACCACGAGCGTATCCTCGATGCGAATGCCGATCTTTTCTTCGGGGATGTAGAGGCCGGGCTCGACGGTAATCACCATGCCGGCCTGGAGCGGCTCGATGGAGTTGGCGGGGGGATGGTCGTGAACTTCCAGGCCGACACCGTGCGAGATCCGGTGGAGCAGGTACTTGCCGAGGGGGCCCCCGGCGAGGTCGTGCCCGTGGCTGTCGAGGTAGTCGCGGGCAATCTGGTTGAGCTGGGGCATGGTGGCGCCGGGCTTGACGGCGGCGAGCGCCGCGTTTTGGGCGCCGAGGACGATTTCGTAGAGCTCGCGCTGGCGCGGCGTGAACCTGCCGCTGACCGGAACGGTGCGCGTGATGTCGCTCGCGTAGCCGGCGCACTCGGCGGCAACATCCATGAGCACCAGCTCTCCGGCTTCCATGAGCCGGGCGTTTTCGGAATAGTGCAAAGCTGTGGCTCTGGGACCGGAGGCAACGATGGGGGCGTAAGCGTTGCCCTCGCAGCCTCGCTCGAGCATCACCGACGTCATGGTGGCGGCGACCTGGTACTCGAACAGGCCCGGGCCGATGCGCCGCCAGGCGGTACGGTGCGCCTCGACACTCACATCGGTGGCGTTCTGGATCGCTTGGATCTCGGCAGGGGACTTGGCCGCCCGGAGCGGCCCCAGCTTGCTTTCGACGTCGACCAGCTCGCGGAGGGGCGCGAGGCTCTTGAGGCGGGAGGAGTAGGGCTCGCGAAGAAGCGCCGAGATGCGAGTGTTCGATTCGAGGGCGGCGGCCAGTTGCGATTCGAACCGCTCGACCGGCAGCACTTCCTCGAATCCCGTGACGGCGCGGATGTCGGGGTCGGTGGCGGCGGGTTGCGGACCGGTGTACTTTTCGCGGTCGGGGTCGTGAGCCGGGAGAAAGAGGATTTCGCGCGACGCGGAAAGGAGCAGGACGGCGCCGGGCCTGGTCCAGCCGGTGAGGTAGCGGAAGTTCGGCTCCTGGATGACGGCGGGCGAGTGCTCCTCCATCTCCGCCGCGGTGCGGCCGAACAGGACGAGCACGGCGCCATCGAGGGATTGACGCACGGCCTGGCGGCGCGATTGGTATTGAGGCTGCGGGATCTGGGCGGCGGCTGCACAGGCCGACAGTGCGAGAGCCGCGGCCGCTCGCCGGATGTAGGTCATGACTGACAGTATAGGGCTGGGCGGCGGGGCGGGCCCGAGTTAGCGCCGGTCGCGATCGTGATCGTGGCCTTCGGCTTCGGCTCGCCAGAACCAGCCGGGACCATACCAGCTCGCGCTGCCGTGCATGTGCGTGCCATCGCCCGACAGGTCGCCGCGGTATTCGCCGTTGTTCGATTCGCGGCGGATCACGACGTGGTCACCGGCTTCGATCACACGGAGCGTGTCGGAAACCTCGGCGCCCGTCTGCACATTGTGCCAGTGCCCCTCGAACACGTTGCCCTCGCGCCGCCTCCAGGTCCCGACCCAAACGACGCGACCGTCGGAGCCGCCCTCCTCGACGCGCCAGGCGTCGAAGGGAAGGCGGTGGACATCGTGATCGTGGTCGCGGTCACGGTCGCCGTGGGGCTCGCCCTCGAAGCGCGCGGCGAAGCCGAAAACCTTGACGAAGCCGGCGCCGCCGCTGGGGCCGTTCTGGCAGACTCGCCGCTCGGTCCGAATCGTGTAGGATCCGGGCCGGGCATCGAGATCGAAGGAGTCGCGCGCGGCGCACCAGCCTTCCAGATGTGGGTCGCGGTCGCAATCCGCCCGTTGCAGCATCCCTTCGCGGATCATCTGGCCGTCGTGGAAGAGCCGGTATGGCACCGAGGATTCCCGGCCCTGCCAGCGAAACCAGACGTCGATGTGGTGGAGGCGCGCCGGGGTTTGGAGGGTGAAGGTGGCGCTATCGGTGTAACCGCACTCCTTCGGATTCCAGTTGTCGAAGAGTTTCTCCTGCGCTGTCACGGTAGCGGAAGTTGCCAACGAGGCAGCGATCACAGCAAGGATGCGAAGCTTTTCCATGATGACCTCCGTGGTTCCCATTGTCAGCCGCTGAGGCCGGTGCGGCCCGGCGCTTCGGCTGTGCCCGTCTGTCATCACGATTGTACGCTGTTGCCGCAGGCGATGGCCACGGCATAGTAGACTGCATAGAAGAAGGGGCGGCAGGTCAACCTCGCTGGTTGGGCCGTGGAGAATAACATGCGAACGGAATGGATAGCACGGCGCGAGAACGATCCCGTGCGCACGCAGATGCGTTACGCGCGGCAGGGCATCGTCACCGGAGAGATGGAGTATGTGGCGCGGCGCGAGAGCATCGAGCCGGAACTGGTGCGCTCCGAAGTGGCGCGCGGCCGCATGATCATTCCCGCGAACGTCAATCACGCGAACCTGGAGCCGATGGCGATCGGGATCGCGTCACGGTGCAAGATCAACGCCAACATCGGCAACTCTTCGGTGACCTCGAACGTAGATGAGGAACTGGCCAAGCTCCACTACGCGGTACACTACGGCGCCGATACGGCGATGGACCTTTCGACCGGCGGCGACATCCCGCGCATACGCGAAGCAATCATCCGCAACTCGCCAGTGCCGGTGGGCACGGTACCGATTTACGAGGCGCTGACGCGGGTGCGGCGGATTGAGGATCTGACTGCGCGCATCATGCTCGATGTCATCGAAGAGCAGGCGCAGCAGGGCGTGGACTACATGACCATACACGCCGGGGTTCTGGTGCAGCACATTCCCTTGACCACGCGGCGGGTGACGGGAATCGTCAGCCGCGGCGGATCGATTCTGGCCGAGTGGATGGTGAAGAACCACCGGCAGAATATGCTGTACGAATGCTTCGAGGACATCTGCAAGATCTTCCAGAAATACGACGTAACGTTTTCGCTGGGGGACGGATTGCGGCCGGGCTCGATCGCCGATGCCAGCGATGAGGCGCAATTCGCCGAACTCAAGACGCTGGGTGAACTCACGCGGAAGGCGTGGCAGTACGATGTGCAGGTGATGATCGAAGGGCCGGGCCACATCCCGATGGACCAGATCCAGCTTCAGGTGGAGAAGGAAATGGAGATGTGCGACGAGGCGCCTTTCTACACCCTGGGCCCGCTGGTGACGGACTTCGCGCCGGGCTACGACCACATCACGTCGGCGATTGGCGCGGCGATGATCGGCTGGTACGGCGCTTCGATGCTGTGCTACGTGACTCCCAAGGAACACCTGGGGCTGCCCAACCGCGAGGACGTGAAGCAGGGCATCATCGCGTACAAGATTGCCGCGCACGCAGCGGACATCGCGCGCCGCCGGCCGGGCGTGCGGGAACGCGACGACGAGCTGTCGCGAGCGCGGTACCGCTTCGACTGGAACCGGCAATTCGAGCTGTCACTCGATCCGGAAACGGCGCGGGCGATGCACGACGAGACGCTGCCGGACGCGGGTTTCAAGGACGCGCACTTCTGCTCGATGTGCGGTCCGAAGTTCTGCTCGATGAACATTTCGGCGAAGGTGGAGAGCTTCACGCCTGCGGAGGCCGAAGCGGTCGCCAAGCGGACGGCGTAGGGCCTGGGGGACGCGGCCGGGCATTGCTAGAATGGTCGCTTCCCATGATCGAGCGCATACAACCCGCCAGCCGGCTCGAAGGTGTGCTGCGCCTTCCCGGCGACAAATCGATTTCGCACCGTTACGCAATGCTGGCCGCCATCGCGGAGGGCCGGACGCGCATACACAACTATTCGACCGGGGCGGACTGTGCCTCGACGCTCGGCTGCGTCGGTGCGCTTGGCGTCGGCGCGGAGCGGGACGGGACCGAGGTGGCGATCGACGGCCGCGGGCTCGATGGTTTGCGGCCGCCCGCCGGGACGCTCGACGCGGGCAACTCGGGATCGACGATCCGCATGCTCTCGGGCATTCTTGCGGCGCAGAAGTTCGGGAGCCGGATTGCCGGCGACGAGTCGCTTTCGCGGCGGCCGATGCAGCGCATCATACAGCCGCTCGAGGCGATGGGCGCTTCGATCGCGGCGCGCGACGGCCGCTTCCCTCCTCTCGAAATCCATGCTGCGCGGCTGCACGCGATCGACTACACGCTGCCGGTGGCGAGCGCGCAGGTGAAGACGTGCGTGCTGTTCGCAGGGCTCTTCGCCGAAGGGACGACGGTGGTGCGGGAGCCGGCGCGCGCGCGGGACCACAGCGAGATCGCACTCCGCGAGTTCGGCGCCGAGGTTGGGGTGCGCGGCCGGACGATTTCCGTGGAGGGCCGGCCGGGCTTGCGTCCGCTCGAACTGAGTGTGCCGGGGGATCTTTCTTCGGCCGCGTTCTTTCTGGTGGCGGCGCTGCTGGTGCGCGGATCGCAGCTGGTCATCGAGGGTGTGGGCCTCAATCCAACGCGTTCCGAGCTGCTCGATTTTTTGATCGGGATGGGCGCGGACTTGCGCGTGCGCAACCTCGAGATTCACGCGGGCGAGCCGGTGGGCGATATCGAAGTGCGGCACTCGGCGGTCGGCGGCGGCACGATTGAGAAGGACCTGACCGCGGCGCTGATCGACGAGATTCCGGTGCTGGCGGTGTTGGGGGCGGCGAGCGAGGAAGGGATCACGGTGCGCGACGCGGCGGAACTGCGCATCAAGGAGACGGACCGCATCGCGACCGTGGCCGAAAATCTGGGGCGCATGGGCGTGACGGTCGAGGTTTTCGCCGACGGGTTGCGCGTGCCGGGGCGGCAGAAGTTCCGCGCGGCGGAGATCGACTCGTTCGGCGATCACCGGATTGCGATGGCGTTCGCGGTGGCGGCGCTGGCGGCGGACGGGGAATCGGCGATCAGCGGGGCGGAGGCGGCGGCGGTTTCGTTCCCGGAGTTTTTCGGGTTGGTGGCGGGGGCGAGGCGGTAGGGGCGGGCCCGCTCCGAGCCGTTTGGCAGATCGAACGAAGGCGTCTTGGAAGAGAGTCATCCTCGATTTTGGCTAGCTCTCGCTTGTCGTCCCGCCCCTTTTTGCTCGCGTCAACGAAGGGATTCGCCCAGCCGCTTGATCCACTTGGCATATACTTTACACGAATGTTCCGTACACGCCATCCTTTCTGGCACCTCTTTGGCCTCATGCCCGCCATGCTTGTTGGGATCTGTGGGCGTGGGACCAACGCTCTCGGCCAGACCACATCCGCCGATCTTCCCGTGGAATGCTCCGCATATGCATCCATTCCGCTACCCGCAGAAGCCGAGCAAGTATCTGCTCCCAAGACACCCCCGACGTGCGCTTCATACCGCTCCTATCGTGGCATCGGGGGCCAGGAGAACTATTCTGAAGCCCGCGCATGTGCATGGCAGGAGCGGCTTGCGCAGAAGGCTGATCTTGGACAAAACCCGAAGGAACCCATCGCGTGGGTCGTCGGCGGTTCACTCATCCTCGCGGACATCTATTTCAACGGTGCCGGAGTCAAGCGCAACATCCCACTCGCCATGCGCTTCGCCTGCGAGTCCGAAGAAGGCATGGCAAGGCTTGCACTGCCGGAGATCGCAAGACCTAACGGTTCACCCCGTGCCCATGGGCCCTTCGAATTCTGCGATTATGCCGCGTCAACCTTCACGATGAACTTCTGCAGTGCGTACGCATCCGAAATCGAGGATGATCGCAGAGGCCGGTACTTCAACTCAGTGAAATCGTCAATGACTCCGGAGCAACTGGCAGCTTTCAAAAAGCTCCTTTCCGCCCAGAACACGTACATCGAGGCACATGCCTTAGAGGTGGATCAGAGCGGCACCATCCGCGGTATGCGAACCGTCGGCTCACAGGGCATTCTCAAAGACCTCTTTCATGCGGAGGTAATCCACGTCGAGCGCAAGAAATGGCCCGTACTTTCTGACAGGCAAATCGCCGCGGCCGATGCCTGGCTGTATCGCGAGTACGAGAAGAAGCTACTCCAGTTGCGAACGCACACGAAGGATGAGATTGATCAGGGCGCCGTCACGGCCGACCATCTTTCCAGCGTGGAAAGAACTTGGCAGAGCTACCGCGATGCCTGGGTCGCATTTGCGCGTCTCCGCTATCCTGCCGCCGTCGCTGTCATCCGTGCCACGATCACCCTCGACCGATACCGTCTGCTGAAGACCATTGCTTAGCTACCGTCCTCTTTCACAGCTGCGGTCGAGACTCTCAGTTTTGGCTGAGTCAGCCCTCAAGTAATCATCAACGTTGTCGCACCATTCGGGAGATGGACAGGTTATGACGCTTCCACCGCTTCGAAGACGCCCTTTTCGCGGTTCTTGCGGACGCGGGACCAGAGGAAGCAGCGGCCGTTCATTGCGATGTAGACGCCGGGTGGGAGGGTTTGCACGAAGGCCAGGGCGCTGCCGAGGTTGAACATTCCGTCCGAGCTTCCGAATTTGTACGGGACCATGGCGCCGGTGAGAACGACGACCTTGCCCTGGATCTCGCGGCCCAGGTGCGCGGCGGTCTCGACCATGGTGTCCGTGCCGTGCGTGATGACGATGCGGGTCTCGCGGGCGCTGCGGCACTCGGCGGCGATGGCGTGGCGGTCGGCCTCGGTCATCTCCAGGCTGTCGATCATCATGAGCGCAATCACTTCGAGAGGGAGGAGGCACCGGCCCAGGCTGAGCATTTCGGGAACGTGCGTGTTCTGAAAGAACAGTTGGCCGGTGAGCTCGTTGTACTCCTTGTCGAAGGTTCCGCCCGTGACCAAGACCCGGATCGGTTGGGATTCCATTGGTGACCCTCCTTGCGCAAGCCGCGCACAACCCCCGATGATATCAGCAGGACCGGATGCACAGCTTCCTGATCGCGCTGTTCCTCACTGTGGTTCTCGCTCTCTTCTCGACCCGCGTGCAGTCGGCGCTGCGCGGGTTCCTTGCGAGAAGACCTGCGGCTGTCTTCGAGGCGCCGGCCGCGCTCACCGTGCTGTTCGGCGGGGTGCTTGCGGCGAGCGGCGGATGGAGCACGACGTTTGTGCTGCTGGTGGCGGCGTACACATTCGTCCCGACCGCGCTGGTGTACGCTCGCAAGCCGTGGCTCGACTTCGCGGCGATCCTGCTGCTGTGGATGCCGATCGAGTTCGCGGCAGGCCGCGACCTGCTGCCACGCGCGGCGTGGGACGCGGCGAACATCACGGCGCGCGGCACGGCCGTTACGCTCGCGCTGGTGCTCTTTCTGCTTTTCCGCCAGCTCCCGTCGATGAAGTACAACCTGCCGCGGAGGTGGACCGACTTGCTTTATGCGGCGACCGGTTTCGCGGTGGTGACGCCGGTGCTGATCGGGCTGGGGCTGCGGCTGGGTTTTATGGGGCCGTACCTGGGCTTGGCACGCTTTCATGCCCGCGCGTTCGGGCTGCTATGGATGAAGACCGTGCTGGGCGTCGCGATCCCGGAAGAGCTGCTGTTCCGCGCGCTGATCCAGAACTGGCTGATGCTGCGGTTCGGATTCACGTATCGCACGCTGGGCGTGGCCGCACTGATTTTCGGCGCCTCGCACCTGGACAATCCGCCGGGGCCGCTGCCGAATTGGCGCTACATGATTCTGGCCACGATCGCGGGATTCGTTTTCGGCTGGGTGTTCTGGAAATCGTCGAGCATCTGGGCTTCGGCGGGCCTGCACGCGCTGGTCAATAGCGTGCGGCACACGTTCTTCGGGTGAGCGATGGAGACGACAACTGCGCGAGTCCGCAAACCGGAGGCGCTGGGCGAAGCGCTGGGCCTGTTTGCGTTCATCATGCTGTTCATCTGGAAGCTGCTGCTGGTTCACCCCGCGCTCGCCGTTCTGGTCCCAGGGTTCACCGTCGCCACACATGCTGCGCGAGGGGAGACGACGCGGCGGCTGGGATTCGGCTGGAAGGATTTCCGCGCCGCACTGCCGTTGCTGCTGTGGGTGGGCGCTGCCGCGTGTTTCGTGCTGGCGTGCGGCGCGTGGGCCGGGAGCATACGCCCCATGACACTCGTGGGTGTTGCCGGGGGACTGGGCGCGTATATGGTGTGGGGAGTGCTGCAACAATATCTGTTGAATGCGTTTTTGGCGAACCGGCTCGGCGAATTCGCGGGCGCTCCGGACAGCCGGTGGGTGGCGCTTGCGGCGGCGGCGCTGTTCTCGCTGGTCCACCTTCCGAACTGGTTTCTGATGGCGGTGACGCTGGTGGGCGGCTACATTGCGGTCCGCGTGTACCGGCGATATCGCAGCCTATACGTGCTGGGGATCGCGCATGCGGCGATCGCCTTCGCTCTGTTCCTGGTGGTTCCGGACTCGATCAGCGGGCATTTCCTTGTGGGCCCGCGGTACGTGATCGACTACTACGGCACCTACCCGGAGATGCTGCTCTGAAGGGGCCTAGAATAGAGGCGTGCTGGGAGGCGAGGATGAAGATGGAAACGGCAGCGGGCGTTCCTGAAGTGCTCGAGCAGTTGGGGATTGAAGAGATCAACTCGGGCGCGGGTTGGGGGGAGTGGGTCGCGAGGCCCGCGGGCGGCGAACTGGTTTCGACGAGCCCGTGCGACGGCGCCGCGATCGCCAAGATTCGCATGGCGGGCGCGGACGACTACGAACAGGTGATGCGCCGCGCCAGCCAGACCTTCCTCAAGTGGCGGCTCACGCCCGCGCCCAAGCGTGGAGAAATCGTGCGCGAGATCGGCGACGAGCTGCGGCGCAACAAGGACGCGCTGGGCACGCTGGTCAGCCTGGAGATGGGCAAGATCCTGGCGGAGGGGAAGGGCGAGGTGCAGGAGATGATCGACATCGCGGACTTCGCGGCCGGTCTCTCGCGCCAGCTTTACGGACTGGCGATGCACAGCGAGCGGCCGGCGCACCGCATGTACGAACAGTGGCACCCGCTGGGCGTGGTGGGCGTCATTTCAGCCTTCAACTTCCCGGTGGCGGTGTGGTCGTGGAATGCGCTGATCGCGGCCGTTTGCGGCGATTGCGTCCTGTGGAAGCCGTCGTCGGAGACGCCGCTCACGGCTATCGCGGTGCAGAAGATCTGCGATCGCGTGATGGCGCGGCACGGGTGGAGCGGCGTTTTCAACCTGGTGATTGGGCGCGGCTCGGAGGTGGGCGAAAGGATGCTGGACGACCGGCGGCTGCCGCTGATCAGCGCTACGGGGTCCTGCCAGATGGGGTACCGCGTGGCGGAGCGAGTGGCGCGGAGGGTGGGCCGCAGCCTGCTCGAGCTGGGCGGCAACAACGGCGTGATCGTGATGGACGATGCGAATCTCGACCTGACGCTGCGCGCGGTGCTTTTCGGCGCGGTGGGGACGGCGGGGCAGCGCTGCACCACGATCCGGCGGCTGTTCTTGCAGCGGGGCATCGCGAAGCGGATGACTGAGTCGCTGGTGGCGGCCTACCGGCAGATACGCATCGGCAACCCGCTCGACGCGGCGACGGTGATGGGTCCGCTGGTGAACCGCGGGGCCGTCGCCGAGATGATGCAAGGGATCGAGCGCGTTCGCGAGCAGGGCGGGGAAGTGCTGTGCGGCGGCGGCAAGGTGGATCTGGCGGGCGGATGCTACGTGGAGCCGACCATCGTGCGGGCGCGGCCGGAGCTTGCGGCGCTCAAGGAGGAACTGTTCGCGCCGGTGCTGTACCTGGTGGAATTCGACGCGATGGAGGATGCGCTGGCGTGGCACAACGACGTGCCGCAGGGGCTTTCGTCGGCGATGTTCACGACGAACCTGATTTCCGCCGAAACATTTTTGAGCGCGCGCGGCAGCGACTGCGGGATCGCCAACATCAACATCGGCACGAGCGGGGCGGAGATTGGCGGCGCGTTCGGCGGGGAGAAGGAAACCGGCGGCGGGCGCGAGGCGGGCAGCGACTCCTGGAAAGCCTACATGCGGCGGCAGACGGTGACCATCAACTGGTCGAACGAGCTGCCGCTGGCGCAGGGGATCCAGTTCGACGTGTAGACGCGGCGCGCGCGATGGAGCGAAGGCCGATCGCAATCCCGATTGTTGCGGCGTTCCTGTTCGCGGCCACGGCGATGGCGGCGGTGGTGGGGGTTGCGCTGCTTCTTCCGGGCCGGCTTCTGGACGGATTGGCGACGCTGAACCCGCGCGGCATGGCGGCGTTCGAAACTCTGGGGCGGGCTTCGGGCATGCTGCTATGGGCGCTCGGCGCAGCGACGGCCGCGGCTGGTGCGGGCCTGCTTCGACGCAAGCGGTGGGCGTGGTGGTGGGCGGTGGGGTTGTTCGCGGTCAATGCTGGTGGGGATGTGGTGGGCGCGATGGTGACCGGGGATTGGGTGCGGGCGGTGGCGGGAGTTGCGGTGTCGTCGGCGTTTTTGTTCGTGCTTGGCCGGCGGCGGGTGAGGGACTACTCGAGGGCCTGAGCCGATACAATCTCATATCCCTAGGACCAGCCGCATGGCCCGTTCGACGTCGGGCATGCGAGCCGCTGGTGCTGCGCCTGCGGGTACAGGAGCACCGGCACGGGCATTGGCGAAACGCGACGGATCCAAGGACCGCAACTGGAAGCACAAGAATACGGTGTCCATGGGCAACCCGGTTTCCTTGGCCGTCAGGCGCACGTTGGTGGGATAGTCCTGGCGCAGGTTTGCGGCGTCCGTTCCGACAACCACGGTGACCACCAAGCGTTGTCGATTGATCGAATCCACCGACACCACCAGGACCGGTCAACGCCCAGCTTGCTCACGGCCACGGATCGGATTGAGATTCACGAAGTAGATACTGCCGCGGCTAATCATGTCCCAGTCCGTCCATGTCGGCTGACGCGAATTCGCCGGCGACGCTCGCGCATTCTTTGCGGATCGCCGGGTCCGCGGCCATCGCCGCCATCGCATCATCGAAAGCCTGCGCCTTCTTGCGGGCAATGAACTCTGCGAGAGAGTCGGCAACCAGCCGATTCAGGTCACCCTCATATTCCGCGCGTGCATAGGCGAGCGCTTCCTCTAGAAGCTGGTCCTTCTGGCCGGCCGCCAATGCGCTCGCGCCGGCCTTCTGGCGGCGGGGGGGCGCGGCGGACACACGAACGCCCGGGATGAGTCTCTCGAGGTCCGAGCGCCGGTAGACAGGGAGGGGTTTCCGGCCCGGCATCTCGACTTCCCGGCGCTCAACTGAAAGCAGGCCCTGGCGCATCAGCCGCTGGATCGCCGAGACGGACTTGCCGTACTCGTGCTGCACGTCGTACTTGGGGCACCAGCCCTTGGGAATGACGGGGGTCGTTCTTTTGCTCATTCCATCAGTATACACGAGGTCAACGCACTCGAGAGTTGAAGCGTTGTCACGATCGGATCGCCACTCGTGTGCTTCGGTGCACAGTGGGTCGCCTATCCCGAGCGCAAACCCGTTACACTACTCCTTATGAAGACGACGCTATCCTTTTTCGCTTGCCTGGCGATGGGGGCCGCGCTGGCCCCGGCGCAGGAGCTGAAACCGATTTCCCTTCCGGCGCCTCGGACCGAGGGTGGGATGCCGCTGATGCAGGCGCTGAAGCAGCGGCACTCGACGCGCGAGTTCAGCGCACAGCGGCTCTCGCTCGAGACGCTGTCGAACATGCTGTGGGCGGGCTTCGGAATCAATCGTGCCGATGGGCACCGCACCGCGCCTTCGGCGATGAACTGGCAGGACATCGATATCTACGTGACGACGCCGGAGGGCGTTTACCTTTACGACGCGAAGGCAAACGCGCTCGCGCCCGTTGCGGCGGGGGACCTGCGCGCCGTCGCCGGGACGCAGCCATTCGTCAAGGACGCCGCGGTGAACCTGGTGTACGTGTCCGACACCGCGCGTACGCACGGCAACACGGAGTTTATCGGCGCCGATGCGGGATTCGTGGCCGAGAATGTGTACCTGTTCTGCGCCTCGGAGGGCCTGGTGACGGTGGTGCGCGCGAGCGTGGATCACGCGGCCGTGGCCAAGGCGTTCAAGCTGCGCGCGGAACAGCGCGTGGTGCTGGCGCAATCGGTCGGGTATCCCCAGAAGTAGGTACACTGGCATGTGGAGCGAGTGAGAAGTACAGAGGGCCGGCTGCTCGGCTTGGCCCTGTGCGCGCTGGCCCTGTGCGCGCTGGCCGGATGCACGGCCGGGCCATCGCATGAGCCGGAGATCGGCGAGGCGTACGCCGGTCCGGTGGCGCTCAAGCTGCGTCGCGAAATCGACCTGCATTCTCCCGAAGTGGCTACGGTGGCGCACGGGGAACGGCTGGGCATTGTGGCGCGGCGGCGGCGCTTCGTGAAGGTGCAGACCCGCGGCGGAATCCTGGGATGGACCGACATGCGCCAACTGCTTTCCGCGGCGCAGATGGATCAACTGAATCAGCTTGCGGCAACCGCCCGAGGGCTGCCTTCGCAAGGCTCCGCGACCGTCTATGAAGCGCTGAACGTCCACACGGAGACGAATCGGCTGGCGCCCAGTTTTTACAGGATCAAAGAGGGCGAGATGGTGGATGTGGTGGCGCACGAGTTGAACCCGCGGGTGGCCTTCGCCCCGAAGGACATTCTGCCGCCGCCGACGCCGCGGCCGAAGGCGTCGCCCAAGGCGCAGGACGAGAAGCGCGCGGTGCGGCCTCCCTCGCCGGCGCCGATCAAGCCTCCCGAGAATTGGCAGGAGCTTTCGAAGACGCCTGTGATGCCCGAGGACCCGAAGGAGGAAGCGGAGGAAGCTGAAGCCGCCGCGAAGCCGACGCCCGTCGATGACTGGGTGCTGGTGCGTTTGAAGAACGGGCGCGCGGGCTGGGTGCTGGCAGGCAGCCTCAAGATGAATATCCCGGACGAGGTGGCGCAGTATTCCGAAGGCCACCGCATTACCTCGTACTTCGCGACCGCGGACGTCAACGATGACGGCCAGGTGCGGCACAACTGGCTGTGGACGACGATCGGCGATGCGCACGTGCCGTACGAATTCGACAGCTTTCGTTACTTCATCTGGAACACGCGGCACCATCGTTACGAGACGGCGTACGTGGAGCGGAATTTGAAGGGGTATTTTCCGGTGGAGGTACATCCGGTGCAGGCGACCGTGGGAAACAAGACCGCCACTTACCCGGGTTTTTCGCTGATTGTGGAGCAGGACGGCGTGCGGTACCGGAAGACGTACGCCTATCAGATCTACCTGGTGCGGCTGGTACGAAAAGAGGCGATCGAGACGCCGGCGGAAAATGTGGGCGCGGCCAAAGTAGCGGCGATGGTGCGGACCGCGGAGCCGGCGCCCACGCCTGCGCCCGGCTTCTTCGCGCGTTTGAAGGCGAGCATGGCTGCCCTCAAGGCGCGCTGGTTCGGCAAGAAGTGACGGACCCGCATCGGCGATCACGCCGCTTGCTGGCGCACCGCGGGCAAGAAGTCCGTGGTATCGCCCGTTCGATTATCAATGAGGCGGTACACGACTCCGACATGGTGCCGAACGCCCGCGTTTGCCACGAGCCGCGCGTAGACCACCGAGTTACAGGATGTGACGGGCCGCCACTCCTCGCCCTCGGTTCCTTGTCTTTGGACTAAGTACCGCGCTGCCGTTCCGGTGTTCATTGGCCACCCCCGTTTACTCTCCCTGGTAAGTTGGAGGCACAAGGCGGCCACTTAGTTGCGGGCGGGTGTAAAGGACGTGTAAAAATCGTTCAACGATTCGTATCGGGGATTCGGCAGACCGCCAGGCCGGCTTGCCGATAGGGGCAGATGACGCCCGGCAAGCGCAGGTTTTGGGTGACGATCCAGGTGACCGGATAGCGCTCGGCCAGCTTCTCGAAGCCGGAGGCCTGGAGCTTTTCCCAGTCCTGGGCCCGGACTTGCCGCTCCCACTCATCTGCGAGCCGGGGAAAGAGGCAGACGGCTCCGTTATCCTTCACGCGATCGGCCAGTGAGCTGCGCTCGGCGATGGCGCGGAAGCCGTGGACGTCCTCTCCGGGGCGAAGCATGTAATTCGGATCGAGCGCGAAGACGGCGTCTTTCGGTGTGTTGGCGCGGACCCAGAGAAAGGCGGAGACCCAAGGATTCGAACTGGAGAGGCCGGGCCATTCGATGTGGGGGCTGGAAGAATAGGTGTCCCGCTGGACCAGCCACATGGAGACGGCCAGAGGGACGAAGAGGGCCGCCCAGCGCCAGGCGCGGTTCTTCAGCGCGTACTCTCCGATCAAGCCGCCGAGGAGGGCGAAGAAAACGATGTAGAGGAGGTGGAAGGCGCGCATGGGCTGCAAGCGGGCGTAGTTCTCCAGACGCGGCGAGAGGGACAGGACGACGCCGGCGGCGGTGAACAGGAGCCCGTAGGGGACCAGCGTGCGCGACAGGAGCCGGAAGACGGGCGTTGTGCCACGGGGAGAAGCCGCGGAAAACCACCATAGCAGAGCCAGTGGAGCGAACACGCCGAGCCATTCATACCAGGCCCAGGTGGAAACGAAGATATAGCTGCGAGAGAGAAGGGCGTCGCGGGCGGGGCCGCGGACGGGCTCGAAATCGAGCGGGAATGGAAAGCGAACGAGGGCCAGGATGGCGCAGGCAGCGGCCGGGGCGGGGCTGCTGCGGAGGCGGCGGGCCAGCCACAGCGAGGCCAGGAGCGCCGCGGCGAAAACGCTCATCTGTATATGTACCACCGCGGCGAGTAGCAGCCATGCGAAGGCGCGCTTGTGCTCGCGGCGGAGGAAGCAGGCGACGGCGAACAAGGTGGCGGGAGTGGAGAGCGTCCGCGGCGTCACGTTCGGATCCATGAGCAGGAGCGCGGTGTTGGCCGCGGGGACGCAAAGCAGCGCCGCCAACAGAGCGACCCCGCTCCAGCGCGCATAGCCGCTCTCGAAACACGCGCTGAGCAGATGCCAGGCCGCTGCGAGCAGCAGGAAGATGCCGGCGATGTACCAGAGGAAGATGACGAGGTCGGCCGGAAGATGGGTCAGCCTGGCCGAGCCGCCGACGATGGTGGAGAACAGCGACAGGCTGGCGTGCGACAGGAAGAACTCGGCGCCGAAGGGGTAGAGGGCGGGATCGATGGCCTTCTTGATGCCGGGGACGTAGACGGCCGCGTCGTCTGCGCCGAGGTGGTAACCGTGAACGAGGAGGGCGAGGAGCGTGAGCAAGGACAGGCGAACGGCGGGCACGGAGGCCAGCCGCACTCGGAGGGGGATGGAATCGGGCATTGGAGAGCCGATCACCGGCGTACCGCGAGGCGGCCGCGCGCGTCCTCGATCTTTCGCGCAAGATCGGCGGGGTTCTGCGAACCGATCAGCACGTTGGGGGCTCCATCGAGAACGAGCTCGACACCGCGGTTCCCGGAGGCGATGTAGGCTTTCGCGCGGCGGCCGGACCGGATGCCGTATCCGCCGAAATCCACCACTGGATCGTAGGTCACCACGGCGGCGGAGCGGATGCGGTCCAGTGGAATGTGGCGCGGCCTCCAGAGCCCACGCAGGCCGAAGGAGAGCTCCTGCGGGCGCAGCACGGTGACGAGCTTCACGGTGATCAGCCGCAAGTAGACGCCTAGCAGCATCACCGTGAGGAAGATCAGGGCTTCGTTGGAGAGAGGCGGCGAGCCCCAGGGCTTGTGCCAGACGATCTGCCGGCAAGCGATAAACAGGACCGCCGCGGCAGGGAAGGCCAAGACGATGCGGACGTGCCACTGGCGGAGGCTCTGCTTCTCGAAGAACAAGATGGGTTCGGACGGCACTGCGTCTATCGTAGCGCCGCGAGAGTGTACTGGGTCCGGGAGTGAGTGTTTCGACGGGGAATGTCCGGTATGGCGAGCCTTGGAGGGGTAAGCTGAAGGTAGTTCGACCACTAATGAGTACGCCCCTCCGCCGCGCGTCCGACCGGCTGATGCCGAATACCCGCTTCCTGCTTCTGGCGGGATTCGGGGGGCTGCTGGCGATCATGGCGCTTTCCGGGGTGGACGCCCTGCGCGTGCTTCGTCAGATCCGGCGCGAAGACGACCAGATACGCCGGCAATTCCTGTTTCGGAATCACGTGCTGAACGATATACGTTCGCAGCTCTATTTGTCGGGCACTTACGTTCGGGACTATCTGCTCGACGCGGACGCAGGCCGGGCCGAAGGGCACCGCGCCAGCCTGGAACAGGTGCGGGGCGAGATGCAGCGCGCGCTCGCGTCCTACGGGAACCAGTTGGCGGCGGCCGAGATGCCGCAGTTCGAGGCCTTGAGGCGGGAACTGTCGCGGTACTGGGAGACGCTCGATCCGGCGCTGAAGTGGAGTTCCGCGGAGCGGCGCACCCGGGGCTATCCTTTTCTGCGCGACGAGGTGTTCCCGCGGCGCATGGCCATGCTCGGCACAGCCAGCAAGATTGCGGAGGTCAACGAACAGCAGTTAAGCGCCGGAAACGACCGGGTGGTGGGACTGCTGTCGGCATTCCAGACGCGGCTGGGGGTGGTGTTGGCGGCGACGCTGGCGCTGGGGTTGGGAATGGCGGCGTTCAGCGTGGGGAGAATTCTGAACCTGGAGAACCGCGCGAGCGCGCAGTATCGCGAAGTGGCCGAGGCGAGACGCCACCTGCGTAGCTTGTCGGCGCGGCTGGTGGAGGCGCAGGAGGGGGAGCGGCGCGCGCTGTCGCGAGAGCTTCACGACGAGGTGGGCCAGTCGTTATCGGCCGTGCTGGTGGAGCTGCGCAATTTGTCGAGCGGCCTGGCGACGGAGCAATCGCGCAGCCACGTGGAGATGGTGAAGGGCCTGGTGGAGAACACGGTTCGCGTGGTGCGGAATATGGCGTTGCTCCTGCGGCCGTCGATGCTCGACGATCTGGGCCTGATTCCCGCCCTGCGCTGGCAGGCGCGTGAGGTTTCGAAACGCACGTCGATGGATGTGAGCGTGGTCACGGAGCTGGCCCCGGTCGATTTGCCGGACGAATACAAGACTTGCATCTACCGGGTGGTTCAGGAAGCGCTGCACAATTGCTCGCGCCATTCGCAAGCGGGCACGGTTCGCATCGAGGTGCGGCAGGAAACGGGGCGGGTGTCGGTGACGGTGCAAGACGACGGCCAGGGGTTCGAAGTCGCGCAGTCGAAGGGGCTCGGGCTGCTGGGAATGGAAGAGCGGGTGACGGGCCTGGGGGGCAGGTTCGAGATCCATTCCGAGCCGGGAGGCGGAACGATTCTGTCCGCAGAGCTGCCGCTTGACGGTCATGAGAAGGGGAGAGCCGGTGAAACCGATTCGGATTCTGTTGGCGGATGACCACACGGTGATGCGCCGGGGCCTGCGGTTGTTGCTCGAGAGCCAGCCGGGATTCAGCGTGGTGGCGGAGGCCTCCGACGGTCGGCAAGCCATTGAGCGGGCCGAAGCCACGCACCCCGACGTTGCGGTCCTCGACATCGGGATGCCGAATCTCAACGGGATCGAAGCCGCGCAGCGGATCAGCGGCTCCGACGCGCGGACGGCCATCGTCATCCTGAGCATGCACTCCGACGAAGGCTACGTGCTGCGAGCGCTCAAGGCGGGCGCGAAGGGATACCTGCTGAAGGACTCCGCGGAGGGCGACCTGATCGATGCCATCAAGGCGGTGGCGGACGGCAAGGCGTTCTTCAGCCCGGAAATCAGCAGGATGCTGGTGGAAGACTATGTGCGCGAGATACGGCGGCATGGGGTGGAAGACAGCTACGAACTGCTGACGCCGCGCGAGCGCGAGATCCTGCAGCTCCTGGCCGAAGGCAAATCGAACAAAGACATCGCGGGTGCGCTGAACCTGAGCCCCTACACCGTGGAGACGCACCGCAGGAACCTGCAGGACAAGTTGAGCCTACATAGTCTGCCGGAGCTGATCCTCTATGCGTTGCGCAAGGGCGTGATTTCGTGAAAGCTACGCGGAGCGGCGCCTCTCGCCAGGGGGCGTGGTTCTTCTGGCGCTGCTCCAAAAGGTCCAGGCCAGCCTGACGGCGCGCACGACTTCGTCTTCGCGCAGGGGCTTCCGCAAGACATCGTAGCCGCCACTGCGGACCACTTCGTTGCGCAGGTAATCGTCCACCACGCTCGAGAGCAGCAGGATGCACGAGGGCTGGGGAGAGGCCGCCAGTGTTTCGACCGCACGACGCCAGTTCTCGCCGGCGAGATCGCGGTCGCACAAGACGACCGGGGCTTCGATCCGGTCCAACTCAGAGCGGGCTTCCTGACAGGTATCGGCCAGCACGGCGTTCCAGCGGTTTCGCGAGCACACAGCGGCGAGAATGCGGCGCTCGCGCTCGCCGGCGATGAGCCCGATGACGGTGAGGCGGGCCGAGGGGCGGTCACTCTTTCGTCCGAGCCGGCGGGCAGCCGTCAGGAGTCTGCTTATGACCTGCCTCATGCTCCGGTCTCAGTTTACCAGCGGCGGCAACGGGCGGACATACCGTGAAGACGGTAGTCCAAGGCAAATCGGGCGGTACGGACGCGGCCCGCCGTGACCGGCTCACTTCTTGTCGAGCGGCAGGTGGACCCAGTTCCGGAAGTTCGTTTGGAAAAGCCGCGCGATATCGCGGTTGATCTCCTCGCGCGTGACGGCGCGGCCATCGTCGTTGAGTAGCCGGTACGAGTTGGCGAGGATGGGCGCGAGCGTTCGCCGGGTGTTGCGCCACTTGTAGATGAGCTGTTCGAGGATGCGCGCGTCGGAGTGTTGGGGGATGAACGTGGTTCCCAGCATCTCCAGCCGCTCGCGCGTGATCTCTTCGACGATGGAAGGGTTGTTGAGGAACCACCAGCATCCGAACGGCATCAGGTTGCTGAACTTGCGGGCGTAGACACAGAACTCGTGCTGGTTTTCGCGGCTGAGCACGCTGACCAGGAAGCCGTTTTCGGGGAAGCCGGCGCAGAGGCGCTCGACGGAGCCCATGTCCGCCTTACCGGAGGCGTCCCCGGCCGAGCGCAGCGCCGGATTCACCTGATAGCGCACGCCGATCATCAGCGACAGTGGGAGATTGAGCTCGCGGCAAAGCGGCAGGACGGCCTCGGTCAGCAGGCGGCTGCGGACGCTTTCCTCGGGAAATCGGAAGGTATCGGGCAGCGAACACGCCATGTAGACGGGCTGCATGGTCTTACACCAGTCGGCGAGGAAACGGCGGACCTCCGCCATCGAGGCGGCCGAGGCGTCCTCCACCTGGTAGCCCTTGGCCTGGATCTGCCGGTAATGTTCGGTCCACTTGTTGAGGATGCGGTCGAGCCGAAGAACGGCGTGGAACTGCGGATGGCGTTCCGCGCCGGCCTCCCAGAGCGGGGCCTCGTCGGGATCGAGCGGATCGTTGGTCATGACGACGTCGCTGACGCCGGCGAGTTCGAGGACGCGCTTGATGTGCGAGGGATAATCCTGGGCGGCGAAGAACTGCCGCGCTTCGGCCAAGCCGCCTTCCCCGGTGGGAAGGCCGAATGCTTTCAGAACCGCAATGACGCCGCGCGTGGCCTCCGACACGGGAGCGTTCTCGACGAAGAGCGCGCGCCAGATGGCGTCCGCCCGCCCGGTCTTCGAGAGATTCCAATACTGGGCGGGGGTCAGCGGCGAAGAACGGAAAAGCTCCGCCTCCAAGTAGTGATAAGTCAGGAGGTTGTCAATGCCCCACAAGCCGATTGGGCCGAGCGAGGGCATGAACAAGTGGGTGTGAACGTCGATGAAGGGCTGCGCCTGAAGTCCTTCTTCGACGGCTGGGAGGATCTGATCGGAACCGAAAGGCGGAGATGCAAGTGGCATATGAACTTACCATTCATCAGGATACGCCAGTTTGGGCGAGGCCCGTACTTAAGACAGGCGCAAAGTGCGGGTGCCGAGGGCGAAGCACACCGCGCCGATGGCGAGCAGGATGCCGCAGGGGATCAGCATCTCTTCGAGGGAGAAACTGCGCCACAGGGCGCCTTCGAACGCCAGAATCCCCCAGTGCACCGGGCTGACGATGCCGATTTGCGCCATCCACTGGGGCATGAAAGCGAGCGGGATCATTCCGCCGCCGAACATCGCGAGCGGCATCATCACAGCCCACCCCACGCCTGCGGCTGCTTGCTCGGTCTTGCCCAGGCCGGCCAGCAGCATCATGATGCCGACGAACGCGGCCGCGGTGGATACGGCAGCCAGAGCGATCAGCGGCCAGCTATGCGGCACGACGTGGAAGCCGATCCGGCCGATGAGCAGCAGCGTCGCCTCGAGAGCCAGGCAGGCCGCGGCGCAGGCCAGCGCTTTGCCCGCCACCAACTGCACGCGCCCGATGGGAGCCATCTGCAAGCGGAACAACGTGCCGCGCGTACGTTCGGTGACGAAGCCGATGGCGAAGGCCATGGCGCAGCCCAGCACGCCCCAGAGCAGCCCTTGCGGGAACGTGATCTCGAAAGCATTGCGCGGGCCCGCCCTCACGATGGACACATCGTGCTGCTCAACGCTCAACGGCTGCCAGCCGGTTCCTTGGCTTTCGCCCGCACGCGGCGCCGGCAGGTCGCTCAGCGCGCGGTCCATGCTGCGGAGGAAGCGCGTCAGGGAGGCGCGCTGATCGGGCGGGCCGGGTGAATGTTCGGCCTCCTCCATCGACTTGTGGAGGCTGGCACGCAGCGAGCCCGTGTCGGCCATCCTCTTCTGGAGCCCCTGCATGGTGATGCGGAACAGCAGCCCCTGGATCATCCCCGCCTCGGCCTGGCGGCTGGGGTCGATCCAGACTTCCACCTTGGGCGGCGTGCCGTGGAACATCTGCTGGCTGGCATCCCCAAAACCTTTGGCGAGGATGAGCGCGGCGGCCTGCCGTCCTTTGCGGACCAAATCGATGGCCTCAGTGCGGCTGGCAGGCTGTACGGTGAAATCGGGGCTGGCGAGGATGAGCGCGGCGAACTCCTTGCTCCCCGCGCTGTGATCCTCGTCGGCCAGCGCCACGGCCATGCGGCGCGACCCGCTGTCCGAGGAACCGGCAAATATAGTGCCGAACAGGATGGCGATCACCAGCGGCCAGGCGAAAGCGAAGAACAGCCCGGATTTCACCCGCAACAGAAGGCGGAGATCTTTAGCGGCCAGCGCGAGTATAGCGGACATCGGCTAGTCCCTCAGTGCCCTTCCCGTGAGATTCAGAAACACCTGTTCGAGCGTCGGCCGGTCGAGGCGGAAGCGGTCGATGGGCGCGGTGGCCGCCAGACGGTTCAGTTCGGCCAAAGGGTCGGGCGAGAACAGCTCGATTTCGCGGCCGTCCGTGTTGACGACCAGCCGGGGTAAGCCTCCCTGCGCGGCGAGCAGGCCTTCGACCGTATCGAGCGCCAGCAACCGGCCGTGGTCTATGATGCCGACGCGGTCGCACAGCCGCTCCGCCTCTTCCATGTAGTGAGTGGTGTAGACGATGGTGCGGCCCTCCCGTTTCAGGGCGAGAATGCTGTCGAAGATGGAATTGCGCGACTGGGGATCGACGCCCACGGTGGGCTCGTCGAGCAGAAGGATCTCCGGATCGTGCACCAGCGCGGCGGCCAGGTTGAGCCGGCGCATCATCCCGCCGGAGTAGGTTCTGACCTGGTCCCGCCCGCGGCTTTCGAGGCCGACGAATTCCAAGGCCCACCGGATGCGCTCGTTCAGGGGCTGCCCGTCGAGGCCGTAGAGCTTGCCGAAGAACGCGAGGTTCTCTTCGGCCGTCAGCAACTCGTAGAGCGAGAGGATCTGCGGGGCAATTCCGATGCGGGTGCGCACATGCGGCTCGCGCGGGTTACCGTCGACCACGTGCACTTCGCCGCTGTCGGGCTCGATCAAGCCGACGGCGCAGTGAATCAGGGTCGTCTTGCCCGCGCCATTCGGCCCGAGGAGCCCGAAGATCTCACCGCGCTCGACCTCGAGGCTGAGGCGGTCGACGGCCGTCAGCGTGCCGTAGCGCTTGGTGACTTGGCACAGGCGCAGCGGTGCGTCGGCGGGCATGTCTCTATGGTTACGTATTGTGAAGGGGAAAAGTTCGGCGGGCGCCCTACTGGTGTGTGCCCTCGATCAGAAAGTCGCCCAGGGCCGCCAGCGCACGAATCTGCCGCATGCTCGCGAGCGCCAACTCGCCCATGGCCCGCTCGAGAGCTCGCGCGCGGTTGTGGTTGATCCCCAGGTCGGCGCTCTGCAGGAGAGTCTCCACCAGTAACATCTTCGCGTCGAATTCCTGCCTGGAGTGGTCCAGCTTGTGCCGGAGATCGCGCTCGTGCCGGGGTGTTGCGTGACCCCCGTGATGAGCCGTCGCGTGGCTGGGGGGCATGGCGTTCCTGATGTCTGTGTCGGGATGATGAGTGGTCGTCATAGGAACGGGCTCACCCACTTTATGTGTAAGGGCGCGCGCAATGTGGGGGAACAGCGGCCCTGAAAGTATAGTGTAGCTTCTGGACGGTATTTCTGCGTTGCACTTATGTGACGAGTCTGTTGCAGGACAGTGAATTTGCGGAAGGCCGGCCGGCGGGGCGAGAGGGGCATAGAATAACTGTGGAGGACTACCAGCCGCGCCATGTACGATGACCTGGTCGAAGCGATTCGCCGCAGAGGCGCCATCCTCTTTGTCGGCGCCGGCGTGTCGAAGAATGTCGGCGTGCCCAGCACCGCGGAGATCGTCAACGAGATCGCGCGGCAGTTGGACTATGACCCGCAGGTCTTCCGGTCGCTCGCCGATTATCGCACGCTGGCGGAGTTCTATCAGCTCAACAAGGGCAACCTGGGCTCGCTGCGGAGTTGGATGGACGTGAGCTGGCACCCGCACGACGTAGATGTGCGGACCTCGGCAATTCACCGGCTCATTGTCGAACTCTCGTTCCCCGTCATTTATACGACGAACTACGACCGGTGGCTGGAGAAGGCCTTCGAGGCTTACGGCAAGGAGTACACGAAAATCACCAACGTCGGCGACGTGCTGAAATCGCGCGAGGGCGTCACGCAGATCGTGAAGTTTCACGGCGATTTCGACGATGACGAGTCGATCGTGCTGACCGAGTCGAGCTTCTTCGAGCGGCTGGATTTCGGGACGGCACTCGACATCAAGCTGCAGTCGGACGTGCTGGGCCGGCCGGTGCTGTTCGTGGGATACAGCCTCTCCGACATCAATATTCGCTACCTGTTCTACAAGCTGCAGCGGCTGTGGGAGGACTCCAAGCTCGACCTGCTGCGCCCGCGCTCGTATATCTTTCTCGCGGCCGCCAACCCGGTGCAGGAGCGGGTGCTGCGGCGCCGCGGGATCGAGCCCGTCATCTCCCAATGCGAACAAGCGGGCGAAGGCCTGGCCGCGTTTCTGACTGAGTTGTCGGAGCGGCTGGCACAGAAGTAACTTCTATCGCGCGGGCGCGGGCATCCAAAAGTCAACGAGGTTGCCGTCCGGATCGCGGAAGTAGATTGACCTGGTTCCCCAGGGCTGGTTGGTTGGTCCTTTAACCCACGACTTTACGAAGGCACGCAGCCGCTGGTATTCGCGATCGACATCGGCGACGCGAAACTCCAGGATGACGCTCCTGTTCTGAGCGGGCTGCGCCGATCCGGGAATGTAACGTTCCTGCGCCTCCGCGGAGAACAGCGCGAGCACCCCAACGCCCGTCGGGAACTCGGCATATTCATCGCCTGACGTGCGCGCCTCCACACCCAAGACGCGCTTGTAGAACTCGACAAGATCCTTCACTCGCGAGGTCACCAGGCAGGTATTGACCAGGACGGGGTTCGGTTTCGCATTCTCTGCGGCGCTGGCATTCAGAGCCGGCAACAGCGCCAGCAGCAGGGCCGGGGAGTACTTTTTGAGTAACATGCGTTCCATCATAAACTCGGCGCAAGCAGCCGTCTTGAACAAAACGGACACGACCCGCAGAAGTTGGGGAACTGGCTGGGCGCGGGCTTCGTAGTTAAAGAGGAGAGCGTTCCATGATCGGGTTCATCCTTTGGCTGATCCTGCTGTTTTTGTGCTGGCCGCTGGCGCTGGCGGCGCTGGTGCTCTATCCCATCGTCTGGCTGCTGCTGTTGCCATTCCGCATTCTGGGGATTGCGGTCGATGGCGTGCTGCACCTGGTGTGGGCGGTTGTGACGCTGCCGGCGAGGGCGCTGGGCGGCATGCGCCGCGTGTGACTAGACCGGGTATTTGCCGGCGATCTTCAGAAGCGTGCCGTGGAAGCGGTGGAACCAGGAAGTGTCCGATACAAACATGTGGGGGCAAAAACCGGGAACGACGGCGATCCCGTTAGCCCGGCAGAATTCGACGGCCTGCAGGCTGTTCGCCTTCCCGGAAGTGCCGTAGAGCCAGACCCGGGCGATGCCCGCCTCGCGGCAATCCTGAACCACCCTTTCGGCGGCCTCCGGGGCGGTCATCACGAGCGCGCCCTCAACCGGCGGCTGGATTTCCTGGAGGCGCGCGTAGCAGCGAACGCCATCGATCTCGGTGGCATTCGGGTTGACGGGTACTGCGTCGTAGCCGCGCTCGCGCAGCGTACGAAACATGGACGCGTTGAAGTCCGTCCGGTTGCGGCTGGCGCCCACCACCGCGATGCGCTTCTGCGCGAGAAATGCCGAAATCGTCTGGCGGGTGGATTCGGGCATGACCCATTATCGCCGATTTGAGGATGCGGTTTGCTCAAACGACTGTGGCCATGTAGAGTGGTACGATGCTCTTGCGATTCGCACTTACCGTAGCCCTTGCCTGCCCGCTCCTGGCTCAGGGCGTGAAGATCGAGTTCGACCCCGTCAGCCCCGATGTGATTAAGGCACGCCTGGGAAGCGGCCCCGCCTCCAACGACGCGCGCGCGGCGGCCCTTCATAAGATGTTCGACGAAGCTGGATGCACCGGCGCCATGCTGGCCGATCAGGCAGTGAAATCCGGGCGGCAGCCGAACGTGGTCTGCACATCAGAGGGCCAGACGTCTTCCACTATCGTCATTGGTGCGCATCTCGATTTCGCCGAAGGCAGCGACGGCGTGATCGAGAATTGGTCGGGCGCTTCTCTGCTACCGAGCCTGTTCGCCTCGCTGCGCAGCACGCCGCGGAAGCATAAGTTCGTCTTCGTTGGCTTCGCCGATCGGGAGAAAGGGCGGCGCGGATCGACCTTCTATGTGAAGAACCTGGGCGCGGACGGCAAGGGCGCGATCAAGGCGATGATCGACGTGGAGGCTCTGGGCCTGGCGTCAACCAGGATCGATTTGGCGCAGGGCGACAAGTCCTTGTCAGGGAAGATGGGGTCGATCGCGAAATCGCTGAAGCTGAGCGTGATGGGAGCGGACAACTCGCTCATTTCGGATAGCGACGGGCGGGCCTTTGCCGATGCCAAGATCCCCGTGCTCAGCGTCCACTCCCTGGCCCCGGAGAAAAAACTTTCGTACAGCGGGAAGGATACTCTTTCCGCGATCAACATGACCGAATATTACGCGAGTTACCGGCTCATCGCGGCCTACCTTGTTTACCTGGATCAGACGCTGAACTAAGACCATTCCCGCTTGCTGATGCGCGCGGCCTGGAGCGGTCCTCCGCATCGGGCCGCCTCTGCTAAGGTTGAAAGAAACCATGCCGGAGAAGACCTATGACCACGCGCCCATCGAACTGAAGTGGTTCGAGCGCTGGCGGGACACACCCGGCCTTTACCAGGCCGAGGAGAATTCCGCCAAGCCCAAGTATTACGTGCTCGAGATGTTGCCCTATCCCAGCGGCACCCTGCACATGGGCCACCTGCGTAACTACACCATCGGCGACGCCCTGGCTCGCTATAAGTGGATGCGCGGCTTCAACGTGCTTCACCCGATGGGTTGGGACGCCTTCGGTCTTCCCGCCGAGAACGCCGCCATAAAGCGTGGCCTGCACCCCCGTGACTGGACTCTTTCCAACATCGCGGAGATGAAGAAGACCCACGCCCGCTACGCGTTCAGCTACGACTGGGACCGCGAAGTATCCACCTGCGAGCCCGACTACTACCGCTGGAACCAGTGGTTCTTCCTCAAGATGCTGGAGCGCGACCTGGCGTACCGCAAGATGTCGAAGGTCAACTGGTGCCCCGAGTGCTGCACCGTGCTTGCAAACGAGCAAGTAGTCAACGGATGCTGCTGGCGCCACGAAACCACGCCGGTCGAGCAGCGCGAGCTCAACCAATGGTTCTTCCGCATCACGCGCTATGCCGACGAGCTGCTGAACGACATCGCGAAGCTCGAAGGTGGTTGGCCCGAGCGCGTCCTCGAAATGCAGCGCAACTGGATTGGCCGCTCCGACGGCGCCGAAATCGATTTCCACCTCGAAGGCAGCGGCCAGCCCATTCGCGTCTTCACCACGCGGGTGGATACCATCTACGGCGCCACCTGCGTGATTCTGGCGCCGGAGCATCCGCTGGTGAAGGACCTGCCGCAAGCCCGCCTGTTGGTGGGAATGGCTCCGGACGCCGAGAAGGAAGGCTACCCGACACCTTACACCGCGGTCAATCCTTATAACGGCGAGCGCATCCCGGTCTGGGTCGGCAACTTCGTCTTGATGGGTTACGGCACCGGCGCAATCATGGCCGTTCCCGCTCACGACGAGCGCGACCTGGAGTTCTGCCGCAAGTACAGCATCCCTGTACGCCCCGTCATCCGGCCAGTCAACGGCCCGCTCGCCGACGGGGCGAGTTTGAAGGAGGCTTCGACCGAGTACGGCATTCTCGAAAACTCCGGCCCGTGGACCGGTCTTCGGAGCGAGGAAGCGCGGCGGCGCATGGCCGAATACGCCGAAGAGCACGGGTTCGGCAAGGCCGCCATCACGTACCGCCTGCGGGATTGGGGCGTTTCGCGCCAGCGCTACTGGGGCACGCCGATCCCGGTGATCCACTGCGCCGCCTGCGGTGTGGTCCCCGTGCCCGAGAGCGAACTGCCCGTGGTGCTGCCGCTTGATGTGAAGATCACGGGCGCCGGTGGCTCGCCGCTCGAATCGGTCCCCGAGTTTATGAACGTGCCGTGTCCGCGCTGCGGCTCGCCCGCGCGCCGCGAGAGCGACACCATGGACACGTTCGTCGATTCCTCCTGGTACTTCTATCGCTACTGCGATGCCCACAACAGCCAGGCGCCGTACGAATCGCGCAAGATCTCTTACTGGTTCCCGATCGACCAATACATCGGCGGCGTGGAGCACGCCATCCTGCACCTGATCTACTCGCGCTTTTTCACCAAGGTGATGCGCGACCTGGGTCTGGTGGTGAACGACGAGCCGGTCACGCGCCTGTTCACGCAGGGCATGGTGGTGAAGGACGGCGCCAAGATGTCCAAGAACAAGGGCAACGTCGTGGGCGCGGACTGGATGGTGGAGAAATACGGCGCCGATACCGGCCGCCTTTTCGTGCTCTTCGCCGCGCCGCCCGAGCGCGACCTGGAGTGGCAGGACGCCGGCGTCGAGGGCATGTACCGCTTCCTCAGCCGCCTTTACCGCTTCGTGACGCGCAACGCCGGGCGCGCCGTGCCCTCTGACGAGCCGCCCGCCGGGGCCGACACGAAGGCGCTGCGCCGGCTGCACCAGACCGTCAAGAAAATCACCGAGGATTTCGAGAGCCGCTGGCACTTCAACACGTCGATTGCAGCGGCGATGGAGCTGCTCAATGAGCTGGTGCCTGTGGAGGCGCAGCTTTCCGGAACCGCGCTGCGCGAGATTCTGGAGAAGCTTGTGCTGATCGTTTCGCCCTTCGTGCCCTACGTGGCACAGGAAATGTGGGAGGAATTGGGCGGCGTCAATCCGGTTCTTCACGAGCCGTGGCCCTGCTACGACGCCGAACTGGCGCGCGAGGAAGAAGTGGAGATTCCGGTGCAGGTGAACGGTAAGCTGCGCAGCCGCGTCCGCGCCGCCGCTGGCGCGCCTCGCGAGGAACTCGAACGCCTGGCGCTGGCCGACGATAAGATTCGCGCATTCGTCGAGGGCAAGCAGGTCGTCAAGATCGTCGTGGTGCCGGACAAGCTGGTGAACGTGGTGGTGAAATAGCGCGGCAATGATCACGATCGGATCAGCGTGGAGACGGGACTGGCCGTCAATTGAAGGCTTGATCCGGGCGGATCAGAGTCTGCAGCAGGACAGGCTGCCGTCCTGGCGGGACTTCACGGTGGTTCGAATTAACGGCGTGGTGGAATGCTGCTGCGCCTTGAAGAGATACAGCAAGAAGCTGGCCGAGATCAGAAGCTTCGCTTTCTCCAACCTTCGCTTGCGAAGACTTTACTCCGAGATCCTGGTCTCGGAATGTATCGGACAGGCGCGGGACGCGGGCATTTACGAGGTTCTGGTTACTCTTGGGACGAGGGAGCAACCGTTTTTCCGGAAAATGGGATTCCGGCCCTTCAACAAGCAGAAACACGCCATGTTGTGCTGGTTGCCCGATCTGGAGCCTTTTGAACTCGAGCCGATTGCCGGGGTCAGAGTAACCAGGATCAGAAACGATTGGCAATGGGCCGGCTACAGGAAGTTAGTCGGGCGATTTAGAACCACCTTGATTCAGCCCGATTCCAAACTGTTTCCATCGCGCGGGCAGTGTGTTGTGGCCGTTGCCGGCCGCAGAGTTGTCGGCGGTTCGGCGCTGACGCAGTTTCGTCCGCAGAGAGGGATGACCGCGGAAATGGGAGAAGTGCGCGGCGTGGTGGTCGATCGGGTTTCGAGGGGCCGGGGCATCGGCGAGCACTTAGTCAAGTACTGCATGAATTGGGCAAAGTCTTCCGGGCTTGCGGAACTCCTGGCGGTTACGGATAAGAAGGATTGGTTTACGAAGCTAGGTTTCAGCAGGCGCCGCGGCTCGGAAGAGGCCTGGTTCATGGTGGTGAGGGACGGCCCACAGGTCGGGACTGGGGACGATCCGTGGTAGCATCCGGCCATGAAGGCGACGTCGGACCTTGGCCGCGCCATCGAGGAGTTGTACGATGTGTTCGAAAAGTACCCACTCCGCCCGCGCATCGAATTGTGCCCTTGCTGCCGCTCGGAGAGACGAGATGAGGTCCGCCCGCTCCACCAGCAACCCCTTCGTGGTTTGAGCCCGGCTGATCTGCATTACTACGCCTTCTGCGCGATGACAACGGTCGGCGACGCGGACGACTTCCGTCATTTTCTGCCGCGCATCTACGAGCTCCTTCTCGATCGTGAGTTCCTTGTCCACGTCAGCCCCACGGTGGCTCTCGGCAAACTCGACTACGGGCACTGGCGGACATGGCCGGAACATGAGCAGCGAGCAATCAGGGGGTGCCTGCTGGCAGTCTGGAAGGCTGAACTGAGCGTACGCCCGGGTCCTAGCCAGTACGACAGAACCGAAATCGATGACTGGCTACAGGCCATCGCACTGGCCGAAGATGATCTCCGCCCGTATTTGGCGATCTGGCTGGCTGATGATTCGGTCGCGGCGGGCGCAAATCTCGCCCGCTGGATCTTGGATTACAGACATGAGCTACCGACCGGCCTAAGAAACGACACCATGTGGAGCGAGACGACCGTCCAGCGGCAGCAGTTGGTAGATTGGCTGTCGTCGGCCGGTCCCCGGGACAAGCTACTCGGCATTCAGTCAAGCGGGGCGGATCGCGACGTCAGTGCCGACGCCGAGAGCGCGCTCATGGTTCTCACTGAAACCCGCCGCTCCACGTGACGAAGCTGAACCGCCCCGCCTACTCCGCCTCGAACGCCACAAACATGAGCACGCCGTCGCGCTCGATGTGAAGGGCTACGGCGTCGCCGGTTTTGAGGCGGCCGACCGCGGCGCGGAGGCCGTCCAGGCTGTCGACCTTCGCGCCGTTGAGCGCATGAATGACATCGCCGGCTTTGAGGCCCGTCTCGTTGGTGGAGTCGGCGGCTAGCGCCGCGACGATCACGCCCGAAGGGATGCGCAGGTCCGACACCATCCCGGCGATATCCTTGTTGATCTCGATCCCCAGAATTCCCAACCTGCGCACCAGGCTCTTCTCGGGATTCACCAGGTCGGCCAGGTCGTCGAACTCGCTCTCCCGCTCTTCGACCACCTCCACCTTGAACGAGAGCTTCCCGGAGCCGCGCAGGACCTCGATGGTCACCGGATCCTGATGACCCCGGCGCAGCATGGCGGCCTCGAAACGGGGCAGACTGGGCACGGGCGCGTCGTCCACGGACAGCACAACATCGCCCACTTGAAGCCCGGCCTTGGCGGCTGGGCCGTCGGGCAGTAAGTCGGAAACCACCAGGCCCCACACCTGTGCCAGACCCAGGCCCGCGGCCAGCGTGGGAGAAATGGCCTGCAAATTGGCCCCGATTTTGGGACGGCGCACGTGCCCATGCGCGCGGATCTCGCGATATACGAACCGCACCACCACGCTCGGAATCGCGAAGCTCAGCCCCTCGCTTCCACCCGATTCGGACAGGATGAAGGTGTTGATGCCGACCAGATTGCCCTCCAGATCCACCAGCGGGCCGCCGCTGTTTCCGGGATTGACCGCGGCGTCGGTCTGGATGTAGATCCTCGGCTTGTCGGGATCGGGCTGGCGCATCACGGAACTCACCACGCCCATGGTCACGCTATCTTCGAGACCCTCGGGGCTTCCGAAAGCCAGCACCAGTTGGCCTTGCCGCAGCTTCCGGTAGTCCGCGATCTCGAGCGCGGGCAGGCCGTCCGCATCGATCTTGAGGATGGCCAGGTCGGTGTCCTTATCCACTCCAGCGATCCGCGCTTTGAACATTCGAGGGCCTGAAGGGGGTGCGCCGGCGGGCGACGCCAGCATCACACGGACCTGCTGCGCGCCCTCCACCACGTGGGCGTTCGTGACGATGTAGCCGGACGGGTCCAGGATCACGCCGGAGCCGATGGCGTGCTGCCTCCCAATCAGCCCCGTGTTCTGATGGCCCTCCTCGGTGACTGGTCCGTATCCCGTCACCAGGACCTTGACTACCGACGGCGACACCTTCCGCGTCAGCTCTTCGAGATCGTCGCTGATCTGGCGCAGCGAGTCGTGGGAAGCCGCTCCAAGCCTGTTCGCGGCGAGCAGAGCTACAGCCAGCAAGGCTAACGGTCCCGCCCGGCAAGCGCGCATAGGTGAGGTCCTCAGGAGCTGCGTTTCGCTGTGAACTCTTGAGTGCGGTCGCCGCCCTCGCGCTGCCGCGTGAACTGAATCTGGTCGCCGGCAACTTTCCCCTTGTAGAGGAACTTCATCTGGTTGCCGTTGAAGTTCATCACGACGGAGAACGACACGGTATCGCCGTCGATCTTTCCGTCGGAGATCTGCTGCTCTCCTCGCTGAGTGGTCATGGTGCCGGTCAGTTGAGCGCCATCGGCCTTGAGGTTGAAGGCCGTCTCGTGGGTTTCTCCGTTGCGGCCGGGGACCTGGGCAATCCACTTGCCCGTTACGTCCGCTGCCAGGGCGGTGCAGGTGATCGTGAGAATCAACGCGAACAGGGAAATTACACGTGCTTTCATATCTGACTAGATGATAGCAGCGTTGGAAATGTTACCAGACAAGCGCGCGCCATTCGCCTTTTTCGACCACCGTTCCACGTCCGCGGCAGGCTTCGCGCACGCGCTGGAGATTCCGGACGGGGAATCCCGTAAGCGCCGCGCCGCCACCCGGCTTTAAGATTCGGCCGATCTCCGGCGCCAGGCTCGCGAGCGCTTCGGCGTTGATGTTAGCCACGATGAAATCAACCGCGGCAGCGCGAACGGCGCGGAGCGAGCCAACGAAGATGCCGACCGGAATGTCTTCCCGGCGGAACCTTGCGCGGGCGGCGCCGGCGGCCTCGAAATCGATATCGCAGGCGAAGACGCGGCTGGCCCCCAGCCGTACCGCCGCAACTGCCAAAATGCCGGAGCCGGTTCCGAGGTCAAGGACGGCCATCCCCGGCCGCAGCCGGGTTTCCATGGCCTCGAGCGCGAGCTGGGTTGCGGGCCCCCATCCGGTACCGCAGGCTTGGCCGGGCTGCATTTCGAGACGCAGCCGCCCCGGAGGCGTGGGGTCCGAGCGCCAGGCCGGCGCGAGAAAGAACCGCGAGCCCACCAGCACAGGCTCCCATTGCGATTGCGCCACCTCGACCCAATCGCGATCCTCCGCCGGCTCCCAACGGGCTCCTGCCCATCGGGAAGCGTCGAACGGCTGATCGAAGAAGGCGCGGAGTGCCCGGTCCTCCTCGATGATCCCGCAGGTGCGACGTTCCCACAGTTCTGCGATGAGCCGGTCCTTATCCGCGGCGGTGCATTCAAGGAAGAGGACGTGCATGCTTCAGGGGCTGAGCTCAGTATTGAAGGTGATCAGCGCGCCGTCTCTGACCTGCAACTTCTGCTCGGCGCGCCGTCCGTCCTTCATCACGGCCACCGTGTGCGCGCCCACGGTCAGCCTGATCGTGGCCGGCGTACGCTCGGAGCGCGGCTGATTGTCGACGAAGATCTGTGCGCCGGGCGGGTCGGTTTCTACGCGGACCGTGCCGGTCGGCTGGGTCAGGTTGACGAAGAGCTCGCGCGGCTCGCTGACATCGAGCAGCCGTAACTCCTGGCGATAGCCAGCCAGCGCCAGGGCCAGGGTGTGGCGGCCGAGCGGCACCTGGAAGGAGCAGGGCGTGGTGCAGGTTCTCGATGGCTCGTTATCGAGCATTGCCCGCGCGCCTGGGGGATTCGTCTCCACCTGAACCTGCGCCAACGAATCCGGGAGCGGCTCGGGCGGCACGCGGTGTTGCGGATGGGCCGCCGGCGTAGCCTCAGGCGCCTCGGCCGGCGTCGGGGAAGGCGTCTCGACTGGCGTTGGCGAAGCCGTCTCGGCCGGCGTTGGCGTGGCAGCCGGCGGCGCTGCCGATGTCGGAGAGGGCTCGGGCGGCGTGCCGGAGGCGACCGGAGCCTGCTGGGAGGCCCCTGGCAGCAGCCATTTCTGCACGCCCAGGAACAACAGTCCCACTAGGGCCATCCCGGCCAGCACGCCTACAATCGCCCGCCAGGCATTCGCGCGCTTGGGCGGCTCGGGCTCCGCGTAGGCCGGTGGCCGCGCCGCCAGGATGCCGCTGGCGACCACTTCGGTCGGCATGCTTTGGCCCGCGCCCCGCGCCAGCGCCTGCCAGCCCTTCTTCGATTTCAGCGCGGCTTCGAGCGCGTCGATGAATTCGGTGCAGGCGCCGTATCTTTTCGCCGGGTCTTTCGAGAGCGCCCGAGTGAGCACCATCGAGACGGCAAACCCGAGCGTCGGGTTCAGGTGCTCGACCGGCTGCGGATCCTCCGAAACGATCTTGTAGAGCACCGTGGTGAGCTGCTCTCCGGTGAACGGCTTTTCGCCGGTGAGCATTTCGTAAGCCACCACCGCGAGCGAAAACTGGTCGGCCTTTCCGTCCACCGGCTTGCCCTGCACCTGCTCCGGCGACATATAGTTGGGCGTTCCCATCACCAGGCCGGTCTGGGTCAATTGGTGCGAAGCGGTAATCTTGGCGATTCCGAAGTCGGCGATTTTGACGGTGCCGCCGCCATCGATCATGATGTTGGCCGGCTTGATGTCGCGGTGGACGATGCCCTTCTTGTGGGCATAATCGAGCGCCGCCGCCGTTTGGCGCAGGACGTTGAGGACCGTCTGCTGGTCGGGCGGCTCGGGGCCCCCGAGCAGCTTGTCGAGAGTCGGGCCGTCGACGAACTCCATGGCGATGTAGGTGAGATCGCCGTCCTCGCCCACGTCGTAGACCACCACGATTCCAGGATGCGAGAGCACTCCGGCCGATTGCGCTTCGCGGACCAGGCGTTCCCGCAGCCGCGTGCGCTCGGCCTCGTCACTCACGTCGGCCAGGCGGATGGTCTTGATAGCCAGGGTGCGGCCGATGGTAGGGTCCTGAGCGCGATAAACCACACCCATCGCCCCGCGCCCCAGCTCGCCGAGGATCTGGTACCGGCCGATCGCGTCCATGTTGCGAAGCTATTGTAGCGCAGACGCGTATCGCGCCACCGCGCATGTAACCCGAAACGCGTGGTCCGCGTCTATCGGTGCGAGATGGTGAAGGCCGTGAGAGCAAAGATCGCCACGGGTGGAAACCGGACCGTACTGGCCTCTTTGGGGCAGCTTTGGTGCCGTACGATGCACAACGACGTCGCGTGGCCCGCGCAGGGTCATTATCGTTGCCGCCGCTGCAACCGCATCTACGAGGTGCCATGGTCGGATACCATTGCCGCCTCCGCTCCTGAAGACGACAAGAACGAGAGCGCCAATCCCGTCGCCGACTGAAGCAAGTCGCGCCGCGCCAACCAGATTTGCCCCGCCGCCGGAGATTCTGTCAAAATAGGGGAAACCAACGTGTGGCTGGTGCGCCCGATTGACGCTCCTATTGCGCTCCGATAGACTTGAGGTTCGCCTCTGTTAGAAGCTCCGCGCAAGGTGAGTTCGGCAACTGGAGGAAGATTCAAGGTGGCAGACGAAAGCAGCTTCATTTTCACTTCCGAGTCGGTGACCGAGGGACATCCCGATAAGGTTGCGGACCAGATATCGGACGCCGTGCTGGACGCTGTGCTGACAGACGACCCTCTCGGCCGGGTAGCGTGCGAAGTGCTTGTGACTACCGGCCTGTGCATCGTGGCCGGCGAGATCACGGCCAGCCCGAATTGCCACCTGGACGTGCAGAAACTGGCGCGCGACACCATACGCGATATCGGATACAACGACGCGCGGATCGGATTCGACGCCGACACCTGTGGCGTTCTCAACGCGGTGCAGAAGCAATCCTCCGACATCGCCATGGGCGTAGATACGGGCGGCGCGGGCGATCAGGGTTTGATGTTCGGCTACGCCTGCGATGAGACTCCCGAGCTGATGCCGCTACCGATCATGATGGCCCACAAGCTGGTGGAGCGGTTGAGCCAGGTGCGGCGGCAGGGGCTGGTCGATTTCCTGAGGCCGGATGGCAAGTCGCAGGTCAGCGTAGAATACGTTGGTGGACGGCCCCGGCGCATCACGGCCGTCGTGGTCTCCACGCAGCACAGCCCGGAGGTTCCGCACCAAACGCTGTGCGCCGAAGTGAAGCGGCTGATTATCGACCCGGTGATTCCGCCCGCCATGGTGGATGCGGAAACGAAATACCACATCAATCCGACCGGCCGGTTCGTGATCGGCGGGCCGCACGGCGACACCGGGCTGACGGGGCGAAAGATCATCGTCGATACGTACGGAGGAATGGGGCGCCATGGCGGCGGGGCGTTCTCCGGCAAGGACCCGACCAAGGTGGATCGCTCGGCGTGCTACATGGCGCGTCACATCGCGAAGAACATCGTGGCGGCCGGTCTGGCCCGCCGCTGCGAGGTCCAACTCGCCTACGCCATCGGCGTTGCCGACCCGGTGTCGATCTCGGTCAACACCTATGGCACCGGGCAGATTGAGGAGGACCGGCTGGTCGAACTGGTTCGCGCGCATTTCGCGCTGACGCCGCGGGGAATGATCGAATATTTGCAGCTCCGCCGGCCGATTTATCGCAAGACCGCCGCATTCGGCCACTTCGGCCGCACCGAGGAAACCTTCACCTGGGAAGCCACGCCCAAGGCCGGCGCGCTGCGCGAAGAGGCGCGGTTGTCGGCGACCCGGGTATAGCGCGCCGCGGGGCGCACTTGAGGAACAAGGAGGCTCATGTCCACTCATCCGCAGACATCCATCGCTCATGACATCAAAGATCTCGCGCTGGCCGACGTCGGCAAGCGGCGCACGGAATGGGCGTTCCAGTCCATGCCTGTGCTCCAGACCATCCGCAAACAGTTCATCAAGACGCAGCCGCTGGCGGGGATTCGCATCGGCGCCTGCCTGCACGTCACCACCGAGACCGCGAACCTGATGATCACTTTGCGGGATGGCGGCGCGCTGCCGGTGCTCTGCGCTTCGAATCCCCTTTCCACTCAGGACGACGTAGCGGCGACGCTGGTGCGGGACTACAATATTCCGGTTTACGCGATCAAGGGCGAGACCAACGACGTCTACTACTCGCACATACTGGCGGCCATCGATTCCAAGCCCCAGATCACGATGGACGACGGCTGCGACCTGGTCACCGTGCTGCACACCAAGCGGAAGGACGCTCTCGATGAAGTGTTCGGCGGCACCGAGGAGACCACCACGGGCGTGATCCGGCTGCGCGCTATGAGCAAGGAAGGCGTGCTGCGGTACCCGGTGATCGCCATCAACGACGCGCTGACCAAGCATCTGTTCGACAACCGGTACGGCACGGGCCAGAGCACGCTCGACGGGATTATCCGCGCGACCAACGTGCTGCTGGCGGGCCTCACGGTGGTGGTGGCGGGTTACGGATGGTGCGGGCGCGGCTTCGCGAACCGTGCGCGCGGCCTGGGCGCGAATGTCATCGTGACGGAAATCGATCCCACCAAGGCCATTGAAGCGGTGATGGACGGCTTCCGCGTGATGTCGATGCTCGAAGCGGCGGAGATCGGCGACTTGTTCGTCACCCTCACCGGCAACAAGGGCGTGATTGCGCGCGAGCATTTCGAGCGCATCAAGAGCGGCGCCATCGTCTGCAACTCGGGACACTTCAACGTTGAGATCGACCTCGAAGCGCTGGGCAAGATGGCGTCTTCCAGGCGGCCGGTCCGCGAGTACGTCGAAGAGTTCGCGCTGCGCGACGGTCGGCGGGTTTACGTGCTCGGCGAAGGCCGGCTGATCAACCTGGCCGCGGCGGAGGGGCATCCGGCCTCGGTGATGGACATGAGCTTCGCCAATCAGGCCCAGGCGGTAGAGTACCTGGTTCACAATCACGCCTCGCTCGAAAAGCGGGTCTACGCGGTTCCCGAGGACCTCGACAAGAAGGTGGCCCGCATGAAGCTGGAGTCGATGGGCGTCAAGATCGACCGGCTGACTTCGGAGCAGGAGCGGTACCTGGCGAGCTGGTCGGAAGGAACATAGAAGGAAGCCGTCAGCCATCGGCTGGCCGCCGTTGGAGGCATTTCGTTGGCAGATTCTCAAGGCACCAAGCAGTCTCTCGAAATCACAGTTTCAGCAGGTGAGGTTGCCGAGGAGACGACGCGCGTCGTCGAAACGCTGCGGCAGAAGATCCGCCTGCCGGGCTTCCGACCGGGCAAGGTCCCCGTCGATTTGATCCGCAGCCGCTACCAGAGCGACATCCGGCACGAGGTGCTGGAGAAGCTGGTTCCGCGGCACTTCTTCAAGCGGGCCGAGCAGGAGGGCCTCTCCGTCGTCGGCACGCCGAACATCACCGATGTGAAGCTCGAAGCCGGCGAGCCGCTGAGTTTCAAAGCCGAATTCGAAATTTCTCCCACCATCGAGCTCAAAGAGTACAAGGACATTGCGATTCCCTACCAGGATCCCGAGATCGGGGACGAGGACATCGCCAAGCGGATCGAGCAACTGCGCGAGCAGAAGGCCGAGTACGTCAACGTGGACCCGCGGCCGGTGGAGAGCGGAGACTACGCGGTGATGGCGCTCGAGAGCCTGGCCGGCGCGCCGGGCCAGCCGATCAAGCAGGACGAGATGACGCTCCAGGTGGGCGGTGAAGATACGCTCCCCGACTTCAGCGACAACCTGAAGGGCATGACGCCGGGCGAATCGAAGGAGTTCGACGTCCGCTACCCGGAGGATTTCGGCCAAGCCAAGCTGGCCGGCAAGACGGTCCGCTTCCACGCCGCGCTCAAAGGCATCCGGCGCAAAGAACTTCCCGAGCTCAACGACGAGTTCGCGCGGGACCTGGGCGACTATCAGAACCTGGACGAGCTGCGCGAGGCGGTGCGCAAATCGCTCTTCGCCGAAGGCCAGTTCCTGGCCCAGCAGACGGCTAAGGGCAAGATCGTGGATGCGCTGGTCGAGCGGCACGAGTTTCCCGTTCCCGAAGCGTTCATCGAGCGGCAGATCGAATCCGAAGTGGAGCGCAACCTGAGGATGCTGGCGGCCGAGGGCGTGGATCCGCGGACGATCAAGCTCGATTGGGAGAAGGTGAAGGCGTCCCAGCGCGACAAGGCGATCCACGACGTGAAGGCATCGCTGGTATTGAACCGGGTGGCCGAGGCCGAGCAGATCTACGCGTCGCCGGAAGAGGTGGATCGCGAAGTCCAGCGCATCGCGCGTCAGGAACGCGAGCCCGTGGCGGCGACCCGCAAGCGGCTGGAGAAGGACGACACCCTGCCCCGCATCGCCAACCGCATCCGCACCGAGAAGACCCTGAGTTTCCTGTTCGAGCGCGCACGCAAAGAAGCGCCGGAAGCGTAGGGGCGGCACCCACGGCTCCAGCTACGATCCGTCTGCCCTACACTGAAGGACTATGCGATGCGCACTTTTAGTCCTTCTTCTGGCGGCTGCGTCCGCCGCCCAGATGCCCAACGTTGCGGGCGATCGAATCCGCGCTGACGTCAAGTTCCTTTCGAGCGATCTGCTGGAGGGCCGTGGCGTGGGCACGCGCGGTGGCGCGCTCGCTACCGATTTCCTCGCCACCGAGTTCGCCCTGGCTGGGGCCAAGCCGGCGGGCGACGGCGGCAGTTATTTTCAGAAGGTGCCGCTGGTGGGCGTCGAGACTCAGCCGGATTCCGAGCTCGCGGCGGTCGCCGGAGACCGCACCATTCCGCTGAAGTATCTGGACGACTTCGTCGGCGCGAACGAGCGCCAGCGCCCGCAAGAGGAATTCGACGCCGAGGCCGTATTTGCGGGCTTTGGAATCGTGGCGCCCGAATTCCGGTGGGACGATTACAAGGGCGTCAACGTCCGCGGGAAAATGCTGGTGCTTTTCACCAACGAGCCCGATTCGAACGATCCGAAGTTCTTCGCCGGCCGCGCGCTCACTTACTACGGCCGCTGGACCTACAAGTACGAAGAGGCCTTGCGCCACGGAGCGCTGGGCGTCGTCATCATCCATACCACGCCCACGGCAACCTACGGCTGGAAAGTGGTTCGGAATTCCTGGGGCCGCGAGCAATCCTACGTGCGCGTGGGAGCGGATGAGCCGGCGCTGGCCTTCGCGGGCTGGGTCACCGAAGACGCCGGAGGCCGCATTCTGGCTCTCTCGGGCCACACCGTTGCCCAACTGCTGGCGGCCGCAAATTCGCGCGACTTCCGCCCCATCCCGCTCGGCTTCCATCTGCGCGGGCGGCTGATCTCGAAGATCCGCGATGAGGAGACCCGGAACGTGGTGGCCATGATTCCGGGCAGCGATCCTGAGCTGAAGTCCGAGGCCGTGGTCTTCAGCGCCCACTGGGATCACCTCGGCATCGGCCCGGCGGTCAACGGCGATTCGATCTATAACGGCGCGGTGGACAATGGCACCGGCTGCGGGATGCTTCTCGAGATCGCACGCGCCTGGGCGGCGCTTGAGCAGAAGCCCAAGCGGTCGGCCATTTTCATCTCCTTCACGGCGGAGGAGGCCGGTCTGCGCGGTTCGGAATACTACGCGAGCCACCCCACCATTCCCACCGGGAAGATCGCCGCGGATTTCAACATGGACGCGATTTATCCTTTCGGCCGCACGCGCGACATCGTGGTGACCGGCGCGGAGCGCACCACACTCTGGCCGCTGGTCGAAGACACGGCCCACCGCTTCAACTACGTCATCAAGCCCGAGGCCGAGCCCGAGCAGGGCCATTTCTACCGTTCGGACCACTTCTCGTTCGCGCGCGCCGGCGTTCCGTCGTTCTCGATCGCCGAAGGCGACGACGTCCTGGGCCAGCCCGAAGGCTACGGTCTGGCCGCGATCCACGACTATGTAGCCAAGAACTACCATCAGCCGTCGGACGAATTTCACGACGACTGGGACTTCTCCGGCCTGGAGCAACTGGCGCGGTTCGCCGTGGTGCTGGGCGTAGACACGGCCAACCTGGAACGGCTGCCGACCTGGAACAAGGGCGACGAGTTCCTGCCCGCGCGGGAGCGCAGCGGCGTGCGGCGCTGAAAAGCATTAGCCACGAATGGACACGCATGAACACGCATAGCTCCACTTGCTGTTATTCGTGCCTATTCGTGTCCATTCGTGGCCACAGCTTCGCCGGGCGTACGCCGGTGTTCCCACCCCGCGGACGGAGATTTAGACGGTAGGCTTTGGCTTCTTGGCCGCCAAGGTCCCGTCGGGGTTCTCTGTCACAACGAATCCTTTGTCTCGCAGGAATTGGATTTGATCCGACCAGGTCAGAGTTTTGGATGGATTCTCGGCCGACGCGGCCTGTACGACGATCTCGCTCGGCAACTGCGACGAGTTCCTGCCTGCGCGGGAGCGGAGCGGCGTGCGGTGCTGAAAGGCATTAGCCACGAATGGACACGCATGAACACGCATAGCTCCACCCGCTCCTGTTTATTCGTGTTTATTCGTGTCCATTCGTGGCCACAACTTCCGGCTTGCTTAGGATTCGTGTTTCTCGACCGTCGCCACGGCCTGCGCCTCGCCGGAGCGGCCTTCGCCCACCGCGCCCAGCTTCTCGGCGGTCTTGAACTTCACCGAGACACGATCCAGCGCGAGTGCCAGCGCCCCGGCCAGCGTGGCGCGAATCGTATCGCGGTAGTCCTTCAGCTTCGGCCTTTCCAGGATCACCGTCGAATCGACGTTCACCAGGCGGAAACCCCGCTCGGAAGCGAGCGCGACGGCGTGGCGGATGAAGGCCAGGCTATCCGCCCCTGCCCAGCGCGGGTCGGTGTCCGGAAAATGCATCCCGATGTCGCCCAGCGCTGCGGCGCCGAGGATGGCGTCGGTGATGGCGTGGGATAGGACGTCGGCGTCGGAGTGGCCCTCGAAGCCGAACTCGCACGGGATAGGGACTCCGCCCAGAATGAGCGGGCGCCCCGCCACCAGCCGATGGACGTCCCAGCCGATGCCGGTTCGGACTTCGCCCGCGCCGCTCACGACACTCTGCGCTCGGCCATCTCCTCGCTCAGGAAGAGCCGGGCGAGGTCCATGTCGGAGGGCTTGGTGATCTTGATGTTGCGGTCGCTGCCCAGCACCACGCTCACTTCGGTCTGGTCCAGGCGCTCCACCAGGCTCGATTCATCGGTGCCGATGAAGCCGTCCTCGCGCGCCTTTTCGAAGGCCTGCGTCAGAAGGGCGTAGCGGAACACTTGCGGCGTCTGCGCCAGGGCCAGTCCCTCGCGCGGGACCGTGCCGTTGATCTTGTTCTTGCGCAGAGTCTTGACCGTGTCCACGGGCACAATGCCGACGATGGCTGCGCCCGTCTCGGCGGCCTCGAGGATAACCTTGTCGATCGTGGCCAGATCGATGAAAGGCCGCACGGCGTCGTGCACCGCAACCAGGTCGACGTCCGGCTCGATTATGCCCAGCGCGTTCTCGACGGACTCTTGCCGGGAATCGCCGCCGCGCACCAGGCGCACCGGTTTCCCGAGCGCCTCCTGGGCCAGCAGATCGCCCACCCAGCCCAAGTCGTCGGCACGTAGCGCCACGACGATCTCGTTCACCAGGGGGCTGGCGACGAACTTCCGGATGCTATGCAACAGGATGGGCGAGCCTTCCAGCAGCATGAACTGCTTGCGGCTCGTTCCGGTTTTCTCGGCGGCATGGCGGCCCATTCGAGTTCCGAGCCCCGCCGCGGGCACGATGACGGCGACTTTCATAGTTGAGCTTTGATTGTATCCCCGATTCCGGGTTCGTGCTGGGACGCCTAGCTCGTCGGGGGCGTCGATGCCGCGGTGGGCTGCTCGCGGTGCGCACGGTCGTGCTTCTCCGCGTGCTGGCCGGCGGTCTGCGGCTTATCGTAGACCGCGTGCACCCGCTCGTCGAACCGTCCGAAGATCATCTTCCCCGCCGTAGTCTGCAGCACGCTCGTCACGCTGATATCGATGGTTTTCGAGATCAGCCGCTTGGCGTTGTCCACCACCACCATGGTGCCGTCGTCGAGATACGCCACGCCCTGGTTGTATTCCTTGCCCTCTTTGAGAATGAACACGCGCATCACTTCGCCGGGCAGCACGATCGGTTTCAAAGCGTTGGCGAGCTCGTTGATGTTCAGCACTTCGACGCCGTGCAGTTGGGCCATCTTGTTCAGGTTGAAATCATTGGTGACCACTTTGCACTCGTACACCTTGCCCAGCTCGATCAGCTTCATGTCGACGTCCCGGACGTTGGGGAAGTCGTCTTCGATGATCTGCACGTTGAGGTGGGCCATTTTTTGAATGCGCTGCAGGATATCGAGGCCCCGCCGGCCGCGATTGCGCTTCATCGAGTCGGCCGAATCCGCCACCAATTGCAGCTCACGCAGCACGAATTGCGGAATCACGAGCGTGCCATCGAGGAAGCCGGTCTCGGCGATATCTGCGATGCGGCCGTCGATGATGACGCTGGTATCCAGGATCTTGAACGCCTGCTTACCGGGCGCCTCGCCGCCGAAGATGCCGCCCAGGGCCGACAGGTTGAGCATGTCGCCCTTGTTGGCGCCGATCACCAGTCCGATATAAGTCATCCACAGCAGGATGAGGACTTGGAGGAACGGCAGGAATGGATGCTGACCGCTGAGGGCCCAGCCCAAAACCATGGCCATCAGGAAGGCGCCCACGATTCCCATGGTGGACCCGATGGCCGCTCCGATCAGCCGCTTCAGGCTGACCTCTCTAACCCTGACTTCGAACAAGACGATCCCGAGTCCGAAGACCACCCCGGCGATGCCCCCCAGGAGCGGGACCGCATGACCCTGAGCGTCCTTGAATGGGGGGAGGAAATAGCCGGCACACCCTAGCAGAACTACAAATAAGCCGCGTAGTATCAGCATGTTGTTCATAAGATCACCCTCTGTCCCCTAGAGCGGGACAACGACGCGACAAACGATAAAACACACCTCGAACCGCGCATGAATCGCTACTGGTTGCAGAATAGCACGAATCCGCGTTCCGCCCCGCTCTCAGAAGAGCCGTCGCAGAACCGTTGGGAGGGATCGAGTAATGAAGAAGACGGTGTGTCGGTGGCCGGACGTTGGTCGCCGGCCAAGGAGGGTTCCGTGTCTACTTAGAGAGCCTTTGCGAGCTCGGCCGCGAAGGCGCTCTTGGGTGGCTCAGCGCCCGATTTCGGTCGCTTGATGTGGCCCTTTCGCGCGTGGTCGTCCGTCTTGCCGAAGACTCTCGGCTTGGGCGGTTGTGCGGGATTGGCACGAAGCAGCTTCCCCTCGAGAGGCGCGTGATCAAAACGGCGGATGATCGCTTGCATCTCCTCTTGATTGGGAGCATCGATGAAGGCGAAGCCCTTCGATTCTTGCGTTTCCGGATTACGGATGACCTTGATCGCGTCGGCGACCAAGCTCTCCGCATTAAGCCAGGACTGAATATCGTCGGCAGTCACCCAAGCCGGCAGATTGCCGAGAAAGACTGTGAAGCTCATTCCTTAGGTTTGTTCACTCCGTGGATGGGATTTTGGGGGAGCAGCTCGTGGGCGTCCGTCCTTCAACATCCTACCAGAGGCGTGCCGGAGATGCAATCGATTCCGCTCCGCAATGACCTCATAGCGCGACGTTTTTTGCCTTAGAAAAAATGTGACCGCCCTTCAGAGCCAGTACTGCCAGTGGTTGCCCACCAGGACGTATGCGGCCAACGACGCGTTGGTAAACGCATGCGCCAGAATGCAATCGGCCAGGCTCCGCGTGCGGATCATCCACCAGTTGTAGAGGATTCCCGCGGCCAGACCGACGTCCCAGAAGGCGCCATGTTCGCTCGCAAACAGCACCGCCACGATCCAGAACGCTTGCGCACTGTAAGTACCGAGCGGGATCTTCCGTATATCGGGCGAGATCAGCCACCGCATCAGCCACCCTCGCCAGAAAAGCTCTTCGACCACCGGAACCACGAGCGCCGCCCCTCCCACGCGAAAACAGAGGTACCACGCACGCGTGCGGACGGCCGCCGCCGGGAGGGCGCCGGAGGCCACACCCGTTACAGCGTTCTGAAACAGCCAAAGATGACGGTACCCCGGGAAGAGCACGTCGGGACCGATCCAGACGGCAAATACGGCGAGTCCGACGAGTACGCTCGAGAGCGGGTGCGCCGGCCGAAGGGCGATCACCCGGCGGGAAAAAACGCACAGGGCTGCTAGAACCGCGACCGTGCGCAACGGGTAAGCCACCTCGGTGCCGATCCGGAACGTCTGCGCCAGCGCGAGCAGAGCGATGAGCAGCGCAAACGGAAGCACATATGGCTTCCAGTCCGAGCCGCCGGCAGCCTCGTTCACTTCGGGTTCGGAAGCCTGGGAACCCACTAGCCGATCTTTCCCAGCAGCTCCTTGATCTTCACGGTGTCGTCCGCCGACGGTTTGCGATCGAGCGCGGTCTTGAGTTCTTTTTTCGCCAGGACCTTGTCTCCTCCCTGTGCCAGCGCCAGCGCATAGTGGTAGTGGAAGGTGGCGGAGTTCGGGGACTGGACCTTCGACTCGTCGGCGATCAGGCGGCGGAACAGGTTGACGGCGTTTGCGGTCAGGTTCTTCTTGATGTAGATCCAGCCGAGCGTATCGGCCAGGTCGGGGTTCTCGGGAAGCTTCTGGTGCGCCCTCTGCGCGAGTTCGAGCGCCTGGTCCAGGTCGGCCGGCGAGCCGGTCCCCGCCAGCAGGTAGGCCAGGTTGTTCAGCGCGAAGGGCTGATCCGGCTTCAGCTTCAGGACCTTCTCGTAGAGCGGCCGCGCCTGCGCCACCCTTCCAGTCTGTTCCAGCAGCGCCGCAGACTGCAGGTATGCGTCGGGATCGTCTGGGCGCAACTGCCTGGCCTTTTCGAAGGTGCGCGTCGCCGCGTCCAGATCCTCTCTATCGCCCTTCATGGCGAGCGCCTGACCCAACCGAACGTAGATGTCTCCGGCGTCCGGCCGGGCTGCAATAATCGCCCGGTACTGCTCGATCGCGAGGTCGTATTTCTTGGCCTTCACCGCGATGTTGCCCACGGCGGTCCTCAGTTCGAGCCGGGCCGGGTTTTTCGCCATCTCGGATTCGATCAACTGAATCGCCTTGTCGTACTGACCCTGCTGGTTGTAATTCTCGGCGATTCCCATGAGGGCCCGCAGATCGGTCGGGTGATCGTGGTAAACCTGCCGGAACCCCGCTTCGGATTCCGTGTAGCGCTTCTCCGTGAGGTCCAGCACCGCCAGTTGGAGTTGCGCTTCGGCCACGTTAGGGAACTGCTTGATGGCCTGGTTCAGCTCCGTGCGCGCCAGCGCCGTGTTTCCCATCGCCGCCAGGCCGCTGGTTCGGATGAGCCGTGCGGATAGATTGCGCGGATCGAAATCGAGAACTTCCTTGGCCGCCTGAACCGCGCTCGCGTATTCATGGTTGACAATGAACAGTTGCGCCAGCGCCAGGCGCGCCGGGACGTACTCGCGGCGAACCTTGATGGCTTCCTGAAACTGAACCCGCGCCTGTTCGAGGAGGCCTTTGGCCATCAGCGCGCGCCCCAGGTTGAAACGGAGAACCGGATTCTTGCTGTCCTGGGTGACGGCGGTCTGCAGCTCGGCGATCGCCTGCTGCACCTGCCGGGGATCGCCGGTCTCGATCAGCAGCGAGGAGCGCATGGCCTGGGCGCGCTCGTCCTTCGGATTGGCCTTCAGGATCTGATCGAGCATCCGCACCGCTTCGTCTCTCCTGTTTTCCGCGGCCAGAACCTGCGCGATCTCCCGCTGGTAATCGGTCCGGTGCTCGGAGTCCGTGCGGGCGCCCTCCTCGAACTCCTTCATGGCGGTGTCATACTCCCGCATGCTGGCGTAAAACTTGCCCACCAGCAGGGGGCCCATCGGGTAGGCCTGCCGGTTCGCGAGCAGGCGGTCGAGCGTGCTGCGCATGGCCGCCGGCTGGCTCTGGCGATAGTAGTGCTGCGCAAGCTGCAGGAGGTAGCCCGGCTCCTTGGGATTATTGGCTGCCTTCAGCTTCGCGATGGCCTCGGCGTCGGCGAGCCGGGGCGGGCGCGAGCGCATGTAGAGGGCATAGAGCACGTCGTAGATCGGGATGAAGTCCTTGTGCTTGTCGATCAGATTCTTCGCCCGTTGCTCGCCTTCGGCACCCTGGCCGATCGCTTCCAGAGCCTGCGCCAGCGGCAGCACGACACTCGGATCGTTGGGGGAGAGCTTGTCCGCCAGCCGGAAATCCTCTACCGCGGACTGCGGATCGTTGTTGCCGGCCAGTTTGAGGTATCCCCGCAGCCGCAGGCCCGGGAGCGATTGCGGATTGTGCTTCAGGAGTTCGGTCGAGATGCTCTGAAGCTCGTCCTTAAGGGCCGGGGGGCGCGTTTCGTTCATGAGGTACGCGCTCAGGACGATGTCGCCCTCCTGCACCCGGGCGTCGGGATTCGTGAAGCCAGGGTCCGTGTCAGCCGCTCGCCGCATATCCCGCAGCGCGGCGATGGGCTGTTGGAGGCGCAGCTCCGTCAGGCCGACGCGGTAATACGCTTCGCTGTACCGGGGGTCCTTCTTGAGCGCGTTCCGGTACATAATGTAGGCTTCTTTGTACTTGCCTTTCTCGAAATACCGGTTGCCGTTCTGCAAGTACTTCCGCTTGACGACCTCGGGATCCCGGCTGCAAGAGACACCCACAAACACGATCAAGGCGATACAAAGAATACGACGCGACATGGAACTCCTCTTGGTTACTTAACCACAAAGCGGGGCCAGCCGCAATGCTCTCAAAAGGAAGGGCCGCCCGGCCTACCTCAGCGCGGCCGTCAGTTCGCCCGTTTGGCGCAGAATGGCGAACTGCGCCTTCTCCGCGTTCGAAGCCGCGTCGTAGAAGGCGATCCACTTGTCGGTCTCGACGGAGCGGGCCTCTTCGATCTGGCGCAGGGAAGCCCGCCCTTCCTGGTTCTGAGCCAGCAGAACGGACACCTGGTCGCGGGCGACGTCCAGGTCGAGCTTTGCAATCTCTTTACCTGTCTCGGTCTCGCGCATGTCCTCGTATGAGCGGCGGACATCGGCGGCAACCCTGGCCCGCGCCGCCCGGATCTGGACACGAATCTGGGCCGCTTCGGTCTCCGCCTGGGCCACCGCTTCGCTCACCGATGGTCCGCTGAACAGCGGGATCTGGAAGGAGACTCCCAGTTGGCCGTTGTTCCGTTGAAACGCGTTGAAGTACTTGGCGTAGTTGTTGATCTTGGAGAGCAGGGCGTATTGGGCCACCAGGTCCAGCTTCGGCAGCCGCTCGGCCTCCTGGGAGCGCACAGCAAGCTGCTTGGCGAGGAGCTTCGACTCGAGCGAACGGATCTCCTTGCTCGAAGCGAGTGCGGCCTCGACGGCGGCATCGGCGGAATCCGGAACCGCCGGCGCAGTTCGTTCGCCCGGCGCGGGGCGCACCTGGTCGCTGGGCTCGAACCCGAGCAGCGTGGCGAGCGAAATCCGGGCCGCTTCCGCGTTCGAGTCCAGCACCTGAGAGCGGTATCGCGCGCGGGCCAGATTCAACTCCGCCTTCTTCACTTCGATGGGCAGCTCCCGGCCTTCGGCGGCGCGGGCGCGGACCGCATCGAGGACGCGTGCCAGCGCGTCCGATTCCTGGCGGCTCATCTGGGCGATCTTTTCGGCACTCTCGGCGTCGAGGAACATCTCGGCGGTCCGGTAGATCACCTCATCCTGCTTGGCGTTGGCGTCGATCTCCGCTCCCCGCCGGCTCTCCTTGGCCGCCGCCACGCGCAGGCTCTGAGCGCGGTTGAAGACGGCGCCGGTGGCGTTGGCCTGGAAGATCGACGGCGTGGCTCCCTCGATGCTCATGGGGAAGCCATTGCTGTAGGCCGCGCCGCTGCCCACGACGAGCCTGGGAACGAAAACCGAGTGGGCCAGGCGGGCCGCGTGGTCGGCTCTCTCCGCGTCCAGCCGCGCGAGCACCACGTCGGGGTTCTCCTTGAGCGCCCGTTCGACCGCGTCCCGCAGGCTCATCGTGTGCACCTCCGCGGCGTACACCCCGGCGCAACAAAGAAGCAGGAATCCGTATTTCCGCATAGGTACAGCTTAGCGAGTCTCGACGAAGGGAGGATGCGAGACAATGGTGCGGTGGCCGCAGCCGTCCGCCTGGAGGAGATTCGCGCAGCCGCCGAACGTATCCGCCCCATCGCCCACCGATCCCCGACGATGACCTCGCGTGGGTTCGATGCCGAAGCGGGCGTGGCCACGGTCTTCAAATGCGAGAACCTTCAGCGCGGCGGCGCGTTCAAGATCCGCGGCGCCTCGAACTTCATCTTCTCGATCGACCCGCGCGAGTTGTCGAAAGGCGTAGTGGCGTACTCCTCAGGGAACCATGCGCAGGCGGTTGCGATTGCAGCGGCCTTCGCCGGCGTCCCCGCCACGCTGGTTATGCCCGCCGACGCACCGCGGTCGAAGGTGGAAGCGACGCGCGCCCAGGGCGCGAAGATCGTGGTTTACGACCGGCTTCGGGATGACCGCGAAGCGATCGGCAGGCGCATCGCGGAAGAGAGCGGCGCCACGCTGGTGCCGCCCTACGATCATGCCTGGACCATCGCGGGCCAGGGGACGGTGGCTCTGGAACTGCTCGAACAGGCGCCCGGCCTCGATGCCATCGTTGCTCCGGTGGGAGGCGGCGGTCTGCTTTCGGGCTGCTCCATCGCAGCTCGCGGCATCGACCCGAGGATACGGATGTTTGGAGCCGAGCCCGTCGACGCCAACGACACGTTCCTCTCGTTGCGGGCGGGCCGCCGGGTCGAGATCGCGCCGCCCGAAACGATGGCCGACGGCCTGCGCGCCACGCGTCCGGGCGAGCTGACTTTCCCCATCCTACAGCGGCTGGCCGAAGACGTCTTGCTGGTGAGCGAGGACGAAATTCGCGGCGCGATGAAGTTCCTGCTCACGCGGCTGAAGATCCTGACGGAGCCGAGCGGCGCGGTGGCCGCGGCCGCTGTGCTCTACCGCAAACTGCCGGCTGGCATCTCCTCAGCCGGCGTGATTCTCTCCGGCGGGAACGTGGATTTCGAGGTGCTACAGGGGCTCTGACTTTATGCGCATGTTTGTGCTGGCGCTCGCGGCCGCGGCTTCGCTCCCGTTTTGGGAGGCCAAGCCGCCCGCCGATTGGACCGACGACGAGGTACACGAGCTGCTGGCCCGCTCGCCGTGGGCGCAGCAGGCGGTGGCGGCCGGCTCGTCGCGGCGCGGCGTGGTGGTCTACCTGGCTACGGCGCGCCCCATGCGGGAGGCCGAGGCGGAACAGGAGCGCCGCGCGCGGGAGCAGGGCGAGCAGCCTGGGGAGGGCGCCGACGAGGACACCGAATATGCCGACTTCCTCCGCGAGCACGACGGGAACGTCATGGTCCTGGCGGTGGCGGTTCCGAATCCCCGGGCGCTCGACGATTTTACCGAGGCCAAGATGGTGGAGGATCTGTGCGTGCTGCGGGTGGGCCGCAACAAGTACAAGATGGTTGGCCATTTCCCCCCGTCGGCCTCAGACCCGCGGCTGCGCCTGGTGTTCCCGCGCGCGGTAACGCAAGCCGACAAGAGCTTCGCGTTCGATCTCTACGTGCCTGGGGCGCCGGAGCCGCTGCGGTTCGTGCAGTTCCGGGTGGCTGATTTGAAGTACAAGGGCAAGCCGGAGTTCTGAGGGTCAGGCCGGGGTTGAGGCGGCCTCGGTGACGGCGGGGGAGCGTTGCTCTGCGGCGGATTGCGCGGCCCATTCGGCGCCGGCCAGGATCAGCATGGCGGCCAGAAAACTCCAAAGAACGATGGTGACCGAATAGTAGAACGGACCGTACTCGGCGTGCAGCTTCCTGCGCCAGAGAGGCCAGGTGAGCAGGTTGACGTACTTCAGAAGCTCGAGCGCCAGGCCGACGAAAATCGCCGGGGGCAGCACGCCCCGCGCCGAGATCTTCGCGTTCGGAAGCAGCCAGTAGATCAGGAACAGCACCAGGATCGACATGGGGATGGCGGCCATTTTAAAGAGAACGAGCGTCATGAATCCCGAAATTGCCCCACCGCCGAGCTGTTGCATGTTGATGCCGGCCAGCAGTGCGGAGGTCAGGGCCAGGGTGCCGCAGGCGAAAATCAGCCCGAGGCTCACCATCTGGTTGCGAACGAAGCTGCGATTCTTCCGGATTCCCCAGGCGCGGTTCAGCGCCACTTCAAGCGGCTCGAATACGCCATTGGCCGTGAACAGGAGAAGGAAAACCGACGCGAATTGCAATGTCTTGAGGGGCAGATTGCGGTCGATGAACACGCCCAGCCGATCCGGGAAGTAATCGTGGATAGCGACGTTGATCGCGTCGCCGGCGGCCTTCCACCCCAGGACGTGGCTGCAGAGAGACATCATGACGATCAGAAAAGGAAAGAACGAGAGCAGCACGTTGGCGGCGATAGAGAAGCCATAAACGTGGACTTCGGTTTCCATCCAGTAATGAAAGGTATGCACCAGACGGCGCTTGAGGACTTCAGGCATAAGGTTCAGGGTAGCGCCGTTGGGGGGCGCGCACCTAACAGACTGCAAAAACAGGCCCTTTCCGTGCTATTCTCAGTGGGAACAAGCGCGGACCTCGCTCCGGGCCGGCGGCGCGGGGTGCCAGCCCGACGGGTTGGCTGCGCAGGGGGAGGACGTCGTTCATGGCAGTGCCCGACAAGCTGAATGGCCGCTACGAGATCAAGGGCGTGCTCGGCCAGGGCGGGATGGGACTGGTGTTCCGCGCGTGGGATGCGACGGTCAAGCGCGAAGTCGCGGTAAAGACCCTGCGCGACGCGCCCACACGCTCGGCGCTGCAAATGTTCCAGAGGGAGTGCGGGGTTCTGGCGGCCATGAGCCACCCGAACATCGTCGAGATCTTCGACGTCGGGGAGTTCGAAGACGACGGCACGAGCAAGCCCTACTTCGTCATGCCGCTGCTGCCGGGCTCGACGCTCGACAAGCTGATCCGCGAGGCGAGCCACCGCCTGACGGTGGAGCGCGTGGTGGACATCATGTGCCAGGCCTGCCGGGGCCTGCAGGCGGCGCACGAGCGCGGGCTGATCCACCGGGACATCAAGCCGAGCAACATCTTCGTGATGGACGACGACTCGGTGAAGGTCATCGATTTCGGCGTGGCGCACATGGCCGATACGGGGCTTTCGGTGGGCATCAAGGGCACGCTGGTGTACATGGCGCCGGAACAGCTCAGATGAAGCCGGCCACGCCCGCCTCCGACATTTACTCGCTGGGAGTGGTGTGCTATGAGGCCCTGACGCGGCGGCGGCCGTTCGAAGGGAACAAGGAATCGGAGATCGCCGACGCCATCCTGCGCGTGGTGCCTCCGCCGGTGAGCGATCTGAATCCGGCTGCGAGCCAGACCCTCAGCCGCGTGATCCACAAAGCGCTGGCCAAGCAGCCGTGGAACCGGTACGCGAGCGCCCGGGAGTTCGGCGACACGCTGCAAAAGGGCCTGCGCAACGAGCCCATCGAGTTTTTCAATCCGGCGCTGCTCGGTGCCGCGCGTGGAGCGGGCCACCAAGGCGTTCGAGCAGGGCGACCTGCAGTTCGCTTCCGAGATCCTGAACGAGCTCGAGGCTGAAGGGCATCTCGACCCGGCCATCGCGCCGCTGAAAAAGCAGATAGAGAACGCGGGGACGCAGAAGTCCATCGCGCAGCTCCTGGAGAGCGCGCGGACGCGCTTCGAGAGCGAGGAATACCCGCTGTCGCTGCAGAAAATCCAGGAAGTTCTGCAACTGGATCCGGGCAACGCGGGAGCGCTGGGACTGAAGGCGAGCATCGAAAGCAAGATGACTTCGCGGAAGATCGACGAGTGGTTCCGGCTGGCGCAGCAGCACATGGACAACCAGGCCTGGAGCCACGCCCGCGAGGCGCTGCACAACGTGCTTCAGCTCAGGGCGAACGAGCCGCGCGCCGTACAGTTGACGGCGGAAGTGGACCGTCGCGAGCAGGAATATTTGCGGCTGCGTAAGGAGAAAGAGGAACTCTACAATTCGGCTCTGGAGGCGTGGCACAACGGCGAGGTCACCAGCGCCCTGAGCAAGATGGAGAAGGTGGTCGATCTGGACCACAAGGCGCCGGAAACGGGGGCGCCGGAACGCGCGGCCTCTTACCAGACGCTCTATAACAAAGTTCGCACCGAGCACGAATCCCTCAAGAATTCCTACGCCGAAGCGAAGAAGATGCTGGAAGGCCGCAACTTCGCCCAGGCGCTCGCGATCGCCGACGACTGGCTGGCGAAGTATCCCGGCCACGCGCTGTTCCAGGCCCTGAAGTTCGATATCGAGGAGCAGCAGCGGCAGGAGCTTTCCGCGCGCATCGCGGAGATCGACCGCGAGTTGGAGGCGGAGCCGGACCTGGACCGCCGCGTGAACATCCTGGAGCAGGCCGTAGCGGAGTATCCCGGAGAGGCGCATTTCGAGCGGCAGCTACGGCCCATGCGCGAGAAACGGGACCTGGTGAACTCGATCGGCGCCAAGGCGCGGTACCACGAAGAGCGGGGCCAGTTTGCCGAGGCTCTGGCGCAGTGGGAAATCCTCAACACGATTTACAGCCCATATCCAGGCCTGGCCTTCGCGGTGGAGCGCGTCACCAAGAAGAAAGAGCAGCAGGCGGTCTCGGAAGCGAAGAGCCGGTGGACCGTACAGATCGATGCCGCGACGGCCGCGGGCGACTATCCGCGCGCGCTGGAGCTGTGCGGGTCGGCGGAAGCGGAATATCCCAACGATCCCGAACTGGCGCAGCTCAAGAAGCTGGCCACGGAATCGATGGCGCGAGCGGGGGAAGCCGCGAAGGTGCTCTCGGAAGGGCAGACGCTCAGCCAGACGTCATTCGATGAAGGGATGGCGGCGATGCGGCGGGCGCTCGAGCTGGACCCGCACAGCCATGCCATCAAAGCTGCGATTGTGGAGGCGCTGGCGGAGCGCGCGCGAACGCTGGTGGAGACCGATTGGCGGGCGGCCGAGCTGTTGATTCAGCAGACGCTCGAGATGGACCCGTCGAACGTGCTGGCCAAGAACCTGCGCATCGTGGCGCAGGACCAGAAGCGCGACGAGGTGGTTAACGCTTGTCTGGCGCAGGTGCGGCAGTTCCGGGCTTCGGGGGACTGGACGACGCGCTGGCGGTGACCGAGAAGTGCCTGGCGCAGTATCCGCTCGATCCGCGCCTGTTGCAGTTGCGGGAGACGCTGGAGAAGGAGTCGTCCGACGCGCGCCGCGCGAATGCACGGCCGGGCGATCTGGAGGCCCTGCGGCAGATCGAGCGACAGTCGGCCGAAGAGACGAATCCGACCGAGGTGATCGAGGCGATCGCGATCGCGCGGGCGATGGCGAATGCGCACCCCAACGATCCGGAATTCGAAGAGATCATCCGCGTAATGGAGCAGAGGCGCACCGCGCTGTTACGGCCCGGGCAGATGGAGGATGGCCGGATGGATGTGACGGCGACCAGCATCGCCGTGCCGCCCCAGGCGCCGCCCGAGGGAATGCCGCCGGCCGGCGCGCCCGTGGGGCCTCCGCCTCTTCCAACGCAGCAGCCGGACGGGCAGGTTTCTGCAGCGGCCGCGTCGGCTGCACCGCCGGCTTCGGGAGCGGCCTTGGGGGCTCCGCCTCAGCCGCCGCCCGTTTCAGGGCCACCACCGGTGCTGCCGCCGCACATGCCTCAGCCCGGCGCCGTGCTGCCTCCGCCCAGGCCGCCTGCCGTCAAACGCCCACCGAACCGCAACGTGGTAATCGGTGTCATTGCGGCCGTGGCCGTAGTGCTACTCCTTCTGGCCGTTCTGGTGGGTCTCAAGCGCTTCAAATCGGCGCCGCCGCCACCGAGCATGGTTCGCATACAGGTGCGGACGCTGCCGCCCGGCGCGACGATTCGTGTGAACGGAAAAATCCGCGGCACCTCCAACTTCGAGCTCGAAGACAAGCCGGGGTCCTACCAGATCGACGCGATGCTCGACGGCTATCAGCCGGCCACGGCAACCGCGCAGTTGAAGCTGGGCTCGTCGGCTCCGGTCGACCTGACGCTGCTGCCGTTGCCGCAAACGGTGCGGCTGGTTGCCGATTTCAACGACGCCCAGGCCGCTTTGGACGATCAGCCGCCACGGCCGGTGCAGGACGGCGTGGCGACCTTCGACGCAGTCGCTTCGGGCAAACACACCATGAAACTCATCAGCCGTCTGGGGCAAGCTCAGTTCGATTTCGAGCTCGCGGCCGGGGCGGCGCCGCAACTCGACGCTGCGCCCACAGTGAAGAACACCAGCGGCCTGGTCGTCAGCGCGTTCAACGGCCAGGCGCGCGTGTACACGACGCTCTCGCCGGCCCAGGTGGTGGTGGACAACATCGCGGTTGGAGACGCGGCGGCGGGCGGCGTTGCATCTGACGAACCTGACGCCGGGCGCGCACGAGATCACCGTCGTGAGCGGGCAGACGCAGATCAAGAGGGTGATTCAAACCGGCACTGCGCCGGAGTTGACCGCGTTCTTCCAATCCGACCAGAATGTGGGCACCATCGTGATCCTGGCGGGCGAGGATGGAGCGCAAATCTTCGTAGACGGGCAGAAGATCCGCAACCAGACGGCCCGCGGGGGCCAGTTGCGCCTGCAGCGTCCCCCGAAGACCTACCGCATCAAGGTGGCGAAGCCCGGCTTCCAGGAATCGCCGGAGCAGACGGTCCAGATCGCAAAGGGAGACGAGAAGAAGCTGGTATTCAAGCTGGTTCCGTTGCCGACGACGGCGCGCCTGGCGCTGCAGGGCACGCCCGGTGCGGAGGTTCTCATCGACCGGAACGTGGTGGGCACGATTCCGCCCGACGGCGCGTTCCAGGCGTCGAACGTAAGCCCGGGAGTGCACTCGATCGAGCTTCGCAAAGACAGACAGTCGTCGACCCCGCTCCGGAAGACTTTCGTGGCCGGGCAGACGGTGAGCCTCGGCGGCAATGACGTTACGCTCGTGGCCGGGAGCGGCACGCTGCACGTGACCGTGGTTCCGGCGGGCGCCAGCGTGACCGTGGCCCACAACGGCCGCGCACCCTTGCCGGTGGCGGGCAGCGTCATCGAGCTCGAAGAGGGCTCCTACACGGTGACGGCCCACGCGCCGGGATACGTGGACCGCAGCCAGCAGGTGCAGGTGACGGCGGGCCAGACGGCGACGGCTTCGCTGACCCTGACGCGGGAGCAGCACAAACCCGTCGCTCTGGGCATGGAGAGTTGGGATCAGCCGGGCGGCTGGCAGCAGGACCAGAACTGGTGGGTGCGCCACGGGGGCGGCTTCGTGCTCTACAAGCCGGTCGGGAAGCCCGGGACATACGAATTCACGCTGATGGCGGCGTCGGGCGGGCTGCTCCGCGGCAAGAGCGTGCAGTGGTTCGCGGGCTACGCCGATCCGAAGAACTACGTTCTGTTCCGCTTGGACAAGGACACCCTTCACCGCATACAGGTGGTGAACGGGAAACGGACCGAACTCTACAAGGTCAACCACGGCCTCGACACCAAGGAGCTGGTGGCTACGGTCCACGTGGATGTCGGGCCGGGCCTGCTGGTCACCCGAGTCTTGAAGGACAACAAGTGGGTGGTGCTCGATTCGTGGTCCGCACCCGACTACAACTTCGCCGAGCGCAGATTCGGCGTCCTGGTGGAAGGCAAGGACGAGGTGCGCCTCTCGGGCTTCAAGTTCACGCCGCGGGAGTAGAGAGAACCCGCCATGAGACGCTAGGAACGCCGCCCCTCCCTGTGGTATAGAGGAGAGAGAAGTTCACTCAAGGAGGGGCAAAATGGCTCAGAAAGTTAAACCAATCCCAGAAGGTTTTGGGGCTCTCACGCCGTACATCGTCGTAAGCGATGCCGCGCGGGCGCTCGATTTCTACAAGCAGGCCTTCGGCGCGGTCGAGATGGGACGGCACGCTATGCCGGGCGGCAAGATCGCTCACGCGGACATCAAGATCGGCGAATCGAGGCTGATGCTGTCCGACGAATTTCCGTTCGGGTTCTGCCGTACGCCGGAAGCGCTCGGCGGCACGACAAACGCGCTCTGGATCTACACCGAGGACGTCGATTCGCTGTTCAACCGCGCGGTTCAGGCCGGCGCCACGGTCAAGTCCCAGGTCCAGGATATGTTCTGGGGCGACCGCACCGGCCACCTGGAAGACCCGTTCGGACACATGTGGGTGCTGGCGACGCACAAGGAAGACGTTAGTCCCGAAGAGATGAAGCGGCGGGGCGACATCGAGATGGCCAAGATGGCGAAGGGCGCCCAGCAGAGCAGTCAGGGCGCTTGAGCCGCGGCGTCGAAGGCCCCGCAGCTACAATAGCTCGATAGGGCTTTGACGGACGCGGTTCACATTATCGGCGGCGGGCTGGCGGGGCCGGAAGCAGCGTGGCAGGCGGCGCGCGCGGGTTGCCACGTGGTTCTCCAGGAGATGCGGCCAGCCCGCGCCACGCCCGCGCACAAGACCGATCGGCTGGGCGAGTTGGTGTGCAGCAATTCGCTCAAGACCGAGCAGGAAGACTCGGCGCCGTGGCTGTTGAAACAGGAACTGCGCCGTGCGGGATCGCTCCTGTTGCGGCTCGCCGATGGCGCCCGCGTTCCGGGAGGCCACGCGCTGACGGTGGATCGGGAGGTCTTTGGCGAAGCCGTCACCGCAGCGATCGCCGCAGAGCAGAACATTGAGTTGCGGCGCGAGGAAGCGACGGCGGTCCCGGAGGGAATCGTCGTCATCGCCACCGGCCCACTGACCAGCGACGCACTGGCGGCGGAGATCGCCCGCCTCACCGGGTCCGAGCGCCTCTATTTCTACGACGCCATCAGCCCGATTGTGGAGGCCGATTCCGTCGATCTCTCCGTGGCGTTTCGAGCTTCGCGCTATGGCAAATCGCTCGACGGCAGCGACGACTACCTGAATTGCCCGTTCGACCGCGAGCAGTACGATCGCTTCGTCGATGGACTCCTGGCCGCCGCCACGTTCGAGGGACACGTTCCGGAAGACGTGCCCTATTTTGAGGCCTGCCTGCCGGTGGAGGAACTGGCGCGCCGGGGCCGCGAGACGCTGCGATTCGGGCCCATGAAGCCGATGGGGCTGACCGACCCCCGCACCGGCCGGCGCCCGTACGCCGTGGTGCAGTTGAGGCAGGAGAATCTGCGCGCGGCGAGCTACAACCTGGTGGGGTTTCAGAACCACATGCGGTACGCGGAGCAGGCGCGCGTGCTGCGAACGATTCCGGGTCTGGAGCGCGCCGAGTTCGTGCGCTTCGGCCAGGTGCACCGGAACACATACATCAACGCCCCGGCGCTGCTCAACGCCACGCTGCAGTTGAAGAGCGCGCCGCGGGTGCTCTTCGCCGGGCAGATCTCGGGCGTGGAGGGCTATGTGGAATCGATTGCGACGGGGCTGATGGCGGGCCGTCACGCGGCCGCCCTGTCGCGCGGAGACGAGCCGCGGCCGTTCCCCTTCGAGACCGCGCTCGGTTCGCTCTCCCGCTACGTCTCCGGCGCGGATGCGCGCGGCTATCAGCCGGCCAACATCACCTTCGACCTGCTGCCCCCGCTCGACGAGGAGACGCACAAACGGCTCCGCCGCGACAAGCGTGCCCGCCACGCGGAGGTCTGCCGACGGGCGCTGGCGGCGCTCGAAGCGGACTTGTAGCACAGTTTTGCCGGGCGATTTTTCCCGCACTGCCGGCACTACCTTCTTCGAGAGAAATTTGCGCAATCCGCTGTTACTGCCGTTTTTCGCGCTCGCCGGAGGTGTGGTTGCCGCGCGATTCGTGTCGTTCAACCTGGCCGAACTCGGGCTGGCGGCGGCAGCGCTGGCTGCGTTGGCGGCGCTCGCTTTGTGGAAGAGCACGCGCCGGGCCGCGCTCGCCGCCGCGCTGACGTCGTTCTTCTTCGCCGGTGCGCTGATCGCGGTCGCCCGCCGCCCCGGCCCGCCGCCGGAGATCGACGCCACGTCGTCTGAGGTGGTCATTCTGAACGGCTGCGTGGTCAACCCTCCGGTGTTCTCCCCGGACCGCGAGCAATTCACCCTGGAACTCGATAGCCACGCGCGCGCCCGCGTCAGCCTTTATGGCAAACCCGGCGAGCCCCTGCCGGACTTCGGCTACGGCCGAACCGTCGAGGTGGACGCCCGCGTGCGGCGCACCCACAACTTCCGCAATCCGGGCTCGTTCGACTACGCCGCCTACCTGGCTCGCCAGGACATTTACTGGACCGCCTCGGGCAAGGCCGCGTCCCTTCGCATTCTGCCGGGCCGCTGCGGCTCGCGCTTCTGGAGCGTCATCTTCGATCTACGGAGCGCGGCGCTCCACCGGCTCGACAAGCTGTATCCCGGAGATACGTATGCCTCCGCCATGACGCAGGCCGTTCTGATCGGCGAATCGTCGAATCTACAAAAAGTCTGGACGGAGCATTTCCGCCGCACGGGCACTTATCACACCATCGTCATCTCGGGACTGCACGTCACGGTTCTGGCGGGGTTCTGCCTGATCCTGTTGCGCCTGTGCTTCGTCCCGGAGCCCATTGCGCTGGCGGCGACCGCGCTGGCGGCGTGGCTCTACGCCTTCGTCGCCGGATTCCAGGCACCGGCCGTGCGCTCGGCCGCCGGCTTCTCGCTGTTCGTCTGCCTGCGCTACCTGTACCGCCGCTCGCGGTTGCTGAACATACTGGCCATCGTCGCGCTGGCCTTCGCGGTGTTCGATCCGGAGCAGCTCTTCGACGCCAGCTTCCAACTCTCATTCCTGGCGGTGGCGTTGATCGCGGCGCTGGCGGTGCCCATCATGGAACGGACATCGAGGCCGCTGGTGTTGGGCCTGGCGTCCCTGGCGGATCGCGAACGCGACATGCACCTGCCGCCGCGCTCGGCGCACTTCCGCGTCGAGTTGCGCCTGTTGGCTGAAACGCTGTCCTTCACCACGCGCGTGCCTGGGCGCGTCTGGCTGGCTGCTCTGGGCGTGACCGCGCGCGTGGCGCTATTCTGCTGGGATATGGCGGTGATCTCGGCCGTGATGCAGTTCGGCCTGGCGCTGCCGATGGCGATCTACTTTCATCGGGTCTCGATCACGGGCGTGAGTGCGAACATGCTGATCGTGCCGCTGATGTCGGCCGTCATTCCGGTGGGATTCGTGGCCGTGTTCACGGGCTGGAAGTTCGCCGCCGCTGTGGCAGGCTGGCTGCTGAGGGCCTCCGAGAGCATCGCCCTATGGCACGTCCGGTGGGAGCCGGACTGGCGCATTTCGGACCCGCCGTTGTGGCTGGCCTTCGCCCTGGTGGCCGCGCTGCTGACGCTGACCCTGGTGTTCCATCGGCGCCGCATGGCGCTTGCCGCGCTAGGCGCGAACGCGATTCTGTTCGCGCTGCTGATCTGGCATCCATTCCCGCCGAAGACGGCGCGGGGCGTGTTTGAAGTCACCGCCATCGACGTGGGCCAGGGCGACGGCCTTTTCCTGGCGTTCCCCGACGGCAAGCTCATGATGCTCGATGGCGGCGGACTCGCGGTCCACGGGAACGCCCGCAAGCCGCGGCTCGACACCGGCGAAGATGTCGTGTCGCCGTACTTGTGGTCGCGCTCGGTAGGCAGGCTGGACGCGGTGGCGCTCACCCATCCGCACGAAGATCACATCGGAGGACTGCCCGCAATTGTCGAGAACTTCCGCCCGAAAGAGCTGTGGATCGGGGCGGTGGCCGACACCCCGGCATGGCGCCTCCTGTTACAAACGGCCGAGCGGCGCGGCGTGCGCATCGTGAGGCTGGAGTGCGGCCAGCGGTTCTCTTACGGCGGGACCGGCATCGAAGTGCTCGCGCCGATCGCGGATCACGAACCCTCGGCGGAAGCGCCCAATAACGATTCGCTGGTGCTGCGAGTGAGCTACGGCCGGCGCTCATTTCTGCTGACCGGCGACATTGAGAAGCGCGTGGAGCGGCAACTGGTGGAGAGCGGTACGCTGGCCCGCGCGGACGTGCTCAAAGTGGCTCACCACGGGAGTAAGACTTCGAGCACGCAGCCGTTCCTGGACCTGGTGCGGCCGGCGTTCGCGATCATTTCGGACGGTTTCGAAAACCAGTTCCACTTCCCGAACGCGGATGTTCTGGAGCGCCTGGACGACCTGCACGCAGAAGTGTTGCGCACGGACCGGGACGGGCTGGTGACGGTGCGGTCCGACGGGCGATGGATCCGATTCGACACGCCGCTGAGCCCCCAGGAGACAGCGCCGGGGCTTTACGATCCGTTCTAGGCGCCTTCTTCGGATTCGCGCTCGGCCTCTTCGGCGGCGGCGGGGCCGGCCTCTTCCGCCGAGGCGATGACGCGCTGCGCCTCGTCCAACCTCGCCCGCGGCACGCGGACCTCGAAGGGCAGGTTCGGAAACATGGTGCCGCTCACCAGCATCGACGGAACGCTCTGGGACTCCAGGATGCTGCGGATCTCGGCCGCGATCATCTCGGCGTTCGGCGCCGCGGAGACGAAGACCGGAACCATGTCCAGGTCGTGCGAAAGGTCGAGCGCGCCGGGATCGAAGTCCTTGCGGATCTCGATGAGCCGCTCGGCGTCCGCCTGCCGGTCGGGAGGCACGCGGACCTCGAATACGCCCTCCGGAACGCCTGGCTCGGTATCGTCGAAGATGTCGGCCGCGATGTTGGCGCTTGCCAGCATATCGCGGACGACGCTCGCCTGCTCTTCGCCATCGATGTCGGCGGAGCGAAAGATCGTGACCATTTCGTTTTCCCCGGGCATGGTTACCAGGATATCCGAAGGATGGCGCGGCGTGGTAGGCTGCTCGACATGCCCGTCCCCGTCAAACCGGCCGTGTCTGTCGAACTTCTTAACCAGGTGGATATTCGCGTGGGGACGATTGACGCCGTCGCGGATATCGAGGGCTCGGACCGGCTGGTCGCGCTGACGGTCAACTTCGGCGATCACAAGCGGACCATTGTGGCCGGTATGAGGCAGGAGCGCGCGAACCCGCGCGAGATCGAAGGCACTCAAGCCCTGTTCGTGGTCAACCTGGAACCGAGGCGGATGCGCGGCGTGCTCTCGGAAGGGATGCTCTTCGACCTGGGCTACGCCGACGGGATTGCGCCCGCGCTGGCCGTCCCCGAACGGCCCGTTCCGGATGGCACGCGGGCCGGGTGAGGAACCGCCGCTTCAAGCCTTCCGCGGCCGCGTGGTGAAAACGAAAATCACCAGCGCCAGGGCGCCGATGGCGAAGATCGTATCGCCCGGAATGCGCATCCACCGCAGGGTTTGCATGAGCGGAGTTCCGAGGAATTCGTGGCTGCGAGCGTACCAGTAGCCGCGGTCCACCGAAGCCCACGTCTGCCGGAGCCCCACGGGCAGCAGGCTGCCCACGCACATCGCGAAAAGCCCGGCGTTCATGCCCCAGAAGGCGATCGTAAGCCAGCGCTGGTTCCACACGACGCCCGGCTCGAGCGCGCGCAGACAGACCAGCATGAGGCCCGCGCCCAACATGCCGTAGACGCCGAACAGGGCGGCGTGGCCGTGCAGCGGCGTGGTGTTGAGCCCCTGCATGAAGTAGAGCGCGATGGGCGGGTTGATCATGAAGCCGAACAAGCCGGCGCCCACCATGTTCCAAAAGCCCACCGCAACGAAGAAGCGGATGGGCCAGCGATAACGGTCCGCCCAAACCGTGAGGTTCCCGCGCCGCAGGTCTTCGAGGGCGGTGAAGGCGATCAGCACCAGCGGCACAACCTCAAGCGCGCTGAACACCGAGCCCCAGGCCAGAGCCACCGTGGGCGTCCCGGAGAAGTAGAGATGGTGACAGGTGCCGATGATTCCGCCGGCCAGGTAAATGATGCCGGAGAGCAACGCGGATTTCGCCGCCAGGCCGGGACGAATCAGGCCCAGGCGGGCGAAGAAGAAGGCGATCACCGCGGTTGCGAACACTTCGAAGAAGCCTTCCACCCAAAGGTGAACCACCCACCAGCGCCAGTATTCGACCAGCGACAGGTTGGTGTGCTGTCCCCAGTTCAGGCCGGCGCCGTAGAACAGGCCGATGGCCCCGGCGGAAAGGACGAAAACCCAGAGCAACTGACGCTGGTCGGGGCCGCCGGTCTTGAGCGCCGGCCGGACCGCGCGCACCACCAGGAAGAACCAGAACAGCAGTCCGATGAAGAGCAGCAACTGCCATATGCGGCCCAGATCGATGTACTCGTAACCCTGGTGGCCCCACAGGAACGAAGCCGAGCCCGTCAACTTGCCCTTGATGCTCAGCCACTCGCCGGCCAGAGATCCGGCCACAATGATGAGTAGCGCGACAAACAGCGCGTTGACGCCGAGTTTCTGCCCTTTGGGCTCGACGCCGCTGACCAGCGGACCGATGAATAACCCCGCCGCCAGCCACGCCGTCGCGATCCAGAACAGGCCCGTCTGAATGTGCCAGGTGCGGGTCACGCTGTAGGGCATCCACTTCGCGAGCGGAAAGCCATAGAAGCCGCCGCCCTCCACGCCGTAGTGCGCCGTCACGATTCCCATCGCGATCTGGACCAGGAACAGCGCGGCGACCACCCAGAAGTACTTCAGCACGGCCCTCTGCGAGGGGGTGGCGCGCCAGGTCATCAAAGGATCCTCCGCCGGCAGAGGCGACGTGTCCGGTTCGCGGGTCTGGGTGGCGTACCAGACCACCATGGCGGAGAGCCCGGCCAGCAACATGATGATGCTCACGCCGGTCCACATAACGGCCTCCCCGGTGGGGCGGTTGCCGACGAGTGGCTCGAACGGCCAGTTGCTGGTGTAAGTGATGCGGTCGTGGGGCCGGTTGGTGGAGGCTGCCCAGGCGGTCCAGAAAATGAAGGACGCCAACTCTTGCATCTGCACCGGGTCTCTAACTGTGCCGGCGGGGATGGCGTAGCCCGCCTCGCCTTTCATGAAGACGTCCGAGTAGTGCGCCCCGCAGGCCAGGTAGGCGCGTGCCCGCACGGGATCGATGCGGATGATTCCGGTGGCCGGATCGTAAGTATTGGTTCGATACATCTGCTGAAGCCGGGCCTGGAGACCGCCGCGCCGCTCCGGGGAGAGCTTGTCGTAACTGGAGTTGTAGAGCGACTGCGACCACTCGTTGAGAACGAAGACCGCTTCCCGATGCAGCCAGTCGGCGGTCCAATCCGGAGCTACGTAGCTGCCGTGCCCCCAGATGGAACCGACCTCCATCCCGCCCAGGGCCTGCCACACATTCTGCCCCCGGCCAATCTCGCCGTTCCCGATCAATTCCCGGCCGTCGGTGGATAGCACCTGGCTGGGAATTGGAGGCATTTGTTGATAGATACGCGTCCCGATCCATCCGAGGACGCCGAAGGAAAACGACAATACGATGACCGCGCTAATCCAGAGTTTCCTCATCCTTCGACCACCCTAAATGACCGCTGCGAACCATTCTATGACTTTGGTCACAAAAAACGGGACTGTTCGACGCACCGGTGTAGAATGAAGCCGAGGGGTACGCACATCATGAAGACTGCAGAAAGAGTTGGATGGCTTCTCGCCGGCGTGGCGGCGGGCGCCGCGATTGCGCTGCTGTACGCTCCTGGATCGGGGAAGGAGACGCGAAAGCTGATCCGCAGGAAGGCCGAGGATGCCCGTGACGCCGTGGTGGAGGCGGGCGGGCAGGTCCGGGATAAGGTGGTCGGGGCTGGCGAATCCGTCGCGGACGCGGCGCGCGGCGTGTATCGCAAAGGCGCGACGATGGCAGCCGGCGCGGCCGGCGTCTTCGACCCCAGCCGCCGTACAGCGAAGAGCTAAAGGGTCTATTCGAATGACTGTGGAAACCGCGGTCCCAGCCGAGGGCCTGGCCGCCTTCGAGAACGAGTCCTATGCCGATTTCTCGATACCGGAGAATCGCGCGGCGATGGAGCGCGCGCTTGAGGAAGTGCGCGCCCAGTTCGGCCGCGAGTACGAGCTATCGATCGGCGGTCAGCGCCTGAAGACTCGGGAGAAGCTGAAATCGCTGAACCCATCGCATCCGGCCGAAATCGCCGGAATTCACCAGAAGGCTACGCCGGAGCTGGCGCTGCGGGCGGTGGAAGAGGCGCACGCCTTCTTTCCGGAATGGAGCCGCACGCCGGCCGCGATTCGCGTCGCCATGCTGCTGCGTGCGGCGGCCATCCTGCGCGCGCGCAAGCTGGAATTCGACGCCTGGCTGGTCCATGAAGCCGGCAAGACCTGGGCGGAGGCCGAGGCCGACGTTTCCGAGGCCGTCGATTTCTGCGAGTTTTACGCGCGCGAAATGCTGCGGCTGGCCGCGCCGCCGGGTCTGCATCAATTGCCGGGCGAGCGCGACGAACTGGTGTACGTGCCGTTAGGCGTCGGCGTCGTGATTCCACCTTGGAATTTTCCGCTCGCGATCCTGGTGGGCATGACCACCGCGGCGCTGGTCACAGGCAACACGGTGATCATGAAGCCATCGAGCGACACGCCGACGATTGCGGCGAAGTTCGCCGAGGTGCTGCGCGAGGCCGGTTTTCCCGAGCGCAGCTTCTCGTTCCTGGCGGGCAGCGGATCGGTGGTCGGCGACGTTCTGGTCCAGCATCCCAAGACGCGCTTCGTGTCGTTCACGGGATCGAAAGAGGTAGGGCTGCGGATCAATGAACTGGCCGCGAAGACGCAGCCGGGGCAGGTGTGGATCAAGCGCGTGGTGGTGGAGATGGGCGGCAAGGACGCGATCATCGTGGATCGCGAAGCCGACCTCGATGCGGCCGTGACGGGCGTGTTGGTTTCGGCATTCGGCTATCAGGGCCAGAAGTGCTCGGCGTGCTCACGGGCTATCGTGGATGCGGCGGTCTACGATGAATTCCTCGAGAAACTCGGCCGCAAGGTCGAAGCGATCAAGGTGGGCCCGGCCGAGGAGCCCTCGAACTATATGGGGCCGGTGATCAACGAGCGTTCGCGGCAGTCGATCCTCCGACTACATCGAAACCGGGAAGCGCGAAGGGCGGCTGATCGCGGGTGGCGCGGCGGCGGAGGGCGATGGCTACTTCATACGGCCCACCGTGATTGCCGATGTGGCTCGAGACGCCGTCATTTTCAAAGAGGAGATCTTCGGCCCCGTGCTGGCGGTTACTCGCGCGAAGGACTTCGACGAGGCGCTCGATCTTGCCAATGCGACCGAGTATGGGCTCACCGGCGCGGTCTACACGAAGAACCGCGACAAGATCCGGCGCGCGGCCGCGGAGTTCTTTGCCGGCAATCTCTACTTCAACCGGAAGTGCACCGGCGCGATGGTGGGCGCGCATCCGTTCGGCGGTTTCAACATGTCCGGCACGGATTCGAAGGCCGGCGGGCCCGACTACCTGCTCCTATTTCCTCCAGGCGAAAGCCATCGCCGAGAAGCTGGGCACCAGCCAATAATCGAAGGCCCGGCCGCCGGCGGGAGTGCGGACTCCGCGCCGGCGGCTGCGGGAAAACCGGGCTCACGCGTGCGAGGCGCGGCTGCGGGCTCTTTCGAGGTTCTCGCCTACGGCGCTCCACTCGATGTTCTTGAAAAACGTGTCGATGTAGTTCGCGCGGGCGGTGCCGAAATCGATGTAGTAGGCGTGCTCGTAGACGTCGAGCCCGACGATGGGCGTGGCGTTCCAGACCGGATATGAGTTCTGTGCGTCGCCGGAGTAGTTGAACAGGTAGTTCCAGTCGCGGTCCCAGGCGGTCCAGGCCCAGCCGCGGGAGGCCATGCCCGTAGCTTTCAGATCGGCCATCCACTGCTCCACCGAACCGAAGTGCTTGTCGATCTCGTTCTTGATCTCGGTAGGCGGCGTGCCGCCCTTGCCGCCCAGGTGGCCGAAGTAGAGCTCGTGGTTCTTCACGCCGCCGATGGCGAAGGTCAGGTCCACCTTAAGCGAGCGGATATCGCTGAAGGTTTGATTGGCCGAGGCACGGTCCACCGTGGCGAGCTTGCCCATGACCTCGTTGTACTTGTTGACGTAGCCTTGATAGAGCTTGTAGTGCTCCGTCATCGTCCGGGCGGAGATGCCGTCCAGATCCTTCATGATGGTGTCAAATTTCCGGGCTTCGATTTTGTGTAGCATTCCTTCCCCTCTCTACGTAGATCATAACGCCTGGCGGAACGAGCGGCGGATTCGGGCCCGGGTTCGATGCCGTTGACGGCCTTGCGCGAATAATTAGTCCCCTCCTAGCTTCCACTTACAACCTTCCGAGGGCCGGCCTCGGCGGAAGCGTGCCCTTACACTGAAGCCGGTGTTGGGTGCGCGATCGGGCTCGGACTATTGGGTGGGTCCGAGCCCCTTTTTTCTTAGGAGGCTAACGATGTTTGGACGCGGCTGGAAGCTACGACTGCTGGTGGGGATGGCGTTCGGGTTGGCGCTCGCATGGGCGGACCCGGCGCTGACGACCATTCAGGATACCCTGTACACGGCCGATGGGACGCCGTTCAGCGGCTTCGTGCTGATCAATTGGCAAAGCTTTGAGGCCGCGGATTCGTCGAACATCGCGACCAGTAACTTGACGGTTCCGATCGTGAATGGCGTGCTCTACGTGCAGTTAGTGCCGAACGCCAACGGGTCGAGTTACGCGGTGCGCTACGTCAGCAACGGCAAGTTCCAGTTTCAGGAAATGTGGGTGGTTCCGGTGAGCGCGACGCCGTTGGGGCTGGCCGATGTTCGCGTCACAGCGGGCGGTTCATCGGGGAACGGCGGTGGCGGGACGACGCCGCCGAGTCAGGACACGACGGTGCCTGAATCCTCCGTGGTGGGCCTGCTGACGGATCTGGCCATGCGGCCGGAGAGAGGCGCCGCGTACGCGCCGTCGGCGGCCGTCGCGATCGACGCGCAAGGCCTGCTCGAGGCGATCAGCGGCAACTCGACCGATTGCGTGCGGGTCAACGGCACGTCCGGGCCGTGCGGAGTGTCCGGATCTGGCCCCGGCTTCATCGACGGCGAAACGCCGGCCGGGTTGATCAACGGCACGAACGCGGTGTTCACACTGGCCAATCCGCCCAGCCCCGCGACGAGCCTCGCGCTCTATCGCAACGGCATGCTCGAGCAGCAGAACGGCGACTACTCGGTGGCCGGCAACACCATCACGTTCGCGCCGGCCTCGGTGCCGCTCAGCGGAGACGCTCTGGTTGCGAGTTATCGGCTGGCCAACCCAGGCAACCCGACGGGGCAGGCCGGCGGAGCGCTGAGCGGTTACTTTCCGAATCCCACTTTGGCGGCGGGGGTGATCGTGGACGCTAACGTCTCGGCGACGGCGGGGATCGAGGAATACAAACTGGCCTTGAATTACCCGACACATTCGAACATCAACGATCCCACCTCGGGGCAGAAAGCAGCGCTGGCAGGAACGGCCGGGTCGCCTTCGGCTACCAACCTTTACGTCACAGGGCTGGACTCGCGACTCGCGGACTCACGGAATCCGCTCGCTCACAATCTGCTCAGCTCGGCTCACGGCGACACGTCCGCGGCCTCGCCCACGCGCGGCGACTTGATTGTGGGGCAGGGGACGTCGCCGACGCTGTGGGCGCGGCTTCCGCTCGGGCCGGCCAACCGCTGCCTGATGTCGAACGGCGCCGATGCGGTTTGGAACACGTGCCTGTATACGGCGTTTCCTCAGGGCTCGATCACGTTTATCGATGGGAACGGCAACTTGGCGCAGAATAGCGCGCAGCTTTCGTGGGACAACGGGAACCGGAGACTGTCGGTGGGTAACAACGCCGACTCCACGACGCTGTATCTGTGGGACTCGCAGGCGTCGGTGGGATCGACCACGCTGATCGTTCGCGCCGGTCAGGGGCAGGGGAGCACGCCGCTCCAGCAGTGGCTGAACCCTTCCGGCAACCAGATGGCTTACGTGGACTCGAACGGCAACCTTGTGGGGCCGTCGTTCCGTGCAGCGACTTCGACGACGCGCGCGGCTTGGGAGGATGCGGGCAGCGCAACCGATCCGAGCACGCGCACGGACGGCGACGCCTGGTACAACACTGCGTCGCTGGCGCATAAGACGGCCGAGGGCGGGGAGGTGCATACCGCGCCGCAGGTGTTGTGCAGCACGACCGGCACGGCGACCAGCTCGACGACGCTGACCACCTTGGGCACGTGCACCGTGCCGGCGGGATTCCTACAGCCGGGCGACCGCGCCGACATCCGCTTCGACTACTCCCACGAGGGCACAACCACGGGCTTCACCTTGCAGGTCAATTGGGGCGCGAGCACGGTGGTCTCCCGCTCCGCCACGTCTGGTGAAACGGCCGCGGGAGGGCGGCTCGATGCCGGTGTCAGCACCAGCGGAACCCGGTGGAGAGTGGAGAGCTGGGGTGCGGTGCTGGCGTTCGCGGCATCGGCAGGCAACGCCACCGATTCGCTGACCGCGCCGCTCACCATATCGTTCCTGGGCCACATGGCCGGCTCGACCACCGACACCGTCACGCTGCGGAATCTGACCGTGGTGCGGTATCCGGCGCAGCAGAATCCGTAGTCGCCTTGACCGGGCCGTTGGCGCCGCCGTACTATTAAACAAACACACCTAGGTTTGTTTTCAGACGGCGGCCACGGCCGCGAGATCAAGGAGAGATTCATGGCTGACAAGATACAGAAGGTTAGTTACTACATCGGCGAGATTCCGAACAAGGCGGGAGAAGGGGCGAGCATCCTCGGCGCCGTGAAGGATGCCGGAGTGAGCCTGACCGGATTCCTGGGCTATCGGAAGTCGGCCCGGAAGACCGAGATCGTCCTCATCGTGGATGAGAAGGCCACGAACCTGGGACCGATCGCGAAGAAGGCGGGCGTGGCGCTCGGCAGGAAGCAGAAGGGCCTCCTGGTGACGGGAACGGACCGGCCGGGCGTGGGCGCCGACATCATGGGCAAGCTGGCCGGTAAAGGCATCAACGTCGTATCGTTGCACGCTCTGTGCAGCGGCGCGGGCTCTTACGGCGCGCTGATCGCCGTGGACGCGGCCGATTTCCGCAAGGCAGCCAAAGCGCTCGCGTAGGACGGCATCATCGGTCCGCGGGGTGAATGAGGGCGGCGGCCTGCTTGGCGAAGTAAGTGATCACAATGCCGGCGCCGGCGCGGCGGATCGCGGTAAGCGATTCGAGCATGGCGCGCTGGCAATCGATCCAGCCATCGCGGGCGGCCGCCATAATCATGCTGTACTCACCGCTCACCTGGTACGCCGCGATGGGCACGTCCCAGCGGTCGCGGGCCTGGCGGATGATGTCCAGGTAGGGCATGGCCGGCTTCACCATAATCATGTCGGCGCCCTCTTCGAGGTCCAGCTCGATTTCCCGGAGCGCCTCGCGGCCGTTCGACGGGTCCATCTGATAACTGCGCCGGTCGCCGAACTGCGGCGCGGATTCCGCAGCGTCGCGAAAGGGCCCGTAGAACACCGAGGCGAACTTGGCGGCGTAGGAGAGGATGGGCGTGTTCAGGAAACCCGCGGCATCGAGGGCGCGGCGGATGGCGGCGACCCGGCCGTCCATCATGTCTGAAGGCGCCACGATGTCCGCACCGGCGCGCGCGTGAGAGACCGCGCCCTTGGCGAGCCAGTCGAGCGTCGCATCGTTATCCACTTCCCCATCCACCACCTTCCCGCAATGCCCGTGGCTGGTGTACTCGCAGTTGCAGACGTCGGTGATCACCAGCAGGTTGGGCGCTTCGAGCTTGATGGCGCGGATGGCGCGCTGCACGATGCCGTCGTCGGACCAGGCCTCGGTGGCGTTCTCGTCCTTCTTCTCCGGGATGCCGAACAGGAGGACGCCGCCGAGCCCGAGTGACTGCGCTTCGACCGCCTCGCGCACCGCCTGTTCCACGGAGAGCTGGGCGTGGCCGGGCATCGAGGCGATCTCCCGCCGCACTCCCTTTCCGGGGCAAACGAAGAGAGGCAGGATGAACTGCGAGGGCTCCAGATGGGTTTCGCGCACCAGGCCGCGCATGGGCTCGCTCGAGCGCAGCCGCCTCATGCGGTGAATGGGGAAGGGCATAGCTCGATTTTAGCGCCTGCTGCGCAGGGTTCAGCGGACTTTGGCGGTTTGCCGCGCGCCCCAGACTGCCATCCCGGCCAGGCAGAGCGCGGCCAGAAGCAGGCTGCCATCGCGCGCGAGCGAGCGGGGCGAGATGATGTCGCCGGGTCCGAAGCAGCCGCATTCGATCTGGATGCCGCTCGCGTAGGTGCGCACCATGACCGCGAAAAACCCGAGCAGCAGAGCCGAGGCGGCGATCGAAGCCGTGCGGAGGAAGCGGCCCGAGAGGAGGAGCAGGCCGATGAGCAGTTCCGCCCAGGGCAGGGTGCGCGCGACAAGCTTGACGCCCCACATCGGCAACAGCGCGTAATCGGCCACCGCGTTGGCGAACAGTTGCCAGGGCTCGCGCAGCTTGGTCCACGCCGAGTAGACAAAAATGACGCCGAGCGCCAGCCGGAGGAGCAACTTAAGCCAGCGGGCCATGTTACTTCAACTCACTGTCCAAGTAACTGCGTAGTAACTCGTAATCGACCGCGCCGGGCCAAGGGTAAGACGTCGAGCCGTGCCGGATGATCATGGTCGGAGTCTGGCGAAGGCCTAAGCGCTGGCCCATGTCCACGTCGTGCTGGATCTCGGCGGCGATGCTGGGGTCCTTCACTGCAGCGCGGACCGCCGCCGCCTCCGTGGGAGTGAGGCCGCGGCACACGGTGCCATCGACGTCGCCGCTCGCGGCCCATTCAACCTGGTGCAGGAATAGGCGGTCCGCGACCTCTGCGTATTTGCCGATGCGCGCCGCGGCCAGGGCGTAAGTGGCGGCCAGGCGGGAGTAAGTGTGCTGGGGCAGAGGAAACTCCCGGTGGATGAGATAGACCTTGCCCGCAGCGACGTAGTCCTTGAGAAGCGAAGGGAGGGTCTGATCGTGTAGGGTCTTGCAGGCCGGGCACTCGAAATCGCTGAACACCTCGATGGTGATGGGGGCGCTGGGCGAGCCGACGGCCGTCCGGTCGGGCCGGGGTGGATTGGCGGCCCATGCAGCCAAGCCGGCGAGCAACAGAATGGAAACGGGCCTCATGAAACGATTAAACCACGGAGGGGAGGGATGGGGACGGACCTCCCTACAGATGGTCAGCCCGTCCCGACTATGCTGGCCTGCGGTGGAGAAGCGCCGCCGGCGCCCGCTTCACTTCATGGCCGCCAAAGCGTTCGATGCCTCCGGATAATTCGGCTTTAGTTCAAGCGCCTTCTTGAAGGCTGTGGCGGCTTTGTCGTTCGAACCCTTCTTCCTCAAGGCCTCGCCGAGATAGTAGTAGCCTTCGGGAGATTGCTCCTTGGCCAGGGCCGCCTCGAAGTCCGCGATGGCGCCGTCCAGGTCGCCACCGAAGCCAGGAGGGGCCATCAACCGGCCCACACCCCGGCCCAGATGCGCATCCGGGTTGCTTGGGTCGAGCGCCAGAGCCTTTTCGAATTCCGCCATGGCGCCCATTCCGTACTTCATCATGTCTGCCGGATTACCCGTGGCCAGGCTTCCCATGATGCGGCCTTTCCATACATGGGCGCCGGCGCTTTTCGGGTCCTTGGCGATCAGCGCGTCCGCCATGAGGAGGGCCTCGGGATACTTCTTTGCGTCGATGAGTTTCTTCAGTTCGTCCGGTGAGGCGCCTTTGGTTGAGGATGCGGAGGAAGCCGGTTCAGCCAGATGCCCCACGTTCAGTGCGTTAACCACGTACGTCGTTTGTCCCATCATCTGGGAGAGCAGGGGAGCCAGGTCCTGAACGTCCCCATTGAAATGACCGAGGTTCAGGCCGTTCACCATGACCACCACTTTCCGGTCCAGGAAGGCCTTCAGGATCTGTTGGAAGACACTCGTCTTCTCTTCTCGCTCCGGGAATAGTTCCACGCGAACGTCATCGCCCTCCACGATCAGGATCCCGAGCGGCACCACTTCGCCGCCCATGCCGCCGCCGAAACCCATCATCGCTCCGCCACCGCCCAGGCCAAACTTGATCGAGGCGAAGGGAATGACTGCGGTGTCGCCCGCGCGAATGGGTTCTCCAATCACGCTGCTGGGCTTCAGTTGCGAGACCATCTTGTCGAAATCGGCCAGCGGCTTGGTCAAAGGAGCTTGAGCTCTTCCAGGCACGCCCGGCAGAATCAGAGAAAGCGTCAGCAAAACGAGATTTCGCGTCGTCTTCATGATGGACTCCTTACTTAGCGGGCGCCTTCGCGACGCTAATGAAGCGGGTTCCCTTTTTGGTGATGGCGACGAATCCCAGGGGCCGGGCTTCGCCGCTCATGAAGAACCCATCGCCACTGATTCCCGGGGCTTGCGGCGGCGCAACCGGTTGGCTGCCTGGGGCCGCGACACCTCCGCCCCCGAAGTGCACATCGACCATCAGGATCGGTATCAGGGTGACCGACCCGACTTTCACGGGCTCGCCGACAACCGTCTTCACATGCAGTTCACTGCTCAAACGCTGGGACAGAGCATCGGCAAGCTCGTGGGCGGGCTGAAAGGCGTTCGCCGGACGCTTCTTCTCCGGTGGATTCTGAGCCGCGGCGAAGGCCGCAAGCACCAGCCCCGCCGTAACGGCCATGAACATTTTTCGATTCAATGAACACCTCCTGAGTGGGAAGTCCAGTCGTGGGCTCGAGACTCGTGCCCAGTATACGCAATAGGGGCTACGATAGAACTCTATGCCCCGCGCGAAGAAGACTGGGCCGCTGGCTGCGCGGCGGTACTTCATTCAAGGGCGGGTGCAGGGCGTCGGGTTCCGGTACTTTGCCGAGAGCGTGGCGGCGGAGCTGGGCGTGGGCGGCTACGCGCGCAACCTGGATGACGGGCGCGTGGAGGTGTACGCCGTGGGCACGGCCGATCAACTGGCCGCGATGTCCGGGTACATGTGGAAAGGCCCGCGGATGGCCGAGGTGCGCGGCGTCCAGGAGATGGACGCGGCGGTAGAGGACTTGAACGATTTTCGAATCGAGTATTTCTCATGAGCGAACTGCTAGCTGTTCCCGATCTCAAGAAACTGATTCGCGAGGTGCCGGACTTCCCCAAGCCGGGCATCCTCTTCTACGACATCACGACGCTGCTCAAGGACAAAGATGGCTTCCGAGCGGTGATTGACGCGCTTAAGGCGCACTACGAGCGCTCCGGGATCGACATCATCCTGGGGATCGAGGCGCGGGGCTTTATCTTCGGCCCGGCGCTCGCCTATGCGCTCGGCACCGGTTTCGTGCCGGTGCGCAAGCCCAAGAAGCTGCCGGCGGCGACGGCCAGCGTCCGGTACGATCTCGAATACGGCAGCGACAGTCTGGAGATTCATCGGGACGCGGTCCACGCCGGGCAGAAGGTGCTGATCGTGGACGACCTGCTGGCCACGGGCGGAACGGCTCGTGCGGCCATACAGTTGACCGAGAGCCTGGGGGCGCGCGCGGCGGGCGTGGCCTTCGTGATCGAGCTGCTGTTCCTCAACGGCCGGGCGAAGCTCGAAGGCACCGACGTCTTCTCGCTGCTGGCCTACGAGAAGTGAAGATGGAGGCGCGAAGCGCGCGTGTGCGGGCGCAGGCCAAAGTGAATCTGGAGCTGCGCGTGCTCGGCCGGCGGAGCGACGGCTACCATGAACTGCGCACGGTCTTCCAGACGATCTCGCTGGCCGATACCATCGACATACGGTTCACGCCCGGGCGGCGGACCGCGATCTCGGTGACGGCGGACGTGGAGATTCCGGGCTGCAACACCATGGAGCGCGCGGCCGCGCTGGCGCTCGAGGCGATGCGGGCGGCGGGCCGGGTGGAGATGCGCCTGAAGAAACGGATTCCGATGGGCGGGGGACTGGGCGGCGGATCGAGCGATGCCGCGGCCGTGCTGCTGGCGCTCCCGGCGCTGGCGGGCAAGGTGCTGGAGATGGACAAGAGGATCGAACTGGCGGCCGCGATCGGCAGCGACGTGCCTTTCTTCCTGCTGGGCGGGGCCGCGGCCGGCCTGGGCCGCGGAACGGAGATCTACCCGCTGCCCGGCCTGCCAGCGGCTTGGGGCGTGTTGGTGACGCCGGGAATTCACGTCTCGACCGCGGAGGCGTATCGCGACCTGGCGCGGCCCGAGTTGACTTCGGGCGCGGCGCAAAGTATCATAAGTGTTTTCCAGTCTAGCGTTTGGGACCGAGGGCGGTCTTACTCCGAAAGCCTTGGCGGTAACGACTTCGAGGCCGTGGTTTTCGCGAGGTATCCGCGCCTGAGGGCGCTCAAACGGCAACTCGAAAGACTCGGAGCGTCCCCCGCTATGCTCAGTGGGAGTGGCTCTGCGCTGTTCGGCGTTTTTAGCGGCCGGGAACAAGCCCGGCGCGCGTGTGAAGTATTGGGAAAGGAGCTCGCGCTCCCGGTTCGGCTCGTAACACGGGCCGGGTATCGCGCCCGATGGTGGCGCGAGTTGGGAGCGCACGTCGCGGAAAGGGTATGGCCGCCGCAAAGCCGGTACGCATGATGGATCCTGAACGCATCAAAATTTTTACCGGGAACGCCAATCCGGCGCTGTCCAGGGAGATTTGCGAGTGTCTGCCGCTGCCGCTGAGCGCCGCGTCGGTGAAGAATTTCGCCGATGGCGAAATCTATCTTCAGATCCAGGAGAACGTGCGCGGCGCCGATGTGTTTGTGGTCCAGCCGACCTCGAAACCGGTAGACCGGAACCTGATGGAGCTGCTGCTGATGATCGACGCGCTGCGCCGGGCATCGGCGGACCGCATCACGGCGGTGCTGCCCTATTACGGCTACGCGCGGCAGGATCGCAAGGACAAGCCCCGCGTTCCGATCTCGGCCAAGCTGGTGGCCAAGCTGCTGGAGCGGGCCGGCGCGGATCGCATTCTGGCTCTCGATTTGCACGCAGCGCAGATTCAGGGATTCTTCGACGTTCCGGTGGACCATCTGTTCGCGATGCCGGTGATGATCGAACACATGCGGGCGCGCCAGACCTCGAACACCATAGTGGTTTCGCCCGATGCGGGCGGCGTGGAGCGGGCGCGCGCCTTCGCCAAGCGGATGAACGTGCCGCTGGCCATCCTCGACAAGCGCCGCGACGACGTGAACGTGGCGGAAGTGGTGCACATCATCGGCGACGTCGAGGGCCGGGAGTGCATGATCGTGGACGACCTCATCGACACGGCGGGCACGCTGATCAACGGTGCCGAAGCCCTGCTGAAGGCAGGCGCGGCCAGCGTGGTTGCCGCCGCTACGCACGCGGTGCTGTCGCCGCCGGCGGTGGATCGCATTACGAATTCGAGAATTCAGGAAGTGGTGCTGACCGATTCGATCCCCCTTTGCGAGGAAGCGCGCCGGTGCCAGAAGATCCGGACGCTTTCGGTGGCTCCGCTGCTAGCGCGGGCCATTCAATCGATTCACGAGGAGACGAGCGTCAGCAGGCTGTTTGTTTGAGGAAGAGTTTGGGCCACGAATGAACACGAATAGACACGAATAGCAAAGCAGGAGTTCTTATTCGTGTTCATGCGTGTTCATTCGTGGCCAAGGTGTTTTGTTGTTTTTCCGGCCTACGCAACCCACGTCCTTAGGGCGGACTTGCGACCCGGTGGTTGAAAGAAATTTGGAAATGGCAGCGAGGAAGAGTTTGGGCCACGAATGAACGCGAATAGACACGAATAGCAAGCAGGGGTCCTTATTCGTGTTCATGCGTGTTCATTCGTGGCCAACGTGTTTTGTTGTTTTTTCCGGCCTACGCAACCCACGTCCCTAGGGCGGACTTGCGACCCGGCGGTTGAAAGGAGTTTGGATATGGCAAGAGAGATTTCTATCGCGGCCGAGCCGCGCGCTTCGCGAGGGAAGAACGAATCGCGGCGGCTGCGGCAGCGGGGCCTGATCCCCGCAATCGTTTACGGCGCGTTTCAGGAGCCGGTGGCGGTGGCGGTGAGCCCGAAGGAAGTCGAGCGCATCCTGCACAGCAAGACCGGCCACAACACCATCTTCGACGTCGCCCTGCGGGACGGCGGCACCACGCCGGCGATGGTGGTGGACTGGCAGTACGACCCGATGAAAGACACGCTGCTGCACGTGGATCTGAAACGCATCGACCTGACCAAGCGCATCACGGTCTCGGTGCCCGTGCTGACGCAGGGCGAAGCCAAGGGCGTCAAGCAGCAGGACGGCCTGCTCGAGCTGGTGACGCGCGAGATCGAGATCGAGTGCTTGCCGGACGACATCCCCGGGCACTTCACCGTGGATGTTACCGAGCTGATGATGGGCCAGAGCGTTCGCGCGGGCGAGATTGCGATGCCTGCGGAGATCAAGCTGGTGAGCGCGCCGGAGAACGTCATCGCTCACGTGGTGGCGCTGCGCATCGTCGAGGAAGAGAAGCCGGCCGAGGCCGCGCCGGAAGCTGCGGCAACGCCCGAGGCGGGAGCCGCTGCCGAGCCCGAGGTCATCAAGAAGGGCAAGAAGGACGAGGAGCCCGAGGCCGAAGGCAAGGGAAAGAAGGGCGAGGCCGAAGGCAAGGGGAAGAAGGAGCCCGAGACCAAGGGGAAGAAGAAGTAGCGTCCCCGCGGACAGGCCCCCGGCCTGTCACCCTGGCGAAGAATGGTATCGTGGCTGATAGCCGGCTTGGGCAATCCGGATCCGGAGTACGCACTTTCGCCGCACAACCTCGGCTTCATGGTGGTCGATTTGCTGGCCGCGCAGGCGAAGACGAAGGTGAAGCGGAAGGATTCGGGCGCCCGTGTGGGCCAGGCGGAGTTGGAAGGCCAGGCGGTCCTCCTTGCGGAGCCCCAGGAGTACATGAATCGCAGTGGCGGCGCGGTGCGGCTGCTGCTCGAGAAGAACGTGCTGGGGCCGGGCAACCTCATCGTGGTCTACGACGACCACAACCTGCCGTGGGGTTCGCTGCGTATACGGCAGCGGGGATCGGCGGGCGGCCATCACGGCATGGAGTCGGTGATCGCCGCGATCGGGACGGACGAGTTTATCCGGGTGCGGCTGGGGATCAACCTCGGCGCGGCCCGGGCCGAGCCCGATTATTTGCTCAAGCCGCTGCGGCGAGGGCAACAAGAAGAATTGGAGGACTTCCTGGGCTTAGCGGCACAGGCGGTGGCCTCCATCGTCTCCGAAGGCGCCGAAAAGGCCATGACGAGATTCAATCGTCGCGCCCAAGGTGAAAAAGAGGAAGAATGAGGATCTACGAAGAGCTCTTTATTGTGAGGCCGGACGCCACCGAGGAAGAGATCGACCCGTTCATCGAGCAGATGAAGCAGGTGATCGTCTCGGCCGGCGGAACGGTTGACAAAGTCGATAAGTGGGGCATCCGCAAGCTGGCCTATCGCGTCGCCAAGCGCGACGAAGGCTACTACGTGCTGTTCCAGATCACCTCCGACCCGGACGCCGTCAAAGAGATGGAGCGGCGGCTCCGCGTGACCGATCTGGTGGTGAAGTCCATCACGGTACGGATCGACGAGAAGTTGAAGAAGATCGAGAAGCGCAAGAAGGCGCGCGAAAAGCGAGCGAAGCGGAAGCCGGCACCGATGGCCGCCGCCCCCGCCCGTCCCGCTGCGGCTCCTGTGCCGGCGACGCCCGTGACGATAGCGCCCGGCGAGCCGAGTCCGGCGGAGCCCGCGGAGAAGGAGGGATAAGCCATGGCGGAAGAAAGACGCGGAAGGCCGGTGCCCAGCTCTCAGCAGCCCACCGGGACGGACAAGTCGGGAGCCACCCGCAAGCAGTATTTCCGGCGCAAGAAGGTTTGCCGGTTCTGCGTGGAAAAGGTGGACGACATCAACTACAAAGACGTACGCATGCTGAATTCGTTCGTCACCGAGCGGGGCAAAATCATCCCGCGGCGGCTCTCGGGCGTGTGCACGCCCCACCAGAAGCGGCTGGCCGAAGCGATCAAGCAGGCGCGCAGCATCGCGTTGCTGCCCTTCAGCCCGAAGTAGCCGGGAGGAACGAGATGGAAGTCATTCTCAGAGAAGATGTCGATAAAGTAGGCGTTCGCGGCCAGGTGGTGAAGGTGGCCGGCGGCTACGCGCGCAATTTCCTGCTGCCGAGGAAGCTGGCGGTGGCGGCGACCGAGGCCAACAAGAAGATCGTCGAACAAGAGCGCCAGGCGCATGTGCGGCGCGAGGCCAAAGAGCAGGCGTCGGCGCAGGACCTGGCGAACATGATGGCCGGCGTAACGGTGGTCATCGCGCAGAAGGCCGGCGAGGCGGAGCAGTTGTTCGGCTCGGTTACCGTCAAGGATATCGCCGAGGCGCTGGAGCGGCAGAACTACAACATTGAACGCCGCAAGATTCAGTTGGCCGATCCCATCAAGCAGCTCGGCGAATACCGGGTTCCCATCCGCCTGCATCGCGAAGTGACGGTGGAAATCGTCGTGCAGGTGGTCCGGGAAGAAGAGTAAGCGTCCCGTGATCTTCAGTCCCGACCGGTATCAGGACGCCTCCGTCTTTGAGCTTCTTGCGGAGGCGGAGCGAGGCTACGTCCCGCTCGATCAGCGGCTGGTGCGCGCGCTCGTCGAGCGGGGCGACTCGGTTTTTCCGGATTTCATCCACACCCTCCAGGAGACGCGCGAGGACGAGCGCGTTCCCATGGACGAGATCGTGCTCGACGTCGCGCGCCATTTGCGGACGCCCGCTTCGTTGCCCTTCCTGGCGGAGTATGCACGGGCTTACAGCTTCGAATTTCCCGACGAATTGACCGAGGCGTTCGTGGAGTTGGGCGACGCGCCGGTGGAAACGCTGCTCGCGCTGTACGAAGAAAGCAGCGGCGCGGCCGACGTGCGGTTCACCCTGGCTGGGCTCGGCGTGCGGGACCCGCGCATTCTGGAGAAGCTGCTCGATCTGTTCCAGACGGATGTTGCGGAGGGCTCGATCGCGCTCGGCTTGTACGGCGATCCGGCGGCCAAGCCCGCGCTCGAAAAGGCGCTGGCCGGGGCTGCGGACGACGAACGGCTGCGCCAGGAGATCGAAGCGGCGATCGGCGAAATCGACCACGCGGATACGACCCATCCGGAGCCGTTCGACATCTGGCCGCTTTATCCCGAAGAGGATTCGCCGTATTTCGCCGCGTTCGAAACCGCCGAGCTGCTGGAGTTTCTAGCCAGCCCCGTCCCCGACTACCGGCTCCGCGCGGTGAAGATGCTGACCTTCGACGAACCGCCGGTGGAGATCGCGCGCCGGGTCTTTGACGTGGCGCGGACCGATGCCGATACGGGCGTGCGCGCGGTAGCCTGGGAGTGCCTGGAGGGGATACACGAGCCCGCCCAGATCGAGACAGCCGTGCGGGCGCGCGCTGCGGACGTGACGGCGCCCATCGAAGAGCGCGCGGGCGCGCTGGTGGCGCTGGCCCACGAAGCGCGGGAAGACGAAGCGCTTCAGCGGCTGATCCTGGAGTTCTACGAGCGGCCCGAAGCGCGCGAACAGGCCGTCAAGGCAATGTGGCACAGCGGGGACCGGCGGTTTGAGAGCCGGATTCCGGAGGCGCTCGGCGACCCCGATCTAGGCGTGCGGCGGCAGGCGGTCACGGCTGCCGGCATGTTCGGTATGGTCGCCCTGCTGGGCCGGATCGAAAGCCTGTTCGAGGACGAGGATCTGCGCGACGCCGCGCTTTACGCGTACTCACTCGCGGCGCCCGGCCCGGTCACTCCGGCGCGCATGAGAGCGATCTATGCCCGGATCGAGGACCTGGCGGGAAGCCTGGACGAGAAGGAAGGCGTGATCGTCGGCAAAGCGCTCGACGACCGGCTTGAAGCGCATGGCCAGCCTCCGGTGTTTCAAAACGAGGAAAGTCGCGAGGGTGAAGAAGAAGATACGAGCCAGGAGGCAGGAGCCGTGAGTACTGCCCTCGCCAAGGTGGGCCGCAACGATCCCTGCCCTTGCGGCAGCGGCAAGAAATACAAAAAGTGCTGCGGCCAGTAAGAATTGCCACAGGGCGCACCCCTTTATCTTTTTGACGTCTGGAAATCCTTGACTGGTTGTGGTAGAGTGTAGCTTGAGGCGGGTTTCCGAACCTGTCGCTCTCCAGCGCTTCGGTTTCCCGCAAGAATCCCTTCAGACCTTTTGCTGTAAGAGAGTTTGTATCCGCGTCCCAAGGGTGGGCGAGCCCGAATTCCGCGCTACGGAGAGCCGTGGTGTACGCCCACATGAAGAAAGAACCCCCAAAGGAGATCGTGAATCCTTTTTATGGAAGACGGTCCGAAGTACAGACAACGGGGCTATATGGACTCCGACCGCGAGAATGGCGTGCGGAGACCCGAGGAGAGGCCGAAGGGCCCTCGTCCACCCATTGACATCACCGGGCCCAGGCTTCCGCGCCTGGTGCAGACGGTAGTCGCCTCCAGGTGTTATAACTGCGCTACGGCGTTGCCCAACGGCGCGGATTTCAAGGGCAACTGCCCGAAGTGCGGGGTGCCGCTGCATTGTTGCAAGCAGTGCGCCCACTTCGAGCCGTCAACGCGGTTCCAATGCTTGAAACCGATCCCGGTGCGGATTGCGTCGAAGGATCAGGCGAACGGATGCGAGTGGTTCTCGCCGCGGGTGACCGTGGCGCGCGATACCACGGCTACGGGTTTGTCTGCGTCTCCGGCGCCCACCGCTCCGCGTTCGTCGAACGACGCCCGCGCCGCGTTCGATCAACTCTTCAAGAAGTAGCGGGCGCGCCCGAGCCATGCGCGTTGCCGAGCTGTGCCAGCCTCGTCGTTTTCGTCTGATCGAATCGGCCCCTGCCGAACCCGGTCCAGGGGAGATTCAGGTGAAGGTCGGCGCGGTGGGCATCTGCGGGTCCGATCTACACTATTTCAGCGAAGGCGCCATCGGCGACACTCCCTGCACGTATCCCATGGTGTTGGGCCACGAGCCGGCGGGCACGGTCATCAAGGCCGGCCCCGGCGTCTCCGGCTGGTCCGCGGGCGACCGGGCCGCTCTGGAACCCGCCATCTACTGCTATCACTGCGAATTCTGCATGACGGGCCGCCACAACGTTTGCGCCAACATCCGTTTTTTGAGCACGCCGCAGGACCCCGGTTTTTTTCGTGAATGCGTCAATCTGCCGGCCGCGAACCTGCTGCCTCTTCCGCCTGCGCTGAGCCTGGAGGAAGGGACGCTGTTCGAGCCGCTCGCCGTGGCCTTGCACTCAATGCAATTCGCCGCCATGCGGCTGGGCGAGAGCGCTGCGGTCTTTGGTGCAGGCCCCATCGGATTGCTGACCATCGCGATGCTGCGGCTCTCCGGCGCTGGGCGGATTTGGGCGATAGAGCCCGTAACGGCGCGCCGCGAGCTGGCTCTGAAGATGGGCGCCGATGCCGCCATCGATCCGGCTGCCGTCGATCCGGTTCGCGAGCTGCTGCGCGACACCGGCGGCCGGGGCGTGGACGCGGCCATCGATTGCACCGCTCGCGGAGAGTCCATGAATCAGGGGATTCACGCCACCCGCAACGCCGGCCGCCTGGTCATCACCGGCATTCCCTCCGAGGCTCGCGTGGCGCTGGAGTTTCACACCATGCGCCGTAAGGAGCTGGCGGTTTTCAACGTGCGCCGGTCGAACAACGAATCCGAGGCCGCGCTCCATCTGCTTGGCGACCGCCGCAGCCTCTTCGCGCCCTTGCTCACCCACACTCTGCCGCTCGACCGGATCGAGGCCGCCTTCCAGATGCTCGAGCGCTACGAAGACGGCGCCGCCAAAGTGGTCATCAAGCCGTAGTGCGGACCGCCCCGCGCTACCTTTCCTCTTCCATGAAGTAGTAGCAGATGATGTGACACACCACCATGTGCGCGTCCTCGGAGCGGCCGGTGTGGGGCGCGCGCACTTCAATGTTCAACTGCGCCAGCGGTCCCAGCATGCCGCCGCCGCGTCCGGTGAGCGCCAGCGTACGGCAGCCGATCGAATTCGCGTATTCGATCGCGCGGATGACGTTCACCGAATTGCCGGAGCTGCTGAGGCCCATCACCAGGTCGCCGGGCGCGGCGAAATTCTTCAACTGCTCGGCGAAGACGCAGTCGTACGAGACGTCGTTCGAGTAGGCCGTGATGGTGGCGAGCGAATCCGTGAGGGCCATGATGCGGAAGCGCGAGGCGCGGTTGTAACTGGCGCCCTTGAGTAATTCGGTGGCGAAATGCGAGGCCGTGCTGGCGCTGCCGCCGTTGCCGCAGACGAAGATATTCCGGCCGCAGGCGCGCGCCTCCTGGAACCACTCGATGGCCTGCTCTACGCGCGCGAGATCGAGCGAGGCGATGGCTTCGTGCACTTGCTCGACGTAGCGTTCGGGGAAAGTCATTGCCGCAGCGCCGCCTCCGCGGCCAGCACTTCTTCGGGCGACGCCGTCCCGGTGCCCTCTTTCATGATGGTCACGCTCGAGACCAGGTTGCCGAAGCGCGCCGCCTCGATGGGCGAACCGGTCGCCGCGAGTGCGAGCGCGGCGCCGGCCGAAAAGCTGTCGCCCGCCCCGCAGGGATACACGGGCCTGGCTACCGGAACCGTCATCACCGCCGTCTCGCGGCCGGGCTCCACCACCAGCGCGCCATCGCTGCCGCGCGTGACGATCATCAGATTCGTCTCCAGGTGGTTGCGCAGGCGTTCGTAATCCACCGTGTGGAACAGCCGCAGGCAGGCCTCGTCGGCCTCCTGGCGGTTGGGCTTGACGACGATGCCGCGGAAGTGCTCCGAGCGGCGGCGCGAATGGGCCCAGATGACTTTATCGGGATGGCGCCGCGACAGCGTCCGCAGCAGGCTCCGCACGCCGGGGGTGACCACGCCGCCGTGCTCGGTCTTGGCGTGGTCCGCCACGATGACCACGTCGACGCCGCCGATCGCCGAATCCAGGCGCTGCATCACCTTGCGCTCCACCCCCGCCGGCAGCGGCCGGAACGGGATGAAATCGATGCGCGGGCGGTCTTCGATCCCGTTCTCCGAATCGAACAGCTTCATATAAGTAAAGGTGGGGAGCTGCGGATCTTCGATCAGCAGATCGAGCGATATCCCGCGCGCCTGAAGCGCCCGCTTCAGCTCGTACCCGTTCCCGTCGTCGCCCAGCACGCCCAGCACGGAGACGCGGTAGGCGTTGAGCGAGGCCAGGTTGTTGGCGACGGTGCCGCCGGCGCCGGCGCTTACGTAGCCTCCCATGACGCCCACCGTCGGGATCCCGGTCTCGCGCGAGGGCTCGGAGAGGGCGGGATCGTAGGTGCACCAGTGATCCAGGCAAATGTCGCCCACCACCAGAGCGGCGATCTTGCGGATTCCGGCGAGGGTTTCGGCGGTGGTCATTGGCGCCTCGCGATGCGACTGGTGGTTCATCGTCACTATTCTGGCATCTCAGGGACCCGACTGTGGTGTATGCTTGCACCATGTGCATCAAGGCCCTTGTCTTGACCTCCGTCCTGGTTGCCGGCAGCCTCGCCGCAGCGGACGGCCTCACGCCCCTCGAACTCGCCATCCCCGGCGCGCCCATCGTCGGCGGCATGAGCTTTGAGCGGATCCGGCTCGCTTACGCCGGCAGCCGCTATCAGGAACTCCTGACACCGGAGTACCGCGAGCAGTCCGAACGCTCCTGGAAGCAGATGCGGGATATGCTCGGCGTCGACCTGAGCCAAATGAAGGACGTCGTCTTCAGCATGAGGCCCGTTCCGCCCCCCGGCAAGAGCCAGGTGGTAGTCATCCTGCGCGGACCGTTCGACCCGGACCACCCGCCCGCGTTTCTGGCGTTCGTGACCAGCGAGAAGAGCGTCTACCAAGGCGTCCCGATCTTCGCGACCAAGCCCGGCCAGGGCGGCGAGCCCATGACCATAGCCCTCCTCGGAGGAGGCATGGCTCTGGTGGGCGATCCCGCCGGCGTCCGCGCAACCATCGACCGCTGGAAGTCCGGAAGCGCCTCGCATTCGCCGCTGCTGGCGAAGGCCGAAGAGATGAGCCGCAAGTTCCACGCTTGGTTCTTGGTCCGGGACTTCGACTCGGCCACCGGCGGGACTCCCGTGCCCGCAGGCGGCGAGGGCATCGACGCCGCGCTCCGGTCGGTTGGCGAGGCGACTTTGGGAATGAATCTGCTGCCCGCCTTTGAAGCATCCGTGGAAATGGTGACGAAAACCGCGAAGGATGCCGCAGGCCTCGAAGGCGCCGTCAAAGCCTTTGCGGCGCTCGCAACGGCACAGGCCGCCGCCAAACAGAACAAGGACCTGTTCAGCGGCCTGCACGTCGAGTCGCAGGACCGCGCTGTCCGGGTCTCCCTGGTCATTCCCGAAGAGAAGATGATTGAGGCCTTCAAAGAGCAGATGAAGCGCGGGCCGAATTGGTGGAAGGACGCCGCGCAGGGCTTTGGGATGGCGCCCCAGAATACCGACGTTGTGATCCAGAGCAGCGGCGACCGCCACGCCACCGAAATCCCCAAGAACGCCAACACTACGCACGTCGTCACGCTGTCGCAGTAGGGCATCCGCGCCCTAACCGGCATTCGTCGAGCCCCCGGGGGTGAACGCCGCCCCCGGGGGCCGTGAACCCGCGCTCCCCCTTTTTCGTGGTTCCATGTAAGAATCCGAGAAAAGGCCAGTCTCCATGGATGAAGGGAAAAGAGAGGACGGCGCGAAGATGGCTGCTCCAGCGGCAGTGTCGAATTCCATGGCCGGGCTCGAACAGGTATTCCGCGAACATCACGGCCGGGTGTTCCGTGCGGCGTACCGCGTTACGGGCAACGCCAGCGACGCAGAAGACGTCATGCAAACCGTGTTTCTGCGGCTGGCGCGGCAGAGCCGTCCGGTGGCGTCGGTGGACAACATCGAGAGCTATCTTCACCGGGCCGCAGTCAACGCCGCGCTCGATCTGGTGCGTGCCCGCCGGGACTCCCTGAAGGTGGCGCTCGATGACGTCGCCCCGCTGCTGCCGGAGGATCCGCGCTTGGAGCCTGATCGCCGGCAGTCGTCGAGCGAGTTGGGAACGCTGCTCCGGCGGGCCATCGCCCGTCTCGCCCCCAAGGCCGCCGAAATGTTCGCGCTGCGATATTTCGAAGGGTACGACAACCCCGAGATTGCCGGCATGCTCGCGACTACAGCCGCGAACGTCGCCGTCACGCTGCACCGGACCCGCGGCCAACTGCAAGCGGCAATGCGTCCTTATATGGAGACTGGTCATGAATAACGAAGCGAACGACGAAATCCTGGACCGCGCGATTTCCGAAATCCGCGACGAAACCATCGACCCGGTGGCCGTGAGCCAGGCTGCCGAGCGCGTCTGGAAGAAAGTGTCCGCCGAGGCCGCCCGGGCCGCAGCCGGAGAGCCGGCCGCCATTTCCATCGAAACCGGCGCCATGCGGACCTGCGCCGATTTCCAATCCCTGATCCCGGCCTGGCGCGCGGGAGAATTGTCGCCGGCGCGGGCCATGCTGGTTGAGGATCACGTCCACCAGTGCCCGGCTTGCCGCAAGGCGATGGCGGGCCCGAGGCAACCCATCGCGCTCGTTCGCAGGCGTACCATCGCGCCAGTCTGGAAATGGGCCGCCGCAGCCGTCGTAGTGGCCGCCGCCGGACTCGGCACATACATGATGTCGGATCGTCTGCTGGTCCCATCCGGACCGCGCGCCACCGTGGCCGCCGTCGAAGGGACGCTCTATGAGGTTGCCGATAGCGGTAGCAGGCCGCTCGCGCCTGGCGCACCGATCGCCGAGATCGAGAGCGTGCGTACGGCCCGCGGTTCGGCAGCCGTGATCCGTCTGCGCGATGGCTCTCTGGTCGAAATGCGCGAGCGCACGGAACTGGCTCTTTCCGAGCGGCGCCGCGGAGTCACCATCCGCCTGGCGGCCGGCAACGTCATCGTGCAAGCGGCCAAGCAGCACTCGCGGCATCTCTTCGTCGATGCCGGCGATTGCATCGTCTCGGTCACCGGCACGGTGTTCTCGGTGAACCACGGCATCAAGGGTTCGCGCGTCGCGGTGGTCGAGGGCGAGGTGAAGGTCACTCAGGGCGACAACGTCAGCGTGCTTCATCCCGGCGACCAGGTGGCCACCAGCGCCAGTCTCACGCCGGTGCCCATCGAGCAGGAGATTTCCTGGAGCCGCAACGCGGACCGGTACGACGAGCTGCTTCAGGAGTTCGGGAAGCTGGGCGCGAAGCTGGATGCTTTGCCCGGCCCCAGCCTGCGCTATTCCACGCGCCTGCTCGACCTGGCGCCCGAAGGCACGCTGTTCTACGCCGCCATTCCGAACCTCGGCACGGCCGTGGGCGAAGCGAACCGCATCTTCCACGAGCAGCTCACCGAAAGCGCCCCGCTACGTCAGTGGTGGACCGAAAAGATCGGCGCGGCCGGCGGCGAAGCGAAGTTCGACGAGGTGCTGACGCGAGTGCAGACACTCGCTTCTTACCTGGGGCCCGAGATCGCCGTCATGCTCGGCCCGGACGCGTCGGGCCACTGCGAATCGCCGCTGGTGATGGCCGCGCTGGTCCGCACCGGTTTCCGCGATTTCCTCGCCACCCAGGTAAAGGACCACCCGGAGATTCGACCGGAGATTCGAGTGGTTGACGATCCGCGCACCGCGACGGCAGCGGGGAACGGTCTCTATGTATACATCGCCGGAGACCTGGTGGCCGTGTCGCCCGATCTGGCGCGAGTGAGGAGCGTGGCGGCTTCGTTGTCCGCCGGCGGTCCCAGCCCGTTCGCCAAGACCGCATTCCACGACCGGATCGCGCAGACCTACAAGGACGGGGTTGCGTGGCTCATCTCGGCCGACCTGCACTCCGTGATTGGCCGCGCCAAGGCGCAGCATCCCGCGGCGGTTGAGGACCGCTCCGGCTTTGCCGACGCGCAGTATCTGATCGTCCAGCGCAAGGACGTTTCGGGCCAGACCGAGAACCGCGCCGTGGTAACTTTCACGCAGGAGCGCCGGGGCGTCGCTTCCTGGCTGGCCGCGCCGGCGCCCATTCGCGCGCTCGATTTCGTTTCGGCGGATGCGTCGGTGGCGGGCGCGGCCGTGATCAAGAACCCCGCGGCCCTTCTCGATGACGCGTTCAACCTGGCCGGCGGCGCAAATTCGAACGCCCTGGCCAAGTTGGCGGAGTTCGAAGGCGCCACCGGCGTCAGCTTGAAGGACGACCTGGCGCGGCCCCTGGGCGGCGAGGTGGCCTTCGCCCTCGACGGTCCCATGTTGCCCATGCCGTCCTGGAAGCTGGTGCTCGAGGTTTACGATCCGCCGCGCTTCGAGCAGGCGGTCGAGAAGCTTCTCGCGCGCGCGGGCCAGTCCGGCGCACCCCTGGTTCGCATCGATCAGGAGCAGGCCGGCGGCCGCACCTTCTACGTTCTGCGCGGCGCCAAGATGCCGTTCGAAGCGCATTACACTTACGACAGCGGATTCCTGATCGCCGCGCCCAGCCGTGAGCTGGTGCTGCGCGCCCTGGAATACCGCACCACCGGATACACGCTGCCGCGCTCGCAGGGATTCATCGCTCTGATGCCGCACGACGGCCAGACCGGCTTCTCGGCGATGTTCTACCAGCACCTGGGGCCGGCCATCTCGGCTCTGGCGCCGGCCCAGCAGAAAGCGCTCGGGGCCCTGGCCGCCTCCGCCAGGCCATCGCTCGTTCTGGCGTACGGCCAGCCGGATCGTATCGAACTGGCCAGCGTCGGCAACCTTTTTGGGCTTAGCCTGGAGCAGTTGCTGGCCTTCAAGGGCGCCGAGCAGCGCCCCGCGGGGCCAAAGAAGAGAGACTGATGCCACCTGTCATTGAGCTCGACGGCCTGGAAGTGCGGTTCGGCAACCGAACGATATTGGATCGTCTCGATGGCTCGCTCTCCGGGCGGGCCATCGGGCTTTTGGGACCGAACGGGGCGGGGAAGTTGACACTGATCAACACGCTGCTCGGTTTCTATCCGCCCTGGCGCGGCACCGCGCGCGTGGCCGGCTATGACATACTGACCGGAATCCGCAGCGTGCGCAGCCTGATCGGCTACATGCCGGAGAACGATTCGTTCATCTCCGGAATGAGCGCCGTCGCCTTCGTGCGCTACATGGCGGAGCTGGCCGGGCTGCCCGCTTCGGCCGCCCTCGAGCGCGCGCACGAGGCGCTGTTCTACGTCGGCCTGGGCGAGGCGCGCTACCGCAAGCTCGAAGAGTATTCGCTGGGGATGAAGCAGCTCGCCAAGCTCGCGCAGGCGATTGCGCACGGCCCGCGCCTGCTCTTCCTCGACGAGCCGACCAACGGCCTCGACCCGCCTGCGCGCCAGCGCATGATCCGTATCATTCGCGACATCCGCGAGAAGGGCGACCTGCACCTGGTGCTCTGCTCGCACCTGCTGCGCGACGTCGAGGAGACCTGCGAGGAAGTGCTGATCCTCAAGGACGGCCGCATCGTCCACTACGCGAATCTCGACGAAGAGCGGCGGCTCAACCGGAAGTTCATGGAGATCGAAACCGGCGAGGAGGGCGAATCCTTCGCCGAAGGGCTGCGGCAGTTGGGCTGCGAGTGCGCGCTGGCGGGCGGCCGGCGTCTCAAGCTGATTCTGGGTGAGGGCGCCGAGGTCCGCGACGTGTACCGCGTGGCCGCCGAACGCGGCGTGAACATCCGCCGCCTGAATTACCGGCGCGACAGCCTGGAGGATATTTTCCTCAAGGCGATGGAGAACGGCGCCACGCCGCCGCCGCTGCCGGTTGCGGAAGGGAGCCCCCATGGCCGTCTATAAACGCGGATACGAACCTTACGACGGGTCCCGCACGCCGCAGTGGTCGCGCTTCCTCATCATCGCGCGCTACGCCTGGCGGCGTGTGTCGGATTCCCGCTGGCTCCTGTTCTTCCTGGTGCTGTGCTTCGCCTATCCCTTGGCCTGCGCCGTGCTCATCTACCTGCCGCACAATGCGGCCTTCGCCGAGCTGTTCGGGAAATTGCATCTGCTCGAGATCAACCCGGCGTTCTTCCTGAAGTTCGTCAGCGAGCAGGGCGGGCTGGCGTTCATGCTGGCCGGCTTCGTGGGCCCCGGCCTGGTGTCGCCGGATCTCACCAACAACGCGCTGCCGCTCTACCTGTGCCGGCCGTTCTCGCGCGCCGAGTACGTCATCGGCAAAATGTCCGTGCTGGCGCTTTTGATTTCGTCCATCACGTGGATTCCCGGCTTGTTGTTATTCGGGTTCCAGGCCTATCTGGCGGGCTTCAGTTGGATGGTCGAATACTGGTGGATCGCCGCGGCCATCGTCCTCGGCTCCTGGATCTGGATCGTCACGCTGTGCCTGCTCGCCCTGGCCATCTCGGCTTGGGTGAAGTGGAGGATCGTCGCCGGCACGCTGATTTTCGTCGTCTTCATGGTATCGGCCGGCTTCGCCGAGGCCATCAGCGCGACCATGCACACCAACCTCGGCCACGTGCTGAATCTCTTCGAGGTGGTCGCGACGGTCTGGCGCTGGCTCTTCCGGGAGTACGACAGCATGCGCCTGCCGATCGGCCTGGCCTGGGCGGTCCTGGCGGCCTTCTGTGCCGCCTGCTATCTGCTGTTGAACAAGAAACTGCGGGCTTATCGCGTGGAGCGGTCATGAACGGAATCGTCTTTGACGACGTCTCGAAGTTCTACGGCGATGTGCTCGGCGTGAACCGCGTGCAGCTCACGATTCCGCCGGGCATCACCACCCTGGTCGGCCCCAACGGCTCCGGCAAGACCACGCTCATGAACCTGATGACGGGGCTGGTCCGGCCGTCGCGCGGAAGCGTTCGCGTTCTCGGCATCCCGCCGTCGGATCCCGAGCGGCTCTTCGCCGTGACCGGCTACTGCACGCAGTTCGACGCCTTTCCGCGCGGGCTCACCGGTTGGGAGTTCATCTACCTTTACCTGCGCCTTCACGCGATGGACCACGCGCGGGCTGCCGATCTCACCGCGCGCGCTCTTGAGCGCGTGGCCATGACGGCGCCGGCCGGGCACCGCATCGCGTCGTATAGCAAGGGCATGCGGCAGCGGATCAAGCTGGCGCAGGCTATCGCGCACCAGCCCTCGGTTCTGGTTCTCGACGAGCCGCTGAACGGCTTGGACCCGATGGCGCGCGCCGAAGCGATCGCGCTATTTCGCACGCTGGCCGGCGAAGGCCTGTACGTCATCATCTCCAGCCACATCCTGCACGAGGTGGATCAGATCTCGGACCAGGTGGTGATGCTCAGCAATGGATACGTGGTGGCCGAAGGCCAGATCCAGGCCGTGCGCGGCGAAATGCATCAGGATCACCCGCTCCAGATTCTGGTCCGCTGCACCCAGCCGGGGCTGCTGGCGGCGAACCTGTTCACCGGGGACCACGTCGCGGAGGTGCGCATGCATCACGACGGCGGCGGGCTCCTGGTGGGCACGCGCGATCCCGAGCGTTTCTACGAACTCCTCGGGAAGATGGTGCTCGATGGCACGATTCACCTGGAATCGGTGGCGCCGGCCGATGAGGACGTGCACTCGGTCTACGAATACCTGATTGGCGGCGCAGGGGGTGCGGCATGAGTCCGTTCAGTCGGTGGACAGCGCAGATCCTGGCGATCATGCGCCTCGAATTGAAAAAGAACTTCGCGTTCCGCCGCGCCTTGCCGCTCTACCTGCTGGCGGCCTTGCCGCTGGCGCTCTTCGCAAGCCACGCCATCGCCTTCGCGCGCGGCTGGACGGAATGTCAGGGCGCCGAGGATCTCACGGTATTCGCCGGCGTGTTCCAGCTCTTCGTTCTGCGCCTGGTGGTGTTCTTCGGGTGCGTCACCATTTTCCTGGGTCTGTTCCGTGGCGAGGTGGTGCAGAAGAGCCTCCATTACTATTTCCTGGCGCCCGTGCGCCGCGAGGCGCTGGTGTTAGGAAAGTATCTCGCGGGCCTTCTCATAGCAGCCTGCATATTCGGCGCGAGTGTGGCTCTGTCTTACTCGGTGTTGTGTTTCCACCTCGCCGCGACGTCCAGCGCCGCGCTTGCCGGGCCGGCCTGGCACAATCTGGCAACTTACACCGGCATCGCGGTGTTGGCGTGCGCCGGCTATGGCGCGGTGTTTCTGCTGCTGGGAATGTTGTTCCGCAACCCCATCGTTCCGGCGATCGCCGTTCTCGTTTGGGAATCGCTGATCGTTTTCTTCCCCCCGCTGATGAAGAAGATCAGTGTGATCTTCTACCTCGAATCGCTCTGCCCGGTGCGCGTGCCCTTCGACGGTCCCGGAAAGCTGTTCGCCATAACCGCCAATCCCACGCCCGCATATCTCGCTGTGCCCGGTCTGTTGCTTCTTGCGGTCGCCATCGTGGTTGCCGCAGCCGTGCGAATCCGCAGCCTGGAGATCGGCTACGGCTCGGACTAACGGGGCCGGTGTTTCAGAGCCGCGCGCGCCGGCAAACGGGCGCCCGGGACTTTTTCTCAGCCTGTCAGACCTCCGGCGTAGCCCCGCGCGTCTACTTGTGACACGACAGCGGGCGGATTCAGTACCAGGTGGGGGTACCGGTACTATGGGAAACTCAGCGATCCCTTCAGAAGCGCACTCCGGGAGGCGAGAGGACCCCAACGCCGGGGTGTCCCAGTACCGCGGTCTCGGAATGCCTTCCCAAGAGTTCTATGGTCTGGTACGCAACGGTAGTAGGGTTAGTATCTGACTACTTACTAATGTCTATAATTCAATGTTATCAAACGATAATTACTTCCTTGCTATATCCGGGCAGCAAGTCCAAACCTGCCTTGAGTTTTGAGTTTCTTGAACTGGCGAAATCGCTACTGCGTTCTGGCAAACGGATGCGATTCGGTGTAAAATCGGGAACCGAATATAGCCAGTGACCGAAGTTGGGGAGGACATCCCGTCATGACGAATACGACCACTCCGGTGGAGTCGATAGGAGCCCAGACCGGGGCCTCGTTCTATCGCTGGGAAGTTGCGGATAAGCCTATCGCAATTCTCTTCAGTCTCGATCTGATGGATCGCATGGAGCGCGAGGTACTCGAGAGCTTCAAGGCCGTGACCAAGCGGGGGTCGGAAATCGGCGGTGTCCTGGGCGGACGCGTCGTTGCCGGCAGCCAGCCTACAGTCATCATCGAGCGCTTCGAAGCCGTGGAGTGCGACTACTCGCGAGGGCCGTTGTACCTGCTCTCGGACGAGGACAAAGGAAGGATGACTGAGGCGCTCAAGCGCGTCTCCGCGAGCGGGTCCATCGCCGGTTTCTTCCGCAGCAACACGCGCCGGGAACTGGTCCTGGACGAAGAGGATCAATCCGTCGCCAAGGAATTCTTCTCGGATCCCAGCAACGTCTTCCTCCTGGTCCGGCCTTTTGCGATGAAGCCGAGCGCGGGCGGGTTCTTCTTCTGGGAGAACGGCCAGCTCACCGAAAGCAGCTATCAGGAGTTTCCCTTCAAGCGCTCTGAGCTCGTGAAGAACTTTTCGCAGTTCATCGTGGCCGCTCCCGAATCGGCGGCCGCCAAGGAACCGCTGGTGATGCCGAAGCGCGACGAGCGTCCCGCGGCTCCGCCAATCACGATGAAGCGCGAGGAACCGCGGCCCGCCGTCGCTCCTCCGGCCGCGCCGCCAAGGCGTGAGGAAGCCGCCGCCCCGCCGCCCGTGTTCAAGCGCGAAGAGCCCAGGCAGAGCCCCATGGCGCCGCCGCGGCGTGAGGAAGCCGCCGCTCCGCCGCCCGTGTTCAAGCGGGAAGAGCCCCGGCAGAGTCCGGTGATGCCGCCGCGTCGCGACCAGGCCGCAGCGCCACCGCCGGTGTTCAAGCGTGAAGAGCCCAGGCAGAGCCAAATGGCGCCGCCGCGGCGTGAGGAAGCCGCCGCTCCGCCGCCCGTGTTTAAGCGGGAAGAGCCCAGGCAGAGTCCGGTAATGCCGCCGCGTCGCGAGCAAGCCGCCGCGCCGCCGCCGGTGTTCAAGCGCGAAGAGCCCAGGCAGAGTCCGATGGCGCCGCCCCGGCGTGAGGAAGCCGCAGTTCCGCCGCCCGTGTACAAGCGCGAAGAGCCCAGGCCGAGCCCGGTCATGCCACCCGAGCCCGAGGAAGCAGCTCCGGCTCCGCCACCCGTGTTCAAGCGCGAAGAGCGGCCGGCTCCGCCCATGATGCGCAAGCGCGACGAGCGTCCGCCCATCGTTCCCTCGCTTCCGAAGCGCGAGGAACGGCCCTCGGGTCCGACGCTTGTTTCACGGCGCGAGGAACCGCCCGTGGCCCCGGCGCCGCCCCCGGTTCAGAAGAAAGAGGAAGTCCCGCCCGCGCCCGCTGTCACAGTAAGGCGCGACGAGCGGCCTCCGGTTGTCGTCAAGCGGGAAGAGAAGCCGGCCCAGGTCGTGGTCAAGCGCGAGGAGCCAGCCTCCGCGAAGGTGGAAGAGAAGCCGGTTGCGACCAAGCAGGCCGAGGCCGTGGTGGTTGCGCCTCCGAAGAAGGAGGAGCACGTCAGGGTCGAATCTCCCAAGGCCGAGCCCAAATCGCAGCCCGCGGTTTTCACCCCCGTCTCCGAGCCGGCCGAGGAGAGTCAGCCCGGCGCGTTCGCCCGTTTCAAGTGGGTGATCGCGGCCGTGGTGCTTCTGGCGGCGCTCGGGGCAGGCTACTACTTCTTCTTACGGCCGTCCGGTGCGCCGGCGGGCAACGCCCAGGTCGCCGACGCGTCGCTGGGTCTGAAAGTGGAAAACAACTCCGGCCAGTTGCTGCTGAGTTGGAATCGAACCGCACCGCTCGTCTTATCGGCGACGCGCGGGACGCTCACCATCAACGATGGCGACCACAAGGAAGATGTGGACCTCGATCTCACCACGCTGCACACCGGCAGCGTTGACTACGCGCCGATCTCGAACGACGTGAGCTTCCGTCTTGAAGTAATGGATCAGAAGAGCGGGAAGAGCCAGGCCGAGACGGTGCGCCGCCTCACGGGCCGTCCTTCCGCGGCCGTTGCCGCTACCAACAACACGCCGGCGCAGGCCGAGCCCGCGGCGGCCAAGCCGGCCGAGAGCACGAAGCAAACCGCGTCGGTGCAGCCCGCTCCCGTGCCCGTGGCGCCGCCGCCACCCGCGCCCGTGGTCGATTCCTCCACCGCGGTGACCAAAGAAGTGCCCAAGCAGAATACGCTTGCCGCACGCCTGCGCGCCGCTCCCGAGCTGCCGCCGTCCATGGATAGCCCGCAGTCCGCTCTGGGTGGCAGCGCCCCCGGAGGCTCGCTGTACGTGCCGCCTCCGCCCGTTTCGGCGCAGAAGCCGAATATCCCGGCGCCGCAAGCCACCAAGGCGCAGCCCGCGCCGGCCGCCGCCAACTCCTCCAGTAGGGTCGGTGGCGTTGCCCAGCCGGCCACCATTGTCAGGCGCGTCGCGGCCGTCTATCCGAGCATCGCAAAAGCCGGCCATATCAGCGGCATCGTCCGTGTGCGTGCAACGATCGGTACGAACGGCAAGGTCAAGCGCGCGACGGCCATGAGCGGTCCGCAGATCCTGCGCAATGCGGCTGTTGACTCCGTGATGAAGTGGCTCTACAATCCGGCGATTCTCGACGGCGAACCGGTCGAGATCGAAACCCAAGTGGACGTCAGTTTCCAGATGTGAGGTCCGGGCGGGCCCAACCCGCCCTCTCTCGTAACCAGCAAGCCTCCACGGCGGCCTCGGCAGCGAACCGGGCCGCCGTTTTCGCGTCCGCCAAAACGCTTGCTGACGCGCGACGGCCAGATGCTACATTGAAGTAGATCTCTCAGCGTGGACGCATCCACTTCAGGCATTCTACTGGCGTTCGTCGCGGCCTCGATCGGTATCGGGGGCGCCGCCCTGGGCGTGTCTTCGCTGATGGGCGCCTCGCGCAGGATCGTCCCCTTCAGCGGCGGCCTTCTGATGGGCGTGTCGCTGTTTGGCGTGCTGCCGGATCTGGCGGAGCACTATGGATGGCTCGCCGGCGCGGCTATGCTGGCGGCTGCCGCCGGCGCGCTGGCGCTGTTCGGCCGCTACGTCTACCCCATCTGCCCTTCCTGCGCGCACACTCACGACCACGACACCTGCGCCCGCGTCCTGCACGGCTTCGCCCTGCCGCTCATCGCCGCCGCGTGCCTGCACGCCTTTCTCGACGGCCTGGGGATTTCGGCGGGCCTCGGTGAGGACGCCGGCGGTTTCGGCACCGTGCTGGCCGCCGGCGTGATCCTGCATAAGATTCCCGAAGGAGTGGCCCTGGGCGTCATGCTCCGCGCGTCCATGCGGTCCCGCGCCGCCGCGTTCGGCTGGTGCGCGCTGGCCGAGGGCGCCACGCTCGCGGGCGGCGTCTTCGAGTCCGCCGTCACGGGCCGCGCCGGTACGGGTTGGGTTACCGGAGCCCTGGCGCTCGCCGGTGGCAGCTTCATCTACCTGGGCTTCCACGCGGTGCACGGCGAATGGAGACGGCGCGGTGCACCCGCCTTCGCCCCCGCCCTCACGGGAGCCGCCGGCGCCGCCGTCCTCCAGCAGGGCCTGCGCGTGTTCCTGCACTGAGGGGAAGCCTACCGCCCGAAATACGCCGCGTTTTCCTGCGCGAACGACGCCCACTTCTCCGGCAGGTCGTCCAGCGTGAAGATCGCCGAAACCGGGCACACCGGAACGCAGGCGCCGCAGTCGATGCACTCCACGGGGTCGATATAGAGCATCTTCACCTCGCCGAAGGTGGCTTCGTCCTTTTTGGGATGGATGCAGTCAACCGGGCAGGCATCGACGCACGCGGTGTCCTTGGTACCGATGCAGGGTTCGGCGATCACGTAGGCCATAGGCTCGTTTTTCGAAGGCTCCTCTTTGACTTGAGCATAACACGGCGGATTCCCCGCGGCGCCGTTCATGTAGAGCCGTTGTAATGCATGAAATGTGCGAAAAGTGCCGCGCGGGCATTACAATGTGGTCATGATCCCGAAAGTGCGCAAAGCGGTCTTCCCGGCGGCCGGACTGGGCACGCGCTTCCTGCCCGCCACGAAGGCGCAACCCAAGGAGATGCTCTCGCTTGTGGATAAGCCGCTGATCCAGTATGCGGTCGAAGAGGCAATTCACTCCGGAATTCAGAATATCGTCATCGTCACCGGCCGCGGCAAGACCGCGATCGAAGATCACTTCGACGTGAGCTTCGAGCTCGAGCACCTTCTGGAGACCCGCAACAAGAAGGACCTGCTGGCCGCCGTGCGCGACATTTCCGACATGATCGATGTCGCCTACATCCGGCAGCGCGAGGCGCTGGGCCTGGGGCACGCCGTGCTGCGCGCCCACGCCATCGTCGGTAACGAGCCGTTCGCCGTCGTGCTCTCCGACGACGTCATCGAAGCCGACATCCCCTGCCTGCGGCAGTTGCTGGATGTCTATGAGTTCTTCGGTTCCTCCGTGGTAGCGCTCATGGAGGTGCCTTCGAACGAGATCTCGGCCTACGGGGTGGTGGACGCCGAACCGGTGGCGCACAACGGCTGCCGTGACCGCCTGTACCGCATCCGCAACATGGTGGAGAAGCCCAAGCAGAGCGATGCGCCGTCGAACCTGGCCATCATAGGCCGCTACGTGCTGACGCCTGAGATCTTTCCCTCGCTCGGAGAAATCGAAGCGGGAACGCAGGGCGAAATTCAGCTCACCGACGGATTGAAGCATCTTCTGCACACCCGTCCGGTTTACGGTTACCGGTTCGAGGGCACGCGCTACGACGCCGGCGACAAGCTCGGCTTTCTGAAGGCGACGGTGGAATTTGCCCTGCGCCGCTACGACCTGGGCGGCCCGTTCCTCGAATACCTCCGCGGTTTGAAGCTGGAGGAACTGGCCATCCGCCGCGTCGCCGGGGCCGGCCGGCCTCCGGAATAGGGGGGCGGCGGGGCCGGTTTTGCGGCGGCCACGCGCCAAATCGCCGTCGAAGGTGGAGCGCCCGCTCAGAGCGGCGGCCGGCCGCTTGGCACGCTCCTTGCCCACGCGGTCCCAACGCCCTAGAATGGGTGTTAGGGAGTCTGAACAACCCGACCATGAGCAACCGGGAGGCGCTGACACCCCGTCAGCGAGAGGTGTTGTGTTCCATCGTCGAGACGTATATCGCGACGGGGGAACCGGTTGCGTCCAAAACCATCGCCAGCCGCAGGCGAGCCGCCGTCAGCCCCGCTACCATCCGCAACGTGATGGCGGATCTGTTTGAGGAAGGCTACCTGGATCAGCCGCACACGTCGGCGGGCCGCGTGCCCACCCAGAAGGCCTTCCGCGCTTACGTCGAATCGCTCACGGCGCGGAGGCTGAATCCGGCCGACGCCCAACGGCTGCGGAACGACCTGGGGGGAACGGATTCTGTGACCGAGCGCATCGAGCGCTCCACGCATTTTTTGACTGAATTCACGCGGAACATCGGCATTGCGGCCGCCATTCCCGCCTCGAGCCAGATCCTGAGCCAGATCGAACTGGTGAAGCTGGCGGACCGGCGGGTGCTCATGATCGTGATCACCGAGGATCGTGTAATCCGCGACCGCGTGGTTCTGCTCGACGAAGAGATCGCGCAGGACGACCTGAACTCCATCCGGAACTACGTCAACCGGAACTTCAGCGGATGGCGGCTGGCTGAAGCGCGCGGGGAGTTAGAGCGCCGGCTGGAGCAGGAGAGCGCGGCCTACGACGCCATCCTCAAGCGCCTGGTAGTTTTCTCCGCGAAGGGCCTGCTCGACGTCAGTTGGTCGCCGGAGATTTACATGGAGGGCGCCTCCAACCTGGTGACCATCGACCTGCACCTCACCCACGAGAAGATGCGCGACTTGTTCCGGGCCCTCGAAGAGAAGAAGCGCATGCTGCTGCTGTTGGACCGCTTTCTCGAACAGCCCGCCGGCGAACTGGGCGTCCAGGTGGGCCTGGCGGACGCGCACCCGGCCATGCGGGCCCTCTCGCTCATCGGCATCAGCGTCGAACTGCCGGGCGGCTTCGCCGCCAAGATCGCCGTACTCGGGCCCATGCGGATGAATTACGAGCGCGTGATGTCGGCCGTGTTGCAGGTCGGCAATGCATTTCAGGAAACGGCCGGCTGACCCGCTTTGTTACGCTGAGAATATCCCGGCATTTTTCAATTATGGAAGACGAAGCAAAATCGATGGAATCCGCCGCCGAAGGCGTGGACGCCTCCGATTCGGCCGCTCTGTTCGCCGCCGTCTCTACCGAACGGGACGCGCTGGCCAAGGAGCGCGCGGATCTTTACGACCAATTGTTGCGCCTGAGGGCGGAATTCGAGAACTTTCGCAAGCGCGCCGACCGCGATCGCGGCGAATTCAGCGAGTTCGCCACCATGGAGGCCGTGCGCGCGGTGGTCCCCGTTCTCGACGATTTCGAGCGGGCGCTGAAGATGGAGTCCGCCGATAAGGAATATGCGCGGGGGATGGAATTGATCTACCAGAGGCTGCTGGAGGCCCTGAAGAAGCTGGGGCTCGAACCAATCGAGACCGAAGGCCAGAAGTTCGATCCGGCCATTCACCACGCCGTCGAGATGGAAAAGACGAACCGCGTCGAGGACCACACCATCCTCTACCAGCACCAGCGCGGATACAATTTCAAGGGGAAGCTGCTGCGGCCGGCGATCGTGAAGGTCGCGGTCGAGCCGTAATCGGACGCCGTGGAGAAGCGAGACTACTACACAGTTCTGGGCATCGGCCGTGAGGCGAGCGACCAGGAATTGAAGAGCGCCTACCGGCAGGCGGCCCTCAAGCATCATCCCGACCGCAACCCCGGCAGCCACGAAGCCGAGGAGAGGTTCAAGGAAGCGGCCGAAGCGTACAGCGTCCTCAGCGACCCGCAGAAACGCGCCGCCTACGACCATTACGGCCACGCCGGCGTCGCCACCTCGGCAGCCGGAAACCCATTTGAAGGCGGTTTCCCGGACATCTCGGAGATCTTCGGCGACTTCTTTTTCGGCGATCTGTTCGGCGGTGGCCGGGGCCGCAGCCGCGCCCAACGCGGCGAGGATCTGCGCTACGACCTGGAGATGACCTTCGAGGACGCCGTCCGTGGAATGAGCGCGGAGATCCAGGTCCCCCGCCTCGAGGCTTGCAGCCGATGCCGCGGCACCGGAGGCGAACCCACCGGCGGCGTCGCCACATGTCCGAAATGCCGCGGCCGCGGGCAGATCGTGTTTCAGCAGGGCTTCCTCTCGTTGCGCCAGACCTGTTCGCAATGCGGCGGTGTGGGACAGGTGGTTCGCCAGCCCTGTACGAAATGCCAGGGCCAGGGCCACATCCAGACCGCGCGGAAGTTGAAGATCGATATCCCGGCGGGCGTAGATACCGGAACGCGCGTCCGGCTGAGCGGCGAAGGCCAGCCGGGGCCGGGCGGCGGACCGGCGGGCGATCTCTACGTGTTCATCCGCGTCGATGAGCACTCCGTCTTCGAGCGGCGCGACAACGACCTCCACTGCACCATCCCGATCAACGTCGCCCAGGCGGCGCTCGGCGTGGAAATCCAGGCCCCCAGCCTCGACGGCCCCATTCCGGTCAAGATTCCCGAAGGCGCCGCCAATGGAGCCACCTTCCGCCTGAGGAACAAGGGAGTGCCGGACGTGAACGGCCACGGCCGAGGCGACCTCTACGTTCACGTTCAGGTCAAGATCCCCGCCAAGCTCACCCGCGAGCAGCGGAAACTCTTCGAGGATCTTGCCAGGCTTCTGCCGGCCAATAACGAACCCGACAAGCGCGGTCTCTTCGAGAAGGTCAAAGACTACTTCATGTAGGGTCGCTTTCGAGCACCGCCCGCCAGTCGATCGATGCCGCGAAGGCGTGCCCGTACCGAACCAGCTTGTCCATGGCGCCGACGTCGTCCATGTCGATCGGCTTCGCCAGCGCCGGGTCGATCTGTGCGATGTCGGCATCGAACCGGAAGAACCGCATTTGCGGAAATTGCCGCTGCGCGATCTCGGTCTGCTGCTCCTCGGGCGCTTCGAGCAACGCCGCCAGCACCCATTCGAGCCATCCCCACAAGGTGCAAGGCTGGCCTGTCGCAGGCTTGAACCGGCCCGTGCCGAGCGACACCACCGTAGTGGTGTCCGGCGCGTAGTCGCCCGTATAGCAGAAGGCCTCGACGCACGCCTGGTAGACCGGATTGCCCGTCACGCCGACTCCGCCATCGACCAGCGGCCCCATCCCCGCCGCGCCGCTCGGCTTCCACGGATCGAAATAGGTGGGCGCCGCCGCCGAGGCCGTCGCGCAATCCACCAGGCCGAACTCGCCGGTGGCGCGCGAATTGGCGGGCTTGTCCTTGACGAAGTACCACGGCTTGCCATCGAGGCCCTTGGCGGTGAGCAGCAGGTCGATCGGCGAATCGTTGATCTTCCACGCGGCCGCCGCTCCGAACTCCTCCTCGATAATGCTATGCAGCGTGTCAATCGAGTACATGAATCCCCGCGCGGCGCGCTTGATGGTGTTCCACGGCGGACGAGGGCTGAAGATCTGGTTGCCTCGGTTCAAGTACAGGTCGAGGAGGCGCGTCGCCGGAATGCCCGCGGCGATCGCGGCGCTGAGGATCGCTCCGGTGGACGTTCCCGCGGCGAAGGAGAACGTCTCGCGCGCCAGCCGTCCCGTGGTCTGTTCGAGCTTCATCAGGGCGCAGACCGGCAGGATGCCGCGGATGCCCCCGCCATCGATGGAGAGCAGAAATCTAGGTGCCATACCGCCATCAGCATAGGGACCGCTCTCCGGCGTCTCCCGGCCCGGATATGGCTATCGTGTTGAGGCAGGGCGCAATTTAAGAGGAAAAGCGGCGTGAATGGCCTTTTGGCTATTGGCCTAGAATACGAAGCTCAACCCACCGCGCAGGCTGCGGGGAGCCTGGACCAGGTACATCCCGCTGGCGGCCGTGCCGAACGGCATGTAGCCCTGCCCCAGCAGGTTGCTCAACTCGGCGACCGCTTCCACGTGGCCGGGAAGGCCGCCGAAGTACGGGATCGGCTGGCGCACCCGCACGTTGAGGCCGGGATCTTCGCGCAGCGATTCGGTGAGATAGAGGTGCGAAGGATTCAACGCCTGTACGTTTGCCCACTGATAGCTGACGGCGAATTGCGTGCCCGTGCGCGTCACCGTTCCGGACCCCTGGGCCGTCACGGACTGCCGGCGGCTGGTGTCGATGGCAGAAGCCGGGTCCGGCCCGCCGGCATCCGCCTTGGCAACCAGCGCGGTGCCGCTTCCGTAAGCCAGCGTCAAGCCGAAGTGCGAACCCAACTCCTGGGCCACCGACATCACGTACCCCACACCGCGATACCGGCCCGCGTTCACGCTCCAGCCGTTGCTCACCAGGTCCGGGACCAGGTTCCCGGACGGCGTCACGCCGAGTGGGCTGAGCAGCGTCACCGCCGCATTCGAGACCTCGTCGCCGTACACCGCCGCACTATAAGTTCGCGACCCGGCCTGTTTGTGGTAACCGGCCTCAACGGTGTTGGTCCGCTGAATGCGCGTGGCATCGTCCCGCAGCGAAATGCGCGGGAACATCGCCAGCGCCGAAAGATCCTGCTCGAGATCGAGCCCCGTCTCCCCACCGCGCATGTAGGCCTCGGCCGGCGGAGTGCCCGACGCATACCCGAACTGGAAGGACTGGCCGTGGCCGCGATCGTACGTGAAGCGGCCGTAAGGGCTGAGGTAACTCATGCGGCCCAGGTAAGTCACCGAATCCATCGCAACCCCGTACTCCATACGCAGATTCGAGCTGAGCTGCTTCTGGTCGAGCATCGTGACGGACACGGTCCTCAGCAGCGGAGGCGAATCGGGGTTCTGGCTGCCCGGCTGGAAGGCGCTGCCCGCGCGCAGAGGCAGGTAAAGCTGCCGCATGGTGAGCTTCACCTCCGGACTGCCGAGGCCGCCAGGAAGCTGCCGCTTGAAGCTGGTCTGGAACGCCGCCACCGGCGTGCCGTTCACCGGAGAGTAGCCGACGTCGCCGGCCAACTGCAACTGGTTCTGCCCCAGAAATGATGTGGCCAGCGCGAAGGCCGTGCCCAGGTCCGGTTCGGCGCCGGAGGAAGATTCCGATCCCTGATCCCCCGCCGAGAGCCGGACCATGCCGCGCGTGTCCGAGAACAGCGACGCCGCCTTCCTCTCGGGCGTGTCTTTCCACTCAGGCAGAAGCCGCAACACGGGCCTGGTTGCCGCCGAGCTGCGCAGCACCCATCTCCATTCGTCGCTCATGATGGAGGATTGGCCCGGCGACACCGCCACCAGGTCGATCGAGCTGAACACGCTTGCCAGGTTGACGTTCAGCAGGCTCCGCATGCCCGGCTGCACCTGTATGTTGCGCTTGAAGGCGGGAAGGAAACTGGCGAGCGAAACGCGGACCGCATAGATCTCAGGCGAGAGCGAGCCGAAACCGAAGCCGCCGTTCTCGCCAGTGAGAACGCGCTGGATCAACCGGTCGAACCGATCGTACAGGAGAACGGCCGCGCCCATCTGGGGAACGCCGTTCGCGTTGCTGACGACGCCCACGATGCTGCCGCCCGTCGATTGCAGAGTGGCCGGAACAGCCAGCGGAGCGGACACAAGTGTGCCCGCGAGCACGCCTACCGCCGTCCTCCACATCCTGGCGTTCATGCGCGTAGCCTTATAGCCTTCTTGTCCCTCAGTTTACCGTGAAAGTGGCCGTCGGCGTAAGGACCTCATTCCGGTTCTTGTCGGTCACTTTCAATTTGAGAGTATACTGCCCCGGCTCGTACTTAGCCAAGGGTAGAAGCTTCTCCACCGTCACCTGCTGCGCGGAAGCGTTCGGGTACTTCTTCACGTCGTTCAAATCCTCGGTCACGTCGAAGATTTTCTCGTTGGAGCCGTTCTTGGTCATCTGGTATTCGATCTGTCCATTCGGCTTCTGGGTCTTTTCGTCCGGTGCGAAGTTATAAAGCTGGAGGTAAATCCCCATCTTTTCGTCGCGCCGGAACGTGTCGGTCATGCGGGGGCGCACCTTGTAATCGCCGATGACGAACTGCCCGGCTCCGACGCTCCGCGTAGGCAGCGGCTCCAAAAGGTCCGCCAGAATCACCGTGCTCGAGGCGAGCTTGTCCTCGAAGGTGGGCACACGGAGAGCCACCTCATAGTTGTTCATTGTCCCGCCCACCACGTCCTTGACCACGACGTTGAGGCGATACAGGCCCGGCGGCAGAAAGAGCGAGTGCCCGTACACGGAGGAGCGCTTGGCGTTCTCGCCGAGCATTTTGGTCGGCACCTCGATCGTCACGGGGTCTTCCCAGACGTTCACCACACGCCTCCCCATCGAGGTGATGCGGCCGTACATGTTCACCGTGGCCTTCGAGACGCCCTCCCGATCCTGGAACTGCAGGTCCTTGTTCTCCAGCAGTACGGCAACGCTGGTCAGCACGGTAGAGCCCGTCATCCGCATGAAATCGGTCTGCACCTTGATGGGAAGCAGATTGTAAGTGATGCGGCTGTCTACGGCAGCTTCCAGGTCCGTGAAGTGGACCTTCGGCGGCTGGTACAGCTTGAACTGGCGGTCCAGGCGGCTAAACTCGTCCAGGCTCTCAGGCAGATCCTGCGCGCCAAACGTCCCCAGGTGCGTGCCGTCCGATCGCTGGAACCGCTGATTCTTGCTTGCCAGGCCCATCTGCTCGTACATCGTCAGCCCGGCGTTGGGCACATAGAGAAGAGCGTCTTTCTCGGAGGGGTCGGTGGTGAAGTGGTACTCGCCCGACATCGTCGTATCCACGAATTCCATAACGACGTTGTTGCCCACGCCTTCGATGTACCTGTAGCGCCACTGCTCGAAGGGGTACGTGGAGGTCTGGCCGCCACCCTCGTCCATGGGCCGCTCGTAGGGCCCGCCCGAGGGATGGGACTCGATCTCATCCGGCGGCCCGTACATGATGTAAAACCGCCCGCGGTCCGTCTTCCAACCGGGAATGCCGGATGCGTAGTGCTCGTTCGCGTAGGCGATCCGGCGATAGTGCTCTTCCTTGAATTCGTTCTCGACGGTGTCGGGCGTCGGGTCCCGGCGCAGCCAGAATTGTTCGATGAACTGGTCCCGCTCCTCGTCCGTCTGCAACCGTTTGAATGACTGCTTTTCCTCGTCTGTGATGATGTAGACGACATCCTCGGTCAGCCACTTCCGGTAAGGCGTCTCCAATTCCTTGCGGAGCCTCGCTTCCTTCCTTTTGCGCTCCTTATCGGACAGCGGCTTGGCCACCGTCTCGCGCGGTGCGGGTGTGGGCGAGGCTGCGGGTTTGTTGCTGTTGTCGCCGGACTTCCCGGTGGTGTCCTGGATGGCGGGCAGCCAGGCCGCCAGGCCCAGCACCCAAACGCAAGCGGCGAACTTCCGCGCTTTCATAAACCTCCTAGGCATCCTACGGTTAGCAGGGGGCGGACACGTCGGCCATTCCGCCGTGCGGCGCGCACTCATAAATTTTAAGCCCCCGCAAGCGGGGCGTCAACCGAGCGCGAATCGCGGGCCCCTGAGCAATTGAGTTACCAACCGACGGCGCGCGCCGCGGCCCTACTCTGCGCGGATGAAGCCATCCGTTGTGGCTGGACGCACGCCAGCCCGGCTGGGTTACAGAAACCGCATGGAGTTTTCTCCCGGCAGCCGCCCTGCTTGCGGTATTGTAGATAGAGTTCTCCGGGCCGCGCGCGAAACCGGCGCCGGAGCGCCAAAGAAACCGAGATAATGATCCGACTTTTCCGGGTAGCGGTTCCGACTAGCATTTTTGTCTTGCTGGTTTCGGAAATGGTCCTGCTGACCTTCTGCTACGTCGTCACCGCATATTGGCAGCTCGACGTTTCTCCAGGGATTTTCCTGTGGTACGACGGCGGCTTCAGCCGCATTCTCGCCGTCGTTGTCAGCATTCTGATCGGCCTTCATTTTCTCGACTTCTATTCCGACGTCCGCGCGGTGTCCAGGGTGGCGCTGGTCCTCGAAATCGGCCAGGCGCTCGGTTTCGCGTTTCTGGTGCAGGCGCTGATTGCGTATCTCAACGCAGACTGGATGCTGCCCCGCTGGATCATGATCTGGGCCAGTGGCTTCGCACTGATCGCGCTCTCGGCATGGCGGATCGTCTACCACGCCGTGTTCTTCCGCGCCTTCGGAGGCGAACGGGTGCTCTTTCTCGGCTTCAGCCCCGTGGTCCAGGAGATCGCTTCTTACCTGACGAAGCACCCCGAGTCCGGCTGGATCAACCTCGGCTATCTGGACGACGAGGCCGAACCTGGGACGCTCGCCTACGACGCCAAGGTTTTGGGCCCGGTGGCCAGTCTGGCGGAGTTTGCCGCCGCCGTCCGGCCGGACCGGATCATCGTCGGGATGGTGGAGCGCCGTGCGCGAATGCCCCTACAGACGCTGCTCGACCTGCGATTTGCCGGCACGCGGATCGAAGAGGCTTCCCAGGCCTATGAGAACGCCAGCGGCCGGGTCTCCACCAAAGATCATCGCCCCGCGCAGCTCATTTTTTCGACCGAACTGGGGCCCACGCGCCGCGGCGTCCTGTTGCAGTCCATATACTCGCCGATCCTGGCCCTGGTGGCCTTCCTGGTTGCCTGGCCGGTGATGTTGCTCGCCGCCCTGGCAGTCCGGCTGACCTCGCGGGGGCCGGTTCTCTATCGCCAGATCCGGGTGGGAAAGAACGGCGTGCCCTTCACACTCTACAAATTCCGCTCGATGTACGATGGCGCGGAGGACAAGACCGGCGCCGTGTGGGCCCAGCTCGACGATCCACGGGTCACGCCGGTGGGACGGTGGTTCCGCAGGCTGCGCATCGACGAGCTTCCGCAGCTATGGAATGTGCTCCGCGGGGAGATGGCGCTGGTGGGACCGCGGCCGGAGCGGCCTGAATTCGTCAAGTCCTTCGCCGAGAAGATCCAGTTCTACCGCCAGCGGCACTGCGTGCGGCCAGGGGTTACGGGCTGGGCCCAGATCAATCATAAGTACGGCGACACGGTCGAAGACACCATCGTGAAGCTGGAGTACGATCTTTACTACATCAAGCACATCTCCCTGTCTCTGGACGCCTACATCGTCTTCCAGACGCTCAAGACCATGCTCCGCTCGCGCGGGGCGCAATAAGTTGGCGGCCCGCAACCTTTCCGTCCGATAAGCCATTCAGGCATGTCTCGCCGGCGCATAGAATAACGTTGCTACATCTGGCAGCCGGCGTGCATCATATCATCGGGTTGAGTTGGGAGGGAACGATGTTCATCGCCGGCACGCTCGCGATCTTGGTGGTTCTAAGCCTGTTCCTGTCCATGTGGTCCGCGCCTCCCAATTTCAAGGACTAGATTCGCTCGCGCCCGATGCTCTCGGGTGTGTAAGAACAGGCACGTGCCTGCGCCCGTCAGCGAATCTCAGGGATGCCTTCACGTCGATGAGGGTTTGTGCCGGGTGCGCTCAGTCGCGAAAAATCGGCCTACTGCCTGCTGCGGCGGGAAGGGGAGCAGGCCGGTTTTCGGTACGAGCTGCGTTCCCCGGTCACCCGGATCGGCCGGGCCGCCGATAACGATGTTGTGATCGCGGGCTCGGACGCGAGCGTCGTTTCGGCGCACCACGCCGAGATCGTCGATGAGAATGGCTGGCTGGTGCGAGACCTGGGCAGCACCAACGGCACCTTCGTCGATGGCGAGCGCCGCTCGGAAGCCTCCGTCAAACTCGATTCGATCATACAGCTCGGTCCCGGCGGTCCGTCGCTGACCCTCACCACCTGGGAAGAGGACGCCGCCTCCCCTAGCGACCTTAACCAGACCCTGCGCGTGGCTCCGGATCCGCCTGGCGCCGGCCTGGCCGATTCCCAGGACCGGCTGTTGAGCCGGGCCATTGCCCGCGCCCGCCAGGCGCGCTGGGCCGGAGCGCACAACCAGACGGGCGTCATTATGCGCGAGGCGGTGGCCTCCGTGTTGGCGCACAGCTCCCGGCGATTCAAGCGCGTGGTGGCCGGCCTGGCTTTCGCTCTGATCGCCGTCACCGGACTGGGCGCCTGGAAAATCCAATCGATGCGCCGCGAGAAGGCCGCCATCGACACCCGCATCGACGGCATCGAGAGCGGCATCGAGGCGGCGGTGGCGAACCCCACCCGCATGGATCGCCTCATCGTCGAACTGGATCGCTACGAGACACAGGCCGAAGCGCTCGAGCAGAACCCCCTTTACCGTTTGGGCGCGCGGCAGCGGCCGGATCCCCTGGATGCCGAGATTCGAACGCTGCTAGCCGAGTTCGGCGCCGAGGTCTACAGCATTCCGCCCGACTTCCGCGCGGCCGTGAAGCAGGCTCTGGCCGTTTACCAGGGACCAGGGCGTCCGCTGATGGCGCGGGCGCTCGGTGAGGCGCGTCCCGAAATCGGGCGCATCGGCCGCATCCTCGAGCAAAACCACCTGCCGCCGGATTTCGCCTACATGGTGCTGGTGGAGAGTGCGCTCGACCGATCGGGGAGCAGCGCGGCCGGTGGCGCGGGCCTGTGGCAGTTCACTCCAGCCACGGCCAGAGCCTTCGGCCTGCGCGTGGTTCCGGGCGATGACGAGCGGCTCAGCCTGAACAAATCTACTCAGGCGGCGGCGAAGTACATTCGGAGCCTGATTCTCGATTTTGGCGCGGGTAGTTCCGTCATGCTCGCCATGGCCGCCTACGATGTGGGCCCCGCGCGGGTGAAGCAGGCGATCCGCAAAGTCACCGACCCTATCCGGCAGCGGGATTTCTGGTACCTCTACCGCACTCACGCCTTGCCGGTAGAGACTCGCGAGTACGTGCCCAAGGTGATCGCCGCGATGATCATCGGCCGTCAGCCGGCCCGCTACGGGTTTTGAGGCGGCTGATCCACTTCTCTACGTAAGCGGGCTCGGTGGTCAGCAGCTTGTCGATCAGGGGCCCGGCTTCGGCCCCGGCCAGCACCAGGGCGCGGTTCTCGGGGCGTAGGAAGCGCTCCTCCACCGCGTGGTCGAGTAGCGCCAGCAGGCTGTCGTAAAAGCCGCAGACGTTGAGAAGGCCGCAGGCTTTGCGATGCAGCCCGAGCTGGGACCACGTGACGGCCTCGATGAACTCTTCGATGGTGCCGAAGCCGCCGGGCAGCGCCAGGAACGCGTCGGAAAGGTCCGCCATCAGCGCCTTGCGCTCGTGCATGGAGCCGACCACGCGCAGGTCGGCGAGGCCGGTGTGCGCCACTTCCTTGGCCACCAGCGCCTCCGGGATGACGCCGATCACTTCGCCGCCGCCGGCCAACACGGCTTCGGCCACAGCGTTCATCAGCCCGACGTTGCTTCCGCCGTAGACGAGGCCCACGCCCTTCCGCGCCAACAGCGCGCCTACCTGTGCGGCAGCCTGGAGGTATTCAGGCCGTGAACCGGCGCTCGAACCGCAGAAGACACAGATCCTGGGCATGGGACGACGGCCGGCGATGCCGCGCCTAGCGCAGCTCGAGGACTTCCTTCTCCTTCGCCTTGGCCGCCGTGTCCACTTTGGCCATGTTGGCGTCGGTGAGCTTCTGCGTTTCTTCGATGGCGCGCCGTTCGTCGTCCTCGCTGATCAACTTGTCTTTGAGCAGCTTCTTCAGCGACTCGTTGACTTCACGCCGGATGTTGCGGATGCTCACCCGGTGATCCTCGGCCACGGTGTGCAGGTGCTTGACCAGATCTTTGCGGCGCTCTTCGGTGAGAGCGGGAATGGGGACGCGGATCAGCTTTCCGTCGTTCGACGGGTTCAGGCCCAGGTCCGAGGAGCGGATGGCCTTCTCGATGGCGCCGATCTGCGACACGTCCCAGGGTTGCACCGTGATGAGCGAGGGCTCCGGGACGTGCAACGTGGCCGCCTGGTTCAGCGGCGTCGGCGTGCCGTAGTAATCGACGCGGATAGGGTCGAGCAGGCTGATGGAGGCGCGGCCCGTGCGAATGATTGCCAGCGCGTGCTGCAGGTCCGAAAGAACCTTCTCCATGCGCGCTCTGCCGCTGGCCTCGACATCTCGAACCGTCTGAAACGTCTGCGGAATTGGTGCGGATTGTCCTGGTTTCATATGACTCCCATGAATCAGTGAATCAGGGTGCCTACCGGCTCCCCCATCGATATTCGCATTATATTGCCGGGAACGTTGAGGTTGAAAACGACCATGGGCAGGCGGTTCTCGCGGCACAGGGCCACGGCCGTGGCGTCGAGCACGCCCAGCGCCTTCGACAGGACGTCGGAGTAGGAGATCTCCGCGTAGCGCACCGCGTCCGGGGACGCCAGAGGGTCGCGGTCGTAAACGCCGTCCACGCGGGTGCCCTTGGCGATGACCTGGGCCTTGATTTCGAGCGCGCGCAAAGCGGCCGCCGAATCGGTCGAGAAGAATGGATTCGAAGTGCCGGCCGCGAAGACCACCACGCGCCCCTTCTCCAGGTGGCGTATGGCGCGCCGCCGGATGTAGGGCTCGGCCACCTGCCGCATCTCGATGGCGGTCATCACGCGCGTGGGAACGGCCTGCTGTTCGAGCGAGTCCTGAAGCGCCAGGGAGTTGATGACGGTGGCCAGCATCCCCATATGGTCCGCCGTGACGCGGTCCATACTCTTGGCCGCAGCGGCCACGCCGCGGAAGAAGTTTCCGCCGCCCACGACGACGCCTATCTGCACGCCGGCGCGCACCACCTCGGCGATCTCGGTGGCCAGGCCGCGCACGCGTTCCGGATCGATTCCGAAAGTGCCCTGGCCGGCCAATGCCTGGCCGCTCAGCTTGAGCAGGATGCGGTCGTAACTGGCCACGCTGCCTCTTGCGGGCTTACTCTCCGGCCTGGTCGCGCTCGCCCAGCTTGAACCGTGTGAAGCGCGCCACGGAGATGTTTTCGCCCGTCTTGGCGATCTTGGTCGCAATCAACTGGCCGACGGTGAGCGTGTTCTCTTTGATGAACGGCTGGTCGAGGAGGCAGATCTCCTCGTAGAACTTGCTCATACGGCCTTCCACGATCTTGTCGACGATCTTCTCCGGCTTGCCTTCGGCCAGCGCGCGCGCCTTCTGGATGTCGCGCTCCTGGTCGAGCACGGCCTGGGTCACGTCTTCCCTGCGAATGAACTGCGGGTCGGCCGCGGCGATCTGCATGGCCACGTCGTGGACCAGATTCTGAAACTCCTCCGTGCGCGCGACGAAGTCGGATTCGCAGTTGACCTCGACCAGCACACCGAGCTGCGAGCCCGGGTGGATGTAACTGGCGATCAGGCCCTGCTTGGTGGCGCGCGTGGCCTTCTTGGCCGCCGAGGCAATGCCGCGTTTCCGCAGAACTACTTCCGCTTCACTGAGGTCGCCCAGGGCTTCCGTCAACGCACTCTTGCACTCCATCATGCCGGCGCCGGTGCGCTCGCGGAGCTGTTTGACTAACTGCGCGGTAATTTCCGCCATAATCTATGTACCGTCCCAAAAGTGAATCGGGGACAGAGTAACCTGCCCCCGGTTTTCGCGGGCCTTCCTAGGAACGCTCTTCGCGCGCCCCGGTCTCGACCGTGCGAGCCGCATCCTCGCCGCCCTCTGTGGCCGGCCCCTTGCGCGGCAGCGACACCGACGGCAGATCCTCGTCCGGGATGCTTTCGGTCATGAGCTGATCGGCGTACCGCGGATCGACGTACTGCGTGTACTCCGGAATCTCCTCGAGGGGCGTCTCGTCGGTGACGATCTTCTCCGCCACGAATTCCTGCTCGGTGGCGAGCGCCTTGCCCTCGATGACAGCGTCGGCGATTTTGCTCGAAAACAGCCGGATGGCGCGCAGGGCGTCGTCGTTGCCGGCGATGGGAAGATCCACCATGTCGGGATCGCAGTTGGTGTCCACGACGGCCACCACCGGAATCCCCAGCTTGCGCGCTTCGCGCACGGCGATCTCTTCCTTATTCGAGTCGATCACGAACAGGTAGTCCGGCAGCCCCGGCATTTCCTTGATGCCCGCCAGGTACTGCTGTAAGTGTTTTCGCTCGCGCTCCAGGCGCGTGATTTCTTTCTTCGACCGGCCGGCATACCCGCCTTCGACGGCGAGAATGTCGAGTTCCTTGAGCCGCTTGATGGATCGCTGGATGGTGATGTGGTTGGTCAGCAGACCGCCCAGCCAGCGCTGGTTCACGTAGTACATTCCGCAGCGGGTGGCTTCCTCGGAGATCGCTTCCTGCGCCTGCCGTTTGGTCCCCACGAACAGAACGTTCTTGCCTTGCGAAGCCATTTCACCGACAAAGCGCATCGCCTCTTTGAAGAGCTTCAGCGTCTTTTGAAGGTCGATGATGTAAATGCCATTGCGTTCGCCGAAGATGTACTCTTTCATCTTGGGATTCCAGCGCTTGGTCTGGTGCCCGAAGTGAACGCCCGCTTCGAGCAATTCTTTCATCGAAATTGACGGCAAACTGCCTCCTGTTGGACATTGTCCGGTTGCCCCGCGGCGCAGGCGGTCCAAAGCGAGATTTGTCTGCGCCCGGGATAGGGAAAGAACTGCGATTCGCGAAGCGCGGTGTTGCTGCCCTTCGCGCCGATCATTACCGCTTGGAGAACTGGAACCGCTTGCGCGCGCCCTTCTGGCCGTACTTCTTCCGCTCGTGCTTGCGGGGATCGCGCGTCAGGAACCCGGCGGCCTTCAGCCGGGGCCGCAGTTCCGCATTGAACTCGACCAGCGCACGGGCGATGCCCAGCTTCGAAGCGCCGGCCTGGCCCACCACGCCTCCGCCGTCCGTCAGGATCAGGACGTCGAAACGGTCGGCCGTCTCGGTGGCGAGCAGCGGCTGGCGCACCACGGTCCGGCAGGCCTCTGTGACGAAGTACTCTTCGAACGTCCGGTTGTTGACCGTGATCTGGCCCTTGCCCGGCCGCAAAAACACACGGGCCACCGATCGCTTTCTACGGCCCGTGCCTAAGTGTTGAACTTGAGCTGCCACTCGGAAATCCTCTTTCAAATATTCGTTAGTGTCATCGCCACCGGCTTCTGCGCCTGGTGCGGATGCTTGTCGCCCGCGTACACCCGCAGCTTCCGGATCATGTGCTTGCCGAGCTTGGTCTTGGGCAGCATGCCCGCGACGGCTTCTTCGACGAGCTTGGTGGGCCGCGTGGCACGCACCTTTTTCGCCGCAACTTCGACCAGCCCGCCCGGATATCCACTGTGGCGGCGGTAGAGTTTCTGGTCCTCTTTTCGCCCCGTCAACCGCACCTTTGCGGCGTTCAGGACGATGACGTGGTCCCCCGTATCGAGAAACGGGGTGAAGATGGCTTTGTGCTTGCCCATCAGGAGCATAGCCGTGCGGCTGGCGAGGCGGCCCAGGGGGACGTCCTGGGCATCCAAAACGTGCCAGGCGCGCGCAATCTCCTTCTCAGTCGGAAATGGGGTATTCATGGACAGACTGGTCCGCTCCTTCGCGTTTGAAAACCTTAGGTTACCAACGGAGCGGGGCGGTGTCAAACGCGCTCCCTGCGCGTTCTCGTCCGACAGTCTGAATGGCAGGCTCGCGCTAGCCCTTCAATCGAGCGTCCGGCTTCATTTTCCGGCGCCCGCAGTCCCGGGCGAATATCTGGCTCGCGTCTCCTTCCTCGGGGCTTTGGCAGTCGTCATCCTGAGTTACCTCGGGGGCGCCGATAGGGCAACGCTGACGATCGTCAATGGGTCAACGACTAGGAACGTCAATTTCGGTTACCGGTTCGAGTTGAATGCGGCGCTCTCCTATTTGATCTTCGCTCCCACGTTCTTTAGACGCGCATGGCTGTTTCTGCGAGAGGCCGACGCCGCTCTCGATCAAATGTGCGGAGCGCACGGACACGGCTTCCGAGCGATCGGAGCGGCCATTTCGGATTGCCGCGAATGGCTGCGGACCGTAAGTCAACGGGTCTTTACTCCGGCGGTCTCAGCCATCGATGTGTCCGCGCCCCGCTGGGTAATCCGCACCGAATTTCGGCCCGGTGGCGGCGACCATGCCACACTTGCACTCGGCTATGTCCAGGCCGGCCACTTTGACGAAGATCGCAGGAAGCTCGGCGGCAGGGCAATCACACTGAAGGAGTTCGGGAACCTGATAGGCCGCACGGTTGGGGACATTCAGGGCATGCCCCGGGGCGAGATGGACAAGTGGCTGGTTGCCGGGCTGCGAGGTGGACCGAGGAGTGCCCGTCAGAGAGTGTTCTTCTGGATGTTCATCGTGGCAGTCTTAGGGTTGGTGACACCGGGTTCGTGGCTATTGTGGCCTGGGCAGTCCTGAAGATCGTGTTCTTCGTGGTTCTGCGCTCCACTGGTTTCGCGGGCCTTGAGCTACTCCCTGATTGGCGGGACGATGAACATCGTTTCGGCTTTCGGGCGTTCGAAAACTCGTTAGGCTACGTGTTGTGGGTATTCGTGCTGGGCGTGGTACTCATGAACGCGTCCTGGCTAGCCAATCTCGAAAAGGGCTCTGCGCGGATGATCGACGGGTTGCAGCCGACTATGCCAACCACTGGGCAGTTCCTGGTCTTGGCTTCGGGCATCACTCCTTTGACATCGACCGGACCACGAAGCCGGAGACCTCGAGGAGCCCGCCTTGAACACCTGACTTGGGGCGCCCCAAACAATGTGTGCATCGTCTATGGTGGGCAGGGCAACGACTTGAGCGGTTCCTTCGAGTCCGTCGGCCCATACCCGTTTCTTGACAGAGGAAAGTCGTTCGAGGAACTTGGTGATGAGTTCGATCCGCTCTGCGCTAAAGCCGCACAACAGCAAGTCTCGCTGTATATCTGCAAGCTCCAATGAGTATTCTTCCCACGCGTTTACGATATGTCTTATGGGTGCGACGGCATCCCTGAACTGGTCCGGCAGCAAGCTGCTGGCTAAAATGTTTTGGGGAAGTTCGGGCGGATAGAAGTTGAAATCGGAAGTGGACTCAAACCACACCGCCAGCGCCTCACGTTGAACATCATCCAACTCGCAAAACCCCCGCAGTTGAGTTAGGAACGCCTCGCTTGGCGATCCTATGCCGAACATCCTGTAATCCATTGGGCCAACTCCTTCTCCGGGTGGATGGGCACGTTTGCGCTTGAGACTCCTACGATCAGAGTCTGTCAGAATGCTGGCGGCCAGGGTTCTTCATGGTTGCAACATACCGCGCCACATGGTCGATGACCATGCGTGCTCAACCGAGAGACCGGCTCGTGGGCGTGTATCTTCCGCGCGTAGTCGAGGCCGCCCCCGCTGAGTGCGGGCTCTCGCCTCAGATTAACGACAAACAGGTTCTTGAGGCCGCCGTATTCCGTTACAATAGTCGGTCAGCCGGATGCCCACAGAATTTGAGAGGCCCGCGCCTGCGCTCTCGGCGGAGGTGTTCACCATTCCGCTGGAGGACGCGAAATACATCGTCTATGCCCCCGCGCGGCGTGCCGCTTTTGTCGGGAACGAGCGCGTCGTCCAGTTCGTCTCCGACCTCGAAAAGGGCGTTTTCGACGCGGCCGCGGACCCGGATGGCTCGCTGGTGCGGCTGCTGCGCGCGCTCGAAATCGTCGACGCCGGGCCCGAGAGCCCGCCCTCCCTCACTTGCACAGGCGAGCCCGAGCCTGCGTCGGTCACCCTCTTCCTGACCACCGCGTGCAATTTGCGCTGCACTTATTGCTACGCTTCGGCCGGCAGGGACGCGCCGAAGTTCATGACGCTCGATACGGCCAAACGCGGGATCGATTTCGCCGCCGCCCATGCCGCGCGCCGCCGGACGGCTCTACACGTGGGTTACCACGGAGGCGGCGAGCCCACCATGAACTGGCGCGTCCTGACATCGTCGTTCGATTACGCGCGCGAAAAGGCGGCAGCGCTGAAGCTGGGACTTCGCACCGCATTGGCCACCAACGGCGTGCTCAGCGATGCGCACATCGATTGGATCGTGGCGCATCTCAAGAGCGTCAGCCTGTCCTGCGATGGGTCGCCACAGGTTCACGACCGCACCCGGCCGACGGCCTCCGGAAAAGGATCGAGCGGCCGCGTGGCCCACACTCTGCGGCGCTTCGATGCGGCCAAGTTTCCCTATGCCCTCCGCCTCACCGTGACCGCGGATCAGATCTCCACGCTGGCCGATTCGGTGGAGTACCTCTGCACGGAGTTTCAGGCGTTTTCGATACAGGTCGAGCCGGTGTACCGGCTGGGCCGGGGCGCCGAGGCGGCCTCCGCGGAATCGGACGAGTTCATCGAAGCGTACCGGATCGCCGCCGGGCGTGCGGCCGCGCGCGGACGGTCCCTGCGGTTTTCGGGCGCGCGCGCAGGCACGCTCACGAATCATTTTTGCAGCGCGTCACGAGACAACTTCTGCCTTTCCGCGGACGGCAATGTCACGTCCTGTTTCGAGGCCTTCGGCGAAGACAGCCCGGTGGCTGGCGTGTTTTTCTACGGCCGGCCGGCAGCCGATGGCGACGGGTACGTCTTCGACCGCGCGGTGCTCGACCGCTTGCGGAGCCAGGGCGTGGAGAAGCGCGCTCACTGCCGCGGCTGCTTCGCCAAGTGGAGCTGCGGCGGCGACTGCTATCACAAATGGGTTGCGGCGAACGGCCCCGGCGAGTTCAACGGATCGGCGCGCTGCCACGTAATCCGCGAGCTGACCAAGGATCAGATCCTGGAGAAAATCGCCAAGGCGGGCGGTCTGTTCTGGCGCGAGCCGCCGGCGCGCCCGGGAGCCCGCTCGCAAGAAAGACCGTGCTGATGTCCCCAAATCGCGGCCGGCGGGTAACCGGGACACCGGATCTTTTCGTCCTGTCTTCGAGGGAGCACAACGCCATGCGGCGGTGGAACGGGCTCGCGGCTCTTTTTGCTGCGGCCATGGGGCTCCTCGCGGCGGGGCCGGGCCTGGCACAGACCATTGGCACGACGGCGGGGAACGGCACCCCCGGATTTTCCGGGGACAACAACCCGGCGAAATCCGCGCAAATCGACACGGTGTACGGCGTGGCCGTTACAGCCGGCGGAAAGACGTATCTCGCCGACAGCCGGAACCAGCGCGTTCGAGAAGTCGTGAATGGCACGATTTCGACCGTCGCCGGAACGGGCCAGGAAGGTTACACGGGGGACCACGGACCCGCGACGGCGGCCACTCTCTCGTTCCCGCGCGGCGTGGCCGTCGATGCTCAGGGCAATCTGTACATCGCCGACACGGGCAATTCGAGCATTCGCAAAGTGACGGCCGGCGTCATCACGACAGTGGCCGGGAACGGCGCGGCCGGATTTGCCGGCGATAGCGGCCTGGCCGTCAACGCGCAACTGAGCTATCCGGCGGCGCTCGCGATCGACTCCTCCGGCAACATCTATATAGCCGACACTTGGAACTATCGAATACGCGAGATCTCGACCGATGGAAAAATCCAGACGATCGCCGGCAACGGGAGCTACGGCCCGTTCGGGGATGGCGGACCCGCGACTTCGGCGTCGCTGGGCGCGATCGAGTCGCTCGCGTTGGACGCGGCGGGCAACCTGTACCTTTCCGACGCCTACGACCACGTGGTGCGAAAGGTCGCGGGCGGCACGATCTCGACGGTTGTCGGCGGCGGCTTCGGACCGGCCGAGGATGGCGGGCCCGCCGAGACGGCGGCCTTGATGTTCCCGAAGGGAGTGGCCGTCGATTGGCAAGGCAACCTGTTTATCTCCGACAGTCTGAATTACCGCGTTCGCGAGGTTACGCCCAACGGCGTCATCGGCACCGCCGCCGGAACGGGCACGCAGGGCTATGCGGGGGACGGCAGCCTTGCGAAGTCCGCCCAGTTGAACGCTCCTTCCGGGCTCGCGGTGGACCCCGCCGGCGATTTGACCATTTCCGACCAGTTGAACTACCGCGTGCGCACGGTGACGGCGACGCCGCCGCCGGCGAACCTGTTCGTGGCAGTGGCTCCCTGCCGCGTCGTGGATACGCGCAATGCAAGCGGTGAATTCGGCGGGCCAACGCTTGCGGGCGGAACCGCGCGGAGCTTCCCCGTTCCCGAGAGCAATTGCGGCATTCCCCCATCGGCCCAGGCGTTTTCGTTGAATATCACGGTAGTGCCTGCGGGGCCGCTGTCCTATCTGACGGTGTGGCCCACCGGCCAGACGCAGCCATTCGTTTCCACGCTCAATTCGATGGATGGGCAGGTGGTGGCCAACGCGGCCATCGTTCCGGCGGGGACCGATGGCGCCATCAGCGTCTACGTCACCGGCCGCACGGACGTCGTCGTCGATATCGACGGCTACTTCACCGCGGATGGGAGCGGCTCGCCGTTCTACGCGCTCACGCCGTGCCGGGTGGCCGATACCCGCAACCCCGCGGGTCCATTCGGAGGCCCCAGCCTGGCAGGCGGAGCGAACCGCAGTTTCCCGTTCCCCTCGAGCGCATGTTCCATTCCGGCAACGGCGCAAGCGTATTCGCTGAACGCCACCGTGGTGCCGCAGGGCAGCCTGGGGTATCTCACGCTGTGGCCGGCCGGCGAGACGCAGCCGTTCGTTTCCACGCTCAATTCGCCCGAAGGACAAGTGGTCGCGAACGCAGCCCTCGTGCCTGCGGGAACCCTCGGCGCGGTCAGCGCGTTTGCCACCGATCGGACCGGCCTGATCCTCGACGTCAACGGCTACTTCGGTGCGCCCGCGAGCGGCGCCTTGTCCTTCTTCCCCGTTGCGCCCTGCCGGGTTGTCGACACGCGACTCGAAAGCGGTGATCTCGGCGGCCCCACCATCGGCGCCGGCGAGTCTCGCGATTTTCCGCTTCCGGAGGGCGATTGCGGAATTCCGCCCGGGGCCAGCGCTTATTCGCTGAACGTGACCGTAGTGCCTCAGGGACCGCTGCCGTACCTGACCCTGTGGCCCACCGGCGAAAGCCAGCCGCTGGTATCCACGCTGAACTCGATGGCCGGGCAAGTGGTGGCGAACGCGGCCATCGTGCCCGCGGGAACGAACGGTTCCCTCAGCGTCTACGTGGCCGGCGATAGCGACGTCATCTTGGATATCAATGGGTATTTTGCCCCGCAGTGAGGACCCCATGAAGCCAGACAAACCCGAGGATCCGTCGCAGTCGAAGCGGCCCGAAGTATACGCGATCGAGCGCGGTCCGTCGGGTTGGATGCTCAGCCGCCGCAGCTTGTTCCGGGTCGCCGCCGCGGCATCGCTGGCAGCCGCTCCCAAGCGGGCACGGGCGGCGGGCTGCGTGGCGGGCGCGTTCGCTCACGCCACCAGCGTGCAAAGTGTCGCGGTGAGCCCGGACGGGCGGCGGCTGGCCTCGGGAAGCGCCGACAACACGGTCAAGCTCTGGTCGCTGCCGCAAGGGGCGCTGCTCGCGAGGCTCACCGGACACACCAACGTAGTGGACTCCGTGGCCATCGCACCGGACGGAAGTCTGCTGGCCTCTGGAAGCGCCGACGAGAGCATCAAGCTCTGGTCTCTGCCGGGCGGAACCCTGTTGCACACACTCACGGGGCACACCGGCGCCGTGCGCTCGGTGGCGATCGGGCCCAATGGCCAGATGCTGGCATCGGGGAGCGACGACAGCACCATCAAGTTGTGGTCGCTGCCGGGCGGTACTTTGCTGAACACGCTGGTGTCGAACGGAGGTGTGAAATCGGTGGCCATCTCGCCGGATGGCTCGCTACTTGCTTCCGGAAACGGCGACAACACCGTCAGGCTCTGGTCGTTGCCGAATGGGACACTGCTCCAGACGCTCACGGGCCACACCGCCCAGGTGCGAGCGGTCGCCATCAGCGCGGACGGGCGCCTGCTAGCTTCAGGCAGCGCGGACAACACCATCAGGCTATGGTCGCTGCCAGCCGGGACGCTGCTCGAAACTTTGTCGGGGGTTCTCAATGTGTACTCGGTGGCCTTCAGCCCGGACGGGCGGCTGCTGGCTTCCGGAAGCGGCGACAGCACCGTCAGGCTCTGGTCACTGCCGAATGGGACGCTGCTGAAGACGCTCAAAGGCCACTCGGCCAACGTGCGGTCGGTAGCGGTCAACCCGGACGCGCGGCTGCTCGTCTCGGCGAGCGACGACCAGACCGTCAAGCTCTGGTCGCTACCCGATGGCAACCTGCTGCCGGTGTGCCTGATGGACCCGGCCGCAAGCCTGATCAATACCAGCGGCTCCGCCTATGTCATCAACGGCGTCACTTACGTCGTGGCATGCGGCACGCCCCTGCCGACGGGCGCGGCCTGCACCTGCGACTGCGTGCCGGGAACGATTTGCGCCAGCGTCGGCATCTGTTCCTGCGACAGCGAGTGCTCCTGCGTCGGCGACTGCGGATGCGACGGCGTGTGCTCCTGCGATGGCGTTTGCACGTGTCAGGGCTTATGCGCCTGCGACAACGACTGCTCGTGCATCGGCGTCTGCTCCTGCGACATCGATTGCTCGTGCGACAGCGACTGTTCCTGCGTCGGCGTCTGCTCGTGTGACGGAGACTGCGGGTGTGACGGCAACTGCGGGTGCGACAGCAACTGACCCGGCGCCCCTCAAGCCGCGTCGAGGACGCTTCGGAGCGCGGCCACAGCGGCCTCGCGCCCGCCCGCTTTCAGCCGGTCGAAGGCTTCCGAGTCCACCAGCCGGTACCAGATTTCGCGGCGGCGCTCGAAAGCAGGGAAGCGTTCGGTAACTTCGGGGCGCAGCCGGCCCAGGATGTCCAGAAACTCGGCGTACTCCGGCCCCAGGTCCCCGGCGATGCGGTCGCGAATGCGCGAAGCCAGCGCGGGGCTCTTGCCGCCCGAAGATATCGCGACCACCAGATCGCCCTGGCGATGGATGGCCGGGAAGATAAACGTGCAGTGCGGGCCGTCGTCGGTGGCGTTGAAGGGAATGCCGCGAGCCTCGGCCTCCGCCCAGATTTCCTCGTTGTGGGACCGGTCGCTCGCACACGCAACGGCCAGGAACGCGCCTTCGAGATCGCCGGGCCGGTACGTTCGCTCGATCCATCGAATGCGGCCGGCGCGCGCGAGTTGCATCGTTTCTTCGGACGCCACCGGGGCGATCAGCTCGACCTCGGCGCCCGCATCCATCAGGCTTCGCACCCGCTGTTCGGTTTCCGCGCCGCCTCCGATCACCACCGAGCGCTTGCCCTCGAGCTTCAGCAGGACCGGATAAAGCGCGCTCACCGGCCGGCTCCTACGCGGTGGCAGAAGTCCCCGAACGCCTCACCCGCGGCCCTCTGCTCCGCATAGAGCGCGAACACGGGGCGCAGCCGGGCCACAATTTCCGCGCGAGGAACGTTGTCGGCGAAGGGCGTGCCGAGCCGCGTCCCCATGGCGGAAGCGCCCAGGTAGATCCGATAAAGATTCACGCTCTGGCCTACCAGCCCGATCTCGGCCGTATAGGGCCGCGCACAACCGTTCGGGCATCCCGTGACGCGGATCGAGATCGATTCGCCGCCCAGGCCGGCCTCCGCCAGCGCGCCATGAATTCCAGTAACGATCTCCGGCAGAACGCGCTCCGCCTCCGTGATGGCCAAGCCGCATGTGGGAAACGCCACGCAGGCGAGCGCATCGCGAACCACCGGCGGCAGCGCCTCGGCTGGCCGTATGCCGTGCGCAGCCAGAACGCGAGCCACTTCCCCTCGCGCCTCGCCCGGAACATTCGTGAAAAGAATGTTCTGCTGCGGGGTCAGGCGGATTCCGGGTCGAAACCGCTCCACCACTTCCCGGATCGCCTTTCGCCAACACACATCGGCGGTATCGCGGATGCGGCCGCTCGGAACCGGAACGCCGAGAAACGACCCTCCGTCCGCCTGCGCGTGCCAGCCGAGGTGGTCCGCCGATGCGGTCCATTCGAGCGGTTCGGGCGGCGCTAACGTCCCTCCCATCCGCGATTCGAATTCCGCCCGGAACCGATCGATGCCCCATTCCTCAATCACGTACTTGAGCCGCGCCAGCTTGCGGTTGGTGCGATTGCCGTAATCGCGGTGCAGCGTGACGATCGTTTCGATGGCCGCCTGCAAGCGCTCCGGCTCGATGGAGCAGAGCGGCTCGGCCAGCCGCGGATGGGTCGCCTTCACTCCGGGGCTCATGCCCATTCCGCCGCCCACCAGCAGCGTGAAGCCGCCACGGCAGGGCACGATGCCAATATCGTTCGTATAAACGTCGATGCAGTTGTCGCCCTTGGCCGCGAAGCCGATCTTGAATTTCCGCGGCAGGTAGGTTGCGCCGTAGAGAGGCTCGTCTTCCGCGGCAGATTCGGCCGAGGCGGCCTTCTCGCCGTCCAACCAGATTTCGTAATACGCGCGCGTCTTCGGTTTCAGCGCCCGGCCGAGCGATTGCGCCAGATCCTGAATGCGCGTCCTTTCGGCATCGCCGAACGGCGCGGGGCAGGCGACCACGTTCCGCACCACGTCTCCGCACGCCGCCAGCGTCGTCAGCAGGTTCGCGTTCAGCGCGCGCATCAGCGCCCGCAGATTCGGCTTGCGAACCCGATGATACTGGATGTCCTGGCGCGTGGTGATGCGCAGACCGCCGTCGCCGGCCTCGTCTGCGAGCCGGTCGAGTTCCAGATATTGCTCGGCCGTGAGGGCACCGCCGGGAATCCCGACGCGCACCATCGATCCGATCTCCTGCGGCTGCCCGGCCCTTCTCGAATCGCGGTCGCCTTGCTGATACAGGCCGTGGAATTTCAGGATCAGGACGGTTTCCTTCGTGAAGTCGGGCCCGTCGAGGACCAACTCCTCCAGCACCTGGCCCCGCAAATGACGGCTCGCGGCTTTTAAGGCTTCCGGGCCGGAGATCATGCAACGGCCTCCTCGCGCACCACGCCGGCCAGTTCCGCGCGAAGCCCCGCCACCGCGCCCATGACGAATACGGCCGGGGATTCCACGTCAACCCGCCCTGCGGCCACTTCGCCGAGCGTCGTCTCGATCACCCGTTCCTCCGCGGTGGTGGCGCGCTCGATGAAAACGGCAGGCTCGCTCGCCGGCCGTCCCGCGCGGACCAACTCGCCGGCAATCGCGGCGCGCTCCTTCACTCCCATCAGGATCACCAGCGTATCGACGCGCGCGTAGTCCGTCCACCGTATGGCGGAGCAGGAGTGGCCCGTGACCACGGCGAAGCCGCGCGAGAGACCGCGGTAGGTGAGCGGAACGCCCGCCAGCGCAGGCGCGGCCAGCGCCGAGGACACGCCCGGAATCGTTTCCACCTCGATGCCGTGCCGCGCCAGAAGCCGCCATTCTTCCCCGCCCCGGCCGAACACGCAGGCATCGCCGCCCTTCAGGCGAGCCACGGTTTTGCCGGCGCGCGCGAAATCCAGCATCAGGTCGAAGATGACTTGTTGCGTGGCCTCCTGCTCGCCCTCGCGCTTGCCAACGTAGATCAACTCCGCCTCGGGATTCGCCAGCAGCAGCACCTCCGCGCTGACCAGGCGGTCGTACATCACCACATCCGCCTTCTTCAACGCGCGCTCCGCCTTCATGGTCAGCAAACCCGGATCGCCCGGCCCCGCACCAATGAGGTAGACCTTGCTCATGCAATCCTCTTCCCGGCATCGAAGGTGTGGATGCCGCACTCCAGCTTCTGCCCGCCCCACCGGCCTGAGCGCAAGTTGCCGGCGTCGCTTGGCAAGGCCGTGCAAGGCTCGCAGCCGATGCTCGTGTAGCCCCGGTCGTAGAGCGGCAGGTACTCGATTTCGTTCACGCGCAGATAGCTCCAGACTTCCTTCCACGTCCACAGAGCGAGCGGGCTCGCTTTGACCAACGTCTTGCCGGAGGGCAGCGTGTGCCGCTCGATCTGTTCCAGGTTGGCGCGGGTGGGCGATTGCTCGCGTCGCAGCCCCGTGAACCAGATCTCGTAATCCGCCAGTGCGGCGACCAGCGGCTCCACTTTGCGCATCTTGCAGCACCGGTCCGGCTGCGAGTTGTAGAGGATGCCGAACTTCGATTCCTGCTCCGGGACCGGAAGCTCGGGCACCAGGTTCACCAGGTTCAATTGCCATTCGCGAGCCATGCGGTCACGGTATTCGTAGGTCTCGTTGAAGTGGTAACCGGTGTCGAGAAACAGCACCGGGATATCGGGCCGCAGTTTCCGCAACATGTCGAGCACAACCATGTCCTCAGCTTGAAAACTGCACGTCAGGCACGGCCGCCCCGCGTACCGATCGAGCACGTCGCGAATCGAATCCTCCGCCATGTGCCTCCTAAATCCCTTCCGTCTCAGTGAAGCGGTCGCGCAGGGGAAGAACCCCGCGGTCCTCGAGCGCTGCGCAAATCTCCTCGGCCGCGCGCTGGTCGTCGCCCGCCAGGCTCTGCGCCTCGAAGAGGAAGAAGCGGTCGGCGCCCACCTCCGCTTTGGCCCGCTCCCGCTCAACAGTGTCCGCGCTCGAAACCGAGAAGATGGCGATCAGCCCGGCCGCGGTCAGCAGCGCAGCGAGTTCCGGCAGGATGGGGCTCTCGACGTCCTCGGCGAGCGCGTGAACCTGGCAGCCGCGCTGGAATAACTGCCGCTCGAGCAGGTACGCGAGGTCGCGGCGCGCGGTCAGCCAGATTGCGGCCGGACGGTGGCCGGCGCGCGCGGATCGCTCGGCCGGAGTTAAGCGGCCGGCCTGGAACTCCACTTCGAGAAGAGCCGAGCGGGCCGCGCGCGCGGCACTGGTTGGGCGCCGCGGCTCCTGAATCATCCCAGCCGCTACGGTCGAGTTGCCGATCGGATCGATCAGGATGAAGCTGCCGGTCCCGCGGTTCGCCGCGTACGCGTCGAAGAAGAGCGGGCGCGCGGTCTCGATGGCCACGCGGCCGATTTCGTTCAGCGCCAGCGTGTGCGCGGGCTCCTCGGCCAGCGTGTCGATATTCACGCGGTGCTCGATCGCCGTCACGTTCGCCGTGAGTTGTTGCGTGGTGTGCTTCAGAAGATACGGCCGGTCGAGCCTCAGCGGCTCCCGGTCCATCCAGACAAGCGAGGCCTCGAAATGCCGCGAGACACGCGGCGCCTCAGCCGGGTGCACCAGCATGTCTCCGCGGCTGATGTCCAGTTCGTCTTCCAGGCAAACCGTCGCCGACATGGGAGCGCCCACTTCGGCAACGTCCCCGCCCCACGCCGCAAGCGATTTGATCCGGCTGGTGCGGCCCGAAGGCAGCGCCATCACCGCGTCGCCCTGCCGCAAAACCCCGGAAATCAACTGACCGGCGTAGCCCCGGAAACTCGAGTCCGGCCGAATGACAATCTGGACCGGGAAGCGCATCGCGCCACGCGTGCGGTCGCCGTCGAGCGGCACGCTCTCCAGCATTTCGAGCAGGCTGTTTCCGCAATACCACGGCGTGCGCGGGCTGCGGGCGATCACGTTGTCCCCGTCGATCGCGCTGATAGGAACGAACCGCGCCTCTACCACGCCGAGCCTCTTCAGATGGCCCGCGAACTCCTCGCGGATGCTCTCGAAAACCTCCGCGCGAAAATCGACCAGATCCATCTTATTCACCGCCACGACAATGTGCGGAATGCCGAGCAGCGTGGCGATGAACGCGTGCCGGCGCGATTGCGGAAGCACGCCGTTGCGCGCGTCGATAAGCACAATCGCCAAATCCGCCGTCGACGCCCCGGTCGCCATGTTGCGCGTGTATTGCTCGTGTCCCGGAGTGTCGGCGATGATGAATTTCCGCTTGGGCGTGGCGAAATAGCGATAAGCCACGTCGATGGTGATGCCTTGCTCGCGCTCTGCCCGCAGGCCGTCGGTCAGCAGCGAGAAATCGATCTTCCCGTTCGCGCGATTGACGGTGGAGCGCTTCACCGCCGCGATCTGGTCCTCGTAAACGCCGCGCGAATCGTAGAGCAGGCGCCCAATGAGCGTGGACTTCCCGTCATCCACGCTGCCGGCGGTCGTGAACCGCAGCAGGCCTTTCCGCTGGTCCTGTTCGAGAAAGGTGTTGACGTCCGGCGCCATCAGAAATACCCCTCGCGCTTCTTCAGCTCCATCGAGCCTTCCCGGTCGTGATCGATGATGCGGTTCTCGCGCTCCGAGCGGCGAAGCCCCACCAGTTCGGCCACGATCTTGGGCACCGTGTCCGCCTCCGAAAGCACCGCGCCCGTGCAGGGCGTGCAGCCGAGCGACCTCATGCGGCACATCACCGGTTGCGGCCGCTCGCCGGGCAAGAGCGGAATATCGTGCTCCACGGGAATCAGCGTTTCGCCGCGCACCACCATTTCCCGCATCTTGGCGAAGTAGAGCGGGACCACGGGGATGCGCTCCAGGTGTATGTAGTGCCAGACGTCGAGTTCGGTCCAATTCGAAAGCGGGAAGACGCGTATGCTCTCGCCCTTGTCGATGCGGCCGTTGAAAAGGTTCCACAATTCGGGCCGCTGATTCTTCGGGTCCCACTGGCCCAGCGCGTCGCGGAACGAATAGACCCGCTCCTTGGCCCGGGATTTTTCCTCGTCGCGCCGCGCGCCGCCGAACGCCGCATCGAACCCGCCCTCCGCCATCGCGTCCAGCAGAGCCCGTGTCTTCAGCAGGCCGCAGCATTTCTCTGTGCCCAGGCGGAACGGGCTCGCGCCCTCCTCAATAGCCCGGCGGTTCTTGTGGACAATCAGCGTCGCGCCGATCTCCCTGGTGTACCGGTCGCGGAATTCGATCATCTCCCGGAACTTGTAACCCGTATCCACGTGCAGCAGCGGGAACGGAATCCGGCCCGGATAGAACGCCTTCTGCGCCAGGCGCAGCATCACGGAAGAATCCTTGCCGATCGAATACAGCATCACCGGCCGCGCAAACTCCGCCGCCACCTCCCGAAGGACGTGTATGCTCTCCGCCTCGAGCACGCGCAGATGGGTCAGCCTCTCGGTCAAATGCTGTAGTCCTCCGTGAAAACGCGGGCATCGCGCAGGCCCACGAAAACGCGCTCCTCCGCCTGGATGCCGATCTCGTGGAACTGCGCGTGCGTCAACTCCACCGTCACCGCTTCCCCGGCTTCGGTCTCGAGTTCCACCCGCACCTGCGGACCGGCCGATTGAACCCGCACCACGCGCGCCTCCAGACTTGGCTCGCCGTTCTGATGGCGGTGAATATCCAGTTCGTGCGGCCGCACGAAGAGCCGCGCCGCCTGTCCGTCAGCGCCGGGGTGCTCGACAGCCAAGGGTCCGAAGACCGCCTTGCCGGACTCGATCCGCCCGTGGAACAGGTTCACGTTGCCCAGAAAATCCACCACAAATTCGGAAGCCGGATGGTGAAAGACCTCTTCCGGCGTCCCCACCTGTTCGATGCGCCCCGCGTTCATCACCACCACGCGGTCGGCCACTTCGAGCGCTTCGTCCTGATCGTGCGTGACCAGAATGCTGGTCACATGGACCTGGTCGTGGAGCCGCCGCAGCCAGCGACGCAGCCCTTGGCGCACCTTGGCATCGAGCGCGCCGAACGGCTCGTCAAGCAGCAGCACCTTCGGCTCGATCGCGAGCGCGCGCGCCAGCGCCACCCGCTGCCTCTGGCCTCCGGAGAGCTGCGAAGGATAGCGGTCCGCCATCGCCTCCAGGTGGATCAGCGCGAGCAGTTCGGCAACTCGGTCCCCAATCTGCTTCTTCGACGACCGCAGCCCGCGCGGCCGCACGCGCAGGCCGAACGCAATATTCTCGAATACCGTCAGGTTGCGGAACAGTGCGTAGTGCTGGAAGACGAATCCCACGCGGCGGCGGCTGGCGTCCTGGCGCGTCACGTCCTGCCCTTCGAAAAGCACGGCGCTGGCGGGATTGGGGTCGGGAACTTCCAGGCCGGCCAGGATGCGCAGCAGGGTGGTCTTGCCCGATCCCGACGGTCCGAGCAGCGTCACCAGCTCGCCGTCCTCCACCTCAAGCGAGACGTCTCTCAACGCCGTGAAGCTGCCGAAGGTCTTGCCGATGTGTCGCGCTTCGATGCCCATGGTTACGCCTCCCGCGCTTCCCCGGCCGCGGCCAGGCCGGCGTAGTCCTGCCGCACCTTTCCTTCGAGCAGCCGTTTGACGGCCAGCGTCACCAGCGCCAGAATCGCGAGCAAGCTGGCCACCGCAAACGCCGCCGCAAAGTTGTACTCGTTGTACAGAATCTCCACGTGCAGCGGCACCGTGTTGGTGTGGCCGCGAATGTGCCCGGAGACCACCGACACCGCGCCAAACTCGCCCATCGCCCGCGCCGTGCACAGGATCACGCCGTAGAGCAGGCTCCACTTGATGTTGGGCAGAGTGATGCGGAAGAAGATCTGCCAGCCGCCCGCGCCTAATACCAGAGCGGCCTCTTCTTCGTCGTTCCCCTGCGCCTGCATGAGCGGAATGAGCTCGCGCGCGACAAACGGAAACGTGACGAAAACCGTGGCCAGCACGATGCCCGGCACCGCGAAAATAATCCGGAAGCCGTGCTCGCCGAGCCAACCGCCGAACCACCCCTGGGCTCCGAATAGCAGGACATAGATCAAGCCCGCAATCACCGGCGAGACCGCGAACGGCAAGTCGATGAGCGTCACCAGCACGTTCTTCCCGGCGAATTGGAACTTCGCGATCGCCCAGGCGGCTGCCAGGCCGAAGACCAGATTCAGGCAAACGGCGATGCCCGAGGCCAGCAGCGTAAGCCGTATCGCGGCCAGCGCGTCCGGCTCGCGGATCGCGGTCCAGTAAGTGCTCCAGCCTTTCTCGAGCGCCTGCGCGAAAATCGTCAGCAGCGGCAGCACCACGAACAGCGTCAGAAACGAGAGCGCCACCAGGGTGAGACTCCAGCGCACCAGCGGCGGGTCGTTCCCTTTGAGATTCGACGCCGCCGTCATGCCGCCTCCGCGAATCTTCGGCTGCGCCACTGCAGCAGGTTGATGCCCAGCAGCAGTCCGAAAGAAGCCACCAGCATCACCAGGGCGATGGCCGTAGCGCCGGCGTAATCGAACTGCTCCAGCTTGGTCACGATCAACAGCGGAGCGATTTGGGTCCTCATCGGCATGTTGCCGGCGATGAAGATCACCGACCCGTACTCGCCCAGCCCCCGCGCGAACGCCATCGCGAACCCAGTGAGCAGCGCCGGGCGCACCAGCGGAAAAACCACCCGCGTAAAAACCTGCCAGCGGTTCGCTCCCAAGCTCAGGGCCGCGTCCTCGATTTCGTGATCCAGGTCCGCCAGCACCGGTTGCACGCTCCGCACCACAAACGGCACGCCGATGAAGATGAGGGCCACCATCACTCCCAGGCGCGTGAACGCGACGTGGATCCCCAAAGGCGCGAGCAGCCGGCCGACCCAGCCGTTCTCGGTGTAAAGCGTGGTCAGCGCGATCCCGGCCACGGCCGTGGGCAGCGCGAAGGGAAGATCCACCAGCGCGTCCGCCAGGCGCTTCCCTGGAAACCGGTAGCGCACCAGAACCCACGCCACCACGAATCCCAAACCGGCGTTGGCGAGCGCGGCCGCAAACGATGCGCCGAAGCTCAACCGCAGCGACGCCAGCACCTCCGGCGACGTCACCACTTCCCGGAAGTGCGCCCAACTCGCCGTCGCGGTTTTGAGAAAAACGGCGCTCAGCGGAACCAACACAATCAGGCTCAGGTACAGCAACGAGAATCCGAGCGACGGCCAGAAGCCGGGCAGGATGGCCGGCCGCTTCAGCCACGCCCCAGACGTTCACTTCCCAGGCTGATAGATCCGGTCAAACACCCCTCCATCGGCGAAATGCTTCTTCTGCGCTTTCTGCCAGCCTCCAAATTGTTCGTCGACGGTGAACAGCGCGAGGCGCGGAAAACGATTGGCGTATTTGGCGGCCACTTCTCTGAGACGCGGCCGGTAGTAGTTTCGCGCGGCGATCTCCTGGCCCTCGGGCGAGTAGAGGTACTCAAGGTACGCTTTGGCGACGGCCGTCGTGCCATGCCGCGCCGCCACTTTGTCCACCAGGCTGACCGGCGGCTCGGCCAGAATGCTCATAGACGGAACCACCATGTCGAACTTGTCCTCGCCGAGCTCCCCCATAGCCAGGAACGCTTCGCTCTCCCAGGCCAGGAGCACATCGCCGATACCGCGTTGCACGAAGGTCGTCGTTGCGCCGCGCGCCCCGGAATCGAGCACTGGCACGTTCCTGTACAGCCGTGTAACGAACGCCTGAGCCTTGCCTTCGTCGTTCCCGTTTTGCCGCATGGCGTAGCCCCAGGCCGCCAGGTAGTTCCAGCGCGCGCCCCCGGACGTCTTCGGGTTCGGCGTGATGACGGAGACCCCCGGCCTCACCAGGTCGTTCCAGTCCTTGATCCTTTTGGGATTCCCCTTGCGCACCAGGAACACAACGGTTAACGTGTATGGCGAGCTGTTGCTCGGCAGGCGGCTCTGCCAGTTTGCCGGTAGCAGTCCGGCCTTCTCGGCGATCGCGTCGATGTCATAGGCCAGGGCCAGCGTCACCACGTCGGCCTCCAAGCCGTCGATGACCGCCCGCGCTTGCGTTCCCGAGCCTCCGTGAGACTGCTCAACGGTGACATCCACACCCGTTTTCGCCTTCCAATATTTCGCAAAGGCCGCGTTGTAATCCCGATAGAGCTCGCGCGTGGGGTCGTAGGAAACGTTGAGCAGCGTGACGGGCCCCTGCCCGGCCTGAGCGAAACCGCCCGCCAGAACCAGGGCCGCAAAGAGTAACCAGCAACCCGCCGATGTGACGCTAGAAGCAAGAGTCATAACCTGGAAGCGCAAAGCGCTCGCGACCGGCCTCTCGGCATCCTACCTCATCCCGGCACGCGATTGGAGAGGACTACCTGGCCCTCCGCAGGACCCGATACGACCAGTGTACGGGAGCGGCGCCGTGAGCGTCAAGGAAAATCTGCGTAATCCCTATGGGCAATGGGACATTGCGCGGTGCGCCACAACCAACCTAGTCCCGCGCATCTGTGTATACACTGGAAATGACGTCTATAGACTGGGCAGTTCCAATAGGAGACACACTCATGAGGACTCTGGCAATTGGGGCGTCCCTCCTGCTGCTTGCAAGCGGTGCGTGGGCCGAGGAGCGGGCGAAAGTGGAATTGAAAAACGCGCAGGGCCAGGACGTGGGCACTGCTACTCTCACCGGGGCCGAGGATGTCGTGAAGGTTACGCTGAAGCTCCACGGCCTTCCTCCAGGCGAGCACGCCATCCACATCCACGAAACGGGCAAGTGCGAACCGCCCGACTTCAAGTCCGCCGGCGGCCACTTCAATCCCGCACACAAACACCATGGCAAGGAGAACCCGGAAGGGCAGCACGCCGGCGACCTGGACAACATCGTCGTGAAGTCGAACGGGACGTTCAAGACCTCCTTCGCCATCCCCGGCGTTGCGCTCGCCGGCACAGGACCGACCTCGCTTTTTAAGGAAGGTGGGACCGCCCTCGTCATCCACGCCGCCAAGGACGACTACAAGACCGATCCGGCTGGCAATGCCGGCGCCCGGATCGCCTGCGGCGTGATCTCGCACTGACCGGCTTCGCCCGTTCCTAGCCCGGAATCGGCCTCATCTCTCCCCTGTCTACGGGAGGAACCCTCCGCCCCGCGGCGTGTTCAAACAGATGAGGAGGAACGGAGATGTCCAATCTCAAGTTCGCAGTAATGACCGCGGTTCTGCTCGGGTCGATGACGGCAAGCGCCTGCGGCGGTGGTGTTGCCTATGGCTATCGTGTGGGTCCGCCGCCGCCTCCGGTTGAGGTCGGGGCCGTAGGCTACGCGCCCGGGCCCGGCTACGTCTGGATCGGCGGCTTTTACGATCTGCGGGGCGACCGCTGGGCATGGCAGCGCGGCCATTGGGGCCTGCCGCCCCACCCCCACGCCGCCTGGGTGCGGCCCTATTGGGAACCCCACGGCCGCGGCTATCGATTTCACCGCGGCTACTGGCGGTAGGGCTCAGGACGAGCGATCCCCCGCATCGCAGGCAGGTAACCATCGGGGAAAGCGCGTCGCCTGCTTAGACGACGCATATGCATCTGAAGTGACGCGGGCGCCGGCGCTGCGAAACCCCATTCGGCGCCCGCATTTTTCTCGCCTGCTCGCTGAATTGGGAGGGCGGGTGGCCGGTGCAAAAGCGTCAAGGGCGATATGCTCTGGCAGGATGGCAGATCGGCTTCGCCGCACCCCCAAGCCTCATTCTAAGTCCGTCCTCTCCATCCGGCGCCATCTCCGTTGCGGTGGGCGTGCGGGTAAAGGCCGGGGGCTGCCCCTAGTACCGAGCTACGCAGTTCGCGCGGTCTGCCTATTCTTTGCCGTCACTTGGTAGCGCCGCTGTCGTTACTCACCATAAGGCTCGACACATTCACCGGCTCGAAGTCCCCTAGCGAGATGTTCGTCAGGCACGAGAGATCGTCGTCGTTCCAGCGGGCGTCCGGCGTGCCGATGAGGCCGCCGCTCATGCCGTTGTCGGCCAGGATGATCCCATAGTTCTGAAATCCCGTGATGATTATGGCCGCTTGCGGACTGTAAGAGACGCAAGACGGAAGCTTCGTCCCAGCCTTGAGCCGGTAGATCTCGCCGGCCGCTCCGGACATCGAGCAGCTCGCGGGCGGAGCCGATTGCGAGAGCAGAGTTCCGGTCTCAATGGAATTCCCCTTTGAGTCCTTGCAACTGCCCACCCCCGCCGTTTCCGTGGCCGGCCAGACCCAGTAATTCACCATGTGGTTGAGCGTGAATCTGATCGGATGGTGAACTGCGCCGTTGGGCGAAGCTGGAGTGCCGGTGCCGATCACTTCGTCGGCGTTAACAAGCAAGGGCCCCACCGGCAGTCCCGCCGCGTCGGAGGTTCCATTGCCCTGCGCCGTCAAAGCATCCGAATTCGCGTTTGGCCAGAGCGCATTCGAGGAATCCGTCCACGGGCCGCCCTCATAGATCCCTTGCCACATTTCATACAGAGCCGGGTTGCCCCCGCCTGCCTCCAAATAAACCAGAACGTGCCGGTCGCCGTTCGAATAGCTGGTTCCTTCGACCGGCGCGTAAGCCGGGATGGGGCCGGACGTGAAGTAGGATTGATACATCGTCGTCGAGACCGATACGTCCGGCTGGTTCGAAGGAACCTCGATGGCCGGAATTCCGTTTGGATACGGCGCGCCCGAAGTGTTGCCGAAGAACACCCTGATGTACTCCGCCAAGTAGCCGCTGTACATAGGTCCGGCCGGGGATGCGTCCACGGGCAAGCCGGTCGTAGCGGAGTCCACCCGATGGTGGAAAATAGAATCCGCCGAGAATATGTTCGCCAGGAACGCGTTGTTCCCGTTGATCGCAAAAGTGAGCTGTGCGGTCGCCTGAGAACCGGCAGAATCCTTCACTACGATCTCAGGCATGTAAGTGCCCTGGCCGCCGATCACGGAACTGGTAATCGCCCCCGAGCCTGCGTTCAGAGCCAGCCCTTCGGGCAACGGCGGATAACTGCCGCTCGTGTCCACGGAAAATGTGTAGGGAGGAGAGCCGCCGGTCGCCGATATCGTACAGCCCGCATACGCAGCGTTCTGGGTCCCGCCTGGGCATGAAGTGGCCGTGACGGTTAACGGGCCGCCCGTGCTTACGGTAACGGTCGCCGTTGCGGTCGCTGAGCCGGGCGTGGCCCTCAGTGTGTAGGTTGTCGTCGCCGTTGGGCTCACGCTGGTCGAACCGCTCGCCGATGTGGACGTGAAGGTTCCGGGCGTGATGGCAATGCTCGTCGCTCCGGTTGTCACCCAGCTAAGGGTGCTGCTCGAACCCGGGCTGACGGCTGTAGGGCTCGCTTTGAAGGACGTGATCGTGGCCGCCGCGGCATTCACCGTCAGCGTCGCCGCATTGCTGGTCGCACTCCCGGCGGTGTTAGTCACCTTCACCGTAAAGGTCGAACCGTTGTCGGTAGACACCGTTGCCGGCGTCGTATACGAACTGGCCGTCGCGCCGCTAATAGCGGTGCCGCTGTTGCTCCACTGGTAGGTCAGCGTTGCCGAGCCGCTGGCCACTACGCTAAACTTGGCCGTCTGCCCCACCGTCACCGTCGCGTTCTGCGGCTGCGTGCCGATCGTGGGCGCAACCGCCGCAGCATTCACCGTCAGCGTGGCCGCGTTGCTGGTCGCGCTCCCGGCGCCGTTGGTCACCTTCACCGTGAAGGTTGAGCCGTTGTCCGTCGATACCGTTGCCGGCGTCGTATACGAGCTGGCCGTCGCGCCGCTAATCGCAGTGCCGCTCTTGCTCCACTGGTAGGTCAACGTCGCTGCACCGCTCGCCCCCACGGTGAACATAGCCGTCTGGCCCACCGTCACCGTCGCGCTCTGCGGCTGCAGGGTGATCGTAGGCGCCCCTGAACCTGGAAGCACCGTGAGGATCGCCGCGGTGCTGATCGTACCCGCGACCGGGAATCTCGCCCCGCCCGCCACCCTCGCCTCGATGCCGTCCTCACTCGCGTGTGGCGTGACGGAAGACCTGCTGAGGCGAGCTCCCACAGCCTCCCTCACCACGACGCTGAAGCTCGCTCCGTTATCGGCCGCACTGACGGGTGGCGTGGTATACGAACTGCTGAGCGCTCCCGAAATCGCGATTCGGTTCTTGCTCCACTGATACGACAGTTGTCCCGTCCCCGTCGCAACCACCGTGAATGTGGCCGTGCCTCCTGCGCTCACCGACTGGCTCTGCGGCTCGGTGACGATCGTGGGCCCAGCCGCATTCGCGACGGCTGTCCCGAACAGGCCCATGGCAAGGACCGCCAGGAGCAGCCGAACGCTGTCTTCCTGGTTCACGGAGTTCATAGCGAGGTTGGAATATCTCATCGTCGTAGAAGCCGAACGAAGAATCAATAGCTTAGGGCTCAAAAGCCCCGGAGACCCGACGACCCGTTGCGTTGTCGTAGGTCCTCCATCCTAGTACTAGCAGTTTCGGAACCGATGATGCCCTTATATCGCTGGTACTATACGCGAGGGCCGGGTTAACTGTCAATTCCCCCTCGATATGTCCCCCTCCCCCGCAGATTGTGACATGATGCAGGCGAGGTGCTGCATCGTCTCAGCTCGTTCCTGAAGCGCGCGCTCAGCCGCACTGTGACTCTGGTCGGGGTCGTCTTCGCGCTGGCGATGTTGCTGGTTGCGGTCGCCGCCGCCGCCTCGGCCAACAATCTCCTCTTCCTCATCGCGGCCGCCATGCTGGCGACGCTGCTGGTGTCCAGTTTCATCAGCCGGCTTTCGCTCGCCGGTCTGGAGCTCGATCTGGCGCTGCCGGAGCACATCGCGGCGCGCCGCAAGCTGGCCGGCCGTATCTACGTGCGCAATGCGAAAAGCCTGGTGCCCTCCTTTTCCGTCCACCTGAGCGGCGCCAGCGAGGCCGTGCTCACCACTCTCTATTTCCCCGTGATTCCCGGCGGATCCGTGCTCGACGAAACCATCGAGCTGCGCTTCGAGAAGCGCGGGATTTACCGCGAAAACGGCTTCCAGTTCTCCACCGGCTTCCCGTTCGGCTTCCTGGAGCGCCGCGCCGACGTGACCCTCCGCCGCGACGTGGTCGTCTATCCCCCCATCGACCCGCAACCCGGCTTCGAGGAACTGCTGGCCGCCATACGCGGCGACATCGAGGCGCAGGTCCGCGGCCGCGGGAGCGATTTCTACCGCATACGCCCGTACGAGGCCCTCGAGAGCGCCCGTCACGTGGATTGGAAGGCGACGGCGCACACCGGCGAGCTCGAAGTCCGCGAGTTCGCGCGCGAGCAGGAGCGGCTCATCGACCTGTTCCTCGATCTCAACGCCGCCCCCAGCCAGAGCGAATGGTTCGAGCTGGCTGTCGCCGCCTGCGCTTTCCTGGTCTGGCGTGTGGCCGAGCGCGGCGCTCGCCTGCGCTTCCGCACCCAGGAATTCGACGTCTCGATGCCGGAGATGGGCGACGTCTACGTCGTTCTGAGATACCTCACCACCGTCTCCCTGATGCGCGGCAGGCCCCCCATTCCGACCGGCGACGAGGAGAGCTACCAGGTGGTGTTCACCACGGCCGATCCATCCGAGCTGGCCGAAAGCGGCTGGGGCGCCGGCCGGATCATCGGGCCGGGCACCCTGCCGCGCGCTGGTTCCTAAGAAACATGGCGCGCGCGCCCTCAACAGAGGAGATATGATCGTCCGCATGGCGACGGCGAGGTCTCTTGCCTTGGTTCTCGCGGCGGCGGGACCGGTCGTGATCGGCGAGCGGGTTCGCATCCCGAAAACGAGCGGAGCGCGATGAAACGGTTGGTTCCGGCTCTGGTGAGGGAATACCCGAGGAAGGGATAGGATATGGCTACGACAAAGGCATCGAAACCGGCCGCAAGAAGGGCACGGCAAACGCCGAAGCCCCAGACCGTTGGCGAGAGCATCGTCAAAGGGCTGAAGCAGGCGGCCGCCTGGAGGCGCGGCGAGAACGACAACGTTCGAGTGACCCTGGTGCACGTACCGGAAGTCAATGTGCGCGCGGTCCGGACGAAGATGGGCCTCAGCCAGGCGCAATTCGCGACCAAGTTCGGCTTCCCGCCCGCAACGTTGCGCAACTGGGAACAGGGCTCGCGCCCCGACGCGCCAACACGTGTGCTGCTGGCGGTGATCGCCAGGCATCCCGACGCCGTCGAGGACGTGTTACGCAAGGCCAGTTGAGGACGTTCCGCCAAGCCAGTGACACCCGGCCGCGGACCCGAGCTTGTATTGGAACAATCGCGCTCCGGCGAGCCGGACCAGGGAGGCATCGAGGCGATCCACAAACGCTTTCGCGAGGCCGGCAGGAGATTCGGTTATCCCGAACGCACGACGCAGCCGTTCACCGTCTCGCTGGGGGTTTACCAGCTGACGGTGCAGAACTTACTAGTTATGAAACACGCGACCGAATTAGTCGGCTTATAATTAATGAGGGTCGGGCTAAATAAGAATTAACCGGATACGCGAAGCAGCGATGAACGATCAAACGAAGAGCTTTGGCGGGACCGCGAGATCGTTGGCGCGGAATCCCCTTGGCATCATCGCCCTGTTCATCGTCATGGTGTACGGGTTCGCCTCGCTTGTCACCGCGTTTGCGGGATCGTTCACCGCAGGTGAGCGGCTCCCTCTCATCTACTTCCTGATCTGCTTCCCCGTCCTCGTACTCTCGGTATTCGCCTGGCTCGTCAGCAAACACAGTGGCAAGCTCTTCGCCCCGAGCGATTTCAGGAACGAGGACAACTATGTGAAGATGCAGATGGCCGTTGTAGCGTCGCTCACCGCAGCAACCGCTAAGAGCAATACGCCAGCATCTGAGGCCGAGCTACACAAGATTGTCGAGGTGGTTCGGGCTGCCGGCCCGGCGGCCGGGGGCGGCGATGGGTGGAGGAACCACATTCTCTGGGTCGATGATCGTCCAGAAAATAATGTGTATGAGCGTCAAGCCTTCGAGGGTGTGGGCCTCCGCTTTACCTTGGCGTTGTCAACCGACGAGGCTTTCGAGGGGCTGTCACAGACCAAGTACTCGGTGATCATATCGGACATGGGGCGTCGCGAGGGGCCGCGCGAAGGGTATGTGCTGCTCGACCGTTTGCGGAAGGAGGGTGACCGGACGCCACTGTTCTTCTATGCCGCTTCCAACGCGCCCGAGCATAAGCGTGAGACCCGGGAGCATGGAGGCCAGGGTTGCACCAACAACGCGCAGGAGCTCTTCGAGATGGTCACCAGAGCAGTCGTCGGAAGGCAAACGGCATGATGACACCCCGCCGCACCTCGCTTCCCGCCCCATTTCAATCTCTTGCGGCGAATGCCCCATCTAATCCTCCCGCGCGCTGAGCTAAACTCGCCCTGATGGAGGGGCGCCTCCGGCCCCGGACCCAAATTGGCTTCGTTTCGTCTGGGGCGCCGCGCCGCTCAAGACCAATCAACTCAGCAGCTTGTTAGAATGTGGTCAATGTCTTACGACGTCTTAATCATCGGCAGCGGACCCGGCGGATACTCGGCCGCCGTGCGCGCGGGGCAGTATGGGCTGAAGACGGCGCTGGTCGAAAAGGACTCGCGCCTGGGCGGGACGTGCCTGCTGGTCGGCTGCATCCCCACCAAGTCGCTGCTGCACACGGCCGACATCTGGGAGCACTTCAAGAACGGCGGCGAGGGCATCCTGTGCGACAATCCGCGCCTGGATTACCCCAAGGTCGTCAACCACAAGAACGACATCGTCGCGAAGCACTCGAAGGGCGTCAACTTTCTGATGCGCAAGAACAAGGTTGACGTGATCCACGCTCAGGCGCGCATCCTGGGGCCCGGCCGCGTCGAGGTGCGCACGGCCGAGGGCGCCCGCACGGTCGAAACGAAGAACATCATTATCGCGACCGGCTCGGTGGCGCGCATGTTGCCGGGCCTGGAGCCGGACGCGCGCTACATCCTCACCAACGTCGAAATTCTGGACATACGCTCGATTCCGAAGTCGATGCTGGTCATCGGTTCGGGCGCCGTAGGCAGCGAGTTCGCTTCCATGTTCAACCGCTTCGGGACCAAGGTCACGCTGCTCGAAATGCTGCCGCGCATCGTCCCGTTCGAGGACGAAGAGGTCTCGAAGGAACTCGAGCGGCTGTTCAAGAAGAGCGGCATACGCGTCGAGACGGGCGCGCGCGCCGAAAAGATCGAGCGCGTGAACGGCGGCGTTCAGGTGACCGCAACGCTCGCCGGCGGCAAGCAGGAAATCATCGAAGCCGAAAAGGTGCTGGTGGGCGTGGGCCGCAAGCCGGTGACCGACGACATCGGCCTCGAGAACACGCGCGCCGAAACCGACCGCGGCTTCATCAAGGTGGACCCGGATCAGCAGACCGCCGAGCCGGGCATTTACGCCATCGGCGACGTGGTGGCGGGCACGCCGCAACTGGCGCACGTGGCCACCAAAGAAGGAATGGTCGCGGTGGCGCACATCGCCGGAAAGCCGGTCGAGCGGCTCAACCGCATGCGCATTCCCAGTTGCACCTACACCGAGCCGGGCATCGGCAGCGTAGGGCTCACCGAAGCCGAAGCCCGCGCGCGCGGCTACAAAGTCAAAATCGGCAAGTTCCCTTTCATGCCGAACAGCATGGCTTCCATCCTGGGGCAGCACAACGGCTTCGTGAAAGTGGTGAGCGACGAGACGCACGGCGAAATCCTGGGCCTTCACATCATCGGTCCGCTGGCTTGGGAACTGATTCCGGAAGGCGTCACCGCCATGTCGGCGGAAGCCACCGCCGAAACCATCGCGAACATGATCCACGCCCACCCCACGTTGCACGAGGCCGTGGGCGAGGCGTTCAACAACATTTACGGGCTAGCGATTAATGCATAGCGCGGAGGCCGTTTCGGTCGCGCGCCCATGCCAACTGCGCGACCTGGGGCTGATGGAATACGGGCAGGCGCTCCAACTGCAGCGCGAGCTGGTCGAGAAGCGCAAGCAGGGGCTGGTGCCGGACCAGTTGCTGATGGTCGAGCATCCGCACGTGATCACGCTCGGCCGCAACGGCAAGCCCGCGAACCTGCTGGCGAGCGAAACCATCCTGCGCCGCGCCGGCATTTCGTTCTTCCCCACGGATCGCGGCGGCGACATCACCTATCACGGTCCCGGGCAGTTGGTGGGCTACCCGATTCTCGACCTGCGCGAGTGGAAGCGGGACGTGGTCGCCTACGTGCGAGCGGTAGAGCAGGCGCTCATCGGCGCGCTGGCGGATTTCGGCATCGCGGCCGGCCGGGAGCCGGGGATGACCGGCGTTTGGGTGGACGGGCGCAAGATCGCGGCCATCGGCGTGCACATAGGCCGATGGGTCACCTCGCACGGCTTCGCTCTGAACGTCACCACCGACCTGCGGTATTTTCAGTACATCGTGCCCTGCGGCCTGGCCAAGCCCGTCACCTCGATGGCCGAGCTGGGCGCGGCGCCCGGGCGAGCGGAACTGATCGCGTCCCTGGCGCGGCATTTTGCGGAGCAGTTTCATCTCGAGATCGCCGAGGAGGCTTTATGATCGACGTCGTGATGCCCCAGATGGGGGAGAGCATTGTCGAAGGAACGCTGACCAAGTGGTTGAAGAAGTCGGGAGACCGCATCGAGCGCGACGAGCCGCTCTTCGAAATCTCCACCGACAAGGTGGACACAGAGATCCCTTCTCCCTCGGCGGGCACCCTGGCCGCGGTTCTGGTGGAAGAGGGCAAGACGGTGGCGATCAATACCGTGGTCGCTCGCATCGACGAAACGGGTGCAGGCGCGACGGCTGCGCCCAAGGCCGCAGCGGCGGCTGCTCCTGCGCCTGAACCGGTGGCGAAGGCAGCCTCTGCCGCAGCGCCGCCTCCGCTGCCCGAGCCCGAAGCCATCGAAGCGCCGTCCGAAGAAGCCTCGGGGCCTCTGTCGCCGCTGGTCCGGCGCATGGTCCGCGAGAACGGCATCGACGTACGGCAGGTTCGCGGCACCGGCGCCGGCGGCCGCATCACGAAACAGGACCTGGAGGCCTACCTGGCGCATCGCGCTGCCCCGGCCGCTCCGCCCGCTCCCGCACCCGCCCCAGTCCCGGTTTCCGCGCCCGCGCCCGTGCTGTCGTATCCGCCCGCGGCCCCGCCTCCGCCCGCACCGCTCCCGCGCGCCGAAGCGGCCAAGGTCCGCATCGAGCCGATGAGCCTGATGCGCAGCCGCATTGCCGAGCACATGGTGGCCAGCCGCCGCACCTCCGCGCACGTCACCACCATGCACAAGGTGGATATGACCCGCATCGCCAAGATCCGCGCGCGGAACAAGGCCGAGGTGCAGGCCCGTTACGGATACTCGCTGACGTACCTGCCTTTCATCGCGCGCGCCGCCTGCGAAGCCCTGCGCGCCTACCCGCTGGCCAACGCTTCGATCGAGGGCGCGAACATCGTCTACCACAACGAGATCAACATCGGGATCGCCGTTGCGCTCGATGCCGGGCTCATCGTGCCCGTGATTCGCAACGCCGACGAAAAGAGCGTACTGGGCTTGCAGCATTCCATCGCGGACCTGGCCACGCGCGCCCGCTCGCGCCAGCTCAAGCCCGACGAAGTTCAGGGCGGCACCTTCTCCATCACCAATTTCGGCAGCTTCGGCAGCCTGTGGGGCACGCCCATCATCAATCAGCCGCAGGTGGCGATCCTGGGCGTGGGCGCGGTGGAGAAGACGCCCGTCGTCACCGATGACGACGCCATCGCCATCCGCTCCATAGCGCTCATCGGGCTCACCTTCGACCACCGGCTGCTCGACGGCGCCTACGCCGATCAGTTCATGACCAGGCTGAAGGCGGCGCTCGAAAGCTGGTCGCAGGAAGTGCTGTAGACCGAAACGGGGCCCGGGCGGCCGGGAGCACGAGTGCGCGGCCAGCGGAGCGCGTTGTCGGACGAGAACTCGCTCGTTAGGATGGAATCGTCTACCATCTGGCAAACTCGGCAGGATTCTGCCTCGCCTCGCTGAAAGGCGCGAGCGGCACCACTGGAAACGGCGAAACCCGACGCCGCAGCGGACCCGGCTCTCCAAAATAGGATCACCTATCAGCCAGCGCGAGAGCGCCTTGAACCCCTCGCCCGGCGCCCGCCCATGAACTGCACCTTCTTTCACTCGGCCAACTCGTCCTCCGTGTCGGGGCTCATCGGGCGGCGACGAGCAACGCGGCGCTCAGCCGCCGGGCCAGTTCATCGGCCAGCCAGTTTGCCGACTGGGCACCGTGCGACGAGAGTGCTGGACGTGAAGGTTCGTCACGAACGGTGCGCGCAGGCCGGCTCAGCTTTCTGGGGGCGGAGAGACTTCTGACTGCCCGGACTTCGACAGCGGCGAGAGCGCGGCCGCGTAGCCGTTTTGGGCGGCTGCCCGCCGAGCCTTTCTCCGCTCTGTGAACCCAGTGTTACGTGTCGGTGAATTGCTCGCGACAGAGGGTCTTTCTTAAGGTTGTCTTTAGACTCGGGTGCTCTAATCGACTTCCGACTTGCCTGGAGGTGAGTATGTTTCCCGAGTTGTTCTCGTCCACGCGAAGCCTATTCAGACACATCGCCCCGGTCGTGCTGGCCGTTGTGGTCTTTGGCCTGCCCGGCTTAGCGCAGGACCGCACCGGAATCAACGGTACCGTCACGGATCCGTCCGGAGCCCTGATTCCCAACGTCAAGGTCGAATTGAAGTCGCCCGCCACCGGCCTTTTCCGCGAGGTGCGCACCGGCTCAACGGGCATCTACGAATTCCCGGCGCTGCCCATCGGCAGCTACCAGATCACCATCGCCAAGGACGGCTTCAGGACATACGAGATCGACAACGTCGAACTGGTCTACGGTCAGGTGCGCACGGTCGATGCCACCCTGCAGATAGGCGGCACCACGGAGGCCGTGCAAGTAAGCGCCACAACGGAGATGCTGAACCGCACTTCGGCCGAGGTCGGCCAGGTCATCGAAGCGAAACAGATCAGCGAGATCCCCATCAGCGGGCGCAATTGGGCCAGCCTGATGCTGCTCGCACCCGGCGCCATCAACTACGGCGGCGGCGCGCAGCGGGACATCTGCTTCAACGGCCACTCGCTCGACGACAGCAATTTCACGTTCGACGGCGTGGACACCAGCGGCGTTCAGGAACAGACGCAGAAGGCCGACACGCGGCTGAACATCGCGCTCGAGTCGATCGCCGAGTTTCGCGTGAGCGACGCCGTGTACACCGCCGAGGCCGGCTCGGCCGGCGGCGCGCAGGTCAACGTGGTCTCGAAATCCGGCACCAACGAGTTCCACGGCAACACGTTCTACGCCGTGCGCAACGACGCTCTGGACTCGCGCTCGCCCTTCGACGGCTCCACGCTCCCCCCGTTCACGCTAAACCAGTTCGGGGCCAGTTTCGGCGGGCCGGTGATCAAGAACAAGGCCTTCTTCTTCGCCAACTACGAGGGCCTACGCCAGAGCCTGGGCGAGACGCTCTACAGCGACGTCCCGAACGACGCCTATCGCGCCAGAGTTCTGGCCGCCAACCCGCAGCTCGCGCCCATTCTGAACGCGTTTCCGACCGGCGGCGTGCCGACCAGCGACCCCGACACCAACCTGCTCTCCAAGGTGGCCACCGACACCGTTCGCGAGGATGCCGGCATGTTCCGTTTCGATTACCGATTCTCCGACGCGGACACGGCATACGCGCGCTACAACGTGGACAACGCCTACATCGATACGCCGGTGGACGCACTCGGCACTCACAACGTGATTCCCCACATCCCGACCAACTTCATACTGGCCTACACGCACATCTTCTCCCCTACCACGTTCAATGAGGCGGAGTTCGGCATCAATCGCGCCAACTATCACAACTGGACCTACGGCACCGCGCCCGTGGCCGTCAGCATCGGCACCTTCTCCTCCGTCAGCGACACCTCGCTCGATACCGAAGTCGGCACCACGTTCTCCTACATCGACAACCTCACCAAGGTCAAGGGCCGCCACACCTTCAAAATGGGCGTGGACATCCGGCGAATCCGCCTGGATAACTCTGGCAACACGCTGACAACGTCCACGCTCGGCTACGACACCAACGCCGACTTCATCGCGAACACGGCGGCCTCGGCGACGTACCTGGTGGGCGAGGGCGTGGTCGGCACTCGGCGCACCTTCGCCGCCGGTTATGTGCAGGACGAATTCAAGGCTACACCCACGCTGACCCTGAACCTCGGCCTTCGCTACGAGTACTACTCAGTGCCTCACGAGATTCTGAACCGCTCGGCGGTGGTGGATATCGCCGGATGCGGCGGTTTCTGCCCGAAGGGCACGCCCTACTACAGTCCCGACACGGGCGACCTCGGCCCCCGGATCGGCATCGCCTGGGCGCCCGGCGCCCTCCGCGGCAAGACCGTCATCCGCACCGGCTTCGGCATCTACTACGGCGGCAACCAGAACGACGACTTCAGCGACCCGGCCGAGAGCGCGGTGCCACGCTACTCGCTAACCCAAAAGGACTTCCCTAGCCTGGGCTTTCCGCTGACCGCATTCCTGAACCCGGCCAACCAGCTCTTTTCGCCGAAAGCCATCGCCCGCGACCGCAAGGACCTCTCCTACCAGAACTGGGACTTCCTGGTCGAGCACGAACTGCCGCACGATTTCGTCGCGCAGGCCGGCTACGTGGGCGGCGTAGGGCGCCACCTGTTCGACAAATACCAGGTCAACCTGATCAACCCGGCGACCGGCACGCGCCCGCTGCCGACCTTCGCCCAGTTCGGTTTGAAGGCCAACGACGGCAACAACAACTTCAACGCGCTGCAGGCATCCATCCAGCGGCGCTTCACGCACGGCCTGTTGTTCCAGGCGAACTACATGTGGTCGCACAGCCTCACGGACGCCTCCGACGGATCCGGCACGAGCGTCGGCTTCCAAAACATGGCCTGCCGCTCCTGTGACTACAGCGACAGCGACCTGGACGTGCCGCAGACCATCACCATCAACGGGGTCTACGAGCTTCCGTTCGGCCCTGGGAAGCCTTTCCTCAACGACGGACTCGTCTCGCACGTCTTCGGCGGATGGGAACTCGCGAGCCTGGCCGCCGCGCGCAGCGGCCTGCCGGTCAACATCAGCATGACGCGCAAGGCTGCCGTCATGTTGGACGGCAACACCTCGGGGCAGCGTCCCGATCTGGTAGCGGGCCAGTCGATCTACGCCACCGACCAGACCATCAACGACTGGTTCAACCCGGCGGCCTTCGCCACTCCGGCGCCCGACACCTGGGGCAACCTGGGCCGCTACATCGCCCGCGGTCCCGGCACCTACGAGATCGATACGTCGCTCGAAAAGAAGTTCCGCATCACCGAACGCTACACCTTCGACTTGCGGGCCTCGGCGTTCAATCTGCTCAATCACCCGCAGTTCTCGACCCCGGCCAGCAACATCTCGAAGGCGAGCTTCGGCACCATCACAAGCATCGTCAACGACGGCGCCACCGGATCCGGCGCTCCCCGGCGAATCGAGTTTATGCTGCGACTCGAATTCTAATCCAGCATCCAATCGGGCATGAAGTACGCATGGGTCCTTTTGTTGGCGCTCCCGGCCGCCTGGAGCGCCGGCGCTCAGGAGAAACTGGCGGGCGGACCTTTCACCGTGAATGTCGGTGAGAGGTCCGCCACGGTTGTCTGGATCGTGGAGACCGGCCGGGTCGCGCTGGGCACGGGCGCCGGGAAACTCGACACCACCGCCCCGGCCCTCGAGGCCCGCAAGGTGACCTTCACCGGCCTCGCGCCGGGCACCACGTATCACTTCGACGTCAACGGGAGCGACGCCGGCAAAGGCTCCTTCCGGACCGCACCTCACGGCGATGCAACGTTCGAGTTTGTTGTGTACGGAGACACGCGCACGCGCCACGATGTACATCGCCAGGTCGTCGAAGCGCTTCTCAAGCAGGCCAAGCCGGAGTTCGTGCTGCACACCGGAGACCTGGTCGCCAACGGGGCCGACACCGCTCTCTGGCCGGTCTTTTTCGACATCGAGCGCGAATTGCTGCGCGGGACGGCGTTCTTCCCGGTCCTGGGCAACCACGAGCGCAACGACCGGAACTTCTATGACTTCTTCGACGTCCCCGCCACGCCCTACCATTCGTTCAATTGGGGAAATGCACATTTCATCCTGCTCGACAGCGACATCGGCAACATCTCGAAGAGCGAGGTGGAACGGCAGGCCTTCTGGTCAGAGCAGGTCCGCTGGCTGGAGAACGACCTTCAGCAAAGCCAGCAGGCCACGTTTCGTTTCGTCATCGCGCATCATCCCCCGCTCACGGCCGTCGCGAAGCGCCAGGGCGACAACCCTCACATGACGGCGTTGATGCCGCTGTTCGAGAAGTACAGGGTCACCGCCGGCTTCTTCGGACACGATCACAACTACCAGCACTACCTCCGGAACCGCGTTCACTACCTGATCACGGGTGGAGGCGGCGCCCCGCTGTACGATGTTGACCGGCCTCCCGCGGGAATCACTCTGAAGGCCGTCCGAACCGAGAACTTCCTGGTGGTGGACATTTCGGGAAGCCGCGCCCGCGTCCGTGCTCTCACGCCCTCCGGAGAGACGCTGGAAGTGACGGACCTGGACTCGGCTCAAGCGCCGTAGTCGCGCGCTCAGCGGCTTCCTTCGAAGCAATCTGCCACTGATGTGTAACAATTGGACGCGAGCGCTGATTAGCGGGGGCCAGGCTGGGCCGGGAACCGCACGCGAAACGTCGATCCCCTTCCGACCGTGCTTTCGACTTCCATCGTTGCGTCGTGCTCGCGCGCGACTTGCTGCGCGATGGCCAGCCCCAGGCCGTGGCCGCCGGTCCTGGTCCGCGAGGGGTCCGCGCGATAGAACCTCTCGAAGATGCGCGGCAGAACGTCCTGGGAGATGCCGATCCCGCTATCGCGGACGGCTAGACACGCTGCGCCTCGCTCCAGTTCCAGCAGGATGGCCACCGAGCCGCCGGCCGGCGTGAACTTCAGAGCGTTATCGACGAGCGCCACCACCAGGCGGCGAAGCTGCCCCGGGTGCCCCGTAACGGCCAAAGGCGGGGTCGAGCAGTTGGAATCCAATCGGACCCGCCGCGCGCCGGCCACGTCCTGCATGGACGCGATCACCTCCGCCACCACGGCCGCCAGATCGACCTGCTCGAAGACCGGCGCCGATTTCCCTGCGTCTCCTCGTGCCAGCAGGAGCAGATCCTCCACTAGCACACCCGTGCTCTGGGCCTCCGCCACGATCTTGCGAAGGGCTTCGCGGTAGTCCTCCGCGGGCCTTTCGTGCCGAAGGGCGACCTCCGCCTCGGCGAGGATCAATGCCACGGGCGAACGAAGCTCGTGCGAGGCGTCCGCGGTGAATCGCTTCAACGAGCCCACCGCGGTCTCGAGCCGCGTCAGCATTCGATTGAAGGTCTGGGCCAGGTCCTGAATCTCGTCGTGCGCGGCGGGCATGTCCAGCCTGCGTGACAGGTTTTCGATGCTGATGCTACGCGCGGCGGCCGCGATCTGCCCAACCGGCGCCAGCGCGCGCCGGCTGACCGAGTATCCCGCCAAGGATGAAAGAAGCAGAAGCGCGGGCATGCTCCAGAGCAGGGATATGCGCAAACGGTTCAGAACCGCTCGCTCCGGCTCGAGAGAAGTAGCGGCGCTGAGGCTAAACCGGCGGTTGGCGATGTTCACGACCTCGGTAGAGAAGCGGTAGGGAATCCCCTGGAAAAGGGCTGTAGCATAGACGCGTGTGCGGCCGTCTTTGACCGGAAGCGGACGCATCGAGTGAGGTGTCGCCTCGCCGGGCAGGATCTGGGCGCCGGCTTGGTCCAGGACTTCGAGCAAGCCGCCTTCCGGCGCGGCCGCGGCGTACTCAGCCAACTCGCGGCGGAGGTGACGGTCCGAGGCGATGCGTACATCGCTGCGAAGCACGCTCGCCAGACCGTGGGTCCGGTACCGCAGTTGCTCGTCGACGGCATCGACCAGGCTGGCGCGAACGGCCAGCCATGTCCCGACGGCGAACAGGAGCAGGCCGATGGCGAAGAAGCCGGCGTACCAGAACGTTAGTCTGAGGCCGATCGACAAGGAGCGCTTCACTCACCGGGCTCCCGCGCGCAATAGCCGACACCTCGGACTGTATGCAGCAGCTTCGGGTCGGTCGGGCCGTCGATCTTGCGGCGCAACGAATGGACGAAGGCGTCCAGGTTGCCATCGCCGATATCGGCGTCGAAGCCCCAGACTTCCTGAATGATCACCGAGCGCGGAACTACCGAGCGGGTTCGGCGAAGCAGCAGCATCAGAAGGCTGAATTCGGTAGGTGTGAGCGGAACCCTGCGACCGCCGCGGACTACCTCGCGAGCCGTTTCATCCACCGCCAGGGTTCCGAGCCGCAGGTGAGTGGAGCGCGCAATCGGCCCCCGGCGTGTAAGTGCCCGCAGGTGCGCCAGCAGGACCTCGAACGAGCACGGCTTGGTGACGTAGTCGTCCGCGCCCGCGTCCAGTCCGTAGATGACGTCGCACTCGCCGTCTCTGGCGGTGAGCATGAGGATCGGCGTCCGGTTCTGGTTCTCGCGGAGCTTGCGAGCCACGGCGAAGCCGTCCATCAGCGGTAGAAGCACGTCCAGCACGATTACGTCGAACCTCTGCCGAAGGGCGCAGCGGTAGCCGTCCAGACCGTCGGAGGCCACCGCCGCCGTGTGCCCCTCTTCCTCAAGCCCGCGCTTTAGGGCGTCGGCAAGCCGGAGGTCGTCTTCCACAAGCAGAACCTGCATAGAGTACTGCTCAGGATATCCGGGCTCTGTTACAGCATTAGCGCAACTCGGTTACAGGAACGTGACGAGCGGCGCGATCTTCCTCCGCCGAAGGGCGCAACCAAGAATACGCGCAGGCGCAACAAGGGCGTAACGTCTTCTTTAGGCTGTCTTCATTTTCGGCTGTTCTAATACTCTCTCACCGCACAAAGCGAGTGACCTTCCGGCGGCTCGTCCAACGCGAGCCCTGTGTCGAATAGGAGATAACGAATGAAGACGAAGTGCATCGCCCTGGGCGTTTCAGCCGCCCTGATGATTGCCGCCACCGTGGCCGCCAGCCTGCGTCCCTACGCGCCGGGATCCCGCACCACGATCCTGTCGCATAACGCGTATCCGGATCACGGTAACTTCTCCGACCGGCTGGACCGCGCGATCGCTTCCGGCGTCCCAGTCGCCATCGAGCAGGATCTCGCATGGGTCAACGGCAAGTCGCTGATGATCCACGGCAAGAAGAACGTGGGCGGCGACGATCCGACGCTGGACAGCTACTTCATCCCAAGGGTGAAACCGGTCATCGAAAAAGCTCTCAAAGACGGCAATAAGGGCAACTGGCCGCTGGTAATGCTCTATCTCGACATTAAAAACGATCCGCCGGAGCACTTACAGGCGATTAACGCCTGGCTCGATCAATATAACGGCTGGCTTACGACCGCGGTGAAGACCTCGGACATCTCCGCGCAGTCACCCCTCGATCTGAAGCCCATGATGGTGCTGGTCGAGGACAAGGAAAACGATATCAAGCAGCAGTTTTTCTATGACAACGTGCCGGTGGGCGGCAAGATTCGGGTTTTCGGTTCCGTGACGAAGTTCGACGAGAACCCTCAGAAGCTGCCGCGGGAAAGGCGCCCGGAGGCGATCGCATCCTTGTCCACCCTGGACCCCGAGAAGCTGATCGCGCACAAGGCTGACAACTATCATCGGTGGTTCGGCACCAACTGGTCCTTCGTCGAAAAGGGTGGGTTAACAGGTGCCGGCGAGTGGACCAGCGAGTCCGCGGCCCGCTTGAAGAAGTTCGTGGATTACGGCCACGAGATGGGTTACTTCGTCGGCTTCTACTGCCTGGACGGTTACACGCCGGAACAGAACCAGGGCTGGGACAAAGACTACAACTTCGGCTCGAAGGACAAGGTGATGCCGCGTTGGCAGGCCGCCGTTAGCGCCCATGCCGACTTCATCTCGACGGACCAGATGGAAGACCTCGCCGCCGTGGTCAATGCGGTCGCGGACTACAAAGTGAAGCAGGCGGTGCCGGTGCCTGGCGATGCGGGTTGGGACTATCTCTCAGTGGACGCCAACGGAAGGCGTGTTTACGTGTCCCACGGGATTCAGGTCGACGTCCTCGATGCGGACGCCATGAAGGTTGTAGGCACCATCGCGCCGACGCTCGGCGTTCATGGCATTGCAGTGGCGCCCAAGCTGAACCGGGGCTTCATCAGCGCCGGCCAGACAAACGACGTCGCGGTCTTCGACCTGAAGACCCAGCAGATCACCAACCGCGTTCCGGCCGGCAAAAAGCCTGACGGGATCATCTTCGACGGCTCCAGCAAGCGAGTCATCGTCAGCGACGGCGGAAGCAACAGCGCGACGATCATCGACGCCGAAGCGATCAAGGCCACTGGTGATATCGAACTGGGCGGCAAGCCCGAGTTCGCCGCGGCGGACGGCAAGGGGAAGGTGTTCATCAACCTCGAAGACAAGAACGAGATGGTCCGCATCGATCCGATCGCTCTGAAGGTCGATGCCCGCTGGCCGCTCGCGCCCTGCGAGGGTCCTTCGGCGCTGGCGATGGACCGCGCGGGACGCCGGCTGTTCGTCGGATGCCACAACAACATGATGGCGGTCGTCAACGCCGACTCCGGAGCGGTCATTCAGACCGCGCCGATCGGCGCGCACGTGGACGCCGCGGCATTCGACAAGGAAACCAAGACCGTGTTCTTCTCCTGCGGCGATGGGACCGTGAGCATGTTCGACGCACAGTCCCCCGAAAAGCTCGTGGCGGCAGGAACCATCACTACCGAGCCCGGTGCCAAGACGGCGGCTCTCGATCCCAAAACGCACAATCTGTTTCTTTCCGTGGCCAAGCGCGACGGCAAAACGGTTCAGCCGGGGACGTTCCATGTCCTGGTCTGCGGCCGGTAACTTCGCCGATAGCTCGATAGAAGCGAGGAGGCTCGTATGCGTGTCTTGATCGCATTGTTGATTGTGTGCTCGGTGCCGTTGAGCGCTCAGACTGACCGGGCGACGGTGACAGGCGTAGTGGACGACCCAAGCCACGCCGCCGTGCCCAACGCTCGGGTCAGCCTTCACGCAAATGCCACGGGCATCGACCGCGGGACCGAGACAAACTCGGCCGGCGTTTACAGCTTCAGCGGTTTGCCCGTGGGCGAATACACGATGTCGATCGCGGCGGGCGGCTTCGAAGCGCTGCAGATACAGAGCTTCATGCTCGAGGTCGGGGAAACGCGGACGCTGAACGCCGTCCTACAGGTGGCCACCGTCAGCTCGAGCGTGATCGTGATGGATGCGGCGCCCGATCTCAACATGAGCTCGGCCGAGGTGGGCGGAGTAATTCAGGGCAAGCAGACCGAGGCGCTTCCGGTAAACGGCCGCTACTGGGCCACGCTGATGGCCCTCATTCCTGGAGCACTGAGCTCAGGCACCGGCACCCAGGACACCATCCGCTTCTCCGGGCTGTCGCAGGAAGACAACAACTTTCGCTTTGACGGAGTGGACGCCACGGGCCTCAATCACCAGTTCGTGAAGGTGGCAGCGCGGCTGGAGTTTCCGCTCGAGAGCATCGCCGAGTTCAAGGCGAGCAGCGGGGTTTACACGGCGGATGTGGGTGGAATGGCCGGCGGCCAGGTGAGTATGGTCTCCAAAAGCGGCACCAACGAGTTCCACGGATCGGCATATGAATACCTGCGCAACAGTTTCTTCGATGCCACGGCATTCGATTCGCCGAGCCTCTCGCCATTCCGCCTGAACAACTTCGGTACCAGCTTCGGCGGCCCGGTGATTCGCGACAAGCTGTTTTTCTTTGCGAATTACGAGGCTGTGCGCCAGGTGTACTCGCAGCAGGTAAGCGGTTTCGTGCCTACTGACGCGTATCGCGCCAGCGTCGCCGCCAAATCGCCTGCTCTGGCGCCCCTCATTGACGCGTATCCGGAAGGCAGCATCGCGACGGCCGATCCGAACGCACTGCTGTGGATCAGCGCCGGCCGCAGCCCCACCAACGAAGACGGGGGACTGTTCCGCGTCGACTACGTGCTGAGCCCCGACACCGCCTTTTCGCTCCGCTTCAACACCGACCAATACACCAACGTGTCACCGGCTCTGGCCGAGAACACCACCACGACGATGGACACGCCCAACGCCGTGCTCGACTTCCAGCACAGCTTCTCGGCGACGATCCTGAACGACGCGCGGATCGGCTTCAACCGCGACAACTATCAGGACGTCGGCGACGGCAAGACCCCCTATTCGGTGTCGATCACCGGCTTCACCGGCTACTCGCTGGGCGACCACTCCTGGCGCGCCGACAATTCGTACAGCTTCATCGATAACGCGACGTTCTACCACGGACGCCATACCTTCAAAGTCGGCGTGGAGATCCGCCGCATGCAGGAAAACAAGCTCCACCCCAACGCGCTGCAAAGCCTCAGCTACCTCAGCGAGACTAACTTCGTCAACAACGTTCTGGATTCGTATTCCTACACCCCGCCCGGCGTCGAGACGCAGGCACGCAAGAACCCGTACTACGGATACGTCCTGGACGAGTTCAAGCTCCGTCCGAACGTGACTCTGAACGTGGGGCTGCGCTACGAGTACTACGGAGTGGATTACGACAAGAACAATGTCGGCCTCGTCTTCGACCCGTCCACCTGTGGCCTCGCATACTGCCCGCCGGGCTCGCCCTTCTACCAGCCGAACACTCACGACTTCGGACCCCGCATCGGCATCGCGTGGGCTCCCGAAGCGCTGCACGGAAAGACCGCCATTCGCGTTGGCGGAGGCATCTTCTATAGCGACGGCCAGTTCGGTGGGCTCTATGCAGCGCAGACCAACATCGGCCAGGCCTTCAGCCTGACTCAGAAGAACACCCCCGGCCTGAGTTACCCGATTACGCCCTACCTCGGCGCGGCAGCTCACAACGTGAGTTACTCGGCTTTCGACCAGAACCGCAAAGATACGGCTGTGGATGAGTGGAGCTTCTCCGTTCAACAGGAAATTGCCAGCCACACCATGCTGGAGGTTGCGTATCTCGGCTCAAAAGGGACTCACCTCTTTCAGAAGGGGCTGCTGCTGAACGGCATCGACCCATTGACGGGCAAGCGGCCCTACGCCAGCCTGACCAGCTCCACCATCAGTTGGACCACTTACGACGCCGACAGTAGCATGCAAGCGCTGCAGGTCAATCTCAGGCGGAACGTTGCCACCGGGCTGCTCATGTCCGCCAATTATCAGTGGTCGCACGGCATCAGCGATGGCTCGAATGGCGACGGCGAATCCGACACCCCCGAGAACATGAATTGCCGAAGTTGCGAGCGCGCCGACACGGACTTCGATATCCGTCACAACTTCACCGCGAGCACCGTTTGGACCGTCCCAGCCGGCAACGGCCGCCGCTGGCTGAACGACGCCTCGCCGCTGGTGAACGCCGTCCTGGGAGGATGGCAACTGAGCGGCATCGGCATGGCGCACACCGGACTGCCGCTGAACGTCACCATGAGCCGCTCGGCATCGGCGCTTCCCGACGGCATCAACGGAAGCCAACGGCCGGACCTGGTGCCGGGGCAGTCGCTCTACCCATCCGGCCAGGCCGCCACCTTGTGGCTCAATCCCTACGCTTTCACCACGCCCGCCAATGGAACGTGGGGCGACGCGCCGCGCAATGCCGTGCGCGGTCCCGCGATCTGGCAGGTCGATGCCTCGCTCGAAAAGAAGTTTCCCCTCACCGAGCGCTTCGCCCTGAGTTTCCGAGCGGATATGTTCAACGTGTTCAACCGGGCCATGCTCGGGAACCCGAGCGTCAAATGGACCGACCCGACCAAGGGCACCACTTTCGGCGTGATCTCGAGTCCGTACACCACTTCGGCCGTCGGCACAGGCACGCCGCGCCAGATGCAATTTATGCTGCGCCTGTCTTTCTAGTGCAGTGTCTCCGCGCCCTTACGCTCGCGGCTCCGTTCCGAGCCGCGCGCGCCAGTAAGCGGTAAGCGAACTCCGGGGACAGACAAGACCGGTATGAGAAGTTAGACACGAATATGGATGAAAGGCTCTTGTATGAAACACGTGACGTTAGCAGTCTCGCTTGTGTTTGCGGCTGTCTCCGCTTCTTCGGCGCAGTCGTGGAAGTTCGGTGTCATGTCCGACACCCAGTGGGGCGTCCCCGACGACGGCAAGAACCCCGGTTCGTGCTCCGTTGACATCGTTAAGGCCATCAACCAACAGTTCATCGCGAAAAAGGTAAAGTTCGTCATCGAAGTTGGTGACCTGGTAGACAAGCTCGGCGACAAGAAGACCGGCATCACCGCCGAGTCCATAGCGAATGCAGAGGGCGTTCGCGCGGCCTTTGCCCAGGAACTCTACAACACCGGAATCGGTTTCTTCCCGCTCCGCGGCAACCACGACGCCCACCGGCTCTCCGGCGCCGAGTTCAAACGCATTTATCCGCAGACGCAGAACGGCACTATGAACGCCACCCCGGCGAGCGTGTTTTCCATCCCCAATCCGGATGCCGCCACGCAGCCTTTCCCGAAGCCGGAGGGGTCGCCATTTACCGTCGGGACGAACTTCAGTAGCCCGGACCCCACCAAGACCAGGAATCTAGACTGGAGCGGGCTGACCTATTCCTTCGACTACAACAACGCCCGGTTTGTACTGCTCGACCAGTTCTCACCGTTGAACGCGAAGGAAGGCGAAAAGCCGGATCTGACGATAGATCAGCAGGTGCCCTGGATCGCCGACACCCTGGCCGGCAAGCCCGCTGGCGCCCACGCCTTCGTGTTTGGCCACAAGGGTTTGATCAGCGAGAACCACGTTGACACCCTGTTTGGCAACGACCCTGCCGAGAGCGGCCTCAACCAGAATGCTTTCATTACAGCCCTCTACAAGAACGGTGTGCGGTACTACATGCAGGGCCACGATCACATGTATGACCGATCGCTGGTGTCGGTTACTACCGGCACTCCGACCGACGGTGTTTCTCCCAGAGTTCAGAACATCATCTGCGCGTCGGATAGCGACAAGTTCTACCGGCCCAATGTTCCCTCGAACGACGAAACATACGACGTGGGAGTGTTCGGCCACCCGCGTCAGGCCATGGTGTCGCAGGAATTGCGCACGGTCGGGTTCTATGTCTATACGGTAGATGGACCGCGTGTAACGGGTGAGTATTATGCTGCCAAGGTTCCCAACGCGGCCCCGAATTCCAGATGCAAAACCGAACCCGATATGTGCGAGTTCATGATCCAGACCACACCGCCCCTTTCCTTTGTCAAGGCGGAGACCTTCGGCTACAGCCTGAACGGAAAGGAATTCCTGGTTTGTCAAACTAACCAGGAGAAGTGCAATAGCTCTTACACGCAGGTGGCTGATAGTTATCAGGGCACGAGCGCGAGGATCCTCAGCGGCGCCGACGGAAGCAAAGCTCAGGACCGAAACAATCGCCCATTCCTCAAGACCGTTGATACCGGCTGGACGGACAAAGACGACAGTGCTCGAAGCAACATTCTCTCTCTGTGGGGTATGGCCGACTTGAACAGCGACCAGACCGATGTCTATACGTTGTCCCTGACAGACAAGAACGTGGGAAAAGGCGCTTTCGGCTTGGCCTCGAAGAGCAAGGGCAAGTGGGTCAACGCGGTCAACAAGAACCAGGGCGGCACAAAAAAATACGTTACCGGACCGTGGAAGCAAGGCTGCGGGCTGGGCACCTACGGCTTCGACGCCAAGACGAGCACCGCATGGGCAGTTATCAACTACACCGGTAAGTTTGCGATCGCCGGGATAGATCAGTAAGAGACACGGCCGCTCACATCAGAACTCCTAGTTCGAGGCAAGCATGAAGATCACGCACCTGGCAATCGTTCTCATCGCACTAGGGCGGCTCGTACAAGCCCCACCGTCGCTGGCCGCTGAACAGGACGCACCCTTGAAGCTGGTCCAGACGTTCCAGCTTCCTTACGAAATCAAGGGGCGTTTCGACCACTTCGGCGTCGATCTCAAGAACGGCCGGCTTTTCGCAACTCCCGAGGACTCCCAGCGCCTGCTTGTGCTGGACATCAACACTGGACGGCTGCTTCGCGAAATCGAAGGGATCGCCAAGCCTCACGCTGTCCTCTACCGCGAGGACTTGAATCGGATCTACGTCACCGATGGCGTCGATGGCGCCCTCAAGATCTTCGACGGCGCGTCGTACCGGATGATCGGCAGCGTCAAGCTGTTCAAGGACGCCGATTCGATTGGGTACGATCGCTCAACTGGGCAACTCTATGTCGTGAATGGAGGGGGCGACGAGGGGCTGGAGTATTCCGTACTCAGCGTCATCGACACGACCGCCGGCAAGAAGACGGCCGACATCCGCATCGAAGGGAAGACGCTCGAGGCCATGGCGCTCGACACGTTCCGGCCCAGGCTGTACGTCAACAATCGGGCCAAGGGCCGCGTCGCGGTCGTGGATCGCACAAGGAACGCCGTGGTGGCTGAGTGGCCGGTGACCCTCGGCAAGGACAACGTCGCGATGGCGCTCGATGAGGCGCACCAGCGGCTGTTTGTCGGCTGCCGAAGCGGCAACGTTGTCGTCTTCGACACAAACACCGGTCGCGAGTTGCTGGTGCTGCCGATTGCCAAGGGCGTCGATGATCTCGTCTACGACGCCCGCGGCAGACGGCTCTATGCCGCCGCAGACGGTGCAGTAAGCGTGCTGGAACAGACCGACGCCGATCATTACACGGCCCTGGGGAACGCGACCACCGGGCCCGGCGCCCGGACCGCGAGGCTGGTGCCAGAGCTTGCCCGGTACTTCGTGGCCGTGCCGCAGCACGGTGAGGAGAACGCGGCTGTGATGGCATTCGAGCCGGCCGCCATCGCGCCATTTCAGCCCGCGATCATGCCGGTCGCCCAGCAGGTGCGCGCGCCCACGGCCGAAAGGCTCGTGCTTGAGGCTCTTTCGGCGCATCCCGATCTCCGCAAGATGGGCCTGCACGCGATCCCTCCCGGCAAGACTGCCAGCGTAATCATCGCCAACGGCAACGCAGCCAGAATCGGCATCCAATCGACCGAGGGCGATCTGGCCGCCGTCAAGGACGGCAAAAGCTATTGCGTGAAGAAGAATGACGGATCCTTCTTCAACGTGAAGCTGCCCATGTTCGACGCGGCTGGCAGGACGATCGGCATCCTCGTGATGGAGATCCCGTTCACCTCAACCGCCGACGAAGCCGGCGCGCTCAGCAAAGCGGAGGGCATCCGCCAGGAGTTGGCGCAACGGATCCCGGATCTCAGCCGGCTGTTTGAAAACTAGTGGCCCCGCGGCCGGTTCAGTTCTGATTGAAGCTCGTGTTTCAGAACCCGGGCTGCGCCAGCCAGGTGTGCCGCACAATTCTCGGAGGTATCTATAACGGATGTTGAGTCGAACGGCTTTGGTTCTTGCGTTCATTCCAGCGCTGACTTGGCAGGCGCGCGGGCAGAGCACGGTCATTTTGACCGGCCAGGTGACGGATGCGAGTGGCGCGGTGGTGCCCGGCGCTACCGTGGTGGTCCGCGGCACACAAGGAACCGAACGCAGCGCGTCCACGGATCAGGAGGGCCGGTACACTCTCGCCGGCTTGCCTCCCGGCCCGTATACTGTCACTGGCATGTCGGACGACCTTGCCGCGCCGCAACCCGTGCGCATCGAACTCAAAGCCGGGACCGCCCGCCTCGATCTTCGACTCGACGTCAAACCGATGCATCAGAACGTGACCGTGGAGGAAAACTCCGGACCGGCCGTCGGTACCGAATCCTCGTCCAATGCGAGCGGGCTCATCCTGAGCGGCAGCGATCTCGGTGCGCTCTCCGATGACCCGGATGATCTGCAAGCAGATCTCCAGGCCCTCGCCGGCCCGGCCGCTGGCCCCGACGGTGCGGCCATATTCGTCGATGGATTCCAGGGCGGCAATCTCCCGCCGAAGAACTCGATCCGCGAAGTCCGCATCAACCAGAATCCGTTCTCGCCGCAGTACGACAAACTTGGCTACGGCCGGATCGAGATCTTCACTAAACCGGGCTCGGGCGATTACCATGCCACCGTGGACTACAACCTGGGAACCGATGTCTGGAACTCCCGCAATCCGTACTCGAGCCAAAAGGCGCCATTCCTCCTGAACGAGTTCGAAGGCACCGCGACCGGGCCCATCAGCAAGCGTGCATCCTTCACGCTGGATGCGCAGCGCAACATGGTGGACAACGGCTTCGTCATCAATGCCGTGACACTGGCCCCCGCGACCCTCGCCGTGAGTCCGCTCGAAGGAGCTTTCCGGACGCCTCAGCGTTTCACGCGCGTAAGCCCGCGCCTGGACTGGCAGCTCAGCCAGAACAACACGTTCACCGCGCGATACGACCTGACATGCGTCGACATCGAGGGTGCCGGCATCGGCGGCTTCGACCTGGCTTCGCGCGGTTATCGAAGCCAGTTTACGATGCAGACGGCTCAGGTCTCGGACACATCGGTGCTGGGCACGGGGACGGTGAATGAGACACGCTTTCAGTTCTTCCACTCCTCCGGCCAGAAAGCGGCCACGAGTCTCGCTCCCGAGATTCAGGTGCTCGACGCCTTCAACGGCGGAGGCTCACAACTCGGCCGTTATTCCGACACGTTGAGCACATTCGAGCTGCAGAATTACACTTCCATCCTGCACGGCGCTCACACCGTGCGCTTCGGCATTCGCGTGTTCGGGCAAACGGACGACAACGTTCAGCCGCAGAACTTCAACGGGACTTTCACGTTCTCCGGCGGCCTCGCGCCGGTGTTGGACTCCGCCAATCAGCCGATTCTCGCGAACGGGGCTGACGTGCTTGCCCCCATCAGTTCCATCGAGAGCTACCGGCGCACGCTGCTCTTTGAGCAGCTCGGATACTCACCACCCCAGATTCGCGCGCTGGGAGGCGGCGCCGCCCAGTTCAGTATCAGCGCCGGCAACCCCGCACTGTCGGTCAGCCAGATGGAAGCCGCGGCATACGCGGGCGACGATTGGCGCGTCCGACCGAACGTCACCCTGAGCCTCGGGCTGCGCTATGAGGCGCAGACCAACATCCATGACTGGCGCGATTTCGCTCCGCGGTTTGCCGTGGCGTGGGCGCCCGGCGGTGCGAAGACCCAGCGCAGGACTGTCCTCCGCGCCGGCGCCGGAATCTTCTACACACGCTTCGCCATCGCCAATACGCTGGCCGCCGAGCGCTACAACGGTTCGGTTGAGCAGCAGTACGTGATCCCGAATCCCGATTTCTTTCCGAGTATCCCGTCCGCCGGCGTTCTGGAGTCCAGCCAGTCCAGCCAGGTGATCGAACGCGTCAGTCCGAATCTGCGGGCACCCTACATCATCCAGTCGGCCGTTGGCCTGGAGCGCCAGCTTTCCGCCAAGGCGACTCTGGCCCTGACCTACACGAACGCGCACGGGTTGCACCTGCTGCGCTCAGAGGACATCAACGCACCCTTGCCCGGGACCTGGAACCCAGCCGTTCTCGGGAGCGGCGTCTACCCCCTGGGCGCGCCGGGCCCGGTGTTTCTGATGAGCTCGTCCGGCCTCTACAACCAGAACCAGTTGATCGCCAACATCAATCTAAAACTGTCCAAGGCCGTTTCGATGTTCGCCTTTTATGCCCTCAATCGGGCGATGAGCGACACCGATGGAGTCGGCACCGTCCCGGCAAACGCCTACGACTACAGCGGCGAGTATGGTCCCGCCGCCACCGACATCCGGCATCGACTGACAGTCGCGGGTTCGTTCAATCTGAGGTGGAACATCAGCCTGAGCCCGTTCGTCGTCCTTCAGTCCGGTGCGCCTTTCAACATCACAGCCGGCAGCGATCTTGACGGGACCACGTTGTTCAACGGCCGGCCGGGCATCGCCACCGACCCGCTCAAACCGGGTGTCATTGCCACCAGCTACGGATTGCTCGACCCCAACCCCACATCGGGCGAACCGCTCTTGTCACGCAATTATGGTCGCGGCCCCGGTCTTGGTACGGTGAACATCCGCGTGTCTCGGGCATTCGGATTTGGGGCCCTCAAAGGCAGCGTGGCGGCGGCCGCAGCCCGCTCCGCCACTGGCAAGGGAGCGGCTACGCCAGAACCAGTCGGCGCCATGCCGACCAACCGTGGCCTGCACGCGCTGCTGGGATCGGCCTCCAGCGGACATCGGTTCAATCTCGTCATCGGTATGTCCGTCCGCAATCTGCTCAACCACACCAATCCCGGCCCCATCATCGGCAACATCACCTCACCCCTATTCGGCGTCTCGAATCAGGCCAACGTCGCGGCCAACGGCGAGGGCTTTTCCGAGAGCGCCAACAACCGGCGGCTGGAATTGAAAATACGGCTCACTTTCTAAGCCTGCGGAGCTATCCATCAAACGTTGAATCACGGGAGCGCCATGCGAGCCGGCGTGGTTGGGGTCTGCTCCTTGGTGCGTCGCCTCGCACTAGGCGAGCCTGTAAGAGACTGATATTACGCTAGATCGGCGCGTGTGACGCCAGTCTGTAGCCGACGATGGCGACGCAGGCGGATGACGGTAACCTTGAATGACCACCTCCGGCGCATACACCTTCGGGTATAGGGATCGGAGCGCCGCGATCGATCGCGGTGGTGCGGTCCGCGGCAAAGAGCCGCTCGTGGGGGTGCTCACCAATCTGCGGCGTGAAGAGACTGAGGCAGATCTTGCGCCCGCCTTCCTGGCATGACCAAAATGTGCGCGAATTCCTTCAGGTAGTCGGGCCGTACAAGAAACTGCGGCGTGACGGTGCAATGCACAATGACCCAGTGACCAGCAACGTGCCGGAGTATTCGATCGTACGTCGCCCGAGCCCGACGGGTGTCCTGTTCGGGCTGAAGGCCGTCTACGGAAACCACGAGATGCAGGTTCGGGAATTCCGCCCATTCCGTAGGGATCGCCGCCGCGGTGGCGGTTGTTTCGTCACTGGACCAATAGACCTGCCGCGGCCAGCATTATGGGGTCACGCTCTCATCGAGTTCCGGGTGCTCGACGATCCTAGGCATGACCCGGAACAGACGACAGGGTGCCGCCGCGGCGGAGTACGCCGTCGTGCGACGGAGGCCACCACAACTCCAGGAGTACGGCCGTCCAGCGAGCCGCGCTGGACGTCAATGCTGTTCCTCTAGGCTCGGCCAATGCGGTCAATCTCGCTTTGGATGACTTCTTGTTCCAGCGTCGCGAGTGGTAATGATAGGAAGAGCGTGATCCTTCGGTCGAGCATCGTGAAGGCTTCGAAGAAGGCGCGTTCGACTTGTTGCGGTGTTCCCTTCACCGCCGCTGGGTCGGGAATTCCCCATCGCGCGCTGAGCGGGTGACCGGGCCAGATGGGGCACACTTCAGCGGCTGCTCGGTCGCACACAGTGAACACAAAGTGGATCCTGGGCGCGTCGGCTTCGGCGAACTCGTCCCAGTTCTTGCTGTGCAGTCCCTCCGTCGGCATGTGGGCGCCTTGGAGTTGTCTAAGCGCCTCAGGGTGGACGTGACCCGTGGGGTGGCTGCCGGCGCTGTAGCCGGTGAAGTGCGGGCGTCCTTTCTCATTCAGAATTGCTTCTGCCATGATAGATCGCGCCGAGTTGCCGGTGCACAGAAAAAGCACGTTGAAGTGTCGGGGTGTCACAGCAGCCTCCCACGCCGCGCCGTGCAGTGCGATCCGCACGCGTAGCGCAACCCGGTCCGTTCTGTCACCACCACCATCATCGCTGCGAAAACCGTTATCTTCATCTTTCCTCCCTCTGTTACAATGCCTTCAACTGCGGCTCAGCGATCTGTCCTGACGCCTTCGCGAAGTTTGCGAGTAGTTCCGGGCGTGATCATTGGATCTTCGAGATCGCATTCATCGTATCGTTTCAGCACAGGTCACCGCCAGACGGAAACCGGGGAATCGCAGTCTCATCGGCTTGCCCGTGCTTAGAGAACGAGATTCCGTTCGCGCGTCGACCGCTCCGCCGGATTCGAGGGCTCCATGTATCGCGATGTAGTGCGTCTCAAACGCGCTGGCGTACGCGCGGACGCGTCGTGCTCTCGTCCATTCTTCGATATCGGCGGTGACATCGTCGAAGCGGCGTTGCTGCTCTTCCCATTGGCGGCGGTCGTCTTCCTCTTGTTTCCACTTGGCCTGAACTCGTGCCATGTGTTCTTCGTGCTGGCGTTCGCGTTCCTTGCGTGCGGCTCGCAGGCGCGGTAGTCGTTCGGCGGATCGCTCGATCTTCTTTAGGAACACGGTGATGTCTGCGGCATCCCGTGCGGGGGTTCGCAAGTCGCTTCCGTGCTGGTGGTCCACGGAGAACGACAACAGCCCTGTAGGCTGGTACGCGGCTCGTCCCAAGCCTGCCGACTGTGCTTGGTGCGGTCGCTGCATAGCTGTCTCGCGCAGACGAATCCCGATCGTCTCACTACGCACAGTGATCTCGGTTACGTCCTTTGTGGCGAATTCCTCGCCGCGTTCTGAGACTGCCTGTAGGAGCAGGTTGTCAAGTCTCAAGGCCTCCGGCAACACGCCCGCGCTCACGCCGATATCGAGGGCGGATTTCCCGGTGAGGTAGAGCAACCCGTTGTATGCGACCTGTTGCGTTCCGGCGGAGCGAGCTGCCTTCGCCACGAGTGGGTCAACGTCCCCAAGCGCCGCCAAAAGGAGTTTTTGTGTGCGATGGCTTCCACACTCCCGCGAGCATCTGGTATCGCCGAAGCGCTGGCAACTCAGGCACGGTCAATGCCGCGACGCGCCGGTCGGGCGTCGAGTTCCTTACTGGCTTTGGCGAAGAGGCAGCGGGCGCTGGCCCAGGGGCAGCGTATCGTGCGCGCATTGCCGCGGCACGAGGCGCAAGTTCATCAGTCCACATCAGCAAACAGAATCATGCTCCACTGGCCCTTCGGTCCTACCTTTTTCGCGAGGGCGCTTCGCGACACGTTAGGGTTGTTATCTCCGCGCACGTGCCCGCAGGTGATGACATTCAATTGTCGATGTTGGAGAACGGGCTCGACTTCATCAGTCGATCCTCTGCGCATGGCCGGAATTGCACCTCGAATCGAGGTCGCCGCGTACAGCAACAAATGCAAGATACTGATTACAAAAGACTTGGTAGCGCTAACGGGAATCGAACCCGACGGCTGGCAGTTCAGGCCAGTCCAGATAGGTCTAAGTGGTTGTGTTTTCAGTGCGGTTGGTATTCTGGGATGCTCCGGAACACCGCCACGAACCGCCGACGTCACAGCGCAGTCACAGCGCGGTCGTGGTGCGGCCCCGTTTACAGAGCGTCGTCTGAAGGGAAATAAGGCTTGACCGGAGACGCCCACGGATGGGCTCGCTTATCGGGGCTGCATGTCCTTGGACGGGGCGGAAAACAGAGGTGGTTGCCCACCATGCTCGGCGCGCAACTGGGGCCGGTAGTCGAAATCTGAGAGTAACGCGATGAACGCTTGTGGCGATTCGATAGCCTTATCTAGAAGGTTACGCCGCATCAGCGAAAGGAATAGCGCACACGACCGCGCCTGGCAGTTGATTGAGCGGTGGGGATTGAATTCAACGTCCGTGAATCCTCCGTATGCGTAAAGCTTCGGAGCCCAGTCTCGGAAGTTCTTTAGGAAGCTGATATAAAGCCAGTCGTAAAATGCCGTCTTTGGCTCCAGCGGGAAGTCGAACCCCTCAAATCGGAAGCCGATGAGGTTGCCTGAGTTTTGGAGCCGCGGATCGCGCTTCGCCTCGCCGATATCCTTCTCGCCTTTTCGATACAGGTCCGTGAAGGGCCCGCCCCGCTCAAAAACCTTGCTTCCCTGGAATGCCAGCTCCAGCTTGATCGTGCCGTAGTCCTTCGTGTCCACCGTCATGTGAAACGCGCTCAGGTGCCGTCCCCGTTCGCTCTTGGACTTGGTTGAAATCTCCAGGAGGTCTCGGTATCCGGCCAGAGCAGCAGCCGCGTGCAGCTCTTCGATGTTTTTCTCTTTTTGGACGCGCGCAAAACCCGAGTGCCAGCGAATCTGGAAGAAGATCTCCTTCACCAGCTCGTCGCTGTCGGGCATCGCAACGAAAATTGGACGTTCAGCCATTTGGGAAGTACTTCTCAAAGTATTTCAGAGGAACGTGCTTCGGCACAAGAATTTCGCAAAGCTCTGCATGCCTCAACCGGGCGTTAATGTCCGGGTCGTGCCAATCTGTTCGTGTGTAGAGGACCTGGAAATCGATGTCCTCAGCCGCTTCCTCGATCGGGCAAATTCTCATTCCCGACTTGTTGGACACCCCATAGGAGTACCGCACCCCTTCGTGCTTGAAGACGCTCGCGGCATCGATATACAACCAAGCCGTCTTCTCGATTCGACCGTCCTGTGTTGCCAGATGTTCCAATGGATGGTTCGTCCGCAAGCAGAGATGCACGTACCTTTCCATTCCGAATAGTTCATCGGCATCCAGACTCCATTGATTGCCGCCGGTGTGGTAACCATCCAGCCCCATCTTCTTGAGTTCATGCCGCGAGTATAGCCCTCCCAACTTCTTGATCGATGGAAGGTTCCGAGTGTCGGTGAAATGGTGCAACCACGTTATCCGCTTGAGAAGTTCCGCTGGGTCGGCCATGACCGCCCATTTTATCCCCGTGTACGAGCGGCTTTTCTATTGTGGTGGGAGGTGCGCAACGTCTAGTTTACAGTTTTGGATTTCTCTGCCTCGCTGCGCGCGCGTAGCATGATGTCGTCCCAACACTGGGCGGCGGCGTGGTCCTTGCCGCGGATCGCGTGGCTGTAGATGTCGGCGGTCGTGCGCACGGATGAGTGGCCGAGGCGCGCGGAGACGGTCGCGAGGTCCACGCCGTCGGCCAGCAGGAGGCTCGCGTGGCTGTGTCGCAGGACGTGGAGCGATGCTCCCTTGGGCAGGCCTAAGCGCCGGCAAAGCCGCGACACCGTTGACGAAATCGAATTGGGCATCAGCGGTGATCCATCCGGGTTGGCGAAGATCAGGTCCAGATCGCTGCGATAGTCCGGGCCGAACTGGCGGCGGAACTCATCCTGGCGCAGTCGATGCGCATCGAGGCAGGCTATCATCGACGGCGGCAACTCAACCTTGCGAGGCTCCTCCGTCTTGGTGTTCTTGAACACCAGCCCGTCCCTCGTCTGGCAGAGTGATCGATCAATTAAGACGACCATGCCTTTGACGTCCGACCATCGGAGAGCCAATACCTCCCCGCGCCGCGCGCCGGTCGCTGCCGCCACATCCAGGAACACTGGGAGGCACCATGGGCCGGTTGCACACTGGGTCAGGCGATCCTGCTCGGACGGGAGCAGTGCCATTCCGATGCGCTTCCTCACCTTTGGGAGGTCGCTGTGGGTGACAGGATTTGTGGTGGCCAGCCCCCACTTGATCGCGCGCACAAATGCAGAGGACACCATGCCAGCGATGTTCCTGACCGTCTTCGGCTTCATCGCGCGAGGCGTCTTGGACTTGCGCGTGTGGCCGCCGCACTTCAGCAACCGCGTCCACTCGCGGCTCAGATGAAGCGGCGTGATCTCGGTCATGTTCATCGCGAGCAGTTCCGGCGCGATGTACACTGCCATCTCGCGATATCGTTCAACGGTTTTCGGTGCCAGGTTTTCCTGTGCGTGCTGCTTCATGAACTCTGCCAGGAGCATTGCCAACGTCGTCGGCATCGGCGCGGCCACGCCGCCGGTGGCGGCCTGGCGCACCAACTCCTCTGCGCGGCGCACTGCCTCGGCGTCTGTCGCCTCCTGCTTCGTGGCGAATCCAGACTCCGTGGCAAGATTCTGATTCAGCCGCGTCGATCCTGACAGGGCGAATTGGTAGTACCACACCACCTTTCCCGACCGATATTTGCGTTTGTAGACGGGCATAACGTCACGTCACCTTATGCTCGGTTTTCCCTTGAAGTCCAGTCGGCATACCGCAGGTGCGCTCCCAGTTTTCGAAGGCGTGCCGGGTGACGATCCACCGTCGGCCGAGACGGATGGCAGGAATGATGCCCTGTTCCAGCATCGTGTAGACGGCGATCCGCCCGACCGAGAGCCGGTTAGCGATTTCGGGAATCGACATTCGGCTGCTCATATTTGTCAGACCCCCTCCCCTTTTCGCGCCTGGTACTCCCGCACGCGCCCGTTAAACTTCCGCTTCCATTCGTGAATCTCAAGCACAGTGGCGGGATCTCCGATCTGGACCACCGGCCGCATTTCAGCCGCCGTATACACCGTGCCTCTCGGCTCGCCCAGGCGACGGGCGTCTTCTTCGTCGGCCACGATAAAGAGAGAACCTGCCGCGTCGCTCCACAGTTCAATAGCAAGGCCCTTCAGCACTTCTTCAAGAGGCTCAGGGTGCATCGGTTTCTCCCGTCGCTCCAAGGCCCGCCTTGCGATGCTCAGATAGTCAGGCATAGTGTTTCCGCTCCGCTAGAGGTGCGCGGTAAGCGCGATAAGCGCGGTAAGTCATCACTTCCCCTCGCCTTTCCGGGCTTTTCGCGCTTTTCGCGCCTCTTCGCTGCTCGCAAACCAGCGCTCGACTGGTCGGCCGCCGGTGGTTTCCTTCTCGAACTCAACTAAGGCGTGTTCGCTCAGGATGCGCAGCGCGGTGCCGATCTCCTCGGACGAGCGGTGCCTGCCGAATAGTTCGCGCAGGTCATTTCTCGTCAATCCTTCAGGTGCGTTTCCGAGCGCCTTCAGAATCTGGTCTGCTACCTGGTTACCGAGAGCAGTGCCGAAGATTGCCTCAGCCGAGTCCTCACAGTACTTCCACAGAGCCAACGCTGCCTCGAGGTGGCAGCTTCGGACTTCTGTTGACTGGTCGAGCAGGGCGTAGATGCAGGACACCCTGAGCACATGCGCCTCAGCCCGCGAAGTAAGTGAGCCAAACAGGCCCCCGCGTTCACCCGACAACTGCGGGTAAACCTCGTGCCACATGGCTCCGGCCTCGGCATTCCGGCGCATCTCTCCCACGCCGCGGGCGAACTCGACGACAGACTTTAGCCGGCTGATCAGCGGTTCAAGGTCGAGGTGGTCCCAGTCTCCACCATCAGGGAGAAACTTGGAGCGCTGAACACACAGCCACAAATTCCGATTTCCGAAGCCGTTGACCTTATCGTTGTTACTCAACTCCATCAAGAGCTCTTCGCGGGTAATGTGCCCGATGATGCTGATATGGGCGCCTGTCGCTTTGACCGGGGAGTTCTTGTTGAGGACGCGCAGGAGCCCGCAGTCCCATGCTTGGCGGTAGACGGTTGAGAGCGTGTTCCCATCCCGGCCAGCCACGCGCAGCACGGAAGCAAACTCGGGCTCAATGACGAGCAGCCGCTTATCGGCTACGCCCTTGTCTGCGATGACGGTCTGGTAGCCAGTGATCGTCTTTTTCTTGTCCCGGATCGGCTCCTGCTTTTCGATCTCGTCCCTTACGGCCCAGATCAGGCCTTCACCGCTGGACAGGCCGGCCACAACGTGGTTGTCGGCCCATGCTGGATCAACGTGGTGAAGGAGATTGAACGTATCGGACTTCGCTGTCCCCTTGCGCGCGCTGGAGGTCCTGCCGACGCAAATCGCGTTTTCATTGGTGTAGTGGCTTGTGCCTCCCACGCGAAAATGAGGACAACGCCCGCCGAGGTTACCCACGCCCACCAGGACGTGAATCAGAAGCGCCACAGGATCGGCTTCCGTCTGCGGTTCGAGGGTCCGCACGATGTCGCCCGCCAACCCGTAGTAGGCGGCCTCGTCAATCGGTTCCGGCCATTTCACTGTCTCTGGCATGGGAATCTCGGCCGCTCCGTTCTTCAAGTCGCGATCAGCACCGCCTATGCCGCGTTTGTCGCTTGGCGCATACCTGCAAACGCTCCCGGCAATCCGTTTGATGTTCTCCACGGGTGCTGGCTCCTCAAGGCGGCTTCTGTTGATCTCAAGCAGTGCAGCCTCGATCTCGGGATACTCACATCCGCGGGCGCGCATTGTGCCGGCGATGCTAACCAGGGTGTCATGCTGGGTGCCCTTCGGGATCTTGCCCTCGTCGAGTGTAAATGGCACCTTCTTCTGGCCGTGGGGCGAAAGCGCAAGCAGCCAATCGAGAGCGGCCTGGTGCTCCTCGACGTCGAGCATCTGGCCAGCCCAGTGGTTGCCCGTCACGGTGAAGTAGCGCGCTTGACCGTAGATCTCGACGCGGCCGTCGCCCAAGGGAAACGCAGTGCCCCCGCCCGGCAGCTTTCCCTTTGCCCAGATTTTGATCCCGCTTCCACTGGGGGAGATCTCGGCATAACTGTCGGAAAACCGCTCCATGATCGGTTGCGCCCAGGACTTCAGTCTTCCGTCAGCGTCGAGACAGTGGTCCAAGTCGATTCCGAAGAATGGATCGGTGGCAGAGAAAACGAATCCGATGCCGGACCAGCGCGTTGGATCATCCCGCTGCCAGGTCTTCAGCGCCTCGTCAAAAGAGCACCATGTCTTGGGGTCCGTGCTGCTGGCACGGCTGCCGTTCACCTGGTATGGCACCTTGGTAGGCTTGCCGCCATCGCGCTGCTCGTATTGCCACACGATAAACTGGTCAAGCTCTACCAGGCTGTCAGGGACGCGAATTGTCGGTGTCGCGGCCTGCTCTATCATGCTTGGCCCCGGCGTTTCTTGTCCGCCACCCGTTGGCCGGCGAACAGCACTTCGCCGGACCCTGATGGAAATTGCTGCCCGTTCATTCATCTGCCTCCAGTCGGAGTGCGCGGGCCACCGCGAGCGTGATGGTTCGAGCTTTATGTTCGCCGACGGCTTTGCCCCAGCAGGAGTCGATTTTCACCTCGGCGGCGAACGTGGAGCATTTCCCGGTCAATATGTAATGATCCGCAGCATGATCGAGCAGCCGAAAGGCATCCGCGAGTTCCGCGAAGGGACGGAATCGCCATCGCGGAATCCAACTGCGGCCGGCCTTGATGAAGCGATCCGGCGTCGGCTTCCACCCAAGTACTAGGGCAGCCAGTTTCTCGGTCAGCCGGTCATCGTTCATGGCTGCTCCGTAGACCGCTGTCACGCGCCTGATTCGGAGCTGCCTGGGGCGAAAGCTGGCCGAGATCTATTTGGGTGGGAATGCTGCGAAGCCGGTCGGCTTCTATGCGAAGAGCTGTCCGTATCCGTTCCTGCTCGTCTTCACTCAGTGATCCACTTCCCAGCTCAAAGGTGCAGATCTTGAACCGGCTAACGCCAGACATGCGCGCCAGCCTGCTTTGGGAGATTCCGAGTGCGCTTCGATGTGCTCGTAGGTTCATCGCTACAACAGTTGTAGCCTGAGCACAGATGAATAAACCCTTCTGAAAAAATCGCGTTCGGTACCGAATAAATCGGGATTTTTCAACCTTGCTTCGGTGTGCCCTTCCCGCAGTAGTGTTTGAGGATGGACGATACGTTCTTCACTTGCTGGGGAGTGGGGTACTTGGTCGCGTAGAGAATTTGAGCGCGCGCCTTACCACCCCGAACCGCGAGCGCTCTTTGTTTGCGCTCGTCCGGGATCTCTGTCGGCCGACCTCGCTTCCTTTGAGGGCGTGAAGCGACATTGCCTTCCGGCACGCTCCCCGATGGGCCAGCCGCAGTCTGCAATTGGCCTTCCGTACCGTTGCTCGAATCGGTTGGCCTGCGCGAGGCACAGATGGACTGCCAATGTGCTTTTCTATCTTCGAGGTACGGTTTGATGGCCATCGCGAGGTTGTGGCGCTCATTCAGTCCGATGTACTGCCACCATTCCACGTTCGACAGATTGATGCCCGGTGGCTCCCCTGGGATGGGTGCCGGCAGCACGGCATGAAACCGGTAACGATACTTGATCGCGTCGCTGATCAACTGGTGATACTCGCAGGTCGGGTCCGGATCATTCCCGGCGACGGCAACGAATTCCTTGCCCTTCCATCCGTCAGTGCCCTGTTGCCAGTCTGTTCGGGTTACCCGCTCGCCAGGGCTGCTCTCCCACTCACGGCCAAAGACTTCGCTCAACAAATTGCGAAGCATCGCGTTCAGGACTTCATGCGAGTCCTTTGTCTGCGTGGAAGCAACGGCCTGATAGGCTGCCGCGTTCACATCGAATACCTTGGTTGCGTATCGCCTGAAGGGATCAACGATGGCGCTGGCTGGTGGCCAGTCGGGACCGCCGAATACTTTCTCTATCTCGCTCCGCAATTCAGACCGCCCACTCAGCGTTACCTCGGCAATACGCCGTTCGTCCTCCGGTGTCAATACTGCTTCATCCGCTTCCGTCGTTGGCGACGTGCTAATCCAGTCAACTTTGCCGCTCAACCGGGTGACTGGTATGGGACCTTGCTGATCGACCTTGATCATCCAGACCGGGTCTGTTTGTGAGGGCCGGTCCAGCGATCCCTTCGGGGGTGGACTCTGTTTGGCTGTCTTGGAGTGCGCCGCGCCTCCTAACCAGTCAGGTATCTTCATTTCCATGAGGTTCGGTACTCCGTGGCGGGCGTCTTCCCGGCCCTCTTCGACGATGCTCGCCTGGGATGGTGGACTCCCACCCGCGCCGGTGGGCGCTGACGAATCAACTTGAACACCGGGCGATTCTCGCCTGTCATCGACTCCGACTGTCTTGTAGCTTTCTGGAATCGCGAGCAGGATTGCGCATGTTGCCGGAAGCTTCTCCTCTCGAATGTCTGAGACGTGGGCACGGAATGCCTCATCCATCACCTTGGTTACATCGGAGGAGTGCCGGCGATAAAGCTGAATCACCTTCTCTGCAACTTGGTCGGCAGAGAGAGGACGCACGTGGCGAAGTACACGGCTTATTTCGCCGTAGTGTTCAATGACTTGGAAATCATTCATGGAGCCGATGGTCGTCGCCGTGCGAATGAAACTCTCCACCAGTGTCAGATCACCAGTCTTGGGATGGTCGCCTTTGAATCGTTCGGCCGTGAGAAGGTCGGCTTTATAAATCGTGTCAGGGTCGCTCAGAGGATACCGGCTGGCAAGAGTAGCGAACTTGCGGCTGATGCACTGGGAACACCGGCCGCAGTGGGGCTGTTCCTTGGTTTGCTCGTGCGTGTGCATGCAACTCACGCTTTGCTCGATCAGATGGCTGCACCCCGCATCGCCGATCAAATTCACAACCTCGGTCTTGGTTACCCAGAGGAAGGGGTTCTCGACTGTAAACGGTTGTTCGACAAGATTACTAAAGAGGCGCGCGAAGCCGTCGAGAACTTGCGGATGAGTCGTTCGCGTCGCCCTCGCACCGATCACCTGTTCGCTGATGGGCAAGTTCAAGCCAACGACTCCGTTCTCATAGAACCGAATGTGCTTCAGGCCGAACACGTGCGCGACCGCAGCGGCGAGGGAAGCGTACAGGAAGGTGCGGCTGCGCTGCGTGTACTCTCGACCATCGGACCCGCTCTGATGAACCCACACGGGGACATGAACTGGCGGATTCTGTTTGCAGATCGCATGCAGACCGCCGATCAATTGCTTTTGGCGGCTGAACACTTTGGAATTTGATCGGTGGCTAACCAAGGCAACTCGACGATTACCGAGCACCGCTTCCTGAACTGCGCCGCCGAGCGAGTCTACGCCACCCGAAAACAACAGCACCTCATCAAGCTCTTCGGTGGAGGAGTCGCCATCGCCGAGTTTCAGATATTGTTGCATAGGCACGGCGTTGATACGTCGGGCGAAGTGAAACTCGTAGGTGTCTTCCGAAAGAATCGAGAGCGTCTTCTGCAACACATCTAGAACGCTCGGCGAAGACCACACCGACGGCAGCCGAACGGGGATATGGAAGATGAAGTTCCGCCGCCAGTGCGCACCGAAGGCGAGCACGCCTTCTCCACCGCGGGTGACCGCCTGATCGGCGCAATACACGTAACTGGCGATCTCGATTAGGTCCGTCAGGACGTCGGGAACGTCGCTGGACAGCCGCCGGCTGATGTCGGCAATCTCAAGATCGACGCTCGGCTCATCGCCGCCCAGGTCGAGTCGGACAATTTGATCCGGCGAGACGCCACGGGGAGCCGGAGCGCCACCACAGAGGATGATGTGGTCAGGCTTCGCCACCCTCCGCTCCCTTTTGAAGCTCCGCGCCGAGCTTCGTCATGGCGTGACTTATGAAGCCCGCCGTTTTTCTTGGTGTGATGCCACCCTGGTAGTTCGCCTTCGAGAACCACTCGGCTGCGAACTGCTCGACAATCTTGGATGCCTGCTTGCAATGAAGCGACAACGCCTCCCTGAACTGCCGATTGGACCCGGTGCTTTCAAGTTCGTTTGAAAGTTCGCGGCTGAGGAAATAGGTCAAGTACCGTTCCGTCAGCCGCGCAAAGAAGTCGCGCGCGACCACGGAGAAATTGACCGGCGTGCCCAACCGCGCCAACTCACGACGAACATCTTCGTGCGTCGTTTCAAACAGGCTGGTGGTCCGTTGCCCTAGGACCGAAGCAAGGGTTTCCGCGGCCCCCATCTGGGCCATCTCTCCTAGATCAGTGCGCCCGCCGACGCGGTAAACGTGGGCGTCCACGGCATCAGAGAGGCCGCCGACCAGTTCCATCAGGCTCGGTTGACCGGCGACGGAGACACCGATCTTTGCGAGTTCCCCAACGAAGTCGGATTGGCGCGCACAAAGCGGGATCTGGGTTAGGAGCCAAAAAGAGTGAAGCAGCGCGGGGTCGCGCGCCGCATCTTCCAGACCTTCCTTGGAAGCATCAAGAGTCGCGGCGGCGATGTCGGCAGTATCGACGCCGGCCCCGACCAGGCCGATCACGTCCTGCCATTTCCGGGTTCGCGGGAGCCTCCCGAGGCGAGTATGACCCATGCGCCCTCAACGGTGCGCTGCAGAAATGCAGCGGAATAACCACTTTACGCCGTTTCCGGGGCCTCGATGACACGGCAGCAGCGGGTCAGGGGGGGCTGGCAACGCTCCCGCGAGCAACACCGCTCGTAATCTGAAGCGCCGCCGCCCACTTCGCCAGCAGGGTCCGGAAGACTCCCAAAGCACCGGGCAACACGCTGAGGAATAGAATGGTTGTTCTCGGATAGCGAGCGCAAGACAGCGGATCGCTGCAGCGAGGTAGCGGTCTGCCCACGCGATGACCGTCGCGTGCAGCCGTTGGCGTGCGCCGCAGTTGAACGTGCGGGGCCCAAGGAAGAAGAAGATAGAGATTTTAAGGCGACGACATGAATGTATTCGAACTTCGTGAGCGATTGATCAGCGATTATTCATCGTATATTCGAAGTTTCATTAGAATTCGAGACGAGCGCGTCGATGCCCTTGTCACCTCCTGTCTTGATCAAGGCCGCCTCTGGCCCGATCCGCTGATCCAGCTCAACCCGTCTTTTCAATACGCGGGCACAATCGATGATTTGGTGGCTGAAGGAGTCCTGCATTCCGAGTGCAGCAGGATTTTTCGAGCGGGCAAGGACAAGGGCGAAGGCAAGCCGCTGCGGCTATATCAGCACCAGGCCGATGCGATTCGCAGGGCGCGGGCTGGCCGGAATTACGTCCTCACAACTGGCACCGGCTCGGGCAAAAGCCTGGCGTACATCGTCCCCATCGTTGATCACGTATTGCGCCACGGAAGCGGACGCGGGATACAGGCAATCGTCGTTTACCCGATGAACGCCCTGGCGAACAGTCAGTTCGGGGAGCTGCAGAAGTTCCTGCAGCTTGGGTATCCCGATGGCAAAGGCCCGGTCACATTCGCTCGATACACCGGCCAAGAGCGTGACGAAGAGCGCAACGCCATCGTAGCCAAGCCGCCGGACATCCTGCTAACGAACTACGTGATGTTGGAGCTCATTCTGACCAGGGTTTACGAAAAGCAACTGGTCAAAGCGGCGCAGGGCCTGCGGTTTTTGGTGCTGGATGAGCTCCATACTTACCGAGGCCGGCAGGGGGCAGACGTCGCCTTGCTCGTTCGGCGCTCTCGGGAGTTCTTCGGGGCGAAACAGCTCCAGGTCGTTGGTACGTCCGCAACACTTGCGGGGCCTGGAACATACGACCAGCAGCAAACAGAGGTGGCTGAGGTTGCCAGCGTTTTGTTCGGAGCTGAGGTGACCCCACCCGACGTGATCGGAGAAACACTCCAGCGCGCCACGCCGGAAGAAAGCCGTGACAACCCTCAGTTCCTCGCCGCCCTCAAAGCCAGAGTGGAAGATCATAACGCCACTTCGCCCACCAGCTACTCTGCTTTCGTCGCGGCCCCCCTGTCCTCATGGATCGAGGGGACTTTCGGAGTCTTTCGCGACAGCGTATCGCAACGAATCCGCCGACGCAGGCCACGATGCCTCACCGGCACGGACGGCGCCGCCCTGGAACTGAGCCGCACCACGGGCACATCGGAGCATCGCGCCAAGAAGGCCATCGAAGAAGCATTGCTGGCGGGCTACACCTGCGAACCCAATCCGGCAACCGGATTTCCGGCCTTCGCTTTTAGGCTTCACCAGTTTATCAGCCGTGGCGACACCATCTATGCCTCCCTGGAGCCTGAGGACCAGCGATACCTGACCCTGAATCGTCAGCAGTTCGTGCCCGGTGATCGGAAGAAAGTCCTCTTGCCGCTGGTATTTTGCCGCGAGTGCGGGCAAGAGTACTACTGTGTCCGGCGGATGGAAGATTCAGATTCCGGCGCGGTCACCTACGTTCCGCGCGAACTCTCCGACCGAAGCAACGATGGCGATTCGAGGGCTGGCTTTCTCTACTACAGTTCAGAGAATCCGTGGCCATCGGGCACGGAGCAAGAGCTGTCAAAACTGCCAGAGGACTGGATCGAGGACACCAATCAAGGTCCGCGCGTCAAGTCTGGGAGGAAGAAGAACCTGCCTCGTCCCATCATGGCAGGCACCGATGGCAAAGAAAACCTGGGCGGCCACCCCGGCCATTTCGTGGAGAGTCCATTCCGGTTCTGCCTTCATTGCCGGGTAGCCTATGACTTCCGGACGACCTCCGATTTCGGGAAGCTGACGTCCCTCGGAACCGAGGGACGGAGCACCGCGACCACTATTCTCAGCCTCGCGACCATTCGTCATCTCCGGAAAGAACCGACGCTCGATCCGCGTGCGCGCAAGTTGCTCAGCTTTACGGACAACCGCCAGGACGCCTCTTTGCAGGCTGGCCACTTCAACGATTTTGTTGAGATCGGTCTCCTCCGCTCGGCGTTGCTAAAGGCGTGCTCCAAGAATTCCGGCGGCCTGAGCCATGAGGTCTTTACCCAGAAAGTCTTTGAAGCGCTCGCTCTCCCGTTCGCCAGCTATTCGAAGGACCCCGATCTAAAGTTTCAGGCGAAGCTTCAGACCGAAAGGGCATTCCGCGATGTGATCGGCTACCGGCTCTATCACGACCTTCGCCGCGGCTGGCGCGTGACCTCCCCGAACCTGGAGCAGTGCGGCCTTCTGGAAATTAACTATCTGTCGCTTGACGAGCTTTCGAATGACAGTTCATCCTGGCAAAGCCTCCACCCGGCGCTTGCGGGCGCTACGGCAGAGACCCGGCTCACCGTCGCGAAGACGCTGCTGGATTTCATGCGCCGCGAGCTGGCTGTACAGGTGGACTATCTCGACGCGACCAAACAGGAGACCATTCAGCAGCAGAGTAGTCAGCGGCTGATCACGCCATGGGCCCTGGACGAGAACGAACTCCTTGAACACGCCGCGACCCTTTACCCCCGATCTACTCGCCAAGGCGATTTCGGCGGTGATGTGTTTGTCACCGCTCGAAGTGGCTTCGGCCTCTACCTCCGGCGCACCGGTACTTTCCCGCAGTATCACGACCGGCTCACAACCACGGAAGTGAACGAGATTATTCGTCAGCTCCTCGACACTCTTCGCCTGGCGGGCCTGGTGGAGATCGTCGATGAAGCGAAGGGCCCCGACGAGGTTAACGGCTACCGCCTCCCTGCGTCGGCCATTCTTTGGATGGAAGGAAAAGGAACGAAGCCCTTCCGCGACCCCATTCGAGTGCCTGGCGAATCGGAAGTCGGTGGACGGACGAATCCTTTCTTCGTGAATTTCTACCGGTCGTTAGCGTCCGAGTTGGCGGGTTTTGAGGCCAGAGAGCACACCGCGCAGGTTCCATACGAGGATCGTCTTGTCCGCGAAGAAAGGTTCCGGAAAGCGGAACTGCCTGTTCTCTATTGCTCCCCGACCATGGAGCTTGGCGTGGATATCGCCGAGCTTAACGTAGTGAACATGCGGAACATCCCGCCAACCCCTGCCAACTACGCCCAGCGCAGTGGCAGAGCGGGTCGCAGCGGTCAGCCGGCGCTGGTCTTCTCGTACTGCACTACCGGCAGTCCGCACGACCAGTATTTCTTCAAGCGCCCGGGTCGTATGGTTTCCGGTGAGGTCACCCCACCGCGACTCGACCTTGCCAACGAAGATCTGGTGCGCGCGCATCTCCATGCCATCTGGCTCGCGGAAGCGAATCTCAGCCTGGGCAGTTCGCTTCGCGATCTTCTTGATGTCGCGGGAAACGACCCGACTCTGGCCACAATTCCTTCGGTGCTCGATACGTTACGCCGTCCCCAGCCGCGCCTTGCGGCGCACGTTCGGGCCAAACGAATTTTGGCCACCTTCGAAAACGATCTCAAAGACGCCGACTGGTATACGCCGCAGTGGGCGGAAGAAGTATTCAAGCAAATCGAGCTCAACTTCGAGGCGGCGTGCGAGCGTTGGCGCAATCTCTGTAAGGCCGCGCTGGCCCAACAGAAGATTCAGAACGCCATCATTATGGACATGTCTCGTACGGCGGACGAACGCCGTCAGGCCGAACGGCTTCGTCGCGAAGCCGAGTCGCAATACAAGCTGCTGACCGAGACGAAGAACGTCGTCCAATCCGATTTCTACAGCTATCGCTACTTCGCCAGTGAAGGCTTCTTGCCTGGATACAACTTCCCACGCCTGCCGCTCTCGGCGTATATCCCAGGCCGGCGCAATCAGCAGAGAGACGAGTTCCTGTCGCGGCCCCGATTCCTTGCCATCACCGAATTCGGCCCGCGCGCCGTGGTCTACCACGAAGGCTCCCGCTATCTGATCAACAAAGCGATTCTGCCGCTCGGCCAGGACGGGCCGGTCTTCGGCCAACTTAAGCGGTGCACGGCGTGCGGCTACCTGCACCCGATCACGAGTCCGCCCGGACCGGATCTTTGCGAGAACTGCCAAACCAGTCTCGATACGCTGCTCACTCCCATGATGCGCTTGCAGAACGTCTCGACTCGGCGCAAGGACAAGATCAATTCGGACGAGGAAGAACGCCTCCGTTTGGGTTATGAAACCCAGAGCGGCTTTCGTTATGCGGTTTACCGGGGCGTTAAGTCGCACCAGACGGCCCTGGTTCGTAGCGAGTCCACGATTTCCGGCCAGTTGAACTACGGCCATGCGGCGACACTGTGGCGCATCAACCTGGGGTGGACGCGGCGCGCGGACAAAAGCCAGTGCGGCTTCGTTCTGGACATCGAACGAGGCTACTGGCAACGCAACGACCTGATGCCGGATGACGACGACGTGGATCAACTCACCCGCCGCGTCGAGCGAGTGATTCCCTATGTAGAGGACCGCCGCAACAGCCTCATTTTTGAGCCCAAGACAACCCAATCGGTGGAAGTCATCACTTCGCTCGCCTACGCGTTGAAGAACGCCATCCTGGTCACCTATCAACTGGAAGACGACGAGGTCGCCTGTGAGTTGCTCCCAAATGGGAAGGAGCCGCGCCACATCCTGCTCTATGAGGCCGCCGAGGGCGGCGCTGGTGTCCTTCGCCGTCTGCTCAAAGACCCCCTGGCGTTCCCTTTGGTGGCTCGTGAGGCGTTGCGTATCTGTCACTTCAACCCGGATACCGGCGAAGATGAAGGCCACGCACCAGGCGTCTCCGAAATCTGCGAGGCGGCTTGCTATGACTGCCTGCTCAGTTACTCGAACCAGCCTGTCCACCGTCTCCTGGATCGCAAGGCAATCCGGGAAATCCTCCTGGACTTTCATCGATCATCGGTCTCAATCGCGCCTGCCGCGACGCCGCGATCCGAACACCTAATCCAGTTGCAACGACTCTGCGGTTCGAACCTCGAAGAGGTCTGGCTCGCCTTCCTGGAGGACCACGACTACCACCTGCCCTCCGGGGCCCAGCAGTTCCTGCAAGGCTGCCAGACCCGCCCGGATTTCTTCTACGAAGAACACAATGCCGCCATCTACGTGGACGGCCCACCGCACGAGTACCCGGAGAGGAAAATCCGCGATGCCATCCAGAATGAATGCATGGAGGATCGTGGCTATGTCGTCATCCGATTCGGCCACAAGGATGACTGGGTGAGCATCCTGAAGAAGTATCCGAACATCTTCGGGAGCGGAAAATGACTTTCGCTGTCGGCTCTTTGGTCAGGGCACGGGGCCGCGAGTGGGTCGTCCTGCCGCAATCCGATTCGGACCTCCTGATGCTTCGCCCGCTCGGGGGTAGCGAGGAAGAGGTCACCGGGATTTACGTACCGCTTGAGTCGGTAGAGCACGCCCGGTTTGCGCTGCCGGACCCCGCCCGCCTGGGCGATTTCCGGTCGTGTCGGCTGCTCCGCGATGCGCTCCGGCTTGGCTTCCGGTCCAGTGCCGGCCCATTTCGCTCGTTTGCCCACCTGGCAATCGAGCCACGGCCCTACCAGCTCGTGCCATTGTTAATGGCGCTGAAGCTCGACCCCATCCGCATCCTGATTGCTGATGACGTCGGCATCGGCAAGACGGTCGAAGCGGCGCTCATCGCCCGAGAACTGCTCGACCGAGGCGAAGTAACGCGCCTCGCGGTCCTCTGCCCGCCTCAATTGGCCGAGCAATGGCAACGAGAGCTTCGCGGCAAGTTCAACATCGACGCGGAATTGGTGCTCCCTGGCACGGCAACCAGGCTGGAGCGTGGCCTGCCGCTGGGAGAATCCCTGTTCGAGCACCATCCCTTCGTCATCGTCTCGCTTGACTTCATCAAATCGGACCGCCGCCGCGACGAGTTTCTACGGACGTGTCCCCAACTTGTCATCATCGATGAGGCCCACACATGTGCGTGGAGCGGAGAGGGGCGTTCCCATCGGCATCAGCGCCACCAGCTTGTTTCCGGCCTCACCGCTGACCCCAACCGTCACATCATTCTGGTCACGGCCACGCCGCACAGCGGTAAAGAAGATGCGTTCCGATCCTTGCTGACCTTGCTGAATCCTGATTTCTCGGCCCTGCCCGCCGACCTCACTGGACCTGCCAACGAGGTCCACCGCCGCCGCCTCGCTGCCCAGTTCGTTCAGAGGCGGCGCGCCGACATTCGGCATTTCCTCCAAGCGGACACGCCCTTTCCAGACCGCGAAGAGAAGGAGCAAACTTACCGCCTCACGGACGCCTACCGGAAGCTATTTGATCGTGTTTTGGAATATGCCCGCGAGGTGGTGACCGAATCCAACGGACACCGGCAGCGCGTCCAGTGGTGGTCCGTTCTGGCATTGCTCCGGGCGCTTGCCTCAAGCCCTGCAGCCGCGGCAGCCACTCTCCGCACCCGCGCCGCCACTCTTGACACCGAAACCACAGAAGAGGCCGACGCGATTGGCCGGCGCGCCGTCCTCGATCTGACCGACGATGAATCGGCGGAAGGGATTGATCTCGCCTCCGGTAGCGATGCCGAGGTAGAAGGTGATGACAAGGCGCGCCACCGCCGACGTCTCCAGGAGATGGCGCGCATCGCCGACGGCCTCCAGGGCGAACTGGATGCGAAGCTCGGCGGAGCCATCGGCATCGTCTCTTCTCTTCTAAAGGACGGTCACCAGCCAATCGTTTTTTGCCGCTTCATCCAGACCGCCGAGTACGTCGCTTCCGCTCTTCGTTCCAGCAGCAAAATCCCGCGCGGAACCGAGGTCGCCTGTGTTACCGGTGAACTCGCTCCAGCCGAGCGCGAGGACCGCGTCAGCGCGCTGGCCAAGTTTCCACAGCGCATACTGGTGGCGACCGACTGCCTCAGCGAAGGCATCAACCTGCAGGATGACTTCAATGCCATCCTTCATTACGATCTGTCGTGGAACCCGACTCGTCATGAACAGCGGGAAGGCCGCGTTGACCGCTATGGGCAGCCGAGCGAGAAAGTTCGGGTGGTCACATATTACGGCGAGGATACCGGCGTCGACCGTATCATCCTTCGGGTCCTGCTCCGAAAACACAAGACCATCCGCAGTTCGCTTGGGATTTCCGTGCCGGTCCCGGCCAGGGCCGAGGAACTTGTGGAAGCCATCTTCGAAGATGTCCTGCTCCATAAGCGCCCTAAAGACAACCGCCAGATGCTATTGGAATTCGGCAGCGGCGAAACCGAGCCAGCGGACAGCCCTGCCGGGAAGGTCCAGGCAGAGTGGCAGAATGCTGCTGATCGGGAAGCCCGTTCGCGCACGATGTTCGCCCAGGAGACGATCAAGTTCAGCGAAGTGGCGCAGGAGGTGGACGCAGTCCGGACCGCCATTGGCTCTGGAGTTGATGTCGCCTCGTTCTGCCGGGCCGCACTGCGGCATTACAAGGCGTCCATTTCCGATGTTGGGTCGGGCATCCGGGCGCGCATTGAGGTCAGCCTCCAGGATGTTCCGCGTTCCCTACGTGACTCGCTGCCGATTCCCGGCAACGGTACGAACCTGACCGCTCGCTTCGAGTTGCCGGTCCAACCAGGCGAGATCTATCTTCATCGCACGCACCCACTGGTGGAAGCTCTCGCAACCGGACTGCTTGATTCCTTATTGGACAGCACGACTGACCGGGGAGCGGCGCGCTGCGGAGTGGTTCGCACGAAGGCCGTTGATCGCCGCACCACTCTCTTGCTGGTGCGGCTGCGTTATCACATCGAAACCGAGATCAAATCGGGACCGCGCGGAAAAGAGGTCGCGGAACGTCGGCAGCTTCTCGCCGAGGACAGCCAGGTGCTGGCCTTCGCCGGATCTCCTCAAAGTGCCGAGTGGCTCAGCAAGGAACAGGCAGAAGCTTTACTCGAAGCCATACCCGACGCGAACATCGCACCCGAACTCCAGCGCGATGCTCTCCAGCGCATCCTCGACGGCGTCCCGGCACTCATGCCGCACCTGGAATCGGCCGCGCAGAGTCGGGCGGCTGAGCTGCTTGAGGCCCACCGGCGAGTCCGGTCGGCTGCTCGTCTACGCGGCGTCAGTCAACATGTGGAGCCGCAGTTGCCGCCGGATATTCTCGGCGTCTACGTCTTTCTGCCCGTCCCGGCGGCCGGAGGCCAGGTATGAGCACCCGGACACTGGCAGCCTTCTCAACCATCCGCACCGAAGGGGCGATGCTGCCCTCCGACATTCTCGTTCGCGTGGCTTCGGGTGATAAGAGCCTCGGCGGATTGGAAGAGTCGTCCTATCATCTGGCGCCGGGAGAGAAGATCGGCGAAGCGACCAACCGGGCATGGAATCGTTTGCAGGCCGCGTGGGCCAACTTTCAGTCCGCCCGCGAGAAACTGGCGGGAGCCGATACGGGCACCAGCCTCACCCGTGAACGCTGGCTCCTGCCATTGTTCCAATTACTCGACTACGGGCGGCTTCAGGCCGCCAAGGCCGAAGAAATTGGCGGCAAGTCATACGCCATCAGCCACGCCTGGCAGCAGACCCCAATTCATCTTGTCGGCTGCAACGTGGATCTCGACCGGCGCATTCAAACAGCCGCGGGTGGCATGCGTTCCAGTCCGCACAGCCTCCTCCAGGAACTGTTGAACCGGAGCGACCAGCATCTCTGGGGGATCGTTTCAAACGGCCTCCGTCTGCGGCTGCTGCGCGATAACATCAGTCTGACCCGTCAAGCCTACGTCGAGTTCGACCTCGAAGCGATGATGGCGGGCGAAGCCTACCCTGACTTCGTCCTGCTCTGGCTGCTGCTGCACCAGTCGCGCTTTGAAGCCGAGCGCCCCGAGCAATGCCAACTTGAGAAATGGTCTCAGGCCGCCCGCACCGAGGGTGTCCGTGTGCTCGACGGTTTGCGCGATGGCGTCCAGCGAGCCATTGAACATCTCGGGCAGGGCTTCCTCGCCCATCCGTCCAACGCCGCTCTCCGGGAGAATTTGCGTTCGGGGGCACTGGATAAACAGGATTACTACCGACAGATCCTTCGCCTGGTCTACCGGCTGCTCTTCCTGTTCGTGGCCGACGACCGTGACCTGCTGCTTACGCCGACCGCCGATCCGGCCGCGCAGAAGCGCTACCGCAACTTCTACGCCACCACTCGTCTGCGTCACCTCGCCACCACGCGCGCCGGATCGCGGCACCACGACCTCTATTGCGGCTTGAAGCTGGTGATGGAGAAACTCTCGGGCGATGGCTGCCCGGAACTCGCTCTCCCCGCCCTCGGCAGCTTTCTGTTTTCGCCGAGAGCGTTGCCGGACCTGAACGCCTGCGACATTTCGAATCTGAATTTGTTGGAGGCCATTCGTTCGCTGGCCGTAACTCAAACCGGCCAGAGCCGCCGCGTGGTGGACTACAAAAACCTCGGCGCAGAAGAACTGGGGAGCGTCTATGAGTCGCTGCTCGAACTTCACCCGGAAATGAACGCTCAGGCTGCCAGCTTCGAGCTGAAGGTAGCTGCCGGCAGCGAGCGAAAGAAGACCGGCAGCTACTACACGCGAACGAGTCTGATCTCCTGTTTGCTCGACTCGGCACTCGATCCTGTGTTGAATGAAGCCGCACAACAGTCCGATCCAGCGGCGTCTATCCTCAAGCTGAAAGTGGTGGACCCCGCCTGCGGCAGCGGCCACTTCTTGATCGCGGCGGCACATCGGATATCCAAGCGCCTAGCCGCCGTTAGGACTGGGGAAGACGAGCCGCCACCGGAAGCCCAGCGCAAGGCCATCCGCGACGTAATTGGCCATTGCATCTATGGCGTGGACGTGAACCCGATGGCCGTGGAGTTGTGCAAGGTCTCCCTCTGGATGGAGGCTCTCGAACCGGGCAAGCCTCTCTCATTCCTGGAGCACCGTATCCAGGCCGGAAATAGTCTGCTCGGGGCCACACCCACGCTTCTTGCTCAAGGCATTCCGGATGAGGCGTTTACGACCATCCAAGGCGATGACAAAGAGATCTGCAAGGAGTTCAAACGAATCAACAAGGATGAACGTAACAAACAGATGCGCCTCTTCGCCGCTACGACCGAGCCCTGGCAGCAGCTCGGCAACTTCGCCGCCAGCCTGATGAACCTGGACACGGTCGGCGACGACTCAATCGAAGCAGTCCGTAAGAAGGAGCGAATGTACGAAGAGGCGGTCCGCTCCGGCGACTACCTCGACGGTCGTTTCTGGGGTGACGCATGGTGCTCGGCCTTCGTCTGGAAGAAGACTCGTGAGTTTAGCTACCCGGTTACGGAAGAGGTGTTCCGCCGCATCGAGCGGAACCCGCATGCGTGCGAACAATGGATGCGCCGCGAAATCGAGCGTCTCGCTGCACAGTACCGTTTTTTTCACTGGCACCTGGCATTCCCGGATGTCTTCCACGTGCCGCCAGCACGCGATTCGGCAGAAAATGAGCAGACTGGATGGAATCAGGGATTCGATGTCGTTCTCGGAAACCCGCCCTGGGAAAAGGTCAAGATTCAAGACCGAGAATGGTTCGCCTCTATTCGGCCAGACATAGCGAATGCTTCCAGCGGTGCCGTCCGAAAGCACATGATCGACGGCCTAAAAGACTCTGATCCTTCTCTCTACCAGGCATATCTGGAGGACTGCAGGACTAGCGAAGGAGAAGCTCACCTCGTGCAGGACTCCGGCCGTTATACGTTAGGTGCTGGCGGGGACACTAACACCTATCCACTTTTCATCGAACTCGCAATCCGGATTATCCACAGCCGCGGCAAAGTCGGTCTAGTGGTGAAAACCGGAATTCTCGCTGATTATTCGTTGCGCGGATTCTTCCAGCACCTCATCGACAACAAACAACTTCACACGGCTTACGATTTTTCGAACCGAAACCTGATCTTTCCAGCCGTCGTCGCCAACGAACGGTTCACGTTACTCACTCTGACTGGTCAACAGGCTCCCGCTCCAGCCGCAACGCTGTCAATCCTCAACGAAGATGTGACCGATATTTCGCTGCCAGGTAGAACGTGGCCGCTTACGGGCACCGACATCGATCTCCTCAATCCAAACACGCGAACAGCGCCCCTCTTTCAGACGGCGGAAGACATGGCAGTTGTCAGAGCTATCTACACACGATGCCCGATTCTGGTGTCGATCAAGAGTGGCAACGAGGCGGGGCCGTGGGGTGCGAAGTACTACACCATGTTTCATATGACCAACGATTCAGGGCTCTTCTGGGACTACGAAAAGTTACAGGAGCACACTTCTGAGGAACCATCGCCAGCGTGGTTCGCCAACGGCACGAGATATGTCACCCTGTGGGAGGGTAAGCTCTTCGACTCTTACCACTACAGGCACGGCACTTTTGCTGGGATTCCGCGCGCATCCCGTTTTGGAATCAAGGCCGAGCCGAATCATCCGACAGACGCGGATTTGCACAATCCGAAGTTCCATTGCCTCCCAAGGTACTGGGTTCCTGAAGAACAAGTGCGTAGCAAGTATACCGAGCAGCTTGGATATGTTCCACAGTGTGTCCTAGCCTTTAGGGACGTGTGCCGAGTGCACACCGACCTTCGAACAGTTCGCGCGTGCATTCTGCCTGCCTGGGGAGCCGGAAACAAGGCGCCATTCGTGCTCTTCCCAGGCTTGAGTGCTGTTGAGCACAGTAAGCGGAGTGTCTTGTTGTGCACGGTAATGAACTCGTTCGTCTTCGATTATGTGACACGTCAGAAGTTTTCAGGCGGATCGCTGAACAAGTACATTCTGATCCAGTTGCCTGTTGTGAATCCACCCACAGGCCCGTGTCCTTGGAACCACGAGTTAAGGCTCGACGACTGGATACTTAAGAGAGGGGCCGAGCTCTCTCTGACCGGCAATCACCTCGTCGGGTTGGCAGAAGGCCTCGGCCTGCGGTCGAAACCCTTCCCGTGGGACGACAGGCGCCGTTTCCTCATCGGGTGTGAACTTGACGCCGCTTACTTTCTCCTTTACGGAGTCGAAGCCAATAGCGTGGAATACATATTGGAAACGTTTCCCATTCTGAAGAGAAAAGAGGAACAGCAGTATGGCGAGTATCGCACGAGAAACACAATTCTTGAGATATATGAGGAGATGCGGCGGGCAGTGGATGATGGAACTCCCTATAGAAGTCGGCTCGATCCGGCACCGGCCGAGGTTTCTCAGTGTTGAGTCGCCAACGCGGGGGAGTGCCGATTGATGGCTCAAGAGAAGTCAAACAATAAGGCACGGGCCAACGACGCGTGGGAGGATCTCGTTGTTAGCATCCTATCCGTTAACAACTATTCACTCGAACAAACATATAGGCTTCTTCCCGGTTTGCGAGAGCAGGAGGTATGTTCTCCGAGCACTCTAATGCGATTGGATCTCAGCGAAGTCGGCAAGCGGTTGATGGCGGCTGGTTATAACCGTGGATCATTCATGACTAATCAATTTGCTCTGCGGTTGATCGCTCTCGGCCTGATGATCGAACGCAAAGGACTGGAAGACTGCGCTCGGATCATTGCGGGGGAAGATAGAAGCGCCATTCAAGAGCTTTTGCTTCCGGTGAATGGCATCGGTGCCAAAGTGATCTCGAATTTCTTTCAACTGCGAGGGATCTAAAGGTGACACACCCACAATGCTTGGAAATGAGAGTCGGTAACCAAGTCGCACGGACCCGAGAGTAGGGTCTATGCAGCCTACCCTGGCATGGCTCGATTTCAACAGTGCGGAACGGGAACGAACACAGCGGGTCCTCGCGTTGTTCGAGGAACGCGACACCAGGGACGAGTTAGGTCTCGGTGGCATCCGGGATTCCTTCGGCGACCACTTTTTCCCTGGAACCAGCACAATCCAGACTCGCCTCGACCCGCCCGCCCCGCGCGTCGCGCACCCATCCATTGCTGAGGTCACGAAACAACTATGACACCGGACGAGATCCGAACGAACTATGCAGAATTGGCCGACGCCCTTACTACGTCCGGTTTGGGATGGATCGTGGAGCAAGTCGAGCAAACCGTGCGCGCCGGGCGTGCGGTCGAGAAGCCCACGCGGATCTTCAAGGAGGAAGAAGGAGAAGAAGAGCCAGCACCGTTCTTGGGGGAACAGCATGGGGCCAGACGTGCCGGCAAGCCGACGGCGATGATGACCCTGGAACCATGGCCTGACAGCGACCAACTCCTTTTTCTAATTGATGGTGTCCGGAATGCGATCATTCACGCGGCGGATATCGAGAACGAGCAGCTTCGGCTCTTGCGAACCGTTGCGGGAGTCGAAAGCGTGTCGTTCGAGCCTGACGGAGAACCTGCCGACCGCGAGCCGTTGCGCCTCACAGGAAATCACGATGAGCGGATTCAGACGTTGGGCGGACTGCTCGGCGACCTGGAGCGGGAGGTGCGGTCATGAGTGCCCTGTTAACCCAGATTCGCCAGCTTCTTCCGCCAATCGTGGGCCAGACGTCCTGGGATCAGGCGGCCGATGAAGACCGCTTCGAAGGATACCTCTTCGCCCTCGTGCTCCAGGCTGCTGGAAAGGAGGGTGCAATCGTTCGCTTCGAAAACCGGAATGGGCCCTTCACCGGCATCGCGACCTTTCGAACCGCGCCCGGACACCTGTGGAGCGATATCCGCCCTTACACGCACGCGGTGATCGAGTTCGCGAACAAGCCGCTGCTGGAGGCCCACGTCGGTGTATACGTTTCTGGGCGCTCCAGGCTCTACCACGAGGCGGATGTTGCCGTACTCAGCCGGGCCGTTGCTCGTACTTGTCGGGCTGATCGCACAGATCCTCCGCACAGCGAAGCGGTTCTTCTCCTTGAATGCAAGTACTACGCCGCAGATCCGGGAGTCGGATTGGGCCGTGAGTTCCTCGGGCTCAGCGCGGAGTGCGGCAGGGAGCAGTGCGTATTCGTCACAAACCAAAGGGCGCTCCGGCTGCAGAAGCTTTTTGAGGAGCACGACCGCGAATGGGGGCATCAAATCCTGCCGGGCCAGAACAACGATGTAGATCGGCTAGTTGGCTTCGCCCAGCGGGCGTTTACCCGGTACAAAGCACGATGACGGAGCCCCGCTTGGAACGAACATTCGTAGGCCCCGGCTTGGACGCGCGGGCAACAAGTGCTTCCTGCCAACCGGAGAACCGGAGAAGTCGCACGTGAGAACGTCGGGTTCGAGGGCTTGCTCTGCCCGTGGTGCCAGTCGCTTAGCCCTCCGCCGAATTGCGGGCACCACGGTCGAACACGTGATATTGCGCGGCTGCAAGCAACATAATGTGCTCAATCCGTCACCTAGTCTCCCCGTGGGACTAGCGCTTCAGACCACCGCTACACACGAGACTCCCCGTGAACGAGCTGTGCTATTCTCGGGGTTTCGTCCAGAACACCGTAAGGAGCGCCAATGTCTACGAAGTGGCAACGGCTATTTCTCGCTCTCGCTCTAATCGCGATAGTTGGCTTCGGACTCCGCATTGTCCTGAAGCGTCGGTCTGCGACTCCGGTCCGCCCAACCGCCAAGCACGTGGTCATTGCTCAAGTGGGCGATTTTTTCCTGTATGCCCCACTTTACGTCGCCCTGGATGCCGGTCTTTTTAAGGAACAAGGGTTGGATGTTTCGATTGTGACGACTGGAGGTGATGACAAGACTTGGGCCGCTGTAATCAGCAACAGCGCCGAGTTCGGAATTGCCGATCCGACTTTCGTCGCCGTGTCGAACCAGCGGGGAGAACCTGGACGGGTCATCGGAAGCGTCGTCAATGGAGTGCCGTTCTGGGGGGTGACTTGGCGAGCCGATCTGAAACCGGTTTCGAGCGGGACGAATTTGCGAAATCTAAGAGTTGCGACTTTCCCCGCACCTTCGACGGCGTATGTTCTCCAGGAGAAAATGTTTAAGGACGCTGGGGTACCACCCAATATCTCGCAGGGGGCGTTCGGTTCTCTTCTGACGATGCTCCGTGCGGGCCAAGCTGACGTGGCCCTCGAACTGGAGCCAAATGTGTCCCAAGCGGTAGCGGACGGTGCGAAGGTGCTCTATTCGATGAAGGACATTTATGGCGACTTTGCGATTACCGGGCTGACTGCTACTCCGCAATTCATTCAGAACAATCCCTCGGTCGTAGCGGCTACCACATGTGCATTTCAGGAGGCTCTGGACCTGATCCACGTGAATCAGCCGCGGGCTTTGGAGTTGCTTGAGAAGCGTTTTCCCGCGGTTCCAACAGCAGTCGCGAGTGCAGCTCTCCGTCGCGTGACCGATGACAGAATCATTCCGTCCACCTTAGTCATGTCGGAAGCAGCGTGGCAAAAGGCGGTTGACCTAAGAGTCAGCGTTGGCGACTTGTCGGCACCCGGAGCATTTTCGACTTTTGTTGACAATCGATTTGCTGACCGAGCTTCCAGCAACTGTAGAATCCACTGATTGTGGCCAAAAACGAATTGAGGAGAGTGAGCGGATGAAGACAGTCCCGGTGACCATCATGGAGATGGAGCATCACTTCTTGTACCTCCCACTCTATTTCGCTCGGGCGCAGAGCTTCTTTGGTCAGATACCTGCCGAATACGAAACGAGCATTGTACAAGCGCCGGGCGGAACCGATGCTGATGCCTATCAACGATTGAGCCGAGGCGAGGCTCAAATGGCGGTCTGTGATCCTTGCGCAATCATCTACGCCTCGCAGCAGGGCTTCGTACCTGTTGTGCTGGCCGGCCTTATCGTCCGGGGAGCATTCTGGGCCGTAGATACAAAGTCTCCCGAAGTTACTGAGTTGGATGAGCTTGCGCAGTTTCAGCACATTATCGCTTTCTTTCCTGGCAGTACCTCCCACGGCATCGCAAGCCGAATTCTCCGTTCGGCTAAAGGCACCCCGCCGATCATCGAGTCCGTTCGTCCCCTTCAAGAATTTACGAAGCTCGAAGACCTTGTCAGGGAGAAGAGGAGTGCCGTAGCTTTGACGCCAGATGTCCTCCGGATCGAAAGATCCATGGAAGCCAATAAGGAATGGATTTCGGTGAAGCTTGCATTGGCTGACACCGTCGAATACGCACACATGTTAACCACGGCCATTATTGCCAGGCCGGAATTCGTGGCTAATCATCCAGATTTCATTAGCGGCTTCTTGAAGGCGTTACAACGTTCTCTCATTCTAGTTGCAGCCGAAGATCCCGATGTCCTGGCTTATGCGGGCGAATCGTTCAATCAACCGATACCTCTTATTAGAAGAGCGCTCAAACGGGCGACCAATGCACAAGTCTGGGGTGCGAGCATTGCAATCAGTGAGGACCTCTGGTTAAAGGCGGTGCACGCCCACTACGATAGCCTTGGCACGGCATTTGACGCATCTGCCAAGCGCGAGGCCCAAGGAATCTTCGCCGAATCATTCAAGCCTCGCGTCGAACGTGCCCAGCGAGCAGCACGTGAATTACTGGAGGAAAACAAGGCGGCTCAGCGACAAGCAGGGTGGAGGTCCCCTGTACTCGTAGCCATGGGTCTCCTGCTTGGGATGTGCTCACTGTTAGCCTTGCAAGGGCACGAAGTTGCGCAACTTGTTTTGGCGCTAGGAATCGTCCTTCTGCCGATCATTGGTGATTTTCCTGGAAAGAGACATCTAATTGGATGGGATGCGCTGTTGTTAGGCATGTTCTCCTTCGTGTGGATCTTGCACTTTGTCATGGATCGAGCTTCAGAAGAGACTTACGTCGGAGCCGCCGTAACGTTAGCCGTCCTGTTTGTTGAGGCGAACTTCAGGATTATCCGGAAGAGCCGCTCTCGGAAATAGATCAATGGCTGCTGCAGCAATAAAAGTGGACCGCGTCTCAAAAGCCTTCGGACCCTTGGAGGTTCTGGCCGATATTTCTTTCGAAGTCCCTGTGCGAGGGTTCACCTGCATTGTCGGCCCCAGTGGTTGTGGGAAGACCACGCTCTTGAGGATGCTCCTAAGTCTTGAGCCGCCTTCGTCCGGAAGCATTACGATCAATGAGGAACAGCGCCTTGGCGGGATTGCTTACATTCCACAAAAGAGTTTGCTATTGCCTTGGCGAACTGCACTGCAAAACGTTTCTCTCGGCCTGGAAGCACAACGCGGCGTAAAGGTAACTCCGGCGAGTCTGGATTATCTTCTGCCGTTGATGGGAAGATACGGGTTGCGCGGCTTTGAGGACGCGTATCCCCACGAGCTATCTGGCGGAATGGAGCAGCGCGTCTCGATTCTCCGCGCCTTCGCGCGGAGGCCGCAGGTGCTCATTTGCGACGAGCCATTCTCGTCGGTTGATTTTGTAACTAGATTGAAGCTTAATTCTGAGTTTCGCGATCTGTGCGTAAGTACAGGTGCCACAGTTGTGTTTGTCACTCATAACATTGAAGAGGCGCTGTTCTTTGCTGATGACTTGCTGGTATTGAGCGGGCGGCCAAGCCGTATTGTTCGTCGATATTCGCCGCAGTTCTCTGTCGGTAGCCAGGATCCGGTCGAAGTACGAAAAGACCCAGAGTTCGGCCGCTTGTTCAGTCAGATCTGGGACGATCTTGAGAGGACGCATGCAGGAGGCTAGAGCTGTCCGAGTTGTAAGATGGACGATCCTGTTGATTGTACTAGGCGCATGGCAGTTCATAGGCAGGAATAATACGTCCTTCAACTTCGTTCTCGGGACCCCGTCCGAGATCGTTGGTGAACTATGGAGCATGACAAGCTCTGGCGAGTTTTTCAAAGACATGTCCATGACGGGAACAGAGGCCCTGGGCGGGTTGGTGCTGGGCACCATCATAGGAACGCTGGCGGGCTTGGCGCTCTGGCTGTCCGGCACATTGGCGGCCGTCACAAGGCCATTTGTCTTGGCGCTTAGTAGCTTTCCGGTGTTCGCGGTCGCTCCGTTGATGATCGTGTGGTTTGGGATCGGGATCAAGATGAAAGTGGCCTTTGCGGGTCTGGCGACCATCTTTGTTGCTTTCAATCAGGCCTACAACGGTGCCCACAAGGTGTCGAATGAGTACCTCGAAGTTATGAGGGGGCTCGGTGCCTCGCCGTGGTTTCAGTTCCGAAAGGTCGTTGTTCCTGCATCGGTCGATTGGGTCTTGGCAGCTCTCCGGGTCAATACCGGCCTTTCCCTTTTGGGCGCATTTATAGGTGAGTTTGTCGCCGCAGATAGGGGACTTGGACACGTAATAATGTCCGCTGCTGGGCTGTACAAGGTTCCAAGAGCACTTGCGGGCGCATGTGGCATCGTCATTTTGGCGGTCTTTTTCAACTGGCTAGCAGGGCTTGTTGAGAAACACCGGTGTGCTCTTGTGCAGTACATCAGTGTGCCGAAAGCTATACGGAAGTTTCCCAAGAGATCTCAGGTCGCACCGTGATCCAGCTTCGCGATAATCGGCAAGGGGTGGCTCAATGAAGTCGTGATACTCGCGGGCAGCCGTGGGGAGCGCGGGCTAAACTTCAATAGATGAACGAGCTGTCGTCGTTTGTGGGCAGGGGTATCGGCCATCCGAATAGGCAAAGGTGATCGTAGGCCCAAAGCTTGATGGCCGGCAGCCCGAGGCGGTTGACGTTCACGAACTCGCGCATCCATGGCCACGTGCCGTAGTAAAGGCCCATAAGGTACCGGCAGTGGGCCTGGTCCCAGGCGAGTTCCTTCCAGGGATACTGCGCGCAACGGGTCGCCTGGTCGAGGTTGTGGTTGATGCCGGGGTACTGGTAGCCCTCGATCAGGAACGTGTCAAAACCCGAGCCCGCGCGCGTGGTCCATTGCAAGGGCAGGTTGATGTACCGCAGCAGCTTGCAGGTATCCGGGTCGTTCACATCCATGGGCCAAAGCAGTTCGAACACAGCCGATGGGCACTGCGACAGAACATAGCTCTTGATCGCGGCCACATAGTTGTACAGGCGCGTCCGGAGGAAGTTTGCGTCGGCGTAGCTGTTAACCGACGGATCGTCATTGGGTGCGTGGAAGGTGGCCAGGGCGCGGCCGAGCGCCGACTGTGCGGCGGCCTGCGTGTCCGCGTCGTGAAAAGCCATCCCGGACGCGTTCGCCAGGAACCACCAGAGGATTTCGCCAAACTGGAGTTTGGGCGTCAGGCCCGCCGCCAGCATCAGGCCGGCCATCGCGGCGCAGGCCTGCCCGAGGTAGGCCTGCGGCCCGGAGCTGAAGGCGATCTGGGAACTGTTCAAAGTGCCGAATCCCGTGGCTGTCTCCACCGCCGTGCCGTCGGGGAAGCGTTGAACCCAGATAGCGCCACCGGCGGGATTATCTGGCGGTTGCACCAGTTCCTGCGAGAACGAGCATACGGCGCTCATGCCGTTCGCCTTGAGGAGACCAAAGAAATCCGTGTTCCAATCGCGGAAGGCCCGGTTGAGCACCGGAGTCTGGGTTGGATCGATGACCCATTTCACGCCATACGTGCCGCCTTGCATGTCGCCGGTCACCGCGGCGTGGCCACTGCCGGTATTTGACGCAGGCAGTTCCGTATAGACGTGATACTGCCACCCGCTCGCGAACGAATGTGAAGTGATCGTCAGCACGCTGCCGGAGACCGAGGCCCAGACGCCGTCGAAGATCGCGTTGATGAAATTGGCGAAATGCCGCGCGATGGTATTGCTGCTGTCCTGTCCCCCGAACACCGTCTTGCCGATAGCCGAGGCGCCGATGTGTAGCCAGACGACATCCTGGTCGTTCCAATTGCCGGAAAACGTGACCGTGCATGTGGGGTACGCGGGATTGGACGCCACCGACTGCTTCCACCAGAAGACCCCGCAATAGTGATCGATCTCGCCGAGCAGCCCGAGTTTCTGAATGTTCCAGACCAGCCGCTGCGGCGACAGCTTGTAGGTGTTGTCCGTGTCGAAGTCGGTGGCCACCGCCACGGCGGTAGTCGTCACCACCGGATCGGGGACGTCGGTCGCGACCGCGCATTCGAGGAAATCGAAATAGAAATACCAGCCCTGGCTCGACGCGTTCTTATTGCCCGAAAGCGTGATCACCACCTTGTGCTGCCCTGCTGCGACGCCGGAGAAGAGCAGGCGTCGTGTCTGGGACGTCGTGGCGGTGGGATAGTAGCAGTCGAGCGTCACCGGCGCGCCGCCGTCCAGCGTGGCGGTCACGATGCCGCAGATGGTGTCGAGGCGCGTGCCGACGTAAATGGCGTGCGCGTACTGGCAATGCGTCTCGACGGTGACGCTGGCACCGGAAGCAGCCGCACGAATCGCGCGTCCCTGGCTCCAGAAGGCGAATGCGCCGTTCACTGGGTCGTTGCCGGGGGCGGGCTCCCAGTATCCGGACGTGGTGACCCAGGTGCTGTCTTCCTCGATGCGGACCGAACCGAGTCCAGCCACCTTGAGTGCTCGCTTACTGGCGGGATTGCTGGTCACGGTCCAGTTGGTGACCACCATCTTCCACTCAGTGGACTGGTACGCTTGGCTGTTCGGGAGCGCGGGCGCGATGGTCCACCAGACTTTGTCCACGCTGCTCCAGCCGAGCGCGGTGAAGTCGATGTGGACGTGCCAGGACACGTTGTCCGAAGAGCCGCCGGATAAGTTCCAGTTGGTCGCGGTGAAGTACAGGCGGCTGCTGCTGTTGTTGTCCGTCTGGTAGAGCGCGACCATATTGCCGTCGGCTCCCGGCGCGGCCGTGACGACTAACTGGTTCGGCGCAACCACGGCGGCGCTGAGCACGGCGGGGCCGTTCAGCACCCAGTTCGTTCCGTTGATTTGGCTGGCAATGTTGTTCAGGATGGTGGCGGCACTTGTGCCCTGGGTCAGTGATGCAGCCGCCGAGCCATCCGAACTCGACACCGCAATTGGGCCCGCGACGCCGGCCTTCAGCGTAATCAGGATCTCGTTGTTGTACTGACCTCCCACGGTGGCCGTGCAGTTCGGGTCGGTAGCGTTGATCTGCGCCGCGACGTTGGCCGCTATCTGCGCGCTGTTCAGCGATCCTTCGTAGCAGGAATACGTGACGCTGGCGATCTTCACCCAGTGCTGGTAATTCGACAGCGTGGCGCCCCCGGAGCCGTCGGAGCTGGAAACTGCCACAGGGCCGTACTCACCGGACCTCAGCGCAATGAAGATCTCGTTGCCATACGCGCCTCCCGTGGTGCAGGAGCAATTTGGATCGGAGGCATTGATCTGGGCGGCGATGTTGTTCGCGACGCCCGCGCTGTTCAGCGAATCTTCGAGGCAGGAGTACGTGGCCGAACCGATCTTTACCCAGTGGTTGTAGGCCGCGTTTCCCTGCCACCACAGGGCCTGGTCGGTAGTCGCCACCGATCCCTGCCACCACAGAGCCTGGTCAGTGGTCGGATTGCCGGCAATGATTGCCGGGCTGATGAAGGACTGGTTCTGATACCAGAGCGTGACCTTGTCGCCGGCCTGCGGACTCGCCATGTTCAGCGTGAAAGTGGCCGACGCCCCGGTGCGGCCAGTCGTGTTGCACGTCACCGTGATGCCAGGCGTGCCGATCCACTTCACATCCGTGTGGCCGACGCCGTTGACGGAGTAATCGAGGGCGTTCCAATCCGTCCACGCGCTCTTGAGCGATTCCCAGGATTGAATACCTTGCCAGGTGACGTCGAAATCGAGTACGAGGCCGGTGAGATCGCCGTCCGGAAGATACGAGAACAGCGGGTGGCCGAACGGATCGTCTTTCTGGAACAGGACCAGCACGGCGAAATCGGCCAAATCGCGGAACACGCCGGACACGTCGAAGCCGCTGTCGGACGCGCCCCACAGTGCCGCAGCCGCGCCGTAATCGTCGAAGCCTTGCAGTGCCATCGTGCGATGGGGCTGCAGCTTGTAAATCTGATCC
>CAVTDS010000003.1:0-988979 GCA_963733465.1 Bryobacterales bacterium
CCCCTCCGCTACCCAAAGGGTAACATGGCCGGACGACTTATCTCGAGGTATTTGTCGAACCAGGCCAGCGAGCGCCGGACGATATCGCGCTGATGATCCGGATCGCGATCACGTGCCCCTCGTTCGCGTAAATGACGAGTCGGTCTCGACTCCGAGCGTCTTCAGCGCGTGCCAGAATTCGCGGGACTGCGGCGCCGGGCACTCGGCGTCGCGCTCGCCCACCAGCACCAGCGTGGCGTCTTCGCGTTCTTGATGAAGGTGATCGGAGAACTGCGCCAGTAGACGGCGGGATCGTCGTAAACCGACGCGCCGAAGAACGGAATCAACCACTGGTCGATCCGGTTCTCGCCGTAGTAGCTCTGGAAATCGGAGAGCCCCGCCCCCGCCACCGCGGCGTGAAAGCGCTCGGTCTGGGTGACCGCCCACATCGCCATGTAACCGCCGTAACTCCAACCGGCGATGCCCACGCGCCCATTGTCGATGGGCAGGGCCGCGGTCACGGCATCCACCCCCGCCAGGATGTCGCGGAAGTCGCCGTAGCCGAGGTCGCGGACGTTGGCCTCGGTGAACGCCTCGCCCGCTCCAAAGCTGCCGCGCGGATTGGGCAGCAGGACGAAGTAGCCGGCCGCTGCGAACATGCTCTCGAAGCCCGCGCCGGGCCAGTGCGAGCGCTCCATGGCGCCCGGCCCGCCGTGCGGCATCACCACCATCGGCCAATGCCGCGTCGGATCGTATCCGCGCGGATAGAGCAGCCAGCCCTGCACGCTGCGGCCTTCGCTCGGCCAGTGTATGCTGGTCGCCTGGCTCCAGACCGCACGCACGTCCCGATTGACGCTCGAGATCTGCCGCCAGGCCCCGATCGGTCCTGCCCACACCTCCGGCGGGGCATCGAACGACTGGCGGACCACGGCCGTCGTCTTCCCGTCGCGCGCCAAGGAAACCGCCGGCTCCCAGCCGCCGCGCGTCACCGCGTCCGGCCCGCGCCACAGCGTCTGGGGACGGCCGCCGGCGAGATCGAGAACCGCGAAACCCGTATCGCCGTCCACCTGCTGGGAGATGAGGACGTGTCCAGCGTCGAGCCAGTCGATGGCGCTCGCCGACGCCGGCATGCCCGGCGTCACGTTGCAAGGCACACCGCCGCCGGCGGGGACCACGAAGACGTCGCCGCCGGTCGCGCCCTCGTCGCTCATCAGGCCAGAGATGTAAGCGATCCGCGTGCCGTCGGGCGACCAGCGCGGAACGGCGATCTGTAGGGCGGGCTTGGCCAACACGCTGGCCTTGCCCGTCGCGGCATCGATCGCGAAGAGCTTCGCGACGTACCAGTTGTCGTCGCCGGGACCGGGCGCCGCGGTCGCGGCGAAGGTCCTTCCATCGGGCGACCAGTCGTATTCGTAAACGTGCAGCTCCGGCGGCGAGACTTGCCGCAGCGCGCGCGTGGCCACCTCGACCGTGGCGATCCGTTGGTTGTGTATGCGCTCGCCGATCACGCCGGTTTCGGGCTCGACCGGCTGAAGCGGGCCCGCCGCGGCCGGCGCGTGCTCGGCGAAGAGCACGGCGATGGTCCGGCCGTCCGGGGACCAACGCGGATCGGCAACGTGCCCTGAGAGCGTGGCCAGCTTCTTCGGAATGCCGCCGCCGGACGCCACCGTATACAAACCGGAGAGCGAGAGAAACGCCAGCGCGCGGCCGTCCGGCGACCAGGCGATGTCGTGTCCCTCCGCGATCCGTAGAGGCGTGGCGTCGCCCGCCCAGACGTAGATGTCCGCGGAATCCTGCACCCAGGCCACGGTCCTGCCGTCGGGAGAGATCGCGGTCTCGGAGATGCGCCGCGTGGCAGCGAGCGCGTCGTAGTCCCGGTCGAATTGCGCCTGGCCGTAGGCCGCCGGCAGCAGGACGGCCACAAGAAACAGGCGGACGGCTTTTAGGGGCTCCAAATGAGCAGTGTAGCAGCGGCTTCGCCGATGGCTCGGCGCCTGCGCCCCATGACCCCGATGGGGGCCTTGACAGCTATCGCAATCCGTTATATGCTTATTGCAATTAGCGATATGAAGCTAGGAGAAAAGCTCCGTTACCTGCGCGAGGTGGAGGGTACGCTGCGCGGCCTGGGCCGCGAACTCACCCAGCAGGAAGTCGTACGGCTGCTCAAAAAAGAAATGGGACGCGCCATCAGCCAGTCGTATCTTTCGCAGATCGAGAACGGAGCGCGGCCGCATCTAACCAACTCGACCCGTATGCTGCTGGCAACATTTTTCAAGGTGCATCCGGGCTACCTGGTGGACGATCCGGAGGGATTTTCGACCGAGCTGGTTTCGAGTCTCGGCGCTCCGGAGGACAAGCTGGATCTGTGGCTGGTTTCGGGCGCCGAGCGCTTTCACAGCGACGCGGAGCTTTCGGGTGCACTGGTCAAGGTGTCGCGGCACGACGATTCGCGCATGTGCCTGATCCTGCTCGGAGCTATTTGGAGAACCCCGGCCTGGGCGAACGGTTGTTGCAGGTTCTCAAGCCGGCCGGGGAACGGAGGCGTTCCCGATGACATGGGCGGATTTCTACCTGACCTGTTTTCTGGTCGGCTTCCTGATGAGTTTCCTCTCGATCCTGACCGGAAGCGCGCACCTGCACCTGCCGCACCTTCACGTGCAGATCCCGCACCTGCACGTCCCGCACGTCCACGTTCCGCACCTGGGCGGCGATCAAGTGCCGGTGTTGAACCTGGGCACGGTGGCGGCGTTTCTGACGTGGTTCGGCGGCACCGGCTTCCTGATGGTTCGTCTCTCGAGTCTGTGGACGTTTTTCGCTCTCGGGATCGCGCTGGTGAGCGGCATCGTGGGCGCTGCGATCATCTTTCTGTTCCTGGCTAAGGTGCTGATGCGGGCCGAAACGGAAGTGGAGCCGGAGGACTCGGAGATGGTCGGCGTGCTCGGCAGGCTGAGCGTCCCGGTGCGGCCGGGCGGCACTGGAGAGATGGTGTTTACGCAGGGGGGCACGCGGCATTGCCTGGCCGCCCGCAGCGAAGACGGCTCGGCGATACCGAAAACGGCCGAGGTTGTGGTGACGCGTTTCGAGAAGGGCGTAGCCTACGTCCGGCGCTGGGAAGACCTGGCAGGCGAGCCCGCCGACGATGCGCAGAAGAACTGAGGAGACCCTATGGATACGCAGTTTCTGAATCGCGGCGAGGTCTGGATTGTAGCCGGCCTCGCGATACTGGCAATCTTCTTCCTGATGGGGACCATGGCGCGGCTGTATCGCAAGGCCGGTCCTCACGAGGCCCTGGTGGTCTATGGCATGCGGCGCACCCGCATTATCAAGGGCCGTGGCACGGTGATCTTTCCGATGGTGGAGAACTGGCGTTGCCTGTCGCTCGAGTTGATGTCGTTCGACGTGGCTCCGAAGCAGGATCTCTACACCAAGCAAGGCGTCGCTGTCACGGTTGAGGCGGTGGCGCAGATCAAGGTGAAATCCGACGACGTCTCCATTCTCACTGCGGCCGAGCAGTTTCTGACCAAGTCCGACAACGAGCGCGAGGGCCTGATCCGGTTGGTGATGGAAGGCCACCTGCGCGGCATCATCGGCCAGCTCACGGTGGAAGAGATCGTCAAGGAACCGGAGATGGTGGCCGACCGTATGCGCTCCACCTGCGCCGACGATATGAACAAGATGGGGCTCGAGGTGATTTCGTTCACCATCAAGGAAGTCAAGGACCAGAACGAATACATCAGCAACATGGGGCGTCCCGATGTCGCGCGCATACGCCGCGACGCAGACGTGGCCACGGCCGAGGCCGATCGCGACACCGCGATTCGTAGGGCCGTCGCACAGCGCGAAGCCGCCGTCGCCAAAGCCCAGGCGGACCGGGAACGGGTGCTGGCCGAGACGCAGTCGCTGGCGGCGCAAGCCGAAGCGCAGCGCGATCTGGAGGTGAAGAAGGCGCAGTACCTCGAGACCATGAAACGGCAGCAGGCGCAGGCGGACAAGGCCTACGACATCCAGACCAACGTCATGCAGCAGCAGCTCATTGCCGAGCAGGTGAAGATCCAGCAGGTGGAGAAGCAGCAGCAGATCGCCGTGCAGGACGCCGAAATCCAGCGCCGCGAGCGAGAGCTGATCGCCACCGTGCTCAAGCCGGCCGAGATCGAGCGGCAGAAGATTGAAACGCTGGCGGAAGCCGAGAAGCACCGCTTGACGATTCAGGCCGAGGGCGAGGCATCGGCAACACGGGCGACCGGCGAAGCCGAAGCCGCCATCATCTTCAAGAAGGGCGAGGCCGAGGCCCGGGCGCTGAACGTCAAAGCCGGGGCTTACCAGGAATGGAACCAGGCGGCGGTTGTGGACCGGTTGATCAGCGGCCTGCCCGAAGTGGTGAGGGCGCTGGCTGCGCCGCTCGCCAACGTGGACAAGATCACCATCGTTTCTACCGGCGACGGCAACTCCGCCGGCATGCACAAGATCACCGGCGACCTGACGGCCATGGCGGCGCAGATCCCGGCGCTGTTCGAGACGCTCTCGGGCATGAAGATGTCGGAGCTGTTCTCGAAGGTCAAGTTGATCGGCGAGGGAAAGCCGCAGCCCGGTTCGGGCGATAAGGGCTGAGAAAGGGGGCAAACAAAATGGCACTACTGGAACGCGTTTCCACTTTGATCCGGGCCAATCTCAATGACCTGATCGATAAGGCCGAGGACCCGGAGAAGATGATCAAGCAGGTGATTCTCGACATGCAGAATCAACTGCTGCAGGTCAAGACGCAGGTCGCGGTTGCGATCGCGGATCAGCACGTCCTCGAGAAGAAGCAGAAGGAGACCGAGGAGAAGCACGTCGAATGGACGCGCAAGGCGGAGCTGGCCGTAGACAAGGGGCAGGACGAGCTGGCGCGGTCCGCGCTCGAGAGGGCGGACAGCTACAAGCAGTTGGACGAAGGCTTCACCGAGCAGATCGCCGATCAGAAGGCGCAGGTGGAGGAGTTGAAGTCGGCGCTGCACAAGCTGCAGCAGAAGCTGGCGGAGGCGAAATCCATGAGCGACCTGCTGATCGCGCAACACCGGCGCTCCCGCGCGCTCTCAAAAGCGAGCGATGCGCGCATGGCCCTGGCCGATGGATCGAGCGCGGCGGCCTTCGACCGCATGCAGAGAAAGGTGCAGCACAGCGAGGCAGTGAGCCAGGCCAAGGCCGAGATGCTGGCCGACAATACCGAGGAGCAGCTCACCGCGCTCGACAAAACCGACCGCGTCAACCGGCTTCTGGCCGAGCTGAAAGCGCGCCGGGGAAAGTAGCCGGCCAGGAGTGGCGCATGCGCTCTTGCGTGCGCCACGTCTACTTTTCCTTCGCCTTGCGGATCTCTTCCAGCCTCTCGGCGATCCGCTTCTCGACGCCGCGGCCGGTGGGCACGTAATAGCGGTGGCCGGCCAGAGACGGCGGCAGGCACTCCATATCCGGCAGAGCATCTTCGAACTGGTGCGCGTGCTGGTAGCCCGCGCCGTATCCCCAGTCCTTCATCGAGCGGGTCACCGCGTTGCGAAGATGCAAGGGGACCGGCTCCGCGATGGTCTGCCGCACGTCCTCGAGCACGCCGTTGAGCGCCTGATAGGCGGCGTCGGACTTGGGGGCCACAGAGAGGTAGATGGCGGCCTGAGCCAGCGCCTGGTCGCCCTCGGGAATCCCGAGGAAATGAACCGCCTGCATGGCGGCCACGGCCTGTTCGAGCGCGCGCGGATCGGCCAGGCCGATGTCCTCGATGGCCATGCGGATCAAGCGGCGGGCGATGTAGAGCCGGTCCTCGCCGCCTTCGAGCATGCGACCCAGCCAGTACAGCGAGGCGTCCACGTCGCTCGAGCGGACCGATTTGTGCAGGGCAGAAATCAGATTGTAGTGCTCCTCGCCGGCCTTGTCGTAGAGCAGCAGCTTGCGCTGGATTGCGTCCTCCACAGCCTGCTTCGAAAGCTCCTTGTCGGTGGACGCCGCCACCGCGGCTTCCAGGGTGTTGTACGCGGCGCGCGCGTCGCCGTTGGCGAAGATGGCGATCTGCTCCAGCAGTTCCTCCGGCGCGTGCATCTCCAGATCGCCGAGGCCGCGCTCGCGATCGGCCAGGGCGCGGCCGAGCAGCGTCATGATCTCCGGCACGGTGAGCGCACGAAGCGCGTAGACCTTCGAGCGCGACAGCAGCGCCGAAATGATCTCGAAGGACGGGTTCTCGGTGGTCGCGCCGATCAGCGTAACGTCGCCACGCTCGACGTAGGGAAGGAAAGCGTCCTGCTGCGCTTTGTTGAAGCGGTGGATTTCGTCGATGAAGAGCAGCGTGCGGCGGCCCAGTTTGCGATTGCGCTCGGCATCGGCCATCACGGCCTTGACTTCCTTGATGCCGCTCAGCACCGCGCTGAAGGGGACGAAATCGGACCGCGTGAACCGCGCGATCAGCCGCGCCAGTGTGGTCTTGCCTACGCCCGGCGGACCCCACAGGATGAGGGAGCCAAGCTCGCCGCGCTCGATCTGGGCCCGCAGCGGCTTGCCCGCGCCGAGGATGTGCTCCTGTCCGGTGAAGTCCTCCCAGCGATCGGGACGCATGCGCTCGGCAAGCGGCCGGCCTTTATCCACCGCCCCGGATGCGGCCGGCGCGGGCGGAGTGTTGTCGAACAGGCTCATACGCGGGTCCTCTGACGGCGCGCCTCATATAACAGGATACCGGCGGCCATGGCGGCGTTGAGAGACTCGACTCCGCTGACCGGGATCCGCACGCCCGCCGTGCCCCATTCGTGGATCGCGCCGCGGCCCTCGCTGCCGATCACGAACGCGCATCCGCGCGTCAGGTCGAGCTGGTCGAGACTCGTGCCGGCGGCTGGCGCGGCCGCGTAGACCGCCAGGCCGTGCGCCCCGAGAGCTTCGCGCGCCGGCGCCGCTTCGATACCGGCGACCAGCGGAACGCGGAACACCGAGCCGGCAGAGGCGCGGACGGCCTTGGGATTGTACGGGCTCACGGTCCCTTTGAGAAACACGAGGCCGGTGGCCCCGAAAGCTTCGGCGGCACGGATGATGGCGCCGGCGTTGCCTGGATCCTGAACGCCGTCGAGGACGACAACCAGCGGCTGCCCCGCCAGGAGCCGCTCGATTTCCCACTCCGGCGGGCGCACCAGCGCCATCACGCCTTGCGCGGATTCGGTGTCGGAGATGGATCGAAACAGCGCGTCGGTGAGCACCAGAAGGCGCGTCCCAGGCACGCTCCGCAACCGCGCCTCGACAGCGGGCCGCGCCGATTCCGCCGCCAGCACGGCGCCGATCTCGCAGCCGCTCGCAATCGCCTCATCGAGCAAATGAAAAGTTTCGGCGACGGCGTAGCCCTCGCGGGTGCGCGCGCCGCGTGCGATGGCGCGCCGGACTTCTTTGAGCAGCGGATTCGCCGGACTGGTCAACGCTTCGGCTCTGGGCACGTTTCCTTAGTTTCGCCTATCATCGTAGATTGTAGCGTGGGGTATGCGGTTCCCCTGCCCCAAATGCGCCCATGAGACGCCTGCTCAAACTCGCGGCGGTAGCGGTGCTGGCGGCCGGCATCGTCCTGGTCGTCCTGGTGGCGCGGACGGCGCGGCGCATCGAGCAGCAGTCCACGCGCGATGAGGCGCAGCCCGCTGACGTGATCGTGATCCTGGGCGCGGCCGAGTACCGTGGCAGGCCGTCGCCTGTGCTGAAAGGACGGCTCGATCACGGGCTGGGGCTCTACCGTGCCCGGCAGGCGCCGCTAATTCTGACCACCGGCGGCGCGGGCGGCGATCCGGTATTCACCGAGGGCGGCGTCGGCCGCGACTATCTGGTGCGCCAGGGCGTGCCCTCCGAGGCCATTCTGGTGGAGTCCGAAGGCGAAACGACCATCCATTCGATTGCGGCCGCAGGAGAGATCATGCGCCGCATGGATCTGAAATCCTGCATCGTGGTCAGCGACGGCTATCACATCTATCGCGTCAAAAAGATGCTCGAGAAGCTCGGATTCCAGGTCTACGGCTCGCCGCGCCCGGAGTCGCCGCGCGATGAGAGCCGCCAGCGGCGGTGGGTATACGTCCGCCAGGCCATTGGCTACCTGCTGTGGCGTTGCGGAATCGCGATCTGAGGGCAGTCACAGCTTCAGCAGCAGCCGCAGCCGCTTGGTCTGCACGCGGCTCACGGGAATCTCGGTCTGCTTCTTGTCGTCCATCCGCAGCATGTAGCTGGACTTGAACCAGGGGATCACTTCCTTGATCCGGTTGATGTTGACCAGGAAGGAACGGTGCACGCGCCAGAAAACTTCCGGGTCCAGGTTCGATTGCAGCTCTTCGATGGTGCGGTAGTTCGACTGCCCTTCGAGGCTGGGCGCGACGATGGTGATCAGCCCGTCGTCAATGGTGGCGTAGATGACGTCGTTCGCGTCTACGATGAAGTTGCGGTTGGCGGCCCGGACCATCAGCTTGGTGCGGTGCGGCAGGCTGGCTGCTGCGGCCGGCGCCTCGCGCGGCTGCGTCTTGCTGCGCTCCTGCACGAACCTGCGCGCCCGCTCCACCGATTCGGCCAGGCGGTCCTTGTCCACCGGCTTCAGCAGATAGTCGAGCGCCTCCAGCCGAAACGCTTCCACCGCATATTGTTCGTAAGCCGTGGCCAGCACGAAATACGGGAGCGCGGCGTCCTTCTCTTTGAGCGCGCGAATCACGCCCAGGCCGTCCATGCCTGGCATCTGTACGTCCAGGAAGACCAGGTCGGGCTCGAGATCCTCGATGAGCTTGAGCGCCTGCAAGCCGTTCCGCGCGCTGCCGATCACCTCTACATCCGCGAAGTCTCTGAGCAGGTAGGCCAGCTCGTCGCTCGCGAGCTGTTCGTCATCGACGATAAGGGCGGTGATGGTTGCGACCGCTCGATCTGCCATTGAGCCCATTCTAACGCGGAGCTACGCCGCGCAGGCTTTCAGCAGCTTCTCCTTGAGCTCGGCCTGCTGCGCGACCCCCAGCTTCTTGCCTTCCGCATTGACGTAGAAGACGTCGATGGCTTTGTGCGCCCTGGTATCGATGAGCACTACGTCGATGTTGGCGCCGGTCGAGGCAATGGCGGACGTCAGCGCATAGAGGAGCCCCGGCCGGTCCTCGGCTACCACCTCGATCAGCGTCGCGATGTCGGAGACGCGCGGGTCGAATGAAACCGTCGGCGAGATCCGAGCGCGCTTGGTCGGCAGAACGGGCGCGGGACGGCTCCGCAGAAGCTCCTTCACATCCAGACGGCCGAGCGTGACTCGCTCGAGGGTGAGACGCAGGCGGTCCACTTCGGTCGGGTTCAACTCGAGCGTCCGATGTGGATCCTCGAACACGAAGGTGTCCAGGATGGTGCCGTGCTGGTTCGCGAATCCCTCCGCCTTCAGGATGTTCATCCCGAAGCCGGCCATCGCGCCGGCAATGGCGGAGAGCAGCGCCGGCCGGTCCCGCGCCACCAAGGTGAGCTGATAGAACCCGTTCTCCTTGCGAATGTCCACGGCCACCCCGCGGTCGTGGCTGCGCTGTTCCAGCCGGTAATGCGCCTCGATTTCGGCGGGAGAGTGCTTGCGCAGATACCGCACCGGGAAGCCATCGAGGAATTCCTCCATCCCCAGCTTCTCTGCGCCGCCATCGTGTATGCGGTCCGATTCCAGCTCGCGCGTCAGCTCGTTATAACCCAGCAGGTAGACGCGCCAGAGCTGCTCGAGGCGCCACGGCGACATCGCGCTGGGATTCACCGCGCTGATATCGGCGAACGTGAGGACCGTGAGCTGTTTCAGAGTTTCGAGGGTGCCAACCTTGGCGGCGACGAAAGGCGCCGTGGCCGGATCCTCCAGGTCGCGCGAGTTCATCACCGACGAAAGCGCCAGGTGATGCTCGATCAAAGCGATCACGGTTCGCCGGTCTTCTTCCGGCATGCCCAGCCGCTGCATGGCCGCCGCGGCCAGTTCCGCCGACGCGCCGACGTGGGCGAGGCCTTCCTTGAGGGCCTTTCCGAGATCGTGGAAAAGCAGCGCGAAGGTCACCAGATCCAGCCGGTCTATCTCCGAGTACAGGGCGGCGACGTGCTTCACGGAGGCATCTTTCGTCGTCCCCAGGTCTTCCAGAATCCCGATGGCGCGGAGCGAGTGCTCGTCCACGGTGTAGCGATGATAGAAATCGCGGATCACCAGGCATTCCACCGGCCCCCATTCGGGCAACAGGGCCGCCAGTGTGCCCGTCTCGTGCATCGCGCGCAACGCCATCGCGCGGTGCGGAGTCGAGAGGATCGCTTTGAAGGCTGGCCACAAGGGCGCCGGCGGCGCGCTGAAGTAGCGTGCCATTTCGGCGGAGTATCGGTCCAGGCGGCGCACGGTTTCAAGAGCCGGGCGCATGCCGTGCCGTCCCACAAATTCGAACAGGCGCAGCGCCATCGCCGGGTCGTGCTCCAGACGCTGCGGCAGGCGCAGGAAAACGCGCTCGCGCGAGACGTGGAACTCGGCGTTGGACACGCGCGCGCGCCAGTCGCGGAATTGCACCAGCAGGGAGCTCGATTGCTCGTCCACCAGCTCGATGGCCCGCAGCGCCTCGATCGCGATACCGCGCGCCGAGCTGTAATAACGGTGCATCCAGCGGGCTGGCTCGGCGCCGAACAGGTCGGCGATTTCGTCCTGCAGCTCGAAGGTCAGCGTGTTGGAGTCCCGGCCGGCGCGGTCGTGAAGATACGTGCGCAACCCGAACAGGAAATCGCGGGATGGGAGCAGGTCCGGCGCGTCGTCTTCGAGGTGCGGCCCGCTATGCCGCGCCTCGCGAAGCCGTTTGAGCCAGGCGATGAGCTGGAAGTCGCGCAGCCCTCCCGGAGATTCTTTGATATTGGGTTCGAGTTGAGAAATGGAGCCGCCGTTCTTGGCGTGCCGCTCCCGCACCAGCCGGCACAGGTGGCCGGCCAAGGTCTGCGACTGGCGGTCCAGGTATCGCGACATGGCTACGCCCAGCTTGGCGTGCAGGCCACGGTCGCCGGCCAGGTAGCGCTCGTCCAGCAGGCTGATGCTGAGCTCGATGTTCTGCTCGTCGAGTGCAGAGCAATCGACCGGCGTTCTTACCGAGTGGCTCACGCGCAGGTTGGCGTCCCACAGGCTCTGCAGAAAGGCGGAGATCGCCGTCCGCAGCCGCTCAGGAACGGCGTCCTTCTCGATCAGCAGCAGCAGGTCTACGTCCGAGTGCGGAAACAGTTCACGCCGTCCGAAGCCTCCCACGGCCAGAAGGGCCAACCCTTCGGGCGTGGCGGGTTCGAGGTGGGTCGCGAACGCCTCGGCCACCGTGCGCTCCACGGCCACAGTGCGGCGCACGAGCGCATCCGCCGGGTTGTCCCAGAACCCGCGCGCGTCCGGTCTGCTATAGGGCTGATTCGCCGCGGTCATCGTTCCTGATCCGGACCGCTTCGGCAACCTCGTAGACGAACAGCTTGCCGTCGCCGATCTTGCCGGTGCGGGCCGAGCGCGTCAGCGTCTGAACCACTTCGTCCAAACGCGCGTCCGGAATCACCATTTCCAGTTTGACCTTGGGGAGCAGGTCCACTTCGTACTCCTGGCCTCGGTAAACTTCCTTGTGTCCCTTCTGCCGACCGTGCCCGCGGACCTCGGTCACGGTCATGCCGTCGATTCCAATGGCCTTCATCGCCTCTTTCACGTCGTCGAACTTGAACGGCTGGATAATCGCTTCGATCTTCTTCATGGGGCCCTCGCGCCTAGCCTATCACTGAAACACGAGCCGGTTCTTACGGCCTACGCATCCAGGTTATAGGCCTCCTCGCCGTGCATGCTCAGATCGAGACCCACCGTCTCCTGGTCGGGCTCCGCGCGCACGCCCAACGTCCAGTCGCAAATCTTCAAAATCACGATGGTGCCCACAATCGCCAGGCCCCAGGCAACCGCCGTCCCCACAAGCTGGTTGAGAACCTGCCGGCCGTTGCCATCGACCCAGCCCAGAGGCCGGTTGAAGCTGGCGTTCACCGCGCTGGTGGCGAACACACCGGTCAGGATTGCGCCCAACGTTCCGCCCGCGCCGTGAACGCCGAAAGCGTCGAGCGCGTCGTCGTAGCCGAACAGCCGCTTCACCTTGGTCACCATGAGGTAACAGAACACGCCCGCCGCGAGGCCGATGAGCAGCGCCGGGAACGGTTCGACGAACCCCGAGGCCGGCGTAATCGCCACCAGGCCGGCCACCGAGCCTGAAATCGCGCCCAACACGCTCGGCTTGCCGGAGGCGATCCACTCCGCAGCCGTCCAGCCCAGCGCCGCGGCGGCGGCCGCGAAATGCGTCGCCACGAACGCGCTGGTCGCCAGCGGCGATGCCGCCAGCGCGCTGCCCGCGTTGAATCCGAACCAGCCCACCCAAAGCAGGCAGGCGCCGATGAAGGCCAGCGTCAGATTGTGCGGCTTCATCGCCTCCGTCGGGTATCCTTTGCGTTTGCCGAGATAGAGCGCGCAGACCAGAGCCGAAACTCCCGAAGTGATGTGCACCACCGTGCCGCCCGCGAAATCGAAGCAGGGAACCTTGCCGCCCAAGGCCGCGTTCAGGAAGCCGCCCTTGCCCCACACCATGTGCGCCATCGGAAAGTAGACCACCAGGGACCACAGCGTCATGAACAGCAGCATCGCGCTGAACTTCATCCGCTCCGCGAACGCGCCGCTAATCAGTGCCGGTGTAATGATCGCAAACATCAATTGATAGACCATGAAGGTCTGCTGCGGAATTGTCGGCGCGTAATCGGGATTGGGCGCCGCTCCGACACCGTGCAGGAACAGATACTGCAGGCCGCCCACGAAGGGTGAACCCTCGGAAAACACCAGGCTGTAACCGACGACGGCCCACAGCACCGTCACCAGGCCCATCAGGATGAAACTCTGCATCATCGTCCCGAGGACATTCTTCTTCCTAACCAAGCCGCCATAGAACAAAGCCAGTCCGGGACCGGTCATCATCAACACCAGGGCCGAACTGATCAGCATCCAGGAGTTGTCGCCCGCCGACTGAGCGGACTTAACGGAGTTCTCAAGTGCTGCCAGACGGGCTCCTGGGTCCTGGGGCCCTTGCGCCATCGCGGCAGCCGACACCAACAGCATCAGTGAAACGACATGGTTTCGGTTCAAGTTTGGGACCTCTCATGACATGATGCAACGGCGGCGCGCGCCTACCAAGCGCAATGTTTCTATAGGGGCGATAGGGAATTCTTATGGCTGGCTTATTCGCGCGAGACGAGCGGCGAGCCGGCGCGCGTGCCGCGCGAAATGCGGGAAATCCCGACGCGCTTCTCGGGCCATTCCAGGCGCATGTCGTCGGAGACTTCGTCGAGCATCTCGAGGGTAGTCTCTCTTCGCTCGAGGGCGAACGCGCTCAGCAGCAGGTTGTCGCAGACGGCGTTGATCAGTCTCGGAATGCCTTGCGAGCGACGGTGGATCTCTTCCAGCATCTGCGGCGGAAAGACGGTCTGATCGGTCATCCCGGCTTTCTCCAGGCGCGTCCGTATGTATTCGGCCATCTCTTCCAGGGTGAGCGGCTGGAGCATGCAGCGAAGCACGACGCGCTGCTTCAACTGGCGCAGGCTGGGGGCGTCCAGCTTCCGGTCGAACTCCGGCTGGCCTGCCAGCACGATCTGCAACAGCTTGCCATTCCGGTTTTCGAGGTTGCCAAGCAGCCGGATCTCTTCGAGAACGTCCCACTCGAGGTTATGCGCCTCGTCGATGATGAGCACCGTGGTGCGGCCTTCATGGCTGTTCTTGAGCAGCAACTGATTGAGCGCGATGAGCACTTCGGTCTTGGATGAGCGATCGCATTGCAGGTCCAGATCGTAGGCCATCATCTCGAAGAACTGCTGCACCGTAAGACGCGAGTTGAACAGGAAGGCGAAATCGAGCCGGTGCGCGGAGAGGAATTCCTGCAGGCACTCGAGCATGGTGGTCTTGCCGGTTCCGACTTCCCCGGTGAGAACCACGAAGCCTTTGCGGCTTTGCACGCCGTAAATCAAGTTGGCCAGGGCTTCGTCATGCTGCTGGCTACGATACAGAAAGGAGGGGTCGGGCGTCAGGTTGAACGGATTCTCTTTGAAGCCGAAAAACGCGTTGTACATTCAACTCTCAATGCCGCCGGTTAGCTTCGCCGGAGTAGGGACAGACATCCAGTTTAACATCGGCTTTGCCGCCCCGAATCCGTAGTGCCGCGAACGCAAAGGTTTTCAGGATGCCCGAGCCGGGCGGCAGCCGCGCCGCAAGCCCCGCCGGCGAGCCAGTCCGTCCTGTGCTCTACTATCTGGTAGAGGGGCCGTATGAATGAGCCGTTTGTAATTCTGGGAATTGCCGGTAGTCTGCGTAAAGGCTCGTACAATCGCGCGCTATTGCGCGCCGCCTCGCGCCTGGTTCCCGAGGGCGTGACGCTTGAAACCTTCGACCTGGACGGTATTCCTCCGTTCAACGCGGACGAGGAGCCGACACCGCCCGCCCGGGTTGCGGAGTTCAAGGCGCGAATCCGCGCGGCGGACGCCATTCTGTTCGTGACGCCCGAATACAACTACTCCATTCCGGGTGTACTCAAGAACGCCATTGACTGGGCTTCAAGGCCGTATGGCGACAGCGCCTGGGACGAGAAACCGGTGGCGGTGATGGGCGCCTCCGTCGCTCTACAGGGCACGTCGCGGGCGCAATACCACCTGCGCCAGGTCTTCGTCTTTCTCAACATGCACCCGCTCAATCAGCCCGAGGTGATGATTGCGGACGCCGCGCACCGTTTCGACGCGCAGGGCAACCTGACGGACGAGAGAGCGAAGGAGGCGATCCGCCAACTGCTGGTCGCGCTCGTGGCCTGGAGCCGCCGCGTTATCAAGGGGATGGAGGCCGGCGGGAGGGCCGCGCCTGCTTAAAACCGAGCCGCGAGGCGGTCGGGATCGGCGGAAAGTTGGTATACTGTAGATACGTTTGATCGTTCGCATATCCTGGCCGCGATTTCAAGCTCGCCTCGTATAGCCCGCTATCAAATGCAAGGAGAACCACTTTGAAGAACATTTTCGTAGGCAACTTGGATTTCGGCGCCACTGAAGATCAAATCCGCTCGTTGTTTGAAGCATACGGGGCCGTGGACCGCGTCAGCTTGATGAGGGACCGGGATACGGGCCGCTCGCGAGGCTTTGCCTTTGTCGAGATGACTAACGCAAGCGAGGCCGATCAGGCCATCGCCGGTTTGAACGGGACCGACCTCGGCGGCCGTGCGCTCAACGTCAACGAAGCCCGCCCGAAGGTGGATCGCGGCAACAGCGCCCCACGCGAGCGCCGCGCAGCCCGCTGGTAGTTTTTTCGTCACCACCGGCCGGCCCACTTAGGCCGGCCGGGATCGCGCGAAGGGAGTCTATGGCTTCTCGGCCCCACACGACTTACAAAAAACGACAAAAAGAACTGGCCCGAATGGAGAAGCAGCGGGATAAGGCTGCCAAGCGTATAGCGCGGAAGCTCGAAAAGGGCACCGGCGAGCGCGACGAAGACGGCCCACTCGACGGCGCCGAGAGCCCGCTCGACGGCACGGAGAGCATCTACGACGGCGAGGACAGCCCCGGCCTGGAAGCCGGCGACGCGACCCGAACCGACGAGCCGACCCCATGACCGGCAGGATCAGGAGCTTGAGTCCGGGGAACGGATCGGGTCTCATCGCGGGGGACAACGGCGTCAGCGCCCACTTCCTCTCCTCGGCGGTACTCGAGTACGACGTGACTTGCCTGGCCGTGGGGCAGATGGTCACCTTCGACCTGGAGGCCGATAGCGCGTCCATGGCCGTGAACGTCTGCGTCCAGAGGCAGCACAGAATCTCCCCCCTCACGCCAGGAAAGCATCCCGAGACTTTTCCCCTGCGTTACGTTGGTTTCCATCAGGCGGGGTGCCAGCGCGAATACAAGTTTGAGCGGATCCGGCCGGGCGAGCACACCGAGACCCTGGTCGTGACCGTCGACATGGGGCTGTTCCAGAAGCACCGCGTCGGCATTCAGGAAGGTCCGGGACTTTGTCTGCGCGCTCTCGAAACCGGCGTGGCGTCCACCGCCTTGTGCCAGGCCCTCACCGACCAGCACATGCTCGCCTATCTCGCCAGCCGCCCCGCCCCGCGTCCCAAGCCCCGCCACATCCCGCCCCCGCGCCATCCAGCCCCGGTGTAGCTCACGCCACTTCGGCGTACCGGAAGCAATCCACCAGGTGATCGTTGACCATGCCCGTGGCTTGCATGAGCGCGTAACAGATGGTGGACCCCACGAAACGGAATCCCCGCCGGAGCAGGTCTTTGCTCATCGCGTCCGACACCGCGGTCCGAGCCGGCAGATCTCCCGCACTCCGCCAGGCGTTCCGCACCGGTTTCCCATCGACGAAGCGCCACAAGTAGGCATCGAAGCTGCCGAATTCCTTCTGCACCGCCAGAAACGCTTTGGCGTTCGTAACCGCGGCGGCCACCTTGAGCCTGTTGCGAACGATGCCGGCGTTGCGAAGCAGTACCGCCACCCGCCGGGCGTCGTATCGCGCAATCTTACGCGCGTCGAACCGGTCGAACGCGGCTCGATAATTCTCGCGCTTGTTCAGGATGGTGGACCAACTCAGGCCCGCCTGCGCTCCTTCGAGGATGAGGAACTCGAACAGCGCCCGGTCGTCGTGCAGCGGCACGCCCCACTCTGCGTCGTGGTAAGCGATCATGGCCTCGGTTTGTGCCCAGGGGCAGCGGGTGGGGGACATGCTTCGGTTGTATCGCAATTGAAGGGGCCTTGCGATACACGCCTCAGCAGCACCTCACCCGCGCATAACGCTCCCGCAGGCGCTCGTCGCTGAAGCGCCGCCATTCCGCCGCCGAATGCGGCCGGCCGTGCGCGGCCAAATGCCGGCGGTAGGCGCTCTCGTCGGCCAGTTCGCGCATCAGCGCCATCAGCAGAGCGCCAAGGCCGCGCAACCGTTTCACAGGCCCTCCAGATCGAGCGCGGTCGCGACGAACGGCGCCTCGCTTAGCCGGGCCGTCCGGCTTCCGCGCAGAATCCCCGCCCACACCCGCACGGAATCGAGCAGGATCGTCGCCACCAGCACCAGGAACGCGCCGCAGACGACGGCGTCCAACCGGTCGTTGAAGATCAGCCGCCGGGCCTCGGCGGAATGTGTGGCCGTGAGCCCGGCCGCGTGCGCCAGAAACCCAACATGGGGGAGCGGCGAGAAGATCTTCTGCCAGCCCGCCGTAAAGGTTACCACCACCAGCCACGCCAGCGGAACCGTCGTGATCCACGCGTAGCGCGCCCGGTGCATCTTGATGAGGATTGTCGTCGCAACCGACAGCGCCACCGCCGAGAGCAACTGGTTCGAAATGCCGAACAGCGGCCACAGCGTATTGATGCCTCCCAGCGGATCGCGAACGCCCTGGTAGAGGAAGTATCCCCACGCCGCCACGATTGCCGCGCTGGTCCCGATCACCCCCGGCATCCAACTCGTGCGCCCCAGCGGTTTCGCAATGTGCCCCAGCATGTCCTGGAGCATGAACCGGCCCACCCGCGTTCCGGCGTCGATGAGCGTGAGGATGAACAGCGCTTCAAACATGATCGCGAAGTGATACCAGAAGCCGAGCACCGCGCGCCCGCCCGCCCCCGCGAAAATATGCGCCATGCCCAGCGCGAGCGAAGGCGCGCCGCCCGTGCGGAAGAACAGCGTCTTCTCGCCGACCGCGCTTGCTAGCGACTCCATGCCCGCCGCCGTCACCGGAAATCCCCAACTCGAAATGGTCGCCACGGCCGCCGCCGGCGTCGCCCCCACCACGCCCGCCGGAGAGTTCACCGCAAAATACACCCCCGGTTGCATGACGGAGGCTGCAATCATCGCCATCAGCGCCACGAATCCTTCGAGGAGCATGGACCCGTACCCGACCGGCCAGGCGTGCGATTCCCGCGAGATCATCTTCGGCGTGGTCCCCGAAGAAATCAGCGAGTGGAATCCCGAGATGGCGCCGCAGGCGATGGTGATGAAGCAGAACGGAAAGATCCTGCCGCCGAAGATCGGCCCCGTACCATCGGTGAACCGCGTGAACGCCGGAAGCTGAAGCTCCGGCCTCACCGCCAGAATCCCCACCGCCAGCAGGAAAATCACGCCGAGCTTGACGAACGTGCTCAGATAGCCGCGCGGCGCCAGCAGCAGCCACACCGGCAGCGTGCTGCCGAAAAACCCGTAGAGCATGATGGCCACCGCGAGGCCGGTTCCCGTCAGCGTGAAGACCGGCGCCAGCGCCGCCGATTGCGAGACGGCCTGCCCGCCCAGAATCGCCGCCACCAGCAGAACAAGTCCCACCAGCGAGCACTCCAGCACCTTGCCGGGCCGCAGGTAGCGCAGGTAAAGTCCCATGAACAGCGCGATGGGCATAGTCGCCGCGATGGTGAACGTGCCCCACGGGCTGCCCTTCAGCGCATTCACCACCACCAGCGCCACAGTCGCCTGCAGGATGATCATGATCATCAGCACGGTCGCGAGCGCCGTGAACCCACCCACGCGGCCGATCTCCTCGCGCGCCATCTCGCCGAGCGACTTGCCGTCGCGCCGCATGGACGCGAACAGAATCGTGAAGTCCTGCACCGCACCGCCCAGGACGGCCCCGGCTATGATCCACAGCGTTCCCGGGAGATAGCCGAACTGCGCCGCCAGCACCGGCCCCACCAGCGGCCCCGGCCCCGCGATCGCCGCGAAGTGCTGACCGAACAGAATCCACTTATTGGTGGGCTCGAAATCGCGGCCGTTGCGCAGCCGCTCGGCGGGAGTGGCGCGCCGGTCGTCGAGCGCCATCACCCGCGCGGCGATGAACTGCCCGTAGAAGCGATACCCCACCGCGAACGTGCACCCCGCCGCCAGCACCAGCCACATGCTGTTGATCGGCTCGCCCCTCCGCAGCGCCACCGCGCCAAGGGCGAGCGCTGCGACTGCGGATACCGCAGCCCACAGGAGCCAACTGAGTGTTCGTCTCATGGCATAGGGCTCAGTGCGCCGTCACGTTGAACCCCTCCACCAGAATCCGCGGCCGCTCCCCGCGCGTGTCGGCGTTCTCCAACTGCGTAACGATCGTCTGCCGCTCGCCAGTCATCAGCGCCACGTAATTGTCGCTGTAGAGCGCCGGCAGGATGCGGTCGCCGCTCGTCTCGCGTACCGCTTCGACGCGCACCATCAGCGCCGGCGCCGCCCCCACGTTCCGCAGCTCGGTGCTCAGCAGCCAGCGGCCGCCCTGCCGCTCCACACGCGTCGTGGCTTCGATCTTCACCTTCGGCAGCGCGCGGATGGCCTTGTAATCGCCCTCTTGGAGGCCGCGCAGGTAGAAGTTGCTCGACAACACCTCGCCGCCGCGCGCCAGGGTCAGCCGGACGAAATGCGTCGACGAGAGACCCGCCGGATATTCCATACGGATCGGCGAAGCCGTCGTGTCTTCCGCACTGTCGAGCGCCGCCGCCTTCTCCCACCGCAGGGAGCCATCGATATTGAGAATCTCCGCGTGCGCCGTGAGTCCGCGCACCTCGCCCGCGCTGTAGTTCACAACCTCCACCATGCCGGTTACCGGATTCCACTGGATGTGCAGCGGCTCGCACGCCTTCTTCGCGCCGAAGTAACCGGCGCCCGGATTGAAGTAGTAGTCGTAGGTTTGCCACAGCAGCGACGGCCACGCCGAATGGCTCATCCAGATGAGCAGCCCCATGCGGTCCTTGCTCTGCCCCTCGAACATGCCGCGGTAGGCGTCGTAGTCCACGAACTGGGCCAGGCTCACCCAATCCGAAATGTCGCCGGCCCCACCGTACCCGCTGTCGAGGGCCTCGTCGAAGACGTCGCTCGCGAAGTGCAGGTCGAAATCGTGCAGCGGCCACTGGCTGCCCTCCGGCCATAACGCCGGCGCCGGCATCATGGCGCGCAGGCTGGCCATCACCGGAATGTCCGGCGACCCCATCTCACTATGCAGCTTCACCGGCGGCTCCGCGAAATAGTGCATCCGCGGTTCCACGCGGTACGGTCCTCCACCGCTCACGGGGCCGCTCGCCGAGTTGGAAATGTAGTGCAGATCCGGGTGCAACTCGGCCGCCAGCGACCGCAGCCCGTCGTCGAGCGGCTTCGGCGGATTTCCCTCGTTGCGGCCGCAGTAAAGCCCCAGCGACGGATGATTGCGAATTCTCAGCATGGTGTCCCGCGCGTTGGCGAGGAACAGCTCGTTGTCGTCCGGGTCCGGACCGTCCCACGGATTGGCCAGCCAGAAATCCTGCCACACCACGATGCCGTTGCGGTCGCACGCCTCGTAGAAGGCGTTGTCGTCCACCTGCCCCACCCAATCCCGAATCATATTGAAGTGCAGGTCGCGGTGATACCGCAGCGCCGACTCGAAATCCCGCGCGCCGTATCGAAGCATCGATTCCGAGAAGCCCCAGTTCCCCCCGCGCGCGATGAACCGCCGCCCGTTGATCCAGATCTTCAACGCGCCGCCATCCTCGCTGTAAGTGAACTGCCGCACTCCGGCCTGGAACGAAACGGTGTCCGGCGCCGCTCCATCCGCCGTCTCGAATCGCAGTTCTACGGGGTACAGGTGCGGATCGCCGTACCCGTTCGGCCACCACAGCTTCGGATTCGCAAGGTCGAAAGCCACGCTCACGATTTTCGAGGCCGAGCCATCGAGCGTGACGGCCTCTTCAAACGGCGTCTCGCCGAAATGCCCGCGCAGCTTGCCGCTCACCGGCCCCGCCTCAAGATTCCGCACCGTCGCATCGATGGTGACGTGCGCCCGCGAGGTGTCCGGCAGCGGCAGCGTGGTGGTGACGGACGGATTCGCAACCGTCACCGGACCGCTTTCGCTCAAGTACACGCCAGCCCAGATGCCGGTGTCGCGGCCCCGGATCGTCGGCATCCAATCCCAGCCGATCGAGGCGTGATACGTGGGGTTGTCGGCGCCGATCGCGCCACCATTCGCGACGTCGCTCTGGAGACCTTTCTCCTTGACGCTGCCTGGCGTCGCATTCTTCTCGACGCGCACGGCGATGGCGTTCAGCGCCCCAGGGTGGATGCGGTCCGTCACGTCGAACCGGCCCCGCATGAACGCGCCCTCGATGCGCCCGATCTTCGCGCCGTTCACGAAGACCTGAGCCTTCCAGTTAATGCCGTCGAAATTCAACCAGACGTGCCGGCCCTTGGCGGCCGGCGGCGCGACGAACTCGTCGCGGTACCAGAAATCCGCGTAGAAGAACGAATCGGAAACCTGGAGCTGGTTGTCGCCGAAATTGGGATCCGGAACCGCGCCGTCGTTCCAATAGCTGACCAGCGCCGTGCCCGGCACCGTGGCAATCATCCAGTCCTTGTCCCGGTATCCGGGGCGCGAGATCTCCTGGCCCGATTCCTTCACCAGCGAATCCCGCTCGATCCGCCATGCCCCGCCGGTCAAATCGAGGCGTTCGTCCGGCCGCGCGGCCTGCGCAGGCTTCGCTTTGGGAACCGGCCCGCCGCGCCCGTAGACTTCGAGCTCGCTCAGTATGTACCCGACAGCCGACGCCGGCCGCGTCATCAGCACCCGCACGTATCGGCCCTTGGCCGGTTGCGCCAGCTTCACATCGTCAACCGCGGCGGTCGAAGCGGGCAGCGCCTGAAGCGTGGTCCACTTCACAGCGTCGTCCGACGTTTGAATGGAACCCTCGGCGGCCCGCCGAATCCAGAACAGCGCGACGCGGTCGAAGGTGCAGCGCGCACCCAAGTCGACGTACACCCATTCCTCGCCGCTCCCCGCGCTCATCCACGCGCTCGTGAATTGGTAGGGACCGCCCACCCCCAGCCGCTCGTCCCGGTCGTAGAAAGCAACTTCGGCAGCGCGCCACACCTGCACACCCGGGGCGTCGAACCCCACCCGGTAGAAGCGGCTGTGCGACGGCGCGTCGAGCGCAATGGACCATAGATAGTCCCGCGGCGCACGCCCCGCTCCCGTCTTGCTGCCCAGCTCCTTCCACGTCCGCTCGTCGCCGGAACCGTAGACCGTGCATGTCCACCGCGTCATGTCCCGCGCGAAGCCCAGCGGCCGCGCGACCACGTCCAGGCGGTCCACCTCCGGCGCGCTCTCGCCGCCTTCGATGCCCACCTCGATCCATGAATGCGGCCCCTTCAGCTCGACGCCCGTGGCCAGGTTGTGATCGAGAACCAGTTCGCGGTCCTGCTTGCTCAAGGCGCCGCGCTCGCTGGCGGAGACCGACACCCACCGCGGCAGTGCGGTGTCCTTGATCCCATCGGTCACCAGTTGCGCAGTGAGGTTGTAATCGTAGCTGCTCGAATGGTACGCGGGCCGGTGCAGCGCCAGGTTGCGGTACGTGGTGGAGTCCACCACCATGGCCGGTCCGGAGTATTCCGCCGGATCTCCCGGATACACGCCCACGCCGCGCGTATACTCCTGCGCTCCCAGCCCCAACGCCGCGCTCAAGCCCACCAGCAGGATTCGTCGCATGCCCACCTCCGTCTCAGCGTCGCACGGATTGGAGTCGGGCAGGCCTTCGGGATTTAGCGGCGCCCCTCGGGCGCACGAGATGCGGGAGCGCTTTCGCGCGCGGGCGGTGGAGGGGCCGGCCTCGGCGCGGGCGGAGCCATCGCACGGCTTTCTTGACCACGCTGGCTTGCGGCCTGGGCGGGGAAGGGTCCACGGTTCCCGCCGAAGGCTTCGTTGCGGGACGGCTGGGGCTGTGGCGCCGGTTGCCTAAAGACCTGGGCGCGCGTCGAGGCGCTGGGAGCTGGCGGCCTCCGGCTGGCGGGCCTCGCGCGCAGGCGCACGAAACGTCTGAACCTGCGCATCGGCCTGCGGAGGCGCTTCTTGATTCGCGGGCGCGAACCGGCCACGGAAAGTCTCGATCCGCGGATCGCCGGTATCGATGTTGCGCTGGATGATCTTGTTGCCGTTCGGCGCCGCACCAGCACGCGCCTGACTGAATGTCACGTCGCGATGGACGCTGGCGAACCGATCGAGCGCGACGCGGTTGACCGTTCGGCCCGGAACGGCCCGGCCGGTAGCGACTTTCTGGAAACGGCTATCGACGTACACACCGTTCAGTTGAACGTACGGCCGAGCACGGCCCACCCACCCCGGCCCATTATTCCAGCCGTGATAAAACACGCGCCGATGGCGCCAGTCGAAATCACGATTGAGCCAGGCGCCGATCGGGCACGCGGCGCCGAAGGTCACTATGCCGTTCCCCAATACGCCCCCGTTGCCAAAGTACACCACGTCCGGGTCATAGACCGGCACGTAGATCACTTGAGGCTGGGCCGGCCAAATCTCGATATTGCCGCCGTCGTCCACCACCTCCTGGTCCGGCCCCGTCTCGAGGTTGCCTGCGGCGCGCGCCTGGTGGCGAAGCCTTTGCACGCTCGCCATCACGTCGTCCGGCTGCGCGACATAGGCCTGGCCGAGCGCGGACGTCCAATCGAGCGAATCGGCCATCATGGACAGGACGTCCGGGTAGTGAGACACCGCCTTCACGCTGACGTCCCACGCCTGGCCGTCAATCGCTGCCGGATCGGCATTGGCGCGCACGAACCGGGCCGCTTCGTCGATCTGATCCGGGAACGTGGCGGCCACCAGCACCTGCGCCAGCAGCGGATCGGGATAGAGAGCGACGGGGGCCAGCAGGTTGTCGAGTTGATCGGGAGTGAAATTCTCCGCGCTAGCGTCCTGGCATCGAAGGACCTGCGCAAGGACCGTGAGGCTGAAGAGAAACGCGATCGTTTTCCACATGGCGTCCTGTTGTGTTGACGATCTCGCGTGGCCTCGAGGTTACTTGAGGGCCCGCAAAGCCGCTCCGCTGTTTTCGATCTCGGTATCGGCGAGCGGCTTGGTTCGGGCCACGCTGAGGTTCCGCACGTCCTTCAGCAGGAACACCGGCGCTTGGGCCGCGCGCGGCGTGCGGATGCGGAAGAAGTCCGCGCCGTCCACGTCGGTGAGAGCCGCAAACGGCCGCAGATCCGGCTTGACGGTCTCGATTTCGACATTGCTCACCTCGACGCCCTTCGCATGGCGGATGAAGAACCCGTGCGAAGGCATGTCGCCGAACATGTTCGGCTCGGGATAGTCGGCTTCCTTCTCCGGCGGCTCGATGGCGGCCATTTCCTCGGTGCCGCCGCCTCGGTGCTGTATATACACGCCGTCGATCTGGACGTTCTCGATGGGATGCCCCGGCTCTCCGCTGATGAGGGAACCGAACCGCGAATCCGAGTTCGAGCAGACAATGTTCGTGATCCTCACGCGCCGCAGCACGCCCACCGGGACGCCGGCGGGACCGCGCATACGGCTGCCCAATCGTAGAAACACGGGAGCGCCCACAATGTCCCGCATCGTGATGTTCGTGATCGCGACATCCTCGAGCCGGCCGCCGTCCACGGTCTCGAGCGCCAGTCCCTGGCAGCCGTCGAAGACGCAGTTGGTGACCGTGACGTTGACGAAGCCTCCGTTCGATTCCGTGCCGAACTTGATCCGTCCCGTGTGGGGCACGCGGGCGTCTGCGGGGAAGCGCTGGAACGTGCCGTCGAGCAGCGTGCCTTCCTCGAAACTGCCGCTCACCAGGCAATTCGCGATAGTCACCATCTCGGTGGCGCGCGCGAAGCCGAGGCCGTAGGAACTCTTCAGGCAGATGCCATCGTCCCAGGGCGAATTGACGCTGCAGTTGGATACGCGCACGTTGCGGCAGCAATCGATGTCGATGCCGTCGCGGTTGGTGTCGATCTTGAGGTTGTTGACGAGCAGGTTATCCACGCCGGTGGCGAGAATTCCGAAGTGGCCGCCGTGCAGGATCGAAAAATCGCGCAGTGTGACGTTGCGGCAGTTCTTGAGGCTGATGGTCTTGTTGCCAACACCCGGATGCTCGGCTATGGGGCCGGCGCCCGAGCCTCGGCTCAACCCCTTGCCCCACAGAAGACCGGTGCCGAGGATCGCGATGTCCTCGAGTCCTTCGCCGTAGATCAGGCTGTTGCGCCAATGGCTGTGGCCGAAGTCCTGAAAGTTGTACCAAGGGTTGGGCTCGGCGAGGTCGTAGCCACGAGAGCTGTCAGCCGGCGAATCGGCAGCCACAATGACGGCGCCCTGGTCGAGATACAGCGCAACCTTGCTCTTCAGGTGAATGGTGTGGCAGAGATAACTGCCGGCCGCGAGGCGGATCATTCCGCCGCCCGAGGCCGCCGCTCGGTCGATGGCCCGGTCGATGGCCGCCGTGTCGAGCGTCTTGCCGTCGCCTTTGGCGCCGAAAGCCGTCACATCCAGGGCCGCGGCTGGAACGGCCAGCGCGCCAGTCGCAATGCCGGCTTTCAGGAAGCTGCGTCGTGAATTTTGAGTGGACATTGGCGAGTCCATTCTAGCCCGTTGGGCGAAGAGATGGCGGAGAAAGGATGAAGTGTTGATGAATAGGCTGAGGCGGGGCTGCCAACGAAAGTGCGGTGCGCTACACTATCGGACTAAAGGACTCGCAACATGCTATTACGATTTCTCGCTCTTCCTGTGATTGCTTTTTCAGCGATGGCTGCGACGGCGCCCCTGCAGGTTACTGCCAGCGGGACCTTCGGCTCGGACGCGACGACGACTCTTCTTTCCGCGCCTAACGCAACCTGGCAGCTCACCTTCACGATCGACCAGGCCCCACCGGTGTTCCTGAGCATTCCTGATGCTCTGTTCGACGTCGCCGCCGCGGACATTGGAGACGTCAACTACAGTCTGAATGGGACTGAGGTGGAGTCGTCTCTTGCCATGCTGGAAGTTCAGCAAGGCGGCTTCAACTTCGTATTTGAGGAATCACCAGAGCACGACGCATTTGGCTTGCAAGGTACGGCCATTGGCGGGAATCCGCTGACTGTCGATTCCAGCCACCCGATACTGTACAGCGGGCCGGAATCGGGTCCGACGATCCTCACCGGCAGTTGGACCGGCCTGTCCTTCGTTGCGACCTATGACTTGACCACCCAAGTGGTGTCGATGGGACAGCTTCAAATCGGCACTCCGGAACCGGCGAGCTGGCTGACGCTGCTCGGCGGCTTGGGCCTGATCGCAGGCTTCGCAAGGCGCAGGCTCCGCGTCTGAAGCGGCCACTGCCGCCAGACTCGGGCTTAACATAGAGGGATGTCCAGGATCGTTCTCGCCGCCGCGCTAGCGGTCTGTTCATTGTGTCTCCTTGCGGCGCCGCCCTCAGCCGCGCCCTATGTCTGGAAAAACGTGCAAATAGTCGGCGGCGGTTTCGTCGATGGCATCGTCTTTCATCCCACTGCCAAAGGAGTGCGCTACGCCCGCACGGACATGGGCGGAGCGTACCGTTGGAACGATGACACCAGGCGTTGGGAGCCTATGCTCGACTGGGTGCCGTACGCAGACCTGAACCTGATGGGCGTCGAGAGCATCGCCGTCGATCCTTCCGATCCCAACCGCGTCTACCTCTCTTGCGGCACTTACACGAACGACAAAACTCCCAACGGCGCCGTTCTGCGCTCGAGCGACCGCGGCCGCACGTTCCAGCGCGCCAACGTGCCTTTCAAGATGGGTGGTAACGAAAACGGCCGCGGCAACGGCGAGCGTATGGCCGTCGACCCCAACGACGGCAACATCGTCTATCTCGGCACGCGCCAGGCCGGACTGTGGAGAAGCGTGGACCGCGGCGCAACTTGGAACCGGATCGAAAGTTTCCCCGATGTCACCGAAGCCGGCCCGCCTCCCAAACCGCAGGAATGGTGGAAGCGCCCCAACGGCGTCGTCTTCGTGATTTTCGATCCGCGCAGCGGGTCGCCCGGCAAAGGCAGTTCCGTCATTTACGCCGGCGCGTCCCTCATGCAAACGGACAACCTCTTCCGCAGCACCGACGCCGGCAGGACGTGGCAAGCGGTCGCCGGCGAACCGGTTCAATACCGGCCGCTGCGCGCGGTGCTGGCCTCCGGCGGGGTGCTCTACATCGCTTACGGCACCGACCCCGGCCCCTGGCGAATGACCAACGGCGGGTTGTGGAAGCTGGATACGAAGACCGGCGCCTGGACCGACATCACGCCCGACAAGCCCACCGCCGCCAGGCCGTTCGGCTACGCCGCCGTGTCCGTGGACGCGCACAATCCCCGCGCGCTGATCGTCAGCTCATTCTACCGTCCGGGCGGCGAAGAGATTTTCCGGAGCACGAACGGCGGAGAAACCTGGAAGCCGGTGTTCGCGGGCGGCGGCACTTACGACTTCTCGCTCGCGCCCTACGTCGCTCGCACGCCCATTCACTGGCTGTTCGACATCGAGATCGACCCTGCCGACCCCGACCACGCGATCTTCACCACGGGTTACGGAGGTTATGAAACCTTCGACCTAACCGATGTGGATTCCGGCAAGCCGACTAAGTGGAGCGTCATGAGCACGGGCATTGAAGAGACGGTTGCCCTCGACTTACTCAGTCCTCCGCAGGGCGCGCACTTACTAACTGCCATCGGCGATTACGGCGGATTCGTGCACTGGGACCTGGACAAGCCCGCGCCGGAGGGCAATTACGATCGTCCCCGCTTCAACAACACCAACAGCCTGGCCTGCGCCGGGAACAAACCGGAAATCATGGTTCGCGTAGGCCGGGTGGGCAACGGTCAGATTCGGCCGCAACATCGGGTACTCGCTCGATGGCGGCAGGTCATGGCAGCCCACAGCCTCGGCTCCGGAAAGGAACAGCATGTTGGGCCACATCGCGGTTTCTTCCGGCGGCGCCACCTGGGTTTGGACGCCGGAGCACAGCGCGGTCAGCTTCACACGGGATCGCGGCGCAACCTGGACCACGTCCCAGGGCATCCCTCGCGAAACGCGCGTCATCGCCGACCCCGTCAATCCCCTGAAATTCTATGCAATCGCGTTGTTCGGCGGAAAGCTGTTTACCAGCTCCGACGGCGCGGCGACTTTTACCGAACAGCCCCTGCGCTTGCCCGATGGCTTGCCTCAGCCCGGAGGCAACCGCGGCGACGATCGCGGCGGCCAGGATCGCATCTACGCTGCGCCGGGCAATGAGGGAGATCTCTGGTTGGCCGCGTTCAACGGGCTCTACCACTCAACGGATGCCGGCGCGGCCTTCGTGAGGCTCAGCGGCGTCGAGCAGGTCCACGCGTTCGGATTCGGCAAAGCGGCGCCCGGCGTTCGCTACCCGGCGCTGTACATGGTCGGCACCGTTGACGGCGTTCGGGGCATCTTCCGGTCCATCGACACGGCCCGCACCTGGGTCCGTATCAATGACGACGCGCACCAGTGGGGGCTGGTGCTCCAAATCACCGGCGACCCGAAACAGTACGGACGCGTCTACGTCGGGACGCACGGGCGCGGCACAATGTACGGCGATCCGCGCTAAGCCGGGGCTTTCAGCTCCCCTGTAACGGCGTTCCGTCGCGCGGCCACCGCGAGGAGAACGATCAGCCCCGCGGCGAAGATCGCATTGCCGATTCGATCGACTGCCCCGCCTTTTCCGACCGCCGGATTTTGCAGGAACGCATGCCACGCGTACGCCAGGGCGGCGCCGCCCGCGAGCGCCAGGCGGTGAAGTCCGCCCCAGCCGTCCGATCGCGACCAGCGCGAAGTCACAGCGATCATGGCCACATCGAGAAGCGCATAGACGCCCACCGCGCCCCAGGCCCAACGCGACGGGGTCACCAGGAAGATGGACCCGGCGACCAGCGCGGTGGCGCCTGCCAGCCACGGACTGGGCGCCCGTCCGCCCGTAGCCGGCCAGCGCGGCAAGCGGAAGGACGCGACGATGACCACCACCACGGCCAGCGCGGCGACCGCGAGCTGCGCGCGCGAAGCGACGAAGGGGTCCTGCTTCAGCGTGATGCCAACCGATGCCGCGGCTCCGAGCAGAAACAGCACTGCCGTAACCGCCAGCCCCACCCGGCCCAGCCACGGTGTGTTGGCTCGGTCCGGAACCAACGCCTCGGCCAGCGCCACGGAAACCGGGATGCTCCACACCGCGTGTAGCGTGAGGACGAACGCGGTCCACCAAACGCCGATGCCCAGCGCCGGAATGTAAGCGGGCGCAAGGAGGTGCAGATTCAAGTGCAGGTAGTTGGGATTGAAAAGCGTCTGGGTGGTAAATGCTTCCTCGAAGATGGCATAGGCCAGGGCCAGCCCGAAAATGCGGGGCCACCCGCCGCCCGTTCGCCGCACAACCTCCCGGATCAGCAGCGCTCCGCCGCCGTACATCGGCGCCAGGACAACCAACGCCGGCAGCAGGTTAATCGGCAGATCGCCGAGCAGAAACTCCGCCACCAGAGGAGCGAGAAAGAACAGGCCAATAGCGGGCAGTCAACGCCTCATGAGTCTGCAATCAGTATAACTGGCCCACACCGCGAGTCCGGCCGCTCACCGCCGGTGGCCGCGCGCCCGGCGATGGCCCCAGCGTGAACGTCCCGGCCACCGTCACGTTCGCCGATGAGTTGCCCACATACACCGTGTACTCCCCCAGCGCGTTCAGCCAACTGCTCGAAGTGACGTCCCAATAAGAGAGTGGATGGGACGGGTCGCTCGCCGATACCGTGATCGTCATCTGCTGCTGCTGGTCGGGCTGCAAGAGAACCTTCTGCCAGCCCACCAGCCGCTCCGGCGGCTCGCCGATGCCCGGCGGCAATCCCAGGTACACCTGCGCGACCTCGGCGCCCGCAACGCCCCCGGTATTCTGCACGTCGAAGCTCACCGTGAATCCCGGCGTGGCGCCCGAAACCTCGGACGTGAGCTCGATGTTCGAGATCGAAAACGTGGTGTAGGAAAGCCCGTAGCCGAACGGAAACAGCACCGGCAGGCCCTTCGACGCGTACCATTTGTACCCGACGTTGAGCCCGTCGATGGTGTAATCCACATCGAAGGGGACGGTGGAGTTGGGATCGGCCGGAGCCGGAATCACCGGACGCGGCAGATCCGCCACTTGTCGCGGAAACGTGATGGGAAGCTTGCCCGATGGGTTGACGCTGCCGAAGAGGATATTGGCGATGGCCTGCGCGCCTTGCTGGCCGGGGTACCACGCTTCGAGCACGGCGCCGACGCTATCGAGCCACGGCATCACCTGCGCGCCGCCCGATTCCACCACCACGATGGTATGCGGATTCGCGGCCGCTACCGAGCTCACCAGCGCATCCTGACTGTTCGTCAGGTTCAGGTCCGTGAGATCCATGCCCTCGCTCGTCCACACGGCCACAAACACGATGGCCACGTAGGAGGATTTCGCCAGCGCCGCCGCGGCCGCCGCATTGGTCCCATCGTTGAACTGCACGTTGGCGTTGGGTGCCCTGGCCCGAATCGCGGCGAGCGGAGACGAGGGATCCCAGATCACCGAGCCCCAGCCCGGAGGGTTCGGCGCGTCCGTCTGAATAGCGGCGCCGCCGATGGGCATCACCTGCGCGGAGCCGCCGCCCGAGAGCACGCCCACATCGGCGTGCAGCCCGATCACGGCAATCGAAGAAAGGCTCGAAGCGGAGAGAGGGAGTTGTGCTCCGGCGTTCTTCAGCAGAACGGCGCCTTGCTCCTCAGCCGTCTGCGCGATGGCCGCATCGCCCGCCGTGTCGATCGGCCCGGCCACCACGGGGTTGTCGAAAAGCCCCACCGCGGCGATGGCGCGCAGGATTCGATGCACCATGTTGTCCAGCCGCGATTGCGGCATGTCGCCGTTCACGATCGCTTGCTCCAGGCTCTCCGCGTTCGCGCCCGTGAAGTAGCCGCCATCCGGCTGCTCCTGGTCGAGCCCGGCTTTGGCTGCGGCGAACGAGCTGTGTGTCGCGTACCAGTCCGACATCACAAAGCCCGGGAATGCCCAGTCGCCTTTTAGAACCCCGTTGAGGAAATGATCGTTCTCGCATGCATAGGTGCCATTGATCAAGTTGTAGGAACACATCACGGATTGCGCGTTGGATTGCGCGATGCCGATCTCGAAGGCCAGCAGATCGCTCTCCCGTGCCGAACGCTCGTCGATGAGAACGTTGGCCGTGAATCGGTTGGTCTCCTGGTCATTGAACGCGTAGTGCTTCATGCCGCCGATGATGTGCTGGTCCTGTATGCCGCGTATGTGAGCGGCGGAGATGCTGCCTGCCAGCAGCGGGTCTTCTCCTTTCGTCTCGAACGTGCGGCCATCCCGCGGCTCGCGGCCGATGAGGTTGGTGTTCCCGCCCAGGTTTATGTTTACGCCGTGAGCGCGCATCTCTTTGCCGATGACCGTGCCGTACTGGTAGGCGAGGTTGAGATCCCAACTCGCCGCGCTCGCAATCGAGGAGGGCAGAGCAGTGGATTGCCCCACGCCGCTGGCCACGCCGACGCTTCCGTCTTCGAAGCTGAGGTCGGGAATGCCGAGCTGCGGTATGCCCGGTATCCAGCCGCCCTGTCCGATTGGCCCTGGGTTGTAAGCCGTCAGCGCGCCATGCACGAGTTGCACCTTCTGGTCCTGCGTCATCTGCGCCACCAGCACGTTCGCGGCCTGATCCGGGTCCGCGGGCAGCGGCGTGGGCGTAGGAGTCGGGGTCGGCGTGGGCGTCGGAGTGGGGGTCGGTGTGGGCGTGGGGGTCGGAGTCGGCGTTGGCGTGGGGGTCGGCGTGGGCGTCGGCGTCGGAGTGGGAGCCGGAGTCGCGCCACCCCCACTGAAGCAGCCTACCGCCGCAAGCGAGCAAGCGAGGATGATCGTCAGGAGCAGTGAGCGCATGGATACCTCCAAACGCTCCAGAATACACCCGGAGTCTCGGGGCAGGATACCCTATTCGAAGTCCCGCTCGAGCTCGGCGATCTGCTCGGCGGTCAGCGCCGTCTCCGCGCGGTAACCCGGATGATTCACCACCATCCGCACCCCGCGACGCCACCCGGCGCGCTGCTCGGGCGTCAATTCGAACCGGATGTATTGCACCGCGCTGACCCGGTCACTCGCGATCTGCCGCGGGTCGAAGTGGGCCTTGGCGGGCGCAACGCCGGCGACGGCGAGAAAAACGTGGTCCTCCAGGCCAAGAAGCTCGCGCAGCTTGGCGTGCCGCTCTTCGGCCGAGACGTACTCGATCAGCAGGCTCGCCCCCAGGCCGCCCGCAGGCGGTATCAGCTCGTTGTAGGTTGCCACTTCGTGGCGGATCGCCGCGGGGTCCACTATGCGCTCGATCCGCATCATCTCCTGGATCTGGTAGCGCACCGTTTCCCGGTTCTCGAACAGAAACGTGAGGTGCTCGCCCACCCGTATGCGGCGGCGGTCTTTCAGCGCCATCATCCGCGGGCGCAGCGTCTTTCGCTCCAGTTCGTAGTCGGCGATGTGCGCGATCTCGGAAGGCTCGATGGGCTTCATGGCTGAGGCCGCTCGACCGCCGTCGGGAATCCGTGCGCGCGATACGCCCTCGCCAAAACCTGAATCGGATGCATCGGCCGCGTGCCGAGGGCTTGATCGAACTGAATCGATGCCAGCGGGCAGTCGCTCGCCATCACGTCGGCTTGGGCCGCCGCCATCGCGTCGAACGCCTTCTTCCCGGTGAGCATCGCCAGCGGAAAGAACTCGCGCTTCATGGCCCAGGTGCCGTCATGCCCCGAGCACTGCTCGACCAGCTTGACGGTGGTTCCCGGAATCAGCCGCATCAAATCGCGCGAGCGGTAGCCGATATTCTGTGCTTTCAAGTGACAGGGCAGGTGGTAGGCCACCTTCCCCGGCGTTGACCGGAAATCGCGGCAGAAGCCGCCCTGCTGTTTCAGCTCGAACAGGAACTCGCACACGTCCCGCGTGGCCGCCGCCACCTCGCGCGCTTCCGGCGTGCCGACCAGTTCGGGATATTCCTTGCGCAGGGTGTACGAACACGTCGGATCTATGGCGACGATCCGCTTCCCTTCGCGGGCATGGGGAAGAAGCGAGGCGACATTCTCGCGCGCCAGGCGCTTCGCCAGCTCGATATCGCCGTGCTCGAGCGCCGGCATTCCGCAACAATTCTGTTTCGGGCAGGAGAGCGAAATGCCGTTCTTCGAGTAAACCTCGATGGTGTCCTTGCCCACCTGCGGCTCGTTGAAATTCACCGAGCAGGTATAGAACAGCACCGCTCGCGCCGGATCGCCCGGCGGCGCCGGCTGTTTGCGGAACCAATCTTCGAACGTCTCGCCGTGAAAATCGGGCAGCAGCTTCTGGCGGTGTATGCCGAGCGTTGCCTCTAAACCGATGCGCAAAAGCGGCTGCCGGTTGGACCAGTTCGCCAGTCCCGCGCACAGTCCCGCCGTGCGGCCAAGCAGAGCCGGGCGCGACAGCACGCGATCGCGCAGACCGAGACCCGTCCCCCGCTTCCGCACCGCGTTCGCGCGCAGCATCAGCCGCGGAAAATCCAGTTGGAATTCGTGTTTATCGTCCGGCGTGTAAGGGCACTTAACGTAGCAGATCTTGCACTGGAAGCACATATCGACCACGCGGCCGGCCTCCGCCGGGGTGACCAGCCGCGCGTCTCCTTCGTGCGCCTCAATGGCTTTGAACAGCTCCGGAAAGCTAGGGCAGAGATTGAAGCAGAGCCGGCATCCATTGCAGATGTCGAACGCCCGCTCGATCTCCCCGCGGAGGCCGGCCTTGTCCCAATACACGGGATCGTTGGGATTGTAGGACAGCCCCGCGGTGGGCGCGCCTTTGATGGGTAGCATCGAACTACGAAATCGAGTCGAGACCCTTTTGGAACCGGCCGGCGTGGGATTTCTCCGCCTTCGCCAGCGTCTCGAACCAATCGGCGATTTCGCCGAAGCCTTCCTGGCGCGCCGTCTTCGCCATTCCCGGATACATATCGGTGTATTCGTGGGTCTCGCCCGCGACCGCCGCTCCCAGATTCTCCTGTGTGTCGCCGATCGGCAGCCCCGTGGCGGGGTCGCCTACTTCTTTCAAGTAATCCAGGTGGCCGTGCGCGTGGCCGGTCTCGCCTTCGGCCGTGTCGCGGAACAGGCCGGCGACGTCGGGATAGCCCTCGATGTCCGCCTGCTTGGCGAAATAAAGATAGCGGCGGTTGGCCTGCGATTCCCCGGCGAATGCCGCTTTCAGATTCTCGTGTGTCTCGGTCCCTTTGAGTGCTGCCATAGTTTGATCCTCCCTAAGCCCAGGCGGCCAGCCGCCCGGATTCATTGTTCGATACCTCATTATCCCGCATCGCCTGAGCGCCGCGGCAAGTCATATGGATGCAGCCGGGCTACGCGCGGTCGCAGCGAAGTGCGGCGTGGGTTCTGGTATGCTCGGGGCTTCTATTATGGGTACGGCCAGCCGCGTACGATGGTCCATTCTGGCGCTGCTGGTCGTCTCGATTTTCATCAACTTCATCGACCGCAGCAACCTCTCGGTCGCCGTCACCAGCATCGAAAAAGAGCTGACGCTCGACGACCGGCAGGCCGGTCTTCTGTTGAGCGGGTTTTTCTGGACCTACGCGCTGTTCCAACTTGCCGCCGGCTGGCTGGTGGACCGCTATAACGCCTATTGGGTTTACGCGGCGGGCTTCCTGCTGTGGTCCATCGCGACCGCGCTCACCGGTTTCGCCACGGGTTTCGCCATGCTGTTCGGGTTGCGACTGCTTCTGGGCGCCAGCGAATCGGTTGCTTACCCCGCATATTCCCGCATCGTTTCGGACGATTTCCCGGAACGGCGCCGCGGCCTCGCCAACGCACTGCTCGATGCCGGCTCGAAAGCCGGGCCGGCCGTGGGCACTCTCGCTGGCGGGCTGATCGTCGCCCGCTTCGGCTGGAGGCCTCTGTTCTTCGCGTTGGGATTCGGCGCGCTGGTGTGGCTCGCGCCATGGGCGCTGGCGGTGCGGCGAACCTCGGCGGGAAAGCGCTCCACAAGCGCACGCGCGGCAGGCCCGGGTTTCCTCGAGATCGCCACAAAACGCGACGCCTGGGGCACTTTTCTGGTCTTATTCGGCGGCAACTACGCCTGGTTCTTCATCCTGACCTGGCTGCCCGCGTACCTCGAACAGGAGCGCGGCTTCACGAAGGACCAGACCGCAATTTTCGGCTCGCTGCCGTTCTGGGGGCTGGCTGCCATGGCGGTGATTGCCGGCTGGGCGTCCGACCGGCTCATCGCCAACGGGCATGGCGTCTCGCGCGTTCGCAAGACGTTTGCCGTCGCGGGCCTGCTCCTGACCACGCTCATTCTGCCGGCCTCCATGCTGGCGAATCACAAGGCGGCCGTGGCGCTTCTTACCGTGGGGTGTCTTTCCTACGGCCTCTATTCCGCCAATGTGTGGGCCATCACCCAGACGCTCGCCGGTCCTGCGGCGGGAAAGTGGACCGGTATGCAGAATTGCATCGGAAACCTGGCGGGCATCGCCGCGCCATACCTGACCGGCCTCATCAAATACCGCACCGGACATTTCTTTTACGCTTTTGCCGCGGTGTGTTTTTGGCTGATCATTGCGGCTTGTTCATTCCTCTTCATCGTCGGGAAAGTCGAGCCCGTCCGCTGGCGGACGGCGGCCGAAAAAACCCGATAAATTACCGCTTGCTTTTCTTATTTAATCGAGGTATAAAGGTGCACAATGGTTAGAAGGACGATCTTGGTCGTTAACGACGAGCCCCAGATTCGTTCTCTGGTGAAGAGCGTATTGTCGCGGCAGGGGCACCGCATAATCGAGGCCGGGGACGGCATCGCAGCCATGGAGGTTTTCGAGAGCGCGGGCACCAAGATCGATCTCCTCGTCACCGATATCGTCATGCCGCGAATGGACGGTGTCGATCTGGCCCGGCGAGCGTCCTCCCGGTGGCCCGCGCTGCGGGTCATCTACATGTCCGGGAAGTGCGAGGCCGAAGCGGTTCGCCGGGATGTCGATCGGCTGGGGTTTGGCTTCCTCCGGAAGCCGTTCGATATCGGAGATCTTGATCTCAAAGTAAGCGAGTTCTTGGCGAAGCCCGCCATAAAAATCAAGCTGCGCGAGGCGCCGGTCCGCGCGACGCCCAAGGCCAAGCAGGCTTAGAGGCCCATTCAGTTCCTGGAAAGTTCTGCCTCGGCCAGGTTCCGCTCCATGCGCTTAAGATCCGCCAGCTTCTTCTCCAGACGCTGGATTTCGAGGCGCAGCGACTGCGGGTCCGGCGTCCAGGCAGCGACGCGCAGCGTGGCGACGCTCTCGTCGTCGCTCGGTTCCGTCTGCTTCGGCGTCGTTCGCTCTTCCTTCTTCTCGCGGCCGTTGACGGGCTCGCCTTGCCCGTCCTCCCACCAGACCGTGGAATCGACGGCGTATTTGGCGATCAGGTCCATCAGGACATGCACGTTCGAGGCTTCCTCGCGGCTGAACCGCCGCGTCTCGCCGTCGAAGGACATGGTGGCTTCGTCCAGGCTGATCTGGTAGTTTTCCACCTGCGCCGGCCGCACCAGCTTCCCGTCGCTCTTGTCTTGGTTCGAAATCACCCACGTCAACTCGTGGTCTACCGAGTTCCACGTCACTGATTCCAGCCGCCGCGGCAATTCCGTTTCCTTCGATTCCTGCTGCTCCGCCGCCCGCCGGCTCTTCGCGTCGTTTTCTTTTGGCGCGCGCCCCTGGTCCTGCCGCCCCTCCTGCGCGCAGCCGATCACCGGCAACGCCAGCAGCGTCGCCAGACTGAGATGAACTGCCGATCTCATCGTCCCCCCTCCGGGTGCACTTCCCCTTGCCTGTTAGATTCATTCGCCCACTCCGAAGTTGCGTTGCCGCCGCCCGGCCCGTTGTAGACGAACGCCTCGCGGCCGTTCTGCTATCCTGAGGCCAACTGCATGATTCCGCTACGGGATACCGAACGCAGCACGTCGCCGCCCATCGTGACCATGCTGATCGTCGCGGTGAACGCGGCCGTGTTTTTCTTCGAGCTCTCGCTCGACCCTTGGTCGCGCAACCACCTGATCGCAACCTACGGCCTGGTCCCCGCGCAGTTCCACTACTCGGCCCTGCTCACCTCCATGTTTCTGCACGGAGGCTGGCTCCACATAATCGGAAACATGTGGTTCTTGTGGATCTTCGGAGATAACATCGAAGACGTCCTGGGGCACGTCCAGTACCTGGTCTTCTATCTGCTGTGCGGATTCGCGGCCGCGGCCACGCAGATGGCGCTGAGCCCGGATTCCTGGGTGCCTACCATCGGCGCCAGCGGCGCCATTGCTGGTGTGATGGGAGCGTATCTGGTGAAATTCCCGCGCTCCCGCATTGTGGCCCTGGTTTTCATTTTTGTATTGTTCACGACGGTTGAACTGCCGGCCGCCTGGTTCCTGTTGTATTGGTTCGTTCTCCAGTTGTTTAACGGCGCCGGTTCGCTCGCCAACACGCGCGCCGGCCAGGGCGTGGCGTGGTTCGCGCACGTAGGCGGCTTCCTCGCCGGCATCGTGCTCATCAAGATCCTGCCCGCGCGGAAGCCCTACGGCCGGCGGACGGAGCTCTCCTGGTGATGGCTGCCGAAGGCGCCGCACCCGAGCTCGATGTGCTGGCCATCGCTGCTCATCCTGACGACATCGAGCAAACCTGCGGCGGCACGCTGATCCGTATGGCGGAGGCGGGCTACCGCACCGGCGCGCTCGATCTTACCGCGGCGGATATGGGCACACGCGGCACTCCGGATCTGCGGCTCCAGGAAGCCGAGACCGCCGCCCGGCACATGCTTTTGGCTTGGCGCGGCAATTTGCGGATGCCCGATGCCCGCCTGGAGAACACGCTCGCCGCGAGGCTGACCGTGGCCGCGGAAATCCGCCGGCTGAAGCCGCGCGTGGCCATCCTCCCGTATTGGGAAGCGCGCCATCCCGACCACACCCGCGCCGGCGAGATCGCCTACGAGGCCTGTTTCCTGGCAGGGCTCCGGAAGCTCGATCCTTCAACCGAGCCGCACCGGCCCTTCAAGATCGTCTACGCATCGCTTTACGCCAACGTCACGCCGTCCTTCGTAGTGGATATCACGGCGCAGTTCGACCGCCGCATGGACGCTCTCCTCAGCTACGAATCGCAGTACGGCGCCGGCGGCGAGGCCAGCGACCTATTCCCCGATCCGCGCGAAATCCGCGAGCGGTTGGCCGCCGTCGCCCGCTTCTACGGCAACCTGATCGGAGTGCGCTACGGCGAGCCGTTTGTGATTAAGGAAACCATGCGGGTGGACGATCTGGTGACCCTGGGCGTCCGCAGCCTCTAGCAGCGTTCTCCTAAAGAACCCCTCGATCCGGACCGATATACAGGGTATCCCGCCGACCGGGACTGACAATGGCACAACCGTCGTCCGCACTGAAGGAGTTGGCGCGCGCTCTTGAGGCGCATAAGGCCTGGCTCGAAGGACAGGAAGCGGGTGCGCGTCTCGACCTCTCGTCCTCCAACCTGGCCGGCATCGATCTCAAAGGCTGCGATTTGCGCATGGCCGTGATCAAATCCTCCAACCTGACTGGCGCCAGCCTCGAAGGCGCGATCTTGACCGGCGCCGTGCTCACGAACGTGGATCTGCACGAGGCGCGGATGATGGAAGCGGATCTGACCGGCGCAGAGTTAAAGGACGTCAACTTTGAGCGCAGCGACCTTACGGAGGCGAGTCTCTCGGAAGTGGCTGGCGCAACGTGCCTTTTTATGGGGGCCAACCTGTCCGCGACCAGGTTTCTGGATGCCCGGCTCAACGTGTGCAACTTCACCAAAGCGGTCTTGAAGGCCACGGTTCTTCAGCACGCCCGCCTTTTCGATTGCGAATTCGCGGAAGCCAACATGGAAGGCGCGCTGTTCAACCACGCGCGGATCCGGCTATGCCGGTTCAAGGAAGTGCGCGCTGCGTCAGCAGTCTTCAGCTATAGCGGGATTGAGAACTCGGATTTTCGCAAAGCCCAGCTCAACCAGGCCAAGTTCGTGAAGGCAAATGTCAGCGGCGGAACCTTCGGTTGGGCAATGCTCGCCAGCTCCGATTTTCGCGAGAGTACGCTCCGTGGCACGGAGTTCTCCGGAGCCATGCTGCACGGCGCGCGCTTTGGCGCCGCAACCCTGAACGGAGCGGATTTCCGCGGCGCTAACCTCAACGGCGCCAAAGAGCTGACGTCGCAACAGATGACCAAAGCCTGGACCGGGCGGGACACCATTCTGCCCAACGGACAGCGCGGGGTCTACCTGAAGGGCTCTGGGTCTGAGCGGCCATCCCGCTCCTCGCTCCAGACAGTCTAGGACTGGGATCCTTCCGCCCCCAGCGGTTTCGGCGCCGTCAGGAACGCCTTGCGGCCGCCCGAAGCCAGCGCCGCCCCGGCGGCTATCTCGTTGAGCCTCAAGTAGCCGAGCGCAACCACCCGCTCCCGCGAGGGCGACCACGCGGCCGAGGCGATCTCTCCCACCGCTTTGCCGTCTGCCGTAATCGCCGTGCCCGGCTCGGGCGGCGTCTCTCCCTCGATTTCGATCGGCACCAGATACCGGTGCACGCCGCCGCGCGCGCGAACGCGCTCCACAATCTCCTGGCCGATGTAGCAGCCTTTGTTGAAGTGCAACGCTCCCAGCATCTGCGTCTCGTGCGGCAGATATCGGTCCGTTATCTCCTCGCCATAGCGTGGCCGTCCCATTTCCAGCCGCACCACCCGCGCCTCTTCCTCCGAGGCGCGAACCGCGCCGGCGGCCTCGATGTCGTGAACCAGTTCCTCCCGGTGCGCCACGGGCCCAATCACGGAAAAACCGGGCTCGCCCGTGACGCTAGAGCGCACCACCAGCCGCTCGCCCCAGGCCTGGTGGGAATACGCCGCCGAGGGGATCGGCGCGCCCATCCGTGTCGCCACATCCCCCGCCGCCGGACCCTCGATGCCGATCTCCACCGTCTCCCCGGTCGTGTCTTCCAGGGTGACATCGTCGGCGATGATGTACTTGTCGAGATGGTCGTAGAGGCTCTGTCGAGTCTCCGGTTCGGTAGAGATCAGCAGCGTATCGGGCCGCGCGAGCACCATCGCGTCGGCGAGGATCCGGCCCTGCGGGTTCAGGAAAAACGCATAGCAGCCCTGCCCGGCCTGTAGCTGTTGCACGTGGTTCGTGCACATGGCGTGCAGCAGGCGAACCCGGTCCTCGCCGGCCGCGCGTATCCGCCCGCGCTGGCAGAGATCGAGCCATGCCGAGCTTTCGCGGAGCGCCCGATAGCCGCTCATACGCCTCAATAGATGAGCCGCAGGTAGGCGGCGATCAGGATCACCGCCAAGCCTGAGAGGATCGCGCCGCTCATCCGCCTGAGCCGCTTCGCTTCCTCCGCGTCCGTCGCGCGCGAGCTCCGCACCCCCAGCCAGGAGGCCGCAAAGACGTGCAGCGCCAGCAGGATCTTCACTCCGAACCAGGCGTGATAGTAAGCCGTGTGGCCCCGGTGCATCAGGAAGTTATAGAGTCCGGAAACGATCAGGCCGACGATAGCCGCCAGCACCAACGGGCGGAACCGGGCGTCGAGGCTCTGGGACGCCTCGGCCCTCTCATCCGGCGATTCGCCCAGCACCGGCGCCACCACCATCCGCGCGTACACCAGGCCCCCGATCAGCACCGCGGCCGACACGATGTGCGCCCAGCGCATCAGGATGCCGAACACCTCCACCGTCTGCCACACCATAATGGAAGTATAAGATGATCCACGAAATCCTGCCCGTCGGCCTGCTCGCCTGCAACTGCTCCATCCTCGGCGACGAGACGACGCTCGAGGGTATGGTGGTTGACCCAGGCGACGACGTGGCCGCCATCCTGCGCATCGTCCAGCGCCACCGCCTGCGGATCTCGACCATCGTCGTGACCCATGCGCACATCGATCACATCGGCGGCGCCGCGAAACTTAAGCAAGCCACCGGGGCCCAGGTCCTGATGAGCGCGAATGACGTCGCCATGTACGATCAGCTCGACCAACAGGCCGCCTGGCTCGGCGTGCCTACGCCCGGCCGCACAAAGATCGATGCGCCCGCGCGCGAGGGCGACCGGCTGCGGGTCGGCGCGAGCGGCATCGAAGTGCTCGACACCCCCGGCCACACGCCCGGCAGCATCAGCCTCTGGATTCCCGCGGAGAAGAAGCTGCTCTCCGGCGACACGCTGTTCCGCGACAGCATCGGCCGCACCGACCTGCCCGGCGGCGATGGCCGCCAGATCCTGGTTTCGATTCGCGACAAGCTTCTCCCTCTGCCCGGCGAGACGCTGGTCATTCCCGGCCATGGCGGCTCGACCACCCTCGCGCGCGAGAAGGAATTCAACTACTTCCTGCGAGGGCTGTGAGCCGCAGACAACTTGCCCTGACGTGCTGTGTACACTGGTGATCTATGGTGCGTCCTGCAAGACGCGTGGGATGGGCATCGTGAAGTGCCCGTCGCAAGCCACACCCCGAAGATCATCGTTAAGCCGTGTGCCGGAAAAGGCACGCACGGTTTGAAAGGCGATTACGTGGAAACGGGCCGGTAGCAGTAGCCGGTACCGCGCCATAATCTACCAATGCGCATTCCGACCTGGCCGGTCCACGGCGAGCGCGAGATTGAACTGCTCCGCGAGGTTCTCGAGAGCGGCCGATGGGGCGGTTTCAACGATCTCGTCGGCCGCTTCGAGAAGTCCTTCGCGGCCTTTCAGCAGTGCGCGTATGGCATCGCCGCCTCCAACGGCACGTTGACGCTCGAGACTGCACTGGCGGTGTGCGGCATCGGGCCTGGCGACGAGGTGATCGTCCCTGCCATCTCGTTCATCTCCAGCGCGACCGCAGTCTCGCGCGCCGGCGCTCTCCCGGTGTTCGTCGATATCGAACCGTTCACTTTCAACATGGACCCGGCGAGGGCGGAGGCGGCCATCACGCCCCGCACTAAAGCCATCATGGTGGTGCATTTTGGCGGTCTGATGGCGGATATGGATCGCTTCACGCGCCTGGCTGCCGATCGCGGTCTCGTCCTGATCGAAGACGCCGCCCACGCGCACGGCTCGGAGTGGAACGGCAGGCGCGCGGGAAGCTTCGGCCTGGCCGGCTCCTTCAGCTTCCAGAATTCGAAAGTAATGACCTCGGGCGAGGGAGGAATCCTCGCCACCAACGATGCCGAATTCGCGTCCCGCGCGCGTGCCTTCGTCAACCAGGGGCGCCGCGAGGGTCAGGGCTGGTTCTTCCATTACACGCTCGGAACCAACTTCCGCATGACAGCCTTCGAGGCTGCGGTCCTTACCGCGCAGTTTGAGCGGCTACCCGGACAGATCGCCACGCGCGCCCAAAACGTGCGCCTGCTGCGATCCGAACTGGCCGAAGTCTCCGGGCTGCACTTTCAGGACGAGCCGCCGCAAGCCACGGCGCATTCCGAGTACCTCCTCCTGGGCCGGATCGATGCGCCGCGGTTCGGCATGAGTCGCGATGGCTTCCATGCCGCGATGACGGCGGCGGGGATCCCGTGCACGCCGTTCTATCCCCACACCCTTTACGGAAACCCGATGTACCAGGAAGGCGGCTGCCGCGCGGAGCCCTGCCCAGTCTCAGAGGCCTGCATCCAGGACGCCTTCTGGTTCCCCCATCGCGTCCTGCTGGCCGACGCAGACACGATCCGGGAGATCGCGGCCCTAATCCGCAATCTCAGGCAGCGAGCGGCTCCGGAGCCCCCTCAGGAAGCCCGCCGAAGCGACTGAGCCCCACTCAATGGCCGACGCGCCCGTGATCGCCTTGCGTCCGGCCGCGCAAGGCTCTACGGCCGGCGCGGTGCTAATCAGCGGCCGAGGACTCCGCCGAACCCCACCAGCAGAACGAGCCTGGCACTCAGCTTGAACGGTCTGGACAAGTGGCCATGCAACCTACGCCGCCTCCCATTCCTCCCCGGCTTTGCCGCCGGTATCTACTCCGCGCCTGCGGTCCATCGCCGCCTGGCACCCGACGCAGTGCGATGCCCAGGGCAACGCATCCAAACGGCCGCGAGGCATCTGTTGTCCGCACTCGAGACACACTCCGTAGCTCCCGTCGAGAATGCGGTTCAGCGCGGCCCGAACCTCGCCCAGCAGGATCGCCTCCCGATCCAGCTTGCTGATGGCCACCTCGCGGTCGGTCGCTAATTGAAGATTCTCCAGAAGATCCGCCGCTGTCTCCACCGCGATTCGATCCAGCCGGTGTACTCCGTCCTCGAGTTCCGCGAGCTTCGATAGAAGCCGCTCCTGATGGGCTCGCTTTTCCGCCTCGGTCAGTCGCATGGCCCCTCTCCTTTCGCCCCCCTTAGAATAGACGCGCGCTCCGGACGGAGGAATACCGCCGGACATGTATTCTTGGACGCCTCCTTCAGGTAGAGGTAACCCTCCGCACGCACCGGACCCCGGCCGTGAAGTACAATGGCCATGAGCCGGAGGTCCCTTTATGTCGCTTCGTGACTTTCTTGCCAAGCAGTTTATCGAAGTCGTCCAATGGACCGAATCCGAGGATGGCGTGCTGGCCTGGCGTTTCCCCATGCGCGACATGGAAATCATGAACGGCGGCAAGCTGACCGTCCGCGAGTCGCAAATGGCCATGTTCGTCAACGAGGGCCAGATCGCCGACGTCTTCAGCCCCGGCCTCTACACGCTGGCCACCCACAACCTGCCGCTGCTCACGGACTTGATGAACTGGGACAAGGAATTCAAGTCGCCCTTCAAGTCCGACGTCTACTTCTTCTCGACGCGCGTGCAGGTGGATCAGCACTGGGGCACCGCGACTCCCGTCACCATCCGCGACTCCGAGTTCGGCGCCGTGCGGCTGCGCGCTTACGGCATTTACGCCTACCGCATCGCCGATCCGCGCGTGTTCTACAACAAGGTGAGCGGCACCAGGGAGATCTATCAGGTGGCGGAACTCGAAGGCCAGCTCCGCAACACCATCGTCGGCCGTATCGCCGACACCTTCGCCTCGAGCAAGATCCCGTTCCTCGACATGGCCGGCAACCAGGTCGCGCTTGGGCAGAAGATTTCCGAACTGATGAAGCCCGGATTCGCCGACTTCGGCCTGGTGCTGGATTCGTTCGTGGTCGAGAGCCTCTCTTTGCCCGACGAACTCCAGAAGGTCCTGGACCAGCGGATCGGCATGGGCATGATCGGCGACATGGGCCGGTATACGCAATACGAGGTGGCGCAATCCATGCCCATCGCCGCGGCCAATGAAGGCGGCGGCGCGGCGGGCGTCGGCGTTGGACTCGGCGCCGGTCTCACCATGGCCCAGCAGATGATGAACGCCGTGAAGCCGCCGTCGGCTCCAGCGCCGGCGAGCGCACCCGCAGCGCCGGCCGCCGAAACGAAGTTCTGCACGAACTGCGGAAAACCCATGCCGCGCCCCTCGAAGTTCTGCCCGGAGTGCGGGACGGCTCAGGCATAGCAACCCAATGGGCGGCGTCGAGTGGGTTGTCGAAGCGTACGGCTGCGATCGCGATGCGCTCGCCAGTCCCGCCCGTCTGGGCGCGCTGTTCGAGCGCCTGATCGCCGATCTCGACCTTCGTCCCGTGGGCGAAACGATATGGCACCAGTTCGGCGGCGCCGGCGGCATTACCGGCCTCTGCCTGTTGGCCGAGTCGCACCTGGCGTGCCACACTTTTCCCGAACACGGATCGCTGTGCCTCAACCTCTTCTGCTGCCGGCTGAGGGCCGACTGGGATTTCGAAACGAATCTCCGGCGGGAGTTCGCCGCGACCGACGTCCACGTGCGGCGCCTCGATCGCCCGCTTCAAACCGATGAGCCCCACTGCGAATTGCCCCAATTGCGGCGCACCGATCCGGTTCCGCTGGTCTAGCGCGGTCCAGACCGTCTGCGAGTTCTGCCACTCGATCCTGCTGCGCCGGGACGTCAACCTGGAACTTGTGGGCAAGGTGGCCGACCTCCCCGCCGACAGCTCGCCCATACAGATCGCGACCGAAGGCACTTATCGCAACCGGCCCTTCCAGATCGTCGGCCGCATCGTCTATGAATACGAGCAGGGCGGCTGGAACGAGTGGCACGCAATCTTCAACGACGGCTCAAGCGGCTGGCTCTCCGACGCGCAGGCGGAGTACGCCGTCTCGTTCCAGGCGGCCGCCCCGAGCTTGCCCGCGGCGGCGAGCGTCGCGCGCGGCCAGCAGTACGTCTTCAACGGCGTCCCCTACGAAGTGACCTGCCTCACCCACGCGCACTATCGCGGCGTCGAAGGCGAGCTGCCCTTCGAGACCTGGGACAAGCACGATGCGTTCTTCGCGGATCTGGAAGCTCACGACGCGCGCTTCGCCACCCTCGATTACAGCGACCCTCAGCCGATCCTGTACCTGGGCGAGATGGTCGATTTCGACAGCCTCCGCCTGAAAAATCTGCGACAATTTGAGGGCTGGTAGAATCATGAGCGCCGCCGCCCCGCCGCCCCAGGTCAAATCGTTCAACTGCCCCAACTGCGGCGCGCCGGTCCAGATCCGGGGCTTCGCCACCACGCTCAGCGTCGTTTGCGGCGGCTGCCACTCCATCCTCGACGCCAAGGACCCCAACTTCGCCGTGCTCCAGCGGTTCCAGGCGGCCGAGAGCATTCAGCCGCTCATTCCGCTCGGGACCCGGGGCAAGATTCGCGGCGATCCCTACGAGGCCATCGGCTTCCAGGTCCGCACCATCACCGAGGACGGCATCGATTACAGTTGGGACGAGTATTTGCTCTTCAACCCGTACAAAGGGTTCCGCTACCTCACCCAATATCAGGGCCACTGGAACGACGTCACGGTTCTGCGCACCCTGCCCGAAGTGGATTCGAGCGGCGCCCGGCCCGTCGCCAAAGTGCTCGGAGGAACCTTCCGGCATTTCCAGTCGGCCGAAGCCCGCACCACTTATGTGCTGGGCGAATTCCCGTGGCAGGTGCGAGTCGGTGAGACGGCCGCGTGCAACGATTTCGTTGCGCCGCCGCGCATGCTCTCCCAGGAAACCACCGGCTCCGAGACCACCTGGTCCTTGGGCGAGTACATCACCGGCCATCAAGTCTGGCAGGCGTTCCAGCTTCCGGGCAGTCCGCCCCGCCCTGTCGGAGTCTATGAGAACCAGCCCTCGCCGTTCGGCGGCAGCCTTAAAGAAATCTGGCTGGCGTTCGGGTTCTTTGTGCTCTGCCTGATCGGCGTGGCGTTGTTCTTCTCCATCTTCGCCCGTAACGAAGAGGTGTTCAGCGGGAGCTACTCCTTCGCGCCCAAGGCCGGCCAGGAGGCCTCCTTCGTCACGGATTACTTCGAGCTGAAGGGGCGCACCTCAAACGTTGTGCTTTCGACGCACACCGACCTCGCCAACAACTGGGCCTACTTCAACTACGCGCTGATCAACGCCGAAACCGGCCAGGCCTTCGACTTCGGCCGCGAGGTCAGCTACTACTCCGGCAGCGACAGCGACGGGGCCTGGACCGAAGGCGGCCAGGACGACAAGGCCGTGATTCCGGCCGTTCCCTCCGGCCGCTACTACCTGCGCGTGGAGCCGGAAATGGACGCCCACGCTCCCGGCGTCTGGTATTCGATTTCGGTGCGGCGTGACGTGCCGTCAATGAGCTATTTTCCGATTGCGGCGCTGCTTCTGCTGGTGCCGCCGGTTTTCCTGACGTTCCGCTCGATGGGATTCGAAACGGCGCGCTGGCGCGATAGCGACTACGCACCCGCGGGCGGTGGAGGCGACTGATGCGGCATCCTGTCTACATGGTGTTCGGTCTGGTGCTGCTCGGCCTGACAACCTTGGCCGAGTTCCGCGGCTGGAGCCTGACGAGCGTCAACGAATTGAAGAACGTGCCCAAGTCGATGCGCGACAATCCCGGCGCGTACCGCGCCCACTACATGTTTTACCCCCGCTATTTCGGAGGCAAGTGACATCATGAGCGACTTTCACCCCGGCTACATTCTCAACGCGCTGGTCTATTCCGCGCTTGGCATTTTGATCTTCGTGGCCGCCTTCGTCGTCATCGACCGGCTCACGCCCTACCATCTCTGGAAAGAGATCGTCCAGGAGCACAACACCGCGCTGGCCATCCTGATCGGCGCCATGTCGATTGGCATGTGCATCATCATCGCCGCCGCCATCCACTGAGGGCGCGGCGTCTCAACGAGCCGCGCGCTCGCCGGCGTCCGCGATAGCGCGCCGCACTTCGGCGGCGTCCTCCGCTTTCGGCGACATCGCCAGGTATTTCTGCCAGTGCTCGATCGCTCCCTCGCGATCGTCCTTCGCCGCCAGCACCGACCCCAGCACGCGCTCCGCGCGCGGAAGTTCGCGGTAAATGTCGAGCTCAATCGCCCGGCGCGCGCTCCTCTCGGCGGCATCCAGGCGCTGTAGGCTCAGATTCGCCATCGCCTGGACCACATACACTCCCGGAAACCCCGTCGCGTCGAGCTGAAGAGCGCGCTCCGCTGCCCGTAGCGCTTCCTCCATCCTCTTCCCGTCGGCGGCCAGCCGGGCCAGGTGCGCCCACGCCGCGGCGAATCTCGGGTCGGATCTGAGGGCCCCTTCAAAAGCCGCCTGCGCCTGCTGCGGCTTCTGCTGCGCCACCAGCGTTTCCCCCAGCGCGCTCCACGCCGGCGCGTAGTCCGGGTAGACGGCCACGGCGCGCTCGAACGCGCTCTGCGCATCCGCCCACTTCTTTTCGCACATCGCGGCGATGCCCTTCTGGAAGGCCTTCCGGGCATCTGCCGGAGCGCCTAGCGTGGCCAATGAAACGGTCGGGTTCGAGTAGCTGCCCAACCGCTTCAGCGCAATCACCGCCCCGCTCCTCAGCACCGTATCGGCCCTACGATATCCGGCCAGTCTGATCGTGACCGCGCACGTATCGGAACCGGAGAACGCCGACATCGAGTATTCCACTTCGCCATTTCCGAAGATCGTCGCGATGGCGCAACTATTCGAGTGGATCTGAGGGGTTACGGGTGGGGGAACGCCCTCATCAACCACGATCCGGGCGCGATAGAAAATCGTCTGGCTCCAGGCGCTTTGGCCCAGCAGCACCATGATCCAAAGGGCATAGCTCGCCACAGCCGGCACACTTGCTTCATCGGCAGCGGGCCGTTGCTTGTTGAAGCTTACGCGCCTAACCCAAACCGAATCAGCACATTATTATCAGTCAATGGCGGTCCGGCCCTTTTTGTCTTGACGCCGACTGCTTCATACGTATAATTGAATCGTACGATAGTTTCAAACATACGTATGACAGATACAGCCAAGGCCGCCACCACCAAAGACCGCATCCTCGACGCCGCTGAGCGCCTCTTCGCCGAGAACGGCTTCGCCCAAACCTCCCTCCGCGACATTACCGCCGAGGCCGGGGTCAACCTTGCCGCCGTCAACTACCATTTCCAGTCGAAGGACCACCTGATCGGCGCCGTCTTCGAACGCCGCATCGGGCCGCTCAACCAGGAACGCCTGGCCATGCTCGACCAGCTCGAAAAAGAAGCGGCCGGTGGCCCCTTGCCCGTAGAAGGTGTGATCCGCGCGCTCATGGAACCGGTTCTTCGCATGGTCAGCACGCCCGAGGGCGCTAGTGCCGCCAACCTGTTCGGGCGCGCGCATACAGAGCCGGGCGATGTGTTCGCCCAGCTCTTCACGGGGCAGTTCGCGCCCATCGTCGGCCGGTTCTTGTCCGCCGCGCGCCGCGCGCTGCCCGGCCTTCCCGAAATCGAGCTGTTGTGGAGGATGCAATTCTCCATCGGAGCCATGAGCCACCTGGTCGCCGGCCGTCGCCACATCGAGCTGACTTCCGGGGGCCGCTGCGACACCACCGACGTCGATGGCATGGTCGGCCGCCTTGTGACCTTCGTCGCCGCCGGCTGCCGCGCGCCCGTCACTTCCCACGTCAAAGGAGAGCCAGCGTGAAACCGACCTCCACCCGCTCCGGTAACACACCTATGAGAGCACTCCCGCTGATTCTCGCGGCCGTCGCCGTCACTGCCGCCGCCCAGACCCCGCTGAAGCTCAGCCTGAAGCAAGCGGTCGAGCTGGCGCTTTCGCCCGATGGAAGCACCCGCGTACAGCTCGCCGGCGAAGGAGTGCACGAAGCGCAGACGCAGTCCGACCAGTCGCGCGCCGCGTTGCTGCCGAACCTCGCCGCCTACGTCGCCGACCGGAATCAGACGGAAAACCTCGCCGCCCTCGGCGTTCATTTTGAGATCCCCATTCCCGGTTTCGTCTTTCCCACCATCGTGGGTCCCTTCAGCACTTTCGACGCGCGCGTCACGGCCACGCTCACCGTCTTCAATCTCAGCTCGATCCGCCAGTTTCAGGCCGCACGCACCGGAGTCCGCGCCGCCAAGGCCGATAGCGACAGCGCGCGCGACCAGATCAGCACGCAGGTTGCGTCGCTCTACATGATGGCGCTCGCGGCCCAGGCCCACGTCGACGCGGCCCAGGCCAGCGTCGATCTCGCCGACGCCACCGAAAAGCTGGCCCAGAACCGCAAGCAGGCCGGCACCGGCATCCCGATCGAGGTCACGCGCTCCCAGGTCGAGTTGGCCAACGCGCGCCAGCAGTTGCTGGTTGCCCAGAACGATCTCCGCGCGGCGCGGCTTCAGTTGCTCCGCGCCATCGGGCTGAAGCTCGATACGGATTTCGAGCTGGCCGACAAGCTCGCCTATCGGCCCGCCGCCGAAATGACGCTGAAAGATGCCGTCGATAAAGCGCTGGCCGCGCGGCCCGACTGGAAGGCACAGATGACGCGCGAGCTGAGCGCGAGCCAGTCCTACAGCTCCGTGAAGTACGAGCGCCTGCCGTCGCTCGCAGGCTTCGCCGACTACGGCGCCATCGGCACTGGCATCGACGCCGCATCGCCCACGCGCACCTATGGCGTCCAGCTCACCGTCCCCATTTTCGATGGCGGCCGCCGCGACGCGCGGCGCGCCGAAAGCTTCTCCCAGTTGCGCCAGGAACGGATCCGGACCAGCGATCTCCGCCAGCAGTTGGAGCTCGACATCCGTCTGGCGTTCGACAGCCTGCACTCCGCCGAGGATCAGCTCAAGGTGGCAACGGAAGGCCTGGAGCAATCCGAACGCGAAGTCGCCCAGGCGCAGCGGCGTTACGCCGCCGGCGTTGCCAACAGCCTGGAGCCGGTTGACGCCGAGACCCGCCTGGCGCGGGCCCGCGACAACCGCATCTCCGCGCTACTCGCCTACAACATCGCCCGCATCAACCTGGCCCAGGCAACGGGCGCCATCCGGCAGTTCATCCAATAAGGAGTCAGGCCATGAAGAAAAAACTCATTCCCGTGATCGTGCTCGTCGTTGTCGCCGCCGTCGTTCTGATCGCAGGCCGCTCCTGGTTCCACGGCGGAGATGGCCGCTCCATCCGCGTCTCGGGCAACATCGAGCTCACCGAAGTCAACGTCTCTTTCAAGATTCCAGGCAAGCTGATCGAGCGCCGCGTAGACGAAGGCGACCGCGTCACGCCCGGCATGCTCGTCGCGCGCCTCGATAAAGACCAGTTGCTCAGCCAGCGCGACCACGCCAACCAGGCCATCGCCGCCGCGCAGTCGCAGCGAGCGCAGCAGGCCACTGCCATCGACTTCCAGGCCGAATCGCTCGAAGGCCAGATCGAGCAGCGCAGCGCGGAGGTCAAAGCCACCGAGGCGCGCCTCGCCGCCCTGGTCGCCGGCTCCCGTGTGCAGGAAAAGGAGCAGGCACGCGCCGCCGTCAACCGCGCTCAAACCGAATACGATCGCTCCGCCAAGGACTGGAAGCGCGCGCAGGAGCTCGTCAAGAACGAAGACATCTCGGCCGCCGATTTCGATCAATACCGCACCGCCCATGAGGCCGCCGACGCCCAGTTGAAGACCGCCCGCGAGCAGCTCGGCATGGTGCTCGAAGGCCCGCGCAAAGAAGATATCGATGCCGGCCGCGCACAACTCGCCGAGGCCCAGGCGGGCTTGCGGCTCGCCGAGGCGCAGCGTCTCGAACTCAGGCGCCAGCGCGAGCAACTGGCCCAGCGCATCGCCGACGTCGGCCAGCGCAAGGCCGACCTGGCCGGCATCCACGTCCAACTCGACGACACCGAGGCCTTCTCGCCAATCGGCGGCGTGGTGCTCGTCAAATCGGCGGAGGTCGGCGAAGTGATCGCCGCGGGCACCACGGTGCTCACCGTCGGCGACATCGATCATCCCTGGGTGCGCGCCTATATCGGCGAGGGCGATCTCGGCCGCGTCAAGCTCGGCGCGAAAGCCAACGTCACCACGGACTCTTATCCCGGCAAGGTCTACCACGGCCGCGTGTCGTTCATTTCCTCCGAGGCCGAGTTCACCCCCAAACAGATCCAGACGCCCGACGAGCGCGCCAAGCTCATGTACCGCGTCAAGATCGAAGTCGACAATCCGGCAGGCGAGCTGAAATCCAACATGCCCGCCGACGCCGACATCCTGGTGGGAGGGGAATGATTCGAGCCGTCAATCTCACGCGCCGTTTCGGCGAGATCACTGCGCTCGATCGTCTCAACATCGAGGTCGCGCGGGGAGAGATCTTCTGCCTGGTGGGCCCGGATGGCGCGGGTAAGACCACCACGCTTCGCCTCATGTGCGGCCTGCTCGACGCCACCGAAGGCGAGGCCTGGGTGGCCGGCCACAACGTTGCCCGCGAGCCCGACGCCGTCAAGGACCGCATCGGCTACATGGCCCAGCGCTTCGGCCTTTACGCCGACCTCTCCGTCGAAGAGAACATGAACTTCTACGCCGACCTGTTCGGCGTCGTCGGCGCCGAGCGCGACACACTCACCGCCCAACTCCTCCGCATGACCCGCATGGAGCCGTTCCGCGCCCGCCAGGCCGGCAAGCTCTCCGGCGGCATGAAACAGAAGCTCGCGCTCATGTGCACCCTGCTGCACCACCCCGAGGTCCTCTTCCTCGACGAGCCCACCAACGGCGTGGACCCGGTGTCCCGCCGCGACTTCTGGGCCATCCTCTATCAGCTCGTCAAGGACGGCCTGACCGTCTTCATCACCACGGCCTATCTCGACGAGGCCGAGCGCGCCAACCGCGTCGGCCTGATTCATCGCGGCCGCCTGATCCGTTGCGACTCGCCCACCGCCCTGCGGACTTCTCTCGAGGAGACCTGCTGCGAGGTGCGTGTGCGCGATCGCCGCGCCGCCCGCGAAGTCCTCGAACGGACCGCCGGCGTCGTCAGCGCCGAACCGGCCGGAGAAACGCTGCACGCTTTTCTCGCGCCGTCGCTCGCGATCGACGATCTTGCGGCCGCGCTGCCCGGCGCCGCCGTCCGCCGCATAGAGCCCTCGCTCGAAGACGTCTTCATCGCCCTCATCCGCAGGGCCGAAGCCGCGGAGGTGCGCTCGTGAACAACGGCCTGGCGGTCGAAGTGCACAACCTGGTCAAGCGCTTCGGCAGCTTCGTCGCTGTCGACAACGTTTCGCTCGATGTCCAGCGCGGCGAGATCTTTGGCTTCCTCGGCCCCAACGGCGCGGGAAAATCGACCACCATCCGCATGTTGTGCGGGCTCCTCACGCCCTCGGAAGGCACGGCGCGCGTGGGCGGCTTCGACGTGGCCACGGAGTCGGAATCCATCAAGCGCTCGATCGGCTATATGTCGCAGAAGTTCTCGCTTTACGACGACCTCAAGGTCGAAGAGAACATCGAATTCTTCAGCGGCATCTATGGCGTTCCGGAAGATCGCCGCGAGGCGCGCCGCGACTACGTCCTCCGCATGGCCGGCCTCGAAGACCGCCGCCACTCGATGACGCGCCTGCTCGCCGGCGGCTGGAAGCAGCGCCTCGCTCTCGGCTGTGCGATCCTCCACGAGCCGCCGATTCTGTTTCTGGACGAGCCGACCTCAGGCGTCGATCCCATCGCCCGCCGCGGTTTTTGGGAGCTGATCTACCAGCTCTCAGAAGCGGGCAACACCATCTTCGTCTCGACGCACTACATGGACGAGGCCGAGTACTGCCACCGCCTCGCGCTGATGTACCGCGGCAAGATCATCGCCCTGGGCGCGCCTGCCGAGCTCAAGCGTTCCCTCACCGGCCACCATCTGCTGGCGCTCGATACCGCGGACCCGCTGGGCGCCATGAAGGCCCTCGACGGTTTCGACGGCGTGCGCGACGCCGCGGTTTTCGGTGGTGGCCTGCACGTCACGGTCGATGACGCCGCCGCTTCCGTCTCCCTCATCCGCGCACGCCTCGCGTCGCTCGCCATCGAAGTGCGCCGCCTGGAATCCATCGAGCCTTCGATGGAGGACGTCTTCGTCGCCATGATCGAAGGGGAAGAACGGAGGGATCGATGAGCTTCCGCCGCACCCGCGCCATGTTCCGCAAGGAGCTTCTGCACATCGTGCGCGATCCCCGCAGCCTCAGCATGGCCCTGGCCGTACCGTTCGTGATGCTCATGCTGTTCGGCTACGGCCTCACGCTCGACGTGGATCGCATCCCCACCCTGGTCTACGATTCCGACCGCACGCCCGAGAGCCGCGACCTCATCGCCCAGTTCGCCGGCTCGCGCTATTTTCAGATCCAGGGATACGTCGACAACTACGGCGCCATCGAGCGCGCCATCGACCGCGACCAGTGTCTGCTCGGCGTCGTCATCCAACGCAATTTCGCCCGCGAGCTGCTCTCCGGACACGCCGCCCCCGTCCAGCTCATCTTCGATGGCAGCGATTCGAACACGGCCTCCATCGCCAAAGGCTACGCCGATTCGATGATGCAGGCGTATTCGTTCCAGCTCCGCGCTTCCGCCATGAACCGCCGCGGCGGCGCCAAACTCAAGTTGCCCATCGATGGCCGCCTGCGCGTGCTCTACAACAGCGAGCTGAAGTCGCGCAACTACATCGTACCGGGGCTGATCTCGGTCATCCTCGCCATCATCACCGCGCTCATCACGTCGCTCACCATCGCGCGCGAGTGGGAGATGGGCACCATGGAGCAACTGCTCTCGACGCCGCTTCGCCCCGCCGAGCTGGTACTGGGAAAGATGGCTGCATTCTTCGTCGTGGGCTTCGCCGATACCGTGATCTCGATTGTGGCCGGCCTGGTGATCTTCGGAGTTCCCTTGCGCGGCAACCCCGTGCTGCTGATTGTTTCGAGCTGCCTGTTTCTGCTCGGCTCCCTGAGCATGGGCATTCTGATTTCCGCGCTGACCCGCTCGCAGGTCCTGGCCTATCAGTTGGGCATGCTCACTTCGTTCCTGCCGGCGTTCCTGCTTTCGGGCTTCGTCTATTCCGTCGAGAACATGCCGAAAGTCATCCAGGTGGTCACCTACGTGGTGCCGGCCCGCTATTTCGTTTCGATCCTGAAGGGAGTCTTTCTGAAAGGCATCGGCATCCAGATGCTCTGGGGCGAGCTGACGTTCCTGATCGCCTTCGCCGCCGTCGTCTTCGTGATCGCGACCCGGAAGCTCCGGCAGAAGGTGGCTTGATATGTGGAAGCGAATCCGCGAGATCGTCCGCAAAGAGTTCCGCCAGGCGCTGCGCGAACCCCGCATGCGCGTGCTGCTGTTTCTTCCGCCGTTCATTCAGTTGCTCGTCTTCGGCTACGCCGTCAACCTGGACGTGGACCACGTGCGCATCGCCTGGCTCGACCGCGACTGCACCACCGAGTCGCGCGATCTGCTGGCGGCCTTCCAGGGCTCGCCCCGCTTCGATCTCATCGCGGTGCCCTCGAACGAGCGCGACGCCCAGCGTCTGCTCGACGCCAGCCGCGTCCACGCCGTCATCAGCGTCTTTCCGGGATTCGGGCGCGACGTCGAGCGCGGTTCCACCACCTCCGTCGAGGTCCTGGTAGATGGCAGCAATTCGAACACCGCCTCCATCGTCGTCGGATACGCCAACCAGGTGATCAGCGGCTTTGGCGCCGATGTCCTGGCGGCTCAGCAGCGGGTCAAACTGTATGGCCGCACCGCCGCCACCGGCGCGCCCGTCGGCCTGGGCTTGCCCACGCTCGACGTTCGCAGCCGCGTGTGGTTCAACCCGGATCTGCTCAGCCGCAACTACTTCGTGCCGGGCGTAGTGGTCAACATCATCACGCTGGTCAGCATGATGCTCACCGCCATGGCCATCGTGCGCGAAAAAGAAATCGGGACGCTCGAGCAGTTGATGGTCACCCCGGTGCGCCCCGTGGAGCTGATGCTCGGCAAGACCCTGCCATTCGCTCTCGCCGCGCTGATTCAGGTGGCCTTCATCACCACCGCCGCCCTCGTCGTCTTCCACATCCCGCTGCGCGGCAGCCTGGTTCTGCTCTTCTTCGCGGCCACTGTCTACTTGATGACCACGCTCGGCGTCGGCCTGTTCGTTTCGACTATCTCACAGACGCAGCAGCAGGCCGTGATGGGCTCGTTCTTCTTCTTCACGCCGGCTTTCATGCTCAGCGGCTTCGCGTTCCCCATCCGCAACATGCCGCTGCCGGTGCAGGTGCTGACCTACCTGGACCCCGTGCGCTACTTCATGACGATCGTGCGCGGCATTTTCCTGAAGGGCACCGGCCTCTCCGTTCTCTGGCCGCAATATGCCGCACTCTTCGTTTACGGCACCCTCGTCCTGGGCGCCAGCGCCCTGCGCTTCCACAAGCGGCTAGACTGACGACAGGAGGGGGAAATGGCGGGACACGACAAAGTGTTGCGCGATCAATTGCTCTACCTGCTTCAGGGCGGCGGAGCGCACGTCAACTTCGATAAAGCCGTTGAGGGGCTGCCGGCGCGGCTGCGGGGCGCGAAACCCGAGGACGCGCCGCACTCGGCCTGGGAACTCGTCGAGCACATGCGCATCGCGCAGCGGGACATACTCGAGTTCAGCCGCAATCCCAAACACGTTTCGCCCGAATGGCCGTACGGCTACTGGCCTCAGCCGGAGGCGCCGCCGACCGTCCGCGCTTGGAACGCGAGCGTGAAAAAGTTCCACGCGGACCTGGCGGCGATGGCGCGTCTGGTGAAAAACCCGAAGACCGACCTCTACGCCCGCATTCCCCACGGCGAAGGGCAGACCATTCTCCGCGAAGCCCTGTTGGTGGCCGACCACAACGCCTTCCACCTCGGCGAACTGGTGTTCCTCCGCAGAATCCTGGGCGCCTGGCCGGCCTAAAACTACTTCCGCAGATACGCGTCGTCGCCCCTGCGCCAGTCCTCACGCACCGGCGAAAACACGTCCGTGACCTGGCAGTCCTCGAGCGCTTCCGCCGAATGCGGTTCGTTCGCGGCGATGTGCAGCACGTCGCCCGCTTCGAGCGTCGTCTCGCGTCCCGGCATCCGGAACAGAAGGCGCCCCTGCTTGAGCATCGTGATCTGCTCGCTCGCGTGCGCGTGCTCCGGCACCAGGCAGCCCTTGCCAAGCTCGATGCGCGCGATAGTGATCTTCTCGCCGTGAATCACCCGCCGCGCGAACAACGGGGTCACCTGCTCCCGCTCCACCGACGCCCAGTTGTAGCGTGTCATGCGTGAATTATGGCACGGCGCGGGCTATGCTGTGAGAAGCCTATGCGAGTCAAGATCAAACGTGTCGACGCCAATGCGTTTTTGCCCGAGTACGCCCACGGGCCCCAGGAGGACGCCGGGCTCGATCTGCGAGCCGTAGCCGATGCGGTGCTTGCGCCCGGCGAGCCGCAGGCGGTCGGCACGGGCCTCGCCATCGAGCTGCCGCCGGGCTTCGAGGCGCAGATCCGCCCGCGCAGCGGCCTCGCGCTGAAGCACGCCATCACCCTGCCCAACAGCCCCGGCACCATCGATCCGGGCTACCGCGGCGAGATCCGCGTGATTCTGTTGAACCTGGGCCGCGAGCCTTACTGCATCGCCCGCGGCGAGCGCATCGCCCAGCTTGTGGTAGCGCGCTACGAGCGAGTGGAATGGGAGGAAGCCGACCTCAGCGACACCACTCGCGGCGGCGGCGGATTCGGATCGTCGGGGCGATAGCGGCGGGGCGCTAAGCGGCTTCGCGCTTTCGCACTGTCTTGCCGATCTCATCGCCGACGGCCCTGCGCGCGACACGAAGATCGTACTCGGATTGCAGATTCAACCACGTCTTGGGCACCACCCCGAAATAGGTTCCCAGCCTCAAGGCGGTGTCCGCCGTGACGGCGCGCGCTCCGTGGACGATTCCGTGGATACGGTTCGGAGGCACATGCAGATCTCGGGCGAGCCGGTTAATGCTGATGCCGAGCGGCTTCATAAACTCCTCGCTCAGAATCTCGCCGGGATGGATCGGGTCGAGAAGCTTCGCAATCCTAGCCATAGTCGCCCTCAGTGGTAGTCCCCAATTTCGACTTCATTCGCCTCGCCGCCGTGCCAGACGAAGCAGATCCTCCACCGATCGTTGATCCGAATGCTATACTGCCCCGCACGGTCGCCCCGGAGCGCTTCGAGCCGGTTACCCGGTGGAACGCGAAGATCCTCCAAACGCTCCGCTGCGTGAAGGTACAACAGTTTGCGCCGTGCCGCGCGTTCCATCGTCCGGAACCGGGGCACAACCCGATCCTGAAACAGCCCTTCGGTGTCACGGCAAACGAACGGATCCAGACCCAGTTTATGACGCATCGCGTATTCCGTCAAGAGGAATGGCCCGCGACGGCTCAAGCCCTGCGCGCCGCTCCTATCCGTTCATCGAATTCAAAAACTCCGCGTTGGTGCGGGTCTTCGAGAGCCGGTCGAGCAGCAACTCCATGGTCTCGACCGGCGAGAGCGGCGAAACCACTTTGCGCAGAACCCACACCCGCGTCAGCTCTTCCTTCGGCTGGAGCAGCTCTTCCTTGCGGGTGCCGCTCTTGTTGATGTCGATGGCCGGGAAAACGCGCTTGTCCACCAGCTTGCGGTCCAGGTGGATCTCCTGGTTGCCGGTGCCCTTGAACTCTTCGAAAATCACGTCGTCCATGCGGCTGCCCGTGTCGATGAGCGCCGTCGCGATGATGGTCAGCGAGCCGCCTTCCTCGATGTTGCGCGCCGCGCCGAAGAACCGCTTCGGCCGCTGCAGCGCGTTCGAATCCACGCCGCCCGAGAGCACCTTGCCCGATGGCGGGACGATGGTGTTGTAGGCGCGTGCCAGGCGCGTGATGGAATCGAGCAGGATCACCACGTCGCGCTTGTGTTCCACCAGCCGCTTGGCTTTCTCGATCACCATCTCGGCCACCTGCACGTGCCGCGCTGCCGGCTCGTCGAAGGTCGAGCTGATGACTTCCCCGCGAACCGAGCGCTGCATGTCGGTCACTTCCTCCGGCCGCTCGTCGATGAGCAGCACGATCAGGATGATCTCCGGATGATTCGCCGTGATCGAGTTCGCGATCGATTGCAGCAGCATGGTCTTGCCGGTGCGCGGCGGCGAGACGATCAGCCCGCGCTGGCCTTTGCCGAGCGGCGTCAGCAGGTCCATGATGCGGCCCGAGTAGTTGTCCTTGGCCGTCTCCAGCTTCACCCGCTCGTTGGGGTAAAGCGGCGTGAGGTTGTCGAAGAAAATCTTGTTCCGCGATTCCTCGGGCGGCTCGAAGTTGATGGCGTCCACCTTGATGAGCGCGAAGTAACGCTCGCCCTCTTTCGGCGGACGGATCTGGCCGGAAATCGTGTCGCCGGTCCGCAGATCGAAGCGGCGAATCTGGGACGGCGAGACGTAAACGTCGTCCGGACCCGGCAGGTAGTTGTACTCCGGCGCGCGCAGGAAGCCGAAACCGTCGGGCAGGCATTCGAGCACGCCCTCGGAGAAGATGAGCCCGCTCTTTTCCGCCTGCGCCTGTAGGATCTTGAAAATGACTTCCTGCTTGCGCAGGCCGGAGACTCCGGTCAGCCCCAGGTCCTTGGCGATGGTGTTGAGCTGCTGTATGCTCATGTCCTTCAGCGCCACCAGGTCGAGCGTGATCGCCGCCGTGGTGGTGCCGTTCTTCTGCGGCGGGGCTGCCCCCTGTCCCGCGTTGCGCCCCTTGCGGGCGCCTGCTTGCGGAGGGGCGCCGGCGGGGGGCGTTTGCGTTTGCGCTGGCGCCTCGGGCTTTTCCTCCTGCGTTGGGGTTGGGTCTACGATTTCTTCTGGGTTTTCCATATGGCTTGCCAAATCTCCCTTACTCCCCGGCCGGTTATGGCCGAGAACGGCATGGGCGGCCCGTCCGCGCCCGCTGGGCGCCCCAAGGCTTCCAGACCGCGAATCTGTCCAGATTGGTTCAGCTTGTCAACCTTCGTCGCGACAACCAGGTGCCGCCGCTCGTGAAACTCCAGCCACCGCCTGAGCTCCAGGTCCTGCTCCATCCACCCGCGCCTCAGATCCACCAGCAGGATCGCTAGCGCCAGGGCCTTCCGGTCGAGCAGATACGCCTCGACCAACTGCCTCCAGCTCTCGCTCGTCTGCTGGGGAACATGGGCGTAACCGTAGCCGGGCAAATCCACGAAACAGAACTCCCCGTTCACGCGATAGAAGTGAATCAGTCTTGTCGAACCGGGCTTTCTGCTGGTTTTGGCCAGTTGCCTGCCTCCAAGCAGGCAGTTCAGCAGGCTGGACTTGCCCACGTTGCTCCTGCCGAGAAACGCAACTTCAGGTAGTTCCTCGGGTGGAAACTGCTCCCGGTGGGCTGCTCCAATTATATACTGTGCGTTCACAGGGTGGCGGCCCTTGGCCGCCGGGCGGCCGTCGGACGGCGGTCTCCCCGCCCCGGCGGCCAGACGCCGCGTTCTCCTAATGCAACTTCTCTTCGCTCGGCTGGGCCGCCAGTTCCACCCCGCCCGACGGCGACAGAGGCAGTGCGATGATCTCCCGCTCCAGGGCGATCTTGAGCACCTGGTCCATCGACTCGACGAAGTGCAGCTTCATCTCCCCGCGCACCGCCTCCGGAATGTCCGGCAGATCCTTCTCGTTATCCCGGGGGACGATCGCCTCCCGAATCCCATGGCGGCGCGCTGCCAGCAGCTTTTCCTTCAACCCGCCGATGGGCAGCACACGGCCCCGCAAGGTGATCTCGCCGGTCATCGCGAGATCGCACCGCACGGGAATCCTCGTCAGTGCACTTACGATTGCCGTGGCCAGCGTGATCCCCGCCGAAGGGCCGTCTTTAGGGATCGCGCCTTCTGGGACGTGCACGTGAATGTCCAGGTTGCGGTAAAAATCGCGTGGCAAGCCCATCAAATGCGCGCGCGACCGGATGTAGCTCATCGCCGCCTGCGCGGACTCCTGCATCACGTCGCCCAATTTCCCCGTGGTAGTCAGCTTCCCCTTGCCATCCATGATGGTGGCCTCGGTGGTCAGAATCTGGCCGCCAACCTCGGTCCATGCCAGCCCGACCGCCGCCCCAATCTCATTGCATTTATCGGCTTCGAGGTCGCGGAACTTCATGGGCCCCAGGTACTCCGGAACCGCCTCCCCGTCCACCACGGCTAGCGGCTGCTCCGGCTGCGGCTTCTCTTGACCGTCCTTGCCCTCGGCGCCCATCGCGTTCACCGTCCGCCGCGCCACCTTGCGGCAGATGTTGCCGATCTCGCGCTCCAGGTTGCGCACGCCTGCTTCCCGCGTGTAGTACTGGATCACGCTCATCAGTCCGTCGTCGGCGAATTCCACCAGCTTCTCGGAGAGGCCGGTCTCCTTCATCTGCTTCCGCACCAGAAATCTCTTGGCGATCTCCAGCTTCTCCAGTTCCGTGTAGCCGGACAGCCGGATCGTTTCCATGCGGTCCTGCAATGCCGGCGGAATCGTGTGCAGCACGTTCGCCGTCGCGATGAAGAACACCTGGCTCAGATCGTACTCTACGTCCAAGTAGTGGTCCATGAACATAAAGTTCTGCTCGGGGTCCAGCACCTCGAGCAGCGCCGCCGACGGGTCGCCCCGGAAATCCATCGACATCTTGTCCACTTCGTCCAACATGAACACCGGATTCCGCGTACCGGCCTTGCGCATCATCTGGATGATCTGGCCGGGCAGCGCGCCGATATACGTGCGCCTGTGCCCGCGGATCTCCGCTTCGTCCCGCACGCCGCCGAGCGAGAGCCGGATGAACTTGCGCCCGGTGGCCTTGGCGATCGACATGCCGAGCGACGTCTTGCCCACGCCCGGCGCGCCCACGAAGCACAGGATCGAACCGCGCGGATTCTTCACCAGCCGCCGCACCGCCAGGAATTCAAGGATTCTTTCCTTGATTTTCTCCAGGCCGTAGTGATCGGATTCCAGCACTTCCTCGGCGAACTTCAGGTCGCGGATCTCCTTCGACTTCTGCTTCCACGGCACCGCCAGCAGCCACTCCAGGTAGTTGCGGGAGACCGTCGATTCGGCCGACATCGGCGGCATGTTCTCGAGGCGCTTCAATTCCGCGAGCGCCTTCTCCAAGGCGTCCTTGGTCATCCCCGCGGTCTCGATCTTCTTCTTCAGCTCGTCGATCTCGCTCTTCTCGCCGCGGCCCAGTTCTTTCTGGATGGCCTTGATCTTCTCGTTGAGGTAATACTCTTTCTGAGCGCGCTCCATCTGGCGCTTCACGCGGCCCTGGATCGTGCGATCGACGTTCAGTTTCTCGATCTCGATATCGAGCATCTCGGCGACGCGCGTCAGCCGGTCGATAGGATCGAAAATCTCGAGCAGTTCCTGCTTCTCTTCGATGGTGAGCTGTAGATTGGCGCCGATCGTGTCGGCCAGCTTGCCCGGGTCGTCCACCCGTATGGCCGCGATCATCGTCTCGTAATTCAGGTTCTGGCTGAGCTTGATGTACTGCTCGAACAGCGTGGTGACGCGCGAAACCAAGGCTTCCAGTTGCGGGCCCGGCTCCACTTTGAAGTGCGCCACTTTGACCACCGCACGGAAAAAGCCCTCGTCGTCGCTCACCGAGACGATCTTGCCCCGCTCGATGCCTTCCACCAGGACCTTGATGTTGCCGTCGGGCAGGCGCAGGCTCTGCACGATGCTCACAATGGTCCCCACGCCGTAGATCTCTTCCGGCCGCGGCTCGTCGATCGAGGCGTCGTGCTGCGTCGCCAGGAAAATCCGTTTGTCCCCGCCTAGCGCCTCCTCAAGGGCGCGCACGCTCGAATCGCGCCCCACCACGAAGGGAGTCATCATGTGCGGAAAGATCACCACGTCCCTCACGGGCATCATCGGGAGACGTCTTGTCGTGTCGGTCTTTTCTTTGGATGTAAGCATCTCAGTCTTTCATTCGCCGGCCGGCGCACTGGAAATGCACCAGCCTCCCCACTTCACGTTCAGGCCAGTTGGGATTACGGATGCAAGCGGACGAAGGAAACGGCGTCCCAGAAACTCTCTACCCAGCCTTCTCGAGCAACGCCAGGCTGATCTTCTGGGCCATCACCATCTCCTTGGTTACGAGGAACTCGCGAATCTTCTTGTATGAAGGGAGATAGTACATCAGATCCAGCATCAGCTCTTCCAGAATCATGCGCAGGCCCCGGGCCCCCACCTTACGCTCCATCGCAAGCGCTGCGATGGCCTCCAGCGCGTCGTCACTAAATCTCAGTCTAACATTTTCGAATTCAAACAAACGCTGGTACTGCTTGACGATGGCATTCTTGGGCTTGGTGAGGATCTGCATCAGGGCCGCTTTGTCCAGATCTTCCAGAATGCCGATCACGGGCAAGCGGCCGATAAACTCGGGAATGAAGCCGAACTTGATGAGGTCGACGGGCTGTATCCGCTCGAGCAGGTCGATATCGCGCTTGCCCGGATTGGTGTAGAACGGCGTTGCGCCGTCCTGTTCCGGAGCCAGGAAGCCCATCGACTTCTTGCCGACGCGCCGCGCGATGATCTTCTCGAGTCCCACAAAAGCGCCGCCGCAAATGAACAGGATGTTCGTCGTGTCCACGGGCGTGAATTCCTGGTGCGGGTGCTTGCGGCCGCCCTGCGGCGGAACGTTGGCTACCGTGCCTTCCAGAATCTTCAAGAGCGCCTGCTGGACTCCCTCACCCGAAACGTCGCGGGTAATTGACGGATTTTCATCTTTTCGGCTGATCTTATCGATTTCGTCGATGTAGATGATGCCCTGCTGGCAGCGCTGAACGTCCCAGTCGGCGTTTTGGAGCAAGCGCAAGATGATATTTTCGACATCTTCGCCCACGTAGCCCGCTTCGGTCAGGGTGGTCGCGTCCACAATGGCGAACGGCACGTCGAGGATGCGAGCAAGCGTCTGCGCCAGCAGCGTCTTCCCTGACCCGGTGGGACCCATCAACACGATGTTGGACTTGGCCACTTCCACATCCCCACTGCGCTGCTTGTTCATGTGGATGCGCTTGTAGTGGTTGTAGACGGCGACGGCCAGCTTCTTCTTCGTGGAGTCCTGCCCGATCACGTACTGATCCAAGTACTCCTTAAGTTCCAACGGCTTAGGGAGTTTGTGCGGCGCCGCGTAAGGCGAATCGTGCCGGTCGTCTTCCAGGATGGAGTTGCAAACGGCGATGCACTCATCGCAGATATAGGCGCGCGGGTAGTCGCTTGGGGAGGAAATCAACTTCCCCACGACATCCTGGCTCTTATGGCAGAACGAACAACGCAACGGCTCGTCAGAACCTACGCGTTTCATTTACGATAGCTCCCGAACCGCGCTGGCAGTCATAAAGATAAGGCTGTACCTGAACATCTACATTATCGCCGGAAGTGCCGCCACTAGCAATCGGGAATTGAGTACTAGCCCGTACGGCCAGTACCACCTACTACCGCACTCTCCGGAAGGAGTGCGGCAAGTCGTCGGCGGTGAAGACCAGTTGGCGGTCGAGAACCATCTCCACGGTGCTGCCTTGCGCCAGCACGGTATCGGGCCCGCGCGACAGCAGCACCCTCGCCAATCCCGTCGCCGCCCCGGCCGCCGCGCCGACGCCCAGCCCGAGCCCCGCATGTCCGGAGGCCGCCCCCGCTATCCCTCCCACCGAGGCCCCGGCCGCCGTGGTCTCTCCCACCGTCTTGGCGTTTTCGCCCTTGTTGCTGTCGGCCTTGATGGCTCCCTCCGGGCCGTCCACGCTGGCGTGCGTTGAGCCGTCCACCTGGTCCACGCGCGCGCGGAAGTCGCGGGTGACGCCGTTCGGCAGTGTCAGCGAATCGAAGTGGATGAACAACTCACCGCGGCCCTTGGCTCGTCCCGGCTGCTTGACGAAGGTCAGCGTGCCGGCCACGTAACTGCCCGGCGGAATCACCACGACGCCTTTCGAGGCGATCGGGTAGGCGGTGCGCAGGTAGACCCGGTCACCCTCCTGTGAATGCTGTGTGCTCACGGTGCTGAGCAGAACGAGCGGGACCCGCGTGCCGGCGTCAACGGTGTATTCAGCCGGCTTGGGCGAGGCGGGGAGCACGGTGGTCCCCAGCGGCCGTGCGGAAAACGTGCCGCCCGCGGGCGGCTCCATCTGCGGAGGCGCCTCAGGCTGTGCGCCCGCCCTCTCGTAAATCAGGGTGGCTTCCACATCCCGGCCCGCGATTTCCCGCGAGACCGTCAGCACGCGTCCGTCCCGGGAGATGGTCCAGCGGTCCATCTGCGTGTAATTCGCGCCCGGTCCGTTCACAATTGTGTTGATCAGCAGCGCCGGCCCTTCCCATTTTGCGACGGTGTTGAAGGAGCGCTGCCCGACCCTGGCGCGGGTCTCGGCGCCATCGAGCGTGAACGACCAGTGGGCCGCCCCCGCGGCGCAGCGTACGGCGTTGCCGTGCTGTTCGATCTCGATCGCGGCAGCCGGCTGCTCGGGCAACGCGCCGGCTTCGGCGTGCGACGACTTCAGCCTCCAGCTCCCGCTAAAATCCTGCGCGCAGGCGCAAGGAACGAGAATGCAAAGCGACAGAACTGCCGGGGTTATGTTCGGCACTAATCGACAAATACCTCAAAACGGCCCGCTACACAAGGGGAATCGAGCCCCTTACCCGATCAGATTGATCTGGCCGATGCCGCCGGTGACGGTGACGCGGCAGTGTATGTCGGACTTACCGTAGGCGTCGTTGACGTAGTAGCCGCCTTCCTTGTGGAGGCCTTCCGCGCTGATGCCGCCCAGGCCGCCAGTGGCCGTGACCCGTACGTCCACGCCGCGCGGCAGCCTCACGGTGGCCTGGCCCACACCGCCGCGAATCTGCGCGTCCAGATCGTGGTCCCAGCCGCCGGTCAGGTCAAGCTGGAGATCGCCAGCGCCAATCTCGACTTCCAGGCGGCGCAGCGCCGTGCCGGAGAGCTTGAAAGTGCCCTTGCCGGCGCCCACATTGACCCGCAGGTCGATGGGGACTTTGTCGTTCAGGCGTAAGTCCCAGCGGTTCTCCCGTTTGCCGGTGTTGAAGCCATGGACGGGCGGCTGGCGGACCGTGAGGTAGCCGCGGCCGCCGCTGACGTCGTACTTGATCTCCGGACGCCACGAACGGAGCGAGTATTGGAAGTCGGCATCGAGCAGCCTGAGGCTGCCGCCTTCCACCCACAACTCGCCGGCGCTCAGGTCCACCTGGACCTTCGCCGATTCGGCGCCGCCAAGTTCCACGGACCGCGAGTCCATGGTCTCTTGCGGCTGCTCATAGGGGCCGCAGCCCGCCGCGATGAGCGCAGCGCCGGCGGCGATCGCCAGGCAAGTTCTGTTCATGCCTCAAGATACGACAGTTTGGGGGCCTCTGTTCCGTTGGTTCGGGGCCGGTTTTCGCCCACTTGGGGGATGTTCTTCGGCTCCTCGCCCGCTTTTCCCGGATATTCGGTACCCGTTTGTGGTATAAGGTTTAGGAGCATTTGACGCCGGGCGACGCTTTTGGTCTGCCTGGGGTCTGGCCGCTGAGAATACCGCGATCGAGGTTGCGGATGTCCCACGAGGGCACCGACCCGGAGTCGCATAAGAAGGATCTGAGATGAAGGAAAAAGGCGTAGTGAAGTGGTTCAATGCAGCCAAGGGGTACGGCTTCATTCAAAGAGAAACAGGCGAGGACGTGTTTGTGCACTACTCCGCCATCGAGTCTTCCGGCTACCGGTCGCTCGATGAGGGTGCGCAAGTCGAGTTCTCCGTAAAGAAGGGCCCGAAGGGGCTGCAAGCGGAGGAAGTGAAACTGGTCTGAGAGAAGTCTTCCGGGGCGGCGCGCCACCGAGCCGCCGCCCCGTACCAGCGCCCCAGCGGCGCTCCCACCCCGATGTTGAAGCCGGCCGCGCAACATGGTCAAATAAGGGTTACCCCAGCAGGCCCAAGCTGAACCTGGAGGACTACCGGTTTGAATAGTGCGATCCTGGCCCTGGAAGACGGGACGGTCTTCGAGGGCAGTAGTTTTGGTGCGCGCACGGAGAGCTCCGGAGAAGTTGTCTTCAATACGGCGATCACGGGCTACCAGGAAATCTTCACGGATCCTTCCTACTGCGGCCAGATCGTCGTCCTCACCTATCCCCAAATCGGGAACTACGGCGCCAATCACTGGGACAGCGAGTCGGCCCGCCCGTACATCGAGGGGCTGGTGGTGCGGGAGTTCTCGCCCATCGCCAGCAACTGGCGGCGGGACGAAGACGCCAACCGTTTTCTCGAAGCGGCCAACATTCCGGTGATCGCGGAAATCGACGGGCGCGCGCTGGTGCGCCACCTGCGGACGCGCGGCGTGATGCGAGGAGTGCTCTCTACCGCCGGCGGCGATCCGAAGGAACTGGTGGAGAAGGCGCGCTCGATTCCCACCATGGCCGGCCTGGATCTGGCGACGCGCGTTTCGACCGAAAAGCGCTACGAGTGGGACCAGGACGTGGATGCCTGCTCGCCGTCTGAGGACTGGGGCCGGGCCGCGGCGCCGGAGTTCCACGTGGTGGCCTACGACTACGGAATCAAGCGGAACATCCTGCGGCGGCTGGTGCATTCGGGCTGCCGCGTGACCGTGGTGCCGTCGCTGACCTCGGCCGAAGACGTGCTCGCGCTCCATCCCGACGGAGTGTTCCTTTCGAACGGGCCGGGCGATCCCGAGCCGCTGACTGCGCAGATCGCCAATATCCGGAAGATCATCGGCAAGAAGCCGATTTTTGGCATCTGCCTGGGCCAACAACTGCTCGGCCTGGCGCTCGGCGGCCGGACCTACAAGCTGAAGTTCGGCCATCGGGGAGCGAATCACCCGGTGCTGAACAAAGTGACTGGGCGCGTCGAAATCACGTCGCACAATCACGGCTTCGCAGTGGACCCCGAGTCTCTCAATCCGGCCGACATCGAGCTGACGCACGTCAACCTGAACGATGGGACGCTCGAAGGCTTCCGCCACCGCCGCGAGCCGGTCTTCTCGGTTCAGTATCACCCGGAGGCCGCGCCGGGGCCGCACGATTCGCTGTACCTGTTCGAAGATTTCAAGCGGCTGATGAGAGGTCAGGGCTGACCCATGCCGAGACGCACTGACATCCACAAGATTCTGATCGTGGGTTCCGGTCCTATCGTGATCGGGCAGGCTTGCGAGTTCGATTATTCGGGCACGCAGGCGTGCAAGGCGCTGAAGGCGGATGGCTACGAAGTGGTGCTGGTGAATTCCAACCCGGCCACCATCATGACCGACCCGGACCTGGCCGATCGCACCTATGTGGAGCCGCTGAGCCTGGCGTTCCTCGAAGAGGTGATCCGCAAGGAACGGCCCGACGCGCTGCTGTCGACCGTGGGCGGGCAGACCGGGCTGAACCTCTCGATGGAGCTGGCCGAGGCGGGCGTGCTGGACCGCTATGGAGTCGAGTTGATCGGCGCGAAGATCGACGCCATCAAGAAGGCCGAAGACCGGCTGATGTTCAAAGACGCCATGCGTGGCATCGGCCTGGAGTGCCCGGATTCGAAGCTGGTGAACAACCTCGATGACGGCCTCGAGTTCGCCGAACGCATCGCCTACCCGGTCATCCTGCGGCCGAGCTTCACGCTGGGCGGCACCGGCGGCGGCATCGCATACAACCGCGAAGAGCTGGTGGAGCTGCTCGAACAGGGCCTGGACCTTTCGCCGGTTCACGAAGTGCTGGTCGAAGAGAGCGTGCTCGGGTGGAAGGAATTCGAGCTGGAGGTGATGCGCGACCTGGCGGATAACGCCATCATCGTCTGCTCCATTGAAAACTTCGATCCCATGGGCGTCCACACGGGCGATTCGATCACGGTGGCGCCGGCGCAGACTTTGACGGACCGCGAATACCAGATGATGCGCGACGCCGCCATCAAGTGCCTGCGGGAGATCGGCGTCGATACCGGCGGATCGAACGTGCAGTTCGCCATAAACCCGGAAACTGGACGCATGGTGATCATCGAGATGAACCCGCGCGTTTCGCGCAGCTCGGCGCTGGCTTCGAAGGCCACCGGGTTCCCCATCGCGAAGATTGCGGCCAAGCTCGCGGTGGGCTATCGCCTGGACGAGATTTCGAACGACATCACGAAGAAGACGCCGGCGTGTTTCGAGCCGACCATCGACTACGTGGTGGTGAAGATCCCGCGATGGCAGTTCGAGAAATTCCCCGGGTCCGTGAGCGTGCTGGGGACGCAGATGAAATCGGTGGGCGAAGTGATGGCCATCGGGCGCACTTTCAAGCAGGCGCTCGGGAAGGGCATGCGGAGCCTGGAGAGCGGCAAGTCGTCTTCGACCGATGTTTACGACAAGGAGCTGATCGCGGGCAAACTGATTACGCCGAACCCGGATCGCCTCGCGTACATACGGTTCGCTTTCGAGTGCGGCTACACGGTGGAGCAGGTGCACGAATATACCGCCATCGACCCGTGGTTCCTGGAACAGGTTCGCGAGGCCGTCGCCTACGAGCAGGACCTGGCTGCCGAAACGCTGCAAACGGTTTCGCGCGAGCGGCTGGCGAAAGCCAAGCGCGACGGCGTGTCGGACCGGCGCCTGGCTGCTTTGTGGAAGGCCGATCCGCTGGCCGTGCGCGCGCACCGGAAGCAGGTGGGCGTGCGGGCCGTGTTCAACCGCGTGGATACGTGCGCGGCCGAGTTCGAGAGCTTCACGCCGTACCTCTATTCGAGCTACGAAAGCGAGTGCGAGGCCGATCCTTCGGACCGCAAGAAGGTCATGATCCTGGGCAGCGGGCCGAACCGGATCGGGCAGGGGATTGAGTTCGACTACTGCTGCTGTCACGCGTCTTTCGCGTTGCAGGACTTCGGCGTCGAATCGATCATGGTGAACTGCAATCCGGAGACGGTTTCGACCGATTACGACACCTCGGACCGGCTGTATTTCGAGCCGCTGACGCTCGAAGAAGTGCTGAACATTTACGACACTGAGAAGCCGGACGGCGTGATCGTGCAGTTCGGCGGGCAAACGCCGCTGACGCTCGCGCTGCCGCTCAAGGCGCAGGGCGTTCCGATCATCGGCACCGACCCGGCGAATATCGACCTGGCGGAGGATCGCAAGCTGTTCGGCGCGCTGCTCGACCGGCTGGGGATTCCGTCGCCCGAGAACGGAACGGCGACGAGCGTGGAAGAAGCGTGCGCCGTGGCGCGGCGGATCGGGTACCCGGTGCTGGTGCGGCCGTCCTACGTGCTGGGCGGGCGCGCCATGGCGATCGCCTACGACGAGGACACGGTGCGGCGGTACATGCGCGAAGCGGTGGTGTTCTCGCAGGACCGGCCGGTGCTGGTGGACCGGTTCCTGGAGAACGCGACCGAGATCGACGTGGACGCGCTGGGCGACGGCACGGACGTGCTGGTGGCCGGCATCATGGAGCACATCGAGGAAGCGGGCGTGCATTCGGGCGACAGCTCCTGCGTGCTGCCGCCGTATTCGCTGGCGGCGGAGACGCTGGCCACGGTGCGGGATTACACGGAGCGCCTGGCGCGCGCGCTGAACGTGATCGGGCTGATGAACGTGCAGTACGCGGTGCAGCGCGGGAAGGTGTACGTGCTGGAGGTGAACCCGCGGGCTTCGCGGACGGTGCCTTACGTGAGCAAGGCGACGGGCGTGCCGCTGGCGAAGATCGCGGTGGGGCTGATGCTCGGCAAGAAGCTGGGCGAGTTGGGGCACCTGACGGGCGGACGGACGAGCGGCGTGCTGCCGGTGCCGCAGTTCTTCGTGAAATCGCCGGTGTTCCCGTTCTCGAAATTCCCCGGCGTGGACCCGGCGCTGGGGCCGGAGATGCGCTCGACAGGCGAAGTGATGGGCGTGGGCGAGAATTTCGGCGAGGCCTTCGCCAAGGCGCAGTTGAGCGCGGGCACTCCGATCCCGGACAAGGGGACGCTCTTCATCAGCGTGAACGAGGCCGATAAGGCCGGCGCGGCCGAGGTGGCGCGCGCGTTCGCCGAATACGGCTTCGAGATCGCGGCGACACGCGGGACGGCGGCGGCGCTGAGGGCGGCGGGCGTCGCGGCACGGACCGTGCTCAAGGTGAACGAGGGGCGGCCGAACGCGGTGGACAAACTGAAGGCGGGGTCGATCACTCTGGTGATTTACACCACCACCGGCGGGCACACGTTCAGCGACGAGAAGGCCATCCGCAGGACGGCCCTGGCGCACCGGATTCCGTGCATCACCACGATGAGCGGCGCGCGCGCGGCGGCCGAGGCGATCGCATCGCGGCGGCGGGACCCGATCCGTGTATGGAGCTTGCAGGAGATCCACGCGCGAGAGGGAGTGAAGGCGTAAGGGCCGTTGTATCCCATTGAGGCTACTTGGGTTGGGCGCGATTGGGTTCGTTTGGTATTTTGGGTCTTGGGTGCGTGCCGAGGCGTCGATTTGGGCGCGCGGGACATGCGGTTCCGGGGGTAGTGTAGAGCGGGGTGGCGGGATCAGGGCGGGCGTAAATTCCCAAGAGGATGCAGAGGCTGAGGGAATCAGGGCTCTGAGGTTCGTGACTGGTGCTCAGGCCGCTCTGCTGACCCGCACGGTTACGCGCAAGCCGGCGGCGCTGAGGAAGTTGACCAGCGCGTCGATCGAGAAGAGATGGAGGCGGCCGCGCATAAGATCCGATATGCGGGGCTGGGTCACGCCTAGCAGCTTGGCGGCCTGCGCCTGGGTGAGTGCTCTCTTCTCGATTTGCGCGATCAGCGCGTTCATCATGGCCGCTCGAATGCGGAGGTTCTCGGCCTCAGCGGGCGGGAATCCGAGATCGCGAAACACGTTCGCGGTTGCTTTCGCAGGGGCAGTCCTCATTTCCGATCCTCCTCCCGAAGCAGGCTCCTGTAGCGCTCTTTCCCGAGCGAGATCTCTCTGGCGGGCGTCTTTCGGGTCTTCTTCAGGAACGCGTGGAGCACATAGATGGCTTCCTTTGAGCTTGCAACATAAAGCACGCGATATTCGCCGCCCGCGTGGATGCGTATCTCCGCGACGCCAAGCCCGACGGATTTCATGGACTTTCAGTCGCGCGGATCCAAGCCTCGCTGGACGCGGTCCAATTGGTACCCGGCGTCCTGGCGAGCCGGCCCCGGAAAGGCGCGCACGCGACCGAGGCTGTCGCCCATCCAAACGATCGGCTTGAGGATCACATCCACCGACTATCCAGATTATACAATATTTTGTATGTTCGCGAAGATGTGCCGAGATGAGTAGACGTGGCGCACGCTTCAGCGTGCCGCGTCGCCACTCCTGGCGGCGCATTGCCTGAGGAAGCGATCGAGGGCGCGCGTGATGTCGCGGTCGCGGTCGGTAGACCATGCCCCGGCGGTCGCGTTGCCCGCTTCGTTCAGGCCGGTGAAGGTGCGGCGCCACACGATCCTGGTTCCTCCAGCGGCGGTGGGCTCGAGCGCGATGCTCAGGCGGCAGACGTGACTGGAAGAGACCACGGTGAACTCGATTCTGCGGGGCGGCTCGTAACGGTCCACGTTCCAGGTGGCGGGCTCGCCGAAGGCAGTGCGGAAGATGCAGTTCTCCTCGGCCACGCCCGATTCGCTGTAGATCATTTCGCAAGCCCAGCCATCGAGCCATTCATACTCGCGAACGGGGCAAAGCAGCGGGAAAACGGCTTCGGGCGGTGAGGCGATGTCGCCGGTGTACTCGGTAGTCGATCTTTGGCCGAACGGTTTGGAGTTCATGAGGCGATTGTGAACTATGAAGCTGTAGACGGGTCAAGAGGCGATCGCGGCGCAGGCCCCGGCGGGTAGAATAGACTCATTCACCATGCCCCGGGAATTCGACCTCACCCCGAGAAGTGTCCCTTTCGTCGAAACTCAGTTCCGGCGCATCGCCACAGAACTGCCCGTGCCGGAATCGGTGCCGCTGCTCGAAAGACTCGCGCGCCTGGAGCCGCTTTCGATGCGCGGGCTGCCGCCCGTGGTGTGGGATCGCGCCGAGGGCTTCCAGGTCTTCGACGCCTGGGGGAATCGCTGGATCGATTGGTCCTCCGGCATCCTGGTGGCCAATGCCGGGCACGGACGCGATGAAATCCGCGACGCGATTGCGGCGCAGGCAGCTGGCAAGCTGCTGACGAACTATTGCTTCCCGACGGAGATCCGCGCGCGGCTGGTCGAGCGTCTGGCCACGCTGCTGCCGCCGCCGCTCGAAAAGGTGTTCCTGGTCTCGACCGGCTCGGAAGCGGTGGAATCGGCGATCAAGCTGTGCCGCGCCTACGGCGTCCGGCAAGGGGGCCGCGCCAAGCACGTCATCGTCTCCTTCGAAAATGCGTTTCACGGACGCACGCTCGGCGCGCAGCAGGTGGGCGGGATTTCCACGCTCAAGGAATGGATCGTCAACCTGGATCCGGGCTTCGTCCACGTCCCATTTCCCGATGGCATCTGGAGCGAACGGCTTTCGTTCGAGCATTTCGAGCGGCAACTGCGCGAGCAGGGCGCGGAGCCGCAGAACGTGGCCGGCGTCATCATGGAAACGTATCAGGGCGGGACGGCGGCGTTCGCGCCGCGCGGATACGTGCAGTCGCTGCGGCAATGGTGCAGCGGCCACAAGGCGCTGCTGGTGCTCGACGAAGTGCAGGCCGGTTTCGGCCGCACGGGGACGATGTGGGGATTCGAGCACTACGGCGTGGTTCCAGACCTCGCCACGTTCGGCAAGGGCCTCTCGTCTTCGCTGCCCATCGCGGCGGTGGCGGGGAAGGCGGACGCGATGGACCTTTTCCCGCCGGGCACCATGTCTTCGACCCACACTGGAAATCCGGTCTGCGCGGCAGCGGCGCTGGCTTCGATAGACCTGATCGTCAACGAGAACCTGGCCGAGCGCGCCCGCGTCAACGGGATGCTGCTGCACCGCAAGCTCACGGCGATCCAGACGCGCTTCCCCCAGATCGGCTTCGTGGCGGGCAAGGGGCTGGTGGCGGGCGTCATCTGCGTGCGGCCTGGAACGAAGACGCCCGATGGCGACCTGGCGTTCGACATTGTGCGGCGCACGGTGGAGAAAGGCGTGCTGATGTTCGGGCCGGTAGGCCATCTCGGCTCGACGGTGAAAATCTGCCCGCCGCTGGTGATTTCTCCGGAGGCGATCGAGGAGAGCGCCGGGGCGTTCGAGGAAGCGGTGGGCGAAGCGGTGGCGGGGCGTCAGGCTGCGGCTTGAATCCGGTATTCTTCGAATGCCAGGTCCATCAGGCGAATCTGGTTCGGATTCACTTCGAGCAGTTGCATGGGCGGGAAGCCGTCGCCGGGCTTTGAGAACTCCGTGAGGACTTCGGCCACCGGGATTGCGCCTCCGACCTCGGCTACTCTGTCGATCCATCCGCGCTTGAGTTTCAAGCCGCAGGACAGCAGGAACGCCAGCACAGACTGCGCCGCATCAGGGCCCGAGTGCTGCGGCGCCAGGCCCAGCCAGTCCGCGATCAGGCGGTAAGTGAATCCCCACAGTGGCCAGCCGTTGAGCTCGATGGCGGGCAGCAACATGCCGGGCGGCGCGCCGTGCACCGGTTGCAGGCGGTGGCGCGCGGGATCGCGCAGGAGGCTGAGCGGAACCCACACCGCTTCGACCGCCTCGCGCGGATCGAGAACCGTGGGCCGTGCGTCATCGATCGCGAACACGAACGGCGCGACCAGAACGAACGGCGGCGGGCGCCGGGCCAGCGCGGGCGCGAGCGTGCCTTCGAGGTCGTGACGGGCGAGGCGGATTCCGCATTCTTCCTCGAGCTCGCGCAGGGCGGTGCGCACAAGGTCCGGATCTTCCGCATCGCGGTGCCCGCCGGGAAAGGACCAATGGCCGGACCAGTGGTCGTCTTCACGCTCCGCGCGGCGGATGAGCAGCACGCGCTCCCCGGGCGCGCGCGCGTGGACGATGGCTACCGCGGCGTCAGGTTCCGGCATGTCGCACGGCCTCCGTTTGAGTTTCCCCGATCCCACCCTCACCGCAACCGATCGGCCAGCACGTGGTCGTAAACAATGCGCCGTCTCTGTACGATTGTGACCGTACTGAGCATACGCTGTTCAGCGCGGGGATCGAACCCGCAGCACCGGCTCTTCGGTGCTACCAGTCCCAGTTTGACCCCTGGGCGGGCTTGTGCTCGCCCCGATCGGCCCGGCTACCAACTGCCTCAAACGATGTCCGTCTTCCAGTTCAGCTCCTGAAGCCCGGTATCGAGCTCGCGAAATTCCCTGGACAGGCGGTCCGCCCGCTTCTGCAACTCCGCAACCGAAACGGTTGCAACGAACTTCACCTCGGATTTGGTGTGACGGTCCTGCCTGGTGCTGGCAGCCTCCGCCAGTTGGGCCAGGGCGTCTCTCTTTTTCCCGACTGCGTCCCGCTCGGCGATGGCGTCGGAAATTGTCCGCCGCGCGTCGAACGGGGTCGCCGAATTGGTGCGGTTGATCGCTTGGACAAGCTCGAGCAATCGGCCGAAGAGACGATCGAGCTCCGCCAGCAGTTCGGAGGGATTCTCCGCAGGCTGTTCGCCTTCCTGGACTCTCGCGGACCGGGTCAGCCGCTTCCTGACCTCTTCGATGCGCTTCTGACAATCGCCGCGCTCGGCGAGCGCTTCGGCAAGCTTCAAGTAGTCGCCCTCCTTATCATCGTCGCTCAGTATAGCTTGCCGGGCGCCCCTGGTTCCTCTCGCGCCCTCAGTAGTACATGAACGGCCACCAGTTCAGAATCGGCTGGCCCTGGCCGCCGGGAGCGACCGTCGTGTTGCCGAGGCCCGGCATGTTCTGATACCAGAACGTCAGCCAGTGGCCGCCGCAACTGTCGTCTACGGCCGGGTTCTGATTGATGAAGTCCCAGAGATGGTAGTTCATTGGGACGGCGGTTTCCGCGGCTTCTCCGAAGGTCTCGATGCTCGAGAGCACGGTCGATGCCGGGTAGTAGTCGGAGTTCTTCGCGGCGCCCGGCGGGTAGTGGACGTTGCCCGCCGCCACCGTGTAATTCGAGATACTCGCCGGAGGAGTCGCGGAAGGAGCGTTGAAGGTGGTGCAGGCCGCGCCTCCGCAATTCGTGTAAGTGTAGTTATCGCCGCCCACGTATAACGATTGAAAGTTCACGCCGTATCGCGTATTCATGTCGAAGCCGGCGAACCGTTCGAACAGGGGCTGCATATACGGGATCACAGTAGCGTTGTCGTACGGAGTTCCCGGTGCATAGACGCTGGACTGCGTATAGCGGTATTCCCACTCGCCTCCCTCGCCGTTCAGCAGGCAGCCCACGCCTTGTCCCACGTTCATGAAATAGATTCGCATGCTGCGGCCGGTCCAGGGCATCGAGTTGTCGTCGGAGGACGTGGCCTGCGACATGTCGGCCGTCTGGCGGTTGTGCGCGATTCCGTTCTTGACGTATTCGCCGGGGATGGCGGCGAGATTCGAATCGTAAGCCTGGGCCGTGAACGCCACCGCGAGAATGTTATTGGTCACTTGAGACGCAGGAGCCGTTCCGCCCCCAACCACCTGGTTGGCGATCACGATGATGTCGTGAAAGTAGCCTAGGTTTGCGGCCTGGGCCAGCGTAAGATAGGCACCCGTATTGGGGTCCAGGAATCCCCAGTAAGGCGCATAGGCCGGGCTGAAGAGCTGGTAGTAACCGACCTCCGGATATCCCTTGGCGTTGGCCGGGCCTCGCGGGAACAAGTTACTATTCGCATGACCGTTCGTGTCCCGCAAGTCGGCAACCCGCGCGATGATCGGCTCGAGGAAGGCGGGTGCGGACGCGTTCAGGCGGGCGTGATACTGGCTGGCGTACTGCAATGCCGCCAAGTAGGCCTGGGCTTTCGCTATGATCTGGGCGGGCGAGATGGCGCCTCCGGAGGTGTTGTCGCCGCCGTTCAGGGCGATGCCGTTGGCGAAGTTAATCACCAGGAACCGCGGCTGCATTTTCACAAGCTGGCTGTGATTCTGCGCGATCCAGGGATCGGAATTGGCGCGGCTTACGGAGTTCGGCCACACCGTCATGTCGGTTCCGCCGGGCCCGACCGTAAGTGCGGCCGTCCGGCTCGCGACGGAGCCGAGCGGATTCGTGGCGGTCGCGGAGTAACTCCCGGCGTCGCTCGCCGCTGCATAAGCAATGTAGTAACTGGACTGAGTTGCGCCCGGAATCGCAACCGTGTTTTTGAACCACTGGTAAGAGATCGGAGCCATGCTGGCCTGGGCCGCCACGGTGAAGGTAACCTGGTCGCCCGCGTTCACGCTCTGGTCGGCGGGTTGCGTCGTAACCGTGAGATCTTGAACGGAAACCGTCAGGCGCGCGCCGCCGCTGCTGCGCGTGAGCAGCCCGTTCGTTGCGGTGACCCAAAAGAACGTTCCGCTATTCTGCATGGTGGTGGGCGGCGTCGTGTAGCTCGACGACGTGGCGCCGGCGATGGGCGCGCTCGGTCCGCCCGGCGCCTGGCTGTACCACTGGTACCGGCACGGGGGATTGGCAATCACCCCTGCCGAAAACGTCGCGGTATTGCCGGCGGCAACCAGTTGCGAGACAGGCCAGGACAGTACATCCAGGAATTGAACCGTCAGCGTAGCGATGGAACTGGCCGTCGAGCCGGCGGCATTCGAGATCATTGCGCGGTATAGCGCGCCATTCTCGTAAGACCAGGCGGCCAGCGTGTAACTGGTCCCGGTGGCGCCCCAGATATTCACCCAGGCTGTGCCGTTGAAGGTCTGCCACTGATAAGTGGGCGGCGGCGCGGCGGCGACGGCCACAGTGAACGTGACGTTGGTCCCCTCCATCGCGGTGACATTCTTCGGCTGGTAAGTGACCGTGGGCGCCTGAGAGACGACGTTCAGGATGACGGCGTTGGTGAATTTCGTATAGGGCCCGTTGCACAGCGACACCCAGTAGAGGCTCTGATCGTTCTGCGCGGTGGTGATTGGCGTGGTATAGACCGCAGTGGTCGCGCCGGGAATGGGCGCGGCAGCCTGGCCCGGGACCAGTTGATACCACTGGTATGCGATGGGCAACGGATTCGCCTTGACGGTCACCGAGAGCCGGGCTGTGGTGCCCGCCCACACCTTCTGGGCCGTGGGCAGGACGAGGATGTCCAGGAAGTTCACGGTCAGCGTCGCGACCGCGCTTGGCACCGAGCCGGCGCTGTTGGCGACCATCACGCGGAACTGCGCCCCATTGTCGGTGGATGCCACGGGGAACGTGCAGGCCGCTGCCGCGCAGTTTACCTTGGCCCAGTTGAGGCCCGACAGGCGTTGCCATTGGTAGGTTGGCGCCGGCGCCCCGGTGGCCCACACGCTGAATGTCACCGGCATCCCCTCGTCCGCCGTCTGGCTTCCTGGCTGCGCCAGGATCACAGGCTTGGTAGCGGCCTCCGCGGCGCCGGCGAAGAAACATGCCGAAATTGCAATCCACGCACACAAATTGCGCCTCATCATATGTCGGCATATCGACCCAAACGCAAACGGCTTTAAGGGTACCGGTACTCATAAGTCTTGATCTAACGGGCCGGGGCTGGTACACTCGCTCCGATGATTATCAGGTCCGCAATTCTCGTAACGGTTCTGGCTGGCTTGGCAAGCCTCTGCAGTGCCGACACCATCTTGAACAATGTCAACCCGGGCGGCGCCTGGACACAGGCGGCAAATCCCGACGTTGTAACTTGGACACCTTCCGGCCCGGCGTTTGTCCTGACGAGTACCACCCTGATCACGGAAGTCTTTACCTACCATCAAGCTGGGATTGCCCCTGCGACGACCGATATGGTGGGCATTGAGGACACGGACACCGACACGTTCTACTGGTGGACTGCTACGGACCGAGGCACCTCCGGCGCAGGCCAGTGGGCTTATCCTAACGTATACGTCCCAGCGGGCGATTACGTTGTTATAGATCAATCCCCGACGACGTGGTCCATGAACGGTGGCAGCGACTGGCTCGGGATGAGCGAAGTGTTTGGCACGGTCCCCGAACCGGCCTCGCTCGTGCTCCTGGTGCCGGGACTGCTCTTCCTTCTTCGGAAGCGGCGCGCGGCGTAGCGCTAGAGCACGAAGGGAATCAGCGACTTCACTTCGCGCCGGTAGACTTCGTATGGTTCGCCGAACTGCTGGGCTAGGAACGCCTCTTCCTTCCGGCTTTTGTACCACCATGCGAGCAAGACGATTCCAGCCCCAATAAACCCTCGCAGTTCTCCATAGGCGACCGCAGCGCCGAGGAGGGCCAGCCACAGACCCGTGTAGATCGGGTTCCGAACCAGGCGGTACGGTCCGGTGCGGACCAGCGTGTGACCTTCCTTGATGGTTACGGTCCCGCTCCAGTTTCCTCCCAGGACAATGCGCGCCCAGATGGCGAACGCCACTCCCGCCACGGTGAGCGCGAGGCCGGTGCAGGCCGCTGCGGGCGTGTCCGGCGCCAATCGCCAGGCCAGCGGGCCCGCGCGTTCCTTCGCCGAAAAGATCAGCGCCAGTCCCACAGCCAGGAGCAGAAAGTGGCCGGCGAGGAAGGCCCCGGATGCGGAGCGCGCCGTGCGCTTGGCCGTCGCCGCTCCGGCCAGCCATATGAGCCCCAGCACCATCCACGCTGCGTCGAAGTAGGGCTGCAGGTTGGGGTGCACAATGGAAAAGACGCAATCGGGCAACCGCGGGTTCAAACGAGGATCGCGTTCCGGCCCGCAGGCCGCCAAGCCGCGCCCCACGCTATACTTATGCCTACGTGAAGGCAGAAACACAGGAACTCGGGGCGACCGTCGAGCGGTTTGGGCGGCTGCGGGTGCTGGTGGCCGGCGACGCGATGCTCGACGAGTTTGTGTGGGGCAAGGTGTCAAGGGTGTCGCCGGAGGCGCCGGTGCCCGTGGTCGAGGTCACGCGCGAAAGTTGGTATCCGGGCGGCGCGGCCAACGTCGCGCGAAACCTCAAGGAGTTCGCGGGCGCGGTCCACCTGATGGCGCTGACCGGCGCCGATGCCGAAGGCGAACGCTTGCGGCAGCTCCTGATCGGCGAGGGGATCGGAGTCGAGTGTCTCGCCGAGGACGCCGGCCGCCGCACCACGGTGAAGACCCGTATCGTCGCGCGGCAGCAGCAGGTGGTGCGTGTGGACCGGGAGCGCTGGATGCCGCCTACGCCGGCGCAAACCGAGGCGGCGCTCGCGTGCTTCGAGCGGATGCTGGCGGATCTGGATGCGGTGATCGTCGCGGATTACGGCAAGGGCTTTCTGAATCAGGATTTCGCCGACCGGGTCTCGCAGGCGGTCACGCGCGCGGGCAGGATTCTGACCGTCGATCCGACGCCCAAGAATCCCCTGCGCTGGAGCGGCGCGACGGTGGTGAAGCCGAACCGGGCAGAGGCGTTCGAGTTCGCCGGAATGGCTTATGCCGATCCGGCGGGAAATCCGGGCCAGGACCGGGCGCTTCTCCATGCCGGCGAAATCCTGCTGGCGAAGTGGTCGCCGGCGACGGTTCTGATTACGCTGGGGGAGCAGGGAATGCTGGTGCTCGAGCGGGACCGCGCGCCCTACCACACGCCGACGCGCGCCAAGGAGATCTTCGACGTCTCCGGCGCGGGCGATACGGCGATTGCGCTGTTCACGCTGGCCCTGGCGGCGGGGGCAAGCGCAGCGGAGGCGGCCGAGATCGCCAACCACGCGAGCGGCATCGCCGTAGGCAAGCTGGGGACGGCGCCGGTGACGCGGGGCGAGTTGCTGGCGAGCCTGGCGGAGCGCTGAGAAGGCGCGTGCCTCTGAACGCAAACGTGGTGGGCTCGGGGCCGAACGGCCTCGCCGCGGCGTGCGTGCTGGCCCAAGCGGGCTGGCGCGTGACGGTGTTCGAAGCCGAGCCGGTTCCCGGCGGCGGGGTGCGCTCGGCCGAGCTGACGCTTCCCGGGATTATCCATGACGTCTGCTCCGCGGTGTTTCCGCTCGCCGCGGCGTCGCCGTTTTTCCGCACGCTGCCCCTAGAGCGCTACGGCCTCGAGTGGATCGAGCCGCCGGCCGCGCTGGCGCATCCTTTCGACGATGGCACAGCCGAAACGCTCGGGCCCGATTCGGATCTATTTCGTTCGGTGGCGGCGGACTGGCCCCGGATAGAGGGTTCGGTGTTGGGGCCGCTCGCGTGGCCGCGGCATCCGCTCGCGCTGGCGCGCTTCGCCTGGGGCGCGCTGCGGCCGGCGTCCCACTTGGCGCGCGCGCGGTTTCGCGACCAGCGATCGAGAGCCCTGTTCGCGGGCCTGGCGGCTCACAGCGCGCTGCCGCTCGAAGAGCCGCTGTCGGCGGGCGTAGGCCTGGTGCTGGGAGCGCTGGCGCACGTTGCTGGATGGCCGATCGCCCGGGGCGGCGCGCAGAGTCTGGCCAATGCGCTGGTTTCGCACCTGCGCTCGCTTGGCGGCGAGGTCGTTACGGGAACGCGCGTCCGTTCGCTCGAGGAGCTGCCGCAAGCGCAGGCTACGCTTTGCGACCTGTCGCCCAAGCCGCTGCTCGAGATCGCGGGCCGCGTCCTTCCGTCTGCCTGGCGGCGCGAGCTCGAGCGCTACCGCTACGGCCCCGGCGCGTTCAAAGTGGATTGGGCGCTCGATGGGCCGATTCCCTGGACCGCGGCCGCGTGCACGCGCGCCGCAACGGTGCATCTGGGCGGAACGCTCGCTGAGATCGTCGGCGCGGAACGCGAGGTCTGGAACGGCGCGTGCCCCGAGCGGCCCTTCGTCATCCTGGTGCAGCCGAGCCTGTTCGATCCCCTCCGCGCGCCTGCCGGGATGCACACGGCCTGGGCGTACTGCCACGTCCCCAACGGCTCGCGCTTTGACATGCTGGAGCGGATCGAGAATCAGATCGAACGCTTCGCACCCGGCTTCCGGGGCCGCATCCTCGCGCGCAGCGGGATGGGACCGGCCGCAATCGAGAGCCACAATCCGAACTTTGCGGGCGGCGACATCGCGGCGGGCATCTTGCGTCTCAGGCGCACCCCTTACCAGACGCCGGTCCCGGGGCTCTACATCTGCTCCGCCGCCACCGCTCCGGGCCCCGGTGTTCACGGCATGTGCGGCTACCACGCGGCGCGCCAGGCGCTAAAGAACCATCCCCGCGTGTTATGATGGCGCGCGGTGCTGCGCTTCGCTCTCCTGATCCTTATGCTCGCCGTTCCGGGCGCGGCCGAAACGCTCGCCGATTCCGCGCGCGCGCTGGCCCACAGGGTCGGCGCGGCGCTCCAGCCCGGCGAAGCGGCACAACTCACGGTCCGCAATCTGTCGTCGCTCGCGGCCTCGGATTTCGCGCCGGCGCGGCAGGCCCTCGAAGCCGAACTGCACTCGCGCGCGTCCACGCCCGATGCCGCCACCGTCAACGTCACGCTGTCGGAGAACGCACGGGGCTTCCTGTGGGTCGCCGAAATCGTACGCGCGGGAAAGCGCGAGGCGGCCATTCTCGAGCGCGCGCCGTCGCCAGATGAGCGGGCCGCCGCGGCTGCGCCGCTGGTGATCGAGAAGAGGCTGCTGTGGGAGCAGGAAGCCTGCGTCCTCGACATCGCGCCCAGCCAGGGCGGCCTGGCGATTCTCGATCCCTCCGGCATCTCGGTCTATCGCCAGGAAGAGGGCCGTTGGAACCGCGTGAAGCAGACGCCGGTGGAGTTTCCCAAGCCGTGGCCGCGCGACTTGCGCGGGCGCCTGGCGGGCAACGGCGAGATGGTGGCGTTCCTGCCCGGCGCAGAGCCCGGCCCCGAATGGCCGCTCGAAATCGGCAACGCCCGAATCTGGGCGCCGCGCAACTACTTCACCGCGCCCAACCTGCCACCGTTTTTCTCCGCGGCCCGCGCGAGCGATGGCTGGGTGCTGGCCGGCATCGACGGCCGCGCGCAGCTTTTCGGCGCCACTCTGGAACCGCTGGCGGCCTTCGCGGGATGGGGCAGCGACGTCGCGGGTGTCGAGGCCAAATGCGGCCGCGGACCGCTGGTGCTGGCCACCAAGCCCAGTGAATCCGGCGACCCGGACCAGGTTCAGGCGTTCGAGATCGTCGAGCGCGAGGCGGCGCCGGTGGGCGCGCCGGTCGAGTTTCTGGGGCCCATCGTGGCCATGCACGAATGGGCGGACGGCGCGGGCTCCGTCGTGGCCATTTCACGCAACTTGAAAACGGGACGGTATGCGGCGTTCACTCTTACGGTTTCTTGCAGCCGCTAGTCTGGCCGCGCTCCCGGCGCGCGTCGAGGCGGTGGAGCGGCCCCATTACGGCGGCACGCTCCGCATCGAGATGCAGACGGCGGTACGTGTGCTCGATCCCGCCGAAGCGCCGGAGGGCCTGGCGGGCCTGGTGTTCGAGCGCCTGGTGCGGCTCGACGAACGCGGCCGGCCGCAGCCCGCGCTAGCCGTTTCCTGGCAGAGCAGCCCGGGCCTGCACCGCTGGGCGTTCCATCTGCGGCCCGGCGTAAAGTTCCACGATGGCACGCCGCTCACGCCCGCGAACGTGATCGCCTCGCTCCCCGCGTCGGCCAGCGGATGGACGGCCGGGCCGATCGCCGACGGCATCGCGATTCGCTCCGAGCATCCGCTGCCGGAACTTCTCTCCGAGCTAGCCTCGGCGCGCAACGCGATCGTGCTGCGCGGGCCAGGCGGCACGATATCGGGCACCGGGCCTTTCCGCATCACGCAGTGGGAGCCCGAACGGCGCGCCGTTTTCTCGGCCAACGAGGATTACTGGGACGGCCGCCCCTTCCTCGATTCCATCGCAGCTCAGATGGGCCGCACGGCGCAGCAGCAGATCCTCGATCTCGAACTCGGCCGCGCGGACCTGGTCGAGCTTTCGCCCGGCGAAGTGCGGCGCGCCTCGCAGGGCGGCCTGAAGGTGTGGACCTCGGCGCCGGTGACGCTGCTCGCCATCGTGATCGATCCCGGCCGCGGGGCCGATGATGCGCGGCTGCGCGAGGCCTTGTCGCTTTCGATCGATCGCGCCGCCATCCAGAGCGTGCTGCTCCAGAAGCAGGGCGAGCCCGCCGGGGGACTCCTGCCCGAATGGCTGAGCGGATATGCGTTCCTGTTCCCCACCGCGCGGGATACGGCGCGTGCACGCCAACCGGCTTCCTCCATTCCGCCCTCCGCCGCGCTCACCCTCGGTTTCGACGGCAGCGATCCGCTCGCCCGCAGCATCGCGGAGCGCATCGCCGTCAACGCGCGCGAAGCCGGCATCCGCCCGCAGGTCTCTCCGCAATCGCCGAGGCCGGACCTGCGGCTGGTGCGGGTGCGAATCGGTTCCGTCGAGCCGGCTGACGCACTGGCCGGCCTCGCCTCGGCGCTCGGTCTTGCGGATCTGCCTGCGATCTCCGATCCGGCCTCGCCCGAAGCGTGCTACGCGGCGGAGCGCGCGCTGGTCGAAGACTTCCGGGTCATCCCGCTCGTTCACCTGCCGGAGATCTTCGCTTCACGGCCGGCCGTTCGAACGTGGCAGACGCCGGGACTGCTCAAGACAGGTGAATGGCGGTTCGAAGACGTCTGGCTGGCCCCGGAGCGTCCATGAGCTTCCGCACGCGGTTGCTGATTTCGTTCTCCGCGGCCGTCATCCTGACCGCCGGCCTGGTGACGTGGATCGTCTCTTCGGCGACCCGGCGCGCCTTCGAACAACGCGACAACCAGCGCACCGCCGCGCTCGTGGCGCTGTTCCGCCGCGAGTTCGCCCGGCGCGGCGACGAAGTGGTCCAACGCGTCGAAGGGCTGGCTGCCGCGGAGAGCACGCTGCGCATGGCCATCGATCTCAGCCGCACCGGCGCGGACCCGGCGCCGTACGTCGACGAGGCGGGAGCGCTGGCCGCCACGTACCGCCTCGATTTCCTCGAACTGATCTCCGACGACGGAACCATCGTTTCCTCGGCGCAGTGGCCGGCGCGCTTCGGTTACAAGGCGGAGTGGGTGTCGCAGCCGGTGGATTGGAAGTCGCAGGGCGCCTTCTTCGAGCCCGTCGAGCTGCCCGATGAAACGGCGCTGGCGCTGGTTGCGGTCCGCACCGTCAGCGTAGGCGAGAAGAACCTGTACATTGTGGGCGGCTACCGTCTGGATCGCCAATTCCTGGCCTCGTTTCCGCTGCCCACCGGCATGCGCGCGCTGCTTTATCGCAACGTGCCGCCGGCGCAGGTCCTCACTGACGAGGCCGGTCCGCTCGCGAGCGCCGCCGCGCTCATGCCTTTGATCGACCGCGTTCGGGCGCACCTTCGCGACGCCGCCGGGACGGTGGAATGGCCCGACGGCCCCGAGACGTTTCAGGCCATGCCGCTCACCGGCCGCGAGAACAACCTGCTCGGCGTGCTGTTGGTGGGCAGCTCGCGGCGCGATCTGGCGGCACTGGTGCGCGAGATCCGGCGCACCGGAGCCCTGGCGGCGTTCACGGGCATCCTGCTCGGCGCGGCGCTCAGTTTCTGGGCCGCGCGGCGCATCACACGCCCCGTCGAGCGGCTGGCCGCGGGCGCGCGCGAAGTGGCTCTCGGCAATTGGAACGCGCGTGTCGAAATCGCGTCGCGCGACGAGATCGGCGAACTGGCGCGCGCCTTCAACTCCATGACGCTTCAACTAGTCGAGCAGCGCGACCACCTGGTGCAGGCCGAGCGCGTCGCCGCCTGGCGCGAGCTGGCGCGCCGCCTCGCCCACGAGTTGAAGAACCCGCTCTTCCCGCTCCAGATCACCATCGAGAATTTGCAGCGCGCGAAGGAGCAGGCGCCCGGCCAGTTCGACGAAGTCTTTCGCGAAAGCTCCGAGACGCTGCTGGCCGAGCTGGCGAACCTCAAGAAGATCGTCGGCCGCTTCAGCGACTTCGCCAAGATGCCGCCGCCGCAGCTCGAGCGCGTCGATGTGAACGACCTGGTCCGCCGGACCATGCGGCTCTTCGAAGCTCAGTTCCACGCCGCAGGACGGCCGCCCATCGAGGCGCAAGTGGAGTGCGCCGCCGACGCCGGCTTCGTCGAAGCCGATCCCGAGCAGTTGAGCCGCGCGCTTCAGAACCTGGCGCTCAACGCCATCGACGCGATGCCCTCCGGCGGCACCTTGCGCATTCGCACCGCGCGCCGCGACGGCACGGTGGAGATCGATATTTCCGACACCGGCCAGGGGCTGACGAAAGAGGAATGCGAACGGCTCTTCACGCCCTACTACACCACCAAGCAGCACGGCACCGGCCTCGGCCTCGCCATCGTGCAATCCGTGGTGGCCGATCACAAAGGAAAGATCGCGGTCGAAAGCGAGCCAGGCCGCGGCACCACTTTTCGCATCGAGCTGCCGGAGAAGCCATGAGCAACCTGCTGATCGTCGATGACGATGTGAACACGCTGGCCTCGCTGGCGCGGGCCTTCCGCCTGGCGGGCCACGAAGCCACGGTCTGCGACAATGCCGCGCGCGCACTGGAGCTGGCCGGCTCGGCGCATTTCGATCTGATCTTTTCCGACGTCGTCATGCCCGGCAAGGACGGCCTTTCGCTGCTCGAGGACCTGCGCGCGGCCGGCATCGCGACCCCCGTGGTGATGATGTCCGGCCAGGCCCACATCGCCATGGCGGTGCGCGCCACCAGGCTCGGCGCCGCGGATTTCCTCGAGAAGCCGCTCTCGACCGACAAGCTGCTGCTGACGCTCGCGAACGTGGTGAAGTTGACGCGCCTGGAAGAAGAGAACCGCGAACTGCGCGAGCGTGTGGGCAAGCACCACATCGTCTGGGCCAGCGATGCGATGCGCCGCGTGATGGCGCAGGTGGAGCGCGTCGCCGCCAGCGAATCCCGCGTCTGCATCCTGGGCGAGACCGGCACGGGCAAGGAGCTGATCGCACGCACCCTCCACGAGCGCAGCCCGCGCTCGGGCGGCCCGTTCGTCACGCTCAACTGCGCCGCGGTTCCCGCCGAGCTGATCGAATCCGAGCTGTTCGGCCACGAGAAGGGCTCCTTCACGGGCGCGGCCGCGCGGCACACCGGCAAGTTCGAGCAGGCGCACAAAGGCACGCTGTTCCTGGACGAGATCGGCGACATGCCGCTGGCGATGCAAGCCAAGCTGCTGCGCGTGCTCGAAGAGGGCGAGGTGGAGCGCGTGGGCGGCGACCGCCCCGTAGCCGTTGACGTGCGCGTGGTGGTGGCCACGCTCCGCAACCTCGACGAGCTGGTTGAGGCCGGCCGCTTCCGCCACGACCTCTACCACCGCATCTACGTGTTCCCGCTGCTCGTGCCGCCGCTGCGCGAGCGCGCGCAGGATATCCCGGTGCTGGTGGCGCACTTCGTCCGCCAGGTGGCCGGGCAGAACGGCTGGAAGGAGAAGCACTGCACGCCGAAAGCAATCGCCGCGCTCGAATCTTACGGCTGGCCGGGCAACGTGCGCGAGCTGCGCAACGTGGTGGAGCGGCTCCTGCTGCTCTCCGACGCCGAAATCGATTCGGCCGCCGTCGAGCTGGCCCTCCCCGCCGCCACCCGCGCCGCTCGCCCCGCCACCGCCCCCGGAACGGGAACGCTGGCCGCCCGTGTCGAATCCTACGAGCGCGAGACCGTCCTCGCCGAGCTCAACCGCCACGCCGGCCGCATGAGCGAAACGGCGAAAGCGTTGGGCCTCGAGCGCAGCCACCTGTACAAGAAGTGCCAGCAGTTGGGGATCGATTTGCGGGCGAAGGGGCCGAAGTAAAACGGTAACATATGTGTTACCATTGAGCGATGGGAGACGTCGAGATTCTGGAGTATCTGGATCCGGCGGGCCGTTCTCCGTTCGCCCGATGGTTCGACGGGCTGAACGCGGTTGCTGCGGCGCGGGTGACTGTCGCGCTGACGCGTATGGGCAGCGGTAATTTCTCAAACGTGGAAGGTGTCGGCGGCGGCGTGTTCGAGTACAAGATCGACGTTGGGCCCGGATACCGGATCTACTTTGGCAAAGACGGCGAGCGGATCGTGATTCTCCTTGGTGGCAGCGCCAAGAAGCGGCAGAGCGCCGCGATTGCCTGGGCGCAGGCGGCATGGGCGGCTTACAAACGGGCAAAGGCCAATAAAGGTGGTGAGGAATGGCACTGACGAGGGAGTTCCGGGAGACCGTTTACAATCGCGCCCAGAAAGATGGGGCATTCCGCAAGGCTCTGCTCACTGAGGCGGTGAACGCATACCTCGGCGGAGACGAAGTCACGGGCAAGACGGTGCTGCGGGAGGTCATCAACGCAACCATCGGATTCGAACGGCTGGCATCCGATCTCCAGAAACCGAGCAAGAGTCTGCACCGGATGCTCGGGCCCCGCGGGAATCCGAATACCGCGAACTTCTTCGCGATCCTCCGTGCCCTTCAGAAGAGGCTGAGCGTGACTCTGACCGTGCGGGCCGCGTAGAGACCATTGCTGCCATTGTGCTCCCGAATTGTCGTCCCAGCCGGTCAGAACCCCTTGAACGTGCGCCCTGCGTCTGGGCCGAAATAGACGACTATCGGCCTGCCGATGACGTCTCCCTGGGAGATGAACCCGAAGTAGCGGCTGTCGAGAGACAGATCGCGGTTGTCGCCCAGAACGAAATACTTGCCGGGAGGAATCACAACTTCGCCACCCCGGACATTTTCTTCGAGCATCCGCCCTCCCGGCTCTAGCACCTGGGCGTTCGGAGGGCTCGGAAAGTTGTCGCGGTAGTCGTCAACGTAGGCGGTCTTGTGTTGCGCGTAAGGCTCTTCGACTACGACGCCGTTCCGGTAAAGCCGCTTGTTTGCGATGTGGAGCCGGTCGCCCGGGATTCCCACGACGCGCTTGAAATACTTCTGACTGCGATCAACGGGATACTCGAATGCGACAACCTCGTCCCGCTTCGGATGCCGGCCGAGGTATGCGGTGATCCGTTCAACCAGGACTCGATCCCCGATCTGCAGCGTATCCTCCATGGAACCGGTAGGGATGATGTACGCTCGCACTCCAACGAGGAAAGCAAGGAACAACGGCGTCCCAAGGCACGCAAGCACCAGCAGGGCCCGGTACTTGCCATCCGTCTTCGAGCGCGGCAGAGGTGGTGGCTGCATAGCTCCCCATGATACGCCGTGGCCGCTCGCCCGTCCCACCAGCACCGGCCTCGCAATTGCCTTATATTACTGTCATATGGCCATCATCGCCGTGGCAGGCCGGAAGGGCGGGATTGGGAAGTCCACCATCGTCGGGAACCTGGCCGGGGAGTTTGCCGCCATGGGGCGCAGCGTGGCCGTGCTCGACGCCGATCCGCAACACAGCATGGTGGCGTGGGCCGAGCAGGGCGAGGGGATGCTGGCGCGGTGCGTCCAGAAGGTTTCTGGCGGCGTCGAGTCCCTACGGGCGCGGGCGCGCAGCGCCGAAAAGGACGCCGACGTCGTGCTGATCGATACGGCGCCCGGTGCGCCCGAAGCGGCCTATCACGCGGCCCTGGCTGCGGATCTGATGCTGCTGCCCTGCGGTCCATCGCCGCTCGATCTGTTCGCCCTCAAGCAGGCTCTCTCGCTGGCGCTCCGGGCGCGCGCCGAACGCCGCTCCAAAAAGCCGCGCATCCGGTTCGTGCCCTCGAAGGTCCAGGTGAGCACCAACCTGGGCCGGGGTCTCGCGTCGTCGCTCAAGGACATGGGGAAGAAGGTTCTGCCTTCGATCGGCCAACGCGTGGCATGGCCGAAGCCGTGGCCAGCGGCCTGACTGTCGCCGAATACGCACCCACTTCGACCGCCCGCGAAGAGTTTCGCGAACTGGCCAAAGCCGTCGAACAAGCTGCTCAAAAAGTGAAAACGAGTGCGGGGTTTGCCCGCGCCGCGCAAGATCTACCGGGTCGAAAATACCCGCCCGCGGGCGCGCGCACCCGCTAACCCGCAGAATCGATGCGGCGGCGGAGTGGCAAGTGGCTTGCATCACGACAGGCAGCGTGGCAACTCTGGCTTCCCGTACCCCCACTACCTGGACGAAAGAAGGTCTGCTCGAACTGATCCAGGGCAAGATGCGCGGCTACCGCTTCATTGTCGTCTCCAACCGGGAGCCCTACGTCCACCAATACTCCGGGGATGAGATCGAAGTCGTGAGGCCCGCCAGCGGCTTGGCGACTGCAATCGAGCCGATCATGCGCGCCTGCGGCGGCACCTGGATCGCCCACGGCAGCGGCGACGCCGACCGAAGCATGGTGGACGACAAGGACCACGTCATGCTGCCGCCGGACGATCCGAAGTTCACCCTGCGGCGCGTGTGGCTCACCAAGGAGCAGGAAACCCGGTATTACTACGGGCTTGCGAACCAGGGCCTGTGGCCCCTCTGCCATATCGTCTTTACGCGGCCCGCTTTCACGCCCGAAAACTGGCAGGCATATCGAGAGGTTAATGAGTTGTTCGCGCGCGCGGTCCTCGAAGAAGCCGGCGATGCGCCGAGCTTCGTTTTCATACAGGACTACCACTTCGCCCTGCTCCCGCGTCTGCTCAAAGAGAGCAATCCCAACCTGGTGGTGGCCCAGTTCTGGCACATTCCCTGGCCGAACGCCGAGATCTTCCGCGGGTTCCCCTGGGGCGCGGAGCTGCTCGACGGCCTGCTCGGCAACGATCTGCTGGGGTTCCATCTGCGCCTGCATTGCCTCAACTTTCTGGACACCGTGGACCGCACCGTGGAGGCCATGGCCGATCGCGAACGGTTCGAGGTGACGCGCGGAGGGCGAACCACGTCGGTCCGGCCGTTTCCGATCAGTATCGATTTCGACGAACAGACGGCCGCGGCCGCATCGGAAGCGACCGAGCAGGAGATGAAGCGCTGGCGCCGCCAGCTTGGTCTTCGCCAGGAACTCGTCGGAATCGGCATCGACCGGCTGGACTATACCAAGGGCATCGTGGAACGCCTGCGGGCGCTCGACCGCCTCCTGACCAAGTACCCGGACTACCGCTCGCGCCTGGTCTTCATCCAGGTGGGCGTGCCGAGCCGTATGCGCATCCGCGAGTACAAGCTGCTCGAAGAGGAAGTGGCCGACCTGGTGGACGAGCTCAACTGGAAGTGGGCCGTCGGCTCCTGGCGTCCGGTGATTTTCATCGGCCGCAACGTAGGCCAATTCGGGATGGCGGCGCTGCATCGCCTCGCGGATTTCTGCATGGTCAGCTCGCTGCACGACGGCATGAACCTGGTGGCCAAGGAGTTCGTGGGAAGCCGTTTCGACGAGGATGGCGTGCTGATCCTGAGCGACTTCGCGGGCGCGTCGCGGGAGCTGACCGACGCGATCCTGGTGAATCCGTTCGATGAGGAGGCAATGGCGGAGGCCATCCGGCAGGCCCTGGAGATGCCGGAGGAGGCCCGCAAGAAGCGTATGCAGAAAATGCGCGCGGCAGTGGCCGAAAACAACATCTATCGCTGGGCTGGGAAGATCGTCTCGGCGTTGCTGAAATTCGAGTTTGCGGCCAATGGCCATGCCGATGCCGCCGCCTGATGTCGAGAGGCAGATCCAGGAGGCCGCCAGCATCGCTCTCTTCCTCGATTTCGACGGGACCTTGACCCCCTTGGTATCGGATCCGGCGGGAGCGGAGCTTGACGAACGCGTGCGGCAGACCCTGGCGGCCATTTCGCAAAACGACCGCGCCGTCGTCGCCATCGTCAGCGGGCGCGCGCTGGACCGCCTTCTCGCCTACGTCGGGCTGCCGGATCTCATCTACGCGGGCAACCACGGCTTGGAGATCGAGGGCCGCGGGCTGAGCTTCGTCGAGCCTGCCGCGGCCGCCGCGCGCGGCAAGCTTCAGGCGATCACCCAGACGCTGGAGGCCGAACTGCGGCCGGTTCCGGGGGCTTTCGTCGAGTACAAAGGGCTGACCACCAGCGTCCATTACCGCAACGTCGCCGAAACGGACCGGGCGCGCGTCGAGCGGACCGTTCGAGACGCGATGGCCCCAGCATCGGACACCTTCCGGCTGGCGACGGGCAAGTTGCTCTGGGAGGTGTTGCCCAAAACAGACTGGAACAAGGGCTCGGCGGTCCGCTGGATTCTCGATCGCATCGGAGAGGAGCCTTTGAGCATCTGCTTCGGTGACGACCGGACCGACGAAGACGCGTTCCGCGCGCTGCCGGACGGGTTGACGTTCAAAGTGGGCTGCGAGGGCGGAACGGATGCGAAGTATCGCGTGGCCGGGCCCGCCGCTGTAGAGGAGTTTCTGGAATGGCTGGCGATCCACTGAATCCCGAAGCGCCCTTTGTCTTTCATACCGAGCGTCATCTGGTGGTCCTCACCGGCCGCAGCGCGCGCAACCTGGCCGAACTGCTGGAGCACTTGCACAAGGTATCGGGCGCATCCATCTTCTACCACACCCACTATCTGTTCCTCATTCACAACTTTGGAAAACGCCGGTTCTACAACGAGTTCGCCAATTGGGCTTCGCACGCCTTGCAGGAAGAAGGCCTGGCGGAACGGCTGGCGGCCATCGATCTGTTGTCGATGACCTCCCTGCGCGATCTGCGCGAAGCCATTATCGCGGCGGTCGAGAAATACCTGGGCGATGGCAAGCGGTTGCGCGAGTGCCCGGCCGGCGATGAGTTCCATTTCTGCGAAGCCAAAAGCTTCGTGATGCCCACTGGCCAGGTGGCGAACGATATTCCGGAGTTCTTCGAGACCGTGGCGCACCTCACCGATTCCAGCCTGTACTTCCACTTCTTCGAAGCGCGGCTGCGTTTGGAACGGCCCACCAACGACTTCTCGATATGGCTGAAGCACCATGGCCAGCCCCGCCTGGCCCAGGCCATCGAACGGCTGGACCCCTACGAAACGAAACTCGCGGAGTTGCGGGAACAAATCGTCAAGATCGGGAGGAGGCTGCGGGCGTGAGATGGCAGTAACGCTTCAGGATTACGAAGAGTCCGCCGGGCCGGCGGTTATCGAGGAACTGCGCGCGCTGGCCGACCGCGTGCGAGGCCGCCGCATGCGTCACGTCAATTCCACGTCGGTGGGCGGCGGAGTGGCCGAGATTCTGACTCGCATGATTCCCCTGTTGCGCGACCTGGGTATCGATGCGCGCTGGGATGTGATCAAGGGCGATCAGGCCTTCTACAACGTCACCAAAGCCTTTCACAACGCGCTCCACGGGAAGACCGAGGAGATCACGGAACAGATGTTCGAGATCTTCCGCGCCACCACCGAGATGAACCTCCGCGAGCTGGATCTGGACAGCGACCTCATCGTGATTCACGACCCGCAGCCGGCGGGCCTGGTGGAGCGAAAGAAGGATATCGGGCGCCGCTGGGTCTGGCGCTGCCACATCGACGTGTCTACGCCGCAGGCGGACGTCTGGAACTTTCTGCGGCCGTGGGTGGAGCAGTACGACGCGGCCGTATTCTCGATGCCCGATTTCGCCCAGCAGTTGCCCATTCCGCAGTATCGCGTGGCGCCGTCCATCGATCCTCTGGCCGACAAGAACAAGCCGCTGGACAAGGCCTATATCCTCCAGGTGCTGGAGAAATACGGCATCGATCCGGGCAAACCGATGTTGGTCCAGATCTCGCGTTTCGACCGGCTGAAGGATCCGCTGGGCGTGATCGCCGCCTATCGGCTGGTGAAGAAACGGAACCGCTGCCAATTGGTTTTGGCGGGCGGCGGAGCCACCGACGATCCGGAAGGCGAGAAGGTGCTGAGCGAGGTGCGCGAGGCCGCTTCGGGCGATCCCGATATTCACGTCCTGCTGCTGCCGCCGTTCAGCGATCTGGAGATCAACGCGCTGGTGCGTGCCAGCACGGTGGCCATCCAGAAATCGACTCGCGAGGGCTTCGGCCTCACGGTCAGCGAGGCGATGTGGAAGAAGAAGCCGGTCATCGGCGGCGCGGTGGGCGGCATCAAGCTGCAAGTCATCGACGGCATGACCGGCTTCCTGGTGCATTCGCCGGAGGGCGCCGCCACCCGCATTGCGCAGTTGCTTCGCGACCGCAAGATGCGCGAGCGGATGGGCGAAAATGGCTATCAACACGTGCGCCAGAACTTCCTGGTGACACGCCAGGTGCGGGATGCGATGCTGGCCACCCTCGCGCTCGACTACCCGGGCGAGAGCGTCGTGAATCTGGACTGACCTTCGTTACGCCGGCATGAGCGGCTTCTCGGCGAGGGCCCAGCGCAGGGCGGGACGCATCGCTTGCCCTCCCAGCAATCCCATCAGGCCCACTACGCCGCTGACGGTGCCGGGTTGCCGGCGGCCCCACAAACGGGACAGGCTGGTCACCGTTCCATCTTCGCGCTGATAGAAGACGCGGTCGCTCCACCGCACCCAGCCCAGGCCGTGATTCGGATGATCGCGCAGAATGTCGAAAGCGGTCTCGAACAGGCGGACCTTGCGCGATTCAAGAAGGCGGGGCAGCACCGCGATGACGCTCCGGCCGCAGCGGACCTCTTGTGCGAACTCGGCGAAATCCGCCGCCGCGGTCAGGTTCAGCACCGGGCTGGGGTCGCAGCCGTGCCGGTCTCCGCCGGAGACCACGGGCAGGTTGTTCGCGCGCGCCAGTTCCATGGCGGCGCAGTTTTCGCGCCACGGCCGGTCGGCGTTCACCTCCAGCGCGTGCACCGAGCTGCGATAGAGCCCCAGCATCTTGCCGAGGGCGACGCGGTGCAGGTCCGCGTCAATGTCTTCTTCGTTCCAGAACGGATGGTTGAGCACGACCAGCGTCTCCGGGCAGCCGCTGACCTCTTCCAGCACGCCGCGCAGCAGAGCTTCCGAACCGCCGGCGGTGTACTCGTTCATCGAGCGCACCAGAGAATGAGCGCTCCCGAGGGGCAGATTGTGGATGCCGACGTGGAACGACGCACCGCAGAAGGGAACGGTCCACTCGATCGACACCGGCGTCCGCCGCGTCTCTTCGATGCCGTGCAGGGCTGTGGCCGCATCGATGTTGTCGTGATCGGTGATGGACACCAAGGCGCGCCGCTGGAGCACGCGTTCGATATGCGACTTCTCGAGCCGCCAGGCGGCATGAGCCGAGAGCGGCGGAGTCCACCAGGCTCGCGCGAATTGCGCCGGCGTAATTTCGTCGGCTCCGCGCCGCCGGGCTTCGTGGCGGACCAGCCAGGCCAGCGGAGGAAGCGACTTCAGGTGCCGTGGGACGAACGCCAGGTACTCGCGGGAGTGCAGAGTGTGCGAGTGAAGAGAAACTCCCGTACGTAACGACCGGCACGCGCGCCGGTCTTTCCACCAGAACCGGATCTCGACGCCCATATTCGCGCCTCCCACCCACAGCTTGGGGCGCGATCGTTACACCTTCATGATCCGGCTGTGAATTCTCATGAACATTTCTGGAGGAATTGTTCTTGGAGCGTGCCTCTGGGTCTTCGCCGAATTGTCACATGCCTGGCATCGGGGTGAAAAATGCCGGTGTCATCATCCGGACATGAGGTTGTTGCAGAGCTACAACGCCGTCGCGCGGGTTCGGCTGTCGTGGAAGAACCGGCGCCTGCCTGCGGCGCTCCGGGCTGGCGCCAGACCGGTGCGCTTTCCGCACGGCTGGCGCATCCGTGTGACACGCCCGATTCAACTGCCCTTCGGCGCCCGCCGGGAGGTGACCCCGTGACGCCGCTCCGGAACTGGACCGCCGCCGTTCACGGCTCTCTCTTCCAGTTCTGCATCTTCCTCGCGTTGAACCTGGAAGCGGGCTCGGATACCGTTGTCGGGGCGATTGTGACCGACCTGGTACTCCGCGGCCTCGCCTCACGGTGGTGGCGTTCCACCAGGCACTCGCTCGAGCCGGTGGTGCAGTGGCTCAGAAGCGCGCCGCGCCTGGCGTCCGGCATCGCCGCGTTTGCCGATACACGCGGCTCAGTCGGGCTGAGCCGCGGCCGTGAGGGAGTGGTCTACGGCGCGAAATAGCCATTGATATCCAGGATCACGTGCGTGGCGTCGGTCACAAAAACATCCACCGCGCCGCCCGTTCCCGCCGGTACGATCGCCGCATTCGCCAGCACCGAGCCGTCGGGTGAGTTCAGGGTGGAAACCACCGGCTGGCTCACCCCCACGGGCCAGGCCGACAAGTAGCCCAGCGGCCCGCCCGGCACCACCGTCACGTTCAGCGAATACGCCGCCGCCGTCGCCGGAATGCTGCAGGCGCTCGCCGGAATCGCAAACGAGCGCGACGTCCCGGCTCCCATGATCGGCCCGCCGAAGGCGCCCGCGGGGTTCCGCGTATCCGCAACACGGCACGGCGTCACCGGATAGAATGTGAGCGCCTGCGGACTCCCCGGCGCGGCGAAATAGCCGTTGACGTCCAGGATCACGTCCGCCGTGTTCGTCACGAAGACCGAGATCGATTCGTTCGATCCCCCCGGAACGATCGCCGCATTCGCCAGCACCTTGCCGGTGGGGGAATTCAGCGTCGAGACATTCGGCTGCGCCTGTCCAGTCGGCCAGGTCGAGAGGTAGCCCAGCGGACCCTCCGGCACCACGGTGGCATTCAAGGAATACGCCCGCGCCGTCGGCGGAATGTCGCAGGAGCTCAGCGGAATGGGGAAGTCCCGGCTTAGGCCGGATTGCATCGTAGGCCCGCCGAACTCGCCCGTGGCGCCGCGCGTATCCGTCACGCGGCAGGGAGTGGCGGGATAGAATGCGTAGGAAGTCGTGCCGGTGGATGTATCGAAGTAGCCGTTGATGTCGAGGATGACATCGGTGGAATCGGTGACGTAGACGCTCACCGCTCCGCCCGTGCCGGCGGGCACGATAGCCGCATTGGCCAACACGGCGCCGCTCGGGGAGTTCAGGGTGGATGCGTTGGGCTGGGCCTTGGCCGTAGGCCACAGCGTCAGGTAGCCGAGCGGCCCCTCGGGCACCACGGTGACGTTCAGAGAGTACGCCTGAGCGGTCGCGGGAATGTTGCAGGCGCTCTGCGGAACGGGGAAGGAGCGCGAGGAGCCGGCAGTCATGGTCGGCCCGCCGAACGCCCCGGCAGCATTGCGCGTGTCCACCACCCGGCACGGAGTCACCGGGACGAAGCGCAGGCCCCCGCCCACCGGCGTCCCGGAGGTCTTGAACGACCACGGTGAGGAAGCACCCCACCCACTGGCGCTCCACGCCATGACCTGCCAGTTATAAGTGGTGCCCGGATTCAGCGTTCCCGGCGAGAAACTGGGCGCGGCGGTGAACGCCAGTGTAGGCATTGCCCCTTGAACTCCAAAGAGGACCTCGTAACCCGTGGCCCCGGCTGAAGCAGCCCAAGTGAAAGTTGGCGTTAGCGAAATGCCGCTGACACCGTTAGGGGCGGGATATGTCGGAAGCGGCGCCGGAAGGGTCCCCATGATCCTGACCCAGTCGCTGGCGCTTGACGGGGAAGAGCCTCCGCCCGTCACCGTGACCGTGCTTTCCACTTGCGAAGGCCCGCCGGATACAACGTTCATAGCCACAGTGATCGTTTGGTAACTGGATCCACCCTGCAAAACGTCGCTGCGCGTGCAGGCGGAGCCCGAGCAGTTCCAGCCATTCCCCGACATGGACACCAGCGTTAGCCCGGCGGGGAAAGTGGCCGCTACGGTCACAGTGCCGTTGGTCGGACCGGCCCCGGGGGCGTTGCTCACCGTGACGGTATACCAAGCTTGCTGGCCCACGGTCGCAACCGGGACGGTCACGGCCACGGTCAGCACAGGCTGGGTTGCCACGGGCGTCAGCAGCCGCACAACCCGATTTCCCGAGTCGGCGACGTAGACGTCGCCGTACGCGTTCACGGCTATTCCATCCGGGATCGAGAATTCCGCGCTGGTGGCCGGACCGCCATCGCCCGTGTAGCCCTGGTTCCCGTTGCCGACTACGCTCGTCACCGTGCCATTCGGCGCCAAGATATCGATGGTGTTGAAGTCTGTGTCGGCCACATACACGTTGCCGAAGACATCTAGTACCAGCGCTTCCGGCATGTGGAGCCCGGAAACCAGCGTCCCGATCCTCCCATCCGTGGTGACCTTGCGAATCTTGTTGTCGCCCCCGTCGGCGATGAAGATGTCCCCCAAGGCATCCAGTGCCACGCCCATGGGCGACTTGAGTTGGGCGCTGGTGGCCGGGCCTCCATCGCTCGAAGAGCCTGACGTGCCCGTGCCAGCCACTGTGGAAATGGTTCCCGTGGCAAAGGTAACTTTGCGGATGGTGTAGTGATCGCGGTCGGCAATGTAGATATTCCCGTTCCTGTCTACCGCGACCCCAGTGGGATTAAGGAGCGAGGCGCTGGTGGCCGGGCCTCCATCGGCTCCTGTGCCGCCGCCGGCTACCGTCGCGATCTTCCCATCTGTCGTCACCTTGCGAATCATAGAGTTGGCGGTATCCGCAATGTATAGATTGCCTGCCGAATCGGTCGCCAGGCTGGACGGGTACCCCAGCGAGGCGCTGGTGGCCGGGCCGCCATTGCCCAAGGGGCCGCCAACGCCCGTACCCGCGAATATGGAGATAACGCCATTGACCCCCACCTTGTAGACCTGGTTGTTGTAGCTGTCCGCGATGTAGTAGTTGAAGGCGGAATCCACCGCTACACCGTGCGGCGCGGGGAATATCGCAGCGGTCGCCGGGCCTCCGCTGATCGAAGAAACCTGCGAGCCGGTGCCGGCCAACGCAGAGAGGTAGCCACTTGCCGACACTCTAAGAATGACGTTGTCGATGGAGTCCGCGATTATCAGGTCCCCGTTGAGACCCACGGCTACGGCCGCCGGGAAACCAATACCATGGCTGGTGGCCGGGCCTCCAACGCTGTATCTCAAGTTGGTGTTTCCGGCCACTGTCGTGATCGTGCCGTCCCTGGTCACCTCACGAACCCGCCAGTTCGCCGCATCGGCGATGTAGAGGTTGCCCGCGGCGTCCACCGCCACACCCTCCGGGAACTTCAACTCGGCGCTGACGGCCGGGAAGCCATCGCCTGAGAAGCCCGCGGTGCCGTTGCCGGCCATCGTCGCGATCTTCCCATCCGTCGTTACCTTGCGAATCCGGTTGTTCGAGCTGTCTGCGATGTAGAGGTTGCCGGTGGCGTCTACCTTCACATCTGAAGGCCCCGCCAGTTCGGCCGCGACAGCCTGCCCGCCGTCGCCCGTACTGCCCGATGCTCCATTGCCGGCCACGATAGAGTACGTGCCGGCCGGGGTCACCCGGACAATCACGGCGTTGCTGGAGTCGGCTATGTAGAGATTGCCAGTGGAGTCCAGCCCCAGGCCCATCGGGGCGGAGAGCTGGGAACTGGTAGCCGGGCCCGTGGAACTCGTGTAGCCAGCGACCCCAGTCCCGGCCACCGTGGCAATTAGGCCATCCATGGTCACCTTGCGCACGCGGTGGTTCCCAGTATCCGAGATGTAGAGCTGCCCCATGGGATCTACAGCCACTCCCCGGGGCTGGTTCAACTGGGCGTCGATGGCTGCCACTCCCTCCCCGCTCATGGTCCCGCCGCCCGCCACTCTGGTCACGATTCCGTTGGTGTCGCTCTTGAACACCCAATTGCCGGCGCAGAAGTACGCATTCCCTGCGGCGTCTTCGGCCACCGCATACGGCAACGGCAGTGGAACGCTCAGGGCCGAAGCCGGCGTAAGCGGCGTCCCACCCCCCGCCACCGTCGAGATCAGGTATTGCTGGGCCCAAACGGGGCCCCCTGCAACCGCCAGCACCACCAGGGCTCTCATCGCGAACCTGAGCATCGTCATCGCTGCTATCTCCTTCTCTTCTTTGGCCGCACGGGCCACCTGCCTTGCGCCGGCCGGTTGGCGGGCCATACAGTAATGCGAAGAATCGGGCCCGATCTGCGCCAAATATCTGGGTCCTTGCGCAGACGGTAGTTTCTCACCTGCGCGAACGGAGTTCTTCCCGGTTCGAGCGGTAACGTTGCTCAAAACTGCGGAGTTGCCGGAGGACCGGCTCAGGCCCTCACCGGCCGAGCTCGCGCCTTAAGGCGCCGGGGGTGGCGCCCGTGGCCCTGCGGAACACGGTTGTGAACCGGCTCTGCGACCCAAAACCGGCAGCGGCCGCGATCTCGCTGAGCGTCCGGTCCTTTCGGCTCAGGAGCGCGCGGGAGCGCTCGATGCGGCGGCCCAGCACGAACTGGTGCACGCTCTTTCCGGTGGACAGCTTGAACATCCTGCCGAAGTGATAGCTGCTGAGACAGGCGATTCCCGCAAGCTCGTCCACGGCCAGATCGTCCGGCAGATGGGCGTCGATATACTCCAGCACGCGCGAGAGGCGGTCTGAACTCAGCCCACTCCTCACCGCAGGCGTAGTCACGGGATGGGCTGCGTAACGCGACGCCAGATACACCGCCAGAGCATTCCCGAGGCTCGTGAGAACCAGTTGACCCCCGGGCGCCTGCGCCTTAACTTCGGCTTCGATCACCGCCATCATGTGGTTCACAACCGGGTCGTGGCCGATGCCGCCCGGCCTGAACTCCACCGGCCTGGAACGAAAAGGCTCGGGTAGGGCGAATTCCATCGCCTGCGGATCGATGTTGAGCATGACGCCCTGTTGCATGCCTGTAATTCGCGCCGACCGCATCGGTTGCTGGGACCGAAGTATGACGGCGCCTTGACCCAGGTCCGTGGACCTTGCCCTGCCGTCTTCTTTCCACGAGAGCCGAAAGGGCGTCGGATTCCTTTCGAGCACGATGAGATGGCCATGAAACTCGCAGTCGGGAAGCTCATTGGGCGGGGCGTCGTGGCGCTCCAGAACGTACCCCGGCCAGGCGCCGTGGCTTCCAGGAACAAGGTACGGCAGCGCTAGCGGGTTGGGGGAGCCATCGACGTAGTAGGCGATCCGGTTCAGCATCTCGGAACTCGGCAGTTTTAGGCAACAGTATAGCTCGAATCGGCAAGACGGCGAACAACTAACGCTTCGGTTTCCCGAGGCTGGCTCGGTCCTCGCCTCAGGAGGGATGTGGGCCAGCGTCGGCCAAGTGCTCGGTGGCTCGAGCGGCCGGTCCGATTCCTTTTGAGACTCGGCCGTGACGTTGAAATTACCGTGAAAGGAAGGTCAAGGAAGGACCGGAAGTTATTGCGCAGGAGGGACTCCCGGCCTATGAAGTTGACGGGCACGCCATCCAGATGCCCGGGAGCGCGATCTTCCCATGCATCTCCGAAACTCACGCCGGTGACTGAAGTCATGAGGTCAATGCGGTTCGGCTCGTAACCGAGCTGGATCACTTTTCCCGGGAGTGCCAGATCGGACGTGGATATGGCGAGGCTGGTGAATCCGAATTGAGAAAGCGCCCGCACGACGCGCACGGCGTTGGTCTGGCTCGGGCGAACCAGGAAATCGATATCGGCGAAGTATCGCGGAAATCCGTGCCACGGAACGGCGAGCGCTCCGACGACCAGATACTCAACTTCGTTCGAGTTCAAGCACTCGATAAACTCGCGCAAATCCCTGCTCAGAGGCATCGGGGTGGGCTCGCTCTCGTAGTTCGAAGAATATACTGGCTCGCTGCTGCGGGGTCATTTGAGCGCGGGAAAGAGCATCGGCGGCATCGGCTTCCTCAAAGCTGTCGAAAACGCGGACTACTCTCTCCACGTTCCTTATTCTACGCTGGTTGTTCGACTGGCGAGAGTCGAGTTCGCGAAGAACGGGCCGGGAAGCCTCTTGTGGTGGATCTGCCACGCCGTGGGCCGGCCCGGACTACTGCAAACTACTGCACGGAAGGCAGCGAAGGGAGGCTTCTCGTTGCAAACAAAAGGAGTTAGTTGGCGGGGACGACGGGCTTGGAACCCGCGACCTCCGACGTGACAAGCCGGGGGTTCATTCAGCCGATGAAGCGAGAGTTACAGTTCTCGACACCACTTTATGCCGGATCTGGCATACAATGGAGTTGTGGCCGTTATGCCGGAACAACCGCGCAAGCTGATTTGGCTTGTCGACTCGCTCGTTCGGTTGACGGGTTTTCCGCCTATGGTTCGCAAGAAGCTCGGTTTCGCCCTTTATCAGGCGCAGATCGGTCAGAGGCATGAGAGCGCGAAGACGTTTCACGGCTTTGTAGAAACAGTCTGGCAGGTGCGCGCGGACGATCAGGGCGGGACGTATCGTGCGGTGTACATAGCACGACTTGGTGGAGAGGTCTACGTTCTTCACGCCTTTCAAAAGAAGGCAACATCCGGAATCGCGACCCCAAAACGAGACTTGGATCTAATCCGCCAGCGGCTTCAACTTGCGCGTAAGCTGGCGGGAAAGTGAGGAGAGGGAAGATGCCAAATCGAGAATTTACACCGAGTTCCGGAAACGTGTTTGCCGACTTGAACCTGCCGCATGCTGACGATCTGCTGGCGAAGGCTGAGCTGGCCGCGAAGATCATCGCGGAGATCCAGCGGCGGCGGCTCACGCAGACCCAGGCGGCCGCAATTCTCGGGATCGATCAGCCCAAGGTCTCGGCGCTCAAGCAGGGCAAACTTTCCGGCTTCTCGATCGAACGCCTTATGCGGCTCCTACTGGTACTCGGGCGCGACATCGAAATCATGGTGAAACGAAGGGCCAAGTCGAGATCAGTAGCCAGACTCCGCGTAGCGTGATTGTCTGGTTACCTCAGTTCGCCCGACGGGTCGAGGTACTTGGGCACGACATCTGGCCTCACGATCTTCAAGCTCTCAAGCCCCTGGCGCGCGAGGTCTCGAAGTACTTCGTGCCTCTTGCCAAGGGTAGCAATTGCAGCGAGTGCTGCTTCCTGAGAAGCCCTGCCCACTGGCAGTGCAAATACCGCCGCGGCCTCAAGTCTCTTGGCGATTGCAGGGGATTGGACATTTCCGTGTGGGGAACGAAATCGTGTGCCAAGAGGAACTCGACCGTTTTCTCCGAAAGCACATGGCCACTGCGACCGTGTGCTAAGTCCATGAGTTCGCTGAAGGCCTTTACGAGCTTGATGTCGGTTTCAGTCCGGGCACTCACCGAGAGGCGTTCTTCCTCCTTGAGTTTGATGCGGTACTGCTTGAGTGCGAGCCACGAACTGACTGCCAAGGATAGCAGGGTTATGCTGCCAGAAACTGCAAGCAGCCACTCCTTCAAGTCTGTAGCCGTCATAGCGCGCCCCTAACGAATGATAGCCCTCGATGCCACTCGCGGTGTATGCGAGTGCGCGCAGCCATCGCCTGTCCAAAGCGGGCTGCCCATGGCGACGGCGGACTCCCGCGTAAACCACCTCGACTCCGTTCCTGCTCCCCGGCATTGGATACGTGCGAACGGAATCAGTGGCTTGCGACGAGCACTGTAGCGGCTACGGGCGAGAATACGCCGAAAGCGCTTATCTCTAAGGGACTCTAAGTTACTGAAAAGATTGGCGGGGACGACGGGGTTCGAACCCGCGACCTCCGACGTGACAGGCCGGCGTTCTAACCAAACTGAACTACGTCCCCGCTTTGTGTGGCAGTCTTAATCCTAGCACGGCGGCTTCCATCAGGCCAAGTTTTCGAACCCAAGCCCTCCTAGAAGCTATTTGAGAGTTACTTAACCTACTGTATAATTGGTCTGTTTTCATGCCCGACATAGCGGATGCCAGGACCGTTACCGTGCTGCTCCGCAAGTTTGCGGCCGGCGACAAGGCGGCCTTCGACCGCCTGGTGCCGCTCGTCTATGAGGAGCTGCACAGGATTGCCGCGGGCCAACTGCGTCACGAGCGGCCAGGGCACACCCTCCAGCCCACCGCCTTGGTGCACGAGGCTTACGCCCGCATGGTTGGGCGGGAGCAGCCGGACTACGCCAGCCGCGCCCACTTTCTGGGCATAGCGGCGCAGGTTATGCGGAAGGTCCTGATCGATCATGCCCGCATCAAGAACGCTGCCAAGCGGGGCGGCGGCCGGGAGATCCTCTCCATCGACGAAGCCCGCGACGCCTGCGTGGAACGGCCCAACGTCATGATCCAGCTCGACGATGCTCTGAATGCCCTTGAGAGCCTGGACCCCCGCAAAGCCCGTTTGGTTGAGCTGCACTACTTCGGCGGCTTGACCGGCAACGAATGCGCCGAGGCCCTATCGCTGGACGTCTCCGTGGTCCGGCGTGAACTGCGGGTAGCCCAGGCCTGGCTGCAGCGAGAGCTTGAGCGGGCGGACGCGGGCTGCCCTGCGCTGGCTTAAGAATTATTTTCGCCCGGCGCGAAAAACGCCTCTCTTCTTCGCAATACCTAATGAAGGATCCTAAAGCGGGCTTGGCGATTGCCATCGCTCCTGACGCCCCCGGCAAGGGCGGAGTGGCGAGCCACGGCCACTGCGGTCAGGCAAGAGGAGGGGAAATGTGGCCAGAGCGAAAGTCTTGGTGGTAGACGACGAGCCCAGTGTGGTTCGTCTTGTGACCAGCATACTGAGAAAGGCCGATTACGATGTTTCGAGCGCGTTGGGGTCGGCCAAGGCACTCGAAGTCGTAGCGGCCGAAGGCCCCTTCGACCTGGTTGTGTCCGACGTGATCATGCCTGGGATGTGTGGACCGCAGATGTGGACCCAAATTCGGGATCTGTCACCTTCGTCCGCCATCATGTTCATGTCGGGTTCGGCTCGGGCGGAGGGGCTTCCCGAAGGCGTGCCCTTGCTCGGGAAGCCTTTTTCGAGGTGCGCGCTGCTGGCAACTGTCGATGCGGTTCTGCGCGGATCGGCCGCCAGGCGGGCGGAGCTCAAGGTTTACAGGATGTGTGAAGGGAAGGATGTTCCACGCGGCCGGGGATGTTGAGATGATAAGCTTCTATTTTCGCGGACGGCGCTCATGGCGATGGAGAACTGGCAGGAGATTCAGGACCTATTTCTGGCCGCGGCCGACCTGGACCGAGAGGGGCAACGACGGTTCCTCGATTCCGCCTGCGGGGCCGATGGCGATCTGCGCCGGGAAGTGGACTCCCTGCTCGTCTCGGACCGCACCGGCGGCGAGCGAATAACCGCGGCCCTGGAGCTCGCAGCCCAATCGCTGGTGGGCTCCGATCCGTTGCTGGGTTCCCGTCTCGGTCCCTGGCGCGTGGTTCGGGAAATCGGAAGCGGCGGGATGGGCACCGTCTACTTTGCCATCCGCGACGACGAGGAGTTCGAGCAGCGCGCCGCCATCAAGCTCATCAAGTATGGCCTGGACACCACGGAGCTGCTCGATCGCTTCCGGCGCGAGCGCCAGATCCTGGCTAATCTCGACCACCCCTACATCGCAAGGCTCATCGACGGCGGCAGCACGCCGGAGGGCCGCCCCTACCTGGCGATGGAATACGTGGAAGGGCAAAGCGTCGGCGCATGGCAGCGCGAGCGCAACCCTTCGGTCGAGGAATGCTGCCGGCTGTTTCTCAAAGTGTGCGAAGCCGTGGCGCACGCGCACCGCAACCTGGTGGTCCACCGCGATCTCAAGCCCGGCAACATTCTGATTGGCGCCGACGGATCTCCGAAGCTGCTCGATTTCGGCGTGGCCAAGCTGCTCGCGGTCGAGACCGGTCCGGAGCTGACCGCAACGGCGCTGGCGGGAGGGCCTCTCACGCCGGACTACGCCAGCCCGGAACAGGTGCAGGGAAGGCCGGTGACCACGGCTACCGACGTCTACTCGCTCGGCGCGATTCTCTACGAGCTTCTCACCGGTTCCAAGGCGCAGCGCATTGTGTCGTCATCGCCGGCGGATGTGGAGAAGGCGGTCTGCGTGACCCCCATCATGCGGCCGAGCGAGGCCGTCTCCGCTGCTCGCCTGCGCCGCGATCTCTCGGGCGACCTCGACAACATCGTCCAAATGGCGATGCGCAAGGAGCCGGCGCGGCGCTACTCTTCGGTGGAGCAACTCGCGGCCGATGTCCGGCGTTACCTCGAAGGGCAACCGGTGGCGGCACGCAAGGACTCGCTGCGATACCGGGGTGGGAAATTCGTCCGGCGCCACCGTCTGGGGTTGAGCGCAGCCACGCTCTCCATCCTCAGCCTGGTGGGGGGAACCATCATGGCGGTCTCGCAGGCGCAGCGCGCCCAGCAGCGCCTCACGGCAATGGTGGCCCTGGCCAACCATTCCCTGTTCGACATACACTCCCAGATCGAGCGGCTCCCCGGTGCCACCCAGGCCCGGCGGCAGATCGTCAACACCACGCTTCAGTATCTGGAGGAGCTGTCGAAGGACGCGGGAAGCGATGAAGGTCTGCGCATGGCGGTAGGCGTCGGTTATCTCAAACTGGCGCAGGTGCAAGGCGAACCCTACGGCCCCAGCCTGAGAGATTTTCCCGCCGCGCTGAAGAGCTATCGGACCGCCGCGGATTTCATCGGGCCGCTGCGCCGGGCCCATCCGGAAGATCCGCGAGCGCTAACGGCATGGGTGGATATACAATTCGGCGCCGGCAAGGTCCTGACGACAAGCGGAAACCCCGTGCAGGCCGCCGCGCGCCTCAAGAGCGTCCTCAACGATGCCGCAGCTTTGGCGCGACTCCGTCCGGACGACTTCGAGGCGGTGCGGCGCGAGGGCCCGATTCTGGAGGCCCTCTTCGAAGCGTTCGTGAATCGCGACGACGCCGAGGCTTTGACCTGGGCGCGTAAGTACCTGGATGCGGCCGCGAAACTTCAAGCGCGTTTCCCGGACCAGGAGAAGGCCCTCGAGCAACTCTCGGATGCCCACACGGATGTGGGTTATTCGCTGGCCAACCTGGGCGACCTGAAAGCGTCGCTGGCGGAGTATCAAAAAGCCACCGCTGCTCGCGAGCGCCTGTCCGCCGGGCATCCCTATGACGTCGTTCGCCGCCGTGACCTCATGCTGGCGTACGGCCATGTCGCGGCCATTCTGGGAGATGCATTCCGGCCCAACCTGGGAGATTTCGAGGGAGCGCGGAAGTATTACGCCAAGGCGGTGGAAATTGCCGAGCAGAACGCCGCAGCCGACCCGCAAAATAGTACGGCCGAATACGATGTCGCGGCCGCCAGCCTGCGCCTGGGCTCCGTAGACGTACCGCCCTCCGGCGCGGCCCGCTCGCTCGTGGAGTTGCGCAAAGCGGCGGCAATTCTGGAATCGCTCAGCCTTGCATCTCCGAGCGACCGGGACTGCAAGAGCGATTGGGAGCTTGCCGAGGAGTACATCGGCCACCGTTTGCGCGCCATGGGAAGGTTGCCGGAGGCCATCGCCGCATACCGGCGGTCGCTCGAAAGCGCCAATTCCTTCCTGAAGGTGGACCCCATGGACGAGACCGCGCACTTGCAGGCTATGGCGAGCGGCCGGGGTCTGGTTTTGGCTTTGTCGATCGAGGGCGATCGCGCGGGGGCGCTGGCCCAGGCGCGCCACAGCATCGACCAGGCGCGGGCGGCCGTTTCCGCTGACGGCGACAAGGACCCCAGGACCCGGGCTCTCGCCCAAAGCCTGATCGCGCTCGGCTCGGCGTACCGCATTTTTGCCAGGGCTGGACACCAGGCTGATTGGCGCGAGTCCCGCCTGGCTGCCGAACGCGCGATGGCGGAGATCGCCGCCATTCCCGGCGCCGCCGGGAGCCTCGCTTATGCCCAGGTCGTCAGGGATGCCAACGAGCTCATCGCGGAGGCCAAGGCGCACGGACGCTGAGTTGCGCTTGCGCAGATGTTGCTTGTAGCCGGCAGCTCCGCGGGTGCATCCTTATGGTGTATGTGGTCTTCCGAAATTCCCACGAGCGAAGTCACTCCGAAGTCTCTCTACTTCAACCGCCGGCGCTTCCTGGCTGCCCTCTCGGGGCTGGCCGCCGTCCGTGCCGCATTCGGCGCCAAGCTGACCGGCCTGGTGAAGAGCCCCTACAGCACCAGCGAACCGCAGACGCCCTTCAATGACGTCACGCACTACAACAATTTCTACGAATTCGGCACGGAGAAGACGCAGCCGGCCGAGCTGGCGAAGAACTTCCGGACCCAGCCGTGGAAGGTTTCGGTGGAGGGCGAGGTCACCAACAAGAGGGTGTACAGCCTGGATGAGATCCTCAAACTCGCCCCGCTCGAAGAGCGCATCTACCGCCATCGCTGTGTGGAAGGCTGGTCGATCGTGGTGCCCTGGGTGGGCTTCCCGCTGAACGTGCTCCTACGCCAGGCACAGCCGCTGGCCAAGGCGCGCTTCGTCGCCTTTGAAAGCTACTATGACCTACGGCAGATGCCGCAGGGGAGATACGCCGGAATCCCGCTTCCTTATGTCGAAGGCTTGCGCCTGGACGAAGCCATGCACCCGCTCACGATCCTGGCCGTGGGCATGTATGGGGAGACGCTGCCGAATCAGGACGGCGCGCCCATCCGCCTGGTTGTCCCGTGGAAGTACGGCTTCAAGAGCATCAAATCGATTGTGAAAATCCGTCTGGTCTCGGAGCAGCCGGCCACCACGTGGAACATCGCGAACGCGCACGAGTATGGGTTCTATTCCAACGTCAACCCGGAGGTCGATCACCCGCGTTGGAGCCAGGCCACGGAGCGGCGGCTGGGCGAGTTCTTCAAGCGGAAGACGCTCATGTTCAACGGTTATGGAAAAGAAGTCGCGCCCCTTTACGCAGGCATGGACCTGAGGAAGTACTTCTGAGGGCTCCCTGGGACCGCATGAAGGCCGCAAAAATCGTCCTTTTCGCGTTGTGCCTGACGCCGCTCGGGCTGCTTCTGTGGCGGGGAACGCACGACGGGCTGGGTGCTAACCCCATCGAGTTCATCACGCACGCGACCGGCGATTGGACCCTGCGCTTTCTGGTTCTGACGCTCGCGGTTACGCCGTTGCGAAAGCTGCTGGGAAAGCCGCAATTGGTGCGTTTTCGACGCATGTTAGGCCTGTTTGCGTTCTTTTACGCCTGTTTGCACTTCCTCACCTATGTCTGGCTGGACAAATTCTTCGACGTCTCGGAAATGCTGAAGGATGTGGCGAAGCGCCCGTTCATCACCGCGGGCTTCACCGCGTTCGTCCTGCTGATTCCACTCGCTCTGACATCGACCGCGGGCTCCATCAGGCGCCTGGGCGGGCGCCGCTGGCAGGCGCTGCACCGGCTGATCTACGTGAGCGCGGCGGCTGCCGTGGTGCACTACTACTGGCTGGTGAAATCCGACATCCGCCTGCCCGTGTTCTATGGAGTACTGGTCGGGTTGCTGCTCCTGTGGCGCGTGTTCAACCGGCGCAAGGCGCAAGCGGCCCGCCTCCCCGGCGTCCAGCCTGCGCCTCGTCCGACGGCCTGACTCCACACCCCGGTGGGGCTATGAACGGCGAGCCGGACGAAGTTGCTATGATAGCGAGGACCTCTGGAAGGTAGCCTGGGCTGGCATGAAATCTAGGTTTTCAAGTGAGGGGTTCCTCATCGCCGTCGTCGTAGTGCTGGCTGTGGCAATCTCAGTTGCTACGTACTCCGTGCTGGGGGACTTGCCCTTTGCGGCGCGGCTGGCGTTGTACTCGGTCGCGTCGCTCCTGTTGTTTGCCGTGGTCTACCGGCTGATGAAGGCGCTTGCGTTCTGGCGCCGCACCGAAGAGGCCTACCGGCTGATCTTCGAGGACGCCTCGGACGCGATTGCGATCGCCTCGGCCGGGCTGAAGATCCTCGAAGTGAACGTCCGCGCTACCGAGGTGTTCGGCCATTCGCGGGACGAACTGCTGCGGATGAACCTCAAGGACCTGCTGGACCTCGAAGAGCGGTCGCCGGGTCCCCCGAAGCTGGAGCGGGTGGTCGGCACGGGGGAAACGGCCACTTACGAGCGCCGGTTCCAGCTCCCGGACGGCGAAACCGTCACAGCCGAAATCGGCGTGCGCGCGCTTCGGGACGGCCGGCTGATCGCAATCGGGCGGGACGTCACCTCTCGCCGGCGTGCCGAGGAGGCATTACGGGCCAGCGAGGCGCTGACCCGGAGCGTGGTCTACAGCGCACTCGATGGCATCGTGACCGCCGACGAGAGTGGCACCATCCTCTCCTTCAATCCCGCCGCCGAGCGCATGTTCGGCTATGCCGCCGAGGAAGCTATCGGCCAGAACCTCAGCCTCCTGATGGCGGAGCCCGACCGCAGCAAGCACGATTCCTACATCCGGACTTATCTTGAAACCGGCAAGAAGAAGATCATCGGGATCGGGCGCGAAACGCAGGGGCTGCGCAAGAACGGCACGGCCTTCCCGATCGAGCTGGCGGTGAGCGAGATGCTGCTTCCCGGCCGCCGCTTGTTCACCGGCATCGTGCACGACATCACGAACCGCAAAGCGGCCGAGGCGGTTCTCAAAGAGACCAACGCCAAGCTCCAGGCGATCATCGAAACCTCTCCCCTGGCGATCGTGACCCTGGACATGGGCGGCAAGGTGGTGGCCTGGAACCCGGCCGCGACGCGGATGTTTGGCTGGAGCGCGGCGGAGGTGCTGAACCAGTTGCTGCCCGTGGTGCCGGAAGCCGAACTCAAGGGGGTTCTGGATGAAATCCGCAGCGGCGAGGTTGTCTCGGGCATCGAGTTGCGGCGGTTGCGCAAAGACGGCTCGCTGATCGACGTGACTCTCTGGACGGCGCCGTTGCGCAATCCGGCCGGCGAGGCCAGCGGCGTGATGGGCATCTACGCCGACGTCAGCGAGAGCAAGCAGCTCGAAGAGCAGCTCCGGCACGCACAGAAGATGGAGGCCGTGGGACGGCTGGCCGGCGGCATCGCGCACGATTTCAACAATATCCTCACCGTGATCACCGGCTATGGAGAGATGGTCGCCGAGCGGATCGCGGACGATTCGGTGATGAGCGAGGAAGTGCAGGAGATCCTCAAAGCGGCCGAGCACGCCTCGGCGCTGACCGGCCAGTTGCTGGTCTTCAGCCGGCGCCATGTGGCGATCCAGGAATCCCTCGATCTGAACGAGGTAGTGGCCAAGCTGGAGCGGATGCTGCGCCGGATTATCGGCGAAGACGTGCAGCTCGCGACGGTTCCCGGACCGGAGCTGGCGCGGGTGCGGGCGGACGCGGCGCAGATCGAGCAAGTGGTGATGAACCTGGCGGTCAACGCGCGCGACGCCATGCCGGACGGCGGCCGCCTGACCATCGAGACCGCCAACGTCGAGCTCGACGGCGCTTACGCCCGCAGCCATATGGGCGTGAAAGAGGGCGAATACGTGATGCTGGCCGTCAGCGACACAGGGAAGGGAATTCCGCCCGAGATTCGCAGCCGCCTCTTCGAGCCGTTCTTCACCACCAAGGACCGCGGCAAGGGAACGGGCCTGGGGCTCTCCACCGTCTACGGCATCGTCAAGCAGAGCGGAGGCGATATCTGGGTTTACTCAGAGCCCGGCAAAGGGACGACGTTCAAGATCTACCTGCCGCGGGTGATCGAGACACAGCCGCAGCTTGTGGCCGCGACGGAACCTTCGCGCGTCGAGCGCGGCGAGGAGACCATACTGCTGACCGAAGACGAGCCCGGTGTGCGGGTGCTGGCGCGCGATGTGTTGCGGCAGCATGGGTACGAGGTGCTCGAAGCCACGGACGTCAACGATGCCCTGCGAATTTGCCGCGAGCACTCGGGGCATATCGACCTGCTGCTGACCGACGTGGTCATGCCGGTGATGAGCGGGCGCGAGCTGGCCGAGCGCGCCGCCGAGATCCGGCCCGAGATGAAGGTGCTGTATATGTCGGGCTACACGGACAACATTGTGGTCAGCCACGGCGTGACCTCGATTGACAAGCATTTCCTGCAGAAGCCGTTCACGCCGCGGTCGCTGGCGCGCAAGGTCCGCGAGGCGCTGGACCGGCCGGTCTGAGCTTAGGGCGGCTCTGCGACGCGATTTGCCCCGCTCGATCTCTCAAGAAAAGCCACGCCCGAAGGCACGCTGAGTTATACTTACGACGCTGCGGGCAACGTGGCCTCGATGACTTCCTCGAACGCGAACGTCATTTCGGTGGCCTACCAATACGACTTCCAGAATCGCCTGAAGTCGATGAACAGTGGCGCGGTGACGCTGATGTACGACGGCGACGGCAATCGCGTCAGCAAGACGGTTGGCAGCGCGGCTACGCAATACCTGGCGGACGATCTCAGCCCCACCGGCTACGCCCAGGTGGTCGAGGAGCTGACGGGCACCACGCTGACGCGCTGCTACACCTATGGCCTCCAGCGCATCAGCCAAACGCAATTGCTCAACAGCGCCTGGCCCACCAGTTTCTATGGCTACGACGGCTTCGGCAGCGTCCGCCAACTCACCGACTCGACGGGCGCTGTGACGGACACCTGCGATTACGACGCCTGGGGCAACGCGGTCAGTGTGACCGGCGCGACCCCGAACGTTTACCGCTATCGCGGCGAGCAGTATGACGCCGACCTGAACCTGTACTATTTCCGCGCGCGGTACTTCAATCCGCTAATGGGTAGGTTCCTGAGCCGTGACCCGGCGGAGGGCAAGACAGCTGATTCTAGAACGCTGCACAGGTATCTGTACGCCGCCGGCGACCCGGTGGACCTAATCGATCCTTCCGGAAGGAGCCTCTGGGATGAGACCCTTCTCGTCGGCACGTTCCTGACCAAGTACGAGCTACCGGCGTTAATCGTCTCGGCCGCAATGAGAATTTGCCCGGCTTGGGCCGCATCCAGTTTTTGGCTCAAACTGGCTAATATCCCCGACAAACTCCTCGGCAATGACAACCCCTTGGAGGAACTCGAGGGCTACATCGAGGAATTCTGTAAGCAGATGGGCTACTGAGGGCGGCGCTGGGTCATGTGTGAGCTGCTGCCGCATTTTCTCGCCGGAAGCCGGAAGCGGTTAACGAGCGCACCTCAAGCAGCCGCCGGAGAGCAGCGGGCTCGGGAATGATCTTATGCACGCGGCTCTAATCGAAATGGGCTGTCAAGGAGACTCGTATTATAGGGAGACTCTTATGATTCTGAAGCTGTTCGAAATCTTGTACAGACCGGGTGAGGTGTTTGCTGGGCTGCAGAAGCACAGTTGGATCGCGCCACTCCTCGCCAGCTTCATCTTGGCTCTGCTGTCAGGCCTTGTTGTCGCGAGGGCGATCGGAATGAATACGCTGATGCACCAGGCCGGGCAAATACCGAACGGGCCCAGACACATCAACTCGAGTGAGGTTGCCGTGGCAATCTACTGGGGCATCGTCGGCAAGGCCCTTCTGGGGATAATCGGCCTACTCCTGTTCTCTGCCGTTATACTTGCGCTATGGCGTGTTCTTGCAACCCCTATGAGCTACCACAATGTGCTCGCGGTGTGCTCGTACGCTGCCTACCTAAAGGAGTTGGTGCGGTTCGTAATGAGCCTGGGCACAGCGTTGTACTGTGAGTTCGCCGGTGTGCCGCTAACGAGCGCGACCACGATTCGCACGAATGCTTCCGTGTTTCTTGAGAAGGCCACCGCCGGTCCCCTTTACGCGATGGCAAAGTCGCTGGACGTGCTGACGGTGGGCTTTCTTGTTGTGGTGGCGTTTGGCCTCTGTAAAACAGTCCCGAAGGTCCGTTTTTACACGGCTGCATTGACCGTGTTCGCCCCATGGGTGGCGTGGGTTCTCGTTGGCATGGGGTTGGCCGCAAGGCGACGATGACTCGGCTGTCCAGTCAGGCATAGGCGTCGGGTGCTGCGGGGAGACCGTGGTTCTCATATGGGAACCTGTGAATTCCTCAGCGATATGTTTCGCGCCGATGTTTGACGCCGGCGATCTCGATGGTGTTTTCGTCCTTGAGATCGAAGAACACGCGGTAGTCGCCGCAGCGGAGACGGAAGCCGGTCCGCGGCGGCTTGAGCTTTTTTACGTCGCCGGCGCGGCTGGCGAGGTAGCGATCGATGCAGTGGAGAATCTGCATCGCGGTCTCGCGCTCGATCGCGCGCAGGTCGGCGCGGCCTCCACTGAAGCTGAAGTTCGCGCTCATTATAAGTTCGCCAGCCGCGGCCGTTGGGGTCGAAATCGCGAAGGACTGGTGTTCTGCCATAGCCATACTCAAAGCTGCTGGATGGGGCATTAGCAAGGCCACGGGCTGGAAAAGCTCAGGAGTGCCTTGGCCATTGTGGATGCCGTGCGTGGCCTTTCCGCTTGGAAGAATGACCAGCTGAGGTGGGAAGGAGCATTTGTGTCCGAATCCGAGAGATTCACGTGCCCGACCTGCAATGCAACGGTTACTGTCGAAAACCGAAGGCCCAGTCCTTGGGGGATAGTCGCCGACTGCCCGAAGGGCCACACTGCCTATCCCCAGGGTTCCAAAGGCAAGAAAAGGATGTTCTTGACAGGCTTTTGCGATGCTGTATTCTTGCTTGCCGTGGTAGGCTTCTTGGTTTTGGAATCTCATACCAACCGATGGGCGGTCGCGTTTTCAATCGTGGTGCTGCTTATCGGGTTAGTGCCGAGCGTCCACGACATAACGTTGAGCATGAGACTGCGCGGGACACCGGGACCGGCAGGGGAGTTGGCGAGGGAGCGTCAGTACAAGCCGCTTGGCGTGGCGGCTGCCTATCTCGTGGGGCTTGCCATTGCGGCGCGCTGGCCGACGGGCGTTACATCGAGCGTCCTGAACCTTGCCTATGTCGCAGGCTTCCTCCTTGCGGTGCGTTGGTTCGTCAGGAAGGCACCGGCTCCGGAGGCGCGGGAGTAACGGAATCACCTCGTTCTCAGCCGCGTGTTCCCCTGGTTGGACCGCTCGGCGTGAGCGGGAACACGACCAGCTACACGGTGTACAACCAGTGCAGCGAGCCCGCGGGGGCCAAGGACGAACTGTACATGGTCCGCAGCGCGAACATCTGCACCTTCTGTTTCACCCGCCCTGCACGGCCCACGCCTCGAACCAGTCCACCTGCGCTCCCACTCCTGGCTGGTAGCTTTGCGGTACGAACACCTCGCGTCCCTTCCGCCCCAGCTCCCGCTTCCTGCGCGCCAGGTACCGCCGCACGCTCGATGAACTGACGCGGTGGTCGGGAAACTCCTTCTTGATGCGCCGATAAATCCGCTCGGCCGTGCGCCGTTGTTTTCGCGGCGCCTGCCGGTCGCGCTCTAGAATCTCGTCGATGAACGGCTTCAGCTCGTCCACCTTCGGCCCTTGCGCACGCCCTTCTTTCGCTCCGGCGGAATCGCGCTCGCCAGTGCCTGCCGCACCAGTCGGCGGTGGATTCCTTGCTTGCACGCCAGGCCCGCGATCGATTCGGCCAAATCAGATGCGCAAACTGGGCCAAATGAAATGCGCAAACTCTACACGTCCACGGGCAAGCGGGCCGAGATGACCGACGCGAGTGGTACGCCGCGAATGCCCGCGATTTGCCCCGCTTGTCCCCCATGACCGACAATGGGGGTGGGGAACCTGGGGATTTCCTTTCCTCTCCTGGGGCTGTTTGCCGTCGAGCGAACCGGACATGCCGATCACTGCGCCAAGACGCGCGTTCTGGGGCTTCCGCGACCTGCCGCTCTATGCGAAGGGTCTCGCTGTGGTTGCGCTCCCGTTGGCGTGGCTTCTGGTGGTAGCTGCCGCTTTCTCCTTCGTCCAACAGGAATACATTGCAGCCCAAAACTGGGTGAGGCACACCCTGGAGGTGCGGTCGGAGATCCATCTGGTCCGCTCGCACGTCGAAGAGGCGGAGACGGGAGTGCTGGGCTATCTGCTGACGCATGAGCCCGCCTGGCTGGTCGCTTACAACCAGGCGCAACAAACGCTACCCGCCGTTCTCGACCGGCTGGAGGCCATGGTGGGCGACAGCCAGCAGCAAGTGGCCCGCGTGCGGCGTATCAAGAGTCTGGTTGCGGAACACCTGGAGAACATGCAAGGGCTGCCGTCCCGGGTCCCCGGGTCCGGCTTGAGCGCGGCGCTTGCCGACAGCAGGAGCGCGCTCGAGGAGGTGCGGCAGATCCTCGATGAGACTCTGAGGCAGGAGCAAGGGCTTCTGGACGAGCGGCGAGCGAAAGCGCGGGCCAGCCAGGCCAAGGGCTATGCCGTGATCGTGGCCGGGGTATTGCTGGCGCCGATCAGCGCGGTGTTCGCCATGCTGCTGTTCACATCGGCGGTGGCCCGGCGAATCGAGGTTCTGGATGCGAACTCGCACCGGTTGGCGGAGGGCCTGCCGATCGTCGGGATGCGTTCGGGGAACGACGAGATAGGGCGTCTGGAGCAGTCCTTGAGCGACGCTGCGTCTCTGCTGGCGAGACGGGAGGCGGAATTGCGCCGTTCGCGCGAGGAACTGGAGGCGCGCGTGGTGGAGCGCACCTCGGAGCTGGGGGTGGCCAACGGCGCGCTCGAAGCGGAGGTCGCCGAGCGGAAGCGCACCCAGCAGGATCTGGCCGACCTGAACCGGCGGCTGGAGGCTGTCATCGACGCAAGCCCTCTGGCCATCATCGGGCTCGACCTTCAAGGCAACGTCCAGGGATGGAGCCGCGCCGCCGAGAAGATCTTCGGGTGGCGCCAGGAGGAGGTGCTGGGCAAGCCGCTTCCCACGATTCCGGACGAAGATCCTCAACAGTTCCAGGCCATGTTGGAGCAAACGGCTCGCGGCGACGTGCTGACCGGATACACCACGCGACGCCGCCGGAAGGACGAGACGCTGGCGGACATACGGCTGTGGACAGCGCCTCTATATGCGAGTTCGGGTGAGATCCGGGGAAAGATCGCCATCGCCGCCGACATCACGGACCAACGGCGGCTGGAGCAGCAGCTCACTCAATCCCAGAAGATGGAGGCGATCGGGCGGCTGGCTGGGGGCGTGGCGCACGACTTCAACAATGTGATCACGGTGGTCTCCGGCTACGGCCACATGCTGCTCGACAGCCTCAAGGACGATCCGGACCTACGGGAAGCCGCGGAGGAGGTGCTGAAAGCCGCCGACCGCGCAGCCTCGCTGGCCAACCAGTTACTCACGTTCAGCCGCCACCAGGTGATCCTGCCCCAGGTGGTGGACGTGAGTGCGCTGGTGCGGGACATGGAGAAGATGCTGACCCGGCTGATCGGGGAAGACGTCGATCTTCAGTTTGTCGCCCGCCACGGAGTGGGGCCCGTGCGCGCCGACGCGGGCCAGATCGAACAGGTGCTGATGAACCTGGTGTTGAACGCCCGCGACGCCATGCCCCGCGGAGGAACCCTGACCGTCGAAACGGACAATGTCACCCTGGATGAGAAATACGCGCGCTCGCACCCCGACGTGGCGCCCGGCGACTATGTGCTGCTGGCGGTGAGCGATACCGGCACGGGAATGGACGCCGAGACCCGGTCGCACATCTTCGAGCCCTTCTTCACTACAAAAGAGCGCGGCAAAGGCACCGGCCTGGGATTGTCCACCGTGTACGGCATCGTTAAGCAGCACGGCGGCGACGTTTGGGTCTACAGCGAAACGGGGAAGGGGACCACGTTCAAGATTTACCTGCCGCAGACCGCGGCCGGCGCAACCGGCACACCCGGCGCCGGTGCGGAGCGCGACTTGCCCCGCTCTTCCGGCGACGAAACCGTCCTGTTGGTTGAAGACGAGGACGACGTGCGAAAGCTGGTGCGGGGGATTCTGGAGGACCATGGTTACCGGGTGCTGGAGGCCGAATCCGGGGCGCAGGCGCTCGACATGGTGGCCAGCCACGACGGGCGGATCGACCTGTTGCTCACGGATGTCGTGATGCCCCACATGAGCGGCCGCGAAGTTGCGGAGGCCATGGCGACAAGCCGCCCCGAGACGAAGGTGTTGTACCTGTCGGGTTATACGGACCACGTGGTGGTCGATCGCGGCGTGCTCTCGGCGGGCGCGCGTTTCCTGCAGAAGCCGTTCAGCCCCGAAGCCCTGGCGCGTAAGATCCGCGAGGTTCTGGACGACCAGTCGCGGGCAGCCTAGGGAGCTGTTGCTACCTCTGCCGCCGGGTTGCGCCGGGACCACAGCCTGTACCCTGCCACCGAAATCTTCGGTGAAACCGGCGCGTAATGGCTCTCGACCCACGCCTCCAGGGCCCGGAAGCGGTGATCGAGCGCGGCGCCGTTCGGAAAAATCCGGAGGAACTCCTCGCGCGACAGCGGCAGCCACAGAACCCACTGCGGCGGCTGACGATCGAGTTCTGCGAGCGCCTGCCGTTCCTCCCGGCTGGTCATCATTCCCGGCGCCAGGAACGAAAACCGCGTAGGATTCTCGGCCTGGGTGAGGAAGTACAGCAGGGGCATGTACGGATGCACGAAGAGCCGGTGGTGTGTCTTTACGTCAGCCAGCAGTCGCTGGAGCGCCTGGGCGTCGTCCGGCTGCGCCCGCACCACTCCCACCGGAGTGTTCACGCGGACGCCGCCCACGCTGTGCGAAACCAGGAAACCGAGCGACATCAGGGCCCAAGGTATCAGCACGACGAAAATCGCTCTGGCCGCTCCAGGCGGCATGGTCCAGTACATCAGCGCACCAGCCAGAATGTATGCGGGCGCAGCCACGAAGATCAGATGGCCCACGTCCGCGCGCGGAAGCGTACTCGCGATTGACGCCGCCACGCAGGCCGCCAGGTAGCCGAGCGGCGCCTGAGGGGGCCAAGCCTGGGTCAGTCCGATGCGTTTGGCACCGAGCGCCGCGAGATAGCCCGCGAGCGCCGCCGCCGGCACGACCGCCGGCGAGGCCAGACAGAGCATGAGCGCAGCCTCCATCCACCCGTGCGCCGAGTACCCGCCGATTACGGAACCGTAGGGCATCCAGTTGACCTGGCCGTAGTTGGCTCGCAGCCAGTGAACCTGATCGAGCAAGCCCGGCCATATCCCGCTGAAGACCGCGCCAGCAATCAAGCCTGCGCCGGCCGAGATGCCTCCCGCGGCGTACCAGCCCAGATAGCGCCGGAGATCGGAGCGGAACGCCAGCCAGCCCGCGGTTACGGCGCCGATCAGGGCCATCGAAGGCGTGCAGGCCACGGCGGCCGCCGCACAGGCCCCGGCCGCCACCCACCAACGGCGCCGCCGGCTCCAGCAGGCTTCAAGGCAAAGCGCGACCGAAGCGAGAGACAGGGCCTCACTGTCCCAACGGTGATTCGGAATGAGGCTTCCCGGCTGGAACAGGTCGAAAGCGAGGAACAGGATCAAGGTTCCCCACGCCACCGCTCGCGAGGCCAGCCGCGAGAGGAGCCACACGATCAAGCCGCACTGCAGCGCGAAGCCAGCCAACATCACGAGCCGGCCGGAGCGCAGGCTGACGCCGAAAAGCGCGAACGCCAACTCGTGCAGCCAGTAGCTGCCTGGGCTCATGTACCCAAAGAAATCCACGTAGAGCTTCTGGCCATGCAACATCCGCTCCGCCGCATCGAGCACGATGCCTTCGTCGTTGCTGAGGGCGAGCACATCTCCGCGCAGCCAAAAGAGGATCGCAAAGACGGCGACGAACGCACCGAAAGCGCCCAGCCACTCCGAGCGGTGTGCGGTGGCGCCTTCCTTCAGCACGACGGATCTCCGGCGGCCCACACCGCCAGAATGGACTTGCCTATGGCGCCGCAGAGCAATCGGTCCATCAGCACCGAGCACGGCACAAGGAAGCGATCCCAGAATGAGAGCTGTCCCGCCGTTGGCATGGAAGCGCGCAGCAACAGCCGATTGCCTAAAGACGCGAGCAGGCCGGCCGAATCCAGATATGCCATCTCCAGCTCCGAGAAGCCAGGCGGAGCGATGGAACGCAGGGTGCGCTTGGTGTAGCGGCGAAAATGGCCAATTTGGCGATCGAAGGCTGTGAACAGAAACCCGACGGCCGGGGCCAGAACCACCAATACGCCGCCCGGATTCAGATGCGCGCCAGCGCGCGCCAGTTCTGCCCGATCTTCTCGAATGTGCTCCAGCACGTCCAGGTAGAGGATCGTATCGAAGCGCTCTGCGGCGGCCAGGTCCCCAACGGTTCCGATCACCGCGGAATGACGCCCTCCTTCGGGAAGGACGATGCGCCCGGCCAGGCTGCGATCGGGCTCGAGCGCGACCCAACGCCGATAGGGCAGGCCGGCCAGCGCATGCGTGTTCGCTCCCATTCCGGCGCCTACTTCCAATACGGCGCCGTGGACAAAGCGGGCAATTCGCCGGCTCCAGTAGCTCTTCCAGACGTGTGCCTTCTCGAAGAGCTCCAATTCGCCACCCGGGTAGGAGTAGCCACTCATGGATTGGGAAACACCGTGACCGTTTCCAGGACGAAATAGTGCGCGTCACGCACCGGGATGAAACTGGTATTGCTGCGCCCGGCAATCAGAACGAACCCGAGCATGCCGGCGGCCAGCGCCGCTTGCAAGACAACGATCAACAGAAACGCCATGGCGTAAGTGGCCCACCCAGGCACCGCCAGACCCGTGCCCAACCGCACATAGAGAACTACGGCCATCAGACTGGCGGCCCCGGCCGCCAGGCCAAGTGCGGCCAGCAACAGGCGCACACTGACAGTCTCTCCAAATACCGCAATCGCGCTTAAGCCGTGCACCACCAGCCCGGAGAATCGCATGCGCGAATGGCCCCTGAGCCGGATTGCCCGGGACAGAGGGACGGTGCCGTACGGCAGACCGGAGCGGAAGATCGCCGCGGCGTAGTGGTTCCACAGTTCGGAAACCGCCATCAGTCGCGCTAGTGCCGAGCAGGGCACGAGGCTGAAGTTTCCCACCCGCACCGGCACGCCGGTCAGTAGCCGGTGCAAGGCTCGATAAAGGCGATAGAACACCCGGAACGTCAGCGACTCCATGCGCCGGGCCCGAGCGCCGAAGACGATCTGACGATCCTGCCGCTGTTCCATCGCCTTCACCAGGGCGAGAATGTCTTCGGGACGGTCCTCGCCATCCGCATCCATCACCACCACCGCGCGGCACGGAATTCTCTGCCGGATGTGCACCAGACCGATGGCGATGGCGCGCTGGTGCCCCAGGTTGCGCGCCAAACGCACGATTTCGATGCTGCGAATGTTCTCGAGGGGGCCTTCGATCAGCCGGTCAGGAGGCGGCTCGCTTGAGGCGTCGTCCACCAGTACGACGCGGGACTCCGGCGCGCACTCCCGCAAGGTGGCATCCAGTCTGGGGATCAGCAGAGCCACCGAATCCCAGTCGTTGAAGACTGGCATCAGCACTACAAGCGGGCCGGCCATATCGCTTCCCGGTATCACCAATCCATAATAGCCGTCAGGCCGCCTCTTCGCTCCGCCAGCCCCCTAGCGCACCAACTCTAGCGCGCGGCGGAACAGCGGCTCGAAGACCATGGGCGCGCCGGCTGCCTTGGCTTTGCCGATGGCGGCTTCGGCGGCGGCGGATGAGCAGCCGAGGTTGACCAAGGCCGAGAGGACGTCCTGTTCGAGTGCGCTGAAAGACGCCTTGCCTTCGGGGGCCGTTGAGGAGGAAGCACCCGCAGCGACCTGGGGCAGCTTCTCGCGCAGTTCGAGGATAATACGTTCGGCGGTCTTCTTGCCCACGCCGGGGATGCGCACCAGACGGTCGGTGGCGCCGGCGCGGATGGCCGAGATGAGGTCGGCTGCGGCCAGACCCGAAATCACGGTCATCCCGAGCTTCGGCCCGATGCCGCTCACGGAGATCAGCTTCTCGAAGAGCATCTTCTCCTCGCCGGTCGAGAAGCCGAAGAGCTGGATGGCGTCCTCGCGAACGTGCGTGTGGATGCGCAGACGAACCTCCTGGCCGGGCTCGGGCAGGGCGGAGTAGGTGGAAACCGGGATCGCGACGTCGTAGCCGACGCCGCCCGCCTCCACCACCGCCTGGTTGGGGTGCTTCTCGAGTAGCGTTCCGCGCAGGTGAGCGATCATGGAATTGAGGGTACATTATTTCTCATGGCGCGGCGCCGCTTCTTTGTGGATGAGGTCCGGGGAGGGTACGCCGGCCTGACGGGGGAAGAGGCGCGGCATCTGGGGCAGGTGCTGCGCGCCGAGCCTGGGCAGCTCTACGAACTGTCGGATAACCGCTCGGTCTATCTGGCCGAAATCGAGGCCGTGCGCAAAGAAGAAGTCCGCTTCCGCGTTCTTGAGAAACTCGTGACGGAAGAGCCGCCGCTGCGTCTGACTTTATTGCTGGCGCTGATCAAGTTCGACCGCTTCGAGTGGGCCATCGAAAAAGCCACCGAGCTGGGGGCCGAAGCGATCGTCCCGGTGGAGGCGGCCCGCAGCGAAAACGGGCTGGAGCGCGCGGCGGTGAAGCGGATGGACCGGTGGCGCAAAATCGCGCGAGAGAGCAGCCAGCAATCGAGGCGCGCGCGGCTGCCCGAAATCCGTCCGCCCGTTGCGTTCGCGCAGGCACTCGGCGGCGCAGGCGGCTGCCGCTACTTCCTCGATGAAAGCGATGGAGTGCCGCTTCTGGCGGCGGTACCTGAGAAGCGAGCGGCGCGGGATGAGGTCCACCTGCTGGTGGGGCCGGAGGGCGGCTGGACCGATGCCGAGCGCGACTGCGCGGGGCAGGCCGGCTGGACGCGGATCTGGCTCGGCCCCGCCATCCTGCGCGCCGAGACCGCCGCCATCGCCGCCATGGCCGTGCTGGCGAGTGCCTGGCTGAAGCCGCGATGAAACCAGCCTGGCAATCCCGCTTCGCGTGGGTTGCCTTTGCGCTGGCCCTGATCCTCTATCCCGCCCTGCTCTGGCACTACATACGCGCGAATGCGCCGGTGTTCGACGAAGGAGAGCACATCGCCGCCGGCTATCGCTATTGGCAGTGCGGAGACTACGGCATCAACCCGGAGCATCCGCCGCTGGCGAAGCTGATCGCCGCCGCACCGATCCGCAACTGGAAGGTGGACGGACCGGCGTGGCCGTGCGGCAGCAAAATCACCAGCAACACCGAGCTGATCGGCGCCGGCTACCAGCTCATCAACGGCAGCGCCAGCGACGAGATGCTGCGTGCGTGCCGCCAGTGCCTGCTGGTGTTCCCGATGCTGTTGATCGTGGTTCTGTTCTTCGCGGCGCGCGCGTGGTTCGGGGACCTGGCGGCCGGAATCGCCGTCCTGCTGGCCGTCTTCGAACCGAATCTGACGGCTCACGCGCCGCTGGTCACTACGGACATGGCGCTCACGGCCACCACCCTGCTCACGCTATTCGCCGCGTGGGGATATTTGCGGAAGCCATCGGTCCTGCGCCTGCTGGCATTGGGAGGTGCGATGGGACTGGCGCTGGCCTCCAAACACTCCGCCGTGCTGGTTCCCTTCGTGGTATTGCTGGCGTTCGCCGTGAGCGGACCGTTGCGCGGGCTGTGGCGGCGGTTGCTCGAGTGGCTGGCTGCCTGCGCACTGGCGCTGGTTGTGCTGTGGAGCGCTTACCAGTTCCGCTTCGACGCGCTGCCGGGCGGACACGGGCCCGCGTTCGACATTCCGGCAGCGATTCAATCGGCGGGGCTCAAAGGGACTCCCTCGGGCTGGCTGATTGCGAATGCGGCGAAGCATCGCCTGGTGCCGGAGTCCTATCTGGCCGGCCTGTTGTGGGTGAAGGCCAACAGCACGCGCGAGACGTACTTTTTCGGCAGGCAGTTGCAGGCGGGCGTCTGGTATTATTTCCCGGCCGCCATCGCGATCAAGACGCCGCTGGCGCTGCTGGCGCTCGTGCTGGCGGGGCTGGCCTCACCAAGTGTGTGGAAGCAACACCGGCGCAGCATGGTGTGGGTGCTGCTGCCTGTCGCCGGGTTCCTGGGCGCGGCCATGCTGACGGGGATGAATCTGGGAATCCGCCACATTCTGCCGATTTACCCCTTTCTGATCCTGATCGCCGCGGCAGGGGCCGCTCACTGGGCGGGGCGGTACCGCTGGGCCGCGCTGGCCTCGGCCGCGCTGATCGTCTTTCAGGCCGTCTCCTATGCGCGCAGCTACCCGAACGAAATCGCGTACGCCAACGAAGCCTGGGGCGGTCCGGAGAGCCTGCACCGCTATCTGGGCGATTCCAACGTGGACTGGGGGCAATCGCTCTACCTGGTTCGCGACTATGTGAGAGAACACGGAATCCACGACTGCTGGATGGCGTGGTTCGGAATGAGAAAGCCCCAGTTGGTGGGGATCCCTTGCCGCGCTCTGGCCGGCCCGATGTTTCTCGAAGCCTGGGATTGGGAGCTTCCTCCCGTGCTGCCGGACCGTTTCGATGGCACCCTACTGATCAGCTCAACGCTGACGAACCTACGCCTGTTTCCCTACGGCACGTTCCTCGACCGCCGGCCGGACCATGTGATCGGCGCCGGAGTGTTCGTGTTCCACGGCAGCTTCGATCTGCCGGAGATCGCCGCCGAACGCAGGGCCGCGCGCGGATGGTGGTACATGAATCACGCGCAGCCGGAACGGGCGATCGACGAATTTCAAGCCGCGGTGGAATACGTGCACGCCCAGCGGTTGGTCCGCTCACTTTACGCGTGGGCGCTTCAGAGCGCGGGTCGGCTCGAAGATGCGCAACGGCAAAGCCGGCTGGCCGACGCGATTCCCTAAAGACACAACGAAGTTGGTTGACCGTGCCGTCGTACGGCCGGTATCATGAATACGTCTTCCATGAGAAGGAGACCGTTCCATGGGCACTGTGGGCTGGCAAGAAATGGCGATGATTTTCGTTCTTGCCCTAGTCCTCTTCGGTCCGAAGGAGATGGCCAGAATCGGCCGGACGCTGGGGAAAGCCATCTCGGACTTTCGCCGCGCTTCGGGCGACCTGAAGGCCACTTTTGACCGGGAATTGAACAACCTGGAGCGGGAGAGTCATTCCGACAACGAGGCCGCCGGGAGTATTTCGGACCCTTCGAATAGCGGCTATCGATACAATTACGGCTACGATTCCTATTACGACGCCGCGTCAAAGCCGGCGATCGACGCACCGGCCGCGGGGGAACCGCCCACGGTAAGCGCGCCCGCCGAGCAGCGTCCTGAACCTGCGAAGCTCGTGGCGCCCGAAGGCACCGAGCCCGCAAACGGGGCGGGCCCAGCGCCGCATATAGCGCCGGTCGAACCGGGGGACGGTCCGCAATCGGCCTGAGCGTAGTCGAAACCAGATGCACGAAGATAACGGGACGACCGATCCGCACCAACAAGACGCCGCTGGAGAACCGGAAGGTCAAGCCTCCGTAACGGTCTCGCGCCGGACGGCGGTGCCTGCCGTTTCCGGCGGCCAGGGCGGAGGGGGGTGGCTCGGCGGCTTGCGCGGTGGCGGCGGAGACAACGGAGACGAAGAGGAAGGCATGCTGCGCATGTCTTTCCTGGAGCACCTGGAGGAGTTGCGCAGCCGCCTCATCCGATCGCTCGGCGGCATCCTCGTAGTTTTCTTTCTGAGCCTGTACTATGCCCCCGCGATGTGGAGAGCCGTGAGCGACCCGGCCATCTCCGCGCTGCACCACCTCGGCCTGCAAACGAAGTTGGTTTTCATCACGCCCACCGAAGCGTTCATGACCATATGGATGAAGCTGCCGTTGCTGGCGGCGATCTTTCTGGCCTCGCCGTGGGTCTTGTACCAGGTGTGGGCGTTCATCGCCCCAGGGTTGTACCGGCGGGAGCGGCGCTGGGCGGCGCCATTCGTGCTCTGCTCGGCGGGTCTGTTCATCCTGGGCGGCCTGTTCGCCTACTTTCTGGCGTTCCCCTTCGCTTTGACGTTCCTGCTGGGAGTCGGCCGGGACATCAACGTTCAGCCGATGGTCACGGTCACGGAATATTTCGACTTGTTTGTGGACGTGATGCTGGGCATTGGGCTGGTGTTCGAACTGCCGGTTCTGATCTTCTTCCTGGTGCTGCTGCGCATCGCTTCGCCGGCGTTTCTGTTCCGCCATAGCAGGTATGCCATTCTGGCCATCGCCATCCTGGCCGCGGTGATTACGCCCACGCCCGACGTGTTCAACATGATGCTGTTCTGCGTGCCCATGTGGCTGCTGTTCTACGTGGGCATATTCGCCGGGTACCTTCTGGTGTTGCGCCGCGAACACCGCGGCTTCCCGTGGCGCAAAGTGCTACCGTGGGTGGGCGCGGCGCTGGTCGTGCTGACGGCGCTGGGGTGGGTGCTGGCGGCCAGGTACGGTTACCATTTGGTTACACACTGGCCGTTCCTCAGGCGCTGAGCGGTCCGCCGGGACTACTGGATTCTTAGCGGATTTCGTTATACCATAGCTCAAACCGGAGGCAGTTGTCCTTGGACCTTTATAAGACCATACAGATCCTCAACGATGAGCGGGAGCGGCTGGACAAGCTGATCGCCTATCTGGAACAAATCAAGGCCTCAAAGGGCGAGTCCCCGCGGCGCAAGCCGCCTGGCCGCCGCGGCCGCAAGGGCATGGGGGCAGCCGAACGGAAGCAGATCTCTGCGCGCATGAAGAAGTATTGGGCCGCGCGCCGCGCGTCGGCTTCCGCGGAGCCTTCCTCGACCTCTGCGACAGCCTGAATCTGACCGCCCGAAATGGTATATTTGAAGTCGCGTTCGAGTAGTGGGCGGCTAGCTCAGTTGGGAGAGCACGGCGTTCGCAACGCCGGGGTCGCGGGTTCGAATCCCGCGCCGTCCACCAGGACCAAACCTCTACCTTAACCACGAGTTGGCTCTACGCCGTCGCAGCCCCGGGGACGCAGACTCGTGTTACACTGCGGTGCAAAGTGCCAGAAATCACAAGCGGAGTTGCTCGCGATCTATATTTAGACCTGATGAAACAGGTCCTCACGCGTGCCGCTTTTCCAGACCGGTACCGGCGTTTCGCGCGTTCGAGGTTGCGGCGCAACTGGTTCGCCTGGTTTCTATACCCGCTCATCGAAAGCTGCCTTGAACCTTTTCAACTCGCGTTATGCAGTACCAAATTTGACCCGAAGCTCCGCGCGGAGGGAGTGGACTGGCCAGCGGATGCCGAAACGATGATCGGAGTCCGAAGGCTCGACAATCTCGATACCTGCGTGCGGAGCGTTCTGGAGCGCGGCGTACCTGGCGACTTCATCGAGACGGGTGTCTGGCGAGGCGGCGCGTGTATTTTCATGCGCGCCGCACTTAAGGCGTATGGCGATGCTACCAGAACAGTTTGGGTTGCCGACTCGTTCGCCGGACTGCCGGCCCCGGACGGCCGCTACCATCAGGATCAGGGCAACACGCTTCACGAAAACTCTGACATATTGGCAGTTTCTCTGGAACAGGTCCAGGAAAATTTTCGCCGATACGGGTTACTCGACGACCAGGTGCGCTTTCTCAAGGGCTGGTTCAAAGACACCCTGCCCTCGGCGCCCATAGAAAGAATTGCCATCGCCCGGCTGGACGGCGACATGTATTCGTCCACGATGGATGCTCTGGGCGCCCTGTACCCCCGCTTGTCATCGGGAGGATTTCTTATTGTCGACGACTACGGGGCTCTGGGAGAGTGCAAGCAGGCCGTTGACGACTATCGGAGAGAAAACCAGATCTCGGCCACCATTCAGGCGATTGACTGGTCCGGGATATTTTGGCAGAAGTAATGCTGTCTGTGGCCTTTCGCCTCTCTACGCAACCTTGAGCCGCCGGCTTGCGTCAGTAAGCAGAGGCCATCATGCGGACTTCATTATCGGTTTTGTGCCTTTTTGCCGTGTTGGCTGTGCCCAATGCGGGTCTCGCCGGCGAGGCGAAAAAAGCCCGCACTACCTACCCTGTAACGTATGAAGGCGGCGATCTGCGCCTGAATCGCAATAAGGTGAAGGCCACCTTCGGCCAGGACGCGGTGGTGCTCGCGCAGCACCGGCATCGCATCGAGGTTCCGGTTCGGGACATCACGGAGATTTCGTGTGGAGACGAAGTGCGCCGCCGGCTGGGAGCCGCGGTGCTCGACGCCGTCCCACGGCTCCGCCTGGGGGAAGCGGAGGCTCACTACATCGGTGTGGCCTGGACCGATAACAACGGGAAGGGCGCAACGCCGGCGCGAGTTGAAGCAATTTTCAAAGTCAGCGGCGGCGACTACTGGGAATTCCTAGGGTCGCTGGAACGGCTGACGGGAAAGAAGGCCATCGATACCGGCCGCGTGCCGGCGGTGGTGCGGTACGCACTCTAGCTGACTGGGGGCGTCGCGGCTCGGCAACTGGGTGCAAACGCGCCGAGCCGCGATCGTCAGCCTGTTACAGCTTCATCCTGTTCGGGACGCCAGTCTTCTTCAGTTCCGCTTCGAAGGTCTGGCCGACGATTGGATCCTCGTCTTCGTAGTCGATCTGGTTGCCCCCTACCCGGGTGCTGGTTCGGATGAGGCGATGGGTGCGGCCGCCGCCGCCGAGCGAGCGCGAGAACCATCGGCCCTCACCGCCCCAGGTGGCCGCGAGGTAGCGGGCCGGGTCGCCGCCGGTGTTGAAGTGCTGATGGAACCAGCCATCCGGGGGAACGAAGAGGGTGCCTGCGGTGAAATCGACGCGCGCGTGTTGGGTAGCCTCGGAGTATTTCAGCGCTCCCTTCCATAGCAGTGCGTAGCCCTGCCCGTTTAACAGGAGGACATGCGAACCGGGGCCGTGGCGATGCGCCTTCTTGTAGGTGCCCACTTCAATTTCGGAGATGTGGGCCTGCATGGTGTTGTCGGCGAGTTGGAGCTCGATCCGCGAGTTCGCCTTTCCGCGGTCCCTATTCTTGAACAGGCCCACCGATCGGGCGTCCGGGACGTAGGCGCTTTCCCACGTGTCGACTCCCCCCGGCGCTTCGCTTCGAGGGTCGGTGTCTTTGTGGTGGAGATGTTCGGGGCCGGTGCCGAAGGCCTCGGGATTCCCGTTGTAGCGGTCGCGGAAGACGAAGTCGTTGTTGAAGACAAAGTCGGCGTTGTGGAAGAGGTCGATGACAACCGGCGCGTTGGTGATGGCCAGTAAGCGAGCGGGGGCGGCGCCGTGGTTCCTATGCTGCCGCCAGGTATTGAGCGGTGGACCGATGACGGCGCCCGTCCGCCACTTCACGGTCTGTTTAGCGCCGCCGGGCGCCCAGATATCGGTTTCGCCCTCGCCGCTGACGACATAAACGATTTCCTCAAACAAGTATCGTTGCGGATTGGTCTGGCCACCGGGGGGAATCTCACAAAGGTAGCCGTCATTGACTCCTTCGCCGCCGGTCAGATCGATGTAGGCCCCCTGCGCGCCCAGGCGCCTCCAGGGCTGGACTTGCGAGGTTCGAATATCGGGGAGGCTGAAGCCGGAGTAGACCTGAACACCTTCCGTCTTGCGCCACTCCTCATATGGGTTGAGATTGGTCTGATTATAATCGCGCGATTTCAGGGGAGCCTCTGCCTCCTGGATTCGCTGTGCCCGGAGAATCCCGGTGGTGGCCACAGCCCCTATGCCAGCCGCCGCGGCATAGTCGACGAAATCCCTGCGGGAGATTCTTCCCGCCATAAACTCTTTAGCCCAGTTCTTTTTCATTTGTTATCTCCGCACGGCAGTTCGTTCCGAAACGGCTGCGCCCGCCGTGCCTCGATTGCGCCGAGGCAGGGCGGGCGCAACATCCCATCGATTTCGGGCAGTCCTACCAGTTAAGTTTGACAGCAAACTGCATCTGCCGGGACGTGGTTGAGGTGTAAGTGACCACGCCGGCGCTGGGCGAATAGGCTCCCGAAGAAGTGAACGTTGTGGTGACCGGCATACCGAAGTTCGCGCGATTGAGAACGTTGAAGAACTCGGCGCGGAACTGGAGGTTAAGGCCTTCCCGGAGCGCGAAGGTCTTGAACATGGAACAATCGACGTCAAACATGCCGGGCCCGGTGAGGATGTCCCGGCCCGCATTGCCGAACGTCCCGGCCGCGGGGAGTAGGAACGCGGATGGATTGAACCACTGGCCCGGCGTGCCTTCGACAATGGCGCCGGTGAAATTCGGGTTCATCGAGACGCGGTCCGGATTTCGCGAGTCGCCGTCAGCGGACTGATTGAATCCGACCAGCGGCGTGAACGGGAAGCCGGACTGAGCGGTGACGATTGCGTTGATCTGCCATCCGCCGAGGACCGCACCGGTGACGGATGAGGCTCCGTTGAGAATCTTCTTGCCCTTGCCTACCGGTAGCTCATAGCTGACGCTGCCGGCGACGCGGTTGGTGACGTTGAAGTTCGACAGGCCGTAGTCGAGGGCGGCATTGAAAGGATCGAGATAGGTCGTCGTTCCACCCTGGCCTTCGTTGTTCAGGAAGGAAGAGGAGTGGTTGTCGAGACTCTTCGAGAAGGTGTAATTGACCCTGTACTGGAGGCCGTGGCTGAATCGCTGGGTGAGATCGACCTCGAGCGCGTTGTAGTTGCTGATGCCGCTCGATACCTCATAGCGGGCGTTCGAGAGTGACGGGTTCATGCGGGGCGACTTGGGTGCGAAATACGGCGCTCCGTTGACCATCGTGGGATAGGCGGTATTGGCATCGGTGGTGGCCAGGAGGTCGTATCCCCGCTCTCCGACGTAGCCGGCGGAGAGAAGCGTGTTCTGGGAGAGAGTTTGATCCACCCGCAAGCTGTACTGGAAGACGTGGGGCGATTGCAGATCGGGCTGCACGCCGTTGGGCCCGACCTTCGAGCCTGCCAGGCTCTGTCCCGGCACAAAGAGAAGCGGGAACGTCGCCGGCGTTACGGTTACGCGGTCGTTGAATTGGCCGTTGGGGATGGCATCGCAGCAGGCGCCCATGTAGTCCAACTGGTCGAAGTACAGGCCGTAGCCCGCGTGGATGGCAGTGTGCGAGTTCGGGGCCCAGGCCAGGCCGGCGCGCGGTCCAATCAGGAACGTGGCGTTGTTGGTGGAATAGGTTGAGGTCCCCACCACGGGCTGGGTTTGCAATACGCCATTCACAGCGACGAAATTCGCCGCCATGCCAGCGGGCGAATTCCAGCCATTGTTCATCTCGTCGCGAACGCCGAGGGTAAGGGTCAAATTCTGGCGCAATTGCACGGAATCCTGGGCATACCAGGCTCCGGCGGTCTGACGCCACCCGATTTCGATCGGATTGAGGGTTGCAACCACCTGTGTTGCCTGGCCCTTCATGAAGTGCTGGAGGTCGGCGAAACTCGCGATGCCGTACCGCTGGTCCGCGGCATTGTCGTTGGACTGGACGTTCTGGGCCCAGCCGCCGATTTCGACGCGGTGCTTTCCCTTGACGAAGGAAACGGAGTCGGTCAGGGTGTACAGGTTGCGAACGATGGCTTCGTACTCCTGCGAGCCGTTGGAGCCGGCGCCCGCGAATGCACCGAGCGCGGAGTTGCCCGAGTTTCCAATGCTGATGTTGCCGATTGGGTCGCCTTGCACGAACGACAAACTGGAATCGGTGACCGGAGGGGCCGCGTTCATGACCCAATTTGCACGGGTGAATCCGGCGCGGACCGTGTTGATCAGGGAGGAACTGAAGGTGTGTGTTTCCTCCGCGCTCGCAACCTGGGACCGCAGATTGCTGACCGCAACCTGCAGGTTGGTGGTTCCGGGAGCATCCTTGTAGCTGTCGTCAATGGTATATACGCCGGTCAACACATCCCTGTCGGATATCGTGTCATCCACACGGAAATTGCCGAACTCTTCGCGGATTGCCTGGGGCGGGTTGCCATAGTAGTAAGCCGCGCCTCCTCCCAATTCCGGTCCGTTCGCAGCGGGCCAGAGAGAGAAATACGGCTGAATGCCGGGAGCCAGTCCGATGTACTGGAGAGTCCCATTGGCCGCGGGCAGATACCCGGTTCGCGCGTTAGCGTCGGGAACGATGGAAACTTCGCTGACCGCGAGAGCTTGCCGGAACCCCTCGTAGTTGCCGAAGACGAATATCTTGTCCTTTTTGATCGGACCGCCCACCGACCCGCCGAACTGGTTGCGCTTGAAGGGCGGCGCCCCGATGGTGTGGTCGAAGTAGTTGCGCGCATCGAAGAAGCTGTTGCGCAGGAATTCGAACGCCGTGCCATGGAACTGGTTGGTGCCGGACATGGTCACCATGCTGACCTGACCACCCGTGCGTTTGCCGTACTCGGCGCTGTACGTGTTCTCCTGAACGTTGAATTCGCGCACCGCGTCAACTCCCAGCAACTGGCCGCTCAAACCGCCGGGAATCACGTCCGCCGTGGAAACGCCGGTATATTCGATGCCATTCAGAAGGAACAGATTGTAGTCTTCGCGATTGCCGGAGACGGAGAAGTTATTACCCTGGCCGTGACCGGTGCTGGTGGTGGATTGGTTGGATGTGATGTTGGACGTGCCGGGATTGAGCGTGATCAGGTTGTCGTAGCTCCGGCCATTCAGCGGAAGGTCCTTGACGTCACGCCCGTTCACCAACCCGGAAATGGAGCTGGTGGACACGTCCACCAATGGGGCGTCGCCGGCGATTTCGATATCCGCCTGGACAACGCCGAGTTGCATGTCGATATCGACGACGGCATCCTGCGCGACAACCAGGTCGATGCCGAACCGGATCAAGTTGCGGAACCCGGTTTTGGCCACCTTGACATCGTAACGGCCGACGGGAAGCGAGAGAACCTGATACTCGCCACGCCCGTCGGTATTCAGCGTGCGGGTAAGACCGATCTCGGAATTGGTGACGGTGACTGCGGCGCCGGGAATCACGGCCCCTGTCGGATCCCGAACCACGCCGGAAATTGAACCTAAAACCTGCCCCAAGCCTGCCACCGGAAAGAGAGCGAGCGAGACCAGCAAGAGACCGATACAGCTCCTCAGCGTCCGCGCGGCATTGAAAACAACTCGATACCTATCCATAGTTAGAATCCTCTGTTACGGAACCATATGCCTACGGGGATGCATGGCGCGACCGGTGAAGAAAACGGCTGATCCAACGGCTCTTTCTCTTCCGTGCTTTGCCAATCGCCCTGATGCCTTGCCCGCTCGGGATGATCTTCTCAACCTCGGAAAACCTCACACAAAACGTCTGTTCTTCACGCCAGCGATGAAATCACAATGTCGCGAAACCGGACCACGTAGTCCTTCGACGGCGGGCCGACCACGCCCAAACCGATGACACCGGGCTGGACTCGCAACTGGTTGAAGCGATTCACGCCTTGACCTGCGATGGAAATGCGGATGTCGGTGCCCCTGCAAATGATCTCCATCTCGGTCCATTTTTCCTCGGCACCTGCCAACTTCTTCGATTTCTGGACGGTACTGATGCTCCCCGTGGGACTGTTTTCGTCCCGGTAGTCGATTGCAACTTCATAACCGCTACCAGGGCCGAAACCCGGCCGGCTGTCTCCTTCGAGGTCCCACTGCCGGCGCGGCTCACGCACACAGACACAACTCCTGCCGCCGCTCGAAATGTAGAACAGCAGGCCCAACTTGAAGTCCGTGAACAACTGGCGCGTGAACATGTAGCCGGGGCCGGGCCTGCGCTTGTCGAAGCGCCCAACCAGTTCATCGCCTTCCGCAGTCCACGCTGCGGGCCCTACGCTCTGCCAACCGGAGAAATCCGTGCCATTGAATACAGTCTTCTGGGCCCGCGCGACAAGAGATACCCCCGCTAGAATGAAGCACCTTCTGGTAATGAGGCCTCCTTTTGTCAAATTGACATATTGCAGAACGGCTAGCTTCGCCTTCGCAGTGCTTAGATCAACTAATATTTATTCCGCTTGGTTCTAATATTGAGGATAGAGGACAATAGTCCATCAAAAGGAACTTGAAGTCAAGTAAACTGTCTAGGACCTCCCCAAAAATCCTACGCTATACCCCTCCTATACCCCGAATGCGCGGACGGAGTGCCGGTAAAGCGGACAATATATGAGCCCAGCGAGCCACAATTGGCCGATCGACGCGAGCGCTTCACTCGCGCAATTGCCGCCAGTGGCCCGCCCGGTCTGCCCGCTGCCCCCCACGCGCACGTGGATAGAGGCGCGAATCGAGCAGGCGGAACGCTTCGCAGTGGCCCTGCTGTAAGGGATCGGGCCCCCACGAGCTTCGGTCCGAAATTCGGTCGCGCGTCAACAATGCGAGATCGAATTCAGTGGCTTTCTGGCGATGGCCAGTTCCTTTGCTTAGTTTTTGTTCACGTATTTCTCGCCGGCATGGAGGCCGCGCGCGGCATATTGGCTAATATTCCGGGGACGCCGAAGCGGGGACTCGTTTTCGTGCCGCGCCGGGGCCTGGACCGCCACGCCGGGCTAACTGAGAGTGGCCGGCCTAAGGCTATTTTGAATCGCCGCATAGGGTCCCGACATCTCTCTACCTAGGTGATTCTGTGTGGCTTACACCCGGAAACCCGGACGATGTTAGGGGAGGACCAGAGCACGCCTGGCGGCATGGTACCTGATGCCGTCCGGTTCCAACCCGGCCATAACCGGACCAGTACGAACTCGTGTCACATACCCCTAGAAAGCGGTGGCTTGGGGGGGTATACTCTCGTCAGGGAGCGCACAACCAGTCCCAGAGAGCCATGAAGGGGAACACCATGACCAAACAGAAAGCGACGTGGAGGATCCTAGTAGCTCTGAGTGTGGCGGCCCTTGCGGAGGCGGGGGGAGCGGGTCAGGCGCAGGCTTATGGGGTTGCCTTCCACATGGGGCAGCCGGCGTGTCAGACGGTCCGGCAGGAAAGCACGATGCTGCCGGCATCGGACGGCACCGTGCAGGACGGTAGGGTCATCAAGGTGGTTACGCCGGTCTATCCGCCGGGCGCGATTCGAGCCCACATATCGGGAGTGGTCGCCATCGACGCGCGAATCGGCACGGATGGCCGCATCCTCGCGGTCAACGTGGTCAGCGGTCCGCTGGCGTTGCGGCGGGTTGCCGAATACGCGGTCAAGCGGTGGCAATACGAGCCCTCCATGCTCAACGGAAAGCCCGTTGAGCGGGAGGCCAAGGTGAACCTGCATTTCACCTTGCACGGCGACTGACAAGGCGGCACGGAAGGCTGCGGACGCTCGATGGTGCCCATGGGGTGCGACCCCTGCGGCCCCAGGGTGTCACCCATGTCTCAGGAACAGAGTGTTACCTGTGTCTCCGGTCGGGACAATATATATGTTGGAGCTGGCGGAGGGAGTTGAACCCACGACCCTCTGATTACAAATCAGATGCTCTACCAACTGAGCTACGCCAGCCCGAATCGCGCGAAGTGGAGCGGGAGACGGGAATCGAACCCGCAACCAACAGCTTGGAGGGCTGTGACTCTACCATTGAGTTACTCCCGCCCGGATACACATCCGACGTCCCTCACTATTCTACGGGGAAACCGCGGGCGGCGGCAACGAGAAGTGCGGCCTATCCCACCACGTTAAGCAGTTGCCTGGTCATGTCGTCGACGGAGCCGGCCAGGCGGGTGCTGGCATCGAAATCCGTGCGGGCCTGGAGTAGGTTGACCGCTTCGGCGCTGAGATCGACGGCGTCGCCCGAAGGGGTTTGGGAGGCGGCGATGCGCGTGTCGGCCTGGTTGAACTGCGTCTCGGCCCGGTTCATGCCGGCGAGAGCGGTGGGCAGAACGTTCATAGAATCCTCACCTTACCAGCCTTATCGGCCCACCCACGCGAAGTCTTAGAACAATATCGACGCCGCTTGTTTGGGACCTCCCGCCGAGGGCCGCGGGCGATGGTTGACAACCGCAATTCGCTCGGATAAGATTTGTAAAGTACTGATCTATCAACGATTTGTCGGTTTGTGAGTCACGGGAGCAGAGGCAGAAACGGATTCTATTCTCACGGTACATGCCGCCGAGCGCACGGTTCGACCAAGCCGCGCCCGCTCGAGGTGTCGGCCGGACAGCCTCGCGACTCCTCCGCTAAATCGAACCTGGAGACCTGGCTATGGCGGACACGCAAGATGATCCGAACGTGAGACCTCAGCCTTCCCTACCCGAGGAAGACTATGAGCACCTCATGGAGGACTATAGTCATTTTGCGCCGCCCTCGGAGGGCGAGGTCCTCGAAGGCCATGTACTCAAGGTCACCGACCAGGAAGTGATCGTCGATTTCGGCTACAAGTCCGAGGGCCTGGTCCCGATCGAGCAATTCGCCACGGCCGACGGGCACGTCACCGTTCAGGCCGGCGACACCATCGACGTGATGATCGACCGGCACGGCCCGGAGGTCGAGGGATATATCCTTCTCTCGCACGACAAAGCCAGTCGGCTGCGCGCGTGGGACAACCTGGAGAAGGCCTATCGCGAGGGACTGCTGGTATCGGGCCGCGTGCTCGGGCGCGTGAAGGGCGGGCTCTCCGTGGACGTGGGCGTCAAAGCGTTCATGCCCAGCTCGCAGGTGGAAGTGCATCCGATTCACAACCTGGACGCCTACACCGGGCAGGACATCGCGGTGAAGCTGGTGAAGATGAACCGGCGCCGGGGCAACGTGGTGGTTTCGCGCAAGCTGGCCATTGAAGAAGAGCACAACGCACGCAAGCGCAGCACGCTCGAAGGGCTCGAAGAAGGCTCGGTGGTTAACGGCGTCGTGAAGAATCTCACCGACTACGGCGCGTTTATCGACCTGGGTGGCATCGACGGCCTGCTGCACGTGAGCGACATGTCGTACGGGCGCGTCAACCATCCCTCCGAGCTGCTCAACGTGGGCGACGAAGTCACCGTCAAGGTGCTGAAGTTCGACCGCGAGAAAGAGCGCGTCTCGCTGGGGCTGAAAGAACTGATGCCGGACCCGTGGGAGACCGTGGGCGAGCGCTATCCGGTGCAGTCGAAGGTGGTGGGCCACGTGGTGAGCGTCACCGACTACGGCGCCTTTGTGGAACTCGAGCCGGGCGTCGAAGCGCTCATACACATTTCTGAGATGACCTGGTCGCGGCGCATGAAGCATCCGTCCAAGGTGGTCAAGCCGGGCGATCAGGTGGAAGCCGTGGTGCTGGCGGTGCAGACCAAGGAGCGGCGCATTTCGCTCGGCATCAAACAGCTCGAAGCGGATCCCTGGACCACGGTCGAGCAGCGTTACAGTGTTGGCTCGGTGGTGGAAGGCCGGGTGCGCAAGCTCACCGACTTCGGCGCCTTCATCGAAGTGGAGGAAGGTATCGACGGGCTGGTTCACGTCTCCGACGTTTCCTGGACCAAGCGCATCAAGCATCCCTCCGAAGTGCTGAAGAAAGGGCAGCTCGTGCAGGCCGCGGTGCTGCACATCAACGCGGGACAACGCCGCATGTCGCTGGGCATCAAACAGCTTCAGCCGGACGCGTGGGAGGTCTTCTTCCGCTCGCACCAGGTGGGCGACGCGGTGCATGGCAAGGCGTGCCGCGCCGCGAATTTCGGAGTCTTTATCGAGCTGGCGGAGGGCGTCGAAGGGTTGTGTCACAACTCGGAGATCCCGGGCGGGCAGGAGCACCGGAAGGACGAGCCGCCGCTCGAGATGGGCCGCGAGTACGATTTCAAGATCATCAAGATGAGCGAGGCGGAGAAGAAGATCGGCCTCAGCATACAGGCGCTCGGCGAGGACGAGGAGCGGATGCGCCTGGAGGAATACCAGCGCCGCGCCGCCGCCGCAACGCTGACCATCGAAGAAGTCATGAACCTGAAGGGACAGGGGGAGGCCCGCTAGGACGAGACAGCGCGGATCCCCCGGCGGTCTTCCCAGGTGGCCGTCCTTCGAGGCACAAGGAGAACAAGTTCTATGACGAAAGCCGAGCTGATCGAAGAAGTATCGAGAGTAGTGGAAATGAGCCGCAAGGACTCCGAAGTCATCGTCGAGACGATTTTTGACAGCATCGTGCGCGCGCTGCGCACCGGCGAGAAAATCGAGATCCGCGGCTTCGGCAGCTTCCGCACGCGGCAGCGGCAGCCGCGCATCGGGCGCAACCCGAAGACCGGCACGCGGGTCGAAGTGCCCGCCAAGCGCATTCCGTTCTTCAAGCCGAGCAAAGAGCTCAAGGACCTGGTCAACGGCGCGGCCGCGGCCGCGGTGGGAGACGGGGTCCCTCCGGCCGGAGCGCCTCCGGCAGCTTCATCGAGCGAGCCTTCGCCGGCCATGTAGCCGGCTGCCGATCCCCAGATGGATTATCTTTGGAGCCCCTGGCGCTACCGATACGTCAGCACAGCCGGACCCGCCGATGAGTGCATCTTCTGCAGGGCGGCTTCCCAGGGCAAGGACGAGGAGAATTTCGTCGTCCATCGCGGCCGGCTGAATTTCGTCATCCTGAATCTCTATCCGTACACCAGCGGTCATCTGATGATTGCGCCGTACGCTCACGTGGCCACGCTCGAAGCGGCCGGGAGCGAGACGCTGGCGGAGACGATGGAGCTGACGCGGCAGGCCGAGCATCGCCTGCACACGGTCTATCGGCCCAAGGGGATGAACGTGGGCATGAACATTGGCGAGTGTGCCGGGGCCGGAATCGCCGGGCACATACACATGCACGTTCTGCCGCGCTGGCCGGCCGACGCGAATTTCATGACCACCATCGGCGAGACCCGCGTGCTGCCCGAGGATCTTCGCACAACTTACGAGAGGCTGACGAAGGCCTGGCGGGAGTGAGCGGGGGCATTCACTCCGAACGTGCGGCGCTCAGGCGCCTGTAGACCGAGTCGAACAGCGCTGAATTCCTGGTCACGAATGTCAGGCAGTCATGTCCATCCGCGACATACGATTCGGGCTCGGTTCGCTCAAGTTGCCGCCAAAACAAATTTGCGAGGAAGTCGTCGGGGTCCCCGACTGAGATTGAGAACGAACACTGGCTGACGAACTCCATGAGATGTCCGGGACGAGGGCCGCTCGCCGGCTCGAATGGATTCCCTTTGATGCGCTGCCCCATGTCGGCGGCCTTCGTTTCGAATAGATACCACTCGTCGAAGCCGGGAACGTCCAAGCCGTCAAATTGGTAAAGCAGTTCGCCGGTTGTCGTCAGGCGTGGGCTGTAGGCGATCCCCGCGCGAAGCTGCCACCCGGCCGCCTCTTGCCGATCGGTCAGCCACGGATCGCCGCTGTCGATGCTCGTGACGACCAGATGGCGCCCCAGCACCACGTCAGGACAAAGCTGAACGAGCTCGCCAATATGGTGCTCCGCGCTGGTCAACCATCGATACGGCGGGCGAGATCCGGTCTTCAGGCCTTCCTGCGGCACGAATGCATTGTAACTAACCGTGCCGGGCTACCGTCGCGCAACGGGCTCAGCTCTTACTCCGGTAGCCTAGGCCCCGGTCACGCTCGCGAGCAGATTGGCTAAGGGACTTTGGGCCCCGCCGAGGAACGCCTGCTCGAGAGCCTGAGCTGTGGGGACCTGCCCGCTCTGCGCCGAGTTCTGGAACAACGTGGCGAGTTGGCCGAGCTGGCTGGCCTGCGTGGTGTCGCCACCCGACTGCACCTTCTGCGCGGCCTTCTGCAGGCGCGTCGCGAGGTCTGACGCGACCGATTTGTACTGGCTCGGGCTCTGCTGCTGGATCTGCTGGAGCTTGCTCAGGAACTGAGCCAGCGGCGAGATGGAAGCGGTGCCGGCCGGCTGCGCGCTCGACGACGCCGGGCTCGTGCTTGTGCACTTGGAGACCATGTTCTTGGCGGCGCCCTGCAACTGGGTCCAGCCGGGGATCATGCTGGAGACTGCGGAGATGTTCATGCCGCGCATTAGCGCACGCGGATGGCCAGAGCGAAGCCCTTCGAAACGAACGGCGCACTGTCGCGGCGCGGCGGCAATTCTATGGCGCGGCAAAGAAGCGTCACGCGCCCTCGTAGTCCTGCAAGCGGTCGATCAAGTCGAAGACGAGCTTGCGGTCCTCGCCGCCCAGTGAGAACACGTCGAGCGACGCGCTGACCGTCAGCGTCCCGCCGCTTCGGAGACGCACGGTCTTCGAGAGAGCCGCGGGGTTTTCGGGCGCGACCGCGGCGGGAGCGGTGCGGCGCCGGCCGAATGCGGCAGTCCTGGTCTTCGCTTTGAGCAGAACCGAGAGCGGCAGGCCGGCGAATTGGGCCGCTTGAAGGAAGAACGACAGCGCCTTCTTGTGCGTTGCTCCCGAGAGGCCGTACTGCCGCATGGCTTCGTCGAGTTGGCGCGGCGAGGTGCGCATGAGATCGAGCGCCACGAGCGGGCGGTAATGGCGCTCGATCATCGCGCGCAAGAGCTCACGCCGCGACTGCCGCTTTGCGACCAGATCGCGCAGCGCCGCCGTTGGGCAGTTGCTTTCGTCCATCAGGCTCAGGAACCGGAAGGCGCCGAGCAACTGGCCCTGAATGGCGCCGGAGTAGGAGGGCCACACGGAGCGATCGAGCTGATTGGGGATGCTGTTTTCGAGCGCGTCGAGGGCCGTGAGAAAGGTCTTGAACGGAACGTAGGGGACAACGGGGCGGCCGGCTTCGATAGCCATACCGCATCGTATACCACAAGCGATTCCGTTGGAGGACGATTGTGGACTTTTTTTGTAGTTGGCGCGCGTCTTCTATAGAATCGGAGATACAGAGCGGGGTCCAAGGAGCCGCCTGAGCCGGCAGACCACAACATATAGGGGTGATCCGGCGGAGACCACAGGATTCGGTACAGATAGTGCTTTACTTTTTCCGGATTCCCGTTTAGGATGGTCTCAACCCCCCCGAGAACGGATCCGTTTGTGCGGCATCCGGAAAAGCTCATTGAAGGCAGGAGAACACGCTTTGCTGAAACTTAAGCGCGTCGAGCTACAGGGGTTCAAGTCCTTCGCCGACCGGAGCGAGCTGCGGTTTGCGGGCTCCGGCATCGCCGGCATCGTCGGACCGAACGGCTGCGGCAAGTCCAACCTGGCGGATGCCATCAACTGGGTGCTGGGCGAGCAATCGGCCAAGACGCTCCGCGGCGCCCGGATGGAAGACGTCATCTTCGCCGGCACGCGGGAACGCAAGCCGGTGGGATTGGCGTCGGTCACGATGACGCTGACCGATCCCGGTCTGGACCTGGCCAAGATCGAAGCCGCCGAGGGTACGAACGGCCACACCAACGGCGACAGCAATGGCCATGCGAACGGCCACGCCAACGGCCATGCGAACGGGACGAACGGTGCGGGCCTGAACGGCAAAGCGAACGGCAACGGCCAGGCGGGCCGCGAGATCACGGTGACGCGGCGGCTGTTCCGCTCGGGCGAGAGCGAGTACCTGATCGACGGCCGCGTGGCGCGGCTGCGCGACATCCAGGACCTCTTCATGGGCACCGGCCTCGGCCCGGAATCCTACGCCATCATCGAGCAAGGGCGCATCGGGCAGTTGCTCAGCTCGCGCCCGCAGGACCGCCGCGCGGTGATCGAGGAAGCCGCGGGCATCTCCAAGTTCAAGTCGCGCCGCCGGCTCGCAGAGGCAAGGCTCGAAGGCGCCAAGCACAACCTGGAGCGCGTCTTCGACATTCTCGAAGAAGTGGGACGTCAGGCTAATTCCCTGAAGCGCCAGGCCGCCAAGGCGCGGCGCTACGAAGAACTCAAGAAAGAGATGGACGCGCGGCTACGGCAGGTTCTGGCCGGGCGCTATCTCATGCTGGAGCGCGAGACGGCGAAGATCGCGCTCGACCTCAAGATGGCCACGGCCGGTTTCGAGGAACTCTCGGCCGCAGCCGCGCGGCAGGAACAGGACTACAGCCGCTCGCAGCAGGAAGGCTACCAGACCGAAGCCGAATTGACGGAAGCTCGCAAGAGGCTTGCAGAGCTCGATCTGGAGCTGGAACGCACGCGCGGGCGGCTGGAGTATCAAGCGAAGCAGGCCGCGGCGATCGAGCAGCGGCTGGGGCAGGGCGAAGGCGAGTCGCAGGAAACCGCGCGGCGGCTGGCGGCGGTGGGCGAGGAATTGGCCGCCTATCGAGCCTCGCTCGCGGATCTGGAGCGGCAGGCGGGGGAGGCTCGCCAGAAGCTGGAGGCCAAGGCGCACGATCGCGATGCCGCCGAGAACGCGGTGGCCGCGCGGGAGCGGGAAATGGAAGCCGCGCGCCACGGCATTCTGCGGCTGCTGGGCGAAGGCGCGACGCTCAGGAATCAGCTCGCGCAGGCGGACACCTATCTGGCCGCGCTCGAGCGCGATGCCGCCAAAGCGCAGAAGGAAGAGCAGGGCGCGACTCAGGACCTGGAGTGGCTGGGAGCGGCCAAGACCGAACTCTCGGCGAAGCTCGCGGCGCGCCAGATGGAGCTGGAGTCGCTAACCGGGCAACGGCAGCGGCTGGAGCAGGATCTGACCGCGCGCAAAACGGAGCTGGCCGCTGCGCGGCGCGATCTCGAACAAGCGCGCACCGGGTTCTCGCGTCTCAAGGCGCGACTGGATTCGCTCGAGGAGATTCTCTCCCATCGCGCTTACACTACCGAATCGGTCAAGCGGCTGTTTGGCGCCATCGAGAGCGGCCAGGCGAACGGGCTGAAGCCGGTGGGCGTGCTGGCGGATTTCGTCGAGGTGGAGCCGGCTTACGAGAAAGCGGCCGAAGAGTTCCTGCACGACGAGCTCGAATACATCGTCGTCGCGGATTGGAACCAGGCGGAGTGCGGCATCGAACTGATGCGGACCAGCGTCGAGGGCCGGGCCACGTTCCTGGTTCATCCCGAGCAGGGCGACGCCACCGAAAGCGGTGCGCGCAGGCCGGAAGCGGGTGTGGTCGCCAATTTTAGCGACGTGTTGCGGCTGACCAACGGCTTTCGCAATTCGGCTCTCGAGTGCCTTCCGCGGCTTGGCCAATCCTATCTGGCGGCGGACCGCGCGACGGCGCAACGGCTGGCGGCGGATTATCCCGAGCTGTACTTCCTGCTGCCGGATGGCATCTGCTATCACGGCCGCACGGTAAGCGGTGGCAAGAAGAACTCGAGCGGCCCGCTGGCGTTGAAGCGCGAGCTGCGGGAAACGAAGGCGCAGGTTGGCGTGCGCGAGCAGGAGCTACAGCAGGCGGCCGGCCGCATCGAGGGGCTGGAGCGGGAAATTCAGGGGCTCGAACAGGAGCTCGAGCGCGTACGCGGCGCGCAGCAGTCCGAGGAGAAGCAAGCGGTCGCGCTCGATCATGAAATGCGGAAGCTGGCGGACGACCTGGCGCGGGCGGGCTCGCGGCTTTCGGTGGCGCGGCTCGAACTGGAGCGGATCGGCCGGGAGAAGGCGCGCTCGCTCGAGCGCAGGCATGCGGACGAGCAGGCTTTCGAGGAGAAAGACCGCACGCGCCGGGAGCAGGAGCAGGCGCTCGATGCGGCCCGCGGAGAACTCGATACGCTGAAGTCGCAGGCGGCGCACGCGGGCGAAGAACACTCCGTGCTGCGGGCCGCCGTGGCCGGGCTACATGAGCGCCAGCGCGCGGAACAGACCGCCATGGCGCGGGTGGAGGCGCAGCTCAACGAGCTGGCGGCGCGTGCACGGCACATGGCCGGCGAGCTGGAGCGGTTGGGAGTGGAGCGGGCGCGGCTGCTGGCGAGCAACATCGAGCTCGATCAGCGCGCCATCGAACTGAGCGAAGAACGCGGGCTGGCGGACGGCATCGTCGAGCGGCTGGCAGAGAAGGAGGCGGCTCTTCGCGCCGAGGTCGCCGGGCTCGAAGAGAAGCTCAAAGAGCTGCGCGTGCGCATGCAAGAGGCGCAGGAGAGCCGGTCGCGCACCGAGGTGGAACTGGTGCGGCGGCAAGCCGAGCTGCAACATCTGGACGAAACCAGCCGCCGGGAGTTGAACGTCGCGGTGGCGGAGTTGTGCGGCGCGGAGGACGTGGTCCTCGACGTCGAGGCGATGGCCGAACTCGAAGAGAAGTACGGCGAGATCCGCCGCAAGATCGAGGCGCTCGGTCCGGTGAACTCCGACGCGCTGGCCGAATACCAGGAGGCGCAGCAGCGCTACGACTTCCTGAACACGCAGCGGCAGGACCTGCTCGATTCGATCCGCGACACCGAGAAGGCGATCCACGAGATCGATACGGAATCGCGCAAGCGCTTCGGCGAGGCCTTTGCGGCCATCAACGCGAACTTCCGCGAGGTGTTTACAACGTTGTTCGGCGGCGGGATGGGCGAGATGCGGCTGACCGACGAGGCCAATATCGCCGAGTCGGGAATCGAAATCGTGGCGTCGCCTCCGGGCAAGAAGCTGCAAAACGTGCTGCTGCTTTCGGGCGGCGAGAAGGCGCTGACGGCCCTGGCGCTGCTGGTGGCGATTTTCAAATACACGCCGAGCCCGTTCTGCATCCTGGACGAAGTGGACGCGCCGCTCGACGAGCCCAACATACAGCGGCTCACGCGCCTGCTGGGCGACATGTCGAAATACACGCAGGTGATCATTATCACGCACGCCAAGCGGACCATGGAATCGGCGCAGTTGCTCTACGGCGTCACGATGCAGGAGCCGGGCGTTTCGAAGCTGGTCTCGGTGAAGTTCAACGCGCCGATGCCGCCGCCGCTTGAAGCGACGCCGGGCGAGATGGCGCGGGCGTAAGGGCTAACGCGCCGGCGCGGATCGCTTGGCCTTCGGTTGCAGGATGCTGATCATGCCCCGAGAGTAGCCGGCGAGTGCACGCCCGCCTCTCGCGGTCAGGCTGCATAGCGTGAGGGGAAGCTTCCCCTTGAAAGTCTTCTTGATCTCGACGTAGCGGGCTTCCTCCAGTTTCGCCAGATGACTGGAGAGGTTTCCCTGGGTGAGGCCGGCCTCCCTTTGGAGATAGAGGAAGTCCGCCTCTCCCACGGCGTCGAGGATCATGAGGATGCTCAGGCGCGCCGGCTCATGGACGAGCCGGTCGAGTTCGGCGATCTCCTGTGCGTGCCCGTTCATACGGGAGCACCTTCCCGGGCCGGCTGCGGGTGCAGCTTGAGATACCGGGCCAGCTTCCTTCCGCCGAGGACCACCAGCCAGACGCCGGCGAGAACCAACGCCGAGGCTGGCCGAATGTTCCGCGGCTGGTCCGTCAGCACGAGCGCGGAACCGGCCAAGGCCAGCGGGACGACTTCCCACCACCGGTACGGCCGCTCCAGTTTCCTGTTCAGCACATACATCGCCGCGACCGCGGCCCACACGCCAAGGGGCCAGATCCAGGAACTGTCGCTGAAGGCTGTGTAGATCGCCCCCAGGATCAGCGGCACCAGAGTATTGTTCCGAAAGTGCGTGACGTTCTGTTCCGACGCGGGCGCGGGAGTGGGCATCAGGGTGACGAGCCCCGCCGGCATCAGCTCATCGGAATTCATGGGGGGTGTTGCATAGCCCGTGCGCGGATAGGTCAGACGGGCCTTCAAAAACCCGACGATGCTGCGTTCCTTGAACAGCAGGAAGAGGCCCAGAAAGCCGGGCCACAGAGGCATACCGGCTGACATCAGGGCAAGTCCGATTCCGCCGCTAAGCGCCATGATGAGGCCGGAGACGATTTCGGGCAGCCCATCGACGAACCAGTAGGCGGCCGCCCGTTGCCCTGGTGAACCAGAGTAGTTGTCCATACATTGTAGTTTGCTCAGCAGACTGCACAATGTCAAGCCGCAGTATGCCCAGCCGAAAGAAGGAGGAACATGGTAGCTGGGATCGTTTAGCCATGTCCGCACAGGACAGGCCTTATCGATGGCTGGCGCAGTATTACGACCGGATCTTTACGTTTCACCTGTCCTGGTTCGAGGAGGCGCGCCAGTGCGTGCTCGGCAAAATCCTGCCGCAGGTGGAATCCGCCTGCGACCTGGCGTGCGGCACCGGGACCACCGCGCTTCTGCTGGCGCGCAGGGGCATCCGAATGTTCGGAGTGGACCTTTCGCCGTCCATGTGCCGGCTCGCCCGACAGAAGGCTCGCCGCTCCGGCGCGCCGCTCGTCGTGCTGCAGGCGGACATGCGAAGTTTCCGGCTGCCCCAGCAAGTCGACCTGGTGACCTGTGAATTCGACGCCCTGAACCATGTCCCCCGCAAGGCGGACCTGATGCGGGTGGCGCGTTCCGTGGCGCGCGCGTTGCGGCCCGGCGGCTACTTCTATTTCGATGTCAACAACCGCCGCGCTTTTGAGAGGCTCTGGAAGGGCACTGTTTATTTGGAGCTGCCGGACGTCGCGGCCGTGATGCGCGCAGGCTACGACCGGGCGCGCGACTGCGGCTGGACCACGCTCGATTGGTTCTGCCGCGAAGGCCGGTCGTGGCTGCGGCACCGCGAGCGCGTGGAACAGGTGGCATGGACACGAACCGAAATACGCCAGACGTTGCGCACGGCCGGCTTCGACAGGATTGCCGCCTGGGACGCGACGCCCTTCTTCAAAGGCGATGCAAGGATCGAGCCGGGCTGCCGGACGTTCTACCTGGCCAGAAAGCGCGACTAAGCCGCTCTGGCGCCTCCGGTTTCGTCTAGAACGCTGTGAACGGCGTCGAGCAATCTCCGCAGGTGAAACGGCTTGGGAACGAACACCCACCTCGCGGCAAGGCCGTCCAGCCGGGCGCGCGGCACCTCGGCGAAGCCCGACATGAAAACGACGCCGATGCCTGGGAATCGTGCGATCAGGCGTTCGGCAAGCGTGATTCCGTCGGCGCCGATCAGGGAGATGTCGGTCACCAGGATGTCGATGCCCGGCCGGTCGTCCTGACCGGCAACGGACAAGGCCTCGCAGCCGGTGGTTGATTGGACAACCCGGTAGCCATGGCTCGAGAGGACCGCGGCGACGAACCGCCGCACCTCGTCGTCGTCGTCGACAACCAGTACTGTTTTGGTTTTTCCGGTTTCTTCCGCGGGCATGCAGGAATTTCCCAGTTGGTTTAACTGTACACGAGCGCAGCGTGGATTTCAATAGATTTCGCGGCGACCACAAAAGCTTGACCTGGTGTAAACTACCCGAATGACCGCGCCTGAGCCGCGTGAACCCGAGCGAGTGCCCGACCCGAGGCCGGGAACGTGACGCCGGGAGGCCAGCCCAGATACCGCAGCAAACTTCCGGGGTGGTGGCTGGCGCTGCTGGCCCTTCCGGCTCTGCTTCCCCTCGCGAATGCCTGGGTCTTTCCCGGATGGAACGGCAGAGTCGCCACAGGGTTCGTGCAAATCGACGGGCCCTATTATGTGGCCAACGGCCGCGCTTTTTTCGAGCACGGTTTTCATCTGACTTACGCCAATCCCTACGCCGCACCCGGGTCGCCAGCGATCTATTTCCAACCTCACATCATGCTCCTCGGGTGCATTCAGAAGCTAGGCTTCAACCCAGGGGTCGCTTACGGCATCCTCAGTTTGCTCGCCCTGACTTTTGCCACTCTGATGGCGGCGCGTTTCTACGGGGAAGTAGTCGGTTTCGAAAGCGGCGCCAAGAGATTGGCCTTCTGCTGCTTTTTCTGGGGCGGGGGAATCACGAGCCTGGCCGGCCTGGGAGTGGGCCTGCTGTCGCACCGATTCGGATGGGAGGCGGTATCGGTACTGGATCCATTCGCGGGTTGGTGGTTCCTGAATTTCGGGCGGAACCTGGTGTACCCGAACGAAGCCTACTATCACGGGCTCGTCCTACTCTGCCTGTGGTTTCTCATTCGCCGGCGCTTCGCGGCCATGCTGGCGGTCGCGGCGCTGTTGTCCCTAAGTCATCCGTTCACGGGACTTACTCTGGCTTTGATCTTAGTGTGTTACTCCGCATTGGAGTTGGCTCTGCGCACCCGCACCGTTCACTGGACGGTCTTGGCCGGCTCGGCGGGAATCGCATGCCTGCACGTCTGGTATTACGTCATTTTCCTGAACGGCTTTGCGGACCATCGTGCGCTCCGGGCGCAATGGCAGTTGGCCTGGCTCTATTCGCCCAGGTTCTACATTCCAGCTCTGTCCAGCGTCGCCGCGTTCGCTGTAATCCGACTGCACAGATGGCCCGGCCTGCGGGCACAAATGAAGGACCCCCGAAACAGGTTGTATCTGGTGTGGTTTGGGGTCGTGTTCGCATTGACCCAGCACAACCTCCTCATCCCTCCTACACAGCCGATTCACTTTGCCCACGGGTATGACTGGATGGCGCTCTTCTTCCTCGGCGCTCCCGTTTGGGTGCTTGTGATCGAGCGTATTCTGTCCCTGACCCGGCCTGCCGTGCGAGCCGCGGTACTAGCCTTGTTTCTGGGTTTCGTATTGCTGGACAACGCGCTCTGGTTTGGAGGGTTTTTCCATCGCAGTCCGGAAGCGATCGACCTTTCACGCGACGAAAAGTCGGTACTAGACTGGGTCGCGGAGCATGCCCGGCCGCCCGAGGTCGTGGTTTGCGGGAATTGGATGCTGTCCTACCTGCTGCCGACTTACACCTCCGTGCGCGGATGGCAGGGGCATCCGAACAATACGCCGAATTTCGACCAGCGCTGGAGTGAGAGCAAGCGGGCCTTCGCGGAGGGACGTATTCTGCCGGAGTGGCGGCAGACGGAGGTGATTTACATTTCCGACCGCAGCCGGGACTGGCATCCTCCCGACGGCGTTGCGGAACTCTACCGCAACTCCGAATTCAGCGTCTGGGGGAAGCGCTAAGCCGATAGTCGGACATCTCGCAGCCGCCACGCTCCACACTCAGTGGTAGTACTCTGTGTACGGAAGGAATCCGCTCATGACTACTAGGAAACAAGACGCACTGGAATACCATTCCAGGCCTCCCGCCGGAAAGGTGGCCGTCACCCCGACCAAGCCTTGCCGGACGCAGCGGGACCTCAGCCTGGCATACACACCGGGGGTGGCCGTCCCCTGCAAAGAGATCGAGCGCGACCCGAGCCTCGCCTACAAATACACGGCCAAGGGCAACCTGGTAGCGGTGGTATCGAACGGCACGGCGGTGCTCGGCCTGGGCAACATCGGCGCGCTCGCCGGCAAGCCGGTCATGGAAGGCAAGGCGGTGCTGTTCAAACGCTTCGCCGATATCGACGTGTTCGACATCGAACTCGCCAGCGAAGATCCCAAGGACGTCATCCGCGCCTGCCAGTTGCTCGAGCCGACGTTCGGGGGAATCAACCTCGAAGACATCAAGGCGCCGGAGTGTTTCGAGGTGGAAGAAGAGCTGAAGCGCACGATGAAGATTCCGGTCTTCCATGACGATCAGCATGGGACGGCCATCATCTCCGGCGCGGCGCTCATCAACGCGCTCGAACTGGTGGGGAAGCGCATCGGCCAGGTCAAGCTGGTATTCAGCGGTGCGGGCGCGAGCGCGGTCTCCTGCGGTGAGCACTACATACGCCTGGGACTGAAGCGCGAGAACGTCCTCATGTGCGACAGCAAGGGCGTCGTTTACGAGGGACGCACGGACGGCATGAACAAGTACAAGGCACGTTTCGCCCGCGCGACCGAGGCGCGCACGCTCACCGAAGCCCTCGAGGGCGCCGACGTTTTCGTCGGGCTCTCCTGCGGCAACTGCGTGGCGCCGGAGATGCTGAAGGGGATGGCCGAAAACCCCATCGTCTTCGCGCTCGCGAATCCCGATCCGGAGATCGCCTACGACGTCGCGGTGGCGGCGCGGCCGGACGTCATCATGTGCACCGGCCGGTCCGACTATCCCAACCAGGTGAATAACGTCCTCGGATTCCCATTTATTTTTCGCGGCGCGCTCGATGTACGGGCCACGGCGATCAACGACGAGATGAAGCTGGCAGCAACCCACGCGCTGGCGGCGCTCGCCAAAGAGGACGTGCCGGATTCGGTGCGGGCGGCTTACGGGATCGACCGGATCGAGTTCGGACGCGAGTATATTATCCCCAAGCCGTTCGATCCCCGCGTCCTGATCTGGGAGGCGGCGGCGGTGGCGCGCGCGGCGATGGAGACGGGCGTGGCGCAGGTGAAGGTGGATATCGAGCAGTACAAGGAAGAGCTCGAGCGCCGGCTCGGCAAGGCCCGCGAGATCATGCGCGTGATGATCCACAAGGCGCAGCGCAGGCCGATGCGCGTGGTCTTCCCGGAAGGCGAGGAGACCAAGATCCTGCGCGCCTGCCAGGTCTTGCTCGAAGAGAAGATCGCCAAGCCCATTCTGCTCGGCCGCGAGCAGGAGATTTGCTCGCAGATGGAGGATTGCCATCTGCACCTGGAGGGCGCGGTTATCGTCGATCCCGCCAAGTCGCCGGACACGGAGCGCTATGAGAAGGAACTCTACGCCCTGCGGCAGCGCAAAGGGATCACCCAGCGGGAAGCGCACGAGTGGATGCAGAACCGCAACATTTTCGCGGCCATGATGCTGCACACCGGAGACGCCGACGCGTTGGTGGGCGGGCTCACCGAGCACTATCCCGACGTGATCCGGCCTGCGCTGCAGGTGATCTCGGTGCGCGAGGGTCTGCATAAGGTCTCCGGCGTCTACATGCTGATCACTCCGCGCGGCGACATCTACTTCCTGGGCGATTGCACCGTCAACATCGAGCCCAGTGCCGAAGACCTGGCCGAGATCGCCATGTCCACGGCCGAGATGGCGCGACGCTTCAATGTCTGGCCGCGCGTGGCCATGTTGTCGTTCTCCAATTTCGGCAGCACCCGGCATCCGCTGGCGGAGAAGGTGCGGCGCGCGGTCGAAATCGTGAGGACGCGCGAGCCGTTGCTCATGATCGACGGCGAGATGCAGGCGGATACCGCCGTGACACCCGGGATCATCGACGAGACCTACCCCTTCAGCACGCTCAAGGGCGGCGCTAATGTGCTGATCTTCCCCAACCTCGAAGCCGGGAACGTCGCTTACAAGCTGCTGGCCCGGCTGGGCGGAGCGCAGATCATCGGCCCGATTCTGACCGGGGCCTCGAAACCGGTTCATGTGCTGCAGCGCGGCTCCGACGTGGAGGACGTGCTGAACATCGCCACCATCGCGGTTGTGGATGCGCAGGAAGCGGCCCAGCGCAGCGGCGCCACGTTGGCCGATGTGGCCAGGCAGATCGGCGAGGTGGAGGCGAAGTACTGAGGGCGTGCCCCAGTCCTACCACTTCACCGTTTTTCCCGGCTTGAGCGGCCAGACCTCGACCCCCGAGGGCTTCACGAGCCCGGCCAGCTCCTCGGGACGGCCGGTCAGCGCGGGGAAGGTGCCGAAGTGCATCGGGATCACCTTCTTCGGTTTCAGCAAACAGCAGGCCAGCGCGGCCTCTTTCGGGCTCATTGTGAACAGGTCGCCGATGGGCAGAAACGCCAGTTCGGGGTGATAGAGCTGCTCGATCAGCGCCATATCCGAGAAAACGTTCGTGTCGCCGGCGAAGTACAGCGACCGGCCGTCCGGGAGGGCCAGCACATAGCCGGACGCCTCGCCGCCGTAGACGATGCTGCCGTCGTCGTTCTTGATGCCGCAACTGTGGACCGCGTGCGTCATGGTCACCTTGACCGGGCCCACCTGCTGCGAGCCGCCCTTGTTCATCGCGGCCGTTTTCGCCACGCCTTTTGACGCCAGCCACTCGCAGGTCTCGAAAATCGCCACCACCTGCGGCGAGAACTTCTTCGCCAACGGAACCGCGTCGTGGATGTGATCGTAGTGGCCGTGCGAGATCAGGATCGCGTCCACGCGGTCGAACGCGTGCCCTTTGGGGTAAGCGGGGTTGCCTTGAATCCAGGGGTCCAGCACCAGGACCTCGCCCGATTCCAGGCGGAGCTGAAACGTGCCGTGTCCGAGCCAGGTGATCTCGATCATCTGCGTGTGCCCTCTGCACACGATGATAGCTACTGTTTGGCGGGTGCGGCGGGAGGCTGCGCCGTGGCGGGAGCGGTGGGCGGAATCGCAGTCGCCGGATCGGCTGCCGGCGGCGGAGCAGTCACACGCGCCGCCAACTGAATCCCGTCCCCGTATTTCGCCACGCCAGGGATGCTGACCGGCAGGAGGCCCTCGATGGGAATCTCGCCGAAGAGCGCCTTCACCGCGGCGGTCTCCGAAGGCGGGACGGTGCTGTAGGTGGCTAGGTACGCGCTGACGGCGGGGAAGCTTCGCAGCAGGTAGGGGCTGCCGAGCGCCACCAGAATCACCGGCTTGCCATTTCCGAGGATGCGGTTCAGAAGCGCGGGAAACACGCCCGCCAGCGCCACGTTGCCGCGGTAAGCGGAGACGGAGACGAACGCCGCCACCACGGTCACCGCTGCGGATTGCGCGCTCGCGGCCGCCTGCTCGATGTCGGGCTCGCCAGCGGCGGGATCGAGGACGGAAATCTGGGCGTTCGGAATCCGCTTGCGGACTTCAGCCGCCAGCACGCGGCCCTGTTGCGACCCGCGGCTCTCCGCCAGCACCAGGAACGCGACGGAGGCCGTGGGGCCGAGCGGCACTACGCCGCCCTCGTTTCGCACCAGCGTCACCGCGCGGTCGGCAACCTGCTGGACCCGTTCCAGGTCTTCCGGCTTGTCCAGGTCGTCCATCATGGTGTCCAGGTTGACCAGGCGCCGGTGGTTCAGCCCCACGCGCACCTTCGCGGCCAACACTCTGGCGACGCTCTCGTCGAGGCGCGCGCGGCTGATGGCTCCGCGCCGCACCGCATTGGCGATGGCCGTCACCGCTTGTTCGGGATTGGCCGGCATCAGCAGCACGTCCGAGCCGGCCTCGATCGCCTTCACCGCGGCCAGCGCCGCCGTCCAGTGTTGCGTGATGCCGCCCATCTCCAGCGCGTCGCTGGTGACGATTCCGTGGAATCCCATCTCCCGGCGCAGCAGATTCGTCAGGATCGGGGCTGAGAGCGAAGCCGGCGCGCCAGAAGGGTCGAGAGACGGCACGGAGATGTGCGCGGACATGACGACGTCCACACCGCCGGCGATGGCGGCGCGGAAGGGCGCCAGATCGAACTTCTCCAGGTGCGCGAGATCCGCATTGTCCGCCGCCAGCGCGATGTGGCTGTCGACCGAAGCGTCGCCGTGGCCGGGGAAATGCTTCACCGTCACCAGCACCGGCCCTACCGAGTGCGCGCCCTCGATGAACGCCCGGATGTGCGCGGCCACCTGGTCCGGGTCTTCCCCGTAGGAACGGACATTGACGATGGGATTATCCGGGTTGCTGTTCACGTCGGCGACCGGCGCCAGGATCCAGGGCACGCCCAGCGCGATGGCCTGCCGCGCCGTGACCTCGCCCTCAAAGCGGCTCAGTCTCGGGTCGCGCGTGGCGGCAAAGGCCATGGCGTGCGGGAACAGCGTCTTCGAGTCCACGCGCATCGAATCCCCGCGCTCGAAATCTCCGGAGACCAGCAGGGGGACCTTGGCGACCCGTTGCATCCGGTTGAGAAACGCCGCCATCTGATAAGGCTCGGCCGGGCGCACGTGGCCGTCCTGAATGTGGTTGACCAGCACCATCCCGCCGACACGCAGGTCGCGCACCCAGCGCAGATACTTTCGGTACTCCTGCGAGCGTGGATTCGGCGCGTCGCCGTAGAACGGGACCATCACCAACTGCGCAGCCTTGTCGCGGACGCTCATCGAGCGCATCCAGCTTTTCACGGCGCGGCTGCGGGTTTCGGCCGGCGCGGCCGGTTTGCGGGGAGGCCGGCCAGCCGCTAGTGAAGCTATAGCGGCCAGCAGGAGCAGAGAAAACGACGCTCGGACAGGCTTCACTTCAGCGCGCGCCCTGGCCCTTCGCCTTGGCGGCCTGGGGGCGCTGCGATTGAGCCGGCTTCTTCGGTGCGCCGCGCCGCAGCAGGCGGTTGACGGAGCGGATCAATTGCGGAACCTCGGTGGCGCTCTTGGCGATCACCGCGTCCGCGCCTGTGTTCTCTTCGGTCATGCCCAAAGCGTCGGCGTAGCCGGAAATCAGGATGATGGGGACGGTCTGGGACCGCTCGCGGATCCGGCGGATCAGTTCCAAGCCGTTCATACGCGGCATCTTATAGTCGGTGATCACCAGCTCGAACTTGTCCTTCCCAAACCGTTCGAGCGCCTCCTGGCCTTCAAGAGCGGTGGTGATCCGGTGGCCGGCGTCTTCGAGGACGGACTTGCGGGCGATCAACCCCAGCTTGTTGTCGTCCACCAGCAGAATGCGCGCAACCATGCCGATCTCAGCCGAAGTACCTTTCATAGGGAGATACGCGAAGTTATCAGAGCCGGGTGCGTCCTGTCAACGCATTCGTAACAACCTGAAAAAATGCCAGATCAGCGGCTTGACTTTCGAGCTCACGCCGGGCGCCGAACCGGTTTGCACGCTACTCCACCTCGCGTGCCGCCGTGTAGCCGCCCTTAGCGATGATGAGGTACTTGATCGGCTTGCCGTTCTCGACGATCTTGAGGGGCTCCGGCTTCGTCCCGCTGGCCGGATCGATCAGTTCCACCTTGATCTTGCGGAAACTGCCGTCGCGCGCCTGGTTGGATGGGTTATACACGATGCTGTACTGGTTGCGGAGCGCCTGCGCAATCGTCTGGAAGATGCCTGGCAGCTCGCCTTGGAACCGCGGCAGAAACGCCCGCCCGCCGGTCTCGTTCGCAAACGTCTTGAGTGCGTTATCGGCGAAGAGCCAGTCCATCTCCTTGGGACCGCTCACCTGGCCCTCCAGCCACATGCGAATATCCTGGCCGATGCCGATGGCGTAGATGGGAACTCCGGCGTTCTGGAGGATCTTGCGAGTCTTGTCGAAGGTCAGCTTGCTGAAGGTATCCTCGCCGGAGGTGATCACGACGATGGCCTTGCGGCCTTCGATGCCGCTCATTCGCTGCGCCGTATCCGCCAGCGCGTCGTAGAGATTGCACTCCGACCAGCTCGGGAACTGAAGAGTCCGCAGGGCTTCCATGGCCTCGCGTTTGTCCTGGGTGAAATCGGAAAGGATCTCCGTTTTCATGGCGTAAGAAATAATGGCCAGGTAATCGTCTTGCTTGAGCGTCGATACGAAGCCCCACGACGCCTGTAGGGTGTCGTACCAGGTCTGGGTGTAGAAGCCCTGCCAGCGGTTGCTGAACTCCACCACCAGGGCCACCGTCATCGGCGCCTCGCCGATGCTGAAGTTGGTGACCTGCTGCGGGACGCCGTCTTCAAGGACGCGGAAGTACCCACGGGCCAGGTTGGGGATGAAGTTGCCTTTGTTGTCGAGCACCGCGACATCCACCGTGACCGCGGTCACGTTGCTCTTGAAACTTGGCGTGCCCTCGGGGGGCATGTCTTTCTTGTCGAACTTCGAGGGGATCTTGGGGCCTTCAGCCGGCTGGTCCGGCGTGGTGCTGTTGCGCGGGCGGCCCACCGTCGCGCTGCCTTGGTTCTGAGGTCCCTGCTCCTGGCCGGCCAGCGTGCCGAGTCCGGCGGCCACACACACGGCCAGCGAAATCGTCGCAATTCTCCTGGAGATGCTCATATGACGCCCCACGCCCCGACTATACCAGAATCCACAAACCTCACCCAACGGATCTGACGCGCCGGAATTGAGAGGCGTTTCGTTGCGGCTCAGTTGACCCAGGGGCCGCCGGGGCCGCGCTTGCGCAGATAGACCTGGAATCGCCGCCTGGCCCGCTCCGTGCGCCAGTTGCGGTACTGGGTGCGCAGGTACGTGACGGGGTCGAACAGGTTAAACTTGAACCGCGTCTTGAGGTAGATGTAGCCGACCACCATCCCGCCCAGGTGGGCCACATGGCTGACCCCGCTGCCCCCCTGCCAGGAGCCCAGAAACTCGATGGCCCCGCAGAGCATCACGACATACTTGGCCTTGATGGGGACGATGAGCATGAACAGGATGATGCGGTTCGGGTACATGACGCCAAAGGCGAGCATGAGGGCAAGGACGGCGCCCGACGCCCCGATCGTGGGTATGTATAAGTCCGACGGCCTTACCAGCGCCACCAGCGTGACGCAGATGCCGGCCGCGATTCCGCAGACGAAGTAGTACCGCAGGAAGCGCGCGCTGCCCCAATCCCGCTCCAGGTCCATGCCGAACATCCACAGGCACAGCATGTTGAACACGATGTGCCATACGTTCCCAACGGCGTGCAGGAACATGTAGGTAACCACCTGCCAGATGGCGCCGTGCAGAACCTGGGCGGGTATCAGATAGAACGGCAAAAACAACCGCACCCCGAACCAGACCTGGCCGAAGAAGTCAACTACGTACAAGACGCAGTTGAGGATGATCAGCCACTTCACTGCCGGCGGCAGGTAGTACGGGGATTGCCCAAGCTGTCTATACCCTTTTTGCTGCATGGAAGGCGAGGACCGTCACCCGTCAGAATATCAGAAAAGGCCGGGCGCTTCGTGCGCGGAACTTTGGGCTAAACTGAAACATGGCGTTGCCGGACAGCGTGTATGCGCACGCGCGCAGCCGCGCTCCGGAAGCCGGATCGGGATAGGGCCAAGGCCCAACGTTGGATCGAGGCAGGCGCTTTTGAAACGCTGCTTTCTCACACTTCTCTTCCTCACAACTTGGAGCGTTTCGGGCGTTGCCCAGGAGCAACCCCGGCCGGAAGCTGCGCCTGAGCAAGGCCAGCTCGACGCCAGCCCCGCCCTGTTCACGGTGATGGCGGCGATCAACGCGGCGGGCTACGACGCCGAGCTCGAATCCCCCTCGAACTCGCCGCTGAGGAAGGCGGTGAGGCGCTGGGTGGAGGCCAAACGTCCGGCCAGCCTCGGCGAGTTGAGGCGCTTCTTCCGCGACCACCACCAGGCCGACGCGGCTGCTGAGCTGAGCCAGTACATCTCGTTTGCACTCTCCAATCAGGGCCCGCCTGATTTCCGTTGGAAATACAAGAGCGCTGAACTGGCTCCGGACGCAGCGGCGCTCGACGGGCTACGGGAGTTGCTGGCGCAATTCTATCGGGATGCGGACCTAGGTGAGGCGTGGCGCCAGGCGCAGCCCGTCTTCGAGGAAGCGATCGCGCGTTATCACAGGCCGGTCGTCGAAGCCCTGACGCTGGTGAACGCCTATCTGCGCGGTTCGACCAACGGGCCGATGGGCTCCCATTTCCAGATCTATGTGGATCTCGAAGGAGCTCCTAACCAGGTGCACACGCGCAGCTACCGCAACGACTACTATGTGGTGGTGACGCCCTCGCCCGAGTTGGCCATAGACAGCGTCCGCCACGCCTACCTGCACTTCATGCTCGACCCGCTGCCGGTGCGCTATTCCGAGGAGCTCGAGAAGAAGAGGGGACTCATCGATTACGCCCAAGGCGCGCCGTTCCTGGAGAACTATTACAAGAACGATTTCGAGCGGCTGGCCGACGAGTGTCTCATCAAGGCTGTGGAGGCGAGGCTGGCGCCTGCGAACGCCCGCCAGGGGATGGTCGACCAGGCGCTGCGCCAGGGATACGTTTTGACGCCGGCTTGGACCGACGCGCTGGTCCTGTATGAGAAGCAGGAACAATCGCTGCGGTTCTTCTATCCGAGCCTGGTGGAGGCGATCGATCTGAGGCGGGAAGAAAAGCGCCTGGACAACATCGCGTTCGCCACCGAGCGGCCCACCCCCAGGACGAGGCTGACTGAGCGGGCCATCGAGCCTGCCGGGCCGCGCAAGACGCTCGAAGACGCAGAGAAGCTGTACTTCGCCGACCCTCCGGATCTCGAAAAAGCCAAAGCCGGCTATTTGCGGGCCCTGAGCGAAACCGCGGAAAAGCCGCTGCAGGCGAAAGCGTACTACGGACTCGCGCGCGTGGCGCTTCGGCAAAACGATCCCGACGCCGCGGAGAAGATGCTGGGGAAGACGCTCGAATCCGAGCCCGAACCGCAGATCGCGGCGTGGGCCCAGGTCTACCTGGGGCGGCTTGCGGAAGCGGCCGGGCAGCCCGAGCAGGCGATCGGCCGGTACCGAGCCGCCCTCGCCATCCAGGGCGCGTCAGACAAGGCGTTGCAGGCGGCAAAGCAGGGGATCGAGAAAGCCTCCGGGCGGCATTGACCGTGCGGACTCTTGGACAGAAAAAGGAGATGAGCGGACGATGAGAAATGGATTCATGATGGGAGCCCTGGCGCTGGCATTGGCGGGCGGTGCGATGGCCCAACCGGCCAACAGTCAGGCACCGGCGCCGACGCCGGCGCCAACGCCGAAAGGGCGGGCGCTCAAGACCGTCGAAGAACAGAAGGCGCTGCAGACACTGATGCAGGCCGAGTCGCCGGATGCGCAGATCGCCGCCGCGGAAGCTTTCACCGTCCACTACCCCCACTCCGATTTCAAGGCCCTGGCCCTATTTGCGGAGGCTCAGGGCTACCAGAAGAAGGGCGACTACGATCACGAGATCGTCTTCGGCGAACTGGCCCTTGATTCCGATCCGGACGACGGCACCAGGGTGCAGGCGCTTATCTTCCTGGCCAGCGCGACGGCCGCAAGAACGGGTGAATTCGATTTTGACCGCGAGGAGAAGCTGGCAAAAGTCGAGAAGTACGCCACGGACGCGCTCGACTTACTGAAGACCATGCCGAAGCCCAATCCTGCCCTCCCCGACCAGGTCTGGGCGGACGACAAGGCCGATATGGGCGGGGACGCGCACATCGCGCTCGGCATCGATCGGATGGCGCGCAAGGACTACGGCAAGGCGATCGAGGAATTCCGGACGGCGGTCGAGACGGCCAAGCATCCCGACCCCGCCGCCAGCGTTCGCCTGGCCGGCGCGTACGACAAGGCTGGGAAGTACGACGATGCCTTGGCGGTTTGCGACAAGACGCTGGCGATCCCTGGTCTGAATCCCTCGCTCGCGCAAGCGGCGCGGTCCGAACGGGAAACCGCCCTGAAGATGAAGGGCGCCGCCGCGAAGCCCTGATGGCCATGCGCGAGGATCTGGAGACGCTCGAAGCCGCAATCGGCCATGAGTTTCGCAACCGCGACTTTCTGATCCGCGCGCTGACGCATACCTCGCATGCTTACGAGCGCAGCCTGCCCCCGTTCCAGGACAATGAGCAACTCGAGTTTCTGGGCGACTCGATTCTGGGGTTTCTGGTCAGCGAATCGCTGGTGTGCCGCTATCCGTCGTATCGCGAGGGCCGGCTCTCGATCCTGAAGAACTACCTGGTCAGCGCCTCGCACCTGCACGAAGTCGCTCAGAAGCTCGCTCTCGGTGAATACTTGCTCTTGGGCCGCGGCGAGGAGTTGAGCGGGGGCCGCATCAAGAAGGGCCTGCTGGCGGATGCCGTGGAGGCGCTGATTGCGGCCATTCACCTGGACGCCGGAATCGAGGAGGCCCGGCAATTCGTCGTGCGAAACGTGCTGGGCGCCGAGCAGGAGCTGGAGCAGAACATCGAGGCGCCGTTCACGAACTTCAAGGGCGCCCTCCAGGAAATTGCGCGTTCGCTCAACCTGCCTTCGCCCCGCTATGCCGTGATCGAAGAGCAGGGGCCGCCGCACGCACGCAAGTTCACGGTGGAGGTCACCCTGGCGGGCGATCTGGTGGCGCGGGCCGACGGAGACTCCAAGAAAAGCGCGGGGCAGAAGGCGGCCCAGATGGTGCTCAAGCGCCTGATGGAGCACGCAGAGTAGGAGCACGTGCGGGGGAAAGTCCAGGAACTCTACGATCAACGCTTTTCGCAGGGCTGGCGCTACCGCCTATGGCGCGCGATCGAGCCTCCGCAGCCGTTTCTCGCCAATCCGCACGAGCCGCGCGATTTTCCCCTCGGCCGGTGGAATCTATTCATTGGCGGGGCCGGCTGCCGCACCGATGGATACGTGAACGTCGATATCTTCCCCGGACCTGGGGTGACCGTGGCGGCAAACGCCGAGCGCCTGCCGTTTCCGCCGGACCTTTTCGCTCGCGTGGAATGCGACGCCGTACTCGAGCACGTGCGCTGGCCTGAGCAGGTAATGCGCGAAATCGAACGCGTGCTCGCGCCCGGCGGCTACGCCCACATCGTTACGCCATTTTGCCACCCGTTTCACGCCTATCCGGAGGACTTCCGCCGCTTCACGCTGGACGGCCTGAAACTGATGGCGGGAAGCCTCGAGCCGGTGGACGAGGGGTGGAGGACCGGGCCCACCGCCACGCTGATCCTCTTCCATCTCGAATACTTCAAGATGTGGCTGCCATGGCGCGTCTGGCGCGCCGGCGTTCACTTCGTGCTGGGATGGCTGCTCGCGCCGTTCCGCTACCTCGATCGGTTTCTGATGCGCTCGAAGCGTGCGGGCGCGATCGGCAATACGTGCTACCTGTGGCTCCGTAAGCCGCTCCGCCCTCCCACCAAGCCGGTCTGCTAGACTCGGCATCAAATGACCTATCTGGCACTGTTGGCAGTCGGACTGGTGGCCGGTGTGTTCGCCGGGATGTTTGGAATCGGGGGCGGGCTCATCATCGTGCCGGCGCTGCTGTTTGTGCTGAAGATGAACGAGCAGGAGGCGATCGCGACGAGCCTGGCGGCGCTCATCCCGCCGGTGGGCCTGCTGGGGGCGGCGGAGTACTACACCAAGGGATACGTCAACATCCGCTTCGCCCTGCTGATCGCGCTCGGCCTGTTCGTCGGCGCTTACTTCGGCGCCCGCATCACCACCACCCTTCCCCCACTCACTATCCGGAGGATCTACGCGACCTTCCTGATTCTGGTGGCCGCGCGAATGCTGATGACCGGAAAGTAGGGGTCAGCGGAGCAAACGGCGCGCGGGCGCTGGCACACGGGCCGGCTCGGCGTGTGCGTGCGCGGCGGCGGGGCAGGGTAGCGGCCTCGCGCTCGGCAGTTCCCGAGAGACCCACGGCGTCAGGGGGATGTTGCGGAACGAGACCCGCTCCTCGAGGAGCATGGCGCCGCGGTCCTCCAGCAGGAACCGGCGCTCGTCTACACGCACGTCTGCCAGGAACTCATTGAGTGCTCTGCGCCGTGCCTCCTCCTCCGCCGCCCGGACGCGCTCCTCCATGGCCCGGTGCTGCGTCGCCAGCAGCGCGCGGACTTCGGCCAGCGACGCCCGCTGGCAGGCCAGCGCCGTCTCCGTGCGAGCGTTCATGAGGATGGCGGTAAGCAGAGCCGCTCCCACCGCCACAATAAAGGGCATCGCTGTCCAAACGTACTCAGGCGCCAACCCGGCCATGACTCATTGATCGACGGAATGAGCGGAAAAGTTGAGTGAGTAGCTCGTGCTTCTTCCGCCTTCCGGGTTTCGGGCGAGAATGCCGCGTTCAACGAGTAGGGCGATGTCCCGCAGAGCCGTATCCTGGGAGCACTTTGCCAGCTTCGCGTATTTGGTTGTCGTGAGTTTGCCCTCGAAGCCGTCGAGCAAGCGGTTGAGGATAAGAGTCTGGCGCTCGCTTAGCGCGACTCCCTGGAGGCTCTGCCAGAAGCGTGCCTTCGCCAGAACGGAGCCCAGAATGGTCTGTGCGCCCTCAATCGCACGGTCCAGACAAGCGAGGAACCACTCCATCCACGGCGTGACGTCCAGCGTTCCTTTCTGTGTGCGCTCGAGAATATCGTAGTAGGCCGCGCGCTCCTGCCGGATCTGCGCCGACATGCTGTAGAACCGCTGCGAGCTCGCTTCGGAGCGCGCCAGCGCCATGTCCGCGATTGCACGCGCAACCCGGCCGTTGCCGTCATCGAAGGGGTGTATGGTCACGAACCAAAGATGGGCCAGCCCCGCTTTCAGGACCGGATCGATGTCCGCGCCTGCGTTGAAATCCTTGAGGAAGGCCCGCATTTCCCGGTCAAGGTGCGCCGCCGGGGGCGCCTCGTAATGGACGTGTTCCTTGCCGACCGGGCCGGAAACAACCTCCATAGGACCGGTGCTGACTTCGCGCCAGGCGCCGACCCTGATTCGGTTCATGCCGCTGCGCCCGGTAGGAAAAAGAGACGCGTGCCAGGAAAAGAGCCTCTCCGCGTTGAGCGGCTGGTCATAGTGGCCGGTAGCATCGAGCATCATTTCGACAATGCCCTCGACGTCACGGCCGGCGGGCTTGAGCGCGCCGATATCGATGCCCAGGCGGCGAGCCAGTGAGGAGCGCACTTGCTCCGCGTCGAGCTTCTCTCCTTCAATCGCGCTGCTGGTGAGGACGTCGGCGGTGAGAGCTTTCAGGACGGCCTCCTGGCGCAGGCCAAAGCCGAGGGCTTCCATGTGCCCGATCAGCCTGCCCTGACGGTGACGGACGGCGGCCAAAGGCACGGCGAGGCGTTCCCGGTCCCACTGGAACCGAGGCCAGTCCGGCAGCTCGTGGATATACATTCTGCGCAGCTCCTGCGTAGATTATAGCGCACAATCACCGCATTTTATGCGGAGAATAGGAAGGCTAATCGCCGCACTCACTCCCACTCGATGGTGCCAGGCGGCTTGTGGGTGAGATCGTAGAAAACGGCGCAGACGCCTTCGAGGTCCAGAAGCTCCCGGGTCATCGCCGCCAGCAGGCCGGCTTCCATGGGTACCGAGCGCGCCGTCATCCCGTCCACGGAGTCAACCGGGCGCAGCACGACCGAATCGGGCCGTTGGGCGGTGCCAAGCGGGATGAGGATCACGGGAAACTGCCAGACGGTGCGGTCGAAGCCGGAATCGTGCGAGAGCTGGCGGACGATGGCGTCGGCACGCCGCAGACGCCCGATGCGCTCCGGTGTGAGGGAGCTGGCCCGCACCCGCAACGAATCGAGGGGCGCGCGGCTCTCGACCAGGGCCACCACGCGGTTGATGCCGTCGATGCGGTTGATGAGTTCGGTGGCCTGGTCGTGCAGGCTGCCATCGGGCCGCGGCGGCTCGCCGAGTGCCAACACCGGGCGGTAGCTGCGCTCGTCGCCCTGAACGCCCACGGAGTGCACCGGAAGCAGCCAGCCCTCCTCGACGCGGCGCACCGGCTCCTCGGACTCGGAGCAAAGGCAGCGGATGGCCAGGCCCGGCCCTGGGAAAGGATGCCGGCCGAGCAAATCCGCGGGCAACCCCAGTTCCTGGCCGATCTCGCGGACCTCGTCCTTATAGAAGGAGCTGAGCGGCTCGACGATGCGGCCCATCTCGATCAGCCGCTGCACCCCCTCGACGCGGTTGTGATGCGTCTTGATGAGGGCCGCGTTCTTGGTGCCGCCGGATTCGATGGTGTCCGGGTAAATGGTGCCTTGTCCCAGGATCCAATCGCCCTCGGCAAGATGGCCGCTTTGGATGATCCGCTCCTGCACGTTTACGAACTCTTCGCCGATGATGCGGCGCTTCCGTTCCGGTTCGCGGACGCCTTCGAGCGCCCCCAGGAACTGCGCCTCGGCGGATTCGACCAGGACCGCGCCGGGAGCGAGGCGGTCGAAGGTGCGGCGCACGAAATCGGTCTCGCCCTCGCGCATCAGCCCGGTATCGACGTATCGGCCGCGAACGCGTTCGGGCCCGAGCGCCTTGAGACAAAGCGTGAAAGCCACCGAGGAATCTACACCGCCGGAAACGAAGAAAAACACGTTGCGATCCCCAACCGCCTCGTGGATGCGGCTGGTCACCAGGGGAATCCGGTTCTTCGGGTTCCAGTCGCGCTCGGCGCCGCAGATGCCGAAGACGAAGTTTTCGAGAATTTGGCGGCCGCGGCAGGTATGGGCTACCTCGGGGTGAAATTGAACGGCATAGAGGCGGCGCGCGGTGTCGGCCATGGCGGCGATGGCGCAGGTTTCGGTCGAGCCCAGGACTTCGAAACCGGGCGGCGCGGCCAGCGCGGTATCCCGGTGGCTCATCCAGACCTGATCGCGGCCGTGTAGGCTGACGCCTTCAAATAGCGGCGCCGTCTTCGCCAGGTCAAAGAACGCCAGGCCGAATTCACCCTTCTCTCCGCGCTGGACCCGTCCGCCCAGCAGGTAGGCCATCAGTTGCAATCCGTAGCAGATGCCGAGTACCGGGACGCCGGAGGCGAACAGCGGTGGGTCCACGGTCGGGCTGCCCTCGGCGTACACGCTCATGGGACCGCCGGAGATGATGACGCCCCGGCGCGCCGCCAGTTCCGCCGCAGGCGCGTCGCTCGGCCGGACTTCGGCGTAAACGCCCAGTTCGCGGACCTTACGCGCGATCAGGTGGCAGTACTGCCCGCCTGCATCGAGGACGATGATCTGAGGGTCGGGACCGTAGTTGTTCATAGCGAACGTGGGCTGCCCCACGTCCGATCTTACAGGAGATGCCTACTGCTTCGAAACCCGCTGGGCGATGACACGCTTCGCCCTTTCGAGCAGCGCGCTGGCTTTGGGCATGGCGTCTACGGCCTTGGCGACCTCCGGATCGGTCTCGACGGCCAGCCGCCGCGCGTCTTCCATTCCGAAGGCGCTCTGGTAGATCTCGCGTTTGATCTCCTGCTTGATCCAATCCAGGTGCGAGGTGAATTCCGCCTCGGTGAACTCGATGTTCTGGCTGAGGAGGTATTGGTGGAAGTCCTCGACGATCTCCTGGTCAGGCTGCCACCCCGCCGGCAGCTTGCTCTGGTGGGTGCCCAGGTAGTGCGAGGCGAAGTTGAAGAACGCGTATTTGCGCCGGTCGAGCAGGGCTTGGAAAGCGTCCAGCTTCGGTTCCTCGAACTTTTCGTCCGGGGTGATGCCCCCGCCGCCGTAAACCGTGCGCCCGCTATCGGTGGACTTGGCGTCCAGCGGGTTCTTGGTGTCGGTGTCCTTGCGGAAGTAGTAATCGTAGAACGAAATGTGCGAATAGTCGCGCTGGATCAGACGGCCGCTGGGAGTGTAGTACCGGGCCGTGGTAAGCGCGAGGCCCGTGTTCTCCGAAAGCGGGTAAACCGTCTGCACCAGGCCTTTTCCGAACGTGTTGTCGCCCAGAACCCAGGCCCGGTCATGGTCCTGTAACGCGCCGGCCACGATTTCGGCCGCCGATGCGGAGTAGTGATTCACCACCACGACGATCGGATAATCGTGTACGCCGTTGCCTGTCTTGGCGACGTACGGCTTCTCCGCCGAGACCCGGCCGCGGTGCGAGACGATGAGCTGGCCCTTCTGCAGGAAGCGTCCCGCTACGGCCACGCCTTCGTTCAGCAACCCCCCTGGATTGTTTCGCAGGTCGAGAATCAACCCCTTGATGTTGCCCTCTCCCAGGTGCCTCAGCGTCTCTTCCACCTCGTGGCTGGTGTTCTCGTTGAACGAATCCACCTCCAGGACGGCAATGCCGGGCCGGACCCAGAAGGCGTCCTGCACCGTCTTCCGCGGGATCTCGTCGCGGATCAGGTTGAAGACCAGGGGAGTGTCGCTGCCCTCGCGCCCTATGTTCACTTTGACGGCCGTTCCGCGAGGCCCTTTGAGCTTGTCGGCGATCTCGGTCAGCGTCAGCTTGTCGGTCGGCTGGTCATCCACCGCCAGAATCGTGTCGCCGGGACGTATTCCGGCCTTGTAGGCCGGAGAGCCGGGGAAGGGCGAAATGACGATCGTTTTTCCGTTACCCAGGCGGCTGGGGCCAATCTGCATTCCGACGCCGAAGTAATGGCCGGCCTGGTCCTCGCGCAGGAGTTGGAAGTCGCGCGGGTCGAAGAAGTTGGAATGCGGATCGAGGGTGCGAAGCATCCCCGGAATGGCGCCCTTGTAGATGGCCTTCTCAGGGTCGAGCGGATCCGCGTTGTTGCGCTCCACCAGGGCGTAAATCCTGGTGAACGAATCTACGGCAGCATGGGTGTCGTCTTCCGACGAAGCCGCGGCCGCATTGGTGAGGCCGGGCCCGTAGATCCCGCCCAGAACCGAGCAGGTCACGATGATTGCGGGAAGCACGAAAAGGGAACGGCGATGTTCAGCCATTGTTTCTCCAGCGAGGAATCTGGCTCTAGTATAGCAGCTTGGACGCGGTCGCCCCGGAAGGCTCTAAACGGCGCGCATTTTGCGCAGCGGTGCGGCCGTTTCGGCCCGGGCGGGCTTCTTCGGCGCGGACTGCAAGCGGCGAACCTGATCGCTGACGCAAACCAGGAACATCGGCTGGCGGGCGTTCTTGAGCAGGTCGATGATCCGCTCCTGCCGGTCTTCGAGGTAGATCGTCTTGCCGTCGGTCAGCAGGTGAAGGGGCGACTCGTTCGACAGAACGTCGCTCAGCCGCCGGCCCATTTCGCGCTGGAGGTAACGCAGGACACGGCGGATCTTCTGAAGCGAGAATCCTTTGCGCCTCAGTTCGGCGATGACGGTGATCTCGACCACCTGCTCGGACGAATAGACCCGCTTGTGACCGGAGTGCTCCGGCGAGACGACGTGCCGCTCATCCCACCACTGGAGCTGCCGCAAGCTGACGTTCGCGACCTTGGCGACGTCGATCGAAGAGTAGGCCTCCGCGGGAGGGACTGGAGCAGGACGTATCTTTTTTGTTTTGAACATGGCCGAGAGCTTCCGTTTCAACGATACCAGATCGGGCTCGCTCATTGAATTGTACTTCGCCGGGCCCCTGAGTCCAAAGTTTTTTTCGCGTTTTTTGAGATGACCCCGGTGTGGGTAGTACGTGCCTCAGGCGCCAGTCCGGCTATCGGAAGGGAACTACAGCGATTCGTAACAGCTCGCCCGGTGCGTCGCCCTGCGCCGCCCAACAACCGCCTGACCGAGAGTTGACACCCTGTTTCGGAGATCACTATAGTCAAATTTGGATCGGCTAAGGAGTCTTCATCTGAGGGCTCGCGGCGTTCACCGTCTTGTTCGCCGACGTCGCGGGGGCGGTTTGGAGGGCTGAGAGGTCGATGCCGGGCTCATATATCCAGGTATACTTTCCCGTCCTGCTGCAGGTGGTGATCGGAATGGTGATCGCCGCGGGAATGCTGGTCACCTCGGCCATTCTGGGCCGCAGGGTGCGCAGCAGCGTCAAAGACCAGCCCTACGAATGCGGGATCACTCCGGTCGGCTCGACCAAAGACCGGTTCTCCGTCAAGTTCTACCTGGTGGCGATGATCTTCATCCTCTTCGACATTGAGACCGTCTTCCTCTACCCCTGGGCGGTGGTCTTTCGGGAGCTGCGGATGTTTGCGTTCGTGGAGATGCTGGTTTTCGTCGTCTTGATCCTATCGGGATTCTTCTACATCTGGAAGAAAGGCGCGCTGGCCTGGTCCGTTCAGGAGAATCCGTGGGAGCGATCATGAGCGAGAACCCGGTGGCAACGGCGATCCCTGGGGCGGTAGTCGGATCGAGCGAATACCGCGGGCAGGCGATCCTCGAAATCGCGTCTGCGCAAATTGTCGAAGTCTGCCGGTTTCTGCGGGACCGGGAGCAGTTCAGCCGGCTGAGCGGCCTGACGGCGGTGGATTGGTATCCCACAGAGCCGCGCTTCGAGATCGTCTATTTCCTGCACTCGCTCGAACGGAACGAGCGGCTGCGATTGAAGTGCCGCGTGCCCTCCGGCGCCGCAGAGATCGATTCGGTGACCGGCGTGTGGCCTGGGGCGAACTGGTATGAGCGCGAGGTCTTCGACCTTTTCGGCGTCGCCTTCCGGAATCACCCGGACCTGCGGCGCATCATGATGCCCGAGGATTGGGAGGGCTACCCGCTGCGGAAGGACTATGCGGTGACGGGCCCGAAGTACACCTACACAGAGGAATGAGCGAGCAACCCGCAAACATCGCCGAGACCGAGAACGACACCGCCCCGCGGCGGATGACGCTCAATATGGGTCCGCAGCACCCGTCCACCCACGGGGTGTTGCGCATGGTGCTGGAGCTCGACGGCGAGACCATCACCAAGGCGGGCTGCGACGTCGGCTATCTGCACACGGGCATCGAGAAGGAGTTCGAGGCCAAACTCTACCAGCAAGGGGTGACGCTCACCGACCGCATCGACTATCTGTGCCCGCTCATCGACAACCTCTGCTACTGTCTGGCCGTGGAAAAGCTGCTGGATATCGAAATCCCGCCGCAGGCGCAATGGATGCGGGTGATGCTGAGCGAGCTGACGCGCATCAACAGCCACCTGGTCTGGCTGGGCACGCACTCGTTGGATCTGGGCGCGATGTCGGTGTTCCTCTACTGCTTCCGCGAGCGGGAAGACATACTGCGGATCTTTGAGATGTTCTCCGGCCAGCGCATGATGACCAGCTACATACGGATCGGCGGCCTGGCGCTCGAGCCGCCGCGCGGGTGGCAGCAGGCGGTGGGGAAGTTCATCGACGCCTTCCCCAGCCGAGTGGATGAATACGAGGAACTGCTGACGAAGAACCCGATCTGGATGCGGCGCACCAAGGGCGTGGGACATGCGACGCTGGCCGATTTGATCGCGCACGGTGTGACCGGGCCCATGATCCGCGCGGCCGGGCTCAAGTGGGATATCCGTAAGAGCGAGCCGTATTCGAGTTACGAGAAGTTCGATTTTGAGATCCCCACGCGGACCGCAAGCGACGTCTATGCCCGTTACGAGGTGCGCGTCGAGGAGCTGCGCCAGAGCGCGCGCATCGTGAAGCAGGCGCTCGACGGCATGCCGGAGGGAGCCTGGAAGGCCAACGCGCCGCACGTGGTGCTGCCGGACCGCGAGAAGATGAAGACGGAAATGGAAGCCCTCATTTACCACTTCAAGATCGTTACCGAGGGTTTCCGGGTTCCAGCGGGCGAGGTCTACCAGGTGGTGGAGTCGCCGCGCGGCGAGATGGGCTATTACGTGGTCAGCGACGGTACCGCACGGCCCTACCGGGTGTTCATTCACGGTCCCAGTTTCGGGAACCTGCAAGGGCTGCCGAAGATGGTGGAGGGCCGGCTGGTGGCCGACGCCATCGCGTCGCTGGGATCGACGGATTTTGTGCTGGGGGATGTGGACCGGTGACTTTCTCGCCCGAACTCGAGACGCGGTTCGCTACGCTGCTGAAGAACTACCCGCCGGGGAGGGAACGGTCGGCGGTGGTTCCCATGCTGCTCTACGCGCAGGACGAAATCGGCTCGATCACGCCCGAGCTGGTCGGCGAAGTGGCGCGCCGGACCGGTATCACGCCGCTGCAAGTGGAAGAGGTAGTTTCGTATTACTCCATGCTGCACCGGCAGCCGCTTGGCAAGCACCACATACAGGTCTGCACCAACATCAGCTGCATGCTGGCTGGCGGGGCCGAGCTGTGGGATCACGCCTGCAAGAAGCTTGGCATCGGCCACAAGGGGGTTACCGCCGACGGACAGTTCTCGCTCGAAGAGGTCGAGTGCATTGGCGCGTGCTCGTGGGCGCCGGCCCTACAGGTCAACTATGAGTTCCACCACGATATGACGCCGGAGAAGCTGGACCGATTGATCGACAGCCTGCGCAAACTCCAGTAAGCGATGCCCTACAACGAACCGAGCCCGCTCGAAGTAAAAGTGCTGAGCAAGCGCTTCGGCCTGCCCAATTCGGCCTCCATCGCGACTTACCTCGCCACCGAAGGCTACGTCGCGTGGCGGAAGGCACTCGAGATGACGCCGGAGCGGATTCTGGACGAGATGAAGGCGTCCAACCTGCGCGGGCGCGGCGGCGCGGGCTTCCCCACGGGGATGAAGTGGAGCTTCGTGCCGCGGGATTCCGCCAAGCCGAAATACATCGTGGTGAACGCCGACGAGAGCGAGCCGGGCACCTGCAAGGACCGGCTGCTGATGGAGTACGATCCGCACCAGTTGATCGAGGGCATGCTGATCGCGGCGCGAGTGGTCGGCTCCTCGCGCGGCTACATTTACATCCGCGGCGAGTATCGCTACCTGATCGACATTATGGACCGGGCCCTGGCGGAGGCGTACGCGCACGGCTTCCTGGGCCGGGACATCCTGGGGAGCGGGTTCAACTTCGATGCGTCGACGCACACCGGTGCGGGAGCCTACGAGTGCGGCGAGGAATCGGCGTTGCTCGAATCGCTCGAAGGCAAGCGGGGCATCCCGCGCATACGCCCGCCCTTCCCGGCGGTGGCAGGCCTGTACCAGGCGCCCACGGTGCTGAACAACGTGGAGAGCTACTGCGCCGCTCCAGCGATCATCCGCGACGGCGGGGCCGCGTTTGCCGCGCTCGGGACGCCGAAAAACGGGGGCACGCGGCTCTTCTGCATCTCCGGCCACGTGAACCGGCCCGGAGTCTATGAGCTGCCGATGGGGTTCAACCTGATGCGGATGATCGAGGAAGTCGCAGGCGGCATGAGGGGCGGAAAGAGGCTGAAGGCGGTTATTCCGGGCGGCTCGTCCTGCCCCGTGCTGAAGGCCGACGAGTGCGACATCGCCATGGACTTCGATTCGCTCGCCAAGGCCAAGAGCATGCTCGGCTCGGGCGGCGTGGTGGTGATGGACGAGGATACCTGCATGGTGAAAGCCGCGCTGCGCATCATGAAGTTCTACGCGCACGAAAGCTGCGGCTGGTGCATCCCGTGCCGCGAGGGCACGCTGTGGCTGAAGAAGATTCTGACGCGGATGCACGAAGGCGGCGGCGTAGCGAGTGACGTGCCGCTGATCCACGAGCTTTCGGCCAACATGCTGGGCCGCACGTTCTGCCCGCTGGGCGACGCGGCGGCCATGCCCACGCTGGCCTTCGTCGAGAAATTCCGCGAGGAGTTCGAGGCGCATCTGGACGGGCAGCCCTGCCCCTTCGAGCACGTCAACCGGCTGGTGACGGCGTAATATGGCCAACACGGTCAAACTGACGATCGACGGCAAGCCCATCGAGGCCGCGGCGGGAACGCTGGTGATCGAGGCGGCGCGCCACAACGGCATCGAGATCCCGGCATTCTGTTACTACGAAGGTCTGGCGCTCCAGGCCGCCTGCCGCATGTGCCTGGTTGAGGTGGAGAAAGCCCCCAAGCTCATGACTGCCTGCACGCTGCCGGTTGCCGAGGGCATGGTGGTGCGCACCGAAACGCCCAAGGTGGTGGAGGCGCGCAAGGCGACGCTGGAATTCCTGCTGACCAATCATCCGCTCGATTGCCCGGTGTGCGACAAGGGCGGCGAGTGCGAATTGCAGGACATGGTGTTCCGCTACGGCGCGGGCGAGAGCCGGTTCCTCGAGCGCAAACAGCACGAAAACGAGCGGCAATGGTCGCCGGTTGTGTTCTACGACCGGCCGCGCTGCATCCTGTGCTTCCGGTGCGTGCGGATTTGCGGCGAAGGCATGGGCGTGGGCGCGCTCGGAATCGTCAACCGGGGCGCTGCGTCGGAGATTGCGCCGAACCACGAGGATCACCTGGAGTGCGACGAGTGCGGCATGTGCATCGACATCTGCCCGGTAGGCGCGCTCACCAGCGGCACGTACCGCTATAAGACGCGGCCGTGGGAGATGGAGCACGTTGGCACCATCTGCGCCCACTGTGCGGATGGATGCAAAACCACCCTGGGCGTCCGGCAGAACATCATCGAGCGCGCCAACAACCGCGATCGCTCCGGCATCAACGGCGAGTTTCTGTGCCTGAAGGGGCGCTACGCGGGGGATTTCACCGGCCATCCGGAGCGGCTGCTCTCGCCGCTGATGCGCAACCCTGCCGGCGAGTTCGAGCCGGTCTCCTGGGCCAGGGCGATCGAGACGGTGGCGGCGCGGTTCAGCGAGGTGAAAGCCCGCGGCGGGAAGTTCGGCATCGTCGGCTCGAACCACACCACCAACGAGGAGGACGAGTATCTACAGCGCCTCGCGCGCGCCGGCCTGGGGACAGAGAACATCGACCACCATCGCACCGGCGACGTCGTCTCGCTCATGGCCGCGCTCGCGGGACGCGAGGATGCACTCGCTACGACTGCCGATCTATACACCGCCAAGGCTGTGCTGATCGTGGGCGCGGATCTCTCGCAGCAGCACCCGTTCCTGGCCTTCCAGGTTCGCGCGAACTGGCGGCATCACCACGCGGCGGTTTACGTGGTGCGGCGCGGGCCTACGCGCGAGGACGCCAACGCCAAGCGCGTGGTCACAGCGGCTGCAGGCGAAGAGCTGAGCGGGCTGGAGCAGATCCGCGCTGATCTCGCGTCCGAGCCCGAGCTGGTCGTGCTCTTCGGCGACTCGGTGAAGGGCGCGGGTGTGCGGGAGCTGGTGGCGTTCGGCGATTCGCTCGGCATCCCGGTGAAATACGTGTGCCTGGTGGACTACTCGAATTCGCGCGGTGCGCAGGATTGGGGCTTGTTGCCCGGCCCGGGTGGCATGGAACTGGACGAGATGCTGGCGGCCGAGGACCTGGACGCACTCTGGGTGGTGGGCGCGAATCCGCTCAAGGGCGGACTGAGGCTTCGGGCGCCTCGCGCCTTTGTCGTGGTAAACGAGATGTTCTTCACCGAGACGGCCGCGTGTGCCGACGTGATCCTGCCGGTGGCCTCGCCGTACGAAAAATCGGGCACCGTGACCAACGTGTGCGGCGAAGTGCAGCGGCTCAGGAGGGCGGCGGAGAAGATGGGCACCAAGCCGGACCTGGAGATTTTCAAGCTGGTGGCGCGCGGGATGCGGCTGGAGTTGCCGGAAGCCATACCGTTCCAGACGCCAGAGGTGCGGCCCGAAGCGGTTCATTCGTCGGGTGACACGCTGTATACGTCCGGGACGCTGGGCCGCTATTCCAAGATGCTGAACGCGGTGACGGAAGGCCCGGGGAGCCTGTACCGGGGATGACTGGCGCTTAGCCGATGAACTTCTACCTGCTGGCGGTGATCAAGGCGGCGGTGGTGGTGGGCGTGCTGATGATCACGCTGCTCTACCTCCAGTGGGTGGAGCGCAAGGTGATCGCGCACATACAGGTGCGGCTGGGGCCGCATCGAGTGGGGCCGCACGGCCTGCTGCAGCCCATCGCCGACACCATCAAGCTCCTGACGAAAGAGGACCTGCTGCCACCCGGCGTCAACCGCCTCTATTACCTCATGGCGCCGTTTCTGGCCATCTCGCTCTCGCTGGTCTCGATCTCGGTGATTCCGTTCGGCCCCGAAATCCACCTGGCCGGCATCGACACGGCGCTTCAGCTTACCGACCTCAACATCGGCGTCATCTTCGTGCTGGCCCTTTCGTCGCTCACGGTGTATGGCGTCGTGCTTGCGGGATGGTCGTCGAACAGCAAGTATCCGCTGCTGGGCGCGCTGCGCGCCTCGGCGCAGATGGTCAGCTATGAATTACCGCTGGGGATGGCGGTGGCCGCGGCGCTGCTGATGTCGAATTCGCTCAGCCTGCACAAAATCGTCGAAACGCAGAGCGGCTTCTACGGTGGGTTCTTTCCAGCCTGGAACCTGTTCCGCATGCCGTTCCCGCAGATTCTCGGCTTCTTCGTATTTCTGGTTGCGGTGTTTGCCGAGACCAACCGCGTCCCGTTCGATCTGCCCGAGGCCGAGAGCGAGTTGGTGGCCGGCTTCCACACTGAATACAGCTCCATGAAGTTCGCGGGTTTCTTCATGGCCGAGTACGCCAACATGATCACGGTGACATGCATGGCGACGGCGCTCTACCTGGGCGGCTGGCTGCCGTTGTGGCCTGCCTCGGCGGGCTCGAATTACGCGCCGGTGGCCGTGTTCGCCCTGGCCGGTGCGGCCGCCATTTCGAGCGGCTTGAGCGCGCGCAGGCGCGACCGGCTTAGTTTGCAGGCCTTCGGGGTGCTGTTCCTGCTGGTGGGCGCGGTGTTTCTGGTTCCCGCCGTCCAGTCGCTGCTGCTGCCGCTGTTCTGGTTTCTGGCGAAAACCGGGCTGCTGCTGCTCCTCTTCATTTGGGTGCGCGGGACGCTGCCCCGGTTCCGCTACGACCAGTTGATGCGCTTCGCCTGGAGCTTCATGTTCCCGCTCGCCGTGGCGAACCTGATGATTACCGGGCTGCTGGTGGCCCTGGTGGGTTGAGCTATGGACCCTGTCTTATTCCTGATCTTCGCGACCATCGCCGTGGTTTGCGGCATCAACGTCGTGGTGCAGACGCACCCCATCACGAGCGCGCTGTCGCTGATCGGCGTGATGGCGTCGCTGGCGATGCTGTACCTGCTGCTGGGCGCGCAGTTCATCGCGGCCGCACAGGTGATCGTTTACGCCGGCTCCATCATGGTGCTGTTCATCTTCGTCATCATGCTGCTGAATGCGGGCCGGGAGCGGAGGACGCGCGGCTCGTTTCTGCCGCGTCTGATCGGGCCGCCGCTGCTCGTCCTGCTGCTCGGCGCGGTCGCCTTCACGATCCTGCGCGTAGTGCCGCGCGACGCGGTGGTGAGGTTTGGGACGTACACCGGCGGCACGGCCGAGAACCTGGGCCGCGCCCTTTTCACCACCTACCTGTGGCCGTTCGAAATCACTTCCATCCTGGTGTTGATCGCCATCGTGGGCGCCGTCGCGCTCGCCTACAAGGAGCTTGACTGATGCAGCAGGCCGTTCCGCTCTCCTGGTACCTGGCGCTGAGCGCGGTGCTGTTTACGCTCGGCGTGGCGGGGTTTCTGTTCCGGCGGAACATCCTCACGATGTTCATGTCGATCGAGCTGATGCTCAACGCGGTGAACCTGACCTTCGTCGCCTTCTCTTACACGCTGAAGCAGATCGATGGCCAGGTGCTCTCGTTCTTCGTGATGGTGGTGGCGGCGGCGGAGGCGGCCGTGGGACTGGCCATCATTCTGATTGTCTTCAAGAACCGCGCGACGCTCCAGGTGGACGACCTGAGGACCATGAAGGACTGAGATGCAGCAGCTCTGGCTCATTCCCGCCTTGCCGCTCCTGGGGTTCCTGATCAACGGGCTCGCCGGGCGGCGGATGCCCAAATCGGTCATTAACACCGTGGCCGTGGGCACGGTCGCACTGGCGTTCGTGTGGGTGTTGAAGACGGTGATCGCGCTCCAGCCGCTTCAAACGGCGCATGTCGAGCGCTACTTCGATTGGATTCACGCGGGCGAGTTGCGCATCGGTTTCGACCTGGCCGCGGACCGGCTGACGGCCGTGATGCTGCTAGTGGTGACCGGTGTCGGCCTGCTCATTCACATTTATTCGATCGCCTACATGGCGCACGAAGGCGGCTACTACCGCTTCTTCGCGTACCTCAACCTGTTCATGTTTTTCATGCTGACGCTGGTGCTGGCAGCGAACTTCCTGCTGATGTTTGTGGGATGGGAAGGCGTGGGCCTGTGCAGTTATCTGCTGATCGGATTCTGGTTCCAGAAGAAGAGCGCGACGGACGCGGCGAACAAGGCGTTCATCGTGAATCGCATCGGCGACTTCGGCTTCACGCTGGGCATTTTTCTGATCTACCTGAACTTCAAGTCGCTCGATTTCGGCACGGTCTTCGCTGGCCTCGCGGGCTGGCAGACGGATACCGGCATGGGGACCCTGACCATCGTCGGCCTGCTGCTGCTGCTCGGCGCGACCGGGAAATCCGCGCAGTTGCCGCTGTATGTGTGGTTGCCGGACGCGATGGAAGGCCCCACTCCGGTCTCCGCTTTGATCCACGCCGCCACCATGGTGACCGCTGGAGTCTACATGATTGCGCGCGCGGCGCCGCTGTACCTGAAAGCGCCCATCGCGATGGATTGGGTGGCTGGCATCGGCCTGGCGACGGCGTTCTTCGCCGCCACCATCGGCATGGTGCAGACCGACATCAAGCGCGTCTTCGCCTATTCGACCGTGTCGCAGTTGGGCTACATGTTCCTGGGCGTGGGAACGGGCGCATTCGGTGCGGGCATCTTTCATCTGGTGACGCACGCGTTTTTCAAGGCGCTGCTGTTCCTGGGCGCGGGCAGCGTGATCCACGCGCTCTCCGGCGAGCAGGATATGCGGCGGATGGGCGGGCTGTGGAAGAAGACCCCGGTGACCTTCTGGACCATGCTCGCGGCTGCGGCGGCCATCTCCGCACTGCCTTTCACGTCCGGCTTCTATAGCAAGGACGAGATTCTGCTGAGCGCCTGGCATCGCTCGCCGGCGCTGTACTGGATCGGAGTTTTGACGGCCGCGATGACCTCGTTCTACGTCTTCCGCTGCATTTTTCTGGTCTTCTTCGGAAAGTACCGCGGCGAGGAGCACGCGCACGAATCGCCGCCGGCGATGACGGTGCCTTTGGCGCTTTTGGCCGTGCTGTCGATCTTCGGCGGTTTGTTCCAGGTGTCGAAATGGCTGGCGCCGATGTTTCCGGAGATCGCGCCCGTGGAGAATCCCTTGCTGATGGTAATTTCGATCAGCGCGGCGTGTGGCGGGGTGCTGGTGGCGTGGGCGCTTTACTGGTGGCGGCCCGCGCTGCCGGACATCATTGCCGGCCGTCTCAAGTGGCTGTACCAGGCAGCCTTCAGGAAATACTGGGTGGATGAAATCTACGCCGCTACCGTGGTGCGGCCGCTGCTAGGCGGTTCGCGCGAGGTGCTGTGGAAGGGCATTGACGTCGAAGTGATCGATGGCGCGGTGAACGGAATCGGGCGCCGCTCGGTGGGCATCGGCCGGTTGCTGCGCCTGGCCCAATCGGGATACATACGAAGCTACGCCGCGTGGGTGCTGCTGGGCGCTGTATCGGTGCTGATCGCGCTCGGCGTGCTGGGAGGCTTGCGATGAACCTCCTGGACGCGGTGCTCTTCATCCCGCTGGCCGGCTTCTTCTTCATCCTGTTCGTGCCACGCAATCGCGAGGAGGCGATCCGGCGCGCCGCCCTGGCGGTTTCGCTCGTTGCGTTCCTGGCCTCGCTGGCCTTGCTGGCAGGCTTCGGGCGCGCGGAGGCAGGTTTCCAATTCGTCGTGAACCTGCCGTGGATCGCGCAGCCGGGGATTCGTTTCCACACCGGAATCGACGGCATCAGCCTGTGGCTGGTGCTGCTGACCACGCTGCTCACGCCCATCGGCGTGCTGATCTCCTGGCGTTCCATCGACCGGCGCGTCAAGGAATTCTTCGCGCTGTTCCTGCTGATGGAGTTCGGGTTGGTGGGCGTGTTCGTCTCGCTCGACCTGTTCCTGTTCTACGTGTTCTGGGAAGTCTCGCTGGTGCCGATGTACTTCCTGATCGGCGTCTGGGGGCACGACCGGCGCATCTATGCGGCGGTGAAGTTCTTCCTTTATACGATGGCCGGGTCGATGCTGATGCTGGTCGCGCTGATCTACCTTTACAACCGCGCGGGCACCCTCGATTACAGCGCCCTGACGCAGATGCGGGCAAGCGGACGCCTGGTCTTCGGCCACGGCGAGGAACTGCTTTTGTTCCTCGGCTTCTTCATCGCCTTCGCCATCAAGGTGCCGCTGTTCCCGCTGCATACCTGGCTGCCGGACGCGCACGTCGAAGCGCCGACGGCGGGCTCGGTGATGCTGGCCTCCGTGATGCTGAAGATGGGCTGTTACGGATTGGTGCGGTTCTGCCTGCCGCTGTTCCCATCGGCGTCGCGTGAGCTCGCGCCGTCCATAGCGATCCTCGCCATCATCGGCATCCTCTACGGCGCCGCGGTGGCGCTGGTGCAGCCCAACATGAAAAAGCTGGTGGCCTACACATCGGTCAGCCACCTGGGCTTCGTAGTGCTGGGGATCTTCACGTTCACCGAGCTGGGAATGAACGGCGCGGTCTACCAGATGCTGAACCACGGCGTTTCGACCGGCGCCCTCTTCGTGCTTGTTGGCTACCTTTACGAGCGGCGCCACTCGCTCGAAATCGCCGATTACGGCGGTGTGGCGACGCCGGCGCCGAACCTTTCGGCCATCTTCCTGATCACCGCCCTGGCGACCATTGGGCTGCCCATGCTGAACAACTTCGTGGGCGAATACCTGGTGCTTCAGGGCGCTGCCCAGGCGAGCTTCCGCTGGGCCGTGTGCGCGGCCATCGGCGTGATTCTTGCGGCGTGCTACATGCTGTGGCTCTATCAGCGCGTATTCTTCGGCGAGACGCGGCCGGAGGTAGCCTCGCACATGCACGACCTCGCCGGGCGCGAGTGGGCGGCGGTGCTGCCGCTGGTCGTGCTGATGCTGTGGATGGGCACGGCGACCCAGTCGTTCCTGCCGCCGATTGGGAAAAGCAGCGCCGCGATTCTCGAGAGCACCAAGATCGGAGTGAACTTCGAGGTGCGGACGATCCGGCCGACAGCCCCCGTTGTGGCGCAGGCCGCGACTGGCACACGGGAGGTGGCGCGTGCCCGCTAGCTTCGTCCCCAGCGCGGCCGAGTACTTCCGCGTGCTGCCGGAAATGCTGCTGGTGGCGGTGGCCACGCTGATCATGGTGCTGGAGCCGTTGACCCCGAAGCGGTCCAAACGGGTGCTGGGCTGGATCGCGCTCGCGGGCCTGGTCGCCGCGCTCGTTGCGTCGGCCCTCGGGGAACTGGCGCCCGGCACGGCGTTCAGCGGCATGGTCACCATCGATGGCTTCGCAGTGTTCTTCCGCGTGCTGGTGATCGCGGCGGCCATCGTTGTCGTGCTCATGTCCTGGAGCTACCTGCGCCGCGAAGAAGCCGAATCGGGCGAATACTACGCGCTGGTGCTGTATTCAGTCGCCGGGCAGTGCATCATGGCCGCGGCGGGCGAGCTCATCGTGGTGTTCATCGGTCTGGAAGTTTCGTCCATCGCCAGCTACGTGCTGGCGGGTTACCTGCGGCGCGCGAAGCTCGGCAACGAAGCGGCCGCGAAGTACTTTCTGCTGGGCAGCTTCGCCACCGCGTTTCTGCTGTACGGCATCGCGCTGATCTATGGCGCCACCGGAACCACCAGCCTGCTCGGAATCCGAAACGTTCTCGCGCACCCGCACACGGGGCCGAGCAACATGCTGGTGGGCCTCGCCGCCGCCCTGATGTTCGTCGGACTCGCCTTCAAAGTCTCCGCCGCGCCGTTCCAGATCTGGGCGCCGGACGTCTACCAGGGCGCGCCCGCGCCGGTCTCCGCGTTTCTGGCCGCCGGGCCGAAAGCCGCCGCCTTCGCGGTGCTCATCCGGATTTTCATGACCGCCTTCAACACGCCGGGCGTGCACTGGGCCCAGATTGTGTGGGTCTCCGCGCTCGCGACCATGGTGGTCGGGAACTTCGCCGCGCTGGTGCAGACCAACGTCAAGCGTATGCTCGGCCTACAGCTCCATCGCCCACGCCGGGTACGTGCTGGTGGCCATCGCCGCGCAGTCGGCGACCGGCACGGCGGCAGCGATGTTCTACCTGGCCGCCTACGTTTTCATGAACGCCGGGGCCTTCGCGGTTGTGTCCCATTTCGCGCGCCAGGGCGAGGAGTTCGTCGAGATCGAGGATTTTGCCGGTCTCGGCTGGCGCCAGCCGGGAACGGCGGCCGTGTTTTCCATCTTCCTGCTTTCGCTCATCGGCGTGCCCCTGACGGGTGGCTTCTTCGGGAAGGTTTACATCTTCAAAGCGGCGCTCGATTCGCACCTGGTTTGGCTCACCGTGATCGGCCTGCTCAGCAGCGCCGTGGCGGCTTACTACTACCTGCGGCTGCTGGTGGTGATGTACATGAAGGAGCCCGGCGAGGCTGTGAAGGACCTGCCGCCGCTGGCCGCCGGGGCAAGGATCGGGCTGTGGATCTCGGCCGTGCTGACGCTGGCGCTGGGCATCTTCCCGTCGCTCGTGCTGAACTACGCGTCGGCCTACTCGCAGTTGGGAAAGTAACCCGCGCCGCGCGTGGCCTGCCTCCCATTGTCCTGCGATAGACTAAGAAGTTCCCAGCCCATGCAGGAATCTAACGTGCCGCTCGAATCCGTGCTGACCGAACTGGAGGCCCGCGCCCGGGAGCGCATCGCCAGCGCGGCCACTCCGGAAGACCTCGAAGCCGTGCGCGTCGAAGTACTCGGCCGCAAGGGCGCGCTGGCCCAGGTTTCGAAGCAGTTCGGCCGGCTCGCGCCCGAGGAGCGCGCAGGCGCGGGGAAGAGGCTGAACTCGGCCAAGGATTCGATCGAAGCCGCGTTCGAGGCCCGCAAGGCGCGCTTCGACAAGGACGCTCTCGACGCCCGGCTCGACGCCGAGTGGATCGATCTGACGCTTCCTGCGCCCGGCCCGCGTCCCGGCAGCCTCCATCCCATCACGCAAATCCAGATGGAGCTCGAGGACCTGTTCACCTCGATGGGTTTCGCCGTTCTCAGCGGGCCCGAGGTCGAAACCGAGCATCACAACTTCGACGCTCTCAACATTCCGTCCGACCATCCCGCCCGCGACATGCAGGACACCTTCTGGCTCGCCGACGGCAACCTGCTCCGCACGCACACGTCGCCCGTCCAGGTGCGCGGCATGGCGCGGTTCGGCCCGCCGCTGCGCATGATCGCCCCCGGCCGCGTCTTCCGCAACGAAGAAGTGGACGCCTCGCACGAGCACACCTTCTACCAAGTGGAGGGCATGGTGATCGACCACGAAGTTTCCGTGGGCCACCTCATCTACTTCATGAAGACGATGCTGGGCCATGTCTTCAAGCGCGACGTTACCGTCCGGCTGCGCCCCGGCTTTTTTCCGTTCGTCGAGCCCGGCTTCGAGCTCGAGGTCAAGTGCCTGTTTTGCGACGGCGCGGGCTGCCCGGTCTGCAAGCAGGGCGGCTGGGTCGAGCAGCTCGGCTGCGGCCTGGTGCACCCGAACGTTCTCCGCATGAATGGGATCGACCCCGGCGAGTGGAACGGCTTCGCCTTCGGCCTGGGCCTCACGCGCCTGGCCATGCTGCGCTTTGGTATCGACGACGTCCGCCACTTGCAGGGCGGCGATCTGCGATTCTTGCGACAATTCTGAGGCGCCGATAGAATGCTCTTTTCCTACAACTGGCTGACCGAGCTGGTCGACGGTATCGACGTCGCGCCCGCCAAGCTGGCGCAACTCATCACCATGAGGACGGCCGAGTGCGAGGGCGTTAACACACACGCGCCCTGGCTCGGTCGAGTCTGCGCGGCGCGCGTCGTGAGCGTCACGCCCATCCCCGGTAGTTCGCACAACGTGACGGCGGTCGTCGAAACGGGCCGCTATGGCACGAAGACAGTCGTCTGCGGCGCGCCCAATTGCCGGGCTGGTATGGTGACGGCGTACGTTCCGGCGGGCACCGATCTCAACGGCCGCATGATCGAGAAGGCCGCGATCGAAGGCGTCGAAAGCGATGGCATGCTCGCAAGCGGAGCCGAGCTGGGCGTCAATCGCGACGCCGCCGGCATTTTGGAGTTTGCCGCCGAGCCCGGCGATCCCATCCCCGGCTGCAAGCCCGATGCCATCATCGAGACCGACAACAAGTCGATCACGCACCGGCCGGATCTATGGGGCCACTTCGGCCTGGCCCGTGAAGTTGCCGCCATACTGCGCAAGCCACTGGTTAACCCGGTGAAGCCCGATCTGGTTCCCGCCGGCCCCGCCGCAATCGGGATCGCCATCGAGGATTTCGCGCTCTGCCCCCGGTACAGCGCCCTGGTGTTCGAGAACGTCACGGTCGGGCCGTCGCCGCTCTGGCTGCAATACCGCATGGAGGCCATCGGCCTGAACCCCATCAACAACGTCGTCGACGTGACGAACTTCATCATGAGCGAGCTGGCTCAGCCCTTGCATGCCTTCGATCGCGATCTGCTGCACGGGGAGACCATCTTCATCCGGCCCGCGCGCGCCGGCGAAAAGCTCGTGCTGCTCAATGAGGAGTCCTACCAACTCGACGAGACGAATCTGGTGATCGCGGATTCGAGCGGCCCGATTGCGCTCGCCGGCGTCATGGGCGGCCTCGATAGCGCCATCAACGAGCGGACCCGCCGCATCGTGCTCGAGAGCGCCTGCTTCCAGGCCTCCAGCGTTCGGAAGACCTCGGCGAAACTGAAGCTGCGCACGGACGCCTCCATGCGGTTCGAGAAAGCGCAGGACCCGGAAACTACGGTCCGCGCCCTCGCCCGCATCGTGGAGTTGTTCCGCGAAGTATCGCCCGGAATACGGCTGGCCGGCGGACTCGCCGACCTCTGGAAGAAGGCCGAGCCTCCCGCTCCCATCCTCCTCCCGCTGGATTGGCTCTTCCGCAAACTGGGCCGCGTCATCGAGCCCGAAACTGTGCGCGACATTCTGGAGCGGCTCTCCTTCGGCGTCACCGAGGCCGAGCCGCACGTCTTCTGGGTCACCGTGCCGAGTTGGCGCGCCACCAAGGACGTTTCCATCAAAGAAGACCTGGTCGAAGAAGTGGGCCGCATGATCGGCTACGATTCCATCGCGCCGCAGGCGCCGCTGATGCCGGTCACCGTGCCGCCCTCCGGCGAGGAGCGCATCTTCGAGCGTGGCGTGCGCTCCATGCTGGCGGCGCAGGGCTTCACGGAGGTCCACAACTACTCGTTCCTCAGCGAGGAGCAGGTGCGCGACCTGGGCTTCGACCCGGCCGGGCACCTCGCCGTGAAGAACCCCATCGCGGCCGATCAAAGCCTGATGCGGCGCAGCCTGGTCCCAGGCATTTTCAAGAACCTGCGCGAAAACAGCCGGCATTTCGATTCCTTCCGGCTGTTTGAGATCGGCCGTGAAGTCCACCCGGAGATGCGGAACGCCGGCGCGTTGCCGGCGGAGATTGCGCACCTTGCCGCGGCCATGTATGCGCGGGAAGAGGGCGTTGCAAACCTGTTCGAGCTGAAGCGCGTGGCCGAGTGTCTGATGCCGGGGGCCGAAGTCCGCCCCGCCACGCCGCGGGTTTTCGAGCATCCCGCGCGCAGCGCCGAAGTGCATTGGCGGGAGCGCGCGGTAGGCCGCCTGTTCGAACTTCACCCGTCGCTTCTGGCGGGCCGCGGGACCATACTCGATATCGATCTCGATCTGATGCTGGAGCTTCGGCCCCGCGAGAAGCGGTACCACCCCATCCGGCGCTATCCCTCGAGCGCCTTCGATCTTTCGGTGATTGCCGGCGCTCGCGATCTTGTCGGGGATCTGGGAAAGCGCATCGCCGCTCTTGCGGGCGACCAGCTCGATTCCATCGAGTTTCTGCGCCGCTATTCCGGCCCGCCTATTCCCGAGGGCATGCAGAGCGTCTCCTTCCGCCTGAGGGTGGCGGCGTCCGGCCGCACGCTCTCGCTCGAAGAGGCCGGCGCCATCCGCACGCGCATCATCGAAGGCATGCGCGAACAGGGCTACGAGCTGCGCGTCTAGGTCTAGGATCGCCGCTCGAGCAGATACGCGCAGTCTTCGAGCCGGCCGCCCGAGCCGTCGTTCACCGCGAATTTCCGCCTCACCAGCGCCCCGTGCTGCACCGCCGCGTTCCACAGCGATGCGCCGGCGTAATCGCCGTCCTTTCGCAGCGCGTAGAAGTTCAGATCGAATTGCGCCAGGCGGTTGCGGTCGTCATCGAAGTTGCGCGCTACGCGGTGCAGCGCGTCGAGACAAGCCTCGCGCGCCGTCATGCCGTGCCGCATGTTCTCGACGATGGTGTGGCCGCCGGCCACGCGAATATTTTCCTCGCCGCGCCCGGTCGAGCCGGCCGCACCCACGTCCTGATCCACCCACAGCCCCGCCCCCAGGATCGGCGAGTCTCCCACGCGGCCGGCAATCTTCCAGGCGAGCCCGCTGGTTGACGTGACGCCCGACATCTCGCCGTTCTGCTTCAGGGCCAGGCAGTTGATGGTTCCGGTGGGCGGCTTCACGGCGACGCTCCAGGCCCACTCGAGAGTCTCCTCGTCTACGCCCGGAAACAGCTCCCGCAGGCGCGACGTGGGTTTCGCAGCCGGCGCGTCCAATCCCGGGCCCCAGTTGTTGTGCCCGGACGCATCGCGCAGCGATTCCTTCCACACCAGCCACGCCAGGCGCGATTTCTCGGTCAGCAGGCTTTCTTCGGCAAAGCCGTGGGCCTTGGCGAAACGCAGCGCGCCCGCGCCCACCAGCATGACGTGGTCGCTGCGCTCCATTACCAGCCGCGCGGCCTTCGACGGCGTCTTGATGCCTCCCAGCGCCGCCACCGAGCCGCACCGGCGCGAAGGGCCGTGCATGACGCACGCATCCAGCTCCACCACGCCATCCTCGTTCGGAAGGCCCCCATAGCCGACGGTGTTGTCCTCGGGATCCTCCTCCACGATGTTGACCCCGGCGATGACGGCATCCAGCGTGTCGGCGCCCGTGCGCATCAGCTCGATGGCCCGGTTGACCGCGCGCAGGCCGTTTGCGCTCGATACGACGATGTCCCTAGCCCCGCCACCCGCCGCGATCCCCGCGCGCGCCGCGGGCCATAACGCCGACGCGGCAATCCACTCCCGCCTGCTGATCATCTGCGACGCCTCCCGTTCGCCGACTTCGATTCTCTCTTATCTCGCGGCCCGCCGGCGGCTGGCGGCGCGCCGGAGCCGCGGCGTTGGGGCCGCCCGCGCTTTCTGGGTTGGGGCCGCCCGCGCTTTCTGGGTTTGGCCGTCCGCGCTTTTTGGGTTGGGCCCGCCCGCGCTTTTTGGTAGGATGAGTTTTCTATGCTGAAACCGGGCTGGGCCAGCGTAGCGTTGGCGCTGTGCGGATTTCTGGGCGGCTGCGTGTCCGAGCCGGCTGCCCGGCACAACGCGAAGGTGTATCGCATGGGAGAACCGGTGCAGACCGGCCCCCTCGTCTACACCGTGCTCGACACGGAATGGCTCGATCAGCTCGGCGACCCCGCCAGCCCGCGCCTGCCGCAGAATCATTTCCTGAGCGTGCGGATCTCGGTGACCAACGCCGGCTCGACGACGTCCGGAATTCCGCCGTTGACCATCTTGGACAGCCACGGCACCGCGTACCCCGAGCTCGACGACGCGAAGGGTCTTCCCGAGTGGCTCGGCTACATACGCACCGTGAAGGAGGCTGAGACGTTGCACGGGCGCGTTCTGTTCGACGCACCGACGGGCGCCTATCGGCTAAAGGTCGCCGACGACGCCGACCGGGAGAACCAGACGTCCGCAACGGTCAACATGCCGCTGCAATTGACCAATCCGCAGACGGGGTTGTAGATTGCGACGCGCACGATTTCGCTCCATCTCGCTGGCGGCGTTTCTCGCGGCAATCGTTATACCCGCGCGGCCCGCACCTCCGGCCAGGCAGCTAAAGATCCTGCGGCCGCTCCTGCAGCAGTTCGACGGTGGTCCGCCGCTCCCGACCGGCACTCCGTTTCTCACCGGCGACGTCGTCTTCCTCAGCTTTCAGATCGCCGGCTACGAGGTCTCGCCGGAATCGAAGGTCGATCTGGCTTATACCGTCGAAGCGGTGGACCCGGATGGCGTTCCGGTGGTGGAACCGGCGCACGGCAAGGTCGCCACGCAGGTTTCTCCCGAAGACAAGAACTGGATGCCGATCGTGCGCGAGAGCGCGGCCCTTCCGTCGCTGGCCTGGAGTGGAACCTACCGCCTGAAGCTGACGGTGGAGGACAGCCTTTCAAAGCAGACGGCGAAGGCCGAGGTGGAAATCTCCGTGCGCGGCCGCGACATCGAGCCCAGCCAGACCCTGACCGTGCGGAACTTCCGCTTCCTCCGCACAGAAGAGGATTCCAACCCGTTGCTCGACGCCGTCTACCACCCCGGCGATTCCGTCTGGGCGCGCTTTGAATTTACGGGCTTCAGGTACGGCCCGAAGAACCACGTTCACGTCGAATACGGGATTGAATTGCTGGACGCCTCCGGTAAGCCGCTCTTCTCCCAGCCGCAGGCGGCTACCGAGGACGAAGATTCGTTTTACCCGAAGCGATACCTGTCCGGCGCGCTGAGTTTGAACCTGGAAAAGAAGATCCAGCCGGGGCGCTACGTGGTGGTGCTCACTTTGCGGGATTACGTCGAAAACCAAATGCAGGAAACGCGGCACGAATTCCGCGTCGAGTAAACGGCGGGGACAGTTGCCCGTCCCCGCCCGCCTCCGTTGCTCCTCAGACCAGGCCCCGAATGCCTTGGGTCCGGAATTCGTATCGTTCGATCGCGATCGCAGCCGCGCCGTTCTCGCTGCGGACCACGCGGCCCGTGGTGACCAGTTTCAGCGCGCACTTGTGATCGAGCTGCGCCGGCCAGGCGACCGCCACTTCCAGCCTCTCCCCCAACGTCAGTGGTCTTTCGGTGGTGAACAGCACACCGTTCGAGCTCATGTTGACAGTCTTGCCGAGCCCCACTTCGATTGTGTTCCGCGTGAACACCTTGTAGCGGACATCCTGTTCGATGGGAAACCGCATCGCGCTTCGCCGGTCGGAGTGCTCCGCCTGAAGGCTGGTGCCATTCCGCGCCGAGGCATCTCGCATTGCCGGGAACGTGTCGTCTTCTCTAGTCAAGCGGCCACCCCCCATCGGAACCGTTGTAGTGTCGCCGAGAGTCTGTAGCATCACGTTTCTAGTAAACGTCATTTTGCGCGGTGCGCCAATAGTCGAAAGGACTCAATTTCGCGTTGGTCTGTCAGTACCAGGGTAGACTGCGGGTACCGTCGCATTCGGGCTTCGGGCCCATCGAATAGAGCGCGCGTTCTACGCTGCGGGGTTTGCCGGTCCAAACGTACTGCTACGGAAGTTCCGGCCTCCACCAAGCGTGCCCTCGTTCACCCCTTCGGTTCGATAATGAACGTCGGCGCAAGGCCGGTGACCGTCGAGAAGCCGCCGTTGGCCGCGGAGAGCCAGGTCGAACAGCCCTGCACCTTGCCGAGATAGGCGTGCGGGTGCAGGTCCACTTTCATTTGCCGGACCTCGATCGCGCCGTAGAGTAGCACCGGGAAAGGCGCGTACGTGGCTTCCACCTTCTCCTGGACCACGTACGGAATGCGCTGCGCGCGCTTGATGGCGCGATCCCAGGCCGCGTCGTCGGTCTGCCAGCCTTTGATCGAGTGGTTCTCGCCGGAGTCCTCGTTCGGCTTCAGCACCAGCTTCTCGCGGTTCTTGAGGATGAACTCGAGAAGGTCGACGGTCTGATCCTGGTAAACGGTCTTGCCCGGGGCCACCACGCGCGTCCAGGGAATGTACTGGCGTATGGCCTTCTTCTCGGCGGCCGGGAAGCCCGCGGTAATCGTCTCGTCGGTGAGCAGGTCGAAAATGGCTTTCTTGTGCGCCAGCTCGGAGCGGAAACTATTGACCAGGCAGACTGCGCCTTCCCGGTAAGCCCGCACCAGCGGGTGCGACAGATCGTACCTGAGCAGGAATTCCTGCACTTTCAACCGCCGCCAGATCGCGTCGATGACGAAATCGCCATGCCGCAGTATGCCGCCCCTGTATTCGAGCTGGTCCGGAGAAACGATCTCGGTCTGGTAACCCTCGGCGCGGAAGTACGAGCGGAGCAGCGCGTGCTCGCCCTCTTCGGTCGCCTGAAACCCCGGCCGAAACTCCAGAATGGCGATGTTGGGCTGCTTTTTCCCGCCAAACTGCTTATAGGCCTTCAGCACCGCGGCGAGCAAGTGCTTCTTCCCGCCCAGCTTCTGCAGCGAATAGCGCTTGCGGAACTCCTTCACCGGCGGGCAGTCGTAGAAGAGGTCGGCCAGCGCTTCGGCGTAAGCCACCCCCACCGGCGTGTCGGCCACGTATTCGACGAAGTGCATGTTCCCGTTGCTCAAGTGTGTGTCGAGCAGGGACGTAACAGCCAGGAACGAATAGCCCGGATCGATCGCGGCGAGCATTTTCTCGGCTGGCAGCAGCCCGATGCGCGCCAGCAGCGCAGGGTTCGCCAGCGCCATCTGCTTTACCCGGTCGATGGCGGAGAAAAGCGCTTCGGCCGCGCGCACCAGGGACTCGTACTGGCGGCGCGAAACGAAATTCGGGCGCAAGAAGGGACACACCAGGCGTCCGCCTTGCGTCAAGCGCGCGGCCTGCATGCGCCCGGCCAACTCTTCCGCCCACCCCAGATCCCGGTAAACGTCCGTTTCGAGTAATTTCTGGTAGCGGGCTATAGACTCGTCTAACTGATTCATGCGAAGTGAGTTTCTATTCACAGTATCTCACAGCGGAGGGCAAAAACGGTACTTTTCGTCCGGGATAGTTGGCCGTAAACCATTGATACATCAGTAGATATTTAGTCGGACCGGCGGCGCCGCAAGGGGGGTCCCAAACTGCCCTGGAACGGGCTAGAGTGGGGAATAGCCATGAAGCGCCCCATTTCTGCACTTGCCGCCCTGCTGGTCACAGCTCCGTTTTTCGCCGCCCGCGCCGATGACGGGTTGTGGCTTTTCAACAGTTTCCCGAAGCAAATGGTCGAGAGTAAGTACCACTTCGAGGTGACGGATGCGTTTCTCAATCACCTCCGGCTTGCCTCGGTGCGGTTCAACAACGGCGGATCGGGGTCGTTCGTCTCCCAGTACGGTCTGCTGTTCACCAACCATCACGTTGGTCTCGATTGCATCCAGAAACTCAGCACGGCCGAGCACGACTACACCGCCAATGGGTTCTACGCCGTCAACCACGCAGCCGAAGCCCCCTGTCCCGATCTGGAGATCAACGTGCTCCTCAAGATCAGCGACGTCACCGCGGAAGTGAAGGGCGCGGCAAAGGACGCAAGGAACTCCGCCGAAGCCAACCAGAAGCGCAAGGCAGAGATGTCGCAGATCGAGAAGTCCTGCAACGCCGGGACCGGCCATCGCTGCGACGTCGTAACCCTCTATTCCGGCGGCATGTACAACCTCTACGAGTACAAGAAGTACACCGACATCCGGCTGGTGTTCGCCCCGGAAATGGATGTCGCCCAGTTCGGCGGCGATCCGGACAACTTCACATACCCGCGCTACGACCTCGATTTCGCCTTCTTCCGCGCGTATGAGAACGGCAAGCCCGCGGAGGTCCAGGACTGGCTGCGCTGGAGCCGCACTGGGGTCCAGGACAAGGAGCTGACTTTCGTTTCCGGGAATCCCGGAGCGACTGGCCGCCTGGCGACCTACGCGGAACTCGAGTTCTACCGCGACTATTCTTATCCGCTGTTGTTCGACCGCTTGGGCTCGCTGGTGGCGGCCCTGGAAGCCTATGGCGGCCAAAGCGCGGAGGACAAGCGCGTGGCGCGGGAGAACCTGCTGTACGTACAGAACAGCTACAAGGCCTACCAGGGATTCCTGGCCGGCCTGCGCGATCCGGCGCTCATGAAGGAGAAGCTCGAGCAGGAGACCAAGCTGCGGGCGGTGATCGCGCGCAATCCCGAGATGGAGAAGCAATACGGCGCCGTGTGGGACGACGTCGCCGCGGCCTTCGTTGTTTACCGCGGCTTCTACCAGCAGCATTGGCTGTTGGAACGCGGCCCCGTGGTCGGCTCGGAGCTGTTCGGAATCGCCCGCGACGTTCTGCGCTACGCCGAGGAGACGCGCAAGCCGAATGCCGACCGGCTGCGCGAGTACGCCGAATCGAACCTTCCGGCTATCGAGGAATCCATGTACTCGACCGAGCCGCTCAGCGACTCCATGGAAATCGCCGTCGTCTCCAACTATTTGACGTTTCTGCGCGCGCGCCTGGGTGCGGACGACCCCACGGTGAAGGCGGTGCTCAACGGGCAGACGCCGGAGCAGGCCGCCGCCGGCTACGTGACCACCAGCAAGCTGAAAGACGTCGCCGAGCGCAAGCGCCTGGCCAAGGACCTGGACGCCGTCATGGCGTCCGATGACGGCATGATCCGCCTGGCGCGAACGCTGGATGGGCCGGCGCGGCACTACCGCAAGGAGTACGAGGACAAGGTGGAAGCCGTGCTGAGCGAGAGCAAGGGGAAGATCGCGCAGGCGCGGTTTGCGGTCTACGGCGCGGCCGAGTATCCCGATGCCACGTTCACTCTAAGGCTGACCTACGGCCCGGTCCTCGGTTACCAGGACGCCGCGGGGCGCGCCATTCCCTGGACGACCACCTTCGACGGCATGTACAAGCACGCCACCGGAGTGGACCCCTTCAAGCTGCCGCAGCGCTGGCTCGACGCCAAGGGCGCGCTGGATCTGTCTGTTCCCCTCGACTTCGTGACCACCACGGACACGCACGGCGGCAATTCCGGCAGCCCGACCGTGGACGAGAAGAACGAAGTGATCGGCATCCTGTTCGACGGCAACATCGAGAGCCTGCCGAACCGCTTCGTCTTCACAGATGCGATCGCCCGCTCGGTTCACGTGGCGAGCCAGGGCATCATCGAGGCCCTGCGCAAGGTGTACAAGGCGGATCGCGTGGTGAAGGAACTGGGGGTGGAGTAGGGGGCTTCCGCCGCAGCGATTCCAGGATTCGGCCCAGCTCGAAGCCGAACCCTCCGATGCCCAGCAATGGGACCAAGGACATCGCGCGGAGTGGAGTGTAGCGGTCGAGCATGACGGTCCGCCGCATGATCTCCATGCGTTGCCGGAGGCGGAGTGCTTTGTGCCCGCTCCTCCCGCGGTTGCCCTGATAACTGCCGCCGTAGATTCTGAGCTTGCCGTACCAGTCCCAGACGCGCCGGATCTCCAGATGGCGGATGGAGGCCTTCCCGGCGTAGCGCACGGATCCCGGGCCGTAAGCCGTCACCACCCGGTTGACGAAGATCGTGTCAGCGCCCCGTCCGATCTCGAGGAACGGACCGTACCGCTCGAAGGCTTCGCGGCGCACGGCCATGTTGTTTGTGTAGCCGTAGTAGAGGCTCGCATCGGGTTGCGTGCAGATGTACTCCACCTTCCGCGCATCGTAGTCCGCGGCAATGCTGGTGAGAAACGATTCCCGCCCGAAGCGCCTGCTCCCCAACGCCACGCGCGCGACCGGTTCCGCTAGGGCGCGGCCCATCTCCTCGATCCACACCGGGCTCACCTCGCAATCTGAGTCGGTAAAGACAAGAACCTGGCCTCTCGATTCGCGGACCCCGCGGTTCCGCGCCGCGTAGGAGCTCTGCTTCGTCTCCTCGATGACGATCAGATCGGGAAAGCCGCGCGCGATTTCGAGCGACCGGTCCTGTGAGTTGTTGTCAACCAGAATCACCTCGTACCGGTCCCGCGGGCAGGTCTGCGCAAACAAGGACTCCAGGCACTGCGGCAGATAGCGCTCATTGTTGAAGCACGGAACGATGACGGAGAAGAACGGAGCCTCAGGCCGGCTCATGCTGGCTCCTCCATTTGCGTCGCGCCTTGATTCGGGCCGCGCCGCACTTCTCGACCGCCTTCATCAGGACGCCGAGTGCGAACAGGATCGCCGGCTTCGCCAAGCCATGGCGATAGAGCCAACGCGAGACACGTTGGTGGAGCCTGACCTCGTAAGGCTTCAGCCAACGCGCGTCCCGGCTCATAGTCAGATACTGCTCGCAGGTGGAGCAGGGCACATCGTCTCTCGGCGGCTGCTTGCCGAGCAGCATCTCGCGCGCGTAGCCCATCCGTTCGCTGTTCGCGACCGCAAGAACGCCTTCGGCGAAGGCATTCCCGCCAAACTCGCCCCAAAAGTTCCGGCAGCATCCCAGGACGCGGCCGTCCCAGTTGATCTGAGGCATGACCCAGAGCTGATGGCAGATGGCGCGCGTATAGTCAACGCCATAGCGGGCGCGATATGAGCTTCGGCTCTCCGGAACCTCGTCGTGCTCATCCCAGCTCAGCTTGGGCGAGAACCTCATCCCCAATTGTTTCGCAAGGCGCCGCGCGGCATCTTGCTCGTGCCGGTTGTGAGGAAACACGATGAACTGCCAAGACAACAGCGGATACCGCGTGCGATATTGCTTCTTGTAAGCGTTGATGGTTCGCACATTCTCCATGACGGTGTCGAAGTCGCCGCCAACGCGGTATTTGGCGTAGGTCTCTGGCGTAGCGCCGTCGATGGAGCAGTTGAGCCTCCGGAACCGGTACTTCACCAGCCCTTCAAGCACCGCCGGGCGCACCGTATTCAGATTAGCGCCGTTGTTGGCCGTCAGACGCACGCCCCGCCGGTAGGCATACTCAAGAATCCCCAGAAGGTCGGGATTAAGAAATAACTCCCCGTAATTGCTGAGTTCGATCTTGCCGATGCCGGGATTCGCGTCAACGACCCTCTGGAAGTCCGCGAGCTTGAGATGGCCCCTTCCGAGCACGCGGGCCGATGCGCCCGAAGCCGTGGGACAGGCCGGACACCTAAGTTGGCAAGCCGCCGACGCCTCTATCCGAAGGCGCGCCGGGCGTATCGGGACTCCAGCCATCACTCAGGATATCATGCGAAACCCTGTCCACAGCCTCGGTGGCGGCCTGGAAAGCCGGCCATCGGCCCATTCACCGTGGCGCCGCCAAAGCCCCGCCAGCGGGTGCCAGTTGCATTTGGGGTGCGTTTTGAGGGAAGCTGTAAGGCTTTGCCTATGCGGATACGCATTCTATACCACGACCACTGCTTCGACGGCGCTGCCGCTGCGGCATTCTTCAGCCGGTTCGTCGAAGAGAAGTTCCACCCTGGCGCCGAATTCGCGTTTACGGGGCTGGCGCACAAGGCCAACCACCTCTTCGACGACGCCATGTTCGACGGCGACGAGAACGCGATCGTCGATTTCAAGTACTCGCCCGACCCGCGAGTCACCTGGTGGTTCGACCACCACCAGAGCGCGTTCCTAACCCCCGAAGACGCCGCGCGCTTCGAAAGCGAGCATAGCGAGAAGAAAATGTACGACCCGCACTTCAGGTCGTGCACCAATTTCATCGCCACCATGGCCCGCCAGAAGTGGGGCTTCGCGGCCCCCGACCTGGACAACCTGGTGAAATGGGCGGAAATCATCGACGGTGCTCAGTATACCGATGCACGCTCGGCGGTCGAACTGGGCGCTCCGGCCATGAAGCTGACGCTCGTGATCGAGGGAGTCAAGGGTTCGGGGATGGTCCAGGAGATCATCCACTGGATGCGCCATTGCAGGCTCGATCAGATCATTGCCCGGCCGGAAGTGCAGAAGGAATACGCGCCGCTTTACGAGCGCCACCTGCGTGCCATCGACATCATCCGCAAGGAGGCGCGCTGCTGCAAAGGGGTGGTCTTCTTCGACCTGATTGCCTACGATCTGGAAGGCTACAACAAGTTTATCCCGTACTACTTGTTTCCCGATTCGATGTATACGGTGTCGGTGAGCATGGCGAGCTTCCGGACCAAGGTTTCGGTGGGATCGAATCCCTGGGCTACCGAGCCCTTCGAGCACAACCTCGCCTCAATCTGCGAGCGCTACGGCGGCGGCGGCCATCCGCGCGTGGGCGCCATCAGCTTCGAAAAGGACGCCGTCGATCACGCCCGCCGCGTTGCGGCCGAGATCTGCCAGGAGCTGAGCCGGTAGCCGGCGCGGTGCACGCTTATTGCGCCAGGGGCGTGACAATAACATCAAAAGCGCCCTTGTTGTTGTTCCACTCGTATTCATCGAGAGTGCCCAGGAAGAGCCTGGTCGCGCCCTTGGGAACCAGCAACCTCCGAGCCACGCGGGCCTTCTTGCCGTTGCCGGCGACGCGCACTTTTGTCGTGCCGGCGCCGATGAAGAAGATTTGCTTCAACTGGGGCGAGAGAGAAGCGAAGTCCCAACCAATGGCGCGAAAGTCCACCGGAGGCGGAGCGGGGCTGCGGTCCGGCCGCCCGTCGTCGAGGAATACTCCCACCAGCGAGTCGATGGGCGCGGCGATCGCCGAGATTCCGTGCTCCGCGCGATGGCTGATGCCAAGCGCTCCATCGGGCGGATCGCAGACGGGCGGATCGTACGGATGATTTTCCACACCTCCGGAAGCGCTGAAGCTGACGGCTACCGTATCGGCCAGGGAGATCTCGACCAGAACCGGCGACTCTTGCGGCGCCTTATCCCCGTCAGATGTATCCGTTCCTGCGGGCATCCCGGCCAGATAAGGGCTCGCGGTCGCCGGAACTTTGACCTTCAGGCCGCTTAGCGCCTTTCGGGAAACCATCGCCAGCCGCGTCCGCGCCGGCGCGGCAGCCTGAGATCTGGCGGGCAGCAGCGCCGCCACCGTGATAGCAAGCATCGGGGCGATTCGCACAGATCCTACTCCGTCCGGCAATGCGTCGGTTCCAGGCCGCCCAGGCGTTCGAGCAGGTCCTTGAGGCGCCGGCGGCTGACTTCGAGCCGCACGCCGGTGTTGAGCACCACGTCGGCCACGCCGCCCGCCATGGGCTGCACCTCGCTCACGGAATCCAGATTCACGATGGCCGCCCGGCTCACGCGGAAAAAGAAGGCCGGGTCGAGGCGGTCCTCCAGGTCGTTCAGCGTGGGATCGAGAACATAGGAGCGCTCGCGCGTGCACAGTTTCGTGAGACCGCCGTCGGAGACGAAGTACACCACCTCCTGCTGCGGGATCACGCGGTATCCCTCGCCCCATCGAGCCAGCAGACGGGTGTTCCGCGCGCGCAGGGCTTCCAGGGCCCGCTCGACCTCGCCTGAGCCCTCCATCGCGCCGGCACAGCGAACCCGCTCGATGGCGCGCGCCAGCCGCACGCGGCTCACCGGCTTGAGCAGGTAGTCGACGGCGTGCATCTCGAACGCGTTGACGGCGTATTGGTCGAAGGCGGTGCAGAAAATGATCTGGGGGCGCGGCGAGGGAAGGCAGGCTGCCACTTCCAATCCGCTGCAACCCGGCATTTGAATGTCCAGAAGGAGCAGGTCGGGACGCAATTCGACCACCTTCTGGATGGCTTCTTCGCCGTCGGCGGCTTCGCCCGCGATCTCCACACCCGGCATCGGGTCGAGCATCTGCCGCAGCCTTTCCCGCGCGGCCCCCTCGTCATCCACCAGCAGAAGCCGGATCATGACACCCTCGCCTCCAGCGGTTGCGGCACAGTGTGTGGGATGCGGAGGGTGACGACGGTCAGGCCCATCGCGCTGTCCCGGTCTATGTGCAGTGCGGCAGCGGCTCCGAAGTGCCCCTGCAGGCGTTCCCGGACGTTGCGCAGGCCGTAGCCGCCCTCGCCAGGAGGGAGCACCCGTGTCGCGGCAGCCGGAAAGCCCGGCCCGTTGTCGCGAACCGCGATCGAGACACCGGTTGCGCAGACACTCGCTTCGATCTCCACTACCGCCTGGGTCCGAATCGCCCCCGCGCCGTGTTTGACCGCGTTTTCCACGAGAGTCTGAACCACCATGGCCGGAATGCGCGCGTCCCTGGCTTCCTCTGTGCACGCCATTCGCACAACCAGGCGATCGCCGAAGCGCTCCTGCTCGACATCGAGGTAAGCGCGCACGGCCTCCAACTCCTCTTCGAGCGTCACCCATTCGCGGTCCGAGCGCCGCAGCGTGTAGCGGAACACCTCCGCCAGTTGCTCGATGGTCTTCTCGGCGCGGTCCGGGTGGCGCGGAATGAGGCTGGCGATGGTGTTCAGCGCGTTGAACAGAAAGTGCGGGTTGACCTGGGCGCGCAGGGCCTTCAGCTCGGAGCGGTTGGCGTTCAGAACCAGCTCCCGCTCGCGCTTCTCGTGCTCCAGGCGCTTCTCGCGGAGGCGCAGGTTCTCGAGCAGAAACGAGAAGACCTCCGCCAGCGACGTCAGCAGCGCACGATCCTCGCTGAGGAAACGCGGGTTGTGAGCGCGCGCCGGGACGCGGATCGCGCCCGCCTGTTCGCCGGCCAGATGGATGGGCGCCTGCATGATCTCGCTCCGATCGCGCTCGGGCGGACGGGCCGCCGGTTCGAGGAGGACTTGGGCTTCCGACCGGAAGATCGTCCGCAAACGCTCCTCGGCCAGCGAGACCAGTTCCTGCTCGCTGATGGCGCCCTGCAATCCATCCAGAAAATGCTCGCTGGCCTCGATGGGCGAGAAACGGCGGCCCAGCCAAAGCCGGTCCAGCCACGCTGAGATCACGCGGTCGAGCCAGGGGTGGATCAGGACGATCGGCAAGGCGGACAGCGCCCAGACCACGATGCTCAACCGGAAGCGCATCATCCAGGGCCCCGCCCACATAAAGTACATGGCCAGGAGCGAGAACGTGAGAAAGGTCACGACTCCCCTCTTGATCAGGACATCAAAGAAGGCGAGCCGCTCCACATAGTAGGTGACGATGAAGATGAAGATCAAAGGACAGAGGTCCTTCGGCAGAAAGAACACCGGGTTTTCCGTGGTCAGCCAGAGCATTGCCGTTGACGCCCAAATGATGCAGAAAGCCACCACCCAGCGGCGCTGACGGCGCTCGGCGGCGCTTGCGGGACGGCGTGATGCGCACAGCACCCCGATGGCGCCCAGTGCGCCGCCCGCCAGCGGCGGCGGTATCCAAAACCGGGACGGGATCGGAAGATGGCTAAACATGCCCGCGTAGAAGCCCACCCCGGCGATCGCGATGGCCACGACGATCGCGTACGACAGCCAGAGAAACGCCCGCCAGATCGCGCGGCCCGGCAGATACTCCCTCTCGCCGTTGTAGAAGGTGTGGAACAACAGCAGCGCGGCCATTACGGAGACCACCAGGTCAATGGCGCCGAAGACCGCCAGGGTATGTCCCGTCGCGATCCGAACCGCCTCCTCCGCCAGCAGGTTCACGTATACCAGCGCAAAGTTGAGGATCAGGGCGCAGTACGCGGCGCCGCCCCAGCGCGTTCTGCGCACGCGGTAGTTGCGTATGCACAGAATCGACATCAGGACGTAGGAGATCGCGTCGAGACTCCACACCAGGCTCAGAAAGAAATACACGTTCCTGCTCACGTCCGCCTCTCAGAACTTGTACTTGAGCGAAATCAACATCACCCGGTACCCGTAAGTGCCGGCCGGAGTGCCCGTCGTCAGGCTGTTGGAGTTAGTCGTACCAGCGACCGGATTCGACAACTGCAACTGCAAGTCGGCGCAACTTCCGAGGCAGAAGGCCGGGAGCGGATGGTTGAGGAAGTTGTACGCCGAAACTCGGAGCTCGATCGCGTGTCGCTCCTTGAACTGGAAGCTCTTGTAGATAGAAAGGTCGCTATTGAAGTAATGCGGCCCGTGGATGTAAGGCCAGACCGTTGGGCCGTTTGTCCCCTTGGGCCCGAGCGCGAAGCAGTTGGGGTTGAAATACTGGCCCGCCTGGAGGCCGCTGCGCGGATCGCAGGTCAGTGCCGGTAGGATGCCTTCGGAGTCCGTGCCCAGCCACATCTGGCTATTCAACGCGCCCGTGGTTACCAGATTCAGGTTCCCTCCCGTGTTGGGTTGGATCGGAGCGCCGCTCTGCAACTGAGTCATCCCGGAAACCGACCATCCATTCACGATCCCGCCCAGAACGAACTGCTTATGGATCGGCTTGGGCAGTTCGATCACGTACGCGGCGTTGAAGATCTGCGTGTGATCGAAAGCGAGCGGGCCGTAGTTGGCGCTTAGATTAAACGGGTCGGCCGCATAGCCGGCGCCGGCGCCATTGTCCGTCACGCCGTCGCGGATTCCGAGCGCCTTGCCGAATGTGTAATTCGCCGTGAGCGTGGCCCACCTCGATCGCTTATTCCACGTCGCCTGCAGGGCATTGTAGTTCGAATAGCCCTGATGCGTCGTCAGAATCATCGTCTGATAGTTCGCATAGGGCCGGTAGTCCTGAAAAGGTATGTTCCCTGTACTTGGGTCGTTCACCACTCCCGTGATGGGGTCGGGAAGGAAGTAGGCGCCCACGGGCGTCTTGTTGAGGTTACCCAGGGACGCCACGCCGCCACTAGAAGACGAGACCAGCAGGTCGTGGCTCTGGTTGCCGCTATACTCGATTTCTATTTGGGAGCCCCAGGGAACGCGCTGGGAAAGGATCGCATCGTAGCTCTCGGTGTACGGCGTCGTGGAGTCGCCCTCGAGCAGGGCGCCCAGATTCCCGCCCAGCCCCACTGCGCTTCCCTGCGGGCCGTACTGCGCGAAGTTCCAACCCAGGTTCGCCGGATTCTGGATGTTGTAACTGGCGATATTTGCGGACTCGTCGTAAATACCGTAGTCAGAGGCGCTGTTGAACGAGATCTGATAGCGATAGATACCGAAGCCGCCGCGAAGGACGGTCTTCCCGTTCCCAGACAGGTCGTAGGCGACGCCGAACCGCGGGTCATAGAAGAGAGGCCGGGACGGGAAGCCGGAAATCGGGACCTTGCTGTCTACGCCGTGCCAGAGCAGGCCGGTCCACGCGCCTGCCTGCGAGGCGTTGTTATACGAGGCCGGATCCCAGACCGCCAGGCCGGGGCCGCTGGTCGGGTACCACTGGCCCATGTGATCGAAGCGGACGCCGTAGGTGACTGTCAGCCTGCGATGGGCTTTCCACTGGTCTTGAGCGTAGAACGAATACTGGCTGTACTTCATGTCGTACACGCTGAGGGCGGTGACCTGCTGAAAGTTCTGCGCGCGGCCGGTCAGGAAATCGGCCATGATGTTGCCGGTCGTGGTAGCGCCGGTATTCGCGAATTCTACCAGGCCTTGGGACCAGTTGCCGCTGGGCTGGTAGTTCTCCGCGAAGTCCCAGTAGGCTCCGAACTTCATCGTATGCGTGCCCGCGACCTTGGACAGGTTGTCCGCGAGCGACGGGTCGAGCGACATCTTACCGTAGTCGCCTCCGTAGAAACTCGTGCCGAATTGCGGCGCGTAGAAGCCTGGGAGGGCGCTGGCGCTGGGGCTGAAGATGTTCGGGATTTGCGGCGTGTACGGATCCGCGGTCAGAGGCTTGTATCCCTCCAGGCCGACGTTGGCCGGATTCACCGCCGAGGGGTTCTGGAGTACGACGGGGTTGAGGAATTTCGCCAGCGAGACCACGGCCTCGTTGGTGAGCGTGGGACTGAACACGTGTGTCAGGTTGGCCGTGTAGATGTTCGATACCTGGTGCGCGGGCATGGCCGACGGATAGGGAAGAGTGTAGTACGGGTAATACCAGACGGCAAAGGGATTCTGGTCCCATTCGTCCTGCCGGTTCCAGGAAACGAAGAGCTTGGTGTTGTCGCTGATGTTATAGTCCAGTCGAATTTTGAACTCAATCCGATTTACGCGGAAGTTATCGAAGTAGTAGTAATTGTCGCCGGAAGAATCCACCTGCGACTGCGTCGGCGCGGGCATCGCCTTGGCGTAAGCAAGCGAGGTCGGATCGAGCAGGCTCTGCGGGATCATGCCTCCGGGATAAGCGGCCGCGGCGCCGTGAAGCGTGGGCGCGACAGCGTCTGCTCCGTGGGCGGACGCAAACGCGGGCCCCAGGCTGGCAATATACGCAGGCGAGAAATTTCCGCTCAACATCTGCGAGGTGGGAACGAAATAGCCGTACCAGGTCGGCTCCGGCGCCTGGTTCATTCCCTCGGGCCCAATGTAGAAGAAGAGCTTGTCGTGCTTGCGATTGAAGTTCGTGCCAGGGATGAAGAGCGGGCCGCCGATGTCCCCGCCCGGATAGACGGAACTGTAATTGAGTTTCGCGCCGCCGTGGCCCCGATCATAGGACTCGGTGGAGTCGAGAGCCGAAAGGTGGCCAAAGACGTAGACCTGTCCGTGGAAATGAGCCGTGCCGCTTTTCCCGATGGCCTGGAATGTGACCGGCCCCTTCGCGTATTCGGCGCCGAAGGCCGAGTTGAGGAGCGTGACTTCGGCCGTCTGTTCCTTGTTGATGTTGGCGACCTGGGTTCCCATGTTGCCGGGATCCACCAGATTGGCGCCATCCATGGTCATCGTCATCCCGCCATAGGGCTGGGTTCCGTTGGCCGAATACTGGCCGATGGGGCCCTGGTTGGTCTGCGTGACCAGGCTGCTCCATCCGGTCTGGCTCAGCCCCCGGTTCATGGCCATGCCAGGCATGATCTTGATCAACTCGGCGGCGTCCCGGCCCTGAATCGGCAGCTTCTCCACCATGGTTGCGTCCAGCGTCTGCCGCGATTCGCCGGTATCGACCGGCGAGACCCCTTCGGCATCCGCCTCGACGGAAACATGCTCCGTGGCCGCACCCACCTGCAGGGTGACGTCCGCGAGCGTCCGGCTCTCGCCCTGATTGAAGACGATGCCGGCTCGCTGCCACACCGCGAAACCGGGCGCCGTGATCGTCAACGTATACGACCCGGGCTGAATGGCGGGAAGATTGAAGAACCCGCTGCCATTCGAGACCGTGTCGCGGCTGGCGCCTGTGGCGTCGTTCTTCAATTCGATTTTGGCGTGGGGAATTACCGCGCCGCTCGGGTCCGAAACCGTTGCAGAGAGCGAGCCGCTGACGTTCTGCCCGCAAAGGGATGCTGCCGCGATGACGAGGCCAGCAAGAAGGAAGGCGTATTTCGACGTGTGCATGGCGATTCCTTTCGTGTATGAATCTCTATTTGGCGGCGATGGAGTACTGGATGCTCCGCCCGGCCGACTCGCCGCCCTGAAAAACAGTAATCTTCAACTCGTAATTGCCCGGCTTCGCGATGGCTCCGATAGTCATCGGGATCGCTCCGGATGCGTCCGCGGCAGGGAGATCGGCGGTCTGGCTGGCGATCTCCTTCCCCTCGAGCAGAAACTGCACTCGGACCTTCGGGTTCTCCGTCGTCGATCGGTCCGGATAGGCCACAAAGAAGACGGCCGGTTGTGCGTTTGCCGGAAGGCTCGCGCCCACGGCCGGCACCACCCGCTGGCCCTGGGACTGAAGCGGATCGCCGTCGGCATCCGCATGGCTCGGGGCCGGCTCAACCTGACGCGCAAGAACCAGGCTGCTCAGCCCGATCCCCTTTCGTTCCAAAACGTCGATTTCGAACGCTCCCGTGCTCGCGCGGCCGCCCTCGCGATCGAGGGCCACGGTCTCGACGGTGTAGTGGCCTGGAGCAAGCGTGACCGGGTGGGCGTAGGACAGCGTATTTGCCCGGACCGCGGCCAGTTGGCTGTCCGTGAGCTCAACTTGAAAATCCTGGCTGGCCTTCTCGACGATCTGGCCGCCTGCGTCCTTTACCAGGGCCAGCAGCACCACATGCAGCTTGCTCTTCCCGGCGGCCGCCGGAGTGGCGGTTGCGGCCGCCCCAGGCAGTTCGAAGGCCAGGACGCATTTCGAGCTGAAGTCCGCTTCCGGGAAGGAGAAGGCCGCGGAGCGGAACTCGAAAGCGTGCGGCAGCGGCTTGAGCTTCAGGGTCTCGAAAGCGGCCATCTCGTAAGCGTTCAAAGCGGCCGAACCTCGAAACTCCGGGTCGCGCCGGATCTGCGGCCGGGCGGCGGCATCGAGGGCCGCGGCTTTGGCCCGCTCGTCCAGCGTCGGCATGAAGGCCCGGGTGTCGAAGATGTGAAGTTCCTCGCCCGGCGCCGCCACTTCGAGGACTAGGGCCACGGAATCCCGCGGTCCCTGGAAATACGAGACCCGGATGCGATGCCGTCCGGCCTCGAGCGCCACGCTGCCGCCCATCGCCTGCGACTCGTGCACGCCGTCGTTGTCGATGACGACTTTCCCATCGACATATAAACGCGAACCGTCGTCTGAAGTGAGATTAAAGCGGTATTTTGCCGGCTTTTCGGTCCAAAAATCGCCTTCGTAGTCGATCGCGAACCACTCGACGCGGTCGGTCACGCCCGGCATGCCCTCGGTCCACAGCCGCTTGGGTACGTCGAGCGTGCAGGTGTAGATCGTTCCGGCAGGCTGCAGGTGCGCGAAATCGGGCAGCGCGGTCGAACCGGGGAGCATGTTGTAGACCGTGCCGCGCAGGGCGTAACGGAGCGGGGCAGTAATGCCGAACGAAGTATCCGATTTCTTTTCCTTCACCCAGCCCAGCGCCGGGCCGGCCAGCGCGGCCGTCAGGCACCAGGCATTAGCGAAGAAACCGGCCGTTTTCATCCTCGCCGATTGTACGTCAGCGTTCCTGTTGCGTAAAGCGGTTCCCGAAGACTGGCTGCGGCCGCCGGATGAATGGCTGGCCGCACGAATGAGTGGCGCGCGCCGCTCAGCCCCAGTTCCGGGTGGCTTCCTGGAAGCACTGGACGCCGCTCATGAGGACGGCGCTGTAGCCGCCGCCCGGCCGGGTCCACGCGCCCGAAAGGTACAGATTCGCGATCGGGGTTGCGTGGCCCATGCGGCGCATGCCGGAGTTGTCCAGCGTCTGGTCCCAGCCGTAAATCGAGCCTCGATAGTTGCCGGTATACCGGGTGTTTGTGAGCGGTGTGCCGATTTCCCGGATCTCGATCGCCTTCGAGAGGCCGGGCAGCAGCCGCTCTTCCGCGCGCCGGATCAAAATGTCCGCGATTCGCTCCTTCTCCGCCCGGTAGGCGTCCTTTCGTCCCTGCCGGTAATCCGCCTCGTACTTCTCCCAATGACTGAAACCCTGGAGCGTGATGAGACTGATCGTGTTCTTCCCTTTCGGCGAATAATCCGGATACAGATTGTCGTAAAGGGTGACGCCCATGCTGGGATTGGTCACGTCGGCGTTGAGCGCGCCGGCGTATTCGGCTTCCGGATCGTACCCGGAGCCGTAGAAGATCTCGGTATCGGGAATGGCGAGCGAGCCCACCAGGTCCTTCTTGAGGCCCAGGAAGACCTGGAAGGTGGAAAGGCTGGGTGTCCAGCGGTCCATGCGCGCCAAGAAATCCTTTAGCCGGCCGTCGTCTTCAACCATCGAGTGGAACAAGTCGTGGGGATTCGAATTGGCGATGACGGCCTTGCCGGTGTACTCGTGGCCGTCGGCGGTCCGCACGCCATAGGCCGCGCCGTCCTTGGTAAGGATCTTTACCACTTCCGTGCCGAGCAGCACCTGGCCGCCCCGTGCCGCGATGAAGGACACCAGCGCGTCGCTGATCTTCTGCGATTTGCCCTTGGGATAGTAGCCTCCCTGTTCGAGATACTCGATGGTCGGCAGCGCGTAATAGAAGCTCGCCAGCTTCGAGGGTGGCAGCCCGTAGTACGGCCACAGGGTCGAGACGATTGCCTTCAGACGGGCGTCCTTGATGCGCGCGTCCATCATTGCGCCCCACGTCGCACCGGCGGCGCGCACCAGATGCGGAAACTCCACCGGAAACCGGCTCATGTCGATCTTGCCGCCGGCCTGCGAAAGCCTGCCGATGTCCGCGGTCACGCCTTTCATCTCGTCGAAGAGCGCCCGTATGCCCGCCTCTTCCGCCGGGAAAAGGCCGGCCAACGTCTTGATGTAGCCGGGCAGGTCGCGCGGCGGGACGCGCAGGTCGTGATCGGGAAAGATGGCCCGGTAGAGCGTCCGATGCGGAACGAACTCGACGTCCGCGATCTCCGGGAAGCCGGGAATCAGGTTGCGTATGCCGCCGCGCTCACCGACCACGGTCGAGTGAAGCGAGACGTCGAACACAAACCCGCCCGGCCGCCGGAACGTAGTGGCGTACCCGCCGGGCTTATCGTGCTTTTCGAGAACCAGGGTCTTGAAACCCTGCCTTGCAAAAGCCGCTCCGCAGCTCAGCCCGCCCAGGCCCGCGCCCACGATCACGGCGTCGAACTGATCGGGACCGGAAGGGCTTCGCTTGGCGGCCGGAAGCGTGTCCCAGTTCAGGCCCGCGCCAGGCGCCGCCAGCGCCAAAGCGGATTGAATGACTTGTCGCCGGTTCCACTTGTTGTCGGACATGGAGCCACCCTATCACAGCTACGAGATTCGGACCGTGAATGTTCGGTATATTTCAGCGCTGGATGCGGGCCGAGCCGCCGCTGGCGAAAGCGCGAACCTGGTCCAGGCTTGCCATGGTGGTGTCGCCCGGGAACGTGGTCAGCAGCGCGCCGTGCGCCCAGCCCAGCTTCACGCACTCCTGCGGCGGTTCGCCCGCCAGCAGGCCGTAGAAGAATCCCGAGGCGAAGCCGTCCCCGCCGCCCACGCGGTCGAAAACGTCGAGCTCGCAGACGGGCGAGACGCAGTTCTCGCCATTCACCCAGGCCACCGCTCCCCAACTGTGCCGGTTGGTGGAGTGGACCTCGCGGAGAGTGGTGGCGACGGCCTTGATGCTGGGGTACCGATCGACTACCTGGGAGATCATCGCGAAGAACGCGCTTGGATCGAGCTTCGAGTGCGCGACCGCGGGGCCGGGAATTCCCAGGCCCTTTTGCAGGTCTTCCTCATTGCCCACCAGGACGTCCACGTTCTTGACGATGCGCCCCACCACGGCCTGGGCGCGGTCCGCGCCTCCCGACACCCGCCACAGCTTCTCGCGGAAATTGAGGTCGAAGGAGACGAACGCGCCGGCGGCCTTGGCTGCCTGCATGCCTTCAATCACCACTTCCGCGGTCGTCTCCGAGAGCGCAGCGAAGATGCCGCCGCTGTGAAACCAGCGCACGCCGCCCTGGAAGATCGCCTTCCAGTCGAAGTCGCCGGGCTTGAGCTGGGCCGCCGCCTCGTTCGAGCGGTTGTAGAAGACCACCGGGGGGCGCAGGCCGTAGCCGCGGTCGCTGTAGACGGTCGCCATGTTCGGTCCCCGGACGCCATCGTGCTTGAACCGCTTGTAGAAGGGCCTGACACCCATGGCCTTCACGCGCTCGGCGATCAGGTCGCCGATCGGGTAATCGACCATCGCCGTGGCGATGCCAGTCCGCAGGCCGAAACAGTCCGCCATGTTGGCGGCCACATTGAACTCGCCGCCGCTGACGTGGATCTGGCACTGTGTCGCCTTGCGAAACGGCACCGCGCCAGGGTCGAGGCGGTGAACCAGCGCGCCGAGCGAAACCAGATCCAACGCGCCGTCAGGGAGAATGCCGAGAGGATGAGCCATCCTTCGGAATATGGCGCTCCGGCGAGGGCGCTGTCAAGTTGGGGCGAGGCGGGCATGGCCGGACGCTTAGTGTCGTTCGTCGTCAGGAGCACGAGAGCTAACAGGGCCAGGAGCAGGAAGACCTCGACCGTCTGTTGCTGCCGGGCCGTTCTTCGCGACGACGGTCTGAATCCAGGTGACAGAACTCATGTCCTTGCCGTCCTGGGCCGATGCCCCTGCCGCGGTCGCCTCGCTAGCTCATTCATCCTCTGAATCGCGCCCTTAGGCCGTCATCGAGGCACTGAACCCTTTACGCCGCCGCCGGTGCAGATGGCCTTTCCGCGAATCCGATCGCAGCGCAAGTTGCCGACGCTTATCGAGACATGGACTGCGAGAATGATCGTAGGGCCATTTGAGGTAAAACCTGCCGAGCTACGATGGCGGAATGCCGCACAGTACATTAAGATATAGAGCTTGGACGCAATGGCGCTCAATCCCGAGATTTTCACGTGGGCCAGGACCGCTGCCGGGCTGTCGGCGGAACAAGCCGCACATGCGCTCGGCTTTGGAAACACTCGGGAACGATCAGCAACAGAACGCCTTATGGCCCTGGAGGCTGGGGACGAAGAACCGTCGCGCAGCGTTTTGCGCAAGATGGCGAAGGCGTATCGCCGTTCGTTGCTGGTCTTCTATCTGCAAGCGCCGCCGCGCACTGGTGATAGGGGCAACGACTTCCGAACAGTCCCCGGCGCGCCGCCGCCGCTCTACAATCCCATTCTCGATACGCTGATCCGCGACGTTCGCGGCCGTCAGACGATTGTGAGGTCGCTGGTTGAGGAAACCGAGCCGCAACCGATCGACTTCATCGGTGCGGCGACGATGAATATCCCGCCAAATGAGCTTGCGGCGCGTATCGTGGACCGCTTGCAGTTTTCACTTGGCGATTTCCGTAGGCAGCCGACCGTTGAACAGGCCTTTAGCTGTCTCAGGGAAAAGATCGAGACCGCAGGGGTGTTCGTCCTGTTGCTCGGAAATCTCGGCAGTTACCACACCAACATCCCCGTGGATGTTTTTCGCGGGTTTGCCATTTCCGACCCAATAGCGCCTTTCATCGTTGTCAACGATCAAGACGCCCGGCCCGCCTGGTCGTTTACGACATTGCATGAGCTCGTGCATCTGTGGCTCGGCACGACAGGCGTCAGTGGCACAAGCATTGAATCGCGGATTGAACGATACTGCAATGACATTTCCGGGGAGATCTTGCTCCCCGCAGCGGAGCTGCGTGAGTTCGTCAATCTGCGCCGCAGTTCGCTCGATGCGATCATCGAAACCGTTTCGGGGTTTGCCAGCGTGCGGAAGCTTAGCCGTGCGATGGTTGCTTACAAACTTCTGCGCCTTGGCCTGATCGCGGAACCCACATGGCGGCAGTTAACTAACCGTTTCCGGGAAGAATGGCTCGCGAGCCGTCGCAACGAGGAAGTCGAAGGTAGCGGCGAGAGCGGCGGACCGAGTTATTACGTGGTGAAGCGCCATCGGCTCGGCAATGCTCTACTCGATACCATCAGGCGCTCTCTGGACGAAGGGATTCTCAGCCCCACCAAGGCCGCGCAGGCCTTAGGCGTTAAAGCCAGAAATGTTGATCCACTTCTGAACGGCACAGTCGTAGAGCAGGGCCGCCGCTGATGCTATATCTGCTCGACGCTAATGTCCTGATTACAGCGAACAGCCAGTATTACCCCATTGATCAAGTGCCGGAGTTTTGGACTTGGCTGCGGCACCAGGCGGCGTCCGGTGTTGTCAAAATCCCGCTCGAGATCATGGAGGAAATCAAGGAAGGCCGCCGCGACAACGACCCGCTCATCGACTGGATAACGCGAGACGACAACCATGACGTGCTGCTATTTCAGGAAAACGTCGACGCGGTCCTAGTCCAGCGCGTTGTGACCGGAGGCTATGCGCCCGATCTGTCGGATGATGAGGTGGAGAAGATCGGGCGTGATCCGTTTTTGATCGCCTATGCGTTGGCCGATCCTGGCGAGAGATGGGTTGTGACAACGGAAATCTCGCGGCCGTCCGCACAGCGGCAGAACCGTAAAGTGCCGGACGTATGCCAGACTGTGGGCGTTCAATGCTGTGGCCCCTTCACGCTCAACCGCAATCTCGGTTTCCGCACGGGATGGCGCACGTAAGACCTGTGTGCCCAACAGGCCCATCGAAGAGGGTGGGACCAAAGACCTCGGTTCTTTGAGAAGCTCTCTTCAATGGGGGAATCTCGAGCGCTCCGCCAACCCTCCGGTGGCCCCATAACGCCATATCCGAGCTATGCCAGAGCTTGGGGCTAGGCACCGAAGCCGATTACCCCCCACCAACGCCCTGTCCGGAAGTTGACCGATCAAGAGCCGAGCCGTACTGGGCGGATCATCCCGAAAGAAAGACAACCCTGCGGGCACGGGGCGGACGCGGGCGAAGCACTTGTCAACTCCCCAGCGTCAGCGCGCCGGTGGGGCCGAACTCTGCTCCCGCCAGGACCGCGCATAGAGGCCGTCTGCAGCGAGCAGCTCCTGGTGTGAGCCGGATTCGACCACGCGGCCGCCGGCCATAACGTGGATGATGTCCGCGCGCATCGCTGTGGTGAAGCGGTGGGTGATCAGGAGCGCTGTGCGGCCCGCGGCCAGCGCGCGGAAGCGCTCCAGCCAGTCGGTCTCCGCCCAGGGGTCCATCGCGCTCGTGGGTTCATCCAGGATGAGGATGGGAGCGCGGCGGAAGAACGCGCGGGCCAGGGCGACGCGCTGCCATTCGCCGCTACTGAGCTCGGCGCCATCGAGGAAGGTCTTGCCGAGAAGGCTGTCGTAGCCGTGCGGCAGTGCGGCAACAATGCCCGTTGCCCCGGCGCCGCCGGCGGCCTGCTCCACCGCCGCGCGATCCGGGCGCGCGCCCAGGTCTCCGAGCGCGATGTTCTCCGCCACCGTCGCGTTGTATCGAACCGGCTCCTGAAACAGGACGGTGATGCGGGCGCGAAGATCGTCGATCGCAAAGTCGCGCAGGTCGGCGCCGTCGAGTTCGATGCGGCCCTCGCCGGGATCGTAGAAGCGGCAGAGCAGCTTGACGAAGGTGCTCTTGCCCGCGCCGTTCGGCCCCACGAAAGCCACCACACGGCCAGCGGGGATTTCAAGCGAGAAGTCGCGCAGGGCGGCTTCACTGGCACCTGGATAGCGGAACGTGACATTCAGGAAGCGGATGCCATCGCCGAGCGCGTGTGGCGCGGGCAGCGGGTCCGGCGGGCTCGCCAGATTCGGCTCGAGCGCCAGGAAGTCGAACAGGTTTCCGAGGAAGAGACTGTTGTAGTAGAGCTGGCCGACGTTATCGAGCAGAGAACGGGCCAGGCGCAGGCCCTGCTGGAAAGCCTGATAGAACATGGCCAGGCCGCCCAAGGTAACCAGGCCGTGGAGAGCGCGCCAGAGCATCCAGCCCACGCTGACTCCCGTGGCGCCGAGGGCGACGGAGCCGGCCGCCAGGTCCACCGCCGCGTTCCCCCGCGCCAGGGCGATGCGCTCGCCACGCAGCCGCCCGCGAAGGCTCTGGTAGGCCGCGCGGAAGTGCTCGCCGAGCCCGAATAAACGCAGCTCGGGCGCGGCTTCGCGAGACGTCAGGATCCAATCGAAGTACCACGTGCGGCGCTCGTCGGCCGTCGTCCGCAGGTGCAGGCTGTACTGGCGCTCGGCGTAGCGGAAAACCACCCACAGCGCGGGGAGGGTCGCTGCGGCAAGCGCGAGCGGAACCCAGAAGCCGAAGGAGAGCAGGACGGCGCCCATCGCCAACAGGGTGAGGCCATTCCGCGTGGCGTTGCACAGGGCCTCGATGAGGGCGACGGGCCGATAGGACGTCTCGGCGCGGGCGCGGTGCAGGCGGTCGAAGAAATCGGCGGAGTCGTAAAAGGCAAGGTCCACTTCAGCCGACTTGCGGTGGACCAGCGACATGATGTGGTCCTGCACGCGCTCGGAGAGATTCGTCCGAACCCACCCGTCGGCGACCCGCAGGATCTCGCTGGCGATGGCGATGGCGGCGATCAGCGCGCCTGCAACCAGGGCCGGCCGGGCGGCGCGCAGCGTGCCCCCCGCGCGCGCGGCCGCCACGATGCCGTCGATCAGGGAACGGCTGAGCCAGACTCCAGCGGCCGGCAGCAGAGCTTGGGCCAGGGCCAGGATGGCCGAACCGGCGGTCCATCGCGCGGCCACTTGCCATAGCAGATCGAGCGCGCGCGGAAGTTGGGCGAACTGGTCCCGCGCCTTGCTAAGCCGCGCTCGAGCGAAGGAGGGCATCGACCCGTCAGCCCGCCAGTAGTTTGTCGAGCGGAACGTCGGGTTCCGGCGCCGCGGCTCTGGAGGCCCGCCGCAGGTCCGGGAGCCTGGGCCCAAGAACGCGGCGCAGAAGCGCGGCGAAGAAGCCCGGCGTCATGGGCTGGAACTCGGAAGTCATCGAGTGCCCGAGGCGGACGAACTCGTAGTCCGAAAGAGGAACATCCAGGCTCCAGCACTCGCGAGGATCGGCGGGTCCGAGTTGTGCCTGGTAGACCTGGCGGTCGATCCTCATCGAGACTTCGTTGAAGCCCAGGTCGGCGGAAGCGCTGCGGATGGCTGTCCAGCACTCGTCGGCGGTGCGGGCCGAACTCAGCGCGTCCTCGAGCGCACGCAAGCGAAGCTGGGCGTTCAAAACGCGCCGGAACGTATTGGGCAGCGCCAGACGCCGGGCCAGATCGAACTCCACGTAGCCCAGGTGTTCGATTCCCATCCACGCGCCGGCGCAGAACAGGATCAGAATCAGGCCGCCGAATTGATGTCCCATCGCGTTCTGGAGCAGCGACAGGACCGCGCCGATGCCGCACATGCCGTAGAGGACCAGGGCGACCCGGCGAGGCGTGAGCCCTTGGTCCAAAAGGCGGTGGTGTATGTGGCCGCGGTCGGCGGAGAAAACGGGCTGGCCGCGAAGCAGCCGGCGTACGATCGAAAGGCCCGTGTCGAGGAGAGGAATCGCCAGCGCCATCAGCGGCGCCGTCATGCCCAGCATGGTGGCCGATTTCTGAGACCACATAATGCCGTAGCAGCCCAGCAGGAAGCCTATCGAGAGACTGCCGGAGTCGCCGAGAAAGATCGAGGCCGGGTTGAAATTGTAGCGAAGGAAGCCGATCAGCGCCCCGGCCAGCGGCGCGGTAGCCAGCGCCAGGTCGAAGCTGCCTCCGGAAAGCGCGGCCACCAGCGTGGCCAGGGTCGCGAACAGTCCGATCCCTGCGGCCAGGCCATCCACGCCGTCGATCAAATTGAACGCGTTGGTGCAGCCCACCAGCCAGAGAATGGTGACCGGCACGTGCCACCAGGTGGCCGAGATTCTCAGGCCGCCGATGGAGACGATCTGGATCTGGGCGTAGCACACCAGGCCGGCGGCGGCGAGCTGGCCCGCCAGCTTCTGCCACGGCCGCAAGCCGATGAGATCGTCGCAAAGGCCGGTGAGGAACACAACGCCCAGGGCCGGCAGCAGCTTCCAGATCAGCGGCAGCGTTTGGGCGAAGATGCCGCCGCCGTGCAGTGGCGTCAGGGTCAGCAGCGCCAGAGCCCCGGCGCCGCCGAGCAGGATCGGGATGCCGCCTGCGCGCGGAATAGGCACCGGGTGAGTCTTTCGCTGATTGTCGGGGCTATCCACCCAGCCCCAGCGAAGAAACAGGTTGCGGCAAAGGGGCGTCAGCAGGAACGAGAGGCCGAACGCCACGGAGGCGACGAACAAGATGGAGAACATAGAGGTTAGTTACTCGATATCGATGGGGACCACTTACCTGGTTGCACTATCTTCAAGCCGGTTTCCGCGCTATTGCCGCCAGATTATTGCTGAACCGGACCCCGCCCAGCGTTCCGAACGAAATCTGCTGCCACGTTCGTGAGGGCGATCCGGGAAGGGAACCCGTGCGCGTGAAGCGGAATGCCGGCGGTTCAAATCCCGCTTCACAGAAAATCCGGGTCAGGTCTTTTCGTAGCAGCGCCACGATGTGACCGGGGTACCATCCTTTGTCGAAATAGACAAAATGCCCGCGCACGACTAAGGCGAGCAGCGATCGCACACTTTCGTTGTTCGGTGTGGTCACGATCGCGTAACCCCCCGGCCGGCACATCCGGAACAGGTCGCGAACCATGGCGCGGGGGTTCTCGAGATGTTCCACTACTTCGGACGCTACGATCGCGTCGAAATACTCGTCATAGCCCTCCAGGGGCTCGTTGAGATCCTGGCTCAGCCACGTGACGCCATCCAGGCGCGGTGGCGCCGCGATGATGTCTGCGGCGCATACCTCGGTAAAGCGTCGTGTCATCACGAGGCGGCGGGAAAGGTTCCCGATGCCAGCTCCGTAGTCCAGAACCTTGCCGCTTAGCGAATAATCGGCGACGATTTCCTCGATCAAGGAGTAAATGCCCTCGTCCCAACTCACTCCCTGGGCGGCCTCCGCGGCCTCTAATCTCCGCTGCCGGAGCCCTGGATGCACTTCGTGGTCGGTCATGGGCATGCTCAGTCGATTTCGATAAGCGGGCGGAGGCGTTCGGCCGCTTCGCTCGCGGGATGGATGGCAACGAAATCGTAACCCGCGGGGTGAGACGTTTGCGCGCCGATCTTGTAAAGCCGCGTAACCCAAAGCTTCGTCAGATCGTAGCTCAGAAACTCGTATCCCAGACCGGACAGCACTTGAACGGTTTGCTCCGCCCAGAAACCGCCGCTGCCGAGGTGGCACTCGAAGAGCACCGCGCCTGGTCTCGCTTCCGCCAGCCAGCCCCGCATGGATTCCAAAATGATGCCTTCGTGGCCTTCCACATCCAGCTTGACGAGGGGCACTCGGGAGCAGCCGAGCGCCCGTACGTACTCTCCCGCGTCTTCGAGGCGAACCCGAAGCTTTCCGGCGGGCGCTGAGCCGTTCTGCGGGGCCAAGGTAGTCATGCCCATATTCGTGGGATCGACAACGGCCATATCCGCAAAACCCGAGTGATCCGAAAGAGCGCATTCGTGCACCTGGGCGTGTGCGTAGCCGTTGATCAGCAGCGACGTTCGGAGACACTGGGCCACCAGCGGCTGGGGCTCGAAGAGATGGACCTTCCCGGTTGGGCCCACCTTCTTCGCCGCAAAAAGGCCAGTGACGCCGAAATTGGCGCCGATGTCGAGTACCGTTTCTCCGGGTCTCAGCACCGCGTCCATGACGTCCGTGATTCTGGGGTCGTGCTCCCCCCAGAGGTACATCGCGCGGCCCATATAGTCGCCGACGAAGACCACGGCCTTAGCACCGTACCGCAGCCGGGCCACCGCCGGCCCGTCCCCGCAAATCCATCCGGCGACGGCCGAGTCGGTGATTCGATGACCCACCTTGACGGTCTTCAGGCGCCTGAGAACGGTCGCCAGCATCGCTCTTCGAATCTCACCCAAGATGACCTCTGTTCTATTTCGGCAGGCAGGCTCGAGCCAGGCGAACGGCCCGGACCCCGTAATACAAGCCTGAGAAGGACGACGGCAACTTCACGGCTCCCAGATCGGCGGGAGTCGGCTGGAACATCGCCTGCAACAACGCGAGCCTGTCGTGGCCTCGCTCGAGCAGCGGCCACTGAAAAACCATTTCGCGAAAACGACCCTCTTGCGGCCAGCCCTCCAGAGCGTGGGCGCGGGCCTGAGAGTATACGCGGCGCGACCTGATGTCGCCTAAGGAAATCTGCGCCGGGCATTCGAGGCCGAGAAGCTTTTCAGCCAGAGCCAACCCGAGAAGCGCATATCGCGTGATGCGGCGCGAACCAGCGTCTGCCAGAATGCGCTGCCAATCGAGAGGCGACGACGCGGCGAGATGAGCGAGATCGGAAAGCCACTTCAAGGAGCGCCAGCCGTGCCCTCCGCCGTGCAGGCACAGGTAGAGGAACGTCCGCTCCGGTGAGAAGTTCTGCACCGTCCGGCCCGCAATCTCGACAGGGGCGAGGCTGCTCCAGAAGAATTCGGTCTCAACCAGACCAAAGAGGCCGGCCACGGGCCGCCAGTGAAGATCGATTTGTATGCCTGTCTTGCGGTGTCGCAGCGGCAGTTCGGTGTTGGAATCGAAAAACGCCGCCGGAATCTGTCCGGCTCCGGTCTCGTAACCCCGCTCTGCCAGGATGCCCTGGGCATTGGCGAAATCCTCGCGGCGGACCAGCACATCCAGGTCGGAGAACTCGCGCATCCCCGGGCTTTCATAGATGGACCACGCCAGCGCCGGGCCCTTGAAGGGCAGCGCTCGAACGCCGGCGCGGTCGAGTCCGTCAAGGACATCGAGCAGCTCGCCGGTGAGCCGCAGGTTGCGCTGCGTATTGCGGAGGAACGCCGCCCGCAGCGTTTCCTGAACGGTGGGAGGGACTGCGTCCGGGCAAACGGCGCTGAGCTGCGCGTGGAGGAGCGGCAGCAGGCCGCCGGCCGAGGCGAAGGCCACCAGCCGCTCCCAATCCGCGCGCGCAGCGAGGCCGGCAACCCGTCTGGCGTCCGGGGAGGGACGCAGGCATTCGAGGAGTAGCGGGATTTCCTTCAATGGGGCTGGCATCCGGGCGTCACTTGTGAGGTCCGCAGATTGAGTTGACGATCCTCTCCGTCTGGGTGCCGTGGTAATAGATTCGATTCGGAGATTCGCGTATCCGCCGGGCCTTGTAGCCCAGGCTGAGAAGAAAGCCGAAAGGGGACTCGTCGTTTTCCTCGACAATGAGGACCGGATGGTCCCGCTCCAGAGTCTGGCGCATACCCAGCAATCCCGAAAGCTCGTGTCCTTCCGCGTCGATCTTGACCATTGCGACCCGCTTGGGCAGCGCTAACGCATCGATCGTCGTGGAAAAGACCGGAATGGCCCCATTCTCGGCGACTCGGGCCCTTTCATAATTGCGCAGGCCCGCGTGGTCCACCGGCAGATCGAACGGCAGGATGCCAATGCGGTCGGAGGCGGCAACATTGAGGACGGTGATGTTCCGGTGCTCGGCGAATTTCGCCACCGACGCGAGAGTGACCACGCTGTTCATCATCGGCTCGATGGCGATCACCCTGCCGCTTGCGCCCACCAGACGCGACAGCAGTAGCGTGTATTGGCCGACGTTCGCCCCGACGTCGATTACCCAGTCCCCGGTCGAGACGAACCTGTCGAGAACCTCCGCCTCCGGCTCGTTGGGGGAGAAGCTCCCTTTTCTCGAACGCGCAATGAACCGCAGCCGCCGCAGCTCGTCCTGCCACGCGGCCGGAAGGAGGGACGCGACTGGCCTAATTCTCATTTGCGGCACTCGATGTAGCAGGAGTCGCGCATGTACTCCTGGCCGTCCTCATTGGTATCCAGGCCGATGTCGTCCCAATTCGGAATCTCGCTCGTCGAATGGCTGCACACCCGTATGTCCCGGAAGCCGGCGCGCTCGAGCAAACAGGAAAGGGAGACCCGATCGTACATCCATCGGTGGACTTCGCCGCGAGTGCGGGCATCGCCGAGGAGTAAGTTCTCCAAGAACCTCCTGAAACCGGATTGCAGCGAGGTGCCGACTGCCTCCTCCCTGACCATCTGCCCGACCATCGCTTCGATGTAATTCTCGTGCACAGGGACACTTAGCGGATCTGTATCGCATTGACTCAGGTGCGCCAGGTAACTCCGACAGAGCTTCTCGAAGTCGGGCACGACAATTCGCTGGATGCCACCGCACTTGAGAACGCGCAGCGCCTCCTTCAAGAAGCGCACCGCCGCCTGCCTCTCCAGGTGCTCCAGAAAATGGGAATGATAGACAACATCGGCCGAGCAGTCTGGGTAGGGAATGCCCTTTCGCAGGTCGTGGACAAGGGTTGTGCCGGAAATCGCCTCGTACTTCGCAAGGCGAGTGGGATTCAGAAACACGCGCATGGCGTACTTTGTGCCGGGGAACCCCTTGAGCCGCAGGTAAATGGACCAGTCGATGTTGACGCACCGGTCGCTCGTCCTGGAGCCGCAGGCCAGATTCAGCGCTACTTCGTCCATGTATCCGTCCCGGCCGACCTTCGCCTGACCGTGTTCCTGAGAATCTTCGGCACACCCACCAGGAAGGCCGGCAACCATCGGCCCAGGTTTCTCAGCGTGATGTGCTCCGGATCGACCTGCTCCAGGTATTTCCTGGGATGGACCATCGACAATGGCCGTGGCCTCCCGATGGGCCCGGTGGCGGAGGGATCCCTGCGCGAGTACAGCAGAACGTTTTGGGCGTAGCACCAATCCACGTCCGGGTTGTCCCAGATGACCGGGCGAATGCAGTCGAGCGCCTCGTAGCCCCGGGCCGCAAACAGATCCGCCCAGTACTCCGGCCATTGCTCGTTGACGTGGTGCTTCCCGCCTTGATAAGGGATGGCTGCCGAAAACAGCACGGCCGGCCCCAGCCGCGTGAGAGACTCGACAAACGGCTCCGCGCACGAGGGCGGCAAGTGCTCGGCGACCTCCAAGGAAACCACCAGGTCGAAGGTGCGCCCCGGGTCCAGCGGCTGGGTGAGGTCGTGCGGGCGGAACCGCTCGCGGTCAATGCACAGCAGCTCCCTATCGACGTAACTGCCGTCGATCCCCAGAATGTCCACCACCCCGGCGGCTTCAAAAACCGACAACCAGGCGCCGACTCCGCATCCGACATCGACGACGCTCCGGGGCTTGACCCTCTCCATGACCAATGGCACCACAGCCTCGGCCGACCGCCGGGAGCCGGCCTGCTGCGCCGAATAGAAGGTCGTTGAGTATTGAACCATAGAGGACTAACTTACGGAGCCGTGTCTGGCGATCGCCGATTCGTAAATGTCGATCAGCATCTGGCCGTTTCTCTGGGAGCAGTAGAGATCCTTGAAGGCGGAGAACGCTCGGGCGCCCATGGCCGCCAGATTGGCCCGATCTTGCAGGCAACTCGAAACTACGGACGCCCAGTCCTTGGGATTCCCCGGCCGAACCAGAAGCCCGGTCTCGCGTTCATTGACGATCTCGGGGAGACCGCCAATCCGGCTCGCGATCACCGGCACGCCGCAACTGAACGCCTCGACAACCGTCAGCGGAAATCCTTCGTACCACGTGGAGGGAAGGACCAGCGCCTTGGCCCGCCGCAGGTGCGTGATAACGTCGGGCCGTGACTTCCGCCCCAGATACTCCACGAGCGGCGGCAACGGTCCCGTGACCAGATGCCTGAGCGGACCGTCTCCGATGATTGCCAGCCGTCCCCCGTGGCCGTTGAGCGCGCTCCACGCGTCCAGCAGAACCTGAAGCCCCTTTTCCTCGGATAGCCTGCCTACGAACACGAAGTCGAGGTCGCGTTGATCCGGCGAAAGAGGTTCCCCCGCGGAGGGAATACAATTCGGTTTGACGACGACGCTGCCTTCGCGAAAGCCATCTCCAACGAGCATACGCGCCTGAAACTGAGTAAGTGCGATCACGACGTCAGCTCGCCTTCGCAGCGACTTGCGGATTCGCTCCAGCTCGATGCACGCTGCGATGGGAACAGTGGCGCGTAAGCTCTGGCGGTAACATCTGTGACGCAATGCGGACCAGGTTCCGTGGTTATCCAGGCAGAGCTGGCACGGTCTGCCGGCGCGCAACATCATGCCATTCGGGCAAATGCAACGGTAGTTGTGGAGCGTGACCACGCACGGGACGGAGGACCGGTAACATGCATCCACGGCGGAGTAAGTCACTAGCGGGAATGTATTGTGAATATGCACAATGTCCGGCTTGAAGTCTGCAATGAACCGGCGCAGCCCCTTGTAACTGGCCCATGACCACGGTGTCCCCAACGCGGTCAAGACAAGCCTTCCAACGGAGGCGTTCTCCAGGCGGTCGTTGGACCGCCGGTACCGGCCCACTTCGATCCCGAGCCCTCTGAGTACCGCCCCCTCCTCCTCGACCACGGCGTCCTCTCCGGACGGGCTGGCCGTGCGATAGTCGTTGTGCACAAGCGCGACACGCCGGATCGCGGCAGTCATTGGACCCTCACCGATGCCGCTGCCGTCACGCCATCGGAACGCTCGGTGGCCTGCCGGTAAATCCTATCCAACGCGTCCATTTTCGCCTGCCAGTTGTAGGCCGCCGCACGATCCAGGGCGCCCCAGCCCAGCCGCCTGCGGCCAGGCTCGTCCCGCTCGATGCTGCGAATGGCTGCGGCGAGCCCGCTTACGATCTGCTTTGGAGATCCCACGGCGATCTTGATGCCGCAAGCGTCAGTGACCACGTCCGCAAACCCGCAATGGTCCAAGCACAGAATCGGGACTCCCAGCGAAAGCGCCTCGAGAGCGACGGTGGATGTGAGGTCCTTCAAGCTCGTGATCGCAAATACGTGGGAGCTTCCCACTTCGTCGAGAGCGCGCGAATGCGGCAGCCACCCGTGCCAGGAGCAACGCTCCGCGATTCCCAATTGCGTCGCCATTCTGCGCCAACGTTTGTTCTCCGGGCCGTCGCCCAGAACCTTCAACTGCCAGTTCGTCTCATCCGGCAGCGTGGCCAGCGCTTTGAGGAGAAGCGGAAGAGCCTTGCCCGGAAGATGAGTTCCACTCCAGGAGATTACGAGCGGCGAGCCCGGCTCGCGCAAGGGCACGGCTTTGGCTGCATCCTCCCGCGCGCCGATTTCGCAGATCACGGTGCTCGGACTCTTGTAGTGTTTCGAGATCGCCCTCTCGATCCCCGACGTCGCCGCAACGACGGCGCCATGCGCGGCGGCGAAGGCGCGTTTCGGACCCGGCAGCAACGCCAATTGCATCGAATTGATCACGTTGCGGCAGGCATAGAAAAGCGCGCCGCTCCATCCCATCAAGGGCAGCAGCCGCCAGGGCGTATTCTCCAAACCGCCGATAGGGCCCCAAACGAATGGGAGGCCGATTGCCCCAAACCGGCCCGGAAACCGGTAGCCTACCAAAGTGATGAGATGCACCAGATCGAAGCCAACCTTCTCCGCTTCTGCCTTGGCGACGGCAGCGGCCTCGCGTTGCCAGTGGTGGTAAACGAGGTTAACCAAGGGCTTCAGAGGCGAACTCTCCACCTGGCGCCAGAAGCCTCCCGGCCTGTAGTGCCACCGGCGGCCGGGGACGTACACGAACCTTATGCCCGGCGGTTTCAACTCCGGGTGCGCGGCAAGGTGTCGTTCGATCGCGGGCTTGTGAAAATCCGCAGTGACCACCACTACATCGTGACGGTCGGAGATATTCCGCACCCAGGCCCAGCCAACACCTGGCTCCGAGCCCTCCTCAGGGTCGCAGGCATAGGCGATCGCCAGAACCTTCAGGCGGGCCTGGCCGCCGCTCGAGCGCTCCCCGGATGGCGCCAGCGCACTCGCGACCGCTTCAGGCATTCCGCGTCTCACTTCTCAGTCCCCGCGCTGAGGCGGGTCCGAACGCCCGCAGGGCGCGCAGGTTCAGCACCGTCTGCCGCCGCTCGAGCGCAAGCGTCAGCATCTCGAGGTAGACGTAGACCGAAGCCATCACCAGCATGTCCACGGAGTAGCTGGCCGTCGTGGTCTCCGGCATAGACCGCACCGTGAAAAACATCATGACGGCGCCGGCTTCCATGAGCGCGAGGCGGTCCTCCGCAAGCAGCACGTCTCCCTTCCGCAGCAGGCGAAAGAACAGAATCCAACCCAAAATCCACGAACCGGCGTAAGGAACGAAGCCAACGATCCCGGCATTCAGGAGCGCCTGCAGGTATGAGTTGTGGGCGTGCGTTTTCATGACCATTCGGTCTGCCCAATTGCCGCGGCCGAGGATGGGGGCCTGGCGAAAGGCCTCCATCCCGTCCTCGTACACCTGAGCCCGGCCGCTCATGCTGCGAAACTCCTCGGGCGTTTGGCCTCGGTGAATATACTCGGTGACCTCTCCGGTGAAGCGGAAGGCCGGGTCGATGACCACCAGGAGCGCGCCGCCAAGGATCAAGAACGGAAGCGCGTACTTGCGAAGCCGGCCAGCCGTGATCACGCCGAAAGCGAGCGCCGCAATCGAGCCGAAAATGGCGCCGCGCGATTGCATCCGATAGACGATGAAGAACCCGCATGCCGCAGCGCCCAGGTACAACGCAACCAGGAACGCGCGCCGCGTATGGTATGCCTTCAGCAGACAGACCAGGGCGGGGACGGCGGCCCAGCGGGCAACACCGGAAGACCGCGAGAGGCCGTTCAACGTATCGAGCACCTCGTACTCGCCCGGCGCCTGGCTGCCGAAGATCACCCGCCGGCTCATATAGGCGATGATCAACGTCACCACGAAGGTGACCGCCCAGGTAACCTGAAGAGCCTGGCGGGACGATGCCAGTGGATCGCGGACGCACAGGAACGTCCAGGCCGACGTCATGGCCGCAAGGAACGCAATTCCCCAATACAACGCCGCCCACGGTTCTGGCGAAAACGCGCTCGCGATCGCCGCGACCAGGCCATAAACGAGCAGCAGTCGCGACGGGCTGAGGCCTGCAAGCTTCAGCCTGTGCCGGCTTCCCACCAGGATGAGCACGGCGCAGGGCAGGACGATGAAGGGCAGGACCGCTCGAACGCACTCGGCCCACTCTTCCAGCGAATGGCCCATTTGGATCTGCCAGAAACCCGTGTTGAGGTTCAGCCACAGGCATCCCCAAAGGCACAGCGCGGCCGGAGGCATCGCCTTGAGGATCCCGGACCGCGCTGCGGATTTGTCCATCGCCGCTGTCATCGGATCAGACCCGCACCGGCTCCGGCAAGCCAACATGCGTTCGGAACTCGCTCAGCGCGACGCTCCAATCGAACCGCTCCCGCACCAGCGCCGCCGCGCTCGATGCCAGCCGCTCCCGCAATCCGTCGGTCTCGAAAAGCGCCAGGATGGCGTCCCTGAATTCCAGCGGCGTTTCGGCAAACAGCACGTGCTCCCCCGCCACAACAGGCAGGCCTTCGGCGCCCTTGCGCGTAGTGACCACGGGCAAGCCGCCGGCCATGTACTCCAGGATCTTCAACCTGGTTCCGCTGCCGCTGAAGACCGGCGCGACTCCCACGCGGCACGACTTGATCACCGCCTTCAGCTCGCCGTGCGGCAAAAAGCCCGGGTTGATGAGCCAGGGCGCCGTATACGGAGTCACGCCGCCCGTCACCAGAAGCTTCGCTTGCGGCCGCGCCGACACTACTTCGGGCATTACGGAGTGAACCAGGAAATCGACCGCTCGCTTATTCGGCGGGTAATCGTACAGTCCCATGAAGAGGACCACGTCGCCTTCGAGGCGGTATTTGTCCCTCACAGGGCGGATGGCTTCGCTGGTCAGGGCCGCGAACCCGTCGCAATCCACCGCGTTCGGCAGCGACTCGGGGAGCCTCCCGTAGAGCCGCTGAAAATGGCCCTGGTCGATGGGAGACACGGCAAAGCAGTGGTCGGCTCGCTTCAGCAGAAACCCTTCCGCGTACCGGCTGACGGCGGCCACGGCGTGGCCGTCACGCTCGCGCCGCAGCAGATACTCCACGTTGTGCGCGTGATAGACGATCGGTGTTCCGCCCAGCCGCCGCCGCAACATCCGGAAGAGCGCCGCCAGGTAGACGGCCCAGGAAGCTCCCTCGATCACAACGCAATCGGGCCGGGATCTGGCGACCTCGGTGGTCAGTCGCCGCAGTGCCGCGGGCATGAGGAGGAGCTTGCGCCGGCGCGAGTCGGCCGCCTGCGGGACCGTCGTCACCGTCAGCCCATCGGAAACCCGTTCGGTGCCGGCCGAACGTCCGAACTGCACCAGGGACACCTCCGCATCCAGGTGGCTGGCGCATCCATATGTGACCGCCGCAGCTCCGGACATCGGAGGGTAGGCTTCGTAGAGACTGACGAACGTTATGCGCATGGCGTCCTTCGCGCTGCCATGAAGTCGTCCACAATGGCCCGGGCTTGGCTCATGAAGGTATCGGCCGAGAACCTGGCCGAGCCCGCCGCCAGATGGCGCCGCAGCCGCTCCTCGAGCGCCGCGTCACAAAGGACCCGGTCGATCTTCGCGATGGCGGCTTCGGGACTTGCGTAGACCAGATCTTGCGAGTTCACGACCTCGGTCTGCCCCCCGCCGTCCGGGACGAACGTGACACAACCTGCGGCCGCCAGTTCGGCTACGGCGATGCCGAAGGCCTCGTTCGAACGGGCATGGATCCCGAAGCGGTGGCCGGAGAGCAGCGCGCGTTTGGCATCGCCCTGTACCGTGCCTTCAAAGGCGATCCAGGAGCCCAGTTCTCGCGCGCGGCGCCGCAGGCTGGCTTCATAGGTCTGGTCGTCTGCGCCTCCCGCGATATGCAGGTGGACGTCGTGTCCCAGCTTTCGAACGCCGGCCAGGATGTCCATTGCCAATTCGAGCCGCTTCTCTGGAGAAATCCGGCCCAATGCGACGAATCCCGGCTCGCGCCGGCACTCCAGCGGCGGTTCCGAGATGCCCTGGTACAGCGGCGGGTACAAGACGGTTGCCCTGGCGCCGAATCGTTCTTCGCAGAGCCGGGCGGACCACTGCGAGTTCGCCAGCGTCAGGTTCCGCTTCCACGCGCCGCCGTTCGTGCGCGACACAAGACCGCAGACCCCCAGGTACACCGAGCGCGCCGCAGATCCGGAAGAACGAATCCCTAGGGGGCCCTCCAGGCCGGGATCGAGCGCGTTGCGGAGGTCGTCATCGAAGGAGAAGTCGGCGATGCACTGAATCGCCGGAATTCCGACATCGAGCGGACCGTACGCGCTGATCACGACATCATAGGCAGGGGCTATCCTCGAGCAGAAGCCCTGCAGAAAGCTGCCCCGCAAGGTGGCGAGTTTCTCGGTCCGGTTCAAGGGCCAGGGCATCGGGATCTGCCGCACAGCGAAATCGGATTCGTCGAGGCTGACGCCGTAGTACCTGTTGAGAAAGGCGGCGGCGACTGGCCCATTTGTCACCAGCGTCACCGCATCGGACTTGAGGGCCTCCATCATCCAAGCGGCCACGCATTCCGACCCGCCACGGCCGATGCGCGGATGCACGATCGCAATGCGGCGTCGAGTCATTGGCATGTACCCGTTGCCGCCGGCTTCTGCAGCGCCGCTCGCAGTCTCCGCAAGTCCCGCGCGCCCACCGTGCCTGTCATCACCAGACCCGCCGCGTAAACCGCGCCGGTCACGCAGGGGTTCGCCAGCGAGCCCCAACCGGTCACTTGCGAGCCCGCGAGCAAGGCAAGGGCGGCCAGAGCCGCCGGAGCCGCTGCCGGCTTCAGCGCCCGCAACCCAGCCTCTACGGGCCAGGAGAGAATCAGTACGCAGGCGACGACGAGTTCGCCGATGAGATTCCCTATCGCTGCACCCAGGCTGGCGAAACGGCCGACCAGAATGCAGCAGACGATCAAGTTGGCGATTCCGCCGCTCAGGGTGGCTCGCATGATCAGCTTCTCGCGATGCGCCGCAATAGCCAGTTGCGCCCAGTTGTGCGCGATGGCCGCAAGCGTGCCGCTGAACAACATGACCGCGAAGGCGGGGCGGGCAGCCGAGAATGCCGCTCCAAAGACGATGTTGACGATCAGGCCCGAGCCCGCCGCACCGACGACCGCGACGCCACAGCCCGCCGCGGCGGTCAGCCGTACCGATTCCTTCAACAGCGCTGCGGCCGCCGTCTGGGAGCGGGCGTACAACTCCATCAAGGCGGGCGCCATCGCAGTAAAGTAGAGCCACGTCAGCCCGAAGAAAACCGTGGCGGCCCTATAGGCTGCCGTATACATTCCAACCTCGGCATCGCCGTGGACTTTGCCGACGATCATGCAGTTCGCCTGGTAGTACAAGACCAAAGCGAAAGTCGCCGCACAAAGCGGAAGCGACTGCTGGAGATACCGCCACGAATCTCCCAGGCGGAGGTTGACGGACAGTTTGTAGCCCGCCCTGCCCAAGAGGTATACGGCCAAACCGCAGCCGCCCAGGCAGGTCAGGAAACTGAGCCACGGAACGCGGAGGAGATGGTGCGGGGTACGGACGAACGCCAAGGTGAGGACCAGGGTCAGCAACGCCACGCCAATCTGAACGATGGTCGCGTAATACATGCGCTGCAGGGCGCGGAATACCCAGTGGACAGCCAGCGCCTGGAGCGGCAGAGTGAACGCGAACACCCGCAGGACGGCTCGTGACGATTCCGAGAACGGCAGGAACTCGGCGGCGATGAGCCCAACCGGCAAGAGGGCGAAGGAAATCAGCAGCCGGAGCCCGGTGATGGAGCCGATCAGGTTCTGAATTCGGCTGGGGTTCTGCGCGCCTTCGCGAACCGCGATGAGGCCGAGACCGGCGTCCGAGAACAGGGCCAGACAACTGATAACCGATTGGGCCAGCCCGACGGCGCCGAAGCCGCCGGGCGCGATCCGGCGAGCCAGATATGCGTTCGTGAAGAAGCCCAGGGCCTGCGACCCGAAACGTCCCAGCAGGAGGCTTCCGAAGTTGCGGGCGACGTTGCTCGTGGATGATCGAAGTGACCCCTCTTGGCCGCTCCGTTCGCCGGTTCCCTCGGCTGCCTTCGCGGTTTCGGTGAGATGACTCATCGAGTGGCTTCTCTCCCCAGCACCGCATCCACCGCTCCCACGCCCTGCATGAAACTGTGGTCCTGGTTGCCAGCTTCGTATCTCCAGCCGCCGAAGCGCCCGCGGGAGTAAACGGAGTGGCGCTCGAGTTCTTCGGTCGCCGCCTGCAGGCATTCATCCCGATCCGTGGTCGGAACCGGGTAGCCGTGCTCGGCGCGATAGGTCCAGATCGAGGCTATATCCGGATTGTCCGCAATCAGGCGCGTGTTCTTCATGCCCGCCAGCACATCCCCTACCAGGTCCGCCGTGCCAAGCGGTTTGAAGGCCGATTCGGAAACTTCGGCCATCAGGGACCAGGTGCGCGCCGGGTCGGGCACATTCGCCGGCGAGTAGTTGGAGAAGACCGTGACCCGGTAGAAGGGGCTGTCCGGCTCGGGGAAGTACATCCAGTTTTTCTGCGCCAGATGCTCGGGAACGGCGCCGCGGAACCCAACGCCCACCACGTGTGTGGTGGAGTAGCGCAGGCGGCCGGCCGATGCCATCAGGCTTTCGCGGCCGGTCATGCAGGCCAGCAGATCGAGCGGCGCCGAGGAGATCAGCGCGTCGTACTCGTAGCAGCCTTGCGCAGTGCGCACCTGGCGCCGGTCCAGGTCTACTGCGCACGCCTCCTCGCCGTAGTGCAGCCGATCCGCAGGAAGCAGCCCGGCGACAGCCTTCCAGATCGCGCCGGTGCCGCCCGACTTCGGGAAACGGAAAGCGCAGTTCGGACCCCACGAAACGTCGTCCCGTTCCAGGACGATGTTATCGAGCACGCGCGCCAGGTCAACCGTGGCCACTCGCTCGCCGACCCAGCTATGGCTCATCAGCTCCGGAGGATGCGCCCAGACTTTGAAGTTATACGGCAGCATGAACAGATCGGCGATGCCGGCTCCGAACGAAGCCGCAATCCAGTCGCGGAAGTTGCGAATTTCGCCCTTTCCGTCCCGGGCGCCTTCGAGGAGCCCGTGCAGGCAGGCCGAAATCTGCTCCTTCGGCAGATAACGCAGGTTGTATTGGAACGGATAGGGGACAAAGCGGCCGGACGTCCAGATATGCGACTGACGGCCGTGTTCGATCCACTGGCCGGCCACCGCCTCGTCAACGACGCGGCTGAAGTACTCGTAGTTCGAGAACAGCACGTGTCCGCCGATATCCCAGGTGAAACCGGCCGGGTCGCTGAAGGAGGCCGAAAGGCCTCCCGGCCACCCGTTCTTCTCCAGAACCAGGAAATTGTTGTGGCCCGATTCGTTGAGCCGCCAGGCCGCGCCCAGGCCTGTGCAGCCGGCGCCCAGGATCACGATGCGGGGCTGTTCCGAATTCACACTCTCTCCCAAAGCTGTTCGCCCCCACCATCAAGCACTTGCGCCGGACCTTCCCCATCCCGGCGCGGCCTGCCGTGATAAGCTGCGGCGCTGACCCCAACCGGGGGCCCGGAAACCGGCGATGAATCGCTGCTGTCCAAATCGCGCCCGAACACCCGAGACTCGCGTTGAAAACGTTGGACTTTTTGGCTTCGTTTTGTCTGGGAGGCCCCGGGAAGGAATCTCATTCGCCCCGCCGCAGCCCCGTGAGCTCCGCCGCCAAACTGACCAGGAAGCGCGGGCCGTCGATCAGGTCGCGGCGCCACAGTTTCCTCGGTTCCCTGGCGAAGCGGTAGACCCATTCCAGACCCCACCGTCCCATCCAGCTCGGGCAGCGCGGCACCGCGCCCGCCAGGAAGCCGAACGCCGCTCCCACGCCGATCGCCACAGGCACCTGGAGACGGTCCAGCCGCGCGTGAATCCAGCGGTCCTGCTTGGGAGTGCCCAGGCCCACCCACAGGACATCGGGGCGCGCGGCGTTGATGCGGCCGATGATTTCTTCGTCCTCCGCGGGCGTAGGGTCGCGAAAGGGCGGCGAATAAACTCCCGCGACCCGGTGGCCCGGATAATTCCGCTCCAGCCGCTCGCGAAGCGAACCCAGCACCCCTTCGGTGTCTCCGTAGAAATAGCTCCGATAACCCCGGGCGTCGGCGCGGCGGAAGAACTCCTGCATGATGTCCGCTCCGGGGGCGCGCTCGGCGGTCCTCATGCCGCGAAGGTGTGCGACAAGTATGGGGGCGATGCCGTCGGGCGCCCAGATCTCGGCGCCATTGAGGATGTCGTGAAGCTCGGAATCCTCGTGCGCCGCCCACAACCCGTGGAATCCTGTAGCAACCACCTGGCGGCAGCGTATGGAGGTCCCATCCCCACGCCTCGCGATCCAGTCTTCGATGCGGTCCGCAATGGCAGCGGGCGAGACCAGATGGACGCGCGACCCGAGGATCCGGACCTCGGCGGGAGCCGTTGAAGGGCCGAAGGGAATCAGGGGAGTCGAGGTCATTGTTGGCTCGGTTTGCCGTAGTAATGTTTGTACCGGTCGTAATACCGGTAATATCCGTAGCGGCTGGACTTTCTGGGATTCCAGTCGTTCAGCACCGTTCCCAGGACCTTCGTGCCGTCCGCCGTGAAATGCCGGCAAGCGTCGCGGAGCGATTCGCGGGATGTGCGATGCGCCCTCGCCACCAGCACCACCCCATCCGCGTGGCGGGCCATGATGCGGGCGTCGGCCATGGTCAGCATCGGCGGGGTATCGATCAGAACGGTGTCGAACTCGCCTCTTACCAGCGCGATCAGTTCGGCCAGCCGCCCGGAATGCAGCAGCGACGTTTCGCCGTCGTGGGCGCGCCCGCTGGTCATCACCGAAAGATTCGGGACGGCGGTCTTAGAGACGTGGCCGTTGAGCGGGGCTTGAATGGGCTCCGCGCGCCGCAGCAGATCGATGAGCCCCTTGCCGTTGTCCAGGCCGAAGACCCGGTGAAGATGCGGCCGCCGCAAGTCCCCGTCGATCAGCAGCACGCGCTGGTGAGTGCAGGCCAAAGCGATGGCAAGGTTGGTGGTGAGCGTGGTTTTGCCCTCTTTGGGCGCTGCGCTCGAAACGATGATGACCCGCGGCCGCTCGGTCTGGGCTCCCTGGAACATGAGCGAAGCGATCGCGCTGTGAAAGGCCTCGGTCAGGGGCGAGCTTCTCTGACCGGCGGCCGCGAGCGACAGATCGATGCGTGCGGCCTCGCCCGCGATTGCCGGCAGCAATGGCCGCTGGATCTGCCGATCGACGGCAGCGCTGGGGATGACGCCCAACTCGGGCACGCCGAGAGCCAACGCCATGTCTCCGGGCTCCTGAACCGTCTTGTCCACGCGTTCCCGGAAGAACACGAAGAGGACGCCGAAGAACAGCCCGCTGACCAGGCCGACGCCGGCGTTGGTCGCCAGGTTGGGCTTGTAGGGACTTTGGGGCGCCGTCGCCGGGTCCACCACCCGAATGTTGCTGGCACGAAGCGCAGAGGCGATGCTGGACTCTTTCACGCGCTGGAACATGCTGTCGTAAAGCTGCCGGGTCGTGTCCACCTCGCGCTTCAGGATGTTGTAGTGCGCCACTTTGTCGGCTTGTTCGGCCATCAACCGCGCTTGAGCGGCGTATTCGGCGGAGAGCAGACTCTCGCGCCGTTGCGCGGCCTGAAAGTCGCTTTGAATCCGGCGCAGGATGTCGGTCCGCTGATGCTGGAGCGCGGCCTCCAGCTCCGCGATCTGGGCCTCTATCCGTTTCACCTTCGGATGCGACGCGGTGAAGGAGGAAGCCAGCTCGGCCTGCTGCCGCCGCAGGTCTGTGATCTTCCCCTCGATATCCCGCAGCGAGCCGTCGTCCACCACTTCGCCGATCTGGCCCGAGGATGCGCTAGAGGCCAGCTCGTACCGGGACTGCTTCTGTATGCGGTCGGCCTGCGCCTTGCCCAGCTCCTCCTGGAGTTGCTTGAGCCTCTGCTCGGCCGCGTTGTCCTTCTCCTCCGTGAACATCAGACCGCTTTCGCGGCTGTAGGTTTCGAGCGCTCCCTCCGACTTTTCGAGCTTGATCTTGAGATCTTCCATTTGGCGCGTGAGCCACTCGCCGGTATGCTGGGTGGCCTGCCAGCGGGACTCCAGATTCTGCTCGATGAACTCCGAGGTCAGCGTGTTGGCATAGTCGGCAGCCATTTGCGGATACGTGGAGTCGCAATCGATTTCGATGAGGCGCGTGTTGGGCTGCGCTTGAACCTTCAGGTTGCTCGCGGCCATGCGGAGTGCATCCCCGAACTGGTCTTTCGCCGGAGCGGGCTTGAGGCCCAGGGCCCTCCGCCAGGACGACAGCCGGGTTTCGTTCACCACCAGCGGCTTGTGGTTGAGGTCGAGCTTGGCGACGACGCGGTCGAGCAGCGCCGCGCTCTGCAGGATCCGGATCTGAGTCTGGATGTCGAACTCGGGATAGTAGCTGGAGGTCGTGTCCGCCGTGGGATTGACGTCACGCATGTGCATGAAGTCTTCGTTCATCGCCTGGATCTCGATGATCGCGTGGGCCTGATACACGGGCGTCTGCGGAAGCGTAAACAGACACGCGATCAGGACGCTGGAACAGGCGATGAGCGCGACCGAGCCTTTGTGGCGCTGAAGGGTGCGCCAGTGTTCGAGCAGGCCGCCGGAAGGGGGCTCCGTCAATGCAGACTCGGCGCCGTAACTGAGGTTGTACGGGATCGAAGGGCCGCCGTCGAGCGGACCTCCGCGTGGGATGAGCCCGGAGTCGAAACCATCGGATGGAAGTTGTTTCATCTTTTTCTCGTGCCCGAACTAGGGGCGGTAGATTGCCAGGCCCGTGCCGATCTGGAGGGCAGCCTCCGCGGCGCGGGCAATCGCCTTCTTCGGGGCGTTCTCGGGAACGAACAGAATGTCCTCGGCCCGCAGAGGGACATCTTTCGCTCTGCCGATCATGATCTGCTTCAGGTCCACCGCGATCTCCTCGCGGTTTGTCCCGGCGCCGGTGGGACGCAGGATGCGGGCGCTCTTGGGGGAGGCGGTTCCGGCCAAGCCTCCGGCCAGCGACAGCGCCTGCAACACCGACAGCGTCTCGCGCTCCCGCAGGACGTAACTGCCCGCCCTCTGGACCTGCCCGATCACGTAGACCATCTCGGCCCGGGGCACCGTGATCACGTCGTTCGGCTTGATCACGATGTTCTGTTCCGGCCTGCTGGCGTCGAGGATCTCCTTGAGGCGAACCTCGGCCACGCTGTACTTCCCCGTGGCGTCGTTGTGGGCCGTCGGAAGCGGGATCGCTCCCCATTCCAGGCGCCGCGTGATCTTGACGCTGTACCCGGCGTCGTCGGCCAGGCCGCCCGCGAGCGAGACAATCTCCACCAGCGTCTTGCGCCCTTCGAGCTGATGCACTCCCGGATTCCTCACCGAGCCGAGCACGGACACCGGCTGGCTGCGGAACTCCGCGATCGAGACGCTCACCTCGGGCTCCTTGACGAACTCCTTGAGCCGCTCGGCGATGGCGTCTTCGAGTTGCTGCACGGTGAGGCCGGAGGCTTGGATGCGGCCGGCGAGCGGAAGGCGGATGTGGCCGCTCATGTCGACGCGCACCGGCTTCTCGCCGATCTCTTCGACATCGAGCGCGCGCACGACGACCTGGTCGTCCGGGCCGAGGACATAAGTGCTGCGCAGTTGTCCTTCGGACTCGGCCGTCGCGGGCGGCGCCTGGGCCCGTCCAGCCAGCGCAAGGGACAGCAGCGCGGCGGCCGCCAGCAACGGGCGGCGCGGGCGCATGGCGTCCCTCACCGGCTCACCTCAGTGGGGGTCAGGACGATCTCGCGCAGATGCTGAATTTCGGCGTCGAGCGACTCCAGATCGCAGGCCAGCTTGTTGATGCGGCCTGCCACTCCGTCGCCGTTTGCGCCGTCGCGCCCGTTGTGGTGCAGCAGGCGGACGATCGCGTCGCGGGCGTACTCGGAGACGCTCCGGGCGCCGGTTTGGATTGAGGCTTCCTGAAGCAGCGCAAACTGCTCCTCGGACAGCCGGAAACTGATCATGCGATTTTTGGGGTTGAAGACCGGCATAGGTAAGGACTCAGCTATGGGGATAGACGAAAAGATTGGCGGACTACGGAAGCTAACTACGGCAGCTAGCGATTGGCACTGCCGGGAGGGCGCGCCACGGGATGCGCCCGACGGGCGAGACCCAGGCGCTATCGACTTCTACCGCAACCGACCGCTGCAGCAGCGTGACGGAGACGACCAGCCGATGATGCTTCCTGGCTTCGATGAAGATTCCTTCAACGCCCGCCAGGGCACCGTGGCCGATGTGCACCGGCGTGCCGCTTTCGAGGTAAGGCCACGGCTCGGCGGCGAAACCGGATTCGACGATGGCCCGTACGGCCGCGAGCTCGCCATCGTCCACCGGCAGAGCCCGGTTCGCCGAGCCAACCAGGCCGATTACACCCGGAGTGCTCAGGACCGGGACGCGATGGTCGGCCAGATCGAAATGGCAGAACAAGTAGCCTGGGAACAACGGCAATTCCACTTCAGCGATTCGATCGGACCACTGGCGCCTCGCGCGGTAGAGCGGGAGGAACTCCTGGCAGCCCTTGTTCCGCAGCGCGGTCGAGGCCATCTTCTCGTAGCGCTGCCGAACTCGAAGTGCGTACCAACGGGGCCCGACTAAGTCACTCATAGTTGTTCATCGTTAAAAGTACTAAATTAACTACTTATCAGAAAGGCAGACTGCCGTCATATGGGTCCCATTGTTGGAGGCCGCAGCAGCAACTCAATGCTCGCCTGAGACGGCACCTTAGGAGCGCCGCCTTACCTTAGACCAAGCAAGAATGCTTACTGCAAATGGCATCGTCTTACACTTTCATTCAAATGTCAACAGTATAAGGCTCAATGAATTGGAGTAAGAGTACTAATCCTTTGGAGGGTATCTGCGAGGTCCTGTGGGAATACGCTCTAGGCGGAGAGCAACTTACGGCGTGGTAGTACTACCAGGAGGACGCGACACGATGATACCGGCCGTGGCTGCCGCAGCGGCTACACCACCAATAATCGCCACCTTAGCTCCCGTAGACATACCGGTTATGCCCCATGGCGCGCCGAGATCGCACGGGCATTTTCCCGACGCCAGCACCTTCTCTTCACTCGCGACGCGGACGATCACCTTGTCCGGAAGCACGATGGTTACGGAGCCGCGCGAGTCGGGAACCGGCTTCACCGGACGACCCAGCGCGCAGATGTCGGCGTTCGACCCGGCCGGCTTGTCGAAATTGAGGACCCCCTGGAAGAACTGCACCACGCAATGATTACACTTCTTCAACACTACCTTGGTGGCGGGCTCGAGCGTGATCCGCATGCCATCGGAGAACGTCACCACGGCGCTGGCTGTGCCCGTGATCAACTCATCGCCAAGGTCCAGTGGCCAATTCGGCGCACCTACGGTCGGAAGGGGCTTGCCGTTCAGCTTGATGTCGCCGCTCGCCGTGAGCAGGGCGAAGGGCGGCTCGGCGGCAGCCAGGATGCCGCCGGACAACGCAAGGCCGGCAAGCGAAATGGCTACGAGGCGCACGGATCGGTTCATATGTAGCTCACGAATTTCTGCGGTTGAATTTACACTGCTGCACAGTAGGCTGGATCTTCCCACAGGCGAGGGCCATGGTTTCGAAGACGGCTTCGCAAACGAAATCTGGCTTACGGTAGGGCTTCCGCCGAGACGGGGCTTTCGCCTCCGCCTCCGGGCGCCGAATCTGGCTTGGCCTATCTTTGTCCATCAAACCTACTATCGACTCCACCCACGATTGTAACCGGAAACGTGTTACGGTGCAGGATGTTCGGTACTAGTGGCACTAGTCGTACCGCCAGTAGGCGGGTTGGCGCTCATCGTTCAGTTACAGCCAGTTGCAAGCAATTCCTCCTTGAGCTAGTCCAGTACCCCCCGTACGCAACAGGCGGGCCGGGCAGGCTGAACTTTTGGGTATCGGTGGTATTCTTTCCTGTGGGCGCGCCACTTGTAGGTGGTGTTTATGGGAGCGCCCGGGTCGTGAAATATGAAACAGGTTATTGTTGGAATCCTGATTGTGTTGGCCGCCATGGTGCTTGTTGGCCAGTCCCCGCAGCACGTTCGGCTGGGAATCGTTTCGGACTGGAGCCACAGGCATGTCCTCTATCCGGAGTCGAGTAACTACCCACTGATGACCCGGATCTGGCAAGATCCGCGCTACCTGCAGAATTGGTACCTCCGCCATCCGGGGGCTTGGTGGCCGCAAAACCCGCCGGGGCGTGGAGGATCGGGCGCCGGCAGTCAAAGGGATTGGAGTTTCAGCGTAGGGACGGGCAGCGTGGGAGGCCAGACCTTCCCCGCCAAGTACGTTTTCGACGTTACCACAACGCCCAGTTGCACAAACGACTACGTGGTCACGGGCATCAATGTTGCCGGATCCACAACTCAGGCGTCTCTTGTCGCCGTGAACAATCTGTACACGGGTACGATCAATAGCGTCGCTGGGCTCTGCGGAACAGCTACAACGCCGAGCGTCCTGTTTGCGTACAACGTCAGGACCGGGTATGCGGTCCGCGCTTCGGTCGTGCCCTCGTTAGATGGGACGAAGATCGCCTTCGTCGATTGGGCGAACGGAGGGTCGGATTTCCACGTACTGACGTGGACCAAGGGCCAAGGTACCGTAGCCGCCCCGGTCACGCCGACGGCGCAGCAAATGTCTTCGTTTGCGCTCGGCGAGGCCACGACCAACACCATTTTCGTAGACTATCAGCACGATGCGGCCTACGCCACGGCCGGAACCGTGATGTACAAGTTTTCCCCCGTGTTCAACGGCACGCCCGCCGAAGTCACGACCGGCGGATGGCCTCTGACCTTCACAGGCGCCGGCACGCTTTCTACTCCGGTGTACGACCAGATCACGCGTCACGTTTTTGTCGAGGACACGGATGGCACGGTCCGGTATGCCGACGATTCGGTGTCTCCCGCAGTGGTTGGCGGAACTACGTGGGCGTTTTCCACAACGGATACAGCGCGGCCCCCGATCGTGGACAGCACGAACGGGAAGGTCTATATTTACAGCCCGAACGGCACTGCGAATTCGATTGTCGGCCAAGCCAGCATGACCCTGGGGAGCATTGTGGTCGCCGACGTTGGCGCCAAGGGCGCTAACTTAGCCCCATTGGCGCCGGATTTCAACAACGCCTACTACACGGGTGGAACCCCGCCTCTCATGTATGCGGTCGGGACCAACGGCACCATCCCTGCCTTGTACGCGATCACCTTCACGGGTTACACAATGACGGCAGGCACGGCGGCACACGGACCGCTCAACCTCGCAACGGCTGCTGTAGATGCTTCCTCCGTCACCGAGTTCTACAACACCACCCTGGCGAAGGACTTCCTGTTCGTGGGGACCTTTGGCAACTGCGAAACGACCGGAGTCACCGGCGGCTGTGTTCGCACGCTCGATATCACAGCCGGCTTTCCCACCAGCGCCAATCCGGTGACTGGAAGCAGCAATGCGATTCTGGCCGCCGCCGGAGGCACCAGCGGGATTACCGTGGACAACAACAGCAGTAAGGTCGAGGCCTCCAGTATCTACTTCGTCACGATGAGCACTACGGGCTCGACCTGCGGCACCGGCGACTACTGCCTGGTTAAAGCTACGCAGTCCGGGCTGAACTAAGGGCGCCGCCGAGCAGGACCGGCGACTCCGCTATCGACCACGCCGGCTTCACCCGTATAATAGCTTGAAGCCGGCTTCCCGGCACGCCCGTGCCGTAGCGTGCAGCCGCAACTTGCGATGTCTCAGAAGGCCATTACCGAAGACCCCGCGCAGGCGGTGAAGTGTGACCTGGCTGCGGAGGTCATACGCGCTTCCGGGCGGCTGCGGATTCGGGTCCTGGGTGGAAGCATGTTGCCGGCGCTGTGGCCCGGCGACGTGCTCAACATCGAAGCCGTTCCCTTCGAGGAATTGCGGCCGGGCGCAATCGCGGTGTTCGAGCGCGATGGCCGGGTGTGGGCCCACCGCGTAGCCGGCAACCGAGGCGGCACGCTCGTCACGCGCGGCGACGCGCTGTCCCAGGACGATCCGCCGGTTCTTCCGGAGCACCTGATGGGCCGCGTAGCCTCGGTCGAGCGCGGGCGTTTCCGCATCGTTCCGGCTGCCTCGCTCACCCTGCCCCAGAGATTCCTGCGGGTGCTGCTCTGCCGCTGGGATCTGTTCCGCGCCGTCGCACTGCGGCTGCACGCGATGCGAAGCGGGGTGGTGCGCTCATGAGCGGAATCGTCGTGGAAATCGGGGGCACACCGGTGTGCCTTACGACGGACGATCCCGCGTTCGTCGAGATGCTGCGCAGCCGGTACGCGGGATTCACCACCACACATCCGGTGGCGGAGCCGCTCCAGTTGAGGATCGATCTGGTTCCGGACCTGGCCCCGGATGCGGACGACGTCCGGGTGACCCGCACGAATGGCCGCTGGCTCTTCGAACGCAGCGATTTTGTGGCCGAGTGGTGGCCCCAATCCGGCCAGGGAACCCTCCGCCAGGCGCTCGCGAATCCCTACTCGGTGGACACCGTGCTCCGCATTCTGCACTCGGTCACGCTGGCGCCGCAGGGCGGCTTTCTGCTGCACGCGGCGAGCGCGATACGCAACGGGCGCGCTTTCGTTTTCTCCGGCATCTCGGGGGCGGGGAAGACCACCATTTCCCGGCTGGCGCCGCCGGACGTCACGCTGCTGAGCGACGAGATTTCTTACATACGCCCGTCGGAGGGCCGCTACTGGGCTTTTGGAACGCCGTTCGCGGGCGAGCTGGCGAAGGTCGGCGAGAACGTCAGCGCCCCGCTCGAGACGGTATTTCTGTTGGCGCAAGGCCCCGAGAACCGGCGCGATCCGGTAGCGCCGGCCGAGGCGGCTCGGGCACTGCTCCGCAACATTCTCTTCTTCGCCGAGGACTCGAAGCTGGTGGAACTGGTGTTTCGCTCGGCGCTCGACTGCGTGGCCCGCGTGCCGGTTTATCGTTTGACCTTCGTGCCCGATCCGACTGTTTGGGAGACGATCGGATGAGCCTCTACGTCGCCAGGAGTTCCGCCATCGCCGCGCGCGTCCTCGACGGCGAGATGATCGTGATGTCCACGCGCGACTCGACGCTGTTCACGCTGAACGAGACGGCCACCGAGATTTGGCAGGCGGCAGACGGACGGACGCCGCTCGAGGAAATCGCGGGGAAGCTGAGCGAGAAGTTTGAGGTGGAGCCCGATATCGCCCTGCGCGATGCCGAGGAGTGCTGCCGCAAGCTGGCGGAGCGCGGGATACTCGTGGTTTCCGAGGAGCCCATCGCCTGATGTCGCTGATCGAAGCCATCAACGACAAAGCCGTGCGCCTGGGCGTGCCGCTCAACGTGCAGATGGACCTGACGTACCGCTGCAACGAGAACTGCGTCCATTGCTATCTTGACCGGCGCGGCGGCAGTGAAATGGACACCGCCGAGGTGGCGGACGTCCTGGCGCAACTGGCGGATGCCGGAGCGTTGTTCCTTTGTCTGAGCGGCGGAGAGGCTCCGCTCCGCCCGGATTTTCTCGAGATCGTCAAGAGCGCCCGCGAGCTTCTGTTCAATGTCACCCTCAAGATGAATGGCACGCTTCTGGCGGAGCGGGACGCCGAGAGGCTGGCCGGCCTGGCCGTTTCGCAAGTGCACGTCAGCATTTACTCGCACCGGCCAGAAGTGCACGATGCCATCACGCGCGTACCCGGATCGTTCGCGCGCTCGCTCGATGCGGTTCGTCTCCTGGTGCGGCATGGCGTGAGAGTGCGGCTCTCCAACGTGCTGATGCGGGAGAACGTGGCGGATTACCAAGGCGTGCAGGCGCTGGCCGCGGAACTAGGCGTAGAAGCCAAGCTCGATCCCACGGTCACGCCGGCGCTCGACGGAGACGCATCGCCCGCGTCCCTGCGTATCCCCATCGGCGACTTACAGCGAGTGTTCCGCGATCCGGCCGTGGTGAACGATGTCGAGAAGTTCTGCGCGCCGCCGCCTCCGGCGGATTCGGACCCTGGCAGCGGTTACCCATGCGGCGCCGGGATCAACGGGTGCTACATCTCGCCGGCGGGCGACGTGATGCCTTGCGTGGCGTTCCCGCTGGTGTGCGGCAACGTGCGCGGCAGGAAGTTCCTCGACATCTGGCGCGAATCCGAAGCCCTCGCCGGAATCCGCGCCATTCGGACGGGGGATCTGCCGGTGTGCCGGGAGTGCGCGAACGTGGTTTCCTGCACGCGCTGCCCAGGCCTGGCGCACCTGGCTGGCGACATGCTGGGCCCCTCGCTGCTCGATTGCGAAAAGGCCTACGCACGCACTGGCCTGGTGCCGCCCCCGCTGGCGTGCCGGGAGGCCAAATGAGCTCAAACACCGACCGAAAAGACGCGATCCGGAACTTCAAGGAGCGCAAACCTCCCGCGGGGGTGTTCGCCGTACGATCTACGGCGACGGGCCAGGCGTGGGTCGGCTCGTTCGCAAATCTGGAGGCGGTGCGGAACCGGATCTGGTTTTCCTTGCGCCAGGGCGATCATCGTGACCAGTCGCTCCAGCAGGAGTGGAACGAACGCGGCGAGGCGGCGTTTCAGTACGAGATCCTCGAGAAGTTCGACGACGACCTCTGCGCCATCGAGTTGAGCGACCGGCTGAAGGAGAGAAAGCGCCACTGGGCAGCCCAGTTGGGCGCGCGAACGCTCTAAGGCCACTGGTAGACTGTTCGTTATCAGGGGGCACACCGCGGACATGGCAGATAGAACGGCCAGCGGCCCGAGCGACTACCTGGCTGCGGAGAGAACGTTCCTTGCGTGGATACGAACGGGGCTGGCTCTCATGGGATTCGGCTTCGTCGTCGCCCGCTTTGGATTGTTTCTCCAAGCGCTACAGGCTGGCCAGCCGCACTTCCACGCGCGGCCCTACGGCCCGTCGTTCTGGTTCGGAACGGCTCTCATCGTTCTGGGAGTTTTCGTGAACCTGATGTGCGCGTGGAGCCACTTGCGCCTGATTCGGGAACTGAATCGGGGAGGGCCTGCCTTCGATCGCCCGTCCTGGCTGGCGATGGGACTGGCTGTGGTCCTGGCGGTGGTCGGACTGGCGATGGCGGTGTATTTGATTTCGGTTCGCGAGCCCCATCGGGAGGAATCAATGGCGCCAAGTTCAGAGAACGGAATCGTCACCATCCCCAGCCGTCATTCGGTTGAAGAGACGGTTGGGAAGCTTCTGGCAATGCTCGAAGCGAAGGGCGTCAAGCTTTTCGCCCTCGTCGATCACAGCGGCGAAGCAGAGAAGGCGGGCATCGCGATGCGTCCCACCAAGCTTTTGATTTTTGGCAATCCCAAGGCGGGAACGCCGTTGATGATCGCCTCGCCCAGCGTCGCGATCGATCTGCCGCTGAAGATTCTTGTTGCGGAGGATGCGGGCGGCAGAGTGTCGATCTCCTACAATTCCGCGGCCTATTTGCGGGCGCGCCACGGCCTGCCGGAAGAACTGGTGGCGAACATCGCGGTGGTGGAAGGGCTGGCGGCGAAGGCGGCGGAGTAAGAACTCACTCGCTCTCTTGTTCGCCCGCACGGTCGAAGGAGAGCGCCCTGGGTGATGCACAGCCTGGTGCGGGGAACAGGGGCCAGCCGCACGGACGATGTGGCGTGGAGCGCGAGCGCGGCCGGCGCGAGCAGCAGGCTTTGGGTCCGAGTTCGCGTACGGCCGCCCTAGCCGCCGGCCACGGCACCCACGATCAGGAACGGCTCGGCCCCTTTGGCGACGGCTTCGGGCAGCGGAGCATCCGGCGATTCGTGGGAGAGGTCCTGCTCGCAGGCGAAGAAGCGCACGAACGGCCGGCGGAGTCCCGTGACCTGGTCGCGGATGGTTCCGCGCAGCATCGGATAACGGACCTCGAGCGCGTCGAGGACCGAGCGCTGGGTCGCCGGCCCCTCGACATCGATCGTCACCTCGCCCGCGACGTGCGCCAGCGTCCGCAGATGCGCGGGCAGTACGAGCCGGATCATCGCAGCGTCTGAACCTCGACGGAGAGCACGGCCGGAAGATCCCGCACGATGGGCGCCCAGTTGTCTCCGGCATCGGAGGAAAGGTAGACCTGCCCGCCGGTGGTGCCGAAGTAGACGCCGCAGGAATCGAGCGAATCGACGGCCATCGCGTCGCGCAGCACGTTGACGTAGCAGTCGCTCTGCGGCAGACCCTTGGTGAGCGCCTCCCACTCGTTGCCGCCGGTACGGCTGCGATAGACGCGGAGCTTTCCGTCGGGCGGATAGTGCTCGGAATCGCTCTTGATGGGGACGACGTAGATGGTGTCCGGCTCGTGGGCGTGCACGTCGATGGGAAAACCGAAATCGGTCGGCAGGTTGCCGCTGACTTCGCGCCAGGAATCGCCGGAGTCGTCGCTGCGCATCACGTCCCAGTGCTTCTGCATAAACAGCACGTTCGGGCGCGACGGGTGCATCGCGATGCGGTGAACGCAGTGGCCGACTTCGGCGGTGGGGTTGGGGATGAAATCGGACTTGAGACCGCGATTGATGGGGCGCCAGGAGTTGCCGGCGTCGTCGCTGCGGAACGCGCCCGCGGCCGAGATGGCGACGAAGATCCGCTGAGGATCGGCGGGATCGAGAACGATGGTGTGCAGACACATCCCGCCCGCGCCCGGATGCCAGCCCGGCCCGGATTCGTGGCAGCGAAGTCCGGGCAGCTCCTGCCACGTCTGTGCGCCGTCGGTGGAGCGGAACAAGGCGGCGTCTTCGGCCCCGGCGTAGACCGTGTCGGGATCGGCCGGGGAAGGCTCCAGGTGCCAGACGCGCTTGAACTCCCAGGGGTGCGGCGTGCCATCGTACCACTGGTGAGTGCCGGTCGAGCCCTCGTAGGCGAACTTGTTGCCGGCGGGCTCCCAGGTCTTGCCGGCATCGTTCGAGCGCTGGATCAACTGCCCGAACCAGCCGCTGGTTTGGGACGCATACAGACGGTTCGGGTCTGCCGGCGATCCCTTTACGTGGTAGATTTCCCAGCCCCCGAAATGGGGACCGCTGACGTCCCACTGCTTGCGCTTGCCGTCCGCGGACAGGACAAACGCTCCCTTTCGCGTGCCAACCAGCACTCGCACCCCGCTCATAGCTCACCCCTTTGTCCCAATATATTATGAACGGGGCTGCTGCGGGGGATGGGAACCGTTCAGAAGGTGAGCACCTTCCAATCGCCCTTGAGCATCTCCGTGAGCGGCTCTCCCATGTACTTCACGTCGACGCCCATTTTGCGCAGGTCCTCGGTGGCCTTGTAGCGATCGGCGCAAGCCAGGCAGGCCTCCACCTTCACACCGTCGGCGATCATGGACTTCAGTTCGGCCTGCACCCCGGCGTCTTTCGCCAGCAGGGCGGTGGACGGGCCCCAGACGATCAGCACGACTTCGTCGAACCATTTGTGCGTTTTCGCGTTGTGCGTGTACATGAAACACACGTTGTGAGCGACGTCCGGGTCGCCGCTGGTCCATAAGACAGCCAGTTTGCTGGCAGGCGTGGCGGGAGCCGCCGGCGCGGCAGGCGCTTGGGCGACAAGTGTGGACGCAAGAAGAGAAGAGAGGGCAAGGATCAAGAAGAGTCGCATGCCCTATGGTACGATTCCGGGCGCCGCAGCGTTTCCGATACTTCGTGCTAAAATTCGGCTGCGAGAGAGGGGAGGCGAGCCTTGAAGACGATCCTGCTATTGATGGCTGCGTTATGCCTGCGCGCGGAGCAGCCGGCGCCGGTGGAAGGCGATTTCGTCGTTCACGATTTTCATTTCCGGTCGGGCGAGACCTTGCCGGAACTGCGGCTGCACTATACAGCCTTCGGGAAACCGGCGCGCGATGCGCGGGGCCGCGTGACCAACGCCGTTCTCGTCCTGCACGGCACGGGCGGCTCGGGACGGCAATTCGTGAGGCCGGAGTTTTCGGGCGTGCTGTTCGGCCCGGGCCAGTTGCTCGACGTGACGCGCTACTACGTGGTTCTGCCGGACGGGATCGGCCACGGGAAATCGAGCAAGCCGAGCGACGGGCTGCACGCGCGGTTTCCGCAGTACGACTACGACGACATGGTGGAGGCGCAATACCGGCTGCTCAGCGAAGGGCTGGGTGTGGATCATCTGCGGCTGGTGATGGGAACGTCGATGGGGTGCATGCACGCGTGGGTGTGGGGCGAGACGCATCCGGAGTTCGTGGATGCGATGATGCCGCTGGCGTGTTTGACGGTGGAGATCGCGGGGCGCAACCGCATGTGGCGCAAGATGACGATGGACGCCATCCGCAACGACCCGGAGTGGAAGGGCGGGGAATACTCCGCGGAGCCACAGGCGGCGCTGCGCACGGCGCTCGACATCATCCTGATTGCGGGCAGCGCGCCGCTGCGGATGCAGACGCTGTTCCCCACGCGGGACGCGGCCGACAAGTATCTGGACGACTACATGCGCAGCCGCGCGAAGGACCTCGACGCGAACGATCTGCTCTACCAGGTGAATGCGTCGCGCAAATACAATCCGTCGCCGGGGCTCGAAAAGATTCAGGCGCGGGTAATGTACGTCAATTCGGCGGACGATTTCATCAATCCGCCTGAGTTGGGCATCGCCGAGCGGGAAATCAAGCGCGTGAAGAACGGCCGCTTCGTCCTGTTGCCGATCAGCCCGGAGACGCGCGGGCACGGGACGCACACGATGGCAGCGGTGTGGCAGCAATACCTGGCGGAACTGCTGCGCGAATCGGCGCAGTGAGGGGCACGTCATTCGACAGGGCCGAATTTGTCGGGGTGCGTCCGGACAAACTCAAACAGCAGCTCGGTAAGATCGTCCGGGTATTCGAAGAACTCTGAATCCAAGGCGGCAAGCCCTTCCAGGGCTGTTTCTCCCGGAGACGAAACGAGATCGCACCGAGCTGCCCGATCGATCGGCAGCGGTCCCGCTGATACAATGCGCAGCGCCCTCGCCATGATCGCCGCGCATTTGGCAGCGCCAATCCGTGCGAGAGCAATCGGCGCAAAGTCGGCTGTCTCGCCGCTATCGTTGCAGAAGTACTGCTCGAATCCGCCATTGTTGACTTCGCTCTCGAGCTCCCAAATAGCCGAAAACACCTTCTGCTCCTCGCATTGTTGCGAGAACTCGACCCGCAACAAATCAGTTCGATCGCTCTCTGAGAGCGCTATGAGGAACTTGTTCTTATCCATAACCCCTTTCGTCAGGCTGACGCTTCCCCTACTTCGAATCCCCCAAACCCGGGATGCCGGCCGCGGTATAGGGCGTGCCTGCGGACAGTTTGCGCAGCACGCCGTCCGAGGGCAGGCAGACCAGCCCTTCGGGCTTACGGGCGCCGGTGGCGAAGACGACATTCTCGATCTTCGACCAATCCATCTGCGCCGTCGATTGCGCCAGCGCGATGTGCGGGATCACCGCGCCATCGCGTACCAGCATGACCACCGGGATTCGGCCGGCTTCGATGCGGCGCCACCCCGCCGCATAGACACGGCCGGTCTGATAATCGATCCACTGCCCCGGCGGGAGGTAGACATCGCGACCGGTCGCGCCGGATTCGATGAGCGGCGCCACCAGGATCTGGGAGCCGAACAGGTACTCGTCCTCGACGGTCCAGGAGCCGGGGTCGCCGGGGAACTCGATGAAGAGGGCGCGCAGCATGGGCAGGCCGCGCTCGCTCGAATCCTTGGCCTGGGCGTAGACGTAGGGCATCAGGCGATACTTCAACTCGTCGGCGCGGCGGAAATCTTCGGTGAACGCGGGGCCGATCAGCCAGGGCTCCTTGGGCGGAGCGCCGTGGCAACGGCTGTGCGAGGTCAGCATTCCGAAAGGCAACCAGCGGCGGTAAAGTTCCTGGTTCAGCCCCGCGTAGCCGGCGAAACCGCCGATGTCATGGCTCCAGAAACTAAAGCCGCTCACGCCCAGCGACAAACCGCCGCGGAGAGTCGCCGCCATACCGATATCGGTGGTGGCCGCATCGCCGCCCCAATGCAGGGGATAGCGCTGGCTGCCGGCCCAGGCGCTGCGCGCCCAGATGATGTTCTCGCCGGTCACCTGGCGGGTGATGTCCGCCGCGGCCTTGTTGTAACGCAGCGGGTAAAGGTTGTGCTCGTAGAAGCCGGTGCGTCCGTTGGCGTAGACGCCGTTGAAGGGCGCGGATTCGCCGAAGTCCACCTTGATGGCGCCCACGCCCATCTTCAGCAGGCCGGCCAGCTTCGCCTGGTACCACGCGACTGTGGCGGGATTCGAGAAATCGAGGACCGCGTCTTCGAACGGCAGGTTGCCCTTGCCGTCCTTGACGAAGAGGCCTTTTTCGACGATTTCCGGGAAGAGCCGGTTCTTCGGTACGAAGTACGGCAACTGCCAGAGCGAGATGTGAAAGCCCTGCTGCTTCAGGTCGGCGATCATCTTGGCCGGGTCTTTGAAGCGGGTGGAGGAGAACTGGTAGTCGCAGCGCCAGTCGTGCTCGAACCAGCCGGTATCGATGTGGATGACGTCGGCCGGCAGCTTCTCTTCGCGAAGCCTGGCGGCCACGCCGCGAACTTCGTCCTCCGAGAAATAGGTGATGCGGCTCATCCACAGCCCGAAGCTCCAAAGCGGCGGCATGGGGGCTTTGCCGGTGAGGTTGGTGTACTCGTTGAGGATGTCTTTGGGCTGGCCGAGGAAGACGAACAGGTCCAACTCGTCGTCGCCCAGCATCAGCGTGTTGGTGCCCTGGTAACTTACGCCGAAATCGAAAGTGGCGGGTGCCGAAGTGTGGACGAACATCCCGTAGCCACGGTCGCTCAGGAAGAACGGGATGGGCTTGTACATGCGCGTGCTCTCGGGGCCCTGCGCGTCGTTCGTGTAGAGAACGATCTTCTGGCCGCGCTTATTCAGCTCGGTGAACGACTCGCCGCAGCCGAAGAGCTTCTCCCCAGCCGAGAGCGAAAAAACCGCCGCCATGCTTCGCGAATAATCCGATGGCCGCCGGATGAAGGAGAACGGCAGTACAGGGACCTGGGTGCGGTTGTTGTCCGACCCATGATTGGTGCGCGTGAGCAGGCGGCCCGTCGCGTCGCGGAACTCGATATGCCAGGGCTTCTCGTAGACAGTCACCGAGCCGGCCGGGCTGGTGTAGCGATAGCCGCCGTCGATGCGGGCCATCTGCCAGGAATGGTCGGTGGGCGGCTCACCTACGAGCATCAGCTCCCCCGCTGGAGGCTTGGCTTCGAGGCCGGTGCGCAGGCGGATCCGAACGGTGCGTGGCGAAACGAACTGGATGGAGAACGGCAGCGCGGGGTTCACGGCGTATTCGACCTCGGGGAAGGTCAGGCCGCGGAACGGCTGCAGTACGCCCTGCATGGTGTTGAACGCGACACGCGGATAGAGGTGGTTCCGCTGCCACTCGAGCGTGCCGGTTCCGGTGGCGGGATCGAAGCCGGAGAGGTGGTCGGCCAGGAAGTAGGTGTTGGCGAAGTCGTGGAAATCGGGGCTCACGTCTACGGGGTCGTTGAGCATGGCCGCGGGCTGGGCCGCGGTGGACAAGGCCGAAAGAAGGAAGCAGAAGAGCAGGGCGGATCTGGGATGCATGACTGGTCTCCAGTCCGCGATGATAGCACTCGCTTCAGCGCGCGGGGCCGCACGTCCGTTGCGGAATCCACACCTCGCAGGGCTCAGGTTCCTTGGGGTTCTTGGCGGGCTTGGGTGTTGACTTCGGTGGCGCATTCAACAGGTCCCGCAGTTTCGTGCGGCCCGCGTCGGGATCGGGAGGAGTCTTCAACTCGCTCGGGTCGCCGTAGGCCCAATCTTCGGGATTCGAGGGCGGCTTGAAATCCTCGGTGTTGAAAACCTGCCAGGTTCCGCCCGGCTCCTGGACGGCAAGGACCAGCGCCAGACAGTCGCGAGGGCCCTGGAAGTACGAGATGTGGATTCTGTGGATCCCGCCCGGTAGGGGGACGGTGGCAGCAACCGCCATCGCCGGATGCCGGCAGTCATTGTCGAGCACCAGCACGTCGTCGATATAGAGCTTCGAGCCGTCGTCCGACTCCAGCGCAAATCTGTACGGACCCGGCTTCTGGATATAGAATCGGCCGGTGTAATCGATCGCAAACCACTCGTGCCGCTTGGTGACGCCCGGGAACCCAGCGGTCCAGTGGCGCGGCGGGACGTTCAGCGAGTTGGTCCAGATGGTGCCAACGGGTTCCAGCTTCTTGAAGTCTGGAAGGCGATAGGTATCATCCTTGAGGAAGTAAATGTCGCCGCGGAGGCCGGACGGAATCACTACCGTGGTTCCGAAGGTGGCTGTGTCGGAGGGCGGTTCCTGAGCCCGGCAAATCCCAACAGCTAACGCCAGGAGAGCCCACGCTAGCCCGCGATGGATCATCGGTTCGAGTATAGGACGGAACAGCCGATGGTGGGTCCCGGTGGTAAAATCGTCAGGACCATGAATAGCTTTCGACCTGCGATCCTCACACTCCTGGCCCTGGCGTGCGGGCCTGCGGCGGTGGCCCAGACAACCTCCGCAGAGGCCGGCCTGCACAACGCTGCGCGAACTGGCGACGTGGCGGCGATCGAAACGCGGCTGAAACAGGGGGGCGACGTCAACGCCCGCGACAAGGACGGCCGCACTCCCCTGATGGATGCGGAAGCGGCGGAACAACTGGCTGCGATGCGGGCGCTGATTGCGCACGGAGCGGACGTGAACGCCAGCGCTCACAACGGACAAACGCCGCTGATTGAAGCCGCAGGAGAGGGCCGGATCGATGCCGCGCGTGTGTTGATCGCCTACGGCGCCGATCTGAACATCTCCTCGCGCGGATTTGGGACGGCGCTCAAAGCCGCCGAGCGGTCCGGCCACAACGACGTTGCCGCCATGCTGCTTCAAGCTGGGGCGCGTTCGACGGGCAGCTCGGTGGGCGATACGGTTTGCGTGCGGCCGTGGGGCGGCAGCGGCTACTGCGCCACGGTCGAAGCGATCGACAAGACGCACTACCGCTTGCGCGTGACGAAAATCGTGGGCTGCGAGAAGGGCTGCCCGGCGAAGGCGGAATGCTCCGCCGGCCGCACGGTGGGCGGGTCGGATGGCATTGTGGTGGGCGATGAGGTTGAGACCGTGAGCTGGTGTCTCACCGACACGGGGGTGAAGCCGTGACGCGCAACCGCGTTCTAGCCGTTTATTTGGCGCTTCTGGTGGCGCTGTGCTCGGCGATGGCGATGCTGCTGTCGCCCCGGCGGGTTTCGGCGCAGCAGGCGGCCGGCGCCGCACCTCCGGTTCTGCGGTTCGTTCCGGTGACTCCGTGCCGTGTGGTGGACACGCGCAACGCCAACGGTGCTTTCGGCGGTCCTTCCATGGCGGCGGCGTCTACGCGGTCTTTTGCCATCCCGCAGAGCGGCTGCGGCATTCCCGCGACGGCCCAGGCGTATTCCTTAAACGTGACGGTGGCGCCGCATGGCCCGCTTTCCTACCTGACGCTGTGGCCTGCCGGGCAGCCGCAGCCCGTCGCCTCCACCTTGAACTCGTTCGGCGGCCAGGTGGTGGCCAATGCGGCCCTCGTACCGGCCGGTACCAGCGGAGCGGTGAGCGTCTACGTCACCGATCCCACCGACGTCATCCTGGACATTGACGGCTACTTCGATTCCTCGAGCGGTGCGGCCTCGTATTCCTTCTATCCCGCGACGCCCTGCCGCGTGGCCGATACGCGGGCGGCCAACGGTATGTTCGGCGGTCCAACCATGCAGGCCGGCCAGAGCCGGGCCTTCCCGATTCCCGCGGCCGGCTGTGGCATTCCCTCCACGGCGAGCGCGTACTCGCTGAACGCCACGGTGGTGCCTCGGGGCTATCTCGGCTATCTGACGACGTGGCCTACCGGGGTGACGCAGCCAGTGGTCTCCACGTTGAATTCCCCGACCGGCAAGGTGGTGGCGAATGCCGCGATCGTTCCGGCGGGGACCAGCGGGGCGATCTCGGTCTTCGTGACGGACCCGACGGACGCAGTCCTGGACATCAACGGCTATTTCGGCCTGCCCGGCGGCGCCGGCGAGCTTTCTTTCTATCCGGTGACGCCATGCCGCGTGGCGGACACTCGCAATCCCGCGGGCCCGTTTGGCGGTCCGGTGATGGGAGCCGGCACGGCGCGCTCGTTCGCGATCCCGGCGAGCGCCTGCAACATCCCGGCGCTGGCGGCGGCGTATTCGATGAACGTCACGGTGGTGCCCAGCGCCGCGCTCGGTTACCTGACGGCGTGGCCGACGGGCATGACGCAGCCGGTGGTCTCGACCTTGAACTCTCCGGATGGCTCGGTGGTGGCAAACGCGGCGATCATTCCGGCGGGGACGGGCGGAGCGATCAGCCTCTTCGTCACGGATCAGACGAACGTGATCCTGGATATCAACGGGTACTTCGCGCCTCCGGGCTCCCCGACTCCGACACCGACGCCGACCCCGATTCCAACGCCGACGCCCACCATCACCTCGGTGACCGCTACCTGTCCTGACGCGACGCCGACGGAAGGGAGCACCGAGCAATGCACGGCGACGGTCGAGGGGGCCGGGAGCTTCAGCACGGCCGTGAACTGGTCGGCCACCGCCGGCACGATTTCCGCGACCGGCATGTTCCAGGCCCCGAGCGCTACCGGACCGGTGACCATCACCGCCACCTCCGCGGAGGATTCGACGAAATCGGGCACGGCGGCGGTGACGGTGATTGCCGCGAACAAATCCGGCTTCACTTACAACGGCCTCACGCTGGTCTCCTGGTCAACCGGTGAATACAGCGGAGGGAGCGCGAAGACCTCCGAGGATGCGCTTGCCGCCACGGGCGCCAGTTGGGCTGGCGTTTTGGTGACTCAATACATGGCCAACAAGACCTCGACTACTATCGCGCCGCAATCGGGCAGCACTCCCAGCGATGCCGACGTCATCGCGGCGATCACCGAATTGCACGCGAAGGGCGTCAAGGTGATGCTGAAGCCGCACGTGGACAGTTTGGACGGCACCTGGCGGGGAGCGATTGTCCCGAGCAACACGGCCGCCTGGTTCGCCAGCTTCACCACCTTCATCACCCACTACGCACAGCTCGCGCAGAGCAATGGCGTCGAGATGCTGTGCTTCGGCACCGAGTACGCATCCATGAGCGGCAGCGCGAATAAGACGGCGTGGGAGAGCGTCATCGCCGCGATCCGCAGCGCTTCGGGCGGCGGATACACCGGCCTGCTCGCTTATGCCTCCAACGCCACGTCGGCCACCGACGAATTCACGTCAGTTTCCTTCTGGGATCAGGTGGACGTCATGGGCCTGGACGCCTATTTCCCATTGACCAATCACGCCGATCCGACGCTGGCCCAGCTTGTCGCCGCCTGGTCTTCGAACCTTTGGGGCGAGAACATCGTCCAGGACGTGTCGAACTTCGCCGCTGCGCACCCGGGCAAGCCCCTGATCTTCACCGAGATCGGCTACATGAGCGCATCCGGCACGAACATCGAGCCGTGGCAGTTTACGCCCGACGGCAAGGTCACCGGCATCGTGGACGACACGGAGCAGCAGAATTGCTACGAAGCGATGTACGAGGTCTGGAGCAAGCAGACAGCGGTGATGAAGGGCAACTTCTGGTGGTCCTGGCCGGTTGCGGCTCCGGACGTGGCGACGGACACAAACTACACGCCCTGGCTCAAGCCGTCGCAGACGGTTGAACTCGATACGTGGCAGTGAGCCGCGCCGCCGCCCCTCAGGAGCGCTGCACGTAGACCATGTGCGTCTGGGTGAATTCGTACAGGCCGTGCTTGCCGTCCGCGCCGCCGATGCCGCTCTTGCGCCAGCCGGCGTGGAAGCCCTGCATGGCCTCGAAGTTCTCCCGATTGATGTAGGTCTCTCCGAAACGGATCTCCTGGCAGGCCTTGAGCGCCACGTTCAGATCGCGCGTGTAGAGAGAAGAGGTGAGCCCGTAATCGGAATCGTTGGCGAAGGCGATGGCCTCGTCGATCTCGTCGAACACCACCACCGGCGCCACCGGCCCGAAGACTTCGCGGTGGACGATCTCCATGTCCTGCCGGCAGCCGGTGAGGACGGTGGGTTCATAGTAGTAGCCGCCCTCGCCCTCGCCACGGCGGCCCCCGGTCGCGACCACGGCCCCGGCTTCCACGGCCCGGCGCACCAGCCCGTCCACTTTGCGGAATCCGGCCTCGTTGATGAGCGGGCCATAATCGACCGATTCATCCGCCAGCGGATCGCCGAACCGGGTGTTCTTCATGGCGGCCGTCAGCTTGTCGATGAACTCGCCCGCGGCGGCGCGCTGGACGTAGACGCGCTCGGCGCAATTGCAGACCTGGCCGCTGTTGATGACGCGCGAGCTCTTAATGGCCCCGACGGCCAGGTCGATGTCGGCATCGCCCATAACGATAGCGGGCGCCTTGCCGCCGAGCTCGAGGTTGACCTTGGTGATGTTGGGTGCGGCGGCGGCCATGACCGCGGCGCCGGTCTCGACGCTGCCGGTGAAGCTGATCATGCCCACACGCGGCGACCCTGCCAAGGCCCGGCCCACCGTTGCGCCGCGGCCGTGAACCACGTTGATCACGCCCGGCGGCAGGCCGGCTTCGGCAGCCAGTTCACAGAACTTGACGGCATTGTGCGGCGTTTCCTCGCTGGGCTTGATGACAATCGTGTTACCGGTCACCAGCGCGGGCGCGGCCTTGCGCGCGATCAGGAAGAACGGAAAGTTCCACGGCAGGATGCCGCCCACCACGCCGATGGGCTGGCGGAAGAGGAAGATGGTCTCGCCCGGCCGGTCGCTTTCGAGAATCTCGCCTTCGATGCGGCGGGCCCACTCGGCCATGTAGTCCAGGTAATCCGCGGTGAAGGCCACTTCGACGCGGGCCAGGCCCAAGGTTTTGCCCTGCTCTTCGGCGATGATCCGGGCCACCGGCTCCACGTTTGCGCGGATGCGGGCCGCGATGGCGCGCAGGACCTTGCCGCGTTCTACAGCCGGCCGCCTCGCCCAGTCGCGTTGCGCCGCCGCGGCGGCCGAGAGCGCAGCGTCCAGATCGGAGGCGGTGCTCTCCGGGACCGTACAAATGGGGCGTCCTGTCGAGGGGTTGGTAACTTCGATGCGGTCCTTGCCGCTCGATGGAATGAACTTGCCGTCTACGAAGTTGCGGTGTTCCGTATGGCTGCCTCCGTCTGGCAGTCCATTTTAGCGCCGGGCCAGGCGCAGGCGGAGGGCGCTGGCGGGAACGCCCTCGTCGGGATTCTTCTTGCGCGAACGGGCCTCGAGTGTGCGGATGTTGACGGATAGCAGCTTCCACATCGTGCGCTTCGGCCCGATCTGGCACATATACAGCTCTCCGGTCTGGATCAACTGGCGGGCCATGTTGTGGTCGGTTTTGGCCTCGGCGGGCCAAAGCGTGCCCAACTTCTGTTCCGTGCAGGACGCGGGCGGCGGGTCCTGGGCAAGGAGCGCGGTTCCGATCGCCGCGGCTAACAGCGCCGCTCTCAGGCAACACTTCGAGGTGCTCACCGCATACGATAATGCACCCAGAATGCCCCGAAATCAACACTAAAAATGAAAGCTTCGCCTGCCTACAATCGTGGGAACCCGGCGTTCCGCTTGCGGGCATAGGCAATTTCGGACAGCGACGGTATACTTGGACTCCGACCGCTTTAGTACGAAAGACCGCATCAAGCTGTGCGAATTTGTCTTAACCTTCTTCTCGTTGCGAGTCCTGTTTTGGTCGCGATACCGCCCGCCGCCGCGCAGGGCTTCGATTTGCAATCGAGCATACAGAGTCAGCTCGCAGCCTGTCCCAGCGGCTGCACGATCCAGTTGCCGGCCGGCGACTTCACGTATTCCGACACGATTGTGTTGAACCGGCCCGGTCTGCGTCTGGTTGGCCAGGGCGGCCGCGCCACCCGCCTGCACTTCACCGGCGCGCCCGGCTCGGCCGCGATCGATTTCCGGATGCGGCCATTCACCATCGATACGCACAGCGCGATTGAAGGCGTGTCGATCGAGCTCGAAACGCCGGGGACCACCGCCATCCTGACCGGCGACGTCACCAGCGCCAATTTCAGCGACCTTTACATCCAATGCAACAAGCAGCCGGGCTCCCACGGCATCTTCGCCCAGTTGGAACAGGGCTGGTTCGAACGCAACCTGTTCCAGGCCGTGGACGTGAAGTACTGCTCGGCCGGGCTGGAGATGTCCCTAGCGCCGGACGCCCAGTTCAACAGTTTCGGCTACAACAAGTTCCTGCAGTTCGGCCTCAACGTTGCGTCGGGCGAAAAGGGCGTGGTCATTGGTCCTGGCGCCATGGTGTACCACTCCATATTGAACTGGAACGTCAATATCGACGACGGTGGGACGACCGATGGAACCGAGTTCATCCATGACGAGGGAACGGTGCAGTCCAACCGCTACGACATCTGTGGAGAAAGCGCCCAGCCATCGATCGGGGTTCGTGTAGTGGGCGCAGGCGTCTGGAAGAACGAGCCTGCCAGCACCATCATGCTGGACAATATGGCCATCCTCACCGCACCGAGTGCGCTTTTCGGCGCGCCGGAGCACCGTCCTGCGGCTCCCGTTGGTCCGTGACCCCTCCGCCGGCGGGGGTGCGGTATTATTGCATTTCGGATGGAAGAGACCCCAATCCCGCTGCGAACGTCGGTGCTCGTCGTGTCCTACAACATGGCGGGGGCTTTGCGGCGATGCCTGGAGGCGCTTGAGCGATCGGCGGGACGCGCGACCTTCGAGATCATCGTGGTGGACAACGGCTCGATGGACGAGAGCGTCGAAACGATCGACAGCTTCCCGGGCGTGACGCCGCTGCGGCTTCCGCACAACTTCGGTTTCGTGAAAGCGCTGAACATCGGAATGCGCACGGCGAAGGGCGAGTTCCTGCTGTTCCTGAACCCGAAGACGGAAGTTCTGCCAGACACCGTCGCGGCTCTCACGGCGCACTTGGAGCAGGCGCCCGATGCTGTGGCCGTCAGCCCGGCGCTCGCGACGCCGGATGGGCAGCCGGTTGGGGATGTGTACAAGCTGCCGCGCCGCGCAGGCCTTCGCGCCATAGCCTCGGCCGGGGCTTTCGAAGCCGCGCCGCCGACCGAGGACGCCGGGGCGAATGTGGCCGCCGTGGAGTTCGCCGGCTTTCGGGCGCTGATGGTGCGCGCCTACTTCCTGAAGGGCCTGCGCTACATCGACGAGCGCTACGCGCAGTCCTGGGCGGATGCCGAGGTGGCGCTGCAGATCCGCAGGGCGGGGAAGAAGACGCTGTTCGCACCGGGCGCCGGCGCCATCTGGCACGCCGAAGACGATGTGAGGCGGACGATGCCGGCGCTAGCGCTCGAACTGCTCGCGGCGGATTGGACGCTGGGCGCCGCCACGTACGGGAGCAAGCACTTCGGCTTCGTCGCCGGGATGAAGGTCCGGTGGGCCGGCGCGTTCTCCGCGTTGTTCTCGTTCCGCCTGCGCCGCTTCCTGTACCTGGCCGGCCCGCAGAAGATCGACGGCACGCAGACGGCGATGTAGGCGGAACCGCCTCCCTACGCCATAGCGGATACTGAAAAGGATGAGTGCGGATTTTCTAGTGGTCGGGGCCGGTGTGGCGGGCTTGCGCGCGGCGATCGAGCTCTCCCAGGCGGGCACAGTGCTCGTCGTCGCCAAGGACAGCTTGAAGGAATCCTCCTCCGAGTACGCCCAGGGCGGCATTGCGGTCGCCCTCAGCGAGGACGACGATGTGGAGCTGCACGAGCAGGACACGCTGGCGGCCGGCGATGGGCTGTGCGATCCGGAGGCCGTCCGTACGCTGGTGGAGCAGGGCCCGGCCGCCATACAGGAGCTGATCGAGTGGGGCGCCGAGTTCGACCGCGAAGGCTCCAAACTTGCCTTCGGCCGCGAAGCCGCTCACAGCCGGCGCCGCATCCTGCACGCCCACGGCGACTCCACGGGACACGAAATCGCGCGCACTCTGTACCACAAGGCCGCCTCCATTCCGAATATCGAGTTCCGCAGCTTTGCCGCCGTTACGGACCTGCTGACCACCCAGGGCGGCGAAGTGGCCGGCGTGGCGGTCTGCGACCGCTCGGTGCGGCACTGGATGCCGCTTTACGCGCGCGCCGTGCTCATCGCCACCGGCGGTCTCGGCCGGCTTTATCTGGTGACCACCAACCCGGACGTCGCCACCGGCGATGGCGTAGCGGCGGCCTACCGCGCCGGCGCGAAGATCGGCGACCTGGAGTTCATCCAGTTTCATCCCACGGCGCTGCACGTGGCGGGCGCTCCGGCGTTCCTGCTCTCCGAGGCGTTGCGCGGCGAGGGCGGCTATCTGCTCAACGGAGCCGGGGAGCGGTTCATGTCGCGCTACGATCCGCTGGCGGACCTTGCGCCGCGCGACGTGGTGGCCCGCGCCATGGTTAGCGAGATGCGGCTGCGCGGCGAGGAGGAAGTGCTGCTCGACGTCCGCCATCTGGGCCGGGAGCTTCTGGTCTCGCGATTCCCGCGCATCTACGAGACGTGCATGCACTACGGGTTGGATCTGGCGGAATGCCCCGCGCCAGTGCACCCGGCGGCGCACTACGCGATGGGCGGCATACGTACCGACCTCGAAGGCCGCACCAACGTGCCGCGTCTGTTCGCCGCCGGAGAGTGCGCTTCGACAGGTGTGCACGGCGCGAACCGGCTGGCCAGCAATTCGCTGCTGGAAGGCGTGGTCTTCGGTGCGCGCGCCGGAGCCGCAATGCGCGAGTTCGCCGGGGCGCCCCTGGTCGAAGCGCCGCCACCCGCCGAGCCGCGGTTCCCCTGCGTTTCCGCCCGCGAGTTGCGGAAGATCGCCTGGGAGCGCTGCGGCATCATCCGGTCGGGCCAGGAACTGGCCGAGACCTGCGAGCGCCTCGCCCGGATTTCGCTCGAACCATCCGCCAGTCCGAATCGCGAACTGTTCGAGCTGCGCGCGATTCGCACCGCAATCGAGATCGTGGCCCGCTGTGCGCTCGCACGCGAGGAAAGCCGCGGCGCGCACTACCGTACCGACTATCCGAACCCTCGACCCGAATTTCAGAAGCACTCCGCGCTCGACAAGGATCATGACGTCGCGTTCGAGTAGAGCGGGCCTCGCCTTCTCTGTGGCGCTCGTGGCCGTGGTTCCTCTCGAACGGGCGGCGCCCGGCACGGCTCTCTGGGCGGCGCCGGCCATCCTTCTGGCGGCGATGCTGATCGCCTGGGCCGCCGAAGCCGCTCAGTTCTTCATCGCGCAGGCCTTCGCGCTGGCGATTCTGGCCTGGCTCCAGACGATGCCGGAGTTCGCCGTCGAATTCGTGCTGGCCTGGAAGCAGCGTGTGGACCTGCTGCTGGCGAACCTGACCGGCGCGTTGCGTCTGCTGACAGGCCTGGGCTGGCCGATGATTTACTGCGTCGCGGCCTTCTTCCATCGCCGCCGTTATGGAAAGCCCATGCGGCGCATACGCCTGGAAGCTCATCACTCGGTGGAGGTGATGGGGCTGCTCGCGCCGCTGGTTTACGCGGGCTTCATCTGGTGGAAGGCGACACTGACCGCGACGGACGCGGCGGTCCTCATCGCCATCTATGTCGCCTACCTGGCGGTGCTGCGGCGTATGCCGGCCGAGGAGGCCGAGGGCATCGACGACCTGGAAGCGGTCCCGCGCACGCTGGCGCAAGCGCCGCGGCGGCTTCGCATTTTTCTGATCGCCGGTTTCTTCGTGGCCGGCGGCCTGCTGATCTACCTGACGGCCGAGCCATTTCTAGGCAGCCTGCTCGCGATCTCGGCCGTGCTCGGCGTGCCTAGCTTCCTTTTCGTGCAGTGGGTGGCGCCGCTGGTTTCTGAATTCCCCGAAAAGGTTTCGGCGTTTTACTGGGCCCGAACGGTGGACCGCGCATCGATCGCGCTGATGAACATGGTATCGAGCAACATCAATCAGTGGACGCTGCTGGCGGCCATGCTGCCCATTGTCTACTCCATCAGCCGCGGCCGGCTCTCGACGATTCCGCTCAACGGGCAGCAGGAGCTCGAGCTGCTCATGACGATCGGCCAGTCGCTGGTCGGCATGGTCTTTCTGCTGAACATGGAGCTGGCCTGGTGGGAAGCGGCGACGTTGTTCGGCCTGTGGGGCGTGCAGTTCGGATTCTCGCCGATTCCACCCGGCCCCGGCTGGGCCGGCTTCATCGCGCGGCACATTCACTGGTGGGTGACCGTGGCCTATCTCGCGTGGGTCGCCGCCGCGCTGGTGCGTCTGGCGCTGGGCCGGCGGCGTCCGGAGGCTTTCCGGCAGTTCGCGGAGATGTGGCGGCTGCATATTTGGGCGGCGTGAGCGGGCAAGCACTCGCTGGCCCCGCGCGAATCGGGTATGCTGAGTCAGAACGAATCCCGGAGGTGCGTCATGCTCCAGGTAGCTTCCGAACAGCCGCTTTCGGCCGCCGAGGCCGCGGTGCGCCGCGCCGCGCAACGCGAGGGATCGAGCGTGCTTGCCGTCACCCATATCGGCCAGCACATGCGCGGCTCCGCCTCAGCCGGGGACGCCTTCGTGTTCTCGATTTGCGCCCCGGAACTCTACGCGGCCTTGCTGGCGGCCGACATGCGATTCTCCGCCTTCCTGCCCTGCCGTGTTGCGGCCTACACCGAGGGCGGACGGACCGTGTTGGCTGCCGCGTCGGCGCTCGATCTCTGCCGCCCGCTCGATCACGCGGAGCTGGCCCCGCTGCTCGCGCCGCTCGAAGGTCTGCTGCGCAGCATCATGGAGGGCGCGGCCGCGCCCGCCGAGGCGTCAACCGCGGCTGGCGCCGGAGCCCACACCGGAGGCCTGGGCGCCACCGAGGATCAGATGAACGCGCGCGGTGCGATTCCGCAGCGGATCGATTGCAAGGGCACCAAGGTGGAAGAACTCGGCGGCACCGGCGAGCACGATTCGCCGGGCGGCTAACGGGCTACTTCGTCTTTCTGCCGAAGTAAGTCTCCCATCGGCGGGCCTCGCCCGGCTTATCGAACTCGCTCCGCCAGTGGCGTTGGAATGCGGCCGCCTCCCGCGCGGCCTGCGTGTCGAGGTACGTCTCCATCCGCTTACGGCCGGGGGAAGCCTCCGGTAGCGCGGCCCGGCAGATCTGCCGCGTAGTATCGCAGTCGCTGATCGCGCCGAGGTGCCCCTGAATCTGCCGCAGGGACTCCAGCCAGCGCTCTACACCCGGGCCGTAACACGATCGAAACAATTCGACGGTATAGCGCAGCCTCTTGGTGCGCAATCGAAAATCGTGCAAAGCCTCGGGCGCCGGGTCGCTGGATGCCGCTTTTCGGCCGTCCTCGTAGTAACTTCGGACTAAGTCAGGCAGCCGGCGCCGTGCGTTCGATCCGGGGCTGGCCAGGTGATCCCATCCGAGTGTGTCGTGTTTGAGCATGTTACTCGACTTATATCTCGAGGGCGGAGCGCCACTTACGCGATGAGTTATTTCGCACCCAACGTTTCAATTCTGTTACAAGCGCCCGGCGCGCCGCGTTGCGCTCTTCTAAGAGCCGCTGCTGTAATCCGGATTCCGGCGCGATTTTCGCTTTGGCCAGGAGCTCGGTGGCGACGTCCCGGTCGCGGACCTCCGACGCCAGGTCAACCATCTCCTTCAGCGCCCGCCGGAGTTTCCGCGCCTTGCCGTGCGGGAAGAACTGGTCGAAGACCCGGAGGCACTGCGCCAGCCGCCGGATGGCAACCCGCAAATCGTGGACCGCCCCCTCGCCGCCGGACTTCGACGCGCGGCTTACCTCGTACGCCAGCCTTCGCAACAGAGTCGCGGTCTCGAGCGCAGCATGACGCCGCATGGTGGGGGCAGCGGGCGGGTTCGCGTCCTTTCTCCCCATGTCAGTTGGCCGGTTTCGCGATCACGAGCGGGCGGCCGAAGATCTGACGGAACAGATCGCTCGAACGTTCTGCGGCCCACTGTTCGAGCTCCACATCCGCCGATGCCCGAAGCTGGATGAGCGCCTGCCCGTTGCGGATCTGGCAGTCGATGGCCGCGATGCGCTGCTCGCCGCTGCGATCCAGGCTGTCGGCGATTCGCAGGAGGGGCATCATCAGCAGCAGCGCCTGCCGTTCTTCCGGGCTGAGCTGCCGAAGATTGGTGTGGTCGGGCGAAGGCGACGCCTTGCGGTGATAGCGGCACAGGTTCGCGATGAATTCCAGCTCCGCCCGCGTGAAACCGGACATGTCCGAGTTCGCCACCAGATAATACGAGTGCTTGTGATGGCTCACGTCGTTGACGAAGTGTCCGACGTCATGGAGGTACGCGGCCGCTTCGAGCAGCTTCCCGTAGCCCGGCGCAAGCTGGTGCAGCGGCTGCAGCTCGTGGAAGAGCGTCGAACGCCATCGCCGCCACCTTCCGCGCGTGCTTCAGCGGCACGCCGTAGTGGAGGCACATTCGTTCCACCTCTTTTCGCTGATCGCGATTGAGCTGCGCCAGCTCGCGTCCGATGCCGCGAGCCGCAAGGTCCGCGATGATGCCGTCGCGAATGCCGGCGGCGGAATAGTGGACCGACGGCGCCTGGAACTCTTCGAGGATGCGCAGAAGCACGGCCGCCCCCGGGACCACGATCTCGGCCCGCCTGGGGCCGATGCCGCGGACCTTGCGGCGATCCGACAGCCCCAGCTCGCTCAGCTTGCGATAGAGCTTGCGCACCTGCGCGGTGGGGACCCGCAGGCGGTCCGCCTCGTCCCGTTTCGAGCGCGGAGCGCCGTTGATGGCGCTGGCCACCGTGGAGGCCGTGCCGGATGTCGCGATGAAGCGGTCCCAGTGTGCCGTTCCGAGGCGATGCGCCACGCCCGCCAGGCGCTCGCGGATGTAGTCCGACATCTGACGCAATTCCCGCGCGGCAGGCGGGTCCGAGGCTAGAAAGATCTCGCGCAGGCGTACGGCGCCGAGAGGTTTCGAGATCGCGTCGAGGAGGTGGCCGTTCTCGGCGGCGACGATCTCGACGCTGCCGCCGCCGATGTCGACGATCAGCACGCGTTGGCGCGGATGCGGCCATCGGCTCTCGACGCCGGCGTGGATCAACCGCGCCTCCTCGCGCGCCGTGATGACCTCGGCCTGTCCGCCGATCGCCTCCGACGCACGCGACAAAAACTCGGTTTGATTGCGAGCCTCGCGTACGCTGCTGGTAGCCACGGCGCGAAACCCGATTACTCCCAAAGCCCGATAAGCGGCCGCCATACGCGCCAGCACCGCGCAGTTCAGCACGATCGCATCTTCGCTGATCCGCCCCGTTTGAAAGACACTCTCGCCCAAACGTGTTACTTCCCGTTCCGAAGCCAGAATGCGCGTTGGGCTTCCGGGAACCACTTCGGCTGCCTCCATGCGAATGGAGTTACTCCCAATGTCGATCGCAGCGTAGCGGGGCATCTATTAGACTATGATAGTGAACGCAGGCCCTTCATGGCTCTCTTTGTTCCGAACCGGTACGCCGGGCGGTTAATCGTGGTGGAAGGCATAGACGGCTCCGGTAAGTCCACCCAGATTTCGTTGCTCAGCCACTGGCTGCGCTCGCAGGGTTACGCCGTTGCCTTCAGCGAGTGGAACTCCTCTCCCCTGGTGCGCCAGACGACGCGCCGGGGCAAGAAGAAGGAGATGTTCACGCCCACTTCGTTCAGCCTGATCCACGCCACGGATTTCGCCAACCGCTCGGAAAGCTACATTCTGCCGCTGGTCAAAGCCGGTGCCATCGTCTGCGCGGACCGTTACGCTTTCACCGCCTTCGCGCGCGACGTGGCCCGCGGCGTGAATCGCCGGTGGGTGCGCAACCTCTACCGCTTCGCCCTGCGTCCCGACCTGGCCTTCTATTTCCGCGTGCCCCTGGACGTGGCCGTTCAGCGCATCCTGGGCGGCCGCGACGCCATCAAGTATTACGAGGCCGGCATGGACCTGGGCCTGAGCCGCGACGTGGTGGAGAGCTTCCGCATCTTCCAGGGCCGCATTCTGGACGAGTACGAGGCCATGGCGGACGCGATGGGTTTTCGGATCATCGACGCCACGCTTTCCATCGAAGAGCAGCAGCGGCAGATGCGCGAGGCGGTCGTCGAAGCGCTGGGCCAGCGCCTGAAGTCCGGTGTTCTGCGAACTTCCGAAGGAGGGGCCAGTGCCGGTACGGCAGCCGCTGCAATTCTATAGCGAGCCGCTTCCGGGTGTAGACACCGCGGAATTGCACGGCAAGCTCATCGTCATCGAGGGACCCGACGCCGTAGGCCGCAGCACGCAAGTGGCGCGCCTGCGCCAGTGGCTCGAGCAGGAAGGCCACGCCGTGCTCGACACCGGAATGGCGCGGTCCGCCCTGGCGGGCAAAGGCATCAAAGAGGCGATGCGCGGCAACACGCTGGGCCCCATCGCGATGACGCTGTTCTACACAACGGATTTTGCCGACCGCCTGGAGAACGAGATTATCCCGGCTCTGCGCGCCGGCTTCGTCGTGCTCATCGACCGCTACATTTTTTCGATCATGGCCCGTGCGGCCGCCCGCGGTGAAGACCGCCAGTGGATCGAGCAGGTGGCCGGCTTCGCATTGGTGCCGCACGCCGTCTACTACCTGCGTGCCCGCGTCGACGATCTGGTGTCGCGCGTGGTGCTGGGCCGCGGGGCGTTCGACTACTGGGAAAGCGGCATGGACATGCGGTTCGGCGCCGACATGCACCAGAGCTTCATCCGTTACCAGTCGCGAATCATCGATGCGCTGGACCGGATGGCCAAGCCCTACGACTTCACGGTAGTGGACGCCGGCCGCCCGGCTGACGAGATTTTCAAGGACCTGCAGCAGCACGTGGCGGCGCTGCGATTCACGGGAGACGGAGCCGGGCCCAGCCCCGAACGCGAAGAAGCGGTGGCGGTGGCGCCCAAACGGACACGCCGGAAACGCGCATGGAAATCTACATCCTGAGGCACGGAATCGCCGACGAGCGCCGGGCCGGCCGGTCCGACGAGAAGCGCGCCCTGACCGAAGAGGGCCGCAGGAAGCTGCGCCCGGTTCTCGAACGCGCGCGGGCCGCCGGCGTTGCCCCTTCGCTCATCCTGACCAGCCCCTACGTCCGAGCCGTCGAGACCGCCGAAATGGCGGCCGAAGTTCTCGGCCACAAGAGGCCAGTCGTCCACACCACCGCACTGGTCCCGGGCTCTTCGCCCGAGACGGCCTGGCGGGACATACGCGATCGCGGCGACGAGGAATCCATCCTTCTGGCCGGGCACGAACCGATGCTTAGCGAACTCGCGGCGTATCTTCTGGGAGTTCCTGAGCTCGCGATCGATCTCAAAAAAGGCGCACTACTCCGGCTGGACGTCGATGGAACGGCGCGCCAGCCGCACGGTACACTCCAATGGCTGCTCACACCAAAGCTGGCAGCGGGCTCGTGAAGATCCGCCCCGCCACCGCACAGTTCGAGTCTTGGCTCTTCGGCCTGATCGAACTCGTCAAGAAGGATCTCGACCTCAAGCACCGGAACATGCGCGAGAGCGCGTTCCTGTTTCTCCGCGGTACATTCTACCGCTGGGCGCAACTCTGGCCGCAGGTCTCGGCGGATCTGGCTTCGGCCCCCAAAGCGCTGGCTGTCGGCGACCTGCACGTGGAGAATTTCGGAACCTGGCGCGACGCCGAGGGCCGCCTGGCGTGGGGCATCAACGATTTCGACGAGGTGTGGTGGCTCTCCTACCCCAACGATCTGGTGCGGCTGGCATCGAGCGCCAACCTGGCGATTCGCGAAAGCCGCCTGGCGCTGGGGCGCGAGGAAGCGGCCGAGGCAATTCTGGAGGGCTACACCAAGGCGCTCGAGGCCGACGGACGCCCGTTCGTATTGGCCGAGGGTCATCCGGCTCTGCGCGAGATGGCCATATACCGGCTCAAAGATCCCCTGCCGTTCTGGGAGAAGCTGGACGCGTTGCCGAAGGCCGACAAGGTGCCGGCCGGCGCCGTGAAGGCGCTTCGCCGCTTGCTGCCCGATCCTCATCTGCCCCTGCGAATCTCGCACCGCGTCGCGGGCGAAGGCAGCCTGGGCCGGCAGCGGTTCGTCGCCGTCACCGAGTATCAGGGGGGCCGCATCGCACGCGAGGCGAAAGCCGCGGCGCCATCCGCATGCTTCTGGGCCCAGGGCGAGAAGGGGTCGAGCGAGGTCCTCTACCAAAAGATCCTGGACCGCGCCATACGCTGCGCCGACCCCTACGTGAAGCTCAAAGGCCGCTGGATCCTCCGGCGCCTGGCCCCGGATTGCGCGCGCATCGAGCTCTCCGCGCTTCCCGCTCAGCGCGACGAAATCCGCCTGCTGCGCGCCATGGGATGGGAGACCGCCAACGTCCACCTGGGCACTCTGAAGGCGGGCGCGATTCGCCGGGATCTCGCGCAAAGGCCCGCCAAGTGGCTCTTTCGAGCGGCGGCGCGCATGACCGAGGCGATCGGCGAGGACTGGGAAGCCTGGCGGGCTAAGCGTTGACCAGCACCGATCGGAACCGCACCCGCCCGCTGATCATCTGGTCGTAGCCCTTCGCGGCATCCTCGAGCGCGAACTCCTCGATCATCGGACGGATGCCCGAAATCGCACAGAAGTTCATGGTCTCTTCGGAATCGCGCGACGTGCCCCCAGGCCAGCCCTGAATCCTGCGCCGGTTGTGTATCAACTGGCCCGGCGAAGCCTCGATGGGATCCCTGGTGCCCGCAAGGACCAGCAGCATTCCGTTCCTTCCCAGACCGTTGACGAGCGGCGAAATCGCGCGGCTGTTCGGAGCCGTCGCCACAATCACCCGCGCGCCTCCCAGCTTAGTCAGCTCTTCAACCGCGTTGACCGATTCCGCGTCCAGGTAGCGGTGCGCACCCAGCCGCAACGCCAATTCCTCTTTGTCCTTGCCGCGCGAAATCGCGATCGCGTGGAATCCGAAGTGACGCGCGAACTGCAACGCCAGGTGTCCCAACCCGCCGATGCCGTGGACCGCAACCACGTCGCCGGGCACGGCCCCACTGTGCCGCAGTGAGTTGAACGTGGTCACGCCGGCGCACAGCAACGGGGCTGCCGACGCGAAGCTCAGCGCTTCCGGGATGCGCGCCAGCCCGCGCTCCGGGGCGATCATGTATTGCTGATAGCCGCCGTCGAAACTCATCCCCGTGATCTCGAGCCGCGCGCAGGCCGTAAAATCGCCGCTCCGGCACGCTTCGCAGACGCCGCAATGATTGCCGTGCCAGCCGACGCCCGCGCGGTCCCCGGCCTTCCACGCCTCGACGCCCGCGCCCACCGCATCCACCACGCCTGCAACCTCGTGTCCCGGGGCCCGCGGATACGCCAGGCCGGGCCAGTGCCCTTCTTTGACGAACGAATCGCTGTGGCAGACGCCGCAGGCCCGCACCTTCAGCCGCACCGTGCCCGCGGGTGGATCGGAAATGGTCTTCTCGGTAATGGCGAACGCGCCGCCCGGCTTCGGCACAAGAACGCTCTTCATGGTCAGCCCCCGCAAAACCTAAAAAGAATTGGGGCCACGAATGAACACGAATGAACACGAATAAAATCCGAGTCGGCTCTCTTGCTTATGCGTGTTTATTTGTGTTCATTCGTGGCCCAAAAAGCGCTTGCCTGTCTTCTACGACTGGTCCGTGGCTTTCCGCTCGAACGCCGTCTTCAAGTACTTCGTCGCTTCTTCCTGCGCGCCTTGCGTGTCGTCCTTCGTGCGGACCGCCTGCGTGTACTCGCTCACCGCGCGCTCCCGCTGCCCGGTGATGTCGAAAATCTTGCCCAGGTTGATGTGCGCCCAAACCTCGGTCCACTTCGGGTCCAGGTTGCCGTTGATCGCTTCGCGAAACTCGTTCGCGGCCGACTGATAGTTGTTCTGCAAAAAGAATATTTCGGCGATGCGGTAGTGCGCCAGCGAGCTCGCCCGGTTCACCTCCAGCGCTTTCTGGTATTCCTTCAGCGCCTCGTTGAACTGGCCGATCTCGGTGAATTGCTCGCCGCGCCGGATCTCCACCTGCACGCGCATCGCATCGCTGAACCGCAGCACTTTGTTGCCCGGGTCAACCGTCAGCGTCTTCGGTTTCCCGAACGTATCGACCGAGAACTCCGTCGAGGTCCCCATCACGTCGATGCGCTGCTGCTCCGGATTGCCCTCGGTCTCGATCTTCAAATCCACCGGCATGCGGAACGTGTCCAGGTCCTGCGAGACCTTGCCCATGATGCGGAAGCCGCCCTCGCCCTTGGGCCCGCCCTTCTGCGTGCGGTAGATGGTGTATTCCGTCTTGAACTCGGGCGCGCCGCTCGATTCAATCCACTGCAGAAAGAAGTACCGCAAGTTCTGGCCGTAGATGGCCTCTGTCGCTTTCTCGAAGTCTTCGTTCTTCACAGCGCTCCAGGCGTATTTGCCCGGGAACGCGTGCACCAGCTTCTCGAATCCCGCATCGCCGATCACATAGCGCAGCATGTTCAGCACGGCCGCGCCCTTGCTGGCCGTCAGCGACCAGAACTCCGGCGAGTAGTCGTCCAGCCGTGCCGTCTGGCTGATGGGAACGTCGTTCATTGTCAGGGCGTCCACGTACAGGTCGTGCGCTTCCGGGTCGAAAGCGGAAGGCCCGCCGGTGTGCTCCAGGTACAGCAGCTCGGAGTATCGCGCCATGCCGTTGGTGAGCCACAGGCCGCCGCGCGTCGCGGGCGATACCAATGTGCCCCACCATTGCCGGGCCACCTGGTTCGTGAGCAGCCTCACCGAGACCTGCTTGCCGATCCCCTGTGGGGAAAGGAATATGAGCCCCGGCGCGGAGTATCCGTTCGCCGCCCCGTCTTCCGTTTCGACGATGGTCAGGTTGGCTTGCGGCGGCAGGCCGTACAGGCCCGTCAAGTAGACCATGATCCGGCCGGTTTCCTGTCCCCACGCGTTGGCCATCGCCGCCTCAGCCCCGCGGAAATAGAGCGTGGTGGTCACGCCTTCGGACGAAATGCGCACGGGGTCGCCTTGTACGATGGCGATGCTCCCCGGAAACGAGGGATGGTCGTACTTGAAGCTGTAGACCACGCCGCCGCCGGGCGCCGTCTCGCGCCGCTCGATCCCGGGCGCCTGCACGTCGTATCCGTCCGGAACCGTGATCCGCAAATCGGCCGTGAAACGGCTGGTGGTGTAGCCCGCCACCGGGAACCACCGCGCCGGATAGAGCAGGAATCCGTGGTCCTCGTGCAGGGCTGCGAACTTGATGCCGAAAACCGGCGAGTCTTCGCTGCCGGTCAGACGGCCGTCATAGGTGAACGTCACCCGCGCGGGCTTGCCCTTCTCGAGCGGCTGCGCAAAGCTCAACGACACGGAGAAGGTCTGCCGGTCGCGCGTTACGGACACCGGTCGCCCGGCCTCATCTTCCACCTTGGAAACGTCGAGCGCGTTATTGAGCTCGAACGTGGCGGTGCCTGTTTGTTCTTGCGGGACAAAGTCCACCTGCGCCTTCGCCCTGAGAGTCTGCATCCGCGGATTCACCTCCGCGTCGATGTCATAGTGCTGCACGTCGATGCGTGCGGGCCGCTGCTGCGCAGACGACACCGCCGCGGCGCCCAGCAAAGCGAGCGCCAACGAGAACTTGCGAGCCATGCTCCGTCTCTCCCCGATCATCTTCCTACACTTGGAAGGCTGCCGTCAGCGGTTGGTTGCTAGAATCTGGTCCACGACGTCCGCGGCCCGCTCCATAGGGTCCTCCGGAACGGTCAGCGCTTCCGCTACGGCTGCCAGACCGCGCCGCATCTCCTCGCGCGCGGCGGGGCTGTTCAGAAGCTTCAACGCCTCCGACGCCAGCCGCTCCCCCGTCATTTCATTTTGCATCAGTTCGGGAATGACTGCGCGGCCCGCAATCAGATTCACCATCGAATAGAAGGGCACGTCCGCCAGAAACTTCCCGGCGAACCAGGTCAACGCCGTGACCTTGTAATACGTGACCAGCGGCGTCCCCAGCAGGGCCGCTTCCACCGTCACCGTACCACTCGCCGCCAGAGCGACGGTGGCATGAGCCAGCAGGTCCCAGGTTTCACCTTCAATTACTTTGATGGATGTCGCCGGAATGGGTTCCCGAAAACTGATCTTAGGACGCCCCAGCGCCAGGTTCACAGGCGTTTGCCGCGCTATTTCGGCCGCCGCGGCCTCGAGTGCGGGCATGTGCCGCGCCGCCTCCGCCTGTCGCGAGCCGGGCAGCAGCGCCACTAGCGGCCTGTCCTCCGCCAGCCCGTGCTTCTGGAAAAACTCGGCCCGCCCGAGCAACGGCCGCACCAGCCGCGCCAGGGGATGGCCAATGTAGGTCACCGGAACGCCATGCTCCTTGAAGAATGGCTCCTCGAACGGGAAGATGCACAGCAAACGGTTGACGGACTGCCGTATCGCCGGAAGCCGCCCCTTTCGCCACGCCCACACCTGCGGCGCCACCAGGTAGACCACGGGGATTCCCATCCGCTTCAGCCGCCGCGCCAGCCGCAGGTGGAAATCGGGACTATCGGTCAGGATGGCCAGCGCCGGCCGCTCGGCCCGCGCCGCTGCCAGCAACTTGTGAAACTCGCGCCGGATCCGCGGAATGTGCGCGACCACCTCGATCAGCCCCACCACGGCGAGGCTCTCGGCCTCCACCACGGCCCGCACGCCGGAGGCCCGCATCCGCGGTCCCGCGCATCCGAACAACTCCAGATCGGCGTGCCGCCGAAGCAATTCCGCGGCCAGGCTCGCGGCGTAGAGGTCGCCCGAAGCCTCCCCCGCGGAAATCAGGATCTTCAACATGAAATCGGGCCTGGGCCGCCGCCTAGACCAGCTTCTTCATCAGCCAGGCCATGTTCCGGCCGAGGGTCTTCATCGTTTCGATGCCCTCAACGTCGCGTTCCACTTCGCCCACTTCCCGGCCGATCGCGATGTTCCAGTACGAACTGCCGGGCACGATCATCTCGCCGATCAGGAAGAAGTGATTCAACGCGTCAAAGGCGTGTATGGCGCCCGCCCTCCGCACCGCAACCACCGCGGCCCCCGCCTTGCGCCGGAACATGCCGCCGTTGGCCTTGGCCACCAGGCAGGCGCGGTCCATCAACGCCTTAATCTCGGGAGAGATGTCGGCGACATAGGTAGGCGATCCGAGGATAATCCCGTCGGCCGTTTCCATTTTGGCTATGCATTCGTTGCCAAAATCGTCCTTTTGCGCGCACCGGTGGTCCTTGTTCTTCGAGCATTCCCGGCAGGCCAGGCAGCCGTGGATCTTCTTGCCGCTGAGCTGGATCAGCTCGGTCTCGATGCCTTCCTTTTCCAGTTCGGTCAGCACGTGTCCCAGGAGAATGGCCGTGTTCCCATCCCTGCGTGCGCTTCCATTGATCGCGACGGCTTTCATAACCTGCTGTTGTACCGCAGATCGGGTGGGCCGCGCCACCACCCCCGTCGCATCTAGGCTGCTGGCAGCCGGCCGCGCAAGCACAAAAAAAGAGCGCCAGGCGTTGCCACCCGGCGCTCTCCACTAAGTGTTGGACGCTGTCTACTCGGCGTCGAACGGCTCGACTTCCACTCCCGGCTCGGTCTCCGAAAGCCCGCCCGCGTAATGCAGCCGGGTCTCGTCGGCGTAACCTTCCAGACCCTCGGGCACGGGCGGCTCGGCCTCGGCCATGGCTTCTTCTTCGATCTCCTCGCCCGCGATCCGCACCCGGCGATAATACTCCATGCCGGTCCCCGCGGGGATGAGCCGTCCCATGATCACGTTCTCCTTCAGGCCGCGGAGATAGTCCACCTTGCCGTTGATGGCGGCTTCGGTGAGCACGCGCGTGGTCTCCTGGAAGGATGCCGCCGAGATGAACGAATCGGTCGAAAGCGACGCTTTGGTGATACCAAGCAGGACCGCCTTGCCCTGCGCCGGCTGCCCGCCCGCCGCCATGGTGTGCTCGTTCATTTCCCGGAATCGGAATTTGTCGACCACCTCTTCCGGCAGAAACTCCGTGTCGCCGATGTCTTCGATCCGGACCCAGCGCATCATCTGCCGGACGATGGTCTCCAGGTGCTTGTCGTTGATGTTGACGCCCTGCAGCCGGTAAACTTCCTGAACCTCGTTGACCAGGTACTTCTGCAGTTCGGTCTCGCCGAGAACGTCCAGGATGTCGTGGGGATTGCGCGGCCCGTCCATGAGCGGATCGCCGGCCTTCACGCGCTCGCCTTCCTGCACGTTGATGTGGACGCCGCGCGGAATCAGGTACTCGCGCTCCTGTCCGTCGTCGCCGCGGATGATGACCTTGCGCTGGCCCTTCACCACTTCGCCGTATTTCACCGCGCCGTTGATCTCCGCGATGATGGCCGTCTCACGCGGCTTGCGCGCTTCGAACAGCTCCACCACGCGCGGCAGGCCGCCCGTGATGTCCTTGGTCTTGGTGGTGGCGCGCGGAATCTTCGCCAGCACGTCGCCGGCGTGAACTTCCTCGGCTTCTTTCACCGTCAAGTGGGCGTGGGTCGGCATCAGGTAGCGCTTTTCCTCGCCGCGGCCGCCGCCCGCCGGGCGGACCACCAACGTGGGCATGCGTTTCTCGTCCGGCGAATCCGTCACCACCCAGTGGGACATGCCGGTGATCTCGTCCATCTGCTCTTGCAGCGAAATGCCCTCGATCAAGTCCTTGAAATGGACCACTCCGCTGACCTCGGTCAGAATCGAGAAGGTGTAAGGATTCCCACTCCACCAGGATCTCGTTGGCCTTCACCTTGGCGCCATTCTCTACGCGCAGCTTGGCGCCGTAGACCACCTGGTAGCGCTCCTTTTCGCGGCCCTTCTCGTCCACCACCGCCAGGATGCCGTTGCGGTTCATCGACACCAGCTCGCCAGCCTTGTTGCGAACCGTGTTGATGCCGATGTACTTGGCAAAGCCGTCCGACTTGGTGTCCTGCGTCGATTGCTCGCTGACCCTGGTAGCCGCGCCGCCGATGTGGAACGTGCGCATGGTGAGCTGGGTGCCCGGCTCGCCGATCGATTGCGCCGCGATGACGCCCACCGCTTCGCCGCGTTCCACCAGCCGGCCCGTGGCCAGGTTGCGCCCGTAGCACAGCTTGCAGACGCCGCGTTTCGATTCGCAGGTCAGCACGGAGCGGATCTTTACGCGCTCGATGCCGGCTGTCTGGATCGCCGCGGCCAGTTCTTCCGTGATTTCGTGGTTGACGGCGACAATCACGTTGCCTTCGTAGTCGATCTGATCTTCGAGCGCCACGCGGCCCACAATGCGGTCGCGCAGGGCTTCGATGATTTCGCCCGATTCGACGATCGGCTCGACGTAGATTCCCTTGGTGGTCCCGCAGTCGCTCTCGGTCACGATGACGTCCTGCGCCACGTCCACCAGGCGGCGGGTCAGGTAGCCCGAATCGGCCGTCTTCAACGCGGTGTCGGCCAGGCCCTTGCGGGCGCCGTGCGTCGAAATGAAGTACTGCAAAACGTTCAGGCCTTCGCGGAAGTTGGCCGTGATGGGAGTCTCGATGATGTCTCCCGAGGGTTTGGCCATCAGCCCGCGCATGCCGGAAAGCTGGCGGATCTGCTGCTTGGAACCGCGCGCGCCGGAGTCCGCCATGATGTAGATCGGGTTGAGGTAGCGGCCCGTCCGGTCGTCCTCTTCCATCGTCTTGAACATCTCTTCGGAAACGCGCTCGGTCACTCGCGACCAGACTTCGATGATCTTGTTGAGACGCTCGCCATTGGTGATGGCGCCCTCGATGTACTGGTTCTGAACCGCGATCACCTCGCGCTCGGCTTCTTTCACCAGCGCGGGCTTGGACTGCGGGACCACCATGTCGTCGATGCCGATCGAAATGCCCGCGCGCGTGGCGTAGTTGAAGCCCAGGTCCTTCACGCGGTCGAGCATCGCTACCGTGGTCTGCAGGCCGAACCGCAGGTAGGTGTACTGAACCATCTGCGAGAGGCCCTTCTTCTTGAGCAGGCCGTTGATGAACGGCATGTCCTCCGGCATCGCGTCGTTGAAAATGACGCGGCCCACTGTGGTCGCCATCTCCACCTTTTCGTAGACGGCAGGCTCGGTGTGCAGAATGTTCTGATTGTCGAATGCCTTGGTCAGATCGATCACGCGGCCCGAGTAGCGCAGCGTAATCGGCGTCAGCGTCTCCACCTCGCCCATCTCGAGCGCGATCAGCACGTCTTCCTTCGAGGCGAACTTCTTGCCCTCGCCCTTCGTGCCCGGCCGCGATTTCGTGAGGTAATACAGCCCCAGCACCATGTCCTGGGTGGGGACCGCGATGGGAGTGCCGTGCGCCGGCGAAAGGATGTTGTTCGAGGCCAGCATCAGCGTCAACGCTTCGATCTGCGCCTCCGGCGACAGTGGAATGTGGACCGCCATCTGGTCGCCATCGAAATCGGCGTTGAACGCCGTGCAGACCAGCGGGTGAATCTTGATGGCCTTGCCCTCAACCAGCACCGGCTCGAAGGCCTGTATGCCCAGGCGGTGCAGCGTGGGCGCGCGGTTGAGCATGATGGGGTGGTCGCGAATGACTTCTTCGAGGATGTCCCACACCACCGGGTCCTGCTGCTCCACCAGTTCCTTGGCCTGCTTGATGGTGGTGCAATGGCCGCGCTGCTCCAGGCGATGGTAGATGAACGGCTTGAAAAGCTCGAGCGCCATCTTCTTCGGCAGCCCGCACTGGTTCAGCCGCAGGTCCGGCCCCACCACGATCACCGAGCGTCCGGAATAATCCACGCGCTTGCCGAGCAGGTTCTGGCGGAAACGGCCCTGCTTGCCCTTCAGGTTGTCCGAGAGCGATTTGAGCGGGCGGTTGTTGGCCCCGCGCAGCACGCGGCCGCGGCGGCCGTTATCGAACAGCGCGTCCACCGCTTCCTGCAGCATGCGCTTCTCGTTGCGCACGATGACGTCCGGCGCGTGCAGCTCGATGAGCTTCTTCAGCCGGTTATTGCGGTTGATGACGCGGCGGTAAAGGTCGTTCAGGTCGGAGGTGGCGAAGCGGCCGCCATCGAGCGGCACCAGCGGCCTGAGCTCCGGCGGGATTACCGGAATCACGTCCAGAATCATCCACTCCGGCTTGTTGCCCGATTTGCGGAACGATTCGGCCACCCTCAGCCGCTTGGCGTATTTCAGCTTCTTCTGCTGCGACAGCTCCGTCTTCATCCGCTCGCGGATTTCGAGACTCAGGCTTTCCGTGTCGATCTGCTTCAGCAGTTCCTTGATGCCTTCGGCGCCCATCATCGCGACGAATTTGCCGGGGTGCTCCTGGTCAAGGGCCCGCTTGCGCTCGTCGCTGATCACCTCGGCCTTGCCGAGATTGGGCACTTCGCCCGGATCCACCACCACGTAGGCCTCGAAGTAGAGCACCCGCTCCAGCTCGCGCAGCGTGATGTCGAGCAGGTAGCCGATGCGGCTGGGGAGTCCTTTGAAGAACCAGACGTGCGAGCAGGGGCTGGCCAGCTCGATATGTCCCAACCGCTCGCGGCGCACGCGCGAAAGCGTCACCTCGACGCCGCACTTGTCGCAGATGACGCCGCGGTGTTTCATGCGCTTGTACTTGCCGCACAAGCACTCCCAGTCCGCGATGGGTCCGAAGATGCGCGCGCAGAAAAGGCCGTCGCGCTCCGGCTTGAAGGTGCGGTAGTTAATCGTCTCCGGCTTTGTAACTTCCCCGTGGGACCAGGACCGGATCTTTTCCGGCGAAGCGAGACTGATTCGAATCGAATCGAAGTCCGCGATCAAGTTTGCTCTGTCGTACGGAGAGGATCGATACAAGGCTTTGTCTCCTTATTAAAACCGGCCCAACTTGCCCGCCGATCCGAACCGGCGGGCCAACCCACTAATCAGCCGCCCGCCGATCCGAACCGGCGGGCGAAGCCACTAATCAGCCGCGAGCGCCGTGTCCACCAGCTCCTGCGGCTTCTTCATGAGCTCCACGTCCAGGCACAGCGACTGGAGCTCGCGGATCAAAACGTTGAAGGATTCGGGCACGCCCGGCTCCGCGGCTGCCTCGCCCTTCACGATGGCTTCGTAAATCTTGGCGCGTCCGTACACGTCGTCGGACTTGGCCGTGAGCAGCTCCTGGAGGATGTAGGCCGCCCCGTATGCCTCAAGCGCCCAAACTTCCATCTCGCCGAAACGCTGGCCGCCGAACTGCGCCTTGCCTCCCAGCGGCTGCTGGGTAATCAGCGAGTACGGGCCGATCGACCGCGCGTGAATCTTGTCGTCCACCAGGTGCGAGAGCTTGAGCATGTAAATATAGCCGACGGTCACCGGCTGCTCGAACGCCAGGCCGCTCAGCCCGTCGTACAGCTTGATCTTGCCCGATTTCGGCAGCTCGGCTTCCTCGAGCGCTTTCTTGATGTCCCGCTCGGTCGCGCCGTCGAAGACCGGCGTCGAATAGTGCCGGCCCAGCTTCGTCGCCGCCCACCCCAGGTGCGTTTCCAGAATCTGTCCCACGTTCATGCGGGAAGGAACGCCCAGCGGATTGAGCACGATTTCGACCGGCGTACCGTCCGGCAGGTACGGCATGTCTTCTTCCGGAACGATCCGCGCGATGACGCCCTTGTTGCCGTGCCGACCCGCCATCTTGTCGCCCACCGAAAGCTTGCGCTTCATGGCGATGTAGCACTTCACCAGCTTGATGACGCCCGGCGGCAATTCGTCGCCCTTCTTCAGCTTGGCGATCTTCTCTTCGGTGATCTTCTCGAGTACGGCGATCTGCCGCGAGGTCATCTCCTCGATTTCGTCGATCTGCTCGTTCAACCGCGGATCTTTGTCCTTCAGCTTCATTCGCTTCAGGTCGCGGGCGCGCATCTTCTCGATGACTTCGCGCGTCAGGTCGCCGCCCTTGGCCAGCAGGCGCTTGTTGGTCTTCTCGTCGTGCAGATCGGCCTGAAGCTGTTTGCCTTCGAGCAGGATGGCCAGCCGCTTGGCGCGCTCGTCGTTGAGAATGCGCTTCTCGTCTTCGAGGTTGCGCCGCAGCTTCTCTTCCTGCTCGAGCATAATCGTCTTCGACCGCTCGTCCAGCTCGGCGCCCTTCCGCGAAAATACCTTGCAATCGACGATCGTTCCCTCGATGCCCGGCGGGCAGTAGAGCGATGCGTCCTTCACGTCCCCGGCCTTCTCGCCGAAGATCGCGCGCAGCAGTTTCTCTTCGGGAGTGAGCTGCGTCTCGCCTTTGGGCGTGACCTTGCCCACCAGGATGTCGCCCGGCTTCACCGTGGCCCCGATGCGGATGATCCCGCTCTCGTCCAGGTTCCGCAGGAACGCCTCGGCGATGTTGGGAATGTCCCGCGTGATTTCTTCCGGGCCCAGTTTGGTGTCGCGCGCCTCGATCTCGAACTCTTCGATATGGATCGAAGTGTAGTAGTCTTCCTTGACCAGCTTCTCGCTCACCACCACGGCGTCTTCGAAGTTGTAGCCGCGCCACGGCATGAACGCCACCAGGACGTTGCGCCCCAGAGCCAGCTCGCCATTGTCGGTGCACGGGCCATCCGCCAGCACGTCGCCCTTCTTTACCCGGAGCCCCTTGTCCACGATGGGCTTCTGGCTGATGCAGGTGTTCTGGTTCGACCGCTTGAATTTCGTCAGCGTGTAAATGTCGGCGCCCACCTCGCGCGAGAGCTGCCCCTCGTGGACGTTGCCTTCCACGCGCACGATGATGCGCTCGGAATCCACCGAATCCACCACGCCCGTGCGCTTGCAGATCACCACCGCGCCCGAGTCGCGCGCCGTCACACGCTCCATTCCGGTGCCCACCAGCGGCGCCTCGGCCCTGAGCAGCGGAACCGCCTGGCGCTGCATGTTCGATCCCATCAGCGCGCGGTTCGCGTCGTCATTCTCGAGGAACGGAATTAGACTGGCCGCCACCGAGACGAGCTGCTTCGGGCTGACGTCCATGTATTCGATCTCTTCGCGGCGCTTCAGCACGAAATTGCCCGCCTGCCGCGCGTTCACCAGGTCCCCGACGATGCGATGGCTCTCGTCGAGCTCGACGTTGGCCTGAGCCACCGTGTACTTGTCCTCTTCCCAGGCCGACAGATACTCGCAGTGGGCTTCCGATTCCACCCCCTGTTTCTTCTTCGCCGCCATGTCGCCGTTGAGCTTGTCCACGTCCGGCCGCCGGTGCACGTCGCCCACCTTCAGGTTGGTATCGCCGGGGTTGAGGATCTTGACTTCATCGACCACGAAGCCATCGACCACCTTGCGGTAGGGGCTCTCGATGAAGCCGTATTCGTTGATGCGCGCGAAACACGACAGCGACGAGATCAATCCGATGTTCGGGCCTTCCGGCGTCTCGATCGGGCAAATGCGGCCGTAGTGCGTGGGGTGCACGTCGCGGACCTCGAACCCCGCGCGCTCGCGGGAAAGGCCGCCTGGTCCCAGTGCCGAAAGCCGCCGCTTGTGCGTGATTTCCGAAAGCGGGTTGGTCTGGTCCATGAACTGCGAAAGCTGGCTCGATCCGAAAAACTCGCGGATCGCGGCCATGACCGGCTTGGCGTTGACCAGGTCGTGCGGCATGGCCGTCGAACATCTCCTGGTACACCGACATCTTTTCCTTGATGGCGCGCTCCATGCGCACCAGGCCGATGCGGAACTGGTTCTCGAGCAGTTCGCCCACGGCGCGCACGCGGCGGTTGCCCAGGTGGTCGATATCGTCCACCGAAAGGCTGCTCACGCGGCGCAGCTTCAGCAGGTAGCGGATCACGTCGTAAAAATCCTCGGCGTCGAGGATCTTGCGGTCCAGCGGATGCCGGTCCTTGTTCTCCGGGTTCGAGCGCCACGCCGGCGGCGCGTGCTCGGCGTCGTCGTGGATCTTGATGTTGAACTTCATGCGGCCAACGCGCGAAAAATCGTACTTGCGCGGGTCGAAGAACATGCCCTGGAACAACTGCGTGGCCGTGTCCAGCGTGGGCGGATCGCCCGGACGAAGCTTGCGGTAGATCTCGAGCAGCGCGTCGTTCTGCGACTTCACCGGGTCTTTCTTGAGCGTCGCCGAGACCACGGTTCCCGCATCGTCGCGCTCCGGGAAGAACACCTCGAAGGTGTCAATCTCGCTCTCCATCAGCTTCGTGATGCCCGGCGCCGTCAGCTCCTGGTTGGATTCGAGCAGCACCTCGCCGGTCAACATGTCGACCACATCGGCGGCGATGAAGGCGCCTTCCAGGTCGTTTACGGCGACTTCCACCTGTTCGATCTTGGCCTTTTGGATTTCCTTCAGCACGCTCGACGTGATCTTGCGGCCCGCCGGAACGATGGTCTCGCCGGACTTGGTCAGAATCGCGTGCGAAAGCTTCATGCCCTGCAAACCGGGCGCTACGTTCCAGTACAGCTTCTTGTTCTTGATCGTGATCTTATCGACGCGGTAGAACGTCCGCAGGATCTGCTCATCGGTCTTCAGGCCGAGCGCGCGGAGGAACACCGTGCCGTAGAACTTCCGCTTGCGGTCGATGCGGACGTAGAGCAGGTTTTTGTTGTCGTACTCGAACTCCACCCAGCTGCCCCGGTAAGGGATGATCTTGCCCAGGTAGTAGCCCTGCGCCGCGACCTTCTCGAAGAACACGCCCGGCGACCGGTGCAACTGCGAAACGATTACGCGCTCGGTGCCGTTGATGATGAACGTGCCATTCTCGGTCATCAGCGGCACTTCGCCGAAGAAGACTTCCTGTTCCTTGATGTCGCGCACGCTGCGCTGGCCGGTTTCGGGGTCCTTGTCGAATACCGTAAGGCGGATCGTGACTTTGAGCGGCGCCGCGTACGTCATGCCCCGTTCTTCGCATTCGGGAACGTCGTACTTGAGTTGCAGGCCCACCGGGTCGCCGCAGCGGTTGCAGAAGGTGACGATGTTCTTGTTGAAGGTGCCGCACTTCGGGCACAGCACATCGCCGGCGTGGAACGGATCGGTCTTGATCGTGGCGCCGCAGTTCGGATTGCGGCAGGTGGAGCGAAGGTGGTGCAGCCCTTTCAGGTTGCCGCACTTGCACTCCCAGTTGCCGATGGCGTAATCGACGAACTCGAGCTGGCTCAGCCCGCGGAAATCCGAAATCGGGAACACGCTGTCGAAGACGCTCTCGAGGCCCACGTCCTCCCGCTCGCTGGGGAGCAGGTCCATCTGCAGGAAGCGCTCATACGAGTTCTTCTGCACTTCGATCAGATTCGGGATCGGGATCGACGTCTTGATCCGGGAGAAGTCCACCCGCTCCCGCAAAGTGCCGTTTGCCACAATCTGCATTGTTGACTCCTGAAAGCCGATAAGGCTACAGAACGAAACTTATGAAACAATCGAGCGCGGGGCCGGTGTTCCGGCTCTCCGCTGCTCCGCAATTGCCAATAAGAGCGCGCCGGCGCGTCCAACCCGTGCGCGAGAGGCCGAGCGAGTTCGCCCGTCGAGGGACTTCATGAGCGGTGCTTGGTCTGGAAAAGACGGAGCGGGGTGATGCGCAGAGAGCGTCCAAGGTCCAATCGCAGCAATAGCATCCGGAGGCTCGACGGAAGATAGTTCAAGCGGATACACCCTCTGCCTTGCTTCAAGCGGACTGAAGACACAGAAATCGGCTGCGAGGTTCACGAACACTCGATGTGGAATATGCCCAGGTACGAGTCTAGCAGACTCGCCCTTAGGCGTCAAATGCCCCAACCGTACCGTTCCTGCGCATAGGGAACGGCCCGTGCAGGGCGGGACAAACCCCGCCCTGTCATAAAGATAGCAGCTCTACTTTACCTCTACGGTCGCGCCGGCGTCGGTGAACTTCTTGCGGATCGCTTCCGCCTCGTCCTTGTTCACGCCTTCTTTGATCGGCTTGGGCGCGCCATCGACCAGATCCTTGGCTTCCTTCAAGCCCAGGCTGGTGACCTCGCGGACGGCCTTGATCACGTTGATCTTGTTGGCGCCCACCACGGTGAGAACCACGGAGAATTCGGTCTTCTCTTCCGCTGCCGGAGCCGCTGCCGCCGCGCCAGCCGCCGGAGCCGCCGCTACCGCCGCCGCGGCCGCCGATACGCCGAAGGCCTCTTCAATTCCCTTGACGAGCTGCGCCGCTTCGAGCAGCGTCAGACCCTTTATCTGTTCCAGAATCGCGTTTACGTCCGCCATTTTCTTCGTACTCCTTTTAGTCTGTGGCGCGCGGCCCGCAGCGGGCGGCCTCAACCACGAGACCACCGGCCACCAGCCACAGGCCGTTATCCCTTGAACTTGTCCTCTTTGATCGCCTGATCGAGAACAACCGCCAGATTCCTGCCCACGCCGCTCAGGCTGACAGCCAGCCGCTGGGCCGCGGAATTGATCAGCCACATCACCTTGCCGATCAACTGCTCCTTCGACGGCATGTTCGCCAGTTCCGTGATCGATTTGACCTCGATCGCCCGGCCCTCCACCATGCCCGCTTTGAACGTGAACGATGGGTTCGCCTTGGCATAGGCCGTCAACGATTTAGCCAGCGCCACCGGATCCGTCGCAGTGTAAGCGAGCGAGGTCATGCCCTTCAGGCTGCCCAGCAGAGACTCGGCCGGCGTGCCCTCAGCCGCCTTCGCCGCCAGGTTGTTCTTGATCACCCGGTACCGGCCGCCCGCGCCGCGGATCGCCTTCCGCAGCTCGAAATCCTGCGCCACCGTCAGCTTTTCGAAGCTCGTCACGAACAGGTGCGCGGCCCGCTCCAACTCCAGCCGAAGCGCCTGTACGTCCTTGTGCTTGTCCGATCTTTTCTTCACGACTCTACCTCCGCCGGCCTAAACGGCCTTCGCGTTGTACGGCGTCACATCGAGCTTCACGCCCGGCCCCATCGACGAACAGATGGTGACGCTCTTCACGTACTTGCCCTTGGCCGCTGGCGGCTTCGCCTTCACTACCGCCTGGATCAGCGTCAGCGCGTTCTCGTGCAGCTTATCGGTGGGGAACCCGGTTTTCCCGACCGGTGCGTGGATGATGCCGGTCTTGTCGACGCGGAACTCGACCTTTCCGGCCTTGGTCTCCCTAACTGCCTTGGCCACGTCCATGGTCACGGTTCCGGTCTTCGGGTTGGGCATCAGCCCGCGCGGCCCGAGCACCTTGCCGAGCTTGCCGACCGAGCGCATCATATCGGGAGTCGCGATGACGGCGTCGAAATCGATCCAGCCGCCCTGAATCCTCACCACCGCGTCGTCGCCGCCCACGAAATCCGCGCCGGCCTCCTCGGCCTCGCGTTGCTTGTCGCCCGAGGCGATCACCAGCACGCGCTTGGTTGTGCCGAGTCCGTTCGGCAGCACCACGGTGCCGCGCACCATCTGGTCGGCGTGCTTGGGATCGACGCCCAGCCGCAGGTGCAGCTCGACCGTCTCATCAAACTTGGCGAATTTGACTTTTTGTACCAGCGGCACAGCCTCTTCCAGAGGATAAGGCTGTGGCTTCACTTGTTCTGCGGCGGCAAGATATTTTTTTCCGTGTTGACGGGCCATATTCCCTCATTGGTGCAAGCGGCAGAAACGATGTCCCTGCCTCCCACTGAGATTCGTTGGAATATTCAATCTACCACAAGGGCCTCCGGTTTGTCAGGTGGGGTGTAGTTCACACCCGGATGAACCACCGCCGCCGGTACATCCCGTAAGCCACCGCGTAAATGCCCAGAACGCAGCAAACCGCCCACAGCAGCGAGGCGTTCACCGGGCTCGCCCAGGACGCGAACAGGTTCCGGTACAGGTATTGGTGGAGCGATACTCGCCCCACATGAACCGTATCGGGCAGAATCTCGAGCGCTCCCGAAAGCACGTACAAGGCGATCGCGTTCATCCCGTAGATCGCAAACGGGCGCGCCCAGCCCCGGTAGCCCTTGACATCGATCAGCCAGTAGCAGCACGCAAAGACGATCGACGCCATGCCGGCCATGAAGACCGCAAAGGAACTGGTCCACAGGTTCTTGTTGATCGGCATCCAGACATTCATCACCAGGCCGGTGAATACCAGAACGTTGCCTCCGAAGAACAGCCAGACCGTCTTCTCCGCGGCCGTGAGAGCGGAGCGAAGCAGCCGCCCGGTGAGGAGGCCGAACAGCGTCGTGGCGATCGCCGGCAGCGTGCTCAGCAGGCCCTCCGGGTCCCAGGTCTTGGTCTGGGACCACATGTGGTTACCCAGCACGAGGCCATCCACGTATCGCGCCAGGTTGGCGCCCTTGTCGAATCCGCCCCCGCCGCCGGGCACGGGCACCAGAGTCATCAGCATCCAGTAGGCCGCCAGAAGGCCGAACGTCCAGATCGCCTGACCGCGCCAGGTGGTGAAAAGGTATATGGTCCCGGCAATCAGGTAGCAGACGGCGATCCGCTGCAGCACGCCGGGGATGCGCCATGTGGCCAAGCTCAATGACGGGAATCCGTTCAGGATCAGGCCCAGCGCGAAGATGATGGCGGCGCGCCGGAGCGTGTGCAGCAACAGGCGCCGCCGATTGTCGCCATGCTCGGCACGCTTGGCGAACGAGAGGGTCGCGGCCACCCCGACAATCCATAGGAAGAACGGGAAGACCAGGTCCGTGAACGTCCACCCGTTCCATTCCGAGTGGCGCAGAGGCGGATAAATGGCCCCCCAGTTCCCTGGATTGTTCACCAGGATCATCGACGCGATGGTGGCGCCCCGGAAAACGTCAAGCGATACCAGCCGCCCTGCCGCCCCCACGGGATTGCCGGCAGGACCGCGAACGGCTTCCGAACTCGCTGAGGACATAGGTTGGGACTCGCGGACAGGATAGCAGAGTCCACGGCCCCGGTTGGATAATAGTGAGGATGCCGTCCGCCACCGCAGCGCTCACCAAATACGAAGCCGTCATCGGTCTGGAGGTCCACGTCCAACTGGCGACCCGGTCGAAGATCTTCTGCCGCTGTCCCGCCGGCTTCGGCGCGGCGCCGAACACGAACGTCTGCCCGGTGTGCCTGGGCTTTCCCGGCGCGCTGCCCGTGCTGAATCGCGCTGTGGTCGAAATGGCAATGACGGCCGCCTTCGCGCTGAACTGCGAGGTCCGGCCATTCTCGCGTTTCGCGCGCAAGAACTATTTCTATCCCGACCTGCCCAAGGGCTACCAGATCAGCCAGTACGATCAGCCGCTGGCCGAGCACGGCTTGATCGAGATCGCCGTCGAAGGCGCGAAACGGCGCATCGGCGTCACGCGCGTTCACCTGGAGGACGACGCCGGCAAAAGCATCCACGACGGGTTTCCGGATTCCTCGCGCTACACCTATGTGGACCTGAACCGCAGCGGCACGCCGCTCATCGAAATCGTCAGCGATCCCGACCTGCGCAGTTCGGACGAAGCCTACGCCTACCTCACCGAGCTGAAACAGCGGCTGCAATACGTCGAGGTGTCCACCTGCGACATGGAGAAGGGCCATCTGCGCTGCGATGCCAACGTCTCCGTGCGGCCGTGGGGGCAGCAGGAACTCGGAACGAAGGCCGAAGTAAAAAACCTGAATTCGTTCCGCTTTCTGAAGATGGCGCTCGATTACGAGATTTCGCGGCAAGTGGAGCTCATCGAGAGCGGCGGCCGCGTCGTGCAGGAATCGCGCCTCTACAACCCGGATACGAACCAGACCGTGGGCATGCGCTCGAAAGAGCACGCGCACGATTACCGCTATTTCCCCGAGCCGGACCTGGTGCCGCTTCGAATCGGGGAGGAGTGGCGCGAGCGGGTGCGAAACGAGATGCCGGAGCTGCCTGCGGCCCGGCGTGCGCGCTTCGTCGAGAGCTACGGACTGCGCGAGTACGACGCCGATGTCCTCACCGCGGTACGCGAGACTGGCGACTATTTCGAGGCAGCGGCCGCGGCGGCGGGCGACCCGCGGGCGGCGGCGAATTGGGTTATGGGCGATCTGGCCGCGGCGCTCAACGACGCCGGCAAGGGCATCGCCGGATCGCCGGTTTCGGCGGCCCACCTCGGCGAGCTGATCGCATTGGTCGGGAAGGGCGAGATTTCGGGCAAGCTGGCCAAGGACATCTTCGCCAAGATGTTCGCGAGCGGCGGATCGGCAGCGGCCATCGTCGAGCGCGACGGCCTCAAACAGATTAGCGACACGGGCGCGCTCGGAGCCATCGTCGATCAGGTGCTCGCCGCGAACCCGAAGCAGATCGAGCAGTACAAAGCCGGCAAGACCAGCGTCTTCGGCTTCTTCGTCGGTCAGGTGATGAAGGCCAGCCGCGGCCAGGCGAACCCGGCGGCCGTGAACCAGTTGCTTAAAGAGAAGCTGGGCTGACTTCTCAGGCGACTACGGCACCACCACCGACTGAATCACGCTATCGAAGCGTACGTGGAAATCGGCCAGGCCGGACGCCGGGATGCGAGCCACAAAAAGGACACGGCTCTTCTCGCCATCCACCCAGGTCAAATCCTCGACCATTCGCTGGCCCGTGCGCACATAGTCGGCCACGGCGCTGAGAGCCGGCTGACCGCCAATCGTGGTCTTCTGCACGCTATCGGGCCGGTACGTATATCCCTCGAAATTGTTGCGCTGCGGCGGCCTTGCTATCTAGGCGCGTGTCCATCAGAGCGGGGATGTCGGCTGGATCGACGCTTCGCGCCTTCATCCACACCCTGGCGATCACGTTCGAAATCACGTTTCTCAGGATGACGGTCTCGTGCGCCCGAAGGACCCCGTCCTTGACTGACGATGACCCAATCGGGCGGCAAGGTGAACTGCACGCCGGTCGGGCTGTGGAAAACACCGTTGTCCAAAACCTGCGCCGGCGCCGTTATCGCTGCAACGCCCAGCACCAAAAGCGCGAACGTCCCGAACCGTGTGGCCATACGACCCCTCCTGCCTTCGAGTTTGACGACGCCACACCCCCGGCGCAGGTTACGACATTTAATCGACTGGCGCGTCAGGCGCCCGAACCACGGCTCTCCGGCACAAAACTCGCGAACTGCTGCTCGAGCCCTTTGGCGACGCCGGTGCGCCAGCCCTCGGCAAGGGACTGGGACACAGGGTCGGGGAAGATCTCGTCTTCGCCTTTTTGCAACCCATCGAAGATGCCCATGGCCGCGGTCTCGGGCGGCGCTTTCGGTACCTGGAAGTCGCGGCCCATATCCGTATCGATGGGCCCTATGACAGCGGCATGGACCGTTACGCCCTGGCGGGCCAGCAGCGCTCTCAGTGACTGCGTCAAGCTGAACGCGGCCGCCTTCGAGATTGAATAGGCGGGTATGATCGGCAGGGCAGCGAGCGACACCACGGAGACGTTGTTGACGATCGCGCCTTTCGAGCGTCTCAGCAGCGGCAAAAACGCCTGCGTCACCTTGAGCACCCCCAGGAGGTTGACCGCCAGGTGCTGTTCGATTGCATCGAGATCGGTCAGATCGTCGTAGAATGCGATGCCGGCGTTATTGATCAGGACGTCGAGCTCTTCGACCCTGTCGGCCGCCCGTTGGATTTGCGAAGCGTCGGTCACGTCAAGTGTCAGTGGCGTCACGCGTTCGCTGGTATTCTCCAGTGTGCCGCGGGTTCCCGCGTAAACTCTTTTCGCCCCGCGCCTGACCGCCTCGTTGACGAGCGCCCGGCCGATACCACGGTTGGCGCCGGTGATCAAAACAGTCTTGTTAGCGATATCCATAGCTATCCCCCTTGGCTACTTGATGGCGAAGCACGCGGTTTGGGTTCCTTGCCCCACAACTTTTTTTGCCTGCGCGTGTTTGCCATCTCAAGGAGCCACAAGGATGACAAGCGGCAACAACAAGATGTTCAGGCTGGCGGCAGGAATGGCCGTCGCCGCACTGTTCTCGTTTCTGACGGGCTGCGGCCCCTCTTCAAGCTCTTCAGGCTCGGATACTGGCGGCGCCGGCCCCACTCCGACCCCCACTCCCGCCGTTGCGAACGGCAGCCTGAAGATGATGATCAGCGACGCCTCCACTGAGGACTGGGCCACCATCGGCGTCAAAGTGCTGAGCATTTCGCTGGTTCCCCAGGGTGGCGGCGCGCCGGCGCTGGCGTACACCGCACCGAGCCCGGCGCCAACCACGAACCTGGTCCAGCTCGACCAGCTTGCCGAGCTTCTGGGCAACCCCGCGGTTCCCGCAAACACGTACACCAGCGCCACGCTTGAGATCAGCGCCAACCCGCAAGACATTCTTCTGACCGCGTCGGCAAGTCCGGAAGCGGGCTTCGCGGGCACGGCCGGGGCCACCGTCCCCTCCAGCCAGATTCGCGTCCAAAACGCGACGGGCAGCGCCGGCAGCCTGACCACCAGCGTGAGCGTAAGCTTCAGCGCCCCACTCGTCGTCACCGCGAACCAGAGCAACGCGCTCGATATCGAGTTCGATCTGTCGCATCCCGCCTTCCTGGTCGATCACGTTCCCGCGGGCGGGGGCGCGGCCTTCTGGGCGGTGAATTTCAAGCCGTGCCTGCGCCATCATCCGATCGGCGACCTCAGGGCTTTCGTTTTGCGAGAGCCGTACGGAACCGTGACGGCGGTAGCTTCCTCCAACACCTCGTTCACCATGACCAAGGATTTTGCGGTTTATCCGCCCACCAGCCCCGAGACAGCCATCGCCTCCACCGAGAGCCTCGAAATCCTGGCGGACTCGACGAACGGAACCATTTTCTATGACCTGGACGCCAAGACGCGGACCGTCATCCACGATTTTTCCGCCCAGGCTGCCACGCTCGACGGCAAGTACGTGCGCGTGGCCGCGCGGTACCAATCGGACGGCTCGCTGGTTGCAGTGCGTGTCTGGGCCAGCGCCACCTTCAATGAGGTCTGGCTGAGTCCGGAGGGGCACGTGCTGCAAGTGAACGCGGCCGCCGGCCAGCTCGTCATTCAGAACGAAGAGGGAACCCCGGTTCCGGTGACGGTAAATGCCACCACCGAGTTCTTCTTCCGGACGCCCGCCAGCGCCGTTGCCGACGCCACGCCCATTGGGACGGGCACGGCGTTCCTGGCCAACCTGGTGCGCGGATTCAAGGTTCACGCGAGCCCGGTGGATCCGGAGCGCGACCCCTCTGGTGGCGCAGACGGTGGATATAGAGGTTGCCCGATACGACGGCACCATTTCGGCCGCCACCACAACCGGCTTCACCTACACGCGGAATTTCGCCACCGCCAGCAACGACTACACTCAGGCTCTGGACTTCATCTCCAGCAGCTCGCCAAATGGCACCGACTCCAACGGGAACGCGATCACCGGGTACAAATGGTGGTACTTTACGTTCCCCACACTGGAGGAGTCGGGAGCGAACGCAATCCCCGACTTCGTCACGGCCACCAACGGCTCGGTGAACTTCGGCGGCTCCGCCGGCGCAATGAAAGCGTGGGGAGAGACCTTCGCCACGTGGAACGATCCAGCGAACCCGAATGGCTGGGCGGCGCCGTGGACGATCCTCGAACCGACGCGAGTGCCTTTGGGGAGTGTGGCCACTCCATGGGCCTCGGGCTCGAACGGCGGCTTCTTTGGCATGACCGTGCCGAATGGCGCCAACACGGTTTCCGTGGATGTCAGCACGGTGTCCGGATCCGCTCCGTTGGTCTACCAGGTGGACCTGACCAACGGCATCATCACAGTTAGCGCCGTGGACGTCACAACAACGAGCGGACTGAACGCGATGATCGCCGGCCTGACGGTGGGCGCGCCGGTCAAGGTTTTTGGAATACCCCAGCCGGACGGCACCATCAAGGCTTACGTAGTGTTCTACTACACGGGCAGTTTGCCGCAGCCGAGCTCGCGGATTGGGACCGGCCATACCGCCGCCGGGCGGGGCCAATCGATGTAGTTGACGCGCGCCGATGTGTCCTGCGCCCGGGCATCCCGCTCGGGCGCAGCGGCCCTTTTTGCATGGCAACAAAGTTGACCATGCAATTCCTGCGAGACCTTCCGCTGAATTCCTCGCTTGTCTTCCCCTTTGGAATACGCGTTTTCGGGTTTGGTGTGAGGATTGCTCCTCATAACGCCGTGATGTCACCGAGCAAAGACTCAGGGGAGCGTGGTTTCGACCCCGGTTATCCCACCAAGAATGCATCAGCATCACGGAATTCAGAGATGGATCCCGCCTGGCAAACCCGCGCCCACGCCTCTGAGCCTTAGCCTTTGCCGCGAGAGTCACGCGCCCCGACAACGGCGCGTGCCTCCCCGCGGAGGGTTTTCCTTCGGTTTTTTTCCTCCTCCTTCGAGCTTTGTTATAGTCAGAGCAAATGCCTGCCGGGCGGCGTTGTGCCCGTCGGCCTCTTTCGACTGCAAGTCACGTTAAGGAGGGGACTCGTGATGTCGACCAAAGAACCAGCTCCAGGGTCCAAGACTGGCCGCGGCTTCTCGCGGCGCGGCTTTATTCATGGCGTCGGGCTTGGCGGCGCTCTCGGATCGGGGCTGCTGGAACAGCCGGCCGGCGCGCAACAGGCTACGTCCGCGAAGCTCGCCGGGCCGGGACCGGTTCCGATCGCGCTCCGAATCAACGGAAAGCCGTACCATATCTCAGCGGAGCCGCGCGCCACGCTTCTGGACGTCCTGCGCGACCGCCTGGACCTCACCGGCGCGAAGAAAGTCTGCGACCGCGGCAGTTGCGGCGCATGCACGGTCCTGGTGGGCGGCAAAGCGATGTACAGTTGCAGCCTGCTCGCCATCGAAGTGCAGGGCAAGGACATTCAGACCATCGAGAGCCTCACCGCCGGAGCCAGGCCCGATCCGCTCGTCCAGGCTTTCGTCGATCACGACGCCCAGCAGTGCGGGTTCTGCACACCCGGCTTCGTCATGGCAAGCAAGGCGTTTCTCTCCGAGCACCCCAACCCAACGGAAGAGCAGGTCAAGGAGGGACTGGGCGGCAACCTCTGCCGCTGCGGCACTTACATGGGCATGCGCAAAGCTGTGCTCCAGGCCGCAAGACTGGGAGGACACCATGCCTGACGCTCCCGATTACAGTTGGCCCGCTCCCGAGAAGCGGCGCGTCATCGGCACGCGGCAGAGCCGCCTGGATGGCGTAGCCAAAGCTTCCGGCCGTGCCAAATACTCTTTCGATATCCAGCGGCCCGGCATGCTTTACGGCGTCATTCTTACCTGCCCCTACGCCCACGCGCGGATCAAAGCCATCGACACCGGCGCGGCCGAGAAGTCTCCGGGCGTCGCCGCCATCGAGCTGATGGCCCAGCCGGGAGAGGAGATCCAATACGCCGGCTACGAGGTTGTCGCCCTCGCGGCCGCGACCGAAGACCAGGCACGCGATGCCGTTCGCAAAATCAAGGTGGATTACGAGGTGCTGCCCCACTTCGTGAACGAGGCGGATTTGAAGAGCGCCGGCGCCAACGCCAAACCCTCCGGCGAACAGACTGCCGGCGATCCCGACCAGGCTTTTAAGGACGCCGACGCCGTTTCCGAGGGAGTTTACGGAGTCCCCATCATCAATCACTCCTGCCTCGAGGCTCACGGCCAGGTCATCGAGTGGAAGGCCGATCAGCTCGATTACTGGCCGTTAACGCAGGGCGTCTCGGTGGTGGGCGGCGATCTCGCCAAGATGCTTTCCTTCCCCGCCACCGGCGTTCACACGCACATGGATTACGTCGGCGGCGGCTTTGGCAGCAAGTTCTCTCCGGATCGCTGGGGGCCGGCCTGCGCGCAGCTTTCGAAGAAGGCCGGCGGCCGGCCCGTGAAGCTTTTCCTGGACCGTGCGACCGAGCTGACCATCGCCGGCAATCGCCCGTCCTTTTACGCCAGGATCAAGCTCGGCGCCAAGAAAGACGGCACGCTGACCGTGTGGCAGTCCAATTCCTGGGGCACCGGCGGTTTCGGTGGCGCCACCGCCCCTCCGCTGCCCTACGTCTTTCGGACCGTGCCGAACCGGCGGCTGAATCACATCTCGGTCTCCACCAACGGCGCGCAACAGAAAGCCTGGCGCGCGCCCAACAACCCGCAGGCCTCCTACCTCACCTGCTGCGCCTTGGAAGATCTGGCCGCCAAACTCAACATGGACCCGGTGGAGTTCTTCGACAAGAACGCGAACTATACCAACACCCCGGAGGTCTATCGCGGCCAGTTGGCCAAGGCCGCGGAAATGGCCGATTGGAAGAAGTTGTGGCATCCCCGCGGGCAATCCGGAGGCGGGCCGGTGAAGCGCGGCATGGGCATCGGATTCTGCACCTGGTGGGGTCTGGGCCACGCAAGTAATTGCCGCACCACCATTCATCCCGATGGTTCGGTGGCCGTCGAGCTGGGCAGCCAGGACCTGGGTACCGGCACGCGCACCGTGATCGCCATGGTGGCCGCCGAGACGCTTGGCCTGCCCGTGCACGCCGTGACGGTCAACATTGGCGACAACAAATACCCGGAGGACGGACCCTCCGGCGGATCGACCACGGTTGGCGGCGTTTCCGCATCTACGCGCAAATCCACCATGAATGCGCTGCTGAAGCTCTACGACGTGGCCGCGCCGGCTCTGGGAACCACGCCCGACCAGCTCGAAGCTGTGGACGGCAAGATTCAGGTCAAGGGCACGCCCGCCAAGAGCCTGGCCTGGGATGCCGCCTGCCGCAGGCTCGGAACGAGCACCATCACCGAGATGGGCTCCAATTCCCAGCGCGGTCCCGGCGGCCTCATTAACGCCGGCGTCGGCGGAGTGCAGATAGCCGACGTCAGCGTCAACACCGAAACCGGCATCGTGCGCATGAACCGCATGGTCGCCGTGCAGGATTGCGGCCTGGTCATCAACCCCAAAACGGCCGAGAGCCAGGTTTTTGGCGCGTGCATCATGAGCGTCTGCGCGGCCCTGATGGAAGAGAAAGTTTACGATTCCCAGACCGGCCGCGTGCTCAATCCCGACATGGAATTCTACAAGCTGGCCGGCATCGGCGACGTCGGGGAGATCGTCGTCTATCTCAACACGGAGCCCGAGTACGACAAGCGTGGCGTGATCGGTTTGGGCGAGCCGCCCACGGTCGGCGGCCTTGCCGCTATCGGAAACGCAGTCGCCAACGCCATCGGCGTCCGCGTTCCCATGCTGCCCATGACGCCCGACAAGGTGCTGGCGGTCTTGGAAGGGGGGAATGCCTGATGCAAGCCTTCGAATACGCAAGTCCCGAAACGGTTCGAGAAGTCGCGGGTTTGCTCGGCAAGAACTGGGCAGACGCGGCCATTCTCGCCGGCGGCACGGACCTTCTTTCTCTGATGAAGGACGACATCGAGGCGCCGCGGCGCGTGGTGAGCCTCAAGGGCGTCAAGAACCTCAGCGGCATCTCGAAGACCGCCGCGGGTCTGCGCATCGGCGCGCTCGTCACGCTCGATGAGCTGGCGAAAGACCCGCTCATCCGCGAGGGCTATCCGTCGCTTGCGACCGCGGCGCGCGGCGTCGCCAGCCCCCAGCTTCGCAACATGGGCACGGTGGGCGGCGATCTTTGCCAGCGTCCCCGCTGCTGGTATTTCCGTCTGGGATACGGCCTGCTCGCCAAGGACGATAAAGGACAGAGCCTGGTCCCCAACGGCGATAACCGGTACCACGCCATCTTCGGCAACCAGGGGCCGGCCTACTTCGTCAGTGCGTCGAGCTTCGGTCCGCCGCTGGTGGCGCTCGGCGCCAAGGTCAAGCTGGTTTCGGCCAAGGGCAGCCGGGAGATTCCCGTCGAGAAGTTCTTCGTCACCCCGGCCGGCGATGGGATGCGGGAGACGGCGCTTGAGCCCGATGAAGTCCTGACCGAGATCCTGGTCCCGCCGGCCGGCCACAATGCGACCTGCGAGATTCGCCAGAAGACCGCGAACGATTGGCCGCTCGCTACCGCCTCCGTCGTGCTGCGCATGAAGGGCAGCGCCGTGGAATCCGCCAGCATCGTGCTCGGCCATGTTGCGCCAACGCCCTGGCGCGCAAGCGCGGCCGGGAAAGCGATCGCGGGGCGTTCGCTCACGCCAGAGGTTGCCGAGGAAATCGGAAAAGCCGCCGGTGAGGGCGCGACCCCGCTGAGCGGCAATGCCTATAAGGTCCGGCTTGTGCGCACGGCCGTGAAGCGCGCGCTTCTCGAAGCCGCGGGTGGGAGGGCATAGTCGATGGAACCAACTCCCAATCTGAACGTGGCCGGTGGCTTGCGCTGCGAGCACCTGCGCTGGAAAGGCGTCTTCCTCGGCGAGGATACCCCGCGCGCGGACTCCATCTGCTGGTGCCTCCTGACCCAGATCGGCATCGGGCCGGACGGAAAGCTCGTGGACCGCTACGAGTGCAATCCCGCCCGGCCCTGCTATCGGGACCTCTGAACCATCACCGGCAGTTATTCCCGTTCGGAGGCGTGCAGCATTGGCCAGTCGATTTCTGACACATTTGCACGTAATTGCCTCCGGACGAGGTTTCGGCGCAGTTCTGAACGGTGGTAAACAGATTGACGCCACCCACGGTCTGACAGGCCTGCGCGAGATTGCCAAGACAACGCCGTTCCGCGCCGGGCGCTTTGCACGGCGTACCGGTCAATGCGGCGGGCGGGGCGTTGCGCTCGTCAACCGGCATCAGGTACGTGTACGTCGGCGTGAAGAACTGCGCGGAGTTGGGATCGAGGCCGGCGGGTAAGTTCGGGTAGTTCGCCACGAATACGTTCCCCGTGCCGCAGATGCCCATGTGGTTGTTCGACTGATAGGGCGGCGCGGGCACGCTGGTTTGTGCGACGTTCCCCTCCCAACCGGGCGTGGGCGCAAGCACTGTCTTCAGCTCGAACCACTTGTGACCCGCGCCATCGTCGAAGGCCTGCTCGCAATCCATGTCGACGTCGAGCATCCAATAGTTGGCGCCGTAGGTGTTCTCGTCGGCAATCCCGTAGCCGGCCATCCAGACGAAGGGCTGATTCTGACCTTGCGCGAGGCTAGTGGTCCAATCCGCGGGCGAGCCTCCGCCCACGCCGCCGGCCGGTTGTAGCTGGCCCACTTCGCCGGCGCTCCAGTCGAGATACGCGTCGCCCCAGCGGTACGCGTCGGTACGCGGGTTCAGCCAGTTGCGATGCCAGATGCGGACGGGGCTGCCGCCCTTGGCGCCGCCGCGAACGAACAGATCCTGGCCGGAATAGGTCTGGCCGTAAATGAACACCACGGTGCGGCGGATGTCCCGAACCGGTGTCGGCGATGCCGGGCCCAGGCCATACACAACCACCTGGTTGTCGTAAGTCGCCTGGTAGACACGGCCGTTGGCAACCAGCGGCGGCGCGAACTTAGTGCCCGCTCCGAGGTGGTCATTCGGCTCCTGTTCGCTATCCCAGATGGACTGAAGCGTTCCTGTGCCGGCGGTCGAAACGTCGTACGCGCGCAGGATATTCGGAGTGGGCGCGATGTTGGCGTCGGGATCGTTGGGCGCATTGCCAAAGGCCTGGTTGGCCCAGAGAATGGCGTTGGAGGTTCCATTCGCCGAGAGAGCAAGAATGCCGCCAGGCATGCCGCCGGGCGAGGAGGTGCCGATGGAAGCGATCGCAGAACCGTGCGCCACCGGGGCGGCGACAAAGTTCGTTCCGGTCTTCGAGAACACGTGCACCGGATTGTTTTCCCCCTGTACGAAGAGCTGCTGGTTGAAGTAGATCCCGGTGCCGTGTATATGCGCGGTGCGGGCGTTGGCGGCGTGGCCGATGGTGAATGGGTCGGTGGAGGTGATCTGATTCAAGTCGTCGAAGTAGGAGGTGTGGCCGTTATAGGGCACGTAGTCGAAGTCGGCCACGAAGGGGGCGTCGATCAACTTAGTGAAGTCGCGGTGACCCATGTTGGCGCGGTTGACGTGGTAGTAGGCGCCGTCCTTGCCGCCGGCGATCAGGCCGCCTTCATCGGGCAGGAGAATGACGCCGCTCGAGGCGTAATCCTGATCCTTGTGCGGGTCGTCGCGGCCGGCATCGGTGAATGGCGTGAACCAATCGGCCACTGTAAGTGACCCGGGATTGCCGGGATTCCACACCAGCCTGATCACACTCTCGCCCAATTGATCGAGCGAGAACTGCGGGTTGTAGGGGCCATTGCCGGTGACGACGTAGATGTCTCCGTTGTCGTCTATAGCCGGCGCCGCGTTGGCCATCCAAACTCCGCCGCCACCGCCCTGGCCCGCGTTGTTACTGGGATTGGCGCACCACACGTTAGCGGGCGCGTTGCCGCTGGCCAGCTTAGCGGTGTCAAAGGCGACCACCCAGCCGGGGGGCGTCCCCAGTCCCTCGCCCCCTCCGAAGGCGATCACCAGCGCCTGCGGTCCTCCCGCCGGTTTGGCCGCCAGGGCGAGCGCGGCGCGTTGGATCTGCTTGTAGCGGTTGAAGCCAGTCCCACCGGCGTTGTAGCCATCGATCAGGACCGGCGCGATTTTGTCGTGCGTGAGGTCCGTTATATCGAGCCCGAAGAGGCGGTAAGTCGGGCCGCTGATGCCGTTTTCGTACCCCCAGCGCACCACGTAGAGAGTGCCGGTGGCGGGGTCGATAACCGGGGTGCTGACGATGCCAAACTCCTTGTGAATGGTCGCGGGCTTGAGGACGCCCAGGTCGTACCCGGTGATCGGAGTGCCCAGCCAGCGCGCCGAGAGTTGCGTGCCGTTGTCCGCGTCAAACGCGAAGACGGTGTTGTGCATGGTGGCGACGTAGATCACGTTGTGCGTGCCGCCGGCGATGGAGACGGCCGAAGCGTAGAGCGGCGAGCCTTCGATCTTGCCATCCACCTTCAGGACGAACTGCTTATGGAACTGGTTGGCGGTGGAGGCGACATTGGCGGGCGTGAGAGTGGTTTCCGAAGCGTTGACGCCGGTACGGTACTGATTGTAGCTGCGCTGCAGCACGTTGACCGGTCCAAGTGCCAGGGCTGAGCAGGCAGCGGCCAGTCCCAGGCAACCCATTTGTACGAAAAGCCCGGCGCGGCGGCCGGCGCTAAAGTGAGTTACGGGAAATTCCACGGGCTTATCCCCCTCTGTTTTGGAATATGACAATGCTAGCAGTTTTCTTATGTTGGGAAAATGGCGGTGAGGCTGGCGGAGCGGGCCTCCCGGCCTCTCGGCTACACTAGCCTGAGGAGATCTCGCGATCCTATGAAGACCTACTGGATTTATGTTCTGGCGGCCGTCCTGCTTGTGACAACGGTGGCTCTGTTCTGGGCGCCTCAAACGGCGCCGGTGAAATTCAAGACTCCCTACCAGGCCGTGCTGCTTACCAACGGCAGCGTGTACTACGGAAAGATGGAGGGCCTCGGCAAACCTTACCCCATCCTCCGCGACGTCTTTTACATCCAAACGGCGGTTGACCCGAACACCAAGCAAACCAGCAGTGTCCTGATCCGGCGCGGCAAAGAGTGGCACGGGCCCGACTTCATGGTTTTGAACGCCAGTCACATCCTGCTCGTCGAGCCGGTTAACGAAGGCTCGCGCGTGGCGCAGTTGATCGCGGCCGCTCCCAAGTAGACTCCGGATATCCGCAGCCGCGTCCTCCAACCCGCTTGCGCGCGGCCGGCTCGGCGGGCCGCGAACACGCCCCACGATCCCCCGGTTGCACGCGGCCGCACGACGGCCACCATGTAACGCACGCCCCACGGTCTCCCGGTTGCGCGCGCCCGCGCGGTCCCGCTATGGTGGTACTGTCTCATTGGGCTGGGGAGGGGACCAGATGAAAACCAAACTCGGGCTGGCCGGGTTGTCGCTGGTTGCCGGGGCGATTCTGTTCGCCCAAAGCGCGCCGCGGACGCCGGACGTGCCCTTTGTGCCGACATCGCAAACCCTGGTAGTCGAGATGCTCAAGCTCGCCAACGTGACCAAAGCCGACACGGTCTACGACCTGGGCTGCGGCGACGGGCGCATCGTGATTGCCGCCGCCAAGCAGTTCGGCGCGCACGGGGTGGGCGTGGACATCAACCCGGAGCGGATTCAGGAAGCCAATGAAAACGCGCGCCGGGCCGGCGTCGCCGACAAAGTGAAGTTCATCGAGGGCGACCTCTTTACCGCCGATATCCGTCCGGCGACCGTCGTGACCCTGTACCTGCTCCCGTCGGTGAACCTGAAGCTGCGGCCGCGCCTGCTGGCCGAGCTGAAGCCGGGCACGCGGGTGGTTTCCCACAGTTTCGACATGGACGACTGGAAGCCCGACAAGACCATCGATGTGGACGGCAGCCAGCTCTACCTGTGGGCAATCCCGGAGCGGAAGTAGGCCCGCCCGGCCCGCACAGCTTTTTCTTGCCCTTGAGAGGCGGATTTCGGCCGCTCCGGTGCGATAATGGTAAGTCGCTGATTCCGAGCGCCGAAAAATGCCTAATTGGATGTCGCCGCTGGCAAACTGGTCCTCCAGGCTCACGCTGAGCGCGGTGGTGGACATCCTGGTCGTCGCCGTCCTGATTTACCAGCTCATCATGGTGGTGAAGGGGACGCGCGCCGCACAGGTTCTGGCCGGCATCGCGGTCCTCGTGCTGGTATACCTGGCGGCGGTGTTCGCGCATCTCGACCTGCTCCGTTCCGTTCTTGCCATGGTGGCGCCCTACGCCGGCATCGCGTTCATCGTTCTGTTTCAGACCGAGCTGCGCCGCACGCTGGCGCGCATCGGCCGGCGCCGCTGGCTGGGTTTCGGCGGAAATTTACAGCGGCGCGAGTCTACCGACGACATTCTACTCGCCCTGACGCGCCTCACCCAGCAGAAGATCGGGGCGCTGATCGTTCTCGAACGCGATACGGGCCTGCGCACGTTCATCGAGAGCGGGGTGGCGTTGAATGCCGTGCTTTCCCGCGACCTGCTGCTTTCCATCTTCCAGCCCGGCGCGGCCCTGCACGACGGTGCCGCCATCATCCAGGGCGAGCGCGTCGCGGCGGCGGCCTGCTTCCTTCCGCTGAGCATGAATCCACTGCTGGCCCGCAAGCTAGGCACGCGGCACCGGGCCGCGATCGGCATCACCGAAGAAGCCGACTGCCTGGCGCTGGTGGCTTCCGAGGAGACCGGCAGGATCTCCGTGGCGGCGTTCGGCGAATTGGAATCCGATGTCACGCTGAGCCGCGTTGCGGAGCGCGTGGCGCAGCATTTCGGCCGCAAGCGGCACGAGGACTGGCGCCAGGCGGCGCGCGAACCGTCGTGGGATGGCGAAGCAGTGACCGAACGGGCCAACGCCGATTGGAAACGGGCGGGCCGCGCATGAGACGGGCGCTGCTTGAGAAAGTCGCCTGGCCGTTGCTGGCGCTCGCCGGATCCTTCGCCCTGTGGCTGGTCTTCACGGCAAGCCCGGACGTGGTGACCTCCATTTCGGCGCCCATCGAGTACCAGAATATGCCGCCCGATCTGGAGAGCACGTCGGAGCTTCCGCGCCGCGTTTCGCTCGAAATCCGGGGCCCGGCAGGCCGGCTGCACGAGGCGGATCTGACCAACCGGCACGTGGTTCTCAACCTCGAGAGCGTGGTTCGGCCGGGGGAGCGCACCTTCACGATCGAACAACGCAACATTGATCTGCCGCTGGGACTCAGCCTGGTGCGCGCGATCCCGGCGCAGGTCCGGCTGACCTTCGAGCGCAGCGTTTCCGCCAGCGTTCCCGTGCGCGTGCGAATTGGAGTGGCGCCGCCCGATGGCTACCACGTGGCAAGCCAGAGGGTTCTGCCGAACACGGTCAGGATCGCGGGTCCGGAGAGCCGCGTGCGGCAGGTGGCATCGGTTGACGCAGACGCCATCGACCTTTCGCGCACGGTCGGCAAAGCCCGCTTTCAGGTGCACGCGTTTGTGCCCGATCCGCAGGTCCGCGTCGTTTCGTCGCCGCAGGTTGAGGTAACCGTTTCGCTCGAAAAGACCGTCCCGGGAGGAACCCCTTCTAGTGGCTCGCCAACTATTCGGAACTGACGGCGTCCGCGGCGTTGCGGGCGAGTACCCGCTCGACGCAAGAACCGTGCACGCGCTCGGCGCGGCGCTGGGAGATACGGCCGCGCGGCTTTCGCCCGAACCCCAGGTGGTGATTGGGATGGATACCCGCGAATCCGGGCCATGGATCGCCGCGCAGGTTGCCGGCGGCCTGTCGCGGCGTGGCGCCGCGGTCCGCTTCGCTGGCATCACGACCACGCCCGGCGTTGCCTACCTCACGCGCACGGGGCCGTTCGTCGCCGGCGTCATGATCTCCGCTTCGCACAATCCGTACCGCGACAATGGCATCAAGGTTTTCGGGCACTCGGGGTACAAGCTTCCCGACGCCCAGGAGCACGCCATCGAGCAGGAGATCTTCGCGCTCCTCGAAGGGGGACTGGAGCCGATTCCCTGCGAGCTGACGCAGGATCCCGAGTTGGACTCGCACTACGTGGATTCGCTGGCGGCCACGATGACGCGTCCGCTGGCCGGCCTCCGCATCGCAATCGATTGCGGAAACGGCGCGGCTTCGCACTTGGGGCCGGAGCTGTTCGGACGCTTGGGCGCGCGCGTCAACGCCATCTGCGCCGAGCCCGACGGCAGCAACATCAACCTGGGTTGCGGCGCGCTCCACGTCGAGAAGCTGTGCGAGCGGGTCCTCGCCACTCGCTCCGATCTGGGCGTGGCTTTCGACGGGGACGCCGATCGCGCGATCTTCGTTTCCTCGACCGGCAAAGTGGTCAACGGCGACGCGGTGTTGCTGATGGCCGCCCGGCGCCTGCACCAGCTCGGGCGGCTGCCTGGACCGGAGGGGAAGCCCACGGTGGTGGCGACCGTGATGTCGAATCTCGGCCTGGAGCGGGCGCTGGCATCGCACGGAATCCGGATGCTGCGCACGCCGGTGGGCGACAAGTATGTGCTCGAGGAAATGCTGCGGACCGGCGCGGTGCTGGGCGGCGAGCAATCCGGCCACGTCATCTTCCTCGACTACGCCACGACCGGCGATGGCATCCTCACCGCCCTGCGCGTGGCCGAGATTGTGCAGGAATCGGGGAAGGGCCTCGACGAACTGACAGGCGAGCTCGAGATCTACCCGCAGCTTCTCGTCAATATCCGCGTGCGCACCCGCCGGCCGCTCGAGGAGATGCCCGCGGTGGTCCAAGAAATCCGCGCGGCCGAGGCCGCCTTCGGCGATGCCGGGCGCGTGCTGGTCCGCTTCTCCGGAACCGAGCCGCTGGCCCGCGTGATGGTGGAAGGCCCGGACTTGGCGCAGGTAGAAGCGTTCGCGAAGAGCATCGCCAAGCTCATCGAGCGCGAGCTGGGCTGAGGCCTACCAGCTCACTTGAATCAGCGAAACGCCCTGCCGCGGCAGCGTGAAGCTCAGCTCGACCCGGCCGTTGGCGATCGGTAGCCGCTGCGGCGAGTCCAGCAATTGCAGTTGTCCCGCAGCCTCCAGGCGCGCGGTCTGCTCCGGCGTCGGGTTCTGTGGCGAGCCCACCCGCTGCCATACCGTGTACGCGTTGCTGTGATCGCGATCGATGCGGTAGTGGCGCACCTGAACCCGGGAGGCTGCGGTCGCAAGCCCCGCGATCGTGAGCCGAACCGGCACATCGGCCGCCGCGGCATCGTCGTCGTTGTAATTCCAAACCATCACGGAGACTTCGCGGCCGGACCGCGTCGCGAGCGCATCGACATCGGGCTTCCCGCCGCTCTCGACGGCCACCCGATCGCCGCCCATCATCCCCGCCATTCGAAAGAAGTTGAGAACGGGCTTGTCGATTCCATTCGTGGCGAGCGTTCGAAATCCGGCGAAGTACGGCTGGTGCTCGAACTCGAAAGCCCACGTCAGCATGCCTTCGATGTTGGCCTTATAGCGTTCGGCCAGATCGAGAACGCCGCGCATCGCGGCCGCCTCGTAGCACGCGTAGAGCGGGCCGTTGCGGTAAGCGTTCTGCGGGTGGGTTTGCGCGGAACAGGCCGCGCAGCCCTCAGGATCGGATTCGCTGAGGAGGATCGGGACGCCACGGAACTGCGGGAACGAAGCGACAATATCCACTCCGCGCGCGACGTCTTCGAGCTGCTTCGCCAGCCCCATCCGAATGTGCCCGTCCACGATCCTGGCCTGCCCTTTGGCGTGGTAGGAGATGAAATCGAGCGGCGCGCCCGTCCGCGCGCAGTGTTCCAGGAACTGCCGCAAGAACCGCCCGCCCGTCTGCCCCGACGGCCCGGTGGTCGCGGGACCTCCGCACCGAATCGCCGGAGACACGCTCTTCACCGCTCGGACTGTGACGTCGTACAGCTTGTCGTACTCTTCCGGCGTGCCCTGCCAGTATTCGATGTCCGGTTCGTTCCAAACTTCCCAGCGCCACGACTCCACCTCCGCCCGCCCATAGCGCTCGATGGCGTGCCGAACCCATTCGCGAACCAAGTCCGCCCACTTCCTATAGTCCTTGGGCGGATAGGCCCACCCGGCGGCGAGAGGCGTTTTCGGCCAGTCATGCCGGTACGGCTGCGGCCTTGTCGACAGCGCCTCCGGCATGAAGCCAATCTCGACGAGCGGCTTGATTTTCGCCTGGACCAACGTGTCGAAGATGCGGTCCATGATCGTCCAGTTGTAAACCGGCCGGCCGCTGGCGTCTTCGGTGTAGGCGTTGGTCGAGCCCCATTTCAGCGCGGGCGTCCCGTCTCCGCTGGTAAGCAGGTTGTGCACGCGTATGTGCACGGGAGCGGAGCCGAGCGCCGCCAGTTCGCCGATCAGCTTGCGGCCATTCCTCGCATACGTGTAGTTCGGCTCGTCGTACCCGAACCAGGACCAGAGGGGTTTCGACGGGCCGATCACCGCGCCCGCATCGACGCGTACGCTGACGCCATCCTGCGCCAACGCGAGCGCGGGCACCAGGGCCGCGAGGATAAGCCGCGCCAGCCGCGTCATCGGCGTCGTTCTACTTCGCCGGCTCTTCGACGGGCTTCACCAGTTCCCAGCGTCCGCGCCCGCACTTGTTCTTGCACTCGGGCAGGTCCTGGTCCTTCGTGAACTGTGCAGGCAGCTTGCAGACACTGCACCAATAGAGGCCGGTGGCGGGCGCTTTCGTGCCCGATGAATAAGTCATGGTTTGGTTACACCTCGGGATCTTCGTTCTTCGATCACGGCCCTCGCGAGTTCCTCGGGCCGATTTACTATCATATCCGGCGGATTGGTGACGAAGCTCTCCGGTTGGAAACCGTAGGTGACGCCGCAGACCCGTACGCCGGAGTTGCGGGCGGTCTGCACGTCAACCGCGCTGTCGCCCACGATCATGGCTCGCTCCTTCGGAACGCCCGTTTCCGCCAGCAGAGTCTCGACGCCCAGCGGGTCCGGCTTCTTCCGCTCGAAGCTGTTGCCGCCGTACACGCGCGTGAAGTATTTCGAGAGCCCCAGCCCTTCCACGATCCGGCCGCTCACGCGCACGGGCTTATTCGTCAGCACGGCCATCCGCACGCCGTCCCGGTGCAACTCCTCGAGCGCCTCGGGAATGCCCGCGTAGGCGCGGGTGTTGTCGAGCTTGTGGTCGCTGTAATAGGCCATGAAAAGCTCGAGCGCCTTTTCGACGTCGGCTTCGCTCGCCTCGGCGCCCATCGCGCGCCGGATCAGCACCGGCGCTCCGTTGCCGATATAGTTCCCCACGGTCTCGAGGTCGAGCGGTGGCAGGCCGAAGTGGGCGCGCGCGGCGTTGACGGCGTGCGCCAGGTCGACCTTCGAATCCACCAGCGTGCCGTCCAGGTCGAAGATGAGGAGATCCATTGCCGGGAGTTTCGCCACCCCCCATTGTCTGACATCGTGTGAGAGGCCGGCTGTGGTAGGATGAAGACGCCCCGATGAGAAGGGGACCAGGAAGTTATCAATTCAGGGTCAAATTTGTTTGACGCGGCGAAAAGGGGCGCGCTTCGGCGGGCCCCTTTTCTTTCAGCCCTCTCTCAACTCCACTCCAGCGTCGCCACCGATTCCGCGGGCAGCGCAATTTCCACCATCCGCCCCGCCAGTTCCAGGCGCACCTTCGGAAGGACCGACTCTGCGCGATGCAAAAAGGGGTTTTTGGGTCTCAGCGGCGTAAGCCTCTCCTCCGATCTCATACACCGAAAGACACAAGAGGGGGCGCTTAGGCCGCCAGCTCCGTGACGACCTCGCCGCGACTGCTCCAGGGCACGGGGTGTATCTGATAGTTTCGAAATGCGTCAAGCACGCCACCTGAAATTGCCTGCTCAACGTCATTTAGAACGGCGTAAGCCTTCGATTCAGGGGGCCGGACCTCGCGCGTATCACTCCATGCGTAAATGAACGCTTCGGCATTGTCGCGCGTCGGACGGTTGATAGCCTGCACGATCCGCTCCGGCTGCTTCCGGGGTGACCTTGGGATAACAAAATCGAAAAGATGGTCAAACCCGCTCGTACCAGTGAACTTCACCTTGGGCGTGTAGCGGATTTCATTGGCTTCGAGCCATGTGATCACATCTTCAAAAAACAGGCTCTCAACGACGGGCTTAGCAAGGTAAAAAAGATCATTAACAGCGAGAATGGCCTGAATGAGATTGTGTTTCCGCGCCGGAAATGTTTCTGGTGATGCGTGAACTTCAAGAGCTTCGCTGTTCATCCGAACCCCGAAGCCGTTTAGCGTCATTTTCAGGAGGTCCTGGCGCTTCTCCGTGTTCAGGTTGCAGCCGGACGCTTCGAGGTCGTGAATGGTATAGCTGTCATCGGTGAGAACGTAACCGCCGTCTTCCGCGCGGGCGTAGATTTGCAACGCGTCGCTATGTCGGTCAAGGTAGGGCGTCGTGATTTCAACCCACTCGCTGTTCACTTCGCGCAGCGTCGTTTTCTCCTTCAGCCATGCGCGGTAATCGTTCAGAAGCTTCTCGATTTCCAGCGCCGTCGTCATGAGAATAGCCCTTTCTGAATCTTGGGCGGGTCGATGATGTTGCACTGTTGCATGAACGCTTCAAATGTTGAAAAGAGGTCCAGTGTATTCGCGTATCTGGCAACCGGGGCCGGAATTGCCCACTTGTCGCCGAACCCTTCGCGGTAGATGTGCAGGTGGGGGCAGGGGACTTCTCCACCGTCAGGGTTCCGGTGTGGAGGGCCGTCAAGGTCCAGCCTCAGGAGAATAATCGCCGCCCTGGCCCGGTGCTGGTAGGTGGCTTTCGTGAGTTTGATTTGCGCGCGTGTCACGTCGAGCATGAAGCTCTCCCGCTTGTCGAGCGAGGTCAATGGAATGGCAACCCTGTCACCGGGGGCCGGAAAGAGCCATTCCTTTTCATCAACGGCACGTTTCTCCATTGCCACCAGCTTGTCGGCCTCATCCTGCGTGAGATTGATGTCAGCCATTTTACGTTCGTCTCCTTGGACGGCCAGGAAGTTGTCAATTCAGGGTCAAATCTGTTTGACGCGGCGAAAAGGGGCGCGCTTCGGCGGGCCCCTTTTCTTGTGGCCCTGCCTCAACTCCACTCCAGCGTCGCCACCGATTCCGCGGGCAGCGCAATTTCCACCATCCGCCCCGCCAGTTCGAGGCGCACCTTCTTCTCCGGTCCGCCGTTCGTAAGGACAGCCGCGCTCGAACCGTCCGGATTGGCGAAGGCCACATGCGTGACGTTCTCGATGGCGCCCTCGGAACCGATGCGTCGCGCCCCGCGGCGTATGGCGCGCGAGTAGTGTGCGAAGGCCCAGTATTGGCCGCTGCGCGCGATCTCTTGCGTCTGGGAATGAATCGTCACCACGCCGCCGCACGGGAACGGCCCGAGGTTCGGCCGCCCTCTCTCATCGAGCGCCAGGTTCCAACCCACGATGCACCGCGCCCAGTTCCGTAAGATGCGCGCGAAGGTGGCGGACCACTTCGTCCAGTCGGTCAGGTAGGCGGGATCGGTGTAGTCCGGCCCGCCCTCGGTCCAGTAAGCGTGCTTGTCGGGATGCGCTTCGTGGACGCGGGTCATCGCGCTTTCGCTCCCGCCGTAGCCGTGCCACGCCACTCCATCCACGTACCGCGCGACTCCGGGCGCATCGAGCGTGCACAGTGCGCGTCCCCACAAATCGTAGTTATGGTCCAGAATCCAGACTTTGGTGGCCAGCTTGTTGCGGGCGAGTTCCGGCCCCAGGTGGCGAGCGATGAATTCGATCTCGTACTCCTGGCCCCACAGGCACGCCGGCATATTGCCGTCCTGGTCGGTGTCCACCTCGTTCTGCGAAGTGATGGCGTCGATCGGCACGCCATCGGCCGCGTAGGCCTGTAGGAACTTCGTCAGGTAGCGCGCGTACACCGCGAACGACGATTTGCGCATCGACCCGCCCAGCATCGACCCACCGGCTTTCATCCAGCCAGGCGGGCTCCACGGCGAGCTGAACAAAAACAGCCCGGGGTTCACCTGCCGCGCCAGGCGCATCATGGGCAGGATGTATTCGCGGTCGTGCGCGATTGAGAAGCGCCGCAGCTCGGGATCGGGATCGCCGTCGTCGAAGCTGTAGACCCTGGTCGAATAATCGCTCGATCCGATGCAGGTTCGGCAAACGCTCAAGCCCATTTCCGAGGGATGGAACAGCTCGTGGAACAGCCGCTCCCGTGCGGTTGGGGGCAGTTGGTTGAATACGCTGCACGCGGCGTCGGTGAAAGCCGCGCCGAAGCCGAGAACCTCCTGATACGTGCTGGCAGGGTCCAGAACAACAGCTCCCGCCGAAGAGCCCGAGGAGGGCTGCCACTTGAGCGGCGCCTCCCCGGCGAAGCGCTTCTGGCCCGCGGTCAGGCGGACGCTGACGTCGCCCTCGGGCGCTCCTCTGGCGGGGACGGCCGTCGCTGCGGCCATCCCGGCGGCGCTGAGTTTCATGAAATCGCGGCGAGTGCGCGAATCGGACATTTTGTCTCCAATCTTACGGCGCGAAGTAGCCGTTGATATCGAGAATCACGTGTGTCTGGCCTGCCACGTACACGCTGACGGCTCCGCCCGTGCCGGCAGGAACAATCGCGGCGTTGGCCACCACCGTGCCGTCGAAGGAATTTAACGTCGAGACCTGCGGCTGGGGCTCGCCCGTCGGCCAAGCCGTCAGGTAATCGAGCGGCCCGTCGGGAACCACGGTCACGTTCATCGAGTACGCCGCCGCCGTCGAGGGGATGTTGCAGGCGCCCGACGGAATCGCGAAAGAGCGCGAGGTCCCGCTTTCCATGATCGGGCCGCCCAGCGGTCCGTCGTCGTTGCGCGTGTCCACGGCGCGGCACGGCGTCACCGGATAGAACGAGAGCGCCCCGGCGCCTCCAGGCACGCCGAAATAGCCGTTGATATCGAGAATCACATCGGTCGGATCGGTCACGTAAACCGCGACGGCGCCGCCGCTCCCCGCCGGAACGATCGCGGCGTTCGCCACCACCTTGCCGGCCGGCGAGTTCAACGTCGAGACGAACGGCTGCGATTGCCCCACCGGCCAGATCGTGAGATATCCCAGAGAGCCGGCCGGAACCGCGGTGACATTCAGCGAGTAAGCGCTGGCAGCGCCCGGCAGAGTGCACGCGCTCGAGGGAATCGAGAAGTTCCGGCTCGCTCCGGCGGTCATCGAAGGGCCGCCGAACGGGCCCGCGGCCGCGCGCGTATCGGCGATGCGGCAAGGCGGCAGCGGATAGAAGGAGAATGCCGCGCTCGACGGGGAATCGAAATATCCGTCGATGTCCAGGATGACGTCGGTGGCGTCAGTCACGAAGACGTTGACGGCTCCGGCCACACTGGCCGGCACGATTGCGGCGTTCGCCGTCACCAGGCCCTCCCCGGAATTCAAGGTGGAGACCAAGGGCTGTTCCTGCCCGGTCGGCCAAAGCGTCAGGTAGGCGAGCGGACCTCTCGGAACCACGGTGACGTTCAGCGAATACGCCTGCGCCGTCGCGGGGATGCTGCACGTGCTTCGCGGAATCGTAAACGCACGTGTCGAGCCTGGCGACAGGAACGGCCCGCCGAAGGGCCCGGCCGGGTTTCGCGTGTCGGCGATGCGGCAAGGTGCGACGGGCACGAAGTGCAGTGCGCCCTCCGCCACCGTGTAGGGAAGTCCGCCGATGGTGACCGTGCCCGAGCGCGGCGCGCCGGCGCTCGGCGTCGCCTGTAAGGTTACGTTGCCATTGCCGGGCCCCGAGGCCGTCCCCGTGAAGGTGACCCAATCGAGCGAGCTGCTGGCGGTCCAGGAGCACGCGCTTGAAGCCGTAATGCCGATCGTGACAGAGCCGCCCGCGAGCGGTAGCAACTCGTAAGGAGGATCGAACGTGAACGCGCACCCCGTATCCTGCGTGACCGTCACCGGAACGCCCGCGACGGTAAAGGTCGCCGAGCGGGCCACGCCCGGGTTGGCCAAAACGGTCAGCGTCGCCACCCCCGTGCCCTTGCCCGAAGTATTGGCGTCGATCCAGGCCGGCAGACCGGTGACCGTCCACGAGCATGACGGCCAGGTTGTGATATTGATCCCCGTCGTGCCGCCCGCGCTCGACACGTGTATGGAGCTCTGGCCGTTCGAATACGTGCACGAGGACTGCGATGGCGGCGCAGCCGTGTTCAGCGTGTTCAAGAGCGCCGTCAAGGCCGGCTTCGGCTGGTAGTTTGTATCGAAGGGCAGGGGATAGTTGCTCGCTTCCCAGGAGTGCAGGTCGGTGAAGCCCCACGTCTGAAACGCCGTGCAGGCGGGGTTCTGCAGGCAGACGTTCAGGATTCGCTGGTACGTCTGGGCCTGCGCCGTGAGCGATGCGCTCGTCGTGTCCGGGATTTTGACGTCCATCTCGGTGATATGCACCTGCAGGCCGAGCGCCGCGATCTGCTGGAAGTGCTGCGCCAGCACCGCGCTCGTCGGGCAGCCGTCGGTGTCGATGTGCATCTGAAATCCCAGGCCGTTGATGGGAACGCCGCGAGCGACGAAGTCCGCCAGCATGGCATAGATGGCCGGGAATTTCGTGCCCGGCCCCGATGAAACCCCGTTCGAGCAGGTCTGGTCCTCGATGTTGTAGTCGTTGTAGAACAGGAGCGCGTTGGGGTCGGCCGCGTGCGCCCAGCGCAGCGCCTGCTCGATGTAGCCGGTTCCGCTGAGGCCGATGCCGGGTTGGTCGTACCAGATGGAATCCCTCACGACGCCCGAATCGTCGAAGGCTTCGTTCACCACGTCCCACGCAAACACCGAGCCCTTGTAATGGGTCACCACGGTAGTGATGTGGTCCTGTAGGATCGTCGAAAGCTGCGAGGCGCTGTAGCCGCCGCTCGCCAGCCAGCCCGGATTGTAAATGTACCAGGCCAGATTGTGGCCGCGAACAGCCATCGTGTGGGCCTGCGCGAAGGCCACCAGTTCGTCGCCGGGCGCGAAGTTGTACTCGTTCGCCGAGCCGGGCGGATTGGGGTGCAGCGCCCCCCATTTCATGGCGTTCTCCGGTTCGAGCATGTTGTATTGCGCCGCCAGCGTGGCCGCGTAAGTGGGATCGGTGGCCAGCGGATCGGGGCTTTCCTCGCTCGCATCCGCCGCCGTGCCCACCAGCAGCGGGCGCGCCACCGCCGCACCGCGAAGGGTCGTCTGCGCTTCTCCCGGAACCACCACCGCCAGAGCTGCCAGCCACAGCGCCACTTTTCTCATCTCCGGCAGTATACACCCGCGCCCCCGTAGCCTTCCGCAATCGGGGATAGGAGATAGAGGCGATAGAGGGCCTGGAAACTGCCCCGCGCACACAGAAGGACAGACTTCCTTCGACGTAGTAACAATAGAGATAGCATTTTTCGACGACAGTCAATGGATTTCGACGTCTGGGGGTGCTACACTAGATCTCGACGACCGGCTACAAGGGATAGCGGTTTTCGACGAGCGTCCGCGAATCTCGACGGCGGACTTGCGGTAGCAATCATGGTGACCTTTCAGGAGAAGGCAGTTCCGTCCGGGACGCGGCTGGCGGGGTGGGCTGCGCTCGTGCGGATGTTTGGCGTAGCGGCTCCAGTACGACGGCCGGCTTGCGTCTCGGAACAGTACGTCAGCGGCAGCCGCCGGGAGGAGGGGGTGTGGCGCGTGTTCGACAGGCGCTACTGGCCCGGTGGCACCTTCGCCGATCACTTGACCTTTGCGCTCCGCCACGAAGACATCGACCTATTGGTCCTTAAGCGGATCTTCCAGGCAGCGCCGCAACGCGACGTAGAGGCCTTCGTCCGCGCCGCGCCCACCGGGATACCGGTCCGGCGCGCCTGGTATCTGTACGAAACCCTGACCGGGCGCACGCTTGACCTTGGTGATGCCCCGCGCGCGGTGGCTATCGATCTCCTGGACCCGAAGGTGTATTTCACGGGTCGGCCGCGGCTCTCCAAGCGCCACCGTGTCCGCGACAACCTTCTGGGCACCCGGCGGTTCTGCCCCACGATCCGGCGCACGAAAGCCCTTGAAGAATTCCTGTCACTCGCCCTGTCGGCGAAGGCACGCGAGACGGTCGGGCGCACGGGTGCGCATCTGGTCGCGCGCGCCGCCAGCTTCATGCTGCTGGCCGACAGTCGGGCCAGCTTCGAGATCGAAGGCGAGCGCCCGCCCCGCAATCGGCTGGAGCGGTGGGGCCGCGCCGTGCTTCAGGCCGGGAAGAACCCCCTGACTCTCGGTGAGATTATCCGCCTTCAGCGCATCCTCATCGAGGACACGCGCTTCGTCCGCGCGGGCCTTCGGCCCGACGGTGTGTTTCTCGGCGAGCGGGACGACAACGGCGATCCGTTGCCGGAGTTCATCGGGGCTCGGCCTGCCGATCTCGAAGATCTCATGGGCGGTTTGGTCGAAGCCAATGACCGCATGCGCGAGGACGGTCTCGACCCGGTGCTGAAGGCGACGGCCACGGCGTTTGGCTTTGTCTACGTCCACCCATTCCAAGATGGCAACGGACGCATGCACCGCTGCCTGATCCATCACGTTCTGGCGGAGCGGCGGTTCACGCCGCCGGGCATGGTGTTCCCGGTTTCCTCGGTCATGCTCGATCGCATCGACGATTACCGAACGACGCTTCAAGCGAACTCAGGTCCGCTGATGCCTTTCATCGGCTGGCGGCCCACGCCGGACCGCAATGTCGAGGTTCTCAACGACACGGCCGATCTGTATCGTTACTTCGATTGCACGGCGGAAGCCGAATTCCTCTACTCGTGCGTCAGGCGCACGGTCGAGGAGGACCTGCCGCGCGAGATCGACTACCTGCGCCGCCACGACGAAGCCGTTCGCCGCATCATGGACGCCGTTGAGATGCCGGACCGCGTCGCCGAAAACCTCGTGATGTTCATCCGGCAAAATGACGGCTCGCTCTCCAAAAAGCGCCGGGAAGGCGAATTCCACAAGCTCAGCGACGATGAGGTCGCCTTTATCGAAGGCATCGTGCGCGAAGCCTTCGGGCGTTGAGCACCAGGTTGGCTCGGCCGAAGGGAGTATGTTACCCAGAATCTTCTTAGGGAGGTAGCTTGTGCGTCTGTGCCTTGCTGATGGATAGAGTGATGGTTGAAAGAGACGCACGCGCAGACTGACCTAAATGGGGGTGGATGCCATGAGGTTTCGTGATCGGGAATGGTTTCCGTATGCACTAATGATACTTTGCCTTCTGATATGGCGTATATACCCTGACCGCGCGCACGGCCCTAGGTGGCCTCTTGATGCGCGGGCGGCCAGCGCGCTCGTTGTTTATGGCGCATTTTGCTGTGTCCTTTGGTTCGACAGGAAAAAGCGGCCATGGTGGTTGCTGTGTGGGGTCGCGGTTGGCGGCGGACTGCTCGCCGCGCTTCCTTGGTTGTATTCCGTCCTTGTCCACTGAGCGCGGGAAACAAGGAGTGGAGTAGACGTTTGGTGGAGTTTGGCGGAGCGCCCATTCCTCATGCAAATCGCACCCGTCTACGCAGTCGCGCCGAGCCTCCCTCGCCGTCCCTCGGGCGCGGTTCGGGAGCGCCCTCTATAATGGGTTTTTCACCCCGAGGTGCCCCATGTCCCAAGCCATCGACGCATTCGTGGAAGCGAACCGCCAGCGCTTCCTCGAAGAACTCTGCGCCTTCATCCGCATCCCTAGCATCAGCACGCTCGACGAGAATAAACCCGACATCGACCGCGCTGCCGCCTTCGTCGCATCGAGCCTCACTGCGGCCGGCCTCGAAAACGCAGAGGTCATCCCCACCGCGAAGCACCCGCTCGTTTATGCCGATTGGCTCCACGCACCCGGCCGCCCCACCGTCCTGTGCTACGGCCACTACGACGTGCAGCCTGTCGAGCCGCTCGAAGAATGGAAGAGCCCGCCCTTCGAGCCCACCCTCCGCGACGGCAACCTCTACGCCCGCGGCTCCGCCGACGACAAGGGCCAGATGTACATGCACGTCAAAGCCTTCGAAGCCCTACGCGCGGTCCACGGCGCCCTGCCCGTCAACGTGAAGTTCCTGGCCGAAGGCGAAGAGGAAATCGGCGGCGCTTCGATCGCGCAATACGTCGACCAGAATCCGGACAAGCTCCGGGCCGATGTCGCCCTGGTCTCCGACACAGAAATGTACGCGGAGAATATGCCGACCCTCTGCACCGGCCTCCGCGGCCTCATCTATCTCGAAGTCGCGGCCTTCGGGCCGGCCGCCGATCTGCACTCCGGCAACTACGGCGGCGCAGCGCCCAACGCAGTCTTCGGCCTGATCGAGCTGCTCGCGAAAGCCAAGGACGCCCGCGGTGTCATCCAGGTCCCCGGCATCTACGACGACGTGGTCGCCCCCGCGCCCGCCGAGAAGGCAAGCTGGGCGAGCCTGCCCTTCAGCGAGGCCGATTTCCTCAGCCGCGAAGTCGGCTCGGCGAAGCTCACCGGCGAGCCCGGCTATTCCGTTCTCGAGCGCCTCTGGGCGCGGCCCACCTTTGAGGTCCACGGCATCGCGGGAGGCTTCACCGGCGCCGGCGCCAAGACCGTCATCCCCGCCAAGGCCACCGCCAAGGTGAGCATCCGCCTGGTGCCGAACATGCAGCCGGAGAAGGTGACCGCCGCCTTCCGCGCCTTCGTCGAGCGCAACACGCCCGAGGGCATTCGCACCGAAGTGCGGGTCCTGAGCGCAGCCCCCGCCGTGCTGGTCGATCCCGATCACGCCGCCATCCGCGTCGCCGCGAGCGCCTTCAGCGAGGCTTTCGGACGTCCCACCGTCTACATCCGCGCGGGCTGTTCCGTCCCCATCGTCGGCGATTTCGCCCGCGCCCTCGGCATCCCCACCGTCATGATGGGCTTCGGTCTCCCCGACGACGGCCTGCACTCCCCGAACGAGAAATTCCGCCTCGAGAATTACTACAAGGGCATCGCGACCGTGGCCCGGTTTCTCGAAGAATACGGCCGCGCCAACCGATGAGCGAGCGCGCGGGACAGGAGCAGATCCTCCGCTCGGCCAGCCTTGTGTCGGGCGCGGTGCTCATCAGCCGGCTCAGCGGCCTCGTGCGTGAGACCGTCATGGCCCACCTGTTCGGCGCCGGCCGCGTCTTCGACGCCTTCTCCCTGGGATTCCGCATTCCCAACCTTGCCCGCGACCTGTTCGCCGAAGGCGCCCTCTCCTCCGCCTTCATCCCCGTCTTCTCCGAGTACCTTTCAACCAAGGACAAGAAGGAAGCCGCGCGCCTCGCCAACCTGGTCGGAACCGCCGTCATCATTATCGTCGGCATCGTGTGCGTGCTCGGCGTGCTGGGCGCGCCGCTGCTGGTGAGGGGTCTCGCCAGTGCCTGGGCCTCGGCCGATCCTGGCAAGTTCCATCTGGCCATCCGCCTCACCCAGATCATGTTCCCGTTCCTGGTTCTGGTGGCGCTGGCGGCGCAGGCCATGGGAATCCTGAATGCCTGCGACCGCTATGGCGTTCCCGCGCTGGCCTCCACGGTCTTCAACATCGGCGCGGTGACCTTTGGCGTTTTGCTCGGCTTCTGGCTGGGGCCGCACATCGGTCTCGCGCCCATCGAGGGCATGGCGTACGGCGTGGTGCTCGGAGGATTCCTGCAACTGGCGTGGCAGGTGCCATCCCTTCGCCAAGCCGGCTTCCGCTTCCGCCCGGCCATCGATTGGTCGCATCCCGGATTGCGGCGCATCATCGCGCTCATGGGGCCGGCCATCATCGGCACCGCCGCCGTGCAGGTGAACGTGCTGGTCAACACGAATTTCGCCACAACCATCGTCGATCCCGTTCGCGGCGTCAATGGACCCGTGGGCTGGCTCCAATACGCCTACCGTTTCATGCAGCTTCCGCTCGGCCTGTTCGGAGTCGCCATCGCTTCGGCCACGTTGCCGTCCATTTCGCGCAGCGCGGTCGCGGGCAATATCGACGAATTCCGCAAGACGCTTTCGGATTCGCTCGGCATGGTGCTTTTGCTCACTGTGCCGTCGTCAATCGGGTTGATCGTGCTCGGGAATCCCATGATCGCCGCCATCTATCAGGGCCGGAAATTCGAGCCCTACGACACGCACCAGACCGCGCTCGCGCTGAGCTGTTACGCCATCGGCTTGGCCGGCTACGCCGCCACCAAGGTTCTGGCCCCGGCCTTCTACGCCCTGGGCAGCGCGCGCACGCCCATGCTGGTGAGCCTGGCGTCCATCCTGATCAACTTCGTGGCCGCCTGGTCGCTGACGCGCTGGACCACTCTCGGCCACGCCGGCCTTGCTCTGGCCACCTCGGGCGTCGCTTCCTTCGGCGCCATCGCCCTGTTCTGGGTTCTGCGCAACCGCCTGGGAGGCATTCACGGCCGCCGCCTTTTGCAGAGCACTCTCAAGATCGCGCTGGCATCGCTCATCATGGGAGTCGCCATCAAGGCTTCCACCATCGGCTTCGCGGATTGGCTCGGCGTCTCGCGCCTGGGCCGCCTGGTGGACCTCGCGGTTTCCATTCCCGCCGGCGCTGCCGTGTTCTGGGCCGTGTGCAGTGTCGTAAAAGTTCCTGAACTCGAGTCCGCCGGCCGCGCCCTCGTCGCGCCGCTCGCGAGGCTGCACGTCGGCAGCGTGTTAAAATCTAAAGACGATGGTCCCAGACCTGAGGATGGCGGTTCGACTCCAGGATCTCGATAGCCGTATTCGAGTCCTCGAGGACGAAGTCGCCTCCCTTCCAAAACACATCGCAGCGATCGAGAAGACGCTGGAATCCCACAACCGCCGGGTAGAGGCGGACAAGGCTGCCCTCGCCGCCAACCAGCGTGAGCGCAAGCAGCTCGAGGGGGACATCCAGACGCAGGAGCAGAAGATCTCCAAGCTCCGCGACCAGATGCTCCAGGCGAAGACCAACGAGCAATACGCCGCCTTCAAACACGAGATCGATTACTGCGAGGCCGAGATTCGCAAGTGCGAAGATAAGATCCTCGATCGCATGGCCGAGTCCGAGCCCCTCGATCAGAGTCTCAAGAAGGCCCAGGCGGCGCTGGAGCAGGAAAAGCAGCAGGTGGAGGCGGAGAAAAAGGTCGCGCGCGAGCGCACCGCCGAAGACAAGCGCCAGCTCGACGAATTGAAGAAGCAGCGCGCCGAACTGGTCGCCGGCATGTCGCCCGACATCTACCGGGAGTACGAGCGCCTTCGCCGCAGCCGCAAAGGCCGTGCGGTGGCCGAGGAGATCGAAGGCCGCTGCTCCGCCTGCAACATGGCCCTCCGCCTGCAGTTCTTCCAGGAACTTCGCCGCCTGGACCGCGTGATGTACTGCGAGAGCTGCGGCCGCATCCTCTCCTACACGCCCCCGCCCGTCGAGATTGACGAGGTGGGTCCCGCCGCCGAGTCCCCCGAATCGCAGTCCATCGAAACCGGCCGCTAACCCCGCCCTGGGGCACGCTCCGCTGCGAGTCAAAACCGCAAATCACACGCGCGAGAGAGCCCTGTACCCTTGCACCCAAGCTAGTTGCTTGAGTTGAGGGCCGGGACCGGCGACTCCGGGGGGTACCGTCTACTGAGGAACCATGCGTCCCCCGGAAGACTCCTCGGCGCCGCGGCCGGCGGCTGAGTGGTGGAAGGTGCGGCACAACGACATGTTCGCCAGGGAGGGCCGGTGCCTGCTGTTCGCGCGCCATTCCTCATCGCTCAGGGACTGCCGCGCCTGCCGCACCATTGCCTGGTGCGAATTCTATGACCGCTCAGGGCTACGACAAAGCGACCTGCTCGCCCTGGCGCGTTGGGAAGATGACGGCGGGCCCGAAAGTGCCCGAAAGTGCCTATGCAGGCGGATGAAAAACTGATAATATACGTACAATTACGTTCAATTGATTGACAGGGGGGGCCGTGTCAGCCGGACTGGATGCTCTCAAGCACGTCGTTGTGCTCATGATGGAGAATCGCTCCTTCGACCACATGCTGGGGGCGCTCCACGCGGAAGATCCCCGGATCAATGGCCTCACCGGCAATGAGACCAATCCCGATACCACCAACGAACCGGTACCTGTCCAGCCGGTTGCCGCCTTCCAGGGCGAGCTCGACCCGGACCCCGACCACCACTTCCCCGCGGTCAACAAGCAATTGTTTTTCGGAACTCCAGGGCCGCCCGCGGCTCCGTCGATGCAGGGATTCGTGCAAAGCTACTGGGACCAGCAGCACGACGTCGCGCACTCCCACAAGATCATGTACTACTTCGCCGTCGACAAGCTCCCGGTACTGCACGCTTTGGCGCGCAACTACGCCGTGTTTAACGGCTGGTTCGCTTCCATCCCGGGTCCCACGGTTTGCAACCGCGCTTTCGCTCACTATGGAACTTCGTTCGGCCAGGCGAGCCTGAACATTTTTTATGTGATGGAACCTTACAAGAGCATCTACGAGCGAATGCTCGCGGCCGGGCGCACCACCAAGCTCTACTATTTCGATCCGTCGAGCTCCACGCAGGAAGTCGTCAATCTGCTCAAGAGTCAGCCCCAGATCTTCGGAACATACGGCCAGTTCCTGGAGGATTGCAAAAACGGAGCGCTGCCCGATTACAGCTTCATCGAGCCGAACTACAGCGATCACCCTGGAGACGACGGCGGAGAACAGCTCGCTTCGGATCAGCATCCGGATCACGACGTGCAGCAGGGCGAAGTCTTCCTGGCATCCGTCTACAACGCCATCCGGCAAAACCCGAACCTCTGGCAAAGTACGGCCCTGCTGGTCACCTACGATGAGCACGGCGGCATTTTCGATCACGTCCCACCGCCAGCCTGCACCCCCGACGGATTCCATGCGCCGCTTACGGACACCGGCGGCGTTCCCTTCGCTTTCGACCGGCTGGGCGTGCGCGTCCCTTCGATTCTTATCTCGCCCTGGATTGCCAAAGGAACGGTGGTGCCCGGCCCGGAGGATCTGGCAAACGGGCGCGTCTTCGAGCATGCTTCCATTCCCGCCACCATCACGCAGCACTTCATCGGCGCTTACGATGGCCGCACGGTGCGCGAAAAGGCCGCGCAGACTTTTCTCGACCTGCTCACGGATGTGATGCGGCCCGATGCAGACTGTCCGAGCTTCAGCTTCGACTAGGAGGTCCCATGCCGCAGCCCCCTGTGATCCGCGTTCCGAAACCGCAGCGCAGTTCTTACCAGCCGGATCGGCCGCTCGCGAGGAGCACTCTGCTTCAGAGCCAGGTGAAGCATTTTCTCGAGCTGGAGAAGGCTCTGCCGCCAGAGCACCAAACCGGCCTCGCCGTCGAGTCGATCAAGACCGAGGGCCAGGCGGCCGAGTACATCCGGCGCATGACCCAGAAAATCCACGAGCTTCACAAGAAGGCATAGCGATGCGAAACGCCCGCCTAGGCTCCACTCTTTTCGTTGCCTGCGCCGCGCTCGCTGCCGGCGCGAATGCGCAGGAGACCCAACTGGGCTCCGATTTCCGCCGTGAGGGCCAGGCCCTTCAGCAGGACTGTTCCAGCTTCAGCTTCCAGTCCATCGGCAGTTGCGCGGACACGCTGTTCACCGACCACCCCATGCACATCGCGGTGGGCAGCATCGCTCCCCAGGACGGCTTCGGTTTCGGGCCGGCGTTCGTCGCGCATTGGACGCCCGATGAATCCTGGCGGCTGAGCTGGGATGTGGACGGCGTCGTCTCTACGAACAAATCGTGGCGGGCCGGCGCCTACATGACGGCGGTTTGGGATCGCCACCGCGGCATCGTCGTCACACCGGGCGGAAGCGGCGCCGCCTCGTCGAACCTCGCGGTTCAGGAGGAGCCGGTCTTTCACCTTCTCGTGCAGACCATTTCGCTCGGCACGCTCAGCTATTTCGGCTTGGGACCCGACACCAGCGATACCGCTCGCTCCATCTTCGGAATGCGCGAGACCGTCGCGGGCGTGAACGCCACCTGGCCAGTTTTCCAAAGATGGCACATCTCGCTCTACGGCGAGGCCAATGGCCGCTTCGTCAGCCTTCGCCCCGGCTCCGGCCAGTCCGTTCCCTCCATCGAGCAACTCTACTCGCCCATCACGGCGCCCGGTCTCGCCAGCCAGCCCGCGTTTGCGCAGCTCGGCGAAGGCGTGCGAGCCGTTCCCGCATTCGCCGGCGGCCACGTCCGGCTGAATTACTCCGTCACGCTAAAGGAATACGTGGCCGGGGATTCCACGTACTCCTTCGAACGGCTGACCACCGATCTGTCACACCAATTCCCGCTCTACCTTCGCACCCGCCGCTTGCTGCCGAACGGCTTCAATGGGCCGGACGATTGCTCGGTCAGCGCGGGCGAGCACTCATGCCCCGCTGTTACCCGCAACCTGGAAGGCAGTTTCAACCTGCGGTTCCTGATGGACCAATCCTTCGTGCCGTCGGGCCACCTGGTGCCCTTCTACTTTCAACCGACGCTGGGTGGATCCGATATCGATGGCAACCCGACGCTCGCCAGTTATCAGGACTATCGCTTCCGCGCACCCAACGACATTCTGGCGGAGGCGAGTTTCGAACATTCGATTTACGGCCCATTCGGACTTACCGCGATGCTGGACGAAGGAAAGGTCGCGCTCGCCCGCAGCGACCTCGATTTCACGCATCTCCGCCACACCTATTCGGTCGGGCTGACGCTGCGCGCCGGAGGATTCCCGATGGTCTGGCTGCTGTTCGCCTGGGGCGGCCATGAAGGCACCCACACGACCGCCGCGATGAACACCTCGCTCCTGGGCGGCTCGGCGCGCCCGAGCTTGTACTGAAGCTCGCCCTCGTGACGCCGCGCCGCCGCCGCTTCCATCCGTCCCGCTAGAATAGTCTCTTGCGCGCCGTCTCATTCGAAATCCTCGCCGAGTGCCCGAAAACCGGGGCGCGCGCCGGCGTGCTCCACACCCCGCACGGCGACGTCGAAACGCCGGTCTTTATGCCCGTCGGCACGCAGGCCACCGTCAAAGGCGTCACCCAGCGCGACCTCGTTCAGGAGCTCGACGCCGCCATCATCCTGGCCAACACCTATCATTTATTCCTACGCCCGGGCCACGAGCTCATCCGGCAATTGGGCGGCCTTCACCGCTTCATGTCCTGGCCGCGCGCCATCCTGACCGATTCCGGCGGCTTCCAGGTCTTCAGCCTCAGCCATCTACGCAAGGTGACCGGCGAGGGCGTCCTGTTCCGCTCGCACCTCGATGGCGACGCCCACCTCTTCACGCCCGAATCCACCGTCAACGTCCAGCTCGCCCTGGGCAGCGATGTCATGATGACCCTCGATGAGTGCATCGCCTACCCCGCCACGCCCGAGGCCGCACGCCAGGCCATGGAGCGCACCGTTCGCTGGGCGCGCGCCAGTTTCGACCACTACCGCCGCATCGAGCAGCCCTCCGGCGCGCTGTTCCCCATCGTGCAAGGAGGGATGTACGCCGATCTCCGAGCCGAGTGCGCCTCCGCGCTGGCCGCGCTCGATGCCGACGGTTACGCCATCGGCGGCCTATCGGTCGGCGAGCCGCGTCCGATGAGTCTCGAAATGGTGGAGGCCGCGGTGCCGCTCCTCCCCCGCGACCGTCCCCGCTACGTCATGGGAGTCGGCCTGCCCGAAGAATTGCCCGAGTACGTGGCCCGCGGCGTCAACATGATGGATTGCGTGCTACCCTCGCGAAACGCCCGCAACGGCTGCCTGTTCACGTCTCAAGGCCGCGTCATTATCAAGCAGGCGCGCTACCGGGACGATGCCGGGCCGCTCGACCCGGCCTGCGGCTGCTACACCTGCCGCAGCTTCTCGCGGGCCTATCTTCGCCATCTCTTCCAGGCTGGAGAGATTCTATTTTCCACCCTGGCCACCATCCATAATCTTCGGCATTACCTTGACAGGATGCGACAGATCAGGCACTGTGTAATGATAGGAACGTATTCCGAGTGGTTGGAGTCCGTCCGCTCCGCGCCGGTGCAGCAGGAATAAGGTTCCTCAGTTTGACTCCTCGGCGTTTCTTCCTTTGAGTTGAGCTTAGCGAGGCAGCTTGAGCGCCGGTGCAAATGGCGATGCGAGGCTAACACGTGCTCTACGATCTTTTTCTCCTTGAGAACCTTGCCCCCAGTCCCCAGGCAGGCAATCCGCTGGTAGGCTTCTTGCCGATCCTCCTGATCTTCGGTATCTTTTATGTTTTGCTCTTCCTTCCGATGCAGCGTCAGAAGAAGGCTCAGCAGAAGATGATCCGGGAGTTGCAGAACGGCAGTCTGGTGCTGACCACCGGCGGCGTAATCGGCTCCATCACCGAGATCAAGGACGACGACACCCTGGTCATGCGGGTGAAGCCGGACGGAGTCAAGTTGCAGATAGCCCGCAGCGCCGTGGCGAGCGTGCTCTCCGGAGCGGGCGGAGAAGCCAAGAAGTAGTTCGATCGGGAAGGTGAGATGACAAAAGGCGTCAGGACTCGGGCACTCATTATTCTAGGGCTGGTTTTATTGGCCCTCTACGGTATCGTCGGCTTTCCAAAGACCCAGGATCAGCTGCGCGACAATCTTCGGAAGAACATCCATCTGGGGCTCGATCTGAAGGGCGGAAGCCACCTTGTGCTCCAGGTTCAGGTGCAGGATGCGATCAAGGCGGAAGCTGACCGCGCCATCGAGAGCCTCAAAGACGACATGCGCAAGCGGAGTATCGATTACACGGCCATCGATCGCAACGATCCTCAGACCGTCGACCAGACCGATTCCATCCAGATCAACATCCACGGCGTTCCCGTGGCGAAGACCGGCGACCTGCGGGACCTGGTTACCGGCTCTTTCCCCAGTTGGATACTGACGCCCGTCAATTCCTCCGACTACAAGCTGAACCTGAAGCCCACCGAGTTGATCGCCCTGAAGAAGGACACCGTGGATCGGTCCATTCGGACCATCGAGAACCGCATCAACGGTCTGGGCCTCACCGAGCCTACCATCCAGCAGCGTGGCCGCGCCGAGGCGGATTACGAGATCCTGGTGCAACTGCCCGGCGTCAACGATCCCGCGCGCGTCAAGGCGATCATGCAGGCGGCCGCCTTGCTCGAGCTGAGCGAGGTTAAGGACGGCCCGTTCAGGAGCCAGGAAGAGGCGCTTTCGAAGCACGGCGGCGTCCTCCCGCTCAACACCAAGCTCGTCAAGGAGACGCCCCGGTCGGGCGAGCAGAACGAAGAGTGGTACCTGGTGAGCCGCACACCGGTCGTCACGGGCCGCGACCTGCGCAGCGCCAAGCCGACGCGGGATTCGATGAACCGCTGGGAGGTTGCTTTCAGCCTGAATAAAGATGGAGCCGGGCGGTTCTCCCGCTACACCGGGGCCAATATCGGGAATCGGCTCGCCATCATCCTCGACAACCAGATCAAGAGCGCGCCGGTCATTCATGCGCAAATTCAGGACGAAGGCGTCATCGAAGGCATGGGCAGCCAGCAGGACGCCTCCGACCTGGCCCTGGTCCTGAACGCCGGATCGCTCCCGGCCGGGATTATTTACGAAGAGGAGCGCACGGTGGGCCCGTCGCTTGGAGCGGATTCCATCCGCCAGGGGCTCACGGCCGGCGCCGCGGGATTGCTGGCTGTGGTTGTCGCCATGCTGGTCTATTACAAGAAGGCCGGGATCAACGCTGTGCTGGCGCTCCTGCTGAACGCGGTCATTCTTCTCGCCGCCTTAAGCTATTTCGACGCCGTTCTGACGCTGCCCGGAATTGCCGGGTTCATCCTGACCATCGGTATGGCGGTCGACTCTAACGTCCTGATTTTTGAACGCATTCGCGAAGAGCTCCGGGCCGGCAAGGGCGTCATCGCCGCGGTCGACACGGGCTTCAGCAAGGCCTTTCGGACCATTATCGACACCCACGTGACCACCGTCGTCTCCTGCGCTTTCCTCTTCATGTTCGGCACCGGGCCGGTGAAGGGATTCGCCGTGACCCTGGTCATTGGCCTGATCGCCAACGTCTTCACGGCGGTCTTTGTATCTCGGACGATGTTCGATTGGACGCTGGGTCGCCAGCGCCAGGTAACGACTTTGAGCATTTAGGGCTGCGGGCCTATTTTTTTGGTCCAGCCCGGGAACTTAGGAATCTGAGCCGGTGTCCAATCTTGTGGGCACCGGCAGGCGTGCTGCATGGAAATCTTTAAACAGACGAATTTCGACTTTCTGGGCAAGAAGTGGCCCTTCATCGGCGCCTCGCTGGTGCTGACCTTAGCCGGTTTCGTGAGCTTGGGCATCAAAGGCGGCCCGCTCTACGGAATCGACTTCAAGGGCGGCGCCCTCATGGACGTCAAGTTCGCGCAAACGCCGCCGGATGCGAAGATCCGCGCTGCCCTCTCCAAGAACATCAAGGGAGACATCAGCGTACAGAATGTGGGCGGCGTCTCCAACGAGGTCCTGATCGGCACCGAGTTGAAGAGCGAGCAGGAACTGGCGGCAGCCCGTGCCGCCATGACGCAGACTCTCGACGCGACGTTCATTTCCCCGCAGGCTCAAGGCCGGCTCGATGTCAACAACACCGGCGCCCAGGCCCTCGCGGACAAATTGCGCGACCCGCTGATTCGCAGCGGCGTGACGCTCTCGGACCCGGAGCTTGAGAAGCTGGCCGCCGCGACGCTGGCCTATCGCGACAGTAACCAGTCCGGCCTGCTGACCAGCTTCGACCAGCTTGCCGCCGTTCCGGGCGTCAACTCCAAGGTTATCGACGCGCTGAAGCAGGAATGCACGCTGGCGCCCTTCACGGTGAAGCGGGTTGAAATTGTCGGGCCGAAGGTCGGCGCCGAGCTGCGCTGGCAGGCCGTCAAGGCGACCCTGTATGCCCTGGCCGGTATGCTGGTTTACATCTGGTTTCGGTTTGAGTGGATTTATGGCGCTGCCGCAGTAATCGCCTGCTTCCATGACACGCTCATCACCATCGGCCTGTTCTCGCTCCTCAATAAAGAGATCTCGCTGACGGTGATCGCGGCGCTCCTCACGTTGGTCGGCTACTCCATGAACGATACCATCGTCGTGTTCGACCGCATCCGGGAGAACCTGAAGATCATGCGCCGGGAGAAGCTCGAGGTGCTGATCAACCGGAGCGTCAATCAGACTCTGAGCCGGACGATTCTAACGTCCGGTCTGACATTTCTTACGGTGCTGGCGCTGTTCCTGTTTGGCGGAGAAGTTTTGCACGGCTTCTCGCTGGCGCTCGTGATTGGGATTATCATCGGTACATACTCGTCGATTTTCATTGCCAGCCCGATTCTGATCTTCTGGCAGAATTTCGTCGAGGATCGAAAGAAGCCGTCTGCCGCTCCCCCCGTGCCGCCGCCAGCGCAAGCTGTCGGGCGTAGGGGCCGGTAAGTGCGGCGTGGTGGGCGTTGTGTTGGCCCCGGCCTGAGCCGGTGAGCGGAAAGACAGCGAAAAGGGGTTGGATATGTTTGAACAAAGCCTGCTTGACACGACGGGAAGAACGCGGAAGCCCTGGACGATCCTGGTTTCGTTCGTCGTCCAGTGCTCGTTGATCGGCATAGCGATTCTGATCCCGCTGATTTACTATGACGCTCTTCCCAAAGGGCAGTTGACCAGCTTCCTGACGGCGCCTCCGCCTCCTCCGCCTCCTCCTCCGCCTCCCGCTATGACGCCTCCGAAAGTGGTCCGGGTGATCCCGCGCGAGTTCGATGCCGGCAAGCTGATGGCGCCCAAAGTGATCCCGAAACAGATCGCCATCATCAAGGAAGAGGAATTGCCACCGCCTTCGACCGGCGGCGTGGTTGGCGGCGTCTACGGCGGCGTGCCGGGCGGCTCGGCCGGCGGCGTACTCGGCGGCTTGATCGGCTCTGTCAACAACAACGCTCCTCCCCCACCTCCGCCTCCTCCGGTGAAGGTGGAACCGAGGGTCACGCGGATCAAGGTGGGCGGCAATGTGCAGGCCGCGATGAAGCTCCGCGGTCAGAACCCGACCTATCCCGCGCTCGCCAAACAGGCTCGTATCCAGGGCCATGTCGTCTTCTCGGCCGTCATCGGGCGCGATGGAACGATCCAGAATCTGCAGCTCATCAGCGGTCACCCGCTGCTTGTGCCGGCGGCGCAGTCCGCCGTGTCGCGGTGGGTGTACCGCCCGACCCTCCTGAACGGAGAGCCGGTGGAGGTTATTACGCAGATCGACGTGAATTTTACGTTGAGCCAGTAAAGTTACAAGACGGCGCGGGCCGGGCCCAGTGCCCGCCCCGGCCAAATTCAACTCGCAGGAGAAAAGAAGACAATGTTTTTAACAACTCAAGTTTGGGCGTTGCTGCTGCTCCAGGAAGGTCAGGCGGCAGTGGGTTGGGACGTGGTCTCGCTGTGGCGCCAGATGGGCAACCTAGCGAGGGCGGTCGTCCTGGTCCTGTTCCTTATGTCCGCGTGGTCGATCGGTGTGATGATCGACCGTCTGATCGCCTACAGCGCCGCCCGCAAACAATCGCGGCAGTTCGCTCCGGCGGTTGCCGGCGCGCTGCGCGACGGTAAGCTCGACGAGGCGATCAAGATCGCGGATCGTTACAAGAAGAGCCATCTGGCCAAGGTCGTTGTGGCCGGCCTCCAGGAGTTCCGGGCGCACCAGATCAGCTCGGAGATCCCCGGCGAAGAGATCGAAGCTTCCAAGCGTGCCCTCGAGCGCGCCGAAGCCATCGTTCACGCCGAGCTCAAGCGCGGCGTCAGCAACCTGGCCACCATCGGTTCGACCGCACCCTTCGTCGGACTGTTCGGCACCGTGGCCGGCATCATCAACGCCTTCAGCAAAATGGCGAACGAGAAGTCCACCGGTATCGGCGCGGTTGCGGGCGGTATTTCCGAAGCCCTCGTGACCACCGCGGTGGGCTTGTTTGTGGCCATCCCGGCTGTGTGGGCGTTCAACTTCTTCACCAATAAGGTTGAGGCGTTCGACGTCGAGATGGGTAACTCCAGCTCGGAGTTGATCGACTACTTCCTGAAGCGGTCGCAGCAGGTGGCGAAGTAGCAACGTTACGGAATTCTACCCAGCGAGTTGAATCGTGCGGACGGGAGGCCCGAAGGCGGGCCTCTCGCGAGCGCGGGCTGTACTGGGTTTGGAGGGAACGCAAATGAAAAAATTCCACGCGCCGCCGCCCGTCGCGGATATCAACGTTACGCCCATGGTGGACGTGATGCTCGTGATGCTGATCATCTTCATGGTCATCACCCCCATGCTTTCCAAGGGCGTCAGCGTCGATCTGTTTAAGGCGAAGAACCCGATCGCCATGGCCAACGCCGAGAAGGAAGACGCTGTCGTCGTTGCGATCGTGCGCGACGGCACGACGTTCCTCGGTACCACCATGATCAAGCCCGAGGATCTGCCGCCCAAGGTGAAGGATATGATCTCCGGCCGCCAGGACAAGACCACCTATGTGAAGGCGGACTCGCGGGCCAAGTATCAGAACGTGGTCGAAGTGGTGGATAACCTGCGCGCAGCCGGCGTGGATCAGATCGGACTGATGACCGATCAGGTCGAGGAGACGAAGCAACACTAGCCTTCACGGGCGGGGTGCTTCCAAGGAGAATTTTATGTCAATGGCAGTGGGTGGCCCCAGTTCTTCGAAGTGCGACATGAACGTCACGCCGCTCATCGACGTGCTGCTGGTGCTTTTGATCATTTTCATGGTGATCGCGCCGGTGACTCCCAAAGGGCTTGACGCTCTGGTTCCGCAGCCTGCGAAGCCGAACGAGCCCGTCAACGAGTCGAATCTCCGCACGGTGGTCATTTCGGTGAATAAGGATAAGTCGCTCTTTATCAACCAGGATCCCGTGCAGGAGGCCGACCTTGAGTCCCGCCTCGAAGACATCTTCAAGAGCCGCGCCGAGCGCGTGGTCTTCGTCAAGGGAGATCCGGACCTCGAGTACCGGTCGGTCGCCAACGTCATCGACGTCGCGCACGCCGCCGGAATCGACAAAGTCGGTCTGATGACTCAGAAGATCGAAGCCGGGCAGTAGATCCCGGAGGAGCTAGTATGAACCGCAAATGGACTTATACGGTAGCTGCGATCGCCATGGCGCTGGCTCTCGGCTTCAGCACCGGGTGCAAAAAGCTGAAGGCGCGCGACGATCTCAACAAGGGTGTGCAGGCCTTCCGCAGCGCGCGCTATTCGGACGCCGTGGAGAAATTCAATGAGGCCATCGAGCTCGATCCGAGTTTCTCGAGTGCCAGGCTGTACCTCGCGGTCGCCTACTTCCAGCAATGGGTTCCGGGCGTCTCTTCGCCGGACAACGACAAGATGCTCGAGGCGGCGCGGAGTCAGTTCGGCCAGGTGCTGGACGCCGAACCGAACAATGCCGTGGCCATCGAATACATGGCCCAGTTGAACTTCCTCCAGGCGCAAGGCATCGCAGACCTCGATCAGAAGCTCAAGCAGCTCGACGTGGCCCAGGACTGGTATCTGCGGCTGGCCAAGGCCGATCCGAAGAGCAAGAACGCTTTCTACAGTCTGGGCGTGATTGCCTGGGCGAAGTGGTATAAGACTCTCGATTTCGCCCGCAGCAAGGCCGGCATGAAGCCCGAAGATCCCGGTCCCCTCAAGGATAAGAAGGCCCGCGAAGAGCTGCGCGCCAAGTACTGGGAGATGATCAACACGGGCATCGCGAATCTCAACCACGCGCTCGAGATCGATCCCAAGTACGACGACGCGATGGCGTACCTGAACCTGCTCTACCGCGAGCGCGCGGATCTGGCGGGCTCGCCCGACGACTACAAGCTCGATATCGCTCAGGCCGATCAGTGGATGCGGAAGACGCTCGACACGCGTCAGAAGAAAGCGGGTATGTCGGCCGACGTCGCCCCGGCCTCGACGGGCGGGCAGTAGGAACCGGCCAGTCCGGGTGACGCGCTTTTTGCCGGGGTGCGACAGGGAACGGTCCGAGCCATTGGTATAATGAGAAGCAGGCGGCGTCTAAGCGCCGCCTGTTTTTTTTATGTCCTCCGAGCCTACCCAGGTAGTCCAGGCGCCGGAAGCCGCTGCAGGCTATACGACCCTGATCGAGCGCCTGTGCGGCGAAATCGAGGCCAAGGTCGCTTCCCTGCGCCCGCACGAGGACCTGGCCCCGCTCCGGAAGGCTTACCGCTTCGCCATTGAGTGCCACAAAGGGCAGTCCCGCGTCTCCGGTGAACCCTACGTCATCCATCCGCTGAACGTCGCGCTCACCCTGGCGGAGATGAATATGGACCTGGTCTGCGTCGAGACCGGCCTCCTCCACGACGTGCTCGAAGACACCGGCGTCGCCGCCGAGGAGCTGCGCAAGCAGTTCGGCGACGACGTGGTGCGCTGCGTTGAGGGCGTTACCAAGCTGAGCAAGCTCAAGTTCTACTCCCGCGAGGAACGCCAGGCCGAAAGCGTTCGGAAGATGCTGCTGGCCATGGTGGACGACGTTCGCGTAGTCATCGTCAAGCTGGCCGACCGCCTGCACAACATGCGCACCCTGGGCGCGCTCTCGGCCGAGCGGCGCGAGCGCATTTCGCAGGAGACCCTGGAGATTTACGCGCCCATCGCCCACCGTCTCGGCATGGGCAAGATCCGCGGCGAGCTTGAAGACCTGGCCTTCAAGCACCTGGACCCGACCGCGTACGAAGAAATCGTCACCGCCATCGAATCGCGCCGGCAGGCCAACGAAGACTTTCTGAAACAGATCCGGGACCACGTAGAGACCGTTCTGCGCCGCGAGGGCATTCCCGCCCGCATCGAGGGCCGCATGAAACGGGCCTACTCCATCCACCAGAAGCTCAAGCGCCAGAAGATCACGATAGACCAGGTTTACGACGTGCTGGCCGTGCGGATCGTCACCGACTGCGTGAAGAACTGCTACGCCGCCCTGGGCGTCATTCACAACGAATGGCGGCCGATTCCCGGGCGCATCAAGGATTTCATCGCCATTCCCCGGCCCAACCTCTACCAGTCCCTGCATACGTCTGTAATGGGTCCGGGCGGGCAGACCTTCGAAGTGCAGATCCGCACCGAAGAGATGCACCGCGTCGCCGAACAAGGCATCGCCGCCCACTGGAAATACAAGGAGGGGCGCAAGGACGGCGTCGGCGAAGAGGACCAGAGAATCGCCTGGCTGCGTCACTTGCTCGAGTGGATTCAGGAGATGCGGGACTCCAACGAGTTCATGTCCACTCTGAAAGTGGACCTGTACCGCGAGGAGGTCTACACCTTCACGCCGCGCGGCAAAGTGATCGTGCTGCCCCGCGATTCCACGCCCGTCGATTTTGCCTACGCCATACACACCGCCGTCGGCCACACCTGCGTCGGCGCGAAGGTCAACGGCCGCATCGTTCCGCTCAAGTACGTGCTGCGCAACGGCGACGCCATCGAGATCCTCACCCAGCCGGGCCACATGCCGAGCAAGGACTGGCTGGCGCTGGTGCGGACCTCGCGCGCGCGCAACAAAATCCGCACCGTCATCAACGCCAGCGAGCGCGCCAAGGCCATCGAGATCGGCGAGAAATATCTGGAGAAGGAGGCGCGTCGCGTAGGCGTGGCGCTCTCGCGGATCTCCAAAGCGGACGTCGAGCGGGTTGCCTCCGAATATGGCTTCGCGAAGATGGACGACCTGCACGCCGCGCTTGGCTACGGGAAGTTCTCGCCGCGGAAGATCCTGCAGAAGCTCTCGCCCGAGACCGCCGGCCTCGAAGACGAAGAGGAGACGAAGCCTCAGCCGTCGGCCGCTCCCACGGGCGCGCCGGGCATCGCCGACACCGGCGACCTGGTCATCAAGGTGAAGGGCATGGACGATCTGCTCGTCTATCGCGCCAAGTGCTGCAACCCGATCCGTGGCGAGTCGATCGTCGGCTACGTGACTCGCGGCAAGGGCGTGGCCGTGCACTCCACCAACTGCTCCAACGTGCAGAACCTCATGTACGAGGCCGAGCGGCGCATCGACGTGGAATGGACGCGCGCCACCACCGAGTCCTTCCCGGTCAAGATTGTGGTCTACACGAACGACCGGCCCGGCATGCTCAGCGAGCTGACCTCGGTCCTGTTCCACGAGAGCAGCAACATACGCAGCCTGGAGGCGAAGCAGAACGAAAAGGAAGGCGCGGTGGTCAACATGACGGTGGACGTGCGCGACAAGAAGCAGCTCGAGCGCATCGTGGCCGCCTTGCGCCGCCTCTCGGGGATCATCGATGTCGAACGCATGTGAAGTCGAGGCCGAGCGCGTTTCCGTCTCGAAGTCGACGGGTATCGGGATCGACTGGAAGGACGGGCACCACAGCCAGTTCGATCTGCGCTATCTGCGCGATCATTGCCCATGCGCGACCTGCGCGGGCACGCACGGGACCCCGCCGGCCGCTGCCAATCCTTTCCAGATGTTCCAGCCGGCGCTGAAGATCCTGGAAGTGGAGCCGGTGGGAAACTATGCCATCCGGCTCAAATGGAGCGACGGCCACAACACCGGCATTTACTCCTACGAGCACTTCCGGCGCATCTGTCCGTGTGCGGAATGCGCAGCCTCCCGCGTCCTATAGCAGCCGGAAGTTGACTTCGATTTTCGCCACGACGGCGACGGGCTTGCCGTTCTTCATGCCGGGCCGGAAGCGCCACTGCTTGACGGCGTCAACCGCCTTCTCGTCCAACCCCATGCCGAGCGGGCTGCGGATTTTGAAGTTGGTCGGCTTGCCCTGCTCGTCGATGACGATCTCGATTTCGACGGTGCCCTGGAACTTGGCCTTGCGCGCCTCTTCGGAGTATTCGGGCTCGACCTTATAAATCGGGACCGGAGCCGAGACTCCGCCCCGGCCGGGCACGTAGACATTGTCAGTGCCGTAGCCGCCGGGCCCAGGGCCCCATCCCGGGCCGCGGCCGGGCCCGACGCTCGTGCCCTCGCCCTCTCCGATGCTGTTGCAACAGCCGATGCCCGGCGATGGCGGCCCGGGCAGAGCGGATGGATCGCCCCAGATCCGTGCGTCCACGTTGGGCAGTTGCAGCTCGGCCGGGCCGGCCAGGGTGGGCGCTACCTGCAGAACGAAGGAGGTGTCGCCGGCTCTCGGGATCGGCGGAGCGAGTTGGAGTTGGGCAAAGGGCGGCACGGCGCCGAAGCTGGCGGGCAACTGGGCCCTCATGCCGACCCCGCCGCCGCTCGGATCGGAGTCCGTTGACAGATGCGGAGCCCTCAGCAGAACGTGGGAGATGTGCCAGCGCCGCTGTCTTGGCCAGGCAGTCTGTGGGCTGCTCCCCGCCAGGGCGAACAGCAGGGCAATCACAGAGGCGTGGATCAGCACAGAGACCGCGCCTGCGCGCGTGCCGTGCCGGGTATCGCTGCCGTGGACTTCGGTGGCGGCGACGAACAAGGATCGGGGCGTTTCGTCCATGGAGGCTCCTTAAGACGCCTCCGGCTCTCCCCGTTTCTCAGACGGCGGGCGGGGACAACGGTTCCACAAAAAACACTTGCGGGGCGATTTTACAGCAGGCGGAAGTTCACTTCGACGGTTGCCAGGACGGCCACGGGATGGCCTTCTTTCTTTCCCGGCAGGAAGCGCCACTTCTGAACGGCCTCGATGGCCTTTTCGTCGAGACCGAGGCCAAGCGGCCGGACCACCTTGAAGTTGGTCGGCTGCCCATGTTCGTCGATCACGATCGAAAGCACCACAGTGCCCTGGAACTTGGCCTTGCGCGCCTCTTCGGAGTACTCAGGCTCTACCTTGAAGATCGCGACCGGGGCGGAAACGCCGCCGCCGATCCTGAAAACTCCGCCGCCGGCTCCGCCGCCTTCACCGGGGCCGTATCCCGGACCGCGGCCTGGGCCGATGCCGCCGCCCGATCCGCTTCCGATGCCGCCGCCCGATCCAGTGCCGTTCGACGGAGGCCCAACCTTACCCAGCGGATCGCCCCAGGCATTGATGTCCACGTTGGGGAGCTTCATATCGGCCTGGCCGATCAGCGTGGGCTCCATCAGGAGTTTCGGATTGGGATTATTGACCACGGGCGCAGGCGGAACGAACTGCCTCGCCGCGAAGCGCGGAGCTTTTCCCTTGCTCGCTGGTAAGGGCGACTTGTCGCCGCCACCGCCGCCGCCCTGCGCGGGCTGCTGTTTGGGCGGGAGGTCCGGCATGTATGCGGCGAGATTGGGATCGATGAGCACCACGCCCTTCTGCACCGCCGTGCGGACGGTCTTATTCGTCCCCAGCCAGAACAAGAGCGCTACCACCAGCACGTGGATCCCGACCGAAGTGGCAGCGGACTGCCTTCCGTAGCGGTATTCGCCCCAGATGTCCTTTACGGGTATCGGCTTGGATGTGACTTCCAGAGGCGGCAGCTTGGGAGGCCGAATCGCGTCTTTGACGTTGTGGACGAAGGAGATGTACCACGGCTCCTCCACCTCGGCTACCAACAGCCGGTCGAGGTGATCGCCGACGGGCATGGGCGGTTGACCGGTTCCGGCGCTGGCCGCCGGGTGGGATTCAGAGGGTTGTCCTTCGATCTTCGTCGTCACTGTCGGCGCTCCTTCAGCGCTACCGCGCCAGAGTCTCGCCTGAGTAGACGCCAACAACGGGCCAGCCGTTGCAGGTTTTAGAACCGGCGCGCGGGCTTTTTCTCCTCTAGAGTGTATCACATCGCATCAGATCGGAAGCCGTTTCCGAATACTGTAGGGCGATTCTATGCGGATCCGGAAGGCAGACGGGCTCCCAGGAGTGCCTCGGCCGGGCTGCGGGCGATGAGGCCGGCCCAGGCGCCAAAGACGGTCGAAGCCAGATCGGCGAGCGCAACCGCGTGGGCTTGGGGGTCGATGGGCGCCGGAAGTTCGCGCACATCGCCCGAGTTGGCGTCTTCCCGGCACCAGGCGGAGATCATGCCGGGCGTGACCTCGAGATGGAATTGCAGGCCGTAAACAGTTGAGCCGAAACGGAATGCCTGATTGTGGCAGGCATCGGAGGAAGCCAGCAGCCGGGCGCCTTCCGGAAGGTCGAAGGTCTCGCCGTGCCAGTGGAAGACCGTCGCCGGGGAGGGCAGGCCGGCGAACAGAGGGTCCTGGCGGGCGGCTTCGGTCCAGTAGACGGGCGCCCAGCCAATCTCCTTGACGGGGTTGCGCGTGATGCGGGCTCCCAGGGCACGGGCCAGAAGCTGCGCCCCCAGGCAGACCCCGAGAACGGGCCGCTGGGCCGCTACGGCGGCTTCGAGGATGGCGAGCTCCCGGCGAATGAAGGGAAGGTCGTCGTTGGCCGACATAGGCCCGCCCATGAAGAGAAGGCCGGCGGCAGAGTGCCAGTCCGGCTGCGCTTCGGCGTTTCGGAAGGCGTCCGCGTAGACGATGTCGATCCCGCGGGCGGCGAGGGCGGGCGCGATCAGGCCGGCGTCTTCGAAAGGGACATGGCGAAAAGCCAGAACGTGCATTTGCCTCAGCATAGCGGACCGGCGGCAGTTCCCTCAAATGCCCTGGAAACCGGACGATAAGGGTTTCAGGCCATGATTGTATTGATTGCCGACGACGACGCGGTGTCCCGCCTGATGCTGGCTCGGACGTTAACCAGTTGTGGCTATGAGGTAGTGGCTGCCAAAGATGGTGACGAAGCCTGGAGCATTCTGGAGAAGCCGGACGCGCCCCGGCTGGCCATTCTCGATTGGATGATGCCGGGGATGACCGGGCCGGCGCTGTGCCGCAGGCTGCGCGAGTTGAATCGGGAGCCGTACACCTACGTGCTGCTTCTGACCGCCCGGACGGACAAGCAGGACGTCGTCGAGGGCATGGACGCCGGCGCCGACGACTATGTCACCAAGCCTTTCGAGACCAAGGAACTGGAAGTGCGCCTGCGCGCCGGACGCCGGATTCTGGACCTTCAGGCCGATCTGATGAAGGCCCGCGAAGCGCTGCGCGAGCAGGCCACGCACGACCCGCTCACGGGCCTGTGGAACCGCTATGCGCTGATCGACACGCTGAAACGCGAACAGAGGCGCGCCGCGCGCGAGGGGACGCCGCTGGCGGTCATCATGGCCGATCTCGATCACTTCAAGCGGGTGAACGATACCTACGGCCACCTGGCCGGCGATGCCGTGCTGCGCGAGGCCGCGCGGCGGATGCAGTCTGTGGTCCGGGAATACGATCATGTCGGGCGTTATGGCGGCGAGGAGTTTCTGATGGTGCTTCCAGGCGCCTCGGCGGCCAATGCCGTGCAACTCGCCGAGAGGCTGCGTGCCGTGGTCGCCCACGAGCCCATGGCAGCCGACGGCGGCCCTCCCATCGGCGTCACGGCCAGCTTCGGCGTTTTTGCGGCCGGACGAGCCGCCGACGCGGATCCGGAGATGCTGATCCGCCTGGCCGATCAAGCGCTCTACCGCGCCAAGGAGAAGGGACGGAACCGCGTGGAGTGGGCGGGGCCGGAACCGGAGCCTACTGCGTTTGAGAATCTGGCCGTCGCTGTCGGGCGACCTGCAGGTGACTGAGCGCGTCGGCATACTGCGAAACGCCGCGATACAGCGCCTCCGCAATCTTCTGCCGGTAGTCCGGCCGTCTCAGCAGGCTCTCGTCTTTGGGATTGCTCAGGAATGCGATCTCGGCCAGCACCGACGGCATTTGCGCCCCAATCAGCACCACGAACGGCGCTTTCTTGATGCCGCGGTTCCGGAAAGTCCGGTTGCGCGGCAGGTTGCCGTAGAGCGCTCTCTGAATGATGGACGCCAGTTCGCGCGATTCCTGCACTTTCTCGTTTAGCGTAATCTTCTGGACCAGGGTTTGCAATGCGTAAATCGAAGTCTGCGAGGTGGCGTTCTCACGCGCTGCAACTTCAAGGGCGTCCTCGGAAGTAGTGAAGTTCAAATAGAACGTCTCCGAACCCGCGATCCGAGGAAGCGGCGATGAATTGGCGTGGATGGAAACGAACAAGTCCGCCTTCTTGTCGTTCGCGATCTGGGTGCGCTCCTCGAGCGGGATGAACGTATCGTCCGAGCGCGTGTAAACCACCTCGCTGCCCAGCCGCTGGGTGATCAGTGCGCCCAAACGCCGGGCGACGTCGAGGACCAGGTCTTTCTCCATGAGGCCGGTCGGGCCGATGGTGCCGGTGTCGTGCCCCCCATGGCCGGGATCGATCACGACACGGTCGAGCTTCAGGCCTAGAGCGCGGATGAGCGAGCGGTCGCCGCGGCTGTCGCGCCGGGCCTCGAGCGCGGTCGCGGCGGATGCCGCAGCCGAGGAGTGCTGGGGCTTCGTCATGAGCGGCGCGGCGGGCGGGTCAGGCCTCAACGCGGCGGGCGCCGGGGTTGGCGTGAACGACGGCTCAACCTTGGCGACTGTCACTGCGGTCACCCGCGGAGACGGGGCTGCGACCGCCAAGGGAGGCGTGATCCTCACGGGCGGCAGGGGCGTCGGCTGCGGTTTGGGAACTTCGGGCAGCGGCGGCGCGGGCGTTGGCGAAGCGATCTGCGCGGGCGCCGTCTCTTGTGGGCGCGGCTCCATGATCGTGTGACTGCCGGTGACGCTGCGGACCGGCGGAATCGCCGGTTGGCCCGGAACCCGCAACTCCACCATGATGCGGTCGGGGTCGGTGAGCTGCGAGATCGTATAATCAGCCGGCCCGGTCAGATCGAGCACGATGCGGATGGTGCCGGCCTGTACGAGCGCAATCCGAATCTGTCTGACGAGCTTGTCGTTGACGAAGATGGTTTGCAGCCCGCGCGTGCCGGCCTGCCGGCGGACGCCGGACAGATCCAGGAACAGCCGGTCGGGCTTGTCGATCCGCTCGGCGTGGTACTGCGCCTCGGAATCCGTTTCGATCGCAACGCGCGTTACTTCGCCGAGTGACCAGAACCGGACGGCCGTGATCTGCGGGGAGGCGGCCAGCGCGCAGGCCGCCAGGGCCCATGCCATTCCAAGCGCCTTTGCGGCCGGCAAACGTGCCGACCTCCAACAAGCGCCAACTGCCGGGCGAAGAGGCCTCATGGTGCGTTCCGGATGTGCAGTACGCCCCGCTCGTCTGTGAATTGCACAACGGGACGGTAGGCTGCGGCCTGGGCCGGGAGGTGCGCCAGGGCCGCTACTGCCGCGGCGGCCCGGGCCTCGTTCCAGTTCTTCGCCACCTTCCTCACGTACTCCGTGGTCTCCTGGTAGGGCGGCACGCCGTCGTACTTCATCACCGCGCCTTCCCCGGCGTTATACGCAGCCAGAGCCAGCGTTTCGGGGGACTGCCGGTCGCCGAACAGGGTGATCAGATACTTGAGATAGCGCACGCCGCCTTCGATGTTCTCCCAGGGATTGAACGCGTTCTTGACGGCGAAGCGGCGCGCCGTCTGGGGCATCAGTTGCATCAATCCCTGCGCGCCTTTCGGGGAAACGGCTCCGGGGTTGTAGTCGCTTTCCGCCGCGATGACGGAGCGCACCAGCAAGGGGTCCACTTCGTACTTCTCGGCGGTCTGGCGGACATAATCGTCCACGATGACGGCGATCTGGGCCCAGGCGCGGGTTCCGGTGGCCGTTCGGCCCGAAGAGGATGCGAGCGCGACCGTGCGGATGAGCTTGCCGCTGTGCGCATCCACACGGACCACGGAAGCGAGCTGCGGCGCCGGCGTGGGGACGGGCGCGGGACGCTCCGCCGCCAGCACGGGCAGCAACCAGCAACCGGCGATCAAACAAAAACGCATGTCTTTGTTTTAACCTATTCTACGCCAAAAACCGTCGCTGCGCCGGGGAGATTTGGAGCGGACCACTTCGGGTGAGCGCCCCCCATCCTCTGTTCGAGACCGAGCCAGCGGCGAGCGAGCGTTTTCATCGATGGTATCATCTTTCCGTAGAGTGCTGGCCGCCGGCGGACACGCCGGCGGCCGCGCCCCGTCGCGATGACCGACAGCTATCCCCACTACATCGAGTTCCGCCACGTCAATAAGACGTTCGATCGCCCCGTTTTAGTCGATGTGAGTTTCTACGTGAATGCCGGGGAGACGGTAGCCATCATCGGCCGCAGCGGCGTCGGTAAGTCGGTGACCCTGGGCCACATCATGGGCTTTCTCAAGCCGGACAGCGGCCGCGTGATCGTGGCGCACGAGGACATCACGGATTTTCCGGAGTCGGAACTGCGCCGCATACGGAGGAAGGTGACCATGGTCTTCCAGTCCGGGGCGCTGTTCGACTCGCTCACCATCGCCGAGAACATCCTTTTTTCCCTGGAGTTGCGGCAGGACTACAGCGAGGGGAACAAGGAAGAGGTGGTGGACGGGCTGCTGAAGATGGTGGATCTGGCCGATTACGCCAACGCCTACCCTGCCGACATCTCAACAGGCTACAAACGGGCGGTGGCCATCGCCCGGGCGCTGGCGGCGCAGCCGGAATGCATCCTCTACGACGAGCCGACCACCATGGTGGACCCCATCATGTCGGATCACATGGCCAACCTCATGCGGCGCCTGAAGGAGCAGCTTAAGCTGACCTCCATCGTGGTGACGCACGATCTGGACCTGATGCGGAAGGTGGCCGACCGGGTGGTGATGCTGCACGAGGGGCACGTCATCTTCTTCGGCGCCACCGCCGACCTGGAGAAATCGGACAACCCCCACATTCAGGAGTTTCTGGCGCTGGACCGGGTCTAGTACCGAACCACGCGCTCGCTTGGCGACTGGCCCGCTTAGGTCTTGCCATAGCGGCCCGCCCTGCGATACGCTGATACCAGCTGTTCGGATGCGAAACGCGGAACCGGGGGGCTTGGATGGGCAAGGGGATCTCTGGGAAACAGATCTATCGCGGCCATATCGCGGAGTTGGACGGTCTTCGCGCGGTCGGCCTGCTGGCGGTGATCGTCAGTCACTTCAGGCCGCATCGCTGGCCGGTCGTGTCGAACCTGCTCGGAATGTCCTGGATCGCCATGGACGCGTTCTTCGTGTTGAGCGGCTTTCTGATTGCGGGCATTCTGCTCGATTCGCGCCAGGCGCCGGACTACTACCGCAGGTACTATGTCCGGCGCACGCTGCGAGTTTTTCCGCTTTATTACTGCCTGGTCGCAGGCCTCATTGCCGCGATGGCTCTCTCGCGTGGGGGCGCGCCATACCGGGACTTCACGCAGACGATAGGGTCTCCGTTCTGGTTCTTCCTCTATCTCGGCAGTTTCCTTTTTGCATCCGCCGCCCGCTGGGCGCCGCTGGAGGCGTTCTCACCCTTGTGGTCCCTGCAGGTGGAGGAGCACTTCTACCTGCTTCTCCCGTTCGCCGTCCGGCGTTTGAGCCAACGGACACTCACCAGGGCTCTGTGGGCGGCGGTGTTGATTAGCCCAACCCTGAGGATCGTTCTGTTCCTGTGGAATCCAGGGAATCCATTTCTGCAGTATGTGATGCTCCCGTGCCGTGCGGAAGGCCTGGCGCTTGGGGCGCTGATGGCCGTTCGATTCCGCACGGGGCCCTGGGAAATCGGAAGACGCCGGGTGGGCCGCATCACCCTGGCGCTGCTGGGGGTCACGCTCGCCAGCGGGGCATGGGCGGGATACGCCTGGGACCGTCCGTTCAACCGGACCCTGGGGTACCTTCTCTCCTCTTTCGCGTGCGCCGGGGTGGTGTTGTGGCTGGTCCTCTTGCGCGGCTCGCAGTCCACGAAGTGGCTCCGCGGCACTCCGCTGCAGTACCTGGGAAAGATCTCGTACGGTGTTTACCTCCTGCATGTGCCCGCCCGGCTGGCCGTGGATCGCGCGGCTGGGATTTTAGGCTGGAGCGTGCCGGAAAGCAGCGTCTGGATGGTCCCGGTCTACACCGCTTGCAGCATCGGCTGTGCAGCGCTGTCCTGGCATGTGCTGGAAGGCCCTCTGCTGCGCCTCAAGAACAGGCTGGCTCCGCCGACGGGCAGCGACAAGGCGCCTGCGGCGGCGCTGGACCACGTCCTCCAGGCGGCATGAACTGCCGTCCGCCTACTTGACGTTCCCACCCCACTGGATGGCCGGGCCGATGGACACGCGGACGGTGTTGCGAGAATCCTTCAGGATGTCGCTGAAAAGGTGGTCGTGCACGAAATCCGCTTGCACGCGAATGCCAAGGCGCTTGCCGAAAAGCACGTCTGCGCCACCGCCGAAGCCGTAGAAGTAAGTGGTGTCCGTCGCGTTGCCCGAGGGCGCCAACTGCTGAGAGATGCCGACGGCGAAGAGGTCCAGAGGGTTCGGCGCCGGGACCGCGACCTCGTGGATTGCGCCCAGGTCGGGCCGGATAAACAGCGTCAGGTGCGTCCAATGGCGATAGGATACCTGCGGACCGGCGGCGAACGTCTGAGTCGTTGAAGTCGCCGGAACCACCAGCGTGTATCCAGGGGGAAGCGCGCCTTCTGCTTGCAGGCCGGCAATGGTGGTGGCGATTTGGGTTTGAAGCGCGGGAACCAGCAGGTTTGGCGTCAGTGTGAGATTGCCCGTCGAACGGCTGTAATCGAAGCCGAGACTCAGCCACCTGATGACCCTCACGCCGACTTGCGCATGGACGCCCTTTTCGGCGAGGCTGATGTGCGGGCTGTTCAGGTACGTGAACCCCGCGAAAGCGTCAAAACGGCCGACATACTCCTGCTGGCCGAAAACGGGCGGAGCAAGCAGCGCCGCGGCCGCCAGGAGCCCGAAAGCGGCCTTCGGAATGCGGCCTGCGACATGGCAGGACGTTCGTGCGTTAGGCATAGACTACCCCTTTCTCCTCTAAGGAAGGTCCGTCAACAGCATACGGTACGTGCCTAGTCCATGGCAATGAAAAACTGAAAACAGGGGCGAAATTCTTGGTTTTTGGCCGTCTCGGGGCTATCCGGGCCGGGGCCGGAGGATGGCGCGCGCCGGAGCGCCGTCGGCCCCGGGCACGTTCAATGGCAGGCAGACCAGGTCGTAGCGGCCGGGCGGGGCGGGGGAGAGATCCAGTCCCTCGATGATCCAGATGCCGGCGTGGAGCAGAGTCCAATGCACCTGGTCCCCCTCCTCTCCGGGCCCGCCGATGGAGAGATAATCGATGCCGGCGGCAAGCACGCCACGCTCCACCAGCAGGGCCGCCGCATCGGGAGCCAGGTAGACGTAATCCCGGCAGAGCTTGCGCGCGCTCCAGCGCCGCCGGGCGCCCCGCGTCTTGAAGAGAACCCGCTCACTCCGGCGGATTCCGTACGGCTGAAGCTCGCGAGCCCGGATTGCCTTGGGATCGCGAATGGCGATCACCCGCGCGGGCCCGACCAAGGCGCCGGCCGGCATTTCGGCCACGCTCAACCCGGCGTGCAGGTAATGCAGGGGCGCATCCACGTGAGTGCCCGTGTGCAGGCACATGGAGATCGCCGAGACGTTAGCCGCCTCACCGCGGGCGATGTCCGAAATGCGCTCGATTCGCAGGCGCGGGTCGCCCGGCCATGCCGGCATGCCTGGCCGCAAGGGAACGGAAATGTCGATCCAGTCGCGGGTCGTCGCGGTCCCGTTGGCGGCGCTCATTTCGGCTCGCTCGCATCGTAGGCGAGCCGGCCTAGCGGCAGGCCGGCCGGGGCGGGGTCCGGTCCGGCCAAATCGATTTCGAATCCGCCCGCGCCAGTGCCGGCCAGCTTGTTCACCAGACGCGTCAGATCGGCAGCGGCCGTGGGAGCCGTCGCCCCGAGCTCCCAGAAAAACTGCGTTCCCTTGGCGGGTCGCGTAGCGCCCGGGTAGGGAGCCGAGAATCGCACGGGGAATCCGGCGCTCGCCGCGAGGCTGGCGGTGGCCTGGGCGTCCGGCGGCAGCTCGATGGTCACGCGCCGCCCGGTTTCCTCCACCGCGCGGATGGCGTCTTTCGCCAGTTCCGCATCCATGCGAAGCTGCACGCCGCGGATGGCCGGGCAGGCGGCGAGCACGTTGACGAGCGCGGCGTAAAGGTCCGGGCCGCCGGTGGCCTGCGGCACGCGCACGCCCAGGGTGAAATCGACGCCGTAATCGGCCGCCGTATCGGAAATGAAGCGGAGCGCATCGAGGTTTTGGTTCACGCCCGTTTCGGCAGCGACGAATCCCGCCAGGTCGGGAACGGCAATCTGGAGCCGGTTGAAGCGGCCGAGGGCGAGGGTGCGGAACAGAACCGGCCATCGTTCGCGATTGTGGAACCACTCCAGGTCGCCTGAGAAATCGGGGATGACGATCCTGGCGCCACGGACGGCCATGCCGGGAACCGCCTCCACCTTTTGCAGGCGCCCGGTCCTGCGGACCTGGTCCGCGGCTTCGAGCAGGCCGTACATGAGGCCGCGCAAGTCGCCGCCGGTCACCAGGCCGGGGACGATCCGGTAGGACTCCGGCGGATCGACGGCCACTTCCGTCTTGACTTGGAAGGTCCGCGGGTTGAGGTGGCGGGCCGCGATGGCGCTATCCAACTCGCTACGCCCGAATTCGACCGGGCCCGCCAAAGCGGCGCCGGCCAACATCAGAATTGCCAGGATTTTATTCAGCAACGGAGCTCCACCCGCGGTGGGAAAGATCCCAGTAAATGACGGCTCCAGCGGCCATGCCGGTGGCGATGAGGCCGAGCCCCAGGCCGAGCTCGCCCAGCACCAACTTGCCGATGCCGAACAGCCAGCCATAGATCAACACCACGCCGCAGATCCAGTCGAGTAAGTTGCGCCAGCCGTCGCGTGACGGCTGAATGTCGGGCGCCGCAGCCGCCACCGGCCGCCATCCGGCGAGCGACGGACGCGTCCGGCGGTAGAAGGCTACCAGCGTATCCATGCGCTCCGGCCGAGTCAGGAAAGTCACCGCCAGCCAGACGGCCGTGGTAATGGACACAGTGATAATCATGATCCACGCGAAATCGCGAGGGTTGTCGCTGTCGAAGCCGCTGAAATGCAGCGCCGTCGAGACGACGAAAGCGGAGATCATGGCGGAAACTTCGCTCCAGGCGTTGATCCGCCACCAGAACCAGCGCAGCAGCAGCACCAGCCCCGTGCCGGCTCCGATGCCGAGCAGCAGCTTCCAGGCGCTGCCGATGGATTCCAGATAGAAGGTCACCACCGCGGAACAGATGGTCAGCAGCACGGTGGCCCACTGCGATGCGCGGACGTAGTGCCGCTCGTCCTTCGTCTTTTGCAAAAAGCGGCGGTAGAAATCGTTCACCAGGTAGCTTGCGCCCCAATTGAGCTGCGTGGCGATGGTGGACATGAAGGCGGCGGCGAAGGCCGCGATCATCAGCCCGCGCAGCGAGGCCGGCAACTGGCCGATCATCACGCGAATGTAGCCGGTCTCGGGGTCCTTCAGGCCGGGATAGAGGATCAGCGAAACCAGCGCCACCAGAATCCAGGGCCAAGGCCGCAGCGCGTAATGCGCGATTCCAAACCAGAGCGTGGCGAGGAGCGAGTGGCGCTCGTCTTTGGCCGAGAACATCCGTTGAGCGACGTAGCCGCCGCCGCCCGGCTCTGCGCCCGGATACCAGGTGGCCCACCACGTCATTCCGATGTAGACGAAGAACGTGATCAACGGCATCCAGGCCGAATTGAGATCCGGCACGAAGCTCAGTAGCGATCCGCGGCCCGGTTGGCTGAGCGCCGCCAGCTTCAGCTTCATCGGCCCGATGCCGCCCACCGCCCGGACGGCGAAAACGGCCAGCACGACGATCATGGCCATCTTGACCACGAACTGGAACAGGTCCGTCACCAGCACACCCCACAGACCGGAGAGGGTGGAGATGAACGAGGTCAGGGCGATGATTCCGAGAACCACCAGCAGGGCCTGCGCCTTGGTGATGCCCAGAACCAGCACCAGGATTTTGACCATCGCCAGGTTGACCCAGCCGAGAATGATGCAGTTGATCGGGAGGCCGAGATAGACCGCGCGGAAGCCGCGCAGAAACGCGGCGGGGCGGCCCGAGTAGCGGATCTCGGCGAATTCCACGTCCGTCATGACGCCGGCGCGCCGCCACAGGCGGGCATAGAAGAACACCGTGAGCATTCCGCCCGCCACCATGTTCCACCAGATCCAGTTGCCCGCGATGCCGCCCTTGGCGACGAAACCGGTTACGGCCAGCGGCGTATCGGCCGCGAACGTGGTGGCCACCATCGACGTGCCCGCCAGCCACCACGGCACGTTCCGTCCCGACAGGAAGAACTCGCCGACGCTCTTGCCCGCCCGGGCCTTGTAGTAAAAGCCGATGGCGAGGTTGAACAGGAAGTACAGGCCAACGACGGACCAATCGAGGGCGGTCAAGCGCACTTGAAGATTATAGCGTGGAGGGGACTCCGGTCCAGCCAGCCTCTTCAGGCCCGGGTACTTCTGCCCCGCCGTCCACATCGATCGCCTTCACAGGCCTGTCGTGACGTAATCACCGACGGTGGGATAGCGATCCTCGGCGGGGCACTGGCGCGGCTCGGCCAGTTCCCGTAGGCGCTCACGTGAAATGCCGGCGCGTTTGGCGATCACCTCGATGCGCGCCATGTCGGGGTCGGATCCATTGAGCCGAGCCGCTTCAAGCATGGCGGACAGAAGGACCTCCGGCTGTTTAGTGCGCCGGACCGCGTCGAAGTCGGCCGCCCGCCACCAGGACGGCAGCCAGCGCCCGAGAGCCACGACCTCTGCCACCGCCAACACTGCAAGGGTCAGCCAGCGGCCCCGCGTGCCCACCTCGAAGTACTCGATGAACCCCGCAACCGCCAAGGCGCAAAGGGCAGCTGCGCCGGAAGTGGCGGCCAACCGCCGTCCCGCTGTCCTGCCGGAGAGCCCCCTTGCCATCAGCGCCTCGATCTCGCTGCGGCTCATCCAATCGAGATATCGCCGCCTGAGTAGAATGCCAGGCCGCAGCCCGGCCCACGCGGTGAAGCCGTCAGGTAGAACATAAATGCGGGGCCGCGTCCTGAAACGAGATTCGACGCAGTCGAGAAGCACACCCCTGCTGACCTCGAACTGCTGGGCCTCATCGGCCCGCCGTGCCCACGGACCCCAGAACCGGCTGAGCAGCCAGAGACCAAACAAAGCAGCGAGCACCGCTTGAACGGACGACGGAGCCTGCAGCAGCGAGAGGATGTAGAACGCGAAGACCAACGAACTGCCGACGTGAGGGGCAGCTGAGGAGTAAGCGTCCCGAGGCCTGGCTCCCGCTTCCTTGAGCACCGCTACGTGTACGCAGACCTCCACAACGATCAGGGCCACATAAACCGCTGCGAGGACCTGCGCCCCGTCCCAAATGAAATGATCGCCGGTCATGGTCGCAGCGATCATACTACATCCGACAACGCGTGAGCCGGGGGAGCAGCCTCTTCAGGCCAGCCGGACGCAATCGCAATAGCCGGCCAGAACGCCGTCGGCGGTCAGCAGTGTCAGACGCTCCGCACTGGCCTGCGCGACCAGCATTCGGTCAAAGGGGTCGCGATGGCGCCAGGGCAGGGAGGCGACATGGCGCGTTTGCGCCGCCGTCAGCGGCAGACTCTCGAACGCCTCTGACGCCAGTTGCTCTTCGAAGCCGGCCGGCAGCCGTAGCTTGCCCAGGCTTTGCTTGAGCCAAATCTCCCAGAGGCTGACCGCGCTGACGAACACTGCGTTCTCGGGGTCGGCGATGAGTGCCCGGGCCGCTTTGGAAAGGGACCGGCTGTTCGCCAGCCACCACAGGAGTAACTGCGTGTCGAGCAGGATCCTCACTTCCGCCGCCCCGCTCATGCCAAAGGCGTCCGCCATGTCTTCCGGGAGGGTGTCGAAATCCGGGGCGATCCAGATCTTTCCGGCCATAGAACCGGGCTTGCGGGGACCGGCCGGACCACGATAGGCAACCAGCCGGGCGACCGGCTTGCCGGCTTTCGCGAGAATGACTTCGCCGCCTTGCTGCACCTGTTCGATGAGCGCAGAGAGCTCGGCCTTCGCTTGCGAGATATTGCGCACCTGCATGACCTCAGCGTAGCACGGACCAGACCAGATCTGGTCTGATTCGCCGGGCGCCCTCAGCGCTGGGCCCAATAGCGGTCGCGGGCCTGCACCGTCAGCCCTTTTGTCTTCGTGGTCAGTTGAATCTGCCGGAACCCAGGGGACGTTACGGGCCGGTCGGAGACATAGCCGATGCTGTACTGGCTGCGCAGCTCGTCCTGGATGACGCTGAAAATCTGGTCGATGGTCCGCTTCTTGGAAACCTCAAAAAACCCTCCGCCGGTCTCCAGAGACATACGGAGGAGCGCTCGCCGCCCCACGCCGCCCTCGCCCAGGATTCCGTATGCGCCGGCGTCGGAGAAGAGAATCGAGTAGATCAACGTGTCGGCCCGCTGAGCCGCATTGGCGGCTTCGGCCAAGGAAGCCTCGCTGCCCGTATCGACGCCGTCGGTCAGCAGGATCAGCGCCTTCCGCCCCTGCTGTTTGGCCATGATATCTTCCGCCGCCTCCACCACCGCATCGTAGAGCAAAGTTCCGCCGCCGGACTGGTGCTCGAACTCGTTTCTGGTGGGAGTGTCCACGTAGGGCAGCGCCTCGTCCAGATCCTTAAGCGAGGAGGTGAGGGCCTGTCGAATGAACACCCGCAGATCGAACTGCATCAGGAATACGCGGTCCTTATTGGGGCGCAGGACGACCTCGAGGAAGCGGAAACTCGCGCCGCGCTCGGCGTCGAGCACGTGCTCCTGGCTCATGCTGGTATCGACCATCAGCCCCAGGGTCAGGGGAAGATCGGACTGTCGCGCAAAGTAGCGGAGGGTTTGCGGCCGTTTGTCCTCGTACAGCAGAAAATCGTCCTTGTTCAGATCGCGAACGAGCTCACCGTTTTTGCCGGTCACGGTTGCGAGCACGTTGACCACCTTCACGCCAGTCGAAAACGTCGGGGTGTCTTGCGCGCCGCGGAGCAGGAACCGCGTCCCTAGCAGAGAAGCCGTCATGCGGAGAAGCTGACGTCTGGTGCGCTGCATACCGTGCCAATCGCAGGATATCACCGCCCCGGCCGCTCACTCCGCCGGCCGCACGTCCTTCAGGATGGCGCACCAGCCGGGGTAGCCGCGCGTCGCCGCGTACTCGTCGGTCTCGAACGAAAACGCCGCGTCCACGCGCGCGCCGGGCGTCAATTCACCGGCGCGGTCGGCGAACTGCCAGGCCTTCAGCATGAGCGTGCGGCCGTCCTGGCGTAGGCTCACCTGTAAGTGGCGGTCGCGCCACACCGCGGGCGGCCCGGCGACCTCAGCGCCGAAGACGGCGAACACCGGCGCGGGATTGGAACAGCCGAACGGCTCCATCGCCAGCACGTCAGCCACTGAGCGGTCGTCGATCTCCTGAAACCGAAGCAGCGCGTCAACCTCGATCAGAGAGACGAAATCGCCGGGCCCCAACCGTGCCGCGGCGTAGGCGGTCAGCCGCTCGCGGAACTCCTCGACGCGGTCGGAGGCCAAGGTGAGCCCGGCCGCCTGGCGGTGGCCGCCGAAGCGGATCAACACGTCCTCCATCGATTCCAACGCTTCAAGCAAATGAAAGGCGGGGATGCTGCGGCCGGAGCCTTGCATCACGCCCTGCTCGCGGTCTTCGGCCAGCACGAAAACGGGGCGGCGGAAGCGGTCCGCCAGCCGGCTGGCAACGATGCCCACCACACCGCGGTGCCACTCCTTTCCAACGAAGACCAACGCGGCCTGGTCGTCACGCACCGGAGCAGCGAGGCACTCTTCGAGAATCGCGCGGACAATTTCGCTCTGCACTTCCTGCCGCTCGCGGTTGAGGTCCTGCAACTGCGCCGCGATCGCGCGTGCCTCGTCCTCTTTCTCCGTGAGCAGCAGGCTGACGATGGTGTTGGCGTCGGCCATGCGTCCGGCGGCGTTGAGACGCGGAGCGATGCGGAAGGCCACTTTATTGGCCGTGAGCGCTTCGCCGGCCGCGCATCCAGCCACGTCCAGCAGCGCTCTCAGGCCGGGGCTGCGAACCGAGCGAAGGCCTTCGAGCCCGTATTTCACCATCGCGCGATTCTCTCCGGTGAGCGGCACCACGTCGGCCACGGTAGCGATGGCGACTACTTTCAGAAACGATTCCGTCATACGCCGGGTCTTTTCGGCGGGCCAGCCCAGGCTGCCAAGCAGGGCCTGCACCAGCTTGAACGCCACGCCCGCGCCGCACAGGTCCTTGTCGGGATACTCGCAGGCCGGCTGCTTCGGGTTCAGCACGGCGCAGGCGGGCGGCAACTGGGAGTCGGGCAAGTGATGGTCTGTGACGATGACATCGATTCCCAGTTCCGTGGCTCGCGAAACCGCGGCGGCCGCGCGGATGCCGGTATCGAGACTGACGATGAGGGTGACGCCGTCGTTGGCGGCCTGCTCGATGGCCTCGTTGCGCATCCCGTAACCGTCCTTCAACCGGTGCGGGATGAAGAAGGTGGATTGGCCGCCCGCGAGCTCGATGGCCTTCTTCACGATCACCACCGAGGCGGTGCCGTCGACGTCGTAATCGCCATAAAGCAGAATCTTTTCCGACCCGGCGATGGCGCGGCGCAAGCGATCGAGTGCGGAGCGCATTCCGAACATGCGGAACGGGTCGTTGAGGTCCTCGATCGAAGGGCACAAGAAACGGCGCGCCGAAGCCGCGTCGCGATAACCTCGGGAACGCAGCACGCGTGCCGCCGGAATCGAGATGCCGAGCGCTCCGGCGAGTGTTTCCGCTTCACCCGGTTCGACGCCGGGGAGCAGCCAGCGGGTCAGCTTTTCCATCGTCGAAAGAACTCAGTTGCGCGAATAGTAACCGCCCATCGAATCGTCGTCGTCCTCGTCCTCATCCGGGATCGCGCCGTCGAGCTCTTCCACCAGGTCCAGATAGTCGTCGTACCACTCGGCGCGCAGATTGAAGAGGTAAACGCGTCCTTGAAAATCGAAAGACAGTTCGAGCGCGCAGGTGAAGCCCTCGTAGTTGCGCAGCTCGCGCAGGCGGCGTTCAATGCTGCGGCGTTCCTCGGCGGTGAGGTCGCAGTCCTCCAGCCGATCCTCGGCGTCTTCCAGGTGCGTCGCGGAAAACTCGCGGAAGTGATACGCCATCAGGGTCACGCCGGCGCGCTTGGCCGCGCTCAGAAACGTGTGGTAATCCGGTACGCGATCCGTATCCCAGGCCACGAAGGAATCCGAGTCGGCGAGGCGCGAGTAGCCGTGGAACACGACGAAGCCTTCAGCCTCCAGGTACTTGAGCACTTCGATCTTCAGTTCGTCCAGGTTCTGGCTCATTGAGTAAAACACTAGGATACACGGTTGTCTTCGGGAGGGCGTAACTCCGCCTTACTCGACGATTGCCTCAACGCTCTGGGGCGCGTTCCCTTCGAACCGGTTGTTGACGAAGATGAACGCCGCACGCCGGTTGTCGCGGGCCCATTCGATCAGGTCGCGAATGGCCTGGCGGCCTTCCGGATTGGGGTCCTTGATCTCCTCATAGGGAGAAAACAACTGGACCGCGTCGGCGTAGGGCCGGCCGTGGCGGAGCAGCGCGCGGCACACGGCGAAATCCGCGGTATAGGCGTCCGGCATACGGAGCTGACGGCCGAGCTCCGGCATACGCGCCCAGGCGTTGAAGACGTGCGCCACGCGGCGGCCCTTCAGGCAATGGAAATAGTCAGGGCCTAGAAACTCCGGGTTGCGGACTTCGACGGCATAGCGAAAACCTTCGGGCAGCGCGGCAAGGAAGGGGTCCAGGTCCGCGCAGAATTCGCGCGGGTGCGCGTAGGATTTTTGCGAGAACGCACCGAACTCGAAAATCAGAACCGCGATCTGCCCGCGCCAGGCGGCGAGCGGCTTGAGAAACTGCTCCTCGAACAGGGCCGCATCGAGGAACGCCGGATTCGGCAGGCCCGCCCGCGGCCCATAGCGCGCCTGCGCGGGAAACACTTTTGCCGTGATGTCCTCGGGGACTTTCAGCGCAAATTGAAGCGTGGCCGGCGCGGAGCCGAACAAGCGCCGCCAATACTGTTCCGAGGGGAACTGGTAGAACGAGAAGTCTCCGCAGACCACCGGGAAGGTGCGGGCATACTCGCCCAGGCACTCGGCCTGGAAGCGCCGCGAGGAGAAACCGCCGCGCGTCAGATAGCATTCGCGCGTGTAGATTTGCCCCAGCCAGCCTTCGTATTTCCAGGAACTGGTGCCGATGACGACGCCCTCAGCGGCCAGGCTTGCCAGGCGGTCGGCCAGGCGTTCCCTGTCGAACCGCGGGCGCTCATCGAACAGGGGCGCGGAAGACATAGGCTCAGGTACTAACTCATCATGGCATGCCGAAACCGCGGTTGCGTTACGCTGGAAGTGAGGGGGACACGAATGAGCGAAATCAAGGAACTGCTGGAGCGTTTTCGCCGGGGACCGGAGCTGGTGGCGACCGCGATGACCGGAGCCGCGGGCTCCGAACTGGATTTCACACCCGCCGCGGACAAGTGGAGCCTGCGGCAGATTGTGGCGCATCTTTCCGATTCGGAGATCGTCGCGGCAGACCGTTTCCGCCGCATCATCGCCGAGGACAAGCCCACGTTGATCTGGTACGACCAGGACGCATGGGCTAAGAACCTGGACTACCTGCGGCGCAAGACATCCGAATCGATCGAGACGTTTCGGCGCCTGCGCGCGGAGAACTACGAGCTGATCAAGGACCTGCCCGCCGAAACCTTCGAGCGCATCGGGAACCACAGCCAGCGCGGCCCGATTACGCTTCTTCAACATTTGGAAAGCATGGCGGCGCACGCGGAGGCCCACGCACGGCAGATCCGCGACGTGCGCGAGGCGCGCAAGCAGTCGCGCCAGGCGCACGCTTGATGGCCAGAGCGCGCAGAGGGCGCGCCTATCCGGCCGATAGAAAGTTTCGATTGGACCACGCGGGGCGTTTTTGCGTACGCTGAGATATGGACGAAGTGCATCCTCCTAACGGGGTTGAATCGCGTCATCTCGAGCTGCTGCACAGGATCAGCAAGACCGTGAGTTCCAGCCCCGCGCTCGACGATATCCTTCGGGAACTCGTCGGCATGGTGGCTGAGGTGACCCGTTGCGACGCTTGCCTGGTCTATCTGGCGGAGCCGGGGACGGGCGACGTGGTTCTGCGGGCCTCGCAACTGCCGCATAGCGGCGAGATCGGAAATATCCGCATGAAGGCGGGCGAGGGCGTGGCCGGATGGGTGGCTGAGCACAGATCGCCGGTGGTGCTTTCGCGGGGCGCCTTCGACGACCCACGGTTCAAGAAGTTCCCTTCGTTGGTGGAGGACACTTACGAAGCGATGCTCTCGGCGCCCCTGGTGAGTGGCGGCGAGATCATCGGCGTCATCAATGTGCACCACAAAGCCGCGCATGCGCATCTGCCCGAAGAAATCGCCGTGGTGACGTTTATCGGCGAGCAGTTGGGCGGCGCCATCTCCAATACCCGCCTGGCCGAGGAGAACGCCCGGTTGCAGGAAGAGACGCTCGATATGAAGCGCCAGCTCGAGCTGCGGAAGCTGGTGGAGCGCGCCAAGGGCATCCTGCAATACAAGTACAAGCTCAGCGAGGCGCAGGCTTACCTGCGGCTGCGTAACGAGAGCCGGCGGCTACGGAAGCCCATGGCCGAACTCGCACAGGCCATTGTACTGGCCGAAGGGATGGGCCGCGAATCGGAAGCCTGACCGCCCGGCGGATCATGCCAGCGCCCTTTCGATGGCGGTGGCCAGCCTGGCCACGTCGAGAGGCTTTTCGAGGAACCCCTGCATCCCGTGACTGAGACAGGAGAGGCGCGACTCGCCCCCCACGCGCGCCGTCAGCGCAATCACGGGAACGGCTTCATAACCGGGCACCTTGCGGATCCGGCGGGCCGTTTCGAAGCCGTCGATAGATGGCATTTGAAGATCCATCAGCACCACGTCGTACTGGCTGCACGCGGCATCCTCCACCGCAGCCTCTCCGGTTGAAGCGACGCGGGCTTCGCAATCCAGGCGCGACAGATGATGCGAAATGATCCGCTGTGAGATGAGGTCGTCCTCGACCACCAGCACGCGCCGCGGTCCGGCGGCACGAGACTCCGGCGGCTCTTCGACCGAGCTCCTGAGGGGCACCCAGAACGACGCCACGCCGCCCTTTCCCGGCTCGGCTTCGAACTTGAGTTCGCCGCCCATCGCCTTGATGAGCCTCTCGGCCAGCGCCAGGCCGAGGCACAGGGATGGATAGCGGTAAGGCACGCCGTTGTGTCCCTGCCACAGAGATTCGAAGACCGGCTGTGGTAAGTCCGGCGCCACTCCGCTCCCGGTATCGCGCACCGCCACGGTGAGCCGGAAGGTGCCCGGCAGCGCGGGGCCCGCGTTCGCCCGCAATTCCACCTCGCCCTGGGAGCTGCACGCGATGGCGTTGTCCACCAGGTGGGACACCACTTCGCTGAGCCGCACCGCGTCTCCGGCCGCAAGCTGGGGAAGGGCAGCGTCGAGCGTCACCGCAAAGCCCAGGCCCTTTTCCCGGGCCGTCCGTTCGTGCTGCCGCGCGGCGCCCTCCAGCGTCTCCGCCAGGTTGAACTCCGCCTCGTCGAGAGAGAAGCTGCCGGCCGAGATCTCGGAGAAGCCCAGCGCCGCGTCGAGCTGCTTCAGCAACTCCGACGCGCAATCGCGCGCCGACTCCACGTATTCCTTTTGCCGCTCGTCGAGTTGCGTTTCCAGGAGCAGGTCCGCCATCCCCAGAATTCCGCTCAAGGGAGTCCGCAACTGGTGATTCAAGCTGGCCAGGAATTCGCTCTTAACGCGCCGCAATTGCTCTTGCGGAGAGGAAAACCCGGCTTCGAACGCCGCCATTGCCATAACACACTACCCATCGGAAGGGTAGGGGAAAAGCTTTAGGGCGGTATTGCGGCGGGCTGCGCCGGGCGCTTAACCTACTAAGGCCCCGTTCAGAACCGGGACTGCGCCGTTCTCGCCGGCGCCGGGCGAAAGCGAGAGCTCGCGGCGGGTCTTTTCGAGCGTCAGGCTCTGAACCATCACGCGCCCCGGCCCGGTCAGAGTCGCCAGAAGCAGGCCTTCGGCGCCCAGCATCGCGGGCTTGATCCCGTCGGCCAACTGTATGTCGTAACCGATCGATTCATCGAAGGCCACCAGCGACCCGGCGTTCACCTGAATCACCTGGCCGGGATCGAGGCTGAATTCGACGGATTCTCCGCCTGCGTGGATGAAGACCGTCCCCGGACCGGTCAGCCGCTCGAGGAGGAGCCCGTCGCCACCGAAGGCGCCGCCGTCGGGCTTCTTGACCTGTACCACCTCCAGCCGCACCGTGCTCTGGGCGCACAGGAAGCCGTCACGCAGCACCAGCAGGCTTTGGCCTTCCTTGAGGTCGATCGCCTGGATTCGCCCGGGACAGGCTCCCGCGAAGCCCACCTCGGAGGGGGCGGTGGCAGAGAAATTCGTCAGGACCAGCGCCTCGCCTGCCAAACGGCTTTCCCACTCCGTTTCCGGGAGCTTGTAGACCATTTTACCGGCCTCCGCGAACACGTCCTGGCCGGGCTTGAGACGGATGCGGACCACTTGCATGGTTTCGCCCTGAATGGTGTAATCGAGCGGTTCGGGCGGGGGCGGCGGCGCCGCCTGCTTGCCGTTGCCGAGGGCTTTACCGCAACCTTCGCAGAAGTGGGATTCGGCCTCGACCCGAGTGCCGCAAGTCGCGCAGAAAGGCATACATCTAATTCTCCGTCCCCGTATTTTAACACCGGTGGGTCGCGATTTGCGCCCAAAGGTTCACCGCGGTCCGGAGTAACCCGCCGGCGGCAGCGGGCGGCGGTTGGGCGGCAAACCGTTCGGCCCACCGGATCTTACCGGTCAATTGCATCACCGCGAACAGGGTCAGGATGGAGCCGATGGTGACCGCGAGGCCCGTAAAACCCTTCAGGAAGAAGGCATAGGAGAACAGCACCAGGTAGATGAGCTGGGCGATGCCCGCCTCTACCGCCGCGAACCGGATCCCCACCACCAGCCGCAAGTAGCTCACCACCAGGAAGATGGAGACCGCCGAGCAGATGAAGAACGCGGCATGAATCGAAATGCGGTCCACCAGGTAGGCAAACAGCAGGTGAAAGGAGAAAAACGCGCAGGCCAGGAAGAAGTAGTTCATCGGGTGCAGCTCGATTCGCCGCATGGTCGTGATGATGAACATCAGGAAGAAGAAAAACAGGAGCGAGAGCGGCGCAAAGAAGCTGATCTCGGCCGCCAGCGGCCCCGGCTGCAGCTTCTGCGGCATCGTCATGCCGATCTGGAATCCGGAGACCAGGTCCTTGAACGCCCAGGTCAACTCCCAGCCCTGCCCGGTTTCCCGCTTGGAGGTTGGCGAAAGGGTGTTTTCCGGGAAGTCGATGTCGCTGAAGTTCGTCTCCATCGTCAGGACGAAGTCTTTGACCTGGCTCACGCCCGGTCCGAAGCTGTATCGCCAGGAATCAAGACCCTGCGAGCGATAGCCGACGTGTAGGGTTGCGACCTGGTCAGGCGCGAGCGTTGCCTTCGCCGTCGCCACCCCGAACTGGCTCGTGGCTTCCGCTGGCTTGCCGTCGATCTGGAATTCGAAATCGTCGTAGACCGCCTGGGCGACCGGAAAGCGGAGGCGGAATGTGACGAGCTGTTCCGTCGAGCTGACGTTCCGGAACGTATAATCGCCCTCATAGCCGACTTTGTAGGTGGCGTACCAGAGCAAACCCTTCTGCCGGTGATCCAGATCGAAGGCGACGCGAATGCGGCTGCGTTCGAGGGGCAGCGGCCGTTCGGTCTTGGTGGCCGGCTTGTCGGCGGTCGCGGGCGCCGGTTCCAGATAGAACGCCGAGGGCGGCTGCTGCTCCTGCGGCGCGCCCCAGGTGGCCTCCACCCGATTTGCCAGACCTCCCGTGATGTTCCGGGTCCTGGCGAAGATGGTTGCCCCCAGGATGCCCCAGGCAATAGCGGTGCAGATGAAGATGAACGAGATGGCTATGATGCGCTTCAGCATGGGCTTGCCTCCAGAGCCTATTGTGCACCACTAGCTTTTTTTTGTAAAGTACTTTTTATGGCTTGATTCGCCCGCCCGGCGCCAATGCTAGAATCGTCGTTTGAAACCCGAACCTCCCTCCGCTCCCCGGCCGCGCGTGTGCGCCGTCAGCTACTTGAACACCGTGCCGCTGGTCTGGGGCATGCTCCACGGGCCGGAGCGCGAGCGCTTCGACCTCAGCTTCTCGCTGCCTTCGGAGTGCGCGGCGCGCCTGGAGGCTGGCGCGGCCGACATCGGCATCGTGCCTTCCATTGAGGCCGCCCGCCAGGGGTTGGTCATCATCCCGGGCGCCGGGATCGCCTGCCGCGGACCCGTGCGGAGCATCCTGCTGGTGACGAAGGTCCCGCCCGGCCGCATCCGCAGCGTCGCGCTCGATAGCAGCTCGCGCTCCTCGGCCATGCTCGCGCGCATTGTGCTTTCGCACCGTTATGGCGTCGCGCCCCGCACGGTCAACATGCCGCCGGACCTGCCCGCGATGCTCGAAGCCGCGGATGCAGCGCTGGTCATCGGCGATCCCGCGCTGCGCCTCGATCCCGAGCGCCTCGGCCTCGCCGCGCTGGACCTGGGCGGCGAATGGTGCGAAATGACCGGCCTTCCCATGGTCTTCGCCGTCTGGGCCTGCCGCCGCGAAGCGCTGGCCGCGGATCTGGAGGAGGCCTTTGCCGGCTCCTGCCGCTTCGGCCTGAAGCACCTGGACGACATCGTCCGCCGGGAGGCCGCCTCGCGCAACTTCTCCGAAGCGCTCATCCGGGACTATTTCGCGCACCACATCGTTCTCGAGCTCGGCGAGCGGGAGTACGCAGGAATGCGCCTTTTCGTGCAATACGCGCGCGAGTTTGCTACGGTGGTCTCAATGGGGGGCGTCACCGCATGATGAGCCGCGAGGAGGCCTGCGAGCTGTTCCGAAGTCCGGACCTCATCGGGATCGGCATGGCCGCCGACGCGCTGCGCCGCAAGCTGCACCCGGAGGGCGTGGTCAGCTATATCATCGATCGCAACATCAACTACACGAACTTCTGCACCGAATATTGCACCTTTTGCGCCTTCTATCGCCCGCTCGGCCACGTCGAAGGCTACATCCTGCCGAAAGAAGTCATCTTCCAGAAGATTCAAGAGACCATCGACCTGGGTGGCACGGGCATTCTGATGCAGGGCGGCCTGCACCCGGACCTCAAAATCGAGTGGTATGAGGATCTGATGCGCTCCATCAAGCAGCGCTTCCGGATCCACCTGCACTGCTTTTCGTCGCCTGAGATCGTAAACATCGCCGAGGTCAGCGGCCTCTCCCTGCGCGACACCATCGCGCGGCTGCGCGACGCCGGCCTCGATTCGATTCCCGGCGGCGGCGCGGAGATCCTGGACGACCAGGTGCGTCACCGCATCAGCCGCCTGAAGTGCTCGACCGATGAGTGGTCCGGCGTGCACCTGGAGGCGCACCGCCTGGGCATGCGGACCACGGCGACGATGATGTTCGGCTGCGGCGAAACCATCGAGCAGCGCGTCAGCCATCTCGACCTGGTGCGGCGCATTCAGGAGGAGACCGGCGGCTTCACGGCCTTCATCCCCTGGACCTTCCAGCGCGAAAACACTTCGCTCGGCCGCACCATCAAGGAAGAGGCGACCGCGGTGGAGTACCTGAAGACGCTGGCTATTTCACGGCTCTATCTGGAGAACATCGTGAACGTGCAGTCTTCCTGGGTGACCCAGGGCCTCAAGACCTGCCAGGTGGGCCTGCGCTTCGGCGGCAACGACGTCGGCAGCATCATGATCGAAGAGAACGTGGTGTCGTCGGCCGGCGCGCACCACCGGGCTTCGGAAGAGGAACTGCGCCGCATCATCCGCGACGCCGGGTTTGTGCCGCGGCAGCGGGACACGCTGTACCGGACGTACTTTCTGAACTAAGGTTGCCGAGCCGGGACCTCAGGTAGCATCTGCTTGCCGGACATAGGTACCGAGCGGAGTGTGGGCAAATTCGTCCAGAGCCAGTAACCGTTTGGCCAGCAAAGGGTGGGTGCTGAACAACTCGCTGGCTCTCGTCGATATATCGCCGTCAGAGGCCTGCTTAACGAACTCTTCCATGTTCAGGCGGCTGAACAACGCCGGCCCGATCACCAGCCGGGCGAGCGCTCTTTGGCTCGCGGCGAGATCCCTACAGGCGACGAAGCCGCCCCGGTCCGCCGTATACTCGGCCTGACGCGACCACCACCTGAAGAACAGAGGCAGGACAAACTTCAGAATTGGAATTCGCCCCAGGATGGGGTTGTTTCCCGCGACCGTTTGCCACAGTACGTGCGAACACTTGATATGGGCGAATTCATGGCCGATAACGAACTGTAATTCCTTCGGAGTATTGCGCAGTGCATCCGCCGTTCCGGAATGCAGTACAACGAACGACGATCCCAGGAAGCCCATGGCGTACGCGTTCAACTCGTTGGAGTTCTTGATATACAAATTCGGCTTCCACATACCAAGCCTCAGGGCGGCGCTCCGCGCCAGAGCATCGACTTCCGGGAAGCTTCGCGGGTTCACGGCGAGGGCAGAACCTTTTACCGCGCCCTGCGCATACAGAATGTAGACGATCAATCCGATGGATACAGCGACCAGCGGGATGGCGTCTGTCAAAACATCGAACACCAGCCATGAAGCTGCGAATAAGGCCAATCCGGCCACCAATGCCGCGCGCTCTCCGGGAGATCTGAGAGCGTCATCGCTCGTTAGGCTGTCTCCTGGATCAGGGCCTCCCTTCGGGGTGCTGCCCGAAGCCGGGTCGGAAGCCCATGTCTCAAAACCACACTTCGGGCAGTACGCCGTGACGCCTTCCCGGATGAACTTCCCACATCGGCAATATGGCACGACGGTTGTCCCCCACTGGGAGTTGACCGGACACAGCAGCATAGCACGGTTGCCCATTGCATGCTCTCCGCGAACCGCTTCCCTGAGCGATCCGGTCTACCCCCGGCGCCCCTGCGCCGTCAGCGCCGCCCGAGCCTGGGATCAACAAAGATCTCGCGTGCGATTGGCTCTAAAGAGAATGATTCCGCCGGTCGATATAGATAGCAGGAAGACACTATGAAATCGACGCTACCTCGACCGACTCTCGCGATACTAATCGGCGCTGCAATCTGTTGCCTGGTTCCCGGCGCGATCCGGGCCCAGGATCTGAAGGCCAGCCTGGCTTATCTGCCCAAGATCAGCGAATCGCCGGATAAAGGCGCATTCGTGAATCTGGTCAAGGCCATGGGCGAGGCCTATACCGGCGGGACCATCCGGATTTCGGTCTCTCCCATGGCCCGATCCATTGACAACGTGATTTCGGGTGGGGCCGATTTCCATATCCCCATGATCCGAAACACCGTTGTTCCGGCGAATTTGCTGCCCTACAAGTGTTCGACGGAGGCGTTGGGCAAGGTGGTCTTCGTGATCTATTCCAACAAGGGAAAACCCATCACGCTCAGCATGCTGAAAGCGGCCAAGGACAAGAAGCCGTTCCCCTACCAGTTGGAAACCGGCCGCGGACTGGAAGCCTTCTTCGATTTTCCGGTAACACCATCGAATGCCATTGACCAAAGCCTGAAGAAGGTGGATGCCGGGCGTGTGGACGGCTTCATCTGGGCGCAGGAGGAGGCCGACTACACCGTGCGGACGCTGGCGCTGAAAAACGTCCATCGGGCGTTGTACTTCGCCTTCGACGACATCATCGTGCTTCCCAAGGGGCCCAAGGGCGACAAACTGGATGCCGTGTTCACGAATCTGATCAAGTCTCTCCGCGAGTCGGGGAAATTGCAGGCAGTGTACGCCACAATCCACTTGCCCTACAACGACTGGCAGCCTTAACCGAACGACCAGGAGTGCAGCCAACTTCAAGGATTCGCAGATGCGCGAACAACTTGATAACAGTCCGCTGAAAGGGAAACAGGCGAGTGTAACGGTTCGCTTCAGTCTTTGGCTGGCGATTGCCTGCACCACGATATTGCTCGCGTTGAGCGTCGTTGACTACGCGCGGGAATCGCACCAGTTGAAAACCGACTTGCAGAACCGAAGCGACCAGATCATCGGACGCCTGGCTGGGAACCTGCCGGAACCCGTTTTCAACATGGATGACGCGCAGGTCAAACTCTTGTTGGAGTCGGAACTGAAGGATTCGGCCGTGGCGCGGATTCAGGTGAGCGAGCGCCAGGGCGACTCCGACAAAGTCACACACGCGCTCTATCGGCAAGCCGGCGGCAGCATCTCGGATAAGCCCGTGGAGTACACGGCCGGCGACCTCCTGGTTTGCAGCCAGAAACTGGTTCGCGCAAATCAGGAAATCGGCGTCGTGGAACTGGGGGTCAGCCGTTCCCTCATGCGCGCCATACTGCGCTCGCTGCTCTTGTCCATCGCGATTCGCACCCTGGCCACCAACGCAGCCGTTCTGGCGATGGCGTTTATTCTGATGAGGATCATGATCTTGAAGCCCGTGAATGCCTCAGCCAGGGTGATGAACCAGGCGGCAGATCTGGTTCTGTCTTCATCAAGCCAGGTTGCTTCTTCCAACACGAGCCTGGCCGGAGGCGTCAGCGAACAGGCTGCGGCCATTGAGGAAACCAGCGCCTCGCTCGAGGAAATGTCCTCCATGGTCAAACGCAACGCCGAGAACGCCGAGCGAGTTCATGTCTTGGCCAACGAGGCCCGCTCCGCCGCCGACAAAGGCGCCACCGACATGCAGGCCATGTCGTCGGCCATGGAGGCGATCAAGGTATCCTCCGACGATATCGCCAAAATCATCAAGACCATCGACGAAATTGCTTTTCAGACCAACATCCTGGCTTTGAACGCCGCGGTCGAGGCGGCCCGCGCTGGTGAAGCCGGCATGGGCTTTGCCGTGGTAGCCGATGAAGTCCGCACCTTGGCCCACCGCAGCGCAGAGGCGGCCCGGGAGACGGCAGCTAAAATCGAGGGCGCCATCGGCAAGACAGCCCAGGGCGTCAAGATCAGCCAGAAGGTGGCCAAGACGTTGGATGAAATCGTGGACACGGCGCGTCAGGTGAATGAACTGGTGACGGATGTGGCGAGCGCTTCGCGCGAACAAACCCAGGGCCTCACCGAAATCACCTCGGCCGTGCGCCAGATCGACACCGTCACGCAGCACAATGCGGCCAGCACGGAGGAAACCGCCGCTGCCGCCAAGGAGTTGAATGCCCACGCTGTGACCATGAAGTCAACCGTGGCCGAGATGATGAAGCTTATTGGCGGCGCCACTGCGGCGGCAACGACCAAGACCGCTTCTCTGGACGCCTTCTAGCATCTCGGCAACATCGACTCCCTGATTCGCCCGCGATCTCTGGCCCCCGCTCTCGCACGGTACAATCGTTCGACGCACTATGCCTTTAGCTCCTGGAAGCCGTCTGGGGCCGTATGAGATCCTTGCGCCCGTCGGGGCGGGCGGCATGGGCGAAGTCTATAAGGCCCGCGACACACGCCTCGACCGCTTCGTCGCCATCAAAGTCTCGCCGGCGATGTTCTCAGAGCGATTCGAACGCGAGGCGCGCGCAGTGGGCGCGCTGAGCCATCCCAACATTTGCCAGCTCTACGACGTCGGGCCGAACTACCTGGTGATGGAATTCATCGAGGGATCGCCGATCGGGCCGGTGGAGAATTCTCGCAAACTGCTCGATCTGGCGGTCCAGACGGCTGACGGGTTGGCCGCGGCCCATGCCTCGGGAATCGTGCACCGTGATCTCAAGCCGGAAAACATACTGGTGACCCTCGATGGCCGGGTGAAGATTCTCGACTTCGGGCTGGCCAAGCGGGCCGCGTCCGCGCAGGCCGCCGATGCCGCCACCGTGACCATGAACCTTACCGACCCCGGCACCACGGTCGGCACCATCAGTTACATGTCGCCCGAACAGGCGCGCGGGGAGTCGAATCTCACTTTCCAGTCGGATCAATTCTCGTTCGGCCTGGTGTTGTACAAGATGGCTTCGGGCAAGCGGGCCTTCGAGCGCCCGAGCGCAGCCGAGACCATGACGGCCATCATCCGCGAGGAGGCCGAGCCGCTGCCCGCCAGCGTGCCTATGCCGCTGCGCTGGGTGGTGGAACGGCTGCTGGCCAAGGAGCCCGCCGAGCGTTACGACTCGACGCGGGACCTGTATCGCGAGCTGAAGCAGATTCGCGACCGGCTGTCGCAAAGTGCCAGTGCGGTTGGGGCGGCCGAGGCCCCTGGAGCGGGGCGCAAACGCAGGCGCCTCCTGGTTCCCGCGGGCGCCCTGGCAGGCTTGGCCGCCGGCTTCCTTCTTACGCTGCTCCTGATGCCGCGGTCCGGTCCGGATCTCTCGCAGTACAGGTTCACGCCAGCCGCACCCGGAGAAACCGAGGAGCGCACGCCGGACTGGTCGCCCGATGGAAACAGCATCGCCTATTCGGCCAGAGTTCATGGAGTGGAACAGGTCTTCACTCGCGGGGTCGGGCTGCACGACGCCGCGCAACTCACCCGGTCGAGTAAGGACTGTCTGCACCCTGTGTGGTCTCCCGACGGTGAATCCATCTACTACCTCGCAGATCACAACCTGTGGAGCGTTCCCGCCTCCGGAGGCGCCGGGCGCTTGGTTCTGGAACAGGTGGAGGCAGCCGCCATTCACCCCGATGGCAAAACGCTGGCCTTCGCGCGCAATGACAAGCTGTGGATTGCCTCTCTCGAGGGAGGTCCGGCCAGGGAGTTGTGGCCGGGGCCGCTTCCACCCAGCACCCCCTCAAGAAGCATGCGCTTCTCCCCGGACGGTTCCTGGCTGGCTTTCGATAACGGAACTGTTTGGCTTTTTCCCTATCCCTCCGGCAAACCCACAAAGCTCTACAGCGGGCGAGAAGGCGCAACCGACGCTGGTGTCGTGGGCGTGAGCTGGTTCCCGGACAGCCGCAGTCTCCTGGTGGCCCGCAACAGCCAAACCTCATCGTTGATCCGGGTGGCTATCGCGGATGGCAGCCGGCAAACCGTCTATTCCGCGGGCTCCACGCTATCGGACCCATCGGTGTCGCCGGATGGCAAGAAGATCGCCTATTCGGCCGGAGACTACGAATGGGACGTCGTTGAAATCGGCCTCGGCGACGGCGCCGTCGGCACGCTGATCGAGAACGGCGGAATCAACATCTCGCCCGATTGGGCGCCGTCGGGCACGCATTTCTTGTTCGCCGCGGCCGGCGCGATCATGGACCAGGAGGCCTCCAGCGGTGAGTTTTTGCGCCGTATGGCCGAGACAAGCTACGACCCCAAGACAGCACGCTGGTCGCCGGACGAGGCGCGGTTCGCCTTTGTGGATAATGGCCCGACGCAAGGGCTGATGCTGGCGAACGCCTCCGGCGGCCATACCATCAAGCTGGACCAGGCTGACGACATCAGTGGAATTGCATGGTCGCCCGACGGGCAGTGGCTCTCTTATCGTCGCGAGAACGAAGGGCGGTCGAAGCTGGTGAAAATCCGGGCTCTGCCGGGCGCGAGTCCCGTAGCGCTGGCTGACGCCGAACGCGGAAGCGCGACGCAATGGTCGCGGGCAGGGATCCTGTACGATGCGGGGAACAGTCTCGACCTGATCTCGCCCGGCGGCGAATCCAGGCGGAAGCTGTCCTCCCGCCGTTTCATGGTCTTCAACTTCTCGAAGGATGGCGGCCAGGTTTACGGCATTTTTCACAATACGGCGGGCACGGGCGCAGAGTGGCAGCTTTACGCGGTGAACCTGAAGACGGGAGCGGAAAAGTTCCTGTCGAAGGTGGACCTCTCGCCTTCAACCGCTCGGCTGGTCGGGTTCAGCATCCATCCGGACGGCAGACGCGCTCTCACCTCGATCGCCAAGTGGCCCTTCCAAATCTGGATGCTCCAGGGGTTCGAGCAGCCGCGTGCGAAGAACTGGTTTGCGCGGCTGGTGGGGCGGCAATGAAGCCGGCGCCAGGAAACGTGATCCGGGAAGCGCTGCGGTACTCCCGCATGGGGTTAGCCTTTGGCAGGCACCTGCGAACGCCCCTCGATCCGGCCCCTGAGCAGACCATACGCCGCTGTCTCGAGAATCGGGGGACGAACTTCCTCACGCTGGCCGGAAAGGTGCTCGCGGACCCTGAGCATCCCTACTCTCAATTGTTCCGGATAGCCGGCTGCAGCTATGCGGATCTGGAGACGGCCGTACGCAAGGACGGCGTGGAACGCACGCTCCAGGCGTTGATGAGAGAAGGGGTCTACGTCAGCCACGACGAGTTCCGGGGCAGGAAGGAAATCGTTCGCGGCGGAAAACACATCCCGTCCAATCCCGAGAGCTGGCTCAATCGGGAGGGCAGGGGAGGCATCGTCTATTCGAGCAGCGGCAGTTCCGGAAAACCCGTCCGGACGCAGGGCGGCAGCGCCCAGATGGCTCACACGGAAGCCCATCTGCTCCTGATGGGGCGTGAACTCGAGCTGGCGAATCGGGCGATGGTCAACCTTGGCCCCATTCTTCCCGGCTTCGGTGTCCTGGCGCTCCTGCTCAGCGCTCGCCTGAAGCACGGTTTTGAACGCTGGTTCGCCATCGGCGGCAGGGACTGGCGGAACCTGCATTACCGGGTCGCGACCCGTTTCCTGGTGGCGCAAATGCGATGGCTGGGAGCCCAGGCGCCGTACCCGACGTACCTCGGCCAAAACGACTTTTTGCCCGTGGCCGAGTACCTCGTGCGCCGTCACCGGGAAGGTGCGGGGACCGTGGTGTCCGGCTACGTCAGCTCGCTCGCTCGCGTGGCGGCCGATGCGGCCGATCATGGGCTGGACCTCAGCGGATGCCGTGCGGTCCTGGTGGGGGAGGCGCTTACGGACGCCAAGCGCGCCACCATGGAATCGGCCGGCATGGAGCCTTATGCGACGTACGGCGTTTCGGAATTCGGAAGCATCGGGTACCCCTGCCGGTCCATGCACTCCCGCAATTGCGTGCATGTCTCGCGCGAAGCCGTGGCATTGGCCATGCGGCCGCACGACCTGGCGGCGGGCGTGGATTCCATCTGCCTTACCTCCCTCCTCCCCTTCGCGCCGCGTGTGGCGATCAACGTGGAGATCGGCGATACCGGTGTGATCGAGCCCTGCACCTGCGATTGCATCATGCGAAAGCTGGGGCTCGATCTGCAGATTCGAGACATCGCGGCGATCGCCAAAGTGACCGCCCAAGGGATGACGATTGCGGCCGGCGATCTGGTGAAGGTGCTGGAGGAAACGCTGCCGGCGCGATTTGGCGGGCGCCCCGGGGACTATCAGCTCATCGAGACCGAGGGCCGCTCGCAGACCGAGATGGTGCTGCGGATCCGCCCCGGTGTAGCCGTTGCGCCGCCGGCCGAAGTGTTGCAAGTCTTCCTCGCGGAGACTGGCCGCTTATATGGCGGGTCGCTCTCGCTCCGGTCGTGGCTGCACTCGAATGGGATCCGCGCGGAGATCGGCGAAACAACGCTGGCCGGGACCGGAAAGTTCCGTGCCATCCGGCTCCTGGGGTCGGATGCCTCCGAGCGGACGAGGCGGCAAGCGGATTAGGTCAGCCCGCGCAGGATGCCCAGAATCTGCGGCCCCCACTGCAGGCCGATGCGCAGGTCCACCATCAAGACCGCGACGAGTAACCAGGTGGGGCCCTTCAGCAAGCTGCGGGTCGCGACCAGCAGGATCAGCGGCGACATCACACGGCCATAGCTGTAGAAGTCGCCCCAGTAGGAGGGCCGGCTGAATGCAATCGCCAGCACGATGAATGCCGCCGTCAGCCACTGCTCCAGACCGTAAGGCCGGTAACGCAGGCTCCAGATTGCGAAGCTGAACATCACGAGGAAACCGCTGAGCGCGATTACGTCCACCGTCTGGGTCAGATGCGTGAGAAAGCGGGAGAACGGGTAAGACTGGGGAGAAAACAACTTAGCGAACGGGCCAACCACAGGATACTCGAAGAGCCTTAGCGAGCCGGATCCATGCGGCTTAACCGGTAAGTGGGCCCAAACGTAAGCGAACCAGCCGAAGGCGGGCAACGCTGCCGTGGCGAATAATGCCGTCCGCCCCCAGCGGCGTTTCGAGAACGCGTAGGCGCAACATGCCGCCACCAGCAACAGGCCCGTGTCCCTGACCAGCGGAGCCGCCAGCAGAATCGCGTACAGGGCGCCTGTCGAGCCGCGGGCGGAGTACCACAGCACGCCGGCGCAGAGTGCCAGCATCGCCACGTCGATGGTGAGGCGGTCCACCGAGACCAGGGTTGCGGGCATAGCCAGGAAACCCAGGCCCCAAGCTGGGTTTCGGCCGTGCAGGGCGATCCACCGGCCCAGCCAATAGACACCTGGAAACACCCAAAACGCAATCAGCCCGATGTAAGCGGCGTCGATCGAAGCGTCCCGCCCGAAAGCCAGGAGCCAGGCGAGCGCGGGAATCAGAATCCGCGTATAGCGAAGAACGGGGAGATCGCAATAGCGGGCCCAGCCCCTTCGCATCCAGGGATCGTGCGCGATATAGCGGTAGAATTCGGCATCGTACCCGTCTGAGGCCGGGAAGACGCGCGTGTGCGCGGCCAACTCCGGGGGCGTGGGGAAGCGGGATCCAGTGCAAAACAGACCCGTCCAGTTTCCTTCGTAGTTAAAATGGACCGTTGTCGCCTGCCACGCCAGCACCGCTAAGACGGCGGCGGCAGCGTAGGCCAGACACGCCAGCTTCGTCTTCCGGGGATTCCCGAGGCCCGTCGGCGGCATGTCCTATGGTCTGCGGGTGCAAGCATCCTAGTTTACGACGCTGCTCGAAATGCAGTAACCTGTTCCATTCCATGCCGAACGCGAACGGATTTCACCCGCCCGAGCGCAACGTTCTCCGCCGCCTGAACACCCCGGAGAAGATCCAGCGCTTCCTCGATTGCGATATTGCCTACAACAAAGAGCCGCTCGGCCCCACGTGCCGCTCGCCCCGGCGCGTGCTCGGCGACCGCACGGCGCACTGTCTCGAAGGCGCGCTGTTCGGCGCGGCGGCGCTCCGTATGAACGGCCACCCGCCGCTGCTGCTCGACCTCGAAGCCGTGCGCGACGACGACCACGTCCTCGCCATCTTCCGCGACCGCGGCTGCTGGGGCGCCATCGCGAAATCGAACTATGCCGGCCTGCGCTTCCGCGAACCGGTCTACCGCACGCTGCGCGAACTGGCCATGTCCTACTTCGAGCACTATTACAACCTCAAAGCCGAAAAAACGTTGCGCACTTACTCGCGGCCCGTGAACCTGAAACGTTTCGACAATATCGCCTGGATGACAGCCGACGCGGACCTCTGGCCGATCTCGGACTACTTATTCGGGATTCCGCACCGCCCGCTTCTCTCCCGCGCCACCGCGGGCCGCCTCAACCGCGTTGACGACCGCCTCTTTCGCGCCGGTTTGGTGGGCATGGCGCGCGGAACCGATGTATGATGTTGCGGACCGGTTCCCTTATGGCTTACTCCACGAAGGTTCTTCTGATTCTGGCCAGCGCCGGCGTTTGCTGGGCGTCTTCTGCCGCGGATGGCCTGACATGTCTATGGAGTTCGCAGCGTAATCCCGAGGCAGCCATCCGATCCTGCACGGCCGCGATCGAATCGGGGAGGCTGAGACAGGCAGGCATGGCTGCGGCGTTCGGCGGCCGATGCAGGGCGTATTTCTACAAGCACGAACTCCAGAGGGCCCTGCAGGATTGCGAACACGCGGTGCAGCTCAATCCCAAGGCCGCGTCGCTCGTTTACAACCGCGCCACCATCCGATACCACTCCGGCGACATCGACGGCGCCATGCTCGATTTCGCGCAGGCTAGCCGGATGGATCCGGACCTCTCGTTGGCTTACGCTGGCCTGGCGTCGGTTCACGTCAAGCGGAACCAGTTCGACCTGGCGATCGAGGACTACAGTGCGGCACTGCGCATCAATCCGGCCGCCTGGATTTACTACGGGCGCGGCTGGACCTACGCGAATAAGCAAGAATACGACGCAGCCATAGCGGACTTAGGCGAGGCCATCCGTCTCGGTTCGGGCGCCGAAGGTTACTATTGGCGGGGTCGGTGCTACGCCGAGAAGGGCGATTACGGCCGGGCGCTAAGGGATTTCGACCAGGCCATCCGCCTTCAGCCCAACGCAGCATGGTATTACGGCAGCCGCGCGTCGGCCCATGCCTGGCGGCATGAATTCGACGAGGTGATCCGGGACTACGACCAGATGCTGCGCCTCGCTCCGGATGCGGACGCCTACTACGGCCGCGGCTGGGCCTATTACCAGAAGGGCTCGTATATTTTGGCGGTTCGGGATTTCATCCATGCCTCATGGCTGAAGCCGGCTCTCCTGGGCCGATGGGTCTGGACTCCGCTCGTGCCGGCGGCCTGGCTGATCTGGTTCGTGCTACGGCGCCGGCAGTCGAAGCAGGCGGCCGCTAACCGCGAGCAGCGTGCAGATCAACCGCTGGTCCCCCGATAGCCCGCCTACCTCACCGCATGCAGAATCGGCCGCTCGAACGCGAACCCGGAGGGCCGCAGGCGCCCGGAATTCGAGCCGGCTTCGATCACGTCGCGGAAGCCCAGCTTCTTGAGTAACTGCACGACGCAGGGCTTGTTAGGCCACCACCAGGAGACCTCGTCAGACGCCGGGTCGTCCCCGCCGACATACAACATGGCCGGCTTTCCGTCAGCGGCTTCGGGCATCACCTGCGAAAGGATCAGCGTCTTTCGGCACAGCGCCGCCGCCGCGGCCAGCGCTTGAAGCGGGTTCAGGGTGTGCACGAGTATGTCGCCCATGAACACCAGATCGAAACCGGACGCGCCGAGCGTTTCCGGAGACAGGTCGTAAACGCTGGCGTAGCGCCGCTCCACCTTCGAGCCGAGTAAGTCATGGCAGAATTGAAACGGGCCCCTGAGTAAATAAAGATACAGCTCCTCGGCCGTGTACGGCTTGACGTACCCGCGCAGGCCGGCGAGGTTCCTGGGTGCGATCATCTGGCCGATCTTGGCGACCGCCTGCTCGCTGCTCTGGCCGGGAAACCGGTCGAGCCTGTCGAGCGAGGGAAGCTCCACGGAGACCACGCTGGCGCCGCGCCGCTCGAACTCGAAAGAGAAGAAGCCCGTGGCGGAACCGACGTCCAGCACCGTCGTCCCGCGCATATCGTCCGGGAACTGAAAACAGGAAACGGTCTCGCGAAAATCGTAGAGTCCGGGCGTAACCAGGCCGCCGGGTAGATCGATGGTGTGATACCAGTAATACTTGTCTACGTCGTTAAATCCCAGCGCGCGCGCGCGCCCGTTGAACTCCTCGACCGCTTTCAGGAAGTCCGCCGTGAATTGTCGCTCGTCCATGTCGTCGAGAATCCACGATAGCACGCCCCATCGAGCGGCCCGCGCCGTTGCGGCTTACACGGGCACGCGGTCCGCGATCCGTATGCCGAATGCCTCCAGGCCCACCACCTTGCGCGGATGATTGGTGAGCAGCCGTATGGTGCGCAGGCCGAGGTCGGATAGGATCTGCGCGCCGATGCCAGCCTCGTATTGCAGCAGCCGCTGGCCGTCCGGGCTGGCGTAGCCCACGGCCTCGCGCGAGTGCGGCACCAGTTGGGCGATGCCGGCGTCCGCGGGAGCGATGCGGATGCCGCGGCCCGTGTGGTGCAGGTAGACCAGCACGCCCGCGCCCTCCGCCGCGATCCTCTCGAGCGATGCCTGCACGATGCGGCGGCAATCGCAGGTGGTCGCTCCGAAGACATCGCCGTAAGCGCAGCGGGCGTGCATCCTCACAAGCACGTTCTCGCCGCCCGAAACCTCGCCGCGGACCAGCGCCAGGTGAGTCTCCGGATCGGTCGAGCTGGCATACGCAATCGTGCGGAACTGGCCGAACTCGGTTTGAAGGCATCCCTCGCCCACGCGCCGCACATATCGCTCGTGAGCCAGGCGGTAGCGGATCAGCTCCGCCACCGAGATCATCTTGAGGCCGTGCTGCCGGCAGAAATCGATCAACTCCGGCACACGAGCCATGGTGCCGTCGTCGTTCATGACCTCGCAGATGACGCCGGCCGGGGTCAGGCCCGCCAGGCGTGCCAGGTCCACCGAAGCCTCCGTCTGGCCCCCGCGAACCAGCACGCCGCCATCGCGCGCCTGCAGCGGGAAAACGTGGCCGGGCCGTGCCAGGTCCGCGGGGCGGGTCTGGGGGTCGATCGAGAGGCGTATGGTGCGGGAGCGGTCCGCGGCGGAGATGCCGGTGGTCGTGCCGTCGCGCGCGTCGATGGTCTCGCAGAACGCCGTGCCGAACTGCGAGGTGTTTTTCGCCGCCAGCAGCGGCAGGCGCAGCTCCTCGCAACGCTCCTCCGTCAGCGTCAGGCAGACGAGCCCGCGCCCGTATTTGGCCATGAAGTTGATCATCTCCGGCGTGATCTTCTCAGCCGCGGCGGTGAGATCGCCTTCGTTCTCGCGGTCCTCATCGTCCACCACGATGAGCATTCGCCCGGCGCGTATCTCTTCGATCGCTTCGGGCACGGAAGCAAACGGCATACCCTACAGTATCGCTTCCCGGTTGATGCCGTTACCAACCGTGCGGCGCCGCCTCGATCGGGCGCCCCGTCTCGGGTGGGCGCTCCCCCCGCCTCCGCCGGCCCCGGTGCCAACCGTGCGAAGCGGAACGCCCGTCTCGGGCATGCGCCCCCCCGCCCCCCAGCTTGACGCCGTTGCGGACCCGGCCGTTCCGGGCGTATCCTTTGTCTGAGCGCGCTAAGGAGTATGGCAGTGGAAAGTAGAATTCATATTATCGGGTTGGTGGTCCCGGACCTGACGGACACGCATTTCGCCCGCGTGGCCAGCGGCGTCGCCCGCCTCATGCAGCCGTCCGGCTACACGGTGCTGATTTCGAACTCGGAGGGAGACGCGGAGCGCGAGCGGCAGGCCGTCCACCTGCTCCTTTCCTGCTCGCAGGTGGACGGGATCGTCCTTGCTTCGGCCCAGGCGCCCGGCGAGACCGCGCTGTTCCGCCAACTCGAAAAGCACAAGATGCCGTTCGTGCTGGTGGACCGCGACTTTCCCGCGGCCAATGCGAATTACGTCGGATCGGACGATGAGGAGATCGGCACTGTTTCGACCGAGCATCTGATCGCCCGCGGCTGCCGCCATATCGCCCACATTGAGGGCCCGGAAACCTCCAACGGCGCGGCCCGCTCGAAGGGGTACGTCGCCGCACTCCGCGGGCACGGCCTGAAATCGGCGCCCGGCTACATCGTCCGCGGCGGATCGAGCGACGCCTCCGGCTACGAGGCGATGCGGCAACTGCTCTCGGTGAATCCCCGCCTGGATGGCGTGGTTTGCTTCAACGACGCCGTCGCCGTGGGCGCGATCAAGGCCATTCTCGAGGCCGGCCTCGAAGTGCCTTTCGACATTGAAGTGGTGGGCGCGGGCAACGTGCACTACTCCGACATTCTTCGCGTGCCGCTTTCGACCATCGACCTGAGCAGCGCCGCCATGGGCGAGCGCGCCGCGGAGCTCATGACCCGGCTGCTTGACGCGAAGGAGCCGCTCCCGGCCGAGCGCGTCATCGTCCCCTTCGAGCTCGTCGCCCGCGAATCGAGCAAAGCGCTGGCCGTTTAGGCGGCATGACCGGTCTTCGGCGACAGCGCGCCGGGCCTCCGGGAGTGGACGGCGTTGGACGAATGGATGGCGGCGAGCATCTGCGTGACGCTCAGGCATGCGCCACCGAAGCCGGACTGGATGAGCGCGCCCTCGATTTCGCGGACGCGGCTGGCCCAGGCCGGGAACTCGACCATGGTCGCGGCGGCGTGGTGGGTTAGCTGAGGGTTGATCGGGAAGCCAAGGCCGGAGAGTACGTCGAGCAGACTCTCCAGCAGCCTCGGCTCGACTGCAATTCTGATGGAGACCAACTCGCCTTCCGCGCCGCGGAGAGACGGATTCTGGTTGCCGGGCCATGCGCTCATAGTTCCTCCTGTGAGCAACCGGCCCTGGCGCGGCGAGCGCCTCAAAAAACAAAAACCCTGGGCCAAAAGCCGCAGGGTCTTCAACAACCGTGACCGATTGCCTTTAGCACTTGTTTTACGTGGTTGCAATTAGCAGGGCATCGAACAGCCGCCCTAAATCATTCCACGTTCGATTACGAGCATAGCAACGCGCCGCGAGTTGCGCAACCATGTCGGCGCCCGGCGTTTGATAGGCAGTCGCCCCCTGTGCTACGTTGGATGTCTTCCACCGCTGGGGTGCCAATGCCTGAGGACGACAAGCCGGAGGTTACGCCTGCGCAGCCCGCCCCGCCCGCCGCTGCTAAGCCACCCGCCGCGAAACCCCCAGCCGCCAAGCCTCCCGCCACCATGGCCGTCAACCCGTGGGAAGGCGAATTGCCGGACCTGCTCAAGCGACGCTTCCCCGATGCGATCTCGGAATTCTCCGTCTACCTCGGGCAGGAATTCCTGGTCGCGAAGCCGGAGGCCGTCGTCCCGATCCTCGAGTTCCTCAAACTCGAGGCGGAGTTCGACTATCTTGTTGACGCCACCGCGGCCGATTATCCGCAGCGCCCGGAGCGGTTCGACCTCGTCTACATCCTCTATAGCTTTGCCCGCAACCAACGGATTCGCGTCAAAACGCGCATTTCGGACGGTTTTAAGCCGCAAACAGCGACAGAAGTGCACATCACGGCGAACTGGCTGGAGCGCGAAGTCTTCGACATGTTCGGCATCGAGTTCGCGGGGCATCCGGACATGCGGCGCATCCTGCTTCCGGAGGATTGGGAGGGCTACCCGCTGCGCAAGGACAAATCGATTCTCGACGCCGACAACAAGTGGATCGAGGAGCACCTGGGGATCGAGGGCGGCCAGTAGTTATGCCCGATCAAACCTTTCTCGACTCTTCCGAACTGGTGCTCAACATGGGGCCGCAGCACCCTTCGACGCACGGCGTCCTGCGCGTGGTCCTGAAGCTCGATGGCGAAAAGGTCCTGGGCACGGACTGCGTCATCGGTTACCTGCACCGCGGCGTCGAGAAGATCGGCGAGAACCGCACCTACCAGCAGTTCGCGCCTTACGTTGACCGTATGGATTACTGCGCGGCGGTTTCGAACGGGCTGGGCTACTGCCTGGCGGTGGAGAAGCTGCTGAACGTGGAGGCGCCGCCGCGGGCCCAAGCCGTGCGCGTCATCCTCACCGAGTTGAACCGCGTCGCGAGCCACCTGATCTGGCTGGGCACGCACGCCCTCGACATCGGCGCCATCACGCCGCTGTTCTACGTGATGCGCGAGCGCGAAGAGATCCTCAACGTCTTCGAGAGGTACTGTGGCGCGCGGCTTACCACGCACGCTTTCCGCATCGGCGGCTTGCAGTACGAAACCTACGACGGCCTGGAGCGGGACGTCAAAGCCGTCTGCGACCTTGTGCTGCCCAAGATCGACGAGTACGAGCGACTGCTCACGGGCAATCGCATCTGGGTGGGCCGGCTCAAGGGCGTGGGCGTGCTGAACGCGGAGGACTGCAAGCAGTACGGCGTCACCGGTCCCATGCTGCGCGCGGCGGGCGTGAAATGGGATCTGCGGAGGGCGCAGCCTTACTCGGGCTACCAGCAGTACGAATTCGAAATCCCCACCGGAACCAACGGCGACACCTACGACCGTTACTTGGTGCGCATGGAAGAGATGCGGCAGGCGGTGCGGATCATCCGCCAGGCGGTGGAGCGAATTCCGGAAGGGCCCATCATGGCCAAGGTCCCCAAGGTGATCAAGCCGGCGGTGGGCGAGGCTTACGTTTCGATCGAGGCTCCCAAGGGGGAGCTGGGATACTTCATCGTCAGCGATGGCTCGACGCAACCCTACCGGCTGCGCGTGCGGCCGCCGTCCTTCGTCAACCTGCAATCGCTCGACCGTATGGCGCGCGGCGCGCTGGTGGCCGACGTGGTGGCGATCATCGGCAGCATCGACATCGTGCTCGGTGAGGTAGACAGGTGAAACATGCGTAAATTCCTGCGGACAATCTTTCTGATCGACTTGATCGAGGGACTGCGGGTCACCTTCCACTACCAGCGCCCGAAGTACATCTGCACCGAACAATATCCGGCCCAGCGTCCGAAAGTTGCGGAGCGCTACCGTGGCGCGCCTCGGCTGAACATCAACCCCGACAACGGCGAGACCTTGTGCATCGCCTGCAATCTTTGCGCGCTGGCCTGCCCGGAGAACCTGATTGTAGTGGGCGCGGAGCGCAACGAGCAAACCCGCCGCAAGGAACTGACCACATTTACTTACGATATTTCGCGCTGCATGTTCTGCGGGCTGTGCGAAGACGCCTGCCCGGTGGACGCGCTCGAGTTGACGCAGGATTTCGAAATGGCCGGCTACAACCGCGAGGGCCAGGTGCTGGACCGGCAGATGCTTGAGGAAGGGCCCCGGCCGACCGAGTACAAGTATTGAATATGATGAGATGCTCGACACCGTCTTCTTCTACTTCTTCGCTCTGCTGACGCTTGGTGGCGCGGTGCTGACCATCACGCGCCGCAACGCCATACACAGCGCCGTCTCGCTGATCGTCTCCCTGATCGGCGTGGCCGGGTTGTTCCTGCTGCAGCAGGCGGAGTTCCTGTTCGCCGTGCAGATCGTGCTTTACGTCGGCGGCATCATGGTGCTGTTCCTGTTCGTCATCATGCTGGTCAACCTGGACGAAGCGGCCAAGGTGCGGCAGTTCAATAAGGACTGGCTGCTGGCGCTGGCAGCGGTGGCGGCGATTGCGGTGGAGCTGGCCTTCTTCGCCTGGAAGGGCACGGCAGCCTTCACGCTCGCGCCAGTGCGCTTCGTTTTGCGTGCAGGCCCGCCGCCCGGCAACGTGGAGCGCATCGCCGACGTCCTGTTCTCCCAATACCTGCTGCCGTTCGAGGTGGCCTCCGTGCTGCTGCTGGCCGCGGTGGTCGGCTCCGTGCTGATGGCGAGGAAGAAGGTCTGATGCATCCGATCACTACGCTTCATTACCTGGTGCTCAGCGTGGCGCTGCTCGCCATCGGGACCATCGGCGTGCTGACCCGCCGCAACATCGTCATCATTCTGATGTCCATCGAGCTGATCCTCAACGCCGTGAACATCAACCTGGTGGCCTTTTCGCGGCACTTCAACAGCGTGAACGGGCAGGTGTTCGCCATCTTCGTCATCACGGTCGCGGTGGCGGAAGCGGCCGTCGGCCTGGGCATTCTGATCGCGCTGTTCCGCAACAAGGAAACGGTGCAGGCCGACGAAATCGAGATTCTGAAGTGGTGAGGCGCGCGGCATGAATTTTCTGAATTCCATCTGGCTCATACCGCTCTTCCCGCTCTTCGGAGCGCTGGCGATGCTGCTCATCGGCCGCGTTGTCGATCCGCAGGGGGCTCATGCCCACTCCAAATCGAAAATCCTGGTGACCATCCTGTGCCCCGGCATGGTCCTGGTTTCCTTTCTGCTTTCGCTCGGCGCGGTCTGGCAACTGGTCGATCGCCCCGAGCGCACGCATCAGCTCATCCCATACACCTGGCTCGCCGGACTGCCGTTCCACACCGCTGCCGGAACCCTCGCCCGCTTCACCGCCGATTTCGGTTTCCTTCTCGACCCTCTCAGCGGCGTCATGATCCTGGTGGTCACGGGAATCGGGTTTCTGATCCACGTGTACTCGGTGGGCTACATGGCCCATGACGGCGGATACTACCGCTTTTTCGGCTATTTGAATCTGTTCGTGTTCTTCATGCTGATGCTGGTGCTGGCGAACAACTACGTGCTGATGTTCGTCGGTTGGGAAGGCGTGGGGCTGTGCAGCTATCTGCTGATCGGTTTCTATTTCCACAAGAAATCGGCGGCCGACGCGGGCAAGAAAGCCTTCCTGGTAAACCGGATTGGCGACTCCGGTTTCATTCTGGCGATGCTGCTGATGTTCTCCGTCTTGGGCACGGTGCGGTTTCTGGACGTCAACAAGGCGCTGGCCGCGATGAGCCCGGAGACGCACTTCGGCGTCCTGACCGCCATGGCGGTGCTGTTCTTCGCGGGCGCGACCGGGAAATCGGCGCAATTACCGCTGTATGTCTGGCTGCCCGACGCCATGGAAGGCCCCACGCCCGTTTCCGCACTCATCCACGCGGCGACCATGGTCACCGCCGGCGTCTACATGGTGGCCCGCTCGAATCACCTGTTCCGCCTGGCGCCGGAGGCGTGTTTGATCGTGGCCACGGTGGGCGCGCTGACCGCGTTCTTCGCCGCGACCATCGCCATGACGCAGAACGACATCAAACGCGTGCTGGCGTATTCCACCGTGAGCCAGCTCGGCTACATGTTCGTGGCGCTGGGCGCGGGCGCGTATTGGGTTGGCATCTTCCATCTCTACACGCACGCGTTTTTCAAGGCGCTGCTGTTCCTCGGTTCCGGCTCGGTGATCCACGCGCTTTCCGGCGAGCAGGATATGCGGAAGATGGGCGGGCTGAGGAAGAAGATTCCCATCACGCACGCCACCATGCTCATCGGCACGCTGGCCATCGCGGGCGTTCCCGGACTGGCCGGGTTCTTCTCGAAGGACGAGATTCTGTGGCAGGCCTTCTCGCATCCGCACGCGTGGTTCCGCGTGGTGTACGCCCTGGGCCTTGTCACCGCGGGCATGACGGCGTTCTACATGTGGCGGCTCATGGCGCTCACCTTCTACGGCGAATCGCGCGTGGACCCGAAGACGGCCGCGCACATACACGAATCGCCGAAGTCGATGACGGTGCCGCTGATGGTGCTGGCCGCGGGCAGCGTGCTCGCGGGATGGATCGGCGTTCCCAGGCTGTGGAGCGTCTTTCCGGACGGCTTCCGCACTTTCGAAACGTGGCTGGCCGGCGTGCTCGGCAACGTGCACACCATCGGCGAGATCGAGCGCGAGCCCTCCACCGGTCTCGAGTGGGCGCTGATGCTGCTCTCGGTAGCGGTGGCCGGTGCGGGCATCGCGCTGGCCTGGAGCCTCTACCAGAAGAAGAAGCCGGCCGTCGAGCCGCTTCAGGCGCTCGGCCCGCTCTACACCGGTTCGCTGAACAAGTGGTACGTGGACGAGGCCTATGACGCGGTCTTCGTGGAGGGCCTTTCGAAAGGCGGCGGCCGGGCGCTGGCCCGCTTCGATCGGACGGTGGTGGATGGCGGTGTCAACGGCGCCGGCTGGCTCACGCGCATCGTCTCGCTGTTCAGCATGTGGTGGGACACCTGGATCGTCAACGGCGCGGTGCGGCTGACCGGCTTCGGTGTGAAGCTGTCCTCCGGCGCGGTGCGGGTCTTCCAGACCGGTTCGGTGCAAGTCTACGCGCTGGCGTTCGTGCTCGGCGTCGCGGCGATCTTTGGGTATTACCTGGTGCGCTAAATGGGCAACCACTTACTCAGTTGGGTTCTGTTCACACCGCTCCTGGGCGCGGCGGTGCTGCTGCTGATCCCGGCCTCGAAGAAAACCCTCATCCGAATCCTCGCGAACGTGGCGGCCCTGGCGGCCTTCGCCGTGTCGCTCCCCCTCGTCTTTCTCTTCGACAAGAACGCCGACGGCTTCGAGTTCGTCGAGCGCGCGGATTGGATTCCGGCCCTCGGTGCGCACTATGCCATCGGCATCGACGGCATCAGCCTGCTGCTCGTGATGCTGACCACCGTAATCGGCGTGATCGCGATCCTCTCCTCCTGGCGCGCTATCGACACGCGCGTCAAGGAATACTACATCATGTTCCTGTTGCAGCAGACGGGAATGATCGGCGTCTTCGTCTCTCTCGACTTTTTCCAGTTCTTCGTTTTCTGGGAAGCCGTGCTGGTGCCGATGTATTTCATCATCGGCGTGTGGGGCGGGCCGCGAAAGCTGTACGCCGCCATGAAGTTTTTCCTGTACACGCTGGCCGGCGGCGCGCTGATGCTGCTGGGCATTCTGACGCTCTACTTCGAGCATTTCCGGCAATTCGGCTTCTACACCTTCGAGATCTCAGAGCTGATGAAACTCAACCTCCCGCTGCACCTGGAGCAGTGGGTCTTCTGGGCGTTCTTCATCGGCTTCGCGATCAAGGTCCCGATGTTCCCCTTCCACACCTGGCTGCCGGATGCGCACGTGGAGGCGCCCACGGCCGGATCGGTGGTGCTCGCGAGCGTGCTGCTGAAGATGGGCACGTACGGGTTCATCCGCTTCTCGCTGCCGCTGCTGCCCAAGGCCTCCATCGACGCCACCATCGTGCAGATTCTGGCCGGGCTTTCGATCGTCGGCATTCTGTACGGCGCGCTGGTCAGCCTGATGCAGCAGGATTGGAAGAAGTTGGTGGCCTATTCTTCCGTCAGCCACCTGGGTTTTTGCACGCTGGGAATCTTCGCGCTCAATCCGAACGGCCTGGCCGGCAGCGTGATCCAGCAGATCAATCACGGCATCTCCACCGGCATGCTCTTCCTGGTGGTGGGCATCATGTACGAGCGCCGCCACACGCGCGAGCTGAAGGAATACGGCGGCCTGGGCCATGTGATGCCGGTCTACGCCACGGTCTTCGCGTTCGCCATGCTCAGCTCGGCGGGGCTGCCGCTGCTGAACGGTTTCATCGGCGAGTTCACCATCCTGCAAGGCGCCTTCGAAGCGAACCGCATCTGGGCGGCCTGCGCGGTGCTCGGCGTCATCTTCGGCGCGGCCTACCTGCTCTGGATGTATCAACGGACCGTTCTGGGCGAGGTCACCAATCCCAAGAACCTGGGACTGCCAGACCTCAGCCTGCGCGAGTTGGCGACGTTTCTTCCGTTGATTGCCTGGGCGGTCTGGATCGGCGTCTATCCCAAGCCATACTTCGACGTGCTGGAGAAGCCTGTGGCGCGGATCGTGGAGCGCGTGAGAGGCAAGGAGTATTTCGAGGTGCGCCGACAGCTATCGGCGGCGCCGGCCGGGAAACCAGCGGCTGCCACTGCAATCGCCGAGGCCGTCCGATGATCTACTACACCGGGATCGATCAACTCGCGGTGCTTCCCGCCCTGATGCTGGCCCTGTTCGGCTGCGCCACCTTCCTCCTCTGGGTGCTCCCCGAACCCAAGGACCGCAAGTGGATGTTACTCTTCGTCGTGGCCGGCCTTGTTTGCGCCGGCGCCGGATTGGTGGAGCAGGGGAGGCGTCTGGCCGCGCTAGGCCCATTCGTGGCGTTCCACGGCGCGCTCACCATCGATGGCCTGTCGCTGTTTTTCAACTGGATCTTCCTGGTGGCGTCGTTCATTGTCGTCATCGTCTCCCACAAGTACCTCGAGACCGAACACGAGGCGCATAGCGAATACTACGGCCTGATCCTGCTGGCCAATTGCGGCATGTTCTTCCTGGCCACGGGCTCCGACCTGATCACGCTCTTCGTCGGCCTGGAGTTGATGGCGCTGTGCTTCTACATTCTGGTGGGCTTCCTGCGGTCCGACAAACGCTCCAACGAAGCGGCCATGAAGTACCTGCTGCTCGGCGCGTTTTCGAGCGCGTTCCTGGTCTACGGCTTCTCGGTTCTCTACGGGATTGCCGGCTCCACCCGGCTGGCCGATATAGCCGGGGCCATCTCCGCGCGCAGCGCCACGGACCCGCTGGTGCTTCTGGCGCTCGGCACCACGCTGGTTGGGCTGCTCTTCAAAATCTCGGCCGTCCCATTCCACATGTGGGCGCCGGACGCTTACGAGGGCGCGCCCACCACCATCACCGCGTATCTGTCGGTGGGCTCGAAGGCCGCCTCGTTCGCGTTCCTGCTGCGGATGTTCCTTCCCGGCACAGCCGGCCAAGCCGGGGGCCCCTTCGATTCGCTACGCGTCATCTGGACGCCGCTGCTGATCGCGGTTGCGGTTCTCACCATGACCGTCGGCAACCTGGCCGCGCTCAGCCAGAACAACGTCAAGAGGCTGCTGGCCTACAGCTCCATCTCGCACGCCGGCTACATGCTGCTGGGCCTGATCGCGGGCAACCAGACGGGCATCCGCGGCGTCGCCGTTTATATCCTGGTCTACACCTTCATGAACCTCGGCGCGTTCATGGTGATCGTGTCGCTGCGCCGCCAGGAAATCATCGGCGACGAAATCGAAGACCTCAACGGCCTGATGGGGAAGAGCCCCGTTCACGCCGTGCTGATGCTGATCTTTCTGATGTCGCTCGCCGGGATTCCGCCCACCGCCGGCTTCCTGGGAAAGTACTACATCTTCCTTTCGCTGATTCAGACCGGCCACAACGTGTTGGCCGTGATTGCCGTGCTCTACGTGGCCGTGGCGGTCTACTACTACTTCCGTATGGTTCGGCACATGTTCGTGAGCGAGCCCGTGGACCAAGTGCCCGCCGCGTCGAACTTCGGCCTGCGCGTGGCGCTGGCCCTCACCGGCGCGATGACGGTGCTGATCGGCATTTATCCCGAGCCCTTCCTGCGCATGGCCCAGGTGGTGCGCTGATGCAAAGCCTCCTTCAAAACCCGCTGGTGGTAACGCTGCTGCTGACCGTGGTGATCATCGGCGTATTTCCGCTGCTGGCGGGCTACATCGTGCTCGCCGAGCGCAAGCTGCTGGCCGATTTCCAGGTGCGCCTGGGCCCCATGCGCGTCGGTCCGCACGGCATTCTGCAGCCGCTCGCCGACGCGCTCAAACTGATCCTCAAGGAAGACACGATCCCGGCGCAATCGGACAAATTCATTTTCTGGATGGCCCCCTGCGTCTCCACCTTCACCGCGCTGACGGCCTTCACGGTCCTGCCGTTCACCGGCCTGGTGCGCGTGGCGGACGTGAACGTGGGGCTGCTGGTGATCGGCGCGATGTCGTCGGTGGGCGTGCTCGGCATCGTGCTCGGCGGCTGGTCCTCCAACAGCCACTACGCGCTGCTCGGCTCGCTGCGCAGCGGAGCGCAATTGATCAGCTACGAGGTTGCCCTGGCCTTCGCGCTCCTGTGCGGTGTGATGGCCGCGGGAACGCTCAGCATGGAAGGCATCGTCAAGGCTCAGGCCGACCGCGGCGTCTGGTTCGTTTTCGACAACTTCGGCCTGATGGTGTTGCCCTTCGTGGTCTACGTCATCGCCGCGGTCGCCGAAACCAACCGCGCGCCCTTCGACCTGCCCGAAGCCGAGAGCGAGCTGGTGGCGGGCTTCATGACCGAGTTCAGCGGCTTCCGCTGGGCGCTCTACTTTCTGGCCGAGTACGCCAACATTTTCGTGATCTCCTCGGTCGCGGTGACGCTCTTCTGGGGCGGCTGGCTGCGGCCGTTCCCGAGCGTGGCCTGGCTCGGCTACCCACTCGACAACGTATTCCCGATGCTGGCGCTGGCCGGGACCGGCGTGTACTGCTTCCCGCTGGCCCGCCGCCTCGCCAACCGCCCCCGCGCCATCTTTCTGATGGTGATCGGCGCGTGCCTGATCCTGCTGGGGCTGCCGTTTCTGCTCCCGGCCGTGAGCGGGCCGGTCTCGCCCGCATTCTGGTTCTTCTTCAAGGTGGCGTTCCTGGTCTACTCGATGATCTGGTTCCGCGCCACCTGGCCCCGCCTCCGCTACGACCAGTTGATGAACCTCGGCTGGCGCCGCCTCATCCCCCTCGGCATGGCCGCGGTGCTGCTGAACGCAGTGGTAGGGATGTTGAAAGGCTGAGGGGCCACGAATGAACACGAACGCACACGAATAGAACCAAGACGAGCTTGCCCTGGCCTTTTCTTATTCGTGTTCATTCGTGTCCATTCGTGGCCCAAAATGTTTTATCCCCGGCTCGCTCCCTGAAAGCGCGGATCTCCTCCGCCGGAATGTGCGGGGACTCCTGGTGCTCCTCAGTGGCAGTGATGCTGAAAGGCCGAAGGGCCACGAATGAACACGAATGCACACGAATAGAACCAAGACCAGCTCGCCCTGGCTTTTTCTTATTCGTGTTGATTCGCGTCCATTCGTGGCCCAAAATGTTTTATCCCCGGCTCCGCTCCCTGATTGTGCGGATCTCCTCCGCCGGAATGTGCAGGAACTCCAGGAACTCCTGGTGCTCTTCGGGGGCGCTGCGCTCGAACTCCGCGTGGAAGCGGCTCATGTCGTCCTCGGTCAGGCCCGAGGCGCGCATGATGGATACCATCTTGTCTTTGGTGATCACTTTAGTCCTCCAGAGAGATTGGTTGCTTTTGAGCAGGCTGAGAATCGCGCGCTGATGGTCGCGCAGCGTTTCGATCTCGCTGTTCAGTTCGGTAAGCCGCCGCTTCAGGACCGCGCGCGCGTCGGTCTCCGGGCGATCGAGGATCTGACGAATGTCCTCCAGCTTCAGGCCCGCGTCGCGGTAGGCGCAGATCTGCCGCAGCCGCTCCAGGTCCTTCTCGCCATACCGGCGGTAATTGGCGGTGGACCTCAGGGCAGGCTTCAGTAGTCCGACGGACTCGTAATAGAGCAGCGTGCTGCGGCTCAATCCGCAGGCGCTTGCGAGCTTGGAAACGGTCAGCATCGGTCAGTTCTCACTGTGAACTATAAAGCGGTAGACAGGTCAAGGGGGGAGGGTTGATTTCTCGGCAGGGCCGTGTCTCGCCCGGGGGGTCGAGCGAGACACAGCCATGTGACGGAAACTTACTAAAGCGGAATGACCATCTTGAACCAGAGCTTGCTGCCGCCAAAGCGGTTCCTCACCAGCATCTCCGGCTGCCACTGCGCGATGAGCTCAATGTGCTTCTTGGTGGCGTAAGTGACGCTGGGGCCAATTGCGAACACCTGCCCTTCGCGCCCCGCATCCCAAAAGCCTTCGAGCGCCGGCGCGATCTGGCCATTGATGGTGTCGTTGGTCACCTGCTTCATGACGTAGCCGCTGGCTCCCAGCGCCCAAGGCCCGATGTGCTTGCCGGCCACAAAGTCCACGTGAAACTCGTCGCCGGAATGATAGTCCGTGGCGTGGTTGGTGGTCTTCATGTTGTACATCACCTTCGTCGACGCTTCCCAGTGCGAGTTCGTTGTGTAGGTGAAGGCTACAAGGGGCTCGAAGCTGTAGTAGTGCGCTCCCACGCTCGTGCGCGCGTCGTTCTTGTCGTAGTACCCGGTGGGCACATCGGTGTCCATGGCAGCCACCAGGTGCCAGTGCTCGCCCTTCCAGCCCAGCAGAAAGGGATCTATGTCGAGATCGCCCTGCGAAAACCGGCTCGCCGTCCCGCCCATGTCCACCGACTGATAGACAAACGGGGCTATGAATTGCACTCCCCACTCGGCGCCGAGGATCTTCACGTGCGTGACGTGGATGAAACGAACCGCGTCGAATACGGCGTTCACGGAAGGAGTGGTTCCGGCCAGATTGACCTTGGCGCCCGTGTTGTCGCGCAGGGTGCCGGTGTAATAGCCGAAATAGTTGATGAAGTACTCTCCGGGGGGCGGCAGCGCGCCCGTGAACCAGTTCTCAGCGCCATAGGGATACTGATCGGCGCCTTCCTTGCCATAGGCGACGGCGAGCGTCATGCACGCCGCAAGGACGAAGATACGATGCGTTTTCATTTGTTTCCAACCTTTTCTACTCGGGCTGCGCGCAAGACCGGGGAATTGCCAGCGCTGCCTCTTCCAAGTAACCGGCTCCCGCCGGGAGATCCCATCCGGATAACACCTCACCGAAGTGGTGGATGTCAGACCCGCCGCGCCCGCCCCGGCCCAGCGTTGCCCTAAGGCACGGCTGCAACAAACGGGAAGCAACCAAGAGGGGCGTCGCATTGGTTATCTTTCACTTACCTGCCTTCCCGGCGCGGTACGTCCGAAGAGGCAGAAGGAGCGTTTCAGATCCGGTAGGGTCGCAACGCTTCCCAAAAGTATACACCACCCACGTTTGATTCGTGGCACATTTGAGAGATAAAATTATCTGTTAATCCCTCCGCCGCCTTTCCCGCTTGCATCCTCCAGGCCGGGCGTGGGACAGTGTCATCCTGGTGTAGATGCAAATGAACTCATCCGGTCCGATGTTGCTGAGCGGGGACGAAGCGGTCGCGCTGGCCGCGCACCACGGCGGCGTGGCGCTCGGAGCCGGCTATCCCGGGACTCCTTCCACGGAGATCCTCGAGGCCTTCGCCGAACTCGGCGGCCACGCGCAATGGTCCCCGAACGAGAAGGTTGCACTCGAGGTCGCCATCGGCGCTTCGTTCGGCTCAGCCCGGGCGCTGGTCACCATGAAGCACGTCGGCCTCAACGTCGCCGCCGACCCCCTGTTCACCGTGGCCTACACGGGCGTCGCGGGCGCGCTGGTGGTGGTTTCCGCCGACGACCCCGGCATGGCCTCCAGCCAGAACGAGCAGGATAACCGGCACTACGCCGTGGCCGCCGCAATCCCCATGCTGGAGCCGGCCGATTCCCAGGAAGCTTACGAATTCACGCTCAAGGCCATCGAGGTTTCCGAGCGCTGGAAGGTGCCCGTCCTGCTCCGCATGACCACGCGCGTCTGCCACTCGAAGACCATCGTGCGGCCGCGGCCCGATCTGGCCACGCCCGCGCCGGCCGCCGCCTACGCCCGCCACCTGGACCTGCGCGTGATGATTCCTTCGAACGCGCGCCCCGCGCACCGCCGCCTGCGCGCCAAGCTCGCCAAGATCGCGGAGTGGAACGAGGCCTCCGGTCCCAACCGCGAGATCGAAGGTGCCCGCTCGCTCGGCATCGTCTCCTCGGGTGTCGCGTCGGTGCACGCGCGCGAGGCCGCGCCCGATGCGGCGATGCTCAAGCTGGGCATGACCTACCCGCTGCCGCTCGAAGCCATACGCGCCTTCGCCCGCACGGTGGATCGCTGCGTCGTCATTGAAGAGGGAGACCCGTGGATGGTGGACGCGATTCGCGCCGCCGGCGTCCCCGTCGAGGGTGCACCCGAGATGTACCGCTTCGGCGAGCTGAACGTCGAGCGCGTCCGCCGAATCCTGGCCGGCGACGTTTCCCCCGAGCCGGCCCCGCCGCGCGGCAAGCCGCCCGAGCTATGCCCCGGCTGCCCGCACCGGTCCGTTTTTCAGGCGCTGCGCAAACTGGATTGCATCGTCTCGGGCGACATCGGCTGCTACACCCTCGCCGCTCTGCCGCCTTTCGAGGCCATCGACGCCTGCGTGTGCATGGGCGCGGGCATCGGCATGGGCCTGGGGTTGCGCCATGTCCTTCCGCAGGAGCAGGCGCGGCGCGTGGTCAGCGTCATCGGCGACGGCACCTTCGTCCACAGCGGCATCACCGGCTTGGTTGAAATGGTTTACAACCCTCCGCCGGACGGCCACGTGCTCATCATCCTCGATAACGGAACCACCGCCATGACCGGCATGCAGGAGCACCCCGGCACGGGCCGCACGCTCGATCACCATCGCACCGGCAAGGTGATTTTCGAGGATCTGGCGCGCTCGCTCGGCGTAAAGCAGGTCCACGTCATCGATCCTACGCTCAGCCAGCAGGCGTTCGAGGAGCTGGTGGCGAAGTGCCTGGAGAGCCGGGAGCTCGCGGTCATCGTCGCGCGCCGCACCTGCCTGCTGGCCACGGGAAGAATCAAGCAAATGGAGAAGTGCCTTGAACCCGCAACCGACTAGCCCCGTCACCAACCTCGTCTTCGCTGGCCTGGGCGGGCAGGGCGTTCTCAAAGCTTCCGACATCGCCGCCGACGCCGCCTTCCGCGCCGGCTTCGACGTCAAGAAGAGCGAGCTGCACGGCATGAGCCAGCGCGGCGGCTCCGTCTCGAGCGATGTGCGCTTCGGCAAGCGCGTCGAGAGCCCCATGGTGCCGCCGGGCCAGGCGGATTTTCTCGTGGTCATCGCTGCGGACCAGATCGACGTGAACCGCTGGCAGTTGCGCGAGGGCGGCGTGCTGATCGCCCCGTCCATGATCGATGCGCATGCCCTTACCAACAAGAAAGCTCTGAACGTCGCGCTGCTCGGTATGTTGAGCGCGCTCGCCGGAATCCCGGAGGAGCACTGGACCGCGGCCATCCGCTCCAACCTGCCCGAAAAGCTGCACCAGGCTAATTTCGCCGCATTCGAGCTCGGGCGCCAGGCCGCCCGCAGGGAGTTTCATCCATGATCGATACCGTCGAAGACCTTGCTTTGGGATACCATCCGGCCAGCGCGCCGGACTACATCCCGGCTCTCCGCATGAAGGACCTCCAACTGGCGCGGCTGAAGGCCGTCGTGCAGCGCGCCTGGGATCGCGTCGAGCTGTTTCGCAACCGGATGCAGGAACGCGGCCTCGCGCCCGATGACGTGCGCTCCCTCGACGATATCGGCCGCCTGCCGTTCACCGTCAAGACGGACCTGCGCGACACCTATCCCTTCGGCCTGTTCGCCAGTCCCATGAGCGAAGTGGTGCGCCTGCACGTCTCGAGCGGCACCACCGGCAAGCCCATCGTCGTCGCCTATAACAAGGAAGACCTGGACGTGTGGACCGCCGTCATGGTCCGCAGCTTCGCCGCCTGCGGCCTCACACACGGCGACATCCTCCAGAACGCTTACGGCTACGGCCTGTTCACCGGCGGCTTGGGCGCGCACTACGGCGGCGAGGCCCTGGGCGCAACCGTCATCCCCATCTCCGGCGGAAACACCGACCGGCAGATCATGATCATGCGCGATTTCAAGGTCACCGCCATCTGCTGCACGCCGAGCTACTTCATCCACCTGATCGATCGCGCCGGCGAACTGGGCGTGGACCTGCGCGAGCTGCCCCTGCGCGTCGGCGTCTTCGGCGCCGAGCCCTGGACCGATTCCATGCGGCGGCACATCGAGGCCGACGCCGGCATACAGGCCTTCGACATTTACGGCCTCTCCGAGATCATCGGCCCCGGCGTTGCCATCGAATGCCCGCTCCACTCCGGCCTGCACATTTTTGAGGACTACTTCTATCCCGAAATCGTCGACCCCGACACGGGCGCGGCGCTTCCGGACGGCGTCGAGGGCGAGCTCGTTCTGACCACGCTCAGCAAGCTCGCCATGCCGATGATCCGGTACCGGACGCGCGACATCACCGCGCTTGTCCCGGGAACCTGCGCCTGCGGCCGCACCCTCCGCCGTATGCAGCGCATCGGCCGGCGGTCCGACGACATGTTCATCATCCGCGGCATCAACGTGTTTCCCTCGCAGGTGGAGGCCGCGCTGCTGGCCGTCGAAGGCACGCTCCCGCACTACCACATCATCCTCACGCGCGAGAAGGGCCTCGACGAAATGGAAGTGCAGGTCGAGGTCACCCCCGAGGTCTTTAGCGATAAGATCGGGGCAATGGAGGACCTCAGCAAGAAACTCGCGCACACCCTCGACCGCACCATCGGGCTGCGGGCCGCCGTGCGATTGGTCCGGCCGCACACCATTCCCCGCAGCGAAGGCAAGGCCAAGCGCGTAGACGACCGGAGAAACCTGGAGGCGTAAGCCATGAAAATCCATCAGCTCTCGCTGTTTCTGGAGAACCAGCCCGGCCAGCTCATCGAGCCGTGCGCCATCCTGGCGCGCGCCGGAATCGACATCCGCACGCTCACCCTCGCCGACACCCAGCAGTTCGGCATCCTCCGCCTGATCGTTTCCGACTGGCAGGCGGGCGCCAAAGTGTTGCGCGACGCCGGCTACGTCGTCAACCTTACGGAAGTGGTGGCCGTCGAAGTTCCGGATCGCCCCGGCGGCCTGACCGAACTGCTGGCGGTGCTCGACGGCAGCGGCCTCAACATCGAGTACATGTACGCGTTCACCTTCGGCCGCGCCGACAAGGCCGTGCTCATCTTCCGGTTCGACGACCCGGACCGCGCCCTCGAGCTGCTCAAACATTCCGAGATCAACGTTCTGGCGGCCGTCGAGGTCTATAACCGGATCGAGAAATGAGCGTTTCAAAGAAGGTCGCCGCCGACCTCGCGCAAGCCTCCTGGATTCGGCGCATGTTCGAGGAGGGCGCGCGCCTCAAAGCCGAACGCGGCGCAGATCGCGTCTTCGATTTCACGCTCGGCAATCCCGAGGTCGAGCCCCCTCGCGGCGTCCTCGAAGCTCTTCGCCAGGTGGTGGCTGAGGACCGGCCGCGGACCCATTGTTATATGCCCAACGCGGGTTTCCCGGAGGTGCGCGACGCCATCGCCGGCCGTCTCGCCGCGCGGACCGGCCTGCCCTACACCCGCGAGCACATCGTCATGACCGTGGGCGCGGCGGGGGCCATGAACGTGGCGCTCAAATCGATCCTCGATCCCGGCGACCAGGTCATCGTTCTGGTTCCCTATTTCCCCGAATACCGCTTCTATATCGAGAACCACGGCGGCGTAGTGGTTCCCGTCGATACCGACGATTGCTTTCAGCCGGACCTGGACCGCATCGCGGCGGCCATCACGGCGCGCACCAAAGCCATCGTCATCAATTCGCCGAACAATCCCACCGGCGCGCTCTACTCCGCCGAAGTGCTGCGCGATCTTGGGGCGCTCCTCGAACGGCATCCGCAGGTGCTGGTGCTGAGCGACGAGCCCTATCGCTCCCTGGTCTTCGACGGCCGCAAGCAGGCCGAAGCGCCGCCGCTCATCCGGCGCACGCTGGTCGCCGATTCCTGGTCCAAGGCCTTCGCGCTCCCCGGCGAGCGCATCGGTTGTCTGGCCATCTCCCCGTCCATCGAGGATTGGGCCGCGCTGCGCGATGCCGCTACCTTCGCCACCCGCGTGCTCGGCTTCGTCAGCGCGCCGGCCATCTGGCAGTGGGTGATCGCCCGCGCCCCGGAAGTCACGGTGGACGCCGGCCTCTACCAGCAGAAGCGCGACCTGCTCTGCGACGCCCTGGCCCGCATGGGCTACGGGCTGACGAAACCCGCCGGGGCCTTCTACGCATTTCCCCGCACGCCCATCGCCGACGACGTCGCCTTCATCCGCGTCCTGCTCGAAGAGGGAATCCTCGCCGTCCCCGGCTCCGGTTTCGGCCGCGCGGGCTATATCCGGCTATCGCTCACCGTGCCCCGCGAAACGATCCTGGCCAGCCTGCCGGGATTCGAGCGAGCGCTGAAGGCGGCCTGTGGCTGAGCGGGCGCGGGGGAGCGGCGCCCTATACCTCAGATAGCGACGACAGCGACTTCGCGGCCAGAAGCCCTGACGAGCCGGTCCATGTCGGCTGGATCGCTCGTGAGAATCGTAGCTTTTTGCCGAATGGCCGTCGTCACCACAACCGCGTCAACGACATCGTACGTTTTGGCCCTGCCTAGCAGCCGCCCGGCTTCGTGCGCCAGGGTTTCGTCAAGGGCAACAACCACGCACCCAGTCAAGAAGCGCCGGAGTTGGGCTTGCTGTGGGGACCGGCTCACCTGGGCGACCACCGGCGCGGGAACCAATGGAACCACGCCAAGTTCCAAGCGGGCCTTATGCTCAGCCCACGCACGCCGCTCGTTTCTATCGGCGGCCACGAGCACGGCGGCGTCGTAGACGACGGCGCTCATGCCGAACGGCGGACCGTTCTCGAGATTCGGAGTTGAGCCCTCACAGCTCGGCGTGCTTCATTCGTCTCTTCTGTCGTGAAGGGTCCGTGCTGCTTTTCCCACAGGGCCACCGCCGCCAAACCAGCCCGCCGCTGCAGTGCTTGGCGCGCCGCGGCGGTCATCCAGGCGGAGACGCTCATCCTGCCGCGGGCGGCCGCCGCAAGGATGTGCTTGTGAATGTCAGGGTCGATGGTGATGGCAATCTTCGGTGACGGGTTACCGCGGGGCATACAAAGTATCCTACTACGGTATGATACCACGCGGCGGCCGGACCGAATGGCAAGATGTGCCCTGAACCCGTGTATCAACCAGGCAAACCGGACACGTCCCGCCCGGCGCGCGTCGTCGGCCGGGGCCTACCAACACGCTCGAATTCCGGCCACCCGGCCACCCACGGCCACCGCTTCGCAATTTTAAATGGATTTTGTTTCATTCTTGGTGTAATCTGAACGAGGCGGCGCTTATTTCTTAGGGGCTGGTGTTTGCTGAGGCGGGGCGTCGACTGCTGAATGCACTCAAGGGATGGACATGTCTCCGTCGTTGCCGAACTGGGGGGATCGCCGCGCGGTGCCGTTGACCCCGCATGCCGCTTCTATACTGGAATCGATCCTCCTCAGTCTCAGCGACGGCGTCGTGGTCGCGGATCTCGAGGGTCGCTTCATCCTCGTCAATCCCGCCGCTGAGCGGCTGCTGAGCGGCATGCCCGCCGACGTCGCCCCCGCCGATCTGAGTGCGCGGTACGGCCTGTATAAGCCCGATAAAACCACGCTATTTCCTATCGAAGAGCTTCCCCTGATCCGTGCCCTTCAAGGCGCAGAGGTGCGGGACGTCGAGATGTTCGTGCGCCCGGGCGAGTCCGAGGGCATTTGGGTCAGCACCTCCGCCATGCCGTTGCACGGCCAGGCCGGCGCGGTGGAAGGCGCCGTGGTCGTCTTTCGCGATATCTCCGCCAGCAAGCGCAACGAGGAAGCCCTACGGCACGAGCGCGATTGGGCTTCCGCCGTGGTGGATACCGTGGCCAGCCTGGTCATCGTGCTCGACAATCGCGGCCGCATCGTCAGCTTCAACCACGCCTGCGAGCAGGTCGCCGGCCGCATGTTCGAGCAGGTGCGAGGCCGGTTCCTCTGGGATGTCGTTCTGCCGCCGGAAGAGGTCGCTGCGGTCAGACGCGCGTTTGAGCATCTCGAGGCCGAGCACTTTCCCAACCAGCTCGAGAATCAATGGATCGGGTACGACGGGACCAGCCGCCCCATTGCCTGGGCCAATACCGCGCTCCTCGCCGCCGACGGCAGCGTCGAGTTCGTCATCGGAACCGGAACGGACCTCACCGGCCGCAGGCACGCCGAAGACGAATTGCGCCGCGCCAACCACATGCTCCGGGTCGTCATCGACACCAGCCCCCTGGCCATCGTCACACTGGACTTCGCCGGCAACGTCCGTAGCTGGAACCGCACCGCCGAGCGCATGTTCGGCTGGCTCGAAGCGGAGGTCGCCGGCCAGCCGTTTCCCATCATCCCCGAAGACGAAGAGGCCTTTTTCCGCACTAACCTCGCCGGTCTTCGAAACGGCGACACCATTTCCGGCCTGGAGCGCCAGCGCCGCCGCAAAGACGGCACGCTCATCGACGTGTCTCTCTGGACCGCGCCGCAGTTGGACGCCGAGGGCAACATTATCGGCGGCATCTCCGTGATGGCCGACATGACCGACCGCAAGCGGTTGGAGGAGCAGTTCCGCCAGGCCCAGAAAATGGAGGCCGTGGGCCGTCTGGCCGGTGGCGTGGCGCACGATTTCAATAACCTGCTCACCGTCATCGGCGGCTACACCCAGATGCTGCTCGAGGCCATGCAGCCCGATAACCCTCTGCGCGCCTCGCTCGAAGAGATCGACCGCGCCAGCGCCAGCGCCGCCGCCCTCACCAATCAACTGCTGGCCTTCAGCCGGCGCCAGATCGTCACCCTCCAGGTGCTCGACCTCAACGCGCTGGTGGCCGGTCTGGACAAGATGCTTCACCGCCTCATCGGCGAGGATATCGAGTTGGTCACCATGCTCGCGCCCCAGCTCCCCAACGTGAAGGTGGATGCCGGCCGCATTGAACAGGTCCTGATGAACCTGGTGGTGAACGCGCGCGACGCCATGCCCCAGGGCGGAACCATCACCATCGAGACGGAGGCGGCGGGCTTCAACGAGCGCACCGCGGACGGCGTCGGCCCCGGCCGCTACGTCGTGCTTTCGGTCAGCGACACCGGCCGCGGCATGACCGAAGAGATCAGGCGCCAGGTCTTCGAGCCGTTCTTCACCACCAAGGGCCGCGGCAAAGGCACCGGCCTGGGGCTCAGCACGGTGTACGGCATCGTGAAGCAGAGCGGCGGGGAAGTCACCGTCGCCTCCACGCCGGGCGAGGGCAGCGCGTTTCAGATCTTCCTGCCCGCCATCGATCGCGCCGCCGCCGCCGGCGTGAATGGCGATCCCCCAACGGAGCGTAAGCGGGGCACCGAAACCGTGCTGCTGGTGGAGGACGAAGCCGGCCTGCGGAGGCTCATCGAGGGCATCCTGGTTAGCCGCGGTTACACGGTGCTACAAGCCGCCGACGCCCGCGAGGCCCTGGATTTGTGCGAGCGTCACACCGGTCCTATCCATCTTTTCCTGACCGATATCATCATGCCCGGAATGAGCGGCCAGGATCTGGCCACCCTGGTCGCCCAAAAGCGTCCCCGGCTCAAGGTGCTTTACATGTCCGGCCACAGCGACCACGCCATCCTCGATCACGGTGAGATCGAAAGCGGCGCCGCATTTCTGCGCAAGCCGTTCACCCCGGAGATCCTGCTCTCGAAAATCCGGCAGGTGCTCGACGCCGCCTGAGCCTTTAGCCCCGTTTCGCCATCGGAAAATCTCGCGGCAGACTTCGTCACAGAAGCCGTCCAGGCGCACCCTCCATCACGCGGCGCAGCGCTAGGATGAAAGGGGAGATATGAGAAATCCGCTTATTTCGTTGCTGTTTCCCGTGGTGCTGTTGTGCCCCATCGTTGGGTACGCGCAACAGCAACCGCCGCCACCGGAGTGGTCGATCACCATAACCGCCGTGCACGATTCGGTGAAGGCCGGCGAGAACTTGAGGGTGAAGGTCGTCGAAGGGAACATCTCAAAGAAGGACCTCCTAATCAGCACGGATGATCGCTCCGTTTCGAGAAGCCTCGTTTTTGAGGTGTTTGTTCGCGACGCCCAAGGCGCGCTCCTCCCCATGACGGAGTACGGCCGGAAACTGTACGTTCGGCGCGAAGTCTGGTCGAACAGTCCGCTCACCTACTCCCATCCAGGCGAAGTCCTTCCGCCGGAGCTGATCGACGTCAGCAAGCTGTATGACCTGAAGCCAGGCAAGTACACCCTCCAGGCCCAATTCTATGGAGATTACAACCCGCACCCCTTGCTGTCCAACACCATCATGGTGACGGTTACGCAGTAGCCGGCCTCCGCCGGTGCGACTGCGGCCGAGCCGGCGTTGGCTAGCCGGAAGACGGCCCGCTGGCCACGGCGCCAGCGGCTCAGAAGCCAGCCGCCCTCGCAGGCAGAGCGCGCGCCATCATCCGTGGGCTCGCGGCGCCAAACCGTTCGCGGCGGCATTCATCGTCGATTGCCCCTCGGACATGAACGTCGCGTGGCCCGTTACCAGCACGCCCCGGTTCATAGCGGATTCCCCACGGCGGGCGCCCGCTCGTACACGGCGATCCACTGCCCGCGCTCGCTCCACCGCGCCGCCAGCCTCAGGCCGAAACGGCGCTCCAGATCGCCCGGCGCAATCTGCGGCTCGTATCCGTAGAACCGCCGCATCACAGGCGCGATCAGCGGCGCGCGCCGCAGATCCCATCCGCCATCCCAATCCCGCGAGAACAGCACGAAGACCCCCACCGACGCCGGGTCGAGCGACGCCAGATCGTCCGGCCGGAATCCCGGCATCTCCTGGACGTCCATGTGCCGCTTGACGTAACCGCACACCGGCCGCCGCAGCTCGATGGTCAGCGGCCAGGCGGTCGTGATCCGTTGGCCCGGGAAAGTCCGCTCGACGAAATCCGCGGCCTGCTGGTGCAGGTGCACGAAGTCCACCATCGCCAGGTTGTTCTCGTAGGGATACGGGTAGGGCGGGTTCCAGAAGAGGCAGAAAAGCAGGCCGCCAACCAGCGCGAACTGGCCTATGCGCGTGGCCACCGATGGCCGCGCCGCCCAAGCGGCGGCAAACGCGATGTACATCAGCGGCAGCACCGGCAGCAGGTATCGATCGAGCGTCGCGCCGCCCAGAACCGTGACGGCGAGCGTCTGCGCCAGCGCTACCGCTCCCGCGATGCGCCACCCCCGGCTGCGGTACAGCTTGGTCTGGCGCCAGGCCACCGCTACCGCGATCCAGCCGATCCAGTGGAAGTTCTCGATGAAGAGCGCGAAGCATCGCCGCGCGAGCGCAATGGCGACGCGCACCGGGTGAAGCGGAAACATCACGTTGTAGTCGGTGAAGGCGGCGTTTCCCAGCAGGTGCCCGGTGGCCCGCTCGAGCACGAAGATCCAGCCGGCGAGCGCGGCCAGCGGCAGGGCGAACCACAGCGCCACGCGCCAGCGCCGCTCCGCCATCAGCCACACCGCCAGCACCACCGCCACCACCGCGCCGGTCTCTTTCACCAACGCCAGCGCCGTGCACGCTAGCGCAGCCGTCCGAAAACGGCCCCGCAGAAACAGCAGCAGCGCCCCCAGCGTGAACAGCATGGCGGGCATATCGAGCTGGGCCATCATGGACTGCGTGTAGAACAGCGGCGACGCCATGAGCAGCGCCACGGCCGAGAATGCCGGCGCTCCACCCACTCCCCGGCACAGCTCGATGGCCAGCAGAAACGTCAGCCAGACCGCCACCGCGGCTGCGGCCAGCATCGCCAGGCGCGTCGCCGGTATCGAGAAGCCGAAGATTCGCCACACCAGCGCCAGGTACGCCATCACCCCCGGAGGATGCACGTTGGGCGTGGCCATGTGCGGCACCCAATAGCCGTGTTGGAACAGATCGAGCGAAGCCGGCACAAACTGGCCCACTTCGTCCCAATAGAACGGCAGATCGAGAAACGGCAGGTGGATCAGCGCGACCAGCAGCGCAAACGCCGCCAGAAAGAACGCATACATGCCGAGCCGCCGGCGCGGAGCGGGCCGCTTCCCGCGCCTCTCGGGCGGCTTACTGGACAACGCCGCCCTGCTCGTGAGGTCCCAGCCTGATTTCTCCGAAAGCCGATTCGTAGTGCGTGATGTTCTGTTGCAGGATGTTGAAGAGCGCCTTGGCCTGCTGCGGGCTCAGGTAGATGCCCTGAAAGTTGCTGATCGAGACGGTGTCGGCCGCCGTCTGCGTGAAGACGCCAAAGGACAGGAAGAAATCCCACAGGTTGACGCGCACTTGCACGCTGTTGGCGTAATTCTCCCGATAGTCCGGCGCTTTGACCAGTTGTATATGCGGCTGCTGGGGGTTTGTCATACTTCTCCCTTCGGGCTTTGGCGGTACCCTGGATGCCAGCATACTACGGACTGGGCGCCAGAAGGCTCGACGGGCGCCGGGCCGAGGGCCGAGGGGGGCCGATGGCTGCCGCGCTAGCTCCAGGCTTCCAGGCGCGTCCGCACCAGCTTGCTCAGCTCGTCCGGGGCCCACTGCATGCGGGCGCGGAACGGCTCCGGCAACTCGTCCACCACGGCCCCAAAGCCGGGCCTCGTGGGCGCCGGCAGGACCGAGAACCCCAGCGAATCAGCCATCCGGTCGGCGACGCGGATCAGGTGAACCGCCCGGAATGGCGGCTCGAGCGCGGCGTCGTGGTGTTTGGCGACCGCCTCGCACAATTCCGGCGGTAGCGGCATCCTCGACGCGATCCACTCGCCGGCCTGGCAATGATCGATGTCGAACAGCTCCCGCTCCGTCGCTACCAGGTCGCAGCAGCTCTCCTGGGACACCGCCAGAAGGTTCGCGTACGCCTGCGGATACTGAACCAGCAGCGCCAGGCGGCCGATGTCGCGCAACAGGCCCGCCGTGTAGGCAAAGCCTGGGTCCATGCCGCAGGGCTTAGCCAGCGCCTCGGCCAGCACGGCGCCGGCCAGGCTGTTTTCCCAGCACGCGCGCAGGGCCTGGTCCTTCAGCGCCGGCGCTGCAAAGTCTCCGAGCGCGCGGGTCAGCGCGATGCCCTTGACGCGTTCCAGGCCGACCACCACAACGGCGTGTGAAATCGTCCTCACCTGTCGCTGGAGCGAAAACATGGGGGAGTTGGCCATCTGCAGAACTCGCGCGGAGAATACCGGCTCAGCCGAGATGAACTCGCCGACGTCCCGGACGTTGGTGTTCTCCCGGTAGAGCAGTTGAACCAGCCGCATGGCCACCGGAGAGAACGGTGGCAGATGCTCCAGCGCCCACGGCGTAGCGTTCGCCGGCGGCGCAGGCGGCGTGTGGAGTGTCTCAGTCTGGCTCATGGCTCTTTTCCTTACCCGTATATCGGCCCAACGGCGGAAAAACTTCAGTGGCCACAAGAGCGCGGTAAACTCGGCGGTATGAGACTCTTTGTGGCCGCCATCTTCGCCGCCGCTCCGTTCCTCCTGGCCGCGCTTCTGGGAGCCCAGGCGCGCCCCAAAGTGCGGAGCCTGGTGACCGTCATCGATCGCGATGGCGCCAACCGGCACGTCGTCTTCACCGCCGATCGCCTCTTTGAAGCGCCGAACTGGTCGCCCGACGGCTCCTACCTTCTGCTGAATTCCGAGGGCAGGCTGTGGAAGATTCCGGTGACGGGTGGCGAGCCGCAGCCGGTCCCGCTCGGCCGCCTCACGGGCATCAACAACGACCACGGCATCTCGCCCGATGGCTCGCAGATTGTCGTTTCCGCCGGCCAGATGTACCTGCTGCCCTCTGCGGGCGGCCAGCCGGAGCAGATCACCGCGAAGACGCCGAGCTATTTCCACGGTTGGGCGCCGGACGGCCGTGCGGTCGTCTATTGCGCCCAGCGCGATGGGAACTTCGACATCTACCGCATCCCGGTTGCCGGCGGTCCCGAGGAGCGCCTGACCGTCGATGCCGCATACGATGACGGGCCCGAATACTCGCCCGACGGCAGATGGATTTACTGGAATTCGGACCGCTCCGGCTCCTGGGACATCTGGCGTATGCCGGCCGCGGGCGCGGGGCCGAACGACGAGCGCGCCGAGCGAGTCACCTCCGACGATCTGGAAGACTGGTTTCCGCACATTTCGCCCGACGGTAAGTGGATCGTCTTTTTGTCGTTCCCCAAAGGAACCAAAGGGCACCCGCCCAACCAGAACGTGGTTCTGCGCATCATGCCGGCGGCGGGCGGCAAAGCCGGGAAGCCCGAGGTCCGCGAAGTAGTCCGCCTGTTCGGCGGGCAGGGAACCCTCAACGTGTTCTCCTGGTCGCCCGACAGCCGGCGCTTCGCCTACGTCAGCTATGAAGCCATCGAGTAAGACACCGCCGCGCGCGGATGGCCTACTATATTGGGTGTGAACGCCGCCATTGCCCGCTGCGCCCGGCTCCTGATCGCCGCGGCCGCATCGAGATGGAAGTTCCCTTCAACGCGCCGCTCGACCGCGCCACGCGCATCTACATCGACACGGCAGCGGGCATCCGCACCGAGAAATTCACCGCGAATCAGTACACCGTCCAGGGCGATCTATTCTCGAAGGCGGTCCCCGGCGAGGGCGACGTGCCAACGCCGCTCGAGGATTCCATCCGGAATATGGCGGTGATCGAGGCGATTTTCAGGTCCGAGAGGGAAGGGGGCTGGGTCGAGCCGAGCGTGGCCCGAAGCCGGACTTGGCCTGCGGCCGCCGCCTGGAAGAGTTGAGGAAACTGGACAGTCGTGAACCGCTATAGGTGGAATGGCGCGCAGTATCACGCCGGGAATGAGTGGATTGACTAGCACATAGCTGACAATTCGCAAGATTTTTGTTGACAATCCCCCCGCCCGGATATATTAAGATCTTGTAGTGTTACAATCCCTGCTACAAAGGGGGCCTATGCGGTCAGCACTGGCGTGGTCGATCACCATCGTCGGCGTTTTAGCCTTTTCGTCCTATTTGCACGCTCAGTCGTGCCAAGCATGCCCTTCCAATCCCCAAATAGCCTGCCCTCCCAACATCAACTTGAAGTGCAATAGCACCAGCGGGACCTGGCAGTGCAGCGATGGCTCGTCCGGATGCGCCGTTCCTCCTCCCGCCTATGAATGCCCGGCAGGAGCCCAGCAGCAATGCACAGCCAGCGGATGGAGGTGCAGCGACGGTTCGGCGGGTGGCACATGGCGTCCAATTCGCCATGGTGCCCGGTAAGCCGGCCGCCCAAGTGGCTTCACGGTCAGTGGCGGAAGCACGTACAACGGCCTTCTCCAGTATACTTGGGGGCCGTGTCAGACCGTCAACCCCTGAAGGAGGGCGTAACATGCTGTGCACAAGATCGGGTCGCGGTGTTTGGCAATCTGGACTTTCGTGGTGGCTATCGAGGCCCCACTTGTGCGTGATTTTTCGGGCAACGTTGGGGCTGCTGGCAACTTCCGCTCTGTTCGCGCAGGGGCGCATGAGCCAGGAGGAACTCGTGGTTCGCTCGGCCTATGCCTCGGTTGTTCTCGCATCGCGAGTAGGCTCGATCGCGAATTCGCCGACCTGGGACTTAGTCGAACCTCCCCTAGCTATACGCATCGAGGCGGTTCAGACAGGGCGGATGGCCGAACTGCTGGACGAACGGTTGTCGGATCACGTGACGATTCCTTCAGCGCCCACCCTGCTAACTTCGTCAGGAACGTGGAGCTACAACGAGCAACACCTGGCAACCATAGTCCAGGTGGGGGACTGGGGCCCCGCGAACCCGAGCGACGGTGAAACGGACCAGGGGCTTAGGCGCATCACGTTTCGGGACGTGCTTGAGGGAACTGGATGGAACCCCTCTACTTGGGCGAGTTTCCCGGTCGTGCTTTCAGCTCATGGCCGCGAGCGCCGGTATCACGCGATGTTTCTCTTCGAAAATGGGGAGGCCGGAGGCCCTCCGAAGGTGAGGATGATCGACTATATTCTGGGTGCGTCCACCTTGGATGCGGTAATGCACTCGAATCTGGCGAAGGACGTTCTCGCTCTTCCCGGCCGCATCAGGGACCTCTGTGCTAGCGCCGCCAAGACATCCGCTCATGCAACGCCCGCAGACGCCATCGCCTATGGCCGCACGAAGAGCATCGGCGCCGACATGCTTCTACAGTCACTGAAGGTCACGCCAGATTGCGTCGCAGATTCAGCGACTGGATTATGCTGCGATTCCGGAACCGGCGACTGTGGGTTAAGGCGCTGAGTTGACCCTTGCTTTGACCGCCGCTCCGCTCGTGTGATCGGGCTCAATCGCCGTGGCACACCTCGACGTTGAACACTCGAGTCCGCGGTGGAACGCGCGTATGGACGCAGAGAAGGAAATCACGGCCAAGGTCGCTGCGCAGCCGTCTGCGAAAGTGAAGCCCCTGCAGTGTCCTTCATCAATTCAGTGTGAATGTGACCAGCTACGTTAATATTCCGGTGGGGCCGATTAACTCATGCTTGCCATCGACGATATCCAACCAGGGGGCAGTCTCCGAGCCCGTGGTCCTTTGTGACTGCAGCGGCTACTAGGGTCATGCGATCGCAGCCGCACGGAGAAGCGTCCATTCGAGGTCGAGTGGATCCCCGTCTTCCACGCCGCCGGCTCAAACGCCCCGCTTGAGCTCCAACCCCTGCGCGGCGCCGCCCGCCCGCATCGCCGTGTCTCCCGGCTCAGGTCACGCACAACGTCTCACAATGCCCTCGGAAATCGGTGCGCGAGGCGGAATCCACGGCCGGTTCGGCGCGACCCGGAGGACACCGCCCAGCGCGGATGGCCTACTATATTGGGTGTGAACGCCGCCATTGCCCGTCGCGCCCGGCTCCTGATCGCCGCGGCCGCGCTTTCATTGTTTGCCCAAACCGGGCCTTATCCCAGGGACAATCCCAGCTCAAGCGATGACACGGACCTCAAGCTGCCCAACGGCAAATCGCAGAGCGAAGAGATACTCAAATCCGACTTCGACAGCAGCCTCCGCGACCTTGACCGGATCTCAAAGCTGGCCGGCGAGATCAAGATCGAGATGGAGAAGAACGGCCGTCTGGTCCTCTCCATCCCCCTGGCGAAGAAGACCGAGGAGATCGAGAAACTGGCCAAGCGCATCCACGGGCGGATGATCCGGTGAGCCCGCGTCGCTTGTTGCTCCTGCTGGCCACGGCTGCCGCCGCAGTTGCCGTTGAGCCGGCGCCGCTGCTCGTGTTTGTCGGCTCCGGGCCGGAGCCGTTTCGCGACGCGGCCTCGGCGCGCGGATGGGAATTCGCCGCGGTTCCGGAGGCTCTGCCGGGCGACGCGGTTGTGCGGCAAATTGAAGCCGCGGTCGCGGAGGCGGCAACTCGCCGGGCCGTCGATTCCACGCGCGTCTACCTGGCCGGCCGGGGCGCCTCGACCGCCGCCGTCTTCTACATCGTCTCGCGCAGACCCGATCTGTGGGCCGCCGCCGTCGCCGCAGGGGGAAGCGCCGAGCCCGCCATCGAGACCAACCGTTTCTTCGGGGCCGGCGCGGAGCTGGTCCCGATTCTCTGGGAGGTTGCCGCCGCGGAGCAGCCGCAGGCGGAATCCACTCGCGCGAAAATGGCCGCCGCAGGTTTCGACACCGAGCTCGACGCCAAGCCGATCCGCGTTCAAGATGCGCTCGACTGGCTGGCCGACCGCAAGAGCGATCCGTATCCGGCCAAGGTCGATTGCGAGACCGGCTCGCCGGAGTTCGCCCGCTGCTACTGGCTGCGGATTACGAAGTTCGATCCGGCCGCGCGCAACGACCTGCTGCCGCTGTCCCGCGTGAAACCGGGGTCGGGCGCGGTGCTGGCGCTGGGCGGCTACGGCTACAAGTTGAGCGATCCCGGCCCCGGAATCCTGGTGAACTGGCTGCCGCCCAACTATTCCGGCCCGCTGAAACTCAACGACCGGATTCTCTCGGTGGGTGGCACGCATATCAAGGACTCGGCCGGCTTCGCGGCGTACCTCTCCGCGCAGAACGAGGAGCGGGCTCTGGGCGTGGTGGTGCTGCGCGGCAAGGACCGGCTTCGCCTGGAGTCTCGCATCGCCCTGGCCAAACGAGAAGAGAACGTCACCGCGCGCGTCCGCGGGGAGTTTATGATGGACGGCCGCCAACTGCTGCTGATCACGCGCGGCGTCGCCGCGGTTCGGCTCGATCTGCCCTCCTATTGGGCGCCCTGCACCATCAACTGGAACGGCAACGAGGCCGGCATCGCGCAGACCGCCGGCTGCTGGAGCGTCATATCGGGCGGCGCGGCCGAGCGGTGCCAGTAGCGCGCGATGCTTCGCGAAGCGGCAACTCAATCGCGCTTTCGCTCAGCGCGGATAACGTCCGCGAGACTGGATTTCCCGGCCCACGCCGTCTGAATCTCTTTCCAGATTCGCTCGGACGCCGGGCCCAGAAATCGTTCAAACGCCCTGAACCCGTAAGGCCGCCAGGAGGCAACATTCCGCAGCGTCTCAAAAAAGCCCAAGCCGATCACGTCTCTGGTCTCCTGGCCTGATCCTGCAAGTTGCCGTTCCAGGAACTCGAACACGTTCCGCACGTCGTCGAGTTTGCCTTCGTTGTAGAGGTCCTTAACGACGAAATCAACGAACTCGGCCATGTCGCTATAGGAGCCAGCCGGCTCGCCGCGCCAGTCTTCAACGTGCTTTCTCCAGCGCTCGGAGAAGGCAGGGAACGCCTTCAGAGCCGACAACATGATTGGGTTGATGGAGCGAGCTGCGTGCTCGACCAAGAGGGCGACGGCGCGCTCCCTATCGATTGGCTTGAGGCCGATGTCAGCGAAAGCTCGCTCCGGGAGCGTCCCCAAATCGGCGAGGGTCGATCCTCCCGATCCGGCGAGTTGTTGAAGTGCAATCCCTGAGAGACCCTCCTCCAAGGCGTAGAGCGCCCACTCCGTCAGCGCTTCGACGCTCGCTCCACCCAGGAGCCATTGAGCCTGAAGGAGTGCTGCGGATGCGGCCATAAGGAGATGGTAAGCCAAAGGGGGCGGGCGGCGCGGCCGAGCGGTGCCAGTAGCCTTGACACAGTAACCATAAGTGGTTACTCTCGATTTGTGAAGGCGAGCGAGCTGCGGCGCTGGCTGACAGCGTCCCGGTTAACGGGCAGCCCTGTTTCCTAGGACCTCCAGTTGGAGATGTGAGGATCGGGATGGAACACTATCTGGCATCGTTTGAACCGGACCGAGGTGGGGGCTATGTCGTGACCTTCCCGGATTTTGGCTACGGAGCCACGCAAGGCGAAACCGATGAGGAAGCGATGCAGATGGCGCAGGATCTGCTCATCCTCACCATCGGCGATTACATCCGGGGCTCGAGGCCGTTGCCCGCGCCCGGGCGACACCGAGGCGCGAAGTTCCGCCCGGTGCCGCTCTCGGTTTTGCAGTCTGCCAAAGTCGATCTGTACAAAGGATTTCTGATGTCGGGTCTGAAAAAGGCGGAGTTCGCCCGCCGCATCGGGATACCGAAGACGCACATCGAGCGCCTGTTTTCTCTCCGCCATCGTTCCCGGCTGGATCAGATCGAGTCTGCCTTTGCCGTGCTTGGTAAGCATCTGCACGTCGAGGTGCGGGATGCGGCGTGAGCGGAGCCGCAATCGGGAAAATATTCCTGGTTTAGGGGTCCCACCCCACAAATGAGGCTTTTGCCCACCCCAATCTAAGGGTTATCGGCTCCATCGGATCTGATATACTCATATTTGACCGGTACGCACCCCAGCCAGGATCGACTCCACTCGGCTATACGGAATTCTTTCCCGATTGCCAGGAGGCTTCGCCATGAGCGTTAAAGCCGTCCCGGTTCCCACTCTCCGCCGGCTACCCCTTTATTGCCAGCACCTTAAGCGTTTGCAGACGTGCGGGATCGCCGTGGTTTCCTGCTCCAGCATCGGTCGCGACCTGGGCCTGGACGCCTCCCAAATCAGGAAAGACCTCGAAGCGACGGGAATCGTCGGGAAGCCTAAGGTCGGCTACCCGGTTCCGGCGCTGATCCGCGCGATCGAGCATTTTCTGGGATGGGACCGGGTGAAGAACGCGGTACTGGCGGGCGTGGAAGGGTTGGGGACGGCCCTGCTCGGCCTCAAAGAGTTCAACCGCTACGGGTTGCGCATTGTGGGCGTTTTTGACGCCGATCAGCGGCTTATTGGCGGCGATTTGCACGGTTTTGAGGTCCGGCCGCTGGGTTTCCTGCCCGGCATCGCGCGCTCGGCGAACGCGAGCGTGGGGATCATCACGCTGCCGGCCGGCCAGGCGCAGGGCGCGGCGGATCTGATGGTGAGCGCGGGGGTGCGCGCCATCTGGAACCTGGCCCCGATTCCGGTGCGCGTTCCCGACGGCGTGTTCGTCGAAAACGGCGACTTCTACTTTCCGCTGGCGTCGCTCTCATGCCGCCTGGAGAGGCAGGAGGTGGAAGCGCGATGATTGCCGCCGCAGCCGATACACTCCGTGTTGCCGAGTGCTACCAGTGCGGCAAGTGCACGGCGGGCTGCCCCGTAGCGGGGCGCATGGAGCGCATGCCGAACCAGATTGTCCGGATGGTCCAGATGGGCGACATCGAGGGCGCCATGGCGTCCAGCGCCATGTGGGAATGCGTCTCTTGCCAGACCTGCACGACGCGCTGCCCGAAGTCCGTCGATTGCGCCGGGGTGATGGACATGCTGCGGGTCCGCTCGGCCGGGCGTCCGTCGGCGGAGCAGGCGCGGCACCAGACCATACTGTTCCAGCAAGCGTTCTTGAAGAACATTCGCCGCCACGGACGGCTGAACGAACTGGAACTGGTGGGCACGTTTAAGACCGTGGTATTCGCCAAGAACCTGGCGGTGCCGTTTCTGTTCAAGGACGCGCTGCTCGCGCCCCGGATGGCGCAGCGGGGAAAGCTGAAGCTGGCGGGCGGGAGCGTGAAGGACCGCGCGGTGGTGGGGCGCATTTTCGACCGCTGCCTGCGAGGGATGGACGTCTGATGGAACTCGGATACTATCCCGGCTGCGCGCTGCACGGCACCTCGAACGATTACGAGGATTCGGTGCGGGCGTGCCTGAAGGCGCTGGGTGTGGGCCTGAAGGAAGTCAGCGACTGGATCTGCTGCGGCGCCACGGCGGCGCATTCCATCAACCACAAACTTTCGATCGCGCTGCCGGCGCGAAACCTGGCGCTGGCCGAGCGGGACGGATTCGGCGAAATTCTGGCGCCCTGCCCGATGTGCTCGATGGAACTGCTCAAGGCCTCCGAAGCGATGAAGGCCGACGGCGCGCTGCGCCAAGAAATGGGCCGCATCGTCGAGCTGCCTTGCGAGGGCCGCACGAGCGTGCTGAACCTGATCCAGGTGTTCCAGCGGGTCGGGATCGAGAAGATCAAGGCGGCGGTGAAGAAGCCGCTTGAAGGCCTGAAAGCGGCCTGCTATTACGGATGCCTGCTGACGCGGCCGCCCGAGACGCTGCGCTTCGACGATTGCGAACGGCCGTCTTCGATGGAGGCCGTGGTGACGGCTCTGGGCGGAGCGGCGGTGGAGTGGAACTACAAGACCGAGTGCTGCGGGGCCGGGATGACGATGGCGAACGAGGACATCGTCCTCGACCTTTCGCACAAGATTCTGACCGATGCTGCCGCGCATGGGGCCAACTGCGTGGTGGTGGCCTGCCCGATGTGCCACGTGAACCTGGATATGAAGCAGGCCGATATTGAAAGGCGCTACTCGGTGCGCCACGGCATGACCATTTATTACCTCTCCGATCTGGTGGGGAGGGCCCTGGGTCTTTCCGACGATGCCCTGGGGATCAGCAGGCATTTCGTGTACGGAGGCTGACGGCGAATGTCGCGGATTGGCGTATTCACGTGCTGGTGCGGCGAGAACATCGCGCGCACCGTGGACGTCGATAAAGTCGCCGCGGCGGTGGGGCAACTGCCCGGAGTGCACTGCTCGCTCCACTACAAGTACATGTGCTCGGAGCCGGGCCAGGCGCTGATCGCGGAGAAGATCCGGAGCGAGGGATTGGACGCCGTGGTGGTGGCCTCCTGCTCGCCGCACATGCACCTGCGCACGTTCCGCAAGACCGCGGCCAAGGCCGGCGTGAACGCGTACCGGGTGGAGATGGCGAATATCCGCGAGCACTGCTCGTGGGTGCATCACGACCGCGACCAGGCCACGGCGAAAGCCATCGACCTGATCGGCATGTCGGTAGCCAAAGTGCGATGGGACGAGCCGCTCGAACCGATCAAAGTTCCAGTGACGCGGCGCGCGCTGGTCGTCGGCGGCGGCGTGGCGGGCATACAGGCCGCGCTCGATATCGCCGATGGCGGGGCGGAGGTGGTGCTGGTGGAGCGCGAGCCCTCGATTGGCGGGAAGATGGCGGGTCTCTCGGAGACCTTCCCCACGCTCGATTGCTCGCAGTGCATCCTGACGCCGCGCATGGTGGAGGTGGGACAGCACCCGCGAATCAAGCTCTACACCTACTCGGAGGTCGAGCAGGTGGAGGGCTATCTCGGCAACTTCACGGTGACGATACGCAAGAAGGCGCGGTATGTGGATACCGCGAGCTGCACCGGCTGCGGCGATTGCTGGAATGCGTGCCCCATCAAGCGCAACCCGAGCGAATTCGATTACGGCCTGGGTATGCGGCCGGCGATCTACATCCCGTTCCCGCAGGCGGTTCCGGCGCGGCCGGTGATCGATAAGGAAACCTGCACGCGGCTCAAGAAGGGCAAGGGCTGCGGGCTGTGCGAGAAGAAGTGCCTTACCAAATCCATACACTTCGACGATCAGGACACCCTGGTGACTGAGAAGGTGGGCGCGGTGGTGGTCTCGACGGGCTTCCAGCTCTACAGCATCGGCAAGGAGCGCGAAGACGGGAAGACCGCCGGCTACGGCGAATACGGATACGGCCAGTACAAGGACGTTGTTACCTCTCTTCAGTTCGAACGCCTGCTTTCGGCGTCCGGGCCGACGGGCGGCCGCGTGGTGCGGCCCTCCGACGGCAAAGAGCCAAAGAACGTGGCGTTTATCAGTTGCGTCGGTTCGCGTGACGACGCTAAGGGCCTGCCATATTGCTCCAAGATCTGCTGCATGTACACCGCCAAGCACGCGATGCTCTACAAGCACAAAGTTCACGATGGGCAGGCCCATGTTTTCTACATGGACATACGGGCGGGCGGCAAGAACTACGAAGAGTTCGTGCGGCGCGCGATCGAGCAGGATGGGGCGCGCTACTACCGCGGACGCGTGTCGCGGATTTACGAGGAGAACGGCAAGCTGATTGTGCGCGGCGCCGATACACTGGCGGGCGCGCCGGTGACCATCGAAGCCGATCTGGTGGTGCTGGCGGCGGCCATGGTGCCTGCGCCGGGCGTGCGCGACCTGGCGCGGAAGCTCAATGTGGGGTACGACGAATACGGCTTCCTGCTGGAATCGCACCCGAAGCTGAGGCCGGTGGAGACGTCGGCGGCGGGCGTGTTCATTTGCGGCGCGTGCCAGGCGCCCAAGGACATTCCGGAATCGGTGGCGCAGGCCTCGGCGGCGGCGAGCAAAGCGCTCATCATGTTCGCGCACGAGGAGCTGACGCGAGAGCCCGAGGTGGCCCGCATCGACGAAAAGAATTGCGCGGCGTGCTTCACCTGCGTCCGCACGTGCCCGTATCACGCCATTGACAAAGCCGAGGTGCGGACGCCGAAGGGCGTATTCGTGAAGCGCACCGCGCGCGTGAACCCGGGCCTGTGCATGGGCTGCGGCACCTGCGTGGCGGTCTGCCCGTCGAAGAGCGCCGATCTGGCCGGATTCAGCGAGCAGCAGATATACGCCGAGGTGGAGGCGCTAGTATGAGCGAGGCAATGACCACGGCATTCGAGCCCAAGATCATTGCCTACGTGTGCAACTGGTGCACCTATCTGGGCGCGGACCTGGCCGGGACCAACCGCCTGGAGTATCCGCCCAACGTGCGCGTGGTGAGGCTGCCCTGCACCGGGCGCATCGACTTCAACCTGATTGTGAAGGCCTTCGAGATGGGCGCGGACGCGGTGCTGGTTTCGGGCTGCCATCCCGGCGATTGCCACTACACGGCCGGCAACTTTCACGCGCGGCGGCGGTGGATGCTGTTCCGGCGCTTGCTCGAGACGCTGGGCATCGAGACCGAGCGGGTGCATTTCACGTGGATCTCGGCTGCCGAGGGAAAGAAGTGGCAGCAGGCGATCGGGGAGATCACGGAGAAGACCAGGGCGTTGGGGCCTTACGCGGCGTATCGGGAATTGAGCGAGGCGGCAAAATGACGGAACGCCTGCGCGAGACCGCGCGCCGGTTGCTCAGTGAGGGCACCGTCAAAGTTGTCATCGGCTATGGCGAGGCGGGCCATCCGGTTTTCGTCACGCGGGTCGAGGATGCCGGCAAGCTGGCGTGGAACGACCGCTGCTTTGGGAACCTCACGGTCTACCTGACGCGCAAGGAAATCAAGGCGCTGGGCAAAGCGGCTGTGGTGGTGAAGGGCTGCGACGAGCGGTCGCTGGTGGTTCTCGAAAAGGAATCGCAGATCGAGCGCGGTGGAGTGTACGCGATCGGCATGGCTTGCGAGGGTGTCGGCACGCCGCGCGCGGCCAAGTGCGCCCGCTGCGAGGTGCACGTTCCGCGCTTTGCCGATGAAACGATCGGCGAGGCCTCCGCTGCCACTCCAGCAGCGCCGGGGCCGAATGGCCTGGATGCCCTGATGGCGAAATCGCCGGCCGAGCGGTGGGCATTCTGGAAGACCGAGTTCGCGCGATGCGTGAAGTGCTACGCCTGCCGGCAGGTCTGCCCGCTGTGCTACTGCGAGCGCTGTATCGCGGACAAGAACCGGCCGGTGACGATCGACACTTCCGCGTCGCCCAAGGGGAATTTCGCCTGGCATATTACGCGGGCGTTCCACCTGGCGGCGCGCTGCGTGGGCTGCGGCGAGTGCTCGCGAGCCTGCCCGGCGGGGATTCCGCTGGGGCTCCTCAACCAGTCTCTGGCCCAGGCCACCGCTGAGAACTTCGGCTACCGCCCGGGCATGGACCCGCAGGCCGAGCCGGTCTTCGGCGCGTGGTCGCCCGCGGACAAGGAGGATTTCATCCGATGAGCGGGGCGCTCCCGGCTGCGCGTTTGAGCGAACTGGTGGCAGGCTGGATCGGCGAGGGGAAGCTTGTCGCCGCGCCCGTGGCCGTGGGCGACCGGCTGCTGTATCAGGCGCTGGCAACGGGGGCGGACGCAGTCTTCGACGCCCGGCGGCGGCCGGCGAACTCGATCAAAGAGTTCCTGTTCCCGCGGCACGAGCAGATCTTCCGTTATCGGATGGAGGGCAAGCAAATCGGGTTGAGCGACGTCCCTCCGCTCGACCGCGATCAGATCCTGATTGCCGCCAAGCCGTGCGATGCGGCCGCGCTGCCGATTCTGGACCACGTGTTCAACTGGGATTTCGAGGACAGCTTCTACACCTCGCGCCGGGCGCGAACAACGGTGGTTACGCTGGCCTGTGCGGCGCAGGACGATGCGTGCTTCTGCACTTCGGTGGGCTCGGGGCCCTCCGATGAAGCAGGGTCGGACGCGATGCTGTTCGATGTGGGCGATGGGAGCTTCGAGGTCCGGGCGATTACGGAGAAGGGGCGGGCGCTGTTCGGGGAGGCCTCCGGCAGCTCGCTCGCGGCCGCGGCTCCACAAGCCAAGTTCGATGCGGGCCGCGTGGCACGGTATCTCGAAGCCAACTTCGAAAGCCCGCTGTGGAAGGAACTGACGCTGGCGTGCCTGGGGTGCGGCGCGTGCGCTTATACTTGCCCGACGTGCCACTGCTTCGATATCGTAGACGAAGGCACCGCAGCGAGTGGCGCGCGTGTCAAGAACTGGGACTCCTGCCAGTTTCCGCTGTTCACCCAACACGCCTCCGGGCACAATCCGCGAGCGGCACAGCCGCAGCGGCAGCGCCAGAGGCTGTTCCACAAGTTTGTTGTCTATCCACAGAAGTTCGGCACGGTACTCTGTACAGGTTGCGGAAACTGCGAACGAAACTGCCCGGTGGGTTTGGGCGTATTGAAAGCGCTCCAGGCGATCGATCGGGAAGCCGGGAAAGAGAAAGAGGATGCCAAAGAACCTCTACAAGCCTGATCTGATGGAGGTCCTCAACGTCGAGCGGCAGACGCCGGACGTGAAATCGGTGCGCGTGCGCTTCCGGGACAGCGACCGGGCGCGCGACTTTTCGTTCCGCGTGGGCCAGTTCGGGCAGTTTTCTGTGTTCGGATCGGGCGAATCGACGTTCAACATCTGCTCGAGCTCCACCTGGAAAGACTACATCGAGTTTTGCTTCCGCCGGACGGGCCGCGTCACCGAGACGCTCTGGCAGGTCGAAAAGGGCGACACGATCGGGTTCCGCGGGCCTTACGGGAACGGCTATCCGATGGAAGCGTGGGAAGGCCGGAACCTGATTTTCATCGGCGGCGGCATCGCGATGCCACCCATACGCTGCGCGGTTTGGTACGCGCTGGAGAACCGGGCGAAATACGGCGAGATCACGGTGGTTTATGGGGCGCGGACGGTGGCGGACCTCACGTATGCCACCGAACTGGATGAGTGGAGCCGGCACGAGCGCGTGCGGGTGGTCCGGTGCGTAGATCCGGGCGGGGAGACTGCGGACTGGAAGGGCGAGATCGGGCTGATTCCGCACGTTCTCGAACGCGCGAAGGTTCCGGCCGGGAACGCGATCGCACTGGTGATTGGGCCGCCGGTCATGATCAAGTTCACGTTGCCGGTTCTGGACCGCATGGGTCTTCGGGATGAAGACATTTACACGAGCCTGGAGAACCGGATGAAGTGCGGCGTCGGCAAGTGTGGACGCTGCAACGCCGGTGGGGTGTACGTTTGCAAGGATGGCCCGGTATTCACGATGAGACAACTTCGGTCGATTCCGAACGACTTTTAGGAAGCGCATGACGATCCGCCGATGAAACGCCGATAGACGTAAATCGAATTACTAGAAAGGAACTCCTCCGCACTTATGTTTACAACCACCCCGCGGCCTCCCTCTCCCGACAAGCGATGGAAGATCGTGGAGGCCACCATGCGGCGCAATGGCTACCAAGGCCATGCGCTGATCGAGGCGCTGCACGCGGTGCAGGAAGCCTTCGGGTATCTGGAACCCGAGGGTCTGCGCTTCGTGGCCCAATCGCTCAAGGTGCCGCTGAGCCAGGTTTTCGGCGCGGCGACGTTCTACCACTTCTTCACGATGAAGCCGCCCGGAAAGCACACCTGCGTGGTATGCACCGGGACGGCCTGCTACATCAACGGGGCGCCGGCGCTGCTGGCGGCGCTGGAATCGAAGTACGGAATCAAGCCGGGGGAGACGACGCCCGATGGCGAGCTTTCCCTGCTGACGGCGCGCTGCGTCGGCTCTTGCAGCATTGCGCCGGTGGCGGTATTCGAGAAAGACGTCGTCGGGAAACTGACGGCGGCGGAGATGGTGAAGAGAGCCGGAAAGTGGGCGGGCCAATGACCTCCGAAGAGCTGCAAGAGATTTCGAACACGGAAAAGGAGGCGCGGGCGCAACACCCGCACCACATCTGCGTCTGCACGGCGGCGGGGTGCCTGTCGGCCGGGAGCGGCGAGGTGAAGAAGGCGATCGAGCAGGAAGTGCTCGAAACGGGCATGAAGAACGAGTGCCACGTGAAGGGCGTGGGGTGCATGGGCCTGTGCTCGGCCGGTCCGCTGATCACGGTGGACAACACGATGTACCGCGACGTCAAGCCCGACGATGTTCCGGATATCGTGCGCAGCCTCGAAGACGGGAAGCCGGTCAAACGCCTGGAATGCGACACCAAGGCGCCGTTCTTTACGCGGCAGTCGAAGATCGTGCTCGAGAATTCCGGCCTGATCGATCCCGAGCGGATCGAGGACTATATCGCCCAGGAGGGCTACTCCGCCCTGCTTTCGGTGGTGACCGAGAAGCGGCCCGGCGAAGTGCTGGAGCAGGTGATCAAGAGCGGACTGCGCGGGCGCGGCGGCGCGGGCTATCCCACGGGGTTGAAGTGGAGCACGGTGGCCAAGGCCCAGAACTCGGGCCAGAAATACGTGATCTGCAACGCGGACGAGGGCGACCCGGGCGCGTTCATGGACCGGGCGGTGCTGGAGAGCGATCCGCACCGGGTGCTCGAGGGCATGGCGATTGCGGCCTACGCCGTGGGCGCCAACCGGGGCTACATTTACGTGAGAGCCGAGTATCCGCTGGCGGTGAAGCATCTGCGCACCGCCATACGCCAGGCCGAGCGGCTGGAACTGCTGGGCAACGACGTGGCCGGAACGCACTTCAGCTTCAAGGTGGAAGTTCGCCTGGGGGCGGGAGCGTTCGTTTGCGGCGAAGAGACGGCGCTGATCGCCTCGGTCGAAGGCAAGCGTGGAACGCCGCGGCCGCGGCCGCCGTATCCGGCGCAGGAGGGCCTGTGGGGCCATCCGACGCTGATCAATAACGTCGAGACGTTCGCCAATATCCCGGTGATCCTGCGGAAGGGCGGGGACTGGTTCGCACAGATCGGCACGGCCAAGAGCAAGGGCACCAAGGTGTTCGCTCTGGCGGGCCGGGTGAACAACACCGGACTGATCGAGGTGCCGATGGGCATCCCGCTGCGCGAGGTCATTTACGAGATCGGCGGCGGCATTCCGGGCGGCCGGGGCTTCAAGGCGGTTCAGACGGGCGGGCCTTCGGGCGGCTGCATTCCGGGGGAGCACCTGGATCTGCCGGTGGATTACGAATCGCTGGCCAAGGTGGGCTCCATCATGGGCTCGGGCGGGATGATCGTCACGGACGAAGGCTCCTGCATGGTGGACGTGGCGAAGTTCTTCATCGAATTCTGCATGTCGGAATCGTGCGGGAAGTGCGTGCCGTGCCGGGTGGGCACGACGCACATGCACCATCTGCTGGAGCGGATTTGCGCGGGCGAGGCGGAAGAGGGCGACCTGGCCACGCTCGAAGAATTGTGCGACGTGGTGCGGAACACGAGCCTGTGCGGGCTGGGCCAATCGGCGCCCAATCCGATCATGAGCACACTGCACTATTTCCGGGATGAGTACCAGGCCCACGTGGCCGGCAAGAAGTGTCCCGCCGGGGTCTGCCACATGGCGGACCAGGAGGTGAAAGCATGAGCACGGCGATTAAAACGCTGGTCATCGACGGCCAGGACATGAGCGCGACGGCCGACCAGACCATCCTGGCAGTGGCCCGCGAGCACGGCATCTTCATTCCGTCGTTGTGCCACTTGCAGGGGCTGCATTCGATCGGCGCCTGCCGGATGTGCGTGGTGGAGGTGAAAGGGGCGAAGAAGCTGGTCCCGGCCTGCACCACCGCCATCGACGAAGGCATGGAGGTGACGACCGATTCCGAGCGCCTGCAGACTTACCGGCGGACGATTCTGGAGCTGCTGTTCAGCGAGCGGAACCACATCTGCTCGGTGTGCGTGAGCAACGGCAACTGCGAGCTGCAAAGCCTGGCGCAGAAGCTGAATATGACGCACATCCACTTCCCGTACCTGTATCCGAAGCTCACGGTGGACGCGTCGCACGAGCGGTTCGTGATCGATCATAACCGCTGCATCCTGTGCGCCCGCTGCGTGCGGGTGTGCGACGAGATCGAGGGCGCGCACACCTGGGACATTATGGGCCGCGGCATCGATTGCCGCACGATTACGGATTTGAGCCAGCCCTGGGGATCGTCGGAGACGTGCACGTCGTGCGGCAAGTGCGTCCACGTATGCCCCACCGGGGCGCTGTCGGAGAAAGGAAAGTCTGTGGCTGAAATGTCCAAGCGGCGGCAGTTCCTGCCGTATCTGACGCTGATGAGGGGGCGCGAACGATGAGCGGCAAGCTGACCATGGCGACGGTGTGGCTGGACGGCTGCTCGGGCTGCCACATGTCGTTCCTCGACATCGACGAGCGCATCCTGGCACTGGCGGAGAAGGTGGACCTGGTGTACAGCCCGCTGGTGGACGCCAAGGCCTTCCCGGAGATGGTGGACATCACCCTTGTCGAAGGCGCGGTGGCGAGCGTGGAAGATCGCGAGAAGATCAAGAAGATCCGCGCGCACACCAAGACGCTGGTATCACTGGGGGATTGCGCGGTGACGGCGAACGTTCCCTCCATGCGCAATGCGTTCCGGCTGGACGCGGTTTACGGACGCGCGTACCGCGAGAACGCCACGGTGAACCCGCAGATCCCGTCGGAGGTGATTCCCAAGCTGCTGGCGAAGGTCCGGCCGGTGCACGAAGTGGTGACGGTGGACGTCTTCGTGCAGGGGTGCCCGCCTTCGGCCGATGCCATCTTTTTCGTGCTGACCGAGCTCATCGCCGGGCGCAAACCCGAGCTGAGCCAGGTCACCAGGTTCGGAGCATAGAGTAATGGCGAAACAGACGATCAGAATCGAAAACGTCAGCCGGATCGAGGGGCACGCGAAGATCACGCTGTTCCTGGGAGAAAACGGGCGGGTGGAGGACGCGCAGTTCCACGTCACCCAATTCCGCGGTTTCGAGAAGCTGTGCGAAGGGCGGCCATTCTCGGAGATGCCGTCGCTGATGGCGCGCATCTGCGGGATCTGCCCGGTGAGCCACCTGGTGGCATCGGCGAAGGCCTGCGACGGCATTCTGGCGACGCGCATTCCGCCGGCGGCGGCCAACCTGCGGCGGGTCCTGAACCTGGCGCAGCTCATTCAATCGCACGCGCTCAGCTTCTTCCATCTCTCGTCGCCGGACCTGCTGTTGGGCATGGACGCGGACCCGGCCACGCGCAACATTTTCGGCCTGGCGGCGGCGCATCCGACGCTGGCGCGCGACGGGATTATGCTGCGCAAGTTCGGCCAGCAGGTGATCGAGTGGCTGGCGGGCAAGCGGATTCATCCGGCCTGGGTGGTGCCCGGCGGAGTGAACGAACCGCTGACGGTGGAACGCCGCGACCAGATTCTGGCCGGCATTCCCGAAGCGCTCGCGATCGCGCGGCGGACGCTCGATTGGTTCAAGGCGTCGATGGGCAATTTCCGCGACGAGATCCGGAGCTTCGGCAACTTCCCCACGCTGTTCCTCGGCATGGTGGACAAAGACGGCGGGCTGGAGCATTACGACGGCACGCTGAGGGTGGTGGACGCCTCCGGGCGCGTCACGGCCGACCATCTGAACCCGGCCGACTACGCCGACTATATCGGCGAGGCGGTGGAGCCGTTCTCCTACCTGAAGTCGCCTTTCTATAAGCCGCAGGGGTACCCGGACGGCATCTACCGGGTGGGGCCGCTGGCGCGGCTGAACCTGGCGGACCGGTGCGGCACGCCCATCGCCGATCAGGAGCAGGCCGAGTTTCGCGACCTGGAGCGGGGCGCGATCCTGAGCTCCTTCTACTACCACTACGCGCGGCTGATCGAGATTGTGCACGGGATTGAGCGGATCGAGAGGCTGCTGAACGAGCCCGAGATCCTGAGCAAGCACGTGCGCGCCTTCGCGGGACCGAACAACAGCGAGGGCATCGGCGCGGCCGAGGCGCCGCGCGGGACGCTGATCCATCACTACAAGGTGGACGACGAGGGCCTCATCACGTGGGCCAACCTGATCATCGCGACGGGGCATAACAACCTGGCGATGAACCGGGGTGTGCTGCAAGTGGCCAAGCGATTCGTCGATGGCAACAACCTGCAAGAGGGCATGTTGAACCGCGTGGAAGCGGTGATCCGGGCGTTTGATCCGTGTCTGAGCTGCTCGACGCACGCGGTGGGGCAGATGCAGATGGAGATTGAGCTGGTGTCGGCGGAGGGTGTGGTGGTGGACCGGCTGGTGCGGGGGTAAGTCCGAGGCGGGCGGCCGGGTGGGCGCCTAACCTGCCTGGGTGCCCACCCGGCGAGTCGCACGCCGCATGTCCGCTTTGGAGGTATCGGCGAATCCGTCCCGGCCGAGTTATGCTGGACCTTGCAGCGGTCGAGCGTTCCTTCCCCATGTCGTCTCTCTCGATCTCGAAGATAGGACCCGAGTCGGATGTTCTGCTTCGGAACCTGTTTGAGCACTACATTCACGACATGGCAGAGTGGTTTGAGATCGATACGAAGTCCGATGGAAGCTACTCTTACGACACATCCTTGGTGTGGGAAAAGGGTTACGACGCGTATTTGGCCAAGGTTGGTGATTCGATCGCAGGCTTTGCCCTTGTTGGATCGGCAGTTGAGTGGCTAGGCGAGATTGGCGCTCATGACGTACACGAGTTCTTTGTCATCCGCAGATTTCGAAGGAGCGGCTTCGGGCAGACAATGGCAACTCTGCTTTGGAACGAACGTCCCGGTGAATGGCTCGTTAGAGTCCTCGAAGCAAATGCGCCAGCCGCCGCCTTCTGGCGCACGGTGATTTCGAGTTACTCGCGTGGTTCCTATGAAGAGGAAGGGCGCATGGTCAACGGGCGTCCATGGCGATTCTTCAGGTTCGCATCCAAAGGAGCCGTTTCCACACGGCTTCCGATACGATGCTAGGGATTCGGGGAATAGCTTCTCCCTGCTCGCGTTCGGCCTTTGCCGATCCGTTCAAACCTCACCAGCCGTTCATGACGCAGCCGTTAACGCTAAGGCTCCGAGCCCTTCCTGCCTATCGCGGTTCATGGTGGTGGCAGCCTTGAGTCCCTGGCCCTAATCTGCGGGCGCCGGTCCGCCGATAGGGAGGCATGGGGAATCAGCCGGTGCCTAAGCTCATTGTCTGGAACGATCGCTATAGTGGAGGATGCCCGGTAATCCGTAGAAAGTAGCGACTCTCACACCTGAAGGCATGGTAGCCTTCAGGATATTTTTCCGCCAAGAAAAAGGAGAGTCGCTATGAAGCAACAATACCAGATCGACCGTCAGCGAGCGGTGCAACAGTTCCGCCGCCTCGCCTCCCAAGAGAACCCCAACATCCAGATGATCCTGCCGATGGCCGACATCGTCGGCATGCTGCAGGATGGTGTCGGCCACCTGCTACGAGAAGCCGGCCTTGCGCTGATGAGCCTGGTGATGGAAGAGGAAGTTCGGCACCTGGCCGGCGAGCGCCATGAGCAGTATCCGGATCGCCGCGCGCACCGCTGGGGCAAAGAGGACGGCTACTGCGTGGTGGACGGCCAGAAGGTGCCGCTGAAACGCACCCGGCTGCGGACCAAAGAGAATCGGGAACAGCGGCTGGGTAGCTACGAGTTGTTCCAGCGTAGCTCGCCCTTGCAGCAAGGCGTTTGGGACAAGATGATGCGCGGGCTCTCGACCCGGAACTATGGAGCCGTGGTGAAAGAGTTCAGCGAGGCGTACGGCATCGAGAAGTCGGCGGTCAGTGAGAACTTCATCGAAGCCAGCCGCGAGAAGGTGAAGCAGTTGATGGAGCGGCCGCTGGGCGAGCTGCGGTTGTGCGCCGTGCTGATCGACGGCACGCCGTTCAAGGATCGCCAGATGATTGTGGCGTTGGGCATCGGCTGCGACGGGCGCAAAACGGTATTGGGACTGCGCGAGGGAGCCACCGAGAACGCAGCCGTGGTGGGGGAACTGCTGAGCGACCTGCTGGCGCGCGGCTTGGATTTCAGCGTCCCGCGGCTGTACATCCTCGACGGAGGCAAAGCGTTGGCCGCGGCCGTACGGCGCCACGCCGGGGAAGCCGCCTTCATCCAACGTTGCCAGGTTCACAAGAAGCGCAATGTGCTGGATCACCTCCCGGAGGAACATAAGGCCGGCGTGCGCCGCAAGCTGCAAAACGCCTACGCGATGAAAGAATACGAGCCCGCCAAACGGGCGCTGACGCAGTTGCATCGCGAGTTGATGGACCTGAATCCGAGCGCGGCGCGAAGCCTGGAGGAAGGCATGGAGGAAACGCTGACCGTTCACAGGCTGGGCGTGCCGGACCAGCTCCGCCGCACCCTGGCTTGCACCAACGTGATCGAATCGGCGTTCTCGATCGTGGAGACGGTTTGCCGGAATGTGAAGCGATGGCGGGACGGCGATCAGATAGAACGCTGGGTCGGCTCCGGGCTGCTCGTGGCCGAGCGGCAGTTCCGGAAGGTCATCGGCTACCGTCAGATTCCGCTGCTGCTGTCCTCAATGGCGAACGCCGTTTCCAGGAAGCCGATTGCGAAGGGAGTCGCTGTCGCGTAATCTATGAGTTCCGAGGGTCGCTTACTTTCAACGGAGTTCCGGTCAATCTCCTATAGTGTGGGGATCGCGCGGATCGATGCACAACACCAGCGGCTGGTGGACTTGATTAACGATCTTCACGCGGCGATGGTGGGAGGGGAAGCAAAATCGGCGCTAGAGAAGATCCTGGATGGTCTGGCGGCATACGCGGTTTCGCACTTTGCCACTGAAGAGCAGCTCATGCGGAAGTTCGCCTACCCCAGCTTCGAGCAGCATAAGGCCGAACACGACAAGCTGATGGTGCAGGTAAGGTTCCTGCAAGACAAGTCGCGGGCCAAGACGACGACGTTGAGCCTGGAAGTGATGACGTTCCTTAAGCGGTGGCTGATCGGCCACATCGCCAACGTGGACAAGAAGTACACGGCGCATCTCAATGCAGCGGGGGTGACGTAAGGGCAGTCGCGATCGCGCCACGGCCGCGTGACGCAAATGCGTCCTAATTCGCGGGCGCGTTTGGCCGATCAGAGATCCATGGACACTCAATCGGCGCCCAGGCTCGTCATTTGGAGCGACTACTATAATGTGGGGATCGCACGGATTGATGCTCAACATCGGGGGCTGGTGGACCTTCTCAACGAGCTGAACGCGGCCGTGGTGGCCGGACGAGAGAACTCGGAGCTGGAGAGGATCCTGGATGGGCTGGCGGCGGCGGCGGTCTCGCATTTCGCGACCGAAGAGGGGTTGCTGACGAAGTTCGCCTACCCCAGCTACGACCAGCACAAGGCCGAGCACGACAGGCTGATGGCGCAGGTGAGGCTACTGCAAGATAAGATCCGAAAGAAGGAGACGTCGGGCACGCCGGAGTTGGTGGCGTTTGGCGAGCGCTGGCTGATCGGCCACATCGTCTACCTGGACAAGAAGTACACGGCTCATCTCCATGCGGCCGGCGTGCTGTAGGCGCACTCCGGGCGCTGTGACCGCACTCCGGGCGCTGTGACCGCACTCCGGGCGCTGTGACCGCACTCCGGGCGCTGTGACCGCACTCCGGGCGCTGTGACCGCACTCCGGGCGCTGTGACCGCACTCCGGGCGCTGTGGCCGCACTCCGGGCGCTGTGGCCGCACCCCGGGCGCTGTAGGCGCACTCCGGGCGCTGTAGGCGCACTCCGGCGCTGTAGGCGCACTCCGGGCGCTGTAGCCGCACACTGCGTGCTGTAGCCGCACCACTAATGCCGGGCTGGCTTCCGCCGATAGATGTTCATGAGCACTGGAGCCGCAGCTAAACTCATTATTTGGAGCGATCGATATAGCGTCGGGATCGCGCGGATCGACGCGCAGCATCGGAAGCTGGTCGATCTGATCAACGAACTTCACGAGGCCATGCTGGCGGGGCGAGGGAACGCCGTAATCGAGAAAACCCTGGATGCCCTGGCCGCCTATACGGTCTCACACTTCGCCAGCGAAGAAGGGCTGATGAAGCAGTGCGCCTACCCCGGCTACGCGGAGCAGAAGGCGGAACACGAAAAGCTGCTGGCGCAGCTCAAGCTCCTGCAGGAGAAGTCGCGGGGCAAAGGGGGGATCGCGCTTACCCTGGAGCTCGCCTCGTTTCTAAAGCACTGGCTGATCGACCACATCGCCGCTCTGGACAAAAAGTACACCGCTCATCTACGTGCGGCCGGCATCACTTAGGCGCCGGAGGCTTACCCGCTGGCCTGCGGCTTGGCAGGATGCCGGACCGTGTGCCGGCGCACCGGGCGGCGCTTCCTGGCCACCACCGGGTTGCGCTTGAAGGGCGGCCTCTTCGCCGCGGAGACCGTTGTCGCGACTGGGGGCGGCTTCGTGGCTGGAGCGGGGAAATGGTCCGCAGCCAGTGGCCCCGGGCCGTCTTCGCTGTAGAGCTTGCGGTACATCGACGCGTTGCGAAGTACGGCGAAGACGTAGTTCCGGGTTTCGCTGAACGGGATCGATTCGATGAACTCGGCCGGTTCGCGATACTCGGCCCAGCCCATCCAGTTCTCGACGCGCGAGATCCCGGCGTTATAGGCTGCCAGCGTCCGCTCCCAACGGCCGGAGTTGGCATCGTACATGGTGCGCAGGTAGGTGGTGCCGAGACGCAGGTTCACCTCGGGAGTGAAGAGAACGCTGGCCCGGAAGCGGCGTCGCGGCGCCTTCAGCAGGAGACGGCCCGTCGATGGCAGAATCTGCGTGAGGCCGTAGGCCTGCGCCGGCGAGAGCGCCTGCGGATTGAACTCGGATTCCTGCCGGATCAGACCCGCCACGATGAAGGGATCGAGATCGTGGAGCTTGGCGTACCGCTCGAGGCTCCGACCTCCAGGGCATCGGATATAGCAGACGCCAGAAGCTGGCCGGTGCGTTCTCGACCGGAATCGAGAGATAGCCCGGCACCAGGCTCTTGAGCAGTTGCAGGGAGCGATACGGGGGGCTGTACTTGCCTCCGACTTGCGCCAGCCACACCGCCAGAACGTGCGGCTGATCCTCCATACGCGCTCCATAGCGCAGCTCGTCTTCGGCCAGTTCTTCCAGGCCCGCGGACGCCAGCAGCCGTGCGCGGTCGAGACGTGCCTGGGTTGCCGGAGCCGGGTCGAACTTCATGTCAACGCGACGCACCGGAAGCGCCCGGTTCAGGAACTCGCGGACTTCGGCCGAGTCCGCCGCTCCGAATAGCTCGGGCTGCGCCAGGCGCGAATCGGCCAGGTCGGCATAGTAGGCGTTCGGGAAGGCCTCGACGATGTCGGAGTAGAAAGACTTGGCGGACGCGGGATCGCCCGCCGCTTCGGCCAGACGGCCCAGGAAGTAGAGAGCTCCGCCGGCGCGGTCCGAGCCGGGATACTTTTCCAGGTGCTCGCGGAGAAGGGCGGCGGCGTCCGGCTGGCGGTGGATGTAAGCGTACCAGGCAACCTTCCAGTGGCAGTAATCCGACTGCGGGCCGGTGAACGACTCGGCGCAGGCGCGATAAATCGGCAGATAGTCGGCGGAGCGGTTCTCGACCAGATAGCGGTTGCCGGCCGAGACCAGGGCCTTCAGGCGCCAGGGCGAATCGGGATAACGCTCCAGGCGTTGGAGGGCGTCCTTCAGCCGGTCGTCCTGGTCCAGGCGGCGCGCGCACTCGGCCATGTAGTCGAGGCGCTCGGCGTCGGCCTCCGGCGAAGAAAGGTCGAGCGCGCGGAGTGCGTTGTAGGCGGAAACGGTCTGCCCCGAATCGTAATCGAGCTCGGCCAGGCGCACACGCACGAGTTCGCGGTTGACGCCGCCGACGGCGGGAAGAATTCCCTGGTATTCCAGGCGGGCGCGCCGATAGTCGCCACCGTGAGTCAGCTTGCCCGCGCGTTCAAACATGGACTGCGTGGTGGGGGGCGGATACAGATCGCCGAGGGCGGACTTCAACTCGGGGAGCGACGCGGCGGCCTCGCCCGCTTGGGCGCTGAGCGGATACTGGTAGTAGACCTGCTGATAGAAGACCGCGGCGGAGGCGAGATCGCCAGAGGCGCGGTAGCACTCCGCCAGCAGCGTGTCGCCCTCGGGCTGGGGCAGCCGCGCGTAGTATTCGCGCAGGACGTCGATGGCCTGGGCGGGCTTGGCGGCCTGCTTATAAGCGCGCGCGGCGACGAGCGACGCCTGGCCGGCCAGCGGCGACGGCGGAACGGCGGCCCAGACCGGCGCGAGCTCGCGGATTGCGGCGTCGGAGTCGCCCAGGTCAAGCTCCGCCGACCCGACCGAGTAGGCGATGTAATCGGCGAGTTGGGGCAGGCGCTCTCGGACCGCCTTCAGATCGCGGATGGCCCCGGCCGGCTGCTTGCGGCCCTGTTCATCGATTCCGGCTTTGAGCAGCGCGAGATCGGCGGAAGGCGGGAGCTCGGCGCCAAAAAGTGCGGCGGCAAACAGCAGCGCGGAAATCGCCCGAGCGGTCCTGTCAGGCCAGAGGGCCCGGATACTCTTCACCCAATACAGCAATGTCATCATTGGCCAGCGTTCGGAGGAACTCCACGTGCAAATAGTCAGGCATAAACGGCGACGCCTGCAGAAACTGGCGCGCATAAGCGACGCGCGCCGAATCCATTTCTTCCTTGAGCATTTCGTAGATGCGCCTGCCAGCGCGCGCTTCCATGACCTCTCGCGATTTCGAGAGACGGATTTCGGCCACGCGCACGCGTGCGAAACGCTGCGCGCGTAAAAAGAGCGCCTCATCTCCGGGGGATTCTTCGGCGGCGGACAAATGCGCCGGACATCTGCGGCGTTCGAGCGCCGCGCCCGCCAGCGCCGTCATGGCCTCCAGGCTGCCCGATTCGACCGGATCGGCCGCGGCCACCAGGACCACCTCTACATGCCCGCGCGCCACCACCGGAAGGATCGCGCAACGGCCGCCTTCGAACAGCCGGGCGATGCGCACGGAGAGCTCGGCCGCGGTTGCGAGCGCGATCACGGTATCTTTCGACGCAATTGCTGCCGCGACGCCCGGCGCTTCCGCCAGAGGGATTCGCAGGCTCTGGAACGGCACGCCTTCCCTCAAACCTCGCGCGCGCAACGCCTCGAGCGACGGGGGCCTCACGGCGAACAGCGCCGCCTGCGAGCACAGGGCGCTCACGGAATCGAGCAGTGCGGCGGCCCACTGTTCCCATCCGTCCCAAGCGGCGAAGCGCCGGAGGGTCCGGTTGAGTTCCTCGGCCTTCTGGCGCGATGCGATGGCCAGGCCGGCGGTCACGCGCTCACTGGTTTCGGTGGCAAACTCCCGCTCGATGCGCGCGGCCAATTCGGCGAAGCGCTCGTCGAGGACGCGTTCGAGGCCCTCGCGCCAGCCGGTTGCCAGCGCCTCCTCGACGCGGAAAGCCTGGAGCCGCCAAGCCTCCGACAATTGCTGGCGGACGGTATCGCGTTCGCGCGAGATTGCGGGGGTGATGCGGGAATTTGACGGCCCTGCGGATGACGACATCGCGTGGAACCTCTATTCTAGCTCGTCGCGCGTCGAAAAGAGATCCTGCGCCGTCGATTTTTTCGCAGCCCTCGAGCGAGGTGGGCGCGTTACTTGCCCGGCTTGCTCAGCCTTCTGGCGCCGAGGACTCGGGTTCCGCCGTAAGCGAGCTGGTTACCCGGCAGGCCTTTTAGCTCCAGCCGGATTAGAACGTCGTCGGTGCGAGGCTCGTAGTCGTAAGAGCCTTTCTTCAATTCATCGGAAGTCAGGTCGATGTTCTTGGTTCCCGCGCCATCGCGAATCGAAAGCACCCCGCGCGGCGCCGTCGATATCGGGGCGGCGTGACCGTCCCAGAAAATCGTCAGCCCCGCATCGGAGCCCTCGGCCCGCAACGCCAGGGCTATGGCCTGACGGTGCGCCGGAGCTTCCGTGGAGACGGCCGCGCCCGGTTCGGCGGGCTGGCGGTTCGGACGAATCACTAAGAAATACACTCCCACCACGACGATAATCGCGGCGATCACCACCGGCCACGTCCAGCGGTTCGTGCCGGAGCTCTCTTCGCTTTCGTACCCGAAGCTGGGGGTGTCGGCCTTCGCCTCGGGCTTCTTCCGGAACACGGCTTCGAGCGACGGCGGCTCTTCGGGCTGGGGCTCTGCCTCCGGTTCGGGTGCCGGCTTTGCTGGGGCGGCCGGCTGGACCTTCGTGAACCTTACGCCGGGCTGCGCGACGACCACTGCGTTCGACCCGGGGCGCCTGCTTGGGCGGCGCGGGCGGTGCGACCGTGGGAGCAACCGCGATTTCTGCACTGGGCTCTGGTTCAGGCTCGGGTTCGGGCAGCCGGGGCGCGGCAACCCGCGGCTCGATTCTTCCCATGAACCGCGGCGGCGGCGGCGCGGGCTGGGCCGGCGATTGGACTCGGGGTTGGATCCGCGCGGCGAATCTCGGCGGCGCTTCGGGCGCGGACGGGCGGGGAGCCGGCGGCGTCACTTGCTCCTCGACGACGGGCGCTTCGGGCGCGCTCGGCGCTGGGCTTTTCGCAACTGGCGGGGCCGGGCGGGAAACTGGCGGTGCCGCGGGCGTCTCGATGGGCGGCGCGGCGAAGAACGGCTGCCTTGGAGTCGGCGGCACGACCGCCGCGGAACTCTGCGCTGGTGGCATCGAGGGGCGGGCTGTGGTGGCCGGCGGCTTGGGCCGCCACGGTGTCCTCGGCTCGACCTTGGGCTCGATTCGAGGTTCGACTCTTGGCTCGATGGGCGCCTGAATCCTCGGTTCAATCCGCGCCTCTACCCAGGGCTCGATTCGGGGTGGCTCGATTCGGGGTTCCACGGGCGGCTGAATCCTCGGTTCGACGCGGGCCTGGAATCGCGGCTCGGGCGGGGCAGCCGGCGGCTCCATGCGGAACGAGGGAGGCTCCGGGATCCTCATCTGGGGCTGCGGCGGGCGCTTGGCCTCGGCCGGAACGGAATCGATGGGGATGGCTGCCACGCGGTCCGCGGTTGAAGCGGGTCCCACGCGCGCGGGCTGGGTGGAGAGCCGGAGCCCAGGTTGCATAGCTCCCAGCTTCTCCAATTCCGGGACCGAAAGCGGGAACTCCTGCGGACTGTTCTCGGACCGGAACTTGCCGCCCTCGCGCACGAAGATCGCGCCCTGGCAGGGCTTCCGCGAGAACGGTTTCGCCAGCAGGAAAATGTTGTGGTCTTCCGGCAAGAACCCGTCGAACAGTTCCAGGTCGTCGTCCTGCAGCACCAGCGCCGGGCGCGTATTGCTGCGGAAGAATCCCACCACGGCGAGGCCACTCTCGCTCTTCTTTTTGTCGATGGTCTCCGCCAACTGGCTCTGTTCCTCTTCGGAGAGCAAGTAGGACGGGCCGAGCGTGTAGGCGCAAGGGACGGGCTCGTACTCTTCCACAACCACCGACGGCGGCCAGCCGGGCAGGATCTGCCCGAGAAGGAGTCCGCCGATCTCCGAGCCGCGGCTCGTGATGGCGCGAAAGATGTCGAGGCTGTCCTTTTCGAGCCTTGCCATCACGTCCGCGCCCAGCCGCACCGAGAAGGGCACGCCCTTGGGTTCCCAGACGTACTGCGGCCGATCGGGGTCGGTCTCGACGCTGCGCGCGCCTTCGTCGGAGCCGCCATCGGCGTTGTTATCAGGCTTGCTGAAGTGACTCTCGATGACGTCACGAATGCCGGAGAACGAGGATGTACTCGTCAGGTCGTCGATATCCAGCGGCTCGCGGCTAAACTTACGCCGATTGGCGTTGCTCTTCGGGGATGCCATCCAGTTGTCTCATTATGGTAAGAATTTCGTCCGCCACCACCTGGTAGTCTTCGAGGGCCTTCGATTTGGGGTCGAAGTCCGCCAGGAACTGCCGCTCCTTGTTCGCCTTCACCACCGAGGTATCGGTGCGAACGGGCGAGAGGCGCGGAACGCCGGTCTTTTCGGCGATTTGCTCGAGCGTGTCGAGAATGATTCCGGTCATGGCGAGGCGGCGATCCACCATTACCGGCAACATGCCGACCGTCTCCACCGGCAGATGGTAGCTGTTGGCGAACATGGTGTTCAGCGTTCGCGCGGCTTCGAGGCTCGCCATGGCGCCCTGGACGCTGAGGATCTCCATGGCCACCGGGATCAACACCCGGCGGGTGTAAACCATCGCGCAGGTCTGGAACAGCGTGATCGACGGGGCAACGTCGATCAGGATCGCGTCGTAGTTGTGCTCGTACGTGCTGAACATCTGCTCGAAAACGAACTCCCGGAAGCCCTGCGCCGTGATCAGGTCCTCAGCGCGGGAAGTGTTCCGGTTGCTGGGCAGCACGTCGATATTGGGGTGCGCCGAAACCAGACACTCCTCGAGGGCGATGTGGCCCACCAGAAAATCGGAGAGGTGGTACTTCGCCTTCAGGGAGATGACGGTTCCGATGGAACCCTGGGAGTCGGTGTCGACCAGCAGCACCTTCTTCCCCTGGTCGGCATAGATGCGGGCGAGAACCAGAGCGGTCGTGGTCTTGGCGACGCCCCCTCGTTGATTCGCGATGACGAGACGGATCATGTGCGTTCCTTTTGGGCTTTCAACTGCTCCTTGGCAAGTTCGATTTCCGCGAGCATCCAGACACGGCGCCGCTTGCCGATGCGGCCGGCCGGCGGGGCGATGCTTCCGTCCTGCAGGCGGCGGTAGAAGGTGGCGCGGCTGATACCGAGCATGCTGATGGCCCCAGTGTCCGAGATGCCTGAACGAGATCTGCTGCTGTCTCTCATGCCGACACTAATTAAGACTGAATCATATGCCAATCCCCCAGGTTGTGTCAACGACAAAACAGTCTCAAAATCCAAGAAATCGTCTCACGGGGTTTGGCAGGCGCTGGAACAGCGGATGTTCGTATGCGGAACGGCGTTCCGGGGAGAAGGAGTACCAAGGGCGCCGATCTCGTTCAAGCCGTTGATATGGATGGCTATCGCGACCAACTCTTGGCTGGAAGGCCTTTGGTATCCCTGTGCATCTTGACCTGGGGGATGGGTACCAAAACCGGTTCGGGGGTGGTCCCAGGACCGGCCCCTACCTGGAGCCCCCCGACGAAGCTACCCCGGTGCGGCGGGAGGGCGGGCGGCGGGTGGACGAAATGCGCAGCGGCATTGCCCGGGCAGGGCGAGGTGAGGATAATAGGAACACGCGCCCGTAGCTCAGCTGGATAGAGCGACTGGCTTCGAACCAGTTGCCGAGTTCGTTGCGCGCCTTTGCACTCCTTTGCGCCCGCCTGGCTGGATTGGCTTCTTGCCTTTCAATTCAGCTCTCTGCCGTCGGTTTCCGTTTGCCTTCGTTTGCCGCCGACTGCACCCTCTTGCCGCCCCCTTTCGGCAAGAATTCGGCAAAGAGGCCTCGCGGAGATCTGCTGCGAGAGGATGAACTCGCTCAGGCCAAAAGGGAAATCGATACCACGAACGGTGGTCACGTGGCCGCGGAGAGCGCTCTGCGCCGGCCGCTCTGAATTCCGGAGGTGTTTGTTCTGAAGCCGTCCTTTTCAGAGTAAGCTTGTAGGTTCCGAGCATGTCCCGTCATCTGATGCTTGCGCCGTCCCTGGCGTGTCCGGCCAGTTGCGGCTACTGTTTTGGCCCGCGGGTGGGCGGCCCTGCCATGAGCCGCGAGACGCTCGATGCCGTAGTGCGATGGCAGAATGCGGCGGGCGATACGGACGGGCTTGAAATCACCTTCCACGGCGGAGAGCCCCTGGTCCCCGGCATTGAGTTCTACCGCGTGGCATTGCCGTTGTTGCGCCAGGGGCTTGCGCCGCGCCGCGTGCGCTTCGCCATGCAGACCAATCTGTGGCTGCTCACCGACGAGTTGTGCGATCTCTTCCGGGAATATGGCGTTTCGCTCGGCACCAGCCTCGACGGGCCCGAACCCATCAACGACGCGCAACGCGGTAAGGGCTACTTTCAACGCACGATTGCGAGTATCGAGCGCGCCCGCAGGCACGGCCTCGACGCCGGCTGCATCTGCACTTTCACCGCTCAATCCGTGCCGCATGCCCAGAAGATTTTCGATTTCTTTGTGCGCGAGGGTCTGAACTTCTCCATTCATGCGGCGGTGCCGTCATTGCGCCACCGCGACGCCGGGGGCTGGTCAATCTCCCCCGAAGCGCACGGGGAATTGCTCGTGGATGTGCTGAAGAGCTATTTGGCGAATTCGGACAAAATACGCATCAGCACGCTCGACGCAATGTGCCGAAGCGTTTCGAGCAAGTGCGGCAGCATTTGCACGTTTACCGATTGCCTGGGCAGACATCTGGCGGTCGCGCCGGATGGCACGATCCATCCATGCCAGCGGTTCGCAGGCAGCCGGGAATACGAGTTGGGCAATGTCCACGACGGCTCTGAGCAGACCATCACGGCTTCGCCGGTTTGGAGACAACTCCAGAGTTGGCAGGAACACATCAGCAACGAGTGTCAGGGCTGTTCGCATTTGGACTACTGCCGGGGTGGCTGTCCGCATAACGCTCTGGCCGTCAACGGCGGCCATTTCAACGGCTCAGGGCGCGACCCACACTGCCTGTCTTACCGGCGTTTCTTCGATCATGTTGCCGATCGGGCATTAGCAGAAGTCTTCTCTAAGGAGAATATCGAGGCGGTGGTCGATCGTCCCGATCCCCAGGCCGGCCTGCTGCGGCATGGAAAATTGCTGGAGTTGATGCGGGACGGTCCACACCCCCAGGAAACCGCCGAGCACGCCAAACGCCTGCTGGCGGCGACGGCGTTGGCGGTCACCCATTCTCCGGCGGAAGCTGCGGCCAGGTTCCAACAACTCGGGCTCACTAGAAACGTCGCGCGCACGACGCAAGCGATGCAGACCCTCTCCGACAACCTGACCTCGACCAGTCTGCACTTGAACAACCTCTACTTGCACGTCACCTTTGCCTGTCCGTTGGGTTGCTCTCACTGTTACGCGCAGGCCGGTCCAACACGCCAGGCCGCGTTCCCAGTGGACGATGTCGCACGCCTTTGCGAGGAGGCCGCCAGGCAGGGCTTCTACAAGACGGTGATAACCGGCGGCGAGCCTCTGGTTCATCCGCGGCGCGAGGCGCTGTTGGATGCGTTGGCTCAACTGCGGCTGCGCGTGAAGCCGATGCTGACCACGCTACGCACCAGCCTGGCCCTGACCGTGGACCCAGCCCTTCTTGAACGCGTAGCCCGCTGCGGCGACCAGGTTGTAGTCAGCGTGGACGGCGACCGTGAAACACACGACGCGCGGCGTGGCGCGGGCAGCTACGACCTGATGAAGAGGAATCTTCTCGCCCTGGCGCAAGAAGGCGGCACGGCCGAGATCTCACTGGCGGCTGTGCTGCGGCTCGATCAAGTCAACGGCGCACCGGGTGACGCCGTGCGCGCATTGGCGAGGGAGGCGGGTATCCGGCGCATTCAGTTCCGGCCAGTGCTGCCGTTGGGCCGAGCGACGGAGGCCGAGTTAGACGCCGTACCGGACACGCTGTGGGGGCACCTCAATCCACGCGACATGGTGGCATATGGCATGGGCCCCAAACACACCTGCGGCATGGGCCAAAACCTGTATGTGGAGCCGGATGGCGGCGTTTATCCGTGCTATGCGTGGCATGGCGCGCAGTGGCGCCTGGGCAATGTCAACCAGAGCGGCGGCCTGGCGGGCGTGACGGCATCGGTCGCTTTTCAAGATCTGCATCGCCACACGGTGAACAGCAACCGCCAGTGCCGGGTCTGCGCGCTGCGCTTTCTGTGCGGCGGCGCGTGCCGCGCCTGGAACCGCCAACCGTCATCGGCCCAGACGGACCTGGATGCGCCGCCTGTGGACTGCTCGCGCTTATATGGCCGCGCACGCTCACTGTGGATGAGTGCGATGGATTACGTGGGGGTTACGCCGGAGCAGTGGCAGGCGGCGGGACTACCACTGCCGGGCAAGCCGCGCGGGGAGCTCGTGGACATAAACGTTATCGGCGAGTAATTACAATCTCGCGCAGCAGCGACTGCGCCTGGGCACACGGACGAGGGCATTGGTCTCTCGTTTCCGGTCTGAGGAGGGACATATATGAGACTCTTTGGCCCGCCCAACGTTCCCAAGATGAGGCAGGAGCGCGATATCAAGGGCTTGTTTCGCGCACTGCGCTACCGGAAGGATCACCGGGTGCGCGAAGCGGCGGCGGCCGCGCTCTTCACCCTTGGCGACGCCCGCGTTGTAGAACCGTGGATCGCCGCGCTCCGGGACGGCGAAAGGCATGTGCGCTGGGCGGCGGCTTATGGACTGGGAAAGCTTGTCGACTCCCGCGCGGTCGAGCCGCTCATCGCCGCGCTCCAGGACGGCGAGAGCATTGTGCGCTCGGCGGCGGCGGTGTCCCTGGGCCAGATTGGCGACCCTGACGCGGTCGATCCGCTCATCCCCGCGGGCGCGGCGGCGTTCTTGCTAGGCCGAAGTGGCGACACTCGCGCCGTCGAGCCTCTTATCGCGGCGCTCCAAGACGGCGACAGCCTAGTGCGCCGTTCGGCGGCGAAGTCGCTGGGGTGGATTGGCGACGGCCGCGCGGCCGAGCCTCTTATCGTGGCGCTCCAGGACGGCGACAGACTAGTGCGCTGTGCGGCGGCGATGGCTCTGGGAAAAATCGGCGAGCCCGCCGTAGGGCCGCTGATGGCCGCGCTCCAGGACGACAACGGCTGGGTGCGCAAAGGGGCGGCGGACGCGCTGCGGTGGATGGGCTGGCAACCGGGCCCGGATGAGACTGGCGCCGCGTATTATGTGGCGAAAGAAGAATGGATTCGGTGTATTGAAATTGGCTCGCCCGCGGTCGGGCCGCTCATCGCCGCGCTCAAGGACAGTCAGTCGCTGGCGCGCAAGTCGGCCGCGGAAGCGCTAGGGCAACTTGGCGACGCCCGCGCCGTCGGACCGCTCATAGCCGCGCTGCAGGATAGCGACGACGGGGTGCGGCTGGCCGCGCCGGACTCCCTGGTCAAAATCGGCGGGCCCGCGGTGGGGCCGCTCATGGCTGCGCTCCAGGACTGCAACGGCGGGGTGCGCAAAAGGGCGGCGGACGCGCTGCAGAGGTTAGGCTGGCGACCGGGCCCGGATGAGACTGGCGCCGCGTATTATGTGGCGAAAGAAGAATGGATTCGGTGTATCGAAATCGGCGCGCCCGCGGTCGGGCCGCTCATCGCCGCGCTCAAGGATGGTCAGCCGCTGGTGAGTAAGTCGGCCGCGGAAGCGCTAGGGCGAATTGGCGACGCCCGCGCCGTCGGACCGCTCCTCGCCGTAAGCGTGGACGGCGACGGCAGCGTCTGGCAGGCGGCGGCGGAGGCAGCGTTGGGCGGAATTGGCGAGCCTGCCGTCGCGCTGCTGGCCGCCAAGCTCCAGCGCGGCGGAGACGGGTGGCGCAAGGCGGCGGCGAGAATGCTGGGCGGCCTTGGCGCGCCTGCCGTGGCGCCGCTCGTCGCCGCGCTTAAAGACGGTGAGGTGCGCTCTGAAGCGACGGACGCCCTGGTCAGAATTGGCGCGCCTGCCGTCGTGCCGCTCATCGCCGCTCTTGAGGACAAGGACGAGAATGTGCGCCTGCAGGCCGTCTATGCCCTGAGGCGGATCGACGACACCCGCGCCGTCGGACCCCTCGTCTCCGCGATCAACGATAGAAATCCGCGTGTTGCTTCTGCAGCGGCAAAAGCGTTGTGCGAGATGGACTGGCAGCCGGGCCGGGATGAGAGCAGCGCCGCATATTGGGTCATGCGAGAAAGATGGGACAAGTGCGCCGAGATAGGCGCGCCCGCCGTCGCCGCGCTCATTGCCGCTCTCAAAAAGCATCCCTGGGCGGGGCGCCGGGGGGCTGCCGATGCCCTGGTCAAGGTCTACCAGTCGGCTCTTCTGGACGATGATCGGAAGCGTCTCATACTCGATCAACGACGCCGCATCACCGCGCCGCACGCCGATTTCGCAGGCCACGACGACAATCACGAGTCGTTTAACGACTGCAAGCACGCAGACCACCGGTCGCATGAAGACAAGGGCATTGGCGTTGCTTTTCCGGTCTGAGCAACAAGCGAGGAGAACCATGGGACTATTTGGCCCGCCCAACGTTGAAAAGATGAAAGCGAAGCGCGATATCAAGGGCTTGATCAAGGCGCTAGGCTACCGGAAGGACTGGCGTGTGCGCGAGAAGGCTGCGGAGGCGCTGGGGCAGACTAACGACCCCCGCGCCATCGAGCCGCTCTGCGCCGCTCTCGGAGGTTACTCTCCTAGCGGCTCTGTGGAGAGCGCTGCCGTGCGGGCGCTCGTCAGAATCGGAACGCCCGCGGTCGAGCCGCTCGGCGCCGCTCTCAAGCATGCCTGCCGCCCCGAAGCGGCGGCATCTGCGCTGATCAAGATCGGCAAGCCCTCCGTGGGGCCTCTGGTTGACGGGCTTGAGCATTGGCACCCCTTCACGCGCAAGACGGCGGCAGACGCGCTGGGGATGATCGGCGACGCCCGCGCCGCAGAGCCGCTTGTTGCCGCGCTCAATGATAGCGTTAGCGATGTGAGCCGGGCGGCGATCGAGGCGCTGGCCAGAATCGGCCAGCCCGCCACCGAGGCTCTTGTCGCCGCGCTCACAAAGGACAGCAGCTTCAGTCGTGCGAAATGGGAGGTGGTAGAGGCGCTGGACAAGATCGGCTGGCAACCCGGCCGGGAGGAAAGCGGCGCTGCCTATTGGGTCGCGAAACAGAATTGGAATGAGTGCGTCCGAGTTGGCTCGACCGCGGTCGAGCCGCTCATCAGTGTGCTTGCGCATAGCCACAACCAAGCGAGGAAGGCGGCCGCTGACGCGCTCGGGCAAATTGGCGACGCCCGCGCGGTCGAGCCGCTGATCGTCGCTCTCAAGGACCGCGAGATCCGTCAGTGCGGCGCCGTGGAAGATGCGCTGGTAAAGATTGGCGGGCCGGCCGTCGAACCGCTCGTCGCCGCGTTCAAGAACGGCGACTTCGAAGTGCGCTTCGATGCCGTGACTTTGCTGGGGAAGATTGGCGACGCCCGCGCCGTCGAGCCCCTCATCGCCGCGCTCGCGCTTAGGAACGTGCCCCTCCCCACGGCAGAAGCGCTGGGGAGGATTGGCGACGTCCGCGCCGTCGGGCCCCTGATTGCAGCGCTCGAAGATGAGCCCAGGCCGGCGGCAGAGGCGCTGGGGAACATCGGCGACGCCCGCGCGGTCGAGCCCCTCATCGGCGCGCTTGAGAGGGCGCCCGACGCCGCAGCAAGAGCGTTGGGGAAGATTGGCGATGCCCGCGCGGTCGAGTCGCTCATCGCCGCTCTTAAGAACACGGCGCCCGCAGCCGCGGCAGAAGCGTTGGGCAGGATTGGCGACGCCCGCGCTGTCGAGCCCCTCATCGCCGCCCTTAAGGACGCGGCACCCGCCGCCGCAGCAGAAGCGTTGGGCAGGATTGGCGACGCCCGCGCCGCCGAGCCCCTTATCGCGGCTCTTGAGAGGGCACCCGCCGCCGCAGCAAGAGCGCTGGGGAAGATGGGCGACTCCCGCGCCGTCGAGCCTCTCGTCGCTGCGCTCTTCGATGGCGCGTGGCCAGTACGTCAAGCCGCTGGCGAGGCGCTGGTCGAGTTATACCAGTCGGACCTTCTGGATGAGGCTCACAAATCCCTCATCCTGGCGCAGCGGGGCTGCATTTCCGAAGTGCACGAAGACAGAACGCAGGACCATACCGAAGGGTGTGTCGGCAAGCACGTCGATGAGCACGCGGACCGTGGTATTGGTGTTGCGTTTCCGGCCTGACGCGGCGTGATCGAGAAGGAACTGGGTGCGGCGGTGTTGGCACAACGTGCAGGGTCGAGGCACGACGCCGACTCGGCAAGCGAACGGCAAGTCCTTCGTGCCGCTGTCTGGCCTCCATCTCCAAACCCTTTGCATTGAACAGCGAGAGGCGCAGGGTCCCGCTGGAGCGACTGGTTTGGACCATCCGTTTCTCCCCAACGAGTTCCACCCTCCGAAGCGGCATACGTCAAGTTTTACTACAACAAAACTTGACTTAACGCGCATGGTGACCGATACTGAAAACCATGAGAAGGCCGACCAGACGGTCGCGGGCTGCCCGCCCAGCCGCGGAGTCGATCCGGCGCCGCATCCGGGCCGGTGGCGAACAGCTATGGAGGTTCGAGGACTTCCGGGATCTTCCGTTTCAGGCCGTGGCAAAGGCGCTGTCACGTCTCACAGCAGAGGGACAGTTGGAACGCCTTAGCAAAGGTGTTTACTATCGCACCCGGCAGACGGCTTTCGGGAAGAGCCTGCCCAATCCAGCCGCCATCCAAGAGCTCGCATTGCGGCACAAAGCTGTCTTCCCGGCCGGGATCGCAGCGGCGAATCTTCTTGGTTTCACAACGCAGACGGCGAGCCGGGGTGAGGTGTCAACCAACGCGCTGAGCCTCCCACGGAAGCTGATGGGTAAGGACACGGTGATTCACACCCGACGCCCCGAAGCCTGGGCCAATCTCTCCGAAACGGACGCCGCTCTGCTGGACTTCCTCAGACGAGGGGGAAGAACGAGCGAGTTATCTGCGGAAGCAACGGTCCGCAGAACCTTGGCTCTGCTCGCCGAGCCAGGACGCTTCGCCCGCCTGCTGGAGGTAGCGGAATTCGAGCCGCCGCGGGTCCGCGCGGTTTTGGGAGCTGCCGGCGAACAACTGGGGAAGCGGCCTGCGGCTCTCAGACGGCTACGGGACTCTCTGAATCCGCTTTCGCGGTTCGACTTCGGGCCGCTAATCGGCTTGCGGCACGCGCGAAAGTGGCAGGCAAAGGAGCAGCGGTCCAGTGCGACTATTTGAGCATCCAGAATTCGAGCAGGCGATTCTCCAAGCAGCGGACCACTTTCGGCACCGGGGATGGCGGCCTGCGATCATCGAGAAGGATTACTACGCTATGGAGGCTCTGCGGGCCATAGCGTCAACCGCCGGCGACAAAGTCGTTTTCAAGGGCGGCACCAGCCTGGCCAAGGGCTGGAATCTGATCCAGCGTTTTTCCGAAGATATCGATATCTTCCTCGATCCGGCTACATTTCAGCCAGTGTTGGGAAAGAACGCCGTGAATCGCGAGTTGAGGCGGCTGCGGGACGCTGTCGCCGCGCATCCGGCGCTCACCTTCCTCTCCGATGAGAGCCAGACCATCGGTGGCTTCGGCCGCAACGACCTTTTCTCATACAACCAGCGCTTCGGCGGGCCGGGCGAGGTTCGAGGCCGTGTTTTGCTGGAAGCCGGCGCCGTGAGCGGACGCGAGCCCACGGTAGTCGTCGAGTTAGACTCGTGCCTCAGCCAGTTCCTGCGGGAGAAGGGCGCATCGCTGAACGCCGAGGACGAGCGTAGCTTCTCGCTGCGGCTCCTTCATTTCCGGCGTACCTTCGTTGAGAAGATGTTCGCCATCCACGCCAAGGTAGAGTTGCTCAAGCGTCACCAGCAGCCTCTTGGAACCTACGCGCGCCATTACTACGACCTATTCCAACTCGCCGGGCAACCGGAAGTGATCGCGATGCTCGAGTCCGCCGAATACGAGGCCATCAAAGAGGACTACGACCGGATCAGCCGCGCTCATTTTCCCAAGAGCTACTTCCATCCCGGCGACATGATCTTTGCACGGAGCGACGCCTTGTTCCCACCCGCGGAGTTGTCCGCCTCGATCGGCGCCGAATATGAGATCCAGTGCCGCCTGCTCTGCTACGGTCCCTACCCTTCGTGGGCCGAGGTCCAGGCCCGCTTCGCGGAGCTGAGGGATTTGCTGTGACTTTGTCACGGCGCCCATTCGTCAAGAAAACGGCAAGCGGTCCACGTCATCGCCTGATCTCCATCTCCAAACGCTTTGCATTGAATAGCGAGACGCGCGACGGCACCGCTGGAGCGACTGGTTTGAACCATCTGTCCGTTCCGCAGCTGTCCGTTCCGCTGTAAGCGATCCGACCGGGCATGTTATTATGTTGAAGCATAAGCACTTCGCGCGCCCGTAGCTCAGCTGGATAGAGCGACTGGCTTCGAACCAGTAGGCCGGGGGTTCGAGTCCCTCCGGGCGCGCCAGTTGTCAAATGTCCGGCATAGGGCGACCGATTCCCGACCAGCATCAAACTCTAATTGTGCATATGATCGATCTGAATGGCCCGTGCGCACCGTCGATTCCGTAGAGCGCTTCGGAGACGGCGTACTGCTGTATCACGAGAACAAACGCCAGGGCCGTGCATAGTGGCACGCTGACCCACCATCGGGCATACCGTTTCGGCGGGTCTGAGAGCGCCAGAAGATTCATGAGCGCTGGCGTCCTAAGAAAGAAAATCAAGACGTGGATGTCATAGTAGAGCGGTCCAATAGCAACCCGCGTCCCGGCCGCTCCGCGCAAGGCCAGAAGTATCCACTCGGCGATGATTCCAGTCAGAACGAGGTAGGACGCCACCTTGAAAGCGGGACGAATCAACGGCCAACGCCGGACGGCGGCTATCAGTAGAAACCGATAAACCGCGCTTGCGATAAATGCCCCCGGTATCGAAAAAACGATCCCAAAAAGTTCCATTCGCGAGACTCCACCGTATCAAGATTTTGGGGCCTGCGTCGCCATGAGTCTACGGCAGGTTGGAAGACATCGGTGGCGGCGCGGGGCTTACGGCTCCAGAAATCACAGGGGCGAGGATCCGCGCCCGTTCTATGGCCGCTCTGATGGTCTCCGCTTGCGGATATACATAACACTTGGTGATGGCCCGAATGTCGCAATCACCCTGACCCGCGCATTGGTCCGTTCGGTATGATGGGGCCATGGATGGTCTCGGCATACCGATATTGGGGGGCCTCGTCGGTTTCGCCGCCCTGCTGGTTTGCCTGTCGCACCCGACGTTCAGGCGTTACGCTCTCGCCGCTCTTGTCTCACCAACTGCAGCGAGTGTCGTTGCCGATATGAACCCAGCCGTGGAATACGGCGCTCAGTACATCCCGACTGGAAGAGAGCATAATCCGACAACGCTCAATTATTGCGCCTGGCTGGGGTCCACAATGCTGACCTTCTTGGTCAGGGCCGGCGTTTGTTTCAAAGTCCAGCAAGCGGGAGCCGGAATCCTGCGTCGCATCCACCCGGCCCAGTCCCCTGCCGGAAAGCAGCCCCCACTGATGAAACTGTAAGTCCGCGGTCGCAAAGACGGGCTACAAGCGGTGGCGTGACACGGTGACGCAGAGCGGCAGTCCGCCTTTCACTCGGGCTGGCGGCCGGCGGCCAGCTCCTCATCGCCGGTAAAGCGGTAGCCGACGTGCGAATCGGTGAGGAGGTATCGGGGATTGGCGGCGTCGTCGCCGAGTTTTTTGCGTAACTGCCGCATGAAGGTGCGCAGATACTCTACTTGATCGCGGTACTCCGGACCCCAGACGGCGGCCAGGAGGCGGCTATGCGTAAGCGAGAGGCCTGCGTGCGACATGAGATAGTGCAGTAAGTCGAATTCCTTCGGTGTAAGATGAATCCCCTCGCCGGCTTTGCGGACCACGCGCCGCGCCGGGTCCAGTTCCACTTCGCCGATGTGGATCGCGGCGGTAGCGAATGCCTGCGACGTCTGGGAACGACGCACCGTCGCACGGATGCGGGCGGCCAGCTCCCGGACGTTGAAGGGCTTGGTGACGTAGTCATCCGCGCCTGCGTCGAGCGCCTCGATCTTTTCGGCTTCGGAGTCCTTGACTGTGACCATGAGAATCCCAACGAGCGGCATCAGCTTGCGAATTTCACGGCAGGCGCGGACGCCGTCCATGCCGGGCATGGCGATGTCGAGAAGCACCGCGTCAAAGCGAACGGTGCGAAGGAGAGCTAACGCCTGCTCGCCGTTTGCGGCCTCGGAAATGTCAAAACCCATGACGCGCAGCGTCCTATGCAACGCCCAGCGGACGGCCGGCTCGTCGTCCACAATGAGCAGCTTTCCGTGCGAGGTCCGCTCGGACATAGTCTCCGTAGATTCCACTGGCGGACTCATCTGAACAGCCGCGCGTCTGGGCGCCGCCTACGCGGCCGCTCTCGCGATCTCCTTGGGCACGACCACGAATACAGAGCCCTGACCATTGCAGAACCGGCAGCGTTCCCCTTCCAAAAGCTTGCCCGATCCGCCGCACTCGACACAGCCCGTCATTAGCTGAACCTCGCACCTGTCCGGCGGGGGTAGCTTCGCGGGGTCTTTGACCACCTGCGCTTGATGATTCCTACGCAGCCAGGAGGCGAGTTTGTTCTCGATCCTCTTACGGTCGGCTGCGCTCAATTCCGGCGCCCGAGCGGACCACCAGGCAGGGACGCAACTGTAGCAGACCAAGTCGCCGGCATCGAAAAGCGCGCCGCTGTCCGAACAGCGGAAGAATTGGCCGCATTGGGAGCAGCGCTTGACTCCCAGCAAAGCCAAACCGTCGATCAAAGCGCTCAAGTCGCGATCAAATCCGAGAGATCGTTCCATTTGAATCCTCCTTCAAATTGCCCCGCACGACGGCGCGGCGGTGTAACTCAGGTAACATCAACGTCCGGTCCCCTCGGCGCGCCCGGTGCGGACCATGCCCAGGAATCGGCGCGCCAGTTCATAAATGCGGTCCTTCTGCCGCAATTGCAGAGCTTCCCGCGGGATCAACTCCGATCCGACTCCCAGGGCAGTGGCCCCGGCCGCGATGAAGCTGACGGCGGTCTGCTGATTCACGCCGCCGGAGGCGATCAAAGGCACCTGCGGCAACGGCACCTTCAAGGCTCGTATATAACTTGGGCCGCCCACGGCCGCGCAGGGGAAGATCTTGACGAAGTCGGCCCCGGCCTTCCATGCCGCGATCACGTCGGTTGGTGTAAGAGCGCCCGGGAATACGACGACGTCGTTTTGTACGGCGAATTCGACAACCTCAGGGACAAGCCCGGGGCTGGTCAGGAACTTCGCGCCGGCATCCAGACAGCACCGAGCTGTTTCGGCGTCAAGAACGGTTCCGGCGCCCACCACCATGTCCGGGAGCGCCTGCGCCAGCCGCGCAATCACATCGACCGCATTTGGCACGGTCATGGTGATCTCGGCGATGGGAATTCCGCCGGCATTTACCGTTTCCGCGGCGTAGAGCGCCTGCTCAGCCCAAGCTACGCGAACGGCGGGGATGATGCCGATCTCCTCGATGCGGGCGCGGACGTCTTCCTTTTTCACAGCAGGCTCCTTGCGCCCACGGCCTCGCGAAGTTGCTCTACGGCGACGAGGTAAGCGGCAATGGTCTGGCGCCAGGCGAGTTGGGTGGCACGATAGCTCCGCTCGGCGTCCAGGAAGTCAAGGAGCGCAGCCGCGCCGCGGCGGTACGCGTATTCCGTAATGTCGCGGCTTTTCTGCGACACGTCGAGGTACCCGGATCGAAAGTACCGGGCGATCCGATCGTTCGACTCCACGCCCTCCCAGGCATCTCTGACATCAGTCAGCACTTGTCCCCTCGCTGCTGTCTGTTGCTCCTGCGCCTGACTGATCGCGAAGTGGGTTCGAGCGATCTCGCCCTGGTTGCGGTCGAAGATCGGAAGAGGAAAGCTGATATTGAAAGTTAAAGCGCTGATGCTGTTGACGTGCGAGTAATTAAGAGAACCGGTAACATCGACCTTCCCATTGGCTTTCGCCAATTCGTACTGGCTGCCGGCGGCAGTAACTCCCTGGACGGCCGCGCGCAGGTCGGGCCGGTTGTTTAACGCCTTCGCTTGCAGTTCTGGCAGCGTGAGGATCAATGGCTGGTAGTCGAATGTGCCTTTTACGTCATAGACGGCGGGGACCGATTCGTAACCCAGCAACTGCCGCAGATCCGATAGAGCCTGAGCCTTGGCGACTTCGGCCTGCTCGAAGTCCTGTTGAAACTGGAGTAACTGCAGCTTGATCTTCAGGAAGTCGTTCTCGCTCGCGCCGCCGACCTTGTACTGAGCCTCGCTGATGTCCACGGTCTTCTGAAAGCTCTTCAGATCCTGCTCGGCAAGCTCGAGAGTTGACTGGGCGAGTTGAACGTTGATGAAGAGCTGCGCCACTCCGAAAGTAAGCGTGCGTTCGTTGTCCGCGACGGTCGAGCGCGTTACGGCGGTGGCGTCCTTTGCCGCCTGCAAGCGGTGCTGCCGTTTCTTCCCGCGCTCGAACAAGTAACTTACGCCGAGGTCGGCCTCGGTAGAATCGCGGAGGTAATCGAGGAAGCTCGTGTCCGGGGGCAGGTGGACCAGCGGCAGGTATTCCCAATCCGTGAATAGCGTCGGGTTGGGGCGCAGGTTGGCGGTAATCTCCTCCGCCTCACTCTGCTGGATGGTGGTTCGCGCGGCCAACAGATTGTGGTTGTGCCTGATGGCCAGATCGATGGCGTCTTCGAGCGTGATCTTGATGGGGCCGCTGGGAGCCTGGCCTCGCGCCCATCCGGCACACAACAGGCAACCGACAACGGTGAGGTACCAGCTATGCCGTGCTACGCGTTCAGGCCTCAAAGGATTCCTCCGGTTCCGGCAACTTATCTCCGTCTCTCGCGATCCAGACGTACAGCGTGGGTAACAGGACGATGGCCATTATCAGGTCGGAGATCAGGCCGCCCACGATGACAATGGCAAAGGGCCGCTGCGAATCGGAGCCGATGGCGTGCGACATCGCCGCCGGCAGCAGGCCGAGGGTGGCCACCAACATCGTCATCATGATGGGACGAAGCCTCAGGACGGCTCCTTCGATGGCTGCGTCGACGACGGTATGCCCGCGCGCGCGGAGCTGGTTGATGTACTCGAGCATGATGACGCCGGTCTGCACCGAAACGCCAAACAGGGCGAGAAAACCTACTCCCGAAGAGACGCTGAAGTAAGTGCCGGTAATCAAAAGGGCAACCAGGCCGCCGATTCGCGCAAGCGCTACGTTGGCCAGGATGAGCATGGCCCACTTGAACGAGCGGAACATAGTGTAGAGAATGATAAAGATCAACAGAATAGTCAGGGGCACGACCAGGAACAGCCGCGCTTCCGCGCGCTTCTCGCTTTCGTACTCGCCCGACCACTCGATGTGGTAGCCGTTGGGCAGGTTCACCTTCTGGCGCACCTGCTTTATGGCATCCTCCACCGTGGTTCCAAGATCGCGCCCGCGGACATTGAAAGTCACGCCATCGTAACGCGTGTTCCCTTCGCGATAAATGTCATAGGCCCCGTCCCGAACCTGCACGTTAGTTAGTTGGGCCAGAGAAACTCGCTCGCCCGAGGGAGAAAGGAGCCGGATGTTGGCGATGGCTCTCGCCGTGTCCCTATAGGGCGCCTGGTAGCGCACCACGACGTCATATCGCTCTTCACCCAAAAGGACCTGGCTCACGGCGTTGCCGCCGACAGCGGTCTGGATGGCATCTTGCACGTCGGCCACATTGATTCCAAAACGCGCCGCCATGCGGCGATCGATGACGAAATTCAGATTCGGCTGGCCGAGCGTGTGATAGAGCTTGAGATCGGCAACGCCGGGAACGTTGGCCATGGCGGCGATGACCTCTTCGCCCTTCTCGTCCAGAGTTTTCAAGTCCTTTCCGAAAAGCTTGAGCGCGAGTTGGCCTTTTGTCCCCGTGACGGTCTCACCCACGTTGTCTTCGATGGGCTGAGAGAAGTTCCAGAGAGCCCCCGGAAGCTTGGTGAGCTCGCGATTCATTGCGGCGATGAGCTGCTCCTTATCCTTATGGAAGACCGGTCTCCATTCGTCTTTCGGCTTCAGGTGGACGAAATACTCCGTGTTGCCGAATCCGCCGGTGTCGGTTCCGTCGTCGGGCCGGCCTGCCTGCGAAACCACGGTCGTCACTTCGGGAAAGGAGGCGAAGATAAAGCGCGACTGCGTGGTGAAGCGCTCGCCTTCAGTGAGATTGGTGCTATCAGCCAGCGTGCCGCGAGACCAGATGGCTCCCTCGTCTAAGTGAGGCAGAAACTCCGAGCCGATGATTCCGCTGAACCAAAGATAAAGCGACGCAACAAAGGCGGCCACACCGACACCCAACGTGATCCAGCGATGGCCTACGCACCAGCGTAAGCGCCTGCGGTAGCGGTCGGTCACAAAAGCCAGCACCGGATTGCGACGCTCCCGAACGGTCCCGCGGAAGAAGATGCTGGCGAGGACGGGCGCGATCAGGATGGAGAACGTCAGCGCGCCGAGGAGAGCGAAGGCAACCGTGAGGGCCATCGGCCGGAACAAGCGGCCCTCGACGCGCTGCAGCGTAAAGATCGGCATGTACGCTGTGATGATGATGGCGATGGCGTAGAACACCGGGCGCTGAACTTCGTGACAAGCCTCGCGGATGACTTGTGCGATCGTCTTCCGCGACGAGCCTTCCTGCGGGCGCGCCATGTGCCGGACTATGTTCTCGACCATGACCACCGCGCCATCCACCACCATTCCGAAATCCAGCGCTCCCAGCGACAGAAGGTTCGCGGGAATCTGACTCAAGTTCAGCCAGATCGAAGCGAACAGCAACGAGAAAGGAATGGTCAGCGATACGATCAGCGCGGCGCGTATGTTACCTAGGAAGAGGAGCAGGACGATGACCACCAGGATCATCCCTTCTCCTAGGTTATGCAGCACCGTGTGCAACGTATAGTGAAGAAGGTCGGCGCGATCCAGCATCGGGACTACCTTCACGCCGTCGGGTAGAATGCCGTTGTTAAGCTCGTCCACCTTCTTGTGAATCGCATCGAGCGTTGGGCCGGCGTCGGCGCCTTTCCGAAGCAGAACGACGCCTTGAATGACGTCGGGCTCGTCGATGATTCTGCCGTCCTGCATGTGGTTGGCGCGGGCCATGTGGCCCAGCCGTATTTTCGGACCCTGGACGACGTCGGCGATATCGCCTACCCGGATGGCCGTTCCGTACTGCGTCTTCAGCACCGTCTGCTGGATGTCATGAACGTTCTGGAAAAGCCCCAGCGTGCGCACGTTCATCTGTTGCAGGCCCGTCTCCACGAAGCTGCCGCCGGCGTTGATGTTATTGATCGCCAGTTGCTGCTCTAACTGCCCGATGCTAAGCCCGTAAGATACGAGCTTGTTCGGATCGACGCGCACCTGATACTCGCGCACGGTGCCGCCGAAATCCGACACATCCACCACGTTCGGTACTGACTTGAATTCCTTGAGTAGAGTCCAATCCTCGATGGACCGCAGTTCCATGAGGTCATACTTTGGATTGGTGCTGCGCAGCGTGTACCAGTAGATTTGGCCAACGGTGCTCCAATCCGTTCCGATTTGCGGCTGCAGGCCAGTGGGCAAAGTCACCATGGTCAGCCGCTCGAGAACCTTCTGCCGGTTCCAGTCGTTGTCCGAGCTGTCGTCGAAGATCATGATCACGAACGACAGGCCGAAAATGGACTCCGAACGCAGAAACGTGAGATGCGGGAGCCCATTCATTTGAATCTCGACCGGAATAGTAACCTGCTGTTCCACCTCCTCCGCGGATCGGCCGGGCCACTGAGTGATCACCGTGACGTAGTTGTCCGCGATGTCGGGATAGGCTTCCACCGGCAGATTGTGGAAAGACACCACGCCCCAGATCGTCAGCAGGATCGTCACCGAAATGACGACGAAGCGGTTGTTGAGCGCGAAATCGACGAGAGCTCGGATCATGGGTGGGGGCCTCTATTGGTTCGTCGCGATCGCATGGTCCAGAACCAGTGCGTTCGCCACCACCTGCTGGCCTGGTTGCAGACCGGACTTGATCTCCAGGAGGTTGTCGGGTATCGGATCGCCGCTGACCACCTCCACTCGCCGGAACTTCTTGTCTGGCCCGGGCTCGTACACCCAGTCGCGGTCGTGAATGTGGAGGATGGCGGCCGCCGGGACCGCCGTATGCGTGACTTTGGCCCGGGCGTGGAACGTAGCGGTCACGAACATCCCGAAACGCATAATTCCCGGATTCGGCACCTCGATGCGGACTTTCGCCGTTCGGATATTGGGATCGAGAGTCGCTCCGATGTTACTCACCGTCCCCTTGAGTACACGATCCGGATATGCGTTCAGCCGGATGTCGGCGCTGTCGCCAAGGCGGACGCTGGGTATGTCGTTCTCGTAAACGTCGCAAATCACCCACACCGAAGACAGGTCCGAGATGGTGAACGGGTTTGTCCCGAAGCTCTGCACGCTGGAGGCGTTCGTTACCTCTTGGTCGGTAATCACTCCGGATACGGGCGCATAGAGATTGACCATGAAGCCCGGATGATCCGGGTCGTTCCCGACCAGCCGGATATGTTCAGCCATGGTGTCGAGATCGACCTTGGCTTTGTCCTCGGTGTCCTGTGCGACCTCGAGGTCGTTCAAGGCGATGGCGCCGTGTGCATACAAGTCTTTGGAGCGCTGTAACTGGGCGCGCGAAAGGACTTCGTCGGCGATGGCCTTCCTGTAGTTCGAGAACGCGCCGGAGACATCGTCGCTCCTGATCGTCACGATCAACTGACCCTTCGTGACGGTGTCGCCGAGGCGGGCGTGAATCGCCACCACACGACCGGAGGCTAGCGAGACTACCGGAACATTGCGCGAAACGTCCGGATTGACGCTGCCGGTGACCACCAGCGTTGGAGATGTCGTATAGCTGGTCGCCGTGGCGTACGGGAACTGATCCGGATGCTCCACGGAGAACAGGCTGACATCCACGCCGGGGACGACTGTGGCCGGAGGGGGCGCTTCCGCTTTCGTATCGGCCTGCACCTGGCGGCAGCCGCTGAGAGCCACCAGAGCGGGGGCCGAAAGAGCAACAAAACAAATTGTCAGAGATTTGCCGTTCATCGTAACTCCACTCCTCCGCGCTAACCGGCGCGGCCCACGGGGCAGCGCCGGAACTGGACTGACTCCGGCGCACAGGCCGCCTGCAGCGTTGCAGCCCGTCGTCCCGTTGCGGAAAGCATCGTGGTCTCCAACTCTCCCGATCTCAGAACTTGACCAGCACACCCACGGAAACGTTCGCCTGGCTCTTGCGGAGATCGGGGAACCACACCGAGCCGGCGCCACCACAGGCCACATACGCCGCGCTCAAGTCAGCGGTCCCGGCCGTGGCGCCAGTGTTGCAAACATAGTCTGCCGGAGAGCCGTTGTTACCGCCAGGGGGAGTTATTCCGCCGCGGCCGGAGAAGTACGGCACATCCGAATGGCGATAGCCAACCTCCGCCCACCACGTGATGTATTGCTTGGGCATGTACTGGAGGGTGACCGTGCTGTCCCACATGTGTGCGGGCAGACCGGGGCTCTCCGGGAAGTACGGCGAGCCCGAGACGGCATCTGCTCCGTTGATCGGTGGGAGTAAGGTCAGATAGCGGCCCGGGTTATTCATCATGCCGCCGCCGATGGTTAGTCCCACCAGGTCCTTATGGAACCATGTGCGGTCATAGAGCATCCAGCCCAGGAACGACTGCTTCGGCCCGCCCGAGCCCCCGTGGCAACTGACGCCTTGACCGTACTCGCAGCCCGCGTCGCCGGTAAGGGAGAACGCCATCTTGGATACGCCGGTGCTCTCCGGTTGGTTGTAATACCGCACTTCGACGCTGTCGTCGGTGTGGATGCGGACGCGGTTGGGGAGGCCCAAGTCGTCCGTGCCATTGCCGTAGTTGTTGAATACCAGCGACAACCACTCGTACGGCCGGTAGAGGATCTGCCCTCCAAATCCGTGGTGACCGTTGTACTTGGCATACGACTGCCATCCGTTGATGATCCAAGGTTCGATCTTCAACTTATTAGTTGGGAACCATTGAATCCGCAGGCCATTAAAAAACCATGGCGTGTTGGATGATACGTAGGATGGCTGGTAGGTCCAGTTATCGAAATTGTAGTAACTGAACAGGCCAATGTAGGACACGAAGATTCCGGCGTCGACATTGAGCCCATGGCTGACGTTGAAGTGATAGCCGCCGTACGCTTCGGAAAAATACCGGTAGGCGTCCCGCAGGTCCCACTGGCCGACACCCGCGCTCGCGTCGTTGCGCGGCGTCGTGGTAGCGAACAAGCCATTCATTGTCAGAATCCTGCCACGGACATTCTGCCAGTGGAAGTCGCCGCCGAAGCTGGCTTGCTCCACCTGAACTTCGCCATTCCGGAAGGACTCGGTGGACCCGCCCATGGTGTGGTCAATCGGCTGGTTGAAGGACTCGATGTAGTCCGTGTCGAAACGGATTTCGGGTGTGAAGAACTTCGAATCCCACACGGTGTCCTTGTTGCGTGGACTGCCATTGAGCCATGTGAAATCGGCATAGGCGAACGGTGTAACATTGTCCACCGCCGGAGCAGCGGGCGGCGCGCTCTGCGCGTCGGGAGCCTGAGTCGCCGGGGCGGCCGCAACCGGGCTGGGCAGGGCCGGCGATGCGGCCGGCAGGGCCTTTGCGACAACCTGTTCCGCTGCGGCGGTCTTTTGCAGCGCCACCAGGGTCTGCACTTCCGCTTCGAGCTGATCGATGCGACGTTGCAGCGCTTCGACATCCTTCGTCTGAGCGAACGGCGGCTCAGCGGGAGACAACCCGGGAGTGGCCGAAGCGGGGACGGACGCAGCCTCGGCGCTCAACGTGAGATCGAAGTCCGTCCTTCCAGCGGCCGCGACCAGAACGGCCGGGATAAGCGTGCTGCGGTATCCGTCTTTCGACGCTACTAATTCATACTCGCCCGGGCGAAGCTGGGCCAGTTGGTAGGTTCCATCAGGACCGCTGACGACTGATAGATCGGCGCTCGCATCCGCGTCAGCACGGTTGTGAGCGGTTACCGCCGCGTGGGGGAGCGGCCGGCCATCCGCCGCTCGGGTTATGCCCAGGACGGTGCCGGACAGTGTTTCCGCATAAGCGGGACGAGCCAGCTGCGCTGCGACTGGGAGCGCGATGACTGAAAGCAGTACAGCATAGGCTGAGTGTTCACGAGTCATAGAGTGGTTTGTCCTTACAGCTCGATTGTGCGGGATGAGTAATAAGGAAAGCATGAGGATCGGCGCCCGGCGCTAATGGTACCGTTATGCCTGCGCTGTAACTACGTGTAACTGCTTACGCTTCGGCGCGGTACGCAAAATATTGATGCCGCGCCTCAGAGTTTTTTATGCTGCAGCGGCATCCTGGGCCGCGTCTCGGAGTCAAAAAGGGCTCGTATCGGTATGTAAAGTGAGGGTCCTTGAGTCGCTACCCGGCGAACCGAAATCGAGCTCCTGCCGGCGGGAATCTTTACGGTTTCCTCACGTTTAACTTACGGTCTCCTTATGCTCATCCTTACGCGATCCTTATGCTTTCTCGACTAAGCTGATCCCATGACGGCCACCGTAAGAGTTGGACCGAGCGAAGCCCAGTGGGAACGCAGCTCATCGACCCAGTTCCTGCACCCGGGAAATGCCACGTTGCGACGGGCGATTCAGGAAAACATCGTGTCGTTTCCCGCGCAGGTTCCGGTGCTGTCCAGGCGATCGCGCCCAGACATACAGTGCCGGGCGGTCGTGTTGTATCTGGTGCGGGGCTGGAGCATGCCGGATATCGCGGCGCGCTACGGCCTTCCCGTGTTTCGGATCGCCCAGGTCATCTACGACTGGTCGGTGCGCGCGTTTGCGGCTGGATGTATTCAAGTGATTGACATCGACCGGTTCTCCGCGCTCGCGGGGCACCGCACGGAAGGGAAGTCGCGGCCGGTAACCGAGCCCACGGGCGTGGCAGGCGCGATCGAGCTGGTGATCGAGACCTGTGCGAAGCACAATGGCGAGTTTTGGTCCCACACCGCAGCGGCCCTGCGCGGCCTTCAGGTTGCACTCGAAGCGGCTGAGCGTCTGGATACGGAGGCGCCCGCCCGCACCCTCACTGCTCTGGCGGCCCGGCAGGGGGTCGCATGAGCGGACGATCGGCGGTCTTTATGCATTCCTCACGATTGGGGAACCATACTACTTTTGACAGGAGGCTGGAGAGATGAAGCTGACTAACGGCAGTTACTGGGCGGCGGCAACGGTTGCCGTCTGCCTTCTGAGCGGTGTCGGGCAGTTGGCTGCGCAGAACCAGGCAGCCATCAGCAAAGAGGACCTCCAAACGATGAAGCGTAACGCCAGCACGCCGGAAGAGTATCGGGCGCTGGCGAGTTACTATCGCGGCCAGCAGCAGTTGTATCTGGCCAAAGCGGAGGAGGAGAGTCGGGAGTTAGGGCGCGTTCCGGCCAGCACGGCGGGCGCGAGCAAGCACCCGTCGGAAGCCGACACATTGCGCTCAGGGCGCGACTATTACCTCTCGAAGGCCGGTGCCATGTCTGCACATGCCAGTAAGTACGAGGCGCGCTTGCAGCCCTCGCCCGGCGAAACGGAGTCGGCCGCAGCGACCGCGGCGCCCTCCTTGAGCCAGAACGAGAGAATGCTGCTGGTGTCCAAACTAGAACAAACCGCGAAACAACTGGAGAAGGAGGCCCAGGAACTCCGCCAGTAAGCCGGCTCGGCGGTCCTGGCCCGGCGACATCCGAGCCGGGGCCGCCTTTCGCCAGCGGGTGAGTCAACTCGCCCCTCGCAAAACCGCAAAACGAGGCAGAATAGAAGAAGGTAGAATCCTCCCGTATCGGTGGCGGGTGCCTCGGATGCAAAACGAGCCAAAGGCTGACGGGCGCGAGAGAACGCGCGCGCCGTCCATCTTTCCCCATTTTCTCGTCGGCGCTTCGATGGGGCTGTTGGGCGTTGCGCTGGTCACATATTATGGCTACGCGTTACACGCCAGCCAGTCCATCGCCGGTTATTTCTACCTTCTGGTTGTAGTCCTGGTGAGCGTGTTCTCGGGTTTCTGGGAAGCCACCCTTGTTTCTCTCGCGGCTGCCGCCTCCCTGAATTTCTTCTTCATTCCGCCGGTGCTTAGTTTCGAGGTCTTCGAGCCCGAGGACTGGGTGGCTCTGGCCGCGTTCGAGACGACAGCCCTGGTGGTGAGCCGCCTTTCCACCAATGTGAAGAACCGGGCCCGAGCGGAGGCTCAGCAGCGCCGCAACGCGGAGCAGCTCTATCAACTGAGCCGGCGCATCCTGTTTCTGGACCGGCACCAGACTGTGGGGCCGGGAATCGTGCGTCTGATCAAGGAGACCACGCAAGCGACGGCCGTCGCGCTTTTCGATTCCGTCGCAGCACGCACGGACGCTACGGAGTCGAGCACGCCGGAACTGGAGGAGATGGCTCGCAACGCGTATCTGCAGGATGCCAACGACGGCAATCCTGACGAGGGGATATGGCGGCGCGCGCTCAGGTTGGGGACCGGCTCCCTCGGAGGCGTGGCGCTTGTCGGCCGCGATCTGGACAAGCTCACGGTGGACGCGGTTTCGTCGCTCACGGCCATCTCGCTCGAGCGCGCCCGCTCGTTCGACAAAGAGAGCAGGGCTGAAGCCGCGCGCCAAAGCGAGCAGCTTCGCACGGCGGTCCTCGACAGCCTGGCTCACGCCTTCAAGACGCCACTGACGGCGATTCGCACCGCCAGCTCGGGCCTTTTGGAAGTTGGTTCTCTCGATCCCGACTGCAGGGACCTCGTCGCTCTCATCGACGAGCAATCCGAGTATCTGAGCCGGCTTACGTCCGACCTGCTCCAGATGGCGCGCATCGATCCCGATCAAGTCAAGGTCCGCCGGGAGCGGGTCTCGATACCGGCCCTCATCGAGGAGGTGGTGTCCAAGAATCGAGAGCCGCTGCGTGGCCATCGCGTTGAGTTCTCCATGTCTCCGGACGGTCCGGTGGCGTATGGCGATCGCGAGATGCTGGCAACCGCGCTCCTGCAGCTTGTCGAGAACGCCGGGAAATACTCGACCCCGGAATCGCCGATCACGATTGCCGCCAGCGAGGGCGATGGAGAGGTCATTGTCTCCGTGCACAACGAAGGTCGGCCCATCCGGCACTCGGATCGCGAACGAATCTTCGAACGTTTCTACCGTACGCCCGAGTCGAAACACAGCGCTCCCGGAACCGGTCTTGGTTTGTCGATCGTGAAAAAAACCGCGGAGGCCCACAAGGGCCGGGTGTGGGTGGTGAGCGAGGATAGGAAGGGCACCACCTTCTTTCTGGCCCTACCTCAGATGAACAGGAGAGACCATGAACCCGGCTAGGGTCCTGATCGTTGACGACGAAGTTTCCATCCGCCGTGCGTTGCGCGCAACTCTGCAGCCGCTGGGCTTCGAAGTCCAGGAGGCTTCGAACGGCGAAGCCGCGCTGGCGCTGCTCGAAGACGGCCGCTTTGACGTGGTCCTGCTCGACATCAATATGCCCGGCATGGGAGGGATCCGGGCTTGCCGGGAGATGCGCCGCCAGGTGCCCGGACTGGGCATTCTGATGGTGACGGTCCGCGAAAGCGAGGACGATAAGGTCCAGGCGCTCGATGCGGGCGCGGACGACTACGTCACCAAGCCGTTTGGCGTGCGCGAACTGGGGGCGCGGATTCGTGCGGCGATCCGGCGGTCGCGGGCGCCGCGGGTCGAGCCCGGCGCCTTGATGCAGATCGGCGATATCGAGCTTGACCCTGCGCGCCGCCTGGTCCGGAAGGCGGGCGAGAACGTCCACCTCACGCCCAAGGAATTCGACCTGCTGCACTATCTCATGTCCCATGCGGGGCTGCCAATCACGCACGCCCGGCTGCTTCACGCTGTCTGGGGACCGGAATATGGCGGCGAGCTCGAGTATCTGAGGACCTTCGTTCGCCAGTTGCGCAAGAAGCTGGAAGACGACCCGGCTCAGCCAGTGTACCTGCTGACCGACAGCCACATCGGATACCGGTTCGCCGAATCTGCGGTGGAAGCGGCCGAGGAGCGGGCGTAGGCCACCGCGGCGCTCAGAACAGTCCTCGCAGCCATCCGAGCGCCGTCGCTTTTTTCGCTTCCGGCGAACCGCCGCTGGTGAGGGCCCGAGCCAGCGACGTGATCCCGCGGCCGAACGCGGTTGCCGGCGCGGCCGGCTGCCCTTCCATCAGCGCTCGCTGGAGCCCGTCGTAGTCGCTGGGCAGGGTCGCGAAGACCTGGATTCCCAGCGCCTGGCAGATGGCGTCTTCGAGCAGCCCGATCCGGGTGTGATAGCGGTTCACCACCACCCGCACCTTCGAGCGGCTCAGTCCGTTGCGCTCCAGGTGCGCTAGCATCCGCTGAGTCGCGTGCAGCGCCGGCAGTTCGTTGGTAGTCACCACCAGAAGCTCGTCGGACAGGTGCGCGAGCGCCTCGTTCCAATCGCCATAGGCGCCGCCGCTGTCGAGCACCACATAATCGTATGCCTGGCGTGACGAGCCGACCAGCTCGCTCGGATTCATCGGCTCCGTGTAGCAATCGACCGGACTTTCCGGCGAGAGCAGCACGTCGATGCCGTGGGAGGCCGTCACCAGCACCCGCCAGACGTCCTGGTCGAGCGCGCCGGAATGGCCCACGGCATCCACGAAGCTGTAGGCCGATTTCAACTTGAGGATGAAGCCGATGGTGCCGGTGAGGCCATCCAGATCCGCGAGCAGGACGCGGCCGCGCCCCGAGCGCCGCAGAGCGAACGCCAGATTGCACGCGATCGTCGTGGCTCCGCAAGCGCCTTTGCCCGGCATGACGCAAACGACTGTGCCGCCATCCTGGTGGGGAGCGCTGAGGCCCGTTCGCACCCGGACCAGTTTCCTTAGGACCGCGCGCACTTGCTCTGAGGTGAACGGCTGGATCAGGAAGTCGTCGGCGCCGCCGCGCAGGCACCTGAGGATCAGATCGGGATTGTTGGCGGGAAGGAGAGAAACCACCGGAACTCCAGGTGCGACGGCGCCGAGCCAGGATAGGAGTCCGGCTGCCGAGGCAGCGTCCGAGGCGACGTCGAGGAAGCAGACCTCCACCTTCGTGGCCAGTCTGGTGGCCTCGGCGCGGCTCGGATAGCAGTCCACTATCGTGAGCCGCGCGGCCGGCAGTTCCGCCGCCAGCGTCCGGGCCAGTTCCGCAGACATGCGGTTGGCCGGGCAAATGAGCAGCACTTGTGAGCCGCCGTCCTCGCCGAGCTCGACTTGTTTCGAACTCAAAACGTGCCTATCCACATTCCTCATCGGCCGCCAGTTCCGGTTCTTGAAGGCACGATGAGGTATCCTGAGTTACCGTGTTGCTCCGCGCTGTACGAATGGCCGTCCTTGGCGCCTGTGCCTCGCTCGCGTTCTCCCAATCTCCTCCGCTGGTCCGCATTCTCTCCGGTGAACTCGACCGCAATTTCCGCATCCTGAAGGAAAAGGCCGATCCCCCGCCCTACTACATCGCTTACGAGGTTACGGAGCGCGAGGTGGCTTCCGTCTCCGCCACTCTGGGCGCGCTTGATGGCGCCCGCCAGGAGCGGAGCCGCGTTCTCGACGTCACCGTTCGCGTCGGCGCTCCGTCGCTCGACAGCTATCACCGCATACGCGGCCAGTACGCGCGCTTCACCGCCGCCGTCCCCCTGCCGCTCGAAGACAGCCCCGCGGCGATTCAGCGCATCGTGTGGCTCGAGACCGACCGCGTCTACCGCCAAGCCGCCGAGCGCCTCATCAAGATCAAGAGCGACCGCGACGTCAGCGTAGCCGAAGCCGACGACTCGGGCGATTTCTCGATCGAGACGCCGGCCACGTTCTTCGAGCCCCTCCAGCGCCTTGCCTTCCCCCTCGATCAATCCGAAGCCCGCGTCCGCAAGCTCTCGCGCGTCTTCGACGATTTCTCTTCGCTGACCACGTCCCGAGTGTCTCTTGCCGCCAGCCGCGATACCCGCACGTTTGTGGACACCGAAGGCGCGCGCATCGAGCACGGCCGCGGCTTCGCGAGCATCTCCTTCAGCGCCCGTTCGAAAGCCGCCGACGGCATGGATCTGGGAGTTGGCGACAGCTTCAGCGCCACCGGCATCGCCGCGCTGCCGAAGGACGATGTAGTGCTGAAGGCCATCGAGCGGGTGGCCTCGCTCTCGTCAGCTCTGCCGCAGGCGCCGGTCGTCGAGCCCTATGCGGGTCCGGCCCTGCTTTCCGGCCGCGCCGCCGCGGTTCTGTTCCACGAGATCTTCGGCCATCGCATCGAGGGCCACCGTCAGAAGGACGAGAACCAGGACCAGACTTTCACCAAGATGGTCGGCAAGCCGGTGCTGCCGGATTTCCTCTCGGTGATCTTCGACCCCACCCGCCTCAAGTCGGGCGACACTTGGTTGAACGGCTCCTACTCTTACGACGACGAAGGCGTCAAGGCTCAGCCCATCACGGTGGTCGATAGGGGCGTCCTCAAGGCGTTCCTGATGTCGCGCTCGCCGATCCGCGGCTTCGCTCAGTCGAACGGTCACGGGCGCCGGCAGCCCGGCCTGGAAGTAGTTTCGCGCCAGTCGAACCTGTTCGTCGAGTCCACGCAAATGGTTTCCGAGGCGAAGTTGCGGGAGACGCTGCTGGCCGAAATCCGCCGCCAGAACAAGCCCTACGGCCTCTACTTCGAGCAGGTGACCGGAGGCTTCACCACCACCGGCCGCCAGGGCATGCAGGCGTTCAAGGTCATGCCGGTGATCGTCTATCGTGTCTACGCCGACGGGCGTGCGGACGAGCTGGTTCGCGGCGCCGATATCGTTGGCACGCCGCTCGCGAGTTTCGGCAAGATCATCGCCAGCGGCGGCCGGCAGGAAGTCTTCAACGGATACTGCGGCGCCGAATCGGGAACTGTTCCCGTGGCGGCCGTGGCGCCGGCCCTGGTGATCTCCGAGATCGAGATTCAGAAGAAGCCGAAGTCGGAGGATCGCCCGCCATTCCTCGCGCCGCCCCCGTCGGGAGGCGCCCAGTGAAACGCCTCCCGGTGGCACTCCTCCTAGCTCTGCCCCTGCTGGCGGCCGACACGAAAGACCCCATCCTGCGCGCCGTCGAAGACGAAATGGCACGGTCGGGCGCGCTCGGGACCGTAGCTCCGGCGCAGCCTTATTTCTTCGAGTACGCCATCCACGACGGCGCTCTCGTCAGCATTTCGTCAACCCTGGGCGCGGTCGTAACCTCGCGCAGCGTGCGCTTCCGTTTTCCTCAAGTCCAGATCCGCGTCGGCGACTACCAGTTCGACGATACGAACTACGCGGGCGGCGACTACCACGGGGGCGCGTCCTATGACGTCTTCGATCTCCCGCTCGAAGATTCCTATGCCGTTCTGCGCCACCACCTGTGGCTTGCAACGGACATGGCTTATAAGCAGGCTCTGGAACTGCTGTCGCTCAAGCGCGCCGCCCTGCGCGACGTGACCGAGACCGAGGACCTCCCGGATTTCAGCCGGGCCGCTCCACTCGAGCGAATCTCCGCCGGCCGCATACAAGCGTTCGACGAGGCAGCCTGGGAGGCGCGCCTCCGCCGGCTTTCCGCGCTGTTCGCGAGCTATCCCGCGCTGCGGCAATCGGGCGTCTCCTTCGAGGGCGCGCGGGGCGTGTTCTACCTGGCGAACTCGGAGGGCACGCGGATTCGCGTTCCCGAAACCAGCGCCGGTCTGCGCGTACGGGCCAATGCCCAGGCGTCCGACGGGATGATGCTGCACGACGCCGTCTCCTTCGACTCGCTCGATCCGGACCGAGTGCCGCCCGACGCCGAGATGGAGCGCGGCCTCAAGGAGGTGGCGGAGAACGTCACCGCGCTGGTGGGCGCGCCCATTGGCGAGTCGTATTCCGGCCCCGTTCTGTTCGAGGGAACGGCCTCGGCGCAGTTATTCGCCCAAGTGCTGGGCGCCAACCTCGCGGTGCCGCGCCGGCCCGTCACGCAGCCGGGGCGTTCGTCGCCGCTGGCGATGAGTGAGCTCGAGAACCGCATCGGCTCGCGCATCCTTCCCGAATGGATGGACGCGGTCGACGATCCGACGCAATCCGAGTGGCACGGCCGCGCGCTGTTCGGCCACTACGACGTGGACCTGGAGGGCGTCGCCGCTCAAAGCGTCTCGCTGGTGGAGAAGGGGGTGCTGAAAAACTTCCTTCTCACACGCCAGCCCGTCAAGACTTTCCGCGCCTCGAACGGGCACGCCCGCCTCCCCGGAAGCTTCGGCGCCAAGGCCGCAGGCATCGGCAACCTGTTCGTGAGCGCGAGCGGCGGCGTCTCACAGGCCGCGCTGCGCCAGCGCCTGATCGATCTCTGCCGCGAGCGCGGCAAGCCTTACGGCATCCTGATCCGCAAGCTCGATTTTCCGACTACCGCATCGGGCGACGAACTGCGCCGCACCTTTGCGGGAATGCAATCGGGCGCGCGGCCTGTCAGCCCGCCGGTCCTGATCTACCGCGTCTATCCCGATGGCCGTGAGCAGTTGGTCCGTGGCCTACGCCTGGGCGGGCTCGACGTGCGCTCGCTCAAGGACATCCTGGCCGCATCGAGCGAAACGACGGCCTTCGATTTCTACAACACCGGCGCACCGCTCGCCATGGAGGGCGGCTCTTTCCGCTCTGAGTCGTCTGTGGTGGCGCCTTCGGTACTGATTGACGACGTCGAGATCGAGCGCATCGAGGGAGAGCTGCCGAAGTTACCGGTAGCGCCGGCCCCGCCTGCTGGTACATTGAAAGATGGGCCTTCTTAACCGCGCCATTCTTCGCGAGCTGTTCTCGAACGCATTCCTGGGGACGGTGCTCTTCACCTTCGTGCTCTTCCTGCAGCGGGCGGGGAAGAGCTTCGAACTGCTGGTCCGCAGCTCGGCGACGCCATCGACGGTGGCCCTGCTGTTCGGCCTGCTGGTCCCCTTCGTTCTGACCTTCGCGCTGCCCACCGGGGCGTTGGTGGGCATCCTGATCTCGCTGAGCCGCATGTCGAGCGATGGCGAAATCGTCGGCATGCGCGCGGCCGGCGTGCCCAGCCGCCGCATTCTCTACCCGGTCATGGTGGTGGGAGTTTTCTTCACGCTGGTAACCGCGGCATGCTCTCTGTGGCTGACGCCCTGGTCCATCCGCAAGACGGAGACGCTGCTGCGCGGCCTCGCCGGCGACGAGCTGACCGCCGAGGTGCAGCCGCGAGTCTTCGAGGAACAGTTCCCCGACCGGGTGCTCTACGTGGGTGATTCAATCTCGGGACGGACGCAGGTATGGCTTGATGTCTTTATCGCCGACATGCGCGGGCCGAGTGATCGTCCCTCAAACGGCCAGGATGAGGGAGAAGGGCCGAGCATCACGCTGGCACGACAGGCGATTGCCACGCCCGACATCAAGCACAACCGCATCCAACTTCACCTTATCGAGGCCAGCACGCACCAGGCGACCAAGGACCCCAAGGTCTATGTCAGCACCAGCTTTCCTGCGGGCGATGAGGCGCTCGAGGCCGCGCACCCTCCCGACCCGCACGCCGTGCGCCCTTTCAGCGAGCAGGATACGCCTCCCGTGATCCGCGCGGCGCGCAAATCCCGTGACGCCGCCATCGAGATGCACCGCCGCTTCGCGCTGCCCTTCGCGTGCGTGCTGCTGGCGGTGGTGGGCATCGCGCTAGGCGCATCGTCGCGCAAGACCGGCAAGTCCGCGGCGTTCGTGGTCACTGTGTTCCTGGCGTTCCTGTACTACATGGGACTGATCAGCATGATCAGCATGGCGCAGCAGGGCACGGTTCCTCCCGGCCCGGCCATCTGGCTGCCCAACACGCTGTTCGCAATCGCCGGCATCATTCTTCTGGCGCGTCTGGAGCGGCCCGGCGACAGCAGCTTCCTCGATTTCATCAAGGGTTTCTTTCAGACGGCGTGGTCGCGCGTGCGCAAGGGAATGGCTCGTCCGGAGAACGGGGCCCGCCCGGCCGGCAGCCTGTCGCGGTTGCACTTCCTGCCGCAGATCGTGGACACGTACATCCTGACGAGCTTCCTGTTCTACTTCGCGCTGCTGCTGGCGAGCTTCGTCTTCATGACGCACGTCTACACATTTTTCGAACTGCTCGGCGACATTTTCAAGAATCACATCGCGATGCACAAAGTGCTGAGCTACCATTTGTTCCTCACGCCGGAACTGGTCTACGAGTCGGCTCCCATCAGCGTGCTGGTGGCGGTGCTGGTCACTTTCGGCATTATGGCCAAGCACAATGAAGTGATCGCGTTCAAGGCAACCGGCGTGAGCCTGTATCGGCTGGCCACTCCCGTGCTCTTCGCCAGTCTGGCGTTGAGCGCCGGCTTGTTCAGCCTCGATTATTCGAGCATTCTGCCCGAGGCCAACCGGCGCCAGGATGCGCTGCGCGACGAGATCAAAGGCCGCGCGCCGCGAACTTACCTACGGCCCGACAATAAGTGGATTTACGGCCAAGGCTCGCGGATTTACTACTACAAGTATTACGACACGCGCTTACAGGCGATGGATGGCGTCAACGTGTACGAGTTCGACATGCATCCCTTCCGGCTGGCGCGACACATCTCCGCCCAGCGCGCGCGGTGGGAGCCGACCATGGCCACCTGGATCTTCGAGAACGGCTGGAGCCGCGAGATGAAGACGCGCGTCGAATCCACCGGCCAGGTCTTCCAGGCGACCACGTTCCCGGAGCTGACCGAGCCGCCGAGTTACTTCCTGAAGGAAGCCATCCTGGATAAGCAGATGAATTTCGCGCAGCTCAGCGCCTACATCGGCAGGCTGCGGCAGAGCGGGTTCGATACCGTCCACCTGCGCGTACAGTTGGCGAAGAAGTTTTCGGTGCCGCTGTTCGCGTTCATCATGGCGCTCATCTCGGTGCCCTTCGCGTTTCTGACGGGTTCGCGCGGCGCCATGGCCGGAGTGGGCGTGAGCCTCGGCGTCGCGGTGGCGTACTGGTCACTGGGACAGTTATTCGAGCAGCTAGGCAACGTCAACCAGTTGCCGCCCGAGATCGCCGCATGGGCCCCCGACGCCCTCTTCGCTGTTGCTGCGCTGTACCTTCTGACGCGCCTAAGGACCTAGGTCGCCGGGAGGATACTGAGGGGATGCGGTATGTGCCTTTGCTGGTCCTCGTCGTCTTCTGGATGCTGTGGAGTGCGGCTTTCATCACACAGCAGCGCCGAAACCGTGGCCAATCCGCAGTAGCGAAGGCGCCGGCCGCGCGCTGGGGTATTATCCTTCAAATTCTCGCGATCAGTGTCGCGTTGCAGCACCGTTTCGATCACCCTGGCGACTGGCTCATCGCGCCTGGCTGGCGCCTGGTGGCCGAGATCGTCTTCGGCGTTATCGCCGTGGCGCTCGGAGCATCGGCGGTCGCGGCGCTTGGGAAGCACTGGCGGTACGACGCCGCCTTGATCGCGGGCCACCAGCTTGTGGAGTCAGGCCCTTACTCCATCGTTCGCCACCCGATTTACACGAGCATGTTCGCCCTGCTCCTCGCCACCGGCGTCGCCGTCTCCGGCTGGCCTCAGTTCGCCGGTTCAGTGGTCCTGTTCGCGGCAGGCACCGAAATCCGCGTCCGGGAGGAAGAGCGTCTCCTGGGCGCCCACTTCGGCTCCGAGTTCGCATCCTATCGTGCGCGCGTTCCCGCCTACATTCCCTTTGTCCGATAGCGCCGCAATCTGCGACAATGCTCTCTGGCCCGCATGATCAATCGTCTTCGTTCAATCTGGATATGGGGCGCCAGCGCGTCCGTAATCGTGTTCTGGTGCCCCGTGCTGGCCGTGGTCTGGTTGTTCGACCGCGACCCCTGGAAGCGCCGCACTGGCCGTTGGTTCCGCAGCCTGGGGCGCGTGCTCGCGACCATCAATCCCTGGCGCATCCACGCTTCCGGCAGCGAGAACAAGAAGCCCGGACAGGCCTATGTCGTCGTGAGCAACCACCAGTCGTTCGCCGACATTCCCGTGATCGCCCACCTGGTGTGGGATTCGAAATGGCTCGCCAAAGCCGAGCTATTTCGCGTACCCGTAGTCGGCTGGATGCTGCGCATGGCGGGCGACATTCCGGTGGACCGCTCCGATCGCCGCAAGGCCGCGCAGGCCATCCTGCGCTGTGCTCGTTATCTCCGCCAAGGCTGCTCGATCGTCTTTTTCCCGGAGGGCACGCGCTCGAAAGACGGCCAGATCCACGCTTTCAACGATGGCCCCTTCCAGTTGGCGATTCGCGAGCGCACGCCGATTCTCCCGCTGGTGGTGGAAGGATCGGGCGCGGCCCTGCCGAGAAACACGTGGCTCTTCGGTCCGGCCCAGGACATCTACGTGCGCGCTCTCGAGCCCGTGCCCGTCGATGGCTGGGACGTCCGCCAGGTGGCGGCTCTCCGCGACGCCGTCCGGCAGAAGATGGTGGACGAACTGGCGCGGCTCCGTGGGACGGCCGGGCAGCCCGTCCTCTAGCGGCGCGACAGCCTCCACACATCCTTGCCAATGACCCACAGGATCAGCAGGACCAACGGAGCCCAGGCCAACGCCAGCGCGCGGCTCGCCTGCGCTAGCGCGGCGACCGCCGGGTCCGACGCCGCCAAGCCCACGGAGTCCAGAAACTGCGCGTCCAGTTGCCCCAGGTGACTCGACGCAATGGCGCCGATCAGCACCGCCAACCCGAGCCCGGCCAACCCGACTTGGAACCAGCGAGTTTCGCGCGTCCACGTCCCTTGCCGCAGCACCTCGGTCCGCAGCAGAATGCCTCCCGCCAACCATACGTTGAGCAACCATAACGGCACGTGCACGCCCACGGCGCTCAGGGGAATGACCGCGAACCGCGGGAGACCGGCGTTGGTCCACACGCCAACCGCGTTCGGATAGAAGTTGAATAGCACCAGGACCACCACTGCCACATAGATCTGGACCACCACGGAGGCGGCCCGCAGCCTCCCGCCCTCGGCCAGATCCGGCGCTGGCGACAGCTTTGCGGGATCGAAGACGGCTTTCGGCTTCGTGCGGGTCGCCGAGAACCGCTCCAGGACGACAAACACGACCACGAGCACGCCCAGATTCATTAGGGCTGCGGTGAGAGAACTCAGCAGCCATGCTCCGGCGGCCGGCAGACTAATGCCCTCGCGGAAGGCGTACGGGATGTTGCAGAGCGAGAGCGCGAGCACGGCGATGGGCACCACCTTCACCAGTCTGAAGAAGGCCGGCAGCGAGCTCGTGCCAATCAACATGCGCCGCTCATAGCCGTATCGCGCCGCCACCGCCGCCGGCGGACCCATGTCCCGCAGGACTCGCAGGACCACGTCCTCCCCGCTCTCGCCCGGCCGAATCTCATCGTCCACACGGTCGCCTATAAGCGACGTGAGCTCTCGCGCAACGTCCTCCCGCCGCTCCGCCGGCAAGTGCTTGCACACGTGATAAACATAACGGCCGATCAACTCGTTCGTGTCCCGTTTCATTTGAGTACCCTCCGGAGGGCCTTCGAAAGTTGTTCCCACTCGCCGCCGAGCGCAGCCAGCGTCGCCTCGCCCTGCTTCGTGATTTTGTAGTAGCGCCGCGGGCGGCCTTCCTCGACGGCCCAACGGCTCGAGAGCAGCTCCTGCGATTCCAGCCGCCGTAGCAGCGGATACAGCGTTCCTTCGTCAACCTGTATATCCGCGCCGGCCAGGAACTTCTTGAGCGAGTAACCGTACTGTTCGCTCCGCAGCGCGGCCAGCGCCGCCAGGACCAGCGCCCCGCGCCGCAGCTCGAGCGTCAGGCTCTCCGGAACCGCGACGGGTTGTTCGGTTGTCTTAGGCACTGTATGCCACATCATACTGTGCGCCGACCAGTATGTCAAGCCCCCACGGACGGTATAATGCCCGCATGGATGTCTTCGAGTGCGCGCCAGACGGCAACAAACTCCAAACCGAGCGCGACGCGATCGAGGTGATTGGCGAGGCCCTCAGCCGCCACGCGACCCTGGTCCTCATTCCCGCAGAAAGGCTCGGTGACGATTTCTTCCGCCTCAGAACCGGCGTCGCCGGCGCCATCATTCAGAAGTTCGTGACCTACCGGCTTCCGCTCGCCATCGTCGGCGACATTTCCGGGCACGTGGCCGCGAGCTCCGCCTTTCGAGACTTCGTGATCGAGGCGAATCGCGGCCATCAGGTCTGGTTCCTGGAGACCCGCGAGGAACTCAGCCAGCGGCTGGCAATGCTACACTAGCCCCGTTGTCACTCGTACTTTTCCTTTCGGTTCTGCTCATCGCCGCCTGCGGCCTGGTCTACGAGCTGATCGCCGGCACGCTCGCCAGCTACCTGCTCGGCGATAGCGTCCTGCAATTCTCCACCATCATCGGCAGCTACCTCTTCGCGATGGGCATCGGCAGCGCGCTTTCCCGCTACCTACGCCGCGGCCTGGTGGCGCGCTTCGTCACCATCGAGCTGATGGTCGGCCTCGTCGGCGGCTTCTCCTCCGCCCTGCTGTTTCTCGGATTCGCCTACGGACAGGCCTTCCGTCTCCAGCTCTACGCCATCGTGATCGTGATCGGCATCCTGGTCGGCCTCGAGATCCCGCTCCTGATGCGCATTCTCAAGGGCCGCTTCGAGTTCCGCGACCTGGTCGCGCACGTCCTCACGTTCGACTATCTGGGCGCGCTCGGAGCCTCGCTGCTGTTCCCCATTCTGCTAGTGCCGAAGCTTGGCCTGGTGCGCTCCGCGTTGCTGTTCGGCGTGGTCAATGCGGCCGTCGCGCTCTGGTCCACCTTCCTATTCCGCGCCGAACTGGGCCGCACCGTCGCTCTTCGCTCGGCCTGCGTCGCCGTTCTCGTTGTGCTCTCTGCGGGCATGGCCTTCGCGGACAAGATCACCATCGCCGCCGAAAACAACATCTACGCCGACGAAGTCATCTTCGCCCGCGACACCCGCTACCAGCGCATCGTCCTCACTAAGTGGAAGGACGACATCCGCCTGTTCCTCAGCTCCCACCTGCAATTCTCCTCGCGCGATGAGTACCGCTATCACGAAGCGCTGGTGCACCCCGGTCTGGCCGCGCTACCCGGCGCGCGGCGCGTCCTGGTCCTGGGCGGCGGCGACGGTCTCGCGGTCCGCGAAATTCTGAAGTACCCGGCGGTCCAAAGCGTCACGCTGGTGGATCTCGATCCCGAAATGACGCGCCTCTTCTCGACGCACCCGCTCCTCACGCCGCTGAACGGCGGCTCGCTCAAAGCGCCGCGCGTCCACATCGTTAACGCCGACGCCTTCTCCTGGCTCGACACCGAGACCGGCTTCTACGATTTCGCGGTGGTCGATTTTCCCGACCCCACCAGTTATTCGCTCGGCAAGCTCTACACCACGGCGTTCTACAAGCTGCTGGCGCACCACCTCACCGCGCGCGGCATCGCTTCGGTCCAGAGCACTTCGCCGCTTTTCGCGCGCCAGACTTACTGGTGCATTGTCGCGACGATGAAGCAGGCCGGCTTCGACGTGCATCCCTACCATGCATACGTGCCGGCCTTTGGCGAATGGGGCTTCGTGCTCGGCGCGCTCTCGCCCTACCGCCCGCCGTCGGACCTTCCGCCAGGCCTTCGCTTCCTCAACCCGCACACGCTCGCGCAGATGTTCGATTTCCCCGCCGACATGGGGCCCGTCCCCGCCGAAGTCAACCGCCTCAACGACCAGGTCCTCATCCGCTACTACGACCAGGAATGGAGCGCGATCAGCCATTGACCCCGCCGCTTCCGCGCCGCCGCTTCCTCGCCGCCGCCCTCGTCGGCCTCGCGCCCAAAACCGATTCTCGCATCGCCGGCTCTTTCGTCAACGACTCCGCAGATCTCGGCCACCGCCTCCGCAGCCGCGGCCCTTTTCGCACACCCGCCCGGCGTGAGCGCGTTCCGCTCGTCATCGCGGGCGGCGGAATGGCTGGGCTCACGGCCGCCTGGCGGCTTGAGAAGCGCGGCTTCCACGACTTCGTCCTCCTCGAAATGGAGAAGCAGGCCGGCGGCGTCGCGCGCTGGGGCGAAAATGCCATCACAGCGTTCCCCTGGGGTGCGCACTATGTCCCCGTGCCCGGCCCGAAGTCCCTGCTCATCCGCGAGCTGCTCGCCGACCTCGGCGTTCTTGTCGACGGTCGATGGGAAGAGCGCTATCTCTGCTTCTCGCCGCAAGAGCGCCTCTACATCCACGCCAAGTGGCAGGACGGTATCGAGCCCGAGCTCGCCGCCACCCGCTGCGACCATGACGACTACCGCCGATTCGAGCAGCGTATCGCCGAGTTCCGCGCCTCCGGCCTTTTTACCATTCCCATGGAGCGCGCCGGCCGCCCGCCTGACGCCGCCCTCGACCGCATCTCCATCGCCGATTGGCTCCGCCGCGAGCGCTTCGATTCGCCCTACCTCAACTGGTACGTCAACTACGCCTGCCGGGACGACTACGGCGCGCTCGCGGAAGACACCTCAGCCTGGGCCGGCATCCACTACTTCGCCTCGCGCGAGCCGGAGGAAAAGGGCCCGCTCACCTGGCCCGAAGGAAACGGCTGGATCGTCCGCCGCCTTCTCGAACGGCTCGGCGCCCACGTCCGCACCGGCGCGCCGGTCTGGCGCATCGCCCGCGAGGGCCCACGCATCCGTGTCCTCACGGAAGAGACCGAGTACGAAGCCGAAGCCGTCGTCTTCGCCGCCCCTACCTTCCTGGCGCCTTACCTCATGGACGACGCCCCGCCCGTCTCCGGCTTCGAATACTCGCCGTGGCTCACCGCCAACCTGGTGGTAGATCGCCCGCCGCGCGCGCGCGAGACCGAGCCCGCCTGGGACAACGTGATCTATGATTCGCCAGCGCTCGGCTACGTCGTGGCCACGCACCAATCCTTGCGCTCGGTCGAGGGCGCCAGCGTCTGGACGTTCTACTGGGCGCTCGCAAACGGCCCGGCCGCACGCAATCGCAAGCTGCTGCTCACTACCGATTGGGCCTGGTGGCGCGACGCCATCCTGAACGACTTGGCGCGTGCGCACCCGGACATTCGCCAGTGCGTCTCCCGCATCGACATCATGCGCCTGGGCCACGCCATGGTCCGTCCCCGCGTGGGATTTCTTTCTTCCCAGGAGCGCCAGCGCGCCGCCGCTTGGCCCGGCCCCATCTTCTTCGCCCACTCCGATCTCAGCGGTTTCTCCATCATCGAAGAGGCCCAGCACCGCGGCGTCACCGCCGCCGACCGCGCCCTCGCCCGCCTGGGAGGCCTCGCGTGAAGTATCTCGCCACCGCCCTGGCCGCCGCGCTTCTCGCCGGCCTCGCTGCGTGGTTGCTGGTCCGCGGCCGTGAAGCGAAGCGGCCCCACTCCGGCGCCGGGACACTCGAGCAGCGCTTCCCTGAACAGACCTCCGCCTACCACCAGCCGTCTGCGGCCGACGCCCGCTGGCACGAAAACCGCGGCCACGCCTGGTCCCTCAAAGACCGCGAGGAAACCGATCCCGAAGGCGATTCTCGCTGGGGCCGCATTCTCGCCGGGCGTCCCAAGCTTCGCCCCCAGCCCGCCGCCTGCCTCACCTGCCACGCCGCCGGCGCGCCCCGCGCCGCCAACTACTACGAAGCCCGCGACCGCCGATCCCTCGGTTGCGCCGATTGCCACGACCGCCAGGGCGACCTCCGCTCCGCCGTCTGCGAGCAGTGCCATCGCGAATACTATATCGTCGCCGGTCAGGCCGTCTTGCCCGAAGGCCGCACCGCGGACCAGATCGAAGCGTTCTACGAATTGCGCGGCATCATCGACTGGACTAACGCCGCAACCGGCGCCGCGGTCCTCAAAGCGCAGCACCCCCAGTTCGAAATGTACACACAAGGCCCGCACGCCCGCGCCGGCGTCGCTTGCGCCGATTGCCACATGCCCTTCGAGCGCCGCGGCGCGACCCGCATCACCGACCATCGCGCCACGCCCCCGCTCGAGAACGCCAGCCGCGCCTGCCTCCCTTGCCATCGCGAATCCGCCGCCGAGATTCTCGCCCGCGTCAAGGAAACCCAGCGGAGCACCCAGGCTTTGCTCTCGCGCGCCGAAGACGCGCTCGTCGCCGCAATCGACTCCATCCAAGCGGCCCAAGACGCCGGCGCCCAGCCCGCCGCTGCCCTCAAGCTCGAAACCAAAGCCGAATGGCGCATTGACTTCGTCGCCGCCGACCACTCCCTCGGCTTCCACGCGCCCCAGGAATCTGCCCGCCTCCTCGGCGAAGCCATCGACTACGCCCGGCAAGCGCAGCTTGAGGCAGCGCGAACGCGATGACTACGACCTTACTGAATCCGCTTAGCCGGCATGTTCGCGCCGTTTTGGTGTAAGGTCAAGCTAGTCGCCTTTCCGCTTTTATCGGTCTCAAAAGTAACTTGCGCGTCAACCACCTTGTAGAAGAACTCGCGATCGCTCTTTGGGTAGATCTGGTTTCGACCCTGTCCAGTAGCTTGCGCAAACAGCCCGTCACCCTCGCGCGTGACCGTCAGCACAAAACCCGGAGCCAGTTCGTATCGCCCGACATAGCCGTCCAGTAACTTCGGATCGATAGCAGCCTCCCGGTGTTCCTTAGGAGGCGTCAGCAGCGGCGCATGCGGGTCGAGCAGGTGCATCCCAATGTCGTCTACGCCCGAGGCAGTGAACGTATTCGACAGTACCACCACCCCGACGCGGGCCTTCGCGTCGTACCCGATGAAAGACCGATACCCGCCCGTGCCGCCGTTGTGCCAAACGATCGCGTTGCCCTTCGTTACCAACCAGCCCAGCGCGATCTCGCCCAGCCCCGGATTACCCGTCGGCCTACGCACCGATAGCATCGCCGACATCGCGGGCCCAAGTGGCGACTTCACATAGCCAAGGTTCGCGGCCAGGAACGTGAGCATGTCGTTGGCGCTCGACCGCAAGGCGCCCGCACCCGCCAGCACGGGAAAATCCCAATTTGAAACCGCAGCCAGGTGCTCGTCGTGGCCCACGGCAAGCCGCTTTCGCATCTCCGCGGAAAGCGTCACACCCGTGCTGTCCATGTGCAGCGGACCCGTGATTCGTGCGCGGACGAGTGCCTCGTAATCCATGGCGGCGCGCCGCGCCAGGACAAATCCCAGCAGACCCCCGCCCAGGTTCGAGTATTCGAAATGCGAGCCGATATCCTGCGTGAGCTGGTAAGTCGAAAGGAATTCGTATAACTGTTCAGCAGTGTAATCCGCATAAGGATTCGCAGGATTCTTAGGATGGAGATTCGCGGGCAGCCTCGGAAGACCCGAGGTGTGCGTGGAAAGGTCCACCAAGGTAATCTGATGTCCGCCGCGTTCCGGGACCTTCACCTCCGCCGGCAGGTATTTCGCCACCGGGTCTGTCAGGGCGACCTCGCCGCGCTGAACCATGTCCTCCAAAAGGAGCGACGTGAAGACCTTCGTCACGGAACCGATTTCGAAGATCGTGTCGCCATTCAGCTCGCGCGGATCGTCCTTGTCCGCTCTCCCGTATGCAACTACACGGCGGCCCTGGGGATCGAGGATCCCGACAACAATGCCGACCCCCTGGTGCTGAGCGTCGATCCGCTCGCTCAGGATCTTGCGAATTTCGGCGTCGCTGGGGACTCGGGGCGCTGGTTCCTCCGCGCGGCCGGCCATCGCGATCGCCGCCGAAAGTGCCGCGGCTCGCATCAGATTCATGGTATTCACTGGCAACCTCCGTTCTCCCTGCTTAGTTCATCTAACTCGTCGATCCGCCGCTGGAGCTTTCGCGCGGCTCTGCCGTTCAGCTTCGCGACAAACACGAAGACCGCGGCAACCAGAATGGAATAGAGGACAACGATCAGGCCGCGGTGTGTAAGGTGTCGCGAATTCGTGCGGCTGAAGGCCGCGATCAACACAACCAGACCCGGAATCATCGGCCCCAGATACCAACGCCAAACGCCGCTGACCAGCTCACGCTGGCGTTTCAGTTCGCGACGCTGGAACTCGGCACAACTCGCCAGTCCCGCGTCTTCCGGCAGCGGCCGCCCCGAGCCCTTCGAGTGCAACTGCCAGGCCATATAAAGCATTCCCGCGACGATCAGGGCGAAGCCGATCCGAGTTAGTAAGTCGCCGGTGCGCTGTAACTGGAATCCAAAAAAGATCGCCACCGCGGCGGCAGCAACATACTCGCGCATATTCCGCGATCCAATCCTTCGCTGGAATGTTCCCGCGCTGGCCCGAATCTGATCGACTGACATACGCACTCCCTCCGCCTGCTGCCCCTGCCAAAGTTCCCTCATGTGGCGATCCTGAGGCGATTCACTGTTCATCATGCCCTCTCTCCTGGAACCGGCGCGCCAACAAGCCCTTGATCCGGTGGATCTTGGTTGCCACATTCCGCGCCGAAAGGCCTGTAATCTCGGCAGTAGATGCCGCATCCATTCCTTCGAGGTATGCGAGCATCACCTGCCGATCTAGTGGCTCGAGCCGCTGAATCAGCCCGATGAGCCTGTCCAGAGTGTGACGCCTGCCGGCGGCATCTTCGCCCTCCACCCGGTCCGGCAGCTCCGCCAGTTCCTCTAATCCGACGAGCGACTGCTTTTTGATGCGAAGCTGCCCGGTCACGTAAGACGCCGCTGTGTTGTGGGCTACCCGATAGACCCACGTGCGGAGCGAGCACCGGCCGTCGAAGCCGCCTAAACTCCTCCACAGCGCGATGTGGATCTCCTGCAGTAAGTCGCGGCGGGCGTCCGGGTCGGCCTCGTAAGCACGCGCCAACCGTTCGAGCGAATCGCCGTACGCCGCCATGGCTTCCTCGAAGAGGCTGTCCCGCTGATCCGCGACGTCAGGCACGTTTCACTCGCTCCACACTTAAGGTAGTCCGCGCGGGCGAAACTTTCTTACAGTCAATCGGCTCCCTTCTCGCGCGCAACCGCGCCAACCGTGGCTCCCGCCGCGCGCAGATAGTCCGCCGGGGCGAGCAGGATCTGCGCGCCACGGACTCCGGCCGACACCGAAATCACGTCGAACAGCTCGATGGTTTCGTCGGCCCAGACCGGGAGAGCGCGCTTGAGGCCGAGCGCGGTCACGCCGCCGCGAACGTAGCCGGTGAGCGGCTGCACTTCCTTGAGCGGCACCAACTCGATTCGGCGGTCTCCCGAGAGCCGCGCCAGCGCCTTGCTATCGAGCTCGGCGTTCGCCGGAATCACGGCCATGAGCACGCCTGTGCGATCGCCGCGCGCCACCAGCGTCTTGAACACCTGCTCAGGCGGCAGGCCGATCTTCGCCGCCACGGTCTCGGCGTCCACATGCTCCGCATCGACTTCGAACTCGCGCAGCGCGTACTCGATCCCCAATCGATCGAGCTGGCGGGCGGCGTTGGTCTTCATTCGATCCGATCGTAACGCGGTGCGGTAGACTGGCGCTGAATGGAATACCGGCGCCTCGGCAAGACCGGGCTGATGATTTCGGCGGTGAGCCTCGGCGGGCATTGGAAGGGCCTCGAAGCCGCGCTCGGGCGGCCGTTCCAGGGCTCGGGCTATGACGACGCCGATTTCGAGAACATCCACGCCCCCGATTTCATCGCGAATCGGCATGATGTGGTGAGCCGGGCCATCGATCTGGGCGTCAATTACGTGGACGCCTGCTCGCCTCCGGAAGTCCTGGCTTACGCCAAAGCGCTCGCAGGCCGGCGCGGAGCGATGCATCTGGGATACTCGTGGCACACGCGCGAACCGCGGTTTCCGGAATGGCGCACAGCGGCCCGGCTGCTCGCGGGTTTGGAGGATAGCCTGTCTGAGGCGAGGCTGGACGCCGTCGATTTGTGGCGCATCTCGCTGCCCGCCGACGGCATCGAGGACGCGGGCGAGCGGCAGCGGATCGAGGAAGCCACCATCGGTGCACTGGCTCTGGCCAAGCGCCAGGGCAAAGCCCGCTGCACCGGCGTATCGAGCCACGACGGGGCCTGGCTGCGCATGATGATTGCCAGATACCCGGAGCAAATCGAGGTGGTTCTGTTCCCAGTGCCGGCGGCCTCGAAACCCGCCGTCGACCAGAGCGTCTTCCGAGTCGCCCAGATCCACGATACCGGCGTGCTCGGAATCAAACCGTTTGGCGGGGGCGCGCTGTTCCGGGGCGATGGCTGCGACGGCTGGCGGGCGCGCCTGGCCATCCGCGCAATCCTCAGCAACCCGGCGCTCACGGCCGCGCTCCCGGGTTGCGCCAGCGTCGAGCAGGTGACGAACGCCGTGGCAGCGGTTGAGGAGCCGCGCACGTTCGATCCCGAGGAGCGGGCGGAACTCGATCGGTCGGCGGCCGCGATGTGGGCGCGCGTTCCCGCCTGGCTCAGGCGCTGGGAGTGCTCGTGACCGGTTCGAGCGGCGTTACCGGGTCCAGCAGCAGCCAGCACACCACACCAACCAGGTAGAAGGCCGCCATCACGTACAGCGGCACAAGCCAGTTGTTGTTTGTGGCCCGCAGCAGATAGCCCGCCACCACCGGCGCGCAGCCGCCCGCCAGGTTGCCCATCATGTTCATCGTGCCGGAGAGCGTGCCCGCGTACTTGCCGCCGATGTCCATGCACGCGCCCCAGGCGGGGGGCAGCATCAGGTCGTTCGAAAAGCTGGCGAAGCCCATCGCGACCATCGCCCAAAACGGATCATGGATGCCGGTATGAACGAATAGCATCACCGCCGCGCCCAGGGATCCGAAGGCGGCCATGGTGCGCCGTGCGGTCTTGACACTGCCCATCCACCGCGCCACGCGCGCCGCCAGGAACCCGGCAACCGCGCAGCCGACGCCGCCGAACAGCAGCGGGAAACTGGCCAGGCGCGCGGCGTAGGCCTCATTCAGGTGGCGATACTCGCGCAGGTAGGTCGGCAGCCACGTCACATAAAACCAGAACGTGTAGCTGAGGCAGAAGTACTGAATCCAGAGGAGCCAGACCGAGGGGCTCGCGATCAGCTTTCTCCAGGGCACGTCTGGGTGACCTGACGCATGCTGCTCCGAGCCTTCGAGCAGCGCCAGTTCGGCGGCGTTCACGGCCGGATGCCGGCGCGGATCGTCGCGAAACCACAAGAAGAACGCAACCGCCCAGACGATGCCTAGGAGCCCGAAGATCTGGAACGCCTGGCGCCACGTGACCCAATGAAGCATCCACACCACCAGCATGGGCGTGAAGGCCCCGCCCCAGCGCGCGCTCATCCACATCAGGCCCTGGGCGCGCACGCGTTCGTTCGCTGGCAGCCACGTGGTGAAGATCTTCGTCAGGTTCGGGAAGCAGCCGGATTCGCCTGCGCCGAACACGAAGTTGGCGGTGGTCATCGAGGCCAGGTTCCACATCCAACCCATGGCGGCGGTCGAGACGCTCCACCAGGTCACCACGCGCAGCAAAACGCGCCGGGGACCGAGCCAGTCGCCCATCCAGCCGCTCGGAACTTCGAACAGCGCATAGGCCCACGCGAAGGCGGAGAAGACGTAACCCATCTGCACTTTCGAGAGGTGCAGATCGGCGCGGATATAAGGCGCGGTCTGCGCGATACATACGCGATCGACGTACGTGATCACGGCCAGGGCGATGGCGAACAGAACCACGCGGTGACGCGCGCGGGTGGGCTTCATGAAATCGACGTCCCAATCCAGCTCAGATACGCATCGAGCCCCTCAACGATGGGCAATGCGACAATCTCCGGCACCTCGTAGGAGTGCATCTCGCGGATCGCGGATTGGAGCGGTTCGAAGTGGCTCCTCGCGGTCTTGACCAGCAGCAGGCGCTCCGCAGCCTCCTCTATTGCGCCTTTCCAGCGGTAGACACTCCGGACGCCGTCGACGATGTTCACGCAAGCTGCCAGGCGTCGCTCGACGAGCGCGTGCGCGATCCTGCTCGCCTCTTCCGCCGAACTGCACGTGACGAGAACGACGATTTTGTCGGTCAAACCGCCTCCTGAAGCGACAAAACGAAAATATCAGTGGCGCGAGAAGGCCAAACAGGATTATAAACAATGTAGAGATGAAATCAGCCGTACTTCGCGCCGGCCGCATGATCGTGCTCCTGGCGGTCGCGGTGACGCTCTTCTTCGGGCTCCGCGTGCCGCAGGCCATCGGAGACCTCAGGGCCAAGAACGAGAACATCCGCCAGCTCCAGAAGGAGAACGCCGACCTGGAGAAGGAACTCTTGGACAAGCGCGATCGCGTGCGCAAGCTGCGCGACAGCCGCTCCGAGCAGGAACTCGAGATCCGCCGGCAGTTGCGCTACCAGCGCGAGGGCGAGACCTCCATCATCCTGCCAGAGCAGAAGCCCGCCAAGTAGGCGCTTCCTCCGCCGCGGCGATTCCTGCCTGCGGTCTCCTATCGGGCAGCGGCGCCGGCGTGCTCGCGGTGCTCCATCGGCACGAAATCGCGGCACGGGTGGCCCAGGTAAACCTGGCGCGGACGGGCGATCTTCTGCTCCTTATCGGCCAGCAACTCCTCCCACTGTGCCAGCCACCCCGCGGTGCGCGCGATGCCGAACAGCACCGTGAACATCTCGGGACGGAATCCCATGGCCTGGTAAATGATCCCGGAGTAAAAATCCACGTTCGGATAGAGCTTGCGCTTGATGAAGTAGTCGTCCTCGAGGGCGATGCGCTCGAGCTCGATGGCGATGTCGATCTTCGGGTTGCGGCCCGTCACCTCGAACACTTCGTTGGCCACGTGACGGATGATGCGGGCGCGCGGGTCGTAGTTCTTGTACACGCGGTGGCCGAAGCCCATCAGCTTGCACTCGCCGTCCTTCACGCGCCGTATGTAAGCGGCGATTTTGTCCTTCGTCCCGATCTCGGCCAGCATCCGGAGCACTTCCTCGTTCGCGCCGCCGTGCAGCGGACCGGACAGCGCCGCCGCCGCAGCCGCGGAGGTCACGTAAGGATCGGCGTGCGAGCTGCCGACCGCCCGCATGGTAGCGGTAGAACAGTTCTGCTCATGATCGGCATGCAGGATGTAGAGGACCTCCAGCGCGCGCGCCAGCACCGGGTTGGGCTGGAACTTGGCCTCCGATCTCCGCCACAGCATATTCATGAAGTTCTCGGTGTAACCGAGGCCCGGATCGGGCGGCACGAACGCATAGCCCTGGAACAACCGGTAAATGTATGCCGCAATGATCGGCACCTTCGCCAGCAGCCGGTGGATCTGCCGCTTGCGGATCTCCGGATCGTGTATGTCGCGCGACTCCGGATAAATTGTTGAACATCGCGGCAATCGAGCTGACCAGCATGCCCATGGGATGCGCATCGTAGCGGAAGCCTTCCATGAACTTCTTGATGTTCTCGCGGATGCTGGCGTGCCGCTTCACGCTCTCCTCCCACTCCGTGAGCTGGGAGCGCTCGGGCAACTCGCCGTGTATGAGCAGGTAGGCCACCTCGAGGTAGGTGCAGTGCTCCGCCAACTGCTCTATGGGATAGCCGCGATAGAGAAGGATGCCCTTGTCGCCATCGATATAGGTGACCTGGCTCTCGCAGGACGCCGTGTTCATGAACGCGGGGTCGTACGGCATCAAGCCGAAGTCGTCTTGATCGGTCTTGATCTGGCGCAGGTCCGTCGCGCGGATCGTGCCGTGCCTAATCGGGACGGTGTAGGACTCAGAGGTCCTGTTGTCGAGTATGGTAAGGCTATCGTCAGGCATGCCCCGCTCCTTCGTGTTGCATTACGCTACAGCGAAATGTTAATAGTTGGACGTATTATAGGCCCCCACAACGGTTCGCGTAAAGGGCCTTAATACCCCCTTCATGTCGAGCGCTATCGCCACTCAATCCCTAGGGCCGCCATGTCGCGCTCGAGCTGGACCGCCGACTCGAACCGCACAGCTTCCATACCTTCGCGTTTGGCTGCCTCTACATACGATGTTACATCGTCTGTGAAGAAGCATTCACCTGGCAGGCAGCCGCCTCGCGAAAGCGCTACTTGATAGATGCGCGGGTCGGGCTTCGCGGCTCCGACCTCGAAGGAAAGGACGCAATCGTCGAAATGCTTCAGGATCGGGTACCGTTTGAGGACGGTATCGAAGTGGATGGCATTTGTATTCGACAGTGCCAGCAGCCGGTAGTGCCGGTGCAGGCCGGCCACGAGCGATTCCGGCACAAGTTCGCCGCTGAGAAAGATGTTGTTCCACAACTCGCAGAAGCGTTCGTAATCGATCTCCATGCCGAGGGCTTCGGAGAAACGGCGGACGAAATCCTGCGGCGAGATCTGGCCGGTCTCGAGGCGCGGCACGATGCCCGTGGCGCGGATCAGGCTGGCGATCTCGGCGGGAGAATGCCGGCAGTAGGGCTCCAGGGCCGCATAGCCGCGCCCGATATCGAACGGCACGATGACGTTTCCCAGGTCGAAGATGACGGTCTTAATCGGCGATGCCACGCCTCCAGTGTACGTGCGCCGCGCGAAGCCGCGCTTTTGTTGTAAAATCGCATTCGGCGCAAGGCCACAACTCAAATGGAACAAGAGCCCTCCCGGGCCAAAGGAAAGACAATGGAAAAGCCGGCGCAGAACATCCAGGAAGCCTTTTTGAACAACGCGCGAAAGGATAAGACCTTTCTCACTATTTACCTGATGAGCGGTGTGAAGCTCTCGGGGCGCATTCGGAGTTTCGACAAGTATTCGCTGATTCTGGAATCCAACAGCCAGGAGCAACTTATTTTCAAGCACGCGATTTCGACGGTCGTGGTGGCGAAGACGGCGCACGGATTCTCCGCGGCCGGCCAATCGTCGGCCGTGTCCCCCGGATCGCAGGCGGGCGGCGGCGCGGCCATGGAACCGGCGGAGGACTGATTCTGCGCGTGCGGCCGGTTCGCGAGCGCGCTCTGCTGGTCGGTCTCGAAATTAAAGGCCGTGCCGGAAGGCCCCGTGGTGCGCCCGCAGCAGCCGCGGATTATTCGGCGGAGGAATCGCTCGAAGAGCTGGCGACCCTGGTTCGCGGCGCCGGCGCCGAAATCGCGGGCATGGTCCTGCAGGTGCGCGAGCGGCCCGAAGCGGCCACTCTGATTGGATCGGGAAAGGTGGAGGAGGCCGCCGGCGAAGCCCATGCCGCGCACGCCGACCTGGCCGTTTTCGATCACGACCTCACCCCCACACAGCAGCGCAACCTCGAACGGGCCTTCGGCTGCCGGGTGGTCGATAGAAACCAGGTGATTCTGGACATCTTCGCCCGGCGTGCGCGCACGCGGGAGGGCCAGCTTCAGGTCGAGCTGGCGCAGTTGAACTACCTCCTGCCGCGGCTCACCGGCCGGGGCATCGAGATGTCGCGGCTTGGCGGCGGCATCGGAACCCGCGGCCCCGGCGAAACGCAGCTCGAAACCGACCGGCGCCGCATTTCCGCCCGCATCCGGAAAATCGGAAAGGATCTCGACAGCGTGCGCTCGAGCCGCGCCATCCAGAGACGGCAGCGTCAAGCGGTGCCGCTCGCGACGGCGGCGCTGGTGGGCTACACGAACGCCGGCAAATCCACCTTGTTCAACCGCCTGACCGGCGCCGAGGTGCTGGCAGACGCGCGCATGTTCGCGACGCTCGATCCGACGGTGCGGTCCATCGTGATGCCGTCGCGCCGCCACATCCTGCTGAGCGATACGGTGGGTTTCATTCGCAACCTCCCGGTGGACCTGGTCAAGGCGTTCCGCGCCACGCTCGAGGAAGTTACCGAGGCTGCGCTAGTGCTGCACGTGGTGGACGTGTCCTCGCCACACGCGGAGCACCAGATCGGGCAGGTGCTGAGGGTGCTGTCCGAAATCGGGGCCGGAGAGACGCCGCAGCTTCTGTTGCTGAACAAGGTCAACCTGGCGCCGGAGGGCGAAGCGCAGCCGGAAGCGGTTCGGAGGCGCATCATGTCCGGCGTGGAGTCGAAGACGGAGACTCGGGCGGTTGCGCTTTCCGCGCGCACGGGGCAGGGGACCGAGCGGCTGCTCGCGGCGATCGACGAAATGCTGCCGCTCGATCCGCTCGCCAGAACCGTGTTTCGCATCCCGGCCGGTGACGGCGCCGCCATCAACCTGGTTCACGAGTTGGCGCGCGTGAACGCCCAGCGCTATGAGGGGCGGATGTGCATCCTGGAGGCCGACTCGCCCCAATCGCTGCGGCAGCGGCTGGCCAGGTTCGTTAAGTAGCGGGCGGCAGGAGCGTTCCGCGCGCGCGTGCGGTCCGTTACGCGCGCCGTTTTTCCCGCGCCCACTTGGCCAGGAATGTCTCGGACGCCAATGCTTCCATCTCGCGGTTGAAATCGAGGGTCCACTCGCCCAAGCGGCGGTCCTTGAGACGCTCGAGAAGGCGGACCTTGCGCTCGGCTTCGACCACGCGCTGTTGCTGGGCCGCGATCCGCTTTTCGCAATCCCCACGCTTGGCCCAGAGCTGCGCCGCCTCGCGCTCCAGGTAGCGCCGGTGGTGGCTGAAGGCGGCGAGCTGCTGGCCGTCGATGGTCTTGGCCGCGATCAGTTGCCCGGCCTCGCGGCGCCGCTCTTCGAGCGCCCGCGATTGGGCTTCCCAGCTCCGCCGCTCGGTGAAAAGCCGTTCGAGGCGGCCTTCTTCGAGCTCGAGTTCCACGGCCCGCCAGCCCAGAACGCTCTCGAGTCTGAACTCAAAGCGGTGCATCGGCTACTGCATCTTCGCGGCGAGCTCGCGCATCCGCGCCGCGGTTTCCGCCAGCGGCGACTTGGCTCCGGCGTCCTGTTTCAGGAAATCGAGGAGCAAGGGGCGGGCCTTAATCGCGGCGTCGAGCTTGGGGTTCGAGCCCGAGACGTAGGCTCCCAGTTGGATCAGGTCCTCGGACTGGTGGTAGGCCGCCAGCGCCTCGCGCAACCGCTGCGCCGCCTGCCGCTGGTCGCCAGTGGCAATGGCGGAGCTCAGCCGGCTCACCGAACTCAGAATGTCGATGGCCGGGTAGTGCCCCATTGCGGCGAGCTGCCGGGAGAGAACGATGTGGCCGTCGAGGGTGGCGCGCACCGCGTCGGCGATGGGATCGTTCATGTCGTCTCCCTCCACCAGGACGGTGAAGAAGGCCGTGATCGACCCTTTGCGGAACCGGCCCGCGCGCTCGAACACACGCGGCATCAGGCTGAAGACCGAAGGGGTGTAGCCCTTCTGGCTGGGCGGCTCGCCCGCCGCCAGGCCGATTTCCCTCTGGGCCATGGCCAGACGCGTGACGGAGTCCATGACCAGCAGCACATTCGCGCCCTGATCGCGGAAGTACTCGGCCACCGCCATGGCGACGAAACAGGCCCGCACACGGAGCGGCGCGGGGCGGTCCGAAGTGGCGGCGACCACCACCGCCCGCTTCATCCCCTCCGGCCCCATGTCATGATCGATAAACGCGCGCACCTCGCGGTTGCGCTCGCCCACCAGACCGATCACCGTGACGTCGGCGAAGTTGTGGCGCGACATGGCGCCGAGCAGGGTGCTCTTGCCCACGCCGCTGCCGCCGAAGATGCCGATCCGCTGCCCTTTGCCGCAGGGGAGCAGGCTGTCGATGGCGCGGATTCCCGTCACCAGGGGTTCGGTGATATGCTCGCGCTCGAGCGGCCCGGGCGGCGCCTTATACAGGTCGTAGGACTCGCGCGCTTCGATGGGCGGGCCGGAATCCATCGGTTTCCCAAAGCCGTCGAGCACGCGTCCCACCAGGCCGGGGCCGACCTCGACCCGCGACGCTTCCCGCCGCGCCACGATGCGGTCCCCCAGTTGCAGGCCGCCGGTTTCCTCGAGCGGGATCGACAGCACGCGGCCGTCGCGAAAGCCGACCACCTGCGTGCGCAGCCGCTGCCCTCCGGGAGACTGTATCTCACAGAAATCCCCGAGCGCCACGGCCGGACCCGCCGATTCGATCAACAATCCCACCACGTCGACCACCGTGCCCTCCCAGCGGAAGGGCTCCGAGCGTTCGACGAAAGCGAGATGGGGGGCCAGGTCGAGACGTTCCATATCAGGCCCGAATGCGGTCGACCAGACCGCGCTGAATTTCGTCGAGCTGGGTCTCGATGGAGGCGTCCAGGTTTCCGCGCGAGGTTTCGAAGACGGCCGCCCCGCGTTCCAGGCGCGGCTCCGGGACTACCTCGAATTTGGCTGACATGCGGGCCGCCTCGAGATGCTGCTTGACGGCCGCGGCATCGGCCGGATTGACGCGGACGCGCTCGATCTCCCGGCCTTCGAGCTTCTCCAGCGCGGCCTTGACCAGCCCTCGCAAGGCGTCCGGATCGGTTGCAATCTCTCGGCGGAGCACGCGGCGGGCAATCGCAATGGCCAGCTTCACCAGGTCGGTTTCGGCGTCCCGTCGCAGTTGGCGGCGGTGCGAGGAGAGCTCGCTGATGGTGGCGGCGAAGCGTTCGAGAACCGGTTTCAGTTGCGCCGCGGCCTCCTGCCCGGCGGCGGCCCGGCCTTGATCGACTCCCTTGCGTAAGGCGGTCTGCTCGCGACGCTCGGCGTCCTTCTCCAGTTCGGTTACGCGCGCCTGCAGGGCGGCCGATTCGCGAGGGTCCGCTGCGTGGCCCGGCGCCGCGCCGGGAGTGACGGCCCCACCGACGCGCTTCCATACCACCGGCTCGGCGGCCAGCGCCGCTTCGCCCCGGAGGATCTTCGAGTGCATGGACTGCATCGGCTCTCCCTCAGACGACGTACTGCTCGCCGACGGCCCCCTTCAAGCTGATGACGCCCTCCGACTCCAGTTGCCGCACGATGGCGATGATCTGCTGCTGCGCCGCCTCGACCTCCTTGATTTTCACCGGCCCGAGGGCGTCCATGTCCTCCCGCATCATCTCCGCGCCGCGCTGGGACATGCAGTCCATGAAGTGCTTTTTCAACTCGTCGCTGGTGCCCTTGAGAGCCATGGTGAGCAGCTTGCGGTCCACCCGCGACAGGATTTCTTTGATCCCGCCCGGATCCACCAGCAGCAGGTCCTCGAAGACGAACATCAGGTGGCGGATGGTCTCGGCCAGCGTGCCGTTCTGCGCGTCGATCTTCTCCAGGATCTCTTTGCTGGTCGAGGAATCGAGGCGGTTGAACATTTCGGAGACCGCGCGGACGCCGCCCACCGTTTCGCGGCTGAATTCGCCCAACGCCTTGAGCTTCAACCCGATGATGGAGGCGACCTTGGAGATGATCTCCGGCGAGATCTGGTCCAGGCTGGCCATGCGCAAGGCCACGTCGGCGCGCAACTCGGCGGGCAGCGACACCAGCAACGCGGCCGCCTGCGAGGCGCTCAGGTGCGAGAGGATGAGCGCGACCATTTGCGGGTGCTCGCTGTGAATGAACTTGGCGAGCTGCTGGGGGTCGGCCTTCTGGAGAGCATCGAAGGTGGTGATCTCGGCGCCCAGAGTTTTCACCAGACGGTCCAGCAGACGCCGCGCCGGCTCCGGGCCGAAGGCGTTGACCAGCAGCTTGCGTGCGTAGTCCAGGCCACCCTTGAGCACGTAGTCGTGCGCGATGGTCATCTGGTGGAATTCTTCAAGCACGGATTCGGTCTGCTCGGCGCTGATCTGGCTGATCCGCGCCACCTCGCGGCTGACCTCCTGCACCTCCTCCTCGTCGAGCTGCTTCAGAATCTCGGCGCTGGCCTGATCTCCCAGAACCACTAGCAGAATGGCGGCCTTCTGAATCCCGGGGACCCGTTCCTCGTACTGGGTGTTGAGGACCATGCCCTAGGTCTCCATGTCGTTGAGCCACGTGCGGAGGATCTGCGCGGCTGCTACGGGGTCCTTCTTCACGCTCTCGGCGATGTGCTTGGTCAGCACCTCGGCTTTCTTGGTAGTGACGGCCGGAAGTTTGAGTGCGCTCATCGCCTCGGCTTCCAGGCGTTGCTTGGTCGCCTGCTGGTCGGCCAGCCGGGCCTCGAGTTCCCGCTGAGCGATGTCGGCAGGGCTGGCTGGGAGCTCCCCGGCCGAACGGCCCCCCAACGCGCCCACCATGCCGACGCCGCCCCGCCGGCGCTTCCGGCGCATCATCCCGAATACGATCCCGATGAATAGGGCCGCCGCAATCCCGCCGGCCACATACTTCTGGTCCACGATGCGCTGCGCCCACGGCGGCAATACGATCCCTGGGGGCGGCGCTCGGGGCGCCGCGGGAGCCGGAGGAGGCTCGATCGCCAGCGTCTGCTCGAAGGGGATGCTCTCCAGCACCAACTGGTCGCCCCGCGAAGTATTGAGGCCGATTGCCCCGGCCACCAGGTCCCGGATGGCCTGGAGCCGCTCGGCTGATGGCGGTTCGAGGATGCGTTTCGCCTTTGGGCCACTGCCTTCCCAGTGCAGTCCATAGTCGAGGAGGACCGCCGCCGAGATCCGTTTCACGTTACCCTCCGGCAGCCGGACGCGCCGCACGGTGCGGCTGGTCTGGTAATCGATGCTCTCGGTGCGCCGGGTCATTCCCAGGCTGCCCAAGCCCGGCCGCGAAGACGGCCGCGGCAGCGCCGAGGCGGTCCCCGGCACTCCGGAAGCGGAGTTGGCCCCGCTGATGTCCTCCGTTTTTTGGGACCGGGTCATAACCGAACGCGCCGGGTCGAACGCTTCCTCGGTCTCGTCGCCGCCGCTGAAATCGCACTCTACCGATACACCAGCGCGATATTTCTCGGGGCCGGCCACGGCCTCGAGCGTGGAGTGGATCTTGGTCAGCAGATCCTTCTCGACATGTTGCTTATAGTCGAGCGCGGCTTCGGAGGACTGCTCGCCGTCGGTGGTCGCTGCGCGAGGCCGGTTGAGCAGGTTGCCGTTCATGTCCAGCACCGTCACCGCTTCGGGCGCCAGTCCCTCGACCGCGCTGGCCACCAGGTGGCAGACCGCCTGCACATTGGGAGGCGTCAGCCGCGCCCCCGGTTTCAGCCTCACCAGGACGCTTGCTTTGGCCGGCTGCTGGGATTCGAGGAACACCGAGTCTTTCGAGAAAGTCAGGTGGACGCGGGCGCTTTCGACCTCGGCCAGCGCCATGATCGAACGCTCGAGCTCGCCCTCGAGAGCGCGCCGGAAGTTGATGTGCTCGGCGAAGTCCGTCACGCCGAAGTTGGTCTTGTCGAAGAGCTCGAAGCCGGCCCGGCCGGTTTTGGGCAGGCCCGCCGTAGCCATCTGGAGCCGCAACTCGGCCACGCGCTCGGAGGGCGCCAGCACCGTCGTTCCATTCTCCGAGAGGCGGAACTCGGTTCCGCTCTCCCGCAGCTTCTGAACCACCGCACCCGCGTCTTCGGGCGCCAGGTTCGTGTACAGCGGGCGAAAGTCCTGCTCGCGTCTCCAGTGCGTGAAGCCGATCAGGCTGCCGGCCACTAGCACGGCGGCCGCCAGGATCAGGATGCGCTGGCGCAGGTTCAGATTCGCGATGAGGGCTTTGATCTGATTCATTCGTTATGCGCCAGGCCGCCGCCCCGCGCCCGCCACGCGGCGAACGATGCGGCGCCCGCGTCTCCGGGTAACGTCCTAAACCTGCATCTGCATGATCGTCTGGTACGCCGAGACCACTTTGTTCCTCACCTGCAGGAACAATTCGAACGCCAATTCGGCTTTCTGCGTGGCCATCACCGTCGTGTGCAATTCCTCTCCTTCGCCCGCTAGAAAGCGCTCGACTCCTTGATCGGCAGTCTGACGCAGGTTCTCTACCCCGGAAACAGCCTTTTCGAACAGAGATTGGAATCCCGTACCCTGGCTGGCCCCTGCGGCCGCGGGCGCCACGAACGTCCCCGTCACGGCTCCGATCGGACTCACCGGCGGAATCATAGGCGTTTCCTTAACGCAGCAGATCGATCGAGTGCGTAATCATGTCCTTCACCGCGGTGATGGCGGCCACGTTTGCCTCATAGCTGCGCGTAGCCGACATCAGGTCCACCATGTCCTCGGCCGGGTTGATATGGGGGAAGGCGACGTAGCCCTGGGCATCGGCGTCGGGGTGCCCGGGCAGGTAACGTTTTTCGGGTGCGCTGGTGTCCTCGATGACGTCGGAGACGCGGACCCCGGTGCCTTGAGCTCCGATCTCGTTTTCGAATACGCTGCCAAAAGGCGAGGCGACCGGCTCGGCCGAGAATACGGTGTCCTTGCGGCGATAGGGACCGCCTTCGGGAGTCCGGGTCGTCTCCGCGTTGGCGAGGTTTTCGACCAGCAGCTCCGCCCGCGTCCGCTGCGCCTGCAAGCCCGAGGCGCTGACCGACAATGCAGAAAACAGGCTCATGTGCCGCCACCGCCTCCGGAAATGGCCTCGCGCATCGTCTGCAACTCGCTCTTCAACAGCGTCTCCGCCACGTTGAAGCGCAGAGCGTTTTCGCCCAGCAGCCGCGCTTCCCGATCCAGGCTGACGTTGTTTCCGTCGTGGTTCACCGTCAGACCAGGGACCTCGACCGCCTGCGGCTGCGCGCCCGCCACCATACTGCGGAACTCCCTTTCGAAGTCGACATCCATAGTCCGGTAGCCGGGGGTCTCGGCATTGGCGATGTTGGAGGTGACCAGCTTCTGACGGGCGGCGAGCAGGTCCATGTAACGTTCGATACTAGACGCCACCGGATCGAGCATCGCAAACTCGTATGCAATCGCGGAGCCAAACCGGCGGCCAGCGCCTACCGGCCATTACGGCTCCGACCGGCGCCAAGAAATTGGCGCGCGGCAAACTCTCAACCCCCCCGCTGCCCGTCGGGCCCGGCGGCAGCGGTCAAGAGTCGTAGACGCCGGGGTAGCTCTCCCGCATCTCGGTGACGATCCGATGCACGGTCTCGATGGGCACGGGCGGTCCGCAACCGATACCGGGGCAGTAGGCTGCGGTGGCGCTCCACCCGGCGCGGTCGGCAACCAGTTCGGGCCAGAAGGGGAAGGCGCGGCACTGGGCGGGCTTCACCGGGTGGATGGCGCAGCCCTGCTCCCTCAGGAAGTGGCACTGGGCCCCGCGCGGCTTGCGGAACCGCAGCAGGTGCTTGGTGCGGTAAACGTACTTGCGTTCGAAGGCGGCCGGCGTGAGGCGCAGGAAGGCGGCTGCGCGCCTCAGGTTCTCCTCGCTCAGGTAGACGAAGCCCTTCTCGCGGCAACAACTCGTGCACGCCGGCACGCACACAAATCGGAACGGCTCCACGGGAACCAGGATAGCCCGTAACATCGGGCCCGCGGGCGACGCCTCTCGCGGTGCCCACGATACCTTGTGGGACCATCCAGTTTCTTATCGCCTCCTCTCCGCTCAGCGCGTGGCAGCCCAAAAAGTGACGGGTGGCACGGTCGGCCTACGCCCCAGCAGGGAACCGTCGATTCTGGAGTAGAATGGTTCGCGGGTTCTCTCCGCTGCCAGGGATCATCATGCGCTGTAGGTTCGTACTCGGGTCGTCGTTCCTGATGTTGAACGCTGTGGTCGAAGCGCAAAATCCTGGCGCCGCCGCAGTGCCGCCGCCGCCGCCAAGCGCCATAACCGGCGTGAGCGAAGTCGTGGTCGATTTTGTCGCGCGCGACAACCACAGCAATCCCGTGACCGACCTGCACGCCGAGGAGATCCGCATCTCCGACGGCGGCACGCCCGTGAAGATCGCCCGGCTGCGTTTGATGAATGGCAAGCCGGGATCGGCCGAACCCCGCTTCGTATCTTTTGTTTTCGACGCGCTGGACCCCTATGCCGCCCCCGCGGCGCGCAAAGCGGCAGACGGGATGTTGAGCTCGCTCGCAAGCACGGGTGCGTCGTTTTCGGTCTGGCGCACCGGCGAACGGCTGGAGCTGCTGCAGACGTTTACCCAGGACCCCGCTCTACTGTACGGGGCGATAGAAGCGGCGGCGAGCTCGGCCGGAAAACCTGGCGCCCTGTCCCGGGCGGGCACGGGCGAGTTGGCTCTGAATGCCCAGCGCACTCTCGAGCGGTGGGACCGCATCGAGCGCGATGAGAGGCTGCGTCCTCCCGTTTCCGGTCTCGTGGCTCTGGCCCGCCAGCAAGGGGCCCTCCAGGGTCGCAAGGCCATCGTCTATTTTTCGGATGGCGTCCAGTTGGGGTCGGCCTTGCCCGAGCAGTTGCGCGCGATCGCCGGCAGCGCCAACCGCGCGGGCGTGGTCATCTTTACGGTGAACACAGCCGGTCTCAGCTCGTCGCTCGAGAAAAAGGAGTCGTTGATCCTCGATTCGAGCGACGGCCACCCAGCCCCGGCGGCCGCGGCGAAGTCCGGAGCCGATTCGCTGCCCTTCACCTTCATCCAGTTGGATTCCGAATTGGGCCCGCCCGTGCCGCTCAAGGATCTGGCCGAATCGACCGGTGGGTTCTACATCCGCCGGCTGGGCGATCTGGAACCCTCCGCTCGAAAGATCGCCGACGACCTCACCACCTACTACGAGGCGGCCTACGCTGCGCCCAACGAGGATGCCAATGGCCAGTTCCGCCGGCGGTCCGTGCGCGTGAGCCGTCCTCACGTGCGAGTCCAATCCGGCAACGGTTACTTCGACGTCCCCGCGGATGCCGGAGTGGATACGGCGCCCTTCGAGGTCCCGATGCTCAAGGCCTTGGGCTCCCCGCAAAGGACACTGACGATCCCCTTCCAGGCGGATGTCCTGCATCTTGGGCAGGTGGACGGCAAGGCCCGCGGCGAAGTGGTTCTGGAAATGCCTCTCTCCGGCGTGGACTGTAGAGCGGATGCGTCCTCGGTGCTGTGCGAGACGCACTTCTCCGTGCTGGCCCTGGTGAAGGACGCCAAAGGCCAGGTGGTGCGCACGTTCAGCCAGGACGTTTCCGATCAAATGGAAAGCGAGGCCCTCGGCGCAGGGCGCGATAACGCGTATACTTTCCAGCGGAGTTTCGCGCTGCCTCCCGGCGACTACCGGCTGGACGCCGCCGTCTTCGATCGGCAAGCGAACAAGCTTAGTTCCCGGAGCACTTCTTTCTCCCTGTCTTTGGCGCCGGAGCTCTCGCTTTGCGATTTATTCCTGGTGACGGGCCTCGAGCCGCTCGAACCCAAGAGCGACCCGGATGACCAGCTCCGCTACCAGGATGGGCGCGTGGTGCCGCTGCTGATTCCGGTTTGGAAATGGGCGGATCGCGACGTGCAGGCGTTCTTTCTCGTAGCGCCCGACGCCAAGATCGCCACGCCTCCGCATGTGGCCCTCGAAGTGGAACGGGACAAGCGGGTCGTGGCCCGGCCTGCGGTCAAGCTCCTCGATCATCGTCCGGGCTCACCCATCCCCGCCAGCGTCATGCTCAAGCGTGAATCGCTCGAAAAGGGCCACTATCAGCTTCTGGTCAAAGTGACCCAAGGCAAGGAGTCGCTGGAGCGCGAGCTGAACTTCGAGGTGCTTACCCCACCGGCGTTGGGCCAGCCGGCGGCGGATGCCGCGAAAGCGGGCGTCGCGGCCGAGGGAGCGGGCGCGCTGAGGCAAGCCGCCGCTGCTGCCAAGGCCGGCGGGGCGGCCGAAGCGCCGGAGGCTCTGCTGAACGTGAAGCTGCTTCCGGGCTCGCAGAAGCCCGATCCAGCGGAAGTGAAGCGCATCCTGGCCGTGGCCAGGGAGCGGGCCGCCGATTACAGGAGTGCCCTTCCCGATTTCGTCTGCACCAGAACCACAACCATGTTCTGGAAGAAGAAAGGCGCCGCGCAGTGGGTCCCGGCCATGATTGACACCGACCTTCTGCAGTACGTCGGAGGTTCCGAGAAAGCCGAGCCTCTTACCGCCAGGGAAGTGGCCAATGTGCCGGGCTCCATGAAGAAGCTCGCGCTTCGAGGCGAATTCGGAGGCCTGCTCGGCGCGGTCTTCAACGAGAGCAACGCCGCCCAGATCGAGTGGCAGGGCATGGCGGAGGTCAAGGGCATCCGGGTTCACGTTTTTCAATATCAGGTGTCGCGCCAGCATTCGGCATACATGCTGTCTCCGGGGGGCGATCAAGGAACCCACATGGTGGCAGCCTATCGGGGATTGGTTTTGATCGATGCGAATACCTTGGACACCAGGCGCGTCGTCGTGGAGGCCGTGGACCTGCCCCCGAACTTCCCGATCCACCAATCGGCCATCGCGGTCGATTACGACCACGTTCGGATCGCGGACAAGCGCTATCTGGTGCCGCAGCGTGCCACCTGGATGTATCTGCAGGCATCGCGGCAGCCCGTACGATGGGACAGGGTGTTCCAGAATTACCGCAAGTACGCCACTTCGTCGGACATCAAATACATGGGAGAAGCCGCCCAGTGAGCCTCCGAAGGAGAGGATGAACGCGATGCAGAAGACTATGAGCCTTACCGTTCTGTGCGTCTTTTGCTGGGCTTTGGCCGGCGTGGCCAGGGCTGGGGACACGCCTCCAGTTCCCTCCGGCGCTACGATCCGTGCCAATGTCAGCGAGGTAGACCTCGACATGGTGGTGCGCGACAAGAAGGGCAAGATCGTAAAGACGCTCCAGCCTGGCGACGTAGAGGTTTACGAGGACGGTGTGCGGCAGCAGGTCCTCAGTTTCCGGCTCGTGACCGGGCGCGAGGCGCAGCCGGCGGCCGCAACTCCCGCCGGTTCCGGCGCGGCCGCTAAGGCAAAGTCAGCCTCCCTGCCGCTGCGGTCGCTGAATGTCGTGTGCGTCGTTTTCCAGAACGTGAATCCGGCCAAGGAGAAATGGGCCGTCGATGCGGCCCGCGAGTTTATTGGCAGCGACCTGCCGGCGGACACATGGGTGGGAGTTTTCCACCTGGATCCGGGTCTGGCCGTGCTGCAGCCGTTCACCACCGACCGCAACGGCGTCGTCCAGGCCTCCAAGAACGGCTTCGCCTTGGCCCCCGTCGATTTTGCCGCCGCCGCAGGCGCGCTTCTGAAGGCGAACCCGGGCGTGGTATACGCCGATGAGGCCGGACTTCACGTGAGCGGCGCGGATCTGGGCAAATCCGTGTCTATCGACACCAGCGGGCCCACCGGCCTGGCGACAAACCCCCAGACGGAGTTGATGCTCGGCATGGTCCGTCTGTTTGGAATTCTGCCCGGCCGCAAGACGGTCCTGCTCCTCAGCCCCGGTCTGGCTGAAATGGGCAGTGCCGAGCGGTTGACCAGGGTCGCCGCGGCAGCGAACAAGGCCGGTGTGACCATTTACTCCGTCACCACTGCGAGCCAGAGCGACGCTTCAGGATCGTTGATGGCCAACATCGCCGTCGCCGGGGCTCTCAATGCGGGTCAAACCGGCATTGCGGCTGGCGGGGCTGCCCCGGGCGCCATGACGCCCACGGGGCCTCCTCCCTCGGTCACCATGGGACGGGACCGGGAGGACGGTAGCACCAACGATGCGGCGCGCACGACAAACCAGCAGGGCGTTCTCCGCTCGCTCTCTGAGGCCACGGGAGGGTTCCTGATCGTCAAGTCGGGCGACCGGAAGCCGTTCCAGCGCATCGCCGACGACATGGGCACCCATTACGAGGCGGTCTATCATCCTCCCTCCGACAAGTACGACGGCCGTCTGCGGAAGATCGAGATCAAGCTGGCCCGTCCCGATCTGAAGGTCGAGAGCCGGGCCGGGTACTTCGCCATGCCCGCCATCAAGGGATCGCCCCTGAAGCCCTTCGAGATGGCCGCGCTGATGGCTTTGAGCGAGAAGCCTCTACCGCACGCCTTCGACTTCCGGTTGAGTGCATTCCAGTTCCGGCCCGAAGGGGAGACCTCCCAGTTCGGCGTGGTGTACGAGGTGCCGATTGCGAATCTGACGGCGACCCCCGTCCCGGGGATGACCTTCCGCGCGGTCGATGGGACGTTGAGAGAGCTCGGCGAAAAAGATCTGTTCCTCGATGCGACCACGGGCAAGCGTCTGCTGCGGTTCCGCGTGTCTGCGGACACCCAGTTCCAGAAAGAGGACGGGAGCCCGGTGCGCGATTCTTTGTTGAAGCCCGGCGACCGGCTTTCGGTCCTCCTCAACAAGGATGACCCGGACACAGCCTTGCGCGTAACCCTGTCCCGCAACGGTACGGATTCCGAACGCGCTGCCGCCTCGCGGCCTTTCGATCGGGGTTCCGCCAAGGCGCCGGCCGAAGAGGACGGCCATGCCGTAAGCAACGTCGGGTTCGCGGGTGGCGAGCAGAAGAAGCATCGGATGCATCTGTCGCTGGTCGCGTTGGTCAGGGATGCGGACGGGAACGTGGTGGACAAGTTTAGCCAGGATTCCGCCTATGAAGTCCTGGACGAGAACCTGGCTTCGGCCCGGACCACGCCCATCTCGTACTCGCACCCGCTCGACCTGCCCGTTGGCCGCTATACGATCGAGACCGTGTTGATGGACCAGGAAGGGCATCGCTCGACTACGGGCGAGATCCCGATCTCCAATGACGAGCGGAAAGGACTCAGCGTGAGCAGCGTGATCCTGGTCAAGCAGATCGAAGCGGTGGTCGGCCAGGGCGATCCCACCGATCCGTTCCAGTTGAAGGGCAGGCAGGTGGTTCCGGAGATCGCCCCCACCGTGGCTCCCGGCGCGAAGCCTTACATCTACTTTTCGGTCTACCCCAACAAGGCGAACCAGGAAAAGGTGACGGTGCAGATCGAGGTGCTGCGCGACGGCGACGTGATCGCCGAGCAGGAAGCCGGTCTGGCCGCTCCGGACTCCTCTGGAACCATCCCGGTGGTAATCGGCGGAACTCCGGTTCAGGCCGGAGCCTATGAGGTGAGGATCACGGCCCAGCAAGGCGACGATTCGGCCGAGCAGAGCCTTCAGTATTCGGTGGCCGCCCCATAAGCGGCGACCCGCGAGAGGAACTATGAGAAAACTGCCGCTCCTATTGTGTCTCGTCTTCGCCGCTGTGTCCCAGGCGTCCACCCGCATCGGCCTCAACGACGATTGGCGATTTCGAACCGATCCGAACCAGGAAGGCCGGAAGCTGGGATGGCCGCAGTCCCTGCCCGCCGGAACCGAGGCGCTGTCCGTCCCGCACACCTGGAACATCGGCGCACACGAAGATTACGAGGGCGTCGCCTGGTACTTCAAGCGGATCGCGATTCCGAAAGCGCTGCTCGGCCAGCACCTCGAGATTCACTTCGGCGCAACCTTCTACAGAGCCCGCGTCTGGCTGAACGGCACGGAACTGGGAGAGCATGAGGGCGGCCATACGGAGTACTTCTTCGACATCGGGCCGCAGGCGCGCGAGACCAACTACCTCGCTCTCGAGATCGATAACCGTCCCGGCTTGGCCACCATCCCAGGCTGGGCGATGCGGCTGGCTCCAGGCATCTGGTATGACTGGTGGCATTACGGCGGCATCGTGCGCGACGTCTGGATCGCGGTGAGCGAAGACGTGTTTGTCCGCCGCCAGCAGATCCGCAGCACAGTGGCCTCCGGGGCAGCGGAGATTTCCGACCGCGTGTTCCTGGAGAACGCCGGCGCCCGGCCGCGGCACGTGCGCCTGACCGCCAGCGCGGTGGCTCCGGACGGTTCTGTCGCCGCCGCTTCCGAGCCGCACGAAATCGAACTCGCTCCCGGCAAGAACGAAGTTCCCGTGGCTCTGCATGTGGCCGCGCCGAAGCTGTGGAGCATCGATCATCCCAACGTCTACCAGATGCGCGTGGAGGTCGCCGAGGCCGCGGGCCGGCCGCTCGATACGCAGGCGGACACGTTCGGCATCCGCACCATCGAGCTGCGCGACCGTCACCTGCTCATCAACGGAGAGCGCGTGCGCCTGTCCGGCATCACCCGCCATGAGGAATCGCCCTGGGAGGGCCTGGCCGAAACCCGCGGCACCATCCTGCACGACTGGCGCGACATGAAGTCGCTCGATGTCACCATCACGCGCCCCGTCCACTATCCTCAGAATCCGGCTATTCTCGACTTCGCCGACCGCAACGGCATTCTGCTGGTTCCGGAGATTCCCATCTGGCAGATGACCGGCAAGCAGATGGCGAACCCGAAGCTCATCGCGCTGGCGCGGCAGATGATGCGCGAGATGATCGAGCAGGACGGCAACCACCCCAGCATTTTCGGGTGGAGCGTCTGCAATGAGAGCGAGACCGCCACGCCGGAAGGCCGCGCCTACTTCCGCCAGATGAAAGCGCTCATTCGCGAGATCGATCCGGACCGCTTCGTCACCTTCGCAGACGACGGGCTGCCCGGCATCGAGAAAGCCGAAGACGACGCCGCCAACGACGCCGACTTCATCATGATGAACCAGTACTTCGGAACCTGGTCCGGCCCGGCCACCCTGTTGCCCGCCGCCTTGGACAAGGTTGACCGGCTCTTTCCGAACAAAGCCGTGCTGATCTCGGAGTTCGGCGTCCCCGGCGTCTTCGGGAAAAACTCGAGGGAGGGCGACCGTCTGCGAGTGCAGATCATCCGCTCCCAATTGGCCGAGTTTGGCAAGCGCGATTGGATTATCGGTGCGCTGCTATGGTGCTACCAGGACTACAAGTCGCACCGCAATCTGTGGCCCGGTTACACGGAAGGCTACGTGGACCACGGCGTGGTGGATGAGAATTACCAGCGCCGCCCGTCTTACTATGTGTGGAAGGAACTGAATGCGCCGGCGCGGATTGAGGCGGCGTTTGTGGGCGGCTCGTATTTCCCGCCCTCCCGTTTCAACGCCACCGTCGCCATGCGCCCCTCCACGGAACTGCCCTCCTACCCGCTGCACGATTACCGTCTGCGCTGGGAAGTGCGCGATCAGCGTGGCGCCCTGGTTGCGTCGGGCGAGCGTGAGTTCCCCGATCTCGCCGCGCCCGCCACCATTGCCGGCGCCTGGCAGCCGAAAGACACCATGACCGCCCTGACGCTGGAGTTGACGCTCACCCGGCCCACCGGCTTCGTCGCCGCCGAAAAGCGCGTCCAGTGGCTCCTGGTGCGCCCCGGCGGCGAGAACGAGAGGGACTTGCAGCCCAACCACTTGCCGTACTGAGGGGGTAGGGGCCGTGAAATAGCGGTCGGGCTCTAACGTCTTCTTGGTATGGTAAACCTGCTGGCAGCCCTGCTTGCGCTCTTCCTCGAGCTGCTCTTAGAACTGCTGCTGGAAGGCGCCCTCGTAGCGCTCGCCGAGTTATTTGCAGAGTTTGCCAAACCGCTGGCCGAACCCGTATCAATTCTGAGCGAGCATCTTGCGCCCCGGCCAGTGCGTCCCGCGTCCGCTGCCGTCGCTGGCTATTTCGCGTTGGGCGTCGCCGTCGGCATCGGCAGTTCGTTTCCGTTCCCCCTGCGCCTCGTCTCGAGAACCCATGTGTTCCCAGGATTCAGTGTGCTGCTGGCACCGCTCGCCACCGGGCTGGCAATGCATTACTTCGGGAAGTGGCGTCGGCAGCAGGGAGGACAGCCCAGCCGCCTGGCGACATACTGGGGCGGCGGCCTGTTTGGCTTTGGAGCGGCGCTCGCACGCTTCCTCATGATCGGGCGCTGATCCTGACGCTACATCTTCGTCAGCGTCACCAGGAACACGTCGTTCTCCCGCATGTCGAACTCGCGCGCGAAACGGCCGCCCGATATCTTGACGATCTCGCCCGATGACGGCCCGCCGTCGTTGGCCCGCTTAATGGCGGCAACTTGCGCCCGCGAAAGCTGGCTGGGCGAACCGAGCGCCAGGTAAGTCGAGTAAGCGTCGTTCACGCGGTATCCAGTGCGGAATAACTCGACTAAGTAAGTGCCGTCAGGCACGCCGGCAATTTCCAACCGCACCTTGCCCTTCGGCTTCGGAGGCAGGTCGCCTTTGTAGAAGACCTGGTCGTTCATCCCCTGGGGCGGCGCGATCGGCGTGAAGTCCCAGAGGAGCGCCTGTATGCCGCCGGCGGCGTCTCGGGTCACCCACGAAGCCGGGTCCGCGTTCGCCAGTTCTGTCGGCCCCAGGCGGTTCAGGAATCGATAAGCGTAATACGCCGGCTTCTTGATGCCCTGATAATTCAGCAGCCCGAACCCGCCGTGGAATGGCGTCATGCGCGGCCCATTCTCTTCGAAGATGTCCGTGAAAACCCAGTACGAGAGCGAATCCACGGACTCCTGCGCGTGCTTGATTTTGTCCAGGATGAACGTGGCCTGGTGATACTGATCGTGAATCGGGTCCGTCGGCGTGTAGGCCGAGCTCCACTCGGTGAAGTGCAGCTCCAGGTTCGGCAGCTTCGAAGCGCGGAGCAGTTCGCGCGAGTGGATCATGCGGCCGCTCACGGACGCCGGATCGGTGTCGAGCACCGTGCCCTTCCAGCCGGTCTCGTCGAAAAAGCCCTCCTTGACGCCGTAGGAATGCGTGGAGACGAAGTCGATCGGCACGTGGTTGGCCGCGCAGTATTCAACCAGCGCGGTCTCGAACTCATACGCCATCGCGGACGCCGGCCCGCCGACGCGGTAATCGGCCGAGACGCTCTTGATCGCCTCCGCCGTCGTCTTATAGAGCCTCAGGTATTCATTGAGGTCCGCCGCGAAGAATCCCTTGAGATCCGGCTCGTTCCAAACCTCGAAGTACCAGGTTTTCACCTCGTCGTGCCCGTACCGCTCCTCAAAATGCCGCGTGAGCGCGCGGATGAAGTCCGCCCACTTCTCGTACGATTTCGGCGGCGTGATGTTGCCCTTCCACCAAAAGACAGTCTTGTTGCCGCTGGCCAGGCCGGCAGGCATGAAGCCCAGCTCGACGAACGGCTTCAGCCGCACGCTCAGCAGGAAGTCGTAGAGTTTGTCGATATACTGCCAGTTATAAATCGGGTTACCCTGGCGGTCTTCCTTGTAGACGCCCATGTCGTCGTGCAGCAGCCCGTGCATGCGAATGTACTTGAACCCGATTTCCTTCTGGACGAGCGCGAGCTGTTCCTGCCAGTCCGCGCGCAGTCCTTCGTTGGCGCGCCCGGCGCCGATGCACTCCTTGAAGACCTTGCTGTGGTCGCCGCGGATCTTCGCATAATCGGCCGAGATGGTCCGGGTCTGTGCGAACGCGGCCGAAAGAGCAAGGAGCGAGAGGGAGGCGATGGTGAGTTGGTGTCGCATACGAGCTTACAGTCTGCCACAAATCCCAGGCCCTTGGCCGCCTCCGCCGCCGCCACTGACCCATGCGTATGGTAAACTGACCCATTAGTCAGTCCAACCCATGCCAGCAATCCGCAAGTCGAAGCAGGCCGTGGTCTCCGAGTTCCGCTGCGCGGAGATTCTGGACGCCGCACGCAAAGTATTCGCGCGGCGCGGATTCGAGGGCGCCACCGTGGACGAGATCGCCGAAGCCGCCGGTCTGGCCAAGGGCACCGTGTATCTCTACTTTCCCTCCAAGCGGGAGATCTACCTGGCCGCGTTGAGGCAGGGCATGTCGCGCCTGCTCGACCAGATCAAGCGGAATTTGGCCCTGGCCCCCGCGCCGGCGGCGAAAGTTCGGGCCTTCATCGAAACCCGGGTTCGCTACGCGGAAGCGAACCGGGACATGGTCAAGATCTACCACTCGGAATTCGGTAACTTCGGCCCAACCCACCTGACCAAAGAATTCAGGAGCTTGTATCTCGAGCAAGTCAAGACGCTCGGGGCGGTGCTCGAAGAGGCGGCCGCCGGGGGCCAGATCCGCGCCGTGCGCACGGACGCGGCGGCTTTCACCATCTGCGAAATGATTCGCGGGCTCATCGTTCAGCGCGTGTTCGGCTGGTCGCGCGAGAGCGCCGCGAACGACGTTGACTTCCTGTTCGACATGGTCTGGAAAGGTCTGGCGGTATGTACCGAGTCTTAACGGTGGCCAGGGAATACGGCAGTGGCGGCGCCCGCATCGCCGGCCTCGTGGCTGAGCGCCTGGGCTGGAAGCTGCTCGACAGCGCCTTGATCGACGAGATCGCCCGCGCCGCGCACGTCGACCCCGCCCTGGCGCGGCAGTTCGACGAGCGAGTTGACACGTGGGCGCATCGGCTGAGCCGTCACGGGCTGTGGTATGGAGCTTTCGAAGGCGTCGCAAGGCCGGCCACCTCGGAAATCTTCGACGCCGAAACCATGGCCCAATTGACGCGCGCGCTGATCGAGCACGCCTACGAAGTCGGGAACCGTGTAGTAGTCGGCCGCGGCGCGCAATGCGTCCTGCAAACGTGCCCCGAGGCGTTTCACGTTTTTGTGTACGCGCCGTGGGATCGAAAAGTAGCGCGGGTCGGCAACCGCGCGGGCAAGGGAACCGACGTTCCTAAGTTGATCCGCACCATGGACGCGGAGCGCGCCCGCTACGTACGCCTGAACTTCGGCCAGGACTGGGCGCATCGGCATCTTTACGATCTGATGGTCAGCTCAAAACCTGGCGAGGAGGCCGCGGCCTCTATCATTCTTGCCGCCATGGGCATGGGCCACGAGTGAGTGAAGTGAAATGATGAACTCAGAAAAACGCATTCATACGATCTTGGGACTAGCCGGTCTGGCAGCCCTGCTTCTCATGTCCGGCTGCGCGGCCGACGGGCCTACCCACACCGCCGCCGCTGCCGCCGTCCCCGTGATCGTAACCGAGGTACAGCCTGCCGACGTCCCGATCTTCGCCGATTTCGCGGCGCAGACCTATGCGCGAGACATGGTCGAGGTTCGCGGCCGCGTCGAAGGCTACATCGAAAAGTGGATGTTCCGGCCGGGCGCCGAAGTGGTAGCCGGTCAGGTCCTGTACGTTCTCGATCTGCGGCCGTACGAGGCCAGCGTCGCGCAGGCTGAGGCAAACCTGAAGCAGAGCGAGGCCGACCTGGAATTCGCCCGCCGCCAGGTGGCCCTCTTGCAGGCCGAGGCCAATCTAGCGTCCGCCGAGGCGAATCTCGTCAAGGCCCAGCAGGACAACGAGCGTCTCAAGCCACTGGTCGAGGCCGGCGCCGCGTCGCAGCAGGATATGGATGCAGCCGTGGCCGCGCTCCGCGCCAACGAGGCGAACGTGAAGGCCCTCAAGGCCGCCGTGGACCAAACCGCGCTTTCAACGCGCACGCAGATCGATTCCATGCAGGCCAAGGTGGAATCGCAGAAAGCCGCGCTGAGAACCGCCGAGCTGAACCTCGAGTACGGCACCATCCGCGCGCCCATCGGCGGCCGCATCGGCGATACGCTCGTCCCGGTCGGCGGACTCGTTCCCCCCAACGCGCCGCAGCCGCTCACCACCATCGTTCCGCTCGATCCCATCTGGGTCCGTTTCAAAGTGACGGAATCCGACATTCTCAAGTGGACCAAGAGCGGCCGCAGCCTGCCGGGCGGCGATCTTCCGCTCACGCTGCTGATGGCCGACAACTCCGAGTTCCCCTGGAAGGGCCGCATCGAGAACGCGCTGAACCAGGTGGACCCGAGAACGGGAACCCTCGAGCTGCAAGCGCGCTTCCCGAACCCGCGGCACACCGTAATGCCGGGACAGTTCGGCCGCGTGCGCGTCCAAATCGAGGAACGGCGCGGTGCGCTGCTGGTGCCGCAGAAGGCCGTCCAGCAGTTGCAGAATATCAAGACCGTCTACACCGTGGACCGCGACAACAAGGTGTCCCTGCGACCGGTGACGACGGGCGGCCGCGTGGGCGGCCTATGGGTGATCGAAGACGGGCTCCAGCCGGGAGACCGCGTGATTATCGAAGGCCAGTTGCGCGTCAGGCCGGGCGCCGTCGTCGTGCCTCAGACTGCGAAAGCCGGGAGCTGAGCCATGGCGCGCTTCTTCATCGACCATCCGATCTTCGCGATGGTGGTCGCCATCGTGATCGTCATTCTGGGCGCGGTCGCCGTTCCGAACCTGCCCGTGGCCGCGTATCCCGAAGTGGTTCCTCCCGTGGTGCAAATCACCGCGAACTACCTGGGCGGCAATGCGCAGGATCTGGAGAAGACCGTGTCGCAACCGATCGAGGACCAGTTGATCGGCCTCGACGGCATGTTGTACTTCCTGTCGAGCAGCGGCAACGACGGCTCGCTCAACATCCAAATCACTTTCAAACTGGGCACCAATCCCGACATGGCGACCGTCCAGACGCAGAATCGCGTGAACATCGCCATGCCGCGCCTGCCGGTCGAAGTGCAGCAGCAGGGCGTGATCGTGAAGAAGGTTTCGACGGCCTTCCTGATGGCCATCAGCCTCAATTCGCCCGATAGCCGCTACGACTCGCTGTTCCTGGCCAATTACGGGCAGATCAACCTGCTGAACCAGATCGCCAGTATCGATGGCGTAGGCGAGGCGCGGCTGGGCACGGCGCAGATCTACTCCATGCGCGTGTGGGTGAACCCCGACAAGATGGCCAAGTTCGGCGTCACGGCTACCGGCGTCGCCGGCGCCATCGGCGCGCAGAACCGGCAGAACCCGGCCGGAACGTTCGGGCAGCCGCCGTCGCCGCCGGGGACCGATTTTCAGTATTCGGTGAGCGCGCCGGGCCGCCTGGTCGATCCGGCTCAGTTCGAAGACATCGTGCTGCGCGCGCTGCCCGACACGTCGCTGCTGCGCATCCGCGATGTCGGCCGCGTGCAGCTCGGCGCTCAGACTTACGCCGGCTTCAACCGCGTGAACGGCCGCCCCTCCGGCAACATCATCGTCTATCTGTCTCCGGGCGCCAACGCCGTGGCCACCGCCCAGCGGATCCGCGACTTTCTCACGAAAGCCAAGAAGAGCTTCCCGGAGGGGATGGACTACATCATCGGCTATGACTCGACGATCTTCGTGCGCGCCGCCATCAAGGATGTTCAGCTCACTCTGTTCGAAGCCATCGGCCTCGTGATTCTGGTGGTGTTCGTCTTTCTGCAGAACTGGCGCGCCACGCTGATTCCCCTGCTCACCGTGCCCGTCGCCATCGTCGGGACGTTCGCGCTCTTCCCGCTGCTCGGCTTCTCCATCAATATGACCAGCATGTTCGGGCTGGTGCTGGCGATCGGCATCGTGGTGGATGACGCCATCGTCGTGGTGGAGGCGGCGCAGCGCCATATCGACGAAGGATTGACGCCGCGCAATGCGGCCATTCGCGCCATGGAGGAAGTGTCGGCGCCGGTGGTTGCGATCGCGTGCATTCTGGCGGCGGCTTTCATCCCCGTGGCGTTCTTGGGCGGCATCAGCGGGCAGATCTACAAACAGTTTGCGCTCACCATAGCGGCCTCAGTGTTGATCTCCGCGTTCAACGCGCTCTCGCTCAGTCCGGCGCTGAGCGCCATTCTGCTGCGCCCGAAGATGAAGGCGAGCGGCCCGCTGGGGCGGTTCTTCGCAGCCTTCGACCGGGCCTTCGATCGCACCCGCAACAAGTACCTGTTGGGAGTGAGCGGACTCATCCGCAAATCGGCCTTCGCGCTGGTGGCGCTGTTCTGCTTCTGGCTAGTCGCCGGCGCGCTGTTCCGCCACCTGCCCGCCGGCTTCCTGCCCGATGAAGACCAAGGGACCATCTACCTTTCCATACGGCTCCCCGACGGCGCCTCGCGCGACCGCACGGACGCCGCCACGCGCAAGATCGAGCAGATGGTCGGCAGGATGCCTGGTATCGCCGGGCATCTCGCCTTGGGTGGCCTGGATATCGCCACACGCACCAGCGCCTCAAACGTTGCCACCCTGATCTGCCGGCTCAAGCCGTGGGACGAACGCACCGAAAGGGACGTGCAGTTCGCTGCCATCGTCGCGCGTATGCAGCGCGAGCTCGGCGCTCTTCCAGAGGCCACCACCTTCGCCTTCGGCCCGCCGCCCATTCTCGGCCTCAGCACCACCGGCGGCTTCCAATTCATGCTGGAGGACCGGGCGGGCGGCAGCATCCAGGACCTCGCGCGCGCCGGCGATCTCATGCTCGATGCGGCACACAAGCGGCCTGAGCCGCTACCGCCATCAGCACCTTCCGGCCCAACGTTCCCGCCTACGCCGTGGACGTGAATCTCGATAAGGTGCAAACCCTCGGCATCCCCGTCACCGAAGCCTACAACACGCTGCAAACTTTTCTCGGCGGCCTCTACGTGAACGACTTCAACCTGTTCGGCCATCCCTGGCAGGTCTTGGTGCAGGCCGAGCCGGAGTTCCGCAGCAAGCCCGAAGACATCGACCGTTTCTACACGCGCACCGCCGCGGGCGACATGGTGCCGCTGGGCACGCTGGCCACGGTTTCGGCCACGGCCGGCCCCGACGTCGTCTACCGCTACAACCGTTTCCGCGCCATCCAACTGCTCGGCTCGCCTGCGCGCGGCTACAGCAGCGGCGAAGCCAGCCACGCCATGGAGGAAGTGGCGGCCTCCACGCTCCCCCCCGGCTTCGGCTACGAATGGACCGGAACCACCTACCAGGAGAAAGAGGCGGAAGGGCACGAGGGCGTGATCTTCGGCTTCGCGGGCGTGCTGGTGTTCCTGTTCCTCGCCGCGCTCTATGAAAGCTGGTCGATTCCGTTCGCTGTGATGATGGCCATTCCGTTGGGAATCTTCGGCGCGCTGGCGGCGGTCTGGCTGCGCTCTTACCCCTACGACATTTACACGCAAATCGGAATCGTGACGCTGATCGGCCTGGCCGCCAAGAACGCCATCCTGATCGTCGAGTTCGCCCGCATGCGGCGCGAGGAGGGCCACTCGATTGTGGAAGCGGCCATCGACGCCGCGCGGCTCCGGCTGCGGCCCATTCTGATGACGTCGTTCGCGTTCATCCTCGGCGTGGTGCCGCTGGCGCTGGCCACCGGCGCGGGAGCGGCCTCGCGGCGCTCGCTCGGCACGGCGGTCTTCGGCGGCATGAACGCCGCCACGCTGCTCGCCATCTTCATCGTCCCCGTGCTGTACGTAGTCATCCAGCGCATCGCGGAACGAAGACGCGAACCCGCGCCCGGCGCCGAACCGCTGGCGGAGGAGAACCTATGAGGAGCAGCCGCAATCGCGGGCCATTCGTGTTCATTCGTGTTCATTCGTGGCTAATTCTTGTGCTGTCCGTGTTCGCCGCAGGCTGCGCCGTAGGCCCCAACTACAAGCGTCCCCCCGTTGAACGCGCCGCCCCAGTTCCGCGGTGCGGCCGCGGGCGCCGGCGAGGCGTCCCTGGCGGACCGCAAATGGTCCGATTTGTTCCAGGACGACGCCCTCAAGCAGCTTGTCTCCGAGGCCCTCGCACACAACTTCGATCTGCGCATCGCCTCCGAGCGCGTCCTCGAGGCCCGTGCCCAGTACCGCATCGTGGGCGCCGAGCGGTTTCCCAATGTGGTGGCGCAGGCCGGATTCACGGGTTCCCGGTCGTCCTACATCGGCGCGAACGCCGACATCCCGCCCGGCGACAACCTGAATGTGAGCTACTCCCAGGCCGGCGGCGCGCTGAATTGGGAGCTGGATTTCTGGGGCCGCCTTCGCCGGCTGAACGAATCGGCGCGGGCGCAGTATCTGGCCACCGAGGAGGGCCGCCGCGGCGTGCTAGTCTCCCTCATCGGCGACGTCACCGGCGGCTACTTCACGCTGCGCGAGCGCGACCTCGAACTCGAACTCGCGCGCCACACCAGCGACATCGCCGGGAGTAATCTGAAGCTGGTCGACTTGCGCTACCAGCGCGGCGCCGCAACGGCCCTGGACGTCCACCAAGCCGAGCAGTTCCTCTACATCGCTACCGCCCAAATCGCCAGCGCGGAGCGCGACGTCGAACTGGGCGAGAACGCGCTGAGCCTGCTGATAGGCCGTGCTCCGGGCGCCATCGTGCGAGGCAAACCGATCGAGCAGTTCGCGCTCCCTCCCGAGGTTCCCGCCGGCCTGCCATCGTCGCTACTGGAGAGGCGTCCGGACATCCGCCAGGCCGAGCAGGCGCTGATTTCCGCAAATGCGCAGATCGGCGCGGCCAAGGCTCTCTACTTCCCGCAGATCTCCCTGACCGGATTCCTGGGAGGACAAAGCCGGGCTCTGACGGACCTCTTCACCGGGCCGGCACGCCTGTGGGTGGGCGGCCCGAACGCGGTGCTGCCGGTCTTCAATGCCGGCCTGGTTCGCTACGGCGTGCGGTTGACCGAAGCGCAGAAACGCGAGATGGCGGTGGCTTACCAGAAGGCCATCTATAGCGGCTTTCGCGAGGTCTCCGACGCGCTGGTGACTTACAGCCGTACGCGCGAGCAGCGGGCGCAGCAGGAACGCCTCGTGACCGCGCTCTCGGAAACCTCGCGCCTCTCCCAGATGCGCTACAAGGGCGGCCTCGACAGCTACCTGCAAGTTCTCGACGCAGAGCGCAGACTGTTTCAGGGCCAGCTCGATCTGGCCCAATTGCGCCTGGGCGAAGCGCTCTCTTTCGTCGAACTCTACCGCGCCCTCGGCGGCGGCTGGCAGTAGGGCTCGGACTACATCCTCACGCAAGACCCAACCGCGCCCGGCCCGCGCTGATCGCCGGCCTATTTCATCTCAATCAAGCGCACCAGGCCGATGGTGCCACGTGCACTGTCCTGCTTCGGCTCGAATCCCACCAACATCGCGCGCGGCGGCTTCTGCGGTCCGCACGTCAAGTCGAAGGAGCCGGTCTGGCTGCCGCGGACCTCGATCGAATTCGGCTTGTCGATGAGCAGCAGCACCGCGTGCCCGGCCGCAGTCATGTGCATGCGGGCCGCAGTCCCCAAGCAATCGATCTGGTCGAGCGTGCCCTCCACCAACTTGAGCGGCGGGCGTTTGGGTGGCAACGGCGGCGGAGTGGCGGCGTGGTGCTCTAAAGCCGGCTGCCCGCTCTGGCCGGTGGGCTCCGCTATCGAAGGGGGCGCCGCGGTCCGGTCCTCAATGGCCGCCTGCAGGCTCTCGATGGAGCTCTTCTCAAACGGCTCGTGGGCGTACTCGGCGGCGCGCTTCGCGCTGGCCACCGCGCGCTCCTTGTCGCCGGTTCGATAAGCCGCGTAGGCGATCGAGCTGAAGAGCTCGAAGGCGTGCTCCGGCTCAACCTTCTTCAGGCGGGCGAACTCGGCCAGGGCGCCGGCGTAGTCCGATTCCGACATCAGCAGCAGGCCGAGATGAAAGCGCGCGTCGGGATACTCCGGGTCGAGGTCGAGCGCCTTGCGCAAGAGTGAGACTTGGAGCGAGCGCGGATCCCCAGCGCGGCCGGCCAGCCCGCAATAGTCGTAATACATGCGAGCGTCCTTGCTCCCCAGTTCCGCCGCCTTGGCAAACTGCGACCGCGCTTCGCCGAGTTGGTCCCGCCGCCAGGCCAAGTATCCCAGCGCCTCGGGAACCGCCGGGCTGGACGGGTTCTCTGCCGCGAGCTTCGCGTAAGCCTGCGTGGCTTCGTCCATCTTGCGCGTGTCCGCCAGCACGCCGGCCAGCAGCAGCCCCGCCTCGAACGGCGTCACCGCTTCTACCTCGGGGTCCTCGGCCGATTTCGCCAGCGGGACGCTGAACAGTAACCCGTTCCTGATCTGGATGCCGCCGTATTGATGCAGGTCCGCCAGCACTTCCGCCATCGATTTGCCGAACGCTTTCTGGAACGCGTCAGCCGGAGCGGTGCCCCCCAGGAGCATCCGCTCGAACTCGGGAAACTTCGGCCGATACCCGTCTCCGAGGAACAGCATGTGCGTCAGCAGCCAGCTCTCGGCATAGAAGACCGTCACTTTGGAGTGGTCCGTTGTGTAGTACGGCGAGTTCCGGTCCACCGAGCATAGTGTTTCGAGGTTGATCCACTTGCCCTGCTCGAGCGCGGCTAACCGGCCCGGCAGAACCTCGCCCACTAGGACCTTCTTGCCCATCGGACGGAGGCTCGAGTACAGCTCCGCCAGCCCCTCGTTGAGCCAGATCGGAACGTTCTTCACCGGCTTCACCAGGATGTGAACGTACTCGTGTATCGCAACGGGGTAGAACTCCGCCGAGGTGCCGCCCATCACGATTTCGTCGCGGTCGGGGCCGCCGCCGGCGAATGCCACGGCCTCGTAGAGTTGATAGGGCTTGTATTCCTTCGCAGACTGGAACGCCACAATCCGCACGCGCCCTTTGGCAGACCTGCTCGTGTGGAAGGCCGTCTGAAAGAAGCCATTCACCTGCTCGAAGTAGAGAACGACTTCGCGCGCCTTCTTCTCGCCTGCGGTGGTGTAGACCTCGAAATTCGTCGAGGTCGCCTTCACCCAATGCTGCTCGGCGGCTGCCATGGCGGGACAAAGAGCCAGGGCGGCCAGAAACGTCAGGCGCTGCATCGAAAGCGATTCTATCAGTTTCGTGTTACCGCAGCGTCACAACGGTCGCGCCCCATCCGCCCGCCTCGCCCGGCGCGTCGCCGTAAGCTACGACGAACGGCGTGCGCGCCAGCACGCGCCGCACGGTCTCGCGCTGCACCCCGATGCCCCGGCCGTGTATGATCCGCAGGGCTTTCAGACCCAGCCGCTGAGCTTCTTCCAGATACGCCTCCACCACGCCTTCCACGTCCCTCGGCGGAACGCTGTGCAGGTCGAAGACGTCCGTGATGGGAATGCGAACCGGCTCTTCGGCGTCGGCGTCCATGCCTATTGCGCCTTGGGCGCCGGCGGCGGGCTCGCGTTGTCCATGTGAACGGCCACCTTCCAGGAACGATCCGGCTGCCTGCGCCAGACCGCCAGGTATTTGCCCCACGACGCCACGGGTTTCTCGTCCGCTCCCAATCGCACCGATTTCGACAGCCCGTAGGTGTAGCCAACGTCGCCGGAGACGAAGCCGTCGATCGGCTCCCACCTCATCGAGGAATCCGGCGTCATGGTCTTCGATACGAAGTCCCGGATCGCGCCCTGGCCCGCCACCAACGGGCTCCCCGCGGGCATCATGATGCCGTCCAGGGCGAAGTGCGAGACCCAGCCTTCAACGCCATTGGCGGCCGTAGAACTGTCGAACTCGCGGTCGGCCGCGACCAGGTCCTTCGACGGTTCGCGGGCCGCGTTCACCACGCCGCTATTCCAACTGCCCGCCAGGTAACCGGCCAAACAGGCCGCGACTAAAGCCAGACGGCTCCGAAGCCGTTGCATAATTCCCTCCAGTTCTATAATCTCAGGGGATGCCCGATTATGCCGAACCCGGCGGTCCGGAGGCCCTGCACGCCCGGCTCGGCAGCTCGCCTTCGGGACCAGGCCAACGATATCCAGCGGCTGGTTGCCGGCTTGGACGAGGAAGCGCTCGCCCGGCGCCCCATCGCCGAGAAGTGGTCTTTGAAGGACCTGGTGGCCCACTTGTGGCGGGTGCAGGAAGTCTTCGAGTCGCGCATCGAGGCGATGCTTACAAAGACCAAGCCCGCGCTGATGCCCTACAACCCGCAAGGCGACAGGCAGTTTGAAGCCAAGCTGGGCTCGACCTGCGAGGAGCTTTTGGCCGGCTTCCTCGGTGATCGAGCGGAGCTTGCCTCGTTGCTTGAGTCGCTCTCGCCGGCCGATTGGAGGCACCGCGGCCTCCACCCCGAATATCGCCACTACGACGTGCAACTTGCGGTCGAGTATCTGGCCTTTCACGAGGCGCACCACATCTATCAGATGTTACAGCGCCGCGAGCTGGTTGTGGGCTAGGAGCTGGCCGCTAGCCGGCTGCGGGTAATTCGCCTGCAAGTAACTCCGGCAACCGCGCGGCTGGAACCCGCACTCCGACGTAGAAGGTACCGAACAGGGCGTACACCGCGCTGACTTCGTCGAACCGCATTTCGTAGATCAGTTTTTTGAACGTAAGCGGGTCGTCGGCGAACAGGTCTACGCCCCACTCCCAGTCGTCGAAGCCCATCGAGCCGGTGATGATCTGCTGGACCTGGTCCGCGTAACGGCGGCCCACCAACCCGTGCTCGCGCATCATGCGCCCGCGCTCGGCAATCGGAACCGTGTAGAAGTTCCGCTCCTCGCCGCGCTTGCGGTCCATCGGATAGAAGCAGAGATACCGTCCCGCCGGAATCTTCGGATAGAGGCGGGGCTGCATGGCTTTGCGCTGCGTGGCGAGCTGCGACTCCACCTCCTGGTTCCACTCCGCGCTGTGCGGCTCGATGCCGCGCTCGGCGAGCGAGCGGTACACCCGTATGCTCGAATCGTAGAGCCCCAGTTCCACCATGGAAAGGTAGGAGGCCGTGGGTTCCAGAAACTGCGCCAGGTCGAGTTGTCCGAGGGCCAACTCGGCGCGGTTCAGGTCCTCCATCGAATTGCGGAAGTGCAGGAACAGCAGGTCGCCTTTGTGCCCGATAAGCGAGTACAAGGCGGACGGCTGGTCCTGGTCGCGTTCCATGGTTTCGAGCAGCGCCGTCGCGGCCGCCCCGATGGCGGACCGGCTCTCCAGCGGCAGCGCTCTCCAGGCCGGCCAGCGGAAACGGAACATCTGGTGCAGCACGCTCGCGCCTTCAAGCGTCAGCGGCGCCGCGGGCAGGTTCTCGGCAGCGGGATCGGAAGGCATTGTGAGCTACGTTCCTCGTTCCCCAGTGTATCGAAGCGCCGCCTGGTCCTTTTGCCCTGGGGCGCGGCGTTCCGATAGAAAAAGGTCGGTTCAACCGATGCGGCGACGGCCTTGCTCCGATAGTCCAACGGAGCTACTCTGAACGCGGGGGCATGTTATGAAGGGCCTGATGTGCGGTGCGGTCTTCTGCCTGGCTTTCTCGGTGGCTGCCTTCGGGCAGCGTGGCGGAGGCGGTGGCAGGGGAGGCGGCGGGGGCGGTTTCCATGGCGGAGGAGGCGGCGGCTTCCGTGGTGGAGGAGGCGGCGGCTTCCGTGGCGGCGGTGGCTACGGTGGCTTCCGCGGCGGCGGTGGCTATGGCGGCCTTCGCGGCGGTTACGGCGGTTTTCGTGGAGGCTACGGTGGCTTCCGCGGCGGCTACGGCCGTTACGGTTGGGGCTATGGAGGCTGGGGTCTCGGCTTCGGCTATCCGGGCTTCTACGGTGGGTGGGGCTATCCCTACTACGGCTACGGCTATGGCTATCCATACAGTTGCGATCCCGATTACGGCTATTCCTGTTACCCTCCGCCTGCCGCTTACGGCTACGCTTACCCCAACGGCTATGGCTATGCCGACCCGCCGGCCGATCCGCCCAACGACCCTCCAGGCGATCCCTCGGCCGATCCCCCGGCCGCCGACCCTCCTCGAACTCAGGGCTACCGGTCCCCGGGCTCCGTGCAATTCTCGATTGCGCTGAAGAATGGTGTGACGCATTCAGCCGTGTCCTATTGGGTGACGGCCGGTGTCCTCCATTACGTTGACGCGAACGGGGAGCAGCATAGCGTTCCGATGAGCATGGTGGATCGCGCCCGCTCCGCCCGGCTCAATCAGAGCCGCGGAGTCGATTTCGGCCTGCCCTCGGGGCCTAGCTCCTAGGGAGCCCTCTACGTCTCGCTGACCGAGACCACCAGGGGCCGCCGGCCTCCCGTTCGGGGCTCATTGCCGCGGCGGCCCGGCACGCGGGCACGCAGCAACGCGATCTGCCCGCCGTGATGGGACTCATGCTCGCAGACGTGGAACCACTTGCAGAGGTTGTTAGTCGGGCCCCAGACCCAACTTGGGTCCACCGTCATCAGCCAACGGTCGTCGCGCTTGCGCAGTTCGGCGAGCGTCTTGTCGCGCTGCTCATGCAGGATGTTCAGGTAGTAATCGAGCGTATGGCCCTTGATGGCCTTGCGCGCGGGCTCGCCGAGCTGCATCGGAACGGCCCACTCTTTGAACGCCGTGCCTTTCTCGAGAGCCGGCAATCCGATGCCGCCGAAGGTGTTCAACTGATACAGCCTTTCGGTGGCTGCCAGATGGAGCAGCAGCGCCCCGATCCGGTTGGCCTTGGCATCGAGCAGAAAATCGAGCTGCTCCAAGGTCAGGTCGCTCACCGAGCGGACCACCGCGTCGCGCATCCACGTCATCTCCGCGACCATCAGGCCGATTCGGGGTGAGTAGCCAGGCGCGGGCACGAGCACGTTCGGGCCCGGCTCTTCGCCGCCCGCGGCCGGGGACGCAATGCACGCGGAGGCGATCAAAGAGTTGAAGAAGCGGCGCCGGCTCGGGGCCCAGACATCCAGGCAGTTCGGAAGTTGCATCGGTGATTCCCTCACCGATTGTAGTCGATGCCGTGCGGAGACGGCGCTTAGGACGCACCGCCCCCAACCTCAGAACATGTACAGCGGAGTTCCTGGCGCGGCGGGTTCCTCGCCGGCCGGCTGGTCGCCGGCGCCGACGGGGACTTCCTCGCCTTCCTTGGCCGCTTCTTTCGCGGGGCGGCAGTAGAGGCCCGCCTCACTCAGGTAGATTTCGAGATCGGCCGGGCGGGGCAGGGAGCCTTGGATCAGCGCCTCCGAGAGCGGGTCCTCGATGTATTTCTGCAAGGCGCGGCGGAGCGGCCGTGCGCCGAAGCTGCGGTCGTTGCAGGTCTTCTCGAGGATGTACTTGGCGGCGTCGGGCAGCAGGCTGATCTTGATCTGCTTGGCCTCCAGGTTCTGGTTGATCGAGCCCACCAACAGGCCCATGATCTTGATCAGGTCGTCGTCGGTCAGCGACTGGAACAGGATCACTTCATCCAGGCGGTTCAGGAACTCGGGGTTGAAGGCGCGCTTCACCTCCGACATCACCATGTCCTCGATCTTTTGCGGGATGCCCTCGCCTACCGGGGCCGAGAATCCCATGCCGCTCTTCTTTTCGAGGAAGCGGGCGCCCAGGTTGGAGGTCATGATGATGATCGTGTTCTTGAAATCGACCGTGTTGCCGATGCCATCGGTCAACTGGCCGTCCTCGAACACCTGCAGCAGGATGTTGTAGACGTCCGGGTGCGCCTTCTCGATTTCGTCGAGCAGGATGACGGAGTAGGGCTGGCGCTTCACGCGCTCGGTCAACTGGCCGCCCTCTTCGTAGCCCACGTAGCCGGGAGGCGAACCGATGAGCTTCGAAACCGAGTGCTTCTCCATGAACTCGGACATATCGAAGCGCACCAGCGATTTCTCGCTGCCGAACAGGAACTCGGCCAGCGCGCGGGCGACTTCCGTCTTGCCCACTCCCGTCGGCCCCAGGAACAGGAACGAACCCGCCGGCCGCTTGGGAGATTTTAGCCCGGCGCGGGAACGGCGTATGGCGCGGGCCAAGGCGCTGATGGCGCGCTCCTGGCTGATCACGCGCCGATGCAGCTCTTCTTCGATCCGCAGGAGCTTGGCGACTTCTTCCTCGCGGATGGCGGTCATGGGCACGCCGGTCCAGCGCGCCACCACATCTTCGATATCGTCCTTGGTGACCACGCCCGTCGAGGTGTCGTCCAGGTTGTAGCGCTCGCGGAGCAGGCGCAGGTTCTCGCGCTCCTTGCGCTCCTCGTCGGAATAGAAGCGCGCCTTTTCGAACTCGTGGTTGGCGATCGCGTTCTCCATGCGGTGCACGATGAACTTGATTCGCTTCTGAATCTCGGCCACCTCGGTAGGCAGCGTGGTCTGGCGGAGTTTCACGCGCGCGCCGGCCTCGTCGATCAAGTCGATGGCCTTGTCGGGCAGGAACCGGTCCGGGATGAAGCGGCTGGAGGCGAACACCGCTGTTTCGATGGCGTCGTCCGTGTAGGCCACCGCGTGAAACTTCTCGTAGCGTTCCTTGATGCCGCGCAGGATCAGCACCGCGTCGCTCTCGCTCGGCGGCGGAACCTTCACAGCCTGGAAGCGGCGTTCGAGCGAACGGTCCTTCTCAATCGACTTGCGGTATTCACCCGGCGTGGTGGCGCCGATGCACTGAATCTCTCCGCGCGACAGAGCCGGCTTGAGGATGTTGGCGGCGTCGAGCGAGCCTTCCGCCGAGCCCGCTCCCACCAGCGTGTGCAATTCGTCGATGAAGATGATGGCGTTCTGATTCTCCATCAACTCCTTCATGATGGTCTTGAGCCGCTCTTCGAACTGGCCGCGGTACTTCGTTCCCGCGACGATCAGGGAGAGGTCCAGAGCCAGAATGCGCTTGTCGGCGAGGAACGACGGCACGTCGCCCTCGGAGATGCGCTGCGCCAGGCCTTCGACGATGGCGGTCTTGCCCACGCCCGGCTCGCCGATCAGCACCGGGTTGTTCTTGGTGCGGCGGCACAGGATCTGCACCACCCGCTCGAGCTCGTAATCGCGGCCGATGAGCGGGTCGAGCGTGCCATCGAGCGCGGATTGGGTCAGATCGCGGCTGAACTCCGAGAGCAGCGAGCTTTCCTTGGGCCGGCTGGCGGTCATCTTCTCCGAAGCGGAGCGGGAAATCTCCTCGCGGACGGCCGAGAGCCGCAGCCCCCGCTCGTGCAGGATCTCCGCGGCGAAGCACTTCTCTTCGCGCAGCAGGCCCAGCAGCAGGTGCTCGGTCCCGATGTGCTTGTGATTCAGACGCTCGGCTTCCTCGGCGCCCCAGGCCAGCACGCGCTTGCACTCGTGGCTCAGCGGCAGGTCCACGGAAGTAGAGACCTTCTCGCGGATCGTCGTGTGCGCCTCGATCTGCTTGCGGATCGAATCGATTTGGGCAGCAGACCGCAGGAAGCGGTTCGCCAGCGCCTTATCCTCCCGCAGCAGGCCGAGCAGCAGGTGTTCCGTCTCGATATAGGGGCTGCCGAACTGGCTGGCCTCATATCGCGCGAAGAAGATGACCCGTCGGGCTTTTTCCGTGTATCGTTCAAACATAGCTTTGTCCGCTCTGTACAATTACCGCATCGGCTTCCGGCGCCCCGAACCGCACCTTTTCCGGGGCCAAAACGCCCGCCTCAAGCCGGAGGACCCGGTCGCAGCGGCGGGCAAACGACAGATTATGCGTAACGTAGACCGATGTAAGACCGTGCGACCGGTGCAGGTCCGTCAATAGACTGACGATCATCTCGCCGGTACGGTGATCCAGGTTTCCAGTGGGCTCGTCGGCCAGCAGGAAAGATGGATTCCCTACCAGCGCGCGGGCCAGTACGACCCTTTGCTGCTCGCCGCCGGAGAGCTCCCCGGCGCGATGCGTGGCCCGGTCCTTCAAGCCGGTTTCTTCGAGCTTGGCCATTGCGGGCAGGGCCGCCTCGGCGCGGGATACCCCGCGGATCAGCAGCGGCATCATCACGTTTTCGAGGGCCGTGAACTCCGGAAGCAGGTAGTGGGTTTGCCAAACGAACCCAATTTCCCGGTTGCGGAAGCTTGCCAGGTCCACATCGGAAAACGACGTAAGTTCCCGTGAACCGAAGTAGATAGAGCCATCCGTCGGCCGGTCGAGAGCGCCCAGCAGGTGTAGAAGGGTGGATTTGCCGGCGCCCGATTCCCCTACCAGGGCCAGCCGCTCGCCCTGCTCAACTTCGAGATCGAGGCCCTCGAACACCACCAATTGGCCCGCGCCGGAGCGATACTTCTTGCTCAGCCCGGCAGCCCGTATGGCGGTGTTCGGCATTCGATCCCCTCTCCTTACGCTAACACGGCAGTCCAGCGCCGGGCACGGAACGGCCGTCGGGTGCGCCCTGTGGTGACTCGCCCCCCAGAAAAACTAAGCCTATTCACCTAGTTTGATGCAGCGACTGGGGTGGACGTTGCTAGAGGGACGGCTGGCGGTTCGCTCGCCCGGCGCTCAGATTCGCCCGCCTCCGTTGGGTTCGACAGAGACGCTTTAATCGGCGAAGTGATTCGCCGGTGTGAAGTCTCGATTAAATACTCGGTTTTCGATTGCTTCGGTGATCGGGGGGTGTTAAACTTTCCTTAACTTTCGTCTCATGTGCACGGAAAATTTAAAAGCCCCAGGCTGGGAACCTGGGGCTTCACTCAGAGGGGCTGGCGACGGGCTGGGTCCCGTCGCCGGGGATGCTATGTTATAGCTGACTGTTTGCAGTCTATCACGCTTTCACACCGTTGTGTCCGATTCTGAGCGAAAATTAACGATAAAGTCTTCTTAATCACTCACTTGGCTTGTGCCGGGCCGCCCGCCAGCTCGCTCGTCCCACCTCGGGCGCGCTCGTACTCGCGGATCAGTTGGCGCGTGATCCGTTCGGCAACGTCGGCGCTGGCGCCATGGAATTTGCCCCCCAGGCTTTCCTGCGTCGTGGACCAAAGAACGTCTCCGTCCTTGCTCACCAGCCGTACGGATGCCGTCGCTTCGTGTTTGCGCTCTTGCGTGTGAATCGAGTCGTTCTCGCCGACGCCCACCCCTGCCGATAAGCTGTCGCGTAGCGTGCCCAGGCTGGTCGTGCCGACCCTGCCATTTCTTTCGACGACGTTGCCTTCGGCGGTGCTGGAATTGCTTGTGCCGAGATTGGCGCGGGCGTTGACCCCGTCGCTCGAGGAGAATGTGTCGGTGAAGATCAGGTCCTCCGCGGAGCCGCGCAGGATCGCGTCGGCGCGGTCCTGGCTCTCGGTGATGACAAAAAGGCGGGATCGCTCCAGGCTGCTGATGATCATGTCGCGCATCTGGGAGGCGGTCTCCCCGCCGTTCAAGCGGTCCACATAGACCCGGTGGATGACGAGCAACTGCGCCATCTTGTCGCGATCGAGATCTCCGTCGTGCGGAGCGGCGACAGCCGCGGCTTGGAGGGCCACGGCCAGTGCAATCCAGGCAGTGGTCATTTTAGTCCTTACCTCCCCTGCGCGCCTCGGGATCCTGATACTCCACCTTGCGCCCCGTGCGAGCTTCCAGGCAGGCGAGCAGCGCGCGTATGTCGCTTTTGCCGACGCGAAAAACGAGCGCCTGCTGACGCTCGCGGTCGTCGGCATATCCGATGGTCAAAAAGTGGGTGCGCTTCTTGCTCAGCAGCAGCACCGGCGACAGCGCGGCCGCCAGGGCGTATCTGCGCGAGGCGTTCTGGCCGTATTCGAGGACGTTGATGCTCTCATACGGGACTTCGACGATGGCTTTGTGGGTCTCAAAGCGGAAGTATCGATCGCCGGTGATGTCGATCGTGCCGGAGGAGGATTTCGACAGCTCGGCGACCGTGCCGCCGACGTATTCAACGCGGTCCCCCCGTCCCCCCGCTGGCAGGAGGGCCGGTCCGAGCGTTAGGGCCAAAGCGCAGACCATGAATCGCACCGAGATTCGCCTCACCTATCTAGTGTTGGCGCTCTAAACCGCTTCTCGGCTCAATCCGGTGGCCGTACTTGCGAAGTACGTACAGTACATCGAGCGCATCCTTCTTCGAAAAATGCTTGACGCTGCCCTTACGTCATGCCCAAAGATATATGAGGTGAGACCCATGAGTACCTTCCGCATTCAGGAGTTCGCAAAGCTCGCCGGCGTTACTGTACGGGCATTGCACCACTACGACCGGCTCAAGCTGCTCTCGCCGGCGCGCCGTTCGGAGCGGGGCTACCGGCTCTACTGCCACGCGGATCTCGGCCGCCTGGAGCGGATTCTGGTGCTGCGGTACCTGGGGCTTTCGTTGCGCGAGATCGCCGCGCTGCTGAACACCCCGGCCGGAGGTGGCGCAGAACCGCTCGCCGTCACGCTCGAGCGGCAGCGGGCGGCTCTCGGTGAGCGGCGCGAGGGCCTCGATCGCGTCCTGCGGGCCATTGACCACGCACAACGGCGGGCCGAGGACCCTGCGGAACCCGAGTGGCTCCTCTACCAGACCATCCTGAAAGAGATACAGATGCAGCAAACCACAGACTGGAGGGAGAAGTATTACAGTCCGAAGGCCTTTGAGGCGCTTCGGGCGCAGCGGGCAGCCATGGCGCCCGAACAACAGGCAGATGCCGGTGCGCGATGGCGTGCTTTGTTAGCCGATGTTCAGAGCGCGCTCGATCGCGAGGTGCCGCCGGACAGCGGAGAAGGCCGGGCGCTGGTCGCACGCTGGATACGCCTGGGTGACGAGTTCACGCTCGGAAATCCGGAAATTGTCGAGGGCTACCGGCGGATGCATGACGACGAGAGCCATTGGCCGGATGATGAGATGGCTGCAACGCTCAGGGCGATCAGGCCCAAACCGGAACATCGGTCCTTTTTCGATCGGGCGGTTCAAGCCTGCCTGCGGCACGGCTGACGTGGGCGGCACGGCGCTAGGCTGGTGGTATGGCAGAGGACCCGAAGACTCAATCGGCGGAAGTTCCGACGCCCGAGAGCGTCCCGCCCGGGGTGATCGTCAGCCCGGACACGCGGCGCCGGGAGCGCGTTCCACCCGGCCAGTCGCGTACGCGGAAGTGGCCGGTTCTCGATGCCGGCGGACCTCCCGGAATCGACCTGGCGCGGTGGCGTTTCCGCCTGGCCGGCCTGGTGGCGGCGCCGGTGGAATGGAACTGGGAAGAGTTCGGGAAGCTGCCCCGGGTGCGGGTGTTCGCGGACTTCCACTGCGTCACGCGCTGGTCGCGGCTGGGAAACACTTGGGAGGGCGTTTCGACGCGGGAACTGCTGAGCCGTTCCGGCGGCCCACTGCCGGCGGCCCGCTTCGCGCTTGTTCAGGGCTACGACCAGGGCTGGACCACCAACCTTCCCCTGGAGGCCTTGCTGGCCGAGGACGCGCTGGTGGCCCTGACGCACGACGGAGAGCCGCTCACGACCGAGCACGGCGGCCCGGCCCGCCTGATCGTGCCGCGGCTCTATGCGTGGAAGAGCGCGAAATGGGTGAAAGCCATTGAACTGCTGGATCACGACGAAGCGGGCTTCTGGGAGAAGAACGGCTACCATATGCGCGGCGACCCGTGGCTGGAGGAGCGGTTCGGCTGGGACTAAGGGGCCAACATTAATGTGGCTTGATATCGTACCCAGTTCAGGCTAATATAGGTCCCATGCTCCGAAGTCTATTTGTGTCGGCGCTCGCCGTGGCGCTCGGGTGTGCCCCCGCCGGGGCGACGCTGGTTGACCGGTACAGCTTCACGACTGACGGGACCGATTCGGTCGGCAGCAACAACGCCACGCTCCAAGGCGGCGCGTCGGTTTCCAGTGGCGCGCTGCAGCTTGGCGGCGTCTCCCAGTTCGCCTCGATTCCCGGCCTCAACATCAACAGCTTCACCGGCCTCACCATTGAGGTTTGGTTCACGCTGGGTGAGAACCCGCAATGGTCGCGCATCTTCGACTTCGGGTCGAGCACGAGCAGCTACCTCTACCTGACGCCGAACGGGTCTTCAGGGACGCCGGATCTCGAACTCCTGACGCCGGGCGGCAGCACCAGAGATGTGACAGACCCCAGCGCGCTTACGACCGGCGATGAGACGTTCATGGCGATCACGATCAAGTCGATCGGCAGCGACGACAGCGCCGTCGCGATGTATGTGAATGGCACAGAGGTCGCCTCCGGTAACATCGCCAACGAGCTCACCGACCTGGCCCCCACGACCAACAACTGGCTGGGACAGTCGGAATTCGCCAACCCTTACTTGAACGGGTCGATCGACGAATTCCGCGTTTTCAACAGCGCGCAGACGGCCAGTCAGATCGCCTTCGACAGCACGAACGGCCCCGACCTCTTCGTGGCCTCCTCCCCGGAGCCGGGTACCGCCTTCCTGTTGCTGGGCGGTCTCTTCCTGGGCGCGGTGCCCTACCTGCGCCGCCGCAAGTCCCGTTAGAGTCGGCCTGATACCATAGAAGTGTAGATGTCTTTCCGCAGGACCCCCAAGGTACGGCGCACGAGTGTGCTGGGCGCCGCAGGAATCGGAGGGTTGGTCGCGTTCGCGTGTCACGCCGCGCCGGCCTTCTGGAAGCAGTACACTCAAGACGCCAAGCGGCTCATTCTCCCGCCTGCCTTCGTCCCCCATCCGGAGCGGTGGCCCGACCACGGCTTGTTCGCGGCCTGGCTCGGCCACAGCACGGTGCTGCTGAAGATCGATGGCTTTACCATCCTCACCGATCCGGTGTTTAGCGACCGAGCCGGGCTCAATCTGGGTCCCGTGACGCTGGGAGTCAAACGGCTGGTGGCGCCGGCCCTGACGCCGGATCGGCTTCCCAGGATCGACATGGTCCTGCTGTCCCATGCGCACATGGACCATACCGACGTGCCGTCGCTGCGCGCGCTCGAGAGCCGCCACACGGCGGTCGCCAATGCGGTGCGGAACAGCGACCTGTTGCGGGTGAGGCGATGGCGGCGAGTGACGGAACTCGGGTGGGGCCAAAGCGCGAGGGTGGGCCCGGCAACGGTCAGCGCCTTCGAGGTCAACCACTGGGGCGCGCGGATGCGCACGGACACCTACCGCGGCTACAACGGCTACCTGATCGAGTGTGGCGGCCGGCGCGTGCTGTTCGCCGGGGACACGGCCATCACCACGGCCTTCCGCAGCCTGCGTTCCAGGCGGTCCGTCAACCTGGCCATCATGCCGATTGGCGCCTACGATCCCTGGATCCGGTTCCACTGCACGCCGGAAGAGGCCTGGCAGATGGCGTCGGATGCCGGGGCCGAGCGCATCCTGCCGGTCCATCACCAGACGTTTCCGCTGGGCCGTGAACCGATGCTGGAGCCGATCGAGCGCCTCGCCCGCGTGGCGGGGCCGCATGGCGACCGCATCGTCGTCGAGCGGGTGGGCCAGGAGTGGCGGCTGGCGTAGCGCGCTAGCTTTCCACCAAGGGCTTGCCGATTTCCCAATGGTGGCCGAACGGATCGACGATTCGGTGGCCACGAGCTCGACACCACGCAGCTTCGCAGCGGGAGCGCGCCGCCCTGCGGGCTCGGTCTTGATCAGCGCACCGGCAACGTAGTTCCTCGCGACCTTCCGAATTATCCCAGGTACGCTTTCATGTATTCCGTCGCCTCTTTGACTGTCATTCCGCCATCTCTGGTCAAGAGAGGCAGAACCAGGATCCCCAGGCCCATGTTGAGCAAGAGCCGAATCTTCGCTTGCCGTTCGGCTTCGGGTTGTAGCGAGAGCTTACGAGCATCACAGGTGTCTGTTTCGATTTCGGATCTGCAACTGAGGTGAGGGTATCTCGCCGCAAGTTCCCCCAGGAATTCGCCGAGCGAGGGCGTGACGCAGTCCCACCGCAAGAAGAGTCTCTCGCCGTGGTATCGAAGCAGGAACTGCACGGGCCGTTTCATTGCCATCCGTTCTGTGTGCAGTGTTGACAGTCGTTCCGCGAATGCCTTCAGTACAGGCGGTTCAACGTCAAGCAGCAACCAGTGAGAAGAGACGCTGCCAGTTGGTACTAGCAGATCGAAATGTCTTCCTCTGGCCCCCCGAACCTCAGACGCAGGAAACACCGCGATGCTGCATCGGAGCAGCGCATCGCGCGTCCTTTGTAGCAGCAGCGGTGGCCTGACAAGCCTGATAGCGACCTCCGAGGCGTCCAGACGCACCAGCCAGAAGCCCTTGTGGATCAGGTACATTGACACATTTAGCCCGCCAAGGAGAACTACGCATGCAGCTGCCAACACCGCGGCGTGGTTCGCAAGGGCGAGTGCGAAAGCGCCCACCAGTACTATATTGCCGACCATCCAATTGCGTTTCGGAGTAGCGCGGCAATAGGCGGCCAGCGGCACTCGCGCGCCCTTGCGTAAGGCCTCAGAGTATGATCGAAGGCTGACAATATCCAACGGAACCTCCCTCACCCGCCGTGATGGGACACCAACGATTTGCAGTATGCCATGAACGCCTCCCACGAATTACCCGGCAGGGGAATGCGCCCGAGCGCCTCGCCCGCGTGGCAGGGCCGCATGGCGACCGCATCGTCGTCGGGCGGGTGGGCCAAGAGTGGCGGCTGGCGTAGCGCGTTAGCTTTCCACCAAGGGCTTGCCGATTTCCCAATGGTGGCCGAACGGATCGACGATTCGTCCCAGGCGCCAGCCGTACTGGTCGCCCACGGGCCAAATCACCTTGGCTCCTGCTGCGACCGCCCGTTCGAAAGCGGAGTCCGGATCCTCCACGATCATCACCATACGGACGGAACCACCGCCGAGAGTTTCCGGGCTGAAGTTGAAGTGTTCCGGCGATTCGTCGGCGACCCAGAATTCGGCTCCGCCCACCGACAAGCGGGCGACCACCGCACCGCTCGCGTCGTCGATGCGGAACAAGACGGCCGCTCCGAGCGCTGCCTGGTAGAACTCGATCGCCTTGGCCCCATTTCGAACGGACAGCATGGGAGCTATGGAGGTTTTCTGGTTGCTCATCGGGCGCCCCTTGCCCGATATTGTAGCGGCTAGTCTACGCCCAGCGCCGGAACGCCAGGACGGCGTTGAGGCCGCCGAAGGCGAAAGAGTTCGAGAGGGCGTATTCGGGCGCGGCGGGACGTGCCTGGTTCGGCACCACGTCGAGCCGCATTGCGGATCGGGCTCCTCGAAATTCGCCGTGGGCGGAAGCAGGCCGTTTTCGAGAGCTAAGACAGTGGCCACGGCTTCAATCGCCCCTGCCGCGCCCAGTGCGTGCCCGTGCATCGACTTGGTGGAGCTGACGGGAATGCGCCCGGCATGATCGCCGAAGACCATGTGGATGGCGCCGCTTTCGGTTGGATCGTTGGCGGGCGTGGCCGTTCCGTGGGCGTTGATGTAGCCGACCCGCTCCGGTGCGATGCCGGCGTCGCAAAGAGCGCCGCGCATGGCGCGCGCCGGCCCTTCGACCGAGGGCTGCGTCAGGTGATGAGCGTCGGAAGACATGCCGAATCCCACGATCTCCGCGTAAATCTTCGCACCGCGCGCCTTCGCCGCTTCCAGCGTTTCGATCACCAGCATGGCGCCGCCTTCGCCGAGAATCATGCCGCGGCGGTTCTTCGAAAACGGCCGGCAGGTGTCCGGCGATACTACGCGCATGGCCTCCCACGCTTTCAGATTTCCCAGGCAGAACGGCGCTTCACTCCCGCCCGCGATGGCAGCGTCCACGACCCCGTTGCGCACCAGCCAGAAGGCCTGTCCAATGGCGTGATTGGACGAAGAGCACGCCGTGGAAACGGTGTAGGTGGGGCCGGTGATGCCGGTTTCGATGGAGATGCGGCTGGCCGCGGCGTTCTCCATGGCGCGAGGGATGGTGAGCGGGTTGACGTGCAATCGCTTGAGCCCGTACAGGTTCTGAAAGCCCTCGTCCTCGGTGCTCTTGCCGCCGACGCAGGAACCGGTGACGATGGCGGAGCGCTCGCGCAGCTCCGGTGTCCACTCGATGCCCGAATCGGCCACCGCCTCGCGTGCGGCGACCACCCCGAACTGCGCGAAGCGATCCAGGAAATCGGTCTCCTTGCTGCAGAAGTGCGCGGTGGAAACGTAGCCGTGAACCTCGGCTGTGTTGGGGAACCGCAGCAGATTGGGATCGACCAGAGTCATTGGACCGATGCCGGGCCGGCCCGCGGCCAGCGCCTGCCAGAACTCAGCGGCATTCCGCCCCAGCGCCGTGATGGCTCCGACGCCCGTAATCACTACACGGCGCGCCATACTAGGACTGCGCTTTCGCCGGCGATTGGGGTGGCCCGCTCGCAAACAGCTTGTCCAGGGCATCCACCATCTGGCGGATGGTGCGGATTCCCTGAACCCCGTCGTCCGGAATGTTGATGTTGAATTCGTTCTCCAGGGCGAAGAGGATGTTGACGCCGTCGAGCGAGTCGATGCCCAGCTCCTCGAAGCTGCTGTCGATCGTCACCTTCTCCGGCGGCAGCTTTTGACTGTCGGCAATCACCTTGAGAATTCTCTGGGTCAGTTCTTCTGACATAGTATTTCGCTTACCGTCTCGAAATGATATCCCTTTTCTTGAAGCGCCGGGACGAGCCGGCGTACGGCTTCGATGGTCGGGCCGGCGGCCGGCCGCCCATCCAACCCGCGGGCGTCATGCAGGCAGAAGATTGCGCCGTTCCCGGCCGCTGGGGCCAGACGCGCGACGATAGCCGCGGCGGGCAGCTTCCAGTCTCTTCCGCTTGCCGTCCACATCACGCCCGTCAGGCCGAGTTTCCGCTGCGCCGCGCGCATGCCGAACCATCGTATGCCGAAAGGCGCGCGGAACAGGGAGGGCGTCACGCCGGCGGCCTCCCGGATGGCATCCTGCGCCCGCGCCAGCTGGTCGTAGATGGTGCGGCTGGAACGGAAGCAGAGGGGAATGTGCGTGTCGCCGTGGTTGCCGATCTCATGGCCCTCCGCGGCGACCTGGCGCGACACTTCGGGCGAGCGGCGCACGTGCATGCCGCACTGAAAGAAGGTCGCGCGCACGTCGTGGCTGGCGAGCACCCTAAGCAACTCCGGAGTCGATTCGCTGGGCCCATCGTCGAAGGTGAGCGCGACCGCGGCGCGATCTGAGACGCCGCGCCACACCGACGGGCCGAAGAGCGTGGCGGAGCGGCCTCGCACGCCGTACGCCATTAGCCCGGCCGCAGCGCACGCCATCCCTCCCATGGACTCGATAAACATTCAGAGGACTATTCAGGATATCAGAGGTTTGCGCTTTCGGCAGGAACGAATAGCAAAAAAAGGGCCGGACGCTGGCGAAGCGCCCGGCCTGAGGAGCACCTGAGGGCCGCTCGGAGGCTGCGGCCCAAGGTGAGTGGAGGAACCTAGGCCAGGAGCCCGCCGTGCCCCAGGCACGCGATTTCCCAGCCGGTGACCCGATAGCGCGCCAGCATGGGCGGCAGAATCATGTCCACCACGTTGGCCTTGGCGGACCGGAAGCAGCCCGGCGCAGAAATGATCGGTACGTCGTCCTTGTAAGCGAGCAGCAGCAGATTCCCGGGCTCGACCGGCGCCAGGAAGCGCTCCATGTGGCAGCCGATGTGAGCCAGGGCACGGCCCACTACGTCTTCGGGCCCGGCCGGCGCCGTCGTCGACGCCACCAGCACCACCGTCGGCTTGGTGCGAACCAGGTGCTGCAGAGAGCGCCCGACGCTGGTTTCGTCTTCGAGCGAAGCCAGCACGAAATTGGCGGCCACGCCGAACCGCTCCAGCCGCTGGCGCATGATGTTCTCGAACAACTGCCGCGCGCGCTCGCCGCTGAGAGGGTCGGAGTAAAGCACGCCCACCGCGGGATTGCGGATGGGCCGCGCCTGGAGGATCGGCCCTCGCTCGCGCAGGATCATGAGCACGGCCTCGAGCTGCGCCTCCGCGACGGCAAACGGCGCGCTCTTCACCGTAGCGATGCGCTGGCCGGCTTTGGCGAATCCGAAGTTCGGGACCGTGGCGATGACCACCGACGCGGTGCAGTTGATCTGCCGCAGCAGCTCGTCGTCGATCAGCACGCAGCAGTCTTCCGTGGCGAACAGGTTGGCGCGGCCGCCCGCGGCCAGGCGGATTTCGAGCGAGCCGCAGCCCATCTCCCCCGCCACCGCCATCACGGCGTCGTCCTCCCCGATTTCGCCCAGCTCCAGTTCCGTCACCCAGACCTGTCCCATCCCTTCGGTCTCGAGCAGGCGGACGTCTTCCTCGCTGAGCACATGCCCCTTGGCCAGCAGCTTTTTGCCGCCGGGACGGAAGATCGTGCAGCACAGGATTCGGCCTGTAGATTCCTTGATGTCGACTGTCTGAGCCTTCATATCCCCTCGATCCTAAATTATACAAATGGCTGTGGTAAATCCAACCGATTAAGCGCAGATTGGGGCGGATGTTTTTTGCGGGCATTGCCGAAGGGCTGCCGGGCGGGGGCACGTTGCGGGATCTCTAAGTGTTTCAGCGAGGATTTAGGAGAACCGGAAGTAGAACCGTGGGTTGGCCTTCGAAAACGGGTGTGGAGGCGTACCTACAGATGTGGGTATCACCTACCCACATCTGCCCCACAAAAACTCGTTTGATCACCGCTACCTCATCACAGCATTGGAATTTCGGGCACGGAAGGCAATCTTCCCACTCTTTTAGGGGGAGTTGACCGTGATCGATGGTGGCAAAACCGGGATTGCGGAAGATCCTCAATGCCAAAGGCTTGCGCCGCGGCCTCGGGGGATTCGAAGAGGGCTCCCGCGGGGGTCGGGGAAGAGCTCTGCGGGCCGGATCGGCAGGGACGTGACCCGCCGGGGCCGGGTACACCTTCAGCGGTCCCCACTATGCTGAAATCAGGCAGGTTCTCCGCCATTTCGCGACTCGATGCGGGGCTGAGCGGCGAAGTCGTCGATCCGGTCCAAAAGCGCGGGATCTGCGGCCATGGAGGCTTTGCGGATGGCCAACGCGGCTTCGACAAGTGCGGGGAATCGAGTGCCAGTACCCGTAGCAGTATTAGGCATCTCGTACGGGCCCCGGTACTAGGGCTGTACCAACTGGTTTGCCTTCAATGGCTTGCATGACAATTCCCGGCGTCGCGCCCGGGCCGACGATCACCCGGCCCACACCCTTTCGTACCGCGTCCGAAGCGGCGTTCAACTTGGCCTGCATGCCCCCGGTGGCCACTCCCTGCGCGATCAACTCGCCGCATTCCGCCACCGTAAGCTCGGGGATAATCGCACGGGTGGCGCTCATCACGCCCGGAACGTCGGTAAGAAACAGCAGAATTTCGGCACGAAACGCCGCGGCGCACGCGACGGCCATCTGGTCTGCGTTCACGTTGTAGATGCGGCCCTGGCGGTCGCCGGCGACGCAGGCGACAACCGGCACGTAGCCATTAGCCGCCAGCAGGTGGAGCAACGCGGGATTCGAGCGCACCACGCGGCCGACGGCGCCCAGAGCAGGGTCGAAAGGCTCGGCCTCCGCCAGACAGGCGTCGATGCCGCTGAGCCCGACGGCCGGCGCTCCGGCGGCCACCAGCGCCGAGACCAGCTCATGGTTCACGCTGCCCGCGAACACCTTCAGAACGGCGTCGATGGTTTCAGGCGTGGTGACGCGGAGACCGTTGACGAAGCGGCTCTCAATGCCCCGCTCGGCCAGAAACCGGGTCATCTGCTTGCCGCCGCCGTGCACCACCACCAGTTCGACGCCCTGGTGCGCCGCGGCAGCTAGTTCGGCCGCCAGCCTGGCGCGCGATTCGGGCGCGTCGAGTAGTGTCCCGCCGAGCTTCACCAGGACCTTCAAAGCAGGCCCTCCGTTTCCGCGAGGCCGAGTGCCAGATTCATGTTCTGAACCGCCTGCCCGGCGGCTCCCTTGCCGAGGTTGTCGATCGCCGCGACGACGACGGCCCGGCCCGTGGCGGCATCCAGTTTCACGCCGATGTCGCAGAAGTTTGTGTGCGCAACGGCGCGCAGATCAGGCACATGTCCCACCGGATAAACGCGTACGAATGACTCGCCCCGGTAGCGCTTTTCATAGACCTCGATCAGTGCCGCTGCATCGCGCGCGGAGGTCCGGAAATAAACGGTTTCGAGGATGCCGCGGGTCACGGGCAGCAGTTGCGCCGTGAACGATAATTCGCCCTCTTCGAGCCCGGAATTCTGAAGAATTTCCGGAACATGCCGGTGATCTAGAATCGAATAAGCGGAGATGTTTTCCGCCACTTCGCAAAAGCTGGTCTTTAGCGTCGCCTTGCGGCCCGCGCCGCTTACACCGGACTTGGCATCGCAGACGATGCCCGCCTGCCGGTCCACTACGCCCGCATCGAGCAAGGGCCGGATGGCGAGATTGGCCGCAGTGGGGTAGCAGCCCGGGTTGGCCACCAGACGGGCCGTCGAAATGCGGCTCCTGCAAAATTCCGGCAGGCCGTAGGCCGCCTCGGCCAGAAGGGCGGGCGAGGTGTGCTGCGCTTTGTACCAGCGCTGGTAGACCTCCGGCGTGCGCAGGCGGAACGCTCCGCTGAGGTCGATCACTTTGAGGCCGCGGTCGAGAAAAGCGGGCGCCAGTTCCATGGACACCTCGGCCGGCGTCCCAAGGAACACCGCGCTCAGGCCTTCGGCGGCCGCCGCGTCGGGAGTGCACGGAATCACGGGATGGCGAGGCGGCAGGGCGGGCGCCTCCTGGGTGTCGGCCCGGTGCTCCATGAGGACGGGTTCGGCATGTGGGTGCCCTTCGAGGATGCGAACGGCCTCCGCGCCGCTATATCCCCTGAATCCAGCGATTCCGATCTTGTGCTTGGTCATGATTAAAGATACATCCGTATGGATAAAGATAACACAGGTCGGCGGTAGTGGGTCAGTTTGGCCTTCCGCCGGATTTGGGCACGGTCTACTTCTCGACGAGGGACCTTTCGGCCAGGTCGCCGAGCACCGGGAGGGAGAACGGCCGGCCTTCCCCGGCCTTTACCATCATGAAGATCGACAGGACCAGTAAGGCCAGTTGCATGATCTCCGCGATGGGCAGGTGCGGCATTCCCATGAAGAACTGCCAGGGCTTGAACACCCACTGCACGATCAGCCAGGCGACGAAAAGGTACAGGCCCTGGAAGGCGTGGAAACGCACGGTGCGGTCGTTGCGGAAAGTGTTCGACGCCAGCACCACAATAGCGACGATCCAGCCCACCCAGGGGACATAGCAGAGCACGGAGGCCGTGCGCGGGCTGAAGCTCGCGGCGAGATCCGCTCCTGTCCTAGCGCGGGGCTGGGGGTTCCCGCACCTGGCGCAGAACTGGTCGGAGTCCTGAACTCCGTTTCCGCATTTGCAGCAATAAGCCATTTCGACCTTCAACTAGAAGTACGACTTGAGCGGGCCTCCTGTTCCCTGCTGGGGCGGCCGCACCTTCCAGTATGTTACGATTTCGGCCATGTGCAAGGCGATCCCCATTTTGATTCTGCTTCTGGCGGCGCTGCCGCTGGCCGCTTCGACCGGGCTTGAAATCTACTTCGTGGACGTCGAGGGCGGGCAGGCCACCCTCATTGTCAGCCCTTCGGGACAAACCATGTTGGTGGACGCAGGCTGGCCGAGCAGGATGGGGCCGGGAGCGGAGCGCGTCCTGGAGGTGGCCAAGGCGGCGGGGGTCAAGCAGATCGACTACATGTTCCTGACTCACTACCACGTGGACCACGTGGGCGGCGTGCCTGAGCTGGCGGCGAAGATTCCTATCGTCACATTCGTGGATCACGGCCCGAACACGGAGACCGACATCATGGCGAACGCGCTGGCGGCGGCCTACAACCAGGTGGCCGCGAAGGCCAAGCACATGGTGGTGCGGCCCGGCGACCGGATCCCGATTGAAGGCCTGGACGTCCAGGTGGTCACCTCCGCAGGCGCCGCGATTCACTCGCCGCTTCCGGGCGGCGGTGAGGCGAACGGCGCGTGCGCCGGGGTGAAACCGCTCGAAGCCGATCCAACCGAGAATGCGCGCTCGGGCGGTTTCGTCCTTCGCTACGGCAAATTCCGCTTCGCCGATCTGGGCGACCTGACTTGGAACAAGGAACTGGCGCTGATGTGCCCGGTGAACCTGCTGGGCACGGTGGATGTGTTTCTGGTGAGCCATCACGGCATGGACATTTCGAACTCGCCGGCGTTGGTGGATGCGCTTCATCCGAAAGCGGCGGTGATGAACAATGGCGCGAAGAAGGGCGGAGCGCCGAGGGCCTGGACCGTGGTCCGCGACTCGCCGGGCCTGGAAGACCTGTGGCAGTTGCACTACTCGCTCGCGGGCGGCGCCAGCCACAATTCCCCGGAAATGTACATAGCCAACCCGGAGGTGGGCGGCGCCTGCCAGGGCCATTGGATCAAGCTGGCCGCTCACGCCGACGGCTCGTTCACGATCACCAACAGTCGAAACGGGTTCACGAAGGCGTACCGCTAGCGGGCGCTGCCGCCGGACGCGAGCGGGGCAGACTGCTAGAATCAGGCGATGGTGCGGCTTCGCGTTCCCTTGCTCCTGCTGGCTGCGTCCGCTGCGATCGCTGCGGTTAACGGCGCCGACGAGAACCAGCGCAGGCTGCGGATGGCTTGGGAGCTGAACGTGGCGCCGCTCACGGCCAATCCCGAGCGGGGAGCGCCGGACGTGCTGGCGCTTCGATTTTCACCCGATGGTGAGTGGATTGCGGCCATTACCTCGCGGATCACGACGGAAGGGGACCGCACGGAACTGCTGCTGGTTCCATTGAGCGGCGACGCTTCGAAGGTGCGGCGGTTTCAGATCCGTGGGGATGCGCTGAGCACGCCGCTGCACACGGGCGTGCACTGGTCAACAGCCTCCACGCACATCGCGGTTGAGACCACGAATTTCAGCACCACGATTTTGCGCGTGGCCGACGGGGCGCGCTGCGAGCTGCCGCGCACCACCGTCTTCGGCGGCTTCATCGCGGAGGACGAGGCGATTGCCGCGGATTGGGATGCGCCCAGCGACCCGGCCGCGATTCCCGAGGATTTCTCCACGCTGACCACTTATAGCGCCGACTGCGTCCGCCTGAAGACGTGGCGGGTGCGCGGGCGAGTGCGCGAGATCGAGACCAGCGCGCGCACGGGAATGTTCGCGCTACGTCCCGAGCAGGGCGATATACGCATTCTGGATGCGACGGGGGCCGAGCGCGGGCGCGTGGCGGTTGGTGCGGGGAGCATGCTCCGCTTCGGCGAGAGGGGCAGGGTACTGTGCAAGGCGGACTACCCGGCGCACGGGTCGCTGGCCTGCTACGATCTCGAGCGCGCGCAGCAGTTCAGCCACCCGTATGTCATCGGCGGGGCTCCCTTCGACGTCTCGCTCGATTCCTCGATTGTGGTGGCGACACACGGCACGTCTTCGATTGACCCTCTTTCGGAAAGAAGCACGGCCGGCCTCAGCCACTGGGTGGTGTGGAACTATCGCACGGGGGAAGAGATCGGGCGGGTGCGATACCGGAAGCAGCGGCACGGCTATGCGTTTTCGCCCTCGGCCGTGGCTCCCAACGGCCGGCATTTCATGCTGGCCGCGGGCGGCGTACTGCGGATGTACGAGATTACGGGGTCGTAGGGGCCGGGGGGGCACAGGACCATTCAGAGCCCGCCACCAGGAGGCCACGGGCGTCGCCAGCCCGGTTGACCGGCCGGGGCGCCACGTGTTATTCCGCTGGGGATGGCCATTTCTCGCGGGGCGGACGCTGCGGCGCTGCTCGATATGCGGCGCGTTTCCGTGATGCGCGGCGCGAAGACCGTGCTGCACGAGCTCGACCTGCGCATCGGCGTGGGGGAGCACGTGGCCATTCTCGGCCCGAACGGCTGCGGCAAATCGACGCTGATCAAGACCGTCACGCGCGAGTGCTATCCGCTGATGGAGCCCGGCTCGTCCATGACGATTCTGGGGGAGGAGAGCTGGGACATCTTCGAGCTGCGCGCGGTGCTGGGCATCGTGTCGAGCGACCTGATGGCCGCCTGCACGCGCGGCATCACGGGGCGGGACGTGGTGCTCTCGGGCTTCTTCAGCAGCATTGGCCTGTGGCCGCACCACCAGGTGACCGGCGCGATGGAGGAGAAGACGGAGCGCGTGCTGGGGCAGATCGAGGCGTCGCATCTGGCCGAGCGGTTTGTGAGCGAGATGTCGTCCGGAGAGGCGCGGCGCGTTCTGATCGGCCGCGCGCTGGTGCACGATCCCAAGGCGCTGCTGCTCGATGAGCCGAGTTCGAGCCTGGACGTGTCTGCCCAGCACGAGCTGCGCCGCATTCTGCGGGAGCTGGCGCAATCGGGCATCGGCATCATCCTGGTGACGCACCACCTGGCCGACATCATTCCGGAAGTCGAGCGGGTGGTTCTGATGCGGGACGGGCGGCTGCTCGAGGACGGTCCGAAAGCCGAGGTTCTGACTGCCCCGAATCTGGGCCGGCTGTTCGGACTGCCCGTGACGCTGGCTCGGCGGGAGGGCTACTATCACCTGTGGTGAAGCGCCCGGAGTGCGGCCTCAGGCCCGTGCGCGGGCGGGGTATACTCTACCCAATGCCCATTCTGCGCCGCAAAATGACGCCGCTGCGCGCTTGCATTCTGACCTATGTCGTGTTTCTTGTCGCTCTGATTCTCTTTGAGTTCCCCTACCATACGGATGCCGTCAGCGAGGGCCGACGGCCCGGGGCCTCGCAACATTTCTACGATCAGGCGTACGCTCCGCCGCAGACTTCCGAAGAGGCCGCCAAAGAGGACGCTTACGTCGCCATCGGGCGCAAGAGCGCCGAGGACGATCGGGTTGAGGACGACGTGCGCGGCTTCGTCAAGGACTACGGGCTCGAGAACAAGCGAATTCTGGACGTCGGCTCCGGGCGCGGCTACTTACAGGATGTCGTGACCGATTATACGGGGCTGGACATTTCGGGCACCGTGCGGCGGTTCTATCACAAACCCTTTGTCCAGGCCTCGGCGACGGAGATGCCGTTCGAGGATAACCGGTTCGATGCGGTCTGGTCGATCTGGGTGCTCGAGCATGTGCCGAATCCGGAGCAGATGCTGACGGAAATGCGTCGCGTTGTCAAGCCCAATGGGCTGCTCTACCTGGCGCCTGCCTGGTATTGCACTCCGTTTGCGGCCCAGGGCTACCCTGTCCGCCCGTACAGCGATTTCGGGCTCAAAGGCAAGCTGATCAAGGCCACCGGGCGCATGGCCGGGACACCCGGCTTCGCCGCCATGTACAGGTATCCGATCCGCGGCCTGCGCTGGGCCGGGACGAAACTCGGAAGCGGCCCCACGCGCTTTCACTACCAGTTGCTCTCGCCAAACTACGACCAGTATTGGATGCCGGACAGCGATGCGCTGAATTCGATGGACGCCTATGAGGGCTACTTGTGGTTCCTCAGCCGCGGCGACGAATGTCTTAACTGCCGCGGGCCCTGGAGCGAGTTTGCCGACCCGCGGACGACCATGGTTCTGAGAATCAGGAAGCCGTAACGCGGCGGGCGAATTCGCCGCACTCGTCCACTCGCCGCTGGCTGGCTGCCGCACCTGTGCTACCCTGTCCGTTGGCGCACCCTATGCCTCAGACACGGGAAAAAGCCCAGTTGATGAGCGCCTCGGAGATCGACCGCACGCTGGTGCGGCTGGCGCACGAAGTCCTGGAGAAGAACGAAGACCTGGACCGGCTGGCGTTCGTCGGAATCAGCCGGCGCGGCGTGCCCATCGCCGAGCGGCTGGCGGCGAAGATCAAGGCCCTCGAAGGCGTCGAGATTCCGGTCGGCGTTCTCGATATCACGCTTTATCGCGACGATCTTTCGACCGTGGCGGCGCAGCCTGTGGTGCACGCCACCGAAATCGGATTTCCGGTCACCGGCCGGGACATCATTCTGACGGACGATGTGCTCTACACCGGGCGCACCATACGCGCGGCCATGGACGCGCTGTTCGATTACGGCCGTCCGGCGCGCATACACCTGCTGGCGCTGATCGATCGAGGGCACCGGGAGTTGCCGATCGAGGCGCGGTTCGTGGGCCGGCACGTGCAGACCGCGGACAACGAAACCATCGAAGTGAAGTTCAACGAGATCGACCAGGCGGAGAAAGTGGTTCTGGTCGAGAAGGTTTAGCCCGAAATGCCAGTTGGATTGCTGGGTATCGAGGGTCTGGAGCGCTCCGAAATCGAGGCCATTCTCGACCGCGCGAAATACTTTCAGCCGCCGCCCAACCATTCCTTCGGACGCCACCAGATCCTGAAGGGGCGCATGATCGTCAACCTCTTCTTCGAGGCTTCGACGCGCACGCGCACCAGCTTCGAGATCGCGGCCAAGCGGCTGGGCGCGGATGCGATTTCGATCACGGCCTCCGGGTCGAGCGTCTCGAAAGGCGAGTCCCTGGTGGACACGCTGAATACGCTGGTGGCGATGCGGCCGGATGCGATCGTGATGCGCCATGCGGCCTCCGGCGCGCCGCACTTTCTGGCGCGGTACCTGCCGCGGACGCCCATCATCAACGCCGGCGACGGCACGCACGAGCACCCTACGCAGGCGCTGCTCGACGCGCGCACCATCCTCGATCACCGGCCGTCGCTCGAAGGGCTGCGGGTAGCCATCATCGGCGACATCGCACACAGCCGCGTGGCGCGGTCGAACATCCACCTGCTCTCGAAATTCGGCGCCTCGGCGGTGCTGTGCGGACCGGCATCGCTGCTGCCCGCGGAGCTGGCGGGGATTGCGCCGGGGGTGAGCCTGACCTACGACATACGCGAGGCCATACGCGACGCCGACGTGGTCATGATGCTGCGCGTGCAACTGGAGCGCCAGCACGAAGCCGCCTTTGCCGCCAGCGAATACTTCCAGTTCTACGGGCTGCGCCTGGAGCACCTGGACCTGATCAAGCCGGACGCCATCGTGATGCATCCGGGCCCCATCAACCGCGGGCGCGAGATTTCCTCCGAGGTGGCGGATTCGCAGCGCTCGGTGATCCTGAACCAGGTGGAGAACGGCGTCGCGGTCCGCATGGCGGTGCTCGAGCGCATACTGGGTTCCCATGCCGAAACTGCTCATTAAGAACGGACGGGTCATCGATCCGGCCTCGGGCCGGGACGAAGCGGCCGACGTGCTGATCAAGGGCGGGCTGATCGTCCGCGTGGGCCCGGACCTGCAAGCCACCGGCGCCATCACGTTCGACGCCAAGGGACTCGTGGTCGCGCCGGGCTTCATCGACATGCACGTGCATCTGCGCGAGCCCGGATTCGAGCACGCCGAAACAATCGAGAGCGGTGCGAAGGCCGCGGCGGCGGGTGGGTTCACTTCCATCTGCGCTATGCCGAATACGCACCCGGTGAACGACGACGCCACGGTGACCCGTTACATCGTGGAGCGCGCGCAGAGGTCGGCCATCGTCAACGTGTTCCCGATCGGCGCGATCACGAAGGACAGCGCGGGCGAGCAGCTTGCCGCCATCGGGTCGATGAAAGCCGCGGGTGTAGTGGCGATCTCCGACGACGGCCAGCCGGTGATGAACTCGCGCGTGATGCGTAGGGCGATGGAGTCCGCCCGCTCTTTCGGCCTGCCCGTAATCGACCACTGCGAGGACCTGAACCTGAGCGCCGGCGGCGACATGCACGAGGGCCTGGAATCCGTGCGGCTGGGGTTGCGCGGCATTCCGGGCTCCTCCGAGAACGTGATGGTGGCGCGCGACGTGATCCTGGCGGAGGCGACCGGAGCGCGCTTCCACGTTGCGCACATCTCCTCGCGGCGGTCGGTGGAGATTGTGGCGGACGCGAAGGCGCGCAAGCTGCCGGTCACTTGCGAGGCCTCGCCGCACCACATCGCTCTGGCCGATTGCCAGATGCCGCCCTACGACAGCAATTACAAGATGAAACCGCCGCTCAGGACCGCCGCCGACGCCGAGGCGCTAATCGAGGGCATCGCCGCGGGCATTGTGGATGCGATTGCGACGGACCATGCGCCGCACCCGGGCAGCGAGAAGATGCAGGAGTTCGAGAAGTGCCCGTTCGGCATCATCGGCCTGGAGACGGCGCTGGCGGTGACGCTCGAGAAACTGGTGCACAGCGGACGAATCCCGCTGATGCGCTGGGTGGAGCTGTTCACAACCGGGCCGGCACGCGTGTTGGGATTGGACCGCGGACGCCTGGAACCGGGCCTGCCGGGCGACGTCACCATATTCGATCCCGAGCTGACCTGGACCTACGACGTGAACCGCTCGTTCTCGAAGAGCCGCAACTCTCCGTTCCACGGCCGCACCTTCCGCGGCGCGCCGGTAGCGGCGGTGGTGGGCGGCAGGGTGGTCTGGCAGCGGGAGCGGTGAAGGCGCGCGGACGTTATAAATTCGCCTCGATCAGCCGCGCGACTTCGCTCTTCGCGACCCCGCCGACGAGCTTCCCCACTACGGCTCCATCTTTGAACACGAGCACCGTGGGATAAGTGTGGACGCCGTAGCGCTGCGCGATGGCGCGGCTCTGGTCCACGTCGAGCTTGCCGACCTTGGCTCGGCCGGCGAATTGCGCGGCGATTGCGTCCACCGTTGGCGCGAACCGCCTGCACGGGCCGCACCAGGTTGCCGAAAAGTCCACCAGGACGGGACCGCGGGAGCGCAGAACCTCGGCGGCAAAATTCGATTCGCCGAGACTGAGGACGCGCCCGTTGCCCCCGACTGCGGACGCCTGGCCGGGCTGCGGATTCCGTACGGCGCGCCCGACCTCCCGCCACTGAGGCTTGGATTCGGTCTTGTTCGCTTGGGCGGTCTTGTCCAGGTCGATTTCTTCGGCTGTCAGGTTGCCGTCGTTTCCGTCGAGATCGCGGAAGACATACGACCCGTCGATCACGAGGGGTGGCGCCTCGCAGACAAGGGTTCGGCCATCCTTGAGAACCAGCTTCCAGGGCGCTGCGGCGAGCGTGCCCGAAGCGAGTGCCAGAAGAACGAGCGATTGGAAAAGCGCGTGTCCGGAGTGCATGTGGCCTCGGCTCGGCTTGCTTACTATACACCAACCTGGGGGTCGCCGGTGCTAATGTAGTGGGGCGCGGGCGGTCGCAACGCGCATTCGAGAGGAGCTGCCATGGCCCATTATCAGATTCCAGCCTCGTCGCGGCGACGCATCTGGCCCCTGGTGTTGATCGGCGCTGCCATTCTGGCGCTGATCGGCGCCCGGTCGATTGCCGGCTATATCATCGACTACAACTGGTGGCGTGAGATGGGGCAGGTTCCGACCTGGCTCTCACTGCTGCTCTACTCCATCGCCCCGGCCGCCATCGCCATGGCGATCGTCTTTGTGGCGCTGTTTGTGGCGCACGCGCTGGGAATGAAGTTCGGCGGCGCCAGCCTGCGTCATTATCCTCTCTACGCGAAGCTCTCGGCCGTTGTCCTGCTGCTCCTTGCCATCTTCATCGGTTCGAGCCTGGTGGATACCTGGACCGTGGTTCGCTACTTCGGCGGACGGCACCTTCCCGGCGAGGCGACCGCGTGGACCGATCCCGTCTTCGGCCACCCGCTCAAGTTCTATCTGTTCGACCTGCCGTTCTACGGCGTGCTGCGGCGGTTTCTGCTGGCGCTCGCGATCGCTTCGGCGGTGGTCTACTGGCTGACCGCGCGCGGCTGGCAACTGCGGGATACGTTCCAAGGGGCCTTCCGCGACCGCACGGAGGTGGGGATCGACCTGCGCGCACTCGGCCTCACGGGCGCGCTGAAGTCGCGTTTTCTGCGCGGCGTGGCGGCGATGTTTCTGCTGGCCCTGGCCTTCCGCTTTTTCCTGGGACGGTACGAGATGCTGTGGAGCGACCACGGCTTCATGGTCGGCATCGACTGGGTGGACGAAAACTGGCGTCTTCCGCTCCAATGGCTGCTGATGGGAACCTGCGTGTTCTCGGCGGTGGCGATCCTTTTCGGCCGCTGGTTGTGGGCCTTGTCGGTGGTGGCGGCGCTGCTCATTAGCGGAATCGTACCCGCGGTGGTGGAGGCGGCTTACGTGCGGCCCAACGAGATCTCGATCGAGCGGCCTTACATCGCACGGCACATTGAGGCGACGCGGAACGCCTTCGCGCTCAGCTCTCACATCAAAGAGGGCGAGTACAAGGCCAAGCTGGAGACGCGCTTCGACCCGGCCAAGAACCAGGCGATTCTGAGCAACGTGCGCTTGTGGGACTGGCAGGCGTTTCACGACACGGTGACGCAGATGCAGGCGCTGCGGTCCTATTACAAATTCGAGGACACGGACGTTGACCGCTATGTCATCGACGGCCAGTTGCGCCAGTTACTGCTCACGCCGCGCGAGCTGGACATCAGCCTGCTGGTCGCTTCGGCCCAGCAGGGCTGGCCGAACACGCATCTGATTTACACGCACGGTTACGGGCTGGTGGTGGCGGAGGCCAACCGCATTACGTCGGATGGCTTGCCGGTGCTCTTTATCCAGGACGCGCCGCCGGTGGTCAACACGCCCAGCCTGAAGCTCACGCGGCCAGAGCTGTATTACAGCGAGGTGGCCCACGAGCCGGTGTTCGCAGATACCAAGGAGAGAGAGTTCAACTACCCGGCCGGCGCCGACAACGTCTTCACGCGCTACCAGGGGAACGGCGGATTCCCGGTTGCCTCGTTCGGGATGCGCCTCGCCGCGGCGGTTTCCGAGGCCGACCCCAACATCCTACTGACCAGTTCTCTCTCCGAAGGCAGCCGCATGATGATCCGCCGAACCGTGCGGGAGCGCGTCGCGACCCTGGCGGGTTTCATCACCTGGGAGACCGATCCGTACCTGGTCATCACGGATTCCGGCCGGCTGGTGTGGACCATCGACGGCTATACGACGTCGGACGCGCATCCCTATTCGCACCGTGTGGACCTGGGCGACGCGGGCGAGGTGAATTACATGCGCAATGCCGTCAAGGCTACGGTGGACGCCTACGACGGCGAGACGCGCATTTACATCTTCGACGGCTCCGACCCCATCATTCGAGCCTATCAGCAACTGTTCCCGAAGCTGTTCCAGCCATTCTCGGAGATGCCACCGGATCTGCGCCGGCACACCCGTTATCCCGAGATCTTCTTCCGCACGCAGGCGGAGATCTATCGCACCTTCCACATGCTGGACCCCCAGGCCTTCTATAACAAGGAGGACCTGTGGGACGTGGCCAAGACCGCGCGCACGCTGGACAAGGGCCCCGAGGCGATGTCGCCCACTTACGTGGTGGCCAGCCTGCCCGGCGAGGACAAGGCAGAGTTCCTGCTGATCCTTCCGTTCACGCCGCGCAACAAGGACAACATGATCGGCCTGATGGTGGCGCGCTGCGACGGCGATCACCTGGGCGACGTCGTGGTCCTTCAACTTTCAAAACAGGAGCTGATCTTCGGGCCGATGCAGATTGAGGCGCGCATCAACCAGGAGCAGACCATTTCGAAGGACCTCACGCTGTGGAACCAGCAAGGCTCGCAAGTGCTGCGAGGGCAGATGCTGGTGCTGCCCATCGCGGACACGTTCCTGTATGTGGAGCCGCTCTACATACAGTCGTCGGCGGCGAAGATGCCGCAGTTGAAAAAAATCGTGCTCGCCATGGGCAACTTACTCATTTACACCGACACTTACGATCAGGCGCTGGCGCAGTTGAGCAACGCCATGCAGAGCGGGACCATCGCCGCCGCGCCTGTGGCGGCAGGAGCGGCTCCGCCCAAGCAGCCGGCGCCCGCCGCGGACCAGCGGCTGGAATCGATCCGCGAGCACCTGCGCCGCTACCGCGACTTCGCGGCGGAGGGCCATTGGTCCGAGGCCGGCAAGGAACTGGAGGCCATCGAAGCCGAGGTGAACCGGAGGTAGTCCCGACGGCGCCTGCTAACGGCCCGGCTCGCGCCTCATCGCGATGGTGCGCGCGTCTTCCGCCGTCTGCGCGGCTTCGCGAGCGATGGTGACCACGCGCTTGTTGTCGCTCTTCTTGGCGTTCTCGAGCTGCTGCGCCTGGCTGTAGAGCTGCTCCGCTTTCTGCAAAGTCGTCTGCGCGTAACGGTCCGCACCCTGCGCGCGCGCGATCTGCAGCGCGTTCTGCGCCTCGTAGACCGCCACCATCGCCTGATAACGGTCCATCGAAACCGCGCGCTCCTGGTTCGGGGGAGAGCCCGCTTCGACCGGAGCCACCGGCGCCGGGTAATCGCTGCGCCGCAGCAGTTCAAAGTGGGCTTCGATCTGCTCGGACTGGCCCACGGTGTCCGGCCGCAGCACGTTTTCGAGCACCACCACGTTGCTCGGCTGCGTCACCGAGTAGTAAGGCTCGGCGGTCACCAGCAGGCCGAAGGCCTGGAAATGGGTGGTCACCTTCAGGCGCGCCTTGTTGGAAGAGTCGGGCAGCACCTCGCCCAGATTGACCGGGCGGCCCTCTGGCGTGATGGCCCAAAGCACATAGGTGAGGTAGCGAGGGCCGAAGCGCGTCGGCGCGGCCAGTCCTTCGAGCTTCGCCTCGATATCGGCCGCGCCCGGCTTGCCTTCCACCTTGGCCTCACCCTTGGCCGCGGGCAGCAGAACGGTGCCGCGGAAGCCGATCTTCGTGGCCACATTCGAGTTGCCATAGTTCACTGCCTGGATACTGCGCTGCTCCACCGTGACCTTATAAATGGGCGCCGGTCCGCTCTGTTGGCCAAAGGCACAGATGGCGCAGCCGCAAGAAATCAACGAAGCCATCGTTAGGCGTTTCATGAAAGCGAACGTGCACGCAGAGTGCCAGTCTCGAATGCCCGTGGTTTCAGCGCGGCTTGCGGGGGATGGGAAGTTATTACCAGCGCTGATGCACGAGCGGGCGGATTCTTGCGTCGTAGATTGCCGCCACGGCCGCCATGGTTTCGTCCGTCAGAGGCGGAAGATCGGAGGCGCCGCAGTTCTCCGCCACCTGCGCCGGACGCTTTCCACCGGGGATGGCGCAGGAGACCGCGTCGAACATCAGGATCCAGCGCAGCGCAAACTGCGCCATACCGATTCCCGTGGGCATCAGCCGCCGGATCTCCTCGACCGCCTGGAGCGCTACTTCGTAATCCACGCCGGAGAACGTCTCTCCCACGTCGAACGCTTCGCCGTGCCGGTTGAAATTGCGGTGATCGTCGGGCTCGAACTTCGAATCCGCAGTGAGCCGGCCGGCCAGTATCCCGCTCGCCAGCGGCACTCGCGCCAAGATGCCCACGCGCCGGCGCTTCGCCTCCGGAAAGAGAAGCTCGGCGGGGCGATGGCGGAAGCAGTTGAAGATGATCTGCACCGTCTGAACGTTTGGGAATTCGATGGCCTTCAAAGCCTCTTCCACCGTCTGAACGCTGACGCCGTAGTAGCGGATCTTGCCGGCGCGGGCCAGATTGTCGAGCGCCCCGAAAACTTCCGGCGCGTAGTAGACCTCGGTAGGAGGGCAGTGGAGCTGCAGCAGGTCCAGGCAATCCGTCGCCAGGTTGCGCAGGCTGTCTTCGACGAAGCCGGTCAGGTTCCGGGCGTTGTAGCCCTCGGCGATGTGCGGAGACAGGCGGCGCCCGGCCTTGGTCGCGACAACGATCTCTTCCTTGCGCTCGCGCCGGACTTGCCCTACCAGGCGCTCGCTGCGGCCATCGCCATAGACGTCGGCGGTGTCGATGAAGTTCACGCCGCTATCGATGGCCTGGTGCAGCGCGGCTTTCGATTCTTTGTCGTCAACATTGCCCCAGGAGCCGCCAATGGCCCAGGCGCCAAAGCTGACCTCGGAGACTTTCCAACCGGTACGGCCAAGAGTGCGATAGTGCATCGATTTTCAATGTAGCGGAAAACGCAGAGCCGCAGCGCGCCCGTTTACGGCAGCGTTTGCGCGAGCACCTGGCGCGCCTGGGCCGCGCGGTAGTCGCGGAGCTTGTCCCTGTACTCGGGATGCCGCGCGGCCAGAATGGCGACAGCCAGCAAGGCGGCGTTCCTGGCCCCGGATTTGCCGATGCCGAGAGTGCCCACTGGCACGCCGCCGGGCATCTGCACCGTCGAGAGCAGCGAATCGAGGCCTTTGAGCGCCGGGCTCTCCATCGGGACGCCGAGCACGGGCAGGAGGCTGTGCGCGGCAATCACGCCGGCCAGGTGCGCCGCGCCGCCCGCCGCCGCGATGATCACCTCGATGCCGCGGTCCTCCGCTTTCGAGGCGTATTGGGCGGTCTCGGCCGGCGTGCGGTGCGCGGAAAGCACCCGCGCTTCGTGCGGCACGCCGAACTCGGTCAGCAGGCCGGCCGTCTCCCGCATCGTCTCCCAATCGCTCTTGCTGCCCATAATCACCGCAACCAGTGGCTCCGCGCTCATGGACTCCAGCGTAGCAGCAAGCCAGGCGGCTGTCTGGGGGCCAAAATAAGAGCTTCGGTTCGCCATCGTCCGAGAAGTCCCCCCAGGCTATACTGTAACCGTAAGCACTACCAATAGATATTCTTCTTGACGAGACACTATATGTTGGGGCAAGATTACACAACGTGGGCCCACTACGGGCTGCTTTCCCAGGTTGAGACAATCGAGGATTAGAGGAGGCTATCGAATGGGACAATTGGGCGTCGATCTGAGCACCAAGCTGCCGGAAGCCGAACGGAGCCAGAAACCGAAACGGGAGGGCATCTCGTTTCCGCGCTATTTCACTACGAAGCTGCCGCCGGGCAGGACTCCGTACGACGAGTGCCGCTGGGAGACGCGCACCGCCAGCATCGCCAATGACAAAGGCGCCACGATGTTCGAGCAGCGCGACGTCGACATCCCCGCCGATTGGTCGCAGACCGCCACCAACATCGTCGCCAGCAAGTATTTCCACGGGCGTCTGGGCTCGGACGACCGGGAGACCAGCGTGGTGCAACTCGTGCATCGCGTCGTCGATACCACGGTCAAATGGGGCCAGGAAGGCGGCTACTTCAAGACCGAAGCCGATGCCGAGAACTTCCGCAGCGAGCTGGCCCACCTGGTGCTCACCCAGAAGCTCAGCTTCAACTCGCCGGTGTGGTTCAACGTGGGTGTCGCCGAGGCGCGCGGCTACGGCTGGTGCTACGAGGAGACCACGGATTCGATCCGCAAGCTGATGGCCGGCGAATCGCGGCCGCAGTGTTCGGCCTGCTTCATCAACTCCGTTCGGGATTCGCTCGAGTCCATTCTCGACCTGGCCAAGACAGAGGGCATGCTGTTCAAGTGGGGCTCGGGCACCGGGACGAACCTCTCTCCGCTGCGTGAGGAAGAGGCCGGCCTCTCCGGCGGCGGCCGCGCCTCCGGCCCGCTCAGCTTCATGAAGGGCTTCGACGCCTTCGCCGGCGTGATCAAGTCCGGCGGCAAGACGCGCCGCGCCGCCAAGATGGTGATCCTCAACACGGACCACCCCGACGTACACCAGTTCATCTGGTGCAAGGCCAAGGAAGAGAAGAAGGCCCACACGCTGGTGGACGCGGGCTACGACTCCTCGCTCGATGGCGATGCCTACAGTTCCGTGTTCTTCCAGAACGCCAACAACTCCGTGCGCGCCTCGGATGAGTTCATGCAGGCCGCGCTCGAAAACCGCGAGTGGTGGACCCGCTCGGTGGTGACCGGACAGCCCGTGAAGCGCTACCAGGCGCGGGAACTGCTGAAGGAGATCGCCGAGGCGACGCACCAGTGCGGCGACCCGGGCATGCAGTTCGATACCACGGTGAACCGCTGGAATCCGTGCAAGGTTTCGGGCCGCATCAACGCGTCGAACCCGTGCTCGGAATACATGTTCCTGGACGATTCGGCCTGCAACCTGGCCTCGCTGAACCTGATCAAGTTTCTGGGCCCGGACGGGCACTTCGATGCCGAGGCCTTCCGGCACGCCGTGGACACGGTGATCATCGCGCAGGAAATCTTCGTCGATGCCGCCAGCTATCCCACCCAGAAGATCGCCGAGAACTCGCACACCTACCGGCCGCTGGGGCTGGGCTTTGCGAACCTGGGCGCGCTACTGATGTCGCTTGGCCTGCCTTATGACAGCGACGGAGGGCGCGATTACGCCGCCGTGGTGACGGCCATCATGTGCGGCCAGGCCTACCTGACCAGCGCGCGAATCGCCGGCGCCGTGGGTCCGTTCGCGGCGTACGCTAAGAACGAGGAGCCGTTCCTGGAGGTGATCCGCATGCACCGCGGCTCGGTGGCCCGCATCGGCCAGCGCAGCGCGGCGGGGCTTCAGGAGACCGCGCAGAAGGTTTGGGACGAAGCGTACGAGGCCGGCAAGCAAAATGGCTACCGCAACGCCCAGGTCACGGTCATTGCGCCCACGGGCACCATCGGCTTCATGATGGATTGCGACACCACGGGCATCGAGCCCGATCTGGCGCTGGTGAAGCACAAGAAACTGGTGGGCGGCGGCGTGATCAAGATCGTCAACAACACGGTGCCGCAGGCGCTCATACGCCTGGGCTATGCGCCCGAGCAGGTGGAACAGATCGTCAGCCATATCGATGCGACGGGCACCATCGAGGGCGCGCCGTTCCTCAAGGACGAGCATCTGCCGGTGTTCGATTGCAGCTTCCGGCCGCAGAACGGCAACCGCTTCATCCACCACATGGGCCACGTGCGGATGATGGCGGCGGTGCAGCCGTTCATTTCGGGCGCGATTTCGAAGACCATTAATATGCCCGAGGAATCGGCGGCCCAGGACATCATGGACGCCTACATCGAAAGCTGGCGTCTGGGCCTGAAGGCGGTAGCGATTTACCGCGACGGCTCGAAGCGCGTGCAGCCGCTGAGCTCGGGTAGCGGGACCAATAAGCCCGCGGCGGCCACCGCGGCGGCGCCCGAGAAGATCGTCTATCGCCCGGTGCGGCGCAAGCTGCCGGACGAGCGCGCCTCCATCACGCATAAGTTTTCGATCGGCGGCCACGAGGGCTACATCACCGTCGGGCTTTACGACGACGGCACGCCGGGCGAACTGTTCATCACCATGGCCAAGGAAGGCTCGACCATCTCCGGCCTGATGGACGGCTTCGCCACCGCGATCAGCTTCGCACTGCAATACGGCGTCCCGCTGAAATTCCTGGTGGACAAGTTCAGCCACGTGCGCTTCGAGCCGGGCGGATGGACGGGCAACAAGCAGATCCCCTACGCCAAGTCGCTGCTGGATTACATTTTCCGCTGGCTGGGCGCGCGCTTCCTGGGCCCGGAGTACGCGGTGACCGAAGTGGGCGAATCGAACAAGCTCCGCCCCACCGAGCCCGACCCCCAGCCGAACCTGCCCTTCGCCCCGGTGTCGGACGACGCCCCGCTCTGCTCCGAGTGCGGGTCAATCATGACGAGAAACGGGAGCTGCTACAAGTGCGAGAACTGCGGCGGGACGAGCGGGTGCAGCTAGGGGGAGGACTCGAAGCACATCTGTGTGCCGTTTGACCTGCCGGCCACCAGGTCGCGTCCAGGTGGCGCGTTATCCGCTGAATACCGCGGTTACGCCCGCAGACGCCAGCCCAGCATCGGCGGCCTGGAAGGACAATTCGCGTGCGGCCTATTCTGGGAGGTGTCGCTCTCGGGGCTGAGTCGATTGTTCGCCAGCCTCAGCGGCCAGATACGGCTCCAGCAGGGAGCTGATGACGCGGTACAGTTCGGAGCCAAGGAGAGCAGGACTGGTTTCAGACACTGAGTAATACATTCGTTGTTGCCACGGCTCCCACACGCTGATTGTGAGACACAGCGAGTTGCTCCGCTGGTCCCGCGTGATCGAGTTGGCAGGCTCGGCCTTGTCTGCCCAAAGTTGCTCGGTGCGTAGGCATTCCGCTGGAAACTGGTCCGGCAGGTTGATGGCGCTCTCGAACAGAGTACTCGCCGCCGCCGGATCCGTCTGCACACTGGCCGCTTTTCGACGGGTGTGTCGCCAGGTCATCCCGGGTATGGGGAAGTCTAGTGCGACCCCACAGCGCCCGTTCTCGTCAAGGTGAAACTGCCATCGGGCGAGATTGCGAGCTGCTTCACCAGGGTGGAAAACCAGGAGGCTCGTGCCGCCCGGAAAGTCCCCCGGCTTCACGACGCCGGGCTCCCGAACCTCCAGTAGTTCCACCTCACATCGAAGCAACGCATTTGGTGGGACCCGGTCCGGTATGCCCTTGGCACCGTAAGCCAAATGCGGGGCGATAGCCAGCCGTCTCACACCTCCGACACGCATCCCCTCAATGCCATGTCGCAGGCCCGCAATGCACTCTCGCCGGCCCAAGTCGATCATCATCCTGGGCCCACACAGTGCCGCGACCTCCGTTCCATGGTTGAGGAACATATGGACGCGGGCAATGACGACCATTCCGCGTAGGGCCCGGTCTCCGGTGCCGACAACCACGTCCTCGACCTCGATGCCTCTTGTCATGCGTCTCCGCTCAGCTCAGTTCTCCCGGCATTCACTTGCATTGCCTTGTCACCTCTGGAGGCAGCCTCCTCTTCGGCAAATTGTCTGCCTCGCGGAAGGGCGGAAGAGCCGAATCCCGGAGGCATTCGCGGACATACTGGCGCTTTGTGACTTGCTGGCCTCTAACCCAGTATTTCGGGTAGCCTCGCCTCAAGCGCCCTTCGCCATTCCAGTTTCGTTCGATGCCGTGCTTTTGATCTTTCCAGAAGTGAGTTTCATGGTGGACGCTCCTCGGATCTTCGTTCAGCCACCACTCAAACCCATGGAACATCCCGCCCTTGAGGTATCGGGCTTCGGACAGATAGATCGACCCTGTTCCGCAGTTTCGTCTGCACCGCCAGAGGTCGAGGCCCGTACCATGCCTCATGGTGTAGGTGCCAATGAGCTTCCCCTCGTCAGACCACTGCTTGGCGGTGCCGTGGGCAAGGCCGTTGGAGTAAGGCTCAGAGAAGGTGACCAGTCCGTGATCGAAAAAATATAAGATCCCGTGCGTTCTTCCGTTTTTCAGCGGGATTTCAGATTGGAGTTCGCCGGCTTCGCCGAAGTAACGAATACCGGCCAATTCCCCGTCGAGCCTATATTCTGCTTTGTACTTGCGAGGACCCGAAACATGCGTGGCAAGGATGCGCTCCTCCGCTGCTTGGGGAATGGAAGAGCGATAGTGCTTCACAGCTCTACATTCTAGTCTGCGGCCAACGCGGGCGGTATTGGCGGTTCCGGACAGGTGGTCGGCCACCCGGAAGTTGACCCCAAGGCTCAAACACCGCTCGAGGAAGTCTGGCTTCACGAGGAACAACAGGTCGGCTTGCGTAGGCTAATTGCAGACCAGTCCAGGACCGACTCAATCGGACCCTCGGCAGAGTTATCGGTCCAGGTGGCGCGGACGGCGACCATATGGGTCCACCCCGGCGCGAGGAGAGGGCGATCAGAATCACTGAATCAGGAACTTCTGTCACAGCGTTTTACGCAGCACTCCCGAGGATCGGCTGGACCCTCAAGAAACAGGTTGGCTCCCCACCGCAGGCTTCAGCGCCAGGGCTGGCCGGGTTTCACGTTCAGCTTCCACGACAGTGAGGAAGTCGGGCCATCGGCGCTCGCCCGCATTGCCAAGGATACGGGCCTTCGACCCGACGACCTGTAAGCCCCCCGAATCCCGCAAGAACCGTCAAGCGAACCCTGCCGCCCGGGGCTAACATCGGGACATGAAACTCCTGATCCTGAGTGGCGCAGTCGTCGTTCTCGCGGCTCTGGCCGCCGTGGCGTGGCAATCGTTCAACGGCCCGCTCTACCAGCCCGGCGACATACGGGCCGGCAAGAACCTCGGCGAACCGCTGGCCCCTCCCGATCAGGCTGGCGCGCGGCCCGGCTACTGGCGCGTCGCCTCCGGCATCGAGCTTTTCCACTTCGAAGAAGGCTCGGGCGAGGACCTTCTGACCATCCACGGCGGGCCGGGCTTCGTGCATTCCAAGCCCTGGCCCGGCGGCGCCGCGCTCGCCTCCGGCTACCGCCTCGTGTACTATCACGAGCGCGGGTGCGGCCAATCGACGCGGCCTTTCCGTTCCCTGGCCGGGCAGAGCTTCTACCAATCCATGCAGACGCTCAACCGAACCCTCGGTCTGCCCGCGCAGGTCTCCGACATCGAGCGGATCCGCCGCATCCTGGGCCGCGACAAGCTGGTCCTGGTGGGGCATTCCTTCGGCGCGTTTCTCGCGGCGCTCTATGCGGCCGAGTTTCCCGAGCATGTCCGCGCCATCGTCGCCGTGGCGCCCGCGAACCTGGCCGTTCTCCCGAACCCCGATGCCGACCTCTTCGACCTGATCCGCAAGCGCCTGCCCGCCCAGATGCTGCCCGCATACGAGAAATTCGTCGCGGAGTATTTCGACTTCCCCGGCCGAGTGACTAAGACCGAAGACCAACTGGCCGCGTTGCAGCGGCGCTTCGGCCTCTTCTACATGGCGGCGCTTCCCAAGCCGGCGCATCCGATGGGCGGCACCATGGAAGGAAACGGGGGCTTCATGCCGCTGGCCGTCTATCTCAGCATGGGACGGCAGCACGACTACCGCGATGCGTTTCGCACGGTTCGCGTCCCGGTGCTGGCGATCCACGGCGCGGACGATTTGCAGCCCGCCGCCTCGAGTCGCAGCTTCGCCGAGCTGTTCCCGAACCACCGCATGGTCGAGATCGCCGCAGCAGGCCACTTCGTCTTCGCGGACCAGCCCGCGCAGTTCGCCGCCGCAGTGAAGGAGTTCCTGCGGGCGCTATAAGGCCGCCTCACGGTGCGTCTTGGCTCTATTCGTGTGCATTCGTGTTCATTCGTGGCCCAAATGTTTTATCCCCAGTTATGCTTTTAAGCCACCCGCCTTCACCCTCTGCGGCGTCATCGGCAGTTCCAGCACGCGCGCGCCCGACGCGTCGTAAATCGCATTCGCCAGCGCCGCGCCCATGCCGATGATCGGCGGTTCGCCCCCGCCCAGTGCGGCGGTCTGCGGATTATCCACCAACACCACCTCGATCTCGGGCAGCGAGCGAAACCGGGGAAGCTCGTAATCGTCGAAGTTCCCGGTGAGCACCTTCCCGCCCTGGAACCGCAGCTCTTCCCAGAGCGCGTATCCCATGCCCATCATCACCGCGCCTTCGGCTTGCTGGCGAAGGCCGTCCGGGTTCAGCACCACGCCCACATCGAGCGCGATCAGCACCCGCTTCACCTGAACGTGCCCGTCCTTGTCCACCGCCACTTCCGCCATGGTGGCGTTGCAGGTGTTCTGGTAAATGCCGCAAGCCACTCCCACGCCCCGGGCGCTGGGCGCTTTGCCTGGCTTCCACCCGAACCGCTGAGCCGCGGCCTCGAGCACGCGCCGCATCCGGGCATCGGTCAGGTTGTCGAGGCGGAACGCCAACGGGTCGAAGCCGCCCGCAGACGCCATGACGTCGATGTGCGACTCGCGGGCGAACGTGATGCTGTTGACCGACGGCGCCCTCCACGGCCCCACTTCGAACGGGTGCATCCCCGCAGGGTTGCCGCCCATCCAGCCTCCCGCGGACACCGTGCGTTGATGCGGGATGACGTAGAACGGCCGCGCTTCCCGATCTCCGGCGCCCACGATCCGCGCGTCCCACAGGACGATCTTCCCGGCCGCGGTCATCCCGGCGCGAACCTTGATGACGGCCGCTGGCCGGAAGTGGTCGTAGAAGAATTCCTCTTGCCGGTTCCAGACCACCTGCACGGGCCTGCCGGTGATCTTGGCGAGCCGCGCCGCCTCCACCGCCTGGCCGGCTTCGGTCTTTCCGCCGAACCCGCCGCCAACGTAGCGCGAGATCACGCGGACCTTGTCGACCGGGAATCCGGCGCCGCGAGCCACCTGGCTCTTCACCATGAACGGCGCCTGCGTGCTGGCCCACACGGTGACCTTGCCGTCCTCCACCCCTCTCGCCGTTCGAGAGCCGCTCGCCCTCGGCCAGGTCCCCACTTTCGGCAACCAGGCGGGCCTGCGGGGCGGTCTTCAGCAGGTGCTCGAAGATGGTCTTTTCGTCCGGGAGCGCGGCCGTGGAATCGAACTCGGCCTTCACCTTGGCCAGCGCATCCGCAGCAACGTCGGGGCGCTCGTGAAGCACAGCAACCATCTCGCCATCCTTCACCACGCGCACACCGCGCACTAGTTCGGCCGCGGAGGTATCCACGCTCCGGCACTTGGCGCCGTGTGCCGGAGGCCGCAGCAGCCGGGCATGCAGCAGACCGGCCGGCAACTGGTCGGCCGCGTACCGGGCTTTCCCGGTCACCTTGTCCAGCGCGTCCTTGCGGCGCGGCGAGCGGCCAATGATCTGAAACTCCGCCACCGGTTTTACCGGAATATTCGCGAGGTGTCTCTCGATGCGCTTGCCCTCGACCAGGCGGCCGTAGGATATCGACGCACCGGCCCCCGCGGAGTCTCGAATCAGCCCGTTCTTCACGCGCAGCCGTTCCACGGGCACGCCCAGGCGTTCGGCGGCCATGGCGAGCAGCACCGCCCGCGCCTCGGCGCCGGCCTGTCGCACGACGGGAACCAGGAAGGGAGTGGTCATCGAACCGAAGGTTCCCATGTCGTAGGGGCAAAGGCCGGTGTCGCCCATCACCACATCCACCGAGTCGAAGGCGACATCCAACTCCTCGGCCAGCGCCTGCGCGAGCGATGTCATCGCCCCTTGGCCGAGCTCCACTTTGCCAACCAGACACTCGACGCGCCCGTCTTCGCCGATCCGCAGAAACGCGTTGAAATCCGTGGGTGCGGCAACACGGCCCGGGATGCGCCCCGGCTCCTGCGCCGGGACCGGTTCGGCTCGGAAGAAGACGAACAGTCCCGCACCCGCGAGCCTCGCGAATTCCCGGCGGCTGAGCTCCCCGATTTCCATCACGCACCCGCCTTCCCGCTCACGGCGGCCTGTTGAATCGCGGCGACGATGCGCGAGTGCGCGCCGCATCGGCAGAGGTTGTCGTCCATGGCAGCGACTATCTGCTGGCGTGTGGGCCGCGGCGTCATCTGCAGCAACGCGTAGGCCGTCAGGATCATCCCCGGCGTGCAGTAGCCGCACTGAAACGCGTGATGGTCCTCGAAGGCCCGCTGTATGGCGTGTAGGCCGTCGCGCCCCAGGCCTTCGATCGTCAACACGCGCTTGCCCGCCACGTCCTTCAGCGGCGTGACGCAGGAGCGCACAGCAACGCCCTCCACCACCACCGTGCAGGCCCCGCAGATACCTTCGCCGCAGCCGAACTTGGTTCCGGTGAGGCCCAGGTCCGATCGCAGCACCCACAGCAGCATACGCTCATCGTCGGCGGTGACGCTCGCTGTTTTTCCGTTCAAATGGAATGAGACCGTCCGTTCCATATCGGATCATTCTACAGCGGAAGTTGCGTGGCTCCTACCGCCAGTTCTTCACGCGGGGCCACAAATCCTGCAAATTCCCTCTCAGGCCCTGGCAGTAGAAAACGTCGAAGTGCTCGTACGGCATCGAATACGGGTTATCCACACGGGCCACTTTCTCGACGGAGGCGAACAACTGCTCGAGCCTTTCCCGCCTGTCGGCCATGACGATCATGCTCTCGCCTGTGTAGCCCCGCGGTCCCCAAAGGAAGTAGCTCTGGTGTCCGCTGATGGCGCGCGGAAGGCCATACTTCGGGCCGAAGAGATCGATGGCCCCGGCCTGCCCGTAGTTCTGCGCGAAGATCGCGGTCTTGACGCGCACATCCGCCGGCAGGCCGTTATAGACGCGCGCCACCGTGGCCGCCATTTCCTCCCAGCCGAACTCGTCGGCAAAGAGCTGCGGCAGGGGACCGAGCGCGTGCGTCTCGATGCGTGGCTGCTCATAGTGGATCGCCTTGACGTAACGTATGTAAGTCGCGACCGGCAGCACCGGAAGAAACAGCGGCGCCGCCGCGATGGCGAGCAGCACGATGAGCGCGCACCAGGCCGGCTTGATCCACTGCCATCGCGGAGGCGCCAGCCAGCGTTCCCACATCACGCCGCCCGCGGCCAGCAGGATAGGAAAAGCGGGCCATAGGTAGTAGACTCGCGGATTCAACAGCAGGATCGCACCCGCCGTAATCAGCCACGCCCAGCCCAGGGCGCGGAACGGCTTGCCCTCGGCCGCAAACAGGGTATACCAAAGCCCCGCCAGCCAGATCGGAAACGAGAGAGGCAGCATGGCGAGAATCTGCTGGCCGAAGAACGCGAGCGGCGTCAGGTGTACGTTGCGTCCCGAGCGCCGTATATTCGCCTGAAGTTCCAGGAACGGGAAGTGGTGCTGGATGTTCCACCACAGATTCGGCAGGAAGATCAGGAATGCGACCAACCCGGCCAGCCAGATCCACCGCTCGCGAAAGGCCTTGCGCTCGCCCGTCAGCAGCACGCCGGCGATGAGCGCGAAGCCAAAGGTCAGCATGGAGTGTTTGTTCTCCAGACCCACGCCCGCCAGCACGCCGAACCACAGCCACAGTTTCTGATTGCCCGTCCTGGCGATGCGAATGAGAACGTACGCGCAGCCCGTCCAGAACAGCGGCTCGAAGGCGTTCATCGAGAAAAAGTTGTCGAACGTCAGAAAGCCCGGCGCGGCGAGCGCGGCCAGCGCCGCGAATCCCTGCGCAAAACGTCCGCCGCCCAATTCGCGCCCTACCAGGCCGGTCAGCAGAACCGTCGCCGCCCCGGCCAGCGCCGGTAGCAACCGGATCGCCGGTAGCGAATCGCCCAGTGTGGCGCGCACGGCCCACGCAAGGAACGCGACCAGCGGCGGCTGGTCCACATATCCCCAAGCCAGGTGCTGTCCGCACGCCAGGTAATACAGCTCATCGACGAAGTATCCGTAGTGCCGGCCGGCATACAGGTGAACCAGAAGCTTGACGGCCGCGATCGCCACCACGATTGCGCCTGTGCCCGCAAACCAGGGTCTTGCTTTGACCACGTTCATAAGCTCATCTGGGACAATAATAACGGCATCGGCTAACTCCGCGCTCGCCGGCCGCGAACCTATGAGCGAGTCAACCTATCCCTACGAAACGCGCTTGAACCTGCTGTACCAGCCGCTCGAAGTGATCGACGAAAAGTCGCTTGCCGATCGGTGCCAGTTCCAGTGGTACAACCAGACTCTCTGCAAAGTGAACGATTCCGTCGTCCGCCTGGGAGTGGTCCAGGGAGAATACCACTGGCACAAGCACGATGAGGACGATGAGTTCTTCTACGTCGTGGAGGGCCGTCTCCTGATTGACCTCGAAGGCCGCACTGTGGAGCTTTCGCCGCGGCAAGGCTTCGTCGTGCCCAAGGGCGTGGTCCACCGCACCCGGGCCACAGAGCGCACGGTGATCCTGATGGTGGAAAACGCCGGAATCATCCCGACGGGAAACTGACGCCGCGTCCTACCCCGGCAGAATCTTCGAAATGTCGTTGTAAATCACGAAGGCCATGATGGCCATCAGGAAGACGAAGCCCAGCTTGAACACCGTTTCCTTCACGCGCAGGCTGAGGTCGCGACGCATGGTCATCTCGATCAGCAGCATCAAAATCACGCCGCCGTCGAGGATCGGGATCGGCAGCAGATTGAAGACCGCCAGGTTGAGGCTGACCATCGCCATGAGGCTCAGAAACGGCAGCACCCCTTCGCGCGCCGCTTCGCCAGAGAGCTGCGCGATGCCGATCGGGCCGCTGAGCGATTTGGGCGACATCCGCCGCTCCACGATCCCCTTGAGGAACTGGAAAATCAGCGTCGCATTCTTGACGTTCTGCCGAAGAGACTCCGTGAACGCCTCCGGGAGCGCCAGCTTCGTCATCACAACCCGGAAATCCGGGAAGACGCCGATCAGCCAGCGGCTCGCACCGCCGGTCTTGTCGTAGATCGGCTGAATGGTCACGGTGCTGCCGTGGCCGCCGCGAGTGTAGTCGATCGTTACCGGCTTGCCATCGGCCGATTCCACGATCCGGCGGAGCCCGGCCGGCGATCGCAATGGCTGGCCGTTGGCCCGCAGCAGGATGTCGCCCCTGTGTAGGCCGGCCGCCTGGGCAGGCATCCCCGGCGACAAATCCGCAATCTCGATCTCGCCCTGCGCCTGCCAACCCACGGCGCCCAGTCCGGAGCGCTCGTCGAGCTTAGGGATCACCGTGGTCCAGAACTCCCGCCCTCCGCGCTCGATTCGCACCGCGAAGGGATGATTCGCATTCGAGATCTCTTTGATGGTGATGTCTTCCCAGGATGGCCGCTGCTGTTCGTCAATGGCCACGATCCGGTCGCCCTCGCGTATGCCCGCCTTGGCCGCGGGCGTGTCCGGAACCACGTAGCCGACGAAGCCCTCAGACGCCGATGGCGGCGCCTTGGGGTACCGCACCATGTACATCCCGGTCACCAGCGCCACCGCCAGCACCATATTCATGGCGGGCCCGGCAAACGCAATGATCAGCCGCTGCCAGCGAGGCTTCGACAGGAAGGCGCGCGGGTCGTCCACATGTTCGTCGGAGGGCTGCTCGCCGGCCATCTTCACGTAGCCTCCGAACAGGATCGCCGAGAACCGGTAATCGGTGTCCCCTCGCTTGTACCCGAACAGCCGCGGGCCGAAGCCGAAGCTGAAAACCTCGATCCTCACGTTGAATAACCGCGCGGCCCAGAAGTGGCCGGCCTCGTGAACGAGAATCATGACCCCGATCAAAACCAGGAGCCAGGCGAAGTTTTCCAAGCCAATCATAGTTCAGACCTTGACCAGCGGGCGATCTGTCCGTGCCGCCAGGGCGCGCGCGGCCGAGCGCGATTCCTCGTCGATCTCGAGCACCTCGGCAATCGACTTCGGATGGCGTACGGGGACCTTGGCGAGCGTTCCCTCGACGATCTGGGCGATTGCGGGGAACGAGATTTGGCCGTCGAGAAACGCTCCCACGGCAATCTCATCGGCAGCATTCAGCGTGCAAGTAGCCGAACCTCCGGTTGCCTGCGCCTGATATGCCAGCTTCAGCAGGCGAAACTTCTCGAGATCGGGAGGCTCGAAGTCCCAGTGGCGCGCCACGCCCCAATCGAGCGGCGCGACCGGACCCGGCTCGCGGGCCGGATACGTCAGCGCGTATTGAATCGGCATGCGCATATCCGTCGCCGAGATCTGGGCGATGACGCTCCCGTCCGTGTATTCCACCATGGCGTGGACCGAGGACTGCGGGTGGATCACGACACCAACCTCCGAAGGCGTCAGGCCGAACAGCCAGCACGCCTCGATCACCTCGAATCCCTTATTCATCATCGTAGCGGAATCGATGGTTATCCGTTTCCCCATCTTCCAGGTGGGATGGTTGAGCGCCTGTGCGGGAGTGACTTGGTCGAACTCGCTCGCCGGGGTGTGCCGGAACGGGCCGCCCGATGCCGTCAGGATCACCCTGGCCACCTCGCTCCGCTTGCCGGCCTTCAAACCTTGATGCACGCCGTTGTGCTCGCTGTCGACCGGAATCAGTTCTGTGCCGGAAGCCTGCGCCGCTTTCGTCACCAACTCGCCGCTCGCCACCAGAACTTCCTTGTTCGCCAATCCGACCGTCTTGCCCAGCCGGACAGCTTCGTAGGTCGCCTCCAGGCCAGCCACCCCCACAATCGCCGACATCACAAAGCTGACTTCAGACTCCGACGCTGCCGCCACACGAGCTTGCGGGCCGAACTCAAGCTGTGGCCAATCCGACGTTGGAAGACCCGACTCCCGAAGCCTGTCTGTTAGATTCGTCCGAACCAACTCCGTTTCAACAACCGCGAGGTGCGGGCGAAATTCACGGATCTGCTCGGAGAGGAGGGTGGCGTTCTGGCCCGCCACGAGCGCGAAGACCCGGCAATCCTGCCGGCGCCTCACAACATCCAGGGTGTTGCAGCCAATCGAGCCCGTGGAACCGAGTATCGCGAGAGTCTTCATCACTGGCCTAGCGTCGGCACAGATTAGGAATCATAACACGGCGACTGCCTCAGAACCATCCGACGCACCGCCGGCATGCCTGGGTTCAATTCTATTCTCGAAGGGGCTGCGCGACCTGCTCCCTCTTCAGGGGGCCAATCCTCTTTTTTGGGGTGCCGGGGAGGATTGCTTCAGGGGTCTTTTATTTAGAGGTTAGTCTCGCTTTGGTGGGAGTTGCCTCCCCGGCCTATTCCAATAATAGAATATCAGCTTCCGGATTGCAACAGAAATCTGTATTTTCTTCGAAGTCCCTTTCAGCGTCGTTTGACCTCGATCCCGGTCTCTCGCTCTAACACTTTGATTGTAGAGCAGATATCCTCATCCCCGAGGCCCGCATCGAACGCCGCACGAAACATCCGTTCGGTCACAGGGGTCAGCCGCAGGGGCACTTCCATGCCTTTCGCCGCCTCCAACATGAGATCGATGTCCTTGAGCATCCATTTGACAGAGAAATTCGTCTCAAAATTTCGGTCGAAGACGTAAGGGGCCTTGAAGGCGATCAGGCCGGAGCGGGCGGCGCTGTTGTTGAGTATCTCCAGCATAAGCTCGGGATCGACGCCCGCCTTGGTGCTGAGCACGATCCCTTCGTTGAATGCTTGCAGCAGGTTGGAGAGAATCAGGTTCTGCGCCAGCTTGGCGGCCAGGCCCTGGCCCGGGCCTCCGCAGTAGTAGAGCTGCTTGCCCATGGGCTCGAAGTAGGGGCGCACGCGCTCGAAAACGTCTTTGTCGCCGCCAATCATGAAGGTGAGCGTACCCGCCTCGGCGCCGGGCTTCGATCCGGTGCAGGGCGCGCCCAGAAAGTGTATGCCGCGCTTGGCCAGTTCCTGCCCGATGGCCCGGCTGCGGGCGAGCGAGACGGTGCTCGCGTCCACGATGACCATTCCGGCCCGGGCGCCAACCGCAAGTCCATCCGTTCCAAGGATCGCCTGCTCCGACATGGCCGTGTTCCCCACGCAAAGGAACGCGCACTCGGCGAACTCGGCCACCTGGCGGGGCGTCTGGCAGAAAACGCCCTTCTCGTCGCGGGCCAACTGGCGCGCCTTGTCCGCGGTGTGCGACCAAAGCGCCACCTCATGGCCGGCGCGGAGCAGGTTGCGCGCCATCGGGTAGCCCATGATGCCCAGCCCCAAGAATCCAAGCTTTGCCATACCCTCAACTTAGCATTCACACCACGGGCGGCGCTCTCTTCCCGCCGATCTCACTGAGTTGCCTTCTTCCGCCCCTCCTCGCCCGCGCCCGCAAGCGTTATGATCCGCGCGGATGACGAACTCGAGTGCCGCTCACGGTCGCGCCCAACCGCAAAGCAACGCGCTCCAAATGACAAAACGAAGCCAAAAAGCCCTGCGCTTTCAACACGCGTCGCAGGCATCCGCCCTCCGGCTCCCACGCTGCCCACCCTCACCGCCCGATAGCTGTAGGATTGAGTCAATGCCTGGCACGATGAAAGCCCTGGTCAAGAGCAAGCGGGAGCCGGGGTTGTGGCTCGAAGACACGCCGATCCCCGAAATCGGCATTAATGACGTCCTCATACACGTGGACCGCACCTCCATCTGCGGCACCGACGTTCATATTTACGATTGGGACGAGTGGGCCCAGAAGACCATTCCGGTGCCCATGGCGATCGGCCACGAATTCGTCGGTGAAGTGGCCAAGACGGGATCGAACGTCGCCGATTTCTTCGAGGGCGACCTGGTGAGCGGCGAAGGCCACGTGGTCTGCGGCCGCTGCCGGAACTGCCTGGCGGGCCGGCGGCACCTGTGCGCGCGGGCCCAGGGCGTGGGAGTCAACCGGCCCGGCGCGTTCGCCGAATACGTCGCGCTGCCCATGGCCAACGTCTGGCACCACCATCCGGGCGTCAGCCGGGACATTGCTTGCATCTTCGATCCGTTCGGAAACGCGGTGCACACGGCGCTCTCGTTCCCCGTGCTGGGCGAGGACGTGCTGATCACCGGCGCAGGTCCCATCGGGATGATGGCGGCGGCGGTGGTGCGTCACGCCGGAGCGCGGTTCGTCGTCATCACCGACGTGAATCCGCGGCGGCTGGAACTGGCGAAGAAGTTCGGCGTGACGCGGGCCGTGGATACGCGGACGACGCCGCTTCCCGACGTCCAGAAAGAACTCGGAATGATGGAGGGATTCGACGTCGGCCTCGAGATGTCGGGCAGCGAGTCGGCGTTCCGCGAGATGCTCGCCAACATGTCGCACGGCGGAAGGATCGCGGTCCTCGGCATTCCGCCGCGGCAGATGTGCGTAGACTGGAACAAAGTCATCTTCAATATGCTGACCATCAAGGGCATCTACGGCCGGGAGATGTTCGAGACCTGGTACAAGATGACGGTAATGCTGCAATCGGGGCTCGACCTCAGCCCGGTGATCACGCACCGCTTCCCGTACACGGAATTCGAAATGGGCTTTGAGGCGATGCGTTCCGGCAATGCGGCGAAGGTGATCCTGGAATGGCGATAACGATGCGCGGACTGGTGCTGTATCTGGCGATGCTGGGGCCGGCTGGCGCCGCGGTGAACCCATTTATCGGCACGGCGGCGGATGGGAATACGTTCCCTGCCGCGACGCTGCCATTCGGCATGATGCAATGGGGGCCGGACACTCGTGCGGGCGGCTGGTATCGCTACGAGGACAAGTCGGTCCGCGGCTTCAGCCTCACGCATATCAGCGGAGCGGGGTGCTCGATCTACGCCGACGTGCCGATCCTGCCGGGCGCTGGCGAGCCGCTGCCGCTCGACCACGCGCGGGAGCAAGCGCATCCGGGCTACTATTCGATCGGTTTTGCCGACGGTATGCGCGTGGAACTGACCGCCACGGCGCGCGCGGGCATGGGGAGGTTCACGTTCCCCGAGGACGCCGCCCCCACTCTATACGTCGACGCCGGAGGCAGCGCCACCCAGCGAAAGCAGGACTCGGCGTCAATCGAAGTCCGGGGCAACTACGCCATCGCCGGCGTCGTACACAGCGGCGGCTTCTGCGGGATGGATGACGACTACACGCTGTATTTCGTTGCCAAGTTCGCTAAGCATGTCCTGGCTTCGGGCGGTTGGGCGGGGCATAAGGACGGAGCTTTCGTGACGTTCCCGTCCGGCGGCGCGCCGCTCTTGATGAAAGTGGGGATCTCCTTCGTCAGCGCCTTGAACGCGGAAGCGAACCTCGATGCGGAGATTCCCGGCTGGGACTTCGATGCTGTTCACACTCAGGCGACCGCCGCGTGGCGCGCTCTGCTGGGGCGGGTCGCGGTCGAAGGCGGCACGGCCGACGAGCGCACGCTCTTCGAGACCGGCGTCTATCACATGCTGCTGTCGCCGAACCTGTTCAGCGATGTGAACGGCCAGTACACGGGCTTCGACGGGCAGGTCCACAGCGTGGAACCGGGCCACGCGCAGTACGCGAATTTCTCCGATTGGGACATTTACCGCGACGTTGTGCAATGGCATTCGCTGGTGGTTCCCAGCCAGGCCGCCGACATGATGGAATCGCTGGTGCACGATGCCGAGCAGAGCGGATGGCTGCCGCGCTGGCCCGTCGCTAACGACACCTCCTACGTCATGGGCGGCGATTCATCGGCCATCCTGCTGGCGAACGCGTATGCATTCGGCGCCCGGTCGTTCGACACTCGGTCCGCGCTGAAGGCCATGATCAAAGGCGCCACCCAGCCGGGCGTGGGGCTGCACGGAAAGGCGGAGAGGCCGGGGTTGGCCGAGTATCTCAAGCTCGGCTACGTGCCGCTGGGGGGCGAAGTGGGGGAAGCCGCTGCGTCGGTCACGCTCGAGTACGCCAGCTCGGATTTCGCGATCTCGCGTTTCGCCGCGGCGCTGGGCGATAACGACGACGCCGCGCGCCTGCTTCGCTCGGCGCAGAACTGGCGCAACCTGTTCGACCCCGAGACACGGCTCATCCGCCCGCGCACGAGCGACGGCAAGTTTTTGGAGGGCTTCGACCCCGACCGGCTGCTGCCGCACCACACCTCCGCGGACACGGCGAACCAGCTCGGCTTCGAAGAAGGCTCCGCGTGGCAATACACGTGGATGATCCCGCAGAACTTCGCGGGGTTGTTCCAGGCGATGGGCGGAAAGCAGGTGGCACTTACTAAGTTGGATAAGTTCTTCGAAAAGGTGGAGGGCTGGGGTACGCCGAACTTCACAGCCACCAACGAGCCCGATTTCGGGGCGATGTACGTTGGCGTCTGGGCCGGCGCACCGTGGAAGACGCAAGCGGTGGTGAGACGCGTCCTTCGCGAGACGTTCCATCCGGCGCCGGGCGGCCTGCCGGGGAATGACGACCTGGGCGCCACCTCGGGCGTCTACGTGTGGGGCGCGCTGGGCTTGTATCCCGAGATTCCTGGCGTGGGTGGGTTCGTGTTGGGGACGCCGATGTTCCGGCGCGCCGTCATGCCGATGGGCGAGGGAAAGACGCTCGAGATCGTCGCGCGCGGCGAGGGCGTCTATGTCCAATCGGTTGAGCTCAACGGCAAGCCGTACCGGAGCGCGTGGCTGCCGTTGACCGCGCTGGCCGCCAGTCGAAATCGGCTGGAGTTCGTGCTGGGCGCGCGGCCGAACCACGAGTGGGCGACGAAGGCCGCGGACTTGCCGCCATCGTTCGATGTCGCCCAGAAGTGAGCGCCGCCGCGGATGCTACCATGATCTGTTAACCCCAGATGGCAGAAAACCCATTTGTCCATTTGCATCTTCACTCGGATTTCTCGCTGCTCGACGGCGCGTGCGAGATTGGGAAGCTGGTCCAGACGGTTGCCGAGCAGAAGATGCCCGCGGTCGCGCTGACGGATCACGGCAATCTGTTCGGCGCCGTCCAGTTCTACAACGCCGCGAAACACCACGGCGTCGAGCCGATCCTGGGCTGCGAGGTCTATGTCTCGCAGCAGGGCCGTCTTACGCGCTCGGAATCGGACCGCTACAACCACCTCATCCTGCTCTGCGAAAACCAGGAGGGCTATCGCAACCTCATCGACCTGGTTAGCACCGCTTACTTAGAGGGCTTCTACTACAAGCCGCGGATCGACAAGGACCTGCTGGCGCGCCACTCGAAGGGGCTCATCGCGCTTTCGGCCTGCCTCAAAGGGGACATCAACGAAACGTTGCTAGGGGACCGCTACGAGGACGCGCGGCGGCTGGCCTATCAGTACACGGACCTGTTCGGCCGCGGCAACTTTTTCCTGGAATTGCAGGACCACGGCCTCGATCAGGACAAGCTGCTGCTGCCGCAAGTGGTCCGGCTCTCGCGCGACACCGGCATCCCGATGGTGACCACCAACGACGCGCACTACCTGCGTCGCGAGGATGCGCTCTCGCACGACATCATGCTGTGCATACAGACCGGCAAAACGATCAACGATCCGAGCCGGATGCACTGGAAGACCCAGGATTTCTATCTGAAGTCGCGCGACGAGATGATGCGGATGTTCAGCGAGGTGGAGGACGCGGTCGACCGCCCTTGGGAGATCGCGCAGCGCTGCCGCATCAAGCTGGAGAAGGTCAAGGAGCCGTTTCCGAAGTTCGAGGTTCCCTCCGAGCACACCACCGACACCTATTTCGAATACGTGGCGCGGAACGGGTTCGAGCGGCGGCGGCCGCGTCTCGAAGCATTGGCCGCGGCGGGGCGATTGAAGCACGCGCTGCCTGAGTATCTGGAGCGGCTGGACCGCGAGATCCGCATGATCCAGCAGATGAAGTTCTCGGGGTACTTCCTGATCGTGTGGGACTTCATCCGTTTCTCGAAGGCGCAGGGGATTCCGGTCGGGCCGGGGCGCGGATCGGCGGCCGGCAGCCTGGTCAGTTACGCGATGGGCATCACCGACATCGATCCGCTCGAGTACGGCCTGCTGTTCGAGCGGTTCCTGAACCCCGAGCGCATCAGCATGCCCGATATCGACATCGACTTCTGCACGCGGCGGCGCGGCGAAGTGATCCAATACGTCACCGAGAAATACGGCCGCGAGCAGGTGGCGCAGATCATCACCATCGGCACGCTGGGCGCGCGCGCCGCGATTAAAGACGTGGGCCGCGTGCTCGAGATGAGCTTCAACGAAGTGGACCGGCTCACCAAGATGGTCCCCAACGTTTTAAACATTTCGCTCGAAGAAGCCATCAAGATGGAGCCGGGCTTCGCCGCGGCCGCGCAGAAGGACGACCGGGTGAAGCAGGTGCTCGACGTGGCGCGCAAGCTCGAAGGAATGGCGCGCAATGCGGGCGTTCACGCGGCGGGCGTGGTGATTTCGCCGCAGCGGCTCCAGGAACTGGTTCCGCTCTACCGCACAAACAAGGAAGAAATCGTCACCCAGTACGATATGAACGGCCTCGAGAAGCTGGGGCTTCTCAAGATGGACTTCCTGGGGCTGACGACCCTGACGCTGATCCACGACGCGCTGGGGCTGATCGAGAAGCATCGCGGCGAGAAGCTGGTCATCGAGGAACTGCCGCTCGACGATGCCGCAACTTACCAGATTTTCTGCAAGGCGTTCACCAGCGGGATTTTTCAGTTCGAATCGTCGGGCATGCGGGATATTCTCCGGCGTTATCAGCCGAGCCGGATCGAGGACCTGTGCGCACTGAATGCGCTTTACCGGCCGGGGCCGATTCAGGGCGGAATGGTGGACGATTTCATCGAGCGCAAGCACGGGCGGCGCGCGGTGACTTACGATTTTCCCGAATTGAGGGAGATCCTCGAGGAAACTTACGGCGTCATCGTCTATCAGGAACAAGTGATGCAGATCGCCAACCGCACGGCCGGTTATTCGCTCGGCGAAGCGGATATCCTGCGGCGGTTGATGGGCAAGAAGAAGGCCGAGGAGATGGCCAAGCAGCGCGAGCGGTTCCTGGAGGGAACGACGGCGCGCGGGCACAACAAGAAGAAGGCCGAGAAGCTGTTCGAGTTGATGGAGCAGTTCGCCGGCTACGGCTTCAATAAGTCGCACTCGGCGGCGTACGCCTATCTGGCTTACATCACCGCTTATCTGAAGGCGCATTATCCGCTCGATTTCATGGCCGCGCTGCTTACTTCGGAAACCGGTAACACGGACAAGGTAGTGAAGTATATCAACGAGTGCCGCGACATGGGTATTCAGGTGCTGCCGCCGGACGCGAACAAAAGCGACTGGAGTTTCACGCCGGACGGCAACGCGGTCCGCTTTGGGCTGGGGGCGATTAAGAGTATAGGGCAATCGGCGGTGGAATCGATCCTGGCGGCGCGGCAGGAAAGCGGGCCGTTCAAGTCGCTGTACGATTTCTGCGAGCGCGTGGAGTTGAGCGCGGTCAATCGGCGGATGATCGAGAGCCTCATCAAGGCGGGGGCGCTCGATTCGCTGGCGCCGGTGCGCGCGCAACTCTTCGCGGCGGTCGAAGGCGCGATGGAGCTGGGACAGAAGACCCAGCGCGACCGTGAGAGCGGGCAGGCGGGCCTGTTTTCGGTGATGTTCGGCGACGCGCCGCCGGAGAAACCGCTGCCCAACCTGCCTGAGTGGAGCGACCAGGAGCGGCTCACGGGAGAGAAAGAAGTGCTCGGGTTTTACGTCACAGGACATCCGCTCGAGCAATTCCGCGAGAAGATCGCCGACCTGGCATCGCACGCGACGGATAGTCTCGAGGGATTGGAGCGCGGCGTCGAGGTGGCGCTGTGCGGAGTCCTGACCGGCATACAGAAGCGGCGCAATAAGGAAGGCAGGATCTGGGCGTCGGTGCAGCTCGAGGATCTTTCCGGCGCGATCGACGCGGTGTTGTTTACCACCAGCTACGAGCGCCTCGCGGAGCTCCTGGTGGACGACAAAGCGGTGCTGCTCAAAGGCCTGGTGTTGCCGGAAGAAGGCGCGCCGCCGAAGATCTCGATTCAGGATCTGGTGCCGCTCGAGCTGGCCGGGCTCTCGTTTCCGAACCTCATTTCGATTCGCGTGCAGTTGGGCAAGTCCGGCGAGTTGCCGGTGGCGCTCGGCGAGCTGTTGCGGCGCAAGCCAGGCGAGACGTCGGTCCGGCTGAGGCTGGAGAAAGCGCGCGATTTTTCCCTGCTGCTGGACGTGGCCGAAAAGGTGCGTCCGGACCGCGAGTTCCAGGCCGAGGTGGCGCGGCTCTGCGGCGCGGAGAGTTACGAAGTGCTGGGAAAGTGATGGCCCGGTCCCGGATTTTCCTCATCGACACGTTTGGTTTCATCTTCCGCGCGTTTCATGCGCGCGGGCGCATGGCGGCTCCCTCGATGCGCACCGGCGCGGGCCTGCCCACCGAGGCCGTCTATATCTTCAACAACATGCTCCGGAAGCTTACCGGCACTTACAAGCCGGAGTATATCGCCGCGGTTTTCGAGAGCGCGGGGCCGACGTTTCGGGAGCAGGAGTTCGCCGAGTACAAGGCGAACCGCGCGGAGATGCCGCCGGACCTGACGTTGCAGATTCCCTACGTGCGCCGGCTGTTGGAATCGATGCGCATCCCGATTCTCGAGTACCCGGGCTTCGAGGCGGACGATGTGATCGGTGCGATCGCGCGGCGCGCCGAGCAGGCGGGCTTCGACGTGGCCATCGTTTCGAGCGACAAGGACATGCTGCAGCTCGTGGACGAACACGTCTCGATGTTCAACCCGATGCAGGAAGACCTGTGGTACGACGCGGCCAAGGTCGTCGAGAAAATGGGCGTCGGGCCGGAGCACGTCGCGGACCTGCTGGCCCTCAAGGGCGACGCCATCGACAATATTCCGGGCGCTCCGGGGATCGGCGACAAAGGCGCGCGGGACTTGATCGAGCGCTTCGGCTCGGTTGAGGCGGCGCTCGATCGCGCTGCCGAAGTGGAGCGCAAGATGTACCGCGAAAGTCTGGAGCAGAACCGCGAGCGCATCCTCCTGAGTAAGCGCCTGGCGACCATCGATACGGGCGTGCCCATTGAGCTGCGCCTCGACGAGGTGCGCGCGCAGGCGGCTGACACGGCGGCGCTGAAGCAGGTCTATAAGGAACTGGAGTTCTTCAGCCTGATTGAACAGTTGGGGCCGGAGGAAGACACGCGGCCCCGAGACTACGCGTCACTCGATACGGCCGAGGCCGTCGACGCGTTTCTCCGCGCGATTCCCGCGGAAGCGGTGGTCGCGGTGGCTGTCGCGCCGGCGGGCGAGGCCGAAGGCGACATGTTCGAGGCGGAGCGGCATCCCGCGCTGGGCCTGGCGACGCAGGCGGGAGTGGCTCGGTCGGTCACCGCCGGGCTGGTGGAGCGCGTGCGTCCGTTTCTCGAAGACGCGTCGCGGCGCAAGGTGACGCACGACGTGAAGCAGGCGTGGCTGGCGATGGCAGAGTGGGGAATCGAGCCGCGTGGTTTCACCGGCGACACGATGCTATACGCGTTTCTGCTGAGCGCGGACCCGGGCGGCTGCTCGCTCGAGATGCTGGCGCGGCGGCGGCTCGACCGCAAGCTCGATGCGGGAGTGGAACGCCAGGCAGATTGCACCCTGGAGGTTGCCGGGCCGCTGGCGCGCGACGTGGATGCGCGCGGGTTCCGGTCGATCTACGAGACCATCGACCTGCCGCTGGCGCGCGTGCTGGCGCGCATGGAACGCCGCGGAATCCGCGTGGACCCGGTCGAAATGCGGCGGCTCTCCGCAATGATGGACACCGAGGTGCAGCGGCTGACCGGCGAGATCTACGCGCTGGCGGGCCGGTCGTTCAACATCAATTCGCCGCAGCAGTTGGGCAAGGTGCTGTTCGAGGAGATGCACGTGCCGGCGCCGGCGAAGGGCGGCAAGGGGAAAGCGATTTCGACGGCCGCCGACGTTCTCGAGGAGCTGGCCGCGGATCACGAGATCTGCCGCAAGGTGCTCGACTACCGGCAGCTCGTCAAGCTCAAGGGCACTTACGTGGACGCGCTGCCGGCGCTGATCGATCCGCGGACCGGGCGGCTGCACACCAGCTTCAACCAGACGGGCGCGGCAACGGGGCGGCTCTCGTCCTCCGATCCGAATCTGCAGAATATTCCCATTCGCACGGAACTGGGCCGCGAGATCCGCGCGGCGTTCATCCCGGCCGCGGGCTGGAAGCTGGTAGTCGCGGACTATTCGCAGATCGAGCTGCGGCTGCTGGCGCATTTCTCGAAGAGCGACGTGCTGATTGAAGCGTTCCGAAACGGTGAGGACATACACACGCGCACGGCGGCCGAGGTGTTCGGTGTCGCTCCGCTGATGGTGACGCCGGAGCTGCGGCGGCGCGCTAAGGCGGTGAACTTCGGGATCGTTTACGGGCTGAGCGCGTTCGGTCTGGCGGCGCAGCTCGGCATTCCGCGGCACGAGGCGCAGACTTACATCGACGGCTATTTCGCGCGGTACCCGGGCGTGCGGCAGTGGATCGACAAGACCATCGCCGAGGTGCGGGCGAGCGGCGTCACGCGCACCCTGCACGGGCGCGAGCGGCCGATCCCCGACATGGACAGCCGCAACCCGAACGCGCGCGGTTTCGCCGAGCGCACGGCCGTGAACACGCCGCTACAAGGGACGGCGGCGGACCTGATCAAGCTGGCAATGATCCGGATCGAAGAGGAGATCGAGCAGCGCGGGATGCAGGCGGGAATGCTTTTGCAGGTCCACGACGAACTGGTGCTCGAAGCGCCGCCCGATGAAATCGACGAAGTGCGCAAGCTCGTGAAGGCGGGGATGGAGGGCGTCTATAAGCTCGACGTACCGCTGGTGGCGGACGTAGGCGTGGGCGCGAATTGGCGGGACGCGAAGTAGGGGCGCGCACCAGGCTTGACTTCTATACGGAATTCCCGTATACAAGGGACTGTGAAGGCCACCGTCGTCGCAACAGCCAGGTACGAACGGGAGGTTCGTCGGCTGCTGGGTGAATTGGAGCGCGCCGCCATGGAGGAGTCGATTGCGGCCGATCCCGAGGCGCACCCCGTGGTGCCTGGTACCGGCGAGCGAGCAATCGGACCTGACCGCTGCGGATCGCAAAGTCGCTAGGAAATTCGTGGAGGCGCTCAATGATGTCCAAGAAGAAAACCACTAGAGCGAGGCCGGCGCGCGGCGGACGAGAGAAGCTCAGCCGTGTTGGGCGCGATGTGGTTGCCGGATTGCAGCAGGCCATCGCACACGCTCGCGGCCGTGTCGCGCTGCCGACGCGGGAGTACGAAGTGCCGGCCGCGGTGGATGTCAAGGCGATCCGCGGCAAGTTGGGGCTTTCGCAATCCGGCTTCGCGCGGAGATATGGATTCAGCGTGCGCACGTTGCAGGATTGGGAGATCGGGCGGTCGAAGCCGCCGAGCGCGGCGCGCGCGTACCTTATCGTGATCGAGCGATACCCGGACACCGTCGAAAAGGCGCTCTTGGGCGCGGCGTAGACGGTCCCTTCGACAGGCCTCTGGGTGTATTATGGGCGAGAACGTCAGGGCGGAAGGGAGCCGAACGTGAAACTGGCATCGATATCGATCGCAATTTTGGGAATGGCAGTCGTGTGTGGGGCGCAGGCACCTGCGCCGGACCAGACCAGGGCAGCGGGCCCGCTATCGCGCGTCACCCTTGTGGTTCGCACAACCAAGGCCATCAACTATCGCCACCTCAGCGGACCGACCAAGATCGGATTCCGTGGCACGGTGCTGCTTTCGCAGGCGCGCGGCGAAGCCCGCGTCGAGAGCAAGCGCGGGGCGATTCACATACAGGCGCAATTCGAGAAGCTCGATCCCGCATCCCGCTTCGGCCCGGGATTTCTGACCTACGTGCTGTGGGCGATCTCGCCGGAAGGACGCGTGGACAACCTGGGCGAACTTCTGCTCGACGGCCAGAAAAGTAAGGTGGATGTCACCGAGCAGTTGCAGGCCTTCGCGATGATCGTGACCGCCGAACCCTACTTTGCCGTGTCGCAGCCGAGCGAGGTGGTGGTGATTGAGAACGTAGTCCGGCCCGACACGGTCGGCGGCGTCGAAGAGATGGAAGCCAAGTTCGATCTGCTCCAGCGGGGCCAATACGAGACGACGGTTCAGGCCGGCTACGAAGCTCCGGCGGCGGAGGCGCGGATTCCGCTGAGCCTGCTCGAAGCGCGGAACGCGATCCAGATCGCCAAGGCGGCTGGTTCGGGGCGCTATGCCGCGGATAGCTTCCAGAAGGCCACGAAGCTTCTGCAATCAGCCGAGGGCATGCTGGCGCAGAAGCGGGATAAGAAGGCGATCGAGACGGCGGCGCGGGAGGCGGTACAGACCGCGGAGGATGCGCGCCTGATCGCCAACAAACGCAGCGAAGAGGAGCGCCTGACGCTAGAGCGGCAGCAGGCCGCGGACCGGGAAGCGAAGGCCAAGGCGCAGGCCGAAGCCTCGGACCGGGCACGCCTGGAAGCGCAGCTAACCGCCGAACGCGCGGCCCGGGAGAAGGCGGAGGCGGACGCGGCCCGCGCCGCGGCCCTGGTGCAGCAGCAGGCGGCGCAGGCGGAGGCCGAGAAATCGCGGCTGGCCGCGGAACAGGCGGCCCGGCAGCAGGCGGAGGCGGAATCGGCCCGCGCAGCCGCTCAGGCGCAGCAGCAGGCGGCTCAGGCCGATGCCGAACGCGCGCGCAAATTGGCCGAGGATGCCGATCGCGCCCGCCAGCAGGCCGAAGCGGAGAAGGTCGATCTGCGCAAGCAGTTGCTGGACCAGTTGAACGCGGTCTTGCAGACGCGCGATTCCGCGCGGGGGCTGATCGTCAACATGTCGGACGTGCTCTTCGATACGGGCAAGTACACGCTCAAACCGGGCGCACGCGAGAAGCTCGCCAAGATTTCCGGAATCGTGCTGGCGCATCCGGGCCTGAACTTACAGGTGGAGGGCCACACGGATAGCGTGGGCAGCGACGACTACAATCAGAAGCTTTCGGAGCTGAGGGCGTCCGCGGTGCGGGACTTCCTGGTGCAGCAGGGCGTTCCCGATGCCTCGGTGACCTCGAAGGGATTCGGCAAGACGCAGCCCGTGGCCACCAACGATACGGCCGAAGGACGGCAGAAGAACCGCCGGGTCGAACTCGTGGTGACCGGCCAGGCCATTGGCGGGCCGGAGGCCGCGGGAGTTTCCGAATAGACGGCGCCTCAGGCGGCCGAAACGCCTGTGCGGCCTGGCTCGACGGCGTTGGCGACGTCCAGGGCCAGGCTCATCGCACGCTTCACCTCGCCGGCGTCGAAGGGCTTCGACAGCACGTCATATCCGCCCAGGTTCAGCACCTCCGCCCAGAGCCGCTCGTTCGCGAAGCGAGCGGTCACGATCACACGCGGCGGATTGGCCACCGAAGCGGCCGAGCCGAGCAGGTCCTTCCAGTCCCCGTCCGGCAGTTCGCGGTCGCACAGGACGGCGTCCACGGGCCGGCGCTCCAGCGTTTCCACCGCATCGGCGCGGGTGGTGTGCCAGAGCAGGGTCCAATCCTTGTCGCTGAGAATACGAAGTAGTGCGATGAGGTCCGAATCGAAGCCGCCTACCACCAAAACGGTGATCGACTTCTCGTTCGCGTAGGGTCGATGTTGTGTGTTCATACGCGTTCTCAAAAGGGCTTTAACAAGGGTAGACGCGCTCCCTGCGAGAATGGTGGGCCGGCGGGGCGGAACTTCACAAAACTTTACGGACGGCTCCCGGAGGCCCCCTTCCCCGAAATTCCCCGGCGGCCGTTTGTCTAGAGGTATATACTGGCTTGACGCATGACCGAGCACCGGAAGTGGGAAGGCCAGGTCGTCGATGGGCGTTTCCCGTTGTTGCAGTACCTGGGCGGTGGCGAACGAAGCGCCGTCTATGCGACTGCAAGCGAGGACCCGGCTCTTCCAAAAGCTGCGATCAAGCTCGTTGAAGCCGACCCGGACGATGTGGACAGCCAGATTGTCCGGTGGCAGTCGGCCGTAAGGCTGTCGCATCCGCACCTGCTGCGGTTGTTCCACGCGGGACGGTGCCAGTTGGATGGCCGCGAGCTTCTCTACGTTGTGATGGAACGCGCCGATGAGGACCTTTCCCAGGTTCTTCTCGATCGACCGCTGGCGCCCGCCGAGGTGCTGGATGCGATCGGACCGGCCGTGGATGCCCTGGCGTACCTGCACGCCCAGGGGTTCGCGCACGTCCGTGTGCGCCCGTCGAACATTCTGGCCGCCGGGGACAAGCTGAAGCTGTCGAGCGACCGGCTCTGCCCCGTTGGCCAATTCCAGCGCCCCCGGGAGGGGCCTGACGTCTACAGCGCGCCGGAGATGCCAGGCCCGGTCACGCCTGCGGCAGATGTCTGGTCGCTCGGGGTGACCGTGGTGGAAGCGCTCACGCAGCGGCCCAAGCTCGCGCCGCCACAGGGGCTTCCGGCTCCGCTTGCGGACGTGCTGGGCGGCTGCCTCGAACGCGACCTTCGCCGCCGCTGGACGGTCGAACAGATTCAGGCCCGGCTGCGGCCGGCCGGGGAGCCTGCACGCAGGGGGACGCTCTGGCGTTACGTCGCACTCACGGCCGCGCTCGTTGTTTTGGGCGCGATCGTCGTGATCCCGAAGCTGGTTCGGCAGGAACCGGCGGCTGCAACGCCGCAGCCAGCGGTCGAAGCTGCACCGGCGCAGGCGCCCGCACCCGCACCCGCGGCGAGCGACGTCGCAAGCGGCGTCGTCCAGCAAGCGCTGCCCAATGTGCCCGCCAAGGCGAGTAACACCATTCACGGCAGGATCAAGATCGGCGTGAAAGTTCGCGTCGATTCCTCGGGCAACGTGGAGGACGCGGAACTGGCGTCAACGCCGCCAAGCCGCTACTTTGGCGGGCTGGCCCTCGATGCCGCGCGGCGCTGGAAATTCAGCCCGGGAGGGCCAAGCGATTGGCTGCTGCGCTTCGAGTTCACTCGGGAGGCGGTAAAGGTGCGGCCGGAGCGGGCCCGCCGGTAGTCATTTCGTGGGTGCCAGTGCCGCCTGCTGCTTGGCCATGTCCGCAGTGGCGTAGTAGCCGGTTCGCGTCCGCACGGTAGGCCGGTTGCGGGCGTCCACCGTCACTTTGATCTGCCGGTAGCTGCCGTCGAGCGCGACGTTCGAGGGCGTGTAGCCCAGCGTGTACTGGTTGCGGATGTCGTGCGCCACTTGCAGCGTGAAAGCGCCCACGTCGTCCACGCCCTTCGGGTAGTAGGCCACGGCGCCGGTGGCCTCCGACAGCAGGTCCAGGGCGCGTTTGGCCTTCTTGGCCTCGCGGCGATCCTCTTCGTCGAGCAGCCCGATGGTGTAAATCAGCATGTCGCGCTGCTGCGCTTTCTGGACCAGCTTGTCGAGCGCGATCTCGCTGGCGTTGTCGTTGCCGTCGGTGACCACCACGATCACCTTCTTGTCGCGCTTGGCCTTCGATTTGAGGTACTCCATCGACAGATCGATCGCATCGCGCATGGCCGTGCCGCCGCGGGAATCGATGCGGGCCACACCCTCCTCGAGCTTCTTCATGTCGTTGGTCATCGGCACGTCGAGGTACGCCTCGTCGTTGAAATTCACGATGAAGACTTCATCCTGAGGGTTGGACGCCTTGACCAGAGCCAGGGCCGCGTCCTCCACTCTTTTGCGCTTGGGCAACATGCTCCCGCTGTTGTCGATCACGATGCCCATCGAGACCGGGACATCCTCGCGCTTGAAGAGTTTCAGGCTCTGCTCGGCGCCGTCCTCGAAAACGTGGAACGCCCCGCGGCCCAGGTCGGTGACAAGCTTGCCGCTCTTATCCACCACCGTCGCGTGAAGGACCACCAGGCGGGTTTCCGAACTGAACGTTGCGCCGCTCTGCTCCTGCGCGCAGACAGAAGCCGCGAGCGCGGCCGCGAGACAGAGAAAAAAGAAACTACTGCGTGGGTGCATAGTAACCGAGACGCCAGAAAGCCCTCAGCGGCGGCAGCCCCTTGGGCTGCACCAGCTTCACCTGGACGTGCCGGTATTTGCCGTCCTTCGCCGCGTTCAGAGGCGAATAGAATAGCACATACTGATTGTGAAGCTCGTAGCCGATCCTCTCGGCCACATCGGGGAGCTCGCTCAAATTCTCTACAGGAAAATGCCGGCCGCCGGTTTGTTCGGCGATTTCGCTGAGCAAGCTGGGTCCGGCCAACTCTTCAGCCGTCCGCCCGCGGGACGCCAGAGGTTCGAAAATACCGATCGCGTAGATCTGCACGTCCGCTTCGCGCACCAGGCTCTTGATCTCGGTCTCGGTGTACCGGCTGCTGTTGTCGCCGCCATCCGAAATCACGACGAGGGCCTTGCGGGGATTGTGGGCCTTTTTCATCTGGTTGATGGCCAGGTAGATACTGTCGAGCAGCGCCGTGCGGCCCTTCGATTCCACGAAGGTCAGGCGGTTCTGCACCTCGTCGATATCGTGGGTGAAGGCCACGGCCAGCTCGGGCCGGTCGTTGAACTGAACCAGGAAAAACTCGTCGTCGGGATTGGCGGTTTTCAGAAGCTGCGACACGGCTTCGCGGGATTTCTGAAGCTTTGAACCCATGCTGCCGCTGTGGTCGAACACGAGGCCGATCGAGATGGGCGCGTCCTCGCTCGAAAGGTAGGCGATCTTCTGCTCCACCTTATCCTCGAAAATGCGGAAGTGCTTGGCCTCCAGGCCCGTAACGAACCGGTTGAGGGGATCGGTCACGGTGACCGGAATCGGCACCAGGGTGGTGTCGATCCGGATGGCGCGAGAGCGCGGGATGTCCGGATTGGCGGCCGGAGTTAGCGCCTTTGCCCGCGGCTGGATCGAAACCTGGGGTTCCTGAGGAACTTGCGGAGTGATCTTCTCGTCGCCGGCGAAGCAAACGCCTGCGACGGCACTCGCGAGAAACAAGATCGCACTTCGATACTTCACTGGCCGACGCGCAACCATCACTGGCTCTCCCCCTCCCGTAAGGCTGCGACGACTTCAGTATATCACTAGCATTCTAAATTCCGATTTTTGTAGGCAGCAGGGGCTTGCTGAACGACAATTCTCCCCCAACATGCGACGCTTCAATCGTTTCGGAAGTTACAAGAATTCGGAAGGCGGGTTGGCCGCTTGCGATGCCGGCGGAAGCGCCCGGATGCCGCCCCAATGCCGGTCGGGCGGATGGCCCCGTTCGTGCTATGATCGAGCGTGCACGGTAGGATTCTGGGGGTCATTCCGGCCCGGTTTAGCTCCTCTCGTTTTCCTGGGAAAGTACTCGCCTCTATCGCCGGCAAAAGCATGCTCCAGCACGTCTTCGAGCGTGCCAGCCAAGCTCGCTATCTGGGCCGCGTGGTGATCGCCACCGATGACGAGCGGGTGGCGGCCGAGGCCAGGAAGTTCGGGGCTCCCGTGCGGATGACGCGGACCGATCACCTCTCCGGCACGGACCGGGCGGCGGAGGTCGCTTCGTCCGAGAACGCCGAGCTGATCGTCAACATACAGGGCGACGAGCCGCTGATCGATCCGGCGGCCATCGACGCCGCGGTTCTGGCGCTGACCGATGCTCCGGAAATCCCCATGAGCACGCTCAAGAAGCGGATCGAAGACTCTGCCGAGATCGCGAATCCAAACGTCGTGAAAGTGGTGACCGACCGCGAAGGCAACGCGATCTACTTTTCGCGCGCGGCCATCCCCGTGGTCCGCGACGGCGGCGGCGATGCCGCGCATTACAAGCACACTGGCGTGTACGTTTACCGGCGCGACTTTCTGCTCGCCTATCCTCAGTTGCCGGTCGGGCCGCTTGAACGGGCCGAACGGCTGGAGCAGTTGCGGGCAATCGAGAACGGCAACAAGATACGGGTCGCCGAGACGGACTACGAATCGCTCGGCGTGGATACGCCCGAGGACCTGGCACGGGTTGCGCGGCTGTTCGATGTCTCCGCCGGCCCAGAAAACAAACTGGCGACACAAGGACGATGGCAAAGTACATCTTCGTAACCGGAGGAGTGGTTTCCTCGCTCGGCAAAGGAATCGCGGCATCCTCGATTGGATGCCTGCTCGAGAGCCGCGGCCTGAAGGTCACACTCCAGAAGTTCGATCCCTATCTCAACGTCGATCCCGGCACCATGAGTCCGTTCCAGCACGGAGAGGTGTTCGTGACCGACGACGGCGCGGAGACCGATCTGGACCTGGGCCACTACGAGCGGTTCACGCATGCACCGCTCACGCAGGCCAACAACGTCACCTCCGGCCGCATCTACGAGCGCATCATTACCAAGGAGCGGCGGGGCGACTATCTCGGCAAAACGGTGCAAGTGATTCCGCACGTCACCAACGAGATCAAGGCGGCGGCCCGCAAGGTCTCGCCTGGCGTAGACGTGGTGATCGTCGAGATCGGCGGCACGGTGGGCGATATCGAGTCGCTGCCGTTTCTCGAGGCGATACGCCAGTTACGCCACGAAGTGGGCCGTGAGAACGCCATTTTCGTTCACGTCACGCTGGTGCCGTGGATCAACGCCGCCCAAGAACTCAAGACCAAACCGACGCAGCACAGCGTCAAGCAACTGCGCGAGATCGGTATCCAGCCCGACCTGCTGCTGTGCCGCAGCGAGTACGTTCTCTCGCGGGAGATCAAGGAGAAGATCGCGCTGTTCTGCGACGTGGACGTAGAGAACGTGATCGATGCCCGCGACGTCGATTCCGTCTATGAGGTGCCGCTGAGATTTGCCGAGCAGGGCGTGGACGACCGCGTTGTGAGCCTGCTCCGCCTGGATGCCGGTCCGCGGCGCCTGGAGCAGTGGACCGCGATGCTCGACCGGCTGAAGAATCCGACGAGCGAGGTGGCCATCGGGCTGGTCGGCAAATACACGAAGTACGAGGATTCCTACAAGAGCTTGAAAGAGGCGCTGCTGCACGGCGGCCTGGCGCACCATGTGAAGGTCGCGATCGAGTGGATCGATTCCGAGAAGTTCACGGAGCCGGGAGCCGTCGAATCGCTGGCCGCCTATGACGGCATCCTGGTGCCGGGCGGGTTCGGCAAGCGCGGCTGCGAGGGAATGATCGAGGCGGTCCGTTTCGCGCGCGAGCGCAAGGTTCCGTATTTCGGCATCTGCCTCGGAATGCAGATGCTGGTTGTCGAGTACGCCCGCAACGTGTGCGGCTTGGCCGGCGCTAATTCGACCGAGTTCGACACCGCCGCGCCCCACCGCGTCATCTATAAGTTGCGTGAATTGAAAGGGATAGACGACCTGGGCGGCACCATGCGGCTGGGCGCGTACCCCTGCGTTCTGGCCGATGGCAGCTTCGCGTGCCAGGCTTACGGCCAGCGCGAAATCAGCGAGCGCCACCGCCACCGCTACGAGTTCAACCGCGACTACCAACAGGTTCTGACTTCGGCGGGGCTGCGACTCGCCGGGGAAACGCCCGACGGCGTTTACGTCGAGATCTGCGAGCTTCCGGACCACCCTTGGGCCCTGGGCTGCCAGTTCCATCCCGAATTCAAGTCCAAGCCGCTCGAGCCGCATCCCCTGTTCCGGGCCTTCATCGGCGCGGCACGCGATTTCCGGGCGCGGCGGACCGAAGACGCAGCGAAGCGATTGGCGCCGGCCGCGGTATGACGGTTGAGCTGGCCTCCCCTCGCGGCGGGACCATCGCCTTCGGCCCCGGTTGCCCCCTGGCTCTGATCGCCGGGCCGTGCGTAATCGAGAGCGAAGAGCACGTGCATTTTCTGGCGCGGGCCATCAGCGAGATCGCCGGGCCGTTCGTCTTCAAAGCCTCCTACGACAAGGCCAACCGCTCCAGCCTTTCCTCCTGGCGCGGCCCTGGCCCGAAAGAGGGCCTGCGGATTCTGGCGGGTGTGAAGGCCGAAGGCTATGCGATTCTGACCGACATACACGAGCCGGCGCAGGCTGGTCCGGCCGCCGAAGTGGCGGACATCCTGCAGATTCCCGCGTTTCTGTGCCGCCAGACGGACCTTTTGATCGAAGCCGGGCGCACCGGGCGCATCGTAAATATTAAAAAGGGGCAATTTGTCGCGCCGGAGGATATGCGGCTGGCTGCGGACAAGGTGGCCTCCACCGGGAACACCCGCATTCTGCTCACGGAGCGCGGCACGGCGTTCGGGTATCACAACCTGGTGGTGGACATGCGGGCCCTGCCGATTATGCGCGGCCTGGGCTATCCGGTGGTCTTCGACGCCACGCACAGCGTGCAACTGCCGGGCGCCGCGGGGACGGCTTCGGGCGGGCAGGCCCAATTCATCGAGCCCCTGGCGCGGGCGGCGGTGGCGGCGGGCGTGGACGGCCTGTTTGTCGAGGTGCACGAGGCGCCGGAGCGGGCGCTCTCCGACGGGCCGAACGCCCTGCGGATGGAGCGGCTGGCGCCGCTGCTGGCCGTCCTCGGTAGGATTCACTCCACGATTGGCTCCGCCGCTGCGTCAAATGCTTAGTAGGAGTGCGCCCGGCCCATCGCCGGTGCGCGGCTGCGAGAATGGCTGTGGGAGGCTGTCCATGAGGAACAACAGGCGCCGGGGATTCACCCTGATCGAGCTTCTGATCGTAATCGCGATCATTCTGATCATCGCGGCCATCGCCGTGCCGAAAATGGACAGAGCGCGGATGCACGCGCAGGAAATGGCCGCCATCGAGCAGATCAAGACCGTACAGGCCGGGGAAGCGATGTATTATTCGGAATTTGGCCAGTTTGCCACCAAGCTGGAAGAACTCGGCCCCCCTTCCGGCGGCCAGGCGGGCCCTTCCGCAGCGGACCTGATTCCCGGCGATCTCGCCAAAGGCATCAAGACCGGCTACCAGTTCATTCTGGTGGGCGGGCCGAACGGATACACGGTTAACGCCAATCCGGTGACGTTCAACAGCACAGGCACGCGCACGTTCTTCTCCGACCAAACCCACGTGATTCGCAACAACTGGAAGCTCCGAACCGGCAACCGTCAACAGCCCGGAGATCAAGTAGGCCGCGGCGAAGCCCCCTGCTGGTGGCGCATTCTTGTGGTCAGGCGGTCCCGTTTTGCACTATGATGGGACACCATGGTATCGCTTGCCACGCCTGTCTATTGCCCGCCCCCGCCGGAATCGATTGAGGCATCCGGCATTCCCCAGGCCCTGATTACCGACCTGGTTCTGCGCCGGACGTACATTTCCGGCATCAGCACTTTGCAAGGGCTCAGCAAGGCTCTGAAGCTGTCTCCTCTGGTGCTGGAGGCCGTCTTCCGCGACCTGCGCCAGCAGCAACTGCTCGAGGTGAAAGGCATGGTCGGCAACGACTATTCCTTCAACCTCACGGTGGCGGGCCGCAATCTGGCGATGGACCGCTTTCAGATCAGCCACTACGCCGGCGCCGCACCCGTCTCCCTGCGGCAGTACACGCGGCTGGTGAAGGCCCAGGCCGCCAAGGTGAAGGTGGACCGGAAGACGCTGCGACAGGCGCTGGCGGACCTGGTGCTGCCCGACAACCTGCTGGACCAGCTCGGCCCGGCGATCATCTCCCAGAACTCGATTTTCCTTTACGGCCCAACGGGCAGCGGCAAGACCAGCGTGGCCGAGCGGATCCTGCGCGTTTACCACGACACGGTCGTGGTCCCATATGCGCTCGAGGTGGATGGACAGATCATTCAGCTCTTCGACCCGGTAGTCCACGAGCCGCTGCAAAGCGACAACGCGGACATGGACCCGCGCTGGGTGATGTGCCGGCGGCCCTGCGTCATCACGGGTGGCGAACTGGTGCCGAGCATGTTGGAGCTGCGCCTGGATGAGGCCACGGGCGTTTACGCCGCGCCTCTGCAATTGAAGGCCAACAACGGTGTCCTGGTGATCGACGATTTCGGCCGCCAGCTCATGGCGCCGCGCGAGTTGCTGAACCGGTGGATCGTTCCGCTCGACCGCCGCGTGGACTATCTCTCGCTCCGTTACGGCGTCAAGTTCCAGGTCCCCTTCGAGAGCCTGGTGGTATTCGCGACGAACCTGGACCCGCGGGAGCTGGCCGACGAGGCGTTCCTGCGCCGTCTTCAGAACAAGATTTTCGTCGAAGCGGTGGATGACGTTCTCTTCGACGAGATCTTCCGCCGCGTGATGACCGCCCGTAACGTGCCCTTCGAGGCCAATAGCGCGGGCATCTTGCGCGAGCTATGCTACCAGCACGGATGCCTGGAGCTGCGGTCCTGCTACCCGGCCGACATCTGCGCCATTCTGGTATCGATCAGCAATTACGAGGGACGGCCGGCGCGCGCGGACCGGGAAGACCTGGCGCGCGCGACAACGCTGTATTTCACAAAGGCGTAGGGCGGCTCGCGCATAATGGAGACAGGCCGTGCGCATCCTCCTTGTCTCCACCTATGAGCTTGGGCGGCAGCCGTTCGGGCTGGCTTCCGCGGCGGCTTGGCTGCGCGCCCGCGGGCACACGGTGGATTGCGCCGACCTGGCCGTCGAAGCCTTCCCTCAAGCGGCCGTGCGCGAGGCCGCGGTCGTTGCGTTTTTCCTTCCCATGCACACGGCCACGCGGCTGGCCGCTCGCGCCATCGAACGTGTCCGGGCGCTCAACCCGGCCGCGCGCCTGGGCTGCTTCGGCCTCTACGCGCCGCTGAACGAGGCGTACCTGCGCGGCCTGGGCGTCGAGATCGTCATCGGCGGGGAATTCGAGCAGCCGCTTGCCGACGCCATCGAGGGGCGGCCGATGGCCGCTGCCGCGGTTTCCACCGAGCGGCAGAAGTTTTTGGTTCCAGACCGCACCGGCCTTCCGCTGCTGGCGGATTACGCCCACCTGCACGTGAATGGTTCCGTCAAGCTCACCGGGTATACGGAGGCGAGCCGCGGCTGCAAGCATCTGTGCCGCCACTGTCCCGTGGTCCCGGTATACAACGGCCGGTTCCGTGTGGTCCCGCCCCAGGTGGTGCTCGAGGACATCCGCCGGCAGGTGGCCGCCGGCGCCGGGCACATCAGCTTCGGCGACCCGGATTTCTTCAACGGCCCCGCGCACGCGGTGCGCATCGTCCGCGAGCTGGCCGATCGGTTTTGCGGGCTCACCTACGACGTGACGGTGAAGGTGGAGCACCTCTTGAAGCACCGCGATCTGGTTCCGGTGCTGCGCCAGACCGGCTGTCTGTTCGTTACCACCGCGGTGGAATCGATCGAGGACGAGGTGCTTCGCCGGCTTGAGAAGGGCCACACGCGCGAGGACTTCATCGAGGTGGCGCGCGCCTGCCGCGAGGCCGGGCTGACGCTCGCGCCCACCTTCATTCCGTTCACTCCCTGGACCACGCGGGCCGGCTACCGCAATCTGCTTCGGCTGCTGGTGGAGCTGGATCTGGTGGACCAGGTGGCCCCGGTGCAACTCGGCCTGCGGCTGCTGGTGACGGCCGGCTCGCGTCTGCTCGAGCTGCCCGAGATCGCGGCCGCCATCGGCGAATTCGACCGCGCCGCGCTGGTCTATCCCTGGCGCCACGCCGACCCGAGCCTGGATTCTCTCAGCGATGACGTGCTTGGTCTGGCGGCGAGGGAACAGCGGAACCACGCCTCCCGCCGCGAGATCTTCGCGAAGATCTGGCGCCTCTCGGCTGATGCCCCACTGCCCGAGAACTTCGACCTGCTCCCGCGCGCGGCCATCCCGTATCTCAACGAACCCTGGTATTGTTGAGCGGAGCCGACGCCGGAGCAGTTAGCTCCGATATGAGTTTTATGGTTGCGGTGGCGTAATGCCGTTTTCCTCCAAGAACGTTGGCAACAGAAGAACACGGTCTCTCTGTGAGCTGCTAGCGACTCTCTGCTGAAGGCCAGCGTCATCGGTGAGCAAGAATACCTCACGGTCGCAGAGGTAAAACAATTGCTGAGAATCGACCCAATCACCGTCGTGCTTATCGAAGTTGTACCGCCCTCGCGCAACTATGGTCCCCAGGGCCTTTTCATACTCGTAGGCCGCATCCAGGGCAGCGCCCAGTTGCACTGCCTGCTGTTGGTTTATGCCGCACCCAAGCATATGAGCAATTCCGACGGCCCACGAGTCTCGCCCCGGTATTGTGATCGTCCCAGACCTGACTTTTTCAAGAAACGCCCTATGAGCCGCCTTCCCGCTGGCCTGTTGTTCGGAGATGACGTTCGGGTCGAAGGTCCACAATCGCCGTTTTCTCTGCCCGGGGACTCGGACCCCTCGGAACAACTCATCCCGATCCCTCGCCAGCAGTACGAGCCGAAACCATTTTGCAAAAGCGGTCGGTCCAAATCTGCTGATGGCTGCTGCTGGCCGCATTCCCAGTATCTTCCCGAGAACAAAGGCACCCGGGAACTGTACGAAGCTGGGTCTGCCATCTCCAGCCATAAGCCGAAGACGGTCTCGATCACTTTCAAAGTGCGATCCGTCACCGCCTTTGATCGCATCTAAGAGTTCAATAAACGTCTCTGCCGAGACCACAAGGCGGAACCTCAGCTTCAGAAGTGCTTTTACGGGTCCAAGATGAAGTTGATAGGCCGGAGTGAGCAGCTTCCCGCAGACATTGGTATCGAGTACCAGTTTTGGCAAAGGTGACATTCGAGGCAAATCCCAAAAACTATCTCTACTGCTCAGGGCCTCCCTCGGCCGCAGCGTGCGGGATTCTGGCAGAGGCCCACGCGCAGAAGAACACAGAGGAGAACAGCCAAGTTGCGAACCGGCATGTTGTTATTCTCCAGCCGCCGCGATGCCAGCCGCAACGCACTTGTCCTTCGCCCTCGCCCGCGGCATACTAGCGGACATGAGACGTCCACTTCTTGCGCTTCCAGCCGCCTTGGTTCTCTGCCTCGGACTGGCGCGGGCGCAATCGGAGGACGCGAAGCCATCGACGCCGGAGGATCGCGCGAAGGCCGTCCAGATCGCGCACGCCCTGGAAGCCGACCCGCTCGCGAAGGGCGCGAAGGAGCAGCGGCTTTGGGTGCTGCAATGGATCATTGAGGTGCCGGACATTCGTGTCCCGGTGTGCGATCTGCTCGGCCCCATTTTCGGGTCGCAGGACGCTATTTCGACCGCGATCTTCAACCAGATGGCGGTGTCCTCCACGGCGTTCGTCATTGAGAATCCCGACAAGGCCAAGGACGACGCGGCGGTGTACACGGCGGGTGTGGAGGGATCGCTGCGCGCGTACGAATCGATTCTGAAGACGAAGCCGAAAGCGCGGTGGTCCTTCCTCGACGACCTGATCGCGAAACGGAACAAGGGCGAGTTGGCGGAGTATGTCCGCCAAACCGCGGCTGATCAATGCAAAGCGAAGGGCGGATCATGACACTCAGGAATGCGGCGCTTCTGGCGCTCATCGGAATGCTTCTGCTGACCGTTCTGCTGGCGGTGGATTTCGTGAATACGGTTCTGGGCGTTGCGCGCGACCTGATTCCGGCGATGGCGCTGCTGCGGTCGCTGGTATACTTGCTCGCCGGCCTCGGCGTGACCGTATACTTCTACGTGTTCGGCAAGGCGCAGGCGCGTTAGCCCTTGAAACCACGCCCGCCGGTGTGCCCGTCGAACAGCGCGCGCACCGCGGCGTCCGCGTTCCGGATGATGCTGGCGCGGCAGCGTGCCCGGACGGTGAACTCGTAGACCACCGAGCCCAGGATCAGCGCGCCGCAAAGGACCACCGCGAGCCCCAGCGCGCCGTTCGCGAGGTTCAACCAGGTCGTCGAGGAACCGTTCAGCATCGTTGCCACCACCGCATCCATTCTACTCCCGCTGACTCGGACCGCGGCCCTCTGCTAACCTGAAAGCTCCCAATCCCATGGCTGAATCTCCGATAACTGCTCGAAGCGACGATTTCGCGGCTTGGTACCAGGACGTGGTCCTTCAAGGCGACATGGCGGAGCCCGCCGAGATCGTCAAGGGCTGCATGGTCATAAAGCCCAATGGCTACGCGGTCTGGGAAGTGCTCCAGCGCGAGCTAGACGACCGGTTCAAGGCCTGCGGCCACAAGAACGTCTACTTCCCGCTGCTGATCCCGCAGAGCTTCCTCAAGCGCGAAGCGGAGCACGTGGAGGGCTTCTCGCCGGAGTTGGCCGTGGTCACGGTTGCGGGCGGCAAGGAACTGGAGGAGCCGTACGTCATACGGCCCACCTCGGAAACCATCGTCGGCCACTTCTTCGGCAAGTGGATACAGAGCTGGCGCGACCTGCCGGTGCTCCTCAACCAGTGGGCCAACGTGGTGCGCTGGGAACTGCGCACGCGCCTTTTTCTGCGGACCACCGAGTTTCTCTGGCAGGAGGGCCACACGGCCCACGCCACGCACGAGGAATCTCTCGAAGAGGTTCTGCGGATGCTCGACGTCTACGCCGATGTGGCGGAGAACGTCATGGCCATGCCCGTCATCAAGGGCGTGAAGACGCAGGCGGAGAAGTTCGCTGGCGCGCTGCGTAGCTACTCGATCGAGGCCATGATGCAGAACGGGCTGGCGCTACAGTCCGGGACCAGCCACGACCTGGGCCAGAACTTCGGCAAGGCGTTCGACGTGCAGTTCCAGAGCAAGGAAGGCCGGCTCGATTACGTCTGGCAGACGAGCTGGGGCGTGAGCACGCGGCTGATCGGCGGCCTCATTATGAGCCACTCGGACGATAAGGGGCTCGTGCTGCCGCCGCGAGTCGCTCCGGATAAGGCCGTGCTGGTGCCGATTTACCGCAAGGACGAGGAGCGGGCGCGAGTGCTCGAGGCCGCCCACCGCATCGGCAAGGAAGTGGGCGCGCGCGTTGACGACCGCGAAGGCCAGACGCCGGGGGCCAAGTTTTTCCACTGGGAGCGGCGCGGCGTGCCGGTGGTGATCGAGCTGGGGCCGCGCGATCTGGCGTCGGGCAACGCGGTCCTGAAGCGGCGCGACACGGGCTCGAAGGAAGTGGTGCCGCAGGCTGAACTCGCCGCGCGGGTTCCGGCGGCGCTCGAAGCCATGCAGGCGGGCCTGTACGACAAGGCCAAGGAGCGGCTGAAGGCGAATACCGTGCTGGCGAATTCGCTCGATGAGGTGGAGTCCATCCTGCGCGAGGTGACCGCGGAGAAGGGCGGCGGCAAGTTCGTGATGGCGCACATCAAGGACGACCCCACCTGCGACGCGCGGCTGAAGGAGTTCAAAGCCACGGTGCGGTGCATTCCGCTGGCCGATGAATTCGACGGGCCCGGCAAGTGCATCATCACCGGCGAGCCGGTGGACCGGCGGGCCGTCATCGCCAAGGCGTACTGAGCGGGGGCCGGGATGGCGAAACGGGTTCTCATCCTGGCGACGACGACCGGCTACCAGACCCGCGAGTTCGCCGAGGCCGCGCGGCGGGTGGGCGCCGAACCCGTGCTCGCCACCGACCAATGCCATCGCCTGGACGACCCTTGGGGCGACGGCGCCATCACGGTGCGCTTCCACAACACTACCCGCTATGCCGGGCTGCTGGAGGCCAACGGCCCTTTCGACGGGATGGTCGCGGTGGGGGACCGTCCGGCATTCCTGGCCGCCCTGGCCGCCGAGCGCTTGCACATCCCGTTCCATACTCCCGCGGCCGTCGAGGCTTGCCGCAGCAAGTTTCTGACGCGCGAGCGTTTTCGCGCCGCGGGGCTGAACGTCCCGTCGTATTTCCGCATTCCACTGGGGGCCGATCCGGCCGAGGCCGCGCGCCGCGCGCCGTTCCCGTGCGTGCTCAAGCCGCTCGGACTTTCGGGCAGCCGCGGCGTGATCCGCGCCGACACGCCGGAGCAGTTCGTGGCCGCCTTCGAGCGCATCGAGAGACTGCTCGGCAGCCTGGAGATCCGGATGCGGCGGGAGGAGCAGGACAGCTTTATCCAGGTGGAGGAATTCATTCCCGGCCGCGAGTTTGCGCTTGAAGGGGTTGTCACCGGCGGCGTTCTGCGGACGCTGGCGCTGTTCGACAAGCCCGATCCGCTGGACGGGCCGTTTTTCGAAGAAACCATCTACGTCACGCCCTCGCGCGAAAGCGAGGCGTCGCAGGCGGAGATCCTGGCGACCGCCGGGCGGGCCGTGGCTGCGCTCGGCCTGACGCACGGTCCGGTGCACGCCGAGCTGCGGACCAACGGCCGCGGCGTGTGGATGTTGGAAGTGGCGCCGCGGCCCATCGGCGGTCTCTGCGCGCGGGTTCTGCGCTTCTCCGGCGGCGGTTCGCTCGAAGATCTGATTCTGCGTCACGCGCTCGGCGATGACGTTTCGGGCTGGCGCCTGGCGGACCCTGCCTGCGGTGTGATGATGATCCCGATCCCGCGCGCGGGCCTCTATGAGGACGTTGCGGGAATCGAGGGTGCCCGCGCCATCGAGGGAATCGAAGACGTCGTCATCAGCGCCGAACGGGGTCAGAAGCTGGAGCCGCTGCCGGAAGGTTCAAGCTACCTGGGATTCATCTTCGCTCGTGGGGGCGCTCCCGCCGAAGTGGAAAGCGCGCTCCGTGCGGCGCACGCGCTTCTGGAATTCAAAATCGCGACGGCGCTGCCTGTGGTAGCGCTCAGTTCTTCGCCCGTGGAGGCTGATACTCCGGGGGGAAGGCCGCGCCGTCACCGAAGAAGTACTCCTCCATCTGCTTGAGGAGGAACTCCTGCGCTTTGGGGTCGCCGAGGTTCAGGCGGTACTCGTTCATGAGGATCTTCATGTGCTCGAGCCACAACTTCCAGGCCTCTTTCGAGACGTTCTCGTAGATACGCTGGCCGAGCGGATGTCCCTCGAAAGGAACTTCGTCGAGCCCGGTCATTTCGCGCTGGAACTTGACGCACATGACCTTACGAGCGCCGGGCTTTTCGTCTTCGAGTGGCGGCACGCTTCCACAACCCATGAGTGAGGGATCCTCCGAAACTTCAGCATACCGCAGCGCCTGACGGCATCAGCGGGGAGCCGGTCAGGCTGCCGACGCTCGCGGCCGCCGGGCACGGGTCCGGGCCATGTATTCGGAGAGCTTCAAGGGCCGTGGCGAGCCCATTTCGAGGCCGCGCAGGGCCGCCTTCTGGTACCGTCGCAGCAGCCGTCTGCGGTTGGCGTGCAACTCGCATTGCTCGAGATCGACGAGCAACTCAACCTCCCACTGGTGGAAGTTGTTGCGCGCCATCACGCCGCTTTCAACCTCGCGCATGAAACGCTTGAAGCGGATCGCCAGTTGTGCGGTGTCGGGCACGTTCCGAACCTCACCAGTCTTATCGGCCGGTTCCGCGGCTCTCAATAGCCTTGCCGCGCACTCGGATTTTGTACAATCCGATAGGGCTGGAGGGTCCGAAAAATGGGGAAGATAGCGGTTGCCGTCATTGCGGGGGATGGTGTTGGGCCGGAGGTCGTCCGCGCCGCCCGGCGGGTTCTCGAAGCCGTGGGAACCCGTCACGCCATCGGATTCGCCTTCGAAGAATTCGCGTGGGGCGCGGAATACTACTTTCAGCACGGCCGGATGATGCCGGCTTCGGCGCTCGACCTGTTGCGGTCCTTCGACGCCATTCTGCTCGGCGCCGTCGGCCATCCCGACATTCCCGATTACGTCACGCTGAGCGGGCTGCTGCTGCCCATACGCCGCGGCTTCGACCTCTACGCCAACGTGCGCCCGGCGGTCCTCTATCCCGGTGTCGAATCGCCGCTGGCCGGCCGCGAGGCGGGCGCGATCGATATGGTGGTGGTGCGCGAAAACACCGAGGGCGAATACTCGCCGGTGGGCGGATTCGTTTACCATGGCCAGCCCGAGGAGATCGCGGTGCAGACTGCCGTGTTTACGCGGCGCGGAACCGAGCGCATCATACGCTACGCCTTCGAGCTGGCGCGCCGCCGCAACGGGAAGAAGCGCGTGGCCTCCATTACGAAGTCGAACGCGCAGGGGTATGGGATGGTGCTGTGGGACCGTGTATTCGCGGCCGTGGCGCGCGAGTTTGCCGACATCGAGACCGAGTCGCTGCTGGTGGATGCCGCGGCCATGAACTTCGTGCGCCGGCCGGAGACCTTCGACGTGGTAGTGGCCTCCAACCTGTTCGGAGACATTCTGAGCGACCTGTCGGCCGTGGTTACGGGCTCCATAGGACTGGCGCCCAGCGCCAACCTGGACCCGCAACGGCGCGCTCCTTCGTTGTTCGAGCCGGTTCACGGCTCGGCGCCCGATATCGCCGGCCGTGGCGTGGCCAACCCGCTGGCCGCGATCCTTTCGGCGGCGATGATGCTCGATCACCTGGGCGAGGTGCAGGCCGCCCGCTCGATTGAGAAGGGGGTGCAAGCGGTTCTGGCGGCAGGCGCTGTGCGCACGCCCGATCTGGGCGGATCGAGCGCCACCGAAGACGTGACGGCGGCCGTTGTGGCGGCGCTGGGGGCGGCGTCCTAGCCGGCACGGCACGTTTTTCCTTCAAGCTCGCGAGCGGGCGGCCGATGAGACAAATCTATGCCAGCCACGGAGAACGAAAACGCCGCCGCAATCGATCGCTTGACGCGGGAAGTTGGAATTCAGGCCGAGCTACTGGCGCTCAACTTCGCCCTCGAAGGCGAAGGCGCTGAGCAGGCCTCGTCAGCTCTCATCGCCCTATCGCGGGAACTGCGGCAGGCCGCCCGCACGAGACCCGCCTCGAGCGAAGCCCCCCGGCCGGTCTGGCGTCTGGAAGAGTGACCGCGAACGGCGGCGACGCGGGGCTCGTGGGTTGCGCCCAGCCCTCGGACTTCGTTATCCGTAGAGTGAGTGCTGTTTCGCGTCCTTGAGCAAACGGTCTCGCGGAATGCCCGGCGGCTTGCGATTCCTCTCGCACTGCTCAGCGCAGCCGCGTGCTGGGCCGCGCCCGTGCAACTGGCCGGCCGGGTGATCGACGAAGACGAAGTTCCCGTCGGTCAAGCGCTGATCGTGGTCACGGGAGCCGCCGGCCAAACCGTTCGCACCCAGGCCGCTCCCAACGGCACCTTCTCGATGGTTCTGCCCGGAACCGGCGACTACGTCGTCAATGTCCAACGCGAAGGTTACTTCGAGTTGAAGAACTATCGCCTCCACATCGATGGGGATCGGGAGCTGGTCCTGGTGCTCAACACCATGCACGAGGTGCTACAGAGCGTGAACGTCAACGATACTCCCTCGCAGGTGGCCTTGGACCAGACCGCGGAGCGCAAGGACCTGAGCGGGACGGAGGTGAACAACGTTCCTTACGTGGCCTCTCACAGTCTCCGCAACGCGATGGACCTTATCCCCGGCGTGATCCAGGATTCGTCCGGCACACTGCACTTCGAGGGCAGTTCCGAGAACCAAGTGGACTACACGCTGAACGATTTCAACATCGGCGACCCGATCACCGGCCGCTTCGACACGCGCCTGGCCGTCGAAGGCATTCGGGACATGGAGTTCGAGAGCGGGCGTTTCTCTCCGGAATTCGGCAAAGGCTCGGCCGGCGTTCTCAGCATTCATACCGACAGCGGCGCCGACCAGTTTCATTACACGGCGACAAATTTCATCCCCGGCCTGGAGACGCAAAACGGAATTCAGCTCGGCGCCTGGACGCCGCGGGCGGGCATTTCCGGGCCCATCGTGCGCGGGCGCGCCTGGTTTGCCGACAATCTCAGCTCGGAGTATAACCGGGGTTTCGTGAATGGGCTGCCGAACGGACAGAACGAGCAGACGGGATGGACCGCCAGTAACCTGCTGCACCTACAGGCGAACCTGACTCCGTCTCAGGTCGTGTTTGCCGATTTTCTGGTGAATCTCCAAAATCAGAGCCGGCTTGGATTGGGCGTGCTGAGCCCGGCTTCGACGACATCCGCGCTGCGTACCAACGAGTATTTCGTCAGCCTCAAGGATCAGATCTACTTCGAGAACGGCACGCTGGCCGAGCTGGGCTATGCGCATAGCACTTTCTTCGACCGGCAGATTTCTGAAGGCGGCGGGCTGCTGATCGTGTCGCCCGCAGGGCAAAGCGGCAACAACTTCGTGAACTCCAGCCAGTGGGCAAGCCGCGACCAGGTGCTGGCGAACGTATTTCTGCCGCAGTGGCAATTCGCGGGGGCGCACCAGATCAAGGTGGGCGGCGATTTCGACCATCTCGATTACCGCGCCGATTTCGCCCGCACCGGGTACCAGCAGATTGGCCTGGCCGGGACTCTGCTCTCCCAGACCGTCTTCACAGGCAGCGGCGTGTTCCAGCGCTCGAACATCGAGGCGTCTTCTTACGTGGTGGATAGCTGGCGCGTGAAGCATGACGTCCAGGTGGAGGCCGGCGTCCGGCAGGATTGGGACCGGCTGACGGATGACGCGGTCCTGGCGCCGCGGGCCTCCGTCACTTACTCGCCCTTCGCTTCGGGGAACACGAAGTTATCGGCGGGTTACGCCATGACCTACGATGCCACTTTCCTCGCGCTGTTCAGCCGCCCGCTCGACCAAACCGCTCTGACAACTTACTACAACCCGGACGGCACTCCGGCGGGCGCACCGCAACCGACCACGTTCACCCTCGGCGACGTCCCGCTGAAGCTGCCGCGCTTCCAGAATTGGACCGCCAGCGTGGATCAGAGCTTGCCGCACAGGATTGACGCATCGGCCGGTTACGTGCGCCGCCGTGGCAACGATGGGTTCACTTACGTCAACCAGTCTTCGCCGGGCGCCAGCCCTTTCGAGACGCTGTTTGGGAGTCCGACGCTGCCGGGCACTTACGCGCTGACGAACGATCGCCGCGACGCCTACGACGCACTGCATCTGATGGCGCGGCAGACGTTCTCCGGCCAGTTCGAGTGGATGGCCAGCTATACGCGCTCCCGCACGGTTTCGAATGCGGTTCTCGATCTTACGACCGATCAGCCGTTTCAAGTGCTGAATGCATTCGTCCCGCTGCCCTGGGATGCGCCGAACCGGTTTCTGGGATGGGCGTATCTGCCCGTGCCGTGGCGTTCGAAAAACTGGGCCATTGCGGTGCTGGCCGACGCCCGCACCGGGTTTCCGTTTTCGTCACTGAGCGAAACGGGGCAGATCGCCGGCGGCGTCGATTCCAGCCGTTTCCCGTCCTACTTCGAACTGGACCTGCACGTCGAACGGCGGTTCATATTCTGGGGTTACCGGCTGGCGCTGCGCGTCGGGGTCAATAACGTGACGGATCACCTGAATCCGTCGGCGGTGAATAATACCATCGGCGCCCCGCAGTACTTACAATTCCTGGGCTACGAGGGCCGCCACGCCGTTGTGCGCGTGCGATTCTTCGGGCGGGCGAAGTCAAAGTAGGTCGTTACCTCTGGTGAGTCCGCGACAGCCACCAGCGCCGCAAGGCCACACCCGACCACACCGCTTCCACCAAGCCGAAAGGCCAGGCTCCCTGAAGAAAGCCGTAGACGGATGCGAGCGCGCAGGACCCGGCGAACGCGAGGCGGAACCACGGGTGGCGGTGCTCCAGCCAATAGCACGCCAGCATCGCGCACACGGCGAACAGGCCGAATAGAGTGAGCCCGCTCACTTCTTCGGGAAGCTGGCGTCCAGGGCCAGGTTGGCTGCCAGAACGTTGACCCGGGGCTCGCCCAGGAAACCCAGGTCGCGCCCCTCGGTGTAGCGCGCGACCAGGCTGTGCACCTGGTCAATGGAGACTCCGCGCGCGGCGGCGATGCGCGCCTCCTGGGCATGGGCCGAAGCGGGGCTGATGTGCGGATCGAGGCCGCTGGCGGAGGTAGTTACTAAGTCGGACGGAATGGGGCCGGTGTAATCCGGGTTGGCTTTGCGGAAGGCGGCGACTGAATCCTTCACCCGGTCCGCGAGCTTCTGGCTAGTCGGCCCGAGGTTGGCCGTACCGCCGGAGGCGGAAGCCGGGTCGTAACCATCGTTGCCGGCGGCGGAGGGCCGCGGCTGAAAATACTCCGGCGCCTTGAAGTTCTGGCCGATCAGGCTGGAGCCGACGATGCGGCCCTTGGCCGTCACCATGCTCCCGTCCGCCTGGTGGCGAAAGAAAACCTGGCACAGTCCCGTGAGCGCCAGCGGGTAGGCGAGGCCGGTCAGCACCGTCAGAACCAGCATCATTTTGAAGCCGCGAAACATCTGCTGCCACATAGGTCTCTCCTCCTCAGGCGAATCTCAGCAAGCCCAGTATCCGGTCGATCAACCAGATGAACGGGAACGGCGCGATGAAACCGCCCACGCCGTAAATCCATAGGTTGCGCCGCAGCATTCCGGCGGCGCTCTGCGGCCGGTATTTCACGCCGCGCAGGGCCAGCGGCACCAGCGCCACGATGATCAGCGCGTTGAAGATCACCGCGGCCAGCACGGCGCTCTGGGGCGTGCGCAGGTACATGATGTTCAGCTTCGCCAGCGGTGGGTAGGTCGCCATGAACATCGCCGGAATGATGGCGAAGTACTTGGAGACGTCGTTCATGATGGAGAACGTGGTCAGCGCACCGCGGGTGATGAGCAACTGCTTTCCGATTGCGACCACCTCGATGAGCTTGGTGGGATTGCTGTCCAGGTCCACCATGTTGCCGGCTTCTTTGGCCGCCATGGTTCCGCTGTTCATGGCCAGACCGACGTCGGCCTGCGCCAGCGCCGGAGCGTCGTTGGTGCCATCGCCGGTCATCGCGACCATGCGCGAGCCGGCCTGCTCCTTGCGAATGTATTCGAGCTTGTCCTTGGGCGTGGCCTGCGCCAGGAAGTCGTCAACACCGGCTTCGGCCGCGATGGCCGCCGCGGTCAGCGGGTTGTCGCCGGTCACCATGACGGAGCGGATTCCCATCGCTCGCAGTTGCGCGATGCGCTCCTTCATGCCGCCCTTCACGATGTCCTTCAGGTGGATGATGCCGAGCAATCGGGGTCCATCGGCGACGGCTAGCGGAGTGCCGCCGGTCCGTGAAATCCGGTCGGACAATTCCGCGATGCCCGCCGAGCCGGTGCCGCCCTCGCCCTTCACGAACTCGACGATGGCGTCGGTGGCGCCCTTACGCAGGCGCCGGCCGTCGATATCGACGCCGCTCATGCGGGTGTAAGCGGAAAACGGGATGAAGTGCGCGTCGTGCTCGGAAACCTCGCGGCCCCGCAGCTTGTACTTCTCTTTGGCCAGAACTACGATCGACCGGCCTTCCGGCGTCTCGTCGGCCAGGCTCGAAAGCTGAGCGGCGTCGGCCAGTTCACTTTCGGTGACGCCCTCGATAGGCAGAAACGCCACGGCCTGGCGGTTGCCAAGCGTGATGGTGCCGGTCTTATCGAGCAGCAACGTGTTCACGTCGCCGGCCGCTTCGACGGCCTTGCCGCTCATGGCCAGCACGTTGTGCTGCATGACGCGGTCCATGCCGGCGATGCCGATTGCCGAAAGCAGCCCGCCGATGGTGGTGGGGATCAGGCAAACCAGCAACGCCACGTAGACGGGGATGCCCGGAACCGTGCCGGAGTGGGCCGAAGACACGCTGTACACCGCGTATGGCACCAGGGTGGCGACAGCAAACAGGAAGATCAGCGTAAGGCCCGCGATCAGGATGTTCAGCGCGATTTCGTTGGGCGTCTTCTGACGCGAAGCGCCTTCGACCAGCGCGATCATGCGGTCCAAAAACGTTTCGCCGGGGTTCGATGTGATGCGGATCTTGATCTGGTCGGAAAGCACTTTGGTGCCGCCCGTGACGGCGCTGCGATCGCCGCCCGATTCGCGAATCACCGGCGCGCTCTCGCCCGTGATGACGGATTCGTCAACCGTGGCGATGCCGTCCTCCACTTCGCCGTCGCCGGGGATCAATTCGCCCGCACAGCAGACCACCGTGTCGCCGGCGCGCAGCTTCGAGGACGCCACCTTTTCCGTGCTTCCGTTGGGGAGCAGGCGGTTGGCGATGGCGTCAGTCTTGGTCTTGCGCAGCGTGTCCGCTTGCGCCTTGCCGCGGGCTTCGGCCATGGCCTCGGCAAAAGTGGCGAACAGGACGGTGAACCACAGCCAGATACAGATCTGCAGTTCGAACCCCAGGCCGTGCACGCCGGTGGCAAGGTCCCGGACCAGGAACGCCGTCGTGAGCGCGGCGCCCACCTCGACCACGAAAATCACCGGATTCTTCATCAGCGTGACGGGATTCAGCTTGACGAAGGAATCCTTGATGGCGCGGCGGAGAATCTCAGGGTCGAAGAGCGGGCGCGCGCGCACCAGCTTCTTCGGCATCAACGCCGTTGAATCGTCAACTACGGGAGGAGTGACCATAGTCGTCATCGCTTAGCTCCCAATCGAAAACAGCACCATTGAAAACAGCTTTCCCTGGTGCATCAGGAAGTGCTCCACAATGGGGCCGAGCGCCAGGGCCGGGAAGAACGTCAACGCGCCGACCACGATCACCGTCGCCACCAGCAGCCCGACAAAGAGCGGGCCATGTGTGGGCAGGGTCCCGGCCGAGTCCGGCACTTTCTTCTTCGCAGCCAGGCTCCCCGCCACCGCAAGAAGCGGAATGATGAACATGAACCGGCCGAAAAGCATCGCCAGGCCGGTCGTCAGATTCATCCACGGAGTATTTGCGTTGATGCCGGCGAACGCGCTGCCATTGTTCTCCGACGCGCTCGAATAGGTGTACAGCATCTCGCTGAGGCCATGCGGGCCGTTGTTGTTCAGATTGGCGGTTGTGGGGCCGGGGGCATTCCAGTAGCCGTCCTTGGGGAACCATGCAACCAGGCTGACCGCGGTGAGCGCGAGGATCAAGAAGGACGTCGCCAGGATCGGCAGCATCGCCATCTTGACCTCCTTCTGCTGGATCTTCTTCCCAAGGTACTCGGGCGTCCGGCCCACCATCAGCCCGGCAATGAAGACCGCGACGATGGCGTACAGCAACATGCCGTACAAGCCCGAACCCACTCCGCCGAAGATGACCTCGTCGGTTTGCAGATTGAACATCGGCACCAGGCCGCCCAGTGGCGTGAGTGCGTCGTGCGCCGTGTTGACAGCGCCGCAACTGGCGTTCGTCGTTACGGTGACGAACAACGCCGACGAGGCGATCCCGAAGCGCGTTTCTTTGCCCTCCATGTTGCCGCCCGGCTGATTGGACGTGGCAGCGGTTTGAAGGCCCATCTTCGCCAGGATCGGGTTGCCGGCCTGCTCAAAGCCGTAACAGACGAAGACGCCGGCGAGGAACATCACCGCCATCGCCGCAAAGATGGCCCAGCCTTGCCGCGTGTCCCCCACCATCCGGCCGAAGGTGTAAGTGAGGCCCGCAGGGATGAGGAAGATGAGCACTACCTGGAAGAAGTTCGTGAGCGGCGTCGGATTCTCGAAGGGCTGCGCCGAGTTGGCATTGAAGAATCCGCCTCCGTTGGTGCCCAGCATCTTGATCGCTTCCTGAGAGGCGGCGGGCCCTTGCGGAATGACCTGCGTGGCGCCCTCGACGGTCTTGACCGTGGTGTAGGGGTGGAAGTTCTGAATCGCGCCTTGGGAACACAGCACCAGCGCCGCCACCACAGAGATCGGCAGGAGGACGTAGAGCGTGGAGCGGGTCAGATCGACCCAGAAATTCCCGATGCCCGTAACCTGGTGCCGTGCGAAACCGCGAATGATGGCCACCGCGGCCGCGATGCCCACCGCTGCCGAGGCGAAGTTCTGCACCGCGAGCGCCGCCATCTGCACGAAGTAACTGATGGTCGCCTCCGGCGTGTAGGCCTGCCAGTTCGTGTTGGTGAGGAAGCTGACCGCGGTGTTGTAGGCCAGATCCGGCGTGACCAGCTTGCCGCCGAAGCCCTGCGGGTTGAACGGCAGGTATCCCTGCAAGCGCTGCAACGCGTAGACGAACAGGAAAGAGAAGATGCTGAACGCAAGCATTCCGCCCGCATAGTGCGTCCAGCGTTGTTCCACGTCCTCCCGTATGCCGCAGAGCTTGTAGATCAGACGCTCCAGGGGGCGGACGACGGGATGCAGAAAGGTGCGCTCGCCCTGGAACACCTTCGCCATAAACAACCCCATCGGCTTGGTGATCAGCAGGATGGCGGCGAAGAATACCGCGATCTGGAGAATTCCCATTCCTGTCATAGTGGCCTCAAAACTTCTCCGGGCGAAGGAGCGCCCACGTCAGATACACCAGCAAAAACGCACACGTTACGCCTGCAATCGCGTAATCCATAGAGATTTCACCTCACAGACGGTCGCAGGCCTTGGTGATGGCCCACAACACGATGAAGCCGGCAATCCCGGTCAGAACGTACAGGAAGTCAAGCATTCCGCGTCTCCTTGCCTAGTCGGCGAGCAGCACCTGGTGCCCACGTTTACGAAGAGCCCGGGCCAGCCGCCGCTCCCGTCCCCCTGGCCACCAGCGAATCCCTGCCCCTATCACTACAATAGACCGCGGCTGAAGGCCCTGGAGCGCTCCGGCTTCCCACTCGCGGCACAGGCGGATCTCCACGTTCGTGTCGATCGCCGATTGCTCGGCCAGCGTGCGGAACCTCCGTTCGGTGAACTCTTTCTGCACCGGCGGCCGATCGAGTTCGGCGTGGAACGGGACGGGTTGGGGCACGATCAGGCGTATGCGCCCGTTCAGACCCCGGGCGAGGCCGGCTGCGGCTCCCAGGGCGGCCAGTGTCGGCTTCACGCCCGTGTAGATGACCACCACTTCGAGTGCTGCGCTGTCCGCGACCGATGGCACACCCGCCGGCGCCACGGGGCGGACGGGCCAGATGTTCTTCATGAGCGTCACCTGATTCAGACTAACCGGCAGCCCGTAAAGAAGGCATAAAGGGTGCGTCAGGATTTCGTAAGGGAACGCCGCCGGCTACCGTATACTCGCCAGGCGGGCCCGATAGAGCGCCGGCAGCCCGAGGCCCCGTCCGCAGTCGCTGGCGAAGATGACGCTTCCCGAATCCAGTTCCCACACGGGCGAGAAGCTGTTACAGTTGCCGCCAGTCAGCGGCCGAACCCACGAATGATCGGCGCGCCGCAGCCATACCTGTTTGTTCCCGCGTTCTACTACGGTGAACGCGAGCCACTGGCCATCGGGGGAGGGAATTGGCTCGGGTGGCCGGCCGTGAGGGGGCGTGGATTGCGGCACAACTTTGCCGGTAGAAGGATCGAGCAGCAGGAATGCGGAAGCGCGGTGCGCGACCAGCTCGAATTGGACCGGGCCGTCCGGCGACAACGCCAACGGGTTCAGCGCCTCGCCGTCGAACGCAAACCGCTCGATCTTGCCACCGCGCAGCCACCGCAATCCGTAGTGCGCCCAACCCATCGACTCATAGACAATGCCGGACCGCAGCACCGTCGGAGACGAGGAGTATAGGGCGCCAGGCTCCAAGGCGATTCGTTCATAGCGCCGCCCGGGTTCGCGGCGATAGGCGGCGAGCTTCTGCGCAGCGGCCACCCCGGCCACGCAGGCGATCAGCACGGAAACTGCCAGCGCCGTTCTCCATCGCAGCGCCCGCCAGTAAGAGCGCCCGATAAACACAGCCAGGGCGAGCAGGAGCCATACCCTGGGAAAGAGCCACGCCAACCGGAATGGCAGGGGAAGCGTGAGCAGGACGTAGCAAGCGAGCAGGAAAAGCGATTCGCGCGTCGAGGCTTGGTCGAGCAATAGCGCGATCGGCAGGAGCAGCAGAATGAAGGTGTAGGCGGCCGTGTTGGGCGAGGCGAGAAGCAACAACACCGTGAACCAGGCGAAATCCCGCCGTGAGTTGCCGGACTGGCGGAGCATCAGCAAAGGGAACAGGACGATGGCCATTGTGGTCAGCGGCTGTAGAAAGAAGAAGGCCCCGGGCGCGTTCGCGAGCGGGTGTGGATTCAGCTCCGGCTCCATCACGAACGTGCGGCGCAGCAGCGTCAACAGCGTGTTGTTCATGGGGTGGTAGGGATCGATGGTTTCTCCCGCGAGGGATCGCGGCAGTATCCCGGTAGCGAACGAGGCCACCTCCGTCCACCCGAAAATGGCGATGGCGAGAAGGCCCAGGGCAACCGACGCGGCGGCCATTCCGGCCGCGGCTCTCCAGCGCCGCTTCACCGCGAAGAACAGCAGAAACGGCGCGCTGTAAAGCTTCAGCCCGAATGCGACTCCCAGGGCAAGCCCGCCGGCGAAGTCCGGGCCACGGTCGATCCAATAGAACGCCAGCGTCAGCAGGAATAACAGAAAAACATAGTACTGCCCCAACAGGAAATTCGAGTGCAATGAACCCCATCCGGCGAAGGCCAGCAGGGCGATCTGCGCAACGCTGAATCGCGTCAGCCGCGCCAGCAGCCAGATGGTTGCGGCGAGAAACGCCAGGTTCGAAACCAGCCAGAAGCGCTTGGCAGTTTGCACGGCGAACCCCGCGAAGGGCAGGATCGGCAGCATCGTCAGGGGAGTTTGCGGGATGTATCCGCCGAGCTGGTGTTCTACCCCGGCATAGTTCATCTGCCGCTGGAACCATGTCCATTCGTAGTAGTTGTGGAGAGGCGCTCCCTTGCGCACAAGCACGGCCGCGGTGTAGTAGTTCGGAAAGTCGGTTTCGGCGCGGGTCCAGCCGGCGTGAAAGGTAGTTGCCAGGAAGACCGCCGCAGCCGCTACCGCCAAGCCCCTCGTAACGTATAGGGACGGAGCGCTCATGCCTACGAGTCTACTGGAACCTGCCGTCGCACTTACTCAGGAAGGTTAAAGCGGTAGCCCACCCAGGGTTCGGTCTGCAGGTAGCGCGGATGCGAAGGGTCCGGCTCGATCTTCTTGCGGAGCTGATTGACGAAGACGCGCAGGTACTCCACCTCGCCGCCGTAGTCGGGCCCCCAGACGGCCTGCAGCAGCGGACCGTGGGCGATGGCCTGGTTGGGATGCGTGAGGAAGTACTGGAGCAGGTCGAACTCTTTGGGCGTCAGCCGGCCCTCGCGCGATCCCATCGTCACGCGGCGCGTTTTCAGATTGATTTCGACGTCGTCCAGCTTGACGATTCCCAGGCTGTCCTCGGGCCGCTGAGGCAGGCGGCGCAGGGCCGCTCGAATGCGGGCCAGCAATTCAGGCATGCTGAACGGCTTGGTGATGTAGTCGTCGGCGCCGGCGTCCAGGGCCTGCACCTTGTCCTTTTCCGCGTTGCGGACCGTGAGCACAATCACCGCCACGTCCCAACGCGCGCGGATTTCGCGGCAGGCCTCCAGGCCCCCGATTCCCGGCATATTCATATCGAGCAGGACCAGGTCGAACCGCTCGGCCTCCATCTTCTCCAGCGCTTCTTCGCCGCTGCGCGCGTCCGCGACGTAGTAGCCGAGTCCGGTCAGCGTGGCGCGCATTACGCGGCGGATCTGCGGCTCGTCGTCCACCACCAGAACTCGCGTCGCGCTCATGACGGCGCCTGCTCTGCCGCCAGCGGCAGGGAGAACGAGAAGCGCGAGCCGTCCGGTGTGGAATCCACCCAGATCCGGCCACCGTGCGCCTGTACGATTTCGCGCGCGATCGTCAAGCCCATGCCGGTCCCGGGAATCCGCTGGCGGTCCCTCTTGCACCGGTAGAACTTTTCGAACACAAGCTCGCGTTCCTCTTCGGGAATCGACGGTCCGCCGTTCGAGAAGCTGAACACGATCCCCTCGGGGGCCGCTTCGGCCGCAACCGTCACCGGCGACCCCGGCGGCGAGTACTTGAACGCGTTGCCGAGCAATTGCAGGATCACGGTGTGGAGCATCGTCGCGTCGGCGCTGACGGCCGGCAGGGTGCTGGCCGCCGAGACCTCAATTCGCCGTCCGTCACGGCCGGATTCAACTTTCCTGACGGCGGTGGCAATCAGCTCCGCGGGCGAATGCGGCTCCTGGCTGAGAAGCAAATCGCCGGCCTCGATGCGCGCCATATCGATCGCTTCGCTGACCATGGTGGTCAGGTGGTCGGCCTCTTCGCTGATGACGGTCAGCAGTTCGGTCGCGGTCGGGTCGGCCTGGCGTCCCGACAGCAGGGCCGAGGCCGCCGCCTTGACGGAGGTCAGCGGCGTCTTGAACTCGTGCGCCACGGCGTCCAGGAGCGCGGACTTCAGCTCCTGGCTCTGGCGGGCAACCTCGGCCCGGCTGGCCACATCGAGCATCCGCGCGCGCTCCAAAGAGATCGCGGCCAGGTTGGAAATGGCGTGGAGCGCGGCATCGGATACGGAGCCCGTGGAGACCGCGATGCTGCCAATGGGGCCGCCGCCCAGCCTGATGGGCAGCGCGCTGACGCCCTTTTCCACCAGTTCCGTGTTCTGCACGGCGACGTCACGCAGCCTGCTTTCGGCGACGGGGAGATCCTCCGGTCCGGCGTGTTCCACCTCGCCCGTCCGGCGGTCGAACACCACGACGGCGCCCAATCCGAAAACCGCCGCGACCTCCCGTGCCAGGCGCCGGGCGACAGCGGCTTCCCGTGGTTCCGCCATCATCAGAGCGCGGCTCAGGTTGTAGAGGCGCTCCATTTCGGCACGCCGCTCGGAGGCTTCCGACGTCCGCCGCTTCGCGGTGGCGGAGAGGTTGCTGGCGGTCACGGCCGTCACCAGAAACGCCGTCAGCGCCACCCAGTTCTGCGGATCGGAGATGGTGAAGGTGCCTACCGGCGGCAGAAAGAAATAGTTGAACGCGAGCATGGCCGCGAAGGACGCCAGCACCGCCTCCGCCAGATTTCCCCACGTGGCCACGGCCAGGATCGCCAGCAGGAATGCGAGCGCCACGGTGGTGGAGTTTACGTGCACCACAAAAGAGCAGGCCAGCGTGACGGCCGCGATCAGCCCCAGCGCTCCCCCGAATCTCAGCAGCCAATTCCAACCGGTTCCGGCAGCTCTAGTCATGGCGCGTGTTCCCGTACTTCCGGCTGCATTCCTCGGAGCAGAAGTGAATCACCTCGCCGCCGACGGTGCGCTTCACCGAAGTCGCAGTGGAAACATAAGTGCCGCACACGGGGTCTCGCTTGAGCTCGCCGGCCAGGCGCGGTTCCGCGGATCGAGGTCTCTCGGCCTGCCCCAGGAATCCGCCGATCGCCCTGGCGGCAGCTCCAATCACGGACCGGATGATGGTAATGATTATGATGGCGAGGAAGAGATAGAGGACAACTCGAATCATGAGATGGGGCGCTCCCGGCGAGCGCCCCGCCCTTCCCTTATGCCGCTACTTGTTCTTCGACTTCTTCGGCGGGGGCGCGTTCGGGTTAACGTACTTGGTCTGCACCTGCGCCGAGATCGCATCCAGCATCGCCTTGGCCGCTTCCGCGTTGGGGCCGTTTGGCGCCAGCTCCAGGTACTTCTCCAACTCTTCCTTCATCCCGGGAGGCGCAACCGTCTTGCCGTCCGCGGTCACCGTCATCTTCGACGACAGACAAACCGCGTACTGGTAATGAGACTCAGCGTGACTCGGCGTCAGCTCGATAGCTTTCTTGAAGGTTTCGGCCGCCTGGTCGTACTGGCCCCCGTTCACCAGCAGGACGCCCAGGTTGTAATAGTATTTCCCGCCGCCCACAGGATCGAGATCGGCGGCCTTCTTCAACTCCGCCGAAGCCTCCGGAAACTTCTTCAGCCGGGCCAGCACCAACGCGTAGTTGTTGTGCATGGCGGCCTCCTCAGGCTTGAGCTCGATCGCCTTCTCGTAAGTGTCCAGCGAGGCTGTCAGCGTCTCCTGCTGCTCGGCTCCGGTCTGGGTGCCGGCCAAGCCCACCTGGGACTCGGCAAGGTGGAACCAGATGACCTCTTGCTTGGGATCGATGTCGTTTGCCTTCTTGAACGACGCGATCGCCTGCTCGAAATAGGTCGCGGCCGTCATCGGCTGCGGCACGGCCTGCGGGTTCGCCGGGTCCGCCGGGGCGTTCGCCGGGCAAGTGGACGGCTTCCTCCCGCAGTCGAGCGCCGTCATGCCGGCGTTGTATGCGTCGTTCAACTTGCGATTGTGCTCGATAGCCGCGGAGCGCTCCTTCTCATGCGCCTTGATCCTGGCGAGGTCTTCGGCACTCATCTCCTTTTGCTGATCTTTGGTGAGCGTGCCTGCGGCGGCCGCTTCCGCCCGCTGCTTCTGGGCTCGCAGATCGAAGTCGACCACTTTGATATCGCCTGACGAGGTCTTGACCTTCTTCACGCAATCGCGCTGAACGCCGCCCACTTCCACGCACACGTCGAACGTGCCCAGAGGCAAGCCGCCATAATAGAACTTGCCCTTCTTGTCGGTCTTGACCTTGTAATGCTGGGTGATGTCGAGCCGCTCGATCTTGATGACCGCGTCCTTCAGGGGCTGGCCATCTTCCCCGGTTACTACGCCAGAGATGGTCGTGACAAACTGCGCCAGGGAGACGCCTGCAAAAAGAACCAGCGCGCCCCCAAGGCCAATCGTTCTCTTAGAAATCATGACGGACCTCCACGTCCCGTTTGAATTCTCCAACATCCGAGCATACTACAACCGCCGGAGAGTGGACGGGGCGGCGTCCCTTACAGCACCGCCCGCAAAGCCAGGTTCACCGCGATCATCAACGCCGAGAACGCCGGCAGGATCAGGAGCGCTCTCTTGAGCCGCTTCGGGTCCTCCCCCGCGATGGCCCCGATCATTGGCGAGCTCACGGCCAGGCCGATCCAGCCGAACATCGCGACGATTCCCATCGCGGTGGCTTTGGTCGCGCCAAACGCGTTCCCCGTGATCGCCAGCACGGTGGGGAACACCGGCGCCATGGCGATGCCGGCGCAGAACACCGCGACCCAGGCCACCGCCGGCCTGCGCGTCTGTAGCGCCAGCCACGTCGTGATCGTCATCAGGACCGCGGCGCCCAACGTCACCGTCTCCGGCCGCACCGTCTTGAATAGCGGCGCCACGGCCACGCGCCCGATCAGCAGGCCCAGCGCAAACCCCAAAGACAGAATGTTCAGCGCCCGCACCTCGGAGATCCCCTGCGCGATGAGGTGCCTCGTCAGCCAGTTCCACACCCCGACCTCGCATGCCACGTACAGGAACAGCATTGCGGCCAGCAGCCACAATGCCGGGTGACTCAGCAGCCTGGCCGCTTCCGGGAGCGCGATTCCGCCCGCCGACCTCGCCACGGGCATCGTCGCGCTGGCGTTCACCATCAGAGTGGCCGCCGTCGCCACCGCCGTCAGGTAGCACAGGCGGGTCGAATTGCCGCGCAGCAGGTTCGCCAGAAGGAATGGAGTCGCCAGGCCTCCCAGCCCGAAAAAGACGTTGAGGAAGTTCAGCGCCGCCGCACGTTGGGATCCGCCCAGATCGAAGGCCAGAGCATTCGCCCCCGTGACGATCGTGCCACCTCCCAGCCCGAGCAGGAACAAGTACAGCGCCACCTGGCCATAGCTCTTTGAGCTGGGCAGCAGGAACAGAGCGAGGGCGATCAGCGCCAGCCCGAGAACCATGCCGGCCTTGTATCCCTGGTTGTCGATCAGCGGCCCCGCCGAGAGCGAGGCGATTACCAGGCCGATGGCCTGTGCCAGGGCAATGTTGCCGTTCTGCCTGGGCGTGAGCTGGAACCGGGCCGAGAGCGCGGGCAGGATCGTGCCCAGCATAGCCGCTATCAGTCCGTAAACGAAGATCGCAAATATCGGAGCGAGCATCAGCATGGCACCTAACGAGCCTACACGATCCGGCATCTCCGTGGGGCGTGCCTGCGATTAGAAGGCCTGTCCCCGAGGCGATCCAGGTGCCAGGTCCTGGACGCTGAACGTGGAAGGCTCAGCGCCACCGACCGCCGGGCTCCCATCGGCGCGGAGACACGGACTCTGCCGAGGCCGCTTGAAGGACGGGAAGCAGAAACTCCCGGATTCGCTCGCCCGCTTGAGCGAGGGTCAGATCACTGCGCAAGCCTGTACGTTTGACAAAGGCCTGCCACTGCGCACGCTTGTTCGCGTCGTCAAGGAATTCCGGTGTGAAGGCGAATGGTGGATCCGTGGGAACGCGTGTTCGACGCCGCCCGAAGGTAAGCCGCACCGAGCGGGCGAGCGCTGGCAGGTCGAACGAAAGGGACTCGGCGATCGTGCAGAGATCGTAGAAGTCCTTCATCCGGCTGTTCGCGATGCCGAGCTGGACCATCGCCTGGAGCTTCTCGGCGACAACGGCCTCCGGAGGATACGCTCTGATGTGCGGCGCGTCGGCCGGCAGCAGCACCGGGAACGTCAGTTCGGTAGGCGGGGGCTCGACCGCATCCCCGAATCCCACGTCGATTTGGAGCAACTGGCGTGCGCCGTCCAGTGTTGCGGGGATCCGGACGCGCACTCCCTCGTATTCGGCGTCCTCCTTGATTCGCTCCCCCTCGATCCGGCTTGCTTCGAAGAGCAGGCCGTCGGCGACGACATTCATGGTGCAGACTTCCCGGAATGCGGTTGCGAGGCGATCAATGTCAGGGCTGCCGTAGCCGAGCAGATCAAGGTCTCTTGTTGGGCGGTACACCTTGCCGGTCCAGGCGGCGAAGAGCGTCGCGCCCTTCAGAACGAAGCTGTCCTTGTGGGGCGAGACGCTGAGCCGGTAGAGGAATCGCTCGATCATCCAGCGGCCGAGAACGAACTGGAAGTCCTCCTTCCGCTCGCGCGCGAGATTGAGCAGGCGGGCTCGGAACGAAGCGGCGACGTTCACCACCTTCTTCTTCACGCGGCAGACTCCAGGTAAGGCCGGATGACATTGGCCACGCGGCAGATCTTCGCGAAGCGATAGATCGCGTCCACGGAGACCCGATTTCGCAGCGCATCCCGCAGCGCCTCGATGGCCACATCGGTGCCGATCTTTCGCCGGTACTTGAAGCAGTCGGCAACCGTCTTGGCGATGCCATAGACGCGGACCGGAACGCCCTCGATCTGATGACTCTCGACGCCCTCGGCCAGGGCAGCCCCGGAGAAGCGGACGACGCGTACAGCCGGCCACGTTATGCCCGGCTTACGCGCCTTCACGGCAACTGCGATCCAGACTTGGTGCGGCCGCTGGGTTGTGAGCCCGTGGAACTGGAGAGCAGAGAGCAGACACACGACCGCGCTGGGAGCCTGTTTGGCGACCAGGGCAAGACCGTGGTGCTCGGTCACGGGAGCGCCGGTGAGCGTGTAGATGCCGCGAGCAGTTCGCGTCAGAGCGCCCTTGCGCAGCAGCCGGCTCAGGTGTTCGCGTGCGATCCCGCGGGCTGCGAGATCGCGCGGGCGGACAATCCGCTGGCGTTTCGCGATTTCCAGAATCTTCTCCGATGCGGTCAGCATGGCGTGTTACCAACTGTCGGTAGTTTTGCATATTTACCGACAGATTGCAACATGGTTCACTCTTGCCGAACACCGAGGGGCCTGCGCTGCGTGCCCACTTGGGGTGAACACTCTCGCCTGACGGGGCTCTTGCAAGTCGGCTCCCTGCGGGAGTGGAGGGTCATTCAGAACGTCGCCGAACGGCGACATTATGGTTTAGGTCGCCGCTTGCCCCCGGACGCGCTATAATGAATCCAGACGTCGAGCCGCGGGAGTGGGCGAAAGCCCACTTTTTTGTTGGCACAGTGATGTCCGGGCGCAATGAACGAAGCCATCGTCGAGAAGGTGCAGGCAATCACCCGGCGTGTGGCCGAATCAGAAGGCCTGGAAGTCGTTGAAATCCAACTGCTCGGCGGGGGCAAGAAGCGGATGCTGCGAATCACCATCGACAAACCGGCCGGTGTCTCCCACGCCGATTGCGAATCCGTCTCCCAGCAGGTGGGAACCATCCTCGATGTCGAGGAAGTCATGCCCGGAGGGAGTTACACCCTGGAGGTAAGCTCTCCGGGGGTCGAGCGGAAGCTTCGCGGAGCGGCGGATTTCGAGCGCTTTCTCGGCCGCAAGGCCAAAGTCGTGCTTCGCGAGCCGGTCGAGGACCGCCGTAGCTGGGAAGGCATTCTGGCCGGCTTCGCCGGGGATGTCGTCACCTTGGAGCCGTCGCCTGGAAGGTCCATCCGGTTCACCGTCCAACAGGTCGAGAAGGCAAACCTGAAATTCGAGTGGTGATCCCGAACAGTCAAGCGAGGAAGGTATCTTGGGCACGATCTATCAATCCATCGAGATTCTGAGCAAGGAAAAGGGCATCGACCCGCAAATCATCATTGACGCCGTCAAGGATGCCATGCTTGTCGCCGCCCGCAAGCACTATCACACCGACGAGGATCTCGTGGCGGAGTTCGATGCGAAGACCGATGGCATCCAGATCTTCATCGTCAAGAAAGTCGTCGAGACCGTCGAGGACTCTCTCAACCAGCTCACGCTCGATCAAGCCCGGGCCATCGAGCCCACCGCGGAAATCGGCTCGGAAATCAGAATCGCGAAATCCACCGAGCTTCTCGGCCGCGTCTCCGCTCAAACCGCCAAGCAGGTGATTCTTCAGAAGGTCAGGGAAGCCGAGCGAGAGACCGTTTATCAGGAGTTTTCCGGCCGCGTGGGGGAGCTGGTGAACTGCACGGTGAAGCGCGTGGAGGGTCCGGATCTGGCCGTCGATATCGGGAAGACCGAAGCCCGGTTGCCCAAGAAGGAACAGTCGCGCCTGGAAAGCTTCTCCGTGGGTGACCGCGTCCGTTGCGTGATCAAGAGCGTCGAAAAGACGGGCAAGAACCCAGGCGTCATCGTTTCCCGCGCCGCGCCAGAACTGGTGGTTCGCCTCTTCGAGCAGGAAGTTCCCGAGATTTACGACAGCACCGTGACCATCAAGGGTTGCGCGCGCGAAGCCGGCGAGCGCACCAAGATTGCCGTGCAGAGCCGCGACCGGGACGTGGACAGCGTCGGCGCCTGCGTGGGCATGAAGGGCATGCGCGTGCAATCGATTATTCGGGAATTGCGCGGCGAGAAGATAGACATCATCGAATACTCCGAGGATGCGGTCGGGTTCGCCACCCACGCTCTGAGCCCCGCCAAGATCAGCCGCGTGAGCATTCTGGACGCCGAAGAGAAGCACATGGAAGTCATCGTCGACGACAGCCAGCTCTCGCTCGCCATCGGCAAGAAGGGCCAGAACGTGCGCCTGGCTGCCAAATTGCTAGGCTGGAAGGTCAACATCAAGAGCGAAGAGGAAAAGCGCCAGGAAGTGGAGTCTCAGATGGCGGCGCTGGTGGTCTCGGGCGCCCCGGTCTCGGTGCTGGCCGATCAGGGCCTTACCGACAAGGTGATCGAGAAGCTGATCGAATCCGGCATCGGAACGGTGGAGCAGCTCGGCTCCATGACCCCCGAGCAACTCGAGGAAATTCCGGGCATCGGCCCCAAGACCGTCGAGACTATTCAGGCCGCAGTGAACGGCTACTACGCGCAGTACGAAGAGCAAACCGCCGCCGCCGGTGCGGGGGAGACGGCTGCGGAAGCGGCTGTCGAGGCCGAGGCTGTCCCCGAAGCGGTGCTGGAGGCGGCTGCGGAACCGGAAGCCGCACCCGAGCTTCCGGCGGAAGAAGCGGCCGAAGAAGCGGTGGAAGCGGCCGGCGAATCGGCGGGCCAGAAGGCCGCGCCCCTGACTGGGACGGATTCGGAATGATCGAACTCTGTTACTATAAAGAACTCGGATTGACTGCCTGGAGGTTAGGGACCTTACGACACCGCCCCGACGAGTGTGCCCTGGAGCCGACAGGGAGGACGTTGGCATCCAAGAGCGGGCGGTTTGACTGAACGTTTGCTATGAAGAAAATCCGAATTAACGAGCTGGCGCGCGAGTGCGAGCAGCCGAACAGCGCAATTATCGCGGTTCTTGCGCAATTTGGCGTTACCGAAAAAAAGACGCACTCCAGCTCGATTGACGAGGATGCCGCGGACAGAATCCGCCGGCATTTCGGAGCCGTTGTCGAGCACGCCGCCGAGGCCGCGGAAGAGACCGTCGAAGAGCCCGAGGTGTCGGCCGAGGAGCCGGCGGCCTCCGAGCCAGCCAAGGAAGAGGCCGCTGCCGGAGAGCCCGCGCAGGCCGGGCCGTCCGCCGCTCCTTTGTTCCCGCTCGGCCTGACCACGGAAGAGAAAATGGCAGCGCGTCCGATGGCCCATCCGGTGCGCCCGCCGCTGCTCGGAAGAGGGCCGCGGCCCGTCCCCGCACCGCCTCCGTCGATGCCGGCTGCCCCGCTCGCGCCGACGCCGTCTCAGCCGGCGTCGTCTCCCGGGATGGCACGGCCATCGGTCGCTGCCCGGCCTTTGCCCTCGGGCACGCGTCCCGGCCAGATCATTTCCGGCCCCCGCCAGCCGTTGCCCGGCCCCCAGCAGGAAGCGCCGCAACGGCCGGCGCCGCGCCCCTCGGTCAGGCCCGCCATGCCGTCCCAGCACGCTCCGCAGGCGGCGTCCTCCGGACCGCCAGTTGCCATGATCGCCCCGCGCGGGACCAGTACTCTGGCAGGCCAGCCCGCCGCGCGCCCCGTGGTTCCGCCACGGCCCGACCTGGTTGCCCGGCTCGCGCAAAGCAAGCCGGCCATGCCCGGCCAGCCCCAGCCGCGGCCCGGAGCTCCTCTTCGTCCGGCCAGCGTGCCGGTGCCCGGCCAGCCGATTTACAAAGGCCCGCTCCGTCCCGGCCAGCCGCTGATGCGCGCGCGTCCCGGCGCGCCCGCCGGTGGCCCCATGGCCAGAGGCCGCGGGCTGCACCCCACCACGCCTCTGCGTCCCGAGGCCGCTACCGTACCGACCACCGACCAGCGCCGCGGCCAGCCGCACCGCGCCCGTCCGATCCTCGATCGCGAGCGCGACCGCGAAGGGAAGCTGCTCCACGTCCCCGTGCGCCGGGGTGAAGAGACCAGCCGCCTGGCGGAAGGCAAGCAGATCACCATCGCCGAAGGCATCACGGTCAAGGAGCTCTCCGAAAAGCTCGGGCTCAAGGCCAACCTGGTCATCAAGAAACTGGTGGACCGCAAGGTATTCGCCACCATCAACCAGGCGCTCGACGTGAAGATGGCCGAGGGCCTGGCGCGCGATTTCGGCGCGGTGGTCAACACGGTCAGCTTCGAGGAAGAAGCCACCCAGCAGCAGGACATGCTGGCCTCCAGCGAAAAAGACGACTCCGGGCCCCTCAAAAGGCCGCCCGTGGTTACCATCATGGGCCATGTCGATCACGGCAAGACCTCGCTGCTCGACGCCATCCGGCTGAGCCGCGTGGCAGAGAGCGAGGCCGGCGGCATCACCCAGCACATCGGCGCTTACCAGATTGAGAAGAACGGCCGCAAGATCACCTTCATCGACACGCCCGGCCACGAGGCATTCACCCGGATGCGCGCCCGCGGCGCAAAGGTCACCGATGTGGTCATCCTGGTGGTTGCGGCCGAGGACGGCGTCATGCCGCAAACGGTGGAGGCCATCGATCACGCCCGCGCGGCGCAGGTTCCCATCATCGTCGCCATCAACAAGATTGACAAGCCCGACGCTCAGCCGGAGCGGGTCATGCAGCAGCTCTCCGACCGCGGCCTGGTCCCCGAAAAGTGGGGCGGGGAAACCGTCATGGTGCCCGTCTCCGCCCGCACCAAAGAGAACCTCGACCTGTTGCTCGAAATGATCCTGCTGGTTTCCGATATTCAGGATCTCAAGGCCAACCCGGCGCGCCCCGCCGTCGCCAGCGTTCTCGAAGCCAAGCTCGACCGCGGCCGCGGCCCGGTAGCCACCGTGCTGGTCCGCAACGGCACGCTGCACAACGGGGACTACTTCGTCTGCGGTTCGGTTTTCGGCAGAGTCCGCGCCATGTTCAACGACCGTGGCGAAGCCATCAAGGACGCCGAGCCCTCCATGCCGGCCGAGGTCATCGGTCTCGATTCGCTTCCGGATGTGGGCGACAGCCTGCAAGTGGTCACCGACACCGCCAAGGCCAAGCAGATCGTGGTCTACCGCGAGTCCAAGGCGCGCGAAGTGGCCATGGCCAAGAATACCCGCCTCACGCTCGACCAGTTGCACCGCCAGCTCAAGGAAGGCGAGGTCAAGGAACTGCCCGTGATCCTCAAGGCCGATGTCGGCGGCAGCGCGGAGGTGATCGCCGAGGCCCTACAGAAGCTGTCGACGGACAAGGTGCGGATCCGGGTCATCAGCAGCGGCGTGGGAGCCATCACGGAAACCGACGTACTCCTCGCGTCGGCCTCGAACGCGGTCGTCATCGGATTCAACGTGCGGCCCGACCGCAGCGCCTCCGCTCTGGCCGACCGGGAGAAGGTTGACATCCGTCTGCACACGATCATCTACGACCTCACCGACGAGATCAAGCGCGCCATGAGCGGCATGCTCGAGCCCGTCTACAAGGAGGTCTACCGCGGCCGCGCCGAAGTGCGGGAGATCTTCCGCATCAGCAAAGTCGGCACGGTGGCCGGCTGCGTGGTGGTGGACGGCTCGATTCCGCGTGACGCCAACGTCCGCCTGCTGCGCGACAACGTCGTGGTCCTCACCGGCAAGCTCGCTTCGCTCAAACGCTTCAAGGACGATGCCAGCGAGGTCCGGGCCGGACTGGAGTGCGGCCTGGCGCTCGAGAATTTCAACGACCTCAAGCCCGGCGACGTGATCGAAGCGTTCGCCAGCGAACGCATCGCGCCCGAGGTATTTGCCTGATTCTGACATGGCGGCCATCGGTGTACTGACCCTCGAGATGAGGATCGAGAATTCGCACTCGCTCAAAGACAAACGCCACGTGATTCAGGGACTCAAGGAGCGCCTGCGCCACAAGTTCAACGTGTGCCGTGGCGGAAATCGATTGTCAGGATCTGTGGCAGCGGGGCGTACTGGCCGCCGTAACGGTATCGGGCGACCACGGGCGCGCCGCCCTGGTCCTGCAGTCCGTCGAAAAGGAAGCCGCCGCCCTGCTCGGCCCGGAGCTGGTCGGCGCGACCGTGGAGTGGCTGGAGTAGCCGCATGGATTCGCGACGTTCCGAGCGCCTGTCCGAGGCCCTGCGCGAAGAGCTGGCCGAGCTGATCGAGTACGAGCTCCAAGACCCCCGGCTGGCCGGTGTAACGGTCACGGAAGCCCGCTTGGGGCCCGACGGACGGCACCTCCAGGTGGCCGTGGCCGTGCGCGGCGGCGCCGCCGCCGACCACAAGAAGGCCGTAGAAGCCCTGGAACACGCCGCCAGCTACCTTCGCCGCACCGTGGCCGGCCGCCTGCGCCTGTTCCGGCCGCCCGAAATCCACTTCCAGGAGGGCGACCCGGCGGGCACCCGGGTGGGCGAGCTCCTGGACCGAATCCGCAAAAACCGCGAAAAAACTGAAAAAAAAGCGGGAAACGAGCCATAAGAGGGCCGCTTCGTGCTACTTTTGTGGTTGTCACCCCCGATTGTGCGGGTCAGGCGGCCTTGAGCCGCTTGTGGAATCATAAACATAGCAGGCAGGCGGCCCGCCCGTAGGGCACCAGGCCGGAACGCTCTCTTATGCGAGGTCAAGGCGGAACAGCCATGCGTGTGGCTCCTATGAACAGCAGATTTCTCGATGCCTGCCGGCGCAGGCCAACCGACGCCCGTCCCGTGTGGTTCATGCGGCAGGCCGGCCGGTATCTCAAACCTTATCGCGACATACGGTCCAAGCACAGCATCCTCGAGATCTGCCGGCGCCCGGACCTGGCCGCGGCGGTCACGTTGCAGCCCGTCGAGATCCTGGACGTGGACGCCGCGATCATCTTCGCCGACCTTCTCCTGCCGGTCGAGCCAATGGGCCTCAAGCTCCGCTTCGCCGCGGGCGAAGGCCCCGTCATCGACAACCCGGTTCGGACCTCGGAAGACATCGACACGCTTTCCATCTCGAACACGGACGACCTGGGCTACGTGGGCGAAGCCATCGTCCAGGTGGTGAAGGCGCTGGCCGGCAAGGTGCCGGTGCTGGGCTTCGTCGGCGCGCCGTTCACCATCGCCAGCTACATGATCGAAGGCGGCCCCTCGCGGACGTTCCTGCGCACCAAGCAGATGATGTACTCGAACGAAACCCTGTGGCGGCGGCTGATGGGCAAGCTGGTGGACGTTCTGGGCCCCTTCGCGATCCTGCAGGTAGCCGCGGGCGCCCGCGCTATCCAGGTGTTCGATAGCTGGGTGGGCGCGCTCGGCCCCGACGATTACGTCCGCTTCGTGGCCCCGTATTCCCGCGCGCTGATCGAGCGCATCCGTTCGACCGGCGTGCCCGTGATTCATTTCGGCACCGGCGCCGGAGGGTTTTTCCGCGAGTTGCACGCGGCCGGCGGCGACGTCCTGGGCGTCGATTGGCGCATCAATATAGACCAGGCATGGATGGACATCAGCTACCGCTCGGCGATCCAGGGCAACCTCGATCCGGCCGCGCTCTTCGCTCCGCTGCCGGAACTGAAGACGCGCATCCACGAGCTGCTCAAGCGCACCGGCACGCGGCCCGGCCACATCTTCAACCTGGGCCACGGCATCCTGCCCGAAACGCCCGTGGAGAACGTCAAGGCGGCGGTGCAGTTCGTCCGCGAGTTCAAGCCCTGATGCGGGAGGAGCCTGGAGGCCGGCCGTGAAACAGGCGGTTCTGCTCCTGGCGCACGGCGCGCCCGAGCGCGTGGAGGACGTCCCCGAGTATCTCTCCTACGTGCGCGGAGGCCGTCCCACGCCGCCCGCCCTGGTCGAAGAGGTCTCCAGCCGCTATCGGCAGGTGGGCGGAGGATCGCCCTTACTCGCGCGCACCCGGGAACAGGCCGCGGCCCTCGAAGCCGAGCTGGGGATCCCGGTCTATTTCGGGATGCGCAATTGGCGGCCGTTCATCAAGGAGACGGTGTCGCGGATGAAGGACGACGGCGTCGAGCGGATCGTCGCACTGTGCCTGGCGCCGCAATACTCGAAGGCCAGCGTGGGCTTCTACTTCCGCCGCGTCCAGGAGGCCAGGACCGAAGTGGGCCTGGCCGCCGAGATCGTCTGGACCAAGACCTTTCACGACCACCCGCTGCTGATCGAGGCGTTCACGGAGCGGCTCCTGCCCCTGCTGCCGGCCGGGCGCGTGCTCTTCACCGCGCACAGCCTGCCCGAGCGCGCGCTCGAGCGCGCCGACCCATACGACTCGGAGGCCAAAGCCACCGCCCGCGCCGTCGCCCTCCGCGCCGGACTCGCCGGTTGGGACTTCGCCTATCAGAGCCAGGGATTCACCGAGGACAAGTGGCTGGGGCCTACCGTCGAGTCGCGGATCGACGAATACGCCGCCGCCGGCGTCCCGGAGATGGTGCTGGCGCCCATAGGCTTCGTCTCGGACCACGTCGAGATCCTCTACGACGTGGACATCGCCTTCCGCGACTATGCACGCGAGCGCGGGATCGGCCTTCGCCGACCCGAGTCGCTGAACGATTCCCCGGCGTTCACGCGCGCGCTGGCCGCCGTCGCGAGGGAGAAGCTGTGCGTGTAATCGTCATCGGCGGCGGGATTTCCGGTCTTTCGGCCGCATACTATCTGGCCAAGCACGGCGTGGCATCGACGCTCATCGAGCGCGAAGCGCGGCTGGGCGGCGTCATCGCAACCGAGCGTGCCGCCGGCTGCGTCCTCGAGGCCGGCCCCGACAGCTACCTGGCGCAGAAGCCATGGGCGCTGCACCTGATCCGCGAGCTGGGCCTGGGCGACGACGTCATCGGCTCGAACGACCACCTGCGCGTCACCTACGTACAGAAGCGCGGCCGCCTGGTTCCGCTGCCCGACGGGTTGATGTTGATGATCCCCACGCGGGTCTCTCCGCTGCTCCGCACTTCGCTCCTCGGTTTCGAGACGAAGCTGCGCATGGGCCTGGAGTGGTTCCGGCGTCCGCGCAACGGCTGGCAGCCGGACCGGTCGGTGGCCGAGTTCGTGGCTGCGCACTACGGCTGGGAAGCGGTGGACTACCTGGCCGAGCCGCTGCTCTCGGGCGTTTACGGCGGCGACCCGGGTAACCTCAGCGTCACGAGCGTGCTGCCCCGGTTCGTGGAGCTCGAGCGCAAGTACGGCAGCCTGACCAAGGGAGTCCTGCACGAGCGCCGCAAGGCAGCCGAGCACGCCAAGGGCACGCCGTTGTTCCAGACCTTGAAGGGCGGGCTCGGCCAGCTCGTCGACGCCCTGGTGGCCCAGACGCGGCCCTCCCCGGTTGTGCTCCACGCCGCCGCCCAAGCCATCGAGTGGGTCCCGGGAAGCCGCGTGTGGTGCGTGCGCGCGGGCGGCGAATGGCTGGAAGCCGACCGCGTGGTTCTTGCGTGCCAGGCCTACCAGGCCGCCGCGCTCGTGGGCGCCACGGATGGCGAGCTGGCGGGGCTGCTCGGCTCTATCCCCTATTCGAACTCGATCACCATTTCGCTGGTCTACGACAAAGCCGGCTTCCCTCATCCGCTCAACGGATTCGGATTCCTGGTGCCCAAGAGCGAGCGCCAGCTTCTGGTGGCCTGCACGTGGGTGGGCACGAAGTTTTCGCACCGCGTGCCCGAGGATAAAGCCGTGCTGCGCTGCTTCGTGGGCGGCGAGGACCCGAGCGTGCTGGCGCTCTCCGATCGGGAGCTGGTCACCGAAGTGCGTGCCGAGCTGGCGGCGATTATGGCGGTCTCCGAGACGCCGGTCTTCACGCACGTGGCGCGCTGGCCGCGCTCGATGGCGCAGTACACGGTGGGCCACGCCGACCGCCTGGCGCGCATCGAATCCCGCCTGGAGCGGCTCCCCGGCCTGCACCTGGCCGGCAACGCCTACCGCGGCATCGGTATCCCCGACTGCATCCGCATGGGCAAGCAGGCGGCCGACGCCATCGCGGCGCCGGAGGGCGGGCTGAAGAGCACGGCTGCACGGTGAGGCCTCAAGGAATCCCCATTGATTTCAGGCGATTAGATCGTGCCCGCAACGGTGGGTATAGCGAGCCAGGGTGAATCTGGTAGAATTGTCCTTACGACTCCCCGACCCGAAAGGGCCGGTCCGGGCGGTCTATATGACCGCCCTTTCAATTGGTCACGCCCAGCATCACCGGAATCCCAACGATTGTCTACATCGACGGATTCAACCTCTATTACGGGGCCGTCAAGGGAACGCCTCACAAGTGGCTAGACCTTGCGCGCCTGTTCCGCCTGCTGCGTCCTAACGATGACATACGGTGCATTCGATATTTTACGGCCATGGTGGAAGGCTCGACGCGCACGAATCAAGAGACCTACTTGAAGGCATTAGCGACCACGCCTCTCGTGCAGCCTGTGTTTGGAAAGTTCAAATGCAAGCGCGTTAGATGCATGCACCCGCAGTGCCGATATCCTGGCGACCGACTCTTTGAAACCCGCGAGGAAAAGCATACGGACGTGAACATCGCGGTCTACATGCTTGATGATGCGTATCAAGGGGCGTGCGATCAGATCGTCCTGGTGAGCGGGGACTCCGACCTTGTCCCTGCAGTCAAGATGGTCCGCGTCAGATTCCCCGCCAAGCGAATCTTCCTGTATATTCCTGCGCAGCACCCCAGCCGTCGTTTCGCCAGCGAACTGAGTTCGGTCTCCCACAGGCACAACGTGCTTCCGCTTAACCTATTGCAACACGCCCAATTCGCTGATCCGTTGCCTGACGGGCATGGTGGGATGTTGTATAAACCCGCCTCCTGGTAGATGGACCGCTACCGGAGCCTCGGGTGCGCGACATAGAAGTGCAAGTCACGCCGCGCGGCGGGCCTCCCAGTAGTCCTCGAACCGGCCGTTGAGCTGGCAACAGCGCAGAGACAGGATGGCGTTGGCCCCGCGCACCGTCCAGAACATCCCCGAGCGCTTGAGACGCGCCCCGACGACCGTCTTGCAGCCGGCCTCGATCACTCCCGACCCGACAAACAGGTGCTGCCCCCGGAACTTGGGGTAGCGCATGCGCTCGGTGTTGGTCTCGAAGTAATCCGCTTCGGTGCGAATCTTCTCGGCCACCTCCGGATTCGCCGTCTCGATGGACCGCAGCGCCAAGACCAGCTTTTCGATCTTTCCGTGGTCGAGCCGGCGCTTCTGGACCCGGATCCAGCGCTTCTGCTGGAGTTCGTCATTGGGGTACAGCTTGCGCACCAACTCCCACAGATGCTGGCGAGCATGATACAGATCGACGATCTGAACGGCGCCGGGAAAGTGCTGTTGCGCCAGGTTCCAGATCCATTCCGCTCCGTCCCCCAGCACGACCTTCTTCTTCGCGCGGCTCCAGCCGCGCTTCCAGACCTCCAGGTAGAGGCGCTTGCCAAACTCCTCCGCCGTTTCAATCGCCCCCACGTATGTAGTCGTATCCGGGTCGCGAATGGCGTAGCCTTCTTTATCCCATCGGGTCTGCGTGAACACGCAGCCTAGCTTGACCTCCCGCGTGTGAGCCGGTTCTCCTGCTTGCTTACCCTGCCGGCCCAGGGTCTCTTTCTTCACCACTGGCACCCCGGTTCCGTCTAGTTCCACGTACAGAACCCGAATCGGCTTTCCCACGGCCAAGGGCAGATCCAACTGCACGGCCTTGCCGATCTCCGCCCGCTCCCGCCGGCCGATATCTTCTCCCACTGTCTCCGCAGTGCGTTCCACGCCCTTGGCCGTCACGTCCAGGCCGGCCAGCAGTTTCATCTGCTGGCGGCCGTGGTCGAAGGGCAGTTCCTGACCTACTGCCGCCTGCATGCGGCGCACGCCGGGAGAGAACTCCGTATCTTCGACGTCGAGTTCCACATCGGCGGGAAACTGGCCGGTGTGGCAGTGCGAGCACAGGTAGTAGGGGCGTGACACTTCCACCGGTCCTACCGCCGTCAGCACCGGTTTGGAGCGCAACCCGCGGTATCGAGTCGAGTGCCCGCAGCGGCACGGAAGGCGCCGCCGATCGGCAGCCGGAGCGGGAAACTGCAGCAACTCGGTGAGCGCTGCGGCTCCGACGTGATGCAGGGCCGAACGCACCAGCATCTCGACCGCCTCCAAGTCCATACGGCCGGTCTTGCGCCGGCCCGCAAAGACGACTCGTAAGAGGTGATCTACTTCGCGCGCGGCTTCCTGGAGGATCGTTTCGGCCGTTTTTTTTCCAGGGGAGTCAACGTTTCCTCGACCGGTCGCGCGCGGCAGATCTCTTCATTCACCTCCAGAAGCTGGCCGCTCAGCTCTCGGAAATGGTGATACTCGGCGATCTCTCGCTGCGCCTTGGCGAGCCCGGCGGGCGACGCAAAAGTCTCTGTGATGGTCCTGCCATCCCGCTTCCGCGTCAGGCGATAGAAGGGACCGTGGCCGGCGGCGCCGGGGCGGTGACAGCGGCAGTTCGGGTTTCCGCAGCGGCCGCCGGTACTGGTGATGGATCCAGCCCGCATATCGCTCAAGTGGGCCACTTCGGATTGAATGGCGGCGCGACGGGTTTCCAGCTCAGTGAGGGAGTGGGACATAGGCCTCCAGGCCTAGCGTATCACTACGCTAGGTTTCGCGCTACAAAAAAGAAACCGCTTCAGTCTGCACTTCTATGTCGCGCACCCCGGAGCCTCCACCGTCAGCCGTTCGTGAGAAGATCGGGTTAGGATGCGACTTGCAGCTTGCACCGGCGCGCTTGCCCTGATGCTCACGGGATGCGGCTCTGGCCGGTCGCAGGCTCAGCAGACACTCGCGGCCAGGCCGCAACCGCAGCGATACGCCGTGCTGGCCAACGCCGACGCCGCGCGCGACCACAAGGGCAATATCGCCCGCGCCTATCGCACGCTGCGCGCGCTGGGCTTCGACGAACGGAATATCTTCGTGGTGTCTCCCAAGGACCGCCGCGACCCGCCGTCCAAGCTGACTCCGGTCTGCAGCCCCGTTCCCGCGCACTTCGCCCAGGTCATGGACCGCCTCGCGTCCCTCACGCACGCCGGCGACACCGTCCTGATTTACGGCACCGGCCACGGCGATTACGACCGGCGCGGCGCGTATCTGGTCCTGCGCCACGGCGAGCTGTGGCCTGCGGATCTGCGCGCCGAGGTGGAGCGGCTCCCCGCCAACGTGATCGTCATCATGGACCAGTGTTTCTCGGGTGGCTTTGTGGACGCTTTCACGGGGACCAAGAGCAAGGCGATCGTGATCTCGGACGTCAACAGTAAGCACGAGACCTACTGCGCCTACTTCGCCCAGACTTTCTGGGACGCCTTTCTGCACGACCACAAAACATCGGTGCACCAGGCGTTCGATGCGGCCATGAAGGTCCACCAGAAAGAGCTCGCGGGCGATCCCGAGCTCAAGAGCGACGGCGCCTACCGCTCCTTCAACGGGTTGACGGACGCGACTCTGAACTGACCTTCGGCGCCCCTGTTGCGCCGGAGAATGGCTGGCTCGCACTGTGGATGATTCCGAGCTGCCAAGGGAGGCTGTTATAGGCCACCCCGCGCGACGCTGGATTCACGCCCTGGTAGAGAAATTGGAGATTGGCCGGGTCGACGGTCAACGTCTGGTCGTAGCTGTCGCGCAGCATCTCGCCGTGGCTGATATCGGTGGTCCAAGGAGTCACGCCCGCGTCGAAGGTGACGTTGTTGATCCCCGCAAACGGAGTCGTCCAACTGTTGGCGTTCGCGAGGGGGGTCCAGTCGCCGTCCAGCCGGTCGGTAATAAACGCACGGAAATACCGTTGGCCACTGTTGCCGCCCATGCACTCGATCAAGGCCAGATACTGGTTGAGCCCTTTCAGGAAATAGACGTTGCTGGCCTCGAACAGGTCTCCTGCGTTGGCTGCTTGCATCACCACCAGGGGCTCGCTGAAGCCCGAGGGAAAACTCGCCAGCGTGGTCTGGCTGCGATACCAGCGCCCGTCGTCCCCGCTGAAGAACATGTAGCAGTTGTTGGCGTCGCAGATCACCCAGAAATCGAGCCAGTTGGTCACGCTCGCGGGCTGGGATGCGAAGAAGTTCTGGGGAGCGGTCCAGGTGCCCGGCTGGCTTGGATCGTCGGCGGTGGAATACGTCGGAGGTCCCGACTGGTAGATCAGGTACCACTTACTCTGCGGCGCGAAATAGAAGAGCTCTGGGGCGCAGTGATAGCCCACGAAGCCCGGATTCGCGTCCATGTAATAGGGCTGCGCGGCCGATGCCTGCGACCAGCCGGTGAAATTCACATAGGCCATATTGTAGGCGCCGGTATTGTCGGCGGTGGTCATGTAGACGTGCCAGCGATTGTCGAAGTACACCACCGAGGGATCCTTCACCGCGATGAGAGGGTGAGTTGTGTTGGGAATCGCGCTGATGAGCGGCGCCGTCGAGGACCACGCGAACGGGCCCGGCAGCGCCGGTGTGAGGCCCGCGTTCAGGATGAGCGAGACGCGGGCAGTTCCGGAGTACGTTCCATCGGAAGCTTGCGCAGTCAGCGGATAGGTTCCCGCCAGCGCGGTGCCGGGGTTCAGGGCGACGGTCCCGCTATTGCCGGTCGCCGGCTGGGTGAAGCTGACCATGGCTCCCGCCGGCAGGCCGCTCACGCTCAGTGCGACGCTACCCGTCGAGCCTGTGCGGCTGATGGTCGCGGTGACCCAACCGATCGACCCGCCTTGCGGCAGGGTCACGGATGGAGAGGAAAGCGCAAGGGAGATGCTGGCCGCTGGTGCGCCGCCCCCTGGGTTCGTGCCACTGGAACCGTTTCCGCACCCGTAGGCGAGCAAGAGAGTAGTGAACAGCAGAGCGGCGACGCTTCGCATCATTTCAGAATTGTATATCTTTCAGGGGTCCCTACCGCCAGCGGAACAGCCACAGCGCCGCGAAGAAGCTCGCCACCAGCCACGCCGCGATGATCGCCACCTCGCCGCCTATCTGACTGAGGTGCGCGCCTTCGATCATGTTCGCTCGCAGCACGTTCGCCACCGCGGTCAGCGGAAGGGCCTGGATGAAAGGCTGCACCACGGCCGGGAAGCGCTCCGCCGAAAAGAACACGCCCGAGAAAATCCACATGGGCAGCATGATGAAGTTCATCAGGCCGGAGACGGCTTCCATGGTCCGCGCCCGCGACGCCGTCAGCAGCCCGAGCGCGCTGAAGCAGAATGCAGAGAGGACGCACAGCGCCGCCAGTTCCCACAGCGAACCGCGCAGCGGCGTGCCGAAGACCGCCATGCCAAAGCCCACCAGCACCGCCACCTCGACGAACAGCAGCGTCAGCCGCGAGAGTAGGAACGACATCAAGTACTCGGCTCGCGACATGGGCGTCGCGATCAGACGCTTCAGCAGATTCCGGCGGCGGGCATCGACGATGGCGAAGCCCATTCCCCAGATCCCGCTGCCCATGAGGTTCAGGCCGACCAAACCGGGAATCAGAAAGTCGATATAGCGCGAGCCCGGCTCCCGTACAAGGCTCTCGGATTGCGGCGCCGGATCCCGCACGCCCGCGGCCCGCAGAATGGCGCGCTCCGCTAGCAATCGCGCCGTGCGCCCGTCCGGGTTCGTATCGTCGTAGCGGTAAACCACGCCGCCCGATGCGTCCGGAAGCGCCATCAGCACCAGGCGGCCCGTGCGCAGGCCTTGCTCGCCGGCCTCCCTGCTGATCACGTCCACCGCGAGCGTTTTCGACGTCCGAAGGGCGGCGGCCAGTTGGGCGTTCTCCGCGCCGATCTTGAGCACCTCGGCCGGACGGTTCCGGAATGCGATGCCGAGGCCCGCCGCCAGCAGAATCGGGAACACGAAGACCCAGAAGACCGCCTCCGGCTCGCGGCGGAACTCGCGGAACCGGACCAGCGTGAGCTGCACCAACGGCCGGTCGATGAATGTGCGGCGGGTGTCAATCTTCACGGAGGTGCCTCCCGGTGAGCGTGACAAAGACGTCCTCGAGCGTCGCCGAGTGAGTGCGCAGCTCGGTCAGCGCGATGCCGCGGCCATCGAGCTCATCGAGCAGCGCGGGCACGGCGGTGTGAAGCTCGGTCACCTGCAATTGAAAGCTGCCATTCTCGATCCTTGCGCGGCTCACACCTTTCAGGCGTTCGAGGACGGCGGGATCGGGCCAGTCTCCATCGATGGCGAACTCCACCACGTGATCGACGCCAATCGAAGCGATCAGCTCGCGCGGCGTACCGGACGCGATGATCTTGCCGTGGTCCATGATCGCGACGTGATCTGACAGGCGTTCGGCCTCGTCCATATAGTGCGTGGTGAGGATGACGGTGCGGCCTTCCGCTTTGAATTGCTCGATGAGCTGCCAGACCTGGCGGCGCGCTTGCGGATCGAGGCCGGTGGTCGGCTCGTCCAGGAACAGCAGGTTCGGGTCGCCCACCAGCGCGCAGGCGATGGCCAGGCGCTGCTTCTGCCCGCCCGAGAGCTGGCCCACGCGAGCGCCCTTTTTCTCTTCGAGCTGCACGATGCCAATGATGTCCGCGACAGCCGGGCCGCGCTCGTAGAAGCTGCGGAACAGATGCAAGGTCTCTTCGACCGTGAGCTTGTCGGCGAGCTGCGTCTCCTGAAGCTGTACGCCCAGCCGCTGCCGCAGGCGATGTTCGTCGCTCGCCCACTCGAGCCCCAGAAGCTGTACCGTGCCGGAGTCGGGTTCGAGCAGCCCTTCGCAGATCTCGATGGTGGTAGTCTTCCCCGCGCCGTTCGGCCCCAGCAGCGCGAAGCACTCGCCCGCGCTGGCATCGAGGTCGATGCCGTCCACCGCTACAACGTCGCCGTAAGCCTTGCGCAATCCACGCAGACGCAAGGCATCCCCGCCGTTCGCCATAGTTACAGCGGAGCACAAAAGCGGAATCGGCCGCAACAAAGTCCGCCGTCAGCCTGGCGGGAGGTGGCTAGCGCTCGATCCGCACGCGCGCGATGCGGTTGTGGTCCATCTCCAGGATGATGAATCGCCGGCCTTCGTCTTCCACCGAGTCGCCCGCCTTGGGAATGTATCCCAGACGGAAAAGCAGGAAACCGGCCAGGGTCTCGAAGCCCGCGTTAGTCGGCAGCTCGATGCCGTACTGCGCTTCCAGATCGCGGATCGTCACCGTTCCCTCGATCTCCACCACACGGCTGACGAGCGAAGGCTTGGGCCGCCGTGCGTCGTGCTCGTCCTCGATTTCGCCGAAGATCTGTTCGAAGACGTCCTCCATGGTCACCAGGCCGACAATGGTTCCGAACTCATCCACCACCAGCGCCATGTGTGCGTGGTGTTGCCGGAACTCGTCCACCATCTGGTTCAGCGGCTTGCTCTCCGGCACCACCAGATGCCTCCGCAAGAGCGGGCGCAGTTGGAAGGGAGGCAGGGGAGTGTTGGCGCGCGCGGCCACCCGCATACGCTGCCACACCGGCAGCAGGTCCTTGTAATGGAGGATGCCCACGATGGTCTCGGGCGTTTCGTCGTAAACCGGCACGCGCGTGTACTGATTCTCGATCAGCGTGCGCAGGGCGTGGTCGAGAGAGGCTGCGACCGGCATGGAGACGATGTCGTTTCGGGGGACCATGATTTCCCGCACCGAAACGTTCTGTAAGTCGAGAAGGCGGTCGAGCGCGGATTCTTCGAACGCGGCGATGAGCCCGGCCGCGCGCACGGAACCGGCGATCAGTTTCAGTTCCTCGGGCGAGTGCGTGCTTTGCCCGGCCGCGGCGCCCAGGCGGAACATTCGCGAGACCGCGGCCGAGGAGCGCTCCAGGACATAGATGAACGGCTGCGAGACGCGATAGAAGACCAGCAACAACGGCGCGGCCATCACCGAGTAACGTTCGGCCTGCTTGATCCCGAAGTTCTTCGGCGCCACCTCACCGAAGACCACCATCGAGAACGCCAGCACCAGAAAGGCCACCACCAGAGCGCCCACATGCACGAAAGGCGCGGCCCGCGGCGTGATCCACGGGTTTGCCGCCGACATGATCAGACGGTAGAGCGTGTCCTCACCCGCCCAGCCCGCGCCCAGGCCTGCCAGCGTTACGCCGACCTGTATGGTGGCGAGCAGCCGCTCGGGCCGGCTCAGAAGGTTGAGCGCGGCCTGCGCGCCGACGTTGCCCTCCGCCGCCAGCTCCCGCAGCCGCGAGTGCCGTGCCGAAATCAGAGACAGCTCGGCCGACGCGAAAAACGCGTTGAACGCCACGATCATCGCCAGCAGCAGGAGCCGGTAACCCAAGTAAGTCTCGTTCATAGACGCTCACCTTGACGGGCCGGAGGGCCTGTCCCACCGCACAATTCCAGTAAAATCGTGACAGTGACTCTCAAACGGGCGCTCCGCTTTCTCAACCTGACTTTACTCATCGTACTTCTTCTGGCAGCGATTGCCGTCTACTGGTACGCCTGGCGGCCGCTGCCGCAGACCTCCGGGAGCGTCGAGGTGCCGATTATGCAGCGTGCTACGGCGGGGCGCGACGTGCTTGGAGTCCCGCACATCTCGGCCGCATCGATCGACGACGCACTTTTCGTCCAGGGCTACGTGACCGCGCAGGATCGGCTGTGGCAGATGGACGCGTCGCGCCGCTATGCCGAGGGCACGCTGGCGGCGGTATTCGGCCCCGCACTTCTGGAATCCGATCGCGAAGTGCGCCGCCTACGCATGGACCGGATCGCCCAGATGCAGGCCCGGCTGCTTCCCTTGGCCGATCGCGCAGTGCTTGCCGCGTACGCTCGCGGGGTCAATTGCTTCATCGAGACGCATCGCGGCCGTCTGCCGGTCGAATTCACCGCGCTCGGCTACGATCCGCGGCCATGGACCATCGAGGATTCGCTTGCGGTGGCACTCAACATGTACCGGGAACTTACAAGTTCGTGGCGAGACAAACTGATCAAGAGCGCCATGCTCGCCGGCGGGAACGCGGCCAAGGTCGAGCTTCTGTTTCCGCCGCGCCTGGGCGGGCGCGTCCTTCCCGGCTCGAATGCCTGGGTGCTGGCCGGATCGCGCACCGCGAGCGGCCGGCCGCTGCTCGCCAACGACCCGCATCTGCAATACTCGATTCCGTTCAACCTGGTACATGGTCCATCTGCGCGCGCCTGGGTTGGATGTTACCGGGGTCTCTCTGCCGGGCCTGCCTGGCGTCATCATTGGCCACAACGACCGTATTGCGTGGGGCGAGACGAACCTCGGCTTCGACGTCCAGGATCTCTATCTCGAGAGGATTGACCCGCGCACGGGGCGCTACGTGTCTCACGGACAGATCGAGCAGGCCCAGTATGAACGCGAGCTGATCCCCGTCAAGGGGGCGCCGCCGGTCGAATTCGCGCAGTGGGTCACACGGCACGGCGGCGTCTTCTTCGAAGGCGGACGCGCTTTGGCGTTGCGCTGGACCGCTGCCGAACCCGGCGCGCTGGCGTTCCCCTTTCTCGATATCGACCGCGCCCGCGACTGGCCCGAGTTCGTCGCCGCGCTCGCCCGCTTCCCCGGTCCGGCACAGAACTTCGTGTATGCCGATACGGCCGGCCACATCGGCTATCATGTCGCTGGCCGGCTCCCCATCCGCGCGAACTACGTGGGCGACGTTCCCGTAGACGGCTCCGGCGATTCCGAATGGGCCGGTTACATCCCCTTCGATAAGTTACCCGCCACTTATGATCCGCCATCGGGGCTCATCGTCACCGCCAACCAGAATCCGTTTCCCGCCGATTATCCCTACCCAGTGCACGGCGAGTTCGCGGCACCGTACCGCGCCGAGCGTATTTATGCGCTACTTACCGGACGCAGTAAGTGGAAGACTGCCGCGATGCTGGGCGTTCAGACGGACGTCTACTCCTCGTTTGCCCAATTTATTGCCCGACGGGTTGTGGAGGCTTACAGCCATCACGGCGGAGCAGGTGGGGACAATGCTGATGCGGTTGCGCTGCTTCGTTCCTGGGACGGCCGTATGACCAAGGGCGCCGCGCCGCTGATCGCGATTCTCACGTACGATCACCTGCGGCAGGCCATGGCCGAAGTCGCCTCGCCGGGAAACGCCATCCTCTATGGCGGACGGGAGGCGCGGGGCGCAGCTTACATGGCGGCGCCGCAGATCGTCGAGGACCTGCTGCGGAATCGCCAGCCCGGCTGGTTCGACGATTACGACAAACTGGTCCTGCGTTGTTTTCAGGATGCGCTCGACGAGGGCCGCCGCCTGGAAGGCCGCGATCTGACTAAGTGGGATTACGAGTGGTACAACGAGTTGGCGATTGACCACCCTGTGGTCAGCCATTTCCCGCTTGTGGGGAGTTACTTCAACATCGGACCGGTTCCGCACGAGGGCTCGCCGGTCACAGTCGAGCAGACCACGCACCGCCTTGGCCCCTCGATGCGCACGGCGGTCGATCTGTCGGATTTGGACAAGTCCTACATGAACATCGTCGTCGGCCAGTCCGGCCAGGTGCTCTCCAGCCATTACAAAGACCAGTGGGACGCGTATTACTCCGGCCGCAGCTTCCCGATGCAATTCAACAAAGTGGACGCGAAGGAGACGCTGGTCTTCGAGCCAGCGAAGTAACTTACTGTAAAGCCCGATAATGCTCCGCCACCTTGCGCGCCGCGGCCGGGCCGAGCGCGGCCGATAGCTCCTCGATCCCCGCCTGGCGCACGCCCTCCACGCTGCCGAAGCGCTGCAGCAGCTTGCGCAGCGTCTTGGGACCGATGCCGGGGATCTGCTCCAGCTCGGAGGTCAGCCGCGCGGAGTCGCGCCGCGAGCGGTGGAACGTCACGGCGAAACGGTGCGCCTCGTCACGCACGCTCTGGATCAGGTGGAGCACCGGCGAGAAGCGGTCGAGCGCGAGCGGCTCGTCCTCCTGGCCCAGGACGTATATGATTTCTTCGCGCTTGGCGATCGACGCCAGCGGCAGATCCACCAGGCCCAGCGACTCCAGCGATTCCGCGGCCGCGTGTAGTTGGCCGAGGCCGCCATCCACCAGAACCAGGTCCGGCATCGGCCTCTTCTCCTCCTGCAGCCGCGCGTACCGGCGCCGCACCACCTCGCGCATGGAGGCGAAATCGTCGTTGCCCTCCACCTCGCGAATAATGAACTTGCGGTAGTCCGATTTCTTCATGCGGCCGTCTTCCCACACCACCATGCTGGCTACCTTGTCGGTTCCCTGTATGTGGGAAATGTCGAAGCACTCGATGCGCGCGGGCGTCTCGGGCAGGCCCAACAAATTCTGTAGCGCCTCCCGAATTGCTGTCGAAGACGGCTTCATCACGCGGAATCGCTGCTCGAAGAGGTGCTTCGCGTTTGTCTCGGCGAGCGCCAGCATGGCCCGCTTCTGGCCTCGCTGCGGCGTGTGAATTTCCACCTTGCGCCCGCGCTTTTCCGAGAGCACCTCCTCGATCACCTCGCGGTCTTCAAACTCGGCGGGCACGTGGATCAGGCCCGGCACGTACTGCTGATCGAGATAGAACTGCTTGAGGAACTGCGAGACGAACTCGGGTGGGTCGAACTCCGTGCGGTCCTCCCAGAAGTACTCGCGGCGGTCCACGATGCGCCCGTTGCGCAGGTGGAAGACGTTCGCGGCCACCAGCGGCGGCTCCGCGTACCAGCCGAAAATGTCGGTGTCGTCGCCCTCGGCGGCGGCCATCATCTGGCGCTGTTGCATCTCCTCGACCGTCGTGATCACGTCGCGCAGCACGGCGGCCTGCTCGAAGCGCATCTCCTCGGAGGCGTGGTCCATGTGCCCGTGCAGCTCCGCAATCAGATCGCGGTGGCGGCCCTCCAGGAACAGGCGCACCTGCTTCACCGATTCCGTGTAGGCCTCGTCGGTCACCAGGCCCTCGACGCACGGCCCCTTGCAGCGGTGTATGTGATATTGCAGGCAGGGCTGCGGATGCCGCCGCGTCAGGTCCACGCGGCACGAGGGCACGCCGAAGAACCGATGAATGAAATGGACCAGCCGGTACGCCAGGTTCGCCGGGAAGTAAGGGCCGTAATAAGTGGCGCCGTCCTTCAGAATCCGGCGCGTCACATAGACGCGCGGGTACGTCTCGCTGGTGAGCTTGATGTAGGGGTAGGTCTTGTCGTCCCGCAGAAGGACGTTGAACCGCGGCTGCCACTGCTTGATGAGGTTGTTCTCGAGCGCGAGCGCTTCCTTCTCGTTATCGACCAGGATGTACTCGATATCGCGCGCGTGCGAGATCAGGGTGTCGGTCTTCGTGTCGGCCAACCGATCGTCGGAGAAATAGCTGCGCACGCGGGCGCGCAGGTTCTTGGCCTTGCCGACGTAGAGCACCGTGCCCGCTTCGTCCCGGTAGAGATAGACGCCGGGCAGCAGGGGCAGGCGGCTGGCTTTTTCTCGCAAATCCATACGGCAAGGCGCGCTTCACGGATGTCGCGGCTTATACTTAAATTGTGGCACGGAACCGGGTAGCGATCGCGCTTTTTGGCCTGCTCTGCGGCGTCCTATTGGCCCAGCAGAAGCAGGCTGCGCCGAAGGAGCAGGCGCCGCCCGAAGAGGACGAAACGCTCCAGCCCAAGAAGGAGTACGCCTTCAACCCGATCAAGGCCGAGGACGAGGTCAAGGTGGGGGGGTTCTATCTCAAGAAGGGGAGCTACAAGGCGGCAGCAAGCCGCTTCATCGAGGCGACCAAGTGGAACCCAGGAATGGCGGAGGCCTACTTTCTGCTGGGGGAGGCCGAGGAAAAGCTGAAGGACAAACAGGCGGCTCGCGAGGCCTGGGCCAAGTTCCTGGATCTTGCGCCCGACGACAAGCGCGCCGAAGAGGTCAAGAAGAAGCTGGGCGGAAAGACCTGAACGGCGCGCTTGTCACAGCGTTACGACTTGGCGACCACCAGATTGTTGGTCACCGAGAATACCAGCGGCACGCTGTTGGCGCGTATACCGGCCATGGTTCGATCGGCGGCGCTGTCCACCACCCCATCGAGCGTCACATGGCTGTTCTTGACGATGATGCGGATCGCGGGCTCGGTCCCCATGCCGTAGCGGTACAGATCCGCGTATCGGTAAATCGCCCGCAACTCCTGGCGGCGGATCTGCGCGTCGATCGGCGAAGGCGGCAGGACTTCGATCTTGTCGGTGACGACTCCTACTCCGGGAATGCGCTTCACCGCGTTCATGGCGTCTGACTTCGTCCACGGCTCAATCACCTGGCCGACCAGCGTCACGTTGTTCCCCGAGACCTGGAACCCCAGATTGTCGAAGACGCTGTAGTACGGCAGCATCAGTAGCTCGTGGCGTACCTTCTGTTCGAGCGTCGGCGGAGCGCTCGGAACCGTGGCCGTCATCACCGCGGGGACGGCGAGCAGGATGGCCGCCAGGCCGCCCAAAATCCTGTTCGTTAGCGTTTTCATCTTCTGTGTCTCCTCTCAATATGAGTTACGCAGCCGCACCGCAGAAGGCTTCACATGATACAAAGATTTACAGGGGGGCAAAGTCTTGAATCAGCTTGACATCAATCGCAGGCAGTTCCTCGCAGCCGATCTGGCGGCCGGTTTTGCGGCTGCGGTGCAGCCGATCCAGGCCGGAACGATCACCACGGATACCGAAGGCCTGGAAGCATCGGCGGTGAAAATCCCGGTGCACGATGGCGAGATTCCGGGCTACCGGGCCAAGCCCAAAGGAGGCCGCGGACTCGCCGTCGTGCTGGTGGTTCAGGAGATCTTCGGCGTGCATGAGCACATCCGCGACCTGTGCCGCCGTCTGGCCAAGCGCGGCTATCTGGCGGTTGCGCCGGAGCTATACGCGCGTCAGGGGGATGTCTCGAAAATGACCGATATTAAGGAGATCATTTCGAAGGTCGTCTCGAAGACGCCCGATGGCCAGGTCATGTCGGACCTGGATGACACCGCGCACTGGGCCCTGTCCTCCGAGAAAGGGGACGCCGCGAGGATGGGCATCGCAGGCTTCTGCTGGGGCGGCCGCATCGTGTGGCTGTACGCGGCGCACAATCCCGATCTGAAGGCGGGCGCGGCGTGGTATGGCAGGCTGGTGGGGCCGACCGAAGAGCTGCATCCCAAGAACCCGATCGACATCGCTGCGTCGCTCAAAGTGCCGGTGCTTGGCCTCTACGGTGGGCAGGACCAGGGAATTCCGGCCAGTTCCATCGAGCAGATGCGCGCCGCGCTCAAGGCCGCGGGCAACCCTTCGGAGATCGTCGTGTATCCGGACGCCGGCCACGCGTTCAACGCGGATTACCGGCCCAGCTACCGCCAGGGCCCGGCTGAAGACGCCTGGAAGCGTATGCTCGAATGGTTCAAGCGCTACGGCCTGGCGTAACACCCTGGACCCAGGCTACCGACCGCGCGATTCCCTCCTCGAACGACACAGCCGGCCGGAAGCCGAACTCGCGTTGCGCGCGCTCGATCGGGTACTCCTGATCCCGCGAGAGCAGCATCACTGCGTGGCGCGTGAGCAGCGGGCGCCCGGGGATGCGCAGCCACCGGTGCGGAGCTTCCATCAAATGAGCCAGCGCCACAGCGGCGGGCGTTGGAAGGTCGATCCAGGGCCGGCGTAAACCCAAGCCGTCCGCCAGCGCATCCACGTAACTCCGCCACGTCGCGCCGGTGCCGTCGGCCAGGTTGTAGGCGCGGTCTATGGCCTGGGTCGCGCTACATGCCTGAATCATGCCCTCGGCGGCGTTGTCCACGTAACAGAATCCGCCGGTGGCGCGCCCGCCGCCAATCACCGCCATCAGGCCCTGGCGGATCAGCTTCGCAATATCGGTGACGAAGGCCGTACCGCGCGGCCCGTAAATGGTGGCCGGCCGCACCACCGTAACTGGCAGGCCCGTTTCGCGCGCCGCGAGCCACACGCGCGCCTCTCCCATGCATTTCGTGCGGTTGTACGGCAGCCCGGTCTCGACGGCCGGGTGCGATTCGTCGCAGGGAGCGCGAGGATAGCCGTAGATATCGGTGGTGCTCACGTGTACGAAACGCCGCAGACCTTTGACGCCGGCGGCGGCGCGCAGCAGTTCCTCCACGCCGGCGACGTTGGCTTCATAGTAAGTGGCCCACGGCGCCCAATCGGTGGCGCATCCCGCGCAGTGGTAAATCTCGCTGACGCCCTGCGTAGCGCGGGCCGCGTCTCCCCGCACCACCTCCAGCGGCAGGCCGTCGAGATGCCGCAGATCGCTATTCCGGCGCGCCAGCACGCGCACGGCCTCGCCGCGTTCCACCAGAATTTGCGCCAGCCGCCCGCCCAGAAACCCGCTCGCGCCCGTCACCAGAATCATTCGTTCCCTTCAGGGCAGCTCGGGCACGACGTATTCGTCGAGGTACCGCCGTAGCTTGTCGCGGTTGGCGGCGCGGTAGCCGGCATAATCCTGGCTGATCCCCCGATCGGCCACCGCGAACAGGACGTACGCTTCGACGAGCCCTTCGTCGTCCAGTTTGACGAGCAAGGCCAGGTCCGGAGCCAACTGCTTCACCTTCTTGGTGCGCGCCTGCGTTGCCACCATGTGCAGCGACTCGGCCTCTTCCTTCAGCGTGTGCCGGTACTCCTTTTCCGCGGGGAACTCCTTAGCGAACCTCGTCATCACCCAGGTCGCGCGGTTGAGCGGGTAAATGAACCACGCGCTGCGGCCGTCCTGGTCGCCGCCCTTGCCGCCCAGCAGAGCCGGGTCGATGTTCACGTTGATGTGAGTCTTGCCGTCCGTGCCGGTGGAGGGCGCCGAAACCGGATTCTGCGGCGACGCAATCTTGGGAAACGAAAGGCTTAGCTTGTTGCGCCCGGCCCACTGCTCGACGCCCACCCAGGACTTGCGCTGGTACGGCTCCGCGACAATGGCTTCGATGAACTTCGAGCGGGCCTGACCAGGCTCGCCCATCGCCATCAGCGCGTCGCCCCAATAGCGGTACGCGGTCTCGCGGTTCGGATCCACCTCGGCAGCGCGGGCGTACCACTCGCAGGCTTTGGCGTGCTCATGCATCTTGAACAAGGCGTCGCCGGCGAAGAGGGGAGCCGCATAGAGGTTGGGGGCGAGCGCGAATGCCTTGGTGTATCCGTCCAGAGCCTGCTGGAGATCTCCGCGGCCGAAGGCGGCTTCGGCGCCACGCATTACGCCCTCCACTTCCGGGTTTTCTGCGAACGCAGAGGTGCTCCCGTCTTCGGGAAGGCCCTGCAGCAGAATCTGGAGGAGGTTGCTGTTGTCCCCCAGCGCTTTCGCCTGGAGCAGGATTTTACGGGCGTGCAGCCGCTCCCGCTTCCTGGCCTCCGGATCGGTAAAGCCACTGGCGTTGTCGAGCACGGCTACGCCGAGCCGCTCCATCACCACCATGTCCTTCGGCCTCTCGGCGGCGAGTTGCTCGAGCAGCGGCAACGCCTGGACAAACTTCTGCTCATCGCAAAGCTGCAACGCGTGCTGGCGATCCGCGTCCGTGAGTAGCGTCTGCGCCACGAGCAGGCCAAGAACAACGGGAACAAGCGCAAGCATGTCTACTCCACCGGAACCAGCCGTATGGCGCATCCGCCGCCCGGCGCCAGCTTCAGCTTCAACACCGTCCCGGAGTCCACGCGCCGAGTCTCAAGGACGCTGTCCTTGGGCTCAGTGGCGGCGCTGGGCCCGTCGGCGTAAATCTCCGCGTTGTACACGCCGCCTCCGAGGAACGCCAGCGGCAGGTCCACTTCGCGCGGGTCCCAATTCGTGATCGAGCCCACGTACCAGTCGCGACCGCTACGCCGCGCGACGGTGATGTACCTTGCCGGCCTGCCGTTGACTACCCGCGTCTCGTCCCAGGTGGCCGGGACCTCCCTCAGAAACGCGAGCTCCTTCTGACCTTCGTAGGCGGCGGGGTGGTCCGCCACCATTTGGAACGGACTTTCGAAAACCACAAAGAGCGCCGTCTGGTGGGCGCGCGTGCCCATCACGGAGGGTCCCAGGTTGCGCGCCTCGAATTGCTCCCGGGTGACGTTGTCGAATCCGCCGGGCGTGTAGTCCATCGGCCCCGCCAGCATACGCGTGAAGGCTAGCGTCACGTTGTGTGTGGGCGTTTCGCGTGCGCTCCACTTGTTGTATTCGGCGCCCATCACGCCCTCCCGCGTCAGAACATTGGGGTAGGTGCGCCGCAGTCCATCAGGCTTAAACGCGCCGTGAAAGTCGACAAGTAAGCGGTGCTCGGCAGCCTTCTGCGCAACCGTTCTGTACCAATTCACCATCCACTGATCGGCGCGGTCCATGAAGTCGATCTTCACGCCAGCGATGCCCCACTTTTCGAATTGCGCCAGCGCGGGCTCCAACTGTCGATTCATGGCAGTCCAATGCGCCCAGAGCCAGATCCGAACGTTCTTCGACTTCCCGTACTCCACCAACTCCGGGATGTTGACGGCCGCGTTGAACTTTGTGAGGTCCGTCCCCCGCGCATAGGGGCCGGCCGCCTCTGGAGGCTTGGGCCCGGGCGCGGACCACCCGGCGTCAACCAGCATGTAGGGGAATCCGTTGCGCGCCGAAAAGTCGATGAAGTATTTCATCGTCGCCGTGTTCATGCCGGTCTTGAACGGCTGGTTTTTCACCAGCGGGCCCGACCACCAGTCCCACGCCGTCTTGCCCGGCCTGATCCACGAAGTATCCGCGATGGCCGGGGGCGGGTTCAGGTTCACCACCATGTTCGATTCGACGAGCCGCCCCGGGTCGTCGGCAATCATGAGGACGCGCCAGGGCGAACTGGCGGGAGCCTGCCGGATCACGGAGACCAGGGACGGCTCCGCTTTGGGATCGATCGGCCATGGGATGTGCGGCGCCCTCGCGTCTTCCACGCGCGGCGCCAGGCGGGCCGCGAGCGCGTTCTGATCCGGTACGGAGTGCACGAACAGGCCCGCCCAGTCGTCGATATGCGCCTCGGTCAAGCCGACCCAGGCCACACCGGGAACGTCGAGCAGCATCGGTAGCCCGATCAAATACTCGGGGTGGAGTCCGCGTATGGTCAGCTCGTGGTAGTCGTCCTCGCTAGAGGTCTGGAAATCGCGCAGGATGAGGGACCAGGTGGTGGCGTCGGTGGGAAAGCGGAATTCGGTGACCTCATTGGTGATGCGCATCTCCCCGATGGCCGGCTGCTCCGGGATCGTGTACCGAAACGCCACGCCGTCGTCATAGGCGCGCGCCTCGATCGCCAGCCGGCGTGGACCCGCCGTCATCTCCTCCGTCTGCACGGTGACGGCGTTGTAGCGATCGCGGATCGGGTTCGCCTTCCCGGCCACCGCGTTCCATGTCTGGTCGCCGCTCGACGGCTGCGCCGCTTTGATCGCAACCGCGGCGCCGAGGACCGGCGATCCTTCGATGGCGAGGCCGAGGTTGGACCAATCGATCACCGGCTTTCCACGGAACGCCACGCGATATGCCAACTGGCCGCCGCGCACGGTCCCGATCGATATTTCAAGCGCGCCGTTCGGGGACTTGAGAACCACTGGTGAGGTCTGGGCCGAAGCAGTCAGAGCCACGGCGAACATCGTAGCGAGTTTTAAGCAGAGCATGTCACCTCAGCCTATTACAGATCAAGGGAAAGTGGAATCGCCCTATATGCGACCGAAAGAATCCGGCCCGATGGATCATAATGGAAACAGAGCACTTGGCGATTTGACAGGAAGCCGTCGAGGAGAGTAAATTGGATTACGGACTCGAATGGTCCGATATGCTGAAGCTCACCAGAAAGGCCGATTACGGGCTGATCGCCCTGCGCCACCTGGCCCGTAACCGCGAAGGCGCGAGCGCCAAGGAGATCGCCGCCAGTTACGGCATTCCGACGCCCCTGCTGGCCAAGGTGCTCCAGAAGTTGGCGCGCAACGGGCTGCTCACGGCCGCCTACGGAACCAACGGCGGCTACAAACTGGCTCGCGACCCGCGCGCCATCAACGCACTCGAAGTGGTGCGCGCGATCGACGGCCCCATCATCCTGACCTCCTGCTTCACCCAGCACGGCCGCTGCCAGACCGTGGGCTGCAGCGTCAAAGAGCCGCTGCGCAAGATTCACGAAGGAATCCTGGGGCTTCTCGAAAACATCTCCATCTCTGAGATCGCGCAGGATTCGCCCGCCGAGGTCGTCGCTCTCTCGGTACTCGAGACATCATGAAGAAACCGATTTACATGGATTACCACGCCACGACGCCGGTGGATCCGCGCGTGCTCGAGGCGATGCTGCCTTACTTCGGCGTCAAGTTCGGCAACGCGGCCAGCCGCAACCATTCCTTCGGATGGGATGGCGAACACGCGGTCGAGAAGGCGCGGAAGCAGATCGCGGATCTGATCGGCGCCACGCCGAAGGAGATCGTTTTCACCAGCGGCGCCACCGAGTCGGACAACCTGGCGATTAAAGGCGTGGCGGAGATGTACGCCGAGCGCGGCAACCACATCGTCACGGTGGCCACGGAGCACAAGGCCGTCATCGATACGTGCAAGAAGCTGAAGAAGCACGGCGGCGACGTGACGTTCCTGGCGCCGCGCAAAGACGGCCTGATCGATCTCGACGAGTTGCGCGCCGCCATCACGGACAAGACCGTGCTGGTCAGCGTGATGTTCGCCAACAACGAGATCGGCGTCATACAGCCCATCCGGGAGATCGGCCGCATCGCGCGCGAGCGCGGCGTGCTGTTCCACACCGATGCGACGCAGGCCGTGGGCAAGGCGCCGATCCAGGTGGACGAAGACAACATCGACCTGATGTCCATCAGCGCGCACAAAATGTACGGTCCCAAGGGCATCGGCGCGCTCTACGTGCGACGCAAGGGCCCGCGCGTGCAACTCACCGCGCAGATGGATGGTGGCGGCCACGAGCGCGGCATGCGCTCCGGCACGCTGAACGTTCCGGGCATCGTGGGCCTGGGCGAGGCTTGCGCCATTTGCCAGGCCGAGATGGCCGGGGAATCCGTGCGCCTGGCCGCTCTGCGCGACCGGCTCAAGGACCAGTTGCTGGCCGGGCTCGACGAAGTCTACATCAACGGCAGCATGGAGCACCGCCTGGCGGGCAACCTGAATATGAGCTTCGCCTACGTCGAAGGCGAGTCGCTGCTGATGGGGATCGGCGACATTGCCGTATCGAGCGGCTCGGCCTGCACTTCGGCTACGCTCGAGCCCAGCTACGTGCTGCGCGCGCTCGGCGTCGGCGACGCGCTGGCCCACACCTCCATCCGCTTTGGCCTGGGCCGTTTCAACACGGAGGAAGAAGTGGACTACGTGGCGGCGCGCGTGATCGAGGTTGTGAGGAAGCTGCGCGAGCTTTCGCCGCTTTACGAAATGGCCAAGGAAGGTGTGGATCTCAGCCAGGTAGGCTGGAACAAGGGATAAGCGATGTACTCCGACAAGGTCATCGATCATTACGAGCACCCGCGAAACGTGGGGGCGCTCGACCGCAGCGATCCGCGCGTCGGCACCGGTATGGTGGGCGCGCCCGAGTGCGGCGACGTCATGAAGCTGCAGATCAAGGTCAACGAGGAGACCGGCGTCATCGAGGACGCGAAGTTCAAGACGTTCGGCTGCGGCAGCGCGATCGCCAGCTCGTCGCTCGCCACCGAGTGGGTGAAGGGCAAGACTATCGACGAAGCGCTTGCCATCCGCAACGTCGATATCGTCAATGAGCTCAGCCTGCCGCCGGTGAAGATTCACTGCTCGGTGCTGGCCGAGGACGCCATCAAGGCGGCCATCGACGACTACCGGGGCAAGAGGCGTCCATGATCAACGTCACTCCCAAGGCGATTCAGAAGATCCGGGAAGCTTTCGTCAAGCACGGCGTCGCGGCGGGCGGACTCCGGCTGGGCGTGCAGGGCGGAGGCTGCTCCGGCCTCAGCTACCTTTTCCGTATCGAGGCCAAGGAGCGGGCCAAGGACCAGATATACGAGTTCGAGGACGTCAAGATCTTCGTCAACCCGAAGAGCCTGCTCTACCTGGACGGCATGACGCTCGACTATCGCGAGTCGCTGATCCACTCCGGCTTCGTCTTCGACAATCCCAACGCCAAGAAGAGCTGCGGCTGCGGGACGTCCTTCACGGCCTGATGAGCGCGCCCGACTACTTCCAGTTCTTCGGCATCGAGCCGAAGCTCTCGCTCGACCTCGCCGACCTGGAACAGCGCTTCTACCGCCTCAGCCGCGAGTTGCATCCGGATCGCTTCACTCGCGCCGCGCCCGCCGAACGCGAACGGTCGCTCGAAGCCAGTGCCATCCTGAACGACGCCTACCGCACGCTGCGCGACCCCATCGCCCGCGCCGAGTACGTTCTCAAACGCCTCGGCCCAGAGGCCGATTCCAAGCCGGTCCCGCCCGAGCTGCTCGAAGAGGTGTTCGCCTGGAACGAGGCGCTCGAAGAGGGGAACCAGGCCCAGCTCGAAGCCGGCCGCGCGCGATTTCAGGCTCTTCGCGCCCAGGCCGATGCCGAGCTTCAGGATCTCTTCGCCAGGTTCGACGCCGGCGACTCGGCCGCGGCGCGTCAGATCCGGGCCGTCCTCAACAAGCGCCGCTACATCTCCAACCTGCTCGAAACGGCGGCGGCCCATGTCTGACCCGCTCCAGATCGATTGGGGCGAACGCGACGACGCCCCCGTCGTAGGCATCGATCTCGGCACCACGAACAGCCTCGCGGCGTTCATGGACCTGACCGGTCCGGTGGTGATCCCCGGCGAGGACGGTGAGAACCTGGTGCCGAGCGTGGTCTACCGCTCGCCCACGGGCGAGATCGTGGTGGGCAACCCGGCGCGCCGCATGTTGATCGACGATTCGTCGCGCACCGTCTATTCCGTCAAGCGGCTGATGGGCCGCGGCGTCGCCGACGTTGCCGAAGAGCGAAAGTTGTTCCCGTTCCGCATCGCGCCGGAGAGTGACGCCGTCATCCGCCTCGATCTGGGCGACCGCACTTTTACGCCGCCGCAGATCTCCGCGTTCATCCTCCTTCAGCTCAAGAAGAACGCCGAAGCCTACCTGCGCCGCACCATCACGCAAGCCGTCATCACCGTTCCGGCGTATTTCAACGACGCCCAGCGGCAGGCCACCAAGGACGCCGGCCGTATCGCGGGACTCGATGTGCTGCGTCTGGTGAACGAGCCCACGGCCGCCTCGCTCGCTTATGGCCTCGACAAGCGCAAGGACGGCATCGTGGCCGTCTACGACCTGGGCGGCGGGACGTTCGATATCTCCATCCTCAAACTTCACGAGGGCATCTTCGAAGTGCTTGCCACCAACGGCGACACGCACCTGGGCGGAGACGATATCGACAACCGCCTGCTCCGCATCGCGCTCGAAGATGTCGCTTCCGAATGGGGCGAGGACCTTTCGCACAATGGCGCGCTGGTGCAGACGCTGCGCCGGGCCATCATCGATGCCAAGGAGCGGCTCTCCTTCGCACCGCGCGCCACTATCGATCTCGACTGGAAAGGCCACAAGTACCAGCGCGAGATCGCCCGCGAGCAGTTCGAAGGACTGATCCGCGACATCGTCGACCGCACGCTCGGCCCTTGCCGCAACTGCATCGAGGACGCGGGCGTGACGCCGGAGCAAATCGACGAAGTGGTGCTGGTGGGCGGCTCGACGCGCATCCCGCTGGTGCGTCAGGCGGTGGAGAACCTGTTCCGCGCGCGGCCGCACACGGACCTGAATCCGGATGAAGTGGTCGCGCTTGGCGCCGCGGTCCAGGCCGGCATCCTCACCGGCGCCGTCGAGGACAAGCTGCTGCTCGATGTGACGCCGCTCTCGCTCGGCATCGAGATGATGGGCGGGGTTGTGTCGAAGCTGATCCACCGCAACTCGACGATTCCGGCCAGCGCGACCGAGGTCTTCACCACCGCCGTCGATGGCCAGAAGAACGTACTCATACACGTCCTTCAAGGCGAGCGCGAGTTGGTGAAGGACTGCCGCAGCCTGGCGCGCTTCGACTTGACAGACATCGATCCTCTGCCCGCCGGCGCTGCGCGGATCGAGGTACGGTTTCTGATCGACGCCAACGGAATCCTGAACGTCACCGCGCGCGATCAGCGGACCGGGAAGGAGCAGTCGATCGAAGTGAAGCCGTCCTACGGGCTCACCGACAACCAGGTGGAGGCGATGATCGAGGAATCCTTCGCGCACGCGGCCGAGGACTTGCGCGAGCGCCAACTGAGGGAAGCGCGCCTTGAGGCGGATCAGATTCTTGCGGCGGTCGAGAAGGCGAAAGCGAACGAAGCCTGGGACGCGATCACGCTGACTGAGCAGGTCCTGATCGAGCGCGCTCTCAACGAGCTGCTGACGGTCTACCATTCGGACGACTACGAGCTGATCCGGGCGCACATCGAGCTGCTAAACCAGACCACCCAGCGGCTGGCCGAGGTGATGATGAACGCGGCGGTCCGCGGCGCGCTCAAGGGGAAAACGATCTGATGCCCGCACTCACCTGGGACGACGTCGAAGAGATCGCGCTGGCTCTCGCGGCCAAGTTCCCGGGGCAGGACCCGCTCGGCGTCCGCTTCACCGACCTGCGCAAGTGGGTCACCGACCTGGAAGGCTTCGCCGACGATCCGCACGGTTCCACGGAAGGCCGCCTGGAGGCGATCCAGATGGCTTGGTGGGAGGAGTGGCGCGGGGGCGCGAGCTAGGCCGCAATCGCGCGGAGAATCACGCGGGTCACCTCCGCGGCCAGATCTTTGGGCAGGTCCAGCTTAGCCTCGGCAAGCAGGGTCAAGTAGTACATGAAGAGCGGACCGGCAATCATGGCGCAGGCAACGTCGGTCGGCAGGTCGGCACGCAATTCCTTGCGAGCGCGCGCCCGTTCTACAACGGTGCGGAGCTGCTTCATTCGGGGATTGAGCAGGTGCGCACGATACAAGGCCAGGAGTTTCCGATTGCCGCTGATTTCTCCCATTGTCCGCATGACGATCTTCGCCATGGTTTTCGCGGTTCTCGGGTTGACCGATTGCGCGATGAAGAAGCGTAGGTCGGCTTCGAGACTGCCATGATCCTCGGGGAGCTTCGTTTCGCTCAGGGCTCGAAACACGTCGGCGGCGACGGCGAGCTTGGAACTCCAGCGACGGTACAAGGAAACCTTGCTCACTCCAGCGCGGGCGGCGATGGACTCCATGCTCATGGCGTGGTACCCGTGCTCGACGAATTCCGCCAGCGCGGCCTCAGTGAGTGCGCGATCGACCGTGTCGCTTGTTGGGCGTCCTCGCGGCATCACACCGCCCTCTTCGACGCGCTGAACAAGAGGACCGAGCCGGCTGCTTCAGCTTGGAAGCGGTCGAAGCCAGCAGCGGCCATGTACCGCTCCAACTCGGGCAGCTCGAACACGTGTAGGCCCCACTTCTTGCGGCTCCACTCCCGCACACGGCGATATTTCAGGATGCCTGTGCGACCGGCGGTGAACGTGAAGCCCGATAGAACCGCACCGGGCTTCATGACGCGAGCCATTTCACCGAGAGCGATCACGGTATCGGTGAACAGATGCAGCGAGCCGCAACAGAGGACGGAGTCGAAGGACTCCTCTTCGAATGGCAGCGCCTCGACTCTGGCGCGGGCGAAGCTCATGTTCGAGATGCCTTCCTTTGCCGCGTAGGCGGCGCCCTGCCGCAGCATTCGCCTGGACACGTCAATCCCGAACACTTCCTTCGAGGATGACGCGACGCGCCGGCCGAACGTTCCGGGTCCGCACGCGATGTCGAGCACGCGGCCCTGGATCGGTTCGATCTTCCGGATCACTCTGGCGATGAGTTGCGCGAACGAGATGCATCCGAAGCCGCCATACACGGCCAGCACGACCGGATACCACAGCTTCGTCTCGTAGATGCGCGCCATCCGATCGATGATCGTCATTCTCCTGAGTTCGGGGTCTTTGCTTTGGGCCAGCTCTTCGAGGATGAAGTCGGGAACGCCCTCGCGGACGGGGTAGGTTCGGGAACAGTGGGGACAGCGGAGAGCGTCTTCGTCGAGGCGCAAGGCGCCTTTGCACGTGGGGCAGACCATCGTCGGGTCCTCCATGGATTGAATTAGTGAACTGTGCCGTTCAGTAATTCAGCATAGAGGTTCCGGGCGATGGTGTCAAATGATTTCTGGCTTACTCATGCCGCAAAGCGGCGATGGGATCGAGGCGGGCAGCCTTCAGGGCCGGCCAAAGGCCGAAGAAGAGACCGACGCTGGTGGCCACGCTGAAGCCGGCGACGACGGACCAGAGCGGCACCGTGGAGGGCAGGCTGGGGACGAGCGTGCGAATGGTCAGGCTGAGCAGCCAGCCGATCAGGATGCCGATTGCGCCGCCCGATGCGGTGAGCGTCATGGCTTCGAGCAGGAACTGCCAGGTGATATCGCTGCGCCGTGCGCCGATGGCCTTCCGCACGCCGATTTCGCGGGTTCGCTCGGTGACCGACACCAACATGATGTTCATCACTCCGATGCCGCCCACCAGCAGGCCAATCGATGAAATCACCACCATCACCAGGCCTACCGTGCCGATGAGCTGACGGAAATTGCCGATGACGGATTCGGCGCTGGAGACGCCGAAGTTATCCTGATCCTGGGGTTTCACGTGACGGCGGCGGCGAAGCAGCTCGGTGACTTCGTCGTGGGCGCGGTCCATTCTGCCCGGCGCAGCGAGCACACAGATGAAGTTGTCCTTGGCCTGCGGGTAGGTCTTCTGGTACGTGTGATAAGGGACCATGATGCCCTTATCGTTCTGATCGTCGCCCAGGAACGACTTGAACTTGGTCAGGGTGCCGATGATTTCCAGGCTGTGGCCATCGACCAGAATCGTCTTGCCCACGGGCTCTTCGCGGCCGAAGAACCTCTCGCGTACGCCATTGCCGATCACGGCTACGTCGCGGCGGTGGACATCGTCGGCATCGGTGAAGAACCGGCCTTCGTGGAGCGTGGCGTTGATGAGCTGTAAGTGGTCAGCCGTCACCCCGACGAAAAGGGCGTCGTTCATGTCCTGGCCCTTGTACCTGGCCGTGACCGGAGGCACTCCGAAATCTCCGATCTGGCGAAAGAGCTCAACCGAAACCGCGGAGGCGGATGGGGCCTGGTCCTTGATGGCCATGGCGTCCTCGTAGCTCAGCGGTTTGCGCAGGCGCTCTTCGCGCGACAGGATGTGGGGATTGCCCAGCTCCAGCTTGTAGACCCAGAGAGTGTGGGTGCCGAATTGCGCGGCTACGTCCACCAGTTGCTTGTCCAGGCCGGCGATGATGGACGTGACCGCAATCACCGTGGTGGTGCCGATGAGCACGCCGAGAACGGTGAGGAACGAGCGGAACTTGTGGGTGCGCAGCGTATCCATCGCCAGCGCCAGGTTCTCGCGAATGTCTTGACGGCGGGGTTTCGGCAGGGGGCTCATGTTTCCATCCTCAGCGCCTCGATGGGCTCCAGGCGCGCCGCTTTGCGGGCGGGGTAGATGCCGAAGAACAGACCCACGGCGGCCGATAGCCCCACTCCCACCGCCACCGCGGACAGTGGCACCTCGGCCGTGAAGAAGACGTTGACGATGCGGGCGATCACCCAGGCGAACAGCACGCCGACGATTCCGCCCACGCTGGCCATGATGCCGGACTCGAAGATCACCTGCCAGAGAATATCGCGGCTGCGCGCCCCCAGCGATTTGCGTATGCCGATTTCGTGGGTCCTTTCGGTCACGCTGGCCAGCATGATGTTCATGATGACGATGCCGCCCACCACCATGAATACGGCCACCAGGCCGATGGTCACCGCGAAAATCGATCCGGTCAGGTTCTTCCAGGCGCTCATCAGCGTGTCGGAAGCGTTGATGCCGAATGTGTCGTCCTCGCTGTAAGGCACGTGGCGGCGCGCGCGCATCAGGGCGCGGACTTCATCCTGCAACTCCAGCATGTGCTCGCCGTCCGGCGCCTTGATGAAGACCATAAGCTCCGGGCGGCTGGCCCAGGTGTTGCGGTACGTGCTCAAAGGGACGAAGGCGAAGTTGTCCTCGCTTTGACCGAACGTGCTGCCGACTTTCTCCGCGACGCCGATGACGCGGAAGGGAAGACCGGCGATTTGAATCTCCTTGCCCAGGGGATCGACGTTAGGAAACAGCTTCTCCACCAGATCCTGCCCGATCATGCAGACCCGGGCGTTGTGCTGGTAATCGGTCTCATCGATGTACCGCCCCTGCGCGACTTTCTCGCGGCCGATATCGACGAAGGTGGCAGTCACCGCGTTCACCTGGATCTCCTCGATCAGGTGGGTCTTATATCGCGCGGATGGACTGGGTGAGAGCTGGGCCAGGCCTCCGATGTGCCGGTAGCCCTTGAGGTAGTCCCGCAGATACTCGTAATCCTCGATGCGAATCGGCTTGTTGCGCCGGCGCGCGTTGAGGAAGGACTCGAAGCCCTGCGCCCATTGGAACTGGTGAAGGACGAACGTGTTGGTGCCGAGGTTGGCGATGTGCTCGGCGATGTAGAGGTTCATGCCGTTGACGATGGACATGACCACGATCAGAGTGGTGGTGGCAATGACCACGCCGAGCAGCGTGAGGAAGGAGCGGAGCTTGTGGCTGCGCAGCGCCTCCAGGGCGATCCAGAAGGACTCGCGGGCGGTGACCCAAAAGGTGACGCCTCGGCGTCCCCTGCGGGCGGGGGCTGGCGACTGAGCCGGGATAGGATCTGTGGCTGTCACGTATGCTTCCAGGGTATCTCGACTCCGTGGCTCCTATAGTTAGAACGGCGGTGGCGGCGTAAAGTTCCCTCTTTGAGCATTTTTCGGCGCTGGGCGGCGGCTGGGGTGGCGCGGAGGCTGGCGGCCAGGGTTCGGGGCTCCAAAAGCCCTGCGCCGCCGTCTGAATACTACCGTCTTGACCCTGACCCTGCGTCAGGCCTCACTATATTGAGAGGCGTCCAGGAGAAACAATTCATGTTCCTACGAAGCGGTTTTCTGTTGGCCTTGTGCACCTTCATGACGGCGCTCCCCGATGCGGTGCTTGCGCAGCAGAGTTGTGAAGCGCTGAAAGACGTCAAGCTCGACCACGCAGTTGTTGTCTCTGCCACCTTGCAGGAAGCGGATCGGCTGAAGGAGCTGCCCAATGTCCCCGTCCCCCGCCATTGCGAGGTGACGGCCATCGCCCGGCCAACTTCCGATTCCGAAATTCACTTTACCCTCTGGCTCCCGCCCAGCAATGTGTGGAACGGGAAATACATGCAGGGCGGCAGCGGCGGATGGGGCGGTTACATACAGCCCGTAAGCCTTCTTGGCCCGCTGGCGCGCGGCTATGCGGTTTCGGCCACCGACGACGGTCACCAAACAGCAGCCAACGCGGCCGATCCAAGCGCAAGCTGGGCGATCGGCCATCCGGAGAAACTCATCGACTTCGGGTATCGGGCGCTGCACGAGACCGCCGTTCTCTCCAAGATCATTTTGGATGCGTACTACGGCAAGCCCGCGGTGCACGCCTACTTCTCCGGATGCTCCGACGGCGGACGCGAAGCGCTCATGGAGGCGGAACGCTATCCCGAGGATTTTGACGGCATCCTTGCCGGCGCTCCAGGCAACCACTGGACGCACCAGTTTACTGGGTTTGTTTGGAACGAAATCGCACTGAACGCCACGCCGGAGAGCAAGATCACGGTGGAACAGCTCCCGGTGATCGAAAAGGCAGCCCTCGATGCCTGCGATGCGCTCGACGGCGTCATCCAGGATCCCCTCCAGTGCCACTTCGATCCATCCGTTCTTCTTTGTCATGGCACGCCCAGCGCCGGGTGTCTGACTCAGCCTCAGATCGAAGCTCTGAAGAAGATCTACTCCGGCCCGGTAAATCCGCGAACCGGCGAGCAGATCTACCCCGGCTACGAGCCCGGCAACGAAGCCGAACCGAAATCCTGGTCGCTCTGGATCGTCGGCTCGGTTCAATCGGTCCTGGGAAACAGCTTCTTCTCGGGAGCCGTCTACGAGGACCCGCACTGGGACTGGCACTCCATGGACTTCGACCGCGATCTGCGCCTGGCCGACGAAAAGACCGCATCGATTCTAAACTCGTACAATCCCGACCTTCGCAGTTTCCGCGATCACGGTGGCAAACTAATCCAGTATCAGGGATGGGGCGATACGGCCACCGCTCCGCGCGTTTCGATCGCCTTCTATGAGAAGGTAAAGGCATTCCTGGAGCGCCATCCCGACCCTCGCGCCAAAAATCCGTCCGACATTCAGTCCTTCTACCGGCTGTACATGGTCCCCGGTATGCAGCACTGCGTGGGCGGCCGAGGCGCTGTCAGTTTCGGGAACGATGGGCGGGGCTACCTGAATGCAACTCCCGGCAACAACGTCCTGCTGGGTCTGGATCGCTGGGTCACCGAGGGGATAGCGCCCGATGCAATTATCGCCTCGGGAACAACCGGCGCCGATTCCAAGACCGGATCCACTGGAGTCCCGATCACCCGTCCTCTCTGCGTTTATCCGGCAGTGGCTCGATACAAGGGCCGCGGCGATACCAACGCGGCCGAAAACTTCGAGTGCGTTCAGCCGGCTAAATAGCCTCATCGGCGCGCCCGAATCACGGCTCATCCCCTCATGCTATACTGTGAAAGTTCTCGAAGACTGACTGAGTAGAGTCCTGTCTGTAGGAACCCAGGAATCAGCACCCATGCCGAAACTGAAATCGCACCGGGGCGCGGCCAAGCGCTTCAAGAAGACGGGGACCGGGAAAATCGTTCGCCATCACGCGTATGCGCGTCACATTCTGACGTCGAAGGCGCGCTCGCGGAAGCGCAAGCTCGCCAAAGGCGTGGTGGTCGATCCGACGAACGCCCCCCGCATCAAGGTCATGCTCCCGTACTAAGCGGAGCTCGTCGAGTGCGGACGGAGTGCGGGGCACGTACCCGTTCCGCCTCAAACAACCATCCAAGGAGGAAACGTGCCTAGAGTAAAACGTGGAACCAAGCGGCGCGCCTTTAGGGCAAAGACCCTCAAAGCCGCGTCCGGATTCTTTCTCACCAAGAGCAAGCTGAACCGCTCCGCGCAGGAGGCCGTCGAAAAGGCGCTGAAATACGCCTACGTCGGCCGCAAGCAGAAGAAGCGGGACTACCGCACTTTGTGGATCGCGCGCATCAGCGCCGCCTGCCGCGAGGGCGGGATCTCCTACAGCAAGTTCACCGGCGGGCTCAAGAAGGCCGGGGTGGACCTGAACCGCAAGATGCTCGCCATGATCGCGGTCGACGATAAGGCCGCCTTCCAGAAACTCGTCGAGCAGGCGAAGGCAGCGCTGGCGTAAGCGGGTGGCAGTCATGGAACTCCTCGAAGACCAAATCGATTCCCTTGGGACGCTTGAAGAACGAATACGCCAGGCCATCGAGCTGGTGACGCGCCTGCGCCGGGAAAAGGAAGGGGCGCTGGCCGAACGGGACGCCGCCGTACGCGAAGCTGCCTCGGCGCGGGAGCAGGCGGCCAGCGTCACACGCGAGCTCGACAGCCTTCGGGCCGAGCGCAGCCAGGTCCGCGGCCGCATCGAGAAGCTCTTGAGCCAGATCGATGCGCTCGGCGCAGCCTAGCGGAACCTAAACGTGGACGACAAGCAGATCGTTCAGGTCACCATCTTCCGCCAGAGCTATGCCCTGCGCGCCGCCGGCAACGAGCGCGAGGTGCAGGAGCTGGCCGATAGCGTCGATCAGCTCATGAACGCCATCGCGGCCCGTTCCTCCTCCGCCGATCCGCTGCGCGTGGCCGTGCTCGCCTCGCTACATCTCGCCGACCGCCTGCACACGATCGAAAACGAGTTGAACGAGTTGAAGAAGCGCGTGGGCGAGAAGAGCGAGCAGTTCCGGCTGCTGCTCGACGAAGCTCTCGGAAACTGAGCGCCCGGCGGTATACTCGGACAAGAGCGGTGGAGTTCGCTTTACGCCGTTTTTGACGGCCAATGACTCCTACAGTGGTTATGCTGTGGGAGGCCGCCCCGTAACCCCCTCCCAAGAGCAAGCCACAGTAGAAGGAGAATCTGCGATGGAACGGGTGTGGTTTGTTGCGGCTCTTTGGCTCTTTCTGGCGCTGGTCGCCGTTGTGGCGGCGCACTGGCTGAAGATTTCGACGGCGCTTGCGGAGATTGTCGTCGGCACGCTCGCTCAGTTCGCGCTCGGCTGGGCGGCCGTCAACGCGCTCAACGCCAAAACGGAGTGGATCACTTTTCTGGCCGGGACCGGCGCCGTGGTTCTGACGTTTCTGGCCGGAGCGGAACTCGATCCCGACGTGTTCCGGGCGAAGTGGAAAGAGTCGGGCGCGGTGGGCCTGGTGGGCTTTTTCGGGCCGTTCTTCGGCGCCACCATGGTCGCTCACTTCCTTCTGCATTGGGCCTGGCGGCCGAGTTGGCTCGCGGGCGTGGCGCTTTCCACCACGTCGGTGGCCGTCGTCTACGCCGTGATGCTGGAGTTGGGCTTCAACCGGACCGAATACGGCAAGGCTATTCTTGCGGCGTGTTTCATCAACGACGTCGGAACGGTGGTCGCGCTGGGCCTGATCTTTTCGCCCTTCACGGCGAAGACGGCCATCTTCCTGGCCGCCGCGCTGTTCTTCTTCGTGGTGCTGCCCTTTGTGACGCCGTGGCTGTTCGGGCGCTACGGCGCGCGCGCGTCGGAGTTCGAGACCAAATACCTGCTGCTCCTGCTATTCGGGCTGGGCGGGATTGCGGTGTGGTCCGGCAGCGAGGCGGTGCTTCCGGCGTACCTCATCGGCATGGTGCTGGCCGGCACGGTCGGCAAAGACAATCTTCTGATCCGCCGCCTGCGCACTCTGACCTTCGGCCTGCTGACGCCGTTCTACTTCATTCGCGCGGGGAGCTTCGTTTCGGTGCCCGCGCTCGTTGCCGCGCCGCTCGCCTTCGTCGCCCTGTTTTTCGCGAAGATGGTTTCGAAGCTCGCGGGCCTGCTGCCCACCGTCCGCGGTTTCGGATACAGCGGCCATGACGGCGTATACTACTCGCTGATGATGTCCACCGGGCTGACCTTCGGGACCATTTCGTCGCTGTTCGGACTAAACCACGGCATCATCACGCAATCGCAGTACTCTTATCTGGTGGCCACCGTAATCGCCAGCGCGGTGATCCCGACGGCCATCGCGAATGCCCGCTTCATGCCCCGCCACCTGCTGCCGGAAGAAGAGCGGGAGTTGAGAGAATCGTCGTTCGGGGAGCCGGTAGGCGACCTGGATTGACCGGAGAGGAGGCGCAATGCTGAGCAAAGGGCCCGCGAAGAAAGTCACCATCTTCATCAACGAAGACACACAGCATCGCTTGACCGCCCTGCACGATTCCATCATGGCCTTCCTGATGCATAAAGGAGTCTACGGCGCGACGGCGACCCGAGCCTATTCGGGATTCGGCTCGCACCAGATGCTGCACACGCATTCGCGCGAAGAGCTGACCGAGCGCCTGCCGATCCGCATCGAATTCGTCGAGACTGTGGACAAGGTGGAAGAGATCCTGCCAACTCTTTACGAGATGGTGACCGATGGCTTGGTTGAGGTGCAGGACACCACGGTGGTGAGGCTGGCCCGCAAATCTCCCAAGCCGGAGCCCAAGCTACCCCACCAGCACAAGCAGGGGCGCGCAACGCTTCTGCGGGTGTTCCTCGGCGAGGACGACAAGTGGCACGGGGAACCGCTTTACGACGCCATCGTCAGGAAGCTGCGGATGATGGACATCGCCGGCGCCACCGTTTACCGGGGCATCCTCGGTTACGGCGCCAAGGGTCACGAGCACAAGAGAAGCGTGCTTCACCCGATGCGCGACCTGCCGATCGTGATCTCGGTGATTGACGCACCCGAAAAGATCGCAGCCGCCGCGGAGGCGATCGAGGCGATGCTCGAAGACGGCCTGATTGTAACCTCCGATGTGGAGATGGTCAGAGTGGTCCGCGGCCCGGCCGCGGTGGAGGCGCCCGATGCTCCAGGAATCGTCCGCTAGGCTCTTGCGGATTCACATCTCGGAAACCGACCGTTACCAGGGCAAGCCGCTGTACGAGGCCATCGTGGCCAGGTGCCGGGAGATGAAAATCGCCGGCGCGACCGTTCTGCGGGGCCTGGAGGGCTACGGCGAAACGGCCGAGATTCACAAGACGCATCTCATACACCACGACCAGCCTATCGTGATCTCGATTGTCAACACGGCCGAGAACCTGGCCCGGCTGGTCCCGGTGATCGAGGAGATGATGGACACGGGGATGATGGCCGTTTCCGAGGTCAAGGCCGTGCGCGTTCAGAAGAAGAATGCGAAGAGCACCTGAAGACGAGTGGGTCGCGCCGCTGGCCGGACGCGACGCCGAGATCGAGGCGCTGGCAGCCGCTCTTCGGGGCCGCCAATCCCGGCTCGTTGCGGGCCCGCCGGGCATCGGCAAGACCCGAATTCTGAGGGAGGCTCTGTCGCGGGAGCCTGGCCCGCACGTTCTTCTTGAAGCTCCGCGCACGTTGCACGAGCTGCTGGTGCATTTGGCGAAGGCGCTCCCATGCGCCCCCGCGCGCGCCACCAGCTTCGCCCTGAAGGCCGCAGCGCTGGCGGCGCTCGAAGCCGAGCCGCGTCCGATTCTGCTCGAAGATGCGAACGACTGCGATCCCAGAATGTACCGCTTCCTGCAGGCCGTCTACCACATCTCCGGAAGTTGTCTGATTGTGACCGCGCGCTCGCGCAGCGCCACGGGCCATCTTCGAAAGCTGTTGTGGGACCCACGGGAAGAAATCCGGCTGAAGCCGCTCGGCCGCATCGAAGCGGGCGCTCTGTTTGAATCCGCCACGGCGAGCTACAAGCTGAGCGCTCTCGATCTGGACACGTTTCGCAACAGAACGCTCGCCGCCGCACGCGGGAACCCGGGACAGATTCTGGCGATGTGCCGGCTGGCGGCGCGGCCGGAGTATCGGGAGGGAAGGCACATCAAGTTCGTCCCGGTTCGGATGGACGTGCTGCCTTCATTCTTGGGATGACAGCCGTCAAAGAAGCGCTCGGCGAGGCCGCACGGGTATGCGAGCGCTATCGCATCGCGGCCCTCGACGATTTCCTGAACAGTTGCCGCAGCTTCGCGCGGGACGAACTGCTCAACATCGCCGTTGTGGGGCGCTTCAAGGCGGGCAAGAGCAGCTTCCTCAACCAACTCCTGGGCCGGCCACTGCTGCCGGTGGGCGCGATTCCGGTCACGTCCGTGGTCACCGAGATCGAGTACGGCCCAAGCGAGCGCGCCGAGGTTCACTTCCTGGACGGGCGCTCGGAGCCGATCTCTCTGGACGACATTGCCGAGTTCGTAGCCGAAGAGCGGAATCCGGAAAACACCAAGCAGGTCGGCGCGGTTCGTGTCGAGCTGCCCTCCATGGAGCGATACGGCGGCATACGTTTCGTGGACACGCCCGGCCTCGACAGCGTCTTCGCGCACAATACCGGCGCGTCGATCGAGTGGCTGCCTAACGTGGGCCTGGCGCTGGTTGCGGTGGGCGTCAACCCGCCGCTCTCGCAGCGCGACATCGAGCTCATACGCAACCTGAGCCGGTTCACGCCGAACATTTCGGTGCTGCTGACCAAGGTGGACCTGCTCGACGAGAGCGCGCGCACTGAGGTGACCCAGTTCGTCCGCATGCAGCTTGCACGCTACTGGGACGGCTCGGTTCCGGTCTTTCCTTACTCGGTGAGGCCCGGCTTCGAGCACCTGCGGGCGGAAATCGAGGAGGGTCTCTTCACGCGGGCTCACGGCGAGGCCGGGCGGCAGCATGAGGCGATCCTGCGTCACAAGACTCGGTCGCTCGTGGGGGAGTGCGCAAGCTGCCTCACGGTAGCGCTGAAGGCCGCTCAATCCGCCGATTCGGATCGCGAGCAACTCCGGCAGAGGATCGTCGGGCAGCCGGAGTCGATCAAGGACGCCCGGCGGGCCTTGCGGCTTTGTGTGCGGCACGAGGCAGCCTCGACGCGCGCCGCCTTCGAAACGCTGCTTGAAGCGGACGAACGACCCGTGCGACAGCGGCTTCTGGCCGGCCTGGACCGCGAGTTTCCCGCCTGGGACCGCAGCCTGAGCGCCGCGCTCTCGGGATTCCAGGATTGGCTGCACGCCGCCGTGACCGTGGAGATGCGCGCGCTCTCGGCGCAGCACCGGAACGGATTCGTCGAGCCGGCCGGCCGGGCGGGCCGCCAGCTTTCCCAATTCCTCGAGGACTTCCGGAACCGGCTCTCCGAGCGGACACTGGAGACGCTGGGCGTGCGGTTGTGGACCGCGCAGCCGGACCTGGAGACGAAGGACCCGAAATCTCCCGACGTGCGTGTGGGCCGGATCTTCGATCGTAACTGGGAGCTGCTTTCCTGGGTCGTGCCGATGGGGCTGTTCCGGGGTGTGGTTAAGAGCCACTTCGAGCGGACAGTTGCGCAGGTCGTGTTTATGAACCTGTCCCGCCTGGCGTCGCAATGGGAAGCGGCAGTCAACGATTCGCTCTCCACCTCGGAGAAGAACTCCCTGAACCGGCTGGATGGACTGGTTGCTACCATCGAAGCCCTCGTCGCCTCGGGCGGCCAGGAAGCGCCGCAGATCGAAGCTGACCTGGAGCGGATGCTCAGCCTTCAGCGAGAGCTCGCGGGGACCCTTACGTGAAACAGCCGCCAGAACCCGATGGGGACCCGGCGGCTGCGGCTGATGATTGGCGGGTTGATTTAACCGGCGGCTCGGTAGAGCGCTCCGGTTGAGTGGTGCTTCAGCGCGGAGTCGAGAATCCACTGGATATGACTGGTTTCGAATGGAGCGGCGCAGTAATCGGAAGCGCCGGCTTCAATCGCGTCCAGCCACTCGGCGACTTCCGGAACGCGGCTGACCACTACGACGGGCAGGTTGGGTTTGGAGCGGCCGACGGCTTCGAGCAGCGCCAGATACCGCTTTCGATGCGAGGAACAAAAAATCAACTCGGCGCCTACCTGCTCCACCACGGCCAGACACTCCGGCGCGGTGCGGAAAGGCTCCGAAAAGACGGTCTGCTGTTGTCTCACGAGCACACGGCGGAGCTCGGAGGCCAATGGGTCATCGAGACCAAACAGGACAATTCTGGCATGCATTCCTTCCCTTTCCGTTGGACAACTACTTCCGTCTGACGGCGACTTCTCGGTGGGGAAAGGGCCCTGGTCAGAGCGACCAGCGCGGTGGGGTCCTCGAGAAACTGCGCCCTCCTAGTCCGAGCGTACGAGACGAGCATTCCAAAGTCAATCGGATTCTGATTGCGCACCCGGCGGCGTCACGCGCTGGTGCCGTCTTGCGGCTGGACGGCAGTCTCGAGATCGCGGCGCGGCGCGGCCGCGGGAGTGCCATTCCACCTGGTGAAGGAGTCCTTCACGATCCGGAAGAACGAGGCGCGGTTTTCCGTAATCGCCTTCAGCCAGCCCCACGCTCCTTTCGGCGGGAAGTAGATTCCGCGGAAGAAGATCCGCGCAACCAGATGGCTGATCTTGTAGGGGACCGGTGCGTCCGCCATCGAGTCGAGCGCTCTGGCCGTGGCGGCGGGGCTGTACGATCTCAGCCACGCGTCGTGGACTTCCGTCTGCACCTCGGGGATCGTCATCTTCAGCGGCGTGTGGGCCATGTGAAATGGCGCGAACTCGAGCCAGTGCTTCGGCCGTGTGAGCCGCCCCTCCTTTTCCAGGCGCTCGTAAAGCGGCGTCGCCGGGAATGGCGTGATCTGTCCGAAGACCGGCAGCACCGGCGGCCACTCCTGAATCTGGCTCAGGGTGCGCTCGGCCACTCCGGGCGTGTCGTTGTCGAGGCCGAAGATGAAAGAGGTAATCGCGTATACGTTCTTCTGCGCCAGCCGTTCGAGCACCGCGGCGTACTCGCCGGGTTTGTTGAAGCTCTTGTTCACGCTGGCCAGATTGGCGGGGTCGAGCGATTCCATGCCGATGAAGATCCACCGGCCGCCCGACTCCGCGATCAGGTCCACCAGTTCCTGATCGCGCAGAAGGTTGGCGCTGATCTGCCCAACCCAGGAAAGTTGCGCGCCCGCGGCGATGATGTCGCGCAGAAGCGATTTCGTGCGCTTCACGTTGATGGCGAAGTTGTCGTCCACGAAAAAGACGGCGATCTCCCCCCGCGTGCGCTTCGCGCGGGCTTTCAGCCGCAGCATTTCTTTCACGATGCTTGGGTTGGAGCGAAAGCGGATCGAGTCGCCGAAGAAGCCGGTCACGGTGCAGAAGTCGCAGCCGTACGGGCAGCCCCGCCCGCTCTCGATCGGGATGATGTGAAACGTTTCCCAGCGAGCATGGAAACGGTTCATGATTACCCGGAGAAAGCCGGGGATCCGGTTGAACTGGCGCAGATCGATGGAGTCCCAGGCGATCTCGGGATAGCTCTTGAGCGTCGGCTTATGTTCCTTCCCCAGTGCGTCAACGGGAGCATAGATCTCCTTCAGCCGGCCCGCGGCCGCATCCTCGACAATCCGGGGCCAGGTCTCATCCGCTTCGCCTAGCGCCACCGCGTCGGCGTGACGCGGGCCGCCGTCCTGGCCGAGCGCTTCCTTCGGCGCCTCGGTCACGTGAGGTCCGCCCATCACCACCGGCACTCCGGCCGCGCGGACGGCGTCGGCGACGCGGTACGCCTTGGCTATCATGCGAGTCATCGCCCCGATCCCGACCAACTCGACCTTGTTGTCGAGGACGTAACGAACCAGCTCGGCATCGCTCATCGGCTGCGTGTTGCCATCGATCAGCAGCACCTCATGTTGCGGCGGTGTGAGCGATTGGAGCAGAAACATCCACAGATGCGGCATGAAGTTTCTGGTCACGCCGTTGTCGGGATTGTAGAGAAGTATCCTCATCGCGATCTCCTGGGCGAACTGTGCGTATGTCGCTGACTTCGCGCGCAAGGGCCTGGAGAGGGAGAGGCTTGAAAGAACGCGGATATCCGGGTAAAGCGCGGTACTGAATATTAGAGCACAAAAAGAGGGCGCACGTCTCAGGCAGACGCCCGCCCCGCGCGATCGCTCCTGTCGCTATCCTCCAAACTGATTACGACCTTTCCTCGAGCGTGTCCCTCGTTCAGATACTGGAGAGCCTCAGGGACCGCAGTTAATCCGTGTCGCGTGTCCATGACCGGCTTCACTCTTCCGGACGCCATCAGCTCGCCCAGAACGGTCAGGTCCGCTGCGTTCGATTTCGCAATGAACACGGCCACTTTCTGGCTCACGAATGGCGCCAGCGCCAGCGTGCCGATCAAACCAGCCAGGATGCTGAGCAACCCAACGTCATGCGGGGCGCCGATTATGACGAATACCCCCTTCGGATTCAGAACGCGCCTGAGTGCTCGGAAGGAGTGGTTTCCAACGCAGTCCAAGAGCACGTCGTAACGCTCGCCACCCGTGGTGAAATCCTCCTGGGTGTAGTCGATGACCCGGTCAGCGCCGATGGACCGGACCATGTCCACGTTCCTGGTGCTGCAGACCCCGGTCACATCCGCGCCGAACGACTTGGCGATCTGCACGGCGAAGGTGCCGACGCCACCCGCCGCGCCGTTAATCAGAACCCTCTGCCCAGGCTGAACCCGTCCCTTGTCGCGAAGACCTTGCAGCGCGGTGAGCCCCGCGATGGGCGCGGCAGCCGCCTGCTCGAACGTCACGTTATCCGGCTTGATGACCAGTTTCGAGACCGAAGCTGGATCGGAGGCGCACGTATACTCGGCAAAGGCCCCGCGGCACGTGCCGAACACCTTGTCGCCCGGTTTGAACCGCGTTACGTTTTTGCCGACCTCCTCAACCTGGCCGGCCACGTCAACGCCTATGCGTCTGACCTTCGGTTTGCCCAGCCCGAGCAGCATGCGAATGAGGTATGGGCCGCCCGTCAGCGTCTTCCAGTCAAGCGGATTGACGGAAGCGGCGCGGACCTTGATCAAGACCCCGTCGTCCCCAGGGCTTGGCTTGTCAATTTCTTCGCACCGCAAAACGTCAGGCGAACCATACTGGCGATGGACGATTGCCTTCATGTGACCGCAAGCGTAGTATTACACGTCCGCGCGCGTTCGTGCGCCGCCCAGGCGAAACCAGCCCTAGGTGGATCGCCTCAAACCTAAGCGGTCCATCCCCCCATAACCGAGTCATAGGCAGGGCCACATTAGTGTCGCGAAGTGTCAGGATTTTGTCACCGCAAGCGATAAGTCAAGTGGAGCATCCCGAAGCAGAACGAACGGCCGCGCGAATGCCGCTCGGAGCCAGTGCGTCGAGGACTCCCAAAAGAGGAGATGAAGAACGATGACGTTAAAGATTGCCATGCGATTTGCAATTGTGCTTCTTGCCGTGACGCTGGTGGGTATACCGCTCCACGCGCAAACCGGACCTTCCAGGTTCGACATCCCGTTCGCGTTTCTAGCGGGTGGCCAACAGATGCCTGCCGGCCAGTATGCCGTAGCCTTCGACAGCACTCGCCACGTCGTGCTCCGATGCCAGCGCGCCATCTGCGGCACCAGTGTGCCTATTGCTTTCGACACCGATGGGGCAGGCAAAACCGTCGCGTCCAGGGGGACTCTCCAGTTCGAGAAGCACGGCGACCTCTATGTCCTGCGCCGCGTGCGGACTAGCGACCGGCCCCTCTTTAGCGAGCTGGTTCAGAGCAAGCAAGAGCTCCAAGCCGTCGCGGCCCGCCACGACAACGTCCTATTGGCCAGCATTGACGCCCGGTAAGTAGCCCGTGCGTCTCTTCAGAGCGATTCGGTACGCGGGGACGGACGCGTGCCGAGTCGCCCTGGATGAACATCAGTGCCGGCCCGTTTCCGCCTCGAGGAAGCTGCGCAGGTCGCGCTGGGAGATCTCGGGAAGGCCGGGGGCTACGTTGTCGAGTTTGCCCTCTCGCATCCACCGCTCGAGCTCGCCGACCAGATCGAAAAGGTGGTCGAAAGAATCGACGATGAACAGCAGCGGCTGGTAGTGATCGATCTCCGCGCCCTGGTTGATCAGCCATTCGAGCTGGATGGGGTAACGTTGCACCTGGTCCGATTCGATGGCGTGCTCGATCTCGCCGTACGAGCTGAGAAGGCCGCTGCCATAAGCGCACACGCCGCGCGGGCCGCGCATCAGGCCGAATTCCACCGTGAACCAGAAGAACCGCGAGAGCGCCCTCATGATGCTGGTCAGGCGGCGGCCCTTCTCCCCTTCTTCGCGAATTTGGGCGATGGTCTCAACCGCCGTGTGCGCGCAATCGCCGAAGCGAACCAGCGTGTCCGCGAAAGCGCGGTCGGTGTGCATGGGGACGTGGCCGGCAATGTCGTGGAAGATATCGGGCTCCGGCAGATAGTCGAGCTTGTCTGGGGGCCGGATCGTGATGGTGGTGGGAAACTCGCGGCGGCGCAGGCAATCGAAGAATAAGTAGGACGGAACATATCCGCTCACCGCCTTGGCCTGGAAGCCCGTCAGCGGCTGGAGGGTTCGATTGACCTCCGCCAGGCGCGGAATGCGGCCGGCCGGCAGGCCGAGCAACTCGATCCCACGCAGGAAGTGCTCGTTGGCGTAGCGCTCCCATCGCGGGCGTATCCGTTGAAAGAGCCGGCGCCACGATTCCTGGTTCTCTTCGGTGTATAGGCTATAGACCTGCTCGATGTAGAGTTCGCCGCGGGAAAGCGCTTCCTCGACGAAAGGAGCGTGACCGGTGGTCAATCCAGGGGCCACGAAACCGGCAGCCTGCGCCATAAGTGCCCTCCGAGTGATTCCTTGTCCATACAGTAACAGGCGCACCCGAAAATGGCAACCACCCGCAGGTGGTGTTAAACTGGGCTCAAAGAGTGCGGGGGGCGGGAACATGCCACAAGTGGCGGCGGCTGCAAGCTCAAAAGACTTTCTCGTTCTGAAGGCGACGGACCACGTCGAGTTCTACGTTGGCAACGCCAAGCAGGCGGCCCACTACTACCGTTCGGCCTTCGGTATGAAGCTGACGGCGTACTGCGGACCCGAAACGGGCGTGCGCTCCCGGGCTTCGTATGTCCTCGAACAAGGCAAGATCCGCTTCGTCCTGACCAGCGCGCTGCGGCCGGACGACCCGATCGCGGAACACGTGCGCACGCATGGCGACGGCGTCCACAGCATCGCACTCGAAGTGGACGACGCCGGATCGGCGTACCGCGAGACCGTGTTGCGCGGGGCCCGGGGGTTGGGCGAGCCGCGAGCCGTGCGCGACGAAAACGGACAGGTGAAGATGGCCGCGATCGCTGCATACGGCGACACCATTCACACCTTCGTCGAGCGTGGAGCGTACCGCGGAGCGTTTCTGCCGGGCTTCGTGGCCGTCGCCGGCCAGGACACGGTGGCGCGCCCGGTGGGCCTGAAATACGTGGATCACATGGTGGCCAACGTCGCGCTCGGTGAGATGAACGCGTGGGTGCGCTTCTACGAGCGGGTGATGGGCTTTCGACTGTACCAGACCTTCGACGACCGCGACATCAGCACAGAGTATTCGGCGCTTATGTCGAAAGTCATGGCGAACGGAAACGACCGGATCAGGTTCCCGATCAACGAGCCGGCCACGGGCCGCCGCAAATCGCAGATCGAGGAGTATCTCGACTTTTACCAGGGGCCGGGAATTCAGCACATCGCGCTCGGCACGGGCGACATCGTCTCCACGGTATCGAAGCTGCGCGATCAGGGAGTGGAATTCCTGCGCGTTCCCGGCACTTACTACAAGGAATTGGCCGAGCGCGTCGGGCCGATCGACGAGCCGCTCGATGTGCTGAGCGACCTGGGCGTCCTGGTGGATCGGGACGACGAGGGCTACATGCTCCAGATCTTCACGAAGCCGGTGGAGGACCGCCCGACGCTGTTCTTCGAAGTGATCCAGCGCAAGGGGAGCCGCGGTTTCGGCAAAGGCAATTTCAAGGCGTTGTTTGAGGCGATCGAGCGCGAGCAGGCGCTCAGAGGCAACCTGGCATGAAGCTCTGCACGTTCGAAATCCGCACGGCTCTCGGCCCGCGCCAGCGTCTGGGGGCAGTGACGGAGGCGGGAATCGTCGATCTCAATCTGGCATGCGAGCGGCTGCTGGAGCGCAGGGGCGAGCCGCGCCCGGCGAAGCTGGCCGCGGTGGTGCTGCCCGGCAACATGCTCGAGTTCCTGGAGGAAGGCGCGACGGCGCGGTGCTACGCAAGTGAAGCGCTGGCCGCGCTCGAACCGGGCGCGATGGGTGCGCAAGGCGAAACGCTGATCCACGCGCCGGGCGACGTCCGGCTGCTTGCGCCTCTGCCAAACCCGGCCTCGCTGCGCGACTTCTTCGCGTTCGAAGACCACGTTAAGACCGGCTTCGCCAAGCGCGGAGAGCCTATGCCGCAGGAGTGGTACGAAATCCCGGTCTACTACAAAAGCGGCCGGCACAACATTCTGGGGACCGATGCCGACGTGCTCTGGCCGTCGTTCACAGATAAGTTCGACTATGAGCTCGAGCTGGCCGCCGTGATCGGGAAAGAGGGCCGCAATATCAAGGCCGGGAATGCGCGGGAGTACATCGCCGGCTTCACGGTGATGAACGACTTCAGTGCGCGCGACATTCAGAAGAAAGAAATGAAAGTCCGCCTGGGGCCGGCCAAGGGCAAGGATTGGGCTACGGGGCTGGGGCCGTGGCTGGTGACGCCGGACGAGGCCGGCGATCCTTACAACCTGGAGATGACCGCGCGCATCAATGGAGAGGTCTGGTCGCGGGGCAACTCGCGAAGTATGTACTGGAAGTTCGAGGACATGATCGAGTACCTCACAAAAGACGACACGTTGTTTCCGGGCGACGTGATCGGATCGGGCACGGTGGGCACGGGCTGCGGGCTCGAGCTCGACCGCTGGGTGCGGCCCGGGGACGTGATGGAACTCGAAATCGAGAAGATCGGGGTGTTGAGGAACAGGGTGGTTCGGGGCTGAGGAGGACTGGGATGTATCCACTCAAGAAAGGCAAGATCGCCACACAAGCGCACGTGGGGTTGCCCGAGGGCGCCTACGAGGAAGAGCACGGCCGCAAGGGGTTTTACGGGAAATCCGCGCATCTGTATCATCTGCACCCGCCGACCGGCTGGATACGATTCGAGGGCAAGCTGCGGCCGCATTGCTTCGATCTGAACAAGCTGGAGCCCACGGACCTGACCGATCCATGCGGAGCCCCGGCTGCGTTCCTGGCGAACGGCGAGCTGAAGCTGTCGGTTTCACGGCGGTCCGCGCCCATGCCGTTCTACTTCCGCAACGCGGACGGAGACGAGCTGATGTTCGTTCACCGCGGCGAGGGCACGATCGAAACGGACTTCGGACCGCTGCGCTTCGAGAAGGGAGATTACATCAACCTCCCGCGCGCCGTGACGTATCGCGTGGTGCCCGAGACGCGTGACAACTTCTTCCTGATCGTTCAATCGAAGGCGGAGTTCGATCAACCCGAGAAAGGGCTGATCGGGCAGCACGCGCTGTACGATCCGGCGGTGATCACGGTTCCGGAACCCGCGCCGATCCTGGAGGACGGCCGCGAGTGGGAAGTGCGCATCCGCGTAAACGGCGAGATTTCGAAGGTGGTCTATCCGTTCAATCCGATCGACGTGATCGGATGGAAAGGCGACCTGACCGCGTGGAAACTGAACATGCGGGACATTCGCCCGCTGACCAGCCCGCGCGTGCACCTGCCGCCGAGCGCCCACACCACCTTCGTAACCGAGGGCGCGGTGATTTGCACGTTCCTTCCCCGGCCCCTCGAAGAGGATGAGAAGGCGCTGCGCGTTCCGTTCTTTCACCGCAACACCGACTACGACGAGTTCATCTTCTATCACGACGGCGACTTTTTCAGTAAGGACAACATCAAGGCGGGCATGGCGACGCTGCATCCGCGCGGCATCCACCACGGTCCCCATCCCAAGGCGCTGGCCAATCAGGCGACGAAGAAGTTCACCGACGAATCGGCCGTGATGCTGGACGGGTTGAACCCGATCCAGGTGCTCCCCGCCGGCGAAGAGGTGGAGTGGAAAGAATACTGGACGAGCTGGATGGAGAAGCGGTGACCATCGATCCCGCGGTCGAGAGCGCCGAGAACATCTACAAGCTGATGGTGGGGGCGATCGTCCCGCGGCCCATCGCGTTCGTCTCCACCGTGAGCGCCGCCGGCGTGCCGAACCTGGCGCCGTTCAGCTTCTTCACGGGGATTTCCGCGAACCCTCCCGTGATTTGCTTCAGCCCCATGGTTCGCGCGAGCGACGGCCGGCGGAAAGACACTCTGCGGAACATCGAGGCCACGCGCGAATTCGTGGTGAACGTGGTCTCCGAGGAATTCGCCGCGCAGATGAATGCGTGCTCGCCGGAGTTTCCGCCGGAGGTGAATGAGTTCGAGATCTCCGGGCTGACGCCTGTCCCGAGCGAACTGGTGAAGCCGCCGCGGGTGGCCGAATCGCACATCCAGATGGAGTGCCGGCTGCTTCAAGTGGTCCACGTGAGCGCCAAGCCGCTGGGGGGCAGTGTGGTGCTGGGCGAAGTGCTCCGCTTCCATGTGGACGAGGCGATGTTCGAAAACTTCCGCATCGATCCGGAAGCGCTGCGCGCCATCGGACGAATGGGCGGACCGGCGTACACGCGGACTCGGGACCGCTTCGACATGCCTCGGCCCGCGCTGGCGAACGCGGGAAAGCAACATGGCGGGTAAGTGGATCTGGGAACCCACTCAGGAATGGATCGAGGCGACCAATGTCTACCGGTTCATGCGCCGTCTGGGTTTCGACACGCTAGACGCTTTCCTGGCCTTCTCGCGCGATCGCAACGAGGAGTTCTGGGATGAGATGGTCCGCGAGACCGGCATCGAATGGTTCCACCCCTATGACAAGGTGCTCGACGATTCACGCGGAGTGGAATGGTCGCGCTGGTTCGTTAACGGCAAGCTGAACGTCGCGTGGAATTGTCTCGACAGGCACGCGAAGGGCCGGCGGGCGGGCGATTGCGCCGTGCTGTGGGAAGGCGAGGACGGCTCCGTTCGCGCGGTGAGCTATGCCGAGTTGGCAACCCAGGTGAACCGGCTTGCGAACGGCCTTCTGGCGCTGGGAATGCGGCCGGGGGACCGCGTGGCGCTGGTTATGCCGATGGTGCCCGAGGTCGTCACGATTCTCTATGCGTGTTTCAAACTGGGGCTCATTGCGGTTCCTGTGTTTTCCGGGTTCGGCGCGGGCGCAATCGCGGACCGGCTCCAGGACTCCGGCGCGCGCATCGTGTTTACCGCGGACAGATTGGAGCGTCGCGGGAAGCTCCTCCCGCTCAAGGAGAAGATTGACCAGGCGCTCGCCGCGTCGCCGGCGGCCCGTGTGGAGCGCGTCATCGTGTGGCGCTACAAGGGCGGCGAGGTTCCGTGGGACTCCGGCCGCGACCTGCGCTGGGACGACGTGTCGTGCGGGCCCGCAGAGTGTGAATCGCTGCCTCTCGATTCCGAGCATCCCGCGCTGATCCTGTATACTTCGGGGACCACCGGCAAACCCAAGGGCGCGGTCCACACACACGCCGGATGCCTCGCGCAGACGTCGAAGGAAATGTACCTGGCGTTCGATCATCGCGAGGGGGACCGGTTTTTCTGGTTATCGGATATTGGCTGGATGATGGGGCCGTGGGAAATCATCGGCAACCATCACTTCGGCGGGACGGTGTTCCTCTACGACGGCGCACCGGACTTTCCCGGGCCGGACCGTTTGTGGCGCATGATCGAACGGCACCGCATCAGTGTCTTCGGTGTTTCGCCGACGGCCATTCGGATATTGATGAGGCACCCAGGCCAGACGCCGCGGCGCTTCGATCTGACCTCTCTGCGGCTGCTGGGCTCGACCGGCGAACCGTGGGACGAGACGTCCTACCGATGGTTTTTCGAAAACGCCGGAAGCGGCCGGCTGCCGATCGTCAACATCTCCGGTGGTACGGAGATCATCGGCTGCTTCTTACTGCCCATGCCGATTCAGCCGCTGAAGCCGTGCTCGCTGGGAGGCCCCGCGCCTGGCATGGCGGTTGAGGTGGTGGACGCCGGGGGCCGGCCCGTTCGCGGCGAGACAGGCTATCTGGTCTCGACCAAGCCTGCGCCCTCCATGACGCGCGGCGTCTGGGGTGATCGAGAGCGGTATCTCGCCACTTACTGGTCCAGGTGGAAAGGGATTTGGAACCACGGCGACTGGGCGAGCGTGGACGAAGATGGCTGCTGGTTCCTGCACGGACGCGCCGACGAATCGATGAAGGTGGCGGGGCGAAAGGTCGGGCCCGGCGAAATCGAGCGGGCGCTGATGTCGCATCCATTGGTCTCCGAGGCCGCCGCGATCGGAGTTCCGGACGAGATCAAGGGCGAGGCGATCGTCGCGTTCGTTGTGACGAAGCCCGGCGCCGCAATCACAGCGGGGGTAATCGAGGAGTTTGCGGCGTCTGTGGCCGCAAACCTTGGACCGGCGTTCCGCCCGCGCGCGATCGAAGTCGTGCCGGCACTGCCCAAGACGCAGAGCGGCAAGGTGGTGCGGCGGCTCATCCGCCAGAGCTATTTGGGTGAGCCGCTGGGAGACTTGTCGAGCGTTGCCGAGTCCGCTGCGCTCGATAGCTTCGGCCGTCGCGGTTAGGCCATGCGGCAGCCGGCGGGCGTCGTATCGTAACCCCCGAGCGCCTCCAGTTCGCGGCGGAATGCCGCGCGGCCCAGCGTATCCAGAAGGGTCTGCATGACGGGCCGGTCCAGGTCCGGTCTGCGGATCGCCAGATCGTAACGCTCCCTGAGAAGCGGAACGAAGCCAAGCCCGAAGACTCGCGCGGCGGCCCGCGTGGCAATGCAACAATCCGCTTGTCCGCTCAACACAGCCCACGCCGCGGGAAGATGCCCGACGGCCTCTTGCCGATAGCCCTTCACGGCTCGGCTGGCAATGCCGAGCTGTTTGAGCTGGGCGTCCAGCAGAATGCGGCAGCCCGCGCCGGACTCCCGATTCACGATCGTGACATCCTTGCGCGCCATGTCGGCGATAGACCGAATGCCTCTTGGATTGCCGTGGCGCACAACCAGCCCCTCTTCCCAAATTGCGAAACCGACCACGGCGACGGCACGAACTTGAAACCGCTGCCGCACCGCTGCCATATTCGATTCGCCGCCAGCCTGATCCCGCAAGTGAGTTCCGGCTATATGCACCAAGCCCTGCTTCAGGAGATCGAGGGCCTGGTTACTGTTCCGGCTGGCGACCACCAATTCGATTCCGGCGCGCTGCAGGTGGCGGGCCAGCACGGACACGCCCGGGTCGCAGCCGGCCAGCATCAGGCGCTTGCCAAGATCCTTCTCCTCAAGGAAGAGCCGCACCGTCGCCTTGCCCTTCCGCGCCGCAGGCTGCCGGGCATCCACCAGAACTCCATCCGCAGGCGGCAGACTCCAATTGATTGCGCCGGGCCGGGCGGCCACCATGCGCTTTCCGACCCGGCACACCTGCACCGGCTGGCCGGGCCGGACGTCCCGCTCGCCGGGCAGCATCTCCACTTCATCGGTCGGGCGCTCGCGCGGCCCGTCGTCCTCGATCCGGAACAGGTCCTCTACGCGAACGTCGAAGACGCGCGCGAGCCTGAGCGCGACCAAAGTGTTGGGAACGTAGCTGCCGCCTTCCATGGCGTAAACGGTCTGGCGGCTCACTCCGATTTCGGAGGCGAGCTCGGCGGCGCCCATCCCGCGCCTCTGCCGCAACTCGGCGAGATTGTTCTGAACGTTCATGTCAGTCCCCACTGTCATTTTTACGATACACTGAAACTATTACGTGACGCGGACCGGCAGCGTAAGCCGGGCCGCGCCTGGGAATCCGGCGGGGAGGGACTATGCGCTGTAACTCACTCCTGGTGGCCTGTTGTCTCTTGTGGCTGCCTTCACTCTTCGGACAAGTAACGGCCGTGCTTTCCGGAACGGTCACGGACCAATCGGGTGCGGCCGTTCTCGGGGCGAGCGTAACCGCTAAGAGCGTGGACACGGGCGCAAGCCGCAACACCGAAACGGATGCCAACGGCCATTATCTGTTTTCTGCGCTTTCCGTGGGCGAGTATGAGATTCGCGCCGGAAAAGCCGGGTTTACGGAAGAAGTGCGCACGGGCGTTCATCTGGTCGTCGGGCAGAATGCTATCGTCAACTTACAGGTGAGGGTCGGCCAATCCCAGCAGCGGATCACCGTGAACGCCGATGCTCCACTGGTTGGTGTGACTACCGCCGACATATCCGGGCTGGTCGGCGAGCGGCCCGTCAAAGACCTTCCCCTCAATGGACGAAGTTACGACGAGCTGTTGGCCCTGAATCCCGGAGTCGTCAATTTCACTTGGGAGAAGACCGGCGGGATCGGCGTTTCGAATTCGACGGTCGGGAACAACTTCGCGGTGTCCGGCAACCGGCCGCAGCAAAACCTGTTCCTGCTCGATGGGGTGGAATTCACGGGCGCCGCCGAAAACAACATGCAGCCGGGTGGCGCCAGCCAGCAATTGTTAGGCGTAGACGCCGTGCGCGAATTCAACGTGCTGCGGGACTCCTACAGCGCCGAGTACGGGAAGCGTCCGGGGGCGCAGGTTCTGATCGTCACCCAGTCCGGCTCCAACCAGCTCCACGGGGCGTTGTACGAGTACTTGCGGAATAATGCTTTCGACGCGCGTAACTTCTTCGATGGCGCCTCTGTTCCCGGCTTTGAACGCAATCAATTCGGAGGAGCTGCGGGCGGCCCCATTAAGCGCGACAAAACTTTCGTGTTCGGCAATTACGAAGGTTTCCGGCAGCACTTACACCAGACCGGCGTGGATCTTGTCCCCGACGCGAACGCTCGCAACGGCTATCTGCCCTGCAAGCTTGTGAGCCCCGCAGCGAACCCGTGCCCAGCCTCGGGACTCGTCTTCGTGGGAGTCTCGCCGCTGATCAACGCGTGGCCGGCGCCAAGTCCCGGCGCAGCGGACTTTGGCGGAATATCCGAGGCGTTCAACAGCCCCCTGCAAAGCATCCGCGACGACTTCGGAACCCTCCGGCTGGACCACATCGTCTCGCCGAACGACTCGTTGAGCGCAGTCTACACGGTCAACGACAGCGCCGACTTCACGCCCACCAGCACGAATCTTTATAGCGCCGACGCGGAGAGCCTTCGGGAGCAGGTGGCGAGCATCGAAGAAACTCATATCTTTTCGGCTGGCCTGCTGAGCACGGCTCGCGCCGGTTTCTCGCGCGCGGCTTATTTCTTTACGGGCGAGCCCACTCCCGGCACTCCCGCGGCGGATCTGACGGGGTTCGTCGCCGGCCTCCCAGTCGGAGCGATCGTGGTCGGCGGCAGCGCGGCCTCGAACCCGACCGCACAACTGAGCCTGGCGGGCAGCAACAACGGAAGCAATCTTTCGATTGCGCGGAATCTATTCACTTACGAGGATCAGGTATCGCTGACAAAGGGGCGGCACCAGATCAACGCCGGAGTCTGGTTCCAGCGCCTCCGCTCGAACGAGAACTTGGCGCTCAGCCAGTACGGCCAGGCGACGTTCACCAGTTTGCAGACGTTTCTCCAAGGAACCGTCGGCAGCTTCCTGTTCGATCCCGCGCCCACCCCGCTCGGCTGGCGTATGTGGTCCGGCGCCTGGTACATCGAAGACGCCGTCCGGTTGACCCCCACGCTGACGCTGACGCTCGGCTTCCGCGACGAATTTACGAACGGGTGGAACGAGGCCGATGGCCGCGCCTCCACTTACACCTTTACGAATGGAGTTATTTCGACTCAGCCCACCGTTGGGTCGTCCGCTTTCACGGTGAACAACGCGAAATTTCTGCCGCAGCCGCGCCTGGGCCTGGCGTGGAGCCCGTTTGGCGGCAAACCGGCGACCGTAGTCCGTGCGGGATTCGGCATGTACGACGACCTCCAGGATGCGCTTGGTTATCGCACGGATCAGAACGCTCCGTTTAATCCGACTTACAGCCTTCCCAATCTTCCGGTCGCGCAGTTACCGGTATCCCCCACCGCCACTCCTCCGGCCGCGGCGAAGTTGGTGCCGGGCGGAGTTCAGCCGAACCTGCAGACACCCACGCTGGTCTCATGGTCGTTTCGAGTCGAGCACGAGTTAACGCCGAATACGGCTTTGACCGCCGGATACGTCGGCTCTCACGGATATCATGAGATCATCGGCATCGATGCGAACGAGCCGTTTCCGGTGATTTGCCCTAACTCGCCCTGTCCCGCGGTGTATCCGGGTAACTTCCCTGCCGGCATCGCGAGTACGTCCGTGCCGGCCGGCACATACTACGTTCCGTCGGCCACTAAGGCCAATCCGGCTCTGGCGAATACCTGGACTTACTTTTCGGTGGCAGATAGTTCGTACAATGCGCTCCAGGTGGATGTGACTCGCCGCTTCAGCGGCGGTTTGTTGGTGCGGGGAGTTTACACCTGGGCGAAGACGATCGACGATGGCGACTCCTTGAACGCAACCACGTCGGGAGGAGAACCGGCCCTGGCGTCAAACCCGTTCGACCTTCGTGCGGACCGGGGCCTCGCTAACTTCGATGTGAGAAATGTGGCCGTAGCGAACGCCAGTTATAGCTTGCCTTTTGGACAGGGAAAACGCTTTCTGACGAGCGCAACCGGTTTCAGCCGCACGCTGGTTAGCGGCTGGACCGCGAATTCGATCGTCACCCTGCAGGGCGGGTTTCCGTTCACGCCACAGCTCAGTTATAACCCCTCGAACAACGGCGATACGCGGAACCCGGTTCGCCCGTTTTTGAACCCCGCGTTCAGCGGTCCGGTCATTCTGGGCAGCCCGGACCAATGGTTCAATCCGGCCGCGTTCCTTGCCCCGCCCAACGGCAGCGGCTTTTACGGAAACCTGGGGCGGGATACTCTGATTGGGCCGGGGCTCGCCACTTGGGACCTGTCGTTCCTGAAGGACACGCGGATTCGGGAGAGGCTCGACCTGCAGTTCCGGGCGGAGTCGTTCAACCTCCTGAATCGGGCCAATTTCAACACTCCGAACGGGATCGTTTTCACCCCCTCGGGGGTTTCGCCCACGGCCGGGGTGATTACGAGCACGTCGACAACCTCCCGGCAGATTCAGTTCGGGTTGAAGCTGTTGTGGTGAGGCGTGGCGCCTGCGGCCCAGGCGCGCCGCGGCTACTCGGCGGGCCGGCAGACCTCGTTGACCAGGAAAGCTCGTTTCTGGCCGGTAGTCACGAGATGACCCTCGAACTTCAGCTTTCCGTTCACGAGCAGGCCTACGGTGCGGTCGAGCGGAAAATCGAAGCGGAGCACGTCGCCGGGGGCCAGATTTCCCAGGTCCTCGGCCAGCACCACGGGTCCTTCGAGACGCGCATCCAAACGCAGCCGCCCAGGCTTGAGCAGCCGCAGCACGCGGGCCTGCTCCTCTTCGGTCGATTGGGCGCGCCGCACGCTCCACTGCTGCTCGAATTTCTGCCGCAGCATCTTGATGATGATCGACGGCATGCCGATGTTGATCATGCCGGAGTTGTCGGCCATGCGGACCTCGAGGCCGATGGCGACCACGGCCTCGTTCGGCGCCATAACTTGCAGCAATTGCGGTTCGGTCTCGCGCGCCTCGATCGTGAAGTCGATTGGCGTGATGCCCTGCCAAGCCTGGCGCAGGTCGTGCAGAATGATGCGGTAGAGTCCGTCGAGCACAACTTGCTCGATCTCCGTCACCTCGCGCCGGATGTTGGCGCTGGTCTTGCCGGAGCCCCCGAGCAGCATCTCGAGAACCGGGAACACGAGCGCCGAGCTGATTTCGAGCACGGCGTTGCCCTCATACGGCTTCAGCCCCAGCGAGACCAGGCAGGTGGGCGAGGGCAGGCACTGGGAGAACTCCGCGAAGGAGAGCTGCTCGACCGAGACCAGGTTCACCACCACGTATGCGCGGAGGTATGCCGACAGGCTGGAAGCGAGGGTGCGGGCGAAACTGTCGTGGAGCAGGTGGACGGCGCGGAGCTGCTCTTTGGCGATGCGGTCCGGGCGCCGGAAATCGTAAGGGATGGCGCGCGCGGCCGCCTGCTCCTGGTGGCGGTTGGTCCGAAACAAGCCGTCAATCTCGTCCTGTGTGAGTGAACGATCGAGCATCGAACGCCTTCGAACTCAGATCGGCGGAGAGTGCCGGATACTATAGGGCGTTCGCGGAACCGCCTACCGCGGATCGGAACCCGCGGCGCGCTCGAGCTCGGCGGCGACCTTGCCCAGGGGCAGGACCCGGTCCACAGCGCCTGCCCGGATGGCTTCCCGCGGCATGCCGAACACGACCGAAGTCGCCTCGTCCTGCGCGATCGTGTAGGCTCCCGCCTGGTGCATTTTGAGGAGTCCGTCGGCGCCGTCGCGGCCCATGCCGGTCAGGATGACGCCCAACGCCTGCGCGCCCGCGGCCTGCGCCACCGATGCGAAAAGCACATCCGCCGAAGGACGCTGATAACACACGGCCGGCCCGTCCCGCACCGACACCCGAAAGCCGTCGCCGGTCCGCTGCACGGTCATGTGGAAGTTGCCCGGCGCCACCAGCGCGGCTCCCGGCGTCACTACGTCGCCATCGGCCGCTTCTTTGACGCGAAGGGGGCAGACGCGGTCGAGACGCTCGGCAAAGGCGCGCGAAAACCCGGCCGGGATGTGCTGCACGATGACCATTCCCGGCCCGCCCGGGTGTATCCCGCGCAGGACTTGTTCGACCGCCTCCGTGCCCCCCGTCGAAGCGCCGATCGCGATCAGCCGGCGGCCTCCGGCGGACAGCCGTGGAACGGCCCCCGCGGGTGGCTTCGGGGCGGGCGCTGGCTCCCCTTCGGTCCGGACGCGGACTCTGGCCGCCGCCGCCGCGCGGATCTTCTGCGCCAGGCCGTTTACCAGGTCCCCAACCGAATACGGGCCGCCGGGCTTGGCCAGCACCTCGACCGCCCCCTCCCGAAGCCCTGTAATCGCGGCTTCGCATGAAGATTGCCCGAGCGAGCTGATCATGATCACCGGCAGGGGATGGCTCCGCATGAGCTTGCGCAGGAAGGTCAGGCCGTCCATGCGCGGCATCTCGATATCGAGCGTGAGAACGTCCGGGTTCAGGGCCAGGATCTTGTCCCGCGCGATGTAGGCGTCCGGCGCCGTGCCGGCCACCTCGATATCCGGCTGCGAGGACAGCGCATCGGTCAGGATCTTACGCACGATCGCCGAGTCGTCGACGATCAGCACCCGAATTTTTCGTTGTGAGATCACGATTCGAACTGAATCCCCACCGTAACGGAGCCGTTGCCTAAATCGAAGGTCCGAGCCGTGCATCCGCACGGGCCGTCCTCCGCGTCCTGCCAGGTCAGCCGCGGCGGTTGCAAGTCGAACGCCAGGTCCGCTCCCAGACGGCTGAGCAGCGAGCCGCAAACCATGTTTGTCACCTCGCAAACCACATCGCCGATCTGAGCCTCCCCAATCTGGTTTTCGTCGGCCTCGCCGAGGAATCCCGCGGCAATGGTGCGCGCGGCTTCGGGCGAAATGGCCAAGCGGAACTCTCCATTGCGCCCACCCCCGAAGGGCAGACGGGCCTCGATAGAACCGGGCGGTTTCCCGCCCGGAGTCTCTGCGTAGACGCAGGTGAAGAGCATCGTTTCGAAGACTTCGCGCAGCGCGTCCGCGATCGTCTCGCAGGCTAGCGGTTCAGGCATGGGTCACCCCCAGCACGCGCTCCAATTCCTCTCTCAGGGCCTCGGGCTGAAAGGGCTTCGTGATGTATCCCCGGGCGCCCAAATCGAGCATGCGGTCGATCCGGTGCCGGGTGGCGTCGGTCGAGACCACCACCACCGGAAGCGTCTTCAGCTTGCCATCGGTCTGAAGCGCGATCATGAGCTGTTCTCCGTTCATGTTGGGCATGTTGATATCGGTGAGCACCACGTCAACGGTCTGGCGGCGCAACACGCACAAAGCCTGCTCGCCATCGGCGGCCTCGACGAAACTATCCACGGCGAATCCCGATAACTGGATCACCCGCCGAATCACCAGGCGCATCGCCGGTGAATCATCCGCGATCAACACTCGGAACGCCATACCCGTTTCCTCTCGATGAGCGCGCGTTTTTGCCCATTCGCTCTTCGGTGCCACCCGATCCCCGAAGCCACACGGCGCCCTCGGCCATCTCCAGGCGCACGGTGCGGGAGAGATTGCCGCCCACCGCTTCGGACTCGATCATTACTCCCGCCTGCCAGAGAATCTTGCGGGCCGCCATCTGGTTCCGGCGGCCAATGTCGAACACGCCGCGCTCGTCCATCATCTGCGCCCCTCCGGCCAGCCGTACGATCAAGCGCCGTTTGTCCGCGCCCAACTCGTAGGACCGCCGGAAGAGCATCGGTACCCCGGTATCGGCGAACATGAACGGCCGCTGGCGCCCACCGTCCGAGTCGATCGAGGAATCCGGCAGCATAAAATGGAGCAAGCCCCCGACCCGCGCCACGGGATCGTAGATCGCCACCGCAATGCAGGAGCCGAGCGCGTATGTGACCAGGATCTCCTCCGGATCGCGGCTGAACTGGCAGTCCGAGATTCCGACGGTTACCGATCTCATCGTTCTCTCCCGCCGGCTCTCCCGCTCGCGCCAGCGCCCGCCGCGCCACTCCTCGCTGGCGGCTTCCGATAGACGGCCGGCTGCACGTACGCCAGCGGCTGCCCGGTCTTGAGCAGGCTTTCAGAATGACCCGTAAAAAAATAGCCGCCCGGCTCCAGGCACTCCGCCAGCCTCGCGACCAGCCTCTCCTGCGTCTCCCGGTCGAAGTAGATCATGACGTTCCGGCAGAAGATCGCGCCGAACCGCGGCAGGGACGGAAGCGGCTCGTTCAGATTCACGCGGCGGAATTCGACCATCTCGAGGACCTGCGGCCGCAGCCGGTACCAGCCCCGCGATCGGCCCTCGCCCCTCAGAAAGTATCTCTGAATCGTCGCCGGCGCCAGTCCTTCCAGCCGTTCGGCTTGGTAGACGCCCCGCCGGGCCGTATCGAGCGCCCGCGTAGAGATGTCGGTGGCCAGGATGCGAAGCTTCGACCGCGGCGCGCCGCCCCATTCTTCGAGCACCGAAATGGCGATCGAGTAAGGTTCCTCGCCCGTCGCGCAGGCCGCGCTCCAAATGTCGAGAGTGGGGCGCCCTTGCCACTCCGGTATTACCTTGGACCGCAGGAAATCGAAGTGCGCCCGTTCGCGCAGGAATGAAGTGTGATTGGTTGTGAGCGCGTCGATCATTTCGATCAGCGCTTGTCCGGTCGGCTCCGCGAGCACATAGGCGGTGTAATCCCGGAACGTCCGCAGCCCCAGGCGGCGGAGCTGCTTGCCCAGGCGCGCGGCCACGAGCTGCTCCTTACCGGGCCTGAGGTCGAGCCCGAACTTCTCCCGTGCCAGCGCCCGAATGCGGTCGAACTCGCCCGCCGTCAACGGGCGGATCTCGACCTCGGCGACGCCGGGTGGGCTCATCGAGCGCCCTCCGCGACGCCGTCGAGGTCCAGCACAAGACCCACCCGGCCGTCCCCCAGAATCGCCCCGCCGGCGACACCTGGGATGTTCTTGAGCGTCTCCCCGAGGCTGCGGATGACCACTTCCTGCTTGCCGATGAAATCGTCCACCATCAGGCAGTACACGCGGTTGCCGCTCTCGGCGACGATGATGAGCGCCTGGGCCGGATCCCGGGTCCGCGGCTCGACCCCGAAGCGTTGATAGAGCCGCACCACGGGCAGCAGTGCGCCGCGAACCAGAGCGATCTCGCCGCGCCCTAACACCGTGGAGATCATTTCGGGCGAAGGCCGGAAGGTCTCCCGCACCCCGAACAGCGGCACGATATAGCGTTCCCGGCCCACCGAGATCACCAGGCCGTCTATGATCGCGAGCGTGAGCGGCAGCTTGAGCAGGAACGTGGTCCCGCGGCCCGGCCGGGACTGGATCTCGATGCGGCCGCGCAGCTTCTGGATCTGCTTGCGCACCACGTCCATGCCGACGCCGCGCCCCGAGATGTCGGTAACGCGCTCGGCCGTCGAGAAGCCGGGCTCGAAGATCAGGTTGAATACCTCGGCGTCGCTCAACTGCGATCCATCCGCGATCAGGCCGCGCTCGAGCGCCTTGGCGAGCACCCGCTTGCGGTCGATTCCGCGGCCGTCGTCGGCGACCTCGATCAGAATGTGCCCGGCCTGGTGCGACGCCCGCAGGGTCAGGCGCCCGGTGGCCGGCTTCGCTTGCGCGCGTCGCTCTTCTGGAGGCTCCAGTCCGTGGTCGAGCGAGTTCCGGACCATATGGACCAGCGGATCGGCCAACTCCTCGACGATGGTCCGGTCGAGCTCGGTCTCCTCGCCGACGATCTCGACCTCGGTTTGCTTCCCCGCCTTACGCGACAGGTCTCGCGCCAGCCGGACCATTCGGCGGAAAAGGATTCCGACCGGAACCATCCGCATGGCCATGCCAACCTTCTGGAGCTCGGTCGTGGTCCGCGCCAGTTGTGCCAGGTTGCGATTCAGGCGCGGGTTCTCGATGGTGGCCAGGTTGGGGTCGTGCCGCACCTGCGACTGGGTGATGACCAGCTCGCCGATCATTTCCACCAGGTAGTCGAGCTTGGCCGTGTCCACCTTCACCGTTCTCGCCTCGGAGGACTGGCTGGCGCGCGCCGCGGCAGGTTGGGCGGCCGCCGGTTCCGCGCTCTCTTCCGCCTCCGGCGTCCTCCCAGAGGCAGCTTCCGGCGGCGCGGCCTCTTCCGGCCCTGCTTCTCCTGGCACGGCTTCTTTCGGTACGTTCTGGTGGGCTGAGGCCGCCTGGCGGACAAGTTCGATCAGCTCGGCCGGGCTCGCAAACGGCTGCGGGGCGCCGCCTCGAAGAACGGTAGCCAGCTGCTTGAAGGCGCGATCCAGGTAGTCCTTGGACGCCAGGATCACATCGGCCACCGCTGGTGTAATGGTGAGCCGGCCGTTGCGCGCTTCGTCGAGCAGGGACTCGGTCTGGTGCGCCACCTGCTGGATCTCTGTCAATTCCAGAAACCCGGCCAGGCCTTTAATGGTGTGGAAGCTCCGGAATGCCGTGTGGATCGCTTCCTGGTTCTCGGGGTCCTTCTCGAGCTTCAGAAGCTCGTTCTCGACCGACGCCAGATGCTCGTTCGATTCGAGAATCACGTCGTTGAGCAGTTCCGGATCGCGCGTCAGCGGATTGTCGCCCGGCGCGGCGGCCTGTGACGGCGCTTCCGTCCCGGCGCCAGCTCCGCCGGCTGCCTCAATCGCCCGCTCCAGCTCCGCCAGCCCTCCCGACAGGGTTTCGCTGAGCCGGCGCCGGTCTTCCGGCGAATTCCCTGGCGCCCCTGAAGCCGCGCCCGCCAGCTTCTCGGCGATTCGGGCTGCCTGTTCCTGCCCCGCCGCCCGCGCCTGTTCGCCCAGTGCGGAAAGCGATTGGGACAGAGCCGCCAGAGCTTCGGGAGCCGGTAAGGCATCCTCAACGATCTGGCGCGTGACCAACTCATCGATCTGGCGACGCAGTGTCTCGGTGTTCAGCATTGGTTTCGGCCCGCGCCCGCCGGTCGGGCGTCAGAATTCCTTAAAATCGTCGTCCAGTGGGATGGCCGACTTAGCCTTGCTGGCGGACGCATAGGCAGGCGCGCTCCCCGAAGCGCCAACGGCCTGATGAAGCGCCTGCAGACCTGTCGCGCCCTTACCTTGCGCCGGTGGCGCCGCTGGCTGGGATTGGCTGCGACGCACGGATCGCCGACTCTCGCTGCCGCCTCCCCCGACCATGTTGCCCAAGTTCGCGACGATGGATTTCAGCGTTGAGGCCTGCGCGCTCATCTCCTCTCCCGCCGACGCGGTCTCTTCGGCGCTGGCCGCAGACTTCTGCGTTACCTGTTCCATCTGCGAGATCGCCCGGCCGATCTGCTCGATTCCCCGCGCCTGCTCCTCGCTGCCCAGTCTGACCTCGTCCACCAGCGTTTTGACTTTCTGAGCGGCGTCGGTGACCCCTCGCATGGCGGCCGCCACCTGGTCCACCTTGGCCCGGCCTTCGGTCGATTTGGTGATCGATTCTTCGATCAGGCTGGCCGTATCTTTGGCGGCCTGCGCCGAGCGTTGCGCCAGGTTGCGCACTTCGTCGGCCACTACCGCGAAACCCATTCCCGCCTCCCCGGCGCGCGCCGCCTCGACGGCTGCGTTCAGGGCCAGTATGTTGGTCTGGAACGCGATTTCGTCGATGACTTTAATGATCTTGCCCACCTTCTCGCTGGAGGCGTGGATCCCGTGCATCGCGGCCTCCATTTGCACGAGGTCCTGGTTCGTCTGCTGCACCACCTGAGTGGCCTGGACCATCATTTCCGCCGCCGTCCTGGAGTTGTCGGCGTTCTTGCGGGTCATGGACGTGATTTCTTCGCTCGATGCCGACGTCTCCTCGATCGAGGCCGCCTGCTCGGAAGCTCCCTGCGCCAGCGCCTGACTGGACGAGGAGATCTGGCCTGAGGCGCTCGCCACCTGCTCGGCGCTGTCGGCGAGTTCTGTGGTTACCTGCTGCAAGGCGGTCGTCAACTTGCGAACCACGAAGGCGGCCACCACCCCGATTCCGGCGACCAGGGCCATCAACACGGCTGCGATCCAAAGGCTGACGGCACTTAGGTCCGCGGCAGCCTGGCGGTCCTTCTCCAACAGGCCGCTCTCGATCTCCTGCATCCGAATCGTGTCTTTCCTTGCCGCTTCGTAAGGCGGCCGGCACTTTTCGATACCGGCCTTCATGGCGCCATCCAGATCGCCGGACTCCGTTATCCGCTGCACATCGGAGAAGCCGCTGCGCCAGGCTGACAGGTTGGTCCCGAGCTCGCTTGCAAGCTGCTTGGCTTCCTCGACGACCAGCAACGGCTTGAGCGCCTCGAGCGCCTTTTCGTAGCGTCCGGAGGCGGACTGGAAAAACTCGGCTGACTGTGCAGATGCCGCAGGCACCTTGCCGAAGGCGTACAGAACGACACCGCGCTGGCCGCCCAGCATGTCCGATGCCGCCACGTCGATGCCGGACACCAGGTGAGCCTTCTGCACGGTCTCGCCGATGGCCCTCTCCAGCCCTTGCCGGAGCTGGATGATGGCGGTGAGCGAGTAGATCCCCAGCACCAGCGACATGACGAGCATTGCGCCCGTGCAGTACGTCAACTTCTTGCCAATCGTCATCTGAGACATCGAATCCTCTCCCCCCGTCCCGCTATTGGTCCAGCATCGAGTGCAGGCCGCCCAGTTCCTGGGTGGTCAGCACCTGATCGATTTCGAGCAGAATTTTGACCTTGCCCTTGGTCTTGGCCATGCCCAAAAGAAAGGGCGTAGCCGCGCCGTCGCCGAAGTCGGGAGTGTCTTCGATATCGGCTCCAGTCAGGTTGAGGACTTCCGACACGCTGTCGACGATGATTCCCATCAGCATCGGGCCCGCACTGCCGCTCACTTGCACCACAATGATGCAGGTGCGCTGCGTGTATTCGGTCTCCGCCAGCCCGAACTTCAACCGCAGGTCCACCACCGGCGTGACCTTGCCGCGGAGGTTGATCACTCCTTTGACATAGCCCGGTGTCTGCGGCACCGCAGTGATGTCCTGGAGGCCCATGATCTCCCGGACCTTGACCACCTGGATCCCAAACTCCTCCTGACCCAGTTGAAAGGTGAGGTACTTGCCCGGCCGCCCATCGGTTTTGGCGGCCGACTCTTTTTCAATGACTGCCTGCATGTCTCGATCCTCCGCGATCCCTCAGTTTTATCGGCGCAACCGGCGTCAAACTGTAGCCGGCGTCTGTCAGGCGGTGGCGGGATGCTTGCGCGGATACTCCCGTCCCAAAAGCTCGCACGAACTGGCGCCGTTCCCCGGCGGCGTGAGGCTGAATTTCACCAGCATCCGGCCGCCGTCGCACGAGAATGGGTTCACGATCCACGTGCTCCCCGCGTTCCGCGTCGTGAAGTTCCGGCCGAAGACCACGCTCGGGATGCCCATCCCGATCTGCTGCCCAAGATCCCGTTCAATCTCGTTCTTCACGTTCCCGATGATCATGTTCGCGATCTCGGCCACGGCATCGAGCACCTCTTCGTTGACCCCGTCTTTGGTCTCCGGGCACTCGGCCATCAGGAGGGACGAGTAGAACTTGCGCGCCAGCGGCGCGTCGCACTGCAGGATCCCCCCGCCGACCCATTGCCCCGCCAGCCCGATCATCGCCACCACGCCGTCTACGTTGCCCGTCGTGTTCGTCTCTTCGTAGACTGGCTCGGCCTCGATCTCCATGCCCATCATCATGGAGAACACCTCGCGGGTTGCGTTCCGGATCGAGTCAGATACTTTCCGATGATCGAGCGTTTTCATTGCATTCCTTCCTGCCGGTTAGGTGAAAATGGCATCGAGCGTCTGGCGCAACTGTTCGGCCGAGAAGGGCTTGCGCACGTACCCCGCCGCTCCCAGCTTGGCGGCCGACATTACCTTGCTTTCGCCGCCCTCCGTGGTCACCATCACCACCGGGAGGTGTTTCCATTTCTCGGTGGTCTTGATGTGATCCAGCAACTGGAGTCCGTCCATGTTGGGCATGTTGATATCGGCCATAACCAGGTCCACTCGCTGGCTGTCCAGCGCCTTTATGGCCTCCAGACCGTCCCCGGCCTCGTAAACCTCGCCGATCGGCACTTCCGCCTGCCGGAGGACGCGCTGCAGAATTTTACGGATGGCAGCCGAATCATCCACGATCAATACGTCGATGAGCATCAACGGTCTTATCGGCGTTACGGGAGGGGAGCTTGAGGGGAGAAACCGCGTTCGCTCAGCCAGGCGGCCGCGCGGCGCCGAAAATTCAAGGCGCAGCGGCGAAAAGGTCAGGCGGTGCTTCCGCCCGGCGGGCTAGTCCAGGAACTCGACGCGGAACTCTTCGATCACCGGGTTGGCCAGCACGTCCCGGGCGATCTGTTCCATCTCCTGCCGGGCGCTTTCTTCGGAGGCGCCGGGCGCAAGCTGGATGTCGAAAAACTTCCCCTGCCGCACGCTGCCGATGGCCTTGTGCCCCAAGCCATTGAGAGCGGCGCAGATGGTCTGCCCCTGGGGATCGAGAACGGTTGCCTTCAAGGAAACGAACACGCGGGCTTTCATGAGAATCCCCATTCTAGCCCGTCTTGAAGCGCAACGTGCATGGGCGGCGTCAGCGAGCTTCGTGATCAACCGGATCACGGATGCTCATCCCTATCCTCTGGTGGATATAGGTCCAGCACGAACGGCACTCCGAGTTCGGCAAGCCGACGCAGCATCGCCGCGTCGAGTGTGAATCCGCCTTGCCCGTTATCCGAGGAGAATCCGCAAAACAGCTTTACGCGAGCAGCCTTAGATATCTCTCTCAGAACCCCAAGTCTCGGCTCCACTACGTCCAGTATCCACGCAATATGCTCTGACGGCTCGCTATCGTCGCTCAACGGGCTCCGAAGGATCCACACGGAGTGGTCCCAGACTGCCCCGCTCCTCCCAGTGCGCGATTCCCCGCGCGTGTGGGTCCGCGTTGGCCGCAACCCTAGCAACGCGCTGATCTGGTCTGGCGGCGGCTGCTCGCCCGATATTATCAGCGACGCGCGAAACCATTTGCCCTCACTCATGTAGCCACCTAACCCCGAAAACAGTCAGCCACTCAACCAATGCACTCCATTGATGGCGGCAGATCGGCCACGTTGCCCGCTGCGCCGTAAGTATAGCCCAGCGTGCCCTGCGGCGTGCCCTTCGCCATTACGCCTGTCGCCATTACGCCGGTGTCGTGATCAGGCCGCGCCGCCCCCCAGTTCGCCAGCGGTTCCCATTCGTGTCCATTCGCGTTTATTCGTGGCCATACTTCTTTCCGCGGTATCCTACAACTTGTAGTCCCAGCGGCGGGCCCATCCTCAAAATCTCCGTGCTCGCTAGCGGTAGCTCCGGAAACGCGACCGTGGTCTCCACCGCGCGCACCCGCCTGCTCACCGTGATTCCTCCTAACGGCGCCCTCGAGAGAAGAACGCCCTTGCAGGCAGGAAAAGCGCGATTACCATCACCGAGAATACTAGGGCTCCCTTGACCACCTCCTGAGCTAGGCTGGGTCCTCTTACCGCCGACAGCAACAATTTCGATGGTGCCCCGATCCATACCCACAACCACGGCAATACAAACTCTGCGAATGCCCATCCGAACACTATGGTGAACATCACAAACCAAGTCCAACGGACCCTCTTTACGTATCCCGCCCAAATGACAATCAAGGCAACAAGGATGATCGTCAGCGAACAGACACCGCGTTCGCCACCCAGCCTCGCAACCAACATCCACGCTCCGCTAAGTTCCATCGAAGCCGGAGGGTACATAGCACGCACAGCCGCAACCTGCGGCGGTACGAGGGACACGAGCGCGATTGTGAAAAGCACGCTCGATACGAAGACCAAGTCACGACGGATCTGCAAGCAGCACCTCACTTTCAGCCGCAGCTCGTCATACTGGCAGGCCACCGGGATGCCGTTCGCGTTCGATGAGGTCATCGAGGCCACGTTGCCCGCAGCGTCGTAAGTATAACTCACAGTGCCCTTCGTGATCAGGCCCGCCAGCGCCGCCCGTCCCCCGGTTCGGAAGGGTTCGCATTCGTGTCCATTCGCGTTCATTCGTGGCCATACTTCTTTCCGCGGTATCCTACAACTTACAGTCCCAGCGGAGGGCCCATCCTCAAGATCTCCGTCCTCGCGAGCGGTAGCTCCGGAAACGCGACCGTGGTCTCCACCGCGCGCACCCGCCTGCTCATCGATTGCGGTCTCAGCCGCCGCGAGCTCAAGCGCCGCCTGGCCATCGTCGGCGAGGAGTTCGAGCGCATCGACGCCATCCTCATTTCACACGAGCACTCGGACCATGTCTCCGGCCTGCCGGTCGTCGCCAGGAGCCTGAAGGCGCCCGTTTTCCTGACCCGCCTGGCCGCCCCCGCCATCGCCTGGAACGGCTATGAAGCCAAGGTCGAGGCTTTCCAGGCCGGAGTGCGGCTCGCCGTCGGCGACATCGAAATCGATACCTTCACCATCCCTCACGACGCCGCCGACCCCGTGGGCTTCTGCTTCCGTTCTCAAGGTCTCAAAATCGGTTTGGTCACCGACCTTGGCTATATCCCGGAATCGATCAAGTTCCACCTGCGCGGCACCGACCTGCTCATTCTCGAATCGAACCACGATCTCGACATGCTGAAAGTGGGGCCCTACCCGTGGGCCGTCAAGCAGCGCGTGATGAGCCGCAACGGCCACCTGTCGAACGACGCCGTCGCCCAGTTCATCGGCCTGGACCTCGATGCCGCCGTTCGCACGCTCGTCCTGGGCCATCTGAGCGAGCACAACAACCATCCGGAGATTGCCCGGCTCTCCGCCAGCCAGGCGCTCGCCGCCCGCGGCTTCGTGACCCGCCTGGTGATCGCCGGCCACCACGAGCCGACCGAGACTTTCCATTTATAGAGGACCGCTATGATTGCGCGATACACACGGCCCGAAATGGGCCGCATCTGGAGCGATGAGAACAAGTTCAGGACCTGGCTCGAGGTCGAGCTGGCCGCCTCGGAAGCCCTCGCCGAAATGGGCGAGGTTCCTAAAGATGCCGCGCGCCTGCTGCGCCAGCACGCCGGCTTCGACGTCGCCCGCATCTTCGATATCGAGCGCGAGGTCAAGCACGATGTGGTGGCTTTCACCACAGCCGTGGCCGAATCGCTCGCCGCGGCCGGGCATGCCGACGCATCGCGCTGGCTGCACTACGGCCTCACCTCGAACGACGTCGTCGATACGGCGCAGGCCCTGCAGATCGCCCAGGCTTCGAAGCTGCTCGCCTCCGGCCTCGCCGATCTGCGCGCCGCCCTCAAAGAGCGGGCATTCGAGTTCAAGGATACGGTGCAGGTGGGCCGCACCCACGGCGTTCACGCCGAGCCCATCGTCTTCGGCCTGAAATTCGCGCTGTGGTACGACGAAGCCATCCGCAACGAAGTGCGCTTTTCAGCCGCTGCCCACGACATGGAAGTGGGGAAGGTTTCGGGCGCCGTCGGGACCTTCTCGCACATCCCGCCGGAGGCCGAGGAGCGTATCTGCGCCCGGCTGGGCCTGCGCGCGGCGCCCATCGCTTCGCAGGTGCTCTCCCGCGACCGTCACGCCGCATACCTCTCGGAACTGGCCCTGATCGCGGCTTTGCTTGAAAAGATCGCGCTCGAAGTGCGCCACCTGCAGCGCACTGAGGTCCGCGAGGCCGAGGAGGCTTTCTCTGCGGGTCAGAAGGGCAGCTCGGTCATGCCGCACAAGCGCAACCCGGTAACCTGCGAGCAGATCTGCGGTCTGGCTCGCGTCGTGCGCGCCAATGCCCAGGCCGGTTTCGAGGACATCGCCCTGTGGCACGAGCGCGACATCTCGCATTCCTCGGTCGAGCGGGTCATCCTGCCGGATTCCACCATCCTTACCGACTACCTGCTCGCGCGCACCACCAGCCTGGTACGCCACCTACGCGTCTTCCCCGAGCGCATGCGCCGCAACCTGGACCAAACCGGCGGCCTGGTCTTCTCCGCGCAGCTCCTGAACGACCTGGCCGCCGCCGGCATGTTGCGCGAGACCGCCTATCGCGTGGTGCAAGGCCACGCCATGCGATGCTGGGAGCAGGGCGGGGACTTCCGCGCCGCCGTCGAAGCAGACCCGGAGATCAAGGCCGTGCTCGACGACGGGCACATCGCGCAGGCGTTCTCGCTCGAGCGCCAGCTTCGCAACATCGGCGCCATCTTCGAGCGCGTTTTCGGAAAGCGATGATCGTCAACCCGGAGATCGAAAAGTACATTCAGGGTCTCCTCCCGCCCAGGGACGAAATCCTGGCTGAGATGGAGGAGGAGGCGGAGCGCGGAAAGATCCCCATTGTGGGTCCTGCGGTGGGGTCTTTTCTGGCCGTCCTAGTACTTTCGTCCCAGTCAAAGCGCATTTTTGAGCTTGGCTCCGCCATCGGCTATTCGACCCTCTGGCTGGCGCGCGCTGCCGGACCGAATGCTGAAATTCACTACACCGACGCCGATCCAGCCAACGCCGAACGCGCAAAATGGTACTTCGAGCGTGCCGGCGTCGCAGGCCGTGTGCATATTCATGTAGGGGCTGCGCTCACCGCGCTCGCCGAGACCAGCGGTGAATTCGACTTCATTTTTAATGATGTCAACAAGGACGGCTACCCCGCGGTTTTCGAGGCTGCTCCCCCTCGTCTGCGTCGCGGAGGGCTGTTCGCGAGCGACAACACGCTGTGGCACGAACGCGTCATCAACCCCGTGGACAAGGCCTCGCGAGCGGTTGTCGAGTTTAACCATAGGCTATTCAATTCAAAAGACTTCAATACGTGCATCGTGCCCCTCCGGGACGGTCTGACTGTAGGTGTAAAGCTCTGAATTTACCCTCAGTCCTGCCAGTACTGTAGCCACGGCAAAGAAAATGCCGTGATTTTTGGGGAAGGCTGGGTTAGACTTGAAATGAAGGAAGTCGATGGCGAAGTCTTACCGTATTCCTCGAAGTCGCGGACTCGAGTTGGCACGAGTCTTGCTTGTTGACGGCGACATGACGTCGCGTCTCACCCTCCAGACCGTGCTTGAGGCGGGAGGGTACTGTGTCGATGCCGCAGCCACCGCGGCAGAGGCTGTCGGAAAGCTGGACGACAGCGAATACGAGTTGGTGCTGACCGATCTGCGCATGGAATCTCCCGAGGCTGGGCTGAAAGTACTAGCGCACGCCCGTATGATGGACTACAAGCCGGCGACTGCCCTGGTTACCACCTATCAGGATCATCGCAAGCGCGCCCGGGCCCCCCGGAATTCCGCCACCGTTCTGATTGAGCCGGAGGACCTGCCCGGCCTTCTGAGCCGCATCGCGGATCTGATCAGCGAACGCGCCACCCGCAAGGTCGAGCGCGAACTCCGCCACGCCGCCACCTAGGCCGCGGCCCGTCCAGTTCCCCAACTTCTCCTAGCCAACGAAGGCACCGGCCAGGAAGCTGCGCGACCCGAAGCGCCGCACGATCACCCGGTGCTCGAACGAGAAGCCGCACGGATATCGCGCGGTGAGCGGAAGTGTCTGGCCGGAGTTGGTCACCGATGGGACGGTAATGCGGCCAACGCCGTCTGGCGTGGGTTCCCCCAGAAGAAAGAAGTGCCCACGCGGCTGGCAAGCGGTTGGAGCGATTTCTATGGGTTGGGGACTCGGCCAAGTGTCACTCGTGACCGCGCGGCCTGAGGCGCGGGTACCTTGGCACCAGCCGCTTTTCCGCCAAGACTGCCGCAGAACGGCTCTCGCCGCAGAGCAAGGGCGCCGTAGTACGCTGGGGGAATCATGAGTGTCATTCACGTTGGCCACATCAGGAACAATGTGTTGGAGCGATTTGGGGACCACGTCGATCTGTCTGACGTCGCCACCGCATCGGAGGATCAGAGGGAGAAAGCTCGCTTGACACGTTGCCTGGCCGCGTTCCCAATCGCTGAACTGGGCAACTTGGACGACCTCGCTGCCGCGCAGTGTGTCACAGACGGCGCTGGAGACAACGGCATCGATGCCGTGTACTACGACGCAGCCGAGAGGAACTGCTTCGTGGTTCAATCGAAGTGGCTGTCCAGCGGTAACGGAAGCGTTGAGGTCGGCGACGTCCACAAGTTCATCCAGGGCGTGAGGGATCTCCTGGATGCAAAGTTCGATCGCTTCAACGCCAAGATGGACCGTCACAAGGACAAGGTCTTTGCCGCTCTGTCGGACGCCGCAGCCCGATTTACGCTGGTGCTCGCTTACACTGGTGAGCAGCCTCTCTCCGTTGAGGCTCGATCTCCGCTGAACGACCTCCTCGGTGAGATGAACAGTCCCTCTGAGGTGATGTCCCTCCGGACTCTGAACCAGGGAGAACTGCACACTATAGTGGCGAGCGGGGCGGCGGGGGATGCGGTGGATTTGGAGGTGATGCTCCACCAATGGGGAATGCTGCAAAAGCCCTACCTGGCCTACTACGGCCAAGTGGCCGTCACGGACATCGCCTCGTGGGGACAGTTTGGCAATCGCCTGACGGCCAAGAACCTGAGACAGTTCAAAGGCCTCACTGAAGTAAACGACTCTATCGCCAAGACCTTGGCCCAGAACTCCGAACGGTTTTGGTACTTCAATAACGGAATAACGATCGTCTGCGAGACTCTGCGCAAGAAACCCCTCGGCGGTCCAAACAACGAAACTGGAACATTCGATGGTCGTGGCGCCAGCGTCGTAAACGGTGCTCAGACTGTCGGAACGATCGTGGACGTCGCAAAGACCAATGGCCCCGCTCTGAGCAGCGGGCGCGTGCTGGTGAGGCTTGTCTCGCTCGAAGAGTGCCCGGCCGGGTTTGGGGACGACCTCACGCGCGCCGCAAATACGCAGAACCGTATCGAGAAACGGGATTTTGCGGCTCTTGACCCGAACCAAAAACGATTGAGAACGGAGCTCTTTTTGGAGCACCAGAAAGAGTACGCCTACCAGACAGGTGAACAGCCACCTCAGGGAGATTCCGGCTGCACTCTCGACGAGGCCGCGGTCGCACTGGCATGCTCGATGCCAGACGTTGCGCTCGCCGTTCAGGCAAAACGCGAGGTTGGCATGCTGTATGAGGACATCACAAAACCTCCGTACACTGCGATCTTCAATCCGGCTACAACCGCGAAAGCGCTTTGGCGTGCGGTCACCGTACTGCGCTTGTGCGAAACTCAGCTGAGGATCGAGCAGCAGCACGGTAGCGGGAAGGAAAGTCTCATCGCGATCCATGGAAATCGATTCGTGCTGCACATCGTGTTTCACGTGCTGAGGGCAAAATCGCCGCAAGGGGGAGAGACCGAAGTTGAGCTGGCGGCCACGGTCAAAAGCACAGTGAGTGAATCGCTTGCAGCCACGGTTCACGACGTCCTCGAGCACTATGCGGGCGCATATCCCGCCAGCCTGTTTAAGAATGCCTCGAAGTGCCGAGTCCTCAAGGACCTCGTGACCAAATCAGTCGCGCCCCCCTCAGTTCAGCCCTGACAGCGCAGCGGGGCAGCGCTCGGCCGTCTAACGCCCAAGCCGCCGCCTCAGCTGCTCTCATGCCAACACCTCGCTGAACGTGATCCCTGCGACCACGGCCCTGTCCGTGGGTGTCAGTACCGGCCGCGCCGATACCCGTTCCGGCCAGCGACGTCAGCGGTCGCGGGGCTCAGGGGAACCCTCACGCTGTCCCCAGACACCGCAAAGCCGCTTCCTCCAGCTCCTCCAGACCGCCCGCGAAAAAGTGGTCCGCCGCCTCGATCCAGACCAGCCGTTTGGGCTCCGCAAGCGCGTCGAAGAACGCCTGGAACTCCGCCCTCGGGCCGTATTGGTCGTGCGTGCTTTGAATGAAGATGCGCGGCGCGGTGCAGGCCGCCAGCCTTTCGGGCTCGCCCATGCGGGGCGGAAAGCCGGCGGCGACCACCCGCTCCGCCGTCATCGACTCGCATCCCAGCCGCAGCGCCACGCCGGAGCCAAAAGAGAATCCGGCCAGCGTGTAGGGAAGCAGGGGATAGCGGGAACGCAGCCAAGCCAGGCAGGCGCGCGCGTCTTCCACTTCGCCGGAGCCGCCATCGTAGACGCCCTCGCTCGCGCCCACGCCGCGGAAATTGAACCGCAGAACGGCAGCCCCGCCTCTGCGAAACCCGCGCGCCAACCGGTGGACCACTTTGCTGTGCATGGTGCCGCCGTAGAGCGGATGCGGATGCGCCACCAGCGCCGCGTGACGGGGCGGGGCGTCCTCAGGCTCTTCGAGGAGCGCTTCCAACTGTCCGGCCGGCCCAGGCAGCAGAAGAGACTGGATCGTGCGCGCCATTCCGCCCTTCAGAAGGTGCGGTAGTTAGCGATCTGCGTGTCGATGCCGAAATCCTGCGCGCGCAGCAACTGGATCACCTGTTGAAGGTCGTCCCGGTTCTTACCGCTGACGCGCACCAGGTCGCCCTGGATCGAGGCCTGCACTTTCAGCTTGGCCTCTTTCACTTTCTTGACGATTTCGCGCGCCTTCTCGATCGGAATTCCCGCCTGGATCGAAATCTCCTGCCGCACCGTTGAGCCGGCCGCCTGCGAGACCTCACCGTAAGTGAGACCCTTGAGCGGCACGCCGCGCTTCACCAGCCGCGCTTCCAGAATTTCGACAATCGCCCGCAGCTTGAACTCGTCGGCGCTCGAGAGCAGAATCTTCTTGTCCTTCTCGTTCAGCTCTATTTGAGACTTCGAGTTCTTCAGGTCGAAGCGGACGACGATTTCCTTCATCGCCTGGTTGATGGCATTGTTGACCTCGTTGAGGTCGATCTTGGAGACGATATCGAAGCTGTTGTCGGGCATCGCAGTCTATTGTCCCAAAGCCGCGAGCACCCATTCGGTGATCTCGTCGATCATGGCGGGCATGGCCCGGTCGAGCGCGATCGTGACGGCCGCCCGGACGCGCTCCTCGTCGATGGCGGGACTGGCCTCCGGAGTCGTCTCGACAACCACCGGCGGATCGTCTGGGACCTCCGCGGCGATCTCCACAGGTTCCGGCGCGGGCTCGGGCTCGGGCGCGGCCTGCGGCGCCGTTTCGACCTCTACCGTGGCCTCTGCGGCGTCAGGCTTTGCCTCTGTCTCGACCTCCGCGGTGGCCTCCGGGGCGTCAGGCTTTGCCTCTGTCTCGGCCTCCGCGGTGGCCTCCGGGGCGTCGGGCTTTGCCGCGGCTTCTTCCGGCGAGGCGCCCGGTGCGTTGCGGACTAGCGGGAGTTCCTCGCGAGCCGCCTGCGCGGCCTCGGCCAGCGGCCGGATCGCCGCCACCATGGCGGAGGCCTCGAAGGGCTTCTTCAAGACGGCATCGGCCCCCACGCGGATCACCGCCGCTTCGTCCACCGGCTCCAGCAGCCCGGCCAGCAGAACGACGCGCGCGTGCCGGAAACGGGGCTGGCTCTTGACGTACTGGCAGATCTCGAAGCCCGAATGGAGCGGCAGAAAGACGTCGGCCAACACCACGTCCGGATCCACGTCCTCCAGACGTATGAGAGCCGTCTCGCCGTCGGTGACGGTCACCACCTCGAACCCTTCCTCGCGCAGAATCCTCTCGCCCATGCGCTGGGCATGGGGGCTGTCGTCAGCCAAGAGGATCCGGCTCATTTGGTCTGGGGGGGCGGGTCCGATTGCTGCGCCGGCGGCTGGCCGGCGTTTGGCCGCGTACGGGCGTCCGGCTTGGTGTCGAGCGCCGAAGTTCCAGTGATGGGGCTGGCGGTAACGTCCGAGCCGCCCGCGCCCGCCGTCGCTTCGACAGGCACCGAGACCGGCGTCGCCGGCCGCAGCGTTTCCATGGAGGGCTGCCCGGACTTGGCGGCCATCGAAATGTCCGGATGACCGCTAAAAACGGCAAAAAAGCGGCTAAACCTACCTTCTTTGGTGCGATTTTCGATTTCGTACTTCTGGCGGGCCAGCGATACCGGGTCCGGGTCGGGGATCGGCTTTTCCATCTCCTTCAGCCGCTTCTTCGCCTGGTCGGCCAGCGGGCTGAGCGGGTAATCGCGCACCAGCCTGGCGAAGGCATCGGCGCTCTGGTTGCGGAACCTGGGGCCGAGCTTGGAGTACGACACGCCGAGCTTTAGGAGCGTATCGTCCGACTGGCTATACAGCGGATAGTGGTCGGCGAGGCCTTGCAGCCGGTTGGCCGCCGAATAGTAGACTCCCTTTCCGTAATAGAACGCGCCGGCCCGAAATTCGCCTTCCGCCAGCACTTCCTGGATCTCGCGCAGCCTCTGCTGGCCGATCACGGCGTACTTGCTATTGGGATACTGCGTCAACAGGGTGCGGCATTCGGTGTCCGCGCGGAGCGCGTGCGTGGGGTCGCGGTCCGCCTTGTCCATCTGCTTCAGCTCGATCTCGCAGACCCTCTCCTGCGCCTCGGCGGCCTCTTCCATCGTGGGATAGAAGAGCCCGAAGTCCTTGTACTCGGCCTCGGCCTGCGCCCAAGCGTGCGAGCCGCCCTCACGGTACCAACTGTCCGCCAGCGCGAGCTTGGCCTTGGCCATGTACTCGCTCTGGTCGTAGGTGTTCATGAGGGTGTTCAGCGTCAGCCGCGCGACTTCGTAGCGGCCATGCTCAAGGTCGTGAATCGCAGAATCGAACAGGACCTTGTCGGGCTGCTGCGTGTCCTTGACGATCGGGCTGGCGTACTTGCGCACCTTGTAGGCGCAGGAGCACGTCAGGCCCGCCATGACGATAAGAATAAGCCCAATGGGGATGTTGTTTTGCCGAACCTTCATAGATCTCTTGCTCAGGACACTCTGCGGGCGCCAAACTCGAAGTCCGGCAACCCAGTCTTATAATCCTACACCCGAACGGCGGTTGCGTCTTGCGCGATCTGTCGCATCCTGGCCACGGTGGCGGCTGGATCGGGGGTCTTGAAAATGGACGCTCCGCTCACGATCCAATCGCATCCTGCATGCACGATGTCCGCCAGGTTCTCCTCATTCACGCCGCCGTCAATCTCGATGGCGAAATTCAACCCGAGCTCTTTACGCCGCTGCGCCAGCGCACGAATCTTGTCGAGCGCGCGAGGGATGAAGCGCTGGCCGCCGAACCCCGGGTTTACGCTCATAATCAGCACGTAGTCCACCAATCCCAGAACGTCTTCGAGCACGGCAACCGGCGTCGAGGGATTCAGCACAACTCCGGCCGGAATGCCCTCGCTCTGGATCGACCGCAGGGTGCCATCCAGGTGCCGCGCCGCCTCCAGGTGAACCGAGACCTGGTCGGCGCCGGCCTCAATGAAGATGGGGGCGTACTTGTCCGGATCGCTCACCATCAGGTGAACGTCCAGCGTCATCTTGGTGATTGCCCGTATGGACCGCACCACCGGAGGCCCCACCGTCAGGTTCGGGACGAAGTGGCCGTCCATGATGTCCACGTGCAACATCGTGGCGCCGCCCTGCTCCGCTTTGTGGATCTCCTCCCCCAGCCGGGCGAAATCGGCGGAGAGGATAGATGGAACGATTTGAACCATTTACGAGCTAGTCCGATGTTAGCACAGCAGCGAAGAAACCGTCTCCGGCGTCCCGGCCCGGCAGGCGCCGCCACAGCCTTTCCACCCGCGCCCCGGCCTCTCGAACCACATCCTCGTTCTCCTCGGGCTCAAGGGAGCAGGTTGAATACACCAGACGTCCCGCCGGCGCCAGCCGTTCCAGCGCGTTTCTCAGGAGAGCTACCTGCCGCGAATGCAACTCGGCCAGGTCCGCCGGCTCCAGGCGCCACTTGATTTCCGGGTTCCGGCCGAGCGTCCCGGTGCCCGAGCAGGGGGCATCCACCAGGATGCGGTCGAAGCGGGATCCGAACGGAAGAGGGCGGGCGCCGTCCAGAACCACCAGGCCGCAGCCGAGCCCTTTCATGTGGCTCAGACGGCTCAGGTGTATATCGCAAGCCACAGCGTGCACGCCGCCTTCGAGCGCCTGTGCGGTCTTGTTGCCCGGCGCGGCGCAGAGGTCCAGGAACGTTTGGCCGGGACGCAAATCGAGCAGCGGGACGATCGACTGCGAGCCGATGTCTTGTATGCGTAGGCCGTCAGCGGGGCCAGAGGTCAAGCGGTAGCAGCCGGGAACTTCGGTAGGCTCAACCAGCGGGCCTTTCGCCTCTCCCACGATTCGCACGTACGTTTCGGGCGGCGCCAGGTTCGCGCGCGCTATCTTCTCCGCGGTCGCTGGCCCGAACTGCCCGTCCCAACGCTCGAGCAGCCAGGCCGGGTGCGAGAGCTCCACGGCGCGGTCCGGCCAGTCCACCGGCTCGCGATTCACTTTGCGCAGCACCGCGTTCACCAGCGGCGCGGCCGACCGCTTTCGTGCCTGCTTCACCAGTTCGACGCTTTCGGTCACCGCGGCGTGCGCCGGGACGCGGCTCAGGTAGCGGATCTGGTAGATGGCCATCCGCAGCGCGATGCGCACCTCCGGGTCCAGGCGCGCGGCGGCGCGGCCGGAGAAATGTTCGATCAGGAAATCGAGCTGGCCCCGATAGCGCAGCGAGCCCAGAACGATTTCGGAGGCGAGGCCGGCGTCGCGCGAATCGAAGCCGGAGGTGCGGCTGTATAGGAGATCGGCGGCGTATCCGCCCTGCTCCACCAGCCGCAGAATCTCAAAGGCGGCCGCGCGTGCGGGAGAGATCGCGGTCGAACCGGTTCGGGACACCACCTCCCTATAATAAATTGTGGACGTCGAGAAGACCCTGTTGCGGAAAGTCGGCGAGGCCATCGGCCGCTTCAAGATGATTCGCGACGGCGACCGCGTGGCCGTGGCGCTTTCTGGCGGCAAGGATTCGCTCACGCTGCTGCACGCGCTGATGCTGCTGACTGCGCGCGCGCCGGTGGAGTTTTCGGTCTGCGCCTTCACCATCGAGCAGGGCAAATTCCTGCGCCCGATCGAGCCGCTGGCGGAGTACCTCAAAGCGCAAGGCGTGCCCTGGACCTACTTCCGCGATGCGCCCTCCCTGAAGTTGCTCGAAGACCAGCCCGAGCACGGATGCGATCTGTGCAGCCGCTACCGCCGCCGCGCGGTCTACGAGGTGGCGCGCGGCCTGAACGCGAACGTGATCGCCTTCGGACACACCGCCGACGATTTCTGTGAGGCGCTGCTGCGGAACGCGCTCTTCACCGGCAAGCTGAGTGCGCTGCCGGCGGTGACGCACTCGCGCGACAGGCAGTTCCGGCTCATCCGGCCGCTGGTGTTCGTGACCGAGGACGTGACGCGCCAGTACGCCGAGGCCTCCGGCGCACCGCTGGTTCCCTGCGGCTGCTCGCAGAAAACCGGCACGGTGCGGCGCACGCTACGCGACCTGTTCGCCAACCTGGAGAGCCAGTATCCGGACCTCAAGGAGCACCTACTGGCGGCCATGTCGAACCTCGATCCCTCGCGGCTCCTGGACACGCGGTTTCTGGATGTGGACGCGTCGGCCAGGGCGGGGGAGGGGGCGTTCCGGGTGTTGGACGATGGCGAGTGAGTGCGGGCCTGCGTGTCCGGCAGTAGTTCACCCGGCGGTCTAAGGGGTTGAGTGACTTCAGTGAAGTACTCAACGGCAATTCCTCTGGAACCGTAGCGTCTGGCACAATGAACTGAGCCATGAAGATTCTCTGGTGCTGGCGTTGCCGCCAAGAGATGCCGATGCTCGACGAACAGGAATACGCCGAGGCTTTTCGTCTGTACGGCGAGTGCATGAGAGCAACGAAGGAGTTCCGGCGGCAATGGAATGTCCCTCTGGGAAAATGCACCCTGGGGGAGCGGTTTGCGCCAGTCCGGAAATGGTACGAGCGGCTGACAGGCTGGCCCGAGTGCCACGCGAACGCCATCATGCATCATCAGCTCTCCATCCTGGGAGAGCCATGCCGCGCCTGCGGCAAGCCGCTCCGCTCACCGCGCGCGACGTTCTGCGCTGCTTGCGGGGCGGTGCCGAGGTAGGGCGGCGATCCCGGACGACGAATCCTGTTTGCCGATTCGAGCCCGCCCTCTTACAATGAAGGTGATGAGAAGCAGGGCCTCTAAGACTTTCTCCTATTCCGTTTTCTACGAACAGGCTTCGGAGGGCGGTTACGTGGCATTCGTTCCGGCTCTGCCCGGTTGTCACACGCAGGGCGAGACCCTGGAGGGGACGGAGCGCAACGTCAAGGAAGCTATCGCCCTCTATCTGGAAAGCTTGGCCGCCCATGGGGAACCTATTCCCGAGGAAGGGCAATCCTTCCAGGGAAGAGTGACCGTTCCCGTCTCCGTTCCCGCTTAGCCGATGGCCAAGCTTCCCTCCCTGACCGCGCGAAAGGTCGTCCGCGCGCTTAAGCGCGCCGGGTTTGTCGAGGACCGGCAAAGAGGGAGCCACCTGATGTTGATCCATCCTGAGACGAAAGCTCGAACCACGGTACCTGTCCATCCAGGCCGGACGATCAAAGAGCCCCTGATGCGCGCGATCATTCGCGATGCGAACCTCTCGTTGGACGAGTTCATCGGCTTGCTCTGATCAACGCCACCCCACCTTTCTGAGCGCGTGTAAGATGCTACCCTCTATGTACCGGGGAGTTCGCCGGACGGGAAGGAAGATATGGCAGACAAGAAGAAGAAAGAGGCCGACGGCGGCCCGGTGAGTGACGCAAACGCGGAGGAGAAGAAGGCCGCGAAAGCCGGCAAGAAGGCCGCGAAGGCCGACAAGACGGCTGAGAAAGCCGACAAGACGGCTGAGAAAGCCGACAAGAAGGCCGCGAAAGCCGACAAGGCCGCTGAGGCAGCGCCTGCCGCTCCGGAACCCGTGAGCGAACCCAAGCCGCAGACGAAGTCCTTGAAGGTGCCGAAACTGGCCAAGAAGAACAAGTCCCGCCTGCCGCGGCGCCAAAAGAAGGCGCTGAAGAAGGCCGCGCTAGCCAAGCAGGCCGCCGGCTAGTCCGTTTCGCGCCCGGCCGAGCCGCGCCTCGTGGCGGGAGCCCGAATGTTAAGCCGGTCCGATTGACCTGCTATTTCCCGTGGTGAGAGAATCGGTTCTTCCCGGTTACAAACCGGTTACAGCCAGATGAGACTACTACCACGCCAGGAAAAGTTCTTCGCCTCCTTCTTGGATCAGGTCCGCCTCATCAACGAGGCGTCCAGCATTCTGTACGACGCGGTGAAGGAGGGCAACTCGCACCTCTCCCGCGCGGCCGCGCGCATACAGCAGATCGAGCACGAGGGGGATGAGATCATCCACGACACCTTCACCCGCCTCAACCAGACCTTCATCACGCCGCTCGATCCGGAAGACATTCACGCGCTCTCCTCGAGCCTGGATGACGTTCTGGACGGGATCGAGGACGCGGCCTACCGCATGGTGGCCTACCGTCTGGAGCCGATTCCGCCGACCGTGGTCGAGCTGTGCGAGGTGGTGCGCGATTGCGCCAGGTCGCTCGAAAAGGCCTTCGAGAAGCTGGATAAGGACGAGAAGCTGCTGGACGACTGCATCGAAGTCAACCGCCTGGAGGATTACGCGGATCTGCTGGTTCGCCGCGCGGTTGCGGAGTTGTTCCAGCAGGAGAAGGACCCCATCGCTCTCATCAAACAGAAAGAAATCTACGAGTTCCTCGAGGACACCACCGACCGCTGCGAGGACGTAGCCGATGTCCTGCAGAATGTGGTCGTGAAGAACAGCTGACGCCTCCGAAAATGCCCAGGCCCTGATGTCCTCCGCGCTCATTCTGGTCATCGTCATCACGGCAGTCGCGCTGGTCTTCGACTTCCTCAACGGGTTCCACGATGCCGCCAATTCCGTCGCCACCGTAGTAGCCACGCGCGTTCTGACGCCGCTTCAGGCGGTCATCTGGGCCGGCCTGTTCAACTTCATTTCCGTATTCACCTTCGGCACCGCGGTGGCGCATACGGTGGGCACGGGCATGGTGGATCTGAAGGCGGTCACGGTCTACGTGATTCTGGCCGGGCTGATCGGCGCTATTTTCTGGGACCTGGTGACATGGTGGTTCGGCCTGCCCACCAGTTCGTCGCACGCGCTGTTCGGCGGATACGCCGGCGCGGCGATGGCGCGCACCGCATTCAGCCGGGGCTTCGCGCACAGCTTCAGCGTGCTGATCTGGAGCGGCTGGATCAAGACGCTGATCTTCATGGTCCTCTCGCCGGTGATTGGGCTGGTGCTGGCCTATATCCTCATGGCGTCCGTCTACTGGCTGTTCCGCCGCTCGACGCCCAAGAAGATGGACGTGTACTTCCGCAAACTTCAGCTTGTCTCCGCGGCGTTGTTCAGCTACGCTCACGGCACCAACGACGCCCAGAAGACGATGGGGATCATCACCGGGGTTCTGGTGACCACGGGGTTTCTCAAGGAATTTCGCGTGCCGGTGTGGGTGATTGCCGCGGCCGGCTCCGCCATCGGACTGGGAACGCTCTCAGGAGGCTGGCGGATCGTACACACGGTGGGCTCGCGGATCACCAAGCTGCGGCCGCGCGGCGGCTTCTGCGCGGAGACTGCGGCGGCCATATCCATCCTGGTGGCGACGGCGGTGGGCGTGGGAGTATCCACCACGCACGTCATTACCGGCGCCATCACGGGCGTGGGATCGATACAGCGGCTGAAGGCGGTGCGCTGGGGCGTCGCGACCAATATCGTCTGGGCCTGGGGGCTCACGATCCCGGCCGCAGCCGCGGTCGCCTGGATCTCGTACTCGCTGCTCTTCTCGGCCGGTCTGGACCCGCGGTAGCGCGGGGGCGCGTCCGCTCGGCGCAGTCGGTATCAGCTGTCGAGGACAAAACGATGGTTGCAGCAATCGTGGCCTTGCATGAGCGTCTTTGTGCGGACCAACTTGATGCGAGGGCTGATCGCTTTAGTGTATGCGTAGTCTCCATGGCACACAGTCGCGTACCCGATCGCGCCAGCGTCCTCGGCGCGAAACGTACTGGCCCAGAGGCATTGCGAAAACCTGAATTCGAGGGCCGTTGAGCTCTTTTCGATGATTTCCCATTTGAGAGCAGAACGGTAGATCGGAGCGGCCATCAGCTCGTTCAGGAAGTAGCTGATAAAGTTCTCCACATCCCGGCCGGGTTCCGGCTTGACTTTCATGGGTGCGTCTGCGGATACCTCAGATGACGCTTCGGTTAACAGCGCTGGGAACTTGTCGTTGCCAATTAGCGCCGAGAGTCTCTTCATCAGGCGGATGTATCCCTTGTAGCGAAACCGGAAGGCCTGTTCCCAGGTCATGTCTGCGCTAGCACCAGGGCCCGTCAACATGGCCGGCGAGGCGGTTGAATGCGTGGACTCCTGTGCGCATAGGGCTACACTTGCACAGCCCATGCAGCTCGCCGCACCGGCGGGAATGATGTTCAACAGGTCACGTCTGCTCAACATGTTGTCCTGACCTCAAGGTTATTGACGAAGGCCAAGCGCCACCGTAACGTCACTTACTTCCCAGGTGCGGGTTCGGGTTGCAAAGAGGGGCCGCGCTTGAACACCTTGCGCTTGACGTCCGGCCAGAACTCCTTCAGGACCTTGGAGACGGTATCGCTCCCCAACTGCGTCGCCAGCCTTTCGACGTTGTCCCGGGCGTCCCGCCTGTCGGGGTAGTAGGCGTTGCCGATAGTCGTAGCTACGGAGTTGCCAATCACCTCCGAGAAGTTGAAGCTCGTGCCGCCCGAATCGAGACGCGTGACGAAGATGCGCGTGGCCGCATACCAGATGCGATGTCCGAAGCTCCCCGATCCGAGCCGGAAATAGCGCGGGTCCTCCTTCAGGATCGAAGGCCAGATGCCCTCGGTCATCATGTTGCCGATCATCCGGTCGCCGCAGGAGGTGGCGTAGCGCAGCGCGTAGCCTTTGACCCCTTGGCCGAAAGAGGGATTCTGGCCTTCGATCTGGTACAGACCGGCGGAAGCCCCGCCGGTCAGGAACAGCGGCCAGTCGAAGGAGTCCTTGGCGGCGATACGCATCTTCTGTTTCGCCGTTGAGGGCCCGAACGGCAGCGAGGATTCAGCGGTGCGGTAGGTGGGGATCACGAAGATCCGCTCATCTGGCGTTGCGACGGGCACGACGGGATCGGCCGGTCCAGCAGCCGCTGGCGGCGGGGTGGGAGGCGGAGTTGACGACGGCTGGGCGGCTGGCTGCTGGGCCGTGGCAATCGCCGAAAGGAGAAATAGGAGTGCCGTTGCCGCGCGGGCAGGCGTAGGCGGACAGAACGGGATCGTCAAAGGTCTTTGTCCATTGTTTCGTTTCGACCCCGCGGCATTACGACAGGTTACCGCACCGCCTGCTTCCTTAGCGAGAGCCAGGCGGGGAAGACGCCCGGATTCTCGAGCCAGGTGAGCAGCCAGAGCAGCATTTCTTCCTTGGCGGCGCGCTGGTCCGGGGTCAGCGTGGGGCTGCGGAGCGAGAAGCGGGCGTGGTCCTTGGCGGCGATCGCGGCCCGGCGGCAGGCGCTGGCGCGGGAGGTGTCGCCGCTCGAGACGGCCGCCGCGTATTCACGCTCCATCTCGATCAGCGTGCGCTCCAGGTTCTCGAAGGAATCCTGGCGGATGCCGCCTGCAAGCGGGGTCAGCGGAATGCCGGTTTCGCGCAACAGGCGCCGCAGGTAACTTTCGCTGACCGGTGCGAGCGCACCCAGTAGCTCGTCGAAATCGGATTCGGCGATGCGCTCCGGCCGGCGCTCCTCAACCCAGGCGCGCAACGCCTGCCGCTTGCCTTTTCCGGTTCTGGACGCCACGCCTATATTGTTCGACAGCCCGGGTGTGGTCCGCCAGTTCCTTCGAGAACTGGTGCGCGCCGGAGCCATCCGGGCGCGCGACGAAATACAAATAGTCGGTGGTAGCCGGCTGGAGCGCGGCGCGGATCGACGCCAGGCCCGGGTTCGCGATGGGACCGGGCGGAAGTCCCGCGTGCTGGTAGGTGTTGTACCGGTCCTGGCTCGCCAGGTCCGACTGGTGGATAACGCCGCGATAGCGGGCTTCCTGCTGGGCCGCGTAGATGGTGGTGGGGTCGCATTGGAGCGCCATGCCGATGCGCAGGCGGTTCGCGAAGACCGAGGCAATCAGCGGCCGCTCGGCGGCCAGCTTCGCCTCCCGTTCCACCATGGAGGCCAGCGTCACGGCGTCATGCGGACCCACCGCTGGCGGCCCAAGCGTGACCCAGGCCTTGCGGAAACGGTCCGTCATCATTTTGCAAAGCTGCGCCGCCGTCGTATGCCGCGTCACGCGGTAGGTGTCGGGGAAAAGGTAACCCTCGAGCGACGGCGCGCGCCGGTCCAGATCGCGGATCGTCGTGGGATCGCGGGCCGCGTCGAGGAACGCCGCCGCCGGCATAATCTTCTGCCGCTCGAGCGTCTGCGCGATATCGAAGGTGCTGTTGCCTTCGGGCACCACCAGCGAGTAATAGAAGACGTCGCCGCGCACGATGCGGTCGAAGACCTGCCACATGCTCAGGCGTTCCTTGAACATGTACTCGCCCGCCTTGAGCTTCACTCGCGGCCGCAGCGCGCGCACCAGGAGAAACTGCAAGCGGTGCTCGATGACGCCGCCGTCGGCGAGGATCCCCGAGATCTGCCGCGCGTTGGCGCCTCGGGGAATGACGACGAAACACTGCTCGTGAGGTCCCACGCTGGGGGTCAGAATCCAGACGGCCACCAGGGCAATCGCGAGCACGACGGTCGCGAACGCACCCACTACGAAGTGACGGCCCTTCATGCGGGCCCCGCCATTCCCAGAGAGTCGAGATAGCTTTGCAGCAGGATGACGGCGGAGAGGCGATCGACGGCGCGAGCGCGCTTCTCGATGCTGACCCCGCTCTGGCGCAGGACGCGCCCGGCCTCGACCGAGGTCAGCCGCTCGTCCCAGAGCCGTATGGGCAGGCCGCTGCGGGCCTCCAATCCCTGGGCGAAGTGACGGACCCACTCCGCCTGCCGGCCCTCCAGGCCGCTCATGTTGACCGGGTTCCCGATCAGGATCATTCCGACCCCTTTCTCGGAAGCCAGGCGCGAAACCACCGCGTAGTCCTCCCGAGTCTTCGTTCGTTGGATGGTATCGAGACCCTGTGCCGTGTACCCCAATTCGTCGCTGACGGCGACTCCGATTCGGCGTTTGCCCACGTCCAGGGCCAGGATCCGCGCGTTCCGAGAAGGTTCCAAAATGTTTCAGGCGCCGCGGTGTCGCGCCGCCGATTTCATTATAAGGCGCACCGTGCTACAGTAGCGTTTGACATTTTGAGTGCGGGTAGCACCCGCAATTGCAGGGGTCTGTTCTTCGTGGCTGTCGCTCCGCGTCCGATCCGGACCTTGAGCCCAAGCAGTTTCGGCTTATCGGTCATCGCGCTGGCAGGCGCGATTGGAATCCTTTACTATGGCCGCGCCTTCCTGGTGACGCTCTCGACCGGGGTGATCATCGCCTTCATTTTGGAGCCGTTCGTGGCCCTGCTGATGCGGCTGCGGCTGCCCCGGGGCCTGGCTAGTTTCCTGGTCTGCGCCATTGGCGTGTGCGTTGTCTACCTGCTGGGCCTGGCCGTCTATGCCCAGGCCACGGGCCTGGCGGACGACCTGCCGAAGTACGGCCAGAGAATCAGCGACGTGGCCGATCAGGTCATCGAGCGCGCCGAATCGCTCGAGGAATCGATCGTCAACCTGGTGGTGCCCAAGCGCGTCCGCGATCAGGAACGGGCGCAGCAACAGCAGCAGAAGAAGCCGCGGCGCCGGGGCGCTCCCGAGCCGGTGGTTGCGGCGCCCGCGTCCGCTCAGCCGGTGGTTACCGAGGTTCGCATACACCCCGAGCGGCCGCCGCTGGTGGACTTCCTCTATACGCACCTGGGACCGGTCTACCAGGTCCTGTTGATGACCTCGTTCATTCCCTTCCTGGTCTACTTCATGCTGAGCTGGCGGGAGCACATCTACCGCAGCTTCCTGCAGATTTTCCAGGGGGACGCGCGGCTGATGGCTGCCAAGTCGGTGGACGGCATCGCCAGAATGGTGCGGGCCTTCGTGGTGGGAAACTTCGTTCTGGGGCTGCTGCTGGCGGCTGCCAGCACCGCGGTCTTCTGGGGATTCCATCTGCCCTATGCGTTCCTGGTGGGCCCTTTCAGCGGCTTCCTGAGCCTGGTGCCTTACATCGGACTGCCGCTGGCCATGCTCCCTCCGTTCTTCGCGGCGCTCGCAATTTACAAGAACCTGGCGTCGTATGTCATCGTTCTCTCGATTGTCGCGCTGTTCCACATGATTGCGATGAACCTGCTGTACCCGAAGATCGTGGGGCCGCGCGTTCACCTCAACCCGCTGGTGGTAACCATAGCGCTGATGTTCTGGAGCGTCATCTGGGGCGCGCCGGGCCTGGTGCTGGCGATTCCGCTGACGGCCGGCATCAAAGCGGTCTGCGACAACGTCGCCGGCCTCGAGGCGGTCGGCAAATTCTTGGGCGATTGAATGAACCCCTATCTGAAAGAAAAACTCGAACCCTATATCAAGCTGGCGCCCTTCGTTGGGATCGGTCTCGCCGTTGTGTTGGTGGCGGTGGTGTTCATCGTCTTCAACCAGCGCGGCGCGCACATGGAGCTGCTCGGCTCCATCCTGAAGGTCCGCACGCTGGCGCTCGACGACAACAGCGCGGCGGCCATCATCGATTTCCGCGTCCGCAATCCCTCCGACTACCCGTGGGTGGTCCGCACCGTCGCTGTGACGATGACGGATGCGAGCGGGAATGTGAGCGAAGGGTCGGCCATCTCCGAGGTCGACGCCACGAACCTGTTCCAATACTTCCCGGCGCTCGGCCAGAAGTTCAACCCGAGCATGATCGACCGCACCAGGATCCGAGGCGGCCAGACGATGGACCGCATGTTGGCGATCCGCTTCGACGTGTCTCAGAAGGTGCTGGACGCACGCAAAGGCCTGCGCATTCACATCGTGGAACTGGACGGGCCGGAGGCGGATCTTGTGGAGGGGGCGAAGTAAGCGGACACGGTTTTGTCTCGCAAAGGCGCACAGTTCGCCAAGGAAGCTCAAATGCTGGCTGGGCGCAGGAGTGTCCTGTAGAAGCTTCGCAGCCGCTCCCGTGCCTCAAGAATGGGTTCTCGCAAAGGCGCAAAGTTCGCCAAGAAAGCTCAAATGCCTCAAGAATAGGTTCTCGCAAAGGCGCAAAGTTCGCTAAGAAGCTCCAAATGCCTCAAGAACAGGTTCTCGCAAAGGCGCAAAGTTCGCCAAGAAAGCTCAAATGCTGAATATTGTGGCGGGGGCGAAATAAGGAAGGCATCCGCGCCTCTTCTTGGCGTTCTTTGCGCCTTGGCGAGACAATGTGTTTATCGTGGGGCTCACCGAGAACGCCGTGGCGAAGCAGATCGTCGATGCCGCTTACAAGGTTCACACTGTTTTGGGCCCCGGCCTTCTGGAATCCGTATACGAAGCGGTGTTGGCGAGCGAACTAAGGAAGCGCGGGCTGGCCGTTGAGCAGCAGCAGGTGATCCCCGTCGTCTACGAAGGCACTCGCTTTGAAATGGGATTCCGTGCCGACCTGGTGGTCGAGGACAATGTCATCGTCGAAATCAAGTCGGTCGCAGAGATCGCAGCGGTACATAAGAAACAACTGCTCACTTATCTGCGGCTGGCGGACAAGCGGCTCGGCCTTCCGATCAACTTCAATGTGGCGCTGATCAAGGATGGGATTACGCGTATCGTGAACGGCTTGGAAGAATAAGCTCTCGCAAAGGCGCGAAGCCCGCCAAGAAATCCTAAATCAGGATCGGCCCCTTACGAGCCAGTGCCCGAAGTGACTTCATACCGCTCCGTCTTGGCCCATTTTTTCTCGCGGCGGGCGATGAAGTCGTCCCAGAATGCTACGGCCACCACGGGAATCCAGAGCTGGCAGTAAGTGAAGTACATCAGAAAGGTGAGCAGGATGTTGACCACCGTGTCCTCGCCCTCGGCGCAGGAGAGCGCGATGACAAGCTGCCCGACGAAGGTCGCGTAGGCGAAGACCCACACCATGGCGTAGGGCCCGGGCACGGAGATGCGGATGAGACCGGACGCGCTGAGGACGAACAGAATGTCCGAGATCACCACGGCGAGAAAGAAGACGTAGTAGAGAGCCAGCGAGTAGAGCAGCTCCCAGCCGATGCGCCGCGGCTTGGTCTTCAGCAGACTGCCGGCGTACTTCTGGAAGAGATAGTTGGACCCGCGCACCCAGCGGCGGCGCTGGCGGAACCAAACCTTCAAGCCCTCGGGCTCCTGCTCCCACGTGACCGAATCGGGAATGAACTGGATGCGGTAGCCGGCCTGGTAGATGCGGATGCTCATCTCGGCGTCTTCGGTGAGCGCGGAAACGTCCCAGCCGTTGAGCTGTTCGACCAGCGCTTTGCGGATGACGTAGTTGGTGCCCGGCAGCGTGGTGAGCCGCATCAGCATCCAGCGGCCCGCCTGCAGGATCCATTGGAAGCCGATGCCTTCGATGTTCAGGAAACGCGTCAGGAACGCGCGCTTGCGGTTCCAGGCGCGGTACATGCCGATGGCGGCGCCGAGCGTCGGGTCCTCCACCAGCTTCGCGGCCAGCGGACGAAGGGCCGTCGGCTCGGGCAGATTGTCGGCGTCGTAGATGGCCAGAACGGGGTTCTTGGCCTGTCCCAGCGCGTAGTTCAGCGCGCCGGATTTTCCCTTGGCGGCCAGCGGCGCGGGGACGTTGAGCAGCCGCACGCGCAGATCGGCCGCCATCCCCATCACCACTTCCGCGGTCTTGTCGGTGCTGCCATCGTTGATGATCAGGATCTCGACTTTGCCCTCGGGGTATTCCAGAGCCTGAAGCGCGCGGATGGTGTGCGCGATGACCTTCTCCTCGTTGTGGCAGGGGACCAGGATCGAAACGGCGGGCAGGTCCGCGTCGGCGATAACGGGGCCTTTGCCCCGCGCCAGCCGGTTCAGCCGGTAATACCGGTGGCCCATGAAGAAGAGCAGGCACTGGTAGCCGAGCATGAACCAGATGAGCGTGACTGCCGCAACGAAGAGGCCGTCTATAAAAACACTGGAGATCATGAAATCAGGCGCGCCGCCGGACCAACCGCCGAACTCGAACTTCAAAGTAGATCAGAAGCATGAGCCCCGTGGCAAGTCCCCCCAGGGCGTTGATGGCGGAGGCGGATGCCCAACCCCATAGATTTACCGCCACGCCGGCCTTGCTGTTGGTGACCGCGGCCACCCAATGCTCGCCCGAGGGAAGCATGGCGGTCCACGTGGCGCCGCCCGGCTCCAGGGGCACGGCGACGCGCTTGCCATCGACCAGGATCTCCCTCGGCCGCTCATTGAAAACGGCGACGGCGCGGCCCGGGCTGGAGTAGCGGAAGATCAGTCCCGTGGGCATCACGCGTGCGTCCAGCAGGTCGCCGGTAATGCTCAGCAGGCGCGCCGGCATGGTGCCGGGATCGAGGAAGTGATACCAGGGGCGGCTGATCGAAAGTCCGTGGCGGCCGGGAGGCGCCAGCACGCCGTCGCTCGACACCGCCGGCCACAGCCGCCCATCCATGTAGTACTCGCGGTCTTCCGCCGGCGTCAGAAGCACCGGCTCGGGACCGGCAATCTTCCAATCGCCGCTGCCGCCGGTGAGCGTCGATGTGCGCGCCAGGGCAATGCGCAGAAGCGTCCAATCCTGGTCGGGAACGGTCCACTCCGAGTAAATAGCGACCCGGTTGGAGGCCGACGCCGCGGACATCACGGTGCGCACGAGTTCGGTCCCCGTGGGGATGAAGGTCGGCAGCGTCGTGAGGTTGATGTTGCGGTCCTTTACCACGTTCACGTCGAACATGAACCGGGAGGGATCCTTTACCAGCTTGCGATACGTCTCGGCAAAGCGGCGGTAGCGGTCGGGCGACTTCATCCAGTACTCGGAGGGATCCTGGACCTGCAATGTGAAATCGAAATCCTTCATCAGCCCCACCAGGCGGCGCGAATCGAGGCCGGTGCCCGGCCGCACGTCCTTGCTGTGCAGGCTGTCGATCGTGTTGACGATCACCTCGAAGTTCTTGGCCCGGCGGATCGGTTCGAGCTCAGTGAGGACCTTGCGGTGCATGTCGATCACCAGGCTCTCGCGGTAGCGCATGAACTTCTCGAACGAGGCGTGGTCGTACTTCCAGTAGCGCTCCGAGGTGGGCCGAAACAACTGAATCGGGTCGAAGCCGGCGCGCTTGCGGAAGTCCGCCCGCACATCGTTGTTCATGGGCACGAAGCTCTTCGGGTCGAACGGATCCTTGGCGTTGTAGTCGAAGTTCAGCTCGGAAATATTGACGCCGTCCCACTGGTACTGATTGAGCAGGCCCTTTACCCAATCCATGGCGGCGCGGTAGCAGGCCGGATTCTGTAGGTTCATCAGATAACGCCAGACGACCTTGCCGTCGTCGCCGCTGGCCGTCTTCTCGCGCCACTCCGGGTGGTCGTTCCAGAACTTCAGCGATACCTGGGGGAGCCAGAACCAGGCATACACGGCGATTCCGTTGCGGTGGCACGCCTTGATGAAGTCGCCATAGGGGAACTTCCACTGGCTGGTGAAGATCCAGGCTGCGGCGTACACGGTGCGGATACCGGACTTGCGCCACTGCACGGCCAGGCGGTCCCAATCCGCGCTGGAACGATAACTGGGATCGAAGAAGACCTCGAGGCGCGGACTGCGCAGGGCTGTATTCACGCCGAACGTTTCGACGATGTAGCGCGGGAAATAGGGATAGTGGCTGGTTCCGTCCGTGGTGCGATCGTCCAGCGGCGCGGCCAGGTAGACGTAATGCCCGGCTCCGTGTTCGCCGGAGAAGGCCAACAACTGATCGCTCTCGGTGTCGGTCATCAGCTCGCGAACGCCGTCCGGCTCCTCGAACCGTTCCAGGCGCACTTCGGGACGCCAGTTTATCGGCATGTTGGGATAGGCGTTGTCGGTGACCGCCGAGAGCGTGATTTGGCGGCCCTGCCAGGCGAAGCCAAGCTGGGTGAGCCAGGGCTGTTTGCCTTCGGCCACCACGTGCCCGCCCGAGTTGAGGTACTGCAGGATCCGCTGCTGCTGGCCGTTCGAGAGCTTCAACCCGGAGGCCTGGGGGACAACCAGAATGGTGTCGCGATCGGCCGGCGGCTTCGTGAAATCCGCGGGCTTCACCAACTCGACGTCGTAGCCGAACGTCTCCAGCACGTTCCGGTAGCTCTGCTGATTCCGCAAGGCCGGGGCCGGCGCCTTGTCGAGCCAGAGAATCCAGACCTTTTTTCCCGTGGCAAAGGTGAGGGTCGGCTGGCGCTCGGCATTCTCGCTGGAGGTGAGCCGCGTCCACCACTGTCCGATCCTCGACGCCACCGTCGGCTCGGCGTTTTCAACCGGGCGCTCCTTGAGCAGGTCCACCGCGGCCCAGCCGCCCGGAGGCACGTTCACGGCGATGTCCATGGGCCCGGTGAGCTTGCGATCGGAGAGGCGCGTATCCACCAGCTTGCCGTCCCGATCGAACTGGCGCAGCCGCCAGAATTCGTTCTGCGGCGCGATGCTGGCCTCTCCCGAGGAATCGCGCACGACGTAACGCCCCTGGAAATCCACTTCGCTCGGAAAATCGCGTATGGAGACGAACCGGTAGCCCATGTCCCGCACGCCCCTGACGAGCTGGTCCAGCATGTTGGTGGGCATGAAAGGGTGGAAGTAGAAGGACGCCACGCCATCGCGCACCACCTTCAAATTGCGAGCCGCCTGAAGAATGTCGCGCGTTTGCGGGTTCTCGACGGGAACGTAGCCCAGGTCTTCCGGCAGCACCTGGCGGCCCCAGTGATCGATCAAGGGATACGGGAAATACTGCTGCGAGTTCAGGCTGGGCGTCGAAATGGTGCGGTCGTAGAACAGCGAAAAAACGCGCATCAAAGCGCGATAATCGGTCTCCGAAGCGGCATAATGCGGCGTTTCGAAGGCCACCGGGTAGATGCCGGCGTTGAAGCACTCCTGCATGCCGAGCTGTAGACGGCGCATGACGAACTCGGTGGAATCGCCGGCAATGGCGCGATCGCCGGTGTCATCCCAAAACTCGTAGTCGTCGCCGCTCTGCCCGCGATACTGGTGCGTCACGCCGTGCATCACGATGGTGCCGCCATGGGCCACCATGTAGTGCAGGGAATCGACGAAGGACTTCCGGTCCGAGAGCCGCACCTCGAATTCTTTCGACGGATTCTTGAAGATCGGGATCATCGCGATCTGGAAGGGGATGTGATAGCCCTCGAGCAGATCGGAGACGTGCTTCAAATCGACCGGGTCCTGATCGACGCTGACGTCTTCGATGCGTACCAGCGCCCGCTGGTCGTTATTGTGCTGGACCTCGAAAATGTCGTGCAGCAGGTCGCAGAAGGCCAGGTAGTGGCCGCCCTCGTCGGGATAAGCGAAGGGGCTGTCGGCGAAGTACCAGAAGCGGCCGCGGTGCAGGACGTAGGGGTAGGACGCGCCGGCCTTGGTCACCGCCGTGGCCACCACCTGCGTGTTCCTCTTGTCCGTTACCGTGACCACGCTGAGGTCGGGCTCGTGCTTGGGCAGCAGCGTGTCCTTATACATCACTCCGACGATGCCGAAGTAGCGGTTGTACTCTTGCCAGGTGAAACCGTACTGCCGCTTGCCTTCGGGCGTGTTGACCAGGGCTTCGACGTGCTGGCCGAGCCAGGCGAAGGGCTGCTGATAGGCGCGAACGTCGTCCACCAAGCCCGGCGGAAGAGTCGCGTTCGGCGTCACGCCGATGTAGAAGCCGGCGTGATAGTGCTGCAACATGCCGGGCTGATATTGGCCCGAGGGAATGATGTCGCCGGCAAAGCCGAAATGCCCCAGGAGATTTTCGACGAAGAGGGCGTGGATGTAGCCCTTGGCCTGGTAGTCCGTGGGGCCGTCGTAGATGATGGCGACGGTCTGCTGGGGCGTGTTCTGGGCCGCGGCGGGAAGGCACAGAAGCAGCAACCCAAGCCACTTCCTGGCCAAGCCACGGGTCCGGATCGTGCCTGTAACTAGATGCGGGAGTTCACTCATCGGCAGCTTCGAAGTCTAATGACTAATAGCATTTCAGAGGCCGGACCGCAACTGCGGAGACGAAAGGCAACATGAGCTGCCGAACGATCTCGGCGCAGCCGCGATTGGCTTCGTTTCGCGTCCTCCGCGGCGCCCGGGTGCGGCTCTTCCGGGCTTCCAGTGCCCGTGCTTAAGATTCTATCGCAGGTGGATGGTGTTGAACTACTTCAGCTGGCGGGCGAGCGCGCCGGGTCCGCAGCGCGCAGGCTGATAGAATAAGATTGAAGCCCTTATGATGCTCGACGCCATTCTCGCGAAGGTCTTCGGCACCAAGAACGAGCGCCAGGTCAAGGCGATGCGTCCGCTGGTGGCTGCCGTCGGCGATCTGGAACCGGCCATTCAGCAGCTCTCCGACGAACAGCTCGCCCAAAAGACCCTCGAATTCAAAGAACGATTAGCCCAGGGCGCCGCGCTCGACGACCTGCTGGTGGAGGCCTTCGCCGTGGTGCGCGAGGCCGGCCGCCGCGCGCTGAACATGCGGCATTTCGACGTGCAGCTCATCGGCGGCATCGTTCTGCACCGCGGAAAAATCGCTGAAATGAAGACCGGCGAAGGAAAAACGCTGGTCGCTACGCTCCCGGTCTACCTGAATGCCCTGGAAGGCAAGGGCGCGCATGTCATCACGGTCAACGACTACCTGGCCAAGCGCGACTCGGAGTGGATGGGCAAGCTGTACAAGTTTCTTGGAATGACGGTCGGCGTCATCGTGCACGACCTGGACGACCGCGAGCGCCAGGAGGCTTACAACTGCGACATCACTTACGGCACGAACAACGAGTTCGGTTTCGACTACCTGCGCGACAACATGAAGTTCTCGCTGGAGCAATGCGTCCAGCGCGGCCACAGCTTCTGCATCGTCGATGAAGTGGATTCGATCCTCATCGACGAAGCGCGCACGCCGTTGATCATCTCCGGCCCGAGCGAGGAATCCACCGACAAATACATGAAGGCCAACCGGCTCATCCCCAAGCTGATCCGCGGCGAGGAGATCAAAGGCAACGAGCCGGGCCAGATGTTCCTGACCGGCGATTACACGGTGGAGGAGAAGAGCCGCTCGGTGGCGCTCACCGACGACGGTTTCGACAAGGCCGCCAAGCTGCTTGGCCTGGCCAGCATTTGGGACCTGGAGACCATCGAGTGGAAACACCACGTCGAATCGGCGCTCAAGGCGCACGTGCTGTACCAGCGCGACAAGGACTACGTCATCAAGGATGGCGAGGTCATCATCGTCAACGAGTTCACGGGCCGCCTCATGCCGGGGCGGCGGTGGAGCGACGGCCTGCACCAGGCGGTGGAGGCCAAGGAGAACGTGAAGGTTCAGCGCGAGAACCAGACGCTGGCCACCATCACTTTCCAGAACTATTTCCGGATGTACAAAAAACTCGCCGGCATGACGGGAACGGCACTGACCGAAGCCGCCGAGTTCGATAAGATCTACAAGCTGGACGTGGTGGAAATCCCCACCAATCGCAACCTCATCCGGAAAGAAAATCCGGACGTGGTGTACCGCACGGAGGACGAGAAGTTCCGCAACGCGGCCAAAGAGATCAAGTCCTGCAACGAGAAGGGACAGCCGGTTCTGGTGGGCACCGTCTCGGTGGAGAAATCCGAGCGGCTCTCGGGCATCCTGAAGCGCATGGGCGTCAAGCACGAGGTGCTCAACGCCAAGAATCACGAGCGCGAGGCGTTCATTGTGGCGCAGGCCGGACGCCACAACCAGGTGACCGTTTCGACCAACATGGCCGGGCGCGGCACTGACATTCTGCTCGGCGGCAACCCCGAGTTCATCACCAAGGAGCAGTGCCTCAAAGAGAAGATCGCCGAGCTGCTTTCGAAAGAGCAGGCCAGCTTCGTCCCCGACGAGCATTTTTATTACTTCCAGCACCTGGGCCAGTTCTATCGGGTGCAGCGCTCCCGGTGGGACGAGATTTACGCCAGGCACAAGACGGCGACCGAGGCGGAGCACGACGTCGTCATCGGCCTGGGCGGCCTGCACATCGTCGGCACCGAGCGGCACGAATCGCGGCGCATCGACAACCAATTGCGCGGGCGCGCCGGCCGGCAGGGCGATCCTGGAAGCTCGCGCTTCTATCTCTCCCTGCAGGACGACCTGCTGCGGATTTTCGGCGGCGAGCGCATACAGAACCTGATGCTGCGGCTGGGCATGGAAGAGGACGTGCCCATCGAATCGAAGCTCATCACGCGCCGGATCAGGAGCGCGCAGGAGGCCGTCGAGGCGCAGAACTTCGCCGCCAGAAAGCACCTGATCGAGTACGACGATGTGATGAACAAGCAGCGCGTGGCCATTTACGGCTGGCGCCGCGAGCTGCTCGAGAAGGCCGATCAGCGCGAGAAGATTCTGGAGATCGTTCGCGGCATCCTGGTTTCCTACCTGGATCTGCGCTGCCCGCCCAAGACGCACCAGAGCACCTGGGACTTCGTGAACCTGGAGACCGACATCAACAGCGAGTTCGGTCTGCGGATCAAGTCCGCCGAGATCCAGCAGCTCTCGCGGATCGAGATGGAAGACGCCATCTACGACCGGCTGGTCCAGAAATACGAGGAGAAGGAGCAGCTCATCGGCCCGGAGGCCATGCGCGAGATGGAGCGGCTGATCATGCTCCACGTCATCGACACGCAGTGGAAGGACAACCTGCTGTCGATGGACCACCTGAAAGAGGGCATCGGGCTGCGTGGCTACGGCCAGAAGGATCCGCTGGTTGAGTACAAGAAGGAGTCGTACATCATCTTCCAGGACATGATGGACCGGATCGAGGACGAAGCGATCCGGTACCTGTTCTTCCTGCAGGCGGTGGAGGGGCCGCGCCCCGGCGGCGACGGGTCAGGCGGTGGCCCGGGCTCGCGGCAGCCGATCGTTCCATTTCCGACGGATGAGGACTACGAGGCCGAGGCAGAGGAAGAAGAGCAGCAGGCGGTGGCTGCCGCGGCCGAGCAGCAGCGGCAGGCGGCCCAATCCTCTATCGACGACTTCACCCGCAACATACAGCGCAAAAACGAGCGCCAGATGGCGGCGCTGCAGTTCGTCGGCGGGGAGGCGAGTTCCACCAGCGCCACCGTAGTCCGGGGCGCCAAAACCGGCCGCAACGACCCATGCCCCTGCGGCAGCGGCAAGAAGTACAAGAAGTGCTGCGGGGCCAATGCATGAGGCGACTGCTGGTTGCCGTTTGTTGGCTGCTGGCGGCCGCGGGCGCGCGGGCTGCGGTTTGGCCGGACCAGATCGGCGAGTATAAGAAGGCCGCATCGAAGCCGTTGATGGTCGCGGACCAGCCCCTTTGGGATGAATACGGCCTGAACCTGACGGACCAGGCCGAATACGCGGCCGGTGCCAAGCATTTCACCGCTTCGGCCTGGCGATTCCGGGATCCAACCGGGGCCTTCGGCGCCTTCGAGTGGCAGCGCCCGGCCGGCTCGAAGCCCTCGAAACTGGGCGACATCGGCGTCGAAACGGGCGGCGGCGTCCTGTTCGTCTATGGGAACTACCTCTTCGGCCTGGAGGGGTGGAAGCCGCAACTCCAGGATTTGACTGCGGTTTTGACGCGCCTTCCGGGCCTGGACCAGAGCGCGCTGCCGACGGTCCATCTGCCCAGCCAGGGCTTGCTGGCGGGCTCCGAACGCTATGTGATCGGCCCGGTGGGCCTGGAACGGTTCGAAAAGGGCGTGCAGCCGGCCACGGCAGCGTTCCACTTGAGCGCGGAAGTCGAGATCGGTCAATACGATACGAGGGCGGGGGAGATGCAGTTGGCGGTTTTCTCCTACCCCACGCCGCAGATTGCCATCGAGCAGGCGAAGGTGTTCCAGGGCCTGCCGGCCGCGATGGCCAAGCGGGCCGGGCCTATGGTTGCCTTGATTCTTGCCCCGCAGGAGCCGAACGCCGCCGAGCTGCTTCTTTCCCGCGTCGCGTATAACGGGGTGGTCACCGAGGACGAGCGGGTTCCCAACCGGCGGGACAACGTCGCCGAGCTTCTTATAACCATCTTCACGATGACCGGACTGCTGGTCCTGCTTTTTTTGGCGGCCGGAGTGGGGTATGGGGTACTTCGCATCCTCGGTTGGGGTACTTCGGGTGACCCGATGACGCTATTGCACCTGGAGGATCGCTCGCGCGACCCTTCCCAACCATAACACCCGCTTTTTGTTTCGATTGGACCCAAACGGCTGGTTCTGCACAGGGACTTCAACAGGCTTTTGCACAGCCTGAGGAAAACGGGGATTTCGTCTAACCCGTTATATTGCAGTTCGTTGGGGGCTGTATAGTACGGGAATCTTTTTCCCTTGCTTTGAAGTCGCGGCTGAAATAAGATCCAATCACAACAGGTTTTGGCGGTTGGTTGCGTTGCCGTCGAGGCCGGTTCTCCCATTGAACATCACCCTGCGAGAGCAGGGGGACGTATCACAAAATGCCTGCTTCCCTTGCGGAGGTGGGCATTTTTCTCTTTCAGGGCGCCAAAATGGCCGTTTTTTCCTGCAACCGACCGTTCGCTGCGCGAATCTTGACTACTTAGTACAGATTCGCTAAGCTGAGAGCGCAGTCTGGGTGTGGAACCCGACCCGAGGAGATGGGATGAGCACTGCCGCTAACGAGATCCAAGCCTTTACCGAGCAGGAATATAAGTACGGCTTCGTGACCGACATCGAGACCGATTCGGTCCCGGCCGGCTTGAACGAGGACGTCATCCGGCTGATTTCGGCCAAGAAGGGCGAGCCGCAGTTCATGCTCGACTGGCGCCTGAAATCGTACCGCAACTGGGTGAAGATGCAGGAGCCGGCGTGGGCGAACGTTCATTACCCGCCCATCGACTACCAGAGCATCGTCTATTACTCGGCGCCGAAGGCCGCCTCCGGCAACCAGCCCAAGAGCCTGGAGGAAGTGGACCCGGAGCTTCTTCGCACTTACGAGAAGCTGGGCATCCCGCTCAAGGAGCAGGAGCTGTTTGCGGGAGTGGCCGTGGACGCGGTGTTCGACAGTGTCTCCGTGGCGACGACGTTCAAGCAGAAGCTGAGCGAGATGGGGATCGTTTTCTGTTCGTTCTCCGAGGCGGTGCGCGAGCATCCAGAGCTGGTGGAGAAGTATCTGGGCTCGGTGGTCCCCTATACCGATAACTTTTTCGCGGCGCTGAACTCGGCGGTCTTCAGCGACGGCTCGTTCTGTTACGTGCCCAAGGGCGTGCGCTGTCCCATGGAGCTGTCAACTTACTTCCGCATCAACGCCAAAGATACGGGCCAGTTCGAGCGCACGCTGATTATCGCCGATGAGGGCGCCTACGTCAGTTACCTCGAAGGCTGCACGGCGCCGATTCGCGACACCAACCAGTTACACGCCGCGGTGGTGGAGCTGGTGGCGCTCGACAACGCGCAGATCAAATACTCCACCGTGCAGAACTGGTACCCCGGCGACAAACAGGGCAAGGGCGGAATCTATAACTTCGTGACCAAGCGGGGTAAGTGCGCCGGAGTAAATTCGAAGATTTCCTGGACGCAGCTCGAGACGGGGTCGGCGATCACCTGGAAATACCCGGGCTGTATTTTGATGGGCGATAACTCGGTGGGCGAATTCTACTCCGTGGCCGTGGCCAACAATTACCAGCAGGCGGACACGGGGACGAAGATGATCCACATGGGCAAGAACACGCGCAGCACCATCGTTTCGAAAGGCATCTCCGCCGGCCATGGGCAAAACAGCTACCGCGGCATGGTGAAGATCCTGCCTGGGGCCGAGAACGCGCGCAATTACTCGCAGTGCGACTCGATGCTGCTGGGCAACCAGTGCGGGGCGCACACGTTCCCTTACCTGGAAGTGAAAAACCATTCGGCGCAGGTGGAGCACGAAGCGTCGGTGTCGCGCATCGGCGAGGACCAGATTTTCTACTGCCGGCAGCGAGGCATTCCGACCGAGGACGCCGTCTCTATGATCGTCAATGGATTCTGCAAGCAGGTATTCCGCGAGCTGCCGATGGAGTTCGCGGTGGAAGCGCAACGGCTGTTGAACGTGAGTTTGGAAGGAAGCGTGGGGTAACCGGCAGATGCTCTTAGAGATCAAAAACCTTCAAGCACGAGTGGCGGACAAACCGATTCTGAAAGGCATCGACCTGGCGGTGGACGCCGGCCAGGTGCACGCGATCATGGGACCGAACGGCTCCGGCAAGAGCACGCTGGCGCAGGTTCTGGCTGGCCGGGACGTTTACGAGGTGACCGGCGGCGAGGTCCTCTACGAGGGCAAAGACCTGCTTGCCATGAAGCCCGAGGAGCGCGCCAGCGATGGAATCTTCATGGCGTTCCAATATCCCGTGGAGATTCCCGGCGTGAGTAATATGTACTTCCTTAAGGCCGCGCTCAACGCGCAAAGGAAGTATCGCGGCCTCGAAGAGCTCGACGCTATGGATTTTCTGGGGCTGGTGAAGGAGAAGGCGAAGCTGCTGGGCCTGGATGAGACGCTGCTGGCGCGCCCGGTCAACGAGGGCTTCTCCGGCGGAGAGAAGAAGCGCAACGAGATTTTTCAGATGGCCGTGCTGGAGCCGCGCCTGGCGATCCTGGACGAGACCGATTCCGGGCTCGATATCGACGCGCTGCGCGCAGTGGCCGAAGGCATCAACGCGATGCGCGGCCCCAAGCGCGGCATGATCGTGGTGACGCACTATCAGCGCCTGCTGAGCTACGTGGTGCCCGATTTCGTTCACGTGATGTACAACGGGCGCATTGTCCGCTCGGGCGGCAAAGAGCTGGCGCTCGAGCTCGAACGGCAAGGGTACGCCTGGCTCGAAGAGCAGGCGGCGGTGGGGTCCTAACATGTCGGCGACCGTCGTGACCACAAGGGAGTACGAGAGCGCGTACCTGGCGGCGTACAGCCGCGCCGGCGGAGCTCTGGCGGGTGGCGCGCGCCTGGGCCGCACGCGGCAATCCGCCATCGAGCGTTTCGGCGCGCTGGGTTTCCCCACGACACACAACGAGGAATGGAAGTACACGAACCTGGCGCCGTTCCTGAAAACGCCGTTTGAGCCGGCGCCCGCGCGCACATTCACGGGAGCGCTGCCTGCGGCGAGTCCCGGAAGCTCCGCGCCTGGTTTTCGTCAACGGACGTTTGGCGCCGGAGCTGTCCGACATGCGCGCGCTTGCGGGCCTGAAGCTATCGAGCCTGAAGGACGCGCTCCGGCGCGGCGAGATCGAGGAACGCATCGGCACTGCGGCAGCCTTCGAGACGAACGCGCTGGTGGCGCTCAACACCGCCATGTTCGAAGACGGCGCGCTGGTCGAGATCGCGGACGGCGCGGTGCTCGAAGCGCCGGTCGAATTGCTGTTCCTGCTCGATGCCGATGGAACGCCGGCCGTGGCCTACCCGCGCATCCTTGTTCTTGCGGGCCGGGAGAGCCAGGCCCAGATCGTGGAGACTTACCGCGGCGGCACTGCGGGCTACTTCACCGGCGCCGTCACCGAGGTCGTGGTCGAGGATGGCGCGGTGATCGAGCACTACAAGCTGCAGGAAGAGAGCCCGGCGGCGCTGCATTTCGGCATGCTGGCGGTGCGCCAGGGCGCGAGCAGCAACTTTGTCTCGCACAACATCGCCTTCGGCGCGGCGCTGGCGCGCAACGAGATCGCGGTGACGCTCGATGGCGAGGGCGCGGAGGCGAACCTGAACGGCCTGTACATCACAGGCGGCCGCCAGCACATCGACAACTACACCACGCTCGACCACGCGCAGCCGCATTCGAACAGCCGGGAGATGTATAAGGGCGTGCTCGACGGCAAGAGCCAGGCGGTTTTCCATGGCCGCATCATCGTTCGCCAGGATGCGCAGAAAACCGACGCCATACAGCGCAACAAGAACCTGCTGCTCTCCGATGGCGCGGTGATCAACACCAAGCCGCAACTGGAGATTTACGCCGATGACGTGAAGTGCACGCACGGCGCGACGGTGGGGCAGGTGGACGCGGAGGCCATCTTCTACCTTCGCTCCCGCGGCATTCCACTCGAGGAAGCGCGCAAGCTGCTGACCTACGCGTTCACGAGCGAAATGACGAGCGCGATGAAAGTGGCGGCGGTCCGCGAGCGGGTGGGCTCCGCGCTTCTGGAGCGGCTGGCGAGTGCGGCGGGGGGCGGGGAATGAGCGCGAAGGCGAGCGCGCAGGCCGCGACGGGCTTCGACGTCGAACGAATCCGGCGGGACTTCCCGATCCTCCGCGAGCGCGCTTACGGCCGGCCGCTGGTGTACCTGGATAACGCGGCGACGTCGCAGAAGCCTCGCGCCGTGATCGACGCGCTGGTGCGGTATTACACCACGGAGAACGCGAACGTTCACCGGGGCGTTCATCTGTTGAGCGAGCGCTCGACGTCCGCGTACGAGGACGCGCGGCGCACGATTCAGACGTTCCTGAACGCCTCGTCGGCTCGCGAGATCGTCTTCACGCGCGGCGCGACCGAATCCATCAACCTGGTAGCACAGGCCTGGGGGCGCGCCAACGTGCAGGCCGGCGACGAGATCCTGATCTCCGCGCTCGAACACCATTCGAACATCGTGCCGTGGCAGATGCTGGCCGGCGAGAAGCGGGCCACGCTTCGAGTTGCGCCGATCGACGATCGCGGCGACGTGATGCTGGAGGAATACGAGAAGCTGCTGGGACCGCGCACGAAGATGGTCGCGCTGGCGCACGTTTCGAATGCCTTGGGCACCGTGAACCCGGTGCGGCGCATGATCGAGATGGCGCATGGCCACGGCGCGGTGACGTTGATCGACGGCGCGCAGGCCGCACCGCACCTGGAGACCGACGTGGAGGCGCTCGACTGCGACTTCTTTGCGTTCTCCGGGCACAAGCTTTTCGGGCCCACCGGAATCGGCGTGCTGTACGGGAAAGCGGCGCTGCTGGATGCGATGCCGCCGTGGCAGGGCGGCGGCGATATGATCCGCTCGGTGACCTTCGAGGAGACGCTGTACAACGACCTGCCCTACAAGTTCGAGGCCGGCACGCCCCACATCGCGGGCGCGATCGGGTTGGGCGTGGCCATCGACTACGTGACCGGTGTGGGGCTCGACGAGATCGCCGCCTACGAGCACGAGCTGCTGGTCTACGCGACCGAGCGGCTGTCGCGCATCGCCGGCTTGCGCCTGATCGGTACGGCGCGCGAGAAGGCCGCGGTGCTCTCCTTCGTTCTCGATGGCATTCACCCGCACGATGTGGCCACGATCCTGGACCGCCGGGGCATCGCCGTGCGCGCCGGCCATCACTGCGCGCAGCCGGTGATGGAGCGTTACGGCCTCAGCGCGACCAGCCGCGCTTCGCTTGCGTTCTACAATACGAGGGAAGAGATCGATGCCCTGGGCGACGGCATCGAAGCCGTGAAGGAGATCTTCCATTGAGCTCCGACCTCAACGAGCTGTACCAGGAAGTGATTGTCGATCACGCCCGGCGGCCGCGCAATTTTCGCGTTCTGAGCGAGGCCAACCGGAAGGTGGACGGCCACAATCCGCTGTGCGGCGACAAGCTGACCCTCTACGTGAAAGTGGAGGATGGCGTGGTGCGGGACATCAGCTTTCAGGGCTCGGGCTGCGCCATTTCGACGGCGTCGGCTTCCCTGCTTACGGAGGCGCTGAAGGGGAAAACTCTGGAGGACGCCGAGGCGCTGTTCGAATCGTTTCACGATCTGGTGACGGGTCTGGAACCGGCGCACACGGAGCCGGGTCTGGGAAAGCTGGCGGCGTTTTCGGGCGTGTGCGATTATCCGACGCGGGTGAAGTGCGCGACGCTTGCGTGGCACACGCTGCACGCCGCGCTGAAGGGCGAAGGCGACAAGGTGAGCACGGAGTAGCCTATGGCCGCCGACTTGGAAGCCAGGGTGATCGAAGCGATGAAAACGTGCTACGATCCCGAGATCCCGGTGGACATCTACGAGCTGGGATTGATCTACGGATTGAAGGTGGAAAAGACCGGCGCGGTCGCGATCCAGATGACGCTTACGGCGCCGAACTGCCCGGCGGCCGGCAGTCTGCCTGGCGACGTCGAGCGGAAAGTGCGGGCGGTTGAGGGCGTCACGGACGTGAAGCTGGAGTTGGTTTGGGACCCGCCGTGGGGACGCGAGCGCCTCTCGCCAGCGGCGCTGGTTCAATTGGGATTGATGTAAGTGAAAATCTCCGCACAGGAAGAATACGGAATCCGGTGCCTGCTGCAGATCGGCCGCCGCGGGCCGGATGCCAGCCTCACCATCCCCGAAATCGGGCGCGCGGAACATATCTCCAGCCACTACGTCGCGAAGCTGCTGCGAGTGCTGCGGCGCGGAGGCCTGGTCACGAGCGTTCGAGGCCAGGCGGGCGGCTACACGCTGGCCCGGCCCCTTTCGCAGATCGCGGTGAGCGAAGCGGTGGCGGTGCTGGGCGGCAGGCTCTACGATCCGGCCTTCTGCGAGCAGCACGGCGGCGCGGAGATGGTGTGCGCGCACAACACCGTCGAATGCTCGGTCCGCTCGCTGTGGCGCAATGTGCAGCAGGCGGTGGACGAGGTCCTCGGCCAGACCACGCTTGCCGATCTGCTACCCGGCGAAAGCCTGCCTTCCGTAGCGCCCGTGCAGCTTACCGGGATCCGGATCAATTGACGCCGGAGGGCCGCCGATTCGTGCCCGCCGGTGCCACCTGCCATAACCCGCTACATTAGTAAGAGCAAATGCCGGAACAAAAGTTGAAAGTGATCCCGCTGGGCGGGTTCGGCGAGTTCGGAATGAACTCGCTGGTGCTCGAGTACGGCGACGACCTGATTCTGATCGATGCGGGTATGATGTTCCCCGACGAAGAGCTGCTGGGGGTGGATATCGTCACGCCCGACTTCGCCTACCTGGAAGAGAACCGCGATAAGTTTCGCGCCGTGATTCTGACGCACGGCCATGAGGACCACATCGGCGCCGTGCCGTTCCTGCTCTCGCAGCTCAACGTGCCGGTCTACGCTACGGCGTTCACGCTGGCGCTGATTTCGCGGCGGCTGGAGGAACACGACCTGCTCGATCAGGCGAAGCTCAATACGGTCAAAGCCGGCGACAAGCTCGAAATCGGGCCGTTTCAGATTGAGTTCATACACGTCACCCATTCGATCCCGGACGCGGTGGCGCTTGCCATTACGACCCCGCTCGGCGTGGTGATTCACAGCGGCGATTTCAAGATCGACCCGACTCCCACCGACAACCGGCTTTTCGATCTGCACACGCTGGCCGAGTACGGCCGGCGCGGCGTCCTGCTGCTGCTTTCCGATTCCACGAACTCGGACCGGCCCGGCTACACCGAGAGCGAGCGCGCCGTGCGTCCGCGCCTGGAGGACATTCTGAACCGCTCCGAACGGCGGGTGGTGATGTCGTGTTTCAGCTCTTCGGTACATCGCCTGCAACAGATCGTCGACCTGGGCGCGGAGTTCGGACGCAAGGTGGCCTTCCTGGGCCGGAGCATGCTGAGCACCACGGAAATCGCCCACGCCCAAGGCCTGCTGACGATCCCCAATGGACTGCTGGTGCGGCCGCAGGACATCATGGACGTGGCGCCGGCGAAGCTGCTGGCGGTGGTCTCGGGCAGCCAGGGCGAGCCGATGTCGGCGCTGGCGCGCGTGGCGGTGGATAACCACAAGAGCCTGTCGGTGGAGCGGGGCGACACGGTGATCCTCAGCGCGCGCATCATCCCTGGGAACGAGAAGCCGATTTACCGGATGTTGAACCACTTGTCGAGACGCGGCGCCGCGGTCTTCTACGGTTCCATGAACCCGCCGCTGCACGTCTCCGGGCACGCCAGCTCCGAGGAACTGAAGCTGATGCTCAACCTGGTGCGGCCGAAGTATTTCGCGCCGTCGCACGGAGAGTACCGGCAGCTTGCGAAACATGCCGCGCTGGCCGAGCACCTGCGCCGCGCGGGCGGCCTGGAGGAGACCTTCCTTCTCGAAAGCGGCGACACGCTGGAGCTCGACCGCTACGGCGCCCGCAAGGCGGGCCGGGTGCCCGTGGGCCGCGTCTGCATCGATTCCGGAGCGCTCGACGACATCGTCGAAGACATCGTGATCCGCGACCGTCGGCACCTCTCCGAGGAAGGTTTCATGCTGCCGATCGTCACCATCGACAAGCGCACCGGCAAGGCCGAAGGCCTGCCCGAGATCGTCAGCCGCGGCTTCATCTCCGAGGACGGCTCCGACCTGCTCGACAAGGCGCGGGAGCTGGTGGCGCGCACCATCGCGACATCGAGCGACGAAGAGCGCGCCGACTGGGGCGTCATGAAGGAGAAGATCCGCAGCGACCTGCGCCGGTTCCTCATCAAGCAGACTTCGCGCCACCCGCTGATCATGCCGGTGATTCTGGAAGTGTGAGCGCGGCCTCCGGCCGTGGCACAATATTAGATTCCATGGCCAAAATCGAACGCGTCCTCATCAGTGTCACGGATAAGACCGGGGTTGCCGCCTTCGCGCGCGGCCTGTCCGCCTTCGGCGTCGAGATCGTTTCGACCGGCGGCACCGCGCGGCTTCTGCGGGAGGCCGGGCTCACCGTGCGCGATATCTCCGAGGTCACGGGCTTTCCCGAGATGCTCGACGGCCGGGTCAAGACCATACATCCGATCATCGCCGGCGGCGTGCTCGCCATACGCGCCAACGCCGAACATATGCGGGCACTGGAGGCGCACGGCATCGCCACCATCGACATGGTGGTGGTCAACCTTTACGCTTTCGAGAAGGCCGCAGCCAACGAAGGCGCGCACGTCGGCGAGCTGATCGAGAACATCGACATCGGCGGCCCGACGCTGATCCGGGCCTCGGCGAAGAACTACCAGGACGTGGCGGTGGTGACCTCGGCGGCCGACTATGACGGGATCCTTGAAGAAATGACGGCGGGCGGCGGCTCGCTGTCACTGGCCACGCACTGGCGGCTTGCGAAGAAGGCGTTCGATCTCACGGCCGGTTACGACCGTGCCATCTCGGCCCGCCTGGCGCGGATCGAGGTGGAGGCGGGAGGGTTGGTCGATCGGCCGGCGGAGGCGCTCCCCGCCACGCTCGACCTTCGCGTTCCCCGCGCGCTCCCGCTGCGTTACGGCGAGAACCCGCACCAGCAGGCGGCGCTTTACTCGGACCGCACCCGCGGCATCGCCGGCGCCGCGCAGCTCCACGGCAAGGAGCTTTCGTACAACAACCTGGTGGATCTGGACGCCGCCTGGAACCTGATCGGCGAGTTCGCCGCCCCGGCCGCCGCCATTATCAAGCACACCAACCCGTGCGGCTGCGCCGAGCAGAGCGGGCTTCCGGAAGCGTATCGTAAGGCGCTCGAGTGCGATCCCGTTTCGGCCTACGGCGGCGTGCTGGCCTTCAACCGGCCGCTCGACGAAGAGACCGCGCGCGAAGCCGGCAAGACGTTCATGGAGTGCATTGCCGCGCCTGACTATACGCCCGAAGCGCTGGCCTATCTCACCACGAAGAAGAACCTGCGGCTGCTGCGGGTGACGAATCCGGTGCGCGACGAGCTGGTGGTGAAATCGATCGGCGGTGGATACCTGGCGCAGACGGCGGACGTTCACGTGCTGGACCGGGCCGATTGCGTTGTGAAGACCCAGCGCGCGCCGAGCGAGGAGGAATGGCGGTCGCTGCTGTTCGCCTGGAAGGTGACCAAGCACGTGAAATCGAACGCCATCGTCTACGCGCGGGACGGGCAGACCGTGGCGGTGGGCGCGGGCCAGATGAGCCGGGTGGATTCGGCGAAGCTGGGCGCCATGAAAACGATGCTGCCGCTGGCCGGTACGGTGGTCGGCTCGGACGCGTTCTTTCCCTTCGCGGACGGCGTCGAAGAAGCCGCAAAGCACGGCGTGACCGCGGTGATTCAGCCGGGCGGTTCCGTGCACGACGAGGACGTGATCGCGGCGGCGAATCGGCTGGGGCTGGCCATGGTCTTCACCGGCGTGCGGCATTTCCGCCACTGAGCCGCTGGCGCCTAGATTCGGAAATTGGGGTTTGGTTGTGGCATTTCGCGCAGGCGGAGTGTTGAAAAACCCTCAAAGGCCCCAGCGCGTCGCGCCTTCGGCATCCCAAAACAGTTGCAAACGGACATGGAGCCGTTGCGAATTGCAATCCAGGGTTGCGGACCGCAGGATGAGCAGGTTGCCGCGAATGCCTCGCGTGGGCCATGTATAAACGCAACATAAGGTCCGATAAGCCGATTGCCGCCGTTAAAAACGCAACAGCGTATTGTCTAGCGTTTTCATGGCGATGCGGACAATGCAACGACCGGTCCAAAGACCGGCCACGAGGGTGCACATCCCGTATCGGAGGCTAACGCCAATGGTCGCACTTCTCGTTCTCGCAACATTCGTCGCATTCATCGCTTGGGATGTCCTGCTGCACCGGGACAAGTACCGGTTTCGCGTCGCGAGCCCGGCTGCAAACCCCGCCAAGCCGGCGGGCGCGCCCGTGGTGGCGGGTGTGACGCTGCCCGAAGGCCTGTCCTATCACCCCGGCCATGCCTGGGCTGTCGATGCCGGTAACGGCCGTGTTCGCGTGGGTTTGGACGAATTCGCCGCCAGCCTGCTGGGCAACATTCAGAAGCTCGACGTCCCGCAGCGCGGCCGCTGGTTCCGGCAGGGCGAGAAGGGCTGGACGATCCATACCGACCGTGGCGACGCCGCCATCCTGGCGCCGGCCGAGGGTGAGATTGTCGCCGTTAACGAAAAGGCCATTTCGGACCCCGATAGCGTGGCGCGGGACCCCTATGGCGCCGGTTGGCTGCTCGAGATCTTCTCTCCGGATATTCAGGTCAGCTTCCGCAATCTCCTCACGGGCGCCTTCGCCCGCCGCTGGATGGAAGAATCGGTGGCGGAGCTGCGCCAGGCGATCTCACCGGGCGCGCTCGCAGACCGCTTTGGATGGCGGCCGGCTCTCTCCGCAAGTGGGCAGTGAATTGCCACCTGAAAAGTGGCGCGAAGTGACTCGCCAGTTCTTCCGCTCATAAAAGCTAAAAGGAAGTTCACACCCGATGCACGCGATTCTATTCGATAACACGAAGTGTGCCGGGTGCGGCGCGTGCATGATGGCGTGCCGCGAGAAGAACGGCCTGCCGGAGACCGACTCCCCCGATCTCAACGACAAGCAGTTCACCATCATCCGAAAAGCCGTCGGCAGAGACGGCGAGGTGAACTATCGCCGGTTCTGCATGCATTGCCAGGACCCCACCTGCGCGTCGGTCTGCCCGGTGGGCGCCCTGCACAAGACCGCCGCCGGCCCGGTGGTTTATAACCAGGACATCTGCCTGGGATGCCGGTACTGCATCCAAGCCTGCCCGTTCAGCATTCCTAAATACGAATGGACGTCTCGGGCGCCGCGCGTTCGCAAGTGCAACTTCTGTGCGGACCGTCTGGCTCAGGGCCGGATCAACGCCTGTGCGGAAGCCTGCCCATACGGCGCCACCGTTGCCGGCGACCGCGAGGCGCTCATCCAGGAGGCCCGTGCGCGGATGGCCGCGGAGCCCGGCAAGTACCTGCCGAAGATCTATGGCGAGCACGACGCCGGCGGAACCTCCGTCCTGATCCTCTCCTCGATTCCGTTCTCGGCGATGGGGCTGCCGGAGAACCTGCCCGCGGAGCCGATGCCGATGCTCACCTTCCGCGTGCTCTCGAAGATTCCGCCGATCGTGACCGTGGGCGCATCGCTGCTGACCGGCTTGTGGTGGTTCACCCGCCGCAAGGATGCCGTGGCGCGGGCGGAGGCGGCCGAAGCGCGCGAGTCCATTCGCCGGGAAGTTCACCAATGAAACACATCCGTTCGCTGTTCTGGCGCGTTGTCGCCGTCGCGATTCTGGCCGCGGGCGCTTACGGCGCCTGGGTACGCTTCACCCAAGGTCTGGGCGCGTCCACGAATCTGAACGACCACGCTCCGTGGGGATTGTGGATCGGCTTCGACATTCTTTGCGGCGTGGGCCTGGCGGCCGGCGGGTTTGCGATCACCACCGCGGTTTACATCCTGCACCTGGAGCGGCTGCGGCCGGTGGTGCGGCCGGCCATTCTGACGGCGTTTCTGGGCTACCTCATGGTGGTGGTCGCGCTGATGTTCGATCTGGGCCGTCCCTGGAATATCTGGCGCGCGATGATCCTGTGGAATCCGCATTCGGTGATGTTCGAGGTCGCGTGGTGCGTGATGCTTTACAGCTCCGTGCTGGCGCTGGAGTTTTCGCCGATGCTGTTCGAGCGGCTGAAGTGGCACCGCGCGGTGAGGATCGTCAAGCGGGTGGTGGTGCCGCTGGTAGGCCTGGGATTTCTGCTCTCGACGCTGCACCAGTCCTCGCTCGGCAGCCTCTATCTGATCCTGCCCACCAAGCTCTACCCGCTGTGGTATTCGCCGATTCTGCCGGTTCTGTTCTGGTTCTCGGCGGTCCCGGTGGGACTGGCGATGGTGATTTTCGAAAGCGGCCTGAGCGCGCGGGCCTTCGGGCGGGCGCTGGAGTTCGACCTGCTGCAGGGCATCTCGCAAGTGATGGCGGGGTTCCTGACGGTGTTCCTGGCTTTGCGGTTTCTCGATCTGGCCTGGCGCGGCGCGCTTCCCTTTGCGTTCCGCCTGACGGGAGAAGGAAGCTACGAAGCGGGCATGTTCTGGCTCGAAACCGCGCTGATGGCGCTGCCGATCCTGCTGGTGGCGATTCCGCGGGTGCGGGCCAATCCGCAGGCGTTGTTCGCCTGCTCGGCGGCGGTGGTGGGCGGGTTTCTGGTCAATCGCCTGAATGTTTCGACCACCGGCCTCGATCGCTCATCGGGCGTCCACTATTTTCCGTCCTGGATGGAGATAGCGGTTACAATGAGCATCGTGGTGGTGGGGATGAACCTGTTCCGGCTGGCGGTGCGGTACCTGCCGGTGTTCCACGACGCCACCCACGGCTCCCCCGCGGAGCCGCGGCAACCGGCGTATGCGGAGTCTTAGCGCGAAGCTGATTTTCGGATTGGTGGCCAGCCTGCTTGCGGTGCTGGTGGGCCTGGGCTGGGCCAACCTGTCCGTTCTGCGCGAGAACCTGGAGACGACGGCCGTGATGGCCGAGCAGCGGATGGCCGGCGTCATCTTCCAGTCGACGCGCACCAGCATGTTGCGCAACGACCGCGAGCAACTGGTGGAGATCATCCGCTCCATTGCCGCCCAGCCGGGCGTGCGGAAGATCCGCATCTTCTCGAAGAAGGGGCAGGTGCAGTTCTCGACGCTGCCCGGGGAAACCGGAACGATGGTGGACAAGCGCGCCGACGCCTGCTTCATCTGCCACAGCTCCAACCAGCCGCTCGAGAAGCCCCAGACGCGCGACACGTGGCGCACCTACTATGCCGGTTCCGAGCACCTGATGGGCCTGGTGCGGCCCATCGAGAACGAGCCGGAATGCTCGAACGCGGCCTGCCACGCACACCCGGCGTCGCAGCGCATCCTGGGCGTGCTGGACGTGGTGCTTTCGCTCGAATCGATCGACCAGGCGCTGGCCGCGCACGAGCGGCGCATGCGGGCGCAGGTGGCCTTCTCGGCCGCGCTCATGATCGCCATCGCGGGCGGTCTGGTGTGGTTTCTGGTGCGGCGGCCCATCAAGCGGCTGACGGCCGGAGTTCACGTTCTGGCCTCGCACAATCTGGCGTATCGATTCGGCTTCCGGCGGCGCGACGAGATCGGCGAACTGGCGGGCGCTTTCGACAGCATGGCCGGGGAGCTCGAGACGGCCAACCGCACGCTCGAAGAACGCATACGGCGCAAGACCAGGGACCTTGAAGCCGGCGCAGGAAAAGCTGATCCATTCGGAGAAACTGGCCTCGCTCGGCCAGCTTGCCGGCAGCGGTCGCGCACGAGATCAACAACCCGCTGGCCGGCATCTACACTTACGCGCGCCTGCTCGAGAAGAAACTCGGGCTGGAAAAACCGATGCTCGACTGGCTGCAAACCATACAGCACGAGAGCCGGCGGTGCGGCGAGATCGTCGGCAACCTGCTGGTGTTTGCCCGCAAGCACCACACCGAGATGGCCATGGCGGACGTAAAGACGATCGTCGAGAGGACCGTGGCGGTGGTGCGCCACAAGCTACAGATGCAGGCGATCGAGCTGGCCTGCGACGTGCCGGAGCTGCCGCAGGTTTTCTGCGACGCCTCGCAGATTCAGCAGGTGCTGGTGGCGATCGTGATGAACGCCGTGGACGCGCTTTCGAGCCATGCCGGCGGGGGAGGCCACCTTTCGATCCGCGCCGCTCTCGCGGCCGAGGATGGGCGGCTCGACCTGGCTGTGAGCAACGACGGGCCGCCGATTCCCAAGGAGGTGCTGCCGCACATTTTCGAGCCGTTCTTCAGCACAAAGCAGGCCGCTTCTGGTGTAGGATTGGGACTCGCGGTAGCTTACGGCCTCATCAAGCGGCACGGCGGCGACATCCAGGTGGAGACGGGGGAGACGACCACCTTCCACGTAGTCCTTCCGATGGCCGGGCCGCCGATTGAGGAGCGCCGCGAGACGGAGAATGCGGATGTCCGAACAGAAGCTGTCGATACTCATCGTGGACGATGAGCTAGTCGTTCGGGACTCGCTCGTCCATTGGTTCCTCGAGGAAGGCTACGACGTCGATTCCGCCTCGAACGCCAGCGATGCGCTCGCGAAGCTGGCCGGCCGCGAGTTCGACCTCGCGATCGCCGACATCCGCATGCCCGGCATGGATGGAATCGAACTGCTCGAGAAGATCAAGTCCGAGCAGCTCGACACCAGTGTGATCGTGATGACCGGCTATGCGTCGGTGGAGACCGCGATCCGCGCGCTCAAGCACGGCGCTTTCGATTACATCACCAAGCCGTTCGATCCGGACGAGCTTTCCGTGGTGGCCCGCAACGCGCTCGAACAGCACCGCCTCAAACGCGAGAACCGGCTGCTGCGCGAGCAGCTCAGCGAAGAGACGCACTCCATCACCGAACTGGTGGGCCAGAGCGAGCCGATGCGCAAGGTGCGCGAGCAGATCGAGACCGTGGCCGGCGTGGATTCGACGGTCATGGTGGAGGGCGAAAGCGGAACCGGGAAAGAGCTGGTGGCCCGCGCCGTCCATCGCCTGAGCCCGCGGCGCTTCAACCCGATGGTGGTGGTTCACTGCGGCGCGCTCACCGAAACGCTGATCGAGAGCGAGTTGTTCGGGCACGAGAAGGGCGCGTTCACCGGGGCGCAGTACCGCAAGAAGGGGAAGTTCGAGGCGGCCACGGGCGGCACGGTGTTTCTGGACGAGATCGCCGATATCAGCCTCAAGACCCAGACCGATCTGCTGCGAGTTTTGCAGGAGCGCGAAATCGTGCGGGTGGGCGGCACGCAATCGATCCACGTGGATTTCCGGGTCATCGCCGCCACCAACCGCAATCTGGCGGACCTGGTGAAGGAAGGGCGATTCCGTTCCGATCTGTTCTACCGCCTGAACGTGTTCACCATCCATCTACCTCCGCTGCGCGAGCGGCACGGCGACGTGCCCTTGCTCGCGACGTTCTTCCTCGACAAATACAGCCGGCAGATGAACCGGAAGTTCACGGGGTTCGACCGCGCGGCCATGGACCTGCTCATCGCGCACAACTGGCCGGGCAACGTGCGCGAGCTGGAGAACATCGTCGAGCGGGCGGTGGTGGTGGGCCACGAGCCGCTGGTTCGCGTGCACGACCTGGCGATCACGCGCGCGGCCGAGGGGGCCGACGACCTGACGCTTCTGTCGCTCGAACGGCAGCACATCGTGCGCGTGCTGGACGATTTCGCCTGGAACCAGACGCAGGCGGCCAAGGCGCTGGGCATCGACCGCGTCACGCTCTATCATAAGATCCGGCGCTTCGGATTGAAGCCGCCCACCAAGGCCGCGCGAGTGTAAGAGGTTGTGGCGCACGCGGGCACGAACGAGCTTCAACCGGAGACGCTGCTGGTGGGGGTGGGCGACTTTCCGCGCGACCTGCTGTACGAAATCTCCTATCGCGCGCGCATCCCGATCGGCCCTGTGAGGCTCGATCCCGCCATCGCGCTGAACCCGGCCCGCGGCCAATACGATTCGACGCGGCTGCTGGTGGAGATGAAGGCCCTGTTTCCGGGCGGGACCGTTATCGGCGTGGCGGCTTGCGACCTCTACATTCCGGTGCTGACCTTCGTCTTCGGCGAGGCGGAGATGCCGGGGCGCGCCGCCATCTTCTCCATACACCGCCTGCGCGAGGAGTTCTACGGGCTGCCGCCAAACCGGCCGCTGCTTATCGGCCGCGCGCTCCGCGAGCTGTGGCACGAAGCGGGCCATCTGCGAGGCCTGGCCCACTGCCCGGATTGGAACTGCGTGATGAGCTCGTCGCATTCCGTGGAGCTGGTGGATGCCAAGAGCGAGTACTACTGCGGCGAGTGCGAGCGGAAGCTGCGTGGGTACAACCTCCGCGGGGCTTGACACCGGGCGGGCGAAGCAGTATTTGAAGGGGTAGCATGATCGAAGCGGCCATAGGCGGGGTGAGGTCCGGCATCGGACGGGTGAGGCTTGGCGCGAGCAAATGCCTGCGGGAGGCGAGCGAACGCGAGCCGGAATCGGTCTACCCGCACTTCGATTTCTTCGTGGACCTGCTCAGCAGCAAGAACCACATCCTGAAGTGGAACGCCACGCTGACGCTGGGTAACCTGGCGGCCGTCAACGGGGAGGGCAAGCTCGATCGGATCATGGACCTCTACCTCGCGCCGATCGACGGCCCCCACATGATCGACGCCGCCAACGCGATTTGCGGCGCGGCGGCGATCGCGGTTGTGAAGCCGCACCTTGCGCCCGCGATTGCGAGGCGCATCCTGGCCGTGGAGCGGGCCTCGTATGCGACGCCGGAGTGCCGGAACGTGGCGATCGGCCATGCGATCCACGCGCTCGACCGCTTCTTCGATGCCCTCGACGACAAGAACAGGGTGCTGGCGTTCGTCAGGCGGCAGACGGAGAACCCCCGCCCTGCGACGCGCGCGAAGGCGGAGAGATTTTTGCGGAAGCGGTGCGGGCAGGCTCGGGCTGCTCGGGCCGGCCGCGATTGATGAGGCGCCGGTACAAACCGAGATACCCGGCGGCCGAACGGCCCCAGGAATAGTCGGCGCTCATCGCGTTTTCCATCAGCCGGGCCCACTGGTCTTTGCGGCGAAACGCATCGAGAGCCCGGCCCACGGTTCCGAGCAGCGCGGCGCCGTCGTAGGCGGTGAACACGAAGCCGTTGCCCCGGCCGGTTGCCGGGTCGAAATCCACCACGCTGTCCTTCAGACCTCCGGTGGCCCTGACGACGGGGATGGTCCCGTACCTCAGGCTGTAAAGCTGGTTGAGGCCGGAGGGTTCGTAGTGCGAAGGCATCAGGAACAAGTCCGCACCGGCCTCGATCTTGTGGGCCAGCACCTCATCGAGAGCGATGCGCGCGGCGGCTTTTCCGCGGTGACGGTCGCCGAGGGAGCGGAAGAAATCTTCAAACCGTTTGTCGCCCGCTACGAGAAACACGAGTTGAAGATCTCTGCGGAGCAAGTCATCGAGCACCGCTTCGAGAAGGTCGAAGCCCTTCTGCGCGGCCAGGCGGGAAATCATGCCGATGAGCGGGACCTCGGGCGCTTCCGGCAGGCCGAAGAGCCGCTGGAGATCGGCTTTGCAGAGGGCCTTTCCGGAAAGATCCCTGCGGTCGTAGGTGCGCGCGATGGCCGCATCGGTGGCGGGATTCCAGACCTGGTAGTCGGCGCCGTTGAGAATGCCCGTGAGGTCGGCGGCGCGCTCCTGGAGGACTCCCTCGAGCCCGAACCCGTGCTCGGCGGTTCGGATTTCCTCGGCGTAAGTGGGGCTCACCGTAGTGATGGCGTCGGCCCACTCCAGGCCTCCCTTCAGGAAGTTGATTTTGCCGTAATACTCGAGTTGTCCGGGGCTGAAGAATCGCCAATCGAGGTTGAGCAGAGGCCAGGCCTCGCACGGGAAGACGCCCTGGTACCCCAGGTTGTGAACCGTGAGGACGGTCCTGACGCCGGAGAGTTCCGGATACACCTCTGGCTGCGCCTTCAGAAAAGCGATAGCCAGGGCCGTCTGCCAATCGTGCGCGTGGAGAATGTGAGCGGAGCCGATCAGACGAAGCGTTTCGATGGCCGCCCGCGAGAAGAAAGCGAACCGTTCGGCGTTGTCGGTGTAATCGCCTTCCGGGGCGCCGTAGAGGTTGTCGCGGTCGAAGTAGCGGTCGGCGCGGACGAGATAGACGGAAACGCCGCGGCCGGCCTTGGCCCGCAGGAGGGTCGCCTCTTCTTTGCGGTTCGCGATGGGCACCGTGAAACGGGTTCCGGTATCCTCGAGCGGCACGCGGCCGCGAAGGGCGCTGCGATGCGCCGGCATGATGAGGGACACTCGCTGGCCGAGCCGCTCGAGTGCGATCCCGAGCGAGCCAACCATGTCGGCGAGGCCGCCGGTCTTGGCAAACGGGACGATCTCGGAAGCGAGCATGGCGATGTGAAGCCGGGACGGCGCGGAGGCCGGGGTAACCCGCTTGGGTCGCGCGACCGCCGGCCGCTTCGCTTGAGCGGGCAGGAAATCGGCCGCTGTCGCAATCTGCGGAAAGATGTTGTCCTGCGCCTCGATCCGGGAGAGCCAGGCTTCGTCGATCTTGCCCTCTTCGATTTCGGCGGCCAGCCGCCGCTGCCGGAGAAGGTGGCTCTTCGTTCGTCGCGCCGCGTATCCGGCCATGGTCCCGGCGTGGATCATGAATGCCCAGTCGCTCGACTGCGCCAGCAGCAGCTCGCGGGCCGCCTGATCGAAGGCGCGCGCGGTGAGGCCGCTTGGCCGGGGATGGCTGCGCCCTACCCGCTCCATGGATGTGGCGGCGTCGTCCAGGTGCCGGTAGATCCAATCGTTCTCGCCGTTCAGCCAGACTTCATTGAAGCCTTTGTATCCCCAGCTCGATGCGGCTGGCTCCGCGGTGCGGTTGGCAGGGTACCGTTCGAGATACTCGGACAGCGCGATCAGGCGGATGCGGTCCTGTTCCAGGGCGATTTTGCGGATGGTGTACTCGAGCCAGCTCGGGCCTTCGAACCACCAGTGGCCAAACAGCTCGGCGTCGTAGGGCGCCACGATCACGGGCTTGCGGTCCATCATCGGGGCCAGGCGCTCCAGTTGCCGCACGCGCTCGGCGACGAAATGGCTGGCCTGCGCCTCCGCCTTGCGTTCCGCCCACTCGGGCACGTAGATTTCCTTGTCGTCGCCCTTGCCGGTGATCCGGTAATACTTGATGCCGGTGTCGATGCGGATTCCCGCGGGGTTGATGTAGGGACGCACGCGCTCCAGGTCCAGATCGTGTCCGATGTCGCGATAGAACTCGCGGTAATCGTAGTCTCCGGGGTAGCCTTCGTTGGCGCTCCAGACCTGGCGCGAGGAGTCCGGGTCGCGGCCGAAAGCCGCCAGTCCGGAGGGGCAGTAGACCGGCTCGTAGACTCCGAACCGCGGCCGCGGATTGGCGTGAGTGATGCCGTGAGTGTCCAGGATGGTGTAGTGGATGCCGCCCTCGCGGAGCGGCACTTCGACCGCGGCGCTGTAGCCGCATTCCGGCAGCCAGAAGCCCTTCGGCTTGCGGCCGAAGACCCGCTCATAGTGCTCGATGCCGACCCGGATCTGGGTCCGGAGCGCGGTCTCATGCAGCGAGAGAAGCGGAAGGTAACCGTGAGTGGCGGCGCTGGCGATCACTTCCACTTTTCCGGAATCCTGGAAGCCGCGGAGAACCTGGACTAAGTCGCACTTATAGCGGGTGACAAAAGCGTCGCGAATTCGCAGAAAGAGCCGGTGGTACATGCGCGCCAGGTGTTGGAACCCAGGCTGTCCGCTGGTACGGGCAATTTCCTTTTCCGCCAAGTCGATTCTCCGGTCGATCTTCTTCACGTATCGCGCTTGCAATAACGGATCGAGCAGCATCGAGGCCAGAGGCGGCGTCAGCGAGAGCGTGAGGCGGAAATCGACGCCGTCCTGGACCAGGTTTTCGAGGACGAGAAACAGGGGGATGTAAGTATCGGTGATGGCCTCGTAGAGCCAATTCTCCTCGAGCGAGTCCTCGTATTCGGGATGGCGCACATAGGGCAGGTGCGCGTGGAGAACGATGGCGAGATAGCCCTGTTCCATAACGCCGGGCCTACTTCCCCGGACGGCGCTTTCCCAGAATCACCGAAGAGATCCCCGGGGTGAAACTCTTCTCGTTCGCCTCCGTGAGGTCCGCGTGGACGGCGCCGTTCGCCTGGGGTTCCCACGCGTCAGCCAGCGGCTCGTCGCGAAGCTCGGCGACCTCGGCCAACTTGCGATCGAGGACTTCGCGCGAATCTGCGCCGGCCGTTGCCGCGCTCGCGTCCACAGGGGCCGCTTCCGGCCCAGCGGCCGCGCCTTCCGGATCGCCCTGCTCGACCAGCGCGGCGGCGTCATCCACTCGGACGCGCGGCCAGTCGGGAGGGGTTTCGACCATGTTCGACCGCGCCAGCGCGACGAGCCGGCCGTCCTTGCCCCGGAGTCCGATGTCGGCGCAGTATCTTCTCTCCGGGCTCCATAGCCGGACGTACCACTTCCCGGCATCGAGGCGAATGTCTACGTCGAAGCTGCTGCGGCAATTCACGCCGTCGAAGTCGATGCCGGTGGCGTCGCGGAAACGCAGGACGTAAGCCTCGGGCTCGTCATCGTCGAAAAGGGCCTTGGCTGCGTCGGCCCTCTTGGCGGATATGTTCCAGTAAGCATGAATCAGGTAAGGATCGACCGCCATGAGGACGAGCCGGTTGTGCTCGCCTGGACCCGGGAGTTCGCCAGTCTCGAAAGCCAGCGGCTCGGCAGCCGCGTCGCCATCCGTCATCCGTTAGTCCCCTTCGCCGGCCGGCTTGGGAAACTTCTCCAGCCTCTGAATCCGTTGTGCGCCGGGCTTGTAGCTCTGGCAGCCTGAGTCCTGCCGCCGGCGCCCGTGGGCGCCCGTACACATTATAGTAGGCGGCGTGCCCCCGCTTGGGACCACCGGTGCGGCTCAACGGAGTGGCGGTCCGGCAGCCCTCGCGCTAGAAATCGCAGTTGAGAATGTCGGTGGTGCGGCGGCACAGCTCGCGAGCGTAGTCGGTCCAGATGCCGGTGCCCCAATAGCGATAGCAACTCGTCTGGGTCAGTAGCAGGTAGAAGAGCGCGTTGCGAAACCGGGGATCGGCGGGGGGCACTTTGCCCAGCGCCTTCTCGGAGAACAAAGCGCTGGCGGCGTCCATCGGCCCCAGGACGTCGCCGTAGCCGCGCACCCAGGAGAGGTTGTTGGTCCAACTGCCGCCCTCCATGTGGAAACGGTTGTCTTCCTTCCGCAGCTCCGCGATGGTCTTCTCCAGGGCCTCGGGGCCGGCCGGCTTGGGGAAGCGGTCCCAGAGACGTTTCTGCATGATCGGTTGGATGGCGGGAAAATCCTTCTCCTTCACGCCCGACACCTGGAGATACTCCAGATACTCGGTCGCATTGACCGGCGGCGTTTCGGAGCCGGAGGATTCGCGCATCACCTCCATGTACTTACTCGGGAATTCGTTCATCATCACGCCGCCGTTTTCGCCGTCGGCGACTTGCGTCACCATCGGGGGGATGGAGTGGCCGGCCAGGTCGATGCGGGAGAGCCCCTTGGCTTCGTAGTATGGCTGCATCTGCGCCACCAGCTTGGTGTCGCTGCCCTGCGTCTTGATGACGGCTGCGATGCTCAGCGTCTCTCCGCGCGAGTTTCTGGCCACCAGCCGGTGCGGAATATGCTTCTGGCGCAGGCCCTGGCCGTCCTCCACCCGCTCGACGGAATGCTCTTGCACCAGCACCCATTGATACCCGCAGTCCTTGAGCGTCTTGACGAACTCGTAGAACACGTCGGGATGGTTCGGCAACGCCATTTCCGGCGGGGAGAAGCCCCGGACCCGGCTGACAGCCTCCAGGCCGAAAATCGCGGCAAAATGGTGCTGCCAGGCGCGCACGTGAAGCCGGAAATCCTGCGCCGGCGTCGAAGGCGCGACGGCGTGGCCCCAGGCCGTTCCTACCCATTCGACCGCGCGGCGATACTCCGGGTTCAGCGTGATGGTTTTCAGGCTGTCGAAGACGTCATCCAGGCCCATCGCGCGCATGCCATAGAGCAGAGTGCCCGAATAATCGAGCATGATGCGCGGCTGCTTGCCCTCGTGGATGAGTTGGGGAATGAACTCGCCCATGCGCTTGTAGCACCAGTGGAAAACCGACGCGTTGTGGTTGTCCCCGATGCCTTGGTTATCCATCATGTACTTGAGATTGCTGATGACGGCGGCCGTGCGGAGGTCGCCACCGCCGGCGGGAATTAGCGGCTGGTGCATGTGCAGGACGTTCCCGAAAGCGCTGCGGATGCGGCCGAAATCGATGCCGCACTCCGGCAGGTAGAGGGGCCCCTTCCGCGCCACCGCCTGGGCGATTGCGTCCTCGGACCCGCAGATGTTCGGCAAAGTCTCGATTGTTTCGGACAGAGTTACGGTGCTCATGATTCCTTTCCTTACTGGCTGACGGAACGTGGCTTTCGGGCCGGCCAAACGGCCCATCCCGCGCGCCGGACACCGGCTCGCCGCCGCTGGCGGCGCCAGGCTCTCACTTGAGTGCGAGCAACTGGCTTGCCATGGGCGCGTAGGCTTCCTCGGCGTACTGCTTGACCATACGGCGCGCGCTGAATTTGGACGCCACCGTTCGGATGGCTTCCTTGGCGGTCTGTATCCATTCCTTCGGTATCCCCTTTTCATCCCGCGAGTAGAACGCCGGCACGATCCGCTCTTCGAGCAAGCGATAGAGCGCGTCCGCCTCGGCGCCGTCGCCCTGCGTTGCGCCAGGATCGATCACCCAACCGTTCGATCCGTTCGAGCCCTCCCACCACCAGCCATCCGCCACGCTGAGGTGCGGCGCTCCGTTCAGCGACGCTTTCATTCCACTTGTGCCGCAGGCCTCGAGCGGCTCCCGCGGATTGTTCAGCCACACGTCGCAGCCCTGGACGAACAAGTGCGCCACATGCAGGTCGTAGTCTTCGACGAACGCGATGCGCCCGCCGAAGCGGGGATTGGTGGCGTTCTGGTAGATGCGCTGCATGGCGCGTTTGCCGGGCTCGTCGGCCGGGTGGGCCTTGCCTGCGAAGACGATCTGAACGGGACAGCGGGGGGCGTTGAGGAGGCGAGCCAGCCGCTCGTGGTCGGAGAAGATCAGCTCCGGGCGCTTGTACTCCGTGAAGCGCCGCGCAAACCCGATGGTGAGCGCGTAGGGGTCGAGCAGGGTGCCGGCGGCCAGCACCTGCGCCGGGCTGGCGGCTTCCCGCCTCCAGGCGTTGCGGCAGCGCTCGCGCACGAAATCGAGCAAGTGGTGCCGCAGCAACTGGCGGGTGGCCCACAGCTCTTCGTCCGGAATCCGCGCCAGGCCGTCCCACAGGCTGGGGTCGTCGTGGCGCTCCAGCCAGTCGTGGCCCAGCCACTTTCCGAGAAGCTGGGCCATCGCCGGCGCCATCCAGGTGGGCACGTGGACTCCGTTCGTCACAGCCTTGATCGGGCGCTTGTCGTCCGGCACTCCGGGCCACAGCGGCGCCCACATCTCGCTGGTCACCTGCCGGTGCCGGCGGCTTACTGCGTTGACGGCGCCTGCACCGCGCATGGCGACCACGGTCATGTTGAATTGGCTCTCGGCCGTGTCGTAACTCCCCAGGCCCAGGAAGGTATTTCGCCGCGAGCCCGCGCCCTCCCAGAACAGCGGCATCTGGCTGTCCAACTGATGGAAGGGGAAAGCGTCGTGCCCCGCCGCGACAGGGGTGTGCGTAGTGAAGACCGTGGTGGCGCGAACCTGCTCGAGCGCGCCCAGGAAGCTCTCGCCCGCTTCCACCAGCTCGCGGATCCGTTCCAGCACCGCGAACGCCGTGTGGCCCTCATTCAAATGCCATACCGCCGGGTTGTACCCGAGCGCCCGCAGCGCCCGCACCCCGCCCACGCCCAAGACGATCTCCTGGCGCAGGCGCGTTTCCCGCTCGCTGACGTAGAGCCGCGAAGAGAGCTCGCGGTCCCAGGAAGCGTTTTCCGCGACGTCGGTATCGAGCAGAATCAGCGTGACCCGCCCCAACCGAACGCGCCACAGAGCCACTTGCAAAGTGCCCATGCCCAGAGGCACGCGGATCTGGCAGGGGGTCCCGTCGGCTCCGGTCGCGCGCTCCACCGCCACGTCGTCGTAGCTCAGCCGCTTGTAGTCCTCAATCTGGCGTCCTTCGGGCGAGATCCTCTGGTTGAAGTAGCCCATCGGGTACATGAAGCCGACCCCGACCAGCGGCAGCCCCAGGTCGCTTGCCTCCTTGCAGTGATCGCCGGCCAGCACGCCCAGGCCGCCCGCGTAGATCGGCAGCGATTGATGCAGGGCGAACTCCGCAGAGAGATACGCGATGTGACGGTCCGCCAGGTCCGGAAACTCCGTCGCCCACCATGTGCCGGCCGCGCTGCGCGTCTTGTCGAGCCACTCGATCGCGGCGTCGTAGAGCGCCAGGAACGTGGGGTTCTTGGCCGCGCGTTCCAACAACTCCGGCGTGACCGTGCGGAGCATCTGGACGGGGTTGTGCGCGGTCTGCCGCCACAACGTGTAATCGAGACTCCGAAAGACCTCCCGAGCCTGCGGGCTCCAACTCCAGGACAAATCGCGGGCCAGTTCGTTCAGCCGGCCAATTCGATCGGGCATGAAAAGCTGTTACCTCCCCAGAGAGCGGCTAACGTGGCCACAAATGTAGAAAATCGATTTCGTGGTGCCTCTAAGCGTAGTAGACGCCGAGCGCTCTGTCGGCGGCCGTCTCCCAACTGAAGGCCGTTTCGGCCGCGACCCTTCCATTCCTGCCCATCCAGCGCGCCCACTCGAAGTTCGTGAACAGAGTGCCCAGCCCCCAGGCGATGGAGTTCGGATTTGCCTGAACCTTCAGCCCGGTCACCTCGTGCCACACCAGTTCGCTCGGCCCGCCGTTCTGCGAGGAGACCACCGGCTTGCCGGCGCTCCAGGCTTCGAGCAGCACGATTCCGAAGGGCTCGTTGCGGCTGGGCACGCAGACCGCGTCGCAAGATTTGTACAGGCTCGCCAGAGCGCCATTCTGCTGATAACCGACGAAACGTGTGGCGTGGGCCACGCCCAGACTATGCGCGCGCCGCTGCAGCGTGCCTCCCATTTCCCCATCCCCGGCGAATACGAACTTGGCGCCGGGGTAGTATCTCAAGACGAATGGAATCGCGTCCATCAACAGATCCGGGCCCTTCTGATACACCATCCGTCCCGAGAACAGCACCGTCGGATCGACCGGACCGATGCCATATCTACTCTTCACCTCGCCCGGATCGACCCAAAAGTCGTAATTATGGACGTTAACTCCGTTGTGGACTACGGAGATCTTCCAATCCGGGACGTTATACAACCACATCACCTCGCCCTTGAGCGCGTTCGAGACCGCAATCACCCGATCGGCCCACTCCGTTCCAGCCCGCTCCTGGAAACGGACGCGTGCGGATTGAGCGTTCCCGAAGTTGTTCCCGCAGCGGCCGTACTCGGTCGAGTGGATGGTGAAGACCGACTTTCGCCCGCGCCCCTGCTTGATCCAGATCATAGCATTGGCCGTGAGCCAGTCGTGGGCGTGCACTACGTCGAAATGGGCGCCCATGTAGTCTTCGGTGCGGAAAACGTAGTGGACAAAGGAGCGGCACATGTCGTTCACTTCGTCGACGAAGTTGTGGCTCAGCCGAAATGGGCACCGATGATAGTGCACGCCCTCGATCGGCTCATATTCCCGCTGGCCGTGGCCCATGCGGGTGTATACGTGAACTTCGTGGCCTTTCCGCTCCAGGGCAGCAGCCAGTTCCGTGACATGGGCACCGACGCCGCCTACTGGGATGGAGTGAAGGGACTCCCAACTCAGCATGGCAATTCGCATTGCATCACCCTCTGACTTTCTGTTACGGCCGGGTTACCAAAGGCCTGTCGCGTGGACGCCAAAACCTGGGAGGGGTCCTACGCAAATAAGAAAAATGGCCTAAAATAGGCCTTTTCTGAAAACCTGACCGTCTGGCTGCTGCTGTTTTATTATTATATCGCAATTCGCCCGCAACGCGAGAGAATACCGGCCGGCTGGGTCGCCGGCGCCGCGCGTCCAGGCTGCGGCTCGAAACGGCACTCACGGTCGCCCGAACGCCGCGGATGCGCTATACTGCTTGTTTCAGCCTTGACGGACGCTGTGAGGAGAGTTGTGCCGCACGGCGCTGTCGGGCTCGCGGACGGGTGGCCGAGTGGTTAATGGCAGCAGACTGTAAATCTGCCGCCCCTTGCGGGCTACGGAGGTTCGAATCCTCCCCCGTCCACCAGTGTTCGAGTAGTGGGCCGACGTAGCTCAGTTGGTAGAGCGCGTCCTTGGTAAGGACGAGGTCACCGGTTCAAGCCCGGTCGTCGGCTCCAGAGTTCAATACTTGACAGAAGCGAGGGACCGCGTTGGCGGCCCTCCGAATTCCGGGGACCAATACCATGGCCAAAGAGAAATTCGACCGCACGAAACCGCACGTCAATATCGGGACCATCGGGCACATCGATCACGGGAAGACCACCCTCACGGCGGCGATCACGAAGATCCTGGCGCGGGGCAATCCCAAAGTGAAGTTCCGGAGCTTCGATTCGATCGACAACGCGCCGGAAGAGAAGGCGCGAGGCATCACGATCGCCATCGCCCACGTGGAGTACGAGACGGCCAACCGTCACTACGCGCACGTGGATTGCCCGGGCCACGCCGACTACATCAAGAACATGATCACCGGGGCGGCGCAGATGGACGGCGCCATCCTGGTGGTGGCGGCTACCGACGGGCCGATGCCGCAAACTCGCGAGCACATTCTGCTGGCGCGGCAGGTGGGCGTGCCCTGCATCGTGGTGGCGTTGAACAAAGTGGATGCGGTGGACGATCCGGAGCTATTGGACCTGGTGGAGCTGGAAGTCCGGGAACTGCTGAGCAAGTACGAATTTCCGGGAGACGATCTGCCGGTGGTGCGGGTATCGGCTTTGGGAGCGCTGAACGGGGAAGAGAAGTGGGAGAAGGGCGTTCTGGAGCTGATGGAGGCGGTGGACAACTACATTCCGATGCCCAAGCGGGACATCGAGCATCCGTTCCTGATGCCGGTGGAGGACATTTTCTCGATCCAGGGGCGCGGGACGGTGGTGACGGGCCGCATCGAGCGGGGGATCTGCAAGGTCGGCGAAGAGATGGAGATCGTCGGCTTCCGGGACACGCGCAAGACGGTGATCACGGGCGTGGAGATGTTCAAGAAGCTGCTGGACGAAGGGCGCGCGGGCGACAACGTCGGGCTGCTTTTGCGGGGCATCGATAAAGAGGATGTGGAGCGGGGCCAGGTGATCGCCAAGCCGGGCTCGATCACGCCGCACAAGCGGTTCATGGGCGGGGTATACGTGCTGAGCAAGGAAGAAGGCGGGCGGCACACGCCGTTCTTCAAGGGATACCGGCCGCAGTTCTACTTCCGGACGACGGACGTGACGGGAGTGGCGGTGTTGCCGGAAGGCGTGGAGATGGTGATGCCGGGCGACAGCGTGAACCTGGAAGTGGAGCTGATCACGCCGGTGGCCATGAACAAGGGGCTGCGCTTTGCGATCCGCGAGGGCGGGCGCACGGTGGGGGCCGGCACGGTGACGGAGATTCTGGGATAAGGAAGCAGAATGGCACGAGAGATCATCACGTTCCAGTGCACCGAGTGCAAGAACCGGAACTACACCAAGACGAAGAACAAGAAGACGACCACCGAGCGTCTGGAAATGAGCAAGTTCTGCCCGCATTGCCGCAAGCACCAGCCGCACAAAGAGACGAAGTAGGCGGGGCGCAGGCACGTCGTAATAGAATGGTAAGGCAGTTTGGCGCACGGCGTTTAGCTCCAAAGTAGGGGCGTAGGTTTAACGGTAGACCAGCGGTCTCCAAAACCGCGAGTGGGGGTTCGAATCCCTCCGCCCCTGCCATCAGGGCAGGTGGGCCGCCCCGTTTCCCGCGAGAAAAGGGGGCGTTCGCCGGGCCGCCGCGGCTGCAAGAGGCAAGGAACAGATGGAAGAACAACAGCCTTTCGTCGAGAGACTTCGGCAATGGCCGATCGACGTCAAGAACTACGTCCAGGAACTCCAGACGGAGATGCGCCGCGTCACCTGGCCGAGCCGTAAGCAGGTGCAAGCGACCACGGTGGTGGTCATTGCGACGGTCTTCGCATTCGCGGCATACTTCGCGGTGGTCAACACCCTCATCGCCAAGGGCATTACCAAGATCTTCGAGGTGTTCGCAAAGCAGACCTAGGGGCGTGCCGTATGGCAGACGACGATAAGAGCGAGGTACAGCAGGACGAGCAGGAAACCAATCCGCCCGAGGTGACGCCCGAGCTCGAGGCCGAGACGGAAGCCGAGCCCCAGGCCGAAGCCGAGCCCCAAGCGGAAGCTGAGCCCCTGGCCGAAGCCGAGCCCGAGACCGGCGCCGGGCAGGCGCCCGCGACCTTGGACGAGGGCCCTCCGCGGCAGTGGTTCATCATCCACACTTACTCCGGTTTTGAGAACAAGGTGGCCGAGTCTCTGCGAGGCCGCGCGCAAGCGTTCGGATTTGCCGATAAGATCGGACAGATTCTCATCCCCACGGAGGAAGTGGTCGAGGTCCGCAACGGCAAGAAAGTTACCAGCAAGCGTCTGATGTACCCCGGCTATGTGTTAGTCGAGATGGAAATGAACGACGACTTGTGGCACGCCGTAAAATCGACCCCGCGGGTCACCGGTTTTGTCGGCGGCGGCAACACTCCGGTTCCGCTGAGCGCCACCGAGGTCAACGATATTCTGTACCGCCAGGCTACGTCGGCCGACCGGCCGCGGCCCAAGCAGACGTTCGAGAAGGGGGAGACCGTGCGCATCAACGACGGTCCATTCTCGAATTTCTCCGGCAAGGTGGACGAGGTCAATCCGGAGCGCAACACGCTGCGGGTGCTGGTTACGATTTTCGGCCGCGCGACGCCGGTCGAGCTCGAATTCGGACAGGTAGAAAAGGTATAGGGTTCTCGAATGGCAAAGAAAGTTACTGCGCAAGTCAAACTGCAGATCCCGGCCGGCAAGGCGACTCCGGCGCCACCAGTAGGCACGGCGCTGGGCCCGCAAGGCGTCAACATCATGGAGTTCTGCAAGGCATTCAACGCCAAGACGTCGAGCAAGGACCAGGAAGGGCTCATCATTCCGGTCGTCATCACCATCTTCAGCGATCGCTCGTTCACCTTTATCACCAAGACGCCGCCCGTACCGGTGTTGATCAAGCGCGCGGTAAGCCTGGCCAAAGGCTCCGCCGAGCCGAATAAGACCAAAGTGGGAACGATTACTCCCCAACAGGTCGAAGAGATCGCCAAGATCAAGATGCCGGATCTGAATTGCTTCACGCTCGAGGCGGCCATCCACTGCGTCGAAGGCACCGCCCGGAGTATGGGCGTGGACGTCGGCTAGGCGCGCGCCTTAACCACCGCGCCGCACCGCAGGCTGGCCCGGCGCTGCGGAAATACCCCCATCTTTTGCGGATCCGGCAGGATTCGCCCGCCTTCCGGGATCGGGCGCGCGATCGAATAGTCCGGCGGGGCTCAATCAGGCTGGGTTCACCTCGCGGGCTGTGTTAAAGTATGAATCCTGGACAAGGTATCTATGATCCAACCGATAGGGCAGACAGACGGATTCGATGAAGCCGCCCTGGTTGCCCAGGCCCAGACAGGAGGTGCGGAGGCTTTCACCGAGCTCGTCAACCGCTACGAAGGCAACATTTACAGGCTGGCGCGGCACATCACCCAGAATCCGGAGGACGCCGAGGACGTACTGCAAGAGACTTTTCTCAAGGCATACGAGCACCTGCGCGACTTCCAGGGGAATTCCAAGTTCTACACCTGGCTGGTCCGGATCGCCGTCAACCAGGCGTTGATGAAGCTTCGCAAGCGCAAGACGGACGCCTCGGTTTCTCTGGACGATCCTTACGACACCGGCGAGGAGAACCTGGTTCGGGAGATAGCGGTTTGGGACCCGAATCCCGAGCAGACCTGCTCGCGGGAGGAACTTAGGGCGATCCTGGAGAAGGCTGTGGACAGCCTTCCGCCCACGTTCCGGGCCGTGTTCGCGTTGAGGGACATTGAGGAGCTTTCGACTGAAGAGACCGCGGTGATTCTGAACCTCTCGGTGCCCGCGGTCAAGAGCCGGCTCCTTAGGGCGCGTTTGAGGCTGAGAGAGAAACTGACCCGCTACTTCAAGCGGAAAGGGGACGATTTCTTTGGTTACATGTAAGGATTTCCTCACAGAACTCAGCGAGTACCTCGATGGAAGCGTGGAGGCTGGGCTCCGTCAGGAACTCGAGCGCCACCTGAGCGAGTGCCCGAATTGCTGGGTGGTTTGCGACACAACCAAGAAAACCGTCCAGATCTATCGCGGCGTGGACCCCTATCCGGTGCCTGTGGACGTGCACGAGCGCCTCATTGCCGCCCTGCACAAGCGGACGCGGGCCTTATAGCGCACCCGGCGGGCCGCCCTACTCGATGATCTGGGCCCGGAACACGGACAGCCGCGTGGACGGGTCGCGATAGGCATCCCGGCGGGCGCCGGCTTTCCTCAGCAACGCTTCCAGAAACTGCAAGGACGTCCAGTTCCGCTCCGTGGCCACCTGCGGCAGCAGCAGACCGTGATTGGGGCCAGCCTCGAGCAGCGCGCCGTGTTCATTCACCCGGAACTCTTCCGGAGTCGCGATGCGCTTCATGGGCGTGAGCAGGGAAATTTCCATATCGAGGTCCTTTTCTCCTGGACGGACCGCCATGAACCGCGTGTCTTCGAGGGCCGCAGCCAGCGTGAGCGACGGAATCGCCACCGAGAGCGGCTCCGGTGAGGCCTTGCGGCCTACGCACCCCCGTAACTCCCCCTGGGATCGCAAAGTGACGAACGCCCCGGCGCGCCGCTCGAGCGCCGGACTCCCGCCCTCGGGCCGAACCGCCCGCCGCTCGCCGGTCTTGAGATAGCTTGCCAGAGTCGCGCGGGCGGAGGCGACCAGCAGCCGCTGGTCCTCCAGGCCGAGATCGAACGCATGGTAGGGGAAGTAGCCGAGCGCCGCGTAACTGACCGAGTGCGTGTAGTCCTCGGTGATGTCTCCGGAGGTCTGGTAGTCGAGGGTCGTTTGGAAGATCTCCTCGTTCTGGCCGGCCAGCCGCAGCGTCTCGAGCAGTAGGCTGATGGGCTCCCTTCCGCACACCGTCGAGCCGCTCGCGTGCAACTCGGCGAGGAAAGCGTCGGCGCACAGCGTCCCGGCGGCGTCGATCGCGGCTTCGTCGATCTCCCGCAAACGTTCGCCGGCATACTCATCGGCAGGGAATGGTTGATAGGAGAAGCTTCGTCCGAAGTGCGTGAAGTCCGAACTGGCCACCAGAACAGTCCCCGGCCCGAGCAGGGACGCCAGCTTGCGGGCCGCCGCCGCGCGAGATGCTGGACTCAGGCGGTTGACATAGACGGGCACCACCTTGGCCGCCGGCGCTGCGAACTGGAGCGCAGGAAGCTGGATCTCCACCGAATGGTCGCACAGGGCCTCTTCGTCCGTTGTTCCGAATTCGCCGCCCTGGGCCAGCGCGGCGGCGAACGCGCGGTTCACCGCGATCTCTCCCAGCGGCGTGGAATACCCATCGACTTCGGGAATCCACGCGCCCGGCGGACCGCCATGGTGGGAGAAGCCCAGCAGCACAACGCGCTCCGGAGCCAGCGCGCGGACGTGGCGATATGCCGCTGCCGCAACGGTTCCAGAGTAGATCAGGCCGGCGTGGGGTACGACGAAACCGCAGCCGCGGGAAGCGATGTAGCGGCCGGTGCGACGCTCCGAATCTGCGAAAAGCCGTTCGAGAAGGTTGCGAAGCTCGGAAGCGTCCGCCGGGTACCAGGTCCCGCTAAACGGCGATACATGAACGCCAGCGGTTGGCACACGCACTCCTTTCAGCCCCTCTTATTGTAATTCCGCCGTCAACCGGCGGCGAGCGCCATCACTTCCCCGTCACCGCCCGGCCCACGCGCCGCATCCAGGCCAGCTCGTCTTCCGGCATCGGGCCCAGCCTCAATGCCTCCAGCGCCTGGTCCATCTCCGCGCCGTTGGCCGGGCCCGTCATGCACACGTCAACCTCGGGCCGCGTGAGCACGAAGCGGTAACAGTCGGCCGCGGTGGGCGCTTTCTCGTTCGCCGGAAGCGGCCGCGCGGATTGCATCCGCGCCTGGAGCGACTTCTTTCCGAGCAACTGGCCCCAGCTCGTGGCCGTGTACGCCACCAGGCCAGGCAGGTTCGCAGCAGGCAGATGCGGAAAGATGTCCTGCTCCGCGCCGGGATGGGCGGCGTTGTAACGGAAGTGGACCACGTCGAAATCGGCGCTGGCCGCGATCTGCGGGACCAGCACGCGCTTGTGCGTCGAAACCGCCAGGTGCTTCACCAGCCCGCGGTCCTTCAGCTTCCGGGCCGCGTCCAGAATGCGCGCAGGCACCGGCTTGTTCCACAGCCCCAGCAGCAAAAGATCGGCGTGATCGAAGCGCAGCGCGCCCAGCGCCCTCTCGAGGCTCCAGCCCATCAGCGAGGCCACGCGCGTGTACGACTGGATCATGAGCACGAACTTCTCGCGTTGCGGCGCCAGGTGCCGGAGGGCGTCGCCGAACGGCTTCGTCCGCGCGCTTCCCCAATAGAAGTAATTCACGCCGCGCTCGAAGGCGCGCTCGACGGCGTCCGTAGGAACGCCATAACTGGCGGCCACTCCCAGCCGGCCGGCACGCAGGCCCGTGCGCCCCAGCACTGTGCTCTCGTAAGTGCGCGATCCGTTTTCAGGCATCAGTGCCATGATACTGTGGTGGGAGTTGGCCTGTTTGTGCTGGAGATGCGATGAGCCACAAGGAAGAACTCGAGGATGCGGCCGAGAAGGCGCGCGAGCCCTTCGACCGCGTTGTTGGCGCCACCATGGCGATTGTTGCCGCCATTCTGGCGCTGGTTTCCGTTCTGGGGCAAATGGCGGTTACCAAGGAACTGCTTCTGCAGGAGAAGGCCTCCGATCAGTGGTCTTACTACCAGGCCAAGTCCATTCGCCGCTACCAATCGGAATCCGCCGGCGACGTGCTCCGAACGATTCCCGGACCAGCCGCCGCGGCGGCCGCCAAAAAGTACGATGCCAACGTGGACCGCTATCGACGGGACGACGAAGACATTCAGCGCCAGGCCCGCCAGCTCGAGCGCGAGAGCGAGGTGAAGGGACAGCACGCGCTGATGTTTCACGCCGCCGAGGTGTTCCTCGAAGTTGCCATCGTGCTCTGCTCGCTAGCGCTGCTGACCCGCCGCCGCTGGTTCTGGTCCGCGGCCGTCGGGTTTACGCTGTTCGGCGGGGCCACCGCACTGATGTCGCTGGTCGTCCGGTAGCGTTTCGGATATTCCGTCAAAATACCCTGAAACGCAGCCGCCGCCCGGTTCGTCCCACCGGGTGTGAGGCGATTGACCGCCACAATTTGCCGCCGGGCTGGACACGGAAGCTTCGCCGATTCATATTTCATCCAGGCGTAAGCTCGCCTCCAGCCCCGCGGATTTTCGCGGAGCCCTACGTCGCGAACACTGCGTATCGCGTGACCGCGCGGTATCCCATTCCCCGGTACAGCATCAAGCCCGCTTCGCTCGATTCGAGAACGCTGCGCTGGGCGCCGCCCGCGGCCCGGGCTTGCTCGAGCGCGTGCCGCATCGCGGCTTCGGCGTAGCCCTTTCGCCGGTGCGCCGGAGGAGTGCCTACCGCGTATAGGCCCACCGCCGACTCCGTCGTCAGCGTAGCCGCGCTCGTCACGGCAACATCCCCGTGCATACCCAGCCAACCGGTGAGGCCCGCATTCCAAGCGCCCTCCGATGCGTAGATCTCGCGGGCAACCGCCGGCGGAATCCCGAAGGCAGCCGTCATGACGTGGCTGAAATCAGCCCGAGTCGCCGCATCGCACACCCGCCGGTATTCCAACTTTGGCAGCTCGCGAACCGCCGGCGCCAGCGCCTCCGCCTCCATGCCCGGCATTTCGGCCACCTCGTGCAGGCCGGCCCGGTAGCAGACGTCCGCCACCAGGCCGCGCGCCTTGGCTTCGATCCAGCCCTGGCAGATCCAGAAAGACCATCCGAGGCCGAGCGTGGAAAAGAAATCGGCCGCCGTCCGAATGCGCCGGTCGAGTTCCCGCGCGCTCGATACCGGCGCCGTCAGCACGGCCGAATTGAACATGGCGTACTGGACCGCCGCCGAGGTGACCGCGACCCCCTCGAGCTCGCACGTCTCGCCGGCGGGCTTCGCGCGTCCGAAGGCCGCCAGCGTCGCGTGCAGATTCTCCTCGAGCGCCTCGAAGCCGGCCATGGCCGTATCACACCAAACCGCGCCGCCCGGAGTCAACGTCCGGCCGCCGGTCAGGGAATCGCCGGGAGCGCCGCCGCGATGGTTTTCGCCGCCGCGCTGCACATCGGATGTCCCCATCCCGACGCGCTGACGCCGATCGGAAAGCCCGCGGGGTTTGCGATGTCGTACACGATGTTGTCGGGACGCGTTGTGTCGCCGCTCACGCCCGCCGGCACGTAATCGAGCGCCAGACCATGCCGCGTCCGCCAGGCGATGTTGTGGTCGGCGCAGGAAGAATCGCCGCTCACGCCGAGCGCGCCTAGCAGTTGGTGGCTCGAGTTGTACAGCGCCAGCCCGCCGCCGAACACGTTGACGCCGCCGATCCGCCCGCCGACCATCGGATCGTTCGCCTGTCCGTAATTCTCCGGATTGCCGCCATAGGCTACGTCCGTATCGACGGGGTTGCTCTGCTGCAAGCCGTACAAACTCCCGCCCGGCTGCACCGCGCTATAGAGGTTGGCGGTGGAAAGAGCCAGGGCGGGCAGGCTGAAGGCATTCGCCGTGTTCGCTTTCTGCGCCGAGATCACGCGGCTTCCCGGCCACTGGGAACCGCGGTCGGCGCCCGTGAACGCCACCGCGCAGACCACGCCGTCGCGGTTCACCACCGTGGCCCACATGTCCAGATCGAATCCCCCGTTTGCCTGCGCGCGGGCAGCCGCCAGCGCCGCTTTCAATGCCGTGTAGGACGGCAGGTCCTTGCACCGTTTTCCGAGTACCGGCTCGGCGGCACGCCCAACCTGTGCGCCCAGGGTGGCGAGCATCCCGCCGAGGGCGAGTGTCATGGCGAACGTTCGACGCTGTCGCATGAGAGTAACTTCCCAGCTACTCGGGAGTATAGCAGTTAGGGCCGCTTAGCCAGACGAGGCTATGGGTGCTCCGCGCATTGTCCTGGGTGTATCCGCCCACCCGCGCGCGGCCGCTAGTTCGCATCCCGCTGATTCCACATTCCCGCCCCCTTTGGGCAGCAAAATGCTGTCGTCGGAACGAACCTTGTGTTCGCATGGCAGCAATTCTCATCGTTGACGACAACGAGGCGATCAGGAGACTCCTGTCCGACCTCTTCACGAGGGCCGGCTTCGTGGTTCAGGCCGCACGGGGAGCGGACGAAGCGATGGACCTTTGCCGGCGTGACTGCTTTGACGTCGTGCTCTCCGATGTCCTCATGCCCGGCACCGATGGCCACGCCCTGGCGCGCCATCTTGCTGTGCTTTGCCCGCGCACCCGAGTCGTCCTCATGTCCGGCTACGACCCCGGATGCGACAACTGCCCGTTCGCCCCACGCTGTGCGTTTATCCACAAACCCTTTCGCCCGCGCCACGTCGTAAGCTACGTTTCAAAGATCCTCGCCTCGCCCCCGCCCGCGCGGAGCGCATCTTCCGAGTAACTCGCCCCCCCGGCCGAAATCCGCAAAAGGGAGTCGAGTTTCCTGCATCCCGCGCCCACTTGCCAGCATCCGAATAAATCTTGCATACTTTCAATCGGGGGATTTTGGGTCATGGACTCCGTTTTGGCGCTCCATCGTCTACACTTCGCTTTTACCATTACGTTTCACTATCTGTTCGCGCAGCTCACCATGGGCCTGGCCCTGCTGATCTTCGCGTTGAAATCGGTAGCCCTGAGAACGGGACAGGACCGATACAACCACGCCGCCCGGTTCTGGACCAAAATCTTCGCCATCACGTTCGCCGTCGGCGTCGTCACCGGCATTCCCATGGAGTTCCAGTTCGGCACGAACTGGTCGCGATTTTCGAAATACGCCGGCGGCGTCATCGGCCAGACCCTGGCCATGGAAGGCGTCTTCGCTTTCTTTCTGGAATCGAGCTTCCTGGGCCTTTTGATCTTCGGCGAGCGGCGCATCAGCCGCAAATTCCACTGGCTGGTGTCCCTGCTGCTGTTCGCCGGCACCTGGCTCTCCGGTTTCTTCATCGTCGCTACCGACGCCTGGATGCAGCATCCGGTCGCCTACGCCGCGGGCCGCGATGGCGTGGTTCTTCAGAGCTTCTGGGGCCTGATCTTCAACCCCTGGGTCTGGTGGATGTACCTCCACAACATGCTCGGCACCGTGGTCACCGGCGGGTTCGTCATGGCCTCCGCGGGTGCGTTCTACCTGCTCGCCAGGAGGCAGGAGGAATACGGCCGCATCTTCGTGCGCGTTGGCGTCATCGCCGCCGCCATCGCTTCGGTTCTGATGCTGTTCCCCTCCGGCGACCGCCAGGGCGTCATGATCGCCCGCTATCAACCCGTCACGCTGGCCGCCATGGAGGGGCTCTTCCAGACCGCCCACGGCGCCCCCATCGCCATTCTCGGCCAGCCCGATATGGAAAAGCGCAAGCTCGATAACCCGCTGCTGGTCCCGCGTGTGCTCAGCTTCCTGACTTACCAGGAGTGGGCCGCGGAGGTCAAAGGCCTGGATGCTTTCGCGGCGGATAAGCAGCCCGATAACATCCCGTTGCTCTATTACAGCTATCACATCATGGTGGGCCTGGGAACGATTTTCATCGCCGTCATGGCGGTGTCTGTCTGGCTGCTCTCGAAGCGCCGCATTTACGAATCCCGCCCGTGGCTGTGGGTGCTCATGCTCTCGCTTCCGTTCCCCTTCATCGCCAATACCGCCGGCTGGATGACGGCTCAGCTCGGCCGCCAGCCCTGGCTCATCTATGGCCTCATGCGCACCAGCGCCGGGCCATCCATGCAGGTATCGAGCGGCAACACGCTCTTCACGCTCATCGGTTTCATGGGTATGTACACGCTCCTGGCGATGCTGTTCCTTTTCCTCATGCACCGCGAGTTCGAGCATGGCCCCGAGCCCTGGTACGAGAGCACCGGCCCCCGTCCCGATAGCCGCACTGCGACCCTCAGCGAGCAGTAAGTAAGGAGAATTATGGGAACCCTCTGGTATTGTCTGGTTGCGATCATGATCGCCGGTTACGTGATCCTCGACGGTTTCGACCTAGGGGCCGGCATCCTGCACTTCTCCATCGGCCGCACCGAGTCGCAGCGCCGCCGCATCATCCGCGCCATCGGACCCGTCTGGGATGGCAATGAGGTGTGGCTGCTGGCCGGCGGCGGCACGCTGTACTTCGCGTTCCCCGGCCTCTACGCTTCAAGCTTCAGCGGGTTCTACCTGCCGCTCATGATGGTCCTGTGGCTGCTCATGATCCGCGGCGTCGCCGTCGAGTTTCGCAACCACCTCGAAGGCGATCTTTGGCGTCCCTTCTTCGATGTCCTGTTCATGCTTGCGAGCGGCCTGCTGGCCATCTTCTTCGGCGCCGCCCTGGGCAACGTCATCCGCGGCGTTCCACTCGATGCCAACGGCACGTTTTTCCTGCCGCTGTGGACCGATTTCCGCACCGGCAAAGACGCCGGCATCCTCGATTGGTACACCATCCTGGTCGGACTGCTGGCCTTCTTCACGCTGGCCGCCCACGGCGCTCTCTGGATCGCTCTCAAGACCGAGGATCTCCTCCAGCACCGCGCCCGCACCATCGCCAAGTGGGCCTGGTCCGCCATCGCCGTGCTCACCGTCGCCGTCACCCTGGCCACCTTCCAGGTTCAGCCGCTGGTGCTCCACAACCTCACAGCGCACGTCTGGGGTTTCGTCTTTCCCGATCTGGCCCTGGCCGGCCTGATCGCCATGCTGGTCTTCGTCCTGCGTGACGACGACTTGAAAGCGTTCCTCTCTTCCTGCGCCTTCATCGCCGGCATGTTGACCAGCGCCGTCTTCGGCATCTACCCATACGTGCTGCCCTCGAACAGCGATCCCCTGCTTGGGCTGACCATTGCCAATACGCAGACGGCCAACTACGGCCTCTCCGTCGCGCTTGCCTGGTGGATCCCCGGCATGATCCTGGTCGCCGGCTATTCGATTTTCATTTATCGCCATTTCGCCGGCAAGGTGCGGTTGGAGGAGGAAGGCTACTAGCCGGCAGGGCGCGGGACACCAGCGGCTATTTCGAGAGGCGCTAATCTGCGCACGCTGCATCTGGGGGATGGCTGGTGTCCACCTGGATTTCGGCAAACGTGGTCAACCGGCCGTCCGCGAAACGATGCACGCCGTTGAGGTCGGCGATCCATCCGGCTTTTCCATCCAGAGACTCGACTGCGTCGTGCCGCGCGGACGCCGCAAGGTACGTGACCGGCGGCCGTCGAGACGGGTATTCGACTGCGCGTCCCCATGTACGACCCAGATCGCCCCGCTCGGTTCCCGGCTCAATGAACCCCACGTTCGAGTCCGCCAGCCCCTGTTCGCTCTGCCGGCCCCGCCACTGTCCGTCGGCGACCGCCCCGGCCGATGACGCGGGGAGACCGAGCGAAATGATGGCCACACAAGACCCCACGGCGCGGGCGAGACTCGACACTGGCAACGCACCCCCAGTTGTCTTATCGGTCGAGGCGCCGTGCTGTAGCGTCGTTGGGCGTCGTCCATGGCCTTGACTTCCGTTGACGCTGTATATACACTGTCAACCGTGGACTTCGAGTGGGATGCGGTGAACACCAAGCACCTGCGGAGGCACAGGATCACCGAGACCGAAGCAGAGGAAGCCATTTTGATGGACAGCGTAGAGATAGGTATCCAGCCGCACCCCAGCGAAGACCGCGTGCTCTCGACCGGCCGCACCAAGAAGGGGCGGCTCTTGACGATCGTCTACGCGATGCGCGGCGACCGTATCCGAGTTGTCACGGGCTACCCTGCGACCCGCCGGCAGCAGCGCATCTACTTCGAGGGGAGATAGCATGCCGAAAACACCTGAGCCGATTTCGATTCCGGCCTTCCGCAACGCCGGCGAGGAAGCCACCTGGTGGGAGAGTCGCGCCGGTAAGCGTGCCGCCACCGCCCTCATGAAGCGTGCCGCCGCATCCGGCAACCTGAAACGCCGGGCGGTCCCGCTCAAGACGGTCAGTATGCGGCTGCCTGTTGCCGACCTTGAAGCCGCCCAGACCATCGCCGCATCCAAGGGCCTGCCGTACCAAACCTACATCAAAATGCTGCTGCATCAGGCGCTCCAAAGAGAGCGGCGCTCCGCATAAAAAGGCGCCCACTATATCTCTGGGATCTCAGGGGGTCAATGTGACTGGTACGCCCGGGGTGATTCGAACACCCGACCTCTTGCTCCGGAGGCAAGCGCTCTATCCAGCTGAGCTACGGGCGCGTACTCTCCGATTGTAGCCGCTTCCCGCGCAGATTGCTCACTCCATTTCCAATTCCACCAGGTGCTGGCCGCGGGGGAGGATCACCACGTAGGGCGCGCCGTCCGCGTTCGCGAACTCGATGGGCGCAGGGGCGCCGTCGATCTGTTGCCGGGCCGGCTTGCGGTCGAACGCGGCGACGGCCCGCGAAACCGCTACATACCCGAACTCGATGCCGCGCGCCGAGGCCGACGCGCGTTCGAGGTCGCCGTTGAAGTCCAGTATGCGCACGGTCGGCGCGGCCGTCCCCGGCTCCACCGTGTGCGCTCCCGCCGGCAGCCATACCACCTCGCCATCGCTCGCCGGCCAGGCGCGCCCGTCCACGCGCACCGGCCCTTTCCACACCAGGCCCACGCCTTGCTTTGAGTCGACGGCCGTCCGCGCCCCGGTCCGTTCCAGGTGCGCGCTCGCGCCCGCGGCGGCGAGCAACGGAAAATCGGGCGGAAGGATGGAATTCTCAAAGTACAGCATGACCCGCGGGAAGGCTCGGGATGCGGACGCCACCAGCTCAAACAACTCCGTGCCCGTCTGCTGCTTGGTCGGGTAGACGTCCTGATAGCGCTCCACCACGTTGATGTCAACGGCCAGCTTGTCCACCCGCTTGGTGAGCCCTTGGTAGCGTTTCGCGATCTCGGTGTAGCGCTGCGGCCCCAGGTTCCACACGGTTGCCGGGTCCTCAATCGCAAACGTGAAATCGCGCTGGTCGAGCTGCGGCAGCACGCGCGCGGCATCGGCGCCCAGCGCGTCGCGCATCCCCGTGTCCAGCCGGTCGTCAATGTGCGTGAGCACCAGGTCGAGGTCGGGCTTGTCGCGCCGCACGGCGTCCATCTCCGCCATCCACTCGGTCTCAAGGCGCTCGGCGAGCGCGGCGCGGTAATCGAGGAAGGCGCGCAGATGGCCGGCGCTGGCGGGCTTGCCGGCGGCAAAAAGTTCGATGGGATCGAAGCCCTTGAGCGCGCGGAATTCGCGGCGCACGTCGTCGTTCATGGGCGTGAAGCGCGACGGATTGCCCGCCCCTTCGAGCGATTCGAAATACAGCTCGCCCAGGTTGACGCCGTCCCAATCGAAACGTCCGAGCAATTCGCGGACCCCGCTGGCCGCGGCATGGAAGCAGTCGCGGTTGGCCAGGTTCATGAGCTTGCGCCAATCCAGAGCGGCGTCCTGAAGCACGGCGGTCTTCTCGCGCCACTCGGGATGGTCCTGCCAGAACCGCTCGCTGACGTGCGGCAATTCGAGCCACGCGTAAACCAGGATGGCGTTGCGGTGACAGGCGCGGATCAGCCCGCGCAAATACTCGTCGCGCTCGGCGTCCGGCTCGAAGTTGTGCCACGCGGCGACGTGCAGCGCCGCGATTCCGGATCGCCGCCAGCGCCGCGCCAGATACTCGGGGTCCGCCCGGCTGCGGTAGGAGGAGTCGAAGAAGGCCCACAGGCGGCGCGATTGGAGCGGCGGCGTCAAACCGAGGTCGGCCAGAGCGTGCGGCAGATACGGCAGGCGCTCGTATCCGTGCGCGCCGGGCGGCGCGGCGACCCAGAGGATGGTTCCAGAGCCGCGCCGGATTCCGGCCACGAGTGGGGCTTTTTGCCAGCGCTCACGCGTGAAAATGCGGGCCCCGGCGGGAACTTCGAATACCGGCAGATCGAGCGCCTCTTCCCAAACGATGCGCAGCTCCGGCCGCCTCAGATCCTCGACGCTCTGCACGTGAACTCGCCGCGTACCGGCATGGAATCCGAGCGACTCCGCGATATCCGACGGCCCTTCGAGGATCAGGAAACCGCCCGCGTCCACCTGCGCCAGGGCTGCCGCCGCTGTCACTTTGGCGCCCTGTGTGAGAACGACGATGTCTGCCTGTCCCGCGCCCGCCTGCGCCTGGAATCCTAGCGCCGAGAGGATTTGCGGCCAGCCGCCCGGATCCCCGCCGGCCACGGAAAAGGTCAGCCGGGGCGCGGCCGTCGCGGCCAGATTGGCCAGCAGGCCGAGCGCGACCGTCAGCAAGCCTCTACCGGGTGAGCGCATACCAGAACCCCACACGCACGTCATTGAAGTATTCGGCCGTTTGCAGATACCTTCCCCGCAGGGCGTTGACCGAAAAGACCAGCGCCGGCGGCATCGCCGACCAGTGCAAACGCAGGCCCGGACCGGCTTCGGCGAAGTTCGCCCACCCCTGCTTCTTCGCGTCGGCGGTAAGGTTGGCGTTGCCGTACACCTGCACACGCAGCCCGCCGAGGTGGCGTAGAGTGTAGCCAAGCTGGTTCTGCGAATACCCGATCTCGTCATTGTCGAAGCGGCTCACGAAAACGCCGTCGTCGTGAGTCTCGGCGAACCAGCCGGACGCCTCGCTCCCCATCAAGTGGCCCCAGCCGCGCCCGTACGATACGCCGCCGCGGTAGTCCTGGGTCTTGAAACCGCTCGCGGTGCTGCCGCTATAGCGGATCGCGGCGCCCGCCTCGGCCCAGGCCATCGCATGGTGCCAGTAGCGCGTCGCCACCCCCACCCCGGCCACGAAGGATTTCTCCGAGTAGCAGCAGACCGGCTCCGCGCCGCGCGTGTCCCCGATGAAGCGCAGGGAAACGTACGGCCGGAATGGGAGGTTGCCGAGCCGGTACTCCGCCTTGGCTTGGCCATAAGAAAACATGTCATTCCAGCGCGTGGAATAGAAGGGCAGCACCCAGGCCGTGAACCGCCAGCGCGCGAAGCCGGGCCGCAGGTTGTGATACGCCGTGCCCGCCTCGAGCGCGATCTGGGGATCGGAGCTGCGCCTTGCCTGGTCGAACCAGCCGAGCGCGACGTCGTCCTGGTGCAGGGCGTTGTACGCCCAGCCCAGCTTCAGCATTACCGAGAAATCCGTGGGGTCGGCTTCGTGTGCCGCTTCGAAGTACCGAGCCGCGTCTTTCATGTAGCCCTTGGCAAAGCTGCGCTCGCCCATCTCCTTGGAGTTGACGCCGCCGCTCGCGGGCACTGCGCTGCGCTCCTTGAGCGGCTCCTTGGGCGCGGGTGTCTTGTCGAGGGCGGCGCGCACCCGCGCGATCAGTTCCGGATCTCCCGACTTGAGAACGCGGTTCAGGTAGATCATTGCGCCGGTGCGGTCGTGGTCGGCCAGCAGCAGAAGGCCCAACTGCGCGGCAGCGAGCATGTCGCTGGGCGCCATGTCAGTAAGGGTGCGCAGCTCGCGCTCGGCCGGGCCGGTCTGGTTCACCTGGAGCAGGAGAAAGACCAGTTCCCGCCGCATCCCGAAGTTGGCGGGGTCCAGATCCAGGGCGCGCAGGTACTCGTTGACGTACGGGCAGCGCTGCGGCTCCAGCTCCCGCGCCTTCTCTGCCACCCAGGGCCGCGACCCTCGCGCCGCCGCCGTCAGCGCCGCGCGGGAATCCTCCAGCCGGCCCGCGTCCTGCCAGGCGCGCGCCAGGTCGATCAGCAACTGCCGCTCGTCCGGCCGCAGTTTCCAGGCCGCCATATAGTGCTCCGCGGCGAGAGCGGGCTGGCCTCGCGATTCGGCCAGTTGCGCCAGCTCCAGATGCGCGCTGTAATCCTGGGGCGAGCTGGCCACCACGGCCGACCAGCGTGCAATGCCCTCGGCCAGCGGCCGGTCGATGTTGTCGAAGGCCCGCTCGGCCGTCGCGCGGCCCTCCGGGCTGCCGGTCTTACGAATCCGGTCGAAGGTGCGGCGCGCTTCCGCCGGCTTCCCGGTTTCGTAGCACAGGAACGCGTAGTCGAGCGCGATGCGCTCGATCGCGGGGTCCAGGCGCAGCACCTCGGCGAACTGGTCCCGCGCGGCCTCGTTCTCGCCAGCCTTCAAATATGTGTAGCCGAGGTCCTGGCGCAGCGCCGTGTTGGCGGGCTCCGCTTCGATCGCCTTCAGAAAGCCCGCAATCGCCGCGTCGTAGTTCTTGGCGCGCAGGGCCTCGTAAGCGTAGACGGCGGGAGCGGGCGCCGGCGCCTGGCCGTGCACCAGCGGCGCCAGACAAATCGCAATGGCGGCCACCCGTAGACTCACGAAAACTAAGTGGCGCGGCGGCGGAATTTCTCGCGCAGCCAATTCTGCCGTGGCGGAGCGCCACGCGGCGGAGCGCCAGGCGGCGGAGCGCCAAGCGGCGGCCGCGCGCTACAATAAGGATCACCGAGCGAGCATGCCCTTCCTGGAGAACCAATTTGAGAAGAACGTCCTGGTGACGTCCGTGGACTACGTCTTCAACTGGGCCAGAGAGTCTTCGCTGTGGCCGCTCACCTTTGGTCTGGCGTGCTGCGCCATAGAGATGATCGCCGCCAGCGGCGCTCCCCGCTATGACATCGCTCGCTTTGGCGCCGAGGTTTTCCGCCCCAGCCCGCGGCAGGCCGATCTGATGATCGTGGCCGGCACGGTCACCCTGAAGATGGGCCCCGTCATCAAGCGCCTGTACGATCAGATGGCCGATCCCAAATGGGTGATTTCGATGGGCGCCTGTTCGAGCGTCGGCGGGCCGTTCAACACCTACGCGGTGTTGCAGGGGGTCAACCGGATCATTCCGGTGGATGTCTATGTCACCGGCTGTCCGCCCCGGCCGGAGAACCTGTTTTACGGCCTTCTGAAGCTCCAGGACAAAATCGAGCGGATGACCACGCTCGAGCGGCGGCCCACCGAAGTGCGCCTCGACGAATCGATGCTCGAAGACTTCAAGAAGCAGGTCATGATCGCGCAAATGAAGCAGAGCGCGTAGCCTCTCCGCATGTTCTACCTGGACAAGGGCCACGTTTACCGCGTGACCGAACTGGAACGCCTGCCGTGGCTCGATCACGGCTTCGGGACTCGTTTGGCCGGCTCCTGGATGCCCGGCCCGCCCGCCTGGGTCCGCCAGATTCATTCCGCCCGCACGGTCCGGACCGACGGGGCGTTCGGATGCCTGGGCGAAGCGGATAGCCTGGTGGGCAACACGCCCGGCGTCTACCTGACCATTCGCACGGCCGACTGCATCCCCATCCTGTTGGTGGACGACCGCCGGCGGGCGGTCGCCGCCGTCCATGCCGGATGGCGGGGCACGGTTCAGGCGATTGCGATGGCGGCGGTCGAAGCGCTGGCGGAGGGCTTCGGAAGCCGCCCCGAGGATCTGCTGGCGGCGATCGGTCCCGGCATCTGCGCCGAGTGCTTCGAAATAGGCCCGGAGGTTGCGGTGCAGTTCCAGAAGTGGTTTCCGGAGCGGGCAGATTTGGCGGGGCGCGCCAGGCTGGACCTGGCCGAAGCCAACCGTCGTCAGCTCGTCGAAGTCGGATTGGACCCCTCCCGGATCTTTTCGGGTGCGCCCTGTACTTTTTGCCGGCCCGGCGAATTCCATTCCTGGCGGCGGGACCGCGTGAAGACCGGGCGCATGGTGTCGGCGGTGTCCATCCGCGCCTGAGGAGCCCCCGAAAAAGGCAGAGGGCGCGAGCGGGAGCCCGCGCCCTCTGGCCGTAAGTCCTGTGCGGCCTACGCCGCGTTCATCAGCAACCCTTCGAGGGTTGCACTGGCGTCCTGTTCGTGGCGGTCGGCAGCTTCCTGGCATCGGATGCAGAACGGAGCCCACGGAACGGCTGCCAGCCGCTTGGGACTGATTTCCTCTTCACAGTGCGCGCAGACCCCGAAGGAACCGTCATCGATGCGCCGCAAGGCGGCACGCACGTTTCGCAACAGATTCGACTCCCGATCCAGGTTGCGGATTGCCAGCTCGCGCTCGGCCGCGCGGGTCACCTCATCGATCGCATCCGGGCTCTTTTCGATGGCAATCTCATCCCGCCGCTTCAGGATGTCGGCCAGTTCGGCGTGCTTTGCTTCCAGAATCTGCTTGAACTTGCCCAACTCAGTCTTGGTCATGTCCTCTCCCCTCGTCGCTAACATTAAGCATGTTTAATTAGTGCCAACGTTCCTACAGTATCCATCAAGATCCGCCGGTTGTCCAGCGGAAAATCTCTGCTACGGTGCAAAGACGCACGCTGAGCAGAAAAGTTCCACCGGATCTGCGTGCCCTTCACTAAGGTTCTGCCGACGCACGGGTTCCAGGTACCCGCTCCGCCAGCCGCCCCGCTCCGTGTCATACTCATCTCAGATTCACGCCGAGCAATTCCGGTTCCAAAAAATCTTTTATAAGGGCTAGAAGCCCTAAGCGTCTATTGGACGCTATCTTTGCGCCAAAGTTTCCGGCTCGGCCCACTTTTTGTCAAATCTCCGCCGATCCGTCCAACCACCCGCTCCGGAAAGCGTCTCCGGCATAGACAGTCTAATCGGCAGATTCTCCGCCAGCATGAGCCCGGCGTGAACACGCTCCTCGAGCGCTGGACATGTAGTACCTGCGGGCCGTCGGGACTCTCTCGCCAGATCGGGGCGATAAGAGATCTTTCTGGGGAGCCGAATGAGGACTACTTGACGCTGAGGCCGACGCTTTGGGCCACGAGTGCCAGTTCCCGGCCCTCAACTTCGCCAGCAGCCAGGTATCTATCTGTGCGGAAAGCCACTTTCACCATCCCTGTCGCCGGAAACGCGGTCGCGGGCACCTCGGCCCTATAGACATAGTTGCCCGAGGCGTCATAGGTTGCCGGCGGAAGTGGCTGGCCGCCGGCCCAGGCCGAGAGCGTCACGGTCTTCCGCCGCGAGATGACGGATTCCGGCAAGGTGAAGCGGAATTCCAGGGTTGCGCCCTTCTGGGCCGCTCCGGGCGGCGGCACGAGCGACACCGAAAAACTGTGCTTTGTCCACCGCCAGGCGTTGTGCTCCACATTGTAGAAGCCGCCCACCAGCTGGTGCGCCGCCCCCGGCGACGCCATGGCGAACGCGCTCGCGGGCGGAGCATCCCGCTCCACTTCCTTGCTCTTTTTGCAGGCCCAACTCCCGGCGACCAGAGTGGCGGCCAGGGAGGCCGCGACCATCCAGTGGTTCCTCGGCTTGTGCATATGGTTCCTCGACTCAGGCCGCACCGGGCTCCCAGGCTCGGGCAGGCGGTAGAAATAGGATATTAGCATAGCGCCATCGCGGTCTGCCGCGCTTACCGGCCCCCAGCCGCGAGCCGGAACCCGCCAAAGACCATCGTCTTGCCGATAACGAGCTTGGTCGTCGTCAATCCCTGAGCCGCGGTGTCAGCGCGAATCTCCTCTTCGATCTCGCCGGGGGGCTGCTCCAGCGGCTGGCCGCCGGGGGAAAACCAGAATACGGTCAGTTCGTCCAGCCCCGATTGCCGCAGGCACGCCGCGAAGCTCGCATAGAACGCTTGGTTGAACCAGTTCAGATACATGTGGCTCTTGTCGTAGAAGATAATGGTTCCGTCATGGGCGCCGCCCCGAATGCGGTACTGATCGATCTGTGCGGGCCCGGAGATGCTCCGCACAAATTGCCGCGCTCCGTCGTTCGTGTGAACGTAGAAGCCCCACACGCTGAAGCCGTCCAGGTAGACCGCGCGTGCCTTTGGAAACGCTGCAGAGTAAGCCGAGAATTCGTTGGTCAGGATCATCGCGTCGGGAAATTGGATGAGGTTGCGCCAGTTGTAAGCCGGGTTCGCAACGATGGCTGCAGCCACCAGCACCGTAAGCCCTCGCCCCGCCATCGGGCCGGCCACCGATGCCAGAGCGTCCAGGAAGACAAAGGCAGACAGAAGCAGGAACGGCGCCAGGATGTACTGGTGCCGCTCGAGTCCGCCAAACGGATACTGCCGCAGCAAGGCGGAAGCCAGCATCTCCACCATCATCACGGCCGCAAGCGCGATCGGCGCCCCGGCGGCGGCCTTGAGCCCCAGCTTCGAGTGCGAAGCCTTCCACAGAACCACCAGTCCGGCGGCCGCGAGCAGTGGGATCGCGATCAGAAATGCGGTCTCGCCGGGGAGTGCCACCGTCGAAAACAGGTTGAAGAGATTTGTCCCGTTCCTCAACGCGAACGCGCCCGCCGCCTCCTCTGACAACGCCGGCGCCATCTGCCAATAGAAATCGTAGAGATAACCTTGCACCGGCTGGGGGCTCATCAGAGGGATATGGGCGAGAAAGACGGCGCACGGGAGAGCGAAGGACAGTATCGATAGCCCAATGACCTTCTTGCTCAGCCCCGCCAGGAAACGCTTTCGAAAGTCGCCCGATATCGCGGCCAGCAGAAGGGGAGTTGCCATGCATGCCGCAATGAAAAAGATCACCGAATAGTGGGATAGAACGCCCAATGTGGAGGCGAGCGAGAACGCCAGGTAGGGCCGCAGCGAAACAGGCTGTGCCGGAGCGGGGATCAGGTCCAGGTATGCGAGGAATGCGAGCAACACCATTACGATGGCGAGTTGGTAGGATCGCACCTGTATGGACATCGTGATGGCGGCGCTCGACAATGTCAGAGCTGCCGCACACAGAAGTTGAAGGATCGGGGACCGAAGAATTTTCCGGCAGATCAGCCCGATGAGAACGATGGAACCTACGCCGGCAGAAATCGAAATCGACCTATAAAGCAGCGTGCTGTGCCCCACCTTGAGCAGGCCTCTCAGTAACACGAAAAACAGGGCGGGATGCGAATTCGTCTTGAGTTCGTAAAACACGTCGGCCAGCCGCGCCCCGCTGGCCATGAAGATATGCTGCCACTCGTCGAGGCTCAGCATTTCATGCTGGCCCACATACAGGCGGATGGCCAGCCCCGCGAGTCCGATCAGTAACAGCGCCGGCCAGAATAGGCGGCCGGCTAGCCGGGAACGAACGCAGTTCTCGTCGGGAGATTCCGGCAGTTGCATCAAGCCGATTGTAGCCAATCGAGCGGGGTCGGCACCCGCGCCTGGCGTAGCTTACGTGCGCAGTAGCCTTCTACCTCTTTGGCCAACTGGACGCGGCCCCGCTCAGTCAACGTCGCCAGTACGGACGAGCGCGCGATACTCTCTGCCACGAACCGGCGATCAGAGAAGGAAACGACATGAGCACGCAAGTAAAGGCCCATCCAATCGGCCCGGCGCCGGATGTCCAATTTGCCCGCACCGCTGACCCTTAAAGGAGGGGCCGTCGCACCGCCGGCCCCCATTTTCCCGCCTATTGTCCGGTTTCCCAATGTCGGAAATCGAGAAACGACACCGTGTTGGGCGCGGGCTCGTTGGCGCTCGACGAGCTGCATGGAGCAGGTGCCGGAGCGAGCGGCCATTGGAATACGTCTGTGATGTACATGCCTGTCGCGCGCACTGCGGACGTGAGCGTCTGCGCCTCAGACGGATCATCATAGGTGGCCTCGCCAATTAAGATCGGCGGAACCCAGTTTTGCGACACGAACGACTGGTACGCTTCGACATACAGGTTGTAGGCGTTCGAGTCGTACAGATGAATGTCGAAAAAGTCAGGCCAATAGGGGAATCCGTCTGGATTGTTCTTGAAGACGTTCGAGAGTTGAGCGTACCTGTAAGGGTCCGCAATGACTGACATCGTAGCGTTGGCGGCCTCGCTCGGGAACGTCGTTCCCCACCATGCCCATAGCTGTTGCGCGTATTCGCTCATGAGCGAATAGTCACTTTCATAGGGGCTGGGAATGCCTTCCGGATTGAGATCAAACAGCGCTAGCATCCCGGTCTGACGTACCAAGTTTCTGACATTCGCGATCACGGACGTTTTCTCCGCAAAGATGGAGGGGCTCCATTGGCCGTTCGGCATGTCTCCGGGGCCGGTGTAGATGGCGATGTAGACCCACTGGAACCCGATTTGCTGTATCGATAGCAACAGATTGTGAAGATTCGCGAAACCATTCGTGCCGTGGCTCGTCACCATCAAGGGTGCGCTTGTGGTGCTCCCTGTAGTATCCATGACGGTCCCGTCCCCATACATCGGAGCGCCCCCATAGTGTTTGAGGTAAATCGGTATTTTCACAGCCGTCTGACCGTTGTTGTGCATTTGAACCAGCTGTTGGGAAATCAGCGTCTGGCTCGATGTGCAGATCATGTTTGGGCAAGCCGAGTTCCCACTGGTGTCGTTGTTCGGGACTACGCCGTAGGGGTTCGAGTTGCACGCCAAGTCTACGTAATACCATCCATAGTTGCTTCCGCCTGAGAATTGCGCCTGGGCGAGCCATGGCGCCAACAGTAACACGAAGAACAGCATGAGCTTCGATATCTTGAACATGGGCTCTCCTTCAGATCAGTCTTTGCCGTGGTTTACGAATTACGACCGACATCGGGCCGGTCGAAAGGATCCAGTGCTTTGCTGCTCGTGCGCCGCTGACCATAGCGGTCAGGGTTCTCCATTCACGCACCCGCACAGCAGCACACTAACGCGTGAGCGACGCGGGAACGGGGCTCAGAAAAACGTCGCCCCCGTGCACTGCGAATTACAATATTGTGTCGTGCCGAGACACGCAGTCATGCACTGCTGGTAGGTTGCGGGCGTGTTGTAAGGTGGCACTACCCTGTTGGGCACCTGGTAACACGCACTTGGGTCGGCTGCATCCTCCCAAATGTACAGAACCATGCCGGGGTAGGAGATCGGCAGGTAGCTAGCACTGAACCCGACCGCATTTTGGTATGCCTCCGCCATGTTCATCGACTCGCAGATCTTCTTCTGATTGGAGAACGTCTCATCGATCAACGGGGTAATCCCAAATCGGGTGCTGGCGTACGTGGCCACGTCGTCGTATATCATGGTTGCCGTTGACGTGAGGTCGGCTCCCGTCGCGCACGCGCTGCCTGCGCCATTCATGACACATGGGTAAGCGCCTATGTCAGGAATTGGGAGGGGCGAATAGCTCACGACGCTGCCATCCTGGCGCTTGAGCGTGATGGCACTGGCGTCCAGCGTCCCTCCGCATAACAAATTGTTCGTATGGTAGCCGTTCACCACCCAGCCGAACGGCTGCCCAGTGAATGCGCGATAGAGCGGCGAAATCGAAGCAAGGACTGCCGAGTCCCCGTAAGCGGGGAGCGTGCAGTCGAACCCAGCAACCGACGGCGAATCGATGCTGGCTTGATACGTCACCGTGTTGGCCCAATAACCCGCCGCACTTCGCATCGCACTGAGCACGTCGGTCCAGGTAGTATTGTCGTAAATCATTCGGGAGGTAATTGGAAAATTCAGCAGATCCAGGCCCGTAATCTCAATGGCGTCCATCGACAGGCCTTCGTAAAGGACGTTCCAAGCGACTCGGCCTACCGCTGCCTCCACTGGCCCCCAGCCCCAGAAGGAAGGATTCGCTGGACTGTGGGCATATCCCGTGTTGTTCTCAAAACAATCGGGCCAGTACTGCCCTCCCCCCACAGAAACGAACCCATACGGCAGCCACTTATAGTAGTAGAGGGTGGATGAGTTGCACGGAGAAAGCAGCGACGATGCGACGGGCGCGATCGAACCAAAACCAGCATATTCAAAGTTCGACCACCAGAGACGTCACTCCCCAGATGCGGAGATCGTCAAGAAAAGTCGCGAGGTTGTTAATCCAGGCCGCCGTGAGGTTTCCGTTAGCATCCCAGGCATCCGTTATTAGCAGAGCTACTCGGACGTGCGTGATGCCTTGCTGTGTGTAGGTGCCGCTGTTTGCGGAATTCAGGTAGATCTGGTAGCACTGGCGTACAGTATAGGTGCTTGGGCAGCTCACCAGTTGATGCTGGCCGCCGCTGCCGTTGTTCAGGTTGTTGTACTCCAACAGATAGACCGGGCCTATGTTGACCCCGAGGTTCGTAAAGTTGGGAGCCGACCACGCAGTGCAGGACGCAGCCACGAGCGCGATTATGAGCGGAAGACTTTTCATGCTAAATCCTCCCTAAAGTCTGGTGTGTTGTTTGCCTGGGCCATTTTGCAAGGGGCCCGGTAGTCGCCACGAACATCATGCGCCATGCCGATTCGAAGATCGGCACCGCAGACGTGAATAGCGCTTTGCGAGCGCTGCGACCCTGGAGGGAACGCGGGCCTGGAACGATCCACGCGCTGTCGGGCCTTCCCTCGGGCTCAATTACTCTCTCGACGGCGCTTGCCGTCGATGTCGGCCTTCTCCGCGGAGCCAGGGCCAAACTCGTCGCGGATAGAGCCGACCGAGGTCGCCAGCCGCGACCCTCGCAGCCCGAGAAAAGCCTGTTCTATTAAGGACATTTTAGGATCATTTGTGTGTTTGTCAATAGATAAATTGATAAAGTACGGGTAAATCACGAGATATTCGAAACATATTCCCGTCGAAGGGCTTTGCGAGGTGCCGCCCATCGTGACGCCTTCGCCCAGGCGTGCCGTGCTGTAGTCCTTTCGCCGCACAGCGAATTCTCGGGCTGAAATCCTGGACGCGACCACCGTACTTGTTGCGAGCCGATATCCCGACCCATGTTCCGGCCAGTGCATGGCCGCGTTTAACCTCTCGGCAGCGCGAGTGTCCCAGGGGAGTATATACTTAGCGGAGACCGAAGAACTTAGCGAAGCGAGGCTTTCTATTCGAATGGTTTCGAAACCTACAATCAAGGCGTTAGTTGTCCTCTTCTTGTGCACGGTGGTGTACTACTGGAAAATCCTGCTCACGCACGATTACTCGATTCTCCTCGGCTACGAGGGGTTCAGCCAGGGGTACGCGTGGCTTCAATTCTGGATAACGGACGTTCGCAACGGCATTCTGCCCCTTTGGGATCCCTACGCGCTGGCTGGGCATCCGTTCGGCGGAGAATCGCAGACCGCCGCGTTCTATCCGTTTCATCTGCTGCTGTTGCTGTTCCCGTTCAACCAGCACGGGCTCCTCTCGCCCGCGTTATTCCACTGGTGGTTTGCTCTAACGCATTTTCTGGGCGGTTGTTTCATGTTTGCGCTGGCCCGCGAGTTCGGACTTAAGCGGTTCCCCTCGGTAATCGCCGGTGTTTGCTTCTCGCTGGGAGGCGTTCTCGGCGGGGTCACGTGGGGGTACATGGTTGACAGCGCGATCTGGCTGCCGCTCATCTTTTTGTTCCTGCTTCGGGCATTGAAGGCGGAGAGCCGGGGCAGGGCCGCGATCAACGCTGCGCTCGGCGGATTGAGTATGGGGATGGCAATTCTGGCCGGCGGGCTGCACATGCCGATTATGCAGGCGCTCGCCGCTGTTGGCGCAGTTGCCTTCGCCGTCGTTCATCCACAGTTGCGGCAAAGAGGGCCGCTCGGCAAGGCATGGATAGGGTCGGCCACGATCCTGGCTATTGTGGCCGGCGTGGCGTTCTGTGCTGGCGCTGTGCAGCTACTGGTTTCAACGGAATACGCTGGCCACGCGGTACGGTTCTTCGGCGCGCCGCCGGCCCTGCTGGCGAGCCAAAGGATCCCTTGGTCGTATCCTTCAGATGGTTTGTGGCCGCAGGGCCTCTGGGCGCTGTTGATCTCGGCGGCGTTTGGCGGTCGAATCGGAGGAGGCGAGGTGCTGCCCTTCCACGTGGGCGTCTTTCCTTTGTTGGCAGCGGCGATCGGCATCTGGAAGCGCTGGGACTCGCCGTGGGTAAAGTACCTTGCCGGCTTGGCCGTGGTCGCGTTCCTTTACGCCCTGGGAGAGTTTTCTCCCGTTTACGGACTCGTTCGGACCCTGGTCCCCTACCTCTGGATGGCGCGCGAAGCAAACCGGTTCCTGTACCTGACGCAGTTCGCGTTGTCGATGCTGGCGGCGTTCGGGGTCGAGGCGCTTCTCGATGGCCCGGCCGGAGAGCCCGCGTGGCGGCCGCTGACTCGCGTCCTTACCTGGATCGTCGCCGCTTGCGCCATCGCCCAGGCGATACCGGCATTTTTCGAGCACGCGGATATGAGCCCGTGGATTTCGCTCTCAATCCTGCTGATCTTCGCCTCCTACGGCCTGTACCGGTACGTTATCCGAGGGCACTGCGGCATGGCGGTCCGCTTCGTCATGGTGGCCCTGGTACTCTTCAACTTGACGGCCTTCAACTGGTCCATCGCCAACAAGACGGAAGCGGCGCAGGCGGGTCTGGACTCTATGGACGCGGCGCTCGGTACCCGGGGCGCTGTCAGCTATCTGAAATCCCGGCCCGGGCGTTTCCGCGTGCAATTCTCTGAGGCGTACCCGCCGCCCATCGGCGACCTGTTTCGCGTTCCAACCGTGACGGGTGGTATGCGCGCGACCCTGCTTCAGGACTACCTGGCGCTCCTCTGGAGCGGACATCTCGAACTCTTCAACGTGCGCTACCTGGTAAAACCCGCTTCGGCAACCGAGCCCGGAGACGTGTATCACGACTCTAAGTGGAAGGTCTATGAGAATCCTGGTGGCTTCCCTCCCGCCTGGATCGTTCACCAGACAGTCGTCGAACCCTCCGTCGATCGCCTGCACGCCCGATTGAGCTCACCCGGAATCGACCTGCACCGGCAAGCGCTGCTCGGCGCGCCGCTAGAATCCGCGATCGAGCCGCGCATCGAGGGCGCATCTGAAGACGTCACGTTCGGCGCCTGCGGCCGGAACACGCTCGAGCTGACAGCCCGCGCCCAAAGCCGCGGGTTGCTGGTGCTGAGTGAGGTGTACTACCCGGGGTGGCGCGCCACGGTCAATAGTAAGGACGCGCGCATCTCAGAGGTGGATGGCGCCCTTCGAGGAGTGGTGATCCCTCGCGGCGAGAGTCGAATCGCTCTGTGGTATTCCCCGCGGTCCTTCTGGTTGGGCTCGCTCGTGAGCATGGCGGCATTTTCGGGCACGCTCCTGGCGCTCTTTCTGAGCTGGCGCAAGAAGCGCCTCGAAATGCGCAGAGCTAACATGGGTAAGTGATGCCTGCCGCCCCACTTGCCAAGCGCCGCCTGGAGCGGCTGGACTATTTGCTTTTCGGCGTCCTACTGCTGGCCGCCATTCCCACCCTCTACTTAGGCGCGACCGAACGCATCGAATACGACGGTTACTGGCACATTTTCACGGCGCAGCAGGACCGCTGGCATAACTTCATGTGGGACTGCCACAATGACGCCCACCCGCCTCTGTATTACCTTGCGCTCAGGCTGACTCTGTGGCTGGGTAAGTCGCTCCTGGCTTATCGGGCGGTCACGATTATCTCCGGCCTCGCGAGCATTGCGGTAATGGGCCGGAGCGCTTCGAAGACCATGCGCTCCACGCTGACGCCGGTACTTGTGGCGCTGGCGTACGGCCTGGCGCTGCCGACCATTGTCATCGCCTGCGAAGTGCGGTCCTACATGTTGTGCAGCCTGTTCCTGCTGGCTGCCTACGCCTTCTTCCTCGATACGATCGAACACCCAGGGCCGTCCGGATCGCTGCGGCCTCGCGTCTACTTTGCTCTCGTTGCCGCGCTGGCCTGTCCTGCGGATTACTATGCGGTGTTTTTCGTTGCGACGACGTTCGGTATCGCGCTGGTCCTGCCGATCCTAAGGCGAAAGGAGCCGCTGTGGAGGGCCTGGGCGCGCGAGATCGCTACGTTCACTCCGGTTTTCGGAGTCATGGCCTGGCTCTACTTCTGGCATCTCAGCAAGCATCCCGTCTTGCAGGAGCATATGCTGACTCATTATTACGACAGCACGGGCCAGGAGTCGCTAGGCGAGTTTCTTCTGCGGAATCTCCAGAACACGTTCAACCTGTTTTCGCCGTGGCCCATTACCGGCCTGACGGCCTTCCTGGCTGTCTCGGGCGGCCTGCTGGCGGCGGTGTGCGGTACGCTGTGGATGGCCCGCCGGCTCTGGGAGCGGAAGAACTTGGCGGTCACGGTCACAGTGGTTGCCACAGTGTTGATGCTGGCTGAAATCATGGTGGCCTCCCTGGTGCGGCTGTATCCCTTCGGCGGCTTTCTGCGGCAGCAGTTCATTCTGTTTCCCTTCTTGATCCTGTGCGCCTTCTTTCTGGTGGACGGCCTTGCAGCCGCCATTCCCCGCCGCGCAGCCTATGCTATGGCCGGGGTTCTTTCGCTCGGGATCGTGGCGATGAGCGCCTGGGCATTCGACCGCTACCCCAAGATCGGAGAGCCACTCTTCACTGAACAGGTGCAGAGGTTCAACCGTCTGTTTCCCGATCCCGCCGCGGTCTATGTCGACCAGTTCAACATCGTCGCGTTCTTCCTGCCCCACCACGATTGGAAGTGGAAATTCTTGGGGCGCGTCCCCTCCTTTCCGAATGTCGACATCTACCGCGTAAGCCACGAAAACCGGAGCCTGCTGGTGTTCCGCGACAAGGCTCGCTGGATCGCCGACGCCCAAGACGCAACTCTCTATAGGGCGCTCGCCGTCTCGATGCGGTCGAAATCCGTGCCTTCGATTACTCTATTTCGCCTGGCCCAGGACGAAGGACAGCCCTGGGAAGCCGGCGAGATGAAGGCTTACCGGACGACGATTGCGGAGCTCGCCGGCGAGTCCGGGTTGTGCGTTCAGGCGCTCAGCACCCACGACCGCGACGTTTTCGCGGAGTTCCGCGCAGGAGGCTGCACCGCTCCCCCGGAACGCGCTGCACCGTAAGCCGCTGCACACTCAGGTGATATATTGGAGGTCGCCGGGCACCCGGTCCCATGAAAATCGGTATCCTCATCGTCGCCTATAACGCCGTCACCACGCTGGTGAGCGTGCTCAAGCGCATTCCCCCGGAAGCCTGGGAGCGCGTCTCGGAAGTGGTGGTCTTCGACGACGCCAGTTCGGACCATACTTACGAGTTGGCGGTCGGCTACAAGGCTACCGCGCAACTGGACAAACTCACCATCATCCGCAACCGCGAGAACCTCGGCTATGGCGGCAACCAGCGCGAAGGATACCGCTACTTCATCGAGCGAGGCTTCGACATCGTGGTCTTGCTGCACGGGGACGGGCAATACGCGCCGGAAGTGCTGCCGCAGATCTACGCGCCCCTGGTCGCCAACCAGGCGGACGCCGTGTTCGGCTCCCGCATGATGAAGGACTACGGCGGCCCGCTGAAGGGCGGAATGCCGCTCTATAAGTACGCCGGCAATCGAATTCTAACTTGGATGGAGAACCGGGCCCTGGGCATGCACCTGACGGAGTTCCACAGCGGATACCGCGCCTACCGGCTGGACTGCCTCCGCCAGATCGACCTTTCGCGAATGACCGAGGATTTCCACTTCGATACCGAGATCATCATCAAGTTAAACCACCAGGGATTCCGCATCAGGGAAGTTCCCATTCCGACTTACTACGGCGGCGAGATCTGCTACGTCAATGGGATGCGATACGCGCGGGACGTGGCACGGGCCGTGTGGCGCTACCGGCGAACGGTTTACGGCAACCACAAGTTTCCGGAGTTCCAGGAGTACTGGCGCCACTATCCGCTCAAGCAGAGCCGGAACTCCAGCCACGATTACCTGATGCGCCTGGTCGGCCGCGAGCACACCATCCTGGACGTCGGCTGTGGGGAGGGCTTCCTCAGCCGCGAACTGGTGGCGGCGGGCAATGAGGTGATTGGCGTGGACCTCATCGAGAAACCGCAATACCAGGATTCGATGAAGGCCTACTACCGCTGCGATCTCAGCCAGGGCCTGGACCCCGCCCAGGAGCCGCTTCGCTCGGCGAATCCCGATCGGATTCTTCTGCTCGACGTTCTCGAGCACGTCACCCGTCCCGAGCCGGTGCTGGAGGCGTGCCGCAAGCTGCTGGCGCCGCACGGGCTCGCCATTATCACGGTGCCGAATATCGCCAACATCGCCATTCGGCTCAGCCTGGCATTCGGGCAATTCGACTACACGGACCGCGGGATTCTGGACCGCACCCACGTGCGTTTCTACACCCGCAAGGCGGCCCGGCGGTTGCTTGCGGACAATGGCTTTGAGGTCATCCTGGAGCGGGCGACGGTGATCCCAATCGAGGTCGCTCTCACCGCGCCGCCAACGAATCGCGCGATGATCGTAGCGAACCGGCTGCTGGCTGCGGCCACGCGGATTTTTCCCACTCTATTCGGCTACCAGCTCCTGTTTGTGGCGAGAGCGGCGCGATAGGCGCCGACCAGTTCGGCCGGTTTCTCTGGCTCGGCTTCAGGCTCCTGTACCGCGGCACGCCGCCGCCGGAAGCGTCTGCTTGCGGCCATGGCAAGCGTCGCGACCGCGGCAAATAATGTCGGCGTCCCAGATGGCGTTGAACAGGAACAGATGCCGCGTTACCTCCAATGCGTCCGTCATCGCGCCCACGGCGAACTCGATCGCGCCCGCCAGACCCAGCGTCACTCCCGCCGCCGGGAATTTCCACGCGATGGTCGCGATGAAGAGCGCAAACAGCAGCGGATACATCCACAGAGAGCTGCCTACGACTCTCCTTCGGACCGTGCTCCAGATCGAAAACGCGTCGCTCTGCGCGTAGGGCGGGCGGCCCGCCGATGGATCGTAGTTGCCAATCCCCTCCGGGCGCCCCAAGGCCGCTTCATCGAGCGCAAGCTCCGCCACCTGCAGTGCGCGGGCCGGGTGCGTCAAATAGAACACGCACAGGCGGCGAAACGAGGTCTTGCTCGCAAACGACCTGACCCACGCGCCATCCCGCATCGGCGAGCTATCCATGAATGCGTCCATGCCCGCGTAGCGCAGGTACGATTTGTCGAGCCCCAGGCTCGCGAGTTCGGCCGCGGGATCCGGCGCGGTCGGCAACAGCCTCTCGAAGACTATGTTGAACAGGCACGGGCCGGTGTAGCCGGGAGGGCTGCCTTCCATCAGACAATAGGCCCCGCCGCCGATCACGCAGACAGCGGCCAACACGCTTGCCAGCAGGGCGCGGCGCGGCCACAGATTGTGCCGTTCCCAGATCAGGAATATCGCGAGCGGAATGGCCAGCAGCGCGTGCTGCGACTTCGCGGTCACCAGCAGCATCGAGAGAAACAGCGCAACGTACGTGTCGGCCGGCCGCCGCCTTACCACCGCGCGCGCCAGCGCGGCCAACGCAAGCATCAGGAAAACGAACGCGCCGGCGTCCATGTAGAAGGAGTTGTAGTAAACCGAGTAGGCGACGTCACAGAAGATGAACACGGCCAGAGCGAGCAACGCCGCCTGCAGCCCCGGCCGCTCGCCGCCGAGCGACAAAGCCAGAAGCGCGAAGGCCGCCAGAAACAGAGCCGCGTGAACGACCCCGATGGCGCGAAGGTCGAAGTCGCCGGGGCGGGAGACAGCCCGATTCAGCAGCAACGCGGCCCGTATGAGCAGCGCCTCCGAGCAGTGGAAGCGGGCCACCATGTGGTTCTCGGGCCGTATGTCGTAATGGAGATGGATGTAGCGGAAGGCGGCGTCGCCCGGGCTCTGGACCGCCGGGTACAGGTTGAACCTGGCGATCGTCTTGCCGAAGTCGCCGTTGTCCGCCAGGCCAATGGCCGGAGGCACCAGGACCTCGAAGACGAGAATCGCCGCCGCAGCCGCCAGTGCACTCCAGCCAATTCGTCCAGGACTCATAGACGGGCAAACCGGTAGAAACCTGACATTCGAGCGAAGGGCGCCCACGAGACGCCAAGCTCGAATTATACCGGTTTTACTTGACCTGCCAGGTGCTCAGGTGGGCCGACGCGAGCTTCTTCTTGCCCTCCTCCGGGGTCATCGATCCGAGCGAGTTGCGAGCCTTCATGACCCCCATCTCGATATGCTGCTGCAGGAAGTACGTCTCGCCCGCCGCCACCTGCAACGTCAGGACACTGTGGTTCTCGGCCTCAGAGCAGAAATTGTGCTCGCCTGGGTCCAGGGCGAAAAAGAAGTAGTTGTTGCCTCGATTCACGCCCTTCCATTCGCCGTCAACAGCCAGTTTGGTCTGGATCTTTTGTCCCATCAAGGACGGACGAAGCACGTAAACCATGGCCTTTCCCGCGGGCGGTTCCGGCGTCGGGTGGGTCAACTTGTCCGTGTCTACGCTGTACTTCACTTCCTTCTCTTTCGGCCCGCAGGCCTTCAGCTCCAAGTCCTTGTCGGCGGCGAGTGCGCCCATCGCCATGCCCAAGGAAAAGATCACTGCCGCGGCCAGGGGCCGTTCAAACAATGCCATAACTGCCTCCCTATTCAGAGAAATGACCTACAGAGACCCGATTATACTAGAAATACATCTGAAGGTCCTGGTATTCGCCCCTCGATCGTCCCGGCCCCGCAGCGGCACCGGTGCTTGCCAGCGCGCAAGCCGCTAGAATGGACCTATGCAAGTAGCTCAGGCCGGACAGCACAAGCTCATCGTGCTCGATCTCGAGCCGGAGATCCTCACGAACGTCGCCAAGCAGGCCGGCTTCGACTCCAAGCTCGAGGACGGGAAGCGCACCGTCTCGCTCGAGCTGACCGCCACGGGACGCCAATCGCCGCTGCTGCTGTTCGACGCTGCCGATCCCGGCAACCTGGGGTGGTTCTCGCGCTGCCAGTTCTATGTGGACGGCCAGACCGGCCAGGTCCTGCAGACCCCCATGATCCTGGCCAACAACCGCGACCGCTCCGGCCACCCGCTGCCCGATTCGATCCTGGTGCAGTTCACCAAGGAGCTGCCCATCAGCTTCCGCCTGCCCGGCAAGAACCCCGTCAGCGAGCAGACCGTTTACGCGGTGTTCCTGAGCTTCCTCAACGCCCTGCTCCAGACCGGCGTCGGCGTCTGCGGCGGCCCCGTCATCAAGCCTCTGGCCGGCCGCACCGAAGCGCCGGGGCCGAAGAACTGACGGCGCGGAACACTTTCCCGGCACTTTCTAACGCGCGAACACCGGTTGGGGAGCGGCGCGGATCACCGTCCGACATGGCCACGATACAGGCAAGTGGATCGGCTGATGCTTAGGCGTTTCCCGAGATCTATTCGTTCCTACAGCAGCTTTCCGAGTTGGTCGGTGGGCAGTCGGCAGTCTCGGAGGATTCTGTGGAGCAGACCGGGGCCGATGGTCTCGCCAGTGTGCACCGGCACAACCGTACTCCGGCCATCCTCGTGACGCAGGAAGCGATGGCTGCCCTTGATGCGAAGCACGCGAAACCCTATCCTTTCGAGGGCGGCACTGAGCTCAGCGCCGGTGACACGGGGATTCCTGCTCATGCCGCGATGGTCACGCGCTGGACGCCAACAAACTCCAAGTCCTGCCCCGGCAGGCCCTCGACTTCGAGGCATAGCTCTATGGCTTCGCGAACGCGCAGCATGACCTCGTCAAGGGACCGGGCCTGCGTGTGACACGCCGGAATTTGCGGCACCGAGGCTACGTAGTAGCCTTCTGAATCGCGCTCAATAACGACATCGAACTGGCGTGCCATCGGATATGTCCTCGACCTCTATTGTAGACGGCTCGTGAAGCCATTTGAGGCCGTCAGCTAAGAAGTCTTCTCCCTGTCTCCCGCCGTTTCCAGCCGCTCACGAACCGGTTCCCCTGCACGAGGAATCGCAGCGGCCGTACTGCCGGGTCCGTGAAGCCGATGCGGGCGGTGGCGGCGATCTCGAAGGCCGGCTCGCTCTTCAGCGCGCGAACCGTCAGGCTGCCGCGCGTCACGTCCGCGCCGTAAAGGCGCCGCGTGATGCCGAACGCCATCGTCAGCTTGCCGGGGCCGGAGGCCAGGTCCTCTATGCGCCGCGCCGCGGGCCGCCTGCGCTGCATACTCTCAATCCCGGCCAGCGGCTCGATGGCGCGAATCAAAACGCACCCGGGCGTTCCGTCCGGCTCGGCCACCAGGTTCAGACACTCGTACATGCCGTAGATGAAATAGACGTAGGCGTGGCCGGGCGGGCCAAAGATCACGCGCGTCCGTTCCGTCAGGCCGTGCGAAGAGTGCGCCGCCAGGTCGCCGCGCCCCAGGTAGGCCTCGGTTTCGACGATGCGTCCCGCCGTGCGCTCGTGCACCACAATCTTGCCGAGCAACTCGCGCGCAACCGTCTCCGTGTCGCGGGCGTAGAAAGATCGCGGCAAGATGCGGCTCTCGCGCAAGAGTCCGGAAAGCGTCATCGCAACCGCGATTATCCCATGGGCGCTCGGGGCCGTCTCCGTGCTAAGATCGCCTGCGAGGGATGCGGCTCTTCACTGCCATCGAACTGCCACGGGACGTCACCGGCGCCCTAGCGCGGCTCATCGAGCGGCTGCGTCCAGCGGCGCGGATCAAATGGAGCGAGCCCTCGAACCTGCATATCACCACGAAGTTTATCGGCGAGTGGCCCCAGGAACGGCTGGAGGAACTGAGCGCTGTTTTTCAAGCGCTGCCCGCGCGCCCGCCGATCCGGATCGAGGTCCGCGGCCTCGGCTTCTTCCCGAACCCTCATGCGCCGCGCGTGTTCTGGGCGGCCGTCCATGCAGGGACGGAACTGGCGGCGCTGGCGCGCGCGACCGGCGAAGCGCTCGCGGGCTTGGGCGTTGCGCCCGAGGAGCGCCCGTTCTCGCCGCACCTGACTCTGGCCCGCATCAAAGAGCCGGTTCCCCTTCAAACGCTGCGCCAGGTGATCGCGAGCACGCCCACGGCCGATTTCGGCGCCTTCACGGCGGATCGCTTTCATCTCTATTCGAGCCATCTCGATCCGGCAGGCTCGGTCTATACTAAGCTTTCGGACTACGCGTTCCGGAAGTGAAACCGCGCCTTATGACGGCTGTCCTTGTTCTCGCGATCGCTTACTTGCTGGGCGCCATCCCCTTCGGGTATCTTCTCGTCAGGCTGAAGACCGGCCGGGACGTCCGCGGCCTGGGCAGCGGCAACATCGGCGCTACCAACGTGCTGCGGACCACCAGCCGCGGCCTCGGCATCGTCACGCTGCTGCTCGATATCGGCAAAGGATTCCTCGCCGTTTGGATCGCCGCGCGTCTCATGGACGGCTCGCCCCTGTGGACCAGTGCGGCGGCCTTGGCGGTGATGGCGGGCCACGCCTTCCCGGTTTTCCTGAAGTTTCGCGGCGGCAAGGCGGTCGCCAGCTTCGTCGGCGCGTTCCTGTATCTGGCGCCGCTGCCGCTGGCCGCAATCCTGGCCATCTTCGTGGCGGTGGTCGCCGCGACGCGCTACATTTCGCTCGGCTCCATCGCCGGTGCAGTGGCGCTGCCGTTCGCGGCCTGGCTGATGCATCGCCCCATGCCCGTGGTCGCCGCCGCCGCCATCGCCGGCGTGTTTATCGTCTGGCGCCACCGGGAGAACATCGCCCGGCTTCGCGCCGGCAAGGAGAGCGTCTTGTCCTTCGGAGCCAAACGCGCATGACCCGCCTCGCAATCATCGGCGCGGGGAGTTGGGGCACGGCGCTCTCGGTGGTTCTGGCGCCGCGCTTCCCGGAGATCCGGCTGTGGGTGTTCGAGCCGGACCTGGCCGCGCGCATGCGCCAGACCCGCGAGAACGACGTCTATCTCCCCGGCTTCCGCATCCCGGGGAACGTCGCCGTGGTGACGGGATTTGCTGAAGCGCTCGACGGCGCCGGCATCGTACTCGGGGTGACGCCCTCGCACGTCACCCGCGCCATCTTCGAGCGGATGCTGCCGCACCTGGAACCGTCCATGCTCTTCGTCAGCGCGACCAAGGGTCTGGAGACGGGAACGCTGGTGCGTATGTCGGAAGTGATCCGGACGGTGACGGCCCAGCGTTTCGAAGCGCGTATCGCCGCTCTTTCCGGCCCGACCTTCGCGCGCGAGGTGGCCGCCGGCGAGCCGACGGCAGTGGTGGTTTCATCTTCCGACGCGGCGCTGAACGAGCTGGTCCAGCGGGCGTTCTCCGGCCCGGCCTTTCGCCTCTATACCAACGGGGACCCGATCGGCGTGGAACTCGGCGCTGCGCTCAAGAACGTGATCGCCATCGGTGCCGGCGTATCGAACGGGCTGGGCTTGGGCAGCAACGCAATCGCCGCACTCATCACCCGCGGCTTGGCCGAAATCTCCCGGCTGGCGGTGGCTCTCGGCGGCGATCCGCGGACTTTGGCGGGCCTCGCCGGCCTGGGCGATCTGGTGCTGACCTGCACCGGTGCGCTGAGCCGTAACCGGCAGGTAGGAATCGAGTTAGGGCGCGGGCGGCAGCTTGAGGAAATTGTCGGGTCGATGCGCATGGTGGCCGAAGGAGTTCATACAACCTACGCCGCCGTGGACTTGGCGCAGGGCTGCGGCATCGAGATGCCGATTACCGGGCAGGTTAATGCTATCCTGCGAGGCTGGCGCTCGCCGCGCGAGGCCATACGCGAACTGATGGAGCGCGCGCTAAAGAAGGAGTAGGCCCAGCCGGGAAGCCGGCCGCAACTTTTTATGGAGGACCGGGTTCCCACTGATATGGAGGCCGCAGCGGTGCTCGAGCTCGACACCGATCTGATGCTCCGCGTCAAGGCGGGGGATTCGGCCAGCTTTGGACAGTTGCTTGAGCGTCACCGCGGTCCGGTGATCCACTTTCTGTACCGTATGGTGCAGAATTCCGCGGTGGCCGAGGAACTGGCCCAGGACGTGTTTCTGCGCGTCTACCGGGCGCGCGAGTCGTATGTTCCGTCGGCCAAGTTCACCACCTGGCTGTTTCGGATCGCCATGCACCTGGCGCTGAACAATTTGCGGGACCGGCGCGGCGAACGGTCGGGCGAGAGCCTGGATGAAGAGACCGGCGACGGGCTCAAGATTCAGGTGGCGGACTCCAGGCCGTCGGCCGAGCAGAGGATGGTGGGCGAGGCGCGCCGCGCGGAAGTGAGGAGCGCGATTCAGGCTCTGCCCGAGAAGCAGCGGGCGGCGGTTCTGATGCACAAGTACGAGGAAATGGGGTACGCCCAGATCGCCCAGGTGTTGGGTTGTTCGGAATCGGCCGTGAAGTCGTTGTTGTTCCGGGCCTACGAAACGCTGCGGGCGCGGCTGGCGCACATGGGATAGTGTGGAGGTAACGGCGATGGATTGTCCAATTCAAGCGCGGGGGAAGAAGGATCTGCTGCTCGATTACTGCGCCCACACGCTGGGCGGCGGCGCGGCGGCCCAGGTGGAAGCGCATGTCGCCGTGTGCCCGGAGTGCAAGGCGTGGACCGAAGCGCACATGCGCACCTGGACGCTGCTCGACGAATGGGAGGCTCCGCCGGTCTCGCCGGATTTCGATCGCAGGCTGCGCGAGCGGATCGCGAGCGAACGCGAGCGGACGCCGTGGTGGAAAGCCATCTGGCAGCCGGTTGCCGCACGGCCGTGGAAGCCCGCGCTTTCGATGGCGCTGGTCGCGCTGCTGCTGCTGGCCGGGCTTTTGTTCGTGCGGCCGCACTCCGGGCCGCCGGTTCGCTCTGGCCACGAGGCGATTGACGCCGAGCATGTGGAGAAGGCGCTCGACGATGTGGATATGCTGCGGCAGGTCGGGTCTGCCCAGGTAGGGTCAGCCGGTGATACGAAGGATGCGGGGGCGATGTAGCCGTGCGGCTTGTCTCCTCCATTCCGGCGCTGTTGGTGGTCTTCGGGCTGCTCGTGGCTACGCCCCTCGGCGCTCAGCAGCCGCCGGCCGATGAGTTGGAAGGGCTCGACGCGCCTCCGCCGCCCGGCGCACCGCGTACGCTGGCGGGGCCCACGGTTCTCGATCGCCTGGAGCGTATGCGCCCGGAGGAGCGGCAGCGGCTGTTCGATCAACTGCCGCCGGAACGGCGCAAGCGCCTGGAAGAGAGGTTCGCGGCTTACGAAGCTCTGCCGCAGGCGGAGAAGGATCGTCTGCGCCGCCAGTACGACACGTTCCGCGCCTTGACGCCCGAACAGAAGCAGGCTGCTCGCCGTCTTTTTCTGCGGTTCTTGCAACTTCCTCCCGGCCGGCGCCAGGTGCTGCGCCAGGAAGCACACCGGCTTAGCGAGATGCCGTGGCCCAGGCGTCAGGCGCGCATGGCCAGCCCCGATTTCCAGAGCCGCTACACGCCCGAAGAGCGCCAGATCCTCCGCGTCCTGGCCATGATCACACCGAACCCGTAAGGGTTATCGATGGGCGATGGGACTTCGATCGAGTCCCAGAACCTGGGCGACGACGCCCCCGAGCGCCGCTGGCACGGATAGCTCTCCCTCATAACTGACGAAAGGTCCGCGAGGCCCATCGTAGCGAGCCAGCCGTGTGCCGAAGGCGCGCCCCATCAAGCCGGCAGGTCCGGACACCCGTACCTTCCGCTCGGCGGCGTTCGATTCCAGAATCGTCAGGCCCTGGTCTCTGGCGAACCGTTCGACCGCGGCCATATCGCCCGGATCGGCGCTCAGCGCCTCGCGAGCCTGTTCCCGTGACAGGCTGGGAAGCTGTCCCGGCGCGGAGCCCGGACGCCGGCGCACCAGAATCGTCGCGTCGGCAATCAGGGCCGGATCGGCGTCGCCGAGGAGCGTCGTTCCGGCCCTCAGAGGGATTGCGCTGCCTGCCACAGGCAGGCGATCCGGGTCCATATGAGTCGCTTACGCGGTTGCGGCCGTCACGCCCAGCAGAGCGTTCACCAGGGCGGCCCCATTCGGCGTCCCGAGGCCGGTGCACGGATCCCAGCCGGTGGTTGCGGAATACCCTGTGTTGCCCGGTCCGTTATTGCCTTGGGTGATATCGTGGAAGACGCTCGAGCCGATCTGGTAGAGCATGGGATTCACGAATCCCACCGGCTTGCCGAGCCGCTGGTTGATGCGGGCAATCAGACCGGCCCATAGCGGAGCCACCGCGCTGGTGCCACCGATCACGGTGTTCTTCCCGTCCACGCGAACCCAGTAGCCCGTTTCGGGATCGGCGTCTCCGGCCACATCCGGCACGCCGCGGCCCTTGAAGTTGGTCTGAGGTTGCAGCGGTACATTCGCGGAAGCCTGATACGCGGGCAGGGGGATGATCCGGCTGACGCCGCCGCCCGTGGCGCCCTCGTTCTTAGCAAGCTCGTTCCAGACCGTCTCGACGAGCGCTCCTGCCGCCGAGCGGACGGCGTTCGTACCGCCGCAGCCCAGAACCTCCGGCAGACAGGCCGGGACTTCAACGTAATAGCCGCCCGAGAGCGTCTCGGTCGCCCCATCGTCGCCGGCCGCCGCGGTTACGGTGACCAGCATGGCCGCCGCATCCTGCACGGCCGCTTCCATCGCATCGCGGGCCTGCTGGGTCCACTGGTCCTCCACGCCGCCCCAGCTAATCGAGATGACGGAGGGGTTATTCACGGTGTCGTGGACGGCCTGGCTGATCGCATCGTGGAATCCCTGGTCCGTGTTGGCCGCGAAATACACCGCGATGTGGGCGCCCGGCGCGACTCCTGCGGAAACCTCTATGTCGAGCATCACCTCGCCATCGTTACCCGGATCGGTTCCCGGGCTATTCTGCCCGCCATTTACCGACACCGCCGTCACCGACGGCACCGGGATGCCGAGGCCCTTGAAGTAGGCCTTCAGGTCGGAGGTGCGGTAGCCTCCGCCCAATTCGATAATCCCAATCGTCTGGCCGGAGCCGTCCACGCCGGCCGGGAAGTTGTACAGTTGGGCCAGTTCCGGAGGCGTGAACGAGCCCGCGGGCTCGCTGCGGGCCGTCAGGCGGACGTGGGGCTTCGCGACCGGGCGGTTATCCAGCCCCAACACGGCCATAACCCGCGGCTGTAAGGCTTCTGGCAAGAGGATCGGTCCAGTGCGGCCGCGGAAGCGCCCCTTCGGCGAATCGTACCAACTGAGCGTCGAGCCGAACGCTTGTTGCATTGCGGCGGCGGGTCCGGTGAGAACTACGGTTCTGGCGCCGGCGTTCACAGCGGCCACGGTCAGCCCATGTTCATGGGCCATCTCAAGAACCATTTCGATGTCGCGAGGCTCGGCTCCGTGCAGGATGCCGAACTCGGACCGGCTACGATAGGGCACGGATCGGGTGTGCGAAAAAGCGAATGTCTCCATCGCCGGCAGCTTCGATACGGTGCGGCGGTGCAGCACGACAGTCGCCCGGATGATTTCATCGTCGGCGACATTGGCCCCTTTGGTCGCTCCTTCAAGCGGCTTCCGCTCGCTTCCCAGGAGCGCAACTTTCTTGCTGGACGCGCTAAGGTTATCCATGGTATTCATCCCCTGGTAAAGAATATGCGTGAACATTAGTGATTGTCAATATGTGTAATTCGCCGAATCTGCCGCGAAATTGCGCAAGAACGGCAGCCCGGGTTCCGCGGCCGGCCTGGAAGCACAGGCTCTGGACAGCCGTGCTATGATGAGGCTTCAAAGCCGCACGCCGCGCTCCTGGCGTATCTCAGAGGACCTGGTGATAAAACAGTGGAAGCTCAACGACTTGCAGCTCATTGCCGCGCCCGCCTGACCACCCGAACGGCCCTCGGGAGGGCCGCCGCTCGCTGATGAGCGCCACTTCCGGCGTCCGCTTCCGCCAGCGTGCCGAGCTGCTGGACTTCCTGCTGGAGGTGGCGGCCGCCACTTCGGAAACGCTGACCGACCTCGACGGCCTGCTCGCCAACGTAGCCGACATCATCCGCAAGGTAGTGCCCTACGAGCTCTTCGCCATCCTCTTCTACCAGGACAAGCCGAAGACGCTACGCATACGCTACGCCATTGGCCATCGCGAAGAGGTGATCAAGAACCTGACGGTGAAACTCGGAGAAGGGCTCACGGGAACGGCCGCGGCCACGCGACAGCCGGTGCTGGTGGGCGACGTTCGCAAGGACCCGCGGTACCTCAACGCACTGGACGCAGTGCGCGCCGAGCTGGCTGTGCCGATGTTGGCCCGCGGCAGGCTGGTGGGCGTCATCGACGTGCAATCGACGCGGGTGGGCGCCTACACCGAGTATGACCGCTCGCTGCTGCGCGTGATCGCAGCCCGTGTAGCCGTCACCATCGACAACGCGCGCCTCTTCCGCCGCGTGGACCGGCAGAACCGCACACTGAAGCTGCTCTCGCAGGCTTCCCAGGAGTTCTCTTCGATCCTGGACCTGAGCGAGCTGCTGGCGCACATTGCCGATTCGGTCAAGACGCTGATCAACTACGACGCCTTCAGCATCCTGTTGATCGACGAGCGCGCAAGCGTGCTGCGGCACCGCTTCAGCGTGCGCCACGACCAGCGCGTCCGGATCGACAAAGTTCCGCTCTCGAAGGGCATCACGGGTTCGGCGGCGACCTCGCGCAAAGCGGTGCGGTCGCACAACACGCTGGAGGATCCGCGGTACATTCCGACGCACCCGGACGTGCGCTCGGAGGTGGCGGTGCCCCTGATCTCCCAGGATCGCGTGGTGGGCGTGATGGACATCGAGAGCGATCAGTACGCCTACTTCACAGACGACCACGTGCGGATGCTGACGCTGCTGGCGCCGCAGATCGCCAGTTCGGTCGAGAACGCGCGCCTGTACGGCGAAGTGGCCGAACGCGAACGGCGCATCGAGCAGGACCTCGAAGCCGCCCGCGAGCTGCAGACCGCTCTGCTGCCCACGGAAGCGCCCGATCTGGAAGGCCTGGAAGTCGCCATCGGGTATCGCCCGGCGCGGATCGTGGGCGGCGACCTGTACCATTTCTTCGAGTATCCCGACCACGCGGCGCTGATCACCGTGGGCGACGTGAGCGGAAAGGGCGTGGCGGCGGCGCTTTACGGCGCGCTTGCCACGGGCCTGTTGCGCACCATGGTGCCGAAGCGCCGCGATCCGGCGCTGCTCCTGCGGTTGCTCAACCAGGAACTGATGCAGCGCAAGGTGGAGGCGCGCTTCGTCGCGCTGCTGGTGCTGCTGTGGCAGGCGGAAACGCGCCAACTCACCATGGCAAATTCGGGCGCCATGCCGCCGGTGATTTGCCGGGGATCGGAGATCGTCCATCCCCAGGTGGAGGGCGTGCCGCTGGGCCTGCTGCCCGGCCGCGAATACGACAACCTGGTTTTCCAGGCGCGGCAGGACGACCTCATCGTGATCTATTCGGACGGAATTACGGACCAGCTCAATCCCGCCGGCGCCGATTATGGCCGCAGGCGACTGCTCGATGTGTTGAAGAAGGTCTGCCAAGGCTCGCCCCAGACCGTGATCGACGCGGTGTTCGCGGACCTGGATCGCTTCGCGGCATCGAGCCCCGCCTTCGACGATCAGACGATGCTGGTGTTGAGGGTGAAGTGAACCCACCGGCCATGCCTTCTTCGTACCGCTACGACGGGAACGACCTATATTGCGAAGGCGTCTCCCTGGCCGATATCGCAGCTCGAGCGGGAACGCCGTGCTATGTCTATTCCAGGCGCACGGTTCTCGAGAACTACCGCGCCTACGACGACGCGCTGGCCGGCATCCCGCACCGCATCTGCTATGCGATGAAGGCCAACTCCAGCCTGGCGATCGCGCACCTGCTGGCGGGGGCCGGGGCGGGCTTCGACATCGTTTCGGGCGGCGAGCTTTATCGGGCGCTGAAGGCCGGCGGCGCGGCGTCCGGCGTGGTCTTCTCGGGCGTGGGCAAGACCGCGGCCGAGGTGGAGTACGCGCTCGCCGAAGGGATTCACGGTTTCAATTGCGAGTCGGAGGCGGAGCTGGCGCTGATCGATGCGCTGGCCGCGCGCCGCGGAGTGCGGGCCCGCGCCGCGATCCGCGTGAATCCCGATGTGAGCCCCGAAACCCACCCGTACATCGTCACCGGCCTGAGGGATAACAAGTTCGGGATCGATATCGACGGCGTGGAGGGCGTCTACGAGCGCGCCCGCGCGTTGGGCAATGTGACGCTCGACGGCGTGAGCTGCCACATCGGCTCGCAGATCCTCGACGCCGGTTCGATCCTGGAGGCGGTGGATAAGATGGTGGCGCTGGCCGAGCGGCTGCGCGCCCGCGGCATTCCGATCCGCTCGCTCGACCTGGGCGGCGGCCTGGGCGTCTCGTACCGGCCGGAGGAGCGGGCGCCCGAGATCGGCGCGTTCGTGGCTGCCATCCGGTCCAAGATTGAAGGCAGAGATTTGTTCCTGACGCTCGAGCCGGGGCGCTCGATTGTGGGCGCGGCCGGCGCGCTGCTCACGCGCGTGCTCTATCGCAAGTGCGGCTCATCGAAGGAATTCGTCGTTGTCGATGCCGCGATGAACGACCTGATTCGACCGTCGCTCTATCAATCCCACCACGAGATTCTTCCGGTGCGCCGGGCGGAGCGGGGGCAGATCCTGGCCGACGTGGTGGGGCCGATTTGCGAGAGCGGCGACTTTCTGGCGCGCGACCGGGAGATTTCGGACGTGCTGCCGGGCGACCTGCTGGCCGTGGCCACCGTGGGCGCGTATGGATTCGTGGCGGCGTCGAACTACAACTCGCGCGTGAGGCCGCCGGAGGTTCTGGTGGAAGGCGCCGAGTGGCGCACCATCCGCGACCGCGAGACCTACGAGGATCTGGTTCGGGGCGAACGGACCTAACGGCAGCCGGGCTGGCTACTTCGGTCTGAGGTATTCTGACCGAAGGAGGCCACGATGCGTAAGGCCCTTTTCGTTGCGCTCGTTTTTCTGCTGGCATCGATACCACTCGCTCAATGCCAGGACGAATCCCAAGGCGGGTCCTTCTCGCCCGAGCAACTCGACAACCTGGTGGCGCCCATCGCGCTCTATCCCGACCCTCTTCTGGCGCAGGTACTGCTGGCCGCGACTTTTCCGGACCAGATCGACGAAGCGGCCCGCTTCGTTCGCGCCAACGGCGATCCCAACGCCATCGACGAACAGCCCTGGGACGTCAGCGTCAAGGCCGTTGCGCACTATCCGACCGTCGCGTCCATGATGGCCGACAAGTTGGATTGGACCACCGCTCTGGGGCAGGCTTACGTGAACCAGTCCACCGATGTCATGGCGGCGGTTCAGCGGCTACGGGCGGAGGCGCGCACCCAGGGCAACCTGGTGACGACGCCGCAACAGCAGGTGGTCGAGGACGGCGGCAACATCGAGATCTGGCCGGCCCAACCGCAGTACATTTACGTTCCGGTCTACGACCCCGCGCTCATCTACTACCGGCCGGGCTTTGCCCTGGGCATCTCGTTCGGGCGCGGATTCTTCATCGGAGCCTGGCTCAATCACGACTTCGACTGGCGGTCCCATCGCGTCTTCTACCACGGCTGGGAAGGCGGCGGAGGCTGGATCGGGCGCTCGCGCGGGTTCGTCCACGTCAACAACGTTTACGTGAACACGAACTACCGGAACGTTATCGTCAACCGCACCATCGTCAACCGGAACGTCAATTACGGCGCGCTGAACCGTTATGGGAGCGTGCATCGCGATGTGACTTACAACAACGTCCGGGTCAACAATAATAACCGCGTCGTGGTGAATAACAACCGCGTGGTGGAGAACAAGGTCATCGAACGCAACATCAACGTTGGCGATGCGCGGATCGATGCTTACCGCGGCCATCAGCCGCCGCCGGCCCATAATCCCGCGTTCGGCGGGAACCATGGCGGATTCGACGAGCGCGCGGCCAGCCAGCGCGGGCAACAGAGCCGGGGGGAGGCTGCCCGGCACGAACCGGCTCCTCGCCACGAGGATAGTCCGCGCGAAAAGGGGAGGCGATAATGAACTCGATCTTGAAATGGCGCTGCGTACTTTGTGCATTGGCGTTGCTGTCGTTGGCCGGCTTGGCGTTCGCCGCGGGCGGGCAGACGCTTTTCGCGACGCCGGACGATGCCGTCAAGGCTTTGGTGAGCGCCGCGGAGGCGAAGGACCAGGCTGCACTGACGGCGATCTTCGGTCCCGATCGCGAGAAGTTGCTCTCGGGCGATCCCGTGGAGGACGCCGCCGCGCTCGGCCGCTTCGCAGCGAACCTGCGGAAGGCCGTCAAGCTGGAGCCGGTGAACGACTCGAAGGTCACTGTTCTGGTCGGCGACGATCGGTTTCCGTTCCCCATCCCGCTGGTGAAGGAAGGAAGCCAGTGGCGGTTCGATACGGCGGCGGGCCTCGATGAGATTCTGAGCCGCAAGATCGGCCAGAACGAGCTCTCGGCGATCATGACCTGCCGCGCCTACGTTGTGGCGCAATGGGAGTACTTCACGCAACCGCTGGACACTTCCGAGGATGGCCTGGCCGTGTACGCGCAGAAGTTCATGAGCACGCCGGGCAAGCGCGACGGTTTGTACTGGGACGTGGCCGAGGGTGCCAAGCCCAGCCCGATGGGAGCTCTGGTGACGGAAGCGCGCGCCGAGGGATATCCCGGGGGCAAACCGGCAGTCGGCGCCACCGCCGCCGATACCGCGGTCGCACCGCACCCGCGCAGGCCGTATCACGGGTACTTTTTCCGAATCCTGAAGGCGCAGGGCAGCCACGCGCCGGGCGGGAAATTCAGCTACGTCATCAACGGCAACATGATCGCCGGCTATGCCCTGGTGGCGTATCCCGATAAGTGGGGCAGCTCCGGCATCATGACGTTCCTCGTCAACCAGCAGGGCCGCATCTACCAGAAGAACCTGGGCCAGGACACTGCGACCGTCGCGGGCGCCATGACCGAGTACGATCCCGATCCGAGCTGGACGCTGGTGAAGGAGCCGTAGCGGAGGCGGCGCCACGCGCCGCGTTCTTGCAGTAAACTGTCCACAGCGGAGGTGAGCGATGATTCCGCTGTCGAAGATCCTGCTGCCGGTGGATTTCTCCGAGCGGTGCCTCGGAGCGGCCCGCTATGCAGCGGCGCTGGCGTCCCGTTCCCAAGCGGAGATCGTGCTGCTGCACGCCGTCGAACCCCTGCGCTATGACTTCGGCGAAATGGAATTTGCCGGCACAGTAGCGAACGACGTGACCGCGAGCCGCATGGAGCAGGCGCGCGGGCAGATCGGGACGTTTCTCGAAGCCGAGTTGGCCGGCGCGCGCGTCAGCCGGGTCGTGGTGGAAGGCGATCCGGCGCGGCGCATAGCCGGGTACGCTCACGACCAACAGGTGGGACTGATCGCCATGCCGACGCACGGGTATGGCCCGTTCCGGCGGTTCATCCTGGGCTCGGTGACCGCCAAGGTGCTGCATGACGCGGACTGCCCGGTGCTGACGGGCGTGCATCTGGAGGAGGCCGAGGCCCACGAGGGCATCGTCTTCCGCACCATCCTGTGCGCCGTCGACCTGGGATCGCAGAGCCGGAAGACCCTGTGCTGGGCGGCGCAGATGGCTGCGGAGTTCGGCGCGCGGCTGGTGCTGGCCCACGCGGTGCCGTCGATCGAGGCACGGCCCGGAGACTACTTCGACCCAGGCCTGGCCGAAGAAATCTCGAAGGGCGCGCGCGAAGAGCTGGCACAGATCCAGCAGGATCTGCACACGGAGGCGGAGACGCTGGTGGAGGGCGGCGACCCGCCGCATGCGATCTGCCGGGCCGCTGCCGAACGGAAGGCGGACCTTCTGGTGATCGGGCGAGGATCGGCTGCCGGCATGTTCGGGAGGCTGCGCACCAACGCGTACGCCATCATCCGCCAGAGCCCGTGCCCGGTGGTCAGCGTCTGAGGATGGCCGCCGCGAGCAGCACCGCGAGAAACACCGTCAGGCGGCTCACGCTTCGAGTGTAGTTGGCGGTCAGCCGTTCGCGGCGTATCCCAGCTTCTTCGCAGCCTCCAGCAGCTCTTCGCGAAAGTCCGGGTGGGCGATGGCGATGAGGGCTTCGGCTCGCTGGCGGAGGTTCTTCCCGTGCAGATAGGCGACGCCGAATTCGGTGACAACGTAGTGAACGTCGCCGCGCGAGGTGACGACGCCTGCTCCGGGCTTGAGTGTCGGCGCAATGCGTGAGACGGTCCCATCCTTGGCGGTGGCGGGCAGGGCGATGATGGGAACGCCGCCTTTCGAACGCGCGGCGCCGCGGATGAAATCCACCTGGCCTCCGATGCCGCTGTAGGGCAGGTTGCCCACCGAATCGGCGCAGACCTGGCCGGTCAGATCCACCTCAAGCGCGGAGTTGATGGACACCATCCGGTCGTTCTGCGAGATGACGAACGGGTCGTTGGTATAAGCCGTGGGGTGGAATTCGAAGATCGGATTGTTGTGGATGAAATCGAAAAGCTTGCGGGTGCCCAGGACGAAACCGGCGATGACCTTGTGCGGGTGTATGGTCTTGCGCTCGTTGTTGACGACGCCGAGCTCGATCAGGTCGATGATTTCGTCGGAGATCATCTCGCTGTGAACGCCCAGATCCTTGTGGCAGCGCAGGGCCAGCAGCACGGCTTCGGGTATGCCGCCGATGCCGGTCTGGAGCACGGCGCCATCGGGGATGAGCCCGGCCACGTGAGCGGCGATGGCGTGATGGACGGGCGTAATCTGGCACTTCTTGTATTCGGCCAGCGGATGCGAGGCTTCGACGATGGCGTGCGCCTTGCTCACGTGGATGAACGAATCGCCGAGTGTGCGGGGCGACTGGTCGTTGACCTCGACGATGAGGTGCTTGGCGCAATTGGCGCCGGTGAGGCTGACATCGACGCCGGTGCCGAGGCTCATGTAGCCGTAGTCGTCGGGCGGGGTGCACTGAATGAGGGCGACGTCGATGGGAATGACGCCGGTGAGGAACAAGCTCTCGATTTCGTGAAGAAAGATGGGGATGTAATCGGCGCGGCCTTCCTGAACGGCGCGGCGGCAATTGGCGCCGATGAACATGGCGCTGTGGCGGAAAATGCCCTCGTACTGCGGCAGGGTGTAATCGGCCGTGCCCATGGTGGCCATGTGGAACATCTCGACGTTGCGCAACTCAGAAGAACGGCCGAGCAGCGCGGCGAGGAGGGCCTCGGGTTCGGCGCAACCCTGGTGGACCAGAACGCGGTCGCCGGACTTGACGGCCTGGAGGGCCTCTTCCGCAGTGCGGATCTTGGAGCGGTAGCTTTCGATCCAGTACATGGGATTCACGCTCCGGTGACGCCGGTTCCCGCGGTTTCCCCCAGCATGTCGGCAAGCGGCCGGTGAGGCGCCTTCCAAGCCGTGGCGAGGCGGCGGTGGACGCACTGGCCGCGGTATGTGTAGACGCCGTGGGCTAGCTGCGGGCACTTGCGGAAAGCGTCCTCGATGCCCAGTTCGCCGAGGCGTAGCAGATAAGGCATGACGGCGTGGGCCAGAGCGATGCTGGCGCTGCGGCCGATGTCCGCGGTCAGGTTGGGAACGCAATAGTGGACCACACCGTGGAAGATGAATGTGGGCTCGGCGATGGTGGTGGGCCGGCTGGTTTCGACGCAGCCGCCTTGATCGATGGAGACGTCGATGACAACCGAGCCGGGGCGCATGGCTTCCACCATCTTCCTGGTGACGATGTGCGGCGTGCGGGCGCCGGGGACGAGGATGGCGCCGATGACGACGTCGGCCAAGGCGACAGCGGCGCCGACCGAATCGGGATCGGCCAGCTCGGTGGAGGCGTTGGGGAGGTGCTCGACCAGATCGCGCAACTTTTCGGCATCGATATCGAGGACCGTGACACGGGCGCCCGCCGCGCTGGCGGCGCGGGCCGCGCGTGCTCCCACGACGCCCGCCCCGAGGATCACGACCTCAGCCGGTGGAACGCCGGGCGTGCCACCGAGGAGGATGCCGCGGCCGCCGGAACTCGAGCGCAGAAGGTGCGCCGCGAGCGGGACAGCGGTGCGTCCGCAGAGTTCGCTGGCGGCGGCGAGCACGGGATGGCGGCCCTCCGGGGTCTCGATGATCTCGCAGCCGATGGCGGTGATGTGGCGCTCGAGGAGCCGCTCGAAGACGGCGCGGCCGGCAACGGCCATGTGATAGAAGGCGACGACGGCGGTTCCGGGCCGGCAGAGATCGAGCTCCTGGGTGGTGGGGACGGAGATGCGCGCGAGCAGGTCCGAGCGCGCGATCACATCGGCCTGCAAATAGCCGATGCTGGCGCCGGCGCGGATGAATTCGTCATCGCGGAACATGGCGCCGTGGCCCGCGCCCTGCTCAACCCAGACGACGTTGCCCCGCTCGACAAGCTGGCGCACGACGGGCGGGGTCAGGGCGACGCGGCGGTCGTGCGGGTCTTTCTCGCGAAGGACTCCGATGTTCATGCCGGAGGAAAGTATAGCGCGAGGGAAGCGGCCCATGCGACGGCCGTTCCGCCGTTACCTCACCAGCCAGATCACCAGATACAGAGTCGCGGCGCCGAGTAGCGTTGTGCAACGCGCGGGCCACCAGGGGTGGGCGTGAAAATTCTCCGGAATGAGGTGGCTCGCCCCGATATAGAGGAAGCAGCCGCTGAAGATGCCCAGGAGCGTGCCGAGTGCGTCCCTGGGGATGGCATAAAAGAACGTGCTGGCGATGCCGAGAGATGGCGCAAGAGCGTCGATCACGGCCCAGCGGATTGCGCGCTGGCGGGTCCCGCTGCCCCGGATAATCATCGTGACGGTATTGATGCCGTCCGAGAAGTCGTGCGCCAGCACCGCGGCCGTCACGATCGTGCCGACGGACACGTTGACCTTGAATGCGAGACCGATAATCGCTCCGTCCAGAAAACTGTGTAGAGAAAGACTGAGCGCGCCCAGCGTGCCCCGGCGATGTTCGGGAGGGTCGCTCTCATGGATCTCGGAGCTTGAACATCCCGTCCAGCAAAAAGTACGCGAGGTATCCCAGGAGGACCATGGGCACGACGGAAAAGATTCCATGAGCGTTTTTGAGCTCGACCGCTTCCGGCAAGAGGTCGGCGAGCGCGACGGTGATGATGGCCCCAGCGCTAAACCCCGTGATGAGGTGCAGTTTGTCTCTGTGCTTGAGGGCGAAGAAGCCGCCCGCAAGCGTCGCCAGGAACGCTGCCAGCGCAATCGCGATGATGACCATTCAAAGCTCCCTATGGCGTTCGTTCGCCGGCCCCATGGACAGCCGGACTGGGAACCGGCTCCGCTCGCCCATCCCGCGGACCATGGCAAGAGAATACCAGACCTTGAGACAAAGCGGCCCGCTTCCTGACGCCCTACCTCATTCGCATCCAGGTCCGGTAGCGCGAGCGGGCGTCCCAGGTGTTGCCGGCCGAGGCGTAATCGCACAGCACCACTTTGCCTTCGGGCCCTGCGAACGCCGTTTCGATGCCGGATGGCGGGGCCACGCTCCGAACGGCGAGCGCACCGAGGGTCACGGGCTCGTCGATGTTGCCGCCGAGTCTGACATCGCGCGCCAGCGCCAGTGGGCCGCGGACCACGGCGGCGTGTCCGGCCTGCGTGACAGTTCTGGCGCGAAGATCGAGGCGCAAGCGAACTTGGTCGCCCGGTTGCCAGCGCCTGTCGAGGACCGCCCACGCGCCGGACCGCGTGGTTGCCGGCGCCCCATTCACCGAAACCGAGGTCTCCCAGCTCCACCGCGGAATGCGGAGACGCAGTGCGAAGGACTCCTCCCTTGCGGGGTCAACGCGGATGTCCACCTGACCGGCGGCCGGATAGCCGGTCTTCATTTCAATGCGGCAAGGCACGCCCGAGCGAAGGCGGAGCTGCCAGACTCCATCGGAGTACAGGCTGACGGCGGGGCCGTCCGCGCCCATCATGACCGCGATTTCCGGGAGCAGCATCATGCCGCGCGGGCCGTTCGCCACGCAGCAATTGAGCTCCATACCGCATTGCCGCTCTCCCAGCGAGCGAACGCCCTCGAGCGAACTGTACTGCGCGAACGACGATCCATCGGGCGTCATGGCGCCGGCGAGCGCGTTGTAGGCGGTCCGCTCGATCTCATCGGCGTAGCGCGGGTCGCCCGTCAGGCGCAACAGGCGCGCGCAGAGCTGCATCCAAGTCACGGCCACGCAGGTTTCCATGGAACGCGGGCGGGTCTCGGTCTGATGCGCTGTGCCTCCGTACCAACACTCGGCCGCGGCCCCGGAGCCGGCCACACCGATCTCAGTCGCCCGAATGCTCTCGAACGTGCGCACGGCCGCGTCGAGGGCGGGCTTCCAGCCGGTCTCGCGGTGCAGCTCGATGAGGCCGGAGTAGCAGGACATCATCTCGTAGGCCTTCTGCCCGTTCTCCCAGGACCACCACTTCTTCGGCGGCGGGAACCGCTCCGCGACCGGCACCCCGGCCTTTTCGATCAACTGCGGACCCTTCGAAGAAGACCAGCGTTCCACGATGTACTCGGCGAATCGCAGATAGCGCTCGTCGCCGGTGCGATGGTAGAGACCGACCATCGGCTCGAGCACGGAGCTGGCGGCCATGCCGCGATACAGGCCTAGCGTGACGATATCGGCGGCGTTGGGGCCGACCTCGCGCAGCAGATGATCGGCCAAGGCCCGCGCGCCGCGCAGTGCCGAGGGGTCGCCCGCCAGATCGTACCAGGCCAGCAGGCCAAGCAGCGTGTACTTGCGGCCCCAGACGTCCCAGCCTTCCAGATGACTGGCGCCGGCGTAGTTGCCGATGTAGCCGTCGGCGGTCTGGGTGGCCAGCAGTTCGCGCACGGATTGAGCCAGGCGCGGGAAGGCCGGGGAGCTTCTGCCGCCCGTGTATTCGCACGCCGCCGCGGCCGAGAGGAACCACTTGCCCCAGAACTCGGTCTGCCAGCAGCTTCGCTCCGCGCGATGGCGGAAGGGCTCGATCAGCGCCTCCGGATTCTGCGCGAAGATGCGATTGCGAATCGAGAGGTCCAGCTTCTTGCCGAGAGTGCCGCCCAGGCGAACATCTCCGAGCGGCAGGGGCGTCAGAGCGTCGGCGACAGGGCGGCGCGGCAGGTTGAGAGACGACTGCTTGCGGCACGCTTGCTCTACCACAATGCCGAGAAGGGCGAAAAGGCGGCGGCGGCTGAAATCGGTTGTCATCTGGTTACCGGCCGGTCGAACTCGACGACCACCACGTCGCCGAATGGGCCGAGGCGGCGGCGGGTCCAGCCAGCCAGCTCCGAACGCCGCTCAAACCAATTCTCCCAGAAGTAGGCGTTGATCTTGTGGCCATACACGAAGAAGCGGCCGGAAGCGGGGAGGGTGGATTGCACGAGCGCTGCGGCGAAGCGCTCCGCTTCGGGCGAGTCGGAGAAGGGAAACGGAATCGCGCGGCCACGGACCGGATAGGCCACCAGCGGAGAATAGAGGATCGACGGAAGCGGATAGTTCGGCCTCCACACCGGTTGTTGCGCCTCGACGAATGGGCTGGGGCAGACGATGGGAGTGGCCGCTCCGATTGCGAGTTGGTCGATGGTATGAGCGGCTCCACGCCAGTCCGCGTTGGCGTGAGGCGGCCAAAGCTGGCGCCAGTTTCCGCCCAGGAGCAGGACCGCGATACCAAGAGCCGCCGTCAGCGGCTTCCACATTCGGGTGGGGATGTGGCGGGCGGCCAAGGCCGTCGCCGCGAGTGCGGCCCCAGGCAATGCGAGCGAGTAGTAGCGCGGCACGAAGACGCCGATGCCGGTCAGGTGCGAAAACGCAAAGAGGCTTAGTGGACAGCAAAGCCACCACAGCGCCATCAGGACCAGCGAAGAGCGCGCGGGCCCAGCGGCGGCGGGGGACCAGCGGCAGAGGCGCGCAAGCAGCCACGCGCCCGCCCAGCATACGGCGACCAGGCCAGGCTCGAGCGAATAGGCCAGCGCCCGCGGGCCGGGCAATTCCGGCGAGATCACATGCATCCGGGCGCGTCCGGCGAACACCACCGCTCCGGCGAAGACGGGCGCCAGCAACAGCGCCAGGAGCGCGAAGACCGCAGCGGCGCGAAGCCACGTGACGCTGGTCTCTTTTGAGGCCAGCCGCACGATTGCATATGCGGTGAACACAAGATAGAAGGGCCAATAGAGCGGGTGGACCGGCCAGAGCAGGGCCGCGAAGAGGACGAACAACGCCGCGTCCCGCCAGCGCGCGCGGTCCAGCCAGCGGACCAGGAACCACAAGGCCGCCGCCATGATGGCCATGCCAAGGCCGTAGGGGCGTGCGTCGGCCGCCTGGAAATTGAAGCCGCGCAAAGCCAGACAAGCGAAGACCGCGAACCACGCCGCTTCCGGGTGGATGAGCCGGGCGGCCAGGCTGGCGATCAGGATGAGCGCAGCGCCCATCGCGAGCGTGGATGGCAGGCGGTAGACGGCCTCGGAGAAGCCGCCCAGAGCGGTGGCGATCTGCGGCAGTGCGTAGTAGATGGACTGGGGGAACTGCGGCGAGACCGCGGCCCAACCATGCGAAGCGGCGTAGCGGACCACGAAGACGGTGCCCGCCTCATCGGTCCAAAAGCTCGACGGCAGCGGCACGATCCACAGGCGCACAAGGGCCAACGCGAGGAGCACCGCTAGAGCCAGTTTGAGGCGGCGGCGCGCGACGTCAGGCTCGGGATCGGACCGGCTCACCAAGATTCGAGTATAAGTCGCGCTACACTACGAGCGATGACCCGGTGTCCAAGTTGTGCCACCGAAAACCCCGATACCAGCCGGTTTTGCGGGAATTGTGCCGCGCCGCTGGGACCTCCCGCCAGCAGTTCGCAGACGGAAACTATCGCCGAAACGTCCCGGCCGCAGCCGGGAACGCAACGCCTCAGCCGCCGGCCGCCTTCCTCGTCTACGCTCGCCGCCTCAACGAGCTCGGCGGACGAAGGGCGGTTCCCGCCCGGCACGCTGTTGCTGGAGCGGTACCGCATCATTGCGTTGCTGGGAGCCGGCGGCATGGGCGAGGTCTACCGCGCCAACGATCTCAAGCTCGGCCAGCCAGTGGCGTTGAAATTCCTTCCCGAAGCCATCGCCGAAGACGAGCGCGCGCTGGCGCGATTCCGCAACGAGGTCCGCATCGCGCGCCAGGTCTCGCATCCCAATGTCTGCCGGGTTTATGACATCGGGGAAATCGACGGGCTGCAGTTCCTTTCGATGGAGTACGTGGATGGCGAGGACCTGGGGTCCCTGCTGCGGCGGATCGGGCGGCTGCCCGCCGATAAAGCTCTCGAAATCGCGCGCAAGCTGTGCGCCGGCCTGGCCGCGGCGCACGACAAAGGCGTGCTGCACCGCGATCTGAAGCCTTCCAACGTGATGCTGGACGGCCGCGGCAACGTGTTGATCGCGGACTTCGGCCTGGCGGCGCTGAGCGGGCATGTGCAGGCCCACGAGATCCGCCACGGGACGCCGGCCTACATGGCGCCGGAGCAACTTGCCGGCAAAGAGGTAACGCAGGCGAGCGACATCTACGCGCTGGGCCTGGTGCTCTACGAGGTCTTCACGGGCAAGCGGGCTTTCGAGGCGGATTCGCTCGACGGGCTGCGCCAGCTTGAAGAGAGCTCGGCGCCTCTCAGCCTGGTCACGCTGGTCAAGGAGATCGATCCGACGGTCGAACGGGTGATCCTGCGCTGTCTTTCGGCAGACCCGCGCCAACGGCCGGCCTCGGCACTGGCGGTGGCCGCCGCGCTGCCCGGAGGCGATCCGCTGGCTGCGGCGCTGGCGGCGGGAGAGACGCCTTCTCCGGACATGGTGGCGGCGTCGGGCGCGAGCGAAGGCCTGCGGCCCATGGTCGCGATGGCGTTGCTGGGCGGCATCGTCGTGGCGCTGATCGCGGCCGGTCTGCTGGGCGGGAGAGTGAGCGTGTTCGGAAGGATCCCCTTCGAGAATTCCGCGGAGGCTCTTACCGTAAAGGCGCGCGAGGTCATCCGCCAACTCGGCTACAACCAGCGCGTTCTGGGCTCCGCCGGCGGTTTCGATGTCGACAGGGAGTATTCGCGGTACGTTCCGAAGCACGACCCGTCTCACAGCCGGTGGGCGCATCTGAGCGACGGCCAGCCGAACCTGGTGCACTTTTGGTATCGCCAGAGCCCGCGCTACTTCGATCCCGGTTATGAGCTGGATGTCTCGAAGGACCATCCGCACATCAACGTCTCCGGGGAGGTCCTGGTGCAGATCGACACCGAAGGCCGGCTGCTCTATCTTTCGGCCATGCCTCCGCAGGTGGACCAAAGCACCGGCGCTCCTCCTCCTTCCGACTGGAACGCGCTGTTTGCGGCGGCCGGGCTCGACCTGTCGAAGTTCCGGGCGGCCGATCCGCAGTGGCTGCCGGAGGTCGGTTTCGACGGCCGCGCCGCGTGGACCGGCGTATATCCCAAAGCGCCGAAGGTTCCGCTACGCGTGGAGGCCGCGTCGTGGCGAGGAAAGCCGGTTTACTTCCACATGATCGGCGCCTGGACCCGCCCCTGGCGCATGCAGGAATACGAGAGGAGCGCGGGCCAGCGGGTCAGCGAAATCATCGCCCTGACGCTGCTCTGTCTGGTCGTCGTGGCGGCCGCTTTGATGGCGCGCCGCAATACGAAACTCAACCGGAGCGACAGCCGCGGCGCGATGCGGCTAGCCGGATTCGTGTTCGCGGCCGGCATGGGACAGCTCCTGCTCTCGATGTACCACGTCCCGAGCCGGGGCGAGTTGGATCTGATTGTGGCCGCCGTGAGCGAGGCGCTTTTTCCGGCCGCGTTGATCTGGGTGCTGTACCTGGCGCTCGAGCCGATCATCCGCCGCCGATGGCCGCAGACGATCGTCTCCTGGAGCCGCATTTTGGGTGGCAAGCTGCGCGACCCGCTTGCCGGCGGCGACATCCTGATCGGCGTGGCCTTCGGGATGTTCTGGGTTCTTCTGCTTCAGGGGGAGCAACTCATCGCCCAACGTTTGGGCGGCGTTCCTGGGGAGGGAGTGCTCAGTATGCTCAGCGGCATCCGGTATGTTGCGGGCCAACTGCTCGGCCAGATGGCCGACGGCATCACCTTCGCGCTTGGCACCTTTCTGCTGATGTTCTTGCTGCGCCTGATCCTGAGGAAAGACTGGCTTGCGGCGGTGGGCTTCGTTGGGATCTTCATGGTGCTCAAGGGGCTCAGCTCGGACGAGGGACTATGGGTTCTGTCGTTCAGCGCCGTGGTGTACACCGTTTTTGTCATCCTGCTGCTTCGCTACGGAATCGTGCCGCTGGTGGTGAGCATATTCACGGCAGATGCCTTGCTCCTGGCGCCGCTCACTCTGGATTTCTCCGCCTGGTACATCCTCAACTCGCTCGTGGCGCTTCTGGCGGTTCTGGCGGTGGCCGTCTATGGGTTCCGGTGCACGGTGGCGGGCAAGCGTCTATTCGAACTGGAGTGATATGGCCGAACTGCGCAAAGTTCCCGGTTGGGATGAGTATTATCTGAGCGTCTGCAAGGTGATTGCGTCGCGCAGCAAGGACCCGAATACGCAGATCGGCTGCGTGGTGGTGGGCCCGGCGCACGAGATCCGGTCGAACGGGCTACAACTCGTTTCCGCGCGGAATACGCGACACCGTGCCCGAGCGGCTGGAGCGCCCGGCGAAATATCTGTGGATGGAGCACGCCGAGCGCAACGCCATCTGCAACGCCGCGCGGGCCGGCACGGCGACGGAAGGCTGCACGATTTACGTCGAAATCATGCCGTGCATGGATTGCGCGCGGGCGATCGTGCAGGCCGGGATCGTCGAGGTGATCGTCTCGGCGGCTCGCATGGCCGAGTACTCCAGCGACTACTACGATCAGCACTTCGGGATGGTGGAAGTGCTGTTCGGCGAGGCGGGCATCAAGGTGCGGAGGGTCTGACTCCGCGGCAATCACAGCGCGGCGTCACATCTTTCGCGGCTGTTTTCAACCAGATCGAGTTTGCGGGCCCCAGAGACGGCGAGGCCGGTGCCTGATATTGGGCGTGTGGTTGGAACGAGGCCCGCAATGAAATCTTCCCTGTTTCGAGTGACCCTGATTGTGTTCCTGCTGGCGGCTTCCGCAGCCGGACAAACCCAAATCGACCTCCGAACCCAAGGCAAAGACATCGACTTTTCGGGCGCAAGCTCGACCAAGCCGATCCAGACGGGCGCGTCGCTCCCGGCTATGTGCGCCCTGGGGCAGACGTTTCTACTGACGAACGCAACGATGGGGCAGAACTTGTATGTCTGTACGGCCGCCAACGTTTGGACGCGCCAGGGCGGGGCCGCCGCGGTTTCGCAGTTGGCGGATTTCGCGGTGACGTGGACGAGCCCGACGGTGCTGACGATCGGCGCGAATTGCGGCCCATCGACGCCCTGCAACCTGCGGCTGGGAAGCACGGTCTACAGTTTCACGCAGGGATGTACGGCGACGATCAGCGGCGGCGTGGGCGCCGCGTATGTCTACTTCACGCCGGCGGGCGCTCTCACCGTCGGCCACAACCTCACGGTTTCGACCTCGGCCGGCTGCGCGGCCCTGAGCGGCGTGACGAATTTCCCGGCCGGCTCCATTCCGCTTGCTACCTGGAACGCCTCGGTTACGGGGAATTGGGACGCGTCCGGGGGACTGGACTATCGCGCCATGCTGGCCGCGAGTCCGGTTGTGACGAGCACAGGCCTGCTGAGCGTGGGTTCGCTCGCGGCCACTACCCTCTCCGTGGACAGCGGCGTGGTTCCGACGTATCTGACCGCGACGGTGGTGTTGAATTTCCCCTCGATTCCCAATGGGGCGTGCGCCGCGGACCTATCGTTCACGCTGGCGGGCGCGGCGGTGAATGACGGAATCGCAGCCGGGTTGCCCAGTGCGCTCGAGGCGGGGCTTGTCGCCACGATGCGCGTCTCGGCACCCAACACGATCAGTGTCCGGGTGTGCAACTTCTCGGGGAGCGCGCTCGATCCGGCCAGCGCCACGTACCGGGCGACGATTGTCAGGAGCTTCTAGCCGGCTTTCAGCGTTTCCGCCGGTTCAACGGCGGGGAAGGCCGCGGCCAGCACCTGCTCGATGCGGTCGACGAAGACGAATTCGGTTTCGGCGCGGACGGCATCGGAGAAATCCTGCAGGTCCTTCTGGTTCCCCTTCGGCGCGATAATGCGATGGATGCCGGCGCGCCGGGCGGCCAGCGCCTTCTCCTTCAGACCGCCGATGGGAAGGACCAGGCCGGTGAGCGTGATCTCTCCGGTCATGGCTGTGTCGGAGCGCACGGGCACGCGCGTGTAGACCGAGGCTAAGGCCGTGGCCATGGTCACGCCGGCCGACGGTCCGTCCTTCGGTACCGCGCCCGCGGGCACGTGCAGGTGGACGCCGGCGTCTTTGAAGACGGCCGGATCGATGCCGAGCTCTTCGGCATGCGACCAGATGTAGCTCTGCGCCGCGCGTGCCGATTCCTGCATCACTTCCCCGATCTGACCGGTGATTGTGAGACCGTGTCCGCCGGGCAGCAGCGTCGCCTCGATATAGAGCACTTCGCCGCCAGTCTCGGTCCAGGCCAGACCAATGGCAACGCCGGGCGGCTGCTCCTTGCGCCTCTCGTCCTCCGAAAAAACCTCCGGCCCCAGCAGCGGCGCAATGTCGTCCGGATGCAGCGTTACGGCCGCGCCGTCGCCTTCGGCGTGGCGGAGCGCGATCTTGCGCGCCACGCGGCCGATGGTGCGCTCAAGCTGCCGCAGACCGGCTTCGCGCGTGTAGCCGGTGATCATCCTGTGCAAGCTCCCGTCGCCGAATTCGAGCTCTTCGGGCTTGAGGCCGGCTTGCTTGAGCTGGCGCGGGATGAGATACCGCCTGGCGATCTCGGTCTTCTCCTCTTCGCTGTAACCCGGCAGGCGCAGCATCTCCATGCGGTCGAGCAGCGGCCGCGGAACGGTGTCGAGCGTGTTGGCCGTGGTGATGAAGAACACCTTCGAGAGATCGAACGGCAGATCGAGATAGTTGTCGCGGAAGGTCTTGTTCTGCTCCGGATCGAGGATCTCGAGCAAGGCCGCAGCCGGGTCGCCGCGGAAATCGCGGCCGAGTTTATCCACTTCATCGAGCATCAGCACGGGGTTGCGCGAACCGGCGCGGCGAATGGCCTGCACGATGCGGCCGGGCATGGCGCCGATGTAAGTGCGGCGGTGGCCGCGCAGCTCGGCCTCGTCATGCAGGCCGCCCAGGCTCATGCGCTCGAACTTGCGGCCCAGGGCGCGCGCGATGGATTGCCCGAGCGACGTTTTGCCCACGCCCGGCGGGCCATAGAAGCACAAAATTGGCGCTTTTGCTTCCGGATTGAGCTTCAAAACGCCTAATTGCTCGAGAATGCGCTCCTTGACGTCCTTGAGGTCGTAGTGATCCTGGTCGAGAATCTGACGCGCGCGGGCGATGTCGAGGTTGTCCTCGGTGAACTCGTTCCACGGCAGCTCGACCACGAAATCGAGATAGGTGCGGATGACCTGGTAATCGGGCGCGCCCGGAGGCAACCGCTCGAGACGCGAAAGCTCGCGCTTGGCCTCTTTGGCGACCTCCTCGGGAAGATTCAGTTTCTCCAGGCGCTCGCGCAGCAGCTCGATTTCGGCCTGCTGCGGGTCCTTCTCGCCGAGCTCCTGCTGGATGGCCTGCAGCTGCTGGCGAAGAAGGTATTCGCGCTGCTGCTTGCTCATCTCGGTCTGAGCCTGGCTGGCGATCTTGTCGCGAAGCTGGAGCACCTGGTATTCGCTGGTGAGGTAGCCGTGCATGAGGCGCAGCGCCTCTTCACGGGTCTGAGCCTCGAGCAGCGCCTGCTCTCTGGCGAGATCGAGATTCATCATGGAGCCGAGCAGGTAGACGAGGCGCAGCGGGTCCTCGGTCTGCGTGAGCATCTGCCCCAGCTCGGCCGGGGCGTTGGGCTGGGCCAGAGCCACGACCTTTCCGGCCAGCTCAGCGACTGCACGATGGAGCGCTTCCACCTCCGGCGAATGGTCCTCCGGCAGCGGCAGCGCGCGGACGCGGGCGCGAAGATAGGGCTCGGTTTGTTCGAACCGCAGGATCACGACCCGCTCGACGCCAAGAACGATGAGGTCCATCTGGGCCTCGTTCGGCCGCGCCATCTTCTTGATGACCGCTTTGACGCCGATGGTGAACAGGTCCTCGGCTGTTGTGGGCGCCTCCTTGCTGGGATCGCGCTGGGCAACCAGGATGATCTCTTTCCCTTCGGTGGCGAGGGCAGCCTCGGCGGCGGCGAGCGACGGGGCACGGCCGACGGCAAGCGGCATGAACAGATAAGGGAACAGCACGCTGTTCTTCAGCGGAAGCAGGGGTAGGGTCTGGATGTTTTCCAGGTCGTCCATTGGTTACGCCTCCGTTATGCGGATGATCAAGAGACCGTTTTTGTTTTCGAGCGCGACGCGCGGATGCTCGAGGCGGCAGGGCAGCTCGATGGTGCGCTCGAAGCGGTTGTAGGCGATCTCCATCGAGTAATAGCTGGCGCCCTCTTCGACCAGCCAGTCGCGGCGGACGCCGCTGACGGTGACGCGGGAGGCGTCGATTTCGACGGCGACGTCCGCCATGTCAACGCCGGCCAGGTCGAACTTCAGCAGCCAGCCGTGCGGGATGCGGTAGACGTCGGCGGAAGGCCGCCAGCAGCTCTGCGCCCCGGCCGGTTGGGCAGCGAAGAAAAACACAGGCAAGTGCTTTCGTTTTTCCATGCGAAGCCACGCCAGACTCAATTGTAACGCGGCCTGCCGGGCCGCTACGGTCCGGGCGGGATGGGAATAGTATGGTTTCAGACGACATGCTGTGGGAGACACGAGTCGGGTCCGGAGACTGGCGCGTTGGTTCAATTGCCGAATGGGCAAACTCTACGGCAGGTAAGCGCGGAGAGATGGAAACGGCAGATCGCGCTTCGGTGCGTAATCAGGCGGCGTTCATTGAGTGAGCGGTTTTGAATCGCCAATCGCTTTTGCGATAGCGGCGGCCACACATGCGGCAGCATAGGCGGAGAAGCTCTGGTTCGGATGGTCCGGAAACGTCTTGAGTGCGTACAGCAGTCCGTCGTTGCCCCTTTGTACCAGATCCAAGACGTGCATATTCCCGCGAGGAGAGCGCCGCGCTGTCGAAACCACCATGGCAAGGTTCGCCTCGACCAAGGTCTTGCCCGCGGATTCCGCTTGTTGGTCGTTGGCAAGCACGTGCCGGGAGAGCTCGAGTTCTTGGTCCTTCGTCAGCGGTGGCACGGCGCCGACTTCGCGCAGATAGGCCCGGAGAGGATCGTCGTCGAACGTCGTCGCATCCACGTAGCCAGTGTATCGCGGGGTGAAGGCAGGGAAGCTTGTCCGGCCCGTTCTCACGGCTTGACGGCGATCATGCGGATGATGTCGGTATCGCGGCGGTCGTAGAAATCGGACTGGGCGTGGATGATCTCGTAGTGCACGATTCGCAACGGATCGAACATCTTCAGCATTCCGTTGCGGCCCACGTAGTCGGCCCCGGCCCCCATGACCACCATGCCGCCCGGCTTCAGCGCGTCGACGATCTTTTTCATGTTGACGAAGGGCATGGCCCAACTAAAGAGGATCAGGTCGAAACGCTGGTGGCCGAAGTCGTATTCGGTGTCCGGGGCGGCGGTAGCGTGCAACGTGACTCCGAGTTCGCGGGCGTGCTTGTCCGCAATGGAGACCGCCACATCGGACATGTCGAAGCCATAAGCGTCCCAGCCGAGTTTCGCCAGGTAGAGCGCATTTCTGCCGGTGCCCATGTCGTAATCGAGCGCCACTCCGGGCCGCCGGCCTGCCACAACTTCCTTCAGGTACGCGTTCGGCTCCCGGTTGTAGTTCGAGTCTCCGCTCAGATAGAACCGGTTCCAGCGATCGGCCTCGAGCTTTCGCGGCACGGTTCTCAGCAGAGTTTCCCGCCGCTCTATCTCGGCATCCGGCACGCCTTCGCTCTTGAGTTTGGCCGCGTAGGCTGCGTGGACCTGGTCGGGCGTAGGTTTTGGGTCCTTCGTGAACTGGGTCGCGGCGAAATCGCGATAGCCCGGGTAGAAATCGTACTCGGGGTTTTGCGCCAGCGCCAGAGCGCACAGGAGCAGAAGAATCGCAGTAAGGCGGCTCATGACTGAATTCTACCCAGGAAATAGGGTTTTGGTAGAATCTGAGCGGGACCGAGAGGCCCCGGACAGGGTTGAGCGTGAGAGGATTCCGCAGAGGCGGTCTTTGCTTGCTGCTCGGGCTCACGGGCTGCGGAACCTCGTGCGTCCAGGACCACCAGCGCTTGATCCTAGCCAGACTCTCGGTGGTGCGAGACGAGTTCAACACGGGCCGATTCGAGGCTATCTACCAGCTGACCGATCCCCGTTTTCAAGATGATCGGGCAAGGCTCCATTGGCTTGATGGTCTTCGACACCTGCGGGCCAGGGCGGGGGTGTGGCGAAGCTTCGAGCCCGATTCCTTTATGCGTCTGCCGCACGCGCCGACGGCGATGCTTGTCAGCGGCAGCGCTCTTTTCGATAAGGGAATCTACCGCCTGGACAGCTACTGGAATCTGGATCGGGGCGGAACTGATCTGTACCTCCTGGAGTTCGAGCGCTCTGGCCAGCAAATCTGGATTCCAGATTTACCGGTCAGCCCTCATCTGCGCAATCTCGGCGATCCGCTGGCGCCCGGCGCGCGGGGCGGGCTGGACAAGCTGAAGCCCGTCGCTAGCCCGCTGCGGCGGCTGTTTGCGGTGTGAAGAACAGCTCGCCCTTGGCTGAGTCGAAGCCGACGTCCACGGTCTGGCCGTCGCGGATCTTGCCGGCCAGAATCTGCCGCGCGAGGGGCGTCTCGATCTCTTTTTGGATGGCTCGCTTCAAGGGGCGCGCGCCGTAGGTTGGGGCGTAGCCGCTGCGGACTAAGTGGGTGCGGGCGGCGTCGTTGAGCTCCAGTGCGATGTGACGATCGGCTATCGGGCGAGGTCATCCGGCGAATAACCGGCACAGTCGTCTATGCCGAATTCGACGATGGAACCCGTCTCGGCCCCGGAGCCGGGACGATAGGGCCGCGTCTTCACTCAGAGAGGACCAAGATGCTGGCTGCTTACAAAGAGCTGCTCAACATGATTCAATCCGGCGCCGATTACAAGGCAATTGCGACGTATCTCCAGACCACGCCCAGCCTTGCCTGGCTGAACTCCGCCCATGGCAGCGAGGGCTTGAAGGGCTTCGTTGCGGAAATCACGAAGCCTCGGCGCCTCGCTCCGTGATTTATTCCTGGGCGCTTCCGGCCATTTGTGAATGCGTCGATTGCCGCAGCTCACCCCGCAGCGGCGGCTGTTTGCGGCGTGAAGGACAGCTCGCCCTTGGCTGAGTCGAAGCCGACGTCTATCGTTTGGCCGTCGCGGATCTTGCCGGCCAGAATCTGCCGCGCTAGCGGCGTCTCCATCTCCTTCTGGATGGCTCGCTTCAGCGGGCGCGCGCCGTAGGTTGGGTCGTAGCCGCTGCGGACTAAGTGGGTGCGGGCGGCGTCGTTGAGCTCCAGTGCGATGTGACGATCGGCCAGACGCGCGCGCAGGCGGCCGAGCTGGATATCGACGATGCTCTTGAGATGCTCTTCCGAGAGCGAGTGGAAGACGATGATCTCGTCTACGCGGTTCAGGAACTCGGGCCGGAAGCTGGCGCGCATCTCCTCGAGCACGGCCTGCTTCATGCGCTCGTAGCCCTCGCCTTCGAATGAGCCGCGGTATTCGAGGATGCGGTGGCTACCGACGTTCGAGGTCATGATGACGATGGTGTTCTTGAAATTGACCGTGCGGCCCTGGCCGTCAGTCAGGCGGCCATCATCCAGAATCTGGAGCATGACGTTGAACACGTCATGGTGCGCCTTCTCGATTTCATCGAAGAGGATGACGGAGTAAGGCCGGCGGCGCACGGCTTCGGTGAGCTGGCCGCCTTCCTCGTAGCCGATGTAGCCCGGAGGCGCGCCGATCAGGCGGGCCACGGTGTGCTTCTCCTGGTACTCGGACATGTCGATGCGGATGAGCGCGTGTTCGTCATCGAAGAGAAACTCGGCGAGAGCGCGGGCCAGCTCGGTTTTGCCGACGCCGGTGGGCCCCAGGAAGATGAAGCTGCCGATGGGACGGTTGGGGTCTTTGAGGCCGGAGCGCGCGCGCAGGACGGCTTCGGCGACCGCAGTGACGGCTTCGTCCTGTCCCACCACGCGCTTGTGCAACTCCTCTTCGAGGTGCAGCAGCTTGCCGAGCTCGCCTTCGAGCAGCTTTGAGACCGGAACGCCGGTCCAGCGGCTGACGACCTCGGCGATGTCCTCTTCGTCCACTTCTTCTTTGAGCAGGCGGGGCGCGCCGTCCTTGCTTGAGAGGCTCGCCTCCTCGGCTTTGAGCTGGCGTTCGAGCTGGGCCAGCGTGCCGTATTTCAGCTCGGCAACCTTGTTGAGATCGTACTGGCGCTGGGCCTGCTCGATCTCGAGGTTGGTCTTTTCGATCTGCTCGCGCAGGCTGCGCAGGTGGGCGACGGCCTTCTTTTCGGTCTGCCAGCGGGCTTGGAGCGCGTCGGCCTCGGCGCGAAGGTCGGCCAGCTCCTTTTCGATCTTGCCGAGCCGCTCGCGCGAGGCGGTGTCCTTTTCCTTTTTCAGCGCTTCGCGCTCGATTTCGAGCTGCATGATGCGGCGCATGCGCTCGTCGAGCTCGGTGGGCATGGAATCGATCTCGGTGCGCAGGCGGGCGGCGGCCTCATCGACCAGGTCGATGGCTTTGTCGGGCAGGAAGCGGTCGCTGATGTAGCGGTTGGAAAGCACGGCGGCCGAGACGAGCGCGGCGTCCTTGATGCGCACGCCGTGATGCACCTCGTAGCGCTGGCGCAGGCCGCGGAGGATGGAAATGGTGTCCTCGACCGAAGGCTGATCCACCAGGATGGGTTGAAAGCGGCGCTCGAGCGCGGCGTCCTTCTCGATGTATTTGCGGTACTCGTTGATGGTGGTTGCGCCGATGCAATGGAGCTCGCCGCGCGCGAGCATGGGCTTGAGCAGGTTGCTGGCGTCCATGGCGCCCTCGGCCGCGCCGGCGCCCACCACGGTGTGCAGCTCGTCGATGAACAGGATGATGTCGCCTTCCGAGGATTGGACCTCTTTGAGGACGGCCTTCAGCCGCTCTTCGAACTCGCCGCGGAACTTGGCGCCGGCGATGAGGGCGCCCATATCGAGCCCGACCACCTTCTTGTTCTTTAGACCTTCGGGCACATCGCCGCGGACGATGCGCTGGGCCAGGCCCTCGACGATGGCGGTCTTGCCGACGCCGGGCTCGCCGATCAGGACCGGGTTGTTCTTGGTGCGGCGGGAGAGGACCTGGATGACGCGGCGGATCTCATCGTCGCGGCCGATGACGGGGTCGAGCTTGCCTTCGGTGGCCAGCTTGGTGAGGTCGCGGCCGTAGCGCTCGAGGGCCTGGTAGGTGGCCTCGGGGGTGGGCGTGGTGACGCGCTGGTTGCCGCGAATCTCCTGAAGGGCGGCGAGGAGGCGGTCGCGCGTGACGCCGAACTGCTTGAAGAGGCGGCCGGTGGCGCCGGTATCGTCGGTCATGGCGAGCAGGAGATGCTCGATGGAAATGTAGTCGTCCTTGAGGCGGCGGGCTTCGTCCTCGGCCTGGGTGAGGAGGCGGTTGAGGCGGCCGGTGACGTAGACCTGATCGGGCGCGCCGGTGGGGCTCGTGACCTTGGGCAGGCGCTCGATTTCCTGTATGGCGCCGCGGTGGAGGCCTTCGGGGTTGATGCCGGCCTTGATGAGGATGGCGGGGGCGAGGCCGCCGGCCTGTTCGAGGAGGGCGGCGAGGAGGTGCTCGACGTCAATCTGCTGGTTGCCGTAGCGGACGGCGGAGGACTGAGCGGCGCGGACGGCCTCCTGGGCCTTTTCGGTTAAGCGATTGAGGTCCATAGCTGGTGTCGCCTCACAATCTTAGTGTAGACCGCTCGTCGGCGATCGGGATCCGCTCGACGCTCCAACAAAGCGCCGGCCGGGTTCGGCTGCGCTCCGCCGTGCGATCGCGGCCTGGGTGGAGCTGGGCAGGACGAACGCGCCCCGGTTCGTCTTGACAGCAGGCGGAACGGAAAGGGCATGGTGTGCGGTATTCTGTTGACGGGCGCGCTGGAGTTGCAGCGACACCTCAGGCGACTCACAGGAGGCACAGCGATGACCGGAATCCAATTCGTCACCGATGAGAAGGGTCGCAAGGTGGCCGTTCAAATCGATCTGAAGAAGCACGGCGCGAGGCTGGAGGATTTCTGGGACGGCCTGATCTCCGAGTCGCGTCGCGAGGATAAGGGGATACCGCTGGGGAAGATCAAAGCGGATCTCGTAAGACGCGGTCGCCTGCGTGGATAGTTATTCAGTTGAGGTAAAGGCGCCGGCACGGAAGGAGCTCGAGGCGTTGCCGGACACCGTGCTGGTGCGAGTCGTCAGGAAGATCGAGTCTCTGGGTCACGAGCCAAGGCCCGCGGGCTGCAAGAAGCTGAAGGGGTACGACGATCTGTGGCGGATCCGGGTGGGCGACTGGCGGGTGGTGTACATCGTCAACAGCGCCGCGAAGCTTGTCAGCATCACGCGCGTTGCGCACCGCCGCGAGGTCTATGAACGATGACGGCGGGCTGCGGCCGGTTGACGTGCTAACGCTTCGTAGCGCCGCGCAACGGCTGCGAGCCGAATAGCCTTCCAGTCAGGCGCGCTGGCGACGGCTCCAGTGGCCTCCGCCCACGCCGCCGAGATCGATGACGACGGCGACGATCAGCGCCACCAGGTAGATGCCTTGGATGGGGTAGTGCGAATTCGCCAGGAAGGCATAGACGATGGTGGTGAGCGGCAGGAAGATGAACCCGAGCAGGGGGATCAGGAAGCCGTGATAGGCGTGCTCGAGGTAGTGGCTGAACAGGGCCATCAGGACGAGGACAACGCGGGGCGTCAGAAAGGTGAGGAGAGCGAGAACGCAGCAGGGCATCGTCACGTTCATTGTAGCCGGTTCGCGGTATGATGCTCGTCAGCGGGGGCAAGAATGAAGGCTACACCTTTTGAATACCGGTACCAGACACTGCTTCATCTGCTGGTCGTAGGGCTGGCGGCATTCACCTACGTTTTCGACAGGGTAGATCTTGTGTGGGCCTTCGTGCGCACACATTCCAACAGCGCGACGTTGGAGCGGGTCGCGTTCGGAGGCGGAGCCCTCATGCTTCTGGGTGCGGCAATGCTCGAAACGTGGGCGGTCGCGCGTGCCCATGCCGATCGGGTTCTTCGCCTACTGGCGCGGATTCTGTTGGTCCTCTGCGTTGGCCTGCTTCTGCCTCTGACAGGAGTAGTTGTGTTACTTGCCGGCGAAGCGATTCTCATCGTTCGGTTGTTCTTCAACGATCCGGAGAGGACACAAGCGATACGACGTCGACGCCGCGATGGCGCGTTGTGGGGCCCAGCGTTCCGAGCAACAGCGTCAAAATGGGGTTTGGCAGCGAGTATGATCGTCTTTGCCTTGACGTTGCAGGATAGGGTGGCGGAAATCGGCGCTGGCGCCAGCGTCGTACTTTGGGTGCTGCTGAACTTTCCGGCCTGGGTCCAATCGCGTTCCTGCTAAGTGTCAGGGTAGCCTGCGCAGCCGGCCCAGCGCCGCGCGTGCTTCCTCGATCTTGAAGGCTGCGGCGAGGGCGAAATAGACCGCGCCGTAGGCGGGCAGGATGAGGGCGGCGGCGAGGATCGGGTTGCGGCGGCCGACGGCGATCCGGACGAGCCAGCCCACGGCCGCGGCGGCGACGGCGGCGATCCAGAGCTTGGACGTGTAGCCCAGCGCCAGCCCGGTCTCGCCGATGCGGCGGTTCAGCGTGCGGCGCAGCAGCGTGAATTCCACCCAGCCCGCCAGACCTGCCGAGGCAGTAAGGCCGGCCACGCCCCAGCGCGGGTCAATGCCGATGAGGCGCGGCAGCGGGATCGCCATCAGGTAGCCGAGCGTGGTGGTGAGGGCGACGCGGACGATGGCATAGCGCAGGGGCGTGCGCGTGTCGCGGAGGGCGTAGTAGGTGGATGAATAAAGCCGGCCGAGAGTGGTGGCCAGGAGGCCGACGGTGGAGCCGGCGAGGATCCCCCAGACGTAGAGCGAATCGGCGTGGGTGAAGCGACCGGTCTGTAGCAGCGCGCCGGCGACCACGTCGCCGAAGACGAGGAAGCCGGCGGAGGTGGGCACGATGAAGAAGGCGATCTGGCGAAGGCCGGAGTTGAGGCGGTGGCGGAGGTGTTCGGCCACTTCGCGCTCGTTGCCGAGCACGCTCGACATGGCGGGGAGCTCGGCCGCCGAAACCGACATGCCGAACAGGCTCACGGGCAGCGTGTAGAGAAGCTGCGCGTTGGTGAGGCCGGTGACGGCGCCGGTGGGCAGCCAGCTCGCTATGAACGCATCCACGTAAGCGCTGATCTGTACCACGCCGCGGCTGATGAACACGGGGACAAAGTTCGCGACGACGGTTCGGACGTTGGCCGATTTGGTATCGAGCCGGAGGCGCAGGCGGCGGGCGAGCCGCAGCACGGTGGGAAGCTGCACGCCGAACTGCAAGGCGCTGCCCGCCACCGACCCCCAGGCCAGTGCGACCGCAAGCTGGTCCAGGCCCATGCGGCGGCCGAAACCGACGAGCGTGGCAATCATGGCCACGTTCCAGATCACCGGGGCGGTGTAGGAGAGGAAGAACTTGCGGTGACTATTCAGGATTCCCAGGCACCACGCCGAGAGCACCAGCAGGCCCGCGCCGGGGAACAGGACGCGCACGATTTGAATGGTCAGCTCGCGCTTGGCGCCGTGAAAGCCGGGAGCGATGGCATCGATGAGGAGCGGCGTGGCGAGGACGCCGGCCGCGACCAGCAGGGACGCCGTAAGGGCGAGGATCGCGAAGACGGCGCCGGCCACGCGGCCCGATTCCTCGTCGTCCTTGTGCGCTAGCAGGTTGGCGTAGACGGGGATGAACGAGGCCGAGAGCACGCCCTCGCCGAACAGGTTCTGGAGGAAGTTGGGGATGCGAAAGGCGGCGTTGAAGGCGTCGGCGGCGTCCGATTCGAGGCCGAAGTAGTGGGAGAAGATGCGCAGGCGCACGAGGCCCATAAGGCGGCTGAGCAGGATGCCGGCCGCCACCAGGAAGGCGGAGCGGCCGGTGGCTTCGTGCTTCTTCGTTTCGGGCAAGATATAAGATTAGCGTGGCCGCCGCCCCAGCGGGCCTGCGGCGGGTTACAATGGTCGGTTCGAATTTCAAGGAGAGCCTGTGGCCGACATCACCAAGTTTATCCTCAGCGATAATGAGATCCCGACGGCATGGATCAACGTCCTGCCCCTGCTGAAGCAACCGCTCGATCCGCCGCTCAATCCTGCGACGCGGCAGCCGATCGGGCCCGAGGCGCTGGCGCCGATATTTCCGATGGCGCTGATCGAGCAGGAGTTCGCTCCCCAGCCGGAGATCGATATTCCGGGCGAAGTGCTCGACATCTATAAGCTGTGGCGGCCGACGCCGCTTTACAGGGCCGAGCGCCTGGAGAAAGCGCTCGACACGCCGGCGCGCATTTACTACAAGTACGAAGGCGTGAGCCCGGCGGGCAGCCACAAGCCGAACACGGCGGTGGCGCAGGCGTTCTACAACAAGAAAGCCGGCATCAAACGGCTGGCGACGGAGACCGGGGCGGGGCAGTGGGGCAGCGCGCTGTCGCTCGCGTGCCAGATGTTCGGCATGGAATGCACGGTGTATATGGTGAAGGTCAGCTACGAACAGAAGCCGTATCGCCGCATGATGATGAACACCTGGGGCGGGGAAGTGTTCCCGAGCCCCAGTCCGCGCACGAACTCCGGCCGGGCGGTTCTGGCGGCGCATCCGAATTCGCCCGGCAGCCTGGGCATCGCCATCAGCGAAGCGGTGGAGGACGCCGCGACGCACGACGACACCAACTACGCGCTGGGCAGCGTGCTGAATCACGTGCTGCTGCACCAGACCGTCATCGGCATCGAGGCCAAGAAGCAGATGGCGCTGGCGGGCGACCAGCCGGACGTCGTGATCGGGTGCTTCGGCGGCGGCAGCAATTTCGGCGGGCTAGCGCTGCCCTATATCCCGGACAAGCTGGCGGGGTCGAAGGTCCGGCTGATGGCGATCGAGCCGGCGGCGTGTCCCACGCTGACCAGGGGCCGCTACGCTTACGATTTCGGCGACATCGCCAAGCTGACCCCGCTGATGAAGATGTACACGCTGGGGCACGACTTTGTGCCGCCGGGGATTCACGCCGGCGGGTTGCGGTACCACGGCGCTTCGCCGCTGGCGAGCAACCTACTCAATAACGGGCTGATCGAAGCGCGGTCCTGCCTACAACTGCCGACGTTTGAGGCGGCGGTGATGTTTGCACGGCTGGAGGGCATACTGCCGGCGCCGGAATCCGCGCACGCCATTCGCGGGGCCATCGACGAAGCCATTCAAGCGCGTGAAGAGGGCAAGCCGCGCACGATTCTGTTCGGCCTGAGCGGGCACGGGCACTTCGACCTGGCTTCTTACGACGCCTATCTGAGCGGCCGGTTGCAGGACTACGAGCATCCCGGCGCGGAGATCGCCGAGGCGATGGAGACGCTGCCGGCGTAGGGGGAACGGCGGCGGGCCGGCATCACGGCTGACGCGGCGTAGCGGTTGTCGTCTGGTAGAATCGCGGGCATCGGGAAGAGAGAGAGAACGTTGCCGCCACCCAACGGCACCAGTTCCCCGTGGAGTAATTACGGGTAACGGCACGTTGGATACGAACGGTCAGCTTACTGACCATGCAGGGGGCTGCTCGAATGGTCCCAACCAATGACAACTTTCGCTAAAGTGTCGTTGCTTTGGGTGATCCTCGGTGCCTGCCGGTGCATGGCTCAGGTCACGGCTCCAAATCGTCCCGCGCTGGACACCATCGTTGAACGTTTCGAACTGAAGGATGCAAGCCTGATCGACGCCATCTCCCAATTGAGCCTGGAACCGATCAACGGACTCCACCTTGGCATGGAGGAGATCCTACGGCCCAAGGTCTCCGACCCGCGCGATCGAAGCGTGCGGTTCTCGCTCGACCTGCGACACACCGCGGTGAAAGACATTCTCGAGGCGTTGTGCAGACTGGACCAGCGCTATGCCTGGTCGGCGGATGGCCAGTCCATCAACGTGTACCCACAGGTGGTCGTCGGCGACCAGGGCTACCTGCTCAACATTAAGCTGGAGGCCATCACCGTCGACCGCATTGATGAGCCACAGCATTCTCTGCTGGCGTCGCTGGCGAGGCTCGTGCCCGGCCAACAGATCGGGTACAGTCAGATCGGCGGCGATTTCCAATACGCCGAGCCTTGGACTGCCTCCTTTAAGGATCTTACGGTGCGCAGTTTCATCAACCGGCTCGCTGAGCATCTTGGCCCCAGGAGCGCTTGGGTCTGGCAAGGCGGCAAGAACGAGCGAATGTTTAGCTTCTTCAGGTATGGGTTCACACCGGGTTAACCGAACGGCCTCAGCTGCGGCGGAATCCCCCTCTAGCCGTGATCGTCTTCGACGCGTCCGCAGGAGGGCGCGGTCTTGGGGGCGGCGGCGCGGCCCCAGGCGCTGGTCTCCCAGTTGTGCACGGCGCGGCGCTCGGGCACCCACTCCGGCAGCCGCATGTAGAGGTAACGCGACAGCGCGTTGACGAAGGGCTCGTACATGCCGCGGAGCTGGGTGAGGCGCGCAGCCGTCTCGTCACCGTCCGCGAGATGGAGGCCGAGGGCCGCGAGTTCGTTGCGCAGGCGTTCGAGGGTGGCCGGCGGAAGGCGGTCCGGCTGGGGGGCGCGCGGAGGTTGCCGTAGGATCTGCGCGATGTCCACCACGGCGTGCCGCGCCATGGCGAAGGTGAGCTGGGCCTGCCGCGCGGGGAGATCGCGGATTCCCGCCATGAGCAGCGCGCATGCGTCCAGGACGGTGGTGGTGGCGCCGAGCCAGGACTGGTTATCGTGCTGGGACCGGAAGTTACTCAGGACGGGATAAGAGATGTGGCTCTCGAGTAGCTCGGCGGTCCAGCGCTCGACATCGCGCAAGGCCAGATCGATCTGGTCCAGGGCGCCCGTTTCGCTATAGTGCCGCAGCAGTTCGATGGCACTCGATGGCGATCCGGCACGGGCATCGAGCAGCGCGATGTTCACCTCGCGGCGCGAAAACGCCTGGTAGAGCACCGGGAAATAGCCGATCACGATGGCCAGGAAGCCGAACCCCAGCCCGGCCTCGATCACGGTCAGCGCGCGCCCCGCCCCTTGGACGGCGGTCACGTCTCCCAGGCCGAGGGTGAAGTAATCCGTGCCGCTCATGTAGAGATAGGTCCAGAAATCGGGGTGCTTATCGAGCGTAATCAACCGGGTTCCCAGAGCCCAATGCAAGCCGGCGAAGGAGAAAATCATGCCGGCGGCCCAGACCGTCAACAGGAGAACCGTCGAGATGGGGCCGTAGTAGCCGAGGAGGGTTTCGCGGCGGCGGGGACGGTGGACGCGGCGCGCGATGGCGGACCAGGGACGCCAGGTGAAGCGGTAGAAGGTGGAGGTGAGCCGGAATTTGCGCGTTACGCGGCGCGGCAGAATGATGGTCTCGAAGGCGTCCCAGAGGACGATCAGGATCATGGCGCCGCTCAGGATTCCTACAAACGGATGCACGCTAATCCTCGTGAGCGTGGTCGAGCCCGTTGGGGATCGGGCAGCCTGGGCAGTTGACGTGCTCGAACTGCACGGTGGTGTGCTGGATGCTGAAGCGCTGGTGGAGCATCCGATTGAGGTCCAGCAGGATGGACTCGCTTTGGGAGGGCGGCACATCCTCAATCAGCACGTGGCAACTGAGCGCGTGGGTGCTCGATCCGAGGCTCCAGATGTGCACGTCGTGGACGTCGAGCACATCCGGAACCGCCCGCATGGCCGTGGTCACACCATCGAGTTCGAGCCCTCGCGGCAAGCCTTCGAGCAGGATGTTGAGGGTCTCCCGGATGACGTCCCAGGCGGTCCAGACGATGAGCAGGCCGATGAGGCCGGAAAGCAGCGGATCGATGCGCTGCCAGCCGGTGTAGTGGATCGCCAGCGCGCCGGCCACGATGCCGAGCGAGCCCAGGGCGTCGCCGAACATGTGGGCCCAGGCGCTGCGGATGTTGACGTCGCGGCCGCGCTCGATGCGCAGTCCCCACATGATCGCCCCGTTGACCAGGAAGCCGCCCGCAGCAACCACCAGCATGGTCATCTCGCCGACGGCTTGCGGGTGCAGCCATCGCCGGTAGCTTTCGAAAACGATGTAACCGGCCAGGATCAGCAGCGAAAGCGCATTGACGAAAGCGGCCAGGACGCTGGCGCGGAGATAACCGTAGGTCTTGACGCTATCGGCAGGCTTGCGCCCGAAGTAGACGCCGAACCAAGCCAGCAACAGCGCCAGCGCATCGGTGAAGTTATGAGCGGCGTCGGAGAGCAGAGACAGGCTATGGGCGCGAATGCCCGCGGCGACTTCCACGACGACGAAGAGTGCCGTCGCGATCAGGGACCATACCAGAACCCTACCCATGTCGCGTGCGTGCTGGTGTTGGTGCAAGATCGGCCCTTTCAAGACCAGTGTAACGCCGGGGTGACGCGGCCCTTGCAATCCGCCTCGGCTTGGCCGAAATTGGAGGGGTGAGATTGCCGGTTCCTATGCAGCTTTTGCGGGTCCTGCTGGGGCTCCTGGCGATGTTCTTCGCCTATGCGCTGGGCCGGGCGGCCACCCGCCTGCACAACGCCGGCCAGCCCAAGGTTCGGGCCCTGACCTGGGTTCTGCGCACGGTGGTAACGCTGGTAGCCATCGTTTGGACCCGCGGTTTCGACGCGGTCGGCATTGTGATGATCGCGCTGGCAGCGGCCAGCCTTGCAGCCGGCGTGTATCTGGAATCACGCCCCCGGCAGGATGAGGAAATCCATCTCTTTCCCGAGAAGTAATCCCGAGCTTTCTCCGTGAAATAGAATTGTTATTGTTTTCTTCCCTCGAATCTGTATAATTCTTCCAGGACCACTTAGAGGGCTGGCTGCCTGCCTCTTGACCTACCGGAGGCATGCTTGGGAGCGAGCCAAACAATAACCCAAGTTGTCGTGTGTTTAGCCTGATCGGAGGGCGCTGATGAGTTTCCTGAGATTCGGAGTGCGTCTTTTCCCGTTGTTGCTGGGTACCTTGCCTTTGGCTGCCCAGTACAAGATCCAGCCGGTAAGTCCGGCAGATACCAACCAGCAGGCGGCCTTCAGCATCTACCTGCCGCTTCAGAATAGCGACCAGCTCGATCAGTTACTGGCCGCCCTGCACGATCCTAACTCCCCAAGCTACAGGCAGTGGCTCACGCCGCAGCAGTTTCAACAGCAGTTTGGTCCCAGCCAGACGGATCTGGCGCGGATCGCCGCCGAGCTTAGTGCCCACGGGCTGAAGGTGGCCGGCACCAGTTCGCACGGCCTGAGGATGCAGGGCACCGTGGGGGCGATTCAGACCGCGTTTGGCGCCCCGTTGTGGAACGGCCGCAGCCCTAACGGCGCCAGCGCGCTGGTGGCAACCAAACCGCTTCAACTGCCGGCCTCGCTGGTCCAGGCCGGGGCCCAGGTGGCTGCCTTCTCGCCGGTGATCCGCCAGCGCGCGCACGCGGTCAGCCTGGGACCAGCGCCGGCCAACCGCTACTCGGACGTGGGGCCCTACTGGTTCGACGACCTGAAGGAAGCCTACGATTTTCCCTCGTACAAGAAGCTGACCGGCGCCGGACGCACCATTGCGATCGTCATGGCGAGTGACTTCCTGGACAGCGACCTGGCGATGTATTTCGGTCACGAACACCTGACCCCGCCTACCGTTGTCCGCGTGCCCGTGGATGGAGGGGCGCCGTTCAGTGTCAATTCCGGCGCGTCCTTTGAGGTTTCGCTCGACATACAGCAATCGGGCGGCATGGCTCCCGGGGCGACTATCGCTCTTTACAACATCCCCGATCTCTCGGATCAGTCCGTTCTGGACGCCTACACCGCGATTGTAGACGGGAATGCGGCGGACATTGTGTCGTCGTCCTTCGGCGGAGCGGAGGGCCTCTACACGGCCGCTTACAACGATGGCGTCGATTTTACTTACATCCTGCGGGCTTACGACGACCTTTTCCGGCACGGCAATGCGCAAGGGATCACGTTTGTGGCGAGCAGTGGGGACATGGGCGGCCTGGGTCTGCCCTCGCTGAGCTACTTCACCACCACGCCGCAGACGCCGCCGATAGTGGCTGGCACGTTCCTGCCGGGCGTTGAAGAGCCGGCTTCGAGCCCGCATGTTACGGCTGTGGGCGGCACTAACCTGGTGACGACTTACAACCCTCCCAGCCTGGACTCAGACTATGTCCGGGAAAACGCCAATTTCGATCCGATGGCGCCGTACGATCCCTATGGGGTCGGTAACCTGGCGTCGGGCGGCGTGTGGCAAGGCGGGGGCGGGTTCAGCGTGATCTTCCAAAAACCGCTCTACCAGGAAGGCGTGCGCACGTTCTTCAACATGCGCACAGTCCCCGATATTTCGTTCCATATGGGCGGTTGTCCGGTTGGCACGCTGGGAACGTGCCCGGCGGACCGAAGCTCGGTTGTGACGGCCGTCGGCGGCAACTTCTATCTGTTGATCGGGACCAGCGCCGGCGCGCCCGCTACGGCCGGCATACTCGCGCTGGCCGAGCAGAATATCAGACAACGCCTGGGCAACGTCAACTACTTTATCTACGCTCTGGCCGGATTGCCGAGACAGCAGGCGTTCCACCAGGGAATCCCCGGCAACAACGGCCTGTTTTTCGCGCCGCCGGGCGTTCCCGGGTACAACCTGGTGCTCGGCAATGGCACGCCGTTTGTGCGGAATCTGATTCTCGCGCCGTTCGATCAGCCGGCGGGGACACCGCAGACGTCTACGAATCCGTAAAGGAGGAGCGGTGGCGCAGGCCGCCCGGCTATGCTGAGACCTGCACCACGCTTGTCCCGCTAGAAATTAACGATAGCCGCGAAGGAATCGGCGTTCAAGGCAGCGCCACCCACCAGCGCACCGTCGATGTCTTCCTTGGCCATGAGCGCCTTGGCATTATCGGGCTTCACGCTGCCACCGTAGAGAATGCGCAGGCTCGCAGCAGCGGCCTGGCCGAACGCCGCTTCCGCCCGTCCGCGGATGAAGCGATGAGCGTCGGCGGCGATCTCCGGCGTTGCGGTCTTGCCCGTGCCGATGGCCCACACCGGCTCGTAGGCGACGACGATTTTCGAGAACTGCTCGGGCGTGAGCTTCGCGATGCCATCGGTGAACTGCCTGGCGAGCACGGCCTCGGTGTTTCCCGATTCGCGTTCCTCCAGCCGCTCGCCCACGCACACGATGGGATTCAAGCCGGCCAGGAGCGCCGCCACGGTCTTCTTCAGAACCGATTCGTCGGTCTCGCCGAAATACTGGCGCCGTTCGCTGTGGCCAATGATGACCCACCTGGCGCCCACGGCCGCGATCATAGGGCCGGAAACTTCGCCGGTGTACGCGCCTTCGTTCTTCCAAAAAAGATTCTGGGCGCCGATGCCGATGGGCGTGCCCTCGGTGGCTGCGACAGCCGCCGGCAGGTTCGGGAAGGTGGGACAAAGGACGATATCGCGCCCCTTCGTCGAGGCGACCAGTGGGCGGAATTGTTCGAAGAAAGCGCGGGTCTCCTGGGCCGTTTTGTACATCTTCCAGTTGCCCGCCATCAATGGGGTTCGCATAGGATCGTGTCTAGAAAACTAGTTCCTTTCTCAAGATGAGTTTCAAAACTTTCGGCCACGGTCTGCCCGATATCGGAAAGCGTGGCGCGCGTGCCCAGATTCACGCCCCGGTTGGCGCGGGGGCCATAGACCAGAAGCGGTACGTATTCGCGGCTGTGGTCGGTGGAGGGCGCGGTGGGATCGTTGCCGTGGTCGGCGGTGAGCATCAGCAGATCGTTCTCGCGGAGCGCCGCCAGAAGCGCGGGGAGCCACGCGTCGGCGGCTTCGAGCGCGGCCGCATATCCCTCGACGTCGTTTCGGTGCCCGTACAGCATGTCGAAATCGACCAGGTTCGCGAAGATCAGCCCTCGCTCAGCCTGGCGCATGGCGTCGAGCGTTCGCAGCATGCCCTGGGCGTTGTCCTTGGTCTTGGTCGAGTGCGCGATGCCGCGGCCCAGGAACACCTCGGCCACCTTCCCGACGGACCAAACGGGGACGCCGCGTTCGGCGAGCCGGTCGAGCAGCATGTCCGCCGGCGGAGGGACGGCGTAATCGTGTCTGGCAGCGGCGTCGCGAACAAACGCGCCGGGTGTGCCCAGGAACGGCCGCGCGATCACGCGCCCCACTTCATGGGGTCCGTGCAGGATCTCGCGCGCGATTTCGCAGATCCGGTAGAGCTCCGGGAGTGGAATGACCTCTTCGTGCGCGGCCACCTGGAAGACGCTGTCGGCCGAGGTATAGACGATGGGCGAGCCCGTGCGCATATGCTCCGCGCCGAGCCGCGCGACGATCCCGGTGCCCGACGCCGTGCAGTTGCCGAGTGCGTGCCGGCCCACCCGCCGCTCGAATTCGCCCAAAACCTCCGGCGGGAATCCGTGCGGGTAAAGCGGAAACGGCTTGGCGAGATGGATGCCCGCGATCTCCCAATGGCCGGTGGTGGTGTCCTTTCCGGGCGAAGCGAGCGCGCACCGGCCATAGCAGCCGAGCGGAGCCGCCGCCGGCGCCAGATGCTCGAATGGGCGGATATTCGCCAGGCCGAGCGAGCACAGGTTCGCCAGATGCAGCGGCCGGCTGGCGGCGATGTGGCCCAGCGTGTCGCTGCCCGCGTCGCCGTACTCGGCGGCATCCGGCATCTCGCCAATGCCGACGCTGTCGAGGATGACCAGAACGATGCGGCGCGGAGTCATGGGCCGAGCCTCATTGCGCCTGAGCCTTGGGCGCCGGGTTGCGGATCTCCTCGGCCACCGCCGCCGCCCGCTCCCGCGCCATGTGCATGTAACGCTCGCTCCCCGCGACGCGGTCGAGCAGCGGCAGGAACTGCGTCAGCGCGACCAGGCGCTTGCGGTCCAGCGAAGCTTCCAGGTCGAGCACGGCCTGGTTGACACCGAGCTTGTCGAAATGGGAAGCGTTGTCGAGCTCCGCGAACCGCTGTTCGGATTCGACGATGCGTTCGAACCAATCCCAAAGCGACATGGCGTCGGCATTGGCGGAGTAGTTGAACTTGACCTCGCGCTTGTCGGCGCCATTCTCCCAGCGGAACGTTTTCTCGCCCATGAAAGCGACCTTAAGCGGGGACTCGAGCGGCTTAGAGAAGTGGTCGAGCCTGGCGGCTACGTCGAAGATCGCTTGCACTTCCGCCGGCGCGAGTTGGAATTCGACAGGGCTGTCGTCGTCCTTGGCTTCCTTATATAGCCCGTGGCCGGCGCTGTCCACGACGATTTCGACATATGCGGGATTGCTCGCGGGGAACGATTTCGAGTAAACGATCCTGGGCAGGTCCGCGGCCCCGAGCGCGGCGACACCGAGGAAGAAGATGCCACCGAGGCGCCTCATCGGGCTATCTCCCGTTCTACGGCTGCGCGCGTAGCGTGGCAGATGGCCGCTGCCAGGGCATCGGCGGCGTCTTCGGATTCTATGGCGTGATCGAGGTTCAACAGGGAGCGAACCATCATCTGCACCTGCGACTTTTCCGCGCGGCCGTAGCCGACCACGCTGGTCTTGATCTCCAGCGGCGAATATTCTCCCAGCTCCAGGCCGGCTTCGGCGATGATCAGGAGCGCCACGCCACGAACCTGCGAAAGCTTCAGCGCCGTTCTGACGTTGGCAGCAAAGAAGACTTCCTCGACGGCCGCGGCGGCGGGACTGTGCTCGTGGATCTGCGCGCGGAGTCCGCGGGCGATCTCGGCCAGGCGTAGGTGCATGGGCCGCTTGGGGCTGGTAACGATCACTCCGGCCGAAATCATGCGGTGGCTGCGTCCGTCGCTCTCGACGATGCCGTAGCCGGTTCGCTCGGTCCCGCAGTCTATGCCCAGAATCCGCATGGGCCGCCCGGCACGTCTACAGCGCCAGAGCCTCCATGACCTTCTCGTCGATGTCGAAGTTGGCGTACATATTCTGCACGTCGTCGTGCTCTTCGAGCGCCTCGGCCAGCTTGATCATGGTGGCGGCGTCTTTGCCCTCGAGCTTCACCAGGATGGAGGGGATCATGGCGACCTTCGATTCGGCGGGTTGGATGCCGGCCTTGTTGAGCGCCTCGAGCACCGGCAGGTGCGCCTCCGGCGGCGAGAGGATTTCCCAGTTGACACCGTCGTTCTTGATGTCTTCGACGCCGGCGTCGAGCGCCGTGTCCATGAGCTTCTCCTCGGTTGCCTGCTCGACCGGGACCAGAATCTGGCTCTTCCGCACGAACAGTCGCGAGACGCTGTTCTGTTCCCCGAGCTTTCCGTTGTACTTGCTGAAGAGATGCCGGATCTCGCTGACGGTGCGGTTGCGGTTGTCGGTGGCGACATCTACCAGGACGGCGACGCCGCCAGGTCCGTAGCCTTCGAACAACACCTCGTCGATCTGGCCGCCTTCGAGCTCGCCGGTGCCGCGCTGGATGGCGCGCTTGATGTTGTCGGCGGGCATGGATACGTTCTTCGCGGCGAGGACGGCGGTTCGCAGGCGGGGATTAGCCTCCGGGTCGCCACCGCTGCGGGCAGCGATGGTGATTTCTTTGATGATGCGCGTGAAGGTGTTTCCGCGCTTGGCGTCTGTGGCGGCCTTCTTATGCTTGATCGTCGCCCACTTCGAATGACCTGACATGCGAACCTCGGGGAGGAAAAATCGTTAGGAAACCCAACAGAGAGGATAACAGAATACCGGTTCGGGCTCAAGCGATTGGCCGAGATTGGCCGCGAGGAGTCCGGCGCAAGCAGGCGGCGGGCCACGGGAAGCCGTCTCACGGTTGCCGGGCGGTTCCAAGCGGGTTATGCTCAACTAGAGTCCGAGTGGCGACGAAATGGACCCTGAAATAGAACGATACTACCGAGCTCTCAGCCTTGAACCAGAGGCCCCACCCGAGAAGATTTACGAGGCGTACCGGGACCTGGTCAGGGTTTGGGACCCTCAGCGCTTCGCCAACCAGCCCCATCTGGAATTGATGGCGGAGGCGAAGCTGAAAGAAATCATCGAGGCCTACAACGCTTTGGCGAAGAAGCCCGAAGCGAGCCCGGCTGCTCCGCCGCCTGCGAGTATCCCCGACCTTCTGGTTCCAGTTCCCGATCACATCGCCGACCGGAACGATCCAAAGCCTCTGTTCAATCCCTTGCCGGATGTTGCGCCGGAGTTCGGCCGTCCGCCTGAGGAGCCGCCGGCGGAGCCGCTGCCGCCGCGGCCCTGGGAAGAGCACCGCCCTGCGACATATCCCAAGCCGGCGCCGGAAGAGCCTTCTGTCGAGGTTGCTCCCCCGCCTGGGCCGTCGCTCCGTGAGAAAGCTGCGGAATTTGCGGCCCACTACTGGATTTTCCTGATCCCTTTGGTGCTGGCGGGAGCGGGTTTGTTCTTCTATGTTTCGATGACGAGGCGCGGCTTGCACGAGGCCGAGCTGTATGCAAAGGCAAAGCAGGCAGTCGCTGAGCAGGCCCAGAGGCAGGCCGCGAGTACTCCGGCGGCCACACCGACTCCCCCTGTGGCGAAGCGAGTCCTTAAGCCGGTGGCGGCAAAGGCGGAGGCTGCGATCGAGCTGGCGAATGGAACAGAAATGATACAGCCCCGCGGTCCCAGGGGCTCGGGCCGCTTCCGGATCGCGAACCGCAGCGGCCAAGACGCGGTGATCCGCGTGGCGCCGCAAGGGGCGCCGGGCTCGCCGCTGCGGCAGGTATACGTCCAGGACGGGACGGAGGTCCCCATCGCAGGCTTCGGCACCGGCGTATATGTCGTGTATATCAGCCTGGGCCCCGTCACCAAGGCTCCGCGCAGATTCGGAGCGCCGCTCGGCCCATTCCAGTTCATGCAGGTCGAATCCGTGGACGGACCGCAGTCGGACGACTACCAGATCGTGCTGAAGCCGGTCGAGTAGGCGAATCGGTGAGCGAAATCCTCGACAATCCTGGCGCGGAGTACGCGCAGCGCCTGAAGGCTCAAAGTCAGGTCGCGGCGGAACTCGAGCGGCGTCACATCTCGCTTGGGAATGCGCAGTTGGCCTTGGCGGCCGCAGGCGTCGCAGTGGCTTGGATGGCCCTGGCGCGGCACTGGTTTGAGCCGTGGTGGCTGCTTCTGCCGGTGGCCGTCTTCGCGGCGATCGCGTGGCCGCACTCGCGCGTGATTCGGGCCCGCAAGCGCGCGGAGCGCCGGGCGGCATTTTACGAGAAGGGAATCGCGCGACTCGAAGGCCGCTGGGCCGGGCAGGGAGACGGCGGCGAGCGCTTCGCCGATCCGGCGCATCCGTATGCGGAGGATCTCGACCTGTTCGGCAAAGGCTCCCTGTTCGAGCTTTTGTCGACGACGCGGCTGCGCTCGGGCGAGGACACGCTGGCGCGCTGGCTGCTGGAACCTGCGGCGCCGGCCGAGGTTCGGGAACGCCAGGTCGCGGTCGACGAGCTGCGGCCCCGGCTCGATCTGCGCGAACAGATCGCGATGCTCGGCGAAGATCTCAGATCCGGCATCGACCCGGGGTCGCTCGCGCACTGGGCCGAAAAGCCCCTGGTCTTCGATTCGGTCCGGTTGCGCATTGCGGCGGTGGCGCTGGCGTCGCTGATGGTGGGAGCGCTGGTGGCGTGGGCTGTCTTCGGCATCCCGGAGATCTTCCTCGCGGCCGGGGCCATCGAAACCGCATTCGCGTTGCGGTTGCGGACCAAGGTGGAGCGAGTGGTCGATGGAGTGGGCGAGCCGGCGTACGGTCTGTCCTTGCTGGCCGAAATGCTTGCGCGCTTCGAGCCAGAGCCGTTCACGAGTCCGCGCCTGGCTGCGTTGCGAAGGGCCTTCGAGACCGAAGGCGCGCCTCCATCGCGCCGCATCGCGCACTTGCATCGCCTGATCGAGCTGCTCGATTCGGCGGACCACGTGTTGATGCGCGTAGTCAACCTGCCGCTGCTATACAAGGTTCAACTCGCTTTCGCCATCGAGGCCTGGCGCAAGGAGTCAGGCGGGCACGTGCGGAAATGGCTCGATGCCGCGGGCCAGATCGAGGCGCTGTGTGCCCTGGCGAATTACGCCTACGAGCGCCCGGCCGATCCTTTTCCCGAGTTCAGCGAGGGCGGCCCTTGCTTCGAAGGCGAGGCGCTGGCGCACCCGTTGATCGACGTGGGCCGCGCCGTCCCGAACGACGTACGGCTGTGCGGGGAGCCATGCGTGCTGGTAATCAGCGGTTCGAACATGTCGGGGAAGAGCACGTTGCTGAGAACCGTAGGCGTGAACGCCGTGCTCGCGATGGCGGGCGCACCGGTGAGGGCGCGTCGTTTGCGCTTGACTCCGATGTCGGTGGGGGCTTCGATCCGCACGCTCGATTCCCTTCATTCCGGCACTTCGCGGTTCTATGCCGAGATCACGCGGATCCATTTGCTGGTTGAGCTGGCGAAGGGCCCGTTGCCGCTGCTGTTTCTTTTGGACGAACTGCTGCAAGGGACCAACTCGCACGACCGCCGCATCGGCGCCGAAGCCGTCATCCGAACCTTGGCGAACCGCGGGGCGATCGGCCTGCTGACCACGCACGACCTGGCGCTGGCGGACATTGCGGAGGCGCTCGCGCCCCGTGCTCGGAACGTCCATTTCGAGGATCATCTGGCCGACGGCAGGATCACCTTCGACTACCACCTGCGGCCGGGCATCGTCGAGAAGAGCAACGCACTAGAGCTGATGAGGTCGGTGGGCTTGGAAGTGTAGGGCAATGCCTAGACCCCGCCGAGCGCGCCTTCGGCGATCAGGCTTTCCACCTGCCCGATGGCGGCAGTGAGCGGCTGGTCGCCTTCGATGTGGGGCAGGAGCGCGCGAACGGCTTCTAGCGGCGCGCTGGTGCGCAGGGGACGCAGGAAGTCGAGGGCGCGGCCGGCTGCCAGCGCCTCGATGGCTAGAACGAGGCGGGTGTTGCGGACCACGTCCCGAAGTTTGAGCGCGGCGGTCATACCCATGCTCACGAAGTCCTCCTTGTTCCCGCTGGTGGTGATGGAACCGGTGGAGGCGGGGCTGGCCAGCACTCGAATCTCGGCAACCAGGGCCGCGGCGGTGACCTGCGCCATCATGAAGCCGGATTCGAGGCCGGGGTGCGCGGCCAGGAACGGCGGCAGCCCTTCGTTGAGAAACGGATTGACCAGGCGATCGATGCGGCGCTCGGAAATGCCGGCGAGGGCTGCCAGGGCGATGGCCAGATAGTCCAGATGCAGCGCGAGCGTCTGGCCGTGGAAGTTGCCGCCGGAGAGAATTTCGTCGCCGATGACGAGGGGATTGTCGGTGGCGGAGTTGAGCTCGATTTCGAAAACGCGGCGGGCCTCGGCCAGCGTGTCGCGGACGGCGCCGTGGACCTGAGGCGCGCAGCGCATTGAGTAGGCGTCCTGAACGCGGCCGCAGCCGAGATGCGAGTCGCGGATCTGGCTGCCCTCCATGAGGCGCACCAGATGGGCGGCGCTACGGGCCTGGCCGGGATGCGGGCGGGCACGCTGAATGGCTTCGTGGAAGGCGCGCGGCGTGCCGCGCTGGGCGTCGGTAGTCATGGCACACGCGACGTCGGCGGCGCTGGCGAGACGCTCGCCGGCGGCCAGTTCCAGACAGCCCAGGGAGAGCATGGCCTGGGTGCCGTTGAGAAGCGAGATGCCCTCCTTCGAGGCTAGCGTGACGGGCTCGATGCCCGCGCGGGCGAGCGCTTCGGCGCCCGGCAGGCGAGCGCCTTCGAACTCGGCTTCGCCTTCGCCGATGAGGACCAGCGCCATGTGGGCCAGCGGGGCCAGATCGCCACTCGCTCCGACGCTTCCACGCGAAGGCACCACCGGAGTCACGCCGCGGTTGAGCATCTGGCAGAGACGCTCGGCGATCACGGGGCGGATTCCGGAGAAGCCTTTGGCCAGCACGTTGGCGCGGATGAGCATCATGGCGCGGACTTCGGCGCGGCTGAGCGGCTCGCCCACACCGCAGGCGTGCGAACGGACTACGTTGCGCTGTAGCCGCTCGAGGTCGGCGGCCGGAATGCGCATATCCGAGAGCTTGCCGACGCCGGTATTGACCGCGTAGACCGGCGCGTCGCCGGCCGCCAGGCGCTCGACCACGGCGCGCGAACGCTGCATCCTGGCGACGGCCTCTGGCGCGAGCGAGACGGCGGAGCCCGCGGCTGCGGCCGACTGGACCTGTTCGATCGTGAGGCGCTCGCCGTCGAGGAGGATCATAGTGTCTATTATGGTAGGGCCAGCGAGGCTATCCATGGAGCGTCTTCCCTATCAGGCTACTCCGCTAGCGGCGGCGTATGAGGGCATACGGCTGCCGGTGGCGGCGCTGCTCGACAACGTCCGCAGCATGTACAACGTTGGCGCGTTCTTCCGGACCGCGGACGGCGTGGCCATCGAACGGCTCTATCTTTCCGGCATCACGGCGCATCCGCCCAAGCGCGCCATCACGAAGACCGCCCTGGGAGCCGAAGAGAGAGTCGCCTGGGAATACGCCTGGGACCCCATGGCATTCGTCGGCGCACTGCGCGCCAGGGGAACCGAAATCGCGGCGATCGAAACCAGTCTGCACTCCGTGGATCTGTTCGACTGGAAGCCGCGGTTTCCTGTTTGCGTGGTCTTCGGGCATGAAGTGGATGGCATACGGCCAGAGCTGGTGGCGGCGGCGGATTGCTCCGTGCGCATCCCCATGCTGGGCGCGAAGCACTCGCTGAACGTGGCGACGGCAGGAGGCGTGGTGCTTTACGAACTCCTGCGCAAGTACCGTACCCTGGAGGGAAACGCTCATGAAGAAGCTGGCCATCGGATTCCTGTTCACGGCCTCGGCGTTCGCCCTTGACCCGGAGCTGCTTAAACTGGCGATGCCAGAAGCGCGAATCCTCGCGGGCGTCAACATGGCCAAGGTCAGGGAAGCGCCATTCGGGAAGTTCGCGCTGGAGCAGTTCTCGGCGGCGCAGGACCCGCAGTACGATGCGTTCGCCAAGGCCAGCGGGTTCGACCTTGGAGCGAGCCTGGACGAGATCCTGCTGGTGAAGACGGAAGTTGGCGATCGCTGGCTGGCGCTCGGGCGCGGCAGGTTCGACGCGGCGCGGATTCTGGATGCTGCCAGCGCCGCAGGAGCCGGGGTGGGGACGTACCAGGGCGCGCGGGTGCTGATCGGCTCCGATGTGTGGCTGGCGTTCCTGAACGGCTCGATCGTGGCGATGGGCGATCCGGCCAGTGTTCGCGATGCAGTGGAGCGGCGCGAGAAAGGCGCTGGCCCGGCTGCGGAGATCGCCTCGCGGGCCAACGTGGTCAGCAAGGCGTACGCCCTGTGGTTCGTTTCCACCGCGCCCATTGGCGACCTGCTCGAGGAACTGCCGAGCGCCGGCGCGGGCCAGGCTCTGAAGAGCGGCGCGCTGAGTTCGGTGCACGGCGTGAGCGGGGGCGTGAACTTTGGCGACCGGGTCACGCTCTCCGCGGAACTGACGGCGGGGAGCGCGCAGGACGCCTCGAACCTGGCCGCGCTCCTGAAGTTCGTGGCCGGGCCGGTGGCGCAGGGCCCGGCGGATGTTGCCTCCGACGGCAATGTGGTGAGGCTGGGGCTGGCGCTGACGGAGGCGCAGTTGGAAGCGCTGTGGAAGCGAGGCCAGTAGCCGATGCGAATCCTTGCTGCGGTTGTACTTTTATTCTGCGCCGCATCGATTGCGGCTGCACAGCCTGGGGATTCGAGCCTGCTAGGGTTTGCTCCGGCCGGCTCGGAAGTGCTGATCGGGATCAATTGCACGCGCTTTCTGCAATCGGATATAGGGAAGCGGGCCACGGCGGAATTGGCGAAGCCAGAGAATGTCGGGTTTCGGGCGCTTTTAGAGATGGCGGGGTTCAACCCACTGCACGATGTGGACGAGGTGCTCGACGCTGAGTCGTCGAAGAGGAGATTTTTTCTGATGCGCGGCAGGTTTGACGCCCATAGGCTTGCTCGCTTGGCCGCGGAAGGCGGAATGGACCTTGTCGACTACCACGGCGCACAGATCCTGACGGTTCGAGGCGGGCAGTTGGATGGCCTGGCAAGAGCCGTGGTGAGTCCGTCTATGCTCGTGGGCGGTGACCAGGCCACTGTTCGGGAATTCATTGACCGCCGCGGCCATGGCGCCGGCCTCAGCGCGGATGTTGCGGCCCGGGCGAGCGAGTTGGCGAAGGCGAACGACATCTGGGTGCTTCTCGACGCGCCGCTCGCGACCATCCTGCCCCAGGGCGCAAACCCGGGGCACGCGGGAAGACTGATCGATTCCGTCGAGCGCGCATCGGCCGGGATCAAGTTTGGAGCCGATGTCGCGGTGTGGGCCCGTGCGGTGACGCGCACGCCTCAGGACGCCCAGGGGTTGGGCTCCGCAATCGGATTCGTCAGCGGGATGGTGGCGGCCAGTCAGCAGGCAAACACGCAGTTGGCGGCGATGCTCAAGAAGCTCAAGGTGGAAGCGAACGGCAACACGACAGAGGTGTCGCTGGCGATGTCGGAGGCGGAAGCGGAAGCGGCCATCGAGTACGCGATCGGATTTGCCGCGCGGCCGGTGCAGCGAACGGAAGGTCCTCCCAAGATCGTGGACACGCATCTGAACCTGAAGGTGGAGGCCAGCGCCGGCCAGTTGTTGCTGAGCTGGAATCGCGACGCGCCTCTGATCTCGGCCGCGACACGCGGAACGCTCACCATTCACGATCGCGATCACACAGAAGACGTGGACCTGGACCTCCCCACGCTCCACACCGGCAGCGTCACATACTCGCCGATTTCGAAAGACGTGAGCTTTCGGCTCGAAGTGACCGATCAGAAGACCGGAACGAGCCAGACCGAAACCGTTCGCTGGCCGGCGCCGAAGCAGTAGTGAAGCGGCGCGAATGCCTGTATAATCGTCCCCATATGCTCACACGCACCGCAATTGCACTCTTGATTTGCGCGGCCTCCATTCCGGCGGCGCGCGCGGCGGACCAGGGCCTCCTGGGCCAGGCTCCGGCCGACTCCGAAGTCCTGATTGGGATCAACGTCAAACAGATTCGCGAATCGAATTTCGGAAAGATGCTGGTCGCGGGGCCAGCTAATGCACAGCTCAAGGCCATGTCGGCCCAAGCTGGGTTCGACCCGATCGGCGACATCGATGAAGTGCTGATCGCGGCGCCGGCGAAGCAGAATCCCAGCGCGTTTCTGATGATCCGCGGCAGGTTCGACGCGGCCAAGGTTTCGCAGTTGGCGGTGTCGGGCGGGATGACGGGCGCGGACTACCACGGCGTCAAGATCATGACGAAGGCCGGGCAGAGCAGCGGGTTTTCGAGCCTGGCGGTCCTCGATCCGTCGCTGATCGTGGGTGGCGACGAGCCTGCCGTGCGCGCATTTGTAGACCGTCGCGGCCAGGGACCGGCTCTGAGCGCGGCGATGGCGGCCAAGGCCGGCGAGGCGTCGAAAGCGAATGACCTGTGGGTGGTGCTGCACGCTGCGCCATCCTCGTTTGTGCCGCCGAACGCGGCCCAGGGGCCGATGGGCGATCTGGTTCGTTCGATCGAGGAGGTCACCCTGGGGCTGAAGTTCGGGAGCGACATCACGCTCTCCTTGAATGCCGTGACGCACACGCCGAAGGACGCCGAGGGGCTGGCCGCGGCAGTGCGAATGTTCAGCGGCATGGCCGCTTCGAACCAGCAAGGCAATAAGCAGGTGGCGATGCTGCTGCAGAAGCTCAAGGTGGATTCGGACGGCAGTACGGCGAGGCTCTCGCTGGCGATTCCGGAGGCCGAGGCGGAAGCCGCCATTCGCGATTCGATGGCCGGGGGCAAGGCGGCCACCGGGGGCGACTCGACGCCGAAGCAGTAAGACGGAAGCAGTAAGACCGGCCCGCCGCGCCCCGCGTCCGGGTAGAATCTTACAGTGCATAAGGCGCGAAACTACGCGTTGCTGGCGGCGTTGTTCGTGGTCGCCGTAGCGTGCCAGGTGCGGTTCGGCGTCGATGCCGCCAGAGACCTGGCGAACACGCTTACGGGAGCGCCGTTTTCGCTGGGCGTTCCGTGGCCGACGGTGCGCTGGGTCTCGTTCGAGGCCGGCTCGGCGGGAGTGCGTGCAGGCGACCGCGTGGTCACCATAGACGGGCGGACGCCAGCGGGGACTGCGGACCTGATACGGGCCGTGCGCGTGCGGGCGCCGGGCGAAACGCTGCCAGTGGAGGTGAGCCGGGGCGGCACCGCGATTCGTTTCGCCATACGCCTTGCTCCGACCCGGTCCCGCACGCCCGCGTTCATCTACGCATTCGCGGCGGTCGCCTGGTTTGCGCTGCCGGCGCTCTCTCTCCTGTTGGGCTTCTGGGTGGTTGCGATCCGGCCGCGCGACGCCCGGGCCTGGATGCTGCTGGCCGTAATGCTGAGCTTCGTCCAGTTTCTTGTGGAACTGGGGGGCCGGTTCAATCCGCAGGGCTGGGCGGCGTTCTTCCGCGTGCCGGCGCTGGCCTATGTGAACGTGGCCGAGTATACGTGGCCGATCTGGATGATGCTCTTCGGCATCTATTTCCCCGAGCGCTGGAAGCTGGACCGGCGCGCCCCGTGGGCGAAGTGGATTCTGCTCGGCCCGCTGGCAGCCTACGCGGCGCTGAAGACCACCGTCGCCATCGGGAGCGCCGAGTGTTTCAACGCGGCTGCCTTCCTGGGAGCCGCGGCCGATAGAGCGAGCCGCATCTCCCCACTTCTCTGGCTTCCGGCGACATCTCTGTTCTTTATCGGCCTGATGTCGAAGGCACACGACCCTGCGACGGAACCCGATTCGCGGCGGCGCCTGGAGCTGTTGCAGGCAGGCTCGTCCTGGAGCTTTCTCCCGCTGACACTCGTTTGTTCGTGGGTCATTATCACGGGGCGCTGGCCAATTCCCGAAGGCCCTGCGCTGCTGTTCGCGCTGGTCTGGGCGTTCGGCTTTCCGCTCACAATGGCGTACGTGATCGTGGTGGAGCGCGCGCTCGACGTCAAGGTGGTGCTCCGCATGGGCGTGCAGTACGCGCTGGCGCAGGGCAGCGTGCGCACGCTGCAAGTGCTGCTCTCGGCTGCCGCCGGGGTCCTGGTCTTGACGCTGGCGCTCAATCCGAATGCGAATCGCCCGCTGCAGATCGCGCTGATTGGGGCGGGTGTCGCGGTCGTGTTTCTGATCCGCGGGTTCTCCGGAACGGCTCGATCGTGGGTGGATCGCAGGTTCTTCCGCGAGGCGTATCAGGCAGATCGCATTCTCAGTGAGCTGAGCGAGAACGTGCGGAGCGTGACCGACGTGGGGAAGCTGTTCGAGATGGTGGCGCGGCGCATTTCCGAGTCGCTGCATGTAGAGCGCGTGGCCGCACTGATGCGGGAAGACGGAGGCTACGTGCCGGCGTTCGCACTGGGCTATGCGCCAGCGCCTGCGGTGCGGTTCGCCGCTGATGGCGCGGTGACCGAGGAACTGGCGCGAGATCAAGCGCCGGTCAACGTGGCGCATACGCAGCGGGTGAGCGACGAGGAGCGCGTCGAACTGGCGAAGCTCGAATCGGAATTACTGCTGCCGCTGGCGGGCAGGGACGGCCTGCTGGGATTTCTGAGTCTGGGGCCCAAACGGTCCGAGGAACCGTACTCGAAAACCGACGTGCGGCTGCTGCGCTCCGTGGCGGCGCAGACCGGGCTGGCGCTCGACAACGCGCGGCTCATCGCGGCAGTGGCGGCCGAGACGGCGAAGCGGGAAGTCCTCAACCGCGAGATGGAGATCGCCCGCGAGGTGCAGCAGCGGCTGTTTCCGCAAACCCTGCCGCCGGTGGAGGGTCTGGAATACGCGGGCGCGTGCCGGCCGGCGCTGGGCGTGGGCGGCGACTACTACGACTTCCTGGCGCTGAGCGGCGGGCGGCTGGGCATCGCGATCGGCGACGTTTCGGGCAAGGGCGTCCCCGCGGCGCTGCTGATGGCGAGCCTTCAGGCTTCCGTGCGGGGCCAGGCGCAGGGCGGCTCGGCGAATCTGGCGGGTCTGATGGAGACCGTGAACCGGCTGGTGTTCGACGCATCTCCGGCCAACCGCTACGCGACCTTCTTCTATGCCGAATACGAGGCGGGCGCGCGCAGGCTGCGCTACGTGAACGCGGGGCACAATCCGCCCATGCTCTTCCGGTGCGCGGACCTGTTGCGGCTCGAGACGGGCGGCCCGGTTGTAGGGATGTTCCGCGCGGCGCGCTATGAAGAAGGCGAGGTGCAACTGGAGCCGGGCGACACGCTGGTGTTGTTCACCGACGGCATCAGCGAGTCGATGAACGGGGCCGACGACGAATGGGGCGAGGACGAACTGGCCCAGGCGACACGCCGCCTTCTGGGGCAGCCGGCTGCGGAGACCATCGCGCGCATTATGGAGGCAGCCGACCGCTTCGCCGCTGGCGGGCCGCAGCACGATGACATGACGCTGGTGGTGATGCGCGCGGTCGAGGGTTAGTTGCCGCCCGTCTCGAACGGATAGCCCTTCTCGAGCCAGTCCTTCTGGAAGTTGGTCGGCAGGTCGAGCACTCGCGTGCGTTTGAAACCCAGCTCGTGCAGCATCAGAAATGCGGGGCGCAGGTTCGGGCAGTGGTCCCACGGGCAGCAACCGCAGTAGATGACGATTTCCTGGGTGCGCGGGTGCTTTAGAGCTGCCTCGCGGAGCGCTTCGAGCCCTTCCTGCTTGCCTGCCGGGCCGATGAACTCGGCGCCGGGGATGTGCTTGCTGCGGTAAAGCACGGCGAAACCCACGTAGAAAACTGGCGGCCGCGCCGCGGGCGGGCCCTTGAGGCGCGTGGCAAGCTGCGCAGGCTCGATGAGATCGGCGGGCGTCCATGGGTTGGCCATCTGGCCCAGGAGCAACGCCGGCATGGCGAGGAGAAGAAGGCGCCGGGGTATATTCATGGGGCTATGGTAGCGCGGACGATCACGGCTTGTCTAACGGCTTGACAAATATATCTTACAGAGGTATCTAGTAGAGGTATGAGACAAAGCCAGACCGCGTATCTGATCCTCGGCATGCTGAGCGTCGAGCCCCGCAAGTCCGGCTACGATATTCGCAAGGCGGTCGAATCGAGCGTCGCGTACTTCTGGCGGGAGAGCTACGGGCAGATCTACCCGGCGCTCAAGCGGCTGGCGGCCGAGGGCCTGATCGTCCCGCGGAAATCGGCGTCGAAGGGGAGGCCGGAACGGCAGGAGTATTCGCTCGCGCCCAAGGGCCGCGCGTGTTTGCGGAGGTGGCTCGCCGCGCCTTATCGCGACGATCCGCCGCGGAACGAATTCCTGCTGAAGCTCTTCTTCGGCCGTAGTGGCCCGGCCGGCGTTAGCGCGGAGCACGTCAGGCGGTCGCTCGAGGACAACAAGCGCCTGCTCGCGGCCCTGCTCGAAATCGAGAAGCAGGCGCGTGTGCACAACGCCGGGAATGCGCATCTGCCGTTCTGGCTCCTCACGCTCAAGTACGGGATCGCGCACACCCGCGCCTCCGTCGAGTGGGGCGAACCGGCGCTGGCAATGCTTCTCAAGCTCCAGGGAGGATCGCGGAATGACTAGGAACCGTTTGTCGCAGTCGGTGGCTATCGCGATTGCCGGCTTGTTCGGCCTCGGCTTCATAATTTCACCGGTGGGGGTGTGGACGGGTGCGATTATGAGCGCCTGGTTCGTTGGCACGCAGAGGGCCTGGCGTGGGTTCGTGCTGATGACGGCCATCGCGCTGCTTCCAGGCCTGGCGTGGCACTGGCACGGGTCGCGCCTGCCGGCAAAGGAGTACGTGGCCTGGATGACGCTAGCCGCGGCGAGCAGCATCGTGCCTTACTCGTTCTATCGTGCTACCGGCCTGCGCCTCGGCGGATTCCTCACCACGCTTTCGCTGCCGCTCTGGGGCGTCGTATTCCTGGCGCTGGGCCAACGCTGGCTTCCGGTCAGTGTGTTCCGAGTCTACGCTCCATTCGGCATTGGCGCCGCCGCGCTGGTGGTCTACTGGTTTGCGGCCGAGATCCTGTGGGTATGGAACCATGGCTGGAGGGATCAGAGGATCGCCGTTGGCGCCGGCGCCCTAGGCGCGGCTTGTCTGCTCGCGCTCGATGCACGCTTCGGCGCCGCCTTCCTGTGGTTCGCGCTCGCCGGAGGCTTAGGCTCGATTGGCTGGGCGCTCCTCCAGCCTGACAAGCGGCGTCAACTCTGGGCGAACAAGCCGGCGAGGGTCGCTTCGATGCGGAGTCCGCACACCGGAGAACCTCTGCACATGGTCAGCGACCGCGGCCAGGAGGCGCTGGCGAGCCCATCGGGCGAGCGGTTCCCGATCCGCCACGGCATTCCCATGTTACTCGGGCCGGAAGATCTTACTGGCTCCAACCTGAAATACCGTCATCTGTACGAAACGATCGGCGGTTTTTATGACGACATACAGCGAGTGTGGTGCGCCTTGAACGGGGTGGATCGAGACGAGCACTTCTTGAGGTACACGCGTTTGCTGGAGGCGAAGCCGGGCGATTCCGTGCTCGAAACCTCCGTCGGAACCGGCCTCAACTTCAAATACCTGCCGCGTGGCGCGAAGCTGTGCGGCCTCGATCTGTCGCCCGAAATGCTGGCGAATTGCCAGATCAACCTGCGCCGTTGGGGGATGGACGCCGATCTGTTGTGCGGCAATGCCGAAACCCTGCCGTTTGCCGATGAAAGCTTCGACGTCGTCTTTCACTCGGGCGGCATCAACTTCTTCAACGACCGAGCAAAGGCCATCCGCGAGATGATCCGCGTCGCGAAACCGGGCAGCCTGCTCCTCATTGCCGACGAGACCGAGGCGCACGTCAAGGAGGTCTATGAGAAGATGCCGGGCGGGCTCTATAAGGACCGGAAGGAAGCCGTCGCTGCGCCCGTCGACCTGGTGCCGCCCGAAATGCAGGAGGTACACGTGGAGACGCTAACGGAAGGGCGATTTTACGCGCTGACGTTTCGCAAGCCGCCGGCCGGCGCTAGGCCGTGAAGCCATCCCACGGCGGCGCCGGATAGCGTAGGTTAGAAGTAGCTATGCCGAAACAAGAGACGGCCACTCTCGGAGGAGGCTGCTTCTGGTGCCTGGAGGCGGTCTACCAGCAGATGGATGGGGTGCTCGGGGTGGAATCGGGGTACGCGGGCGGGCACGTTTCGAACCCGAGCTACAGCGATGTGTGCACGGGCAAGACGGGGCACGTCGAGGTAGTCCAGGTCGCCTTCAATCCGGAGGTCCGAAGCTATCGCGAGATTCTCGACGCGTTCTTCGCCATTCACGATCCGACCAGCCGGGATAAGCAAGGCGAGGACGTGGGGGAGCAGTACCGCTCGGTGATCTTCACGCACTCGGACCGGCAGCGCGAGACCGCCGAGGCGGCCATCCGCGAATTGAACGCGGCGGGGATCTGGGACAAACCGATCGTGACCGAGGTGCGGCCGGCCGCTGCGTTCTACCCGGCCGAGGAATACCACCGGCAGTATTTTCTGAAGAATCCAGAGCAGGCCTATTGCGCCTACGTCGTGGCGCCCAAGGTGCGCAAGTTTCGCGAAAAGTTTGCGGCGAAGCTGCGGCGCGGGCAGCCGGGAGCTTGACAACGGCGCGGACTTAGGGCTTCGGCCGCGCCTGCCATCCGTCGCCCGGGCAGTGGACCAGCTCGTAACCCTTCGCGGCGTTGGCGGCGGTGTCGTAGATGACGAACGTCGAGGGGACGCCGATAGACGTGCCGGCGGCGTCGAATTTCGCGCCCATAATGGGGCCCGGGTTGACCAGCAGCGCCCGGCCAGTGCGGGCGATCTCGTAAACGTGGTTGTGGCCGAATGCGACCAGGTCGAATTCGCCGGAGGCGGCCAGCGGGCGGGCTATGTTGTCGTAATGCTGGGCGGCCACTACCTTTCCGTCGAATTCGGCGCGGAAAAACTCGCCGTGAAGGCTGATCTGCGGGTATTTCTGCGCATTCGCCGTGATGCGGAAAAGGTCGGCGTCGTTGTTGCCGAAAACGATGTGGATGGGTTTGGCGAAGCCGCCGCCGAGCTGGTGGACGATGAAGGGCGAGCAGAGGTCGCCGCAGCAGATCATCACGTCGCAGGATTGCACTGCTTCGAGGGCCGCCGCCAGCCTCCAGATGTTGTCGTGAATGTCGGAGAGAACCGCGAGGCGCATCGATTCCAGGTTACCGTGGCTTCGCCTCCGACGGCGCCGCGCCGCGATCGGCCACGATGACCACTTCCATGTCGGAGGCCTGGCGCACGATGCTGTGGATCAGGTTGCGTGCCAGGAACCAGCGCCAGTGCGTGTAGCGCGGGCGCGCCACGAAGATCTGCGTGATGTGTTGGAGGCGCGCAAACTCCACCAGCGTGGTGGCCACGTCTGGTCCTTCGAGCGTGCGCGTCTCGATGTGCAAGTTGCGGGCGAAGTTCAGGATGCGCTCGGTCTCGGCGCGGCGCTCGGGCGGCGTGCGGGCCAGCTCGCCCTCGCGGTAGACCATGACGGCAAAGCACTCGGCTTCGACATAGTCGGCGATGCGGCGAGCGCGGCGGATCAGGAGCGCCGTGGAAGCATCGGCGGTGAGGTACACCAGAATCCGTTCGGTGGGGGCGACGGGCCGCTCCGGCGCGCGGGCCCCATCATTGCCGCCGGGTTCCTCGAAGATGGCCGGCGTGACGTGCCGGACTTCCACCTCGTGGGCCGTCTCGCGCAGAGCCATCTCGCGCAGCGCAACCAGCGTGGACTCTTTGAAAAAATTCTCGAGGGCGTGGCGGGCCTTCTCCGGTGCGTAGACGGCGCCCCGCAGGAGGCGATTGATGAGCGCCTGGGGCGTGGCGTCCACCATCACCACCTCGGCCGCCTCTTTGATTACCCAATCGGGGACCGTCTCGCGCACGCGGATGCCCGTCAGATGCCAAACCTGGTCGTTGAGGCTTTCGACGTGTTGTATGTTGACCGTGGTGCAGACGTCGATGCCGTGCTCGAGCAGCGCCAGAACGTCCTCCCAGCGCTTCTCGCGGCCGGAGCCGGGAACGTTTGTGTGGGCCAGCTCGTCTACCAGGCAGACCCGCGGCTCGCGGCGCAGAATGGCGTCCACGTCCATCTCTTCGAAGATGGCGCCGCGGTATTCGATCTGGCGGCGGGGGATATTCTCCAGGCCCGCGGCCCTGAGGATGGTGTCGGTGCGGCCATGCGATTCGAAGTAGCCGATCACGACGTCGACGCCCGTGTGCGCCAGATCCTGGGCGTCTGCGAGCATCTGGTACGTCTTGCCGACTCCGGCGGCGTAACCGAGATAGACCTTCAGGCGGCCGCGGCGGTTCGAAGTAGGTTCGGGCATCTGGGCTCTCAGTGTGGGAACACGCGCAGGTCCATGCCTTCGGCGGCTCGAATGAGGCGATCGATGGGGCCGCCCCGCAGGCGGTTCCACCAACTGTGCCGCAGGCTGTGGCCGATGAGGATCTGGGTGATGCGCTGAGAGCGCGCGTAGTTGACGATGGCGCCGACGAAGTCCTCGCCTCCCAGCATCGCTACCTTGGCGCCGGCCTCGCGCGCGCTGGCGAGGTTGGCGTCGAGCGCCAGGCGGTCGCGCGGCGAAAGTTCCGGTTGCTCTACGTAGGCTGCGTGCAATTCGCCATGGAAGCGCTCCGCCCAGCGCTTGGCAGCGGCGATCATGCGGTCCGCGTTGGTACGCGGCGTCACACAGACCAGGATGCGCTCGTGTGCTCCCCAAAGCTGGTCCATCCCCCGCGCTTCCAGGTACGTTTCAAGCTGCCGATCGACGATATCGGCCGTGAGGAGCAGGGCCAGTTCGCGTAGCGTGGAGAGACGCAGGGCCACTCGCTCCTCCGACCCGCCAGCCTCGGCGACGCGGCCAGCGATGGACTCGGGCGGAACATCCACCACCACAATTTCGTCGGCGCCGTACAGGAACGCCTTAGGAATGGTCTGGGTGACGTGTTTGCCGGTGATGGCCCCGACACGCTCACGTTCCTCCTCGATGTACTGCAGGTTCACCGAGGCGATAACGGCGATCCCGCGATCCACCAGCTCCTGCGTGTCCTGCCAGCGATAGGGGTGGCGAGCGGTGGGAGGGTTGTCGTACGCCAGCCCGTCGATGACGCATACGCGCGGGTGGCGCCGGAGAACGGTCTCGACGTCCACCACAGGAACGCCGTCGATGACAATCGGCGGGATTACTTCAAGGGACTTGAGGATCTCGTCGATCTCGGGCGAGCGATGGGGCTGGAGGGCGCCTACAACCACGTCCTGGCCGCGCTCGCGGCGGCGGCGCGCCTCGTCGAACATGCGGAACGACTTTCCCACGCCCGAGGCGTAACCCAGGAAAATCTTGAGCCGCTCGCGGCGGTCGCCCGGCGCTTCCGCCATAGCCTGGCGAAGCAGGCGGTCGGGATCGGGGCGGGACGCGTCTTGAGACGGCATTCATTTTGAGTGTACCCTGGACTGCGGCATGTACCTGATCGGAATTGCTGGCCCATCGGGCTCGGGGAAGACGGAACTGGCGCGGGCGCTCTCGCTGGCCCTGGGCGGTCCGGTCATCTCCCTCGATTCGTACTACCGCGAACTGGCGCACTTACCGCTCGACGAGCGGGCTCAGACGAACTTCGACGAGCCGGATGCGATCGAGCACGATTTGTTGCTCGCGCACCTGAGCGCGCTCGCGGGCGGCCAGGGGGTAGAGATTCCGGTCTACGATTTCACGCGCCACCTCCGGACCGGGGAGACCGAGGCGGTGCCGACGGCCGGCTTCGGCATAGTCGAAGGCATGTGGGCTCTTTACTGGGAGGATGTCAGGAGGCTGCTAGGAACCAAAGTCTACGTGCATACGTCGGATGAGGTGTGCTTCGAGCGGAGGCTGGCGCGAGACCTGCGGGAGCGCGGGCGTTCGCCGGAATCGGTGGCGTCGCAGTATGCGGCCACGGTGCGGCCGATGGCGCAGAGGTACGTGCTGCCCACGCGCCTGTTCGCCGACGTGGTGGTGAGCGGTATCCAGCCGGTCGCCGACTCGGTCAAGGCCGTACGGGCGCGCCTGAAGCGGTGGAGCGGTCCGGAGGGTGTCCAATTGTGAGGCGGCGCTATACTGGCTGGTGGGCGGTTCTTCGGGAAGGGAATCGGGCATGAAACGGTTCGTAATAGCAGGTGTCTGTGTGCTGGCGGCGGCCTGTCTTGGCCAGATCAACAACACAATTCACACTGCGAAAATTGTCCTCGAAGATGGCACTCCGCTCCCGACATCGCCGCAGATTATTCCAGCGCCCAACCGCCAACTGGTGGCGGCCTGCGCGTTTCAGATCTTCGGCAACGGCGTGATCCAATACTACGTCCGGAACGACACCCCCTGCCAGAGTCGCCTGGACTGCCTCGATGTTCAGGTTCCCGATTCGTGTCCGGTGACCATCCGGCTGGCGGGCTACCACAGCGTCACCACGAGCCTCCACCAGGGCGCGATCATCGTGCTCAAGCGCCTGGGCGACCACGAGGGCTCCTCGGTCTCCATCACGTCGGTCAACGCACCCAAGGACGCCAGGAAGGCGTATGAGAACGGCGTCGCGGCCATGAGCCGGAAGAAGTGGGACGCCGCGCAAACGGACTTCGAGCGCGCGGTTGGGATCTACCCGCAGTACGCGCCGGCGTGGAGCGACCTGGGAGAGGTCCTGGTGGTGGAGGGGAAACCCCAGGACGCGCGCACCGCTTGCCAGCACGCCGTCGATGCAGACCCCAAATACCTCAAGCCCTATTTGCAGCTCGCGCGGCTGGCGCTGAGCGAGGGGCGCGTCGAAGACGCGGTTCACGTGACGACCGCGGCGCTGGCGCTCAATCCGGTCGAGTTCCCCGGCCTTTACTTTTACGACGCCGTGGCGGATTTCCAGCTCAAACGCCTGGACGACGCCGAAAAAAGCGTTCGCAGAGCCGTCGAACTCGATACCGTTCACGAGCTGCCGGGAGCGGAGAGCCTGCTCGGCTCGGTATTAGCCGTGAAGGGCGATCGTGCCGGAGCCATCGAGCATTACAGGAAGTACCTGGAGCTTGTGCCGAAGGCGAAGGACGCCGAGACGATCCGGCAGCGGATTGCGGCACTCGAAACGCCAGCGCAGAAGTGATCCCGCAGCGCCGCCGCTCCAAACCGCGCGCAAGGTACTAGTACTCGGACGGCCATTAGCCTCGCGCGATTAGTACCGATATTGCTGATTCCATGAGGTTAAGTGATGCATTGCGCTCGGAGCGCTCACTATAATCAATAAGGAGCCTCGCGTCTGAGTGCTCCGCAAATGAGTGTGAGCGAACGAGTGACGGTGGGCGTGCTGGCAACCACGCCTGTAGTGTGCTCGGAGCTCCAGGCGTGCCTGCGGCAGTTGCCCGTGCAGGTGGTGTTCGAGGAGCGCACGGACCGGCCCGATCCTGCGTTGCTGTCGCGTTTGCGAAGCCTGCATCCCGAGTTGCTGTTGGCGGAGCAGCCCGCGGACCGCGGCTCGATTCAGACGCTCGCGCGGACGCTGACCAAAGCGGCGCCGAATTCGGCGGTCGTTTTCGTCAACAGAAGCGCCGATCCGGAAGCCATCCTCGAAGCCGTTCGGGCGGGTGCCCGCGACTACCTGTACATGCCGTTCGGGGAGCCGCTGGCGAAGGTCATCGAGCGGATTCAGGATGCGCGCCCGAAGGTGCAGAGCGGCTCGTCGGCCGCCAGGGGCCGCGTCATCGGCTTCATGTCGGCCAAGGGCGGATGCGGGGCCAGCACCATCGCGGTACACGCAGCCGTCAGTCTGGCCCGTGAAAGCGGCCGGCTGGCCGGCCTGGCCGATTTCGATCTCACCTGCGGGATGGTGAAGTTCCTGACCAACGGCCGCAGCCAGTACACGGTTCTCGACGCCGCGGCGAACGCGGACCGGCTGGACGAGAGCTACTGGAAGGCCCTGGTGAGCGAATGCTCCGGGGTCGAGGTATTGGCCGCGCCCGCCCCAATAGCCGCGAAGGAAGCTCCCGATGCGGCGCCGTTCGGCGCGGTGCTCGATTTCATGCGCTCCCGCTATGCCTGGAGCGTGGTGGACCTGGGGCGCGGGATTCAGAACTTTTCCGCTCCGCTGCTGAAGCACATCGACGAAGTCTACGTGGTGACTATGAGGGACCCGCTGTCGCTCGCGCTTGCCAAGCGCGTGGCCGATAGCCTGCGGCATGGATGCGGTTACCGGGCGGTGCGCCTGATCGCGAATCGCTGCCCGGCCGCGAGCGTCCCCGAAATCGAGAGGCTGACCGGCCTCGACGTCTATGCGGCCCTGGTGGACGCCGAAAACGACCTCCACGATGCCCTGGAAAACAGTCGATTGATCTCTGCGAAGGCCCAGATCAGCCGGCAGTTCGCTTCGTTCGCCAGGCGTGTGGTGGGCTTGCCGTTCGAAGAGCCGGAGACGGTGAGCGGCGTGATGACGGGAGTCCGCAAGCTGTTTGGAAGGGTGCTGCAGGCCGTTCCCGGACGCGCGGCCCGGGAAGCGGATATCTCCCCGGAGGCGGCTTGGGAGACGCTATCGCGCAACGCCGAGGCCGCGTTCCGTAGAGGGGAGTTCGACGCCGCGGCAGGGTATCTGACCCGGGCCATCGAAGAGGCGCGTTCGTTCGGCGAGGGCGATCCCCGCGTCGGCCGGTCCATGAACCGCCTGGGTGTGGTGCAGTGCAGCCAGGGTCGATACGCGGAAGCGGAGCGCTCCCTGAAGACGGCCTCCAAGATTTTGAGCCAGGCATTCGGCGAAGGGGATCCCTCCGTGCTCGAGGTCCTCACGAACCTGGCGGGCGCTTACAAGGCGACCAGGCAGTACGATGCCGCGCGGAGCCTCTATGAGAGCGTGCTGAAGACCGCGGAACAGTCGCTCGGGCCTAAGCACACGATGCTGGCCTGGGCGCTGGACGGCCTGGGCGACGTGCATCTGGCGCAGGGCGAGCCGACGGCCGCGCTCTATGCCCACCGGCGTGCGCTCGCCATCAAGGAACAGACGCTCGGGCCGCACGATTGGGACGTCGCCGTCACTCTCGATAAGATCAGCGAGTTTTATCACTCGCTGGGCCGGTACAATGAAGCCGAGCCGTTGCTCTGGCGTTCCATCGAAATCCGAACCGGGGTGCTGGGACAGGGGTCTACCGCTCTGTCGAAGCATTTCCTCAGGCTCGGAGGATTGTACGCGGCGCAGCGCAAGTTTCCGGAAGCCGAGCGGCTGCTGCGCTACGGCATTGCCATCGCCCCGGCCGACGAGCCGGCTGGCGATCTGGTGCCCGCGCTGCACAAACTGGCCAGCGTGTACGACGGCCAAGCCCGGTTCGGCGAGGCCGAATCGATCCGCTCTCTGGCCAGCCTGACAGCTTCCCCGGCGCCGGATACGGCCAAGGCCCTGGCCCGCGAATTCGGCCCCAGCGTGTCCCTGGTCCCCCGCGCACCCACCAGCCTGCAGGCCGGTTGGGCGCCCGCCAGCATCTAGGGCCGCTCAGAATTCCAGCGTGTCCCCCGCCTTGATCCCGTACTTGGCCGCCATGCCGCCCGCCAGCTCGAGCACGTATTGCGCCCGGAAGTGCCCGCCATAGGTAGGGCAATGCGCGGAGTCGGTCTTGCACGGCGGCACATCGGCGGCAATCTCCACAACGCGGTGGTCGGAGTTCATCCAGATCATGTCGAGCGGAATGCGCACCTGATACATCCAATACGGATAGTTTCCTAGCTCGCGATGCAGGAACAACATGCCGCGGTCCGCCGCCAGGGAGTCGCGGAACATCATGCCGCGGGCCTGGTCCCGCGGGTCGATCATCGTCTCGGCGCGCACCTGCTGGCCTCCGGGGAGCGTGACCAAACGAGTGCCGTAATCGTCCAGCGCGGCCGGCTTCGAACCGCAGCCGGCGAGCGCCAGCGCCAACAATAGCAAAGCAGTGGAGCGCATGGACTAAAATGATAGCGAGAAGCGGCGTGTCTCCGCTATGCGCAGCCTTTGGAAGCGTTTCGTCCTCACACTCGAGATGATCAAGTTCGAGCACTCGATTTTTGCGCTGCCCTTCGCCGGCGTGGGCGCGTTGCTGGCCGTCCGCGACTCCGGCTATAACGTCCGGGGCCTGGCAGCGAAACTGGCCTGGATGGTGGTGGCCATGGTGGCCGCGCGCTCGGCGGCAATGTCGTTCAACCGCCTGCTGGACGCGGATATAGACGCGCGCAATCCGCGCACGCGCTCGCGGCACCTTCCCGCCGGCTTGCTGTCGAGGTCCTTCGCCTGGGCCTTTCTGGCGGCGACGACGCTGGTGTTTCTGCTGGCGGCGCGGATGCTGGGTCCGCTTTGCCTGGCCCTGGCGCCACTGGCGCTAGCGGTGCTGTGGGGCTACTCCTTTACGAAGCGCTTCACCACGTTCTCTCATCTGGTGCTCGGCTTCGCGCTTGGCATCGCTCCCGCCGCCGCCTGGATCGCGCTACGCGGATCGCTCGACTGGCGCATCCTGCCGCTCACCGCGGCGGTGATGCTCTGGACCGCGGGCTTCGACATCATTTACGCGTGCCAGGACTACGAATTCGACGTCGCCGAAGGGCTCTTCAGCTACCCGCGGCGGTTCGGCATCGCGGGCGCACTGGCCATCGCGCGCGGCTTCCACATCCTGATGCTGGTGTGCCTCCTCGCGCTCGTCTACACGTTTGGACTGGGGCCGATAAGCCTGGTGGGCCTCGCGGCCATCGCCACGCTGCTCGCCTATGAGCACAGCCTGGTGAAGCCGAACGACCTGTCGCGCGTCAACGCCGCGTTCTTCACCGTGAATGGCTACGTCAGCATGTTGTTCTTCGGCTTCTGGGCCGCAGACATCCTACTCCTTCGTTCCGGGGCTTGAAATGGAAATCGACATCGAGGACCAGCGTCTGAAGCCAATCCTGGAAAAAGTCGCCGGGGGAACGCGTCTGGGACTCGAAGACGGCCTGGCGCTCTACCGCAGCTCCGACCTGCTCGGGGTGGGTTACATGGCCAACCAGGTTCGCGAACGCCTACACGGCAACGTCACCTACTTCAACGTCAACCGTCACATCAATCCCACCGACGTTTGCGTCGCCAGTTGCCGCTTGTGCGCTTTCGGCAAGCGGGCGAAGGACCCGCGCGCCTACACCATGTCGCTCGATCAGGTGTGGGAAACCGCCGGCCGCGGCTATAGCGAGGCGATCACCGAGTTCCACATTGTCGGGGGGCTGCACCCCGAGCTGACCCTCGATTGGTATTGCGAGATGTTCCGCGGCCTCAAGCAGCGCTTTCCGCGCGTGCACCTGAAGGCGCTCACCATGGTGGAGATCGCCTACCTCGCGAAGCGGAGCAAGGTGGCTTACGCCGACGTCCTCGGGCGGTTGATTGAGGCCGGCGTCGATTCCTTGCCCGGAGGCGGCGCGGAGATCTTCTGCGAACGCGTGCGGCGAATCATCTGCGACCACAAAATCGCTGGCGAGGAGTGGATCGAGGTGGCGCGCACCGCCCATCGCATGGGCCTCAAGACCAACTGCACCATGCTCTACGGCCACATCGAAAACGAAGAAGACCGCGTGGATCACCTGCTGAAGTTGCGCGCGCTCCAGGAGGAGACCGGCGGATTCCAGACCTTCATCCCCCTGGCGTTTCATCCGGACAATACGCCGCTGCAGCACGTGCCCAAGACGTCCGGCTTCGACGACCTCAAGAACATCGCGGTGGCGCGCCTTCTGCTCGATAACATCGCGCACGTGAAAGCGTATTGGGTGATGATGACGCCGCGGATCGCGCAGGTAGCGCAGCGGTTCGGCGCGGACGACGTGGACGGCACCATCGTCGAGGAGAAGATCTACCACGATGCCGGTGCCACCACCGCGCAATCGCTGCGGCGCACTGAGCTGCTGCATCTGATCCGCGAATCCGGCCGCGACCCGGTGGAGCGCGACACGCTATACCGCCCGGTCACGCGGAGCGATACGACGTTCACCGTGATGGTCTGACGCATATGACACAGGGAACGGCGTACAAATGGGCGGCGGTCCTTTGGTTCTTCGCCGCGGGAATGTGAATTGTCTCGGCCATGACGAGCGGGCCAAGCTCCATAGCGCAGTTCTCGATCCTGGGAATCGTGAATCTCGCCGCCGGGATCATGTTCGTGCGCTCGTGGAGGCGGCAGCGCGAGGCGACTGGTCGCGTGGACGGCAGGCGCTCGCCCATGCTGGAAGAGCCATTTCTGCTGAGCCCGGCAGTTGTTCTCGTCGTGCCGGCGCTGTCGGTGATCAGTGCATCGCTGGTGCCGCTGGCGAAGCTGTTCTCGTAGCCCCCGGCTTCGCCGCCCCCTCCATGCTAAGTTGTGGTCATATGGGGCGGGACAATCCTTTCCAGGACTCTCTGCGGTTCGAGCGCCGACTGCCACCCTGCGCCATCGCGATTTTTGGAGCCAACGGCGACCTGACGCGCCGCAAACTGATGCCGGCGCTTTACAGCCTGGCCTCCGAGCGGCGGCTCCCTCCGGGCTTCGCCGCAATCGGCACCTCGCGCACGCGTCTCAGCGACGACCAGTTTCGAGAGAAGATCCGCGGTGCGCTCGCCGAGTTCCTCAAAGAAGTTCCGCTCGACGAGGAACTGTGGAACTCCTTCGCGCGCACGTTGTTCTATGTCGCGGGCGACACCGGCGACCCGGACCTGTATCGCCGGATTGGCGAGAAGTTGAACGACGTCGAGCGGCGGTTCGAGACGGGCGGCAACGTGCTATTTTATCTTTCGCTCCAGCCCAGCCAGTATGAGACGGCCGCTGCGGGAATCGGCGCGGCAGGTCTGGCGCACGGCAATGGCTGGCGGCGCCTGGTGATCGAAAAGCCTTTCGGGCACGACCTGGCCAGCGCCCGTGAGTTGAACGAAGCGCTCGGGCGCGTGTTCCCGGAGTCCAGCATCTACCGCATCGACCACTACCTGGGCAAAGAGACCGTCCAGAATATCTTCGCCTTCCGCTTTGCCAATGGCATCTTCGAGCCCGTCTGGAACCGCCGGTATATCGGCCAGGTGCAGATCACGGCTGCCGAGGCGATCGGCGTGGAAGGCCGCGGCGCGTATTACCAGGAGGCCGGCGCGCTGCGCGACATGATTCAGAACCACCTGCTGCAAGTCATGTCTACCATCGGTATGGAGCCGCCTGCGGTCTACGAAGCCGGCGCCGTGCGGGACGAGCGTGCGAAGCTGCTGCGGTCAGTCCACATCATGAAGCCCGAGGAGGTGGCGCTCAACGCGGTGCCCGGGCAATACGGCAGGGCGCGAATCGGTGGGGCCGACGTCCCCGGTTTCCGCGAGGAGCCGGGCGTTCAGCCGGATACCCAGACCGTGACCTACGCCGCCGTTACGCTTTTCGTCGAAAACTGGCGCTGGGCCGGCGTGCCGTTCTACCTGCGTACCGGCAAGCGCCTGCCGCGGCAGGTGACCGACATCGCGATCCATTTCAACCCCGCGCCGCACGCTCCCTTCAGCGACGGCGCCTCGAACGGCTCCGTGATCGAGCCCGACTTGCTCATCATCCGCATACAACCCGAGGAAGGGCTCTCGCTTCGCTTCGTCTCCAAACAGCCGGGCGCGGGGATGCGGCTGCGGCCGGTTTCTATGGATTTCGATTACGGCGCCAGCTTCGGGGCGCGCGAGCCGAGCGCCTACGAGACGCTGCTGCTCGATGCCATGGTGGGCGATTCGACGCTGTACATCCGGCAGGACGCGGTCGAGGCGAGTTGGGCGATTGTCGAGCCGGTGCTCGAATCCTGGGGCGGCCAGAAATTCGACTATCCCAACTACGCCGCCGGGACGTGGGGGCCCCCAGCCGCCTCCGACATGCTGGCGCGGCGCGGGCACGTCTGGAGAAGACCGTGACCGCGGCCGTGACGCCGGAGAGGATTCTGAAGGACCTGCATTCGCTGTGGGCGTCGCTCGGCAAAGAATCGGAAACGCCCGAAGGTCATGGCGTGCTTCGCGCCTGCGCGATGACCGTGATCGTGCTGGCCGATGAGAACGAGGCCGCCGCGGGGATTGCCCGCACCCTGGCCCAGGTGATGCAGGACCATCCCAACCGCGCAGTCATCGTCCGCGTCCGCAGCGGCGTGGAGCCTCTTCTCGAATACCGTGTTACCGCCCAATGCTGGAGGCCGCTCGGCCGCGAGCGGCGAATCTGTTGCGAGCAGATCGAAATCGCCGCGTCCGATGCGAGTCTGCCGGATGCCGAACCCATCCTCCGGGCGATCACCGCGCCCGATTTGCCCGTCGCCATCTGGTGCCGCAGCCCCCGCTTCTTCGGGCTGCCCGCGCTCGAACGGCTGTACTCGCGGGCCAACCGGATCATCGTGGACTCGCGGGATTTTGAGGATCCCCGCCCGGCGCTGGCCCGTCTGGCGGGAGCGGCTGCCGCGGGCCGCGGCCAGGTGGCCGATCTGGCCTGGACCAGCGTCACGCGATGGCGCGAAATCGTGGCGGAGATCTTCGAGGACCCCGCCCGGCGAGACCTCATCCCGCGCCTGACGCGCGTTCGCGTGCAGCACTCGGCCAGCGCCGCGCCTTCGACTGCATATTACCTTGCAGCCTGGGTCGCGGCAGCTTGTGGCGCCGAACTCCCCGCGGTCTTCGAAAAGGTCGCCCCGGTGGCCGGCGGCATAGAAGGGATGGTGCTCGAGGCGGGAGCCCAGACCATCTCCGTCCGGCGTGTGGAGGGCACGGCCGTCCTGATCGAGATCGGTTCGCTCAAGAGTTGCACCGCCGCGCCGCGGCTGAGTGAGGCTGAGCTGCTTGGAACCGAGCTCGGCATCGCGGGCCGGGACCCGGTTTTCGAAAAGACTCTCGCGGAGGTGAGCCGTGCCTTTTGAGTGGCGCTCTTTTCCCGATGCGAAGGCAGCGGCGGAGGCGTGTGCGGCATACACCGGGGAGCGGCTCGAGGAGGCGGCCGGCGGACGCGGTTACGCCACGCTGGCCCTTTCCGGCGGCACGACGCCCAAGCCGATGTTCACACGCCTGGCCGCAATGAAGCTGCCCTGGGACCGCATACAGATCTTCTGGGTGGACGAACGCGCCGTTCCGCCCACCGACGCGGAGAGTAACTACAAATTGGCCGCCGAGACACTGCTGGTTCCGGCCCATGTGCCCCAGCGGAACGTACATCGCATGCGCGGCGAGCTCATTGCCGAGACTGCGGCGCGCGCGTACGCCCAGGAGATCCGCGAGTTCTTCGGGCTCGACCCGGGAGAGATGCCGGAGTTCGACGTAGTTCACCGCGGCATGGGACCGGACGCGCACACCGCGAGCCTGTTTCCCGGCCAGTCGCTCATCGAGGACCGGCAGGGAATCACCGCGGCCGTCTACGTGGAGAAGAAATCGATGTGGCGAATCACGCTGCTGCCGGGGCCGCTGCTGGCCGCGCGGAGCACGGTGGTGCTGGTCGCCGGAGCGGACAAGGCGGAGGCCCTGCGGAGTGTCTTCAACGAGCCGTACGACCCACTGCATTATCCCGCGCAGATCGGCGCGCGCGAGAGCCGGCCGGTGGTGTGGTTTCTGGACCGCGCCGCGGCGGCGCTGCTGGAGGGTGCCGAGGCTGCCGGCTAGCTTATGATGGGTGTTGCCGTGCACCGGATCGCCAAATGCGGCCGGCTTGTATTCGCCGTCGCCATCGTCGCTTTCGGCGCTGAAAATCTGATTTGCGCCCGTGTTGGCGGCGACGCGATGCCGGTGATCCCATTTGTCCCCGCATACCCGCTGGCGGTCTGGTTGACTGGAGCGTTCCTCGTAGCGGCCGGTCTGAGCATTGCGGCCAATAAGTGGGTGCGCCAGTCCGCGACGCTCTTCGCGATCTTCTTCATCTTGTGCGCGCTGCTTCTTGAGGTGCCCAGGGCAATCGCTCATCCGCTCGATATCGGCATTCGCACGGTGGTCTTTGAGCCGCTGGCGATCGCCGGGGCGGCTTTGGTCCTGGCTGCAGCGCTCCCCGGGGACGCCCGGTTTTCTCGATGGGCGGGAGCGTTGGGCCGCTACCTCTTCGCCGTTTCGGCGGTGGTTTTTGGCATCGACCATTTCTTCATCCTCGCCTTCATCGCCAGCCTCGTTCCTCCGTGGATTCCCGGAGGCTTGTTTTGGGCCTGGCTCACAGGCGCTGGCTTCATCGCCGCCGGCCTCAGTATCGCCAGCGGATGGATGGAGCGTTGGGGGGCCTTTATGCTCGGAACCATGTTCGCCCTGTGGGTCCTGGTTCTTCATGGCCCGCGAGTCCTGGGCCTTTCAAGAGTAGTCGGCGCTCCGCGCAACCCCAACGAATGGTCCAGCGCGTTCATTGCCGTGGCGATGTGCGGAGGGGCTTGGATCCTGGCCGAAGCTTCGTCGCGCAGGAAAGAGGTATGAAATGTCCCTGGATTTGAACCGCCGGGATTTGCTGAAGGCAGCGGCCGGAGCGGCTCTCGTCGTGCCGCGCCGTGTGCTCGGAGCGAACGACCGGGTGCGCGTCGCCGTCGTCGGGCTGCGCAGCCGCGGCTTCGATCACATCAAGAAGGTGAAGGCGACCCCCGGCGTCGAACTGGCAGCCGTCGTGGAGGTGGACGAAAACGTCCTCGCGAAGCGCCTTGCGGACATCGAGCAGCTCGGCCTCGCCCGCCCTGCGACGTTCTCCGATATCCGCAAAATGCTCGAGGACAAATCCATCGACGCCATCACCGTCGCCACTCCCAATCACTGGCATTCGCTTATGGGGATCTGGGCCTGCCAGGCTGGCAAGGACGCCTACGTGGAAAAGCCGCTGTCTCACAGTTGGTGGGAAGGCAAGCAATTGGTGGCCGCGGCGAATAAGTACAACCGCATCGTGCAGCACGGCACGCAGAGCCGGTCGAGCGCCGGCGCCAGGGAGGCCATTCAAAAGCTGCGGGACGGCTTGGTCGGCGACGTCTACCTCTCGCGCGGCCTTTGCTACAAGTGGCGCGATACCATTGGCCGCAAGCCGCGCGAGGCCGTTCCGGCGGGCTTCGACTACAATCTGTGGCTGGGCCCCGCTCCCGACCGCGGCTTCACGCGCAATCGCTACCACTATAATTGGCACTGGTTCTGGGACACCGGAAACGGCGACTTGGGCAACCAGGGCATCCACGAAATCGATGCGGCGCGCTGGGGCCTCGGCGTCGGTTTCCCTAACAAAGTCTCTGCGATGGGCGGTCACGTCATGTTCGACGACGACCAGGAAACGCCCAACGTACTCAACTGCTCGTACGAGTTCAACATGCCGGACGGCAAACGCCGCCTCATGGAATTCGAAGTGCGTCATTGGATCACCAACCACGAAGCGGAAATCGGCGTCTTCGGTGGGGCCAGTGCGTTGCCTCCGGCAGGTCTGGCCGGCGCCGAAAAGACAGCAGCCCTTGGCGCGCCCATGGGCAAGCCCGGCACCATCGGGAATATCTTCTACGGACCGGGCGGCTATCTGGCGATTCAGGAATACGAAACCTATAAATACTGGCTGGGCGAAACACAAGATCCCAGTCCGGTGGCCCGCGGCAAGGAAAATCACTTTGCCAATTTCATCGATTGCGTTCGCAGCCGCAAGAAGGAAGATCTCGCGGCGCCGGTCGAGGAAGGGCACATCTCATGCACCCTGGTGCACCTGGCCAACGTTTCGTATCGCCTGGGCCGCACCTTGAATTTCGACCCCACCACCGAGCGGGTAATCGCCGACGACCAGGCCGACCGTATGCTGCATGACGCCGACCGCGGCTACCGCCCCGGCTTCACGATTCCGGACAAGGTGTAGGTTCTCCGCCGCGCGCCTCACCGGCCCATGAACATTTCGGGCTCCAGGATCATCGCAAGGGATTTGGCGGCGGTGCGCTCTGCCACTCTATGGATGAGCCCGCTTCCGTGCGCCAGGACGTCCGTTTGCACTCCTTTGATCAGGTCCGGCGGAATCGTCTCTACCGCGACTGCATGATCGATGGCAACGGCAAAAGTTCTGCGCGGACCCACGATCACCATTGCGAGTTCTTTGACGGTCTCGCGCATGAGGTCCTTGAGCTGTTTGAACAAGGAAATCATCTGCTGCAACTCCGCATTTCGACTCCGCTCGATCAGCAAGCACGCTTCTTCCTTCTTGCCGGCGCGCGTGAGTTCGCCGATTGAGGACGCAATGCCGTGAATCCTGGCGTGCGGGGCCTCGAACATCCCCAGCAAGGCCGTGATCCACGGCGAGCCGGACTGATACGAGTAGTACCACCGGCCGAACGCGCACTTATGCGGGTCCGTGGCCAGGCGGAATTCGGTCCCCTCCACGGCCGACCTTTCCAGCTCCGTGAGCCACTTGCGGTGATCCTCCTCGCGCTGATTCATGAGCGCGTAGAAATCGTCCAATTCCTCCGGAATGGTCTTCCAGCCGAACAGCTTTCGCATGTCGATGAGCGGCAGGATTCGGCCGCGTAGATTGATGACGCCGCGGTCTTGCGGGCGGCCCAGCGGGATGGCCGTTGTGGCCGGCATCCTCAGAATCTCCTGCACCTGCGCCGCCTGAAAGGCAAACTCCTGCCCCCGGACTCTGACGACCACCCAGACATTTGCGGACGAGCGTCCTTCGCGCATGTTAAGACCTCACGTCCCTTATCGGCCAGACTCCGGCGCCCCTTAGGCGCCTGGAAGCCCTGCCCGGCCTAAAAACCCCTGAAAAAGCGTCGCGCGCCACGCGGGATCGCCTGTTACAATTGTTAGCAAGCCCACGCGGCAGGAGTGTGTCGCCCGGCGGTATGGATCTCGACCAGCTTCACACGTTTCTTGAGATTGTTCGGCTAAAGAGCTTCTCGAAGGCCGCCCAGACTTGTTTCCGGACGCAGCCTGCGATCAGCGCACAGGTGCGCCAACTGGAGCAGGAGCTCAATGCGCAGCTCTTCGAGCGCTTCGGCAGCCGCATTTCGCTCACCACCGCCGGCAAGATCTTCGGCCAGTATGCCGAGCAGATTCTCTCGCTCCGGCGGCAATCCCAGGACGCCATCAACGAGCTGGAGCGAACGCCTCGCGGCGAGCTGATCATCGCCGCCAACGAGGCTACCTGCATCTACGTGCTGCCGGAGGTGTTCGCCGAATACAGCCGTCGGTTTCCCAACGTCCAGTTGCTGGTGGAGCGGCAGTACGGTTCGAAGATCGCCGAGGCCATCCAGGACAACCTGGCGGATTTCGGTTTCACCCAGCTTCCCATACAGGACCGCAAACTCCAGGTGGTCAAGATTCACTCCGACGAAGTCAAAGTGGCGCTGCCCATGCGCCATCCGCTGGCGGCAAGAAGGGCGGTAGCGGCGGAGGAACTGGTGCCCTATCCACTCCTGCTGCCGAAATACGGAAGCACGCGGGCGCGTCTCAACGAATGGCTCGAGCTGGTGGAAGACTCCATCCACATCGCCATGGAGCTCGATTCGAGCGAGATGATCAAGCGCTTCGTGATGGCGGGCCTGGGCTTGTCGTTCCTGGCGGAGTCGAACTGCCGCGAAGACATTCGGACAGGGCGTCTGGCGGCCGTTTCTCTCGCCCCGGAACCCATGATCCGGCTCCTCGGCCTGGTCTATCGTAAAGACAAGGCGCTCTCGAAAGCGGCCCTTGGCTTCATCGGCATTGTGCTCGAAAAGGTCGGGATCGAGGACGGCGTGCCGAAGGGCGGAGAGGTGCACGTGTGAAGGAAGATTCCGCCGGCCATGGAACGGTAAAGACCTCGGCCATCCTGATCGCCGATGGCCACCGGACCGTGTTCTATCGCACCGTCGCTGAAGTCCCTCCCGAGCTCCGCCGCAAGCTGGCCGAATCCACCGCCGGGTCCAATGCCGCGACGGTGGTCATTGCGGATCGCCGGGGCGCGCAGGAGTTGCTCCGCACCAATGTCCGCGCCCTGATCGAAGAGAGCCTGTCGGCCACGCCGGGATTCCGCGCGCTGGTTCGCGACGACTTCAAGCAGATGGCCCGCCTCCTTCGCTCGCGCTGGACAGGATTCGCCGCGCCGGTGCTGGCCGCATTTCTGCTCTGGCTACTGTTCCGCTGAACGCCCTCACCAAGCACCGTCCCGCCTCGCCGCGCGCTACCTTATAGGGGACGTCGAATCGACAAGGGGGCACAGTGAGAATTCTCGCATTGGCAATCATACTGGCGGCGCCGCTCGCGGCAGCCGACCGGGTCACCACCGGCAAGGGCGTCGTCGAAGGCGCCACCAGCGCGGATTCACAAGTCCGCATCTTCAAGGGCATTCCCTATGCCGCCCCGCCCGTAGGCGCGTTGCGCTGGAAGGCCCCACAGCCGGCCGCGGGCTGGACCGGCGTCCGGAAGGCGACCGAGTTCGGGTCTCGTTGCATGCAGGGGCGCATCTACTCCGACATGATTTTTCGCGATGCCGGGCCGAGCGAAGACTGCCTGTACCTGAACGTGTGGACGCCGGCGGCTTCGTCCGAAAAGCGGCTTCCCGTGATGGTGTGGATTTACGGCGGCGGCTTCGCTGCGGGCGCGGCCTCGGAACCGCGCCAGGATGGAGAGAACCTGGCGAAGAAGGGTGTGGTGGTGGTCAGCATGAACTACCGCCTGGGCTTGTTCGGCTTCTTCGTCAACCCCCAACTGGCGCAGGAGTCGGGACACGGCTCCTCGGGCAATTACGGCCTGCTCGATCAGGTGGCGGCCTTGCAGTGGGTCCACGAAAACATCGCGGCTTTCGGCGGCGACCCCGGGAATGTGACCATCTTCGGCGAATCGGCGGGATCGTTCTCGGTCAGCGCGCTGATGGCATCGCCGCTGACCCAGGGCCTGTTTCAGCGTGCGATCGGCGAGAGCGGCGCGTTCTTCAGCACCACGCTCAATCTGAAACCGCTGGCAACGGCCGAGCAGGACGATAGCAGGTTCGCCGCGTCGCTTGGCCCGCATTCCATCGAGGAGCTCAGAGCCAAGCCGGCCGGCGAGCTTCTGGCCGCCGCCCTCAAACTTGGGACGGTCCGCTTCTCGCCCGATGTGGACGGCTACTTCCTGCCCGCGACCGCCTGGGCGATTTACTCGAGCGGAAAGCAGAGCCACGTCCCGCTGCTGGCCGGATGGAATCGGGACGAGGGAACCTACCAGACCATCTTCAAGAGCGATGCGCCCACCGCCGAGAACTTCGCCAAGCGCGCGCACGCGGTCTACGGCGCCAAGGCCGACGCCTTCCTGAAGCTCTACCCGGCGGCCACCGGCGAGCAAGCCAAGCGATCCGCACAGGACTTAGCCGGCGACCAATTCATCGGCTTTTCCACCTGGAAGTGGATCGAGATGCAGGCCGCCACCGGCCACTCACCCGTGTACCGGTATGAGTTCGATCAGGCTCCGCCCCAGCCGGCTGGCGAGGCCTCGCACGGCGCGTATCACTCCTCCGAGATCGAATTCGTGTTCGGCGCGCTGGCCTCGAAAAATCTCCCCTGGACGCCCGAGGACTTCAAGCTCTCCGGCCTGATGTTCGACCTACTGGAGCAACTTCGCCCGCACCGGCGATCCGAACGGCCCCGGCCTCCCCAAATGGCCGGTCTACACGGCCGACGGCCAGTATCCGGTTATGCACCTCAGCGCCAGCCCAGCCGCCGCCGTGGACGACCACCGCGGGCGGTACGAGTTCCTCGATTCGCTGGCGACGTGGAAGTGAGATAGGCAGCCGCCGCAGTGCGGCGATACAGCAGGTGAGGGAGAAGCCTGTGACCTTTGCCGCACACGTGATCATCTACAGCAAGGATGCGGCGGCCGATCGCGCCTTCCTCCGCGACGCCCTCGGGCTTGCCTCTGTCAACGCCGGCCATGGTTGGCTCATCTTCGCGCTGCCTCCGGCGGAAATTGCGGTTCATCCCGCTGAAGAGCAGCATCCCGGGCACGACCTCTATTTCATGTGTGAGGAGCTAACGGCTGAAATCGCGGCGCTCGCAAAGAAGGGTGTCCGCTGTTCGGACGTGCAAGAAGCCAGATGGGGTTCGGTCGTCAAGATCCGGCTTCCCGGCGGAGGTGAAGTCGGCCTCTATCAGCCCAAACATCCGACAGCAATCCCCAGTACCGGCGGCTGAACCGGCGCCAACTTCTGCGAACTACGCCCGCCACTGGCGCGTAGGGATACTCAGGAGCCATCATGAGCACCTGGAACGACCTCCGCCATTCTTTCCGCTCTCTTGCCCGCGAGCCGGGCTTTGCTGCCGCCGCAATCTTGACCGTCGCGCTCGGCGTCGGAGCCAACACCGCCATTTTCTCCATCGTCAACGGGGTGCTGCTGCGGCCGTTGCCCTATGCCCAACCCGGCCGGCTGGTCGCGCTCCGTGAGGTTATCCCTGCGCTGGCCCAGACCTACCCCACCCTCCCCGTCAGCGCTCGCCATATGGTCGAGTGGCGCGCGCGGACTAGCTCCTTCGAGCGGCTTTCGGCAATGGAGCCGATCACCGTCACGCTCTCCTCGAACGGCGAACCCGAACAGCTCGACGCGATGCGCGTTTCGGCCGACATGTTCCGGACGTTGGGGGTCCAGGCGGCCGTGGGGCGCACCTTCCTCGACGGTGAGGATCGGGAGGGCCACAACGACGCGGTCGTCATCAGCCACTCGCTGTGGCGGCGGCGGTTTCACTCCGATCCCGGCATCGCCGGCCGCACCATCCGCATGGACAGCCACGTGGTCACGGTGGCCGGAGTGCTCCCCGCGTGGTTCCAGTTCCCCAGCCTGCAAGTGCTCGAAGCAGGAAGATCGAACGCGGCGCGGCCGGAGGTGTTCGTTCCAGCGGTGTTCCGGAAAGACGAGCTGGCCGAGCTAATGGGGATGTTCAACTACAACGTTGTGGGCAGGCTGAAGCCGGGCGTTCCGATGGAGCGGGCCCGGGCGGAGCTGGATGTGGTCGCCGCACAACTGGTGAAGCTGTCCGGCGAGAAGATGGAACTGCGGACCGCGGCCGTTCCCCTGCTCGATTCCATGACGGGAAAGTCGCGGCGCGGGCTGTTGGTTTTGTTGGGGGCCGTGGGCTCTCTGCTGCTCATCGTGTGTGTGAACCTGGCGAATTTGATGCTGGCGCGGGCCGAGCGGCAGGGGACGGAAGCGGCAATCCGAGCGGCGCTAGGGGCCAGCCCCGGCCGCCTCGTCCGTCACGGGCTCGCGCAGGCACTCCTGATCTCGCTGTTGGGCGGCGCGCTCGGCGCGGGCGTGGCGTTCGCCGGCCTGGGAGCGCTGGTGCGGAGCGCACCCCCGAATATTCCACGCCTCGAAGAGGTTCACATGGACCTGCGAGTGCTCGCGTTCGCATTGGGCATCGCCACGCTGGCGGGCATGCTGTTCGGCCTCGCGCCGGCCTGGCACGCGGCTCGGACGGACCCACAAAGTGCGCTCAAGGGAAGCGGCCGTACGGCCACGAGCGGGTCGGGCGGCTTGCGGCTTCGGAGCGTGCTGGTTGCGGCTGAGGTCGGCTTGAGCGCCGTGCTTTTGGTGACCGGCGCGCTGTTGATGACCAGCTTCCTGCGAGTGATGCGGTCCGACAAGGGCTTTCGCGCTCCCACAGTGCTCGCTGCCCAGATTCAGATCCCGTGGGTCAAATACAGCAAGGAAGAGCAGCGCGACCAGTTCCACCAGCGGGTTCTCGAGCACCTTGCCGCCCAACCTGGCGTGCTCTCCGCGGGGATCTCCACGCAGTTGCCGCTCCAGGGCGAGACGTGGCTCGACGTCGCCTCGCTGCCTGGCGACACACGCCCGAACTATGAGAAGCTGACGGCCAACGTTCGTTTCATCAGCCCGGACTACCTGCGCACGATGGGCATCCCGCTGCGGGAAGGCCGCCCGTTCAACGACAACGACACCAAGACCGCCGTGATCGTCTCCGACAGCCTGGCCCGCCTTCTGTGGCGTGGGCAGGACCCGATAGGGCGGAAGCTGATGGACGGCGACAATGCCCTCGATGTGATCGGAGTGGCCAGCGATGTTCGCGCCGACCCGCAGAAACCGGCGGTGGCCACCATCTACCGTCCTTACTGGGTCTGGGCGCCGGCTAGCGTCCGGCTCGTAGCGAGGGCGGCCGGCGATCCGCGCTCCATCGTGGGCGCCATGCGCGCCGCGGTCCGCAGCGCCGATCCCGAAGTTCCGCTGGCCGAGGTGAGGACCATGCAGGAGGTGCTGGAGCAATCCGTGGCCGAGCGGCGTTTCCAGATGCTGCTGGCCTCCGCCTTTGCCGCCGCCGCGCTGCTCTTGGCCGGCCTGGGAATCTACGGCGTGGTCTCCTACTCTGTAGCTCGGCGCACCAATGAAATGGGCATTCGCATCGCACTCGGCGCGCAGGCTCGGAACGTCTACGGGTTGGTGCTCCGGCAGGCCATGACGCCCGTGCTGCTCGGTCTGGCTGCCGGCCTGGCCGGCGCGGTGGCCGCGGGCAGAGTCCTCGCCAGCTTGCTCTACGAGGTGAAGCCCGGCGACCCGGCTACAATCGCCGGTGTGGCGCTGGTCCTGGCGGCACTGGGTCTGGCGGCCTCGTTCATGCCCGCCCTCAGGGCCATGCAGGCGGACCCCGTCTCGGCGCTGCGCCAGGAGTAGCGGGAATCGATCCGCGGCTCAGCGCGCTGCGGAGCCGGCCTCGGGCGGGGTCGCTTGCTTGGCGCTTTGCTTCGGCGCGAGCCCCTCGGACTCCTCGATCCAGGCTTCGCAGTGCACCAGGCGCTCGAAAGCCAGCCGCGTCTTCCGGGCGTCTTTCGCGCTCCATCCGCCTCTACGCGAAAGCGAGATCAGTTTGTTCCAGGAATCCGCGAAGTCGGCGAGAAGGACGTTGAACTCGTGCAGGCGCGCCTGAGCGGCCGCCCGTGCGGTCTTGTCTCCGGAGGCGGCGTCGCGCTGGGCACTCTGCTCGATCGCCGTGACCCAATGGTCGAAAGACTGCTGGCTGGCGGCGTTGGGCGTCTGCGCCATCGCCGGCAACGCGAGCCCCGCCCACAGAATCAGAGCTACCATCGGGTGTTGTTGGACTCCGAGCGACACAGTCTGGTTATTGTAGTCCGGCAGTCACCCTTTTGCGAGGCTTTAATCTAGACACGGCTTAATCCGAACGCCCCGGCTCTCTGCTATCCTCCAGCAAGGCGACTATATGCGACTTCTCAATCTTGCGGTGTGCACGGTAGCAGCGGCTGCGATTTGCGGAGCCTCGGGTGTCCCCTTCGGGAAATCCCCCGACGGCCAGGCGGTCGAGTTGTTCACCCTGAAGAACAGCCACGGCCTCGAAGCGCGCATCATGACCTGGGGCGCGGCGCTCGTTTCCCTCAAGGTCCCCGACGCCAAAGGCCATTCGGGCGACGTGGTACTCGGCTTCGATGACCTCGACGGTTACCTGAAGCAGGATTTCTTCTTTGGCAAGATCGTCGGCCGCTATGCAAACCGCATCGCCAGAGGGCGCTTCACGCTCGACGGCAAGGTCTACAAGCTCTACGTCAACAACGGCCTGAACTCCTTGCACGGTGGCCAGCGTGGCTTCGATAAGCGGCTGTGGACCCCGCTCCACGCGGACGACCACACGCTCGAGCTCCAGTACACCAGCCAGGATGGCGAAGAGGGCTACCCCGGAAAGCTGGTGGTAACCGTCCGCTACACCGTCGCTGAGGACAACGAGCTGCGCATCGATTACACGGCCACCACGGACAAAGATACGGTGCTCAACCTGTCCAACCATTCCTATTTCAATCTCGCCGGAGCGGGGAACGGGACCATCCTCGATGAAGACCTCCAGATCAATGCCGACCGCTTCACGCCCGTCAACTCCGGCTTGATCCCGACCGGCGAGCTGCGTAGCGTTGCGGGCACGCCGATGGATTTCCGTCAGCCCACGCCAATCGGCGCGCGAATCGATTCCGATGACCAGCAGTTGAAGTTCGGGAGAGGATACGACCACAACTGGGTGCTGAACAAGAGCGACGCTGCCCTGACGCTGGCGGCTCGCGTACACGATCCACGCTCCGGCCGCGTGATGGAGGTTCTGACAACGGAGCCCGGAGTCCAGTTCTACACGGGGAATTTTCTCCAGGGCCCCATCAACGGCAAAGACGGGAAGGTGTATCAGCACCGCGCCGCGCTGTGCCTGGAAACGCAGCACTTTCCGGATTCGCCCAATCATCCGGCCTTTCCCACCACGGAGCTGAAAGCGGGCCAGACGTACCGCAGCGCAACGGTATTTCGCTTCTCGACCGGGAAGTAGGCGTTGTCGCCTGAGAAACTGGGACGGGAAGGGGCACTCTAAACTAGATGAGGAATCGGTCTTACGGCAAGCTCCCAGTCGTGGTGTGGACAGTTTTGATCGCCGCCGTCGCGGTGGGGGAATTGCTTCCTGGCAACAGCCCCATCCTGCAAGCCGTGGCCGCCGCCCACATCAGCGACAAGATCCTCCACTCCGGCGCTTACTGCCTCCTGGCTTTGGTGCCCGTATTTGCCTTTCGCCGTAACATCGCCCTCATCTCCGTATTGGGGCTCGCTGTGATGGGTGGCGCTCTGGAGCTCCTGCAGCAACTGGTGCCGGGGCGAAGCTGCGACATTGCCGACGAGGCCGCGAATGTCGCCGGTCTCCTGGCCGGCATGATTCTGGTCTACGCCTGGCGCATGGCCGCCCGCGTTACGGCCTGATTAATTCCGCCCCGCGCTTCCGAGCACCAGGCCGTCGATCCAGGCCGTCCCCGCCACCTTGTCGTCGAACTTCATAGATGGTGTGCGCACCACTCGGACCTCCACCAGCCGCGTCGCCGGGCGCACTTCGAAGCTCACCTGCAAGACCGTCCAATCGTGCGTCCCAGTGAGTCTCGCGGTTCGTGCATCGAGGCGCGATGGGTTCTCGGGATCGAGTATCCGGAAGCCGGCGCCTTCGTCGGTAGTGAGCTCCCGAGTCTTCATGCGACCTTCGAAGCTGTACGCGCCGGGCCGTAGGACCATCCTCTGGGAGACACCGCAATCGCTCACGTTCTCGGTGCCGTCGAAGCTCAGCCGCAGGGACGCCTTCCCCTCGGCCGCAACGCCCAAATCGCGTACGACGGCCACCCCAGGGCTCGTGTCGATCCGCCAATCGAACATGGCGCCCGCGGGTTCGCGCTCAAAGCCTGGGTTAAAGATGGCATTCCGTTCGGGATAGCCGGGCTCGCGCGCGCCGGCGTACGAGGTCCAGGCCTGCCACGCCGCAGCGGCTCGGTCCCGCCGGACCAGGCCGTCCGCGTAGTAATCGGCCAGAGCATCGTCCACATAACCTTTGCGCAGTAACCAGGCCCAGGCGTCGGCCGCTCGCGGCAGGTTGAGACCCTCCACGGTATGCCGCAGATACGATTGCGCGGCACGCCGGTCCGGCAAGCCCGAATCGAGCGCCTGTGCGGTGGGGATCTCCATGCGGTCCCGGGTGGTAAACACGGCGTCGTCGTAATCGGGAACCAGCGCCAGCAGGCGGTTGCCAATTCTGAGGGCGGTGCCTGCGTCGTCCACGCGCCGTGCGAAATTCACCTGGCGCATGAGAATAGGGCCGATTGCGGGTCCTAATTCGAGGCCTCGGGCCATCGCGCGCCGGGCCCCGGCCGCATCGCCGGAGGCCAGCAGCGCCTCGCCGTAATCGCACCAGCGATACGGAGAAGCCGGGTCGCGCCGGAGCGCCAGCTCGAAGAGTTGCAGCGACTCGCGGCGGTAGGCGAGGCTCGCCAGTTCGTCGCTTCCCAGCCTCCACCGCAGGTTGAACCGTTCCATCCATCCCGGCCGCACGCCCGCTTCGTAGAGCACGCCGGGGAGCGCGAGTCCGCCAGCCACGGCAGCCAGTGCGATCCCGTACACAGCGAGAGGTTTTCGCATCGCTTGGTTTCGCCATCCTACCACTTCCCCGCCGGAAGCGAGGGTGCGCGACATAGAAGTGCAAGTCACGCCGCGCGGCGGGCCTCCCAGTAGTCCTCGAACCGGCCGTTGAGCTGGCAACAGCGCAGAGACAGGATGGCGTTGGCCCCGCGCACCGTCCAGAACATCCCCGAGCGCTTGAGACGCGCCCCGACGACCGTCTTGCAGCCGGCCTCGATCACTCCCGACCCGACAAACAGGTGCTGCCCCCGGAACTTGGGGTAGCGCATGCGCTCGGTGTTGGTCTCGAAGTAATCCGCTTCGGTGCGAATCTTCTCGGCCACCTCCGGATTCGCCGTCTCGATGGACCGCAGCGCCAAGACCAGCTTTTCGATCTTTCCGTGGTCGAGCCGGCGCTTCTGGACCCGGATCCAGCGCTTCTGCTGGAGTTCGTCATTGGGGTACAGCTTGCGCACCAACTCCCACAGATGCTGGCGAGCATGATACAGATCGACGATCTGAACGGCGCCGGGAAAGTGCTGTTGCGCCAGGTTCCAGATCCATTCCGCTCCGTCCCCCAGCACGACCTTCTTCTTCGCGCGGCTCCAGCCGCGCTTCCAGACCTCCAGGTAGAGGCGCTTGCCAAACTCCTCCGCCGTTTCAATCGCCCCCACGTATGTAGTCGTATCCGGGTCGCGAATGGCGTAGCCTTCTTTATCCCATCGGGTCTGCGTGAACACGCAGCCTAGCTTGACCTCCCGCGTGTGAGCCGGTTCTCCTGCTTGCTTACCCTGCCGGCCCAGGGTCTCTTTCTTCACCACTGGCACCCCGGTTCCGTCTAGTTCCACGTACAGAACCCGAATCGGCTTTCCCACGGCCAAGGGCAGATCCAACTGCACGGCCTTGCCGATCTCCGCCCGCTCCCGCCGGCCGATATCTTCTCCCACTGTCTCCGCAGTGCGTTCCACGCCCTTGGCCGTCACGTCCAGGCCGGCCAGCAGTTTCATCTGCTGGCGGCCGTGGTCGAAGGGCAGTTCCTGACCTACTGCCGCCTGCATGCGGCGCACGCCGGGAGAGAACTCCGTATCTTCGACGTCGAGTTCCACATCGGCGGGAAACTGGCCGGTGTGGCAGTGCGAGCACAGGTAGTAGGGGCGTGACACTTCCACCGGTCCTACCGCCGTCAGCACCGGTTTGGAGCGCAACCCGCGGTATCGAGTCGAGTGCCCGCAGCGGCACGGAAGGCGCCGCCGATCGGCAGCCGGAGCGGGAAACTGCAGCAACTCGGTGAGCGCTGCGGCTCCGACGTGATGCAGGGCCGAACGCACCAGCATCTCGACCGCCTCCAAGTCCATACGGCCGGTCTTGCGCCGGCCCGCAAAGACGACTCGTAAGAGGTGATCTACTTCGCGCGCGGCTTCCTGGAGGATCGTTTCGGCCGTTTTTTTTCCAGGGGAGTCAACGTTTCCTCGACCGGTCGCGCGCGGCAGATCTCTTCATTCACCTCCAGAAGCTGGCCGCTCAGCTCTCGGAAATGGTGATACTCGGCGATCTCTCGCTGCGCCTTGGCGAGCCCGGCGGGCGACGCAAAAGTCTCTGTGATGGTCCTGCCATCCCGCTTCCGCGTCAGGCGATAGAAGGGACCGTGGCCGGCGGCGCCGGGGCGGTGACAGCGGCAGTTCGGGTTTCCGCAGCGGCCGCCGGTACTGGTGATGGATCCAGCCCGCATATCGCTCAAGTGGGCCACTTCGGATTGAATGGCGGCGCGACGGGTTTCCAGCTCAGTGAGGGAGTGGGACATAGGCCTCCAGGCCTAGCGTATCACTACGCTAGGTTTCGCGCTACAAAAAAGAAACCGCTTCAGTCTGCACTTCTATGTCGCGCACCCCGGAAGCGACGGTTAGGCCGCGCATTTCGGATATTGTGGTAGCATGTTCCCTGAACGCGCCGGCGGGAGGAGCACGGCGGCCAACAGGCTCCGGTTACATCCCCGACGCGCGTCCGTTTCGCTTTTCTTATCATGAGGAGCTCCTAAATGGGCAAGTGGTTGGCAATAGTGGCCGTTTATTGCCTCTGGGTGGCGACGGCGAGCGCAACATTCTGACTTTCCAGGGCGTCGGCGGCTCTTGGACCGATATCACCAACTATGGCTCCAATATGAGCGCCGCCTGTGTGGGCTCCGGGCAGGCCGGTTGTGTCGGCGAGGGCAACGGCTTTACGCCGGATATCGTTGTTTCCTTCCAGACCGATGGGAGTTCGCCGAACCAGAACGTCGCCTACATGCAGCTCTGGAACAGCAGTGATGGCGACCCTTATGGGGATTTGCCGTGGGCCGCCTTTGGCGCGAACGCCGGCCAAATGTATATCACGCTGACTCCGACAAATGGCGCGCTGCTGGTGCTAAACAGCTTCGACTTGGCGGGCGAGGCCGACAGCACATCCAGTCAGTCGGTCGTCGTAGAAGACGGAGCCGGCACCGTGCTGTTCGATGCCACCGGAACTGTTTTAGGCGGCTCCACACACAGTACTTACACTCCGGACATCACTGCCAGTGGGCAAGCTCCGCCTCTACCTGGGCGATAGCTGGGTGGTAGGCGTCGATAACATCGACTTTGACGAAATCCCGGCCGCGGGATCATCCGTCCCGGAGCCGGCCTCCCTGATCCTGTTGGGAGTGGGGCTGATGGCCCTGGCGGGCTGTCGCCGAACGATCCCCTTCCGCGCCGATTGAATCCGCACCGGTTGAAACCCGCCCTGCGGCGCGACATAATGCAGACTTGATCGCCGCCGCTCTCGCGTTTCTTTCGTCGGTGTTCGTCTGGACCCTGTTCCACCAGGCCGGGATGGACCTGGCCGGGTGGGAGATTGCGGCGCTCTCGCTCGCTCTGCTCTCGGCGGTCTTGTTGCCGCGGTCTCAGGCGCCTCCGCCTGGCCGGACGTTCCTGGCCGCGCTCGTGGCATTGCCGGCGTGGGTGCTGCTCACGTTGGTTCCGCTGCCGATGGGTCTGGTCCGCCTGATTGCCCCGGCTCGCGCAACCATCGAGGCGGCGCTGCCCGGCGCCATATCACGAGGCGAAGGCGTCGCGCTTTCGGTAGCGCCGGCGGCCACGTTCGCGGCCTGGCTCCATCTGGCGGTCTGCGTTCTCGTCTTCCTCGCCGTGCGGGAAATCGCATGGCGCGCGTCGGACCGCCACCCGCCCTGGATCGTCGCGCTGCCGCTGGTCGCCGTTTCGGCCCTCGAAGCCGCTCTCGGCCTGGTGCAGTTCTACACGGGCGCTACCGGGGGCGCGGGCGCGCACGGCACCTTCGCCAATCGCGACCACTTCGCAGGCCTCCTGGAGATGGCGCTTCCCTTCGCCGCCATGTACGGGCTGGCCGTCCTCTGGCGCGGCCGCACGCGTTTTGCTGCGCCGCTCCGCCCGGCGCTCCTCGCCTCGGTTGCGTTTGCCGCCGCGGCCCTGATCCTGGCCGGCGCGGTCCACTCGCTCTCGCGCATGGGCTTTTTCTGCGCCATTGCCGGGCTTCTGGTGGCGGCCGCGGTCATGCTGCGCCGCAAGCGCTGGCTGCTGGTGGGACCCCTGGCAGCCGTCCTCCTGTTTCTCTACCTGCCCAACGACGAATTGATCGCGCGGTTCGCCGAGTTTTCCCCCTCCAGCAAGGCCAATCCGCTCGATCGCGTGGAGGTCTGGCGCGAGACCCTCCCCATGATTCCGGATTACCTCGTGACGGGCTGCGGCCTCGGCACCTACGAATCGGCTTTCATGAAATACAAGCGATTGTCCGCCACCGTGACGGACGCCTACGTCCACAACGATTACCTGCAGTATCTGGTCGAGCTGGGCCTTCCCGGTTTCCTGTGCGGCCTGGTTCTGGTGATTGCCGCCATGCGTGCCGCAATCGTTGCCGCATACCGCCACAGTTCCCCCGCCGGACGGGCGCTTGGGGCAGCCTGTCTTGCATCCATGACTGCCCTCCTGCTACACAGCATCGTCAACTTCAATTCCTACATTCCATCCAACGCATTCGCATTCGCCTGGGTGGCCGGACTGGCTGCTTCCGCGATGTTCTCTTCGAAGCCGGCGAGCCAGGCTGGCGCCCTGGTCCTCGACGCCAAAGCGATCCCCAGATCCTGAGACGCGTCAAGCCCCGGGCCAGTGGCTTCGAACCACGTCGGGTTTCACGGTGGCGTTCCACTCCTCATCGAAGCGGCCCGCGATGTCCGGCCGGTCTCGCAGAGTCATCTCCAGCCCCAGGCGGACGTGCGGCGGCGTGAGCTCGTCGTCCCGGCGCAGGCGTTCCGAAATCTCCGTCCAGGCGTTCGTCAAGCCGCCGGCATCGAGCAGGACCACGCGGTCCGCCGTCACGCCGAAGTTCTTCAGGTGCGGATCGAGCGAGAAAACCCCCCGCTGCCACGCGGCCCTCCGGTGCTCCAGGTACCGCGTGAGCCAGACCTCGATGTCATCGAAGCGGCGGGCGCGGGCCAGCTCGTTGATGCGCTCGTGCAGCGTCGCCTCGGCGCGTTCGGTGGCCTCCGAAACCACCAGCCATCCGGGCCAGCGGCTAACCTTCACGCGGGCCGGCGGAAACTCGATTCGCTCGGGAACCAGCGCCGTGCCATCCAGGTGCTTCTCCGCCAGCTTTCGGCCCCGGATTTCGCGCCACGAGTATTGCCGCCACATGCGGCGGGCATGCCTGGTGAACCACAGGCCTCTCGGGACCGACACCACGATGGCTCTGAAGAACAGGCTCAGGGCGCGAATCTGTTTCCCCGGCTTGGCCAGCATCCGCCGCCCGATCTTCCCGGGCACCAGGCGATCCAGCCTCCGCAGCAGCTTCCACGTCAGGATCAGCGCGACGATCTCGGAAGGATGCCGCTCGCGCCTCACCACCCAGTGTTCCGACGCGTAGACCACCTTCCCGATGCCTTCGCCCAGCCGCATCAGCCCGCCGCGCGTGAGCTCCTCGGGCGCCTCTCGAAGCACACGAACGGCTTCCGCCCCGTCACCGTTCGCCGGTAGCTGTGCCGTTTCGCTCGTAATGCCACTCTGACTTATACCCGCATTTCCGGCCGTGTGCAATGCCGGGGCCCCGCTCAGCGACCCTCCGGCAGCGCGTACTCGAATTCGTAATAGTGCTTTGCGTTTTCGATCTTGATCGTCATCGCGCCGGAAAGGCCTTCCAATTGACCGGCGCCGGAATCTGGCACCACAGTGACGCTCAACTCCGGCGTGCCGCGCGTCATGGTGCCGCTGTGCTGAAGTACGAACGATCCGCTCCGGCCGTGAAGCGTTCCATTGACCCGCTCGATCGCCACGTAACCGGCCGACCCTTTCACCGCCGTGATGGCGCTGAGCATCTCGCCCTGGCTGGTCGCTTCCAGGTCTCCATGAAACTGTTTATCGATCGACATTCTGCCGAGGTTTGCCGTTTCCGCCTCCTTGTTGTCCGGCTTCTGAGGGCTCAGCCTGACTTCAAACCCGCCGCTTGCCCGATTCGTCATCCCCGCCTCCTTATAGGTTGTTCCGGTTACTCCTATGCGAAAGTATAAGCAGAGACGGGGGCCAATGATTGGAAAAACGCGACTGGGCGCTGCGGCCGAAGTCGAAGAGACCTACGATCCCGAAGTGGGCAGAGCCCAGGGCGTTCTCAGGCGTCCTCTGCCCGCTGGAAAACTGAGGCACTCGCGGAGGGCCCCCTCGGCGGATGTGGCGTTTTGGATCGCGCACTATTGGTCGGTGAGCTGGGACCTGCGCGGCCTCCCGGCCCACATCGCAGAGACCCTGCCTCATCCCAACGTTCACGTCGTGTTTGAAAACGGCAGTTCGGTGGTGTCCGGCGTGCACACCCGCAAGTTCTCGCGCGTGCTCGAAGGCCGAGCGTCCGTGTTCGGCGTCAAGTTCCGGCCGGGGGGATTTCGTCCGTTCCTCGAATCTCCGGTGTCCCGGCTCGCGAATCGCCTGGTCCCGGCCCGCAAGTTCTTCGGCAGCGGCATTGACGCGTTGGAGGAAATTCTGCTCTCCTGCCGGCCCGAGGACGACAAGGTCCACGCCGCCGATGCATTCTTCCGTGCACGCGTGCCCGAACCCGATCAGACCATCGAGCTCGCAGCGGAACTGGTCGCGCGCATTCTCCAGGAACCCGATATCAAGACCGTGGACCATCTGGCCGCCCAGTCCGGAATCCACAAGCGGTCCCTCGAACGCATCTTCAACGAGTATGTCGGGGTCAGCCCCAAGTGGGTGATCCGCCGGCATCGCCTGCATGAGGCCGTCGAAAGGACACACGCCGGCGGCCGCCCTGATTGGGCTCAGTTGGCGCTCGATCTGGGTTACTTCGATCAGGCGCATCTTATCAACGACTTCAGGACCATCGTGGGTTACTCGCCGGCCCGCTACCGGAAACAAATCTCCCCGGAGTCTCGGGATCGGTAACGCGATTATGCCCGTGCATGTCAGAATGTACTGAAGTCCCTCGTTCATGACGTCAGTTCATAGCGGCGAACAACTCGATCACTATCGAATCGAAGAGTTGGTGGCGCGGAGCGGCATGGCCTCGATCTTCAAGGCCACAGATACGCGAACGGGCCGCCTGGTGGCCATCAAGATCCCCCATCCGGAAATGGAAGCCGACCCCGTTCTCTTCGACCGCTTCAAACGCGAGGAGGAAGTCGGCCAGGCTTTGGATCACCCCGGCGTCATGAAGGTTCTCTCCGACGACTCGCGCAGTTCCAATTACATGGTCATGGAGTGGGTGAGCGGGCGCCTCCTTCGGCAGGTTCTCATGGAACAAAGGCCGCTGCCCCCGGAGCGTGCTGTGCGCATCGCCATCGCGGTCTGCGATGCGCTCGACTACATTCATCGCAACGGCGTCATCCACCGCGATCTGAAGCCGGAAAACATCATGGTGGATGGTGAGGACGGCATCAAGCTGATCGACTTCGGGATCGCCGGCAAGACCGGCGCGCGGCGGCTCACGTTCGGAAAACTGTCGCAGGTGATGGGGACGCCCGACTACATTTCCCCGGAACAGGTCAAGGGAAAGCGCGGCGATGGCCGCAGCGACATCTACTCGCTGGGTGTGATGCTCTACGAGATGCTGACCGGCCGGACTCCCTTCACCGGCAACAATCCGTTCCTCATCATGAACGACCGGCTGGTCAACAATCCCATCCCGCCCCGCGAGCACAATCCTGCGATCTCAAAGGAGCTCCAGGAAGTGATTTACCGCGCCATCGAGCGCGAGCCGCAGAACCGTTACTCCACCGCGAACGAATTCGCCTGGGATCTGGAGCATCCCGATCAGGTCACCGTCACGGATCGCTCGGAACTGCACGATTGGAAGATACGCCGCACGCCCTGGCTGAAGCGAATCCTCTTCTATGTGGCGATGGCGCTGATCCCCATCGTGATCTTCACTCTGCTGTTCCTAGTGGCTCGTCACCACTAGGAACTGAGCCGCGGCCGCAGATCAAGAGCCCAGGCACGCCGCCAGCAGTTGTTCCTTCAGCGCAGCCTGCATGGCGGGCTCCAGTTTCTTGCCGTCCCGGGCCACGTAGAATACGTCGATCGCCCGATTGCCTTTCGTGTCGATGAGCACCGTATCGATGTTGCACGCATTCGAGGAGAATACGGTCGCCAGGCTGTAGAGGAGCCCGAGCCGGTCTCCGGCGGCAATCTCCACCAGCGTCGCAGTTTCGTGCGCGTCGGAATCGAACTGGATCTGCGGTTCGATGACCACGCCATCGGCCCGCTCGCGCTCCCGATTGCGGAAAAGCCGCCGGGCATCGGTCTTCCCGAGAGCGATGCGGCCAATCAAATCGTGCAAGCGCTCGGCCTCCTGCGGGTTCAACTGGAACGTGCGTTTCGGATCGGTGAACGTGAACGTGTCGAGGATGACGCCCTTTGAGTTGGAAAACGCTTCGGCCTTGACGATATTGAGGCCGAAGCTGGAAATCGCTCCGGCAAAAGACGCGAACAGGGCTGGCCGGTCCAGTGCCACCACGCTCAACGTATACGCGCCTTCGATTGGTTCGAGTTCGACAGCCACTCCCGTCGGCCGGCTGCGCTCGTAAAGCCGTGTATGCGCGGCAATTTCTTCGGCCGTACGCGCGCGCAGATACCTCACGGGAAATCCGCGAATGAACTCGGCTCCTTCGGGAAGAGTCGCGGGAAGTTCGAGAATGCGGTCCGTCTCCAGTCCCCGCGTCAGCGCGCGGTATGTCGCCGCATAAGTCCGCCAGAGCTGATCGAGGCGCCACGGCGCCATCGCTTCGGAAGATGTCGCCGTGATGTCGGCGTAAGTGAGCAGGACCAGCAGGCGCAGCCGCTCCACCGTCCCGATTCGCTCCGAGAGCGAGCGCAGCGTTGCCGGGTCTTCCAAATCCCGGCCTGTGGCCGCATCCGACAAGCTGGTTTGCCGTTGAATCAAAAATGCCACCAGATCTCGATCAGCCGCCGGCATCCGAATCCGCGCCGCCGCCTTGCGCGCCACACCCGCGGCCGCGCCCAACGAATCGGCCTCGTCCGTCGTCTCGCCCATCCCATGGAACAGCAAAGCAAACAGCAGCACCGCCGGATCTTCGATTTCCGAAAGAAGCTGGCCAAACCGCTGGCGCACAGAATCCGCGGTGCCCATCAGGTCGCAGACCTGCCCGATCGCCAGAAGCGAGTGCTCGTCGACGGTGTAAGCATGATCGGGCTGAGCGGCGAGCACGCCTTCAATGCGGGCCCACTCGGGAAAAACCGCTGAGAGCAAATCCGTTCTCTGGAGAAAGCGGAGCGGCATCGGCGCGTGCGGCAGCGAGAGGGTCGCCTTGATCGAGGGCCACAAGGGGCGCTCTTCGGCGCAGAAAACAGCCACCGCGCTCTTCGCGGCGTCCAGGCGTCTCTCCGTCTCGGGAGGCGGCGCACTTCCGTTGCGCGCAATGGATTCGAGCAAACCAAACAACGCTTCGGGCTCGGCGGCGATCTCGGCGCCGGCCGACGAAGCGCCGCTCGCTTCCGAGGAATCCAGGATTCGGCTCGTCTCGCGAAAGACCGCGCGCGCGTGCTGGAAATACTCGCGCATGAAGAGAGCAGGCGTTCGGCCGCCCCCGAATTGTTCGGCGATGGCCCGCTGCGCCGCCAGGTCGAGCACGTTGCGGTTCTCGCCCGCCCGGTAGTGTAGGAAGCAGCGCACGAAGGAGAGAAACGCGGCCGCCTCGCCCAATCGCGCCGCCGGCTGGACGCGCTCCGGACACAGCTTTGCGAGATCCGCCAACAGGCGCACGTCGCGCAGCCCTCCGGGAGTCTCCTCCACGTCGGGCTCCCGGTGAGAGGGCGTGTTGCGATACTTGTCGTGGCGTGCGCGCGCCTGGGAGACAACCCGCTGCGCGATCCGCTGTCCTTCTCCCTCGACGAGGCCCTGAAGTTCTCGATCAAGCCGCTGGGCGACGCTAGACTCTCCGGCCAGCGCCCGCCGGTTCAGCAGCCTCATCGCGGCATCGGCATTCTGATCGAACAGCGCCAGGCATTCCGCAATGCCGCACACTCTCTGGTTGGGCCGCACTCCCTTGGCCCACAGCAGCCGCACGAATTCGGCGAGGGCATCGTCAAGGTCCCGCCGCGCGTCCCCTTCCCGAACAATGACGATGTCCGCGTTGGAGTGAGGGAACAGTTCACCGCGAGCGAACCCTCCGGCGGCCAGCATCACGGCGGGACCCGAAAAGGCCTGAGCCAGTGACGCCTGAAACGCTTCGACCGCTGCTCGTTCCACCAGTTCGGTCAGCGCGCGTTGGACCTCCGCGGCCCGCCCAGTTGCCCGGAATTTCCGTTCCGTCTCCTGCCAGAGCGCGGTCGCTTCCAGATCCCTCCGGCCCTGCGCCGCAACGTCGTTCGAACTTGTCCCGTTCAAGCCTTCAGTATCCCCCAAGCGCTCAGGGGCTGTCTGCAAGCGACGCCGCGCCGCCACCTCCGATCGTTCATTGTTGCTCAACGGAGCCTTCAGTTGTTTCGCATTGACACGTCCGGGCCTTGGAACCTAGTCTCATCAAGGGGAGATTCTTCGATGGACGACCGCGGCTCCAGCAGGCGCACGTTTCTTACTCTGGCCGGTAGTGTTGCCGCGGCCGGATGGCTGGCGAAACCGGCGAAGGCGTCGGCATGGGACGAAGCCGATCGGATACTGGCCCGCATCAAGCCGCCCGTCTTCCCGAAGCGGGATTTCGACGCGGCTCGATATGGCGCTCTGGGCGACGGCAAGACCGATTGCAGCGAGGCCATTGCGCGCGCGATCGCCGAGTGTGCCCGCGCCGGCGGCGGCCGAGTCGTCTTTCCAGCGGGCGTGTTCCTCACCGGTCCAATAAGGCTCAAGAGCAATGTCAACCTGAACGTGCCTCAGGGCGCGACCCTCAAATTCAGCCGCGACCCGAAGCGTTACCTGCCCGTGGTGTACACCCGATGGGAAGGAATCGTGTGCCTGAATTACTCGCCCCTCATCTATGCCGACGGCGAAGAGAACCTCGCTGTGACGGGCGGCGGCACTCTCGACGGCCAGGCCGATTGCGAACATTGGTGGCCATGGAAGGCCAGGCCAAACTGCGGGTGGCGGCCCGGCGTACCCACGCAGGAAGACGCGCGAAACGCTCTGTTTGAAATGGGCGCCACGGATGTCCCCGTCGAGAAGCGCATCTTTGGAGACGGCCACTACCTGCGTCCGAACCTGTTCGGCCCCTGCCGCTCGAAGAACATCCTGCTCGAAGGCGTCACCGTGAAGGACTCGCCGATGTTCGAGGTCAGCCCTCTTTTCTGCAGCAACGTGACCATTCGTAACGTCAACATCGTGGGCCATGGGCCGAATACCGACGGCTGCGATCCGGATTCCTGCACCGGCGTCCTGATCGAGAACTGCACCTTCGACACCGGCGACGATTGCATCGCCATCAAGGCCGGCCGCAACCGCGACGGGCGGAGGATGGGAAAGCCCACCGAGAACGTCGTCATCCGGGGATGCCGCATGAAAGAGGGCCATGGCGGCCTGACCATCGGAAGCGAGATGTCGGGCGGCGTGCGCAACGTGTTCGCCGAAGACTGCCGGCTCGACAGTCCCAACCTCAATCAGGCCCTCCGGTTCAAGACCAACGCCGTACGGGGCGGAGCCATCGAGCACATCTATTTCCGCAACATCGAAATCGGCGAGGTCTCCGACGCCGTCCTCCAGATCGACTTCCAGTACGAGGAAGGGGAGAAGGGACCCGAACGCCCCAACGTCCACGATATCGAACTGCGCAACGTGACCTGCAAGAAGAGTAAGTACGCGCTCGAGGTCCGGGGATTCCGGTCCGCGCCAATCCGGGACCTCCGCCTCGTCGATTGCACGTTCGACAACATCGCAGAGCCGAACGTCATCGAGCACGTGGAGGGTCTCACCTGCGCGAACGTTAAAATCAATGGCGCAACTTTCACAGTGGGGAGTTAGAACACCATGGCAACGCTGGCACATACGCGAGTCGAAAAGATGATCTTTCGCAAGACCAACGGGCGCGCTGGGCGGCATGTTCTCGTGATGCCCGCCAACAGCACAAATCGCCATCTCTCTTACGGGCGAATCATTCTTCGGGGCGAGACAAAATCGGTCACCTTCAAAACCGGCGGGCAGGAGACCTGCCTGATCGTGCTCTCGGGCGCCGCGGCCCTGAGCGTGGGCGGCGAGGACTTCGTGCTGAACCGATATGACGGCATCTATCTGCCGCGCGGAAGCCAGGTGCGCGTTGACGCCGGAGAAAGCGCGGACATCGCGGAGTTCTCCGCTCCGGTGAAGGGACAATACCCCGTGCAGGTCGTGCGTCACAAGGAGGCGGCCGTGAATCCGGCGCTGAGTTTCACCGCGGGCGCGCCGGGGCAGCAGCGGCAAGTCAATATCGTGATCGGCAAGAATGTCGAAGCGGGCCGCCTGCTGGCCGGCTTCACGGTCTCGGAACCGGGAAACTGGACCAGTTGGCCGCCGCACGAACATGCCGCCATGCTCGAAGAAATGTACGTCTACTTCGACATGCCCGAACCGGCTTTCGGCATTCAGCTCGTTTACAACGACACGGAATATCCCGAGCTGGTCACCGCCGTTCGCGATGGCGACGCAGTCCTGATGCCGGCCGGCTATCATCCCAACGTCGCCGTGCCCGGCCATCGGATCACGTTTCTGTGGGCCATGGCCGCTCACCGCGAGAAGGAGGACCGCCAGTTCGGCGTGGTAAACGTGCAGCCCAGCTTCGGCCAGGGAGGGTCGGGCCTCGAGGCCAGCCGGAAATGAACTTCGATGCCTTCAGCTTGAAGGGCAAGAACGCGCTGGTGACCGGCTCGCAATCCGGCCTGGGAGCGGGCATGGCCGTGGGGCTCGCCGAGGCCGGAGCGAACGTGGTGGTCCATGGCAGGGACGCCGCCGGTATCGATGAGGTCTGCGCGGCCGTGTGCGCGGCTGGCGCCAGAGCCGCCCGCGCCATCGGCGATATTTCGGAGCCGGGGGTTTGCGAGGAACTGGTCGAATTGACCGTGCGTGAGCTGGGCTCGATCGATATTCTCATCAACAATGCCGGCATCATACGGCGCGCTCCCGCGGCCGAGTTCTCCGCGCGCGATTGGAACGATGTGCTCGAGGTCAACCTGAACGCGGTCTTCCGTCTCTGCCAGGCCGCCGGGCGCCACATGCTGGATCGGGGGAGCGGCAAGATCGTCAACGTGGCCTCGCTGCTCTCGTTCCAGGGAGGCGTCTTCGTGCCCTCCTATGCGGCCGCCAAAGGCGCCGTGGCTCAGTTGACCAAGGCGCTGGCCAACGAATGGGCGGCCAAGGGAATTCAGGTGAACGCCATCGCGCCCGGCTACATGGCTACCGCGAACACCGCCGCTCTGCGTGCCGACCCGGGTCGCAGCCGCCAGATCCTGGAGCGCATTCCCGCAGGCCGCTGGGGCACTCCGCGCGATCTGGCCGGGACGGCGGTCTTCCTGGCATCCGCGGCCAGCGATTACATCAACGGCCACGTATTAGTGGTTGACGGCGGCTGGCTCGCGAGGTAAATCGATATGGACCCAAGCACCAAGTTCCCCGATGTCGCGCAGGTAGCGGGCGCCCAGGTGTGCCCCACGCATCCCGAGCCGGGCCTCACGCGGCGCGTGGGTGCGCACAACGGCAAACTGTTTCTGGTTGAGCACCGCATGGAGAGCGGTTGGGTCGGAGCGGCGCATCACCACCCGCACGACCAGGTCGTCTATGTGGTCTCCGGCCGTCTGCGCGTAACAGCCGGCGGCAAGACCTTCGATGTCGGCCAGGGAGATAGCTTCGTGGTCCGCGGCGGGGTGGAGCATCAGGCCTCCGCGCTCGAGCCGTCGGTAGTGATCGACGTATTCACGCCTCCCCGGCTCGATTATCTCTGACGCCGTTCCAGGGGCACGAACTTGCCCTCGCAGGCATTCGGCTTGCCGTGGCCGGCAGTGCCCTCGATGATAACGTCCTGTCCGGAAGGCCGGAAGTTCACCGGGCCGGGGCCCAGCACCAGGTCCGCGTGCGCCGCGAGTATGTTCTGCGGCCTCGTGGCGACTTGAACGTTATCGAGCGTCATCCCCAAGCGGTGCGATTCGTCGTAGCCTTCGAGCGTAATCCTGCCGTCCGTCAGCACGCGAACGTCGTGCAGAACGATCCCCGTGAACAACGGGATCGATGTTCCGCCCCGCCCATAGTGCGCGTAATCCGTGTCCATCATGATGGGATTTTTGGTGTCGCGAATGCAGACATCGTCATAGACCACGTCTTCCACCACCCCGCCCCGGCTCGAGTTCGATTTGATGCGGATTCCGTTGTCGGCGCCGTCGATCGATAAATCCGTGACGCGTATCGCGCTCGCGCCGCCCGCGGTCTCGCTGCCGATCGACATTCCGTGGCCCGTGTAGAAGTGGTTATGCGCGATCGTCATGTGCGACGAGTGGGTGCCGGCCTTGATGGCCACCTGGTCGTCGCCAGCGTGTATGAAGCAATGCGTGATGGTTATGTTCTTCGATCCGGCGGGATCGATGCCATCGGTATTCCGCGCATGTTCCGGCGTATCGATCACCACGCCCCACGCCGTGAACCCGTCGCCGGAATCGAAATACACGTGGAAATTACCGGAGTTCTTCAGGGTGATCCGGTAGAGCGTGAAATCCGTGCTGTGTGAGAGCACGATCAGGCGCGGGCAGTTCTGCGAGCCGCCGGCCCGCGCCCGCTCGGCCAGCTCCCACCAGGTGACGCCGGTTTCCATCAGTTTCGCCCACCCGCGTCCGTCGATGACGCCGTCGCCCATCACCGCGGCGTGCGCCACTCCATCCCCGCCGATCAGGGCCTTGCAGCCGTGGCCGTTCCGGTCCACGATGCCGCAACTGCCCGGCCGTACGTCATAATCGCGCGGATTCCGCGAGCCGAACAGGATCGCCCCGGCATCCACCAGGAGAGTTACGCCGTCGCGTAACTGGAGCGGTCCAGCGAGAAAGGCGTCTCGTTCAGCGCTCGCCTTCAGTTCCACAGCGCGGCCCGCCGGGCAGCCGTCGATAGCGCGCTGTATGCGGACGGTGTCGGGCTTGTCCTCGTCCGCCTCGGCCAGCGTTCGGCCGGCGCTTGATGCCAGGCTCGCCGTCAGCACGGCACAGCTATGGGGAATGACGGGCTCGGTGACCTGGCGCGTGTCCTGCGCGCAGCAGAGCGCCGCCGCCACAGCCACCAGCGCCAGGGGCTTCAGCACGGTCAGTCTCCCAGGAAGATGGGCCGTATGTGCCGCTCCCACAGGTTCCGGGTCACGTTGCGCGAGATGGGCTCCTCATACCGCTCCAGTGCGTCCAGGAAGCGGCGCCCCATTTTCGCGGCCGTCTTGTAGCCCACGTGCAGCAACTGCCGCAGGTCCGGGTTGAAGGCCGGGTTCGTTTGGTCGTGCCGCAGCGCGGCCACGTATTGTTCCGCCGTCCAGCCCCGCACTTCATCGGGCGCGGGGAGTCGCGCGGCGTCGATATCGATCACGGTGATATACGGCGCGCAGAGCTCCTCGCGCTTCGCCCACGCTTCGGCGTATATCTCCTTCGCCAGCGCCAGGCCGTCCCCGCCCCCCTCCGCCAGGCCAATCAGCTCTTCCAGCCACGTGGTGCCCGCCGTCTTCAGATGAACCCCGGCGCCGAAGTCGCGCAGGGCCTGCCGCATCGGCTCGTAGATCGAAAACTTGTCGCTTCCGGAATGCACGCTGAGCTTCAGGTTCGCGGGCAGGGCATAGTGCCGGACCGCCCACGCGACCACGGCAAGGTCGCCGCGGAAGCATTCTGCGAACTTTGCGGCGTCGCCCACGTAATCCACGCCCTTGTTGAAGCGGCCCACGAACTTCGGCGCAATTGTTTGGATGGGTATGCCTTCGTCCGCAATCGCCGCCAGGATCACCAACAGCTCCGCCGGGCTCTGTGCGACATCCGTCTCGTCCATCGAGATCTCGGAGATAAACCCGGCCGCGCCCCTGAGCTTCTCGATATGGCGGTAAATGCGCCCGGCTTCGCTCACCGCCGACAGGTACCGTTGCGCGATGTCCCGGAGCGAGCCCGCCGGAATCTCCACCGTGCCGGCCCCGCCGTCTACTGGAACGCCCGCCGCCAGCTCCCCGTGCCGGTCGGCGAATGCATCGATGTCAGCCGCCGCCACCGGCTGCCCAATCGCGTCGGCGACGTCGAGCGTATAGAAGTCGCACGAAGGGATGAAGCGATCGACAGTCCGTAGCGTGACGTGATCGGCGTCCACGTAGTAGGCCCGCCGCCAGCCCAGCTCGTGCACAGCCTCGTCGGCCGCGGCCCGCACTGAAGAGGGCTCCGTTCCGATAATGCCGTGCTCCCGGTCCGACTTGTTCCAGACTGGAATTACGGCCACCCCCGCCTGCGCTGCCATCGCGCAGGCCTGCAACTGGGCCTCGGCCTCACGGCCGAAACGGTCGCCCACGCCGAGCGACAGCTTTCCCAGCCGCACCTTGGGCGCGGCCATGCCGGGGACCGATGGCCGGAGACTTGCACTCACAGCCCGAGTCCCCCGGCGGCCACACGACGCGGGGAGGTTTCTGAACGGAGCCGCATTCCTGGGGGCAATATAGCGGCATCTCCCCGCACTGTCAAACCCAATTGTCGGAACGCACCTTTTAGTAACATTGAATGGTCGGCGGAGGGCTTTTTCCCGCCGGGAGGCACCGATGGATATCCACCAGCTCGAGCTCTTCCTCGCAGTCATGGAGTCGTCGAGCGTCACCAGGGCCGCCGAGAAAGTCTACCTGTCGCCCGGCGCCATCAGCGTTCAGATCCACAGCCTGTCCGAAGAGTTGCGGACCGAGCTCTTCGTGCGCTCCGGAAAAAGGATAGTTCCCACGCCCAACGCCTTTCGCCTCGCCGAGCACGCCCGCAAGGTCATCGAGCAGTTCCGCGAGATCCACCACGCCTTCGAGACCGATCCCGGCAAGGACCCGCGCCCTTTCCATTTCGCCACCGGCGCCACCACTCTGATTCATCGCCTCGCGCGGCCGCTCCGCCTCGTGCGCAAGCGATTCCCGCAAACGGAGATGTCGGTGACCGTGGCCGCCACCGAGGAAATCGTGGCCGGGCTGCTCGACCGGCGCTTCGACCTGGGCCTGATCTCGCTGCCCTACCCGGAAGAGAAGCTGCGGGTCTTTCCTTTATTCGACGAGGAGCTGCTGGGGCTGCGCCCGCTCGCCGCGCGAACCCTCGCCAAGACCACCGTCACCCTCCAGCCGGCCGCTCTGGCGCACGTGCCGTTCCTTCTGTACCCCAAGAGGAGCAACATGCGCTCGATCATCGACCGGTTCTTCCGCGAGGCCGGCGTGAGCCTGCGCGTAGTCATGGAGGCCGACGACACCGAGGCCATCAAGCGTCTGGTCGAAGCGGGATTCGGCTACTCCATCCTGCCTCAATTCGCCCTCCGCGGAGCGAAGCCGTTCCAGACCTTCCGCGTCGCCGGCGGCCGCCTCGTTCGCAAGCAGGCGCTCGCCATGGCGCAAACGACCTGCCCGCGCCCCCTCACCGAGTCCATCGCGAAGCTTCTCCAGACCGCCCTGGGCGCCCCGGACTCTGCCAACGTCGCAGCCGCCGGCGAGCTTTGAGCAACGGGGATTAGTGGAGCCACTGAGCGGGAGATCGCATAATGAAGGTGACCAGAGAACGAGTGCTGCTTGAGATAGATAAGTTCCTGTCGGGTCGCGGCGGGGCCTACGATTGGGACGACTTCACGACGCTTCCGATCGACGATCCCAGCTTGGACGCCGTCAGGAAGATCTGCGCGGACTTGCCGGAACTATACCCGCCGGCGGAGCCTCGCCAGTACTGCGGCCCCGAAGGGCTGAGCAGGCTCCGCCGGATCGCTAGGGAGCTGCGGCAGCGAAAGCCGTGAAGAGCTTCGCGTTCACCCCAGTCGCGGCCATCGGCTACTATCTGACCACGCCAGGGAAGACGACCACCCAGGACCGCTATGACCACGCCGGCAGCCAGATTCCCACAACCGACGCCAACAACCACGCGTCGTGGTTCCGGTGGCCACAGGAGTAAACGTCGTGTGCCCCGAAGCCCTCGTGGCTAGCTTTGAGCAACCAGGATTACCCATGGGCGCCGGCCTGTGGCCCCCTCACCGGCACAACGCTCCATTCAGATAAAACGCACTCGGAGCCGCATTAGCGCCGCTGTAGTTCGCGTTGAATCCGATTCCGCTGACCGTGGCGCCTGGCGCGATCGATCCGTCCCAACTGGCGTTCGTCAGGGTCGTAACCGCTCCGCTCTGCGAATAAGTGGAGTTCCACGCATCGTAGATCTGCTGGCTTCCGGCCCACGTCCAGGTAAGATTCCAGCCGTTGATGGCAGTGGTCCCGGTATTTTGAATCGTCATCAGCGTCTGGAATGCGCACGTTCCACTGAGTCGTCACCGAATACTGCACGTGACAGCTCACGCTCGGTGGAGTCACGTTGAAAGCGCTGCTGGTCGCGGCCGCCGCCATTCGGAAGAGCGGCGACGCGACGGAGAAGGTGTCGCCCGTTCCCGCGGTATTCAACGAGAGACCGCTAAAGGTGGCCACCCCGTTTGCGGTCGTCTGGGTCAGCGAGCCGGTGATCTCGCTCGCTCCGCCGCTGAAACTCAATGTGACAGGGATGCCGTTCACCGCATCCGTGGCGCCGGTATTGTTGTTGGTCTCGAGCACCTCGACTGTGGGCGCTGGCGAAATGACCTGATTGACCTGCGCCGGGCCAGGCTGTTGCACGAACTGCACCGAGGTGTAGTTGCTTTGGACCGCGCCATAATCCATCACCGTTCCTAGCGTTCGCGGAAAGCCGCGCTCGTCGGTTTCGAGCCCAGGGATCAGCAGGTAGGTGTTGCCGTTGCCTTTGCCCAAAGCCGGACTGCCGGGCAGAGGAATCAAGGTCTCGGGCGTGGCGCCCGTGCCATTGAGCTGTAGCTGGCCGAGCATCGGATTTCCGCCAATCAGGTTGTATGCGTTCTGAGTGCCGCAGCCGTCGCAGTCATCGGAATTGGACACGCCCGCCGTCGTATTGCCGGCCACGATGCTGTTGACCACCGTCAACGTGCCGTTGTTGAAGATGCCGCCTCCCTGCTGTAGAGCGCTGTTTTGGGAGACGGTGCTGCTCGTCACTAACATCGCGCCTTCATTTACGATGCCGCCACCCGCTCCGTAGTTCGCGGTATTGCCGGCAATCGTGCTGTCCACAACCGCCATTGTGCCGAGGTTGAAAATGCCGCCAGCTTGGCTGCCCGTGTTCCCGGACACGGTGCTGGAGTAGATCGTCGTATTTGAGCCCGCGTCCCCGAAGACGCCGCCGCCATCGTCCCAGGAGTAGTTGCCGGAGATCGCGCTGTTACTCACCGTCAGGTTGCCCTGGTTGCAAATCCCCGCGCCGTTTGCGCTGACGTACTCGTTGGTGATCGTGACCCCGGAGATCGCTAACAGGTCGTTAGTGCCTACCGCAAACGCACAGCCTGAACTGCCAAATCCAGGTCCCCGGATAGTCAGCTTGTCGGCTCCCGGCCCGACGATGTTCAAGATGCCAGTGATCGCGGGCAGCGTGCTATTCAACCGAACCGTTCCCGTCGCATTGATCTGTATATCGGCGCCCAAGGAGTAATTGACCGGGTAGCTGTAACTGTCAAGAACGGTTTGGTTTAGATTGGCCGTTGTAAGTGCGTCGCGCAACGTCCCGCTGCCGCTATCGAAGGCGTTGGAGACCGGGATGTAGTGCGTCTCGACGGCGCCCACGCACGTTCCTTGCACTGCGTCAGTCAACCGTACAAAACCGCGCTGATCCTGGTTGATGTTCGGGTCCGCAATGCCGGCATATTCGAACCACGTTCCGAGGATCGCCACTTGATCGGGCGGAACGGGCCAGCCTATGGCAGGACTGCCGGGCAGTGGCATCATGGTCTCGGTCGTGCCGCCATTCCACGCCAGTGGGCCCAGCTCTGGATTGCCGCCGATCAGGTTGTTGCCGGGTTGAGTGCCGCAGCTTTGACAGTCGATGTTGGTGTTGCCGGCGACGATCGCGTTGTTCAGCGTCAGCCCCAGCCCCGAGCCGCCCTCAATGATGCCTCCACCAATCGCCGTGGCGTTGTTGCCGGCGATCGTGGTGTCCTTGACCGCCAGCACCGTGCCGGCATCGTAGATAGCTCCACCCGCGGCGCCGGTATTGCCAGTCAAGGTGCTGTTGACGATGGTCAACTTCCCCGTGTTGAGTATGGCGCCCCCTGAGTCACTGGCGGTATTTCCGTAAAACGTGCTGCCGCTCACCGCCATCGTGCCGGCGTTGAAGAGTGCGCCGCCGCCCGCGGCGTTGTCGTAGGCGGCATTTCCCGTGAATGTGCAGTTGCTGATCGTTACCGTCGAGCCCGCATAAGCGTAAATGGCGCCGCCCGAGCCGAAGTAACTCTGCTGGCCCCATTTTGGATTTCCGACGCCGCCGGCATTACCGTTGGCAATGGTCAGCCCTGACAACGTTACCGTCACGCCGCTTTCAACCGCGAACACAGTTATCCCGCCGGAGCCAGTGATCGCGAGCAGGTTCGCGCCCGGCCCCACGATCTTCATATTCGACCGTATGTCCACCGTGCCATAGCTGGGCCTCAGCACGATCGATCCGAACAAGCCTCGCGCAAACACGATGGTGTCCCCATTGTCGTTGGGGTTAGTGGCCGAATCGATGGCATCGCGCAACGAGCACGTGCTGCCTGTGCCGCTCGTGCAATCGGGCGGAGTATAGATCACATCGTTGAGCGACGTAACCGTCCATGTTTTAGCAGCCGACGCGCGCGCAGGCCCAAACAGACAAAGCGCGGCAAGCGCCGCCATCGTACCGAAGTCACTTCGCATGGTTCTCAAGACTCCAACCTTTCGTTACAGCCGCGGCCGCGAGGGAACGGTCGGGCCGCTTTTCAGCACCTAAATGGGATTTTCGTCCGCGAGCGGGAACGCGCTCTTCTCTGAGTCGCACGGCAAACTCATTTGTGACAGTCACTCCGCCACAAACAACACTTCCCCAGAATTTCCATAAACTTGCACCGCGCCGCCCCCTTGCCGGCCGTCTGCCCGCGCTATGCTCCGCAACGAGGCCAAGTAACATGTCGCTTGAGGTCCGTCCGAAATCCCATTCCCTTTCCTCCAGCCTTTATCGGCTCGTAAGTCGCGCGCGCAAGACGCTGAGTGCCGGAGCCTCGTGTTGACAGCGCTGGACTTATTGGCTTCGTTTTGTCCAAGCCGTCGGCGAGGCCAGACGCATCAGCGGACGCTTGGCGGGGCCCCAGCGTCAGGGATAGTTCCGTATCGCCCCGCGCCTTCAATGGAGGACAATACCCACATGCCTACCACCAGGCGCCTCCTTCCGCTCGTCCTCCTTTGCGCCTCGCTCGCCAGCGGCCAGGACCAGATCCGCACCGTCACCATCCTCCACTCCAACGACATTCACGCCCACCTCAGCCCGCTCGAGAACGGCAACGGCGGATTCGCGTATCTCGCCTCCGTCATCCGGCACGAGCGCGAGGATTGCACCGGCTGCCTGCTGCTGAACGCGGGCGATGTTGTGCAGGGCAGCCCCGTCTCCAGCATGTTCCAGGGCCTTCCCGTCTTCGAAATCGCGAACTTGTTCCACTTCGACGCCGGCACGCTCGGCAACCACGATTTCGACTATGGCTGGGAGCAGGCCCGCAAGTTCATGGAGGTGGCCAACTACCCCATCGCGGTCTCGAACATCGTCGATGGCGGCGGCCGCCTGTTCGCGCGGCAGCCGTACGTCGTGCTGCTCGCGAACGGAGTGCGCGTGGCCGTGGTCGGCGCGATGACCGATACGCTCGACACGCTCACCTTTCCGCAGGCGCGCGGCCCCTGGCACACCGTTTCGCTGGTCGATACGGTGCGCAGGTATGCGACGGAAGCGCGGAGCAGGGCAGACCTGACCGTTGTCGTAGCCCATATCACGAACAACGAAGAAGCCGCGCTGCTGGCGCTCGGCCCCCTGGTCCCCGTCATCGTCAGCGGCCACGAGCACCAGGGCATGCCCGAGCCCAAAACCAAGGACGGCCGCCTCGTGGTCCGCGCGAAAGCCTACGGCGAAGAGCTCGGCCGTCTCGAATTGCAGGTCAACGTGACCCGGAAATCGGTGGCCTCGTGGAGATGGAAGAAGCTGGGCGTCGATTCGAGAACGGTCGTCCCGGCGCCCGACGTCGCAGCCGAAGTGAAGCTTTGGGAAGGCAAAGTCAGCCACATCGTTGACCAGCCGCTGGCCACGGCCGAACGCGAGTTCAGCCGGGCGGATGTGAAGCTCCTTATCGAGCGGGCCATGCGCGAACAGACCCACTCCGATTTCGCTTTCATGAACGCCGGCGGCGTGCGCGACATCCTGCCCAAGGGCCAGCTACTAGTGCGGCACGTCTGGAACGTGATGCCGTTCGACAATCAAGTGGTCGTCGGCAAGTTCAAAGGACGCGACCTGCCCGCGGTCGTCACCGCCGGCCAGACCATCGATCCGACTCGCGAGTACACGCTGGCGGTCTCGGATTTCACGGCCGCCAACCAGCACGCTCCTGGCCAGCTTCAGACCAACGGCCTGGTCTTCTCGCCGTCGGGGCCACCCATGCGGGACCTGATCGTCGATTGGGTCCGGCGCCAGGCCGTTCTGAAATGAAGACGGAGCTCTCGCTCGCCGAGGCGCGCCGCATCGCGCTTGCCGCGCAAGGCTTCGATCGCCCGCGTCCGCGCCGCATCGATACGCGCCACCTTCGCCGCACCATCCGCCAGCTCGGCCTCGTCCAGATCGATTATGTCAACGTGCTCGTGCCCGCGCATTACCTCGTCCCGTTCTCGCGCCTGGGTCCCTATGAGCGCCCGCTCTTCGACGACCTCATCTACCACCGCCGTGAGTTCACCGAGCAGTGGGCCCACGAAGCGTCCATCGTTCCCGTCGAGAGTTGGCCGCTGCTCGGCCATCGCATGGAGCGCCACCGCCCGCGGCCGTACTGTTTCGCGGCGTTTCTCGAAAAGCACGCGGAGTACGTGGAATGGGTCCTGGCTGAAGTCCGAGCGCGCGGCCCGCTCTGCGCCGACGATCTGGAGCCGCCCGAGGGCGTCGCCCGCCGCCTGGAGGGAACGTGGATCGGTACGGTTCCGCGGGCCGTCCTCGAGGACTGCTTCGGCCGGGGCGCGCTCGCGGTGCACGCGCGGCAGCCCAACTTCGCTCGCGTCTTCGACCTGCCCGAACGTATCCTGCCCGCGCATCACCTCTCGAAGCTGGAGCGCGCCGAAGCGCAGCGTGAGTTGCTGCGCCTGGCGGCCCGCTCGCACGGCGTGGCCACGGCAGCCGACCTAGCGGATTACTACCGCATGCCGGTTCTGGAAGCGCGGCCGCGCATCGCCGAGCTGCTGGCGATGGGCGAAGTGAGCGAGGTTCGCGTTGAGGGTTGGCGCGAGACGGCCTATCTTCACCGAGACGCCCGGCTGCCCCGCCGCATCGAAGCTGCGGCGTTGCTCGCGCCATTCGATCCCGTGGTCTGGTTCCGGCCGCGTACCGCGCGGCTCTTCGAGTTCAATTATCGCCTGGAGATCTTCGTGCCCCAGGCGAAGCGCCGGTGGGGCTACTACGTGCTGCCCTTCCTGCTTGGCGACCGCCTGGTGGCCCGCGTGGATCTTAAGGCCGATTGCGCCAGGCGCCGCCTGCTCGTGCCAGCCGCCTACCTGGAGTCCCACGCCGATGCCGGCGAAGTGGCCGGCGCTCTCGCCAGCGAGTTGCGGTTGCTCGCCGAGTGGCTTGGTCTGGACTCCGTCGCCAGTGTCCATTTCCGCAGTGCGAAGTCCCAAAACCGGACAGGAGGGCGCGCTTGAGCGCCCGCAGAGCCTCTCCGCCGCCCGTTCAGCTTGGCAGCCTACGTGCTTCACTCCGCCCAGGAGCCCCATGCCAACCTTGATACGCGACCTCCGCTTTGGACTGCGGATGATGCTGCGGAGCCCCGGTTTCACGCTCGTGGCGGTGCTGACCATGGCCATCGGCATCGCCGCCACCACCACCACGTTCAGTTGGATTGAGGGGCTCCTGTTGCGGCCTTTCCCGGGCGCGGGCGATCCGGACCGCATCGTCGCCCTGGAAACCGTCGCCGCTTCGGGAGACCATTTCCTCTGCTCCTATCCCGACTACCGCGATCTGCGCGATCGCGCCACGCTTCTCGATGGCCTCGCCGTCGCGCGGCCGCTGCCTGCCAACATCGGAGAAGGCACGCACGCCGAGCGGGTGTGGGTTGAGATCGCCTCCGGCAACTACTTCGACGTGATGCGCGTGAAGCCGCTTCTCGGGCGGTTCTTCGTGGGCGCCGAGCGGGACGATGCCCCTGGCGGCAAGCCGGTCGCGGTCCTCAGCTATGGGCTCTGGAACAGCCGGTTTCATGGCGACCCAGCCATCCTCGGCAAAACGATTCGCATCAATCGCTTCCCCTATACGATCATCGGCGTCGCCCCAGAGCATTTCATGGGGTCGGAGACCGCACTGAGTTTTGAACTGTGGGCGCCGGCCATGATGTACGGGCAATTGAGCGCCGCCGGCGACTATGGCCTGCGCGACCACAAGAACCGCATGTTCTGGGGGCTGGCCCGACTGAAGCCCGGCGTCACGGTGGAGCAGGCACGCGGGGAGATGCAGGCGATTGCGCAGCGCATCGCGGAGGCGAATCCTGGAACCAATATGGGCATCTCCGCCACGCTGCTGCCGATGTGGCAGTCCACCTTCAGCGCTCAACACATCCTCCTTGCGCCACTGGGAATCCTGATGGCAGTTTGTGTGCTGGTGCTGCTGATTGCGTGCGCCAACGTCGCCAATCTGCTGCTGGCGCGTGCCACGGCGCGCGATCGCGAGTTCAGCATCCGCCTGGCGCTCGGAGCCGGGCGCGGCCGTGTGGTGCGCCAGCTTCTGGCCGAATCTCTGCTGCTGGCGACGGCGGGCTCGCTCGTGGGGCTCGTCTTCACGGCCTGGCTGCACGGTTCCCTGTTGTGGCTGAGACCCGCAACGTTGACACCGACGGCGGTCCATCCGGGGTTGGACGTTGGCGTCCTGTTTTTCGCCGAGGCGCTGGCCGTGCTGGTGGCCGCGCTATCCGGTCTCGCCCCCGCGCTGCGGGCGGCCCGGACGAACGTCGATGAAGCGCTCAAAGAGGGCGGCCGCACCGGCGAGAGCGGCGCAGGCTCGAAGAAGCTGCGTGCCGCGTTGGTGATCTCCGAGGTGGCTTGGGCCGCGGTCGCGCTAGTCGGCGCCGGCCTTTTTGTGAAGAGCTTCGAGAACGCCAGGTCCATCGACCCGGGATTCGATCCGCACGATGTCGTGATCGGGGCGTTCCATCTCTCCACTGCGGGATATAGCCAGGAGCAGTCGCTCTCTTTCTGCCGGCGCCTGCGCGAGCGGCTCGAAGGCACTCCGGGCGTCCAGGCCGTCAGCTATGCCGACAGCGTGCCGCTGGGATTCATCGGCGGCGCGTGGGAGGATCTGGAGATCGAGGGGTACGTTCCCGGCCCGGCCGAGAACATGAAGATCGACCGCACCCTGGTCGCGCCCGGCTACTTCAGCCTGATGCGGATCCCCATCCTCGAAGGTCGCGATTTCACCGATCATGACGACGAAAAATCGCTTCGGGTCATGATCGTCAACCAGGAATTCGTCCGGCGCTTCCTGCCCAACCAGAGTGTGATCGGGCGCAGGGTGCGTGGTTGGGGCCAGTGGTTCACCATCGCCGGCGTGGTCAGAACCATCAAGTACCACAGCGTCGCGGAGCCCGCCCAGCCCTACTTCTACATCCCCATCCGCCAGGTCTTCCGGCCCGAATTTGCCCTGACGTTCCACGTTCGCACGGGGATGGGCGCGGAGCGGGCGCTGGCGATCCTGCGGCGCGAAGCCCGGGCCGTCGATCCGGCGGTTGCGCTGTTCGACGCCATGCCGCTCTCGGAATACATCAGCCAGTCGCTGTTCGGCCAGAAGGTGGCGGCGAGCCTGTTGAGCGTGCTCGGCGCGGTCGCATTGCTGTTGGCCTCGGTCGGCCTATACAGCGTGATGGCCTACACCATCGGCCAGCGCACTCACGAAATCGGAATCAGAATCGCTGTTGGGGCTGAGCCGCACCACGTGATGCGGCTCGCTATCGGACAGGGCATGCGGTACGCGCTTGCGGGACTCTTGATCGGCGCCGTCCTGGCGGCGGCCCTGGCGCACGTGGCTTCCGCGGTGCTGATCGGCGTCAGCCCGCAGGACCCGCTGATCTATGGCGCGGTGGCCGTATTCCTCGCGGGCCTGTCGTTCCTGGCGAGCTCGATCCCGGCATGGCGCGCCACGCGGATCGATCCTATGCTCGCGCTACGCTGCCAGTAGCCCTAGTCCCGGCCGAACGCGTAGCCGACCCAGACCGTTCCTTCCGGCACCGCGTTGCTGCTGAACTGGTTGTTGAGGCCGGGAACGAAGTGGAAGTCGAACTGCGGCCGGATGAAGAAGTTCCCTTTCACGTAGATCGAGACGCCAGCGCCAACGTGGACCTGGAAATGGCTGGCGTTGATCAGGGGTTCATTCTGGCTGGTACAGGCGACCGTTCCGACACACGCCGTCGTCGGCAAGATGAAACTGGTCCGGGCTCCGCCGACTCCGCCCTGCAACGTGACTGCGAAGCTCTTCTCGTTGATCGGGGCGTAGACGCCATTGAAGTCGTAGAAGATCTGGCGGGATTGCAGGGGGCCGTAGTTCTCTCTGCTGGGTTGGAAGTTGACCTCTCCGCCGAACCCGTACCGCTTGGTGAGCATGAGGTTCCCTTGAAAGCCCATGAACAGCCCGCTCAAGCTAGGCAGCGACTGACAGTCCGCGTCGCCCGTATTCGGTGTGCACGCGCCGAGTGCATTGGTCGAGTTGAGGTTGTCAATTCCGCCGGAATTCGCCGAAACGTGGGCGGTTCCGAAACCAATAGCGAGGTCCGCTCCGGTCTGCGCACCGGCAAATGGGGCGCAGAGAATCAGCAGGGAAACAGGTGCAACGTAGCGCCAAATGGCTTTCATGGATCTCCTTTCTCTTCGGTGGACGCGTCACAAGTTCGGACCGTGTGCGCCTTCAAACAGTTACGACGTTTAAGCGGTGAAGTAAGTTTCACCCCTCCTACCACTTATATTACAAAGATATGGAGCTCGCCCGGGCCGTGCACTCCACGGACTAAGATCTGCTCGATATCCGCGGTGCGGCTGGGCCCCGTGATCAGCACCAGGGAACTCGCCAGATCGCCCGGCCGCGGAACCGTCGAGAGTAACTCGTCGAGGCCGGTGAGGATCCGGGCCCGCGGGAGGATGGCGACGTGAACCGGCGGCAGCAGGGAGATCATCCGCGCCTCATCGGGAGAGGCCAGCATCACCAGCGTGCCCGTATCGGACAAGGCGTAGTCCGCGCTCGTGATGCCGAAGGCGGCCGAGGCGCACGCTTCCCGAAGTAGCTCCCGGTCCGTGAAGCCGCTCTGAACCGAGGGCAGCGCCGCGATCCCGCCCTCTCGCAGAATCGGAGCATTCGAGGCGACGGCCGGCTTCCCATCAACCAGGGCTGCAACGGCTTTGAGCGCCTCGGCCGGCGACGTCACGTACATCTTCGCGGCCAGAGCCGAGACCGCCCGGCCGAACGCCTCGATCCGGGCTTCCACCGTCCTCTCCGGAATCCTGATGCGTGCCGGTGGGGGCTCCGCTTGCCGGCCCGAGCCGCCGCCGAGCGCTGCGCGCGTGCTTTGGAGGATCTGGTCTCGCGCCGTCATTTCGCCACCGCCTTCTTCCGCTCGCGCCACAACTGTCGAAAGCTCTTCCCCAGTGGCGGCAGATCGCGCTCGCTGAGCCACGCCCGCAATGGGCCATAATTCAACAGTCCCGGGGCACGCGAAAACCAGCGGTCGCTCGGTAGGATCATCGAGGCCATGCGGCCGGCCATTTCGTAGACGCTGGGATGCCGCATCACCCAGGCCCAGGCGCAGAACCCGAGCCGCTCCAGCCGGCCCTGGCCGCGCTGCGCCTCGGCCGCGTGAACCTCCGCGCGCAGATCGAGCAGCAGCTTCGGAATGTCGATCTTGACCGGGCACACTTCGCCGCAGGCGCCGCAGAGGCTGGAGGCGAACGGAAGCCACGACTCGTGCTCCACGCCCATGTATTGCGGGGTGAGGATCGCACCGATCGGCCCCGAATAGACCCACGGATAATTGTGCCCGCCGATCTTGCGATACACCGGACAGTGGTTCAGGCAGGCGCCGCAGCGGATGCAATAGAGCGATTGCCGTTTCTCGCGATCCGCCAGCAGGCGCGTGCGGCCGTTGTCGAGCAGCACGATGTAGACTTCGTCGGGACCATCGATTTCCGGGGCGCGGCGTGGCCCGGCAAGAAACGACGTGTAGACCGTCAGCGCCTGTCCGGTGCCGCTGCGGCCGAGCAGCTTGAGGAACACAGCCAAATCCTGCGCCCGCGGGATCAGCTTCTCGATCCCCGCGATGGCCACGTGGATTTTTGGCGCCGTGGTGGTCAGGCGGATGTTGCCCTCGTTCTCCAGGATCGTGACCGCTCCGGAATCCGCAATCAGGAAGTTGGCGCCGGAGATGCCGATGTCCGCGGCCAGGAATTTCTCGCGCAGCACTGAGCGCGCGATGCGGGTCTGCTTTTCGATCTCGACTTCGTGCACGGCGCCGAGCTTCTCCGTGAAGAGATCCGCGATCTCGTAGCGCGTCTTGTGCAACGCCGGCGCCACGATGTGGTACGGCCGCTCGCCGGCCAGTTGGATGATGAATTCGCCCAGATCCGTCTCCACCGGTTCCAGACCGTGATGGCCCAGCCGCTCGTTCAGGCCAATCTCTTCGGTGGTCATCGATTTCGATTTCACCAGCAGCCGCGCGTTCTTCCGCTTCGCCAGATCCCACACGAAATCGGCCGCCTCGGCGGCGTCGCGCGCCCACACCACTTGCGCGCCGTGGGCCTTCGCGTTGGTCTCGAACTGCTCCAGATAAAAGCCGAGGTTCTCGATGGTGTGCTGCTTGACCAGGTTCGCCTGCGTGCGCAGCTCTTCGAACTCCGGCAGCGTCTGGAGCGCCGTGCGGCGGTGGTCGGCCAGCCGCGCGGTAGAGCTGTAGATGGCCGTCTGCAGATGCAGATTCACGAGCGTTTCGTGGAACCGTTCCTGGGGTGCGCCTGTCATGGTTTCTCTCAGCGGTGCGCCAGCACCTCGGCCAGATGCAACGTCTGCACGGGAACTTGCGCCCTAGAGAGCGCGCCTCGAATCTGCATCAGGCAGCTTGCGTCGATGCCGACCACCGCCTCTGCGCCGCTGCGCACGATGGAGTCGATCTTGGTGCGCGCCATGCCTCCGGAGACTTCGGGGAACTTCACCGAGAACGTGCCGCCGAAGCCGCAGCACTCCTCGGCCGTATCCATCTCGCGGAGCGTCAGGCCGCGCACGCGCGAGAGCAGCCGCCGCGGCCCTTCCTTGATTCCCAGGTCGCGCAGCCCGTGGCAACTGTCGTGGAAGACGACCGTTCTCTCGAGCCGTGCGCCGACGTCCTCCGCCCCGGCCACTTCGATCAGGAACTTCGAAAACTCCCACACCCGTCCTTCCAGGCGCCGCGCCTCTTCGAGCCACTTGGGTTCGCCGGCGAAGAGCTCTGTGTAGCGGTGCGCGATCATCGACGTGCAGGAGCCCGAGGGCACCACGATCTGTCCGGCGTCGCGGAAGACCTCGAGGAAGTGACGCGCCACCGAGCGGGCCTCGTCGCGGTATCCGGTGTTGAACGCCGGCTGGCCGCAGCAGGTCTGAGCCTCCGGAAAATCGACTTCGTACCCCAGCCGTTCGAGCACCGTTGCCATCGCCATTCCCACCTGCGGAAAGAGCTGATCCACGATGCAAGTGACGAAGATCGAGACGCGTTGCATGCAACCGAATTTTAGCAAGGGGGGCGGTAAAATGAAACTAATGGGCTGGGTTCTCCTTCTCGCACTCGTTACGGTGATTGCTCCGCAGGCATCCGTGCGCGGGAAACTGGTCCAGCGGGAGGGGATGCCGCCGGCCATCGAGACCGCGGGTCATGAACTGGTCGCGGTCGAGGGCGAGCCCGAAACGCTGGCGGTGTTGAACGACAAGCGGCTGGCGGGTTTCGATATCGAGATCCTGGGCCACGCGGGCGGCCCCGCACGATTCACCGCCGGTCCGTTCTACACTTCCAACTCGATCATCGTGCACAAGGACGGCAAGAGGTACAGCGTCAGCTACTGGTGCCCGGTGTGTTCCATCCGCGCCTACACGCCCGGCAAATGCGTCTGCTGCCAGCAGGAAACGCACCTGGACCTTCAGGAACTGAAGCCTTGAGCGAGCCACTCCAGCATCGCCTTCAATGCGGCGCCGCGATGACTCACCCTCAGCTTGCGCTCGCCGCTGACCTCGCCGAAGGAACAGCCGAACGGTGGAAAGTAGAAGAGCGGGTCGTAGCCGAAGCCGTTGGGGCCGCGCGGCGCATCGAGGATGAGGCCTTCCACGGTGCCCCGAAACGTGCGAACCAGGCGGCCCTTCTCGGCCAGCGCGATGGAGCAGACGAACCGCGCGGACCGCTGCTCGTTCGCTCCCAGCCGCTCGAGCACTAAGCGGTTGTTGTCCTCATCGGTGGCGCCGGGCCCCGCGAACCGCGCCGAAATCACTCCCGGCGCGCCGCCGAGCGCGTCCACTTCGAGACCTGAATCGTCGGCGAACAGCAGGGCTGGCGCGCGCAGGCTGTAGTAGAGCGCTTTCTCGATGGCGTTTTCTTCGAAGGTCTGCCCGGTCTCCTCGGGGGCCTGGATGGCGCCCAGATCCGCAAGCGGAACGATGTCGAATTGCCCGCGCCCCAGCCGCTCCGCCGCCAAGCGAAACTCGCGCAGCTTGCCGGGGTTCGTCGTGGCGCAGTAGAGCGTCACCCGCCCAGAGCCTCCCGCTGGACCTCGATCAGGTTGCCCAGGCCGTGGCGCGCCATCGTCAGTAGGCGGCTCAGTTGGGTGTCGTCGAAAGACTTTTGTTCCGCGGTGGCCTGGATCTCGACGAAGCGGCCCGCGCCGGTCATGACCACGTTCATATCGACCTCGGCGCGTGAGTCCTCTTCATACGCCAGGTCGATCATGGGTTCTCCGGCCACCAGGCCCACGCTCACGGCCGCCACGGAGTCCCGGATCGGCGACGACCGCAGGACGCCGAAGTGCACCAGTTGCTGCACGGCGATGGAAAGCGCAACGAAAGCGCCGGTGATGGCCGCCGTGCGCGTGCCGCCATCGGCCTGAAAGACGTCGCAGTCGAGGATGACGGTGCGCTCGCCCAGCGCCGCCAGGTCGACCACCGAGCGCAGAGAGCGGCCGATCAGCCGCTGGATCTCCTGCGTGCGGCCGGACGGGCGCGTGGTTTCGCGCGGCGACCGGGAAGCGGTGGCGCGCGGCAGCATCGCATACTCCGCCGTCACCCATCCCTTTCCGCTCCCGCGCAGAAACTGTGGAACGGTCTGCTCCACCGAGGCCGCGCAGAGCACGCGCGTGCTGCCCACCTCGATCAACGCCGAGCCTTCGGCCGTCAGCAGGTATCCCGTCTGGATTTTCACCGGCCGCATCTGGTCCGGTTTTCGTCCATCAGCCCGCATGTCCCAGTCCGCCTTTCAAGACGCCGTAAAAAAGAAGAATAAGCAAAGTCATCAGCGCGATCAGGAAAATCACGCACGGAATGGCGCCGCGCTTGCGCTCGCCCGTGCCGCCCTTGCCCTTGGCTTTGGCCAGTTTGTACTTCGACATAGTCAGTCGGTCTCAGAACCTTCCCGGCTTCAGACATGCAGCCGCGCGGTGGAAGAACTCCTCCAGCGCCCGCAGGCCAGCCTCCTCCAGGTTGCGTAACGTGATGGCGACCGCGGCCCGCCCGCGCTCTTCCAAGGCAACCTGCGCCGCCAGGAACTGCGCCACGTGGTAATCCGGCGCGTAGCGCGCAGCCGCCAGAGTCTCCTGCGCTTCCGACAGCAGCAGCGTAGAGAACGAGCGGCCGTAGCCGAGGATGGTCTCATGGCACGCGTGCGTGGCGGCCGGACCCTCCTGTACGTCCGCGGGCATGTTCAGCCGCCGCTCGAACAGCGCGTCGGCAGCGTGGTCCAGGATCCGCCGCACCACGCCGCCCGCCGGCGAATAACGTGTGTCGCCGAAGAATGTCAGGTCGCCGTATTCGATGCTGCGGCCGCTCGCCAGGCTGCGGAGGATGGCCGCGTAGAGCTGCGGCGCGTCCATGCCGGCCGGATCGAAGTTCAGCTTGAGGCGGTCGTAATGGAGCGTCAACTCGCCGCGAAACGCAACCTGCCGCGGCGAAGATGACATGTGCTTCCAGCACGGCGTGCGCGTGACACCGCCCAATTCCGTCGCTTCGCTGAGGATGCGGCTCGCGATCGATTCGTGCAGATCCGCCGCGGGCCGCGCCACGAAGTTCGCCCCGCGCAGCCATGCCATGCCGAACACGCCGTAGTGGATAAACTGAATGTACCGCGAGAGCAGCGCACCGCGCGGCAGGGTCAGCACCGCTACCGGATACCCGGCGCGGCGAAGCACGGCGACCTTCGTCGTATCGAGCTTCGTCATGCCGTTGACGCGCACTGCGACAAAGACGCGGTCCTGCTGCGGGTCCTTGGGCGAACGGTAATTCGCCAGGCGCGGCTTCGGGCACGGCATCAGCTTCAAGCCCAGGCCATCGCTCTGGCCAAGGCTTTCCTCGAAGCTCCGCTTGGTCCAGACGCCCGCGCCGGCCCAAGGCTTCGGCAGCAGCAGCGTGACTTTATCACGGCCCGCCTCTCCTTGTGCGTGCAGGAACGAGGCCAGCCGCCACGCGGTGTAGATGTCTTTGTCGCTCAGGCAGGCGTTGCGAATCCAGGGGACCAGATCGGCGCGCGCCAGCGCTAGCGGGTAGAGACTTCCGCGCGCCAGCGGGCCGCCGTGCCGCCCATCGCCGTCCAGTTGCAATGCCGCCCGTCGATAGCCGCGTTCGCGCGCCAGGGCGTCGAGCTCGGAGCCCTCCGCCGCCAGCGATAGGAAATGGATGCGGCTGTCGATGCGATGACGGTCGTACAGGGTCGCCAGCTTCTCAAGGTTCACCACCGGCTCGCGGGAAGCGGCGCCAAGCGAGGTCCCCACAACCAGCGTGCCGCGCAGGATGGAAGAGATGGAAAGCCCGTTGCGGCGCTCGATGTCGTCCAGAATGGCTTTCAGCTTGGCGGGGTCGGCGGAATCAAGGACGTAGCAGCGCGGGCCTCGCTTGAGAAGGCCGGCCGCCTGGTACATGGAAGCGTCCTCGGCCGTCGCTCCGGCCGCGGCCCAGATGGAAAAGCGCAGCGGCGCGCGGTGCGCGTTCTTGATGGCGGAGCGAAGGTCGGCCGCCTCGGCGTCCACCTGGGCGGCCCACTCCGGGTGTTTCTCAGCTCGCCACGCCACGCCGAAGACGCCGTAGCCGTTTCGCGCGAGGCGCCCGGAGCCATCGAACTCCATGCCGATGCGCGCCAGCGGATGGGAGGGATCGGCCGAGGCGTCGAGCGACCGGAGACCGCCGAGGATCCTCTCTGCGCTGAATTTCTGGAAGAAGGAATCGGACCGTCCTGCCGGCGAGTCGTTGGCGAGCGAAAGCAGCACCTAATCGTTGTAGCATAGAAGCGCGCGGAGCACCGGCGGCGGATTTGGCCCTTACAATGAAGCTATGGGCGGGCCGGTGGAAACTCGCGCTTCCCGGCGATCGGCCGCGAGCGCGCCGAACGCCGCCGCGGCCGCGCCCGTCAACCGCTACTTCGAGCTTTCCGTGCTCGGCCTGGTGCTGAGCGGATACCTGGCCGTGCTGGGATCGGGGTACCTGGACCCGCCGACGGCCATCCTCACCGCTCTCGGACTCGCCATGCGCGGGCTGATGGTGATGGGCCTGTTCCGATTCGAGGCGCCGGGCTTCGCCACCACCGCCGTCACGCTCGCCTACGTGGCCTTCTATCCCATCGATTACTACTTGCTCTCGCGCGACTTCATCACGGCGACGGTTCACCTGGTGTTCTTTTTGGCCGTGGTGAAGGTGCTGACCGCGCACGCCACGCGGGATTACGTGTTCCTGGGCGTGGTCGGTTTCCTCGAGATCCTGGCGGCGTCGGTCCTTTCGGCCAGCCTGACTTTCTTCGTTTTCCTGGTGCTGTTCCTAGGCTTCGCCGTGGCGACATTCGCCAGCTCGGAGATCCGCCGCTCGGTCCGCAAGCCGCGTAACCTGGCGCGCAGCGGGCTGCGGCATTTGCAGTGGCGGCTGGCGGCGCTGACCGTCGCGATGTTGCTGGGCATCCTGGTGCTGACGGCCGGGCTGTTCTTCCTGCTGCCCCGCACGGCGCAGGCCGCGTTCCGCCACCTGGTGCCGCAGCGTTACCACGTTTCCGGATTCTCGAGTGAGGTGACACTCGGCGAAATCGGGGACATCGAAAAGCTGCAGACCGCGGTCATGCACGTGCGCGTCATCACGGACACGATCGCCGACGCGCGCCCCATCGCGGGTTTGAAGTGGCGCGGAATGTCGCTGGCCGAATTCGACGGCCGCCGGTGGTTCAATCGTCCCGAGCCGGGCACGCCGATCCGCGTGAGCCAGGGGCTGCTACAGCTTGCCGGCCCGTACCAGCAGGGACGGCCGGACCTGCGCATCCACTACGAAGTGCAGCTCAACGCGATGGCCTCGGACGCGCTCTTCTTCGCCGGGCAGCCGGAGATGGTGCTGATCGATTCGCCGTTGCTGATCCGGACCTCCGGCGACAGTTGGCGCTTGAGCTCGGCCAACACGGAAGGTGTACGCTACGGGGCCTACAGCCTTCTTGAAGACCGATCGGCGCCGCGGGATGCGCCCGAGAACGCGCCGGTCCCGGTGAGGCTGGCCTATCTCGAACTGCCCCCGATAGACCCGCGTATTCCGGTGCTCGCCGAGCGGGTGACCGAAGGCGCTGTAGGCGACGAAGGCCGCGCCCGTGCGCTCGAACGCTACCTGCAGACCAATTTCCGCTACACTACCAAGCTGCTGCCGCGCGCCGTTCGGGACCCGCTGGCGCATTTCCTGTTCGAGCGCCGGGCGGGCCACTGCGAGTACTTCGCTTCCGCGCTGGCGGTGATGCTGCGCTCGCTCCGCATCCCGGCGCGCGTGGTCACCGGGTTCGAGAGCGGCATCTACAACCCGGTGAGCGGATGGTACGTGGTGCGGGCCGCCGACGCGCACAGTTGGGTGGAGGCCTACTTGCAGGGCCGCGGCTGGATCACACTCGATCCCACGCCGCCCTCGGCCGACCAGCCCAGCGCCTCGCTCTGGGCGCGGCTCGGCTTCTACCTGGACGCCGCCGATACCTTCTGGCAGGAATGGGTGCTCAATTACAACCTGGACCGGCAGTTGACGCTGGCTTCACGCGTGGAAGACTCCGGCCGCAGTTTCGGCGCCGAATGGGTCAACGGCGTCCGCACAGGCGCGCTGCGTTGGCGTGCGGCGGCGGTAGCCTGGGCACGCCGCTACGGGCTGGCCGCGTTCGGCGTCATGCTGCTGGCCCTGGCCGTTTGGCTGGCGGGCCCGCCGCTGTGGGCGTGGTGGCGGACGCGAAGCCGGGTGCGTCACGTTCAACGCGGCACGGCCCGCTCGCAGGATGCGACGCTCGTCTACCTGCGGATGCTCCGCCTGCTGAAACGCCGCGGCTTCGAGAAACCGGCCTGGGTTACGCCGTCCGAGTTCGCCCGCATGTTGCCGGCGTCTCCGGCTGCGGCGCTGGTTGCGAGCTTCACCGCGGCCTATAACGGTCTTCGTTTCGGCAGCGACCCGACGGCCGCGCTGCGCATGATGGCGCTGCTGGAACAGATCGAGCGGGCTCCGCTTGCTTCCGGGAACGGAAACGTCTGATCAGACGCGCCCCCGCAGGCGGTCGAGGCGGCGCCGGTCGCGTTTCGACGGCTTGCCTTCATGCAACACTTCCAGGCGCGGCATCGCTTTCCGTTCCTCCGCGGCCTTGCGCCGCAGCTCCCGGCTCGCCTCAGTCTCGCGGTACAGCGTTTGGGCGACCTCGGCCGGGCCACGCGTTGCGCTGAGCAGCAGGACTTCGAGCTGGAAGTCGCCGCCCGCGCTCTTCACCCTCAGCAGGTCGCCGGCGCCGATCTCGTGCGAAGCCTTGGCTGGCAGTCCGTCGGACTCAATTCTGCCGAGTTCGCAGGCCCGCGAAGCCAGGGCGCGTGACTTGAAGAACCGGGCGGCCCAGAGCCACTTATCGATTCGCAGGCGCGCCATGACCTTATTCTCGTACTAGACCGCCGAAGATTTTTTCCGGCTCCGGCCCACTATCCTTGCTGAAGGAGCCTCGTTCTGACGCACCTGGACCGGATCGTCGTCGGTTGCCTGCCCTGGCTCGCGATCTGGATACTGATGAGCGGCCTCGACGACCTCTTTCTCGATGTGGTGTGCTTCTCCGCCTGGATTCGCCGGCCGCGGCCTTTGCCCGGGCCGTTTGGGGAATCGAAGGCGGAGAAGCGCACCGCCATTTTCGTTCCGCTGTGGCACGAGCACAGCGTCATCGGCAAAATGCTGGAGCACAACCTGGGGGCGATTCAATACCGGAACTACGTCTTCTTTGTCGGCGCGTACCCCAACGACCCGCCCACGGTGGCAGCCGTCCGCCAAGCCGAAGCGCGGTTCTCGCGGGTTCACCTGGCGCTCGGCGGCCATGACGGCCCAACCTCCAAAGCCGACTGCTTGAATTGGATCTACCGGCGCATGCTGGACTACGAGCGGGAACACGCCGTCCGCTTCGACGTGATCGTGGTTCACGACGCCGAGGACCTCATACATCCCGAAGAGCTGGGCCGCATCAACCGCGCGATGGACAGCTACGGAATGGTGCAGATTCCCGTGCTTCCGCTGCCCACGCCTTTTCGCCAGTTGACGCACGGCGTCTATTGCGACGAGTTCGCCGAGTATCAGAGCAAGGACGTGCCGGCGCGGCTACTGCTGGGCGGATTCCTGCCTTCGAACGGCGTGGGGACCGGGTACGCCCGCTGGGCGATTGAGGCGGCGGCCATCGAGCAAGGCGGCCGTGTCTTCGACGAAGGCTGCCTGACGGAAGATTACGAGGTGGGCTTGCGGCTGCACCAGATTGGCTGCCGACAGGCGTTCATCCCCATCGAGTTCGTCGCCGGGCAGCCGGTGGCGACGCGCGAGTACTTCCCGCAACAACTCGGTCGCGCGCTCAAGCAGCGCACGCGATGGGTGATGGGCATCACGCTGCAATCCTGGGAGCGGCACGGCTGGAGCGGCGGGTGGAAACGGGTGTACTGGTTCTGGCGCGACCGCAAGGGCCTGGCCGGAAACCCAGCGAGCGCGGCGGCGAACCTGATGCTCTTCTACGGCCTGGGGACGTGGCTCTGGAGCCGCGCGGCGGGGCACATCTGGGGGATCGGGAGCCTGACGCGGCATGGCTGGATGGTGCCGCTGTTCTACGCGACGCTGTTCCTGCAGCTTGAGCGCACCGCGGTTCGTTGCGGCTGCGTGGCGCGAATCTACGGCTGGAAGGCGGCCGCCGGCGTTCCTTTGCGGATCTTCTGGGCAAACTTAATCAACTTCCTCGCGACCGGTGCGGCCGTGGCGCGGTACGCCTCCGCCCGCGTGCTGGGGAGGCCGCTGGTGTGGGTGAAGACGGAGCACGACTACCCGTCGCGGGCCGGCCTGATCGCGCACAACCAACCGCTCGGCGAAGTCCTGGTGCGGGCGGGGCAACTGACCGCGGAACAGCTTCGATGGGCCCTGGCGTCAAAGCGGCCGGACGTGCGGCTGGGCGAATACCTGGTGGCGACGGGCCCGCTGACAGAGGACGCGGTCTACGCCGGGCTCAGCGTACAGCAGAGCGTTCCCTTCGAGGCGCTGGAGGGTACGCGCATCCGCACGGGCGTGGCGCGGTCGCTGCCCGGCCCCGTGGCGCGGCGCTGCCACATCGTTCCCTTTCGCGTGGATGCCGGGAAACTCTACGTCGCCGGTCCGGAATACCCGAGCGACGGCACGCTCAAAGATCTGCGAGGGTTCACGGGCCTCAAGATCGAGTTCCACTACATCACGCCGAAGAACTACCAGCGGCTGTCGAGGGAGCTGCTGGGCGTACCGGCTTAGCTCCCTGGACCGGCGCGGTATTCCCATCGGGTATGACCGTTGGTATGATAAGTGGTAGTAACAATGAAGACAGCGATCTCACTCGACGACGGACTCCTGCGAGAGGCCGATGCAACTGCGCGGACGATGGGCCTGAGCCGCAGCCGGCTTTTCGCACTGGCCGTCAGCGACTTCCTGCGGCGCCAACGGCGGCAGCGGATGCTGCAGCGGCTGAACGAGGTCTACGGGGAGGCTGCCGCGTCCGGGGAGAAACCCGCGCTTAAGGCGATCAAGGCCAAGGCGCGGCGGGCGATTAAGGACCGCTGGTGAGCGGGATTCGGCAGGGACAGGTGTATTGGCTTGAATTCGGCCCTGCGGCCGGCTCGGCGCCCGCTGACCGGCATCCCTGCGTGGTCGTCCAAAACGATGTTTTCAACCAGAGCGCGATCGCTACCAGCGTGGTGTGCCTGATTACCTCGAATCTGAGCCGGGCCAAGGCGCCGGGGAACGTGGCTCTCAAGAAGGGCGAGGCCGGCCTTCCGAAGGCGAGCGTCGTGAACGTGTCGCAGATCCTCACGGTCGATAAGGCGGAGCTTGTGGAATGCGTCGGCAAGCTGAGCGGCCGAGCGCTCGGCGCGGTGTGCGACGGATTGCACATGCTGTTTGGCAGGTTGTGAGGGCGTGGGCGCCAGCCCGCTTACGTGCGGTAGCTGGCGTTGATACGGATGTATTCTTCGGTGAGGTCGCAGCCCCAGAAGCGGGTCTCGCCCTGGCCGCCGCCATCGAGGACGAAGCGGATCAGGCACTCCTGCGCGTCCATTTTCTGCTTCATCTCGCGCTCGGAGAACTCCGCGGCGACGCCGTTGCGGCAGACCGGCACGCGCTGGAGATAGATGCTCGCCTTGGACGGATCGAACGCGACACCGGCGTTGCCCGCAGCCGAAAGAATGCGTCCCCAGTTGGCGTCGCAGCCCGCAACCGCGGTCTTCACGAGCGGCGAATTGGCAATGGCCCGGCCGATGCGCGCTGCCTCGCAGTTGTCGCGCGCGCCCTCGACGTGGACCACGATCAGCCGCCGCGCTCCCTCGCCATCGCGTGCGATCTTCTCCGCCAGGTCTTCCATGACCCAGCAGAGAACCTCTTCGAAGACCATCCGCTCTTTCGCGCTCGGCTTGATTCCGGAAGCGCCGTTGGCGAGCAGGATCAGCGTGTCGTTGGTAGACGTGTCGCCATCGACGGTGATGCGGTGATAGCTGCGTTCAGCGGCCTTCTCCAGCATCGGCTTGAGCAGGTTGGGGCCGATTTCGGCGTCGGTCATCACGAACCCAAGCGTCGTTGCCATGTTCGGCTGGATCATGCCCGAGCCTTTGGTCATGCCCGCGATGTGCACCGAGCCGGTCTTTAGCGGCAACTCGGCGAAGGCCATCTTCGGCACTTTGTCGGTGGTGGTGATCGCGCGCGCCGCGTCGGCGAAACCCATGTCGGACAGGCGGTCGAACAGCCGGGGCAGAGCGTTCACCACCAGCTTCGGATCGAGCTCGACGCCGATGACGCCGGTGGAGGCGGGCAACACCGCGTGGAGCGGCGCCTTCAGCCGCTTGGCCACCGCGTGGCAGGTGGCGAGCGCGACCCGATCTCCAGTGCGCGTGGCGCAGTTGGCGTTGCCGGCGTTCACCAGGATCGCGCGCGCGTGGCCGCGCGAGGCGCCCAGATGCTTGCGCGCGAGCCTCACCGGCGCGGCCTGAACCTGGTTTCGCGTGAAGATCGCGGCGGCCGAGGCAGGCCGCTCCGAGAGAATCAGCGCCAAGTCGTCGCGCTTCTCTTTCCGAATGCCCGCGTAGCTGGACGCGTAGCGATATCCCACCGGAAGCTTCACAGGATCGTCTCTCCGAGCAGTTCGTTCTCCATCAAATGATAGCCGTTTTGGAAGGCGGCCGCGTCCACTCTCTTGCGGCCCTCCATCCGTACTTCGAGGATCTCCAAAGCGGTTCCTTCGCCGCAGGTTACCACTAACCGGCCTCGAACGGGGTGCGCCGATCCGGGCTTGCCAGTGCCGGCACTGACGGCGCGTGCGCTCGCGATCTCGATCGCCTTGCCGCGGAGGTGCGTGTAACATCCCGGCCAAGGCGTGAAGCCGCGCAGGCGATTGACGATCTCCCGGGCCGGCCGGGTCCACTCGACGAGACCGTCTTCCTTCTTGAGCACCGGCGCGAGCGTCGCCTCGGCGGAATTCTGGGGCCTCGGCACGATGGCGCCGCGCTCGAGCGCCGCCAGCGTTTCAACCAAGAGATCCGCGCCCATCGCGGCCAGCCGCTCCGCCAGCTCCACCGCCGTCTCCCCGGGTCCAATCGCGGTTTCGCGCTGAAGAAGAATGTCGCCCGTGTCGAGCCCCGCGTCGATTCGCATGGTGGTGACGCCCGTCACGGTTTCTCCGTTCGCGATGGCCCACTGCACGGGCGCCGCGCCACGGTATTTCGGCAGCAGCGAGGCGTGTACATTGACGATCCCGTGCCGGGGAATGTCGATGATCGCCTGCGGAACGATTTTCCCGTAGCCAACCACGACCATGGCATCCGGCTTCATGCCGCGCAGCAGCTCGATGGTCTCCGGAGTGCGGATGCGTTCGGGCTGGTAGACCGCAAGGCCGAGCCGAAGAGCGGTCTCTTTCACCGGCGGCGCGGCCAGCAAACGCCCGCGGCCCTTGGGACGATCGGGCTGCGTCACGACGGCGGCCACTTCATGCCCGGCTTCGTAGGCGCGCTCGAGCGTGGGGACGGCGAATTCTGGGGTGCCCAGGAAGACGATGCGCACGGCGCCTCAGGCCCACTCGCCGGCTTTTTGCATCTTGCGGATCTTGCGCCGGATCAAGTCGCGCTTGAGTGCGCTCACGTGGCTGATGTAGAGCCGGCCGTTGAGGTGATCGGTCTCGTGCAGGAAGGCGCGCGCCACCAGGTCCTCGCCGGTCTTCTCGAAGAACGCGCCGGTGGCGTCCTGCGCGCGGATGGTCACCCGTTTCGCGCGCTTGACCTGTTCGCGGAATCCCGGAATGCTTAGGCAGCCCTCTTCGCCCACCTGCGCCCCTTCGATTTTGACGATCTCCGGATTGATCAGCACCAGCCGCTGTGCGGCGTCTTCGCCGTTCGTCGGATCGACCACCGCGATGCGGCGCCCGATGCCGATCTGCGGCGCCGCGAGGCCGACGCCCTTGGCCGCGTACATCGATTCGAACATGTCTTCCAGAAACTTGTTCAGCTCCGGCGTACCGAACTCTGTCACCGTCTCCGCCGGCTTCTCCAGAACGGGAGCGCCGTATCTCACGATCGGGTATGTCATCAGAATCCCCGTACCTGCTCGAGATATGCCTCGAAGTTTCGCCGCGTCTCCGGGAGCGAATCGCCGCCGAATTTTTCGAGGAACGCCTGGGCCAGAACCAGCGCCATCATCGCCTCCGCGATCACTCCCGCCGCGCGGACCACGCAGACGTCGCTGCGCTCGTAAGCGGCCAGCGCCGGCTCGCGCGTTGCGAAATCGACGGATTCGAGCGGCCGCCGCAGCGTCGAGATGGGCTTCAGGAGGCCGCGCAGAACGACGTCCTGGCCGTTCGTCATGCCGCCCTCGATTCCGCCTGCGTGGTTCGAGCCGCGCCCGAACCGCCGCGCCTCGCGATCGTATTGAATCGTATCCTGCACCCGCGAACCGAAGCTCGCGGCGGCTTCGAGCGCGTCTCCGATCTCGACGCCTTTCACGGCCTGAATCGAAACGATGGCCTGTGCCAGGCGCCCATCCATCCGCTGGTCCCAGGCGATGTGCGACCCCAGGCCGGGCGGCACGTTGTGCGCGATGGTTTCGAAGACGCCGCCCAGCGTGTCGCCGGTGCGGTAAGCCTCGTCCACCGCGTCCTTCATTCTCTGTTCCGCCGCGGCGTCGACGCAGCCGAGGAGGATCTCCTCTTTCTCGTTCAACGCGACGATTTCTTCCCAGGTAGCGCGCCGATCGAGGCGTGCGCTGCCGATCGCCACCACGTGGCTCAGAACGTCCACGCCGAATTGCCGGAGGAATGCCTTCGCGATGGCGCCGGCCGCGACGCGCGCGGTGGTCTCGCGGGCGCTCGCGCGTTCCAGAATGTAGCGGGCGTCGTGGAAGCCGTACTTGAGCGCGCCGGCCAGGTCGGCGTGTCCGGGCCGCGGCCGCAGCACCGGCTTCTTCTTCTGCTGGGCGCCTTCGAAGGTCTCGACCGGCAGGGCCTCCGTCCAATTCTCCCAGTCGCGGTTTCGGATCACCAGCGCGATGGGCGAGCCGATGGTTTCGGAATGGCGGATGCCGGCGACGATTTCGGAATGGTCAGTCTCAATCTTCATGCGGCCGCCGCGCCCGTAGCCCTGCTGGCGCCGCCGCAAGTCGCGATCGATGGCCGCGGAGGTCACCGGCACGCCGGCCGGCAACCCGGTCAGCGTGGCGATCAGGCACTCGCCGTGCGATTCTCCCGCCGTTTCGAAGCGCAGCATGTCGGACTTTCATCCTAACGAAACCGAACGCACTCAGCAAGTTGGAGCGCATCGCCCTGGGCAGGAGGCTGGGGCCCGCGCGTCGCGACCCCGCGGCTCTGCGCTCGAGAGCCGTCCGCGCCTGCGCGCCGAGGCTGCGCGCCCCCGCGCTCGAGAGGCGCCTGGCCAGCTAACGTTTTTGTGTTACATTTTCGAGGATTTGAGTTAGACTTGACCTAAAGTAGTTGCGATATGGGGGTTCAGTCTCGTCCGAATGCAACAATTCCCGAACGCCACGGGTGCGTCGGGTTTTTGGGGGGAGGGGCACGTGGAAAAACTTGAGCGTATTGCGGGCCGCCTCGCTCGTGCGGTTTCCGCCGCGGAGCAGACGCCCGAGGAAATGTTGGAATCGGCCAGCCTGGTAGCTGAGCTGGCAAACGAGTTTGAAGCAGTCCAACAGGGGAGGGAGAGCGCGGAGCCGGAAGACCCGGTTCCCGCGCCCGATACGACGGCGACCATCGCGTGACGGGATCGGCGGGCCGGAAGCCGGCTATTGCCCTCGAGTCTCCAGGATCTTCCGCGCGAAGTAATTGACCACGGTCGCTTCGTTGCGCGCCACCTCGTAGTAGGCGTTCCGCAGGAGCTGGTCCTTGCGGCTCAGGAGGCCCTCGCGAATGGTCTGCTGTACGCGCGGGTCGTTGAGATCGCGCTGGCCCGCCGGCTCGCGGGAGATCAGCTTCAGGATGCGGTAGGCCTGCTGGCTGGGGATGACGGGAGACACCTGGCCGGGCTGCATCGTAGCGATCAGCTTGCGCACTTCCGGGCTGGTGCCATCGAACGCGGAAAGCGGGACGAAGCCGAGATCGCCGCCGTTCGGCCCCGAGTTGGGGTCCTCGGAGTAGTTCTCCGCGAGCATGGAGAAATCCTCGCCCTGCCGGATGCGCGCCTCCAGGTTCTGGATCTTGGTGCGAGCCTGTTCGTCATTCTGCGCTTTGTCGTTTTTCAGGTTGCGCACGTTCGGATCGGGCGTCGCCGTCACCAGGATCTGCGCCAGGTGGACGGCCGGCTCGGCCCGGTTGAAGCTGGCCCTGTTGGCCGCGTAGGACTCCGTGATTTCCCGGTCGGTGATGCTGATCTTTGAGGTGATCTCCTTGTTGACCAGCTTCTGCACGCTCAGGTCCCGCCGCAGTTGCTTCTTCAGATCGACCACGGTCATCTTGCGCGTGTCGAGGAGCTTCTGAAATTCCTCCTGCGTGTAGGGCGCTTTGAGCTCGGCGTACTTGGCGTCCACTTCGGCGTCCGTGGCCATGAGGCCCAGCTTCTCGGCCCGCTGAAGCATGATCTCGTTTTCGATCAGGCTGCGCAGAACCTCGAGCTTCTGGATCTGCGCCAGGTCTTCGCTGGCGCCGCCGGGCGAGGAGAGCTGCGACTGATAAATGCGATCCACCTCTTCGTACGTGATGGGCCGGTTGTTCACCGTGGCGGCCACGTTGGCGGGCGGCGCTTTGTGGCAGGCGGCGAGAAGACACAGTACGCCCGCGACACTCGAAACCTTCCAGACTTGCATAGAATCCATCATTGTAGCCTTTTACTCCGCAACGAGCGCGTCCAATTCGCCCGCTTCCCCGAACCGGACGCCCTTCACGGCCGGGGCGATGCTCCGCGCGAGACCGGTGAGCACGCCGCCCGGACCGGTTTCGATGAACCGCTCGACGCCCGCGGCCTCCAGGCGGCGAACCGACTCCGTCCAACGGACGGGGCTCGACACCTGGTCAATCAGACCTTGACGCGCTTCGGCCCCGGCGCGGACCTCCCGCGCCGCGACGTTGTTGATGAGCGGCACGCGCAGATCGCAGAACGCCGCCGCATTCAGGTCCACGGCCAGGCGGTCCTGCGCAGGCTTCATCAGAGCGCAATGGAACGGAGCGCTCACTGGCAGCGGAACCGCTCGCCGCGCGCCGGCGGCTTTGGCCAGTTCCATCGCCCGCTGAACGGCGCCGGCGTGCCCGGCGATCACAACCTGGTCAGGAGAGTTGAAGTTCGCGGCCGAGACCACCTCGCCCTGCGCGGCCTCCGCCAGGATTCCTTCGAGCTTTCCTTCGGGCAGCTTCAGCAGCGCGGCCATCGCGCCCACGCCCGGCGGCACGGCCTCCTGCATGTAGCGTCCGCGCTGGCGCACCAGCCGTACGGCGTCGGCAAAGCGCAAGCTGCCCGCCGCCACCAGCGCCGAGTATTCACCCAGGCTGTGGCCGGCCACGTAGTCCGGCTCGATTCCGCGCTCGCGCAGAATGGCACAGGCCGCCGTTGAAACGGTGACCAGCGCGGGCTGCTGGTTTTCCGTGAGGCGCAGCGTATCCTCCGGCCCTTCGAAGCACAGCCGTGAAAGCGCGAAGCCCAGAGCGGCGTCGGCCTCTTCGAAGACGGCGCGCGCGGCGGGGAAGCCGTCGGCCAGGCTCTTGCCCATACCCACAAACTGCGATCCCTGTCCGGGGAACAAAAAAGCGGTCTTCATAGGAAACGAACTATTGTACGATGGCGGGGTTGCTGTGGTGCTCGCAGGGGCGGCTGCGCCGTTCCTGGTGCAGGCCCAGTATCGCGAGGCGTCGCAAGGGCCTGCTCTGGCGTGTTTACAACGTGCGCACGCTGGCGTATAGTAGTTGTATACACATGCGCACCACGGCGAAAGAGGCGGCGGGGAGGAGCGAGACCATCAACCTCCGCGCCAGCAGGAAACAGAAGGCCCTGATTGACCGGGCGGCCGAGGCATCGGGCCGGAGCCGTTCCGATTTCATGCTCGACACGGCGTGCCGGGAAGCCGAGGCAGTGCTCCTCGACCAGCGATATTTCATGTTGTCCGAAGAGGCCTTCCGGAAATTCGCAGCCATGCTGGACAAGCCCCCCAAGGACAATCCCCGGCTGAGGCGCCTGCTCGAAACCAAGGCCCCGTGGGAGCGATGAGCAAGGCCTCCGAGGAACTGGGGCCGCCGGAAAAGCTGTCGGCGGAGCACGCTGTCTCGGCATTCGATTCCGGCGAGCCCGCCCTGGACGACTGGCTTCGCCGGCGGGCTCTTCGCAACGAGGACAGCGGGGCATCGCGCACCTATGTGGTGTGCACAGGTAGGCGCGTGGTTGGCTATTACACCTTGGCCGTTGGGGCGGTGGCACATGCGGGAGCCTCCGGTAGGATCAGGCGGAACATGCCAGGCCCGGTCCCCGCGATACTGCTCGGACGTCTCGCAGTGGACAACGCGTGCCAGGGCGCGGGCATCGGCACCGCGCTACTGCGCGACGCCGTGATGCGAACGCTGCAGGCGGCCCAGATCGCCGGAATCCGAACGATCCTGGTTCACGCAATCTCCGACCGCGCCAAGCGCTTCTACGAGAAGCACGGTTTCGTCGTCTCGCCCGTCGATCCAATGACCGTGATGATCACGGTGGCGGAGGCGGCAAAGGCGCTGGGCCTCGGGAAGTAGGTCCTACTCGGGCAGCCTGTGCTTGCGCAAGGCGCCTGTGGGGCGCTCAGTGTTGGGGCTTGGCGGCCGGCGTCGGGGAAGCGGCTGGCGTCGGGGAAGCGACCGGGGCGGCGGCCGCCGGCGGCTTGTCTCCGGTCTGGTACAGCACGATCACGGAGATTCGCCGGTTGGAGGGATCTTCGGGCGCGTCGGGCTTCCGCAGCCGCTGATCGGCGAAACCTCGAACCTGTGTCACCTGCCGCGGGCCGAGTCCGGTCTGCTGCATCAGGCGGCGGGCGGCGTTGCTGCGGTCTGTCGAGAGCTCCCAGTTGCCGTACTCGCCGCCGCGCGCGAACGGCTTGGCGTCGGTATGCCCTTCGATCGAGATCTGGTTCGGCAACTTCCCCAATTCCTGCGCGAGCTTCTCCAGTAGTTCCTTGGCCCCCACCGTTGGATTCGCGTCTCCGCTTGGGAAAAACGTGCCCGCCGCCGATTCGAGCAGCTCGATTCGCAGGCCCTCGGCCGTCACCGTCATTTCAATCTGGTCCTTGAATTTGTCGAACACCGCGGTTTTGCGAACAGCCTGCTGGAGCGCCTCCTTGATCTTGTTCATGTCGTCTTTGCTGACGGCGATGTTGTCCCCCGCGCCCTTCTGCCCGTTGCCGACCATCTTCGAGGTTCCGGTCGGATCCTTGAAATATCCGCCCACCGCCTCCTGAATTTGTTTGCTCGTGTTCAACAGCCAGAGCACGATGAACAGCGCCATCATGGCCGTGACGAAATCGGCGTAGGCGACCTTCCAGGCGCCGCCGTGGTGCCCTTCGTGTCCTCCGGAGCGCTTGATGATGATGATTGGTCGAGACCCTTCAGCCATAGCGAATCACGCCGCCGGCGCCGGATCGGCGCGCTTGCTCCGGCACGAAGTCTCGACTTCCTTGAAGCCCGGCCTGACGTGCGGAGGCACCGCCCGCCGAGCCATTTCGACCGCCACGATGGGCGGCGTGCCCTTGACGAAGGATGTGATGGAGACGCGCAGGACATGCTGGCATGCCCGTTCCTCCTCAGCCGACTTGGACATCCTGGCGGCCAGCGGGCCTACCAGCCCATAGCACAGCAGGATTCCCAGGAACGTTCCCACCAGCGCCGCCGCCACCTTGTGGCCGATCTCTTCGGGCGGCCCGCCGAGCGCACCCATCGTGATCACCACGCCCAGCACGGCCGCCACGATTCCCAGGCCGGGCAGCGAATCCGCCATGCTGCTCAGCGCCGCCACCGGCTCGCCGGCCGCGCGGTGATGCGACTCCATGTCGAGCTCCATCATCTGGTCCAGGTCGAACGGTTCCACCGCGCCAATGGCCGCCGTCCGCAGCGAGTCGCAGATGAAATTCAGAATCGAGTGATCGGCCACAACCGACGGATAGGCCGAGAAGATCTTGCTTTTGGCGGGCTCCTCGATGTCTCCCTCGACGGCCGCCCACCCTCCGCGCCGCGCCTGGTTGAACACCTGAAACATCATCAACAGGAGCTCGCCGTAGCGCGCCCGCGTGAGCTGAGAAGGGCCGAAGACGCCTTTGAGCCCCGTAGCGATCTCCTTAAGGATATGAGTCGGGTTCGCCACCAGCACCGTGCCGATGGCGGCGCCGGCGATGATCACCAGCTCGGCCGGCTGCAGCAGCACGGCGATGTGGCCCTTCTCCATCAGATAGCCGCCCACCACTGCGCCGAAAACCACCAGGATTCCAATGATCGCGAACATGCGCCGTTCCCCTCAGATTGTCGTTACGCGATTCCCGCCCGCGGACAAGCTTGCCGCCAGCGCCTCTTGCGACCGGTCCAGAATCGACTCCGCTGTGTCGCCCTCCCGCACCGCCGTGGCCCCGATCGAAACCGCCACCGGAATACGATCTCCCCACCAGGAGATGGCCGCCCCGCTCAGAATTCGTTGCAGCATTCGGGCGATTCGCGGCAGCGCCGCGCCCGGACAGTCTGCCAGGATCGCAACGAACCGGTCCTGCTCCCAGCACCCGGCCAGGTCCGACGGCCGGAGATTGCTCGATAGCGTGCGTGCCACTACCCGCACCATCGCCTCGGCTGCCTTGGCGCCGCGCGATGTCCGAAGTCCTTCCAGGCCGTCGATCGCAATCGTCAACAGTCCGAAAGCGAGCTGCGAGTCGGTGAAGTCCAACAGCCATCCGTCCAGATGGCGGCGCGTGGATTCCGGGTCCGGAATCCCGGTCAACGCGTCCACCGAATCGTGCACCGCCCGGCTGTGTGCGTGCTCATCGGCGTCGGGGAGCAGGACGCGCTCGTCGAAAACCTCCGCTGCACCGATGATCCCTCCGTCGAAGTCGCGAATGGGCACCGCACGGACCCGCACCGGCACGCGCTGTCCATCCTTGTGGCGCAGAAAGACGTCCGCAACCCGCGGCTTGCCGTCTTCCAAAGTTTCCTTCAGAGGGCAGGCGGACCCGCACAAAGAGTTATTGCTTTCATCGCAATGGACCAGCAAGTCGTCCCGGCAACACTGCCCCACGACCTCCTGCCTCAAATAGCCGGAGATCTTTTCCGCCCCGTCGTTCCACAGTAGGATGCGGCGGTCACGATCGACCATGTAGACGCCGTTCGGCATGCTCTCGAGCAGCGTCTTATAGACCTCAGGATCGAATCTAGGTGGCACCTTGGCGTCCCTTTTGTTCTCATCGGCCAAGCCAGCCGATTCATGGGGAACACCCGTTGACCGCGACGCCCAGAATCGACTAACATCTAATAGTAGATCGTTGAACTGGAGTTCCCCGCCTCATGCGCATCTCAGTCAAAGGCGAATACGCTCTCGCGGCCCTCTTCGACCTCTCCACACACGACTCCGGCGACCCCATTCGGATCGCCGACATCGCCCGGCGGCAGAAGATCCCGCAGAAGTTTCTGGAGCTGATTCTGGCCAGTCTGAAGCAGGGCGGATTCGTGGAATCGCGGCGCGGAGCCGAGGGCGGTTACCTCTTGTCGAGGCTCCCCTCCGCGATTACCGTGGGAGAAGTGCTCCGGTTCGTCGAAGGCTCGGAGGCCCGCTCGCGGGGCCGGAGCCGGGCTGCCACGCCCTTCACCGAGATGTGGCGCAATGTCGATGAGTCGATTTCCGGAATCGTCGATCATACCAACTTCGCTGAACTGGCCCGCACGTGGGCGGAACGGGAGCAACGCTATGTCGCCAACTGGGAAATCTAGAGTTTCGTTTTTCGAGGATAACGCGCTCAGCATCGGGCGCACGCCGCTCATCAAGCTGACTCGCATTGCCGGGGGCGCGCCCGCAACCGTGCTCGTAAAGATCGAAGGCCGCAACCCCGCCTACTCGGTCAAGGACCGCATCGGCGCCGCCATGATTCTGGACGGCGAGAAGCGGGGCGCGCTCGGCCCGGGCCGTGAAATCGTCGAGCCGACCAGCGGCAACACGGGTATCGCGCTCGCCTTTGTCGCCGCCGCGCGCGGCTATCCCATCACCCTGTTGATGCCCGAAAGCATGTCGCTCGAGAGGCGCAGGGTGCTGGCTGCCTTCGGCGCTCGCGTCATCCTCACCGAAGCGGCCGGCGGCATGAAGGCCGCCATCGCAAAGGCCGAGGAGATGATGGCCTCCGACCCCGGACATTACTTCCTGCCAGACCAGTTCAAGAACCCAGCCAACCCGGAGGTTCATTTCAAAACCACCGGCCCGGAAATCTGGGAGGACACGGCCGGCGCGGTGGACGTGCTGGTATCGGGCGTAGGCACGGGCGGCACCATCACCGGCGTCTCGCGCTACATCAAGAACGAGATGCACAAGCCCATCGTCTCGGTTGCGGTCGAGCCCGCGGGCAGTCCCGTGATCGGGCAGGCGCTGCGCCACGAGCCGCTCGCGCCGGGCCCGCACAAGATTCAGGGATTAGGCGCGGGCTTCATTCCGGCGACGCTCGATCTTTCGGTGGTCGATCGCGTGGAGCAGGTCAGCAATGAAGAGGCCGTGGAATGGGCCCGGCGGCTGGCCCGCGAAGAAGGGATACTCTCCGGCATCTCCTCGGGCGCGGCGGCTGCGGCAGCGGTCCGGCTGGCGCATCAGCCCGAGTTCGAGGGCAAGACGATTGTGGCGGTTCTTCCCGACTCCGGTGAGCGGTACCTCAGCAGCGTGTTGTTCGAGGGGATAGGCGTTTAGGACGGCGACGCGGCGCTCCGGCCTCGCCGGTTGTGCGATCATCAAGCCGTGCACGATCTGAACTTCTTCCGGTCCAATCTGGACGCGGTCGCGGTGCGTTTGGCGACACGCGGTTTCAAGCTCAATGTCGGGGAATTTCGCGAGTTGGACGCGCGCCGCCGCGCGGCGGTCACCGAAACCGAGCAACTGAAGGCGGCGAAGAAAGCCGAGAGCGCCGAAGTCGGCAAGCTGCGCATGCAGGGCGTTGACACTTCCGAGCGCCAGCAGAAGGGACGCGAGTTGGGGGACCGCATCGCGGCGCTCGACGAGCAGGTGGCGAAGCTCGACGAGGAGTTCCGGGAGGCGCTGGCCAGCGTCCCGAATCTGCCCCACGAATCCGTTCCGGTGGGCGCGGACGCGGCAGCCAACGTCGAGGTGCACCGCTGGGGAACGCCGCGCGAGTTCGAGTTCGAAGCCAAAGCGCATTGGGATCTGGGGCCGGAGCTCGGCATTCTGGACCTGGAACGCGCGGCTAAAATCACGCGGGCGCGCTTTGCCATCTATTGGGGACTGGGCGCGAAACTCGAGCGCGCGCTGGCCAGCTTCATGCTCGATACGCATACGCGCGAGCACGGCTACACGGAAGTTCTGCCGCCGTTTCTGATCAATTCGGCGAGCCTTTTCGGCACTGGCCAATTGCCGAAGTTCGCCGAAGATCTGTTCAAAGTGGAGAACTCGGATCTGTGGCTGGCTCCGACGGCCGAGGTCCCGCTGACGAACATATACCGCAGCGAGACTCTCGAGGCGGACCGGCTTCCCATCAAGCTGTGCGCCTTCACGGCCTGTTTCCGCAGCGAGGCCGGCTCCTACGGGCGCGACGTGCGCGGCATCATCCGCCAACACCAGTTCCAGAAAGTAGAGTTGGTGAAGTTCGTGCGGCCCGAGGAGAGTTACCAGGAACTCGAAGGTCTGACCGCGGACGCCGAGGATATTCTGAAGCGGCTCGGGCTGCCGTTCCGGCGCATCGCGCTTTCGACCGGCGACATGGGCTTCGGCTCGGCGAAGACTTACGACTTGGAGGTCTGGCTGCCTGGCCTGGGCGAGTACAAGGAGATCTCCTCGTGCTCGAACTATGAGGCCTTCCAGGCGCGGAGGGCGGCGATTCGCGTGAAATCCGGCAAGGGGAAGGCGGAATTCCTGCACACGCTGAACGGCAGCGGCCTGGCCATTGGCCGCACATGGCTGGCGATCCTGGAGAACTACCAGGAGCGCGACGGCAGCGTCGTTGTGCCCGAAGTCCTGAGGCCCTACATGAACGCCGAGCGAATCACGAAAGGCGGCGAAGCGAAGTAGGATCAGGGTTCCAGGCGGCGAATCGTTTCGATCACCACGTCGCCTACGACCTGGAAACTCGCGGCGCTCAGCTTGTCCATGGTGTCCCGGTCGGTGTGCCACCAGGAATTATGCGGGCCGTAATCGAAATCGATCAGGTCCACGGCGCTGACGCCCGCCTGGGTGAAGGGGATGTGATCGTCGAGCAGGCCGCCGAGCTCGGTGGAAAAGTAGCTGCCGAGGCCGAGCTGGCCGGCCGTCTGCCAGATCATGCGCCGCAGCCACTCGGTTGAGTTGCCGTCGTCCACCAGGCTGAGGTCGCGGTCGCCGATCATATCCACGTTGATGAGCGCTTTGAGCCTCAGGAGCGTCCCATCGGCGCGCCACTTCGATGCCAGGTGGCGGCTGCCGTAGGTGCCGTCCGTATCCGACCATTCGGCGAACGCCTCTTCGCCATCGAGCCACACCACGTAGATGTCGTTCTTGTGCGGCATGCGGCTCAAGACGCGCGCCGTCTCGAGCAAAAATCCGGTGGAGGACCCGCCGTCATTGGCCCCGACGAAGTAGGTCCCCGGCATCGACTTGGTGTCGTAATGGCCGGTGATGGCTACGGCCTGCCCGGAAACGCCGGGAAACCGGGCGACGATGTTCTTCATCGCGATGGGGCCCAGCGGCGTGGAGGCGCGGAACGAATCTTCGGTTACCTGGCAACCCAGCGGTTTCAGCTCGGCTTCGATGAGCGCTTGGAGTTTGTGGATGGCCTCAGAGCCGGCCGGGCGGGGTCCGAAGGAAACGGCTCTGCGCGTTAGCTTCAGGGCGGCGGCGCCGCTAAAGGTCGGCCCCTGGTGCGCGGGTGGCGCCGCCAGGCCGAAGGCCGGTCCCACCAGGATCAGAACCGCTATGCCCAGGGCCTTCATGCCCTCTTACGCGCCTCCATCATGACGGTGGAACCGGCGCGGCAGGCAGCTTCCAGAACCGTGAAGGGCACGGCGGCTGCCATCAGACCGCACCAGAGCAAGTGTTTCGCCAGTTTAATCCCCGGGCTTTCGACCGTGCCCCGCGCGCGCCGCACCGCGGGAGCCAGCCACGGAGCCAGGCTCATGGCCAGCCCGCCTGGACTGTCGCGAAGCGAGAAATGCTTCCTCCGGAGCACGTCGAAACCGGCCGCTTCGAGCAACGCTTCGAGATCGGAGGCGCGGAAGTTGATGCGATGCCGGGGCACGTCGAGACCGTTCCAATTTTCGCCGAGCAGCAGGAACTGCCAGCACGCGGCGTTGGGCGCTTGCAGGATGAGCCGGCCTCCCGGGCGCAGCAGCGCGTGCGCGGCTTCAATCTGCGCCAGTGGGTTGTCGAAGTGCTCGAGCGCGTGGAGCATCGTGATGGCCCGGCAACTGCCCGGCGCCAGCGGCGTGGCGAGCAGACCGGCGCAGACCGACGGCGCGCCGTGCGCTTGCCAGTTGGCCAGGGCCGACGCCACCGAATCGTCCAGCCCGATCACGGGCAAACCGCGTTCGGCCAGGGTGCGGCGGAGCAATCCGCCATCCGGGCTGAGATCGAGCACCGGGCCCTCGCCGCCGGCTTCGTTTATGGCGCGCAGGATGAAACCCGCGTGATCGCCGAACACCAGCCTGCGGTAGGCTCGCTCGAAGCGGTCGGCGGCACAACATCCCGTGGGCCAGCGGGTGGCGTGTTCGAGCGTCGGCCGCGTCTTCGGATACGGGTCCAGGCGAATGAGCCGGCATCTGGCGCACTCGACGATGCGGTACTTGCCGGCGGTGTTGCGGTAGATGCGATCCCGCGCCTCGAAGAGCACGCGTATAGCCGGGCTTTCGCAGGCGGGGCACGGCGCACCCGGCGGCGCGTCTACGGGGACGTCGACCCGCGCGGGCGGCGCCTCTATCTGGCTGGTCTTGGCCAAGTGCTTCAGGTTCGCTCTTTTTCGGGGTTGGCGCAAGGGGGACGATGACCGTTGTCGCAGCAAAGTGGTAATGTCCTATTCGGGCAAAGTAGAAATGTCCTATTGACAGGGTCCAGGCTGGGACGTGGACCAAGGACGACTACTGATGACCCAGGCCGAGAGAGACCGGCTGGCGGCCCTGAAGAAGGCCAAGAAGAAACTGATCACACAGAAGCAGGCGGCCGCGGAGATCGGTGTGACCGAACGGCAGGTGCGGCGGCTGCTGCGCAAGCTGCGGCGCAAAGGGGATCGGGCGGTCCTGCATGAGCTGCGGGGGCGCCCCTCGAATCGGAAGCTGCCGGACGAGCTGGAACAGCAAGCGATCGCCGTTCTCTCCGATCCGGTGTACCGAGGATTCGGCCCGACGCTGGCGGCGGAGTACCTGCACAAGCGGCACCGGATTACGGTGAGCAAGGAGACGCTGCGGCGGTGGATGGCGAAGGCAGGGCTATGGAAAACCAACCGGCGCCGCGTGGTAGAGGTACACCAGTGGCGGGAGCGGCGGAGCCGCTGCGGCGAACTGGTGCAGTGGGACACCAGCACCCACGATTGGCTGGAAGGCCGCGGTGAAACGATGTACCTGATCTCGATGATCGACGATGCCACCAGCCGGCTGTTCGCGCGCTTCGTGCAGCACGACACCGGGGAAGAGAACATGCGCCTGCTGTGGGCCTACCTGGAGCGGTTCGGCCGACCGCTGGCATTCTACACGGACAAGGCCGGGATGTTTCAGGTGGCGGTCAAGACCAAACGGCAGGAGCAACGTGAAGGGCAGGACCGGCCTAAGATGCCGCCGACGCAGATTGAGCGAGCGCTGGGCGAGCTGGGGATCGTCTGGATTCCGGCGCACTCGCCGCAGGCCAAAGGGCGCGTGGAGCGCCAGTTCCAGACGGCCCAGGACCGCCTGGTGAAAGGGATGCGGGTGGCCCAGGTGGGAACCATGGAGGAGGCCAACAGCTATCTGGAGAAAGAGTATCTGCCGTGGTGGAACCTAAAGCTGACGGTGGCGCCGGCTCATGCCAGCGACGCTCATCGGCTCGTGGGCAAGGGCCAGGACCTGGCGGCGATCCTGAGCCACGTTGAGTCGCGGCAGGTGACCAACGACTACACCGTGCGCTATGAAGGCAAGCTCTATCGGATCGACCGCAAGGACGTGCGCGTGGGATTGCGCACCGCCAGGGTACGCGTCGAGGAGCGATTGGACGGAACCATCGCCGTACGATTTGAAGGCCGGTATCTGGGCGTTCGCCTTTGCACACAGCCTTCACACCAACCACGGGCGCTCGAAGCGGCGGCGGTGGCGAAACCGCCGCGCCCTGCGGGCCAACCCCGTCCTAAGAGCGGGTGGATGAAGAGCTTCTCTCTCAAGGCGGGTCGGTCGTTGAGCCAGGCCATCGACATCTCGAATGCGCACAACTGAGCGCGGTTCCAACAACGAAAGGCAAAAGGAGCGCCGGGCAAAGGCGGCCCGGCGGTTCTTCGCATTGTGTAGCCCAAGGCCTCCGCTCCTCAGAGACTCCACCAAAGAAAGGGTCACGTCAAAAGCAAAACCCTCCGATGGCGACTTAGTCGCCGCCACCAGAGGGTTGATGAGGACCGATGCTTTCTCCGGAGCCAGCCCCGTCGTCGCCTCGGCCTCGGGCATCCGCTCGGGCGCGACCCCTCGCGGACAAACTCACACTACCATGCCACGTCAGGCCGACCCCTCAAAACAGGACATTTCTACTTTGCTCGGAATAGGACATTTCTACTTTGCCTTGACAGGGGGACGATGACCGTGTTGGACGCCGGGGGGCAACCCGTCCAGCTCAGCTTCAGGATAATTACGTAGAAAGAAGGATAATGAAGTCGAGGTTTGGCAATGTCTCTTGAACAGGCGATCCTGAAAGAGGTCCAGGCGCTACCGCCGGAGAAGCAGCGGGAAATCTACGACCACGCCAGGCGTCTCCGCGCTGAAACCGCAAAGAAGCCGCCCTTCAAGAGCGTGAGGGGCGTCTGGGCTGATCTCGGCATCTCACTCTCGGCTGAGGAAATCGAAGAGAGCCAGCGCGAGATGTGGAAGAACTTCCCCAGAGAAGACATCTGATGCCAGGCATCGTTGTCGACACTCACGCCATCGTCTGGTACCTGCAAGACGATCCTCGGCTCTCAGCGACGGCTGGGGAGGCCCTCGACGCTGCGACTGCGGCCGGAGAGTCGATATACATACCGTCGATCTGTCTCATTGAGCTGACCGACCTGATCGAGAAACGCCGGTTGCCAGCTCTCGTGCGGGACAAGCTCCTTGAAATCCTGGACGATCATGCGAGCGCCTGCTCGTTGGTTCCGCTCGACCGTGCGGTCGCGAATGCTCTGGAGTCCGTGAGACGGAGCGAGGTTCCGGACCTGCCAGATCGAATCGTGGCGGCCACCGCCGTCGCGCTTCGGGCGCCACTGGTCAGCCGCGATGCGAAGATCCGCGCGGCACAGGTTCAGACGATCTGGTAGACCTCTATTCGGTCTTCAGCTTCAGCACCGCGCCCCTTCCTACGTCCACATCGACCTCCTGGCCACGTACCCGATCCCGTTGATGGCGATTGTGCTGCCGTGCCGCGGCGGCGACGTGACGGCAGCAGAACACCGGACGGCTGAAGACGCCGATGTTCGGCACGAAGCCGCCGGAATTCAGCGGGGCCTTGCCGTGGCCGCGGTCCGGTTCATCGGGCCGCAACGGGCTCGGCCGGCTCAGGTTGCAGTTCCAGCAGATCGAGGAAACACTGCGCCGCACGGTTCAGCTTTTTGCGGCGGCGGTGGATGATGCCGATAGGGCGGAGCAGTTCGTCATCGAAGGGGATCGCCACCAGGCGGCCCCGCTCGATCTCGGCGCGCAGCGGGCGCACCGGCAGGATGCTGATTCCCGAGCCCAGCGCCACGGCCTCCTTGATCATCTGGATATTGTCGAAATGCATGGCCACGTTGGCGGTGACGCCGTGATCCCGCAGGAAGCGGTCGATGCCCTGGCGAATCGGCAGGTCCTCGTCGAAGGCCACGAAATCGCAGCCATCGAGATCGGCAGGCTTGACCCGGGCCCGCCTGGCCAAGGGATGAGAGGGCGCGGCCGCCACGGCCATCTCCTCCTGGCGAAAGGGGATTACGGCGAGCAGGCGGCTGGCCTGCGGGTAGCTCACGAAGCCAAGGTCCGCCCGGTCCGCCAGCACGGCATCGTAAACTTTGTCCGGCCGCAGGTATTCCACTTCGAGGTTGGCCTGCGGGAACCGGCGGGAAAACTCCTCTTTGAGCCGCGACATTTCGGAGATCCCCACCGAGTAGATGGAGGCGATCCGAACCGTGCCCTCCACTTCGGCTTTGAGGCCCTCGATGGCGACTTGAAACTCCTCGTACCTTTGAAGCACGTCGCGGCACATCTGGAAGTAGAGCTTGCCGGCGGGCGTGAGTGTGAAGGGCCGTGTGGAGCGGTCCAGCAGGCTGACGCCCATGCGCTCCTCGATCTCCCGCAGATGCTGGCTCGCAGCGGGCTGGCTGACACTGTTCAGCGCCGCGCCGCGGCTGATGCTCCGTTCCTGCACGATATCGCGAAAAAGGAGCAAGTTCTCAAAAGTCACGAAACTGCCTCCGGCTCGCGGTCAAACGCCAGCATAACATAATGGATGGTTATTTTGTCAAGCGCAAAGTTTTCGATTGACTAATGTTATAGACGTGCGTTATTCTGAACCCAATACCATTCCTCCGGGAATGGGGAGTAGCAAAACAGGCTCACGAAGCCGAGTGAATCGGCCGGTTCCCGTTGCGTTCCGGCTGAGGCGGCGAACCGGCAGTTTCGGCCTTACCCGGCACGGATTGCCCGGCAGAGTACCACGGGCCCCATGGCGCGCCCGGCTGGCGTAGAGAGTTCGATTGCCGGCCATCCGGCATACTCCACCTTACGGAAGGTTGCGATGAAAGACGAAAGTCTATCCCGAGGTTACCCCGAAGCTCAGGGCCTGTACGATCCCAGCCTGGAGCGCGACGCTTGCGGGATTGGGTTTGTGGTCAACATCAAGGGCGAGAAATCGCACGAGATCATTCTCAAGGGCATACAGATCCTGCTGAACCTGCTGCATCGCGGCGCTTGCGGCTGCGATCCGGAGACGGGCGACGGAGCGGGCGTGCTCATACAGATCCCGCACGCGTTCTTCGCCCGCGAGTGCTCCCAGATCGGTTTCACCCTTCCGAACCCCGGCGAATACGGCGTGGGGATGGTTTTCCTCCCGGTGGAGCGGCACGAGCGGCTGATCTGCGAAGGTATCGTCGAGCGGATTGTCCGCGAAGAGGGCCTGAGCGTGCTCGGCTGGCGGGACACGCCCATCGACGTGGATTCCATCGGCCGCATCGCGCGCGTCTCGCAGCCTTACATCGAGCAGGTCTTCATCCAGCACGCGCTGGGGATGGACGAGGACGCGCTCGAGCGTAAGCTCTACGTCATCCGCAAACGGGCGGAAGCCGAGATCGCCGCGACCGACCTACACGACAAGAGCTTCTTCTACATTCCTTCCCTTTCGGCGCGCACCATCGTCTACAAGGGCCTGCTGCTGGCGCCCCAGATTTCCCGGTTCTACAAAGAGCTCTCCGACCCCGAAGTGGTCAGCGCCCTGTGCCTGGTGCACCAGCGCTTCTCCACCAACACGTTCCCCACCTGGCAGCTTGCGCACCCGTTCCGGTACCTGTGCCACAACGGCGAGATCAACACGCTGCGCGGCAACGTGAACTGGATGTACGCGCGCCAATCGATCCTCTCTTCGCCGCTGTTCGGCGAGGATCTCAAGAAGATCTTCCCCATCTGCTCGCCGGGCGGAAGCGACTCCGCGATGATCGACAACGCCGTCGAGATGCTGGCGCTTTCGGGCCGCAGCCTGCCGCACGTGATGGCCATGCTGATTCCGGAAGCCTGGGGCGGCGATCCTTCGATGGCGGACCAGAAGCGGGCGTTCTACGAATACCACGCCTCGCTGATGGAGCCCTGGGACGGCCCGGCGGCCATCGCCTTCACCGACGGCCGCGTCATCGGCGCCACGCTCGACCGCAACGGCCTGCGTCCCGCGCGCTACTGGGTGATGCACGACGACACGGTGATTCTGGCGTCCGAGACCGGCGTTCTGCCGGTGAAGCCCGAGGACGTTCGTTTCAAGGGCCGTTTGCAGCCGGGGCGGATGTTTTTGGTCGATACCGTGCAGGGCCGCATCGTCCCCGATGAGGAGCTGAAGCAGACGCTGGCGTCGCGGCAGCCGTACGGGCAGTGGATCAAGGAGAACCAGGTCACGCTCGACATGCTCCCCGATCCGCCGCGCTGGCATCCCACGGATTTCGATTCCATCCTCCAGCGCGACCGGGCATTCGGCTACACCGACGAGGATTTGAAGTTCATGCTCGGACCCATGGCCACCGAAGGCCTGGAACCGGTGGGCTCGATGGGCTGCGACACGCCGCTGGCCTGCCTTTCCGACAAGCCGCAGCCGCTGTTCAACTATTTCAAGCAGCTTTTCGCGCAGGTGACGAACCCGCCTATCGACCCGATCCGCGAGGAGCTGGTGATGTCGCTCGCGAGCTTCATCGGAACAGAGCGCAACATTCTTGCGGAAACGCCGCAGCACTGCCACACCCTGAAGCTCGAGCACCCCATCCTGACCAACTACGATCTGGAAAAGCTGCGGCGGGTTTCCTGGGGCGACTTCCTGGCGACCACGCTGCCGACCCTGTTCCGCGTGGATGGCGGCGAGAAGGAACTCGAGCGCGCGCTCGACAGCCTGTGCCGCCGCGCCTCGCTCGCCATCAAGAACGGCTACACGCTGCTGATCCTTTCCGACCGCGGCGTGGACGAGGAATACGCGGCCATTCCCAGCCTGCTCGCGCTGACGGCGGTTCATAACCACCTGGTCCGCGAGAAGACGCGCACGCAGGTGGCGCTGATCGTCGAATCGGGCGAGCCGCGTGAGGTGATGCACTTCGCCCTGCTCATTGGCTACGGCGCCAGCGCGATCAATCCCTACCTGGCCATCGAGACCATAGAGGACATGCACCGGCGCGGGTTTTTCGCGGCTGGGGTGACGTTCGAGACGGCGCTCAAGAGCTACAAGAAATCCATCAACAAGGGCCTGCTGAAGGTCTTCTCGAAGATGGGCATCTCGACGCTGCAGAGCTATCGCGGCGCGCAGATCTTCGAAGCGATCGGGCTGAATAAGTCGGTAGTCGAGAAGTATTTCACCGGCACGGCTTCGCGAGTGGAAGGCATAGGCCTCGATGTGATCGCGCGCGAGGCCAAGCTCAAGCACGATTTCGCGTTCCGCCCGCTGACGGATTCCGACAACGAGCTGGCCGTCGGCGGCAACATCCAATACCGCGCCAACGGCGAGTATCACCTCTTCAATCCGACCACCATCAGCAAGCTGCAACACGCGGTCCGTCAGGACAGTGCCGAGACGTACCGCGAATACGCCGCGGCGGTGAACGATCAGGCGAAGCACCTCGCCACTTTGCGCGGGCTGATGAACTTCCGCTTCAGCCGGCGGCCGGTTCCAATCGAAGAAGTCGAGCCGGCGGCCGAGATCGTGAAGCGGTTCACCACCGGGGCCATGTCGTTCGGGTCGATCTCGAAGGAGGCGCACGAGACGCTGGCCATCGCCATGAATCGGATTGGCGGCCGGTCGAACACGGGCGAGGGCGGGGAGGACGAAGAGCGTTTCCACGACGACCGCCGCAGCGCCATCAAGCAGGTGGCCTCCGGCAGGTTCGGCGTGACGACGAACTACCTGGTCAACGCCGACGAGCTGCAGATCAAGGTGGCGCAGGGCGCCAAGCCCGGCGAGGGCGGCCAGCTTCCGGGCCACAAGGTGGACGAGGTTGTCGCCCGCATCCGGCACTCCATCGCCGGCGTGCAGCTCATCTCTCCGCCGCCGCATCACGACATTTACTCGATTGAGGATCTGGCGCAGCTCATCTACGACCTGAAGAACGTCAATCCGCGCGCGCAAATCTCGGTGAAGCTGGTGGCCGAGGTAGGCGTGGGCATCGTCGCCGCGGGCGTGGCCAAGGCGCACTCGGACCTGGTTCTGATCAGCGGACACGACGGCGGCACGGGCGCTTCGCCCATCACCGCCATACGGCACTCGGGCATTCCCTGGGAGCTGGGCCTTTCGGAAACGCAGCAGGTGCTGGTGATGAACGACCTGCGCGGCCGCATACGCGTGCAGGTGGACGGTAAGCTGCAAACCGGCCGCGACGTCATGATCGGCGCGCTGCTCGGGGCGGAGGAGTTCGGCTTCGCCACCGCGCCTCTGGTGGCCATGGGCTGCATCATGATGCGCAAGTGCCACCTGAATGTGTGCCCGGTGGGCATCGCCACGCAACATCCCGAGCTGCGAAAGAAGTTCGCCGGCGCGCCGGAGCACGTCATCCGTTTCTTCTTCTTCGTGGCCGAGGAGGTGCGGGAACTGCTGGCGCAACTCGGCCTGCGCACGCTGAGCGAGGCGGTTGGCCGGGTGGATTATCTCGAAATGAAGGACGCGGTGGACCACTGGAAGGCCCGCGGCCTCGATTTTTCGTCCATCCTTTACAGCCCGCCGGTTCCCGGCCGCGTCGCGCGCCGGTGCGTGACGTCGCAGGACCACGGCCTGGACCGCGCCCTCGATTACAAGCTGATCGACCACGCGACCCAAGCCATCGAGACCGGCACTCCTGTGGAGTTCAAGCTGCCCATCCGCAACGTCCATCGCACGGTGGGCGCCATGCTGAGCGGCGAAGTGGCCAAGCGCCACGGTTCCAAGGGGCTGCCGGACGACACCATACGGTTCCACTTCACCGGTTCGGCCGGCCAGAGCTTCGGCGCGTTCCTGGCGAAGGGTGTGACGCTCACGCTCGAAGGCGACGCGAACGACTACGTCGGCAAAGGCCTTTCGGGCGGGCGCATCGTGATCTATCCGCCCCGGACTTCGACCTTCGTCGCCGAGGAGAACATGCTGGTGGGCAACGTGGTCCTTTACGGCGCCACCAGCGGCGAGGCTTTCTTCAACGGAATGGCCGGCGAGCGGTTCGCGGTCCGCAACTCCGGCGCCACGGCGGTGGTGGAGTCCGTGGGAGATCACGGCTGCGAGTACATGACCAACGGCCTGGTGATCGTGCTGGGCGCGGCGGGGCGCAACTTCGCGGCCGGGATGACCGGCGGCTTCGCCTTCGTCCTGGACGAAACGGGCGAGTTCGCCAAGGTCCGCTGCAATCGCGCGGGAGTGGACCTGGAACCGGTAACGGACCCCGCAGATATTCGGAAGCTCAGCGACCTGATCCTGCGGCACGCCAACCTGACTGGAAGTCCGAGGGCCAAGTGGGTCCTCGAAAACTGGGACGCGCTGCTGCCCAAGTTCCTCAAGGTTTTCCCGCACGAGTACAAACGCGTGCTCGGCATTCCCCGCATGGCCGAGCGGGCGCCGGCGCCGACGCCCGTGGCCCAGGAGCCTGTGGCGCAGGAGGTGGTCCGTGGGTAAGCCGACTGGATTCATGGAATTCAAACGCGAAGTCGCCACAAGGCGGCCTGTCACCGAGCGGGTCAACGATTTCTTCGAGGTTTACGAAGACTTCTCCGAGGAGAAGCTGAAGACGCAGGGCGCGCGTTGCATGGACTGCGGTGTGCCGTTCTGCCACAACGGCTGCCCTCTCAACAACGTCATCCCGGATTGGAACGACTTGGTCTACCGCGGCCGATGGCAGCAGGCGATTCGCGTTCTGCATTCCACCAACAACTTTCCGGAGCTCACGGGCCGCATTTGTCCGGCGCCCTGCGAAGCTTCCTGCGTGCTGGGCATCAACGAGCCGCCCGTCACCATCAAGCAGATCGAAAAGACGATCATCGACCACGCTTTCAAGGAAGGCTGGATTCGCCCGGAGCCGCCCGCCGTGCGGACCGGCAAGCGCGTGGCAGTCGTCGGCTCGGGTCCGGCAGGCTTGGCTGCGGCGCAGCAGCTCAACCGCGCCGGCCACTTGGTCACTGTGTTTGAAAAGGCAGACAGGATCGGCGGCCTGCTGCGTTACGGCATCCCCGAATTCAAGCTCGAGAAGCGCATCCTGGACCGGCGCCTGGAGCAGCTAATCGCCGAAGGGATCGTGTTTCAAACCAGCGCTCATGTCGGGAAGAGCGTTCCGGTTGAGGACCTGACCAAGGAGTTCGACGCCATCCTTCTGGCCGGCGGCGCCGAGCACCCGCGCGACTTGAAAGTGCCCGGCCGCGAGTTGAACGGCATCCACTTTGCGATGGACTTCCTGCCGCTCCAAAACCGCCTTTGCGCCGGCGACCGCATCAACGGCAAATCGACGATGCTGGCGCGGGGAAAGCGAGTGGTCATCATCGGTGGTGGCGATACGGGCGCCGATTGCCTGGGCACCTGCCATCGCCAGAAGGCCGCATCGGTGCATCAATTCGAGATCATGCCGCTGCCGCCCAACGAGCGCGCGCCGGAGACGCCGTGGCCCCTCTGGCCACTTCAGCTTCGCATCGAGAGCGCTCACGAGGAAGGCGGGCAGAGGGACTGGGCCGTCGCCACTACCCGGTTCACCGGTGATGCAAAAGGCAACGTTGAGAAACTGCACGCCATCCGCGTGGGTGCGCCGCCCAAGTTCGAGCCCATCGAGGGCACGGAGTTCACTATCGAGGCAGACCTGGTCCTCTTGGCCATGGGCTTCACGGGGCCGGTGAAAAGCGGCATGATCGAGCAACTTGGCGTGACGCTCGACGGACGCAGCAACGTGGTGGCGGATGAAAACTACATGACCTTGGTCCCCGGCGTCTTTTCGGCAGGTGACATGCGGCGGGGGCAATCGCTGGTGGTCTGGGCGATCCGGGAAGGGCGAAACGCAGCCCGGGGGATCGACCGGTACCTGATGGGCGACAGCCGGCTGCCGTAAGGGGGGCCTTGCCAGACCCTCATCCGCCCGCGCCCGCAGGTGCGGAATGCCGGGGCGCCGCCATACCCCGTCAACTACCCGCTTTTGTAAGGTACTGTACTAATTTTACGGGGCCGTATATCCTACCCTAAGGTACTGATTGTACAAGGGTACTAATGTATCGTTCCGTAACACTCTTGTTGCACGCCTAAACCCCCATGTAGCATCTCTCAGACCAGCTCGCGTGGTGTGCTCGGACGTGTGCGACGCACTTGTGGGCTGAGTCGTAATAGCCTGAGGGAGGTTAGCGTGAAACAGGTTAGTCTCAAAGTAGTCTTTCTTATTTGCGTGCTCTTGGGTGTCTTCGCGTCCCAAGCCCTCGCGCAAGAAGCAACCATTGTCGGAGCCGTGACGGACCCGTCGGGGGCAGCCATCCCGAACGCGACCGTTACGCTCACAAACACAGAAACGGGTCACGTGACCCAGGTGACCACCAACGACGCGGGCCAGTACGCGGCCCCAGCCCTTCAGATCGGGCACTACAAAGCCCTGGCTGAAGTTGCAGGCTTCAAGAAGACAGAAAAATCGGACATCACGCTGCAAGTCGGCGATCGCGCCCGCGTGGATTTCAAGATGGAAATCGGCAACACGCAGGAGAGCGTCACCGTCGAGGCGGCGCCCATAGCTGTACAGTCCGAATCCGGTGAAGTCAGCGACGTCATCACGGCCGCGCAGGTCACCAACCTCGCCGCTAACGGCCGCAGCATTTATTCGCTGACCGCCTTGACTGCCGGCGTCTCGAGCGCCATGCCGGACTATCAGGCCGCCACATCGGTTGGCGCCAGTTCCGTAATGAGCATCAACGGCCGGCGCAGGGACTCGAACCTCTTCATGATCGACGGCGGCGAAGATCTCGACCGCGGCGGCGCGGGCACGATTGCGGTCATGCCTTCGATCGACGCCATCGAGGAGTTCCGCGAGCTCACCTCGAACTACGCTGCCGAATTTGGTTTGAATTCCGGCGGCACGATGACCATGGTGTTCAAGTCGGGCAGCAAGGATTTCCATGCTGGAGCATGGGAGTTCCTGCGTAACGAGGATCTGGACGCCAACACCTTCTTCCGCAACTCTCAAGACTCACCCCGCCCGGTCGATAGAACAAACGTCTTCGGCTTCAACGTAGGCGGTCCGGTGTTCATCCCCAAGGTCTATAACACGAACAAAGAGAAGACCTTCTTTTTCTATAACATGGAGTGGCGCAAACTGCTCCAGGGCGGCGCGCTCAACACGGTGGTCCCGCTGACCAGTGAATACGGCGGCAACTTCGGCTCCACAGCCATCTATGTTCCAGAGGCCAGCCAGCTCTCGGCGCAGCAGATTGCCCGGTTCGCTTCCGCTGGTTTGTCTCCGGGCCAGCAATTCCCCAACAACACGATTCCCAAGGGTCTTCTGGACGCGAATGCTCAGGCCCTGCTGACCGCCGGCATCTTCCCGGCGCCCACCAGCGGCAGCGACTTCATCGGCGGCAATAACGCTCCCACCAACGTCAGGGAGGAAATTGTCCGCATTGACGAGCACCTTACCGACAAATTCTGGCTGTTCGGTCACTGGGTAGACGATTCGGTGAACCAGACTTATGGGACCACGATGTGGAGCAGCGATAACGTCCCGTCCGCCAGCAACACATTCGGCAACCCTTCCTACAGCGGCGTCGTTCACGCCACCTACACGATCAGCCCCACGCTCCTCGATGAGCTGGCCTTCAACTACAACGGCAACCGCATCAATATTCTGCCGGCCTCGAATGCGGTGGTTTCGGACACCTCAGTGAACATCCCCAGGATATTCACGGGCACCAACGCCGATAACCGCCTCCCCGGCATCAACCTGAACAACGTGACGAATTACGACCTCAACTGGATCCCGTGGACGAACAAGGCGGACGACTACCAGATTCGGGACGACTTCTCCTGGACCAAGGGCGCCCACCAATTCAAGTTCGGCGCGAGCTGGGCCCTTTACAAGAAGATCCAGACCTACTTCGCCGGCACCCAGGGCCACTTCACCTTCAACGGCGTTTACAGCGGCAACCCGTTCGCCGATTTCCTGCTGGGCATGGCCAGCAATTACAGCGAGGACGCATACCAGGGCGCCGGCCATTGGGACAACCAATCCCCCGCTCTCTACGCGCAGGACAACTGGAAGGTCAGCCAGCGTCTGACTCTCAACCTCGGCTTGCGCTGGGACGGTATTCCGCACACCTATGAAGAGTCCAACCAGAGCGCGAACTTCTATCCCAGCCTGTACAGCGGGTCGTCCGCGGCGCTTCTGTGCAATGGCGGCAACAGCATTTGCTCGAACAGCCCCGGTTTGAGCACCAGCCCAATCGCGGCCCTCGCTGGCTCCCAGATCTACTCCAACGGCGTAGGCGTTGCGGGACAGAACGGCATCCCGGATGGTCTGGTGAACAATCACTGGTCCAATTTCGGACCGCGCATCGGTTTCGCCTATGACCTGACGGGGAAGGGCAAGACCGTCGTCCGCGGCGGCTTTGGAATGATGTACGAACGCGTCCAGGGCAATGACATGTATAACGGCGCCACCAATCCTCCGTTCGGTGAAACCGTGAGTTTCAACAATGTCAGCCTCTCCAACCCCAAGCTGAGCCTTCTGACCGGCCAGACGCTGGCTACGCCCGTCACGATCAACAGTATCAGCGGCCTCAACGACAACGATTACAAGGCCCCTGTCAGCAATCAGTTCAGCGTCGGCGTCCAGCAGGAACTAGCCAAGAATACGGTGCTGTCGGTCTCCTATGTCGGCACCCAAAACCGGCATCAGAGCGTGTACACCGAGATCAACCTGCCGGATCCCAGTGAGCTTCCCGCGTTGATCAACGGTACCGTGGTCAAGAACACCGTGGTTCCGTACCTCGGTTTTGGCTCCATCCGTTTGGCCGGGAATGACGTGAACTCTCACTACAACAGTTTGCAGGCTAACTTCCACTCGCAGATCGGGAAGGATCTGAGCTTGCAGGCGGTCTACACGTATTCCAAGTCGATCGACGGAGTCGTCGAGGGCAACGGAAGCAACGACCAGCAGGACGTGCAGAACACGTCGGATCCTTACAACCGCGCTTACGACATCGGGGCTAGCCCGCTCGATCGCAGGCAGGTCGGGATCGTCAACTTCGTCTACGACCTCCCCATCCTTCGGGGCAGCAACGTTAGCCCCGTGATGAAGGGAGCGCTGGGCGGATGGCGACTGTCCGGTATTGTGACGATGGAGACGGGCCTTCCCCTGGTGATGAACCTGGGCGGGCCGCAGGGCTCCAATGGCCTTCCGAACTCCACCAACCGGCCGAACGTCAGCGGTCAGGTCAGCTATCCGGAGACTCTGGCAAGTTGGTTCAATACATCGCAGTTCTCCGCGCCCGCCGTGGGCCAATGGGGGAATCTGCCGGTTGACTCGGTCTACGGCCCAGGCCGCGACAATTGGAACCTGTCGCTGTTCAAGAGCTTCGTGTTCAGTGAGGAACGCGGCAGCAGCCTGGAATTCCGTGTGGAGACGTTCAATGTCTTCAACCACACTCAATGGCAGAACATAGGTTCGCAGTTTACGAACCCCAACTTCGGCCAAGTCACTTCCACGTACGATCCTCGGAACATTCAGCTCGGTATCAAGCTGTTGTTCTAGTCCGTCTGTAGTGGTTCCGCAACTCCGCCCGCCCGGGCCTTCGAGGTTCGGGCGGGTTTTTTTGTGGCGCGAGCGGCATCCGTCTTGTCGGGCGTCTGCGCTCTATGGTATAGTCGCCCTGATTCGGACAAAGTTATCGTAATGACCCGGAGGCTCCATGACCCTAGGCGAACAAACCTTCCACCAGATCCAATCGGATTGCACTGTTGAAAAGCTGCCGGATGGATCGACCGTCGTATTCGATAGCGGCACCCAGACACTGCACTCATTGAACGCACCCGCTGCCGCCGCTTTCAAGGCCTGCGGGGAACCGAAAACACTGCCGGAGCTGGCACAAGCCATGGCCGCGGCGCTGAGCTCTCCGGTCGATGAAGAGCTCGCGCTCGCCGCCGTCGCCGAGCTGGAACAGGCCGGACTGGTTGCCGCCGAAGGGGAGGCGGTACGAAGCCGGCAGGCCAGCCGGCGCCACCTGCTGAAGGCGGCCGGCGTCGCGCTGCCTCTGGTGTTGTCGCTTACGGCCGCGCAACAGCGCGCTTACGCGTACGCGACTGGATCTGGGGGGCCCCCATAGGCCGCGCCCCAAGCACTACCGCCGCGCCGACAACCACTACCGCCGCCCCCACCACAGCGGATCCGGGGGGATCGATCGCGAGCATCAGCACGACTTCGGTGACGTGTTTCCACTCCTACACAGGAGTCGTGATCACTGGTGCGGGCACGAACTTTACAGCCAGTTCTGTGGTGACTTTCAGCGATCCGCTCGTCACGGCGTCCAATGTGCGGAACGTTACAGCGACGTCTCTGACGTGCGACATCGCGATAGGGAACCTGACCTCAAGCGAGTCAATTAACGTGATCGTGACTACAGGCAGTGCGGTGGCTACTGGAACGGGCCTCATCACGTCAACCAGTTGCTGACAACAGAAGTAGCTATGGAGGTTCCTGCGCCGCCGGATCGACTGCTCCCAATGTCTCGCCTCGTCGAGATTATGGAGCAGGCGGATCCCGGCGGCGCGCTCTTCGAGCACGCTTCGCGGTTGTTCGACACTCAGGTGGCCACGCCGTTTCCGTCGAACGGCACCCGGCATGAGGAGCGGTTCCTCACCATCGCCATGGCCACGTATGACGACTATGACGGCGTATACTTCTCGGCACAGGCGATTCGTTTGTACCATCCGGAGATCACCGCGGACTCCGAGATCCTGGTGCTGGACAACCATCCGGGTAGCCTCTGTTCGGCCGCTCTGAAGAAGCTGGAATCGCAGATCCCGGGCTACCGGTACGTCCCTTACGGCAACAGCCACGGCACGGCGGTTCGTGATTTACTGCTCCGCGAAGCCCATGGCAGCTTTGTCCTCGTCATGGACGGTCATGTGCTGTTCAGCCCCGGCTCGCTGGCCAGGCTCGTGAGCTTTCTTCAGGAGCATCCGGGCTCCCGGGATTTGTATCAGGGGCCGATGTTGTGGGACGATCTCGGTGGACGCTCCACCCATTTCCAGCCAGTATGGTCGGCGGGGATGTTCGGAGTGTGGGGGAACGATGAGCGCGCCGCGGATCCGCTGGCGCCGCCATTCGAGATTCCTATGCAGGGGCTGGGCGTGTTCGTCTGCCGGCGGGAGGCGTGGCCGGGCCTGAATCCCCGGATGAGCGGATTCGGAGGTGAGGAGGGTTACCTTCACGAGAAGATCCGGCGGCAGGGCGGCGTGGTCTGGTGTCTTCCGTTCCTGCGTTGGCTGCACCGGTTCGAGCGTCCGCAAGGCGTGCCCTACGCGCCAAGCTGGAAGGACCGCGTTCGCAATTACCTGATCGCTTACGACGAGCTCGGGCTCGACCCCGCGCCAGTAGTCGCGCATTTCGAGCAGTTCCTGGGCGCGGAACAGGCCCGCCCTCTCATCGAGGCGGCCAGGAGGGAGATCGCGGGTCCGTACCACGCCTTCGATGCGGTGTACAGCATCGCGGCGGATGGCGAGGGGGAACGCTGGGCCGCGCTCGATCTCGCGGCAAGGATGCGGTTCACTCCGGCGCCCGATACGCCATTCAACCCGGAGATCGGCCGTGTGCTGGCGCATCGGGCAATTCTCGCGGAAGCGAAGTGGCAGGGGCTCGGCCGCATTCTGGTTTTCGAAAGGCAGGGAGATGCCTCCGTTGTGTACGAGCGGGAGGCGTTCGACCGGCTGCTGGCGGAGATTCCCTGTAGGCCCAGCGCGGTTGCGCTGTGGTTGCGGAAGGGGGCGAGCCTGGAGGCGGCTGCGGGGCGGCGAAGGCGATAATGGGGCTAGTGGGGTCGAGTTTCTATGCGCCTCTTCCGCTTGCTGGTTCTTTCCTCGGTCGCTGTGGCTGGCCCAATGCTGGCCGGACCGCCCGCTGACATCGAGTCGCGCATCGACCAATTGCTCGCGCGGATGACGCTCGACGAGAAGATCGGCCAGATGTCGCAGGGCACGGTTCTCGGCAGCCCGGTGTCGGAACAAAGCCGGCAGCAGATACGCGAGGGCCGCTGGGGCTCCTTCCTCAACACCATCAAGTTCGAGGACCGCGCTGAGGCGCAGCGGATCGCGCTCAAGGAGAGCCGGCTCGGCATCCCGCTCCTCTTCGGGCGGGACGTCATTCACGGGTATCGCACGGTCCTTCCGATCCCGCTGGGGCAATCGGCCACCTGGGATCCGGAACTGGTGGAGCAGGGCGCGCGCGTAGCCGCACGCGAGGCCGCGTCGGTGGGGATTCACTGGACCTTCGCGCCCATGATCGACATCGCGCGCGATCCCCGCTGGGGCCGCATCTCCGAAGGACTGGGCGAAGATCCGTACCTGGCAAGCGTGCTGGCTGCGGCCATGGTGCGCGGTTTTCAGGGCGCCTCGCTCGACGCTCCCGGCTCCATCGCCGCCTGCGCCAAGCATTTCGTGGGCTATGGCGCAGTGGAGGCCGGGCGCGAATACAACAGCGCGTGGATTCCGGAGATTCTGCTGCGCGACGTCTACATGCCGCCGTTCCAGGCCGCCCGCAACGCCGGCGTGGCCACGTTCATGAGCGCGTTCGAGGACCTCAACGGCGTTCCGGCAACGGGCAACGAGTTCACCCTGCGCCGGATCCTGCGAGGCGAGTGGGGCTTCGATGGATTCGTGGTGAGCGACTACAACTCGGTGGATGAGATGGTGGCCCACGGGTATGCCGCGGATCAGGCGGACGCGGCTTTCAAAGGAGTGCGCGCGGGTGTGGACATCGAGATGGGGACCACCGACTACGCCAATCACCTCAAGGCCCTGGTGGAGGCCGGCAAGCTGGACGTGAAACTCATCGACCAGTCCGTGCGGAGCATACTTCGTGTGAAGTTCCGCTTGGGGCTATTCGATAAACCCGTGCCGGCGGCGGCCGACCCCACGGCGCTTCTCGCGCCCGAGTCGCTCGAGGTTGCAAAGAAACTGGCGGCCGAGAGCGCGGTCCTGCTCAAGAACGAAGGCGCACTGCCGCTCGCGGGCTCTATCCGCAAGGTCGCCGTCATCGGGCCGCTGGCCGCGAGCCCCAGGGATCAGATGGGCTGCTGGACCATTGACGGTGTGCCAAAGGAAGTCCACACGTTCCTCGCGGCCCTCAAGCAACGGCTGGGCGATTCGCGCGTGCTCTACGCTCCGGGCCTGAGGACGCCCCGCGATACGAGCCGCGATGGATTTCCCGCGGCCCTCGAAGCGGCCCGCGCCGCCGACGCGGTGCTGCTGTTTGCCGGCGAGGATTGGAACATGGACGGAGAGGCGCGGTCGCGCGCGTTTCTGGACCTGCCGGGGGCGCAGGAGGCGCTGGCAGAGGAGGTCGCCAAGTCCGGCAGGCCGGTCATCCTCGTGATCGAGGCGGGCCGGCCGCTCACGTTCCACAACGTGGCGGCGAAGGCGAATGCCGTGCTTTATATCTGGAATCCAGGCACCATGGGTGGCCCGGCCCTGGCCGATCTGCTTTTTGGCGACGCGGTGCCATCGGGCAAGCTGACCGTGACCTTCCCGCGAACGGTGGGCCAGGTTCCCATTTACTACGCCCACCTGAACACGGGCCGGCCGCCATCGCCGAACGATCTGGGAATTCCAGCGGGGACTCCGGTCGATCCGCGCGGCTTCGTCTCGAAGTACATTGATGTCGATTTCACGCCGGAGTATCCATTCGGCTTCGGGCTCTCTTACACCACGTTCGAGTACTCGAACCTGCGCCTCTCGGCGGCCGCTATTCCCCTGGGCGGCAAGCTCACGGTTTCGGCCGACGTGACCAACACCGGGAAGTACGAGGCGGAGGAGGTGGTCCAGCTTTACACCCGGGATCTGGTGGCCAGCGTCAGCCGCCCGGTCCGGGAGCTGAAGGGATTCCGCCGCGTGAGGCTCAAGCCCGGGGAGAAGAAGAGCGTCGAATTCGAACTCGGCACGGCAGACCTGGCTTTCCACAATACGCGAATGCAGCTTGTTACCGAGCCGGGCGCGTTTCAGGTGTGGATCGCGCCGGATTCCGACCGTGGCCTTCGCGGCGAGTTTCGGGTTACCGAGTAGAGCCCCGGCAGTCAGGCGCCGTCGGCCGGCCGCACCATAGGCGCGATCCGGGCCCCGACAGAGCGAAGCTGCTTGATGAGCCCTTCGGAGACGCCGGGCAATCCGCGCAGATCGTCCCAGCCCCGCAGGGGCCGTCTGCCGATAATCGCTTCCGCGGTGGTGAGATTCACCCCCGGTAGGCTTTCTATTTCGACGGCCGTCGCGGAATTGAGATCGACCCAACGCGGCGCCGGAGCCGACGGTTGCGCCTGCGTGGGCTGGCGCCTGGCCGGCTTGTATCTCCCCTGCCTCATAAATAACCCCTCGCCTGATTTTACGCAATCGCGGAGCTGAGTGCGCGTGCCGGCCGCTTCGGTCCCCTCACTTCCGCCGGCTGAAAGCCCGGGCAAGCGGTCCTCGCTTCCAAAGGCGGATGAGTCCGGGAACGCTCATTACGGCGGCCCATTCGGCGACGTAGCGGCTCATATGCCCGCGGTTCTGCCAGCAGCCCGCCGGCAGGCTGAAAAGATATTTGAAGATCGACGGTTCCAAAGGCTCGTAAAACTGGTCGCGCCTGTCTACCAGGTAACAGCAGTAAGAATATACCCATTGAAATGGAACGTAGCCGAAATGCCGCCGGACAATAGCCATGCACTCCTCGAAGACCTTAGTCCGCTGTCCCAACGTTATGTTGGAGGAGTGCATGCGGGACGTCGCCATGTGGCGATCGAGAGTACCGAATCGGCAAGCGCGCGACATTCGAATCCAAAGGTCGTAGTCGAAGGCGAACTTGAGGGCGGGATCGAGCATGCCGGCCTTCTCGAGAGCGTTGGCGCGGGCGAAGCAAGCCGGCTGGCAAATATAGCACTCGCGGCTCAGCAGCTCCGGGTCGAAGGCTCTGGTGGGATACTCACGCAGAATCTCGCCCTGGCGGTCCACCCAGTAGGCCCCGCCGTAAACAGCCCCGAGCCCGGGATCGGACAGCAGGGACTGCACCGCGGCGCTGACCGCTCCGGGCAGATACGTGTCGTCCGCGTTGAGCCAGGCGAAAATGGAGCCGCGGGCCACTCCGAAACCGCGGTTGAGCGCATCGGCCGGACCATCGTCAGGACTCGAGAACCAGCGCACCCGGTCTTTGTATCGCTCGAGGATTTCAATCGTGCCGTCGGTCGAGCAAGCGTCCATGACGATGTACTCGATCCTGCCGTAATCCTGCGAAAGGACGCTTTCGATCGTATCGGTGAGGAAGGCCGCCATGTTGTAGCTTGGCGTGACGATGCTCACCAGCGGCTCTTCCGGCACTAATCCTCCTCGGGAAACCGCAGGCGTCGTGAATTTGTCGGGGCTGCGGTGCGGGTCGCTAAAGCATAATAGCAGTTCCTCGCCGCCGGAAAGCGGAATTGCCGTTGAAAAGACCATGTCCGCGGCGTCGAAACTAAGGACTGGCGTTCAGCGCATCGACCGCGCCATAATCTACCCATGGCTAGATTCCCGTTGGTATTTCTTGCGATAGCGCTGGGGGCGCCGCTGGCGATGGCGCAGCGGCATCAGCCCGGCTCGCCCAACCTCGATGCGCCCGAGGGGCACTTGATACAGCAGATCCTGCGGGAGACGGACGATGCCGCCAGGCTGCCTTTGCTCGAGCAGTACGCCGCGCAATACCCCAAGGACGAGAGCATTCCCTGGATTTACGAACAACTGGTGGCCGCCTATTCCAAGGCTGGCCAGAGCGACAAGGTGCTCGAAACCGGCCAGAAGCTAATAGCGATCGACCCCTTAGAGGTCACCATCGCGCACGAGTGCCTGAAGGCTGCCGAGGCGAAGAAGGACCCGGCGCTGGTGCTGAAGTGGTCGGCCACCACTTCGGAAATGGCCCGCAAGGTGGTGCAATCGCCACAGCCCACGGCCGACGACGAGGTGGATCAGTGGAAGCGCAATGTGGATTATGCGAAGCAGGTCGATATCTATACCGAGTATTCTCTCTCTGCAGCAGCACTCAGCATGACCACGGATCCGAAGGTGAGGATCGAGCTCGCCGAGGCGCTAGCGGCACGCAACCCTCAGAGCCAGTACATGCCACAACTCGTGCAGCCGCTTTTTCTGGCCTACGCGCAGACCGGGCAGAACGAAAAGGCGATCGCGTTCGCCGAGAAGTGCCTGGCCGAGAATCGGGCTTCGGAGGAGATGATGGTGGTGCTTGCCCAGAGCTATCTGGAGAAGAAGCTGGCCGACAAGGCGATCGCGGCGTCCGAGCAGGCCATACAGTCCGCCGGCGCGAAGCAGAAGCCTGAGGGCGTCGACGACGCGGCCTGGCTGAACTGGAAGACTCAAATCACGGGCAAGGCGGAGTGGATCGCGGGTGTTAGCTACGCTAACCAGAATAAGTGGCCGCTGGCGGACAAATCGCTTCGCGCCGCGCTCCCGAGCGTCCAAACGGACAAGCCCATGCTGGGGGAGGCGCTGTTCTTCCTGGGACTGGCCAATTACCGTATCGCGGAAGGCGGGCAACCCGAGCGCGCCCGCGACGCCCTGCATTTCAGCGAGCAATCCGCCGCGATCCCCGGCCCTTTCCAGGCTTCGGCCCGAAAGAACGCCGCGGCGATCCGCGCGCAGTACAAGGTGAAGTGAAGGCGTAGCCGGGCGGCTCGCCTATGGGCGCTTTGGCTCCGCGGGGTTTGCCGGCGGCGGCCAGGGCCGCAGAAGGCGGTCCTTGCGGTAGATCAGCGACGAGGTGTTGTAGTCGGCGGTCTCGAAGCCGTGGCCGTGGGTGATGGCATCGGTGGGGCAGGCTTCCACGCAGTAGCCGCAGAAGATGCAGCGCGAGTAGTCGATGTTATAGACCTTGGCATAGCGCTCGCCGCCGCTGATCCGGTGCTCGTCCGTGTTCTCGGCGGCCTCGATGTAAATGCAGTTGGAGGGGCAGGCGGCCGAGCACAGGAAGCAGGCCACGCACTTCTCCATCCCGTTCTCGTCGCGTTCGAGAACGTGGGTGCCGCGATAGCGCTCCTGAAACTTCGGCGGCTCATCGGGATACGTCTCCGTGACCGTCGGCGACAGCATCTCCTTAAAGGTGACGCCCATCCCCTTGGCAATGGCGGCAGCCGATCCCAGCACTTCTTCGATGTTCGGCATCCTCGCGACTCCTCCCGGGAGTCAGTTCTTCGACCCTCAACCAGGCCGGTTTTCCGGAACGCTCTCGGCTTGCTCGAAGGGCGCCACGCCCGCTCGCTGGCCAGCCGCTTCCAGATCGCGCTTCGAGAACCCGCTCTGGCCCATCGAGACCGTTCCATCGGGCTCGATGAGGAACAGCGACGGCACATTCGAAATCCCGAAGGCGTTGCTGACCTGGTAGCTCTTCGGGTCGTCGAGCAGGGTTGTGAACGTGACCCCGAACTCCCGGCAAAACTCCTGGGTGGCGCCGGCTTTGTCCTGCGAAATCCCGACGATTTGGAGGGCCCCCGGCTTGGCGTCCCGGTGTATCCGTTCCAGAAACGGAAACGTGTACTGGCACACCGGGCAGGACACTTTGAAGAATGCGATCAGCGCCGGGCCGCGCGCCAGGATTTCCCCCAGGGCGTGCCTGGCCCCGCCCGTGTCCGGCAACTGAAACTCAGGGGCGCGCGCGCCCGCCGGAAGCATCCGCTTTTCGTGCCAGAAGGCCATCTGTTTCTAGCCTAGCTCGTTCGGCGGCCTGTCGCTCATGCGGCTTCTGTGGAGGCCGTGCCCGAGAGGAATCGACGCCAGACCCAGCGAGGTTCCCGCAACGGGACTTATCGGGAACTCGCCGCCAGCGCAAGACAAACACGGTCCGGCCTGTGGCGCACACCCGTTCTGTTGCACGATCCCCGCATGCGAGAGGGAGAAGAGGATCTGCACGCGAGATTTCGATTTCGCGTCCCAAACGGTGGCTGCGGCGATCCTCACTGGGCGTACGAGGCGTCGCCAGTTAGACCTCACTGATGCGGTCAGTGCGGAAGCAACTTGGCAATGTCGGGACGCAGTTGGGCGGTGATGCCGAGCGCCAGCATCAATTGGTGCGCCGGGCCGGACGTTACGTCCAGATTCGTCAGAACAATGATCGCGTAATCGTCGTCGAGAAAGCGGATCATGATGCAGCCCGTAAATCCAGGGTGGGCGACAACGCGATGGCCGCTCAGGTCGTTGACGATCCAGCCGAGTCCGTAGGGCTCCCCATCCACGCGCGCCGTCGCGCCACTTTTGAGCAATGTGGGCGTCCACATTTGCGCGAGTGTCTCGCGCTTCAAAACCCGTCCCTGATCGAGGGCGAGGTTCCACTTCGCCAGGTCTTCCACGGTGCTCAGCATGCCGAAATAGGACGGGAGCTCGTGCTCCCAGACACGCCGGTCGTTTTGCAGTTGGCCGTCGCGCAGTTCGTAGCACGAAACATGGTTCTTGACGACGGCTCTGCGGTCAAGAATGCGCGTGTTCTCCATCCCCGCCGGCGCAAAGACGCGCCGTTCCATGAATTGGGCATAACGCATCCCGGAGACCTTTTCGATGATCATGCCCAGCAGAAAGAACCCCGGATCGCTGTACGAGGCGTCACCCCCCGGACTATAGAGGAGCGGCCTTTTTGCGATGTCGGCGAACATCTGCTGCGTGGTGATCCGCAGCAGCGGTGAGCCTTCCCGCTCCACCCAGCCGCCGCCGCCTAAACCCGATGTGTGAGAGAGCAACTCCCGGACGGTGATCTCTTTCCACGCGGCCGGCGCGTGCTCGATGAACTTGCTGATCGGATCATCGAGCTGGAGCTTGCCCTCTTCGACAAGCATCATCACCGCGGTCGCAGTGAATGGCTTGGTGACGGAGGCAATTTCGAAGACGCTGCTGACCTGAGCAGGAGTTCCGGTTTCGAGATTGGCGAGACCGTAAGCGCGCTTGGTGGTCACCTGGCCGTGCTGAATCACCGCGAAAGCAAGCCCGGGGATCTGCTTGGCCTGCATCTCGTGGTATACGTACTCGTCGATGGCATCGCCAGCGCTTAACTGGAGAGGCAGACAGGCGCTCAGCACTACGGCTACCACGACGGCGTGCGTCCATATTTTCATTCCGTTAGCTCCCGTTGGACAGAGGGCCTGAGCCGGTAGCTCAACCATGAGCTACTACGAGACCATACCTCGGGTAGTTCCCAGATTCTTAAGATCTGTTGGAGCGCAAGGGTCGGGTTCGATAACTCCGCGAGGGGCCGGACCCTACGCTACTATTTGGGAATGAGAGTGACTCGCCAGACTGCGACGGAACTCGTTGTTGAGGACAGTTCCTTGTGGATTGCAGCGGTCCTGTTCGCCGGCTCCCTGCCTCTTTTGTATAGCGCAGCGGTCGTTGGAAATAGGGGAGGATACATTGTTGGCGGGTTCTTTTTGCTCTGCGCGCTGCTTGGCACACGCAAGTCCCGCTTCATATTCGACGCCCGCGCGAGAATCGTTCGCTGGCAGAATTTTGTCGTCCTCAGAAGTTCAGCGGGAAGCCTGGCTTTTGACAACATTCGGGGGATCGGGATCGAGGCATTTTCAGGCGACGGCAATGGCCTGACGTATCGCCTTACGCTTCTCACTTCTGGTAAGTCGGTGCCGCTCTCCTCCGCGTACGGTCCTGGAGAGCGGAAATACAGCGGCCTAAGAAACACGATCGCTACTTTCCTGAAGCTTGAAACAGGCTCCCAAGGAGGTACCTTCGACGTGGACGCGTCGGTTCTCGAACTGGTCCGTGCCGGCCGGAAGATCGATGCCATAGCATTGGTCAGGAGCACGCGGAAAATGAGCTTGCTCGATGCCAAGCGGATTGTCGACGTGGTCGAAAGCGGATCGAAGTTGAAGTCCTAACGGCAAGAACCGCAGTTTTCCGGACCGCCTGTCGAATTCCGCTCCCGCCGTTCGTCGTTATAGTGAAGGCAGGACAATCGGCCAGCCTCAAGACCATTACAGGAGAAGACAGGAGAAGACAATGCCGAAGTATCTGGTTACCATCCAACTCCCCGACAACTACGACCCGTCCCTCGAGGATGAAGCCGTGCACCGCGACATCTACGCCCTCAACGAAGAGTTAACCGCTGCTGGCGTCACGATTTTCGCTGGCGGCCTGTCGCCGGCAAGCAACGCGAAGTCGCTGAGACCGCTACCCGATGGCGGCGTTGTCATCACCGACGGGCCGTACCTTGAGGCCAAGGAGCACGTGGGCGGATTCTCGATACTGGAATGCGCCGATATGGACGAGGCGCTGGCCTGGGCGCGCAAGGGCGCCATCGCCTGCCGGAAGCCGGGCGAGGTGCGAGAGATCTTCTTCCGGCCTGCGCCAAACGAAGCCACTGAGTAGCATTGAGACGGAACAGCCACCAGGGCATGACGGACATTCACAAGACGATTGAGGCCGTGTGGAAGGTCGAGTCCACACGGCTCATCGCCGCAATCGCCCGCGTCACCCGCGATATCGGCGTTGCGGAGGAACTCGCCCAGGACGCATTAGTTCGTGCGCTCGAGGTGTGGCCCGAGGAAGGCATCCCCAAGAATCCCGCAGCGTGGCTGATGACGGCGGCGAAGCGGCGCGCTCTCGATTCCTTGCGCCGTGGCCGCATGCTCGTACAGAAGCACGAAGAAATTGCCCGGGAACTCGAACTTCAAGAGCGGCAGCTCGCGGATGCGCTGGAGCACTCATTGGACGAGGTGATCGACGACGACATCCTGCGGCTTATCTTTACCGCGTGCCATCCGGTCCTTGCGGTGGAAGGCCGCGTCGCGCTTACGTTGCGTCTGATCTGCGGCCTCACCACGGCGGAGATCGCCCGCGCCTTCCTTGTGCCTGAGAAGACGGCCGGACAGCGGATCTTTCGCGCCAAGAAGACCCTCTCGGAGGCCCGCGTTCCCTTTGAGACTCCACGCGGGGAGGAGTTGCGCCGCAGGCTTGGGTCCGTACTTTCGGTGGTCTACCTGATCTTCAACGAGGGATATACCGCCACTTCGGGAGATGAATGGATGCGGGCTGCGCTCTGCGAGCAGGCGCTGCGGCTCGGACGCATACTGGTGCATCTTCTTCCCGGCGAGTCCGAAGTTCACGGTCTCCTGGCTCTGATGGAGCTGCAGGCGTCGCGCACCCGAGCGCGCCGGGGACGAAACGGCGAGGCAGTTTTATTGCCGGACCAGGACCGCTCTTTGTGGGACTACGCGCAGATTCAGCGTGGGATGGCCGCGCTCGCACACGCGCAGAAGCTGGGCGGCGGCGCCGGCAACTACGCTTTGCAGGCGGCGATTGCTGCCTGTCACACAGGAGTCCGCACAGCCGAAGAGACCGATTGGGAGCGGATCGTCCTTCTCTACGACGCTCTGATCGAGATCGGCCCGTCTCCCGTCGTGGCGCTGAATCGTGCGGTCGCCGTTGGTATGGCGCAGGGCCCTGCCGCTGGACTCGCGGCACTCGATCGAGCGGCCCCGCTCGCCGGTGACTCCGCGTTGACGGGCTATCATCTGCTCCCCAGCGTTCGCGGAGACCTGCTGATGAAGATGGGGCGATTCACCGAGGCGCGTGAAGAACTCCAACGCGCCATCGCCATGACCGAGAACCGGCGGGAGCGGGAATTGCTGGCGGAAAGATTGAAGCAGATCGAGACGGCGGCCCGGTTGACTTAGGCGCGGCGCCCCTACATCCCCTCTTCCGCCACTTGCTCCTTCACGAAGCTGAGGATGTCGAAGCGCTTGATGGCGCGGTCGGGGAAGAAGCTGTTGACGGCGTCCTGCTCGTCGATGAACAGCTCGAAGACGGTGCTGAGCTTGGTGAATACCAACAGCTCGATGTTTCGGCGGCTGACGTTCTCGAGCTTCAACCGGCCGCCGCGCTTGGTGAGCGACGTGAAGCCCAGGACCAGCGCGCCCAGTCCGGTGCTATCGATGAATGCGACGTCCTGAAGATTCAGGATGACGTTCGCCGGGCCGGTCAGCTCGCCGAATGCGGCCCTCAGCACTCCCGCTTCCTCGCCCACCGTGATGCGGCCGGCGAGGTCGAGGACGATGATGCCTTCCCGTTCTCTTCGTTCGATTCCTAGGGACATGGTCACTCGGGGACAAACGGACGTGCGGCCTGCGGGGCCGGCGAAAGCCGTCAACTGGCCTTCGACTCGGTGTCTTTCTCCGCAGCCTCGATCATATACCCGACGCCGCGCACGGTGTGAATCAGCTTCGCCGGCCAGCGGTCGTCCACCTTGCTTCGCAGATGGCGGATGTAGACGTCCACGATGTTCGTCAGGCCGTCATAGTCCATATCCCACACGTGCTCGACGATCATGGTGCGGCTCAGCGGACGCCCGCGGTTTCGCATCAGGTATTCGAGAATGCTGAACTCCTTGGGCGCGAGCTCGATCGGTTCGCCGCCGCGCGTCACTTTGCGGCGGATGCAGTCCAGGGTCAAATCTCCCACCTGCAGCCGTTCCGGGGTGGGCTGGCCGCGCCGCAGAAGGGCCCGCACACGCGCCAGCAGCTCCGTGAACGAGAAGGGCTTTCCCAGGTAATCGTCGGCGCCTCTCTCCAGGCCCTTGACGCGATCGTCCACCGCGCCCAATGCGCTCAGAATGAGGACTGGCGGGCTGGAGGTGCGGTTGCGGATCTTTTCGAGGACTTTGAGCCCGTCCATATCGGGGAGCATCAAGTCGAGAATGACTAAGTCGTACTCCGTGGCGTGCAGGCGCTCCAGACCACTGACGCCATCCTCCGCCGATTCAACCGTATAACCCGCACTCTCCAAACCGCGGGCCACAAACTCTCCAATGCGTTTTTCGTCCTCGATGACCAGGATCCGCATCAGGTCCTTCTTCGTATCGTTGGTGTGGTCGGTAGGTTCGTCTAGAGAGCTCATGGTCCGAAATCCTTCACTGTGATGACGATACCACAAGAGAGCCAACGCCTGAAGCTTCCGTAATGCTGGCGGAAGGGCGTCCTTCGGAGAGGGTCCCTGTCCCCGTGCTCTCCGGTTCTAGGATAGCAGAGATTAACAAATAGTTAGGGCCGTGTGGGGAGATTTTTACAAGCGGTTCCCTGGAGGCCCTAGGGTATTCCCGCTTTTCCGCCGATAGAACAAGAGCGAATGCCGGAAAGAACCGTGCGACCGCCGTCCGTAGCCGGGTCCCAACCCGGAGGGGGCAGCCGCGCCTACGCCTTACGGCGCGTACTCGACGCGCACCTGGCCTGGCTGGCCGAGCAGAGCAATGGCGTCCGCGCGGATTTCAGCGGAGCCACGCTGAGCGATGCCCAACTTGAGGGCGCCAAGCTAAGCCGGGCGATCTTCCGCAGCACTTCATTAATTGAAGCCGTGCTGATCGGCGCGGACCTGACTGGCGCTGAGATTGAGGGTAGCGACCTGCGCCAGAGCAGTTTCTCTCGCGCCGACCTGGCCGGAGCCACCATCTCCAACTCGGATTGCAGTTTGTGCCTGATGGAGGGCGCTAACCTATCGGAGGCATCCCTACAAGCCACCAGCTTCCGCAGCAGCGACCTAGGTTCCGCGCGGCTGCTCGAGGCGCGCATCACGGATTGCGACTTTCGTGGCGCCACTCTCAAAGAAGCCGGGCTGCATCACGCCAATGTCTTCGACACGACGTTTGGCGACGCCAGCCTGGAGGGGGCGGTCTTCTATCATGCGCGTATGCAGCTTTGCAGGTTCGTCGGCGCGGTAGCCACGGACGCCAACTTCGGCTCCGCGTCGCTCCAGAGCTGCGACTTCCGCGGCGCCGCGCTGAGCGGCTCGAAGTTCTGCCACACGGACCTTAGCCGGAGCTGCTTCATCAGAGCCCTGATGGCCGGCTGCGACTTACGGGATGCCAAGCTCGGCGGCGTAGATCTCACGGGAGCCATCCTGACGAACGCCCAACTTGACACCGCCGTTCTGTTCGCAGCGGATCTGCGGGGCGCCAACCTTCGAGGGGCTCGCGGATTGACCGGCCTGCAACTCTCGCAGGCGCGCACGGACTCCGAAACGATCCTCCCGAATGGATCGAGCGGCCCGTATTTGAAGGGCTCCGGAGGCGAACGGCCCGCCTGAACGCCACGCTCTACTGTTCCGCGCGCCGCTCAGTCAGGAAGAAGTACCAGCCCATCGACAGGCCCAGCCGCGCCCAGTTTCTCCACTGCGTGCGGGCTAACGACAGGAACAACATCAGCCCGATCAAGACCGCCGAGCACGCGATCACCTGTCTCGCCGTTAGGGCTTCCTTCCAGAACCAGAACCAGCGCCCGTAGACCAGCTCGATGTGCACCCAGTAGACCAGCAGCGAGGTCACGCCGAACTGCCGCACCCAGCTCCAATTGTCAGCCGTGTGCTGGGTCCACAGGTAGGCGAACGAGAGTAGCAGCAGCACCGCGCCCGTCTTGATGAGCGTGAGCCAGGGGCTGTCCAGCCAGAACTCGGCTTTGGGATACACCGAATATGGGAACGAAGCGCAATACTGCCCGCCCAGCACCATGCCGAAGCCCGTGAGCGCGGCCCACTGAGCCGCCCGCTCGAACCGCTCGGCCGGAAGAATTCGCAGGATGCTGCCCGCGCTCATCCCAAAGGCGACAAACGCGGCCCAGGGGAAGAAGCCGAAGGAGAGATAGTCCGGCGCGACATACATTCGAACCACGTTCGGCATTCCGGACCAATCGAACCCCGAGATGACAGGCGAGAGGCCCGCGATGGCGAGGCCGAGCGCGGCGCAAAGGCGCACGCGGTCCGCGGTCGTAAAGACGGCCATTACCGAAAGCAGGGCGACCGCCAGACCCATGCAGTTGAGCACGTCCACCCGCAGGAGGTCGGTCCACGGGCTCTTCGGCAGCCCGAACACCCAGACCTGGAGCCGGAACAGAAATGCGATGCCCAGGAGGTAGCCGGCCCGGCGGAAAGCCTTCCAGACGCGCGTGCCGGTCGGCAATCCCTTGCGCTCCGAAGAATCCATGAGGAACGCCAGCGTCACGCCCACCAGGAACAGGAAGATGGCCGGGGGCAGCCCGCCGATGAACTGAGTGATGGCGTAGAGCCCGCCCTGCCGCTCCTCAGGTCTGGTGAAGGAATGGAAGGCGTGGCCGTTGAGCATGGTCACGGCCGCCAGCCCTCGCACCCAATCGAGAAACGCCAGCCGCCCCGTGCCGGCGCGCCCGCTTGCGCCTGCGCTCATTTTTGCGGATACTCCTTGCTGACGTTCGGAGGCAGACTCAACTGGAATGCGCTTTCGGGCAATCCCTGCGGATTGAGCTTCAAGTCCGAGTACGTGAACAGGTAATAGTTGCCGCCCGGCTCGGTCACTTTCTGCTGCACCGGATGGCCCGCTCCCACCGGAATCCACAGCTCCACTTTCTTGATCTGTTCGAGAACCTTCGGGGATTTGGGCACCAGCTCGAGTTTAGTCGTCTTGACGCCGTCCACGGAATCCTCGCCGCCCAGCGTAACCGTGTAGTTCTTCTGCAAGTCTTTGCCCGAACTGCCGAAGCCGAGGGCCAGGAACTGGTCCACCAGGGCGCCCGCCTTTCCCAGGTCATAGATCTGCACGGTGTTCATCTTGGGGTAGTAGACCTGGGCGCTATCCTTCACGACGCCTACCGACTTGGGCTGAGGTACGTTGATTTCGACGCGCATGGTGACCGCGCTGCCGTTGCGCTTGAGCCACATCTGCCCGCTTTCGATGGACGTGTCGTCCACCACGGCCGTGAACTCGGTTTTCTTCAACTTGGCAGTGATCCCGCGAAAAGTCTTGGCCTCGCGATCCATATTCGCCATTACGGCTTGCACGCTATCGGCCGCGACAGGCAAAACGCCGGCGACCAGGACTGCACCAAGGAGCCTGAATGTCATTCCATTCTCAAATTGGGGGGCGACCCTCACGGAAGTGTAAATGCGATGTAACCCTTGATTTCGGACTCGGAGTCTACCATCGGTTCCAGGCGGACCACCGGCCGCTTCTCGCCCGCGCGCGTACGAAGCATCTCGGAGGCTTTGGCCAGCCGCTGCGCCTCGGGAACATCCGAGAGGAGTTCCGTATCGATCCAGTACCAATGACCGTTCGTGTCGTGGGCCTGCAACATGGCGATCCTGCTGGCCCCGGGGATGCGTGTCTGGTCGTTGAACCAGCCGCGCGGCGTCAGAAAGATGAACGCCAGGATCACGCCGACCATGACGTCGTATTGCCACGTAGCGCGGTCATAGTCCCACAATACGGACCGTTTGAGCGCCGTCAGAGCCTTGCGCAGCATGTTCCCTCATTTTAGCGCGGAACGGGCCCGGCTATTCCCGCCAGGCAGAGCCTTAAATGTGCGTTGCGGGAAGAAGAGTGTTCGCCGGCGCGGGCCAGGCGCTACCAGGCAGGCGAGAATCCCTGCCATCGACCGACGCGAACTGAGCGCAGTCTGGGTCCCGAGCCATGAGGGGAAGTTCTGATGTCTATAGTTTCCGAAGCAGCCACACTACCACAACCATCACGACGAGGCCCTTGAGGAAAAAGGGACCCACTGCGGTGTGCAGGAGCCTAACCGCGACTATCAGCCAGGCGCCCGCCGCGATCCCCACAAACAGCCAAAACGGCCGGCCTTTCCATGTGCAGAGGAGGGCGAGAAACACTGCGACATCCGACAGGATGGAATCGAAGCTGGCAAAACGCCACAAGTCGTGGTAATAACCAAACCATCCGGTTACGGCGGCCCAAACTAGAGCCACCGGCAGCCGCTCCCTGTACGGATACGTTCTGATCATCGCGCCAATCTTCACAGGTACCTGCAAGGACAAACCTCCTTGGCTACCCCAGAGGCTTCAGTTGTGTCGAGGACCTCAGTCGGCTTCGATCAGATAGCATACCCTGATCGTGCACCCAGTCGCTGAGGAGACTGAGCACTCGCCTGAACTCAACGCAGATCTCAGGCACCACCTTCCCGCCAGAACAGCTCGGCGTCGGAGCGGCGGACGTAGTTGGCGTCGAGCGCCGCGGGGTCGGCTGCGGTTCCGGCCAGAAACCGCGCTTCGGCGATGCGGCCGATGGCGCCGGCAAGCGCGCGGGGCACTTCGTGGAATCCATCCCGGTCAAAACGCGTTCCGGCCAGGGCCGGGCGGAAGGCCGCGGAATCCGTCGAAAGCAGTTCGATCTCGCCCGATGGCAGCGCGGCGAGCCACTCGGGCAACACCGAGACCACCTCCGGCGACACCACGTTGAGGTGCGCGTCGTAGACGGCGCCGTAGATCTGGCCGCGCCGGGCGTCTACTACGGCGGCCCGCAGCGGTGCGGTTCCGTGCCACGCGATCGCCTCCAGATTCGAGACGCCTGCGGCTCGCCGCCCTAGCGCCTCGGCCAGTCCCTTCACGGCCGCCAGGCCCACGCGCACGCCGGTGAACGATCCCGGCCCGGCCGCCGCGGCGAAGCAATCGACCTGGCCGATCTTCCAGCCGCCGCTTTCGAGGGCCGCCTCGATGTGGCCGAACAGTATCTGCCCGAAGCCCACGGTGGAATGGATGAGCGTCTCCCACGCCACCGCGCTGCCCGAGACCAGAGCGATGCTGCCGAATTCCGTCGTGGTGTCGATCGCCAGGATTTTGGGCGTCACGGGGCGAGCTGGTAGACCCTGATAATCATGTACACTTTGCCGTGCGCGTTCAGGCCGTAAAGGCGGACTGTGAGCATGGCCGGGTAATTCGAGACGAGGTTCGCGGGGATCTGGAACGTGCCCTGGAGCCCGCTCCCAAGGACTCTGGGGCCCTGCCGGTCGGCTGCCACCTCGCCCGTCCACAACCACATCATGGACCGCGTCGCACGCGTTTCGCGAGTCAGTTTGGCGGCATACTTGGGCGGCTTCGAAATCGAAACGGGGTCGATCGACGGCTCGGCGATGTCGAACGGAACCTTCTGAGGGACCTGCTCGATCTCCTGCATGACGATGGAGCGCGCCGCGAACTTGTAGGAGCGCAGCATGGACTCCAGGCGCCCTTCGCGGAAAATGTGCAGCACCCAATCGTGTGTCTTGTCCGGCGGTTCCCCGGTGTAGTGATCGCCCTTGAAGCCTTTCTTGTCCCGGATGTGCTCGCCGGTAATCGGGTTGAACCACTCGAGGTCGTAGCCGCGCTTCTGAACCAGAATGTCAACCGGCCCGGGCTTCTCGACATAGACGACATATTCGATGCCTTCGAGCTCCTCTTCGTCGGGACGTTCGAGCGCCAGGGCACGGCCGCCGTCCACTTCGAAGTAAGGCTCCAGCTCCCAGTGGCGCGTTGCGGCGAAGAAGTCGTACCAGATGGCCATTTGCTTCGCGGCGGGGGAATCGAGATCCGCTTCGCCCGAGTTGGCGAAGGTGGGGTACTGGCCGTCCATGGCGGCGTTCCAGAGGCGGTGGCGCAAGGTGTCGGCATCGACGGCGTCCGCGCCGCGCTCGGCGCCCAGGTTCAGGTTGACGAACGAGGCAGGGAAGAGCTGGTGTTCGATGGCGCCAAGCTGATCGTCAGCGGCTCCGTAAGTGATGAAGTTCATCCACTCGTCGCTCGAGAGCGGCGAGGATGTCTTGAGGGCGCCGGTGGTGCGCGGGTGCTGGTACGGATCGACGGTCTTGAGCGCCTGCCCCGTCTCACGCAGCAGCGCCCGTCCGTTGGCGTCGTTCTCGAACGAGCCGGCGAGCTGCCAGGTGACGTGCATGGCCGAGTATCGCGCCACCACGTAGCGCACGAAGCGCTGCCGCTCCTCCCAGGAGGGAAACAGGCTGGCCAACTGGCCGGCGTTCCAGCCGAGCACCAGGTCCGCCACCATGCCCTTGTGGTTCAGGTAGAGGACGCGGCTGTCGAGCTCGCGGAAGATGGGGGCGTCCGGGACGCCGTCGAGCAGCGCACGTTGCGCGCCGCCGGGCGCCGATAGCAGAACGCCGCGGATGTGGTTGAACTTCTGCGCCGCCCTGGCGTCCACGATCCGCTCGAACAGCGCGCGGTCGATGTAGGGAAGCGCAAGAACCGTGTCGCCCATCCAGAGGTGCGGAGTGAGTACGTTCTCGTCAACCAAAGCCCAATGATGGACGTTGGCCGGGTGCAGGAAGCCGTGCGAGTCCGATGGGGTGGCGGACAGGTGGTCCTCGACGCCGTCGAACCGGGAGATGTTGCTGGAGGTGCGGAAGGTCCACTGGCCCGCCTCGGTGGGCGCGAAGCGGATCACCATGCGGTTGCCGCCATCCCAGAACGCGGGCACGCGGAAGGTGCGGTAGCGCGGCGAACGGAACTCGGCTTCGAGATCGACGCTGCGGTAGGGAACCGGATGCGCAGCCATCTCCGCTGCGGAGAGCTCGTAGACAATCTCGCAAGGCGAGTACGCGGGCGTCGGCTGGCAGACGGTCTGGCCGCGCGCCGCCAGCGCCCAAAGCGACGCAAGGAGAGCGATCCGGAGATGCATCGTAGACTTCTAGTGTAAGACGGCGCGTCATTCCTCGTGATGCGGGCCGCCCAGCACCTTGCCCGCATGCTCGGGATCGTCGAGCGCGTGAGCCAGAACTTCGGGGTCCACTTTGGCGTCCAGGAGCACGGTCTGGTTGGGCTCGAATGTGGCGACGATCATCCGCCAGTCCCGGCCCTGCGGCCGTACATAGATGTAGGTGGACTCGTGGGTGCGCCGCGAGTGGACGCGGATCGTGGGACTCCACTCGCCGCCGCCGTTCCGTTTCATGATGGCGTCGAAGCGGCTGCCATCGAGCGGTGGGCCGTCGGGCGTCTGGAAAATGGCCATGTCGAAGTCTTTGACGCCTTCGGGCTGGGCAACCTGGACGACGAAGCGCGCCAGGCCGAACAGCGGGATACTCAGGCGGTGTACGCCGTAGCCGGTTTCGACGCTGCGAACAATGGCATGGAAATCCGGGTCGCCCGCCATCGCCGGTCCGGCGGCGAGCGCTAGAAGCAATCCTGAGGCGAGGAGCGTTTTCATGGCTACTCCTTGGTCGGCTTCTTGTGTTCTTTGCCCACCTCGACGTCGGGGATGCCGAAGTGGCCGCCCAGGGCGCTGAGGTCATCGAGGCTGATGTTGCCCACGATGTTCACCACCGTCAGCTCTTTCGGCTCGGCAGCCAGAATGACCAGGCCCCCGATGCGCTCGTCGTCGAGCCGGATGTAGATCTCGGCGTTATCGCCGCCCTTTTTGCCGACGACGCCGACGATGCGCGACCAGCCGGGTCCGCGGAGCTGGCTTCGGATCTCGTCGAGCTCGCTGGGCGAATACTCGCCCTCCTTTTCGAACTCGTAGGACTTCACGTAGATGCCCTTCAAGCTGTTGACAATGTTCTTGGCTCTGGCTTCGTCCGGATCCTTGCCGGACAGAAAGCGGCTGGCGAGCCGCAACATCGGGCCGTCGAGCGAGACGTCAACCACTTCGGTCGCCTTGCCGGCGAGCTTCTCGAGGCTCGGGGGTATCTTCACGTCCTGCGCCAGCAGCGGGCCGATCGCGAAAAACAGTGCTAATGCGTATTTCATAGAGTCTCCCTTTCTAGTCACCTGTGTTGAGCTGCTGCACCCGATCCCTTGCCTGGTTGAGCTTCGTTCCGGCGATGCGGAGCGCCAGCACAAGCTGCTGCTTGGCCGCGCGGCCTTCCCGGTCCTCCTGTTGGCGGCGGTATTCCAGGCTTCCGCCCACCACCAGCACGCAGGCCAGCGCGGCCGCCGTCGCCCAGCGCACTTTCGCCGGGCCGAACCCGGAAACAAACGTCCGCCACCAGCTCTCCTTCGGCTTGGCGGCGGCTGCGGCCAGCACGCGGGCCGTGAACTGCGGACCCGGGTCCTGGCGCGCGAGCGCCTCGCGAAGTCCATCATCCAAGCGGTTCATTCTCGACTTCTCCCCTATCCCTAGAAAGGTTCTGGCGGCCCGCGGCCGGTGTAAATGCCCGGCCCGCCTTCTCTCGCAACATGGCGAGCGACCGCTGCAAGTGACTCTTCACCGTCCGCACCGGCATTCCCAGCGTCGCGGCGATGTCTTCCGGGTCCAGGTCTTCCTGGTACCGAAGAAGCATCACCGCGCGCGGCTTTTCGGGCAGCGACGCAACCAGCCGCCGCAGCCGTTCGGAGAGCATCGGATCGCCCGCCGCGGCCGGGGTTGACGGCTCGGGGGCATCTTCCAATCCCACCTGCGGCCGATACCTGTTCCGCCGCGCGTGGTCGATCGACCGATGGACCGCGACCTTCCGCAGCCACCGTGCGGCGTGCTCAGCCGATTGCATATCCGCCAGCGACCTGTGGAGCTGCAGAAAAACGTCCTGCGCCAGCTCCTCGGCCGTCGAGCGGTCTCGAACATAATGCAACGCAATGCTGAACACCATGGCCTGGTGCAACCGCACCAACGAGGCGAAGTCCGGAAGCGGTTCCGGCCCCATCGCCGCGTTGGAGGCTGCTGCCATCACCTTTCATAGGATAGATACGCCGGGGTGTGGGCGGGGGACGCAGATATTGTGCCGAACCCGCCGGTGCGCTACCCTTCTGGTTTCCGGGAGGTGCAACTTGATTCGTCTCGCCCTGGCGCTGGCGGCGGCCCTGGCGGCCGCGGCACAAAGTCCACGCACCCTGAGGGTCGATTATTACCACACGGGCACGGCATCCGAGGAGCAATTCGCCCTGGACGGCGTGGTGCTCGAAGGCGACTGGCCGGGCCCGCTGGACCGCACGATCGACCACACCAACCTCGGCAAATACTACTTCGAGGTGATCGATCGAAAGACGAACCGGCTGCTCTATTCCCGCGGCTTCGCCAGCATCTACGGCGAATGGGAGCTGACGCCGGAGGCCGCGCACGAGCGCCGGACGTTTCACGAATCCGTGCGATTCCCGGCGCCGGCCGCCCCGGTCCAGGTGGTGCTCAAGAAGCGCGACCGCGAGAACGCGTTCCGCGAGGTGTGGTCGGTGCTGGTGGACCCGTCCGCCCCGGCCGTGGACCGCAGCGGGCCGCCCGCGGGCGTGCGCGTGTGGGCCGTCATGAAGAACGGCGAGCCCAAGGACAAAGTGGATCTGCTGCTCATGGGCGACGGCTACACCACCGCCGAGATGGAGAAGTGGCACAACGACGCCCGCCGGCTTACCGGGATCCTGTTCGCGGCGCCGCCATTCAAAGAGCACCGCAGCGACTTCAACGTCTGGGCGATCGACGTGCCTGCCGGGGAGAGCGGCATCTCCCGGCCCTCCGACGGCCGCTGGCGCCATTCGCCGCTTCGCACCACCTACGACGCTTTCGGCTCGGAGCGCTACATCCTCACGTTCGACAATAAGCGCGTACGCGAGCTGGCCTCGGCCGCGCCGTACGAGTTCATCGAGATTGTCGTCAACAGCCGCGAGTACGGTGGTGGAGGCATCTTCAATCTCTACGCCACTGTGGCCGCCGACAACGAATGGACGCCCTACGTTTTCGTCCACGAGTTCGGGCACCACTTCGCCGGACTGGCCGACGAGTATTACACCTCCGACGTTTCCTACAACAGCGCCGCCGAGCGGCTGGAGCCGTGGGAGCCCAACGTCACCGCCGATCCCAAAGCCGCCAAGTGGGCGGACCTGATCGCGCCCGGCACGCCGCTGCCGACGCCGTGGCTGAAGCAGGAATTCGAGGCCGCCGAGCAGCGCATCCAGGCGCGCCGCCGCGAGCTACGCGCCCAGCACCGTCCCGAAGCGGAGATCGAGGCGCTGTTCCGCGAGGAGATGGCGCTCGACCGCAAGCTGCTCGGCTCGGGCGAGTACGCCGGCAAGACCGGAGCGTTCGAAGGGGCTAATTACGAGGCCCGCGGCTACTACCGTCCGCAGACGGACTGCATCATGTTCACGCGCGACACGGGTTTCTGCTCGGTGTGCCGCCGGTCGATTGAGCGGGTGATTGAGATGTACGCGGGGAAGTAGGACGCAGCCGTCAGCACCAACGCCCGATCAGGCCTGACCCTTCGATCTGTTTCGGCGCCACGCATGAGAGAACCATCTGACGCCATTGGTCCATCTCGGCGGGACTCTGGAAGAAGCGCTTCGGGACGATCTCGGCGATGCTCGGCCCAATGTAAAGCAGGAACAGGGTTCTGGTCTCCTGAAGCCTGATTACGGCGCTCCAGACCGACGCCGAGAATCCGTTCGGCGTGGTTCGTGTGAGAGTCTCACTAGTGAATACCCATGTGGAGGGCGCACCCAGATCTTTCTGGGCCGTGTAGTTCCGTCGAGCGCCCCGGTACGGCAGAAAGGCTAGCATGACAATCCAGAACAGCACCAGGAATATGAAGGGGATCGCATTGATCACGAATCCCCACCCGGTTTCGGGCCCATTGAAGACCCCGACCGCCAGCACTGGCACGAGCACGGCAACAAGAATCCAGACGCGGCGGAGCGCGTGAAAGTAGTGGAACCTCATCACATCGGCCAGGCTGAGAGTCCCGTGCAGTTCGATCCGCGCCTCTGTGTCCACAGGACGATCATACCCGCTTTCCCCCTTTTCACAAAGCCCTTGACAAACCCACTAACGTGCCTCACACTCTACATAGCAATACATAGTATATGGCAAACAAGAGCCAAGCCGCCAACCCTCCCGGCCCCGATAACTGGGACGCGCAGCTTCGCAAGGGCAGCCTCGAACTCGCCATCCTCGCCAGCCTTTGGGCGAAGCCGCTCTACGGCCTCGAGATCCTGCGCGCGCTTCAGAGCCGCGGCGGCTTGGAGGTGGCCGAGGGCACGCTCTATCCCATCCTGAACCGGCTCCGCATCGATGGCCTGCTGACCTCGGAATGGCAAGATGCCGGAACAGGCCACCCGCGCAAATACTACACGCTCACGGCGCCCGGCCGCGCCCAGACCCGAGAGATGGCCGCGGCCTGGAGCGCATTCTCGGCCCAAATGGACGAAATCGTGTCCGCGGTTCGGGCGAAAGGAAAACACCATGACGACACCCGTTGACTCCCGCGCGCAAATCGAGCGCTACCTGTTACGCCTGCGAGCGGCGCTGGGCCGGATGCCGGATGCCGAGAAGGCCGAGATCCTCTCCGACATACGCAGCCACATCGAAGAGCGTTTGTCGGATGCCACCTCCGGGCAGGCCGACATCGCCGCCGAGACGATCGAAGCGCTTGGTGACCCGGACACGCTGGCGGCTTCCTATCGCCGCGAGCGGCTGATGGCGCACGCCGCCGCATCGGCCGGGCCGGCAGTGCTCCTCAGCGCGACATTCCAATGGGCGCTGACCGGCCTGCGCGGCTTCGTCGCGTTTCTGGCGCTGCTGCTGGGCTACTCGGTCGGGGTCGCCTTCCTGGCCTGCGCGGTGTTGAAACCGTTTCTGCCGAATCACGTCGGGCTGTGGGTGGATCATCCCGGCTTCTCTCTCGGCGTGCTCAGTCCGGATTGGAAGGGAGCGAGAGAGTTGTTAGGCTGGTGGATCATCCCCATCGGCTACACCGTGGGCCCGCTGTTTCTGATCGGGACCACGCGACTGGTTCAGTGGCTTCTCCGCCGGCGCGCCGGCCAATTCAAGGAGGCAGTATGAGAATCCTCGCAATTCTGGCGGCGAGCGCCGCCCTCCTCAGCGCACAGCCCGCGTCGTTTGAAGGTGATTGGACCGGCACCCTCGATGTCGGCGCCATGAAGTTGCGGATCGGGTTGAACGTCAAGAGCCAGGACGGCAAAGTCTCGGCGGCCTTCGACAGTATAGATCAGGGAGCGTTCGGCATTCCGCTCGATTCCGTCACCATCGAGCAGAACCGCATTCGCTTCTCGAAGCAATCCCTGACGCTGTCCTATGACGGGCTTCTGAATGGCGGCCGGATCGAAGGGACCTTCACTCAGGCCGGCCAGCATTTCCCGCTCACCTTCGAGCGCGGCAAACCGAAGGCAGCGGCCCGGCCACAGTACCCGACGGCTCCGTTCCCTTACGACACCGAGGAAGTGACGGTGGCGAGCGGCGAGGTCAAACTCGCCGGCACCTTCACGTACCCCAAGCAGGGCGGCCCGTTCACAGCGATTCTGCTGGTGACGGGCTCCGGCCCGCAGGATCGCGACGAAACGGTTTTCAATCAGAAGCCGTTCTTTGTGATTTCGGACTATCTCACGCGCGCTGGCTACGCCGTGCTGCGCCTGGACGACCGCGGGACGGCGAAATCCACAGGCGATTTTAGCGCCGCGGGCCTGCCGGAATTCACCGAGGACGCGCTCGCCTCCGTCGCCTGGCTGAAGACGCGGCCGGATGTCAAACGGATCGGCATCCTGGGACACAGCGAAGGCGGAATGGTGGGTCCGCTGGCCGCCGTTCGCTCGGGCGACGTCGCTTTTGTGATCATGCTGGCCGGCCCCGCGCAGCCCTTCGACGAGTTGCTGGCCGAGCAATCGGAGGGGTTGATGCGGGCCGCGGGCGCGCCGGAATCGACGATCAAAGAGAGCCTCGAAATACAGCGTCGGGTGATCGCCATCATCCGTCAGGAACCCGATCGCGTCAAGGCCCGGGAACGCTTGCGGCAAGTGGCGGCGGACCAAAAGGCGAAAAACCCGCAGTTGGCCGCCCAGTTTGAAGCGGGATCGGCGGGGTTGCTGACGCCGGAGGTCCTTTCGGCGTTCGCCTATTCGCCCGCTGAGACGCTGGCGAAACTCCGCTGTCCCGTGCTGGCCCTATTCGGCGGCAAGGACCTCCAAGTGCCCGCCGACTCGAACCTACGGGCGGCGGCCGCGGCGTTCACCGCGGGCCACGTGGCTTCCTTCACGCTGGTGAAACTCTCCGGCCTGAATCACCTTTTCCAGACCGCGAAGACCGGCAACGTCACGGAGTACGCCCAGAGCGAGGAGACCATTTCGCCCCGTGCGCTCGATACCATCGTGGCCTGGCTTCGGATGAACGCGCAGTAGCCCTGTCGCCCGTTCAGCCCTTCGTCCGCTCGAATTCCCGCATGTAGCTGGCCAGCGCCTGCGCGCCTTCGAGCGGCATGGCGTTGTACATCGAGGCGCGCACGCCACCGACGTCCCGGTATCCCTTGAGCGCGTACAGGCCCGCCTTGAGCGTGCCCTTCAGGAACTCGTCCAGAAGCTCCTGCGAGGGCAGGTGGAACGTGATGTTCATCGTCGAACGGTGTGCGGGCTGAACGACGCCCCTGTAGAAGCTCGACGCATCGATGATGTCGTAAATCAGCTTCGCCTTGGCGTTGTTCACGGCCTCGATCGCCGCCACGCCGCCCTGCTCCTTCAGCCACTGTAGGACCAGCCACGTCACGTAGATGTTGAACGTGCTCGGCGTATTCACCAGAGAGTTGCCCTTGTCCAGGCTGGCGTAATTCAGCAGCAGCGGGGTTGTGGGCAGCGCCTGGCCGAGCAGGTCCTTGCGGACCACGACGATCGCCGTTCCCGAGGGGCCGAGGTTCTTCTGCAGGCCGGCGTAGACGATGCCGAAACGCGAGTAGTCGATGACGCGCGAGAGGATCTCGGAGGTCGAGTCTCCTACCAGCGGCACTTGGCCGGTCTCGGGGAAGGCGTTCCAGCGCGAGCCGTACACCGTATTGTTCGTGGTGATGTGAACGTAGGCGGCGTCCTGATCAACCGCCGCGGGATCGACCGGGGGGATTCGGTCGAAGCCGCTCGCCCGGCTGCTCGCGAGCACGCGCATATCGCCAAACGCAGCAGCGTCTTTGATGGCATTGGCCGAGAAAACGCCGGTCTCGACGTAGAGGGCTTTCTTCGAGTGCGACCGGCCGATCAGGTTCAGCGGCACGGCGGAGAACTGCATTCTGCCGCCTCCGGCGACGAACAGAACGCTGTAATCGGCGGGAAGGCCCGTGAGCTCCCGGAACAGACTGGTGGCGCCGTCGACAATGGCCACGAAGTCCTTCGCGCGATGGCTGATTTCGATGATCGAAGCGCCCAGCCCGCTGTAGTTGAGGAACTCTTCCTTGATCCTGACCATGACCGGGTCCGGCAGCATGGCGGGACCAGGGCTGAAGTTGTAAAGGCGACCGTTCGTGAGCATTTGCCGTATGTTACCAAATGGCACGCGGCCCGTGGCTCAACCGGGCCGATCCCTAAAAGTGGAACCCGAGCGTCGCCGTGATGGAGCGCGGCGTGACGTAATGCGTTCCGCTGAAAGTCGAGAGGAAATTGTAGAGCGCCTCCTTGTTCATCAGGTTGATGACTTCCAGGCGAGCGCTCCACTTGTGCTTGTCGCTGTGAAAGATGTTGTCGTTTCCGAGCGCCACGTCGAACAGGCTGCGCGGCTGTATGCGCGGCGGATTGTGGTCGTCGTTCTCCGTGCCGGCCGCGGGAATCTTGACCAGGTTGGAGCCGTACGCGGAAGCCGGGCAGAGTCCGTTCGGACTGATGGGAGTCGTCGGGGTCGCGAACACATTGCCGCAGTACAGACCGGCCTCGAACTGCTGGTCCGCGGTCAAGTTCGAAACGTCCACGATGGAGTCCGTTCCATTGGGCCCATTGAAGCAGTTGCCGCCCGCGCAGGGCACCGGGCCGGCCACCAGGCCGCTATCGTAGCGCCAGTTGAAGCCGATCCAAGGCGCCCATTTCTTGGGAGCCTGGTATTGAAGATGGGTGGTCTGGTTGAAGTTCTCATCGTGGTCGATGCGGAAGACCGAGGAGGTTCCGGTTGTGGTCGGGGTCGCTCCGATGCCGCTGACCTGCGGGGTAAAGAAGCGTGCGGCAACCGAGGACATCACGATGAAGGCGCTCAGGCCGTGGTAGTTCGGAACGCTGGCGCGCACCGCGAAGCCGGGGATCTTCGACTTGGTCCACTCAATCGGGTAGGTGATGGGCGTGTTGCCTAGCACACTGAAGTCGTAAGCCCGATCCGTGTACTTCCAGATGTACTCGCCGTCGATGACCAGGTACCTGCCAAAGGCCTGCTCGATGCCGGCGTGGTATTCGTTCCGCGTTCCCGGCTTGAGCGGCGCAGTCAGGCACGGATAGCCCTGGATAAGCGCCGAGAGAGCGTTGATCACGGGGTCGTTGCAGCCGTTGCTGGCCAGCACCAGGTTCTCGTTGAACGGCGTTTCCATCGTGCGCGCGTAAGAAATGCGGAGCACCGTATTGGTGCCCTTGATGTTATAGGAGCCTCCCAGACGGGGCTCTGCCAGGCTGGCGCTGGTGATTCCGTTGTAGACATCGCCGCGGACTCCCAGATTGAACGTCCAGTTCTTGAGCGAGATGGTGTCCTGGATGTATAGGGCCAGCTCTTTGATATCGGCGTGGCCCAGGAAGGTGTAGGGCCCGACGCCCGGGCCTGGGCGGGTCAGGTCGTAGGGCGCGAGGACGGGGACATAACCGGGATTGGCCGGCAACGCGCCGCCGCACTGGCCCTGGCTGGTGATGGATGGATCCGTGTCGGCGCTGCCATCGGCGTTCAAACACGGAGCGTTGAACGTGGGATCGACGATGCCGAGAGTATCGTTCTCTGTGAGCAGCGTTTGCTCGTACTGGACTCCGGCTTTCAGGTTGTGGATGCCCTTGACGTAGGACACGTCGGCGTGAACGCCGAGGTTGGTCAGCCTGCGGTTCTGCGCCTCGGTTGTGGTCTGTAGATCGGGAGTGAAGTCGGCGAAAGGGTTGCCGCTGGGATAATAGTTGAATTGGTCCTGGCGAGCGAAGCCGCCCACGGTGAGAACCGTTTTGCTGTTGAGGACGCGGGTGAATGTGGGCGCGATGTTGAACGTCCTGATCTTCGAGCGCTGATCCTGAGGGCCAACCGGAAGGCCGTTGGGACCGAGGCCGCCATTATCGGCTGCGAGCCCGTTCCAGGCTGCGGCGGTTTGAGCGTCGTAGGAATTGGGAGTCTGGAACCAGGAGCGCGTGAAACCCAGATTGAGGCTGAGGGTATTGCCCTGGGAGGGCTGATAGTCGACGCGGTCGAAGAAGTTCTCTTCATTTCCGTGATCGTGAAAGACCTGGTACTCCGGCCCGTCGAGAAAGCGGCCCGTATCGAGCCCGCTGGCGGAGATAAAGTTGCCCCAGTTTTTGCCTCCGTAGGCGAGGTCGGCCGTCTCGTTGGTGGTTCCGAAGGTGCCGTAGGATGCGGTGACGTCGCCATGGGGCTGAGTCTCACCGAGTCCCGAGCGGGTGTTAACCACGATGACCAGGCTGGTCTTGTCGCCATACTGGGCAGGCGGCGCGCCTTCGATCACTTCCATCGACTCCACGGAGCCCACGGGAATCTGATTGGAGAAGACCTTGCTCTGCTGGTCGGTGATGGGCTGGCCATCGACGGAGAATGAATTCTCCGCGTGATCGCCCAGACCGTGGAAAAGGCCGTTCGAATCCGCCGCAACCCCCGGCGTGGCGAGCGTAACCAGCGAACTCACCGACGACGAGGCGCTTTCCAGAGGCATTTTGTCGAAAAGTCCCCGATCGACGTCCGTGTGGGTGGTGGGCACGGTCTCGACCAGGTCCTCCCCGGCCGTCACCGTAACTTCCGTGTTGGACTGGCCTAGTTTCAGGTTGAATGTCAAAGCAAGGGCCACCGGTGATCGCACGTTCGCGTCCTTGATGGCCGACTGAAACCCGGGGGCCGTCACAATGAGGTGGTAGTTGTTGTACGGAAGGTTATCGAACTCAAAGTTCCCCTGGTCGTCGCTCTGGGCGGTCCGGCTATAGTGCGAAACGGGATTCTCAATGCTCACCGAAGCGCCTTTGATGGCGGCGCCCGATGGGTCCAGGATCGCGCCGCGCACCGTTCCGGCGATTCCAGACGAGGATGACGGGTCGGCTTCCGCCGAGACGCATGAAGGGACCAGCAGCGCTGCGAGCGCCGCGAATAAGTGCAAGTATCTGAAACACATAGATCGATCTCCTCTCAACGCGGACACAAATCGAGATGGAAGTTGCGCAGAAACGAAGGAGACGGTCTATGCGGGAGGGCCGCGGGAGAGGTCCAGGGCAGGGGAGCGATCACCGGCCCGGACGGCCTGCTCGCGCCAGCAACGCCATTCACTGAGCGCGACCGGCGCGGCATTCAGCGCGATAGGAGCTTGTAGGGCGGGCAGATGAGCCGCATGGCAGACGGCGCAGCAATGGTCGCCATTCGCATGGTCGTGGGAGTGTACCGTGATGGCGGAAGCGGTCTGCAGGCCGGCAAAGCACGCCAGCAACAGGAGAACAAGCGCGGTACGCACTGGAGCGGCGCGGTTCATGTAGACTAATTCACTATCTTGGATGGCCCGGCGCCGCGGAAGGTTGCGAAAACCTGCCTAGCTCAATTTCCCTGCTTGACCGACAGGAACCCGCTCACGTTCTCCCACAACAGGCGTGGGAAACTCTTGTCCAGGTAGGAGCGGATGGACACGTAGCACTCATCGCATTTGTTGGCCGAAGTGAACTCGCTCACCATCCTGGACTGATCTTCGAGCGCGTACTTCTTGAACTGCATCGAGCAGGGCTGCAGGGAGCCATCGGCGGTCACCACCAGGAACCGCAGGCCAGCCTGGCATCCCGGCGTCCCGCCACGCTCGAAATAGCGCCGCGTGGCCTCTAGAGTGGTGGTAGAGTTCACGATCCAGCGGCTCTGGTCCCGCCGCCGTTCGACGCCGTCCAGTTGTTCGTTCAGCAGGGCGATCTGCTCGGGCGTGTTCAGGAAGTAGTCGCGGCAGCCGGTGCGGCGGGCTGAATAGGCGCTGTAGCAGAGATTCACACCCCAGGAGCGCGCCATGTCGGCGATGGCGCCGATCTCGGCCACGTTCTCGCTGGTGATGCAGGAATTCAGGACGATATCGTCGTGGCCCAGGGCTGCCAGGCGCGGCATGATCGTGCTGAGGTGATCGAACAGCCCCGGGTAGCCGCGAAAAACGTCGTGCCGGCCGTCGGGGAAGTCCAGGCTGACGGAGAACTGATCGATTCCGGCGTCGCGTAGGGCCAGGTACCGCTCTTCAGTCATCTCGGACCAGTTCGAGACCAGGATGGTATAGGGGACGCCCTTGCCGTTCTTGATGGTGCGGACGATCTCGACCAGGTCGCTCCGCATCAGCGGCTCGCCGCCCGACACCTGGACGACGCAAGGCTTCAGCGACTCCATGTAACGGCGGTAGTCGGCGGGCTTGAGGTTGCGGGATTCCTCACGCGGTCCGCCGTGGTCGCAATGTTTGCAGTAGCAGGTGCAGGCATCGGTGACCTCGAAGGAGACTACGATGGGCCGCTCGGCGATCCAGTTCAGGGACCCGCGTCCGATGATTTTGAGCGAGTTTGCCAGCGGGACTTTGCGCATACCTCGGGGCTTAAGGTCTTATTAGATCATTGCATAGGGCGAAGGCCGAGGGAATCGACCCGTGCTGCGGATTTTCCGAGCTAAACGGCCGAATCCGGGGGTCGGACGGAGTCCGCCAATGCCCCTACTTCTTGGGCTCCTCGGCCGGCTTCTTCGGCTCGGCGCCGCCGACCGGCTCGCCGTACTGGATGTTCACCTCGCTCTTGAACTGCTTGTAGTTCTTGTAAGTCACCAACATGCGAATGCCCTGCGGCCCTTCCTTGAACTGCAGCGTGTCGTCGGCGTGGGTATAGGTAGGGAACCAATACTTGCCGTCGATCTGCTCGCGGTAGGTTTCGAACTTCGGGAACTGGTTGTCGCCGCGGACGATGCCGACGCCCCGCCCATAGGTCTTGACGATCTGCATGTCGCGGTCGTCTACCCAGATCTCGCCCTCGAAGTAACGCTGCCCCTTTTCGAGCTTCTTGGGCTTGACCGCGAAAACGTAGGCCGGGATTTCGTCCACCATCTGCTTGCCGAGGTAGCGGACGAAGTATTTCGGAATCTCGTCCGTGGTGAGCACGAACGGCTGGACGTTCTTGAGGTCCTGCTCGTCTTCGGGGGTGAGCTGGAGGTTCTTCAACGTATCGAGCGGGGCGCGGACCACCTTTTCGGTGCGCTTGCCGTCGGGCGTGAAGATGACATCCTCCACGATCTCGTGCTGGCCCGTGGCCCGGCCCTCCGGGTCGGTTTCCTGGACCTTCACGCTCTGGCGGTAGGTGTAATTCTCGCGCGCCTTGGCAAACTGCGCCTCCTTGGCGGCAAACCGGGTAATAATGTCCTCGATCTGAGCGCCGCTGAGCTGCGTCTGCTCCACCTGACGCCAGCCCGTGTCCTCAGCCGCCGCGAGGACGCAAGCCAAAATCGGTAATAGTGCGTAACGCATACAATCCCCTCGTAACCATTGTAGACGCATCGGCTTGGGGCCGCATTTCCGCAAACGAGGGCGGGCCGGTGGGCCCATTTCGGGCCGTTTGCGCAGTCTAGGCTTGCTTTCCCGGAGTTTCAGGACTAGGATCTCTCTTGGAGGCGTTTGACCAGATGAGGAAGTTTGTAGTTGCGGGGCTCCTCCTCGCCACAACGATCGGCTCGGCGATTCTTCTTGCTCAGGCTCCCACACCCCAGATTCGAACCGTGGATCCGATGTCGGTGAAGGCTGGCGAGGTGGTGAGCTTGGACGGAGAGAACCTGGATCAGGCGTTCGTCTCGGCCATTATCCTGACGGACGGCACGACCGATTTTAAGGCTACGATCACGGACCAGAGCGCTACGTCGATCAAGATCAAGGTCCCGTCCACGATGAAGCCGGGCCGGTTTGGCGTCGTCGTGAAGCTGAAGAAAGACGCGACCAAAGAGATCGAGCAGCCGGTCAAGGTGAATGTCGAGGAGTAGCTGGGCCGGGCGCCCGTAGCAGCCGCAAGGGGAGAGCTTACCCTTTCGGCTTGCGCTGGTAAGGGGCGCCGAGATACCGCTGGGATTCTCGTGCCGCCTCCGAATCGGGAGCGAACTGGATGGCCCGGCGATAAGCGCCGACAGCTTGGCTCCGCCTCCCCTTCAAGTCGTAAATCTGCCCCAGCCGCATCCAGGCCAGCACTCCCGTGTTGAGGTCCAGTTCTTCTGCCCCGGCGGCCGCACGCCCCATGTCTCGAAGGGCGGCGTCCAGATCGTTGTACCAGAACTCGATATTGCCTTCGGCGAAGTCGATCTTCTGGACGGGCAGGCCGAGCAGGCTGGGGTTTCCGGCGTTCTTGAGCGCGCGCAGGCCGTCCAAAGCGGCCAGGGCCTGGGCTCTCCTGCCGATGTCGCTATACATCTGGGCCAGCTCCATGCGAACCAGGTAGTTGCCTGGGAAGCGCGCGATCAGATCCTGAAGCAGGGGAACCGCGCGCGCGGCGTTCTTCTCGCGCCGGTATATGGCGCACAGCAGAAATTCGGCGTCGACCCGGTTGATGGTACCCCTTCTGGCCACGAGTTCCACCTGCCGTATGCCCTCTTCCTTGTTGCCATGAAAGCCGATCAGGAACCCCAGGAGGCGCCATTCCATCGGCAGGCTGCCGACGATGTAATCGTGCAGCCCTTGCACCATACGCGCGTCCACGTTCGCCGGGTCGATGTCGGTGACGCGGGTGTGGGCTTTGCGCGCGGCGGTCGCATCGCGCAGGGCATCCCGCCAGGCTTTGCGCACCAGAAAGTCGTAGTTGGCCCGCAGGCCGTAGGCGACGCCAAGAGCGTAGAAGGCGCTGCTGTCGCGTGAATTCCGGTCGATGCGGCGCTGGGCCAGGTTCATGGCGCGCGCGATGCTCGCGTCGAATTCGCGCTGGTCCTCCGGGCTGGCATTGACTTTGGCGCGCCGCAGGAAGGGGTTATTCCCGCTCACCAGTTCGGTTTCGAGGGCTCCGGCGCGGAACATGTCGCGGTAGAGTATCCCCTCGGCCACGTGGTTGTAAGCGTTCGGGTCGTTGGGGGCGGCGGCTTCGTAGCGGCGGAAATCGTCAAGCGCCTGGTCGTACTGAAGGTTGTAGAAGTGCTGGTAGCCGCTAAGAACCAGGTCGTTTTGAGCGGCCGTGGCCCAGGCCGCGCACAACAGCAGGAGGGGGGCGAAGCGCATTCTCACCGTTTATTGTATGCCGCGCCGCGGTTGGCCATCGCAATCGCTACATTGCGGCGGAAGCCTTCGTAGCGCGCGCGCTCGACCGGGGTGCCGGCGAACATCTCGCGAAACTCGTCCGCGCTCAGGGCCGCCAGTTTCTCGAGCGGCGGCGCGAAATTGCGCGCCCCAAAAGCCGGCTCGGCGGTCGCCGGCGCCTCGTGGTTCCAGGGGCAGACGTCCTGGCAGATGTCGCAGCCGAAAACGTGGCGGCCCATCCCGGCCTGCAGCCGGTCCGGGACCGGTCCGCGCAGCTCGATGGTCAGGTAGGAAATGCACAGCCGCGAATCCAGGGCCCAGGCCGGCTGCTTCCGTCCGGTCGGGACGAGCGCCCCGGTCGGGCAGGCTTCGATGCACTTCGTGCAGGTTCCGCAGCGGTCCGGCGGGGGCGAATCCGGCTCGAGCGCCAGCGACACCAGCAGCTCGCCCAGGAAGAACCACGAGCCGGCCCCTTCCCGAATCAGGCACGTGTTCTTGCCGATCCAGCCGAGACCTGCCCGCCGCGCATAAGCTCGCTCGAGCAGGGGCGCCGTATCCACCGCGACCTTCCACTCGAATGGCTCCCCGGCGCACGCCTGCAACCGGCCGGCCAGCCGTTCGAGCCCCTCGCGCAGCACGTCGTGATAGTCGTCGCCCCAGGCGTAGCGGGAAATCCAAGCGCGCTCGGGCTCGCTGAACCGCGTGGAGTACGGCTCCGGCCCGTTATAGAGCTTGCCCACGCAGACGATCGAACGAGCCGAGGCCAGCAGGCTGCGTGGATCGCCGCGCATATCGCCCCGGCGATCCGTCAGATATCGCATCTCGCCGGCCATGCCTTCGCTCGCCCACTGGTGGTAGAGCCCCGCCTCCGCCAGAGGCAGGGCGGCGGCAACTCCGGCCAGGTCGAAGCCGCATTCGATGGCGTGTTTCTTGACCTCTTCCGCGCGCACCTGATCCCATTGTGGCAGCCCGCCGGGCTTCCGGAACCGGTTACCATTGAGGCATGACTGGGGCCATCGCAATGCCTGAGCAACTTCCCGCCGACGAGCACACCCGGCCTGGCGAGCGTGGCGTCATGGTCATCTTCGGCGCGTCGGGAGATCTGACCAAGCGCATGCTGCTCCCGGCGCTTTACAACCTGGCCAAAAAGAATCTGCTGCCGAAGGACTTCGCCCTGGTCGGCTTTGCCCTGGAAGCCTGGAGTGAAGACGAATACCGCCAGCGGGTGCACAACGACCTGAGGGAGTTCGGCGGCGCGCCCGAACACTGCGCCTTCTGCGACTGGCTGATCGAGCGCGTCTATTACCGGTCGGGCGATTTTCACGATCCGAAGGTCTATGCGGAGTTGAAAACGTTGCTCGACGAAATCGAAAAGAAGCACGGCACCCACGGCAATTGCCTCTATTACCTCGCCATCCCGCCCAGCCTGATCGGAGAGATCGTCAAGCAGCTCGGCGCCGCGGGGCTCACCGAGCAGAGCGAAGGCCACTGGCGCCGCGTGGTCATCGAGAAACCCTTTGGGTCCGATCTGGCCTCCGCGCGGACGCTGAACCGCACCCTATCCGCCGTGCTCACGGAGGACCAGATCTACCGCATCGATCACTACCTGGGCAAGGAAACCGTCCAGAACATCCTGGTCTTTCGCTTCGCCAACGGCATCTTCGAGCCTATCTGGAACCGCCGCTACATCGACCACGTGCAGATCACGGTGGCCGAGTCGCTCGGCGTGGAGCGCCGCGGCGGCTACTACGAGCACGCCGGCGCGTTGCGGGACATGATCCCCAGCCACATCCTGCAACTGGTCACACTCACCGCGATGGAACCGCCGATCTCGTTTCATGCCGACGCCGTGCGCGACGAGCAGACCAAAATCCTGAACGCCATACAGCCCTTCGCCCCCGAGGATGTGCTGCGCCGTGCCGTTCGCGGCCAGTACGGCGAGGGCCGGATGGAAGGCGCCGACGGCGTTCCGGCTTATCGTTCCGAGCCCGATGTGGCGCCGGATTCGAACACCGAGACCTTCGTCGCGCTCAAGCTCGCCATCGACAACTGGCGGTGGGCCGACGTTCCTTTTTACGTTCGCACCGGCAAGCGCCTTCCGCGGCGCTACACGGAGATTGCGATCCAGTTCCGCCGCGCGCCCTTCATCCTGTTCCGCGATACTCCGGTCGAGCGCCTCATGCCCAACCTGCTGGTCCTCGCCATCCAGCCGGAAGAGGGGATCTCGCTGCGATTCGGCGCGAAGGTGCCCGGACCGCTGGTCCACGTGGGTTCCGTCAACATGGCCTTCAACTACGCCGACTACTTCGGCAAGGAACCCAGCACCGGCTACGAGCGCCTGCTCTACGATTGCACCATCGGAGATCAGACGCTGTACCGGCGCGCGGACATGGTGGAGGCCGGCTGGAACGTGGTGCAGCCGATTCTGGACGTGTGGACCGCGCTGCCGCCGCGCAATTTCCCCAACTACGCGGCCGGCACCTGGGGGCCCAAGGACGCCGACGATCTGCTCGATCGGGACGGGCGCCACTGGAACGCCCCGCACTGAGCGACCGGCGGAGATCCCCGTGCTATTTTCAAATACGTGACTTTTTTGCGGACCTGCGTTTCCGTCTCGGCGCTGGCGCTCGTCGCCGCCATCGACTGCGGCACCGGGGCGGGCGAGCTCTCGCACGTTCCCAGCGTTGTCGCGGAACCGCCGCCGGGTCACTTTTACCACGGCGTCTTTCCGGGCGGCGAAAGCGGCATGGGCAGCGACGTCACGCCCGCCGACGTCGCGGTCTACGAACGGTCCGCCGGGAAGCGCCCCACCTGGGTTTACTTCTGCGACAACTGGTACGAAGGCCGCGGTTTTCCCTGGCGGACCGCCTCCTGGATACGCGCCGGCGGGAGCATCCCGTATATCCGGATGATGTTGCTGAGCGGCAATCCCATCCCCACGCCGGACCCCGTCTTCAACCTGGCGAACATCAACCGGGGGATGTTCGACGCGGACCTGGGCCGCTGGATGCGCGACGCGCGACGCTTCGGCACGCCGCTGATAGCCGAGTACGGCGTGGAGGCCAACGGCTATTGGTTCCCCTGGAACGGGCTATGGAACAAGGGCGCCGGAACATACGCCGAGGCCGTCGCGAGCTTCCGCAGCGCTTATCGGCGCATCGTCCGGATTGCGCGGCAAGAGGGCGCGCTGAACATTCGCTGGGTCTTCCACATCGACCCTTGGGATGAACCGGCGGCGCCGTGGAACCGGTTCGAGGCCTACTACCCGGGCGACCAGTGGGTCGATTGGGTGGGCGTCAGCGTGTATGGCCGCCAGTTGCCCAAGGACAAGTACAGGCCCACGTTTCGATACCAGATGGATTGGGCGTACGACCGCCTGATGGCCATTGCCAATAAGCCCGCGATCGTTTGCGAGTTCGGCAACGTGGTGGAGACTGGGCAGGAGGAATGGGTGCGGGCGGCATTCTCCGATCTGCTGGGCGGCCGCTGGCCGAAGGTGATCGGTTTCGCGTGGTGGAACGCCGCCTTCTACAACGATCCGGCCGATGCGTCGCGGCAGTCGGATATGCGCATCGAGGACAGCCCGGGGGTCCAAGCGCTCTTCCGGTCTTTTGTCGGGGACGACCGCAGGGTGCTGAGCACGGCCCTGCGCGCGCCCGCCGCCATGCAACCTTAATCGTGGTCGCGGCGGTCCAGGCCGCAATAGAGGATCGAGTGGGCGTCAGCGTTAGGAGGAAAGATGACGAGGCTCCGTCTGGCGGATGAATCTGAGATGCCCGTCTCAAACTACGACCTTCCTGAACAATTCGGTTGGCACGAATTCCACGATTTTCGGAATCATGTGCTTCAGGTCCTGCGGCGCTTTGGATCGGTGGGACCGTGCGGAGAACTGGATTTTTCGGTTACCGGCGATGACGCCCCGGCGTTCGGGATGGGAGGCGCAGAGAAGCCCGACTTCTTCGTCGTCGTAGATATGTGGAACGAGCACGATAGGCTCAGCATTGTGGAATCTGATCCCAAGCACATCAGACCTGGGCTAATCGAGGCTCTTGCCGAAATGGCCTGCGCATTTCCGGGATGGCGGACCGTGATGAAGCTGAGAGACTGTGGCCTCGATGTCTTCGGGGACAAGGTCATCGTGGGCGGACGACGCTTTTGGGACTGCAAAACCGTGGAAGACCTCACCAGCCGATGCCAGAGGCCAACCGACTATGGGCCTGCCTTGCCGTTTCGAGAAGCCATGTACCCCCTGTGGTTGGCGGTTGTCAGCGGCGAGTTTAGGACGTCCACCGCGTTTCCCGCGCCTCCAGACAGAGAATGGCAGGAGGCGGCCCGCGCCTTGGACGAGATGAGCCGAAGGCGGAAGCCCGGGAGTCCTCTGAGTTCGTTTGCCTACGACCGGATTCGATGCGATCTGCATCCCCACACGCGATTGCAGTTCGTTCTGCGCTACCTGGAGGAAGTTTCGTCCTACCCTCGGACGAGCGTGGAAGAGGCGACGCGGAACATCAAAAAGGATGCGGGCGACGCCTTGTCTTCATCGCAAGACGCACATGAGCGCGTGTCATTGGCCCGGAGCGTTTCGGCGGCGCAGATCGGCATCGCTGCGTGGGCGAAGCCCGAGCAGATTGTGTTCTGGTGGCCGCACGTGCTTTCGACGGCCGGCGAAACGGAAGCGGCCTTGAAGCCCCTTCTGGTCCGGGAGATCAGGGCACTTCTGGACCAGCCCAATTCGTGGATTCAGCTATCCGCGGTTTTCGGTCTTGCGCTCCTGCGTGTTGACGATATTGCCGGGGTTGTGGACCGCGCAGTGGAATCGAACCCGGATTGGTCCGAGAATGAGGCCCTGTCTAAATGGCTCCGGAAGTTACGGGCAGGCTCAACAACGTACCCGTCGCTGAGGGGCAAGTTAGGGAATCTCCTCTAGATCCTGCCCAAAGCCTAGGCGATGGCGTTGGTTCCGCAAGCCAACCTTGACGGGTGCGCGACATAGAAGTGCAAGTCACGCCGCGCGGCGGGCCTCCCAGTAGTCCTCGAACCGGCCGTTGAGCTGGCAACAGCGCAGAGACAGGATGGCGTTGGCCCCGCGCACCGTCCAGAACATCCCCGAGCGCTTGAGACGCGCCCCGACGACCGTCTTGCAGCCGGCCTCGATCACTCCCGACCCGACAAACAGGTGCTGCCCCCGGAACTTGGGGTAGCGCATGCGCTCGGTGTTGGTCTCGAAGTAATCCGCTTCGGTGCGAATCTTCTCGGCCACCTCCGGATTCGCCGTCTCGATGGACCGCAGCGCCAAGACCAGCTTTTCGATCTTTCCGTGGTCGAGCCGGCGCTTCTGGACCCGGATCCAGCGCTTCTGCTGGAGTTCGTCATTGGGGTACAGCTTGCGCACCAACTCCCACAGATGCTGGCGAGCATGATACAGATCGACGATCTGAACGGCGCCGGGAAAGTGCTGTTGCGCCAGGTTCCAGATCCATTCCGCTCCGTCCCCCAGCACGACCTTCTTCTTCGCGCGGCTCCAGCCGCGCTTCCAGACCTCCAGGTAGAGGCGCTTGCCAAACTCCTCCGCCGTTTCAATCGCCCCCACGTATGTAGTCGTATCCGGGTCGCGAATGGCGTAGCCTTCTTTATCCCATCGGGTCTGCGTGAACACGCAGCCTAGCTTGACCTCCCGCGTGTGAGCCGGTTCTCCTGCTTGCTTACCCTGCCGGCCCAGGGTCTCTTTCTTCACCACTGGCACCCCGGTTCCGTCTAGTTCCACGTACAGAACCCGAATCGGCTTTCCCACGGCCAAGGGCAGATCCAACTGCACGGCCTTGCCGATCTCCGCCCGCTCCCGCCGGCCGATATCTTCTCCCACTGTCTCCGCAGTGCGTTCCACGCCCTTGGCCGTCACGTCCAGGCCGGCCAGCAGTTTCATCTGCTGGCGGCCGTGGTCGAAGGGCAGTTCCTGACCTACTGCCGCCTGCATGCGGCGCACGCCGGGAGAGAACTCCGTATCTTCGACGTCGAGTTCCACATCGGCGGGAAACTGGCCGGTGTGGCAGTGCGAGCACAGGTAGTAGGGGCGTGACACTTCCACCGGTCCTACCGCCGTCAGCACCGGTTTGGAGCGCAACCCGCGGTATCGAGTCGAGTGCCCGCAGCGGCACGGAAGGCGCCGCCGATCGGCAGCCGGAGCGGGAAACTGCAGCAACTCGGTGAGCGCTGCGGCTCCGACGTGATGCAGGGCCGAACGCACCAGCATCTCGACCGCCTCCAAGTCCATACGGCCGGTCTTGCGCCGGCCCGCAAAGACGACTCGTAAGAGGTGATCTACTTCGCGCGCGGCTTCCTGGAGGATCGTTTCGGCCGTTTTTTTTCCAGGGGAGTCAACGTTTCCTCGACCGGTCGCGCGCGGCAGATCTCTTCATTCACCTCCAGAAGCTGGCCGCTCAGCTCTCGGAAATGGTGATACTCGGCGATCTCTCGCTGCGCCTTGGCGAGCCCGGCGGGCGACGCAAAAGTCTCTGTGATGGTCCTGCCATCCCGCTTCCGCGTCAGGCGATAGAAGGGACCGTGGCCGGCGGCGCCGGGGCGGTGACAGCGGCAGTTCGGGTTTCCGCAGCGGCCGCCGGTACTGGTGATGGATCCAGCCCGCATATCGCTCAAGTGGGCCACTTCGGATTGAATGGCGGCGCGACGGGTTTCCAGCTCAGTGAGGGAGTGGGACATAGGCCTCCAGGCCTAGCGTATCACTACGCTAGGTTTCGCGCTACAAAAAAGAAACCGCTTCAGTCTGCACTTCTATGTCGCGCACCCAACCTTGACCGTGGCGACCGACGGACCCCGCCCGGTTTGATACGATGGTCTATTCGCAATGCGGCCGCGGCTTTCGGCTGGCGGTTTCGCATTGAAGGCACTGAGAAGGAGAATTCCCTATGTTACTATCCATGCGGCAGGTCCTCGACGAGGCTGCCAAGGGCGGTTACGGCGTTGGCGCGTTCAACGTCAACAACCTCGAACAGATTCAGGCCATCATGGAGGCGGCGCGGGAGACGAAGTCGCCCGTGATCATCCAGGCCAGCCGCGGGGCGCGCAAGTACGCCAACGACCGGTTCCTGTATCACATCATGATCGCGGCCACGGAAATCTATCCCGACATACCCACGATCCTGCACCTGGACCACGGCAACAGCTTCGAGACCTGCAAATCGGCCATCGACACGGGCTTCACGAGCGTGATGATGGACGGTTCGCTGATGGATGACGGCAAGACGCCCTCGACGTTCGAGTACAACGTGGACGTCACGCGCAAGGTGGTCGAGGCGGCGCACGCCAAGGGTGTGACGGTGGAAGGCGAAATCGGCGTGTTGGGCGGCATCGAAGACGGCCACGGCGCCGGTGGCACGGGCCTGGAGCACGTCACCGATCCCGAGCAGGCCGCGAAGTTCGTCGAGCTGACGGGTGTGGATGCCCTGGCCATCGCCATCGGCACCAGCCACGGCGCCTACAAGTTTTCGCGCAAGCCCGACGGCGCGGTGCTCAAGATGGACCGGCTCATCGAGATCCACAAACGGCTGCCCAAGGTTCACCTGGTGATGCACGGCTCCTCGAGCGTTCCGCAGGACCTGCAGGACATCATCAACAAGTACGGCGGCAAGCTGCGGCCGACCTGGGGCGTGCCGGTCGAAGAGATCCAGCTCGGCATCCGAAACGGCGTACGCAAGGTCAACGTGGACACGGACAACCGGCTGGCCATCACCGGGGCCATCCGCAAGGTGTTTGCCGAGACGCCGGAGAAGTTCGACCCGCGCGACTATCTGAAGCCCGCCCGCGAGGCGATGCAGAAGGTGGTGGCGCTGCGGATGACGCAGTTCGGACAGGCCGGGCACGCCGGCGACTACAAGGCGATTCCGCTTTCGGTCATGGCCGACCGCTACGCGGCGCAGCCGGTAGCGTAGAAGCAAACACCGGTCATCGGACCTGCGCGGCACGTTTCCCGCTCACTGTTTCCCATCGGCAAGCCGATCTGATATACGTTAGTAGGTCGTGCGGGCCGCGCAGGGAACTGGTTCTCCCGATGGCTACCGTGTTCAATCCGAGCCGCGGTGAGTATTCCGTGCTGGAGGTGTGCCTGCCGGGCGCCCGGCCCGAACCTTACGGCATCCTGCTGGTAGACCCCGCCTCCGATCGGGTCTGGCAGCGCGCGCGCACTGCCGCTCCGGAGGGCGAAGACTCCGACCTGTTCGAACTGCTCCCGGCGGACCTCGAAGCCAAGGCGCGCGAACTGGGAGGCCAGCGGCTGCTGGCGCTGTTCGAGGATTCGCTGTCGAATGCCATACGGATCACGGACCGGCGCGGAGTCCTGGTGCGCGATTTCGAAGCCGCGGTGGCGCGCCTCTATGCCGAACACGTCGAGGGTGCGCCCCCGGCCAGGCGGCAGGGTTCCATTCCGCTCTATTCCCTGCGCGCGGCGGCCGGCCGGTTCGGCGAGGACATGGAAGTGGAAACGGAAGACCGGGTGGCGGCGCCGCCGGGCGTGCGGCCCGGACCGGACGTCTACGCGGTGCACATCGTGGGACACTCCATGGAACCGGACATTCCCGACGGCACAGTGGCGGTCTTCCGGTACTCACCCGCCGGCTCGCGCCAGGGAAAACGCGTGTTGGTGTGGCGGCATGGCGCGTCGGCGGGCGGCGGCGAGTTCACCATCAAGGTATATGAGAGCGAGAAGACCGTCACCGAGGAAGGCTGGCAGCACAACCGCATACGCCTGAAGCCGCTCAACCCGGACTACCCCGTGCTCGAGCTCGAGGACGAGTCCGAGTACCGCGTCCTGGGCGAGCTGGCCGGCCTGGTCGCCATCGACGAGCTTTGATCTAGACAAGCCGGGATTCACGCCACGGCCGGCGCTCTCTTCCCCTGATTCTCATCGGGTTGCCCGCTTCCGCCCCACCTCGCCGCGCCCACAAGCGTTATCATTCGCGCGGAGGACGAACTCGAGCGCCGCTCATGGTCGCGCGAACCGCAAGCAACGCGATCGGAACTGACAAAACGAAGCCAAAAAGCCCTGTGCTTTCAATGCGAGGTACGTTTATTCATCGTTTTCGGCAGGGCGGTTGCCGGCCGCCCGCCGAGCCGTTCTCCTGCGACAATGGTTTCATCGGGATGCCCTTGCGCGATTTCGACCCTCTGGTCCAGGAGTGGTTTCGCCGCCGTTTCGGCCGCGCCACCGAGCCGCAGACGCTCGGCTGGCCCCAGATACGCGCCGGCCGCGACGTTCTGATCTCTGCGCCCACCGGCTCCGGCAAGACGCTGGCCGCATTCCTGATCTGCCTGGATGGTCTGGTTCGCGCCGCGCGCGCGGGACCGCTTCCGGACCAGGTCGAAGTGGTCTACGTCTCGCCCCTCAAGGCGCTCAGCAACGATGTCCGCAAAAACCTCGAAGTGCCGCTGGCCGAGATCGCCGCGCTGGCCGCCGAACAGGGCATTGCGCTCGCGCCGATACGCACCGCGCTGCGCACCGGCGACACCACCGCCTGGGAACGGCGGCAGATGCTGGAGCGGCCGCCGCACATCCTGGTCACCACGCCCGAATCCCTCTTCATTTTGCTCACGGCCGAGAAGAGCCGGCGGGCGCTCGATACAACGCGGACCTTGATCGTCGATGAAATCCACGCCGTCGTCGACGACAAGCGCGGCTCGCACCTGGCGCTCACGCTGGCCCGCCTGGACGCGCTGGTCGAAGCTTCGGGCGCGCGGCCCCAGCGAATCGGCCTTTCGGCCACGGTGAAGCCAGTCGAGGAGGTGGCGCAGTTCCTCAGCCCAGACGCTTGCATTATCGACATCGGCCACCGCCGCGAGATGGACTTAGCCATCGAAGTGCCTCGCGATGAGCTTGGCCCGGTGGCGAGCAACGAGATGTGGGAGGAGATTTACGACCGCTTGGCCGGCTTGATCGAAGAGCACCGCACCACGCTGGTCTTCGTCAACACGCGGCGGCTGGCCGAGCGGGTCTCGCACCACCTGGGCCAGCGGCTGGGACCTTCAACCGTGTTGCCGCATCACGGGAGCCTGGCCCGCCGTCTTCGGATGACCGCGGAAGAGCGGCTCAAGAAGGGCGAGCTGAAAGCGGTGGTGGCGACGGCCTCGCTCGAGTTGGGCATCGACATCGGTTCGGTCAACCTGGTCTGCCAGATCGGCTCGCCGCGCTCGATCGCCGTGGGGCTACAACGCATCGGCCGATCCGGCCATTGGATGGGCGCGACGCCGAAGGGCCGCATCTTTGCGACCACGCGCGACGAGCTGATCGAGTGCGCCGCGCTGGTCAGGGCCATACGCGCCGGCGAGCTCGACCGCCTGTCCATCCCCGAAGCGCCGCTCGACATTCTGGCGCAGCAGATCGTGGCCGCCTGCGCCACGGACGATTGGCGCGAGGACGGCCTTTTCGCCCTGGTGCGCCGGGCCTATCCTTATCGCAACCTCGAACGCGCGGAATTCGACACGGTGGTGGGCGTGCTCTCCGACGGGATTGTCACGTCGCGCGGCCGTGCGGGAGCGCTGCTCCATCGCGACGCGATCAACGGGCGGCTACGCGGGCGCCGTGGCGCGCGCCTGGCTGCCATTATGTCCGGCGGCGCCATCCCGGACAACGCGAATTACCAGGTGATTCTGGAGCCCGAAGGCACGGCGGTGGGCACTGTGGACGAGGATTTCGCGGTCGAAAGCATGGCCGGCGACATCTTCCTGCTGGGCACCAGCTCCTGGCGCATACGCCGCATCGAGCCGGGCCGCCTGCGCGTAGAGGACGCCCAGGGCGCTCCGCCCAACTTCCCGTTCTGGCGCGGGGAAGCGCCGGGCCGCACCGCGGAGCTTTCGCGCGAATTCTCCAAGCTGCGCGAGGAGATTGCGAGCCGCGCTCCGCAGGATGCCGAAGCGTTCCTGATGGCGGAGTGCGGCGTCGACCGGGCGGGCGCCAGCCAGGCCGTGGTCTATATTCGCGCCGGCCAGGCCGCCCTGGGCGCGCTGCCCTCGGCCCGCCGCATCGTCGCCGAGCGCTTCTTCGACGAAGCCGGCGGCATGCAGCTCGTTCTCCACGCTCCCTTCGGCGCCCGCATCAACCGCGCCTGGGGACTGGCGCTGCGCAAGCGCTTCTGCCGCACCTTCAATTTCGAGCTGCAAGCCGCGGCCACCGACAACGGCATCGTCATCTCGCTCTCGGAACAGCATTCTTTCCCGCTGGAGATCGTCTTCGAGTTTCTGCGGCCGGAGACCGTCGAGCACGTGCTTATACAGGCCCTCCTCGATTCCCCCATGTTCACGGCGCGCTGGCGCTGGAACGTCTCCCGCGCGCTGGCCATTCTGCGTTTCTCCGGCGGCCGCAAAACGCCCCCGCCCATCCTGCGCATGCGCTCCGACGATCTGCTCGCGGCGGTTTTCCCGGACCAGGCCGCCTGCGCCGAGAATCTGGTGGGGGAGATTCGCATCCCCGATCATCCCTTCGTCAAAGAGACCATCGGGAACTGCCTGCACGAGGCCATGGACCTGGACGGCTTGCGCGCCGTGCTGGCGGCGATTCAGGCGGGCGAGATCCAAACCGCGGCCATCGACACCGCCGAGCCCTCGCCCCTCTCGCACGAGATTCTGAACGCGAACCCGTACGCCTTCCTGGACGATGCGCCGCTTGAAGAGCGCCGGGCCCGCGCCGTGCAGTTGCGCCGCACGCTTTCAGCAGACCTCGCCGCTGGCGCCGGCGCGCTCGACCCCCAGGCCATCGCGCAGGTGGCGGCCGAAGCCTGGCCGCTGGTCCGCGACGCCGATGAGCTGCACGACGCGTTGCTCACCCTGGTGGCGTTGCCGCCCAGAGCCGAATGGGCGGAGCTGTTCGAGGAGCTGGCCGCCGCGCGCCGCGCCACCGTGATCAGAGCGGGCGGCCGCGCGTTCTGGGTTGCCGCCGAACGCCTCGAGCTGGCCCAGAAAGCGTACGAGGCATCGGACGAAGCCGCCGCTCGGGAGGTTCTGCGGGGCTGGCTGGAATCGACAGGGCCGGCTAAGGCCTCCGAGATGGCCGGACGGCTGGCTCTGCCGCTGTGGCTGGTCGAGAGCGGTCTGGCGCGTTTGGAAGCCGAAGGGCAGGCGCTACGCGGCCAGTTCACCGCCGAACGGACGGGCGAAGCGGAATGGTGCAACCGGCGCTTGCTGGCGCGCATCCACCGCCTGACTCTGGGCCGGTTGCGCGGCGAAATCGAGCCCGCCACGACCGCCGATTTCGTGCGCTTCCTGGCGCGCTGGCAGCACCTGGCGCCTGGCGCACAGCTCCACGGCGTCGATGGCACGCTGGCCGTCATTCGCCAGCTCCAGGGGTATGAGGTCCCGGCGGGCGCCTGGGAATCCGTGGTGCTGCCGCGCCGCATCGCCCGCTACGACCCCGAGTTTCTCGACCGCCTGTGTCTCTCTGGGGAAGCGATGTGGGGGCGCCTTTCGCCGCATCCCGCCTTCGAGGAGCCGGGCGGCTTGCACCGCGTTCGCCCCACGCGCGCCGCGCCCGTGAGCCTCTTCCTCCGCGAGGATGTCGAGATGCTTATGGCCTTCACGCCGGGGTTGGCCCCGGCCAGGAAAGACGCCAGCCTCTCGCCCGCGGCGCGCGAAGTGCTGGAGCAAATCGAGGGCCGCGGAGCGTCGTTCTTCGCCGACCTGCAGCGCTCCACAGGCCGTCTCGCCAGCGAGGTGGAAGACGCGCTGTGGGAGCTGGTCGCCGCAGGCCTGGTGACCGCGGACGGGTTCGAGAACCTGCGATCGTTGATCGATCCCAAGCGGCGCCGCGGGCAAGGGCGAGGCCGAAAGGCTCGGCCCCGGCACGCCGCCGGACGCTGGGCCCTGTTGAGGCCGCCCGCTCCCGCAGACACCGGGCCGGCTTCGGAGGCCGCGGCTGAGGCGTTCGCCCGCCAGTTGCTGCGCCGATGGGGTGTGGTGCTGCGCGAGTTGGTGGCGCGGGAGACGCTGGCTCCGGCCTGGCGCCAGATGCTGGTGGCTCTGCGCCGTATGGAGGCGCGCGGGGAGATTCGCGGCGGCCGTTTCGCAGGCGCATTCCTGGGCGAACAGTTCGCGCTGCCCGAGGCGCTCGACCTGCTCCGCGCTTTGCGGCGCCAGGGCGCCGTGGCGGAAGATCTTGAGGTCTCGGCGGCCGATCCGCTCAATCTCGCGGGAATCCTCTTGCCCGGGCCGCGCCTCAGCGCCACCAGCGGAGAGCGCCTGCGGTTGGCGTCGGCGAGCGCCGCCCGCGAGTGAAATTTCATTCAGCGGCGGTGTTGCGCCGCCGTGCTAGGATGGCGGGTTCCGGCGGCTTCAATATGTGGTATCCAACTAAGCTTCAGTGGTTCGTCATCTGGACGATCACCCTCCTTTGTCTTGTCGGCTGGCTCATGACGGATCCTCCGCCCGAGGCGTTCATTCTACCGGCCGCGCTGGTCGCCGGGCTGTTCCTCTGGCACGCTTCCGCGGACTTCGGGCAGTCGAAAGAATGAGCGGCGCCGTGGAGCTCCCGCCTTCTTTTTGGGCGCGGCTCTAAAGATCTCGCGGCGGCCGACGATTCAATGGCTGTGGGAGTGGCGCGCGCATGGTCTGTTGTGTCTTGTGTTGAGGCGCGCTCCTCTTTCTCCGCTGCGGCCCTAAAGATCCAGCCGCTGGCGACGATCTACTGGACTGTACTCTGCTTGTAGCACAGCACCGCGGCAACCGGCCTCGGAATGCACTCACAGAGGACCTTGGGACTCACGGTGCGTGAGCCTTGCCTGGCGGCCGTGACGCCACGGGGTTCCGGGCTGTGGTAATCGATCATATGTCCGGGCTCAAGCCTCGCAGCCGTTTGGTGAATTTCCGGCTCACGGAAGAGGAATACGGCGGGCTGGCCGCGGTTTGCGCGCGCAAGGGGTCGCCCAGCATCTCGGATTTCGCGCGCGCCGCAATCCTGCGGACTGTCGAGGCCGAGGCCGTCCGGGAAGGGCCGGCCAACTCGCTCCTGGCAGCGTTCGGGCAGCGGATCAACGAGCTCGAACGCAGATTTCAAGACCTTGCGCAACCGGCCGAAGATAGCCCACTATGCGATCGAGAGAGTTGAGGATCTAACGATGATTCGCTTCCTTCTGCTCCTGACGGCCTGCGGAGCCGCCGTTGCTCAGACTCCTGGGATCGCCGCAGACCTCACGACACCCAATCTGCCGGCGCAGAGAATCGGTCCGGACGATCTGATCGCCCTCAGCGTCTACGACGCTCCGGAGTTCACGCGCACCGTGCGCGTGGGCCCCGACGGTTTGATCCGCCTTCCCATGACCGACCGGCGCATCAAGGCGCAGGGTCTCCTGCCGGTCGACCTGGAGACCGCGATCGCCGAGACGCTCGTCACCGGGGGGCTGGTAATCGATCCGCTGGTTACGGTCACGGTGGTGGAGTATCACAGCCGGCCCATTAGCGTGGCTGGCGCGGTCAAGAACCCGCTGACCTTTCAGGCCGTGGGGACGGTGACTCTGCTTGACGCGCTCACCCGCGCCGGCGGCCTGAGCCAGGACGCCGGTCCCGAGATCCTGGTCAGTTGCGCGCAGCAGGGCGCGAACGGCTCTCCGACGGCCCTGGTGCAACGCATTCCGGTCAAAGGCCTGATCGACGCGGCCGACCCCGATCTCAACCTGCGCCTGACCGGCGGCGAGGAGATCCGCGTGCCCGAGGCTGGCAAGGTGTTCGTCGTGGGGAACGTCAAAAAACCCGGCGCCTATGCGCTTCAGGATGGAGCCGAAACCAGCGTGCTGAAAATCCTGGCGATGGCCGAGGGTCTGGCGCCCTTCTCCTGCGACGTCGCATACATCTACCGCCGGGACGCCGATTCGGTCGTAAAGCACGAGATCGCGATCCCGCTGCGCAAGATCATGGACCGCAAGTCGCCCGACGTGCCCCTGCTCGCGAGCGACGTGTTTTACGTTCCGGACAACTCCGGGCGCCGGACCCGCATGACCGCGCTCGACCGCCTTCTGGGGTTCGGCTCCGCGACCGCTTCCGGCGTTCTTGTGTGGCGCTAGGAGGGCTCCGGGGGAACAGCCGGCCCAGCCACGAAATCGCGTTTCGCATCGAGGAACAGGAAAATGCTTGAACCACTCGCCGCGCGGACATTGCCCGCTCCGGTATCCTTGCAGCTCCAGCAGGCGGCCGAGGGCTGGCGTATCTCCAGCCCCCTGTCCGAGCCGGCGGCTGCGGCTTCGATTTCGCTCTCCGAATACATCTGGATCGTCAAACGTCACCGTTGGAAGATCCTGGCCTTCGTGGTAGCCGCCGTGGCCGCGACTTTGGTCGTTTCCGCCCGCATCACGCCCGTGTACGAATCGACTGCCACGATCGACATCGACCGGCGAATGCCCACCAGCGTGCTCGGGGAGGAGTCGGCGCAAGCCGGCGCCAACGATGCCGACCAGTTCCTCGCCACCCAGTTGAAGTTGGTGCAGTCGGACTCGGTGCTGCGCCCGGTAGCCGCCCGCTTCAAGCTCCTCGAGATCGGCGATGCCAGCATCCCGGACAACGTAGCGCCGGGCGATGCTCAGGAAGCTCCTATCAAGCTGAACAGGCTGGACGTCACGCGCCCCGCAAATACTTACCTGCTGCTCATCAGTTACCGCTCCACGAACCCGCGGCTGGCGGCCGGGGTCGCTAATGCCATTGCCCAGTCCTATATCGACCACACCTACGACATCCGCTACCGGTCATCGGCCAGCCTCTCGGCGTTCATGGAGAAGCAACTGGAGGAGCTGAAGGCCAAGATGGAGCGGTCTAGCGCTGCGCTGAACCAGTTCGAGCGCGAGCTGAACGTCATCAATCCTGAAGAGAAAACCAGCATCCTGTCGGCCCGGCTGCTACAACTCAACACCGAGTACACCAGCGCGCAAGCCGACCGCGTGCGCAAAGAGGCCGCGGAGAACTCCGTTCGTGGTGGCAGCCTCGAGGCAGCGCAGGTCTCCGCCCAGGGGGAAGCGCTCAAATCCATGTCCGAGCGCGTGGACGCAGCGCAAGCCCGGTTTGCCGAGGTAGGGGCCCATTACGGGCCGAACCACCCCGAGTATCGCAAGGCCGACGCCCAATTGGCTGAGGCCCGGCGGTTGCTCGACGGCGCACGCCAGAACATCGCACAGCGAGTGGAGGTGGAATACCGCCAGGCCATGGCGCGGGAGCAGATGCTGCAGAACGCGGTGATCGAGACCAAGGCCGAGTTCGACCGGCTCAACGCGCGATCGTTCGAGTACCAGTCGCTTAAGCGTGAGGCCGAAGCCGACAAGAAGCTCTATGAGGAGCTCGTCACGAAGATCAAAGAAGCCGGAATCAACGCCGGCTTCCAGAACAGCGCGATCCGCGTTGCGGACCCGGCCCGTGCGTCGGTCAAACCGGTGTTTCCCGTTATTCCTCTCAACGTCGCGCTGGCATTCGTTTTCTCGAGCCTGCTCGCGGTGGGCGCCGCCGTTCTCGTCAACACGCTCGATACCACCATCCGCGATCCCGAGCAGGTCGCTCGGACGCTCAAGGCCGAGGTTATCGGGAGCCTGCCCACGGTGAAATCGTGGCGCGGGCGGCTGGCGCTGGTTGGCGGTGCCGGGGACGGTAACGGCAACGGCCATCGGGAACTGATCCTGGCCCCGGAGTCTGCGGGCGGCAACCCGCAACACGGATACGAGGATGCCATCCGCAGCCTGCGAAACTCGATCCTGCTGGCCGATTTCGAGCGGAACCTGCATTCGCTGCTCGTCACCAGCGCATCTCCGGCGGAAGGCAAGTCGACGGTTGCCGCCAATTTAGCCCTGGCCCACGCCCGCCAGGGGCACAAGACGCTCCTGATTGACGCTGACCTCCGCCGGCCGTCACTGCACAAACGATTCCAGATCCCCGCGGCCAACGGCTTGGCGAGCGTGTTGCTCAACGGCGCGGACTGGCGCGCCGCCTTAGCGGCGGTCGACGGAGTGCCGGATCTGGCAATCCTGCCGGCCGGGGCGCCTTCCCGCCGCGCGACAGAGCTGATCGGCAAGGGTCTGGCCAATCTCCTCGATGAAGCGGTTCAGACCTACGACCTGGTGATCGTTGACGCGCCACCGACGCTGGGCTTTGCCGAGCCGCTCGAAATCGCCACGATCGTCGACGGAGTCATCGTGGTCGCGCGCGCCGGGGCAACCGACCGCAAAGCCGTCAGTTCCGTCCTCGCATCGCTCCAGCGCCTCCGCGCCAATATCGTCGGCGTGGTGCTCAACCAGATCCAGAAGAACATGAGCGACACCTACCACTACTACGGCTACTACGGGAAGTACTATCACGACCGCGATGCGGACAAGCGGGAGTAGGCCGAGGGCTGGCATCGGCCTTTGGGGCGACATGACACCGACAATGGCGGTTGAGGCGCGAGCATGACGAAACCGCGCCAGAATGGCCCCTCGGTCTCCGTACTGATCGACAACTTCAACTACGGGCGGTTTCTCGGAGCCGCCATCGAGGGCGTCCTGGCGCAATCCTACCCCGCTCGGGAGATCGTCATCTGCGACGACGGCTCGACCGACGGCTCCTGCCAGGTTGCCGAGGGGTACGCTGCGCGCTACGGCCACGTCAAACTGGTGCGAAAAGCGAACGGAGGGCAGGCCTCGGCGTTCAACGCCGCGTTTGCGGTCAGCACGGGAGAAATCGTCTGCCTGCTCGATTCCGACGACGTCTGGTTTCCCGACAAAATAGCGCGCGTGGTCGAAACCTTCGCCTCCCGGCCGGAGGCGGAATGGCAGCGCCACAAGGTGCGTTGCACCGACGGGTCGCTAACGCCGCTCGATGCGGTGCTCCCGGAGTACCGGGGGTCTCGGGGGCAGGGAGACGATCGATACGCCCACCTGGAGAAGACCCTTACGTTTGTTACCTCTGCTGTGTCGCTGCGCCGGGGGCTGGCGCTCAAGTTGTTTCCGATTCCGGAGCGGGCGTTTCGTAAGGGCGCGGACCTCTATCTCGATTTTATGTGCGGCGTGCTGGGAGCCTCCGGATACTCGCTCGACGAGGAGCTCTGCTTCTACCGGCGCCATCCGGCGCAGGTTTCCCAGGCCGGGGGCGATTTCGAGGCCGCTCTGGCAGGGGAGATCGCAATGACTCGAGCTTTTCTGTCCGTCGAGACGTGTCAAGGCTATGTCCCCACTCACCTGTACAAGCACCAGATGATCGCGGCCTATCTGCGGTCGGGACGTATCTTCGATGGGCGGCGGCTGCGTCTTGGCGCGGCCGGGGTGGCCAGCGCAACCCGGCTGGCTAAGGCAGGGCGCACGCCCTTGGCGCTCCTCCAACTGATCAAATTGATCTACGGCTTTCTCCTGCCGCGCTTCTGGATCAGGCGTCAACTGAGACTCAACGCCTGGGGCGGGGCATAGGGCTGGCTGGCACGGGAGAACACATGGCCCGGCGGTTCGTTGTACTGGTTTTGCTGCTGTTGGGGTGCGTTCGACGTGTTCGGCCGCGTCGAGCTGAGCGCGCGCTTCTCAGGCCAAGGTCTGCTCACGATCGTCTACGCGGTCGTCTCCCTGGGATTGTTAGCCGGCTCGGGCAGGATCTCGAAGGCGGGTCTCCACGCGCTCTGGCCCTTTATCGCGCTGGTGATCTGGGCCCTGACCACGATGTTCTGGTACGCACCCAGCGTAAACGGCATCCAGAACGTTCTTTGCCTGGCCTGCTTTATTGGCCTGGCCCTGCTCGCGACCGGTCTGGCGGAAGCCCAAGGACTGCAGGCGTCGATCGACATGTTTTTCCGGTTTGGGATCTGGTGCGCCGCAGCGGCGTATGGGTGGTCTTTATGGGCGGACGGTCTCGGGACCAACGCGATGATCGGTCCGCGCAGCTTCGGTATCGTGGCTCTGTTCGGCGTGGCCTGGTACGCATCGAAGTGGCGGCTCGGAAGCCGGTGGGCGTTCGTGCTGACCGCCGCGCTTCTGGCCGAGATCGGCGCCAGCGTTTCGCGCGTGGCCCTGGTCGCCGGCCTGGTCATGCTGACGTTGGCGCGCGTGTCGGCCACCATCAAGGGCTGGTTGTGGGGCTTTCTCACTCTGGCGTTGGCTGCAGTTGGCTTCTGGTGGATGTTCAACAACATCGATCCGCTCCGGGACCACTTCCTTTCCGGCGACATGCGGCTGCGCGTGGGAGATACCGCCATCAACGTCTCCGGGCGCGCCCAGTTCTGGCAGGCCACCTACGATTCGTTCCTGGAATCGCCGTGGCTGGGCAAAGGAGCGGGGTCCTCGATGCATCTCATGGAAAACTGGTTCCACACCATCCAGCATCCCCACAACGACTATCTGCGCGTGCTGCACGACTATGGCGTACCCGGGCTGGGCTTTTGGATTCTGGGCTGGGGCAGGATACTCTGGCAGCTCTGGGCGCAGGCCAGGCTCAGCGAAAGATGGCGGCGGGCGGACGCCCAGCTTCAGTTCGCCGCTTTCCTGGCCGCGCTGGGAATGTGCCTGATGATGATTACCGACAACCCTATGACCTACGTTTTCGCCATGGGGCCGCTAGGAGTGCTGGTAGGAGCGGCCACCGGCACGGCCCCGGTGGCTCGATATGAGGTGGTCCTCGAGCGCTGCCCCGTTGCGGCACCGGGCCTTTCTGGCCGCGCTACCCGTCTCGAAGGAGTCTGACTCCTCGAACGATCCGGTCTCTTCGCACGTTCGGATCTCGTCGCGGCCGGATCGCCGAGCCATCCTCCACCTAGCAGCCGAGACCGAACTGCGTGGCAGCGGTCCGCCTGATTTCTGAGCGCGTGCACCATTCCCTGGCCGTCGAATCCCGGTTTATTCTCGGAATGCGCGCGGATGCGACCTCGTATCCCGCCGCGTCATCTCAAGTCGCAGCTTGGGCGCGCGACGGCGAGTCGCGCACCGTCGCGGTGGCCACGGTGAACAACGTAATGGAAGCCTACGACTCGCCCGCCTTCGGCCAGGTTATGAATGGAGCCGATCTGGTCGTCCCCGACGGCATGCCGCTGGTGTGGGGGCTGCGGCTGCTGGGCATCCGGCGCGCCACCCGGGTCTACGGTCCGTACCTTACCCCGTGCGTGCTCGGTGTGGCCGAACGCGAGCGAATCCCGGTCGGTTTCTACGGCGCGACGGATGCGGTCCTCGGGCGGCTCCTCGACGCCGTCCAGAAGCGCTACCCCGGCCTCGATATCGCTTACGCATGGGCGCCGCCTTTCCGCCCGCTCAGCGAAGAGGAGGACCGCGTTGTCACGGCGCAGATCGACGCCTCGGGCGCCCGCATTCTGTTTGTCGGGCTGGGCGCTCCCAAACAGGAGCGATGGATGGCTGCGCACCGCGGCCGGATTCGAGCGGTGATGCTGGGCGTTGGGGCGGCCTTCGACTTCCTGAGTGGCGCCAAGCGTCAGGCGCCGCGGTGGATGATGCGTGCCGGTCTCGAATGGCTGTTCCGGCTGGCCAGCGAGCCTCGCCGGCTGGCGCTCCGGTATCTGAAACACAACCCCCGCTTCGTCGTGCTGTTCCTGGCTCAACTGCTGGGTCTCTGGCAATCCCGATGAATCCGACGCTCGACCTCTACGCCACGCGAATTCGCGGGCGGGCCCGCTCCGAGGTGCACGCGCGGCCGCTGGCGACCGGCCTGATTCTGGCTGCCGCCGACACGGCCGGTCTGGCGATGGCCGCAGCTTTGGCCACCTCGCTTTGGCTGTTGGTGAACCCGGCCGCGGGCGGCAACTACCGGATCTGGTCCACGGCGCCGCTGTTCCTGATCGCCTATGCCGTGCTCGGGCTGTACCCGGGGGTGGGCCTGAGCCCGGTCGAGGAGTTGCGGCGCCTGACGGCCGCCAACGGCATCGTCTTTCTCGCGTTGGCGGGCGCCATCTTCCTACACAAGGACGTGGCCACATTTTCGCGCGGCGTTTTTGTGGTCAAGTGGCTGCTCTCAACGGTGCTGGTGCCGCTGGCCAGGGCGGGCGCGCGCGCTCTGTTCGCCCGGCGCCCCTGGTGGGGAGTGCCGATTCTGATCTTCGGCGCAGGCCGGGCGGCGCACCTGGTCATCGGCGCCCTCAAGAGCCAGCCGGCGCTCGGACTGAAGCCGGTGGCGTGCCTGGACGACGGAGAACACAGGCGCCTTAGCGCTTGCGCTGGCGTCGAGATCGCGGGACCGCTCGCGGACGCGCCGGCCATCGGCAGGGCTTACGGCATACGCCATGCCCTGGTCGCGATGCCGTCGCTTTCGGCCAAGCAGTTGCTCGAGATCCTCGAGCACCGGGCGGCCGTGTTCCCGCACGTCATCATCGTTCCCGACCTGCTGGGGATGGCGAGCCTGTGGGTGACGGCGCGCGATCTGGGCGGTGTGCTGGGTCTCGAACTGCGCCAGAACCTGCTGGTGCCGCTGAACCGGCGGCTGAAGCGCGCCATCGATCTCGTGCTCGGCGTCGTCTTCGGCGTGATGGCGCTGCCGGTAATGGCCCTGGCGGCGCTTTGGATCAAGCGCGTGAATCCGGGGCCCGCGTTTTACGCACAGGAACGCGAAGGCGAGGCCGGATCGACCATTCGCGTTCTCAAGCTGCGCACGATGTACCTTCGTTCCGACGACCTGTTGCGAGAGCACCTGGAGCGCAATGCCGGCGCGCGCGAAGAGTGGCGACAGCACTTCAAGCTGAAGAACGATCCCCGCGTGCTGCCCGGCGTGGGCGACCTGCTGCGCCGCACCAGCCTGGACGAACTGCCCCAGTTGTGGAACGTGTTGCGGGGCGAGATGAGCCTGGTGGGCCCGCGGCCGTTCCCCTTCTACCATCTCGACCGATTCGACTCCGAGTTTCGCCGGCTGCGCGGCCATGTGACGCCCGGCCTCACCGGCCTGTGGCAGGTGGAAGCGCGGAGCGACGGCAATCTGGCCGTGCAGGAGAAACTCGACACCTACTACATCCGCAACTGGTCGCTGTGGCTCGATGCGTACATCCTGGCGCGGACGGTGAAAGCGGTGCTGGCCCGCAACGGAGCCTACTAGTGGCGTGCGCCGTGGCGGATCTCCGGACGCGTCCGAGGCAGGTGCTGGCGCAGCCGCCGGCGCGCTTCGTCCGGCTCTCCGCCCTGGTGCTTATAGCGGCCCTCGCCTTCGGGATCCTCGCAATTTCCGCCTCGGGCGCCTGGGCGGTTTCGATCTTCGACGGCGTCGTGTTCGCCCTCGGTGCGGTCTGGGCCGTGCGGCTGGTCCTGCAGCCGATCGCGCTCGAAGGCAGTCCGCTGGTAGCGGCGCTGGCCTGGGCGGCCGCCTGGCCGCTCGTTCAACTTTGGGCCGGCACGAGCGTCGATCGCTTCGAAACCGGCAACGCTGCCCTTGTCTGGACGGCCTACCTGACGATCTTTGTCCTGGCGCTCCAGCTCTTCGGAGACGTCACCCGCCTGAACAGCTTTCTCGACGCGCTGCTCTGGTTCGCTACGGCCATCGCCGCGGTCTCGCTGGTGCAGCTATTCACCTCGGGCGGACGCATCTTCTGGTTGTTCCCGACCCCTTATCAGGACCTGGTCCTGGGCCCTTTCATCTACCGCAACAGCTACGCCGCCTTCATCGAACTCGCCGTGCCGTTGGCGTTGCTCAAAGGCTTGGCGCGGCCTCGCAACGGTTTCCTCTGGCTGGCCGCGGCCGCGCTGATGGCCGCCTCGGTGGTGGCCAGCGGATCGAGAGCGGGAACCGTGTTGGTCGCCCTGGAGATCGTGGTCGTGCTCGCGCTGGCGGGACGCCGTGCGCCCGGCGCCGTCTGGAAGCTTGGGGCGGCGACCGCGATCCTGCTGGCCATCGCCGGCCCGGGCTACCTGCTGTCGCGATTCAAGGAACCCGATCCACTGTCGGTCCGGCGTGAGTTCGTCCAATCTTCTATCGCCATGTTACGCGAGCGGCCCTGGCTCGGCTTCGGCCTCGGCACGTGGCCTACGGCGTATCCCGCCTACGCCACCATCGACACCGGCGCGTTCGCCAATCACGCCCACTGCGACTGGGCGGAGTGGGCGGCGGAGGGCGGTCTGCCGTTCGTCGCCGTCACCGCAGCGCTGGCTTCGGCCGCCGTCTTCTGTTCCGCGCGCCGCCGATGGGGAATCGGCGTGGTCGCGGTTTTCCTGCATGCTTTCGTAGATTACCCGCTTCAAGAGCCGGCGCTCGCGGCCCTCACGTTTGCTCTCCTGGGAGCGCTCGCGGCGTCGGACGTGGCCCCCGACTCCAGCCGCGGCGCGCCCGCGACCCCGGTCGCCGAGCCGGCATCCGTGTAGTCATCCGCCTGTGGAGGAGCCTGTGCCCGGCCATCTGGTACAATTTTTGTTCCGATGCTAACAACCGAGCGCGAACATCGCCAGAACATCGTCGAGGTCGGGCGCATCGTTTGGAAGAAGGGCTGGGTCGCCGCCAACGACGGAAACATCAGCATACGTCTCGAGGACGACCGCATCCTGTGCACACCCACCGGCGTCTGCAAAGGCATGATGCAGCCCGAAGACCTCATCGTCTGCGACGCGGCCGGGTGCAAGATCGAGGGCTCGAAACACTGCACGACCGAGATCGCCATGCACCTGGCTGTCTACAAGCTGCGGCCCGACGTGCGCTCGGTGCTCCACGCCCACCCGCCTGTTGCCACCGGCTTCGCCACTGCCGGCCGCGCTCTCGATCTGGCCCTGCTTCCCGAAGTGATCATCGGCCTGGGCTCCGTACCCCTCGCCGATTACGGTTTGCCTGGAACAGACGAGCTGACCGCTCCCATGTTGCCGCTCATTCCCGGGCACGATGCGCTGCTGATGGCCAACCACGGCGCGGTCTCCTATGGACACGACGTCTACGAAGCTCTCTTCCGGATGGAGACCGTGGAACATCTGGCCCGTGTCACGCTGGTAGCGGAGTTGCTCGGGGGCGCCAGGGCGCTACCCCGCGCGGAGGTGGCTAAACTTCTCGACGCCCGAACCCGCTACGGCGTGAAATCCCACGACGGCCATGAGCCTCCTCCTCCGCTAGCCGCCGAGGATCTGAAGGGTAAAGGGTAGGCCGCTCGCCGCCCGTCCGGCCCTATACGGACCGCAGTCCCAGCCCCGGCCCGTCCGGAAGAATCAGCTTGCCGTTCACGACCCGGACGCCGGTGTGCGCGTCGTTGGCGATGAGCAGGTTGCCGTCGAGATCGGCGTAATCGACCAGCGGCGAGAGGTGCGCCGCGGCGGTCACCGAGATCGAGCTCGAGATCATGCAGCCCAGCATGGTCTTCATTCCCGCCGCCTTGGCCACCTGGATCATCTTGTATGCTTCGAGAATGCCGCCGCACTTGTCCAGCTTCACGTTGACGCCGTCGTAGATGCCCGCGCACTTCGCCACGTCGGACGGGAACTCGCAGGCCTCGTCGGCGATGAGCGGCATCTTCACGCGCTGGCGAACCCAGCGGGTCTCTTCGAGCATCGCGGCCGGCATGGGCTGCTCCACGAACTCGACGCCCTGCGTTTCGAGCCAGCGGATCTTGCGGACGGCCTCTTCCTTGTCCTTCCACCCTTCGTTGGCGTCCACGCGCAGCGGCTTGTTGGTGACGCTGCGCACCGCTTCGATGGTCGGCTCGTCGGTCGCCAGGCCCACCTTGATCTTCAGCACGGGATACTCGGCCGCCTCGCGCACCTTCTGGCGCGTGATCTCCGGCGTGTCGATGCCGATCGAGAACGTGGTCACGGGCGCATCGCGCGGATCGAGCCCGAAGTAGCGGTAAAGCGGAATGCCGAGCTTCTGGCCCGCCCAATCCATGAGCGCGATGTCGAGCGCGGCTTTGGCGGCGTACTGGCCCTTCATACGCTGCGAGACCTCTCTCATCACCTTCGAAAACTCCCACGGATTGGCGGTCTCGATATAGCCGCGGATGCCTTCGAGCGCCGCCTGCGCGGATCGGGCGTCTTCGCGATAGCGCACGATCGGCGCGCCCTCGCCGAGGCCGGTCACGCCATCGCGGGTGTAATCGAGCTGGATCACCTCGCGGTACTGGCTCGAGGACATCGTGGTGGTCCAGGTGTGCTTCAGCATCAGGCGCGCGACGCGCGTCTCGATTTTCGCGGACCCTTCCGCGGCGGCGCCGCTCATAGCGGCGGGCACCGCCATCGCGGTCTTCATCCAATCGCGGCGGTTCATTTCAGCCTCCTTGCGGCCACGAACAATCTGGCCCAGTGCGGATCGTCGAGCCGGTCGACGCGCACGACGGGATGCTCGTGGACCGTGGCGCTGATGAACTCTCCGCCGCCGAGATACATCCCCGTGTGTGTGATCTGGTGGCCGGAGCTGCCGAAGTAGACCAGGTCGCCCGGCCGCAGATCTTTTCGCTCGACCCCAACGAGGCCGCTCCAATCCGCCTGCGGCTGCGCGTCGCGCGGAAGCGGCACGCCGGCCCGGCGATACAGCATCTGGACGAATCCCGAGCAATCGTACCCGAAGGTGGAAACGCCGCCCCAGAGGTAGGGCAGACCCAGAAACCGCTTGCTGAAGGCAGCGAGATCGGCGGTGGTTAAATTCGGCACGTCGAAGCTCACATCGCCGCGCGCGACCCACGCCGGCGCGCCGCCCACCAGCCTCACGCCGATCCATCGGCCGCCGTCGCCGGCGGGCTCGGCGGTCACTTCCAGGCGCGTTTCGAAGGGGACGGTAAGCAGCGGCTCGTGGCGGGTCACATCCGGCTCGCGGTATAGATTCGCAAAAAGGCTCTCGACCCGCGCCACCCGCCCGGCCGCGGCATATGCCGTCTCGCCGGCGCGCAACGGTCGGAGGGAGGCGAGCGGCATCCAGCCGGTGTATTCGTCCGGCGTTTCCACTTTGGCCCAGGCTTGTTGCTTTTCCAGAACGCGAACCGAGGCGCCGTAGATGGCCTGCGAGACCACGCTGGCTTGCGCGTCGGGTTTCGAATACATGTTCGCGACTGGTCTTGCGGCTATCGCGTGGGCAGGGGCCATAACGGAAAGCGCCAAGGCGAACAGCATACCTTCCCCATTGTGAACCCGCCGCCCGCCCGCGTGGTAAAACGGTAAGCGCTATGCCAAACGACATGTTCTCGCTCGAAGGCAAGACTGCTGTGGTGATCGGCGGAGGCGGAGTGCTCGCCGGCGAGATGGCCAGCGGATTCGCCCAGGCCGGCGCCGGCGTGGCAGTCCTCGACCTCGATGCCGCACACGCCGAGACCCGCGCGGCCGCGATCCGCGCGCTGGGCCACCACGCCATCGGCATTCAATGCGATGCGACGCGCAAGGCCGATCTCAGCCGTGCGCTCGAAATCGTTCTGGGCGAATTCGGCGCCGCCGACATCCTGCTCAACGCGGCGGGGATCAACTCCGCCACGCCTTTCTTCGAGATCAGCGAAGAGGAATGGCAGCGCATCCTCGATGTGAATCTGAAAAGCATGTTGCTTGCCTGCCAGGTGTTCGGCAAGAACATGGTGGAGGCTGGACGCGGCGGCTCCATCATCAACGTCTCCTCGGCGTCCTCGGGCCCACCGCTGTCGAAGGTGTTCACGTATAGCATCTCAAAGGGCGGCGTCAATCAATTGACCCAATTCCTGGCGCGCGAGCTGGCGCCCCACAAGGTGCGCGTGAACGCCATTGCGCCCGGTTTCATTCCCGCCGAGCAGAACCGCAAGGTGCTCACGCCGGAGCGGGTCGCAAGCATCATGGCGCACACGCCCGCGGCACGGTTCGGCGAGCCTTCGGAGATGGTGGGCGCCGTGGTGTGGCTGGCCTCCGAGCGCGCCGCGTCCTTCGTCACGGGGGCGATCATCCGCGTCAACGGCGGCTTCACCGCCATGACCATCTGAAAATGAATCTGGCCGGCCAGCGCCGCGGAGCACAGCGGGATCGCTCCGTTTGCGTGTGGCCGGCCAGAAAGCCGGTGGGCCCCTTCGGCCCGAGAACTTTCAATCTTCGCACGGGTGAGGGCCCGGTGGGGCCGCCCCAGGAGCCTCAACCGTTCGACAAATACGCGAACCGCGCAATGAACAGCGCCGCAAGCAGGTAGACCAGCCAGCTCACCTTGCGCCACTCGCCGCGAATTGTTTTGAGCACTGCGTACGCGATGAAGCCAAAAGCGATTCCGTTAGCGATCGACGAGGTAAGTGGAATCGTCACCATCGTGAGAAACGCCGGCAGGGCCAGCGCGGGGTCCGACCAGGGGATCTCGGCCACGGCCGATAGCATCATGCAGCCCACGATGATGAGCGCCGGCGCCGTGGCCGCGGCCGGCACGATGCCCGCAACCGGCGTCACGAACAGCGCCGCAAGAAACAGCAGGCCGACTACCACCGCCGTGAAGCCGCTCCGTCCGCCCGCCGAGATGCCTGCCGCGCTCTCGATGTAACTCACCACGGTCGAAGTGCCAGTGAGCGAGCCCGCCACAGTCGCCGTGGCGTCCGCAAAAAGAATCCGTTCGAGCCGTGGGATGCGGCCCTGTTGGTCGATCAGTCCCGCTTTCTTCGTTACCCCGATCAGCGTGCCGATGTTGTCGAACAGATCGACGAACAGAAAAACGAAGACGACCTCCAGGAATCCCAGTCGCAACGCCGCGCGCACATCGAGCTTCAGGGCGGTGGCGCCGACGTCGGCCCAGTGCAGCGTCTGCGGATGCCAGTGCACCATGCCGAAGGCAGCGCCGGCGGCCGTCGTCCCCAGGATTCCGATCAGCATCGCCGCCCGGACGCCGCGGGCCAGCAGGCCTCCGGTGAGCGCCAAGCCGAAGATCGCAAGCAGCGTTTCCGGCGCCCTCAGATTGCCCAGCGTGACAGTGGTCTGCGGATTGGCCGCGACGATGCCCGAATTGCGAAGGCCGATAAGGGCGATGAAGAGGCCGATGCCGGCCGCCACCGCGGCATACAGCTCCTGCGGGATCGCGGCGACAATCAGTTGGCGGATGCCGAACGCCGTCAGCAGCAGGAAGGCGACGCCGGAGAGGAACACCGCGCCCAGCGCCGTCTGCCACGGAACGCCCATGCCCTTTACCACCGTGTAGGCGAAGTAAGCGTTGATGCCCATCCCCGGCGCCAGGGCTATCGGGTACCGCGCGAGGATGCCCATCAGAAGGCTCGCGAAGGCGGCCGAAAAGCAAGTGGCCGCCGTCACCGCCGCCAGCGGCATCCCCGCGTCGTGCAGGATTGCCGGATTGACGAAGACGATGTAGGCCATCGTCAGGAACGTGGTCGCGCCGGCGAGCGTTTCCGTCCGCCAGTTGGTGCCCAGTTCCTCGAATTCAAAATAGCGTTCGAGCTTTCGATGCCACGTCACAGGTCAAGCGCGCTCCGGAAGGGGCGGCGGTGTCCCGGTTCGGGAGGCGAGCAACTCGAGCAGGCCGCCGCCCGAGCCCCGAGGCAGCAGCGTCAGCCGCGCCCCGCTATCGAGCATTTTCTGGCTCTCGAGAATATCGAACAGCGCGCCGGCCACGTCTGGATCCGCCGCAATATCGCCTAGCGCCGCGCCGATCATGTTCGGGCGAATCGCCGCCGCCTTGGCGAACTCCACCGCGGCCTCGCGTTCGGCCGAGCTGGTGATGATGCTGACCTGGTTGGCGCCATCCTGCTTGATCGCCGAAGTCACCTGGCGCAGCCGGTTCACCACCTTCTCCTCGATCTGCTTGATCATCCCCTCGTCGCGGAAGTGAACCTTGCGGATGTAAACCGAACCGAGCGTGTAGCCCCACGCCTCCGATTTCTCGGTGACCTCCGCCCGAACGGTCTGGCTCATTTTGTGGCGCGTCTCGAGCATCTCGGCCAGCGGCATGTTGCTGAGGCAGCGGACGGCCGCATTCCTGACGTTGGCCCGCAGAGAGCCGCGCGGATCGGCGTTCTTGAACAGATACGCCACCGGGTCGCTCACCTGCATCTCATACCAGATGCCGATTCCCATGGGCGCGCCCTCCTCGGAATTGACGGGCTCGCTGCGGAGGTATTCCTGGTCCACGCGCAGGTCCAGCGTGTAGCAGGTTCCGAGAAAATTCACGAGGAACGCCGCGGAGCCCAGCTTCTGCGGCAGAAAATGGAGTCCCGGCTCGTCCATCATGCCGATCACTTTTCCGAATAGGACGTAGACCTTGCAGGTGCGCTCGTGCACGGTGGTATAGAAGCCGAAGACCCGCAGCACCCCGAGCAGCAGCGGTTCCAGAATGAACAGCGCCAGGAACGTCACTCCGGTCGCGATCAACCAGTCGATCGGAAGCGATGTCATTGGTTCACCTCCAGAAACACCTGCTGGGCTTTGGCGTAGAGCGCCAGCCGCACGTTGCGCACATAAGTTGCGAGAAGGCCCACCCCGCGGACCTTCAGGCCACCCAGTTCTTCGGCCATCTTGCGAAGCGGTGCAACCTCGGCCTGCGCCTTCAGCGTTTCTATCTCCACGGCGCGGCGCGACTGCACGATCTTCTGATCCGCGGCGGCCTGCGCCAGGCTGATATCGCTCGACACCTGGTTGTGCGCGGTATTGATCGCTGCCAGCGCCGATTCGACGTCGGGCGGCGGATCGATGCCGGTGATCAACGAAGCGTCGAGCGTGACGCCATAGCGGGCCGCGGTCGCCAGGCACTCGGAATCCATGTAGTCGTTCAGGTCCCGGAGGTTCTTGCGAAGGTCGTTGATCGAGACGCCGGCCGCATCGGCGCCGAGCAGGGTTGGCGATCCGGTTGGCGCAGCGGCTGCCACGACGGCGGGCACGGGCTTGGCCTCGAAGTTGGCGATCTTCTGCCGGAGCACGGAAATGAAATAGCCCATGACGTGAACGATGGGCTGCTTGATGCCGAACAGGTAGGCGTACAGATTGCTCTCGGCGACGCGGTAGCGGATCTGGCCGGTCAGGCCGGTGTTGAGCTGGTCCTTGGTGACCGCTTCGAGAAGCGTGCCGCCGTTGTTGGCCTGCGGCGTCTCCAGATCGGCGGCCATGTTCATGGTCTCCGTGGCGATCGACACCTTGAAGACCTTCTCCCAAGGCATCTTGAAATACGGCCCGCCGGGCGCGATCACGCGGACCTGCGGGTAGGTGTAGCGCGACTTCTCTTCGGCCAGCAGATGCTCCGCGATAGGGAGATCGAGGGTGGTCTTGCCGCCAGGCACGCGCTCCGCGCGCCCGAACGCAGTCTTGACCGCCCGTTCGTTCTGGTCCACTGTGTAGATCCCCATCAGGAGGAAGCGCACGAGGAACCAGGCGGCGAATCCGAGCAGGCAGCCGGTTAGAATCGACATGGCCCAGTAGTATAGCGATTCTAGGACCCGAAAGGGGGACGGCCTGCGTTCCGTGTCAGCGCAGGCCCCTTCAGGCGCGCCCTGCGCGATAATGACCGGAGGCTTTCATACCATGACAACCAAGAGATCTCTTTTCACCGCTACCGCTTTGGCGCTGACGCTGTCCGCGGCGTCCTTGTTTGCTCAGTCTGAGCCGGCCCTTCCCTGGATGGACAAGACTCTTTCTCCCGATCAGCGCGCCGACCTGGTCGTTAAGGCGCTCACGCTCGACGAGAAGATCGCGCTTCTTCACGGAAATGGTTGGACGGAAGTGCTCGCCGCTCCCGCCGATCTGCCGGCCAGAGCCCTGGGCAACGCCGGCTTCATTCCCGGCCTTCGACGCCTGGGAATTCCCGACCTGCAGATGGCGGACGCGGCGGTCGGCGTAACGCACTCATCCAACTTCGGCCGTTATTCCACACCGCTGCCCTCGGGTATTGCGGAAGCGTCGAGCTGGGACGTCGAACTGGCTCGAGAGTACGGAGCGCTCATCGGCCGGGAACTGCGCGATCAGGGGTACACGATGTCGCTGGGCGGCGGCGTCGATCTCACGCGCGAGGCGCGGAATGGGCGCAATTTCGAGTATCGCGGCGAAGATCCGGTGCTGGCCGGTACGCTGGTGGGCGTCGAAATGAAGGCGCTCCAGGAGCAAGGCATCATCGGCGACCTGAAGCACTATGCCATGAACGATCAGGAGAGCGGCCGAGGGTTCGTCAACGTGAAGGTTGGAAAGCGGGCTATGCGTGAAAGCGACCTGCTGGCGTTCGAAATAGCCCTCAAGGGTTCCGGCGCGGGCGCGGTGATGTGCTCCTATAACCTGGTCAACGGCGTTTACGCGTGCGAGAACGATTATCTCCTGAACCAGGTTTTGAAGAAGGACTTCGGCTTCCAAGGCTTCATCATTTCCGACTGGAGCGCGACGCACAGCACCGCCAAGGCTGCCAACTCCGGGCTGGACCTGCAGATGCCCGAAGCCGATTTCTTTGGCGCGGCTCTCAAGACGGCGGTGGAGAGCGGTGAGGTTTCGCGGGCACGCCTCGACAACATGGTGCACCGGGTTTTGCGCAGCGAGTTCGCGGTGGGGCTCTTCGACAACCCGCCGGATCGTCGCGTCCCCGACGTGCTTCACGGACTGGAAGTGGCCGAACGCGTCGCCGAACAGAGCATTGTTCTGCTGAAGAACGCGAACGGCCAGTTGCCGCTAGACGCATCGAACATCCATTCGATTGCAGTCATCGGGGCGCACGCGGACGCCGGCGTGCTCTCGGGCGGGGGCTCCGCACAGGTCGATCCGATCGGTGGGAACGCCGTCACGGGTACGGAATCCGGCCCATTCAACCAGGTCGTCTGGCATCGATCGTCTCCGTTGAAAGCGATTCGCGCGAAGGCGCCGGGCGCCAAAGTGGAATTCGATCCAGGCACGGACGCGCATGCGGCCGCAGCCCTGGCGAAGGCTTCGGATGTGGCGGTGGTATTCGTCGGCCAGCCAGCGAGCGAAGGCGCCGACTTGCCAAGCCTCTCGCTGCCTGGCCGGCAGGATGAACTGGTAGCAGCGGTGGCGGCCGCCAATCCGCACACAGTCGTTGTGATCGAGTCCGGCGGCTCCGTCAGCATGCCGTGGATCGACGGGGTCAGCGCGGTTCTGGAGTCTTGGTATCCGGGCACACGGGGCGGCCAGGCCATCGCGAGTATTCTCTTTGGAGACGTGAACCCGTCGGCCAAACTGCCCGTCACTTTCGCGAAGGCGGATGCGGACCTGCCGCACCCGACGGCGATGTTGCAGCCTCCGCCGCGCGCGGGCGAGGAGCGCGAGTGGTTTCCAGGCGCACCCTGGAAGGTCAACAGGCGGCCGTTCGATATCGAATACGACGAGGGACTGCTGGTCGGATACAAGTGGTTTGACGCGAAGAACAAGCAGCCGCTGTTTCCGTTCGGCTATGGACTGTCCTATACCACCTACAGCTACTCGGGCCTGAAGGTCTCGCCGGCCGGGGTGACGTTCGAGGTGAAGAATACTGGCGCGCGAGCCGGAGCCGAGATCGCCGAGGTGTACGCTACGCTTCCGGCGGCCGCGGGCGAACAGTTCAAGCGCCTGGTGGCATTTACGAAGATCCCACTGGCGCCGGGCGAATCGAGAACCGTGTCGCTCGACCTGAACTCCCACTATCTGTCCATCTTCAACGAGGCGACGAATGGATGGGATCTTGTTTCGGGCGAGTACGCGGTCGAAGTGGGCGGTTCGTCGCGCGACCTGCCGCTTCACGGCACGTTTCACATCGGCCAGTAAGAGCTCATTTCGCACGCACCGGAGCGCTCTCGTGCCCAGAAGATCACTTGCGCTGTCGAAGGTCTACCGCCTGCTCGAACCGGGACCCGTCGTGCTGCTTACGACGGCCGCGAAGGGGCGGCCCAATGTCATGACGCAGTCGTGGCACACGATGTTGGAGTTCCGACCGCCGCTGGTTGCATGCGTAGTCAGCAATCGGAACTTCACGTTTCAGATTCTCAGAGCGACCCGTGAGTGTGTGATCAACATCCCGACCGTGGAGCTGGCCGAGAAGGTCGTGGCGTGCGGGAACTGCTCAGGCCGGAAGGTCGATAAGTTCGATAAGTTCAAGCTCACGCCAGTCGCTGCCTCCAAGGTCCGGCCACCGCTGATCGCTGAGTGCTACGCCAACCTGGAATGCAAGGTGATCGATACCAGGGCGGTGGCCAAGTATTGTCTGTTTATCCTGGAGGTAGTCAAAGCCTGGATCGACCCAGTCAGGAAGCGTCCGCGCACGATTCACCATCAGGGCAAGGGGTCCTTCATGGTCGCCGGCAAGACAGTCACGCTGCGCTCCGCGAAGCCATAAACAGCGCGGCCGCATCACCCCCGCGCCAGCACGCGCGCGACGATCTCGGCGTTAATGCGAACCTCGTCCCGGAATTTCGGGAACATGCCCACGTAGACGCAATCGGCCGGCTTGATGCTGTCAAACGCGTTGCGGAACGCCTGCTCGATGCCTTCTGGGCCGATGCGCCCGGCGGCGAGAATCTTGAAGGCGAAGCACTGCTTCTTGCTTTGGCGCATAACGCGGTACATGCGTGGGGGATCGCTCGCCATGTAGATGTCGTGCGGCATCTCCATCATTTCCCCGCCGAGCGCCTTCTTCCATTCCTCGGGCGTGCGCCGCCGGTTGTAGACGCAGCCTGCGTAGAAATCGACATCCCAGTTCTCTTCTTCGATCTTGGCGATCACTTCGGGGATGTGCGTGCCGACGCCCACCAGCACGCCCAGATCGCGCACCTTCTTGCACCACTCCCTCACGCTGTCCATGCGCCCGGCCTGCCAGGCGTCGTCAACGACTTCCCCCTGCCGCTGGAGCCCGAGCGGGTGCAGAGTCTTGACCAGCTTGGTGGCGTCCGCTCCGGCGCCCACCTGCGGAATCAGGTGCATCTTGCCGCCTTCGGCGACGAATCGCGACCAGTCCGCGAGCGCCCGTTCCGAGTGGTAATAGTTGAAGGCGTTGATGCCGTACGTGGTGGCCCGATGCAGTACCTCGCAGACGCGATCCGGCGTGTACCACTCGCGCATGGTTTCATCCAAGTTGTGGTTGTAGTGCGAGAAGCCGTAGAACTGGTTCACGCCGAGAACGAGGCGGCTGATCTCGACGCCGCCGAACTTCACCTTCGGCACCTGGACGGCGGCCGGGGCGCCGCTGGGAGGCTGCTGCGCGCCCGAGGCCGATGCCAATCCCGTGATCCCCGCGGCGAGCGCCGCTCCGGATCGAATGAAATCGCGACGTGAGTCTGCCATAATCCCTCCCGCCCCGGCCACGCCGGGCAGCCGATCAAGCGTATCAGGTCTGATGGGGACGTTCAAGCGAGGCGGTGGTGCCGGGCGGAGCGGTGATGCCGCGCCCTCTTGACAGACCGCGGGCCTGTGCTATAAATAAGTATGCACTCACATATTGACTTCGGCTACCCTTGGTTCCTCTCCTACGCGCACCTGCCGGTCGCCGCCGTAGGATTGGCCCTCGTGCTTCTGGCGTCGGTGCGGAAGTGGCCGAAATTCTGGCTGGGGCTGTTCGGCCTGGTGACTGTCTGGGCGGTGGCGGGCTTCGCGATCATGCGCTTCGGCATGGACATCAACGGCCGCGCCTCGCTGCCCACACAGGCGTTCCTGGCCTCGGGCTCGGGCAAAGTGCTCGACATGGGAGCGGGCACGGGGCGCTCCACGCTGATGGTGCTGGAGGCTCGTCCTGCCGCGACCGTGGTGGCGCTAGATCTGTTCGGCGCCTCCTATGAGAGACATTTTGGGCGGGAGGGCCCGTGGAAGTCGCTGGTTGAACAGGGCGAGCGGAAGCTCATGGCCAACCTCCGGGCTGCCGGGGTGGACCAGCGGGCCAGCGTTCAAGCCGGCGACATGCGGGCGCTGCCGTTTGAACCCAACTCCTTCGACGGCGTAGTGAGCGCTTACGCCATCGATCACCTGGATCGGCCCGGAATTGCGCAATCCTTGAGCGAGGCGTCCCGAGTGCTGAAACCCGGCGGCGATTTTCTGTTGATCCTCATTGGCAAGGAATTCTGGATCGATATCGCGTGGGGACCGGTCGTTCTCCACAGCCACCTGCACGGCCCCCGCGCGTGGGAGGGCTTTCTGCGCGAGGCGGGCTTCAAAATCGTGGAGGAAGGCACGCGTCCTGGCACGCTCTACTTGCTCGCGCGCAAGCCGTGATGTATCGTCGTCTCGGATGGGACGAAAGAAGCTGATATCCGACGCCGAACTCTTGGACGTCGCACGCAAGGTCTTCGTCGAGAGCGGCGTCGGGGCCTCGACGAAGGAGATCGCGCGGCGGGCGGGCGTCTCCGAGGGTGTGATTTTCCAGCGCTTTCCCACGAAAGAAGACCTGTTCTTCGCCGCCATGATCCCGCCGGCGGCGGACCTGGATAAACTGCTTCGCCATCCGCGCAGCAAGGGCCAGGCTCTGCTCGAGAAACTGACCTTCGCGATGATCGACTACTGGCGTGAGACGCTTCCCGTCTTGCTGCCTCTGGTGGCTCACCCGTCTTTTCGTTTTGAAGAGTTCACCCGGCGCCACCCCGATAATCCGTTGTCGCAGTTGCGGAATGCCCTGGGTCACTTCTTCGTGGAGGAGCAGCGCGCCGGCCGTATCGGCCCTGTGAATCCTGGGGCGGCGGCGCTGGTGGTCTGGTCTACGGCGCATACCGTGGTGTTCTTCGAGAGGATGGGCGCGCATGACGGCCGGATGGACCCGAAGATCATTCGCGAGACTGTGCGCGCGATGTGGGAAGGCCTCAAGCCGGGCAGACGTGTTGTCCGGACCAGTCAGCGGCGAGGCCGGAAGACGTGAGTCGGAGTTTGCTGCCCCGTCGTGCCCTGATGTAGAACAAGAGGAACGGGCATGTGCACGCATACCAGAACCACTCTGCTGCTGGGCGTATTGTTGCCAGGCATTTTCTCGACTGCCGCGCTCGCGGCATCGGTCATCGACACGCGGCCGGATGATCCCAAAGCAGTCTATTTGACGGCCCCCGAATTCGGCGTTCACGCCAACGGCAAAGACGACGACAGCACCGCAATCCAGGCCGCCATCGACAGGGCTGAGAACAATGTCCGCGAGGGAATCGTCTTTGTTCCGCCGGGCCGGTATCGGCTGACGCAGACCGTCTACGTGTGGCCGGGCGTGCGCGTTTTCGGGTACGGCGTCACGCGCCCCGTCTTCCTGCTAGCGCCCAACACGCCAGGCTTCGAGAGCGGCATCGGTGTGATGGTGATGTTCACGGGACCGCGCCCCGGCCACCGGCTCCCGATCTTCGATAAGGTTCCGTTTCCGCCGCCGGGCAGCGTCCCGCCCAACGCCGAGATCGCCGACGCAAACTCGGGCACCTTCTACTCGGCGATGAGTAATATCGATTTCGAGATCGGCGACGACAACCCGGCCGCGGTGGCCATCCGTTTCCACGTCGCGCAACACGCCTTTCTGACGCACATGGATTTCCGTATCGGCTCCGGTCTTGCGGCGCTGTACCAAGTCGGCAACGAGGCCGAAGACCTGCACTTTTATGGCGGCCGCTACGCCATCCTCACGGAAAAGACCTCGCCGGCGTGGCAGTTCACTCTGCTCGACTCAGTCTTCCAAGGTCAGCGCGAGGCCGCGATTCGCGAGCACGAGGCCGGGCTCACGCTGATCCGCGGCACGTTTCGGGATGTTCCCACCGCGATCGATATCGATCCTCAATACTATGACCAGTTGTGGGTCAAGGAATGCCGCTTCGAGAACGTTGCGCGCGCGGCTGTCGTCATCGGCAGCGAGCACAGCCCTCTCAATGAGATCGCCTTCGAGAACGGCCTCTTCAAGGACGTGCCCGTCGTCGCGCTCTTCCGCGAAAGCGGGAGGAAGATCTCCGGAAAGGGCCCGGTCTACCGGGTCAAAAACTTCAACTACGGTCTCATTGTGCCCGGCTTGGGGCAGATGGGAGCGCTCGGCACGCTCTACGATGCCGCACCGCTCGATGCCTTGCCCGCGCCGCTCCCGCCCGCGATTCCTGCCCTGCCACCGGCGAACGAATGGGTGAACGTTCACGCGCTCGGAGTCGCTGGCGACGGGTCCACCGATGACACCGCCGCCCTCCAAAAGGCCATCGAGCGGCACCGGGTGCTCTACTTTCCCAGCGGACACTACGTCGTACGGGACACGCTGGTCCTTGGGCCGGACACCGTGCTCATCGGTCTGCACCCGACCCTCACGCAGTTCGACCTTCCCGATGGCGCGCCTGCCTATTCAGGCGTGGGACCGGCGCGGGCGATCATCTACGCACCCTCCGGCGGATCCAACATCTTGAGCGGCATCGGCGTCCTTGCGGGCGGCATCAACCCGCGCGCCGTGGGCGTCATGTGGTGCGCCGGCGAGCATTCGCTCATCGACGACGTGCGTTTCCTCGGCGGTCACGGCAGCGGTACGAATCCCTACAACAACAACCACACCGCCGATCCCGACGTGCGCAAGCGCTGGGACTCGCAGTACCCGAGCCTGTGGGTGACGCGCGGCGGCGGCGGGACCTTCGCCGACATTTGGACCCCGGACACCTTCGCGCAGGCGGGCTTCTACGTTTCTAGCACCACAACACCCGGCCATGTCTACGAGCTGTCCAACGAACACCACCTCCGTCTCGAGATCAAGCTCGATCACGTCGAGAACTGGGATCTCAACGCACCCCAGACGGAGGAGGAGGCGGGCGAAAGTCCGGAAGCCTTGTCGCTGGAGTTGGCCTGGTCGAAGAACATCACCATCGCGAACTATCACGGCTATCGTGTAACGCGCTCCCGCGCGCCTTCGCCGGCCGCGGTCCGCATCTATCATTGCGCGGACATCCACTTTCGCAACGTCCATGTCAACGCCGAAAGCGGCTATGCCACGTGCGACGCAAAGGGCTGCGGGACCTTTCTGCGTGCCAGCAAGTTCCCCTACGAGAATGCCATCGAAGATATGACCCATCATCTGGTGGTGCGCGAACGGGAGTTTGCCGTGCTCGACATTCCCGCCGATCCGCCCAGGCCCGCGCCCGCCGATGCCTCCGCCGCGCTGGAGGCCGGCTCACAAGTCCAGAAACTCGAAGACGGGTTCTTTTCCATCGCCGGCGCGGCTGTGGATGCTACAGGCAAGCTCTATTTCGTCGATCGCCACGAGCAGCGCATCTATGGCTGGTCGGCCGCCGAGGGGCTCACCATCGAGCGCGACAGCCCGCTCGATCCCGTGAACCTGGCGTTCGACAAGGCGGGCGACCTGCTGGTGCTCTCCTCTTCCGGACCCGAGGGAACCGTCTATTGCTTCCGTCCCGGTTCGCCCAAGGATCAGATCACCGTGCTTGCACCCCAGGCAGCCAGACCGCGTCCGGGCGCGCGCGCCATTCTGCCGGTCAGTTATTGGAATAACGGCGAATTCAAAGACCAGTTGGACTTCAGTACCCTTGCCTATACGACGCTGGCACGGATGTTCGTGCAGGATGTGTCCGCGCCGAAGCCAACGCAATATGTCTCGCCGGACGGCAGTGCCTTCCTGCCCGCGGGGCGCGTGTTCCAGCAGGGACCAGCCGACTCCACCGCGGGTTGGCGATTCTCCGACGACCTGGACACTTATGGCTTCATCGGCGCCCTTCCTGGCGATCGCGTCTATGTCAGCAACGATTCGGAAGACGTCACCTACAGCGGCTTGGTGAACGCGGACGGTACGCTGAGCGACTTGCGGCCCTTCGCCAACCGCGGCGGCGAAAGCGTCGCTGTTGACCGGAACGGCAACGTCTACATCGCCAACGGACAGATCTTCGTCTACGGCGGGAACGGTGCGCCGATCGGCCGGATTGACGTGCCTGAACGTCCGCTCGATCTCATCTTCGGAGGAGACGGGGGGCGCACGCTGTTCATTCTGGCCCACCATGCGCTGTTCGCGGCAACGGTCCGCAGGTAGGGGTCACCACCGGACGGCAGCCGTTTTGCTACGCTTGAGCCGATGAAAACTGCACGGCTTGTCTGTGGGTTGTTGGCCTCGCTCGCAGCCCTCCACGCCCAGGAACACGTTTACGCAATCAAGGCCGCACGGCTTTTCGATGGCGTTCAGGACCAACTGGTGGAGCCTGGGCTGGTGGTCGTCTCGAACGGCAAGATCGAATCTGTAGGTGGCGTCGTGCCCCGCGGGGCGAGGGTGGTCGATCTCGGCGATGCTACGCTCGTGCCCGGCTTTATCGACGCCCACACGCACCTTTCGATGGAATTCAACCCCGACTACAACGCCAACATCCTCTTCGCGCTACGCCGTCCGGTGACTGAACAGGCCATCCGCGCCACCGCGAATGCGCGCAACACGCTGATGGCCGGCTTCACCACCGTCCGCGACGTGGGCTCGCGCGATTTCATCGACGTGGGCTTGCGCAATGCCATCAATGCCGGAGTGGTGCCCGGCCCGCGCATGTTGGTTGCGGTTCACGCGATCGGTTCGACCGGTGGCCACTGCGACGACACCGACGGTTTTCGCTTCGACCTCTTCCGCCGCACGGGGCCGGAAGAGGGTGTGATTAATTCCCCGGATGAGGCGCGCTACGCAGTGCGATTCAACATCAAGTACGGCGCGGACGTGATCAAGACCTGCGCCAGCGGCGGCGTGCTTTCGCCTACCGATGACGTCGATGTCCCGCAATTGACGCAAGCCGAGCTCACTGCCCTGGTCGAAGAAGCACACGCGCTGAAGCGCAAGGCCGCTGCCCACGCGCACGGCGTTCACATGCACCTATCTGAACCCAGGTGCGCCGGCGGCAGCCGCATTTGATTCCCGTTAGCTGCTACGAAATCCTCTATAACCTACAGGCGTTTGGAGACCACGGGAGACCACGCGCCGGGAGGCACGCGGAGCGCGGAGTACCCGGCCTAAGGCATGGCTCGCTGGAGCGCTCCCCCGAGTGCTTGCCCACGCGCAGGTGCGGTGCTCCAATGGTATGCGGTCATGCGGATCTGGAAGCGTGAGTTCTGGCGATCCTATTGGATCTCCTTTCGACGGGCGGGGAAGGACAAGCGAGCTAGATCCACGTTTCTGGCGATCACCTACTTTCTGGTCCTCGTCCCGGCATACATCGCGTTCATCGTGCTGACGACGACCGCCGATGGGAGCGATCGGGGCTTCCAGGCTGTCCTCTATGCCTTCATCCTCGTAGGTGGAACGATCACCACCATCATCATCCGCCGCGCCAACAGGAGGCAGAACGAACTGCTGAACTTCTCCCTGACGGGTCAGGACCGCACCCGCCGACACGACCCGAACGGAATCCCAGCCGCAGTTTGCAGCTACCTGGAGGAGCGGGCCGCCATCATTGCCTCCCTCCTCGCGCGCGGAGGGAGCGAACTCCACCTCCAACACATCCAACTGCCTCCAGGCGCGGAGATCGTCACGCGGCAGATTCAGAACGGCCTTCTGCGAGAGCGAGGGTTGTGGCAGAAACTGGAGCAGCCGGAAGTGGACCTGACCGGCGCCCCGGATGGGTGCTGGAACGTGGAGCAACGGACCCAGGTTGTTACCTGGTGTGAGCAGTTACGGCTCCTCCGATGGGTCCTGGGTATAGACGGAGACCTGCTACCGCTGGCCCACTGCCCAACACTGGATTTCTCCGTGTCGGCTGAAGTCTTGCAGCAAGCGAGAGCACCAGTAGCACGCAAGTCTGCGGTTGCCTCGTGGGACGTCCGTGTGCGGCGGGACGTCGCCCTGGAATATGCGGCGCGAGTGCTTGCAGAACTCAGGACGCGCGGGCTTACGGCCAATAGCCCGGAATTCGACGGCTGGGCAGACGAACTCCGAACAAAATCCTTGGGCAATTCCACCGACTACATCGCCGGTACAAAGACAATTGCCGAACTGGATGATGCCGCGCTACAACTGCTGGGCTTGTTCGCCATGGCCCGAGAACGGTACGCCAGCTACCTGGTTGATCAACTGAACGCGGCTCAGCCGCTCCCGTTCTCCACGTGGTTGTCCTCGGCCGTCCGCACAGGCGAGACCCGCTGATTTCGTTCGCGCCCCTCCACTGCACCCTGCCCGGCCCGCGTCGCACCGGCGGCGCGGCCTGCTGCGCCTTGTGGTCGATCACCATGCGCGCCACGGAGAGCCAGAACTCGCCGAGTGGCTGGTGGGCGTGCCCTTCCGCGCGTAGTCGGGGCCGATTTCGTTTGCGGCGGTACTGGAAGTCGATGATGGTACCCTACCGACGTTGAGAACGTGAAATTGAGCCCTTTCGACTATAGGCGGAACCGGCCTAAATGGCGTTTACTAGGCAAGAGGAGCGGCGGGCCAGACAGCAAACGGAAAGTGCCCCGCCGAAACGTCTAGGATGGACACACAGCCAGAGTCGTTTCCGACCATGTTGTACCGGAGGTTCTGCGGTGGGCAAACAGTGACGCAGCTTGCCGCTCAATTCGGCATTGCCTCGGACCGGGTGCAACTGCGGCTACGCGCAGCCTCGCTTTTTGAGGACCGTCGCAAGAATGAAGCAGCCGTTGAGAAACGCGAACAGCGGCTCCTGGCGGCGCTTTTCATCGGCCTCGACGCGTGACGCAAGCCGATCTGGTTGCGCGGATGAACGGCACGACCACTGGATCGGAGGGTCGCACTCGTCACCCCGAGCCGAACACCCTGTTAACCAAACGCCCCTGTTCACCGGAGAATGCGAGAGTCGGGAGCGAGGAGGCGCGGGGTGCGACCGGAGCCCTGAGGGTTGTGCTTGGTCCTCGAAGTCTCCGTCTCCGAACCGGAAAATGGCGCGGAGAGCGACGGAGGCGCGAAGTCGTTCGGAACCAATAGCATTTGCGTCGCGGTCGGGGTGGTGGAGAAGGACGGGCAAGCCGTCAACCAGAGGGTATTGCGAATTGACGTGTTTGGAGTTTGGCTCCCCGAGAGCGACCCTGTTACGGAATGAAAACTGAGAATGGCGTCGTTTCGCCGGGATCGCAGTGTCCCGGTCGTAGCGAGCAGGCTCAATTTGCCCTGACCGACGCGTTGGCGCGGCTGTTCTTGATCTGCGTTCCCGAGCCGCCGAAGGACGTTTTCGAACTCGAGAAGGCGAGAGCCAAAGAGCGTTACGAGAAGCTACTTCGTGGGGTTGCTGAGAACATGGCCGGCGAAGCACGGACAACATTGACTGGGCTAGTGGAACTCGACGAGTAACGGGGCGACTTGCGGCTCAGCCCGGCTAAAACGAGCGCCTTACTCTGATGCTTTATCGAACAGTGCGGCGTGAGTTTGCTGCCCATAGGCAGCCATTCGCCGTAGCCGTCGCTCGAATCCTCTCCCTTTGCGCCGTAACGACACCGTAACGAACGACACTTGACATGCGATTATTTCGGGTATTAATATTACTCGACCATGGCGATCGACGAGTATCGGCCTCATCGCGTCACAACTCGTCGCCCTTCCCCGACGCATCGACCCATCGCGCTGCATACAACAACGGAAACTGACATGGACTGCCGCGGAGAAGCTCGAAAATGAAAGCTACATTTGCAAGGCCAGGTTCTGGACTTCTGTTCGCCGGGGTGTTCCTGAGCGCTCTTGTTGCGTTCGGCCAGACGCCGACGCTGGTTCAATCGAATTCCGCTCAGGGGACGAATGTCTCTTCCCTTCCGGTTTCTTTTTCGAGCAGCAATACGGCCGGCAATCTGATTGTCGCTTCCGTTCGCATGGCGACGACGACCCAAACCGTGACCATTGCCGACACCGTGGGCAACACCTATACGAGCGCTGTGAGTCAGGCGCAATCCACGGATGGTCATCAGGTATTCATTTTCTACGCGAAGAACATCAAGGCTGGGAGCAACACGGTCACCGCGTCGTTCTCGGCTAGCAACGCACATGCATGGCTGGCGGTGTACGAGTACAGCGGCCTGGGGACTACCACCGCACTTGACGCGACGGCGCACGCGTCCGGAAGCAGCACAGCCCCCAGCACTGGCTCGACCTCCACGACAACCGTCGCCAACGAACTGGTGTTTGGGGCATGCGGGTTGCCTTACAACTACGCCGGCACGGTGACCGCTGGGAGCGGCTACACACTGCTGCAGCAGAACACGAGCACCTCGCGGGCGGCTAACGAAGGGCGGTCCGTTACGGCAACTGGCGCCTATGCGGGCACGTTCAGCCTTAGCGCGACCGCCAACTGGAGTGCGGCCGTGGCGACGTTCGCAACGGCTCCCGCGGTTACGACAAGTTCGCTGGCCGCGGGTACCCAGAACGCCGCGTACAGCGCGACGTTGGCGGCCGGTGGGGGCAAAACCTCCTATACCTGGTCGGTCACGGTGGGCACCTTGCCGAACGGGTTGTCGCTGAACAGCAGTTCAGGCGCTATCACGGGCACACCCACGGCCACGGGCACCAGCAACTTCACCGTGCAGGTGAAGGATGCGAACAGCAACACCGGCACGAAGGCCCTGAGCATCACGATCAACCCGCCGCCCTCGATCACGACGGCGTCGTTGCCAGCCGGCACGCAGAATGCATCCTACAGCGCGACCCTGGCCGCTACCGGCGGCACGACGCCGTACACCTGGTCGATCACGGTGGGCACCCTGCCGAACGGGTTGTCCTTGAACAGCAGTTCGGGCACGATTACGGGCACCCCCACTGCCACGGGCACCAGCAACATTACCGTTCAGGTGAAGGACACGAACAGCAGTACGGCGACGAAGGCCTTGAGTATCACGATCAACGCGCCGCCCTCGATCACGACCGCGTCGTTGCCAGCCGGCACCCAGAATGCGGCCTACAGCGCGACCCTGGCCGCTACCGGCGGCACGACGCCGTACACCTGGTCGATCACGGTGGGCACCCTGCCGAACGGGTTGTCGTTGAACAGCAGTTCAGGCGCGATTACGGGCACCCCCACAGCCACGGGCACCAGCAACATCACCGTTCAGGTGAAGGACACGAACAGCAGCACGGCGACGAAGGCGCTGAGCATCACAATCAACGCGGCGGTCTCGATCACGACCGCGTCGTTGCCAGCCGGCACGCAGAACGCTTCCTACAGCGCAACTCTGGCCGCTACCGGCGGCACGACGCCGTACACTTGGTCGGTCACGGTGGGAACCTTGCCGAACGGGTTGTCGTTGAACAGCAGTTCAGGCGCGATTACGGGCACCCCCACTGCGACCGGCACGAGCAACATTACCGTTCAGGTGAAGGACACGAACAACAGTACGGCGACGAAGGCGCTGAGCATCACAATCAACGCGCCGCTCTCGATCACGACCACCTCGCTGCCCGGCGGCACGCTCACCGATACCTACGGCGCGACACTTGCCGCTACCGGTGGCGCGACGCCGTACACCTGGTCGGTCAAAGCGGGCACCTTGCCCGCCGGGTTGTCATTGACCGCCAGCTCTGGCGCCATTACGGGCACCCCCACCACCACGGGCACCAGCAACATCACCGTGCAGGCGAAGGACGCGAACAGCAACACCGCGACGCAGCCGCTGAGCATCACGATCGGTGGGCCAGACTTCTCCCTGGACGCTATCCCCATGTCGCTGCAGGTGGCGCAGGGCGGAACCGCCACCTTCACCGTCACTGCCACGCCCCTCGACAACTTCAGCCAGAGTATCGCGCTCAGTGTCAACGGCTTACCTGCCGGCGCCACAGGTTCGTTCAGTCCTACAACCCTTCAGGGCTCTGGCGGCGCGACGCTGAATATTCCGGTCTCAACTGGCACCGCGCCTGGTTCATACCCCCTGACTGTTACCGGTGTCAGCGGGAGCTTGTCCCACCAAATCGGCATCACCCTGACCGTGGTAGCTCCGGCCTACTACGAAGCGGAAGCAGCCGCCAACCAGCTCGCAGGTGGCGCTATGGTAACTGCCTGTGCGCTGTGCTCAGGTGGCTATCGGGTTGACAACATCGGGTACAACGGGCCCAGCTCCTATGGAACGCTGACGTTCCCCAGCATCAACGCTCCCACTGCTGGCATATACACGCTGACGGTCTACTACGCCAACGGCGACGTCGCGACACGGACGGCCAACATCAGCGTGAACGGGAACACCAGCTCACTGTCGATCAGCGCAACGGCCACGGGCAGCTGGACGACCGTCAATACCGTTTCGGTGAACGTAACCCTCGCGGCCGGGTCCAACACAATCGCGTTCTCAAACGGCACAGCAGCGGCCCCAGCCATTGACCGGATCAGCTTGGTAAATACGGGGAGCTGCTCCGCGGCATCGGTGGACGTGGTCCTGGTAATTGACGCCTCTTCGTCCATGGGCGGCCTACCAATCGAGAGCATCCAATCTGCCTCCGAGGCGTTCGTGAGTGATCTGCAACTGACCTCAGATCAGATTGCCCTGGTCTCCTTCAACTCGACCGCAACTACGAACCAGACCCTGACCCATACCGGTTCTCTGGTGCAGAGTGCCATCGCGGCGCTTACGTCCGGCGGCAACACAGCAATCGCAACGGGTATTAACGCTGCTGTTACCGAGCTGACCAGCGTGCGCCACAACCCTGCCGCGCAGCAAGTGATCGTGTTGCTCTCAGACGGCAATGACAGTCCGGCCAGCGGAGCCACCGCCACGACCATTGCGGCCAATGCCGCCAAAGCAGCCGGCATCCGCTTGATCACTATCGCCTATGGTGCTGCCAACGCGGCGATGATGCAGTCGTGGGCCTCCTCCAGCTCCGACTATTACGCTTCCCCGACACCGGACCAGATGACTGCGGTCTACGGTTCGATCAGCGCCTCCATCTGCCGTTCTCCCAATCAAGCTCCGGTAGTCGATGCCGGCCCCGATCAAGCAGTTGTGCTGCCCGCGGCGGCGACGCTGCTGGGGACAATGAGCGACGATGGCCTGCCGCAGGGCAGCACTCTCACGGCAACCTGGACCATGTTCAGCGGACCCGGAACCGTCACCTTCGCGAACTCCAGCGCACCGGCCACCACGGCGACCTTTAGCGCGGCGGGAACTTACGTACTGCAACTGAGCGCCAGCGATGGCCAGTTGACGTCGGCCGCTACTGTAACGGTCACGGTGACCGTGCCCGTCATCTCCGTCAGCATCGCGCCTACGGCGGCGTCCCTGTTTGGCGGCCAAACACAGCTGTTCACGGCAACGGTCACAGCCAGCAGCAATCAGAGCGTCACCTGGAGCGTCGATGTGGGCACGGTCGATGCCAACGGCACCTACCACGCTCCCACGACGATCACCTCACAGCAAACGGCCACGGTTACGGCAGCAAGCCAGGCCGACCCCACGAAGCATGCGACAGCCGCGGTCACTCTTTTGCCGCCAATGGGCGTAAGTCCTGGCTCGGTCGTCCTGTTTGCCGGCAACAGCGAGACTTTTGTCGCGAACCAGGCTGTCAACTGGTCGATCAGTCCCACCGGGGTTGGTATCTTCAACGCCGCCACGGGCAACTACACGGCACCGGCTTCGATCGCAACAGAGCAAATCCTCACTGTAACTGGCACCAGCCCGCTGACACCAAGCCAGACTGCCTCCGCCCTAATCTACCTGGAGCCCTCCGTCTGCACGACCAGCGGATACGCTTATGAGCGAACCATCGTCATCAATCACTCGCAGGTGCCCAACACGGATCAGACGAGCTTCCCCGTCTTGGTGAGCGTTACCGACCCGTTGCTCGCGACGACATCCTACGGCGGGCATGTAGCCAGCACGAGTGGCTACGACATCATCTTCACCTCGGACGCCGGGGGAGCGAACAAGCTCGACCACGAGATCGAATCCTACAATCCCGCAACCGGTCAGATCGCGATGTGGGTGCGGATTCCAGTGCTTTCTCACACCAGCGACACGACGATCTACCTGCTGTACGGGAATAGCTCCGTCACGACGAGCCAGGAGAACAAAAACGGCGTCTGGGACAGCAACTATGGCGGAGTGTGGCACTTGGGGGGGAGCGGCACAGCGCTGGCGACGGCCGATTCGACATCCCATGCGAATAACGGGACGGTGATCGGTTCCGCGTCCGAGGTTCCGGGACAAATCGGCAACGGCGTGGCCCTGGCTGGCTATAGGAACTACATTGACGCCGGAAGCAACGCAAGTGTCTTGCCCACTCACACGGGCACGCTCAGCGTGTGGGTGAAGTACAACCTTTTCAGCAGTTGGACCACGCCCATCGGAAACGGCAACACGTACAGCGACACCAACGGCGCCCTGTTGTGGAACGACGCCTATGGAGATGTGTATTTTGAAGTCAACGGCCCGAGCAGCCACAGCCGGACCCCAAACGGCACCCTCGCCGTGGGCCAATGGTATTTCCTTACAGGCGCCTGGGACGGTTCGACAGTTAGTCTTTACGTGAACGGAGCGCCCGTCGGCAGCGCGCCCCAACTAAACGACGCGAGTCCGGCATATCACCTAACTCTGGGAGTTGATGGGGCGCTGAGCAGCTACGGAGATTTCCTGAACGGCATCCTGGACGAAGCCAGAGTTTCCAGCATCGCCCGTTCCGCGGACTGGGTCGCAACCGAGTACAACAACCAAGCGTCGCCCGCGACGTTCTACTCGATATCGGCGGAGAACCTGCATGCCATCAGTATTAGCCCGGCCAAAGTGACGCTACTCCAATCTCAGACTCAACAGTTGACCGCGGCTGTGGTTGGCGGCTGCACGAGTCTGAATTGGACTCTATCCCCAACGGTCGGTACGATCGACGGTACCGGCCTCTACACCGCCCCGTCCGTGATCTCCGCCACCCAGACGATCACCGTATCGGTCGCAGCGCAGGGTTCCAGCGGGTCAGCCGTCGCGACGATTACTTTGGTGCCGGTGTCGGTCAGTGTTTCGCCCACCGCGGTCGTTCTTGCCAAGAACCAGTCGCAGCTGTTCACCGCCACGGTGAACAATGCTGTCAACACAGCGGTCACGTGGTCGCTCTCACCCGCCGGAGCAGGCGCCATCGACAGCACAGGCGAGTACACTGCTCCGAGCAGCATCGCCACGCCACTGCAGGTTACGGTCACAGCCACCAGCCAGGCAGACCAAACGCAGTCCGCCTCGGCAATTGTTACCCTCATCACGGCTTGCGCAACAAGTACGTATAGCTACCAGCGAGCGCTCGTGATCGATCACACCAAGGTGCCGAACACCGATCAGACCAATTTCCCTGTGCTGGTGAGCGTTACCGACCCGTTACTTGCGGCAGCGGCCAACGGTGGCCATGTGAGCAGCCCGAACGGCTACGACATCATCTTCGCCACCGACCCAGCCGGCGTCAACAAACTTGACCACGAAATCGAAGCCTACAATCCCGCCATCGGCCAGATCATTATGTGGGTGCGAATCCCCACGCTGTCGCATACCGCGGATACCGTTATTTACCTGCTATACGGCAATGCCTCAATCACCGCCAGCCAGGAGAACAAGGCCGGCGTGTGGGACAGCAACTACATGGGCGTCTGGCACGTCGAGAATGGCTCGGTATTGTCGCTTTTAGACAGCACCGCCAACGGCAACAACGCCACGAACAACGGAGCTACCGCTACCGTGGGACAGATCGATGGCGGAATGAGTACCAACGGCAGCACCTACGCTACCATCGGAACCCCCGCCAGCCTCGCAAATCTGGCGCAGGGCAATGCCACGTTCTCCGCATGGGTGAACACTGCGGCAGGCGCGGGCGGACGCCTCATGGGCAAAGATGACAGCAACGGCAACCAGGGCTGGGTGCTGGGGATAAATGGCAGCGATCTAGTCGACTTTGTGGTCGTCTACGGCGGTTCGGACCTGAGGCTCTCTAGCACTGTGCCGGTCAGCAACGGAAGCTGGTCGTACGTGGTTGTTACGCTGGCGGGAAATTCATCGCAAAACGGGACGGCCACGATTTACATCAACGGGGCGCCAAGCGGCCAGGGCACGGGCGGCAACGGTGGCACGGCCGACGATTCTTCGCAAAATGCATACCTCGCCAACGCCACATATGGGGAGTCTGGGACGCTCAATGGAGCGTCGGATGAATTCAGGATCTCCAATGTGGTCCGCTCCTCAGATTGGATCGTAACAGAGTACGCCAACCAGGTTTCTCCTCCCACTTTCTACAAGCTTTACCCCGAGAACGCTGATGCAGTCCTGATCGGCCCGCCAACGGCGGCCCTGGCCGCCTCCCAGGTTCAGCAGTTTGCCGCAACCGTGCTGGGAAGCTGCAATTCAGCCGTAACGTGGACCTCCAATCCCTCAGGCGTTGGTTCCCTGGATGGCACGGGGCTCTACGCGGCGCCGGCCGTCGTCACTAGCCAGCAGGTGGTCGCGATCACGGCAACCAGTCAGAGCGATACGACGAAATCGGCATCCGCGATCGTGACGTTAATGCCGCCGGGGTCCGTGAGTGTCAGCCCCGCCGCAGTGACGCTCTATGCGGCGCAAACGCAGCAATTCGCGGCCACGGTCGTGGGAAGCGGCCCTGCGGTCAACTGGTCTATTTCACCGGCCGGGCTGGGCGCGATCAGCTCGACGGGTTTGTATACGGCACCGTCCTCGGTGGCCGCACAACAAAGCGTGACCGTGGTCGCCACCAGCCAGGCAGACGGCACCTCGACCGGCATGGCGATCGTCAGTCTCTTGCCGCCGCCGATATCGGTCTCGGTGACGCCGGCCTCCGCATCGGTCGCAGCAAATCAGTCGCTCCAATTCACGGCCTCTTTGACGAATACGGCGGATCAGTCCGTCCTATGGACGCTGAGCCCAAGCGGGCTGGGCACCATTGACAGCACCGGACTCTACACGGCTCCCGCTTCCGTCAGCAGCCAGCAACAGATCATCGTCACGGCCACCAGCGTGGCCGATCCGACTCGGAGTGCGGCGGCTTCCCTTACCCTAATCGCCTTCACCCCTAGCGCCTTCTCGCCGATTCGCGTCAACGCGGGCGGTCCCGCCTACACCGATCCGCAGGGGCGCTTCTGGAGCGCCAGCTTCGGCTTCAGTGGGGTAGGGCAAAATGGCGCGGCTCCTTACGCGTTCTCCTTCACGCCGCCCGCCGGAACCAGCGTTCCGGTCATCTACCAAACCGGCATGGCCGGCAGCTTCGCGCCGTTCCAGTTCCAGACCTCGGTGCCGAACATGCAGTACCTGGTCACGCTGAAGTTCGCGGACAACTACTACACAAGCGCGGGCGAGCGCGTCTTCGACGTCACCATCAACGGCGTGGACGTGCTGCAAGGCGTCGATGTCGTCGGCAGCACCGGCGGCCGGTACCTGCCTTGGGACGCCACGGTTCCGGTTAATGTGACCGAAGGCCAGATCACCATCCTGTTCCCCTCGGGCGGCATTATCAACGCCATCCAGATTGTGCCCGCCAATTCGGTGGAGGTTCTGCCCAGCAACCCGTCGCTTTCAGCCCAACAGATCCTTCAGTTCTCGGCTAACGTGCAGGGAGTCACCGATCAGTCGGTGACCTGGTCGCTCAGCCCCCAAGTTGGCACCATCGATTCAACCGGACTCTACACGGCTCCTTCCAGCGTCGCCGTGTCGACCCAAGTGACGGTGACGGCCACCAGCGTGTCCGATCCGAACCTAAGCGGCAGCACGACGCTGAGTTTGACTCCCTCTCAAGCCAGCGCCTTCTCGCCGATTCGCGTCAACGCGGGCGGTCCCGCCTACACCGATCCGCAGGGGCGCTTCTGGAGCGCCAGCTTCGGCTTCAGTGGGGTAGGGCAAAACGGCGCGGCTCCTTACGCGTTCTCCTTCACGCCGCCCGCCGGAACCAGCGTTCCGGTCATCTACCAAACCGGCATGGCCGGCAACTTCGCGCCGTTCCAGTTCCAGACCTCGGTGCCGAACATGCAGTACCTGGTCACGCTGAAGTTCGCGGACAACTACTACACAGGCGCGGGCGAGCGCGTCTTCGACGTCACCATCAACGGCGTGGACGTGCTGCAAGGCGTCGATGTCGTCGGCAGCACCGGCGGCCGGTACCTGCCTTGGGACGCCACGGTTCCGGTTAATGTGACCGACGGCCTGATCACCATCCTGTTCCCCTCGGGCGGCATTATCAACGCCATCGAAATCCTGCCCGCCGGGACAGTTCAGCTCGTGCCCGTTTCAGTCAACCTCTGGCCCTCGCAGCAGCAACAATTCTCGGCCGAGGTGGCAGATCCGGCCAATCCGATCGCTTTGTGGAGTCTGACACCTGCCGGCGTGGGAACCATCACGGCTACCGGGTTGTATACCGCCCCGGCCGTAATCGCGGCGCCGCAGACGGTAACGCTCACGGCTGCCGACGCCACCAATCCGGCCTGGTTCAGCACCGCGACGATCAACCTCTACCCAGCCGCGGGCATAGTCGTGTCGCCAGCCTTGGTCACTATGCAGGGAGCCCAGACCCAGCAGTTCACCGCCACAACCGCATCGGGCGCCGCAGTGTCGTGGTCTCTCAAGCCCGCCAGCGTGGGAACCATCAGCGCAACCGGCCTGTACACAGCCCCGGCCTCCGTCTACGCGGAGCAGACGATCACGCTGGTGGCGGCGGCGAGCGACGGGTCCCAGGCGACAGCCACGATTCAACTCCGGCCCCCTGCCATGGTGGCCGTTAGCCCAGCCACCGCCACCCTCAGGCCGTCCGAGACGCAGCAGTTCACGGCAACGGCGCCAGGAGATTGGAACGGTGCCGTCGTTTGGACCATCAATCCTGCGGGTACGGGATCCATCACCCCTGGAGGCCTCTATGCCGCTCCCGGCACGATCGCGGGGCCTGCGACAGTGCAGATCACCGCGACCAGCGTGGCGAACTCAGATGTGGTGGGCACTGCTATCGTCACGCTACAGCCCGCTAGCGTCTCAATCACCGTTAGTCCGTCTTCTGTGAGCCTCAGCGCGTATCAGACCCAGCAATTCCAGGCGGCGATCAACGGAACGCCCAGCACAGCGGTTACCTGGTCCATCACGCCCAGCGGAGCCGGCACCGTCAGTTCCGCCGGCCTCTACACCGCGCCGGGCGACGATACTCCTCAATCCGTAACCGTCACGGCCACCAGTACTGCGAATAGCACTCAATTAGCCTCCGCCACGATCGCGATCGCTCCGCCTGCGAGCGGCTATCGCTACAAACGGGCCATCGTCATCGACCACACCAAGGTACCCAACACGGACCAGGTCAATTTCCCGGTCTTGATCTCGGGAACCTACAGCTACCTTGCAAACATCGCCAATGGCGGCAAGGTCCAGAACCCGAACGGTTACGACATCGTCTTCACCGCCGACTGCACCGGCGACCAGAAGCTCGACCACGAAATCGAGTCCTATAGCGCCACCAGCGGAACCATCAGCATGTGGGTCCGCGTGCCGTATGTCTCCCACACCACGGACACGGTGTTCTACATGTCGTATGGCGACAGCTCCATCACCACCAGCCAGGAGAACAAGAGCGGCGTCTGGGACGGCAATTACCAGATGGTGCTGCATCTGTCCGAGACCGCGGCGCCCTATCGCGATTCCACGCTCAACGCCTACACCAGCACCGGCGGCGTCGCCCCGGCCCCTGTCTCCGGTAAGATCGGTGGCGCGCAGTCGTTCGACGGCGTGACGCAGTACATCGCCTACTCCCAGGCGCAGAGCCCCAATCCAAACGGCGCCATCTCGATGGAGGCCTGGATCAAGACCACCGGCACCGCAGCCAAGGGCGTCTTCGGGAAGTGGCTCAATGACGGCCGACTCAACTCCGACGAGTCGTACCTGATGTTCTACAAGGCCGGCGGCCTGCCCGGCGGCCTCGTCAACATGGCCGGAAGCGCGGGTCCCGAGGTGGACGCCACCGCCACGGTCAACGACGGCAACTGGCACCACCTGGCCGTGACCGCGGCCCCCGGCGGGATGGCGTACGTCTATGTGGACGGCGAGCCGCGCGGCTCCATCGGCAATCCCGGAGCGCAACTCACCACCACGGCGGACCGCCTGCTCATCGGCGCCACGAACCTCGCCACCGGCGGCGACTTCATGAACGGCGTCGTCAACGAGGTCCGCATCTCCAACTCGGCCCGGTCCGGCGACTGGATCGCGGCGGAATTCAATAGCCAGAGCTCTCCCTCGACGTTCTACACGGTCTATCCCGAGAACGCGACCGTGATGCTGCCCGCCGCCACCACCCTCTCCAGTTCCCAGTCCCAGCAGCTCACGGCGGTCTTCGCCGCGAACCCCAACGTCAGCCCGCTCACGCTTCTCGGAGGCGTGCAGACGCCCTCGGCCGCGGAGTCGGTCGGGGTCCAGGGCAACCTGGCTTATGTTTGCGACAGCAATGAGGTATCGATCGTCGATGTCTCGAACCCTTCTCAGCCCGTTCTAGTTGGAACCGCGGGCGCGGACACGCTCGCCAACGACGGGTTCGGGTACTGCGCAATTCAGCGTGGTGCGCTGGTAGGCTTCGTGGACGCCGTCAACACCGGCATCGGCAACAGCCCCTCATTCGTGGCCTTCAATTTGAGCAGCCCAGCGCAGCCGCAGCTCATCAAAAGCTCGCCGATGACCAGGCGGTTCTTTTCGAATACGCCCGAGTACGTGGGCAACATCGCGCTGGTTCCCACGTTTGCGTTCAATTTCGTTGCGTTAGGCTGGGTTGACCAGCACGGCGACGTCGTGGCCGTGGATGTTTCCGATTTCACAAACCCAAGCATCCTGAGCACGCTCTCGAGCGGCGGGGACGCCACTTACGGCGGACCCAATCCCGTTTTCGGCGTCACCGCCGCGAACGGCCAGACCGCGCTCGCCGGCAGCACCACTTCCACCGTAACCACCAACGGCGTCGGCAAGCTGGTCGCGATCGACATCTCGAACCCCGCCGCCTTGTCCGAAGTTACAGAGGTTCAAGTGCCGGGGACGGTGGATCTCTACAAGCCCGCCATAGACGGCAGCGTCGCCGTTGCCGGGGGCGATGACGGCGGGTTCTGCGGAAGCTGGAGCTGCACCGCCAGCGCGTTCCTGGGCAGCGCGTTTCCGGGCCATTTCTACATCACCACGTTCGACATCGCCGATCCACGGAACCCGGCGATTCTCGCCAGCATCCAGACGCCGTATATGACCGGCCCGAACGACGGCGCAACCGTCGCGCCGGTCCGCATCGCCGACCATCTGATCCTGTTCGGCGGCGTCGAGGACGCCCAGAGTAACCCGCTCCTTCTGCTGGCCGACATCAGCGACCCCCGGAACCCGAACGTGCGGGCGTTCCCCGTCCCTGTCCCCATCACCCAGATGGTGGTCTCCGGCGGCGTGCTCTACGCCTCGGCCGGAGCCGGCGGCCTGGCCATCTTCCAGATCCCCGGCCTCACCACCGGCCAATACACGCCCGCCAGTTGCAGTGCGCCGGCCACCTGGACGCTCAATCCTCCCGGCCTGGGCACCATCACGGCCGATGGCGTTTACACCGCGCCTTCCGGCATCACCTCGACCCAAACCGTCACGGTTACCGCGACTAACCCGGCCGACCCCACCCAAACCGTCTCCTCCACCATCACGCTGTGGCCCGGCCTTCTGACCACGCTCGCCGCGGTGACCCCCGGCCCCTACACGGCCGAGACCCCGGCCACCTTCCAGGCCACCGTCACCAACATTGGCGGAACGCCGCAAGCCGGCGTCAGCCTGACCTTCAGCGTCACCGGCGCCAACGTCCGCAGCGCGACCGCGGTCACCGACGCCAACGGCCAGGCCTCCTTCACCTACACCGGCACAACCCCGGGCAACGACGTGATCGAGGCCACCGCTTCGAGCGGCGGCATGACCGTGCGCTCGAGCCCGCTCGGTGTTCAGTGGGTAACGGCCTCCGGAGGCTCGGCTGGATCTCCGCCCACGGTGGTCGTCTCGGCCAACACTTCCGTCACGCTTCCCAACCCTCTGGCGCTTTCAGCCACGGTCACCGACCCCGCGGCGCCCTTGGGCGGCCCCATCGGCGTGCTGTGGAGCGAGGTCAGCGGCCCTGCCCCGGTGACCTTCGCCGACCCCACGCAGGCGGCCACCTCGGCGGTCTTCACCCAGCCCGGCACCTATCTGCTCCAGGTTGTGGCCACCGACCTGTTCGGCAGCACCACCGTGCAACTTACGCCGGCCATCACGGTCAACCAGCAGCCCGCGGTAACGCAAGGCTGGATCGGCAGCCCCGCCGACGGCAGCACGGTGACCGGCCTGGTTCCCATCACGCTGGCTACGGGCGTCACACTCTCTAGCGGCACGCTCACTTACTCGCCCGCTTCGGACATCACGCAGGTTTCGACGCTCAACGCCACCGCCACGGGCACGGGCCAGATCGGCACGCTAGATACCACCCTGCTCGCCAACGGCGGTTACTGGATCCAGTTGATCGGCTACGACTCGAACGGCAACCGCCAGAACAACCTCACTTTCGTCAACGTGGTGGGCAACTACAAGCCCGGCCGCGTGACCGCCACGGTCACCGACCTGACGGTTCCGGCCAAAGGCCTGGCCATCCAGATCCAGCGCAGCTACGACAGCCTGAACGCCGGGCAGAGCAGCGACTTCGGCTACGGCTGGTCGCTGGGCACCAAGGTGGCCCTGCAGGTCGACCCCAAGAACAACGTGACTTTCACGCTGGGCGGCCAGCGGCGCACGTTCTATTTCGCGCCGCAAACCGTTTTCCCGAGCTTCATCGCCGAGCTCCCGCTCTACCTGCCGGCCTTCACGCCTGAGCCGGGTCTGCCCGGAACGCTGGCCCCCTCAGGCCACGGCTGCACGCTGGGCGGCTATTACTTCTGGGACGTCATCGTCCAATACGGCAACCTGTACATGTGCGACACGGGCGGCCAGTACAGCCCGCCGGGCTACATCTACACCGACCAGTTCGGAACCCAGTACACCATGGGCTCGGACGGGAGCCTGCAATCCATCGTAGATCGGGGCGGCAACACGCTGACGGTGACCGCCTCCGGCATCAGCAGCAGCACCGGGCTTTCCGTACCCTTCGTGCGCGACAGCCAGGGGCGTATCACGCAGATCACGGACACCAAGGGGAACCAGTATGTATACAGCTACGACGCGAACGGCAACCTGGCCACGGTGACTTACCCGCCGCCGGTCGCGAACGCTGCGTCGCCGCAGACAAGCTACACATACTACACTTCGCTCGCGCACCTCTACCAGAGCGGCACGGACGCGCGCGGCAACCCGCTGCCCACCGCCGTCTACGACACCAATGGCCGGCTCATCAGCGCGACCGACGCGCTGAACCAGACCACCAGCTACTCGTACGACCTGGTTAATAACATCACGACCACCACGTTCCCCGATACCGGCGTGCAGACGGTTCAATACGACAGTTACGGCATGGTTCTGAGCACCACCGATCCGCTCCAGCACACCACCATCAACACCTACGACTCGAGCCACAATCTGGCCTCAACCACCGATCCGCTGGGCCACACCTGGACCTACACGAACGACGCCAACGGCAACCAGCTTTCGAAGACTTACCCGAAGACCGCCACCAGCGTGAGCACGACCAGCTACACGGTCTACAACCAATACAGCGAGCCCACGGGGACTAAGGATGAGCTGGGGAACGTGACGGCCTATGCCTACGACGCCAACTTCAACCCGCAGTTCATCATCGACAACCTGAACGGGACCCCCACGGTCAAGGCCAGCTTCGCTTTCAACCCCGATGGCACCATGCAGGCCGGGGCCATCGGCTACGACATCACCCAAACGCCGGGCATGGCCACGACTTACACCTACGACGCCTACGGCAACATGCTGAGCAAGACCGACGCGCTCGGCCGAACCACCGCCGTGGACTTACGACTCGCTCGGCCGCAAGCTGACGCAGGCCGATCCCACCTCGGCGGTCACCAGTTTCTCCTATGATGCGCTCGGCAACCTGACCCAGACCGCCGCGCCGCTGAACCGGACGACCAGTTCGCAGTACGACGGCAATAACAACAAGACCTCGGATACGGACGCCAACGGCCACACTACCGGTTACGCCTACGACCCGCTGAACCGCATCAGCGCGATCAGTTATCCGGACGGAACATCGCTCTCCCGCACTTACGACTTCCGGAATAACATCATCGATGAGACAGACCAAGCCAACCACATCACTCATCATGTCTACGACCTGGCGGGCCGCCTGACCTCAGTAACTAAAGCCTACGGCACCCCTCTCGCGGCGGCGACCAGTTACACTTACGACAACGCCAACCGCAAACAGACGCAAACCGATCCGGCCGGCAATACGACCACTTACACTTACGATGAAACCAACCGGCCGACGGCGGTGACTGATGCCAAGAGCAACGCGACGCAGTACGCTTACGACGACGCGGGCAACCAGATCTCCACAACCGACGCGAACAACCACATCACCCAGTTCCAGTACGATTGCCGCAAGCGCCTCACCAAAACGACTTACAACGACACCACTTACACGACTAACTCCTACGACGGCCCCGGCAACCTTACCGGCGTCACCGATCAGGCCGGCAAGACGGTGCAATACACCTACGACGCCGCCAATCAACTCAGTTCGGTGATCCAGGCAGCCGCGCCCGACCCTTCGCACAACACCACCGGTTACACGTACGACTCCAACGGCAACCTGATCACCTCGACGGACGCCAACGGCCACACCACGCAAACGCCGTTCGATGTCCTGAACGAGCTGACCTCGACCACCCTGCCCGATGGCTCATCAACCGAGACCCGCACCTACGACTACGCCGGGCAACCTGCTTTCGCTGCTCAACTTCAACGGCAAGACCACCAGCTACGGCTACGACCAACTGAGCCGCCTGCTTGCGAGGACGCCGGACCCGACTCTGGGCGAGCCGGTCGAGAGCTTCAACTACACCGCCACCGGCAAGCGCGCCACGATGACCGACGCCAGCGGCACAACGACATACGGCTATGATGCCCTGGACCGCCTGATCACAAAAGCCACGCCACAGGGCACTCTGAGCTATACTTACGACGCTGCGGGCAATGTGGCCTCGATGATTTCCTCGAACGCGAACGGCATTTCGGTGGCCTACCAATACGACGAGCTGAATCGTCTCGTCAAGGTGATCGACGGCTCGAACACCACGATCTACACCTATGACGCCGCGAGCAATCTGGCGACGGCGAAGTATCCCAACGGCCAGCAATCCACGTTCGCGTACGATTCGCTGAACCGGCTCACGGCGATGAACCAGTATTCGTACCAACTGGGGCCGACGGGCAACCGCCAGTCGGCCACCGAGCCCAGCGGCCGGACCGTCCAGTGGAGCTACGACGGCATCTACCGCCTGACCAACGAGGCCAACTCAACATACGGCGCGGTCTCCTATGGCCTCGACCCGGTGGGCAACCGTCTCTCGCAGACCTCGACGTTCACCGGCATTCCGAGTGGCTCGTTCACCGACGACCCGGATGACCGCCTCTCGACCGAGCAGTACGACGCCAACGGCAACACCATTGTGCGCGGCGCCCGTACATTCGCCTACGACTTCCAAAACCGCCTGAAGTCCATGAACAACGGCGCCGTGACCATCATCTATGACGGCGACGGCAACCGAGTGGCGAAGACCGTCGGCAGCGTGACCACACAGTATCTAGTGGACGACCTCAACCCAACCGGCTACGCCCAAGTGGTCGAGGAACTCGTAAACGGCGCCGTGACCCGCCGTTACACTTACGGTCTCCAGCGCATCAGCCAGACGCAGTTCCTGAACAGCGTCTGGGCGACGAGTTTCTACGGCTACGACGGCTTCGGCAGCGTCCGCCAGTTGACCGACCCCACGGGCCTAGTGACGGACACCTACGACTACGACGCCTGGGGCAACACGGTCAACGTGACCGGCTCAACGCCGAACGTCTATCTCTACCGCGGTGAGCAATACGACCCGGACCTGAACGTTTATTACCTCCGGGCGAGGTACTTCAATCCGCTCACCGGGCGGTTCCTTACGCGTGACCCGGTCAGACATTGCCGGTGCATCGGATGCCGCATGGATCCGTCCAGGCTGCACCGGTATTTGTACGCCGACGGCGATCCGACTAACCGGATCGATCCCCGCGGGCTCACAACGGCGGCAGAGTACACATTGATCCTCGGCATGACAACCACCGTGCTCGCTACCGCGGCCTATTACGAGAACCAAACCCACGCGGCGGCCAACATAATACAGGCGGTAGGGCTGTGGGCAAGAAACGTCGTCGAGTGCTGGAACGAGTTCATGGACTGCGTATGGGGATGCAAGTTCAAGTTCCCGTTTGATCCGATAGCGAGCCAAGAGTGTATCGATGGGTGCATACACGCGCGTAAAGTCTGTCTCGGCGAGATACCACTTAATTAGCGTGGCCTTGGACATAAGGGGGATTTATGAGCACGGACGGCGAATTGCTGGCCAGGGTTGCCGGCAGGAAGGATCTCTTTCGGCTCGTCCTCTACGACGATTCCTTCGATGATTGGACCTTGGTCAGGGATCTGGGTGAGTTTCTGGTTACGACGGAAGATTCAGAGATCATGGGTCATGCGATCCTGGCTAGGGCATGTAGGCATCTTGGAGATCGGAGGCGTGCGCTTGTGGAACTGGAGCGGTGCCGAACCATGATGAATAGCCGCCAGTTACACTCTTGGGAAACAGAGCTGTTTCCGTCCCTGCTGGCGGGCGAGGAGACGCAGCTGTCGTCCGAGGACAATGGGTGACTCTCTCCCCGGCCTTTTTCCTTTAGCCGCCGCTCAGCGGTAAGCCTCGCGGCGATTACGGACCCGAAGAACGCGAATGATCTCCTCCGCCAGGTGGAAGCGGACGCGCCAGTCGCCGACGCGCAGGCGGTACTCGGGTGGCTCGATGCCTTGCAGCCTTTTCGCGTTGCCGGCGCCGGTCTCGGCGAAACGTTCGACGGCCTGTTTGATGCGGCGGGCGATCCCCTTATCGAGCGTTCGACGTTCTGAACGAGCTGACCAGCACAACCCTGCCCGATGGCTCATCGACCGAGAGCCGCACCTACGACTACGCCGGCAACCTGCTTTCGCTCCTCAACTTCAACGGCAGGACCACGAGCTACGGCTACGACCAACTGAACCGCCTGCTTTCGAGGACGCCGGACCCGACGCTGGGCGAGCCGGTTGAGAGTTTCACCTACACGGCCACGGGTAAGCGTTTCACGATGACCGACGCCAGCGGCACAACGACGTACGGCTATGACGCCCTGGACCGCCTGATCACGAAAGCGACGCCCGAAGGCACGCTGAGTTATACTTACGACGCAGCGGGCAACGTGGCCTCGATGACGTCATCGAACGCGAACGGCATTTCGGTGGCCTATCAATACGACGAGCTGAATCGTCTCGCCAAGGTGATCGACGGCGCGAATGCCACGACTTACACTTACGACCCGGCTTCGAATCTGGCGACCGCGACGTATCCGAACGGCCAGCAGTCCACCTTCGCCTACGATTCTTTGAACCGCCTTACCGGGTTGAATCAGTATTCCTACCAGCTCGGCCCGACTGGCAATCGCCAATCGGCCACCGAGCCCAGCGGCCGCACCGTGCAGTGGAGCTACGACGGCATCTACCGGCTGACCAACGAAACCAACTCGCAGTACGGAGCAGTTTCTTACGGCCTCGATCCAGTGGGCAACCGGCTCTCGGCAATATCCACGATGGCCGGCATTCCATCCGGCACGTTCGGTTACGATGCTGACGACCGGCTTTCGACCGAGCAGTACGACAACAACGGCAACACGATCGTCTCCGGCGCCCGCACGTTCGCATATGATTTCGAGAACCGTCTGAAGTCAATGAACAACGGAGCCGTGACGCTGGTCTACGACGGCGACGGCAATCGAGTGGGCAAGACCGTGAACGGTGCCACCACCCGCTACCTGGTCGATGATCTGAACCCGACCGGCTTCCCGCAGGTGGCGGAGGAACTGGTGAACGGTGCAGTCCAGCGGATTTACACATACGGCCTCCAGCGCATCAGCCAAACGCAGCTCCTGAACGGCGCCTGGACGAGCAGCTTCTACGGCTACGACGGCTTCGGCAGCTTCGGCAGCGTCCGTCAACTGACCGACTCGACCGGCGCGGTAACGGACACATATGATTTCGATGCCTGGGGCAACGCCGTCAACCAGACCGGCTCGACGCCGAACGTCTACCGCTACCGGGGTGAACAGTACGACCCCGACATGAACCTCTACTACCTCCGCGCCCGCTACTTCAATCCGCTTACGGGCAGGTTCCTAACCATGGCGCCGGAAGCGGGACGGATCGAGAAGCCCAAGAGCCTGCACCAGTATCTTTACGCGGAGGGCGATCCAGTAAATGTCACGGACCCGACAGGCCGACCGAACACGTTTGAGTACAGCGAAGAGAATACGCTCATCAGAATCAGCAGTCACGGGATGGATCACCTGATTGATGAAGGCTTGGAAGGCGGCCAAGCTGAAGTTCAGTCGTATGTTGAGAAAGTCGTGCGCGAGTTCCTCTCCAAGATGGAGGCAAACGTATGCCAGGCGGCGCCGATCGATATCTACTTTACTATGCAGGAGCTTGGCGGCGTAGCATGGGCAGCGAGGATATGGATCGTCTCGAGCGCCTTGGTGCAGGTAAGCACGTACTTCCCAATCAACCATCCCGCGCCCTATTTCCCCTGCCCTTAAGGAGGATCGACATGGAGCCGGACTTTAGGCAACCTGACAGCCGCGAAAGGGCGCTGCTGGACAAGCTCCTCGAGGCCGACTTTCTCGGCCGCGACGAGTTACGGGGGCAACTGAGTTCGCTGACCGTCAAACAGATCGAGCCGGACGGAACGCTCAGATTACGTTGCCATTCCGGGCCGCCGTATCCGGGTGAACATCGGGTTGTCAGGGAGGGTGTGTGCAAGGACTCTGACGGTGCGGTCATAGCGATCCTCCTGCACGTTGGAAGAGATCGGTTGCTCTGCATGCTGGAGATCATCAGGTACGATGGTGCGGCTATAATTCAGCCACCATCTGCCGAGAACTTGACGGTTTTGGTGTAGTGATGTTGATGCGGCGCCTATGGCGCCGGGTTTAGGTATGACACGTCATGTATGAAAGCGCTGGTCGTGTCAAGGGGAAAGTTGGCGCGAAGACGAGATCCTTTTTCCCTTTAGCCGCCTGTTTTCGGCGCCCTTTGGGCACACCTCTCCCTCAGCCTGCGCGGCGGGCGCGCGTAGCGGCCCTCAGGCCCACGCGGCGGCTGCGGTGCGCTTCAGAATCAGAAGAGGCTGTGGCTGGTCCTTTCTTCAGTCCTCCCGTCCAAAAAAGTTTCCGTCCAATCGCTTGCGATGCTGGTTTCGTCTTGAGCCATATATTCACCCTCGAAGGGGTATGAGCATGTTCGTCGCGGGTTTCGCATTCACCCCGAGGCTTGATCCCGTCCGGCGGGAAAAGCTTGCCGGGGGACTCATCGCCGGCGAGCGGCGATGAACGTGCCAGGCGCGTCTCGCGCTTACCCGTTAGTGGACGAAGCCGCCTGGGCCGCCGTCTTCAACGACGGCGGCGGTTGGGGAGGCCGGTAGTCCTGGTCCTTGGTCAGAACCCAGAAGGCGGCCTCCGCCAGGTGCCGGGCGACGGCGACGATCGCCCGGCCATAGCCTTTGTTCGGTTGCAGGCGCGCGAACAGACGGCGCACGTGCGCGTAACGCCAGCCCTTCAGCTTGACGCCAGACACGGCAGCCTCCACGAACGCCCACTTCAGATACAGGTTCACGTTGCGCGCGATGCGGCCGTGGCGGGTGTGGCCCCCGGAAGAGATCACGCGAGGGACCAGGCCGGCGTAGCTGGCCAGGCGCTCGGCGTGCGGGAAGCGGCGATGTCGCCGACTTCGAAGGCAATCACCGGCCCCAGCGTCTGGCCCACTCCGGGCAGCGTCATCAGCCGTTTCACCTGGGGGCTGACAGCGATCTGCTCGCGGATGCGCTTCTCTATTCTGGTGATCCTTTCGTCGAACTGGTCGAGCGCCTCGAGTTGCGTCTGGATCATGCGGCTGGTTTCGGGCGGCAGCCGCTGGCGGCACTGCTCCAGATGTTCCCGGCCTTTGAGTCCGAACAGATCGCTGACCTGGTCGGTGTGCAGGCCGTAGCGGTCGATGGCGGCGTGAATCCGGTGTTTGAGAAAAGTGCGCAGGTTGCGGAGAGCCATGCGGGTGCGCAGCAGCTCGCGGCGGTCACGAACCTCGCGGGGCGGAATCCAAACTTCCGGCAAGGTGCCGTTGCGCAGCAGCAGGGCCAGGCCGCGGGCGTCGATGGCATCGGTTTTGTGTGTTTTCCCCATGCGCTTTTTGGCCTCGATGGTGTCGGCCAGGTGAGGACGGTGGCCGGCCTCTTCCATGGTGTCCACCAGCCAATACCAATGGCCGGTGGATTCCAGGGCGATCTCGGAGCCCTCCGGCAGCGTGGCGAGGAAA
>CAVTDS010000004.1:0-1896249 GCA_963733465.1 Bryobacterales bacterium
CGGAAGCCTTGAGCTGCGCCTTTCCAGCTTCAAGCTGCGCGTCGAGTTCAGGCGTATCGATCTCGGCCAGGACTTGGAATTTTTTGACCCTGTCGCCGATATCGACGAACCACCTTGTGAGATAACCGCTCACCCGCGCGTAGATCGTGGAGGCGTACCAGCCGCGCGCCTCGGCCGGCAGCCGCAACGTTTGCTCGGGCGACCCCGCTCCCACGACCATAACTTCCACGATGGGCGCTTCCTGCGTCTTAGCCTCGGTGGCCGCGGCGAGCTGCGCCTGATCGTGCGCCTTGATGCCGCTGACCAGCAAGAACGCGCCGCCGAGCACAACGGCCAGGACGATGGCCGCCGTCATCAGCTTGCGGCCCGTACCGGACGTGAACTCATCGGCGATCAGCGCATGCGTGTGCGGCTCGGTTATTCCCTCAGCCACATCGTCATAGCCATCGAATGGCTGTTTGGGCCGGTTCGCGGGCTTCGGCTGGTCAGACTGGGACAACGGCTTCGCTCCCTTCATCAGGCGCCTTCTTCGGTTGGCGCCTCAACAACCGGTACATCGTCGGCACAAACAGAAGCGTGGCAAACGTGGCAAAAAGCAGCCCGCCAATCACGGCGCGGGCCAGAGGCGCGTTTTGCTCGCCGCCTTCGCCAACGCCTAGCGCCATGGGTATCATGCCCAAGATCATCGCGCCGGCGGTCATAAGCACAGGACGCAACCGCGTGTAACCGGCCTCGACGGCGGCTCTGCGCGCGCTAACGCCGGCATCCACGCGCTGGTTGCAAAAGGTCACCACCAGGATGCTGTTGGCGGTGGTCAGCCCGATGCACATGAGCGTGCCCATCAGGGCCGGCACGCTTATGTGCGTTTGGGTGACGAACAGCATCCACATCGCGCCGCAAAGCGAGAACGGAACCGCCATGAGCACGATAAGCGAATCGGTGACGCTTTGGAAGTTGATAACAAGCAGCAGGAAGACAAATACGACGGCGATAGCCATGCCCGAGAAAAGGCCACTGAAGCTTTCCTGCATGGTTTCGATCTGCCCGCTCAGCCGGATCTTCGTGGTAGACTTCGACGGGTCTGGCTGATCCGCGGCTATCACCTTTTCAATACCGGTCGCGGCCGAGTTGAGGTCCGTTCCCTGAACGTCGGCATGCACGTCGTAAACGGGCCTGATGTTAAGCTGCGAGGCAATCATCGGCATTTTGCCGCGATTGAACTTCGCGATGTTCATCAGGAGCTGAGGGTCCTTGGCCGAGGGCGCCGTCACGGGCACCGTCCATAGGTCTTGAGCCGAGTTGATGTCGTAGGTCGGCATCTGCACCACGAGCGGGTAGCTGACGCCGTTTTTCGGGTCGAGCCAGAAATTCGGGGCCACCTGCAGGCTGTTGTTCAGCGTGACCAGCACGTTGCTGGCAACCGACTGCTGGCCGAGCCCCAGCTCGCGCGCCAAATCCCGGTCCACATCGACCGTCAGCGCGGGCGCATCCGGAACCTGGAATACGTGGGAGTCGACAACGCCCGGCACGCCGTTGATGTCGTGCGCGACCTTTAAGGCCAGCGCGTAAGCCTCCGCGTCCTTCGAGCCGGAAATGCGGATGTCGATGGGCGCCGGCTGCCCGAAATTGAGCACCTGATTGACGATGTCGGCGGGCTGGAAGAAGAACGTAAGCTGCGGGAAGCGCTTGGGCAGTTCGCGCCTCAGATCGGCGATATGCGCGGGCGTGGGCGTATGCTTTTCGTTGAGCGAGATCAAAATCTCGCCATCCATCGGGCCGACCGTCGCGGTGTCGCTGAGCGCGATGTTGATGCCGCTATAGGGCAAGCCGATGTTGTCGAGGATCACGTCGATCTGATCCTCGCCTACGATGTCGCGGATGGCACCCTCGACTTGCGCGAAATAGTTTTGCGTCTGCTCGATACGGGTGCCCGCCGGCGCGCGGACATGCAGGCGCATCTGCCCGGCGTCGATTTGCGGGAAGAAATCCATGCCGAGCAGCGGATAGAGGGTAAGCGAAGCGCCGATCAGGACCGCGAAGAACCCCACGGTGGGGACAGGCCGGTCCACCATCCAGGACAAAGTATTGCGATGCCCCTCGCGCAAGCTCATGAAGCCGCGCTCGAAGGAGCGGTGAATGAGGCCGAATGGGTTGAAGCCACCGCGCGGGGTCTCCGCATGTGCGTCATGTGCGCTTACATGTCCGCCATCGGCGTGGACCTGCGAACTCATCAAATATTTGAACAGGAGCGGCACGAGCGTAAACGAGAGGATCAGGCTCGCGACGAGCGAGATAATCACCGACAGCGAAAGCGGTGAAAAGAGATACTTGGCGGTTCCCGTCAGGAGGAACACGGGCACGAACACCAGGCTGATCGACAGCGTCGCGAGCATGGTCGGAAGGGCGACCTCGCCCGCGCCGTCTAAAATTGCCTTCTCCAGGGGTTCGCCCAGGCCCACATGGCGCTCGATATTCTCGATCACCACAGTGCCATTATCGACCAGGATGCCGACGGCTAGCGCGAAACCGCCAAGCGTCATGGTGTTGAGCGTTTGCCCGAATACATAGAGAACGAGAACGGCGGTGATGATGGACAGCGGGATCGACGCCAGAATAATTATCGTCAGCCGCCAATTGCCCAAGAACAAAAGGATCATGAGCGCCGTCAGCCCCGCGGCCATCAGCCCGCCCATGATCACGCTGTTCAGCGCCGCCTGCACGAAGATGGATTGGTCGAAGATCGGCTTGAGCGTCACGCCAAGCGGCAGATCCTTGGCAATCTCGGGCACCGCTTTCTTAATGCCGTCGATCACGGCCAGCGTGGATACGCCGCCGGTCTTGCGCACCAGCATCAGGGCGCCCGGAAGGCCGTTCTGCGTCACCGAATTGGTCTGGATCTGATAGCCGTCATGCACATGCGCCACGTCGCGCATGAACACGGTCTTGCCGTTGATGGTCTTCACCGGGAAGTCGTTGATCGTGGCGATCAGATCCGGGCTGTTATTCATCGAGACGGTGTAGTCTTTGCTACCCATCTTCACGTCGCCGGAAGGCATGATGACGTTCTGGCTGGCTAGCGCCTGGCTCACATCGTCCGGCGTCAGGCCGCGCGCCTGCAAAGCCTCCTGATTGAGGCCCACCATAATCACGCGCGGCTTGCCGCCGTAGGGGTACGGCACCGACGCGCCCCGGACCACGGCCAGCCTCGGGCGGATGATGTTTTGCCCAAGGTCGTTGAGCTTCGTATCCGTCAGCGTGTTGCTGGCGAGGCTCATCTGAATGATCGGAACGTCTGTGGCGCCGTAGCGCAGAACGAGCGGCGGCGTGATATTCCGCGGCATGTATTTCAGGACGACCAGCGCCGAGCTTGCGAGCTGCGAGATGGCACGGCTGACATCGGCGCCTTCGTGAAGATAGACCTTGATGACGCCGACGCCATTGTAGCTGTTGGCCTCGATGCGTGAAATATCGTCGACGAGCGAGGCCATTTGCCGCTCGTGGAAGGTGAGTATCCGGTTCTGGATGTCCGTGGCGCTCATCCCGTTGTAGGTCCACACGACGCTGACGACGGGGATATTGATCTCGGGGAAGATGTCGGTCGGCATCCGCTGCGCCGCTCCCGCCGCCAGCAGGCACACCAGCGCTATGAGCGCAAAGACCGTGTAGGGCCGCCTAAGCGAGAATGCAGCGATTGACATCGATTGGCCGTCTCCCTGGCCGTCTTTTCGAGACCGTTTTCAGGCGTTTATCCTTGAGAGTGAAGGCAAGGTCAAGGTTAATTATAACGCAACATATGTACCAGATTGTACCGCCTTGATACGGTTGCGTCAGAACGCCGCTACTTTCGTATAAGTAGCAGACAAAAACCAGGGTGCAATTTACCCCAGCTAAACAAAACATTAACTTAGTGCAGATTTCTACTAGGGCGAGCACTGTCGGTGCTATTCTTTATTTCCGAGGCGCATCATGAAATGCTCGCTTTCTTCTATTAGCATAGACCAAGTATACACCGCTTCATATTCTCGTATTCCGATGTTTTGATTACACGGCGCGCCAGGATGGATTTGCGCGGCCCATCCGCCAGCGCGCCATTTGAGGCAAATGCCGCGCAATGGACGGATCTATTTGAAAATCCGGTCGAAAAGCGCGAGCGCGATCTCTATCGCGATCAGCCCGATCACGAGGATTTCCAGGCGGTGGCCGGTGCGCGTGGCGATCAAGTCGGTGACCGTATCGGCCGTCTCGCGGATAACGGCCAGCTTGCGCTCCACGGCGCGGGCGCGGGCCGGCAAGTCGTACTCGTCGACGAGTTTCGCCCAAAGCCGCTCAAGCTCGGGATGGTCCCACAAAACGTCCGGTTTCTCGTCGAGGTCCACGCGCGATGCCAGCCGCTTCTGGATCAAGAGCGCTTCGCCGATCTGCTCCAGCATCGCCGACTTCGGGCCGGGCGGCAGGTGGCGCCTGATGAGGGTGGCCGCCAGCGGCTCGATCTTGTCGAAGGCCGCCGCGATCCGCCGCTCGTCGTAAGCCAGCGCCACCGACACCCCGAGCGCCTCGCTAACAAGCAGCAAGCGGTTCTGGTCCGTGCTCTTGACCTGGATGGCGCCGGCTTTGCTGAGCAGGTCTTCCTCGTCCGGCGACGCGACGATGAGGGCGGTCTCGATTTCGCGCTCCGCCAGCGGCCCTTGAATGCGCTGCTCAAGGCCGTGGATGAGCCCCTCCTCCTCAATCGGCGTCATATTGAAGAAGACGACCGCGCCGAACTTGAACAGCATGGCCATGCCGTTGGCGGAGGTGGTGAACGCAAGCGGGTTGACCGAAAACGCATCTTGCCGCTCCAGGCCCTTGAGATCGAGTCCCTCGCCCAGCAGCAGGGCCCGCACGATCATGCCTTGCTGTGACATCTAACCTTCCATTCAAAAAACCGCCTGCAAAATCGCGCGGGCTGAAGTATCCGCCGTTTCCGTAAAGGTTCTACCTCTTATCGCCATTCAAAATAAAGCCGGTTGCGGTAACTCCCGGCCGTGCTCCAGGCGTCAGCGATAGTACGCGATCCCGGTTGCACCGATGGGGCGAACCGCGGGCGCGGCGTATTGTCCCTGCCAAACCGGAACATCCCCCTGCCGAAGCCGCGCCGCGATCTCCTCCGGGGGACGATTTTTCCCGCCGTTCCCGATCCCTCCCCTCTTTTCCGGGGGCCACCTCACTGGCCCGGCTCAATGCAGGTGGGCCGTTGCGACGTTGAAGCTGCCCTGGTGCGACACCCTGCCTCGCGCGCATCTCTTCGAAATATGTTTGTTCAGTTTAACATTTTTGCATCTTAGCATGAGGTGCGCCTATGGTTTCCGTGCATCCAGCCGTTGAGTCTGTGCTCGCTAAGCATCGTCACGATAGCGGACGCCTCTTACAGATCCTTCGCGATGTGCAAGAGGGCTTTGGATGGATTGCGCCGGAAACGGCTGCATCGATCGCGGCAGGCCTCAATATCGCCAGGCCGCGCGTCGACAGCATGGTGCAGTTTTATTCCCTCCTCTACGACAGGCCCGTTGGGCAGTACCGCATATTATTTTCAGATAATATAACCGACCGCATGCAGGATTCGATTGCCCTGCGCGACCACATGCTGCGCCGTCTGCATCTTAACCTCGGAGAGGTTTCCGCGGACGGCTTGGCCAGCGTCGATATGACGTCCTGCACCGGCATGTGCGACCAGGGGCCCGCACTCCTGCTCAACAACCGGCCCATTGCACGTCTCACGCTCCGCAGGATCGACGAAATCTGCGAGCTTGTCCGCGCGCGCGTCCCCCCTTCCGAATGGCCCAGCTACTATTTCAGGGTTGAGGACAACATCCGCCGTGCCGACAAGATGCTTGGCAGCAGCTATGCCATCGGCAAGGCGCTGCAGATAGCCGTAGCCCTTGGGCCGAACGGCGTCATCGAGGAAATGAAGAAGTCCAGCCTGCGCGGCAGCGGCGGCGCCGGCTTCACAACGGCGGTTAAGCTGTATGTCTGCCGCAATACGCCGGAGGGCCAGCGCTACATCATCTGCAACGCCGACGAGGGCGAGCCCGGAACCTTCAAGGATCGCGTCCTTCTGAATTCCTTCGCCGACCGCATTTTCGAGGGGATGCTGATCTGCGGCTACGCCACCGGCGCAACCGAGGGCATCGTCTATCTGCGCGGCGAATATGAATATTTGCGCGCCCAGCTGGAAACGAGACTTGCGGAATTGCGCGCCAAGCGCCTGCTGGGTGCGGGCATCTGCGGCGTGCCCGGATTCGATTTCGATATAGAAATCTGCATGGGCGCCGGCGCTTATGTTTGCGGCGAGGAAACGGCGCTCATCGAGTCGCTGGAAGGCAAGCCTGGCCGGCCGAGAGTCCGGCCGCCGTATCCGGTGACGAACGGCTACAAAGGCAGGCCGACGGTCGTGAATAACGTCGAAACCCTTTGCAAGATCACCGAGGTGATAAGGCTGGGCGGCGCCGCCTATGCGGGTCTGGGAACGAAACAGTCGACCGGAACCAAGTTGATTTCCGTCTCGGGCGATTGCGAACGGCCCGGCATTTACGAATATCCGTGGGGTGTGCGCGTTTCGACCATCCTGGATGAGTGTGGCGCGGCGAATACCGGCGCCGTTCAGGTCAGCGGGGCGTCCGGCGCGTGCCTGGCTCCGCACGAGTTCGGCCGCCGCATCGCTTTCGAGGATATTCCGACGGCCGGTTCCTTCATCATCTTCAACAAGAACCGCGACATGGTGGAAATGGTCAGGAATTTTGCCCATTTCTTCGCGCACGAAAGCTGCGGTTTCTGCACGCCCTGCCGCGTCGGCACATCCTTGATGCGCGATCTGATGGAGAAGGTCGCAAACGGACACGGCGCCCGGTACGAAATCAACGAAATGATGCGCCTGCGCGAGGTCATGAAAGCATCCAGCCATTGCGGCCTGGGGCAGACGGCAACGAACGCATTTTACGACACGATCCAGAAGTTCCGCGGAGATTACGAGCGGCGCCTCATAACTAAGGACTTCGAGCCGGCCTTCGATATGGACGCCGCGCTCGAACGTGCGAGAGAGGCAGCCGGCCGCGACGATGCCAACGCTCACTTAGGAGCTAACGCATGACCATCGAACGCTATTTTACGATTGATGGCGAGATCGTCCACTTCGAGGCGGGGCAGACGATCCTGCAGGCGGCCCTGGCGGCTGGCGTGTTCATCCCGCATCTGTGCTTTCATCCCGATTTCGGCCCGCATGCCAGTTGCAAGCTCTGCACCGTCACCGTGGACGGCCGCAACGCCTCCGCCTGCGCCACACCCGCCATGCCGGGACACGAGGTGCATAGCGATACGCCGGAATTGAATGCGCGCCGGCGCGTCCTCTTACAGATGCTGTTCGTCGAGGGCAATCACTTCTGCCCTGGCTGCGCCAAGAGCGGAAATTGCAAGCTGCAGGCGCTGGGCTACGAGCTTGAGATGTTCAATGCGCATTTCACGCACTTTTACCCCGACCGCGGGCTCGATGCGTCGCATCCCGATATTATTCTGGATCGCAACCGTTGCATCATGTGCGAAACGTGTGTGCGGGCGAGCCGGGACGTGGATGGCAAGAGCGTCTTCGCCCTGGCGGGCCGCGGGCGCGCCTCGCATCTCGTAATCAATTCGCCATCGGGCAAACTCGGCGATACGGAGCTGGCGCTGTCCGACAAAGCCGCGCATGTCTGCCCGGTCGGCGCGCTCATGCCCAAGCGCGTGGGCTATTCCGTGCCGATTGGCGAGCGTTTGTTCGACCATGAATCGCTTCGCCAGAAGGTCAAGAAGCACACCGAATGGCGCTCAAGTAGCGCGGAGCGCGATAGCGCAACTAAAGAACTTGTCAACGGTTCCGTTGCTGTTAACTCCGTCAAGGAAGGCTGACCCATGGCCACGGCGGCGCAAAACACCTCGCCACGCAAACTCAAAGTCGCGACAACATCGCTGGCCGGCTGCTTCGGCTGCCATATGTCGCTCCTGGACATCGACGAGCGGGTGATCGATCTGGCGAAGCTGGTGGAATTCGACCGGTCGCCGATCAACGACATCAAGCATTGCGGCCCTTGCGATATCGGCATTATCGAGGGCGCCGTGTGCAACACCGAGAATGTCCATGTGCTGCGCGAATTTCGCGCCAACTGCAAGATTTTGATCGCATGCGGAGCCTGCGCCGTGAATGGCGGACTGCCCGCGCAGCGCAATCATTTGGACGTGGGCGAAATCCTTAAATGCGTTTATGGCGAACTCGACGGGAAGGCTTGCGCCCCCAACGACCCCGAATTGCCGCTTCTGCTCGACAAAGTGCGGCCGCTCAATGAGGTTGTCCGCATCGATTATTTCATCCCTGGCTGTCCGCCATCGGGCGACACGATCTGGAAGTACGTGACCGATCTCATTTCCGGCAATAATCCGCGATTGAGCTTCGAGCTGCTCCGCTACGACTGAGGAGAAAGACATGCCGAATCTGGAAACAGCCGCGTCTCCTCAAAAACTGCGCCGCATCGCCATCGATCCGGTTACGCGCGTCGAAGGGCACGGCAAGGTCACGATCCTGCTGGACGAAGAGAACAAGGTCCATCAGGTGCGGCTGCATATCGTCGAAGTGCGCGGATTTGAAAGGTTTATCGAAGGGCGGCCATACTGGGAGGTTCCCGTTATCGTCCAGCGCCTTTGCGGTATTTGTCCGGTGAGCCATCATCTGGCCGCGGCGAAGGCGATGGATATTATCGCCGGCTACGGACCCTTGCCGCCCACGGCGGAGAAGCTGCGCCGGTTGATGCACTATGGACAATTCATCCAGTCTCACGCCCTGCATTTTTTCCATCTCGCCTCGCCCGATCTTCTCCTCGGATTCGACAGCGATTTTACACGCCGTAACGTCCTTGGCGTTTTGGAGGACTATCCCGAGCTGGCCAAGCAGGGCGTCTTCACGCGTAAATTCGGGCAGGAGGTCATCCACCATACCGCCGGCAAGCGCATCCATGGAACCGGCGCCATACCCGGCGGCATGAATAAAGCGCTCGCGCAGGAAGAGCGCGACCTCATGCGCGACCAGGTTGACCAGATTGTCGAATGGACGATTGGCGCGGTGCGGCTGATAGAAAAGCTGCACCTGACCAATCCTCGCTTTTATAACCACTTTGCCGATGTCGACACGAACATGATGGGGTTCGTCGACGGCAGAGGCGCGATGGACCTTTATCACGGGGGCTTGCGCGCCACGGACGCGGACAAGAACATCATCTTCGATCATGCCGATTATTCGAGCTACGGGCAGTTGCTTCAGGAGGACGTCAAGCCCTGGAGCTATATGAAGTTCCCGTACATTAAGTCGCTGGGAGCCGAGCGCGGCTGGTACAAGGTTGGCCCGCTCGCGCGCGTGCAAATTTGCGATTTCATTCCGTCGCCCGAAGCGGAGACCGAGCGGAAAAAGATGATGGCCATTGGCGAAGGGCGCCCGGCGCACGGCACGCTGCTCTTCCATTGGGCCAGGCTGATCGAGCTGCTGCATGCCGCCGAAATTGTCCGCGAGTTGCTCGACGATCCGGAAATCCTGGGCAAGGACCTCATGGCCGGTAAGGGCCCGCGGCGCGAGGAAGGCATCGGCGTCATCGAAGCACCGCGCGGCACCTTGATCCATCATTACCGCGTCGATAAAGACGATCTTGTTACGTTCTGTAACCTCGTCGTCTCGACCACAAATAACAATCAGGCGATGAACGAAGCGATACGCGCCGTCGCCCTGCAATATCTGAATGGACGTGAGATCACCGAGGGGCTGCTCAATCATATCGAGGTGGCAATCCGCGCTTACGACCCCTGCCTGTCCTGCGCGACCCATGCCTTGGGGCAGATGCCGCTAGAGGTAACGCTTGAGGACGCCACGGGAGCGGCGATTTCGCGCTTGTGCAAGAATAGCGACGGAGCCATTGTTTGATGCGGCTGCTGCCGGACCGGCTTGTCTGCGATTTCAGGCGATGAATGCAACGAACGTAACGCCTCGCGTGGTTTTGCTGGGGTGGGGCAATGTCACGCGAAGCGACGACGCGCTGGGACCTCTTTTGATGGAGCGCGCCAGGAGCGCGCAATTGCGGCATGTGACGCTTGTCGAGGATTTTCAGCTGCAAATCGAGCATGCGCTCGATCTTCAAGGACACAGCTTGGCGCTTTTCGCCGATGCGGGAATCGGAACGCCGGCGCCCTTCAATTTCGTTCAGACAGCGCCGCAGCCCGGCATGACGCTGTACAGCCACAAATTGGCGCCGGAGGCTGTGCTCGAAATCTACCAGAAAGTGATCGGTGAAGCGCCACCGCCCGCGTTCGTGCTTTCCGTCGCGGGCGAGGATTTTTCCGTTGGCGGTTCCCTTTCTCCGGCCGCGGCACAAAGGCTGGAACTTGCCTGGGATTTCCTGTTGCCACTCCTGCGATTTCCATCGCTCGAAAACTGGCAGGCCGCGGCGAAAACGATTGCCGGGGCGCGCGTCAAGCTAACGCCCGGACGCAAAGAGGCGGAGGCGGACCTGCCACACGGCGAGTTTGGCGCAACGCCCCCGGCCCGTGCAGCAAGGACATCTGAAACGTTGGGGCTTCACGCAGCATTCCACTCATTGTCCGCAGGCCGCCATGAAAAGCATTTGGTAATCCCCCGTCAATGCGCTTAAGCAGGTAAGTGCGCCCATCGGCCCAACGATAAAGTTGCCCCTGAGGTTCTTCTCATGAAAGTGCTGATCCTCGGCGGCTATGGCGTGTTCGGCGGGCGGCTTGCGCGGCTGCTTCTGCAAGACGGCATCGAGGTCATCGTCGCGGGGCGGGACGCGGGCAAAGCCGCCGCGTTCGCCAAGCAATATGGCGGCAGCCCCCTGTTCATCGGCATCGCCAAGGACCTCTCACCCATCGCGGAGGCAGCACCCGCGCTGGTGGTGGACGCCGCCGGGCCATTCCAAGCCTATCGCGGCGATCCCTACCGCGTGGCCCGGTTCTGCATTGAGCGCAAAATCAACTACCTCGATTTCTCCGACGATGCCACTTTCACCGCCGGCATTTCCGCGCTCAACGAGGCGGCAATCGAAGCCGGCTGTTTCGCGCTATCCGGCGTTTCGAGCGTTCCGGCGATTTCGGCCAGCGCGGTGCGCGCGCTCAGCGAGGGGCTGTCCGGCATCGAGCTGATCGAGACCGCGCTCGTGCCGGGCAATCGCGCGCCGCGCGGGCGCTCCGTGATCCGCTCCATCCTTGCCCAAGCCGGCGAACCGCTCGCCATGTGGCGCGGCGGAGCGTGGCGGCACTATCGCGGCTGGGCGGACGCAAAGCGGGTGACGGCCGGACTCGGCCTCAAGCGCTGGGCCAGCCTGATCGGTGCGCCGGACCTCACGCTGTTCCCGCAAGCCTTCGGCGCGCGCTCAGTGGTGTTCCGCGCCGGGCTGGAGCTTGGCATCATGCACTGGGGCCTGGCGCTGCTGGCAGGCATGCGCGCCGCCCGCCTGCTGCCGCGCCTGACGCTGTTTGCCGGCCCAATTCTGTGGGCATCGCTGCTGCTCAAGCCCTTCGGCACGGATCGCGGCGGCATGACCGTCGATGTAACCGGCCTCAACGCTGGCAAAGCCGTGCGGCGCCGCTGGCAAGTGATCGCAACCGGCGGCGACGGCCCGTTCATTCCCGCGGTACCGGCCCGCGCCATCGTGCGCAAGTTGGGCGCCATAAGCCCCGGTGCCAGGGCCTGCCTTTCCGATCTTACGCTGAAGGAAATCGAGGACGCGGCGCGCGGGCTTTCCGTCGAATTCGCCACCTCGGAGGAGGACGCGCCCACGCTTTTCGAGCGCGCGCTGGGCAGCGATTGGCAAGCGCTGCCGGCGTCCATCCAGCGCCTGCATTCGGTCCGCGACCTGGAGAGCTTTTCCGGGCGGGCCGAGGTCACGCGCGGCATGGGCCTCTTGGCGCGCCTCGCGGCCTGGCTATTCAACTTCCCAGCCGCTGGGGAGGACATCGCGGTCACCGTTACCAAGGAATGCCGGGGCGAAGGCGAGATCTGGGAGAGGAATTTCTCAGGCCGGAAGTTCCGCTCCTATTGGAGCCTGTCGCGGCCGCGCGCATTTGCGTGAAGGAGCGGTTCCGCCCGTTCACAATCGAATTGGAGCTCGCGGCGGGACGCGGACGGCATGCAGCTACACCGTGCGCCGTGGCTGGTTCGCGGGCATCCCCCTCCCCGCCCGCCTGCTCCCAAGGAGCGAAATCCGCGAATACGAGGAAGGCGGCGTTTTCCGCTTCGATGTCGCACTTTATGCTCCACTTGCGGGCGGCCTTATCGTCCGCTATCAAGGCCAGCTCGCCCCGGACAGCGATCCGGAAAACTGGCAGGGTTGCGCAGCGGAATGAAGAAGCAGCGGCTGGCTTTGCTCAATCTCCACTTTTGACTATTTGGAACAAGATCTGGGCGATCTTCCGGGTATTTTTCATTCCTTATACATCGCGAACCCCGGCGTTTGAACGCGCTTCTCTTTCATTAATTTTATTTTAATAGCAAATCTTGCGCGCGATCCCACATGCCGGGCATTGCGGTTCGCGCGTATAAAGGGTCGGGGGTTCTGAATGGCAGTTCCGGTGAGGCACGGCAGCTCCTATTCGCCGCTCATGATCCTGCTACTCATCGGGCTCAGCGCACTCGCGTGGATATCCACCTATTCCGGCATGCTGCAGCTTATCGCGGCAAGCTCGGGCGACATCGGCACCCCCGCCAAGATCGCAATCGGCTTCGCCGTGCTCATGCTGCAGGGGATGATCGTCTATACTCTGGACGCGATGTTTTCCGGGCAGCTTAGGATTCTGCTTTACCCTCTCTATATTGCCGGTTACATCGTTCTGGTCTTGATCTCCGTCGCCTTTGCCTTCGGCTTCTACTGGCGCTTCCTCGAAGCGGGCGCGCAGACGACGCAAGCCGCCGGCGCCTCGGTTTTCGAGGTTCAGCGCGCGCTACAGACCGGACAAAGCCGGCTTGAGCTTCTGCAAAGCACATTCACCACGCTCAGCACCATCTCGACGCAGAAGGCCGCGACCGAGCGCACGTCGGGAGGCACCTGCCCCAACAGCCGCGCCGGCGACGGCCCGAGGCGGCGTTTGCGGGAAACAGATGCCCAGCGGTTTCAATTCGCCAACGATCTGATTGCCACGCGAACCAATGAGGTCAAGGCGGATATCGCCGATCTCAATGCCGATCTGCAGCGGGTGTTGAAGAAAGATCCCGCGACCATCGATGCGGCCACGGGCACGAGAACGGCCTTCATCGAGGGCCTGGACCGCAAGCTGGGCCTCGTGGTCGCACGATTCAATTCGCTGCGCGGCGATCCGCAGATTCGCCAGCTTCGCGACGAGTTCGCGACGCGCGCCAAGCAAACGAGCTTTCCCGACGAGGGCGGCGGCGCCTTCATCTGCCCCGACGGACAGTTGAAAATCGCGCTCGACGGCGTGGTGCGCTCCATCGACGATCTGCCCGAGCTGCAGAAGCCCGAGCTGCGTTCGGTGGAGGGCTCCGAAGCGGTGATCGAGGCGTTCCGCCGGCTATCGAACACAGCGATCGCGCTCGTGGTCCATGGCAAGGCGCCGCCTTCGCCCGAGCAAATCCGAAAAGAACAAGTGGCGCAGCCCAGCGGCCTCGAAGCCGCCTTCACCCAGGACAAGGCGGGCCTCTCCGACCGCGACTACATCCCGCTGATGATTGCGATCTTCGTCGACGTCTGCATCCTGCTCGTGTCGGTGAACCGCCCGTTCGGCCCCTTCTTCAATCTCGGCCAGGGCTTAAGCCGCGCCAGGCAGCGCGGGCCGATGCAAGGCGTGCTCGAAACCTTCTACGGGGTTTTTCAGGCTCAATTCCATCAGCAGCTGGAGGAAGCCGCACCGCCTGGAGAGCTGATCGCGCCGCTGCAAGACGTGGTTTTCGATTACAAGGGCGATTACTACGCCGCCGTGCCGCTCGACTTCCGCGAGGAGAACTACGAGCATTGGGCCGCCGCCCGTGCGAATTCGCCAAGCTTCGAGTCCTCGCGTGCGCTCGAACGTTCGCGCTACCTTGCCGCCGTGTTCGCGATCCTTGAGGGTGAGAGGCTCGTGCGCCTGCTCGGCGAGGAAAAGAAAGGCCGCTTCGGCAAGGGCGGGCTCAATGGCCTGGATGAGCCAACCGTGCGCGCCAAACTCGACAAACAGGGCAGCATGTACGCGCAGGCCGACGCGTTCCGCATCTACCGGTTCCAGCCTGGCAAATGGGCCGGCCTCCTGATCGAAACCGTCGGAAGTGCGGCGGCACGGCAGGACGCGGACCGGCGCTGGCGCGAAGGCTCGGGCGAGTTGTTCGCCGGCTGGCTTAATCGCCGGCGGATGCAGACCGCGCTGCCGAAGAAGAAGGGCCGGGACACAGCCCTGCTTGAGGACGAGCGCGAGCCCGCCGCCAAGAGGCTGCCCGGCCGCTCACACAGCGAATAGGTCCGCGGTTGAACCTAGTCCCGGCGGTCAGGACAGGCCTCGGCTCCGGGCCGGGATTGCCGCTCTTAAGCCTTCGAGGCATCCGTCACCTCGACCACAACGGCCATTGCGCTGTCTCCCGCCGCACAGCCGAGGAACAGCCCGAAACCGCCGCCGCGCATCTCCAACTCCTCGATCAGCTCGATCAAGGCGCGGAGCCCTGTCGGCCCCTGAGGATGCCCCCAGACGAGGGAGCAGCCGAAATTATTCATTGCCATCGCGTCGAAGCCCGTTTCCTTGCCGAATACGATGTCGTTGACGATGAAGGGATTGTGGCTTTTGACCGCGGCCAATCCGCTGACCGGGATTTGGGCCTCCTCCAGCGCCTTTTTCGCGGCCGGCACCGGCGCGTAGGGCATATGCGCCTTTTCCGTCCTGGCCTGCCCGAAGCCAGCCAGCCGGATTTCGATCTCCGGACGCCGCGACAACTCGCGCGCGCGCTCCCGGCTCGTTACCACAGCCGCCGCGTTGCCATCGGCAGGGTGAGTCTGAGCGCCGAAAGTCACGGTTCCACCCGGTTTGACAGGTTTCAGCCTCGCGAGACCTTCCGCCGTGACCGGGCGGATGCCTTCGTCGCCCGCAAGCGTCGAAGCGGTCTTGCGCAATTTCGCGTCCGGCACGTCGAAGGGCAGCGACATGTAGCGCCGTTGAAAGGCCCGCTCGTTGGCGAGGGCCGCCTCGTACTGCTCGTAGCGGCGCAAGACAAGGGCGTGTTGAAGCCCTGTATCGATCTTATACCGGGCCGCCACATTTTCGGCCGTGTCGAGCATCGTGCAGCCGGGGAAAGGGTCATGCTGGAAATTGTCCACCACCCAATCCTCGTGGCTGCCGGTGCCGCCTGGCCCGGTTGGGTTGGGGTAATAGAGATGAGGCCCGTTCGAGACTCGGTCGGCGGTGACAACGAGCGCGCAGCCGGCCCGCCCGGTCCGGATTTCCTGATCGGCCATGGCCAGGCACCGCGCGGATGTCGCGCAGGCCTGATTGACGGTTGGCCCCGCGATCTCTTCTGCTCCAAGCATACCGGTCAGCCACGGGAGGCCGTAAAAACTGTGATGCTGTGGAACCGTGGTTCCGAGTATGCCGAGATCGAAGGTTTTCGCAGGCTCGGCGCCGCGCTTGGCAAGCTCGTGCTTCGCGACGTGAGCGGCAAACTCGATGCTGTGCAGATGCGCGAGGCTTCCCTGCCAGCGCGCAAAAGGTGTGCTCCAGTAGAAGCCGTAAGGAATATAGCTGCTTTCCCGCATCCGAATTTCGCTCCCCTCAAATTACGCAGGTTATAGCTCGATCGCATCGGGGTGGGCAGGCGTCTGGTAAAGGCGCTCGACAAGCTCGGCCCGCCGCCGCAGCACGGCCCGCTGGTTGATGTATCCCTTGTCGGTGATCTCGTTCGCATCGAGCGACGGCGGCTCCTCCATCACCATCGCCCGCGCGGCGCGCATCGAGCTTGCACCGCCGCTATGAGCATTATGGTTTTGGAACGCGTTCGTCAGCGCTTCGCGGACCGGGCGGGCGGCGATGAGCTCCTTGACCGTGGCGTGCGGCGGAAGCTCGACGCAAAGCGAGCGGCAGGCCGCCACATTCGGAAAGACCAGGAGCCCGATTTCATCCCGGTCGTGGCCGGTTACGACGATATCGTCGGCGAGAGGCGCCGCCGCCGCGATAAGCGCAACGCGCAGCGCTCCCACATGCACCCAAGTGCCCGAACTCAGCTTGAAGTTCTCGCCCAGGCGCCCATCGAAGGCTACCCCCAAGGACGGATCGTCCGGGTCCGCGAATGCGCCCGCGTCGCCAGTAAGGAAAAAACCCTCCTCGTCGAATGCGGCTTGGGTGAAATCGGGCCGCTTCCAATAGCCTGGCGTGATGTTCGGCCCTTTAAGCCGCATTTCGAGTTTTCCGTCCTTGGGAACGAGCTTCAATTCGGTTCCAGGGACGGGCAAGCCGATTATTCCGGCGCGGTCGATTTGATAATGCACGGACGTTGCCGTGGGCGACGTCTCGGTGAGCCCCCATGACGAGACCATCGGGACTTTCTCGCCCAAGGCAGCAAGGGACAAAGCCTCAAGCCTCGCCCACAAGGTCGGCGGCAGCGCCGCCGCGGCATAAAAGATTATGTCCAGGTTGCTGAAGAAGCGGTCGCGAAGGGCCGGGTCCTTCTCAAGATAATCGAGAAGAATTCCGTAGCCGCGCGGCACGTTGAAATAACAGGTCGGCGAGACTTCATGCAGCGCGGCAATCGTTTTGCCGATAAGAGCAGGGACCGGCTTGCCGCTGTCGATATAAAGCGTTCCGCCGTGCCGGAGCACCATGTTGAAGTTGTGATTGCCGCCGAATGTGTGGCTCCAGGGCAGCCAATCCACCAGCACAGGCGGGCGCTCGGACAGGAACGGCCAGACCTGTGCGATCATCTGCTGGTTCGCGGAGAGCATCCGGTGCGTATTTATGACGCCCTTGGGCAGATCCGTCGATCCAGAGGTAAAGAGGATTTTGGCTATCGTGTCGGGAGTGACCGCCCTTGCGGCGGCGTCCACCGCGCTGGACGCTTGGGTTTCGATTAGGTTTTCGAGGGGCGTCGCCTCGGTTCCGTGCGGAACGTCCGCCGCGCTAACCACAAGCTCGGCCTTGCCCAGATCGACCGCCCTCAGCGCCCCGGCGCATTTGCTGGCGTCATCCATGTAAACCAGTTTCGGCCGCATCAGCTCGATCACGAGCCGGAATTTGGCGAAGTCGCCGGACGCTTTGGCGTAGGCCGGCGAAATCGGCACGGCCGGGATGCCCACATACATGGCGGCGAGCGACAAAAGGGCGTGGTCGATGCTGTTCTCGGATACGATTACGATAGGATGCTCAGCAGTCAGCCCTCGATTGAGAAGCGCCTGGCCGGCCGGGCGATCTCGGCGCCAAGAATCGCGCACGCCGGAAATTCCGGCGAGCCGGCGCACCCGAGTGTAAGTCGGGCGAACCGGCGAAGCAGGGTAGGACCAAACGGCACCTACCTATACGAGCTCGAGGCTCAACCGGGTGGACCGGAAAGGCGGCCAGATACGACAGCGGGCTCAAAGCCCATAGGTCAAATCGGCCAGCCCCAAGGCGTTCGGTCCCGCTCCGCATGGGTCACCGGAAACGCTTCTCGCCTTGTCCCAAGCCCGGTGAGACTTAGTAAATCGCACCGAGAGGGGGAAAGGCAAGTTACTCCCCGGCGAGCCGCGGGCGCCAGCATCAACCTCGGCTTCGCTCACAGTTCAATCATGCCCGATACGACGCCTACGGCAACATGCTGAGCAAGACCGACGCGCTGGGCCGGCAGACTTCGTGGACATACGACTCGCTCGGCCGCAAGCTGACCCAAACCGATCCCACTTCGGCGGTCACCAACTTCTCCTACGATGCGCTGGGCAACCTGACCCAGACCGCGGGGCAGCTGAACCGGACGACCAGTTCGCAGTACGACGTCAACGGCAACAGGACCTCGGATACGGACGCGAACGGCCACACCACCGGCTACGTCTACGATCCGCTGAACCGCATCAGCGGGATCAGTTATCCGGACGGAACATCGCTCTCCCGCACTTACGACTTCCGGAATAACATCATCGATGAGACAGACCAAGCCAACCACATCACTCATCATGTCTACGACCTGGCGGGCCGCCTGACCTCAGTAACTAAAGCCTACGGCACCCCTCTCGCGGCGGCGACCAGTTACACTTACGACAACGCCAACCGCAAACAGACGCAAACCGATCCGGCCGGCAATACGACCACTTACACTTACGATGAAACCAACCGGCCGACGGCGGTGACTGATGCCAAGAGCAACGCGACGCAGTACGCTTACGACGAAGCCGGCAACCAGATCTCCACAACCGACGCGAACAAACACACCACCCAGTTCCAGTATGACTGCCGCAAGCGGCTCACCAAGACAACTTACGGCGACTCGACTTACACGACGAACTCCTACGACGGCCCCGGAAACCTTACCGGCGTCATCGATCAGGCCGGTAAGACGGTCCAATATACCTACGACGCCGCCAACCAACTCAGTTCGGTGATCCAGGCAGCCGCGCCCGACCCTTCGCACAACACCACCGGTTACACGTACGACTCCAACGGAAACCTGATCACCTCGGCGGACGCCAACGGGCACACCACGCAAACGCCGTTCGACGTTCTGAACGAGCTGACCAGCACAACCCTGCCCGATGGCTCATCGACCGAGAGCCGCACCTACGACTACGCCGGCAACCTGCTTTCGCTCCTCAACTTCAACGGCAGGACCACGAGCTACGGCTACGACCAGTTGAATCGCTTGCTTTCGAGGACGCCGGACCCGACTCTGGGCGAGCCGGTAGAAAGCTTCACCTATACGGCCACCGGCAAGCGTTTCACGATGACCGACGCCAGCGGCACAACGACGTACGGCTATGACGCCCTGGACCGCCTGATCACGAAGGCCACGCCCGAAGGCACGCTGAGTTATACTTACGACGCAGCGGGCAACGTGGCCTCGATGACGTCATCGAACGCGAACGGCATTTCGGTGGCCTATCAATACGACGAGCTGAATCGTCTCGCCAAGGTGATCGACGGCGCGAATGCCACGACTTACACTTACGACCCGGCTTCGAATCTGGCGACCGCGACGTATCCGAACGGCCAGCAGTCCACATTCGCCTACGACTCGCTGAACCGGCTGACGGCGCTGAACCAGTATTCCTACCAACTCGGTCCGACGGGCGACCGCCAGTCGGCTACCGAGCCGAACGGCCGCACGCTGAACTGGTCCTACGACGGCATCTACCGCTTGACCAACGAAGCCAACTCGCAGTACGGCGCGGTTTCCTACGGCCTCGATCCTGTTGGCAACCGTCTCTCGCAGACATCTACGATGGCCGGCATCCCCTCGGGCTCGTTCGGTTACGACGCAGACGACCGTCTCTCGACCGAACAGTACGACAACAACGGCAACACAATTGTCTCCGGCGCACGCGCGTTCGCCTACGATTTCGAGAACCGCCTGAAGTCGATGAACAACGGCGCGGTGACGCTCGTTTACGACGGCGATGGCAATCGCGTCGCGAAGACCGTCGGCGGAGCGACCACGCAGTACCTGGTCGACGACCTGAACCCAACCGGCTATGCCCAGGTGGTCGAAGAACTCGTAAACGGCGCCGTGACCCGCCGCTACACGTTGGGCCTCCAGCGCATCAGCCAAACCCAGTTGCTCAACAGCGCCTGGACCACGAGCTTCTACGGCTACGACGGCTTCGGCAGTGTCCGCCAACTGACCGACGCGACCGGCGCGGTGACCGACACCTACGACTACGACGCCTGGGGCAACACCGTCAACATCACCGGCTCTACCCCGAACGTCTACCGCTACCGTGGCGAGCAATACGACCCGGACCTGAACCTGTACTACCTCCGCGCCCGCTACTTCAACCCGCTCGCGGGCAGGTTCCTCACGAGGCCTCCGGAGGCAGGTCGGATCACGGATCCAAAGAGCCAGCATCAGTACCTGTATGCGATAGGCGATCCAGTCGATGCGATGGATCCATCGGGACGGCCTGACATCATCGAGACCACGCAACCGTACGAGGTCTCGCTGGGTGCTACCAACCGCGCAATGCACATCGGAGTTTGCCTCATGTCGCTCTGGTTTGCGGCGGACGCCATTCTGGGAGACGCGAACGTCGGTTCATATATGGGTTTGGCTTTCACCATTGTCAACTGTGTCATTAAGTTCAAGGGGCCGGGGAAGCCTCCCTATTGGCCGCCGGACCGACCCCCGTTGACGGGACCGCCTGTGGGCCCTCCACCGTATTCTCCGATTGTGCCGCCTTGGTACCCGCCCAACTGGCCGTGGCCACCAGTTGGACCGCCGACTTTGTGAACGCAGCGCCGCGTGACACTGGGGTCTGCGGCAGACAGGCACCGCCCGCGGGGCGGTAGAAAGGCATAGAGAAGATAGATGACAACGAGATCCCGTCAACTTCGGTGTCTGCTGATGGCCGGCGTTTGTGTTCACGCAACTGCCCTCGTCTGGGTGATGGCCACCTACCACGGCCGATTGGTTCCGGTTAGCATCCTAGTGGGCCTGCTGGGGTTCGTCCTGCTGGGCGCGCTGTTGTGGCTGGACCGCCGGAGTTACGACGCAGCATTGAGCCGTCCAGCACTCTGCATCTGGTGGGCGGCCCTCGGAATCGGCTTTTGGCTAACCGGGCATAAGGCATCAGCTCTTGTCTGCGCAGTGCTCTGCATGCGGGATTCTTACGAATGGCTAACCGTCGGGAAGGGCAGCGAGACCTCAATGGTCCGAGTTGCTCGTATCGAAGCGCCCGAATTGGCTGGCGTGGTCGAGCGCGATTCGCTGGCCGTCCCCAGCGTATTAGTGGAGGAGTGCTCGCCCGACTGGCACCGGATATTGTCGGAGATTAGAACGGACGACCGCGGGCGTTTCACGCTGGCGACAGATGGTGGCTCTGTCCGCTACCTGAGGTTCTCATCGTCCGGAACGAGGATGCCGCTCCACTTCAGGGTGCAACTGTCGCCTTACGCCGCTCCACTTGTGATCCGTTTAAAGCCTCGGACGCCCCATGCCTTCATATGGCCGCAGCACTCGGCACGATGACCAGTGGCCTCCAGCGCGTCAGCCAAACGAATCCGGCACGACGAGCTTCTACTACTTTGACTCGGCGGGCAACGTGGCGACGATGACCTCATCGAACGCGGGCGGCATCTCGGTGGCCTATGACGGCATCTATCGCCTGACCAACGAGACCAACTCGCAGTACGGCGCGGTTTCCTACGGCCTCGATCCGGTGGGCAACCGCCTCTCCCAAAATTCCTCGATGACCGGCATCGGCTCGGGCAATTTCGGTTATGACGCCGACGACCGCCTTTCCACGGAGCAGTACGACAACAACGGCAACACCGTTGTCTCCGGCAACCGCACGTTCGCCTACGACTTCGAGAACCGCCTGAAGTCGATGAACAACGGCGCGGTGACGCTCGTTTACGACGGCGATGGCAATCGCGTCGCGAAGACCGTCGGCGGAGCGACCACGCAGTACCTGGTCGACGACCTGAACCCAACCGGCTATGCCCAGGTGGTCGAAGAACTCGTAAACGGTGCCGTGACCCGCCGCTACACGTTGGGCCTCCAGCGCATCAGCCAAACCCAGTTGCTCAACAGCGCCTGGACCACGAGCTTCTACGGCTACGACGGCTTCGGCAGCGTCCGCCAACTGACTGACCCGACCGGCGTGGTCACCGACACCTACGATTACGACGCCTGGGGCAACGCGGTGGACGTCACCGGCTCGACGCCGAACCTCTACCGCTACCGCGGCGAACAGTACGACCCCGACCTGAACCTCTACTACCTCCGCGCGCGCTACTTCAATCCGCTCACGGGCAGGTTCCTGACGCGGGACCAGGCAGAAGGGAAGCAGATCGATCCTAAGGGCCTACACAAATACCTGTACGCCGGCGGCGATCCGGTTAACGTCATCGATCCCACGGGCCGGAATTCCCTCCTGGAGGGAACATATATCGAGGTGGCAACAGGGATACCGTGGATGACTGTAGCGGCTAAAAGTAGCTTTCTAATATTTGCGATATGGTGTTGGGGGATTAGTGCCCTTCAGGAGGGTCAGAAGCTATCGGGGAACCCGAAGCCGTATGATCCAGGCGAACCGTGGGGCCTGCTGTGCGTCATTGCAGGGGTTCCTCATTAGAGACAACCCGCAGCCTATGAAGAAGCGTCTTATTTACAGTGGCCACTCTCATGGTTGGGGGAGCTGACATTCTAGTTAGCTATGAGCGCAGACGGGAGAGGGATTATGGAGCCTTGGAACCTTCGGCGTTGGCTTGACCCGGGATATCCGATAGGTAGAGTATCGTTTGGAATTGTCCAGTGGGGAGGTATCGTATCTGACCGCGCCCTCACTCGCTGGATGTCGTCAGGGGCGACGGCAATTCCGCTCGCCGCAGGGCTCGTGATTGTGTTCGCCATTATGGGGGTTACGGCTGCAAGGCGACTCCTGGCCGTCGGCCTGTCGCGTGCATGGGCACTCGTGATGCTCGGCCCGGCTCTATTTGAATTAATGCTTGTCGTAGGCAGGGTCAACCAACAAGTTTTCACGAAGATCAGCCAGACAGCTGTTAGCTTTGCGGTTCTTGCTCTGTATGGGGGCTACGGCGTCATGGTGGTGTTCCTTATACTCAAGCGTGGTCGCAGAGATATCTGTGGCTGAAGTGGGCGAATTAACCGACACGGACACCTACGATTACGACGCCTGGGGCAACACCGTGAACGTGACCGGCTCAACCCCGAACGTCTACCGCTACCGCGGCGAGCAATACGATCCGGACCTGAACCTCTACTACCTCCGGGCCAGGTATTTCAACCCGCTGACCGGCCGGTTTTTGACGAGAGATCGGTATGTCGACAGCACCGACGTGGGCACCGACACCGATTCGGAGCGTGATGAAGCCGAGGATGTTGGAGGATCCCACGCGTACCTTTACGGGAGCGCCGATCCAGTGGGCCGGCTCGATCCCAGTGGCAACCAGGACGTGATCGAGGCCAGCCTTCTTATCGGAGCATTTGCCATTACGGCAGCCGCTATCGCTACGTCGCAAAGCATGGCACGGGACATCGGCTGCGTGTGGCAGAAGGCCGATTCGGCCGAGTACCTCGGTGCCATCGGCGCTTACGGAACGGCTGTTGTAATTGCGTGTGTGTACCACATCAGGGGGCTTCCGCCTCCGGGCATAAGTCCGCCTGTCCCTGGCACGAAGGAGGGTCCTCCGAGCCGTCCGAGCGAGGGAAGGAGGGGTACGCGACACCTATGGGACCCAGCGGGCGGGGAATGGCACTGGCACCCAGAAGACAGCGGCCACAACCCTCATTGGGATTATAATCCACATAGCAATCCGAGTAGCCCGTGGGAGCAGATTCCGGTGGGCGGCAAGCCCCCCGAGAAGCCGTGAGAGCAGAGTATGATCGACAAAGGTGGTGCATCACTTTACACAGGCATCGTTGACGACTACGAAGGTGAGACAGTACTGCTATTGGTCGGGAACCCAGAAGGGTTTCTGCAACTCGCGACCACGATTGAGCTCCGACAGGCCGGCAGCCTCTCCCAACTCGGTTGGGTTCGACCGGTACGTGGTGATGTGCATCTGGCTTATTGTGAGTCGTGCTCCGTAGATCGCCGTGACATCGACGTGTATTGGCGACTCTGTGACGCCGCGGTGCGGCGTTTCCCCGAGCAGCTTAGGGCGCTTGCGGAGAGTGGGAAATCGGGCCACGCCTACTTGGACTGCCCGTCAGGGGAGTCGGGGATGCAGGTTATAGCTTCGAAGGGGGAGTACGGTTCGACGCGGATCTTTGGCTGCGGATTCTCGGGCTAGCCGATCATCGTCTTCACGCGAAGCTGAACCTGTCGGTCGCAACGATCGAATCCGGCGCAGTCCGGGGCTGTCGGTCCGCCTGCCGACGACGAAGGGAGCCGGGATCCTGTTCGGCCAGGCACGAGAGGGCATGAAGGGTGCACGCGGACATAGCAGGCGACACGTCGGCTGCTCTCCGCAGTCGGCCCGCGACTCTGTTGCCTTCAGCTTAAGCCGCAGTCTTCCACGTGTACCGATGCTGCAGGCCGCCGACGCGCGCCAGAGAAAACAACTCTGCCCCAGCCGGCTTCCGCTCAATCTCCCGACCGCTCGGAGTATCTTTATCCAGCCCAGCGTGCGTGCGGTCCGCGTGGTAGTAGGCCATGTACTCGCGGGCCAGGTGCCGCACGTGCGCTTCGTCGAGCGCGATCACGTGATCGAAACCCACCCAAACCGTCTCCTCCACCATCACGCTGTGGCCCGGCCTTCTGACCACGCTCGCCGCGGTGACCCCCGGCCCCTACACGGCCGAGACCCCGGCCACCTTCCAGGCCACCGTCACCAACATTGGCGGCACGCCGCAAGCCGGCGTCAGCCTGACCTTCAGCGTCACCGGCGCCAACGTCCGCAGCGCGACCGCGGTCACCGACGCCAACGGCCAGGCCTCCTTCACCTACACCGGCACAACCCCGGGCAACGACGTGATCGAGGCCACCGCTTCGAGCGGCGGCATGACCGTGCGCTCGAGCCCGCTCGGTGTTCAGTGGGTAACGGCCTCCGGAGGCTCGGCTGGATCTCCGCCCACGGTGGTCGTCTCGGCCAACACTTCCGTCACGCTTCCCAACCCTCTGGCGCTTTCAGCCACGGTCACCGACCCCGCGGCGCCCTTGGGCGGCCCCATCGGCGTGCTATGGAGCGAGATCAGCGGCCCTGCCCCGATGACCTTCGCCGACCCCACGCAGGCGGCCACCTCGGCCGTCTTCACCCAGCCCGGCACCTATCTGCTCCAGGTTGTGGCCACCGACCTGTTCGGCAGCACCACCGTGCAACTTACGCCGGCCATCACGGTCAACCAGCAGCCCGCGGTAACGCAAGGCTGGATCGCCAGCCCCGCCGACGGCAGCACGGTGACCGGCGTGGTTCCCATCACGCTGGCTACGGGCGTCACACTCTCTAGCGGCACGCTCACTTACTCGCCCGCCTCGGACACCAGTCAGGTCAACGTACTCACCACCTATGCGTTGGATACCACGCTTCTGCCCAACGGCGGTTACTGGATCCAGTTGATCGGCTACGACTCGAACGGCGACCGCCAGAACAACCTCACTTTCGTCAACGTGGTGGGCAACTACAAGCCCGGCCGCGTCACCGCCACGGTCACCGACCTGGTGGTTCCGGCCAAGGGCCTCGCGATCCAGATCCAGCGCAGCTACGACAGCCTGAACGCCGGCCAGAGCAGCGACTTCGGCTACGGCTGGTCGCTGAGCATGAACGTGGGGTTACAGGTCAACCCCAAGAACAACGTGACGTTCACGCTGGGCGGCCAGCGGCGCACGTTCTACTTCGCGCCGCAAACCGTTTTCCCGAGCTTCATCGCCGAGCTCCCGCTCTACCTGCCGGCCTTCACCGCCGAGCCGGGTCTGCCCGGAACCCTGGCGCCCTCCGGGCACGGCTGCACGCTGGGCGGCTATTACTTCTGGGACGTCATCGTCCAATACGGCAACCTGTACATGTGCGACACCGGCGGCCAGTACAGCCCGCCGGGATACATCTACACGGACCAGTTCGGCACCCAGTACACCATGGGCTCGGACGGCACCCTTCAATCCATCGTAGATCGGGGCGGCAACACGCTGACGGTGACGGCCGCGGGGATCACGAGCAGCACCGGGCTTTCGGTACCCTTCGTGCGCGACAGCACAGGGGCGTATCACGCAGATCACGGACACCAAGGGGAACCAGTATGTATACGGCTACGACGCGAACGGCAACCTGGCCACGGTGACTTACCCGCCGCCGGTCGCGAACGCTGCGTCGCCGCAGACAAGCTACACGTACTACACTTCGCCCGCGCATCTCTACCAGAGCGGCACGGACGCGCGCGGCAACCCGCTGCCCACCGCCGTCTATGACACGAGCGGCCGGCTCCTCAGCGCCACCGACGCTTTGAATCAGACCACCAGCTACTCGTACGACCTGACCAACAACATCACCACCACCACGTTCCCGGACACGGGCGTGCAAACCGTGCAATACGACAGTTACGGCATGGTGTCTGAGCACCACCGACCCGCTCCAGCACACCACCATCAACACCTACGACTCGAGCCACAATCTGGCCTCAACCACCGATCCGCTGGGCCACACCTGGACCTACACGAACGACGCCAACGGCAACCAGCTTTCGAAGACTTACCCGAAGACCGCCACGAGCGTGAACACGACCGCACCGCGTTCTACAACCAATACAGCGAGGTGGGAGGCACGAAGGACGAGCTCGGCAACGTGGTGGCCTACTCCTACGACGCCAACTTCAACCCGCAGTCCATCATCGATAACCTGAACAACACCCCCACGGTCAAGGCCAGCTTCGTTTTCAACCCGGATGGCACCATGCAGGCCGGGGCCATCGGCTACGACCTCACGCAGACGCCGGCCATGGCGACCACTTACACCTACGACGCCTACGGCAACATGCTGAGCAAGACCGATGCGCTCGGCCGGACCACGTCGTGGACTTACGACTCGATGGGCCGCAAGCAGACGCAGACCGATCCCACCTCGGCCGTCACCAGTTTCTCCTATGATGCGCTGGGCAACCTGACCCAGACCGCCGCGCCGCTCAACCGGACGACCAGTTCCGAGTACGACGCCAACGGCAACAAGACCTCCGACACGGACGCGAACGGCCACACCAGCGGTTACGTCTACGACCCGCTGAACCGGGTCAGCACGATCAGTTATGCGGATGGAACCTCGCTCACGCGCACGTACGATTTCCGGAACAACATCATCGATGAGACAGACCAAGCCAACCACATCACCCACCATGTCTACGACCTGGCGGGCCGGTTGACTTCGGTGACCAAAGCCTACGGCACGTCGCTCGCGGCGGCGACCAGTTACAGCTACGACAACGCCAACCGCAAACAGACGCAAACCGATCCGGCCGGCAATACGACCACTTACACTTACGATGAAACCAACCGGCTGACGGCGCTCACCGACGCGAAGAACAATGCGACGCAGTACGCTTACGACGACGCGGGCAACCAGATCTCGGTCACGGACGCCAACAACCACACCACGCAATTCCAGTACGATTGCCGCAAGCGCCTCACCAAGACGACTTATAACGACACCACTTACACGACTAACTCCTACGATGGCCCGGGCAACCTGAGCGGAGTCACCGACCAGGCCGGCAAGACGGTTCAATACACCTACGACGCCGCCAACCAACTCAGCTCGGTGATCCAGGCCGCCGCACCCGATCCGTCGCACAACACGACAGCTTACAGCTACGACTCCAACGGCAACCTGATCACCTCGACCGATGCGAACGGCCACACCACGCAAACGCCGTTCGACGTTCTGAACGAGCTGACCAGCACAACCCTGCCCGATGGCTCATCAACTGAGACCAGCAGCTACGACTACGCCGGCAACCTGCTTTCGCTGCTCAACTTCAACGGCAAGACCACGAGCTACGGCTACGACCAACTGAGCCGCCTGCTTTCGAGGACGCCGGACCCGACGCTGGGCGAGCCGGTTGAGAGTTTCACCTACACGGCCACGGGTAAGCGGGCCACGATGACCGACGCCAGCGGCGCGACGACGTACAGCTATGACGGCCTCGACCGCCTGATCACGAAAGCGACGCCCGAAGGCACGCTGAGCTATACTTACGACGCAGCGGGCAACGTGGCCTCGATGACTTCCTCGAACGCGAACGGCATTTCGGTGGCCTACCAGTACGACGAGCTGAACCGGCTCGCCAAGGTGATCGACGGCTCGAACGTCACCACTTATACCTACGACCCCGCGAACAACCTGGCGATCGCGACTTATCCCAACGGCCAGCAGTCCACGTTCACGTACGATTCGCTGAACCGGCTGACGGCGCTGAACCAGTATTCCTACCAACTGGGGCCAACGGGCAACCGCCAATCGGCGACGGAACCGAGCGGCCGCACACTGAACTGGAGCTACGACGGCATCTACCGGTTGACGAATGAAACCAACTCGACGTACGGCGCAGTGTCCTACGGCCTTGATCCTGTGGGCAACCGGCTTTCTCAAACGTCCTCGTTTGCCGGCATCTCCTCGGGCTCGTTCGGCTACGACGCCGACGACCATCTTTCGACCGAGCAATACGACGCGAACGGCAACACCATTGTCTCCGGCGCCCGAACATTCGCGTACGACTTCGAAAACCGTCTGAAGTCAATGAACAGCGGCGCCGTTACGCTCGTTTACGACGGCGACGGCAACCGCATCGCCAAGACGGTCGGCAGCGCGACAACGAAGTATCTGGTAGACGACCTCAACCCAACCGGCTACGCGCAGGTCGTCGAAGAAATCGGCGCGAACGGCGTCCAACGCCGCTACACTTGCGGCCTCCAGCGCATCAGCCAGACGCAGTTCCTCAACAGCGCCTGGGCCACCAGTTTCTACGGCTACGACGGCTTCGGCAGCGTCCGCCAACTGACTGACCCGACCGGCGCGGTCACCGACACCTACGATTACGACGCCTGGGGCAACGCGGTCAACGTCACCGGCTCAACCCCGAACGTATACCGCTATCGTGGCGAGCAATACGATCCCGACCTGAACCTCTACTACCTCCGCGCCAGATACTACAACCCAAATACCGGAAGGTTCATGTCCCGCGATCCCGAGGACGGAAAGGCGAAGATTCCGGCGTCGCTGCACAAGTATCTGTATGCTCAGGGCGATCCGGTAAACAGGATCGACCCTAAAGGCAAAGATGCCATTGTTGAGTATGCCCTTGAGCTTGGAGATGACGAGGCGACCGCTGCAGAGTTGAGGGTGACTGGCTTGGTAGTTCGAGAGGAGCTTCTAAACGCCTGCGTTGCACTTGAAATGCCGCTCTTTGAAGCAGGCGGTGTACCCTCTCCTGCTGCCTACGATCTAGCTTTGGCTCTGTGCAATGGAATCCTTGGTTAGAAAAACTTGTTACCGGCATTGAAGGACAGCGGCGGGAGAGAATTGAACAAGAGAATGCCATCTTTCGAAGAAGCAGCAGACGAGTTCTTGAATGTGATGACCGTTGTCGAGCGATTCGGGGGGAGTGCTAACGTTCTTCCGGTACTTCAACTCCTGTTTGCGATGAGGGCTGCGTACTGGATAAGAAAAGGCCTGCCCGTCTCTATGGTAGAGGAAGCACAATCGTTTGGCGAAAGACTACCCAACTGCGCGGAGAATCCGCCCTATGAGGTGATGTACGAGCAGTACCGCCGATTGCTGGCATCCCACAAATCGTCGGACAATGTTGCGTTAGCCTCTGCGCTACGAGAGATGAGAATCCTAGAGTTCTGCCCGACCCTTGAGGATCAGTTCGCAAGGATGGAGCAACTGACCCAGCAAGTCGAAGCACCTGCTCGACTGATTCTTCATGTTGAACTTGCGCTTTTTGCATTTGAGCTGGGAGATGAGAGCGCGGCCAGGCATCATGCTCAGGAAGCATGGGTTCTGAATCCAACTGGATGGGAACGCTACGTCCTATGTACGCTGCAAGGTTTTTATGAAGCGTGCTCAGGGGATGTTCACGGAGCTACACGCTGGCTCGAAGAGTCTATCTCTGCCTGCTTCGAGGATGAAAAAATCCTGATACGGTGCGGGGTGCGGCCACCCAATCTTCATCTCGCGCAGAAGTTGCTTTCCTTGGGACAGCGTATCCCTGTCCTTGATTATCTTTTGGCCTGTCAGGATGTATGGCGCTCGAAAAGTATGCCATTCGGTGAATGGATACAACAAATTGAATTAGGCCAAGAACCTGATTTCGAGACGTCTGAAGCGATCAAAGAATTAAGCAGGCCATTCCGTCGCTTGAACCTCCAGTCTGTGCGTGCATATACCTCTTTGTCTACGCAACTTTCGGAAGCTTCTGTCCATGCAAAGAAGTCACGAAGAGAGGTACTTCTTGCGCGGGAGAAACATCTTGCGGAATCCAAGCGGACACTGGATTTGATGAAGTCGGGTGCCCCACCCATTGAGTAGGCGCGCCTGTGCGCGTTCCCAGCCGCGCCGTGGTTTCCTCGCAGATCATCTCCGATTCCGGCATCGTGAAGAGCGCGCTGCCTTCGGCATCGGCAGTAGGGGGACACACTACCCCAGATTGGGTGCTGTAGAGCAACCTTCGGTTGCTCTGCGGGAACCACAGTGGAATCAGCAGCCTACAGCCACATGATGCGAAATATAAGGTGTTTACAGGTTACTGAGCGCGAACCATAAGAAAACAAGCGTCTAATAGACAAAAACGACTATGTCGGCGTTAAGCTAGAGTTGGGCGCGGGTTGCTGTTGGGTAACGTGATGATTTTCCTTCCCTTAGCTGAAAACCGCCGTGCAGCGTCCATAAAAGCGAGGAATCCATGAATCAGCCGAAGCCGTTCCCGGCCAGCCAGCCGGAGCCAACAGAAGCGCCAGCGACAAGCGAGCGCCCGAGCTTGCGCCGATCGGAAGCTGTGCAGGAATACATCACGCGGACAACCAGATCTCGGTCACGGACGCCAACAACCACACCACGCAATTCCAATACGATTGTCGCAAGCGTCTGATCAAAACGACTTACAACGACGCGACCTACACGAGCAACTCCTACGACGGCCCAGGGAACCTGACCGGCATCACCGATCAGGCCGGCAAGACGGTCCAATACACTTACGACGCCGCCAATCAGCTCAGCTCGGTGATTCAGGCCGCCGCACCCGATCCGTCGCACAACACGACAGCTTACAGCTACGACTCCAACGGCAACCTGATCACCTCGACCGATGCGAACGGCCACACCACGCAAACGCCGTTCGACGTTCTGAACGAGCTGACCAGCACAACCCTGCCCGATGGCTCATCAACTGAGACCAGCAGCTACGACTACGCCGGCAACCTGCTTTCGCTGCTCAACTTCAACGGCAAGACCACGAGCTACGGCTACGACCAACTGAGCCGCCTGCTTTCGAGGACGCCGGACCCGACTCTCGGCGAGCCGGTCGAGAGCTTCACCTACACGGCCACAGGCAAGCGCTTCACGATGACCGACGCGAGCGGCACGACCACGTACGGCTATGACGCCCTGGACCGCCTGATCACGAAGGCCACTCCCGAAGGCACGCTGAGTTATACTTACGACGCTGCGGGCAATGTAGCTTCGATGACTTCCTCGAACGCGAACGGCATTTCGGTGGCCTACCAGTACGACGAGCTGAATCGCCTCGCCAAGGTGATCGGCGGCTCGAACACCACCGCTTATACCTACCTATGATTGTGTCAACTGAAATCTGCACCCCTGGCGCCGGTTTTTTTGGCGGGCTACGGCCGGGGCTGGCTTGGTGTCTCGCTTCGTCTTCCTCATAGGATCGGGAGGGCAGAGCGGTGGCGGGTCAAGGCCGCGTAGCGCCCCGCAGGGGCTTGGCCTTGACGCGCCACGGCTGTGCCCTTACTCAGAATCCCGGAAGACGAAGCGAGCTTCTACGCGGATGGCCGCGCCACGCGTTTCGGTTTTCGAATCTGCTCGGCGAAAGCCGCCGTGCCGCTCTGCTCCAGCATGCGGAGCTCGCCGGGTGTGGCCGCGGGCAGGGCCGGCAACTCGGCTGCGGCGCAGACCTGGTCCAGGCTGGGCACCGCGCGGGTGGATTTTCCGGTGCCGTAGGCGGCCGAGCGCACCGCGCCCTTCTTCGAGCCGTTGGGTTTGCGCTGGCCGGTGGCGCGAATGCGCAGCCGGCTGAACTTGGCCTCCAGCGTAGCCGGCTGGGCGTAGCGGTAGGGCTCGTTGGCGTGCAGCATGCGCCAGGCGATGGTGACCAGCTTGCGCGCCGTGGCCACCACCGCCACGTTGCGGTTCTTCTTCTTTTGGATGCGGCGGAAGAACACCCCCAGCGGCCCGGGATGGCGGTCCAGCGCCTGCGCCGCCTGCACCATCATCCAGCGGGCGTGGCTGTTGCCCTGCTTGGTGATGCGGCCGTGATAGCAGTGCTCCGCCGATTGATGCGTGGAAGGGACCAGCCCCAGATAGGCCGCGGCGCGGTTGCCGTCGCAGAAGCGGTCCACCTCGCCCAGGGCGGCCAGCAGAGTCTGGGCCACGGGGAAGTCCACTCCCGGCAGAGTCATCAGCAGGCGGACGCGCGGATCGGCGTGCGCTTCGATGGCCAGCTCATCGGTGAGGGCGGTGAGTTCCTCCTGGAGGCGGGCGAGCTGGCGCAGGTGGCGGTCCAGAGTCTGGCGGCCGAGGGGATCCAGATCCAGGCGCTCGAGCCAGCGACGGGAGCGGGGCTGGAACAGATCGCCGGCGGGAGGCTCGATGAGGCGCTGGTGAAGCACGGCGTGGATGCGATTCTTGAGGCGGGTCTGGTCGGCCACCAGGTTGGCGCGCTCGGTGGAGACAGAGCGGCGGCGGCGCGTGTCGGCGTCGGGCTGCCAGACCCGCGGCAGGAAATCGCTGCGCAGCAGTTGGGCCAGCACCAGGGCATCCACACGGTCGGTTTTGATCTTGGCGCTGGCGATGGCGCGGGTGCGCAGGGGATTGGAGACCACCACCTCGGCCACGAAGGGTTCCAGAATGGCGACCACGGCCCAGGTGTTGGTGGTGGCTTCCAGGGCGAGGTGGTGTTGGGGAGTGAGATGGGCGCGGGCGAAGTTCTCCAGCGCGGTACGGGTGGCGGGGAAACGGCCGCGCCAGGCGGGCGCGACGTGCTCGTCGAGGAGGACGGCCTCGACGATTTTCTTGTGCAGATCCAGGGCTGCAAATGGCATACTGTAACTACCTTTCTATGCGGGAGCGGGGCCGGGCGATCTCGGCGCCAAGAATCGCGCACGCCGGAAATTCCGGCGAGCCGGCGCACCCGAGTGTAAGTCGGGCGAACCGGCGAAGCAGGGTAGGACCAAACGGCACCTACCTATACGAGCTCGAGGCTCAACCGGGTGGACCGGAAAGGCGGCCAGATACGACAGCGGGCTCAAAGCCCATAGGTCAAATCGGCCAGCCCCAAGGCGTTCGGTCCCGCTCCGCATGGGTCACCGGAAACGCTTCTCGCCTTGTCCCAAGCCCGGTGAGACTTAGTAAATCGCACCGAGAGGGGGAAAGGCAAGTTACTCCCCGGCGAGCCGCGGGGCGCCAGCATCAACCTCGGCTTCGCTCACAGTTCAATCATGCCCGATACGACGGCATCTACCGCCTGACGAACGAGACCAACTCAAGTTACGGTACCGTCGCCTACGGCCTCGATCCTGTAGGCAACCGCCTGTCCCAGAATTCCACGATGGCCGGCATCCCCACCGGGACGTTCAGCTACAACGCCGACGACCATCTCTCGACCGAGCAATACGACGCCAACGGGAACACGATTGTTTCCGGCGCGCGCACGTTCGCCTACGATTTCGAGAACCGCCTGAAGTCAATGAACAGCGGCGCGGTGACGCTCGTTTACGATGGCGACGGCAACCGCGTGGCCAAGACGGTCGGCAGCACGACAACGAAGTATCTGGTAGACGACCTCAACCCAACCGGCTACGCGCAGGTCGTCGAAGAAATCGGCGCGAACGGCGTCCAACGCCGCTATACTTACGGCCTCCAGCGCATCAGCCAGACGCAGTTCCTCAGCAGCGCCTGGGCCACCAGCTTCTACGGCTACGACGGCTTCGGCAGCGTCCGCCAACTGACCGACTCGACTGGTGCGGTCACGGACACCTACGATTACGACGCCTGGGGGAACGCGGTGGACGTCACCGGCTCGACGCCGAACCTCTACCGCTACCGCGGCGAGCAGTATGACGCCGACCTGAACCTGTATTATTTCCGCGCACGGTACTTCAATCCGCTAACGGGTAGGTTCCTGACCAGAGATCCCGAGCCTGCGCGAATCGCGGATCCGAACAGCCTCCACAGGTATCTCTACGCGGCAGGCGACCCAACCAACGTGGTTGATCCGACCGGTCGCGCGGGCTTTGCCGAGGACGCAATCCTCTACGCAAATATGACGCTGCGCTACCTCATTATTGTGGCCGAGGAGTTGTGGAAGTTTTCGAAACTTGTCTGCGCAACTTTGGCCGCTGTCAGTGTTACGGCCAGGCTCACGGGCCCTCCGGCCAACCCGGCTTTCGCGCCAGTTGGCGTCGCAGTCTTCTGCGTTCTCAGGGCATTCGCTGGAGTTGCGGGTTTATAGGGTGTGTCAGGAGCGTACACGGCTATGACTAGGGTGCGTCGGTTAATGCGTGCACAGGTGCAGTTTGCCAAGAGCTGCAGCGGAGCTCGGCTCGACTATTTCACGGTGTCGGTATTTTGCCTGCTTCTGGCGGAGCGTGCCTCCGACGCCCTGGGGCGCGCGTCGGTGTCGGTCCACGCGGTCGGCGGCTGGGGGATCGCGGGCGGCACGCGCATCTGGTGGCTGGCTCTGCTGGTGTTAGGAGTCGTAGTATGCTCCGCGGCGCGTCTGCTGCTCAGGAGGATCGGCTATCCCCGATTGTGGCCGCTGATCGTGCTGGCCCTGTGTTTCTCCTCCACTGTCGTACTGATGGTTTCTCGCATAGGAAGCTTCCGCATATGGCTGCCCGTTTACCTGGTTCCTCAGATACCCCTGTTCGTGCTAAGGCGGAGGGAGACGGGAGGGCGCAGTTGACGGCTCGTCGGACGGCCGAAGTTCCTGATCGACAGGCGTGAACGGCTCGCCCACCGGCCGCCTGCCTCGCGGCGATGCCATGAAACTACGAACCGACCATCGGCCCGACTGGACACGAGCTAAGACGGCGACCAGCGTGAACACGACCAGTTACACGGTCTACAACCAGCACAGCGAACCCGAAGGGACGCGGGACGAACTGGGCAACGTGGTGGCCTACTCCTACGACGCCAACTTCTGGCCGCAGTTTATCGTCGATAACCTGAACAACACGCCCACGGTCAAGGCCAGCTTCGCCTTCAACCCCGATGGTACGATGCAGGCCGGGGCCATCGGCTATGACCTGACTCAAACGCCCGGCAAGGCGACCACCTACACCTACGACGCTTACGGCAACACCGTCTTGCGTGCGCCCAACAACACGCGCGCACCAGCTTCGGCCCGCCCACCTTTTTGCGTCGTGATTACTCATTTGACCCTTTCTTACTAGCGCTACTCATAGCGCGGCTCTCCTGAGTTAGCCATCACACGTGGCATCTTACACGCCGACGGAGGATGCCCGGTAATCCGTAGAAAGTAGCGACTCTCACACCTGAAGGCATGGTAGCCTTCAGGATATTTTTCCGCCAAGAAAAAGGAGAGTCGCTATGAAGCAACAATACCAGATCGACCGTCAGCGAGCGGTGCAACAGTTCCGCCGCCTCGCCTCCCAAGAGAACCCCAACATCCAGATGATCCTGCCGATGGCCGACATCGTCGGCATGCTGCAGGATGGTGTCGGCCACCTGCTACGAGAAGCCGGCCTTGCGCTGATGAGCCTGGTGATGGAAGAGGAAGTTCGGCACCTGGCCGGCGAGCGCCATGAGCAGTATCCGGATCGCCGCGCGCACCGCTGGGGCAAAGAGGACGGCTACTGCGTGGTGGACGGCCAGAAGGTGCCGCTGAAACGCACCCGGCTGCGGACCAAAGAGAATCGGGAACAGCGGCTGGGTAGCTACGAGTTGTTCCAGCGTAGCTCGCCCTTGCAGCAAGGCGTTTGGGACAAGATGATGCGCGGGCTCTCGACCCGGAACTATGGAGCCGTGGTGAAAGAGTTCAGCGAGGCGTACGGCATCGAGAAGTCGGCGGTCAGTGAGAACTTCATCGAAGCCAGCCGCGAGAAGGTGAAGCAGTTGATGGAGCGGCCGCTGGGCGAGCTGCGGTTGTGCGCCGTGCTGATCGACGGCACGCCGTTCAAGGATCGCCAGATGATTGTGGCGTTGGGCATCGGCTGCGACGGGCGCAAAACGGTATTGGGACTGCGCGAGGGAGCCACCGAGAACGCAGCCGTGGTGGGGGAACTGCTGAGCGACCTGCTGGCGCGCGGCTTGGATTTCAGCGTCCCGCGGCTGTACATCCTCGACGGAGGCAAAGCGTTGGCCGCGGCCGTACGGCGCCACGCCGGGGAAGCCGCCTTCATCCAACGTTGCCAGGTTCACAAGAAGCGCAATGTGCTGGATCACCTCCCGGAGGAACATAAGGCCGGCGTGCGCCGCAAGCTGCAAAACGCCTACGCGATGAAAGAATACGAGCCCGCCAAACGGGCGCTGACGCAGTTGCATCGCGAGTTGATGGACCTGAATCCGAGCGCGGCGCGAAGCCTGGAGGAAGGCATGGAGGAAACGCTGACCGTTCACAGGCTGGGCGTGCCGGACCAGCTCCGCCGCACCCTGGCTTGCACCAACGTGATCGAATCGGCGTTCTCGATCGTGGAGACGGTTTGCCGGAATGTGAAGCGATGGCGGGACGGCGATCAGATAGAACGCTGGGTCGGCTCCGGGCTGCTCGTGGCCGAGCGGCAGTTCCGGAAGGTCATCGGCTACCGTCAGATTCCGCTGCTGCTGTCCTCAATGGCGAACGCCGTTTCCAGGAAGCCGATTGCGAAGGGAGTCGCTGTCGCGTAATCTATGAGTTCCGAGGGTCGCTTACTTTCAACGGAGTTCCGGTCAATCTCCGCCGACGTTCGCCCTAAGATCAGTTATGGAACAGCAGACGCGGATGCAGCGCTTGAGGCCAGCTCACGCTTGAAGAAGCGTGATTCACTCAACTGCGAGCAATCTGAAACCTGTGAGAGGGAGAGCGCCACTAGTGGAATGGCAGCCCAAGGAAGACCGGAGACAGATATCGTCGCTACAATGCGTGGGACAGAGGAAAAAGAAAGACAGGAGGCGAATGGGTACAACGGACAGCAGGTGTCCGCGAGAGGGCTGCGCGTGCGCCCCTCGCGCCAACCGCCATACGTTGGGCTACGAATTTACCGGGATCACTGTCACACCCCCACCTCTGGCCCGACAGGCTCATCATCGCATATTGCGACTACCATGAGGGGGCTCGGAGTATGGAAAAGTAAGTGGCTCTGTAACTGACCAAAATGCAGACACTTACCGGCTACTGAGTCAACGCGGCGACAAACGCCAGTGGCCCTGCTTTGACCACTCGACTCAGCGTCACCGCCCGGCCCCCTTCACTCCACGTGCCTCTTGTGCGCCGCCTCGACGAACTGCCGCAGCGCGGCGCGCCGTTTCTCGAAGCCGTCCGCGACGAGCCGGAGGCGGTAGCCGCGCTCGCGCGTGTCGTAGTCTTCCACTTCCAGGCCGCTCTTCTCCAGACGGGCTTGAGTCTCGGCGGCCTGCGGAAGCCGGATGGTCAGGGTTAGCCAGCTCTTCCAGGGCCGCATGATGATGAAGTTGCAGGGCTGCCCGTTCTTGGCCAGCCCGACGTAGAACTTGGTGTAGTTTAACTCCAGCCCCGGATCAAGCTCGCGAGCGACCTGGTGGAGTTGATCGACCAGGCCCAGGGTCGCCTTCGACGCTTTGTTTTCCCAGTAGGCGCGGTCGGTTACTTCCTGCACTTCCTCATCGTCGTCGACCAGCCCGCGCGTCAGTTCGTCCACGACGGTGGTGAATATGAGCGCATACTCGTCCGCGCTGACCTGGAGCGCCCGCATTTGAATCGCGACGAGCGGGATGGTGCCATTGAACAGATTGATGATGTTCAGGAACCGGCTCGTGACATCCTCGGCCACGATCACGGCGCAATGCTCGTACTGCGGGTATCGCTTCCGCTCAATGTCCCAGTACTCGACGGTTCTTATGATGTGGCTCTCGTCAGTGGAGCCAAGCTGGACTTCGACCTCGTAGCGCTTGCTGGTTTCGGGGTCCTGGAGAAGCAAGTCAAGCCGGCCCGCGCGCGCCTGGACTCGTTCCTTGTCTTTCAGGACCAGGTCGCCCAAACCCAGTATCCCAGGGTCGTCGGCGATCAGCGCCTGGACCCAGTGCTCGTCCAACTCCGGGTGGTTCTCCAGGAGCAATCGTTGGAGCTTCTTGTACTGTGCCATCTGCGAGCAATGCCCTCGGGGATACTATCGGCTTGGAAGTAGCTGCACAGTATACTCTGTAGAACTATGATCTGCATTCGGGCAGTATCGGGCTTCACATGCCATCGCACGGCAGGAGCCGACCTGCCCGCCTCAACCCGGAAGACGCCTTCGCCAAGGCGCTGCGGCGCGCCCGTAAGCAGCGCGGCATGTCGCAGGAGTTGTTGGGGTTTGAGAGCGGCTATCACCGGACCTACATCAGCATGCTGGAGCGCGGGAAGATGAACCCGTCGTTGCGGACTTTGCTCAGCCTGTCGGCGGCGCTGGGGATACCGGCCGCCGAACTGGTCCGCGACGTGGAGAAGCTGCTCGGCGCTCCCTGGCGGCGCGAATCAGCCTCGCTTTGATTCGGCGGGCGCTGTATCAGCGGCCTTGATGCCTGCAGCTCGTCAACGCCTCTTCATGTTCGCGAGCAGGGCGAGCCCAATCTCCCGCTGCTGCACCTCTCACGCGCGGCACCGAGCCCAGCCCGCTTGCCACTTTCACATGGCAATCTGTACCCTCTCCCGAGCGGCCCAATGTTGCAGCAGCTGAAGTGGCCTACCGGAGGCCGCGCAATTTGCCCGGCCGCGAGCCTGAACCACGACGCGCCTCTTCGGATCGATCTCGATGGTCAAGACGCGCCGGACTTTCTCGCCCCGCTGAAGCCGGAGTGACCAGATGCGGGACATCCCGAGGCAGCAGCGGTCGGCGTAGCGGGCGACACAGTGATGCAAGGCTGCCCCTTCCGCCCGGAGTTGTGCGCTATTGGTAAGTTCCATCAGTTGCCACCGTCTTGGCGGAGCGGATGCCTCCTGGCTTGGCTCTTCCAGCACCATCGGTCGCAATGGCGAAGGCCTCCATGCGAGGCCTGCGGTGCCCAAGCCCAGGCTCCGGTGCCAGTCCCGCATCAAACGCAGCATCGATTGCACCGTTCGCCCCCTGATTGAAAACGCAGGTTGAGGCGGATCCAATTCCACCATCCCGTCCGGCGTTTCCATGGCTACTCGGTCGTGTCGAATCGCCTGGATGAAGTCGATCATCGGTCCGATCTGCGCCGGGTCGATGATGCTCGCGTTCGCGATCAGGAAAATCCAAACGGTGCGCCAGAACTCCCCGTTGCTCAAGTCCGTCGCCAGCCGGGTGGCCAACACCGACTCGACCAATTCGGTGCACGCGCCCAGGCCGAGCAACTCGGCCCTACGGATTGCCTGTTCGATTGGCAGATGATCGTGTGATGCCAGAAAAATGTGTTCCATCCTCCGGGTCAACTCGATCGGCAGGTTGAGCGATCGAAAGCTGGCGCCGCGTCCATGCGCTACGAACCACCCGCGCTTCTCGTCTGCGCCTGCATCGGTCGAATACCAAGACGAGGCGAGAAACGCCGGGACCTTGTACTTGCAGACGAGATGATGAGCAAGCGACGACACTGCCGGCCGCCAGGACGACGTCGTCTCCGGCCACGCGGCTGCGGTCCGGACATGCGCGCTTCCAAATCGGGATAGATTGATGAGCGCTTCGACGCCGGCGTGGTATCCGTTGACCACGGGCGCTTCCAGCAAACGTGCGGCCCGATTCCGGACATAGTGCAGCAATTCGTGAAACTTCGCCACAGCCGGCGTGTCGGTGGCGAGCCGAGCGTACGCCTGACTGACGGCGCAGTCGGTTTGTCGTTTGTGATACCGAAAGGAACGTTCAGGGCAAGGCATGGGCTTCTCCTTCCAGAGCTGGACTCGCTGAGTTGACGGCACTTAGGCGTGCCGCCGGTATCAGGTTGCGGAGCGAGTGAACCTCGACCAGTCGGTCGCGGCCCGACCGCTCTTCCGTCCAGCACTAGATGATGGAGAAGCGCATTGCAGATTTATGGTAAAGCCTCCTGTGCAGTCTCGTCAACCATGAGCAGAAGGTCATGCGACAGAAGGTCAGGAGGCAGAGGGCGCCACGATTTGATTCGACGTAGACGATCCTGATTCGAGCGCCATAGGATGCTCCTACTCCCTGCCGCGTCCCCCGCCAAGCCCGCCGCTGCCGATCCCACCGAATGATGGCCGTCACCCGCCGCAGGCTACGCTCGGAAACCGGTTCCGCCCGGCGGCGCTTCCGACACGCTCACCCACTCGGATTCGTGGCGCGCCTCTCGGCGGTCGGCGCGCGGCCGCACGGCGGCGGGGACGATACGGCGGGCTGGGTCGTGTACGAGTAGCCGATGATCGGGGAGTTAACGTGAACCTACTGATGCAATGAGAATCCGGACGGCACAGCTGCCTCAAGGTTGATTTGTTCTCCGGTGATGGGGTGGTGGAACTTCAGAAATTGGGCGTGCAGGAAATATCCTCCATCGCCGGGGAGGCCGGGGAGATTTTCAAGAGGCTGGCCGGTTAAGCCGTACAGAGGATCGCCTACCAGGGGATGGCCGATGGATGCCAGATGGATCCTGATTTGATGAGGGCGGCCCGAATTCAGGCTTACCTCAAATGTTGTGGTGCTGGTGGTGCGTGAGATCACCTTTGCCAATGACTTTGACGGTTTGCCACTTGGGTTGGCGGCCCACACGGAACCGATGAGCGGGTGCGGCACGAGGCCGATGGGTGTGAGGATTTCGTAGGCGTCGTGCTGTGCAACGTTTTGAGCCAGTGCCCGGTAGATTTTTTGAATTTTGGGTGTGTTCCAGTTTGCGAATAGGTTAGAGGCCGCCTGCGGTGTTTTGGCGAAGAGGACTATGCCGGTGGTGGCTCGGCCCAACCGGTGGACAGGGTTTGCGTTGGCGGTTTGCTTTTGCACCAGGCGCAGGAGGGTGTTTTCCATGAAGCCGCCGCCGGGGAGGGTGGGCAGCCCGCTGGGCTTGTCAACGGCCAACAGATGCGGGTCTTCAAACAGGACTTCGAAGTCCTGAGGGGAGTCTGGTTCGATCCAGGGTGGACGGTTCCAGACAAGGGTTTGGCCTGAAGTGACCGATTCGCTTCCGGTGGCGGTGACGCCGTTGAGGGTGACTTCGCCGTTGTTCAGTTTTTGTTGCCAGGCTTGTGGGGTTGAGTGGGGGTAAAGGCTTGCCAAGTGGGAGAGCAGGGTTTGTCCATGGTAAGTGCTGCGGATGATTGTGGCGTAGGCATAGCCCCGGTTGAGCATGTAGTTTTGAGTGTAAGCTACGTCGCCCTCTCTCCACGCATCTCCTGCCAAGCCCGCCGCTGCCGATCCCACCGCACGATGGCCATCACCCGCCGCAGGCCGCGTTCGGAGACCGGGTCCCGCCCAGCCATGGTCTTCGGCAGGAGCAGGATCTCCCGCTGGATGTCCGGCGCGAGCAGCAGCATGTTCATGAGCTGCGTCGCCCGCGCCCGAGTGATCGAGCCCAGCCGGGCCAGGTCGGCATAATCTCGAATCGCGCCCTCGCGGATCAGCCCGTCGAGCTCGACCGCCAGGGCCATCAGGCGGGTGACCCGTGGCAGCTTGCCGGTGGTAGGGACCACCGCCGTCAGGCCCGGCTTGCGGCCCCGGCGTCGCGGCGCCAGCGTGTACTCCACGACCAGGCTACCGTTCGCCATGCTGGTCGCCTCCTTCGCAAAGAGCCTTGAACCCCGCCGACCGGAACGTCACGGCGACCTTGCCGGTGCGCCCGTCGTACCTGACGCGCTCGACCAGCGCCCGGATGATCCGGGTCTGCTCGCTCGTGTTGAGCGACTTCCACACCGGATCGAACGAGGCCAGTGCTTCCTCGACTTCTTCCTCGCTGACCGACTCGGCGTCGAGGGCGGCAAGATCCGAGCGAACCTCGCTCATGCGGCGCTCGACGGCCCCGATCCGCTCCTGCAAATCGGCCAGCCGGTCCACCCGCATGGCGTTGCTGGGGGTGGCGGTGACCTTCGCCAGGTCGGCGTTCAGCCGGCGCAGTTCCCGTTCGCCGGCCTGTAGCTCGGTCCGAAGCTCGCCGGAGTTAGCCTCGGCCAGTCTGCGCGCCTGGCGGATGGTCTCGGTCACGATCTCCGGGTTCCGGGCCAAACCCCGGACGTGGTCGACCACCGAGTCCTCGATCTGCTGGGCCGCGAGCGACTTGCTGGGGCAGGCGTCCCAGCCGCGCTGCTGGGCGGTCAGGCAGACGTAGTAGCGGTAGCGGCGCCCGTTCTTGACGGTGTACGTGTGGGCCATCGAGGTGCCGCAGGCGTCGCAGGCCAGCAGTCCCCGCAGAAGGGCGCCGTAGCGGTTCCGGACCTCCTTGCCGCCGGTGACGCCGTTGTGCCGGAGGCGCTCGTCTACCTTATTGAATACGGCCGGATCGACAATCGCAGGATGCTCGCCGGGATAGACCGTCCCCTTGTGGTTCACCTGGCCGGTGTAGATGACGTTGGTCAGGATCTTGTGGACTTCACCCTTACCCATCGGCCGGCCCGGATGCTCCCGGCCAGCCTCGGTCGTCCACCGCTTCGTGGTCCAGCCGCGCTCACTCAACTCGCGCGCCACGGCGATCAGGGAACGATGCTCCAGGAACAGATCGAAGATCGCGCGGACCCGCACGGCCTCGTCGTCGTTCACGACCAGCCGGCCGCCACCGGGACCGACGTCGTACCCGAGGACCGGGGAGCCGCCGGTCCATTTGCCCTTGCGGCGGGCGGCGCTGACCTTGTCGCGCGTGCGCTCCGCGATGACATCCCGCTCGAACTGCGCGAACGAGAGCAGCACGTTCAGGCTGAGGCGGCCGAGCGACGACTTGGTGTCCAGCTGCTGCGTTACGGCGACGAACCGGACACCTCGGCGATTGAAGTCCTCCATCAGCCGTCCGAAATCGAGCAGAGAGCGGGAGAAGCGGTCGACCTTGTAGGTCACGACGGCGTCGATGCGCCCGGCCTCGATGTCGGCCAGGAGCCGCTTGAGCGCGGGCCGGTCAATGTTGGCGCCAGTGAATCCGCCATCATCGTAGCGGTCGGGCAGCGCCACCCACCCCTCGTGCCGCTGGCTGGCGATGTAGGCTTCGCCTGCCTCGCGCTGGGCGTCAAGAGAATTGAACTCCTGGGCGAGACCCTCCTCCGTGGACTTCCTGGTGTAGATCGCGCAACGGACCTGCGCGGCTGCTGGCGCCGGTTCGATGGTCGGCTGGCGGGTTTTACGCAACGCGGGCCTCCTTGTCCAGTGCAAAGAAGGTGAAACCATTCCACCGGGTGCCGGCGATCTCGGTGGCGATCGCGCTCAGCGACTTGTAGCGCTGGCTCTCGTACTCGAAGCCCTGGTCCAGCACCTTGACCACGTGCACCTTGCCTTTGAACTCCCTGGTCAGAAGTGTGCCGGCCTTGGGGAGCCGGCTGTCCCGCGCCCCGCTGATCGCCGTCACGGTGGTGCGGTTGCGGGCCTCGGCCCCCAGCAGGCTCTTGGGCGCCCGCACCCGCAGGTCGGCGTCGTTGGCTATCTCCAGCGCGCGACGCCGCGCCCGCTCCGACAGATCCCCTTCAGCGTTGGCCTGGAGCCGCCAGGCGATGCGCCGGAACAGATAGTCCTTGTGATTCGACCGGGAGTCCTCGCCAAAGACCTCGCGGTACTTCTCGCGAAGCCCGTTGACCGTGAGGCCCCGCAACTGCTCGATCTCTTTCAATACGGCTGCGTCCATCAGTCTCCGTCCGTTCTTGGGGCGTTAACCACAGTCACATGGACGCTCTCTTCGCCCCCGGAGTCAAGGCCGGTCGGCGCCGGGTCCGACACCTGGTTCCGGCGCGACTTCCGGTAGCGCAGATAGCCCTTGGCGAGGATGGTCGCGATCTCGGTGATATAGTCCGGCCGTGTGTTTGCGGACATGGTTGCCCTTCTGGGACACGGCCGGAATCCGGCGTGATGGCGCTCGCGGAGTCTCGCGGCGCGCTTGAGGTGCATCGCGCCCTATGCAAGGTCCGGTTCGCCGGCTGCCCCTGTGATTTGATGGCCGGTAATCGGCCTTCAAGAGGGATATACCGGAAATGGAAGGCGGGTGTCTCAGGAGGGGCGCGGTGACGAGTGCCGGCGGGCAGAGGCGGTCATTCTGTTCGTGGACCATGACCACCCGAGCGATTACGCGGAGGGGCTTCTGATACGGCGGCGGTTTGGGTTCCGCCCAGAGAAAGAGCCGTTCGCAACCGGGGCGACGGTCGAGACGGTGCGCGCACACATTGCGGCGGGGCTCCACAATCGGGGCAGATCCGATCCCTGAAAGCATATATGTCTCGACAGAACTTTCCCAAGGGCGTATGCTTCTTTGTGAAAGGACACACGAATGCAATCCAAGTACGCCGTAGCTTTGGAGATCGCCGGGCCGGCGGCGATGTTCACGCGTCCTGATACCGGCGGAAGTTTTGTTTCGTACCCTGCACCGACCTATTCAGCCGCTAAGGGCATCTTTGAATCGATTGCGCGACTGAAAAGCGCCTACATCCGGCCGATCCGAGTCGAAGTCTGCCGGCCAATTCGATACCATCGCTATGCCACCAACTATCGCGGACCCCTGCGGAAGGGCAACCAACTACAAAAGGACGCCAGCTACCAACTCATCGCCGTCATCCTCGCGGATGTCTGCTACCGGCTGCATGGCGTGGTGGAGGAGGTTTCGCCATCGCCCGTCGCGACGAATCACTTGCACGCGCTGCAGGAGATGTTTGAACGGAGGTTGAGGAATGGGCAGTGCTTCACCGTGCCTTGCCTTGGCTGGAAGGAATTCACTCCTTCCTACGTGGGGCCATTTCGCGAGTCAACGGTCGTCGAAGAGGGAATCGGTCTTGACGTGCCTTCGATGCTACATTCCGTTTTCGATAAGGCGGTGAACGGATCGTGGGGGCCCCGTTACGTGCAGAATGCACGGATTGAGAGAGGCGTGCTCGATTATGCTTAACGAGTTGTACACCTTGGACCGTTCGCTGTCATTACTTCAGGTTCCGGTCGAAGAGTCGCACCCATGGGTGAAACGATTGGGGCGGGCCGATCTATTGATCGCGGGCCTCGATGACGACGGCCTGGTCACCACAATCGAACACCTAGACATGCAAGAGGCGGTCTTGCTGTTCAAGATCCAGCGAAGCAATCAAGCGGATTTCCCCCAGGTGAAATGGGCCGCGCCCATCTGGCAACTGGATCTGGAATCACCGACAGTTCAGGACTGGCGTGCCTGCCCCGCCAAGGATGTGGGGCGGCGCGCACGGTTGCTGCGCACCGCGTGTGCCGGCGCGGCAGTTGCGGACGGGCAGGGCCGCGCACTATCGCGCGTGCTCGGTTTCTGCCGCGATCTGGCGCCACGCTTCCCACCGGGTCACGAAAGTGACTTTGCGGCGTTTCCAGTCCTCATCGAACGTTTGCTGGCACTAACGGTTTCAGCGGAAGAATGGGTGAAAAGCCTGTCAAACGCGGCGCTCCACGCGGCCGAAGCAGGCCCGGCGGCGTTGTTGGCGGCGGTGGAGGCACTGCTGACAGGTGAGGACAAGGTTTCGGTTCTTTTCGACCTGTCGGACTGTACGAGATTCCCGTGCCGCGTCGCGAGCTCAAGGATGGGGCGGTACTTCAGTTGACGATTGAACGCGACGGAAATCGAAGGGACTGGGGCAGGAAGATGCGCGTTGAGCGGTGTGGAAATGCCGCTCGAGACGGATAAAATGCCGAGTCCTCGACTGCCGGTGCTCGGGGACACGGTTCTAATGTCCATGAATCCGGATACACCGTGCCAGGTCCGCTACAAGAAAAGCGGTACAGACATCTTCCCGCTCGGAAGGAAGACAGCCAGGGCACTGGACTGCGCGCTCAAGGAACTGACGGCGGCCGACCGAGAGGGCAAGAACTGGAAACGGATTCCGGCTTCGACCAAGAAGAAGAAATCGAATCTTCTTCTGGTGTACCTGGAGTCGGCGCCGTTGCTCGAAGCTGCAATCGCGGAGATGTTCACCGGATCTGACGAATCGGAATCACGATACGCGGCCTTGTGCGCAGAGGTGTGCGATGCGCTGCGGGGGCGAGCGGCGACGAGTAGCCCCCTGCTGCATCTCTTCGTGCTGAACAAGATCGATCCGGGGCGTGTTCAAGTGGAACTTAGCGAAGCATTCTCGGTCGGGCAAGTGATTGCTGGCGGTGCGGAGTGGGAGGAGGGAGCGAGGAACCGGCCTGCACTCCCACTGGAAGACGACGGGATCGTTCCGTCGCCGGCGCAGGTGATGCGCTCCCTGCAAATGATGTGGGAGCGCGGCGGGGCGTCCTTCTCCGAGGCTCCCGGCTGTCGTCTGGCGGATGTTTACGAGGTTCTGATTGCCGGAAGGCAGGGGGCGACCGCGGCGGCGGAGACTCTACTCCGAATGACGCTGCAAAGGACTGCAGATTTACTGATGGCGGTCGCGCACGCCTTACACCGCGGCGACAGAGGGGCGTGGAAAGGCATTTCGCGTCGAGCCGGCAAGAACCCGGTGATAGCGGCATCGTTATTGGGAATTACGTTGAGCAAGATGGGACACAGAAAGGAACGTTATATGCAAGAGCCTGCATTTCTCGTCGGCCGATTCCTGTCGCTTGCCGATACGTTGCACGCCGAGTACTCCAAAGCTGTGCGGAACGATATGCCGCCGCAACTGCTGGGGAACGCGCTGATTCCGACAGCGCTTAGCGACCCCAACAAGGGCTTGGCGCGGATGCTGCAACGGATACGCGTATATCAGGCGTGGGCACGTGGAAAGAGAGGCACGGGATTGGCGCGCTGGTCATGCGGCGAAATGGGGAAGATCGCGACAGACATTGCGAGCAAATTGCAGAACCGGCGCCTTAGCGAGCCCGAGCAGGCGCAGTTGTTGCTTGGGTATCTATCCAGAACGGAAAGCAATCAAGAGAAGGAAAGCGTGGAAGGAGCACAACAGTGATGGACACGCATTCGAATCATGCGGACTTGGTGCGGGCCACAGGCCTGCTGGTGATCGAGGTTGTCAATTCGAATCCGAATGGCGACCCGGACAACGAGAGCGAGCCCCGCACGCGGGTTGGCGATAGGGGAGAGATTTCTCCAGTGTCATTCAAGCGCAAGTTGCGGGACCTGGTGGAACAGAAGGACGGGCCGGTGTGGCAGGAGATAGCGACTAACTTCGAGCCGGCGCTGAAACCGAACGAGTTCGACGTATTGGAGAAGCGAGGGCGCGACCGCGAGAAGATCAAGTCCGAGCTTGAGGACGGATCATTTGTGGGCCGCTACTGGGACCGCTCGCTTGTTCGGCAATACGTTCCTTGAGGAGGGCAGCTCGACCAGCATCCGGACGGGAGTGGTTCAATTCGGAATGGGGATTTCCCTGGCGCCGGTGGACATCCAGAGACACACGTTGACGAATAAGTCAGGCGTCCAGGAGGGCAAAGATCGCGGCATGGCACCGCTGGGCTATCGTGTGGTTCAGCACGGGGTCTACTGCATGCCGTTCTTCGTGAATCCGAGCGCAGCGCCGAAATCCGGCTGCACTCGCACGGACCTCGACCTGATGCTGCGGCTCATCCCGTATGCGTATACGCATACGGCGTCGTTCGTTCGGCCGGATGTGCGCCTCCGCCATGGGTGGTATATCGAGCACAAATCGCGGTTGGGGTCTTGCCCGGACTCAGCTCTCATCGATGCATTGACGCCGAGCAAGAAAGCAGACAGCGCGGTCGCCTCGCAGAGTTGGAGCGACTACGACGTTCCACGCTGCCTGAAAGAGGACCTGCTAAAACGGGTTGCCACGTGTATCGATTTGGCCGACCATGACTGGAAAGCTACTGGCGCATAGCGGTAGGCCGGAGCGAGGAATCCCGGCACAACCATTCTGGGACCACATCGAACGCGTTACCCGCGCCGCCGCAGACAGCGCGGGTCGCGCGGCGGCATTCTGGAAGGGAGACTCGGATTCGTTCTGTAGGGAAGTGGAAGCGGCGGCGCGCTTTCACGACTGCGGGAAGCTGGCTACAGAGAACCAGACAGTACTGGCGGGCTTCTCCAGGAAGGCGTTGCCGGTCCGTCATGAGGATGCCGGGGCGGCATGCCTCCTGGAGCAGCACCGGGAGAAGGCGGCACTGCTGGTGGCAAGCCATCACGCGGGGCTGCCGTCAGTGCCAACCGAGGAGATAAAGCGGCTTCAGGCAGGCCCCGCCAAAAAGTATCGCATCACGGAAGCAATAGCCCACACGGATCAGCACCTCGCCGGCTATTCCCAGCATTACGACGAGGCCGGGCTGACGGCAGGCCCGAAACCGGTGGTCACGGGGAAGTGGTCGGGGCTGACGCATCGTTTCGCGCTCTCATGCCTAGTAGATGCGGATCATACCGACACAGCGCGCCATTATTTGCAAGCAGTTCCGAAGAGTCCCCCACCGTGCCGCTGGCCCGAGCGAATGGAAGCACTCAATCGGTATGTGGATGGTCTGTCGGCCGGACGAACGCCAGACCCGCGGAACGGAGACCGGCAGAGGGTATACGCGGATTGTCGGAATACGGAGCCGGAAGCGGGGATTGTCTCCTGCGACGCGACAGTCGGGTCCGGCAAGACAACCGCGGTGATGGCATACCTGCTTCGGGCGGCAGAGCAAAGGAAGCTGCGGCACATCTTTGTCGTACTGCCGTACACGAACATCATCGAACAATCGGTTAACGTGTATCGAAAGGCGCTGGTGCTTCCAGGTGAAGACTCGGCCGACGTGGTGGCGGAAGTACATCACCGGGCCGAGTTCGAGAATCCGGAGTCGCGGGAAATGGCGGTACTGTGGAATGCGCCGATTACCGTTACCACGGCAGTACAGTTCTTCGAGACGTTCGCAGGGAACAAACCGGCCAGGCTGCGGAAGCTGCACGAACTGGCCGGGTCGGCAGTGTTCGTCGATGAAGCACACGCGGCGATTCCGATCTGGTTGTGGCCCCAGACGTGGCTGTGGTTGAAGGAGCTCGCCAACGACTGGGGATGCTACTTCGTATTGGCTTCTGGATCGCTGGCGAGATTCTGGGAGAACCCCTCCGTCGTCGCGGCGCCCGAGAAGATTCCGGATCTGCTTACGCCGGAGACTCGAGCGCGGCTGGCCGTAGCAGAGGAAGGCCGCATAGAAATCAAGACACATCCAGGATTGCTGAGTTGCGACGAGCTTGCGCAATTTGTTACCGGTAAGCAGGGGCCGCGGCTGGTAATACTCAACACAGTGCAATCGGCGGCGGCGCTGGCTCAGTTTATGCGTAGGAAGGGGCAGGACGTGCTGCACCTCTCGACTGCGCTTGCGCCTCGAGACCGCGCAGGAATAGTCCAGCAGGTCAAGGCGCGGCTCAAGCACCAGCGCTCAGGGAACTGGACCCTGGTGTTGACGAGTTGCGTGGAAGCAGGTGTTGACTTTTCCTTTCAAACGGCAGTTCGGGAGAGTTGCAGCGTGGCGAGCGCTATCCAGACGGGCGGGCGCGTGAACCGGCACGGTGAGTGGGCGGCCTCGGAAGTGTGGGATGTCCGCCTGCAAGACCAGGCGTTCAACCAGCATCCGGCGTTTGACGCGCCGCGGCGCGTGCTCAGGGAGATGCTGGCCGAGGGTAAGATCGATTCATCGGTAGTCACGGAGGCGCTGCGACGGGAACTGGTTTTGAAGGACGTCGGGCGCAAGGCAGATTGTCTGAGGAAGGCCGAAACAAGCGCGGATTTTCCGAGAGTCACGGAGTTGTACCAGGTGATCGACTCCGACACTCGAACGGTTGTCGTTGATCCCGAACTCGTGGAGAAACTAAGAGCGCGCCAGACGGTGTCGTGGCGGGAACTGGTGCGAGGGAGCGTCCAGATTTGGAAGCTCAATGTGGAGAAGCTGAAAATACGCTCATTCGAATGGGATGAGGAGCTGTATTACTGGACGGCTGCCTACGACCCAGCCTTCTTGGGTTACATGGCTGGCGTGCTGCCACTTATCTACGGACGAGACACGGGGTTGTTCGTGTGAGGTACTCCGAAGACGACCTCTTGCCCCTCTCCGGCCTCCAGCACCTCGTGTTCTGCGAGCGCCAATGGGCCCTGATTCATATCGAGCAGATGTGGTCGGAGAACCGCCTCACCGCCGAAGGCCGCGAATTGCATGAGAAGGCGCACGACGCCGGGTCGGAAAGCCGGCCTGGCCTCCGAATCGCCCGCGGCCTCCGTCTGCACTCCCTCAGCCTCGGGCTGGCTGGCCAGGCCGACGTGGTTGAGTTTCGCGCCGCGCCGTCCGGCGTCTCCCTGCGGGGAGAAGAGGGCTTCTGGCAGCCGTGGCCCGTCGAGTACAAACGGGGACGGCCCAAGGCTGGCCGTTGCGACCAGGTTCAGTTGTGCGCCCAGGCCCTCTGTCTCGAAGAGATGTTCCAAGTGGCATGCCCGGCAGGCGGGCTTTTCTACGGCACAACGCGGCGCCGCCAGGACGTGCCTTTCTCCGCTGCCCTGCGCGCCGAAACCGAAGCGCTCGCGGCGCACATGCATGAGCTTTTCCGTGCGCGCGCCACGCCCCGCGCCGCCTACTCCCCGAAGTGCGAGAAATGCTCCTTACTCGCTTCCTGCATGCCCAAGACCCTCGGCGGCGGTCGCGCGGTGGAGCGCTACCTCACCCGCGCGCTGGTTGGAGACGGCGAATGAGATGAAACAACTTCTGAACACCCTTTACGTCACCACCCAGGGCGCCTATCTCGCGAAGGATGGCGAGACGGTGCAGGTGCGCGTCGAGCATGAAGACCGGCTGCGCGTACCCATCCACACTCTGAGCAGCGTGGTCTGCTTCGGGCAGGTTTCGTGCAGCCCCCCGCTCATGGGGCTCTGTGCGGAGCGCGGGGTCTCGCTCGCGTTCTTCTCCGAAAACGGGCGGTTCCTGGCTCGGGTCGAGGGGCCGGTTTCCGGCAACGTCCTGCTTCGCCGCGAACAGTATCGGCGTTCCGACAGCCCGGAATGCTCCGCTGCCATCGCCTGCTCCCTGATTGTCGGGAAGATCGCCAACTGCCGCACCGTTCTGCTCCGCTCCATCCGCGATAAGCCCGACTGCGACGGCAGGTCCTCCATCGAAGGAGCGGCGCTGCGGCTTGCGCGACTGGTGGATGCGCTTCAGGCGCCCCTCTCGCTCGAAGTGGTTCGCGGTAACGAAGGCGACGCGGCGCGGGTCTACTTCGACGTGTTCGACCACCTCATCACCGAATCCAAAGACGCCTTCTTCCTTCACGCCCGCAGCCGCCGGCCTCCCCTCGACAACATGAATGCGCTGCTTTCGTTCCTCTACACCATGGTGACCCACGATGTGGCTTCGGCTTTGGAGGGGGTGGGCCTCGACCCCGCTGTTGGCTACCTGCATCGTGACCGCCCAGGACGGCCGAGTCTTGCCCTAGACCTGGTCGAGGAACTGCGCCCCATCCTGGCGGACCGTCTCGCCCTTTCTCTGGTGAACCGCCGCCAGATCCGTGCTCAGGGGTTCAGGCGGACCGAGACGGGAGCCGTGGCGATGGACGACGACACGCGCAAGGAAGTGTTGGTGGCTTATCAGAAAAGGAAGCAGGAGGAAATACTGCACCCGTTCCTGAAAGAGCGCGTGGCCTTCGGAATCGTGCCGCACGTCCAGGCGCTGCTCCTGGCACGTCACTTGCGTGGCGATCTGGACGGCTACCCCTGCTTCCTGTGGAGATGACTCAATGATGCTTGTGGTTGTCGCATATGATGTGAGCACCGAATCCGAACAAGGTAAGCGGCGCTTGCGCCGCGTGGCCAAGCTTTGCGAAGACTTCGGCCAGCGGGTTCAGAACTCAGTTTTTGAATGTCTGGTGGACGCCTCCCAATGGACTCGGCTGCGGGCCCGCCTCGTTGCGGAAATCGAAGAAGCGGATGACAGCCTGCGCTTCTACTTCTTGGGCGACAACTGGCAGCGTCGGGTTGAGCACGTTGGGGCCAAGCCATCTTACAATCCCCAAGGACCGCTGGTCGTATGACGCGCGCGAACCATAAGCTGACAAGAAATCGCAGGAACGTTCGCGGGAGAATGGATGTGGCTGAATCAGGGGTGTTTGTGAGTCGAGGCGCGGCCCTTGATGCCCTGTCACCGTGGCTGCGGACAGGCCTTCGCGGAATTGGCCACCTAAGAGGCCACCGCTCAGGGGCTTAGAGGTAGGCAGTCGCCGCCCGCGTGGGCGGCGTGGATTGAAACGCAATTTCAACAGCAGTTAGCGGCTGGTACTCAGCGTCGCCGCCCGCGTGGGCGGCGTGGATTGAAACAGAAAACTGATGACAGAATTCTGTTGCTGTTGCGTCGCCGCCCGCGTGGGCGGCGTGGATTGAAACGGAACGTGTTGCCCTGTTCATCCGTTCCTTCCGTCGCCGCCCGCGTGGGCGGCGTGGATTGAAACAACAGAACGGTACCGCCTAAAGGATTAAGCAGGTGTCGCCGCCCGCGTGGGCGGCGTGGATTGAAACAGTTGCGCGTAACTACTGGCGCCCACCGTTAACGGTCGCCGCCCGCGTGGGCGGCGTGGATTGAAACTGCCGGTGGTTTCGCTCCTGCTACCGCTGGCGCGTCGCCGCCCGCGTGGGCGGCGTGGATTGAAACTGCACTCTGAAATAACCTCGCTTCGCTCGCGCTCGTCGCCGCCCGCGTGGGCGGCGTGGATTGAAACAACAGAACGGTACCGCCTAAAGGATTAAGCAGGTGTCGCCGCCCGCGTGGGCGGCGTGGATTGAAACCGTTTCCACCACCAAAAAGCGAGTCTAGCAGAGGTCGCCGCCCGCGTGGGCGGCGTGGATTGAAACAATTCTACATCGCACGCAAGTAGGATCATCGTTGTCGCCGCCCGCGTGGGCGGCGTGGATTGAAACACGTGGCATTCGGTGTGGCCCTTGTTTGCGTGTGGTCGCCGCCCGCGTGGGCGGCGTGGATTGAAACCGTTTCCACCACCAAAAAGCGAGTCTAGCAGAGGTCGCCGCCCGCGTGGGCGGCGTGGATTGAAACTTTCACTCGGCCAGCGTCGTGTCCGTGCCATGCTGTCGCCGCCCGCGTGGGCGGCGTGGATTGAAACAAGTCGTGTCATGTGCCCCCTCAGAGCGCCGGAGGTCGCCGCCCGCGTGGGCGGCGTGGATTGAAACTGTGACGAGGTAGACAAGTACCCAGAGAGCGCCGGCGTCGCCGCCCGCGTGGGCGGCGTGGATTGAAACGAGAGACTTCTGGAACTGGAGTTCGACACGAAGGTCGCCGCCCGCGTGGGCGGCGTGGATTGAAACATTGTGAACATGGCGCACGGTGGAAAGGTCGAGGTCGCCGCCCGCGTGGGCGGCGTGGATTGAAACAAGGAATCCGGAGGACTCATTAACTGGGCGTGGAGTCGCCGCCCGCGTGGGCGGCGTGGATTGAAACACCAGCCCGGACACGTCCTTGATCTGCGAGTCACGTCGCCGCCCGCGTGGGCGGCGTGGATTGAAACTATCGCGAGGTCCGTCTGCGCCACGGCCAGTCCGGTCGCCGCCCGCGTGGGCGGCGTGGATTGAAACACTAAGGCGCCCGATGCCATCAGTCTGTCTACGGTCGCCGCCCGCGTGGGCGGCGTGGATTGAAACATACCAACGATGGGCGGAGGATTCGGGGGCCATGTCGCCGCCCGCGTGGGCGGCGTGGATTGAAACGACTCTACCACGCTCTGGCGCGAGTACAAGCGCCGTCGCCGCCCGCGTGGGCGGCGTGGATTGAAACCGTCATTGTCGAGCAAGCCTTCGTATCGCTTCCGTCGCCGCCCGCGTGGGCGGCGTGGATTGAAACCCGACCATCCAGGAAGTCGCCTATCTCTACGGCCGTCGCCGCCCGCGTGGGCGGCGTGGATTGAAACACCGTCGCGTCCGCGCGTCCGGCCGCCCGCCGGCGTCGCCGCCCGCGTGGGCGGCGTGGATTGAAACGCGTACACCAGCGGCCCGGCGATGCCGCCAAGCGGGTCGCCGCCCGCGTGGGCGGCGTGGATTGAAACTTCAGATGTACGAGCGCGTGCGCCGTCGCGTCGCGTCGCCGCCCGCGTGGGCGGCGTGGATTGAAACCCATGGCGGGCGTAGTCGAACGCGCCGCCAGGCGGTCGCCGCCCGCGTGGGCGGCGTGGATTGAAACCGCAGTTGCCTGAGCCGGTACCGGCGACTGACCGTCGCCGCCCGCGTGGGCGGCGTGGATTGAAACGCGTAGGAACCCTCCGAAAATGGGCGTGCCGCTGTCGCCGCCCGCGTGGGCGGCGTGGATTGAAACTTGTGAATCGTGCGGGCGGTGCGGACCAACTCCGGTCGCCGCCCGCGTGGGCGGCGTGGATTGAAACAGGCCGTCTGCACCGCGCTTGTCGAGCGGCCCTGCGTCGCCGCCCGCGTGGGCGGCGTGGATTGAAACTCGGCCACCAGCGCGGCGATGGCCTTGACCGGGTGTCGCCGCCCGCGTGGGCGGCGTGGATTGAAACACCAACAACCTCACGTCCAAGGCGGCCAATGTGGGTCGCCGCCCGCGTGGGCGGCGTGGATTGAAACCGAAATGCCGGCCGCCTGGCGCGGTGTCCTGGAGTCGCCGCCCGCGTGGGCGGCGTGGATTGAAACTCGCTCAGGCCCGCGAGCGTGGATGGCAGGACACGTCGCCGCCCGCGTGGGCGGCGTGGATTGAAACAGGACCCAGAGCCGCGCCTGGTCTCCGGACATGGGTCGCCGCCCGCGTGGGCGGCGTGGATTGAAACGGCCGCGGTCTGAATATGACGTTGCGCGGCTTGAGTCGCCGCCCGCGTGGGCGGCGTGGATTGAAACGGTGGGATGCCGGTCAGTCCGCAAGGCATCAACGTCGCCGCCCGCGTGGGCGGCGTGGATTGAAACAACCCGGTCGGGCACGTGGTCTCGCTGATCGGGGTCGCCGCCCGCGTGGGCGGCGTGGATTGAAACGCACCCAACGTGCCGACCACCGTACAAATGGAGCGTCGCCGCCCGCGTGGGCGGCGTGGATTGAAACAAGTCTGAACTGTACGGCTGGCTCCACTTGGACGTCGCCGCCCGCGTGGGCGGCGTGGATTGAAACCAGGCGAACGGGTCCGGGATGGCGTTCCGGGACGGTCGCCGCCCGCGTGGGCGGCGTGGATTGAAACTCTACCGGCGTGACGCTTCGGTGTCTGAACTGCGTCGCCGCCCGCGTGGGCGGCGTGGATTGAAACGCCGGCGCCGCTGGCCTGGTGGGGCGATGACGTGTCGCCGCCCGCGTGGGCGGCGTGGATTGAAACTGGATGGAGCGGACGGACCGGTGCAGATGGCGCGCGTCGCCGCCCGCGTGGGCGGCGTGGATTGAAACACCTGCACCTGTCCGATACCGGTAACAGAGATGTAGTCGCCGCCCGCGTGGGCGGCGTGGATTGAAACACCGAAGAGGACGCCAAGAACGCGCAGTGCTTCGTCGCCGCCCGCGTGGGCGGCGTGGATTGAAACAGGCGACGGTGCAGGCCCCGCCGAACGGCAAGGGGTCGCCGCCCGCGTGGGCGGCGTGGATTGAAACTGCGCACCAACGGCACGGATGACGTGCTCTGGGCGTCGCCGCCCGCGTGGGCGGCGTGGATTGAAACGTCGAGAGCGTACAGACTACGCTCGAGGCGGAGGTCGCCGCCCGCGTGGGCGGCGTGGATTGAAACATTTCGCTCGCCGCCGGAAATTTGGGCAACACGCCGTCGCCGCCCGCGTGGGCGGCGTGGATTGAAACCGCACACTGCCGAACTTCGCATTTGCATTCAACGTCGCCGCCCGCGTGGGCGGCGTGGATTGAAACGGAGCGGGAAAGCTAGCACCTCGGCAGTGGGCGGTGTCGCCGCCCGCGTGGGCGGCGTGGATTGAAACCCCGCGGTTTAACCGAGATCCGCGAGATTCGCGACGTCGCCGCCCGCGTGGGCGGCGTGGATTGAAACACCCATTCCACCGTGAGGAGGGACCATCCGTCGGCCGTCGCCGCCCGCGTGGGCGGCGTGGATTGAAACCTTGTAGCCGAGTGAGAAATTCGTCAAAGCCTGAGTCGCCGCCCGCGTGGGCGGCGTGGATTGAAACACGCTGACCGACAACCGCAAGATGTACCTCCCCAGTCGCCGCCCGCGTGGGCGGTAGTCTTTCCTGTACTGGTCCATGTCATAGTTCAAATCTTCAATCGTGTGCTCGTCCTGCTTGGCATTGACGCGAACACGGATGAGAGCGGGGGCGGCATCGGTTTCCCCGGCACCTTCACGAATACGACATTGACATGGTGTTGACGAGCGAAATCCGATGTGTCAGCGTGCCATCCGGTCGGCTCTTTGACGCCGAATGAAAAGTCCTTGCCTTACACGATCAATGTGTCAGGCTTCGGTCTCGGAGCAACGCTCAGCGACATTGAGAGCAGAAGGATGAAGCGGACAAGCGCGGGTCGCTGGTCATGGGAACTCATTGTAGCCCACGAGGCCATCATCGGAGTCCCGTCACAGGCGGTACTGGAAGTCGATGATGGTACCGTACCGACGTTGAGAACGTGAAATTGAGCCCTTTCGACTATAGGCGGAACCGGCCTAAATGGCGTTTACTAGGCGTGAGGAGCGGCGGGCCAGATGGCGAACCGAAAGTGCCCCCGCCGAAACGTCTAGGATGGACACACAGCCAGAGTCGTTTCCGACCATGTTGTACCGGAGGTTCTGCGGTGGGCAAACAGTGACGCAGCTTGCCGCTCAATTCGGCATTGCCTCGGACCGGGTGCAACTGCGGCTACGCGCAGCCTCGCTTTTTGAGGACCGTCGCAAGAATGAAGCAGCCGTTGAGAAACGCGAACAGCGGCTCCTGGCGGCGCTTTTCATCGGCCTCGACGCGTGACGCAAGCCGATCTGGTTGCGCGAATGAACGGCACGACCGGCAGGATTGGAGGGTTCCTCTCGTCACCCCGAGCCGAACACCCTGTTAACCAAACGCCCCTGTTCGCCGGAGAATGCGAGAGTCGGGAGCGAGAAGGCGCGGGGTGCGACCGGAACCCTGAGGGTTGCGCTTGGTCCTCGAAGTCTCCGTCTCCGAACCGGAGAATGGAGCGGTGAGCGACGGGGGCGCGAAGTCCTTCGGCAACAGTATCATTTGCGCCGCAGTCGGGGTGCTTGAGAAGTGCTTGAGAAGTGCCGGGAATCCGTCAACCACAGGGTATTGCGAATTGACGTGTTTGGAGTTTGGCTCCTCAGGTAGGACTCGAACCTGCAACCCTTCGGTTAACAGCCGAGAGGAAGAAGACGGCAGCGATGCGAAGGATTGAGCGAAGCTGCTCATCATTCAGCACTTCTGGCGCCCCGGCCCGCGGCGCTTGTTGCACCGATACTCTCCTTTACGCCCGATTCGCAAGGAGTCTCCCTACAAAAGTCCCTACAGGCGCCGTCTTCGCCATCGCGCTGGCCGACCGCTGCCTAAGTGGCGCGCGACGACGCCATTAACGACGTTAGCGGCGATTGAAGCTTGAGGCGTCATCAGGTTCGAGACGGCGGGGGGCCGATGACTCGGGTGTCGCATTCGCTGAGTGTCCTCGTCATCTCCGCGTAGAACTGAGGGTCCGAGAGCGATAGGCGAGCCAGGAGTTCATGTTGGGCTGCGAAAAAACGCTCGAAGCCGGCCGGCTCGCCGGATCCCAGAATCCGCACTGGCTGCGTTCCTGCGTTGCATTGGGCGTGCGGCGTGCCATGGGGCACAACGGCCAGCGATCCGGTTCGGAGGTCGTGCCATTGATCGCCCACGTACAGGGATAGAACACCGTCGATCACAAAGAGATACTCATCCGTCTTGTGGTGGAGATGAAATGGCGTGGCGAAACCAGGGTCCAGGCGGAACACTCCCACCCAGCAGCGTCCGCCCGAACATTCCCCGTCGACGAGGATGCCGGCCTGGCCAAAGCGCAGGTTGTACATGCGGGCCTGCTCGGCCGTGACAATGGAAGTTGCCGTTGCTTCGATTTGGTCCATGTTACTTCTCCGGACGGTTTCGATGACGGTGATGTCGCGAACGTCCTTGCCGCCGGTTCCACCCACATAAATCCGCTGCATCTTCATCCAATACGCGGAACTGCGCAGGAATGGGCAGGAGCGCTGTGCTGAAGCCTGAACGTCAGTGGGTGTTTCCGCCCCCGCACAGCGGCGTATCGGGCCAGACGACCTTTCTGTCAACCACGCTTTCGGAGATCTCACCGATCTCAGCGTCCACTTTAGTCTTCTTCCCTAATATCTTTTCGAGCAGAGCGCTTGCCGATGACGATATCTGAACGCCAACTCCCAAGCCTGCGCTGATCTTCAGCGTCAGCCCCCGGCAGGGTAGACCCAATCCAAATCCCAGGATCGAACCGTTTGCCACTCCGACTGCCGTGGTGAGCTTTCCATACGCGCCTGCCATGGCAGCAGGCAGGCCGAGGCCCACCAGGAAGCGGGTCTCGACTGCTATTACGGCTCCGGCCCCTCCCAGTGAGATTCCTTGCACGTGGTTCATCATCGGATCGATGACGGTAAACACAGGCGAGAACACGGTGGTTGAGGCGAAGCCGATGGGGCCCGTAAGCCCATATTGGCCGCTCGCTTCCAGAGTCGCGTTCTTCCCGGCGAAGGCTGTTTCTACCAGGAATTTGAATTTGATCTGGCCGATGATCGGGACTCCGCCGGTGGCCTCCGGCGGAATCGGGAAGTTCAGTTCCACAGGTACTTCAAGGCGAATCTTCTGATTGTTCTCTTGCCCATTTTCCGCACCGCCCCAAAGGCTAATGTTGAGGCCCTTGATGCCTTGGATGATGAACCTGGCGCCGCCTGTTCTGCCACCCGAGATCGGCAGATAATAACTGACCTGCAGGTTCTCGACCAGGAGTGCGACATCCATGCCGAACTTAAGACCGATACTGTTACTGCTTTCCGGTCCGGATGTTCCTTCTACGTCCTTGGGGCCGAATTTTTGGCCTTCGAATTTCCTTTGGACTTTCAGTCGAAGGGTCCCGGTGGATTCACCGCCAGGGTTCTTCAGAGTCAGTGAGGGCTCGACTTCCCAATCGCCTAGACTGACCTTGACGGAGGTCTTGGAAGCTATCGGGAGTTTCGGGCCTGGCGCTCTCGCATAATCGATGTATCGAAACAACGTCGGGACCTCGGAAGTCCGGCCTCCTCCTTCACCCGAAGCAGGTGGCATCCAAGCTCCCGGAGCGAACGAGTTATCGCGGAGGAGGGGCGGCCCGACGGACGCGGCCGACACCGGATAGCCGATCCGCGCGGATCTGCGGCCGGCGGTCTCAGGCCCCGACACGATCCCGGGGAGGTCCGGGACGTACTGATAGACTACCGATTCCGGTGTGATCTTCACATCCCCCTTTATCCGGGCATCGCGCACGACTTCCGTAAGTCCCACCGGGGCCAGCGTTACCGCAAGATCTTCGCCCCGGCGCTCGATTTTGACCACTCTGCCCACGGCACGGCTGGTGGCGAACATGATTTTGCCTGGGACCAAATCCAGTGCGCCACCCGCCTTGCCGTCGATCGTCCAGGTTAGTCCGTTGGCGCTCGCGGAGCGGATCGCGCGCGGCCCTCCGTGAATCATGACGACGCCGGGCTGGTAGACAGCGGACCCCTTCGGGTCGGGGCCATAGCCATAGGTGAGAGCCGCTTCCTTTTCGCTGAGCCCGCTTTCATTTCTCCCGACGCATCCGGTCGACACCAGCACGGTGGCACAGATCAAGCTGGCCAGCACGCCAACGCCAGCCAGTGAACCCGCTGCCGGCTTCGACTGCCGATGCTTCGAACTTCGCTTTGGAATCATCGTTGGCTCCCGAAATCGGAATCGCCTTTCCTCAGAGGCAGGACTACCGGTTGCCACGGGTGCGCCCCGACTCTTGATGCAAGGCGGCGTCATCATGGAGCTATTTCGCCTGGACCGCACGGATGACGGGTCCGACAATCGAAGTCAGGGCGAGCCCTTTCATCGCACCAGAGTCCTTCATTCCGCCTTCGCGCTGACAGTTGTGGCCGTCTTCGACGCGTCCGCATCCAGGTGCTTGACCAGGTCCGCGATGGCCTTCTGCATCGCCTTGCCAAGCGTCGAAGTCTGGAACGCGGGACTGCTGGTGTCCACCGAACCCAGCGAGGTATAGACGTTGCCCGATACCTTCCTGTCGCTCTGCGCGCCGGTCAGTCGCAGACTGTCGAGCTTCTTGCCGGATGCAACGTCGTAGATGTCGGCCTGAAGCGTCACCGTGGCCTTGGTGGAGTGCAGACCGGCGCCGATCGATTGGCCGAAGATGGACGGGCCCGATCCGCTGTGGTTCGACTGCTCGGCATGAGCGTCGAGGACCGTGCCCAGCACGATCAGATCGACGTGGCTGTCGCGGCCCAGGCCGACGATCTTCGCGCTGTCCAACTGATCGATACGGAGACCGCCCGGCAGCGGGACCACGCGCCCTTCCATCTGCGTCGAGTGGACGATTTCCGCCTGTGTCGCGCGGCTCATCGACTCGCCCAGCGCGGCGCCGCCGGAAGCGGTTGCGTCGGCGAACGGAAGCACGCCGACCTTGACATCGGAGGCCGCGCCGGCGTAAGCGCAAGTCGCGGCCAAAACGAATGTAGCGATGTGTTTCATTGGAATCCTCCTCTACTTGGGCGCAATGCTCAACGGCAGTGCGCTTTGACTCAGACATCGGCCTGGCTTGTCGCCGCGGACGATGCAGGTGTCACCGTGGTCTGGCTCGGTCGTGGCTCCGGCTGTTAAAACAGTCGTGCCACCTGCGTCTGCGAACACTGCCATGCCGCCGCCTTGGATGTCCTTGCGCGCTCCTATGGAAGCGACCGGGTTTGCGTCCGCATTCGCTAGCCCCACGACTCCGCCCGCCGACTCACTCTGCATCCAGCCCATCGGCTGGTTCTCTGCATTGAGCACGTCTACGATTCCCTCCTTGTCGGAACTGATGCCCATCTTGGCGCGCGCGGAGCCGGGGAACCCCGCGTACACCATGCCCGTGCCGTCATCCTGCAGAGTGATGCCCGCTGATGCCGGGCCACCGTCTTTGGACCGAATCCGAAGCCCGACGCCCCCGTTGGCGTCGTCTCCCATGGCGGCGAGTCCGCCGCCCATCGACACCGCCTTCGCATATCCGTTTCCACCGCTCGAGACCCCGGCGGTGAAGTTACCTTTTTGGCCGGGCTCGCTGACCATCAGAAACGCGCCCCCTCCGCCGGGGTTTACCGCGAGGGTTCCCACCGGTTTGCCGCCGTCGAAAACATGAACGTTTCCGACGCCATTCGCGACGTCGAGGCTGACGTCTGTGGTAGCTTCGTAGCCCCCCTTCTTGATCCGGAAACCCACAGCGCTGGTACCCTTTTCAAAATTGACCAGAGCTGTCTGGCCGGACCGGGAGTATCGCAGGCCGCCCGTGGCATCCAGAACCGCCTCGTTAACCACCGCGGCTCTATTTGGTGCGGCTGCGCCCGCGGCTTGACCGGGCGCGGGCGTTGCGCCGCCTGATTCCGTGAGAGTGAGCATCCCGCTTCCCCCCACCGCATCCAGCAAGGCAATGGTCGATGCATTGGAATCGAGAAGGCAGAGCATAGCGCCACCGCCCGGAGCCTCCCTCACGAGTAGGAGCGCCTTGCCGGCCGCGTTTACCACCTCAAACGGCGCGCTGACACGGCTGGTCACCTCCTTGGCAGGCGCACTGCTTTCCTTGCCGCTCTTGAGAGCCGACACCTGCTGCTGCATCTGTGCCAGCGCCTGCTCCAGATGACTCACCCGCAGTTGCAGGTTGACGATCTGTTCCTGATCTCCGCCGTTCGGAATTCTCTGCGGCGACTGGGAATTCGCCCGTTCAACTACCCAGACGGTCGCGACCACCGCCACCGCCGCCGTCCCGATTCGCAATTGCTTGCTCATAGCGCTCCTTACTTGAAGATCAACAGCATCAGACCGAACAGGGCGATGCCCGCTCCCCACCCCGCAAAACTCCAGACCATCCGCAATTGCTTCCGTTCGATGTCGCGGCTGCTGCCGGTTGAAATCAGAAAGATCCCGTTGGCCGGGTCCTTCATCAGGATTCTGCCCTCGGCCAGGCTGGCGCGCACCGTTGCGACCATCTCGTACTCTTGTCCGGGCAGAATGCAGCACTCTTGGAAACGGTAAATGTGCTGCTTGACGTCCCGCTGCAGTTTGCGGCCGAGCCGCGCCCGAGTGCGCCGCAGATTCTCCTGCACTTCCGGCCGGCCCGCCGCCTCCGCAGAAAGGAACGCGCTGCTGGCCTTTTCGAAAAGAAAGTTGCGGAACGGATCGGGGCTCTTGCGCTGCAAGTATTCGAGGAGGGCTTCGTCGCCGGGCTGCTTGGGGCCGGAGTAGATCTCACGTTCCAACACCGGCTTCACATCCAGTTCAAGCCCTTCGGGTCGGACCACCGCGCCGCCGGCCGCTCCTGCGATCGAGAAGCCCTCTTTCGATTCCTCCGACCAGATCCGGTGCCACGAAGGTCCTTCCCGGCCCGAGCTGTCTCCCGAGGAGATCGCCAGGTCCCGATCTTCCTCCACCACCACGTTGTAGTAGCAGCACGGCGTTCCCGTGAGCGGACTGGCCAGAGCGTTCTCGGTCCGTGCCCGCCCGCGGAACCGAACCAGGCCCGTAGTGGCCGGCGCTACGCCCGGTGCGATCGACCGGATAATCCGGTAGCGGGCGTGCTGTGCGCGCGCTTTCACCAGTCCCGCGACGCCGCCGGCGAGCATCAGGACGCCCGTGACAAGCTGCATGACCGGATCGGGAGTCATTGACGCACCAGTTCCACGCGCCGGTTGCGCGCGCGTCCTTCGAGCGTTTCGTTCGTGTCCTTGGGCTGTGACTTGCCGAATCCCGCGGCTGCGAGACGGCCCCCATCGATTGCGTAGCGCTTCATCAGGGCGTCCCTCACCGCCGCGGCGCGCCGCCTGGAAAGGTCCAGGTTGTACTGGTCGCCGCCGACGCCGTCCGTGTGGCCGCCGACGCGCAGCGTCCATCCCGCGTGCCGCCGCAGCACCTCGGCGATCTCCTTCAGGGTCGGTTCCGATTCCTCACGGATGGCGTCGCTGTTGAACGAGAAGTAGATGCTGTAGATGTCCGCCCTTCCCGTGTCGGCCAGTGCCCGCTCGATCGAACCGGCGCCCCCGGCCCCCGCACCGCCGGGCATCCCGCCGCCGCCAGCGCTGGAGTTTCCCGTAGACGGCCCTTCCGGCGGCCCCGCGCATCGGCAGGTGATCTTGACCACCCGCAGCGTGTCCCGGTCCGTGCCATTGGGCTTGTCGCAGCGTCCACCGCCGATGTAGTTCGCTGCGGAAGCGGTGGCTTTTCCCATCGTTTTGCAGAACGCGAGCTGCTCGGGAGTGAGCGGCTTGATGCCGCCAATGCCGAGACGGAACGACAGCGTCAGCGGATTTCTTTCGTCGTCCAGGAAGAAGAATTCCTCCTTGTCCCCCAGGAAGTCCCCCTGCGCCTGGATGGCGGGCAGTTCGACAAGCTGGTCGTTGACCAGGACGCGAACGCGCACCGGACCGCTTCCGACCCTCTTGATCGTTCCCGCCAGCAGGTAGCTGTAGTAGCTGGGGAACTTACTTCGATCCGCGCTGAGTTCCAGGCCCGGGTACGAGTTGGAGATGCTGACCTCGGCCTCCCCCTTCGTCTTGAGCGCCCGTAGAACCGCCGCCGACGTTCCGATCGACGTGGCCCCCGGGATGGTCTCCGCCGACTTCTCGAGGAAATTCTGCTGATAGATGGCGCCGGATTCCAAATCGGCGGTGAGCATCGTGCGATGCAGGTTGACCTTTTTGATCGGCGGCCCAGGGTCCAGCAGGTCCGTGTTCGGCATCTCGGATGAGTACTTCATCCGCACTTCGCCCGGCTCGACGCTTTCTATGGTCTTGATCGACTCGTAGTCGCCGGCCTGCTGTTCGACGGCGGTGACCACCGTGAGGCCGGGACACAGCGGGATGCGGGGCGCGGCCGTGTTCTGAGCGACGGCTGCTCCCGCCACGGAGGCCAGGAGAAACAGGCAGCGGAAACTCACCGGAGTTCCGAATGGCATGGGGCAGTCTCCTCTCACTTCGACGCCGGTGCCGCGAACTGAAAATGGCTGTCGTCCAACGGCGGGTTTGCTCGCGGCTCGAACGTCGTTGTGGTCCGGATCCTTGCCGCGGGTGCCGTGCCCTTCGGCGAGTCCTCGAGCACCTTGCGGATCAGAAGAGACTCGGCGTCCACCCAGACGGTCATCTGGCGGATGTTCACCTCGCGCCCCGTCCCCGGGTATACATCTTTGGTGGTGCCGCCCAGGCGGTAGCACGTCCGGCCGCCCACGTCTTCCTTGCCGTCGAGGGCGGCATCCGTGAAGTTCGCGAACGCGCCCTGCAGCCCGGATTGCCGAGAACAACAGCGCCGGAATCTTCAGGGCGGATCCTACCGTCACGAAGTCGGCTGGAAGGAAAACACTGATGCCGCGCCCGCGCGGGTAGTCGTCCTGGACTCCGGTCGACTTCCACCAGGAATGAAACGCCTTCTCGTCGCTCCAGATTACGAACCGGTCGCCCGACTCCTTCTGGAAGTCGAAGTAGAAGGGCCGCGGGGCCTTGTAGTAAGTCGTGAACGTGTGCCGCTCCTGAGTCGAAGAGAATTGCCGAAGCACGACGCCAGTATCCGCGTAGGAATGCAGCGCCGCGTACATCGCGCGCGTCCGTTGCAGAATGTCATCCGACGCGCTCAGCCGCGGTGCGGCCAGATCGACTGAGAGCCCGATGCACACCGCCGCAATCAGCCAGGGTGCGGCCAACGGTCCCAGTGAACGCAGTCTCATGGTTGCCTTTATGGAATCCCGAACGGCTTGCTTCATGGCGCCGCATCCCCCCTCTAGCTGCTTTAACGTACTCCAGCGCCCAAACTTCGGGTGAGGTCCCGCCCAACACCCTGACTAACGACGGCTCAAGAATCGGCGCAGAACGCCGCCCGTCGCAAGGATCAGGAGCCCGATGACCAACGTGGGTGGTTCCGGCGTCTGTGTCGATTGCGCCGTGGCGAACTCGAATGTCTGACCGTTAAAGAACTCCGAGAACTGCTCGTTCCCCGCGTTCTGGAAAACGACTGCGCCGAAGCCCGTACCGTCCCCGGTCCCCGTGAAGTTGAGGATGTTCCAGGTCTCGCCCGCCTGCGGTAGGAATCCATTCTCGAAGACGATGTCCAGCGTGCCGCCGTTGAGATGCAGGTTTCCACCAACGTCGAGTGCGTCGTACAGGCCGGCGCTGGTTCCATCGATGTCCAGGAAGATCCCGCCGCCAGCATTCACGGTCAGATCGCCGGTGATGTTGGTCGTTGTCGGATCGCCCGGCGCCAAGGTCCCGCCATTCACAATGACATTGGCGGCGATGGTTCCCCCGCCACCGAGTGTTCCGCCTTCGAGATCGACGGTCGCGGCGCTCAAGACACCGCCCGTGAGCACTTTCGTGGTTCCAGCCGTCTGGGTGTACGTATTCGTGCCGAAGGCGCGGAACGGGCTCTTGACAACGTCGAGCTGGCCACTGGCGGCAACGACCACGGTCCCTGCATTCGAGACGAACCCTTTGAAAGTGGCTGTGCTGGCGGCATTGAGAACGACGGAACCATTGTTGAGGAAGTCGCCGGCGGCCAGGCTGGTGGAGTTGCCCACCTCGATGCTCGACGTAACATCTTGGGACAGCGTCCCGCTGATCGAAAGACTCGCACCACCGAGTGTTTCCAAAGTTGAACGCAGCATTGACCGACAGGCTTCCGTTGATGGAAAGGCTGGTGCCTCGCGGAGTCAGAGTGGAACCGGTCAGGGCGAGCGTGCCGCCGCTGGGTGTGATCGTGAGGGGGCTGGCTGCGTCCAGAAGGATACTGGAATTGATCGCGCTGGCCAGACCGCCGAGTGCGTTGACGGCTCCATTTCCCGTCAGGAGGCCGGCGCCTTGCACGGTGACACTGGCGCCCGTCAGGTTCGTAATGCTCTGAGAACCGAGACTGTCCAGTTTCATGACGCCACCGTCAGCGATGTACGTTCCCCCTGTCAACGTGGCGGTGGCACCGTTCCAGTTTCCAAGCGGCGCCTGCACTTCGAGAACTCCGCCGCCTGTCTGAAGAGTCCCATTGTTGATGAACTGGGCGAAGTTGGAGATGACGCCTTGCCCCACGATCGTGCTGTTTACTCCGTTGATCAGCGTTTCGTCGCCGTTGACACCGATAATCCGGTTGCCGCCGATCGACAGGACGATTGAGTCAGAACCGCTGGCTCCGGCGGCAAGCGTGAAGGTCTGACTCTTTCCCAGGTCGTTGAAGCTCAGGGTGGCGGCTCCTGTGGCCGGCGCTGCCAGGAAGATTTCGCCTGTACCGGCGGTGGCCACGGTGCCCCCCACAGCCGAGAGGATCTGGAGCGTGCCGCCGTTCTGGACCTCAGTCACCCCACCGGTGGTCAGTCCGGCACGTCCGAGATTCGTTGCGGCCGTGATATCGATAATCAGCGGATTCGCCCCATTCGCGATGACGGTTCCGTTGTTCACGAAGCCGCCGCCGAAATTGGCAATCGTTCCCGCTCCCTGGATGGTGTGCGCGGCGTTGTTGATCAGGGTCTCCTGTCCGGTGAGGCCGACGATCCGATTCCCGGGATTGTCGGACATGACCAACTGTCCGGCGCCCGTCGCCGAGCCGAGCAGAATGGGCTGACTATTGGCGAATTCGAGTGTGCTTGTCTGCGCTGCGGCGTTGAGAGTGATGGAGCCGGTATTGTCGATCCACGCTCCCGAACTGATCTCCAGCACGCTGCCGTCGTTCACGTTGATCGCGCCGGCATTTTCGAGGTTTCCGAAAGCGTTCGCCGTGCTGCTCAGTGCGAGGATCAGTGGATTGGCTCCATTGGCGGTGATCGTTCCATGATTATCGATGAAGCTGAAGTTGCCGATCGTACCGGCGCCCGAGAGTCGCTGGCCGTTGCCGAGGAAGAGAGACTCCGTGCCGTTTACGCCCGTGATGCGATTGCCGGGATTGTCGGAGAGAACGATCTTTCCGCCGCCGGCCGCCGTGTTTGTGATGCTGAATTCGGCGCCTGCTCCCGAATCGTTGAAGCTGAGCGTACTGGCGCCCTTCGCCCCGTTCAACGTAATCAGGCCTTCATTGTCGACATCCACACCCGACGAGCCAAACTCCAAAGTGCTACCGTCGTTCACCTGCAGGGCGCCGTTATTGATGAGTTCGCCCGGCGCCGTGGCAGTGGCGTTAAGGCTGAAGACCAGCGGATTGGACCCGTTCGCGGTAATCGTCCCTTTGTTGCTGAAGATACCGAAGTTGCCGATGGTACCGGCGCCCGAGAGCTGCTGACCTGTGTCGAGGATCAGAACTTCATTGCCGCCTGCGCCGAGAATGCGATTGCCGCGATTGTCCGAGAGAACGATCTTGCCGGTCTCGCCGGCCGCGTTCGAGATAAGGAATTGACCCCCAAGGCCGCCATCGTCAAAGAGGAGCGTGCTCGTGCCATGCGCCGCGTTCAGGGTAATGTACCCGAAGTTGTTGATCAACGCTCCGGACGCCCGAATTTCGAGTGTGGCGCCATCGTTCACCTGAATGGTGCCGGAATTCACCAGGTTGCCGTTCGCGGTGGGCGCGCTGCTGAGGGAGAGAATCAGAGGATTCGATCCATTGGCGGCGATGACGCCGCGGTTGTCGATAACCGCGAAGTTACTCACCGTACCGGCGCCCGTGATGGTGTGCGCGAGTTCGTTTATCAGGGTTTCATCGCCGTTTACGCCGGCCACGAGGTTGTTGGCACTGTCGGAAAGGCTGAGAGTCCCGGCGCCTGCGAGGTGAAGCGCCGCCCCCGTCTTATTGTCGTTGTAGAGCAGTCCGCTCAACCGGGCTGCCGTTCCATTCAGGACGATCGTGCCATTGTTCGTAACCTCCAGATCGGCGGAACCCTGGAGAACAAACGAGCCGCCGGCTGCGGCTTGCATGGAACCATCGTTGACGATGGTTCCGGTCACGCCAGCCGTGCCATTGTCCATGTTGAAGACCAGGGAGTTGACTCCAGTTGCGACCACCGTTCCGTTATTGGTGAAGTTGGCGAGCCTGGCGATGGATCCGGCGCCGGAGAGCTTGTTATCGCTGACCAGGGTCTCCGTACCGAACGTGCCTGTAATCAGGTTGGCCGCGTTGTCGCTCAGCGTCAGGGCACCGCCGCCATTCAGAGTGAAGGTCGCGCCGTCGCCCGAAAGGTAGATCTGGGACCCGTGCGGGTTGTTTTCGAAAGCGATGGTACCGGTGTTGGTGAGAGTCCCGCCGCCGCCCGCGGGCGCGGACAGGTAGAGCCCCGCTTCGTCGCCAATCGAGATCGTCCCCGAATTAACGGCGCTGGCGCCGCTCGAATAGTCAAGCGTGAGTGAACCGGCATTGGCGAAGCTCATGGTTCCGGCGTTGGTCAGCATCTGGCTGGCCGAGATAGGAGATCCCAATTGCAGGCCCTGATCGTTCACGTGAACCGTGGATTGAGACCCGACGGTTATCCCGTCGAGATAGATGTTCTGCGTAAGTATGTTGACGACATCCGGCTTGCCCGAATTGACGGTAACCAGATACGTGTTGCTGCCGTTGTTCGGCACTGCGTTCGGGGTCCATTGAGTCGGATCCACCCAATCGCCCGTGCCGCCGTTCCAGGTTGCCTGGATCTGGTCGCCGAGCAGGGGGACTCCAAGGCCCAGGAGCGCCAAAGCCACCAACGCCGCCCCCGTCAACCGGCCTGTCGCGTTTCGCATCGGGTTACCTCTTCGACTCCGCGATCAATTGCGCGACCTTCGAGCCGGAGCCGACGGGCTCGACGAAAACGATGGACGTTCTGTTGATGATCATGCGGTCGGGGCCATGCCATTCCTTGCCCCGCTTCACGAGGATGTTACTGGCCGCCCTAGTCTCCGGGTTGGCAACGCTTTGCACGTAGTACACGTCGCGTAGCGTCGGGTAGTCCGAGTTAAGGCCTTCCAACTTGCCGAAGTACACGGAGTTATTGCTCAGAAGGACCGCGTAGTACAGGTTCGAGTCGATGAGCACCTCCGAACCACTCGGGGCGCGCCCACGACAGGCGGTGGCCAGCAGGAGGAGACAAATCAAACACGAACAGAGCGCTGCAGTCGAACATCGCGTTGGTCGCATTCCATCTCCAATTTGGGAGCATCGGGCACTGGTTCATGCCCGTAGATTCACTGACCCCATCCTGCCATTTGTCCTTCCTGGAAGTCTTGGAGAAATCCTGAAGTTTCGTGACCGAAATCTGATCCTGTTACAATGGTTTCACGGGGCTCGGATGCGCTACAGATTTGGCCGTTTCACGCTGTTTCCCGCCGACAAACAACTGCTTCGGAACGGTACGCCGGTTGCGCTCGCGCCGAAGGTCTTCGAGACGCTGTTGTTACTCGTCGAGAGCCAGGGGCGCCTGTTGAAAAAAGAGGAGTTTCTGAAGCGCGTCTGGCGCGATAGCTTTGTGGAAGAGGTCGCGCTGCCGCATGCGATTTCCCAGGTGCGCAAGGTGCTCCGGGCTGGCGGAGAAGAGTCCGGTGCCGTTGAGACGGTTCCCAAGCATGGCTATCGCTTCAAGCTGCGCGTAGAGACGGCTCCTCTGGAGGCACAGGTAGCCCCGGCACAGGCAGCCCCGGCGCACGTGACTCTGGCTGTCCTTCCTTTCGAGAATCTGAGCGCGAGCCCGGAGCGCGAGTACCTGGCTGACGGACTGACGGAAGAGGTCATTGCGGTTCTGGGCCAGATTGATCCTGAGCACCTGCGGGTTATTGGGCGTACGTCGACGATGGCATATAAGCGTTCGACAAAACCGCTCAACGAGATCGGCCGTGAATTAGGGGCGAAGTTCCTCGTGGAGAGCTCCATTCGCGGCGAGGGCGGCCGGTTGCGCGTCACGTCGAAACTGATTCGCGCACACGACCAGGTTCAGACCTGGGCCGCGTCCTATGACAGCGAGCCGGGCAGCGTGCTGGAATTCCAGCGAGAACTGAGCGAGGCGATCGCGGAGCAGGTTCGACTACGGCTTTCCGCGGAGCGATTGAACGGTATGGCCCAACGGCAGACGCGCCATGCCGACGCCTACGATCTGTACTTGCGTGGCCGGTACTTCTGGAGCCAGCTTTCGCCCTTGACGACGCGGCGCGCACTGGAATTCTACACCCGCGCGACCGAACTCGATCCGGGCTATGCGCTTGCATGGTCTGGTCTCGCGGATGCCTTCGCGGCAAGTCCAATCAATGGCGATGCATCTCCGCTCAAGGTCGGCCCTTGTGCTCGGGACGCGGCTGCCCGTGCGGTAGGCGCTGGACCGAACCTGGCCGAAACACAAACATCGCTGGCCCTCGTCAGGTTCTGGATCGACTGGGATTGGGCCGCCGCCGAAGCGGCCCTTCGCAAAGCGATTGAGCTGAACCCTGGCTACGGCCTTGCGCACCGTACGCTAGGCATCGTGCTTTCGCACATGGCTCGTCACGCCGAGGCCCAGGCCGCCGCGCGCCGCGCCCGCGAATTGGACCCGCTGGATTTCGTGCACCTTGCCCTTTCCGCGCAGGTGGCCTCGAACGCCCGCGACTATCCTGCGGCGGTCGAGTTTGCGCGCCGGGCCAATGTCCTGGACCCCGAGTTTTGGGTTGGGTACCACCAGCTTGCTCAGGCCTACGAGCGCCTGGGCGAGAGCGATTTGGCCTTTGGCGCACTCCGGAAGGCCGGCCAGTTCAGCGGGGGAAACAGCAAGGCCATCGGACTCCGAGGTTATCTGTTCGGCAGAATCGGCCGGATCGGAGAGGCGCGCGAGGTGCTGAACACGCTGGAAGGGGTTGCCCGCGAAAGGTACGTCCCTCCTTATGCAACGGCATTGGTGCATGCCGGGCTTGGAGAAAAGGACCTTGCGCTCGAGTGGCTGGAACGCGCTTACGAGGCGCACGATGTTCACCTTGTATTCCTTCCGGTGGATGCAAAGTGGGATGCGTTTCGATCCGATTCCAGGTTCGTCGCACTGATCGATCGGTGCGCCTTCACGGCATCCCGGCCGCGCCTGTCCGCGCGGCTGACACGAGACGTCGCCGTTTAATACCGGAACTCAAACGCCCTGCGAGGACGCCGCCACAATAAACCGGGTCACGCGCTCGAAGAGGCTGGGTTGCCGTTCCACGATGAACTCCGGAGCTCGCCGCTGCTGCCCCTGATCGACCCTGCTTGAAAGCTGTGCGAGGTTTCGCCACGGCAGGAAAATCGACTCGAAAGGTCCCGACTTGCCCAACAGCCTCTCAGGGCCGGAGAGAACGCCAGAGTCTCTCGGATTGCGAGCCGGTTCTTGGCAGCCTCGCAGGGCAGCGTTCACACAGGCCGACTACCTGGGCTGGAGCTTCTCGGACGCTTCCCAACAAAAGTCCCTACAGTTGGCGCTGGCGCCAGTCCGAGAATGTTGCTAACGCTCTGACACCCTTGATCTTCCTGAACACTGCGAACATGCAACCCTTCGGCGGTTCACCGAAATGTTGAGAGTTGGACTCAGAATCAATGAGTTACCGCGCCTGCGATGCGGCAACCATCCGGAGGAGCGGTCTGGGGGGTACCTCTAAGTGGCTGAAAGGAATTGGCTCCTCAGGTAGGACTCGAACCTACAACCCTTCGGTTAACAGCCGACCCGGTTGTAGTCGCCTCACGTTGCAAATACAACCACTTACACGCAGCCAAAACCGATTATTGCGTTAATTGGGGGGGACTCTGGGGGGACTCCGCCATTCAGTATGCGCCGATTTCCCGTCAACCGGAGCACACATTGTCGGCCCCGAAAAAACTTCGGTAAACGCTGCGCGACAAGGGGACAAACGGTGAGATTGGATTTCTGAGCGCTGTGGCGGCTAGCAAGAACAAAAGGAGTAAAACGCCTGCAAGAAGGGGCGCCCAGCCGCAACAGCTCTGGCTTCAGAAACCAGAACGTCGTCGGAATTGGCGAGTTCGATCTGCGGGCAGGAAACTCCGGTGCGGAAAAGGGTCGCGTATCCTAGGACCCCAGGCCGAGGCGCACGAGGAGCCTCTGGAAGCGTGGGTCAGGGTGGAAGCGGTCGAAACGTGAGTCAGTTTTAACTAAAGTCAGCCACGTCGAGCGTTCCTCATACGCCTTTTCGAGCCAGACAAAAACAGGCTCGGAATCTCCGATTCCGGCATAAACGGCGGCGAAGTCGTAGGCGGAGACGTAGCGCTGCTCGGCCATCTTAACTAATCTCTCCAGCACTTTTTGCGCCTCGGCGTTCCGCCCCGCAACCGCGTAACCGTGCCCCAAGCCCGAGAGGAAGCGCGCCACTTCGCCGGAGATGGCGACTGCTTTTTGAAAGGCATCCAGCGCTTCTGCAGTGCGACCCGTTTCTTCGTAAACACGTCCGAGGAAGAAATGCGAAGGAGCGAAATTAGCTTCAAGTTCGATGGCGCTCCGGACTTTTTCCTCGGCTTCATCAAACCGGCGAGCAAGGATGCGGACATAAGCGCCGCTCGAATTCATGGGCACGGAAAGTGGGTCCAGCGCCAGGGTGCGTTCAACCTCCGCGAGTGCTTCCTGATAGCGCCCTTGGTAAATCAATAGATGGGAATACCACTGGTGAGCTGTGGCGTAGCTAGGATTTAGTTCGATGGCGCGTTGTAGTTCCTTTTCCGCGCCAAGCCAATCCCAATCGTAAACTAACCGCACCCAGCCTCGGGCGGTATACCCTTCGGCGAGGCTATCATCAATCTCCAGGGCCTTGCTCGCAGCCGCTTTGGCCTTGGGAGAAACCTCGTGCGGTGCGGCCATACCCCAGAAAGCCATCATGTTGTAACACTCGGCCACGCCAGCATGGCTGAGCGCGTAGCTCGCATCTTTGTCCGACGCCTGCTGGAAAAGCTCCAAACCCTTCGTCATACCCTCTTCAGTTCGCTTGTTCCAGTGCAGGCGGCCGCGTAAGTAGGCTTGGTAGGCTTCGGGCTCGACGGGTCGGGCACTGGCCAGGCGAGCGCTCTCCTGCGGCGTCAGTCGGACTTGCACTTCGATGGCAATTGCGCTGGCCACTTCGGCCTGGAGCAATAGGATGTTTGTCATGTTTCGTTCGTAATCCTTTGCCCACAGGTGCAGGTCGCTCCGAGCGTGAATGAGCTGGGCAGTGACGCGCACAAGCGAGCCCGAACGCGCAATACTGCCTTCCACAATGGCATCCACGTTGAGCTCTTTCGCAATTTCCGGTAGCTTCTTGCGCGTTCCCTTGTAGTGCATGACCGACGTCCGCGAAATAACCCGAAGCGCTCCGACTTGCGCCAGGCGCGTAATTAGGGCTTCGGTCATGCCATCCACAAAGTATTCCTCAGCGACGTTTCCAGTCAGATTCTCAAGCGGCAGAACCGCCAGTGACGCGATATCTGGAGTGATCCGCTTCTGAGGATCGCGTTCCACCGGGGCGATGAAGCGATAGCCGCGGCGGGGCAAAGTTTCGATGAAGCGAGGCTTTTCGGGAGAATCGCTTAACAAACTTCGAAGTCTATTGATGGCGGCATTTAATCCGAGTTCGAAATCCACGAAGACGCCGGATGGCCAAAGTTTCCGGCAGAGTTCTTCGCGCGTCAAGACCTCGCCGGGCTTTTCCAGCAGTGAAGCCAGAATCACGAAAGACTGCGTTTGCAGCCTGAGCTTTCGACCGTGCTTGAACAATTCGCCAGTTTGCAGGTTCAGTTCGAATGCTGTGAAACGAACCCGTGGAGATGGGTGGTCTGTCGCCATGGCTTTCAGAACCTGCCAAAGAATGCTAGCACGAATTTTGCCGAGTCGCAGATAACCAATGTATTATCAATATTTTATCTCGTTACATCCAGGTTAGCAAGAGGTGAGATCGGCGCCATTTAAGCCTCCGCGATGATGTGCGAGGATTCACTCAGATGCGGCCCTCTGAAGAGCACAGGAAAGAAGGCCGGGATCGAAGGTAGTCGAAAAGGAGAAACGTCATGAATATCCAGAACAAGACAGTTTTGATCACCGGCGCCAACCGCGGCATCGGCAGTGCGCTCGTCAACGAGGCGCTCAAGCGGGGAGCGAAGAGGGTATATGCGGGGATACGCGGAACAAGCGGGATCGCCGACCCACGCGTGACGCCCCTAAAGCTGGACGTGACCAGCACAACGCAGATTCAAGAGGCAGTCGCCAAGATCGACGCTCTCGACGTCCTCATCAACAATGCGGGCATCGCTCTGTTCGACGACCTGAGCGACGCTAAGGTCGTCGAACAGCACCTGGCCGTCAATCTTTTTGGGCCGCTGAATGTGACCAACGCTTTCCTGCCGTTGCTGAAGCGCTCCCAGGGAGCCATCGTAAACAACGTATCGACAATGGCATTGGCTCCCTTTCCCGTCACACCGGCCTACGCGATCTCCAAGGCAGCCGCGTTCAATATGACACAGTCGTTCCGCGCCCTCTTGGCTGCACAGGGCGTGAGCGTTCATGCGGTCCTGACCGGCCCCACGGACACCGATATGACCAGAGGCTTCGAGATACCGAAGGCCTCTGCGGAATCCGTCGCGCAAGGCATCTTCGACGGAGTGGAGAAAGGTGAAGAGGACATTTTCCCCGATCCCGCATCCCAGTCCATCGCCGAAGGCTGGCGGACTGGCGTCGTCAAGGCGATGGAACACCAATTCGCCGCCTTCGCGCCCCAGGCCGCAGCAGCCTAACGCCGTTCAACTCAGCCCGGAAAAGGAGACCAGACATGATGCTCAAAAACAAAGTTGCGGTTATCTACGGAGCCGGGGGCGGGGTGGGCAGTGCGGTGGCGCGCGCCTTCGGACGGGAGGGGGCAGCACTCTTTCTCACCGGTCGCCGCCGGGCACGGCTCGACGATGTCGCCAAGGAAATAGCCTCCGCTGGCGGCGCCGTCGAGACCGCGGAGGTCGATGCTCTTGATGAACAATCCGTGGACAGGCACCTGCAGTCCGTGATCGATAAGGTAGGCCGTGTCGATATCTCGTTCAACGGGGTCGGCATTCCGAACACTACGCTGCAGGGTGTGCCATTTGTGGATCTGGAGCTCGACCAGTTTTCGTTGCCGATTTCCACCTACACCAAGGCGTACTTCCTGACCGCCCGACTCGCCGCGCGCCGAATGATGGCGCAACAGGCAGGGGTGATCATGACCGTTACCCCGCTTCCCGCGCGCGCCGGAGTTCCATTGCTAGGCGGCTTCGCCCCTGCAATGAGCGCCGTTGAAGGGCTCACGCGGGGGCTTTCCGCGGAACTCGCTCCCCACGGCATTCGCGTCGTGGGTCTGCGAGTGGATGGCATGCCTGACTCAGGCACCATCCAAGAGGTGTTTGGCATTCACGCCAAGGCCTATAAAATGACTTGGCAGCAGTTTCACGATGTGGTCGCAGGCAAAAATCATCGGCGAGGGCTCGCATCACTCGCAGAAATGGCCAATGTGGCGGCCTTCATGGCTTCCGATGCGGCGAGCGCCATGACCGGAACCACGGTCAATCTGAGCATGGGGGCGCTCGACGACTAAAAGGCAGGCTCGGCGCATCAAAAACATTTTGCAAAGCACCGATGAGTTTCCACCCCCTCGGTGGTTATACAAAGTGAGAGCAGTCAACAAAGAAGTAAGGAGAACAAACCATGAAAAACCGCAGCTTCACCACAACCATTTCAGTGGACCAAACACCGAACCAAGCCTTCGCCGCCATCAACAACGTTCGTGGGTGGTGGTCTGGAGAGGTCGATGGCCCCACCGACAAGCTCGCAGCTGAATTCACGTATCGTTACAAGGATGCGCATCGCTCCACGCAGAAGGTTACGGAGCTCATCCCCGGCAAGAAGGTCGCCTGGCATGTTACCGATAGCTATCTGAACTTTGTGAAAGACAAGACCGAATGGACCGGCACGGACATCGTTTTCGACATCTCCACGAAAGGTGGTAAAACCGAAATCCGCTTCACGCACTCAGGCCTCGCGCCGGAGATTGAGTGCTACGGTAGCTGCTCCAACGCCTGGGGCATGCTCATCGGCGGCAATTTACGCAACCTGATCAGCACAGGGAAACAGCAGCCCGACATATTCGCATAGGAAAGGAACCACCATGAACAACCCAGACCCAAATTTCACCGCAACGATTTCCGTGGACCAATCTCCAGAAGAAGCCTTTGCCGCCATCAACAACCCACGTGGCTGGTGGTCGGAAAACATCGAGGGCAGCACCGCCAATCTCGGCGATGTGTGGAAGTATCGATACAAAGACGCGCACCGTTCCACGATGAAAGTGATAGAAATGGTGCCCAACAAGAAAGTCGTCTGGCTCGTTGTGGACAACTACTTCAATTTCACTGAGGACAAGGCGGAATGGACGAACACGAAGGTTGTGTTCGAAATTTCCACGCACGGCAACAAGACGGAAGTCCGCTTCACCCACCAGGGCCTGGTTCCCGCGTACGAGTGCTTCGACGTGTGCTCAAACGCCTGGGGCTCTTATGTGAACGGCAGCCTGCGCAGTCTGATCGCGACCGGCAAGGGAAAGCCCAACCCGAAAGAGAACTGACGGGAAGAAGATCTTCCCCGATCGCATGCGACGTCGCCCAAGTGGTTAAGGCTCATTTCACGAGCTAGAGCGAGAGCCGCTTATGCTTAAGCCTTATGTTCTGAGAGATTTGAGCGCTGTACAAACGACCGATACTGTCCCAATGGGATGAGGAGACAATATGCAGGCACTCATATTTGAACAAGCGGGAGAACCTGAAATCGCACTCTCGTGCATGGAGATTGAGGCTCCATCGAGTTCAGCGGATCAAGTTCTCGTGAAAGTCAAAGCTCGGCCTGTTCAGCCCTCAGATCTGGCATTCGTAAGAGGCCAGTACCGCATTCGTCCCGTTTTCCCTCAGACCGCTGGACTAGAAGGCTGCGGGGAGATCGTCCGAGGCGGTGAGCCGAACTATGCTCCGGGCGATCGGGTGGCTTTCCGGACTCCCGGTACGTGGGCTGAATTTGCCGCCGTCCCGTCCGCGCGGCTCATTTCTGTCCCGGACGATATGACAGATGAAATCGCCTGCCAGATTTCACTCAATCCTGTCTCCGCCTGCGCCTTGCTGAAGGAGGCTCGCCTGATGCCCGAAGGGTGGGTGATCTTAACGGCCGCGACCTCAACGGTTAGCAATATCGTTGGGGCAATCGCGAGGGAACGCGGCATTAGAACCATTGGACTGGTGCGAGGTGATGAGATCCAGGCACAAGCACGATGCACCGCGGATTTCGTGCTTTCAGTCAGCCGGCCATCCCTAACCAAGGACATCATCGAAATTACTGGCAATCGCGGAGTCAATGCGCTTCTGGACAGCGTTGGTGGACCTCTGGTCACCCGCCTTCTCGGCGCTCTAGTTCCGGGTGCTCGAATCATTGCCTACGGAGTTCAAGATCGAGAACCGATTCCGGTAACAAACGCCATGATTATCTATTCCAATCTCACCTGGCAGGGATTCGGCATTGATCGTTGGCTGGGCGGACAAGACAAACATGAGATCATTGCCATGCTCAACGAGATCTGGTCGATGGTCCGCCGTAGCACGATCCAACTACCGGTGGATTCAACGTACTGCCTGCACGATTTTCAGAGCGCGCTCAAAGCCAATTCCGCAAAGGAGCGGAGAGGCAAAGCGATACTGGTCTCTCCGTGAGTTGCCGTTATCGAGCGAGGTCGTGTCGCAGGAGAATGATCACGGCTTCGATGAAGAGTTGTCGTGATGGTCTCACCAGAACGGTAGTGCAGCCTCGAGCCACTCACTTGCGGCTTGGCCATTCGCGAAGCACTGGGGGGATTCTGGGGGGACCCCGCCGTCCACGGATGGGTAAATTCGGGTAAGGATGGGTAATTCGTAATCGCCGCGCCGGGCATGGGCGCACCAGTGCAACTGGCGTGTTTTGCAGGGGATACGCTGAAACTAAAGGACTTAAATTGGCTCCTCAGGTAGGACTCGAACCTACAACCCTTCGGTTAACAGCCGAATGCTCTACCATTGAGCTACTGAGGAGCAACTGGTTGGCAGTCCTCATTAAATCAAACCGGGCGGCGAGTGTCAACGCCTTGCTACGTCGCGTTTCGCCTTGCTACGCCGCTCCCTCCGGTTCAAAATAGGACTGCCCCATGCACCTCTACCTCGGCCTTTCAGCCCTCGCCTGGGCCTCCATCGCCTGGGGCGGAATTGCCGGGACTTTCATCGTCGCCCTCATCTACCGCCTCCTCATCGCTCACCGGCCCGAGCACGAAGCCTTCATGAGCCCGGCCGAACTTCGCCGAACGCTCGACCATCTCCGCAACGTAAACCGCGTTGTCGTCGCTCTCGGCGCCGCCGCCGCACTCGCCCTCGTCGCCATCGCCGTGGCCCGCCTGACGCACCTGCTCTGATCGCTCGCGTTCCGGCCTGCCCCCAACCCTCATGTTAAAATTGGTAGTTCTTCATGCAACTTGAGAAAGTCTATGAGCCACAACGCTTTGAACCGCACTGGGCGCAGTGGTGGATCGATTCCGGAATATTCCGCGCCGGCGGCCCTGCCGGCCGTCCCTTCTCGCTCGTAATCCCTCCGCCCAACGTCACCGGCTCGCTGCACATCGGGCACATGCTCGAGCACACCGAGATCGACGTCAGCGTCCGCTGGCGCCGCATGCGTGGCGACAACACCCTCTGGCTCCCCGGCACGGATCACGCTGGAATCGCCACCCAGATGCTCGTCGAGCGCAAACTCGCCAGCGAGGGCATCGACCGCCGCCAGATCGGCCGCGCCGAATTCGAAAAGCGCGTTTGGGAATGGAAAGAGCGTTACGGCGGCACCATCAAGGCCCAGATGATCCGCATGGGCGCCAGTTGCGATTGGAGCCGCGAGCGCTTCACCCTCGATCCCGGCCTCTCCCGCGCCGTGCGCGAAGTCTTCGTCCGCCTTTACGAGAAGGGCCTCATCTACCGCGGCGAGTACATGGTGAACTGGTGCCCGCGCTGCCAAACTGCGCTCTCCGATCTCGAAGTCACTCACGATCCGAAGCCCGGCAACCTGTGGCACATTCGATATCCGGTCAATGGAACGGACCGTTCCCTGGTCGTCGCCACCACGCGCCCCGAAACCATGCTGGGCGATACCGCCGTCGCTGTCAATCCGAAGGACAAGCGTTACCTCGACCTGCACGGCGGCACGGTTCGCCTGCCTCTCATGGATCGCGACATCCCCGTGATTGCCGACGAGGTCGCCGACCCCGAATTCGGAACCGGCGTCGTCAAGGTCACGCCCGCGCACGACCTCAACGATTTCGAAGCCGGCCGCCGCAACAATCTGCCGAAAATTCAAGTCATCGATGGAACGGGCCACATGACCGCGGCCGCCGGCCCCTACGCCGGCCTCGAGCGCGGCGAAGCGCGCCAGCGCGTGGTTGCCGATCTGGAGGCGCTCGGCCTGATCGTGAAGATCGAGCCCTACGAGCTGAGCCTCGGCCGTTGCCAGCGCTGCAAGACGCCCGTTGAGCCGCTCGTCTCCACGCAGTGGTTCGTCAAGACCAAGCCGCTCGCCGAGCCCGCCATCAGGGTGGTGGAAGAAGGCCGCATCCGCTTCACGCCGGACAACGTCACCAAGACTTATTACGAGTGGATGTACAACATCCGCGACTGGTGCATCTCGCGCCAGCTCTGGTGGGGCCATCGCATCCCGGCGTGGTATTGCCGCGATTGCGGAGAGATCGTCGTCTCGCGCACCGACCCCACGGCCTGCAAATGCGGATCGGCCCATCTCGAGCAGGACCCCGACGTCCTCGATACCTGGTTCAGCTCCGGTCTGTGGCCATTTTCCACGCTCGGCTGGCCGGACCAGACCGAAGACCTCAAGACCTACTACCCCACGTCGCTGATGATCACCGGCTTCGACATCCTGTTTTTCTGGGTGGCGCGCATGATCATGCTCGGGCTCGAATGCACCGGCGACGTGCCGTTCCGCGAGGTCTACATCCACGCCCTGGTGCGCGACGCCGAGCGCCAGAAAATGTCGAAGACCAAGGGCAACGTGGTGGACCCGCTCCTGGTGACCGAAAAATACGGCACCGACGCCGTGCGTATGGCGTTCCTGCGCGCCGCCGCGCCGGGCACCGACATCGTCTTCACCGACGAGCGCATGGAAAGCGCCCGCAACTTCGCCAACAAGATCTGGAACGCGGCCCGTCTGATCTTCATGAACATGGAGCGCTCCGGCATCTCCGCCTGGGCGCCCGCCGCGAGCGCCGCGCTGGTTCCGGAGTTCAGCTCTCCCGGTCTCGCCGCGCCGCTCGAAGACCGCTGGATTTTCAGCCGCCTGAATCAATGCGCGGAATCCATGGGCCGCGCCATCGACCGCTACCGCTTCCATGAGGCCGCCGAACTGGCCTGGCAATTCTTCTGGCACGAGCTCTGCGACTGGTATCTCGAAATCAAGAAGCTGCGCTTCGAACCCGATTCCGGCCTCACCACCGACTGGCGCAACCTGCTCACGGTCTTCGAAGCGTCGCTGCGGCTCCTCCATCCCATCATGCCGTTCCTCACCGAGGAGCTGTGGCAGAGGCTCATGACGAACGCCGGCGAGCGGCCCATTTCCATCGCCATCGCCGCCTATCCCGAATACGATGCGCATGCCGCCGATCATGCCGCCGAGCGCGACATGCAGATCCTCCAGGACATCGTTGCCATGGTCCGCAATCTGCGCGCCGATTTCGCGCTCGATCCTAAACAGGAGTTCGCCGCCGTGCTGGTCTCCTCCGGCGCGGCCGCCGAGGTCGCCTGCGCGCAACGGGGAATCATCCAGGCCGTCGCCAAGGTGCAGCTCGATGTGCGCGCCGACGCCGCCGGAGTCGCGGGCGTGAAGCGCTCCACCGCGGCGTTCGACCTGATCCTCGACGTCCCCGCCGACCAAACCGAAATCCTTCGCAATCGGATCGCGAAGGAGAACGAGCAGTTCGTCAAGAACATCGCCAATGCCGATCGCCAGCTCGCCGGCGAGAAGTTCCTGGCCCGTGCCCCGGAACACGTGGTAGCCTCCATTCGCGAAAAGAAGGCCGCCTACGAGGATCAGTTGAAGAAGAACCTCGAAATTCTGGATGGGCTCAGCTAGGCGATGCCCTTCGACGTTCGCCATCCCGAGATCGTCCAGATCGTCAAGCACGCGCTCGAGGAGGATATCGGTGCAGGCGACGTCACCTCCGATGCGTGCGTCCCGGCGTGGAAGCGCGCGAACGGCCGGTTCGTGGCGCAGGAGCAGATCGTCGTCGCTGGCCTGGAATTGGTGCCGCTCATCTTCGAGCTGCGCGGCGGCAATGAGGAAGTCAAGCTGGTGCGCCAGAGCGGAGACTGTGTCGAGCAGGGGGACACTCTCGCGACGGTCCGCGGCCGCGCCCGCACGCTGCTTGCCTGTGAGCGTGTAGCGCTGAATTTCATGCAGCGGCTGAGCGGAATCGCCACCCTGGCCCGGCGCTATGCCGACGCGGTTACGGGAACCAAGTGCCGCATTCTCGATACGCGCAAAACCATTCCCGGTCTGCGCCGCCTGGAGAAGATGGCCGCGGAGGCGGGCGGCGTCATGAACCATCGCCTCGGTCTCTACGACGCCATTCTGATCAAGAACAATCACATCGCCGCGGCGGGCGGTGTCAGGCCCGCGCTCAAACGCGCGCTCGCTACGGGCCTCGCGGTTGAAATCGAGGTGCGCACGCCGTCCGAGCTGGACCAGGCCCTCGCCGGCGGCGCCAAGCACCTGCTGCTCGATAACCTCACGCCGGCCCAGGCCGCCGAGCAGATCCGCTACATCGCCGGCCGCGCAACGGTGGAGCTCTCCGGCGGCATCACGCTCGAAACCATTCGCGAATACGCCGATTCCGGCGCCGACTTCATTTCCTGCGGCGCAATCACCCACTCCGCCACCGCCGTCGACATCAACTTCCGCCTCGATCTCGAATGAGTACTCCCGGCATCCATGTGGCGCACGCTCTCCTGCCTGCCGGAGACTGATGCCGCTCGCCCTCGACATCGTCCGCGCCGCGTCTCCAGGCCGCGAACTCCTCTGGTTCGACCGCTGCGCCTCCACCATGACCGAAGCCGCCCGCCTGGCGCGCTCCGGCTGTCGCGCGGGCGCCGTCGTGGTGGCCGAGGAGCAAACCGCGGGGCAGGGAAGGCATGGCCGCGAGTGGCATTCCGAACGCGAAGCCGGCCTCTACGCCACCGTCGTGCTGCGCCCCGCCCTCGCCGAGGCGAGCGCCCGCGTGCTCTCGATGGCCTTGGGCCTGGCCGCCGCCGAGGCCATCGCCCGCACCGCCGATCTCCGCACGGACCTGCGCTGGCCCAACGACGTACTGGTCGAAGAGAAGAAATGCGCCGGCATCCTGGTGCAGTCCGAAGGCTCCGTGTTTCTCGCCGGCATCGGCATCAACGTCAACCACACATCGTTCCCGCCGGAGCTCGCGGCCATCGCCACCTCCCTGCGCCTCGCCTCGGGACGCCCGCAATCCCGCGAGCTGTTGCTCATCCACCTCCTCGAAACCGTGGATAGCTTCGCGCGCATGTTGGCCGAAGCCGGACGCGAGCCCATTCTGCGCATGTTTGCCCGCGCCTCCAGCTACGTGAAAGGCAAGCGCGTCACCGTGGATCAGGGCGACTCCGTCCTCGAAGGTGTCACCGACGGCCTCGATCCCTCGGGCTTTCTCCTCCTGCGCCGCCCGGACGGTTCGAGAACGACTATACTGGCCGGAGGAGTAAGGCCCGCGTAATCCCATGCTCCTCGCACTCGACGCAGGCAACACCAACATCACCGTCGGCGTCTTCGACGGCGCCCGGCTGATCGCGCACTGGCGCCTGCGCACCGTCCACGGGCAGACCGCGGACGAGTGGGGCATCCTGCTGCGCAACCTCTTTGCGCTGAGCTCGCTCGATCTGGCGCGCGTCGATGGCATCGTCGTTGCCAGCGTGGTGCCGCCGCTCAACTCCGCCCTGGCGCTCATGTCCCGGCGCTATTTCAATACCGAAGCGGCTTTCGTCACGAACGAAACCGACACCGGCCTGCGCATCTGCTACGACAACCCTCGCGAGGTCGGCGCGGACCGCATCGTCAATGGCGTGGCGGCGTTCCAGAAATACGGCGGCCCGTGCGTGGTGGTCGATCTCGGCACCGCCATTACCTTCGATTGCATCTCGGCCAACGGCGAGTATCTCGGCGGAATTATCGCCGCCGGCATCGGCATTGCGGTCGAGGGCCTTTTCGCCAAGACCGCGCGCCTGCCGCTGGTGGACGTGCGCGAGCCAGAGAAGCTGATCGGCACCAACACCGTTGGCAGCATGCAATCGGGCGCTTATTACGGCGCTATCGCCGTCATCGACGGCATCCTCGAGCGCCTCATCGCGGAGCTGGGACCCCACACGCACACAGTGGCCACGGGCGGACAGGCGCACCTGGTGGTTCCCGGTTCGCGCTACCTCAAGGAGGTGGACGAGGATCTCACGCTCGAGGGCCTCCGCATGGTTTGGGAACGGATCGGACGGCCGTGACGCCCGGCGATTTCGGCCTGAATTACTTCAACTATTTCACCGAAATTGAAGAGCATTTCCAGCGCGCGCGCGGAACCGGCCTGTTCCTGCTTTCGCCGCTCGATTGGGCCCTGGTCGAAAGCTGGAAGGGCGCCGGGGTGCCGCTGGAAGCCGCGCTGCGGGGCATCGACGAAGCGTTCGAGAAATGGCGCAGCCGCAAGTCCAAAATTCAGATGGTGAATTCTCTCGCCTATTGCGCCCAGGCCGTGCTCGAACAAGCCCAGTGGATGGCCGGTGGGTCCGCATCCGCCAAGACCCCCGCAGCCCCGCCCTTTCCCGCCGAGGACCTTCGCGCCTACCTGGAGCATAACGCCGAAGCGCTGGCGCCCCGCTTTCCCGACGCGGCCGCGACCCTGCGTGGTCTTGCTGCCGAAGCCGAAACGCACCTCGCCAATCTCGAAGACCTGGAGCGCCGTTTGACCGTCTTGGAAGAGAAGATGATCGCCGCTGCCCGCGCCGCCCAGCCCGAGGAAGATCTCCTCGCCGCCCGCCGCGAGTTCGACTTGCAACTCCGCCCCTACCGCGGCAAGATGACCGCCGGCCAGATCTCCCTCCTCGAGCGCCAGTTCCTCGACCGCCGGCTGCTGGAGGCGTCCGGCCTACCGCGGCTGAGTTTGTTTTATCTGCGGTGAGGGCGCCAGGCGTCCAGGAATCGCGGCCGGCGAGATAGATGTACCCCGTCACCGCCGGAAAGTCCCAGCGCGCCGGCCAGCGACATCGATCCGATCCCGCTTGCTTGCGCGGGCGGCTCAGTTACAAGCTACCCTCGGAAGATGGTGCGTCCCGAAAGACGCGTGGTCCTAGCAGGTGAAAGTCCGGTCCGAAAGCGGATGGGAGGCAGCGGCCGTTGGGGATTCCCACGGTCGGGGATCGAGTGGTGCAGATGTGCCGTGCTCTTGCTCGCCGTCTCCACCACCGCGCTGGCGCAGGGGCCGGAGAACGTGCTGATCGTGGTCAACCGGGCATCGCCGGTCTCGCGGCGGATCGGCGATTACTATCGGGAGCGGCGCGGCATCCCCGAGACGAACGTCTGTGCGATCAATGCGCCCGCCGACGAAACCATCCCCCGCCGGATCTACGACGCTGCCGTCGCCGGGCCGATTGCCGCTTGTCTGAAATCGCGGCGTCTGGAAGAGAAGATCCTCTACATCGCCACGACGTTGGGCGTTCCCCTGCGGATCGATGGCGCCGGCGGGCGGGATGGGGATCAGGCTGCGGTGGATTCCGAGCTGGCTCTGCTCTACCAGGACCTGCACGGCGCGCGGCACGAGGTTCGCGGGGCTGTCCCGAATCCGTTCTTCGGCCAGCGGAACGTTCCTTTCACCCATCCGCGTTTCCCCATCTACCTGGTGTGCCGATTGGCAGCGTACGATTTCAACGAGGTCGCCGGGATGATCGACCGCGCGCTCGTGGCGCGCAATCGGGGACGTGTCGTGATCGATATGAAATCGGAGGACGATGGGCCGGGCAACGAGTGGCTGCGGAACGCGGCGATCCTCCTGCCCAAGGAGCGCGTCGTCTTCGACCAGACGACGGAGGTTCTCTACGGCCAGCGCAGCGTGATCGGCTATGCCTCCTGGGGATCGAACGACCCCCACCGGAAGCGGCGCTTCGTGGGATTCGAATGGCTCCCCGGCGCCATCGCGACCGAGTTCGTCTCGAGCGACGGCCGCACCTTCGTCAAGCCTCCCGACGATTGGAACATCACGTCCTGGCGGGATAAGCAGCACTGGTTTGCGGATTCGCCGCAGAGCCTCTCGGCCGATTACATCCATGAGGGCGCCACCGGCGTCTCCGGGCACGTCGCCGAACCGTACCTTGGGTTCACGCCGCGGCCGGACTTCCTGCTCCCCGCATACCTGAGCGGCCGCACCCTGGCCGAGAGCTACTACCTGGCGATTCCGGCGCTGAGCTGGCAGAACATCGTCATCGGCGACCCGCTCTGCCGGCTGAAGTGAGGGGCTAGCGGGCTAGCCTCGGTCCGTTTTAAGCCACTGTAAATAAACGTAAGATGTGCGCCGGAGCGGCATGGGCCGTGGTAAAAATAAGGCGTGCGGTTGCTGCTCATCGACGACGACGTGGAGTTGTGCAGCCTGCTCCGAGAGTTTCTCAAACGCGAGGGGTTCAACCTGGAAGTGGAGCATGAAGGCCGGCGGGGCCTCGATCGTGCCGCCGGCGGCGGGTGGGATCTGGTGATCCTCGACGTGATGCTTCCTGGAATGGACGGCTTTGCGATCCTGCGCGAGCTGCGGAAGAAGGGCCGAATGCCGGTTCTGATGCTGACCGCGCGCGGGGAGGATGTGGACCGCATCGTGGGCCTGGAGCTGGGCGCCGACGATTACCTGGCGAAGCCCTTCAACCCGCGGGAGCTGGCGGCGCGCATACGCGCGATTCTGCGGCGCACCGAGCCGCAGGCGGCCGGGCGCGGACCCGTCGAGGTCAACGGGGTTGCCCTGGACCCGGCCTCGCGTGAAGTAACCGTGGACGGGCAGCGGGTCGAAATGACCACGCTCGAATTCGACATACTGGAAATCCTGATGCGCGGCGCCGGCCGCGTTTTGTCGCGAGATTCGGTCATGGAAGCGCTTTATAACCGCAAAACGACGCCTTTTGACCGCTCCATCGACATGCACATCAGCCATCTGCGCAAGAAGCTGGAGGTCAGCCGGCCGCTGATCAAGACCATACGAGGCGTGGGCTACCAGTTCTGCCGGACGCCGGAAGAAGGGGCCGCCGCTTGAGGTCGCTATTCACGAAGTTCCTGCTTTGGTTTCTGGCTGCGATGGTCATCACGGTGGCCGGGTTCGTTTTCATCACCACCCGCAGTTTCACGGCTTCGCGCGGGCGGGGGCACGTCTTCGGCCGCATGCTTTCGGTTCAGCTCGAAGAGGCGCGGCACGCATACGAGAACGGAGGCCGGCCGGCGCTGGCATCCTTCCTCGATCGCTTCGATTCGGAGTTTCTGGGTCGCGGAGTGCTGACGGACGCCACGTTTCACGACCTCATGACCGGCAAAGACCGTCATGAGCTGGCTGAGCAAGCCGAACGCCGGGGCCGCATGTTCCAGCCGCCGGTGATCGCACGGGCCAGCACTGACGGCAAGTACTGGTTCTTTCTGATTGCGCGGGGCCGGCCGGGCTTCTCGTTCTTCCTGCCGCAATATCTGTGGATCGTCGGCGCGATGGTCCTGCTCTCCTACCTTCTCGCGCTGCACCTGACGTCTCCGCTGCGGAGCCTGCAGAAGGCCGTGGAGCGTTTCGGCAAGGGCGACCTGGCGGCGCGCGTGGGATCGAAACGGCACGACGAAGTTGGCCGCCTGACCCGCACGTTCGACCAGATGGCCGATCGTCTGGAGACGCTGCTCACCGCCGAGCGCCGTCTGCTGCTCGACATTTCGCACGAGCTGCGGTCGCCGCTGGCGAGGCTGGCGGTGGCCACCGAGCTGGCCCGGTCCGACGAGCCGGAGGCGCGCGAGGCCGCGTTGAACCGCATCGAGAAAGAGGCCGAGCGGCTGAACTTGCTGGTGGGCGAACTGCTCCAGGTGACCCGCGCCGAGGGCGATCCGTCGTCCCTGCGCAAGGAGCCGGTGCGGGTGGACGAGCTGGTCTCGAACCTGGTGGAGGATTGTTCGGTGGAAGCCGAGGCGCGCGGCTGCCGTTTGGAGATGCGGAAGCCGTCGCCGGTGATGGTCCGTGGGGACGCCGAGCTGATGCGCCGCGCGGTGGAGAACGTGGTCCGCAACGCCATACGCCACGCCCCACCGGACACGCCGGTGGAGGTTTGGCTGGAAAATGGCGCCCCTGGGGTGCGGATACGCGTTCGGGATTACGGTCCGGGGGTCCCGGATGAGCACCTGGCGCACATCTTTGATCCGTTTTACCGCGTGGATACGGACCGCAACCGGACCAGCGGTGGGGTCGGCCTGGGGCTTGCGATCGCCCGCCGCGCCGTCGAGCTGCACAAGGGCCGGATTGAGGCGCATAACTCGAACCCGGGGCTGGTCATGGAGATTGACCTACCTCCAGGCGCGTAAAATCGCACCGGCGGTCGGCGGCTAACTCATTCAAGGGGCAGGGAATTCCCGATGGCAGCCGGCGTGCCTTACTCCTCTTCAGGAGGGCATATGTTAGGCTGGGCGATCGTATTTCTGGTGATCGCGATTGTGGCGGCGGTATTCGGGTTCGCCGGCATCGCGGCCGCAGCCGCCGGCATCGGCAAGTTCCTGTTCTTCGTGTTCCTGGTGATCTTCCTGGTGACGCTGTTCATGGGGTATTTGAGGAAAGCACCGTAGGGCGGGGGGGACCGCTCCCCGCCCGTTGACCCCCCCAAAACAACCGTACAACCATGGAAGCAAGCAGTTTGATTGGCATCTGATGTGCGGGCTCCCCCCTTCCCCCTATAATCGCTTTGGCTGTTTTCGGGTCTCAATCTACTGGAGGACTCTTAACTTGAGCACGCAGACCTTCTCGCCGACAACCGCGAAAGACTTCAAGATCGTTCAACCCGAGACCACGTTCAGCGGTTCCCGCATCGAACCGGTTCACCGCGGCCTGCCCAAGATCACCCAGTCGCTCTGCCCCGAGTGCATACGCGTCATCGAAGCGCGCGTGTTTGACGAGAACGGCCGGGTCATCATGGAGAAGACCTGCCCGCAGCACGGCTTCTTCCGCGATTGCGTTTTCTCCGACACCCGCCTCTACCTCAAGATGGAGAACTGGAGCTTCGGCGACAACCGCGGCGTGAGCAATCCGGCGATCCCGAACGCCACACGCTGCCCCGACCAGTGCGGACTCTGCTCCATGCACACCAGCCACACCGTCCTGAGCAACGTGGACCTGACGAACCGCTGCAACCTGACGTGCCCGGTCTGCTTCGCGAACGCCAATGCGGCCGGCTATCTTTACGAGCCGAGCCTGGAGCAGGTGCGGCGCATGCTCGAAGCCCTGCGCGGCGAGGAGCCGGTGGCCAACCGGATCGTGCAGTTCTCGGGCGGCGAGCCCACCATCTACCCGCACTTCTTCGAGGCGCTGCGAATGGCCAAGGAGATGGGATTCTCGCACCTGCAGGCCGCGAGCAACGGCATCATGTTCACCGACCTGGAGTTCGCCATGCAGGCGAAAGAGGCCGGGCTGCACACCATCTACCTGCAGTTCGACGGCGTTTGCGAGGACACCTACAAGCGCGTGCGCGGCGAGTCGCTGCTCGAAAAGAAGATGCAGGCGATCGAGAACGTGCGCAAGGCGGGGATGAAGATCTGCTTCGTGCCGACCATCGTCAAGGGCCTCAACGACGACCAGATTGGCGACATCGTGCGGCTGGCGCTCGAGAATATCGACGTGGTCAGCGCGATCAGCTTCCAGCCGGTGGCCTTCACGGGCCGTATTTCCCGGCACGAGCTCGAAGAGAAGCGGTTCACCATGTCCGATGTTGCCCGCTGCGTTCAGGACCAGACGGGCATCTGCGACATGTACGAGGACTGGTTCCCGCTCTCCTGCGTGGCGCCGTTCTCGCGGTTCGTGGGCGCGCTGCGCGGCGAGCAGATTCCGACGCTCAGCCCGAATCCGCACTGCTCGATCGGCACCTACATGTTCGTGGACAAGAACAAGAAGGCCACGCCGGTGACGCGTTTCGTCGATATCGGCGGCTTCATGCAGGATCTGGACATGCTGGCGCGCAAGACCGGCCGGCAGTCGTTCAAATTCTGGTCGAAGGTGAAGACCTGGCATTCGATCCGCCGGCACTTCCACGAAGACCGCGCGCCGGAGGGCCTGACCTTCAGCAAGTTCGTCGAGACGCTGCAGGGACTGACGGACAAGGAATACGGCCGCGGCAAGGGCGAAGAGCTGGGCTACACCTACAAGACGCTGATGGTGGCCGGCATGCACTTCATGGATGTCTATAACTACGACATCGAGCGCGTGAAGCGCTGCGTGATCCACTATGCCGCGCCCAACGGCCTGATCTATCCGTTCTGCGCCTACAACTCCGGACCGACGTACCGCGAGAAGATCGAGCGCAAGTATTCCATGCCGTTCGAGAAGCAGTTCGAGGCCCTGGGGCTGGACGGCAAGGACCCGCTGGTCAATATCGGGTGAGGGCAGGACGGGCCCGAAGGCCCGTGCCTGTTTTAGAGACGGGTTCGCTGTGGCCTCAGCCTGCTACCCGGAGCAGTCCGCAGACGGACGCAACGGTGTTTGTGGTGAGCAATCCGATAAAATTTCCCACAACCGGACTTGCGGCCCGCGTTGGCAAGTACATCCGCGCTCAGGGCGTCGTGCGGCCAAACGCCGGGGCCGGAACGGCGTAACTGTCAAATCAAACGAAGGCTCTGCTCACTTCTTTGCCGCGTTCCTGAGCGGAGGAAACAGCCCGTATCGTCCATACTTTTCGTTCAAAGTAAAATGAGTGCCCTTCTTTGCATATTCCGCTGGCGGGTCAGTGTTGTCGATCACGAACACCTGCTGCGATCCAGCGAACTTCTCCAGGTGCTTATAGAAACGGGCCTTCAAATCAGAGGTCGCTATATCCTCGTCGTCGGGCATCGGCTCTTTGTATGCGATCAAGGGCGAGTCGAGGATCACGAATCCAGGATGGGGCATGCTGCGCGAACGACAGTATTCGAAGAGGGCAAGAACGAACGCCGAATATGTGATGGCGCATAGACCGGCCCCGCGGCTCCCCCGCTGCCTCCCACCGATCACAACGTCCTTGGTTCTCTCAGCGAAGTATACATCTGTGGCGCCTGGGAAATCCCATTGTTGAAGGATCTCCCCAACGGTCATTGAGAAATCGCGCAGAACCGACGTGGAAATGTACTGCGCCACATCGGGAGACTTTTCTTCGGCGACGGGCTCTTCGCTCTTGGCGGGCATCGCAGGCTCGTCGAGGCGGCGGTGCATAGCCTGTATCCGATTTCGCAGCGCAATCGCCTGAACGATTTGGGAACGCTTTTCGATCAGCTTCGTGTATTGCTCCCGGGCTTGAGCAAAATCGGGTGAGAGAGCAGTGTCGAGTTCCTGCTGGTAGCCCTTCAACTCGCCGCGCAACCGTCCCACGTCTTCGACAACACCGGCATTCTCCGCGGCAAGAGCATTGACGGTCTCATGCAATTCGCTCTGCAGGAGCATGATCTTTGCGATCTCCGCCGCGGCGGCTTGCGCAACTGCCTGGACGTTCCCGTCGCACGCGGCGTCATGGCGTTGTCCTTCCGCTGGCGCTCCGCACAGGGGGCATGGTGTTGCTTCACGCAGTACGAAGAACTGGCCAGACTGCTGGATTGCGGCCAGGCGCTTCAGGTCATTAGTATATTGTTGATCCAGCAATCGGAACCGATCGAACAATTCCACGATCTCGTTATGCCGCGCAACCATGCGCGAGTACGTCTCGTAGGTCTCACGGCGCTGTTTGGCTGTGGTATTGAGTCTTCCTTCCATCGCTCGCATTGCGGCCTGCAGTTCACCAATCTCCGCGTCGATGGATTCTTCTTCTTCATCCAACCCGTCCGGATTGTCGGTAGCCTTTGCCAGTTCGTCCTCGTAATCGCTAATCATCTGCGCGACGGCGTCCGGGCTCAGCGGCTTCCGAACTACTTCCGGCCTGGCGTCGCTCGCGACTTCTGTCTCGGACGCGACAGACGAATCGTCCAAGCCTGTAAGCAGAAGGCGAAACACGCCGTATTCACGCGTTACCTCAGTCCATTGGCCGGTGAGGATTGGGCTCTCCTTGCTCGTAATGCGCGGGTACCCGATAACACACAGGTGCGCGAGGGCGCGGAAACCAAGCGATCTGAGGGTGCCCTTTTCCCTGCTATAAAGAATCTCCTTCCCATCGAGGCCGATTCCTTGCAGCAGCCAATTCGAAAGATTCTTGTAGTTCTTGCTGCTGTGGGCGGCGGAGAGTCTGGCTCCCGCCTTCGGATCGTCAGGACTTGCCGTCAGCAAGCCGTCATAGAGGCGAAATGCGCCTTTGCTCATGCTTCGCTGAACCGTATAGTCCGTGCCCAGCGCCGTGAGGCCCAGCAGGATGCTGTCGTACCCGACTCGTTCTGGAATGTCCCGTAGGTCATCACCAGCGCCGAGCATGAAGTCGATTGCTTCGACCAAGAACGTCTTGCCGGTATCGCTCGACCCGTAGAGGATGTTGAAACCAGGTTTGAATGCGAATTCGACTGCCTCTTTCCCCGGACCTAGGAAGCGAATGAAGCGCAGTTGGAGCGGGTTGAATGGCATCAGAATAGCCCCGGCTGTTCTGGAATCTGGAACTCACGCGACCACTGGTCGTAGACCCGCGTCAGCATGAGCCGGATTTCCTGATCGCTCATATCCCGAAAGCGGTCCACAACCCATTTTGCGCGATCCTTCAAATCGTTGAGGTACTCGGTCGTTAACGCATCGAGGAACGGACCGGCATCGTCTTCGGCCTGATACGTGAATCCGTTCTGGGTAGCGTGGCGACCGACAAGACCGCGGCTGATCATGAGCATGAGCCCGCGTTCAATCAGCTGGCGGCGTACCAGAAGCTCTCCGGAACGGAGTGGAAGCGCCGGATGAATGCTGGGCGGCCCATCTACGTCGCCAGTGTGAACCATGATGTAGTCGTATTCGAGAAGCCGCTGTAGGTCGAATTGTGCCGGATAGGCCGCAGCCAGGAGGACGAGGGCGCGCATCCCCGTCTCGATGGGACTATTGAAGGTCGGGACGGCGTCAGTCACTTTTCTTCACCCAGACGAAGCGATCTTCGTTTGCCAAATGATGGCAGATTCCATGCTTGTCCTGGGTCTGCACGCGAACGCACAACGCATTGCAGTTCGGCGTTATGTTGCCCGACTGCTGCAATGTGCTGGCCATGCGGTTGTAGCCGTTCGCATACTCCATTTCATAGGTGTTGACGACCCCGTGGTAGATCTCCTCGCGGATTTCATCGAATGCGCCGGGGTCGACGCTGTCACGTGGAAAATTGCGGAGCGACTCTGCATAATAAAACACTTCGCGAGACCGGGCGAAATGCTTCGCCAGTTCCGGGTATGCACTAAGATCATCGGGCGTGTTGAGCTGCTTGGACAGCTTTTCCGAATAGACCTCGAACAACTGCTGGACGTAGCGGCTCTCCTTCCGTTGTATCGCGTCGGGCGGCCTTTCGACCGGGGGCCGGTCAGGGAAGGTTGCAGACCCGAACCGGCGGGTGTGGAAAATCGTGTTGGCGTGACCCCTAACCAGCTCAACGACGGTCTTGTACCTGAAAATCCTGAAGTCGAATCTGCGCAGATAAGCGAGCAGCGCACCCTCGAGCGGGATCTCCTCCGTGTCTGTAATGCCATTTCGGCAGTAGGCATCCCAATTCTTGATCAGCTCGCTGCGGAGTTTCGGGGGGTTCGCAAGCAGTTTCTGGAGCTTGAGGCCCACGCCCTTCGATGCAGCGAAGTAGTAGTTTGCCGGCGGCGGGAATTCGCCCTTGAAGGCGTAGTAGATGATCTTTCCGAACTCAACCCACACATCGTTAGGCTGAAGCTTCTTGGCATAACTCTTGCATTGATAGTTGTCCCACGGCTCGCCGTATTTCTGATCGCTGGTGAAGGCGACGATATCCCGGCCCATGTCGCCGGGGCCGGACCAGCGTTCAACATCCTTATAGGACTTGAGCGAGGTTGCCCATTCTTCCGTGAATTCTTCCCATTGCCCTGGCTCTAGCAGTTCGATCAGCTTGGCAACTGGGAAGTTCTTCCCTGATCCGATGTGCGTTGGCGTAACCCCGCCGCCGCCCGGATTCAGCTTCCCTAGTTTTCCAGCTGGTTTCTTCGTGTGCACAGGGCATCAATCAACGGCATCGAGGGCGGCACCGTCATCCCTCCTCAAACAAATGAGCGTGAGCCTGTTTGCAGCATACATCGTGCTGAGACTGTAGCATATCAAAGGAGAGGAGGACTTGACGGGGCCCCCATCCGGGATTGTCCTCTCCGTGCTATGCCGCGCCTAATCGCCTGATCCATTTGTTCTGCGCCTACAACTCCGAGCGCAAGTACTCCATGCCGTTCGAGAAGCAGTTCGAGGCGCTGGGGCTGGATGGCAGGGACCCGCTGGTCAACATTGGGTGAGTGAACGTTCGGCCCCTCACATTGCTGGCCGACGGAATGCCCCGGCTTTCAATGACTCCGTGGTTCATCGCGACGGAACCGTTCACGCCGGACGACGGCTGCCGGTGGACCGACTACGTCCATCATGAGTCGGCGAGCAGAGCGCTCTCGGCTCGAGGCATGGTATATTTGGTTATTAATACCGGCACCGCTCGGTCCGATATTTTGAGGTTCGTTCACTTCCCCGTTTCGATAAGCAAGCCGGCCAGCAACAGCAAAACCATATGAGTTTCGATAAGCGCTTGATCTTTCCCGCCCTACTGTTCATCTGCAACATCGGGTGTGCGATTGTTTGTTTCGCGGGTGGCGACTGGCGTCGTGGTCTCTACTGGGCGGCATCGTCAGTCTGCATTGCGAGCGTCACTGCCAGATAATGCCGGTAAGCGGGTTTCGCTACCGCGGGCCGATGGTCCTGGCAGAAGGCCCACATGACCCGCGAGGTAGCTCCCATGCGGATGTCAACCGCGAAATGCTGGCCCAGGAGTGGTTGGAATCGCCTATTATGTCGCGAAGCGGCGAAGGCTGCGCGCCTTGGCTTTGGCGGCTTCGGTTTCGCGGTTCTTGGGCGGGGCCGTGGTTTCGAGCGACGCGATGAGGCCGGCGGCAATAGAAGCGATTTCGTCGACCGCGTGTTGGAACGCGGCTTCGTTGGGTTTCGAAGGCTTGGTGAATCCGCTGATCTTACGGACGAATTGGAGCGAGGCAGCGCGGATCTCGGATTCGGTTACCGGAGGGTCGAAGTTGAACAGAGGCCGGATATTGCGGCACATGGAGCCAAGGTAGCAGAGAATACCGCGCGGTGACGATCGGTCTGAGTTCGAGACCGCGATTACCAGCTTCTCGAACACGGCCGGTGTCCCGTCAGCCGGAGGCGAAGATCGGCCGGCGTAAGCCGACTTCCCGGACGACGCGCCATTCGGAACTCTGCCCCGCTGGCCGCACCGGATGGCCGCGCGACTCGGACTGCGGTTTCTGCGGCGCGAAACGGCGGCCTGCACCCGCACTATGCCGCGCCTAATGGGGTGGACTTGTAAAGCCGCCGAGATTGGTATCATCTGGGTCGGCCTCGTTTCCGAGTAAGGAGATTCGGGCTTATGATTCGGCTGAAAATGAAATCCACTTGGAAGCACTCGTTGATCCTCGTCGTCCAGCTGATTCTGGCCGGCTTCGTGGCAAAACTACCCGCAAACGCACAAGAAGACGATCTCTTCAACGCAGCCGGCAGAGGCAATCTGCAGCGTGTCCAAGCTCTGCTGGCCAATGGAACGGATGTCAACGCCAAGAGCCAGAATGGAGCGACAGCTTTGGCATGGGCCGCGAACTTTGGCAAAGTTGAGGTTGTACGGGCGTTGCTCGATAAAGGTGCTGAGATCAATGCCAAGGACAACAACGGAGAGACGGCGCTCTTCCTAGCATCCCAACAGGATCACCTCGATGTGGTCCAGGCTCTGCTCGACAGAAAAGCTGAGATCGATGTCAGGACGAGGAAAGGTGAAACCGCACTGATGCGGGCCTCCCAGGAAGGACGCCTTGAGGTTGTACGGTTGCTGCTGGCCAAGGAAGCCGCTGTCAATCTCCAGGGTCGTGATGGTGAGAGCGCGTTGTCATTGGCCGCTCAACGTGGCCGTGCTGAGGTAGTGAATACGCTGCTTGCCAACGGATCGGATCTCAACCTTCACGATCATGAAGGCTGGACCGCACTGATGTGGGCATCGCAAGAAGGGCACCTCGATGTGGTGCGGGCACTGCTGGCCAACAAAGCCGATGTCAATGCCAAAGCCAAAGACGGCGTAACCGCATTGCTCATGGCCTCGACAACTGGACGCCTGGAGATTGTGCGTGCGCTTCTTGACGATGGCGCTGATATCAACGTCAGACGGGACGACGGCGAGACCGCGCTGATGGACGCATCGTGCCGGTATCGTCCAGACGTAGTGCGGGAGTTGCTCGCCAGGGGAGTCGATGTCAATGCCAAAAGGAACGACGGGGCGACCACGTTGTACTGTGCCTCGGCTAGCGGCCACATTGACCTCGTGCAAGCATTGCTCGCCAAAGGGGCGGAAATCAATGCCAGGGACAATGACGGCGTGAACGCATTGTATATGGCCTGCAAGAACGGCCATCTCGATGTGGCGCAATTTCTGCTCGCCAAGGGTGCCGAGGTTAATTCCAAGTCGAACGACGGCACGACGGCGCTGATGGTCGCCTCCTTGAACGGCAAACAGGATCTGGTGCAGGCGCTGCTCGCGAAGGGGGCCGACATCAATGTCAAAAGGAACGACGGCGCAACCGCGCTCTTATCCGCTTCCTTGAGCGGCCATGTGGAAGTGGTGCGGCTGTTGCTTGCCGAGGGAGCCGAGGTCAATACGAAGAGCAGCAACGGAGGGACAGCGTTGATGATGGCCTCGCAGGGAGGATACCTCGAGGTGGTCCGAGCATTGCTCGACGACAATGCGGAGGTGAACACCAGGACCTCGGACGAGGGCACCACGCCACTGATGTTTGCATCCACAAAAGGGAACGTGGATGTGGTACAGGCGCTGCTCGAGGCCAAGGCTGACGTCGGCGCCAAAAAGATTGATGGTGCAACCGCGCTGATCATTGCATCGCAGGAAGGCCACCTTGATGTAGTGCAAACGCTATTAGTCAACGGGGCTGATGTCAATGCCATGGACGCCAGCGGCCAGACGGCGCTGGTGTTTGCCTCCTATCAGGGGCACACCGGGGTGGTGCGGGTGTTGCTTGCCAACGGCGCCAATGTCAATGCGAGAAACAACAGGGGAGGAACTGCTCTCGGCGCGGCAATACTGGGAAGACACGACGAAGTGAAGGCCCTGTTGTTGCAAGCCGGCGCCAAACCCTGACTGCCGGAATTGCCAGGCATTGATCGGGAACTCTGGACGCCGAATCCCTCCAGCCATAATGATCGCTGGGGCATCCCACCAATACCAGGTGGCGGTTAGGGATCGTGATCGCACCGACCGACAAGTCGGCTTGTGGCAGGCTAGTCCGAGTGGGCCACGCGCCATCCGGAAGGCTGCCCCGCTGGTCGCACCAGATGGCCGCGAGACTCGGCCTGCAGCGTCTGCGGCGCGAAACGGCGGCCTACACCTGCACTATGCCGCGCCTTTCCGGACCGACCTACCGCGAGAGGATCGAGCGCTAGGATTCCATGCCGTTCGAGAAGCAGTTTGAGGCCCTGGGGCTGGAGGGCAAGGGCCCCCTCGTCAATATCGAGTGATGGCTGGACGGGCCCGAAGGCCCGTCCACGTGCACCCTATCGGCCTGGATTCGGAGCGCTGTCGGGCGCCGGAGCCACGGCTGCCGCGGCGATGGTCGTCGTCGGCGCGGTTGCGGCGGGCTGATCGGCGGTCTCTGCGGGCTGCTGCTCCGCTGGCTGCTCCGGCGGCGGGGCTGCGCCCACTTCCGGCGCCGGCGTAGCGGCGGGCTGCTCGGCGGCGGCCGGCGCTGCAGCGGGCTCCTCGGGCTTGCGGCTGGCCAACTCCTCGGGCTTGTTGCCCGCCAACAGCCGGACGGTGGCGACGGCCGGCTCCGGACCCGATCCGAAGATCTCCAGCCGGAAAAAGGCGTCCATCGTAGCCGGCGAATAGACCACGCCCGCGCTGCGGAGTTGCTCCCGGTCCAGATCCAGCACCTTTTCGAAGCCTCCGTCCTTGATGAACAGGGTGCCGCGCGTAGCTGCCAGCACGACCGGCGACTTTGCATCCCAGGCGATGCGATAGTCGGTCCCCGCCCTCTGAAGTTGAAGGGAAAGGTTCGCACGCACCGAACCCGCCCTTCCGCTCAACCCGGTCCACGCCGGGTGCAGGCGCCAGAGCGCCGTTGTCCCTAACAGGGCAATCGTCAAAATGGGAAGCGCCCAGAGCCAGCGTTTCCTCGAGTTTGCTGCTGGGGGGGCGCCGGTTTCCAAGGTGCCCCACACGGTCGATTGATGTGCCATATTTTTCCCCGATCATCACGGGGATGAGGGAATTATACGTCCGCTGATCCCAGGGGCAAGGTTCAATTTCATCTGCTTTTTGAGTGGGTTAGGAGCTAACTTCGCAGGCAGCGGGTACCCCAACTCGTGGGGTGTGGCCCCCGGTGGCGGGTGTGAATCCCCTCATTTGTGGCACGAAAACGGGCCGGAGGCCGGTGACAGGCCGGGGGCCGGATTAGTTGCCTAGTACTTTCGGTTTGGCCGCCCCCGCACGAACTACCGGAACAGCCCTGCGTGGCCCCTCTTCGAGACGGAAGGTTTCGGTTACGACGGTCCGGCCGCCGTCGAGATCGAGGGTGAAGGCAACCTCGTTGCCGAGGGGCAGGTAGGCGACGCTCGCAGCCGTGAGCTGTGCCCGATCCAGGTGTATTTCCTTATGGATAGCGCCGTCGGTGATGCGCAGCACGGCGCCCGGGGCGCTCGAAACGGCGGGCGAGGCGGGGTCCAAGCTAACCAGAAGGTAGCCGCCGTTCGGTTCCACGCGGAGAGCCGGGCCTGGTTCGGTCTGGGCGCTCACGGATGGTCCGCCGGGGTGCAGTACCTGGTGCTCCATCGCGGCTGCCCCCATCAGCGCGAGCGCAAAAGCCCCCATTGCCAGGGGCCTGGCCCCCATACGCCGCACACTTGGCGGTGCCACTGGCGCACTCGGAGCGCCCAGTTCCGCCGAGCGGAATGGGAACTCGAGGTACGTGGAATGCCGCTGAATGCTGTCTTCTTCCCAGAAGAAGAATCCGCCCACGGCGGCCTGGCCGTCGCGCGGCCGCACCAGCAGGAACACGTCGTGAGGATTGGAGAAATAGCTCTCGATGAGCGCGTTATCGACCTGGTCGAGATACAGACCCGGCCGCAGGTGGCTCCGATAGAAGCCCGCGACCGGTCCTTTGCGGAGGGCGCGCTCCAGGCGCTTACGGTCCGCTGCGGATAACCTCCAGGACGGCCCGCGGCTGTGCTCGCACGCCACCGGCTCGTGGCCGTCGATGAAGAGTGCCGATCCGTTCGGCCCGAGGCGGCCAAACAGGACACCGCCCACCTCCAACCCCGATTGTTTCTGAGCTGCGATGCCGGCCTCGATCTGGTCGATGACATCGAAGCCGATTTGAATGGAGAACGGAACCCCTGGCGCAGGCCACTCGTAAAACGCCCCACTGGCTTGTCGCATGGCGAGACCACCCCCAGAGTCTCATTTGCCTTGCTCGATCCCGGAGAGCGCTGCCCCTCTATTTCAGCCCTCCCCTTATGGTTCTATTTTAGCGCGGTGAGGTTCGGGGGCGCCGCGGAACGACGGTTGCTATGGGTGTGAGAACTCGCGCGCGTGGGGGATCAGCTCGCGGTACACAGCGTCCGGGATCGGCGACGTCCAGTGGCCTGTGGCCTTCGCGACCATCACGACACAGAGGAAGATGCCCACAGCGCCCGCGCCAATCATCCACGCCGGCACTGCGCGCCGGGTAGGAACGAAGGACATGGCGAGCGCGCCCTCCGCTGGACAGATCGCCACGCACTCGAGACATGCCGTGCATTCGGCTGAGCGGACCTCGACCAGCACATCGACCGGCAAGTTCGCCGGGCACGCCTTGGCGCACTTCGCGCAGTCAATGCAGGCCTCCGGTGAGCGGCGGATCCGCAGCGGGCTCGCCAGCGCGGCAAGTCCCACCAACGCACCATAGGGGCAGAGGTAGCGGCACCAGAAGTTCTGCACGAATACCGAGGCGAGAACGATCAGCGCGAGCACAGCCGCGCCCGCGACGCTCAGGTAGCGGAAGAAGTCGAGCATCTTCACGTCGGCGACGAGCCCGTAGGGCGACTCCAGGAACTGCGCGAGCGCTGCGGCCGACATCGAGGAAACCGCGTAGACGAAGAGCCCCAGCAGGATGTACTTCAGGCCACGCAGCGGGACGTCGAGCCAGCGCGGCAGCCGGAGGTTGCGGCCGAACGTTGCCCGGCCGAGCTTCCACAGATAGTCCGAGAGCGTGCCGGCCGGGCAGAGCCAGCCGCAAAACGACTTGCGCAGGAGGAACGAGGCCGCGAGGAAAGCGACAAGCAGAAACATTGCCGCCGGGTGTATCCGCGGCACCGTGCCGGTGAGGAGGTAGTAGCGCGTGTTCATCATGCCCGCGATGGGAAGCCAGCCCTCAACCCCGGGCGGGCGTGAGAAGGGCGGCGCTCCCGCGGCTCGCGTTTCGAAGTGCAGCACGAAGAACGTGAACTGCACCCCCAAGCAGAGATTGAGCGCCAGGAACAGGAGTTGGATGGAGCGTCGCAACGCCTGCGAGCGATCCGGCAGTACACGGCGCCGGAGAGGCACAGCACCCATGCTGTCAGCTTACGCGGGCTTCGGCTTCGGCTCTGTGACTGTGGTCACGCGCAGACCGCTCCCTTGCGGCCGCGGCCCAGTAACCGCCTAGGGCGCGGCGCTCAGCACCTCTACGCCGCGGGGCGGGAGATCGAGCGCGTCCACCGCGGCGCCGCCGCCGAGCAGGGGCGTCATGCGCTGCGGTAGGGCCACGTGCTGCACCTCGCGGGTGTGGTTGACCAGGATGAAGATCCGCTTGCCGGGCGCGGTGCGGCGGCACACCTCGACACCATCGGGAACCGGGCCGAATGCGGGTTCGACGCCGCTCGCGCGCAGCATCCACTGGGCCGCCGCGCGCATGAGGCCGTCATCGAGCCACGCGCCGACATAGGTGATCCGGCCCTTGCCGGCCTTGCGCGAGACCGCGGCCGGTTGTCCGTCCAGCCAGCCGTTGCTTGCGCCGTAGGTGAGCAGCGTCTCGACGTCCGCTCCGCCCGGCTTCAGTTGCTCGGCCCAAATGGAGGCGCTGCCGGATCCCCAGGCGCCGGCGAGCGGGACGCTCTGATCGAGCGCGTAGAACTGCTCGACGCGGCTGCCCAGGAGCGGGACGAGCGGCCCCGGTTGCCGCGCGGTCTGGAGTGAGTTGTACTCGTCCTTCATTCCCGAGCGCGGTCCCAGCACCAGGTGGCCGCCCTGCTGGACATACGCGCTCAGCCGCGCGGCGATATCCTCCGGCAGCACGTTGAGCCCCGGCGCCACCACCAGTTTGTATTTCGAGAGCGGGGCATCGGGGCTCACCACGTCCATCTGCTGCGCGAGCTGCCGCAAGGGGCGGTAGTAGCTGGAGAGCAGCGCCACGGGATCGAAATCGTGTTGATGGCGCTGGAAGCCGATGGCCCAGCGGCTGTCGTAGGAGTGCAGAATGGCCACTTCGGATTCCGGGCTGGTGCCGGCCAGGGCGCCGGCGGTCCTCTCAAATTCCCGGCCGACCTGCGCCACCTCGTCATAGAGCGGAACCGGCGTTCCATCGGCGCCCACCAGCGTTCCGTGATATTGCTCCTGGCCGTTCAGCGCGCTGCGCCACTGCCAGTAGCTGACCGTATCCGCGCCGTGCCCGATGGCGTGCCAGGCCATCTGGCGGACCTCGCCGCGGTCGAGCGCGTTGTTGACTGGCGACCAGTTGACGAAGCCCGGCTGCGTCTCCATCACCCAGAAGTTCCGGCGCTTGAGGCCGCGAGTGAGATCGTGAACGATTCCGTTGCGCAGCGGGTCCAGATGGCCGCGCCCGATGTAGTCGTCCCACGCCGCCAGGTCCAGCTCCTGGCTGGTGGCGTAATGGTCGAACGCGTCGTACCAGCCCATGTAGTTGCTGGTGATGAACTGGCGGGGATCGGCGTGCCCGCGGATGGCCTCCACCTGGACGTGCTGATAGTGTTTGAACGTGTCCGTGATGAAATGTTTGAACTCGAGCAGCAGGCCCGGATTATTGCCCGGGGTTCCCAGCGGGATCTGGCTCCAATCGGAGTAAGTCTGGCTCCAGTAAGTGGTGGTCCACCGGTCGTTCAGGTTATCGAGAGTCTTGAACTTGGCGCGCAGCCAATCCTGGAACTGTTTGCGTGTCACCTCATCCCAGGAGACGGAGCCGTACTCGTTGTCGATCTGCCAGCCGAGCACGTTGGGATTATGCCCGAACCGTTTGGCCATCTCGCCGGCGATGCGGCGGCAGAACTCGACGTAGCGCGCGCTGGTGGGAGAAGCCTGGGCGCGGGCGCCGTGGGTTGCCTTGCGCCCATCGGGTTCGGTCTTGAGGGTGTCGGGATACTTCCCGGTGAGCCAGGCGGGCGGGGCGGCGGTGGGCGTGCCGAGGACCACAAAGATGCCGCGCCTGGCGGCGAGCGACACGGCGCGGTCCAGCCAATCGAGGTCGAAGCGGCCTTCCTCGGGCTCCATGCGGCTCCAGGCGAATTCGCCCACGCGCACCATGTGGATGCCGGCGGCCTGCATCAGCCTGAGGTCCTCATCCCAGCGGGATTCCGGCCACTGTTCGGGATACCAGGCGGTGCCGAGCAGCAGGGCGGGGGGTCTGGCGGGGACGGCCTCGGGTTTGGCCGCCAGGGCCATGAACGCCAGCGCCGCCGCACCCGCCGCCAGCGCCACTCTGTGCAGAATTCTTCCTCGGTCCATGGTTGCTCCTATCGGAATTCAGGACCAGGATGCCACAAAAACGACGGAACCGGGCGGCACGGGGCGGCGTCGAATTTTCGGACCTTAAACCTTATGAAACCGGGACAACTTACTCCGCTCTTGCTTCTCGCCTCGGCGGCGCTGTACTCCGCAGAGGACCCGCAGCGTTCGTCCGGGTGGGTGGTGATACCCGTTCCCGAGTACCAGGCGCTGCGGAACAAGGCGTTCCCCGTTGAACCTCAGCCTGCACCCCCGCCGGTTGAGGCCACTTTGACGCGCGTGGATTACGAACTGCGCGTCGTGAATGGCGAACTGACGGAAGGCGAGGCCCGCCTGACGGTCGACGTTCTCAAGGATGGATGGGTGCGCGTGCCGATTCCTGCGGGTCTCATAGTCCGGGAGGCGAAGCTCGATGGCAAGCTCGTCGCGCTGACGCGAACGGGCTCGGGCCGGTCCGCGCTCCTTTCGAAGCGGGGCCGGTCGGTGCTGCAACTCGAGGTCGGGTTCCCGATCGCTTCAGCCGCCGGCGACGAAACGCTCACGCTGCCCGCAGGCGGATCGGGCGTAACGTGCGCTTCGGTTAGGCTGCCACGGCAGGACGTGGAGCTGAAACTCACGGGAGGCTTTCTGGCGAGTAAGTCGGAGACACAGGCGGAGACTAAGTGGGTGGCCTACGGCCATGGCGCCCAGGACCTGGTGTTCACGTGGCGGAAGAAGATGGAGGACCATCGCACCACACTGCCGCTGCGGCTTCGCGGATCGCTGACCGAACTGCTGGGCCTGGGGGAAGATTCGACCTCGGTCTTTGCGGAGGTGAAGGTGGACGTGGTTCAGGGCGAAGCGCGTGAAGTTAGAATCCAGTTGCCGGACAAAGTAACCGTCAACCAGGTTCTGGGCGCTGCCGTTGCCGATTGGGAGATGAAAGCCGGCGAGCTGGACGTGACGTTCCTGGAGCCGGTGCAGCAGAAGACCAGCTTCACGCTTTCGGGCGAAGCGCGGCTGGCGCGGGACGGGGCGATCGAAGCTCCGCTGCTGCGGCTGCTCGACACCGAGCGCGAGACGGGCGGCGTGGCCGTCGAGGTCCTGGGGGCGGGCGAGATCAAAGACCTCAAGTCGCAGGGTCTGGAAAAAACGGACGCCAGTGAACTGGGGCCGGCGGTCAGCGGCCACGAATCCCCATCGCTCGCGGCCTTCCGGTTTCGGGCCGGCGTTGCGGCGGCGCGGTCGCTCAGTCTGAACGTGGCGCGATACGCGCAGCAGGCGGTTCTGACGGCCAACGTCGAAGAGGCGCGATACCGCGTCCTGATGACCAGTGAAGGGAAGACGCTGGTGGAGGCACGCTACGCGGTACGGAACAACCAGAGGAACTTCGTCAAGATCGGATTGCCGGCGGGCGCTGTGGTGTGGAGCGCTTCGCGTTCGGGCCGGCCGGTGCGGCCCGGCCAGGCGCCCGATGGAGGCCTGTTGTTCCCGCTCGATAAGGCGCACGCGGGAGAAGAGGCGCCCACCTTCGCCATCGAAATCCTGTATCTTGCCAAAGGGCCCGCGTGGGACGACAAGGGCGAGGCGCGGCTTGTACTGCCGGTGCTCGATCTGCCGGTATCCCGGACAGGGCTTTCGCTATATTATCCGCCGCTGTTCCGCGTGACTCCGGCGCCGGGATCTTTTCGCACGGGCGAATATGCAGCGCCTGCCGCGACCGTGCTGAAGGCCGAGGGGGTTCACGGGCCCGCGGATGACGCGCCGTGGCGGCCCGGCACCGATCAGCGGAACAATTGGACGGCGGCGCAAGCTGCCATTCAATCCCTGGCGAGCGACTATCGGTCGCGCTCGGAAAACCGAAAGACGGCCGTTCCATTGCCGGCCGGTGTCTCGTTCCCGGCGTTGGGTTCGTCGCTGTTTCTGGTTTCCGAGCTGACCGGCGACGGCCACAGCCCAACCATTGATTTGACCTACCAGAAAGGGAAGAACGGAGGTGTGAAGTGAGGACCAGTTTGCTCGTCCTGATGCTGGCCGTTCCGGTCGCAGTTTTGGCGCAACAAGCGGGCGGTCCCGCGCTTCCGCCTTCGGGGAACGTCGCGGTGCCGCTCGAGGAATACAACAAGTTGGTGGAACTGGCGGGGAAACCGGTGAAGACGCCCGAGGCGCCGCCGGTTCCTTACGCCATCGATCGCGCCGAGTTCAAGCTGCGAGTCAGCGGTGAATCGGTCACGGGGACCCTGCAGTTGGAGGGCGAGATATTCGTCAAGGGCGCGGTCAAGGTTCCGCTAATCGCAGGAATGACCGTGGTGGATGCCCAGGTGCAGGGGCGTCCGCTGCCGCTCGAACAGGCCGATGGAACCCACACCGCGGTTCTGACGGGGCCGGGCTAGTTTGCGGTCACGCTCGAAACCGGAATCAGGTGAGGATCGAGCCGGGGCGCGCGTCGTTCGTCCTGCCGGCTCCCTGGGCGGGCGCCGTGCGGATGGCGGTGGTGGTGCCCGGCGACAACACCAACGTTGGAGTCGTCCCCGGCCTGATTACGAGCCGGACATCGAGCGGTGGCGAGACCACCGTCGAGGCAACCCTCACGCCGGGGCAGCCATCGATGATCGGATGGACGACGGCCGAGAACGCGACGCCGGCCGTGCCGAAAGAGGTGCGCTTCCTCTCCGACGTGAAGACGCTCGCTTCGGTGAGTGACGCGCAAATCGGGATTGCGGCCTTGGTGGATATCACCGTGGTGCAGGGCGAGCCCGCGCGGTTCGAGCTCGCAGTCCCGGCCGGATACGAGGTTACGGAGGCCGGCGGCGCGTCGCTCGAATCGAGCGAGGTGGATGACGGGGTCTTGATCCTGAACGTCAGTGGCGTGTCGCAGCGCAGCCACCAGTTTCTGGTCTCGATGGAGAAATCGATCGACGCCGCCAAGACGGAGGTTCCGATCCTCAGCCTGAAAGGCGCTCAGCGGGAGACCGGCGAAATTCTGGTGGAGAGCCAGGGGACCATGGAGCTCACTGCGAAAGAAAGCGGAGGACTCAAGCGGATGGACCTGAAGGAGGTCAACCTCTCTCTTCGTTCGCTGGCCCAGAATCCGCTTCAGGCCGCTTTCCGCTATCATCGGCAGCCCGCGGAGGCGGCGGGCCTGGCGCTCGACTGGGTCCGTTTCCCCGATAGCAGCGTGCAGGCGGCGGTGGCCGAGCGTGCGGTAGTAACTACGTTAGTCACTTCTGAAGGCCGGTCGCTCACCGAGGTGAGGCTCACGGTGAGCAACCAGGCGCAGGCATTCCTGAAGGTTGCGCTGCCGGCGGGCGCTTCGATTCTCTCCGCCGACGTGGCCGGTGAGAAGGTCAAGCCCGTCGAGGGGCCGGACGGAAGCCGCGTGCCGCTGCTGCGGACCGGGTTCCGTCCATCGGGTCCGTATGCGGTGTCGTTCGTCTTCCTACACTCCGGCGCGCCGTTCGCGAAGAAGGGGGGCTCGGAGTTGACTCTGCCGAAGATGGATGTTCCCATCGGCCTGGTGCAGTGGGAGGTGTTTCTGCCCGAGCGGTACCAGGTGAAGAACTTCGGCGGCGACGCGATATCGACGAACCTGCTGCCGCCGCCCTCGGCATCGGACGAGGGCCTCGCCGGCACTAGGATCGAAGCGAAGGACGTTGAGACATGGCCCGTTATCGGGAACGTCGATCTCGATTCGATGGGACGCGGACAGTTGGGCGGAATTGTCGTCGACCAGGCCGGAGCTGTGATTCCAAGGGCGCGCGTGAACGTGTCCAGCCTGGCCGGCGGATTTGCGGCGAATGCGGTGGCTGATTCCTCGGGGAGGTGGATGGTCTCGAACGTGCCATCGGGGAAGGTCACCATCACGGCCTCGGCCGCTGGGTTCACGCGGTCCCAGAACCAGATCGACTATGATGCCAGCCGGGCCCGACGGGTTGGTTCCACGCTCAGGGTTGGGTCGATGGCCGAGCAGGTTGAGGTTGTGGGCAGGGATGCGGGTGAGCTCTTGGAGCTCATGCCGGGAATGGCTCAAAACGCGGCTGCGGCGCAAAAGTCAGCGTCGGCCAACGTGGGGAATCTCCAGCAACGCGTCGCGGGCGTGCTGCCGATTACGGTCGATGTGCCGCACGCGGGGAATTCGTACCGGTTCGTGCGGCCGCTGGTGCTGGACGAAGAAACAACGGTGACGTTCGTCTACAAGACCAAATAGCGACACCGGCCGGCGGAAGCGGCTGCCCTCGGACGGCGAATCTGGTACGCTCTCAGGGTATGACTGGGCGCGGAGGCATCGTTCTTCTGGCCGCGGCCGCGGCGGCGTGGGCGCAGTGCGGGCCGCAGCAGGCTGCCCAGTCTGACGCCCTGCTCGCGCGGCACGACCTGGCCGACGCCGAGGCGATCGCGAAGCGCTGCGACTTCAAGGACGTTCTCGGAGAAGTTGCGCTTCGGCGGGGGCGCGTCGAAGAAGCCGAGCGCCAGTTTCGCGATGCCGTACGCATCAACCCGAACTCTCCCCGGGCGTGGTTCGGGCTGGGACGGGTTTCCGAGTGCGCGTTCAACCGTAAGACCGCGCAGGATTGCTTTCGCCGGGCCCATGAACTCGCGCCCACAGCGGCCCCCGCCGTTTTCCACTGGGCCATGACGATGGAGGGCTCCGAACGGGCGGCCGCACTCGAAACCTATCTCGGCCTGGCGGGAAATATCGATCCGCGCCGCACGCAACCGGTCCGTGCGCTGATCGAGATCTCAAAGGCGCTCGGCGGCCGCAAGCCGTTCGGACTGGTCTCCCGATACGGGCCCGCGGAGATTCACCTTGAGCCCGAGGTGCGCAACGGCGAAATGCGCGCCTATCGGGTACCGGTCAGCATCAACGGAGGCAGCGCGGCCAGACTGCTGCTCGATACGGGCGCGGACGGCATCGTTATCAACGCCGAGCTGGCGGCGCGCTTTCACGTCAAACGCCTCGCGGCGACGACGGTGGGGGGCCTCGGCGACACCGGCGATCTTCGGGGTTACGTCGGAATCGCCGACCGGGTGCGCATCGGCGGAGTCGAATTTCAGGACGCCATCGTGACCGTCGCGGAGAGTCCGCGGGTAGGGAACGAGCAGGGCCTGATGGGGACGAACCTCTTCGAGGCGTTTCTGGTGACGCTGGACTTGGTCAACGGCGTGCTGCGGCTGGAGCCGTTTCCCGGCGCGGGCGACGACGGGCCTCGCGACCGGGGCTTCGAGACGGATCTCGAGTTCGAGCGCTTTTACCGGCTGGGCCACGCCCTGCTGGTGCCGACCTCGGTGAGCGGGTCCGATCCCGTCCTGTTCATCGTCGATACGGGAGCCAATCAGACGCTGATCGCGCGCGATTTCGCGGGGGAGCTGGCGCGGATGCGGTCTGCGGCCAGTATGCCCATGAACGGAATCTCGGGAAGGATAAATGACATCGACGCGGCCGACGATCTGAAATTCAAGTTCGGCGGGTTCACCGTGCACTGCCTCGATACGCTTTCGGTGAATCTGAAGCGGCAGACCGACGATATGGGGATTGAGGTCGCCGGGTTCCTGGGGTTCCCCATGCTCAAGATGTTCTCCATTACTATCGATTACCGGAGCGGGCTGGTGAAGTTCGAGTGCCCGACGGCGGTAGGGCGGGGCACTGCTGCTGGGAAGTGAGCCATGGACTTCGTCGAACAACTGAAATCGTCCATCGACATTATCGATGTCGTCGGCCAGTACGTGCGGCTGCGCAAGGCGGGGACGCGATTCGTGGGTCTGTGCCCGTTCCACACCGAGAAGACGCCGTCGTTCGGTGTGCACGCGGTGCATCAGTTTTATAAGTGTTTCGGCTGCGGGGCCAGCGGCGACGCCATCAAGTTCGTGATGGAAATCGAAGCGCTGACCTTCTACGAAGCCATGAAGCTTCTGGCCGGCCGCTACGGCATCCCCATGCCCAAGCGCGCCGAGTACAGCGACCCGGAGACGAAGCTGCGCGCGGCGATTTACCGCATGCATGAAATCGCGCAGCAGATTTACAGCACGGCCCTGGGTTCGAACGCCGGGGCGGAAGCGCGGGCCTACCTGGCGAAGCGCGGGGTCAACGCGGGCCCGATTGAGGAGTTTGGGCTGGGTTATTCGGACCGCTCCGGGCAGGCGCTGGTGCGCGCCTTCGACAAGGAAGGCTTCGCGGAGGAGCAGAAGGAGCAATCCGGCCTGGTGCTGCGGCGGCAGGAGGGCGGCGGCTACTTCGACCGTTTTCGCGGCCGGCTGATGTTCCCCATACACAACGAGTCGGGCGCGGTGATCGGTTTCGGCGGGCGCGCGCTTCAGGCGGGCGAAGAGCCGAAGTATCTCAACTCCTCGGAGAGCCCCATCTATCACAAGGGCCGGGTGCTGTATAACCTGCATCGCGCCAAGACCGCGATACGGGCGGCATCGAGAGCGGTGTTGGTGGAAGGCTACATGGACGTGATCGGCGTGTGGTCGGCGGGTGTGCATGAAGTGGTGGCTTCCTGCGGAACCGCGCTGGTGGTGCAACAGGTGCGCGGCATCAAACGGCACTCCGAACGGATCGTGGTGAACTTCGATCCCGATGAGGCCGGGATGAAAGCGGCCGAGCGCTCCATCGAGATCCTGGTGGAGGAAGGGATGCAGGTGCGCGTGCTCGAGCTCGAGGGCGGCCTGGACCCGGATGAGTACGTCAAAGCCAACGGGGCCGAGGCCTATCGGGCGCACGTCGAGAAGGCTCCGGGCTACTTCTACTGGCTGGGGGACCGCGCCCGTTCCCGGTTCGACATGCGGACCTCGGAGGGGCGGGTTGCCGGGCTCAAGTTCCTGCTGCCCGCCGTGCAGCGGATCTCGGACAAACTGGAGCGGGCCACGGTTGCCAACGACCTGGCCGCGTACCTGCGAATTGAGACTGGCCTCGTGCTGGAGCATTTTCGCAAAGCGGCGACCGAGCGGCGCGAGAAAACGCTGTCAGCGCCGGTGGTCGAGGTGCCGGATGTGGAGCGAATGCTACTCAATGCCGTGCTGGCGAGCGAGGAAGTCCGGCATTCGATTCTGCCGCGGCTTAAGCGGACGCCGCAGCTCGATCAGTTCGTGACCGTGCGGATTTTCCAGGCGCTGATTGCTATGGAGGAAAGCGGGGCGCCGTTTCGGGTGGCCGATGTGCAGGCGCGGCTGGCAGAGCCGGACCAGAACTTGCTGGCGAGCCTGCTTTTTGCCGATAAGATGGATGATGAGCAATCGGCGGCCGAAGACGCCGAGGCATGTCTCCGGGAACTGGAGCGATCCGCGAAGGTAGCTCGCATCGCAGCCCTAAAGGCTCGAATCAGGGACGCGATGCAGGCTGGTATGCTGGAAGAGGTCCGCCGCCTGATGGACGAATTAGTTCAGCTGGAGCGGGCCTGAGCCAATCGCTCAGGGGTGTTGTACAATGGCGGGGTTCGGTCTCGCAGTTGTTGACTGGTGGGGTTGACGGTGGCGATCGAGTATAAATACGACCGTCTTAAGCAGTTGATGGACGCCGGGAAGGAAAAGGGCTACGTCCTGTATGACGAAGTCAGCGAACTACTTCCCGACGAAGTCACCCCCGGTCCGGAACTGGACGACATCCTGGTCAATCTGGACGGCGCCGGCGTCGAGATCCTCGAAGAACCCAAGATCGGAAAACCAGAGGACTCCGACGAACTTCTCGAGGTAGACCTCACCCAGGAGTTAGGCGAAAAGACCAACGATCCCGTCCGCATGTATCTGCGCGAGATGGGCACGGTGCCGCTGCTGACGCGCGAGGGCGAAATCGAGCTCGCCAAGCGTATCGAACGCGGGCAGCGCGCGGTTCGCAAGTCTCTGGCGCGCTCGCCGCTGGTTACCCGGGAGATCCTCACGCTGGGCGAAGACGTGCGGCGCGGAACGGTTCCGGTGCGGGACGTCCTGGTGCTGCCGGAGTTGATCGCGAGCGAAGATTCGTTCGACGCGCAGCGGCAGGAGCTTCTCCACTCGATCGAGGAAATCGACCGCCATTACCGGAAAGCCCAGCAATTCAGGCAGAAGCTTCTCGCCATTCCGCGGACCACGAAACCCAAACAGCACCGGTCGCTGCGCCACTGTCTGGCGCGCAGCACGGTGAAGATTTCGCAGGTGCTCCGCGCGATCCCGTTCGGCTCGATGGTGGAGCGCCGGCTGGTCGATTGCGTGCGGCGGGCGGTGGAGGAATTCAAGCCGGTCGAGCGCGAGATAGCCCGCATACAGCGGCGCTTCGAGGAAGCGGGCTCGGCGGGGACGGCGCTTCGGGAGCTGCGCAAGGAGCTGCGGCAATACAATCTGCGCCTGCAGGAACTGGAGGAAGAGTCCGGCGCCAGCGCCACCGAGTTGAAGCGCACGCTGCAGATTGTCGAGCGGGGCGAGGTGGAGGCGGAGTGCGCCAAGAAGCAGCTCATCGAGGCGAATCTGCGCCTGGTGGTCTCGATCGCCAAGCGCTACACGAACCGGGGGCTGCAATTTCTGGACCTCATCCAGGAAGGCAATATCGGCCTGATGAAAGCGGTGGATAAGTTCAATTACCGCCGCGGCTACAAGTTTTCCACCTACGCCACCTGGTGGGTGCGGCAGGCCATCACGCGGGCCATCGCCGACCAGGCGCGCACCATACGCATTCCGGTCCACATGATCGAGACCATCAACAAGCTGGTGCGGACGCAGCGCCGGCTTCAGCAGGAACTCGGCCGCGAGCCGAGTACGGAGGAACTGGCGCGCCGGATGGAACTGCCGGTGCCCAAGATCCGGAAAGTGCTGCGGATCGCGCAGGAGCCGATTTCGCTCGAGACGCCGGTGGGCGAGGAAGAGGAATCGCACCTGGGCGATTTCATCGTGGACCGCCGCGTGGTGTCGCCCTCGGAGGCGGTGATCAATCTCAACCTGCGCGAGCAGACGGCCGAGGTTCTCAAGACGCTCAGCCCGCGCGAAGAGAAGATCATCAAGATGCGGTTCGGGCTGATGGACGGCAGCGAGCACACGCTCGAGGAAGTGGGCCAGCACTTCGCCGTCACCCGCGAGCGCATACGCCAGATCGAGGCTAAGGCTCTTCGCAAATTGCGGCATCCCAGCCGCAGCCACCGGTTGCGGGCGTTCCTGGACGCGAGCCTGCAGGAGTAGGGCAGGCCGGGGCCAAAGACATTTGGCCACGAATGAACGCGAATGCACGCGAATAAAAAGCCGGATTAGTCGTGGTAGACTTCGCGAACGATTGCGGCGATGCGCTCGGGCACCAGGTCTTCCCACGGTTCGCCGCGGCGGATGCGGTCTCGCACTTCGGTGGCCGAGACTTCGTCGCAGCCTTCGACGTCCGCGAGCGGGTGAATGCGGCCGGCGAATTCGGCGGGGGGCTGGTAAGCGCCCAGCCGCGGAGCGACCAGGAGTCCGTACTCGCGGAGCTGTTCGCGGAATGCGTCTGGGGTTCCGTAATCCCAGGTTGCGGCGCGCTCGGCTGCATCGCGGCCGCACAGGATCAGCAGATCGACGTCCGGCCCATAGGCCTGGCGGCACTCGCCGGCAATCTCGATGAAGAGACCGCCGTCAGAGGCCGCAATCGAGAAGTGCGGCTCGTCCTCTACGGCCGCCGCGAGCATTCGCACGCGGTCGTCGAATGAGGCTCCGGTGTAGCCTTTGTGCGGAAACGCGCGGGGAAGCACGAACAGGACTTCGTCCACCGAGCGGAGCGCGGCGCGGGCCAGCGCGAGATGCGCGCGAGTCGGCGGGTTGAAGGTGCCGGGGAAAACCGCCAGGCTGCGGGGCTGCGCGGGGGCTCGCCGGAAGAAGACCATACAGCCATGCTACGGCGGCCCGGCGGAGCCTGCGGTACGCTAGAGGCAAGCGAACATGTTCTCATGGATCTGTCCGAAATGCGGGCACGAGGTGCCGCCCGCTTACTCCGAGTGCCCCAATTGTTCTCCGCAAGGCCAGGAGGCGCCCACGACCACCGAGGCCGAGGCCGCTCCGCCGCCGCTTGAGACCGAGGCCCCACCGCCGCTCGAGGCCGACGCTCCTCCACCGGCGCGGTCGTTGCCGTCTTCCCCGCCGGCCGACTTACGGTCGCTGATCGTGCCGGCCCCCCCGGCGCCGCCCCAGCCGCCGCCCGGACGCATCGCGGTTCCCGGATGGCTCATGAGCGTGATGTTTACGCTGGTGTTCGTCGTGATCGGGCTCACGCTCCTCCTCGTGAAACAGGCCCGGCAGCCGGCGCCGGCTCCCGTGGTGAGCAAGGCCGCGCAGATCGAGAGCGTCCAGGCCGTCTCTACGGCCCAACCCGACCCCGCGTTCAAGGACCTGGAGCTGATCGGGTTCCGTCTGACCGAGGATGACAAGCAGAAATGCATCTTGCAGTTCGTGGCGGTCAACCACTCCGGAGCCGACATGGGCGAGCTTAACCTGAAGGCGCAACTGATGGTGGTCTCATCGAAAGATAAACAGCCGGTGGGCACCTTTGCGTTCAAGACTTCGCTCGGCCCCTACGAGTCGAAAGACGTCAAGGCGCCGCTGGACACGAAAATGCGGGTTTACGAGCTGCCCGACTGGCAGTTCCTGCGCGCTGACATCGCGGCGCACTAGGGGATCGCCGTGAAGCGCCCTCGCACTGCAGCCGCGCGCGCCGGGCGGACGGCGCATATTCTCGAGATTCTCGAGCGGACTTATCCCCACCCGAAGATTCCTCTGGATCACCGCGACGCGTGGGAGCTGCTGGTGGCCACCATTCTCTCCGCGCAATGCACGGACAAGGTGGTCAACGAAGTCACGCCGGGCCTGTTCCGGAAGTACCCGACCATGACGGACTTCGCCCACGCGAACCAGGACGAGATGGCGCAGGACCTTCGCCGCACCGGGTTCTTCAACAACAAGGCTCGCTCGGTCATTGGGGCCGCGAAGAAGATTCTGGCGGACTACGGCGGTGAAGTGCCGCACACCATGGAGGAGCTGCTGACCATTCCGGGCGCGGCGCGCAAAACGGCGAATGTTGTCCTGGGCGGGTGGTTTGGCATCGCGAGCGGAATCGTGGTGGACACGCACGTCCAGCGGGTATCGTTCCGGCTGGATTTGACGAAGAACACCGATCCGGTGAAGATCGAGCAAGACCTCATGAAGATCGTTCCGAAGGAGCGCTGGACCGACTTCGGACTGCAATTGATCTATCACGGACGGGCGTTGTGCATCGCGCGCAAGCCACGCTGTGCGGAGTGCCCGCTCGACTCGCTCTGCTACTCCAAAGACAAGACCAATTGATGCCGCAGGTTTTTCTAGAGGACGTGTGACGAAGCTATTCCTTGGTGTGGATGGCGGAAAATCGACCACCCTCGCTCTCATCGGCGATGAAGCGGGGCGTGTTGCGGGCGCCGGATCGGCGGGACCGTCGAATCACGCCGCTGGCGAAGCGGGCCGCGCCAGATTCGTGCGCGCCATTGAAGAATCCATCTCCGAGGCGTGCCGGAAGGCGGGCGTCGATTTTCGAGACGTCCGTTTCGAGGCCGCCTGTCTCGGTTTCAGCGGCGGCCCGGAAGACAAGCGGGCGCTGGTGGAGGAGAGGGTGCGGGCGACGCGCCTGGCGATCACGACGGACGCGGTGGTAGCGCTGGCGGGCGCGACGGGCGGCGAACCGGGAATCGTCGTCATTTCCGGCACGGGCTCGATCGGCTTCGGCAGGAATCGAGCGGGCAAGACCGCGCGCGCGGGCGGCTGGGGATTCGTATTCGGCGACGAAGGCAGCGGATTCGATCTGGCGCGGCAGGGCTTGCGCGCGGCGCTGCGCCACGAAGAGGGATGGGGGCCGGCGACGAAGCTGCTGGCCATGTTCCTGGAGGCCGGCGGGGCGAAATCCGCCAACGACCTTCTGCATCGCTTCTACACACCCGAGTTCCCGCGGCCGCGCATTGCGTCGTTCGGCCCGCTGGTGGAGCGGGCGGCCCAGGAGGGCGACCAGGTGGCGGGCGGCATCCTGCGCAAGGCCGCGGCGGAACTGGCGCTGCTGGCAGCGGCGGTGCGGCGGCAGCTTTTCGAAGCGGGCGAGCCGGCGCTGGTGGCTCACATGGGCGGCGTATTCCGAAACATGATCCTGCGCGACCAGTTTCGCGAGCTGGTGGAGCAGGAGCGCGGGAATTCCTGCGGGCCTCCGCTATATCCGCCGGGGGGCGGCGCGTTGGTTGAAGCCTACCGCCTCTCGGGAGCCGTTCCGAGGCTCACGGGCATGCCGGATGTGAAGCGGTAGGAGCAGGGCAAATCGGGCCGCCGGCGGGCGCCGCCGTGCTACGATCAGCTTTATGCCAAAGCTATCCATTCGCGATCTGGACCTGCGCGCCAAGCGCGTTTTCATCCGTGTCGATTTCAACGTGCCGCTGGCTCCGGGAGGACAGGAGATCACCAGCGACAAGCGCATACGCGCGTCCCTGCCCACCATCCAGTACGCCCTGGAACAAGGCGCGCGGCTGGTGCTGGCGAGCCACCTGGGGCGGCCCAAGGGAAAACCGAATCCCGAAATGAGCTTGCGGCCGGTGGCCGTGCGGCTCCAGGAATTGCTGGGGATGCCGGTGACCATGGCTGCGGATTGCATCGGGCCGGACGTGGAGAAGCTGAAGGGCGGAATTCAGTCCATCCTGCTGCTCGAGAATCTGCGCTTTCATCCCGAGGAAGAGAAGAATGACGCCACCTTCGCGAAGGAACTGGCGCAAGGCATCGACTACTACGTGAACGACGCGTTCGGCACCGCGCACCGTGCGCACGCCTCCACGGTCGGCATCATCCAATTCGTTCCCAAGGCGGCTGCCGGGCTACTGATGGAGAAGGAACTGGAGTACCTGACCAAGGTGACGCAGAATCCGCCCCTGCCGTGCGTCGGGATTCTGGGCGGGGCGAAGGTGTCCGACAAGATCGAGGTGATAGAGAACCTGCTCAAGATCGTCGACAGGCTGCTGATCGGCGGCGCCATGGCCTACACGTTCCTGCGAGCGAAGGGGCAGCCGGCCGGAAAGTCGCTGGTGGAGGAGGACAAGATCCCGCTGGCGAAGGAGATTCTGGGGAAGGCCGGGGCGAAGCTGGTGCTGCCGGTGGACCACGTGGTGACGAAGGAGATCAAGGCCGGCGCGCCATTCGACGTGGTGACGACGATTCCGGACGGGATGATCGGAGTGGACATCGGGCCCAAGACGATGGAGTTGTTCGCCAAAGAGATCGCGCGAGCCAAGAGCGTGATCTGGAATGGACCGATGGGCGTCTTCGAGAAGCCTCCCTTCGACGCGGGCACGGTAGCGGTGGCGAAGGCCGTGGCGGCGTCGGGCGCGCTATCGGTAGTGGGCGGCGGAGATTCGGAGAAGGCGGTCAAAGCGGCGGGAGTGGCCGACAAGATTTCGCACATCTCGACGGGCGGCGGCGCTTCGCTCGAGTTTCTATCCGGCATCGAGTTGCCGGGCGTCGCGGCGCTTACGGACAAATAAACGGCTCCTCCGGCCGATAAGAATGGTAAGGAGCGGTGGGGCACACCGGAGGACCGGAGGCCCCGCCGGACGTCTAAGATGGACGCACAAGCCGAGTCTTTTCCGATGATGCTGTACCAGCGCTTCCGCAGCGGTGAAAGCGTGGAGCAACTCGCCGTCCTCTTCGAGATTTCCGCGGACCGGGTAGCGCGCCGTCTTCGCGCGGCTGCGCTTTGCCAGGAGCGCCGCCAGACGGCCGCCGGCCTGATGGCCCTGGGCACGAACCTGGCCGAGGGCTAACCCGTCTACGCCGGCTTCGCTTTCTTCAATACCCGCCCCAGCATCTTCAACGCGCGGTCGATCTCCGCGTCCGAGATCACATAGGGCGGCAGGAAGCGCAGTATGGTGTCGTGGATGCAGTTGATGAGCAGGCCCTCGGACAGGGCGTCGAGGACGATCTGCTTTCCCGGAATGTCCAGCTCCATGCCCAGCATCAGACCGCAGCCGCGCACTTCGCGGATGAAGCCGTGGCGCCGCGCCAGGTCCGCCAGCTCCACCTTGAACTCTCCGCCCAGGCGCTGGATCTCCGGGAGGAGGTCCTTCAAAATGTCGAGGAATTCGATGGCCACGCGGCAGGCCAGCGGGCCGCCGCCGAACGTGGTTCCGTGCATTCCCGGCGCAATTGCCGCGGACGCCCGCTCATTCGACAGAATCGCTCCCAGGGGAATGCCGCACGCCAGCGGCTTGGCGGCCACCGCGATATCGGGCAGAATTGCCGGCTCGGCGAGTTGGTAGCTGAAATACTTGCCGGGGCGCCCTACGCCGCACTGGATTTCGTCGAAAACCAGGAGCGCGTCGTGCCGCGTGGCTAGCTCGCGCGCGCGCGCCGCAAAGTCGGCGTGGATCGGTCGAACGCCGCCTTCGCCTTGTATCCATTCCAGGACGATGCCCGCCGTGTGGTCGTTGACGGCGTGCCCGAGCGCCTCCAGGTCGTTGGCCGGGATGAATTTGACGCCCGCCAGCAGCGGCTCGAAGTCCTGCCGGTATTTGGGCTGGCCGGTCACGGAGAGCGAACCGAAAGAGCGTCCGTGGAAGGAGTTCTCGATTGCCACGATGTGGTGCTTCTCCGGGTCCACTTTCCGCCCGTGCGAGCGGACCATTTTCAGTGCGCCTTCCATCGCCTCCGTGCCAGAGTTGCAAAAGAAGCAGCGATCGAGGCCGCTGATTTCGGTGAGCCGCTTCGCCAGCGGCGCCTGATACTCGTGGTAGTAGTAGTTCGAGGTGTGGATGAGCAGGCCCGCCTGTTCGCGGAGCACTCGCAGGATGCGCGGGTGCCCGTAGCCGAGCGCGTTCACGCCGATGCCGGTGAGTAAGTCGAGGTAGCGCTTTCCGCTCAGATCGAAGACGTAGCTGCCCTTGCCGCGGTGCAGCACCAGCGGGTAGCGGGCATAGGTCTGTAGCAGGCAGCTCCGCTCGAGATCCACGATCTGTTCTGCGGCGGTATTGGCTTCGGCAACATTGGGCATTTTTCTATCATACCTACGCTGCCCTCACTCCTCTACGCGCAGGTTGTTCGTCACCGAGAAAACGCCCGTGACTGTGTTCGCGCGAACGCCGGCGATGTTCTTGTCCGCTTCGGTTGCCACAACGCCCACCAGGGTTACGTGCCCATTCTTGACGATGATGTGGATCGGCGGCACCGCTTGTATGGCGTAGCGGTCGAGCGCCGGGAAGCCGAAGATCGCGCGTAACTCGTCGCGGCGGATGCGCTCGTCGTTGGGCGAGAGCGGCAGCACCTCGATCTGGTTCACTACGCGATCCACGCCTTCGATGCCTTTCACGGCGTTTTCCGCGTCGCTCCTGAGCGACGCCCGCCTGACCTGTCCCAGCAGGACGACCGCATCGCCGTTCATCGTGAACGCGAGGTTGTCGAAAACGGAGTAGTACGGCAGCATCACCAGCGCACGCCGCACCTCGCGCTCGATGCGGGCGCGGCCCTTCTCCGAAATTCCTCTTTGCGCGCCCGCCCCCATAGGCAGACAGGCTGCGAATACGACCGTCGCAAGCAGTAGCTTCGTCATGGACAAAATACCCCCCTTGCCCCTCATCATGCCACGACGCGCGGATCGCCGGATGCCCCCTGACGCGCCTGCCCCTAAGCATATAATCGGAGTTGTGAAGACCCGCTACCTGCCTCTCCCGTTGACCGCTCTCCTGCTCCTCGGCTGCGGTGGCCGGGGACTTCAGAACGAAGGCGCTGTCCGCCAGGGCGTCCTCGACTACCTGTCCCAGCGCTCGGACCTCAATCTGAAATCGATGCAGGTCGATATCACTTCGGTCTCTTTCCGCGAGGATGAGGCGGACGCCACCGTCTCCTTCCGCCCCAAGGGCGCGGCGGGCGGCGGCATGGAGATGCGCTATACGCTCGAGCGGCAGGGCAGCCGATGGGTGGTCAAAGGCAAGGGCCGGGCGGGAGCCGGACAGTCTCCTCACGGCCAGATGCCCGCTGGAATGCCGCCTCAGGAAGGGCTTCCCCCCGGCCACCCCGCCATCGGAAATCCACCCGGAGCCAAGTAAACGAATGAAGCGCGTCGCCGTACTGGGAGGTGGTCCGGCCGGGGCGTTTGCCGCCGAGCGCCTGGCATCGGCCGGCCTCGATACGGTAGTCATCGACGAGAAGCTGGCCTGGGAGAAGCCCTGTGGCGGCGGGATCACCTGCAAGGCCTACAAGCGCTATCCGTTCCTCCTGGAGAACGACCTGCCCAAGCGCTTCGTCACGGCGACCACGCTGGCCGCTGCCGGCGCCGGATCGGCTCGCCTCGCGCTGCGCGATCCGCTCTTGATTTATTCGCGGATGGACCTCAACCGGCATGCTGCTCGATCGCGCCGGGAGGGCCGGGGCGCGCATCGAGAAAGCCCGTGTTCTCGAGGTCACGCCGAACAGCCGGGTCTGGCACGTGCGCACCGCCGCCGGAACCATCGACGCCGATTTCTGCATCGTCGCCACCGGCGCGCGCAACCCGCTGCGCAACGTCGGCACCCAGTGGACCAGCGGCGACACCATGCTCGCCCTGGGCTATTACGTCGAGGCGCAGCAGGATCACATCGACATACAGTTCCTGCCGCACCTGGAAGGCTACATCTGGATCTTCCCGCGCTGCGGGCATCTTTCGGTAGGCATCTGTGGCAGGGGTGTGCCGGCCCAGGAGCTTCGTGCGCGCCTGGAACTCTTCATGCGGGAGCGCTCGCTCTCGTGGAAGGACGCGCGCTTTTACGCCCACGTCCTGCCCTCGCTCGGCGCTTCCAGTTGGAGCGGCAACCGCGTTTCCGGACAGGGCTGGCTGGCTGTAGGAGACGCCGGCGGCCTGGTCGATCCCATCACGGGCGAGGGCTTGTACTACGCGATGCGGTCGGCCGACCTGGCGAGTCAGGTGGTCCTCGATGACGCCCACGCGCCCGCCGAAAAGGCCTCCGCTTACCGCACCCTTCTGACCCACGACTTCGCCGCCGACCTGGCGTTCGGCGCGCTGATCGCCAGCCGCGTTTTCGTCGGCCGGTTCCTGCTGGGCACGGTGCCCCAGAGAATGGTGCAATTCCTCCGCCGCAGCCCGCGGTTCTACGATTTGATGCAGGACCTGGTGGCGGGCAGCCAGGGTTACCTGGGACTCAAGAGCCGCCTGCTGCGCAACCTGCAGGGCACGCTTCTCGACACGTTCTTCCGGTTCGTTCTCGGCCGCGAGGTGGCGGGCGAGAACCGGGTATGAGCGAGTCTGCCCGCTCGCGCGCGCTGTTCGAAAGAGCGCAGAGGTCCATCCCCGGCGGAGTGAACTCGCCCGTGCGGGCCTTTGGCAGCGTAGGCGGAACGCCGCCCTTCATCGTCCGCGGCGATGGCGCCTATGTCTGGGATGCGGACGGCAACCGGTATATCGATTACGTCTGCTCCTGGGGTCCGCTGCTCCTGGGGCACCGGCATCCGGCGATCCTCGAAGCGATCGAACGGGCTCTGGGCGGCGGCACCAGCTTCGGGATGCCCACCGAGGCTGAGATCGAGCTGGCGGAAGCCATCTGCCGCGCCGTCCCCTCCATCGAGATGGTGCGCCTGGTGAACTCGGGCACCGAGGCGGCCATGAGCGTCCTGCGACTGGCCCGGGCATTCACCGGCCGCGACCTCATCGTGAAGTTCGAAGGCTGCTATCACGGCCACGTGGATTCGCTGCTGGTGAAGGCGGGCTCGGGTGTCGCGACGCTCGGCATTCCCGATACCGTGGGCGTTCCCAAGCCTTTCGCCGATACCACCATCGCCCTGCCTTATAACTCCATCGAGAGCGTGGTGGAGTGCTTCAAACGGCGCGGGGACCGGATTGCGGCGGTGATCGTGGAACCGGTGGCGGGCAACATGGGCTGCGTTCCTCCGGCGCCGGGGTTTCTGGAGGCCTTGCGCGAAACGACGGCGCGGTTCGGCTCGCTGCTTATTTTCGACGAGGTGATGACCGGGTTCCGCGTCGCTTTCGGCGGCGCGCAGCAGCTTTACGGAATCCGGCCGGACCTCACCATGCTTGGCAAAGTGATCGGCGGAGGGCTGCCCGTGGGCGCGTATGGCGGCCGGCGCGACGTCATGTCCATGGTGGCCCCGGCTGGGCCGGTCTACCAGGCTGGGACACTCTCCGGCAACCCGCTGGCCGTCGCCGCGGGGCTCGCCATGTTGCGGCACCTGGAAGCGCACCCGGAAGTCTACGCCGCGCTCGATCACAGCGCTCAGCGCCTGGCAGACGCCGCCCCCGCGGGCATCACCGTCAACCGTGCCGGTTCCATGCTGACGTTCTTCTTCACCGGGCTTCCGGTGACGGACTACGCCTCTGCGCAGCGCTCCGACCGGGCGCGCTTCGCGGAGTTCTTCCACTGGATGCTGGAGCGGGGGTGCTGCTTCCCGCCCTCGCAGTTCGAGGCGGCGTTCCTTTCCGCGGCGCACTCCGGCGACGACATCGAGCGCACCGCCGCCGCCGTGGACGAATTCTTCAGGCGATAGGCTGCACGCCTGCCGCTTTAAGCGATAGGCTGCACGCCTGCAGCTTTAAGCGATAGGCTGCACGCCTGCAGCCTGGAAGCTGGCCTGTTCGATCGACTCCCTCTCCAACTCCAGGAAGTGCTTTGCCCCAACAGCCACCAGCTCGGCCGTCGAGTGCACCCGCAGCTTCCGGCAGATTCGCTTGCGATGATTGTTGACCGTGTGGACGCTGATGTCCAGCTCCCCGCCGATCTGCTTGCTCGTCTTGCCCTGGGCTACCAGCCCAAAGACTTCGACCTCTCGCGATGTGAGTTGATCCTGACGCATATCCACCTGGTGCCGACTCCTGTAACTGTGTGTTGTGAAAAGACCTACGTCGGTCTGTCCCCCGATTGGATGCGGCTAGTCCCCCCGAGGGAGCAACGGAGTCACGCGCCTGTCACATTAAACTTCATGTATACTTGGCCATCCGATAGGGCAAAATAGGCTAAGCGCATGAAACTAAACTGCATAGCCCGATTGGACTAGGCTTCCGCAGTTTGCTAAAGTTTCGGTTGATCCGGTCCCCCACTATGCCACCAGATAACCCACTCACGCGCAGGGAACAGGAAGTGCTCGAAATGATTGCGCAGGGAAAGACCAGCCGGTTGATTGCCGAGGCGCTTACCCTGAGCATTTACACGGTGAACAACCACCGTAAACACATTTGTAAAAAGATCGGCCTTCACTCGACCGCACAGCTTGTCGCATACGCAGTGACGCATTCGCAAGCGTCCAAAGTGCTCGTCTGAGGCCCGGTCTGGGGCCCGGTCTGGAGCCCGCTCTTGGCCGATGGCCGGCCGCGTTCAGCCAAACGCCGCCCCTCTGTGTGCGATCCTGCTGCGAGGAGGTGTGTATGTTTGCGCCCGCGCTGGCAGGTATCGCCCCGGACATGTTCGCCCTCAAGATCGGTGTCCTCGAGAAGATCCTGCGGCCCGTTATCGTATACGCGTTCGTTCTGGTCTGTCTCCGCATCTTCGGCAAGCGGCAACTGGCCCAGTTGAATTCGTTCGACCTCGTGGTGCTGCTTTCCATCTCGAATACCGTTCAGAACGCCATCATTGGTGACGATAATTCGGTCACGGGCGGTCTGATCGGCGCGCTGTCCCTGTTCGCCATCAACTACCTGGTTGTGCGTTTCGTCTTCCAGCACAAGACTCTCGATCGGATTCTCGAAGGCGGGCCGTCCGTGCTGATCGAAAACGGCCGCATCCGACATCGCGCGCTCGGGAAGGAGATGCTGTCGGAGGGGGAACTGCTGGCCGTAGCGCACCGCCAGGGCTTCGCCAACCTGAACGAGATCGAGCACTGCGAGTTGCTGCCCGGCGGCGCCTTCTACATTAGAGGAATCGCGGCCACGGAGCCGAAGCCGTCCGAACTGCTGGCGAGGCTGGATCGGATCGGCCGCCACCTCGAGCGGATCGACCAGCGGCTGGGCGTGGCGTGAGCGCCTATCGCCCCATCCCGATGTATTGGAAGCCAGCCGCCTCAAGCATCGCCTGATCCAGGAAGTTGCGGCCATCGAGCAGGAGCGGCGTGCGCATCGCGTCCGCCAGCTTGGCCCAAGGCAGCTCGCGGTATTGCGGCCACTCGGTTACCAGCACCAGCGCGTCGGCATTCTGCGCCAGGTCCTCCACCGAATCCACCAGGCCGATGCTCGAATCGCACTCGCGGCGGGCGCGGTTGAGGGCGATGGGGTCATGCGCGCGGACCTTGGCGCCCCGCTCGGTCAGGCGGCGCGCGATGTCGATCGCTGGGGCGTCGCGCAGGTCGTCCGTTTGCGGCTTGAAGGCCAAGCCCAACAGCCCGATCGTTCGTCCCTTGAGAATCTTCAGCGTCGCCAGCAGCTTCTCCAGAACGCGGTCCCGCTGGCGGTAGTTCACCTCGCGCGCCGCCGCCACGATGGGCATCGTCAGGTTGTACTCGCGGGCCGTGGCAATCAGCGCCGAGGTGTCCTTTCCAAAGCACGAGCCGCCCCAGCCGAGCCCGGCCTCCAGGAACCGCGTCCCGATGCGCGCGTCGAGGCCGATGCCTTTGCCGATCTCGGTGGCATTGGCGCCCACCTTCTCGGCCAATTGCGCAATTTCGTTGATGAAGCTGATTTTGAGCGCCAGAAACGCGTTCGCGGCGTACTTGATCAGCTCCGCCGAAGCCAGGTTGGTGGTGATGAGCGGCACGGCCCCGAGCGACTCCGGGCGGGGAAGGAAGCTCGGCGCCGGAAAGGTCTGCTCCGCCACCGGCCGGTAGAGCGCGTAAAGGTGCTCGAGAGCGCGCGGATTGTCCGAACCGATCACCACGCGGTTCGGGTAGAACGAATCGTGCAGCGCCGAGCCCTCGCGCAGAAACTCCGGATTCGAAGCCACGGAGAAGCGGCCCTTCGATCGGCTCCCGTTGCGCGCCTCGAAGGCCTCCTGCACCAGCGACTCCACCCAGTTGCCGCACCCGATCGGAACCGTCGATTTGTTGACCACGACAACGAACGAGTCGCCCAGCCGTTCGCCCACCGTGGTGGCCGCGGCTCGCAGATACGATAGGTCGGGGTTGCCGTCCGCCAGCGGCGGCGTGCCCACTGCGATGAAAATGACGTCGGCTTCCGAATGCGCCTCCGTGGCGTCGGTGGTGTATCGCAGCCTCGGCTGCGCCAGCGCGGCGGTCTCCTCAAGGAAGGGCTCGTAAATCGGGAATCGGCCCTGCCGCAGCATCCCGATCTTCGCTTCGTCGGAATCGAGCAGCGTTACCGAGTGGCCGAGATAGGCCAACGTAACTCCGGTAGTAATGCCGACATAGCCCGCGCCTACAATGGAGACTTTCATCGCACCCCCAGTTAGTTTGTTACTTCGATCTTATCTCAACCGATCCCATCCTCGCGCCGCGAACTGAACACGAATTGTACAACACGCATGAGGCGAGCGCTCCGCAAGTGTCCGCTACAATGGGATTTGGCCATGGATAAACGCCGCATGTGCCCGCACTGCCGGGCTTTCATCACCACCGCCGACCGCGTCTGCCCGTACTGTAACAACCAGGTGGGCCCGCGCGCGATTGACCCGCGTCATCCGAGCGACATTCTCGGCGGGTTTATCCCTCACGCCCGTTTCACTACGTCCATTATCCTGCTCATCAATTGCGGCCTGTTCGCGGCTACCCTGGCCATGAGCATGGGCGGGTCGGCGAATGTGCTGACCGGCGTCAACGTCCCGACTCTGTACCGGCTGGGCGCAAAGTATCGAGTCTTCGAAACGGGCCAGTGGTGGCGCCTGGTGACCGCCGGCTTCCTACACGGCAGCATCTTCCACATTCTGATGAATTCATGGGTGCTGTTCGATGTGGGCGCACAGGTCGAGGAGATCTTTGGCGCCGCCCGCATGATCGTCATCTATTTCATCGCCACCGTCTCCGGTTTCTTCCTGAGCTCCCTGTGGTCGGACAGCGTGCCATCCGTGGGCGCCTCGGCCGGCATTGTTGGGCTGATCGGCGCCATGATTGCCTTGGGCGTGCGCCATCGCGCCAATCCTGCGGCGGTGGCGATGCGCGGAATGTACGTCCGTTGGGTGGTTTACATTCTGGCGATGGGATTCTTGATTCCGTTTATTGATAACGCCGGGCACATCGGCGGCCTGATCGGAGGGTTTTGCGTCGCCTACGTAGCCGGAACCCCGAAGCTGGTGAACACTCTGGGCGAGCGCTTCTGGCGCGCCGCCGCCTCCGTCGCGATTGCGCTGACCGCCCTCTCGTTCGCGATGATGATCCTCGCGGCGGGAGCCTGACGCGCGCTATCCGAACGTAATCTGGGCGATCACCAACTCCGGCAGCACTTGATTCCAGCTTTCCGGAATGGTGTCGAACGGCAGCCGAAAGTCCTTCGTCTCCCCCGGCTTCAATCCGCCGAGTTGTTCTTTGACGATGGACACACGGTCGCGCAGCACCACCCGGCCCGACGGGTCGCGGAAGACGCAATTGAGATCGATCTGTTTCAACATGCGGTTGCCGGTGTTGGTGATCTTGCCGGTGACCTCCACCAGCGTCTGCTCCGCGAAGTTCTGTTTCGCGCTCATGTTGACGTCGGTCAGGTTGAGGTAGCCCCCGTGCACGTAGGCGCGCGCCTCCTGCGTCAACACCGGAGCGCGTTGCGGTTGCGGCCCGCCACGCAGCAGAACGAGCACGGCCACCGCAGCCGCTGCAGCGATTGCGAGCGCGATGACGAGAGCGATTGGAAAGCCGGCAGAGGCCCGGTTCCCGGCGGAGGGATTCATACGTGTGGCCATCTTGAGTGGATTCTAGCAGGCCTGAAGAGCCCTGTCTTACACTGGGGAATGGCCAAGCCCACCGACGCAGTCTGGAAATCTTCTACGCTCGCGGCGACCTTCCTCGAAGGCATTCGCGGAGCAATCCCGTTCGCCCAGGCGCAGATCGAGATCATGCTGCGTCTGATCGCCGCCTGCGAGCGGCCGGTCGAGAGAATCCTCGACCTGGGCTGCGGTGACGGAGTGCTCGCGGCCGCCATCCTGGACCGCTATCCCCAGGCCCGCGCCCTGCTTCTCGATTTCTCCGAGCCGATGCTCGACGCCGCGCGCAAACGCTTCGCGCCCCGGGAGGCGAGCGTGGATCTGCTCAGCGTGGACTACGGGCAGCCGTCCTGGACCCGCGCCGCCGCTCCGTTCGGCCCGTTCGATGCCGTGGTCTCCGGTTTCTCCATCCACCACCAGCCCGATGCGCGCAAGAAGGAGCTCTACGCGGAGATTCACGGACTGCTTGCGCCCGGCGCGATCTTCGTGAATGTGGAGCACGTCGCATCGGCGACCCCGTGGCTCAACCGCCTCAACGACGAGGCGTTCCTCGATAGCCTGGAGCGCTGGCAGCCGGGAAGATCGCGCGAAGAAATCACGGCCGCCTACATCAACCGTCCCGATAGGGACGCCAACATCCTGGCCCCGGTCGAAGCGCAGTGCGAATGGCTGCGCGCCATCGGCTACACGGACGTCGATTGCTGTTTCAAGGCGTTCGAGCTGGCGGTGTTCGGCGGGCGGCGGGCTACATCCGGTACAGCATCCAGTACACCACCACGCCCGTGACGCTGACGTAAAGCCAGATGGGCAGCGTCCAGCGTGCGATGGTGCGGTGACGGTCGAAACGGCCGCGCAGGCCGCGCGAGAGCGTCACAATGGCGAGCGGCGGCACGGCGGCCGCGAGCAGCGTGTGGGTGAACAGAATCGCGAGGTAGACCGTGCGGATGGCGCCGGTCCGCGGGAAGCGCACCGCTCCTACTTGCGCGTGGTAGATCAGGTAGCAGGCCAGGAACACGCTCGAGACCGCGAACGCCGTGAGCATCACCTTGCGATGCGCCAGCTTGCGCCCGCGCCGGATGAGCGTGAAGCCCCACACCAACAGCACCGCCGCCGTGCCGTTCAGCGTAGCATTCACCGCGGGAAGATCGTGGACGGTCATCTACTCTTCCTTCGCCAGCCGCCGGATGCCTGCGATCAACGGGTCGAGGCTTTCCCCTTCTTCCGTGTGGTAGTAGCCGCGGATGAACCCGCGGCGGTCTACGAGCGCGAACAGCGTCGAGTGGTTAAACGTGCCGTCCACGTTGCCCATGTGGAACGTGTCGCGGTCGAGCGCGTTGAGCGACGCCTGCGGCCCGGTCAGCAGAAACCAGCGGTCTGGCTGCGCCCGGAATCGCTCGGCGTAGGCGGCCAGCACCGTTGGCGTGTCGTGCTCCGGGTCTACCGTGAACGAAACAAGTTTGACGCCGGCCAGGCCGGCGATCTGTTTCTGGACCCAGTGCATCTGCGCCGACATGCGCGGGCACGGGCCCATGCACGTGGTGAAAAAGAAATCCGCCACCCAGATGTTGCCGTCGAGCGTCTTGCTATCGAACTGCGCGCCGGTCTGCGACGTCAGCACGAATGAGGGAACGTGGCTATAGGTCGGCAGCGGCTCCCTTACGCAACCCGCAAGCCCGAGTACGAGGGTGAGGGAGACGCGCGTGAGCGGCTTCATGCGAACGTCCTCGCCGTTCGCCGCCCCGCTGAGGCCGTTGCGGCCACGAACAACACCGCGGCGCACGACGCAGTCACGATGGCGCCGGCCGCTCCCGCGTGGCCTTCGAGCGGCGCGCGCAGCGCCGTGACCGCGTACGTTACGGGGTTCGCGCGCATCAGCCACTGTACCCAGCCGTGCGCTTTAGCCATCGGGAACAGCGAACCCGAAACCAGCCACAGCGGCAGCAGGACCAGATTCATCACCGCGTGAAAACCCTGTGTCGATTCCATCTGCCACGCGATGACGAATCCCGCCACCGTAAACATAAACGCGATCAGCAGAATCGCGCCCGCCGCTTCGGTCAACCCGGCCGCACCCGGCGCGTGGCCGGTCGCTGGCACGAAGCACAGAAAAACCATCCCCTGCACCCAGGCCAGCGTCGAGGATCCCAGAATTTTGCCGAGCACCATCGAACTGCGCGGCGCCGGAGAAACCAGCATCGAGAGCAGAAAGCCCTCGCGCCGGTCCTCGATCAGCGACATGGTTGAAAACACCGCGGAGAACATCACGGTCAACACCAGCGCTCCGGGGAAGAAAAAGCCCAGATCGCCGAAGCCGGAGCCGATGAGCACCCAGAACACCAGCGGCGAGCCGATGTAGCCGGCCACGCGCGCCTTTTCGCGCCAGAAGCGCACCAACTCGCGGCTCCACAGGGTCCAGACGGGCAGCCAGAAAGTCATGTCAGCCGCGCTCCCGTTTCATCCAGGAAGACGTCTTCGAGCGTCGGCTTGTGAAGCGCCACCGAGCGGATCGCACCGGGGAAGGCCTCCACCGCTTCGGCGATGAAGCGGTGACCGTTGCCGATTTCGACGCGCAGGGAGCCGTTGACCGCTGCAGCCTCCACGCCCAGCCGCGCTCGAAGCTCCGGCAGCAACTGCGCCGGCTCATCCACGTCCAGAATCACCACGTCACCCCCGATGCGCGCCTTCAAGTCCGCTGGAGCGCCCTGGGCGACCACCTTGCCCTGGTGCAGCAACAGCAGGCGGTCGGCGCGGTCGGCCTCGTCCAGAATGTGAGTGGTCACCAGAACCGTGATGCCCTGTTGGTCGCGCAACTCCTCGACGTATTGCCACAGTTCCCGCCGTGCACCGGGATCGAGGCCGGTGGATGGCTCGTCCATCAACAGCACCGCGGGCCGATGCAGCAGGCCCTTGGCGATCTCGACGCGGCGGCGCAAGCCGCCCGAGAGCGTCTCGACCAGATCGCCGCGCCGGTCGGCTATGCCCAGACGCTCGGCCACCTCGTCCATCCGTTCCGCGAGCGCCCGGCCGTGCATGGCGAACAAATGCCCCTGCGCGCGCAGGTTCTCGAAGACGGTCAGCTTCTTGTCCAGGCTCTGCGACTGGAAGACCACGCCGATGCGCCTGCGGACTTCGGCCGGCTGCCGCTCGACGTCGTAACCCGCCACGCTGGCCGAACCGGAAGAGGGCGCGAGCATGGTAGCCAGGATGCGGAACAGCGTCGATTTTCCGCCGCCGTTCGGGCCGAGCACGCCGAAGATCTCGCGCTCGTGCACCTGAAACGAAATGCCCGCAAGCGCGGTCCGTGGACCGTACTGGCGCGTGAGGTTTTCTACGGTAACGATCACAGCCGCGGCCTGTCCAGCAACATCAAACCGTAAAGCAGCGGCAGGTAGACCACTGACGCAAGCAGCACCTGCCGCGCCCGCAACCGTGTGCGCTCGAAGGCGACGCGCAGCCCGGCCGCCAGAAACGCCGTTCCCAACGCGAGCGCGCCGGCCAGGTACAGCGTGCCCGTCATGTGCAGGAAGCCGGGCGCTAGGCTGGCGGGAATCAGCAACAGCGACGCGAAGACGATCTGCCGCGCCGTCGATTTACCGTCCGGCTCCACCACCGGCAGCATCACGATGCCCGCGCGCCCGTAGTCCTCGCGATACATCCAGGCAATGGCGAGGAAATGCGGGAATTGCCACAAGAACAGAATCGCAAACAGCACCCAGGCCTGCGCCGAAAGGCCGCCCGAGGCGGCCGCGAACCCGATCAACGGCGGCATCGCGCCGGGAAACGCGCCGATGGTGGTGGCGTGCCGCGTGCGTTGTTTGAGCGGCGTATAAAGCAGCAGGTAGGTGGCGAGCGTGGCCAGCCCCCACATCGCCGCAAGCAGGTTCACCGCCAGGGCCAGGTCGGCAAAGCCGAGGGCCGAAAGGACGATGCCGAAAGCCAGCGCCTGGCCCGGCCTCACGCGCCCGGAAGGGATTGGCCGCGCCTCCGTCCTCCGCATTTTCGCATCGGCCTCGCGCTCGTACCACTCGTTGAGCGTCGCCGTGCCGGAAGCGAGCAGGCCGGTCCCCAGAAGCGTGTGGAGCAACACCAGCCACCGTGGCGCGCCGTTCGCCAGTCCGAAATAGTAGCCCACCGCCGTGCTGCCGAGAATCAGCCACGTAATGGTGGGCTTAGTCAGCTCTACGTAGTCGCTAATCCGTGCGCGCATCGGCGTCCACCCCTTTTGATGCTGGCCGCCCGCTTTACGATTCTGCCGGAAAAATTCCGCCTCCCCAGGAACAGCCCCGAGTCCCCTGGAGCCATTGTACCGTGCAAGCGACTCCAATTCCCGCGATACTGTAGCTTATGGACGAGCTCGGCCTGTTCACGCCCGTTTCCTTCCGCGAGGTGCGGTTGCGAAACCGGATCGCGGTCTCGCCCATGTGCCAGTATTCCTGCGAGGAAGGTCTGGCCACGGACTGGCATTTCGTGCACCTCGGCAGCCGCGCGGCGGGCGGCGCCGGGCTGGTGATGACCGAGGCGGCCGCCGTGGAGCCCCGCGGGCGCATCTCGCCCCAGGACCTGGGAATCTGGAGTGACGACCATATTCCGGCGCTGGCGCGCATCGTCCACTTCATCGAAGCGCAGGGCGCGGTTTCGGGCATTCAGCTCGCGCACGCCGGCCGCAAGGCATCCACCTCGGCACCCTGGGAGGGCGGCGCCCAGATCCCTGCCGAGAAGGGCGGCTGGCGGCCGGTGGCCCCTAGCTCCATTCCCTTTCTCGAGAAAGAAGTGCCGCCGGAGGAATTGACGGTGCCGGAAATCCGGCACATCGCCTCGGCGTTTGCGGCGGCGGCGCGGCGCGCGGTAGAAGCGGGATTCCGCCTCCTGGAGATTCACGCAGCGCACGGCTACCTGCTGCACGAATTTCTCTCGCCGTTGAGCAACCGGAGGACCGACGAATACGGCGGCCCGCTCGGCAACCGCATTCGCGCGCTCTGCGACGTAGTTTGGGCCGTTCGCGAAATCTGGCCCGCGGCATTCCCGCTGTTCGTACGGATTTCCGTGACCGACTGGGCCGAGGACGGCTGGGACGCCGATCAATCCATTCTGCTCGCGCAGCGGCTGAAGCCTCTGGGCGTCGATCTGATCGATTGCTCTTCGGGCGGCCTGATGCCGCACGTGATGATCCCGCTTGGCCCCGGCTATCAGGTCCCCTTCGCCGAGCGCATTCGTCAGGAGGCCGGCATCGCTACCGGCGCGGTCGGCCTGATCACGGAGCCCGAGCAGGCCAACGAGATCATTGCCACCGGCAAGGCCGACATCGTCCTGCTCGCCCGCGAGATGCTGCGCGATCCTTACTGGCCGCTGCACGCCGCCCGCCGCCTGGGCCACAAGCTCACGCCTCCGGTGCAGTATCGCCGGGCGTTTTAGTCGCGCTCCGGCCTAGTCGCACCTGAGCGCCGTCATCGGATCCACCTTGGTGGCCCTCCGCGCTGGCAGATAGCTGGCCAGAAGGGCCACGGCTCCCAGGAACGCCATCGCCCCGCAGAAAATCGCCGGGTCCGTTGCGCTCACGCTGGTCAACATGCTCCCTACCAGGTGCGTCGCGCCCAGAGCCGCGAGGAGGCCGGCCCCCAGGCCCGCGGCCGTGAGCGTCAGCCCCTGGCGCATAATCATCGTGAGCACGTCGCCCGCGGGCGCGCCCAGCGCCATACGGATGCCGATCTCGTTCCGCCGCTGGCTCACCGCGTACGCCATCACGCTGTACAGGCCCACCCCCGCCAGCAGGAGCGAGAGCGCGCCCAGCACGCTGAGCAGGCTCGCCGCAATCTTCTGCGGGAAAAGAGGACCAGCGATGTACTCCGCCAGCGGCATCGCCTCGAAGGCCCCCACTTCCGGATCCACCGCCGCAGCTTCCCGGCGCAGCGTCCGTAGCGCCTCGTCCGGAGTGCCCGCGGTGCGAACGTAGAAGTCGATCTCCCTGTCGGGCTCCTGCTGCTCCATGCACGCGAAGAAGTACGGCCGCGGGGGCTCGGACAGCCGGTAATATTTGCTGTCCCTCGCCAGGCCCACCACGGTGAACCACTGCCCCCATGCGCGGACCTTGCGCCCAAGCGGATTGGCGCCCGCGAAGAACCGCCGCGCGAAAGACTGGTTGACCACGATGACCGGTTCGGCCGCAGCGACGTCGTGCGTCGTGAACTCCCGGCCTGCCATCAGCGGGACGCCCAGCGTGCGGAGGTAGCCGGGCCCGACCAAATCGCGGGCCACGCCCATAGTCTCGCCCTGGCGCGGCACGTAGCCGGCGATCTCCAGATCGGTTGAGGGGCCCAAGCCGAAGCCCAGCGGGACCCGGTCGGCGTAGCTTACATCCACGATTCCCGGCGCCGATTCGAGCCGGTCCCGCAAGCGAAAACGGAACTGCCTGCGGTGCTCGGCGTCGTAGCCGGGGCTCGTGAGGTGAAACTGCGAAACCAGCACGTGGCGTGGATCGAAGCCGGGATTGAGGGTCCGCGCTGCCCAAAAACTCCGGATAAACAGACCGGCGCCAACCAGCGCCACCAGCGCGAGCGCAACCTGCGAGGACACGAAGAGCCCGCGCAGACGGTGCGATTGCGCTCCCGAGGTCGCGCTGCGCCCGCCTTCCTTCAGATGCTCGTTCGGATTGCTGCGCACCGCATGCAGGGCCGGCGAAATCCCCGCCACCAGGGCTGCGATCGCCGAGATCAGGATCGCAAAAGCGAGCGTTTCCTTGTGTGTCTCGAGCGCGATGTGCACCGGAAGACCGAAGCTCGAGGGAGCCAGATAGGACAGCCCCTGCCCGGCCCACGCCGCCATGGGCGCACCCACCAGCGCTCCCAATCCGGCCAGCAGCAAGGACTCAGTGAGCAACTGCCGGGCCAGCCGTCCCCGGCCAGCGCCGAGCGCCATGCGAATGCCGAGTTCCCTCTGGCGAGCGGCGGAGCGTGCCAGCAGCAAATTGGCGACGTTGGCGCACGCGATCAGCAGCACCACGAAACACATCGCCAGCAGCAGCGTGAGAGGGGCGCGCAGCAAGTCCTGCGCCCCGGTGTGCCCCAGCGGCTCCGCGTAGAGCCCGGCGCCAACGCCTTCGTTCGTTTTCGGGTTCTCCCGCGCCAACTGAGCCGCCAAGGCCGCCGCCTCAGCCTGCGCGCGCCCGACGGACACTCCCGGCCTGAGCCGGCCGATGCCCTGGTAGCTTCGGAACCTCCGGCTATCCAGATCGGAGGCGCTCCTCAGGCCCAGTTGCGGGGCCATCATGGCGGGCGCCCACATCTCGAAGCCCAGGCCACGCGTGATGCCGAAGAAAGTCCGGGGTGCGATGCCCACAACCGTCAAGCGGCAGCCGTTGACGCGAACGGTCCTGCCCACCACGCCGGGATCGCTGCGGAATCGGCTGCGCCACAGCCGCTCGCTGATCACGACGACGGGGTACGCCCCAGGCTTGTCGCCGCGTTCCTCAGGCGAAAAGAAACGGCCCCGGAGCGGCTTCACACCCAACACGGCGAAGTAATTGCCCGAGACCAACTCGCCCCAGACGCGCTCGGCCCGTTCGCCTTCCCCGACGCTGAACGAATTCGGCTGCTCAGATGCGGCCAGGCCGGAGAGCAGTTTCAGGTTGTCCCGGTAATCTCGAAAGTCGCGATAGGAGATGCCGTGGCCTTCGCGGTCGGGCTGGACGGATTCGAGGGCTACCAGCCGCTCGCCGTCGGCCACCCCAGGCAGCGGCCGCAGGAGTACGGAATCAATCCAGCCGAAGACCGTCGTGCTGGCAGCGATTCCGAGCGCCAGGGTGAGCACGGCCACAATGGTGAACCCCGGGCTGCCCTTCAGAATCCGTATTCCGTAGCGCAGGTCCTGCCAGAAGGTCGCCATAAGGGAGCTTATTCGTGCACGGCTGATGCCAGCCGTAAGCGCTTCATTCCATTGACCAACGAGCCGCCCGCCGCGCCGCTTGTGGGATTGCGATTCTCGAATTCGAACACTCCGGCGCCGCCTATTTGTATGCCGGAATCCCCGTGACTTTCTCGCCGATCACCAGCGCGTGTATGTGATCCGTGCCCTCATAGGTCTTCACGGTTTCAAGGTTGCACAGGTGCCGCATGATGGGGTACTCGTCGGTGATGCCGTTGGCGCCCAGAAGATCGCGGCTCAGGCGGGCGCAATCGAGCGCCACCGCGGCGTTGTTCCGCTTGAGCATCGAGATGTGTGCCGGCTCGGCCTTGCCCCGGTCCTTGAGCCGGCCTACTTGCACGGCCAGAAGTTGCGCCTTGGTGATTTCGGTGATCATCCAGGCCAGCTTCTCCTGCACCAATTGGTGCGAGGCGATGGGCCGGTCATCGAACTGCTTCCGCACGATGGCATACTGCCGCGCGGTTTCGTAGCAATCCATGGCGGCGCCGATGACGCCCCAGCCGATGCCGTAGCGAGCCTGAGCCAAGCACATCAGCGGGCACTTGAGGCCTTTCGCCCCCGGCAGCATGTTGGCGGCGGGGACGCGGCAATCCGCAAGCGACAGACTGGAGGTCACCGAGGCGCGCATGGACCACTTGCCGTGTATGTCGGTGCTGGTGAATCCGGGCGTGCCCCGCTCCACCAGGAAGCCTCGAACGCCATCCTCCGCCCGCGCCCACACAACGGCCACGGCGGCGGCGGTGCCATTGGTGATCCACGTTTTCTCGCCGTCGAGCACCCAGCAATCGCCCTGACGGCGTGCGCGGGTCCGCATACCAGCGGGATTCGAGCCGAAATCGGGCTCTGTAAGCCCGAAGCAGCCGATCGCCTCGCCCGATTGCAGACGCGGCAGCCAGCGCTGTTTCTGGTCCTCGGAGCCGAAGGTCAGGATGGGGTACATCACCAGCGCGCCCTGCACGGAGACGAAGCTGCGCAGGCCGGAATCGCCCCGTTCGAGCTCCTGCATGATGAGTCCGTACTCGACGTTGTTCAGCCCCGCGCAGCCGTAGCCTTCGAGATTGGCGCCGAGAAACCCCAGACGGCCCAACTCGGGGATCAGCTCGGAGGGGAAGCGGGCGTCGCGGTAGCAATCGCGAATGACGGGGATGAGGCGCTCGTCGACGAACTGCCTCGCGGTCTGGCGCACCAGCAGCTCCTCTTCGCTGAACAGGCTATCGATCTGGAGGAAGTCCACGCCCCGGAATTGTCCCATGCCTTACATCGTACACGGGAGCGGCGCCGTCATCGCTCCACGTGCAGGCGCAGGCTGTAGACGTTCACCGGACCGCGGTCGTAATTATAGGCGGGGTTCTCAACGCGCTGGTAATCGAGGCTCACGATGAGGAACTTCACTACCTGAAAGGCGTAGTAGGTTTCGAGGATGGTCTCGGGCCGGTAGTTGAGTCGGCCGTCGCCGATGAGGAAGCCCAGGCCGCCATCGGCGAGAAAGACCCGCTGGTCGCCGGATAGGTAGTTGCGCACCGCCGCCACGCCCACGCGGTCTGCTGCGCGCCGCCACCGTGCGCCGCCGACAGAGACGCCGCCGCTGAGGGAGCGGTCGATCTGGGAGAATTCGAAGTCCTCGTTCTTTCCGTCCGCCCAGCCATAGCGCGCGAAAACGCCGATTTCGTGCGTGATTGCCTGTTCCAGGCTCAGCCCGAAGCCGTATTTCAGAGTGCCGTTGCGGCGCGTGGCCGCCAGATCGGTGCCGCCGTTCGCCAGAATAGCCTCGCGGAAGTTACCTCCGTCGTAGGTGTTCGCGAATCCGAGTAGGCGCAGGACGCCAGCCTGTCCGCCGGGGCTGTAGCGGGTTTCCCACTCGGCTACATTGGCGCGGTTTTCCGCCACGCGCCAATCGAGAATGGGCCCGTTGGCGACCGTGGACATCAGAGCCTGCGCGACGCGCAGCGACCACCGGCGCTCGGTCAGCTCGGCCACAACGCCGAACGTGTAGCCTCGCGTATCGGCCGGATAATCCCAGGCGCCGTTGTACATGATGCTCCAATTCATGAACTGCCCGCGCGGATCGTCGCTGTAGGCGTTGGTGTCGAAGAAATCCGTCATGGCGAACTTGCCTGCGGTGAGCGTCAGGCGCGAGACGGGCCGGGCGCCGGCCACTTGATTCGGGCCGTCATCCGCGTGCTCCGTTCCGGTGCCGAAAGGAACGGTGTAGCTGGCGTACCCGCGGGCCAGGTAGAGCGTTGGAGCCGCCTTCTGCACGCGGGGCATTTCGCCGTTGGTGAAGCCCGCAATGCCGCTGACGCTGCCGAATCCTTCGCCGCCGGCGTCTTCGGGATTGATGACGAATTGCCAGTGTCCGAAGCGTGCAGCCAGGAATGCCGTGGCGGTCAGCGAGACTCTGCTTTCGGGGTGGTCAGGCAGACTTTTCGGCCCCGAGTAGAGGGCGGGGAAGTCACCGTGGTGTTGGCCGATGGAGGTCGCCTGGAAATGAACGCTCCACCAGGTTTCGGCGGGAGGCTGAGCCGGATCGGCGGCTTCCTGTCCGCGCAGCATGAGCGGCAGGGACAGGAAGCCCCAGGCGATAAATGTTACAAAACGGTTCACGATTTTGTCCAACCTCATCTCGCATAGTCGCCCTCAATGCGCGTGCTTTGCAAATACGCCCGCCAGGTCGGCCACATGATAGAACACCATCAGCACCATCAGAATCAGGTACCCGCGCAGGCTGAACAGGGAGTAGCGGACGCTCCGCGTCATCGGCATGGGGCCGAGCGCCTCGGTGTCCACTTTCCGCTCCTCAACGTCGTCGAGCGGATGAACCACCAGGAATCGATTCGTCGTCATGGTTGCCATTGTCGTGTCCTCCTTCATCGGCTATTTCGGAAACAGATTCGGCAGCGCCACCTGCGCCGCCAGAACCAGCGAAAGCGCGAACAGGACGGCGATGATGGTCCAGTTCACGATGTTGTTCCAACGCTTGTTGGCATACTCGCCGAGCAGCTCCTTGTCGTTGAGCAGAAGCTGCAAAAAGATGATGGCCGAGGGAAGCATGACTCCGGCCAGCACCTGCACGCCCAGAATGATCAATTGCAGCGGAGCGCCCGGAATCAGTACGATTCCCGCGGCAGCCGCCACGCACAGCAGATAGACCAGGTAGAACCCCGGAGCCTTGCGCACCGGAAGCTGGAGGCTGTGCGGCCAGCCCCGGACTTCGCCGTAGGCCCACGCGCTCGAAAGCGAAATCGCCGTGGTCCCCAGGACGGCGGCGTTGATCATCATCAGCAGGATCGCCGTGCGCACTCCGGCGCCCATATAGCCGCCGATGTCCATCGCCATCTGCGCCGGATCTGTGAACGCGAACCCGTGCTTAAGAGACGAGGCGCCGGCGATCATCATGCAGCCGGCCGCGGTCACCGTGACGCAGGCGCCCAGAAATGTATCGAGGCGCGCCGCCCCCACGTCGGAAAAGCGCAGGCGCTTATCGGCGATGCAGCTCTGCTGAAAGAAAAGCTGCCAGGGCGCGATGGTGGTTCCCACGATGGCGATCACCAGAAACATCAGCTCCGGCGTAAAGCCGCCGGACGGGACCGACGGAATCAGCGCCCCGCGAGCGACCGCGCCCAGCGACGGATGAAGCCGGAACGCGATCCAGAACCATGCCATGTCCAGAGCGCACAGAAAGACCACCGTGCGCTCCCAGCGGCGATAGCTGCCGGTGAGTACGATGATCATCAGACCAACCCCGGAAAGCGGCACGCCGATGCGCGGATCGACGCCCAGCTTCGCCGACGCCAGGGCGATGGCCGCGAACTCCGTGACCAGCGTGAGGAAGTTCACCAGCTCCAGATCGACCAGCGAGAACAGGCCCCACCACTTGCCGAACCGCTGATAGATCATCGCGGCGTGGCCTTTGCCCGTCGCGATGCCGAGGCGCACCACCATCTCCTGAATGAAGTAGCAAACCGGCAATAAGAGCAGGACCGTCCAGAGAAGATGGTTCCCGTACTGGGCGCCCGCCTGGGTGTAAGTGGAGACCGCGCCGGCATCGTTATCGGCCACCATGACGATCAGGCCGGGTCCCAGGACCGCCAGAAACGTAAGCAGGCTATGAGCCCACTTGGACCGGACTACGCGCCCGCGGACCGGCATTTCGGCCACGCCAGCCGCGGGCATCGAGATGACTTTGTTGGTCATTGGCGCATCTCCTGCCGCTTGCGCACGAATGCACAAATGGCGTCCGGGCGTGAGAGCCGCTGTCAACCGGGGCAGCGAGCTTACACGCAAGTTACTAAGTGACTGAACGGAGATGCCGAAGGAAAAATGCGGATCTTCGGCCCACCGCGTTCACCACCGAATGCCATGTGGAAGAAGCGGAGGGCGAAGCGCCAGGAAGGCTCTAGCAGCTACGCGGACCGGACCGTGTCTTCCACAAAACCGAGCCGCCCGCGCCTGCGGGAGGCTTATCGTCGTTTTCGGGTACCATATACCTTTCTGGAAGGCGAGATCGAAGCGCCAGGGAGGAACAAAAAAAGCCATTCCTCCCCTAGCGGAGAAATGGCCCACTCTCGCGGACGGATTCCCCCACTGGTTCAAGCTTCAGCACCGCGCGCCGTGAGAGGCCTCGAAAACCTCAGCCACCTTAGGAAAACCCTTAACCCGGGAGTTCCTGGTCTACCCTTCGAACAAGCATCTTTCGACGCTTCAGGGCAGTGGCCTATGTGCCGCGCGGACGCCTCGCCTACCGAGGATCCACACCGTAGGGCTGCCGAACTCAGGCAACCCAACAGCCAATTTCAGTGTAGGCCCGGCGGCGAAAGGCTGTCAACAAAAAAGCGAAGGCGCGGCGGAAAAAATGCGAAGGGCGGCGGCCGAACGGACAGCTCAGTCCGAATTACGGTTAGCCCCAGTCACACGTCGCGCGAAAAAAAGTGCGGCGACGTATCCTGCGCCGTCGCTTGACCTTGCGGCTTTGCGCGCCTGCTGCGCCGCCCCCTGACGGTCCGATTTCGCGCCGCCCGATTGTACAATTCTTTGCCGTCTGGAACGGCGGCCTCTATGTCTCCATCTTCGATCGCATGCCCGGCCGACATCGGCCCAGACCGCACCCTGTTGTTCTGGCTGCACAACAGACTGACGTTTTCGGCCCGGCCGCATCTGCGCTTCGCGCTGCACTGGCTTCGGGAGACCGCTCCAGGCGAGTTCGGGAGCGAGCTCTCGAAGTTGTTCCCGCAGGGCGTCGATGCCTCCGTCAACGCCAGTCTCTCGGCGACGTTTCTGGTCGCGGTGGCGCTCGATGGGGACGGCCGGCTGCGCCTGCGCGTATCGAAATGGAGCGCAACGAGCCTCGAAGTGGAAGCCCGGCCCGATGCCTCGGCGAGTGCCGATCCTGTTCTCCGCGCCATCTTCGCTTTCGATGGCGAAGCGCCAAGCGCAGCGGCCACGCGCCTGGCAAACACAATCTACGAACAGGCATTCCCGGCGCTGGAGAGGAAGTGCGCGGCCGAGTTGAGCCGGCTCACGGCGCGCGGCAGGCCGATTCTCGACCGCTCGTTCGACTTCACGCCGGAGGGCCTGGCGGCCTATCGTTCCGCTTTGGCGGGAAGTCTCGTCGAGGAGCAACTCGCGCAGTCGCTCGAAGGTGAGAGGAGCGTCGAAGTACACCTGCCGAGCCTCGGCCGCAGAGAGTGGCCGGCGCGCTGGACCGCGCTCGCGAACGCGAAGGCCGTGGCGGAGGAGGACGGCCGCATCTTCGTCCACGCGACGCCCCGGCGGGCGGGGGAGAAGAACGCCGGTCAGGCTGCTCTCTTGCTGGGGGCCCCCTTGCTCTATCCGCAGAGCTGCAGCGGCTTCGAGATCGGCTTTGAGGACAGCCGCGTTTCGACGGCCGCGGAACTCGCGCAATCGTTGCCGCGCCTGCTCGGTCCGTACGATTTCGGCTCCGAGCCCTGGGACTGGCTGGCCTCGGCCCCCCAGGGTGAAGTCGAGGCGTCCGTGTCGCTGAGCGTTCCGGGCAGCCTGGCCGGGGCGTGGCTGCGGGCGCCCGGCGAGAAGGCCCCCGACTTTTTCGATGTCTACTCCAAGGTGTCGGTGGCCGTTCAAATGGCGCTTCGGCGTTGGCTGCCGTACGTCTACTTCAGCGATCTCAGCCGGTTTGAGGACCCGGCGCTGGCCTACCCGCTGCTCTTTTACCGCTGCACCTACCCGTGTTCCGGCCAGCCCCGCAGCGATTTCGCCTACGACCTGGTGAGCCCGGATAATCCCGGCCTCGCGCGTCCGTGGGCGGCGCGGCCCTTGATGTCCTCCCTGGCGCGCGCCGAACGGTCGCTGATTAGCGCGGGGCGGAAGGACCTGGCGCGCGAGTACCGGTCCTGGCGGGCGCGAGAGGTTCTGGCCGGCATCGTTCGCCGCCCGCGCTACCTCAACGCGCTGCTGACCACCGACGCATTTTTCATCGACCGCCTGGTGGGGCTGGGCCTTGCGGGTCGCGAACTCGCCTCCAATTTCGGCCTCAACGAGCGCCGAACCGTGAAGGACCTGGCCATCTTCGCCGCCGGATTCAACGCCGCGCTCAACCGCAAGCTCGGCCGGTTGTATGGCGGCCAGGAGCTCGTGTCGCTGGGATCGCTGCTGCTGGTGGAGGCGACTCGTGCCCTGGCTGCGGCGCTCGATGGCCACGCCGCGATCTCGGCGACGCTACGTCTGGCGGCGCCAGGCCGCGAGCAGACTTTCGTGAATGGCGGACGAAAGGACTGAACCTGGCGCGCAATTCAGCCGATCTCTTGTGGGATGAGACTCGCGATTTGGCTGGCGATGGCCGCGGCTGCCGCAGCACAGACTTCCAGCCCACCTGCCCCGGCGGCGGAGGACCCCATCGCCCGCCAGCGCGCCGCTATAGAGATCCAAAGGGCCTCTGTGAAGCGGCAACTACGGTCGGCGCCCCAGCCGACAGCGGAGTTCTTCACGGTTCCCTGGACCGAGCCTCTTATAGAGCTACCCCCGGCTGAGCCCGTCGCCGAGGTTGCCGACTGCGACCCGGTTCCCGAAAACCAGATTGCGCCTATGGTGGAAGAGGCTTCCCAGCGTGAGGGCCTCACGCCTGACCTGCTGCGGGCCGTTATCGATAGGGAGTCGTCGTACCGGCCTTGTGCCGTATCGCCCTCGGGGGCCGAGGGGCTGATGCAATTGATGCCGTCGACGGCCGCCGGCCTGGGCGTCAACGACCCCTTCGACCCGCGCGAAAACGTGGATGCGGGGGCAAAATACCTGAAACAAATGCTGGAGCGCTACGGCGGCGACCTGATGCTTGCGCTCGCTGCTTACAATGCCGGGCCGGTCCGCGCCGACAGCGCCGCCGCCTTCCCGCTCCCGCCCCAGACCACCAGCTACGTGTCGGACATCATGCAGAAGATAACGCCGCCCGCGAGTCCGAAGTGACGCGCTACTCGTACCGCAGGGCTTCGGCCGGGGCGATGCGGGAGGCGTTGCGGGCTGGATAGATCGTCGCCAGGAAGCTGATGGCGATGGCCAGGGCCGCGATCCAGACGCTATCGATCCAGCGCGGGGCGAAGGGCACAAAGCTCAGCGCGTAGACTTCTTCGTCCAGACGCACCCAGCGGTACTTGTCGGCGAGGAACGAAAGCAGGTGGCCGGCGGTGAGGCCGACCGTGGTTCCCACCACGCCGATCAGGACGCCCTGAAACATGAAAATGCGTCGAATTTGCGCTTGTTTGGCGCCCATCGACACCAAAATGGCGATATCGCGATGCTTCTCCATCACCATCATGATCAGCGTGATGAGGATGTTCAGCGCCGCTACCAGCACGATGAGGCCGATGGTGACGAAGGTCACCGCGCGCTCCATGTTGAGGGCGCTGAAAATGTGCCGGTTCTGCTCCATCCACGTCGAGGCAGCCAGCTTCGGGCCAACCACGCCATCGACGCGCGTGGCGACTTCCGGGGCCCGGTAGATGTCGTCGAGTTTCAGCTCGACGCTGTTGACCACGTCGTCGAGGCCCAGCAGCCGCTGCGCGGCGGTGAGCGAAGCGAACGCCCAGGTTGAATCGATTTCGAAGAAGCCCGATTCGAAAAGGCCCACCACGCGGAAGCGCTGCGAGCTGGGCCGCTGGCCGAAAGGCGTCAACTCGCCTTGCGGGCTCATCACCGTCACGGTGGCGTCCAGGTGTGCGCCCAATGCCTGCGCCAGGCTGGTGCCGAGGACGATACCCGGCAGAGCGTCCGGGTTCGGCCTGAGGCCGGCCAACGACCCTGCCTTCAGGTGCCGCAGCATGTCGCTGGTCTCGAGTTCCGCACCGGTCTCGATGCCCTTCAGCACGGCCCCGCTCGAAGCGCGGTCGGTGTAGAGATAGACTTGGCCGTAGAGCGCCGGCGCCGCGGCCACTACGTGCGGCAACTTCACCAGCTTCGCTTCCAGGCCGCGCCAGTCCGCGATGCCATAGCCCGGCTCCTTTTCCGTCACGTTGATGTGGGCGTAAGCGCCGAGCAGGCTGACTTCGAGCGTCTTGCGGAACCCGTTGTTGATGGCCAGTGCGATGACCAGGGCCATCACGCCCGCCGCCACGCCCACCACCGAGATCACCGAGATGACCGAGATGACGGCCTGCTTCCGCTTGGCCTTCAGGTAGCGGCGAGCGATGAAGAACTCGAAACGGCCGTTCACTGGCCTCCCGATTCGCGCTCATCGGCGGCGCGCAACTGGTCCGCCAGGCCGATCGACGCTTCCGGCCGCAGCAGCGGGAAAAGAATCACGTCGCGGATGGATTTCGAATTCGTCAGCAGCATCACCAGGCGGTCGATGCCGACGCCTTCGCCGCCCGTCGGGGGCATGCCGTAGGCCAGCGCCCGCAGGAAATCCTCGTCCATCTGGTGCGCTTCCTCGTCGCCGTGCTCGCGCATGTCCTTCTGGCGGTCGAAGCGGCGGCGCTGCTCGATGGGGTCGTTCAGCTCGGTGTAGGCGTTGGCGATCTCCATGCCGGCGGCGTAGATCTCGAAGCGCTCGACGAAATCGGGCTCGTCCGGCTTGTTCTTCGAAAGCGGCGAGATCTCGACCGGGTAGTCGTAGACCAGCGTTGGCTGGATGAGCTGCTCTTCGACCACGCGCTCGAAGATGTCGACGAGCTGTTCGCCGCGGGACGGCTTGCTGGAGTGCCGCTTCAGCCATTCGGGATCGGCGAGGTCGCCCGGCGCAGGCCGCGGATCGCCCTTCCAGAACTCGAGGATCGCCTCGCGCATCGAGATGCGGCGGAGGTTGCCGAAATCGAGCTTGAGCCCTTGGTATTCCACCTCGGCCGCACCCGTCGCGTCGATCGCCGCTTGCTTCAGCAGGTCGGCCGAGAGGTCCATCATGCCGCGGTAATCGGTGTAGGCCTGGTAGAACTCGAGCATGGTGAACTCGGGGTTATGGTGCGTGGAAATGCCCTCGTTGCGGAAGTTGCGGTTGATCTCGTAGACGCGGTCGAGGCCGCCCACGATGAGCCGCTTCAGGTACAGCTCGGGCGCGATGCGCAGGAAGAGGTCGATATCGAGCGTGTTGTGGTGAGTGAGGAACGGCCGCGCCGCCGCTCCGCCGTAGATGGGCTGCATCATCGGCGTTTCCACTTCGACGAAGCCGCGCGTTTCGAGCTCGCGGCGCAGGGAGGAGATGATCCGGCTGCGCGCCAGGAACACGTTGCGCACCTCCGGGTTGGCGATGAGATCGAGATAGCGCTGGCGGTAGCGGATCTCGACGTCCTCGAGGCCGTGCCATTTCTCGGGCATGTTGAGCAGGGTCTTCGAGAGGAACTCCAGCCGCTCGGCGTGTACGGTCAACTCGCCAGTCTTTGTGAGGAACAGGTAGCCCTCGACGCCCACGATGTCGCCGATATCGAGCAGTTGGTAGAGCTGGAAATCCGGGTCGGGCACTTCGCCCTTGCGGACGTAGACCTGAAGCCGCTCGCCGCCACCGAGCAAGTGCGCGAAGCCTGCCTTCCCCATGCGGCGGACGGTTTGGAGCCGCCCGCAGATGCGCACCTGGATGCGCGGCTCCAGCTCTTCGGCGCTCTTCGTTCCGTACTCCGCGCGGATCTGCGGGATGGTATGCGTGAAGTCGAAGCGGCGGCCGAAGGGCCGGTGTCCCAGCGCCTCGATCTGCCGGATTCGTTCCAGGCGCTGTTGCAGCAGCTCTTGTTCCAAGCGGGCTCCTTTCGGTGCAGCAGCTCCAATTATAATGGAGCGGTTGGCCTCAATCTCAATAGTAATTCCTGCATACAACGAAGAGCGGCGGCTTCCGGCCACGCTCGGCGCCATTCTGGACTACCTGGGCTCGCGCGAGTGGACGCGGTGGGAGATCGTGGTGGTGAACGACGGCTCGCGGGATGCGACCGCGGCGGTGGCGGCGGAGTTTGCGGCACAGCACCCGGGCGTGCGGGTTCTCGAAAACCCAGGCAACCGCGGCAAGGGCTACTCAGTCCGGCACGGCATGATTGAGGCCACGGGCGACTGGGTGTTGTTCACCGATTCCGATCTCTCGGCGCCGATCGAGGAATTGGACAAGACGATCGCCGCCGCGCGGGGCCAGGGGGCTTCGGTCGCCATCGGATCGCGCGCGCTGGACCGCAGCCTGATTGAGGCCCACCAGTCGCTGTTCCGCGAGGTGGCCGGCCGCATCTTCAACCTGCTGATGCGTACCACGACGGGCCTGCCGTTCGCCGACACACAGTGCGGCTTCAAACTCTTCGAGCGCGCCGCGGCGCAAGCGATTTTCCCGCGCCAGCGCATCGAGCGCTGGGGCTTCGACGCGGAGGTACTCTTCATCGCCCGCCATCTGGGCTACAAGACCATCGAGGTGCCGGTTCGCTGGAGCCATTCGGAGGGCACCAAGGTCAGCATGTTCAGCGACAGCCTGAACATGTTCCTCGACTTGCTGCGGATCCGTAGGAACCAGGTGCTGGGGCGGTACCGGTAGGGGAGTGCGCTAGCGCTTCACGATTACTTCGCGCAGGTGATCGCGCGTGAGGAAGAATTTGACCGACTCGAAGTCCTTAAACAGGTTCTCAACGGCGCGGTTGTTGAAGAACTGCGCGGGCTGGCGGAGGCCGCGGGGCGAGATGAGCAGCGTCTTGGCATCTCCGATGCGGTAGGAGCAAGTTGAAACCGATCTTGCGCCCTCTTCGGCGTGGAAGATCGCCAGGAGATAGCAGCCGGGCTTCACGGTGCGCTGCAGGCGCTCCACCACGTTCTTGAGCAGAGGCGGCGCCAGGAATTCGAGAACGTCCCAGAGCAGGGCGCCGTCGAAGTGCCGGTCCGGGAAGGCGAGGCTCTGCGCCAGGAAGGCGTCGGCGCGCTCGGCCGAAGACTGGTTCTCGTAAAAGCCGTCGCGGCCGAACGCCGCTTCCAGGCTCTCGATCAGGTTCTCGGAGTACAGCCGGTAGCCCTGGCTGGTGATGAAACCGATATTGGCCTGAGACGCTCCGGAGAGGTCGAGCAAGCGCAACCCAGTCTCTCCGCGGATGTGATTGAAGAACTGTTCGAGGCCGCTGCTATGGCGCGAATACACGTTGCTAACGGAATCCCGGGACTGCGGCGCCGCTTGCATAACCCGAGACGCAGGTGGGAAGCTGCGCGGACTAGCTGGGTCCGCGCGCGGAGATTTCCACCGGTCGCTGAACAAAAGCTCCCTCGACCTCTAGTGCTTGTCGCCGGCCGCAGCGGGCGTTGGCGTAACGGGCGCCACCTGGGACTGCGGCTGCGGCTGTTGCTGCGTCTGTCTGGCCTGCTGCCTGGCCGGCTCCCGCACGATATCGATGCTGCCCTTGAAGAAGGCGCCGTCTTCGATGACGATGCCGCCGGTCTTGATGTCGCCGATGAGCCGGGCGTCTTTGCGGATGTCGATCTTCTCAAGCGCTTCGACGTTTCCGTTCACGCCGCCCAGGACGACCACCTCGCGTGCCCGAATGCTGGCTTGCAACTTGGCATGCGGCCCGATGGTCAACCGATGCTCCGGCACCTCGACCGTTCCTTCCATCTCCCCGTCCAAGTACAGGTCCTCGCGGGCGAGAATCTGACCTTTGATGATTACGGACTTTCCGATCGCGGCTACGCCGCGAGACGATTCCGTAGCGGTTGGCCGCGGCGCGGAGGAGGTGGGAGCCGCGACGGGCTCTCTGCTCATGTCCGGCGCCGGCTGGACTGGCGCCGTGGGCGGCCTGACTTCTTCATCTTTGCGCTTGTTCCACATTCTGGTTTTCTCCGTTGCTTATTAGAACGCGTAACGAACTTGGTGACCGGTTGCCCTGCAAGGGTCTCTCTATACTATATGCCAGCCAGCGCCACCACAAGCGGGGGCGCTTCCGGCGTCCCCGGAGCGGCGAAAATCGACCCAGCCGCGGCCCGCTGGCGACACACGTCAGTGACCTTTTAGTTTTAGCACTTTGGCGGGGAGAGCGCAGGGGCATCCTGGGGGAGGGGTCCCTGGCCCGGGCGCCGGACGCATTGTCGCGGCCGGCGGTCGGCTAAAATGGTGAATTGATGAGCGAAGAGACTCCCCACACCGACCAGAAGGAAACGCCCGGCGCCGAGCGCACCGAGTTGCCGCCAGCCAGTTTCGGCGAGCTCATCTTCTCCCTGCGCTTTCAAGCCGAGATGCACCTAGGGCTATTGCACCTGGAAGAGAACGAAAAGCCGCCGGCCGACCTTCGCGCCGCGCAGCACTACATCGACCTGCTGGCGATCCTGGCCGCAAAGACCCAGGGCAACCTGGCGATCGAGGAGCAGCGGTATCTGGAGAATTCACTCACGGAACTCCGATTCCGCTACGTGCAGGCGACGGACCAGGGCCAGACCAAGTGATGCCGGAGCCCGGTCCGCTCTCGATCTCCGTTTTGGGATCGGGCACCAGCGTCGGCGTGCCCACCATCGGGTGCGATTGCGCGGTGTGCCGCTCGACCGACCCCAAGGACAAGCGCCTGCGTCCCTCTGTGCTGGTCCGCTACGGCGGGCGAAACGTGGTGATCGACACTACACCGGACTTTCGGGCCCAGGTGCTGCGCGCGGGCCTGGAACGGCTGGACGCCATCGTTTTCACGCACGCGCACGCCGATCACATCATGGGACTGGACGACGTACGTCCGTTCAACTACCACCAGCGCTCCGGCATCCCGATCTACGGGTCGGCTGAGACCATGGAGACGGTGCGGCGGGTATTCCAATACGTGTTCGCCGAGCACACGCACGAATCTTCGATACCCCGCCTGGAGACGCACGTGCTCGATGGCGCACCCTTCGATCTTTTCGGCCTTCCTTTCCTGCCGATCCCGCTGAAGCACGGAAGGCTGGACGTGTACGGCTACCGCTTCGGCGCGGCCGCATATCTGACCGATCACAGCGCGATTCCGGAGGCGTCGATGGAGGCACTCGGCGGGCTCGATGTGCTGTTTCTCGATGCGCTGCGGCGCCGGCCCCACCCCACCCACACGACGGTCGCCCGCGCCCTGGAATACGTGGTGGAGCTGAAGCCGCGGCGGGCGTTTCTGACGCATATCTGCCACGACCTGGGCCACGAAGAGACCGAGCGGACGCTACCTTTGAACGTCCGCATGGCCTATGACGGCCTGGAGATTCAAGTGGAGGCCGTGTAGTGGGGGAGCGTGGCTTCCGTGTCTACCGCGGCCTGGACGAGATCGATCACGATTTCGGCCCTTCGGCGCTGACTGTCGGCAATTTCGACGGCGTCCATGCGGGGCACCGCGATGTCATCGCTCGCGTGGTGGCGCTTGCGCGCGGGCGCGGATGGAAACCTTCGGCGCTGACCTTCGATCCCCATCCGGCCCGCATTGTCGCGCCGGAGCGCGCGCCGCGGCTTCTGGCTACGACGGAAGAGCGCGTCCTCCTGATGCGTGAGCAAGGCATCGAGCAAGTGCTCATCCTGCCCTTCACGCGCGAGCTGGCGGCGTTCACGCCAGAGCGTTTCGTCAAGGAGATCGTTGTAGAGCGGCTGGACGCGCGCGCGGTCCTGGTGGGCGACAACTTCCGGTTCGGTCACGAGCACGCCGGCGATACACGGCTGCTGGCGGAGTTGGGCCGGCGGCACGGGTTCCTGGTCGAAGCGGTTCCGGCCATACGCATGCGCGGGCGGGTGGTGTCCTCGAGCGAAGTGCGCCGCCTGATTCAGGCGGGCAACGTGGCGCTGGCGGCCCGGCTACTGGCACGGCCGTACGCACTGGCGGGCCCGGTGGTCAGCGGCCAGGGCATCGGCTCGAAGCAGACCGTGCCTACGCTGAACCTGGCGCCGGGGGCCGAGGTGCTGCCCGCCCGCGGCGTCTACATCACGCGCACCACGGAGCCCGGCGGCGGCCGCCGGTGGCGCTCGGTCACCAACGCCGGCACGCGGCCGACCTTCGACGGGGACTCGGTGACCGTCGAGACCTTCCTGCTCGATCCGCTCGAAGGGGAGAGCCCGAAGGCCATTCGCGTGGAGTTTCTGAGGCGCCTGCGCGAGGAGCGCCGGTTCGAAGATGCCGCCGCGCTCAAGCGCCAGATCCTGCGCGACGTGGGGCGGGCACAGACGTACTTCCGGAGGGTGGCTGCCGCCGGCATCCGGCCGGCCGCGCTCGGGAACTGGTAGACTGTTAATCCGGTTGAAGCTATGCCCATCAGCAAGGACTTGCTCGAAATTCTGGTGTGCCCGCTGTGCAAAGCGCCGGTCGAGCTCACGCCGGACCAGAACGGCCTGAAATGCGCCGAATGCAAGCGGGTCTACCCCATCCGGGACGACATCCCAGTCATGCTCGTCGACGAGGCTAAAATCGAAGAGTAGCCCGTCGGGCATGGAGACTATACTCGATCAGCTTCCCTGCGGGGCGCGAGTGGCGGTGATCCGCCTGCGCTCGTTGGGAGACTGCGTCCTGACGACGCCGGCACTGGAAATCCTCAAGCGAAGCCGGCCCGATCTGAAAGTCGCCGTGGTGGTGGAGGACCGCTTCGCCGGGGTTTTCGAGGGCAATTTGGACGTGGACGAGATTCTGCAGCCGCGCTTGAGCGCCCTGCGCGCGTGGAGGCCGGCGCTCTGCCTGAACCTGCACGGAGGGCCGCGCAGCATGGCCTTCTCGCTCGCCTCCGGCGCCCGGTTTCGCGCTGGATTTGGCCACCATCGGCACGCTTTCGTATACAACGTTGCGATCCCCCCGCCGCAGCGGATTCTGGGATTCTCGCGGCGGGCGCACACGGCGGAGCACCTGGCGTCGGCGGTCTTTTACCTGGGTGCAAAGCCGTGTGAAATCCCGCGTGCGAAGCTGTTCGCCGAGCCGAAGGGCGCAGACCAGCCCGCCTACGCCGTGCTTCATCCGGCCGCTTCGGCGCCCGACAAGACCTGGCCGGCGCCGGGTTTTCTGGCGGTGGCGCGGCACTTTGAAGACGCCTGGCGTCTGGAGCCGGTGTTCGTCGGCGGCGTGGAGGACGACCTCGCAGCGTTCCGCGCTTACCGCGTCGTGGCGGGCGCGCCGCTCGGGCCGTTGAAGGCGCTGATGGCGGGCGCGTCGGCCTTCGTGGGGAACGACTCCGGCCCGGCGCACATTGCCGCGGCGTTCGGCGTCCCTTCGGTAGTGATCTTCGGGAACTCGGATCTCGAACTGTGGAGGCCGTGGAAGGCGCCGGCCGAAGTGGTTGCGGCCCCGGGTCCAATCGCGGATGTGCCGGCGAGTGCGGTGATCGCCGCTATCGAGCGGCTGAAGGTGGCGGCGTGAAGGAAAGGCTGGCCCTGATTCGTTACGCGGCGCCCTACTGGGCCGCATTGCTCGGCGGCATGGTAATGATGCTGCTGGCCGGTGCGGCGAACGGGATGGTGCCGATGCTCACGGGGCCGGTGATCGGGCGGGTTCTGAATCCCACTTCGCCTGAGGCGCCGGTATTGCTGCTGGCGAAGATCCCAGTGCTGGGAAGGCCGCTGTACCTGGAGCAACTGGTGCCGGGCTTCCTGCACAACGTGTGGAGCATGATTGCCTGGGCGATCCTGGCCACGTTCCTGACCAAGGGCTTCTGCGATTACGCCGGCAACTTCCTGATCAACTACGCCGGGTTTTCGGCGATAACGGATTTGCGGCAGAGGGTCTTCGACAAGGTGCTGCGGCAGGGTGCGCAGTTCTTCGAGACGCATTCGACCGGCAGGCTGATGTCCTCGATCATGAACGACGTGGACAAGATGCAACTGGCCAGCTCGCAGATGCTGGCCGACCTGCTGCGGCAGTCGTTCGCGGCGGCGTTCTTCCTGTTTCTGGTCGTCGCCATCGACTGGCGGCTGGCGCTGATTAGCGTCACCCTGTTCCCGTTCGTGCTGATCCCCACGGCCCGCATCGGAAAGCGCATCCGCAAGACCACGCGGCGGGCGCAGGATCACCAGGCGGAGGTGAACCAGATCCTTCAGGAATCGCTCAGCGGGCACCAGGTGGTGAAATCGTTCGGCGCCGAGCCGTACGAATCCCGCCGCTTTTTCGAGACGGCGCGCCGGCTCAAGCGGGCCAATTTGAAATACACGCTGCAGCAGGCGCTGTCGTCGCCCCTGATCGAGTTTCTGGCTGCGCTGACCATTGTCGGCCTGCTGGCCTATGCGCGCGACCAGATTAAGGCGCACACTATGACCGCGGCCGGCTTCATGACCTTCATCATCGCCCTTCTGATGCTGTACGACCCGGTCAAGCGGCTCACCGGCATCCACAACATCTTTCAGCAGGCGCTGGGCGCCTCCGAACGGGTCTTCGAATACTTGGCGCGGGCCGACGATATCCGCAGCAAACCGGGCGCGCGGCGGCTAGCCGAGTTCAAACAAGGGATCGTGTTTGCCGGCGTGAGTTTCGGGTATCCCACCAACGAGAACGGCTTTCTGCTGAAGTCGATCGACCTCGAAGTCAAGGCCGGCGAAGTGGTGGCGGTGGTGGGGCCGAGCGGGGCGGGGAAGACTACGCTGGTGAATCTGGTGCCGCGCTTCTACGACGTCTCTCAGGGCCGCGTGTTAATTGACGGCGTCGATGTGCGCGATCTGGAGCTAGCCTCGCTGCGCGAGAAGGTGAGCGTGGTGGCTCAGGACACCTTCTTGTTCAACGACACGCTGGCGAACAACATCCGCTACGGGAAGCAGCATGCAAGTATGCAGGCGGTCACTGAGGCGGCGCGGAATTCGCTGGCCGACGAGTTCATCGGCGCGCTGCCGCAGGGTTACGATACCGCCATCGGAGAGCGCGGCGTGAAGCTGAGCGGCGGGCAGCGGCAGCGGATCGCCATCGCGCGGGCGCTGCTCAAGAATTCCCCCATTCTGATTTTGGACGAGGCGACATCGCACCTGGACACGGAGTCTGAGATGCTGGTGCAGAAGGCGCTGGCGAACTTGATGGCGGGGCGCACGGTGATCGTGATCGCCCACCGGCTGTTGACCATACGCCGTGCCGACAAGATCGTGGTGCTGGACCAGGGCCGGATCTCGGAGGTCGGCACGCACGAGGAGTTGGTGGGCGGCGGCGGGATCTACCAGAGGCTGCACACGCTACAGTTCATCGAACCGGATTCGGTCGTGAATACATGAAGACGAAGAAAATGGATTTACAGCCACAGGCCACGGCGGTGGCAGCATGAGCCCACGCAGCATGACCGGCTTTGCGCGCGTACGCAAAGCGGAGGGCGACCGGGAAGTGATCGCGACGGTGAAGGCGGTCAACCACCGCGGGCTGGACATACACTTCCGCATGCCGCCGGCGCTCGATCCGTTCGAAGCCGCCCTGCGCGGCGCGGTGAAGCGTTACCTGTCGCGCGGGCACGTCCAGGTGCAGATCAGTTACGCGGCCGGGGCCGCGGACGCGCCGGCCGAGGTCAACTTGCCGCTGCTTGAGGCCTACCTGCGGGCGTTCCACAGGATCTCGGCGATCCACGGCCTGCACAGCGAGCCGGACCTCAACCTGGCGCTTCAGATGCCCGGCATGTTCACACCGGCCGACGGCGAGCCCGAGCCGGATGCGGAACGGCTGCTGGTGGAGACGCTCGAAGAGGCGCTCCAGAGGCTCAACGAATTTCGCGAGCGCGAGGGCGCCGAGACAGCCGCGGAGATGCGTGGCCGCAACGCGACGGTGCTGGACTGCGCGCGGCGGATGGCGGAATTCCGGGCGCGGGCGACGCCCGAATTCCAGGCGCGGCTGACCGAGAAGATCGGCGAACTGCTCCGCGGCGTGGACCTGGACCCCCAGCGGCTGGCCCAGGAAGTGGCCTACCTGGCCGACCGCACCGACATCAACGAAGAGCTGACCCGTCTGAAGGTGCACGCGGTGCAACTGGACGACCTGCTCGCAGAGGGCGGCGAAATCGGCAAGAAGATCGATTTCATGCTCCAGGAGATGCACCGGGAGACCAACACCATCCTTTCGAAATCGACCGGCGTTGGTGAGATAGGCCTGGAGATCGCCGAACTGGCCCTGGCCGCCAAAGCCGAGATCGAGAAGATCCGGGAACAGGGACTGAACCTCGAATGAGCATCGTGTTTATCGTCTCGGCCCCGTCGGGGTCCGGGAAGTCCACGCTCGTGCATCGCCTTCTGAAACAGGACGCGGGCCTTCTGTTTTCGACCTCCTACACCACCCGCAAGCCTCGAGGCCAGGAAGTGCCCGGCGAGGCGTACCATTTCATTTCCCGGGCCGAGTTCGAGGCGGCCCTTGCCCGCGACGAGTTTCTGGAGCACGCAGAGGTTTTCGGGAACTACTACGGGACGCACCGGGGCATCCTCGATCGTGCGCAGGCGGAAGGCCGGGACCTGCTGCTCGACATCGACGTCCAGGGTGCGAGACAATTGAAAAGTAAGGTTCCGGACGCAGTTACCATTTTTGTGCTCGCCCCATCGCGCGCGGAGCTCGAGAAGCGCCTGCGGGCGCGATCCGAAGACTCCGAAGAAGTTATCGCCCGGCGGTTGGAAGGGGCGGCGGCGGAGATCCGCAATTACGGGGCGTATGAATACGTCGTCGTGAACCGGGACCTGGAGAAATCCGTGGACGCGCTGGCGTCGATCGTGAAAGCCGAACGCGTCCGGCGTGCCAGGGTGGAGAAGGAAGTTCGCGACATCCTGGAGACGTTCGAGAAGCGAAAAGAGGATTACCCGCATGACTGATTCGCCCGCACCGCGCAACAACATCAACGCGTCGATTCCGGACGATCCGGAACTGAGCACCTACCGCTTCATCATCGTCGCGGCCAAGCGCGCCCGCCAGCTTCAGAGCGGCGCCCGCCCGTTCCTGCCGACCACTTCGAAGAAACCCACCATTACCGCGGTCGAAGAAGTGCGCCGCGGGCTGGTGAAGTACGACGACCCTGGATTGGTCGTGGAGCCGGAACCCGAGACGCCACCCGAGAATATTTGAGGCCTTCCCTCGATGAACGTCGTGCTCGGCATCGGCGGCGGCATCGCGGCATATAAAGCCGCGGAACTGGCCCGCGCCCTCATGGAGCGCGGCGTTTCCGTTCAGGTTGTGATGACCGCGGCGGCGCAGGAGTTTGTGCGGCCGCTAACCTTCGCCGCTCTGACTGGGCGCAAGGTGATCACTGGTTTGTTTTCCGCGGGAGCCGGTGAGGACACGCTGGCGAGCGCTGTCGAGCACATCGGCGTGGCCGAGAGAGCGGATCTGCTGGTGGTTGCGCCCGCGACCGCGGACCTGCTGGCCAAGTTCGCCAATGGCCTGGCCGATGACTTCCTTTCCACCCTCTACTTGGCCTTCGCTGGGCCCGTGGTTCTGGCGCCCGCAATGAACACCCGCATGTGGCAGCACGCGGCCACGCGGCGCAATCTGGAGACGCTGCGCCAGCGCGGCCATACCATCGTCGATCCCGAAGAGGGATTGCTGGCCTGCGGGACGGTGGGCCCGGGCAGATTGGCCGAGCCGGAGCTTATCGCCGAAGTGGTGATGCGCGTCCTACATCCGCGGCGCGACCTCGAAGGGCAGACGGTGCTGGTGACCGCGGGGCCGACCCTGGAGCCGATCGACCCGGTGCGATTCCTCTCGAACCGTTCGAGCGGCAAGATGGGCTACGCGATCGCGGAAGAGGCGGCGGAACGCGGAGCGCGGGTCGTTCTGATCTCGGGACCCGTGAATCTGGCGGCGCCGGCCGGCGTGACCGTGGTTCAGGTCCAAACGGCGGCCGAGATGCGAACGGCGGTGCTCGACCGGCTGGCCGAGGCGACCATCGTGGTGAAGGCGGCCGCGGTGGCGGACTATTACGTGGCCGATCCGCCGGCGCAGAAGATGAAGAAGACTGGCGGCGCGACTTCGCTCACGCTCGAGCCCACGGTGGACATCCTGGCCGAGATCGGCAAGAAGAAGGGCGACCGGCTGCTGGTGGGGTTTGCCGCCGAGACCGGAGACGTGGACGCCGAAGCCCGGCGCAAGCTGGCGGCGAAGAACTGCGACATGGTGGTGGGAAATCGCGTGGGCGTGGATGGCACCGGGTTTGGCGCCGACGACAACGAGGTTGTGCTGGTGCTGCGCAGCGGCCAGGCGGTCGAGATCCCGCGCGCTTCGAAGAAAGCCATCGCCGGGCGAATCTTCGACGAATTGCTGAAGCTGCGATGAACCCGGATCTCCTGCGGCGGTATCTGAGCTACTACCAGGATCTCGGCTTCAAGACTCTCTACCGCCGGGAAGGCCGGACAGCCGGTGATGGTGTCGTCTGTCCGCCGGCCCTACCCGCCAGCGCGGACACCCTCCAGAGAATTCGTGAAGAGATCGGCGACTGCAAGCGATGCCGGCTCAGTGAGGGCCGTACGCAGATCGTTTTCGGAGTGGGCAATCCCGAGGCGCGGCTGGTGTTCGTGGGCGAGGGGCCGGGCGCCGATGAGGACGCGCAGGGGATTCCGTTCGTCGGGCGCGCGGGCCAGTTGCTCACGCAGATGATCGAGGGCACGGCGAAAAAAGAAGGCATTCCGCTGTTGCGGCAGGACGTCTATATCTGCAACGTGGTGAAGTGCCGTCCTCCGGGCAACCGCGCGCCTGAACCGGACGAGATGGAAACCTGCGGACAGTTCCTGTTTCAGCAGCTCGAAGCCATCCGGCCCAAGGCGATTTGCGTCCTGGGCGGAACCGCGGTCAAAGCGATGCTCGAACGCAAGGAAGGCGTCACGCGCCTGCGCGGCAACTGGTTCGACTGGCGCGGCATCCCGGTGATGGTTACCTATCACCCCTCCTACCTGCTGCGGGCTTACAACCAGGAGGCGAAGCGCGAGGCGTGGGAGGATCTCAAGAAGGTGCTGCATTATGTCTACGACTAGCGGCGGCCTGTTCGTCAGCTTCGAGGGCTGCGACGGCTGCGGCAAGACGACGCAGATGCGAATGCTGGCCGCGCGCCTGAAGTCCAAGGGGCGCGATGTGCTCGAAACCACCGAGCCGGGCGGCACGCGCATCGGTGCGATGATCCGGCGCATCCTGCTCGATTCGGCGAATCAGGAACTCTGCCCCACGGCCGAGTTGCTGCTCTATTTCGCCTCGCGCGCGCAGAATGTGGAAGAGGCGATCCGGCCCGCGCTGGCCGAGGGCAAGATCGTGCTCACGGACCGCTTCACGGATTCAACGCTGGCCTACCAAGGCTTCGGGCGTGGCCTGGGCGAGCGGGTGGTGACCGACCTGGACCGCATCGCCTGCCGCGGCCTTGCCCCGGACGTCACGCTGCTCATCGATATCGACCTTGAAACCAGCCTCGCACGCGCACGCCAGCGCAACCTGGACCCGATCGAGAGGCGCATGGACGAGCAGGCCGTCGAGTTTCACCGCCGGGTGCGCGAGGCCTACCTCGCGATGGCAGCGCGCGAGCCCGGACGTTTCCGCATCGTCGACGGGCGTCCAGATGCCGCCCGTGTGGCCGAAGCCGTGTGGAACGCCGTCGCACCGGCCCTGGAGACGCTTCGTGTTTGAGGATTTCTACGGCAACCGGGCGGCCGCCGAAGAATTGGGCCGGATGATTGCGGGCGAGCGCATCTCGCAGACCATTCTGCTGGCGGGGCCGGAGGGCGTGGGGAAGGCGACGCTGGCGCGGCGGTTCGGCGCGCGGCTGCTCGGCAACGGCGACCGCATCGAGAAGGACGATCTCAGCCTTCCGCACAACCTCGAAGCCATCGCCGAGCGGGAGCGGTGGCCCGCCGACAAGCGCAACGAGGACCCGCTGATGTTCGCCTCGCACCCGGATTTCGTGACCTTCGCGCCCGACGGACCCCTGCGCCAGCTCTCGATTCCGCAGATGAGGCTCCTCAAGGAGCGAGCCCAGTTCAAGCCGCTCAAGGGCAACTGGCGCATCTTCCTGATCGACCAGATCGACCGCGCCAACGAGCAAGCCGCCAACTCGCTCTTGAAGACGCTCGAGGAGCCGCCGGAACACCTGGTGCTTTTCCTCACGGCCGCCAATCCATACGACCTGCTGCCGACCATACGCTCGCGCGCGCTGTGGATGCATCTGGCGCCGCTCGGCGATGAGGAGATGCGCGAGTTCGCCGAGGTGCGTCACTTGGCGGACGCCGAGCGTAGGATCGCGCTCGCACGCGGCAGCCCCGGCCTGGCGATGTCGCTCGATCTGGAAGTTTACGACCGGCGGCGCCAATCCATGTTGACGCTGCTCGAAGTGGCCTCCGGCCTGGCGCCGTTCAGCGCCTGGGTGAAATTCGTGGAATCGGCAGCGAACCGGCAGGAGAAGCTCGATATCCTGCTGCGGACGCTGTACGGGCTGCTCGAAGACGTGCTGGTGCTCGAACGGGGAGGCGGCGCGATCTCGAACGCGGACGTGCGCCCGGAACTCGAAGCCGTGGTCGGCCGCGTGAACTTCGAGTGGATTCGCCGGGCGGTGGCGAAGGTGGACGAACTGGCGGAGCTGGTGCGGCGGAATATCCAGAAGAACATCGCCCTGGACGCGCTGGTCGCCGAGCTGAGGCCGCCCGCCTAGCCATGCGCCGGGACCGGATCGTAATTCTGGCCGTCCTGGCTGCGCTGGCGATTCTGGCGTACCTGCCCGTCTTTCAGCAACCGCTCATTCAGGACGATTATCCGAACATCGAGCAGGCCCGGCAGTTCGGGCCGGCATCGGCGTGGCCGGACCTGGTCTCGAGCTCCGTCTTTCGCTACCGCGCCACGTTCTATCTTTTTACATACGCGGTGGATCGACTGCGGGGGCCGGGCCCCACGGCGTTCTACGCGGCTGGCGTGGCGCTGCACGTTCTGTGCGTGTGGCTGGTGTTCGCGCTGGGCGTGTGGCGGCTGATCGGCTGGCGGATTTCGGCGGCCGCCGCGGCGTTCTTCGCCGTTTATGAGGGCCACCAGGAAGCGGTGATGTGGTACTCGGCGAGCAATGAGCTGCTGCTGTTCCTGTTCGGCGTCGCGAGCCTGGTGTGCTGGGTCCGTGTGGTGGAGAAGAAGGGCGGATGGCGGTGGTACGCGGCCTCGCTGGCGTCCTTCGTGGCGGCGCTTCTTTCGAAGGAATCGGCGGTGGTGTTTGCAGTGCTCCTGCTTTTGCCGTTGCTGGGCGCGCGGACGGCGCGGCGTGCGCTCCTGTGGTGGCTGCCATTCGGCGCGCTAGCGGTGGCGGACCAGTGGCTCATCTTCTCGGGCCGCGCTTCCTCATTTCGGTTTCACGACGGCAGCTTCTCTCTCACCGCGCCGTTCTGGATCACGCTGCCGGCGAGCTGCGCGCGCCTCCTCTGGCCGTGGGGATTGCTCGCGGGCCTGATCCTGCTGCTGCTGCGCGACAAACCGCATCGCCAATTGGTGCGGCTGGCGGCGCTGTGGATCGTGGTGGCGGTAGTGCCATACAGCTTCCTGACCTACATGCACCGCATCCCCAGCCGTCAGACTTATCTGGCGAGTCTGGGCCTGGCGTGGGTGGTGGCGGCCGGCTTCTGGGCGCTTCAATCGCGGCTGCGGCTGCACCGCACGGCCGTGGTCGCCGCGGTGGTGGCGGTGGTGCTCGCCGCGAATATCGGGTACTTGTGGACCAAAAAGCGCCAGCAATTCGCCGAGCGCGCTGCCCCGGTGGAGGCGCTCATCGCGCTGGCGGAGAGAACCGGCGGCCCCATCTACATGCGCTCGTTCCCGGACCCAGCGATCATTTACCCGGCGGCGCTGCGGATGCGCGTTCCGAAGCCGGTCACGTTGATCTGGGACGCGAGGGATCGGGGTCTCGCGGTGGCGGGGTTTGCGTGGCCCAGGCGGTGAAGTTGGCGAGCGCGCGCACTAAGACCTTGCGCGGGCGTCAACGCCAGCGACTCACGCGCTGGTCGTCGCAGCAGATGTCCGCGAGCTGCCGCCCGTGAAATAGCCCAACAGGCGCGTCACGCCGGCCAGGGCGGTGACAACGCCCCCGATGATGGTGGTAGCGGTCTGTAGCGTATCCGCCTGCGTCAGGGCGATCGCGATCAGGCACAGGGCCAGCGACGCCAGCAGGATATTGCGGATGGGCGCCCAGGAGCCCTGGCCGGCCTCGGCTTCCCAGGCCCGTACTGTCTTGCGCTCCTCCACTTTGGTCAGAAAACGCCGGAACGTCTCATTCATGACCCGCGGCCGGACGTCCTGAATCACCAGGCCTTTCCGGATGAGCTCCTCCAGGGTCCCAAAGCAGTTGGGGTTGGCGAAGCCAGTCTGGGCAAGTTGGATCAGCAACAGTTTTTCCGGACCGGTGCACGTGGCCCAAAACAGCTTGTAAAGAGCCCGCGCGCGCTCGGCGATCATGGCCAGCCACATTTCTTCGTCTGGCTTCCGTTTCAGGTGTTGCGCCTGCTCTGCCACCTCGGCCCCGATCCTCAGCAGTTCCTTGTGATGGCTGCATTCTTCGCGAATCGCGTCCGGTAGGGGCTTCGACGGCTGAGGAGGACCAGGCAGGCCTACCTTGCGAAAGTTGTGAAGGAGGCGCGCCAGGCGCTGGAGGTCCGGTTCGGGCAACGGATGCTCGAGCTTCGTCCCGTCCTCGGGCCGCACGCTGTCGAAGTGGAAAACCGGATCGACGGCCGAGGTGACGATCACCCCGACACGACGGTCGTCAACCTGCAGCACAAGTAGTCTGCCAATCAAATCCAGCACCGCCTGCCGGTCCGCCGGCTCAGCCAGTTTGGTCTCCAGATTCGAGATATGGACATAGAGGGGGCGCGGCGGAGGCAGCGTCCCGCGGTCGCCCAAGCCGACGCCGGCGCCGGCGGCAATCGCAACCGGAGCCTCGATCTCAGCGCGCACGCGGACCAGGGTTTCCTCCACCCAGGTTGAGGAAACGCGGGCTTCATACAAATTCACACGCGGCGCCGCGAACCCCAACCAATCGACCACGGCCCGGTCCTTACCGGACAGAGGGAGACCGAGCACCAGCAGATGCCGGGATTCCGCCCCAGTGCTCCGCCAGTCGATGTCGCCGAGCAGAGGCAGCGGACTCTGACAGAAGTTGAACTGAATACAGTTTGCGGAACGCGACGCAGTTCCAGCCGAACGCGCCTGCCAGCAGGCCTAGCGCCACAAGCCACCAGATGGGGCTGCGGGAGAACTCAGTCCCGGGCAGGGCGGATTCGATCTGGACTTTCGAGCCGGGGCAGCTCAGACCTTGGTGGCCCGATGGAAGCAGCATCGTGCGGCAGGGGCCCTGGGCCCGGCGGTCGCCTAGCGCAGTCTGGGACTCGATGGCTTCCTGCGGCACAGCGGGCCGTATCGCCAGGAGCAGAGTCTGCCATCGGGTCAGCTCCGCCTCCTGCGGGGCGGCCGGAGCCGATTCGCCCGCGGCGATCGTAGTGTTGAAGGCGCCGAGGTAAAAATCCTCGCGAGGGTACGGTGGAAGCTGGCTGATGAACCTCTTCGACTTATCCGTAAGCCCGGGGTTGAGCTGGACGCGGGCTTCGATCCGCGCTCGTCTGGGCATGATCGACGCCACCAGGTTCTGCTGCGAGTGGGCGGTGTCGGCGCGACACTCGAAGGCGCTCGTCACGGCAAGCAGGCCGGCCGCTGGAACCACGCCGATCAGCAGCAGGCACAGGGTCATGCTGGCGGCATAGATGGGCAGCCGCTGCCGAGCGGCCTCGCTCTGGCCGGAGCCGCTCGCCGGTTTCCAAAGCCGCAAGGCGGTTACTGCGATAGCCAGCACCGGCGCCAATACGCAGGCCGGCAGCAGCCAGGCGCTGGAACGATATGAGTAGGCTGCTCCGGCAATCAGCAACGCCAGAAACGCCAACGTCAATACGAGCAGGTCTCGCATCAGCGTTCGAAAGACCGGTGTCCGCTCCGGATCTGCCCACAGCCGGGATAGAACCCAATCGACCTGCCTGTGAACTGGCACGCCCGCCAGCCGCGCGACGATCGAGATCAGGAAAGGAACCGATACGGCCAGGCACATAAATGCCGTGAACAGAATCAGGGTGTCGCCCCAGATCATACCGGTGAGTGCTTGTTGAGGCTCCTTCTGCCGGAAAACCGCGATGCTCCACGGGATTCCGGTAATCCCGGTCACCGGCTGCACGGTCATCCAGTAAGGGCGGCCCCGGTAATAGGTGGAGAAGGCGCACTTCGAGCGCATGGCGACGGCGGCGCGCAGCTTCTGCGAGGGGGTGGTCTCCTGGAACAGGTTCTCGTGCAGGTCGCGATCCGAAGAGGAGTGGAACAGCACGCGGCCGGCCGGATCGATCACTGCGAAACCGACGTCCTGCGGCACCAGTGGGGTCGCAAGCGAGGGCAGCGAACCAACCATCGAGATCGAGACGATGGGCGAATCCGGCCGGGGGAGGCAGGTCTCCGCTTCGATTTGCCGGGGGCCGGCGTGCCAGTGCTCCGACGGCATGGCCATGACCACGACGACCTGGGACGTTGTCGGAGAGATCTGCGGCACCACCGTGAACGGGCGCGGCGAGCCTTGGGTAAACGACCAGAGCCTTCCGGCCACTACGTTCCGGAAATGGACCTCGGAGCTCTGATCGGTCAGCCCCGTGTTGAGGCTGTTCACTGTCCACTTGGCGACCTGGCATCCTTTCTCATTTGTCCAGAAGATGAACTCGAACGGGGCGCGCGCATACGCGGACTGTGCAAGCGGGTCCGACTCCAACAGCGAGATGCGGTTCCCAATCGCATCCTCGCCGGGCAGAGCGTCGTCGAAGTCGACGAGGGCCTGGTTCATCTGCCGCATATCGGTGACGATTCCGTCGTTCAGGCGATCCGCGAATGCAGAGAGCTCGGGCTCCGGATCGCGGCTGCCCAGCGGATGCGGCCGCCAGGAGACCATCAGGACCGCGAGCACCGCGCCGGAGAACACGGCGCAAACAGCTAGCAGCGCCACGTCGTGGAAGGCTAAGCGCGCCGTCCGCGTCAGCAGGGCGATCTTCAGGAACGGGCCGGCCAGAACGAGGATGAGCAGAGGCACGAAGACCGCCAGCAGATACTCGGGCGGCACATGGCGGGCCTCTTGCGCCAGGCGCTGGGAGCGCACCATGCCGCAAAGCGTCAACGTCACCCCGCTCTTCCCCTGCGCCCAGACAGTTACAGGCTGGATCAGCAGGGTGTATTCCGTGCCTCCCCAAATCGCGGTGCGCACAGCGCCGGCATCCTTTCCGTTGCCGTCCGGAACGGCCGGTTGGCCCGCGGCCGGCTTGAGAAGTTCAGCCAGGCTCAGAACCGTCGGGCTGGAACTGGTTCGTTGGTAGAGAACGCGCCCCTTCTCGCCCTCGGCGACTAGTACGTCATCGAACAGTTCATCGGCACCGAGGCGGGACAGCATTCCACGCAAGGACGCAACGGCGACATGCTCCTCTCCGAACCGGAACCGGATGCCGTCGTCCAGCGTCTCGATCGTGATGTCCGGCAGGGCGCCCTTCGGGGTGGGACCCTTCTCGTACTTCAACTCGGGGACCAGGGTTGCCAGATAATCCGCGGGCGGGCGGTATCCATCGGGCTGTGTTGCGTATTTCACGGCATAAACAAACGCACTGGCAAGGTTCTCCAGCTTGGCGCGGAGTTGATCGCCGATGGACGCCAGGGTATGGAAGCGGAGGGTCGCGAAATACTCGCGCTGGCTGGGTATGTAGCCGAGCCAGTAGTAGCCCATCATGACCGCTGCCAGGGCAAGGCACGCGCCGTAGAGCATGACTTGCCCCAGACTCTTCCTGGAAGGCATACTCCCCCCTCTCTTACAGGTGCTTTTGTTCAGATAGTGAATGAAACAGCACTCGATTGTCAAGACAATTGAGTGGAACGCTGCGAATATTACTCGCCCAAATGTGGGAAGGCTGGTCCGTCTCTCGCAGGTCCCGGCTGTGAGGCCGTCGGAGTTGGTGCTGCGCGCATGGAGGCGGTTCTGGCGAAGCGGTATCCGCGGGGCTGGCGCCGGCTGCCGCGGGCGCCGCTGGCCATGCTGGAGGGAACTGGTCAGTGAAGTTGGTGGGCCCTGTAGGATTTGAACCTACGACCAACGGATTATGAGTCCCGAAATCCCGTTTCCGCTGGTTCTGTTGGCGTCCGCCCAGTACATATTTTCAGTGACTTCCGAAGAGGGGCGTTTCAAGGCGTCCGCGAAGGTGGGGCGAAAGTCCATCTGGGTTGCTTCCAGCGTTGCTTCCAGTTTCCCCCGGTCTGGCTAGCCTGTGCCGCGCTCGGAGCCACGGGCGAACCGCTACCCCGCGTAGTGCGCGAGTTCCGCCGCGCGGTGTTGTGGTACGGGCCGCCGGCCGCAGTGCGGGCAGTCGTACATGAGCGTGCCGTCCGGGTCCCAATAGATCCGGGTGCCGGCCAGGTGGAACGGATCGCCGTTGGCGTCGCGAATGAAGCGGTGAGTTCTAGTCATGCAGGGTTATTCGACGGTTCGGGTTTCCCCGTAGTAGCCCCGTTCGCGATCCCGGCCGGACCGCCGCCCCAAAACCCGAGAACCTCGCGCGGCCGGCCGCACAACACATAGACGGAGGCTCACAGATGGCAGGGCACAGCACAAGCAGCACACCGAACAGAGACACGATCAGCCAAGCGGAACTTGCCGCCGCGCTCGAACTCCAGAACGAATTGACCAAACGTATTCGCGCGCTTGGACGGCGGGTCCGTGACGGCGCCCGCGTGGAACCCGGACCGTTCACCATCTCTATCGAAGCCTATGCCGAGGTCGAAGGCGATGGCGAGACACCCGGCTTCGGACTTGACGGCGTGTCCATCGACGGTCCGGCGGAAGTGCCAACGGCCGCGTAACGGCGGGGCCGCCGTGACGCGGAAACGGCCCCCAGAGCCACCGGAGTGCATCCGGTGGACCCGAAGGCCGCCCCCGCTCCACAGACGACAGCGCTACGAGGAGATCACGGCGCTACTCGAATCACGGCCACGTCATGGGAGGCCAACGCGGGCGCCGTGTAGCCCGTCGTCAGCGTCCCGAGGGACGAATGCGCCCACAGGTCCCGCGTCGCCGTGTAGGGTCCCGTACCGCACGCGGGAACCACGCTGGCAACCGTCGCGAAGGTTGCAGTGATATCGTGCGCGGCCGTGTCCCGGTTAAAGAACGCGATGGCGCAAGCGCCGCCGGCGAGCGGCTTCGCCCACACCTCGCACGTCTGCGCTCCGCACGCCACCTGGGACACGCGCTGTCCCTGGATTCCGAGCGCGTCCTGATCGACCGCGATCACGTCCGTATTGAGCAGGATGCCCAGGGACGAATCGGAAATCGTGGTAATGTCCGCCGCGATCCACAGGGGACTCGCCTTGATCGCCCACAGGCTGAACATCGACCGTTCTTCGGCCGCCGTCATTGACCACGGGCCAAAGGGCATCATGTCCATGTCATCGAAGTACCCCGGTCCCACGTGCGGATTCCAGGGAAGCTCGAACCGCCGGCTCATCCGGGCGTAGCTGGACTGCATGTCCCAGGTCAAGAGTGAGGAATTCGCGCCCGTCAGGTGTATCCAGTTCTGCCCCTCGGAGAACTCATCGAGCGTCGGTTCATAGCTGATCGCGCGCCCCGACGCCTCCAGCGCCTGTCCCATATATTGCACGTAGTAGCGGTTCGCCACTGGCGGCCCGTATTTCATCATTTCGAGCTGGTTGAAGTAGGACTGACACGTCGTGTCGTACTTCAGGTTGTCCGCTCCCCAAGAGGCGAAGGTAGCCGCGTCCTGGTATTCGTGCCAGAGTGAGCCGGTCTTCGCGAAACACGTAAAGGCTGAACTGGAGCTATAGATTCCGAACTTCAGACCCAACCCGTGAACGTAAGCGGAGAGAGTCGGCATTCCGCTTGGGAATTTCGCCGGATCGGGAAGGATACCCCCGTTGGCATCGCGGGCGGAGTTGGGCAGTCCGCCGGACGGAGCAGCCGCCCATCCGTCATCGAGCTGCACCATCTTGTACCCGGCCGCGGCCAGTCCGGTAGACACTAGCGCCGCCGCCTGGGACCGCACTGCGGCCTCACTCAGCAGCGTCGGAGAGAATCCCTCGTATGTGAGCCATGTCGTCCACCCCATCAGGGGCGTTCGGGAGGTTCCGTTCGGCGGAACAACCCGCAGTGGAGGATAGGAAGACAGCAGGCCAGGCCGCGGCGGACCGAGCGCGAACTGTGGCGCGAACTCCGCCCGAAACGCGCGATGCGCGGCGGACATCTCCATGTCCAGCATGGCCCGCGATGAGAGCGCAACCAGGGCGATGCTCTTACCCAACAGCGGTTCCCAGTTGGGTGAATTCCCAATCGTGAACTTCATGGGAGTCGCCAGCGGGAGGGTTATGCCGGCGGCCGTGCATTGCTCCGGCATCCGCTCGCCATCCACGTAGAGCGTCATAATCGCGCCTTGCCGGACGGCGCCGTAAGTGTGCCAGTTCCCATCCGCGACAAAGCCGCGGTCAAGCCAGCATTGGATGTGGGAGGAATCGGAGTAGTAGGTTTCGAGCTTCAGCACGCCCTGTCCGTCCATGTGCAACTCGAAGGAGATTCCCGACGCGGGATTGCTCGATACCAGGGCCTGGTACGCGCCGCCGCCCTGTCCGCCGGCCGCGCCCGGAGACGGATTCGCCACCACCATTACCGTGAAGTCGTCTGTCACGGCCGGCGCGGGAAAGGTCAAGCCAGGCGAGATCCCACTGAAGTACATTCCCGGCCCCCACATGTCCGTGGGCAACTTGACCAGCGTCTCCGCGATGTAGTCGAACATTCCCGCGAGCTGCGAAATGCTCACCATGTTGCTCACGTTCAGTTGCGCGGAGAGGATCAGCCGCGAATCATCGACGTACAGCGTTCCGGTTGAGGTTCCGTTCACCAGCGGATACAGGCTCACGGCCGTGCAATTAGACGGCGCCACAAACGGTACAACCACCTCCGTCCATGTGCTGCTGTTGATGAGCGATGCGTAGTTCGTGGGCGGGATGATCCAAGCGCTATTCGTCGCGTCCCACACCCCGTAGTATGGATTCGTGAGCGTGGCCGCCTTTGCCCAGAACACGAGTGCGTAGACGCTATTTGGGAAGACGGGCGCGACGTTCAGTAGAGCCAGGCTGTTGTTTCCTGACGTGGTGACCGTCACCAGGGCGCCCGATTGGATCGCCGGGTTATGCCCTGCGACCGCGTTCGCCGTGACAGTGAGGCCCGATTTCGTCCATGTGCTGGTACCGAATGGCGAGCGCGGATCGTCGCCGGCGAAGTTGATCGTTCCCGATCCGAAGGTCGCGTACCCCGCGAGGCCCTGTGTCGAGAAGCCATCCGACGCCACAGGGAAGGCGCCCCCCGTCGGATCGATAGTCGTCGCGTTCGGGTCACACGTCGCGCCGGCCCCGCAAATCGTAAGGGTCCCATCCGACGCGGACACCACGCCCGCAAGGGACCCGGAGGAAGGGTAACGACTGATCGTCTGAGCACAAGCGAAAACAGCCAAAAGCGCAAAAGCAGAAAGTGTCTTCATCGTTGCCCCCCGCCTATGACCATGCGACCGAGAAATACAATCCCGGCGCGCTGGCTTGCACACTGAAACCGCCGCACGCAAGCACATTCGGCGGACCGGCAAACGAGGCGCCCTGTCCTGGCTGTATGGTTCCCGTGAGTGGCAGGGGCAACGGCGTCGAATCCTTCGTCTGAACTGTGAACGTGATGGGCGTGGCCGCGCCGTTGTAGACGGTGATCCCCACGATATGCGCGTCTTGGGCCGTCACGTCTGTTAGCTGCGTCGGGACGGCTTGATACGCGATCTCCCATCGCATCGACGGGTTTACGTAATCGAAAACCTTGCTCGAAGTCAGAGACATCAAAAAGAGACCTCCTTAATTTTCGGCACTCGCCGGCGCCGGCTTTGTGCCGGCCAATTCTTCGTTACCGCCCGTCGGCACGCGGCGCACCTCCGGCCGAACCCAGGCCTCCCGTATCCGCCAGTACCCCAGAAAGCCGCTCCGCCGCAATTGAACGACGGAGCGGTTTCGAGGGGAGAGGGAACCACGAGCACAGATCGTTACATAGAGAATGTGGCGGCCGTTGAAACGAGGTAAGGAGGTGAATCCTCGTTCGGGGGGACCGCCTTCCACGACGCCCGATCATTCGCGCCGCGCCCCAAAGTCGAAAAGAACCGCTACTGTCCGATACCGGCTTTTTCGGCCCGGCGGCTGTTGTGTTGGAACTCCGCCGGCGCCTCTCCCGGCTGCGACCCTATCGGCTTCGGCATATTGTCGCCCCGTTCGTTCATCGCCCGCCGCTGGCCCTCGACATTGGCCCTCTGGCTGCGCTCGAACACTTCGGGCGGATAAGCGAGGTCGGGTCGCATGTCGGATACCAGCCGCGCGGCTCTCCGCTCGCCCTCAATCCTCGACTGAGCGAGCCGCGCCGCCCCCAACGCTTCCGCCCACCGAAGCGAATCGTAGCGGGCAACATACCCGATGTTGAACATGTGCTCCAACACGCCCGGAACAAACGAACCCTCGACAAGCAAGGTTCCGGCCGGCGCGCTAGATAGGTCGCTCACCGCGACATGGACCGCGTCGCGGTCGAAGGCCGGATGCGGACCAGGTGTCATCGAATCGAAGAGGGGCGCGTCCACCGCCCTACTCCATGAACTCAATTCCTCTAGCCCGGCGCCCAACGAATCGAGCAGCGACCAGGGCAAAGCCAGGTCCGGGATTTCTTGCGCCGTTGGCTTCGGTTCCGCCAGTTCCAGTCTGCCGGTGAGTGCCTCGATTGCCTTACGTTTGCCGAGTAACTCCGCGAATGCCGCGACGCCGGCCGCCCACTCCTTCGAGAACTCTTCCTTGATGGCATTCGTAAACCCTGGCAGGGCTTCCGTCACAGATCGGTGGGCCTTCTCAAGCGCTTCCACCTGTCGCGCCAAGCGTAACCGTAGCGCACTCAGGCGCCCTATGTGGTCCGCGATCTTCCGTTTGACCCCATTGACGCGGCCCTCCGCGGCGGACGTGTCCGCCTCTTCGTCGGTTGATGCTGAAGCCGTAGCCAGCTCGCTTTCGGCGTCAACCCTGGCCTTAACGAGCGCCTCTAAGCGGTCTTCGTCCTTGCGAAGCTTCTCCAGGAGCTTAGCCCGCTCCTCCAGTACATCCGCGGCCGAAGCCGCCTTGAAACGAATCTTCATACCCTCTCCCCTCTGGGTTTCCCACCCCTGTAGACCTTGTTTGCAATCTGCTGAAATCCCGCGACATAGTCGATTCGGGATTCCGCTTGTCTTCGCGCCTGTTCCAACAATTCCTCGCGGCGATCCGGCCGCAACCGAACCGCAATCGTCCGCTCTGCCGTGGTGGGTTCAGCGCGGGATGTCTCCGCGGGAGCCACTAGCGGCCGGACGATCCGGCGTAGCAACTGAAGTCCGAGCACTGGCTTACTCCCCCTTCGCGAGCAGCGGACCCGGCAATACCGACCCCGACTCCACTATCTCCGCCATCACGTCTCGCCACGGCTTGACCTGCCCACCGGAGGGATCGGATGCATTGGCCAGCCTGCCCGGAGCGGCATTCGCCGGCCCTTGCCGGGTACCGCCGCAATCCGCGGGGGCAGTCTTTGAATAGCCGAGCGCGGTTAGGATTTCGGACCACGGCTTGGCCGTTGATGTGGCGCCCCGCGCCTCAGTGCGACGCGCTGGCGCGGGCCGTGAAACGGGCGCGGGAGCCGCACTGTTATTCCCCGTGAGACTGTCCAGCAGTTCGGCGAAAGTGCTTACCTCATCCGCCAGGCCACCGGAAACGCACTTCGTTCCCACCAGTAAGCCCCCCTGCCCGAAGTCCTTGAGCACGGTCGATACGGCCCGCCCCCTGTTGCGTGCCACGTCCGCCACAAAGACGCTCGCCATGTCATCAACAAGCGCCTGTATCGTGGACTTTCCCTCATCCGACGCCAAGTCCGGCGCCTTATTCGGAGAGATGGAAGACACGAATTTATAGGTGGTCTCGCCTTCGGAGTCCTGCTTTTCAGTGACGGCCATCATCACGCCGATAGAGCCGGCCATTGCGGTCGAAGCCACCACTACCCGATCCGCCGCGCTTGCCAGCCAATAGGCTGCGGACGCTCCTAGGCCATCAACAAACGCGATGATTGGCTTTGTCCCCCGCGCACCGAAGATTGCTTGCGACAGGTCACTGATGCCAGTCACTTCCCCGCCCGGGGAATTGACGTTCAGAATGATCGCCTTTACTTCGGGATCATTCACCGCGGCCTGGAACTCTCCACTCAGTTGCTCTACACTACTTGCGCCGCTGATCTGAGCGAACAGGCCCGCGTACCGGAAAATCGGACCAATGATGGGAATGACTGCGACCGAGCCGTCACGCTTGGATACCGCCCGCGCATCGGCCTGTTGTTGCGCGACGGCCGCAAAGTCAGGCGTGTGCGCGCGGCGCGCGATATCGAGAATCCGGCTGAGATGCAGCCGCTCGATTGCCCACGGTTGGGCGATTGCGAATTGGAACGCTCGTGAAGGTGCGCTCATCGCTATTCCTCCGCCGGCTCACACAGGATCGTAGGCGGATACTGCCGGTCGTACCCCAACCCGTAGTTGCGCTGAAAGTTCTCCGCGGCCCGCATGTGGCGCGGTTCGCAAACCGCCTCAGCGACCCGCACGGGGACACCATCGACATTGACCTCAACGTCAGTGATCTTGTCTCCCGGCAGTAACTCCGTCACCTCTACTCGTTCCGGCGCCGGTGTAACGGGATTGCCGGAAGCGCTATGCGGGGAGTATCCGTGGTTCAGTTGGACTCTTCCCAAACGCAGTTTGTTTTCGAGGATGGCGTGAATAAGGTGCTGATCCACGGCCGCCCGAACTTTGTTGTCCATCTATGCCTCCTTGAAAATTGTTGCCGGCGTATTTTTGGCGTCAACCGCCGCCAAGTGAGAGCCGGCTCCGGGACTACTCGCAGATCGGGGAGGTCAGCCGATCCCGCTTTGGTTCCGCTCTGCGCGGTCCCCTCTGAAGGTAAGGGACCGCGAATCCTGTTTACCCCTTCAACCCCTGAACGCCACCGGAGCAAAGACGTTAACAGAACGGCGTCCTTCGCCGATTCAACCCCTGTCAACCCCTTTTTCAACCCCTCGGCTGGAAACATACAGCCACAAGTTCACCCGCGGGCGGAGGGGGTGCCAGGGAAGGACCCAAGCCCCCGGAAACTCTTCATGGTCACCATCCGCTCGGCCGCTTAGTCGCGTGGCTTTTCGCCGTCCCTCGCGTCCGTCGCCGGATCGAATCTCACGATCTCCTTCGAGAAGCGCAGATGAATGCGGCCGATCTCCCCGTCCCGCTGTTTCGCCAGAATCAGTTCCGCTTTGTGCCTGTACTCCGGCTTGTCTGGGAAATAGACTTCCGGCCGATAGATGAACCCAACGAGGTCCGCATCCTGCTCAATCGATCCCGAGTCCCGCAGGTCGCTCAACTGCGGCCGGTGTCCGCCCTCCTGCCTCGCCTCGCACGCCCGGCTTAACTGGGACAGCACGATGACTGGTATCGACAAGTCGCCGGCCATCAGCTTCAGCGCCCGGCTTATTACCGCAACCTCATCGTTCCGACTCCGATGACCGCCTTCACGTGCTGCGACCAATTGCAGGTAGTCAACCACAACCAGCGCCAGACCGGTACGCGCCTTGATGCGCCGACACTGCGCGTGAATGTCCATCACGTTCACAGCGAACGTGTCGCAGATGTGGACCGTCTCCAAGAGCGGATGGATACATGCATTGATGTCGCCGCGCGCCTCTTGGTCCAAGTCGCCCTTGCGGATTCGCTGAAGGTTCACGCGGGCGTTTGCCGCCAGGAGCCGGTCAATAACACTCTGTTTCCGCGACTCCAGGCTGAAGATCGCCACGTGTTTTCCGCCGCGCGCCACGTTAGCGGCGATATTCAAAGCCAGTGCGGTCTTGCCTTGTGACGGGCGCCCCGCGAGGACAAATAGGTCTCCGGCCCGTAGTCCGTTGGTCCGTCGGTCCAGATCGCTAAACCCGGTTTCCAGCCCGCCCGCTGCTGACCGGTCAAAGAAGCCTTCCATGCCGTTCTCCTCCTCGATGACTTGGCGCACAGTCTGGGCATCGCCGCCGCGCTCGCCGGATTCCAGCATCTCCGCGAGAAGCGACGCCTTCAGCGCGCTCGCGTCCTCTTGACCCAGTAGCGCGCGATCCTTCGTCCTCTCACAGAGAAAGATCACCCGGCGAAGATCCGCGTTCTCCCGGACGATCCGGACGTAAGCGTCTACGTTCGCTATGCGCGGAAGGCCATCATCCAGGGAGATCAAGTAAGACAGACCGTCGCACGCGTCCGCCTCTCGGTTCTTTACCAGCTCGTTGTAGACCGTTACCCGGTCGATCCTCTCGCCGCGCTCATAGAGTCCGCCCATCCGGTTAAACAGGACGCGGTGTTTCTCCAGAATGAAGTCGCCAGACTGGATTGCGCCGGCCACCTGGACAAACAGGGAATCATCCAACAGGATCGAACCAAGAACAAACCGCTCGGCATCCAGGTTCGCTGGCAACCCTTTTTCTAGAAGCTTACTCATGCGCGCTCAATCCTCGAAGTCTCGGTAATACGCCGGCGATGAGCTTGCCGGCTCCGCCGCTCCCAGCCTTGGCTCCTCATCCGTCCATCGCTCGCCGTTCAACCACGTCGCGCCGTGCGGCCTGTGCTGCGGTTGCCTGCTCATCATCTCCGGTTTCTGCTTTTCCATAGCAGCCATAACCTCTTGGAACCGCGCTTCAGCCCTGACCTGCTTCGCGAAGGCCCTCCGCGCCGCCTTCTTCGCCTTGTGAAGCCAGTAAGCCGCCCACCAGTCCGAGAACCACGACTCCTGCTCAACCGTCAGACCGTCAATGAGCATTGGCGCCCGTTCCCGAGTCGGCGAATCACTCGGGCGTGCATCGCCCGATGCACATGCTTTTGTAGTTACTTTAGAGCTTGAGCTTGAGCTTGCATCTTCCAGCGACCCTTCTGCCATGGTGCCTGTCATTGCGTCTGCTCTCGCTATGTCATTAGCATTGCCATCCGTGCCCCGTTTTTTTTCATCTGCTTCCGCCTGACTACACCCTGATTGCGGCATCCGCGCGCCTGTAGGTAAAACATCAGGTAAAAGTCCCTTCACGTGGCATTCATCCTCGACCACTTGGGACTGGCGATGCCCCCACCTCGCCTTGGCGCCGTTGATGCCCCCGAGGTGCTTCCCGCGCCGTATCCGTTCTTGGTTCTCGCGCTCGCGCAACAGCCGCTCGTTGTAAAGCCGGCCGTCCCGCTCGAAGAACTCAGCGCGGACCACAGCGCCACTCTTGCCGTGCCACTGCTTTCCGAGCTTCGAGAGGTGCGCAAGTACGCGGTCATCATTCGGCAGTCCGCAATCGGGGCGTTTCCACATATGGAGCAGTAGACGCAGGTAGCCCCGCTCCTCACCTGCGCTCATGAGGTCGATGGCCGTTGAGGAAAGCCAGTCCTCAACGTAGAACAGGAACGCAGCGAACCGTTCCCATTGATCTTCGCCCGTTGTCATCGTCTCCTAGACCGGTCCTTTGCCGGCTTGTCCGAGAAGTCAAGGCAGTGCTCGCGGTTTCTGAGTGGATCACCCACAAACTGTCCCGGCTTGTATGGGCTACCAGCGCCGCCGCCCGCTCGGACCGGGCGCGTACCGTCACCACGCGTCCCCTGCGGAGACAACTCAACCAGGGGCGCGCCTTCGGTGAGCCGGAGATAGCGTCGGCTACCCGTGCCGATCCACTCCGCCCACCCGCGGCGAAGCAGCACATCCGCCTCCGCCGCATTGATCCGCGGCAGTAGCATTCCGTCAACCGCGCGCACCTCGACCGCGGGTCGCGCGGCTCCGGCCGCGGGCGACGCCAGTAGGGGACTCACGAGATGGCCGTCTCCGACGTGTTCGCTTCGTGCCTACGAACCCACTCGCGCAACTTCGCGGCGGGAACGCGCACGGATTTCCCGAGCCTGACGCTCGGAAGTTCACCAGCCGCGATCATGACGTAAACCTTGGATCGACCGAGCGACAGTAACGCCGCGACTTCGGAGACTCCAAGGAGCAACTTGTCGGACAGGGTAACGCTTTTCGCTTCCACATATTCATCATGGGGCTTGACGGACGAACCGGCAAGGTGTAAAGTATGGTGAGACTATGGTGCAACATTCAATAGACGATCTTGCGGGCCTGAAGGACGATACTGGGAGGCTCGGCCGACGAGTGGATGGACTTGGGGTCTTCCGGCCGGGTCCCAAAAGCCAAATCAGAGTCGAGGGTTCCGATCTATACATCGAAGCCGACTACGGGGCGCCCCATCGATGGCGCAAGCCGACGGCGCGCTTGCTGGACGACTTTGTTCGCCTGTGGAAGTCCCCCGATGACACAATCGCCCACTTCGCGCGCCAGTGGGGAGGACTAGATGTCAACTCCGCGGGGCGCCCGTACACGCCGCCTGCCACTACCGGCGCGGTAATCTGGAAGGAACCTCTTGTCCAGTGGCGATTCCTGTCGAGACGGGCCTACGCGATTCTGCGAATTGCCGAACGCCTCAACAAGGAAGAACGCGGGGACAAAGAGGACTGGAAATTGCTTTCCAGCCCTGGCCATGGGGAACCCTCCTCCGAGTTCTTTGGACTTCCAGACTATCTTGTCGCCGAGTGGGAACCCTCCATGCCAGGTAGGGGCCGATCCTCCTACAAGGTCACCGGGCCGATCTCGATTGAGCACTCCAGGGAGCTGATTGCACACGAAGTATCTGGATGGATGAGACGGTTCGGTGTGGCGATCCAAGTGGCCTGGATACCGACGAAGACATGGCGCCTGGAGATTCTCTACCACGGCCGGTTTCTCGCCGCGATAGCGCTGCAACTCGCACTGGCTATCTCCAATTCGGATTCCCTGTTTGTGTGCCAGAATCCTCGCTGTGAGATGCCCCTGTACTTCCGGCCGAAGGGGATGACGGGGCGTGCGATGTACTGTGACAGTTGCGGAGAAAGCAATAAGGCGTCCCTGTGGCTGGCGGACAAGCGGAGGCGCGAAAAGAAGGCGGAGGTCCGCCGCCTCGCCTCCGAGGGCAAGACGCCAAGCGATATCGCTACACTTTTGGACACCAAGCTAAGTACGGTCAGAAGCTGGATCAAGAAAGGGAAATAGCATGTCGAAGCGAGGGCAGGGAGAGGGATCAATCTACCAGGACAGCGAAGGCCGTTGGCGAGCCAGTCTCAGCCATGGCTGGAAGCTAAACGAGAACGGGAAGGCCGTTCCGATGCGGAAGCTGTTCAGCGGCGCCACGCGCGATGAGGTCGCGAAGAAGCTGACGAAGTCCCTTCGGGATCTTCAGCAAGGCATCCCTCCGGCTCCCGAGCGCCAGACCCTTGGGGAGTTCCTAACGCACTGGCTGGAGCATACCGCCAAAGCGAACGTCCGCCCCAGCACCTTCCAGAGCTACACCTGGCTGATCGAGAAGCACCTTGTACCGGGCCTTGGGCGTATCCCTCTGGCGAAACTATCGCCGCAACAGGTTCAGAAGTTCCTCAACGAACAACTACAGTCCGGCCGTCTACCCGAACGACCTCGCCGCAAGAAGCGGCCGGAGGGTGCGCCGCCTCCGCCGCCTGGACTCACACCGCGCACGGTTCAGCACGCGCACGCGACGCTCCGGGCCGCGCTTGAACAGGCCCTCCGGTGGGGCCTGGTGGCGCGCAACGTAGCCAAACTGGTTGACTCACCACGAGTGCGGCGCCCCGAGGTTCAACCGTTCACACCAGAAGAGGCGAAGCAGTTCCTATCGTCGATCACCGAAGACCGTCTGGAGGCGCTGTACACGGCCGCGACCGCGGTAGGGTTGCGGTTAGGCGAAGCGCTCGGCCTTCAGTGGGACGATATCGACTTCGGCGCCGGCACGCTGACTGTGCGCCGCGCGTTGCAGCGCGTCAACGGGAAACTACGGGAAGTCGAAACGAAGACTCAGAAGAGCCGGCGCACTCTCAACCTGCCCCAGGTCGCTATCTCTGCCCTACTCAGGCACCGAGCGAAACAGGAACAAGAGCGCCAGTTTGCCGGCGAGCGATGGCGTGAGACCGCGTACCTGTTCACCACCACCGTGGGGACAGCGCTTGACGGCTCAACCGTGACTCATCGTTTCCAGGCGGCCCTAAAGCGCGCGGGCCTCCGCCGGATGCGGTTCCACGATCTCCGGCACAGCGCCGCGTCGCTGCTACTCGCTCAAGGTGTCCATCCGAAGGTGGTCCAGGAAATCGGCGGGTGGTCGAACATCCAAATCGTGCTGAACACCTACAGTCACCTCATCCCGGCTCTAAAGAGCGAAGCCGCCGCCAAGATGGATGAGATTCTCGCTCCGAAGCCGGTTGCTTCCAGCGTTGCTTCCAAAACCGATTTCGATACGGTCAACTGATGTGTAAGTTATTGATTCTCTGGTGGGCCCTGTAGGATTTGAACCTACGACCAACGGATTATGAGTCCGCTGCTCTAACCGCTGAGCTAAGGGCCCAAAAGCACCCAAGCCGGGTGACCATGGCGTGCCATAACGAATGTATCACGGACCGCCCCGCTGGTCAGCCAGCGCGCCGATTGTTCAACGGAACGACCAGGTACGAATCGTACGACCCACCCGTGAATATGGTGTGCCAGCCGCGGTTGACGAGCTTGCGATGGCCAAAGGCCGGGTATCTGGCCGCATCGTGCCCCTGGATCGTCAACCGCAGTGTGGATCCGGCCTCGAAGAGTGTCGCCGACGGCCAAATTTCGATTTCCACCGGCACAATGTCCCCGGAATGCAGCCCTTGAACGCGAGTATGGCTGTGCCAGGGACGCAAGGGCGTAGAGCGCGACGGGTCAAGCTCCCGATGTGAAGCGCGGAGCCATCCCTTTGCGACAGCGTCGCGGGCGTATCCGTTGAAGCCCGAGAAGAAGACCTCCCTGCCGCTCGAATCCAGCTTCCGCAAGACCACGAAGAGGTCCAGATCATCGCCCTCAGAAGTGCTGACCCAGAGCTTCAATCGCATACTGCCAATCAGCTCCGCCGCCCGCTCGAATCGGAGAGAGAAAGCTGCCTCGCCGTTTCGATCCGCAGGCCGATACTGGGCCTTGCCCTGCGAAACGGCCGGTTCCCTTAGCAGGCTGCCAGTATTCGCGCAAAGAAACAGCAGGGCTGGCTGTACCGACGAGGGTGGCCAACTCTCCTCATCGCGAACCTTCTGTTCGTAATAAGCGCTTCGAACTTCCAGGCGTAGCTGTGGCACCCGTTCCATTCCGTTATCGATGTCTCGCAGGAAACGATCGAGAAATCGCTTCTGCCAGGCAAGCGCCTCCTCGCCATAGAACGTCTCCCACTTCTTCCGTCCATGAGTGAACAACCACTTCTGGCTGGAGGATATACGCTCAAACCCAATGATCGATCCGCGGGTATGCAATCCATGGTCGGACCAACTGGCGCACACCAATGCCGGCACTTCGATGTCTTCGAGGATGGGTCGTTTCGATGCCCAATACTCGTCGTCCAGTGGGTGGGCTGCTCTCTGGGACTGAAAATCCTCCGCCATCGGAAACCTGCGATTGTGCCCAAGCCGAAGCCGCCTGGACCAGAAGCCAGTGAATATCGTTTCGGGTATGCCGGCGTGGAACGCGAGTTCGCGGTAGGGATCGGTAGCACCCTCCCACGGGATGATCGCACTGAGATGCGGCGGCTTGAGGGCTGCCACGCACCATTGCGACATGGCCAGGTAAGAAACGCCCATGAGGCCGACTCGACCGGTACACCAGGGCTGGGCCGCCGCCCATTCGATCAGGTCGTAGTAATCCTCGGCATCCTGCCGCCTGAGGATTCCCGCGTTGCCCTCGGACTTGTGCATGCCCCGAACGTCCGCCTGCATGACCGCATAGCCCTGCTGCACCCAGTAGGCGGGATCGGGCGCCTCGAAGCCCGTCAGCCGTGAGCAGTTGACCTTGCCGAACCTGACGCCGGAAAGGCGCATCAAGAAGCTTGCCAGACGATCCGGAAGCTTGTCCTTGCTGTACGGCGTAACGGACATGATAACGGGATGCGGACCATCAGCCGCCGGTAGGAACAGATTTACAAACAGGCGCGCTCCGTCGCGCATCGGCACCGCAATATTGTTTTCCCGGCGCACGACTCAGGCGTGCCTCACCTTGGCCTCGGTCTCCCACACAACGCGCTTGTCTTGCCGCTTCCAGGCTTCGACGCGGGTCAGGTACAGTTGTTCGAGAGAGGCGCGCCGCAGCTTCAGCGTAGGCGTCATCAATCCGTTGGCGGTCGTCCAGGGCTCGTCGACGACCGCGAGAAAAGCGACACGCTCGTGATGATCCAGTTGCGCGTTGACCGTTTCGAGCAGCTCTTCCAGGGACAGCTCCATTGCCCGCCGCTCCTCGGCGGTGGCCGAGCGCTGCCGCCCCTCCGGTGACAGGACCAAGACCCCGAAAGGGCTCGCCCGGCCCGCGCCCATCAGGCAGCAGGATTCCACGTCGGGGTGCGCAGCGAGCTTCATCTCGATGGGCGCCGGCGCGACGTACTTCCCTTTGCTGGTCTTGAATTGCTCTTTGATGCGGCCCACGATGCGAACCGCACCGTCCGCTTCGATCTCGACCAGGTCGCCGGTGCGGAGGAATCCATCCTCGGTGAACGAATCCGCGGTGGCGCGCGGGTCCTTGTAATAGCCCATCATGTTCATCGGGCTCTTGAGCAGCAGCTCGCCGCTTTCGGCGCGTTTGTCTTCGACGCCCTCGAGCGCGCTGCCCACTGAGCCCAGGCGCACTCTGCCCGGCTTGGTCAGGTGTGTGATCAGGCCCTCGGTCAGACCGTAGCCCTCGATCAGGTTCAGCCCTAATTTGCGGTACCACGTCAAAAGCTCCAGGGACAGCGGCGCGGAACCGCAGGCGGCGTAGCGAGTCTTGGCTAGCCCGAGCCCGCGCAGCACCCGTTTCCCCACCATGCGCCCGATCAGCGGGATGCCCAGGAGCCGGTCCAGCTTGCGCTTGGGTACGTGCTCGAACACGCCCTGCTGAAACTTCAATAGCAGCCGTGGCACGGAGAGGAACAGCGTGGGCCGGGCGCGCTGCAAGTCGGCCAGGAAAGTCTCTGGGCCTTCGGTGAAGAACACGTGCCACCCGCGCAGAACGGCCGGTATCGCCTCGCCAGTCCGCTCCAGGATGTGCGCGAGTGGCAGATAGCTGAGGATACGGGCGTCGTCCCCGATCTCAAGCCTTTCGCCGAGAGCGTCGGCGACGAAGCGCAAGGCCGAGAAGTTGTGCATCACGCCCTTCGGCGTACCGGTGGTGCCGGAGGTGTAGAAGATGGTGGCGAGCTCGGCTCCAGCCCGCGTGGGGTTGCCCTGGATCGGGGCGGTTTCGGCGACCAGCGTGTCCCAGTCCGGTCCGCCGGTAGTGGCCGCGGTGGGAAAACGAATCGCGGTAACGGGAGGCAATCCGGCGAGCACTGCTTCTTTTTCGTCGGTCGCACCCACGAAGCAGGCTTTCGCGCCGCTGTGTTCGAGAATCTGCCGCACCGTCTGGGCCCGCAGCGAAGGATAGACCGGCACGGTCACATGGCCGGCCATCCAGATGGCGAGATCGGCCATCATCCACCAGGCGCAATTCCGCGACAGAATCGCGACCCGCGAGCCCGGTTCCCAGCCCTGCGCCTTCAGATAGCCCGCGACGCGGCGCACTTCGCTGGCGGCTTCGGACCAGGTCCATTCCCGCAGCTTGCCGCCGTCGAAAGGTTGAGTCAGGAAGACGCGCCCGGCCCGCTCGCGCTCCCACAAATAAAACCGATCGAGAGGCAGTTCCCCGTTCATGCCACCCCCCTTTGGGCGCCCGCGGCACGAGCCCCAACAGCGCGCCGCTTGCAGTTTTCCTTACCCGTGGGTAAGATTATCAGTAGTTAGTGACCGTGTCAACGGGTGTCGCGTCCCGGAACGCGCACCGTTACGGCGAGGGGATGCGAGCAGCAAAGACAGTAGTCGCGCGCGGGAAGGCTTTTGCCAGCCGCCGCCGGGACCCGGCGACGAAGCGCGAAGCAATCCTCACCACGGCTGTGCAGTTGTTCCTCGAAAAGAGCTACGGCCGCACCTCTCTGAACGACGTGGCCGATCGCCTGAACATCACGAAACCCGCAATTTACCACTATTTCCGCAACAAGGAACACATCCTGGTGGAGTGCTACCGGCTGGGAACGGCGATGATCGGGGAGTCGCTCGATCAGATCGCCGTCCATTGCGGGACCGGTCTGGAGAAAGTGGCCGCGTTCATCGCCTCCTATGCGATCGTGATGACCGCGAACTTCGGGCGCTGCGTGATGCGCTTCGATGAGGGCGACTTGTCGAGCGACGCTCGCGCGGAGATACGCGCGCGCAAGAGGGGCATCGATCGCCGCCTGCGCTCATTCATCCAGGAAGGGATCGGCGATGGCTCTGTCGCACCATGCGATCCGAAGCTCGCGGCGTTTTCGATTGCGGGCGCCCTCAACTGGATCTGCATGTGGTACGAGCCCGGCGGGCCTCTGTCGCCTGAAGAAATCGCCACTCAATTTGCGCGAACCCTGACGCAGGGACTGGCGCGAGAAAGGAATCGGGAGCAAAGAGCATGATTGCCCAAGCAGTGTTGAATCGGGGGACGGAGCCCGTAGGCCCGTCCCACAAGCCTTCGGCCCTCATTCGGAAAGCCGCCGTGTTGGGAGCTGGCACCATGGGCTCGCGGATCGCCGCACACCTGGCCAACGCGGGACTGCCGGTGGTGCTGCTCGATATCGCCCCGAGTGCGATCGCCGTGCAGGCCGTCGAGGCGCTGAAGAAAGGCAAACCCGCCGCGTTCTTCGATCCGTCGCTTGCGGCGCGAGTCGTGCCGGGCAATTTCGATGACGACCTGGCGCTCCTGGCCGATTGCGACTGGGTGATCGAGGCGGTCACCGAGAACCTGGCGATCAAGCACGCGCTACTCGAGAAAGTGCTGCCGCACTTGAAGCCGGACGCCATCCTCACCACCAACACCAGCGGCCTGCCGATCGCCTCCATAGCAGCGGGCATGCCCGCCGGGCTTCGCCAGCGTTTCTTCGGCGCGCACTTCTTTAATCCGCCGCGCTACATGCGCCTGGTCGAGATCATTGCGACGCCGGAAACGGATGCGGCCGCTGTCGAGGCCGTCTCCGCGTTCGCCGACCGCCGGCTGGGCAAGGAAGTGGTGTATGCCCGCGATACTCCCAACTTCATCGCCAACCGGATCGGCCTGTTCACCATGCTCGAAGCCGTTCGGTTGATGCAAGAGGAAGACCTGACCATTCAGGAAGTGGACGCGCTGACCGGCACGGCCATCGGCTGGCCGCGCACGGGGACGTTCCGCCTGGCCGACCTGGTCGGCCTTGACGTGATGGCGCATGTGGCGTCGAACTTCCCGGAGGGGCAGTTGTCGATGCCGCCGTTCGTGAAGACGATGATCGAACGGCGCTGGCTCGGCGACAAAACCGGGCAGGGCTTCTACCGTAAGGAGAAGGACGCTCGCTTCGCTCTCGATTGGAAAACGCTCGAATACCAGCCGGCGTCGAAGCCCAACCTGCCGTCGCTCGAGATGGCGAAGAACTCCGAGCGGCTGAGCGAGCGCATCCGGCTGCTGCTCCAGGGCGATATTCGCAAGGACAAAGCCGCGCGCTTCCACTGGCGGCTGCTTTCCTCGCTATGGAACTACGCGGCGAATTGCCTTCCGGAGATCGCCGACGACGCCGCCAGCATCGATCGCGCTATGCGTGCAGGATTCAACTGGGAGATGGGCCCGTTCGAGCTTTGGGATGCAGCGGGCGTTCGCCAGACCGTCGAGCGCATGGAGGCGCCCAGCCCGGTGGTGGAGCGGCTGCTCGAGGCGGGCGGCGACTCGTGGTACAGCGGGAGTGGCAGGCAGTGCTTCGATCCCGTCGCGGGCGGCTGGCGGCCCATCCCCGTGCCGGAGGGAGTTGCTCGCGTCGCGAGCTTCCGCACCTCGAACGGCGTGGTTCGAGGAAATGCCGGCGCGTCGCTGGTGGATCTGGGTGACGGCGTGGCCTGCCTGGAGCTCCACTCGAAGAAGAACGCGATCGGGGAAGACATCGTCCGGCTTGTGTCGGAGACATTGCGCAGTGATAGCGACCCGGTGCGGAACTTCTCGGCCTTCGTGATCGGAGGCGATGCGGAGCATTTCTCCGTGGGCGCGAACCTGATGCAACTGCTTCTGGCGGCGCAGGAGGGCGAGTGGGATGAGGTGGACCGCGCGGTGCGCGAGTTTCAGCGCATGACGGCGGCCATCAAGTTTTGCCCGCGGCCGGTGGTGGTGGCGCCGTTCAGCTTCTGTTTTGGGGGCGGTGCGGAGATCACGATCCATGCCACGCGGCGGCAGGCTCACGCCGAGCTCTACATGGGCCTGGTGGAATGCGGCGTCGGCCTGCTGCCCGCCGGCGGCGGGTGCAAGGAGATGACCCTGCATGCACTGGAAGCCGCGGCGCAGGTTCGCGAGGGGCTGCGCAGCGAATCGATCGAAGTCTTCGAGGCGCTGCGGCGCGATTTCGAGACGGTGGCGATGGCCAAGGTTTCGACATCGGCGTTCGAGGCGCGGCGGCTCGGCTTCCTGGCTGGCGGAGACCGCATCACGATGAACCGCGAGCGGCTGCTGAGCGACGCCAAGGAGCTGGCGAAAAGCATCGCCGATTCCGGCTATGCACCGCCGGCGCCGCGTACCGATATCGCCGCCCCGGGCGAGAACGTGCTGGCCACGCTGAGGCTGGGCGTGCGGATGATGCGCGAGGGGGAATACATCAGCGACCACGATGTGAAGGTGGCCAACTGGGTGGCGCACGTGTTGTGCGGTGGCAAGGTCACGCCGGGCACGCCGGTCAGCGAACAGTACCTGCTCGACCTGGAGCGCGAGGCGTTCCTGTCGCTCGCGGGCGAGAAGAAGACGCAAGAGCGGATTGCCTATACGTTGAAGACCGGCAAGCCGCTGAGGAACTAGCGATGAGAGAAGCAGTGATCGTGAGTGCGGTGCGGACCGCGGTCGGCAAGGCTCCGAAGGGGACGTTGCGTGCGACGCGGCCCGACGATCTATGCGCGGCGGCCATACGCGGCGCGCTGGAGCATGTGCCCGAGCTGGACATCAAGGAAGTGGAGGACGTGATTATCGGCTGCGCCATGCCGGAAGCCGAACAGGGCATGAACGTCGCGCGAGTGGCTTCGTTGCGGGCGGGTGTGCCGATTGAAGCCGCCGCCATGACCGTAAATCGCTACTGCGCCTCCGGACTGCAGTCGATCGCGCTGGCGGCCGAGCGTATCCGCGGAGGAGGCGCCGACGTCATCGTGGCCGGCGGCACCGAATCGATGTCGCTCATTCCCATGGGCGGCAACAAGGTCTCGATCAATCCCTGGCTGGAGGAGAATTATCCCGAGTCCTACCTGTCGATGGGATTGACGGCTGAGCGCGTGGCGCGCCACTACGGCATCCACCGCGAAGAGGCGGACCAGTTTTCGCTGGCGAGCCATCGGAAGGCGCTGGCGGCGCAGGCGGCCGGCAGATTCGACGAAGAGGTTGTGCCGGTGAAGGTCAGGTTCCGTTCGCCGGGTGCGAGCACGGAAGTGGAATTCAAAACGGATGAGGGCCCCAGGGCCGATACGTCGGCGGAGGCGCTGGCCAAGCTCAAGCCGGCCTTCCACGCAGGGGGGCAGGTGACCGCGGGCAATTCTTCGCAGACTTCCGACGGCGCGGCGGCGGCCATCGTCATGTCGGCTGAGCGCGCGCGAACGCTGGGAATCAAGCCTCTCGCGCGTTTCGTTTCGTACGCATATGCGGGCTGCCTGCCGGAGGAGATGGGCGTGGGGCCGGTCTACGCCATCCCGAAGGCGCTGAAACTCGCGGGACTCGATCTCGGCGACATCGACGTCATCGAGCTGAATGAGGCGTTCGCGGCGCAGTCGCTCGCGGTCATCAAGTGCCTCGGTCTCGATATGGCGAGGGTGAACGTCAACGGAGGCGCGATCGCGCTGGGGCACCCGCTCGGCTGTACCGGCGCCAAACTGACCGCGACCCTGCTCCAGGAATTACGGCGGTGCCGGGCGAAGTACGGCCTGGTGACGATGTGCGTGGGCGGCGGCATGGGCGCCGCGGGAATCTTCGAGAGTCTGAACTAGGGGGGAAGATCATGGCAACCATCAACCAAGCGGCGCCGGCGGCTATCCCGAAGGGCGGCGGCTTTCTCGTCGAGGAGCTTCGGCCGCAGGACGTATTCACGCCGGAGGATATTTCCGGCGAGCATCGTCAGATCGCCAAGACCGCGTCCGAGTTCACGCTGAACGAGGTCGTGCCGGCGGCCAAGGACATCGAAGCCAAAAACTTCGAGGTGACGCTCGGCCTGCTTCACCGCGCCGGCGAACTCGGCCTGATGGCCGTGGACGTTCCGGAGGTCTATGGCGGGCTCGAAATGGACAAGGTGAGCTCGGCGCTGGTAACGGAGTCGATGAGCCGCGTGGCCAGCTTCGCGGTAGCCTTCGCCGCGCACACCGGGATCGGGACGCTGCCCATCGTCTGGTACGGCACTGAGGCGCAGAAGCGCAAGTACCTGCCGAAGCTCGCGACCGGCGAATGGATCGCGGCCTATGCGCTCTCGGAATCGTCCTCCGGCTCGGATGCTTTGAATTGCCGCACGCGCGCCGTGCTCTCCCAAGACGGCGGCGAGTACGTGCTCAACGGCGAGAAGATGTGGATCACCAACAGCGGATTCGCGGACCTGTTCACGGTCTTCGCCAAGATCGACGGTGAGAAGTTCTCGGCTTTCCTGGTGGACCGCAACACGCCGGGCCTCGCTATCGGCGCGGAGGAGCACAAGCTCGGGATTCGCGGATCGTCCACCTGCCCGTTGATCCTGACCGATTGCAGGGTGCCGGCCGGCAACCTGCTCGGCGAGCCCGGCAAGGGCCAGCACATTGCGTTCAACATTTTGAACATCGGACGGTTCAAGCTAGGCGCGGCGTGCGTCGGCGGTGCACGCAATGCGCTCGAAAGCGCCATTCAGTACGCCAAGGAGCGCAAGGCTTTCGGCAAAGCCATCGCCGAGTTCGGCCTGATCCAGGAGAAACTCGCCGAGTGCGCGGCGGGCATTTACGCGGGCGAATCCATGGTCTACCGCACCTGCGGGATGATCGACGCGGCCCTGACGGGCGTGGACACCGAAGCCGAAGGCGCATCGCGCGAGATTCAGAAACGCATCGAGGAATACGCCGTCGAGTGCTCCATCCTGAAGGTGTGGGGATCGGAAATGCTCGACCTGGTGGTGGACCACGTCCTTCAGATCTTCGCCGGATACGGCTATGTGGAGGAATACCCGGCCGAGCGCGCCTATCGCGATTCGCGCATCAACCGCATCTTCGAAGGCACCAACGAGATCAACCGGCTCATCATCACGGGGCGGCTCATGAAGAACGCCATGGCCGGCAAGCTGCCGCTGCTGGCCGCGATCAAGCGGCTGATGGATGAAGTGATGTCGGGCCCCGGCGCGGATGCAGGCGGAGCAGGCCCGCTCGCGGGCGAGCGCAAAATGTTGGCCAACGGAAAGAAGATGGCGCTGTTCGCGGCCGGCGCGGCGTCGCAAAGATACATGATGGCGCTGGGGGATCAGCAGGAAGTAATGGGCGCGCTGGCGGATTGCATCATGGAGATCTACGCGCTGGAGTCTTCGCTTCTGCGCGCCGAGAAATTGCTGGCGGCGAAAGCGACGGCCGCGAAGCAAGCTGTGGCATTGACGCAATACTACGCAGCCAAAGCCTTCGAGACGATCGACGCCTCGTCGCGAAAAGTGATTCGTGCGGCGGCCGAGGGCGACATGCTGCGGACGCAGATAGCGATCCTGCGGCGTCTGGCGAAATGCGAACCGGCGGACACCATTGCCGTGGGCCGCGACATCGCGGCGCACGTAGCCGCAGCCGGCCGCTACGCGGTGTGAGCGACGGGCGCCGGCCTACGATTTATTCGCGACGACCGAGTAGCGCGCACGCTTCGTGACGGAGCGTGCGCCCTGAGTGACGGTAATCCGTAGTTCCCAGTTCCCAGGCAGGCCGGCCGTTTTGAGCCGCATTGGAATCGTGCCGGATTCGTCGGCTTGCGGAAGCTTATCTTCCTTCGTCGCCGCCAGCCGTCCGTTCGCCAGAAGTTCGATTTTCACGCGCGGCTTGTCGGCGGCCGCTTTGTCCGGATACACGAAGAAGATCGCGGTCGGAGCCGCGCCACCGTTCAGCACCGGGTCGAGCAGCGGCACCGTTCGCCGTCCTTCGTGGACGAGGGGGTCATCCTCGGAGCCGGCTGCCTCCTCCGTCTGGCGCAACAGCATAACGCTACTGAGCCCGATCCCGCTAGAAGGATCGGCGATCTGGATAGAAGTGACCGCGGCACTCGCCCTGCCTCCGCCGCGCTCGACGACAGCGGCTTCCAAAGTATAGCGGCCGGGAGTGAGGATAAGCGGGTGCGACCAGGTAAGCGGTTGGCCGGTCACTCCGGACGCCTCCTCGCTGAACTGGCCGGCAACCTGGCCGCCGGCGTCCTTGAGCCGAGCCAGTACTGAGAAGCGCGCCTGCTCGTCTTTCGCGCGAGACGGGGACGGCAGGCTGGCTGCCGGAATCTCGATCACCGCCACGCACTGCGCGCTCGACCCCACACTGGCGAACTGGAAAAGCGCGGCGTGGAACACGAAATCGTGTGGCATGGGGCTGGCTGCCAGTGCGGACAGCGCGGCAACCTCGCCGAGCTTGTGCCGGGCCTCGTCCGAAGGAGTGAGCGCGGCCTCGGCGGAGGCGTCGGTGTGCGCCCAGTCCTCGAGATTGGGCGGGGGTTTGAAGTCATTCGTGCTGAACACCCTCCAGTGTCCGCCCGGCCGAGCCACCTTCAGAACAAGCCCCAAAACGTAAGGAGGCCCCTGAAAGTAGGAGACACGAATATCGTGCAGACCGGCGTGCAGCTCGGTGCGCCCTTCTTCGGCGCGGGCGGCGTGCACCCCGTCGTTATTGATCACGAGGCGTTCATCGATGTAAAGCTTGGAACCGTCGTCGGATTCCAGAGAGAAGCGATAGAGGCCCGGTTGATCGACCCAAAACCTGCCGTGGTAATCGATAGCGAACCACTCGATCCGCGTTGTGATCCCCGGGAAGCCTTCCAGCCAATTACGCGGGGAGACGTTCAGTTCGGAAGCGTAGATCCGGCCGACGGGACGGAGTTTCTCGAACTTCGGAAGAAATGGCGTGCCGATGTCGAGAAAGTAGATATCGCCGCGTAGACCGCCAGGGATCACCACCGTGGTGCCGAACGTGGCCGCAGCGCTTCCGCCGGCTGTCGAGGAGTTCTGAGCCCACAGGAGACCTGCGAAAACACCCGCAACAACCAGTCCGGTGCCGACCCTCATCCGTCCTCCTACGATGGGCGCAAGAATCGCATCCCATTGTAGTCGGTCGTGGGGCCAGCGTCCACGCCTCGCGGGGCTTACACCGAGGCGGAGGCCGCTGCCTGAGTATTGCGAGAAGCCTTCAGCGCCCGGAGGTCGCGTGCGCCGCGCCAGGAGAGGCTGATGACACGGCGCACTTCTTCGGGGTCTAGCGGCTTGGTCAGAATGTCGAAGGCGCCCGCGCTGAGCGCCTCCATCCAAAGCGCGTCGTCAACCACGCGGGTCGTGACGATGACCGGAGGTACCTCCCGCATGGCCGCGGCTTCTTCGAGCAGGTCGCGCCAGCCGAGCCCACCGGGGAAGGTTCGTTCCGTCACGATCACGTCGATCGGGGTCTCGTGCAGCATTTTCCAGGCTTCCTTGCAACTTGACGCACAGTGCAAGCGCCATTTGGATTGTCCCAGTATGCTTTCCAGGTATTCGTGGTCGCGCCGCGAAGGGCTGACCGAAAGAACCGTGATGGCAGGCACGCGATTCGCCATGTCTCAGCGTAGCCGCGGGCCGGTTACACCGTGATGACGACGGCGTGAAATCTCGGCGTCAACGGGGAGGTGCGGTCAGCAGCGCACACTCCAGGGCGATCTGCCAATCCTCCTGGGTCCGGATCACCAGCATGCGGACCGAAGAATCCGCGGCGGCGATATCGGCGTCGGGCCGGCACCGCGAGTTGGCGCCCGCATCAAGCTTCACGCCGAGAAACGCAAGCCTCTTCGCGACAGCGGACCGCACGCGCGGCGAGTTTTCGCCGATCCCCGCCGTAAACACCAGCGCATCCATCCCGCCGAGCACCGCCGTCATCGAGCCAATCTCTTGCACCAGCCGATGGACGAACACATCGAAGGCCAGCCTGGCCCGCGTGTTCCCAAGGTCGATCGCCTCCTCCACCTCGCGCATGTCGCTCGAGACGCCCGACACCCCCTTGAGGCCCGATTTGCGATTCAGCAGGTCGTCCACCTGGTCCGGCGTGAAGTCGCGGTGATTGAGGAGGAATATCAGAATTCCCGGATCGATAGCGCCCGAACGCGAGCCCATCATCAGGCCGTCAAGCGGAGTGAATCCCATCGTGGTATCGATGCTGCGGCCTTCTTTCACCGCTGCGAGCGAGCACCCGTTGCCCAGATGGCACGTCACCATGCGAAGCGATGCGAGGTCGCGGCCCAGCATCTCCGCCGCACGCCGCGAGACGTACTGGTGGCTGATGCCGTGGAAACCGTAGCGCCGGATACCGCGCTCAATCCACTCGTAGGGACCGGGATATACGTACGCCTCGGGCTCGAGCGTCGAATGGAAGGCCGTATCGAAAACGGCATACTGCGGAACGCCGTCGCCGAAGATGCGCTCCGCGGCGCGGATGCCGTCGAGCTCGAGGGCGTTGTGCACTGGCGCGAACTCCGCCATCCGCGCGATGGTCTGGCGCACGTCGGGCGAGATGCGCGCACTCTCGCGCAGCGCCTTGCCGCCGTGGACCACGCGGTGCCCGATGGCGTTCACCTCCTGCGAACTGCCGATCGCGGTCGCTTCGCCAGACCAAAGCGCTTCGAGCACCGGGCCGAAGACGTCGGCCGGCTCGCGGATCAGTTGACGCCACTCGTTCTGCTCCCCGCTCGCATTGCGGACGCGGACATCCGCCTGAGTGGCCTCGCGGCTCCAATCTGCCCGCGCTTCCCACGCCGTTGGCGGCGCGTCGGCCGGGAGCGCCGCCGGATCGGCGTCGAACAACTGAACCTTGAGGGTGCTCGACCCTCCGTTGAGGACCAGGATTTTCATCGGCGCCTCAGTACGGCCACTTCCAGTCGCGAATCTCCGGCATATCGTCGCCGTGGCGCGCGATGTAAAGCTTGTGCTCGATGAGCCGGTCGCGCAGGTGCTGCTTGACGTGTGCGGCCATATTGCGTAGGCGCGGCACGCGGTCGATCACGTCGCCGGCCAGATGGAACCGGTCCAGATCGTTCATCACCGTCATGTCGAATGGCGTGGTGGTGGTGCCTTCCTCCTTGTATCCGCGCACGTGCATGTTGGCGTGGTTGGTGCGGCGATACGTCAGCCGGTGGATCAGCCACGGGTACCCGTGGAAGGCAAACACGATGGGCTTGTCCGTGGTGAAGATGGAATCGAAGTCGCGGTCGCTCAGCCCGTGCGGATGCTCTGTCGAAGGCTGGAGCGTCATCAGATCGACCACGTTGACGACGCGGATCTTCAGGTCGGGCAGCCGCTGCCGCAGCAGATCCACCGCCGCCAGTGTCTCGAGCGTCGGCACGTCGCCGGCGCACGCCATCACCACGTCGGGCTCCGTACCCTCGTCGCTGCTGGCCCACTCCCACAGCCCGATTCCAGCGGTGCAGTGCCGCACCGCCGAGTCCATATCCAGCCACTGCAGGGCCGGCTGTTTTCCTACGACGATCACGTTGACGTAGTGGCGGCTGCGCAGGCAGTGGTCCGTCACGGAGAGCAGCGTGTTCGCGTCCGGCGGCAGATACACGCGCACGACGTCCGCCTTCTTGTTGATGACGTGATCGATGAAGCCCGGGTCCTGGTGGCTGAAGCCATTGTGATCCTGGCGCCACACGTGCGACGTCAGCAGGTAATTCAGCGAAGCGATGGGCCGCCGCCAGCGGATTCCGCGCGTGACCTTCAGCCACTTCGCGTGTTGGTTGAACATCGAGTCAACGATATGAATGAAGGCCTCGTAGCAGGAGAACCAGCCGTGCCGCCCGGTCAGCAGATAGCCTTCGAGCCAGCCCTGGCACATGTGCTCGCTCAGTACCTCCATGACGCGGCCATCGTGCGTGACGTGGTCGTCGTCGGGAATCAGGTCTTCCATCAGGACGCGGTCGGTCACTTCGAACAGAGCGTCCAAGCGGTTCGACGCGGTTTCGTCCGGACCGAAGACGCGGAAGTTCTGCGCGTCGCTGTTCAGCTTCATGACATCGCGCAGCAGCCGGCCCGATACGCGCGTGGCTTCGGCAATGACGGTGCCCGGCTTCGGAACATCGACCGCATAGGCTCGGAAGTCCGGCAGCCGCAGGTCTTTCAGCAGCAACCCACCGTTCGCGTTCGGGTTTGCGCCCATGCGGCGATTGCCCTTAGGGGCGAGCTGCGGCCAGTTCCGCGATGAGCGTTCCGTGCTCGTCGAACAGCTCCTCCGCGTGATAGCTGCGCATCCAATCCTCGAGTATCTTGATGTGAGCGGGCTTCTCAGCGAACGCCGTAACCGGCACCTGGTGCGCGCGGAAGGTACCCTCTATTTTCTTGCCGTCCACCTCCTTGGGCCCCGTCCAACCCTTCGGACTGCGTAGCACGATCATGGGCCACACCGGACGCTCCGAGTGGCCGCGCTCGCGCGCCGCCGACTGGATCGCCTGGATATCGCTCAGCACCTTGTCGAACGTGTCCGCCATGAGCTGGTGCATCGCGGCGGGCTCGTCACCCTCGACAAAATAAGCCTTGTAGCCGTAGCCAGTGAAGAGCTGCGTCAGCTCGTCGTCGTGCATGCGGCCCAGCACCGTTGGCCCGGCGATCTTATAGCCGTTGAGATGCAGGATGGGAAGAACCGCTCCATCGCGCGCCGGATTGAGAAACTTGTTCGAATGCCAGCTCGTGGCCAGCGGGCCGGTCTCCGCTTCTCCGTCGCCAACTACGCAGCAAACCAGCAGGCTGGGATTGTCGAACACCGCGCCGTAGGCGTGCAGCAGCGCGTAGCCGAGTTCGCCGCCTTCGTGGATGGAGCCGGGCGTTTCCGGGGCCACGTGGCTGGGAATCCCACCTGGAAAGGAGAACTGCGTGAAGAGCCGCTTGATACCTTCCTCGGTCTGAGGAATGTTCGGATAGAACTCGCTGTAAGTCCCCTCGAGGTACGTGTTCGCGACCAGACCCGGTCCGCCGTGGCCGGGACCCGTGACGTAAATCATATTCAGGTCGTGCTGTTTGATAAGACGGTTGGCGTGAACGTAGATGAAGTTCAGTCCCGGCGTCGTCCCCCAGTGGCCCAGGAGCCGCGGCTTGATGTGCTCCAGTTTCAGCGGCTCGGTCAGCATCGGGTTGTCATAAAGATAGATCTGGCCGACCGACAAGTAGTTCGCGGCACGCCAGTACGCGTTGATCTTCCTTAGTTCTTCGGCGGAAAGCATGAGTCCCCCTTCAAGGGTCAAGATAGCAGAGACGGAGCGTTACACATCGGTGACAGGCTATAGTGTCTTCGTGCGATATGCTCTCGCGGTCCTACTGCCGCTGCTAGCCTGCGCTGCCAGCGTCCAGGTCGAAGTTCGGCATTCGGAGGTGTGGATGATTCGCGATGGCCAGGCCGCCCAGCTCACCAATGACGGCAAAGCGAAGCTCCAAGCCGAGCTTTCGCCGTCGCAGGACCGCATCGCCTACTACGAGGAATGTCCCGAGGCCGAGCGCTGCGTGCCCTCGGTGGTGCTGATGGACCTGGCAGGCCGCCGTCTGTCGTCCTTTCGTCCCAAGCCCAATGGTGCACCTTACTGCGGAAGCATCAACTCGATCGCCTGGATGGGTCCGGGCGCCATCGCCGCCGACTGCCACATCAACCCGTCGCTGGGCGAGTACATCGAAACCGACCTCGCGACCCGCGCGACACTCCGGGACTTGTTCGGTTTCCGATTCACGCCTTCGCCCGATGGAAAACACGTGGCGCACGCCGGCTGGATCCCCCACTTCGCAGAGCCGTTCGCCCAAAGCAACTATCTGCAGGTTGAGAACACGACGATCTACCCGCTTCCGAAAGGCAGCGAGCCGGTTGAGCAGAAGGTGCTGAGCGATCCGCCCGCCGTTGTCGAACGACGCGGCGCCGTGTTTTCCGGCATTCACCAGTTCGTCTCCGGCTTCGCATGGGCTGCTGATTCCGAGCGCATCGCCCTGGTGGACTGCACCTTCGACTGGACGCACGTCGATGAGGGAACCGGCCACGAATCCAATCGACGCTGCTCGCTCGCGGTGACTTGGCTGAGCGGCAAGGCCGTTCACGCGCTCCTGGACGATATGCCGCCGGATCAACTGTGGCAGGCCAAGCTGACCTGGACCGACTCCCACCACGTACTGGTGCAGGCCGGCGGCTTTACCGATTCCGTGAGCATTCCGTAGCCGCATCGCGCATCAGTTCGAGCGCCCGCAGGATCTGCGGCACGTCTTCGAAACCATACGAGAGCCGAAGCTGGCGCCGGCCGGTCGAGGCCAGGTCGCCGCGCGGGTGGACGCAATACTCGCCAGGGATGTAGAGCACGCGCGGCCGGCCATCGCCGCTCGTGAGCATCCTGAAGAACTTCGAAGCCTGATGCGTTTCCAGATCGCGGAAAGTCAGGTAGTAGTAAAACCCAGCGGCGCCGCCTCGGCATTCCGCGAGAAACGGACCCAGCGTGCGCTCGATTCCCGCGCGCACCGCGACCGCCTTCTCTCGATAACCCGCATTGACGGCGCGCAACTGGTCCTCGATGCGCGTGTCGAGGAGGTAGCCAGCCATCTCCTGCACAAAGAGCGGTGCGCTGAATCCGGCGTCGCTTGTGCGCTGCACCATGGCATCCATTAGCGGCCCGTCCGGCCCGAGCAGGGTCCCGATGCGCAGCGCCGGCGCGAGCACCTTTGACAACGTTCCCACCTCGTAAGCGATGCCTATCTTGTCTTCGGGAAGGACGGAGGCGAACGGCTCGGCGTCCGGATCGTGCAGCAGCAACTCGTACGCCAGATCGAAAACGATCGGGATCCTGCGCCCCTGTTCGCGCGACAGCCTCGCCGCCACTTCGAGCAGGGCCCGGCGGCGCGCGTTCGAAAGAACGGTACAAGACGGGTTGTTCACCGTCACCACATAGAAGAACGCCACGCGTTCGCCGAGGCCTCGGAGCTTGCGTTCGAGCCCGGCCAACTCGATGCCCTCAGCGTCCTCAGGAACGGCAAGCACCTCGAAGCCCCGCCGTTCCAGCGCGTCGCAGTAGATGTAATACCACGGGTCGGAAGTGACCACGATGCCTGGCGCCACCACTTGGGCCAGCGAGTCCAGCACGCTCGTCGCGCCGCACGGGCCGACGATCAACCGTTTCCGATCGAGCGTGGCCTCGTCGAGCCGCCCCAGGCTCGTGCGGATCAGAAACCGGCGGAGCGCCGCAATCAGGTTCGCCGAGCCCTCCGGCCCTCCGTAGTTGAAAGCCTGCCGGTACTTCAAGCCATCGCCCGCAACGGCCTCCATGGCCTCCCTCAGCGATGCCACGGGAATCGTCTTTTCATTTACGTAACCTACGCCGAGGTTGATGTCCACGCCGTCGCGAAAGCTGCCGGCGAAGGCCGCCATCATCCGGTTGACCGGGGAAGAGCGAGTGGACGCCTGGCCGTAACACGAGAGACGTACTTCCATGAGAGCCAGTATGCTCCCATTCGACGTGAGCGTTGGCACGCCGGGCGAGTCAGGTAGCTTACAACTCTATTTGGAGATCACCACGCGAACTTCGCCAGGCCGCACCTCCAGCCGGTCCACGTTGTGTGCCAGCTCAAACGGCCGCCCGATGGCCGCGTCGGGGTAGTAGGGCGCCACGAAGTTCCGAATCAGGAAGTCGAGGGCCGCGCCGCTGATCGTTAAGCCAGAGACCTCGACCCGGTCGACGTCGACCACGGCCCGGCCGCCGCTCGAGCGGATGTGCGCCTCAACCTCCACACGGCGCTCGCCGCCGACCAGCGCCGACATCATCCGCCCCATCGGTTTGCCCATCGCCTGCTGCAGCTTCGGGAAATCGATATATGCGGAGCCGGTGGCGCGGTCGTAGTCCAGAGCGAGCTGTGCGCCGCGAATGCCGTCCCGAAACGATTTCGCGATTTGGTCGCGTACGTATTCGTTCAGGTCGTCCTGCCCCAGGACGACCACCGAACCGCGCGCCGCCCTGTCCTGCTCGATGAGATCGAGATCTCGCTGGACCTTGTCAGGAGCCGTGCCCACCAGGGGCGAACACGCGGCGACGAGTATCGCGAGGGCGACGCGCCTCATACCTACTTCATTAGACGCATATCAGACGCTTACCGGATGCACTTCGTTAGCCGGTCATTGGGGCCATTCGGTGTGGAACGTCTCCCCGCGCGGCCGGTCCAGCCGCTCGTAGCGGTGCGCGCCGAAATAGTCGCGCAAGCCCTGCAAAAGATTCGCCGGAAGCCGCGGGCGCCGGTAGCCATCGAGATAGCCGAGCGAGGCCGCCAGCGCCAGACATGGAATTCCCGCCGTCGTGGCTTTCGAAACGACCGCCCGCAGGCTGCCTTCTGTCTCGTTCGCGATTCCGAAGAATGGCTCGGCCACCAGCAGGTTGAGGAGGTCTGGTTGCGCCGCCAGAGCGTTCTTGATGGCATCGAGCAGGCGGGCGCGGACGATGCAGCCGCCCTTCCAGATGCGCGCGATCTCTGGCAGGTGGAGGCCGTACCCGTACTCCTTGGAAGCCTCCCTCAGAAGCGCGAAACCCTGCGCGTAGCAGGTGACGATGGCGAGGCGCAGACCCTGACGCAGCGTCTCGATGAACGCGGCGCTGTCCCCGCGGAACTTCCGCCGCGCCGGCCCGTGCAGCACCTTTGCCGCCGCCACACGCTGCTCTTTCAGCGCCGAAAGGATCCGCCCTTCGAGCGCGGCGTTGATGGTAGGAATGGCCATGCCCAGGTCGAGCGCGTTCTGCGACGTCCACTTGCCGGTGCCCTTCTGCCCGGCGCGGTCCATGATGAGGTCAACCACCGGCTTGCCTGTCTCGGCGTCCATAGTCCCGAGCACCGCCGCAGCGATCTCAATCAAGTAAGAATTCAGCTCGCCCTCGTTCCACTTCGCGAAGACCTTGGCCATCTCCGGCGCGCTCATCCCCAGCGCATTCTGCATGACGTCGTAGGCCTCGCAAATGAGCTGCATGATGCCGTATTCGATGCCGTTGTGGACCATCTTGACGTAGTGGCCCGCGCCGCCCTTGCCGATGTAGGCGCAGCAAGAGCCGTCGTCCGTTTGGGCCGCGATGGCGGTGAGGATCGGTTCCACTTCGCGATACCCGTCCTGAGGTCCTCCCGGCATCAGGGACGGCCCGTGCAGCGCCCCCGATTCGCCGCCGCTGACGCCCATGCCGATGAAATGAATTCCCGTGGGCTCCAACTCCCTGCCGCGGCGGTCCGTGTCGGGAAAGAAAGAATTGCCGCCGTCGATGAGGATGTCACCCGGCGCCAGGAGCGGCTTCAGATCGTGAATCACGGCGTTCACAGGCTTGCCGGCGGGCACCATTGCCAGGATCCGCCGCGGCTTCTCGAGGACCGCGGCCAACTCCTCGAGCGACCCGACCGCGGCCATCTGCTTCCCGGCCCACTTATCGGCCGCGGACTTTCTCTTCTGCTCATCCAGGTCGTACCCGGCGGTGGGGTATCCGCGGCTCTCCACGTTCAAAGCCAGATTCTCGCCCATCACACCCAGGCCTACGATGCCGAATCGATATGCGCTCATGTGTCGTCTCCGTGTTTCGCCGGGCCACGGAGCCGCCGCTTCAGGCCGCGCCGGCGCCCGCGTTCGCCGAAAGGACGCTAAGAAACCGCTCCAGATTCGCTGCCAGGAACGTTTCGAAGGTCCTCATGCCAGAGTACAGCATTCGGCTCTCTTCAATCGCGGCCCGCCTGTCCGGAACGAATCGCCGGAAGAACTCGAACATGTTGGCCAGGTCCTCCGCGGCCGGAAAACCCGACGCGGCAAACGCCTCGCGCGGCACGTGCTGGTAGACAATGCGCTCGCCAGTGAGGCGGCTCATGGTCGAGGCATAAACCTCGCAGGGCTGCTGGTCGCCGGCTGCGAACACTGTGCTGCCCTTGTATTCCTCACCCCTGTCGAACAGCGCGGTGACCACGCCTCCTACATCCTCTACTGCGACCGCGGCCAGCGGCGTATCTCCTTGCGGGAAACCGAAAACAAACGACCCATCGGCGAGCCTGCGCGGCGGGAAGTAAGTCAGGAAGTTTTCGTAGTAGAACGCCACGTGGACACAGGTGGCGGGCAGGCCGAGTTCGCGCGCGTACTTCTCGATCCTGGCTTTGGATTGGACGTGCGGAACATCGAGCGTTCCGCCGGTGATCGCTTCCACGTCCGCGAGCGAGCTGAAGATGAAATGCTCGACGCCGGATTCGGCGACGGCGTCCACCAGGTTCTTGCCTTGCTGGTACTCGCGATCGAAGTGCTCCCAGTAGTTGGTGACTCCGAAGACACCGTAGCATCCTCTCATCGCGGCCCTCAGGCTCGCCGGGTTCTCGAAATCGCCCTGAACCACCTCGACGCCCGCCTGCCGGAGAACCGCGGCTTGCTCCGATTGCGGTTTGCGGGTCAGGCACCGAACCACGTACCCTCCGTTCGAGAGAAGGTGAGCGGCGACGCCGCCGCCCTGCGCTCCTGTGGCGCCCGTAACAAGGATTGTTTTCCCAGACATCGTCAAAGCCCCCCTGCTTGGGATTATACGTCGCGTGCGATGAGCTGGCGGCGGCGGGAGCTGTGCTAAACTCGAAAAAGTATGGCAATTCCGAATGTGACGCGCTTCCGGCCCTTCTGCCCGGTTTGCAATGAGAACTTCACGCTGATGGCGGTGCTGCCCAAGAGCGCCAACGTAGACGCCTATCTCACGGACGCGGTGGCGCGGCACGACCACAAGGCGTACCAGGAATCCAAGGCGGCGCACTTCAAGGTTCGCGTCGGCCAGCAGAAGCAGCGCAAGACGAAGTAGCCACTTACTACGGCAATCGCGCCTTGAGGGTGCGGGAGGCGTTCAGCGCCGCCTGTGCCACGTCCGCATCCGCGTCGCGGCTCAACTCGTCAAGATAAGGAACGGTATCCTTGTCCCCGCTCACAGCCAGGATCTGCACCAGCCCGATCTTCTCGTCCTTGGTCGCCTGCTTCAGCGCCTGCTCCAGAGGCTGCCGTACGTCGGGATCGCGGGCCGCTTCGATCAGGTAGGCCTGGGCCACTCCCTTCCACGCCACGGAGTTCAGCGAGTTGACAAGAAAGCGCAGCGGGCTGAGTTGGGCAAACTCCCTGTCGCCCTCCATCACCACGGCGAACGCTTCGGCAAGCTGCGCCGGCCGCCTCTGTTCGCTTTTCAACGCGGCTGCCAGCGTCGTCAGGTCAGCCGGGTTCTTCAGCCGGGCGTAGCCCTCGGCGGCCGCGGCGCGCAGGCCATCGTCCCGGTCGTGCAGGAAGCGCTGGTAGAGGTCCCGGCTCGCCGGGTCGGGAATCATGGCGATGGCGGTGAGCGCGGCCCGCTTGACTCTCACGTCCTTCGCATCGTTGAGTACGCCGCGCAAATCGGGCAGCGCTTCGCGGGTTTTGAGCAGGCCGATCGTCTCGATCGCCGCGGCCTGCACCTTGGGGTCGAGGTCGCGCATGAGGAAAATGACGTGCGGGCCAGTGCTCGTGTCCCTGATTTTCTGGAGCGCGATGAGGCTTTCGTACATCAACTGGTCGTCTTTGGAGTGCAGCGCGTCGATCAGAGCGGCCGCACCGGCGGTGCCCCGCAGAATACCCAGAGCGCGGGCTGCGTTGGCCCGGCAATCCAGGCTGGCGCCATTGCGCACCAGGTTGCCCAGGGCGTTGACCACCTCCGGCTTCACCTGGACATAGGCCGGGATCACCTGGTCGTCGGTATCGGTGAATTTGGATTTGAGGGTGGCGCCCACGCGCGTGAGCGAGGCGCTGACACCGTGCTTGACGTATCCGGGCAGGTAGTAATTAACCAGCCCATCGGTGGCGCGGATTTGTACTTCGGCTTCCTTGTCTCCGGCGGCCTGGACCAGCGGGGCGACGCTCGATGGACCGTCGATGTCCACGATGGCCTTGACCGCTTCGACCCGGACCGCGGTGTCGTTATCCGAGAGCATGGGCTGGAGTTTGGGGATCGCATCGGAACCTTGCTTGGCCAGTTCGCGCGCGGTGCGGATGCGTTGCCTGGAGTCGGAGGCGCTCTGTGCCAGCGCGCAGGCGCACATGAGCAGAGCGGTGAAGAGCACTCGAAGATGCCGCATGTCCCAATTATGGCAGGGCAGGGGAGGCCGGGGTCCGGCACCTGTGGGTCAGACGCGAGGCGCGGTCCGCCGGACCTTCTGATCGCGCCCACGAGACCTGCCACCGTGACAGGATTCCGAGACCAGGTCGTCGGCCGAGTCGGCACTGGGATAAACTCGCTTTGGAGGGCCGACATGCGGGCCGAGACGGAGATGGAAACTCACGTTGCATTTCGCTCTGACAGGTTCCCCGCCTATGAAGGCGAGGAGAAGCAGGTCAACCCTGACCTCTGGGGCAAGCGGCTCGTTGAGTTTCTCCGTGAAAAACTGCCCGCCGAGGGGTTCGAAACTGAAGAGCCGTTTGCGGAAGATTGGGGCTGGCACGTTGATGTCGTGAATGACGGTTTCAACCTCTGGATCGGCTGCGGGCACTGTCAAGAATATCCTGACGGGTATCTTTGCTTTATCGAGCCGCACACACCGTATGTTCGGAAGCTTTTTAGAAAGATCGACACCCGAAAGCGCATCGCTTCGCTTCAGCGGGCGTTAGACAGGGTCCTTGTCGAGGCTGAGGGCATTCGGGCAAAGCGCTGGTGGACTCACGAGGAGTTCAACAACCCGAGGCGTTAGAGCCCGCCGCCCAGGCCTGGCCCGCCTGGCATCCTCCAATCGTTCCCTGATAACATTTGTTCGGGACTCAAATATGATTCGCTCCGCTCGCTTGCAACCCCTGATATCGATGGCCGCCGCATTGGTCGCCCTTACCGGGCTCGCTTGTCAGATGGCCGCCGGGCAGCAGGGTTGCGCAGCGCCGCTGAACTGGACGACCGAAAAGGACCATCAGAACATGATGGATCAGCTAGGCATCAAGGCCCTCCGTCCGGGGCCGAGTGGAAATGATAAGGCCCCCGATCACGCCAATTACGATGAGTCGAAGGCAAATCCGTTCCCGGACCTCCCCGATGCACTTACCCTGCACAATGGGCAGCGGGTCACGTCGGCGGCCAAGTGGTGGCATCAGCGCCGCCCGGAGATCGTCGAAGACTTCGAGCGCGAAGTCCTCGGCCGCGTCCCGCCCGATGTGCCGAAAGTAACATGGACAGTCACGAGTACGGCGAATAAGAAGACGGGAGTTTTTCCCGTCATTGAAAAACAGGTCGTGGGACACGTGGATAACTCGTCGTGCCCGTCGATCGGCGTAGATATACACATGACCCTGGTGACCCCGGCCAATGCGAAGGGCCCGGTCCCCGTGATGATGATGTTCGGCAGCGAGGCATTTCTTAAGCGGCTGGCCGACATGATTGCCACGCGTCCGGGGTTGAAGGGGATGCTGGGTGACGACCCGCCTGCAATGGAACAACTGATCGCGGGAGGATGGGGCTGGGCGCTCATCGATCCGAGCAGTATTCAAGCGGACAGCGGCGCGGGTCTCACCGGGGGAATCATCGGCCTTGCCAATGAAGGTCAGCCCCGAAAGCCGGAGGACTGGGGCGCTCTGCGGGCTTGGGCGTGGGGCGCTTCGCGCGGTCTCGACTATCTCGAAACCGATAAGAATGTGGACCCGCGGCGTGTCGGCATCGAAGGCGTCTCCCGTTATGGAAAGGCCGCGCTGGTGACCATGGCGTTCGACACGCGCTTCGCGGTCGTGCTGGTAGGCTCCTCCGGCGAGGGCGGCGCCAAACCGCACAGGCGCAATTTTGGAGAGGCGGTGGAGAACCTCACCGGGGCCGGAGAGTATCACTGGATGGCCGGTAACTTCCTGAAGTACGGTTCCGTCAAAAATGCCGGCGATTTACCGGTGGACTCAAACGAACTGATTGCGCTCTGCGCGCCGCGGCTGACCTTCATCAGCTACGGAGTTCCCGAGAGGGGCGACGCGAAATGGCTTGACCAGCAGGGCAGCTTCATGGCAACCGTCGCCGCACAGCCGGTCTTCCGGCTATTGGGCGCGAAGGACTTGGGAGTTACGGGCGACTACCGCACCGCGAAGATGCCGCCGGTCAATACGGGCCTCCTGGACGGCCAGCTTGCATGGCGACAGCACGATGCCGGCCACACCGACGCGCCGAACTGGAAGTACTTCATCCCCTGGGCGGATAAGTTCCTTGACTTTCAAGCGGCGCCCTGGGAGCTTCCGGCCGACGTGCCGGTTTTTCGAACCGACCCGAACTCCCTGCTGGCTCACTCGCAGTTACTCGCGAAGGCGAGGCAGGGCCGAATCGACGTCTATTTCGAAGGCGACTCGATTACGCGTCGCTGGGGCGCCACCGACTACCCCGACTTACTCGTCAATTGGAGGCGGAATTTCTTCGGCTGGAATGCGGCGGATTTCGGCTGGGGCGCCGACCAGACGCAGAACATCCTGTGGCGCCTGGAGCACGGCGAGTTAGACGGAGTGAATCCCAAGGTCGTGGTTCTGCTCGCCGGAACGAACAATGTCGGCAATTTGTCAGTCCCGGGGGACGCCGGAACAAGAGCCGATGATGTTACGCGAGGTCTCGAAGCGATTATCGGCGCGATTCAGGCGAAGGCGCCCGCGGCGACGATCATCGTGATGGGCATTTTTCCCAGAAACGACAACATGGCGTTGGGACCCATCATCGACAGGGTCAACGCCAACCTGTCCAGATTCGCCGATGGCCGGAAGGTCCACTACCTGAACATCAACGACAAACTCGCCGGCGGCGATGGTAGACTGCTCGACGGGATGATGAATGCGAGAGACAAGCTGCATCCAACCGCGAAGGGGTATCAGGTTTGGGCAGACGCACTAAAGCCCGTTTTGACGAACTTGCTCGGTCCTCCTGCCGAGACGGATCAGGCGCCGCCGCCCACGGGCGATCCAAGCGCACTCTCAAAATGACGGGTACTTACGCTGTTCCGTTCTGTTTGATTCTCACTTGTCTCGCCGGGCTTCATGCGGCCGATCTGCCGCACATCGCTGCGGACAACGGCGTTCAACAACTCGTGGTTCATGGCAAGCCCTTCCTCATCCGTGGAGGCGAGCTCGGCAACTCCTCGGCAGGGACCGCGGCGCAGGCTGATGCGATACTGCCGGAGATGGCGCGTCTGCACCTGAATACGGTGCTGATACCGCTTGCGTGGGAACAGGTGGAACCCAAGGAGGGGACTTTCGATTTCAGCATTCTCGACCACTGGATCGACGCTGCCCGCCAGCACAATCTCCATCTGGTGCTGCTGTGGTTCGGAAGCTGGAAAAACGCGGTCTCTGAATATGCGCCGGCCTGGGTGAAGGCCGACACCACGCGATTTCCGCGGGCGCAGTCGATAGCTGGTGAGCCGCTCGATATTCTATCGACGTTTGGAGCCGAGACGCTCCGGCTTGACAGCCGGGCTTTCAGGGCTGTCATGGCCCATCTGCGCGAGAAGGACCAGGAACAGCAGACGGTGCTGATGGTGCAGATCGAGAACGAAATGGGATACCTGGGCCCCGGACGAGACCGGTCTCCCGAAGCCAACCGCCAATTCGATGGAGCGGTTCCGCAGGAGCTCGTTCGCACATTACTTAGCCGGCGGACGGAGCTGTCGCCGGAGCTGTCCGCAGCGTTCAACCCCCAGGGCACCACGTGGCGTGAAGTATTCCCAGAGGCCGCGAACGAAGTCTTCATGGCCTGGCGATATGCGACGTGGGTGGAGTCGGTTGCTCAGGCGGCGAAGCGCGAATACCCTCTGCTGATGTATGTGAACGCGCAACTCCCAGCGCCGATGGAACGGCCCGGCGAGTACCCCAGTGGAGGTCCGCATCCGTACTATCTCGATGTATATCGCGCCGTCGCGCCCGATATCGACTTCTACTCTCCCGACATCTATTGGCCCGACTTCGAATACTGGGTGAGAAGATACCAGATCAAAGGGAACCCCATTTTCATTCCGGAAGCGAAGATGGATAGCGCGCCCTGGAACGCACTGTACGCATACGGGGCGGCCAGGGCGATTGGGTTCTGTCCCTTCGGCATCGATAGCGTGCACTGGCAGCCGGGTTCGTCCGATCCGCAGCCGGCAATCATGCAGGTGTACGCTGCGATCTCTGGCCTGGGGGACATGCTCACGGCGGCGCAAAGCGCTGGGCGCACGCGGGGCGTCGTGCTTCACGCGAACAGCCTGCGCCCGAAGCAGACGGTGGCGCTTGGCGGATATCTTTTCGAGGCGTCGTTGTCCCGGGGCTGGTCAACCGGAGCGCTGCTCGAAAACGACGGAGGCATGCTGCTGATCGAGCCCGGTCCCGACGAGTTTTTCGTGGTTGGCAGCGGGCTCACCGTGAAGATGAGCAGGGACCCCGACCGCGACGCCCGAATCGCCGGAATCGCGAGCATCGAGGAAGTTTCGCGGGCCGGGGCGGAGTGGGTAGTTACCGCCCGGCTCAACGGCGACCAGAGCAATCAGGGAAGACAACTGACGATGGACCCACGGGACGTCAGGACGTTTCGTGTGCGGCTGTACAGCGCTCCCCGATGAGGCCCGCGTCTCAGTAGCCCAAGTCGCGCAGCTTCTCCATGGTCAACGTGGATTTCGGCTCGCGCAGATTCCCCAGCAGCTTCTCGACATACTTGGCGAGCACGTCGCATTCGATGTTCACGCGGTCGTCACGCCGATGGGAACCGAGGGCCGTTGAGGCATACGTGTGCGGCACGATGGCGGCCGCGAGCACCCGAGCGTCGATCGAGGCGACTGTGAGGCTGACGCCGTCAATGGCGATGGAGCCTTTCTCGACCACGTACCGGTCGAGCTCGCCTGGGATGCGCACGGTCAGCCACCAGTTGCCGTCGCCCAGCGGATCGAGCGAGAGGAACTCGCCTTCCCCGTCCACATGCCCCTGCACCAAGTGGCCGCCGAGCCGGCCCGAGGGCGTGAGCGGCCGCTCCAGATTCACGCGGGCCCCAACGCCGAGCGCGCCCAGATTGCTGCGGCTGAGCGTTTCCGGAGAAACGTCGGCGGAGAAGCTCTCGCTCGTAAAGCTGACCGCGGTCAGGCAGACGCCGTTGACCGCGATGCTCGCGCCGGCCGCCGCATCCGACAGTACTGCGTGGCAGCGGATCTCGATCCGCGCGCCCGCGGCAAGCGCGTCAATACGCGCGACCGAGCCCACCTCTTCGACAATGCCGGTAAACACGGCTCAAGTCTCCTTGACCAGCCAGGCCTGTACCGCGAATTCGTCCGGCTCGCCGATCGGCCCCACGGTGAGGTCGCGGAACTGGATGGCATCCTTGCGGCTGCGGCGCCCGACACCGCCGACCACGGGCAGCGATTGCAGGCCTCCCAGGATCTTGGGAGCGTAGTAGAGAAAAATCTTATCGGCCACGCCGCTTTCAAGCACGGCCCAATTCACTTTGCTCCCCGCCTCGATCATCAGCGAGAGATAAGACTCGCGGCCGAGGTGTTCCACCAGGCCACGCAGGTCCACACGGCCCGCGGCGCCGTCGACGGTGATCACCTTCACGCCGCGTGATTCCAGGGCGCGGCGGCGGTCGGCGTGCGCGGCCGACGTGGTCGCCACCAGAACGTCGCCGTTCGCGGTCTCCACCATTTTGGATTGCGGCGGCAGGCGCAACTGGGAATCGGCGACAACGCGCAGCAGCGGCCGGCTTCGCGGCAGGCCGGTGCGGTCGTTGAGCAGGCAGTCGTCGGCCAGCACGGTGCCGATTCCCGTCAGAATGGCGTCGTATGTGTGGCGCAGGTGCTGTACGTGCGCGCGGGCTTTCTCGCTCGTGATCCATCCGCGGTTGTCCACCGGAGCCGCGATCTTTCCGTCCAGCGTCAGCGCCGCCTTCAGCATCACCAGCGGACGGCCGGTTCGCATGAAGTGGAAGAACGGCTCGTTCAGCTTCTCGGCCTCGCGGGCGTGCTCGGGCGCCAGTTCCACCTCGATGCCGGCCGCGCGCAGGCGCCCGAAGCCCTCGCCGGAGACGCGTGGATTGGGGTCCGCAACGGCAGCCACCACGCGGCTGACGCCGGCGGCGATCAGCGCTTCCGTACAGGGCGGAGTGCGGCCTTCGTAGCAGCACGGCTCGAGCGTGATGTAGAGCGTCGCGCCCCGTGCCTTCTCGCCGGCCTGCTCCAGCGCGAGAATCTCCGCGTGCTTCTTCCCTGAGTAAGTGTGGAAGCCGGAGCCCACAACCTCGTCCCCGCGGACGAGCACGGCGCCGACCGTGGGATTCGGGCTGGTGAGGCCCTCGCCTTGCCGGGCCAGGTCAAGCGCCTGGCGCATGATGTCGGATGTCATCCTTCAAACAAGGATGACACGAACTTGTCCGCCTCGAAGGGCAGCATGTCCTCAGGCTTCTCCCCCACCCCCACGAAGCGTATGGGCAGGTTCAGCTCGCGCGCTATGGGCACCACCACGCCGCCCTTGGCCGTGCCGTCGAGCTTCGTCAGCACGATGCCCGTGACGCCGGAGGTTTCCGTGAAGCGCCGCGCCTGCTCCAGGCCGTTCTGGCCCGTGGTGGCGTCCATGACCAGCAGCACTTCGTGCGGCGCGCCCGGAATAAGGCGGGCCGCGGTGCGGCGCATTTTATCGAGCTCCGCCATCAGGTTCGATTTCGTGTGCAGGCGGCCGGCCGTGTCCACGATGACGTAATCGATCTTGCGGGAACGGCCCGCTTGCAGCGCGTCGAAGAGCACGGCGCTAGGGTCGGCCCCAGGTTTCTGGTGAACCACCTCGGTTCCCGTCCGCTCTCCCCAGATTTCGAGCTGCTCGATGGCCGCGGCGCGGAACGTGTCGGCGGCGCATAGCAGCACGCCATGGCCCTGCGCACGGTACAGGCGCGCGAGTTTGCCGATGGTGGTGGTCTTGCCCGTGCCGTTCACTCCGACAACGAGCACTACTGCGGGAGGCTCGGTGACACGCGGCAGCGGCCGCTCCGTGGCTTCCAGAACCTCGACCAGGTGGCTGCGGATGAGCTGCTTGAGCTCTGCCGCGTCGCCAATCAGCTTGCGGTCCACGCGCTGCCGGATCAGTTCCAGAATCTCGCCGGTGGTGCGCACGCCGATGTCCGCGCTCACTAGCGTGTACTCGAGTTCTTCGAGAAGATCGGCGTCGATCTCTTTGCGGCCGGCGAGCGCAGTCTCGAGCGAAGAGACGATGCCGCTCCGGGTCTTCGCAATGCCGGACTTGAGCCGATCGAGCAGCGACGGTTGCGCCGGGACCGAGCCGAACAGGGTGTTGATCATGACCTCACTTCATTGTATCGGGCGAAGGGGCGGCCTACCGGCGTGCGCGAACTTGCGCCAGTCTCTGGGCCAGAAGCGGCGCGAGGCCGGCTTCCATCTCCGCGGTGATGAGCCCGGCGTCGTCCAAATCCTTGACGTGTGCTTCGTCGTTAGCGCGAAAGCTGGTGAGCTTCATCCGGACCAGGCCTTCCAGGGGGATCAGACGAAGCCCTCGTATCCTTCGATACAGTCCCAGGTCAGGTGCTGGCTCCGCGTAGTCCGGCCGCACTTTCTCGCCGGCAAATACCAGGTGCACCGCCCGCCGGGCCGAAGGCTGTGCGGGCTGCACGAGCATGTCGACTCCGGCTACGTGCCGGTGCTCGAGGCCGAACGCCTCGGCCGCTTTCGAGATCTTCTCCAGGTCCTGTCGCCGCACGGCGATAGCGACGTCTTTGGTGAGGCGTCCGGCGTCAGGCTCCGTCTCCTCAACGTAGAGGTAGGTCGCCAGACCTCCGACGAGCCGATACTCGAGCCCGGCTGAGGAGAAGATCCTCTCGACGAGTTCCGCCAAATCGAACAGTCTCTCCACTCGCGCCTCGAAGAAAGTATTGACGTAGACTGCCATCGCCGCTTCTTCATTATCATGCCTCGAAGGCCGGTGAGGGTTGCTCACTGCGCGGGCACGCGAAGCGTCAGTGGCGGATTCGCTCCGGGGACGACATGCAGGGGAGGGAAGTCCTTTTCGTGCGCCGCAAGGAAATCGGGGTCCTGAACCAGTTCCCATGAGCTGCCGGCTGGCAACAGGTAGACTCGATAGTCGCCGGGGAGCAGGAACCAGGAACGGAAGCTGCCGTCCGCCTTGGTTGGCGGGGCGCCGTAGCTCTGTCCCTGCGAAGGCAGGAATCGGATCCAAGCTCCCGCAATGGGGCCGCCGGCCGCGTCCACGAGCGTGCCGCTGATGGCGACACCGGAGGAGAAGGCGATGCGCAGCGGGCCCGTAGACGTGCCATCGAAATCGAAGCCGAAGGTGGAACTGGAGTCAGGGGAGAGCTCCCGGTCTCCCAGACGCACCGAACTGACCAGGACCGGGGCTGCCGGCGCCGCCGACGGACCGGGCGTGGTGTTCATAACATAGCGGCCTGGCACCAGGCCCTTCGCCACAAACGAACCATCGTCGTTCATCCGCACGGGCACTGTGCCACCCGGGCGGCCACTGATCCCGATCAGCATCGGCCGCGGCTGCGCGCCGCCCTCGAAGACCACCGTGCCCGGCAAGTCCACTGGCTCGACGGTACAGAGCGCCAGCACGAGGCCGCGAACATCCGCACTTCCGACTTCCACCGCCTGTTCCGCCAGCAGATCGCCGGCCTGCGCCACGTAATTACCGATGCGCGCACGAAGGACGTAGCTACCTGGGGGCACAACGGGGAAGACAAAGCTGCCGTCGGCGCGCTTGATCCAGGGCAAAGGTCCACCCGGCGGGCCTGGCGCATCGAGCGTCAGGAAGACCGGCGTGCCAGTGGCGACTCCGGGCGGCAGGAGCACCTGCCCCGCAACGCTCGCGCCCATGTGCCGGGTCAGTTGAATGTTGACGCCCCGCTCCTGGCCCGCTTTGAGCTCGATCACGCTGGCCTCAGCCTGGTCGAGCGTGCCGGGATAATACTGGGTCGTGTAGTGACGATCCCACGCGGCTGGACGCCCCCAAGCCACTTCGCGCAGATAGTAGCGGCCGGCAGGCAGGCCCGCAATGCGGTATTCTCCCAGGTCGTTGGTTTGGCCGAAGAACCCGACTGTCTGCAACTTCCGCTGGCCCTGAACGATCCGAAACCGCATCGCCTGCACCGAGACTCCCTCGGCCGGGAAGCCGTCTTCATCCACCACCTTGCCGGAGATCACGGCCTCCGGAGTGAGCACGGCGCGCAGGCTAGACGAACCCTCGATCGGCAATGCCATTCCCGGCAAGAAGCCCGTGCGGTAGACCAGAGCAGTGACCGGCTGGGACGCCCGAAAGTGGCCGCTCGAGTCGCTGACCGCAGCGCTCGCCTTCTCGCCAGACCTGGATATGACATAGGCGCCCGCGATCGGAGCGCCGGTAACGGAGTCGATCACGTCGCCCTCGTACGGCTCGGCTTGGAGGATCGCGCTCGACGCAAGGAGCAGAAGCCAGGGTTTCATTGGGGCCTCCCGTTGGCGCACCTCATGACGATGCGGAGAACGGCGTCGCCGTCGAAAGGATAGTCGAAGCCGTCCTTGAGCACGTCGCGACTGCCCATCGTGGCAGAGGCCACGGCCGCGATGCCCCCTGCGCTGGGAACGGTTGAGATCTCCAGCCTGTACCGGGTTGGCGCGAAGCCATCAAGCACGAACTTGCCATCGCCTCCCGTGACTACCTCCCGCCACGAACCCACGGGGCCGGCGCCATAAGCTTGAATGCGAACCGGAACCGAGGCGCATCCTTCCGGGAAAGCTACGGCGCCCTGAAGCGCCCGCACGGGCTGAAGTTGGATGTCCAGGCCTTCCACATCCCGGTTGGCCACTTCGATGTGCTGCACCGCGGTGAAGACGATCCTCCGGTCAGCGCCCCATGGATCGCTCTGGTCGGAGGTCAGGGCCACCAGCTTGTACTTTCCGGGTGACACGTCTACGAGCTCGAACCGGTCGGAGCGGCTGATCGCGTGTGGGCCATTCGGATTCAGAAGGGCGTTCTGCTCCGGCACCAGCGTGACGCTTGTGTAGGAGTAGGGCCCGGCGGAGCTTGTCTCGCTGCCGGCCTTCAGCAGCCGCCCGGCGATGCGGACTCCCTCCTGCCGCACGATCTGAATATCAGCCCGCACTTGCTGGCCGGTGGCAACTTCGATTGGCTTGGCGGAAGCGAGATCGAGCGCATGTGGAAAATACGTGATGTGATTCGCGAGGTCCTGCCACATCCCTTGGCCGCCGAGGTGCTTATTGGCCACCACGTAATAGGCGCCGGGAGCGATGTGGGCAACCCGAAACTCGCCCCGGTCGTTCGTCGTGGCCCCGCCTCGCGCGGTTACGTCGTCCTGACCGGACATTGCGCGCGACTCTTGAAGGCGCGCTGCTGGCGAGGAACTCGGGACCTTCATGAGGATCTCGATCGGAGAATTGGCGACCGGAATCCCGTTGAAATCGGTGAGCTTTCCGTAAATGACGGCGTAAGGGCGCAGCGGAATCGTGGTCGTCGCAACCGCATCGCCCGGCTTCAGCTCCATCCGAACGCAGCCGCAGCCCACCGCGGCCGGTTCCAGGCCCGGGCTCTCCGCATAGAGAAGGTAGCCTCCCGGGTTGAGGCTGACGAACTCGAACCGGCCTTCGGGGTCCGTCCTGGCGTACACTGGCTCGGCTTCCCCGTTGGGCGTACTAAGCTTGACCCGCGCGCCAGCGACGGGTTTGCCGATGGCTTCGTTAACCACCGTTCCCGTAATGTTTCCAGATGTGGGAGCCTGTGCCTGACCGTGGACGCAAGCCGGAGAAACCAGGAGAACGAGCACCCAGCGCCGCATGCGAACACAGTAACACAACGCCGAAAAGGCCGCTCCCGAATGATCGCCCTATTTCCCGGCAATTCGCTCGAATGTGCCGATCCGAAATACGTTCACCGTCTGCGGAGAGGGCTGCGCGCCAATCTTCATTTCGGCCAGCACGTCCTCGTAAACTGTCGCGTATTCGATCTGCTTGGTGGCCAGCGAAACCCAGATCTGGCCCCAATAGTTGCTGCGCCCCACCAACTCGAAACCGGTGGCCTTGATGCCCACCTTATTGAAAAACGCCGCGTAGTCGATGAGAGCGCACTTCTGCCCGTTGCGCTTCGAGATGCCAATCCAGGTCAGAACGATGTCTTTGTTCTCGAACTGGCCAGCGCCCGCTAGCGGCACCGTGGAGGGCACTTCGTGGTACGGCACGTTGAGGCTCAGCTTGTCGAAGTAGTTCTCGGCGAACCCCTCGAACATGACGGTGTCCCACACCAGATTTCGTTCTTGGAACGCCATGGGCGGGAAGTTCTGGAAGAAATCGGGCTTGGTAGAGTTGGCGGAGTCGGCCAGAAGGTAGCTGAATCCTTCCATGAACTCGCGCGGCTGGCCGTTCATCGTGACGTGTGCCCACCGGGCTTTGCCATCGGGCAGCCCGCGTGTGTATTCGCCAACGGCGCGGATCGTGGCGCCGGCGGGGTTGCCCTTGGTATCGAGCTGGAAGTAGTCGCAACTGAGCCGGTAGGTGCGGGGACCGGTGTCCTTTACCTGAAGACCCGCCGGAAGATGCGAGAGCGAATCGGTGTCGCCGGGTGTCTGTGCGCCGGCCGCCAACGCCAGGAAGAGCGTAATCGAGACTGCTTGTAGGGTTCGTTCCATGGGTTCAGTATAGGCCGCACCCTCCCCAGTGGCGCCCTGAAAGCGACCGGAGGCCCAGGCGCCCGATGAGAGGTCCAAAACGCCCGATCGAAGTGTTGCCTCTCTTGACGATGGTGATACACTGACTCCGAATATGACTCGCAACGTCCGTGGTGCCTTTGTGGTCGGGGTGTTGAGTGTGCTCGGTGCATACGCCCAGCCGAAGCTGGCCGTGGATGCTAGCGCGGCGCGCCATCCCATCAGCCCATACATCTATGGCATCAACGAGTGGCCCAGCTATAACGGAAGCCAGTGGACGGACAGCGGGATGATCGAGGCGATGCGTGTCGGCGTGCGCCGCTGGGGCGGCGACAACGCCACCAGCTACAACTGGCAGATCGATGTCTCGAACCTCGATAGCGACTGGTACTTCGCGAACTACGTTAAGGGTGACGGGGTCACCTCTGCCTTTCATGTGTTCCACGAACGGAACCTGCAGACGGGCACCCTGAGCCTCGGCACGGTCCCTGTGCTGGATTGGACGCCGAAGCTGATTCCGGGCCAGCCGCTGTCGTTGAACGTGCCTCTGAGTTGTAGCTACAGCGTGAAGAAGTACGGCGCGCAGAAGCAAGTCGATCCCTACGATGCCGATTGCGGTAACGGCGTACTGGCGTCCACCGGCAAGAACGTCGTCAACGATCCGAACGACGACTACCAGGCGATGACGCCCTCCTTCGCAGGGCAGTGGGTCCAATCCATCATGAGTAAATACGGCGCGGCCAACCTGGGCGGCGTCCAGGTCTGGAGTCTGGATAACGAACCGGAGTGGTGGGATGCCGTGCATCCCGACATCTATTCCACCGCGGCCACTTATGACGACATGATGGCACGCAACATCGCAACCGCCAAGGCCGTGAAAACCGCGGACCCGACCGCGCTGATTTCGGGCCCCGTGCAGGCGGGCTGGCCGGGAATGCTGTTCTCGAAGAAGGATATCGTGAGCGGCTGGAATCTAGGACCCCACTATCAGTATTGGGCCAACCCGCTCGACTACAAGGCCCATGGCAGTGTGCCGTGGCTTCAGTACTATCTCCAACAGATGCACTCGTTCGAGCAGGCCAATGGGTACCGGCTCCTGGACTACCTGGACGTCCACGCTTACATCCGCCCCGACGCCCTGGGCGAGGCGGCCGGCGATGCCACGACGGAGACTCTGCGGCTGACCTCTACGCGCGCTTTCTGGGATCCCAACTACATCCTGCCGATCAAAACCACGCCCGCGAGCGGCGACCCCTGCGATAACTACGACGCGATTTGCGATGCGACAGGTGCGCAGGTAGCGCCGCAAATGATCCGTAATATGTCCCAGTGGGTGGCCGAGAACTATCCCGGAACCAAGTTGGCCATCACGGAATACAACTGGGGAGCGCTGGCTTCGATTACCGGCGCCGTGGCCCAGGCGGACATTCTGGGCATTTTCGGACGTGAGGGCCTGGATCTGGGCACCGTCTGGCCCGCCATCACCCTGACACCATCGACCCCGGGTTCGTTCGCTTTCCAGATGTTCGTGAATTACGACGGGGCGGGGAACCAGTTCGGCGAGACCAGCATCTCGGCCACCACCGATAATCCCGACACGCTTTCCGTCTTCGCCGCCCAGCGATCCGACACGGCCCTGACGGTGATGGTGATGAACAAAACCACGGCCGCCATCACAACCAGTCTCAGCCTGGCCAACTTCACGCCCGCCGGCACGGCGCAGGTGTGGCAGTACAGCGGGGCGAACCTCAGTGCCATCGTGCGCCAGGCCGATGTGACGGTGAGCGGCGGCGTCATCAACGCCACCTTCCCGTCGTATTCCGTCACGCTGTTCGTGATCCCGGCTTCGCAAAGCGCGATGCCCGTTTCGCAGCCGGTTGTCACCTCGGTCGGGAACCTGGCCTCTGGAGACACCGGCGGCGTGTCGCCGGGCGAGATGGTGCTGGTTGCCGCTTCGCCCCTACCAATCGGGGGCGACTTCGCCTCCATCGACATCCGGCAATTCGCCGTCCTTGGGCGGATGGGAACGTCTTTGGTCGGCGTCCGCGTCCTTTTCAACGGGCTGCCAGCGCCCGTGCTTGAGATCTCGTCGGCGGGAGTGTCGGCCATCGTTCCCTATGAGGCCGCCTTCGACAGCTCTGTCCAGGTGCAGGTGGAAAATCAGGGAAACCGTTCCGCCCCGCTCTCCATCCCCGTGACCGCAACGCGCCCAGGCGTTTTCACTCAAGACGGCTCCGGAGGCGGGCAGGCCGTTATCAACCTGGTTCTCGGTTCGCAGCTTCTGCCCAACGGGCCAGGCAATCCGGTTGTGCCCGGCGACGTGGTGGCTATCGACGCCACCGGAGAGGGAATCACCAACCCGCCGGGCCTGGATGGCAGAATCGCCGGCGCAATCCTTCCCGTGCCGGTAGCGACACCGTGTTCGGTGACGATGGGCGGCGTGCCCGCGACGGTTTCCTACTGCGGCGCCGAGTCAGGCCAGCCCGCAGGCCGTCTTCAAGTGCAGGCGCAGGTGCCGGCGAGCGTACCAATTGGAAGCGCGGTTCCCGTGGTGCTCAGCATCGGCTCCTCGAATAGCCAGACCGGCGCGACCATGGTGACTGCGCTCACGGCCGAGTGCTCCTACGGCCTCAGCCTACCCGGATTTAGCTTCCCTGCCGCAGGAGGAACCGGCAGCATAACGGTGACAGCCCGTCCGAGCTGCGCCTGGACCGCAACCAGCGACTCCGGCTGGCTGACCGTCACCTCAGCGAGCTTGGGCAGCGGCAACGGCACCGTGACCTACCAGGTGACGGCGAATACCAGCACGCAGCGCTCCGGCACTCTGACCATCGGCGGAAGCGCCTTCCCTGTGACGCAACTGAGTGGCGCCCCGGCCGCAGCCCTCCAGTTCGTGCCCGTCCCACCCTGCCGTGTGGTGGATACGCGCAACGCCGCCGGGCCATTCGGCGGACCCTCCATGACGGCCGCCTTTGCGCGGTCCGTCGCAATTCCGCTGAGCGCCTGCGGCATTCCCGCGACAGCGTTGGCGTACTCCCTGAACGTAACTGTGGTGCCAGAAGGTCCGCTTTCTTACCTGACGCTGTGGCCCGCAGGTCAAATTCAGCCTCTCGTCTCCACCTTGAACTCCTTCGGCGGGATCGTGGTGGCAAACGCCGCCATCGTGCCGGCCGGCTCGAATGGGGCGGTGAGCGTCTACGTCACCGACCCCACCGACGTCATCCTGGATATCAACGGCTACTTCGAGCTGCCCGGCATTGCGTCCTATTCCTTCTATCCCGCGACGCCTTGCCGCGTGGCCGACACGCGAAATCCTGCGGGGACGTTTGGCGGACCTGCGATGCAAGCCGGCCAGGTCAGGACCTTCCCCGTTCCCTCCGGCGCGTGCGATGTTCCGCCCACCGCGACGGCTTACTCCCTGAATGCCACCGTGGTGCCGGCTCACGATCTCGGCTATCTGACAGCGTGGCCAACCGGCGGGAATCAGCCGGTGGTCTCGACTCTGAATTCCCCGGTCGGCGAGGTTGTGGCGAACGCTGCGCTCGTCCCTTCGGGGACCAATGGGGCGGTTTCGGTCTTCGTCACCGACCCGACGGACGTGGTCCTCGATGTCAACGGCTATTTTGGACAGCCAGGGAACTCGGGCGCGCTCTCTTTCTATCCCGTGACCCCATGTCGCATCGCCGACACGCGCACCGCCAATGGCCCCTTCGGCGGTCCGGAGATGACCGCCGGGGCGACGCGCACGTTCGCCATTCCGGCAAGCGCCTGCAACATCCCGGCCACGGCGGCCGCATATTCGCTCAACGTGACGGTGGTGCCCGATGGACCGCTCGGCTATCTCTCGGCCTGGCCGGCGGGAGCGAATCAACCGTTGGTCTCCACTCTGAATTCGCCGGTCGGCGCTGTGGTGGCTAATGCGGCCATCGTGCCGGCGGGCAACGGCGGCGCCATCGACATCTTCGTCACGAACCAGACGCACGTGATTCTCGATATCAACGGCTACTTCGCGCCATAAGCGCCACAACTCGTCTACAATCGTAAGTTCACCGTGAACCGAAACATAGACGAAATCGCCGCGGGCATCAAGCTCCTTCTGATGGATGTGGACGGAGTCATGACCGACGGCAAGCTATACCACGTGCCGAACCCGTCCGGCGGCCTGGTCGAGATGAAGGGCTTCGACACCCAGGACGGCATGGCGCTGCAATGGCTGAGCTGGAACGGCATCGCGACCGGTGTCATCAGCGGCCGCGTCTCGGCGGGAACCGAAGAGCGCTGCCGGCAGTGCGGGTGTAAGTATATCTACCAGGGCCACGTCGAGAAGATCCCCATCCTGGAGGAGATCCTCGCACGCTCCGGGTTCACCGGCGCCCAGACGGCATACGTCGGCGACGACCTCACCGACGTCGTGATCCTGCGCCGCGTAGGCCTCGCCATCGCGCCGGCGAACGCGCGGCCGGAGGTGAAGGAGGTCGCGCATTGGGTTACCCAGGCCGCCGGCGGCCGTGGCGCGGTCCGCGAGATCTGCGAGTTGCTGCTCAAGACGCAGGGCCATTGGGACAGCCTGCTCAGAAAGTACGAAGTCCATGCCTGACGCATCGAACGGAAGAATCGGAGTGCTCGTTCAGGCGGAGCCCGGCCCCGGCGTGCTGCATCTGCTGACGGGCGTGATCGCGTCCTACGACGGCGATATCAGCCTGGTCGAAATCATCGAGAACCGGCCGCCCGAAGCGCGCATCTATTTCGAGATCGAGATCGCCGGGGCGCCCGAGGCGCTTATAGCCGATCTGGGAAAGCTGGCTGCGGTCCGCAACACGGTGCTGGTGCAGACGCTGCAGAAGATCTACGGCAAGCGGATCATCATCATGGGTGGCGGCGCGCAGGTGGGGCAGGTGGCCATCGGCGCCATCTCTGAAGCCGACCGCCACAACATCCGCGGCGAACACATCTCGGTGGATACCATTCCCTTGGTCGGCGAGCAGGCCTTGGCGGATGCCGTGCGAGCCGTGTCCCGTCTGCCGCGGGCGCGCGCGCTGGTGCTCGCGGGTTCGCTCATGGGCGGCGAGATCGAGCAGGCGGTGCGCGAAGTGCGGGCGCAGGGGCTGCTCGTGGTCAGCTTGAACATGGCGGGGAGCGTTCCGGACGCAGCCGATTTCGTGGTGACCGATCCGGTGCAGGCCGGAGTCATGGCCGTGATGGCCGTCGCCGACACCGCGAAGTTCAATCCCGCCCGGCTCACGCGCCGGGTGTTCTGATCAGTCCAGTTCCAGGCCGTACTCCCGAAGCGGCGTCTGCGGCTCGGAAAGACGATAAATGCGCACCCAGTAGGTTCCGCGGGCCAGCCGGATGGAGGCGGCAACCTCTAATCGTCCGCGATCGGTCTTCGCGGCCGAGTCCCAGACTGCGGCGCCGTTCGCATCCACAATCCTGACCTGGTACTCCGCCAGTGGCGCCAAACCCGTCAGATCGAGCGCGAGCAGCAGCGGCCTGCCGGCCGGAGCGTGCGCCCGCGGGCTCTCGTCTCCACGAGTTAGCTCGAGAGAGACGGACACGGGAGCCGCGATCGGCGCACGGCGGGACGGAGGTCCGAAGATTCCTACCAAGACCAGAGCCGCAGCCCCGGCGATCGCCGCCGCGGGCACCGAACGGTAGAGCCAGCCTCCCAACGCCCGCCAACGGTCCTGGCGGGCCAATTGGTCCGCGGCCGCCTGTGCGGTGGCCTGCTGCATGGTCCTGACATACGCCTCGCTCTCGCGCAGGCGCTCCTGACAAGCCGAGCAAACAAGAAGATGGCTCTCGACCGCTTCGAGTTCCGCGGCCGCCACCGTCCCCAAACAGTACCGCTCGAGCGCGTCTTCCGACGCGTGCTCGCCCGGAATCATGGCCATGGCTGAAATAGAAAGGCCTCCCTCAGTTCGCTGCCCTCGGCATCATGCCTAATGATAGAGGAAAAGTGTGGCGCCGCAAAGTACGGCGTCCCAGCTCGCCGAAGCGCGCTTTCGCACGCGACTTCAGCAGGCGGAACTGTGTGTCGCTCAAACCCATTTCCTCGCAGATCCGCTCCTGGGCCTGCCCGAGCAGGTAAAAGCGCGTGAGGATTTCGCGGTCGCGGCTCGAAATGCCATTCAGGACGCGGCGCATGATCTCTACCCTCTGCCGGGAGATGGCGTCCTGCTCGGGATTGCTGCGTTCGTCGCAGATCGCCAGGCCCGAGTCCAGGTCCGTCTGTTCCCTTCGCGCCTGCACAACGTTGTCGATGTAGCCCGCCACCTGCCGTCGGACGATGGTGCGGACGAAGCCCATCAGACGGTCCGGCTCGCGCAGTTCGCCGCGCTGTATGGCCTGGAGCACAATCAAGAACGTGTCGTGGACCTTGTCTTCAAGCTCCTGGGGTCCGAGCTGGCGGCACAGATAGAAGCGCACGCCCCTCGAGAACACCCCATACAGCTCCTCCATTCCCATGGGATCGCCTGAGCAAATCTTGCCTACCAGGCGCCGCCAGTTCGGCGTTGCGGCCACCGGGCCCGCACTCGCCGGCTCCTTCTCAGTGCGTTCAACGACGCAGTTCATCATGTTCTAGTTTCTCCCAATCACGAAATATGCGGCCCAATGTCTTGGAGCGGACCGCCAGCTCTTGGATTCCAACATGTCCGTTTGCGCGTGCGCGAGAGCTTGAGCTACTCCGGTGCCGCCACTCGCACGCAAGTGGTCGTAGAAGGACAGAAATAAATCTCCGGTGTCGTCGGTAGTGGGCCAGTGGGTTGCCACCACCGCGCGCGCTCCTGCGGCCAGCCACGCCCGCGCCAGTCCGATCACCGCGGAGTCCGGCAGCGTCTCCGTTTCCGACGGTGCGAACGTGCTCAATACCGGCGCCGGGGCCTCCGCGCGTCCGGAGCCGCACCCGCTCAGCACCACGATCGCGGCCTTGCGCAACCGCCATGCAGCAATGTCTTCGGCGCCGAGGTAATCCGGATCGCCGCCCCGCCGCAGGCTCAATTGGATCAACTGGCGCGGCGGATCGTCGCCCGAGCGAATCACGTGCGCCGCCAGGTGGATCACCGCCGGCCCCTCGGCCAGCGCATCGCCCAGCCTCTGCCGTGTGGCGGCCGGGCCTTCCAGCAGAACCGGCGCCGCCAACGGACGCCATGCGCGCGCGCATGCTCCGATTTCAACTCCGCTCGCCACCAGCCGCGGGAGTTGGCCCGGCATGGTGCTGTCGCCGCGTCCCTGCGCGCGCGGGTCCGCGGTGTTATAAATAGGATCTCCCACACCCAGGAATGGACCGCCAGGAGCGACTCCGCGCGAAGCCCGGGGACCTTGCCGCACCATAAGGCGAGACGTGGGCAGCAACGTCAGCGAATGCGCTTCCATCAGGAATACCGGCCGTCCTTGCCCCTGTCCGATAACCAGCGACGAGAACGGCGTATCGAGCAGTGCGCCGTCGGTGGCGATCAGCCAGTGCCGCTTCGAGTCCGCGTTCCCGCCGTTCGCCGGGAACAACTCGCGGTAGAGGTGCTCTCCCAGGGCTGTCGATTCCGGCGCGTCGCTCCTGACCGCCTCGGAGAAATCGCGGACGGCCAGCCGTAGCTGCTTTCCCGGCGCCAGCCGCCGGAAGGTGAAGCCCCGGCGAGTAACGATCCACTGGTAGGAGCACGGATCATCCAGGTGGAAGCTGATCAGCGCTTCCGAAGGAGTCAGGGCGTGCGAGACCTCGCGAAGAAGGTCTACCGAATCGTCCGCACTTTCGGGCGCCCCGGCGCTGGCTTCCATCTCGATCAGCCGCTCTCTCTCGCGGCGAGCTTCGTCTCGCGTGGCGCGGCACGGTGCCCGCTCCAGCTTGACGCGCGTGGCGCGCAATTCCCGCAGCGTCTGCACGTACTCGGCCGGTAACCGGCTCCGCCAATTCAGACCCGAGCCTTCCGGAGTGCGCAGCGCGGCTGCCCGCATCTCCTCGGCCGCCGCGAACGCTTCGCGCGCCAGCGCCCTCTCCCTCGTCTCCATGTAGAGCTCGCCCGCCGCGCGGGTGAAAGACGAGTAGAGTTGCGCCAATCCCACTCCCGCGCTCAGTCGAACTGAGTCCGCCGGGAGCACCTCCAGCCGCCATTGTTTGGCCAGCGTCAGCGCGTTCCGGAAGTCTTCAACCGCATCCGGCAAGCGGCCCTGCGCCATACGCAACTGGCCGCGTGCGTGATACTCCGCCCAGTTGGGGACGCGGCCAGGATGTCGATTCCCGGCCGCGAGCGCCCGATCCAGCAGCACTTCCGCGGATTCCAGATCGCCCTGGGCAAGCCTCAACAGCCCCAGTGCGCGATAGGACTGGCCTATGTCGCGGTCGTGGCTCAGCAGGCGGAGCCGGTAGGCCTCCGTCATGGACCGCTCCGCTTCACTCAGCCGTCCTTTATTTAGATACTCGAATCCGAGCTGGTTCAGAACGAGCGCCTTTAACGCGATGTCCCCCTGGGCATCCACAACTCGAGCCGCCGCGCAAAACAGCGGCACCGCGGCTTCCAGGCCCTCTTCCCGCGCCTTGAGCTTCGCCAGTTGTACGAGCGCCGCCCCGCGGTAAGCCGATCCCGGCACCGCCTTCAATGCGTCGTCCGCGCGGCTCGCTTCCACGGTGGCCGCACTCAGATCGCCCATCTGCAAGTACAACGACGCCAGATTCAGCGAGACCACGCCGCTTGTCTCGCGATCGCCCAACCGCTCTGCCAGGCGCCGTGCATCCAGGAACGCGCGCATCGCGTCCCGGTAAGCGAAGCTCGAAAGGAGGGCGGCGCCCGTGTCGTTCAAGAACCGCGCCGCGGGGCCGCGCTCGCCCTCGCGCATCGCTTCGTCATAGCCGTGACGATACGCCTGAACCGCCTCACCGTAGAGACCGCTCCTGAATAAGGTGGCCGCGTGCGATCGGAGAGCGGCAAGGGAGGGGTTATCGGCAAACTCGCGGCCGCCCGTTGTCGCCCTGGCAAAAGACCGAGGGCCCACCGAGCCAGAGGCCGGCAACAGGATGAGGCAAGCGAAAATCGTTTTGGCTAGCAATACTCGCACGCGTCAACTCCGAGAACAGGTGCTGGGAACGCGGTGCCTGGCGTTCCCTGGCGGCGTCTCACAGCGAAGCGCCACCAGGGAATAATACCAGAGAGGCGTCGAGTAATTGCCTCATTTTTTGGTTCGGGTCAATAGGTTTCGTAGTGGTACGCCTACATTCATTTGTGGCGCACAGAAGTTTTTGCAGTGGTAGCTCTAGAACCAAACTTTGGTAATGATGATGATCGGCTCGGGATCCATATTGTTCTCCTCGCGGGGTGCCCGCTGGCGCCCTTTCGACTGCGAGAATAATCGGCAGTTGGGCCCGCGCCCGTAGGCGAATCGCTCTAAGTGGCTGAAGCTGTGGCGAATTAAAATCTCGAATCGCGGGCACCGCGAAATCTCATCTCGCGAGCCGCTGGCGCGTGCCTCTCAACAACGCGTCACTGCTGTGCCAGCGGTCCCCCGCACGTGTGGCGTTGGGGGTGGACGCAGCACCCGCGCGCATCATACGCCAGGGAACGCGCGTGCAATTGATGTCACTCGTGTGGGATTGAGAAGAAGTACTGACCCGATCAGGCTCATCGCGAGCACAAATTAAACGCAGGTAACTTTCAATACAAATGTCGTACGCAAAGAGCAGGCAAAAACTAAATCGCGTTCATCAATCGCATGAGAGGATTCAGGGCTTGGGAGTATCCGCGGCGTCCGGAGCGCGCTCCTGGAAGGTCTTCGCGGGCGCAGGAGTCTCGAAATCGAATTCGAAATCGCGCCCGCCTGCGTGCACCAGAAGGCGGCCTGGGCCGAGCGTCTTCGCGTCCGAAGCAAAGAACACCGCGCCGTCCGTTGATTCGCCCGGCAGCAGGCGCGTCTCCACCAGCGCGATCGCCGATGCGGCCGCCGCCGCTCTCACTCGCGCCGTGCCGCCCACTGCGAGGTAGTTCTGCCTCCGCGCTTCGTAGCCGTTGGTCGAGCGAAAGTGGCTCACGCCGTTCAGGCTGGTCTCGTAAGTTGAAATGAGCTTGATGACGTCGTTGCGCGTGGCGTGCTCCAGCAGCCGGTCCACAACGTCCTTGGCGGGCGTCGCCAACAGGCGTGCGCCGCCGGTTTGCTCGAAGACGAAGTTCTCCGGGCTCACCGTAACCTTGTCTTCCGATCCGTTGGAGATTCCGACCTGAATAATCTGGTAGTCGTGCAGGTGCGCCGGCAGGTGGGCAAACATCACCGTGAGCCCGTCTTTACTGAGTGTCTGATACCGCAGCCCGCCCGACTCGAACACGATGACCTGTGCGCCCATGCCGGCCGCACAAAGGGCAGCCAGGACGACAGCCGGAATCGGCGCACCGCGCAGGACCATAAGGTTCATTATCCAATGCGGTGGCGGCTACGCGCGACCCGTGAGCGCGCCTGAGGCGGCCTACCGTAGCTCGTCCATGATCTTGTCGAGCGCTTCTTTCGGCGGCCGCGTCTTCGACTCGGGCAGCGTCCCGAGCGGCTCGTCCACCAGGTTCAACAGATCGATGAAGTGCTTGCGCGTCGAATCCAGATACAGGATGCCCGTGGCGACGTGTCCAGCCGTCTCGGCCTCGGAAAGCGTTCGCAGGGCGTTCATTTTGTCCGTCGGATCGTAATCGTGGCCCAGCTTCTTGAGCAGCAGCCTGGAGCCGTCGTGCAGCACGATCTCGCGGACCTCGCCCTCGGGGATCTCGACCGTGATATCGGCGTAGGCCGGCACGAAATCGAGCTCCTGAAGCGGCTCGTCGTGCTCCTTCATATACGCGTAGCTCTTGGTCGAGCCTTCGTGATCGTTGAAGGTCACGCAAGGCGAAATCACGTCGATAATCGAAAGGCCGTGGTGCGCGATGGCGGCCTTGAGAATGGCCTGCAACTGCCGCTTATCGCCGGAAAACGACCGGGCCACCAGAGTGGCGCCCAACTGGATCGCCTCCACGCAGCAGTCAATGGGCGTGAGGTCGTTGATGACCCCGGTCTTCAGCTTCGCGCCGAAATCGGCCGTGGCCGAGAACTGGCCCTTCGTGAGGCCGTAAACGCCGTTGTTCTCGATGATGTAAATCTGGCGAATATTGCGGCGCAGCATGTGTATGAACTGGCCGACGCCGATGGACGCGGTGTCGCCGTCGCCCGATACCGTGATGCCAAACAGGTGGCGATTGGCGAGAATTGCCCCTGTCGCGACCGAGGGCGCGCGGCCGTGCACGGAGTTGAATCCATGCGCCAGGTTCAGGAAGTATGCCGGCGATTTCGACGAGCAGCCGATGCCGGAGAATTTAGCCACAGACCAGGGCTCGATCCCCATCTCGTAAAAGCATTCGATGACGCGCTCGGAGATGGCGTTGTGGCCGCAGCCGGCGCATAGCGTGGTCCGGCCGCCTTTGTAGCTGGCGACTTCGAGGCCGATGCGGTTCGTCTTCTTCGGCGGCGCGGTGGTGGTGGACATCAGAGTCCCTCCTGGCGGACGATCTCGTCGGTGACGGTGCGCGCGTCGAGCGGCAGCCCGCCGTAGTAGCGCACGCTGCGTAGTTTCGCGATCAGCTCCGGCTCCAGCTCCAGCCGCATCAGCAGGAGCAACTGGGCGTCGCGATTCTGGTCGATGACGTAGACGCGTTCGTGGCGCCGTATGAAATCGATCAGATCCTCGCCGAAGGGGTAAGCCTTCAACCGCAGGTAGCCGGTCTCGAGCCCGCGTTCCTGGCGCAACTGGTCGCGGCTCTCTTCGGCGGCGTAGCGCGAAGTGCCGGCGCAAATGACGCCCACTTGAGCGCGGTCGTTGATGTCCAGGCGCGGCGCGGGGACCTGCCGGCGTATCGTTTCGAACTTGTGCGCCAGGCGGTCCATGTTGTTCATGTAGTCGTCTTCGCGCTCGCTGTAGGCCGCGCGATCGTTGTGCCCGCTGCCGCGCGTGAAGAACGCCGCGGCCGGATGATTGGTGCCGGGGAGCGTGCGGTACCCGACGCCATCGCCATCCACGTCGCGGTAGCGCGCGAAGCCTCCCAGCTTTGTCAATTCCTCGGCGCTCAGAACCTTCCCGCGCTCGATGGGCTTCTCCGGGTAGGGGAACGCATCGGACATCCAGTTATTCATCCCCAGGTCCAGGTCGCTCATAACGAAGACCGGCGTCTGGAAGCGTTCGGCCAGGTCGAACGCGTCGATCATCATGCCGAAGCACTCGCGCGGCGAGGAGGGGAAGAGCATGGGGTGCTTCGTGTCTCCGTGCGAGAGCATCGCGGTGAATACCAGATCGCCCTGCATGGTGCGCGTGGGAAGCCCGGTCGAAGGTCCTACGCGCTGCACGTCCACGATCACTGCGGGAATCTCCGCGTAGTAGCCCAGGCCGGTGAACTCGGACATGAGCGAAATGCCGGGGCCCGAAGTTGCGGTCATCGAGCGCGCACCGGCCCACGACGCGCCCAGCACCATGCCGATCGAAGCCAGCTCATCCTCGCCCTGCACCACGGCGTAGGTGGCTTTGCCGGTCTCTTGATCGATCCGGAACCGCTTCAGGTAACCGATCAGCGACTCGACCAGAGAAGACGATGGCGTGATCGGATACCAGGTCACCACGGTGACGCCGGCGAACATCGCACCCAGGGCGCAAGCGGCGTTGCCATCGATGATGATCTTGCCGGCGGTGGCGCTCATGCGCTCCACCGAGAAGCGATCGGTCTTAGGTAGATTCTGAACGGCGAACTCGTAGCCCGCCTGAACTGCGCCCCAGTTCAAATCGGCAGCCTTGGCCTTGCGCGCGCCGAACTGCTTGAGCAGCGCCTGGCGAACCTCGTCCATCTCGATCCCGAGCAGGCGCGCCACAACGCCGTCGTAAATCATGTTGCGCACCAGCTTGCGCAGCCGCGCCTCCGGGCAGACCGGGCCCACCAGCTTGTCGAAAGGCACCGGATAGAAATGCAGATCCGAACGCAGGGCGCCGAGCTTGAGCGGCTCGTCGTACACCACGGCCGAGCCCGCATCGAGCTTCCGGACGTCCTCCTGTGCCGTCTCCGGGTTCATCGCAACCAGGAAATCGATTTCCTTCTTGCGGCCGATATACCCGTGCTTGCTGGCGCGTATCGTGAACCACGTGGGCAGGCCGGCGATGTTCGACGGGAACAGGTTCTTGCCCGAGACCGGGATGCCCATTTGAAACAGGGCGCGCATCAGGACGGTATTGGCCGTCTGGCTCCCCGACCCGTTGATGGTGGCTACCTGTATGGAAAAATCGTTGACGCGCGGCTGCTGCGCCTCGCCGGCGGGCGGCGAAACAGGACTGACCTCGGCTGTTGGCATGGAGTGTTATCGATCCCTCTCTGAAGGAAACCTCTCCTGGGTCAATTATAGGATGCGGATGCAGGCGGCGGCGGTGCGGCGGCCTGGAGCGGGGTGGGCCGGGCGTCGAGGCCAGTGGCGAGCAAGCGCCCGGCTTGACGCTCAGTTCCGCCAATCGGCGGCCCGCGCAAGCTCCCCTTCCAGGAACAAGCTGCTGCTTATCGATTCCACGATCGCTTCCAGCGTGATCGAAAAGTGCGAATGGAGTACACTGGGCCGTGCCGGGAAGCTCAAATCGAAATCCCGGTTTAGGTTGAAGAGGCAGATATGCAGACGCTCGGGCTTTCCGATACCACTCCCCGGACCGAAACGCGCTTCAAGAGCTTGTTCTGGCCGACCATCCGCAACGAAGTCGATCTCGAGTCCGTTACTACACAGGGGTTCTGGGTGTGCTTCGCAGTGTCTGTGTTCACGCTCCTGTTCGGACTGACAAGCGCAGGGTTCTCCATCGGCCTTCTGCTCGATTTCGCCTTCTTCTTCCTGGGCGGAATCGGCGTGCGCCGGAGCAGCCGCTTTGCGGCCATTTCGGTATTTGCCGTCTATCTCCTCAGCACCTTGATGCTGCTGACCCGCTTCGTCACGCTGATCTTGAGCGCCATGATGAGCATGGGGAGTGCCTTCCTTTTGCTGCGGCTTCTTTTCCTGGCGCTGCTGCTGGCCAACGTTCGCGGCATCTGGGTGTCCGCGGGCTGGCCTAAAGCGGAGGCCGGAAGTGTGCCGATGATTCAGGACCGGAACTGGGGCGACAAGCTGTCTGACAGCCTGCCCGCGTTCCTCTGGCCCAAAGTCCGGATTGTTTTCTACGTGCTTGCAGGCTTCGAACTCGCGCTGGTCGTGTATCTTTTCGCCGCCGCCGCAGCATATCGCACGGGATTGCTGCCCTTGCGTTAGCCGCTCATGGTCTGGCGAAGCTACGACGGGATCCCACCGCGCGCGCTCGACGCCGGCCGGTTGGCGCGTCAAACCCGCATGATCAACCCGCATCATGTCTCCAGCCCTGGCGCCTCGCCATGTTATACTCGTGGTTTCCATGCGAGTCTTGTACGTCACCCGGCGCCATCCGCATCACCATAGCGGCCGAAACTTGCCGACGGGCTGACTGCCGATTGGAACGAAAGCGATCGAACGCAAAGCCCGCCGTAGGCCAGGCGGGCTTTTTTGTTGGCTCCGCCTTCCTGCCGGGCTATTAGGGATACAATGAACCTCGATTTTGCGAAACTCGACGGGCTCCTGCCCGCTGTCATTCAGGACCACGCGAGCGGCCGTGTGCTCATGGTCGGATTCATGAACGAGGAGGCCTTCCGCCGAACGGTGGAGACGGGCTTCGCCACCTTCTACAGCCGCACGCGGAAGAAGCTGTGGATGAAGGGCGAGAGCTCCGGCCACCGCCTCGTGGTCAAGGAGATCTCCACCGATTGCGACCAGGATTCGGTCCTGGTGCGCGTCGAAGCGCTGGGCCCCGGCGTCTGTCACAACGGCTACCAGAGCTGCTTCTACCGCAGGTACGAAAACGGCGCGTGGGTGGAATCGGAGCCGCGCACGTACGATCCCGGCGCCGTCTACGGAGGCCAGGCATGAAACTGAAACTCGGCATTCCCAAGGGCAGCCTGGAGAACGCCACCATCGAACTGTTCCGGCGCGCGGGCTTCAACATTGCCACCAGCAGCCGCTCCTACTTCCCCTCCATCGACGATCCCGAAATCGAGTGCATGCTCATCCGCGCGCAGGAAATGGCGCGCTATGTCGAGGATGGCGCGCTCGACGCCGGGCTTACCGGCCGCGATTGGGTGGAAGAGAACGAAGCGCACGTCCAGACGGTCTGCGACCTGATCTACGCCAAGCAGAGTTTCGGCAAAGTGCGCTGGGTGCTGGCCGCGCCCGAGGCCTCCGCGATTCGCTCGGTGAAGGATCTGGAAGGGAAGATCGTCGCCACGGAACTGGTCGCCACCACGAAGCGATACCTGGCCGCGAACGGCGTGAAGGCCAAGGTGGAATTCAGTTGGGGCGCTACGGAAGTGAAGCCGCCGGAACTGGCCGACGCCATCGTCGAAGTCACCGAGACGGGTTCGTCTCTGCGCGCCAACAAGCTCCGCATCATCGAGACCGTGGTGGAATCGAACACGCAGCTCATCGCCAATCTCGACGCTTGGAAGGACGATTGGAAGCGGCACAAGCTCGAAGACGTCCGCATGTTGCTCGAAGGTGCCATGAACGCGCTCGGCAAAGTGGGGCTCATGCTGAACGTGAGCCGCGATTGCCTGGACGCCGTGCTCGCCGTTTTGCCCGCGCTCAAGAATCCCACCATCTCCCAACTCAGCCAGGGCGACTGGCTCGCCGTCAACACCATCCTCGACGAATCCACCGTGCGCACCATCATCCCGCGGCTGAAGAAAGCCGGGGCGGAGGGGATCGTCGAGTATCCGCTGAACAAGATCGTGATGTAGCCATGATCCGGATCATTCCATCGAGCGGAGCGGCGAAGCTGCTGAAGCGGCGGGCGGCGCGGCTTACTGAGGCCGAGGACACGGTGCGGCCGATCCTGGCGGCCGTGCGCGAGCGGGGCGACAAGGCTCTCATCGACTTCGCGCGGCGCTTCGACGGCCTGGACCGCAAGACCGTGCGCGTGCCGGAGCGCGAGCTGGCCGAGGCCGCGAAACATCTGCCGCGCGAACTGCGCAGCGCGGTCCTCGGCGCTGCGAAAAACATCCGTGCGTTCGCAGCCATGCAATTGCCGCGTGAGCGTATGGAGAGCCTGGAGCCGGGCTTGTGCGCAGGCCAGATCGTGCGGCCGCTCGACGCGGTGGCGGCGTACATCCCTTCCGGCCGCTACCCGCTGCCCTCCACGCTGATGATGACCGCCATTCCGGCGCAGGTGGCGGGGGTGCCGCGGATCTGCGTGGCCTCGCCGCGGCCGGTCGCGGCAATCTATGGCGTCGCGAAGATGCTCGGCCTCTCGGACGTCTTTCAGATGGGCGGCGCGCACGCCATCGCCGCGTTCGCCTATGGCACGCGCACGGTTCCCAAGGTGGACCGGATCGTAGGTCCGGGCAACATCTATGTGGCGGCGGCAAAGAAACTGCTGGCCGGCGAGGTCGGCATAGACTTCATCGCCGGGCCCACCGAGATTCTGATCATTACGGAAGATGGCGACCCGAAGGTGCTGGCGGCCGACATGCTGGCTCAGGCCGAGCACGATGTGGACGCCGCGGCCATCCTGCTGACCACCTCGGAGCCGCTGGCGCGTGCGGTGGCCGCCGAAGATCGAGCGGCAGCTCGCGGTGCTGCCCACAGCGCCTGTGGCGTCGAAGGCCATCGCGAAGAACAGCGCGATTGTGCTGGTGGCATCGCTCGACGAGGCTATCGAGCTGGCGAACGACTTCGCACCGGAACACCTCAGCATCCCGTCGATGTCGCTCATCGGCGAAATTCGCCACGCGGGCAGCGTTTTCGTGGGTCCGAACAGCCCGGAGGCGGCCGGCGACTACGCCTCGGGCCCCAATCATGTGCTACCGACGAGTGGGGCAGCCAGGCTGCGCGGTGGGCTTTCGGCGGCGGATTTCGTCAAGGTCATCTCGGTACAGAAGCTGAGTGCTGCCGCATTGGCGCGCCTGGCCCCAGCGATCACGACGCTGGCCAGGGCCGAGGGACTGGAAGCACATGCGCGGTCGGTGGAGGTGCGCCGCAATGGCTGAAGCTCCGCGCCCGCGCCAGGCCGTCCTCAAGATGGCGCCCTATTCGCCGCCCACCGCCGGACGCGCCGGAAAGCTGCGTCTCGATTTCAACGAGAACACCGTCGGCTGCTCGCCGCGCGTTCTGGAATTCTTGCGCGAGCGGCTCAGCGCCAGCCAGCTTTCCGTCTATCCCGAGTACGGCGAGGCCAAGGCTGCGGTGGCCGGGTTTTTCGGCGTTCCGTCGGACGAGCTGCTGTTCACCAACGGTACCGACGAGGCGATCCAGGTGCTCGTCAACACCTACGTGGACGATGGCGACGAAATGCTGCTGCTGCGGCCGTCCTACGCCATGTATCGCTTCTATGCCGAGGTGGCGGGCGCGGCGGTGCGCGAAATCGGCTATCGCGACGCGGACCTGGCGTTCCCGCTCGATGAGCTGCTGGAGGCCGCGGGGCCCGCGACCCGCGCCATCCTCATCGCGAATCCGAACAACCCGACCGGTTCCGCCGTTTCGCTCGAAGGGATCGAGCGGATTCTGGACCGTGCGCCCGCGGCGGCAGTGCTGATCGACGAAGCTTACTTCGAATTCTGCGGAACCACCGCGCTTCCGCTGCTGTCCGCGCGGCCGAATCTGTTCGTCAGCCGGACGTTTTCGAAAGTCTTCGGCATGGCCGCCATGCGGATCGGCTGCCTCATGTCCCAGGCCCGCAACATCGAGTTTCTACACAAGGCGCAGTCGCCGTATAGCGTGAACACGCTGGCCGTGCTGGCGGCGAGTGTGGCCATCGAAGACCGCGCCTACATCGAAAACTACGTGGCCGAGGCGCTGGGCGCGCGAGAGATGCTGTGCCGGGGTCTGGAGCGGCTGGGCATCGGCTACTATCCCAGCCAGGGGAATTTTATTTTGGCGAAGATGGGCCCGCGCTCCATCGAGGTCCGCGACCGGCTGCGCGAAAAGGGCGTGCTGGTGCGCGACCGAAGCTACGAGATTGCGGGCGCGGTGCGCATCACAGCCGGCACGCGCGAGCAAACCGGGCGGTTCCTGGACGAGTTGGCGAAGATCTGGCGATGAGCGACCGCATTCTGGTATTCGACATGGACGGCGTGCTGGTAGACGTGACCGAGAGCTATCGCGAGGCCATACAGCAGACCGTCGAGCACTTCGCCGGCCAGCGCCCCACGCGTGAGGCCATACAGGACGCGAAGAACCGCGGCGGCTGGAACAACGATTGGAAGCTCTCGCACCACTTCATCCAGGGCTTTGGAGTCGAGGCCGCTTACGGCGACGTGGTCGACTACTTCAATGGCGTATTCCTGGGCGCCGGTGGGCTGATCTACCGCGAGCGGTGGGTGGCCGGGGACGGGCTGCTCGACCGCCTTTCGAAACGTTTTCAGCTCGCTCTGTTTACGGGCCGGTTGCTGGTGGAAGTGGAGGTGACGCTGGGCCGTTTCGCGCCCAACCTGCGGTTCGATCCGATCATTACCGCGGACGACTCCGTCGCCCCCAAGCCTTCTCCGGAGGGCCTGGAGCGGATCGCGCGGATGAATCCCGGAAAGAGCCTGTGGTATGTGGGCGACGCGGTCGACGATGCGCGCAGCGGCCGCCAGGCGGGCGTTCCGTTCATCGGCATCGCCGCGCCTGGGAGCCCCCGGCGGAACGAGCTGGCCGAATTGTTCCGCGCGGAAAACGCCATCGCCGTGCTGGACGACATCAATCAACTGGAGGGCGTGCTCCCGCAATGAGAACCGCCACGATCGAGCGCAATACGAAGGAGACGCGGATCCGAGGACGGCTGCGGATCGAAGGCCGCGGGCGCTACGCGATCTCGACCGGCGTGCGGTTCCTCGACCACATGCTGGAGCTGTTCGCCAAGCACGGCGGCTTCGACCTGGACCTCAAGGCCGAGGGCGATCTGGACGTGGATCAACACCACACGGTGGAGGACGCCGGCATCGTGCTCGGAGAGCTTTTCGCCAAAGCCCTGGGCGACCGCCGCGGCATCAATCGCGCCGGTTATTTCGTGATGCCGATGGACGAAACCCTGGCGGTGGCCGCGGTCGATCTGGGCGGCCGGCCGTTCCTGGTCTACAACGACCGGCTGAAGGTGCGCCTGGTCGGCGATCTGCAGGCGGAGCTGCTCGAAGATTTCTTTCAGGGATTCACTCACTCATGCTGGGGCGAATCTGCACGTGAAGGTGCTGGAGGGCCGCTCGAGCCATCACAAAGTGGAGGCGATTTTCAAATGCTTTGCGCGTGCGATGCGCTACGCGTGCTCGAAGGACAAACGCCTTCGCGGCGACCTGCCTTCGACCAAAGGACTGCTATGAGGCTTGCCGGGAGTTCGCGATGATCGCCATCTTCGATTACGGGGCCGGCAACCTGCGCTCGGTGGAGAACACGCTGCAGGAGGTCGGAGCGCGCTACACCATCGTCCGCGACCGCCGAGGGCCTCGGCAGTGCGAAGAAGATCATCTTGCCGGGCGTGGGCCACTTTGGGCAGATGATGCGTGCGCTCGACCGGCTCGGCGTACGCGGGGCTCTCATCGAACGGATCGGCGCGGGCGTCCCTTTCCTGGGCATCTGCCTCGGCCTTCAAGCGTTGTTCGAGAGGAGCGAAGAGGCGCCGGAGGCGCGCGGCCTCGGCATCTTCGCCGGCACGGTGACGCGATTTCCCGCCGATGCGCGCGTGCCGCACATGGGCTGGAACAACGTCGCCGGACCGGCGCGGCTGCTGGCGGGCGCGGGGCCGGACCCGTATCTGTATTTCGCCCACAGCTACTACGTTCCGCTCAACCCGGTGACGGCCGCCACCTGCACTTATGGGCTGCCCTACACCGCGGTTCTCGAAAGCGCCAACGTCTTCGGCGTGCAGTTCCATCCGGAAAAATCCGGCCCGCTGGGAATTCAGATCGTGAAGAACTTCGTGGAGCTTTGATGCTGGCCAAGCGCATTATTCCTTGTCTCGACGTGACCGCCGGCCGCGTGGTCAAGGGCATCAATTTCGTCAACCTGCGCGATGCGGGGGATCCGGTGGAGCTGGCGGATCGCTATAATCGGCAGGGCGCCGACGAGCTGGTGTTCCTCGATATCACCGCCTCGAGCGACAACCGCGACACCATGGCGGACGTTGTGGCGCGCACGGCGCGGCGGGTCTTCATCCCGCTGACGGTGGGCGGAGGGATACGGTCGGTCGGGGACGCGCGCAAGATCCTGCTGGCCGGTGCGGATAAGGTCAGCGTCAACACCGCGGCGGTTCAGCGGCCGGAGCTGATCACGGAGTTGAGCGAGGAATTCGGCGCGCAGGCCGCCGTGCTTGCCATCGACGCCAAGCGGGCCGGCGCCGGCGCCTGGCACGTTTACGTCCGCGGCGGGCGCGACGACACCGGCATGGACGCCATCGAGTGGGCCGCGCGCGGCGAGGCGCTGGGCGCGGGCGAAATCCTGCTGACCTCGATGGACACCGACGGCGTTCAGGACGGCTTCGATTGCGAGCTGACACGCACGGTCTCGCGCGCCACGCACATCCCCGTGATCGCCTCGGGCGGCGCCGGCAAGCCCGAACATTTCACCCGCGTGCTCACCGAGGGCGAAGCCGATGCCGCGCTCGCCGCTTCCATCTTCCACTACGGCACTTACACGGTCGCCGATTTGAAGCAACACCTGGCGTCCGATGGCGTGCCCGTGCGGAGAATGCCATGATCCTGCCCTGCATCGACCTGATGGATGGCAAAGTGGTGCAGCTCGTACAAGGGCGCGAGAAGGCGCTCGACGGGCCTGCCCCCGAGGAGATGCTGCGGCGCTTCGCGCCTTTCCCGGAAATTCAGGTGATCGATCTCGACGCCGCCATCGGCCGCGGCTCGAACGACGCCATCGTCGAGTTTCTGGCTTCGCGGGCCGTGACGCGCGTCGGCGGCGGGGTGCGCACCGTAGAGCGCGCGCGAGCGCTGGTGGAGCAGGGGGCGAGCAAGGTGATTGTGGGAACCGCGGCGTTCGGCCCCGCGGGCGTGCGTGCGGAGTTCCTGGAGCCGCTGGCCGAGGCGGTCGGGCGCGAGCGCGTCATCGTCGCCCTCGATTCGAAGGACGGAGTGATCGTGGTCAAGGGCTGGCGGGAGTCGACCTCGCTCAGCGCCGAAGAAGTCATCGGACGGCTGGAGCCTTTCTGCTGCGGGTTCCTGTGCACCTATGTGGACAAGGAAGGAATGCTGGAGGGGACAGATCTCGATTGGTTCCGGCGCCTGCGGAAAGCCACGTCGCACGAGCTCACGGCCGCGGGCGGGATCACGACCATCGAAGAAATCCGCGAGCTACAGCGCCTCGGCATCCACGCCGCCCTCGGCATGGCGATCTACACCGGCCGGATCGGCCTCGAAGAGCTGGCCCGCATGGGCGCTTAGCGGGCTCCCTACGGCTGCACGCCCGCCGCCGGCTGCGGCGGGTTCGGCTTGGTTGCTTCCGCCTGGCGCACTGTGGCGGGCGATGGAAGGCTCGACGCGTTCCAGCCGCCGCCCAAATCCAGGATGAGCTGGACCGCGGCCGTCATGCGCCGCGAGAGAATGCCCACGGCAGTGCTTTCGTTGCTGAGCGCTATGGTCTGGACGGTGATAACGTTCAGATAGGAGACGGTGCCGGCCTTGTACTGGTCCATCTCGAGGCGGAGCGAATCCTCGGCGCCCTTCACCGCCTCGTCCTGCTGGAGCGCCTCGCGGCCCAGGATGCGCAGCGCCGCCAGGTTGTCCTCCACCTCCTGAAACGCGCCGAGGACGGTCTGGCGATAGCCGGCCACCGTGGCGTCATAGGCCGCCTGCGCGCCCTGAACCTGCGCTTTCCGGCGTCCGAAATCGAGCAGCGTTTCGGCCAGTGTCGGTCCCACCGACCAGACGCGGCTGGGCCAACTCAGCCAAGTCGTGATGCGCGTGCTCTCGACGCCGCCGGTGGCGCTCAGCGTGAGCGTAGGATAATACGCCGTCTGCGCCAGGCCGATTTCGGCGTTGGCGGCGGCCACCTGCCGTTCGCCGGCCGCGATGTCCGGACGCCGCTCCAGTAGCTCGGAAGGGACGCCGGGCGGAATCGGCGGAGGAGGCCCCTGAATCTTGCCGGGCGCGATCGAGAAAGCCGACGGAGGCTGGCCGGTCAGCACGGCAATGGCGTGCTCGAGCTGCGACCGGGCCACTCCCAGGTCGGTCAAGGACGCCCGCGTGCTTGCAAGCTGAGTCTGCGCCTGGGCCACGTCCGATTTGGACGCGACTCCGCCATTGAAGCGGTCGATGGTCAGCTTCAAGGCTCTTTCGTACGCCGACAGCGTGTCGTTCAGCAGCTTCTGCTCCATGTCCAGTCCGAGCAACTGGAAATAGTCGGAGGCCAACTGGGCTTGGATGCTCAGGCGCACGTTCACGAGATCGGCGGCGCTGGCTTGGGCGCTGGCTGTGGCGTTCTCAACGGTCAACCGGACGCGGCCCCAGAAATCCGGCTCCCAGGAAGCGCCCAGGGGCAGGCTGTACTCCGTGAAAGCTCCCTGGCTGATGCCGAACGCGGAGGTATTTGTGCGGGTGTTTGTGATGGCCGTCTGCGCGGTGACGGTAGGGTAGTAGCCGGCGTGATTGAGCCGCACGAGCGCGGTGGCCTGCCGATACTGCGCCTCGGCCTGCTTCAGGCTCTGATTGGCGGCGGGCACCATCTCCTCGAGCTTGTTGAGCTGCGGATCGCCGAAGATCTCCCACCAGTTCGGCCGCAACGCGCCGCCGCCCGGCGTGGCGGTCTTCCACTGATCGCCGCCGGCGGCTTCTTTGTATGCAGGCGCGGAGGGAGCGATGGGGCGCTGATACTTCGGGCCGACCGCGCAACCAGCCAGCGCCAGCAAGAAACCCGCGGCAACCGCCGCCTTCCACAGGAGACCGTTTGAGATCATTCCGTCAACCTTCCGTAAGTGTGTCCCCGGTGTGGGGCAATGCGGGAGCGCGCCCGCGGACCCTGGCGAACCAGAGCCGTCCGCGGTCCATATAGAGATAAACCACAGGTGTCGTAAAGAGAGTCAGAAGCTGGCTGACCAGGAGCCCGCCGACGATGGCGATGCCGAGCGGACGCCGCAGCTCGGCGCCGGCGCCGGCTCCGAAGGCCAGCGGAAGTGCCCCCAACATGGCCGCCATAGTAGTCATGATGATGGGCCGGAAGCGCAGCAGGCAGGACTCGTAAATGGCGTCGCGCGAGCTCTTGCTACCGCGGCGCTCGGTGTCGAGCGCGAAATCGATCATCAGAATCGCGTTCTTCTTCACGATGCCGATCAGAAGAATGATCCCGATGACGGCAATAACGGTGAGCTCGGTCTTGAAAATCAGGAGCGCCAGCAGCGCGCCCACGCCCGCCGAGGGAAGCGTCGAAATAATCGTGATCGGATGAATGTAGCTCTCATACAGAATGCCGAGCACGATATAGACGGCGATCAGCGCCGTGAAGATCAGCGTCAGTTCACCGGCCAGCGATTTCTGGAACTCCTCCGCCGTGCCCGAGAAACTCCCCTGCACCGTCGCCGGCACGCCCATGTCCTCTTCGGCCGTCAGAATGGCATCCACGGCCTGACCGAGCGCCACGTCCTGCCGCAAATTGAAGGAAACCGTCACCGAGGGAAACTGCCCCGAGTGGTTCACCGAGAGCGGCGTCGTCGAGGGGGAAAACTTGGTGAAGCCTGAGAACGGCACGGTCTTGCCGCTCGAAGTGGTCACGAACAGCGACTTCAACGTGTCCGGGGATTGCCAGTACTCGGGCGCCACCTCCATCACCACGTGGTATTGGTTCAGCTCGGTATACATCGTCGAGACCTGGCTCTGACCGAAGGCGGAGTAAAGTGCCCTATCGATGTCGTTCGCCGTCAGGCCGAGCCGGGAAGCGGTATCGCGGTCGACCGTAAGCCAGGCTTCCAGGCCGTTGTTCTGCTGGTCCGTGTTGACGTCAACGATCTCCGGAATCTTGCGCATGCGCGCCAGCAGCTTCGGCGCCCACAGGTTGAGCGCATCGAGGTCCTGGCTCTGCAGCGTGTACTGGTAGGTCGCGCCGGTGAACCGGCCCCCGACGCTCACATCCTGTACCGGCCTCAGGAACAATGACGCGCCAGGCACGCCGGCGGTCTTGCGCCGGACGCGCGTCATCACCGACTCGATGCCTTCCTTTCGCACGTTGAGATCCTTCAGCCCGACGAACATGCGGCCCACGTTCGTGCCCCCGGAGCCACCGGTGAAGGCAACCACGCTGTCGATAGCCTTGTCGTGCACCAGCGTGTCCACGAAGCGGGCGGTCTTCTGCTTCATGGCCTGGAACGAGATGTTCTGTTGGGCCTGGATGGTCCCAACCATGCGCCCGGTGTCCTGCTCCGGGAAGAAGCCCTTGGGCACCACCTTGAACATATAGACGTTTACCGTGATCGTGGCGATCAGCACCAGCAGCGTGATTGCGGGATGGCGCAGGACCACGCGCAGCGCGGCCGCGTAAGAATCGAGAATGCGCTGAAAGATCCGCTCGTTCCAGCGGTACAGCCAGCCGTGATGCTGATCTCGGATGGGCTTAAGGAAGAGCGCGCACATCATGGGCGTGGTGGTCAGCGACACTACCAGGGAGACGGCGATGGCGGCCGAAAGCGTCACCGCGAATTCACGGAACAGACGCCCCACGATGCCGCCCATCATGAGGATGGGGATGAATACGGCCACCAGCGACGTGCTCATCGAAAGCACCGTGAAGCTGATCTCGCTCGATCCGCGCATGGCGGCTTCGAACGGGTGCATGCCCTTCTCCAGGTAGCGCGTGATGTTTTCGATCACTACGATCGCGTCGTCTACAACGAAGCCCGTCGAGATGGTCAGCGCCATCAGCGAGAGATTGTCGAGGCTGTAGCCCAGCAGGTACATGGCGCCGAAAGTGCCGATGAGCGAAAGCGGCACCACCACGCTCGGGATGGCCGTCGCCCAAGGGCTGCGCAGGAAGACGAACACCACCAGGATCACCAGGACGATCGAGATCAGCAGGGTCCATTCGACGTCGTGGATGGAAGCCCGTATCGTGGTGGTGCGGTCCATCCCCACGCGCAGGAGAACCGAGGGCGGGATGGAGCCCTGGAACTGCGGCATCAGGGTGCGCACCCGGTCCACCGTCTCAATAATGTTGGCGCCGGGCTGGCGGAAGATGATAATCAGCACCGACGGCTTGCCGTTCGCCAGACCGGCGTTGCGCAGGTCTTCGACCGAATCCTGAACCTTCCCGAGATCCGATAGCCGGATCGGCGAGCCGTTCTGATACGTCACGATGAGCGGGATGTACTGCTTGGCCTGGAGCAACTGATCGGTGGTCCTGACCTGGAACGCCGAGGAACCGGCGATCAGCTCGCCCTTGGGCCTGTTGGCGTTCGCATTCGCCAGCACCGAGGCGATCTGGTTCATCCCCAGGCCGTATTTGTTCACCACGGTGGGATTCAGTTCCACACGGACCGCGGGCAGCGAGTCCCTCCCACGAACACCTGGCCGACCCCCTCCACCTGCGAGAGCTTCTGCTGCAGGATGGTGGAGCCGATGTCGTACATCTGCGACTGGGTGGCGAGGTCCGACGTCATCGTAAGGATGAGGATCGGGGCGTCCGCCGGATTCACCTTCCGGTACGACGGATTGTTGGGCAGGTTGGCGGGCAAGTAGCCGCGCGCCGCGTTGATGGCCGCCTGTACATCGCGCGCCGCGGCGTTGATGTCGCGGTTGAGATCGAACTGCAGGGTGATGCCGGTGGAGCCGAGATAGCTGGTGGACGTCATCTCGGTGAGGCCGGCGATGCGTCCGAATTGCCGCTCGAGCGGCGTGGCGACCGCGGAGGCCATGGTCTCGGGGCTGGCGCCGGGCAACCCCGACGAGACGCTGATGGTCGGGAAATCCACCTGCGGCAGCGGCGAGACCGGGAGCATGCGAAACGCGATAGCGCCCGAGATGGCCACCGCCGCCGTCAGCAGCGACGTGCCCACCGGTCTGCGTATGAATGGCGCCGAGATTCCCATGGGTCAGGACTGCACGCTCACACCGCCGGATTGGTCAGGTAGTCTCATCGCCTACCCCGGAAGCGGCAAGCTCAGTTGCTCGCCGGCCATGGCCTTGCGGCGTCCCGCCAGCCACTTGCCCAGCCTGTCGAACGCCAGGTAAATCACCGGAGTGGTGAACAGGGTCAGCGTCTGGCTGAGGATCAGGCCGCCGACAATGGTGATTCCGAGGGGCCGCCGCAGCTCGCTGCCGACGCCGGAGCCCAGCGCCAGCGGAATGCCGCCCAGCAGGGCCGCCATAGTGGTCATCATGATGGGACGGAAGCGCAGCAGCGAGGCCTGGTAAATGGCTTCCTCCGCCGTCTTACCCTCATTTCGCTCGGCCTCCAGCGCGAAATCGATCATCATAATGGCGTTCTTCTTCACGATGCCGATCAGGAGGATGATACCGATGATGGTCACCACTCCCAGGTCCTCGTGGCATAGCATCAGGGCGATGATCGCCCCCACGCCGGCCGAGGGCAGGGTGGAGAGAATCGTGATGGGGTGGATGTAGCTTTCATACAGCACGCCCAGGACGATGTAGACCGTTACGATGGCCGCCAGGATCAGCAGAGCCTCATTGGCAAGCGACGCCTCGAACGCCTGCGCCGTGCCCTGGAACGCCGCCTGGATGCTGGCCGGCATATGCAGCTCGGTTGTAGCCTTGCGGATTGCCGAGACCGCTCCGCCCAGCGACGCTCCCGGCGCCAGGTTGAAGGAGAGGGTCACCGAGGGGAACTGCCCCTGGTGATTCACCGCCACCGGAACCGACACCGGCGTAGCGCGCGTGAAGGCGCTCAGCGGCGACTGCGTTCCGCTGCCCGTGGGAACATAGATGTCCTTGAGCGCGTCCACGCCCTGCTGCCATTTCGGTTGGGCTTCGAGCACCACGTGATACTGCGTCAACTGCGTGAACATGGTGGAGACCTGGCGCTGGCCGAACGCATCGTACAGCGTGTCGTCGATGGTCTGCGGCGAGATGCCGAGGCGCGACGCCGTGTCGCGATCGATGGTGAGCAGCAATCCGAGCCCGTCGTTCTGCTGGTCGCTGGCCACATCGCGCAGCTCCGGCAGCGCCTTCATCTTGTCAACCAACTGCGGCGCCCAGGTGTGCAGCACCTGCGAATCCGGGGTTTCGATGGTGTATTGGTACTGCGTCCGGCTGACCCGGTCCTCCACCGTCAGGTCCTGCACCGGCTGCATGTAGAGGTCGATGCCCTGCACCTTGGCCAGTTCGGGCTGCAACCTGCGGATGACGTCCGAAGCGCTGATGCGGCGCTCATCGAGCGGCTTGAGCGTGATCTGGATGCGGCCGCTGTTGGGCGTGGTGTTCGTGCCATCGACGCCGATGAAGGAGGACAGATTTTCGACGGCGGGGTCCTGCTGGATCACGGCGGCAAGCTCCTGCTGACGCGCGGCCATGGCCGAGAAGGAAACCGACTGCGGCGCCTGGGAGATCCCCAGCAGGACGCCCGTGTCCTGGACGGGGAAGAAGCCCTTGGGGATGGCGATGTAGAGGAGAATGGTCGCGGCCAGCGTGGCCACGGCCACCAGGATCGTCTCGGTCTGGTGCCGCAGCACGAAGCGCAGGCCGCCTCCGTAGCGCGCGATCACCCAATCGAAGGCGCGTTCGCTCCATCGGTAGAAGCGGGTCTGCTGGCTCTCCGGCTTGTGCTTCAGGATGCGCGCCGCCATCATGGGCGTCAGCGACAGCGAGACCAACGCGGACATGATGATGGTCACCGCCAGGGTCACCGCGAACTCGCGGAACAGCCGGCCGACGATGTCGCCCATGAACAGCAGGGGAATCAGCACCGCGATCAGCGACACGGTCAGCGATACGATGGTGAACCCGATTTCGCCCGCGCCTTTGAGCGCCGCCTGGAGCGGAGCGTCGCCCTTCTCGATGTAGCGCGAGATGTTCTCGATCATGACAATGGCGTCGTCCACCACGAAGCCGGTCGAAATGGTCAGGGCCATCAGCGAGAGGTTGTCCAGGCTGTAGCCCAGCAGGTACATCACGCCGAAGGTGCCCACCAGCGACAAGGGGACGGCGACGCTGGGGATGATGGTGGCCGAAAGGCTGCGCAGGAACAGGAAGATCACCATCACCACCAGGCCGATGGTAAGCAGCAGGGTGAATTCCACGTCGCGCACCGAGGCGCGGATGGTCACCGTGCGGTCCGAGATGATCGAGACATTCACCGAGGGCGGCAGCGAGGCCTTCAACTGCGGAAGAACGTTGCTGATACGGTCCACCACGTTGATGATGTTGGTGCCGGGCTGGCGCTGGATGTTCAGAAGCACGGCCGGAGTCTGGTCCACCCAGGCCGCCTGCTTGACGTTTTCGGCGCTATCGACCACCCGGGCCACATCCGACAGGCGCACCGGGCCGCCGTTGCGGTAGGCCACGATGATGGGCGCGTAGGCGCTGCCGGTGAGGAGCTGATCGTTGGCGCCAATCGTCCAGGCCTGCTGCGGCCCGTCGAAGTTCCCTTTGGCCTGATCCACGTTGGCGTTGCCCAGCGCCAGGCGCAGGTCCTCGAGGCTCATGCCGAACGACGCCAGGGCTGTGGGGTTGGCTTGCACGCGCACGGCCGGCCGCTGCCCGCCGCTGATGCTCACCAAACCGACGCCCCGCAATTGCGAAATCTTCTGCGCCAGGCGCGTGTCGGCGAGCTCTTCCACCTGCGGCAAGGGGAGCGTGGTCGAGGTGAGGGCCAGCGTCATGATGGGTGCGTCGGCCGGGTTGGTCTTGCTGTAAATCGGCGGATTCGGAAGGTCGCGCGGCAGGTAGGTTCCGGCGGAGTTGATGGCCGCCTGCACTTCCTGCTCGGCCACGTCGATGCTGAGATCGAGGGTGAATTGCAGGGTGATGATGGAGCTGCCGAAGGAGCTGATGGACGTCATCTGGCTCAGCCCCGGCACCTGGCCGAACTGCCGTTCGAGCGGAGCCGTTACGGAGGACGCCATTACTTCCGGGCCGGCGCCCGGGTAAAACGTCTGCACCTGGATGGTGGGGTAATCCACTTGCGGCAGCGCGGAGACGGGCAGTTGCTGATACGCGACGATTCCCACCAGAACCACGCCCGCCATCAGCAGCGACGTCGCCACCGGGCGGAGAATGAAGATCCGCGACGGGCTCAAGCGGCAGGCCCTCCAGCCGCATGGCGCGACGGCGAGCCGCCGGGCTGGTTGCCCGTCGGAGCCCCCGTGGGCGTCCGGATGGTGACCTTACTGCCGGGCTGCAATTTGTCCGCGCCGTCAGTGACCACGTTGTCCCCGACTGCGATCCCTTTGTCGATCGAGGTGTTGCCGGCCTCGCTGATGCCGACCGTCACCACCTTCACGTCGGCGGTGTTGTCGGGCTTGACGATGTAGACGTAGGTCCCCTGCGCGCCGCGCTGGATCGCCACCGAAGGCACGAGGACTTGCTTCCGCCGGATCTCCAGCAGCAGCCGCACGTTGACGAACTGCATCGGAAACAGCCTGCCGTCTTTGTTCTCGAAGATGGCCTTCAGCCTCAAAGTGCCGGTGGTCTGGTCGATCTGGTTGTCGCTGGTCAGCAGAGTGCCCGAATCGAGTTTTAAGGATCTATCGCGGTTGTACGCGATCACCTGCAGCTTGGCGCCGGCGTGCAGCTTTTGAAGAACGGGCGGCAGGCTGTCCTCCGGGAGCGTGAAGATCACCGTGATCGGCTCCACCTGGGCGATGACGAGCAACGCGTTGGTGTCGGTGGCATGAACGATGTTGCCGGGGTCGACCAGCCGCAGCCCGATGCGCCCGGCGATGGGAGCCGTGATGTGGCAATAGACCAGATCCAGCTTCGCGTTGTCGACGGCGCCCTGGTCGGTCTTGATTGCGCCCTGGTATTGCTCCACCGTCGAGGCCTGTGTAGCGAGTTGCTGCTCGGGGACGGCGTCCTGCGCCAGAAGAGTCTTGTAGCGCGCCAGATCCACCTTGGCGTTCGCCAGCAACGCCTGGTCATGGGCCATCTGGCCCTCCGCCTGTTCGAGCATCACCTGGTACGGCCGCGGGTCGATTTGAAGCAGAAGGTCGCCAACCTTCACGAGCTGGCCCTCCGTGAAATAAACGTTCATCAACTGGCCATCGACGCGTGTGTGGACACTCACTGTATAGAGGGGGGTCACGGAGCCCAGGCCGTCGAGGTAGACGGGGATGTCGCCGAGAGTCGCCGGGGCGGCGGCCACAGGAACCGTCATCACCCGTCCTGCGCGCCCGCCCGCGGCTCCGGGCGCCTGCGCGTTGGTCTTCCGCGACTGGATCAGCCACACCCCGGCGGCCACGGCGGCCAGGATTAGCAGCCATACCCAGCCGTGTGAGCGGTGGCTCGTAACATTCTGTTTCTGCGGAGTTTGATCGCTGGTGTCCATAAACTGGCTTATCGCCCGATCCTGTTCTCTTGCGTTAGGAACCGACGTCCGATCCAAAAGGCGGGCCGCGCGGTCAACGAAGCGTCACGTTTAGATGACGACGGCACATCCTGTTAGAGTTACGCTACGGCGCGATTTTGGTACCTGTAAGGGATTGTAAACCATTGTCAAAGTCGTAACGTAGCCGTTCGTTGCAAACGCCTCTCGGGTTAGAGTTGAATCAATGGTCCCAAGAGTTCTTTTTGGAATCTCGCACTGTGCCCTTCTGATGGGGCTGGCGGCGGCTGCGCTACAGGCGCAAAGCGGCGCGGTGAAGTCCGGCAATCAGCCCATTCCGGGAGCCACGGTTACGGCGAGCCAGGGCGCCACCAAGATCGTCGTGATCACGGACCAGAGCGGGCGTTACACCCTTCCGCCGCTGGCCGCAGGCGCGTGGACCATCGAGGTGGCGATGTTCGGATTCGAGCCCGCCCGAAAGCAGGTGACGGATCCCGAGGCGTCGCGGCAAGTCGATTTCAACCTCAGCCTGAAGGAATCCGAAATGGCCGCGCGGATGAGCCGCTTTGCGGGCAGGGCGGGACAGGACGGGAACCAACTCGAAACGCAGATTCAGAACGAGGCTATGGCCGGCCAGGCGGCGGTAGGTCAGCCAGGCGCTACGGGCGGCAACGATACTTTTCTGGTATCCGGCAGCCTGAGCCAGGGCTTACAGAACGGCGCTGCGCCGGACTTCTCGCAGTGGCGGCCCGCTCCCGATGGAGGGGCTGGAGGGGGGCAGCCGGTCGCTCCGGGCTTCGGCCAATACGGGCAAGGCGGCCCCGGTGGTCCAGGCGGTCCCGGAGGCGGCGGTCCCGGAGGCGGTGGCTTCGCGGGTCCCGGTGGAGGCCCTGGAGGTGGCGGTTTCGGCGGCGGTGGAGGCGGAGGCGGCGGAGGACGTGGCGGGTTCGGTGGGCCAGGTGGCCGCGGCCGGCCCGGAGGACGTCAGGGACCCGGCGGCGCGCAGTTCGGCAATCGACGCCCGCCCAGCCAGATCCGTGGCATGGTTTTCGGCACGCTCACCAACTCGGCGTTGAACGCAAAGCCATTTTCTCTGACTGGCCAGGACATCTTCCAGCCCTCCTACGCGCAAGCCCGGCTGGGAGTGGTTCTGGGCGGGCCGCTGGTGATCCCGAAGGTGGTCAAGGACCCATCGACGTTCTTTTTCCTCAGCTACTTCGCCACTCGCGCGAAGAACCCGATTTCGTACGCGGAGACCGTTCCGACCGAGGCCGAGCGCGCCGGCGACTTCTCCCAGGTGCCGGCCCTGATCCCGTTCCCCGGCAATAGAATCCCGGGCGCCAGCATCAGCCCCATCGCGCAGCAACTCCTCGGCTACTACCCGCTGCCCAATCAGCCGGGGGTCCTCAACAACTATGCGCTTCAGACCTCGGTGCCGCAGGACACCGATAACGTCGGCCTGCGCATACAGCGCAATCTCGACAAGAAGGACCGCCTGGCGTACCACATCGGTTACCAGCGGCGCGACGGCGATACCTCGCAACCGTTGGGATTTCTCGACACGATGAGCGGCAGCGGGCTCACCACGGATCTCTCCTGGACCCGCACCTTTTCGCCGGTGCTGATCTCGACCACCCGCGTCACATTCAACCGCAACATTAACGAAACGACTCCGTTTTTCGCCAACGGGCCCGACGTGGCAGGGGAGTTGGGCATCCTGGGGACATCGACGAATCCCCTCAACTTCGGCCCGCCTACTCTGAATTTTGCTGGAACGAGCGGCTTCGCGCCGCTGTCGGATGGCAGCCCCGTCCTGACGCGCAACCAGGCCCAGAGCGGCGCCGAGAGCCTGGTGGTGGTCCGCGGCACGCACACTTTCACCTTCGGCACGCAATACACGCGCAGCGACCTGAACACCACGACGGACCCGAACGGCCGCGGCACGCTCAACTTCACCGGCGAAGCTACGAGTGAAATCGGGCCTGACGGTAAGCCGATTGCCGGCACCGGCTTCGACTTCGCCGACTTCCTGCTGGGCCTTCCGCAATCGGCCTCCATACGTTACGGCGAGAGCGTCTATCTCTCCCAAAATTCCTGGAACGCCTATGCGATGGATGAGTGGAAAGTGGGGCCCAATCTCACTATCAACCTGGGCGGCCGCTACGAGTTGTTCTTCCCGATCGAGGAGAAATACGGCCAGATGGCGAATCTGGCCATCGCGCCCGGCTTTGCGAGCGCGACGGTGGTCACGCCGGCCACTCCCGGCGTTCCGAGCGGCCTGATCAACCCGGACTACAAGGACTTTTCGCCGCGCCTGGGGCTGGCCTGGAAGGTGCCGAAGTGGCGCCGCTCCACCGTTGTTCGGCTGGGTTACGGGATCTATTACAGCGGCCAGTCCTATACCGGGCTGGCCCGGAATCTGGCTCAGCAGCCGCCATTTGCGGTTTCCGAAAGCGCCAACAGCACCCCGGCGAACGTGCTGACGCTGCCGGCGGCATTCACGGCCGTCGCGGCCCCCGGCACGGTGACGAACAGCTACGCGGCAGACCCGAATTACCGCACGCCTTACGCGCAGACCTGGAGCGCGAGCGTGCAGCGCGACTTGGGAGCGGGCTTCTTCATGGAGATCGGCTACCAGGGAACTAAGGGCACGCGCCTGGATGTGCTGACGACTCCCAACCAGGGCCCGCCGGGAACGGGCTTTCGGAACCAGGTGTACGAGTACGACAGCTCGGTTGGAGATTCGATCTACCATGCGTTGCAGACGCGGTTGCAGCGGCGCTTCCGGCACGGGATCTCGATGACGGCGCTCTACACGTTTTCGAAGTCCATCGACGATTCATCCACCTTCGGCGGGGCGGGGAACACGGTGGCCCAGAACTGGCTCGACCTGGCCGCCGAGCGGGGCCTGTCGAGCTTCGACCGGCAGCAAGTGCTGAACATGAACTGGGTGTTCACCTCGCCCTTCGGTAGCGATGCTTCGCACTTCGTCGTCAACGGCTGGGGCGGGGCGCTGCTCAGGAACTGGCAGCTCGGCGGCGGGGTGACGGCCGAAACGGGCTTGCCGCTGACGGCGCGGATCGGGAGCAACGGTCTCGGCCTGGCGGCTACGGGAGGCGTTGGCAGCGGCCGCGCGGAGGCGACCGGCGAGAGCATCTCCTCATCCGGCGGCTTCTTTAACCTGGACGCGTTCACCCAGCCGCCTGCGGGCGAGTTCGGCGACGCCGGGCGCAATACCATCACCGGTCCCGGAATGGTTTCCGTGAATGTGGATTTCGGGCGCTCGTTTGAGCTTGGCGACTCGCGCCGCCGGCTGGAGCTGCGGCTGCAAGCCAACAACGCGCTCAACCAGGTCAACTACACGAGCGTTTACACCGTAGTGGGCGCTCTGAACTACGGCCTGGCTTCGGCGGCCGGTTCAATGAGAACGGTGACGGCCGTATTGAGGTTCCGGTTTTGAAACCCCTGGCGTGTTTTCTGGCTCTGTTTTTGGCGGCATCGCCCGCGGTACCGCAGGCGCAGCCGACCTTTTCGACAACGGCTAACGTCGTGGTGGTGAACGTGACCGTGCTCGGGCGCGACGGCCAGCCCGTCGAGAAGCTGACGAAGAGCGATTTCGTTGTGCTCGAAGACGGCAAGCCGCAACGCCTGCAATCCTGCGAGCTGCAGCGCCTGGACACGCAGCCTTTGCCGCCGATCGCGCCGGCTCCGGCGCACCGGGCGTTGCAGAACCGCACGCAGGCCACGCCAGAGGCCACATCCACGCCCGAACCACCCAAGGTGCAGGATCACCGGCTCATCGCGATGATGTTCGATTTCTCGTCCATGCAGCCGCCTGAGCAGGTCCGCGCGGTGAAGGCCGCCATACAGTTCCTTCAGACGAAGATGACGCCGAGCGACCTGGTCTCGATATCGATCTTCGGGTCCAGCCTTCAGACGCTCCAGGATTTCACGAGCGACCGGGACCTGCTGATCGCTACCATCGAGCGGCTACACATCGGCGACTCGAGCGAGCTGGCCTCGATGGCCGACACCGGTGCGGATGCGGAGGACCAGAGCGGCCTCTACGTGGCCGACGAGACCGAGTTCAACATCTTCAACACGGACCGCAAGCTGGCCGCCCTGGAAGACGCAGCCCGCCGGCTGGGCCACTATCCGCAGAAGAAAGCTCTGGTTTACATCTCGAGTGGCGTCGAGAAGACCGGGCTCGATAATCAATCGCAGCTTCGCGCCACGGTCAACGCGGCGGTGCGGGCGAACGTTGCGTTCTATACGATCGATGCGCGGGGCCTGTCGGCCCTGGTGCCCGGCGGAGACGCGAGCCAGGCCGCCCCGGTGGGATCGAACCTCTACAGCGGCGCGGGCCAGTTGTCGCTGCGCAACAGCTTCCACAATCAGCAGGAGACGCTCGATTCGCTGGCGGCCGATACCGGGGGCAAGGCGCTCCTGGATTCGAACGACCTGACGCTGGGCATGGTGCAAGTCCAGAAGGACATTCGCAGCTACTACATGCTGACTTACAACAGCACGAACACGGCCGAGGATGGCCGCTACCGGCGAATACAGGTGCGTCTCTCCCCGGCGTATGCCGCGATGAAATTCAAGCTGGACTACCGGCAGGGATACTACGGGCCGGTGGCATTCGGACGGATGAAGAGCGAGGACAAGGAAACCCAACTCACCAGTGCCCTCGAGAGCGAGAACCCGGTCACGGACCTGCCCATCGCGGTGGAGATCGATTACTTCCGGCTGGGGAAGGGCAAGTACTTCGTGCCCATCTCGGTGAAGATGCCCGGCTCGGCGTTGTCATTCCGCAGGAAGGGCGCCAAGGCGGCCACCGAGCTGGATTTCATGGCGCAGGTTCGGGACGTTCACGGTCAGCCGGCTTCGACGGTCCGGGACACAATCCCTCTCAAACTGGACCAGGCAGTGGCCGGGCAGGTGGGCCGCAGCCAGGTGGAATACGACACGGGCGTGACGCTGGGGCCCGGCAAATACACGCTGAAATTCGTGGCGCGTGAGAACGGCGAGGGAACCATGGGCACCTTCGAAGCGCCCTTCACGGTTCCCGATCTGAACTCGGGCGGCGCTTTGCGGCTGAGCTCGGTGGTTTTGAGCAACCAGACGCAGGCGCTGAGCCAGGTGGCGGGCGTCAGAAATGACAAGAAGCTGCTGTCCCAGAATCCGCTGGTGACCAGCACCGGGCAGAAGATCGTGCCGAACGTCACGCGAGTCTTCCGGCCGGGACAGAGTCTGCGCGTCTACCTGGAGCTGTACGATCCCGCCGCGCCGCAGAACCTGCCGGCGAACCTTCCGGCGAATCTCCATCTGGCCGGCGTGACGGCCGACCTGGCGCTGTACCTGGGCGGACAGAAGGTCCTCGAGACCGCGCCGGTGCGCGTCAACCGTCAGGACGCCAAGCGCGAGGGGGCGATTCCGCTCAACCTGAGTGCGCAGACCTCCGGCCTCAAGCCGGGCGAATACGTTTGTCAGGTGAACGTAATCGACGAGCTGGGCCGCAAGTTCGCGTTTCCCCGGACCTCGCTGGTGATCCTGCCGCCGACGCCGTAAGCTGAGCGGCGTTTGGACCATTGCTCACAGAGGGTTAGGGCCGCCTCCGTAAAGATTCGCGCGCCGCCGCCGATTTAACAGCAAGCGCAATGCGAATCTTATGGGGAACATCGGAGGCGAGCGGCGTGGCGGCCGAGGAGCGGCAGGCCCTGCCGGGGTTGTGCCACTGCCAGCTCGAAACCGTTGCGGGAGCTGCGGCGGCCATCGAGGCGGCCCGGGGCGGGGCGTTTGACGTACTGATCGCCGAGTTTCCCATGGCGGAGTGGACCGCCGAGGAGTGGTTGGAGGAAGTTCGCCGCTTTAACCGCTCGCTGCCCGTCATCATACGGTACCCGCAGGGCTCATTCCAGGAGGCGGTGCGGCTGACAAAACTTGGCGCCTACGATTTTCTGGGCGCCGGAACCGAACTGGAAGACACGGCCCGCGTGGTTGAACGAGCCCTCTCCGAGCAGCGGGCGCGCGAACTGGCGCTTGCGGGGCAGACGGATCCGACTCCCTGGAAGCGGCTGCTGGTCGGCGAGAGCCGGGCCTTGAAGACCATCGAAGGGATCATCCGGATGATCGCGCCGCGCCGCGTGACGGTTCTCATCACCGGAGAGACCGGCACCGGCAAGGAGATGGCGGCCCGCGCGATCCACGCCGCCAGCGGCCGGAGCCACCTGCCCATGGTGGCGGTAAACTGCAATGCGCTGCCCGATACGCTCCTCGAAGCCGAGTTGTTCGGACACGTGAGGGGCGCCTTCACGGGCGCCATCGCCCAGCGCGTCGGCCGGTTTGAGCAGGCGCATCGCAGCACGCTGTTTTTGGACGAAATCGGCGACATGCCGCTAGATTTGCAGGCCAAGCTGCTGCGCGTGATCCAGGAGCGCGAGCTGCAACGGCTGGGGAGTTCGGACACCCTGAAGCTCGATGTGCGGATCATCGCCGCGTCGAACACCGACTTGGCCGAGCGCGTACGCCAGGGCGTCTTCCGCGAGGACCTTTACTACCGGCTCAACGTGGTTCCCGTGCGGATGCCGCCTCTTCGCGAGCGCATTTCCGACGTCCCGCTGCTGGTTCGTCACTTCATCGAGAAGATTTGCAAGAACGAGGCCATTCCGGCCAAGCGAATCGCCGAGGCCGCGATCGAGCGGTTATCCGCTTACTCGTGGCCTGGAAACGTCCGGCAGCTCGAGAATGCGGTTGAAATGGCCGTCGCGCTGAGCGGCGATGAAGAGGTCCTTTTTCCCAGCGATTTCCCGTTGCCGCTGCCTTCAGAAGGGAAGCCGTTTGCGGGTTCGGGCGCGCCGTCCATTCGCCTCCCCGACGACGGTCTCGATTTTGAGCGCACGGTCAGCCGCATCGAACGCAGCATCCTACATCAGGCACTGGAGCGCACGGGTGGGAACAAGAAGCAGGCCGCTCGGATGCTCCGGCTGAAACGCACGACTCTAACGGCGAAGCTCAAGAGCCTCGAGGCGGCCGCGGTCTGACGGCCTGCGTGGTCTCTTCGCTCGCCCGGACGATGAACCGGCTCGGCGCGGACCCCACATAGTCGAAGGGGAAGCAGGTGACCAGAGTCAACGTGGGCCGGACGGAGGCGTCGAGCACCTGGACGTCGGTCGGCGGTACGACTTCGGTCGATTCCACGACGTAGACGAAGACGCCTTGAAGCGTCCGCACCTCGATCCTGTCTCCCTTGGAGATGTGGCGCAGCCCGCGGAAGAACGTATCGCGATGTCCGGCCAGCCCGACGTTGCCTGCGCTGCCGAACAGCGGCGTTCCCTCGATATGGCCCACGGCGCGGCGCAGACAGGCCGCGGAGGTGCCGTTGACGATCATGGCGCGCACGCCGACGCGCGGAATCTCGATGCGCCCGATCGGCGTCCCTGCGGGCAGGGCTCCGCGTCTCGGGAGTGCCTCCGGCGCCGGACGCGGAAACGCATTTCCGCTGTCCTTCGAGACCGGCACGCTCGACGCCGCCCCGCGTCCCTCGATCACATCGAGTACGAAGCCGAGCACGGGCGCCGGCTTGTGTTCGAGCGCCCGATCGAAGGACCACGCCTGGAAGGCCTGGTAGACTGTTCGGTCAAGGTAGACGTACGCGTAGCAACCGAGGAGCACCGCGGCTACCAACCAGAGAACCGCCTCTACCGCCCACAGCGTTCGGCGGGCGCCGCTGCTCGTTCCGGCCTTCACTCGCTCGCCGGGGTGACGGCGCGAGCGCGGGCGTAATAACCGGCTCTCGTCCGCAGCGACAGCCGCCGCGCGCCGCCAGGTTCGGTCGCGATCACCTCGACGCGGTGGAAGCCGCCATCCTCCGCGTTGCCAGCCGGCGCGTACGTGATGGTGTACTGGCTGCGCAAGACTTGGGCGATATGCGCCAGGATCCCCGGCAATTCATGGGGATCTTGCGGGAAGAAAGCTTCGCCACCGGTAGGCCGCGCCAGTTGCTTCAGCACCTTGGGGTTGCGGTCCTCGTCGTCGGGGTCGAAAACACCGATGGCGAAGACGATCGCCTCGGACCGCTGGACGGCCTCGATCATCTCCGCCAACCGGTGGCGGCTGGCGTTATCCCCTCCATCGCTCACCACGATGAGCGCCCTCTTCTCCAGCGTGCCCCGCGACAGGTGCTGGGCGGCCGCCATCACGGCGTCGTAGAGCGCTGTCCGGCCCTGGCAGGGAAGCCCCATCAGCGCCGCCTGCAGTTCTTCCGGATTGGCGGAGAATGGCGCGCTCTGGGGGAGCCCGAAGTGTACCTTTTCGTTGAAATCGACGACAAACGCCTCGTCTTCGGGGTTGCTCAACCGGAGAAAATGCAGTGCCGCCAGGATTGCGGTAGAGCGCTTAGGCCCCATGCTGGAGCTGCTGTCCATTACGAGGCCCACCGTCAGGGGAATATCCCGATGTAGGAAGCCGCGGATCTCCTGCGGTCGCCCGTCTTCAAGGACCCGAAAACTCTCTTTTGTGAGGTTGGCGGCGATCTTGTCTCTGCGAGTGACCACTGTCACCGGCAGCACGACGCGGTCGACATTGGTGGAAATCCTGAACTCGCCTTCGGGCAGAGCGGATTGAACTTGGGAAAACACGGGCGCTGCTGGAACGCATAGCCCAGCCGCAAGGAGGACCCTCGCGGCGACCCTCTGAAACTGCATGTCTTGCTCCTGCATGGTCCGGCGGACGCTGGACCTCCTCCATTCTCCCTCAACTCGGCCGCCGCCGCATCTTCGGCGCTACCGCGGCGCCAGCGCGTCCGTCAGCGACACGATTCGAAGGCTGCCAGCGGAGACCGGGACCTGGATATCCGCCGGCTCTCCCGGCAGCAGATCGAAGTAGTTGTCCGAAGCGCCCGGCGAAACATAGACGCTCAGCGCCAGCGTTCGCGAAACGAGCGTCACGCCGCCTTCGGTCGCGGTGCGCTCGATCCGCGCCGGCGGAAGGCGCAGGTTTCGCACCGCATCGAAGAAAACCAGGTTGCGCGAGACCACTTTTCCGCTTACTAGCAGATCGAAGACCGCAAAGGACGCCTGCGGATCGGCACTGCCAAGGAGGCGCTTTTCGTCAAGGCTCGCGACGACGGTGCTCGTTGCGGGCGGGATGGCCGAGCTCTCGGTCGCGTCAGAGAGCGATTCTCCGTCGAAGGCCAGCAGACGCGTGCGCACGGTTGCGGAGACGGGCTCGAGCTTGTCCGAGACGAGGTAGACATCGATGACGCCATCGTGCCGATGCGGCGAAATGAGCAGATCCGCGTAGAATCGGCGGGCGGCGTAATGCAGCGCCTTCCAACGCCCGTAGTAGTCGATGCTCGATTTCGATGGAGCGGGCCAGCAGTCGTTCAACTGCCAGAACAGCGAGCCCATGGTGCGCGGGCGCGAGCGGCGCAGGTGCTCGGCCGCGGTCTTGATGGCCTCGGCCTGCTCGACCTGGCTCAAGTAGACGAACGAGGCGAAGTCCTTCGGCGTGCCGTAGTCGCGCTCGAGATTGGCGAGCATGCGCTGGCTTCCGCCGGGGTCTTTCTGGTGGGCCTCCATCACGGGCGAGCCGATGGCGTGGTCCTCGGGCCGCGCGAACGCCGCGACGGTCGCCAGATCGGGGAAGGACTCGAAACCGTATTCCGACATGAAACGCGGCGTTACGGCCGTGGAGGCCTCGAGGGGCAGCGAGCCGTACCAGACACGCCAGTAATGCATGTCGCCGTTAGCCTCGTTGTCCGGAGGCTGCTCGTAATTGGCGCTCGGAGAGCTGGGCCAATAAGGGGCCGAGTGAGCCTGCTCTGTAACTACCGTCTTGAGAACGTCGTTGAATAGCAGCAGGTAACTCTGCCACACGTACTCGCGCTGATCGGGAGTGAGCGATTCCTTGAAGGCCTTGCGGTCGCCCCAGTGCAGCCAGCCCGTTTCGAGCTCGTTGTTGCCGCACCACAGCGCGACGCTGGGATGGTCGCGCAGCCGCCGCACCTGGTCGATGGCCTCCTGGCGCACGTTCTCCTGGAACGCAGCATCGCCGGGGACCATCTCGCCGCCGAACATGAAATCCTGCCACACCATGATGCCGAGCTCGTCGCAGATGTCGTAGAAGTCGTCGGACTCGTAGTAGCCGCCGCCCCACACGCGGAGCATGTTCATGTGAGCGTCGCGCGCGGCGGTCAGCAGCCGCCGGTGGATCTCCGGTGTGACGCGATTCGGAAAGCTGTCGAGGGGGATGACGTTGGCGCCCTTGGCGAACACCGGCAGGCCGTTCACGACGAATTCGAAGCTCTTGCCCCAACGGTCGGCTTCGCGGCGCAGCTCCACGGACCGCAGGCCCGTGCGCACGGTTGCCTCGGCGGCCACGCGGTCTCCGATTCGGACGCTAGCCGAAAACGTGTAGAGGCTCTGCTCGCCGTAGCCCAGGGGATACCAGAGCTTGGGATTTTCGATTCGGAACGGGAGAGAGACGTGGTTCTCGCCGGCGTTGAGTGCGATCGTGGCCTGCGCGTGGCCGGCGATTGCGAATTTGGCGGTGGTGGACGCGTCGGCCTCGATGATGAAGTCCGCGGAAAGCTCGGCTGCATCGCGAGTCACTTTGACCTGCCGTATGTGGAAGTTCTCGATGCGAATGTCGTCCCAGGCTTGTAAGTGGACCGGCCGCCAGATCCCCAGCGTGACAAAGCGCGGTCCCCAGTTCCAGCCGTATTGGTAGCCCGCCTTGCGCGTGTACGGGTCGGTCGCGATGCCGCGCTCGCTCACCCGCTGCACCTGAACCACCGTGGGGAGCCGATAGGGCAGCGCTTCGACGATGGGCAGCATCTTCGTGACCGGCGAATGGAACACGATCCGCAGTTCGTTAATGCCTACGCGGAGCAGCGCCTTGGCGGGAACGCGCCAGGTGCGAAACATGTTGTCGGCGTGCAGGGCCGCGGCGCCATTCAGGTAAACGTCGGCGTACGTGTCGAGTCCTTCGAAAACCAGATCGAGGTGATTGCGCGCCAGATCCTCGCTCGCGAGCGTGAACGTGGTGCGGTATTCCCAGTCCGCCAGGCCGATCCACTGCAAGCCGGTCTCGTTAGTTCCGCAGAACGGATCGGGGATGAGGTCGTTTGCCAGAAGATCGGTCTGCACCATGCCGGGCACCTTGGCTTTGTGCCACTCCGATTTCGCGACCTGGCGGAACTCCCAGCCGCCGTCCAGGAAACGTTCCGTAGGCGGCGCGGCCGCGAGTCCCGACGCTATGGCAATCATTGGCAAGGCTCGAACGGTCAACAGCGCGCTTCTCATGGCACCGCGGGCGCAGCCCGCAGCTTGGGAATGTTTGTCCTGAACTCGTCCATCCACCGTGCCAGGTTATCCTCCGGTGTCTTGCCGAAAGGGGGATTGAGGACGTAGTGGACTGACTCCTCCGGCGTTTCGTAGAGGTACCCATATGTGGCACTTGGGCCGTCACAGGTGATCCTGGAGTGCAAATACGGAGAGACCCGAACGGCCTTGAGCCGGTCAAGGACGCGGTCGTAACCCTTAGGGTCGAGGGCCGCGCGCATCACCTCCATCTGTACGTTGCTGGCGAGTTCCTCGTCCGTGAGCTTGGGATTCTGGGCAAACATCTGCTGGACCTGCTTACTCAATCCTTCGCAGCCGCCCACAGGCGAGGAGCGGACCAGTTCGGCACTCCTGCTGTAAGTTCGCCAGTCTTGGGCGGTGGATATGACCAGTTGGGTACAGGTATCGCCGAATCGCAACGTGAGCCGGTCCATGAACGGTTCTGTCTTCGCGTCCGGGGATAACAGCCGGTCCAGGACGTGGGCCTCTCGGGCGTCGAGGTACCAGCGTTGTTCACGCTGGCCTGTGACGACTTCGGCGAAACAGATGGCCGCTAGCGCAACCGTCAAGGCCTTTGGGTGGATCATAACCTCAGTACCCCAGCACTTTCTCGGCCTCGCGTACGATGTCGTCCACCTGCGGCAGAATCTCGGCCTCGAGTTGCGGATGGTAGCCGACCCAAGTGTCGAGCGCAGCGACGCGGCCGATGGGAGCGTCAAGGCGATCGAAAAGTTCCGAGGCGATGCGCGCGGCGATCTCCGCGCCATAGCCCCAGGAGAGACAGTCCTCGTGCGCGATCAGGACGCGGCTGGTCTTTTCCACGCTGGTGCGAATCGCCTCCCAGTCGTACGGTGCCAGCGTTCGAAGATCGAGGATCTCGACGCTCGCCGAAGGGTCGCGCTTCTCGATCTCCATCGCCGCCAGCAGCGACTTCTGCACCAGCGCGCCGTAAGTCACGACGGTGAGGCTGCGCCCGCCCTTGACGACGTTCGCCCGCCCGAACGGGATCGTATAGTCCGCGCCGGGATGTGCCGAGCGATTATACGGCTCGCGGTACAAACGCTTGTGCTCGAGGAAGAGAACCGGATCGTCGGAGCGCAGCGCGGTGCGCAGCAGGCCGCAGGCGTCGAGTGCATTCGAGGGAAAAACCACGCGCAGCCCGGGAATGTGCGTGAACGCAACCTCGCCGCACTGGCTGTGGTACACGGCGCCGCCGCTCAGATACCCGCCGATCGCCACGCGCAACACGGCCGGGCAAGCGAAGCCGCCATTGGAGCGCCAGCGCATGGTGGCAAGCTCGTCGCGGATCTGCATCATCGCCGGCCAGATGTAGTCGAAGAACTGAATCTCCGCCACCGGCTTGAGGCCGCACGTGGCCATACCGACGGCGCGGCCCACAATGGCGGCTTCGGCGAGCGGTGTATTGAAAACGCGCTGGGAGCCGAATTCCCGCTGCAGGCCGTGAGTCGCCTTGAAGACGCCGCCTTTTCCCTTCAGCTTGCGCAAGCGATCTTCGCGGCTGCAATCGGCTACGTCTTCGCCGAAGACGACGATGTTCGGGTCGCGCCGCATCTCCTCCGCCAGCGTCAGGTTGATCTCGTCCACCAGGGTGCGCGGCTCGCCGGCGAACTGCGGCTCGGCCGCGAAAGCGTCCGAGCACGGATCGACCTTGTCCGAGTAGAGGTGCAGCATCGCCGAACCGGCGGCGGGCGGGGCGGCGCTCAACGCGGCTTCGGTGGCTGCTTGAATCTCCAGGTCGATCTCGTGAACCAGAATCTGCAGGCCGTAGGGATCGAGAACGCCCTCCGCGATCAGCCATTCGGGAAACTTCACCAGCGGGTCGCGTGCGGCTTCGGCGGCGCGTTCTTCATCGGTCTTGTACAACTTCTCTTCGTCGGAAAGCGAGTGCGAGTATGGCCGTATGCAGGTGGCATGCACCAACGCGGGGCCCTGCCGGGCGCGGCAGACCTCGGCGGCCCTCTGCACAGCCTGGTAAGACGCGACGAAATCGCAGCCGTCCACTTCCTCGACTGTCAGGCCGGGGAAACTCGAGACGAGCCGCGCGATATTGCCGCCGGCGGTCTGCTTCTCGACCGGCGTCGAGATAGCGTAGCCGTTGTCCTCGATGACGAACACCACGGGCAGGCGCTCCAGACACGCGGCGTTGAGGGCTTCCCAGAACTCGCCTTCGCTCGTCGCGCCATCGCCGGCGGTGACCAGGACGACGGCGTCACTGGCGGGATCGAGATGGCGGGCCGCCTCCGCGCAGCCGACAGCCTGCAAAAGTTGAGTGCCGGTGGGCGAAGACTGGCTGACGATATTCAGTCGCGGCGCTCCCCAGTGCGAAGGCATCTGGCGTCCGCCGGAAGCGATGTCCGCACCTGCACCGACGGCCGTGAGCAGCATCTCAGACGGCGTCACCCCCAGGGCGAGGCAGAGCGCACGGTCGCGGTAGTAGGGATAGAACCAGTCGTGCCCGGCGCGAAGAGCCAGGCCTGCCGCGGCGGAAATGGCCTCGTGGCCGGCGCCGCTGATCTGGAAGAAAATGCGGTTCTGGCGCTTGAGCAGGATCTCGCGGTCGTCCAGGCGGCGGGAGGTGTGCATCACCCGGAAGGCTCGAATCAAAGCGTCCGGTTCGAGGCCGCCGTAGCGGACGGCAAGGTCGGCAGCAACCTGCGCTCTGGAGCGCGTGGCCATGGGGAAGCGTCCTCCCAGTCCAAGTGTATCCGAGGTTGCCCATGGGTGGTTTCGGTAAAATGAGGGGTTGCTATCCGAAAACGGTGTTTCAGGAGCGGTCCTGGTCGCCTCTGGCGCCTATCTCACTTTGATAGTTAGCGACGCCGTGACCTCTCCGCCGTTCGCGCCATCGGCCACCAGCTTCAGGGTGGTGGTGCGCTGGGGTGCGAACGGAAAACACTTCGAAGGCAGTGGCAGTAGTTGCTCGATGGGGGGCTCAATCCGCACCGAGTTTGCGTTCTCGACCCCGAAGCAAACCAGGACGCTTTCGCCTGGACGGGCCTCCTGCTGGGCAGCGTAGAATTGCGTGATCTTGAGCGTCGTGTCCGCGGGCACGAGCTCTTTGTACTTCGCGGCCTCGCGCTCCTGGCTCTGGCGCTCCATGTCCCGATTGGCGCTATGCCGGCTCCACGCAATCCAACCCAGATACGCCAACGCAACCACGAGCCCGGCGACGCTGTATCGCAGCACCTTCTTCATGACGGTTCCCCCGCAGCCGCCGCGTTCGCCGCCAGGATGACGAGAGCGATCCAGAGCAGGTCCGCGAGCAGCAGGTGGACGATTTGCATCCAGGCAGGCGCCAGAAGCGCGACGTTCACCGCGCCCGCCGCAAGTTGCGCCAGGGCCAGTCCGGCCACCGCCGCGGCCATGCGCTTCACCGCGGCTGAGGGCCGCGCGCGAACCGTCGCCGACGCCGCGTAGAGCAGGAAAAGGGCCAGCAGCACGGCGAGAAGCGGATGAGCGCCACGCAGCCGCAGAAGGAAATGCGCCGATGCCGAAAAGTCCTGGGCGAGTCCCGCGCTGAGCGACGCGGAGGGGAACAGCGTATCGCCGAGCGCCGCCACAGCTCCCGTCATGCTCAGTGCGACGGTGAGGGGCAGCGCGGTCCGCAGAACTGCTGGGATGCGGGCGCGTAGCGAAGCTACGCCGCGGGCGGCGGTCCAGGCGGTCATCCCCAATGCGGCCAGTAGAACCTGGGTGTTGGCCAAATGCGCCGCCAGGTAGACAGCGCGGCCGATGGAAGCGTTGTGCTCCACGTAGTTGAACAGAACCAGACCCGCGCCGAGCAACGCTTCGACCACCAGGAGCACCGCCGCCAGCCCCGCCCAACGCCGCACACGGTGGCCGCGCGGGAACGCCACGAAACTCCATAGCCATAGCCCGAACACCGCGACGAAGGCGACGGCGACCATGGCCCGGTGCGTGTACTCGATGGCGGTGGCGGTGTTCGCGAGGCTCGGGACCACGTCGCCGTTGCACAGCGGCCAATGTCCGCCGCATCCCGCGCCGGAGCCGGTCGCGCGCACCAGCGCGCCCCACAACACCACGAGCACGTTGTAACCGAGCACGCCCCAGGCGGCGCGGCCGAAGAGCGCGACGCTGGAGGGTGCGCGTGCGATCGAGGCTTCCTGTTCCGTGGTGTTCATTCTAGCGTCCCGCTTCGAGCGTCTTGCCTGCGCCCGCGTTGTGCCGGGCCACCTCTGCGATGGAACTCCAGTCGTGATCGCCATGCCCGTGAGCGAGCGCCTGCAAGTAGTGATCGCGGAGAATACTCGCGAAGGGCAGCGGCGCCTCGACGGCCTCGCCGGCCTGGAGCGCCAGCTCGGCATCCTTGAGACCAAGCCGCAGGGAGAAGCCTGCGGGCTCGTATTGCCTGTCGGCGATCATGCGCCCGTAATTCGCATAGACCGGCGAACGGACAGCGCCCTCGTTGAGCACGTCGAGAAAGCCGTGCGGGTCCAGGCCGAACTTCTCCAGCATCGCGTAGACCTCGCCGAACGACTCCAGAACCGTGGCCAGCATGAAGTTGACGCCGATCTTCGTCAGGTTGGCTTTCCAGGGTTCCTCGCCGACGACGGTGATGCCTCTGCTCATGGCCTCCATCAACGGGCGGCAGTGCTCGATGTCGTTCTGCGGGCCCGCTGCCATGATCCACAGCGCCTTGTCGCGCGCGGCCTCCGCCCTGCCGATCACTGGCGCGGCGATGTAGCCCTGGCCACGTGCGCGGTGCTCGCGCTCCAGGTCCTTGGAGCACTCGATGCCGATGGTGCTGGCCGACATGTGGACGGCCTCGGGGGCGAGCGCATCGATGGCGGAGGTCTCCTCTGGCCGGGCGCCGAACAGGACGCTACGCACCGCGCGATCGTCCGCCAGCATCGTGATGAGAACTTCGGCGTCAGCCGCGGCATCCGCCGGCGTGTCCGCGATTCGGGCGCTCTCGTGCGCCAGCGCCTCGGCCCGCTGCCGCGTGCGATTGTAAACCGTCAGTCGATGACCCGCGCGAATCAGGTTGCGCGCCATCGGCTCGCCCATATTCCCCAGCCCAATGAATCCGACCCTCATCGTGGGTGCCTCCCTGCCCCCGTTGTAGCACGAAGCGGGGGGCGAGGCGGATGGCGGCGAGCGGTTACACTGAAACCATGGGCTTCCATCTGACGATCGACTACGAGCCCCGCGGGGATCAGGGGCAGGCCATAGACCAACTCAACCGGGGCGTACTCGATGGCGAGCAGCACCAGGTGCTGCTGGGCGTCACCGGGTCGGGCAAGACGTTCACGATCGCCAAGGTGATCGAGCGGACCGCGCGGCCGACGCTGGTACTCGCCCACAACAAGACGCTGGCGGCGCAACTGTATCAGGAGTTCAAGACATTCTACCCGGCCAACGCGGTCGAGTATTTCGTGAGTTACTACGACTATTACCAGCCGGAGGCCTATATTCCCTCGGGCGACGTTTACATCGAGAAAGAGGCGACCGTTAACGACGAGCTCGATAAGCTCCGGCTTTCCGCAACACGGTCTCTGTTCGAGCGGCGCGATTGCATCATCGTGGCCAGCGTGAGCTGCATCTACGGCCTGGGCTCGCCGGAGGCTTACTACGGGATGCTGCTGATGCTCGAGAAGGGGCAGAAGATCAGACGCGAGGACATCGTGCGGCGGCTGGTGGAGATACTCTACGAGCGCAACGACGCGGACTTCCGGCGCGGGACGTTTCGGGTACGCGGCGATGTTATCGAGGTCTATCCCACTTACGACGACAACGCATTCCGCATCGAGTTGTTTGGCGACGAAATCGAGAGCCTGTCGCAGATCGACCCGTTAGCCGGGCAGGTCCGGCAGACCTACCTGCGGCTGCCCATTTACCCCAAGACGCATTACGTCATGAGCGCGGAAACCCGCGAGAAAGCCCTTTGCTCGATCGAGGAAGAGCTGCACTGGTGGCACGCCGAGCTGGAGAAATCGGGCAAGGTGGTGGAGGCCCAGCGGCTGTGGCAGCGCACGATGTTCGACCTGGAGATGATCCGCCAGATCGGCTATTGCCACGGCATCGAGAATTACTCGCGCCACTTCTCGGGCCGCCTTCCCGGCGAAGCGCCGCCGACGTTGCTCGACTATCTGCCGCACGACTCTCTGATTGTGATCGACGAAAGCCATCAGACCATCCCTCAGCTACACGGCATGTACCACGGCGACCGCTCGCGCAAGGAGACGCTGGTCTCGTTCGGCTTCCGGCTGCCGAGCGCGCTCGATAACCGCCCGCTAACATTCGAGGAATTCGAGAACCGGGTCAATCAGGTGATTTACGTCTCGGCCACGCCCGGGCCGTACGAACTTACTAAGTCGGCAGGCGTTGTCGTGGAGCAGGTGATTCGGCCCACCGGCCTGGTTGATCCGCAGGTTGAGGTGCGCCCGATTCGCGGTCAGGTGGACGACCTGCTGCACGAGATCCGGCAGCGCGTGGAGGCGGGCGAGCGCGTGCTGGTGACCACGCTCACCAAGCGTATGGCTGAGGACCTGGCGGAGTATTACTCCGAGGCCGGCGTCAAATGCCAGTACCTGCACTCTGAGGTGAGCACGCTGGACCGCGTGAAGATTCTGCGCAATCTGCGGCGCGGGGATATCGACGTGCTGATCGGCGTGAACCTGCTGAGGGAGGGCCTGGACCTGCCTGAGGTGTCGCTGGTGGCGATCCTCGATGCCGATAAGGAAGGCTTTTTGCGGTCGGGCGGCTCGCTGATCCAAACCATGGGGCGCGCCGCGCGCAACGTAAATGGCAAAGCCGTCCTCTATGCCGACGTGATGACGGACTCGATGCGCATGGCCATCGGCGAGACGAACCGCCGCCGTGCAGTGCAGGCCCAATACAACGAGGACAACGGCATCACGCCGCAGACCATCATCAAGCCCATCGACATGACGCTGGTGGCGATTTCGGAAGCCGATTACGTGACGGTGCCGCTCGAGGCGGAGGAGCCGGCCGCTGACCTGCCGCCCGAGCAACTCGAACGCTACATCGCGGAGATCGAGGAGAGGATGCGCGAGGCAGCCAAGCGGTTCGAATTCGAAAAGGCCGCCGAGTTGCGCGACCGCATCAAGGCACTCAAGGCCAGGATGGTGTTCGACGCGACGGAGCCAGTCAAGGCAGCGGGCTGAGACTGCGCCCCGCGCGCCGGCGGGAGTTTCTAGATCGCGCGCGTGAGCAACTCCTCCAGTTCGCCGGCGGTGAGCGCGATCGGATTGCCTTTCATGCTGCTGGCGCGTGCGGCCTTCTCGACTAGCGCCGGCACATCCTCTCGGCGAACCCCGTAAGCGGCAAGCGGAGGGATTTGCAACTGGCGGCAGAGACGGCTCACCCAGGTGGCGCCATCTTCGGCGGAGGCTTCCGCGCTGCCCGTGAGCGTGCGGGCAACCACGGTGTAACGTTCGAGCGCCGGGCTCGCCGTACCGGTGGCGCGCAGGGCACGGATGTTGATCTCCATCGCGTGCGGCAGCAGGACCGCGCAGACGGCTCCGTGCGGGGCAGGGAACATGCCGCCCACCGCAGCGGCGAATCCGTGAACCGCGCCGAGTCCGGCGTTGGCGAGAGCCAGGCCTCCGAACAGGCTGGCTAGCGCCATGTCGTGCCGCGCCTCGCGATCGCGTCCGTCGCGCCAGGCGCGCGCGAGCGACCCGGCAGCGCGGCGCATCCCCTCCAGGCAAACAGCGTCCGTCATCGGGTTCGCGCGGAGGGAAACGTACGGCTCGATGAGCTGCGTGAGTGCGTCGAGGCCGGTGGAGGCTGTCGCCGCTGGAGGCAGCGCGTAGGTCAGCTCGGGATCGACCACCGCCAGCCGCGGCAGCATAAAGGGGCTTCGTAAGCTGGCTTTCACACCGTGCTCGGGCGAAGCCAGCACCGAGTTGCGCGTCACCTCGGACCCGGTGCCCGCAGTCGTCGGGATGGCGACGAACGGAACTGAGGGACGTTCGAGCGGCTGCGCTTTTCCGATGACTTCGAGGTAATCGAGCACGTCTCCGCCGTTGGCGACCAAAGCGGCGATGGCCTTGCCCGCGTCAATGGCGCTGCCGCCGCCCAACGCGATGACTACGTCGGCGCCCGCTTCGCGAGCCGCTTCGGCGCCGCGCCGCACCAGGTCGACGTTTGGCTCGCCCTCCACGGCGAACGTCGCGATGGCCGGGAGAGCCGCACGCGCGGGGGAGCGGCCCGTCACCAGAAATGGCCTGGTTCCGAACTCCCGGGAGGCCGCCGGAACCTCGGCCAGCACGCCCTCCCCGAAGACGATGCGCGCCGCGGTTGCGAACTCGAAACGCATCCTACCAATCCTGCTCGGCAGGGAAGACGCTCGAGTACTTGACGCTCGTGCGAGGAGCGGCCATCATCGGCGCCACCGCGTCCCGCCACGCCTCGTAGTGTGCGGTCTTCTTGTGCGCGGAGGTTGCTTCGACGGACCGGTAGACCTCGATCAGAACGAAATGCGACGGGTCATCGGCCTGCTGGGCGACGTCGAAGCGCGCGATGCCTGGCTCCAGCAAGCTGTTGCGCGCGTTTTCGGAGGTGGTCGTCTTGAACGCTTCGACGAACTCCGGCTTGACGTGTGCGTGTACGTGGACAATCAGCATCTCGGCTCGATCATAGCGCAGGCGCGGATGGAAAGGCCGGGGCTGGGCGGCCGGTCTGAACCCGACTCCAGGAACGGCCGGCGCATGTCCCCTGCCGGCGCGTTTGTCAACGGCCTTTACTTACTGGGCCTTTCAAAATCCGCATGATCGCCATTATTGTGTTCCAATTCCGTGTCGTCGCCGGCGCGCCGTACAACTTGTCGATCTGGCCAAGATAGCCGATCGTCTTCATGTGACGACGGTACATGCCAAACACGAATTGTCCTTGCGACGCCATCACCCGCACCAGCCACGCCCCGTCAGAGGGAAACGTGACGGGAAGGGGCGCCCGGACGGTGCCGGCGTGCGACAGGATGCTCACGAACCGAACCACATCCGGGCGTGAGGGCTCAGCATCAAAGGGATTCTGTGTCTCCAGGCGGATCAAGTCGCTGCCGTTGCAGAGCACAACCTCCGTCTCGAACGGCAGCTTCCCGCGCAATGCGGTAAGAAACTTCGAGCGAGATCCAGGCTTACGAACGACAAACGTGCCCGCAGCACCCACATTCACCACGTCATAGTCGGCCAGTTCTCGTGCGAGGATGCTTGGCCGAAACGTTCGATGTCCGCCGACATTGACACCTCGTAGTAAAGCAATGAGAGCCATACCGCGGCGCTGCCGCCTCTAGCCGAATATCGAGCCCGCGAAAGAGCGTAGAGCGGGCCCGTCCACCTTCGTAACGCCGGTCCGCTCCTGGGTCTCTTTGATGAACTGCATGGCCAACTGCGTCAGCACGGCGCCAGGCCTGGGATAGGCCGCCACGATGTAGTGGGGCCCCTCGGTGGATTCTCCCTGTTCCTGCTCCAGTTCGGCCCTGAGGTTATCCGGGCTGATGAGTGAGTTGCCGTGTTCGAAGATGACTTTGTCCATGGCCTTATAGACTTCCTTACTCTCCTTGACGAGGCCATAGTAATCGAGTAACTGGGCGAACACGTAGTTGGACGTCGTGTAGACATCCTGGCCCTGCTCCGATTCCACCTGCTCGCCATTCTCCGTGCGGGTCATGGCCCAGCCCATCGTGGTGCGGTTCACCTTGTAGATGGTCTTGAGTACCTGCTTGACTCGCTCGGCCGGAATGAACGGTTCCTCGCCCATCGCGATCATGGCCCACAGCGCGTCCAACTGGTTGGTCCAGACGTCCGTGTTCATCTTCTTGGTCTCGGTGTCGTAGCAGGTCACGTAGTAGCGGAGATCGACGCCCTTGCGGTTCTTCTTCTGGCGCCAGAGCTTCTCGATGACCGCGCTCGCCCGGTCAAAGGCCGCCTGGTATTGCTGGCGTGCCGGCTCATCGGCCATCATCTGCGCCATGATCTTCATGGACTCGCAGCAGGCCATGTAGTTCGTCGTGTCGTAGGCATCCGCGCCGAAGAGCACCAGGTTATCGAACGTGTTCTTGACCTCGTGCGGGTTGCCTTCGGGGACGCCGTCGCCGTCGATGTCGTAGGTCTTCAGGAAATCGAAGCCGAATTTGAGCGTTTGCCAGTTACGCTTCACGAAGTTAACGTCGCCCAGGAACTTAGTGTCACGTAACACCCGAGTAACAAGCTTGGGAAACAGATCTACCCAATAATTGTCGTTGTACCAGGCATAATCGCTGGTGCCGCGAAGCGGATTGCCCTTCGGCATGGCGCCGACATCGTGTGAGACGCTGCCCTTGAGCTTGACGTGATCCCAGATCTGGGTCAGCGAGATGTCCTCGTATTGCTCCGGGTGTTCTTTGAAATGCTGGCGCGCCTCGACGAACGAGCCGTGCAGGTGGTAGAAGCGCTTGTTGAGGTCCTCTCTCTGGATCGAGTCGATGAAACGCTGGCACAGCTCCAACTCGACGTCTGGGAACAGCATGAGGAGCACCATCGAGTACCAGTCGACATCTGATGGGTCGATGTAGGCGTAGTCGAAGCACTCCAGGAATCGCGCGACATCCTTGCCATCCTTTTCCACCCAGATGCACGCGTTCGACAGGGGAAAGCTGAACTCGTTGATGATGAGGCGGGTAAGCCTGAGTGCGCCTGCCTTGTCCTTCTTGTACGAAGGGCTCTGGCTGATGTGCTGGAAGATCCGGTTGTGGATAGTGCTGGTGCGGTCGAGCCACGCAGGGTAACTGTCCAGGGCTGTTTTGGCCAGGTCGGTCGCCCGGGTCTCCTTGTCCTTGAAGCCCTTGACGTACTTGCGGTCGAAAGTCTTTCCGTCGATGTAGCTTTGCTCTGGGAAATCGAGAGCCGTCGCGACCGGCAGCGTCCGGGTGGCCTTCGGCTTGAGCGTGAACGTGAGGCTGATTGCGGCTCCGTAGTCCTGTTTCGGAATGATGGCGCGCTTCTCGTAGAAGGTGCCGTCGTCGTTGAGCAGCAAATCCTGCTTGAGATGATTGAGGCAGAAAGACGGATGCACGTCGACGCTGACGCCCTCCATCTCCGGCACCGCCAGGACCATCCGGTTGGCGCACTCCTGGCTGGCCATCACGACGCCCTTCATGCCCGGCGACGCGAACGCTTTGTGCAACTGGCCCTTCACCGCCGTCGAGCACGCGTAGACGGTGTCCTGATCCGTCGGCTTCAGTTCTTTCTCTTGCAGGTTGACGAGCGACGGCCGCGGGATCACGAGCGTGACCTGCTGCTCTTGGTTCGATGTGTTGGTGACTTCGAATTCCTCGATGCCGATCGGCATCAGAGCGTGAGCGGTCCCTGACAACAACGGCGAGATCATGCGGCGGACGACCTTGATCTTGCCGAGTGTGTAAGTCAGCTCCGCCAGGGGCGTGGCGAGCGACAGACTGGTCTGCTTTTCGGTAACCGGCGGATGATAGTAGTTCTTGAGAGCCGGCACATCGTCCGGCCCTTCCACCGCTTGCGGGTCCCTGGTTGTCAGCATGAACGTCTTGTCGGCGACCCGCACGAATGGCGCGGAACCGAGCTGAATGCCGTTGTGATTAAGCAGGATGAGTCTGCCGGCGTCGTTCAGACGGTTATAGAGGCCCTCTGGCGAGATGCCGATTGAGCACGTCGGGGCGCCCATGAGCGCGATGGTGTGGGGGAATTGAAGGGTCTTGGACATCCCCTGAAAATGCACCGACATTTTGTTGTGAACGTAACGTCTACGGATCTCGGGCCCCGTGATGGTATAGATGTCGGAGGCCTTTACACGATTCGCTTTCGGCATTTGCTCTTCCTCAAATTGGAGGGCGGCGCCCAGCTCTGATGGAAAGCAGCATCAGGGCGCCGCCACGACTTCTGGTTGGACCTCTCGATCGCTAGCAGTATGACAGGTCCAGGGTGCTCTTCGGCTTCACAGGCTTCTTCACTGCGGCTTCCTGCTGCACGCCCAACTTGATCGGCAGCTTGGTTTTTGCCGAGGGCTTGAGCTTGCCAAACAGCACGTCCACGGCGGCGCGGATCGAGTCCGGCGTACCGCTGAAGTTGCAGACCACGGCGTCCGCCTCGTTGGTGGTGCCCTCGACGTACGGGTAGTTCGTCACGACGACGATCTTCTTGCCCGCCTCCTTTAGCTTCTTCACCAGCAGGCGGTTATTGCCGGTCTTGACGATGCGGGCGTAGTAATTCGTCATGACGACTGTGTCCACCTGCTTGGCCAGTTCCATGCACTCCGCGACCTCGTCCTCATTCGCCGCGAAATCCGTGTCCACCAGGATCAGGTTAGTGGAGTAGTTAGTCATCGCTTCGGCGAACATGTGCTGGTGCATGTACGGGTCCTTACCGCAGAACTCGTAAGGTATGCGCTGCTCAATCACCAGCATCTTCTCGCTGGCCTTGAGCGGCAGCATCTGGTTGTCGCGCATGGTGATTAAAGCCTTCTTGGCGACGTCCCAGGAGAAGTCGATGACCGGCTTGCTCTTCGCATAGGTCTGGGCCTTCTTGGGGTCCTTCTTCCCGGCAGTCTCGAACAGACCCTGGTCGTACTTCATGCGCAGGAGGCGCGTCACGGCCTGGTCGATGCGCTCTTCGGAAAGCTGGCCGCTCTCGACCGCCATCTTGATGCCGAAGAAGCACTGCGCGCGCGAGTCGTCGTCGGCCTTGAGGAGGATGGTGTCGCATCCGGCCTTGATCGCCATCGCGCAAGCTTGCGGCAGCGGCCACTGCTTGAGGATGGCGGCCATGCCGATGGCGTCCGAAACGATGACGCCCTCGAAGCCGAGTTCTTCTCTGAGAAGCCCCGTCAGTATCCTCTCCGATAGGGTGGTGGGAAACTTGTCGTCGAACGCCGGGTAGACCGAATGCCCGGTCATGATGGCCTTCACGCCAGCGGCGATCGCCGCTTTGAAGGGCACCAGCTCAACCTCGTGCATCCTCTGCTTGTCGGCGCGGATGACGTCGAGCACGTCGTGGGCGTCCGTGGCGGAGTCGCCGCGCCCGGGGAAGTGCTTCGCGGTGGCCGCGATCCCGCCATCCTGAAAGCCCCTGAGCAGCGCCACGGCATGCTTGGCGCAAGTCTCGGGATCGTCGCTGAACGACCGCACCCCGATCTCCGGGTTCTTCGGATTGATGTTCACGTCGCACACCGGCGAGTACATCTGCGTGACGCCGATGTTAGAAAGTTGCTTCGAGATGGTGAGACCGATCTTGTAAGTGAGCTTTGGATCGCCGATGGCCGCCATGCCCATCTGAGACGGGAACTGGCGGATGCCGCCGGCCATGTAATCGTTCTTGAAATCGCCTTCAAAATCGATGGTCATGTGCAGAGGAATGCCCGAGCGCCGGGCGAGCGCGATCTTCTGCAGCCGGTTCAGGTCCTTGGTGTAATCTTCCGGAGTGATGCTGATCCCGAAAGCCTTGCCGACAAAGTAAGTCTTCGCGATGGTGAAGAAGTCTGCGGGCTCCTTGAAGTTCTTGTCGAGCTGCGAGTTGCCCCAGTAGAGGTTCTTGCAGGTCTCCACCGCGTACGGCTCCAGGCACAGACCGCCGCATTCGAGCTTCGTGATCTGCTCGACCCCGCTCGGGGTGATCATGGCGCCGCGCCGCGTGAACGTCAGGAGCTGGCCGATCTTCTCGGCCAGGCTCATCTTCGCCAGTTTCTTAACGATGAAAGCGTCTCGCTTTGGATCGCTCTTTTTGTTGGCCATTTTCAGTCTCCTCGCCTAGGATTCCCACTTACCGCGGTTCGCTGGTCCAACCCAGAACTCGCGCTCCTTCTTCCAGCCGGGCTCGTCAATCTTGAGGTCTTTCGTCTTCCACCCCGCCTTGATGCGCCTGGTCAGGTCGTCAAATCCCTTGTTCCAGGTCAGACCGTCCGGAACCGTGACGTTCATGCTGCCGGCGGCGTTGGCGTACCGCAGGCAGCCTTCTATGGTGTTGCCGAAAACGAATGCCGAGAGGAATCCAGCGATCGCGGAATCGCCGGAACCAAGCGCGCCCACGAATTTCTCCTCCTGATAGACCGGGAACCAGAGCTCGCGGTCGGCCCAGTTGTCGAGGTTGGAACAGCCGGCCGCGCCCATCTTCTGGAGGCGATCCTTGCCGGCGGTGCGCACGTAGAGACCCCTGTGACCGCACTTGACCATGGCGATGGCCGCGCCCATTTTCAGGAGGTCGTCTCCCAAAGTGGCGATGTCCTTCACGGTCATGTGATCGAGAACGCTCTCCTTGGGGCCGAGCTTGGCTCTCTTCTCCAGGAACTGGTCTTTGTAGAGGAAGTAGAACACCTCCTCTGCGCTAGGCACCATGATGTCCGACAGGGGGACCCAGTCGGTGAGGATCGCCTTCCAATCGACCTTGCCGGCGCGGCTGTTCACGTCGGGCAGCGAGAGGTCCAGGACCGTCGTGGTGCCGAGTTCCTTCGTCTTCTTGAGGATTCTGGTCAGCTCGCGCCCGGTGTTCTCGTAAATCTTCGCCATCCATGGTGGATAACCGAAGAGCATCAGCTTCGAGCGGCCGACGAGATCGAAGTCCATGTCGTCGTAGCCGAAGGTGTCGTTCGCGCCGCAGTGGTGTAGATAGAACCGATCGATCCCGGGGATGCAGATCGCGATGGTATACGAAGTAGACTCGCCCTTGACTGTCTTGATCCCCTGAAAATGCCCTTCGTGCTCCTCGTACCATTGCGTGATCTGCTTGCCGAAATCGTCGTCGCCCACCTTGCCGATGAGTTCCGTCTTGACGCCGAGCCGCCGTATGGATACGCCGGCGTTTGTTACGGGGCCGCCTCCGACGACGACGCACTCGCCCATGTTGATCATCTTGCCCGGCACGAGCACGTCGGTCATCTTGTCGACCTTGCCGTCGATCGTGAAGGCGGGGATGAGGTCCAGGCAGGTATGCCCTGCTGCAACAATTTCAAGATCCCGTGTAGTGGCCATTCTAGGTTCCTTGTCCCTTATCAAACAAATGTGAGATGAATGGCGTTGATACCCGAAGCCGTGGCTGGGTGGAGGGCGGTTGTTCGCTCAAGGGCGTTCCGTTCCTCGCTGCTGCACGTCGACGGTTCCGATCGCCAAGATCGCAGGCCCGTGAGGCGGGCCCTCGATGTTGTTCGAAGGTCCCATGAAACATGCCGCAGCTACCCAACCGAGTGAACTCGGCTTGGAGGATTTTGCGCCTGAGCGTGAGCTGGACTGCTTACTGGATGGACCGGACTTCGGACGCTCTAGGGACGCTCGAGCCCTTCCCGGCCCACAAGCCAGATAGGCTACCCCATGACCCGTGCCGCTGTCAATTGGAGGCGGTTGGCGCGGGGTTGAGTCGAAGAGATGGCCGGTTGACAGCGTTCGGGGCGAGACGCTAGTCTGAGGTCCATATCATGGAACCACAACTTGCTACTCTCTGGCGCAGCGAGGCCGACAGCCGGATCGACCGTCTCCGCAAGGGCGATCTGGTAGTCGAAGTCCGCGGCCACGACGGGGCGCTGTTGAAAGATGCCCGCGTCCAGTACCGGCTCAAGCGCCACGAGTTCCTTTTCGGCACGGCCATCGCCTACGCTCCCTTCGCCGACACCGGCGAAGACGGCCGCAACTACCGGCAGTTCATCCTCGACCATTTCAATGCCCTGGTTTGCGAGAACGAAATGAAGTGGTATGCCACGGAGGTGGAGGGCGAAGGCGTGGACTACGCGCCCGCCGACGCGCTGCTCGCCTTTGCCCAAGAGAACGGCATGGCGATGCGTGGCCACTGCCTTTTCTGGGACAAGCTGCAGTTCGTCCAGCCGTGGTTAGCGGCACTCGGCCGGAGCGAACTGCGCGCCGCCATCGAGCGCCGCCTTACAGACATAGTGACCCGGTATGCCGGCCGGCTGATTTCGTGGGACGTGAACAACGAGATCCTCGACGGAGGGTTTTATGGACAGCGGATGGGGCCGGACGGAACCGCATGGATGTTCCGGGAGGCGGCGCGCCTGGATCCGAAGACGCCGCTTTTTGTGAACGAGTACGCGATCTTCGGCGAACCGGAAAAGGCGGAGCGCTACTTGGAATTGATTCGCGATCTGCGGGCGCGCGGCGCGCAGGTCGGCGGAATCGGTGTCCAGTTGCATGACAGCGATCGCCTGGTTGTCGATGGCCGGATGACGCTAGCGCCCGGGGGACGGCCTGACTGGATGGTCAGCACTCCGATCACGGCGGAGTCGTTTATCGAGACGCTGGACCGGCTCCACGGTGAGACCGGGCTGCCGATCCAGCTCACCGAGATCAGCGCGATGTTCCCGGACGCCGCACGCCGCGCGGACCTCCTGGAGATGATTTTCCGGCTCGGGTTTAGCCACGAGGCGGTGCACGCGATCCTGCTCTGGGGCTTTGGCGAAAAGACGCACTTCCTGGGTCCCGATGCCGCGCTCGTGAACGCGAATGGAACGCTGAACGCGGCCGGCATCCGAATCAGCCACATCCTGCGCGAGGAATGGACGACGCGCGGGGACGGTGTGACGGGCGCCGACGGCCGCCTCGCCTTCCGTGGTTTCTATGGCAACTACGAAGTGGTCGTGCGTGCCCTCGGCCGTGAGGCCGTGCGGGAAGTTCGCCTGACCAAATCCGCGCCGAGCGCCGCGGTGGAGCTTGCTGACTAGGTGCTGAGCCGCGTTAGTCGATCCAGCGGGCCCCGCTAAGGTTGTGACTAGGCGCTGAGCCGGCGCCGGATGATCGGTACAAAGGCGAGCGCCACGGCTGTAACCCAAAACACCACGAGCATCCCGCGTGCCAACGACGCGCCGGCGGCCGAGAAACCGACGCCCGTAGCCGCCGTCAGCCAGGCAGCGAGGCACCACGGGCATTTCGGAAGCAGCACCAGCATTGCCCCGGGCAGCATGGAAGCTGCGGCCCTGGAGAACCGCCGCGCGGGCCGGCGCGATGCCGGCCCGGCCATGCAGCACTGCCCCGCCATCACGCACCTTCCCCGTGCTTGCAGCACTCGCCGATGTCGCGCGGGTTCCGATAAGTAGCCGTGGGATCGAGCACGTAATCGTCGCCGTATTTGTCGTGGTGCCGAACCCACGACATCGTAAATGCCAGCCCGTCTTCGTCACGGCCCTTCGGAACCAAATCGAGGAATTGATACGTTCCAACCAGCGTGTCGAGCCCGCGCTCGTAGCTGGAGTAGGTGTGGAAGATCTGGCCCGCGTTGTCCTTGTAGAACACGCTCAAGCCGGGCGCTTCCTCCAGATCAAAATGGATCTTCCGATAGTTGTAATCGACCTCGCCCGCCAACTCGTCCTTCGTGAAGTGCACGCCGTAATCGCGCTGGAAGTCCGCGCCGAAGGCCGACACCCAATGGAAGCGCCATCCCATGCGTTTCTGAAATGCGGCGATGCGGGGCATGGGCGCTTGAGAAACCACGGCCAACGTTACGTCGCGATGCGCCAGGTGAACCCGCGTGGCATCGAAATGGTCGGACAGGAACGAACAGGACTTGCAGCCCTCTTCCCAGTTGGGCCCGAACATGAAATGGTAAACGATCAACTGGCTACGGCCGGCGAAGAGATCGGCAAGCGTCTCGGGGCCGTTCGGGCCTTCGAAGACGTAGTCCTTCTCGACTCGTTCCCACGGCAGTTCGCGCCGCTGCTGGCTGAGTTCGTCCCGTTTCCGGGTCAATTCCTTTTCGGCGGCCAAGTGCGCCAGTCGCGCCTTCAGCCATTCGTCCCGGGACACTACCTTGCGTTGAGTCTGCGCTGCAGTCATCGGATTTCCTCCCCTGTGATTACGCGCGGACGCTCAGCGGTCCGCGCGGCGTTATTGGTTCGCCCTTTCTTGGGGCGGTGCTTCGCCGGCGCCTGGGGCCGTGCCTGGGCCGCTTGCGCTTCGGCGTCTTCCTTGATGCGGAGCAGTTGGCTCGCCCAGAGTTCTTCGAAACGGCCCACCCACCGCTCGTAAACCTGCCGGATCGGCACCACGTTCAATGAGTTGATCCGCCGCCGGCGTTCCTCGCGCGTGCGAACCAGGCCAGCCTCGCGCAGCACGTCTATGTGTTTCATGACCCCGAAGCGGCTGAGATGCGGAAAAGCCTCTACGATCTGGGTGGTGGTGCGGGGGCCCTGTCGCAAGAGGTCGAGAATCGATCGCCGAGTGCCATCGGACAAGGCTTTCCACACTCCATCGAGGTCGTCGTCGTTCATTCAGCTCCCTTGGGCGTTGGCGCGCGCGGAGCAATCCTGGGCGACGCCTTCCAGAATCTGCTTCCAGCCGGTGCTCACATTCTGGCGATGCGCCGGATCGATGAAGCCGATGGCGCGGTGACGGAGCTCCACATGAGTTTCGCCGGCCCTCTGTTCCAGCTTCACTTCCAAGTGGTTCAGCGCCGGGTACGACATGAACATGGGGCCGCTCAGTTCCAGCAGTACCGGCGGCTTGATCACCTGCAGGTGCCCCCAGAGATGGCCGATGCCGTTGCCGCGATCGCGAAACCAGCGGCCGCCCGGCCACTGCTCCAACTGGAGCTGCATCGATTCGCCCTGGCCGTTGGTGGCGCCTTCGCCCAACCTGTGCAGCACGCTGCGAAAGACGTCGCCGATGTCCGCCTTGATGTCAACGCTCTGTGTCGTATCGAGCGTCAAATCGTCGATTGTCATGGGTAGGTCCCCTCCTTCTACGTGACTACATAGTAACGTAACGCTTCGGTCACGTCAAGAGGAGTTTTTCGTGCGGGAGTAAACTCGATGAGATGATTCGATTCCTCGGCTCGATTTGCCTGCTCGCGGCGCCCATCTGGGCGGCCGACGACACCGTCTGTGACGCGAAGCTCACCAAAGTTGTCGGCAATCGCCAGGCCACCATGAAGGTGTGCATCCTGACGGAACGCCTGATCCCGAACCGGCCGGCGATCTTTGCCGTGCTCAATTTCGGCGAACAGTCCGAACACTTCGGCAATCAGGTGATCGTGCTCGACGGCCAGGCGGCCGCTGCCGGCCGGCGTGAGGTCATTTTCGAAGATCGCGGCGGCATCGACCTCGAGCCATTCCTTTTCCGCGGCAAGAAGACTCTGTGGGCCATCTCCGATTTCGATCGCAGCGGGCGCATCGGATGGGCCATCCTGCAGGAGTCCGACACCGGCGTGTCGCTCGACATCGAGAGCTGGGATCCTTCGGCGGGCGGCTTTCGCCCAGTGGCTCCGTGGGCCAAGAACGAGGACGGGTGGTATCAGGAAAAGACCTTCTACGTGGAAGAGGAATTACAGGGCATGGTGGAGGTCGATGACAGCCAGATCCGCCTGCCTGCTGCGAGCCGGGCGGTCACGTATAAGCTGGACGGCGGCCGCTTCGTGAAGGCTGCGGAAACGGTGCAGCAGCCCTCCGCCACGGCGGTGTGCGGAACGCGGAAGACGTGCCGTGTGTTGGCATCGAAACCGGCAGGCAAGACCGAGAAAGGTGTGCCGCTCACGGTGGTGGAAGTCAGCCTGGGACTGAAGGACAAGCCGGACGACTCGCCGGATGAAGGCTGCCGCGATGGCAACGGCGGGTTTAACGGCGGCACGGAGTATTGGCTGCTTGCTGCTCCGGCACAGCCGGACCGGCTGCTTGCCCTATGTAACGACGGCTACGGGGCTGCTGGGATTGGCGACGATCACGTGGAAATCGCAGAGAACCGCCTGACCTATACCCAGGAGGGCGGCTCCAACGACCGCTGGAAGGGGACGCAACTCGTGCAGTTGTCTCCGCGCCGCATTCTTTCGACGGATTCCTGCGCCTACCGCGACACCATACCGGGATCGGGTGTGGCCAGCCACTCCGAGATCGGCGCCATGCTGGTGCAATCGGTGGCGCAGGACGACCGGAACCCCGTCTTTGCGAACGCCGAGCCGGCTTGTCCCGCGGTCAAGGGCTTCTGGAACGCGCAGCCGGGGCCGGGCCTGATGGCTGGAGTCGCCGTGCCGATGGCTGCCGAAAGCGAACGGTCAAAGTATGTTTCCGGCACGCCGCTTGGAAGCTGCGCGGTGAACGTAGGAACCGCGGCAACTCCCGGTTTCACCGTTTACGGGACGCCGCTCCCGCAGCGTCGTGCGGAATTGCGCATGATCGCGCTCGACCGGCAGACGCTGGTGCTCCAGCTTCACGACCCTCAGCCCGGTGCTCCTGGCGCGAATTGGGTTCAGAGCGACCACGTCGAAATCTGGATTGGGAAGGATGCATCCGGCATGCACAACCGCCCGGATGCGCCGCAGACCGCGCAAATCGGCATCGGGCTCGATGGCAAGGTCTACGCCGGGTTGGGAAAACCACCGCTCGCTGCTGTCAAGCATACCGAAGCGCGGGATGAAAGCGGACGCTCCGTGCACATTCTCGAGATCCATTGGGAGGACGACAGCGCGCTCACCGCGGGCGTCAGCGTAGTCTACTCACAGTCTGTAGCCGGGCGACAATCTTACGTGTTCTCTACCGCCGCTATCGCTCACAATCGGCCGCTTTATCTCCCGGCCCTGGGCGCGATCCCGGTAAGCTGCGGGATCGTTGACGGGCGATGGAAGGTCACCGGAGGCTCCGGGAAACTGCAGTAACTACGCCCCGGCCGTCGGCGAGCGCCTGAGAGCTTCGATCACCGCGTCGAACGCGGGCTTGGGCCGTCCCTGCCGGTCCCACAGCAAGGGGTGATTGGTGCGTCCCGGGACTGGCCAGCGGTTGAGCCAGGTGTCGGCGTCTGTGACGTTCCAGAAGGTGACGCGGCTCACCGCGCTGTGCCTCGCGATCATGCTGAAGATGTGTGCGTAGTGCCGCGCCAACTGCTGCTCGACGGCCTCGGGCAGACCGTCCTGGTACGGGTCCAGCGCCGGCGTGAGATCCAATCGCTTCGACACATCGGCTCCGACGAAATCGTCGGGTCGGGGGAGTGGGTCGAACGTCCAGCTCCGTAATCATGATCTCGAAGCCTGCCTTGGCGATGTCAACCATCATCGGTTCGATTTCCTGGACGGAGGGTCCTGCCAGCAGCCAGTGAGCCTGCTCGCCGATGCCATCGACACGGAGTCCGCGTTTGCGGAGCGACTTCACAAGCCTGATAGCCGCTTCGCGCTTGGGCTTCTTCCAAAGGTTGAAGTCGTTGTATACGAGCTGCGCGTCGGGGTCGGCCTGGTGGGCGAACTCGAACGCCTTTGCCGCGAATTCTTCGCCCAACGTTTTGTACCAGGGCGTCTTCCGCCAGTTGCCGTCGTCTTCGAAGGCTTCGTTGACCACGTCCCAAGCCTGCACGCGTCCGCGGTAACGGCCCACGACGGCCTGGATGTGCGACCGCATTCGCGAAAGAAGCAGCTCAGGATCGAGGGCCGCGCCACGCGCACCTTCGAAAACCCAACCGGGTGTCTGCTCATGCCAGACCAGCACGTGGCCGACTACGAACAGACCGTGCCTGGCTCCGAGGGAGACGTATCGGTCCGCAGCCGCGAACTCGAAGCGATCGGGTTCCGGGTGGACTGCGTCCCACTTCAACGCGTTTTCCGGACTGATCGAGCTGAAGTGGCGCCCGACGATTTCGAGCGCAGCCGGATCCTGGCCGGCGATCTGAGCGTCGCTGAGCGCGGCGCCGATGAGGAAGCGGTCTTTCAGAATCTCCCGGAGGGAGGGCTGTGCCACGCTCAGCTCCTACACGGCCACTCCGGGCGTCCCGACCGCCTTGCGGCGCTCAGCTAGCTCGTCCTGGATCTGCAGGTTCAGCTTCTTCCCGATCGGGTAGAAGTACAGGGCCCCGACGATGATGCAGTACAGCAGGGCTGGGAAGATGCTGATGGTCAGCCTGATGCCCAACAAGGAATGCGCCGTCTGGATCGCCCCTGGCCGATAGCCAAACCCTGCCAGGAGCCAGCCAGCCAGGAAGCCGCCCAGGCTCAAGCCGAACTTAAGGCCGAACAAAACGGTCGCGTAGATCACGCCCGTCGTGCGGCGGCCGGTCTTCCATTCCGCGTAGTCCGCCACATCGGCGAACATGGCCCACAGCAGCGGGATCGTCGGTGCATAGACCAGGGAGCGCAGCCAGACCATGATGAAGGTCGCCCAGATGTTCTCGGCCGGCAGGAAGATGAATCCGGCCATGAAGACCACCGTCAGCGCGAAGCCGGCGAGGGCGACGGCCTTCTTGCCGAACTTGATCGAAAGGTACGTGGAAAAGAGCACCCCGATCACGAGCACGGCCTGGCCCGATATGTTCCACAGGCTGAATCCCACCGAAGAGACGTTCGACTTGGTTGCGTTGATCACCAGACCGAAGGCGTTCAGCAGCGAGAACCACCAGCCGCTCGCGCTGGGGCCGACGGCGTAGGGCAGGCCCGCGCCCCGCAGGAAGAGGAACAGGCGCTCCTTGTTCACGTAGTACTGGAAGAAGTAGATGACCGTGCCGTCGCGCATGGAGTTAGCGGTGAAGTGAGCCAGGGTGACGACGAACATGGCGACCCAGGGCGTGAGCTTGCCGAGAGCACCGAAGGACTTTCTGATGGAGACCTTCTCCTGCACCACGGGCTCGACGCGCTCGCGAGTGGACAAGAACGTGATCACGAAGCAGACCACGCAGATCAACGCCCACAAGCCGATGGTCATCTGCCAACCCTTGGCGTTGTTGCCCTTTCCGAATTTGGCGACCAGCGGCAGCGTGAAGCCGCCTACGATCAATTGCGCGATCAGCGCCGCCACGAAGCGGAACGATGACAAGCTCGTGCGCTCATTGATGTCGCTGGTCATGACCGCCGTCATTGCCGAGTAGGGTGTGTTGTTGGCCGAGTACAGGGTCATCAGCAGGATGTTCGTCACGGCGGCATAGATGAGCGTGGGGCCGTAGCTCAAGCCCGGCACGCTGTACGCCAGAACCATGACGATGGCCCAGGGCAACGCCGTCCACAACACCCAGGGGCGAAACTTGCCCCAGCGTGTGTTGGTGCGGTCAGCCATGATGCCCATCATGGGATCGAAGAAGGCGTCCCAGAACCGGCCCACCAGGAGCAGCGTCCCCGCGATGCCGGCGGCAATGCCCATGGTGTCGGTGTAGAAGTTCAACTGGAAGAGGATCATCGTCATGAAGACGAAGTTCGCGGCGCCGTCTCCCAGGCTGTAACCAGCCTTCTCGCCAAACGAAAGCTTGTGCTTCCCGTACGTCATTTATGGCTCCTTATACTGCGAAACAGGGTCACCGCTGGGATCGACGCTCTTGGCCCGGGTGAGCGACCGGCTGCTGGCAACGCCGCGAGGAACTGCTTCGCATAGATAGGACCGATATACGCAAACTCCTCAGCAAGGCATCCACATCATGCACGGTGAGTTCCACCTAGGGAGGCCATTATAGCCGTTTTGACGCTCGCAAGCGGTAAGCGATTGGCGAGTCCGGAGACTCGCGTGCCACGACCGGGTACAATGGTAAGTCTTGTAAGAACCCTCATGCACAGGAGTTGGCAATCTCCATGTCTAACGTCCGCTCTAGTCTAGTGAGCAGCTTTTTCAGACTCTTGTCCGGCCTCGCACTCGTTTTCCCCTTGCATGCCCAGCAGCCGGTAACTGCTCAGGCTGGGTACATGAATCCGGCGTTGCCGCTGGACCAGCGCGTGGACGATCTCATCGGCCACATGACGCTCGAAGAGAAGGTCGCCGAGATGCGGGACCATGCGGCCCCCATCCCGCGGCTTGGCGTCCCTAAGTACGACTGGTGGAACGAGGGCCTGCATGGTGTCGCCTTTGCCGGCTATGCGACGAATTTTCCGCAGGTGATTGGGATGGCTGCCACCTGGGACACCGGCCTTGTCCACACGATGGGCGAGACGATCTCGACCGAGGCGCGCGCCAAGTACAACCAAGCCATCCGCAACGACGATCACGAAATGTTCTTCGGGCTTACGTTTTGGGCGCCCAACATCAACATCTTTCGCGACCCTCGCTGGGGGCGGGGCCAGGAGACCTATGGCGAAGACCCGTTCTTGACGGGCCGGATGGGTGTGGCCTTCGTCACCGGCATGCAGGGAAGCGATCCGCGGTATTTCCGCGTGGTCTCAACGCCGAAGCACTACGCGGTGCACAGCGGGCCCGAGCTGCTGCGGCATCGATTCAATGTGGACGTCTCGCCGCACGATCTTGAGGACACTTACTTGCCCGCCTTTCGCGCGGCCGTGAGCGAGGCGCACGCTCAGTCCGTGATGTGCGCGTATAACGCGGTTGATGGAGCACCTGCTTGCGCGAACACGATGCTCCTACGCGATCATCTGCGCGAGGCGTGGAAGTTTGACGGCTACGTCGTGAGCGATTGTGCTGCCGTCGCTGACATAAACACAGGACACCACTACGCTCCAGACATGGCCCATGCGGCGGCCGATGCCGTGAAGGCGGGCATCGATCTCGAATGCGGTTTCGGAACGGGGCAGGCCTTCCCGGCGCTGGTTGACGCAGTTCATCAGGGCTTGATTACGCAATCCGAGATCGACACCGCGTTGCGCCGTCTCTTCCGTGCGCGATTCAAGCTCGGCATGTTCGACCCGCCGTCCAGCTTTGCTTATGGGCGCATTCCGGTGAGTGAGGTCAACTCGCCGGAGCATCGGCAGCTCTCACTGCGCGCGGCGCGGGAATCGATTGTGCTGCTGAAGAACCAGAATCACGCACTTCCTCTGAAGGCCGCGCTCGCTCGCATCGCTGTGGTCGGTCCCACGGCGGAGCTCATACAGTCGCTGCAAGGCAACTATAACGGACCACCCCCTTCGCCGGTCTATCCACTCGAGGGGATTGAAAAGCGGTTCTCTTCCGCCAAGGTGACTTACGCGCAGGGCTCGACACTGGTTGACGGCCTGGCGATGCCGGTTGAACACACCGCGCTGCATCCGGCAAATGGTTCGGGCGATGGACTTACCGGGGAGTATTTCAGCTCGCCTGATTTGAGTGGCACGCCGGTTCTCACGCGTACCGACCGTAACATCAATTTCAATTGGGACAAGGTTGTTCCCGTAAACGGCCTGCAGCGCAACAATTACTCGGTCCGCTGGAGCGGCAGCTTCACGCCGCCAGCGCCCGGCGAGTACAAACTGGGCGTGCGCGTGAACTACTGCTATGCCTGTGAGAATGCGGAGGGCTTCCGGCTCTACCTGGACAACAAACTGTTAGTGGAGAGTGGCGGCACTACTCCCGAGCGAGGCGCCGTTTTCGACGCAGTGGCGACGTTCGGCGACACGCAACCACACCCAATCCGTCTGGAGTACTTGCACGGAACGGGCAGCGCAGGGATCGACCTTACCTGGCAGGCTCCGGCGGCTGTGCTGCGCAACCAGGCAGTCGAGGCTGCGAAACAGTCGGAGGTCACGATCGCGTTCGTCGGGTTATCGCCGTCGCTTGAGGGCGAGGAGATGCCCGTGAAGCTGGCGGGGTTCAGCGGTGGAGACCGCACTTCGATCGATTTGCCCGCGGCCCAGGAGGATCTGTTGAAAGCGCTCGCCGCCACCGGAAAGCCGCTGGTTGTCGTGATCGAGAGCGGCAGCGCGCTGGCCGTGAACTGGGCCCAGAAGAATGCCAATGCGATTCTCGAAGCCTGGTATCCCGGTGAGGAGGGCGGCACGGCAATTGCCGAGACGTTGGCCGGCGACAACAATCCTTCGGGGCGCCTTCCGCTGACCTTCTATTCGTCCTTGCGCCAGATCCCATCGTTCGAGCAGTATTCGATGCGTGGCCGGACCTATCGTTATTTCATGGACAAGCCGCTTTATGGATTCGGCTTCGGACTCAGTTACACGAGCTTTGCGTATAGCGACCTGAAGGTCGCGCCGAGCGCCAAAGCCGGTGAACCGGTCACGGTGGAAGGTGACGTGAAGAACACGGGCTCAGTGGGCGGAGACGAAGTTGTGGAACTCTACCTCGCGCAGCCTCAAGCTTTTGAGACTCCCGTGCGTGTGCTTGCGGGATTCGAGCGCGTGCATTTGGGGCCAGGAGAGTCGGCTCACGTCAGCCTTACGATCGATCCGCGCTCTCTGGGCCAGGTCGATCGAACCGGCAATCGCGTAATCGTGCCTGGTGAATACGCCGTCTCACTGGGCGGCGCACAGCCTCAGGAGGCAGCCTCGGTTCAGACCGGTAAGTTCGAAGTAACTGGAAAGGCCGAGTTGCCGAAATAGGCGGCCGCCGAACCAGTCGCCTTGCACGTGAGCCTGGAAATCATGAGTGCGAAATGCAATAGGGAGCCCAGCCCAGCGCGCGGCCGCGCCTGGGGTCTCGGTGGGCGCGGCCGCGGCTAGGGCACACTACGTGCGATCAGGCTTACCAACGTGTGGTCGTAGCGGGCTGAGGCGGGATTCTAGCGGCTGGTTGAGTGCACGGGCAGACGAATCTCGGTCTTCGATCCGTCGAGCCACACCTCCATGGCCGGGCCGCCGGTCACGTAACCCTTGGCGGCCACCCAGTCGCCGAGCTGTGACCATGTGCCTGCGGTGTCGCGGCCAGGCACGACGGCAAAAGCCACCGAGGCCGCGGGCGAGTCCTCCCTCTTGAACGGGGCCGGGACGGCGGCGGCGTCGCTCGGAACGGGCAGGCCGACTTCCCATCGAAGCTCGTCCTCAGGAACATTTCCGGGCGAATTGTAGTAGCGTCCGAACGGCGGGCCCGCGATCTTGATTCCAGCGGATTTGAGATACTCCACCAGACGCACGACGGCTTCCGTGTGCTGCAAGTAGCTGCCGGTCATGGGCAGGACGACGGCGGTTTGCGCGGGCGCTTCCTTCACTTCGAACGCACCTTGCGGCGGTTCCGGTGAAGCCGGCACGCCGAGGTCGCGATACACCTGCCACTGGCCGCCGGCGTTCTTCCATACCGTCATGTAGCGGGAAACGCCCATCACTGCGCCGGAGCGATCGAGGAAGGTAGCCCGGCCGGTCTCCACTGCGATGCCGTCGCCGGCTACGAACTCCTGCTCGTCATTGCGGAAGTCGCCCAGGATCGGCAATACCGCCGTTATGTACGCGCGGATCGCCTCGCGTCCTTCCACCACTTTGTTGGCCATGGTGAGCCGAGCGTCCGTCGTGTACATCTGAGTCAACCGGTCCGCGTCATTGCCTTTGATTGCGCGGCGCATTTGCTCCAGCGCGGCGCGTATGCCGGCATCGGGATTCGGCTGCGCGAGTAAGGCGGCAGCCGATAAGATCATTGCACCAGCGAGGCAGAACCCCGCTCGAATTGTTTTCATCGTCGTTCTCCTTGGGGCGCACCGAAGTTGCGGTGGATGCGCCATTCACCGTCTTCTTTCTTCCAAAGGGTCATGAACTGAACGTTCAAACTGACGCCCCCGCCGGAGCGCCAGAAAGTCTCCCGGCCGGCCTCGCAAATCGTTTCACCTACCGGGTACATCTCCGTTGCCTGCACATCCACGTCAACCACGCCCCGGCCTATCAGGCGCTCCATCAAGTCCGATGCGCCGCGGCGTCCGCGAGCGGGGCTGGTGTCCGGCAAAACCAGCAAGGCGTCGCTGGTGTAGAACCGGGCCATGGCCGCCGCGTCGCGGCTGCGTAGGGCATCGCGCCAGGACGCCTCGGCGGTCAGGATGGATGCGCGTGCGTCCTCGATACCAACGGCCCGCGGTGTTTTCGGGACGAAGCTCAGAGACGCGGCCGGCAGAACCAATGCCAGCGCCACCGCCGCACCCGCGACGACAACGCGCTTGCGAACGCCGTGCCGCTGGCGTTTGGGATCGAGCACCGCGAGCAGCCGGCCCGAGATCTGGGACCGGCGGGCCATGGCGGGGCTCACGCGCGAAGTGGTCCAATCTGCGCCGAGCGAGCGGGCAATATCGAGCAGACCGTGGGCATAGTCGGAGGGCCGGGCGCCATTGCCGAGCACGAGGTCGTCACAGGCGCGCTCCCTTTCCACCAGCATCTGGCGCGCCGCCCACCAGGCCAGTGGATTGAACCAATACAGTACGCAGGCCAGGGTGCTGACGGCCTGTGTGGCCACGTCCCAGCGGCTGACGTGCGCGATCTCATGCAGTAGCACGTGCCGCAGGCGGTCATCTTCCCAATGGACCGCTTCGGAGGGGAGCAGCACGACAGGACGCCACAGGCCCCAGGTCATGGGTGTGGACGCGCGATCGCTCCAACGCAGCCGGAACCGGCCGCGCGGTACGGCGAGGTCTGCGGCGGCGATCTCGGCGAACTCGGCGATGCGGGCGTCATCGACGGCGCTGGCACCGTGCGCCACCCGCGTCAGGTGCGCCGCTCCCGCAGTGAAGAAGACCGCCAGGACGAAGGCCCCGGCAGCCCATATGGAGACGGCCCAGGGCCAGTAGTCTACCGGTCGCTGAGGCAGCGGGGCAGGCGGGCTTGGCGGTGTGACCGGAACTGGGACCGCTGCCGGCGTCGTGGCAGCGGGCGTGGACAGAGGTTCGGAAGGGTGCCAGCTTGCCCCTGTGACGGGGACGCGCCAGTCCGGCAGGACCTTCGATAGCGGAGGCCCGAGCAGCAGGGTCACGACGCCCGCGGCCCAGACCAGATGCCGGACGGCCGCGGAACTGCGCCGCAACATGAGTACGGCCGCGCCGGCAATCAACAGGAGGAGGCTGGTCTTGACAGTGCTCTCCAGCAGGAACCAGCCCCAGTAGGCGGCGCCGCTCATCGTCCTTCTCCGCGGGCGCGATCGATCAGGCTGGAGAGCTTGTCCAGTTCCTCGGGCGTGAGCTCGCCGGCGCGCTTGTCGAGGAGTGCTGCGAGCAGCTTTTCGCGGGAGCCCTCGAAGAGGTCGTTGAGAAGCGTGCGCAAGGCCGAATGGCGGGCTTTTTCACGCGGTACGCGCGTTTCATAGACGTAGCGCGCGCCGTCCTGGGTGTGTTTGACGAAGCCCTTCTCCTCGAGAATGCGCAGCAAAGCGCGCACGGCTGAGTAACTGGGCGGATCGGGCATTCCCTCCAGCACCTCGGCGGCGGTGGCTTTGCCCCGGCGGTAGAGGGCCTGCATGATCTGGCGTTCGCGTCGGCTGAAGCGGGTTTGAGAAGTATCATCCATGGCCGGTTGCCTCGATGCTGATTTTCTAGCATCATGCTAAAAATTTAGCACTACGCTTCGGGGTTGTCAAGAGGGAAGTTGGAAGCCTGCCGCCACTGCGATGTCAGGCGGAGATTGGTTGCCGACAGCGACGGCCTCGTCCACGGTCGAGCCCTGGGGCTTTCGCTTTCACAATCCTCGCCACCAGGCCGTTTCCGAGATGGCAGAAGCAGGCATGGATGAGTGGCGCACGCTCTTTACGCCGTTGTACATTGGTGTCTTCATCGCTCCAATATCGTGTGACGCGAAGTCCTTGAACAGGAGGAACTCTATGGCCGTCCACAACAAGATTCAGTACGCCACCCTCGATCAGTTGCACCTTGACCCAGACAACCCGCGACTCGGCCGGGAGAACACCAATAAGGACCTGACAGAGCGAAAGATCCTGGAGTTGATGAAAGACTGGATGCTCGAAGAACTCGCTCTCTCTTTCCTCGAAAGCGGGTTTTGGCCGCAGGAAGCGCTCATCGTCGTCAGGCAGACCGTAGGCGGTAGTCCCTTCCTCGTCGTAGTCGAAGGCAACCGACGACTGGCCGCGCTCAAGTTGCTGAAGCTAGCGTTCGATGGCAAAGCCGCCTCCAAGAAATGGGACGAACTGATCTCGAAGCGGAAGGCCCCACGCCTCCTCTTTGACGAAATACCCTACCTGATGGTCGATAGCCGCAAAGACATCGTCGCGTTCCTCGGTTTCCGTCACGTGACGGGCATCAAAGAGTGGAACCCGGCGGAAAAAGCGGAGTACATTTCCAAACTGATCGAAGAAGAAAGGATGTCCTACATCGAAGTATGCCGAAAGATTGGCAGCAAATCATCAACAGTCAGGCTGCATTATATTTCCTACCGCCTCCTGCTGCAGATGGAGGACCAGGAGGACATTGATCTCAAGGCGGTCGAGGAGAAGTTCAGCGTGCTCTACCTCTCGCTACGCTCCGAAGGCGTGCAGACGTATCTGAACATCGATATCCTGGCCGAGCCGAACAAGGCGCGCAAGCCAGTCCCCAACTCACGCCTGAAAGCTCTCGCGAAGTTTGCACTTTGGCTGTTCGGCGACGAGAACCGTGAGCCGGTCGTTCGGGAATCCCGCTACGTGGACCAATTCGGAAAAGCACTGCTCAACGAAGAGGCCGTCAACTACCTGGAGCGGACTGAGAAACCGAGCCTCGAAGTGGCGTGGCGCATCTCCGGGGGCGACGAGGGCGAGACGATTGAATTCGTCCAGAAAGCGGCCGATTCCACGGAACAGGCGCTCAGCCAGGCGCACCTCTACAAGAAATCCGCCAATCTCCAGACCGCCGTCCGCAGGCTTGGACGCGATGTCTACCAACTCCTCGCCCTCTTCCCGAAGATCAAGGAAGAACTCGAAAAGGAGCCGTCGTAATATGCTGGGGGTGCCGGAGATCGGAGTGCGCCCTTACAGCGCGCAGCGCGGCCATCAGTCCGACCTGGGAGTCTTCACGGATTGGCTCGAAGGCAGCGTGCTCTTTGGTCGTTACGATTCTCTGTCTTTGGCGGAGATCAAGGATACGCTCACCGATGAGCACATCTACGACGATCAGGACAAAGCTTCTGAGCTGCTGGCCGACGCGTGGAACGAGGTCCAGCGCCGCAAAAAAGCGCTTGGCAACTCCTATCCTATCGTCTGCAGCGCGACGAGGGTGGCCCGCGCCATGAAGTGGCGCGAGGCTCCCGCCTACGCCTTCTGCCTGCTTCTCTCCTACTCGGAGCGATATCCGGAGTGGAGAAAGGGCTTCGGAAATGACTTCACAGAGCAGGGGCTGCTTTTCGAGGAGATCACCGCTCTCGCGTTGCAGAACGAGATGGGGGACTGGAGTTCGCACTCCACCGGTTGGTCGCGTGCCCATGCCGCCCGAATCAAGGACAGCGTCGAGGAAGTTCGCGGCCTCTTGAACGAGAAAGAGGGGCGCATCGACTTGATTCCGGATCTCAGCGCCGTTAAGGACGCGGGCCTCGACCTGGTTTTGTGGCGCCCTTTCCCCGACAGACGGATCGGATGCCCGGTGTATTTGGTTCAGTGCGCGAGCGGCGCGAACTGGGAGGGCAAGAGAACCGAGCCAAACATTAATCTCTGGCGCACGATGATCGAATTCGCCGCGCTGCCGAAGAAGGCGCTGGCGATCCCCTACGCGATCTCAGACGAGGACTATTGGATTAGCTGCCGCCGCATGGATGGAATGCTACTTGATCGCCTTCGGCTGTTGTCGGGCGGACGCCGTAGTCCGAGATGGCTCTCCACCAATGTCCACCGCCGAGTAATCGCGTGGATGAAGCCGCGCGTTAAAGACCTGCCGACGCTGTAGACGCCAGCACCCGCGCCTGCGCTATGCTCGGCACCGGCAGAACGGCCGTATCGCCGGGCGGATCAATCAGCGCCTTGGCGATTAGCTCCATCAGTTTCGAATTGATCCCGTTGCCCAGCGCCTTGAACGCACGGGTAGGCACTTCCGGGAAGTGGTTTAGGGATTCCATCGACTGAAGCTTCGCACACTCCCGAACCGTCATGTACCGCCTTTCCCACGCGATGATCGGGATCTGCGTAGTGGTCATCGCAATAAGGGACGGTGCGGTGGTCGGCCGCTTCACCCGAACACCCGACGCCCGAAACTGGATCACGTACTTCCAGATGTCGCGCTCCTCGCCTTTGCAGTTCCATTCGAACTTTTGCAGGCTTGGAGGGAACGGAAGAATTTCTGGCATCCATTTGTCAACCCACTTCTTGTTGGCGCGATATAGCTCGCGATTCTGCCGGATGAACGTCTTCTTCCACGTTGGAAACTCTCTCTGATGGGTCTGCGCGTGGGAGGGTAGCGCCTTCAGAACCGTGTGACGCGTGTACTTCTTGAGGGAATCGCCGTGACAGCCGCGAAAGCGTAGTAGCTCTGACCTTCTTGTCGCCCACGGGCTGGCATCCTCATAAGGATACGTTGCCCGAAACTCCATCGACCAGATGGGATACGACGGCAGTTCCACGTCGTTCGGGTACTGATCAATAAACCTCTGCCAAGCCTCCATACAGGCGACCACGGCCGCGCTCAGCTTCTTGGCGTCCTGCGGGCTCTTTTCCAGAATGGAACCGAGATCCAGTTCCACGTCTTTCGGCGGCTCCGGCCACTGGAAGTTGCTCAGCCCGTCGCGGCTCCCGACGATGAACAGCCGCTCGCGAATCTGCGGTATCCCGAATTGGTGCGGGGATAAATAGGTGGATGTGATTTCGTACCCGGCGCGCTCGAATTGCCGCTGCAGGTCGAGCCAAGTCTCACCGCTGTTATGACGCTTTAGGTTCGGAACATTCTCCAGCAGCAGGAACCGCGGCTTCCGGGCGCGTACGATCTTCAGCACATGGCCCAGAAGATTGCCCCACTTCGGACACTCCAACCCTTGCTGCTCACCCGCCTTGGAGAACGGTTGGCAAGGCGACCCTGCACACAGAATCTCATGCTCAGGAATTTCTCCGATCGGCACTCTGAGAATGTCGCCAAGCGGTCGAATTCCGAAATTCGCCTCGTACACGTCCTGAAGGACGGGATCGATCTCGCTCGCAAAGACGCAGGTGTTGCCGAGATGCTTGAGCGCCAGGTGGAATCCGCCCAGGCCCGCGAACAAGTCTATGAAGCGCATGCCACGCTCGCGGGTGCCGTTCGACGGCTTAAGACCACCTTCTCCACCAGGAGGGCGGCACTCGCGGGATTGGCCCGAATGTCCCCTTCCCACAGCCGAATCACATACCACCCCGAGGCTGTGAGCAAATCGGTCGTGCGCCTGTCCCGAATCATGTTGGATCGAATCTTCTGCCGCCAGTAGTCGGCGTTAGCGCGCTTCTTCAATTGCGACGAGAGGCGGCGCCAATTGCGTCCGTGCCAGAAGTCACCATCACAAAAAACGACAACGTGCGGGCCTGCAAAGACGATATCGGGTTCCCCCGGCAAGTTCTTTAGATTCTTGCGGAAACGAAGGCCAAGCTGCCATAGACAACTCCGCAGCAGCTTTTCGTGGATCGTGTCGGCGCGGGTATTCATCCGCTTCGCACGGGAAGCGGCCTCCGACGCTGGCTCGAATCCGGCAAACGAGGGAGCCTTCATTGGTGTCCCCTCTAATTCCACCACAGATCAGCATACAAAAGAAGGCGTTGATCGGAATAGCTTCAAAGAGGCACCCTGTGCTCTCGCAGGGATTTCCGAGAGGTCACGCACCTGCCTTTGGTGCAGGTGACCTGCTGGTGACCCATTGAAAACACTCGCTCGGACGTCCGCGTGACGTGCTAAGCAGCGCCCTCGACGAATCGACGCAACTGCACAATCATCCACAGCGATATTTTGGAGGCTAGGGAAAGCCCCTTTAACTTACTGATTCGATTGGTCGGGGCGGGGCGATTTGAACGCCCGACCCCCTGCGCCCAAGGCAGGTGCGCTACCAGGCTGCGCTACGCCCCGACTTCTTCCATTCTAGTGGAACCCGACCTACTTGTCTTCGAACGTTCCGCTCACCGCTGAGCCGCCGCCTTCCGCCACCACATTGATCGCCGCCGTGCGCCCGCCGGCGCGGCCCGTCAGAAGCGCGCCACTCGGCAGGCTCATCGCCTCCACCGTGAGGCCCGCCTTCCCCAGCGCGTCCTTATAGAATGCGATCACCTTGTCGGGCGCGTCGTTGGACTTGAAGGTGAATGTGCCGCCCGTGCCGCCGGCGTTCTGGGTGGAGAACCCCTGGACGTTCGCTCCCGCATAGGCCGGCAGCCACGCCGGCATCTGCACCGCGCCCACGCCGAACTTGGCCGTGCCCTGGTCGCTCTTCACCGTGAAGGAGCCCGTATCGCCCTGGCCGTGGCCCTCCAGCTCGACCTTCTTGCCCTCCGATTCGAGGCTCATCTTGCCCTTCTTGATGTCCTCGAAATTCAAGGTGACCGTCTGGCCGGTCCGCCTGTCCCGCACGGTGACGATTCCCCGGTCTTCGTCGATATTAACGAGCTCGGCGTTCGGGTTGGCCGCCACCATCATCTTCACGATCGCCACCTCGGGATGCTTGTCGAAGCCGGCTTGCTTGAGTTTGTGGACGAAGAGAAAGCCGCCCAGCGATGCTGCCAGCACACCCAGAAACACCAGAACGGCGCATCCGCCCAAGATCCAGACGACGGGGCTGACCTTTTTCGGCGCGGGCAGACCCGCGGCCGGGGGTACGGGGGGCACTGGCGGCATGGGAGGAACGTTGCTTGCCATGGCTATTTCAACTCCTTATAAGGCTGATGTGACTGCGTGGGACGATTATCGGCGGCAGGTGTGCCGCAAGTCAAGGGCGTTCGCGAAGGCCCATTACTTTCAGGTATTCGATGAGGGCGGCCGGGTCGTCCGTGATGATGCCGTCTACGCCGGCGCGGATCAGGCGCGCCCAATCGCGGGGGCGGTTCGCCGTCCAGGGGACCACCCGCAATCCCGCGGCGTGCGCCCGTGCGACGCCGCCTTGCGTCACCAGCCGCTGGTATGGACCCACGGCCATCGCCCCGGCCTCGCGCGCCAGCCGCAGGAAACCCCGCCTGCCGAACTGGCACAGAGCGGCGAGCGGCAGGGCCGGTTCCAGGGCGCCGATCGCTCCGAGGATGCGCAAGTCGAACGACTGAACCTCGACGCGCCCGCCCAGCCCGCGGCGGACTATCGCGTCGAGCACCAGCCGGGCATACGACTCCGGCGGCAGCGCCTGCTGCGCCATCTGCGGGAAGGTCTTCACCTCGATATTGAAGCGAAAGTTACCTCGCGTTGCCAGCGCGAGAACCTCGGCCAGAGAGGGAATCCGCGCGCCAGGCACGGCGGTTTGGCTGGGGAAACGGCGGTCTGTCAGCGAGCCGCAGTCGAACCGCTGCAACTGGGCGAGCGTAAGCCGGCGGACCATCCGGCTGCCCAGCGGTCCCTGGCACAGGCGGCGCCGGAGCACCGGATCGTGGCACACCACCAGCGCGTCGTCGCAGGTGGGCTGTATGTCCAGCTCGATGTAATCCGCCCCGGCGTCGATGGCGTAGACGAACGCGGCCAGCGTATTCTCCGGAAACGCGGCGCGCGCGCCACGGTGGCCATGCACGGCGATGCGCTGCCCGGCCATCGCTATCATCATAGCGGCAACTACGGGTAAAGAATCTGGACGCGCGAGCCGATAGATGGGTCGTGGAACCCGACATGGCGAGCGAACTTCTAGACCCTACGGCGATTCTCGATCGCGTCGGAGGCGACGTGGAATTCCTGGACGAGATTGCCGCCCTGTTTGCCGAGGATTGCCCCAAATTGCTTGCCGATATCCGCTCGGCGATCGAGACCCGGAATGCCACTGCGCTCGAGCACGCGGCGCATACCCTAAAGGGCTCGGTGGCGAATTTCGGAGCCGAGCCCGCCCGCGAGGCGGCTTTTCGCCTCGAGATGCTCGGCCGCAGCGGCGACCTGAAGCCCGCGCCCGAAGCTTGCGCCGTCCTGGAGCAGGAAATGCAACGCTTTACGACCGCCCTGCTCGCCCTGGCACGGCAACTGAAGACGGCGTAGCCGCGTACTTCCGCGGCCGGCCAGCGGCGTTATCGAGCCCTACGGGGGCCGTTTGCCGCCGCAGAATCGTTCTCCGCCGCCGAGCGGCGCGCTTCTCACGCCGGGCGGTCTGCTATAGTGTTTAAACAGCCTGCCTATGACGTCAATTGTCCCCGCGGAAATCGCCTGCGCCCACAGTCCGGATTCGGACGACGCATACATGTTTTACGCGCTGGCGACGAAGAAAATCCGGTCGCGCCTGGTTTCATTCCAGCACGTGCTTGAGGACATCGAGACGCTCAACCGAAGAGCGGAGGAAGGCGTCTACGCACTCACCGCGATCTCCTATCACGCTTACCCCTACGTTGCCGACAAATACGCCCTGATGGCCAGCGGATCGAGCGTCGGCGATGGTTACGGGCCCATGCTGGTGGCCTCCTGGCCGCTTACGCCGGCGGAGATCAAAGGCAAACGCATTGCCGTTCCTGGACTGCACACCACAGCGTACTTGGTTCTGAAGATCTTCGAGCCCGATTTCGAGCCTGTCGTGACGCCTTTCGACAAGGTGCTCGAGGCCGTCGGAGAGCACATCGTTGACTTGGGCCTGGTGATCCATGAAGGCCAGCTCACGTATTCCCGCTCCGGTTTTCACAAAGTGCTGGATTTGGGAGCGTGGTGGAAATCCTGCTACGATCTGCCGCTGCCGCTGGGCGCCAACGCCCTGCTGCGGTCGCTCTCGCCGGAGGTCCAGGTGGAATGCTGCCGCCTGATGCGGGAGAGCATTCAGTATTCGCTGGACAACCACGAAGAGGCGCTTAACTACGCTCTGCAGTTCGCCCGCGACATGGACCCGCGCCTGGCCGAGAAGTTCATTGGGATGTATGTCAACCACTTCACGGTCGATGGCGGGGAAGTGGTGGCAAACGCGGTCCAGAAACTCTACGACGTCTCCTTCGAGCGCGGCCTGATCCCGAATCGCGTCATCGCCGAATTCTTCCGCTGAGGCCGCTGCGGCTAGGAAGCCGCGCCAGCCTTCAGGAACGTGTTCTCCAGCTTCCGCACCTTGGCCAGCCGCCGCACGTGCCGCTCCTCGCCTGAAAACGCCGCCGCCAGAAACGCCCGCACCAGCTCCCTGGCCAGTTCCGAGGCGATGACCCGCGAGCCCAGAACCAGGACGTTCATATCGTCGTGCTCCACGCCCTGATGGGCCGAGTAGGTGTCGTGGCACACCGCCGCGCGGATTCCCGGCATCTTGTTGGCGGCCACCGATGCGCCCACCCCGCTCCCGCAGATCAGGATCGCGCGGTCGGCCTGCCGATTCCGGATCGCCATGCCGACGGCCTCGGCATAATCCGGATAATCCACCGGCGCGGTGCTGTTCGTCCCCACATCCAGCGTCTGGTGGCCCAGCTCGCCAACAAAGGCCAGCAAGTTCTGCTTCAACTCGAAGCCCGCATGATCGGCGCCGAGCACGATTCGCATCTCACGCCTCCTGATCCATTACACCGCACGGGACGGTCTTGCGAGCGCTTCAGCCTCGGAGCCTCGCGCAGGGGCGCCGGCGGGCGCGCATCTTCCCAACTACTGCGGTTTGCGCAGGGCGATGCCTAGCTCGCGGAGCTGGCGGTCCGGAACCGGCGAGGGCGCGTCGCACATCAGGTCGGTGCCGCGGGCGGTCTTGGGGAAGGGAATCACGTCGCGGATCGAGGTCTCGCCGGCCAGGATCATCACCAGGCGGTCCAGGCCCAGGGCCACGCCGCCGTGCGGCGGAGCGCCGAATTCGAGCGCCTCGAGCAGGTAGCCGAAACGCTTCCGCGCCTCCTCCTCGGAAAAGCCCAGCGCGCCGAAAACCTTCTGCTGTACGTCCTGGCGGTGGATACGAATCGAGCCGGAGCCCAGCTCGACCCCGTTGAGCACCAAGTCGTAAGAGCGGGCGCGGCAATGCGCGGGATCGCTCACCAGCTTCTCCAGATCCTCATCGTGTACCGAGGTGAAAGGGTGATGCGCCGCGTCCCACCGGTTTTCCTCTTCGTTCCATTCGAACATGGGGAACTCGATCACCCATAGGAACCGCAGATCGCGGCTGTCGAGTAGCCCGTGCCTGGCGGCATACCGCTGGCCCGCAAACAGGCGCAACTGGCCGCAGGCCTTCAGCACCGTCATTTCGGGACGCTGACCCGTGGGCGCGCCCGGCCAGCCCGCGAGCAGGATCAGATCGTCCGCCCCGGCGCCGCAGCGCTCGCGCACAGCTTTCATGGGATCGGGATAATCGCGGTCCAGCCGCTTCACGTCGTCGTAGACGCGCAGGCCGCGCTCCGTGCCGTATTGCTTCAACTCGTCGCGTTCCTTGCGGCTCGCGCCACCGGCCTTCGGGACCACAATGGCCACCAGCGGCAGCCCGTCGCCGGTCAGACCCGCGCCTGGAAAGAGATCCCCCACGGCGTGGAACGGCGGCAGGCGCAGATCCGGCTTATCGGTTCCGTAGCCGTACATGGCCTGTTCCCAGGTCAGGCGCGGGAACGGGTAGTCGATCCGGAAATCCGCGACGCCGCAAACCCGCTGCACCAGCGGCTCGACCACCTCGAAGATGCGCTCCTCCTGGATGAACGACATCTCGATATCGATCTGGGTGAACTCCGGCTGGCGGTCGGCGCGCAGATCCTCGTCGCGGAAGCAGCGGACAATCTGGAAATACTTGTCGAACCCGCTGATCATGAGCAACTGCTTCAAGAGCTGGGGCGACTGGGGCAGGGCATAAAAGCTGCCCGGCTGGACGCGGCTGGGCACCAGATAGTCGCGCGCGCCCTCGGGCGTCGAGCGGGTGAGGAACGGCGTTTCAATCTCGAGAAAGCCCGCAGACGTGAGACACTCGCGCACGGCGAAGGCGATCTTCGAGCGCAGCGTGATATTTCGCTGCATATGTGGCCGGCGAAGATCGACATAGCGGTACTTCAAGCGCGCGTCCTCGCTCACGTCCACGGTTTCTTCCATGGGGAACGGCGGGGTGCGCGACTCGTTGAGAATCCACAGCTTCTCGGCTACCACCTCGACTTCGCCGGTCGCGATGGTTGGGTTCACGGTGTCGGGCGTCCGGTGCTTCACCACGCCCTCGACGGCAATCACGTATTCCGACCGCAGCAACTCGGCCTTCTGGTGGACGGCCGCGCCGGAGTCTTCGTGGAAGACGATCTGGGTGACGCCTTCGCGGTCGCGCAAGTGGACGAAGATGACGCCGCCCAGGTCGCGCCGCCGGTACACCCATCCCATCAGGATGGCGCGCTGGCCCGCGTCCGCCGCGCGCAGTTGGCCGCAGGTGCCGGTGCGCCGCAAGCCGCCGAGAAAATCGAGTGGTACGTTATCCGCCATTGTGGTTAGTGAGCTTTGCGATCAATTCCTCGCGGGTGAGACTCTCTTGCTCCCCGCTGGCCATGTCCTTCAGCGTGTAGACGCCGGCCGTAATCTCATTGTCCCCGAGGAGCAGGACGCGCCGGGCGCCCAGCTTGTTGGCCAGTTCCATCGCGCGCTTGAGGCGTCCTTCCGGCGCGATCTCGACCGTGATTCCCAGCCGGCGCAGGTCGCGCGCCAGGAGTGCGGCGTGGCTGAGGGCCGCTTCGCCCATCGGCGCGATGAACAGGTCGAGTTTGAGGGCCGGCTCGCCGGCAGCCTGTTCCAGGGTCATCACCAGGCGGTCCTCACCAATCGAGAAGCCGATGCCGGGCGCGTGGACCTTCGAGCCCAACGACTCGGCCAGCCCGTCATACCGCCCGCCGCCGAGCACTGAATTCTGCGCGCCCAGAGCGCCGTGGACAATCTCGAACGTCGTCCGCATGTAGTAATCGAGCCCGCGCACCAGCCGGGGCCGGATCTCGAAGTCGATCTGCCGCTCGGTGAGGTAGCGGCGCACCGCGGCGAAGTGAGCGCTGCAATCCGCGCAGAGGTGGTCGAGGATTGACGGCAGCTTCTCGATGACGGGCTGGTCCTCGGGCACCTTGCAGTCGAGGACGCGCAATGGGTTCGTTTCGGCACGGCGCTGGCAATCAGCGCACATCGATGGCGCGACCTTGGCCAGCTCCTCGCGCAGCTTCGCCAGGAAGACGGGCCGGCAATTGGCGTCGCCCACGGAATTCAGCAACAGCTTGAAGTTCTTGAGCCCAAGTGATTGCAACAACTCGACTACCATCTCGATGACTTCCGCGTCCACGAACGGCGATTCGCTCCCGATGGCTTCCGCGCCAATTTGGAAAAACTGCCGGTAGCGGCCCTTCTGCGGGCGCTCGCGGCGGAACATCGGCCCGATGTAGTAGAGCTTCTGCACGCCTGGCCGCTGGTCGAGCCGGTGCTCGATGTAGGCGCGCATGACGCCGGCGGTGTTTTCCGGTCTCAGCGTCAGCATTTGCCCGCCACTCGCGGCCGATCTCTCCGCGTCAGCGCTCGCGGTTGATTGCTGCATGCCGCCACTCGCGGCCGATCTCTCCGCTCCAGCGCTCGCGGTTGATCGCTGCATGCCGCCACTCGCGGCCGATCTCTCCGCTCCAGCGCTGCCCGCACCTCGATCCTCGAAGGTGTACATCTCCTTGGTGACGATGTCGGTCTCTTCGCCCACGCCGCGGGCGAAAAGCTGGGTCTCTTCGAGGATGGGCGTGCGGATCTCGTGGTAGTTGTAAGCGCCGAAGACTCGCCGCGTCTCCCTCTCCACACGGTTCCAAAGTTCCGTTGAGGGGGGCAGCAGGTCCCGGGTACCTTTGACGGCTCGGATCAATTCGATTCTTCCTTGTATTCCTGCGCCAGGCTGACGTAGTGGCCGGCGCCGCTCGCGACGCGGGCGCGCTCCTCAGGGGTCAACTGGCGGCGGACCCGTGCGGGGACGCCCATGACCAGGCTATCGGGCGGCACTTCCATGCCTTCGGGCACCAACGCGCCTGCGCTCACCAGGGCTCCGCGGCCGATGCGCGCGCCGTTCAGGACCACCGCGCCCATCCCGATCAGGCAGCCATCCCCGATCTCGCAGCCGTGGAGCGTGACCGAGTGGCCCACGGTGACGCGGTTACCCACGATCAGAGGGTTGGTCACGCGCTCGACATGGAGACAGGAGTTATCCTGCACGTTCGTTTCTTCCCCGATGCGAATGTAATTGACGTCGCCGCGAATGGTCACATTCGGCCAGACGCTGGACCGCTCCCCGATCGCGACGTCGCCGATGATCTGGGCGCTAAGGTCGATGTATGCGGAAGCGGCAATGCTGGGCAGTGTGCCGCGATAGGCGCGAATCATCAAAGGCCAGTGAAATTGCTATGGTAGCACGCGGGAAGAGGAGCATATCTGCGCGAGTAGATTCGCGGCAACGTCTCGTGCAGAATAGTTGCATGTTGCGTTCGTATTGCATGGCTCTCGCCGTCCTATTGCTCAAAACCGCCGCCGCACAGACCGGCCCGGCGCGCGAGGCCGACGCCCAGTATCGCGAGCTTCAGCGGAATCTTGCCCGAGGCTGGAATACCTGGGACGTAAACAGCATGACCACTTATGTGCTGCTTCCCGAAGGGCTGGGCGTTCATATCGGTTTCCTGAATAACGGCAACGACTTTGGCCACGAGTTTCTGAGCACCACCTCGGTTGGCCAGGGCACCGCCTTTCCCGGACCCCACTCCTGGGACGGCAGCTATACGGAACTCAAGGTCACATGGAAAGGGCACGAGTGGCGCGTACAGACGGCCCACGAAGGCGCGGACCTGGTAGTGCTGGTAACGCCACTCGATCCCGCGGGGAAGTTCTTCGTGCCCGCCACCGCGACGTTTCAGGTGGACTTCCTTTGGGATCGGCCGGGAACAGCTCTGAAGCGCGCCGGCTTCATCGAGACTCGCGGGAGCGGCGGAGAGGTTGCTGTGTATTGCGCAAGCGGTAAGGAGACAAGCTGCGATGCGGGAGCGGTCAGCGACGCGCATCCGGGTCGCGGGCAGTTGCCCGTGAGCGGCGCGTATCTGGCCGCGGCCGTGACGGAGCCGGTGGGACTGAGTACGGGCAAACGCAGGAGCGTGGCGCAAATCAGCGTGATCGTCGAAGGGCAGCGCGCGGCATATTGGAAGTCGGCCGGCGCGGCGGGACGTGGGAGCTCGACTATGGATGCGGTTGAGACCACGCTGGGCTGGGACACGATCTACGAGCCGGAACACACGCGCGTGATTTCCCCTGTAAGCCGCGACTGGAGCGCGACCTGGGGCGGTTACGTACTGTTTGGCTGGGACACTTTTTTCGGAGCGACCCTGGCCGGGCTGGGCGACAAGGATCTGGCCTACGCCAACGTCATCGAAGAATTGCACGAAGAGACGCCGCAGGGCTTCGTGCCGAATTATGCACGGGCGGGCGGGTGGAAGAGCGCGGACCGCAGCGAACCGCCGGTGGGGTCGATCACGGTCCTCAACCTGTACCGGAAGTATCACGACCGCTGGTTTCTGGAGGAGGCGTACGAGCCGCTGCTGCGCTGGAATCGCTGGTGGGCGCAGCATCGCGATACCCAGGGGTATCTGACCTGGGGAAGCGATACGCAGAACGAGCCACAAGACCCGGCCGACAAATTTCGCGGCACCCTCGCCGGGGCGACCGGCGAGGCGGGGATGGACGGCAGCCCGGTCTATGACAAAGCGGTCTTCAATCCGCAGACTCACCTGCTGGAGTTTGCCGACGTTGGTCTGATGAGCATCTACATTGCCGACTGCGGTGCGCTGGCGACGATTGCGGATACGCTCGAGAAGCCGGCTGATGCGAAGGAACTGCGCGAACGCGGAGCGCGCTACCGGGCGAAGCTGGGTACGCTATGGAGCGAGGAGTACGGCATCTTTCTCAACAAGGATCTGCACACGGGGCAGTTCAGCACGCGGCTCTCGCCCACCCAGTTTTATCCGATGCTGGAACACACGGCGACAGAGGAGCAGGCGAAGCGGATGGTGGAGGAGCACTTACTCAATCCCAAGGAATTCTGGGGCGAATGGGTGATTCCTTCCGTCGCGCGCGACGATCCGGCGTTCAGGGATCAGAACTATTGGCACGGGCGCATCTGGGGCCCGATGAACTACCTGGTGTACCTGGGGCTTTGCAGCTACCAAGGCAAGCGCATCGAAGAGGCGCGCCGGGAACTGGCGCAGAAATCTTTCGCGCTCTTCTCCGCGGAATGGAGGGAGAAAGGCCACGTGCACGAGAACTACAACGCCATCACTGGAAACGGCGACGATGTGACCAACAGTGACAAGTTCTACCACTGGGGAGCGCTGTTGGGGTATATGGAATACCTGGACGAGAGCGGGACGCAAAAGTAATGAGGCCTGCCCCACGGGGCGCGGGTCTCGGATAGCATGGAGGTGTCTTCTCAACACAACCCATTTGAAGGAGCCATCCATGCCACGCTTGGTTTTTGCGTCGCTGTTCGTCCTCGCCTGTTCGGTCTCGCTGGCGGAAAGCAACTATCTTCTTCGGGATCCGGCGCTCAGCTCCACCCAGATCGTATTCTCCTATGCGGGTGATTTGTGGAGCGTTCCACGGGCGGGCGGAGAGGCGAAACGCCTAACCACTTCGCCGGGGGACGAAAGCGATCCGGTCTTCTCGCCGGACGGCTCGACCATCGCCTTCACCGGCGAGTACGACGGCAGCGTTGACGTATTCACCATGCCCGCGTCGGGTGGGACGCCGAAGCGCCTGACCTGGCATCCCAGAGCCGACGCGGCCGTTGGCTGGACGCCGGATGGCAAGCGAGTGCTTTTCGTATCGGACCGCGCGGTCGCCGCCGATGGCGCCAATCTCTACACCGTGCCGGTGGAGGGCGGTTTCCCGGAGGAACTCCCGCTCCCGATTGCGGTGGAGGGATCTTACTCGCCCGACGGCTCGCACATCGCGTATGTGCCTCTGTTCCAGTGGCAGCAGGCGTGGAAACGGTACCGGGGCGGACAAACCCGGAAGATCTGGATTGCCGACTTATCCGATTCGAGCGTGGTCGAGATTCCCCGCGACAATTCGAACGACTTCAATCCCATGTGGGTGGGCGACAAGGTCTATTTCCTCTCGGACCGCAGCGGGCCGGTCACGCTCTTCTGCTATGACACGCGCACGCGCGCGGTGAAGCGCGTGGTGGAGAACCAGGGCCTCGATTTCAAATCCGCCTCGGCCGGGCCTGGGGCAATCGTCTATGAACAGTTCGGGTCGCTGAACCTTTACGACCTGAAGTCGGGCAAGACGAAGCGCGTGTCGGTGCAACTGGCGGGTGACCTGCCGGAGGTACGGCCGCATTTCGTGAACGTCGGTCATCGCCTGGGCTCTTGCGATATTTCCCCGAACGGCGTGCGCGCGGTCTTTGATGCGCGGGGCGAGATTATCACGGTTCCGGCCGAGAAGGGAGACGCGCGGAACCTCACTAATAGCCCCGGCTCGAACGAGCGCGACCCGGCCTGGTCGCCGGACGGCAAGACCATCGCGTACTTCTCGGACGAATCCGGCGAGTATATGCTTCACTTGAGCGACCAGAGCGGCATGGGTGAGGTGCGGAAGTTCAGCCTGAGCGACAAGCCGGCGTTCTACTATGCCCCGCGCTGGTCGCCGGACTGCAAGAAGATCGCCTATATGGATAACCACGCCACCATCTGGTACATCGACCTGGAACAGAAGAAGCCGGTGATGGTGGACAGGGACTACTATTCCTCCGACACGGACCTGGCCGCGGTGTGGTCGCCCGACAGTAAGTGGCTGGCATACCGGAAGCAACTGAAGAGCCACATGAGCGCGATTTACATTTACTCGCTCGCCGGGGCGAAGAGCGTGCAAGTTACCGACGGGATGAGCGAAGCGAAGAACCCGGTGTTCGACAAAGACGGGAAGTACCTCTACTTCGATGCCAGCACGGATTCGGGCCCGTCCATGCAGCCCGATATCGAAGGATTCAGCCGGCCAGTCGAGCGGAGCCTCTACCTGGTAGTTTTGGCGAAGGACACGCCGTCGCCACTGGCGCCCGAGAGCGACGATGAGAAGCCCGCCGCGGACAAGAAGAAGGACGAAGCCAAGCCGGCCGCCGCCGAGGAGAAGAAAGTCGACGCCAAGAAAGACGAGACCAAGAAGGACGAGCCGAAGAAGGACAAGGACAAGGACAAGGAGGACAAGGCGAAGGCCGAGACGGTCGACGTGAAGATCGATTTCGAGAACATCGGCCAGCGGATTCTGGCGCTGCCGATGCCTCCCGCCCGCTACGAGGAGTTACAGTCGGGCAAGGCGGGCGTGCTTTATGCGGTGGAGGTTGGTCCTCCGGCTCCCGGCGAGCGCAGCGCTACGATCCATCGCTTCGACCTTGGGAAGAGGAAGTCCGACGTGGTGGTTGGCGGTGTGAGGTGGTTCCAGATTTCCTTCAGTGGAGAGAAGATGCTCTTCCGGCAGGGCGATAAGTGGGTGATTGCCGCGGTGCCGCCGATGCCGGAAGGCGAAGGTCCGACGCCGCCTCCCGATGCGAGCAAAGGGACGCTGAAGACGGACGACATCGAGGTGCGCGTCGATCCGCGCGCCGAGTGGCGCCAGATGTACCACGAGGTCTGGCGGATCGAGCGAGATTTCTTTTACGATCCCGGTCATCACGGGCTGGACCTGCAGGCCGCGGAGAAGAAGTACGAACCCTACCTCGACAACCTCGGGTCCCGCGACGATCTCAACTACCTGTTCGAAGAGATGCTGGGCGAGATAACGGTGGGGCACATGTTCATCCGGGGCGGAGACAAGCCGGAAGTGAAGCGCGTTCCCACCGGCCTGCTGGGCGCGGATTATAAGATCGAGAACGGCCGGTATCGCTTCGCCCGGGTCTTTAATGGCGAGAATTGGAACCCGGATCTGAAGGCTCCACTTACTCAGCCCGGCGTCAACGTGGTTGCGGGCGAGTATCTGCTGGCCGTGAACGGCCGCGACTTACACGCATCGGACGAGATTTACAGCTTCTTCGAGGGCACCGCGGATAAGGCGGTGGTCCTCAAGGTGGGGCCCGATCCAACGGGAGCGAAAGCGCGCGACGTAACCGTGACGCCCATTGGGAACGAACACCGACTTCGCCACCTGGCCTGGATTGAAGACAACCGCCGCAAGGTGGACCAGACGACCAACGGTCGCGTGGCCTATGTGCACATGCCGGACACGGCTTTCGGCGGATTCACCAGTTTCAACCGCTACTTCTTCGCGCAGGTGGGGAAGGACGCGGTGATCGTTAACGAGCGTTTCAATCACGGCGGCCAACTGGCGACCGATGTTATCGAGTATCTCAAGCGGCCGCTGATGAGCATGGCGATGTTCCGTGACGGAGCCGATTCGGCGCAGCCGCAGGGCGCGATCTTCGGGCCGAAGGTGATGATCACCAATGAATTCGCGGGTTCCGGCGGCGACGCGATGCCGTGGTATTTTCGGCGGTTCGGCGTGGGCAAGCTGATCGGCACGCGCACCTGGGGCGGCCTGGTCGGCATCGGCGGCACTCCCGGCCTGATGGACGGGGGCTTTGTGACGGCGCCCAACGCCGCGATCTACAATCCGCAAGATGGAAAGTTCGACGTCGAGAACCACGGCATTGCGCCGGACATCGTGGTGGAGCAGGATCCCAAGCTGGTCCGTGAGGGACACGACCCGCAGCTAGAAAAGGCGATCGCGGTGGTGATGGAGGAGTTGGAAAAGAATCCGCCGCCGGAGGTCAAGCGGCCGGCGTATCCGAATTACCACCAGAACTAGCGCGGCAGTCCGCTGGTAGCGCGCCGTCGCCGGGGCCGAGCGGCCGCTGCATGATGACCGTGTCCACCCAGCGGCCGAATTTGAAGCCGACGGAGCGAAGCGTCCCGGTGTGCTCAAACCCGAAGGCCTGGTGAAGGCCGATGGACGCGGCGTTACCGCTGTCGCCAATAACGGCGATCATTTGGCGGCAGCCCTTCTCTTCGCAGGCGGCGATGATCGCCTGTAGCAGGCGGCGGCCGATGCCTTTCCGCGTGTGATCCGGGTGGATATAGATGGAATCCTCAACCGTGAAGCGGTACGCGGGGCGCACGCGGTAAGGCCCGGCGTAGGCGTATCCGACCACGGCCCCATCAACTTCCGCGACCAGGAAAGGCAGGCCCCGTCTCAGGACGTCCATGCGCCGGCGCGCCATCTCGAAAGCATCGGGCGGTTCGGTCTCAAACGAAGCCAGGCCCGTGCGGACGTGATGCGCGTAAATGGACGTGATGGCGGGAACGTCGGCGTCAGTCGAGGGGCGAAGAGTGGGAGTCATCGGAGTTACAGCGGCTTCTTTGAGATGAGCTTGCCCCGCTTGAAGTGCTCGTCGCATTGGTACTCGCGTGCAGTGACGCGGATGTCGCCAGCCGTGGCACTTACTTCCAGTTCGGTCTCGGTGTCGCTGGCGTGATCGCCGCAGGCCCAAATGCGCACCCGTGTGGGGCCCCGGGAGTTGAGCAGGGTCCTCCACGCGCGCAGATCCATTAGCAGAGGCTCTCCTGGATGCGCTGCGCTCGCGAACGCACGGAGCCGGTCCTCCTTCCCAGAGACCCCCACCACGAGACCCATGCTATGTCCGCACGGCGAGGTCTCGGTCTGGAGAAGGAACTCAGTGGCCTGGCCATCGTGATCGTAGTCGGCGAAGTTCATGGCCGTGGCCAGCGGGCGGGTGCGAACTCCTGGCACTCGCCTAGCCGGGTCCGTCGGTTTCAAGGAGACGTAATTCCAGTCGGTATCCCGAACGTCCCAGCGCCGCAGGACCGCATCGCCGCTGAGGCCAGGCGACTCGCTACCCTCGAAAAGAGGCGCCAGTGGGAGACGTTCGATTTCTTGACCTGCGCGCAAGCGCACAAGGTCCAGTTTGCCGACCTCGCCGAAGGCGAAGCCTGAACAAGGGCAGGTGGACCAGTCAGGGTCGTCCGGACCGCAGACCGGTTTGGGCGGCATTTCCCATTCGAGACGCCAGACCTCCGGCTGACCGTTGACGAGGACCTGGCGTTCCTCTCGAACCAGCGGAGCGCGAGCGGCGGGCGCCTGAGCGAGCATAGGAACCCACAGGAGGAGCAGGCAGAGGGCGCTTGCTGGCGTCATTGGCTGAAACCGGCCCCTAACCCTTCCAATCCGCCGGCACCACGCCCTCGGGAAGCAACTCCGCCTTCTCCAGATAGCGGATCTTGCTGGCGAAGTGAGCGGCGTGGGGGTCGTGCGTCACCAGCAGGACGGTCTTGTTGAACTCCTTGTTCAGGCGCGCGAGCAGCGTGAGAACCTCCTGCGCGGAGGCCGCATCCAGGTTGCCGGTGGGCTCGTCGGCGAGGATCAGGTCGGGGTCGGTCACGATGGCGCGGGCGATGGCGACGCGCTGCTCCTGGCCGCCCGAAAGCTGCCGCGGCAGGTGATCCACGCGGTCCTCCAGGCCCACCAGTTTGAGCGCGGTCATGGCGTGTTCGATGCGTTCCTTCTTCTTCAGACGGGTGAGCTTGAGCGGAAGCTCGACGTTCTCCATTGCCGTCAGCACCGGAATGAGGTTGAAGGACTGGAACACGAAGCCGATGTGCTCGTTCCGCCAGCGCGCGATCTGGCTGTCCGTGAGGCTGCGCAAATCGTGCCCGAGCACCTGGATGTCGCCGCCGCTGGGCCGATCCATGGCCGCGATCAAGTGCAGCAGAGTGGATTTGCCCGAGCCCGACGGCCCCATGAGCGCGATGAACTCGCCGCGCTCGACAGACAGATCCACGTCTTTGAGGGCGTTCACGCGGAGACCGTCGTGCCCGAATATCTTCTCGAGATTGCGCGTCTGGATGATGATCTCGCTCATGCTTGTGCCTTTCTGACTCGGACGCGGTCGCCGTCCTTGATGCCCGCGGGCGGATTTGCAATCAGGTCCTCGCCGCCGATCAACCCTTCTTCGATTCGTACTCCCTGACTCACCGTTGCGCCGGTTCGGACGGTGCGCCGCACGGCGTGGTCATCGAGCACCACGAACACCGCGCCATCGCGCACGGCCGTCGCGGGCACCACGACAACGGGCTTGGTGGCAGCCGCGGCCGTCTTTTGCTCCGAGTAGAACGCTACGGTGGCGTTCATATCCGGCCGAAGGTAAGCATCCGGATGCAGAATCTTGACCTTCACTTGCACGGTGGCCTTCTGGCGGTTGGCCTCTGGAGAAATCTGGTGGATATAGCCGTCGTAGCGACGATCCGGATAAGCGTCCGTGGTCACCCAGCCGCGCTGATCGTGGCTGAGCTTTGCGAAGTCGTTCTGGCTGATATCGAGCTCGACTTCAAGATCGTTCAGGTCGGCCAGCGACACAACGTAGCCCTTCGCGCCGCGATCCCCGACAAAACCGGTGGTGACGAATTCTCCCTTCTCGACCTCGCGCTCCAGGATGGTCCCGGTAACCGGAGCTTTGATGACGGTGTTATCGAGCTGGTTCTGGTTGAAATCGACCATGCCCTTGGCCTGGAGTACCTGGCCGCGCGCGGCGTCGATCTCTTCCTGGCGTGGGCCGAGCTTGGTCAGATCGAAGCGCTCCTGGAGAGAAGCCAGGTGCGCCACGGCCGCGTCGTATTTCGCCTGGGCATCGTCGAGCGCTTGCGGCGACATGACCTTTTGTTGGGTAAGAGCCCGCGTGCGGTCGAGCGTGACGTGCGCGTTGATCAGGTCGGCGTGAGCCTGTTCGAGGTCGGCCTTGGCGCCCGCGATCTCCTGCGGCCGCGAGCCGTGCTCGAGTTCGGCCAGGCGTGCTTGGAGGTTCTCGAGCTGGCCGCGGGCCTGTTCGAGTTGGGCGCGGTACTCCTCGTCTTCGAGCCGGACGATAACCTGTCCCTCCTTCACGTGATCGCCTTTGTCGACTCCGATCCAGGCGACCTTGCCCATCACCTTCGAGCCCACCTCGATCTTGTGCGCGGCGACGATGTAGCCCGTGGCGTTGAGAATGACGCCGGGCGCGGCCGAGACGCCGCTTGCGGCTGTGACGCGGACCGTCTCCACTTCGGTCGCCGACCCCAGAGTCTTGTAGGCATAAGCGGCGGCCGCGAGCAATACCACGAGGGCCAGGGCACCGATCCACACGACGTTGCGCCTTGCGTGGGCCGGCTCGCGCGATTCGCGATCTATGCGCAGGTCCTGAAGATTGGCCACGGTTATGCCTCCCTCAAAGCGTTCAGGATTTCTTTCTTCGCGGCGGCGCGGGCAGGGAAGAGTCCGCCGAGCGCGCCCATCACGAGCGAGAAGCAGATGCCCACAGCCATGATCGCGGGCGTGATGCGAAAATCGAACGCGATTTCGCTGAATGTGATGAAGTTGCCGATATGTGTCTCGAACCCATTCAACAGCAGGGTCAGGAGACAGCCCGCAAGGCCGCCAAGGCCGCACAGGAACAGCGATTCGAGAAAGAAGCTCAACAGAATCCCGAAGCGCGAAAAGCCCAGGACCCGCAGAGTGCCGATTTCGCGTGTTCGTCGCGCTACCGCGGCGTACATAGTATTCATCGCCGCAAAGCTGCTTCCCACTGCCATGATGATCGCGACGACGATGCCCACATACTTGACCGGTGCGCCCGAGCTGGTTTGCGCTTCGTAGTAATCCCGCTCGGTCTGCGCGGTGCAGTTGAGCTGGCGGTCGTCGTTGACGTCGTTGATGAGGGCGCGCACCGCGACGGGGTCCGTTGCGCGAACCAGGGCGGAGCTGACCACCTCGGAACGGTTGAAATCGGCGCTGATCTGATCGACGTCGCCGAAGATTTCGCTGGCGGCGGAAGTGTGGCCGGCATCCATGACCCCTACCACGCGCCAGTCGCCCCGGCCGAAGTGCAAGGACTTGCCGAGGGCCGCCGCGGGGTAGCGGCGAGCGATCGACGCGCCAACGACGATTTCGCGGCGGCCGCTCTCGTACCAGCGCCCGGCGGCGATCTTCACCTGGTCGCGCATCTCCAGGCCCTCGCGCGAAAGCCCGCGCAGGGTGACGTTGGCGCCGTCCGGGTTCGTATCGCTCGGCAGGTTGATGACCGTCACCATTTCGAGCGAGGCCAGCGGCCCGCCGGTGCGGCTGCGCGCAATGCCCGGCTTTGCCTTGAGCTCCTGGAAGGCTTCGCGCGTGAAGTTGCTGGACAGCTCGGAGGTGGAGCCCTTGCGCATCACCAGCACGTTGAGCGGATGGCCGGAGGCTTCGAACGCGGTAGTCAAGCCGCTGACCAGCGCCAGAATCGCGAGCAGGACCGCGACTGTCACCGCGATGCCGAGCGCCGTCATGATGGTCGTGGTCTTTCGGACCGCCAGGTTTCGCAGGTTGTAAGAGATCGGGATTGTCATGAGCGCTCCTAGCCGTTGTCGCGGATCGCCTCGGTGATGGGCGTCTTGGCTGCACCCAGGGCCGGAATGAACGAACTCACCATCCCAATGGCCGCGGCCAGCACGAGCGAGATCGCAATCACCACCGGTTGGATCGACAGGTTCTGAAAAGCCGGGACAGCCTTGCCCACGCCCGCGCACAGCAGCGCCGCAAGAAGCAGACCGAGCGCCGCGCCGGCCTCCGAAATCAGGATCGCCTCTCCAAGGATGATGCCCAGGATCTGGCTTGTGGTGAACCCGATGGTCTTCAGAATGCCAACCTCGCGCGCCCGCTCGCGTACCGACATCGCCATGGTGTTCGCCGAAACCAGCAGAATGCTGAACGTCACGGCGCCGCAGATGCTCAGCAGGAAGACCTTCACGTTGCCGAGAAAGGCCAGAAAGCTGAGACCGAATTGCTGCTCCGATTCGGTCTTGGTCTCGGCGGTCGCGTTGTGAAACATCTCGTCAACGGCCTTGGCCACGCGCGGCGCGTCTTCGGCGCTATCGGCCAGGATGCTGAACGTTCCGACCGAGGAGCGCCGTCCCTCGGAGACGCTCTCTTCCAGGTTCTTCCAGTGGAAGTAGACGATCGAATCGTCCTGGGGCAGCTCGAAGATGCCGCGAATCGTGAGTTCGACGTCGACCGGGAAAATATCGCCTACGAAGGTAATGCGGTCGCCGAGTTTCAGACCAAGCCGCTGGGCCAGATTCTTGCCCATGATACAGGCGGTCTGGTCCTGCTGGAACGCCTTCTTCTGGTCCTCCGGGATCTTCATTTCGCCGATCAGGGTGAAGAGCTTGTCCGGCTCTACGGCCAGGCGCGCGAAAAAGTTCTTGGGGTCGCGGGCGTCCTTATAAGTTCCGCCGAACCACTGCGAAATCATAACTACGCGCGCACCCGGGATTTGTTCGATCTTTTGCCCGTAGAATAGCGGCAAGGGCAGGGTGAGCGAAACGCGGTTGCGCGTGACCAGCCGCAGGGCTTGGTAGTCGTTGGCCTTGGTGTAATAGAACGCCTTGTACATCGCCATGACCACGCCCAGCAGGCAGAGCGAAACGCCAATGCTGAAGACCGTGAGCAGCGTGCGGCGATGGTTGCGCCAACCGTTCTTGAGAATCAGAGAAAAGAAGCGGCCCATTGCCTTCATTCTAGCGAAGCCTCCGGCCGCGCAAACCCCGAATCGGCAGGCCGCCGCGACCTATCGCTCAACGGCGTGCCGGAACCGGCGAATCGCGGAGAGGGCACCGGCCGCGCTACACTGGCCCCGGTGAGCGACGAAGACCTGATGCGCGAAGCGGTGGCGCTGGCTGGGGAGGCCGGAGCCGCCGGCGAAGTGCCGGTGGGCGCGGTGGTGACGGTGGATGGCGTCGTCGTAGGGCGGGGCCGCAATTCGCCGGTTACGCGGATCGATCCCACGGCCCACGCGGAAATGCTGGCGCTACGGGAGGCCGCGGGCGCCATGCGCAACTACAGGCTGGAAGGCGCCACACTCTACGTCACGCTGGAACCCTGCGTCATGTGCGCCGGAGCCCTGGTAGCCGCACGAGTGACGCGTCTCGTCTTCGGCGCGCGCGACCTGCGCTTCGGCGGGGTCCGGAGTAAGTTCCGCCTGGCGGATTCCGACCTGCTGAATCATCGCGTCGAGATTGTGGAAGGCGTCCTCGCCGCCGAGTGCCTGGACCTGCTACAGCGATTCTTCGAGGCCCGGCGGGCGTGACTCGCGGTGGACAAGCCGGAGGATGCCCCACACTGCGCGCGCAGGGCATGCTCCAGCTTGCTTGGAGGCTTGATTACGCGGAACGCCGCAGTTCCGGCCGGAGAGCGCGGTGCGCCGCGGTGACCAGGATCGGCCGGGCCGCCACGGGCTCCGCGCGGACCGAGCCGTGGAAATACTCGTCCAGCGGAAACAAACCGTAGGGCTCCAGCTCCCGGAACACTCGGCCGAGGTTATGTTCGATGCGGTAGACCGCATGGAAGAAATTGCCCCGGTCGATACCCAGGCGGCGGCAGCAGAGCTTCCAATCCGCTCCGAGGAGGAAATGATAGTTGAAGATTTTGTATTCGAGCGCGGAAAGAGTGCGCCGGCTCACCAGGACGAAGTCCGCGACGTATTCCTCGTCCTTCCGGCCCCAACTGAAGCTACGTTCCCGCCCGGATACAAGTTCGAGCGTGATCTTGCTCATATACTTCTCTTTTCCAACGCAGTGACGAAAGCGGGCATAACACGCCCGGAAGATGGCACGCAATACGCAGTTGCAGGGATCTACTCTATCCCCACGGCCGAGGTGCAACCCCAGTCCGTGGCATTGTGTGCACGAGTTCTTTGCTAGTGCTACTGTTTCTGATCTGCTCCATTCCATTTTCGATGTCCTTTTTTAAAAGGGCGCCTCAGGGGAATTGAGGGTCGCCCAAAAAACCTGTCCCAAGAGTAGCCGCCATCGGCAATCGGTCAATTGTCGGAATGCAGCGCGGCGTTACTTACGCTCGGCGAGGGGCAACATGGGCCAGTAGCAATTGACCTGAATATGCTTAGTTAAAGTGGATTAATAGCATGAGATAGCCGCAGTTTGGAGCTCACCTATTCCTGTGAGGAATCACGCGGCCATGGACTTCGACACTCTCCAACGGAGGCTGTTGGCGGGCGTCAGAACCCGAGTGCAGAACGGCGAGCTGACCGAAAGAGGGCTCGCCCGCATGATCGGAATCTCCCAGCCCCACATGCACCATATCCTGAAAGGCGTGCGGGCGTTGTCTTTGGAGAATGCCGATCGTATTCTGCGGCGCCTCGATTTGACGGTCTTGGACCTCATTGAGGGGGACTCGTTTCCCCGCCAGATTCCTGGAGTGTCAACGCCTCACGTGGGGAGAGAGCAGGACGAAGAGGGGGTTTTGGCCGGAATTGGTGCGGAGGGTTGGGAACGGCCGGGGAAATATGTCAATGCCGGGGCGCAGCCGGCGGAGGTTTTCTGACCTTTATCGGGAGCTTCGCGTGCCGGCGACTTCCTGGTAGATCTCGAGAACCTGCCGGGCCGCGGTTGCCCAACTGAACCGGCGAACCTGTTCGTGACCTCGCCGGATCAGGTCCGCCCGAAGGCCGTCGTCCAGGAGCACCTCGCGAATGCCTCGCGCGATATCGAAGACGTTCTCCGGATTGACCAGCATGGCGGCGTTCCCCGCCACTTCGGGCAGCGAGCTGACATTTGAAGTGACCACCGGGGTACCGCAGGCCATGGCCTCGAGCGGCGGCAGGCCGAAGCCCTCGTGCAGCGATGGGAACACAAACGCGGAGGCGGCCTCGAAGAACACGCGCAGGGTATCGAACGGCACGAACCCGAGGAACCGGACCAGTTTTTCGACGCGCGTCTTGATTACCGCGCGGCGCAGGGCCGGGTACTTGGTGATCTCGTCTCCGATGATGATCAGGCGCAGGTCCTTGTAGACCGGGTGCTGCTCGAGGTCGCCGCGGAGAACCGCAAACGCCTCCACCAGCCGGGGAACGTTCTTCTGCGGCCGTACCGCGCCTGCATAAAGGAGGAACGGGTAGTCGATCTGGTAGCGCTCCAGGGTTTGCTGGCGTTCGGTGGATTGTTTTCCGTCATCCGGAGGGCGCAGGAAGTGCGGGTCCGGCGCGTCGTAGATCTGGCGGATGCGGCTGGAGGGGATGCCCAGGACATTCTCGACGTCGCGGCGAGTGGCGGTCGAAACCGCGATGACCCGCTCGGCGCGCAGCAGCCCCCGGCGGAACAGAAACATGCGGTAATTGCTGCGGACTTGCGTGCGGTTGCCGAATAGCAGGCTGCCCATGTCGTGTATGGTGACCACGTAAGGCTTCGGCATCAGCAGCGGCACCAGGTTCAGCGGGAGGTGGACGAGATCGGCGTGGATGGTGCGGAGAAAAAAGTAGAACGCAAACTGATCCATCCAGTCTGTGTCCGGGCGATGGTAGACGGCAATCTCGAAGTTGGGCGGCAAGCCGGCCAGGTAAGGTTCGTCGGCGTTGAGCGCGACGAGGATGTAGTGGTTTTCGCGGTCCAGGGCGCCCAGCGCGAGCACCAGATTGCGGATGTAAGTCCCGATTCCGAAATCGCGGGCGCGCCGGACGTCGATGGCAATGCGAATCGGCATTTACCGGGCCAGCACGGGGCTGAGCTTCCAGGCGTAGAGGGGAAACCTGTCGGTCAGCGTCTTCACACGCGCGCGTACCGCGGTGTAAGTCTCCTGGGACCCGACGTGATTCAGCACCTCGGCAATCAGCGCGGCGACCTCGCGCATTTCCCGCTCGCCGAAGCCGCGCGTGGTCACCGCGGGGCTGCCCAGCCGGACGCCGCTGGGGTTGAACGGCTTGTTGACGTCGAACGGAATGGTGTTCTTGTTGGCCGTGATGTAGGCCTCGTCCAGCGCCTGCTCGGCCTCTTTGCCGCGAATGCCTTTCGAGAAGACATCCACCAGCAGCAGATGCGTGTCCGTGCCGCCGGAGACCACGCGGAAGCCGGCCTCGCCAAGACCTGCGGCGAGCGCGGCCGCGTTCGCCACCACGCGCTTCTGATAGGCGACAAATTCCGGCCGCATGGCCAGGAGGAAACACACGGCCTTGGCGGCGACGATATGCACCAGCGGCCCGCCCTGGATTCCGGGGAAGACCGATTTGTCGATCGCCTGGGCGTGCTGCGCGCGCGACAGGATGATGCCCGAACGCGGTCCGCGCAGCGTCTTGTGTGTCGTCGAGGTCACGATGTCCGCGTATTCGCACGGATTGGGATGAACGCCGGCCGCCACCAGGCCCGAGAAATGCGCCATGTCGACTAACAGCAGCGCCCCGACCGAATCCGCGATCTCGCGCATGCGGCGGAAATCGATGATGCGCGGATACGCGCTGCCGCCCCCGACGATGAGCTTGGGGTGGTGCTCGGAGGCCAGCGCGGCCAGCTCGTCGTAGTCGATCTGCTCAGTCTCGCGGTTGACGCCGTAGGGAACGATCTTGTATAGCTTGCCCGAGAAGTTGAACGGGCTGCCGTGCGTGAGGTGTCCGCCGTGCGACAGGTTCATCCCGAGAATGGTGTCGCCGGGCTGCAGGACCGCGGCGTAGGCGGCCATGTTGGCCTGTGCGCCCGAGTGCGGCTGGACGTTGGCATGTTCGGCGTGGAACAACTGCTTGGCGCGTTCGATGGCCAGCGTCTCGACGACGTCCACATACTGGCAGCCGCCATAGTAGCGCTTGCCCGAGTAGCCCTCGGCGTACTTGTTGGTGAAGACGCTGCCCGCGGCTTCGAGCACGGCTTCGGAAACGAAGTTCTCGCTGGCGATCAGCTCGAGCCGCGAATTCTGCCGCTGCAATTCCTGCCGGATGGCTTCGTAAACCGGGGGATCGACCTCGGCCAGCGGCCGGGACATCGTCTCCTGCTCGTTCATGACTTACCCTCCAGGGCAGCGATTTCGGCCACCCGTCTGCTATGCCGTCCGCCATCGAAGGCGGTCTGTAAGAAAACGTCGACCAGCGCATCCGCGGACGGCTCGTCGATGAACCGGGCCCCGAGCGTCAGGACGTTGGCATCGTTGTGCGCGCGCGCCAGGCGAACCTCTTCGGGAACCGTGCCGAGCGCGGCGCGTATGCCGGCGACCTTGTTCGCGGCGATCGACATGCCCACGCCCGTGCCGCAGACCAGGATCCCGCGGTCTGCGCGGCCCGCGGCCACATCGCGCGCCACCGACGCCGCAAAATCGGGATAGTCGCACGATTCGTCCGAGTGCGTGCCCTCGTCGACAACTTGGTGGCCTTGCCGTTCCAGCGTGCCGCGGAGGCGCTCCTTCAAGACAAATCCGGCGTGGTCCGAACCAATGGCGACTCTCATAGGGACAGAGCACATTCTAACATGTGAGGCTCGTTGTCCCGGCTTTCGGGGCCGCGCTATCCTGAACGAACCATGCGTTGGAGCCAACTACTCATTCCCACCCTGCGCGAAGATCCAGCGGAGGCCGAGGTGGTCAGTCATCGGCTGCTGCTACGGGCCGGTTACATACGCCAGCTCTCCGCGGGCGTCTACAGCTACCTGTTTCTGGCGCAGCGTTCGCTGAACAAGATTGTCGCCATCGTGCGCCAGGAGATGGACGCGATCGGCGCGCAGGAGCTTCTGCTCCCGGCGCTGCAGCCGGCCGAACTGTGGCAGGAGAGCGGCCGCTGGGACGTCATGGGCCACGACATGTTCCGGCTCAAAGATCGCAACGGCCGCGATATGTGCCTGGGAATGACCGCGGAAGAAATCATGACTGCGATCGCGCGCAACGAGCTGCGTAGTTACAAACAGCTTCCGCAGATCTGGTATCAGATCCAGACCAAATTCCGCGACGAGCCCCGGCCGCGCTCGGGATTGATGCGGGTGCGGCAGTTCCTGATGAAGGACTCATACAGCTTCGACATGGACGCCGAGGGACTCGACGCAGCTTATCGAAAACACTACGACGCCTACGGCCGCATTTTCACTCGCTGCGGACTCGAGTTCCTGGCAGTAGAGGCGCATTCAGGAACGATGGGTGGCAGCCAGTCGCACGAATTCATGGTGAAGTCCGAGGCCGGGGAGGACTGGGTAGTTACCTGCTGCCAGTGCGGCTACGCGGCCAATCTGGAGAAGGCCGTCTCCCAGGCGCAGGCTCCTGCCCGGCCCGATCCCGCCGGCGATCTCGCGCCCGAGGCATTCCTCACGCCGGGCATCAAAACCATCGAGCAGCTCACGGAGTTCACCGGCCATCCGGGGAGCTCGTTCATCAAAAGCCTGGTGCTGGTGGCGGATGGTCAACCTGTGCTCGCGTTGGTGCGCGGCGACCACCAATTGAGCGAAACCAAATTCCAGCAGGCCGCGGGTGCGGCGGAGTTCCGCGCCGCGCGGCCGGAAGAGATTGTGGGCTGGTTCGGGGCCGAGGCCGGGTCGCTCGGTCCAGTAGGCGTCACGGGGATGCGGATACTGGCGGACCAGGCGTTGCACGGTCGCCGGAACATGATCGCCGGCGCGAACAAGGACGGCCAGCACCTCCGCGGCGTGACGCTGGGGGAAGATTTCGAGGCCGAGTACTTCGATCTGCGGCAGGCGGCATTGGGAGACGCGTGCGTGCAGTGCGGCGGAGCGCTGGCCCTCGGCAAGGCGATAGAGATCGGCCATATCTTCAAGCTCGGCAGCCGTTATTCGGAGTCGATGGGGTGGCGCGTGCAAACGGCCGCAAGCGAGGAAGCGACGCCGGTGATGGGCTCCTACGGGATCGGCATTGAGCGCATCCTGAGCTCGGCGGTGGAGCTCTACAACGATGCGGACGGCATGGCGCTGCCGGCGGCCATCGCGCCCTTCCAGGTGGTGATCACGCCGGTCAACGTCTCGGACCAGTCGCAGCGCGACGCCGCCATCGGGATCTATGAGAGCTGCCGCGCGGCGGGCCTCGACACGCTCCTCGACGACCGCGACGAGCGGCCGGGCGTCAAGTTCAAAGACGCGGACCTGATCGGCGTCCCCTACCGCGTTGTGGTTGGCAAGAAGTTCGCGCAGGGGCTGGTGGAACTGGTGGAGCGCCGCGGCCGGAAGAAGGTTGACGTTGAGGCGGCGACCGTTGCGGAGAAGATCAAAACGGCGCTGGGACGCTGAACGGGGTTGCGGCAGGCGCTTCGACATGTACATAATGTACATATGCGAAGCGTCAACATCGCCGAACTGCGCCGGGGCCTGGCGGGCTACCTGAAGCGAGTCCGCCGCGGGGAAGAGGTGGTGGTTCGCGACCGGAACATTCCGATTGCCAGAATCGTGCCGCTTGCCGCCCACGAAGAGGACTTCAGCAGCCAATTGCGGCAGTTGGCGGCACAGGGACTGGTGCGGCTTCCTGCGAAGAAATTCGACTTGGAGAAGATCCTGGCCTTGCCGAGCCCCGAGATTCCCGCCAGCGCTCTTCTGGCTGCCCTGAGGGCAGAACGTGAAGAAGACTGACGCCTTCTGCGATACCAGCGCGCTGGTTCCGGTCTTCTCGGGCGAGCCCGCGAGCGCGTACTCCCGGCAGTTGCTGAACCGCGCATCGGTGGCCGTCTGGTGGGGCACCGTGGTGGAGATCGGCAGTGGCCTTGCGAGGCTGGAGCGCGAAGGGACAATCGATGGACCGCGCATGGCCAAGGCAAGTACGCAACTGCGAGTCCTGCGCGAGCGGTGGATCGAGGTCCAGCCTTCGGAACGCGTTCGCGACACTGCGCTCTTGTTGCTGGGGAGGCACCCTTTGACTGCTGCCGATGCGCTGCAATTGGCGGCTGCGTTGGTCTGGGCGAACGAACGGCCGAGGTCGCGGACGTTTGTCTGCCTGGACAGGCGGCTCGCGGATGCGGCTCGGAAGGAAGGGTTCGCTGTCGATGCCTAACTCCGGATAAGCACCCGCCGGCCCGCGATGCGGAAATTCCCCGAGAGCACGACGCGGATCGCCTCGGTGTAGGCCTGGTGCTCCTGCTCCAGGATGCGAGCCGCGAGCGTGGTCTCGGTGTCCTCGTCGAGTACGGGGACCGTCCGCTGGATGACGATCGGCCCGGCGTCGAGAAACTCGTCCACGAAATGCACCGTGCAGCCGCTGACCTTCACACCGTGCTCGAGCGCCTGGTGCTGCGCTTCGAGGCCCGGAAACGAGGGCAGAAGAGACGGATGTATGTTTAGGATACGCAGCGGAAACTCGCGCACGAAGGCTGCGCTGAGCAGACGCATGTACCCGGCGAGGCAAACGAGATCCACTGCGTTTTGTTTCAGCTCGGCGGCCACCATGCGGTCGTAGACTTCGCGATCGAGGCCCTTGGAGGGAATCAGGGCGGCCTTCAACCCGCGCTCGCGGGCGAGTTCCAGGCCGCGCGCGTCCGGCCGGTTCGCGATGACGACCGCAATCTCGGCTTCGATGCGGCCGGTTTCGATGCTGTTCGCGATCGCTTCGAAATTCGTGCCGCGTCCCGAAAGCAGGATGCCGAGTTTTTTCATGAGTAGAGCACCCGCGCCTTCGATCCGCGCTTCATCGCAACCACACTGCCGATTTCGTAGCAAGGCTCGCCCAGGCCGTCCAGCAGCTTCCGCGCGCGTGTCAGGTTTCGTTTCCCAACCACGAAAATCATGCCGATGCCCAGGTTGAAGGTGCGGCGATAGTCGTCGTCGGGAATGTTGCCGAGGCGCCGCAGCAGCTCGAAGACGGGCGGCACGCGCCACGCCGCGGTCGCCACCTCTATCGCCACGCCGGGGGGAAGAATACGCGGGGTGTTGCCGGTGATTCCGCCGCCGGTGATGTGCGCTGCGCCCTTCAGCAGCCCTTTCGCTGCGAGTGTCTGGATAGGCCGCAAGTAGCTGCGGTGAACCTTGAGTAACTCGTCGCCGACCGTGCCGCCCAGTTCCGGAAGATACGTTTTCACGTCGTAACCGGCCATCTCGAGCAATAGCTTCCGGGCCAGCGAGTAACCGTTGGTGTGAAGTCCCGTCGAGGGCAAGCCGAGCAGTATGTCACCCGCACGGATGGCCGCTCCGTTGAGCAGCCGGTTCCGTTCCACCGCGCCCACGATGAAACCGGCCAGGTCGTACTCGCCCTGGGCATAGAGGCCCGGCATCTCCGCGGTCTCTCCGCCGATCAGCGCGCAACCGTTCTCTCGGCACCCGCGCGCGAGACCGGAGACCACCTGCCGCGCCACTTCGGCGTCGAGCCTGCCCGTCGCGTAGTAATCGAGAAAGAAAAGCGGCGTCGCGCCCAGCACGCCGATGTCGTTCACGCAATGGTTCACCAGATCCTGGCCCACTGTATCGTGGCGCCCAGCGGCGAAAGCGACTTTGAGCTTCGTGCCCACGCCGTCGGCCGAACTTACCAGGACCGGCTTCTTCCAGCCCGAGAGCTGGAAGGCGGCGCCGAACGCACCGATGTCGGTAACCACCCCGCGAGTGAACGTCGCGCGCGCCAGGTGTTTGATGTGGTCTACTGCGCGATCCGCCTCGTCGATATCGACGCCGGCGTCCTTGTATCGGACTGCTTTTCGAGTTGCCATCGTCAGACTCTACAGTATAGCGGGCGGAAGCGCGGAGGCAGGGCCTGGTCCGGGTCGCGACCGGCAACGGCGCGGCTCAGGCCTTACACTAAACCCATATGCGCGTTGTCATTCAGCGAGTCACTCAGGCGCGGGTCGTGGTGGATGGGGTTACCACCGGGTCCATAGGGCGCGGCCTGCTTGTATTGCTCGGCGTGGCAAAGTCAGACCGGCCGGCAGATGCGGATTACCTTGCGGATAAAGTTACCGGATTGCGTATCTTCGCCGACGATGCGGGGAAGATGAATCGAAGTGTCGCCGATATCGGCGGCGCGCTGCTCGTGGTATCCCAATTCACGCTCTACGGAGATTGCCGGAGGGGCCGCAGGCCGGGCTTTGACCAGGCTGCGCCCGCCGAGGAAGCCCGCGCTCTCTATGAGTACTTCGTCGAGGCTTGCCGCATAAGAAAAATTCCGGTAGAGACCGGTATCTTTCAAGCTTCGATGGCGGTGGATCTTACCAATGACGGACCGGTAACTATTATTTGTGAGTCGGAGAAAACCGCCTTGCAGTAAGTATCCGTATGCTATGGTGTAGACAGGTAACTTATGCCGAGACAAAAAACCGTACAGAATTCTGAGTTGTTGAAAGCGGCGCTGGAAGGACTGGAAGCGCAAAAGAAGCGGATTGAGGAGCAGATCAGCCAGGTCCAGGGCATGCTCGGCCGGCGCCGGGGGCGTCCTCCCGCTGCCGCGGCAGCCATCGCGCCTATCGTCGCCAAGACGGGCCCTAAGAGAAAGCTGAGCGCCGCCGCTCGCAAGCGTATCGCCGCCGCTCAGAAGCGCCGCTGGGCTGAGTTCCGCAAGAAGACCGAAGGCGCGAAAGAGTAACCGCTTCAGCCGCGCGCCGCGGCCGGTACGGTGGGCGGCGCGCCATCCCACTGGAATCGCTCGACGACCTCAGCCACCGGGCCGTCGGCTGCGATTCTCCCTCGCTCGAAGAAGACGGCGCGGCTCGCCAGTACGCGGGCCAAGGCTGCATCGTGCGTAATGAGAATCTTGGATTGTGTCAGGCGGGCGAGCAGCGCCACTAAGTCGCGCTGCGCAGGGGGATCGAGAAAGGTAGTCGGCTCGTCGAGCACCAGAATCTCCGGATTCATAGCCAGCACTCCCGCCAGCGCTACGCGTTTCTTCTCGCCCGCACTGAGATGATAAGGCGCTTTGTCGATGGCGTGCTGCATGCCGGTGTCGCCGAGCGCGGCGAGCGCGATTGTTTTCGCCTCCTCCGGTGTCCTGCCTGCGTTGAGCGGCCCGAACGCGACGTCTTCGAGCACCGAGGGCATGAAAAGCTGCTCGTCGGAATCCTGGAATACCAAGCCAACTTTGCGCCGGATTTCCGCCAGATTCTTCTTCTCCACCGCCAGGCCGCAGACCGAAAGAGAGCCCTCGCCGCGGAGCAATCCGTTCAGGTGGTGCGCGAAGGTGGTCTTGCCAGATCCGTTCGGGCCGAGCAGCGCCACGGTTTCGTCCGGGAACAACTGGAAGTCGACGCCGTCGAGCGCGAGCGTGCCGCTATCGTAACGGTAGCGCAGCCCGCGGACCTCGATCAGCGGCTGGCTGCTCATCCCAGGGCTCCCACAGCCAGGCGCAGCGCGATGGCTGAGGCTAATCCGCCCGCGAGAAACAACATGTCCGCGGGTCCGAGCCGCGCCTGGGCCAGCGGCTCCATGCGGCCGTGGAATCCGCGGGCGAGCATCGCCCCATGGATGCCCTGTGCGCGCGCGCAGGAGCGACCGAACAGCGTGGCCGCCGCGCCGGCCGCATGTCCCAGGCGGTTCCGGCCGCCCCGCGCCAGAGCCGCCAGCCGCATGTGTTGCGCCTGTTCCGAAATCACAAACAAGTACCGGTAGAGAAACTGGATCGTGAGCGTCAGGAAGCGCGGCAGGCCGAGCGATTCCAGGCCGCCGACGAGCTTCGGGAGCGGCGTCGTCCCCGCGAGTGCGAGCACCGCTGCGGCGGAGAGGTAGCTCTTGGTCACCAGCGACCCGGCGCGGCCCGCATCCCCCGCAAGAACGCTGAATAGAGCGAACGTTGCCGCGAACGGCAGCACTGCCGCGGCACGCAACGCCAGGCTCGCCAGCGGCAGCCGAGCCGCCAGGATCGCGGCCACAAGCAACGCGGCGTAACAGGCCCCCGTGGCGGGTGCGATGCGCGGGGTTGTCGCGAGCGCCACCAGATACGCCAGCAGGACCAGAACCTTCACCCGCGCGTCCCGGGCGTGCACGAAACTGCTTCCGCGGCTCCAGCGCTCTAGGACGACGTGGTGCAACTCAGGCGCTCCTCGTGCGCGCCGCCCGTCCCAGCGCGACGCAAATCAGGCCCACCAGCAGCGCCCCCGCCGTCCCCGCGGCCGCCTTGGCGAGCCATCCGGTGCCGAGCCAACGCGCGCGATAATCCGCCAGCGGCGCCGCAAAGACGTTCGTGATGCGCCCCAGAATATCGAGCTGGCCGCCGAGCCACTGGAGTCCATCCGGATTCGTCGAAGCCACCAGGCCTCCGGCCGCCGCGAGCAGCACCGCGCCCACGCCGGCCGCGGCCAGAGTCCAGGAGCGCTCGGGTGCCTCCCGGCTGACGATCCGAGGGCTGAGCCGCTCGATCCCGCGGACCACGGCGACCGTGATGGCGCCTTCGACAACTGCGGAGACTGCGAACACGACGAGGAGGAAGGCCAGGGCGGCCGGCCTCACCGGCACGCTCGATGCCAGCAGTTCACTGATCGCCAGCGACGCGGATACCATCACCGAGAGCGCGCCTGCGGCGAAGATCGCGGCTCTCCGCCGGCTGCCCGCGCCCCACAGCCGATAGGGCAGGTACCCCGCCAGCACCCCGGCGATGGCCATGTTGAACGCGTTGGCGCCGAGCGCCAGAATCCCGCCGTCCTGGAATACGAAGGCTTGCACCGCCAGGATCGCCGTCATCACCACGCAGGCCGCCGCCGGGCCGAGCACGATGGCCAGCAAAGCTCCGCCTACCAGGTGCGCGCTGGTACCTGCGGCCACCGGGAAGTTGATCATCTGGGCGCCGAAGACGAAAGCTCCCAGGACCCCCAGCAGCGGCGCGCGGGCTTCCTCGAGATCCCGCTGGGCGCGGCGCGCAAGCAAAGCGACTGAAGGCAGGGCAACGGCGTCAAGGCTCAGCCAGACCGGCGTGGAGAGGAATCCGTCGGGGATGTGCACCGAATCTCACGGTAGCACGATGATGAGAACCGTGCCACCGGAACGCCGGCGCTCAGCGAATCACGTCGAAATCGATCCGCTGCGCGGCGACGTTCCCGCTCTTTTTGGCGAGCTTATCGTGGGCCACGAACTCGAGCACGTAAGAGCCGGGCTCGAACGAATCCAAATGCACGCTCCCATTCGCCGTCGTGCCAACGGAGTTGCCCGGAGCGACGGCCAGCCTTTTCGGCTCCGTGGCGAGCACTTGTTTCCCGTCGCGGAACACGCGGACCTCCGTATCGATGGCCGGTTGTTTCGTCGCCGGGTCGGTGCGCGCGTTCAGGATCTCGCAACCGAAATCGAGCGCCCCACCGCGGCGAAACACCCGGAAGGACGGAGCGCCCGGCGCCTCGGTGTCTCGCGGACGGCCGGCCGGGCTGCCGACGACGAGCCCGGAGAGCGCCAGCCGGCGGTTCGCGAGATCGGGTACTTCGATGAATTGGTTCGCGGTGCCGATCCTGCCCGTGGACGCATCCCGGACCGCGACGCGGACATGATACGGTCCCGGCCGCGCTACACGGATCGCGCTCGTGTAGACGAATCCGGTCGCCAGCGCATATTCGTACTCGTCCGGTTTGAGCCGGATCACCGCCTTATAGGACGCCCGGTCCACGGGCACGCCGCGTTCGTCCGCCGTGAAAGCGACGATATCGGCGGCCGCCTCATGCAGGCCTCCGGGCTCGGCCGAAAACTCCAGGTCGCGCGCGTCGATATGCAGCAGCAGCGCAATCCTGGGCCCGGAGGGAGGCGCGCCAAACACAGGGGTCAACCGGAGGTGCACGCCCGAAGACGCGAAGGGCGAGAACAGCGCGCTGACAAAGCTCTCCGCCGGCCTCGGCTTGTCCTCGTACCCGTAATAGCCTGATCGCGAGCGGACATGCAGCCCCCGTTCTTTAACGCGGACCTTGATGTTGTGGAAGTCCGGCTGCTTGCCGTCTCGAGGCTGAAAACGAGACGCATCGGGCTTGTAGCCGATCAGATAATAGCCGCGGAGATCGTCTAAAATCTGCCCGACGCTGTAGTCGACGCGGTTGGAGACTGGCGCCAGAAAACCGCCGGTCTTTTGGGCAAGGTACTCGAGCCCCTGCTGGGACAGCCAGATGCCAGTGAGGGTCGCGGAAATGCCTCCCGTGCCGGGCCCGGGTATGGGGGCCTGCAAGCCGTGGGCGTCGATGCTGTACAAGACCACGGCGGAGCGGTTGGCCCGGTCAGCCAACCGGCGGATCGCCTCCACCAGTCGCGGGTCGCTCTCAGGCGTCGGCCCAAAAGACAGGCCGTCGGAGATGAGAATGATCGACTTGCGTCCCGGCATCTCGCCCATGCCATTCACGATGTAGCCGATGGCGCCAAGCGTTCCAAGGGAGTTGGTGACCTGAGAGAACCGGTTTGCGGCCGTCGGCAGGGCAGCGGCGGTCCAGGGATTCCAGGGCTGGGCCATCGCCGAGAGGCCGGAGCTGCCCATGGGATACCACCGGAGCCTGTTTACGGCTTCGAGCAGAGCTCGCCGGTCGTTGGTGAACAGCTCCAGTTCGCCGACGCCGCCGCTGGTGCGGACGATCGCCACCATATCCCCCGGCTGGATCTGCCGCTCGACGAACCGCTTCAGGTCCTGCCGCAAGCCCCCCATACTCTCGAAAGACAGGCCGAGGTCGTCCACCACGACAACAATAGACCGGCGCACATCCTCGCGTTTCAGCGGGGCTGGTGTCGCGGGAGGCGCAGTGGGGCCCTCGTTGGCGGTTGGGGGCGATGGCTCGGCGAGCCGTATATACGAGAAGTTCGTGATCTTCTGCGGGCGCCCGTCCTCGATGATCTCGAAATCCTCGGGCTTCAGATCCGTGACGTGATGGCCCTTCGAATCCGTCACCACGGCATCCACCTGCACCAGGTTGACGGTGATGCGAATGACCGGCTCTTCCTGGGCCACCGGCGCCGCCAGCGATACCGCGGCTGCGGCCAACAGCCATCTTGAAGCAGTCATCGGTTTTCCCCGAAAAGGTGGAGTTTATCCTGAAATGGGGAGACGCCGCCGGCAGTCCCGCCGGTTACACCCCCCTTGTAAGTTCGCAGCGGAAGTCCAGCGCCCCCAGGTTACCTCCGCCTATAATGGGTCACAAATGGGAGAACTCAGCCGCATTGGCGTGGCCATCGATTCGGAGCTATTGGAGAAGTTCGACGATCTCATCGAGAAGCGGGGCTATACCAACCGCTCCGAGGCCTTCCGCGACCTGATCCGCGAGGAACTGGTCGAGCAGGCATGGGAATCGCCGGAGAAGCGCGTGGTCGGCACGGTCTCGATTGTCTACGACCACCACGTGCGCCTGCTTAACGAGAAGCTCACCTCCATGCAGCACGAGCACTACCACCACGTGCTGGCAACTCTGCACGTCCACCTGGACCACGATCATTGCCTGGAAGTGCTGGTGGTGCGCGGGAAGGCCGGCGAGGTAAGGAAGATCGCCGACGCACTGATTTCGACCAAAGGCGTCAAGCACGGCCGTCTCACCATCACGACGTCGGGCTCCGAGGTGTGAAGGTTCAGCCCTGCTCGCGCGCGCCCGCGGCCATGCGCATTTGCGCCTGCTGCTCGAGCGGCTTGGTCTCGCGCCACGTGAACAGCATGCGGTGGATCACCGTGATGTTCGCGATCACGGCAATCACCCACAGCACCGGCGCCATGCGGTTGAACAGCGCTCCGATGATCAGCAGCACCATGCGCTCCGGGCGCTCCATAAAGCCCGCCTTGCACTTCGGGATCATGCACTCGGCGCGCGCCCGCGTGTAACTCACCATCACCGAGCCGGTCATCACGACGGCCGTCAGAACAACGTAGAAGAAGCGGTTGATGGAGGCGTAGTAGACCAGCAGCCCCATGAGCAGCACCAGGTCCGAGTAGCGGTCCACCACGGAATCGAAGAAGGCGCCGAACAGCGTCACCTGGTTTGTTGCGCGCGCCACCCGCCCGTCCACCATGTCGAAGATTCCGGCCGCGCCCATCACCAGGGCCGCCGCCACAAACCGGCCGGAGGCCAGAAGCACGGCCGCAACCCCGTTAATCAGCAGGCCGATGAACGTCAGGACGTTGGGATGGATTCTCGAAAGAGCGAGGCCGCGGACGATCTGACGGATGACGGCGTTGCACGCGGTTCCGATGACGCGCGTATAGGTCATAGATCCACGTTCTCCACGTCGTGTATGGTGGTGAGCTTGAGAATCTCCATCTCCCGCATGCCGCCTGGAATCTGGATGGTGACCACGTCGCCGACTTCCTTGCCGAGCAACCCCCGTCCGATGGGAGAATTCGTCGAGATTAAACCCTTGGAGACGTCGGCCTCTTCGCTGGTGACGAGCCGAAACGCGATCTCCTCATTCTTCCCGCTGTCGAACACCACCACCTTGGAGCCGAGCCCCACGCGGCCGTGCGGGATCTTCGTGAGGTCCACCATGGACCACTCCACCATACGCCGCTGTAGTTGCTGCAGGCGGGCGTCAACATAGCGCTGCCGCTCTTTGGCGGCGTGGTATTCGGCGTTCTCGCTCAAGTCGCCGTGCGCGCGAGCTTTCAGGATTTCCCTGGGCAATTCGGTCCGCAACTCGCGTTCGAGCGCAGAAATCTCGTCCTGAAGCTTTTTCTTGAAATCCTCCATGAAGGGACGCGTGCTCCTCGATTGCTAATTATAGAGCACCGCGGCACGGACCGCGCGTGCTCTCCCGCTCCGGCGGCTATTGCGCCACCGCCGCCTCGGCCTTCCGGCTCTCCCTCCAGAGATCCAGGTACGGCGCGAGCTGTTTCATCATCGCCTGGAACTGCGGAATGGTAAGCGATTGTGCGCCGTCGCTCACGGCCTTCTCCGGGTGTGGATGCACTTCCACCATAATGCCGTCCGCGCCGATTGCCACCGCCGCCCGCGCCAGCGCCGCCACCAGGCTCCGCTTGCCCGTCGCGTGGCTCGGATCGAGAATCACCGGCAGGTGCGTCAGCTCGTTGAGAACCGGCACGGCCGTAATGTCGCACGTGTTCCGCGTGGCCGTCTCGAACGTGCGTATGCCCCGCTCGCAAAGAATCACGTTCGGGTTCCCGTGCGCCAGGATATACTCGGCCGACATCAGCAATTCCTTGATGGTGGAACTCAAACCGCGCTTCAACAGAATCGGGCGTCCCGCGCGGCCCAGGCTTTTGAGCAGCGCGAAGTTCTGCATGTTGCGCGCGCCAATCTGCAGCACGTCGGCGTACTCGGCAACCAGACTGACGTCGCTGTCGCTCATCACCTCGGTGACTATGTCGAGGCCTGTCGCTTCCTTCGCCTTGCGCAGCAGCTTCAGGCCTTCTTCCTCCAGCCCCTGGAAGTCGTAAGGCGATGTGCGCGGCTTGAACGCGCCGCCCCGCAGGATCTGGCCTCCGGCGCGCACCACCGCCTCCGCGGTCTCCATGATCTGCCGCTCGGATTCCACCGAGCAGGGCCCCGCCATCACGATGAACTCGTTCCCGCCCACCGCCGTGCCGTTCACCTTCACGCGGCTGCGCGCGGGTTGAAACTCCCTGCTGACGAATTTGTAGGGCGCCGAAATGCGCACCGCGTTTTCGACCCCGGGCATCGCTTGCAGATGCTCCAGGCACTCGGTGACGTCGCCCACGCCCACCGCGCCGATCACAACCCGCTCCTCGCCCTGGATCGTATGGACCTTGTATCCGAACTCCTGAATCTGCGCGCAGACGGCGTCCACTTCCTCTTTGGTCGCGTGCTGCCTCATCGAGATGATCATGGCTTCGCTCCTTCAAAAACAAAAAACCCACTCTCTCGAGTGGGTTGGTTTCCTTCAGCCTCGCGTCTCAAACCAACGCCACTCTACCCGGACAGGGTAAAGCCCCAGTACCAGTAGGTAAACGAGTTGGCGTCAAAGCGAGACATCGAAATAGCCAGTATACCGGCGGGCGAAGGGGGAATCAAGCACCTCGTACAGGTGTATAGTCCGGCCCTCACGCCGCGGCCCCCGTTTCGACCCCGTAACGGCCGAGCTCCTCGCGAAGCTGTGCCGCCGATTCGAACCGGATCGTGCGCATCCCCAGTTCCGCCGGCGCTTCCAGGTTCTCCGGCCGGTCGTCGATCATGATGCACTCCCCCGGAGCCCGCTCGGTGAAATCGAGCGCGCGCCGGAATATGGCGGCATCGGGTTTCCGCACGCCCAGAAAGCACGAGCTGTAGAACGCGCTGAAGCAGTCCCCGAGGCCGAACTGCCGGATGCGGTAGACGTTAAGCTCGCGCGATTCGTTGTTGATCGTAGCCATGAGGTACCGATGCGAGCGCGCCAGGCCGGCAGCGATCCCAATCGTCTCCGGGCAGGCTTCGGATTGCGCGAACATGAACTTCCGGAAGTCGTCGGCCGAGAACGGGCGCGGCCGCGCGAAGACGGTCTGTTTCAAATACTCGTCGAGGCTGACGCCGCCGCTCTCGAAAGCCTTGAACACCCGCTCATGGAGCGCCTCGAACTCCTCAGGCTCCAGCGCGAATCGCTCCACGGCGCGCTTACGTTCGCCATGGTCCCAGCCATTCGACAGCAGCACGCCCCCGACGTCCCAGAACAGCGTAGTGATGTCGCTCATCCCAGCCCCCTGACCCATTATCGGCTGAACTCAGGGCGCCGCCAGGAACACCCGTGTGTCCCGGATCGTGTCCGCGGGGATCTCCTCCATCGGCCCATGACCGACGCCGGGATAAACAATCAGTCGCGAGCCGCGTATGTCGCGGTGGAACCGTTCGGCGTACGAGACCGGAATCGTCCGGTCCTGTGCGCCCCATAGGATCAAAGTCGGCACGGCGAGCGCCTGAATCTTCCTGGTCGAAACCGATTCGACGGAACGGCTGAGGATTCGGAACGTCTCGCGGTTGCCCGCTCTGAGGATCATGTCGTAGTAGCGGTCTATGACGGCGTCCGTCAAGCGGCTCGGGTCGCCGTACATCTGGCGGATGGTCATGGCCACAAAGAACCGCGGGGTCATATATTCGACGACCCGCCCGGCCACGGGCATCCTCGCCAGGCGCATCGCCAGGATCTTGCGTGGCGGCATGGGGTAGCCGCCCGCATCCACCAGGATCAGTTTCTTCACGCGGTCAGGATGGGCCGAAGCGAATTCGAGGGCAATGCGCCCGCCGAAAGAGTTGCCCGCGAGCGCGCAGCTTGGCACGTTCAGCTTGTTCAGAAATGCCTCGAGGAAGCGAACGTGCCACGCCATGCTGTAATCCTTCGTGGCGTTGGGCCCGGTGAGCCCGAAGCCGGGCAGGTCGTAACGGATGACGCGATAGTTCTTCGACAAGTCCGCGGCCCAAGCGTCCCAAGTGAAAAGAGACGATGCCGCGCCGTGCAGCAAAACCAACGCCGGCCCCTGGCCCTCATCGCGATAGTGAACCTGCAAGCCGCCGATATCCACGAATTTCGAAGGCGGAGCGGCGTATTTCGCCCGCAGCCCTTCCGGCGGAACGTCGAACCGGATGAGCGAGGCGATGCCCGCCGCCAGCAGCAGAACGATCGCGGCCGCAACTTTGAGAAAACGAGATCTGGGCACCATCACCGGATTCTACCAGCCATGGGGCCTGTCGTTCCGCCGTACAATGAACCCGTGGAGACCCACGCACCTCTCGCTTATCTCACCGCCGAAATCGAATCCTGGAAGCAGGCGGGCACGCATCAGCGATTGCGCCAGCTCGAGGGCGCCTGCGAGCCGCTCAGCCGCTTCGACGGCAAAGAGGTCGTCAACCTGGCCTCGAACAACTACCTCGGTCTTGCGAACCATCCCAAGCTGGTTGAGGCAGCCATCGATGCAGCCCGCCGCTATGGCGCTGGTTCGGGCGCCGTGCGCACCATCGCCGGAACCATGAGCATCCACATGGAGCTCGAGCGCCGCATCGCAGCCTTCAAGAAGGTGGAGGCCTGCGTCGTATTCCAATCCGGCTTCGCAGCCAACGCCGGAACGGTCGCGGCGATTCTCACCCCCGAGGACCACATCATTTCCGACGCCTTGAACCACGCCAGCATCATCGACGGCTGCCGCCTCTCGAAGGCCAAGATCCACGTCTTCCCGCACAAAGACGCCGCGGCCGCCGACGTGATCCTAGGCGAGCTCGCCTCCGACCCGGGCCGCAAGCTTCTCATTACCGACGGCGTGTTTTCAATGGATGGCGACATCGCGCCCTTGCCCGCTCTGGTCGAAGCGGCCCGTCGCCACGGCGCCATTATGATGATCGACGACGCGCATTCCTCGGGCGTCCTCGGGCGCAACGGGCGCGGCACGGTCGATCACTACGGCCTGCACGGCAAGGTGGATATCCAGGTAGGCACGCTCTCGAAAACGATCGGCGTGCTGGGCGGCTACGTGTGCGGAAGCCGCGACCTCATCGATTACCTCTACCACCGCGCGCGGCCGTTTCTGTTTTCCACTTCGCACCCGCCCTCCGTCGCCGCCTCCTGCCTGGCCGCGTTCGACATCCTGGAAGAGGAGCCCGAGCGCATTGAGCGCCTCTGGGAGAACACGCGCTACTTCAAGAGCGGCCTTCAATCCGCCGGCTTCGACACGGGAGCGAGCGAGACGCCCATCACGCCCGTCATGGTAGGTGAGGCGAAGCTCGCGCACGAGTTCTCCGCGGCGCTTTTCGAGGAAGGCCTTTTCGCGACCGGCATCGGCTTCCCCACCGTGCCGAAAGGAAAGGCCCGCATCCGAACCATTGTGACCGCCGCGCACACCCGCGATCACCTCGACCGCGCCCTGGCCGTTCTCGCCCGCGTCGCGCGCCGCATGGGAATCCTGTCGTAAGCGCGGGTCTGCCTCAGGCCTCCGCGCCCCGCAACTCGAGCACGTAGTATCTGCACGGCGTGGTTCCAGCGTTGCGAACGCTGTGCATCTGGTTCGAGCCGAAGTAGATCACCGATCCCGCCTCGGCCGGCGCTGTCTTGTCCTCGATCGACACCTCGGCTGTGCCTTCGAACACGACAATGATCTCTTCGTGCACGTGCTTGTGAGGAGCATGGGTGCGCACGCCCGGGCCGAGAATGGTTTCGTGCATCTCAAGCCCGAAGCCGGAGTGGTTCACCCCGTGGAAGAACTCTCTGGCCTTCTTGCCGGCTGTCTCAGGATCAGCCTTGTAGGGAATCGCCGAGTTCGCGTAGATCTTCGAGGGCAGCGTTTGCCGCTCTTGCGCCTGTGCGCCAGCCGCGGCCAAGAACGGAAAGAGCAGCCCTAAGTCTCTTCGTGAAATGTCCATCGCAACCCCCTTGCGGTCCACGCCGCGCACTTCAATAGTAACCGGGTTGGTGGCGCTTCGGCCGGCCCGCCCCCGTTTGAGCTAAGATCGCGGCATGGACGCAAATCGGAGGCGCTTTTTGCAAACCATCGGACCTGCTGGGTTGATTCCGGCGTTGCCGGCATTCGGGCTCCAGGTGGGCGCGGGTCCCGTGGTGCACGAAGTCGCCGCGCCATCGCCGGATGAGAGCACGCAGCCGAAATACTCCATCCGCTTCGGGGTCATCGGCCTCGACCATCCGCACATCCTGGGCATGACCGCGGCCGTGAAGCGCGGCGGCGGCCAGCTTGACTCCGTCTATTCCACCGATCCGAAAGCTCTGGCCGATTTCCAGGTTCACTTCGGCGCGGTGAAGATCGCCCGCAGCGAGGATGAGATCCTCAGCGATGCGTCCATTCAACTGGTGGCCGGCGCGCCCATCCCCGATCAACGCGCGGCGCTGGCAATTCGCGTGATGCGCCACGGCAAGGACTACCTCAGCGACAAGCCCGGCGTCATCACCCTGGAGCAGCTTGCCGAAGTGCGAAAGACCATCCGCGAGACCGGCCGCATCTACGCCGTCATGTTCTCCGAGCGCCTCGAGGTGCGCGCGGCCGTGAAAGCGGGCGAACTGGTTCAGGCCGGCGCCATCGGCCGCGTAGTGCAAACCGTTAACCTCGCTCCGCACCAGGTGAACCCGTCCAGCCGACCGGACTGGTTCTGGGATCCCGCCCGTTACGGCGGAATCCTCTGCGACATCGGGTCCCACCAGGTGGATCAGTTCCTCTATTACACCGGCTCCACCACAGCCGGGGTTGCGGCCTCGCAGGTCGCCAACGTCGCTTACCCCGACAAACCGCACTTCCAGGATTTCGGCGACATGATGCTCCAGGGCAACAAAGGCGCGGGGTACGTGCGCGTCGATTGGTATACGCCAAAGGGACTGGGCGTGTGGGGCGACGGGCGCCTGTTCATTCTGGGCACCGACGGCTACATCGAGGCGCGCAAGTACGTGGATATCGCCGGGCGTCCCGGTGGCAACCACCTCTTCATCGTGGACCGCAACGAAGCGCGCTACATGGACTGCAGCAAAGTCGATCTCCCCTTCGGCCGGCAATTCGTCGGCGACATCGTGAACCGTACCCACATCGCCCAGGATCAGGACGAGGCGCTGCTGGCGACCCAGTTGGTGCTCGAGGCTCAGAGGGACGCCAAGCGGCTGACGTTCACCTGAGCTTCGGCCCATTCCAGCCGGACTGGTGGTTTCCGGCCAGCCGCCCCGCGCCGGCTTCGCGGTAAGCGGCCTATTTTCAATGGAATGGAAAACGGCCCCCAGCTTGCTATTGTCCTGGGTGAAAGGCGGTAGAACGATGAGGACATCAAGGAACAGGACGGCGATCCAGCGAGCGGTGGCGGTTCTTGCCGCGCTGCTGATCGCGAGCCCGGTGAGCTTCGCGCAGAACCCCGCCCCACCGGCAATGCCAGGGCCGCAGCAGCAGCAACAGTCTGCGCCGCTTCTTGCGCCCCAGCAGTTGGACAATCTGGTGGCCCCGGTCGCGCTGTACCCCGACCCGCTGCTCAGCCAGGTTCTGGCCGCGAGCACATACCCGTTGGAGATCACCGAAGCGCAACAGTGGCTCACGCAGAACGGCAATCTCCAGGGAGCGCAACTGATGGCCGCCGCGAGGCAGCAGAACTGGGATCCCAGCGTCCAGGCCCTGGTGGCGTTTCCTCAGGCGTTAGGCCTCCTGGCCAACGATATCCGCTGGACCACCGACCTCGGCAACGCCTTCCTTGCCCAGCAAGCCGATGTCATGAGCGCAGTGCAGCGAATGCGGTCGCGGGCAAGAGCGAACGGCAGGCTGAACACCGGGCCGCAGCAAGTGGTGACCAACGACACCCAGGACGGCCAGACCGCCATCGATATCCAGCCGGCCGATCCGCAGGTGATCTACGTCCCGGTCTACAACCCGGCCTACGTTTGGGGTCCTCCGGTCTGGGGCGAATATCCCTACATGTGGTATCCGCCGGGATTCGGCTTCGGCTTTGGCTTCGGATGGGGTCCCGGAATCTACATGGGCTCCTTCTTCCCGGGCTGGTTTGGATGGGGTGGCTGGGGATGGGGCTGCGGCTGGTTCGGCCATGGCCTGTTCCTAAATGCGGGCTTCTTCGGCCGCTACGGCTTCCACGGCGGATTCGGTTACGGCGGCTATTGGGGCCACGGGTTCAACGGCCGGGTCGGCTGGGCGCATAATCCCGCCCACCGTATGGGCGTTCCTTACGCAAACCGGGCTGTGGCGAATCGGTTCGGTGGCAACACGCGGGCTATGGGAGCTCGCAGTGCCGCGTCGGGGAATTGGCGGAACTACGGCTCTGTGAACAGGTCCTACGCCGGCCAGTCCGCTGCTCGCGGATACGCGGGAGCGGGCAATCGGGGATACGGGTCGGCCCAGGGCTACCGCAGTTCGCCGTCGTACGCAGCCCACTCTTACGCGGCGCCGCGTAGCGGCAGCTATTCCGCGCCAAGGTCGTATTCGGCTCCGCGGTCATACGCCGCGCCGAGGTCGTATTCCGGCGGCCGCTCTTCCGGCGGAGGCTCTCATTACTCCGGCGGTCACTCTTCAGGTGGAGGCGGCGGCCACTCTTCGGGTGGAGGTGGCGGCCACTCTTCGGGTGGAGGTGGCGGTCAGCATCGCTAGAACGTGGCGCACGCCCTCCTCGCCACGCTTTTCCCGGCGGGTCGCACCAGCGGCCCGCCGTTTGCATTCTCAGACATGCCTCCCCTGTGAGAAGATCGGCTAAGGAGGCGTCGATGCCAGCCAAGCGGAAGCGCACGCGGCGATCGTTTCTGCAAACGGGCGTGGGAGCGGCGGCCGTCGCCGGGTTCCCCGCGATCGTCCCCTCCACCGTATTTGGCGACACGGCCCCCACCAACCGGATCAACGTCGGCGCGATCGGCGCCGGGCGCATCTCTCGCATCCACGACATGCCCGGGACCTGGAAGTACGATTCCGCCCGCATCGTGGCCGTCTGCGATCTGGACGCGAACCGCGTCGAGCTGGCGAAAACGCTGGTTAATGGCCACTACGCCCAGAAGACCGGCAAGCCCTACGACGGCGTGGCCGGCTATCGAAACTACCACGAGCTGCTGGCGAACAAGGACATCGATGCGGTCCTGATCTCGACGCCCGATCACCAGCACGCTATTCTCGCGGCGGACGCCGTGCGCGCCGGCAAAGACGTTTATCTGCAGAAACCCACGTCGCTGACCATCGCCGAAGGCCGGTATCTCAGCGACGCAGTCCGCGCGTCCGGCCGCATCCTCCAAATCGGATCGCAGCAGCGCTCCTGGAAGCAGTTTCATCGCGCCTGTGAGCTGGTGCGCAACGGCCGCATCGGCGAGATCAAACACGTCGAGATCGGTCTGCCGGTGGACCCTTCCGGACCCGACGCCGCCGAAATGCCCGTCCCGCCAAACCTGGATTACGACGCCTGGCTCGGCTCCACGCCCCAGGTCTACTACACGGAGATTCGTGTGCATCCTCAAAGCGGCTTCGACCGGCCGGGCTGGCTGCGCTTGGAGCAGTTCGGCGCGGGCATGATCACCGGCTGGGGCGCGCACCACGTCGACACCGCCCACTGGGGCATGAACACCGAGCACACCGGCCCGGTCGAAATCTGGGGAACTGCGGAGTTCCCCAAGCATGGCCTGTGGGACGTGCACGGGACCTTCAAGACCGAAGCCGTCTACGCCAACGGCGTGACCATGTCGATCTCCGACAGTTATCCCAACGGCATCAAGTTTTACGGCGCCCAGGGTTGGATCTTCGTCACGCGCGATGAATCGGTAACGCCCGGCGACGCCGGCGACACCAGGCACAAGCCGCAGCCGCTCGAAGCCAGCGATCCCAAGATCCTCGACAGCGTCATCGGCCCGAGCGAGATTCATCTCTATAAGAGCGACGATCAGCACGGCAACTGGCTCGATTGCGTGCGCAGCCGCAAGGAGCCCATCGCCCCGGTCGAGATCGGCCACCGCGCCTGCTCCACTTGCCTGCTGCATCACATCGCGATGAAGACCAAGCGCCGCCTTCGCTGGGATCCCGCCAAGGAGCGCTTCCTGAACGACGACGAAGCCAACGGCATGCTCAGCCGTCCCCAACGCGCGCCGTACCGCTTCAGCTAGGGAGCCCCGACCCCCCAAGCCAATCTGTGCGCACCCGTCACATTCGCCACGACGGCCGGTCGACGGCGGCGGCGTCAAAAGTTCCGCAGAGCACCTTGAGCGAGGCCGCTCCGGGCACGACACGGCTCATGCCCATCGCGCCCAGTCCACCTCGCCGGCCGATCCTTGCATCACCGAGGCAGGGAAGGCGATACCACACTGGTTGTCACAGATCGGGTAGGCTCCCGGACACTCGATTTCCGCTGCGCTGTCCGTCCCGAGGACACCAAGAAAACCCATGCCGTGATATGAAAACAGCATCGGCCGGACCCTACCATAGTTGGAAATCGCCGCATTTCCGGATCACCCTGACAGGCGGGACCGCAATCGCTTGCCGACTCCGACATCCCTATGTACATCAGGCGCGACGCCCCGAATGGATACTCAACAGCCGGGCCTTCGGGAAGGGCCAGAAGGAACTCCGACAATACCATCGGATAATCTGATCGCGCCAACATTAAACGGGTACGATTTGGAAAAACGCAGCTTCAAATTGTCCTTGCTCTTTCCACCCCAATCGAATATGATAGCTGCCTCAAGGAGCGGACATGGACACGCCCACTATCAAGTCTGGAATCCAAGTAGTCCGAGAATTCGTTGACGATCTCCAAAGCAACACAGCGCTCGATCCTAACGTCGTCGCGGCTGTCCAGGAGCTGCAACGACAAGGCAAGCTGACCAAGACGCGGCTACTCCAGGCCCTGGCGGATCAGCGGAGAGGCGGGCCATCGTGGTGAGGCTGAGGAGCCTGGAAATCACGGGATTCCGCGGATGCCGCTTTACAATGCCGATCGACCTCCGCTCCGACTGCAAGAGCATAGCCGTGTTCGGTGAGAACGCCAGCGGGAAGAGCAGTATTGCGGACGCGGTCGAATGGATGATCTTCGACCGTGTCGCGCACCTTTGGCGCGAGGACTGCAACGAAGGTTCGCTACGAAACGTGCTCCTCCAGGACGGCGAAGACGCGACAGTGACGCTCGTGTTCGATGAGAGAGATCTTACGATATCCAAGACCCTAAAGGCCGACCTCAGCGTAACCGGCCCCAATAGATCCGGGAGAGTAAAGCCGTATATCGAACAGGCACGCACCGAACGGCTCCTGCTACGAGCGGCCGACATGACCTCGTTTGTCTGCAAGACCAAGGGGGACAAGCGTAAGGACGTCGCAAGCATCGTTGGTTATGATGACGTCCTCGCTTTTCGGGCCGCGATACAGTCGGCACTCAACGCTCTGCGAAAAGAGGACGCCTACGCTGGGGCCAAGTCCCTTGCCGACACGCGGCAGGGCAAGTTGCTCCTCCTAACCAACAAGACCATCGCCACCCCACAGGAACTCTACTTGGCTCTGGACGAACTCGTAGCGCCGTACGCACTCGGCTTTTCGGTCATCGACGACGGCACTTGCGACACCGCCGTCGACCGGCTGAAGACACGCTTCAACCACCAGGAGAAAGCGCAAAGAAAGCTCGCGCTGGATCGGGCTCGGAGCGCGGCTGAGGACCTCATCGGCGCCCTTGGGAAGGCAAAGAGTGCGTCCGAGGCGTTCTCCCCGGAATACGAGCGCACGCTGGAGAGCAGAGAACAAATCCGAAAGCTCACGCTTGAGGAATTTCTGCGAAAGGGCAAGTCAGTTATCGACGACCATATCTGCGACGCTGGTTCATGCCCCCTATGCGGTGCTTCCGTAGACTCCGACGCGCTGTCGCAGCTGCTCCAGACCCGCATCGAACAGTTCGATGCAGCCCGCAAGGAGTTCGACGCAGTCAGGCGGCTAAAGAACGCCTACACGAGTGCCCTCGGCGAGGTTGCGGCCGCCTGCGCATCGCTTGACAAGTGCTCCGCCGACCTCTCCGCCGAGCTTCAATCCGAGATCAAGCGATTTACAGCAGCTCACGTGGAGCACGCGCGCGGAGTGCGCGAAAGGTTCGAGCGGTTCGAACCGGTGCCGGACAACGCAACCTTTGGGGCCCTTGCGGACCGGTTCCGGGCAGTGCTCGAGACCCACGCCACGAAGACGTACGAAGCAGCCAAGGCGCTGGAGCTGAGTGAGGAAGAGAAGGGAATCATCGATCTGATTTCCAGAATCAACGATCTGCGCTCGACATTCCGCGAGTATTGCTCAAGCAGCGCAGTCAAGCGACTATACGAAGCGCAGATCACGACACTGCAAATAATCTTCAGTGATTTCATCACCGTCCAGACCACAGCCCTCCAGAGCGTGCTTGACGTTGTCTCCTGCAACGTAGGGAAATACTACGGTGCCCTTCACCCTGACGAGAACGTGGACAGGGTACGCCTCAGGGTCGTTGGGGAAGAGGGTGTCGAATTCGAGTACTTCTTCCACGGCGAGCCAACGTATCCTCCCATGAAGTACTTGAGTGAGTCTCACTTGAACAGCCTCGGTATCGCCCTCTTCCTCGCCTCGGTCAAGCTGTTCAACAAGCGATCGAATTTCTTTGTCCTTGACGACGTCATAACCAGCTTTGATATTGGCCACCGGCGGCGGTTGATCAGGCTCTTCGCGGATGAATTCAGTGACTGGCAGATCATCCTCCTCACACACGAATCGTTCTGGTTCGACCTCATTAAGCGGGAGCTCGGGCCACGCGGCTGGCTGGCTGTGGAAGTCTTTTGCGACGCGGACAACGGCACACAGCTTAAGCCGAGTCCGAAGGATCTCTGGAAGCTGATCGGAGACAAGCGTAAGAAACATCTCCCCGTCGCCAACGACGTTCGGACCCTGACAGAGAGGGTGCTGAAGCAACTCTGTGAGCGATTAGAAGTGAAGGTTGCTTTTCGCTACAACGAGACCAACGAGGAACGGATGAGCCAGGAGCTCCTTAGCGCGCTGCGATCAACCCTTAACAAAAAGAGCGCCACCCTCAAGGACCATCCGGTCCTGCTGCGCCTCGAGGCCTCCGTGTTCGTAGCCAACGCGGGATCTCACGACCGCCCCGACACGATCGCCGATGCCGACATCAATGTCGCCCTCAACGACCTCGAAGAACTCAACAAGCTCTTCGGGTGCCAGCATTGTTCCGTCCCCGTGTCCGCACGGCAGACCGTGCCCGGCGAGAACAAGATCGCGTGCCGATGTGGCAAGACCGCCATACCTTGGAAGGCCTGACCCCGCCCGGTATCGCCAGCGCGTCTCGGCCTTCCTCGCGAGCTACCTCTCGGCCGCCAAGACGCCCCCCGCGGTTACCGCGTCCCGATAAGTCATCTCGTGCTCTATACCCGCGAGCGCCGTCCCGTCGGCCTCGCCATAGGGATACACGAAATAGTTCAGCGGCTCGCCCGCCTGCCTCGGCGCCAGTAGCACGTCCCGCCCTTTCGTGAACTCGATGCGGTTCTCATCGTGGGCGCCAAAGAAGTACTCGCGTTTCGCCGGGTCTTTCGCCGCCTCCGAGGCGTCCACCGGCACCCAGCCAATCCCTTTGGCGTAAAACTCGGCCCAGCAATGGTAGCCCGCAATCTGCCCTTCGCCGCGCTCGGCTGGCAGCGGAAGCCCTATGGCGAACCGCGCCGGTATGCCCAGCGCGCGCGCGTAGCCGATGAAGATGGCGTGGAAGTCGGTGCAGTTCCCGCGCCGCTCCTGGCAGGCGTAATAGATGTCGCCGCGCCCCCACCCTTTCCCGGTCTTGTCGTATTTCACGGTCGCCACCACGTGGTTGTAAATCGCGCGCGCCATTTCGAGATCCGTATGCGCGTTCGCCTTCTCCACCACGTCCCGCGCCCATGCCCGAATCTGTCCGTCGAGCGGAACCAGCCGGTCCGGCTTCAGGTACCGCGCCAACTCGCTCGCATCCTCGTCGTGCCCGAGCGCCGGCCCGGCCACCAGGCGCGTTTGTATGTGCTCCTCGCGCACCGCATCCAGGCTCATCGTGATCGTGAAAGCCCCGTTTGCCGGCCGATCCGTGGCAATGTGGACCATCGTGTTCCCGTCCGCCGCCGTCGTCATTTCGTAAGGGACCGGCGAGTCGATTCGCAGATTCGCGATCTTCTGATAGGCGTCGCTGTGCGGCGCCGGAATCCACAGCTCGACGCGTTTCCTCCCCGCCGGCACGTCCTTCACCGTGGTCTTGTATTCGATGTGGAACGCCCGGCTCCGCGGCAGCGGCTGCGCGGCGGCGACTAGACACACGAATGGCATCGTAAGCAGAAGGGTTCTCATGGGTTTGGGTGGCCTCAGTGGAAGGGGGCCGGCGAACCGCCGGCAGCAGGGACCATTCATGGCGCCCCCCGCAGCCGGACTAGCGGCACAAACGCATCCCCCATACCCGCCAGCATACCGCGCCACCGAGGGTCCATTCCGCTGGCTGCTAGAATGCGATATGGCTCCGTGAACGGTAACCACCCACGCCCAGGTGGGAGTCATACAGTAGGCCCCATGGTGGTCAGGAGGGTCAAAGCAGTTTCTTTATGATGTGGCTTGTCCGATTGGCGCTGAACCGTCCCTACACCTTTGTGGTGGCCTCCCTGCTCATCCTGATTCTGAGTGTCGTCGCGATTGACCGCACCCCCACCGACATCTTCCCGAGCATTAGCATTCCCGTGGTCAGCATGGTGTGGAGTTACTCGGGCCTGGCGCCCCAGGACATCGAGCAGTGCATGGTCACGCTCTCGGAGCGCTTCGCCACCACCGCCGTCAACGACATCGAACATATCGAATCGCAATCGTACTTCGGCGTTGGCGTCATTAAGATCTTCTTCCAGCAGGGCGCGGACATCAACGGCGCGATTGCACAAGTCACGGCTGTGGGCCAGGCTGCCATCCGGGCCATGCCCCCCGGCGCCACGCCGCCGCTGGTGATCGCCTACACGGCTTCAAGCGTTCCCATTTTGCAGTTGGGTTTGAGCAGCCCCACTCTCTCCGAGGGCCAGATGTACGATCTGGCCGCCAACTTCATTCGCGTTCAACTGGCGGACATCGAAGGCGCGTCCCTTCCCAATCCGTATGGTGGAAAGCCGCGCCAGGTGAGTGTCGATCTCGATCCGCAGGCGCTTCTGGCGCGCGGCATTTCCGGGGCGGAGGTGGTCGGCGCCGTCAGCGCCCAGAACCTGATCCTGCCGCAGGGCACCATCAAGATGGGGCAGCGGGAATACGACGTGGAGATCAACAGCAGCCCCGTGCGTGTGGCCGAACTGAACGATCTGCCCATCAAGGTCGTCAATGGCACTCCGGTCTACGTTCGCGACGTCGCCCACGTGCACGACGGGTTCCAGTTCCAGACCAACGTCGTTCACGTGAACGGCCGCCGTTCCACGCTGCTGACCATTTACAAGACCGGCAAGGCCTCCACCCTGGAGATCGTTTCGCGAGTGCACCAGTCCCTGCCGCGCATTGCGGCCACGCTTCCGCCGGATCTGAAGATCGAGCCGGTGGCGGATCAGTCTCTGTTCGTCCGCGCGGCCATCGACGGCGTGTTGCGGGAGGCCACCCTGGCGGCCGCCCTCACCGCCATCATGATTTTGGTCTTTCTGGGAAGCTGGCGCATGACGTTCGTGGTGGCCACATCCATCCCGCTGGCCATCCTCACCTCGCTGCTGACCATGAGTTCCCTGGGCGAGACCATCAACATGATGACGCTCGGGGGCCTGGCTCTGGCCGTCGGCATTCTGGTCGACGACGCGACGGTGGAGGTGGAGAATACCAATCGGCTCTTGCCTGAAGGCAAGTCGCTGCACGAGACCATTCTCAATAGCGCCAGCCAGATCGCGACGCCCGCTTTGGTGGCCACGTTCAGTATCTGCATCGTCTTCGTCCCCATCATGTTCCTGACCGGCATCCCCGGCTTTCTCTTCCGGCCGTTGGCCGAAGCCGTGGTCTTCGCCATGCTGGCGTCCTATCTGTTGTCGCGCACGCTGGTTCCGACGATGATGTTCTATTTCTACCGTTCGGAGCGCCGGCTGGAGGCGAGGCGGCGAGCGGAACCACACCGCGGGCCGGGTATCTTCCGCCGTTTTCATGAGCAGTTCGAGGCTGGCTTCGATTCGATGCGCAACCGCTACGGCTCCTCCCTGGGATGGTGCCTCCACCACCGCTGGACCTTCGGCGTTTCCTTCCTGGCGTTCTGCCTGGCCAGCTTGCTGCTGCTCCCGCTGTTGGGCTCCGATCTGTTTCCGAGCGTGGACGCGGGCCAGATCCGCCTCCATTTGCGCGCCCCCACGGGAACGCGGATCGAGGAAACCGCCAGCCTATGCGGCCAGGTGGAGAAGGCCGTCCGGCGCGTGATCCCGCCGCAGGAACTGCGCACCACGCTCGACAACATAGGCATGCCCTACAGCGGGATCAATCTCACCTACAGCAACAGCGGCGTCATCGGAACCGCGGATGCGGAGATTCTGATCGCGCTCAACGAGGAGCACCGGCCGTCGGCCGAGTACATACGGCAGCTCCGGCATCTACTTCCGAGAGAGTTCCCGGGAACGCAGTTCTTCTTCCAGCCCGCGGACATCGTCGGCCAGATTCTGAATTTCGGTTTGCCGTCGCCCATTGACGTGCAGCTTATCGGAGCGGATATGCGGAACAACCTGGCCATCGCCCATCAAATGGTGCGGCGCATACGCCAGGTTCCCGGCGCCGTGGACGTGCACGTCCAGCAGGAACTGAACGAGCCGGTGGTTTTTGTCGATGTCGACCGCACCAAAGCCCGGGAAATGGGCTTCACCCAGGCGGAGGTGGCCAACGACGCCCTGGTCAGCCTCACCACAAGCTTCCAGACCGCGCCCAGCTTCTGGCTGAGCCCGCAAGGCGTCAACTACTCCGTGGTCACCCAGACGCCGCAATACCGCATGCACTCCCTGGGCGATCTGAGCGATATCCCCGTGCTCAACAGCAGCCTCGGGCAGTCGCAGCAGGTTCTGGCGAATCTGGCCGGCATACATCGCGGCCAGGCCGCGGCTGTCGTCAGCCACCACGACGTGCAGCGGGTCATCGACATCTACGCTGCCACCCAGGACCGGGACCTCGGCAACGTGGCGGAGGGGGTTGACAAGGTCATCGGCCAGTTCCGCAACCAACTGCCGCGTGGCAGCTTCATGGTGGAACGCGGCCAAGTAGAAACCATGCGCTCGTCGTTTACCGGTCTCGAGTTCGGGGTGCTGTTCGCCGTGATTCTGGTTTACCTGCTGATGGTGGTGAATTTCCAGTCCTGGCTCGATCCGTTCATCATTATCACCGCGTTGCCCGGAACCATGGCCGGCATCGTCTGGATGCTCTTCGTCACGCGCACCACGCTCAACGTTCCGTCGCTCATGGGAGCGATCATGTGCATTGGCGTGGCGACGTCCAACAGCATTCTGCTGGTGACCTTTGCCACCGGCCAGCTCAAGGAGGGCCAGAACTCGCTGGATGCGGCGCTCGCGGCCGGGCTGACGCGGCTGCGGCCCATTATCATGACGGCGCTGGCCATGATCATTGGCATGATGCCGATGGCCCTGGGAATGGGAGAGGGCGCGGAGCAGAATGCGCCTCTCGGCCGGGCGGTGATCGGAGGCCTGCTGGTCGCCACCGTTGCAACCTTGTTCTTCGTTCCCGTAGTGTTCAGCGCGATGCGCCGAAAGGGCTATCGTGAGCTGATGACCGAGCAGGCGGAGCCGGAAGGCTAGGAGATCATGGATCGCACACCCCAGAGCGCAACGCGCGGCTTCGCTACCGAAGAGGAACGCAAGCCGCAGCCTCAGCGCCATCACCCGCACGCGGGGAGGAGCATCGCCGCGGTTGCCCTCCTGGCGATTCTTGTTCTCCTCGCCGCCTTGTACCTCGGCTTGCGCCGTCAGCGCGCCGTTCAACAGAAGCTCGACGCAGTTGTTCGGGACAGCTCCCGCGATGCCGTGAGCGTGGTGCATCCGCAGCCAAGCGCGGCCCAGCTCACCGTCACGTTCCCGGCCAACCTACAGGGTTATATCGAGACGCCCATCTACGCCCGCACCAACGGATACATCAAGCGCTGGCTGGTGGATATTGGCGCTCACGTGGAGGCGGGCCAGCTCCTGGCGGAGATCGAAACGCCCGAGCTCGACCAGCAGTTGCGCCAGACGGAAGCCGCCCAGGCTCAGGCGCAGGCCAACCTCGACCTGGCCCGTGTCACGGCCGCCCGCTATCAGAGTCTGCTGAAATTCAATGGCGTTTCGAAACAGGAAGTGGATCAAGCCACTGGCACACTGAAGGCCGATGAAGCCAACCTCAACGTCACCATCGCCAATGTGGACCAGCTCAAACAGCTACAGTCCTTCGAGAAGGTCACCGCGCCCTTCGCGGGCACCATCACCGCCCGCTACATTGACATTGGCTCGTTGATCGCGGCCGGCACGAACACGATGTTGTTCCGGCTGGCCGAAACATCCACCCTCCGTGTGTACGCCAATGTCCCCGAGACCTATGCCCCCGATATCGCGCCGGGAGTATCGGCCGACGTGGCAGTGCCGCAAGTGGCGGGACAGAAATTCCCGGGCAAAGTGGTGCGCACCTCGCGCGCCATCGATCCCACCACCCGCACGCAGCTCACCGAGGTGCAGGTGCTGAATCCCAACGGAGTGCTGGTGCCGGGCCAGTTCGGCGAGGTCAGCTTTCACCTTCGCTCCAGCCGTCCCACGCTCGCGATCCCGGGCAACGCGTTGCTCTTCCGCGCCCAGGGGCCGCAGGTGGCGCTGGTTCAGGATGGAGGCAGGGTCCATTTGCAGGCCATCCAGCCGGGCCGGGATTTTGGCAACAGCCTGGAAGTGCTCTCCGGGCTTTCGCCGGACGACTCCGTCATCGTGAACCCATCCGACTCCATCACCGAAGGTGCGCTGGTTGAAGTGCAGAAGCCTGCGGGAGAGAAGCAGGGGGCCGTTCGCTGAGGGCCATGCCGCGAATTCGAACATTCTGGGCACTGGCCCTCCCCATCTTCGCCGGTTCCGTGGGCTGCGTCGTGGGTCCGAACTACCAGCGCCCCCAGACGCCGGTTCCTCCCGCATTCAAAGAGCCTTCGCCGGCCGGGTGGAAGGAGGCGCAGCCTCGTGACGAGATCGCCAAGGGCGACTGGTGGGTGGTCTTCGGCGATCCTGTATTGAACGATCTCGAGAAGCAGGCCGCCAGCGCCAACCTGAGCGTCAAGGCCGCCGTCGAGAGCGTCAACCAGGCCAGGGCCGTGGCACGGGTCGCCCAGGCGCAGCTCTATCCGGCCGTTAACGCCGGTCCAGCGCTTTCGCGAACCCACACCGGCGCGGACCGCCCCTCCCAGCCTGGTTCTCCCACCTCTTCGTACAGCTACAACACTTTCACGTTGCCGGTCGAAGTGAGTTACGAAGTCAACATTGTGGGGCGGGTCCGGCGCTCCGTCGAAGCGGCTCGCGCCGATTACCAGGTAAGCGTGGCGGCCTACCAGACAGTCCTGCTCACGCTGAAATCGGACCTCGCGCAGGACTACTTCAATCTCCGCTACCTCGATGCCGATCGCGCCGTTCTGGCCCAAAACCTCAAGGAAGAGCGGGACTTCCTGGATCTGACCCAGCGCCGTTTCGAGGGCGGGCTCGCCAACGGACTGGAAGTCGCCGCGGCGGAAGCCCAACTCGATTCCACTCAGGCTCTCTACGTGGGCGACGAGCGGCAGCGCGACGAGCTCGAACACGCCATCGCGACACTCGTGGGCAAGCCGGCCTCCCAGTTTTCGCTGCCTCCCAATCCTCTCAACCTCGTGCCGCCGGTTCTGCCTCCGGGATTGCCTTCGGATCTGCTCGAGCGCAGGCCGGACGTGGCCGAGGCGGAACGCCAGATGGGCGCCGCCAGCGCCCGCATCGGCGTGGCCCGCGCGGCTTTCTTTCCTGACCTGAGCCTGACCGGCAGCGCGGGCTTCGCCAGCGCCGGCCTCACCAATCTGCTCACGGGCCCCAGCACCGCGTGGTTCATTGGCTCCTTCCTCGCTACGCCGATTTTCCAGGGTGGCCGCATCAAAGCGAATTACGAAGTCGCCCAGTCCGCCTATCGGGAGAGCGTGGACAATTACCGCCAGCAGGTGTTGGTGGCCTTTCAGCAGGTGGAAGACGGCCTGTCCGACCTGCGCGTCCTGGAGGACCAGGCCCGCGCCCAAGCCCTCGCCATCGACGCGTCCCAGCGTACCGTCGATATCTCCACGGCGCGGTACACGGAGGGGCTGGCGGAATATCTCGAAGTTCTCACCGCCGAGAACAATCTGCTGCAGAACCGGCGCACGGCCGCGCAGATCTTGGGTCTGCGGCTGATCGGCAGCGTTCAGCTCATCAGCGCTCTCGGCGGCGGGTGGGCGGAACAGCCTGTGCCTTGAGCGCGGCGGACGACCACTTTCTGCCGGCTTCTGTCTCCTGGCTCCCCTGCAGTTTATACTCGAGCTATGCCACGGAGTCAGTTAGTCTGCTTGTGGTTGTTCCTACCGGCCTGCTTTGCCCAGACCTCCACGCTGCGGCCCGACACTGCGCCCGTGGAGGATCCGCAGTTGCACGCCGAGGCGGTACGGCTGATGGAGCGGGCGGTGATGCTTACGACGCCCGTGTGGCCGGCGAACGAGGAATTCGCTAACTTCCGTGTTCTACGCCCCGCTCAGGGCGAAGCCTCGGAGGGCTCCATAAAGATCGGCGTCAGAACGCCCGTGAACAAGCGGTGGGAGTTCACTTACGGCACTTACACGTTCATTCGAGTGCAGGATGGCAGCGAGTTCGCTACGTATCGGTCCGAGCCTGCCGAGCCGGCGGCGTTGACTACCGTCCGCAAGTTGCTGCCCGCGTTCCACGGACGCTTCGAACCCGCCGATCTGATCCGTTCTATCGCGGACGCCACTCTCGATGGCCGTCGAGCGCGTTGCATCGACTTCGACACCCTCAAGGGCGACCAGCAGCAGTCGGGCCAGGTCTGTGTGGACGCCGGGAGCGGGCTCCTCATATCCCTGCGGCTGGGCGACGAGACGGTCCGGCAGTCGGCCTACTTCCGCTTCAATAACGCCTCGCTTCCGGGACACGTCGAACGCTGGGTCGGCCACGAGAAACTGCTCGACATCGATTTCAACGTGGTGGTCCGGACCGACTACCCGCCGGAGTACTTCGCCTATCCGCCGGACGCGAAGATCGAGAATTCGTGCCTCGAGTTCCACCGCGCGTTCGCCGATAATACCCCGCAGCCAGAGCCGAAGACGCTGTCCACCGAGGCCGTCACGGTGCGGGTGCACGGGAGGGTCGGCAAGGACGGCAAGCCCGCCGCGTTGAAGGTTCTGGACGCCGTGCGTCCGGACCTGGCGGAAGAGGCGGTGCGTGTGGTCTCTCAGTGGACCTTCCATCCTGCGATGTGCGTCTATCAGCCGGCCACGCAGGAGACGGATTTCGAGGTCACCTTCAAGGGATGGTGAAGGCTTCCACAGCTTTGGCATCCCAACCGGATTCCGGCGGCGTAGACTTAGGATAGTCGGCCGCTAAAGGAGAACACGGAGATGAGATACAAATCGACTGCTTCTTTGATTCTGGTGTCGGCTGCGCTCTTCGCGTCCGTGGCCTTCGCCGGAGTTGTCTTTACGGTGAACGTGGCGCCGCCGCCGATCGCCGTCTTCGATCAGCCGCCGTGTCCCGGCGACGGTTACATCTGGACGCCCGGCTATTACCAGTACGGCGATTATGGCTACTATTGGGTGCCGGGTGCCTGGGTTATGCCTCCCTCTGTTGGCGTACTGTGGACGCCCGGCTATTGGGGCTTCGTGGACGGCAGGTACAACTGGCACGAAGGGTATTGGGGTCCGCGAGTTGGCTTCTACGGCGGGGTCAACTACGGTAACGGCTACTTCGGCTCGGGCTTCACCGGCGGACGTTGGATCGGCAATGCCTTCCACCACAACACGGTGATCACGAATGTGGACGTGCGCAACGTTCACCACGTTTACGAGGACCGCACCGTGGTGCGCAACGTCACGGGTCCGAACCATGCGTTCAATGGCCGGGGCGGAGTCACGGTCCAACCCTCGCGCGAAGAAATGGAGGCAGGCCGCGCGCCTCATCAGGGCCCGACGCGAGAGCAAGTCGCTCATGCGCAGGAGGCCCATAACAATCATCTGGCGGCTCATGGAGCCCCGCGCGGCAGGTAACTAGCCGGTCACATCTCGCTCGCCGGGCGGGCCCAAAGAGCAATAGCACCGCTCCCTCGCGGTCGCGGCTCCGTTCCGAGCCGCGCGCGCCAGCAAGCGGTAAACGACCTTCACGCTATTTGACCATCAGCAGAAGACAGGCGTGTGGATCGAGCGTTGCCTTGAGATGCAAGTCCGGCTGCAGACGCAAGCCGGTCCACACGTTACGCAGTTCGTGCGGCCCCGCTTCGAGGCCGAAATCCGTCAACGGCCTCTCGACAGTAATGGGATTTTCGCCCAGGTTGAATACCGCCAGGGCGTGTTGATCTCCGGGCAGATCGGCGGTCCAGACAACCAGTTCACCTTCGCGGAGCACTTGTCTCGAGGCCGTGGCGTTCTGGTCGATCCGCAGTATGTCGGCATTGGTTAGCAGGCGTGTTGTGGCTTCATCCAGAAGGGTGAGGTTGGCGCCCACAATCAGCGGGCTGCGCGCCATGGCCCACAGGCTCAGTTGCGTCTGTTGCTCGTTGGGCGCGAGGCGTGTGTGGCGCGGCCCGTGGCCTACATCGGGGAACGGGCTTAGTTCGCCGACGGGCAACATGTCGGCGTCCGGCCAGTTGCCGGGCCTGGCGTATTGAGCCCATCGCGCCGCGTTTGGAAACTGGTTTTTGATTCCGATCGGATAACTCTGGGCGCCGCTATCCCAGATGTCCCAAATGTCATCCGAGATGCGCCACATCTGGGCCAGCGCGGCCACTTCGTCATGGTGCTCCACGGCGGTTGGTCCCGGCGAAAGGCTCAGAACCATCTGGCGGCCACTGTGTTGTATGGCGAGGTGAATCTGGCGGATCTCGCTGGCCTTGTAAGGATGGTCCGCGATGCAATCGACCTTCAGGAAATCAACGCCCCATGCGGCGTATTGACGAAGCAAGGAGTCGTACCACGCCTGTCCGGCCGCGTTCTCCTTGATTCCCCAACTCGTGGAATCCCATGGGCAGGCATCGTTCTGGTCCGCCGCATCCTGAGCCTTGAAGGCAGAACCCTCGATTGGCAGATTGCGCGCGACGCTCTCGCGAGGAATCCCACGGACAATGTGAATCCCAAACTTCAGCCCCTTCGAGTGAATCCACTTTGCGGTCTGTCGGAACCCTGTATTCCCGCCGTTCTCGAGAGCGGACGGGAAACGCGACGGCACCGGAATAAACCGGCCATGTTCATCCACCGCGTACTTCAACAGCTCTGGCTTGGGCCGGTCTTCGGGATTCGCCATGTACCAGCCCTCGTCGATCACGGCGTAGGTATACCCGGAGGGCTTCAGCTTTGCCGCCAGCACCTCCGCGTTGGCACGAAACTGCTGTTCATTGATGCGCAGGCCGTAAGAGTCCCAACTGTTCCATCCCAGAGGAGGCGTTGGCGCGATCATCATGTTCGCTGGATGGTCTTCCGTGCCGCGCTCGATAACCATATTGTCGCCATTGTCGCCAAAAAACGGGCTGAGGAATGGCGGCGTTTTGGCGGCCTCGGTGGAAGCGCCTTGTGCGAAGGCGCAGCATTCGAAGGCGGCAGCAAGCGTGGCTAGAGCGGCAGCCCGGCGGGCGAATCGGCAAGCTTTCATCTCAGACCATCTTCTCGCGAGTCGCGGCTCAGATGGTGCCCGTCAATCCATCCGTCACGCGCTGCGTTCTCCGAACGCCCAGCTCCTGCCTCCTGACTCCTGCCTCCTGTTTCCCGGCCTCGTCTCCTATAATGAAATCGTCTGCCAATCCAGGGAGTGCGAATGGGCGTAATCGCCGTCGACACCACACCTCGAAAACGTTTCGCGTTTTTCGAAGCCTACATCGGAAAGAAAGTCGTCATGGCCGTGACCGGGCTCGCCCTGGTCGGCTTCATCCTCGGCCACCTGGCCGGCAACCTCCTCATCTACCTGCCGCCGCACAGCGACGGCTACGAGGCCGTGTACCCCATCAACCAATACACGCGAATTCTCCATTCGAACCCGAACCTGCTCTCGGTCATTGAGGTGTCCCTCATCGCGATCGCCGTTCTGCACATCTGGTCGTCGTTCCTGCTCTGGCTTCAGAAACGCCGCGCCCGGCCCATCGGCTACGTCAAGAAGGACAACGTCCCGCCCAGCTACGCCTCGCGCACCATGATGTGGAGCGGCCCCATCGTCGCCGCGTTCGTCGTCTTCCACCTTCTGCACCTCACCATGGGAAGCATCCACCTGGGCTATCAGGGACCCATGATCGCGGGCGGGGAAGAGCGCTACTTCACTTACGAGAACATCGTTCACGGCTTTCGATATGTGCCCGTCTCCGTTGCCTACATCGTCGCCATGATCCTGCTCTCCATGCACCTCTACCACGGCGCGTGGAGCATGTTCCAATCCCTCGGCGTCAGCCATCCGCGCTACACTCCCATCCTGAAATGGGCCGCGCACATCTTCGCCTGGACCGTGGCCATCGGCTTCATTTCCATTCCCATCGCGGTTCTCACCGGCCTGGTCGGAAGCGAGGTTCTCTAAATGGCGCTCGATTCGAAACTCCCCTCCGGCCCCATTGAACAGGCCTGGCAGAAGCGCAAGTTCGATCTGAAACTGGTCAATCCGTCCAACAAGCGGAAGTATACGGTCATCGTGGTCGGCTCCGGACTCGCCGGCGCATCGGCCGCCGCCTCGCTCGCCGAACTGGGCTACAACGTCCTCTGTTTCTGTTTCCAGGATTCCCCCCGCCGCGCCCACTCCATCGCCGCGCAGGGCGGAATCAACGCCGCCAAGAACTATCAAAACGATGGCGACAGCGTCTTCCGGCTTTTCTACGACACCGTCAAGGGCGGCGATTTCCGCTCCCGCGAGCCCAACGTCTACCGCCTCGCCGAAATCAGCGCCAACATCATCGATCAGTGTGTCGCCCAGGGCGTTCCGTTCGCCCGCGAGTACGGCGGCTTGCTCGAGAACCGCTCCTTTGGCGGCGCGCAGGTCTCCCGCACTTTCTACGCCCGAGGGCAGACCGGCCAACAGCTCCTGCTCGGCGCGTACCAGGCCCTCGAGCGCCAGATCGCTCTCGGCCAGGTGCGCATGTTCTCACGCCACGAAATGCTCGACGTGGTTCTCGTCGATGGCAAAGCCCGCGGCATCGTCACGCGCGATCTGATCTCCGGCGCCGTCGAGTCCTGGGCAGGGCACGCCGTCGTCCTGGCAACCGGCGGCTACGGCAACGTCTTTTATCTTTCAACCAATGCCAAGGGCTGCAACGTCACCGCCATCTGGCGCGCGCACAAGCGCGGAGCGCTCTTCGCCAATCCCTGCTTCACGCAGATCCACCCCACCTGCATCCCCGTCACTGGAGAGTATCAGTCGAAACTCACGCTGATGAGCGAGTCGCTGCGCAACGACGGCCGCATCTGGGTGCCCAAGAAGGGCGGCGATACGCGCAAGCCCAACGAAATCCCCGAGGAGGAGCGCGACTACTTCCTCGAGCGCAAGTACCCGGCCTTCGGCAACCTGGTGCCGCGCGACGTCGCCTCGCGCAACGCCAAAGCGGTCTGTGACGACGGCCGCGGCGTCGGCCCCGGCGGCTACGGCGTGTATCTCGATTTCGCCGAAGCCCTCGACCGATGCGGCCACGCGGTGATCGAAGAGCGATACGGCAACCTCTTCGAGATGTATGAGCGCATCACCGGCGAGGACCCCTACAAGGTCCCCATGCGCATCTACCCCGCCAGCCACTACACCATGGGCGGCCTGTGGGTGGACTACAACCTCATGAGCACGATCCCCGGCCTCTACGTCATCGGGGAGGCGAACTTCTCCGATCACGGCGCCAACCGCCTCGGCGCCAGCGCGCTGATGCAGGGACTGGCCGACGGCTACTTCATTCTGCCCTACACCATCGGCGACTACCTCGCCGGCGAAAAGTCCGGCAAAGCCGACACCAGTCACCCGGCCTTCCGCGAGGTCGAAAACGACGTCCGCTGCAACGTGGCCCGCCTGCTCGATGTGAAAGGCACGCGATCGGTGGATTCGTTTCACCGCGAGCTCGGCAAGCTGGTCTGGGATTACTGCGGCATGTCGCGGACGGCCGAAGGCCTGCGCCACGCGCTCGCCAGGATTCCCGAATTGCGCGAGCAGTACTGGCGCGACGTACGCATCCTCGGCAGCGGCGACGACTTGAATCAGTCGCTCGAAAAGGCCGGCCGCGTCGGCGATTTCTTCGAACTCGCCGAGCTGATGTGCCTCGACGCCCTGGAGCGCAACGAATCCTGCGGCGGCCATTTCCGCGAGGAGTACCAGACCCCGGACGGCGAAGCCCTGCGGGACGACGAGCACTATTCTTACGTCGCCGCCTGGGAATTCCGCGGCGTCGGGAACCCGCCCGGGCTCGCGAAAGAGCCACTCGCGTTCGAGTACGTCCACCCCTCGCGCCGGAGCTACAAATGAACCTCACCCTCCACGTCTGGCGTCAGAAAGGCCCGGCCGAGCGCGGCTGGATGGAGCGCTACGAGGTCCACGACATCAGCGAGCACATGTCGTTTCTCGAAATGCTCGACGTGCTCAACGAGCACCTCATCGCCGAAGGCGAGGAGCCCATCGCGTTCGACCACGATTGCCGCGAAGGCATCTGCGGCATGTGCGGCTTTATGATCAACGGCGCGGCTCACGGTCCCGAGCGTGGCACCACTGTCTGCCAGCTCCACATGCGCCACTTCAAGGACGGCGACGTTCTCTACTTAGAGCCCTGGCGCGCCCGCGCGTTCCCGATCGTCAAAGATCTGATCGTCGACCGCAGCGCCTTCGACCGCATCATCGCGGCCGGGGGCTACATTTCGGTATCGACCGGCAGCGCCGTCGAGGCCAACTCCATTCCAATCCCCAAAGAGAATGCCGACTTGGCCATGGACGCCGCCGCATGCATCGGCTGTGGCGCATGTGTGGCCATGTGCCCGAACGCCGCCGCTGCGCTCTTCACCGGCGCCAAGATCTCGCACCTCGGCCTCGTTCCCCAAGGCCAGCCCGAGCGCGACCGCCGCGCCATCGGCATGGTCTTGCAGATGGCCCGGGAGCAGTTCGGCCAGTGCACAAACATCGGCGAGTGCGAAGCGGTCTGCCCGAAGAGCATCAGCATCGAGGTCATCGCTCGCATGCACCGCGACTACCTCTCCGCCGCCGTCTGCACGCGAGCCGGCAAGCCGCTTCGCGTCTAGAGGTCAGTCACTCAGGCGCCTCCCGAGGCGCTGGTCTTCGCATGGGGCGTGCCGATGTACGGGAACTGCCCCAGAATGTCCGTGTGGGGCTTGAGCCCCGAGGGCGGGCACTCGTTCTTGGTCAGGAACGCGAGCCGGTAATCGATCACGTCGTCGGTGAACACCCGGCCGTTCGGATACTTCGCGGGCTTCGATGGATCGAAGCTGAGCACGTCGGGGAGCGTGCGCTCCTTGTCGATCGCGGCAATGGCCTCCTCGCGCGTGTAGTTGCCGGTGTGCCCCATCAGATGAACGAACTGGTCGAGCCATCGCTTGCGGTCGTTGACGGGCTCGCTCGCGTTGTATTCTTCCTTCGTGTCGTCGGTATTAAAGAAGCTGCTCACGCTCGGATGGCCCGCGCGATCGACGTGAACCAGCTTCCCGTCGCGTCTGACACTGCATCGCCCCCAGATGTGGATCTCGGGCTTGGGATTGAGTTCGCTCGTCGGCAGCTCGATCACGGTCGAAAAGACGTTCGCATCCGTATTTGAGTCCACCCCCGTCCATGGGAACTTGCTGCCGAGATGTAGGTCGGTGAAGTTCCGCTTGCCGGTGGTATCGAACAGGCTCTTGACGCCGTCGAAGTCGAAAAAGAACGCGTCGCTGCGGCTGCCGGCGAAAAAAGTATAGGGGCCCGACTTGACGATATTCGGCTTAGTACCGAAGGAGGCCTCGGCGTCGGAGAATATCTTCGTCCCCACCGCTTCGGGAGAGCGCGCCTCCGGGCCCTTCGCCATGAATACGTTGACGGTCTGCCTGCCGTTCTCCGGCTTCGAGAACACATAGCTGAACGCGATGTCCGTCAGGTAATCGCCGTCGTTATCGATGTTGAGGCGATAGATCGCGTCGGGATCGAGCGCGTCCGCGTTGGGATTCGCATTGAGGATGATCACGGTTCTGTTCTTGTCCATGGGCGACTGGAATGCGTACAGGTCGCACAGGTCGAGTCGTTGATCGCCCAGCGGCGCCCCCAGACTGAGTCCAGTGAAATGGTTTGACATTGTCATCTCCTTTTTGGGCGTACTCCGGACCCCGGTGGATGACTGGAGTGTTCACAACCAGGGCGTTTCGGCCCATTTTTGGATTTAAGTTTCCCAGCTGGATTGAGTGTATCCCACCCGCCATCCTTTCGGCGGCCAATCCTCGGGCGGTCGGACCGGGACGCCCGAAGCCACCAAACTGCGCGGTCTCTATCCGTAAGTCGCTGGCGCTTCGAGAGCCCGCCGCCCGCCAGGGGAGTGTCCGCCCGCCAGGGGAGCACGGTGGCCCCTGACGGGATGCTATCCTATCTCACTACGCCCGCCCGCGGTCTCAACGCTGGCGTTGTGCGCCGTAGGAGCGGGTTACTGCCTCAAATCCGGGCGAAACGATCCGGACCGCTACTTACGTCTTAAGACAACTAGGGTTGAAGTGACGAAAGAGAGGAAAGGCCGAATGCGAAAGAGCGCACGGGCCGGGCTAGGCTTTCTGCTGGCCGGCGGGACGGTGTGGGCGCAGTATCTGATCTCGACGGTGGCGGGGGGCGGAGCGCCGTTCACGCCGGCGCCTGCTCTCAGCGCGGGCCTGTTGCAGCCGACCGGGGCTGCCGCGGACGCCCTCGGCAACGTGTACTTCTGCTCGGGCAATTCGGTGTTCCGGGCCGACCCCTCGGGGGTTCTCACGCGGATTGCGGGTATAGGTACCGCGGGCTACTCGGGCGACTCGAACCGGGCTCTCGCGGGGCCATCGGCTCCGGATGCCCAGCTCAACTCTCCTGAGGCCGTTGCGGTGGACGGCAGCGGCAACGTCTACATCGCGGATACGGGCAACAACGCGATCCGCATGGTGACCGCCGCTGGCCTCATCACCACCATCGCCGGAGGCCCGGCGGCCGCCGTTGCGCTGAACTCCCCTGAGGGCGTTGCGGCCGACAGCGCCGGCAACGTCTATATCAGCGACTCCAAGAACTCCGTGGTTCGGGAACTGACGGCCGCTGGCGCTCTGGTGACCGTGGCCGGCAGCGGGACTCCCGGCTTTTACGGCGACTCGGGCCCGGCCACCGCGGCCCAGCTCACCATGCCCGCCGGCCTGGCGGTCGATGCGGCCGGCAATCTTTATATCGCGGACCTCGGCAACAGCGCCATCCGGAAGGTAACCGCCGGTACGATCACGACGGTAGCCGGCGTGGGCGGTTCGCCCGGCTATTGGGGCGATGGAGTCGCGGCCACCCTCGCCCAGCTCAGTGCGCCTGCGAGCGTGGCCGTCGATGCCGCAGGCAATCTGTACATCGCCGACACCGCCAACAACGTCATCCGGAAAGTGGGCTTGAACGGGATCATCTCGGCCTTCGCTGGCACCGGCGTCGGCGGCTTCGCGGGCGATGGGGCCGCAGCCGCGAATGCCCGCCTTGGGGCGCCCTGGGGCGTGGCAGTGGACGGCGCCGGCGATGTGTTGATCGCGGATACCAACAATTACAGGATCCGCGAGGTCACCGGCGGAACCATCAATACCGTTGCCGGCAGCGGCGTCGTTGGCTACCACGGTGACGGCGGCCCGGCCACCAGCGACCAACTCGCACACGCCACAGGCGTGGCCGTTGATTCCTCCGGGAATTTCTACATCGCGGACACGCTGGGCAACCAGGTTTTCGAAGTGACGCCGAACGGGACCATCACCACGGTGGCCGGCACAGGCGTCAAGGGATATTCGGGCGATACGGCTCTGGCTACGGCCGCCCAGCTCGACCAGCCTCACGGCGTCGCGCTCGATTCCTCGGGCAACATCTACATCGCGGACACGGGCAATCATGCGGTGCGCGAGGTCACGGTAGCCACCGGCATCATCACGACGATCGCGGGCAACGGCACGCCGGGCTATTCGGGCAATGGACTGGTGGGCACTTCGGCCCAGCTCAACTCGCCTTGGGCAGTGGCCGTCGATTCCTCCTCGAACGTCTACATCGCGGACTTTGGCAACAACGTGATCCGCGAAGTGGAAACCGGCGACATCATCGGCACGATTGCCGGCTCCTTCAACGCGGGCTATTACGGGGACGGAACGGCGGCTACCGGCGCTCTGCTCAACAGCCCGACCGGCGTGGCCGTCGATTCCTCCTCCAATGTCTATATCGCGGACTCCTACAATAACGTCATCCGTAAGGTGAGCATCTCCAACGGTTTCATCTCGACCGTGGCCGGCACGGGAGTCCGGGGCTACTCGGGCAACGGCGCGGCCGCTACTTCCGCTACGCTTTTTCAGCCGCAGGGCGTGACCCTCGATTCCTCCGGCAACATCTTCATCGCGGACACCGGGAACAACGTAATCCGCGAGGTGACCTCGAACGGCAACATCGGCACCGTGATCGGCGACAATGTCGCGGGCTATTTGGGCGATGGCGGCTCGGCTACCAGCGCCGAACTCAACGGACCAACCGGCATGGCGGTGGATTCTTCGGGGAACGTCTATGTCGCCGACGCCAACAACAGCGTGATCCGGCTGGCCGGGGCGCCGTCGCGGGCCATCCTGAGCGTGACCGCCACGCATTCCGGCACTTTCGAGGCCGGCCAGACCGGCGCGGCCTACTCGGTAGTGGTCAGCAATGGCGCTGGTGCGGGCGCCACCAGCGGCGTCGTGACCGTCACTGCTACTCCTTCTTCCGGCGTCACCCTGGCATCGATGTCCGGCACGGGTTGGACCTGCTCCGGCAGCTCCTGCACGCGCGGCGACGCCCTGGCCGGCGGATCGAGCTACCCGGCGATCGCTGTGACGGTGAACCTCGCCGGCCCGATTTCGCAGGCGGTCTTGCAGGTCGCCGTTTCTGGCGGCGGCTCGGCGGGGGCCAGCGCGACCGATTCGGCCATCCTCGTCGGCGCTCCTTTGGCGCCGGTTCTGATCTCTCCGCCCAATGGAGACATCGCGGTTTCCACGGCGCCGATTCTGAGCTGGGGCACCAACGGCGCGTCTTCGTACACGGTCTTTTTCGGCACCACCAATCCGCCGCCGCAGGTGACCACCACGACCGCTACCACCTACGCTCCGGGCACGTTGAACCTGAGCACGACGTATTACTGGCAGGTCGAGGCGTTGAATTCGGCGGGTACCGCCGCCTCCGCGGTGTCGTCCTTTACGACCCTGGCCCGCTTGAATTTCGTTCCGGTGGCGCCCTGCCGTGCAGTGGATACGCGGCGTGCGGCCGGCCCGCTCGGCGGCCCGACGCTCGCTGCTGGAACCGCGCGTTCGTTTGCCCTTCAAGGCGCATGCGGGATTCCTGCTACGGCGCAGGCCTACTCGTTGAATGTCACGGCGGTGCCGCAAGGCCCGATGCCCTTCCTCACGCTGTGGCCCGCGGGTCAGCCGCAGCCTTTCGTGTCCACCTTGAACGCCGGGGGCGGCGCGGTGGCGGCGAACGCGGCCATCGTCCCGGCAGGTGCGGGCGGAGCCGTCAGCGTCTTTGTCAACGGCACGTCGGATGTAATCCTGGACGTCAACGGCTACTTCGAGCCGACCGGCGGGTCTTCGTTCTACGCGGTTCCGCCGTGCCGCGTTGCAGATACCCGGCAGCCCGACGGTCCGCTCGGGGGCCCCTCGATTGATGCGGGCGGCAGCCGCGATTTCCCGATTCCCACGAGCCCTTGCGGCATCCCAACCAGCGCCACGGCCTACTCGCTCAACGTCACCGCGGTGCCGGATCCGGGCGACGGCTTCCTCTCCTACCTCACCACCTGGGCGACGGGGCAGCCTCAGCCGCCGGTATCGACGCTGAATTCGGCGGATGGATCGGTGGTCGCGAATGCGGCGATCGTTCCGGCAGGAACCGGCGGATCGGTTTCCGTGTATGTCACCAACCTGTCGGATGTTGTCCTGGACACCAACGGGTACTTCGCGGCCGCGGGCGGCACGGGTGCGCTGTCATTCTACCCGGTGGCGCCGTGCCGCGCTGCGGACACGCGCACGGGGGAGATGCTCGAGCCGAACACGCCGCAGTCGTTTCCGATCGTGGGCAGCGGCTGCAACATTCCGGCGACGGCGCAGGCCTATTCGCTGAACATTACGGCAGTGCCGCAGGGTCCGCTGTCGTATTTGGCGGCGTGGCCCACGGGATTGGCGCAGCCGCTGGTCTCCACGCTGAATGCGCCCGACGGAAACGTGCAGGCGAACGCCGCGATCGTCCCGGCGGGAACGGGCGGCGCGATCAGCGTAGCCGTGACGAACCCGTCGCACGTCGTCATCGACATCAACGGCTATTTCGCGCCGTAAGGGCGAGCGAGGCGAGCGGAGGTCCGCCGCGAAGCCGTCGCGGCGGCAATCTGCTACTCTGGAATATCCGCGTGTGCCGGCACGTGTCAGCGAAGCCCTGATTTTACGAACGTTTCCGCTCAAGGAATCGGACCTGGTCGTTAGCTTTCTCGCACGGGATCAGGGTAAGCTGCGCGGGGTGGCTAAGCGCGCGCGGCGGCCGAAGAGTCCGTTTGGCAGCGGCCTGGAGCGCCTCTCGCACGTCAAGCTGTACTACTTCCAGCGGGAGACCAGGGAACTCGTCAATCTGGATTCCTGCGAGTTGATTCATTCGCAGTTCAGTCTGGCGCCGGATTATGCGGCGGGAGTTGCGCTCGATGTGATCGCAGAAGTTTCCGAGCAGCTCCTCCCTCCGGCAGAGCCGAGCGAGCGGTATTTCCGGCTTCTCGTGGCCGTGCTGGAGTTTCTCAGGGCGGGCGAGGCCGAGGGCGTGTGGCAGGCGACGAATTACTTCCTGCTGTGGGCCGTACGGCTGTCGGGCTTTCTGCCGGAGTTGAGGGTCGCCGAAGAGTCGATGGAGATTGCGGAAGAGATGTTGTACACCCCGGTGGCACGGCTTCAGCAGAGGACCTGGACGCGGGAGACCGCGGCCGACCTACGGCGGTTGCTGGTGCGGTCGATCGAGGAGCACATCGAACGCAGGCTGGTTACGATACCGATGCTCGAAAGCGCGCCGGCGTAGGTGGGAATGGACACTTATCAAGACGTTCTGTTCAAGCTGAAGAAGTACTGGTCGGACCGCGGCTGCGTCATTCAGGAGCCCTACGACCTCGAGGTCGGCGCGGGCACCATGGCGCCCGAGACGTTCCTGCGTGTGCTGGGCCCGAAGCCGTACCGAGTGGCGTACGTACAGCCCAGCCGGCGGCCGGCCGACGGGCGCTACGGCGAGAATCCCAATCGGCTGTACAAGCACATGCAGCTACAGGTGATCCTTAAGCCGTCGCCGGCGGACGTGATCGACCAATACCTGGGGAGCCTGGAAGCCATCGGCATCGACCTGCGCAAACACGACATCAAGTTCGAAGAGGACAACTGGGAAGCGCCAACGCTGGGCGCCTGGGGCATCGGCTGGCAGGTGATGCTGGACGGCCTGGAGATCACCCAGTTCACGTACTTCCAGCAGTGTGGCGGCATGGACCTGGACCTGGTGCCCGCCGAGCTGACCTACGGACTGGAGCGGCTCACGGCATTCCTGCAAGGGAAGGACAGCGTCTACGACATCGAATGGGCGCCGGGTGTGACCTACGGCGAGGTGCGGCTGGCCGACGAGCTGCAAAACTCGGTCTACAACTTCGAGCTGGCCGACGTGCCCACGTTGTGGCAGCTCTTCGACCTGCACGAGAAGGAATGCCAGCGGCTGCTGGCACTATACCCGGACTATCCGGATAAGCAGCGCTTCCCGGTGCTGGCGGCCTACGACCACGTGCTCAAGTGCTCGCACCTGTTCAACCTGCTGGACTCGCGCGGGGCGATTAGTGTTACGGAGCGCGTGGCGGTGATCGGGCGGGTGCGAAGGCTGGCGCTGGGCGCGGCCGAATGTTGGGTCAAGCAGCAAACGCCGGTAGAAGCGCCGGCTGAGGTGGCCCAATGAGCGTCCCCTTCCTGCTTGAAATAGGCACCGAAGAGATTCCGGATTGGATGATCGAGCCGGCGCTGGCGAGCCTGGCGTCGCTGGTGGGCGAGTACCTGGCCGCGCAACGGCTGACGGCCGGCGCCATACGCACGGACGCCACGCCGCGGCGGTTGGTGCTGCGCGCAGTGGACCTCATGGAGCGGCAGCCGGATAATGAGGAGCTGATCTCCGGCCCGCCGGTTTCCGCGGCCTTCAAAGACGGCCAGCCGACCGGTGCGGCGCTGGGCTTCGCGCGCAAGATGGGCGTGGACGTGGATGCCCTGGAACGGCACGAAACTCCGCGCGGCGAGTACCTGGCGTATCGGAAGAAGACCGCGGGCCGGGCGGCACGCGACATCCTGGCCGAGGCGCTGCCGGAGCTGATCCTCAAAATACAGTGGCCGAAGACGATGGTGTGGGGCGCGAAGGGCGGCCCGCGCTTCATCCGTCCGATCCGGTGGCTGGTGGCGCTGGCGGGCGGGGAAGTGGTGCCCTTCGAAATCGCCGGCGTACACTCGGGCGCCGTCAGCTCGGGACATAGGCAGCTCGGCGCGGCCCAGGTTCCGGTCACCATCGAAGATTTCGACCGGGAGCTCTACGAAAACGGTGTGATCGTTTCGGCCGCGGTGCGGCGCATCAAGATCGGTGCGCAAATGGATGCCGTGCTGATGGGCAAGGGGCTGCGCATCAAGGAAGATCCGGCGCTGGTCGAAACGCTCGCCTACATCACCGAGCGGCCGAGCCCCATTCTCGGCAGCTTCGATCGCGAGTACCTGAGCCTGCCTTCCGAAGTGCTGATCACGGTGATGCGGCATCACCAGAAGTATTTCGCCGTCGAGGACGCCGAGGGGCGCCTGGCGCCGTACTTCGTCGCCGTGATGAACACCAGCGCCGATCCCGAGGGCCTGGTCCGGCAGGGGAACGAGCGCGTGTTGCGGGCGCGGTTCAACGACGCGCGGTTCTTCTGGGGCGTGGATCTGAAAAAGACGCTGGCCGAACGGGTGGCCGATCTGGCTCACGTCACGTTCCAAGCCAAGCTGGGGTCGTATCTCGCGAAGACGAAGCGCGTGCAGAAGCTGGCGCGCCAGCTCGCGAAGTTAGCGAAGGCCGATGCGGCCTCGGCGGAACGCGCGGCGCTGCTGGCCAAATGCGACCTGACCACCGACATGGTCAAGGAGCTGACCGAACTGCAGGGCGTGATGGGCGGCCTCTATGCGCGCGAGCAGGGCGAGACGGAAGAGGTCTGGCGCGCCATTTATGAGCACTACAAGCCGGAGAGCATGGGGGACGCGATCCCCACGACGCTTACCGGGCGGGTGCTCTCGCTGGCCGATAAGCTCGATTCGCTGCGGGGCTGCTTCAAGATCGGCCTGGCGCCGACGGGATCGAAGGACCCGCTCGCGCTGCGCCGCGCGGCACAGGGCGTGGTGAAGATCCTGGTAGAAGGGAAGCTCGGCCTCCGCTTCTCGAAACTCGCCGCCGGCGACGAAGCGCTGGCCGAGTTTCTGCTCGATCGCGTACGGTATTACTTCAAGGACATTCGCGGATTCCGGTACGACGAAGTCAACGCCGTGCTGGCGGCCGGTCACGACGATTTGCCCGATGTCGAGAGCCGCCTGGCGGCGATTCAGGCCGTGCGGCCCACGGAGAATTTCGAGCCGCTCGCAGCGAGTTTCAAGCGCATCAAGAACATCCTGCGGCAGGCCGGATTCGCGGAGGCGGAAGCCGTCGTCGATGCCGCGCGCCTGGAGCCGGGCCCCGAGGCCGAGTTGTTCCAGGCATTCCAACGGCTGAGCCGCCGTGTGAAGCGGCTGCGTGGGAAGAAGCAGTATCGGGCCGCGCTCGAGGCCATCGCCTCGATCCGGCCGCAAGTCGATTTGTTCTTCGATAAGGTCCTAGTCAACGCGCCCGACCAGGATGTCCGGCGCAACCGTCTTACGTTGCTGCATCGGTTGTTAAGCGAGTTTTCGGCGATCGCCGATTTCTCGGAGATTACTGCGACAGAGGCGGCCGCCAGCGCGGGCGCCGAACAAACATCACAGGAGACAAAGTAAGCCTTATGAGTAAATACGTATATTCCTTCGGCGGCGGCACGGCCGACGGCGACGGAAAAATGAAGGATACCCTGGGCGGCAAGGGCGCCGGCCTGGCGGAGATGTCTCGCGCCGGCGTGCCCGTACCGCCCGGGTTCACAATCTCCACCGACGTCTGCAAGGTCTATTACCAGAACAACAACCAGCTCACGCCGGAGATTAAGGAGCAGAGCGCGAAGTGTCTGGCGCTTCTTGAAGAGCGGATGGGCCAGAAGCTCGGCGACGTGAAGAACCCCCTGCTGGTCAGCGTCCGCAGCGGCGCGAAGTTCTCGATGCCGGGCATGATGGACACCATCCTGAACCTGGGCCTGAACGATGAAACGGTGAAGGCGCACGAGGCGCGCAGCGGCAATCCGCGTTTCGCTTACGACTGCTACCGGCGCTTCATTCAGATGTTCGGCAACGTTGTGCTCGAGATCCCGAAAGCGGATTTCGAACACGTCTTCGACGGCCAGAAGAAGAAGGCCAAGGCCAAGCTCGATACCGACCTGACGGCCGAGGATCTGCAAGCGGTCATCGTAGGCTACAAGGCGCTGATCCAGAAGAAGACCGGCAAGCCGTTCCCCGAGGATGCGGCCGTGCAGCTCGAGATGTCGCGCGACGCCGTCTTCCGTTCATGGATGAATCCGCGTGCGATCTTCTACCGGAAGATGAACAAGATTCCGGACGATCTGGGCACCGCGGTGAACGTGCAGGCGATGGTGTTCGGCAACATGGGCGAGACGTCGGCCACGGGTGTGGGCTTCACGCGCAACCCGGCGACCGGCGCCAAGGAATTCTACGGCGAATTTTTGACCAACGCGCAGGGCGAAGACGTGGTCGCCGGAATCCGCACCCCGCGGCCGATTACCGAGCTGGCGACGCTGATGCCCGAGGTTTACAACCAGCTCCGCGACATCACTTCGAACCTCGAAAAGCATTACCGCGACATACAGGACTTTGAGTTCACCATCCAGGACGGCAAGCTGTACATGCTGCAGACCCGCAACGGAAAGCGGACCGGGCCGGCGGCGGTGAAGATCGCCGTGGACATGGTGAACGAAGGCCTCATCGATAAGAAAGAGGCCGTGCTGCGCGTCGATCCGATGCAGCTCGACCAGTTGCTGCATCCGGTAATCGCGCCCGCGTCGCGCAAGGGCCTGAACAAGATTGCGACCGGACTGCCGGCCTCGCCCGGCGCCGCCGTCGGCAAGATCGCCTTCACCGCGGACGATGCCGTCATCGCCGCGAAGAATGGCCCCGTGCTTCTGGTGCGCGCCGAGACTGCGCCCGACGATATTCACGGGATGGAAGTGGCCAAGGGCATTCTGACCTCGCGCGGCGGCATGACGAGCCACGCGGCGGTGGTGTGCCGCGGAATGGGGACGCCGTGCGTGGCCGGCGCGGGCTCGGTCCAGGTGAGCGAGCAGAAGAAGACGGTCAGCGTAGTGACGGCCGACGGGAAGACCATGGTGCTCAAGGAAGGCGACTGGCTTTCGATCGACGGTTCGCTCGGCGAGGTGTATGCCGGCCAGGCGCAGACCGAAGAGGCCGATCCTTCGAGCGGCGTTCTGGCGACGTTCATGGGCTGGGCGGACGAGTTCCGCGGCAAGTTCGGCGTGCGCGCCAACGCGGACATTCCACGCGACGCAAAGGCCGCGCGGCGGTTTGGAGCCGAGGGAATCGGCCTGTGCCGCACAGAGCACATGTTCTTTGCGCAGGACCGCATCGAGCACATGCAGGCCATGATTATGGCCAAGGACGAGAAGTCGCGGCGCAAGGCGCTGGCGAAGCTGCTCCCCATGCAGCGCAAGGATTTCGCCGGCCTGTTCACCGCGATGGACGGGTTCCCGGTGGTGATCCGCACACTCGATCCGCCGCTCCATGAGTTCCTGCCCAAGCGCGAGCAGTTGATGGTGGATTCGGCCCTGCTGCCCTATGTGGACGCCAAGAAGAAGAAAGAGATGGCGGCGAGCTACGGCTGCACCGTGGGCGAATTGAAGAAGCGCGTCGCCGAGTTGCTTGCGGTGGTCGAGGACCTGCACGAGTTCAACCCGATGCTGGGGTTGCGCGGCTGCCGGCTCGGCATCCTCTATCCGGAGATCACGGAGATGCAGGCGCGGGCCATTTTCGAGGCCGTGGCGCAGGTGGCCAAGAAGGGGATCAAGGTGATTCCCGAGGTCATGATTCCGCTGATCGGCAACGTGAAGGAGTTCGAGAACCAGAAGGCCATCGTGGTGAAGGTGGCTGACGAGGTTCTGGCGAAGGCGGGCGTGAGCGGCCAGGAGTACATGGTCGGCACGATGATCGAGATCCCGCGCGCGGCGCTGACGGCGGACGAGGTGGCGGCCGAGGCGCAGTTCTTCAGCTTCGGCACCAACGACCTGACGCAGACGACGCTGGGCATTTCGCGCGACGACTACGTGAAATTCTCGAAGCGCTACGAAGACCTGAAGCTGTTCAAGGGCGATCCGTTCGCCGCCTTGGACCAGGACGGCGTGGGCCGGCTGATCAAGCAGGCCGTTCAACTCGGGCGCAAGACGCGGCCGGGTCTCGAGATCGGGATCTGCGGCGAGCATGGCGGCGAGCCGAGCTCGGTGGAATTCTGCTATCGGGTGGGCATGAATTACGTGTCGTGCTCCCCGTACCGCGTGCCGATCGCGCGTCTGGCCGCGGCGCAGGCTGCGATCAGCGGCGATAAGGCCGAATCGATGCGGACCGCGTAGGAGCCTCCGGCTCTTTTATTGCAAAGGCCGGTCCTCGGGGTTAAAGCCCAGGGGGGCCGGCTTTTTTGTTCGCCTCGCCGCGCGCAGCCTACAGCCGGGGATCGAGTACGCGGACTCCCGTTCCGGCAACGTCGGATGTGCTTCGAGCCACAATCGTGAGGTTGTGATGGAGCGTGGTGGCGGCGAGGAGGCCATCGTTCACCCGCAGCGGCCTCCCGCGGGTCCCCGCCAGAGCGGTAATCGTGCCCCAGCGCTCGGCTATGGCCTCGTCAACCGGCGGAATTGGGCCCCGGAAGCGTGGCCGAAGCTCGGATTGGAACCAGGATTCGAGGAGTCCACGGCGCCGGCCGGAACGCAGCCTGGCGATGCTGCGCATGTTCTCGCCAAGCGTGAGGACGCTGACAAGCAGGAGCGACTCGTCGTTTATCGGCCGTCAGTTCAAGCCGGCCCTTGGGGAAGAGCCCCAGGAGTTCTTTGGCGATGGCGCGCTGGATGCGGCCGATATGGGGACATAGAAAGAGGTCCAAGATGAACTCTGTATCGAGCGTGACGCAAACGCAGGCAGCGGCCCAAACCCAGGCCCCGACCCCGGCGGCGGCCAAGAAGGCGGCCCCGGCGAAGCAGCAATCCGCGGCTGAAATCAAGGACGCCGTGCACCTGAGCAGCACCGCTCAGGCGCAATTGAGCGCGGTCCAGCAGGCCGTGCAGGAAGCTTCTGAAACGCCCGCTCAAACCGCCAAAGAAGCCGGCAGCGGCGATCCACAGGCGGTCCGCCTGATGGCCAAAGAGGCTGCGGCCGCCAAGGCTGCCGAGGGCAAGAAGTAATCTCCGCGAAATCCACTTCAAGACGCCGGCCGCCCGATATGAGACACTGCGAGGTGGAGTGGCTTCGCGCCCGCTCCACGCTCCCCGAAGCGGGCGGTTAGCTCAGTTGGTTAGAGCGCCTGCCTTACAAGCAGGAGGTCCGCGGTTCGAGCCCGCGACCGCCCACCAGTTCAACTCTCCGCCACGGCGCCCGGCACTACGCCGAAAGAGTCCGCCTGTGCCGCGGTTTACTCGCTGGCCAAGGCCGGTACCGAGGTGAACGCGCCCGTCGGGCTGAAGCGCAATCCGGGTGCGGTGATTGGAACGCCCGATTGCGTAGTGAAAGCCAACGTCCCGGCTACCCCCGCCGTGCCAGGGTACTCGTCTGTCAACAGGAAGGCGGTGTGGCCATAGTAGGGAGCCGGCGAGGCTGCATGTCAGCTGGGACGGATTAATGCCCGCCGGCCTGATAAAGCTGGATCGTTGTGGCCAGTACTGAGTCTTTTGGAGGTCGAAACGGATGGTACTTTATTCTCAATTCACGCACATTTAGGTGCCGCGGAGGCAAGAACGCTTGCTCTTCTGCCGTGTTTTGGCTCACAATTGCGTCAGCGCGGTTTCGCGCCAAAGGGCGCCTGCGCTCCGAGAGCCATGACGGAAGGAATCCTCTGGCTGCGGTGCCTGAGCATCGCAGGACAATTCGTCTGCCTCGTGGTGCTTGCCAGGAGGCGCCTGGCGCGCCGGTACCCGGTCTTCTGGGTGTTCCTGCTTTTGGGGCTGCTCCATTCCGCATGGGCTCTTTATCGCTGGACTTGCGGAGGATATGGGGGGGAATCCGCCACCTTCCAGTGGGCTGCGGCCGCGATGTACATCGCCGTGGCGATCGAGGCGTGCCTCGCTCAGGCGCGGCATTTCAAAAGCCTGTTCTCGTTCGCAGTTGACGCGATCATTGCTTTCGTTGTTGTTGCCGCGGCGCTTGGCTCGGTCATCTGCCTGATCGGCCCCGATGTCCTGCGGGACCCAGGACCGGTGATGGTGGTGTGCTTCGGATGTTGCGTATTGCTCATGTTCTCGACGGCCGTCTTTAGCACCCTTCCGGTGACCATGAGGGCGAACGTCCGTTGGCACGTTCTGACCTTGCAAACACTGATGTTCGGCGACGCGGTGGCGACAGGTCTGGGCTCCGCGGGAGTGCCCGGCGCGGGGCAGTTCCTGGCAGCGGTCTGCCCGTTGATCTGTTACGCACTCTGGAGCATCAAGCTGGTTCCGTCCGGGGAGTGTTTTCTACCGCCGCCGGAGGTCCCGGCCGAAGTTCTCGAACGGCTGGTGGCGCAAGGGCCGGAGCCCGCGGCGGGTCCTCCGCTGCCTCCCCGGCCGGCGCGGGGCAGACGCACTGCCGCTGGAGCGCCTTCCAAGCAAGGCGGGCCATTCGCGCTCGAAGGCTGAGGGGGCGCCAGGGCGGCGCTGGACGGCCACACGGCTTTGGACGTATCGGTTCCGTCCTGCCGTACAATAAAGAGCCGATGATCCGATCGCCAGAACTTCCCGCCCCGCAGCCTTTCCCGGCTCTCGATTTCGTCCCGTATGACCGATATGCGTCATAGCGGCTGCCATGCACACTCTACAGTTTTCGCAATTATCGAAGAATACTGCCTTCCTTTTGGGGGCGATCCTGGCGTTGGCGCTCCCCGCCGTTGCGCAGGATGATGTCACCACACGCAATGGCCCCAGCGCGTACAATGGCGCGTTTATTACCGGACCTGCTTCCAACCCACTGAGCTTCCTGAATGGAGACGCCTACCGAACGTTCGCGTCCCAGTCGCCCTATTTGCTTCCCGACTCCGCTCCGGCGACCCTGCTCAATGAGCAACTTCCCTCCTGGATCTTCTTCGGGGCAGAGGAGCGATTCCGCTACGAGGGATATCACGACAGCGGCTTCAAAAAAGGGAACAACGATTCCTATCTGCTGAACCGGTTTCGCTTCCAGATGAACCTGCAGCTTGCCAGTTGGTTCAAAGTTGTGTCGCAGGTGCAGGACGCGCGGCCGTTTCTCGAGAATCCGCCCTATGGTCCGCCGAATGAAGTCCGCTGGGACCTGAAGCTCGCCTATGCGGAGATCGGCGATCCGGAGACCAGTTGGATCAGCCTGCGCGTGGGCCGCCAGCTCATCAACTACAACAACACCATCATTGCCAATTCCGAATGGCGCAATCAGGGTCGATCGTACGATGCCGCGGTCACCAATCTTCATTACGACCGCTACCGCCTGGGGATTTTTGCGGCATCGGCGGTGGTTCCCCTGATCTCCGGCATCAGCCATCATCAGGATGGCAACAACATCTACGGGATGTACGGAGGAATCGACCGTCTGTTGCCCCACTCGACGCTCGAGCCGTTCGTGCTGTGGCGAGTTCAGCCGAGCGTCGGGATCGAAACCACCTCCAAGGTAAAGACCGGCAAACAAGACGAAGAGGCTTATGGCGTCCGTTTCAAAGGACTGCTAGCCAGATCTCTGGACTATTCCTGCGAAGGAATCCTGGAGCGCGGCACGGATGGCCCCAACGACATCCATGCGTGGGCCGACAGTCTCGGCGCCGGTTACCGGTTCGACCGGTACTACTTTCACCCGCGTATCTTCGGGCAATACGATTACGCCTCGGGAGACAGGAACCCGAATGACGGCACACACGGCGCCTTCGACACCATGTATCCCACCGCACACGACCGGTTTGGAATCACCGACCAGTTCGGCTGGCAGAATATCGTGGCTGGCAGGGGCGGAGTCACCTTGGAGCCGCGGCGTCGATGGACGGTGACCGCCCAGTACCTGGATTTCTGGCTGGCGAGCGCCACCGATTCCCTGTACAACACGTCGGGAGGATCGATCGTGCGCGACTCAACCGGGAGATCGGGCACCCATATCGGCGAAGAAGTTGATGCCTATACGTGGTTCGAGCTGAACCGCCATGTGAACTTCGGGTTCGGCATGGGGCATCTCATGCCCGGTGGATTTCTGGCGGCGACAACGAAGGGCCCACACTACAACTATCCCTACTTCGCAATCAACTTCAAAGACAACTCCAAGCCGGACGGCCACTAAAGAAGCGCGTACCGATCATCGGGGAGAAGACTATGCGGCTGTCGGCCAAATTGTACGGAACTGTCGGAGCGCTGGCGACCATAGGACTCCTCGCGGGCGGAGTCGGGATCGCCTATATTCGGGCACTTGGCGAGGAAGTGCGCGAAGCGACCGGCAGCACGGCGCTGAAGCTCGACCTGGTGAACGCCACCCGAGCCCGGGCCTGGGAGATGGTCGCTTCCCTTCGCGCCGTGTACGTGGACGGCAGCCTCAACGACCAGGCCGGGATGGAGGCCAGCGAGACCCGATGGCGGGCCGCCTTCAAACGGTCGCAAGAACAGATTCGCGAGTTGCACCCGCTGCTCGACGCGGGGGAGGGCAGGGCGGATCTCGCCAGGCTCGAATCCGGCCTGAGCGCGTTCGGAAGGATGGGCGCGGACTATATCGGCTTCTGCAGAGGTAGGAACTTCGAGCGGGCGGCCAGCCTCGTGGTCCAGGTTCAAGGCTTCGCGACCCTGGCGGACGAGACTCTCACCAACCTGAAAAACAACGAGCGGAGGCTTTTGAAGGCCTCCCAGATTCGTTGCGCGGCCCTGCGCTCCCAGAGCCTGTCTCTGAGCATCGCCATGAGTTGCATACTGCTGGGAATCGTGGTTGCGGCCGTATTTGTGGCGAGGGGTACCTGCCACACGGTTGGCGGCGCCATTCGCGAACTGTCCCAGAGCGCGGAGCAGGTGGCCAGCGCCGCAAGCCAGGTGGCATCCGCCAGCCAGATGGTGGCGCAGGGAGCCTCTGAACACGCCGCCTCCCTCGAAGAGACGTCGGCATCGAGCGAAGAGGTCAGTTCGCTCGCGCGCCGGAACCGCGACGCCTCCGAATCCGCAGCCGGGTTGGTCGCGGACTCGCAGCGGAGATTCGTCGAGACCGGCCGGTTCCTGAAGGATGCCGTGGCGGCCATGGGCGAAATCGGCACTCAGAGCGGCAAGATCTCCACGATCGTCAAAGCGATCGACGGCATCGCATTCCAGACCAACATCCTGGCGCTAAACGCGGCGGTGGAGGCGGCGCGGGCGGGCGAATCCGGCCTGGGCTTCGCGGTTGTGGCGGACGAGGTTCGCACCCTCGCCCGGCGCTCGGCGCAGGCGGCCGCGGACACGACCGTCCTCATTGACGAATCGATTGCCAAGTCCCGCGACGGCAAGGCCAAGGTGGATCAGGTAGCTGTGGCCCTCGGCGCCGTCACCGAGGAGGCCGCACGGTTGAAGACGCTGGTCAACGAAGTGAACGCCAGCAGCCTGGAGCAGGCACAAGGAACCGGCCAGATGGGCCAGGCGATCCTCCAGATGCAGCAGATCACGCAGAGCACCGCGGCCGGGGCCGAGCAGGGTGCAGCCGCGGCTCAACAACTGAGCGCGCAATCGGAAAGCCTGAAAGATACGATGCAGGCCTTGGTCCGATTGGTTGACGGAGGCGATGGGGCTCGCCGGCCTGCCGGCAGGCCAAGCCCGGCCGCCCGCGCGTCCCATGGTCGCTTTTAAGTAGGGCAGCCGGCATCACCCTGCTGGTGGGACCTGGGAGTGCAGCAAGGCTCGCAGTCTCGCCCAGCCAGTGGAAACCGCCGCGCTGCGGCCGTACGGTCTTCGAAGCCTCCACAGTGTCCTCGCCAGATAGCGCAAGCGGTGGTCCGCTGCTCGCAGCATCTTCTCGCCTCGCGACAGCTCTCTGGCGAGTCCTTCCAGCGGGTATCCTAAGTCGCCCAACAAGTCTCCGGCAACGCTCTCAAACAGCGCCCGCTGCCGCAGGGTCATCGTGGACCTCCACTTGCCGGCGTTGTCTCTCAAGATGACGCCGCTCGGAGGCTGATGCCGTCCCGCACGAGGGGCCGCCAGCAATGGCTGCTCGCCTGGAACTACATGGGGGCAGAGAACGGCCGGATCGTAAGCCTCGTTCAGGAACTCGCACACCCGCTGCATCGTGGCTTCGGGGTCGGCGAGCAGCGCTTCATAGCGCAGTTCGACGTAGGCATCGGCGGCCAGAAGCGCCCCGTCGGAGCGTCCCCGCGTTACCATCTCCTTCCACAGGCGCGCCGCCGTATACAGATTGAGGGGCTCGTACCGCGTATGCAGCCAGGATAGCGCCACGTCGCGCCCGTCCCGGACGATGTGAATCACCTGGGCATCCGGAAAAAGCTGAACGAGCAGCGGGATCTCGCGGACGTACTGGGGCGTCTTGTCACCCCAGCGTGGTTTGCACTGTTTTTGGGCCCATATCTCGAACAGACGCCGCGTCACGGCGCTGAACGAGCGGCAGCCGGAAAAATCCTGTTCTTCCGCAGTGATTCCCCAGAAGGCGATGCGGGGATGCCTCAGAATGCGGCTGGCCAGCTGCCATGCTTCCTGGTCCGAGGAGGGGTCGCCGAAAGCCCGATAGAACGGCGGAATGAAGTGCGTCTCCCAGGGAATTGTCAGGTTCGGGTGCGAACGCAACAAACCTCGCAGCAGCGTCGTGCCGCTGCGCGGGCACCCCACGATAAAGAACGGCCTTGTCACGAGCGGACCCGCGGGCGAGGCATCACCCTCGATGATACAACCGCGCCGGCGCTGTGGCTGGAGTGGCCGCGTTACTGCGATGCCGCACGGCGCAGAAAGGAGCGCAGTCTCGCCCAGCCAACCGCAGCCTTCAGGTGCCGGTAGTACGGTCTCCGCATCTTCCACAAGGTCCCCGCCAGAAAGCGCAAGCGGTGGTCCGCTACCCGCAGCATCTTTTCGCCACGCGAAAGCCTTCTGGCGAGCCCTTCGACCGGGTATCCCAATTCGTCCAAGAGGTCTCCGGCGACGCTCTCAAACAGCGCCCGCTGCCGGAGGCTCATGCGGGACTTCCACTTGCCGGCGTTATCTCTCAAGATCACGCCGGTCAGAGGCTGGTGCCATTCTCCACGAGCGGCGGCCAAGCTCTCGCGTTCACTCGGAACCACATGCGGACGAAGGACGGCGGGATCGTAAGTCTCGTTCAGAAACTCGCACACCCTCCGCATCGTAGCCTCAGGGTCGGCGAGCAGACCTTCATAGCGCAGTTCGAAGTAGGTATCGGCGGGCAGAAGCGCCCCGTCGGAGCGTCCTCGCGTTACCCTCTCCCTCCAGCCGCTGGCGGCCATATACAGGTTGCGTGGGTGGTATCCCGCACGCAGCCAGGATAGCGCCACGTCGCGCCCGTCCCGGACGATGTGAATCACCTGGGCATCGGGAAAAAGCTGAACGAGCAGCGGGATCTCGCGGACGTACTCGGGCGTCTTGTCGCCCCAGCGCGGTTTGCCTTGTTTCTGGGCGCAGATTTCGAACAGGCGCCGCGTCACGCCGCTGAACGAACGGCAGCCGGAGAAATCCTGCTTTTCCGCGGTAATGTTCCAGAAGACCACGCGGGGATGCTTCAGAATGCGGCGGGCCATCCGCCAGGCTTCCTCATCGGAGGAGGGGTTGCCGAAAGCCCGGTACAGAAGCGGGATGAAATGCGACTCCGAGGGGATTTCGAGGTTCGGATGCGAACGCAATAAGAGTCGCAGCAGCGTCGTGCCGCTGCGCGAGCACCCCACAATAAAGAACGGCCTTGTCATGAGCGGACCTGCCGACAGTGCATCATTCCCGATGATACAACCGCGCATCCGACGTTTCACTGCGGCGGGCTTGTGCGGGGAGCTACTTCGTCGAGTTCTCGCGCAGGGCCACCAGGCTCAGATACTGAATCAGCGGGTCGGCCGCTCTCGCCGACTTCTGCAAAAGGGCGGCGCCTTCCTCAGCGTGACCGCCAGCCAGTTGCAGCGCTCCCTGGGCGAAGACCAGCTCCGCCCGGGAGCTGTCCGCTGGCCTCGCGCTCCGCAGCGTCTGGATGGCGCCTGCGATCTGCTGCTCGGCGCTGCCCTCCGCCAGGGCGCGGCTTGCCAGATACGGGAAGACAGATTCGACAGAGCCGACGGGCTCCCTCGTCTTGCTCAGCTTGGCCCATCTCTTTCCGGCCGCGCCGGCGTCCCCGCAGGCGCTCTCGATCACGCCCATGTAGTACTGAAAATGAGGCGTCTTCATGAAAGAGCCAAAGCCGTGGAACGTGAATGCGAGGCTTCGGTCCTCCGCCCCGAGCGTTTCGAGGCGCGCTAGGGCCTCGCTACACCTGCCGTTGTGCGACCAAATCAACAGCCGTTGGAGTTGCACCTCGACATAGGCGCGGCGAACCCTGTCCGGCTCCTTCTCTTCCGGAAAACGGTCCGTTGTGAACAGCGCCCGGGCGCCGTCGGGATCGATCGCAGACCGAACCAGGGCGCGATCGGCGAGGCGGCTGGCTTCCTCGGCGGGGGGCTCGCCGTCCGGCACGGTTCCGATGGCCTCGACCGCCTTGGCCAGCCGGCCGAGCGCATCCGCTATGTCACGATCCTCCGGCTCCATATGGCGGCCCTCCTGGAGTACCGGAAGCGCCGCGGCCGGGTCCTTCTGAACATCGAGCAGCGCTCTTCCCAGATTGCGGTGAAGCGCAGGCAGGTCCGGTTTGAGAGCGAGGGCCCTCTGCCACTCCGAAATGGCCCGTCCCGTTTCGAGGGAATGGAAGTACAGGTCTCCAAGAAGATCGTGGGCCACGGCGTCGCCGTCATCCTGGGCGAGGGCGGCCTTCAGCACCGGATAGGAGCTGGCGCGGTTCGGGAAGATGTAAAGGGTCGAAAGCGAGCCGGCCGCCTTGAAGTCCGCAGCCGGGTCTTGCCCGAGCTTCAGGCGGCAGAAGCCGCGATAGTAGGCCACCAGGGGGTTGTCCTGGGGAGGCACGACGCCGGGCCCAACTTCGTCCGGCGGCACGGCCGGGTAGCGGTGATCCAGGAGCTTCAGCGCATCGTCAAAAGCACCGAGCTCGAAATAGACGTCGACCAGGTTGAGGATGCGCTCCGGGTCGGCGGCAAGGTGATCCCAGAGCGTTGGATCGTCGGCGGCGCCTAGCAGCAGGCCTTCCACTCGCAACAGGTTGTCCGCGGGGTCCTGCTCCCGCCAGAACCGTAACCGCTCTCTGGCGGCGTCGGCCTTCCCGGCGCGTCGCAGAATGGCAACCTCGATAGCGCCGGCCGCTGCCAGAGTCTGAATTAGCGGAACAGCGGCTGCCACTTGGCCTTCACGCGCGGCCAGCAGAGCCAGTTGCAGCCGTGCCGCCGGCGCCCAGGGCGAATCCTGATTCACGTTGCCCAGCGCAGTTCGCGCCTCCGCGGCCCTCCCCGCGGCCGATAGCGCGGCTCCGTAGTAGTAGGACGCTTCGGCGCCGCTCCCGCTCTTTGCCGCTATGGGCGCCAGCAGGCGGTTCGCGTCGTCATATCGCCCGAGCGCAAACGCCAGGCGCCCAGCCGCCATCGCCACAGCCGGGCTGGCCGGATATTTCTCGGCGCCGGCGCGATAGTCCTGCCACGCGAGCGCGAACTGGTCGCGCTGTTCGTTGTAGGCGCCTCGCTCGAGAAGCGCGGCTTCGGAGCCGGAGTTGTCTGAGGGTGGCGCCGGCTCCGGGTTGCTTGCGTTCCCGTCAAACGGAAGAGCGTCGAATTCACCCTCCACATGATGGAGAGCGATCGCCCCGGACGCATCCACGACGTCTACGGAGACCGGCGCGGGCGCCACAGGGAGCGCCTTCGTGTACACAACTTTCGGGTCCAGGTCCGCCTGTGTCTCGATGAGCTTTCCGGCGCCGTCTACCACGCGTATCCTCGCCCCGGGCATTGTGTGCGTCGCATCGAGCTCGATCGTTACACCGTGGCTGGTCCGCTCCAGGTTCAGCACGGCATCCCGCGTGGCGCGGGAGATCCCTCCCAGATCGTGGAACGGGATCCAATAATGCGTGAAGGTTTTCACCTCCCCGGGAAGAAGGAATGCGAACTCCGGCTGCGTTTCGAACAACCCCGCCTGCATCTCGACGTAGGAGTTGAAGTTCTCCGTAAGACGCTGTTTCACGTACTCGTCGGCGGGGCCCCACACCCACAGTTTTTTGCCGCGAACCTCATTCGGGTCGGCATAGTGCGCGACGCCGCTGCGGAAGTGCGGCTTGTAGACTGCCATCCAGGGCTCGCGGGATGCGTGGGCGAACAGCCCCAGCGGCGTCTTGTCGTTGGCGACGTCGCTCAAATCGATCCCGGCGGCGTCGAGGGGCCACGAAGTCATAGCTCCCATGCCATGCGGTAACATCCATCTTGCCGGACAGACAAATCGGAGATGGGGATCGTCCAGTTCTACAGCCGCGTCGGCCCACCAGTGATAGCCACGACGCGCAGCGGACGAGTTGTGCAGGGTAACGTGCTGTTCGAGAACCGATGAGCCGGGCCGGAGGATGAACTCAACGCGCCACGCCATGCCGGAAACGCGGTCGGTGTCCTCGACCACCACTCGGCCAGTTCCGTCGCGATCCGAATACGCGAAATCTACCGGCGAGCTGCCGACACGGCTGGGGGCGATCGGAAAGCTAGTCCCGATGCCGGTCGCGATGAATGCGCGGGCGTCCCCCAGCCCCCTGCGTACGGCCGGGTTCGCATAGAAAATCTCCCGGCCCGTAATCTTGTCCGTGCATCCGTGGAGATGTCCGCCCAGGTCGGGAAGCACGCGGCACGAAAGGTATTCGTTTTCGAGCGTGATGACCCGCCATTCCACCTTGTGTGAGATCTGGCCGGATTGCGCCCGGACCGTGTAGGGATAATCCGGGAAGTAGCCGGTCGAGAATGCCGAAAACGGCGGATTTGGAGCCGGTGGGCCTTCGTCGTAAGTGGAGAGCGCGAGCCGGCCCTCGCGGACGCGCACGGCGGTGCTATGCCCGTCCAGGGTGGGCGACGCCAACATGCACGCAACTGCAACCCAGCAGCAGGGCACGGACCTCATATGAGCGTATTGAGTATACATCGGGTCTCAAATTGATGCTAGCGGCCATTCCCGGCTTTAATGTGCAGTGCCGGCGGCCTTCTGCGCCTCCGCTGCGCCCCGCTCGCTCTCGTATTCCACCACCACGGACACGCGGCGGTTGCGGCTGTCGTTTGGGTCGGCCGGGTTCAGCGGACGCTTGTCGGCGAAGCCGCGGATCTGCACCACCTGCTCCAGGCCGAGCCCGTGGTCCTGCATCGAGCGCCGGGCAGAATTGGCGCGATCGACCGACAGCTCCCAGTTCGTATAGCCGTTGATGGCGGCGAAGCGGTAGGGCTGGGCGTCGGTGTGGCCCTCGAGCACCAGTTGGTTCTTCAGGTGGCCCAGCTCGCGAGCAAGCACCGCGAGCACTTCGATGCCGCTGGCGCTCGGCTCGGGCCGGCCGGTCTCGAAGAACAGACCTTTCTCGGTTTCGAGCAGCTCCACCCGCAAGCCCTCCGGCGTCACGCTGATCTGCACCTGTTTTTTCAGCTTCTGAAACTCCGGCAGGGAGCGTATGGCCTGTTCCAGCTTCTCCTTGAGCTGCTGGACATTATCGCGGTTCAGGACGACGCTTCCCGGCCCTCTTCCCGTAGCGCCGCCCTCCGCCGGGCCCCAAACCTTGCCGTGCCCCCTGGGGTTGCTGAAGTAGGAACTCACAGCGCGCTGCACCTGCTGGCTGGCGTTCATCATCCACATAACGATGAACAGTGCCATCATGGCGGTCACGAAGTCCGCGTAAGCGACCTTCCACGACCCGCCGCGATGCCTGGCCGGAACGCCCGCAATCCGGCGCACCGGAGGCATGTCGACGGGTTCAGTTTTGCGCGGAGTTGGCACTGTGTTGAACCTGCGGGATCGCGGGCAATTTGACCTCTCTGCGGAACGTTGCGGACATCGCGACAAATGTCGGACGAAGCTCCAACGGAATCGAGCGGCGCGCGAATTCGGCGGCCAGCAGCGGACTCGAACCGCGCGCGAAGGAGTGCAGCCCGGAATAGAGGCACTGGAGCAGATGCGTGCGCGCCTCATTGCGCGATTCCAGGTGCGACGCCAGCGGGCCCACGATGCCATAACACAGCAGGATGCCGAGGAACGTGCCCACCAGCGCCGCGGCCACCTTCTGGCCGATCTGCTCCGGCGCGCTTCCGAGAGCCTGCATGGTGACCACGACGCCCAGCACCGCCGCCACGATTCCCAAGCCGGGAAGGGAATCGGCCAGCATGCTGAGCGCGTTCACCGGACCGTGGCATTCCTGCCGCTGAACGTCGGCATCGATATCCATCAGGTGCGCCAGCTCGCCCGGCTGAGCGATTCCGCTGGTGACCATTCTGAGCGAGTCGCACAGGAATGCCATGGCGCCCGGGTCGTGAAATTCGGGATAGGACTGGAAGACCGCGCTGGCCTCGGGGTCCTCGATGTGATCCTCGAGCGAGGCCATCCCGCTGCGGCGGCCGATGCTGAACAGTTCGTAGAGCATCTTGAGCACCGCCTCGTAAAAGGCCGAGGTGTAGGGAGGACGACGGAAGATCGAGAGGGTGCCCTTCAGCAGGTTACGCACCGAAGCCGCCGAGTTGGCTACCAGCACGATGCCGATGGCCGCGCCGACGATGATGAGCACCTCGGAGGGCTGTAGGAGGACCAGGAGGTTGCCCTGCTCCAGCAAGAAGCCGCCAATCACCGCGGCCACCACAATGAGAATCCCGACCAGGACCAGCATCGTTTTTCGGCGCCCGGATGCGGCATCGCGGGCTCGTCCAATGCTCCTTATCGGCCGGCGCGGCGGGAGCTTGAGCCCCGCGACACTATCGCGTCGCCAGCAACTGCTTGGCGATCGTCGCCAGTTGCATGTTGCTGGTGCCCTTCGTAGATACGGCCGATCTTGGCGTCCCGGTACAGCTTCTCCACCGGGTAGTCGCGCGTGAACCCGACGCCGCCCAGGATTTCGACGGCCCGCGAAGCGGTCTCTTCGGCGATCTGCGAGCTGAAATACTTCGCGATGGCCGCTTCGGTGGTGAAGGGCAGCTTCGCGTCGCGGAGCTTGGCGGCGTTATAGACCAGAAGCCGGGCGGCTTCGATTCCCGCGGCCATGCGTGCCAGGTCGAACTGGACGGCCTGAAACTCGGCGATGGGCTTGCCGAACTGTTTGCGCTCGCGCGCGTAGCGTAGCGAGTGGTCGAGAGCGCCCGCGGCCAGGCCGGTCATCTGCGCGCCGATGCCGATGCGCCCTTCGTTCAGCGTCTCGATGGCGATCTTGTAGCCCTTGCCCACCTCGCCCAGCACGTTCTCCTTCGGCACGCGGCAGGCGTCCAGGATCAGCTCGCAGGTGGATGAAGCGCGTATGCCGAGCTTGTCTTCCTTCTTGCCCACCGCAAATCCGGCGAATTCGCGCTCCACCAGAAAGCACGTGATGCCACGGTAGCCGGCAGCGGGGTCGGCATTGGCGAAGACCAGGAACAGGCCGGCCTCGTAAGCATTGGTGATCCAGAGTTTGCGGCCGGTGAGCTCATAGCAATCGCCCTGCTCCACCGCTCGCGTGGCGAGAGCGAAGGCGTCCGAGCCGGCGCCGGCCTCCGAGAGCGCATAGGCGCCAACCGTATTCGAGGCGAGCCGCGGAAAGTACCGGCGCTTCTGATCGTCGTTGGCCCAGCGCAGAAGCGCGTTCAGCACCAGCGTGTTCTGCACGTCTACGATGACCGCGGCGGAAGGATCGACGGCGGCCAGTTCTTCCACCGCCAGCACGGCCTGGAAAAAGCTGCCGCCCTGCCCGCCGTATTCCTCCGGGACTTCGATGGCCATCAGGCCGAGCTCGAAAAACTGCGCGAGCAGGTCTTTGCGGAACAGGCCGGCTTCGTCCATCTGCCGGACATGTGGGGCGATCTGGTCGTGCGCGAACTGCCGCACGGCGGCCTGGAACATGCGTTCTTCCTCGTCGAGAGCGGTGAGCGGGAGTGCGGTGGGCATGGGGATCGATCCTCCTGTGAGTTCTGCCTACAGTCTACAATGCTAGCCATGAGCGACTGGAAGCTGGCGGCGCAGGCGCGGTGTCCCGATATCCCGGCTGCGGAGCTGGACCGCATCGTGCCAGTTCTCGAAGTTCTCGAAGCCGAGCTGGCTCTGCTCGCCGCGGGCATCGCGATCGATGCCGAGCCGGCTTTGGTCTTCAGCGCGGATCCGCAGGAGGGGCCGTGACCATCGCCGAGGCGGCGCGGCGCCTGCGCGCCCGGGAAGTCTCCTCCGCAGAACTCGTCGAGGACTGCCTGACCCGCATCGCCGCCCTGAATCCGGCGCTGAACGCTTTCATCACGGTCATGGAGGAGAGCGCGCGCCGAGGCGCACGCCAGGCCGACGAGGAACTGGCGCGGGGACTCGACCGGGGGCCGCTGCACGGCATCCCTATCGCCGTGAAGGACGTCTTTCTGACTCGCGGCGTGCGAACCACGGCGGGCTCCAAGCTGTTCGCGGATTTCGTCCCAGACCACGACGCTGCCGCCGTCGAGCGGCTGGCCCAGGCCGGCGCGGTGCTGGTGGGCAAGACCAACATGCACGAACTGGCCTACGGGATCACCTCCGATAACCCGCATTTCGGCACGGTTCGCAACCCGCACGATCCGGCGCGGATTCCCGGCGGTTCGAGTGGAGGCTCGGCGGTGGCGGTGGCCGCGGGGATGGCGCTGGCCGCGCTGGGCAGCGACACGGGCGGATCGATCCGCATCCCGGCGGCCTTCTGCGGCGTGGTCGGGCTCAAGCCGACTTACGGCCGCGTCAGCCGCTACGGTATGTTGCCGCTCGCTTTTAGCATGGACCACGCCGGGCCGATCGCCAGTTCGGTGGCGGATGCGGGCATCGTGCTCGACGCCATCGCCGGCCACGATCCGCGGGATCCGTCCTCGAGTCACCGGCCCGTCGAAGACTACTTGCCGAAGGTCGAAAGCTCGATCGAGGGCATCCGCATCGGCCTTCCCGAGAATTTCTACTTCGAGCGCGTGACCCCGGCGGCGCGCCAAGCCGTGGAGCACGCAGCGAGGATGGCCGGGCGGCTGGGTGCGCGCGTGCTGCCGGTGCGCCTGCCCGACATGGACGCGGTGAATACCATCGGCCGCGTCCTTCTGTTAGCCGAAGCCGCGGCGGCGCTCACGCCGCACCTCGCCGAGCGCGCCAGCTTCGGTGACGACGTTCGCGCCCTGCTCGACCAGGGTCGCCTGCTTCCGGCAACCGATTACGTGAACGCCCAACGCCTGCGCCGAATTGCGCAGAACGAATTCCGCCTGCTGTGGCGGCAGGTGGATTGTTTGTTTACTCCGACCGTGCCTGCCGGGGCCCCGAAGGTCGGCCAGGCCACCGTCGAGATCGAGGGCCGCGTCGAAGAAGTGCGTCTGGCTGCCACGCGTCTTGTCCGCGGCATGGACGTGCTGGGTTTGCCTGCGGTGTCCCTGCCTTGCGCGCTCGATGCGAATCGAATGCCGCTCGGTCTGCAAATCATCGCGCCCGCTTTTTCTGAAGCCGCGCTGCTGTCCGTCGCTGCGCTCATCGAGAGCGCCCTCGGCCCGGCGCGCTGATCCGTTTTTTGAATTTACAGAGAATTCACAGATCCCTGACGGATTTTCTGGCGGCTCCGCTCTACAATTACCCCAGCGGTACCAAGTCTGGGAAGTCTCACAATTCCATTGGAGGATGCTATGTCTTATGGGGAGTTCTTGCGCCCTGCTTCCATGCGGGGCGCGTTGGTAGTAGGCCTGCTCGTTGTGGCGAGCCACGGCTCCGCGCAGGTTGCAGGCAATTCGTGCGTCCAGACGAACCTGGTCTCCGACATGACCGGCGTCGCCCCGACGGTGGATGTAAACCTGATCAATCCCTGGGGTCTCTCGGCAAGCTCGAGCAGCCCCTTATGGGTCGCTAATAACGGAACCAGCACTTCGACGGTTTATACTGGCGCGGGCGCAATCGTCGCTCCGGGTACCCCGCCTGTCCCGCTGGTGGTGACGATTCCTCCGCCCGCGGGTGCCGGAATGTCCTCCGGCCCCACCGGGACGGTTCACAACGGAACGACCGTGTTCATGGTAAACGGCAAGCCGGCGTCGTTCCTGTTCTCGACGGTGTCCGGTACCATTGCGGGCTGGAATGGCGGCACGGCGGCGGTCACGGTGGCGGACAACTCGGCTTCCGGGGCGGTCTATACGGGCCTGGCACTTGGCGCCGATGCAAACGGTCCGTTGCTCTACGCGCCGAACTTCAAGGCCGGCACCGTCAACGTTTTCAACGGCTCTTTCGCGCAGGTGAACGTCGGCGCATTCAGCGATCCCTTCATGCCGCCAGGTTTCGCGCCATTTGGGATTGCGACGACCCCGAACAACGACGTGGTTGTCACGTATGCCTTGCAGAATTCGGATGGCACGGCCGATGTGGCAGGCGCCGGGCATGGCTATGTGGATGAGTTCGGCCCGGACGGCAATCTGATGAGGCGGCTGATTTCCGGCGGCGCCCTGGATTCCCCGTGGGGCCTGGCATGGGCGCCGGCCACGGGCTTTGGCGCGTTCAACGGCGCACTCCTGGTCGGCAACTTCGGCGACGGCAGGATCAACGCTTACACCTTCCCTCCCGCCAAAGGAGCACCCGCAGGCTTCTTGTTCGGCTTCTTCGACTTCTTCAATCAGGCGCAGTGTATCGACACGATGCGGGACGCGCAGGGCAGGCCTCTTACCATTCTGGGGCTCTGGGGGCTGCTGTTCGGCAACGGCGGAGCGAACGGGAGCACTACGTCGCTGTACTTCGCGGCGGGCATCCCCGGCTCGGTGGGTACGCTGGACGCGATCCAGCAGCATGGCCTGGTCGGGATGATCAATGCGGCGCCCGCGCCGACACCGACGCCGACTCCGACACCGACGGGCATGGCTAGGTAGATCGTTTCGCTTGGTGGGCGGCGGGGCGCTACACGCCCCGCCGATTTCCCCACAGATCAATGTGCAGGCGAGGGCTGAAGCGGAAGCCTTCCTGTTTGGCGATCTCGACCAACCACTGGCCGCGCTCGCGGAGCACCCCTGGTTCGTTGCCCTCCGGCATGAGCACAACTCGCGAGCGGTCAGCTCCGGTGCGCTCGACGATGTCCCGAAGCTCCGCCAGATCCTCCGGCCGCGCCACCACGAACTTGAGCTGATAGGCGTAGGCCTCCATCAATCGCCGCAGCGTCTCCACATCGATTCGCAGCCGCTCGTGCTGATGCGCCCAGCGGCCGCCGTCGCGTTCCCAGGGCGTCGAATTGGCGAGCTTGGGGCTGATGCTCATCAGGTCGCAGACAATGTCCGCGAACACCGTGCCCGCCGTCTCCACGGTGACGTGCAGGCCCGCGCCGCTGACCGCCGCGGTGAGTTCCGCCATCTGGGGCGCGATCATCGGCTCACCGCCGGTGACCACCGCGTGCCGCGCGGGATAGCGCCGGACTTCTTCGAGAATCGCTTCCATCGTCTGCTCGGTCCCTTCCGGCGTCCACGAAGTGTAGGGCGTGTCGCACCAGACGCACCGCAGATTGCACCCGCTGGTCCGCACGAAGACGGATGGAACTCCCACCAGCATTCCTTCGCCCTGAACCGAGTAGAAGATCTCGGAAGTTTTCACGCGCGCCTTCCGAGCGGGTCTTCGATCCCCGCCTCTTCGAACCCCTTGGCGCGCAGCAGGCAGGAATCGCAAGCGCCGCACGGCGTTGGCCCCGGTTGCGGATCGTAGCAGCTCCAGGTGAGGCCGAAATCGAGGCCCACGTCGCGCCCTAGCCTGACGATGTCGGCCTTCGTCATCCGGATCAGTGGCGTGTGGATGGAGACGCGCGTGCGGCCTTCGACGCCGGCCTTGGTGGCCAGGTTCGCCGTGCGCTCGAAGGCTTCGATGAACTCAGGACGGCAGTCCGGATAGCCGGAATAATCGATCGCGTTGACCCCCAGGAAGATGTCCGAGGCCTCCAGCGTTTCGGCCCAGGCCAGCGCACAGGCCAGGAAGATGGTGTTGCGCGCCGGCACGTAGGTAACGGGAATCCCTTCGCCCATAGACTCCACGGCTGCGGCCCTTCGGTACCGCGATGTCGCCGGTCAGCGCGGAGCCACCGAAAGCGCGCAGGTCGATCTTCAGCGTGACGTGCCGCAGTGCGCCGAGCGCCGCGGCCACTCGCCCGGCCGACTCGAGTTCGAGCCGGTGCCGCTGGCCGTAATCGAAGGAAAGCGCGTAGCATTCCAGGCCCTCGTGCCGGGCCATCGCCAGGCACGTGGAGGAATCCAGGCCCCCGCTCAGGAGGCAGACGGCTTTCAGCATCGCGATCCTTTCAGCAGCTTCAGGCTCAGGAAAAAACCGGCCAGCGGAAACACCGTGAGCGACATGAGCGCGTAGTGCAGCGTGATGTGGTCGGCCGCCCAGCCAGTCAGCGGGATGAAGATGATTCCGGCCATCCCCCAGGCGAAGCCCATCATCAGCGCGGAGACCGTGCCCGCCTGCGATGGCACCAGGTCCTGCGCCATCACCACATTCACTGGAATGGTGAACAGCAGGATCAAGCCGCCCGCCGCCAGTCCCGCAATCGACAGCCATCCGTGCGCCAGGTAGAACAGCGCCAGGAACGGCACCGAGCCGATCATCGAAACCACGATGACCAGCGGGCCTCCGAACCGATCCGCGAAATGGCCGCCGGCAAAACCTCCGAGAGCGCCAAAAACCAGGTACAGCGAAAGCACGTAGCTCGCCGCCGAAATCGAATAACCCCGCTCCAGGTGCAGGTACAGCGGAATGAACTGCGCGTACGTGATCTGTATGATCGAGCGGATGAAGACCAGCATGTAGAGCGTGGTGAGCGGACCGCGGACGCTGTGAAGCGCGGCCCAGTCGAAGCCAACGCTGCGTTTCTTCGGGTGGGCGGGCGGCGCCGGCAGCAGGGCCAGCATCGAAATCGAAATCAGCAGGCCGGGGATGGCGGCCCACCACGCACGGCCCAGGCCGAGCCGCCCCGCGATCACCGAGAAAAACGTGGGACCGAGTGCGTAACCAAGCGTGCCCGCGCTGACAAACACGGCCATCGCTCCGGCGCGGTTCCGTTGGACGCCTGCGATCGCTCCGGCGGAGGCTTGCGGATGGAACGCCGCGACGCCAACCCCGCCCATCGCCACCATAAGGAGCAGCCAGCCAAAGCTGGGCGCAAAGCCCAGCGAGGAGATGAAGACGCCAGCCAGCGCAGGCCCCAGCGCGGCGAACAGACGCGTCCGTATGCGGTCCGAAAGGTAGCCATAGGCCGGCTGCATCAGCGACGAGGAGAACACCAGCGTGCCGCCGAGGATGCCGGCGTCCGCGAGCGACAGTCCGAAGCGGCTCACTAACAGCGGCTGCAACCCGCCCAGGGCGCCCGAATACATGTCCGCGCAGAAATGTCCCATGGAGAACAGCGCCAGTGCGAGCGACGCGTTCCGCTTTAGGTGAGACTCGGCAACGGCAGGTACGGCTTCCGATGTCAGGGGCATGGCCGGGAATCTCCTATTATAGTGGTCCGGTAGCATGCGCATCGCGTTTCTCAGTTCGACGCCTCTCGACGTCGCGCGCGGCAGTGGGACGTTCGCCGGCATCTCGACGCTGGCCCGTGCCGCCGAAGGGCTCGGCGCCCAGATCGCGTTCTTCACGCCAACCGTGCGGCTGCCCGTTTACACGCTCGAGCGGCTGTGGTTCAATCGCCAACTCCGCCGGCAGGATTTTCGCGGCTTCGACGCGGTGGTGGGGTTCGACATGGACGGCTGGCTGGTCGCGGGCCGCCGCGCGGTTCCGCACGTGGCTTCGATCAAGGGCGTGATCGCCGATGAGATGCGCTTCGAGCGCGGCCTGACCCGCCGGACGCTCGCGATCCAAGCCGCCTGCGAGCGCGCGCACATCCGCCGGGCCGCCGCGGTGATCACCACCAGCCGTTACGCCGCCGCCCGCATCGTCGAGTTATACGGGCTGGCCTCCGAGCCGCGCATCGTACCCGAGTGCATCGACCTGGACGCCTGGCGCACGCTGTTTCGGAAGCATCCCGGCGACCCCGACCCGGGGCGGTTCGTCATCCTGTGCGTCTGCCGCTTCTATCCGCGCAAGCGCCTCGGCGTGCTACTCGATGCGGCGGCGAGGCTCGGCGCGCGCATTCCGGAACTCGAGGTGCGCATTGTGGGCCGCGGTCCCGAAGAAGCCCGGCTCAAGCAACGTGCCCGCGAATTGGGGCTCGGTCAAACGGTCCGTTGGCTGGGCGACGTCTCCCAGGCCCAGCTCGCGCGCGAATACCAGGCTTGCGACGTCTTCTCGCTGCCCAGCGTCCAGGAGGGATTCGGAATCGTTTTCCTGGAAGCGATGGCGGCGGCGAAGCCAATCGTGGCGGCCCGCGCGGCTGCGGTCCCAGAGGTGGTTACCGGCGGCCTGCTCGTCGAACCCGAAAGCGCAGAAGCTCTCGCGGAGGCGCTCGCCCGCCTGCACGCCGATCGGGAACTGCGGCGCGCGCTAGGGGACAAGGGCAGCCAGGCGGTGGAGCAATATGACGCCCGCCGGGTGGCCGCCCTGTTCCTCGGAGAGCTCGCAGCCGTCACTGCCGCGTCAGGGCAATTCCTCCGTTGACGGTGGCCAGGCTGATTTCCGCGCCACCGCCGCCAATCTGGGTGTCCACGTGCGTTCCCGGCCCGTGATGGGCGTGCGCGGCGGGAATCTCAAAGTCGCTCTTCACACCGCCGTTCACCGTGCTGAGCACAAGGTGCGCTCCGGCGTCTTTCGGCAGCGCCAGCGCGATGGCGCCGTTCACGGTGTGCATGGAGATGTGCCGCGCCGCGAGCTGGTCGAAGTCCCCCGCGACGCGCCCGTTGACCGTGTTCAGATCCACATCGCCGTCCGCCTTTCGGACCTCCAAGCCTCCGTTCACCGACGCCACTTTGACGCGTCCGGACACGCCTTCGACAGCGACGCTGCCGTTGACCGTTCTGATGGGATCGAGCGCCGCGCCGCGCGGCACCGTGATGGTGTATTCGACCGCCGCGGGCCGGCATCCGTGGCAATTCTCGGGATATTTGGTGCGAATCTCGACGGCATCCGCACCGGCCTCGACGACGATTTGCGCTTGTTCGAGCGCCTTGGCGTCCACGCCGTGCTTGACAGCGTCTACCCTGACTTCACTGCGGTCCCACGCGGCCACATGGATGGCGCCGTTCACGTTGTGCACCCCAACGCGGCCATTCGCCGCCAGTGGGTAGGTTTGGTGGAATTCTTCGCGCACCTCGTCGCGCGCGTAGAGCATGACAAAACCGGCCGAAAGGGTAGCGGCCAAAGCAAGACGTCGTAGCATGGATGGGCTCTCCTCCTATGCCCTTGACGCAGCCGCGGCCGGTTCGTAACGCTCTTGCCGCGCCCTTACGGCGCGAACGGGAAGTAGCCCTTACGTGCGCGGACGGTGACGTCCGGAACGTCCACCGTGACCTTGACCGCGCGGAACGGCTTCGAGCTCAGGCTGGTGTCCGGAATGTAGCGCAAAATGTACTGGGTCGTGATCTCGCCGGCAACCTTCTCGATGGCGTCGAACATGTGCTGCGCGACCGCCGCCGAATAAGCGCCGCTGCCGACTACCAGCCCGTAATTGCCCGCGTCCTGCGGATTCGAAAGGTAGCCCGCGACGTCCGAGTACACGCCTTCAAGTGGCATCTCCACGCGGCCGCCGGTTTCCTGAGCCAGGCGCGCCAGATCCAGTTCGCCCTCGTGGCTGAACCCGTAAGCCACCGTGCTCACGCCGTAGATGGTCACCAGGTTGCGCTGCGCCAGTTCGATGACCTGATCCACCGTGTACTTGCTGGCATTGTCGTTGCCGTCGCCGAAAACAATCAGCACGCGCCGCGGCTCAATGGGCTCGCCCTTGATCTGCTTGTGCTTGGTGAGGGCCATCGCGATGGCGTCAAACAGCGCTGCCCCGCCGCCCGGCTTGAGGGTGCGGATCTTCTCTACGATGGGTTCGGGCACCGAGGTGGTGTTGACCGCCAGCTCCGCCTCCGTAGCGTAGGTCACCAGAAAGCCGCTGTACTTGTTCTCTTTGCTCTCCTCCGGCAGCAGCGCCCAGACCATCTGCATCGCCGTCTCCTGGAAATTCTTCCAGTGGACGCGCGAAGAGCTGCTCAGGTCCAGCACGAAGCCCACGACCACCGGCTGGTTGTGCTCCCGGCTGAAATACTCGATCTTCTGCTCCCGGCCGTCTTCGAAGATCTTGAAATCGGCTTTGTTCAAGTCCGAAATGAACCGGCCCTTGTAATCGGTCACCGTCACCGGAACGATGACCTCGTTCACCATGACCCGGAACGGCGTTGGCTCGGCCTCGGACTTCTGGCTCGCCGTCTGCGTCTTTGTCTGCGCCAGCGCTACCGCGCAAAAACCGGAAATGAGAATGAAAACACTGCGAAGCATCAGGTTCATTATCTCACCGTCCGCTCTCATCGCTCGACGCGGCCCGAGCCGCCGCCCTTCGCCAGCGCCTTCACTTCGTCCGCGCTGAAGCGGTTGTAGTCCCCCGGCAGCGAATGCTTCAGGCAGGACGCCGCCACGCCGAATTCCAGCGCCTCCTGGTGGTTGGGCAAGCGCCGTAGCCCGTAAATCAGCCCGGCCGCGAAGGCATCGCCGCCGCCCACGCGGTCCACGATGTTCGTGATGTCGTAGTGCCGGCTGACCAGGAAATCCTTGCCGTCGTGCATGCAGGCCGACCAGCCATTGTTCGACGCGCTTCTCGATTCGCGCAGCGTCACCGCCATCGCCTTCAGGTTCGGGAACTCGTGCATGACCTTCCCGGTGAGGCGCGAATACTGCGCCGCAGCGAGCTTACCCGAGTGGACGTCCACCTCGGCCCCGATGCCGAGCGCCATCTGGCAGTCCTCTTCGTTGGCGATCCCAATGTCCGCCAGCTTGAAAAGTTGACGCATCACCTCCGGGGCCGTCTTGCCGTATTTCCACAGGTTCTTGCGGTAGTTCAAATCGCAGGAAACCGTGAGTCCCGCCGCGCGCGCCTTCGCGACCGCCTCCAGGGCCAGATCGGCGGTGCCCTGGCCGATGGCGGGCGTGATCCCGGTGACGTGAAACCAATCGGCGCCTTCGAACGCCGCGTCCCAATCGATCGCCCCCGGCCCGGCCAGCGCCAGCGAGCTCCCCGCGCGGTCGTAAACCACTTTGGAGTGCCGTTGGTTCGCGCCCGTTTCGAGGAAGTATATGCCCATGCGGCCCGGCCCGCGCACGATCTTCGAGGTGTCTACGCCGAAGCCGCGAAGCTGCCGTATGGCCGCCTCCGCGATAGGATTCGCAGGTGGCAGTACCGTGACGAACCGCGCGGGCTCGCCGAAGTTGGCGAGAGAAACCGCTACGTTCGCCTCGCCTCCGCCAAAAGTCGCCGCCAGGGAGGGCGAATCGAGCAATCGCTCGAAGGGCGGCGGCGCCAGGCGCATCATGATCTCTCCGAAGGTAACGGCTGTTTGGGACATCGGCATCGGCTCCTGATTCATTTCGAGGCGGGCAACATCGCAACCGCATCGACGGCAAACGAGGCGTCGAGCGAGGGCAGCGCCTCGACGGCAACCGCGGTGAGCGCCGGCGGCTTGGCGGGATCGAAGAACTCGCGCGCGGCCCGCTCGGCCAGTTCGCTGGTCGATCGCGACATCGAATAAATGGTCACGTGGACCACGCGGCCATACGACGCGCCCGCCTGGGCCAGCGTTTTCCCCAGCCTCTCGAACGCCAGCCTGGCGTCGCCCGGCGCGGTTCCGAAGGCCAGTTGCGCGCCCGTGAAGATCAGCGTGCCGGCCCCTTGCGGCGCCATCCGCCGACCCACCGCTTCGCACGTCGCCCCGCTTTCGAGCGCGGCCCGCAGCGGTTGCACAACATCGGGGACCGCTTTCGGAAACGCATCCGCCACCGCGGCGCGGAACTGGTCCACCTCATCGAGCGAGGTGGCGTAGCAGGTAACCTGCAGCACGTCGTCCGCCCCGGCGCCGGCAGCCGCCATCGCGGCCCGCAGCTTGTCCAGGACGCGGCGCACGTGAGGCAGCACCGGCTGTAGCGGCCGATTCTCGAAATCGCTCTCGGCGGGGACCATGACGATTCCGCCGGGGTTCACCGGCTTCTTCTCCAGCGCCACGGATTCCAGAACGATCTGCGCGCCATCGAGAGGAAGCTCTCCCACCTGTATGGATGTCAGCGCAGGAAGCGGCACGTCCTTCTCCGTGCACATCTCGCTCACCACGGCCTGCACGCGCCGCGTATCGCCGGTCCCGGCCACGAAAGCGCGCAGCTTCACCAGCGGGCGGTCCTTGCGTAGCAGCGGCTTCAAGGCTTCCCGAAGCTGCTGCGACAGCAGTCCGCTGCCGTGCAACGGCGTCAGCTGGAACACCAGGCGATCGGCCTCCGCCGACTTCGTCGCCGGCAGATCCGGAGGCAGTTGTAGGGCCTGTGTGTTCTGATCTTCGTCCTGATCGTGCTTCTTCTTGTCGCCCCCCGCGGCGATGACCGCTGCCGCCAGGGCGAGGCAGGGAATGAGGGCGGAATGCTTCATGAATGGCGCGGACCGGATGCGCAGTCGATTGTAGCAAATCCCCGGCTTGCGAATTGTACCGGTCCGCCAAAGGGTCAGCTTGGCGCGGCAGTTGGAGGGAGGTTTCTAAACCGTTCCGGTCCGCGCCGCGCACGGATGGATCTCCCAGCCGTCGCGTGGCTTGGCGCTACAATCACGCTTATGAAACGCGGGAAAACGGTTGACGCGATGAGCATTCGGGAACTGGTGGCCCTCTACCAGCGCGGCTTTGGCGCCGATGACGATGCCAGCCAAGAGTTGAGGGCCAGGGGAGAAGCAGCCAGGGATGAGCTGATCCGCATGCTCGGCGCCACGCCTGCGGCGAAACTGCGCTCAGCGCAGACGGAGACCATTGTCCGGATTCTCGAATTTCATTTCCCCTCTCAGGCCGCTTGTGAAGCGGTCGACAGGCTTCGGTCCCGCGTTGCCGATCCCCGGGCCCAAGAGGGTTTGAGGAAAGCTGCCGCGCTGCTGAGAGCGAAAGTGAGCGGCCGGCAAAATGAAGCTTGGTGGGTGGAACATCGCAAATTGTCCTCGTCCGAGCAGCGCTTGCATTATGAGCAGTTGCTTCTGGAGAGCTCCGATCCACCCGACAGGGTGTTTTTCTTGGTGAAAGCCGCCAGGGTCGCCCTAGAGATCCGTAACGAGGCCAAGGCGGAGGCCTACGCGCGAGAGATCCTCGCCACCCCTGACCTCGCGGCCAAGTGCGGCGAAGGGGTGTACTGCGGCAATCACGTGCTTGGCATGCTTGCGCTGAAGCGAGGAGACGTTGCCAGTGCTAAGCGCTATTTGATCGAATCCGCGAAGACGCCCGCATCATGGGCGCCGCTGAACTGGCCAATACCGCCCGACACCTCGCTGGCCTACGCGCTTGTTGGCCTTGGGGAGCGCGAGGCGGTTTGTGAGTATTTGGACCTCTGCAAGGTGTTCGCGCAGAAGGACGCGATGATCGAGAGCTGGAAGGCGGCCATCCGGGCCGGCTCGACCCCGAAGTTCTACGATGACTGGCTGAAGGCAAACACCGGCGTTGATTTGCGGAAACGCAAGAACAGCCAGGATTTGTCGTCAAATGGTACGCCATCGAGGAGTGACCGAAAAAGGAGTTGACAACCCCGCGTGGCGCAGCCGAGCATTCTGTCTTCATGCCGCTGCAGTTGCTATCCGCACGCATGCCCGTGCACACATCTGCTCAACACGGGGCGCACGCTCTATCCTTGGGACGTGGGCGACTCGAACCGCGCAGGCACTTCGGTGTCTGGGATCCGGCTGGGCGAACTGAGCACGACCGGAACGCCGTGGCGCTCGAAACTGACGCCATTCTCAGTTTTCCTTCCGCAACAGCGTTCCTTACGCGAACAGTCCTTCGCTCGTTTCCCGCGATGAATGGTCTTGCCATGAGGCCATCCAATATGGTACGGTTTCTAGAGAATTGGAATGTTCCCGGCAATCCATCTCGATTCCGCTTCCGAGGCGCCGCTCTATCGTCAACTATCTGACGCCATTAAAGAACTGATCGGAAACGGCCGCCTGGACAAGGGCGAGCGCTTGCCCGCCACTCGGGAATTGGCTGGCGTACTTGGCCTGAACCGCACCACCATTTCCGCCGCCTACGCGTTGCTCGAATCCGAAGGCCTGGTTCAAGGCCACGTGGGGCGGGGCAGCTTTGTTCTCGGAGAGCCCCGGCCGCCTCGCTCGGGGCTCGATTGGGAGAAACTGCTTCCGGTGCCCGGCCCCGTGCCGCCCGCGCTCGCTGCGCCCGATGGCATCAGCTTCGCCAGCTCGTGCCCGGCCGAAGATCTGTTCCCCGTCGAGGCCTTCCGGAAGACCTGTGAAGAGGTGCTGGTCGGCCCCGACGCCTCCACCGTTTTGCAACTCGGCTCGCCGTCGGGCTACGCGCCGCTGCGGCATTTTCTGATGGACGAATCCCGCCGCGAGGGCGTGGCGCGCACCGGCGACGGCGTCATCGTCACCAACGGATGCCAGCAGGCGCTCGACCTGATCGCCCGCGTTCTGGTTCGTCCCGGCGATGCGGTCGTGGTGGAAGATCCGGTCTATCCGGGTCTGAAGAACGTGCTGCTGCAGGCGGGCGCACAGCTTGTCGGCGTCGCGGCGGGAGTGGATGGGATCGATATCGACGCCCTCGAACGCGCCGTCGTTCGGACGCGGCCGCGCCTCATTGTCATCACGCCCGATTTCCAGAATCCGACCGGTGGAACGCTTCCGGCCGGGGCCCGCCGCGCCGCACTGCGCATCGCTCGCGCGGCAGGATGCGTGCTCGTCGAGAACGACATCTACGGCGAGCTGCGCTACGAAGGCGACGGCGCGCCCGCCATCAAGCAGATCGACGAGGCCGGCGACACCGTGCTGCTGCGGAGTTTTTCCAAATTGACTTTCCCGGGCCTGCGCGTCGGCTGGGTGGTTGCGCCGGAGCCGCTGGTGGCGCGGCTGGCCGAGGCCAAGCACATGGCCGACCTGCATACCGATCAGCTTTCGCAGGCCGTGCTGCTGCGCTTCGCCCTCTCCGGCCGCTTGAAGGAACACCGTGCGCGGGTGCTGGCCGCCGGCGCCGAGCGTCTGCGAGCCGCGGTTGAAGGCTGCCAGGGCTCGCTGCCCGCCGGAACGCACTTCACGCGGCCGCAGGGTGGGATGAATCTTTGGGTGCGGCTGCCCGATCCGCTCGATGCCGGGGATCTCCTGGCGCGCGCGCAGCGCGAAGGCGTCAGCTATCTGCCGGGACGGTATTTCGAAGTTTCGCGGCGCGAGCCGGGCGGCTTGCGTCTGAGTTTTGCGGCCCTGTCGCCGGAGAAGATCCGCGCCGGGCTCGCGATTTTGGGTCGGGTGTTTTCGAACGAGCTGGCCCGCGCGCGTCTGGACCGCCACGAGCCCGCTCCCGCGGTGGTGTGAGGAGAATGCGATGTTTCTAGACGATACTTTCCGGGTCAAGGTTGGCCTGGCCGAGATGCTGAAGGGCGGCGTCATCATGGACGTCACCAACGCCGAGCAGGCCGTCATCGCCGAGAAGGCCGGTGCCGTGGCCGTGATGGCGCTCGAACGCGTTCCCGCCGATATCCGCAAAGAAGGCGGCGTCGCGCGCATGTCGCCCATACGCAGGATTCGCGAGATCATGGAGCAGGTCACCATCCCCGTGATGGCCAAGTGCCGCATCGGGCACTTCATGGAAGCGCGCATCCTCGAGGCTCTCAAAGTCGATTACATCGACGAGAGCGAAGTGCTCACTCCGGCCGACGAGGAACACCACGTTGACAAGCGCTCCTTCGCCGTGCCCTTCGTTTGCGGTGCGCGCAACCTGGGCGAGGCGCTCCGCCGGATCGCCGAAGGCGCCGCGATGATCCGCACCAAGGGCGAGGCGGGCTCGGGCAACATAGTCGAGGCCGTGCGTCACATGCGGACCATCCAGAAAGAGATGAAGCAGCTCACGGTGCTCGGTTCGGAGGAGTTGGTGGCGGAGTCGAAGAAGCTCCAGGCGCCGCTCGAGCTGGTGGAGTACGTCGCCGCGCACGGCAAGCTTCCGACGCCGAATTTCTCGGCGGGCGGCATCGCGACGCCGGCCGACGCGGCGCTGGTGATGCAGCTCGGCGCCGAGGCGGTCTTCGTCGGCTCGGGAATCTTCAAGTCCGAGGATCCGGAAGCGCGCGCCCGCGCCATCGTTAAGGCCGCCACGTATTTCAACGATCCCGTGAAGCTTCTCGAGGCCAGCGAGGAATTGGGGAAGGCAATGTTCGGGCTCGATGTGGCCAGCATGCCCGAATCCGAGCGCCTCGCGGTGCGGGGCTGGTAAGTGGGCGCCGCGAAGCGCGCGGGCGTGCTCGCGCTGCAAGGCGATTTCGAAGCGCACGGGAAGGCGCTTGAGCGCTCCGGGGCCGCGGCTGTCCCGGTGCGCACGGCGTCCGATCTCGATTCGCTCGACGGCCTGGTGATTCCGGGCGGCGAGAGCACCGCCATGCTCCGCATCATGAAGGATGAGGGGTTGATGGAGCCGCTCGCCCGCTTCGGCCATGAGCACCCCATCTTCGGAACCTGTGCGGGCGCCATTCTTCTGGCGTCGGAGGTTTCAAACCCGGCGCAGGAATCGCTCGGCCTGGTCGACATCTCCATCGAGCGGAACGCTTACGGCCGGCAGCTCGATAGCCGCGTAGTCCGGCTCGCGCCAGAGGAGGAATTCCTCCGCCGTATGGGGCAGGGCGAGTTGGAGACCGTCTTCATCCGCGCGCCCATCATCCGAAAGTTGGGGCCCGGCGCGCGCGTGTACCTTCGATACAACGGCGACCCGGTGCTTGTAGCCCAGGGCCGGCATCTGATCGCCACGTTTCACCCCGAGCTGACTACGGACGACCGCATTCACCGCCTCTTCGTCGAGGGACTTTAGCCGATGCGCCGCTACCGCGTGCTCTTCGTCTGCATTGGCAACGCCTGCCGCAGCCAGATGGCGGAGGCGTTCGCGCGCGCTCGCGGCGCCGATATCGTCATCGCGGAGAGCGCCGGGCTGTTTCCGGCGGGCCGCATCTCTCCCATCACCGCGCTGCTGATGCTCGAGAAGAACATCAGCCTCGAAGGCTGCGTTTCGAAAGGCCTCGACAAGACCGGCACGGAGTTCTACCTGATCGTCAACATGAGCGGCGAGCGGCTTCCGGGCTTCATCGCGACGCCGATTCGGGAATGGAAGGTCGAGGATCCGGTGTGCGTCCCCATCGACATCCATCGCCAGGTTCGCGACCGCATCGAAACGCTGGTCGGCGAGCTGCTGGCCGAGCTGCGCGCCTTGCCGCCCGCGCCGGCAAACGAGCTCTGAGCGCCCGGCCACACGCCGCCTCCCACGCTACAATCGAGAGTATTACGGGAGGTGGGAGTATGCGTCGATACGGCCTCGGGGCCGTCGCTCTTGCGGTGTTGTGTGCCGCGGCGCTGGTTTCTCGAGAATCGGTCGATTCCGAGCGGCTGCGGGGCGCCTCGCGATCGGAGAAGGCCGGCTGGATCTTTGTGCACCTGCGTGGGGCTCCCGCCGATATCGGTTACCAGCACGGCTACCTGCTGGCGCCGGAGATCCAGGACGCGCAGAACGTGATCGCCGTCCTGCTCACGCACGACACCAACCAGAACTGGCAGTTCTTCCGCGACGCCGCCCGCGACATGCTCTGGCCAAAGGTTCCCACCGAATACCGCGAAGAGTTGCAGGGGATGAGCGAGGGTTTGGCCGCGCACGGTGTGAAGCTCGACACGCTCGACCTCACGGTGCTCAACGCCTGGATGGAGCTTTCCCCTTACTGGTTCAAGTGGCATCAGGCGCAGCAGGGCAAGACCGCGCAGATCTACCCGGCTGAGCGTTGCAGCGCTTTCGTCGCCACCGGCGCCTATACCCGCGATGGCCGCCCCGTGATGGGCCACAACCTGTGGAGCGGCTACGCCGAGGGCGAGCGCTGGAACATCCTCTTCGACATACACCCCAAGGAAGGCAACCGCGTCCTGATGGACGGCTTTCCCGGCCTGATCCACAGTGGAGACGATTTCGGCGTCAATTCGGCCGGGATCATGATCACCGAGACCACCATCTCGCGCTTCTCCGGTTTCGATCCCAATGGCATTCCGGAATTCGTCCGCGCGCGCAAGGCCATGCAGTACGCCTCGTCGATCGACGATTTCGCCCGCATCATGTCGGAGGGCAACAACGGCGGCTACGCCAATAACTGGCTGGTGGCGGATCGCAAGACCAAGGAGATCGCGAGCCTCGAGCTGGGCCTGAAAAACGTGACGTTGCTGCGGACCATGGACGGCTACTTCGTGGGCTCGAATTTCCCGGTGAACGAAAAGCTGGCGCGCGAGGAGACCGACTTCGCCATGACGGACTACTCCGAAAGCGCCAACGCCCGCCACATCCGCTGGGACCAGTTGATGTCGGAGAACAAGGGCCAGATCGACGTCATCCTCGCGCAGAAATTCCTGTCGGATCACTACGACACCTTCGAGCGGAAGACGGACCCGGACGAGCGTACGCTGTGCGGGCACATCGATCTCTCGCCCCGTGGCGCCAAGCCCTGGGAGCCACCCTACGGTCCGGCCGGCGCGGTGCAAGCCAAGGTGGCCGACTCCACCATGGCCGAGGCGATGACCCTGAGCGCCTCCATGGGCCACTCCTGCGGTATCGGGTTCAAAGCCGCGCGCCAAATGGCGCAGCACCCCGACCTGCGCTGGGAGGGCGCCATCCTTCACGACATGCCATCGCATCCCTGGACGGATTTCAAGGCGCTGCCGTAAGCCGGCCGCCGTGTGGGACAAGCTTCGCAGGGTGCTGAAGGGGGGCCGCCCTACAAGACCAGCAGCAGCCTCACGTCCATCACATTGGTTCGCGTGGGGCCGGTCTTGAGCAGGCCGCCGAGCGGTGCGAAGAAGTGGTACGAGTCGTTGTCGTCCAGGTAGCGGCGCGCGTCGAGGCCCTTGGCGGCCGCCTTCGCCACGGTTCCTCCATCGGCGATGGCGCCGGTGGCGTCGGTCGGCCCATCGGTGCCGTCGGTTCCGCCGCTCAGGACGACCACTCCGGGCAGCCCGCCAGGTCGATGGCCGCGGCCAGTACGAACTCCTGGTTCCGTCCGCCCAGACCGCCGCCGCGTAGCGTGACCGTGGTCTCGCCGCCGGAGATCAGGCACACGGGCGGCTTTGCCGGGCGGCCGAGGGTCGCGATCTCGCGCGCGATGGCTGCATGAACGCGCGCCACCTCCCGTGTTTCGCCCTCCATGGTGGTCGAAAGCACCAGCGGCTCGTATCCGAGCTGGCGCGCCTGGGCCTCGGCCGCGTCCACAGCCAGCCGGTTGCTGCCGACGATGACGTTCCGCACGCGGCGGAAGGCTGGGTCGTTCGCCTTAGGGGTTTCCGGAAGCTCTCCGCGCACGCCGGCCGCGATGCGTTTCCGCACGGCGCTGGGCAGGCGGCCAGTGAGGCCGTACCTATCCAGGACGGATTGGACGTACGCAAACGTGGAGGCGTCCGGCGCGGTGGGCCCGGAGCCGATCACGTCCAAAGGATCGCCCACCACGTCCGAAAGCAGCAGCGAGATCACAGTGGCGGGCGAAGCCAGACGCGCGAGTTGGCCGCCTTTGATGGCCGAGATGTGCTTGCGCACCGCGTTGATTTCCGGAATGCTGGCGCCCGAGGCCAGCAGCATCTCCGTGACCGCCTGCTTCTCCTCGAGCGTGATGGGCGGCGCGGGCAGCGGCATCAGCGCCGATGCGCCTCCAGAGATCAGACAGAGCATGAGGTCACGGGCTCCGGCGCGCTGCGCGATTTCGGCGATGCGCGCAGCGCCTTGGACGCCGGCCTCGTCGGGCAGCGGATGGCCGCATTCGTTGACTTCGACACGCCGTACCCGCGCCGTGTGGCCGTACTTGACGTTCACGAGGCCGCCGGCGATGCGCTTGCCTAGCAGGCCCTCGACAGCCGAGGCCATCGCCGCCGCGGCCTTCCCGGCTCCAACAACCCAAATGCGCTCGTACGAGCGCAGCGAATACTGGCGGCCGCCGGCCACGAGCGTTTCGCGGATCAGACGCAGGTGCCGGCGCACGGCCACGGCGGGATCGGAGGCCTGAACCGCCGCGCGGAAAATCGCGCGGGCCTCGCGGCGCGCAACGGTGAGCCTGGTCATCAGAAGATCGGCAGCGCTTCGATCGCGACGACCGTCTCAAGCGGATCGTCCGAACGAATCTGGACGCGGTAGTCCGCGCGGCCGTAGCCTGGAAGACGCGCCTCGTACAGGGACGCGAAGCACTTCGGATCGCGGGCCAGTGGCCGGTGTGCGGCGGCTTCGACGCGCCGCAGGGCGATCGCGAGCGGGCAATCGAGCCACACCGTGACCCCGTGGTCTTCGAGCAGGTCGTAGTTTTCCTGGCTCAGAAAGGCGCCGCCGCCAAGCGCGACCACCATGGGCTGGCCCGCGCGCACCCTGTGGACCCGCTTGCGTATGGCTTCGGTCTCCAGTTCCCGGAAATGGCCTTCGCCGCACTGTTCGAAGATTGCGGCGATCGTGGTCCCTTGCTCCGCCTCGATTTCGGCATCCATGTCGGCGAAGCCCCATCCCATTCGGTCGGCCAGAATTCGGCCAATGGTGGACTTGCCGCTGCCCATGAAGCCGACCAGGTAAATGCCGGGTGTTCGGACCAGCTTAAGAATCATGCGCGCGAAGCAATAATAGTAACATGCCGGAGCGGCAGCACCTCATTTTCGACGCCGACGACACGCTTTGGGAGAACAACGTCTACTTCGAGCGCGCCTTCGACCAGTTCGTCGAATTCCTGGGGCATTCCAGGCTGGCGCCGGCCGAGGTGCGGAACGTCCTGGACGAGATCGAGATCGTCAACCGGGAGATTCACGGCTACGGCGCGCTGAACTTCGGGCGCAATCTGCGCGAGTGCTACCAGCGGTTGGCCGAGCGCGACATCGGCCCCGGCGACCTGGCCCGCGTGATGTCTTTCGCCGAACGCATCCTCGATCAGCCGCTCGAGCTGATGGAGGGAGTGCGGGAGACGGTGGAATACCTGGCCTGCCGGCACGAGCTGATCCTGTTCACCAAGGGCCATCCCGAGGAGCAGACTTACAAGATCGAAGCTTCCGGGCTCGCTTCGCATTTCCGCCATGCGGCTATCGTCAAGGAAAAGGACTCCGCCTCGTTCCGCGCGCTGGTCGAGGACCGCGGCCTGGCCTCGGAGCGCACCTGGATGATCGGCAACTCCCCGCGGTCCGACATCAACCCCGCGCTCGAGATCGGCCTGGGCGCCGTGTACATTCCGCATGCACGAACCTGGTCTCTCGAGACCGAGAGGATACGAAACGGCAGCGGCCGGCTGCTGGTGCTGAAGAAGTTCGCAGACCTTCGAACCCGCTTCTAAGCGACCAAGCCCATCATCCCGCGATACACGGAGAGAATCAGGGTGGTGAGGAACGCCACGTAGAGCGCCAACCTGATCCGGCGCGCCCGAACGTATCCCGCCGAATTCCGCCTCATCGTCTCCCTCCACCCAATAGATGCGCGGTCGAGGCGATTCGGTTGCGAGATTCCGTGCAGCCTCTGCCACCCGGCGCCGTGCTATCGTAGCGACTGATGCAAAAGCGGGCGGTGGTTTTCGGGAACGTGGGTCAGCTCGGAGTGGAGCTAACGGCGGAACTGGAGCGGCGCGGCTACCAGGTCGTCGGCTCGGATCGCGCGCAGTTGGACGTCACCGAACGGCCGCTGGTGGAACAGCATCTGGCCGAGGTCGATCCGCAGGTGGTCTTCAACGCGGCGGCGCACAACCAGGTGGATGTCGCCGAAGAGGAGCCGCTGGCCGCGTATCTGGTGAACGCCGTGGCGGTGCGGAATATCGCGCTGGCCTGCCGGCAGGTGAACGCCCGGCTGGTTCACTACTCCACCGATTACGTCTTCGATGGACGCGCGGGCCGGCCGTACACCGAAGAAGACCCCACGCACCCGCTCGGCGCCTACGCGGTCTCGAAGCTGGCTGGAGAGCTTTACGCGCAGGCATATCTGGAATCGCCGCTCATCATTCGGACCTCGGGTGTCTTCGGGCCCGGAGGCCTGCACACGGCCCGCGGCAACTTCATCGAGGCGATGCTGAGGCTGGCAGCCGGAGCGAAGCCGATCCGTGTGGTGGAGGATCACATCGCTTCGCCGGCGTACGCACCCGCGCTGGCCGCACGCTCGGTGGACCTGGTGGAGCGCGGCGTCACCGGCATCGTCAACGTGGGCGGCGGTGCGCCGGTCTCCTGGTTCCGTTACGCGCAGATCATCTTCGAGGTTGCGGGCTTGCATCCTGAATTGCGGCCCACCGACGAGCGCGAATACCGCACGGCCGCGCACCGGCCCAAGTTCTCGGCGCTATCGAACGCGAAGATGGAGGCGCTGGGGCTGGAGCCGATGCCTCCGCTCGATTGGTGCATCCGGGACTACTTCGCGCGCCGCGAGCGGTATCGGAAGCCGGCATAAGGCAACATCAGCTCTGCTCGGGCGGCACCGCGTAGTAGCCTTTGCGCGCCTGCACCTTCTGGTCCTTATCGTGGGTCTTGATGTCGATCTTGCGGAAGCCGCCATCCTTCTTGGAATTGGTCGGCAGGTAGCCGATCGCGTACTGGGTCCGCATGTCGCGCTGGATGTCCTCGAACGCCTCCGAGAGCGGATGCCTGCCGCTCACGCGAAACATGCGGCCGCCGGTTTCTTCCGACATCCTGCGCAGAACGCCTTCGCCGCCTCCGCCGCCTCCAAGGCCAAAACCCCCGCCGTAGGCACGGGGATCGTAATAGTCGATGCCGTAAATGATGGCGTCGGCCAACTGCGCCGAGCGCATTGCATCCTCGATCTTCAGCCGGCTGCCCTCGTCGTTGCCGTCCGTGATCAGCACGATCACCTTGCGCCCCACCTGGCCGTGCAACTCGTCGTGCGCCGCCAAGTATACGGCGTCGTAGAGGATGGTGCCACGAGCCTTGTAGATGGTGGGCACGGGGCTTTCGGTCACTTGCGGAGGCGGCGTGTTCAGCTTCAGCCCTTCAAGACCTTGCCGAAGGAGCCGCGCCGAGCTGGTGTAGTCCTGCAGCAACTCCGCCTCCGCGCCGAAGCTGATGAGGAACGCCAGGTCCTTCTTCCCCAAAACCTGCGTGAAGAACTGGCTGGCGGCCTGCTTCTCCGGTTCGATCAGCCGCTCCTGGCTGCCGCTCACGTCGATGAGCAGGCCGATGGTCAGCGGTAGATCGGTCTCGCGCGTGAAGTACTTGATGGTCTGCGGCTGGCCGTCCTCGGTCACCGTGAAGTCGTCCTTGGTCAAGGTCCCCACCAATCCGCCCTGCTTGGTTCGCACCGTGCAAAAAACGTTGACCACGTTGACGCCGCCCTGGAACGTCGGCTCGTTCGCTTGAGCCGGGGCTGCTTCCGGGGCAGGGGCAGGGGTAGCGGTGGCGGCCGGCTGCTGCTGGGCCGGCTGATCCACGCGCCTCCAGCCTCCGTTCGGCTCCGGTGTGGGCTGTTGTGTGGACGCAGTAACCGCGGCCACAAGAAACGCGACGACAAGACGCATAAGCTCCCTTTGCCGGAATGGCATACTACTAGATGCGCGGCCCGCGCTTTCTGTTTCGCCATGCAGCAGGCTTTGGATCATCTGACAGCCACCGATCCCGTTCTCGGGCGTATCATCGGTGAGGTCGGCCCCTACCTCATAGAGCTGATGGAGCCGAGCTACGAAGCGCTGGTTAAGGCCATTGTCCTCCAACAGCTCAGCGGCAAGGTGGCCGCGGTCATTTTCCAGCGCCTGCTGGACGCGGCGGGAGGCGGCCGGCTGACCGTCGAAGCGGTGCTGCGCCTACGCCCGGCGAAGATGCGGGCCATCGGACTCTCGAAGCAGAAGACCCGATACATCCGCGAAGTGGCCCGGCTCATCCGGTCGGGTAAACTCGATCTGGCCGCCCTGGCCGATGCGTCAGACGAGGAGGTCCACGCCCGGCTCACCGCCATCAAAGGCATCGGGCCGTGGACCGTCCACATGTTCCTCATCTTCGCCCTGGGACGCCTCAACGTGATGCCTTCCGGAGACTTGGGAATCCGCGTGGCCGTCCGCAACGCTTTCGAACTGGACGACATGCCGACCCCCGCCGAGGTGGACCAGATGGCCCGCAAGTGGCATCCCTACTGCACCGTGGCTTCCTGGTATTTGTGGCGGAGTCTCGAAGCCAAGGCGGGATTGTAGAGCGGCCTCCCTTGGAGGAGAATGGCGGGAGGAGGGGAACAAGATGCCGTCGCCTATTTCCAGTTTTCAGACCCATATCGACATTGCGCCCGATGTCCGCCAGCGGATGATCGCCGCGCTCAATCAGCAATTGGCCCAGACCCTGGACCTTTACACGCAAACCAAGCAGGCTCACTGGAACGTGAAGGGGGCCCAGTTCTTCCAGCTTCACGAATTGTTCGACGACCTGGCCGAGGACGTCTTCGAATTCATCGATACGATCGCCGAACGCGTCACCGCACTGGGTGGATACGCCAACGGCACCGCGCGTATGGCGGCGGCGAATTCCAACCTGCCGGAATATCCCCGCGAAGCCGTGGATGGCCGCGAGCACCTGGAAGCCCTGATCGACCACTACGCCCGCTACACAGCGTCGAACCGCAAGGCCCTCGATGCCGCGCAGAACGAGGACGACGCCGCCACCGCGGACATCTTCACGGACGTCGCCCGCACGGCCGACAAGGCCCTGTGGTTCCTCGAAGCGCACTTGCAGGCGGTGGCTCAGAAAGCGGCGTAGGGCGGGGCGCCAAACGCCCGGCTGCGAAATGTCGAACGGCGTATAATGGCGGCATCTATGCCCCAGAGCCAAGATGCCGCTGTTCAACCACCCGCACTGCCCATGAGCGAGGCGGGCCGGCTCGTTAACGTAATCATCGACCCCAAGCCAGCCTTCGCGGACATCGCCGCGCGCCCGGGCTGGTGGGTGCCGATGATCCTGACCATGTTGTGCACCCTGGGCTATATGCTCGCCTTTTCGAGCCATGTCGGATGGGAGCACTTCCTGAGACAGAAGTTCGAAGCGTCGTCGAAAGCGCAAAGCATGTCGCCGGAGGACCGCGAGCGCGCCATCGAGATGCAGCTCAAGTTCGCCCCCGCGTTCGGAACCGTCATAGCCGTGGTGGCCCCGCCGGTGATGATGCTGATCACCGCGGGCGTACTGCTTTTCGTGTTCAACACCATGCTCGGCGCCGCGGCGAAATACCGGCAGGTGCTAGGGGTGGCCGCCTATGCCTCTGTGCCGCAGGTGCTGGGTTTGGCCGGGGCGGTGATCGTGATGTTCATCAAAGACCCGTCGGATTTCGACCTGAACAATCCGGCGGGCTACAATCTGGGTTTCTTCCTGGACCCGCACTCGGTTCCGGCATGGCTGGTCAGCCTCGGCACCAGCATCGATGTGTTTGCCTTCTGGATGATTCTGCTCACGGCGACCGGCATGGCAGCCGTCACCAGGAAGCGCTGGTCGAGTGCGCTCGCGGGCGTTCTGATCCCCTGGGCCGTTGTCGTGGTTCTGAAGGTCGGCCTGGCAGCGATCACTGGCTAGTCTTCGTGGCGGCTCACCAGAGTCTCCAGTGAAACAGCCGGGCGAGTTCCAAAGTAAGCAGAAGCAGGCCGGCGAAGACCGGGCGCACCGCTCTTGGCATCTTGCGGCCTGAGGCCTCTACGGCGATCTCGGCTATGACGGCGAAGCCGAGCAGGGTGAAAACCAGAGAGATGAAAGGGCCGCCGATCATCATGCAGAAGATCCCGAAGCCGGCGAGCGAAACCACTTCCGGCCACAGCTTGTGATCCACCCACGCCGATTTCACTCTTCCTTCTTCAGTTTGAACACCACCACCGCCAGGGGCGGCAGTACGACCCGGATGCTGTGGCCGTAGTTGTGCGATTTGATGGGCTCGGAAGCGACTCCCGAGGCGTTGCCCATGTTACTGCCGCCGAACATCGCCGCGTCTGTGTTGAATATCTCCTTGTAGAAGCCCGGAGCCGGAATGCCGAAACGGTAGCCCTGGTGCGGCACGGGCGTGAAGTTGCAGCAGAACAGCAGAAAGTCCTCGCGGTCCTCGGCGCGGCGCAGGAAGGCGATGATGGAATGATCCACGTCGTGGAAATCCACCCATTCGAAGCCGCTCCAGTGGAAATCCACTTCGTACATCGCGGGCTGGGCGCGGTACAGCCGGTTCAGCTCGCCCGCCAGCGTTTGAAGCTTGCGGTGATAGTCGAATTGCAACAGCTCCCAGGGGAGGCCGGTAGCGTAGTTCCACTCCTCGTACTGCCCGATCTCCGATCCCATGAACAGCAGCTTCTTGCCAGGGTGGCCGAACATGTAGGCCAGGAAGGCGCGCGCGTTGGCGAAGCGCTGCCACTCGTCCCCGGGCATTTTGGAGAGCAGCGAGCGTTTCCCGTGGACCACTTCATCGTGCGAAATGGGTAGCACGAAGTTCTCGTGGAACGCATACAACATGCTGAACGTGATGTCGTGATGGTGGTACTTGCGGTGGACGGGCTCCTTGCTGAAGTAGTCGAGCATGTCGTGCATCCAGCCCATGTTCCATTTCATGGTGAAGCCCAGGCCGCCGAGAAAAACGGGTTTGGAGACGCCCGGCCAGGCCGTCGATTCCTCGGCCGCTGTGAACGCTCCCGGCACCTGGTGCGCCACCTCGTTGAAGCGGCGCAGGAGCTCGATGGCCTCCAGGTTCTCGCGCCCGCCGAACTGGTTGGGAATCCATTCGCCGGGCTTGCGCGAGTAATCGAGATAGAGCATGGAGGCGACGGCGTCCACGCGCAGGCCGTCGATGTGATACTCCTTCAGCCAGAACAGCGCGTTCGAGATCAGGAAGCTGCGCACCTCGTTGCGGCCGTAGTTGAAGACCAGCGTGCCCCATTCCTTCTGCTCGCCCTTGCGGGGGTCGGCGTGCTCGTACAAGGCGCTGCCGTCGAAAAACGCCAGGCCGTGGGCGTCCTTGGGGAAGTGGCCGGGAACCCAATCGACGACGAGGCCGATGCCGGCCTGGTGGCAGCAATCGACGAAATACTTGAAGTCGTCCGGCGTGCCGAAGCGGGTGGTGGGCGCGTAGTACCCGATGATCTGGTAGCCCCAGGAACCCGAGAAGGGATACTCCATGATGGGGAGCAGCTCGATATGCGTGTAGTGCATCCGGCTCGCGTATTCCACCAGGCTTTTGGCCAGTTCGCGATAGGTGAGAAGCTTGTTGTCGGGGCCGCGCAGCCAGGACTCCAAATGCACTTCGTAAATGGTGACGGGCTTCTTGAGCCAATCCGTCTGGGCGCGCGCTTCCAACCAACCGGCGTCGCCCCACTGATAGTTGGCCAGATTCCAAACGATGGAGGCAGAGTTGGGGGGCGTCTCGCAGCAGAAAGAGTAGGGGTCCGTCTTCAGTTGCTGATAGCCGACGAAGCGTGAGCGGATGAAATATTTGTACGTGGCGCCCTGGCCAAGGCCGGGCACGAAGATCTCCCAGACGCCGGCGTTGCGCAGCCGCATGGGATTGCGGAGAGTGTCCCATTGGTTGAACTCGCCGGCTAGCGTGACCACTTGCGCGTTCGGCGCCCACACAGAGAACCGCACGCCGGCAACACCTTCGACCACCGTGGGGTGCGCGCCCAGAATGCGATAGGCCTCGTAGTTGGTGCCCTCGCCGAACCTCTGCAGGTCGGCCTCGTCCAGCAACAGCGGGAAGCGGTAGGGATCGTCGAACTCCGAAGTCTCGCCCTCGTGCGTCGTCACGCGCAGCGTGTAGGGCTGCGGCTCGCCGCCTAGCGTGGCGAAGAAAAACCCCGCAGCGTCCGCCAGCTTCATCGGGTAGGCCGTGCCGTCCAGAATCACCTGCGCCTCGGCGGCTTGGGGCAAAAACGCGCGCACCTCCCACGACGCCGTCTTGCGGCGGTCCACGGCGTGCGGCCCCAGGATGCGGAAAGCGTCGCTGTGGTAGCCGCCTACAATCGCTTCGATCTCTGCGCGAGTCATTGCCCTCCGTGCGGCTGCGCGCCGCTAACCCATGGCGTCGGCCAGCCCGGAGGGTCCCGGATTCCGGCGAGCGCTCGTTATCATTATTGCAGCATGTCAAATTCCTATCTGGAACTGCCCAAGACGGAGCTGCATCTGCACCTGGAGGGCTCCGTGGAGCCCGAGACACTCTGCGAGCTCGATCCCTCTCTTACGCTCGACGATGTGCGCGCCCGCTACGAATACGCGGATTTCGCCGGTTTCATCGAAAGCTACAAGTGGCTCATCGACCGCCTCAACAAGCCCGAGGACTATGCTCTCATCGCCCGCCGTACGCTTGAGCGGCTGGCGCGCGAGCGCGTGACGTACGCCGAAATCACGGTTTCGGCCGGGGTGGTGCTGTGGCGCGGCCAAGAATTTGCGCCCATCTACGACGCCTTGCAGGCGGAAGCGGCGGCCTCGCCGGTCGAGGTGCGCTGGATTCTGGACGCCGTACGGCAGTGGGGAGCGGAGAAGGCAATGGAGGTGGCACGTCTGGCGGCCGGCCGCGTGGGTTGCGGAACCATTGCCTTCGGGATCGGAGGCAGCGAGGAGGCCGGTCCGGTGGAGTGGTTCGGCGACGTTTTCCGGTTCGCGCTCGATGCTGGCCTGCACCTGACCGTTCACGCAGGCGAGAGCGTTGGGCCGGAATCGGTGTGGCGCGCGGTACGGCTAGGGGCCCGGCGGATCGGCCACGGCATCCGCGCCGTTGACGACCCGAAGCTGCTCGCTCATCTTCGCGAGCGCGACATCCCGCTCGAAATCTGCATCTCGAGCAATGTGGCGACCCGCGTGGTTGCCACCCTGCGCGAGCACCCCGTCCGGCGCATCTACGACGCCGGCGTGCCCATCGTGCTGGCCAGCGACGACCCGGCCATGTTTCACACCACGCTCACGCAGGAATATGAGCTGGCCGCGCGCGATTTCGGCTTCACGGACCAGGAACTGTGCGGGATTGTGGAGAACGGGTTCCGGTACGCGTTCGGCGACGCCCGCCGCCAGTAGCCGTCGCGCCTCCCGCTGCTATACTCAGTTTCTTACCGTGTTCCATCGATTCGAAACACTCCTTCTCGACAACGTGTCCCGCTACGTTCGCGAGCGCTACGGGATCGACGCCGCCATCGCGATCGAGCAGCCGAAGGACCCGCGCTTCGGCGACCTCTCCGTCCCCGTGGCGTTCCATCTGGCGCGCGAGTTGCGCAAGCCGCCCAAGGCCATCGGCGCCGAGATTGCCGCCGGCCTGGCCTCCACGGTCCCCGGCGTGGCCGCGCTCGAAGTGGCGGGCAACGGCTTTATCAACGTGCGCCTGGATCGCGGCGCGTACGGCGCTTCGCTGCTCGAGCCCGCCGAGCAGCCCGCCGAAGAGGCCGGGAAGATCATCGTCGAGCACACCAACATCAATCCCAACAAGGCTGCGCACATCGGCCACCTGCGGAACGCTGTCCTGGGCGACACGTTTGTCCGCATGCTGCGCGCGCGCGGACGCCGGGTCGAGGTGCAGAATTACATCGACAACACCGGCGTGCAGGTCGCGGACGTCGTGGTGGGTTTTCATTTTCTGGAACGCAAGACCGCAGCCGAGGTCGAGCAGCTCATCGCGACCGAACGCTTCGACTATCTCTGCTGGGACCTTTACGCGCGCGTGGGCGCATACTACCGCGACAATCCACCGGCGCTGGCCTGGCGCGCCGAAACGCTGCACGCCGTCGAAGCGGGCGCCGGCGAGATCTACACGCTGGCCGCGCTGGTATCGGACGCCATCGTGCGCTGCCACCTCGCCACCATGCTGCGCCTCGGTATCGTCTACGACGTGCTGCCGCGCGAGAGCGAGATTCTGCACCTGAAGTTCTGGGAGGCTGCTTTCGACCTGCTCAAACAGCGGCAGGCGATTTACCTGGAGGCCGAAGGCAAGAACGCCGGCTGCTGGGTGATGCCTGCAGCCGCGTTTACGGGCGACGCCGCGAGCGAGGACAACAAAGTCATCGTGCGCTCGAACGGCACCGTCACTTACGTCGGCAAGGACATCGCCTACCAGCTTTGGAAATTCGGCCTGCTCGGCAAGGACTTCTTCTACCGGCCCTGGCGCGAGTACGGAGGGCACACGGTCTATGTCACCACCGCCGAGCCGCAGCCGCCGGGCGGCCCGTCGTTCGGCCACGGCGCGCGCGTCTACAACGTGATCGATTCGCGCCAGAGTTATTTGCAGGATGTCGTCATGGCGGGCTTGCGGCAGCTCGGCTTCGCGGAGCAGGCCGGGCGCTCGGTGCATTTTTCCTACGAGATGGTCGCGCTCTCGCCGCGAAGCTGCGCCGGCCTCGGCATAGAGCTATCGGAAGAGGACCGCCGCCGGCCCTACGTCGAAATGTCCGGCCGTAAGGGCCTCGGCGTCAAGGCCGACGACCTCATCGACAAGCTGATCGAGGAGGCGCTGGCCGAGGTGGCCTCGCGGCACGCCGAAGCGACGCCCGAAAAGCAGCGGCAGATCGCGACTCAGATCGCCGTCGGAGCGCTCAGGTATTTCCTGTTGAAGTACACGCGCAACGCCCTCATTGCTTTCGATTTTCAGGAGGCGCTCAGCTTCGAGGGCGAGACCGGCCCCTACGTGCAATACGCGGCCGTGCGCGCCCGCAACATCTGGCGCAAGCTCGAAGAGCGCGGCGAAGCCGTCCCCGATTTCGCGCGCGAGCTGACGCGCGAAGCTTTCGCCCGCCAGCTTGCCGGCGAGGATCTCTGGCAGCTCGCCCTGGCGGCCTCGAAAGCCGATTGGATCATCGAACGCGCTGCCGCCGCCGGCGAGCCCGCACACGTGGCCCGTTACGCCTTCCAACTGGCCCAGGCCTTCAACAACTTCTATCACGCCTATCCGGTCATCTCCGAAGAGAACCGCGAGCGCAAGGTTTTCCTGTTGTGGCTCACCGGCTACGTCCGCGACCAACTCGAGCGCACGCTGGCCGTGCTGGGGATTGAAGTGCCGGAGTACATGTAGGAGCGCCTGCTGCCCTCTCGCGGCCAGGTGGATAGAGGTAGGGTACTGAAGGAGTTCAGAATTGGGATTCAAACGCGAGGAGGTTTCGGAGCTGCTCGTTGCTGTTCACCGCCGATGCTCCATCTGCCATCGCTTTTGCGGAACCAAAATCGAGACCGATCACATCATCCCGGAAGCCGACAAGGGCACAGACGAAATCGACAATGCAATTCCCGTTTGCTTCGAATGCCACGCTGAGATCCACAGCTACAACGACCAGCATCCCCGCGGCCGCAAATTCACGCCGGATGAGCTGCATGGCCATAAGGCGCAGTGGCTGCGGATATGTGAGCAGAGCCCAGATGCCCTTCTTGCCCCGTCCCGCGCAGCCGGCGTTGGACCTTTGCAAGCCTTGATTGACGAGCTTGAGTTTAACCTTGTCGTGTGCGGCGGTTGTGGCAACCGGGGCGCGCTCTTTGGTGATGAGCAGTTCCGCCGAGCCATAGCGCGCGGCGCCATCGCCATCTTAACGCCGACACTTAAGGACGCGATCCTTCAAGCCTACGCCGCGACGAGCCGGGCAAATCAGCGAATACTGGCCGAAATCAATTATGATCCTGACGGCGCTGTGCTGCTCAGGGTTACCAATGCGGCTATCTCGGCGATCAGAGACGGGACCCCCAAGGTGACGAAAGCTCGCGACCTCCTCCTGACATTTCTGGGTTCCGAGGAACCGGCTGGAGCCGCAGACGTCCCCGACGTGCGATGATCGCCCCGGGCGGCGTTAAAATATCCTCAGATGCCATCCACCAACAGTTTCTCCGCGCGGTCCGTCCTGCGCCTACACGGCCGCGAGTACGAAATCTATTCGCCGGCGGCGCTCGCCAACGCCGGGCTGGGCGACATTTCCCGGCTTCCCTACTCGATCCGGGTGCTGCTCGAAAACCTGCTACGCCATGAGGACGGCCACACGGTCAAGGCCGGCGACATCGAGTTCGTCGCGCGCTGGGCCGGCTCGGAAACGCGCGAGATCAGCTTCATGCCGGCGCGCGTATTGCTTCAGGATTTCACCGGCGTCCCCTGCGTGGTGGATCTGGCCGCCATGCGCGACGCGCTCAAAGCCAAGGGCAGCGACCCCAACCGCGCCAACCCGCTCATCCCGGTCGATTTGGTCATCGACCACTCGGTGCAGGTGGATGAGTTTGGCACCGCGCGCGCTTTTGGCGCCAACGCGCTGCTCGAATTCGAGCGTAACCAGGAACGTTACGCGCTGCTCCGCTGGGGCCAATCCGCCTTTCGGAATTTCCGCGTGGTGCCGCCCGACACCGGCATCGTCCACCAGGTGAATCTGGAGTATCTGGCGCCCGTGGTCTTCACGGCCGAGCGCGAAGGCCGCCTCCTCGCCTACCCGGACACGGTGGTGGGCACGGATTCGCACACCACCATGATCAACGGCCTGGGCGTACTGGGCTGGGGCGTTGGCGGCATCGAGGCCGAGGCCTGCATGTTGGGCCAGCCGAGCTCGATGCTGCTGCCCGAAGTCGTCGGCTTCCGCCTCTCCGGCAGCCTTCCCGAAGGCACCACGGCCACCGACCTGGTGCTCACCGTCACCGAAATCCTGCGGAAGAAACGCGTGGTCGGCAAGTTTGTCGAGTACTTCGGGCCGGGCTTGGCGGCGCTGGGCGTGCCGGACCGCGCCACCATCGCCAACATGGCGCCCGAATACGGCGCCACGGCCGGCTTCTTCCCCGTGGACATCGAGACGCTGCGTTACCTGCGCCTCACCAACCGCCCGGAGGAGCTGATCGAGCTGGTCGAAGCCTACGCGAAGGAGACCGGTCTCTTCCACACCGCCGATGCGCCGGAGCCGGTGTTCTCCGAAGTCGTCGAGCTGGATCTTTCTACCGTCGTCACTTCGATGGCCGGCCCCAAGCGCCCGCAGGACCGCATACGCCTGCCCGACGTCAAGAGCAACTTCGCGGCATTCCTCGGCGCGGCTCCGCGCGGGTCCAATGGGCTCAAGGACGGCGCGGTGGTGATCGCGGCCATCACAAGCTGCACGAACACTTCGAATCCGTCCGTGATGCTGGGGGCGGGGTTGCTCGCGCGCAGGGCCGTCGAGCGCGGGCTCAAGACCAAGCCCTGGGTGAAAACCAGCCTGGCGCCCGGCTCGAAGGTTGTGATGGACTACCTGGGCGAGGCGGGGCTTATTCCGTACCTCGAAGAGTTGGGCTTCCACCTGGTCGGCTTCGGCTGCACCACCTGCATCGGCAATAGCGGGCCGCTGCCCAAGGCGGTGGCGGAAGCCGTGGATCGGGAGAAGCTGGTGGTGGCGGCCGTGCTCAGCGGCAATCGCAACTTCGAAGGGCGCGTCAACCCGCAGGTCAGGGCCAACTATTTGGCGTCGCCGCCGCTCGTAGTGGCATACGCGCTGGCTGGCTCGGTGGATATCGACTTACAGAATGAGCCGCTGGGCACGGATCGCGACGGCCGGCCGGTCTACCTGCGCGAGATCTGGCCATCGCCGCAGGAAATACGGGAACTGTTGGGCAGCTCAGTCCACAGCGCGATGTTTCGAAAAGAATACGCGCAGGTTTTCGAGGGCGACGCGACGTGGAAGGGCCTGCCGGTCCCGCAGGGCGGCCTCTTCGCCTGGAGCGAGGCGTTGACGTACATCAAGCGGCCTCCCTATTTCGACCGCATGGAGGATCCGGAGACCTTCGTGCGCGACCTGGGCGGCCTGCGCGTGCTGGCGATGCTCGGCGATTCGATCACCACCGACCACATTTCTCCCGCGGGCTCGATTCCCGTGAACAGCCCGGCCGGCCAGTACCTGGTCGCGAACGGGGTCGAGCCGCGCGATTTCAATTCCTACGGATCCAGGCGCGGCAATCACGAGGTGATGGTCCGCGGCACGCTGGCGAACATTCGCCTGCGCAACCAGCTCGCCCCCGGTACCGAAGGCGGCTGGACGGCGCACCTGCCCTCGGGCGAGGTGATGTGGATCTACGATGCCGCCCTGCGCTACCAGCGGGAGGGCGTGGGGCTGCTCATCCTGGCGGGCAAGGAATATGGCTCCGGCTCATCCCGCGACTGGGCGGCCAAAGGCGTGAACCTGCTGGGCGTTCGCGCGGTGATTGCCGAGAGCTTCGAGCGCATCCACCGCTCGAACCTGGTAGGGATGGGCGTCCTGCCTCTGGAATTCCCGCCGGGCGAAAGCGCGCCGGCACTGGGCCTGACCGGCCGGGAGACGTACCACCTGGAGGGGATCGAGGAGGCGCTCGCCGGTTCTCGCCGCGCCCGCGTGCGGGCCGTGTCCGACGACGGGAGCGAGCGCCGCTTCGACGCCGTCCTCCGCGTGGACACGCCGCAAGAAGCCGAGTACTTCCGCGGCGGCGGCATTCTGCCTTACGTGCTCCGGCAACTGGCGTGATAGCGCGGGGAACTGCCGGGCCTTACCGCCTCTGGCCGGCTGCCGATGCGTCCCGGATCGCCTCGGCCGCCAGTTTCTCGACGTCCAGGATCAGCGCGACCGTGCCGTCGCCGAGGATCGTGGCTCCCGACACCTCGTCCACGTGCCGGAACAGGTTCCCCAGTTTCTTGATCACCGTGTGGTAGTCGCCGATGACGCGATCCACCACGAAGCCGAAGCGCCCGTCGTGGGTTTCGGCGATAATCGCCTGCTCGATTTCCGGTGGGTCGCCGGGGATCGCGAACCTCTCGCGCAGGGCGATCGCGGGCACCAGTTCGCCCCGCACCTCGACCAGGGACCGCCGTCCGTTCCGGCCCGAGTGGTCCCGTTTGAGTTCCAGGCACTCGGAAACGTTCGAGACCGGCACGACGTAGTACGCGGGGCCGGACTTCACCAGCAGCCCGTCGATAATGGCCAGCGTCAGCGGGATTCGCAGGGTCACTTCGGTGCCCCGGCCTGGCGCGCTCGCGACCGTCAGCGTGCCCCGCACCGCATCCAGGCTCCGTTGCACCACGTCCATGCCGACGCCGCGGCCGGAGAGCGAGGTCACTTCCGTGGCGGTCGAAAAACCGGGCGTCAGGACCAACGCGTCGGTCTGTTCGTCGGAAAGCGCGGCATCGGGCGCGATGAGTCCCCGTGCCACGGCGCGCGCGCGAATGGCTTTACGGTCGAAGCCGGCGCCGTCGTCGGAGACGCGAATCAGCACGAACGCGCCGGAGTAGGACGCCGAGAGGTGGATCTTGGCGACTTCCGGCTTCGCCAGCGCCTGGCGCAGCTCCGGCTTTTCGATTCCGTGGCCGATGGCGTTCCGGACCAGGTGCACCAGCGGGTCCCGCAACTGTTCGATGACGGATTTGTCGAGTTCGGTCTCGTCTCCCTCCGTGGTCAGCTCCGCTTTCTTTCCCAGCTCCGAGGAGAGATCTCTCACCAGCCGTTTGAACCGGCCGAAGGTCTCGCCGATCGGCAACATGCGAATGCTCATGGCGCTTTCGCGCAGCAGGTTGGTCAGGCGCTCCACCTGCTCGGCGATGAAGGAGATCTCGGCGTCGGCGGCTCTGGAGGCATAGCCGCTCAAGCTGGCCTGCACCGTCACCAGCTCTCCCACGATATTGACCAGGCCGTCGACCCGCGCCGCCGGAACCCGCAGAGTGGCCGCAATCTCGGTCTGCTGCCGCTTTTCCCGCAGGGCGTCCAGGTGCTGCTGCTCGAGCGCAGCCGCTTCCACCCGGTCCTTGGTCACCAGACCCGCCTCAACCAGCGCTTCCCCGGCCAACGGGCGCTCCGCGAGACACGCCTCGATGTCCGCACGGGCCACGTCGCCCCGGTCCGCCAGCACCTCGCCGATCCGCACATGTCCGCTTTCGAGTTCCTGTGGAATCGGTTCTATGGCTATCTTGGCGCCATCCTCGACGAAGATGAAGACGTCCCGGATGGCGTTCTCGCCGGCGCCGGTGGTCAGGACCGCGTCCCAATACGTGTAGCAACGCTCGGGATCGAAATCATCGAGGTCCGGAATCCGGTCCAGATGCGCAATCGCGCTCCACTCGCCCAAACGCCGCAGTTCCTCGAGCAGCAGCAGGGGATTGGTGCCGGTCAGGAAGATGTCGCTTGCAGGATCGAAGTGTATGCGGTAGCTCGCAGCCGTTTGCGGCGGCGTTTCGGGAGGAGGCGCGGGCGCCGCTCTGGCAGGGGCCGGGGCTTCCTTCGGACGGCCCGGGGCGGCCTTGCGCAGCCGCTTCAGGATTTCGCCGCCGGCCGAAGCGAGGCCCTCCGCCTCGCCGTCCACGGCTCTGAGCAGCGCCTGGATGTGGTCGCGCGCCGCCAGCGTGACCCCGATCAATTCGGCCGTTACCGGCGTGCGGCCCTCGCGGACGTCGTCGAAAACCGTCTCCACTTCGTGGGTGAAGCGGGCAATCTCGTCGAAGCCAAACATCGCGCCCGAGCCCTTGATGGTGTGCAGAGCGCGGAAGACCCGGCCGATCACTTCCCGGTCGCCCGGCCTGTCCTCGAGCTCGAGCAGCGACGTCTCCAACTCGCCGAGCAACTCGGCGGCTTCCTCGCGATAGGCTTGCGCATGTTGGTCGTTCATCCCAGCACCTTTTTCACCACGCCGAGCAACTGCTCGACGCCGAACGGCTTCACGATCCAGCCGGTGGCCCCGGCCGCCTTGCCCGCCTGCTTCTTCGAATCCTGCGACTCCGTGGTGAGCATGAGGACCGGGATGTACTTGTACGCCGCAATCCCGCGGACCCGGCGGATCAACTCAATACCATCCATCCGCGGCATATTGAGGTCGGTGATCACCATGTGGACCGGCCCCTGAAGCCGGTCGACCGCATCCTGCCCGTCTACGGCCTCGATGACCTGATATCCCGCGCCGCGCAGCGCGAAACCGACCATCTGGCGCACGCTGGCTGAGTCGTCCGCAGTCAGGATGATCTTCGCCACGGGATTCTCCTCCTAGCCCTTCCAAAGGCAGACGGCGTCGCGGCGGAAAGGGCAGACCGCCGTACGAGCCTCGTAGCCCGCCAGGACAGCGGCGCCGCGCAGCTTCTCCGAAGCCGCTCCCATCGTCAGGCTCACCCCCCGCTTGATCGAGGTGCGGTGCGCCGAGCACAGCAACTGGAGCCCGCACAGGTCGGCGTTCGTGACCTCGCCCAGTTCCATGACGGTCTCCCGGCCGCCTTCGAGCGCTTCGATCAACGCGCGCCGCAGCGTGGCGGCCGTGGGAAGGCAGATCTCGCCCTGGACTCGCAGGGTCTGCCGCCCTTCCGACTCTTCGATTCGGACCGCAATGGCATCGTCTGGCATAGGTTGCCCTCAAAACAGGTCTACGTTGTCTCCAAACTCGGAACCGGGCGCGGATGCGAGGACTGCCTCGGGGGCCGGCTCGGAAGACCCCGCGGGGGCGTCTTCGGGCGCCGGAGCGGCTCCGGTGAAAGAGTCGTGAACCTCTCGCTCCGCGTGCATGGTGTAGCTCTTCCGCGCCGCATGAACCGCCTGCGTGCGGTCTCCCGAGGCCAGGATTGCGGAGGAGGCGGCCTCCTCGAGCGAATCCAGGCACGCCGACGAGACGCTGGCCATATCCTGGTGCGCGGTGATGCTCTCCCCCAGGCTGGCGATTTCGTGCGACAGCGCATCCCCGCCGGCCGCGATGGCTGCCAGAACGCGCCCGCTTTCGGCGCCCCAGGACCGCAAGTCGGCGTCCACCTCGCGAATCCGGGTGGCCACGGATTCGGCGTCCCGCGAGGCGGCCTCTCCACCTCCGAATTCGGCGGACAAACGGCCGGCCCGCGCTTCGACGTCCCGCAGAACCGCGCTCACGGCGGCGGCGTTTGTGGAGGCGTCCTGAGCCACGCCCCGGATCCCTTTGGCGACCGCTCCCATCACCGCGCCCGATTCGGCCAGTTGCACCGCCTGTATCTCCGCGTTCAGGGCGAGCCACAACATCCGTATCCCCACGCCTTCGATCTCGGAGATGAAGGAGCTCATGCGCGTGCAGGCCTCCGAGACGGTCCCCGCCGCGGCCGCGAGTGCGCTTCGCGAGGCCGTCCACTCCGCGATCGCCCTTCCGATGGCCGCCGTGCACCCTTCGACTCCGCCCGCGAGCGACTGGTCCGCTTCGCCCGCCGACCCCAGCAAGTCCCGCGCCAGGCGCGCGAATTCCCCTACCGTGGCGGCCAGTTGGGCCAAGTCGTCCTGGATTCCGCCGACGCACGTCTGGAAGGACTGGGCCGCTTCGGCGAGCTGGGCCGCCTGCAACCGGACCGCCTGCGCGGAGACCGCCGCCGCGCCGCCCGCCATGCCCGCGTCGAGACCTGCGGCCAGTTGCGTCAGCTCCGCCGAGACGTGCTCCAGGCGCTGCCTTGTGGCGTCATGAAACTGAAGAGCCTCCACAACGCCCGCGATCCCGGCGGCAACCTTTCCGTAGCCGGCCTGGGCATCCCGCGAAGCCTGGGCAATGCGCTCCCTTTCGGCGCGCAGGACTTCGAACCCCTCCGCCGACCGGGTCACGGTCAAGAGCAGCCCCGAGGTCTGCTCCCGGTCGAGCGTCTCCGCCCGCGCGCGCGTCTCATCGAGCAGCCGGCCCAAGACGGCGCCGGTGTCGAGTATGGCGTCCGATTTGCCGTCGATGGCCGCCGCCAGCGACCCCACTTCGCCGGCCAGGGCCGCAAAGCCCGCCGCCCGCGCGCCGAGCCGGGCGCTTTCGATCCCCGCAACGACGCCCATCACCCGCAGGGTCCGGACGGCATTCTTCAGATCCGCCAGCGGTGCGTTGACGGCCTGAACGGCCGCCGCCAGCTCCCGGAACGCCGTGCCGGAGCCGGAGGCCTGCCGGGCGTTTTTCGCCCACTTCAGCGCGCCGTCGAGCGCCCCGGTGAGCGCATCCCCGCGCTCGCCGCCCATGTCGCCGCCGAGCGAGGCCAGCGTCCCGGACTCCGCCCGGGCGCGCTTGACGATGTCCTCCAGCTTCCCGCCTACCGCCAGGAAGTCGCGCTCGGTGGAGTGGGCGAGCCCTTCGAGCTTGTGGCTCACTTCCCGCAAAGAACCGGCCAGCCGGGCCCTGTGCGGGCGGCCCAGGCTCCAGCGCAGACGCGCGGCGATCATTGGCAGGCCCCCAATACCGCGGGCGCGATCGAGCGCAGGGACAGCACCCGGTTGGCGGCCCCGAGCTTGATCGCTTCATGGGGCATGCCGAAGACGATGCACGACGCCTCGTCCTGGGCGATGGTCTCCGCGCCGGCCTGCTTCAGCTCGAGCAATCCCTGGGCGCCGTCGTTCCCCATTCCCGTCATGAGGACCCCCACGGCGTTCGCTCCCGCATAGCGGGCGCCGGAGCGGAACAGCACGTCCACCGACGGCCGGTGGCGGCACACCAGCGGGCCGTCCCGAACCTCGACGTAGTAGCGCGCGCCGCTGCGTTTGAGGAGCATATGGCGGTTGCCCGGCGCAATCAGAGCGCGCCCCCTCAGGACGGTGTCGCCGTTTTCGGCCTCTTTGACCGCGACCGCGCAGAGGCCGTCCAGCCGCTGCGCAAAAGCGGTGGTGAACTTCTCGGGCATGTGCTGCACGATCACCATGCCCGGCGAATCGGCGGGGATGACCTCGAGAAAAGCCCGCAGGGCTTCCGTCCCGCCCGTCGAGGCCCCAATCAGGACGACCTTTTCGGTGGTGCGCGCCATGGCCAGCGAAGAGCGGGGCGCCAGAACCGCATCCGCCGTCAGGGCGCGCTCGACCGCCATGGTCCTCGGCCGGGCCATGCTCGCCGCCTTCACCGCCTGGCACAGCATTTCGCGCGATTCGCGCAGAAACTCCTCTGTGCCCAGCTTGGGCTTGGTCACGATCTCGACCGCCCCGTATTCGAGCGCGCGCAAGGTGGTTTCGGCTCCCTCCTCCGCCAGGCTGGAGCAGATGACCACCGGAATGGGGTGCTGCGCCATGATCTTCTGGAGAAACGTGAGGCCGTCCATGCGCGGCATCTCGACGTCGAGCAGGATCACGTCCGGGATCTCTTCTGCGATGCGCTCGGCGGCTACGAAAGGATCGGCGGCCATCCCCTGGATCGCGATCTCCGGATCCCAGGAGAGCACCTCGACGAGCGTCTGGCGGACCAGCGCCGAGTCGTCGACGATGAGGACGCGGATCGGTTTCACAGGCGTTCTCCCGTCCGGCCCGCGGCCGCGCCCGGGAGCCGCTTCACGAAAACCACGCCCGTTCCGGTGTCGAGCTCGATCAGCCGGGCCGCTTCGCCCCCCACATCGCTCGAGGCCGGAACGATCCCCAACGCCGCCAGCTCGCACAGCGCAGACTCGACGTTGCGGCTTCCCACACGGTAGGGAGATCCCGCCCCGGAGGCCCGCATGCCGTCCGCCCCTCCGAACAACTTCACTTCGAGCTCCGCCGAGCCCGCGCCACGCCGCGCAAACACCAGAAGCATGGCCGCGATCGTGGTGTCCACGTATTTCAGCTTTTCATCGGCGGCACCGTCGGAGTTCGGCAGCAGGCAGTGGGCCATGGCGGCGACGCCCAGGCGCGGCGCGCGCATCACGATCGCGACGCAGGACCCTAGCACCGTCCTTACCCGCATGGCAGCCTCGGCCACCACCAGCTCCGCCGGCTGGAGGAAGAGCGGACCCGCTCGCGGCTCCTCATCGGGCATCGAGCCTCCGGTACACCGTCGGCGCCACCTGGTCCAATGGCAGATCGAGGCCGTTGAGCGACTCGGAGTGGCCCATGAACAGGTACCCGCCCCTCCGCATGGCGAGGATGATGCGGCTCAGAATCCGGTGCTGCTCGGTCCGGTCGAAATAGATCATGACGTTGCGGCAGAACACCACATCGGGCGGCTCGGCCAGGCCGTAGTCGTCGTCCACCAGGTTGAGCTGGCGGAACGCGACCGCGGCGCGGATCTCCGGCGTCATCCGGACCAGCGGCTTGGCCGGATTCTTGCTGCGCAACATGTAGCGGCGCCGCAACTCCGGTGGCACCGGCTTAGCCGCCGATTCCGGATATACCCCGGCGCGGGCGGTCTCGAGAACGGGCAAAGAAATGTCCGTCCCTTCGATGTGAAACGAGTAGCCTCCGGCCGCTCCGCGCGCATACTCGTTCAACACCATGGCCAGCGTGTAGGGCTCCTCTCCGGTTGAGCAGGCCGAACTCCACACCTCGAGCGACCGGCGTGTGCCGGCCCGCTCGACCTCGGCCAGCTCGGGAATGGCCTGCCCCGTCAGATAGTCGAAATGGGCCGGCTCCCGGAAGAAATCGGTCTTGTGCGTGGTCACCGCGTCGATCAGATGAGGCAGCTCCTCGGCGCGGCCCTCGCGGCTGTGTACGTAGTCGCAGTAGGCGGATAGAGACGCCATGCCCCGAGCGCGAGCGCGCTTTCTGAGCCGCGTCTCCACCATGATCCGCTTGGCGGAAGAGAACGCGATCCCGCACTCGGATTGAATCAGGAAGCTCACTCTCCGGTAAGCGACCTCGGAAATGTCGTCCGGCGCCTGGCTCATCCCGCCTCCCGGCTCGCGAGCGCCGATCAGGCGGCCGCCTGAACGGAACTTCGCAATCCGGCCAACTGGTCGGTCGAGAACACCCGGTCGATGTCCAGGATCATCAGGAAGCGCGTGTCCCGCTTCCCCATGCCCCGGATGAAATCGGTCCGGATCGACGTTCCGATGGTCGGCGGCGGTTGGATCTGGTCGGGCTCCAGATCGATGACTTCCTCGACCGAATCCGCCAGCGCCCCCATGATCGCCTTCTCACCGTCCAGGCAGACCTCGGCCACGATGATGCACGTACTGACCGTTTTCTCGGTCGCCGACATGCCGAAGGCCAGCCTCAGATCGACGACCGGCACCACGCTGCCGCGCAGGTTAATGACCCCCCGCATGAACTCGGGAGTTCTGGGTATCCGGGTGACGGTGGTGAAATCGAGGACCTCACGGACCGTGGCCACGTCCAGGGCGAATACTTCGTTATCCAGCTTGAACGTCAGGTACTGCCTGACTTCGGTGATGGAATTCACGCTCATAAGTAGATCTCCAGGAGCGGACCGGACCCTTGGCCCGGCCCGCTCGATCCGCCTCCGGTTCTAATACCTCTCGAACTCCGCGTCGAGCTTGTCGGCACGGCCGCTCATGGACAGGGCGAAACCCGCCTTGCCGTTCTTCTTCCCGTTCCCGGAACCGGCCGCCGCGACGGCGGGACGCGCCGGCTCCGGCCGCCCTGCTTTGGCCACCGGCTTGGCCGACACCCGGGCCGCCTGGTGAGCGGCCGGCCGTGGCTCGGACGGGGACCTGGGAGCGGCGCCCGAGGCCTGCTCGCCGATGTCGAAGAAGTTGATGGTGGACATCATTCCTTCGGCCTGCCCGGTGAGCTCCTCGCTGGTGGAGGCCATCTCTTCGGAGGCCGAAGCGTTCTGCTGAATCACGGTCTGGAGCTGCTGCAAGGCCGCGTTGATCTGTTCGGCTCCGGTGTTCTGCTCGTTGCTGGCGGCGCTGATCTCCTTGACCAGTTCGGCCGTCTTTTGGATGTTGGGGACCAGCTTTTCGAGCAACTCCCCCGCCTTTTCGGCAACCTTGACCGTGGAGCCCGAGAGCTGGTTGATCTCCCCGGCCGCCTTCTGGCTGCGTTCGGCCAGCTTGCGCACCTCGGCGGCGACCACGGCGAAGCCCTTGCCGTGTTCCCCGGCGCGCGCCGCCTCGATAGCGGCGTTGAGCGCCAGCATGTTGGTCTGCCGTGCGATCTCCTCGATGATCGAGATCTTGCTGGCGATTTCCTTCATGGCCGTCACGGCGTCGGCCACCGCCCGTCCGCCATCCTTGGCGTCGTCGGCCGAGCGCATGGCGATCTTCTCGGTCTGCTGCGCGTTGTCGGCGTTCTGCTTGATGTTGGAGACCATCTCTTCCATGGAAGAGGATGCCTCCTCGGCCGAAGCCGCCTGCGCGTTGGCCCCTTGCGAGAGCTGGCCGGACGCCGAGCTCATGGCCTGGCTGCCGTTGGCAACCTCCGAAGCCACGGTCTTGATCTCCACCACCACCTTGGTGAGGCCTCCCACCATGGCCGCCAGGGCCTGCATCAGCTTGTCCTGTCCCGAACGCTCCCGGATCTGAACCGTCAGGTTCCCGCGGGAAATGTGCTCGGCCGCTTCGGTAATGCCGTTCATGGCGGCGATCAGCACGTTCAGGTTCTGCTTGATGGTGTTGAAGTCCCCGTTGTAGTTGGCGGTGATCTGCGGGGGAATCTCGCCCTTCGAGATCTTCTCGACGTAATCGGCCGACACGTTCAAGGGGCCGATGACCGCATCGAGCGTCGCGTTGACGCCCTTGACGAGGCCTGCGTAGGCGCCCTGGAACTGGTTGACCCGGCCGCGCTCGGAGAGCTGCCCCGCCAGCGACGCCTCGGTCAGACGCGCCATTTCCTTCTGCAGCTCTTGCAGCACGGCCCCGACGCTGTTGACCGCCAGCTTCATCTTCTCGTGGTCGCCTCGGTAGGTCTGCGCGATCAGCTCGTCGATCCGGCCGGCCGAAATTTGCGCCAGAATGCGGTTGCCTTCGCCGATCGGAAGCAGGATCGCGTCCAGCATATCGTTGACGCCCTTGACCAGGCCCGCGTAGGCGCCCTGGAACTGGTCGGCCCGGCCGCGCTCGGAGAGCTGCCCCTCACGCGAGGCCTCGGTCAGGCGCGCCATTTCCTTCTGCAACGTCTGCAGAACGGCGCCGACATTATTGATCGCCAGCTTCATCTTCTCGTGGTCGCCTCGGTAGGTCTGCGCGATCAGCTCGTCGATCTTGCCCGCCGAAATCTGCGCCAGAATGCGGTTGCCTTCTCCGATCGGAAGCAGGATCGCGTCCAGCATTTCGTTGACGCCCTTGACCAGGCCCGCGTAGGCGCCCTGGAACTGGTCGGCCCGGCCACGCTCGGAGAGCTGCCCCTCACGCGAGGCCTCGGTCAGGCGCGCCATTTCCTTCTGCAACGTCTGCAGAACGGCGCCGACAGTATTGACCGCCACCTTCATCTTTTCGTGATCGCCCTTGTAGGTCTGCGCGATCAGCTCGTCAATCCTGCCCGCCGAAATCTGCGCCAGAATGCGGTTGCCTTCGCCGATCGGAAGCAGGATCGCGTCCAGCGTGTTGTTGATGCCCTCCACGATCCTGCGGAAGTGACCGCGGTGGCTGGCGGCGTCCGCGCGGGAGGCCAAATTGCCGTCCGTGGCGGCCTTCAAGAGGGTGTCCGTGTCGGCAATCAGACTCTTCAGGTTGGCCCGCAGTTGTTCGATGGCGTCGTTGATGAACGCTTTCTTGCCAGGGAACCTCTCGAGAGCCGCGTCGAAGTTGCCCTTGGCAAATTCGTCGAACGCAGGCCATCGCCTTCCGTTTCCCGGCGATGTGCTCTGCCACCATCTCGTTGACCCCGCGCGCCACGGCCCGGTACGCGCCTTCGAACCGATCGGCCGGAATCGTGACGTCGATGTCGCCTTTGTTGTGCTCCTCCGACATCCGGCCCATCTCCGCGATCAGCGCGCTGAGTTGGTCAATGCAATTGTTCAGGTTATTCTTAATGACGCCGAACTCTCCGCGGTAATTCTCGGCAATTTTGGGCGGGATGACGCCCTTGCTAATGGAGTCAACGTACTCCGCGGTCACGTGCAACGGCCCCACCAGGCTGTCGACCATCCTGTTGACGGCAACCAGCGTTTCGCGCTCGCCCGCCTGGGCCACATCGAGGTTGGCGCGCTCGCTCAGCCGGCCCTCCTCAATCGCGCTCGTGAGACGTTGAAGCTCGGCGAGCGTCGCAGTGCTGTTATCGTTGGCTCCGGCTGCTCCGGCGTTTCTGGCCGGCCAAGCGGGTCCGGATTCCTTGGCTTTGTTCCTGATAGGCATGTGTTAGGTTGCTCCGTGACGGCTAAGTTCTGACGGTGGCGAGGACGACCGGGCGTCATGCCGCCGATACTGCCCTTATCGACATAACCTGCCCGGACCGCTAGGGCGTTCGTGAGAAACGGGAATATTACGTTTGCATTAAAAGATGTGGTCATGCTCTACGGCGCCAAAAAGAGCTTGCAAATCACCGGCCCTGTGATATAGTGTTATATATCACAATGATGCAGCTAATGGTAGAGCCGTCCGGCGAGCTTCCCATCTACCGCCAGATCATGCGGCAGATCGTCGAGGCCATTGCCGGAGGCAGGCTGCGGCACGGGGACAAGCTCGCCTCGCACCGGGACCTGGCAGAACAGCTCGTGGTGGCCCCGCTCACCGTCAAGAAAGCCTACGACGAATTGGAGCTGGCGGGCTACATCGAGACCGAGCGCGGCCGCGGCACTTTCGTCTGCGCGCGGCCTCCGAAGATCAGGCCGGCCGAGCAGCGGGAGCGCATCAAGGCAGCCGCTCGCAAGCTGCTCTCGGAGGCGTATTTGGGCGGCTTGGGCCTGGCGGACGTGCAGGAAGTTCTGCGCCAGGCTGAGCGGGAGATGGGCCGTCGCGAAAAGGAGACGTCATGACACCTCTTCGCTCGAAGCCGAAGTGGCCGGGCTGCCGGCGGATGGGCCGCCGACCCGTGGGGTCTCAGTTGAAATCGAGGGAGAGCTGCCGGCCATCGATGGCGACGCGGCGGATCTGGCCCGGCTCGTCCTGAATCCAGGAAAGCTCCCAGGAGCACTCCTGGGCCAGTTCGGCGTCCGCGTGGTCCCGCGCCGCCTGCCGGAGGAGTTCGTAGACCCGCGCCGCTTCCCGCAGACGCCCGTTCGCCTTGAGGAATTGGAAGGACCGGCGGGCGAGGGCGCGGGCCAAATCCCAGTCGTGGAGAAGCGCCCAATCGATGGCGTGCTCCAGTTCGGCGATGAGCGCGCGGCGGGCCGACTGCGGCGTTGCCACGCTGAAGGCGGTGTGAAGGGCGCTGGCGTGCGCGCGCCGGAGGGCCGCGGAATCGGGCACAGCAAGCGCCGCCGCTTGCGAGAGGCCGCTCAGCCGGAAGCGCGTGCCGGCGCCGTCCAGCGGGTCCACATAGGCCTCGGCCACCAGCAGCTCACAGGCGGCGTGCGCGGCGTGGGAGGCAAGGCCGGCCATCCCGGCGGCCAGTTCCAGGGGGAGACCGTTCCGCCGGCAGGCGCCCATCGCCCTCCACAACCGCTCGCAGGCGGCGTCGGCGGGCGGGCGATCGGGAATGGCGCCCGCCCGCTCGATCGGGATCGCGCCGAGGCTCCCCAGGGAACGCGTCGTGATCAGTATCGAGGCCGGGCCTTCGGGCGGCGCCACGACCGGCGGCGGGCCTGCCACGTCGTCGAGCACCAGCAGTACGCGATGGTCGAGGGCGGCCGCGCGGATGCCGAGCTGCGATTCGAGATCGCCGGCTAGAAAGGCGGGCGAGCGGCCTCCGCAATCGACCCACAGGACGTCTCGAAAACTCGCTGCAGCGGCGCGCGCGAACTCCTGGGCCAGACTGGTCTTCCCGCTCCCCGCTCCACCGGTTAGGACGACGGAACCGGAGCCGTCCACCAGCCTGGTCCACAGCCGCTCCAGTTCCTCGTTCCGGCCGAGAAACCGGGGTAGGCGTGCCGGGACGAACGTCGGTTCGGCCGCCGGGTGCAGGGTTACCAGCCAACTGGTGAGGGCGCGCAGAACCGCCGTCTCGCCGTCGCTCCAGCGAAAGAACCGCCGTCGCTCCAGCAGCCGGGCATAATCGCAATCTCTGAGCAGGAGCGAGGCCAGGGGCGGGGAACCACGCCGCTCCAGGTGGTCCAGGACGGATTGCCAAGCTGTCCGGGTCCTTTCACGGGGAACGGCTTCCGGCGATAGCAGCAGCAGGATAGCGGCCGAAGACAGGCCCGCTTCCCAGGCGCTCGCGACGGTCTCACCGGCGGCCGGGTTGCACTCCTCCAGCCACACCCGCGCCTCGGCCATGCGCTCGAGCCGCGCGGCGAGGGCGGCGGCCAAGTTCCGGTCGGCGCGGGAGCAGCAAAGGAACACGTCCAGCACAGTTCTTCATTATCGTAGGCTGCGGGGACGCGCTTGCTCACGCCCCTGATAAACGATAGGATGATCCGTTACCCATGATTGCTACCGCTGAACGAGTCACACAACGATTTCATCCTGTCAGTGCGCCCGACTACTTGCCGGCGCCGCTCCTCGGGGACCTGCAACTGGCCAGGCTCCAAGCCACCGTCCGCCGGGCTTTCGACCACGTCGAACTCTTCCGCCAGCGGATGAAGGCGCTGGGCCTGCGCCCGGAGGACGTGGAGAGCCTGGACGATCTGCGCCGCCTGCCCTTCACCGTGAAAGGCGACCTGCGGGACACCTATCCTTATGGCCTGTTCGCCTGCCCGCTCAGCGACGTGGTCCGGCTGCACGCCTCGAGCGGCACCACCGGGAAGCCGATTGTGGTTGCCTATACGCAGGACGATCTGAATGTCTGGACCTCGGTGATGGCGCGGGCCCTGGCTTCTTACGGCATACACCGCGGAGACATCTTTCAGAACGCTCACGGATACGGGCTGTTCACCGGCGGCCTGGGATTTCACTACGGCCTGGAAGCTTTGGGCGCGACGGTCATTCCCATCTCCGGCGGCAACACGGACCGCCAGATCATGATCATGAAGGACTTCAAGGTCACGGCCGTCTGCGCTACGCCCAGCTACTTCATACACATGATGGAGCGGGCTGCCGAGATGGGGATCGACGTGCGGGAACTGCCCCTGAGAGTGGGAGGGTTCGGCTCGGAGCCGTGGAGCGAGTCGATGCGCCAGCGCATGGAAGCCGCCTCCGGCATCAAGGCTTACGACTGCTACGGGCTGACGGAGATGACCGGCCCCGGCGTGGGGGCGGAGTGCTGGTTCCAGCGCGGCCCGCACATTTTCGAGGATCACTTCTATCCCGAGGTCATCGATCCCGAGACGGGCCAGAACGTGCCGGACGGAGTGGAAGGCGAACTGGTGATTACGACGCTGAGCAAGCAGGCCATGCCGATGATCCGGTTCCGGACCCGCGACATCACGGCGCTGGTGGCCGAGGCGTGCCCGTGCGGGAGGACTCTGCGCCGGATACGGCGGATCGCCCGCCGCAGCGACGATATGCTGATCATTCGCGGCGTGAACGTCTACCCGTCGCAGATCGAGTCCGCGCTGCTGGCGGTGGAGGGGACGCTGCCCCACTACCAGATCGTTCTGACGCGCGAGAAGGGGCTCGATCAGGTGGAGGTGCAGGTGGAGGTGACCGCGGAGGTGTTCGGCGACCGCATACGCGCGCTGGTGGACTTGCACGAGAAGCTGCTACACGCGATGGAGCACGCGCTCGGGATACGGGTCAACGTCAGCCTGATCGAGCCGCACACGCTGCAGCGAAGCGAGGGGAAGGCCAAGCGGGTGATCGACCGGAGGGAATCGTGAAAGTTCAACAGTTGTCGCTGTTCCTCGAAAACCAGCCGGGCCAGATGGTGAAGCCCTGCCGGCTGCTGGCGAGCCAGGGGATCGATATTCGGACGCTTTCGGTTGCGGATACGAAGCAGTTCGGCATCCTACGCATGATTGTCTCCGACTGGCAGAGGGCCGCGCGTCTGCTGAAGGACGCCGGGTTCGTGGTCAACGTGACCGAGGTGGTGGCGATCGAAGTGCCGGACCAGCCGGGCGGCTTGGCCAACCTTTTACAGGTGCTCGACGACAGCCCGGTCAACGTCGAGTATATGTACTCGTTCGCGTTCGGCCGCGGCGACACGGCCGTGCTGATCTTCCGCTTCGATCAGCCCGATGCGGCCATCGAACTGCTGCAGCGCGCCGGTATCAGCGTGCTGGACTCAGTGGACGTATACAATCGCGTCGCGCAGAACTAAGCCGCTGTCCGCGCGCGCGGCGGGCGCAGGGTCAGACTCACCACCGCGCACAGCACCATCATGCCGGCCAGGATCAGATATACCTGGTTGTATCCGGCGGCGATGTTCCCGGCGGCTTTGGCCTTGTCCACCAGGTGCGCGAAATATTTGGTCACCCAGAACCCGGAAATTCCGAACGCGGTGAACACCAGCCCATAGTTGATGCCCACGTGTTTCGGTCCGTAGTAATCGGCGGTTAGAGAAGGCATGAGAGCGAGGAAGCCGCCGTAGGCGAAAGCCGCTACCGAGAGACCCGCCAGCAGTTGCCAGAATCCACTCGCCCCGCGCAGGAGAAACGCGCACGCGAACGCCGAAATGGCGCACATGGCGAGCAGCGTGCGCATGCGGCCCAGGCGGTCCGAGACGCCGCCCCAGGCCAGTCTGCCGACGCCATTGAAGACGCTCATGATGCCGAGTGCGACGGCGCCCGTCAGCACGGCGCTGCTCTTGGCGAGGGCGGCGACCAGCGGCGAAGCCTGGCTGATTGCGGTCAAGCCGACGGCCGCGCCCAGGAAGTAGGCCAGCCACAGCGCGTAGAATTGCCAGGTGGCGAACATCCCGGCGGGCGGTGTGTTCTCGCGGGTTGCGACCGCTGCCGGGGTGGGCTGCCATCCCGCCGGCCGCCAACCCGCGGGCGGCGTCTTGCAGAATTGCGCCGCCGCCACCACGCCCACCAGAGACACGATGCCGATCGCGATGAAGGTGCTTGGAATCGTGGATGCGAAGCGGGCCGGGTCCTTGCCGATCAGGCGCTCGATGATGGGGGCGAACACCAGCGGACTGACTCCCACTCCCATCACCGCGAGTCCAACCATCATGCCGCGCCTATCGGGGAACCACTTCACCAGCGTCGCGATCGGCGCGACGTACCCGAAGCCCGTGCCGATGCCGACCACGCAGCCGTAAGTGTAGATGAGCGCCGTGGGATTGCGGCCGAAGATGGCCGATAGCAGCCAGCCCAGGCCGATCAGCACGCCGCCCACGCTCGCCACCAGGCGCGGCCCGGAGCGGTCCTGCCACAGGCCCCCTAAGAGGGTCCCGGCCACCAATGCCAGAATCGAGTAACCGAACGGGGCGTTGGTTTGGACGTTGTTCCATCCGTACGCCTTTGCCAGCGGTCCGCGAAATACGGACCACGAATAGAGCATGCCCAATAACACCTGCATGAGGATGGGGGCCACGGCGTACTTGGTGCGAGAGACGGCGAGTTGTGTAGCCGGCGAAGCCATAGGTTCTCCAATCGGTGCCCACACGGCCGCGAGAAACAGGCCTGGGGTTCTGGGTAGTATGTCACGAACTGCATGGCTGCGACAACCGGCCGGGAAAGCGTCGCGGTTGCAAGTAGCCTCTGTGAGGGTATTGACTACCCACATTAGAGTCGGCATCCGCCCACTGATTTGGGGCATGAAAGTACTAGTACTGTAGTACCATTGGACAGTTAGCCAAAAACCAAACTGTCGATTATCGGCGGTTCTTTGCCTTTGGCGCAGGCCTAATACTTCCCGTTCGCCTCTCCCCCTACGCAACAGGTGCGCGCCTGCCCGATTTCAGCATTCGAGAGGAGAATTCCTGATGTGTAATCGTTTCGTAACACGTGGGTGGCTGTGGCCGCTCCTGGCGGCCTTGAGCGCGCCTGCGCTGGCGCAGCAGGTCGATATACGCAGTTACGGCGCCAAATGTAATGGCAGCGACGATTCAGCCGCGGTGCAGGCTACCATCAACGCCGTGCCCAATGGAGGCACGGTCCTGATTTCCTGCCAGGCCGGGATCGGCGCGGCCGGACTGCAGCTCATCGATCGCAGCAACGTCACCATTCTCGGCGGCGGCAACGGGGACGGATTCGCGTCACTGGCCCCCACGCGCAACGCCATCACCGGCATCAGTTGGAGCAACCTGCTCCTCATTGTGAGGTCAACCAACTGCGCGGTCCGCAACGTCGTCTTTCAGATGAACTATCAACCCGTGGCCGCCCTAGGCTTGAACTACAACACGGGCGTGATAGTCGATTCCAACCAGATCTATAACATCGGCGACGGCGTTCCAGACTCGGCTAGACATGCGGGGCCTTCGGCGGCCATTGAGGCGACCCTCAACACCAACGATCAGTACACCAACAACCTGGTGCAGCACGCCATCGGCTGGTACGGCGGCCCTGCCAACGGTCAATCTGACGGGCCGCGCGGCATGTGGATCGGCAACGCGGGCAGCGTCGAGACGACGCCGCTGATCGCCAATAACACGATCAAGGACACGTTCCACACAGGGCTCGCCACCACTACGGAAAACTCGACCATCACCGGCAACAGCGTCTACAACTCAGGGAGCGGCTGGACGAACCAGAAAGCCGGAGGGGCGTGCATCAAGGAGACCAATGTCGCTTCGGTCCAGACGACGATCGCCAACAATAACTTCTCGTTCTGCGACCAGGGCGTGCAGTTAGAAGACGCCGGCAACATCACAATCCAGAACAACACCATCGAGGGCGTTCTCGATTCCGGCGTGTACGAGAGCGGCCCGACGAACAACGTGACCATTACCGGGAACACGTTCAGCAACGACAAGACCGGGGTCGCGGCTCAAGGCGGCAGCAACTGGACGATTTCGAACAACTCGTTCGTCTACGACCCAGGGCAGAGCCAGAGGCCCGGCGACGCGGTCCGGATCACGGCATCGCCCGGCCAGCCGGTGGGGGCAGTCACGGTAGAAAACAACGACATCGGCGCCAACCTCGACGGTGGCGTTCACGTTTACGACAAGGGCGGCCAGGTTGCCGGCCCGATTTCAATCACCAACAACAGCATTACGAACAGTGCCTCGGCCGGCATTGAGATCCAACAGTCGGCCGTCGGCTCAGTCAAGAACATCTCGCAAAGCGGGAACTGCTTCTCCGGCAACGCGAGCGGGGCGATCAAGGACAGCCGTGGCGCGCTCGCCTCGCCCCAACAATCGCCGTCCTGCCCAGGCGCGCCTTCGGTTACCCTCAGCAGTCCGGTGACGGGCAAGAGCTACAGCGCGTCGGCTACCGTATTGTTGGAGGCCGGAGCGGACGGCAATGGCGCCGCGATCAGGCTAGTGGAGTACTTCGCCGGCACGACTAAAATCTGCCAGGCGACGGCCAGCCCGTACTCCTGCACGTGGTCCAACGTGGCGCCGGGCAGCTACCAGATCACTGCGCAGGCCACAAGCGACATGGGTCCGCCTACAGTTTCTGCTGCGGTGCCGCTGGTGGTGGAGGGCAATTAGCCGCTCACGAAACCCGCGCGTTCCAGGCCGCGGCGCGCCTCCGGGTTCCTCATGAAGGTTTCCCAGACGAAACCGGTCCGGAGGTTCTCGGCCATGAGCATCGTGATTCCGGTGTCGATGCCGATCACATCGGTGTCGTACCAGTTCTGGAGCGGGTTGAATGCGTTCACAAACCCGTAGCGGCACCAGGCGCCGTTTCCGAAGCGCTGTTTGATGTTCTTCAGCACACGAAGGGTGGGTTGCGGCAGAAAGGGCAGCGATCCGCCCGCGGCGCTGGGCGCGACCGTGCCGTCGATCGGCCCGGTTTCCGGGGGTCCGCCCCATACTACGTAGCCGTTCCGGGAGTCCGACGCGGTGATGCCCCACAGATCGTTGTTGTAGTCGGGGAATTGCCTGCCCAGCTCCACGCAGAATCGGCGATGGACTTCGGTGGCAATGGTGGAGTTCTTGAAGTAGTCGGCGTACTGGTCGTGCTTGTCCCGAAAGTCGAACCACGCCTGGGAATACTGGTGCACGAATAACGGCGCGAAAGATCCGATGTAGCGCAGGCCTTCGTACTCGAAGGTAGTTCGTTTCCAGCTTCGCCAGGTATCCGCCGGCACGGGGTGCGTGAGCGAGCCCAGCCCCAGCAGATAGAGCATCATGAGCTCGCTGTAGTAACCCCAGCGATAAGGAAGGAAGCCCTCTTCCGGCATCCAGCCGTGCGTCAGCAGGGACGTATCTTCGGAGAGCCATGTCCAATCCACTCGCTCAAAGATCTCCTCGGCCAGCAGACTTACTTCGGAGTGGGGGAAATGCTCCTTGCAGGTGAGCACTCCGCACAGAAGGATGGCGGTATCTATGGAGGAAACCTCCGAGTCCCAGACTCTTTCGCCGGTGCTCATATTGGCCCAGTGGAGAAAGAAGCCGCGATGCGTGGGCATCTTTCTCCACAGGAACCGCAAAGAAGTGGCGGCGCGCCGGACGGCGTCGCGTGTGGACACGTATCCGCGCCGATGGCCGATGCAGAGAGCCGTCAGCCCGAATCCCGTTGCCGCGATGCTCGCCACGGTGCCGTGGTCGGCGGCGCGCACGTTACAGCGATCCTTCACCAGGCCGGTATCGGGATCCGTTTGTTCCCAGAAGTACAGGAAGTTGGCTTTTTCCAGGGCCTCGAGGAACTGATCGTCCTCTGGTGAGAGCGGCGTAAGTGGACTCGGCTGCGGCGGCCGAGGCTGGCTGTGGGCCGCGGGTAGAGCGCTCGCTGCGACTAACTTCAGAAGATCCCGTCGAGCCAGTCCTTTGAATTCGGAAATCCCTCTGCCCTCTAACAACTACTTTAGACGACGTAGAATGGTGGCGGATGGCGGGGAGGCGACGGAAGATCCTGGGGGCGGCCGGCGGCGTCTTGGCTGTGCTGGCCGTGCTCATTGCCGCGGGGCTGTTCCGTTCTGCGCGGGTCAGCCTTCTGACCGGGGCGGTGCTGGCCGGCGATGTGGACCCCCGCGACCAACTGCCGATCTCCGGTGTGCGGATCGCCGCGCGAAGCGGCATTTCCAAGGGCTTCGCCACTTCCGACTCGTCGGGCGGTTTCCAGTTGCAGTTGAAGCCCTCGGTCGGCTTGGGGCGCATGATCGCGCTCGATTTGTCGCAGCCGAAATATCAGCCGGCTCACTTAGAGCTGCCTGCCGCCAGCCGCATTCTTATTGTCCGTCTGACGCCTTTGCAGGAGGAGCCGAGCCACCGGATCTCCGGTCCGCTGACCCCGGTTGCGAACGTTCGCGTACGCTACGCCACAAGGATCGTGGAGACGGAGAACGTCGGCAGCGCTGTGAAGACGTTTGAGGTGGTGAACACCGGCAACGTGCCGTGCAACGGCCGGCGCCCCTGCTCACCGGACGGAAAGTGGAAAGCGGCCATCGGCGGAGTTTCGCTCGATGCCGGCGAGGGGAACGTTTTCGACAACGTCAGGGTTTCTTGCATCGCCGGGCCCTGTCCGTTTACCGCGATCGCGCAGGACCACTTCTCCGAGGGCGGACGGCGGATCGGGGTTTCGGTGCGGAACTGGTCCGATACAGCGACGTATTTGTTGGAGGCCGAGGTTTTTCGCACGATGGCTAACGACGCGGTCCGCACGTTGTTCCCGGTGATCTTCGGCCGAGCCTTGAGCTTTACGCTGCCCGGCGAATCGCAGGGTTTGAGTATCGAAGCCGAGATCAACGGAAGCGATATCGTGTTCCCGATGGGTCCCGATCTGCTTCTTTCCTGGGCGGAGTGCAGCGTGAAAGCGGCCCCGGCCGACACCAACGCGTACCGCTGCGAGCTGAAGCCGGGTTACCAGTTTCGATGAGATAGCGGACCTATCGGCCGCTGTTCGCGCGGCGGTGGACGGTTCTCCTTGGTACTCACGGCTGAGCGCCGGTTGAAGGTGGTGACGCGCTGAGCGCTCCGCCCAAGCGCTCCAGCAATTCCTTGACGCGCCGGCGGCTCACTTCCAGCGTCGCGCCATTGTTCAAGACGACGTCGGCTGTCCCGCCGATCATCGGCCGGACTTCGGTAACCGAATCCAGCTTCACAATTACCGCGCGGGAGAGGCGGAAGAAGACCGCCACGTCCAGACGTTCCTCGAGATCGGCGAGAGTCGGTTCGAGCACATACGCGCGGTCTCGCGTGTGCAGCCTGGTGAGGCCGCCTTCGGAGGAGAAATACAAGACCTCAGGCTGCGGGATCACCTTATATCGGCTGCCGCAGCGCGCCAGCAGCCGCATGCTGGCTCCGGGAACCGCCCGCGTCAGGCGGTCCACATCGCCGTCCGCATCGCGGAGGGTTCGCTGGCGAATCCGTTCGATGGCCTGTGCCAGCCGGTGAAGGCTCACCGGTTTTAGCAGGTAGTCGATTGCGTGCAGCTCGAAAGCCTTCACGGCATAAGTGTCGAAGGCCGTGCAGAAGACGATCTTGGGCCGCGGCTGCGGCAAGCATGCTGCCACCTCCAGGCCGCTCACACCGGGCATTTGGATATCGAGCAGCAGCAAATCGGGCCGCAGTTCCACAGTCTTCTGAATGGCTTCTTCGCCGTCGGCGGCTTCCCCGGCGACCTCCAGATCCGGGATCGAACCGAGCATCTGGCGCAGCCGCTCGCGCGCGATGTCTTCGTCGTCCACTAACAACGCCCGGATCACGGCGCGACCTCGACAGCCTGTGTCATCCGCGGCATCTCCAAGCTGACCACAGTCATCCCGGGCGTTCCATCGCGCGCGATGCTGAGGCGCGCGGCGTCGCCGAAATAGCCGCGCAGCCGGTCGCGGATGTTTCGCAGGCCGTGGCCGTCCCCAGGCTGGTGAAAAAGCTGTGCCGCGGACTCTTCGAAGCCCGGCCCATTGTCGCGGACTTCGATTCGCAGGCGGCCTTGGCCGGCGTTGACGCCGACTTCGATCCGGCCCGGGACACGAATGGCGCTCACCCCGTGCTTGACGGCGTTCTCCACCAGCGTCTGCACCATCATCGCGGGAATCCGCACCTCCTCGGATTCGTCGCCGGCCCGAATCGTGAACTCCAGCCGGTCGCCGAACCGCGTCCGCTCGATCTCGAGGTAAGCGCGGACCGCCTCCAGTTCTTCGTCCAAAGGAACCCACTCGCGTTCGGAGCGCCGCAGGGTGTACCGGAACACCTCCGCCAACTGCTCGATGGTGCGCTCGGCGCGATCCGGCCGGCGTGGAATCAGTCCGGCAATGGTATTCAGGGCGTTGAACATGAAGTGCGGGTTGACCTGCGCGCGGAGCGCCCGGAGTTCCGACCGCTCGGCGTCGAGCAGCAGGCCCTGCTCCCGCCTCTCCCTCTGCCCGCGCTCCTCGCGCAGTCGCAGGTTATCGAGCAGGAACGAATACGTCTCTGCCAAAGACGTGAGCAGGGTGACGTCTTCGCTCAGAAACCGAGGACCGCGAACCCTCGGCTGGATCGAGAGCATGCCGGCCTGTTCGCCAGCGGGACCGATCGCCGCCTGGATGCATCCTCCGGAGCCGCCGGGTGGCGAAACCGCTCCGGAACCAGGCAGGACTTTGGCGCCGGACTGGAATATCTCGCTCAGAAGCAGCTCGGCGCGTTCGGCGAGCTCGCTCTCGCCGTTGGCGCTTTGCAGCCCTGTCAGGAAGTACTTACTAGCCTGCGCCGGAAGGAATCGGCGCCCCAGGAAGAACCGATCCAGCCATACCGACAACTTGCGCTGACCCCACGGCGCCACCAGCACGATAGGCAAAACGAGAAGCGCCCAAGCCAGGACGGCCGTCGGAGTGCCCCACCACAGCCGGAGCAGGAAGGGCGCAATCACCAGGAAATACGCCGCCAGAAGAATCAGGGAGCAGAAAGTGAACGCGCCCTTCTTGATGAGAACGTCGAAGAAAGTGGGCCGCTCGACATAGTAAGTGATGACAAATCCGAAGCACAGCGGCAGCATCTGGGCCAGCGGGGAGCCCCAGGTTCCCAGCGGCGCGGCCAGGTAAATGAACAACCACGCGCCGCAAAGAAGCAGCAGCCAGCGCCGCTGATTCCGGGAGAGACGATCGGGATCAGGCCGGCGGGATGCCCACAATACCACTCCGCAGCCTGCAGCCGCAGTAACCATAAGTACGCGATCTGCCAGCAGCGTCGTTTTGTCTTTCAGGAAGTCAAAGCGTGATCCAGGCGCAGCCAATGCCAACGCCGCAAACCCGAGCCCCAGTGCGTAGAAGGCGACGAGACCAGCCCGCCACATCCAGCAGCCAGGCAGGCGCGTCTTTTCGGCGCGATAGAAAAAATGGTACAGCATGGGGGGAAGCAAAGCCGTGGCGGCAATCCGAGGGTACGCCAGGAACGGCTGGGCGTAGTAAACCATGCCCCACGATAGGTAAGTCAGGAGGTTGGAAATAAACAGGGCGGCACAAGCTACCGTGATGTACACATAGATGAAGCCGCCCCAGTGTGTCCCACTTTTTCGGTACTCACGGAGCCATAAGAAAGACAGCAGAGCAAACGTAATCCCGTTGAAACTGCACAGCAGGATGTCCAGCCAGGGATAGAACCCGCTCACTGTTTCCTCCGCGCTTGTTACTCGCGACTGTTACTCGAGCCTTCTACGCTCGGCCAGGCGCCGTGGAATGGAGTTTTCATTATACGACTCCTCATCCTACACTCACGGATGGAGCGTCACAAACGTCACTCCATAGCCGCCGAGAGACACCGTCATTCTGGCGGCGGGCGTGATTGGCACCTCGGCCGGCCCGTTCACGGTATCCGTATTTGTGTCAATCGTGAGTTGGGTAGCCGTACCAAATGTTCCCAGCGCCGTGACATCCACAATCACTGTGCGCGGATCGCCGGGCCCATTGTCGTCGTTCGGAGAATGCACCGCGTGGTCCGCCATCATCACCACCACGGAACCATCGCTATTTCTGGTGGCGAGAGTTTCGACCGTAGATGTCTCCGTGGCGTTGAGATCGAGGATGTCCGGCCCCGGCGTCACTCCATTCCAGGGAAACTTCTCGATCAGCGCCTTTTCCACCCAATAGCTCAAATACGGGTAATTATTGTTCTCGTTGATGAGACCGTACTGCGCGTCGTCGCTGAAAGACCAGTGCAGCAGCCGCTGGCAGCCGGCTTTGCCGATCTGCGAGAACAGGTATGACTGCCAGGCGGCATTGAAAGCGTCCGTGCCTCGCACGTCGAGGACGAACGGCTTCCCAGTCGCGTGGCTGATGCCATTGTTCTGGTAATCCGAATCGACGCCGCTCTCCGTGACCCACACCGGCACGTTGGCTAAGTCGGGGCGAGACCTCAGTTCCTGGTAGTAGTAGCCGACGTCGGTGATGAAGCGGGCCGTAATGGCGAAGACCTGGGCGTCGGGGATGCCCTGGTCAAGGGCCGGATACAGGTGCAGCGTGGCCGCGTCCACCTGAGCGTTCACCCCGCCGTCCGCCGGCGAGGCGACAAAATAGGGAAGATTGTTCCGGGGATCGTTCAATAGAAAGTCCCCGTCGGCGAGTTCGAGCGCAGCGATCTTGATGGTGGGATCCACCGCTAGCATAGCCGGCACGACAGCGTTGTAGAGCTGGATGTACTGGGTCGGCAACAGGCCGTTGATATCGTACTCGTTGAAGATCGCCCACCAGCCGATGCGATAGCCGGGTGGCGCCTGAAAGTGCTGGCCGCCCCAGTCGAATCCTCCGGCGTTGTAATAGCGCACGAGGTTTGCGCAGTACTGCACGAAGATTTGCAGGTTCGCGTCGTTGAAGACGAACTTCACACCGCTCCCGTCGTTGCTGGGGCTGTTGAGGAAGGGCGGCGGCTGGACGATATCGAACAGCGGGTTGTGGTCGCCCACGGCGAACGCCGGCGCCAGGTTGGCGTCGAGACTGGCGAAATTCCAGTCGCTCGCCTGCCCCGTATTGGCTTGCATCGGGATGTAGTCGACGGTGTGCACGCTCATTACCTCGGTGCCCATCGCTTCGAGGGCGCTCCAATCGAGCGGCAGGAAGGAGTCCCTCCAGTTGTCGGGCTCGAATGCCACGCCCAACGATTGCTCGATCTTGCCGCCAACGCCCAAACTCGTGTCCGCCGTGTTGCCGACCGTTGCGACGATGCCGACCTGGACCGCGAGCGGCGTGCTGGCCGTGGATTCCCCCTCGCTCGCTTCAATACTCACGGTATATGCGCCGGCGGGCGCGGCGGCGCTCGCCACCAGCGTAACGGTTCCCGCCGAGCCGGTCCCCGGCTGAACGAACTGTGCCTGCATGCCGGTTGGCAACCCCGTGGCGGCCAGCGTGATGCTGTTCGCATCGCCGGCGGATCTGGCAATGGTTACGCTTACGGGGACGGGCGTCCCATCTTGCGGCGCGACGACGCCGGACGCCGAAAGCGTCAGCGAAACATCGAGTGTGCCGCCGCCGTCCGAGCACCCGGCCAGCCCAATGCATAGCGCCGCCACGCAGGCAACCCAAGCCGCCTGCACCAGCCGTTTTCTCATCTTCATATCCTCCATCCTGCCAACCCCGGTCCGGAAAGCCGCGCACCGGACGCCATCCTCAAAACCGAAACACAAGCCCAGCCGAGAGCCGGATGACGTACTGGTGGCCGCCGGTGAAGCTTGTCCTCAGCCAATCGACTTGCGCGGGGCGAATGCCTAACTGCTGGCCCGCGCCAGTCGCGCCGTGCCGTCTGCTGTACACCGTAAGATCGATGCCGCCGCCCATGCCCATCGCGGCCTTGGTCTCCACGAAGCCGGCCGGTATGAGCACCTCGGGGGCGGTCGTCATCACCGAGGCGTGCGATTCGCCATACAAGGCGTGAGCGAAAAAAGCCCACCGTCCGGAGCGGTACGTAAACTGCGGCCCGAACAAGTAGCTGCGCTCACGGGTGGTGAGCGTGATCTCCTCCGCCGTGATCGATCTGGTCAAACTCGTGTCAAGGCCGCTAACTTCGGCTACCACGCCGAGCCACCGGGTGGCGTTGACAGCCACGGAGCCAGTCCAGCCATGCGATCCGAAGGTGGGGAACGGAGTGTTTCCCGCATCCGGGTCGATCTCACCATCGTTGTAGCCCTCTACTGCAGCGTACGAATAGGCGCCGAAGACCTCGACCCTGGGTACTGCCTGCGCGGATGCTACCGCCGGAACGGCCATTGCCAGACCGATGATCCAAAGCGTCTTTCGCACGGCTTTCTCCTTTTCGGTCTGCTCGCTCACAAGCCCCGAATTTACTGCGCGGCGGCAGATTCCCAAAGCGAATAGCGCGCGAGCGGCGGATCGACTTGGATGAGTGGCTGGTCCGATTGGGTGACCGGCGGGAGAGGATGGGCGCTTCTACGACCGCCGCGTTCGGCGCGCCTGTTCATTTGCGGACAGCGATTTGCATTTTCGGACAACAAGGAGTTCTTGTCCAAATCGGGCTGACGGCGCAAGGGGTTAGAAATCTGACGATTGAGCGGATGGTGGACGTGGCGCCCGAGTTGCACAGCAAATCGGGCTGGTAGCGCGGGCGGCGAAGTCGCGCAACTCAAAAACAACATCCCAACCTCGTTTTGAAAGGACACGCACCCATGAACATGAAACGCGCCGCAATCCTGTTGACGATGACCGTCTGTCTTTGGCAACTGATGCCTGCCCAGGGAAGTTTCTGGGACAGTCCGGATGCTTACCTGGGCCAGACCCGCCCGTCGGAGACGCCGACAGTATTTGCGCCGGGGCTTCTGGCAGACAGCGGGACCTTCACTCTGGACAGGATCGCTTTCTCAAACGACGGGAAAGAGATCTACTACGAACAGGACGACAGATGGTTCAGCACTAAACACGCAAAGATCAAAGTCGTCAAGTATGCCGACCATAAATGGAGATCCCCCACCGTCTTGAACGAACACTATTACGCGCCAACCTTCTCGGTGGATGGCGATACGTTGTATTTCATGGGCGACAGGGCCAACCAGGTCTGGCAATCGCACAGAACCACCGACGGATGGAGCATCCCCACACTGTTTCTGGAGAAGGCTTACGGGCTGTACGACTTCATGCCCACCAACGGCGGGCGCTTTTATGTCGGCAGCGATGCCGGCCAGGGAAAACTCTCCGACTGGAACACATACAAGTTCTCCGTCCTGGAGGTGTCGGGTGGCGCCACCACCATCAGAAGCCTCGGCAGCCCTTTGAATGAACCAGGGTTCAACGGAGACTTCTTTATAGCCAGGGACGAATCATTCATGATCGTCAGTGCAAAGGAGAGGCCCCACTTTTGAGTGTGAACTGTTTATCAGCTTTCGAAACCGCGACGACACCTGGAGTACTCCCAGGAGCCTGGGTCCGCTAATCAATGACGGAGTCGCGCACAGGTGGGGGCAATACGTTACACCGGACAATAAGTATCTCTTCTATAGCCATGGCACGAGTGAGAAGGATTGTGCGATCTACTGGGTCCGTTTCGACAAGCTTCTGGAGAGCCTCAGGCCCAGAATCTGACGATGGCCGGACACGGTAGGGGGAAACACTCATGCAGTCTCGACGAACAGCGTTGAAACGAATTCTGATGGCGGGTGTGACGGCTCGGACTATCTTGTCCGATCTGCCGGCCATAGCCGAACCAACGATGTCCTTGAAAGAAGCCTTTAAACGCGACTTCCTGATCGGTGCGGCCATGAACGCATCCCAGATCACCGGCCAGGATGCCCGGGGCGTCGCTCTCATCGAGGCGCAGTTCAACTCCATCTCGCCCGAGAACTGCCTCAAATGGGAAAGCGTCCATCCTCAGCCGGACAAGTACGATTTCACCCTGTCCGATCGGTACGTGGCATTTGGCGAGAAGAACCACATGTTCGTCGTCGGCCACGCTCTCGTCTGGCACAACCAGACTCCGGCCTGGGTCTTCCACGATGACAAAGGCGAGTTGCTGACGCGCGATGCCTTGCTGGCGCGGATGCGCGATCACATCCACACGGTGGTCGGCCGCTACAAAGGCAAGATCCGCAGTTGGGACGTTGTTAACGAACCGATCGCCGAGGACGGCAGCATGCGGCGGTCGCTCTGGTACAGGATCGCCGGTGAGGATTACGTCGCCAAGGCGTTCCAATTTGCACATGAGGCCGATCCGCAAGCCCTGCTTGTCTACAACGATTACTCTATCGAGGTCGAAGCCAAGCGCAAGGGCGCCGGCGCGCTTATCGCAAAGCTGAAGGCCGAGCGTGCTCCCATCACGACGGTCGGCCTGCAGGGCCATTACAGACTCGACTGGCCGGACCTAGCGCAACTGGACGACACGATTTCCACTTTCGGAAAGATGGGCTTGAAGGTGCCCATGACCGAGCTCGACATCGACGTCCTGCCTCGCGCCACGAGCCAGAATACCGCCGACGTCACGTTGAAGGTCGAGCAGAACCCCGCGCTGAATCCGTATGTCGACGGCCTGCCCGATTCTGTCCAACAGGAACTCGCGAAGCGCTACGCCGATCTGTTCCGTATTTTCCGGAAGTACCATGGCGTCGTCAACAGGGTCTCCTTTTGGGGCGTGGCGGATGGCGACAGTTGGAAGAACAATTCACCGATCAGGCGGCGCACCGACTATCCGTTGTTGTTTGATCGCGCCGACCGGCCCAAGCCGGCGTATTACGCGGTGATCGACGTAGCTCAGAAGTGATCAAGGAGAGGACAACAATAATGACTAGTCATTTCTCTTTTGCCTCAGTCTGTGTGGCTGCATTTCTCATCGCCAGTGGCGCGTCCGCCGCGGCCGGAGCTGAGGCTAGTCCGGATATCGGCATTACGGTGCGACGGCTCAGCCCCCGCACCGCGGTGTTCAACGCCGGCCCCTGGGATAACGCGGTGGTCGCGATCGCCACCCAGAAAGGAATCGTCGTCGTCGATTCCGGCTTCTCGAAGACCATCGCGAAGGCGCATCGCGAGGCGATTCAGGCGGAGTTCAAACGGAGCGATTTCGCCTTCCTGATCAACACCCACGAGCATGCCGACCACATGTTCGGCGACAGCGCGTACTCCGATATCCCGCTAATCGGCAGCGAGGCGCTGCGCGCCGCCATTCTCAAGATGAAGGCCGATCCCGCAATCGTCGCCCGGTTCATGGAAAGCGGCGCCCTGACGGGTGTGGCGGCCCTTCGCGGCGAAGTCGCCGGCGTCATGGACGCGGTTTCAGGGCCGCCTTCAGAGCAAACTCAGCGGGTCCACATCGATCACCAGCGCCGTCGCCGGCCAGCGGCGAGCCTCGGCGAAGCGGCGGACGCTTTCGAGCGTCTCCTTGAGCGCCGTACGGCTGGCGGCTTTGATGAGGAGCTGGTAGCGGTATTCGCTCTTGAGGCGCGGCACCGGGGCTTCGGCCGGGCCCAGCATCTTGATGTGGTCGGGCGGGGGAGTGAGCAGCACGCCCAGTTCTCCGCTCATGCGGAGCGCGTCCTCCTTACCCTCGCTGCGGACCAGCAGATTGGCCAGCGCGCTGAATGGCGGGTAGCGCATGAGGCGGCGGAATTGCAGCTCTTTTTCGTAAAATCCGTCGTAATTCTGCGCGGCGGCGAAGCGGATGGCGTAATGGTCGGGGTTGATGGTCTGCACCAGCACCTCGCCCTTGATGTCGCCGCGGCCGGCGCGGCCCGCCACCTGAGTGAGTAACTGGAAGGTGCGCTCGGCGGCGCGGAAATCCGGCATCCCCAGGCCGACGTCGGCGGAGATGACGCCCACCAGCGTGACGTTCGGGATGTCGTGCCCCTTGGCGATCATCTGCGTGCCCACCAGGATGTCGTAGACGCCTTCGCGGAATCCGTCGAGAATGGTTTCGTACTGGCGCTTGCCGGTGATGGTGTCCCGGTCCATGCGCGCCACACGCGCCTCCGGAAGCACGCGGTGCAACTCCTCTTCGACACGCTCGCTCCCGATGCCCAGGAAATGGATGTGCTCGCTGTGGCACTTAGGGCAATGGCTGGGCACACGCTCGGCGTAGTTACAGTAGTGGCACAGCAGGCGCTGATCGCGGCGATGATAGGTCAGCGTGACGGAACAATTGACGCACTGGATGCGCTCGCCGCAGGAGCGGCAAGCGACGAAGCTCGAAAAACCGCGGCGGTTGAGCAGCAGCATGGTCTGCTCGCCGGCGGCCAGACGCAGCCGGATCTCTTCGAGCAGCCGGCGCGAGAACGTGCCCTGCTTGCGCGTTTCCAGGAACTCGACGCGCATGTCGATCAGTTCCACCAGCGGCAGGGGGCGTTGCTCGATGCGCTCGGGCAGCAGCAGCAGCGTGTACTTCCCGCGCTCGGCGTTGTAGCGGCTTTCGAGGTTGGGCGTGGCCGAGCCGAGCACCACGCAGGCGCCGGCCTCGCGCGCCCGCACGATGGCGACGTCGCGGCCGTTGTAACGCGGCGTTTCTTCTTGCTTGTAGCTGGAATCGTGCTCCTCGTCGACCACCACCAGGCCCAGGTCCGCCACCGGTGCGAAGACGCCCGAACGCGTCCCCACCACCACGCCCGCGGCGCCGGAGCGGATGCGGCGCCACTGCTCGCCGCGCTCGGCATCGCCAAAGGCCGAATGCAGGATCGCCACCCGGTCGCCGAAGCGGTTGAAGAACTGGCCGGCCATGGCGGGCGTCAGCGCGATTTCAGGGACCAGCAGCAAAGCGCCGCGGCCGGTGGCCAGCGTGGCTTCGATGGCGTTCAGGTAGACCTCGGTCTTTCCCGAGCCCGTAACGCCCTGCAACAGGAAGGTGCGGAATTGTTTCGTCTCGATGGCGGCGCGGATCTGGTCGAAGGCGGCCTGCTGGTGCGGGTTGAGGACGTGCGGGGCGCGCGCGTAGGCGGTGGAGATGGGGGAAAGCTCCGGGCGCACGGTGAGGATGCCGCGGCGGCCCAGGGCGCGGGCGGCGTCGCCGGCGTTCTTCACCGAGGCCTCGATGTCCTTCAGGTTGTGCGAGCCGGGATGCAGGTCGAGATAGGCCAGCAGCTCGCGCTCGGCCTTCTTGTATTTACCCTCGGGCGGCGGTGCGGCCGCCTCGACGCGGAGCCGGGCGGAGGGCGAGCGGAACGGATCGCGCTGCGCTTCGACGTCCTCCACTTGAACGAACGTGCGCTTTTCGAGGCCGCGCAGCAGGCGCACGGCGTCGGGAAGCTTCCGGGCAAGCTGCGAAACGGAGACGGAGCGAAACTCGAGCGCGCGCATGAGCTGGACGGCCGGGTCCTCGACAGAATCCGTCAGCGTAAGCTGGCGCAACGCGTCGCGGCCGGCATCGGTGAGCGTGTAGACTTTGCCGTGCCGGATCTCGCCGCCGACCGGGGCCATGGCCCGCAGCACTTCGCCCAGCGGCGCGCAATAGTAGTCGCCGATCCAGCGGCCAAGCGACAGCATGTCCGCGGTCAGGGCGGGCTCGGCGTCCAGGAGCCGAAGCGCTTCGCGCGTGCCGTTGTCAGGCGGGTCGGTGTGGCAGCGCAGGACGAAGCCGGTCATCTTGCGGGCGCCGAACGGCACCAGCAGCCGGCAGCCCGGCTGGACGCGGTGCCGCAGCGTTTCGGGCAGTCCATAGGTGAAGGCACGGTCGAGGGGCACAGGAAGGCTGACATCGCAATAGGCCGGGAATGTTTCGCGCGCCGCCACGGTTTCCGCCGTCAATAAGAGCTCGCACCCCATACAAGGACATAGTGAAGCGAGGGAGCGAGCATTCTCTATCGTAGCGGGGAGCGCGGGTGAATACCTTGACCGGCGGAAGCCCCGCCGTTCACCGCCCTTTGAAATGGACCGTAAACAGCATGCCGATCCCCACCGGCTTGCCGTCGCATGTCCCCGGAGAGTAGGTCCAGGTGGAGACGAGCTTGATGGCCTCGTCGTTCAACTCGGGATGCGTCGGATCCACCGGCTTCAGCGCCATCACCTTGCCGGTTGAAGTCACCAGGCCCTCCAACTGTACGTCGATCACATCGATCGAGGAGGTACCCGGCGGCGGCTGCGGCGTGTTGACCGCATAGGGCGGGCGAAGCTCCGGACACATGAAGCCCGTGGAGTTCTCCGGGACCTTGAAGAAGTCCACCGGGTAATCGTCTTTCAGCACGACCGTTTCGTCGGTCTCGATCAGCTTCTGGCCGCCCTCCCAGCGTTCGATGTGCGCGGGCAGGAACGCCCCGTTAAAGGGGAAGAAGTTCGAGTTTTTGGTGGTCGTGTCACCCACGCGGATCGAAATCAGCCATCCTTTCTGGCTGTCGACGCAAATCTCGTTGGCCTGCTGCTGGTCGCCGGACACGGTGTCGAATTCGATGCAGCGGCTGCCCTCGGCGGGTTCCGCGATGGAACGGATGATGTCGTGAACGTCGAAATGCACCAGGTAGATCGGTGTCATCTCGATCAGCACGTGGAGTATGCCCGGCTGCTGTGTGTACTTGTCCGACAGGAAGAAGCCGGTTCCGTTTCGGATTTGCGTGAGGCGAAACGGGCCATAGCGCCACTCCCGGCGGCGGATCTTAACGCCGCCGACGCTGCTGACGTACTCGCCTTCGTACGGATAGCCCGGGTCCGGAGTGCTGACGCGGAAGCGCAGCGCCATCTCGTTGGGCGGCCAGGTCGCGGGCGTGCTCAGTTTGTTCGCCCGTTCGAGCAACCGCACTGCCTCGGCCCCGCAGTTGGGGATCTTCGGGAGGCGAACCCGGCCGCAGAGTTGCCGTCTGCCCATAAATCGAGGGCGCCGCCAGCGCGCAAAGGACCGCCAAGATCGTGGGTCGCATTTGATTGCCATTGTAGTGGGGCGCTCACCGCTCCAGGATTCGTTCCAAAAACTCCGGGATTTCGAAGACGGCGCGGTTCTCGATAGCCGCGGCCCGAGCGCGGATGCGGGCGAAGTTCGCGGGCGCGAGGAGCTCGCCCACGGAATCCGCGATGCCGCGGAAATTCGGCAGCACCAGCCCGACGCCTTGCTCGACGACCCAATCCACGTTGTAGCGCTCCTGCGGCAAAGTCCAGGCGTTGCGCTCGAGGATTACCGGCAGCTTCATGGCCAGCGCTTCGCTGATGGAGCCGGGGCCGGGCTTGCCGATAAAGAAGTCGCTCAGGTGCATGTAGTACTGCACTTCGCCAGTGAAGCCCTCGACGAAGCATGGCATGCGGAACTTGCGCTCGCGCAGCTTGTCCTGAAGCTTGCGGTTGCGGCCGCAGATCAGAATCAGTTGGAGCGCGAGACCCGAGCGATCGAGCCGTTCGGCGATCTCGACCATGACCGAGCTGCCTTGGCCGCCGAAGAGCACCAGGCCGGTTGGAAGCGCGGGATCGAGGCCCAGGCGGCGGCGCTCGGATTCGCGATCGGCTTCGACCGGATCGTTGAAGCGCGGGTGGAGAATCATGCCGGAGGCGTGGAAGACATGGTCGGCGGGATGGCCCGCGGCGCGCGCCTGCTCGACGGCCTTGGCCGATCCGCAGATCAGGTAGCCGGACTCGCGCTCGATCCAGAAATGCGGCGGGTAATCGGCGATGTCGGTGAGGATGGTCGCAAAGGGCACGCCGGGCAGGGACGTGCGCAGGCTTTCGGCCAGGGCACGGTCGAAGTTCGGGATCAGTGAAACTACGAGATCCGTGTCGCGGCCGCGCCAGAACGCTTCTAGCAGGCGGACCTGCTGGGAGTGATAGAGACGAATGACCTGGTGCATTACCCACAGCAGTTGCGCCGAGCCCAGAGTCCAACCTTTCTTGAGAAGCAGGTTATAGATGTCCTGCAGGCGAAGACCGGTGTATTTACGAAAAATGTCGAGCGGGTCGAGCACCTCCTGGAGGTTGATGGGGCGGATGTCCCAGGGGCGGCCGCTGCGCTCGATGGCCAGGGTCAAAGCGTTGGCGGCGCTGCGATGGCCGCCGCCGGCGTCGAAGAAGATGAAATCGAGGCGCTTCATGTCGGTTTGACTACGATTCTTCCACACTCGCAGGCTCTCCGAACAAAAGAACATCCTTCTTAACGCATGTTTTTTATGAGATTCACGGAGGTGTAATGTTTGGCGCGTAGAAATGAATCATGCGCTGCGATATGCACGTGCACACGATTCATTCGGGGATGTGCACCCTGCCTGCGCTGAGCAGAGTGTGTCGGGAGAGTTACACCGATCCGGATGCTCTCTACGAGCGTCTGAAGCTTGCCGGCATGGACCTGGTGACGGTAACCGACCACGACTCGATCGACGCCGCTGAAGGGTTGCGACGGCACGACGATTTCTTCCTCAGCGAAGAAGCTACCTGCCGGATGCCGAGCGGCACAGAGATTCACGTGGGCATCTACGACATCGAGGAGCGGCAGCACATCGAGATCCAGCGCCGGCGTGCGGATATCGAATCGCTTGCGGCATACCTCGACGAACAGGATCTGTTTTTCACCATCAACCACGCGCTTTCGCGGCTGACCGGACGCCGCCACGCCTCCGATTTCGAGTTGTTCGAAGCGCTCTTTCCCGGCTTCGAAACACTCAATGGGCACATGCTGCCGCAGACGAACCGGCGGTCGGCGAAGCTGGCGGAGACGCTGGGGAAAGCTCCTGTGGCGGGCAGCGACGCACACGCGCTGACGTCGGCGGGCCTGGCGTGGACCTCGGTGCCCGGCGCGCGTAGCAAGGCCGATTTTCTCGAGGCGGTGCGCCGCGGCCGCGCGCAGGTGGGCGGGGCTTCGGGCACGTGGTGGAAGCTGACGGCGGATGTGCTCCGCATCAGCGCGGCGATGACGCAGGAAAACCCGGGAACGTTGTTGCTGGCTCCGCTGGCGCTGCTGGTGCCGGCCGCGATCGCCATAAACTACGCGCTTGAGGCGGCGTTCCTTTCGCACTGGACGCGCAAACTCGGATGGGCCAAGCCGCAGGGCAGCTTTCGCCGCGAGCCGGGCGCGTCTACGGTGGTGTAGCCATGACAACTGCACGGCCGCTTTTCGATCTGATTGTCGCAGGCGACTACGGCATTATGCGTCGCGTCAACCGCTGGCGCGCGCCGCGCTGGGTGCGCCTGTGGATGATCTGCGCCACGCGAGGCGGCGACGGATGGCTTTGGTACACGCTGGGCGCGATGCTGCTGCTGTTCGGCGGGCCGGCGCGCCTGGAAGCGGTGGGCGCGGGCGCGCTGGGCGCCGGTGCGGGAATCGCGGTGTTCCTCAAACTCAAGCGCTGGACGGGGCGCAAGCGGCCCTGCGCCATCGAGCCGCACTGCTGGGCCACGCTGCTGCCGCCGGATCAGTTCTCGTTTCCCTCCGGCCACTCCATCACCGCCTTCGCGGTGGTGGTTTCGATCAGCGCCTTCTATCCCGTGCTGTTGGCGGGCCTGCTGTTCTGCGCCGTGAGCGTGGCGGTCTCGCGCGTTCTGCTGGGCATGCACTTCCTGAGCGACGTGGTGGCCGGCGCGGCTATCGGCAGCCTGCTCGGTTACGCCGCTACGGTGGCGATCCGCTGAGGCAGCCCCGGCTATAATCCGAATTGAGTGCTGTCCGCCTTCCTGATTTTCCTGGGGACCTACGCCGTTCTTGCCATCGGCCGCCTGCCCGGCTTCCGCGTGGACCGCACCGGGGCGGCCATCATCGGCGCGGCGCTCATGATCGCCTTCAACGTGCTCTCGTTCCAGGAAGCCTACGCGGCCATCGACTACGACACCATCATCCTGTTGTTCGGAATGATGATTGTGGTTGCGAACCTGCGCCTCTCGGGGTTCTTTCGCGCCGTGGCCGCGTGGGCCGTCGAGCGGGCGCACCGGCCGGTACTGATGCTGGCGGCGATTGTTGCGGTGGCGGGTGTCTTCTCCGCCGTGTTCGTCAACGACACCATGTGCCTGGTGCTGACGCCGCTGGTGCTGGAGGCGACGGCCGCCCTGCGGCGGAACCCGGTGCCGTTTCTGCTAGCCGTAGCCATGGGTGCCAACGTGGGCAGCGTAGCGACCATCACCGGCAACCCGCAGAACATGATGATCGGCAGCTTCTCGCGGATCGGCTATGGCGCGTTCGCCGCGGCGTTAGCGCCCGTGGCCGCGATCGGGCTGGCGCTGACCGTGGCGGCGATCGTGGCGGCGTACTGGAAGGAGTTTCGCGTGGAGGAGCGCGTCGAGATTGAGAAGCCGAGGGTGCGGGTGGACCGTCCGCTGATGTGGAAGTCGCTGGCGGTGACGGCCGGAATGCTGGGCTTTTTCGTCGCCGGATGGCCCGTGCCGAAAGTCGCGCTGGTGGCCGGCGCGCTGCTGCTGCTCACGCGCAGGGTGAAGCCGCAGAAGGTCTATCACGAGATCGACTGGCAGCTTTTGGTGATGTTCATCGGCCTCTTCATCGTGATTGCCGGGGTCGAAAAAACCACGCTGGCGTCCGGCTTTTTCGGATTCGCGGCGCGCTTCGGCCTGGGGCGCGTGGGCGTGCTGGAGCGCGGCCTCGGCGGTGCTTTCGAACATCGTGAGCAACGTTCCGGCGGTGCTGATCTTCAAGCCGCTGATCCCGCACCTGGCGAATCCGCGGCAGGCGTGGCTGGTGCTGGCGATGTCCTCGACGCTGGCGGGGAACCTGACGGTGCTCGGCTCGGTAGCGAACCTGATTGTCGTGGAGTGCGCGCGCCGCGAGGTGCGGATCGCGTTTTGGGAATACTTCAAGGTGGGCGCTCCGCTGGCGCTGGCCACCATTGCGGTGGGTGCGCTCTTGCTGAGGTAAGCACTGCGGTAAGGCTCCGCCCGCCCCGCGAAGGAATATGCTGGAGTCGTCATGGCTCTGCGCAGCTTGCTGCTCTACCTGTCCCGCCGGAAGAGATTGCGCCGCTGGATGGAGACTTCGCCGATTGCCGGGCGGCTGACCGAGCGCTTCATCGCCGGCCTGACTCTTGACGATGGCCTGGCCGTCTGCGAGCGCCTGGAGCACGAAGGAATCCTGGTCAGCATGGACCGGCTGGGCGAGAGCGTCACCTCGCTGGCGGAGGCCGAGGCGTCGCGCAACGGCTACCTCGACATCCTGCGCCGCATTGCCGACAGCGGCTTCGACGCCTCCATTTCAATCAAGCTCACGCAATTCGGCCTGGATCTCTCGGAGGCGGCCTGCCGCGCCAACGTCGAACGGCTGGTGAGCGAGGCGGCGCGGCTCTTTAAGACGGTCGAGATCGACATGGAGTCGAGCGAGTACACGGATCGGACGCTCGACATCGCCTGCGCGATGCACGAAGCTTACGGCAACGTGCGGGCCGTGGTACAGGCCTACCTGCGGCGGAGCGAGAAGGACATCGAGCGCATGTGCGTACTGGGCGTACCGGTGCGTCTGTGCAAGGGAGCCTACAAGGAGCCGGCCACGGTGGCGTTCGCCAGCAAGCGCGAGGTGGATGCAAGCTACATACGGCTCATGCAAATTCTGTTGCAGCGGGGCCGCTATCCAGGCCTGGCCACGCACGACCGGCGGATCATTGAGGAAGCGCACCGGTTTGCGCGGGAGCGGGCCATCCCGCCGGAGCGCTACGAATTCCAGATGCTCTACGGGATTCGCCGCGATTTGGCCCGGCGTTTCGTGGCCGGCGGGTACCGCATACGGCTCTACGTGCCGTTTGGCGAGGCCTGGTATCCCTACTTCATGCGGCGCCTGGCGGAGCGTCCGGCGAACCTCCTGTTCCTGATCCGCAATCTGCTAAAGGATTGAGGCGGAGCGGAATCCCGCAATTGCCCGAGAAACGGCTCCATTCCTCTTGGAATCTGGGTCCATTCTGGCTTATACTCCCAGGGATGACCTGCTCACGATTTGTCCAGATTGGCGCGATCGCATTCTTGCTCGGGGCGACGGCCGTGGCGACTATGCCACCGGTTAACGCCGTCGCCATAACCCAATGGTTGCCGGTGACGGATGAGGAGCGCAACCTCAAGGCTCCCACCATCGATCCAGACGCCGGCGCGGAAGCGCTGTTCTGGCGCGTACACATCATGGACAACTACCAGGGCCGAGGCGAGGAACGGCCTGAAGTCGAGACGGTCCTTTACCATTCCATGCGCATCAAGGTCTTCAATAAGCGCGGCGTCGAAACACAGAGCACGCGGAACATCGAATACTTTGGGAAGCGCATCATCGTGGATGTTGCCGGAAGGACCATCAAGCCGGACGGCACGATCGTTGAACTCAAGAAGGACGCGATCTTTCAGCGGGACGTCGTCAAAGCCAGCGGTTTGAAAGTCAAGGCGGTGTCCTTTGCCATGCCTGCGGTCGAGCCGGGCGCGATCCTCGACTATCGATGGAAAGAGATCCGGCCGAACGAGGACGCGCACTATATGCGATTGCGTTTTTCGCAGGACATCCCTGTGCACGAGGCCAAGTACTACATCAGACAGCTTGAGATTGCCAGTTCGCCCATGAGATGGGTGGGGTTCGGGGCGCACTTCGACGAAATGGTGCAGGAAAGGGACGGCTTCTACAGCACTTACCTGAGGAATGTGCCGGCCTATAAGGACGAACCGCTCATGCCTTCGGAATGGTTCATCCAGCCGTGGGTACTGATCTATTACGGCGACCAGGTCAATGCGCCGCCGGAGAAGTTCTGGGCTGCCGAGGGCAAGAAGATGTACAGCCGCCACGAGCTGTATATGAAGGTGAGTGGCGACGTCCACGATGCCGCGGATGCAGCCGCCGCGGGCGCGAAGGACCAGGAGGAGAAACTGGCGAAGCTGCTGCTGTACTGCCGGGGCAGGATCAAGAGATTCGGCGACGAGGACGTGACCGAGCGGCAGCGGGAGAAAGCAAAGGAGAACAACAGCCCCTCGGACACGCTGAAACGCGGCATCGGCTCGGGGTTCGACGTCAACATGCTGTTTGCAGCGATGGCGAGGGCGGAGGGCTTCGACGTGCGCGTAGCCCAGCTTTCGCCGCGCAACGACATCCCTTTCAGTCATGCGTACCGCGATCGGTACTTCTTGCCGTCCCTGGACATCGCCGTGAAAGTGGGCGACCAATGGCGATTCTACGATGCCGCCGCCAAGACGCTTCCCATTGGAATGGTGTCGTGGTCTGAGGAAGGCGCGGAGGCGCTGATCACCGATCCCAAGCAGCCGGTGTTCGTGATGATTCCTTATTCCGCCGCCGAAAAGTCGCTTACGGCGCGGACGGGCACGTTCGAGCTGGATGAACAGGGCACTCTCCAGGGCCAGGTGCGTCTGGCCTACACGGGCCATACGGCGTCCGCCCGCAGGGACGAGGGGCTCAAGAGATCGGCGGCCCAGCGGGAAGACGACGTTCGCGACATGGTGCACGCGCAGTACGCTACCGCCGAGGTATCCGACGTCACCGTCGAGAACATGGACGACGTCGAAAAGCCGCTGACGGTGTCCTACAAGGTGAAGGTGCCGGGCTACGCGCAACGGACCGGCAAGCGCCTGTTCCTGCAGGCGGGCTACTTTCAGCGCGGTCAGCCTGCGCAATTCACGGCCGGCGACCGCAAATACGACGTCTGGTTCCATTATCCCTGGGCCGAGCAGGATCACATCGAGATCAAGACTCCTGCGGGGTTCGCGCTCGAAGACCCGGACACGCCGCGCCCGATCGATTTGGGCGCGCTTGGCGAATATCGGGTTACCGCGAAGGCCCTGGCCGGACAAGTGACCTACGAGCGCACGATGGCCTTCGGGCGCGAGGGCCGGCTGGCCTTTCCGCTGAAGCTCTACCCGGATGTGAAGCAGCTCTTCGACACGATCCACCAGAACGACCAGAGCTCGCTGACGCTTCGCCAAAAGCCGGCCAGCGTGGGCGCAGCGAAATGAGGGTGGGGCGGGCGGTTCCGCCGGGCCGGCGTGGCTTGTGCCGGAGCCGCCCGCGCCTCCTGCTGGTTTCGACGATGGCCCTGCTGTTCGGAATGGCCGGGGTGGCGAGCGGCGCGAACCCCCTTAAGGAATGGCTGCCGGTGACGGACGAGGAGCGCAGCCTCAAGGCCCCCACCATCGATCCGGAGGCCGGCGCGGAGGCTCTGTTCTGGCATATCCACGTGGCCGATGAGGACTCAGGCGCAGTCCTCTTCCACTATCTTCGCATCAAGGTTTTTAATCAGCGCGGCGTCGAAGCGCAGAGCAGCCGGGATATTGAGTACTCCGGCAATCGCACCATCGCCGACGTTGCCGGAAGGACCATCAAGCCAGACGGCACGATCGTGGAATTGCAGAAGGAAGCGATCCTACATCGGGACATTGCCAAAGCCGGAGGCTTCAAAGTCAAGGCGGTCTCTTTTGTCATGCCCGCGGTCGAGCCCGGCGCCATCATCGAGTACCGCTGGAGGGAAGTTCGAGCTGGGGAATACTCCAACTATGTCCGGATGCCCTTCTCTCGCGACATCCCCGTTCATGAGATCAAGTATTTCGTGAGGCCTCTCGATGGCGCGCGGTTCCCGATGAGGTTGAGAACGTTCCGAGCGCAGACCAGCGCCATGACCAAGGAGAAGGACGGCTTTTCCAGTCTCTTCGTGAAGAATGTGCCGGCGTACAAAGAAGAGCCCCTGATGCCCTCGGAGTGGGTCGTGCGCCCATGGACGCTGGTGTTCTACGCCGACGATGTCAAGTCCAGCCCGGATAAATACTGGGCATCCGAGAGCAAGTACCTGTACGAGCTCGACGAGCCGTACCTGAAGGTGAACGGTGACGTGCGCCAGGCCGCCGACGATGCCATCGCGGGGCTGAAAGACCCGGAGGCGCAACTGGCGAAGCTGCTTCAGTACTGCCGGGGCAGGATCAAGAGGTTCGGCGACCAGGATGTCACCGAACGGCAGCGGGAGAAGGCCAAGGAGAACAACAAGCCGTCAGACACGTTGAAGCGCGGCATCGGCTCGGGCTTTGATGTCAATATGCTTTTCGCGGCGATGGCGAGGGCGGAGGGCTTCGACGTACGGGTCGCCCGGCTGGGCGACCGCAGCGACCGCACCTTCGACAAAGCGTTTCTGAATACCTTTTTCCTACACACCATGGACATCGCCGTGAAGGTGAGCGACAAATGGCGGTTCTACGATGCCGCGGCCAAATCGCTCCCCGCCGGAATGTTGCGGTGGCAGGAGGAGGGCGCGCAGGCTTTGGTAACCGATCCGAAGGAGCTGTTGTTCGTGGAGGCGCCTTTTTCCGAACCGGAGCAGTCGCTCTCGAAGCGGACGGGCGCGTTCGAGTTGGATGGAACCGGCACTTTACAGGGCGACGTGCGCCTGGCCTATACGGGCCATGCGGCGGCGCTACGCCGGGAACAGCAGTCCGCGGAATCGGAGGCGCGGCGGGAAGACGATATCCGCGACATGGTGCACGAGCAGTTCAACAACGCCGAGGTCTCTGATGTCGAAACCGAAAACCTCGACGACCCCGAGAAGCCGCTGGTTTATTCCTACAAGGTCAAGGTTCCGGGTTACGCGCAGCGGACCGGCAAGCGCCTGTTTGTGCAATTGGCCTACTTTCAGCATGGGATAGGAGCCCAGTTCCCCGCGAGCGACCGCACGAATCCGGTCTGGTTCGAGTACCCCTGGTCGGAGGAGGATCATCTGGTCTTCAATGTCCCGCCGGGATTCGAAACGGAGAACGCGACCGCTCCGCACTCGTTTTCCTTGGGCCCTGTTGGGGACTACAAGGTGTCCGTAAGGGCGGGGCAAGGCCGACTGCTCTACGACAGGACGCTGGTATTTGGGCGGGGGGGCCGGTTAGCTTTTCCGGTCCAGACCTACCCGACGCTCAAAAAGGTTTTCGACGCGATTCACGATGAGGACCAACACACGCTGACCCTTCACCAAAAGGCGGCGGGCACGGAGGCAAAGCCATGAGATGCACGGGAACAGGAGCGTTGCTGCTCGGCGTCGCCCTGGCGGCGGGAACGGCGATAGCCGGCGACGATGTTCCACCGTGGCTGCGCGATGCCGCGGCGGCGCCGAAAGGTACCTACGACCGGAGGGTCCCGGCGGTGGTGCTTTTGCATGAGGAACAGGTCACTGTCGATGCCAGCGGGAAGACCGAAACGGTGGAGCGGGGCGCGGTTCGCGTCCTCAACCGCGACGGCCGCAAGTACGCCCGGGGGCAAGTGGACTACCTCGCCCCCGGCGACAAGATCAAGGACTTCCGAGGATGGCTGATTCCCTCGAGCGGGGCGCCGCTCAAGTACAAGAAAGAGCGAATCCTCGATGCCTCGGCCGTGTCCTTCGAGATCTATAGCGAAGAACGGTCCCGTTTGCTCATCGCCGGAGACGACGCGCAGGATGGAAGCGTCTTCGGCTACGAGGTGGTGAAACAGAGCAAGTCTGTTTTCACTCAGGACGAGTTTTTTTTCCAGGAGGGCCCGCCCACGGTGGTTTCGCGCTACTCGCTGACCTTACCGGCGGGCTGGGAAGTGCGGAGCATCACTTACAATCACGCCCCGGTTTCCCCACAGGTTGCGGGCTCCACGTCCACCTGGGAACTGCGAGACCTGCCATTTATCGAGGAGGAGCCGCACGCCCCCGACCTGGAGACGGTCCTCCCCCGGCTGGCCATTACTTACCTGCCACCGGAAGGCAACGCAGCCGGGCTGCGGCCTCTGCCCAATTGGACGGCGGTATCGCGGTGGATGGCTGAGCTCGAGGATCCGCAGGCGGACCAGGCCGCGAGCGTCGTCGAACGCGCGCATTCCCTGACGGCCGGCGCGACATCGGACCTGGCGAAGATCCAGGCCATCGCCCGGTTTGTCCAGGGCATCAACTACGTCGAGATCAGCACCAAAGAGGCTGTGGGCGGAGGCGTAAAGCCACACCTGGCGTCGCTGGTTCTGGAAAAGCAATACGGCGATTGCAAGGACAAAGCGAACCTGATGCGCGCTCTGCTGAAAGCCGTCGGGATTCAGGCTTACATGGTCTCGATCTTTAGCGGAGACCGCTCGTACGTTCATCCGGACTGGGCTTCCCCGTTCCAGTTCAACCACGCCATCATTGCGGTGAAGATTCAGGATTCCGTTCAGTTGGCGCCGGTGGTGACGCACCCGCAGTTGGGCCGGCTGCTGATTTTCGACCCGACCGATTCCTATACGCCGCTCGGCGACCTCCCGGAGGACGAGCAGGGAAGCTACGCGCTCATCGATGCCGGCGATCAAGGCGCGCTGCTCAAGATGCCGCTGCTGCCGGCGTCGGCGAACCGCGTCGAGGAAGTGGTGGGGGCCAAGATGTCGCCGCAAGGCACTGTCGAAGCTGTAGACGATATCGAGTACTTCGGCCAGAGGGCAACGTACTGGCGGGCGCATTTCGACTTGAATTCGCAAACAGATGCGCGGACTCACGTCGAGCGCAGCCTGACCGAGACCGTCGGGGCCGTTACGCTGGGCGCCTTGACGCACAAAGACGCTCGCGACGAGGGCCGGTTGCAGTTGCACCTCGAGTACACCTCCGGGCAGTTCGGCCAATCCATGCAAGGGCGGCTGCTCATGGTTAAGCCCGGAGTGCTTGTCGAAGCCGGGCGCTATTTCTTCCCGGCCAAGGAGCGCAAGCTCCCGATTGTGCTGCACGCCGCCGAGTTCCACGGCACGGTGCGGCTCCAGGTGCCGGCCACCTTCAAAGTCGACGAAGTGCCCGACCCGATCACGCTGGCGGGCCCTTACGGCAAGTACCAGGCAAGCTGGACGCCCAGCGGCGGCGAGGTGCTGTTCCGCCAATCGTTAGAAGTAAACGACATCATCGCACCGGCGACCGAGTACAAGGCGGTGCGGGACTTCTTCGAGAACGTTTATGGGGCGGAAGCAGCGCCGGTGGTGCTGATTCGCCGCTAGTGGCCGGAACCAACGGCCCCTTGGCGTAGTCTAAGCAGGTATGCGCTATTGGGGCCTGCTGGCGGCGAAACTTGCGGTGTCCGGCCTGCTCCTGGGCGGCATCTGGTTTGGAATCACTCTGCTACTGCCGCGCCCGCATCTTTTCCGCGGCCAATTTCTGGGCTTCGATCTTCCCTGGACGCTGGCGGCGGGGTTCGTTTTCCTGATCTCGACCGTCCTGGTTTACTTTTCGATCCTCGATCAGCGCTACCGCTGCCGCGTGTGCGCGCGGAGGCTGCGTATGCCGGTGGCGTCCGGCTCCTGGGGCCAGATGCTTCAGCTCGGGCGGCCTCGCATCGAGTACATCTGCCCGTATGGACACGGGACGCTCAAAGTCGCCGAGTTGCAGATCTCGGGCCTGGAGCCTTCGGAGTGGGAAAAACACGGAGACATGTGGGAAGAGTTGCTCTCCGCGGAGAAGGACCAGAAGTGAGACGAGCCAGGAGCAGCGAGCCAGGAGCGGCGAGCGCGTGAGACAATAGGTCCGGGTGGCAGTACGGATACAGATCCCGGGACGAGCCCGCTGGGTTCGCTTGCTGGTGAGCCCGGCGGGGCGAATCGCGATCGGCGTTGCCGCCGGCCTGGCGCTGGTGATGCTGATCACCTTCACCTTCTACTACGTCCGGTTCTCCCGCCTCATCGATCACAAGCTCAAGCAAGGCCCCTTCCAAGCCACGTCCATGGTGTTTGCCGCGCCGCGAGTGGTCTCCGTGGGGGACGAAATCACCCCCCAGGAAATCATCTCCCAGCTCCGTAGCAGCGACTACGGACAATCGAGCGGCAACCGGATGGGCTGGTATCACCGCCGCGCCGATGGCGGCATCGAGATCTTCCCGGGACCGGACTCGTATTTCGACGACGAGGCCGGCGTCATCAGGTTCTCGGGCGGGCATGTCTCGAAAATCATTTCCCTTCGTGACAATACCGAGCGCGTACAGTACCTGCTCGAGCCGGAGTTGATCACCAACCTTTCCGACAGCAACCGGGAGAAACGCCGGCTGGTGAAGTACGCCGATATTCCGAAGGTGCTGGTCGATGCGGTGGTATCGGCCGAGGACAAGCGTTTCTTCCAGCACGCGGGCTTCGATCCGCTGCGCGTTCTGAAGGCGGCGTATGTGGATTTGCGGGAAGGGCGAAGGGCCGAGGGCGCTTCCACCCTGAGCATGCAGCTTGCCCGCATGTTCTGGCTCAACCAGCAGAAGACCGTTAGCCGCAAAGCGGCCGAAGTGCTGATTACTTTTCAGCTCGAGCAGAAGCTCACGAAACAGGAGATCTTCGAGTTCTACGCGAACCAGGTGCCGCTGGGCCGCCGGGGTAGCTTCGCCATACACGGCTTCGGCGAGGCGGCGCGCGCGTACTTCGGTAAGGACATAGGCCAGTTGACCCTGGCGGATGCGGCGACGCTGGCGGGGCTGATCCAGCAGCCCAGTTTCCGCAACCCGTACCGCCACCCGGACCGCGCGCGAGAGCGCCGGAACATCGTGCTGCTCATGATGCGCGACAACGGCTACATCGGCGACGCCGAGTACCAGGCGGCTTGCGCCGCGCCGCTGAAGCTCACGCCGGCCGAATTGGAATCGAGCGAAGCCCCGTACTTCGTCGACCTGGTCAACGACGAGCTTCAAAGCGAGTTCGGCGACTACGATTTCCAGAACAGCACCTACCGCGTCTACACCACCCTCGACCTCAACCTGCAACATGCCGCGGCGGATGCGGTGCGGATCGGCATGCAGGAGGTGGACCAGCGCCTGAGCCACCGCCGCTGGCCGAAAGGCGAGAAGCCGCCGCAAGCGCAATGCGCGATGGTGGTGCTCGACCCGGAAACGGGCGCCGTGAAGGCCCTGGTCGGCGGACGCGACTACGGCGCCAGCCAGTTGAACCGCGCGCTCGCCAAACGGCAGCCCGGCTCGGCTTTCAAGCCCTTCGTCTATGCCACGGCACTGAGCACGGGGCTTTCCGGCGGTCCGCAGATCATCACGCCCGCGACCCAATTACTGGATGAGCCCACCACCTTCTGGTTCGATAACAAGCCGTATTCGCCCGATAACTTCGAGCACAAATTCTACGGCGAAGTGACGCTGCGGGAGGCGCTGGCGCATTCGATGAACGTGGCGGCGGTGAAGCTCGCCGAGATGGTCGGCTTCGACAATGTGGAGACCCTGGCCAAGCAGGCCGGCATGAATCTGAATATTCGCGCCACGCCGGCTATGGCGCTGGGCGCCTATGAGGTGACCCCCATCGAAGTGGCCGGGGGGTACACGATTTTTGCCAACCAGGGCACGTACGTGAAGCCGAACTGGGTGAGCCTGATTCGGGATCGCCAGGGGGATGTGCTCTTTTCCGCGACGCCGGACAAGCGTCAGGTCCTCGATCCCCGGGTGGCGTACATGATGGTGAGCCTGCTCGAGGAAGTTCTCCGGAGCGGCACCGGCGCGTCGGTCCGCTCCCGCGGCTTCAACCTGCCCGCGGCCGGAAAGACCGGGACCGACGATTATGACGGGTGGTTCGCGGGTTTCACGTCGCGCCTGATCTGCGTGGTCTGGGTGGGCTTCGACGACCATCGCCCGCTGAATCTGGAGGGCGCACATTCGGCCCTGCCCGTGTGGGTGGAGTTCATGAAGCGCGCCCACCAGTATCGCGAGTACCGCAACGTGCACGAATTCCCGGCACCGGATGGCATCGTGACGGTAGAGGTTGACCCGGCGAGCGGGCAATTGGCCACGCCGCAGTGTCCATCGCCCATAGCGGAAGTCTTCCTGTCGGGCACGCAGCCGGTGGAGAGTTGCGGGCTGCATGGTGGTTCCGGGGGCACCCGCGTGGCGTCCTGGGATACGGTCCCTCCCACGATGCCGTCCACCGCCGGGAATGGCGCCAACGGCCCGCCGGGCGTGGCCGTGAAAGCCCCGCCTCCGCCTCCTGGCGCCACCCAGCAGCCGTCGGAGCAGGCCCGGCAGGCCAAGGACGACGACAAGAAGAAGGGCCTGTTCCACCGGATTCTGGGCGCGCTCAAGTAGCCGTCTTGCCTGTGTCTTGCCTGTGGATAGGCCGCCCGGTCCCCCGGGGGTGCGATTTCTGGCTCCCGCCAGCCCCTTCTGTGCTTAAATGTGGTTAGCTTGTACCCATGAACGGGCTGCCTGCGTCATACGGGTCGGTAATGGACTTTTATGATGCAGGTTTATAGGAGGCTAATATGATTTGCAGGTTCCTTCTTGTCGCCCTCGTTCCTGTTCTTGCCGGTGCTCTCGGTCCGCAATCCGAAAAATCCCAAATACTCAATACCGCCTCGATACCGGCGGCTACGCCCACCCGGACGGCTCTCACGGCGGAACAACGGGGCGATATCTTTATGGCCCGCAAGATGTACCGCGAGGCCATCGACCAGTATCGCCAGGCGCCGGTAACGGCTGTGACGCTGAACAAGATCGGCATCGGTTATCACCAGACAGTCGATCTCAAGGCGGCTCAGCGCTATTATGAGCGCTCCATGAAGATGGATCCGAAATACCCGGAGGCCGTGAACAACCTGGGGACCGTCTTCTACGCCGAGAAGAAATTCAGCCGGGCCTTGCGGCAATACGAGAAGGCGTTGAAGCTGAACCCGGAGTCGGCGTCCGTGTACAGCAACCTAGGCACGGCGTACTTCGCCAAGAAGGAATACGAGCAGGCCTTCCAGGCCTATCAGAAGGCCGTGAAGCTCGATCCCGAGGTGTTCGAGCGTCACGATACTTACGGCTCGCTGTTGCAGGATTCCTCGGTCACCGAGCGGGCGCGGTTCCACTACTATCTGGCCAAAACGTACGCCGAGGCGGGGATGGTCCCCCAGGCCGTGCAGTGCGTCCGCAAAGCGCTCGAAGAGGGGTTCAAAGACCGGAACAAATTCATCGAGGAGCCTGAATTTGCGGCGTTGAAGGATAACGCCGATTTCAAGGCCTTGATGGCGCAAGAGCCTCGTGTGCTATAGACCGCTTGGGCTTGCGCTTGTTGCCTCGGTCCTTGCGGTCTCGTGCTCCCGCAAGGACCGGGGCACTCAGAGAGTAGCGATCCTGCCGTTCGAGAATCTGGCGGCCGCCCCCGAGTTGGATTGGATGAGCCGGAGTCTGGCCGAAGCAGTTCGCCTGCAACTTGCGGGCGCCCCGCAGATTGAACCCGTTGCGATCTCTTCCTTGCGCGAAGCGCCGTCGGTGGGCGCCTCCGAGGTTCTGGAGGGCCGCTTTTCCTTGCAGGGCGGCCGTTTGCACGTTGATGCGGCGCTCGAGGACGCCGTCCGGGAGCGTCACGTAGAAAGCCTGAGCGCAAGCGGCCCGGCTTCCGGCGGTCCGCTGCCGCTGGCAGAGGCGATCGCCCGGCAAATCGATCCCCGCGCTCGCCCCCTTCCAACGGATAATCTTCGTGCTTTTCGTGCCTACATCGATGCGATCGAGGCGAGCGATCCGGCTGCGGCGGACGCAGGCTTCGACGTCGCGGCGGGCGCGGATCCCGATTTCGGAGCGGTCTATCTCGCGTGGGCGCAATCGCTGATCGCGCGCGGCGATCGCACGCGGGCTGTCCGGGTGCTCGCGGCTGCGCGGGAGAAGGCCCCGCATTTTCAAGAGATTGAGCGGGTGCGGCTCGATTTGACCGCCTCCGCGCTGGCCCAGGATCGCGCTGGAGAGCGCCGTGCCCTGGTCGCACTGACGCATGCCGATCCTGCCGACGCCGCCGTCTACAGCCGGCTGAGCGCGCTCGATGCGGCCGCCCATTCTTATCGGGGTGCCGCGGTGTACTGCGACATGGCGTTCCAGCGCGAGCCCGCCGAAATCCTGCTGCTCAACCAGGCAGGCTACCTGCGCGCGTGGGCGGGCGATCTGGATGGCGCGGTCAAAGCGATTGAGCGGTACCGCAGCCTGCGGCCGGCCGAAGCGAATCCGCTCGACTCCCTGGGCGACGTTTACTACTGGTTCGGCCGGTTCGCCGAGGCGGAAAAGGCTTACGGGGAGGCCTATTCCAAAGATTCGTCGTTTCTGGGCGGTGGGGAGCCGTACAAGGTGGCCTGGGCGAGGCTGATGCAGGGCGACAGGAAGGGCGCCGACGCCGCCTTGGGGCAGTTCCTACAGGCCCGGAAGAGCGCGGCAGATCCGCTGGTGAATTACCGCCAGGCGCAGTGGGAATACCTGACTGGGCGCCGCCGGGAGGCACTGGGGCGCCTCGAGGGGTTCGCGCGGACGGCACGGCCGGCGGAGGCTGCTGTCTCTTACGCGCAGCTCGCCATCTGGGCCGTCGAGGGACGGGACCGCCAGCGGGCGAGCGCCTATGCGGCGAAGGCCCCAGGCCCGTTGCCCGTCGCCGTTCTGGCCCGGTTCCTGGCGCAGCCCGCGGCACCAGCGGGGGAATGGCGTGCGCGTGCCTCGGCTGCGTTTCCCGAGCCAGCCGAAGCGGGCCTACGCCGGTTGGCTCTCTCCAGTGCGTTGTTGTTATCGCAGCAGTTCGCCGCCGCTATCGGGCCGCTCGAGGAGACCTACAACGTCACCGATCCGGAGGCGCCGGACTGGCCAGCCGTGTCGTTGGCCTGGGCGCTGGTCGAGACCGGCAACCTCGATCGCGCTGCTCCTCTGGTGAGCGGGAACCAAGTTCCGGACCCGGTGACGGACAACCCCCTGCGGTCGCTCGTCTTTCCGAGAGTCTTCTCCGTGCGGGCGGCGCTGGAGCGTAAGCAAGGCCGGGGCGACGCGGCCGAAGCCGATCTCAGGTTGTTCTTGAGGTATTCCGGGGATCCCGAGCCCCGCTAACGGCCTTCGAGCCGGTCGTAGTCATGCATATCGTTCGTGGTGCCGAGCGACTCGTTGTACAGGCTCTCCACGCCCAGCGCCTCGCGCACATCCTCCTCGAATTCGTGGACTGCCTGGAGTTGGCTCGCCTGGGCGGGTATTCGCCGCTCCCCCGCCGCCCAGAACTTCTGGTAGCCCTCATCCACCAGGAATGCGACCTGGTCGCAGACTACCAAGCCGGCGCGCTCCAGGCGAGGGGGCTGGCCATCGGCGATCATGGCGGCGCAGCCGTGCTTGCGAATCATGATGCGCCCGTCGGGCTGGGGGATGGTCTCGAACCCCGCGCAGCGCAGGGCGTCGAGGCGATTCTCGAACGTGATCTGAGCGGGCCGCTTTCTGTGGAAGAACATTATGATTCGATTATAAAGGCGCAAGCCCTTCGATGACACGCGCCGCGCCGAGCAGGTCGTCGGCGACATAGTCCGGATTGGCCCCACCATTCGATTCCACCTGGCGGCCGTAGCCGGTGCGGACCAGGATCGTGGTAGCGCCTACGCGGCGGCCCAGTTCGATGTCGGCGGCCTTGTCGCCGATGACGAAGGAATCCTCCAGGCGAAAGCCCAGTTCTCGGGCAGCCTGCTCGGCCAGGCCCGGCGCCGGCTTGCGGCACGCGCAGCCTTCGTCCGGCCCGTGCGGGCAGACGTAGATCCCGTCGAGAGAGACGCCGCCGGCGGCCAGCATCCTGCCGAGCGCGCGATGGATTTCAGCGACTGTCTCCGCGGAGAAATAGCCGCGCCCGATGCCGGATTGGTTGGTCAGCAGGACCAGCCCCAGGCCCAGGTCGCGCATGGCGCGCAGGCCGGCGAGGGCGTTCGGCAGGAGTTCGAGACCGTCGACCGAGCTGAGATAGTCCTTCTCGACGATGACGGTGCCGTCGCGGTCGAGCAGCGCAAATCGCCTGGCGCCCATGCTCAGACAATCATAAACCAGCGCGAAGCCGGAGGCCCTGAAGCCGATTCCAGGCGGCGCGCGTCTACAATGACGATATGATGCGTGCGGCTCTGGTTGTGGCGCTGCTGGTGTGGGCGGGCGGCGCGGCTGAAGCGCAAAAGCGCCCCAAGACCCCGGCGGCGGCTCAATCCGCATGGCCGATTGGATCGATTCGGATCGAGGGCCTGCACGACTACACGCGGGAGCAGGTGCTCCGGATCGTGAATCTTAAAGTGGGCCAGATGGCCGCGGCCAAGGATTTCCAAGCCGCCGAGGAGCGCCTGACCGCCACCGGCGCATTCGCCAACGCCGGGTTTCGCTTCGGCCCTTCGCCGGGCGGCAAGAGCTACGACGTGACCTTCGAATTGTCCGAAGTGGAGCCGAAATATCCGGTCCGCTTCGAGGATCTGGGCGTCGCGGCCGATCAGTTGCGGGCGGCGCTGGCCGAGAGCGATCCGTTCTTCGCAGCGCGCGTTGCGGCCACCGAGCCGCTTCTGGCGCGGTATTCGAAAACCATCGAGGCGGTCCTGACGGCCAAAGGCCAGCCAGTGAAGGTGGCGGGCAGGGTCGCGCCCGACGGCGCCGGAGCGATGGAGGTGGTCTTCGAGCCTGCGTCGAGGCCGCGGGTGGCGCGAGTCCTGTTCAGCGGCAATTCCGTGGTGCCTTCGCTGACGCTCCAGAACGCGATGAACGCGGTGGCCGTGGGCATGACTTACCGGGAGGCGCGCTTCCGCCAGGTGCTCGATGCGCAGATCCGGCCGCTTTATGACGCGCGCGGGCGGGTGCGCGTGACGTTCCCGGAGATCCACACCGAGCCGGAACAGGACGTCAAGGGCCTGATCATCTCGGTGAAGGTGGATGAGGGCGTCAGCTACTCGCTGGGCACGGTGCAGGTGGTGGGCGCCACGGTTTCGCGGACCGAATGGGCGAAGGTGACCGGCTTCAAGGAGGGCGACGTTTTCAACCAGGACGCGGCTGACCAGGTGGTCAAGAAAATCGAGCAGCGGATGAAGCGCGAGGGGCGGCTGCACGTTCAATCGCAGGTGGAGCGGCGGATCGACGATCCGGCGAAGAAGGTAAACCTCATCGTTCACGTGACCCCGGGGCCGCAGTACACCTTTCGGAAACTGACCATCGAAGGCCTGGACATCATCACCGAACCGGCGATCCGCAAGATGTGGGCGCTCAAGCAGGGCGAGCCGTTCAATGCGGACTACCCGCAGCACTTCCTCGATTCGGTGAAGGAGGACGGCGTGCTGGACGACCTGGGCGAGACGCGCGCCATGGTGAAGCCCGACGACCAGAACTGGACGGTTGATGTGACGCTGATCTTCATGGGCGCCCCGCCCAAGCCGCAGAAGACGCCCGACCGGACGATCTGAGGCGATCTGAGGCGCGGAGGTTTCGCCCGGGCTCCGCTCCTGCTATCGTGGATAGTCTGTGTCGCAGTCACCGCTCAATATCCATCTGGAAAAATACGAGGGGCCGCTCGACCTGCTCCTGGATCTGATCCGCAAGCAGCAGATCGACATCTGGGACATCCCGATCGCCAAGATCGCGGCGCAGTACCTTCAGTATCTGGACCAGGCCGCCGCCCTCGACATGGAGATCGGCTCGGAGTTCATCTTCATGGCCGCGACGCTGATCCACATCAAGTCGCGCCTGCTGCTGCCTAAGGACCCGGAGCTGGAGAAGCTGGCGCCGGAGGACGACCCGAGGCGCGAGCTGGTGGAGCGGCTGATCGAGCATGAGCGGTACAAGAACGCGGCCGAGATGCTTCAGCAGAAGCGGATGATCGAGGAGAACGTCTGGTCGCCGGCGCAGATCGGGCAGTTCACTACGGACCAGGACGAGCCGGACCTGGCCGTTTCGCTCATCGATCTGGTGAAGACCTTCGAGCAGGTGCTCGATCGGGCCAGAACCCGCCCGGTGTTTCAGGTAGCCAACGAAGATGTCAGCGTGCCCGACATGGTGACGTACCTGACGGCGCTGCTCAGGGGCAAGCCGCGGGGTGACAAATTCGGGGTGGCCGGGCTGTTCGAGCAGCAGCGCAGCCGGCGCGCAATGATCTGCCTCTTCCTCGCTATGCTGGAGATGGTCCGGATGCAGGCGGTGGTGCTGGTGCAGAACGATGCATTCGGCGAAATCGCGTTGCGCGCGCACAAGCGCTTCGACGAGGTTTTCGCATCCGGCGACGCGATGACGGACATCGAGAAGGACTATCAGTAGGACAGGATGGAGACAGAAGACCTGAACCAAGAGACCGCCGTTGCCGAGCAGTTGAGCTTGGGCACCCCCGTCAACGATGCCGCCCTCAAGGCCGCCATTGAGGCCATCGTTTACGTGTGCGAGGAGCCGGCCACGGCGGCGCAGATCGCCAACGCGCTGCAGAAGCCGCAGGAACGTGTCGAAGCGCTGCTCGGGGAACTGGCGGCCGAGTATGCGGCGCCGGGGCGTGGCCTGATGATCCGCGAGGTCGCGGGCGGCTACAAGATGGCCACCAAGGCCGAGCACCACGAGGCCGTCCGCACCTTCGCCAAGAGCCTGAAGCCCGCGCTGAGGCTGTCGCTGGCCGCTCTGGAGACGCTGGCGACCATCGCCTACAAGCAGCCCATCACGGCGCCGGAGATCATGGAAATTCGCGGCGTGCAGGGCGCCGGCGTACTGAAAACGCTGCTAGACCGAAAGCTCATACAGACCGCGGGACGTAAGAACGTGGTCGGCCGGCCCATCCTCTACAAGACCGCGAAGGAGTTCCTTCTGCAGTTCGGGCTGAAGGACCTCACCGAGCTGCCGACACTGAAGGAGTTCGAGGAGTTGAGGCGGCTGGCGATCGGCGACGAACCGGAGGCGGAACAGCAGACGATCTCCGGGCCAGTGGCGGGGGCGGTAGAGGCGGAACCGGAGGCAACGTCCGCACCCGTGGAGCCGGAGGAGGCGCCCGAGGACCTAGCGGCGTTGAGCCCGGAGGCGGAAGGCGCGATTCAGGAGCCGGAAGCGGCGGCCCCGGAGGCAGCGGCCGAACCCGCGGAGCCAGGCGAAGCGCCCGTGGAACTGGCGATGGCGAGCCCGGAGGCGGAAGGCGCGATTCAGGAGCCGGAAGCGGCGATTCCGGAGTCAGCGGCCGAACCCGAGGAGTCCGGCGAAGCGCCCCCGGAGTCCGAGTCAGTGGCGGCAAGCCCCGAGCCTGAAGCGGCCAGCCCGGAGCCGGCGGCGGAGAACGGCGAACCGGCCGCGCCTTTCGAAGCGGAGCACGAGAATGGCTGAGGAGCGGCTGCAGAAGATCCTCTCGCGCGCGGGGGTGACCAGCCGCCGTAAGGCTGAGGACCTGATCGTCGAGGGCCGTGTAGTGGTCAACGGCCAGGTGGTCGTAGAGCTGGGATCGAAGGCCGACATCGAGCGCGACCACATCAAGGTGGATGGCAAGGCGATTCATCAGCCGGCCCGCATGGTGTGCCTGGCCCTGAACAAGCCCCAGGGCGTAATCACCACGGTGTCCGATCCACAGGGGCGTCCCACCGTCATGCAATTCATCAAAATCAAGGAGCGTGTTTTTCCGGTGGGGCGGCTGGACTATGCGAGCGAAGGGCTGCTGCTGCTGACCAACGACGGTGAACTGGCCAACGCCATCATGTCCGCCTCCAAGCACGTGCCCAAGACGTATCTGGTGAAGGCCAACGGGATGCTCACTCCGGCGCAGGAAAAGGAGTTTCGCGACGGGGTGCCGCTGCACGGGCGGCGCACCGCCCCGGCTGGATTGCGGCTGATCCGGAAGGCCGAAAATCCGTGGTACGAGGTGCGGCTTATCGAGGGGCGGCACCACCAGATCCGGGAGATGTTCAAACATTTCGGCCACTTGGTAGAGAAGCTGAGGCGCGTCAAGATCGGCTTTCTGGAATTGGGCGCGCTGAAGCCGGGGTATTACCGCCAGCTCACGCCGGTCGAGCTGGAGCGCCTGCGCAGAAACCTGAAACTGGGATGACGATCGCGGAGTTGCTGAGAAGCGCCAGGACCATCGCGGTGGTAGGTCTTTCGAGCCGCCGTACGCGGCCGAGCTATAGCGTCTCCGAGTACATGCAGAGCGCCGGCTTCCGCATCGTTCCGGTGAATCCGCAGGAAAGCGAAGTTCTGGGAGAGAAGGCGTACCCGGATCTGGATTCGGCTCCGGGCCCGATCGACATTGTCGACATCTTCCGACGATCGGAGTACGTGCCGGAGGTCGTCGAGGCCGCGATCCGGGTTGGCGCCAAGGCGGTCTGGATGCAGGAAGGCGTGGTCCACGAAGACGCGGCCGAGCGGGCCCGCGCCGCGGGACTCATGGTGGTGATGGACCGCTGCATTCTCAAAGAGCACCGCAAGATGAAGGTGAGCTGAGCGGGTCCCGCCGGCTTATTCGTATTTCTCCCATTCGAGCCGGTCGCCCGCCACGGTCCCCGTTTCCACCGCCGTTCCCGCGGGCAATTCCAGAACGCCATGGGCGCGCAGACACAGCGAGATCCGGCCGCGAGGCATGCTGCCACGGACCTTCAGCACCTTGCGCTCGCCGTCCAAAAAAACCGCGTCGAAGAGGAACTTCATTCCGAAGGAGTGAATGCCCTCGCAGGGAGCGATCAGCAGGCCCTCGCCGCGCTCGAGCGAGGTCCGCTTAAGCAAGCCGGCGCGCCGCTTGGCGGAGGTGTCGGCGATATCGGCGGCGTCCGCCAGCAGCGTGCCGCGAGTGGCGTTTCGAATGCGGAGCTTCACACAGGACGGTATAGCACAGTGCGCGGGCCGGGTGCGGGATCGGGCAACAGATCGACAAGTTTCAGCTTCTCCATTGGGGTTCCTCCCCTCGCGAGCATTGCAATTTGCGGGGCGACTGATAGAGTTGATGGTATGCTGATCAGCGCTGACAAACCGCTGTTGTGGAAAGCGGACACCCGCGCCTCCGTTGACCAATTCAACCAGTGGTTCATGACGTTCGCGCCGCAAGCATACCGGGAGGCTCGGAGCAAGACCGTCGTGAGGGTCGAGGAAGGACTTGCGCAGAGCGCGGACCTCCAGACCATCACGCCGGAGCTGATCAAGGAGCATCCGGCGATCCTGCCGGCGCTGCGCATGTCAGCTTGTCCACCGCTCGCTCGGGATCGCCTCACGGGGCTTGCCGATACAAGCAAGAACATCATCGGCACGCTGGAGCGGGGCAAGCTGCCGCCGCGGCTCGCACCGGAGCTCTTGGATGGCCATCTACGGCGCATTGCGGACGTCCTCTCCCAGATGCTCGACACCGACATCTTTCCCTGGCTCGCTGAAAAGCGTCGGCCGACCACGGAGGAGCGCTATCGGTCATCGACGATTGTGGCTGACCGGCTGTGCGGGGCAGTTGCGGACCCCATCGTGCGCAATGCCCAAGAGAAACGCCAACTCGCGCTTATCGAGGCCTATCTCGTAAAACGCGGGTACCGCCTCCAGCATCCGGCTGCCGTGGCCAAGCTCGATCAGATGGAACCTAGCACGTTCGCGTTTCGCCTGAACGTGCTCGTCAAGGCGTCATCCACGGAGGAGGTAAAGACTGTTCGTATTCCTGTCGATGTTGTGATACAGCCGAAGGCCGCGGTGGTGCCGCACCTCCCCATCCTGATCGAGGCAAAATCTGCGGGGGACTTCACGAATGTGAACAAGCGGCGCAAAGAAGAGGCTATGAAGGTAAACCAGCTCCGGGCCACCTACGGGGACGGCGTGAGGTTCATCCTCTTCCTCTGCGGCTATTTCGACGCGGCGTACTTGGGGTACGAGGCCGCCGAGGGCATCGACTGGATATGGGAGCATCGTATCGAGGACCTGGATAAGCTTGGCATTTGAAAACAAACACCATGAAGCACGCAGCACAGGACCTCGAGGACCGGCGGCGGCGCGAGCAGGCGAGACTGGATGCCCTGAAGACCGCTGAGGAGAGAAATAAGTGGGGGCAGTTCGCGACGCCTCCCGTGCTCGCCGTGAGCATGGCGCGCTATGCGCGGAAGCTCATGGGCGCCGACGCGGTGCGCTTCCTCGATCCCGCAATCGGGACGGGCTCCTTCTATTCGGCGGTCCGTCAGGCGTTCCCGGAGGAGAGTATCTTGGCCGCCGAGGGCGTCGAGCTCGATCCTCTCTTTGCTGAAGCAGCCAAGAGCTTGTGGGGTGAGGAGGGGCTCACGGTTGTGGACGGGGACTTTACCCGGCAGCGAGTGCCGGGGGAGCGATTCAATTTGGTGCTCACGAATCCGCCATACGTCCGTCATCACCATCTGACCGCATCCGACAAGGAGCGCCTCAAGGCGAGTCTTGCGCGGTCGCTCCGGCTCGAGATCAGCGGCCTCGCCGGCCTCTACTGCTATTTCCTGCTCCTCGCCCACGACTGGATGGAAGACGGGGGGCTCGGCATCTGGCTCATTCCCTCCGAGTTCATGGATGTGAACTACGGTGTCACCATCCGCCGCTACCTCACCGAGCACGTGACACTCCTCCACATCCACCGTTTCTCGCCCACGGACGCCCAATTCGACGACGCGCTCGTCTCCTCCGCCATCGTCGTCTTCCGCAAGACAGCGCCGAAGGAGGACCACGAGACGCGCTTCTCGTTCGGCGGAACGGTGGACGCACCGAAGACGGAGGCGCGCGTGCCGATCGGCACGCTTCGCCGGTCGCAGAAGTGGACGCAGTTTCCCGAGAACAGCACCGTGCGGCCGGGGAACGGCATCGTACTCGGCGACCTCTTCTCAATTAAACGGGGGCTCGCCACGGGAGCAAACAGCTTCTTCCTGCTCACTGAGGACACCATACGGGCGTGGGCAATTCCGCGGCAATTCTTGAAGCCCATACTCCCAGGGCCGCGCCATCTAACGGACGATGTCGTCGAGCGATTGCCAGACGGCGCGCCGAATGTGTCTCGGGTCCTGTACCTCCTCGATTGCAGCGAGCCGGAAGAACGAATCAAAACGATGTGGCCACGCTTCTACGAATACCTGCAGCAGGGCCGCGAACAGAATGTGCACGCCTCGTACCTCGCGAGCCATCGCGCGCCATGGTACTCGCAGGAGCAACGGCCCCCAGCACCGTTTCTCTGCACCTACATGGGGCGCGCCGGCAAGGACAAAGATCCGTTCCGGTTTATCTGGAACCGGTCGCTGGCAACTGCCCATAACGTATACCTGCTGCTGTATCCGAAGGCCCGTTTGGCGGCCGCCCTACGCGAACATCCAGAGCTGGCCCAGGAGGTATTCGAGGCGCTGAAGCGCATTACCCCGAAGCAGCTCGTTTCGGAAGGCAGAGTATACGGAGGGGGCCTTCATAAGGTCGAGCCGAACGAGCTTGCTCACATTCCCGCCCGCCCCATCCTCGAAAGCATCGAACACCACGTTCACGTCGAAGAGCAATTGCCGATGTTGTTCGCCTGACCGGAGTTTCATACGCGCAGCTACCGCACCAGGCGGTCCACCCGGACTCGCTATACTCGGCTCATGAGGCGTAGGGATTTTCTTAGAGCGGGGATGCTGGCGGGAGCGGGGTGGACCCTGGCGGCCGATACGGCGGCCGATACTACGCGCCGCCGCGCCAGCGACGTCGTCGCGCTCGGGCCTGATCGCATCAGGCTGTCGCGGATGGCGATGGGTACGGGAACAAACGGTTTTGGCGGCAGTTCCGACCAGACCCGCAAGCTCGGCGTACAGGGGTTGGCAGACCTGCTGCACTATGGCTACGATCACGGGCTGACGTTCTGGGACTCGGCGGATCAGTACGGCAGCCATCCTCATCTCAAGGCGGCGCTGGGGGGCGTGCCCCGCGAGAGGGTCGCGATCATGACCAAGACGCACGCCGAGACCGCGCCGCAGATGCGTGCCGATCTGGACCGGTTCCGGCGCGAGATCGGGACCGACTATCTGGACATCGTCCTGCTTCATTGCATGATGGAGGACGATTGGCCCCAGCGGCGGAAGGGCGCGATGGACGTGCTCGAGGAAGCGCGCGAGAAGAAGATCGTGGGGACTCACGGGGTCTCCTGCCATACCCTGGGAGCGTTGAAGGCGGCGGCCGCCTCGCCCTGGGTGCGCGTGGACCTGGCGCGCATCAACCCGGCCGGCGTCATCATGGATTCCGACCCGCAGACGGTCCTGGGGATCCTCCGCCAGATGAAGGCGTCGGGGAAGGGCATTATCGGCATGAAGGTCTTCGGCGCGGGCCAGTTGACTGGCAGGATGGATGAAATGCTGCGCTACGCCACGTCGCTCGATTGCGTGGACTGCTTCACCATCGGCTGCCAGAACCGCGACGAGTTGAACGGCGTGCTGCGCCGCCTGGCGTAGCGCACCACGGGGAGCCGTACGCACCCGCTATACTGGCGAACGGTGCGGAAAGAACCTGAAGCCTTCGGCGACCGGGAACTGGCGCTCATCTACATCGCCAGGAAGCTGAAGGAGGCGCTGGCCCTGGAATCCCTGCTCACGGCGGCGGGAGTCGATTACCTGGTGGAATCGGACGTCTACGCGGGCGGACTCGTGTTCCGAAGCGAACGCGTCGGCGCGTTCTTCTACGTTGCGCCCGAAACGGAGGAGGCGGCGCGGCAGCTTCTGACCCAGAACAAATACCGGCCGAGCGAACCGCTCGGAAGCTCATGAAGCACTACCTGGCGTTCGATCTCGGTGCGGAGAGCGGCCGCGCGATGCTCGGCGCCATCGATGGCGGCTGCTTGCGTCTTGAAGAGCTGCACCGTTTCCCCAACGAACCGGTCCGCATCCCGGCGGGGCTTTTCTGGGATACCTTCCGCCTGTTCCACGAGATTCAGCAGGGCCTGGCCATCGCCGGCCGCCAGCGGCGGATTGATCTCGACGGGATCGGCATCGATACCTGGGGCGTGGATTTCGGCCTTCTCGATCGCGACGGCGCGCTGATCGACAATCCGCGCCACTACCGCGATGCACGGAACAACGGCATGCTGGAACGGACTTTTGCGGTCCTGCCCCAGGAGGAGATCTTCGCCGCCACCGGCATTCAGTTCATGCAGTTGAACTCGCTGTACCAGTTGTACGCGGCCAGGCTGGCGGGTTCGCCGGCGCTCGATGCCGCCGGGAAGCTGCTCTTCATGCCGGACCTGCTCGCCTACTGGCTTTGCGGCGTGGCTCGCTCGGAGATGAGCATCGCCAGCACCTCGCAGTTTTACGACCCGGCGCGCAAGCGCTGGGCCACGGAGCTGTTCGACAGGCTCGGGCTTCCTACGCGGATTCTCGCCGAGGTTGTTCCCTCGGGGACTCTGCTCGGACCGCTGTTGCCATGGGTCTCGCAGGCGGCCGGCCTGGGGAGTGTGCCCGTCTACGCCACCTGCGGGCACGATACCGCTTCAGCCGTGGCCGCCGTTCCCGCGGAGGGCGAGGATTGGGTCTACATCAGCTCCGGCACGTGGTCGCTGATGGGCGTCGAGCTGGGGGAGCCCATCATCAACGAGGCCGCGCTCGCCATGCAGTTCACCAACGAGTTGGGCGCCGGCGGACGCGTCCGCTTTCTGAAGAACATTACCGGCCTGTGGCTGCTGCAGGAGTGCCGGCGGGAATGGGCGCTTCAGGGGAACCAGGCCACCTATGCGGAGCTCGCGGAGATGGCCGCCGCCGCGCAGCCGTTCCCGGCCATCGTCGATCCCGATGCGTTCCAGGAGCCGGGTGCGCTCCCCGAGAAGATCTGCGCCTTCTGCCGCCGCACGGGCCAGCGCTCTCCGGCCGAGCCCGGTGAGATGACGCGCGCAATCCTCGAGAGCCTGGCACTGCGCTACCGCCAGGTGCTGGAGGATCTGGAGGCCATCCTGGGCCGGCGCCAGCGCGCGATTCACATCGTGGGCGGCGGCTCGAAGAACCGCCTCCTGAACCAGTTGGTCGCGGACGCAACGGGCAGGCCGGTGGTGGCCGGGCCGGCGGAAGCGACGGCTGCCGGGAACGTTCTGGTGCAGGCGATAGGATCCGGCGCAGTCTCCGATCTCGAAGAAGGCCGCCGGATGGTGGCGCGCTCCTTCGCCGTGGAGCGATTCGAGCCCCGCGGAGGCCGCGAGTGGGACGGCGCCTACGCCCGGTTCCGCGAGCTGCGCGGGTCCCGGTAAATAATTCCTCCCGCGCTGCAGAAACTGTCTGTCGGCCCTCCGGCGAGAGAAGGCTAAGTGTGCGTCTTTCGACCGCCTTCGGCCTTGGCACAAAAGATGCTCTTCGCGCTCAGGGAGAGACACCATGAGACTCAGGCGATTCCTGTTCCCTGCCGTTCTGCTCGGCTCGGCGGCCATGGCAGGCTGCGCCGGTCACGCTTTTGTTGCGGTGGGGGAGCCGCCGGCGCCCCAAGCGGGCGTCGTCGGAGTGGCGCCCGGCCCCGGCTTCATTTGGATCGATGGGTTCTACGACTTGCGCGGGGGCCGATGGGTCTGGTCGCCCGGCTATTGGGCCCGGCCGCCCCACCCGCGGGCCGCCTGGGTAAGGCCTTACTGGGAACACCGCGGCAACCGCTACGTGTTCCATCGCGGCCGCTGGCGCTGACGGACGACGCTACAGGTCGTCGGCTTCGGGCTGTTCCGGCTTCTTGTGGGTGACGTCTTGCCACAGCGCCCGCAGTTTTGCGTTGCTGCGGTGGAAGCCCTCGCGAAACTCGTGAGGCGCCGCGTAGACCAGGATGCGCGCCGTGCCCACTACGTAAGGGGCGATGCGCGAGCGCGCCACCGAGCCGGGAGGCGGTTTGGTGGCGAACGCCATCATCACGGCCACAATCACCGCGCACACCAGGGCGCCGCGCAATACGCCGAAGGCGCCGCCCATCAGCCGGTCGAGCCAGGAGAGATGAGCCAGCTTCAAGAGCCTGGCGATGAGCGCTGCCAGCAGAGCGCCGAGCAACATCGTGCACACGAAGATGACCAGAAATGCGATCACGCTCGCCCACCCCCGGGACATGTGCGTTCCGAAGAACGCTCCCAGGGTTGCGTAGAACCACAAGGCGAGGAACAGGCCCACAATCACCGACGCGAGGCCAATGGCCGTGCGCGCCAGCCCCTGCTTCAGACCTTCCAGCACGGACGCAATCAGAATGATCGCGAAGACGACATCCAGCCAGTTGGGCATAGTACGCTCCCGTCCGTCACAGCTCCCGCCCAGTGAGCGCGCGGAACGCTTCCTTGTACTTCTCGCTGGTCTTGGCCGCCACCTCGGGAGGCAAGCCCGGCGCAGGCGGCTGCTTGTTCCAATGAATCGATTCCAGGTAGTCGCGCACGTACTGCTTGTCGTAGGATGGCTGCGCGCCGCCGGGACGGTAGGTCTCGCTCGGCCAGAAGCGCGACGAATCCGGCGTCAGCACCTCGTCCGCCAGCACCAGGTCCCCGCCCACAAAACCGAACTCGAACTTGGTGTCGGCAATGATGACGCCCCGGGAAGCCGCGTATTCGGCGCCTTTCCGGTAAATCGCCAGGGTCAGATCGCGGAGCTTCGCCGCCAACTCGGCGCCCACCATGTTCACCACGGCGTCGAAGGAAAGGCTCTCGTCGTGTCCGGTGAGCGCCTTGGTCGTGGGCGTGAAGATGGGCTCAGGCAGCTTGTCGCTCTCCTTCAGCCCCGCCGGGAGCCGTATGCCGCACACGGAGCCGGTCTGCCGGTAGTCCTTCCAGCCCGAGCCCGCCAGGTACCCACGCGCGACGCACTCCACCTCCACCATGCGCGCCCGCTTCACCAGCATGGAGCGGCCTTCGAGCTGGTCGCGGAACCGGGGCAGGGGCTCCGGGTAATCGTCCACGCTGGCGCTGAGGAAGTGAGTCGGGGTCAACTCTTTGAAGAAGTCGAACCAGAACACGGAGAGTTGGGTCAGCACGCGGCCTTTATCCGGTATGCCGGTGGCGAGGATGTAATCGAAGGCGGAGATGCGGTCGGTGGCCACGATCAGCAGCCGGTCGCCGGCTCCGTAAACGTCGCGAACTTTGCCCCGCCCGTAGCTCTCGACGCCCGGCAGGTTCGATTCCAAGAGGGTGCTGGCCATATCTGACAGTGTTACCACGTCTCGAACCCGCCGGTCATCCCCTATACTGGGAGCATCCCATGAAACTCTCCGTCCTGATGCCCGTTTACAACGAGCGCACGGTGGTGGAGCGCTCCGTGGCTCAAGTGGTGAGCGCGCCTCTGCCGGAACAGATGGAGCGCGAGCTGATTATCGTGGACGACCGTTCCACCGACGGCACATCGGACATCCTGGGGCGCCTGGCCGAAACGATCCCCTGCATCCGGCTCTACCGCCACGAAGTCAACCAGGGGAAGGGCGCTGCGATCCGCACCGCCATCGGGCACGCCGCAGGCGACTTCTGCCTCATCCAGGACGCCGACCTCGAATACGACGCTTCGGAATACCCGCGCCTCTTGCGCCCGCTGCTCGACGGCCACGCCGACGCCGTCTTCGGCTCGCGCTATCTGGCCGGCGAGCAGACCCGCGTTCTCCCCTTCTGGCATTCGACGATCAACAAGGGCCTCACGCTCGTGTTCAATATGTTCGCCAATCTGAACCTGACGGACATGGAGACATGCTACAAGGTTTTCCGCACTGACTTACTCAAGAGCATCCCGATACGTTCCGACCGTTTCGGCTTCGAGCCGGAAATCAGCATCAAGTGCGCCAAGCGAAAACTGCGCATTTACGAGGTGCCGATCAGCTACCACGGCCGCACTTACGAGGAAGGCAAGAAGATCGGCTGGAGGGACGGCGTCAAGGCGCTCGGCACCATGCTTCACTTCTGGGCGATCGACGATCTGTACGTCGAGCCCTATGGCCGCGGTATGCTGCACAACCTCACCGGCACGCCGCAGTACATGAGCTGGCTCGCGCGCATCCTGCGGCCGCACCTGGGGGACTCGGTGCTCGAAGTTGGCGCGGGGATTGGGAATCTGACCGGCCGGCTGATGGGCAAGCGTCTGCAGTATGTGGCCGGCGAGCGCGATCCTTTGTACCTGCACGCTCTCCGAAACCGCTTTCTGCGCACTCCGAACGTGTGCGTGCGCCCGCTCGACCCGGCGTCGCCCGCCCAGTTCGCGGACCTGGCCGAGAGCTTCGATACGGTGCTCTCGATCAACGTTCTTGAGTGTCTCGAAGATCCGGCGGCCACCGTGGCGGCGCTCTACGGAACCCTCAAGCCAGGAGGCTCGCTGCTGGCGCTGGTTCCGCAGAACCCGGTGCTCTATTGCGGCATCGACCGGAAGCTGGGCCACGTGCAACGGTTCCGCGCCTCCGAACTCGCTGCCATGATCGAGAAGGCCGGGTTTCGCGTGGAGCGGATGTACCAATTGAACAAATTCGGCGCGCTTGCCTGGATGGTCTACGGAGGGCTGCTCCGCCGCAGCCGTATGAACAAAGTCACGCTGAAGTTGTTCGATAAATCGGTGTGGATCTGGCGCCGTGTGGATCCGATCCTGCCCTGGCGCGGGCTCTCCGTGATTGCCCAGGCGCGCAAGCCGTCCTAACGGGGTGGCTGGGCGTATGATCTGGCGCAGATGCCGAGGACGTGCCCGGCTTGCACAGGGGACGAAAGCGCCGCGTGACCGACGAAACCGCTGCCGACGAACCGCAGCCAGTTAGCGGAGCCCTGCGGCTTGGCATTCCGGAAAGCGAACCTTAACTTGGTACCGGATGCGGTATCATGTATGATGTGGCGGCGAATAGAACGCTCGCAAAGATGCGCAAGCATCAATTGGGGTGGCGCATCGAGGACCTACAGGCTGCGGCGGAAGGGAGTTCCGTGGAGTGGCGCAGACCGGGTCGTGGTGGCAGCCACGTGATTTTCAGCGCACCCGGCGTGCGGGAGATTGTGTCAGTGCCATCGAAGCGTCCGATCAAGCCGGTTTATATCAGGCAGTTCGTGGCGCTGATCGACGCCGCCGGAAGACTCGAGACAAATCGGGAGGACAATGCGTCGAAAGCTTGACCGATACCAGTTCACCGTTCGGCCCCTGTCGAAGGAAGAAGGGGGCGGGTATTTGGTGGAGTATCCGGATATCCCCGGATGCATGTCGGATGGCGAAACGATTGAAGATGCCATCGCAAATGGGCGTGAAGCGCTCCGCGATTGTATAGAGGTGTTCGGCGAATTGGGCCGAAAGGCACCCAAGCCGAGCGTCGAGGCTGCTCAATGGCGGCAGCGCGTGCCCCGGACCCTCTACTCAAAGCTAACGCGACAAGCTGCGAACGAAGGCGTCAGCATCAATAGCCTTGTCACCTCCGTCATCGCCGAGGCGATCGGAGCAAAGAAAGCGCGCAAGTAGGAAGGTGGCTGCGACGATGGGTGCTCCGGGGTAGGCGGTCTGAGTTCGAATCCTGACTTGGGGTTTGGGAATTTGACTCCCCAGTCTGGACACGTTTCGAACTTTTGCAGCCTAAAATGCGGTCCGCTCGAACCAGTTCCATTCGTTCGATGCCAATGGCGTACACGCAAAACTGGCACTCCCATCCAGAGTGGGCGCCCAGCCGAGATCAGTCTCGAACAGCGTGAGAACGAGCACCTTCGAGCGACGGCCCGTCGGAGCATTGGTAAGTGGTAGGACATACCCCGGGATTCGCGCCTACGAGCTATCCTCTTTGCAGGAGGACGTGGGAGTGCGGACAGTCTGGATTCTTGGAGCTGGCGCTTCGAAGGCAGCCTACTGCGGCATGCCGCTCGTGAAGAACTTCATGGAGGAGGCGCTCCACCGTTTGCGTCTCTCGGGGAACCAGGGGAGCAGGCTTCTGAATTTCATTCGCGACACTTGCGGGTTCGAGGAGCCAAAGGACGTAAACGTTGAAGAACTCCTCACATTCGCTTGGTGCGATGTGTCTCATTTGGACAACCAGGGCGACTCCGTGCTCCAAGATCCAGAAAAGTCGGGCCGACTGCACCGCGCCCTGGATGCCCTCCGAAAAGTTGAGGCCTTAATTGTCGCAGTGTTGTTCCAGGCACAGCGGGAGTGTATACAGATAGGCGATCGAGTCCACGACTCCCTCGCCGAGAAGGTCGATAAGACCCAAGACACAGTAATCAGCTACAACTACGACCTGCTGGTTGATCACGCGCTCTGGAAGGCCGGAAGGGCGTCATCGGATGACTATGGTGTTGCGTTCGCAGGCACCTACGATGGAGGCCCAGGCCCGACGGTTCGCAAATACGTACGCGAACCGAAGATCCAGCCGGGCTGTCAGGAGCCCGGGGAAGGCGTGCCAATCCTGAAGCTGCACGGCTCACTGAACTGGCTCGGCATCGAGCCTCTTCAAACGAGACCCCGAAGTCCTTTATCTGCCCGCGGCCACAGACTACCCTGTCTCGGGAGAGTTTTGGTGGACTGGGTTCGGCAGCCTGCGGCCTGCTGACGGCAGCAATGACATTTCACGGTCCGGAACCCTTCGACCCATCATTGTTCCTCCGACGTTTGCTAAGGATGCCTTGCGGGGACGCCCCATGGGGAAGCTCTGGCCTAAGGCCAAAGAGGCTCTCGAGAAGTGCGACCGAGTAGTGATCATCGGACTGTCCTTGCGGGACGCTGACTATCAGACACGATGGCTGCTTCGCACTGCGCTCGCGGCCGCTCGCCCGCGCGACATCGAGATCGATGTGGTGAACCCGAGCTCTGAAGATCGGCATCGCCTCCGCGGGTTTTTCTTGGGTTTGGGCAGGGTTGTTCCATACGAGTGCATCGACAAGTTTCTCGACGGGCGGCCGACGACATAGCGTCGCAGATACCGGCGCAAACTCTTGTGGATGGACACGTTTCGAGCTCTTCCAGAGGGCCGGCGACGCCTCGCCTCTCTGGTAGAATGCTGGTAATGAAGTATCGCGTTTATCTAGAGCCAGACGAGGACGGCGTGTTTGTGGCAACTTGCCCGGCTTTGCCTGGATGCGTTTCCCAGGGCCGAACCCGGGCGGAAGCTACCGAGAACATCCGCGAAGCGATCGAAGGTTACCTGAAGAGCCTCCGCAAGCATGGCGATCCCTTACCCCCGAGCATTATCGAGGAGGTCATTGAGGTTGCTGGCGGGTGAAGCTACCGGTTGTTTCCGGCGGCGAGGCAGTCAAAGCATTCGGAAAAGCCGGATACGAACTCGATGAGCAGCACGGGAGCCACATCATTCTGCGACGTGCCGATCCGCCGCATAGACGCCTCTCCGTTCCAAATCACAAAGAACTTGCCAAAGGGACTCTTCGGGCGTTGATCCGGGAGGCCGGGCTTACGGTGGAGGAGTTCGCCAAGCTGCTTTAGTATCGCCCGTCCGCGCCAATGCACAGGACCAACTGTGCTGAATGAGATCGAGTTCGAATCCTGACTTGGGGGTTTGGGAATTTGGCTCCCCGTCGTGGATTCGAACCACAGTCCGCGCCGAGCCCGGGCGCGGTAGAATCGGCCTAAGGCGGCAAACCTGTGAACACACGAATTCTGCTGTGCTCCGCTCTTCTTTTCGGCTCGGTCGCTTGGGCGGCAGAGCCCGGTTACCACGTCATCGATAAGCTCGCGCTTGGCGGCGAGGGCGGCTGGGACTACCTCACCGCGGACGGCGCCTCTCACCGGCTGTATGTCTCGCGCGGTTCGCATGTGATGGTTGTCGATCTCGAGACCGGCAAGCTGGCCGGCGACATTCCGGGCACACTCGGCGTCCACGGAATCGCGCTCGCGCCGGAGTTGGGCCGCGGATTCACCAGCAACGGCCGCACGGACAACGTCACCATTTTTTCGCTCGACACGCTCAAGCCCATCGGCGAAGTCAGGACCGGGAAGAATCCCGATTGCATCCTCTACGATTCGGCTTCCGGCCGCGTCTTCACTTTCAACGGCCGCAGCGGCGACTCCACCGCTTTCAATGCCGCAACCGGCGTCGTGGATGGGACGATTCCGCTCGATGGCAAGCCCGAGTTCGCGCGGAGCGACGAGGCGGGCAAGATTTACGTCAACATCGAAGACAAAAACGAAGTGGTGGAAATCGACAGCCGCAAGCTGACCGTGCTTCGGCGGTTCTCGCTTCAGCCCTGCCAGGAGCCCTCGGGGATGGGCTTCGACGTCGAGCATCACCTCGCCTTCAGCGGCTGCCACAACAAGATCATGACGGTTCTCGACACGGTCTCCGGCCAGGTCATCGCCACCGTGCCGATCGGCGCGGGTGTGGATGGGAACCACTTCGACGCGGGCGCGGGCTTCGCGTTCAGCTCCAACGGTGACGGCACGTTGACGGTTGCGCGGGAGTCCGCGCCAGGCAAGTTCGAGGTAGCCCAGACCGTCTCGACCGAGCGCGGCGCGCGCACCATGGCCATCGACATGACGACGCACCGGATCTACCTGCCCACCGCGCGCTTCGGCCCCGTTCCGCCGCCGACACAGGACACGCCGCATCCGCGGCCCACTATCGTCTCCGACAGCTTCGTGATTGTGGTTGTAGGCCCGAAGTGAGCGAGAAGTTTACCCGCCTGGTCGAGATCATGGCGCGGCTGCGCGCCCCCGATGGCTGCCCATGGGACCGTGAGCAGACCTTCGATAGCATCAAGCCCCACCTGCTCGAGGAAACCTACGAGGTGCTCGACGCCGTCGACGCGCGCGACTGGAGCGGACTCAAGGAAGAGACTCGGCGACCTGATGCTGGAAGCCGTCTTTTTCGCGCAGATGGCTGCCGAGGCCGGCCACTTTGGCATAGAGGATTCGCTCGACGCCATCAACGAAAAGTTGGTTCGCCGGCATCCGCACGTCTTCGGCACGGGCACGGCCAAGACGCCCGAGGAAGTGAAGGTTCGCTGGGACGAAATCAAGGCCGAAGAGAAGGCGGGCAGCGAGAAGGGCCTCCTCGATGCGGTGCCACGCTCTATGCCGGCGCTGGTGGAGGCGGCGCAGTTGACCTCACGCGCCTCCGGCGTGGGCTTCGACTGGCCCAGCGCCGAGCCGGTGCTCGGGAAGCTCGACGAGGAGCTGAACGAACTGGCCGAGGCACGGGCAACTGGGGCGCCGCGGGAGCGCCTGGAAGACGAGGTCGGCGACCTGCTCTTCGTCATCGTGAACCTGGCGCGGTTCCTCAAGGTGGATCCCGAGCAGGCGCTGCGCCACACCAACCGCAAGTTCCGCGAGCGATTCGCCTTCGTCGAAGGCAAATTGAAAGAACAGGGCCGGACCCCGCAGGCCTCCACGCTCGAAGAAATGGACGCGCTGTGGGACGAAGCGAAGCGGAGCCGGTGAACGAGGCCGCGATCCGAGCGCTCACGGTGCACGAAGATCTGGAGGCGGCCGTCGCGCTCGAAAACGAAGTCTGGGGATTCGCGCCGAGAGAATCCGTTCCGCTCGAGATGTTCATCATCGCGGCCCAGACCGGCGGCCAGGTCTTCGGCGCTTTCGATGCAGGGCGGATGGTGGGGTTCTGCCTCGCTTTCGCCGCCCTCAAGCCCGGCCGCGCGCCATACTTGTACAGCCACATGCTGGGCGTTCTGCCCGCGTACCGCAACCGGCACATAGGCCGCGCCCTCAAGCTGGAGCAGCGCCGGGATGCGCTCGCCCGCGGAATCGAGTTGATCGAGTGGACCTTCGATCCGCTCGAATTGAAGAACGCGCACTTTAATCTCGAACGCCTGGGCGTCGTGGTGCACCGCTATTTGCCCAATCACTGGGGGGCCACCAGCAGCCCACTGCACGGCTCGGTTCCCACGGACCGCCTGGTGGCCGAATGGCGGTTGCGAGCGTCGCGGCCCGAGGGCCTGCCGATTGAGGACCGCATCGCCGTGCCCGCCAACATCGAGGAAGCCCGGCGCGTGCAAGCCACGATCCGCGAGCGTTTCCTTGATTGCTTCGCCCGCGGCTTGGCCGTCATCGGTTTCGAGCGCGGAGAATATCTTCTGACAAAATGGCCTTTCGCATAGACCAAATCCGGTTGCGCCAGATCGCGATGACACTGGTGCGCCCGTTCGAGACCAGCTTCGGCCGCACCCTGGAGCGGCAGATTATCCTGGTCGAAGCGGTTGCGGACGGTGTCTCCGGCTGGGGTGAGGTCACCGCCGGCGAGCACCCGTTCTACAACGAGGAGTGGACGGAATCGGCGTGGCTGATTCTCAAGCACTACGCGGGACCGGCTGTGCTGGGACGAACACTCGGGAGCGCGGCGGAGTGCCGGCCCCTGTTCGACCGCATTCGCGAGAACCGCATGGCGTGCGGCGGCCTGGAAGCGGCGGTGTGGGATCTCGAAGCGCGTCTCGCCGGCCAGCCGTTGTGGCGGCACATAGGCGGCGAGCGCGGCGAAATCCCGTGCGGCGTCTCGATCGGCATTCAGGAATCCGTGCCCGTGCTGCTCGAGACCATCGAGCGCGAGCTCGCCTGCGGCTACCAGCGGATCAAGATCAAGATCAAGCCCGGTTGGGACGTGGACGTGTTGCGCGAGGTGCGCCGCGGCTTCCCGAATATACGCCTGATGGCGGACGCCAACTCGGCCTACACGCTGGCCGGCGCCGATCATCTGCGGCGCCTCGACGAGTTTTATCTCATGATGATCGAGCAGCCTCTGGCGCATGACGACATCATCGACCACGCGGCGCTCCAGGCGAAACTCGAAACGCCTGTGTGCCTGGATGAATCCATTCGCACCGCGCGCCACGCGGAGCAGGCCATAAGCCTGGGCGCGGCGAAGATCTTCAACATCAAGCTCGGCCGCGTGGGCGGGTTTGCCGAGGCGCGCAAGATTCACGACGTGGCGAAGGCGGCGGGCGTGCCGGTCTGGTGCGGCGGGATGCTCGAATCCGGCATCGGCCGTGCGCACAATGTCGCGCTCTCGACGCTCGCCGGCTTCGTGCTGCCGGGGGATGTTTCGGCCAGCCGGCGCTACTGGGCTCGCGACGTAACCGAGCCCATCGAGATCACGCGGCGCGGCACCATCGTCGCGCGCGGCGAGCCCGGCTTCGGCTATGCGCTCGACCTCGATTTCCTGCGCGGCATCACCGTGCGCGAGGAGGCAATCCGCTGAGCTCGTCATTTACCGGCCTGCTGCGGGCCAACCGCAATTACCGCTACACCTGGATGGGGCAAGTGGTGAGCGAGATCGGCGACCACTTCAACAACATCGCGGTCTTCGCCCTCGCGCTGCACATCACGCACTCCGGCCTGGTGGTAAGCGGCATCATGCTTTCGCGCGCAGCGTGCGCGATTCTGGCAGGACCGCTGGCGGGAGTGACGCTCGACCGCATGGACCGCAAGCACGTGATGATCGCGAGCGACTTGATTCGTGCCGTCGTCGCCGCCGGGTTCATCCTCACCATCCACCGTTCGAATCCCTTGCTGCTATACGTGCTGAGCGGCCTGCTGATGTTCGCCTCGCCGTTTTTCACCAGCGGACGCTCTTCCATTCTGCCCACCATCGCCAGCCGCGAAGAGCTGCACACAGCCAATTCCGTGACGCAGACTACGCAGTGGGGCACCCTGGTGGTGGGCACGCTGCTCGCCGCCGTGGTGGTGCAACCGTTCGGCTACCACTGGGCCTTCGCGCTCAACTCGCTCTCGTTTCTTTTTTCGGCGTTCTCGCATTTCGCGGCTGCGCTCGCCGGCCGGCTCGTTCCGCGCCCCGCGAACCGCGCTCACGGAGGCCGAAGTGGTCCGGCCCTGGCACGAATACGCCGAGGGCCTGCGCTACATGCGCGCGACCCCGTTGATCCTCGGCATCGCCGTTGTCAGCATCGGCTGGGCGAGTGGCGGCGGCGCGGCGCAGATTCTGTTCAGCCTCTTCGGCGAAATGGTATTCCACAGGGGCGCGGCGGGCATCGGGCAGATTTGGGCCTGCGCGGGCGTCGGGCTGCTGATCGGCGGCGTCATCGGCCACCGGTTTGGCAAGCGCGCGAGCTTCCGCGCCTACAAGCGCGCCATCGCCGTCTGCTACGTGATTCACGGAGGTGCGTACGTGGTCTTCAGCCAGATGACGCATTACTGGCTGGCGCTGGTTTTCATCGCGGTGTCGCGCGCGGCGGTGGCTGTCAGTTCGGTGCTCAACATGACACAGCTTCTGCGCAACGTCCCGGACGAATATCGCGGCCGCGTCTTCGCCACCAACGAGTCGCTGACCTGGGCGGTGATGATGCTCTCGATGGCCGCGGCGGGCGTGGCGTCGATATCGGTGAGCCCGCGCACCATAGGTGTGTGGTCCGGCGTCCTCAGCTCCACCACGGCGCTGGCGTGGGGCTTCCTCAACCTCACCGGCCGCCTCCCCGAGCCCAGCCGCGAAGGCGTGGAGCCGGAAGAGGTCGAGGTGCACGGCGAACCTACGGTGTAGCGGCTCCGAGCCTCTTGCGCCGCCCGCTGCGATGCGGTCTGATGGTGCGCATGCGGACTCTTCGATTCCTGACTCTATTGCTGGCTGCCACCGCCTTCGCGGGCGCTGCCGGCAGCCCCGCCTACTTCGCCTACGTCGGCACGTACACCGGCCCCGCAAGCAAGGGCATCTACGTCTACCGCTTCGAGCCGTCCACCGGCGAGCTCACCACCATCGGCCTTGCCGCGGAAGCGATCAATCCATCGTTCCTGGCCAGCGATCCAAAGGGCGCCTACTTATATGCCGTCGGAGAAGCGGGCGGCGGCGTGGTCAGCGCTTTTCGTATCGACCGCAAGACCGGCAAGCTCACGCCGCTCAATCGCGTCTCGTCGCGCGGGTCGTCGCCGTGCGCACTTTCCGTCGATCGCACCGGCAAGTTCGTCTTCGCAGCAAACTACGGCAGCGGAAGCGTTGCCCTGTTCCCCATTAAGGCCGACGGCAGCCTGGCCGAGGCGTCCGTTTTCGACCAGCATCACGGATCGAGCGTGAACCCCCAGCGCCAGGCGGGACCGCATGCCCACTCGGCCATCTTCTCGCCCGATAACCGCTTTGCCCTCTCTGCCGACCTTGGCACGGACCTGGTCTACGTCTACCGCTTCGACGCCGCGCACGGCACGCTGTCGCCGGCCGGCTCCGGCGCCGTCCCTCCCGGATCTGGCCCGCGCCACCTGGCATTCCACACCAACGGCCGATTCGTTTACGCGATTAACGAGCTGGCATCGACGGTAACGGCGTTCGCGTGGAATGCCGGTACGCTCCAGCAGATGGCAACCGTTCCCGCCTTGCCCGCGGGTTATCAGGGTCTGAAGAGCGGAGCCGAAATCCAGGTGCACCCGAGCGGCCGGTTCCTGTATGCTTCGAACCGCGGCGACGCGAACGACGTCGCGATCTTCACCATCGACGGAGCGACCGGCAAGATCACCGCAGCCGGGCACGTCCCGAGCGGCGGCCGCACGCCCCGCAATTTCAGCATCGATCCCACAGGCCAGTATCTTTTCGCCGCCAACCAGGATTCGAACAACGTCACGGTCTTTCGGATCGATCCGCTCAGCGGCGGCCTGACGCCGACCGGCAAGACCATCCCAATCTCCGCGCCTGTGTGCGTGCAGTTCGTCGCCGCGGAGTAAGCGCAACCCCCGAATCGGCGCGCCCCCACGCCATCGCGCGATAATACTTGCATAATGTTCCGCACGATCAAGGAGCAGATCGATACCGTTTTTCGGGAAGATCCGGCCGCCAAGAGCGTCGTCGAGATCTTCCTCTGTTATCCGGGATTCCACGCCGTCCTGCTCCATCGCCTGGCCCACCGCCTGTACGTGGCGGGATTCTCCACCGTGGCGCGCATCGTCTCGCAGTTCAGCCGCGCGCTGACCGGCATCGAGATCCACCCTGGCGCCACCATCGGCCGGCGCTTCTTCATCGATCACGGAATGGGCGTGGTCATCGGAGAAACGGCCGAGATCGGCGACGACGTGCTGATCTACCAGGGCGTCACGCTGGGCGGCACCGGCAAGGAGAAGGGAAAGCGGCACCCGACCATCGGCAACCACGTCGTCATCGGCACCGGCGGCAAGGTTCTCGGCAACATCCTTATCGGCGATCATGTCAAAATCGGCGCCGGTTCGGTGGTCGTGCACCCGGTTCCGGCTCACTCGACGGTTGTTGGAGTGCCCGGCCGGATCGTGCGGATCTGCGGCGTCGAAGTCGACGACGAGCTCGAACACGGCCAACTGCCCGACCCCGAGGCTCAGGCCATCGAGGACCTCAGCGCGCGCGTCGAGCAACTCGAAGGCTTGGTGCGACGGCTGGCCGAGGAGAAGACCGGCGTCCCAGCCGAGAACGCCCAGAATTCTTAGTGGAGGATTCGATGCGAGCCTGCTTCCTGCTGTGCCTGGCCGTGTCCCTGTGCGCCCAGACGCCGCCCGCAACGCGCACGGACGACGTGACCGAGGTCATTCATGGCCTCAAGATCGCGGACCCCTACCGTTGGCTCGAAGACCAGACGAGTCCGGAGACGCGCGCCTGGATCGAACAGCAGAACGCCTACGCGCGCTCGCGGCTGGACAAGATCCCCGATCGCGAAGCGATCCGCCATCGCCTGAGCGAGCTGATGCGCTTCGACGATACCCAAACCCCCGTGCCGGCGGGCGGCCGCACCTTCTTCCTGCGTCGTGCGGCGGACGGAGACCAGGCCACTCTCTACGTGCGCGAGAACGGCAAGGACCGCGTGCTGGTGGCGCCCGCCGACTCCAACACCTCGCTCGAACTTCAGGACGTGACCCCGGACGGGAAGGTGGTGGGATACGGCGCGCGGCAGGGCGGCCAGGACGAAGTGGTCATCACGCTGCTCGACGTCGACTCCGGCAAGGAACTGCCCGGCAAGATGCCGCGCGGCCGCTACACCGTGGCGCTGCGGCCGGATCACAAAGGATTCTTCTACGGTCTGCATACCGATCGGGACCGCGTCTTCTACCACCCGCTGGGCGCCGATCCCGCCCAGGACCGTGAGATCTTCGGCGAAGGATACAACGCCGAGTACTTCATCGCCCCGTCGGTTTCCGAGGACGGCCGTTACCTCACCATCTCCGTCCAACACGGAAGCGCCAATGACGAGGGTGAAATCCACGTCCAGGATCTGGTTTCCGGCGGTCCCATACGGCCCGTGGTTCGCGGCATTCCGGGGCGCTTCTTCGGGCAGGTGGCCGGCGGAAAGCTGTTCGTCCAGACCAACTGGAAGGCGCCGAATGGGCGTATGCTGGCCATCGATCTGAACAACCCTGCGCCGGAGCATTGGAAGGAAATCGTGCCCGCCGGTCCCGATGCCATCGAGTATTTCAGCCTGGCGGGCGGCAAGGTGTTCGTCACTTATGTGCACAACGTCTCCTCGGTGACGCGCGTCTTCAGCGCCGCGGGGAAACCTTTGGGCGAGGTGCCGCTGCCGGCTCCGCTCGGCACTACGGGCGGCCTCTCCGGACAATGGGGCGGGAAGGAAGCTTTCTTCGGCTTCCAGTCCTTCCACACTCCCCCTTCGGTGTGGCGCTACGACATGGCGAGCGGAAACATTGAGCCGTGGGCGGAGCCCGCAGTGCCGCTCGACCCCCGCGCGCTCGAGCTTAAGCAGGTTTGGTATGCGTCGAAGGATGGCACCAAGGTGCCGATGTTTCTGCTCTACAAGAAGGGAATCAAGCTCGATGGGTCGAACCCCGTGTTCCTCACCGGCTACGGCGGTTTCACCATCAGCATGACGCCCAGCTACAGCGCGCAGGCGGTATTGTGGGCGGAGCGCGGCGGCGTGTTCGCGGTGCCCTCGCTGCGCGGCGGCGGCGAGTTCGGCGAGAAGTGGCACCTGGCTGGCATGCGCGCGAACAAGCAGAACGTCTTCGACGATTTCATCGCGGCGGCCGAGTGGCTCATCAGCAATGGCTACACCAGCCCGCTCCGGTTGGGCATCGCCGGAGGCTCGAACGGCGGCCTGCTGGTGGGCGCGGCCATGACCCAGCAGCCCGGCTTGTTCCGCGCGGTTGTGTGCACCTACCCGCTGCTCGATATGCTGCGCTACGACCAGTTTCTGGTGGCCAAATGGTGGGCGCCCGAATATGGTTCGGCCAGCGATCCCGAGCAGTTCAAGTGGCTCTACGCCTACTCGCCCTATCAGCACGTGAAGGAAGGTGTGGAGTATCCGGCGGTGCTCTTCGTAACTGGCGATTCGGACACGCGTGTGGCCCCGCTGCACGCTCGCAAGATGACGGCGCTGATGCAAGCCTCCACATCCTCCGGCCTGCCCGTTCTGCTGCGCTACGACACCCGCGCCGGCCATTCGCACGGACAGGCGCTGACTTCGCAAATCGACGAGCGCACCGATACGCTCTCGTTCCTGTGGTGGCAGCTCATCGGGCACTGAGGCCGCGCCTCACAATTCACGATAGCGCGCCGGCCTCTTCCGGCCGGTGGATGCACCGCGCCTCCGCTGCCAGATAGTCGCCGGTGAGCGCGTAGGCGCGCGAGCGGGAGCCGCCGCAGAGATTGCGGTACTGGCACAGGCCGCACTTGCCCTTGAGCAGCGAGGTGTCGCGCAGCACCTGGAAGAGCGCGCCCTTCTGGTACACCTCGATCAACGAATTGCGGCGCACGTTGCCGGAGGAGAGCGGCAGAAAGCCGCTGGGGTAAATCTCGCCGGTGCGCGAGATGAAGACGAAACCGCGGCCACTGTTGATGCCGGCCATCTTGTTCAGCGGATTTTCGCCGGGGTGACCCTTGGCCGCGGCGCCTTCTTCCTTGCGGCGCTGGGACAGGTATCGGCGATAGTGCATCGCTTCGGTGGTCTTAATGACCGCGCGGGAACGCTTCGAGCGCTCGTACAGGAACGCGAAGACCCGCTCGAACTCGGCGCCATCGAGCTCGGCTTGCGACGCGCCGCGTCCCGTCGGCACGAGGAAGAAAATGTCCCACATGTCGCAGCCCAGCCGATCCACCATGTCGGCGATCTCTTCCAGGTGTTTCCAGTTGTGCCGGCTGACCGTGGTATTGATCTGCGTCGAGAGGCCGATGCGCTGCGACTCTTCGAGCGCCAGCATGGCGCGGTCGAACGAGCCGGGGACTTGGCGGAAATCGTCGTGTGAAGCTGCGTCCCATCCGTCCACGCTGATCGAGATGCGCGCGACCCCGGCGCTCTTGAAACCCGCGATGGCGTCCTTGGTGAGCAGCGGCGTCGGGCTCGGCGAGACCGTGGTTCGCAGGCCGAGCCCCACGCTATGCTCGAGCAGCGCGAACAGGTCCGGCCGCTTCAGCGGATCGCCGCCGGTGAAGATCATGATGGGGTCGCCGAATTCGCGCACGGTGTCGAGCAGGCGGAAGCCTTCCTCCGTGGTGAGTTCCAGGGGATGGCGATAAGGATCGGCGGAAGCCCGGCAGTGCAGGCAGGCCAGGTCGCAGGCCCGCGTCACTTCCCAGATCACAAGGAACGGAGCCTGGCTGAAATCACGCATAAATCCTCATCTCCCCGGGAATACTCATGCGTCGCAATTCCTGGTCCAAATCGGGAACTCCTTGATTCTACGCCGCCGGGGCAGATCCCACGAGGCCAGGACCTGGGCCAAATGCCCCAACAATCTCGCGGCCGGAGCGAGTCTCAGCACAAGATTCCGGGTTGGTGTATCCTGACCCCTATGGCCGAAAGCCTCATTGTCGGTCTCGATCTGAGCGGGACGAAGATCTCAGCCGCGGTCGTCGATTCGGCCGGCACGATCCAGCACCGCAGCAAGCGGCCGTTCCGCAAGCAGAATTTCGAAGAATCCATTTCGCAAGTCATCGAAGCCTTCGAGGAAGAACTTGCCGAAGCTGCCGTAGACCTCGCCGACGTCGGCGGCGTGGGCATTTCGATACCGGGGACTTACTATGCGTCCACCGGAAACGCGCTGGCGCCGGACCTTTGGGATTGGGAGCCGGTTCCGTTGTGGCGCACCATCGAGAAGGGCCTGCCATCAACGGTGATGATCGAAAGCGACCGGGCCGTCTCCGCGCTGGGCGAGCAATGGGTGGGCGCCGCAAAGGGACTCACCGATGTCGTGTATCTCTCGGTGGGCAACCAGATCGGCGCGGGCATCATCAGCTCCGGGTGGCTCCTCCACGGCGCGGGCGATCTGGCCGGCGCGGCGGGCTGGCTTGCCGTGGACCCTAATAAGAAGGCCTCCTACAAGCAGGTCGGCTGCCTGGAGGCGGAGGTGGCCGGCCCTGCCATCGCCCGGCGCGCGGCGGAGCACATTGCCAAGGGCGAGCAGTCCGTCATGACGGGATTGGCCGGGAAGCGGCCGATAACAACGGCCGTCGTGGTCGAAGCGGCGCGGCGGGGCGATGCCGTCGCCGTGCGGGTTTTCGCAGAGACCGCAAGCTATCTGGCTATGGGCATCGCCAATTTGGTCAGCGTGCTCAACCCGGAGATGATCGTCTTGGGCGGCAGCCTTTTCGAGGCCAGCGAATTTCTGATCGAGCCACTGCGGCGCGAGGTATCCGAATGGGTGCAGCCGCTCGCCGCCAGCCAGGTCCGCATCGAACTGGCACAGCTCGGCGATGACGCCCGTCTGTTGGGTGCGGCGCGCATGCCGATGCTGGCACGGGGCGGCGGCGCGTAAGCGGACCAGGTGAACGGCTCCATGTCTGGCGATGCCGGCACCATTCGCGGCCTCGTGGAAGCCTGGGCGGCGCTCCATCCCGGCGCTCCCGCGCTGCTGGCGCCGGGCCGCGAGCCGCTGAGTTACTCTGGCCTGCTCGCGCAGGTTGACGGGACTCTGGCAGCTCTCCATCGAAGGGGTATCGGGCGCGGCAGTCGCGTCGCCGTCGCGCTTCCCAACGGGCCGGAGATGGCGGCGGCATTCCTTTCGGTCGCCTCGGGCGCCGTGTGCGCTCCGCTAAATCCGGCCTACCGCGAGGCGGAGTTCGATTTCTACCTCTCCGATCTGGAGCCCAAGGCGCTGATCGCCGAGCGCGGAGCGGCGTCGCCGGCCATTGCCGCAGCCCAGGCGCGCGGCATCGAGATTCTCTACTTGCAGCCAATGGAGGACCAGCCGGCCGGCACGTTCCGCCTGGAAGGCTGCGGGCCTTCGCCGCCAGGTCCGATTGAAGCGGCCGGGGCCCAGGACGTTGCGCTGGTCCTGCACACGTCGGGCACCACGTCTCGGCCCAAACAAGTGCCGCTCTCGAATGCGAATCTGTGCCACTCGGCCTGCAATATACGGCGAGTGCTCGAGCTGACGGCGGCGGATCGATGTCTGAACCTGATGCCGCTGTTCCACATCCACGGGCTCGCGGCGGCGGTGCTGTCATCGCTGGCCTCGGGCGCGAGTGTGGTGTGCACACCGGGGTTCTATGCGCCGCGTTTCTTCGAATGGCTGGCCGAGTTCGCGCCGACATGGTACACAGCCGTCCCCACGATGCACCAGTCAATCCTGGCGCGGGCGGGCACAGAGGCGCGGCGGTCGTCCTTGCGCTTCGTTCGCTCCTCGTCGGCGTCGCTCCCCCCGCAGGTGATGGCCGGCCTCGAGCGCGTCTTCTCGGTGCCCGTGATCGAGTCGTACGGAATGACCGAGGCAGCGCACCAGATGGCCAGCAACCCTCTTCCGCCGGCTCAGCGGAAGCCCGGCTCGGTGGGCCGCGCGGCCGGGCCCGAGATCGCGATCATGGGCGAAGCCGGCAACCTGCTCGGGCCGTCCGAGACCAGCGAGATCGTCATTCGCGGCTCCAACGTGATGGCCGCGTACGCGAGCAACCCCGCGGCAAACGGCAGCGCGTTCCAGGCCGGCTGGTTCCGCACGGGCGACCTGGGCCGGCTGGACGAGGAAGGCTACCTCTTCATCAGTGGCCGCACCAAGGAGATCGTCAACCGCGGCGGAGAAAAGATTTCGCCGCGCGAAATCGACGAAGCGCTGCTCGATCACCCGGCTGTCGCGCAAGCGCTGGCCTTCGCCATCCCCGACGTGAGACTAGGCGAGGACGTCGCCGCTGCGGTGGTGCTGAAGCCCGGCGCGGCCGCGACCGAAGCCGAACTGCGGGAGTTCGCCTCGCGCCACCTGGCGGATTTCAAAGTGCCGCGCCGGATCGTGCTGCTCGACGAGATTCCGAAAGGGCCGACCGGCAAGCCGCAGCGCATCGGCCTGGCCGCGAAGCTGGGACTGGATCGGCCGTGCGAAGCAGTGCGGCCGCAGACTGAATACGTCGCGCCGCGCACGCCCTCCGAGGAACTGGTGAGCCGGTTGTGGCGCGACGTGCTGGGCCGCGACCGCGCCGGAGTGCGGGACAATTTCCTAGACTCGGGCGGAGATTCGTTGCTCGCGGCGCAGTTGCTGGCCCGCATCGCGGAGGCAGCGGGGTCGGCGCCGCCGCTGCTCTACTTGTTCGAGCACCCCACCATGGAAGCGCTGGCGGCGTGGATCGATTCGAACGGAACGCGGCCGGCTGAAACTGCAATCGCCCACGACGCGGGTGCGGAGCCGCTGCTCTCGTATGCGCAGCAGCGGTTCTGGTTTCTCGACCAGTATGAAGAGGACCGCTCCGCCTACATCCACTGCGCGGCCTTCCGCCTGAAGGGCCGGCTGGACTTGGCAGCGCTCGGGCGGGCGCTCGACCGCATCGTGGAGCGCCACGAGGTCCTCCGCACCACGATTCATGCGCAGGGCGGGATGCCGTACGCCGTAGTCGAGCCGCCGCGGCCGGTCGAGTTGGGCATCGTCAACGCCGGCTCCATCGAAGAGGTCCGCGCGCTGGCGGCTGCGCAGTCCGGGCGCCGCTTCGATTTTACGCGCGATCTCATGATCCGTCCCACGCTCGTGCGCCTGGCGCCGGACGACCACGTTCTGCTCTACACGCGCCACCACATCGCATCCGACGGTTGGTCGGCCGAAGTTTTCGTGCGCGAGCTGGCCGCGTTGTACCAAGGCGCCGCGCTCCCGGACCTGCCGATTCAGTATGGCGACTACGCGCGCTGGCAGAAAGACCGGTATGAACTCGGCGCGTGGGACCATCAGGTCGCCTATTGGAAGAAGCAGTTGGCGGGAAGCCCGCCCTTGTTGCCTTTGCCGGCGGACCGGCCGCGCCCTCCGCGTCAGACATTCGCCGGTGGCCAGCAGACGTTCGTGCTGCCGCCCGAATTGGCCCGGCGTCTCGAGCAACTGGCGCGCGGCGAACAGGCCACGTTGTTCATGGTGCTGGCGGCTGCGTTCAACACGCTGCTCTACCGCTACTCGGGCGCGACCGACATTCCGGTGGGATGCCCCGCCGCCGGCCGCGGCCGCATCGAGACGGAGCCGCTGCTGGGCCTGCTTTTGAACACGCTGGTGCTGCGCAGCGATCTTTCCGGCGATCCCACGTTCCGCGAGCTTCTGGCGCGCGTGCGCGAGACCGCTCTGGGAGCGTATGCCCACCAGGATCTGCCGTTCGAGAAGCTGGTGGAAGCCCTTCAGCCCGAGCGCAGCCTCAGCCATTCGCCCCTCTTCCAGGTGTTCTTCCAGTTTCGAAATCTGCCCTTCGATCCCCCTCGCTTCGCCGGTCTCGAATGCGAGCCGGTGGAGTTCGATCCGGGAACCGCGCAGTTCGACGTGGCCGTGGAGGTCGCCCCGGCCGGGGAATCGCTGCGCGTGGCGCTCACCTACAACAGCGATCTGTTCGAGCGCGAAACGGCCCGGCGGATGGCGGGGCATTATCGGGCTGTGCTGGAGGCCGCGGCGCGCGACGCCGACCAGCGCCTTTCCGCGATTCCCCTGTTAGAGGAGCCAGAGCGCCGGCAACTGCTCGCCGAGTGGAACCGGAGCGGGCGGCCCGTGCCGCAAGCGTGCGTACACGAACTCTTCGCGGCCGCGGCCGCGCGCACGCCCAATGCGGTAGCCGTTATCTTCGAGGATTGCGAAATCACTTACGCCGAACTCGACCGCAGAGCCGACGCCCTGGCCCTCCGGCTGCGGCGGCTGGGCGTCGGGCCGGACGCGCTGGTGGCCCTGGCAGTGGCGCGCTCCGGAGAAATGGTGGCCGCGCTGCTCGGCATTCTGAAGGCCGGCGGCGCCTACGTGCCGCTCGACCCGAGCTATCCGAAAGAGCGCCTGGCCTTCATGCTGGAGGATTCTGGCGCCGCCGTCCTGGTCACCGAGCGGGGCCTGCTCGACCGGTTGCCGGAGCGGCTGCCGAAGGTGGTCTTCCTCGATTCGCTTGAAGAGCCGCCGGACGGCGCCGTCGGGCCGCCGCGGGCAACTCCGGATTCGCTGGCGTATGCCATCTACACTTCGGGCTCAACCGGTATCCCAAAAGCGGTTCCCGTGACGCACCGCTCTCTCGCCAATGTCCTGGAGTCGTTCCGCAGCGAGCCTGGCATGAGCGAGCGCGACCTGGTGCTGGCGGCGACCACGCTCTCCTTCGACATCGCCGCGCTCGAGATCTTTCTGCCTTTGATTTGCGGAGCCCGCCTGGCAGTGGCGCCCGAGCGGGCGCAAAGGGACCCGCGAGAGTTGGCGAAGCTGATCGACCGGCTCAATCCCACGTGGATGCAGGAGACGCCGGCCGGCTGGCGCATGTTGATCGACGCCGGCTGGCGCGGCAGCGAGCGCATGACCATTCTGTGCGGCGGCGAGGCGCTGAATCGCCTTCTCGCCGACGCCTTGCTCGCTCGCGGCGCGCGTGTGTTCAACTGCTATGGGCCGACCGAGGCCACGATTTGGTCAACCCTGGAGCAGGTCCGCCGCGACACCCTGGGGGTTCCCATTGGCCGGCCGCTGGCCAACACGCGGGTCTATGTTCTCGATGCGCATCGTGAGCCGGCGCCGATCGGCGTTGCGGGAGAGCTGTATATCGGCGGCGCGGGAGTCGCGCGCGGATACTGGAGGCGGCCGGAACTCACCGCAGAGCGCTTCCTGCCCGATCCATTTGCAGCCGAGCCCGGCGCGAGTATGTACAGAACTGGCGACTTGGTGCGCTGGCTCGCCGAAGGCACACTCGATTACCTGGGCCGCGCCGACGATCAGGTCAAGGTGCGTGGCTTCCGCATCGAGCCGGGCGAAGTTGAGGCGGCGCTGGCCGCGTACCCCTCCCTCGAAGCCGCCGCCGTGGGGGTGCGAGGGGATACGCTGGTCGCGTTTTGCGCTTGGCGCAACGGGCACGCCGCCGATTCGCGCGCCCTCCGCACCTTCCTCGCGGCGCGCCTGCCCGGCTACATGGTTCCCACGCGCTTCGCCGCCCTCGAAGCGCTGCCGTTGTTGCCGAATGGGAAGGTGGATCGGGGCGCGCTGGCTGCAATCGAAATCGAGGGGCCTCCCGCGGCGCGCGGCGGTGCCGCGCCTCGAGACGAAACCGAGCTGCGCCTCGCGGCGATTTGGGAGGAACTGCTGGGCACGGCGCCCATCGGCATTGACGACCACTTCTTCGAGTTGGGCGGCCATTCGCTGCTGGCTGTGCGCACCATGGCCCGCATAGAGGACGTATTCGGCAAGCGTCTGCCGCTGGCCACTTTGTTCGAGGCCCCGACCATCGCCCAACTGGCGCCGCTCGTGCGGGGAGAGGCGCAGGCCGTATGGCCGCCGCACATCGCGCCCGTTCAGCCCGCCGGAACTCGGCCGGTATTTTGGGCCTTCGGCGACAGTGTGCGCTTTATCCCGCTGGCCAAACATCTGGGGCCGGACCAGCCGCTCCTGGGCGTGGTATTCGAAGACAGCGACGCGCCGAGGTTCGCGCCCCCCTGCGGCGTCGAAACGATCGCTGCGGAAATGATCCGGCTGATGCGGCAGCAGCAGCCGCGCGGCCCGTACTACCTGGGCGGTCATTCGGCGCAGGGGCTGTATGCCTTCGAGGCGGCGCAACAACTCCTCGCTCAAGGGGAAGAAGTGCCGTTGCTGGTTCTGTTCGATACCAACCTGCCCATGGCCCTTCGTGTGGAGCGCGGTTTCGCGGTGCGCTTCCGGGTGCAACTGGCATTCTTGTCGCAGTTGATCGGGCGCCGCCTTTTCCGCCAGGCGCACGCCTTCGTGGTCAAGGCGGCGAAGGACGTCGCAACGCGGCCGTTCCGAGCGCCCGTCGAACGCCCTACCGAGTCCATCTGGGACGCACAGTGGGTGGCGGCGGCCGGCTACCGTCCCCGGCCGTATCCCGGACACATCCTGTTTCTCCAGGCGCTCGACGACCCGCTCCCGCAACTGGGCGCACCCCTGGGATGGGACAAGCTGGCAACCGGAGGCTTCGACCTTCGCCAGACACCCGGCAATCACTCGGACATTCTGGATGAAGCGAATGCCGCTGCGGTGGCGAACGAGCTGAGCGCGGCTTTGGCGGAGGCGGCTCGCCCTAACTGAGCGGGTTGCTGCGCACCAACTCGAGGAACGCGCGCGCGGCGTGGCTCAGCCCGCGGCGGGCGGGGTACACCAGGCGTATGTTGCGGTCCACGTGCAGTTCCTCAACTTCCACTTCACACAGCAGGCCCTGGCCCACCTCCTGCTCCACGCACATGCGCGGCAGAAAGGCGACGCCCTCGTTGAGCTGCACCAGGCGGCGGATCGATTCCACCGTTGGCATCTCCACCTCCATATTGAGGGGGACCTTGCGGCGCTGGAACTCCTTCACCACCACCTCGCGGTACGGTGAGATCACGTTGTGCGCGATGAACGTCTCCATGCCCAGCTCGGAGATCGAAACCGACTTGCTTTGCGCGAAGCGGTGGCGGGGCGAAACCACAAAGGCGAGGTGGTCGCGGTAGATGACCGTGCTCACCAGCCGGTCGTCGTCCGGGTCGTAGCTGATCAGCGCCAGTTCCAGGTCGCCATCGATCACCTGCGCGGGCATCCTGCTCGACAGGCTGCGGCGCACCTGCACCTTGATCTTCGGGTAGGTGTGCCGATACCGCTCGATGTGTTGTAACAGGTAGAGCGTGGTGGATTCGTTGGCGCCAATGATCAGCCGGCCGGCGGCGTTGTCGCGCAACTCGGCCAGGGCGTTCTCCAGGTCCAGGCGCAGGTTGTCGAACCGGCGCGCGTATTCGGCCACAATCCGGCCGGCGTCGGTGAGGAGCAGCTCTTTTCCGGACCGGTCGATGAGCTTCTCGCCCAGTTCGTTTTCCAGGCGCTGCACCGCGAGTGACACGGCGGGCTGCGTCCGTAGCAGCTTCTCGCCGGCGCGGGAAAAGCTCTTTTCCGTCGCAACTGTAAGGAACGCTTGGAGAAGGTAGAGTTCCATGAGATTCCTGGCGGCTGATGGCGGAGGGCCTAGCCATTAACCATGCTTATTCTATCACGTTCGCTTATTCCAATCCAGAACATTATAAATTTGAAAAATCATGGGGCCCGCGACATAATTCACCTAGGCCCTTCGGCTCGGAGAAACAGGCCGATCCGGAAGGCGACTACCCAGGGCGCGGGCGGTAATCGAAATGAGCGATCGCGTATACATCTTCGACACAACTCTCCGGGACGGCGAACAGTCGCCCGGATGCAGCATGACCGTGCATGAGAAGCTCCGTATGGCCCGGAAGCTGGTGGAGTTGGGCGTCGATATCCTCGAAGCCGGATTCCCCATCGCCTCGCAAGGCGATTTCGACTCCGTGGAAACGATCGCTCGAGAGTTCCCGTGGGTGCAGGTGGCGGCACTCGCCAGGGCCTGCACGCTCGATGTGGAACGGGCCGCCCGCGCTTTGGATCACGCCCGCCGTCCGCGGATTCACACGTTTATCGCAACCAGCGATATTCACCTGAAGCACAAACTGCACAAGACCCGCCAGCAGGTTCTGGAGTCGGCCGTTACCGCGGTCGAACTCTCGCGCCGCTATGCGGACGACGTAGAGTTTTCGGCTGAAGACGCCACGCGCACCGAGCCGGATTTTCTGGAAGAAATCTCCAAGGCCGTCGTCGCCGCGGGCGCGCGTACGGTGAACCTTCCGGATACCGTCGGCTACTCGGTGCCCGAGGAGTTCGGCCCTTTCATCGGACGCATCGCCAAGGCGCTGGGCGACGCGGCCATCGTGAGCGTGCACTGCCACAACGACCTGGGACTGGCCACCGCGAACTCGCTCGCGGGTGTACTGTACGGCGCGCGGCAGATCGAATGCACCATCAACGGCGTCGGCGAACGGGCAGGGAACTGCGCGCTCGAAGAGGCCGTGATGGCATTCAAGACACGGCCCGACCGCCTGCCATTCCACACCGGCGTGGTTACCGAGCATCTTTACCCGGCCAGCCAGCTCCTGACCGGGATGATCGCCTTCGGCCCTCAGCCGAACAAAGCCATCGTCGGCTCGAACGCTTTCGCGCACGAGGCCGGTATTCACCAGGACGGTTTTCTCAAAGAGCGCACCACGTACGAGATTATGGACCCCCACTCGGTGGGCGTGCCGGAGAGCCGCCTGATTCTGGGCAAGCACAGCGGCCGCCACGCGCTCCACAAGCGTTGCGTCAACCTGGGTCTCCAGCTCACGAAGGAAGAGCTGGAAGCCGTCTACCGCCGCTTCATCGCGATCGCGGACGGGCAGAAGGGCGTGACGAACCAGGAAATCCTGGAGATCGTCGAGAAGCGGTTTGCCCTGGCCGCGCAGGCGGAATGACGGGGGGCAGGCCGTTTACGTCCCAAAGGCCGCGGTAGGATGCGGGTTACCCGCCAAACCACCGCAGACCCGTGCTGGCGCCGCTAACGCACATTACTCGGATGCCTGGCCGCAAAGCGCGCGCAGGCAGAGTTACCCGGGGAAGCAGTCGGCTCCGAGTATTGGTATTCTGGGGACTCGCGGAAAGCGCGTGATCCTTCCGGAGCCCGCCATTTGCCCGCGGTGACGCCTATTCATGGAGGTTTGAAGGATGCATAAGATTGCGGTAATCGCCGGAGACGGGACTGGCCCAGAGGTGACAGCCGAAGCAGTCAAGGTTCTCAAAGCGGCGGCTGCGAAATTCGATTTCAAGGTCGAGCTGACTGAGTTTGACTTCGGCGGCGAGCGTTACAAGCGGACCGGGGAGTTGCTGCCGGATAGCGCGGTCGAGGAATTGCGCAACTTCGATGTGATCCTTCTGGGAGCCATCGGACATCCCGACGTGCCTCCGGGCATTCTGGAGAAGGGAATTCTGCTCAAGGCCCGTTTCGCCCTCGACCAGTACATCAACCTCAGGCCGGTGAAACTGTTCCCCGGCGTCAGCACGCCCTTGAAGGACAAAGGCCCTAACGACATCGATTTCGTAGTTGTCCGGGAAAACACGGGGGACGCGTACACGGGGACCGGCGGCGTCACCATGAAGGGAACTCCCCATGAAGTTGCGGTCCAAACCGCGGTGTACAACCGCTTTCAGGTTGATCGCTGCCTCCGCTACGCCTTCAACTATGCGCGGAAGTACGGCAAGAAAGCGCAGGGCAAGTCAAACAAAAACACCCTGGCGCTATGCGGTAAGACGAATGTCCTGACGTATATTTACGATCTCTGGGAAAGAGCCTTTCACGAGATGGGGCAGAAGGAGTTTCCGGAGATCGCCCGGGAGTACTACCACGTAGATGCGACCTGCATGTGGTTCGTCAAGAATCCAGAGTGGTTCGATGTGATCGTCACGGGAAACATGTTCGGCGACATCATCACGGATCTGGGCGCCATGATCCAGGGCGGAATGGGCATTGCCGCGGGCGGCAATCTCAACCCGGAAGGCGTGAGCATGTTCGAACCCATCGGCGGGAGCGCACCCAAGTACACTGGTCAGGGTGTCATCAATCCGCTGGCTGCCATCTGTGCGATGCAGATGATGCTGGTATCGCTCGGCGAAGAGAAAGCAGCGGCCGCGGTCGAAGAATCGGTCATGTTTGTCACGGCCAACAAACTGAAGTCGCTCGCAGCCGGCCGGATGGGGTATTCGACGTCCGAGGTTGGCGACCTGGTGGCCGCGAGGATCGCCTAACGCCGGCAAGCCCGCCACCACCAGCGGGACCGGAGACGCGATAATAGAGGTTCTGTAGCCCGCTCCTAAGCCTTATATGTCTCAAACCATCATCGATAGAGTCTGGATGTCACACGTCGTCAGCGAACAGCCGGGCGCGCCGGCTCTGCTCTACGTCGATCTGCACCTGGTACACGAAGTGACCTCGCCGCAAGCCTTCGACGGCCTGCGCGCACGCGGCATTTCCGTGCGGCGGCCCGAGCACACCTTCGCCACGGCCGACCACAGCGTCCCCACCAAGGATCGTTCCCTGCCCATCGTCGATCCCATCGCCGCCCGTCAGGTGGCGCAGTTGGAGACAAACTGCAAGGAGTTCGGCATTCCCTGCCACAGCATGGCGAGCCAGCTTCAAGGGATAGTCCACGTGATCGGTCCCGAGCTCGGCCTCACGCAGCCGGGGATGACGCTGGTCTGCGGCGACAGCCACACGGCCACGCACGGCGCCTTCGGCGCGCTGGCCTTCGGCATCGGCACCAGCGAAGTGGAGCAGGTGCTGGCGACGCAGTGCCTGCTGCAGAAGAAATCGAAGACATACCGCGTCGAGGTGACGGGCCAGTTGCACCCGAGCGTTACGGCCAAAGACATCATCCTCGCGTTAATCGCGAAGATCGGCGCGGGCGGGGGAACCGGGTGCATCTTCGAATACTGCGGCCCGGCAATCCGCGCGCTGTCGATGGACGAGCGTATGACCGTCTGCAACATGTCGATCGAAGCCGGCGCGCGGGCCGGTATGATCGCACCGGACGACACCACCTACGGCTACATGTACGGCCGGCCGTTTGCGCCCCAGGGCGAGGAATGGGACCGGGCGCTCGCGCGCTGGCGGAAGCTGCCGAGCGACGAGGGCGCGGTCTACAACAAGCAGGTTTCGATCGACGCGGCGTCGCTCGAACCGATGGTCACTTTCGGCACCAGCCCAGGCATGGGGATTCCGATTTCGGGCCTGGTTCCCGACCCGGCGCGCCTGAGCGATCCGATGGAGCGGGAATCGATCGCCAAGGCGCTCCGCTACATGAATCTGGAGCCGGGCAAGCCGCTGGCGGGCCACCCAATCGACGTAGTGTTCATCGGAAGCTGCACCAACGGCCGCATTTCCGATCTGCGCGCCGCTGCTTCGGTGCTCAAGGGACGCAAGGTGAAGGCGGGCCTGCGCGTTCTAGTGGTTCCCGGATCGCACGAGGCCAAGCGGCAGGCCGAGGCTGAGGGCCTGGACGCCATCTTCCTCGCGGCCGGCGCCGAGTGGCGCGAGCCGGGCTGCTCCATGTGCCTGGCCATGAACGGGGACCAGCTCGAACCCGGCCAGTACGGCGTCGCGACTTCCAACCGCAACTTCGAAGGCCGGCAGGGCAAGGGCGGGCGCACGATTTTGGCCAGCCCGCTCACCGCCGCGGCATCCGCCATCACCGGCGTGGTCACCGATCCCAGGAGGCTGGCATGAAGCCCTTCACGAAGCTCGAAAGCCGGATGGTTCCGCTCGCCATCGACAACGTGGATACCGACCAGATCATCCCGGCGCGGTTCCTGAAGACGATCTCGAAGGAGGGACTCGGCAGCCAACTGTTCTGCGACTGGCGATACGACGCCGAGGGCCATCCGAAGCCGGATTTCATCCTCAATCAGCCGCGCGCGCGGGGCGCCGAAATTCTTCTGGCGGGCGACAACTTCGGCTGCGGCAGCTCTCGCGAGCACGCGCCTTGGGCGCTTACCCAATTCGGCTTTCGCGCCGTCATCAGCACGTCATTTGCCGACATTTTCCAGCAAAATTCGCTCAAAAACTCGCTTTTGCCGGTCACCGTGGCGCGCGACGTTCATGCCGAGCTTTTCGCTCTGCCGGAAGATGCGCGGGTCTCGATCGACCTGGCGTCGCGGACGCTCACCATTCCGGGCGGGCGGACGGTGGAGTTTCCCATCGACGCTTTCGCCAAGCACTGCCTGCTCAATGGCATCGATGAGCTGGGTTACATCCGCCAGCAGGAAGACGCCATCGCGGCCTTCGAGGCCCGCTACGGCAGCGCCGTGAACACGCTGGGGTAGCGGCCGGCGAGCGGCGCCGTCACGCCGGCACGGGGTAGTCCTTCGGCATGGCGATCCAGCAGCCGATGTAGACCAGGATCGCCAGGCCGCCCGACAGGAACGTCGCCACAATCCACAGGATCCGCATCAGCGTGACGTCCATGTTGAAGGAGCGCGCGAAGCCCGCGCAGACGCCCGCGAACATCTTCTGATCGATGGGACGGCTGAGCGGTGTTCGTGGGATCGTCGCGCCGGCCGCGCCAGGCCGCGCCCGCTTGCCGCACTTGGGGCAGAAAGCGTGGGACTCCTCGAGTTCAACTCCGCATTTTGTGCAGAACATTTTGCCGCCTCCTACTTACAAGACGCGTCCGGCACGCTGCTTGTTCCCCGGAGTGACCTTGCCCAGCAGCACCGCGCGCGCTGCGCCGGTAGCGGAAGGGACGTTAGAAGGGCGCCGGCGCCAGGTCTGAAACGCCAGGATCGCGAACGCGATGGCCTCTTTGGCATCCACGTCGATGCCGTAGTCCGCCGAAGTGCACACCGCCGCTCCCGGCAGAAACGCCGCGAGGTGTTTGAGAATTTCCGGGTTGTGCGCGCCGCCGCCGGAGACAATCAGCTCATCCAGGGCCATGCGGGGCCGCACAAAGCGGGCGATGCCCTCGGCGACGCTGGCGGCCGTCAAGGCCGTGGCCGTGGCGATGAGGTCCTGTAGCGGCAACCCGGTCGAAACCATGCGCCCGACGAACTCTTCGCCGTATTGCTCTCGTCCGGCGGATTTGGGCGGCTTGAGCTGGTAGTAACGGGATGCCAGCAGCTCCTTGAGCAGAGGGCGGTTCACCGGTGCGCCGTGCGCGATCCAACCGTTGCGGTCATACCGGCTGCGGCCCTTGGTGAGCCGCTCCACCAGCGCGTCGATGACCATGTTGCCCGGGCCGGTGTCGAAGGCGGTTACATCCCGGAGCTTCGCGTTGGGCGGGATCGCGGTGATGTTGGCGATGCCGCCGAGATTGAGCGCGACGCGCCCCAGCCGCGGATGGCGGAAGAGACGGTAGTTGACCGAAGGAACCAGAGGCGCGCCCTGCCCGCCAGCCGCAATGTCGCGCGTGCGGAAATCGGAGATGACCGGAATACCGGTGCGCTCGGCGATTACGGATGCTTCGCCGATCTGCAGCGTGCAGGCGATGGGGCGCCGCAGAAAGCTCACGGGGGCGCCCTCATGGAAGATCGTCTGGCCGTGGCAGCCGATCAGAGCGATCGAATCGAGCGCAATCCGTTTGCGTTCGCAGGTCCGGATGACGGCTTCCGCGTACAATTCGCCGAGCAGGAAATTCAGCCGGGCGATGGTCGAAGTGTGGGTGTCGGCGTTCGAGACTCCGCGCAGGGCTTCGCGCACGCTCCGCGGGTAGGGAGTCGAAAGGAACGCCAGCGGCGTCAGCCTGTCGCGGCCTCCCACCTCCACCACCGCAACGTCGATGCCGTCCAAAGACGTGCCGCTCATGATGCCAGCGATTCTCATTTTCGCCTCAGCTCGTCTTGCAGCTCGGCCAGGAGGCGGAGCGCCTCGATGGGACGCAACTGGTCCACGTTCAGCTCGCGTATGCGCGCGGCGATTTCATAGTTGACCGGCTCGAACAGCGAGATTTGCACCGGGTCGGGCCGCGCGCCGGGCGTGAGCTCGCCCGTGACCTCGTGCTCGGTCTTCTCGTGGAGCGCCAGCACCTGGCGCGCGCGCTCAATCACGGTCGAGGGCAGCGCCGCCAGCCGCGCCACCTCGATGCCATAACTGCGGTCGGCCGCGCCCGGCTCCACCTTGCGCAGAAAGATGATCTGGTCGCCGGCCTCCTTCACCGAGACGCGCAGGTTGCGCACCCCTTCCATCTGCTCGGCCAGCTCCGTCAGCTCGTGGTAGTGCGTCGCGAAGAGCGTCTTGGCGCGGATGCGGTCGTGTATGTGCTCGATCACGGCCCAGGCGAGCGCCAGTCCGTCGTACGTCGCCGTTCCGCGCCCGATCTCGTCGAGAACGATGAAGCTCCGCTCGGTGGCGGTATTGAGAATCACCGCCGTCTCGGTCATCTCCACCATGAAGGTGGAGCGGCCGCGCGAGAGGTTGTCGGAAGCGCCGATGCGCGTGAACACCCGGTCGACAATCGGCAGCAGCGCTTCTTCGGCCGGCACGAACGACCCCATCTGCGCCAGGATCGCGATCAGCGCCGCCTGCCGCAGATACGTGGATTTCCCGCCCATATTGGGGCCCGTGATGACGGCGATGAACTCGGAGCTCGAATTGAGATACAGGTCGTTGGGGATGAAGCGCCCCGCCTCGCTCTCGCACAGCTTCTCCACCACCGGGTGCCGGCCGCCGGCGATCCGCATCTCGCCCGCATCGGAAAAGTGGGGACGGACGTAGCGTTCCCGCACAGCCACTTCGGCCAGCGCCGCCGTCACATCGAGCTCGGCCACGGCGCCCGCGGCGCCCCGTATGCGAGTCGCGTGCGCGGCGGCGAACGAGCGCACCTCGGCGAAGATCGTCTTTTCCAGATCGAGGATTCTCTCTTCCGCCGCGAGCACCTTGCCCTCGAGTTCCTTCAGCTCCGGCGTCGTGAATCGTTCCGCGTTGACCAGCGTCTGCTTGCGCTCGTAATCGGCCGGCGCCAGGTGCTGGTTGGCTTTCGAAATCTCGATGTAGTAGCCGAAGATGTTGTTGAAGCGCACCTTGAGCGACGCGATCCCGGTGCGCGTACGCTCGCGCGCCTCGATCTCGGCGATGTAGCGGCGGCTGTTGCGGCTGATGTCGCGCAGCTCGTCCAGGCCGGGATGGAAGCCGGCGCGTATAGCGCCGCCGTCCGCCAGGATCGCCGGCGGGTCGTCGGAGATGGCGGCCAGGATTTTGTCGCGCACCTCGGCGACTTCGTCGAGCGTCTCCGCGATGGCCCGCGTTCGCGCAGCCTCGGCCGCGAAGACCAGCTCCTTCAGCCGCGGAATCTTCGCCAGCGAGCGTCCCAAAGCCATCGCTTCGCGCGGCCCCGCCGTCCCCAGCGTCATCTTGGCCAGCAGCCGCTCCAGGTCCTGCACATCGCCGAGCACCTGCCGCAGCTCATTCCTGAGGATCGTGGCGCGGGATAATTCCTCCACTGCGTCCAGCCGCGCCTCGATCCGCTGCCGGTCCATGGACGGCCGCAACATGCGTGCGCGCAGGAGGCGCCCGCCCATGCCGGTCAGAGTCTGGTCGATGATGCCGGCTAGCGTCGCGTTCCGCGCGGCGCCCAGATCGGCGGCGAACAGCGGCTCAACCAGCTCCAGGTTCCGCACGGTGACGGAATCGAGGATCATCGAATCGGCGCGGTCGTAGTAGGACGGCCGCTCCAGGTGACCGAGCGCGGATTTCTGAGTTTCCTTGAGGTAGTGCAGAACGGCGCCCGCCGCGCCCACGGCGAGCCGGCGGTCGGCCAGCCCGCAGCCATCGAGCGCGAGCAGTTTGTAGTGCTCTTTCAGGCTGCGCTCGGCGTGGTCGAACCCGAAGACCCAGCCTTCGATCTCAGTGCGCAAATACCCATTGCCCCCAAGCTTCTTCTCCACCGGCGACAGCACTTCGCGCGCTCCCAGTTGATCGAGCGCAGCCTCGACATCGGCGGCGTCCAGCTCGGTGGCGCGAAATTCGCCAGTCGAAACGTCCACGTAAGCCAGGCCGGCGCGCGGGCCGCTCTCGAGGACGGCCGCCAGGAAGTTGTTCTCGTGCGGGCGTAGCAGGCCCGGCTCGGTGGCGGTGCCCGGCGTCACCACGCGGGCCAGCTCGCGCTTCACAAGCTTCTTGGTGAAGCGCGGATCTTCCATCTGGTCGCAGATGGCCACGCGGTAGCCGCGCTGCACCAGGCGCGCAATATAGGATTCGGCGGCGTGGTGGGGCACACCGCACATCGGTATGCCCTGGCCCTTCTCCTTGTTCCGCGAGGTGAGGGTGATCTCGAGTTCGCGCGCGGCGGTGACGGCGTCCTCGTAAAACAACTCGTAGAAATCGCCCAGCCGGAACATCAGCAAGGCGCCAGGCACTTGGTTCTTGATCGACTGGTACTGCCGCATGAGCGGCGTCGAAGCGTCAGCACTCACGCCAGGCTACCTCTGTCCGCACGATGGCGGGCACGGCGCGCCGGAACGTGCCTCGCGTCATCATGCGTAAATCCCCCGCAGCTTGATCGCGAACGCTACGCGGTCGAGCGCCAGCATGTACGCCGCGATGCGGTTGTTGACGCCGTGCTTCTCCGCGTAGTCCACCACGCGGCCGAAGTTCTCCACCATGATTTCTTCCAGGCGCTGGTTCACCAGGTCCTCGTTCCAGAAGAAGCCCTGGCGGTCCTGCACCCATTCGAAATAGGATACGGTGACGCCGCCCGCGTTCGCCAAAATGTCGGGAATGACGAAAACGCCGCTCGCGGCCAGCATCTCGTCGGCCAGCGGAGTGGTGGGGCCGTTGGCGCCTTCGCAGAGAATGCGGGCGCGTATGCGTGAGGCATTCTGCGAGGTGATGACGTTCTCGCGCGCGGCGGGCATCAGCACGTCGCAATCGAGGAACATCGCCGCGGCCGGGTCGATGGCTTCCCCGCCGGGGAAATCGGCGACGGACCCGGTCTCCTTGCGATGCTGCATCAAGGCGGCGATGTCGAGCCCGTGCGGGTTATAAACCGCGCCCTCGGCCTCGATGATGGAGACGATCTTGAATCCGGCGCGGGCCATCAGCTTGGCCGCCATTCCGCCCACGTTGCCGAAGCCCTGTATGACCACGCGCGCCGAGGCGCGGTCGATGCCCAGCTTCTTCAAGGCCTCGAGCGCCACGATCATGCACCCGCGTCCGGTGGCCTCCGGGCGCCCGCGCGACCCGCCCAGGTCGAGCGGCTTGCCCGTCACCACGGCCGTCACCGTCCGCCCCAGGTGCATCGAGTACGTGTCCATGATCCAGGCCATGGTCTGATCGTTGGTGTTCACATCGGGCGCAGGCACGTCGCGCTCGGGCCCGATCAGCGGGATGATTTCGGCCGTGTAGCGGCGCGTGATGCGCTCCAGCTCGAAATCGGAAAGCACTTTGGGATCGCAGATCACGCCGCCCTTCGCGCCTCCGAAGGGGATGTTGACCACCGCGCACTTCCAGGTCATCCACGCCGCGAGCGCTCGCACTTCGTCGAGCGTCACATCCGGCGCGAAGCGCACGCCGCCCTTGGCGGGCCCTCGCGCAATCGAGTGCTGCACGCGGTAGCCCGTGAAGACTTCCAGGCGTCCGTCGTCGAGCGTCACCGGGATGTGAACGGTGAGTTCCTTGGCCGGTGTTCGCAGCACTTTGGCAAGGCCCTCATCGAGGCCCAGCCGGTTGGCGGCCTCATCGAATCTGGCTTCGGCGGCCAGCCACGGATTCAGCTCTTCGTCAAGGCCGTCCGTGATGGCGATCGTGGTGGTCGGTTCCATTGCGGCTCTTCCTCCTGCACGGTGGCGCGCCGCTTTCGCGCGGTCTCGCCGGTAGGCAATTCCCGCGGCGGCAGCTCCCGAGAGCCATTATGGCACCGGGTTGGCGGGTGCGTGCGCGGGACTAATCCGGGCCGGGAAGCAGAGTCCGGCGTGCTCGCGCAACGGAACCAGGAGGGTGCGCAGTTCCTCAAAAGGGATTTGCGTGAAGGCCACCCCCCTCACCGCCGCTGCCTTCGGTGGGCCACCTCGTCTTCGTACGCCTTCTTGAGGCGCCGCGCCCCGTCCAGGAGCCCGGCGCAGAGGATCTCGGGATCGAGCGCATAGAACTCCGAATCGGTGAGCGCTTCGAGCTGGATTCTCCAATCCTCCTCGAGCCTGGCGTTGAAAAGATCCCGATCCAGAACGCTCGTGGCTTCGAGGCTGCGCCCCATCGGAACCATTACGCTATACAGATCCCGTCCGAGCTCATCCTCCCCCTCTGCCATTTTCCGTATGGTGACATGGTTTGGAACCCCGGCCGCGTCCAGCACCTGGACAACCTCGGAGGCGCCGTTCAGCCCTTCGTTCTGGCCCACAAACGAGCGCACACACGCCGCCCCGTCCAGCCATTCTGGTTCGTCGCCGCTGTCCTCGTCGCCGCCGTCTTCCTCCTGAGCCTCCGCAGCCTCCGGCGGCTTGGCTTCGGGCTGAGTCTTGCTACACGCGCGCCGCCGCGCCACCTCCTCGTCGTACCAGCCTCTGGCCGCTTCGACAAGCTCGCCCCTGTCGATCTCCCGGAGCCCTTCATCGGAAAGCTCGGCAAAGTGCTGGCGCAGGTATTCGGCATCGATTTTCAACGGATCACCTCCGGGCAATTATACCTTTCGGGGCTTCCCAGTTTTTCCCGGCAGGCTCGCCGGGTTCTCATGCACGCGCTCCCGGTACGCGCCTCCGACCGCGCCACCAAGCGAGACCGCCGATTCGCCGAACTTATCGCGCAGCCGGTCAGCCGCCTCGAGCGCTTTATGCCAGCGGCCGCTGCGTTCCGATTCAAGCAGGCTCATCTGCCCTTCGCTCGCCTCGAGCGAGCCGGCATGAACCCCCAGCAGCCGCACGGCCGCGCCTGGCTTCCAATTCTTGCGAAACAGCAGCCGCACGGTGTCGAGCAGCTCGGTATCAAGGTCAGTCGCGTGATCGAGCGTGAGCGCGCGAGTGAGCGTCGTGAAATCCTTATAGCGCAGCTTGAGCTGGACCGTGCGCGCGTAGAGTCCATGCTCGCGCAGGCGCCGGCCCACCATCACCGAGAGGCGCGCCAGCGTGGCCTCGAGCGCGGCTGCCTCCGCGGTGTCCACGTCGAAGGTGTGCTCATGGCTGATCGATTTGGGCGCCTCTTCTTCGCCCACCTCCGTGTCGAACCAGCCGCCGGCGTCCAGCCCCCTCGATTTGCCCGCCATCGCCAGTCCCCACTTGCCGAACTTCTCCTCGAGAAACGCCTCGTCGAGCCGCGCCAGATCGCCCACCTTGCGAATGCCGAGCGCGTGCAGGCGCCCCTCCGTGACCTTGCCGACGCCCGGAATCCTTCGCACGTCGAGCGGCGCCAGGAACGCGGCTTCGGCGCCCGGAATCACCCACAACACGCCGTTGGGCTTGGCCTGATCGGACGCCACCTTCGACACCAGCCGCGCGGTGGAGATGCCGATCGAGCAGTTGAGATTGGTCTTCTCCTTGACGCGCCGGTGCAGCAGATGTGCGGCCTCGATCGGCGGCCCGTGCAGCCGCTCCGTGCCGGTCATTTCGAGGTACGCTTCGTCGATCGACGCCATCTCCACGCGCGGGGAGAAGCCGTTCAACACCTCGAAGACTTTCTCCGAGTACTCGCGATAACGCTCGGGATGGCCGTCCACGAAGATCGCCTGCGGGCACGTCTTGTACGCCGTGCGCAGCGGCATGGCTGAGTGCACGCCGAACTTGCGTGCGGCGTAGGAGGCCGCCGAGACCACTCCGCGCTCGTTGGGCCGGCCGCCCACCACCACCGGTTTGCCCTTGAGCGAAGGATCGAACAGCTCTTCCACCGACACGAAGAAGGCGTCCATGTCGAGGTGGAAGATGGTCCGCACCACGGACTCAGCTTACCGCACGGCCGCGAGGGAGCGGTCGCCAGGGACTCAGCTCACCGCCTTGCTTTGGAACTTCTTCAGCCCGCCCACCATGAACAGCACGTCAAAGGCAACCAGCGCGCCGAAGACCGGTAGCGTGCTCATGTGCGAGGTCTGCGGCGCCAGCGCCCCGCGGAGCCCTTCGCTCGCGTACACCAGCGGGTTGATCAGCACGGCATACTGCAATACCGGAAACGATTTGAGCGCCGCCCAGGGGTAGTAGGCACAGCCAAACATCATCATCGGCGCCAGCACCAGGCTGAACATCAGGCCGATCTGCGTCTGCCCCACGCTACAGCCCAGCAGCAACCCGCCCGCCGAAGAGAACAGCGCCACCAGCAGGCACACGGCGGCGAATTCGAGCGGATGGCGGAAGCTGATCGCGACGCCCGATCCCATCGTCAGCCACGCCGCGGGAATCACCACCAGCCCCGCCACCAGCGCCTGAATCATCCCCGCGATGATTTTCTCGACAGCCAGCCAACCTGTCTCGAGTGGCGCCAGCAGCCGGTCTTCGATCTCGCGCGTGAACTGGAACTCCGCGATCAGCGGCATCGCCACGGCCTGGACCCCGGCCAGCACCATGCTGATCGCCATGATGCCCGGCAACAGCACGCTCTTGTACGCCGATTGCATCATGCCGCTGGTAGTCAGCACGCGGCCGAACACGAAGGTCAGAAGCAGCGGCTGGATGAGGTTCTGCACCAGCGTCGGGATCAGGTTGCGGCGCGCCACGTGGCCGTCGCGGGATAGAAGTGCGTAGAACGTTTTCCAGTTCAATCCCGTAAACTCCTTCCGGTGTGATGCAGGAAGAGGGTTTCGAGGCTGGGCTCCTCGATGTGTACGTCGTGCAGTTCCACGCCCGCGGCCTGGGCGGCATTGACGATGGCGAACATCAGCGGGCCGCCGCGGTCGGCGTAGACGTCGGCGGCCGTCTCGCCCGAAGCGCGCACTTCGCTCACGCCGGGCAGCTTGCCGAATTCCCCCAGCAGTCCGTCGGGCACGCGGTCGAATCGCAGGCGCAGCAGGTACCCGCCGGGGATGGACGATTTCAGCCCCTGCGGCGTTCCCTGGGCGATGATGCGGCCGTGGTCGATGATGGCGATCCGGTCCGAAAGCGCGTCGGCTTCGTCCATGTAGTGCGTGGTCAGAACGATGGTTTTGCCCAGCCGATGGTAGGCGCGTATGGTCTCCCACAGCAGCAGCCGCGTCTGCGGATCGAGGCCCGCCGAGGGCTCGTCCAGAAACAGCACTTCGGGATCGTGCATCATCGCGCGGGCGATCGAGAGCCGCTGCATCATGCCGCCGGAAAAGGTGCGAACCATGTGGTCGGCGCGGTCGGTGAGCTTGTAAGTTTCGAGTAACTCATCGGTCCGCCGTTCGCGCTCCCGCGCGCTCTGCCCGAAATACGCGCCGTGGAAAAGGAGCACTTCGCGCGCCGTGAGTGCGAAATCCAGATTCGGGCGCTGCGGCACCACGCCGATCAGCCGCTTGGCTTTCACCTGCTCCTGCCAGACGTCGAAGTCGCCGATGAACGCGCGGCCGGAGGTGGGCTGAGTGCGCGTGGTGAGGATGCCGATGGTGGTCGATTTTCCCGCGCCATTCGGCCCCAGCAACCCGAAAACCTCGCCGGCGCGGATCTCGAGCGAAATGCCGTCCAGCGCCGCGACCTCGAACTTCTTCTTGGTCTTATCCTTCTTCGCGGACCGCTGAATGCTAAAGGAGAAACCGGCTCCGCGCGCCGCCATGGGCGGTGGCGTGGTATAGATCTTGCGCAAGTCTTCTATGCGAATCCCAATCCCCATCGAGTCCCCTCACACGCCGCAGGCTGTATCTCAATAATAGCTTAGCTTTATCCTATTCGTGTTCATTCGCGTTCATTCGTGGCCCAACAGCGTTCGCGCCGCAATCACCCTCGGAATCCCCGCCAGGTCCGGCTCTACCCGAACCTCCGCCCACCCCGCCAGCAGCGCCCTGACCGCGTCAAGCTGTCCAAACCCGAGCCTCCATCGCCAGCCAGCCACCGGGCTTGAGAATGCGCGGCGTGCCGGCCACGATGCGGGCGTAAATGTCCAAGCCAGTCTGGCCGGCGAACAGCGCAACGGGCGGCTCCCAATCCCGAACCTCGCGCTGCAGGCTGTGGCGCTGCGCCAGCGGGACATAGGGTGGGTTCGAGACCACCAGGTCCATCGAGCCCGCCGCGATGGCCCCGGCCAGATCGCAAATCACAAACCTTACCTGCGCACCAAGCCGCCGGGCGTTCGAAGCAGCCACGGCCGCGGCCGCAGGCGAAATGTCCGTGGCCCAAACCTCCGCGCCAGTCTCGAGCGCTAACGTCACCGCAACCGCGCCCGAGCCGGTGCCGATATCGAGCACCCGGCGTGCGCCCGTTGCCACGCGCAGGGCAGTCTCGACTAAGTGCTCCGTCTCCGGCCGCGGGATCAGCACGTCCGGCGTGACCCGGAACTCGCGGCCGTAAAACTCCTGGCGCCCCGTGATGTATTGCGCCGGCTTTCCCTGTAGCCGCTCGTGCAAATAGCGGCCGTAGTGCAGCCACGCGTTGCCGCTCAGCTCTTCTTCCGGGTGCGCGTAGAGGTAGGAGCGCTCGCAGCCGAGCGCGTGCAGGAGCAGCACCTCGGCGGTCAGACGGGCTGCGGCGATTCCGGCGTCCTCAAGAAGCCGGCTGCCCTGACCCAGCGCCGTTTGAATTGTCATGAGTCCGGTAGTAAGTCACCAGCGCGTCGATCACCGCGTCCAGACGGCCATCCATGATGGTATCGAGCTGATAAAGAGTTAGTCCGATGCGGTGATCGGTCAGGCGGTTTTCCTTGAAGTTGTAAGTCCGGATCTTCTCGCTGCGGTCGCCGGAACCCACCATACTGCGCCGCTCGGCGCCAATCTCCGCCCGCTGTTTGGCGAGTTCCAACTCGTAGAGGCGCGAGCGCAAAACGCGCATGCCCTTGGCGCGGTTCTTGATCTGCGATTTCTCGTCCTGGCAGGAGACCACCAGTCCGGTGGGCAGGTGTGTGAGGCGCACGGCCGAATAAGTCGTGTTCACCGACTGGCCGCCTGGCCCCGACGAGCAGAACGTGTCGATACGGATATCCTTCGGTTCGATCTCGACCTCGACTTCGTCCGCCTCGGGCAGAACGGCTACGGTAATGGCCGAGGTGTGAATGCGGCCCTGCTGTTCCGTCGCCGGCACGCGCTGTACGCGGTGCACTCCGCTCTCGTACTTCAGCTTGCTGTAGACTTTGTCGCCGCTTACCAGCGCGATCACTTCTTTCATCCCGCCCGCCGCCGATTCGCTCACGCCGGTGATCTCCACCTTCCAGTGCCGCAGTTCGGCGAAGCGCGAGTACATCCGGAAAACATCGGCCACGAAAAGCGTCGCCTCGTCGCCGCCCGTGCCGGCGCGGATTTCGAGGACGATGTTCTTTTCGTCGTTGGGGTCCTTGGGCAGCATCAGACCCTGGAGTTCCTCCTCCAGCCGTGCCAACTCGGGTTCCTGCCGGGCCACCTCTTCGGCGGCCATGTCGCGCAATTCCTCGTCGCTCTCGGCGAGCATGGCGCGTGCGCCCTCGATCTCCTGCCGCACGCGCTTCCACTCGCGGTACTTCAAGACCGTTTCGTCGAGCTCGCGATGAGCCTTGGCGATCTTGCGGTAACGCTCGGCGTCGTCGATGACGGCGGGGTCGGCCATCTGGCCCGTGAGTTCCTCGTAGCGTGCTTCGAGTTGATCCAGCTTGTTGAGATATTCCATGCGGAGGTTAGGCGACCACGAGCGGGCCGCCCTGCGCCTTTTCGATCTCCATCGCGCCTTCCAGGGCACGTATGGCGACCGCGGTCTGGGCGTCGTTGGGCGGCTTGGTGGTGATGCGCTGGAGCCAAAGGCCGGGAGCGGTCAGCGTGGCCAGCAAACCGGTGCGGTGCTTGCCGGCGTAGCGTATGGCTTCATAGCTCAGCCCGACAATCACAGGCAGCAGCGCGATGCGGCCGGCCAGTTTCAGCAGAAAAGAATCGAACGGCAAAAGCGTGTACACGGCGATCGAGACCAGCATCACCACCAGCAGGAAACTGGTGCCGCAGCGCGGGTGGAATGTCGAAAACGATTGCGCGTTCTCCACCGTCACGGGCTTGCCCGATTCGTAGTTGAACACCACGCGGTGCTCGGCGCCGTGGTATTCAAAGACGCGCCGCATGTCCTTCCATCGCGAGATCAGGAACAGGAAGCCCACGAAGATGGTCATGCGGATAACGCCGTCCACCAGGTTGAAGGGGATGCGGCCCTTCAGAGCCGGAACCGACTTGCCCACCTCGGTGGCCAGGTACAGCGGCACAAACTTATAGAGGAACAGGAAGAACAGGAGCGAGGCCGCCAGGTTGAGAGCCATCACCCAGCCCGGGACTTCTTTCTTCGTTCCCTCTGGCGCGGAACCCTCGATCGCCGCCTTGGCCGAGAACTGCAGCGCCCTGACGCCGAGCGCCATAGCTTGGCCCAGTGTGCCCAAGCCGCGCAGGACGGGGTAGCGGAAGATGGGGTACTTCTCGGAGATCCTCGGCAGCGGACGTTCGTCGGTGACCATCTGGCCCGTCGGCTTGCGCACGGCCACGCAATAACTGTGCGGCGCGCGCATCATGACGCCCTCGAGCACCGCCTGGCCCCCGATCAGCGTTTCTTCGCCGGTCGCGAGTGCGGGCAGGGCGCCGATGTGCGCAAACAGACGCAATTGTTCCCGAAAGGACAAAGTGGAAGCTGGCTCCTTTCGATTAGTATAGCAGCGCTCAGAACAACTGCTCCTGCTTTCGCAGCGTTCCGAAGGAGCCGATATTGGCCACCGATAGCGACAGGCGGAACACGGTGTCGAACCGGAGCCCGACGTTCCACTTCCCGTACTGTACACTGAGCCCGCAGCAGTCGGTGTTATAGGTGAACTGGCTCAAGACCACCCGGAGCGTGGCCGCGTTGAGGTCGTAGGCCGCGGTGACCCCGGCGCTCAGGCCGCGGCGTGTGTCGCTGCCCCAATTAAACCCTGCGTTGATCTGGTCGGCTTTGCCTTCGAGCACCGGATCGGTATGCAGGGTGTCCTTGCCCAGCGTGAAGCGGTACGCCTTCCAGAAGTAACTCCCGGCAAAGCTGCTGGCCACCAGTTCGTTGTGCAACGGGTCGTAGTCCGTTCGCCATTCTAGGCCCAGCGTGGGCGTGGGATTGATGCGTAGATCGGAAACTACCGGCGAATAGGAGCGCGGGCCGTCCAGGAAGGCGTAGGCGGTCAGGTCGAGCGTACTGGCAATCACGTTGCGGCAAGTCAGGGTTCCGCACCAACCGGGAGTTACGGCGCCGCCGAAGGTGGGATCGAAATAGCGGTCCTGGCGCACGTCCCAGGTGAGAATGTCCAGCACGTTGTCGCCCTTCTTCGCATAGATGCGGTTGGTCATCCACAGTTCCACCTGGTTGGTGTTGGAGAAGACTTCGGTTGCGTCGAACCGGACAGCGCTGTTGAAGTCGTCGACGCCGGTCACGTACTTGTAGCTGGCGCCCGCTTCAATCACGTGCTTGAATTTGTCGCCCATCCACTTCGGGGCCTTGTAGACCCGCGAGAGGGTCGGAAACCGGAAGTCCACGTCCGCCTCGCCCGCCGTCCGGTTCAAGTCTTTGCTGAGTATCTGAATGCCGGCCGGCGTCTGGCTCTCGCTCTCGCCCCAGAATGTCTCTCGAACGGCGATGCTCGGAACCAGGCTGAATCCCTTCCATTGCAGGGCCGACATGATTCTGGGGTACAGGTCCGTGCGGTTCACGAAGTTGGATGTCCGGTAGTCGGGTTGGCTGCGCGAGAGCAAACCGGTGGACGTATCCCAAGAAATCCAGATCGGAATGTTCTGCCAGATGAGATGATCGCGGCTGACGAAGTCAACCTCGGGCAGCTTGCGGATCACGATCTCATTGCCGGGCGTCGCGTCCTGGAAGTTCTCCAGGCGCTCGAAGGCGACGTCGAACGTGTAGGACTCCCAGGGCTTGGTCAGGAAGCCGGTGGAATGCAGCTCCGAGCTGATGGCCTCGTTGTAGGACTCCGTGAAAGCCTGCAGGAAGGCGTACGAGCTCAGGTAGTTGATGTCGGCACGGCCGTACCATCCATCACCCAGTTGCGAGATGATATGGCCCTGGATGTTATACCCGGGATATTTCTGGAGCGGGCTGGTGCCGGGAATGCCGCGATCCTCCACGCCGTAGACCTCGGCGCTGTAATCGGTGTTCTGTAGAATCTTGCCCCGCAAGTTGACGGTGTGCGCCCAGCCGCGCTCGGTGAAGAACTGAGCGCGGTACGTCAGGTCGGTGCTACGGTTGGCGGCCCAGTAGAAGCCCATCCCGAACATCTGCCCGCGCTGGGAGCTGTTCCCGATGTTGGGAAGGAGGAACCCGCTGCGCCGCGGCTCTTCTTCGAGCGGCTTGTAGATCACCGGGAAGAAGAACAGCGGCACGCGGCGTAGATAGAAGACGGATCGGTAACCGATGGCATGGTCGTCGGGAATGATGGTGAACTCGGGACCCCGCAGAGTCCACCAGGGAGACGGCATCTTACAGTCGGTGATGAAGCCGTCGTGCAGGATGTACTTCTCCTTCAGCCGCTCCATCCACTTGCCCTGGAAATAGAAAGGGCTGGTTGTGCTCAGCTCCATGGGACGGGGCTGCCTCTGCATGTGCGCCGCTCCCCGAACGTTCCAGAACTTGCCGGTTTCGTCGTCAACGTTGTACTCGGCCTCGTCAGCCCAGATCTCCTCGCCGTTTTCGAAGTGCAACAGGGAGACGTTGCCCCAGGCTTTGACCACGCCGGCGTCCTCGTCGTAGTCGATGGCGTCGGCCTTGAGCAGGTAGCTGATAGTCTGGACCGTCGATCCGCCCCGTAGCTTGTAGACGGAGCCTTCCTTCATCTGCTGCACGCCCTCGATGAGGATCTCCCGTTCGCCCACTTGGGCTGGCGGCTGCACTTTGAACGACCTCGGATGAGGTGTGGGCGTCGGAAGCGGCGTGGGACCGAAAATGTAGGGCGAGCGCTCCGTCTGGGCGGCCGCCGGGACCGCCAGCAGAGCCGCAACGACACAAAAAATAGCCCCGCGTGAGAAAATGTAGTGACAAATCGCTGTGAGTATGTTACTTACTCCATGAGAGGATTTGCGCGGCCGTCTGTCTCGCCTCAAGGGACAATGCTAACACGGAGAACCTGCTCCGCTTGGCGCCGCGCATGGAGTCAAAGACGTGCGTTGCCGGCATTGCGGTTCATTGATATCGGAGGATGGACATCGCTGCGACCACTGCGGCCGCCGTGTTCCGGCCGCCTTTCCCGTGGAGACCTCCGCCGCGGTTCTGGCTCTGGAGACCCCGGAACCGGCAGCCGTCGAGAGGCCCGCCACCCCCAGCGGCGTTCCTTCGAGGCAGGCGCCCTTGTTTGACGACCGGCCCAAAATCATTCCCTTTCCCCGCGACCCCGCTCCCGGCAGGTCCCGCCCCCGCTGGCGCCCCTCGGCGCGCCGCACGTCCCGGTCGCAGGATGAACAGACCCCTCTCGATCTACGCTCGCCCGCCCGGCCCGAGAAAAAAGCGGTCAATGACGACGCGTCCGTGGCCCCGCCCATCGTCCGCATCAAGGCCGCGCTCCTCGATGCGGCGTTCGTGGGTGCGGTGTTGGCGGTGGCGGCGCTGGCGTTCTACCTGGCGGGCGGCCGCTTTCAATGGAGCGGCAAAGCCGCGGTTCCCTTCCTGGCGGCTGCACTGGCGCTGGCCGCGTTCTACCACCTATTCTGGGCCGTCCTGGGCCGCGAGACGGCGGGAATGCGCTGTTTCGGCCTGCGCGCGTTGACGTTCGACGGCCACCCGCCCGGCTGGGGCCGTCTCACGGTTCGCTTCGGCCTCTTCTGCCTGGGGATCGTCGGCGTCGGCCTGGGCCTCGTCTGGGCCCTGATCGACGAAGAAGCCCTGACCATGCACGACCACATGTCGAAGACCTTCCCCGCGCGCTACGACCCCAACCCCAGCACCCTCCGCCGGCGCTAGCCCTCACGGGCGCCTTTGCGCCTCGCCGCCGCGATCCCACCCGTCCGCGTTCCCACCCCGCAGCCTCTACCGGCAGATCGCCGCCGCGATCCCAGCCCCAGCCGTCGAAGGCCGCCGCCGTCCGCGTTCCCACCCCCAGCCTACGCCGTCGGCTCGCCACCGCGATCTAGCCCCAGCCGTCATCCCCGGCTCGCCGCCGCCGTCTGCGTTCCCACCCCGCAGCCTCCACCGGCAGCTCGCCACCACGATCCCGCCCCCGGCTCGCCGCCGCGATCCCGGCCGCAGCCTCCGTCCCCGGCTGGCCACCGACCCGACCAGCGCGGCGGTCCCCTCCGTGGCGCGTTTGCTGATAGGTTAAGAACTGATCCACTCCTATGACCATCGAATTCGATTCCAAGAACCTGTCGGCCGATATGATCGGCGACCACGGCCTCACCCGCACGGAAATCAAGGACCACATCTCGAGAGCTACCGAAGCGCTGAAGGGCTTCCGGAAGATCAGCGATGCGGGGCAGCAAGGCTTTCCGGGTCTGCCGCTTGAGAGCCGGACGGCCAAAGACATCCTGAAATTCGCGGGGCAGGTGCGCGGCTCCTACGAGACGGTCTGCGTCGTGGGAATCGGCGGCAGCGCGCTCGGGGCGTGGGCAATCGACAACGCCCTGCGGGGGCCGCATCCGGTGCAGCCCGCGTTCTCGCGGAAGAACCCGCGGTTGGTGATTCTGGACAACGTCGATCCGTCCTTCGTCGAAGGCGCGCTCGACTCGATGGATCCGAAGAAAACCATGGCTGTAGTGATCGCCAAGTCGGGCGCAACGGCGGAAACGGTGGCCACGTTTCTCATGGTCCGCGAGTGGATGGCCAAGAAACTGGGCCGCAAGGCGAGCCAGCGAATCGTGGCCGTCACTTCGGCGGGAAAGGGCGACCTGGCCACCCTGGCGGCGCGAGAGAAATACCGCACCTTCGAGATTCCGGCCAACGTGGGCGGCCGCTTCAGCGTGCTGACGCCGGTGGGGATGGTCCCGGCGGCGCTGATCGGAATCGATATCCGTAAGATTCTGAAGGGCGCCGCGCGCATGACGGAGTCCTGTTGGCGGGAGGACCTGGGCGGCAATATCGCGCTCCGCTCGGCGCTCTATCAATGGCTGATCTGGAACCGAAAGCACAAGCCGATCCAGGTTGCCTTCCCCTATTCGAACCGGCTCTGGGGCACGGCGTTCTGGTTCCGGCAGCTTTGGGCGGAATCGTTGGGCAAGGCGCGGCTGCGCACAGGCGAAGTGGTCAATATGGGCCAGACGCCGGTGGCGGCGCTGGGCGCCACGGATCAACATTCGCAGGTGCAGCTTTACATCGAAGGGCCGAATGATAAGACGTTCACCTTCTGGGCAGTTCAGAAGCAGCCCAATGCCGGCCGTATCCCCAAGACGCGCCTGAAACTGGAGGCATTCGACTACCTGGCCGGCCAGGATCTTGCCACGCTCATCGACGCCGAGCGGCGCGCAACGGCCGCGGCATTGACCGAAGCCGGCCGCCCGAACTGCACCTTCACGCTCGAGCGGGTGGACGAGGAACATCTGGGCGCCTTCTTCCAGTTGCTGGAGTTCCAGACCGCGTTTATGGGGGAGTTGCAAGGAATTGACGCCTTCGACCAGCCGGGAGTCGAGGCCGGGAAGAAGTTCACCTTCGGCCTGATGGGCCGGGCTGGCTATGAGAACTACCGGGAGCGGTTCGATCAGTACGAAAAACGGCGGGCAGGGGCACGATAGGGCCAGGGTGGGGCATCTCACCCAGCCGCAAAAACCGATCTGAATATAAGCTCTGGCGTTACAATAGGTTGGTTTTGGCCAGGAGGGTGCATCCCGACAGGGGTTCATCGAAGGCCGAACCTTAGGAGTCGCGATGGAAACGACCCTGCCTGCTGTTGGCGCCCGGGCGACGCTCGATGTCGCGGCGCTCGCGTCATTGATTACCCTCCTCAAAGATCAGGGCTATGAAGTGATAGGCCCCACCGTGCGCGACGGCGCCGTCACGTGCGACGTCATCGAAGGGATTGAGGACCTTCCCGCCGGATGGGGAGACGAGCAGTCCCCTGGCCGTTACCGGCTGAAGAAGCGCGGGGACGCGGCGCTGTTTGGCCACAACCTGGGGCCGCAAGGCTGGAAACGCTACCTGCATCCTCCCGAGCTGCAGATGTTCGAGGGGAGCCGGGACGGCGATGCCTTCCGCATCCTGGGCAATCCGCCAAAACCTGCAAAAAGAGCGTTTTTAGGTGTCAGATCGTGCGAATTAGCGGCAATCGAGCGCCAGGACCGGATCTTCCAGGGCGACCGGTACGTGGACCCGGGCTACCAGGCCCGCCGGCGAAACGCGCTGATCATCGCGGTGAATTGCACACAAGCGGCCGGAACGTGCTTCTGCACGTCGATGGGCACCGGACCGCGCGCCGAGGCGGGCTTCGACCTGGCGCTGACCGAGGTGGCCGACCGGGGCTTGTTCGTGGTGGAAGTTGGCAGCGAGGCCGGAGCGGAACTGCTGGCGGCGATCCCGCATCGTGAGCCGGAGGCCGGGGAGATTGCCGCGGCGGATGCCCTGGTGGAAGGTACGCGCGGCCAGATCGAACGGAAGCTGGACACCACGGGCCTCAAAGAGCTGCTGACGGAGAGCTTCGACAGCCCGGTCTGGGACGAAGTGGCGCTGCGGTGCCTGAGCTGCGCCAATTGCACCCTGGTCTGCCCGACCTGCTTCTGCACTACCGTCGAGGACCTGACCGACGTTGCGGGACACGAAGCCGAGCGCTGGCGCAAGTGGGACTCCTGTTTCACCGATAGCTTCTCGTACATACACGGTGGCAGCGTGCGGCTGTCGGTGAAGTCTCGCTACCGCCAATGGCTCACGCACAAGCTGGCGTACTGGGTGGACCAGTTCGGGACGTTCGGGTGCGTGGGGTGCGGGCGCTGCATTACCTGGTGCCCGGGGAAAATCGACATCACCGAGGAGGTGGCCGCCATTCGGGGGGCCGCTCCTGCGGTCAACGGATTGGGAGGGCGATGCGATGGATAGGGCGAAGCTGATCGAGGTGCTGAGGGACCATCCGTTCCTTCAGGGGATGAAGGCGGAGCACGTCGCGAAGATGGCGGATCTCGCGAACGAGGTGCAGTTCGCGAGGGAGCAGATGATTTTCCGGCAAGGCGACGAATCGGGATTGTTCTACCTGATTCTTTCAGGCAAGGTCGCCCTGGAAGCTTCGGCGCCGGGACGCATCCTGCGGGTGCAGACGGTGGGAGCGGGCGAGGAGCTGGGCTGGTCGTCGGTGATGGCGGAGGGCGGAAAGCTCTTTCAGGCGCGGGTGATCGAACCGGTGCAGGCGCTGACCTTCGACGGGGCGCGGCTGCGGCAGGCTTGCCAGGAAGATCCGGTCTTCGGCTATCAGTTCCTGCAGAAGCTGCTGCGGGTGGTAGTGCGGCGGCTGCAGGCGACCCGCGTGCAGTTGCTCGATCTCTATGCGCCGGTACACGGAGGCTCGAAACTCATATGAGCGTGGCTGCCACCGTTCCCATCGCGCACGCGCCCGCGCTGCCGCCCCCGATGACGATGGCGCGCGTGGCGAGCGTGGTCAAAGAGACTTACGACACCTTCACTCTGACTCTGGAGCCGGGCGAAGGGGAGCCGCTTCCGGGCTTCTCGCCGGGCCAGTTCAGCATGCTCTATGTGTTCGGGGTGGGCGAGCTGCCGATCTCGATCTGCGGCGATCCGAACGAATCCGGGCGGCTGCATTACACGGTGCGCTCGGTGGGCAAGGCCACGCACGCGCTGGTGAATCTGAAGCCCGGCCAAACGGTCGGGGTGCGGGGGCCGTTTGGCACGAGCTGGCCGGTGGAGGCCGCGCGGGGGCGGGACGTGCTGATTGTGGCCGGAGGAATCGGCCTGGCGCCGCTCAGGCCGGCCATACACGAGGTGCTGCGGCACCGCGACGACTACGTGCGGCTGATTGTGCTCTACGGGGCGCGCAGCCCGCGCGACCTGCTCTATCGCAAGCAGCTCGCCGAATGGGGGCGGCTGGCCGATACACAAGTGCTGAGCACGGTCGATTACGGCGGCGTCAACTGGCGGGGGTATGTAGGCGTGGTGACGACGCTGTTCCGTTACGTCCGGCTACACCCGGTGGGGACGACGGCGATGATCTGCGGGCCGGAGATCATGATGCGGTACGTGGTCCGCGAGATCGAGAAGCGCGGAATTTCGCGGACCCAGATTCACCTTTCGATGGAGCGGAATATGAAGTGCGCGGTGGGGCTTTGCGGCCACTGCCAAATGGGCCCGTACTTCGTCTGCAAGGACGGTCCGATATTTACCTACGAACAGATGCGGCCGTGGCTGGAGAAGCATGAGCTGTAGAGGCGAAATCCATGAGCGCCGGTAAGAAACCTAAGATCGCGGTATTCAAGTTCGCTTCCTGCGACGGGTGCCAGTTGAGCCTGCTCGATTGCGAGGACGAGTTGATGGCGGTGGCCGGGGCTGTCGAGATCTCCTACTTTCCCGAGGCCTCGCGCAACATGGCGAAGGGACCTTACGACATCGCGCTGGTGGAGGGATCGATCACCACGCACCACGATGCCGAACGGATCCAGCAGGTGCGGCGGCAATGCGACGTGCTGGTGACGATGGGGGCGTGTGCGACCGCGGGCGGCATACAGGCGCTGCGCAACTGGAGCGACGTAGCCGAGTACGTGCGCACAGTTTACGCGCACCCGGATTTCATACAGACGCTGAAGATGTCCACGCCCATCGCCGAGCACGTGCCGGTGGACTTCGAGCTGCGCGGGTGTCCGATCAACAAGAAGCACCTGCTGGAGCTGGTGAGCGCCGCAATCGCGGGCCGCAAGCCGAACATTCCGACGCACAGCGTATGCATGAAGTGCAAGCGCAGCGGGAACGTGTGCATCGCGATCGCCAAAGGCGTTGCGTGCCTGGGGCCGGTGACGCAGACGGGGTGCGGGGCGCTGTGCCCGCGGTTCGGCCGGGGCTGCTTCGGGTGTTACGGCCCGATGGAGAGCGCCAATACCGCGGCCTGGACGACGCAACTGCGCGACCTGGGCCAATCGAACGACGAAATCACGCGGTCCTTCCGCGGTTTCAATGCGTGGGCCTGGCAGTTCCGGCAAGCCAGCGACGACGCGGAGAAATCGTGAGGGTGCTGGTCATCGGCTGGGGCAACCCGCTGCGGGGCGACGACGGCGCCGGCTGGAGGGCGGCGGAGCAACTGGAAGCCCGCCTGGCCGGCCACGAGGTGGCGGTGCGCGTTTCGCATCAGTTGATGCCGGAACTGGCCGAGGAAATCGGCCGGAGCGAGTTCGTGGTTTTCATCGACGCGGCCTGCGATAATAGTCCGGGAGAGGTGAGGCGCGAACGAGTCGTGCCTGACCGTGCCCCGTCTGCCGCGTTCTCCCACCAGTTGAGCCCGCCGGCGCTTCTCGGAATGGCCGCCAAGCTATACGGGAGCCAGCCGGAAGCGTGGTTTTTCTCCGTTGGAGCGCGTTCGTTCGAGTACGGGGAGAAGCTATCGCCCGAAGTGGAGTCGGCATTGCCGGCGCTGATCGAGGAAGTGGAAGTAGTCTGCGGCAGAGCCGCGAGCCATTTATATCAGTCTTAGCGAGGAACAGATTGCATGAAGAAACTGAAGATTACCGGCGGTGATTCCGCGCAGGAGATGTTGCGGCCGCGGGAGCATTCGCTGGACGTTTTTTTCCAACCCGAGTCGGTAGCGCTGATTGGCGCGACGGAGAACCCGGGCAGCGTGGGCCGCACGGTGCTGTGGAACCTGATCAGCACGCCGTTCGGCGGCACGGTTTACCCGGTGAACCCAAAACGGCCGAGCGTTCTGGGGATACGGGCGTATCCCAGCATCGGCGCCGTGCCGGAGAAGGTGGACCTGGCGGTGGTCACCACGCCGGCCAAGACGATTCCCGGAATCATGCGCGAGTGTGTGCAGGCGGGCGTGAAGGCCGCCATCGTCATTTCGGCAGGATTCAAGGAACTGGGCCCCGAGGGGCTGGCGCTCGAGACGGCCGTTCTCGACGAGGCTCGCAAGGGCGGGATGCGGATCATCGGTCCCAACTGCCTGGGCCTGATGAGCCCGCTTTCGGGGTTGAACGCGACGTTCGCCCGGGGCATGGCCCTGGCCGGCAACGTGGGTTTCATCAGCCAAAGCGGCGCGCTGTGCACGGCGGTTCTCGATTGGAGCATTCGGGAGCAGGTGGGGTTCAGCGCTTTCGTTTCGATCGGCTCGATGGCCGATATCGGCTGGGGCGATTTGATCGACTACCTGGGGCAGGACCCGCGGACGCGGAGCATTCTGCTTTACATGGAGAGCATCGGCGACGCGCGCGCGTTCCTTTCGGCGGCGCGGGAAGTGGCGCTGACCAAGCCCATCATCGTGATCAAGCCGGGACGCAGTGCGGCCGCCGCGAAGGCCGCCGCCTCTCACACCGGATCGCTGACGGGCAGCGACGAAGTGCTCGAAGCCGCGTTCCGGCGCAGCGGAGTACTGCGCGTGAACGACATCGCGGACCTGTTCGATATGGCGGAAGTGCTGGCCAAGCAGCCGCGGCCGAGGGGACCGCGCCTGGCGATCGTGACCAACGCCGGAGGGCCGGCGGTGCTGGCGACCGATGCTCTGGTGATGGCCGGCGCCGAGACCGCCGAGATTTCGCAGAGCACTTTGGAGGAGCTGAATAAGATTCTCCCGGCGGCGTGGAGCCACAACAACCCCATGGACATTCTGGGGGACGCGGCTCCGGAGCGGTATGCCAAGGCGCTCGAGATCGTGGCCAAGGATCCGAACGCCGATGGAATGCTGGTGATCCTGACGCCGCAATCGATGACGGATCCCACCAAGACGGCCGATCAACTGAAGCCGTACGCGAGCATCGAAGGCAAGCCGGTGCTGGCGAGCTGGATGGGCGGAACGGAAGTGGCCGCGGGCGAGGAGATCCTGAACCGCGCCGGCATTCCGACGTTCTCCTATCCGGACACGGCGGCGCGCGCGTTCGTGTACATGTGGCGCTTCGCTTATAACCTGCGAGGCCTCTACGAGACTCCGATGGCGGCGGCGAGCGAGGAAGCCGAGGCGGACCGGGCGAAGGCGGGCAAGATCATCCAGGCGGTGCGCAAGAGCGGCCGCACGATCCTCACCGAGTTCGAATCGAAGCAATTACTAGCCACTTACGGCATCCCGACCGTGGACACGCGCATCGCAACCAATGTGGATCAGGCAGTTGCGCTGGCCAAGGACATCGGGTTCCCGGTGGTGCTGAAGCTGTATTCGGAGACCATCTCGCACAAGACCGATGTGGGCGGCGTGGTGCTCAACCTGCGGACCGAAGACGCGGTGAAGGCGGCGTTCAAGGGCATCGAAAGCTCGGTGGCCGAGAAGGTGGGCGCGCAGCATTTCCAGGGCGTGACCGTGCAGCCGATGATCAAGCTGGATGGCTACGAGGTGATTATCGGGTCGAGCGTGGACGCGCAGTTCGGACCGGTGCTGCTGTTCGGCATGGGCGGCCAACTGGTGGAAGTCTTCAAGGACCGGGCGCTGGCGCTGCCGCCGCTGAACAGCACGCTGGCGCGGCGGATGATGGAGCAGACCAAGATCTATACCGCGCTCAAGGGCGTGCGGGGGCGCAAGCCGGTGGATCTGGCCGCGCTCGAGCAGTTGCTGGTTCGCTTCAGCCAGCTGGTGGTGGAGCAGCCGTGGATCAAAGAGATCGACATCAACCCGCTGCTGGCCTCGCCGGAGCAGTTGGTGGCGCTGGACGCGCGCGTAGTGGTGTACGGCGCCGATGTTACCGAAGACAAGCTGCCGAAGCTCTCGATTCGCCCATACCCGTCGAAGTACGTCGGTACGTGCAAGATGAAGGACGGCGCGACGGTGGCGATCCGGCCCATACGGCCGGAGGACGAGCCGACGATGGCGAAGTTTCACGAAACGCTGTCGGACCGCTCGGTGTATCAGCGCTATCTACACGTGCTCAAGCTGAGCCAGCGCGTGGCGCATGAACGGCTGACCCGCATCTGCTTTATCGACTATGACCGCGAGATGGCGCTGGTCGGGGAAATCAAAGACCCGGCGACGGGCGAGGCGCGCATCATCGCGGTAGCGCGCCTGAAGAAGACGCATGGAACCGACGAAGCCGAGTTCGCCTTGATCATCAGCGACGAGTTCCAGGGCAAGGGCCTGGGAGCGGAGCTGTTGCGCAGGATTTTGGACGTGGCCAGAGACGAGAAAGTGGGCCGCGTAACCGGCGACATTCTGCCGGACAACTTCGTGATGCAGCGCATCTGCGAGAAGGTGGGCTTCGAGATGAAGCGCTCACCGGACGATCCGGTGGTGAAGGCCAAGCTGGAGCTGGCCGTACCGGTGTAGTTCGCGGGCGGAACCGCCTGTGCAGGCCGGGCGGGCGGTTCCACGCCCGACAAGGAGGTTCGGCGATGACCGGGAGGACGATCAAGGTCAACATGCTGACCCGCGTGGAGGGCGAGGGCGCGCTCCAGATCAAGTTCCGGGGCGAGCGGGTAGAAGACGTGAAGCTGACGATCTTCGAGCCGCCGCGAATGTTCGAGGCCTTTCTGCGGGGGCGGCACGTGTTCGAAGCTCCCGACATCACGGCGCGCATCTGCGGGATCTGTCCGATCGCCTATCAGATGAGCGCGGTGCACGCCATCGAAAGAGCCCTGGGGGTGAAGGTCGATCCAGCGGTGCGCCTGTTGCGGAGGCTGTTCTACTGCGGCGAGTGGATCGAGAGCCACGCGCTCCACATTTACATGCTGCACGCGCCGGACTTTCTGGGTTACGCCGACGCCATCGAGATGGCGCGCGACCACGGCGAGAAGGTCGAAAAGGCGCTGCGGTTGAAGAAGATCGGCAATCAACTGATGACGGTGCTGGGCGGGCGGGAGATTCATCCCATCTCGGTGTGCGTGGGCGGATTTTACCGGACGCCTCAGCGCAGCGAGCTGCGGGCGCTGGTGGACGATTTGAAGTGGGCGCGCGACACTTCGATTGAGACGGTGAAGCTGGTGGCCGGGTTCCCATTCCCCGACTTCGAGCAGGACTACGAGTTCGTGGCGCTCTCGCACCGGGACGAATATCCGCTCAACAAGGGCCGGCTGATTTCGAACAAAGGCCTGGATATCGAAGCCCACGAGTACGAGGAACACTTCGTCGAGCAGCACGTGAAGCATTCGAACGCGCTGCAATCGCAGTTGCGCAAGCGCGGCTCCTACCTGGTGGGGCCGATGGCGCGTTTTAATCTGAACTACGACAAGCTGCCCGAGAGCGCGCGCCAGGCGGCGGCCGAGGCCGGTCTCAAGCCGCCCTGCCTGAACCCGTTCCGAAGCATTATCGTGCGCGCGGTGGAGCTGGTATTCGCGTGCGAAGAAGCCCTGCGGATCATCGGCGAATACGAGCCCCCGGAAGCGCCGCGGGCGAAGGTGAGGATGCGCGCTGGGACGGGTCACGCGATTACTGAAGCGCCGCGCGGCATTCTGTATCACCGCTACCAGATGGACGCCGAGGGCAAGATCGTAGCGGCGAAGATCGTGCCGCCGACCTCGCAGAATCAGAAACGGATCGAGGACGATTTGTGGCAGTTCGCGCCACAGCTTTCCGCACTGCCGCCCGAAGAGATCACGCTGCGGTGCGAGCAGGCCGTGCGCAACTACGACCCCTGCATCTCCTGCGCGACGCACTTCCTGCGGTTAGAGATGGTGCGAGAGTAGCGAGTGCGGGTTCTTGTCATCGGTTGCGGGAATACGGACAGGGGCGACGACGGGGCGGGCATCCTGGTGGCGCGCCGGCTGCGGGAAAGCGGCGTCGCCGTACGCGAGCACAGGGGCGACGGCCTGGCGCTGATCGACGCCTGGAGCCAGGCCGAGTACGTCATCCTCATTGACGCGGTTCTGACAGGATCGCCGCCGGGAACGATCAGCGGCTGCGTGGGCGCCGATGCGGTGTTGCCGACGAGCGCCTCGATGTCGTCCCACTCCTTCGACCTGGCCAATGCGATCGAGCTGGCGCGCGCTCTCGACCGGCTGCCGGGCTCGCTCAAGATTTACGGCATTGAAGGCTGCGCGTTCGAGCCGGGGACCGCGCCGCAACCGGCGGTGATGGCCGCGGCGGAGCGAGTGGCGAGCCTGGTGCTGGCTGAGGTTCAACGGCTGGAGGGCGCGGGACCGGAAGCATGAAGGTCGCAGTACCCAAGGTGCAGAGGCTGCGCGTGGCGCTCTACGGCGCCGTGCAAGGCGTGGGATTCCGTCCGTTCGTTTACCGGCTGGCGACGGAAATGGGGCTGGGCGGTTGGGTGCTGAATTCGAGCGCGGGACTGGTGGTGGAAGTTGACGGCGCGCCCGATGAGCTGACGCGGTTCCTGGCGCGCATGGAGGCGGAGCGGCCGGTGGCGGCCGTGGTGCTGGCGCGCGAAACGAGCGAGCTCGCGCCCGGTGGCTTCACGCGATTCGAGATTGTTCCGAGCGATGAGGCCCGCGAAAAATCCGTGGCGGTGCTGCCCGATCTGGCGACGTGCCCGCAATGCCTGGCCGAGCTTTTCGATCGGGCGAACCGGCGCTTCGAGTATCCCTTCACCAACTGCACCGGGTGCGGCCCGCGGTACAGCATCGTGCTGGACATTCCCTACGACCGGCCGCGGACCACGATGCGCGGGTTCACGCTGTGCGCCGATTGTGCGCGCGAGTACGCGGACCCGGGCGACCGGCGGTTTCATGCGCAGCCGAATGCCTGTCCGAAGTGCGGGCCGCAACTATCGATGGAGATCGGGGAGGCGGCGCGGGAGATTGCGGACGGCGGCATTCTGGCGCTGAAGGGGATCGGCGGATTTCAGTTGCTGGTGGACGGGCGGAACCAGGAGGCTGTGGCGCGGCTGCGGCGGCTGAAGCACCGCGAGGAGAAGCCGTTCGCGCTGATGATGGCGTCGGTGGAGATGGTGCGCGAGCATTGCTTCGTGTCGGAGGAGGAGGCGCGAGTGCTGAGGTCGGCGGCGGCGCCGATTGTGTTGTTGAGGCCGCGGGCGGATGGGGGACTGGCTCCCAATGTAGCGCACAACTCGCCTTTTCTGGGCGCGATGCTACCGTATTCACCGCTGCACCATCTGCTGATGCACGCCTGCCCGTTCCCGGTCGTGGCGACGAGCGGGAACCACAGCGACGAGCCGATCGCTATTGAGAACGACGAAGCCCGGCGGCGGCTGGGCGGGATTGCGGACGCGTTTCTGATGCATGACCGGCCGGTGGCGCGCCCCTGCGACGACTCGGTGGTTCGCGTGGCACGCGGCCGGGAGAGCGTGATGCGCCGGGCGCGCGGCTATGCTCCGCTGCCGGTGCGGGTGGAGAGCGAACTCGCGGCGGTGCTGGCGGTGGGCGGGCACTTGAAGAATGCGGTTGCGATCGGGGTGGGCCGCAATGTTTTTCTGAGCCAGCACGTGGGAGACCTGGACACGCTGGAGGCGCGGCGCGCGTTCGAGAACGCGATCGACGACCTGTGCCGTCTGTATCGGTTCAAGCCCGAGATGGTGGTGTGCGATCTGCATCCCGACTACGCTTCGACGCGCTGGGCGCTCGCTTCCGGTCTGCCAGTGGTTCGCGTGCAGCATCACCACGCGCACGCGGCGGCCTGCGCGGCCGAGAACGCCATACGCGGTCCGTACCTTGCGGCGTCATGGGACGGCACGGGTTATGGCCTGGACGGCACGGTCTGGGGCGGGGAGATCTTTCTGGTGGAGGACGGGCGCTTCGAACGCATCTCGCACCTGCGGCAGTTCCGGCTGCCGGGCGGGGAGGCGGCGGTCAAAGAAGGATGGCGGGCGCAGGCGAGCCTGCTCTACGAGACCCTCGGGCCGCAGGCTGTGGAGGACGCGGTGGTGCGGAGGATGATCGAGCGCGGCGTCAACGCTCCGCTGACGTCGAGCGTGGGGCGCCTGTTCGACGGCGTGGCGTCGATGGCCGGTGTGGCGCGCGAGAGCCGCTTCGAGGGGCAGGCGGCGATGCTGCTCGAACGGGCCATCGATGGTGTCACCATAGAGGAAGCGTACCCGCTGCCGGAGCGGGATGGCATTGCGGATTGGGCGCCGCTGGTCGAAGCCGTGAGGGGCGACGTGGAGCGGGGCGAGGCGCAGGCGCGGATTGCCGCGCGGTTCCACAACGCGCTGGTGGAATGGATTGCGGCGGTGGCGGCGCGCGGCGGAATCCGGCAGGTGGCGCTTTCGGGCGGCGTGTTCCAGAACGCTTACCTGGTGGAGCGTGCGGTGGCGGTGCTCGAGAGCCGGGGATTCAGCGTGTACACGCATCAGCGCGTGCCGGCGAACGACGGGGGAATTGCGTTGGGGCAGGCGGTGCTGAGCCGCCAGGAGTGAGGTTTGCAATGTGTCTGGCTATTCCGGGAAGAATCGTCGAGATCGAAGAAGGCGGCGAGGCCGCAATGCGGCGCGGCAAGGTCGATTTCGGCGGCGTGAAGAAGGAGATCTCGCTGGCCTTCACGCCCGAGGCCGCGATCGGCGATTACGTGCTGGTGCACGCCGGCTTCGCGCTGAACACGGTGGATGAAGGCGAAGCGCAGAAGATTTTCGAGCATCTGGAAGCGATGGCTGAGCTTGAAGAGAGCGCCGGGGAATCCGCGTGAAGTTTGTCGATGAGTATCGCGACCGCAAAGCCGTAGACCAGGTGGCCGGGGAGATACGTAAGAGCGTGACGCGGCCGTGGACCATCATGGAGGTCTGCGGCGGCCAGACTCACACCATTCTCAAGAGCGGCCTGGAGGATCTGCTGCCGCCGGAGGTCACACTGGTGCACGGTCCGGGCTGCCCGGTGTGCGTGACGCCGCTCGAGCTCATCGACAAGGCCGTGGCAATCGCCTTACGCCCGGGCGCGGTTCTGTGCTCGTTCGGCGATATGCTTCGCGTTCCGGGCTCGGTGAAGAGTTTGTTGAACGCCAAGGCCGAGGGCGCGGACGTGCGAATAGTGTACTCGCCGATGGATGCCGTGAAGGTGGCGCGCGCGAATCCCGCGAGGCAGGTGGTGTTCTTCGCCGTGGGCTTCGAAACAACCGCGCCGGGGAACGCGATGGCGGTGTGGCAGGCCGCGCGCGAGGGGTTGGAGAACTTCTCGATGTTGGTGGCGCACGTGCTGGTGCCGCCCGCGATCGAGGCCATCCTGAGCGCGCCGCAGTGCCGGGTGCAGGCGTTTTTGGCGCCGGGGCACGTCTGCACGGTGGTGGGATTCGAGGCGTACGAGCCGATCGCGCGGCGCTACGGAGTGCCGATGGTGGTGACCGGGTTCGAGCCCCTGGATTTGCTGGAAGGCGTGCGGATGGCGGTGGCGCAGCTCGAGACGGGGCGCGCGGAAGTGGAGAATCAGTACAGCCGCGCCGTGACTCGCGAAGGGAACCGGCCGGCGCAGAAAGTTGTGGCGGAGGTGTTCGAGGCCGCCAACCGCCGGTGGCGCGGCATCGGCGAGATTCCGGGGAGCGGGCTGCGATTGCGGGAGGCGTACCGGCGCTTCGACGCCGAAGAGCGGTTCGCGCTGAGGGCGGAGGGAGCGGCGGAATCTCCGGATTGCATCAGCGGCCTCGTTTTGCAAGGGCTGAAGAAGCCGTACGAGTGCCCGGCATTCGGGACCAAATGCACGCCGGAGCGGCCGCTGGGTGCGCCGATGGTGTCGTCGGAGGGGGCCTGCGCGGCATACTATCTGTACGGAAGGCGCAGGCATGGACGAGTTTAGTTTGACGTGCCCGGTTCCGCTCCCCGGCGGGGACCGCATTCTTCTGGCGCATGGGGGCGGGGGCAAACTCACGAACCAGCTTATCGACGAGGTCTTCGTTCCGGCGTTTTCGAACCCGGCGCTCGAGGCGCGGCACGATGGGGCGGTGGTGTCGGTGGGCGGCGCGCGGCTGGCGTTCACGACCGACGGCTACGTGGTGCGCCCGCTGATTTTTCCCGGCGGCAACATCGGCGATCTGGCGGTGAACGGCACGGTAAACGACCTGGCGATGTGCGGCGCGCGGCCGCTGTATCTGAGCGCGGCGTTCATTCTGGAAGAGGGCCTGGAGATGGAGACGCTGCGGACGGTGGTGGAATCGATGCGGAAGGCCGCCAGCGCCGCGGGCGTCGAACTGGTGACCGGCGATACGAAGGTGGTGGACCGGGGCAGCGCCGACCGGATGTTCATCACCACGGCGGGCGTGGGAGCGATCGAGTGTGAGCGCGCGATCTCGCCACAGGCGGTGGAGGCGGGCGATGCGGTGATCGTGAGCGGCGATTTGGGCGCGCACGGGATTGCGGTGCTTTCGGTGCGCGAGGGCCTGGAGTTCGATTCCCAGATCGAGAGCGACACGGCGCCGCTGTGGGAGCCGGTTCAGGCGCTGTTGGCGGCGGGAGTGGAAGTGCATTGCCTGCGCGACCTGACGCGGGGCGGCCTGGCCTCCGCGCTGAACGAGATCGCGACGGCGCGCGGGGTGGGCATCGCCATCGAGGAGGTTGCCATTCCGGTGCGCGAAGCGGTGCGGGGCGCATGCGAGCTGCTGGGCCTGGATCCGCTTTACGTGGCGAACGAAGGGCGCTTCGTGGCGTTCGTGGCGGCGCGGGACGCCGGGCGGGCGGCCGATGTGCTGAGGGCGCTGCCGGTGACGCGCGGCGCGACGGTGGCGGGCTCGGTAACCGGGGAAGACGCGGGGGTGGTGGTGCTCGAAAGCCGGATCGGCGGCCGGCGCGTTGTGGACATGCTGAGCGGCGAGCAGTTGCCCCGGATCTGCTGAGGGCTAGGCTCCCGCCGCGGCCGGCTCAACGACGGCCGACATAGAGCCGCTCGAGGTCTCCATGCGCGGATCGGGGCCGTAGCCGCGGATCTGGTCGCGCGCGAACTCGGCGTGCGGCAGCTCGCAGGTGATCACCACGGTGCGGCCGGTGCGATCGACTTCTTCGGCGTGGCGATAGGCCTCGATCTCGGAGAAGAGGAAGAGGCCGGAGAGCATCTCGATGACGTAGTCGTACGTGTGCACGTCGTCGTCGAGGAGGACGACGTTGTAGAGCGGCGTGAGGCGCTCCTGGTCGATGGCTTCGGGGGCAGGGGCTTGCTGGGTCGGCGGCATCAGTTGTTATGTTAGATGCTTGGGGCGCCGGCGCGGGAGCCGCGCTATAATAGATCGGAAAGGGGGCGCAACGGATTCGACGGGATTGTTTTTGGTGTGTAGAGGCGTGCCGGGTTCCGAGCTCCCGTAAAACGATCGGAAAACTAAAACTGCCAACACGCAGTTTGCATTCGCCGCCTAATTAATTAGGCGACGCGCTCCGGCCGGTGCTCCCGTAGCCGGTCAAGGGGCGTCATACGCGGGATAGGCGAAAGGCTTCGGTCCGGAGCCCCAAGCCGAAATCAATCGGGCTAGGCGGTTGTTGCGCTTGCCGGCTCCGACGGCAGCCGCCGAAGATACCGAACCGGATACGCACGTAGGCTCTTGCGCCAAGCTTTCTCGGACCCGGGTTCAACTCCCGGCGCCTCCACCATCCTTGTCTGCGGGGTCAGGGCACAGTGTCAGCGACGCGAAGTGGTCTTATTTCGCGGAGACAAAGACGAGACACACGATTTCAGTGATTCCGGCCCTGTCAACTGCCGCGCTGCTCGCAGCCCTGTCTGGCGCTTACGCCCAGGACGCTCCAGCTCCGTTCTCAATCCACATCAGCGCGCCGGCTTCGGTGGTGGAAGCCGGGACCAAAGTCAGGATCAGCGTCTTGATGACCAATACATCCAATCGCACCATCGGCTTGCATAAAGGGGGGAGCGACGCACTGTTCGCCGACTACCAAGCCCACGTGTATGACGACACAGGTAGGCACCTGCGTGGAAGCTCTCCGAAATGAAAGCCGGCGGCGGACGATAAGAACGATGACAGCGATTACTACCGGAATGACTTCATCCTGGGACGAAGCGGCGGATATGGCCCGTTTAACCCCGGCGAGACCTACGAGACCTGGCTGGACCTCTCCGAGGCCTACGCCCTGGAACCAGGGAAGTACACCCTTTGGCTGTCCCGAGTGGAGCTGGGTACGAAGGTGCTCGTGAAGTCGAACACGATCACCCTGACGATCACCAGCCCGGCGAATCGATCACCACGCATCGGACTCCGTTAGCGGCTGAGGTTCCATTTTCTGATTGCGGGCACGCCGGCATCCTCTCCCAAGACCGAGACGGAACCGGTCTCCAGGGCGAAGTGCTTTCCGGCCTGCGGACACAGACCGAGCCACTGGGTTGTGAAGACGCGCAGGAAATGGCCATGCGAGAAAATGGCGACTCGGCCGCCTGCACAGCGGATTCTCGCCACCACGCGCGCAGCCCGGGCGGCGATATCCGCGATTGCCTCGCCGTTTGGAATGGGCCCATCCCAGAGGTTCCAGGCCGGGAATTGCCGGCGCATCTGTCCCTCGGTCATGCCGGTGCAATCGCCATAGTCCCATTCCTGGACATCCGGGTCGAGCGTGGCCTGGCCGAGGTATCCGGCGATCTCGCACGTCCTCATGGCCCTGCGCAACGGGCTGCACAAGACGATATCGAAGTGCTGGCCGTCCAATAGCGGCGCCAGTTGTCTCGCTTCCGACTCGCCTGCTGGAGTCAAGGGAAGATCGTACAAGCCACTATGCTGACCGCTGATGGACCACTCGGTCTCGCCGTGTCGAACGATCCATACTTCGCTCAAGAGGGCTCTCCCTGCAGCCGGCGAATGACGCCGAAGTAGTGGGTCCGCAGCAGCGGGATGGCCTCGAGCAGCGCTCCGGCTGCGCGCGAGACGGGAACCACCTGACGCGCCAGCGGCGGGGCCAGCGTCACGCTCTCCAGGCGCACTTCGCAATCCGGAAACAGCCCGCGGATCTCGGCCGCTCCCAGGGCGCGCATATGCGGATTCCTCCAGTTCGAGCGGCGCGAATCGTACCACAGGATCACACCGTCCGGTTTGAGGACGCGCAGCATCTCGGCCGCGATGCGCTGTTTCACGCTCGCGCGCAGAATGGAGGAAAAGACCATGAACCCGGTGACCACATCGAAGCTGGCATCGGGCCAGGGCAGGCTGCGGGCGTCGCCGCAGGTCAGAGAAGCTCCGGGCAGGCGGGCGCGGGCGGCGCTCACGCGGGTCTCGATCAGGTCGATTCCGTGAAGCGCGGCGGGGTTCGCCCCCCAGTCGATGAACTGGCGGAGCCAACAGCCCGTTCCGCAGCCGATGTCGGCGACGGCGCGGGATGGCAGGGGCAGCTTGCCGGCGCGGCGGAGCGCCTCCATGACGACGGGGAGGAGGCGGGTGTAGGCGAAACGGGGCGCGGGCCGGGTGAGATCGTACAAGCCCGGCGGAATCTCGCGCTCGCGACGGCGGTATTCGGCGCGGATGCGCTCGATCTCGTCGGCATCGGGGTCGGTGGCTGGGGCGCGTTCAAAGACGATCACGGGTGGTAGTCCACAATTGTATCGCGTCCCAAAAAAGCTGCGAACTCCGACGGCCGCGGAGCGTAGTAAGCGGTATGGGACCTTTCAAAACCCGCTTCACGCACGTGTTGCGCAGACTGCGGCGGGCTCCGATGTTCACGGTGGTGACGGTGATCACGATTGCCATCGGGGTGGGCGCGAACACCTCGATTTTCAGCGTCGTCAACGGGATCCTCCTGAAGCCGCTGCCGTATCCCGAACCCGAGAGACTGATCAGCGTGTCGCAATCCGCTCCCAGCATCAACATGAAGGACATGGAATTGTCGCCGACGGACTACTTCACGTTCCGGGAGGAGAACCGCACGTTCCAGCAGTTCGGCATCTGGAGCGGAGGAAGCGTGAGCGTCACTGGAATGGCGGAGCCCGAGCAAGTGCAATGCCTGTTCGTCACCCAAGGCACGCTCGACGCACTGGGAGTGGCGCCGGCTCTGGGGCGGTGGTTCACCGAGAAGGACGATACGCACGGCAGCCCGGAGACGACGATCCTGACGTACGGCTTTTGGCAGCGCCGGTTTGGCGGAAGCGCGGCGGCGATGGGGCGGCGGATTCTGGTTGACGGCGCAGCTAAGGAGATCGTCGGCGTGATGCCGCAGAGCTTCCGGTTCCTCGATCAGAAGGCCGACCTGATCATTCCTTTCCAGTACGAACGCGGCAAGCTTTTCCTGGGGAATTTCAGCTATCGCGGCATTGCCAGGCTCAGGCCCGGCGTCAGCGAAGCGCAGGCGAGTGCGGACGTGAGCCGGATGATTCCCATCGTGAACACGAAGTTCCCGCCGCCTCCGGGTTTCAGCATCAAGATCTTCGAGCAGGTGCACATTCTGGCCACCGTGCGCCAGTTGAAACAGGACGTGGTCGGCGACCTGGGGAAAGTGCTGTGGGTGTTGATGGGAAGCATTGGCCTGGTGCTGCTGATCGCCTGCGCGAACGTGGCCAACCTGCTTCTGGTGCGCGCCGAAGGACGGCAGCAGGAACTGGCCATACGCGCGGCCCTGGGCGCGGGCCCGGGCCAGATCGCCGGCGAGTTGCTGATGGAGAGCCTCCTTCTGGGCGTGTTGGGAGGCGCGGCCGGATTGGCTGTGGCCTATGGGGCGCTGCGGGTGCTGGTGGCGATTGCGCCGGCGCACCTTCCCCGCATGGAGAACATTACTCTGGACCCGCTGGTTCTGCTGTTCACGCTGGCGATCTCGCTGGCCGCAGGGCTCCTATTTGGCCTCGCGCCGGTGGTGAGATACGCCGCGCCGAACGTGGTGGCCATGCTTCGCGCTGGAGGGCGGACGTCGAGCCAGAGCCGGGAGGCGCACCGCTTCCGGAATGTGCTGGTGGTGGTGCAGGTGGCGCTGGCGGTGGTTCTGCTGATCGGCTCCGGCCTCATGATCCGGACATTTCAGGCGCTGCGGCAGGCCGAAACCGGCTTCAGCGGCGCGCGCGAGCTGCAGACCTTCAGCATCGGGATTCCTGAAGCCCAGGTGAAGGAGCCGGAGCGTGTGGTGCGAATGTTCCAGGAAATCGAGGGGCGGCTCTCCGCGATTCCCGGCGTCTGGTCGGTTGCGTTTGCGAACTCCGTTCCGGCCGATGGAAACAACAGCACCGACCTGCTCTACGCCGAGGACCGCAGCTACCGCGAGGGAGAGCTTCCGCCTTTGCGCCGGTTCAAGTTCGTGGCGCCGGGACTCTTCGGGACACTGGGAACGCGGCTTGTGGCCGGGCGCGATTTCACGTGGACGGACCTCTACGAGAAGCGAGATGTGGCCATCGTTTCTCAGAACATGGCGCGCGAGATGTGGCACGATCCGGGATCGGCCATCGGCAAGCGCATTCGCGAGGGCATGAAAGACCCCTGGCGCGAGATCGTCGGCGTGGCGGCGGATGTACGGTCCGACGGGGCCGACCAGAAGCCGCCCACCACGGTGTATTGGCCGCTGTTCATGAGTGGCTTCTGGGGCGAATCGCCGTGGGTGAGCCGGCACGCGGCATACGCGATTCGCAGCCCCAGGGCGGGCTCTGAGAGCCTTCTCAAGGAGGTCCGTAAGGCGGTGTGGTCGGTCAATCCCAACGTCCCGCTGGACAGCATTCGGACGATGGAGGAGGTTTACGGCCGCTCGATGGCGCGCAGTTCCTTTACGCTGGTGATGCTCTCGATTGCGGGCGGCATGGCGCTGCTGCTGGGGATCGTCGGAATCTACGGCGTTATCTCCTATTCCGTCTCGCAGCGGACGCGGGAGATCGGCATTCGAATCGCTCTGGGAGCGCAGCAGACGGCGCTTCAGGCGATGGTGGTGCGGAACGGGCTGGCGCTGGCGCTGGCGGGCGTTGCGTTCGGCCTGGCGGCCGCGGCCGGGCTGACGCGCATCATGAGCTCGTTTCTGTTCGAGGTCAGGCCCATCGATCCGCTGACGTATTGCGCGGTGTCCGCCGGGTTGCTCGCGGCGGCGGCAGCGGCCAGCTATCTTCCGGCCCACCGGGCCTCGGGTGTAGACCCGGTGGTGGCTCTTCGGGCGGAGTAGGCTTTCGAGCCGCGCTCGCGCTTATTGGCCCTGCGGCCCGCGTGCGAGGTGGTAGTAGACCTCGTTCCAGCGAAGCTCCTTCTTGAACTCGGACTCGCGGGTTCCCGGGCCGATGGTCACGCACTCGAGGCCGGCGATATCGGCCAGGTCCTCGAACATCTCGCTGGTGGCGGCTTGCGTGAAAGCGGTGTGGTGCGCGCCGCCGGCGTTGATCCAGCAGCCCAGGGCGGTTTCGAAATCGGGTTTGGGCTCCCACAGCGCCTGGGCCACGGGCAGCTTGGGCATGGGCTGCTCCGGCTTGACCACATCGACTTCGTTGAGGATCAGGCGGAAGCGGTTGCCCATATCGATGAGGGAGGCGTTCAGCGCGGGGCCGGCGGGCGTGTTGAAGACCAGGCGCGCGGGGTCTGCCTTGCCGCCGATGCCCAGGGGATGCGCCTGGAGAGACGGCTTGCCGTCGGCGATGGAGGGGCAGATCTCGAGCATGTGCGCGCCCAGAACCTTCTTGCCGTTGTTGGCCAGGTGGTAGGTGTAGTCCTCCATGAAGGAAGCGCCGCCGGGCAATCCAGCGCCCATCACCTTGGTGGCGCGGACCAAGGCCGAAGTTTTCCAGTCGCCTTCGGCACCGAAACCATAGCCATCGGCCATGAGGCGCTGCACCGCGAGGCCGGGGAGTTGCACCAGGCCGTGAAGGTCTTCGAAGGTGGTGGTGAATCCCTTGAAGCCGCCGGCTTCGAGGAAAGAACGCATGCCGAGCTCGATGCGCGCGGCCTCGCGCACGGATTCGAAGTGTGCGCCGCCGGGACGGACGTCGTCGGCCAGTTTGTAAGTGTCCTGGTATTCCTTGACGAGCTTGTCGATGGCGGCGTCGCCCACCTTCGCAACGGCGCACACGAGATCGCCGACGCCATATCCGTTCACGGAATAGCCGAAGGCGATTTGGGCGGCTACCTTGTCGCCCTCGGTAACGGCCACTTCGCGCATGTTATCGCCAAAACGGGCGAAGCGGGCACCCTGCCAGTCGTTCCAGGCGGCGGCGGCGCGGGCCCAGGCGCCGAGCTTGGCCTGCACGGAAGCTTCCTGCCAGAAGCCCACCACCACCTTTCGGGCGATGCGCATGCGGCTCATGATGAACCCGTGCTCGCGGTCGCCATGGGCGGCCTGGTTGAGGTTCATGAAATCCATGTCGATGCTGGACCAGGGAATTTCGCGGTTGTGCTGGGTGTGTAGGTGGGCCACGGGTTTACGCAACCCGTGAAGCCCGTTGATCCACATCTTCGACGGCGAGAAGGTGTGGCACCAGGTGATCACGCCGAGGCAATCGGCCGCGTTGTTGGCTTCCTGGCAGATGGTGGAGACGGCGTCGGGCGTCGTCAAGACCGGCTTGAAGACGACCTTGACGGGAATGGCGGGCGAGTCGTTGAAGGCCTTGGCGATCTCCTGCGAATGGGTCGCCACCATTTTCAGAGTCTCCGGGCCATACAGGTGTTGGCTGCCGGTGAGGAACCAGACTTCTCCAGTCAGTTTCATGAGATTCGAATCCTCCTACCCGATATTTGCGTAAGCCCTTTCATTGGTGTCGAGCCGAACGCTGGCGGGGAGATCTCTAGAGTCATCCCGCAAGAAGGGCATGACCATAGTACAGTTTGCGGCCTCTCGAAGCAACCGGCGGGCTGGAGCAGGGGCGGGCTGAGGCGGCGGCTGGCGGCCAGGGACTGTCAGCGCTTGCAGGGGCGGCGAGGAGCGCGCGACCGCGTGGGCAGGCGCTACGGCCCTAGCCGGACTCGGAACCCTGCGGTAGCTTCATGTCGGCGCACCCGAGAGTGAAGGCGAAGGGGAACGGCCCGGGATCGCTGGTTCGATATGAGCCGTTAAAGAACACGAGCGCGCGGCCTCCCGCCTGGTCCAGGAATTGAAACGTGGGCTTCCATGGGCCAGCGTGCCACCCGAGATCCTCTGCCGTCATGATCTGGACTGGCTGGCTCCATTCCGTAAGCCTGCCGGATGGTGTGGCGGCTCTCGACCACCATAACCCTGTCTGAGCCGGCGGTCGATCACCGCCGAGCCAGACGCGTGCGAAGATCGCATCGAAGCCTCCTGCCCTGGGACGAACACAGAAATCGAACATTCTCATTTCGGCCGGCGCGAACACGGTGTGCTTGCTCCAGCCGGTCCGGCCATCTTCGCTTTCTGCGTAGCCCTGGACGAGATAGTTCTCCTGGTTCGACCCTGCAACGTACCACATCCTCCACTTGCCCTCGTGATAAACGAGGTTGGGCTCGTACACGCTTCCGTGTTCCCAGTCTTCGTTCGGCGAGAATGCCGGTTCGGGTTGATCTTGCCACCGCTCGCCATCCCATTCGAGGAAGCCGATGTTGTACGGCCCCCATAAGCGCTCTGCCGCGCCAGCGTAATAGATGCGCTCGACCCATGCGCGTTTGTGGACATCCCAGCCTTTGACATACGACGGGCAATGCCGCCCGCCGTCTCCGTCCCATGCCCGGCTACGGCTACGCCCTGCCAGCGGCGACAGTTCTCCGGCGCTTCCGCGTTTGGGACGCCAGCCGGTTGCGGAAAGCGGAGCGCCCGGAGGAAGGTATGCGGCGTAAAGGTCTGTAGCGCCGAATCCATGGGCTTGGCCGGCGAGGTACATACACCATTGCTCCCCCCGCTGAACAACGCTCGCGTCGAGCAGTTCCGAACCTTCGGAGGCGGTCGAGGGGTCGCGAGGGTCGAAGATTTTGACTTCCGTTGGTGGCTTCTCCATTTCGTCACGTCCTTCCCGGCACACGGGCCCGCAAGGCTCTTACGTACGCTTCGTACGCCCTGCGGTCGAACAGGACGAAGATCACCTCACGCAGTTTGGCGCCGGGGCGCTCGAGGTGGCACGCGACCGTGTCGAGCGCGATCGAGGCCGCTTCGGCCATCGGATATCCGTAAGCGCCGGTGCTGATGGCAGGGAAGCTGATGACGCGGAGATCGCGCTCCTCGGCCATATCGAGGCAAGTGCGATAGCAGGAAGCGAGCAGCGCGGCCTCGTCGCTCGCGCCGCGATAGATGGGACCCACGGCGTGAAACACCCAGCGCGCGGGCAGGGCGCCCGCGGTTGTGGCGACGGCTCCGCCGGCGGGACAGTGGCCGATTTTCGCGCGGACACGGTCGAGGTCTCGCATGATGGAAGGCCCGCCCGCGCGGTGGATGGCTCCGTCTACGCCTCCGCCTCCGGCCAACGCCGAGTTGGCGGCGTTCACGATGGCATCGGCGGCCACGCGCGTGATATCGCCGATCACGACGCGCAGCACGCTGCCTCCCGGGAATGCCTGCTCCATGCATAGTAAAATAGGCGTTCCCGAGACGGGAAGCAACAGGCATATGCGAGTCTCACAAGCGCCGGCGCTGGCGCTCTTCGATATCGACGGCACGCTGGTGCGGCGCGCGGGGCCGCATCACCGCGAGGCGCTGGTAGAAGCCGTGCGGCGCGTCACCGGTTTCGACACTTCGACCGACGGCATCCCGGTCTACGGCATGCTCGATCCCGACATCATCCGGCAGATGCTAAGCCGGGAGAGAGCACCGGCCAGCCTCGCGCGGGAGGCAATGCCCGCAATCGTCGCCGCGGCCCAGCGCATTTACCGAAGAACCTGTCCGGCGATCGCGCGGAAGACTTGCCCGGGTGTGCGGCGGCTGCTGGGCCGGCTGGAAGGGCGTGGCGTCGCGATGGGTCTGGTTACCGGCAACCTGACCCGCATCGGGTGGTGGAAGCTGGAGCGGGCCGGACTGCGCCGCTATTTTCGATTCGGGGCTTTCGGCGAAATGGCCCGCGACCGGGCCGGCCTGGTCCGGATGGCCGTCCGGCAGGCGCGCCAACAGGGTTGGATCGGGCCGGCCACGCCGATCTGCGTCATCGGCGACGCTCCGGCGGACATTCTGGCGGCGCGCGCCAACCGCGTGCGATCCATCTCGGTTGCGACGGGACTGCTGCCTATCGAGGAACTGCGCGCCTATTCGCCGGACGTGATGCTCGAGGACCTGCGGGAGCTGCGGTTGGAAACGATCCTAGGAGTGAAATGAAACCCGGGGTGCTGGCGCGACAGCGGCAGCACTGCCTACTCCCAATTCGGCAATGAGCGGACGATGGCAACCGTCTCGACACTCACCCGAATCACCTGACCAATGAGGCGGACGATGTAGCGCTCGTCCTCTGACCAGAGATTGGGGTCAGAGCGAATGCCGCTGCGCTTGTTTTCGGTGACTTGGTACTGGTCGATGACCCATTCGAGGGCGCTGCGGTTGCCAAGGCGGTAGCTGAACGCCTCTTCGGGGATGCCGTGGAGGGTCAGCGAGGGATTGACGATTAGAGACCGACGATCCTTGGTGAGGCGCATTTTGTCTTGCACCTTGAACGAGAGCGGCTCGGCCAGGTTCTCCACGTATTCCAGGGAGTGCGGCTCGAGTTGTTCATAGTCGAGGTGCGAGGCGCGCCAACCCGCGCCCGGCCTCGGCGAAGGCTCTGAAGTCGGGCGCAAGGGGGATGCGCGGCAGTTCGCGCTTCAGGTTCTCGCCAAAACGCGCTCGGTAGTCCGGGTGGTGGAGGATGGCGTAGACGTAGTCGAAGATGTCAGTGTTGGCGATGTCGGGGTCGTGGTAGTGGGAGCGGAACTGATCAAGCGCCCAATCGGTAATGTTCTCGCGGTGCCTTGCGCCATCAAGGGAGTAGGTGTAGAGAGGGAAGCACTGCGAGCCGCAACCTGCACCGACGAGGTGCATGTCCGAGATGGCACCGGACGCCAGGGCCATGAACGGCTTCTCCGGCGCCACGCCGGTGATGCTTATGACGCGGTTGGCGCTGGTGGCTAGCGGAAAGACCTCCGCAAACAGCCGCGGCTTTTCATTGCAGACGGGGTCGTAGTAAAGCAGCCTCCGGCAGAAGGGCCGATACAGCGCGTGGCGGACTGCCGCTTCCGAGAACTCGGCATATCTCTCCCGCTGCAGGTTGAGCTTAAGCCCTTCGCTCCACTTGATACGGTGGTCTTCGTAACGAACGAAGTCGTCGGGCTCGATCTTCTTGTCCTTGCGGCGCTTCCAGCGGTCCACTTCGGAGTTGTAGGTCTCGATGAAGCGCTCCACCTTCTCCGCCAGTCCGGAGCGCGAAGAGTCGTACATCCACTCGTCGCGGTTGGTTGAGACGCCGAGGGAGTAGAGTTCGAAGATCGACTCTCCAGGCACCCCCACCGCGCCCTTGCCCTTCTTCTGGGCCATCGGCAGGAATGCCGCGTATTCGCTGGCGTGTTCGGGGACGAGAAGGGATGGCAGGCGTCCGGTTTGACGGTCTGCCAGGGCACCGCCCGATGGTCGGCCCGCTCATCCAGCCAATCGAGCTTCTCGGCGCGGCGCCGGTCGAGGGGGACGGCGTGATAGGAAATGGCGGGCTGCGGCGAGGCGGCACGCCGGACCGCGACAGTGATGCCAACCCCGACCTGGATGCCAAAGACGTTGTACGCCGTACCGCTCAGCTTCGGGTTCTTGCGGACGTTGCCCTGAAGGTTGAGGTGGTGGATGGATGTGAAGTCCTGCGCCAGATGCTTGCGCATTCCGTCGAAGGCAATCTGCTCTACGAAGCTGTTGTTTGAAACGAAGCAGACCATACCGTCGCGGCCATCGAGCCGGTCCGTGGCCCAGCGGAAGAACTTCACATATGGATCGTTGAGTTTGCTGGTGCTGCTGGCGACGGATGCCCGCGCGTACGTCTCGCTGACGCGGCGGTCGATCACCTCGTACTTACGGTTCTTGTTGTTGTCGTTCTCGTTGATCTGGCCGACATTGTAGGGCGGGTTGCCGATGATCACGGTGATCTGCGCGCCTTGCTCGCGGGCGACGCGTTCGGTGTTGGTCTCGGTGAACATCGGGATCTGGCGGCCTTCGGCGAGATCCAGCGTATCGGCGAAGCAGAGACCATCGAAGGCCTTCCAGCGGCCGGTCAGCTCGGAATAAGCGTGCTCTATGTTGAGCGCGGCGATGTAGTAGGGCAACAACATCACCTCGTTGGCCCAGAGCTGGCTGTCGTACATGCGCGGCAGGTCGGCCTTCGAGACGCGGTGCATCAGGTTGACGACGAAGTTGCCCGTGCCCGGCACGGATCGAGGATGACGACATCCGGGTCGCGAGTTCTGCCAAATCGGAGCGGAGAACCTCGGCAACGTGGCGCACATGAAGTTCACGATGGGCTGCGGGGTGTAGACGATGCCGTGGGTGTCCGCGGTCTTGCGCGAGTAGCCCTGGAAGAAGCGCTCGTAGACAGCGTTGAGGAAGTGCTGCTTCTCCTTGAAGTCCGGAATGGTGTGGGCGGCACGCTCGATGGCAACGTAGAAGGGATCGAGGCTCTTGGGGTACTCGGTGCGGCTGAAGCTCTCGCCCACCAATGCTTCGATTACGCCCTCGACTTCGGCGGCGATAGCGTTGCGGCGGGTGAACTCGGGAAGGTCGAAGATGGTCCGGATGAGGCGCTCGGTGAGGAGGTGCTGGACGAGCATGTCATCGACGGCCTTGCGACTGATGTGGGATTGAGCGAGGTCTGGCAGAGGCGGAAGAAGCCGTCGAAGGCCTTGGCGAAGCGCTTGTTCGCGAGATGCGCTTCGTCGATTTTGCGCATGAGCCCTTCCGCGAGGTGAGGCACCTCCTGCTCGAAGTTGCCGACAGCCTCTTCGAAGCCGAGGACTTCGGGCTCGGTATACGGAGTAGAACCAGTTGAGGAGCTGGGCCAGTTCAGCGGCGTCGCCCAACTGGATCTTCGGGAGCGGCTCGCGGTTCTGAAAGAGGATGGCCTCGCGAGTGTTCTCGAAGATGCTGTTCTTGAGCGGGTAGCCTTTTTCCTTCTTGCGGGCGATCTCGACGTCCAGGCGGTCCGAGGGGTCCTTGGCTTCCCGTAGCCGCGTGGGAAGTAATTGCGGTCCAAGATGGCGGCGTCGGGGCGGACGAGGCGTCCGCCGGAGCCTTTCATTCCGTACTCAGGAGAAAGCGAGCAGCCTTGGGGGAGCGTGTCGGCGAGCAGGTTCTGGAAGGCCGTGCGGAGCGCGCCTTCGTGCGCACGCCGTGGCCGCGGTAGTGTTCGAGTTCCTGGAAGAAGTTCCGGATGCTGGCATGGGAGGGCGACACGTGGGAGGATCGGGCCATCGCAGTGGGTCCAGAGGGTCATCAGTATACCAATCCCGCCCGAATCGCCACGGGGAAGTGGCCCGCGTGCTGGCGCGGTAAACTAACAACCATGCAGTTCGGCTCGATTTCCCTGCGCAATCTGCTTTCCTTCCAGAAGGCCGCGATCGAGCTCCGCCCGCTGAACGTCCTCATCGGCTCGAATGCGTCCGGGAAGTCGAACCTGGTAGGCGCGATCAGCCTCCTCAACGGCGCACCAGTCAGTTTGAGCAAGGCCGTGTTGCGTGGTGGAGGAGTCCGCAGTTGGCTGCGCAAAGGTGAGAAGGAGGCGTATCCGGCCGCGAACATAGAGGTCGCAACCCTGGGCGATGGCGGCCAGGGCCGGACGTCAGCCTTGGCGTATTCGCTGTCGTTCACCCAGGACGCGGACGGGTTCGCGGTCACCGCGGAGCACTTGCGGGACAGCCAGCAGATCTACTTCACGCGGGCGGCTGGGCGCTTGACACTGGGCGGGGGCGTGGCCGTCGAGATCGGCACGGGAGAGTCGGTTCTTTCGAAGGCGAAGAGCCCGCAGCATACGGCGATCGCCTCGATCCGCGAGAGCTTCGAGCGCATCCGGATTTACTCTCACTTCGATAGCAGCGGGAACGCGCCTGCGCGCACCGGGGTGGCGGCGAATGTCCCCAAGGAGGCGCTCGAGGACGGCGGAAGCAACCTCGCGATGGTCCTCAACGAGATGTGCCTCAACGGGAGCATGGATCGCGTCAAAACATACATGGGGAGGTTGTACGACCCGTTTGAAGATGTGAAGGTGAGGCTGGAGGCGGGCATTGCGCAGACTTACGTGCATGAGAAAGGCGTGTTCGAGCCAATCCCGGCTTTACGGCTTTCGGACGGAACTCTCAAGTTCCTCTGTCTTCTCGCGGCGCTGTTCAACCCGAAGGCCGGGCCCTTGGTGTGTATCGAAAATCCGGACATTGGGCTTCATCCGGATGCCCTGCGGCTGGTGGCCGATGCTCTCATCGAGGCCTCGGAGAGGATGCAGTTGATCGTGACGACGCACTCTTCGGAGCTGGTCGATGCGCTCTCAGACCGCCCGGATGCCGTCGTCGTCTGCGAGCGCGACTTCGACAACGGCACGGTATTCCGCCGTCTGGATGCGGCCCGGTTGGCCGAGTGGCTGGAACGGTACCGCCTGGGCGAGCTGTGGCGCAAGGGCGAGATCGGGGGCGGCCGTTGGTGAACGAGATTCGTGTGTACTTTGAAGGAGCCCCGGAGCTCAAAGAGGGTTTCCGGCGTTTCCTCGACGAGCTTTACAAGGAGGCGGGACGCCGCCGGTGCCGGCTTGACCTGATTGCGACCCGAGGGACGCCGGTGGAAGACTACCGGACGGCGCTACGTACCCATCCGGAGGCGTGGAACATCCTGCTGCTCGACAGCGACGGCCCGTTCGTCACCTTCGATGAGGTCTGCCAGCGAAAGCAGCTGCGGCAGCTCCCCAGCCAGGACTCCACGTTCTGGATGGTTCAGACCATGGAGTCGTGGTTCCTGGCGGATACCGATGCCCTGAGCCAGTACTACGGGAGGGACTTCGACGTGGACGCCTTGAAAGGCAGCGCGAAAGTCGAGGAGATTCACAAGGCGGATGCCTACAACAAGCTTGGCCGGGCAACACGAGAGACCAAGAAGGGCGGGTATCAAAATACTCGTCACGCGCCAGAGCTGCTGGCGTCGATCAATCCTGGAAAGGTGAGGGCCGCGGCCCCGAACTGCGACCGGCTGTTCCGGGAGGTGCTCGCCAGGCTTAGACAGCCCTAATTGGTGCGAACTTTCGCGGATCAGGCGCGTATAGGCCTATGTGAGGTGCGCTATGCGATTCCCGCGGTTGGCCTTAGCTGCTGTCTTGTTAGTCCCCTTCTATGTCGGCTGCGACTTCGATTCGATCGCCGATGGCTTCGACCACTATCACGAAGACTTCCAATACACTTTCAACCTGAAGCCGGGCGGACGGCTGAGCGTCGAGAACTACAACGGCTCGGTAGAAATCCTGGGCTGGGAAAAGGACTCCGTTCAGGTCACCGGTACGAAGTACGCCGGGCACGCGCAGATGCTCAAAGACCTGAAGATCGACGCCAAGGCGGACGACAACTCGGTGACGCTGCGCACGGTCCGGCCTTATGGATTCCACGGAAGCTCCGGCGCCAGGTACTCCATACGCGTACCGTTCAAGGTGGAGTTGGATCACATTGTGAGCTCGAACGGCCAGATCCGTATCGAGGACGTTGAGGGCGCGGCGCACCTGGAGACCTCGAACGGCGCCATAAAACTTCGCAAGTTCGACGGGCGGCTCGAGGCCAGGACCTCGAATGGCGCGATCGAGGGCGACGGCGTGGCGGGCGACGCGACGCTCCACACTTCGAACGGCCAGATACGCCTGGATGGCATGGCGGGCGCACTCGATGCGCAAACCTCCAATGGCGGCATCCACGTTCACGTCGAGAAGCCCAAAGCTAACGAGCCGATCCGTGTGGTCAGCTCCAACGGCAGCATCGAGTTGGAGATCGAAGCGCTCGACAACAACGAGGTTCACGCCACCACCAGCAACGCCACGATCACGCTGCGGCTTTCCGCGCCGGTCAAGGCCCGGCTGCACGCATCGACCAGCAACGGCGGCATTTCGACCGATTTAGACGTTACCTCGCACGGCTCTCAGGGCAAGAACTTCCTGGAAGGCGACATCAACGGCGGCGGCCCGCTGATTGACTTGTTGACTTCGAACGGGGCCATACGGGTTCAGAAGCTGTAGGCTTCGGGCGGCGCCTAATAGTGGAACCGGTAGCGAATCTCCGCGTATATCTGGCGGGGGTTGATGTAGTGCGTGCCTCCAAAGGTGTTACTGGTATCCAGTAGATACCGGGTGTTGGCGATGTTGATCGCGTTCACCGAAGCCGACCAGCTCTCTCCAAAGTGCTTGCCGATGGCGAGATCGAACGTGGAGTGCGGCGGCAAATGCGCCGGGCCATCGCCGTTCAGGAAGCCGGACCCGAATTGATACGCCGGCGTTAGGTATATCTGGCGAGGCAAACTTAGCGACAAGACCGAAGTCGCGGTATTGCGCTGATCGTGATCGAGCAGGAAGTTACCCGCTGGCGCGAACTCGATCAACCCGCCTGTTATCGGCCCGATGCCTTGCGCGATCTGATTCGAGTAAGCGATGCGCCATTGCGCGACCCTCAGAAGCCTGGGTGAGCGCACGGTAACCTCCGTTCCGCTTATGACGGCGCCGAGATCTGTTAGCGGGATGAAAATCCCGGAGTCGCCGATAACATCGTGGTCGAGGAAGTTACGGCCGCTCGTATGGAAATTGTCCGCCTCAATCGCCCAGTCGCGAAGGGGGATCGTGAGGCCGATGTCGTGCTGGATGTCGCGCTCGCCGCGGAGCGGAATAAATCCGAAGCCCTGCGTCACGGCGAAATCGAGGAGCGGGCCCGCTAGACTGTCGAGCGGCGGCGGCTGATAGTAGTAAGCGTAATAGCCGCGGAGAATCCAATGAACGAGGGGCAGGCGGATCGCGCTGCCCAGCCGTGGGTCGGCCGCATTCTCGGCGACCAGGCCCTGGTAGTGTGTCAACCGCAGACCCAGGTCCAGAGTCAGCCAGGAGGTCGCCTTGTATTGGTCTTCGAGGAAGAGCGCGTCCGAGTTAGCCCAATGCCGCTCCGTCTGTTGGAGCACTTGCCCTCCGGGATTCGCCGTGAGTCCGAAGAACGCGTTGCTACGCTGGCCCCAGACTTCGACGCCGGCGCGGGCGTTGTGCTTTTTGCGCTGCGCCTGAAATGCCGACCTGGCGCCGATGTAAGTGCCGCGGTTATTGTCGTCCAGAATAAAGGGCATGTCGCCCGGGCCGCCGATGTAACGCGCGCTGTTGAAGTGGAAATACGGCGCCAGCGTGACCGACACGCCATCCGACAGAGTGTGGTTCCAGTTCAGGCCGCCGATGTAGTCCTGCTCTAAGTCGAGGTCGCGAATGCCGGCCGCCTGATCGTCCGCTCCGTTGGGGACCTGGTAGTGGTCCTCGCGCAAGGAGGCGATCCAACGCAATTGGTCTTTGGGCGTGGCATTGTAGAGAAGCGAAACGAAACCGCCGACGCCACTCTCCTGGTCGTGAATCACCGCCGGCGTAGGATTGCCGAGTCCTAAGTCCGACCGGTTCCCGTCCACGCTTGCGTAGTAAGCGAAGCGCTCCGTGTGGCTGGCGAAACTGAGCTGGTCGTCCGTGGTGTTGAAGTTACCGGCTGAGGCAACCAGCTCCGCTTGACGGTCGCTCTCAAAGCCCGAGGGAGTAACCACGTTGAAAAACCCGTAAGTGCGGTCGCCATATTCACTCGAAAACCCGCCGCGCTCCACTTCCAACTCCTCGACGTTCTTGGGATTGATCAGAGGGGCGACATTCGCCGCGATGTTCGTGTTGATCACCGGAATCCCATCGAAGAACCAGTTGACCTGATGGCCGCCGCGCATGTGGAGCATGTCGTGAACCATGTAGGCTCCCGGCGTGTAATTGGTAATCATGGAGAGGCTGTTAGTCAGATCCGCTCCCGGCAATTGCGCGATCTCCAGCCGGGCGATGCCGGTTTTGACCGTGGAAGAATCGAGGTTGAGCCGGCTGATGTGGCCTGAGACCTCGACGGATTCCTCGACGGCCTCGATCTCAAGTTGCAGATGCAGCACCGGCACTTTCCCGGCGGTCACGTCGATTTGTTGCTCCAGTGGACCGAAGCCTGGGGCTTTGGCCAAAAGCGTGTAACTGCCCTCCGGAACATCGATGAATTCGAAATCGCCATTCGGGCCGGAGGCGATCGCTTCGGGCGAAGGCAGGTTCTGGCCGCGGATGGTTACTTGCGCGCCCGCGACCGGCCGATGCTGCGGATCGTGCACGATACCGCGGACGGTGCCCGTTGCGGCGAACGCGAGCGAAGATAAGACAAGAGTAGATACAGCCCACTTAGTGTGCATGTTCCGCTCCGACGACGCTGAACGACGATGTTACGATGTTACGCTCGCGGCGGGACAGGCGGGGGAAGCTGATAGCGGTAGGCTGGGTACGACGTTGAGCGGGACGTCGCAGCGAGTGCCGGCTGCGGGACGATCTGCCGTGCGATCTCGCGGTGGCCACGGCTCGCCGAGGGCAACATGGCAAACGGCCGCGGGGCGGGGAAGAACGGATAGCCGCAACGTGCCCGGCAGGGCTGGGAGCCGCTCCAGGCCGGGCCTGTCGATTTCCGGCGGCAACAGCAGCACTTTCCGCGGCAGCAGCACGGGCGCGATTCAGCCGCGAGTGCGCCTACCAGCGGCAACGCGCACGGAAACACGAACAGCGCGAGCAGGATTGCCGCCCTCAAGCGTCGTGCCAAGGTTCCCGGGCCCCTTGCTCCGAGCTTACCGTAGAGCGCTACTTCTGCGCCACCTCGCCGACGTTGAACCCATCCACCACCACGGTGGGCCTTTCGCCGCGCGTGTCGGCGTCTTCGAGTTCGATCCGGATCTGCCGCCGCTCACCGGGCATCAATGCGACGTAGTTGTCCGAGTAGAACGCGGGCAGAATGCGGTCGCCGCTCTTCTCGCGCACAACCTTCAATTTCACCATCAGCGCCGGCTGTGCGGACGCGTTATGTAGATTGGTTGTCAGTTGCCAGCGGCTGCCTTGCCGCTCGGTGTGAGTGGAGGCTTCGATGGTAACCTTGGGCAGTTCGCGGATGGCCCTGTAGTCGCCTTCCTTCAACCCGCGCCAGTAGAAGTTTTCCGAAACGATGTCGCCGCCGCGGGTAAGTTTGAGCCGGATGAAGTGCACGGGCGTCAGGGCGTCGGGGTACTCCATCTGAATCGCCGCGACGTCGCTATCTTCGGGGCTGTCGACAACGACTTCTTTCGACCACTTGAGCGTGCCGTCCATGTTCAGGATCTCGGCCCGCGCTGTCAGACCCTTCGCGTTGCCGCCGCTGTAGTTCACCACCTCGACCGTATCGGTGGCCAGGTTCCACTGGATGTGCAGCGGCTCGGACGCTTTCTTGGCGCCGAAATAGGCCGCCCCGGGCTCGAAGAAATAATCGTAAGTCTGCCACACGAACGTCGGCCACGCCGGGTGGCTCATCCAGATGAGCAGGCCCATACGGTTGCGGCTCTGCGCCTCGAACATGGCACGATGACCTTCGTAATTCACGAACTGGGCCAGCGTCAGCCAATCCGCCGCGTTGGTTGCGCCGCCATAGTCGTTGTCGATCACGGCGCGGAACGCATCGCCCCGCTGCGCGCCGCCCAGGCAGAAATCGTGCAGGCCCCACATGCGGCCCTGCGGCCATATCGCCGATTCCGGCATGGTCTGGCGCACGCTGTCGAGCGACATGATGTTCGGCATGCCGAGCTCGCTGTGCAGCTTCGGTGTGGCGCGCTTCTCGAAATAGAACCGCGCCGGCATGACGCCGTAAGGTCCGTGCCCTTCAACCGTGTCGTCGGCCGAGCTGGGAATGTAGTGGATTCCTGGGTGCAACTCCGCCAGGATTTTCCGAATCCCGTCGTCGATGGGCTTGGGCGGATACCCTTCGTTGCGCCCGCAATAGAGGCCCATCGAAGGATGGTTGCGCACCTTAAGGACATAATCCGCCACGTTGCGCAGGAACATGTCGTTGTCGTCGGGATCCGGTCCGTCGGCCGGATTCGCCAGCCAGAAGTCCTGCCACACCACGATGCCGTGCCGGTCGCACGCTTCGTAGAACTCCTCGTCGCCGGTCTGCCCGACCCAATTGCGAATCATGGTGAAGTTCATGTCGGCGTGGTAGTGCACGGCCACATCGTACTCGCGTGCGCGATAAAGCAGCATGGACTCGGGAAAGCCCCAATTTCCACCACGCGCGATGAAGCGGCGGCCATTGATCCAAATGCGCAGTGCGCCGCCCTCCTCGCTGTAAGTGAACTGCCGCACGCCGGCCTCAAATTGCTTCGTATCGGACACGGCGTTGTCCGCGGTCTCGAACTGTAGGTCCACGTGATAGAGATTGGGCTGGCCGTACCCGGCGGGCCACCACAGCTTGGGGTTCGCCAGGTGCAGCGTGGTCTTCACGGCCTTCGCCTCCGACGCCGTGAGCGCCACCGGAATTTCGAACGCAGTCTCGCCGAAATGCCCGCGCAGGACGCCGGACACTGGCTTCGTATCGTGGTTGATGAGGGCTGCCTCGACGGTCACGTCCGCTTGCGACGTATCCGGCAGCGGCAGCGTCGTGGTGACGAACGGATTCTCGACGGTGACTGGCCCACTGGTGGCGAGGAAGACGTTCTTCCAGATGCCGGTGTCGCGCCCGCGGATCACGGGAATCCAATCCCAGCCGATGGTGGCATGATAGGTCGGATTGTCCGCTCCCAGCGCGCCGCCGTTCTTATCGGGACTCTGCCAGGTTTTCTCGCGCACGCTTCCCGGTGTCGCGTTCTTCACGATGCGCACCGCTAGCGCGTTCCGCCGGCCCGGCTTGATGACTCCGGTAACATCGAAGCGCCCGCGGATGAATGCGCCTTCGATCCGGCCGATTTTCTCTCCGTTGAGGAACACGTCGGCCTTCCAGTTGATGCCGTCGAAGTTGAGCCACATGCGGCCGCCGGGCACGGCGTTCGGCGCGACGAACTCGTTCCGATACCAGAAATCGGCGTAGAAGAACGAGTCCGAAATCATGTTCTGGTTGTCGGCATAATTCGGATCGGGGATCGCGCCGGCGTTGAGGTAACTCACCAACGCGGTGCCCGGGACTGTGGCTACAAGCCAGTTGCGATCATCGAAGCCCGGGCGCGAGAGCGCCTCGCCATCGGCCGCGACGAGCGAATCGCGCTGAATGCGCCAGGCGCCGCCAGCCAGCTCCAGACGGCCGTCGGAGCGTATTGCCGGGGCCTGCTTCGGCTCCGCCACCGGCCCGCCGCGCCCCCATACTTCGAACTCGCTCAGGATGTAACCTTCTGGTGAAGCGGGCCGCGTCATGCGAACGCGCACGTAGCGCGCCTTAGCGGGCTGCGGCAGCTTCAGATCGTCGACCAGCCCGGTAGGGGACAGCAGCACTGGAACCGGGCGCCAGTTGACGGCGTCGTCCGACGCTTCGATCGCGCCTTCGGCCGCGCGCCTGATCCAATAGAGTGCCACTCGGTCGAATTCGCAAGGCGCGCCGAGGTCCACGTAGACCCACTCCTCGCCAGAACCCTCGCTCATCCACGCGCTGGTGAAATCGTAGGGGCCGCCGATCTCGAGCTGCTTGTTCTTGTCGAAAAACCCCACCTCACCCACGCGCCACAGCATTGCGCCGGGCGCCTCGACCTCCACGCGATAGAACCGGTTGTGCGCCGGCGCATCGAGCGCGATGGAGGCCTTGAGGAGTCTGGACGGGCGGTCCGAACCCGCCGTGCGGCCCAGCTCCTTCCACGCGGCGCCATCATCCGAGCCCGAAAGCTCGAACTTCCAGCCCGGCTCCGGGGAGGCCATCTGGACGGACGCCTGCACGTCCACGCGATCCACCTCGGGGGCGCCGTCTCCTCCGCCCAATTCGATCTGCACCCAGCCGCCGGTTCCTTTGAGCTCTACGACCGTCAGGGGGTTGTGGTCCAGCGGGCGTTCGCGCTCGTTCTTTTTGAGCAGTCCCTGCTGGCTCGTGGACGTGACCACCCACCGCGGCAGCCGAGTCTCCTTGATCCCATCAGTTACTAACTGGGCGGTCAGGTTGTAGTCATAGCTGCTCGACTGATAGGCCGGCCGGTGCAACGCGAGGTTACGATAAGTCGTCGTGTCCACCCGCATCGACGGACCGAAATAGTCCTTCGGATCGCCCGGATATACACCCACGCCTCGCGTATAGTTTTGTGCGGCGAGGCTCGCCACAGCCATCAAACTAAGTGCCACGAACGGTCTCATCTTTCGCTCTCCTAAGCTCATCGAGCACCTGGCGCGGCACCGCGACGTTTCCGTAACCCGTGCCGAGCAGGAGGCCGGGCTTGTTGTCTCCGTGAAAGTCGGTACCGCCGGTAACAGCCAGGTTGTAGCGCCGCGCCAGCGCGAGGAAGAATTCCGTATCAACCTGCCGGTGGTCGCTGTGGTAGGCCTCGATGGCGCCCAAACCCATCTCGCACATCTCCGCAAGATCCCTTTCGAACGCCGCCGGATTGCGTCTGCTCAGCCGGACGGGATGTGCGAGCGACGCCACGCCGCCGGCTTTGCGAACCTTCCGAATCGCGGCGTCGAGCGCCGGCTCGTCGCGTTCGACGTACCCCTGGGCCGATTCATCCAGATACAGATCGAACGCCTCCTGGACGTTCGCGACGTAGCCCTTGTCGAGCATCACGCGGGCAAAGTGCGGCCGACCGGCCTGAGAACGCCCCAGGCGTTCCACTTCCTCGAGCGCGATGTCCATGCCGAGGGACTGCAGGCGCTCAGCCAGGCGCCGGTTGCGATCGCGACGCGCCAGCCGGATCCCTTCGAGCCACGAGCGGAACTCCGCGGGCGCAGGCGCGCCGAGGAAGTAACCCAGAATGTGGATGGAGCGGCCGAGAACCTCCCCGGCTCGCCGCCGCTTGGTGCTGAGCTCGATGCCGCACACTAAGTCGAGGCCCTTTTCGCGCGCGAACGGCACGGCTTGATCGTAGCCCGCCAGCGTGTCGTGGTCCGTGATGCCCAGCGCCTGGAGGCCCAAGGCCAGCGCGGCGTCGACGAGTTCGGCCGGCGTCGATGTGCCGTCGGATTCGCCGGTGTGTGTGTGCAGATCGATCAACAGCTTCCAGTGTAGAACAGGCGCGGTTGAAGCCCCCTGGAGGGCTGGTATACTTGGGATCGCAACCCGCCATGGCCAATCCAAAATATGCCGCTTCGGACAAGCCGGCGCCCGTGGCCGAGCTCGTCGCGACCCTGGCGGACGGCGTCAAAGTGAAGCGCCGGTTCCCGCGCATGCGCGCGTGCAATGAGAAGGACGCGAAGGGCAAGCTGTGCGCCGGCCACCTGAAGCGCTGGTATTTCTTCGGCGAAGATGTACAGAAACAGTTCGGCGCGAATGCCGAGATCTACCGCTGCGAGCATTGCAAGACGCTTTATCTGCCGGCGCCGGGCGAAGAACTCTAGACCCTCCCTCGCGGTCTCACCGTTCCGGGCATTCCCGCAGGCGCGCCGCCGCGGTTTCGGGCGTGATGTCCCGCTGCGGCTCCGCCAGCATTTCAAAACCGACCATGAACTTGCGTATGGTGGCCGATCGCAGCAGCGGCGGATAGGTGTGCGCGTGCATGTGCCAGACGCCGGTATCGGGGCCGGACGGGCGCTGGTGGAAGCCCATCGTGTAAGGGAACGAGGCCGCGAAGAGATTGTCGTAGCGCGCGCCGGTGTGCTTCAGGATGGAGGCGAGGCCGTCGCGCTCGGCGCCGTTCAGCATGTCGATCGCGCCGATGTGGCGCTTCGGGATCAGGATGGTCTCGAACGGCCAGATTGCCCAGAATGGAACCAGGACCGCAAACGAATCGTTCTCGCACACGATGCGCTCGCCCAGCTTTTGCTCGAGGGCCAGGTAATCGCAGAGCAGACAGGAATGGTGCGCGGCGGAATATTCGGCGAGCGAGCCTTGTTCTTTGGCGACCTCGTTCGGCAGTGTCTGGGCGGCCCAGATCTGGCAGTGCGGATGCGGATTGCTGCATCCCATCATCTCGCCGCGATTCTCGAAGATCTGAACGTAGCCGATGAACGGCAGCGCGAGAAGCTCCTGGAACTGCTCCGCCCACGAGTCCACCACGGGCCGGATTTGCGCAGGGGTCATGCGCGCCAGCGTGAGGCTGTGATCGGGAGAGAAGCAAACGACGCGGCTACAGCCGCGCTCGCTGTGGGCCACCAGCAGGCCGTCCTGGTCAAGCCGGCCCTCCGGCGTATCCGGCAGGAGTGCGGCGAAATCGTTCTCGAAAACGAACGTGCCGGTGTAGGGCGGATTGCGATGGCCGCCCGCGCGAAGATTGCCCGGGCACAGGTAGCAGGAGGGATCGTAGGATACCCCAACCGCCGCGGCGACCGCCTCGGTTTGTCCCTGCCAGGGACGCTTGGCGCGATGCGGCGAGACCAACACCCATTCGCGCGTGAGAGGGTTGAAGCGGCGGTGCGGATGCTCCTTCAGATCGATCATGCGGGGACGGCATCGTAGCCTTGAGGATGGCGGCGGTGCCATTCCCAGGCGGAAGAAACGATCGCTTCGAGGCTGGCGTACTTCGGCTGCCAGCCCAATTCCCGCTGAATCCTCGCGGAGCTGGCCACCAGGATTGCCGGATCGCCAGGACGGCGCCCGGTTTCGATCGCGGGGATAGGATGGCCCGTGACGCGCCTTGCGGTTTCGATCACCTCGCGAATGCTGAAGCCCCGGCCGTTGCCGAGATTATAGACGAGGCGGTCGCGCGTGGCCAGCGCGTCGAGTGCCGCCAGGTGCGCCGAGGCCAGGTCGAGGATGTGTATGTAGTCGCGGACGCAGGTGCCGTCCGGTGTAGGGTAGTCCGTGCCGAAGATGGAGAGGCGCTCGCTCTGCCCCAACGCGACCTGGAGCACGCGCGGGATCAGGTGCGACTCGGGCCGATGGTTTTCTCCGTGCTCGCCCGCGGCACCGGCTGCGTTGAAGTAGCGCAGGCTGGCATAGCGCAGGCCGCGGCACTGGTGGAACCACGCGAGCATCTTCTCTACCAGAAGCTTCGACTCGCCGTAGGCGTTGGTCGGCGCGAGCGCGTCGTCTTCCTCGATGGGGACTCGCGCCGGATTGCCGTAGAGCGCAGCCGTGGAGGAAAAGACCAGCCGGCCCACCCGATGCGCCAGCATGGCCTCGATGAGGCTCAGAGAGTTCGCCGTGTTATTTCGAAAGTAGCGCTCGGGAACCTGCATCGACTCGCCCGCCTCGATCAGCGCGGCGAATTGCATGACGGCATCGAAGGAGCCCGATGCGAAGACGCCGTCGAGCGCCGTGCGGTCCTCCAGATCGCCAGTAATGAGCCGGGCGGCCTGGGGCACGGCCGCGATATGGCCGTGGCTCATGTTGTCGAAGATGGTGACAGCATGGCCGGCGCCGATCAGCTCAGCGGCGACCACGCTGCCGATGTAGCCCGCGCCCCCTACAACCAGGACGTTCACGCGGCGGTCACCTCTTCGGCGCCTTCGACCGCGCTCGACACGTAGATCACCGGCGTCTTTCCGGTGGCCTTCTGGTAGCCGGGCGCAACCGTCGCCTTGAACTCATCGACGTGCTCGGCCTGAACCAGATTGATGGTGCAGCCGCCGAATCCGCCGCCGGTCATGCGCGCGCCATAGACGCCTTTGACCTTCGAGGCGAGATCCACCATTACGTCGAGCTCCGCGCAGCTCACCTCGTAATCGTCGCGCAGGCTGACGTGCGAATCGTGCATCAGCTTGCCGAAGGTTTCCAGATCGCCCGAGACGAGCGCACCGGCGGCCTGCTCCGTCCGGGCGATCTCGCTGACCACGTGACGGCAGCGGCGGTAGACAACTTCCGGCATGCCGCCTCCGTGGAACTTCGGCTCGTTGCCGACCTGGATCGATCGCATGAACGGGGCGCCGGCGTGCTTTTCAAGGTCGGCGAGCGTGACGTTGCGGAGGGACTTGATGCCCGGCAGGAATTGAGAGAGGTGCTTCACTCCGGCCTCGCAATCGGCGCGGCGCTTGTTGTATTCGCCGCCGGCGAGCGCGTGGTGAACCATCGTGTTGCAGATGACCAGACGTGCGCTGGGCGGCAGCGGGAGCAGCCGGTAATCGAGCGAACGGCAATCGAGCATGAGGGCGTGGTTGGCCTGGCCGTGGCAGGAGATGAACTGGTCCATGATGCCGCAGCGCATTCCTACGAATTCGTTTTCGGCCGCCTGGCCGAACAGCGCGATCCGTTTGCGGTCGAGCGAAATGCCGGATAGGGCCAGCAGGGCCATCTCCGTGCTGATTTCGATGGCCGCCGAAGAGCTGAGGCCGCTGCCGATGGGCACTTCGCCGCGGATGTACAGATCCGCCCCGCTGAGCTTGTGGCCCGCGCGTTCGAGAACCACCGCCACGCCGCGCACGTAGTCGCTCCAGTGCTTCTCGGGTTGCGCGCCGGCATCGTCGAGAGGAAACTCGCGGCTCTCGGAAAAGTTCTCGGAATGGATGGCCAGCTTGCGGTCCGCGCGCGGAGCGGCCGCCACCCAGGTGGAGAACTCGATGGCCGCCGGCATCACGAAACCTTCGTTGTAATCGGTGTGCTCGCCGATCAGGTTCACGCGTCCCGGCGCCCGGAACACGCGCGGCTTCCGGCCGTAAACAGCCTCAAACGCCTTGCTGACTTCCGCAGCCTGTTGCATGGTGGTGTGCCTTTCGCGAGCGGCGCGGTGAGGGTGCGGTGCGCGGCCCGAAGGGTTATTATACGTTACGCCGCCCTAAGCCGAGATCAGCCGCTTTGTGCCACACTGACGCCTATGAGCGTATTCGGCGGGATTGAGGCCGGCGGCACGAAGTTCGTCTGCGGGATCGGCACAGGGCCACACGACCTGGAGACCGCGCGCATCCCCACAACGTCGCCCGAGGCCACCGTGGCCGCGGCCGCCGCGTTCTTTCGCGAGCGTTGCGCGGGCGGGTTGAAAGCTGTGGGCATCGCTTCGTTCGGGCCGGTGGATCTCGATCCGGGCTCGCCGGCATTTGGCCACATCACGTCGACACCGAAGCTGGCCTGGCAGAATTTCGATCTCGCGGGCGCATTCGGCAAGGCGCTCGGCGTGCCGGTGGGATTCGATACCGACGTCAACGGCGCGGCGCTGGGGGAAGCGCGCTGGGGCGCGGCACGCGGTCTTTCGGATTCGCTGTATCTGACCGTGGGCACCGGAATCGGCGGCGGCGCGATCGTTCACGGCAGCGTTCTCCACGGCCTGATGCATCCCGAGATGGGCCACATACGCATCCCACACGACCTGGCGGCGGATCCCTATCCGGGCTGCTGTCCCTATCACGGCGATTGCCTGGAGGGCCTGGCGTCGGGTCCGGCGATTGAGGCGCGGTGGGCGGGACCGGCTCAGGAGCTTGCGCCCGGGCACGCGGCCTGGGCGCTCGAGGCACGGTATCTGGCGCTGGCGCTGGTGGCGTGGGTCTGCACGCTCTCGCCGCGGCGGATCGTACTGGGCGGCGGCGTGATGGAGCAGGCGCAGTTGTTCCCCCTGATCCGGCTGGAGCTGGCGCGGCTGCTGAACGGGTACATCCGGGTGCGCGAGCTGACGGATGGCCTGGATGAGTACGTGGTGCCGCCGGAGCTAGGGGCGAGGGCGGGAGTGCTGGGCGCGCTGGTGCTGGCTGAGCAAGCGCTGGAGGCGTGAGGCCTCGTTCAGACGGCGCCGATGTACCCTGAAGGAACCTATGCCCAATCGATTTGACGACGACCAGCGCATCGTGATGACGCTCGATGCGGGCGGGACCAACCTCAAATTCTCCGCCATACGGAGTAACCAGGTGCTGGTGGCCCCGATCTCGATTCCCTCCGAGGCGGACGACCTCGAGCGCTGCCTCGGCAACATCGTGCGCGGCTTCGAGGAGGTTCGGGTGGCCCTGCCGGAGCCGCCTGTGGCGATCAGCTTCGCTTTTCCCGGGCCCGCAGATTACCCGGCCGGCATCATCGGCGACCTGGGAAACCTGCCTGCTTTCCGCGGCGGCGTTGCGCTGGGCCCCATGCTCGAGGAGAGGTTCGGCATTCCCGCGTTCCTCAACAACGACGGCGACCTGTTCGCCTATGGCGAAGCCATCGCAGGGTTCCTGCCACACGTGAACGATCTGCTCGAGAAGGCCGGCAGCCCCAAGCGCTACCGGAATCTCTTCGGCATTACTCTGGGGACCGGACTGGGCGGCGGAATCGTGCGAAACGGCGAGCTGTTTCTGGGCGACAATTCGGCCGGGGCCGAAGTCTGGCTGCTGCGGAACAAGCTGGACCCTTCCATCAACGCAGAGGAAGGCGGCAGCATACGCGCCGTGCGCCGCGTTTATGCACAGCAGGCCGGCGTTCCCTTCGAGCAGGCGCCCGATCCCAAAACCATTTTCGAGATCGGGATGGGGCACGCTCAGGGCGACCGTGAGGCGGCGGTCGAGGCTTTCCGGCGCCTGGGTGAGGTGGTTGGCGACGTGCTCGCGCAGGCGCTGACGCTGGTGGACGGACTGGCGGTGATCGGCGGCGGCGTTTCCGGCGCCTACCCGCTCTTTCTCCAGGCGCTGGTCGATGCCATGAACGGCGTCTACGAGCGCGGGGGCGACCCTCTGCGGCGGCTGATTCCGCGGGCGTTCAACATCCATTCGCCGGATCAGCTCCATGACTTTCTTGGTAGCGGAGTTCGCCAGATCGCGATTCCCGGATCGGCGCGCCAGATCCCTTACGACCCGTTCAAGCGCGTCGCCGTGGGCATGTCGAGGCTCGGCACCAGCGAGGCCGTCTCTATCGGGGCTTACGCCTTCGCCCTGAACCGGCTGGGTTAGCGCGGCGCCCGCTGCGCGCTAAGAGTTCACTCCGGAGGCCAGGTATCCGCCATCGACAGCGATGCACTGGCCCGTGAGGAAGCTGGCGGCATCGGAAGCGAGGAGAACCGCCGTGCCGACGAGTTCCTCGGGCTGGCCGAAACGCCGCATCGGCGTGCGCGTCAGAATCTCGCGGCCACGCTCGGTGGCGTCGAGAAGCGCGACGTTCATCTCGGTGGGAAAAACGCCGGGCGCGATCGCGTTGACGCTGATGCCATCGCAGGCCCACTCGCAAGCGAGGCTGCGGGTCAGCGACAGCACGCCCGCCTTGGCCGCGCAATATGCGGCGACCTCGTGAAAAGCCAGGAAGGAGCCCAGCGAGGCGAGGTTGATGATGCGGCCGCGCCCGCTCGCCTTCAAAAGCCGGTAAAACGATTGACACGCCCGCAGGACGCCGTGCAGGTTGGTGTCGGTCAGGGAATCCCATTCGGGCTCGCTGATCTCGGCCGTCGGCTTGCGAAACGTGTAGCCGGCCGAGTTCACCAGGATGTCCACGCCACCCAGCGTCTGGACAACGGCGTCGCGGAGGGCATCGAGCGAGGCGCGGCTGTCCACATCCACGGCGCAACGAATCGTCCGCCGGCCGAGAGCTTCGATCTCGCGGCTCGTCTCATCCACCGCCTGCCCGGTCCGCGCGCTCGCCACCACATCAGCTCCGTGCGCGGCCAATCCGAGCGCGATGGCCTTGCCGAGTCCCGAAGTCCCGCCGATGACGACCGCGGTGCGCCCTGCCAGGTCAAGACAATTCTTCATCGCTCGACCGCCGCACTGCCCGCGCGCAGGATGGGTGTGCGGCCATCGCGGGGGTCGGCCCAACGGTCGTTGGGAACGAGCGGCGCCCAGCCGGGCCGCAACGGGTCCTGATCGTACGGGTAGTTTCCCAGCTCCTTATATAGCTCATGATACTGTCGGAGTTTGTCGCGGTTCAGGCGCACGCCCAGGCCCGGTGCGCCGGGAACGGCGATAGAGCCGTCGTGGTAATGCATCAGGCCGCCCTCGATGATGTCGTCGGTCAGGTGGTGGTAATGCGCGTCGGCGGCGAAGGAGAGGTTCGGAAGAACCGCGCCCAGATGCAGCATGGTGGCCAGTTGAATGCCCAACTCGCCGGAGGAGTGGACGGCGACACCGAGCTGGAAGGTCTCGCATACGCCGGCCGCCTTCACGCAGGCGCGAATGCCGCCCCAGAACGTGGTGTCGAGCAGGATCACGTCCACGGCGGTGTCCAGGGCGTTGGCGGCGAGCTGCTCGAAGTTCACCACGACGGTATTGGTGGCGAGCGGTACGCGAACCATCTGGCGAGTGCGCCGCATCCCGTTCAAGCCGTAGACGGGGTCCTCCAGGTAATCGTTGCGCAGGCCTTCGATGGCCTGGCCGAAACGGATAGCCTGCTCGGCGGACCAGACGCCGTTCGGGTCGAACCGCACCTGGTCTTCCGGGAACGCGGCAGCCAGCGCGCGGTACGCCTCGAGCTCGTAGTCCGGAGGGAAGACGCCGCCTTTCATCTTGTGACTGGTGAAGCCGTAGCGCGCTTTGAGCTGGCGCGCGTTTTCGACAACTTGATCGACTGTTCGGACCTCTCCCGCGCCCGTATCCGGGTTGGCGTAGCGGAAAAAGCAGTAGGAAGCGAACGGCACGCGGTCGCGGAGTTTCCCGCCCAGAACCGCGTGGACCGGCACGCCCCACGCCTGACCCAGGATGTCGAGGCAGGCGAACTCGAGCGCGGCCAGCACCTGCGTGCGATTGTTGTAGAGCGAGGCCGTCGGGTTGGCGATCCGGAAGCGCATCTCCTCGATGCGCGCGGGGTCGTGGCCGCTCAGGGAGGATTTCAGGGATCGGAAAACGGCCTCTGCGGATTCGCCGCCGCCGCCCATTTCGCCAAGGCCGATCAAGCCGTTATCGGCCTCCACCTCGACGATGGTTCGAACAAAACGACCCCAGTGGCAGCCGTTGGCGTGGCGCAAGGGAGCTTCCAAAGGAACAGTGACAGTGGTAGCACGAATATCGCGAATCTTCATGGGTTGCCGCTTGGTACTACGATACTGCGAATCGAGGAAAAATGGGCGGGGCGGACTCGAAAGCCCGCCCCGCCGAAGGGTAAGGGGAACAGGTCAGAACGACAACTTGAGGGCGAGGCGGATGATGCGGTTGCCGCCTCCCGTTGAGACGCCGTTAGAGGACACGGCCGTGCCCGTAATCTGTCCGAACGACGAACTGCCGAGTGATCCGCTCGGGTTTGCGAAGATCGGCGTGTTCGTCAGAGAGAACGACTCCGCGCGGAACTGGACGTGATACCTCTCCTTCACGGCGAAATCGCGGAACAAGCCACCATCGAGCTCGAAGAATCCAGGGCCCCTGAAGCTGTTCCTGCCCGTGTTGCCCAGCGTATTGGTCGCCGGGGCGGCATAGGCCGAAGTGTTGAACCACAACTGGCCCGGACCGACGTTGCCGTAAATCGCGACCGTCGGTAGGATCTGGTTCGCCACCTCCGTGTTGCCCGGGCCGTTCAAGGCGGCCGAGGAGGTGATGGTAAACGGCGTGCCGCTGGCAGCCGAGAAGATGGTGTTCACTTGCCAGCCGCCGAGGACCCAGGAGCCAATGCCCTGTTGCAGGTACTTGTGTCCCTTCCCGAACGGCAAGTCAGTGACCGACCAGATCTGGAGATTCTGCGGACGGTCATAGCCGGCAGCCGCCCAGTTCCGGGACTGGTAGGACGGATAAGCGAACGTCAGCCCGTTGTAGGTGCTATCGTCGCCCATGTCCATCGCTCTCGAATAGGTGTAGTTCACGCCCACGGTCGCCGTGCCCACCTTGCGTGTGAACTGGCTCTGGAGCGCATCGTAGCGGGTGCTGCCAAACGGATCGTCTTCGTTGATGTCGGTCAGATTGCCGGTGGTGGCATACAGCATGCGTCCCGTGCTGCCGCCACCCGCAGGTCCGGCGTTGATGTTCACGTTCGACATCTGCCGAACCTCGTGGGTTCCGACATAAGCCAGGTTCCAGTTAAAGCCCCAGCCTAGATCGCGCTGTACGCTGAGGTTGGCGGCCTCGATGTAACCTCGCCGGAACGGGTTTGCCACGGCCTGAGTCGAGAGGTTCCCGGGTAGCTTAATCGTCCCCACCGTGACGTCGGGAGAGGCGATGATCGGCAAGCCGGCCGAGAGAGCTGCGGGCGACTGGTAGTTGGTCTGCGCGGTGTAATCGCTGATGAGAAACGCCGGATAGGTGTTGCGCATGTCGCGCCAGTTGTCGGGATCGGGCGACAGTCCCATGCCGCCGCGGATCACCGTGCGGTCGTTCAAGCGGTACGCGAACCCGAGGCGCGGAGCGATGAAGCCCCACCCCACGTCGATGCCCGTATCTTCGGGAATTCCGTTTTCGCCGCCGATCAGCACGTTGCCCGTGGACGGCTGGAACGTATAGTTGCCGGTATGGTCGCGCGTCACGAAGGGGTAGAACTCATAGCGGGCGCCATAGGTGACGGTGAACTTGGGCGAGACTTGCCATTGGTCCTGAGCATAGAAGGACCACGTGGACCAGCGCAGAGCGTTGGGGATGACGGTTTGTACGGCTTTCCCTTCCTCTGAAGGCAGGCCCAGCAGAAAGTCGGCAAAGCTTGTGTAGAGGCTCGCCGCCGCTCCGCCGTTCAGGGCTGTCTGGTCGCCGTTGAAGCGGAAGGACCCGCGCGCCGTCTGGAAGCTTCCGCCTTGTGGCTGGAAGTGGTTCATGTCGTCGTGGGTGTAGCCCCAGCCGAACCGCAGTTGGTGCGCACCCTTCATCCAGCTAAAATTCAGGTTTCCAACCCAGCAGTTGTCGCGGAATTGGAATGGGTTGCCCGTGTTGGAGTTGCCGAAGGCCGACCAGCCATTTTGGACGTTGAAGTACGGGATGCCGCCCTGGTTCGTGCCCACGTTCGTGCCGGGAATGTACGGCACGCCGTTCTGTCCCCAAACCGTATTGGCGTCGGGGGCCGCGGCGCCCAGGTTCTGCCGGTCGTACCCGGCGTTGCCGTCGATCAGCATGGTGGGCGAAAACGTATGCGTGCCGCCCGCGGCGATGTTCTGAACGGTGACGAACGCCGCACCGGGCTGTCCGCCGTCCCAGGTGCCGCCCTCAGCCGCGCCGAATTGGAACGGATCGGCGATGGTCCCCTTCGAAATGCTGTAGCGTCCGAAAATCTGGCTGTTGTCGTTGAGGTGGTAAGAAACCTTGCCATCGGCGTTGTCACGCGTGTAGGCGTAACTGGAGGCGCCGAAATAGTCGTTGCTGGGGGTTGCCCCGACCAGGTTCGGTGTCGGGAGGAGCGACACGAAGTTGCTCACGATGGGAGAAATGCGGTAGCCCGGGATCTTATTGCCGGGAAACGGTGTCCGGCCTGTCCCGTTTGGATTCCCGGTGGTGGGATCGTAGATGAGCGTGCTGTAGGCAGAGAAATCGCCGCTCTTGAGAGCGTCGGTGGGCAGCGTAGCAAGTCCGGAAATGGACTGCCGCTGGAGGGTGCGCTCCCAGTCGCCGAAGAAGAACAACTTGTTATGCTTGATGGGTCCGCCCATGCGCGCCCCGAACTGGTTCAGGATGTTCTTCGGAACGGTATGGCCCGCGGCGAAGAAGAACGGCCGCGCATTGAAGTCGGTGTTGGTGTTGTATTCCCACGCCGCACCGTGAAAATCGTTCGTTCCGCTGCGGATGATGACGTTCACCGCCGAACCGCCGGCCGTGCCGATTTCGGGCAGGAAGCTGTTGGTTTCGACGTTCACCTCTTCGATGGCTTCCTGAGGCGGAACGTACGCGACCAGGTACGGCAGCCAGGCGTAGATCACGCTCGCGCCGTCCAGGGTGACGTTGTTGTTTACGCGCGAGATGCCATTCACGTTGAACGACATGGCCCTCTCGGGGTTGCCGGCGGCCGAATTCTGCTCGGCCGGAGGCTGAACGCCCGGAACGAGTTTCAGCAGGGCCTCGAAGTTCCGGCCTACGCTGCCGGCGATCGGGAGATCGGTCAGTTGTTTCGTGCTGAGATCGGTATGGACGTCGCCGCGGTCGGTCTGTAGCGCCAGGACCTCGGCGTTGACAACGACGGTTTCGGTGGTTCCTGAAATCTTGAGCTGCGCATCCGACCTGGTGACTTCGTTCACACGGATGCCGATTCCGGTTTGCGTCACCACGCCGAAGGAGGGCGCGGTGATTGTCAGCGTGTACTGACCCGGATCGAGGGTCGTGAAACGGTACACGCCGATCTCGTTCGTTACGCTGTTCTGCGCAACGCCGGTGCGGACGTTCAGCGCCTCGACTTTAGCGTTGGGAACGGCTGCGCCGGTTGGATCGGTGATATTGCCGGTGAGTGTGCCATACAGAACCTGCGCCTGTAGCCCCCACTGGCTGGCCAAGATGAGTACGACGAACGTCAGCGCGAACAATACGCACGTTCGCGGCGTCTGCAGTCGCCGTCTGGACAAGATGTTTTTCATAAGATCCCCCAAATAGATCCCTAAAGGACTGCGCGAGGGAGAACACATGCCTCGCTCGCCATTTCGTTGCAGTCTCGAACAAATAATACATCCAGGCCGCTATCTCGTCAAGGGGGTGGCGTTGTGTTTCTATCGATCCCCAGGGAGTGCGGCGGAGCGAGGTAGCGGTTCGGAGAAGAATGACACCACCACCCTACGCAACCGCGCGGTCCATCGCGGGGCTATGACCCTTGTCGCTGGCGGCCGGGCAACCCACAACCGTTATGTTGTAACTCCGAACTATATACGGATGACAGAACCGTGTCAAGCCTTTTTTGTGCGGGCTTTTCTTGCTGGCAGATACGACGTCAGGCCGACGTCTCGCGCCCAGCGAAGTCCTTCCACAGAACCAGCGCGATGGTGCCCCGGAGGCGGGCCATGCCATCCTCGTGGGCCGGCACCAATTGGGGCGGGCAACCGCCGGAAGGGATCTGGCTACGCACGGCGGCTTCGATCACGGGGCCGAACCTGCTCCAGGAGCGGGTAAGATCGCCGACGATGATGATCCGTTCCGGCGCCAATCCGCCCACGATCATCCGTATCCCGCGGCCGAGGTAGTGAGCCTGAGTGTCCAGAGCCCGGGCCGCGCGGGCGTCGCCTTGGTCGGCGAGCCTGAGCAGATCGAGGAAAGAAATGCCCTCCGGCCCTGGGCTGGACTCCAGGTAGTAGCGGATGGCTGCGCGGTTCGATCCGAATACCTCCCAGCAGCCGCGGCTTCCGCAGCCGCACAGAGGACCGTCGGGTTCGATCGGGATGTGGCCGAATTCGCCGGTCATGTTATTCAGGCCGCGCGCGAGCTGGCCGTTGAGCAAGATGCCCGTGCCGATTCCTTCCGACACGGTAACCGCGGCCAGATTGTGGCAGGCTTCCATGTGATCGAACCAGACCGCTGCCAGAACGCAGGCATCGGCCGCGTTCTCGACCTCCACCTCGACGCCCGTGGCTTCGAAGATGGGACCGCGGATATCGACGGTTCCCCACTTCAGATTGGGGGCAAAAACCAGACGGTCCGCCACGCGGTCGTAACGCCCGGGAAGGCTGATTCCGATCCCTTCGATCTTCTTTCCCTCGCAGAGACCGATGACGCGCTGGATGCGCAGGATCAAGTCATCCATCGCCTGCGCGGGGTCCGCCGGCGTCGCCATGATTTCCTGGGAGATGAACCGGCCATTCACATCGGCTAGCGCCACGGTGGTCTGAATGGGGCGCAAATCCACACCGATGATGACTCGCTCTTCGTTCAAGCGGAGGAAGGTGGGCCGCCGGCCCCGGGGCAGGCGCCCCGTTGGACCTTCGAGGACCCAGTTCTCCTCAATCAGCTCCTCCACAATCAGAGAGATGGTGCTGCGCTGGAGACCGGAGACGCGGGCCAGGTCGGCTCGGGAAATCGGCTGGCGCGTACGAATCAGATTCAGCACGATGCGCCGGTTGATGCCCCGCACCACCTCGCTCGAGGCGCCTTTCATCCTTTTAAGACCGATTGCCCGCATTTTGTTCTAGGCTCATACTAACGGTTAAGCGGCAAGATATCAAGGTCAAACTCAGAACACGCCGTCTGAGTGACACTGTACAACAGTCAGAGTGACCCTGCGACACGCGCTCTTCCTCAATGGACAGAGCATCCGCGAACCTGCTATTTTTGGCAATCGAATGACACGAACAAACGCCGGGGGCGCGCCCGTGACCGCCCTGTGCCTCATCTTCGCCGCAGTTGGGATCGGCTGCGCCCAGACGCATTCGGCCGGTTCGCCCCCCTCGCCGCAGCTCGCCATCACCTTCGACGATCTTCCGGCGCACAGCACGCTGCCGCCCGGGGAGACTCGCCTGGAAGTTGCAGCAAAGATCATCGCCGCCCTGCGCGACGCCCACGCGCCGTCAGTTTACGGCTTTGTCAACGGGATCAGGATCGAGGAACATCCCGAGGATGCCGCCGTACTTCGGGCCTGGCGTGAAGCCGGCTACGCGCTGGGCAACCACACGTGGTCGCACTTGAACGCAAACCAACTTTCTCTGGCAGAGGAGGAAGTGGAGATCACTCGCAACGAGCCTCTGCTGGCCGAATCGACGAAGAATGGGGACTGGCACTGGTTCCGGTACCCGTTCCTGGCCGAGGGCGATCTGCCGGCCAAGAAGGCCGCCATCCGGGCAGTTCTGAAGCAACGCGGATACAAGATCGCCGGAGTCACGATGGGCTTCGGCGACTATCTATGGAACGAGCCGTATGCGCGCTGCAAAGCCAAGGGCGATGCCAAAGCGATCGCCTTTCTTGAGAGCAGCTATCTTGCGGCGGCCCAGGCGAGCATCGGCAATTCCCGCGCGGTTTCGCACACGCTTTACGGCCGCGACATTCCCTACGTGTTGCTGATGCACATCGGGGCGTTTGACGCCGAGATGCTGCCGCGGCTGCTGAACCTGTATCGCTCGAAAGGGTTCGAATTCGTGACGCTGCCGGAAGCGGAGCGCGACGAGTTTTACCGCGAAGACACCGACCTCAGCCTGCCGCCTGGCCCCGACACGCTCGAAGACGTGATGGCAGAGCGTCATCTGCCGCTGCCCGCCGCCGCACCCGCGCCGCAACTCGACGGTCTGTGCCGCTGACCTATTTGGCGGGGGCGGAGTCCTCCGCCAATCGGTTGCCAAACAGCGTGAATCCCGACGGGCTCGGATCGAACGTCCTGTGCGCCGCCGTGACGTCGTTGTTCACGAACAGACCCTGCCCGGAGACCTCGGAAAAGGAAAGAAACGTCCCGGCGCCCGCCGCGGCCGCGCTGTTGCGCACGGAAACGCCGGTGCCACGCCGCAGCAGAATTGTGGCGTTCGGAGAGTCGATGGCGGCCTGGCGCCCGGAGAAACCGTCGATATCGAGCCCTTCAAAATCCTCGCACGCGAGCGCGTTCGAAAAATACTCGGGCAGGCTACGATCCCACTGGATATCGAGCCCGTGCACCTTCCAACCGGCCAGGTAACGGCAATACACGGCCGGGATGTCGTGCGCGAAGACCGCGTTTGCCAGGCTCGTAGCCGTCCATCGGAGATCGAAGTTGCCGCCGGCCCCGCGCGCGACCCATTCGCGCGGTGGGTGAATGCGGAGCCTGACCCGTTCGAAGCCGATGTCGCGGATGGGGCCGTCCTTGGTCCCGTAGATCAGGATGCCGCCTTCGGCCTCGGCCAGAATGTTCGAGAACCGAACGTTATGCACGCCGCCCGCAGAGCCGCCGGAGCCGCCCGATACGATATAGATCGGCTCGCCTTTGCCCCACCAATGGCCCGCCAGCAGGTGCGTCTCGATGACTATGTTCGAGAACAGGATGTCGGATGTCAGCCCGCCTCCGCGCTCGTACACGCCGATGCCGCGGTTGGCGTGAATCGTCAAGTCGCTGAACGTGGCGAAGCGCGTATCTTCAAGACGGATTCCTGAGGAGTGCGACGTCAGGCTGCAATTGGCCACCGAGATGTCTTGGCTGCTGACGATGGCAAAGTCGTCATCGCCGGCTTCAATGCCGCAGTCGGAGAAGTGGACGTCACGGCAGTTCATGCAATCGACCCCGTCGTTGTTGGGAATGCGCAGGTCGTTGGCGATGTGGATTCCGGTCACGACGGCATGCCGGACATTCTGAAGATGCAGCGTCCAGTTCGGCGCGTTCCGCAGCGTGACGTCCCGGATGACGACGTTGTGCGCCTCGCTGAGAACGATGAGCGTTCCGGGACGGCCAGCGGGCTTAACGGCCACCGGGCCATCGTCGGTGCGGTTCACCACCTCCACGAAGGCCTTCGGGTCGCGCGTGTAGGGGGCGTCGAAATCGTGGCCGGTGTGCGGCGTGCTGAAGTCGAAGAACGTTGCGGAGTTTCCGTCGATCGCGCCCTGGCCGAAGATCGCTATATTCTCGGCTCGCCGGGCCACAATCAAGCCCAACTTGTCGCCTTCTCCGGTGCTGTTCACGCTGTAGACCTTGGCGAAGCCGTACTCGGACAGGGAACGATAGTCGGCCAGGTTCGCGCTGCCTTGAATCACGGCTCCGGCTCTGAGGTCCAGCGAAACGTTACTGAGCAGTTCGAAGGTGCCCGTGAGGTAGGTTCCAGGCGGGAAGACCACGACGCCCCCGCCCGCCGCCGCTGCGGCCTTTACCGCGGCCCGGATCGCTCTGGTATCGAGATGTACGCCGTCGCCCACCGCGCCGAAGGCCCTCACGCTGAACGGACCGGTCCGGGTCGCGGGCGCGGGTAGCGCCGCCGGGGGACAGCACAGGGAAACCCAGACGAGGCTGCGAGCGGCTGCGCGGAACAGCGACAGGGTTGGCATTCCGGCTATTGTAGCGCCGGGGCAGGAAGTGCGAATTGGCTGGACACCTTGGATGCGTTTCGAACGTATCGCGCCCGGCGAACTCTCGTCTACGGTGCGAGAATCAACACCGCCTGCTCCGGGTCCTTAAGGAACTCGGCCACCCGGACGGCCTGCCACCGAATCAGACGCTCCGCCACAGCGGTCGGGTAGTCACACGCGCGGAGCCAGATCGCCTTCGGCGGCGGTTCGAACGGCCACATCCCGGCCTCGATCATCCAGCCACGCAGGGTCTGTTTACCCACCTGGCCGTCAAGAGGAACTTTCTACTTGGCGCAAAGTGGAACTTCTCACTTGACCGCGACAGAAAATGAGAGAAACTTGACCGCGACAGAAAATGAGAGAAACGCCTCCAATGTAAGGGTTGGATATATAATCGACACCAGGCCAGGACGGCAAAATGGAAATCCTGGCTCAAACGGCACAGACGGGGGAATCCATGCCTCACAAGAGCGTTACATTCCCGGCGGAACGGGACCGCCAGAGCACTGGATGCCTCGGCTGCCTGTTGATTGGCCTGATATCCATCTGCATCATAGTGACTGGCGTCAGGTGGATCTCGTCAAAGATACAATCCAAATGGGAGAACCACGTCGGAGTCGCGTGCCTCGAAAAGCGAAACTACGAGAAGGCAATAGAATGCTTTTCGATAGTCATTAGTCTCGACCCGGATAATGCGGATGCCTGCTATCATCGCGGCCTTGCATATTCGAAGACCGGGGACGCCGAGAGGGCAGCCGATGACTTCGAAATAGTCAAACGGATCGAGCGAGAGGAAGAACGAAAGAAACTGGAAGAGCAGGATCGGGAAAGAGAGGCCCGAGAATTTGAGGGGAGGGTGAAGGATAAGGCGAAACGAGCAGTCGAGAGAATCATTGAGAACCCGAGGTAGCGCAACTCAGGGATGCCGGTCTTCGGAGGGCGTCAAGGGCCGGTGTGCCCAGCCGTGGTGCGCTCCGCGATGTCCATATCCGCGTTTCATGCTCGCACCCTCAGCGCCTAACCTGCCCGCGGGGATCCGCGTCTTGGCGTAGAGCCGGCTGGAATGGCTGGGAGGCAGGGATTCGAACCCCGATAAGCAGCTCCAGAGGCTGCCGTCTTACCGTTAGACGACCTCCCAACGGGTCGCACAGTTTTATATCTTAGCACGCTCCGGAGGCCCATCCCTTCAGCGGTTCGTGTCTGCCTGAGCGCCGGGCGGAGCCGAGTAGCCGGGATGGATACCGCGGGATCGAAGCGCGCCTCGGGCTTGGCGGCCGCGCTGCTGGCGCGCTCAGTGACTCGCTGCACATTTTCGATGCGGCGTCGCCGGTCTCATAGCTCACATGATATACTTCGGATGAACTATATGGGCGACGCCGCTAGCTTTCGTGGCCTCTGGGAACTCGCCGTGCTGAGCCTTCTCCGCGAGACACCCATGCACCCTTACCAGATGCAGCGCGTGCTTCGGGAACGTCACAAGGACGAACTGCTGGCCCTCAAGCGGGGCTCGCTGTACCACGCCATCCATCGCCTGGAGCGCGCCCGCTTGATCGAGCAGGTGGGGACCCGGAGAGAAGGGCGCCGGCCAGAGCGGACCACTTACCGCGTCACGCCGCGGGGAGAGCGGGAGCAGGTCCGCTGGCTGCGCGCGCTGATCGCCACGCCTCGGCGCGAGCCATCCGAGTTCACCGCCTCGGTCAGCTTCCTGGTGTATCTGACGCCGGAAGACGCCACCACCGAGTTCGAGCGCCGCGTGGACGCGCTCACCGCGGAGATTGGCGAGATGGCCGCTGGCCTCAAGGCGGCCAGTGAGCACGTGGACAGGGTCAACCTTCTCGAGACTGAGTATGCGCTAGCGATGAGGAAAGCCGAGCTGGCGTGGGTCAGGCGCCGGCTGGCAGACCTGCGGACCGGCCGGCTCAGTTGGGATATCGGCGCCATTCTCAAGGGTCTCCGCGCGGCGCACAAGGAGGAACGTCAATGAAGAATACGAGGCGTCTCCGGGCTTTCGCATGGCTGCCGCTGCTCGCCGCCGGCGTGGTTTCCGCCGCCCCGCCAGAGCCCGTCCCGGCGGCCGATTTACGAATCACGACGCCTGGTTCGCCCTTCGGAGCCGGATGGGCATTCCTCTATGGCTACCAAGGCATTCCGGCTGCCAAGTACGTGCCCGCGCTGCGCCACATGGGCGGCGGCTTCACGAAAATCTACCTGATCTGGCAGCAGGTCGAGCCGGAGAAGGGCCGCTATGACTGGACTGCGGTGGACGCGTTCACGAACCAGTTGCAGTCGCCCGGCGAGGGACTGATTTCGCTGTTCTCGAGCTTCCCAATGGGCCACCCGGGTTCCGGCGGCCATGTTGCCACCTTCACCCGCCAAGAATCCCGACGACTACTACCGCTTTGTTTACGACCTGGTGAAGCACTGCCAGGGGCGCGTCCGCTACTGGGAAAACGACGCGGAGCCCAGCAATCCGGTGTACTGGTCGGGGACGAAGGAGGAATTCGTCTCCGAGTTGAAGCTGTTCTACAAAGCAGTGAAGGCCGCGGACCCGAAGGCAGTTGTGATTGTGGGCGGCTACGACGGAATGTTCGGCCCTCCGGGCGCCCACAAGTTTCCCATGCAACAGGCCGGGCTCAACTTCTTCGACTACGTACTGAAGGAGGGGCGCGACGGCTTCGACGTGTTCGATCTGCGCCTCTACGGAGACCCCTACACCATCCCGGCACGGGTCGATTATATGCGCCAGAAGATGCTGGCTCTCGGCTATGACAAGCCGGTTTTCTCGACTGAGTACGGCGGCCCGAACCTCTTCGAGTTCGCGGCCAACCGCAAGTACGTCTCGTTGGTTCTGGCGTGGTCGCAAGCCATGGCGAAACCGGGCGCGGGCGGCGACCCCAAGGACCAGGTCGAAGCACTGTACAAGAACGTGACCTCGCTGGCGCCGGAGACGCAGATGTTTCTGCTCGATTGCCCGCCGGAGCTCAATGCGAAGTACGAACGCATACAGGCTCGCGGCTTGGTGATGCGCAACGTACTCGGGCTCTCGGCCGGAGTGCAGAAGATGCTCTACTGGCAGTTTTTGAATGCGCATGGGGACCGGGACGACGTCATGACGCTGATGTACGGCAAGATAGGCATGGTGGGCGAAGAGGGCGGCGAGTTGACGAAGCGGTACCTGGTGGCAGAGGTCTTCGAGCGCATGGCAAAGGCTCTGGCCGGCGTGCGCGCGGTGACCCGCATCGACGTGGCGGGGAAGCCGGACATCTTCCTGTTTCAGGTTGACCGGGACATGCGCCGTCCCACTTACGTGGTCTGGGAGAAACGGGACGCGCTCTCGGGAGAGGATACGCCACCGGTCCCGGTGGATTGGGCCTGGTCCGGCAAGAAGGCGGCCGCCGTGGACGCGCTCAGCAAGCACCGCATCCACTTGAGCGTGTCCTTGACACCCGTGTTCGTGGAGCCTTAGGCGGGGACGCGTCGCGCGTGGCGGCGCCTTCCGAGCGCGCCGGACCGTGGCGGGGTATCATCTAAAGACGGTAGCGCGACGCATTCGATGTAACGGGAATGCGTCTCTACGCATCCACCAATAACTGTCGGAGGCCTGAATACCGGTGCGATTGAATCCATTCAAGACCGGCGCGCGGCGCGCGGCGGGAATTCTCTTCTGCGGGATCCTGCTGGCGCCCATTCTGTGCGCCCAAACCTCTTCGTCGTCCTCTTCTTCGAGCAGCACCCCTGAGGAGGAGGAACAGCCGAGGTTCCTGAGGCGTTTCTCCGTCGGGCTGCGCGCCAGCATCTTCACGCTGAACCTCCTGAACTCCGCCACCATCACCAGTTCCCCCAACATCGAGACGGTCATCGCCCAGACCAACACGCCGGCCTATCAGCGCCTGGGGGGAGGGGTGACGCTGGAGTATGCCGCCACCCGCCGGATCCTGGTGAGCGTCGATCTGCTCTATCATTACTTCGCCTACTCCGCCGAGACGGACACTGGTGTGAGCCTGCCGGACGGGACGACGCAAAACACGAGTTCCATCGAGAACACCCACGCGGGATATTACGACTTGCCCTTCATCGTCCGCTATAGCACGCTCCCCGCGAAGGTCGCATCGGCGCGCGTCTTTATCGGCTTCGGCGGTTCCCTCCGGCGCGTGAACGACATTCACACCACGACCGCCACCCTCAACGCCGATTCCACCACCACCACATCCTACGTGCCGCGGACTCCCGCCCACCCGACGGCTTACGGCGCCGTGGCCACCGCCGGCTTCCGTGTGAAGGACGAGTTTGGAATCAAGATCACGCCCGAAGTGCGCTACATCCGCTGGCTCACCAACCTCTTCGACGGCTGGCCGGCGCAGCAGAAGAGGAACGAGGTCCAGGTGGTGATCGGCCTCACGTTCTGACGCCTGGCGGTGCCCGGCGGACGAGCGAATCCGGCGCCTCTCGAGCGAGAGAAAAATTAATGCGATTGGGATCACGCCATTGGTGTGCCTGGCCGTGGGATAGCGGAGACAAACGCGGCTCCTTTGGTGTATCCTATTCTGCTTGAGCATGGCATTCGGATAACCGCACTCGAAAATCGGCCCCGTCCGGGCGCCTCGCGGGCCGCAACCCTGCCACCACGACTCAGGCGCCGGGCCAGTTGGATTCAGGGAGGTTTTCTCCTCGATGAGTAATACGCTTGCACAGTCACAGCCAAGCCTGGAAGATCAGGATTTCGTGGACCGCGTGATTGCGGAACACACCGGCAAGCCCGGCGCGCTGCTCACCATTCTGGAGCGCATTCAAGAGCGCCATCCTCTTAAATACCTCCCGCCGGAAACGCTGGAGTATGTGGCCGCGAAGGCCGATATCCCGCTGGCGCAGATCCAGAGCGTGGTCACGTTCTTCGCGCTCTTCAACCTGGAGCCGCAGGGCAAGAACATCGTCGCGGTGTGCCGCGGTACCGCCTGTCACACCCGCGGATCGCGCGGCCTGCTGGAGCGGCTGAAGCTCGAAATGGGATTGCACGACCACGGAAGCGAAGACGGCGAGCCGGCGAGCCTCACCACGCGGGATCGCAAGTACACCATCCGCACGGTGGCGTGCTTCGGCCAGTGCGCGCTCGCGCCGGTGGTCGAGATCAATCACCAGATTTTCGGCCATGTGAATGAGCGGGCGCTGCGCAGCGAGATCGACGCGATCGAGAAGGAGAAGCGTTAGATGCGCATCCAGGACCTCAGCAGTTTCAACGCAGTCAGAGAGGCGGGGCTCGCGAAGCTGCTGCCCTACAAGCCCCGCATCGGCGTCGGCATGGGGACCTGCGGAACCGGCAACGGCGCCGAGGGCGTCTATCACGCCTTCGTGGACGAGATCGAGCGCCGCGGCCTGGACATCGAGCTGGCCCGCGTGGGCTGCTTCGGCTTCTGCGCGGCCGAGCCGCTGGTCAACGTCTGCATCCCCGGCAAGCCGCTGGCGATTCTCCAGCGCGTTCAGCCGAACGACGTTCCGCACATCCTGGACGACCTGTACCTGGGCAGGATTGCCGCGGACCTGGCGTTGTGCAAGATCGAGGAATGGGACCACCTCACCGGCCAGATCAAATACGGCGTGGGCTATCCCGAGATCCCGAACTGGCGCGACGTGCCGTTCTTCAAAGGCCAGAAGAAGATCGTGCTGCGCAATTGCGGCCTGATCAGCGCGGACGAGATTGAAGAATACATCGGCATCGGCGGCTATCAGGCCCTGTATAAGGTTCTGATCGACAACATGCCGGACGTGGTGATCGAGCAGATCAAGGCCTCCAAGCTGCGCGGGCGCGGTGGCGCGGGCTATCCGACGGGCCTGAAGTGGGAAGTGCTGCGCAAGGCCAAGACCGAGAAGAAGTACCTGATCTGCAATGCGGACGAGGGCGATCCCGGCGCGTACATGAACCGCAACGAGATTGAGAGCGACCCGCACTCGCTGCTCGAGGGCATGATCATCGGCGGTTTCGTGACGGGAGCGCAGGAAGGAATCATCTACGTTCGCGCGGAATACCCGCTGGCGGTCCATCGGCTGACTCGCGCGGTGGAGCAGGCGAAAGAGTACGGCCTGCTGGGCCAGAACATCCTGGGACGCGGCTTCGACTTCACGATACAGCTCGTCGAGGGCGCCGGAGCGTTCGTCTGCGGCGAAGAGACGGCGCTGATCGCCTCGCTCGAAGGGCGGGCGGGACGGCCCCGGCCTCGGCCTCCGTTCCCGGCGCAAAAAGGGCTTTACGGCTACCCTACCTCCATCAACAACGTCGAGACCTGGTACAACATCGCGCCCATCGTCGCCAAAGGCCCGGCCTGGTTCACCGAAACCGGGTCGGCCAAGAGCGCGGGGACCAAGGTCTTCTCGCTGGTTGGCAAGGTCACCAACACCGGTCTGGTGGAGATGCCGCTCGGCACGCCCCTGAAGACTTTCGTCTACGACGTGGGCGAAGGCGGCACGAATGGGAAGCACATCAAATCCGTACAGACCGGCGGCCCCTCGGGCGGCTGCATCCCGCAGGAGATGTTCGATACGCCGGTCGATTACGAGACCCTCGGCAAGCTCGGCTCCATCATGGGCTCCGGCGGCATGGTGGCGATGGATGAAGACAACTGCATGGTGGATGTGGCGCGGTACTTCATCGAATTCACCCACTCGGAATCGTGCGGCAAGTGCGTGCCCTGCCGCGTGGGGCTGGACAAGGCCCTGCGCATCCTGAAAAACTTCACCGACGGCAACGGCGTGGAAAGCGATCTGGAAGCGCTGGATGAGCTGGGGCGCATGATCCGCGACATGTCGCTATGCGGCCTCGGGCAGACGGCGCCGAATCCAGTGCTCACCACCATGCGGCATTTCCGCCATGAGTTCGAGGACCACATCCGCGCCAAACGGTGCCGCGCGGGCGTGTGCGAGAACCTGGCGCTCTCGCCGTGCGAGAACAGTTGCCCGCTGCACATGAACATCCCGCGGTTCCTGCAGCTCTATAAAGAGGACCGCCTCGAAGAAGCCTTCGAGTCCGTCATCATGGACAACCCGCTTCCGGCTTCGACCGGGCGTGTTTGCCAGCATCCCTGCGACGACCGCTGCCGGCGCAAGAACATCGACGAATCGGTGAACATTCGCGACGTGCACCGCTTCATCGCCGATTCCATTTACGGCTCCGACCGCTATCCGAAGCTGATCGAGCGCATCGTGGCCAAGAAGCTGCCTCCAACCGGGAAGAGCGTAGCCGTGGTGGGCGCTGGACCGACGGGTCTGGCCTGCGCGTTCTACCTGTCCCTGCTCGGCCACAACGTCACCATCTACGAATCGAACCCGGCGGCGGGCGGCATGTTGCGCTACGCGCTGCCCGAATACCGTTTGCCCAAACCGAGCCTGGACTACGAAATCGAGCTCATCGAAAAGATGGGCGTGAAGTTCCTCTTCAATACCGCGGTCGGATTCGACGTGCCGCTGAACGATCTCGATAGCGCCTTTGACGCCGTGTTCCTGGCGATCGGCACCTGGAAGGAAGCCTGGGTCTACATGCCGGGCACGGAGCTCAAGGGCGTGATCCCCGCGCTGCTGTTCCTGGAGGCGGTGTCGAAGGGCGAACCGGTGAACCTGGGCAAGAAAGTCGTGGTGATTGGCGGTGGCAACGCGGCCATCGATTCCGCGCGCACCGCCCGCCGCATGGGCGCCGAAGTTACGGTGGTGTATCGCCGCGAGCGCAAGGATATGCCCGCCATTGTCGAAGAGACCGAGGCGGCCGAAGCCGAGGGCGCAAACTTCGCGTTCCTGGCCGCGCCGCACCGCGTGGTCGGTTTTCACGGCGTGGTGAAAGCCATCGAGGTGGTGAAGACGAAACTCGGCGAATTCGACGCCTCGGGCCGCCGCAAGCCGGTCCCCACCGACGAGATCCAGGTGTATAAGTGCGACACGGTGATCCTGGCCGTCGGCGAGAAAGTGGACATGGATTTCGCCAAAGCTTCCGGGTTGACCCTCAAAGAGTCGGGAACCGTGGAGGTGGATCGCTTCTCGCTCGAAACCAGCCGCACGAAATTCTACGCCGGAGGCGACGTGATCAGCGGCGCGTCGAACGTCTCCAACGCGATGGGGTACGGAAAGAAGGCGGCGCGCAATATCGACGAGCGGCTGATGGGAGTCAAGCGCGCGAAGCTGCTGGCGCAGGCGTTCGAGTACGACCAGACGCCGCCGGCCCAGACCAGCGAATGCACGCGCCAGGTGCCGGGCAACGTGCCGGCGCGGGAGCGCGTGGCGAACTTCGGCGAGGTGAGCCTCGGCCTCACCTCGGCGGAGGCGCTGGAGGAGGCCGGCCGGTGCCTCCGCTGCGACATACGGACCACGGACCGATAGGAGCAAAGCCTTGCCCCAGAAAATAGCGATTCGAATTGACGGCGAATACGTGGAGGCCCGGGAGGGCCAGACGATTCTCGAGGTCGCGCGCGCCAGCGGCAAATATATCCCGACGCTGTGCCACCTGGACGGCATCGCGGCCGCCGGCTCCTGCCGCCTGTGCGTGGTCGAGGTCTCCGGAGTCGGGCGGCTGATGACCGCCTGCACCACCACCGTTCAGGACGGCATGTCGGTAACCACCAACTCGGAGAAGTTGGTGCGCTACCGCCGTATGGCGCTCGAGCTGCTCTTCGCCGAGCGCAATCACTACTGCGCCATCTGCGTCTCGAACGGCCACTGCGAGCTGCAAGCCATGGCGACGAGGTTGGGGCTGACGCACGTCCGCTATCCCTACACCTATCCCCGCCTCCCGGTCGACGTTTCGCATGAGAAGTACGTGCTGGACCATAATCGCTGCATCCTGTGCACGCGGTGCGTGCGGGTGTGCGCCGAGATCGAAGGGGCTCACGTGTGGGACATCGCCTCGCGCGGCATCCAATCGATGCTGGTCAGCGAGCTCAACCAGCCCTGGGGCAAATCGAAGAGCTGCACCAGTTGCGGCAAGTGCGTCCAGGCGTGCCCGACCGGCGCGCTGGCCGAGAAGGGTTACGCGGTCGAAGAAATGACGAAGAGCAACGAGAATATCAGCCGGCTGGCTTCGCGGCGGGGGGTACATGCCTAAGAAAGTCAGGCTCGCAACCATCTGGCTCGACGGGTGCTCGGGCTGCCACATGTCGGTGCTCGACATGGACGAGGCCATCGAGGCCGTCGCCAAGAGGATCGATCTCGTGTACGGGCCGCTGGTGGATGCCCAGAAGTTCCCCGAGGCCGTGGACGTCACTCTGGTGGAGGGCGCGGTCTCGAGCCAGGAGGACCTGGAGAAGATCCAGACCGTCCGCCAGCGCAGCAAGCTGGTGGTGGCGCTGGGAGATTGCGCGGTCACCAGCAACGTACCCGCCATGCGCAACCCGATCCCGGTGAGGAAGCTGCTTGAGCGGGTTTATATCGAGGGCGCCGATGCGACGCCCGGGGTGCCTACCGAAGGCGTCCCCAAGCTGCTCAAGCGCGCTTTACCGATCCAGGAAATCGTCAAGGTGGACGTTCACGTTCCGGGCTGCCCGCCGCCGGCCGCCACAATCGTGTTCGTGCTGACGGAGCTGCTCGAAGGGCGCATGCCCGATCTCGGATCGAGGATCAAGTTCGGATGAGCGCGAAGCGAAAGACGGATCGACAAACGGCGGAGAGAGCGCCGGGGGAAACGGTCATGAAGAAGATCACCATCGACGTCGTTACCCGCATCGAGGGGCACGCGAAGATTTCCATCTATCTCAACGACGAGGGCCGCGTCGCCAGCACGCAGCTTCACGTCACGCAGGTGCGTGGCTTCGAGAAGTTCGTCGAGGGGCGGCCGTTCTATGAGATGCCCGGCATCACGGCGCGCATCTGCGGCATTTGCCCGGTGAGCCACCTGCTGGCGTCGGTGAAGGCCTGCGACGCGATCATGGCGGTCGACATTCCCGATGCCGCCATCCTGCTGCGCGAGCTGCTGCACTGCGGCCAGTTCGTGCAGTCTCATGCCCTGAGCTTCTTCCATCTTTCCTCGCCCGACCTGCTGCTGGGCTTCGATTCCGATCCCGCCGCGCGCAACGTGCTCGGTGTGATCGAGAAGCACCCGGCCCTGGCGCACGACGGCATCGCCCTGCGCAAGTTCGGCCAGCAGATCATCGAGGGTTTGGCGGCCGAGCGAATCCACCCCTCCTGGACCGTGCCGGGCGGTGTCAATTCGCCGCTTTCGGTGGAAGTGCGCGACCGCATCCTCCGCGAGCTGCCCAAGGCCAAGGCGATCGCCGAGCGCACGCTCGAGTTCTACAAAGGCGTGGTCGACCAGTTCAAGGACGAGATCGAGAGCTTCGGCAACGCGCCCACCATGTACGCCGGCCTGGTGGATGCCGGCGGCGGCCTACAGCTTTACGATGGCCGTATGCGCTTCCGCGCCGCAGACGGCTCGGTTGTCCAGGACCAGGTGCGCCCGCGCGATTACGCGACCTATATCGGCGAGGCGGCGCTCCCGAATTCCTACCTCAAAGCTCCCTACTTCAAGCCGCAGGGATACCCGGAGGGCGTCTACCGCGTGGGGCCGCTGGCGCGGCTGAATGCGGCCGATTCCATCGGCACGCCCGAAGCCCAGAAGCAACTCGAGGAATACCGCCAGCGCTTCGGCCGAGTGGTCCAGAGCGCGTTCCACTACCACTACGCGCGGCTCATCGAGGCCACCTACGGACTGGAGCGCATCGGCATGTTGCTCGAGGACCCGCGGATTCTGGACACGCGCGTTCGAGCGCGGGCCGGCGTGAACTCGCTCGAAGGTGTGGGCATGATCGAAGCGCCGCGCGGCACGCTGATCCACCACTACAAGGTGAACGAGAAGGGCGCCATCGTGTGGGCGAACCTGATCGTCGCCACGGGCCACAACAACCTGGCCATGAACCGCTCGGTAGAGCAGGTGGCCAAGCGCTTCGTGGACGGCAACAAGCTCCAGGAGGGCATGCTCAACCGCGTGCAGGCGGTGGTGCGCGCCTACGATCCCTGCCTGAGCTGCTCGACCCACGCGGCGGGGCAGATCCCGCTGAGGGTGCAGTTGTTCGCGGCCGACGGCACCATGCTGGACGAGATGGTCACGGGCTGACGGGCCGGGCGGTCATCACCTTACATCCAGCGGGACGCTGTTCGAGAGCACGGGTCCCAGCCCGGGCACGACGCGGCACACGGAGGCCTTATACCGTCCCGGCGCAGTAATGGAATAGATTTGGGCGATGTCCTCGTCCGCTTTTAGGGTCTCCCCCGGATCGAGGGTAATTCCAAAGTTGCGGTAATCGATGATCGGTCGCCTGCGTATCTTCGTGCCATAGTCCGTTAAGGGAGGCTCTGCGCCGTGCGAGTCCACAACGTGAATTTCGTACTCTCGCTGGACAAAGGTTTCGACAAGCTCCAATGTCCGCTTGGTCGCGTTGTGCAACTGGATGTGTAGCACTGCGCTCTCGCCGGGGTGGATTATTGGCTTGTCCAGGGCCACGGTTAGGACTGCCTCGGTCAACGTGTGTGCGGCTCCCCGAGGCCACTTGAGGCACTGAGCCGCAAGCGGCCAATGCGCGAGGAAGCAAAGGCAGGCGGCGGGGCCGAGCAGAAATCGCATACTCTCCTCCGTTCGTGAGAATGGTTACTGGCACCCGGCCATTTGCCCCCATGTGGGCAGCGCCGTCTGGGGCGGCTGGGCAGCCGGCTGGGGTGGTGAACTGGTGGTCAGGGCCCACGTCGAGCCGGTTTGGGTGGCCGTACCCGACCATCCCCACGGCACCTGGGCGATTGCCACGGGGATCGAGGGCGTGGGCGGCTGCCATTGCAGGTATGCGGTAAGTGACATTGATATGCTCGACGTGGTGTACTGCGACTCGAGGGCGACGAGAGGGCTATCCGACATCGCGCCGCCGGTCCTATATGGATACTGCGTGTCGAGCCCCGAGCCCGTGCAGGTCCCTCCGTTCGGTGCGGATGTCTGCGATACGGAGTTCACTATCTGGACCCACTGCGAGGCACCCGAAAACCCCGCTGGTGGCGTGACCGTCGCAGTAAACGCTACGCCGCGAGGACCGTTGGCTGGGAGGCTGCGGCCGAGCTGCAACTGCCAACCGTCGTCCTGGTTGACGTTCACAGTGCCCACGGCGGTGGCGATCCCGTAAGTGGGAGCGACCACCGTGAACGTCGTTGTGGCTTTGGCTGTGGGAGGCGTGCCGCCTGAGGTGTTTGCGGTGTAAGTGACGGTGCTCGACCCGGCCGCCGTGTAGTAGTAGGTGACGCTGCTCTGCGCGGTGTTCAGGGACGGGATGGACGCGCTCGTGCCGTCAGATGCCACGTTGTATCCGGCGACGTACGAGCCCGACGGGCCCGATATGTTCCAGGTCTGGCTCGAGACCTGAGATTGGTTGACGCCAGTCACGGTCAGGGCAATTTGCTGCCCGACGGCGACCGTCGTGGTCTTGCCTGTGACGTCCTGGCCGTTCATGGCGATCCCTATCGCCGTCGCGCCCGCCGCGCCCCCAACATTCTCCATAGGGCAAGTGGGCTGCTGGCCGCTCCAGTTGATCACCGCGTATATGGGCACTTGATTGTTTAAACCGTTCGTCTCCGCAGTGACCAGCGCCCCGCCCACGCCAAAGGCGGTCGCCAAGCCGCTGGCGGGGTCGATGCCCAGTACCGCGCTGGGGTTGCTGGCCCACAGGACCGTAGCGTCATGCGGCTGCCCATTATTGTCATAGTAAACCAGTTGGAACTGCTGAGTGCCGCCAACCCCTAAGGTGGCGTTCGCTGGCTGGACTTGGGGCCCAGGGGAACTGACCATGCCGTTGCAGTAGAGAGTGCCGCTGCCGCACGTCGCCTTCGTGGGATTGTAAATGCCCATGCCCACCACCACGTCAACGGCATCCGCGAGCCGTTCAGTCGGGCTGCCTACCACAAAGCTGCCCTGCTGGACGTCCACTGGCATCAGGGCGCCGTTCTGGTCAAGTTGCCGCGTGCGGATCAGTTCCCCAATATCGATCATGGTCGAGGCGTACGCCTCCAAGGTCAAAGGCAGCTTGTAGGACGTTCCGTTGGCGCCGTACCGCAGCGTCACCAGCAACTCCTGCGCGTCCGGCTCCGGATTCCACAGCGTGTACATCGTGTCGAATCCGCCGGCGGCGAGCCGCAGATTGCGGCCGTCACGGCAGCCGAAGGGTGTTCTCGGAGAGGATCTGAGCCCCCACCGATTCCACCCAGTCAACTCCCTTGTCTATGGTCTTGCGAAAGAGCCAAATGGATACGCGATATTCAGGGCCGTTTCCGGCGCGCGGCCTTCGTCATATCCGGCCCTGGAGAGAGCGGCAAAATGAAGGTCACTGTGTCGCCGGGTTGGAGGAGGGCGCTGGTCTCCGGGTGCTCGGAGTTCGACGCCGATTCCGCGGATCCCCCACGCGCGCCGTCAAGGGACATGATGCTAAACGTCAGGTAGCGGCGATCAGGTTGTGGAGGCTCCAGCAGGGGCACCGGGTCCGTGCCAATTGGAAGGCTCAGCGGGGCCGTTCCTGTGTTGGTGACCACCACCTCGAGGGTATTTCGAAAGGGGTCCTTGTTCAGGGCGATCCTGGTCAATCGGACGCTGAGCGTGGGAGTCTTGGGGCGAACCGACTTCCCGTGACCCAGCACGCCACCGCCACGGCCGCTGGAAGACCTTACGCCTCCCGGCTCCGGGGTCCTCTTAGCGTTTGCCAGATCGACGCGAGCCACCTCCGCGCCGCCGGCGGCTAGCGCGAAAAGGATCAGAAGTGAAAGCATCCTGCTCATGGCTTGTGGCTCCTAAGGACAGCTCTGATAGGGCGGAAATTGATCTTCAGCGCTGAGAGGTCATTTGGCGGTTCCGCTCCCGCGGCGCTGAACACCGAGCTGTATGCAGCACCGATTGCGTTATCGATATCACCCTGGCTGCGAAACCTGATCGTCGCCACGGGCCACAACAACCTGGCCATGAACCGCTCGGTAGAGACGCATCGAGCCGCAGATTGCGGCCGTCACGGCAGCGGGAGGGCGTTCTCCGACCTGATTCGATCTCCCAGCCATTCGTTATAGTCGATTCCGTTATCTATGACCTTCCGGCAGAGCGAGAGGTCCGCGCGGTACCGAGGGCCGTTTCCGGCCTGCGCGGCCTTCAGCATATCCGGCCCTGGAGAGAGCGGCAAAATGAAGGTCACTGTGTCGCCGGGTTGGAGGAGCGCGCTGGTCTCCGGGTGCTCGGAGTTCGACGCCGATTCCGCAAATCCCCCACGCGCGTCGGCAAGGGACGTGATGCTGAAGGTCAGGAACCGGCGATCATGCTGCGAGGGCTCCAGCAGGGGCACCGGGTCCGTGCCAATTGGAAGGCTCAGCGGGGCCGTTCCTGTGTTGGTGACCACCACCTCGAGGGTGCCCCCGTGGCGGCCGTCGGCGCTCATGAACGATCCGGTTCAATCTGAGACTGAGCGTGGGAGTATCGCGGAAAGGCGACTTCCCGTGGTCAAACACGCCGCCGCCGCGGCCGTGGGAAATCCTTACGCCTCCCGGCTCCGGGGTCCTCTTAGCGTTTGCCAGATCGACGCGAGCCACCTCCGCGCCGCCGGCGGCTAGCGCGAAAAGGATCAGAAGTGAAAGCATCCTGCTCATGGCTTGTGGCTCCTAAGGACAGCTCTGATAGGGCGGGAAATTGATCTTCAGCGCTGAGAGGTCATTCAGCGGTTCCACGCCCGCGGCGCTGACCACCGAGTTGTATGCGGCCTTGATCGCGTCATCGATCTTGTCTTGGCTGCTGACGACGAGCGATTCCGCAACGGTTCCGGGGTTGTTGGACGCCAGCGCCGCCTGGGCTTCGCTGTAGTGGCTGGGCCCCGGGCTTCCGGCCTCGTGAGCTTGCACTGCCGCCACGATCTGGGCCACCGTAGAGTAGCAGTTACCCTGATGCTGGTAGAACGGGTCGCTCGGAGTCGTCAAACCGGGGTTCAGTTCCCAGCCGAAGGCGCTCTCGTCGGTGACACTGGTCACGAAGAGGAGACCCTGATTGGGTCCGGCTTGGATGGTTTCGGGACTGTAGGTGTAGGCATATCCGTACGCGGCAGCTCCCATACTACCCTCGTCAGTCGTCGGGGGTGAGGTTAGGGTGGGCAGTGGCTGGCCCCCGACCGCGGAGCCATTCGCAACCTGTTGTGGAGGCGGCATCGTCACTGTCGAATCCGCCGGCGGCCAGCCAGTAGGGCGACACCCTGGGGGCTGAGGCGCGGCGGGCGCTCCTAGATCGGCCGGAATCCGTTCTTGAAGAAAGCGAACGCCCGCGAGTCCTTCCCGCCCTGCCAGATCCAGGCAGTCCGGGGACCCATATGCTCGGCCAGCCCGTTGATGAATTGGCGGACGGTGAGGTGGTCGAAGGAAGCGGTCCAGGTCTCCGCATAGTCGGAGTCGCCCCCGATCTGCGCGTACCCTATCGGTTGGTCCGGAAGAAGCCGGGCCAGCGGCGTCAACCCGTGTTGCGGATCTGCAATGCGGCTGACGGCAATCGCGTCGAGCTTGATATTAAGCAGATACCCTCCGTCGCCCACGATGGACCGCGGGTACACGTTGATCGACTCCCCGTCCATGGACCATGTGTAGCGCCTGTCCAGCCTGCACAGCGCCTCAACTACGTCTTTCACGGTCTTGTGACTTAGGTTGACCGAGAACTGAACGCTTCGGTCCCGCGGATCCTGCAGCCTCGCCCGCAGGACCTCCTCCAGACCAACGTGCAGGCCCGTGATCGGTTCCATGCTCAGCCGCGAGACGCCTTCGAGCAAGGTCGCTTCCTTGAGCTCAAAACGCTCGATCACCGCGCCCAAAACGGGACGCGTCGCCGGCTTCACAACCTGAGCGCTGCTGCCACTGATGCCGAGGATTGACCAAACCAGCGTGACTTTGGCAATCTTCATTGAGTTGGACCCTTGCTGGTGATGGTGTCGCCGGCCGTTGAAAAGGTCAGGGCATTGGTTCTGACCTGATAGGTGGCGATGCTGATCGTCTGGGTGGCGGTGCCAATGCAGGTTATGGGCGTGCTGAAGCAGTCGCGCGCGTGATCCGTGAGTAGACCGTTCATGTCCAGCGCGCCATTGCCGGTCACTGCGCCACAAGGGACCGGACTGGGGTCAAACACCTCAGTGGCGGGGATGCCGCTGCCCTCTGGGCCGACGGCCCCCTTGTCTGGGTGGGTGTATATAGTATAAGTGATCAGGTAGTCCGTTCCGTAGGCGAGATCACATTGGTTTGTTGGAGTGTTGTTGGTCGCGTAAGCGAACTGGCGGGCGGTGACGTTCATAGTCCTGGACTTGGAGGCGCCCCCGGACAGGGTGTAGGTGAACGTCAACTTCCTGTCGTTGCTCGTGCTGCTTTGGTCCGGCGTCTTGAAGTTCACCTGGGGTGGTGGGCTGCTGCTTGCGGTCGCCGAGTCGTTCGCGTCGCTGGACGAACCGGTAAAGCTACCACCGGGCGGCTGCGGGTAGTGGCCTTGTCCGTCCCCGGCGAAGTAAGCATTCTTCGCGACGATGGTGGGGTCCGCTCCCACATAGATGAATGAGGGCCCCGAAACCTGGAAGGCGATGACGGTCGCGCTGGCCTCGGCCCAGATACCTCCCATGGGGCAGCTGGGCGCCTGGTATTGCCAATTGATCACGGCATATATGGGCACCTGGCTGTTGCCGTACGCCGACGCACTGACGGTCGTGGAGCCAGGGCCAACGGCAGTCGCCTGGCCGCTGGAGGCGTCAATGCTCAGCACTCCGCCAGGGCTGGCGCTCCACTGCGCCCCTGTGTAGTCCCAATTGTTGGTATTGTCCAAGTAAAACAGTTGGAACTGTTGCGTGTCATTGACCCCCAGGACGGGGTTCGCTGGAAGCGCTTCAGGATTCGGCGGAGTGACCATGCCGTTGCAGTAGAGAGTGCCGCTGCCGCAGGTCGCTTTGGTGGGATTGTAAATGCCCATGCCCACCACCACGTCAACGGCATCCGCGAGCCGTTCAGTCGGGCTGCCTACCACAAAGCTGCCCTGCTGGACGTCCACTGGCAGCAGGCCGCCGTTCTGGTCAAGTTGCCGCGTGCGGATCAGTTCCCCAATATCGATCATGGTCGAGGCGTACGCCTCCAAGGTCAAAGGCAGCTTGTAGGACGTTCCGTTGGCGCCGTACCGCAGCGTCACCAGCAACTCCTGCGCGTCCGGCTCGGGATTCCATAACGTGTACATCGTATCGAATCCGCCGGCGGCGAGCCAGTAGGGCGACACCCTGGGACCGCCCCGGTAAGCCACCGCCGGAATCACCGGAAAGACGTAATTGCCGGTCTGGTCCGTGCTCCCTATACCAGCGAGGATATCGCTCAGGTAGCCGTTGTAGGAATACGCCAGGTTGATATCCTGGATCTGCGTCTGCTTGCTCATCAGGCTCCCAATGGGAAGTTCCTGCGCTTGCCCCGGCTGAAGCGTCAGGTCCGGTAGCGACAGGCTCTTCTGCGTGCGCCCATCCATGTAATAGACGACGAGGCTCAGCGTTTTCGGTGCATTCGAGATGTTCCGGAAGAAGGCATAAGGAGTAAAGCTCACCGAGGCCGGGAAATTCAGCAGCGGATCCTGCTGGTTGACCATGATCCCAACGGCCGCCAGCTCCCGCGGGCTGGCCGCATCCGGTGGCGGAACCTGCGCTGCCAGCGGCAGATCCACCGAGAACCCCGTTGTGGCATCCTCCAGACCGCCGACCACTTGAACCGCGCCCAAGCTTCCGCTATACGCGATATGAATCCCGCCGGCCCGGCCCGGATCGCCCCCGAAGAAGTCCTTCAGGTTCAACATCGTGGTTCCATGAGGGGCCAGCGTCAAACCGCTGCCAGCGGGCGGCGTCAGGCCGGAAATGCCGACCTCGACGCCAATGCTCTGGTCCGTCGTGTTGGCAAGAGCGACGAAGCCGGCCGAGCTGTCGCTGTAGCGCCACCACAGCCCTTCATAGGCTTGGGACGGCGGCGCGCTGCCTCCGCCGGCCGGAGCCGCCGCCGCGAACCGAAAAGAGGGCATGTATTCGAGGCTTCTGGCCGTATCCAGGATCGACATCGAGGCGAGCACAACTCCCGGCCAGTCATAGCGATATTCCACCGAGGCACTGCCGAACCTGGACAGGTGCGGCTGGATGGCGGACGGGGCCTGAGCCAGAGCCGCGTTGACATCCACCGTCTGGACCTCGGACGCCGCCATATGGATCGGCGCCAACGCATACGGCGTGCCGTCGGCCATGTACAGCGTGACGGTGGCGTCGATGGGCGCGTTCGCCAGGGAATTCATGAGGCGCACCGTGCTGCGAAACGTGGCGTCGGTTCGCCAGAGCGCACAATACGAGGTATATTGGTCCAGCTTCGTGGGCGAATAGGGAACGGGTGTCGGCTTTTGAACTTGAGCTGCAACGGTTCCGAGAGACAGGAGCAGGATTGACCAGTGTGACGTTCGCATCATTTCTCCGAGGGTTGCCGCGGCACGGGGCTGCGGCCAGGATGAAAATAGTATTAAGATAAACAGAGGTTGCAATACCGCAAATGCGGGTAATGTGGGAATAACCACGTCGCCATTCCGGAACTGTTTTCAGCGCGATGACGCAACCGAGCCATCGTGTGGGCGAAGCGGGTGCTCCGTGTTGAGGGAGGACTCGCGGCCTGCGGCGCACCGGACCGAAAGCCGATGACCCGCCCTGGCGGCATAGTACTACCTGCCCAGAGCATCTGGCGCGTGCCTACCGTATAATACTCCAATGGTGCCCTGGGACTCGTCGAGTCTCGGGCCTGATTTTAACCAGCGGCACTTCTGGAAGGAGCGCGATGAGAGGTCTTTCGGTGGCGGAGCCAATCCTGGCCCTTTGCCTGGCGGCAGCGCCTTGCCTGGGCGCGCAACAGGCGGCGCCCGCGTCGAAGCAGGAGCCGGCCGCGCAGCCGGCGAAGTCCGAAGTGGTTACGCCCGCTAAGGCCATGGCCGCCGTGCCCGTTTCGGTGGATCCTCATTCTTACATTCTCGGGTCCGACGACGTGATCTCTGTGAGGGTGTGGCGGGAGGCCGACCTTTCGGGAACCATGACCGTCCGGCCGGACGGCAAGGTCACGATGCCGTTGATTAACGAAGTTCAAGCCTCCGGGCTGACGCCCGCTCAGCTTGGGGAGCAGATCGCCACGGCCCTCGCCAAGTTCGTCAATAATCCTCAGGTCGAAGTTTCGGTCGAGGCGGTGCGAAGCACGCGTTATTTCATCGCCGGCTTGATCAACCGGCCGGGCGCCTACCCGCTGGCGACGCCGACGACGATCTTTGAAGCCCTCACGATGGCTGGCGGTTTCCAGGAATTCGCCAACAAAAAGAACATCATGATCATCCGCAGCGACAAACGTTTGAAGTTTAATTGGAATGATGTTGTCAAAGGCAAGAATCTCAGTCAGAATGTCCTCCTCGAGAACGGCGACCACATCGTCGTGCAGTAGGCGTCGAAGGCCGCCTTCCGGACCGCTCGGGCGCCGGCCAGGATATTCGCCGCGCGGCGGCGCCGCGTCAACCACTGCCGAAGGGCAACGAGAGGGAACGGAATGCAACCGACGCAAGACCTCCTGAGTATTCCGCGGCGTCCGCTGGACGTCGAGGATTACGTTAACATCCTCCGCCGGCACAAGAGCTGGATGGCGGGACCCGCGTTCGCCGCCCTCGTGATCGCCGTGGTGGTGGCCTACGTGTGGCCGGACACGTTCCTGTCCGAGGCCATGGTGCAAGTCATCGCGCCGCAGGTGCCGGAGCGGTACGTGCCCTCTAACGTCAATTCGGAGATGTCGCAGCGCATCAACCAGATGGCGCAGACCGTGCAGAGCCGCGCCAGTTTGATCAACATCATACAGAGCAACAACCTCTACCGCACCGACCTGCAGCACAAGCCGCTCGAGGACGTGATCGAGGAGATGCGCACGGCCATCCGGATCAGCCAGGTGGAGAACCTGCAGCAGAGCGGCAGGCAGCAATACTCCGCCTTCAAGATTTCCTTCGAGTATTCGAACCGCCTGCTGGCCCAGAAGGTCACCCAGGAACTGGTTCGCGGGTTTATCGACGAGAACATACGGTCGCTGAGCAGCCAGTCCACGGCGACCACCGAGTTCCTGAAGGACCAGTGGGAAGCCGCCAAGACCAGCCTGGACGATCTGGAGAATCGGCTGACGCAATTCCGGTTGCAGAACTCGGGGAAGCTGCCCGAGCAACTGCAGGGGAACCTCACCACGTTGCGGACGCTAGAGCAGCAACTGGCCGGCGCCAACGAGGCGGTCAGCCGCATCGGACAGGAAAAGCTGCTGCTCGAATCGCAGCTCCGCATTTACAAGGAGCAGCTTCAATCCCTGATGCAGGGCGCGGATCAGCCGCTCAGCGTGGCGGCGAAAAACGAACGTATGGCGCAGATCGAACGGGAGATCGTGACCCAGGAAACGTCGATCTCCGCCTTGAAGGAGCGGTACAAGGAGAGCCATCCGGACGTGCAGGCGGCCGAGGCCCAGCTTGCCATGCTGCGCAGCCGTCGCGATGCGCTGCTCAAGGACGAGCAGGAAAGGAAGCCGGACGGCGCTCCCAAGGCGGTCAATCCGGCCCACGTTCAGGGCGCTCGCGAGTTGGATGGGCAAATCAGCGGAATCCAGAGCCAGATTCAAGCCAAGGATCTGGAACTGGCCGAGCGGAACCGGGCGCAGAAGCAACTTGTGGGGCTCATCAACCAGTACAACGAGCGGATCCAGTCCAGCCCGCTGATGGAGAAGGCCTACACCGAGCTGACGCGCGACTATTCTCTGGCCAAGGAGAAGTACGACGAGCTGAACGCCAAGAAGTCGCAATCCGAGATCGCCACCAGCCTGGAGAACCGCGGCCAGGGCGAGAGGCTGCAACTGCTCGACCCGGCATCGCTGCCCGAAACGCCGGTGAAGCCCAAGCGGCTGATCATCGTCGGCGCGGGGGCGGCCATCGGAATGCTCATAGGGGTTTTCATCGGCGGCGCGCGCGAAATGCAGGACACGTCGATCAAAAACTTGAAAGATGCGCGGGCGTACACGAACCTGGCGGTCCTGGGGACCGTGCCGCTGCTGGAGAACGATCTGGTGGTCCGGCGGAAGCGGAGGCTGGTCTGGGCCGCGTGGCTCGCGACCGTCATCCTCGGGCTCCTGATGATGGCCGGTTCGATGTATTACTACTACACGGTGACGCGAGTATAGCGCTCGATCAGCGAGAAACGGAGATGAAATGAGCCGAGTCCACGATGCATTGCGCCGCGCCGAGCGGATGGGTGCGCCACCTATAGGAAGCCCGGCCGCCGAGCCCCCCGCTTCCGGCGGAATCGTCAGGCAGCCGGCGCCTCCGCCAGTCACGGGCAGCTTCCTCGACGCAGTGCAGGAGGTGCCGTTCGCGCCCTCGCCAGAGGCCATGCTGATCGACAGCAGCCGGCCGCAGGACTCGCCCAGCGAGGAATTCCGCAGCCTGCGAACGCGCCTCAATCACCTGCAGGGCCTACAGCCCATACACACGGTGGTGGTCACCAGCCCCTCGCCGGCCGAAGGAAAGTCGTTTTCTGCCTCCAATCTGGCGCTCGCCGAGTCGCACATGGCCGGCAACATGGTTTTGCTGGGCGATTTCGACTTCCGCCGGCCGGCCCTTCACAACCTCTTCCAGGTCGAGCGGTCCCCGGGCGCCACGGATTTCCTCTTGGGCCAGGCGCCGCTATCGGCGTGCATGAAGAGAATCGCGGGCACCAACATGTACCTGATGCCCGCCGGCACTGCGGTAAAGAACCCCCTCGAGCTTCTCAACCTGCGGGAAGCCAAAATGTTGATCGAGGATCTTCCCAAGACCTTCAATTGGATCATTCTCGACAGCCCGCCGCTGTTATTCTCGGCCGACGCGAACCTGCTGGGCACCCTGGCGGACGGAACGATTCTGGTGATCCGGATCGGTTCCACCACCATCGACACCGTGTACCGCGCCATGCAGTCGCTGTGCGAGAACAACGTCCTGGGCGTCGTGGTCAACGGCGCGCGGGCGGGAGAGCTCTACAGCAAGTACACCTACTACTACTCGAAATACGGTTACGGCGAGAAGGAATCCGAGGCGGAACCAAGCTCCGACGCGGCCGAGGAAGAGCAGCCCTGAGGGGCGCTCACGGCTGCGGCTCGGTCATCCAGTAGCCCGGGCGGGTGCGCACCTTCGCGCCCGGCTGGCCGGGCACCTCGACCGTGATGGCGTGGAACGTTCCGCTCGAATCCGGCGGCGCCGCGAAGCTCAACAGGTACTGGCTGTGCAATTCCTCGCCGATGCGCGCCACCGCCAGTTCCAGGCTCTTCTGCCGCGTGAACGACAGCCTCTCCCCGCCGGTGTACTTGGCGAAAGCTCCGGCCGCGTTGGTTTGGGCCAGGCGGGCGATCTCCGGGAGGAGGACCAGCAGGTTGTTGGTCGTCTGGTCGGGCGGCGGTGTGGTGCCCGCTTTGGCCGTGAACGCGGTGGTATAAGGCGAATAGGTGAGCGGATAGATTGTGACGTTCTCCTGCTGGGCCAGCGTGACGGCGGCGTCGAGCTTGGTCCTGCTGTGGCGGTCCTTCGCCTCGCTGATCAGGAGCAGGACCCGGCGGCGCTCCGGCGGCCTCGAGGCGAGCAGCCGCACGGATTCGGCCACGGCGTCCACGGTTCTGGCGCCGTAGTCTCCGGGCTGAATTCTCTTCAACGCGCTGTCCACCTTTTCGAAGTCGGTGGTGAACTCCTGCTGGACCGCAATCTCGCCGTCGTAGGCCATCACCGCAACCTCGCCGCGCTCGCCGGTCACCATCGGCTCGAGCAAGCTTCCGATCTTGTGAACCTTGTTCAGAACCGCGGCCGAGAAGAAGCTGCGCTGGACCGCCACCACCAGCGAAATCGGGAAGGACGCGAAGTCCACGTGGACGGGGCGCAGCTCGCCGTTGTCGCGCAGAACGAAGTCCGGCTCCCTGAGTCCGTCGATGTACTTGCCGTGCGAATCGACGACCGTGGTCGGCGCAATGACCAGGCGGACCGTCGTCCGCAGAGGCGCCTGAGCCAGGGCCGCGCTTCCGAGCGCTAACGCGATGAGAGTGCGATTGGTCATTGTCTATTCAACGCGGCGCTTCGCTCGGCCGTTTCAGCGGCCGGCGTAGAGCCCTCGCTCCCGGATGTATTCGTACACCGCGGGCGGCAGCTCCGCCGGACTTCCGCCCGCGGCGAGCCCGGCGCGGATCGCCGAGGAGGAGACGGCCAGCGCGACCGTGTCCAGCCGCTCGACCCGTGCACCCGGCGGAATCGCGTAATCGTGGCCGGGCCGCGACACAACGATGAAGCGGACCTCGCGGATCACGTCCTGGGAGCGCCGCCAGGTCGCAATTTCCGCAAAGGCGTCGGCGCCGATGAGGAAGAGTAGCTCGTCCCCGGAATCGAGCCGGCCGCGGACGCGCTCGATGGTGTCGATCGAATAGCTCCTCTCCGCGCCCTCTTCGAGTCGCGACGCTTCGAACCGGGGCTCTCCCTGGCAGGCGAGCTCGACCATCCGGTAGCGGTCTTCGTAACCGGCCACGGTGGCGCCGCTCTTGTGCGGCGGCCGCGACGCGGGAACGAACAGCACGCGAGAGAGCCCGAACACGCGCACCGCCTCGCGCGCCGCCGCCAGGTGCGCCGAATGGACCGGATCGAAAGTGCCTCCGAAGATTGCGATCTTCAAGATCGGCTACCTGCCCACCTTCGCGCTGCCCGCACTCTGGCCGAGGTCGTAAGCCGGCAATTGGCTGTCGCGCTTGTACCCTTTGCTGAAAGTCTGTGCCGCGGCGGCTTCGGTGGCGAGTTCGTCGGCGCGGTTGTTGTCAACGTGCGAAGCGTGGCCGCGCGTCCACGTCCAGCGAATCTCGTGATTGTTGACCAGGTCGTCGAGCGCCATCCACAGATCCTTGTTGAGCACCGGCTTTTTCTCCTTCGTAAGCCAGTTGCGGTGCTTCCATCCCTCGATCCACTCGGTCATGCCCTTCTTCAGGTATTCCGAGTCCGTCACGATTTCAACCTCGCACCTCTCCGTGAGTGCGCGCAACCCCTCGATGGCGGCGGCCATTTCCATGCGGTTATTGGTGGTGTGCGGCGACGAGCCGAAGAGCTCCTTCTTGTGGTCCCCGTAGCGCAGGATCGCGGCCCACCCGCCGGGACCGGGGTTGCCGTGGCAGGCCCCGTCGGTGATCAATTGGATCCGTTTCATCGGTTCGGACTATGCGGCGGCCAGCTCGTGCTCGAAGAACGCATCCACCAGCCCAACGATCTCGGCGGCTTCCTGGGCGTGAAAGATGCTCACGCGCAGTTTGGCGCCATTGCGGACGCCATGCGTGAAGTAGGAGGCAAACTGCTTCATCTTCCCGACGGCGTCGGGCGCGCCGCGTTCGGCCAGCAGGGCGTAGTAGCTGCGAATCATCTCGTAGCGGTCGTTTTCCGACGGCCGGTCGTACGCCCCGGTCGCCAGGTATTGCGCGATCTGACGGAAGATCCACGGATTGGCCGAGGCCGCGCGGCCGATCATAATTGCGTCGCAGCCGGTCTGGTCGACCATGCGGACCGCGTCCTCCGGCGTCAGGATGTCGCCATTGCCGATGACCGGAATCCGGACGGCCGCCTTCACCTCCGCTATGCGGCTCCAATCCGCGCTTCCGCCGTAACCTTGCTCGCGCGTGCGGGGATGGAGCGCCACCGCCGCCACTCCGCAGTCTTCGGCTAGACGCGCCAACTCGGCCGCCACGATTTCGCACTCGTTCCAGCCGGCGCGGAATTTGAGCGTCAGCGGAATCGTAATGGCTGCGCGCACCGCCCGCAGAATGCGCCCGATCAGCGGCAGGTCGCGCAGCAGCCCCGAGCCGCCGTTGCACTTGACCACCTTCTTCACCGGGCAGCCGAGGTTGATATCGACGAAATCGAACCCCAGTTCCTGGCACCCGGCGGCGGCACTCGCCATCACCTCCGGGTCGGAGCCGAAAAGCTGGGCGCTGATGGGATGCTCGTCCGGCTCGAAGGCCAGGTAGCGCATGGTCCGGCCCGGCTGGCTCGAGTGCCGCGCATGCACCACGCCGTGCGAGCTGGTGAACTCCGTCATGATGAGCCCGCAGCCGCCCAGGCCGCGTATAAAGCGCCGGAAGACGGTATCGGTGACGCCGGCCATGGGCGCGAGCACCGTGGCCGGGGCGATCTCGACTCCGCCGATTCCGAGGCTGGCCGGAAACTGCATACCGGCTACTATTTTAGACGGTCCCCGGCCTCGAAATCGTGGGACGCAGCGCGCCACCTGCTACAATCCGGTAAGCCGTGTGCCGAAACAGGCACGCACGATTCGAAAGGGGACTCTTGAACGGAGCGATCGTTGTCAACAAGCCGGCCGGGTGGACCTCTCACGACGCGGTGGCCAAGGTCCGCAAGCTGGCCGGAACGCGCCGGGTGGGGCACCTGGGCACGCTCGATCCCATGGCGACGGGGGTGCTGCCGCTGGTGGTGGACGGCGCTACGCGGCTGGCGCAGTTTTACGTGCGCAGCGACAAGGTCTACGACGCGGTCATCCACTTCGGCAACTCCACCGACAGCTACGACCGGGACGGCTCTCCGGCGTCGGCGGCCGTCGAGGTTGAGATCGCGCGAGAACGGCTCGAGCCGTTGCTCGATGGGTTCCGCGGGACCATCCAGCAGACGCCGCCGCCGATTTCAGCCAAGAAGATCGACGGGACGCCGGCGTATCGCCTGGCGCGCAAGAACATTCCGGTGGAGTTGAAGCCGGTGGAGGTGACGATTCACTCGATCGAGTTGACAGAGTGCGCGGGTGCCGAGGCGCGCATCGTGGTTCACTGTTCGGCGGGCACGTACCTGCGCGCGCTGGCGCACGACTTGGGCCAGCTCCTGGGCTGCGGTGCGTATCTCGATAAGCTCGTCCGCCTGCGCTGCGGCGATTTTCCGATCGAGCAGGCGCGCACCATGGAGCAGCTCGAAGAACTGGCGCGGGAGGACCGCTTCATCGAAGCCTACATTCCGGCGGCCGAAATGCTGCCCGAGTTCCCGAGCGAGTTCGTGGACACTCTGACGACGACGTTCATCCGGCAGGGTCGCGATTTCCGCGTCTCGCCGTTCCGCGTGCGCACCGGCTCGCGCTACGTGAAGGCGGTGGGGCAGCACGGCGAGCTCGTCGCCATCGGCGAGGCGAAGCTGCCCAATCTGTACCACCCGATGTTGGTGCTGTGAGGCCTTAGCCGGCCGATCGCGCCAGCCCCTTCAAGAACCGGCCCGTATACGACTCCGCCACTTTCGCCACCTGCGCGGGCGTGCCTTGCGCCACGATGCGGCCGCCGCGCTCGCCGCCTTCCGGGCCCAGGTCGATAATCCAGTCGGCGTTGCGGATTACTTCTAAATTGTGCTCAATTACCAGTACGCTCGCGCCGTTTTGAATCAGCTTCTGAAACGCGCCCAGCAGTTGCGCGATGTCCTCGAAGTGCAGCCCGGTGGTGGGCTCGTCGAAAATGAAGAGCGTGTTGTCGCAGGAGGCCTGCGCCAGGTGCGCGGCCAGCTTGACGCGTTGCGCCTCGCCGCCCGAAAGCGTGGTGGCCGATTGTCCCAGCCGCAGGTAGCCGAGGCCGACCTGCGCCAGCACCTTCAACTTCGCCACCAACCGCGGCACGTCGCCGAAAAACAGCAGCGCTTCCTTCACTGTCAGCGCCAACACCTCGTGGACGTTCAGCCCGCGATAGCGGATTTCGAGAATGCCGCTCTTGTACCGCGTGCCCTTGCACTCGTCGCAGACCAGCTCGACATCGGCCAGGAACTGCATCTCCACCGTCACCGTGCCGTCGCCCTGGCACGTCTCGCAGCGCCCGCCGGGAATATTGAACGAAAAATGGCCCGACGTGTAGCCGCGCCGCTGGGCCTCGGCCGTTGAGGCGAACAATTCGCGGATAATATCGAAGGCTTTCAAATAAGTGACGGGGTTCGAGCGCGGCGTGCGGCCGATGGGCGATTGATCCACCAGGATCGCCTGAGCGATCTTCTCCGCCCCCGCGATGCGGCTTAGCGCCAGGCCCGCAGTTTCCCGCCGCGATTGGTCCGCGTCCTCGCGTTCCTCAGCACCGGTCTTGTGCGCGGAGGCCAGCGCTTTGTACACCACCTCGTGCACCAGGCTCGATTTTCCGGAACCCGAAACGCCGGTGACGGCCACCATCATCCCGAGCGGAATCTCGACGTCGATGTCTTTCAGGTTGTGCGCACGCGCGCCGTAAACCTTCAGCATGCGTTTCGGATTCACGGCTCTCGGCGGCCTCGCCTCCTGGGTTTCGCGCTCGCCCTTGAGATACGCGGAGGTCAGCGATCCGGCGCCATCCGCCAACAGTTGCTGGTACGAGCCCGCGAAGACCAGCCGTCCGCCGTTCTCGCCGGCGCCGGGGCCCAGATCGACAATGTAATCGGCCGCGCGCATCACGTCGGCATCGTGCTCCACTACGACGATGGTGTTGCCCAGATCGCGCAGCTCTTCGAGAATGCGGATGAGCCGGCCGGTGTCGCGGCTGTGCAGGCCGATGGACGGCTCGTCGAGCACGTAGCAAGCCCCCACCAGCCGCGAGCCCAGGCAGGTGGCGAGCTGTATGCGTTGCGCTTCGCCGCCCGAAAGCGTGGAGGAAAGGCGGTCCAGCGTCAGGTAGTCCAGGCCCACGTCGTTGAGGAACTGCAAGCGTTGGCGGATCTCGATCAGCACCTTTTCCGCGATGCCCAGCTCCTCCGGGGTCAGCGCCAGGCTGCCGAAGAACGCGTGAGCCTCGGCGATGTTCATGCGGACGGTCTCGGCCAGCGTTTTCGCGCCCACGCGGATATAAAGCGCTTCCGGACGCAGGCGCGCGCCGCGGCAAGCGGGGCACTCGGCGTAGCCGCGGTAACGGCTCAGGAAGACGCGCACGTGCAGCTTGTACTTCTTCGTTTCCAGCCTGTCGAAGAACGCGCGCACGCCGCCGTAGCGCCCCTCGCCTCTCAAAACATATTCGCGCTCCTGCGGCGTCAACTCCCGCCACGGCACGTCGAAGCGGACCCGGCCTCGCCCGTAGCGCTTCAGCGCGTCGAGGAAGCCGGTGTACTGCGGCTTGGTCCAGGGATCGATGGCGCCGCGGTCGAGCGTGAGCGACTTGTCCGGCACGATGAGATCGGGATCGTAATCCACCGTGTTGCCGAAGCCCTGACAGCGCGGGCAGGCGCCGAAAGGGTTGTTGAAGCTGAACAGCGGCGGCTCGGGTTCGACGAACTCGATGTTGTCGGTCTTGCAGGCAAACTTCTCGCTGAACCGCAGGCGGCGTTCCGGCGCGCCGGCCGCTTCGAAGACCGCCTCGCCGGTCTCGCGATAGCAGATCTCGACGGAATCGACGATACGCTGGTGCAGGTCCGGCGCGATCGCGATGCGATCCACCATGGCCCACAGCGGTTGCGCGAAATCGATTTCGAGCAGCGATTCCGGACTCGAGAACTCGAAGGTGCGCCCGTTCTGGTACAGGCGATTGAAGCCCTTTTTGCGCAGCTCGAAGAGCCGGTCGCGCAGTTCCGCCGCTTTCCCTTCGCCGTAGCGAACCGAAAAAAGCACATACCAGCGCGAGCCCGCCTGCTCCGCCAGCATCCGCTGGGCAACCTGGTCCACCGTATCGCGCACCACCTGCTGGCCGCACTTCGGGCAGTAGGTCCGGCCGACGCGTGCCCACAGCAGCCGCAGGTAATCGTACAGCTCGGTCGATGTCGCCACGGTCGAACGCGGATTGCGCGTGGTGTTCTTCTGGCGTATGGCGATGGGCGGGGCGATGCCGTCGATCTCGTCCACCTCCGGCTTCTCCATGCGCTCCAGGAACTGGCGGGCGTATGCGGAGAGCGATTCGACGTAGCGCCGCTGGCCCTCCGCGTAAATGGTGTCGAAAACCAGCGACGATTTCCCCGAGCCCGAAACGCCGGTCACCACCGTCAGCTTCTCGTGCGGGATCTCGAGCGAAACGTTCTTCAGGTTGTGGAGCCGCGCTCCCCGAATGACGATGAAATCTTCCACGGGATTGACCCTACGGCGCGCTCCGGCGCGCAGCAGCTATCATTTCATTTTACCGTGACGGCGAAAACTCACTTTGGCACTCCGTCGTCCCTGAAGCGCTTCCGCACTCGGATGGCGCGCTGGTACGAATCCGCGAAGCGCGACCTGCCTTGGCGGCGCACGCGCGACCCTTACCGGATCTGGGTTTCGGAGATCATGCTGCAGCAGACGCGCGTTGCGGCGGCTGTGCCGTACTTCGAACGGTTCCTGAAGCGCTTCCCGGATGCGCCGTCGCTCGCCGCCGCGGACGATGCCGAGGTGCTGGCGGCGTGGGCCGGCCTGGGTTACTACTCGCGTGCCCGCAACCTGCACCGGGCCGCCCAGGCGATCGCGGCCGAAGGGTTCCCTCGCGACTACGAAGCCATCCGCGCGCTGCCCGGCGTGGGCCGCTACACCGCCGCCGCGATTGCCAGCATCGCCTTCGGCCTGCCGCACGCAGTGCTCGATGGGAACGTGATTCGCGTGCTGGCGCGTCTCTCGGCGGAGCGGGAGATGGTCGCCTCCGCCGCGGCCCAGGATCGTTTGCGCGCGCTGGCTGAACAGCTCCTCGACCGCGACCGCCCTGGCGATTTCAACCAGGCGCTCATGGAGCTTGGCGCAACCGTCTGCCTGCCGCGGAACCCGAACTGCCAAGCCTGTCCCGTCGCGGCAATGTGCGCGGCGCGGCGAGACGGCCTGGCGGACCGCCTGCCGGTCAAAGCGCCCAAAGCCAGGGCCGTGGTCATCGAGCGCGAGGTGCTCCTGGTGGGCCGCCGCGGCCGCTTGCTGCTGTGGCAACGGCCGGCGGATTCGGGCCGCATGGCGGGCTTCTGGGAGCTGCCCGAAGGGGACCAGTTGCCGCAGGCGTCGCGGGGCGAACTGCTCGGCCGGGTTCGCCACACCATACTGAACCATCGCTACGTGGTCGCCGTGATCCGCGCCGCGGTTCGGCGTGCGCCGCGCGGCTTCGTTTGGACGCCCCAGGCCGCTCTCGGCTCGCTGCCGCTGAGCACGCTGGCCCGCAAAGCGCTCCGTCTCGCATAAGCGAGAGAATCCCCGCCGCCGATCCACTATTGCTGGTAGGACTCCCATGACGATCCTATCGCGCTGCACGCTGGCGGCGATCGTCCTGGCCTTGCCGATCGAGGCCGATGACGCTTGCCAGGTCGATACGCCCTGCTACTCCGCAGCCAGCGTCGTGAACGCCGCGAGCTACCAATCCGGGTGGTTCGGGCCCAATACCTTCGCCAGCATCTTCGGCCAGAGCCTGTCGCGCGTAACGGCAAACGGCCCCCCCAACCCGGATGAGTCGCTGGGAGGCGTACAGGTGGAGGTGAACGGCGAGTCGGTGTACGTCTCCTACGTTTCGCCGACCCAGGTCAACTTCGTCGTTCCCGCCAGGGTCACCGGCGCGACCGTGAACGTCCAGCTCGTGCGCGACAATGTAGCCGGCCCCCTGCTGACTCTGCCGCTGCACGATTCGGCGCCCTCGCTCTTCGAGCTCGATCCGGCGACGGTGATCGCGAACCATGCGGATTGGACCGTGGTGACCGAGCAATCGCCGGCGCAGCCTGGCGAACAACTGGAGATCTTCGCCACCGGCCTCGGCGGGTATCAGACGCCGATCCCCGACACGGAACGCCCGCCCACCATCGATTGGCTCGCGCGATCGAGCGAGTTCAAAGTGTACCTGGACGGCCAGCCGGTGGATAGCAGCCTCATCTACTACGTGGGCGCGGAGTTGGTCTCGGTCGGCGTGATCCAGATCGACTTCCAACTGCCTTCGTGGGTGGGGCCGAATCCCGAGATCCGCATCGCCCTCAGCGACCCCGTGCTGGGTGACCGCCTCAGCCCGCCGGGGCTCGTGCTCCCCGTGGAATAGCCGGCAACCCGCCATCCCGCCGCCGCGTTTACAATGTTGAGGGGGCCAAATGCGGCTTACAAGTGGCGTTCCAATTCTGACTGTTCTTGTGGCGGCCTCGGTTGGGGCGGCTCAAACACCGGCGCCGGAGCCTGACGGCAGCGCGCCCGCCTGGCGCAAGGTGGAGGAGGCGAAGGCCAGCCCGGCCAAGCCGGAAGGGCTCGTGATCGCGCCCGGCACGCACATCCCCCTGATGCTGATCAACGGCGTCAGCACGAAACATTCGGTGGAGGGCGATCGCCTCTATCTGCAGACGGTGTACCTGATCGTGATCCAGAACCGGATCGTCATTCCGGCGGGCAGCTACGTCGAAGGGACGCTGACCGAAATCAAACAGCCGGGCCGCCTGAAGGGCCGCGGCGAAATCTATCTGCGATTCGATTCGCTGACGCTGCCCAATGGGGTCACGCGCGATTTCCGCGCCCGCATCGGCGGCCTAGAGGCTGGTACGCCCGAGACGCTGGATAAGACCGAAGGCAAGGTGGAGGGCCCCAGCCAGGGCACTGCGACCACCATCGCCGCAACCACGGCTGGCGGCGCTGCGGTTGGCGCCATTGCGGGAGAGGTTGCCGGACGCCCCGGTCTTGGGATCGGCACCGGAGCCGCTGTGGGCGCCGCCACCGGCCTGATGATGGTCCTGCTGAACGGCCGTCCGGAAGCCATCATCGCGCGAGGCACGGTGGTCGAAATGGTGCTCGATCGTCCGCTAACGTACGACGAACGCGAGCTCGATTTCAGCCATGCCGCGCCGCCGTTGCCCGTCTCGTCGGCTGCCCCGCCGGGGTTGCAGCCGCGCCGCTGGCCGCTGTAAGCGATACTCAGCTCTGATGCAACGTTGAGCTAAGCTTCCGCAGCGACATCAGCAACCCTGCGGCGATCAGAGTGAGCGCCAGGGTGGAAGGCTCGGGCGCGGTGGCGGTTCCATCATTGGCGATGGCTTCTACGCCGTCTTGGTAATTAGTGTATTCGACGCCGTTAAAATCCACGTCGAAACGATTGGTGTATACGTTGAATTGAGTCGTGGGAGGGCCGGGGGGCTGGATCACAAATTGGGCGCCAACGCCCTGAGCGAAGTTCCATGAGATTTCCGACGCCGTTGCGCTAAGGTAGCTGCCCTGGACAGTGACGTCACCGGTTATGGTGGCGCTTGATAGTGTTTCGTCCGGGTCGCCAGCGTGCGCCAGGTCGATGTCCCACCCCACTATATCCCCTAGTGAAAGCACGCCTGTCATCCCATCCGTGGTAATGGTCCCGGTTACCGTCACCCCGCCAACGTCCACGGGAATCAGATCGTAGGTGATCTCCCCAGCCCGGCAAACGCCGGCTCCCACCGTGGCCCCCACCAGGACGAAAATCAGAAAGCCTTGCTTGAATACTGGTCTCACGTGTCTCCTGTCTAAATGAGAACTAATTGAGGACGAATAGTAGAGTTGGAACAGCCCCAATTTTACACCAAAACGCATCTGTGGAGCCCTATTTCCCAGACGAATCGGGCAGATCGGTACCAGTACCGGCGTCGCGGGTCACAACTCCACACGCCGCAGCCGCAGCGCGTTTGTGATCACAGACACCGAGCTGAATGTCATGGCGGCGCTGGCCACAATCGGGCTCAGCAGCCATCCGAAAACCGGGTACAACACGCCCGCCGCGATGGGTACGCCCAGCGTGTTGTAGAGGAAGGCGAAGAACAGGTTCTGGCGGATGTTCCGCATGGTGGCCCGGCTCAAGCGACGTGCCCGCGCGATGCCGCGCAGATCGCCCCGCACCAGCGTAATGGATGCGCTCTCGATAGCCACGTCCGTGCCGTTTCCCATCGCGATACCCACGCTCGCCAGAGCCAGCGCCGGCGCGTCGTTGACGCCGTCGCCCGCCACGGCCAACACGTGCCCCGCCGCTTCGAGTTCTTTGACGATTTCGGCCTTGCGATCCGGCGTCGCCTCGGCGTGGACTTCATCGATGCCCAACTCCCGCGCCACCGCCTCCGCCGTCGCCCGGCTGTCTCCTGTAACCATGACCACCCGGACGCCATCCCGGTCCAGGAGCCGGAGCGCTTCGCGCGTCGACGGTTTTATCGGATCGGCGACACCGGCCAGCGCGGCTAGCCGGGCGTCTATCGCGACGAACATCACGCTCTGCCCTTGGCGCCGCAGACCCCGGCTTGGGCGGCCAGCGCGGACGCGTCGATCGAAAGCTGTTCGAGCAGCGCCTCGTTTCCGGCGGCGACGCGATGGCCGTCCACCGTGCCCTCCGCGCCCTTGCCGGTAAACGACTGGAACTCGGAAACGGGTGAAAGCGACAGCCCGCGCTCGGCCGCGCCCGCCACGATGGCCGCCGCCAGTGGATGCTCGCTCGCGCGTTCCAGGCTCGCCGCGAGCCGCAGAACTTCGTCCGGCGGCGGCGTGACCAGCCGCGGCTTGCCCTCGGTCAGCGTGCCGGTCTTATCCACCATCACGGTGTCAACCTTCTCCAGCGCCTCCAGCGCTTCGGCGTTTCGGAAGAGGATGCCGGCCCTTGCGCCGCGCCCCGCGCCCACCATCACGGCCATCGGCGTCGCCAAGCCCAACGCGCACGGACACGCGATGATCAGCACCGCCACCGCATTCACCAACGCATGAGCCAGCCGGGGCTCTGGCCCCACCAGCGCCCACACCACGAACGTCGCCACCGCCGCCAGGACCACCGCGGGCACGAAGTACGACGCCACCACATCGGCGACGCGCTGGATGGGCGCGCGGCTCCGTTGCGCTTCGCTCACCATGCGCACGATCTGCGCCAGCACGGTCTGGCTGCCGACGCGCTCGGCCCGCATGAGGAAACTGCCCGTGCCGTTGAGGGTGCCGCCGGTCACGCGGCTGCCCGCGGCCTTCTCCACCGGCAGCGGCTCGCCGGTGAGCATCGCCTCATCCACCGCGCTCGCGCCTTCCGTAACCACGCCATCGACAGGAACTTTCTCGCCGGGCCGCACCCGCAGGACATCGCCGGGATGCACGCGTTCGAGCGGCACGTCCTCCTCCGCGCCGCCGTCTTGGACCAGCCGCGCCACCGGGGGCGCCAGGCTGAGCAGCGCGCGAATGGCGCTCGACGTTCGCCCGCGAGCCTTCAACTCCAGAACCTGGCCGAGCAGCACCAGAACGGTGATCGCCGCGGCCGTCTCGAAGTAGACGAACGCGCCGGGAATGAACGCCGCGACTGCGCTGTACACATACGCCGTGCCCGTGCCGACGGCAATCAGAGTGAACATATTCGGGCTGCGATTCACGATGGACGCCCAGCCGCGCTCGAAGAACCGGCGCCCGCCCCACACCACCACCGGCGTCGCCAGCACAAGCTGCACCAGGCTCGCCGCGCGGCCGTGCCACATCGAAAGCGCCAGCAACGGCGCCGTGAGCGCGAGGCCGATCCAGAACCGCCGGCTCATGTCGGCCAGCTCCGGATTCGCTTCCCCGGTGGCCGTGGCTTCCACGGGCTCGAGCGCCATTCCACACTTCGGGCATGCTCCCGGCCCCATCTGGCGCACCTCCGGGTGCATCGGGCAGGTGTAAGGGACGCCGGGTTTCGCGGGCGGCGCTTGCCCTGGGGTCAGGTACTTCTCCGGATCGGCCTGAAACTTGTCGCAGCAGCCCTGGCAACAAAAGTAGTAGGTTTTGTTCCGGTGCTGGTGCTCGAAGCGGGCGGTCTTCGGATCCACTCGCATGTGGCAGACCGGATCCTCGACAGTCTGGAGCGGAGTCCCGCCGAGCTGCACTATGGGCATATCCCGATGATTCGCACCGCGCGGCGGAGGTTGCAACGGGCCCCGCTTCAGCGCTGCGGCGCGGCAAGCCCCGGCAGTACGCGCTCGTCCGCCACCGGCGCGCCCAACTCCATTCGGACGGGTACCACCCCCGCCCAAACCGGCAGCGAGTAATCCGCTTCGTCGTCGATCGGCGGGCCCGTGCGCACCTTGGCGGAGACTTCGTCGAGAGGCAGCGCCAGCACGTTCGTCGCGCTAAGTTCGTGGTCGTTCGGCTGCCGGACCTCAGCCCAGCGGCCCGGCCATACGTGCTCCGTGAACGCGCGCAGCGCCTCCAACTTCTCCGCGGGATCGGTCACCAACCGCGCCTTCGCGTACACCACCACCGAGCGGTAGTTCATCGAGTGATGGAACGCCGAGCGCGCCAGCACGAACCCGTCGATCAACGTCACCGTGACGCACACGTCGGCGCCTTGCTCGGCCGCGCGCAGCATCCGGCTCGCCGGCGACCCGTGGATGTAGATCCGGTCGCCCGCCCGCGCGTATCCGGTCGGGATCACGTTCACTTGGCCACCGGTGGCGAATCCGACATGGCAGACGTAGCCCGCGTCGAGAATCGCATAGACCTGCGCTTTGTCATAGACGGCGCGCTTGGGCAGGCGTCTCACCTCGGTCCGCGCGGTGGGTGTGAAGGCATCCATATGGTCCCTACTGTAGCGAACCGGGTCCCCGTTCTGCGCGGCGCGCACCGCTGCGGTTATCATGGCATTTATGCAACGGATTAACGTAGGCATTGTCGGCCTCGGCAACATCGGCACCGGGACCATGACGATTCTTGCCGAGAACGCCGAACAGATCGCGCTCAAGCTCGGGTTCGAGCTGCGCGTCAAGGCGGTCTGCGACCTGGCGATTGCCGGCAAGCATATTCCCGAAGCGCTCGGCCCCGTCATCAAGACCGATAACTGGCGCGACGTGGCGACTCATCCCGAGATCCACATCGTCACCGAGCTGGTCGGGGGGACCACGGTCGCCTCCGAGATCATTGGCACGGCCATTGCGAACAAGAAATCGGTTGTCACCGCGAACAAGGAGCTGATGGCGCTCTGCGGCGCGGAGTTGTGGGACCGCGCCATCGCCGCGGGAACCAATTTGGCTATGGAAGCCAGTGTGGCCGGCGGCATCCCCATCCACGCCGTGCTGCGCGAGGGGATCTCGGGCGACCGCGTGATCGCTCTGCTCGGCATTCTGAACGGAACTTGCAACTACATTCTGACGGAGATGGAGAAGCACGGCGGCACGCTCGAAGCCGTGCTGGGCGAGGCGCAGCGGCTGGGCTATGCCGAAGCGAACCCGGTGAACGACATCGACGGATTCGACGCCCGCTCGAAGCTGGCCATTCTCTCGGCCCTGGCCTTCGGCGAGAAAATCACGCCGTCGGACATTTTCACCGAAGGCATCCGCCGCATACGGCCCATCGACTTCCAGTACGCGCAGCGCCTCGATCACACCATCCGCCTGCTGTGCGCCGCGCGCCAGACGCCCGAGGGCCTCATCCTTTCCGTGCGGCCGGCCCTGATTCCGTCTTCCACCATCCTGGCCGGCGTGCGCGGCTCCTACAATGCGGTTTGGGTGAAGGGCCTGTATGGAGAGGACACGTTCTACTATGGCAAGGGGGCAGGTCCGCGGCCGACCGGCGTGGCCGTGGTCAGCGATCTAATGCGCGTGGCGCGCGAGATCCGGCGCGGCAGTCCGGAGCGCGTTTCGCCTTTCGCGCACCAGCGGTTGGGCGAGTACAATCCGATCCCGGTCACTCTTCAGAAGCGCGCGTACTATCTTCGCTTCCGCGTGGTGGACCGGCCCGGAATCATCGCCGCGCTGGCCGGAATCCTGGCCCAGAAACACATCGGACTCGAAGCGGTTCTGCAACTGCCGTATCCGGGCAAGGACGATCTGCCCTTCGTCATCACGCTTGAGCCGACCACGGAGCAGGCCGTCCGGGAAGCGGTTCAGGAGATGGCGCAGCTCGATTTCCTGCTCGAGCCGCCGCTCGCGCTTCCCATCGAGCCGCCGCTATGAACCGGCTCCGCCTCGCCGCGCTGGCGTTGATCGCTGCGGCCTGCGCCCACGCCCAGGTCGCCCAGAAGGCCAACGCCCACTACGCCACCGCGGAGCAACGCAGCACGCTGGAGCAGGGGATGGCCGATCCTTCCCGCGACCTGCGGGAGAAGCCGCGCGAACTCGTGGCCTCGCTCGCCATCGCGCCTGGCGCCACCGTGGCCGACGTTGGAACCGGACCCGGCTACATGCTGCCGTTCCTCAGTGAGGCCGTGGGACCGCAAGGCCGCGTTCTGGCCGAGGACATTTACCCGGATTTTCTCGAAGCCGCCCGGCGCCGCGCCGAAGCTGCCCACCTGGGCAACGTCACACTGACCCTGGGCACCGAGACCGACCCGAAGCTCCCGGCCCACTCGATGGACCTGGTTTTTCTCCTCGACGTCTATCATCACCTCAATTACCCCGGCTCGATGCTGGCGCATCTAGGCGAGTCGCTGAAGGATGGCGGGCGGTTGGCGATCGTTCGACTACTACCGCCGTCGCGGCGCGATGCCTTGCGGCGATGCGCTCGAGCACATTCGCGCCGATCAGCCTCAGGTGATCCAAGAAGTGGAGGCCGCCGGTTTCCTCCTGGTTTCGAAACACGACCACATTCCCAACAGCCAGTACGTCCTCGTGTTTCGAAAAGCGCCCGCGGCGGCAGGACCGCGCTAACGCAAGCCGGCGTGCATCACCGATGCACCCAGCACCGCGCCCAGCAGCACCGGCAGAGCGTATAGACAATAGACGCCGGAAGTGCCTGCCAGCGCGAGGATTATCTCCGGTACTTTCGCTCGTGCCATCCCGGTTCCAGCGACCATGATCGCCGCGTCGCGAACGGCGAAGGCGATCACGCTTGCCGCTGCCCATCGCCACGGCCGGTCCGGGCGCATACAACCAACCAGCGCTCCGGTAAAGAACAAGGCGCATTCCACCAGCATCAGGTGCCCGATCTTGTCAGCTTCGATGCCGAGGAACGACGGAAGCGCCGCCGACCCAACGCTGAGTAGCGCCGTCACCACCCACCACAATGGGTCCGCCGACTTCCTCAGTTGGGCGCTCGTCATTTCGCCGTCACTCATGACCTGTCGCCTCAGGATCTGAGTGTAGGCTCGGATTCCGCGTAAGTCAAGACGATACAGTAAGTTATGGTACCGACGCTATCCTTCGAAACCACCCGCCCCCTCGAATGCGCCGGCCAGGCGGAACATGCCCACCTCGTTGAAGTGGTTCGTCAGGATCTGCATCCCCACCGGCAGCCCGGCCGCCGTTCGGCCGCACGGCACGCTCATGCACGGAATGCCCGCCAGGTCGCCGGTGATGGTGTAGATGTCGGAGAGGTACATCTCGAGCGGATCGTCCAGCTTCTCGCCCAGCTTGAACGCCGGGAAAGGAGAGACTGGCGTCACAATCGCGTCCACTTCCTCGAAGGCTCGCGAGAAATCCCGCGCGATCAGCGTGCGCACTTTCTGCGCCTTCAGGTAGTAGGCGTCGTAGTAGCCGGCGCTCAGGACGTAGGCGCCCAGCATGATGCGGCGTTTGCACTCGGCGCCGAAGCCTTCGCCGCGCGTGTTGCGGTACATATCCCCCAGCGTCTCGGAGTGCGCCGAGCGCGACGTGTACCGCACGCCATCGAAGCGGGCCAGGTTCGCGCTGGCCTCGGCCGTGCAGATGATGTAGTAGCAGCCGATCGCGTACTCCGTGTGCGGCAGGCTGATCTCCCGCACCTCACAGCCGAGCCGCTTGAGGGTCTCCACGCCCTTCCCGATCAGGTCGCCGGTTTCGCTCGCCAAGCCCCGGAAATACTCGCGCGGCAGGCCGATCTTCAATCCTCGGACCTGGCCGTCCAGCGCGCCCGTATAGTCCGGAACCGGCGCGAACGCCGAAGTCGCGTCATTGGCGTCGCGGCCCGCAATCACCCGCAGCAGCAGCGCGGCATCGTGTACGTTGCGCGCGAACGGGCCGATGTGATCGAGCGAGCTGGCGAAGGCCGTCAGCCCGTAGCGCGATACGCGGCCGTATGTCGGCGTCACGCCCACCACTCCGCAGAAGGAAGCCGGCTGCCGGATCGATCCGCCCGTATCGGAACCTAGCGCCACCACGGCCGTGCCCTGGGCCGTCACCGCGGCCGACCCGCCGCTCGATCCGCCGGGCACGCGGTCCGGCGCAACCGGATTGCGCACCGGTCCGAAAGCCGAGTTCTCCGTCGAAGAGCCCATCGCGAATTCGTCGCAGTTGGTCTTGCCGACAATGACCCCGCCCTCGGCTTCCACGCGAATGACCGCCGTGGCGTCGTAGGGACCGATGTAGTTGGCCAGCAGCTTCGAGCCGCAAGTGGTCAGCACGCCCTCGGTGAGAATTACGTCCTTGACCGCGATCGGGACGCCCGCCAGCGCGCCCGCATCCTCGCCGCGCGCCAGTTTCTCGTCCACGCGCCGCGCCGCGTCGAGCGCCCGCTCGGGAGAGAAATGCAGGTAGGCGTTCGTCTTGGGGTTCTCGGCCTGGGCCACGCGCAGAGCTTCCTCGGCCAACTCCACGGCGCTGAACTCGCGGGTGGCCAGCCCCTGCCGAATCCGCGCGACGGTGAGGGAAGGAATCTCGGAGGAAGTCATGAGCGCTCGATCACTAGCGGGACCTTGAAGAATCCACCGCCGGCGAGCGGAGCGTTGGCGAGCGCCGCCTCCTGGCCGATCCCCGGCCGGTCGATATCTTCGCCCAGCGTCGCGGTCTCCCCGGCCTGGTAGAGAACCTGCGCCATCGGCTCCACGCCCTCCGTATCGAGCTCGTTCAGCTTCTCCATGTGAGTGAGAACCTCACCCAGGTCCTCGGACATCTTCGCCACTTCCCGATCCGTGAGGTTCAGGTTGGCCAGAGCGGCCACGTAGCGGACTTCCTGTTCCGTGAGCTTCAAGTCGTCTCCGTTATGCCGACCGCGCACGCGAGGCTTTGTACAGCCGCCGCAGGATGGCATCCTGGATGTTGTCGGCTTCGTCCGGCGTGGTGCGGACCTGGCCCGAGCGCTGCGGCTCGCGGCGGGGCACGCCGGGCCGGAACTCGATCCGCGCGATGGTGTCGCGGCCGGCGATCTGCCGCATGCGGCCCATAAGCTGGCCCGTCAGCGTCCGCAGGTGCTGTAGCCAGACGGGGTCCTCAACCTCCACCACCAGGCACCCGTCCACGAACCCGACCGCGCGCGCGTGCGCTGCAATCCGCTTCCCGACGGCCTGCGGCCAGGCCGCCCGCGCCACCTCGCCAGGGGACACCTCGCCCCCCTTCAGGTTCAGCCCGCGCATGACGTTGCCAGCCCGGTCCATGTGAGTCGAAGACGTCATTTTAGCACTGCGCGGGAGGCGCGGATTGGCTCCGGCCTCCCTCATGGCCCCGATGTCCCAGCGTGGCCATGTCCACACAGCGCTTCAGTCGTCGAACCGTGGTTCCCAATCCCATGGCGAGGCATTAGCCCCTCAACGACCCAAAACTCCCCCCTGTTTATAACAGGACCGTAACACGACCTTGGATAATGGATAATTACGTGTTACATAGAGTAAGTCGCTCCTGAGTGGCAACTGTGACCGGCAATCTCTCTAAGTGGTAATATGTGTAAGGTGTTAACATTGTGCTGAAGCCTTTTGTCTTTGCTCTTTGTGCTGTGTCTGCACTTGGCGCGCAGCAAGCTCCCTGGCAGCCGTCGCCGGGACACACGCAAGTGCCGATATGGCCGGGGGCGGCGCCAGATGCGCAGCCTGTCAAGGGATCGGAGGCGGCTGCGGCGAGGGAGAAGGCTTCGCTGGTTGCGGGCAGGCCGTGGACCTATGTGGGCCCCGTGTCCCGGCCGACGATGACGGTCTATTCGCCCAAGGGAAACAATACGGGCGCTGCGGTGGTGGTGTTTCCTGGCGGCGGCTATTGGATTCTGGCAATCGACCTCGAGGGCACAGAGGTATGTGACTGGCTGACGTCCAAAGGGATCACCTGCGTTCTCTTGAAGTATCGCGTGCCCGGTGATGGATTGTTTCCCAGATCCGGTGCCTATCCGAATTCACCGATGGCCCTGGAAGATGCGCAGAGGACGGTGGGACTCGTGCGCTTTCACGCCAGCGAGTGGCACATCGATCCACACAAGATTGGAGTGCTCGGCTTTTCGGCAGGCGGGCATCTGGTTGCCGCAATCAGCACCCATTTCGAGAAGCGTTTGTACCCGGCCGTCGATGCGGCTGACAAAGAAAGTTGCCGCCCGGATTTTGCGGTAGCTCTTTATCCGGGGCATATGCAGGAGCATACCTCGAAGGATTTTGAGTTGAATCCGTACGTTCCTGTTACTCGCCAGACGCCGCCAACGTTCATTCTGCAGGCGGAGGATGATCCGGTTGACCCGGTAGAGAACTCGCTGGTTTACTACATTGGCCTGAAGAAGGCCGGCGTGCCAACAGAGCTTCACCTGTACGCGCACGGCGGGCATGCGTTCGGGCTACGTCCGACGAAGTTCCCGATTACCCTATGGCCTCAGTTAGTCGAGACGTGGCTGAGGACCACCGGCATGATTCCGGAATAGCCTGCAATCAGCCTGCGGCCGGCTCGAGCTTCCCGGCGCGGAAGGCGCGTAGATACTGAGCGCAGAATTCGTCGCGGCCGAGAAGCGCTTCGGCGGCGGCGAGGTTGGCCATGAGCTGGCGGTCGCAAGGATCCAGGATGGCCGTGTCCAGGCCGCGCGCCAGCAACAGCATCAGGAACGTCTGGTTCATGAGCTTCCGCGCCGGCACTCCGAACGACACGTTGCTCAATCCCACGCTGGTGTGAACGCCGGCAAAGCGCTGCTTGATGCAGCCCACGGCGTCGAGGACGGCCGCACCATGCTCGGGGCCCGTGCTGACGGGGATCACGCAGGGATCGACGAAGATATCGTCGATATCGAGCCCTTCGTGCGTGAGGCGGTCGATAAGCCGCGACGCCGTGTCCACGCGGTCGGCCACGCCCGTGGGCGTTCCGGCCGCGCTCATGCATAGCGCGATCACGCGGGCGCCGTGGTCTTTCAACACCGGCAGCAGGGCGTTGAACCGGGCCGGCTCGCCGGTGATCGAGTTCACTAGCGGCCGCTTCTTGCACAGCGGGAGCGCGTGGCGCAGCGCGTCCGAATCCGAGCTATCGACGGAGAGCGGCAGGTCCGTAGCTTCCTGCACCACGCCGATCAGCCATTCGAGCGATTCCGCCTCGCGGCCCGCAATGCCGCCGTTGACGTCGAGTATGTCCGCGCCCGCTGCCGCCTGGCGCTTAGCGAGATCGCGGATGAATTCCGCGTCTCTGGCTTCTACCGCCGCTCCCACTTTCTTGCGGGTGGCGTTGATTAACTCACCGATTAGTAACATCAGTCCTCTTTAGTAAGTTGTCGGTTCCGGAAAAACGGTTGACCAGCGCATTTGTGCGATCGAGCGCCCAATCGCGCGGGGGAATCAGCACGTGGGCGAAGCGGCCGGGATCTTCTCCCAGGGCCCCAGACGCCTCGTAAATCACGTTCCACAAGCAGGGCATTTCGGGGCGCGCCTCGCAGGTTCCGTCCGTGCGCGAGCCGCCGCACGGGCCGTTCCGCAGCTCCTTATAGCACCAGCGCATCGAGCAGCCGGCATAACTCAAGTGATCCTGGATGCAATCGCCGCAACTCTGGCACCCCAGCGTCGCCTTGCGGTAGAGCGACGAAACGCCCAGCAGCTTGGGCCACACGCCGCCGCCCATGCGCTTGGCGAAGAAGCGGGCCGCGAAAGTGTCCGGGGCGATCAGGCGGCGGTGCACGGCGTGCGAGATGCCCTCGGCGAGGCGCGGGCGCCTGTTGCGCAGGCCCCACTGATACGGTCCTGCCGCATTACTGAGCCCGTCCGCGCCCGCGGGCAGTAGATAGAATTCGCCGGGGCAGGGAAACACCAACTCGTCCATACGCTCGCGCCAGCCGCTGCCGATCGCCGCCGCACGGTCGAGGATGGTCGTGAAGTCCCCATGCGCCAGGCCGAAGCCCCCGATGTGCGCGCCCGCGAAGCCCAGGTCTTTCACCGCCGCCACCATCAGGGCCGCGCGCTCCAGGCGTTGCGGCTTTTTCTCGCTATCGATGCGCCGCACGAATTCCGCGCTCACCACACAGCCCGCCAGTTCGCCGCTCTGCATCATTCGCGCGACCGTGGGAGTGGGCACGTAGACGTTGGCCAGCACGGGCGTGCCCGCCAGGCCCTCGCGTTCCATGTACTGTTTCAGCTCGACCAGTTTGCGCAGATTGAAACCAACCTGCGTGATCAGGAACCGCGCTCCCAGCGCGATCTTCAGACGCATCTTGTAAAGCTGCATCATCAGGTCGGGCTCGCGCAGCTTGAAAGGATTCACCACCGCGCCGGGGAAAAAGTCGGACGGCGAAGTGCAAACGGCGCGCGCCCCCAGCCGGTATTCCAGGCCGCCGCCCAGCGCCCGGATCAGCGCCAGAATCAGCGCCGAATCGAGGTCGTGCACCGGCTTCGAGCGGCCGCCAAACCCGTCCTTCTGTGCATCGCCGGTCAGCGCCAGAACATTTTCTACGCCCAGATGGGCCAGCGCGTGCAGCCTTCCCTCGATCAGCGAGCGGTTGCTGTCCTTGCCGGCCAGGTGAGGGATGGGCGTCAGGCCGCGCGCCAGGACCTCGGCCGCGAACGCCTCGGGCGGCATGGCCGGGTTGCCACCGGGAAGGTCTGTGAGGCTGATGACGTGGATCGCTTCGGGCCGGCCGGCGGCCTCGCGGACGAAGGCTTCGGCCTCCGGCACGGTGTGGTCGCGGCCCAGCACCAGTTCGGCCGACGAGACGAACTCCCCTCGGGCGAGAGCGGCTTTGAGGAAGTTCTCGGGCATGGGCCGCCGCCGCTATCCTCCGAAGGCGCCCTTTTCCGGGTGCATGGAGAGCGTGGCGCCGTAACTCTCTATGAGCCTGCTGCCGATGTGCCGCGCCAAACGCCGGAAGAACTTCATGCCGCTCGCCGGGTCGCTTTCGAGAATGGCAGTCAGCGCGGAGGCAGGAATGCGGAAGACCGTGGTCGGCTCGATGCACTCCGCCGAAGCGCTGTAAGAGTCGAACCCGGCCATGCTGGACCAGCCGACCGCTTCGCCCGCGCGGTTGATGGTGTGTGCGATGCCGCCGCTGCGGCTGATGCTGAGCCGTATCCGGCCCTGGCACAGGATGAAGAGATCGGCGGCGGCGTCCCCGGCCTGGAACAGAAACGTCCCGGGGGCGTGGCGCTCTTCGGTGGCAATGCCCGCGGCCGCAGCCAGCGTAGCCTCGCCGGTGTCCTGGAACAGATCCGCGGCGCTGAGCAGCATGACGCGACTCCTTTCAGAACAGCCCGGTGACTTTGCCCGTGTGAACGTCCACGTCCACGCGGCGGAAACCGGGGTTGGACGCCGTGCCTGGCATCAGACTGATTTCGCCCGCGCACGGACAAAGGAACTTCGCGCCCGAGTACACCAGCACGTCCCGGATGGGCAGAACCCAGTTTTTCGGCACGCCCTTGAACGCCGGGTTGTGGCTGAGACTCAGGTGCGTCTTCACCATCATCGTCGAGTACTCATCATACCGCGCGTCGGACTCCAGGCTCCTCATTTTGGCTTCGGCCTCGGGCGACCACGCCACTCCATCGGCTCCGTAAATGTCTTTGGCGATCAGTTCCACGCGGTCGCGCAGCTTCATCTGCATGGAGTAGAGATAGCGGAAATCCACCGGATCGGCGGCCGCGTCCACCACCGCGTCGGCGAGTTCGAGCGCTCCCTCGCCGCCCTTTGCCCAATGGCTCGAGACCGCGCAGCGTGCGCCCGCGGCTTCGGCGGCCCGGCGAACCAACCGTATCTCCTCGGCGGAATCCGCCTCGAAGCGGTTGACGCAAACCACCGGAGTGATGCCCGACCTGCGAATGATCGCAAGATGGTGCAGCATGTTCGCGAGGCCGGCATCTACCAGCTTGACGTTCTCTCGCCGGTACTCCTCCGGGAGACTCAGGCCGGGGACCACCTTGGGCCCGCCGCCGTGCATCTTCAGCGCGCGGATCGTTGTCGTAAGGACGGAAACATGCGGCTGGAGTCCGCTGAGCCGGCACTTCACGTTCCAGAACTTTTCGAATCCAATATCGGCCGCGAATCCGCTTTCGGTGACGTGATAGTCGAACAGCTTGAGCCCCACGCGGTCGCCGATGATGGAGGATTGCCCCACGGCGATGTTCGCGAACGGGCCTGCGTGCACCATCACGGGCTGGTATTCCGCGGTGCTGCACAGCGTCGGGTTGATGGCGTTGCGCATCCAGGCGCACATGGCGCCGGCCACTTCAAGGTCGCTCGTCGTGATCGGCTTGCCCTGCTTGTCGTGCGCCACGGTAATCTCGCCCAGCCGCTTTCGCAAATCGGCCAGGTCTCGCACGATCGCCAGGATCGCCATCAGCTCTGAGCTCACCGCGATGCCGAACTTCGATTGCATCATGTAGCCGTCGGTGCGCGCGCCCATGCCGACGATGATGGAGCGCAAAGCCTGGGCGCAGAAATCGATGACCCAGCCCATCTCCACGCGGCACGGGTCGATGTCCAGCCGGCGCATTCCCGTGAGGCGGCGCAACTGCTCGTCGCTGTAGTTCCGCTCGTGCTGCGCTCGCGCCGTCAGTGCCACCATGGCCAGGTTGTGCGCGTTGACGATGTCGTTGATGTCGCCGGTCAGGCCCATCGAAAACTCCGTCATCGGGATCAGCAACGCGTTGCCGCCGCCGGCCGCGGTGCCTTTGATGTTCATCGTGGGGCCGCCTGAGGGCTGCCGCAAGCAACCGCCCACGCTGCGCCCGCGCTTTCCCAACCCCTCGATCAGTCCCAGCGACGTGGTGCTCTTGCCCTCGCCCAGCGGCGTCGGCGTGATCGCCGTCACCTCGATGTATTTGCCGTCGGGCCGGTCCTTCAGCCGGTCGATGATCTTCAGAAAATCGAGCTTCGCGACGCGGCCCATGGGAATGACCTCGCCGTTTTCGAGGCCCAGCCGTTCGCGCCACTCCGATGGCGTGGGCATGTTCCGCTCGGCTTCCTCCGAGATCTGCCAATCGGCCAGTGCAGTTGCATCATGAGACATCGTGTTTCTCCAAACGCTGGCGAGGCTTGCGGCGTCGTTCGGATCGTATGGCCTCTTCGACGCCCACCATCGCCAGACCTACAATTTCCTCGGCTGCGGCGCGGGCCTTCAGCGGATCGCGGCGCTTGATGGCCTCCACCAGTTCCCTGTGGGCCGTAATGGCCATCGCCTCCGCGGCACGCAGCCTGCGTGTATACGAAAGAGCGGTGCGGAACGGCTGTCGCGTTACGGCGCTGAGCTGCTCGAGGAGTGGGTTGTGCGACGCGGCCACCACCGCCGCGTGAAACCTCAGGTCCGCATCCACGGCCTGCTCCGGATCGTCGGCTCCCGCTTCTTTGTCTTCGAGACGCCGCTCGATTTCGGCGATCTCACGGGGCGTCGCGCGTAGCGCCGCGAATCCGGAAGCGATCGGTTCGATGGCTAGCCGCACCTCGCAGATGTCGCGCAGCACGCGCGGGTCGGGCGCCAGCAGCGCTTGCCACGCCAGTACGTCCGGATCGAGCAGGCTCCACTCCGAGCGCGGCCGCGCGCGCGTGCCGGAGCCCTGCCGAACCTCCAACATGCCTTTGGCGGCCAGCACCTTGATGGCCTCCCGGATCACGGTTCGGCTCACGCCGAGTTGCACGCACAGGTCCGCTTCGTTGGGAAGCGCGCCCGGCTCGCCGTCGTGCTCCGCGTGCAGTATGCGCAACGCCAGCGTCCGCGTCACGCGGGCGTGTAGCCGTTCGGGAGTGACGATTCGGGCAAACGTCGCAGACACGGGATTCGCGATTCATCATATCATATGATGAATTGGACGGAAGGCCGTCCAGCCGCGGCTCTCCGGCATCCGCAAGGTCCGGAGATATCATGGGAGGCGGCTTTGCGGCCGTCGTCGCTACGCTGGACGCGGCCCGCGAATTCAACGGGAGGAACGGAACAATGACGCGGCGGGAGCTTCTCGGTTGGGCGGGCGCGATGGCGGTGGCGGGCGAGCACGTCTCGCTGGCGGCAGAAGCTACGCCGCCCCTGGGACGCTGGATCGAGGATGAACACGGACTGCCGTGCTACCGGTACCTGGGCCCGCTGTCCTTCCATGCGGCGATGAAGAACGGCCAGCCCGCTGTGTTGCCGGACGATCCCTTCTTCCTTCTTGGGAACTACCGCTTGACGCTGTTCGTCCACGCCAGCGGCCGTTATCAGCTCATCACGGGCGAGCGCGCCTGGGCGCGCATGAACCGCGGCGATGCTCCCGAATCCGGCGCCAACGAGGCCGCGGTCGAATTTGGCGGCCACCGGCATGAGCTTATCGGCATGGCCCAGGCTGCCGCAGCGGCTGCCGACAAGCTCTTCGGAGTCGGCTTCGCGCGTTGGGTCTACCATCTCGGGCCCTCGATGATTAACTATGCTGGCGCTGTCCACCACCACGTCGATCCGCCGCTCAGGGTCACGCGCACCATCTCCGTGCTGCCGTCTTCGAAACCGGGGGAGGGAAGTTCGGCGTTTCTGGTTGCGGTCCGGCTGCGCAACAGCGGAGCCACTACTCTGAGCGTCTCTTACAGCGAGAGCGTGAGGGCCAACTACGAACCGATCCTGATGTCGGGCGCGCCGGAGCGGCGGCTGGTGAAGTTCACGCAGGAAGTGGTGCGTGACGACGCGGCCGGAATCATCCGGGCCGAAGTCCGCGCGGACGGTGCGCGGCCGCTCTCGTTTGCGCCCGCGGGGCAGATGTCGCGCCTCGATGGCGCGCCTCCCTCGCTGTTTGTGAAAGCGGGCGGAGCGAGCGATGCCCACGCGCCAATCCGCCTCTCCACCGGCAAGGACGCATCCGGCCACGACCGGCTGGATCTCGGTTGCAGCCTCGACCTCGAGCCGAATGCCGAGAAACAGATCACCTTCGTAGTCGGCTACTCGCACGATCCCGCGAGCGATGCGATGGAGGCGCTGGCCGTGCAGCTCCTGGGTCGCTCGGCAGGTTCCGCCGACGGAGAGCGCTTCAGCAAAGCCTGGCGGAGCGTGATCCCCGATTTCTCGGGCGAACCCGATCCCGAGCTCCGTCGCGAGATGCAGTGGGACGCGGCCGCGCTCGAGGCCATGGCCACCTATCGCGAGTATTACGACGAGACTGTGGTGCCGCAAGGAACCGTCTACGACTACGCCTGGGGCGCCATGCTGAGCAACCGCGATCTCGCCCAGCACGCTCTGCCGCTGTGCCACACCAACCCCGCTCTCGCGCGGTCCGTCCTGCGGTTCATCATGAAGCGGACCGCGCCGGATGGCGAGATCAAGCTCAGCGACGAAGGCTACGGCTGGGCGGCTCACGGGGCGATGCTGACTAGCGACCAGCAGCTCTTCTTCTTCATGCTGCTCGCCGAGTATCTGCGCGCCACCGGCGATCGATCGATCCTGACCCAGGAGATCGGTTACTACCCGGTGGAGTGCTGCGGTAAGGCCACCGGCCTCGAGCACGTCCGCCGAGCTTTTCTATTTCTGCGCGACCGCATCGCCACGGGAGACCACGGCCTGGTGCGGCTGTGGAACTCGGACTGGAACGACATGTTCTACTGGTGGCCCACCGCAATCCCGTACAACGTCATGTTCACTTCGGCGGAGTCGCACATGAACTCGGCCATGGCCGTGGCTATCCTGGGCGACATGGCCTCCATGCTCGATTCCACCGGCGGCGAGCTTGCCGCCGCCATGCGCCAATACCGTGGCGAGATTCTGGATGCGTATCTTCGAGATTGGGGCACGCGGCCGTTTCCGCGGCGCATCTACATTCGCGACAACCAGGCGGTCGGCGACAGCGACATGTGGCTTGAGCCGCAGGGATTCACGCTTCTGATTCCCGAGTTGGACCGCGAGCGCAAGCGGCAATTGTGGGGAGAGGTCGAGCGCCGCCTGGTGGCCGGCGAGGCGATGGGCGCGCGGCAGATAGAGAAGCCCGCATCGCGGCCGGGCACCGAAGCGGGCTCGCGCGAGAACGGCGGTTTCTGGTACGCGCTGAACGGGCCGCTGATTCTCGGCATTGCGACGTTTGACCGGGCCGCGGCAGTGGAGCTTCTAAAGAAGATGACGTTCGCGAATTTCGCGCGCCGATTCCCGCAGTATTGGACCGGCCAGTGGGCGGCTTCCGACAGCCTCGATTCGTCGCTGCTCGCTTCGGAGGGCTTGTCGGGCAACCTGGTTTACTGCGCTCATGCCCACGCCTGGCCGCTATACTGCTACCTGCGGCTCCAGGAGCGTCGTCTATGACCGCCCCGCAGGGCACGTGCGAAGATGGTTGCTCGGGATTAGAGGAGGTCTGAATGGCTGAATTCGGCGGGCTTTACGAAGCGATCCTCAACGGAGACCAGAAGACGTCGATCGCCCTGACGCGCCAGGCGCTCGAAGAGGGAGTCGATCCCGCGGAGCTGATCCAGCGCTACATGATCCCGGCCATGGACGAAGCCGGCAAGCGGTTCGAGTGCGAGGAGTACTTCGTACCGGAGCTGCTGCTGGCGGCCCGCGCCATGAAAGGCGCCCTCGAACTGCTGCGTCCGCGCCTCGCCGCGAGCGGTGCGCAGCCCGCCGGGCGCGTCGTGATCGGCACCGTAAAGGGCGACCTCCACGACATCGGCAAGAACCTCGTCGCGTCCATGCTCGAAGGCGGCGGCTTCGAAGTTACCGATCTGGGGGTGGACGTCTCGCCCGAGAAATTCGTCGAAGCCGTCCAGAACACAGGAGCGCAGATCCTGTGCCTCTCGGCATTGCTGACAGTCACCATGCCCTCCATGCAGAAGACCATCGAGGCGCTGAGCCAGGCCGGCGTCCGCGACCGCATCAAGGTGCTGGTGGGCGGCGCGCCCGTCACCGAGCAGTACGCGCGCGAGATCGGCGCCGATGGCTACGGCGGCAACGCCAACGTCGCGGTCGCGATGGCGCGGCAGATTGTGGCGGCGGCATGATGGACCATTTCCAGAAATGGCTCGAAGGCGGCCCGCTGATTACCGACGGCGCGTGGGGCACCCAAATGCAGAAGCGCGGCCTCGCCGCCGGCGAACTCCCCGACGCTTGGAATCTGACGCACCCGGAGCGCGTCGAGGAAGTCGCGGCCGCGTATCGCGAGGCCGGCAGCCGCGTCATCCTCACCAACACGTTCCGCGCGAATCCCATCGCGCTCGCTGGTTCGGGTCTCGAGACCCAGGCCGTGAATCGCGCCGGCGTTGCGATCAGTAGGAAGGCCGCCGCCGGCCGCGTGCTGGTGTTCGCGTCCATCGGTCCCACGGGCAAGTTGCTCGTGACGGGAGACGTAACGGCCGGGCAGATGCAGGCCGCGTTCTCCCAACAGGCCGCCGCGCTGGCCGAGGCCGGCGCCGACGCGCTGGTGTTGGAGACCATGAGCGACATCGAAGAAGCCCGGCTGGCGCTCGCCGCCGCGCGCGAGACCGGCCTCCCGGTCATCGTCTCCTTTGCGTTCGATACCGGCCGCAAGCACGATCGCACCATGACGGGCGCGACGCCGGAGCAAGCGGCCCGCATGGCTCAGGAGGGCGGCGCCGCTGCCGTGGGCGCGAATTGCGGAGCCGGGCCGGCCGCGTTCGCGGAGATTCTCCGGCGTCTGCGCGCCGCCTGCGATCTGCCGATTTGGCTCAAACCCAACGCCGGGCTGCCATCGGTGGCCGGCGGCGAGGTTCTCTATTCGACATCGCCTGACGAGTTCGCCGCCAGCGCGGCCGAGTTGCTGAGCGCGGGCGCGTCCTTCGTGGGCGGCTGTTGCGGCACCAGCCCGGAGTTCATCCGCGCGCTGGCGAAGCGGGCCGGAGCATGCGCCTCAAGCTGATCTCCTGCGAAGTCCTCTACCGCGAGATTTGCGACGCGGTTGCGGCCGCGCCGCACACCGTTGACGTCGAGTTCCTGCCGAAAGGATTGCACGACCTCGGCGGCGCGAAGATGCGCGCGGAGTTGCAGCACAGAATCGATGACGTCGATGCCTCCGCGTATTCGGCGGTGCTGCTCGGCTATGCGCTCTGCGGCAACGGCCTCGATGGCCTGGTGGCGCGCCAGCTTCCTCTGGTTGCCCCGCGCGCCCACGACTGCATCGCTCTATTGATGGGCAGCCGCCGGCGTTACCAGGAATATTTCGACGCACACCCAGGCGTTTGCTACCGTTCCACCGGTTGGCTCGAGCGCGCGCCGGCCATCCAGCAGCTCGCCCAGGAACTGGTCCGCAAATATGGCGAGGAGAACGGCCGCTATCTCTTCGACGAATTCAACCGCTACCAGCAGGCATACAACCAACTGGTGTTCATCGAGACCGGCCTCGAGCCGGACGGCCGCTTCGAGGAGCAGGCCCGCCGGGAGGCCCGCGAGCGCGGCTGGCGCTTCGAGAAGCTCCGCGGCAGTCTGCGGCTGTTTCGTGCACTGCTTGCGGGCGACTGGGATCGCGAGGACTTTCTGGTGGTCGAGCCGGGTTGGCGCATCGTGGCCCGCTACGATGACTCCATCATTTCTGCAGAGCAGGCGGGGCAGGCCAGTGCCTGAGCGAATGCGTATCAATCCGGCGCGGCCCGAAGATCTGCCCGATTTGCTCTTCGAGCGTGGCGTCGAGTTCCCCTGCGGCGGCGATTCCCTTTGCGGCGGTTGCAAGATCCGCGTCGTCGATGGCGACGTGCCCATCACCGCCGCGATGAGCGCCGCGCTTTCCGCCCAGCAGTTGGCCGATGGCTGGCGCCTGGCCTGCCGCGCCGCGGCCAACGGGCCGGTGACCGTCGAGATCGATCAGTGGTCCGTCCACGTCCTGACGGATGAGACCAGGCTGGCGTTCGAACCGGCGTTGGGTTTCGGAATCGCCCTCGACCTGGGCACCACCACGCTCGTGGCCCAGCTCGTCGATCTCGCGACCGGCGAAATCGTCGCGGTATCGACGGCCCTCAATCCGCAGTGCCGCCACGGCGCCGACGTCATGAGCCGCGTTCAATTCGACCTTGCCCAGCCAGGCGTCCTGGGGCGCCTCATTCGCCAGTCGCTCGGCGCGATGGTCTCCGGCTTAGCCACCGGCCGCCCAATGCGCGAGGTTCTGATTGCGGGCAACACCGTGATGCACCACCTGTTCTGCGGTGTAGACGTCGAGCCCCTCTCGCACGGCCCGTTCCGTTCTCCCGCGCTAGCCGGGCGCAGTTTTCAGGCGCAGGATCTGGAGTGGCCGGTGCCCATCGAGCTGGGCGTTCATTTCCTGCCATGCGTGGGCGGATTCGTCGGTAGCGACCTGCTGGCCGGACTGGCCGCCTCCGGCATCGCCGAATCCGCTTCGCCGCTCGCTCTCATCGACCTGGGAACCAACGGCGAGATCGCGGTGGGTTGCCGCGAGGGGATTCTGTGCGCTTCGACGGCGGCGGGCCCGGCCTTCGAGGGCGCCCGGATTCGCCACGGAATGCGGGCCGGCGCGGGCGCCATCGATCGAGTCTGGCGCGATGGGGATGAGCTGCGGCATCGCGTCATCGGCCCGGGTCCAGCGCGCGGCATTTGCGGCAGCGGGCTTGTCGATGCGGTCGCCGCGGCGCTCGATCTCGGCTGGCTCGATGGCAGCGGCCGCCTCGCCGGCGGTCGAACCCAGATCGCTCTCGACGGCCTGGCGCTACTCCAGTCTGATATTCGCGAATTGCAGCTCGCCAAGGGCGCGATTCGTGCGGGGCTCGATCTTCTGACTCCCGACGGCGGCGCCACCCGCCCGCGCCTGCTCCTTGCCGGCGCCTTCGGAAACTACGTTCGCATCGAGAGCGCCCGCCGCATCGGCCTTCTCCCGGCTTGGGCCTCCCAGGTGACGCCCGCCGGGAATACCGCCCTTCGCGGCACGCGGATTCTCCTGCTCTCGCCGTCCCGCCGCGACGCGATTGTCGCCGGCCTGTTGCGCCTCACCCGCCACATCGAGCTGGCCGCGCTGCCGGAGTTTCAGGACGCTTTCGTCGCCCGAATGACCCTGCCTTGAGGCATTCTGCGCCCCTTTCGCGCTGTCTCCAATGAACCCCCACGCCAAAGCGGGAGTTCAAGAGGAGAAACACCCCATGCTGAAATACGCAGTCGCCGTCTTGATGTCGCTCGCCGTCGCCGCGCCGGCTTTCGCCAAGCACCACGAAGAGTCCTATCCCGTCGCGTGCACCGACCTTTGGGCCGCAGTGAAGGACACTCTCTCAGTTCAGGAGAACTACAACGTCGTATCCACCGACGATGCCCACATGACCGCTTCCTACAAGCCGAAGCACTCCGTGCATCTCACCCTTGCCGGAGCGGCCCTCCAGCGGACCAACGGCGTCACCCTGAGCGCCGAAGGCGCGGGTTGCCAGATGCGCGTCAAGTCAAACTACAGCGGATTTGAGCACAGCGACTCGGGCGATTTCCAAAAGCGTGTGGAAGCGTCCCTCGCCAAGCTGAAAGCCGCGCCCGTTGCCGATGCCGCCAAGCCGGCCGCCGATCCAGCGAAGTGATTCCGCCCGGCCCGCGGCGCCACACTACTTCATCGCGTGCGTGCCGTGCGTAATCGCCGCGCCGGCCCGTAGCGCCGCTGCAACCGCCACGGTCTCGGCAATCTCCTGATCGGAGACGCCGGCCTCGCGGGCCTTGTTCGCGTGGATCTCGATGCAATACGGGCACTGTGTCGTAAAAGCGACCGCCAGCGCCATCAGCTCTTTGTATTTGACCGGAATGGCTCCAGCCGCCATCGCCGCTTTGTCGAAGGCCCAGAACGCCTTGATCGCCTCCGGCGCACCCTCTTCGATGCTCTTGAGCTTTCCCAGGTTCTTCATGTCGTACACGGGACACCCCCTTGCATTGTTCTATCTGGAGTCTAACCCGTTCGCACCATTCGCATCAATATTTCACCCCTGATCCCAACCACTTACTAAGAACCCATCCCGAAAACGGCTCCCGCCCGTGCTCTCCTTGTAGCCGGCAAGGAGACTCCATGGCATCCGATCGTCAGATCAAAGCGAACCAGGAAAACGCCCGCCTCAGCACCGGGCCCAACACCCTCGACGGCAAAGCGCGCTCCAGCCTCAACGCCGTCCGCCACGGCCTGCTCGCCCGTGACACCGTGCTCCCCGAAGAGGATCGCGCCGCTTACCTCGAGCTCCTCGCCGCCCTCCAGGCCGAATACCAGCCCGTGGGTCCCACCCAGACCTTCCTCGTCGAGCAACTCGCCTCCGCCCAGTGGCGTCTCCAGCGCCTCCTCCGCATCGAAACCGGCTTCTTCCTCGCCCGCATGGAACGGGTCAAGTGCGAGGAGTACGATGCCGACAGAGTCCAGCGCAAGGCCAAGGACTTCACCACCCCCGAAGAGCGCTATGACGAAGCCACCCGCCTTCTCGGAGTCCTGTTCGTTCACAACTGCAACGGCGATTCGTTCCCCAAGCTCGCCCGCTACGCCACCGCGCTGAACCGCGAATACTACCGCGCCCTCAAGGCTCTCAGCGAAGCCCGCCGCCTCACTCCTCCGCCTCCGCCCGCCCTCAGCGCCCCGCGCCCCCAGCCCATCGACCTGCCACTCACGCCCGGCGACGAAACGAACCCAATTCTCCCCGCCCCCGAACCCGCGCCGGCCGGCGCCGAGGGCCGCGCACGCGCCCGCAACGCAGCTTTTCGCCTCGAAACCCTTCCCCGTGCCGCCTGATTCGTTCAAGCCGGGGCCTTGCCTGACGATAAGCCATTAGAGGGTCCCGCGAGGATATGCCCACCTGCGCCAACTCGTCTCCAAACGACATCGATTCCCTGCGAGCCGAGAACGCGCAGTTGCAGGCCCGGTTGGAAGGCCAGGCCAAAGCCAACGCCTTCGTCGTCCAAGCCATGGCCGCACTCGAGTCGGCGCAGTCCGAGCTCCGCGAAAAGGAGTCCTACCTCGCTGCGCTGGTCGAGCAGATTCCAGTCGGAATCATCATCGTCAACCCCGCCACCCATCGGATCCTGGATGTGAATCCCTACGCCCTCTCGCTGATCGGCAGGCCGCGCGAGGAAACGGTAGGCAGCCGCTGTCACGGAGCGATTTGTCCGGCCCAGGAGGGACGCTGCCCCATCACCGATCTGGGCCAGCAGGTTGACCATTCCGAAAACGTCCTCCTTGCTGCCGGGGGAGCCAGCGTCCCTATTCTGAAGAGCGTGCGCACCGTCACCCGCGACGGCGTTCCCGTGCTGCTCGAAAGCTTCGTGGATATTCGCGATCAGAAACAGGCCGAAGCGGATATGCGGCTCGCCAAAGAAGCCGCCGAAGCCGCCAACCGCACCAAGAGCGAGTTCCTCGCCAACATGAGTCACGAGATCCGCACGCCGATGAACGGTATCATCGGCATGACCGATCTCGCCCTCGATACAGAGCTGAATCCGGAACAGCGCGAATACCTCGTGGCCGTCAAGGAATCCGCCTACAGCCTGCTGACCATCATCGGCGACATCCTGGACTTCTCGAAGATCGAGGCCGGCAAACTGCATCTCGATTCCACTCCCTTCGATCTGCGCGAGGAGGTGGCCCGCGTCGTGAAGCTACTCAGCGTGCGTGCCGGCGAAAAGAAACTGGCGCTGACCTGCCAGGTGGATTCCACAATCCCGGCGGCCCTGGTCGGCGATCCTACGCGTTTGCGGCAGATCCTCCTCAATCTGGTCGGGAACGCCATCAAGTTTACGGACCACGGTTCGGTGTCGGTCGAGGTCGCTCTCGAATCGCCTGCGGCCCCCGATTCCTGCGCGCTGCGGTTCGTCGTCCGCGACACCGGGATCGGAATCCAGCCCGCCCAGCAGTCCACCATTTTCGAGGCCTTTAAACAGGCGGACGGCTCCATAGCCCGCCGCTTTGGAGGCACCGGCCTCGGCCTCAGCATCTCCCGGAGCCTGGTCGAGTTCATGGGCGGGACCATCTGGCTGGAGAGCGTGCCCGCTTCCGGAACCACCTTCTACTTCACCGCGCGGCTCGGCGTCCCCTCCGCCGCTGCCGGGCCCCAGAGCCCGGCCGGCGCGTCGTGCCGCTCTGGAGCGCCGGCCCCTCCGTCCAGCGGCTCGCGTCCGCTTCAGATCCTGCTCGCCGAAGACAACCGGATCAACCAACGTCTCCTCGTCAGCTTTCTCGAAAAGCGTGGCCACCGCGTCACCGTCGCCGCGAACGGGCACGACGCGCTGGCAGCCATTGTCGTCGAGGCCTTCGATATCGTCCTCATGGACGTCCAAATGCCGGAAATGGACGGACTCGAGGCGTCCCGGCTCATTCGCGAGAAAGAGCGGTCCACCGGCGCCCGCCGCACTCCCATCCTTGCCCTCACCGCCAACGCCATGAAGGGCGATCGCGAGAAGTGCCTGGCGTCCGGGATGGACGGGTACCTCTCCAAGCCCGTAAACTGCGCCGAGCTCACCGAAGCGATCACCAAGTTATCCGCATAACCCGCCCCCGCGCCTGACAACAGCCCAGCCTCCTCGCGACGCTAAAATGAGGCTGAGTGCTCCCTTTCAAGCTCGTCCACCACCCCGGTTACGACCTGAACCTCGGCGAGCACGTCTTCCCCTCGCAGAAGTTCCGCCTCATCCGCCAGCGCCTCCTCGACGACGCCTTCGCCTCGCCCGCCGACTTCGTCCAGCCCGAACCCGCCCCCGATGACGACATCCTCGCCGTCCACACCTCCGACTGGGTCGAGCGTCTCAAGACCGGCACGCTGACTTACTACGACATACTGAAGCTCGAGGTCCCCTACTCCCGCCAGATGGTCCAGGCCTTCTGGCTCGCCGCCGGCGGCACCACGCTCGCCGCGCGCCTGGCCCTTGCCGATGGCGTCGGCTTCAACATCGGTGGCGGCTTCCACCACGCCTTCGCCGATCACGGCGAGGGATTCTGCGCCATCCACGACGTCGCCGTCGCCATCCGCCGCCTTCAGAAGGATGGCCTCATCCGCCGCGCCATGGTCGTCGATTGCGACGTCCACCACGGCAACGGCACCGCCGCCATCTTTGCCGCCGACCCCTCCGTCTTCACCTTCTCCATTCACCAGCTCGATAACTACCCCGCCCAGAAGCCGCCCTCCGATATCGACATCGATCTCGCCGACGAGACCGGCGACCAGGAATATCTAGAACGGCTCCGCGCCGCCCTCGTCCCCGCCGTCGCCGAATTTCACCCCGGCCTTCTGGTCTACGTCTCCGGCGCCGACCCGTATTATCAGGACCAGCTCGGCGGCCTCTCGGTCACCCTCGATGGCCTCAAGTCCCGCGACCGCCTGGTCTTCTCCTGCGCCTTGATGCAGCGCGTCCCCGTCGCCGTCGCGCTCGCCGGAGGATACGCCGTGGACCTGAACGACACCGTCACCATCCACAGCAACACAGCCAAGGCCGCCAAAGAAGTCCTCGATCGTGTTGCCTGGCGCCGCCTATAGCCCCGGCCCGAAGTACGGCGCGGGTTCCGGCACCGCGGCGCCGTCCTTGCGCGGCGAGGACGCCCCGTAGTTCACGCCCGCGGCCGCATCATGCATCACCGCCTGGCCGCCGCCCATCGCGCTCGAATAATCGCCCAGCGTTTCGATGTCGTGCCCTTTCCGCGCCAGCGCCTCGCGCGTCGCCCCCGGCACGCGGCGCTCCATCGCGACGTCGCAGCCGCCGAACGTCTTCTTCGTGAAGCGCGGAGCCTCCAGCGCCGCCTGCAGGTTCATCGCGTAGTCCACCACGTTCGAAACGAACTGTGCGTGCGCCTGCGCCTGGTTGAGCCCGCCCATGATGCCGAAGCCCACGTGCAGATTCCCCTTCTCCATAAAGCCCGGAATAATCGTGTGGAACGGCCGCTTCCGCGGCGCGAGCGCGTTCGGATGCGTTGGGTCCATCTCGAATAGCGCCCCGCGGTTCTGCAGGTGGAACCCCATGCCCGCAACCATCACGCCCGATCCGAATCCGTTGTACAGGCTCTGGATCAGCGAAACAATGTTGCCGTCGCGATCCACCACCGTCAGATAGATCGTGTCGCCGGCCATCGGCGGCGGAGTGCCCGGCGAGACTTCGCAGTGCGCGTGCGCCATGTCGATCAGCGCCGCCCGCTCGCGCGCGTACTCCTTCGAGAGCAGCCCTGCGACGGGTACGCTGGCAAAGCGTGGATCGGCCACGAACCTGCGCAGGTCCTGATACGCCAGCTTCTGCGCCTCGATCTTCACGTGCAGCGCGTCCTCGCCGAGCGGCGTCATCTGCGGCAGCCCGAAGCCCTCCATCATGTTCAGCATCTCGAGCGTCGCGATGCCCTGGCCGTTCGGCGGCAACTCGTAAACCTTCCAGCCCCGGTATTCGGTCGAAATCGGCGTCACCCATTCGGCCGCAAACTCCGCCAGGTCCTCGGCGCGCATCGTCCCGCCGGCCTTCTGCGAAGTGGCCAGGAGCGCCCGCGCAATCTCACCGCGGTAGAATGCATCCGCGCCGCCACTGGCGATCAGCCCCAGCGCCGCGGCCAGTTGCGGATTCCGGAACACCTCTCCCACCGCGGGCGCGTGGCCATTCACCAGCGACACCTGCCGGGCGTTGTCATCCGCGGCCAGCTTTTTCTCCGCCAGCCGCCAATACTCGTGGATCAGTTCCGTCACCGGGAAGCCGTTCGAGGCGAAGTAAATGGCGGGCCGGAACAGGTCCGCCCACGGCAGCCGTCCGAAGCGCGCGTGCAGCTTCGCCCATCCCTCCACGCAGCCGGGCACGGTCACCGAATCGATGCCTAGCTGCGGCATCTCGGAAAGGCCCTTCGCCTTCAGATGACCGATGGTCAGCCCGCTGGGCGCCCAGCCGCTGGCGTTGATGCCGGTGAGCGTCCCGGTCTTCGCGTCCCAGTAAATAGCGAAGAGGTCGCCGCCGATTCCGTTGCTCATCGGCTCCACCACGCCCATCACGGCGTTGGCCGCGATCGCGGCGTCCATCGCCGAGCCGCCGCGCGCCAGCACCTGCGCCCCAGCCTCGGACGCCAGCGTCTGGCTGGCCGCCACGATCCCCTGTTTCGAAATCACCATCGACCGCGCCTGCGAGCGGTCCTGCGCGCACATCGTCAGATCCAAGATCATGAGAAGTCCCGCCACGGTCATCCACTGCATGCCCGAATTCTACCGCGTGCGCCCAAGCTACACTTGAACCTTGGAGCCCTTCGTTCCCCTCGTCGCGAATCCCCACCTGCTGACCATCCTGGCGCACTTCTGGCGCACCGGCCTGGACGAGAGCCGCTTCCCCGTCGAGCGCAACCTCTACCGCACCGGGCCCGAAATCGACGTGTTGGTGGAGTCGCAGCATCCGCCAGCGAAGCCCGCCGGAGAAATCGTCCTGGTGCACGGCCTCGAAGGATCGAGCCAGGCCGGCTACATGAAGACGATGGCGCGCGTGGCGCTCGAGGCGGGCTACGCCGCGCACCGCTTGAACCTGCGTAGTTGCGGCGGCACCGAATCCTCGTCGAAATCGGCCTATCATTCCGGCATGACCGCGGACCTGCTCGCCGTTCTGCGCCAGCTTTCGAGCGACGGCCGCGGCCCGCTCTACGCCGTCGGCTTCTCACTCGGCGGCAACGTCGTGTTGAAGCTGGCCGGCGAACTGGGCGATGCCGCGCGCGGCCTGCTCGCGGGCGTCTGCGGCGTCTCCACGCCCATCGACCTCGACGAAAGCACGCGCTCGCTCGAGCGCCGCCAGAACCGCATGTACGAGCTGCGCTTCCTGAAGCGCCTGAAGCGCCGCATCCGCACGCTTAACGCCCTGCGTCCCGGCGCGTTCCCCGTCGACGGCCTCGACGCCGTGCGCGGCCTGCGCGAATTCGACGACCGCTTCACCTCCCGCTACTTCGGCTTCCGCGACGCCGCCGACTACTACCGCACGCAATCCTGCAGCCGCTTTCTCGATTCCATCCGCATCCCCACGCTTCTGGTTCAGGCCAAGGACGACCCCGTGATCCCCTTCCGCATCTTCGAGCGCCCCGAGGTCTCCCGCAACCCCGCCATCAAGCTGATCGCCGCCGCCCACGGAGGCCACCTCGGCTTCCTCTCCCGCCGCCCGCCACGGTTCTGGGCCGAGCGCACAGTGATGGATTGGATCGTGGAAAGCGCGTCATCGTGACGCCGGAGTAGTATGAGGACATGCCGCGTCTCGGTACTTATGTATATGGGGCAGCCGCGATTGCTCTCGGCGTTATCGGCATCGTCTGGGGCGATTTCGCAACGAATTGGCAGCGCGTCCAGCCAGACGTTCCCTACCGGGTGCCGCTGGCATATATCGCTGCGGTCTGTGAGCTCTGTGCCGGCGCCGCCATTATGTGGCGCCGAAGCGCACGGGCTGGCGCTCTGACGCTGGCGATCCTCTATTCCGTCTTTGCCTTGTTGTGGGTCCCTAAGATAGTCGGCTCGCCTGGAGTCTACGATGTGTGGGGGAATTTCTTCGAAGAATCTGGGCTAGTTATTGCCGGAGTCGTTGCTTTCCTGTCGCTCGCGAAGCGCGATTCGTTAGTGGCCAGAGCCCCACAAGTTAGCCGGCTATTTGGGATCTGTGCAATCTCGTTCGCGCTGTACCATTTCTTCTATCTGCCGGGAACGGCCAGCTTCGTCCCTAAGTGGATTCCCCCCGGACAAATGTTCTGGGCCATCGCGACGGCCGTTTGCTTCCTGCTCGCCGCCGGTGCAATTCTCTCGGGAATTCTGGCCGGTCTCGCCGCTCGCCTCCTGACCGCGATGATCTGCGGCTTCGAGATTCTGGTCTGGCTACCCATGCTTTTCTCCGCTCCTCATGTGCATTTCACCTGGGCTGGCAACGGGATCGGCCTGGGGTTGGCCGGCGCCGCCTGGGTGATAGCCGACGCGCTCAGTGCGCCGCGCAAAGCCGCCTCCCATCCAATAACCCAATCGGCCTCATAAAATCTTTTGCCTTGCTCCCGGCCGCCGCATTGAGGCAGCATTAGATAAGGGCATACTTGTGCGCTTTACCGGATACCAGACCGAAGGCTTCTACGACGAGAGCTTCCAGGAGAATGGCCTCCCGCGCCCGCACAACCGGCTGATGGTCGAAACCATACAGTCGCTGCCCGAAGGCCAGCTCGGGCGCTCCAAGGTGGCGGCCGAGCGGATGATGCTCAACATGGGCATCACCTTCAACGTCTATGGCGATTCGGCCGGCGCCGAGCGCATCTTCCCCTTCGACCTGGTCCCGCGCATCCTCGCCGCCGAGGAGTGGACCTGGATCGAGCGCGGCCTCAAGCAGCGCATACACGCGCTCAACGAGTTCATCGACGACATCTACCACGGCCAGAAGATCCTCAAAGACGGCGTCGTGCCGCGCGACGTGATCGAATCCGCCGTGTTCTTCCGGCCGCAGTGCCAGGGCCTGAATCCGCCGCGGCGCGTGTGGTGCCACATCACCGGCACGGACCTGGTGCGCGATGGCAGCGGCCGCTTCTTCGTGCTGGAGGACAACCTGCGCGTGCCTTCCGGCGTCTCCTACGTGCTCGAAAACCGCGAGGTGCTCAAGCGCACGTTCCCGCAGCTCTTCGAGGGCCTCGCCATACGGCCCGTGCTCGATTACCCCAGCCGGCTGCTCGAGACGCTGGAATCGGTTGCGCCGGCCGGAGTCGATCAGCCGCGCGCGGTGGTCCTCACACCGGGCGTCTATAACTCCGCCTATTTCGAGCACAGCTTCCTGGCCCTGCAGATGGGCCTGCAACTGGTGGAGGGCCGCGACCTGACGGTCAGCGACGGCTACGTGTACATGCGCACCACGCGCGGTCTGAAGCGCGTGGACGTCATCTACCGCCGCGTCGACGACGATTTCCTCGATCCCCAGGTCTTCCGTCCCGACTCGCAGTTGGGCGTTCCCGGCATCATGGACGCCTACCGCGCCGGGCACGTCAACCTGGCGAACGCGCCCGGCAACGGCGTGGCCGACGACAAAGTGGTCTACGCTTTCGTGCCCGCCATGATCCGCTACTACGAAGGCGAAGACCCCATCCTGCCCAACGTGCCTACTTACCTCTGCGTGAAGGACGACGACCGGAAGTACGTGCTCGAGAACCTGGAAAAGCTGGTGGTCAAAGCGGCGAACGAATCCGGCGGTTACGGAATGCTGGTGGGCCCGGCTTCGACGAAGGAGCAGCGGGAGCAATTCGCGGCGCGCATCCAGGCGAGTCCGCGGACCTATATCGCGCAGCCCACGCTCGCGCTCTCGCGCGTCCCCACGCTCATCGACGACCACTTCGAGGGCCGGCACGTGGACCTGCGCCCCTACGTGCTTTACGGCAAGGACATCTACGTGCTGCCGGGCGGCCTCACGCGCGTGGCCCTGCGCAAAGGCTCTCTGGTTGTGAATTCGTCGCAGGGTGGGGGCAGCAAGGACACCTGGGTGCTGGCCCAAGCGCCGGCGCCCGGCGAGCCGGCCGGCGGAGGGCAACAATGATTCAGCCCGCCAATCCGCTGCTGAGCCGCGTGGCCGATTCCGCGTACTGGATGGCGCGTTACATCGAGCGCGCCGAGAACGTGGCCCGTGTCGCGGCCGTCAATTTCCATCTGATGCTGGACATGCCCTCCGATTTGGGCAATCAGTGGCAGGCGCTGGTGCAGACCACCGGGGACGCCAAGGTTTTCCGCGAGCGGCACGGCGAAGCCATAGCGGACGGCGTCATCGAGTTCCTGGCGTTCGATCGCGACAACCCCAACTCGATCGCCTCGTGCCTGTTCGCGGCGCGGGAAAACGCGCGCTCCATACGCGACACCATCTCGTCGGAAATGTGGGAGCAGATCAACGGCATGTACCTGCAGTTCACCTCGGCCCACCCTGGGGACGCTGTGCTCAAATCCGCTGTAGTTCGGGGTGCTGCGGATCTGCTGTCGGAGTACTTCCGCCGCGTCCGCATGGCCTGCCACCTGTTCCACGGCATCACGGACGTCACCATGAGCCACAACGAGCCGTGGCATTTTCTGCGGCTCGGCCGGAACCTCGAGCGCGCAGACAAGACCACGCGCATCCTCGACGTGAAGTACTTCATCCTCTTGCCGTCGGTGAGCGAAGTGGGCACGCCGTTCGACGACATACAGTGGTCCGCGCTGCTCAAATCGGTCAGCGGCTTCGAGATGTACCGCAAGCGTTTCGGCCGCGTCTCGCCGGACCGCGTGGTGGAGTTCATGCTGATGGATGGCGAGTTTCCACGCGCGGTGCGTTACTGCATCGGCGAGGCGGATGCGTCCCTGCATTCCATCACCGGCACGCGCCCGGGGAATTTTTCGTGTCCTTCGGAACAGCGCCTGGGGCTGCTGCGCTCCGAACTCGATTACACGCAGACCGGAGCGATCCTGGCCGGCGGCCTGCACGAATTCCTCGACGGCTTGCAGACGCGGATGAATGCGACCGATGGGTGTATACTGGAGGACTTTTTCACGCTGCCTCAGGCTGCGGCCGCCACGGTGCGGGGAGGGCGCTAGACCACGATGACTTTCTGCCTCGGAATCAACGTAGATGAAGGCCTGGTCGGCGTCGCCGACACCCGGCTCCTGGTTGGCAACGAATATCTCACAGCCAAGAAAGCCGCGACTTACTCGGGCCCGGGCTTTTCGTTTTTCGTCATGACCTCGGGTCTGCGCTCGGTCCGCGACAAGGTGCTGCTGCACTTCGACGAGTGCTTCGCGAAGGATACACACTCGCGCAGCCGGCTCTACCGGGTGGTGAACCTGTTCGCCGATCAGGTGCGCCGCGTGGCTCGCGAGGACGGCGAGGCGTTGCGCGAATCCGACCTGAAGTTCAACTTCCACGCCCTGATCGGCGGCCAGACCGCGGGCGATTCTTCGCACCGCCTCTTTCTGGTCTACCCCGAGGGGAACTGGGTGGAGGTGGCCCGCGATACGCCGTACCAGATCATCGGCGCATCCGGCTACGGCAAACCCATTCTCGAGCGCAGCGTGACGGCCGCGGATACCATGCTGTTCGCTTTCAAGGTGGCCATTCTCGCATTCGACGCCACGCGTCTGTGCGCCGCCGACGTCGATTACCCGCTCGACGTTCTGCTTTACAAGAAGGGCAGCTTCGAGATGGTGGAACACCGCTTCCAGCACGACGATCTGCGCGAAATCTCGGAGTGGTGGCAGGACCGCATGCGCGCCAGCGTGCACGATTTGCCGTCGGATTGGATCGACCGCGCCTTCTCGAAGCTCACCCAGGACGTGGAGGTCTGACTGCGCATTTCGGTTGACCATTCCACCATCTACCGGTACCCGGCGCCGGCGGCGCTCGGCCCTCATACCTTTCGGCTGCGGCCGCGCGAGGACCCGGCGCAACGCCTGCTCCTTTACAATTTGTGCCTGGACCCGGCCGCCGCGGGCAGCACGGAGTTCATCGACCAGGAGGGGAATTCCGCAGCGCGCGCGTGGTTCTCCGCGCCCGTGAAGTCGCTGGGGATTCACAGCCGCTTCCAAGTGGAGACCCGGCGAGCGAACCCTTTCGACTTCCTGCTGGAAGGGATCGAGCGAGTGCCGGCCGCCTATCCCGAGGTCTTGCAGCCGGTGCTTTGCGCCTACACCGCGGGCCCGCCGTCCGAAGCGGTCGAAGAGTTCGCGCGCGCCGCCGCCCAGGAGGCCGGATGGGGGACGCTGGAATTTCTCCGCATTCTGAACCAGCGGATTTTCGATTCGCTTCGGTACCGGATTCGCGATGACGGACGGCCGCTCGCCGCCGGGGAGACGCTACAAGCCGGCGAAGGTTCCTGCCGCGATTTCGCCGTTCTGTTCGCCGAGGCCTGCCGCACCATGCGCCTCGCGGCGCGCTTCGTGAGCGGCTACGACATTGCTGCGGCCGATGGCGATCGCGCGGACATGCACGCCTGGGCCGAGGTCTACCTGCCCGGCGGCGGCTGGCGCGGCTACGATCCATCGCGCGCCCTGGCTGTCGGCGATTCCTACGTTGCCGTGGCGGCGTCGCTCACGCCGGAACTGGCTGCCCCGGTCACCGGCAGCCACGGCGGGAGCGGCGCGGTGATGGAAACGGCGATCCGGCTCACGGTGGAGTGAGCGGCTCAGCCTCTGGCTACAAACCGGAAGAACAGCGCCTGCTTTGAGACCGGCTGCGCGCGCTCGGCCAGGGCCGTCATCTGCGGTTCGCTGAGCGGCGTAAAGTCGCGCGCGATGGCCAGGTTCTCTTCGAGCTGTTGGATGGAATCGCAGCCGATGATGACCGTCGAGACCGGCAGCGAGAGCGAATAGTGCATCGCCTCGCGCATGGTCAGCGGGCCGGGAGTCTTGGCGATGACCGCGCCTTCCCAGGAGTGCTGCTGGCGCTCGAGCGGCGGCGGAGTCCAACTCTGCAAGAGCCTTCCGCGCGCGGGCACTTTCATGCCGATGATTCCCATCCGCTTCTCCACTGCCAGCGGCAGCAGCGCGTCCATGAAGCTGAAGTGATACTTGTCGGCGGCGTTGACGGCCATCAGAATTGTGTCGAACGGATGACGCCCGATGGCATCGGCGAGCGGCTCCGGACGGAAGTGGCCGGTGACGCCGAGATAGCGCACCATCTTCTGCTCGCGCGCCTGAATGAGCGCTTCCATCGCGCCGCCCTTCCCGAAAATGGCCGCGACGTCCTGGGGCTCGCCGACGTCGTGGAGCTGCCACAGATCGAGATGGTCGGTGTGCAATAGCTCGAGCGACTTTTCGAGCATGCGCAGGGAACCGTCGCGGGTGCGCTCCTTGGTCTTGCTGGCGAGGAACGCCTGGGCGCGGCGGCGCTTCATCACCTGGCCGACGTACTGCTCGCTCCAGCGTTCCGGACCGCCATAGATGGACGAGGTGTCGATGTAGTTCACGCCCAGATCGAGCGCGCGTTCGATAATGGGCACGGCGACGTCTTCGTTGTGCGGGCGCTCCAGAGCGGCCTGCCCGCCCAGGCTGAAGATGCCGACCTTGTAACCGGTGCGGCCCAGGTTGCGGGTCGGCATGGCGCCGGCGGTGACGGGATTATCCGGTGCGCCCGTGTTGGCGGCCCGCGCGGGCTGGCCCATCAAGCCTGCGGCTGCGATGCCGCCGAGTTTCAGAAAGTCGCGCCGGCCGTGGTTGGAACTCATGTCGCCAGTATACAACCGCGGGGAGAGGTTCCGGTACAATTCCAGATAGAGCGTGACGCGGTGTCTGACATCGTTCATCCACCCGACGAACGAAAGCTATTGGACGAGTTGCACTCTTACTGCCGCCACACAATTCAGTTGTGGGTGCAGTGGTTCACCTTCTTTTTGACTGTTAATTATCTCGCCTTGGGTTGGTTCGCCGGAAAGATCAGCGAACAGCAGATCGTTAACAGGCGCCCGCTCGACTATGTCGCCGCGCTCTTCGTTGCACAGAACGCCCTCGGCATCGGCACCTGTTGCGTTGCCGCATTCTGGTTCATCAGGAACGGCCGAACCCTGGGACTTGGCTACCGGAAGCTCGGCCTCAAGCCGCCTGAGTTTGCCCACAAACTCTACGCCACAACCGTGGTCGTGGGCGCGCTCGCGATGGTGCTGGTCGCGGGCTGCTGGCTCGTCTTCGCCCTGCGCGCTTAGTGGCTGGCTGCCGTTTGGTCGATGGACACGTTCGAAAAGATCGCGGTCTCTAGCGTGGTGGCGACGTGCGAGCACACGCCCAGGCCGACGTAGACGGGGTCTTTCAGGCCGATGTATTCCACCGGGCCGGTCGGCTTCAAATCCTCGTTCGGCTTGCCCGCGAACATCGTGCACCAGCCGCCCTGCCGCACCAGGCGCAGGCGCACCGGCCCATCCACCTGCGTGACCACCTGGTAGGTCTGCTCGTTGGGCGCTCCGCGGAATTGGAGCGACGTGAGGCCGTTGCCGTGAGAGACCGCATCGGCGTACGGCGATCCGGGGTCCAGGCTCTGGCGGACCATGAGCATGGCCTTGCGATGTTCCGCCGCGCTGGTGCCGACCCACTGCACGTCCGCCGCGAGCGTCACGTCGCCGGACAGCTTCTTCCAGACGAAGTAGAATGCGTCGGCGGTGCCCCAAACATTTGCGCCGCCCCCCGTGATCCGGTACTCGCCTCTGGCCGGATCATAGTGCGCGACGCATCCGGGCGGCGTTGTTCCGACGCTCCCTTCGCTCTCGAAAATGCCGAGCTTGCCGGTTTCGGCCAGCATCAGGGCCGCGCAGAGCGCGCCCGCGAAAATCAGTGCATTACGACGCATTTGTATCCTCCTGCAATTCGGGCGGCAGGAATTCCAGCGGGAAATCCTGGTAGCAGATGGGCCGGCAGAAGCGCTGAATCGCCGCCGTGCCCACCGACGTGAAACGGGGATCGGTGGTGGCCGGATAGGGGCCGCCGTGTTGCATGGCGGCGCACACCTCCACGCCTGTCGGGAATCCGTTGAACAGCAGCCGGCCGGCCTTGCGCGCCAGCAGCGCCAGCAGCGGTCGATTCTCCCGCAGATCTTCCACCGTGCCGTGAATCGTGGCGGTCAGGCTGCCCTCCAGATGCCGCGCCAGGTCCAGCAACTGAGCGGCGGACGCGCAGCGGACCAGTACCGTGGCCGGCCCGAACACTTCGCGTTGAAGTTCCTCGCGTTCCACAAACGTTGCGGCATCGGTTTCGAAAAGCGCCGGCAACGATTCCACCGAGCTGAGATCGGCGGTAACCGGGGGCCTGATGGAACTCACCTCGGGGATCGCCTCGATGCGGTTCACGGCCTCGCGATACGAATGTGCGATGGCGGGCGTCAGCATGACGCCGGACGCGCCGCTACGGAAGCGATCGCGTAGACGTTCGGCGAAGCGATCGAGAGCGGGGCTCGCGGTGGCGGCCACCACGCCCGGGCAGGTGCAGAACTGGCCCACGCCCATGTTCACCGACAGGTTCAGGCCGTCCGCGATGATGTCGCCGTGGCCGGCCAGAGCCCCCGGCAGAAGGAACATCGGGTTCACGCTGCCCATTTCGGCGAAGAAGGGAATCGGCACGGGGCGGCTCACCGCGGCGTCGAACAGCGCGCGGCCAGCCCGCAGGGAGCCCGTAAAAGCGCCGGCTGCGATTTTCGGATGCCGCACCAGATTGAGGCTGACCTCGGGACTGGTTCCTTGAAGCATGGAGAAGACGCCCGGCGGCAGGCCGCAAGCGGCGATGGCACTCTCGATCGCGCCGGCGGCCAATTCTGAAGTAGCGGGATGGCCGGGATGCGCCTTGACGATGACGGGGCAGCCGGCCGCGAGCGCCGACGCCGTGTCGCCGCCCGCCACCGAAAAGGCCAGCGGAAAGTTGCTGGCGGCCCAGACGGCCACGGGTCCGATGGGGATCATGGTACGCCGCAGATCCGGGCGGCGCGGCTTGCGCTCCGGAAGGGCGCGATCGATGCGCACGTCCTTCCACGAGCCTTCGCGCACCAGGCCGGCGAACATTCGAATCTGGTTGACGGTCCGCGTTCGCTCGCCGGTGAGCCGGTCGCGAGAAAGAGCCGTCTCGCCGGCGGCCCGCTCGATCAGCGCATCGCCGAGGCCTTCCACCGCTTCTGCGATCTTGTCGAGCAGCGCCGCGACCTGGGGCGGCGGAAGCGCGGCAAAGGTCTCCAGCGCCTCTTCGGCGCGTGTGGCGGCGCGATCGATCTGTTCGGAGGTCGCTTCCGTCATGGGCGTTGCTCCACTCGATTGGCCAGCGTTCCGATGCCGTCGATCGACATCTCGACGCGGTCTCCGGGCAACAGCGTGAATGAATTCGGCGGCACGATGCCGGTGCCCGTCATGAGGAAACAGCCGTTCGGGAACGAGCTCTCCCGGCAGAGAAACTCGACCAGCTCTTCGAGGCTGCGCTTCATCGCGGCCAGCGTCGTCGAGCCCGTGAATACGGCTTCCGCATCGCGCAGGATGGCCAGGCGGATTTCGGCAGAGGGCGCGGGCGCGTTGCGCGAAACCAGGATGGCCGGCCCGAGCGCGCAGCATCCGTCGTAGGTCTTCGCCTGCGGAAGATAGAGCGGATTTTCGCCCTCGATGTCGCGCGAGCTCATGTCATTCCCGATTGTGTAGCCGGTGATCCTCCCGCCGGGCGAGACCAGCAGGGTCAACTCGGGCTCCGGGACATTCCATTGGGAATCGCGGCGTATGCGGACCGCGGCTTCGGGCCCCACGACGCGATGCGGCGCGGTCTTCATGAAAAGCTCGGGACGCGGCGCGGTGTAGACGCGGTCGTAAAAATCGCCGCCGCCGGAACTTTGCGCCTCCGCCATGCGAGCGGAGCGGCTTCGATGATACGTGACGCCGGCCGCCCAAACCTCCTGCGCTTCGATGGGGGCGAGGAGGCCATCAGGAACGGGCGCGGGCGCGGCGCCGCTTCTCGCCAGCGCATCGAGGTACTCGAACAGGTCCTCGCGAGTGGTGAGCGGGCTCGCCGGGTCGGCTGGCACGGGGATGGCCAAGCCCGGCGCGCTCTCGACCAGCCAGGTCGAAGCAGTGCGGTAGAGCAACACTTCTAGAGCTTGCCACGCGCGGGGATCGGCCGGCAACCGGCCTCTCAAGCGTTACAGGGTGCGCAGCCAGACCTCGACGCGCCGGTTCTTCTGCCTGCCATCTTCGGTCTTGTTGGAAGCGACCGGGCTGGCGTCGCCGAATGCAGTCACCGCGGCCGGAGCGACGCCTCTGCGGCGGAACTCGTCGGCCACCACGCTGGCCCTGCTCGCGGAAAGCGCCCGGTTCGCCTCGTGCGCCCCAACCGAATCCGCAAAACCCACCAGCACGATTCCGCCGCGCGCGTGCTCTGGGCTGGAGAGGAAGCCCGCGACGCGATCCAAGTCCACCAGCGCTCTGTTGTCCAGTTGGCTGCTTCCCGGCTGGAAGCGGAAGTTCAGCGAGAGCCGTTCCGCGCCTTTGATCGTCGCGATGTATTCGGGAGTGGCGTTCGCCGTGACCGAGGCGGATTCCGTTTTGACGTTCAACTCCACGAAACCGATCTGTGCCACGATGTCCTGCCCAGCGCTGCCCAGGGCGAACTCCACGAAGCGGCGCACCAGGGGGTTGGGCGAAGCCGCGGTGTAGAGGTACAAGCGCCGGGACAGCAGATAGTCTTCGGTGGCCACGGTCAGGCGATTGGGAACCAGAGGTGTCGTGCCTTCCTCCGAGACCGCGACGGCCTTCGCGCTTCGGACGTAAGGCAGACCGATGAAGCCGATCGCGCTGGCGTCTCCGGCGACGCGGTCGGAAAGCTCGCGGCTGTCCTCGATGCGCGCCGCGCCGGCCACCAACTGACGCTTGCCCAGCACCAGGGCCTTGAAGGTGTCGTAGGTGCCCGACTTGTCGTCGCGCGCCAGCACTTTGATCGGCCCGGGAGCGCCGCCCGCATCCTGCCAATCCGATATTTCGCCGGTGAAGATCTTCCCGATCACGGTGGTGCTGAGCGACGCGACGGCGTTGTTCCTGTTCACGACGATGGCCAGCCCGTCGAGCCCGACCACGTGCTCGCAAGCGGGCGAAGTCATGTCGGCCAGCTTGGCGAGGGCGGCGGCCTCCTCGGTTTTTATCCGCCGGGAGGCCATGCCGATGTCGCACTTTCCGGCGGCGAGATCCGGAAACGCCGTAGCCGAACCGTGGGCCTGAATCTCAATCACCTTGGGGTGCGCATCGCCCGGGATGACGCCGCGCACGCTGAATTCGTCGGCCCGCGGACCGGCCACCGTGGTCACCGTCTGGGCGCCTTGACGCTTCAGGAACGTCTCTGCCAGCGCTCCGGCCAGTTGGGCGCCGATGGTATTCGATCCGTGCAGGCTCAGAATCGTCTCGGGCTCCGCGTTCTTCGCCTGCAAGAAGGAAGGATGGAACCGCCACAACGCCGCTCCTGCGCCAATCAGGAAAAGGACTACGGCTAACAAGATGACAGGGACAGCCGAATGACTTTGCGATTTGTCGGGTTGCATGGAGCCCACTTTAGCGGGGTATTGTTACAGCCCTATTGCGATGGCGTAAATTTCCGGTCCAATTGTCTGGTACGCGGACTTTAATCCCCGCACAACCCGGCGGACATCCGGTTGTAATATCAGCTTGCGAAAATACCGACATGCCTGTTTGTGAAGCTGAGACGACTCCCGCTGAAATCATAACTGCCTCCCAGAGCAAGCCGCAGGCCGCGAAGGAAAGCGCGCCGGCCCCTGCCGCGCCGCGGCCCAACCATCGTTATCTCTGGACGCTCGCCGCACTACTGGCAGCCGCTTGTATCGTCGCGGGCTTCCTTGTGACGCATTCCGCCACGGCCCCAACCCGCATAACGCCGATGGTTTTCGGATTCCAGGCTGCGCAGCGCCAGGACCGCCTGGCCCTCACTTGGAACCCTGCTGCGCGGGCAGTCCGTGAGGCCACCGGCGCCACGCTGACGATACAGGACGGGCCCGAGACCGAGGACGTGGAACTGAGAACCTCGGCACTTCACGCGGGTGGCGTCCTTTACTACCCGGTTTTCCAAAATGTAACTTTCCGCCTGAAACTCGCGAACGCCGCGCACCGAACCGTAACCGAGCAAGCCCAGTTGACTCTTCGCCCGTAAGTGGCCCGCCGACACAATTGATCTGTTCCTCACCGGATGTTCATCGTCCGGTAACACTGCGGTGTCACTGTGTAGGCTATGAAAGAGATTGAGCAGGCATTATTCGGGCCGCGCCCGTGGCCACTGGCGGCGCCCGTGGCTTCGGCCATCGAACGCCTTCTCATGCTGGACCGGCTGGGCCAGACGTTCCGCACGGCGCTCGAAGGAGCCGGCGGGGGCGATCCCTTTGGCGCGTTGCTCGAAGGACTCGGAGTGGATTACCGCGTGGACCTCGACGACCTGGCGCGGATCCCGAAGACGGGACCGCTCGCGATCGTAGCCAATCACCCGTTCGGAATGCTGGAGGGCGCGGTTCTTGGAACGGTCCTCTCCCGTGCGCGGCCGGACGTGAAGTTCATGGCGAACTCGATGCTGGCCGCGTTGCCGCAAGTGCGCGACCGGTTCATCTTCGTGGACCCGTTCGGCGGCCGCGCCGCGATTCAGGAGAACCGCAGCCCGATACGGCAGTGCGTGCAGTGGTTGCGGCAGGGTGGCGCACTGGTGGTGTTCCCGGCCGGCGAGGTGGCGCGGCTCGACTGGCTGCGGCGGGCCGTGGTGGAAGGGCCGTGGAACCCCGCGGTCGCGCGGCTGCTGCGGGCCGCCGGATGTCCGGTGCTGCCGGTCTTCTTCGAAGGCGCCAACAGTTTCTCCTTCCAGGCGCTGGGCGCGCTTCATCCGCGGCTGGGAACGGCGGCGCTGCCGAGAGAGCTGCTGAACAAACGCGGAAGCACCGTTCGGTTCCGCATCGGGCGCCTGGTGACGGCGGATACGCTTCGCGGTTTGCCGGCGGACGAGCAGGCGATCGAGTATCTACGCTGCCGCACCGTCGGGCTGTCGCGCCGCGGGCCGCAAGTCCGAAAGGTGATTCGGATCGCGCTGCCGGCCATACGCCGCAACCGGACCGTTTCGCTGGCGGAGGAAACCCCAGCCGCGCTGCTTCGTGAAGAAATCGGCCGATTGGGAAGCGGCAGCAGGCTTGCCGAGGTCGAGGATCTGGCGGTCTATCTCGCGCCGGCCCACCAGATCCCGAACACGCTTCGGGAGATCGGGCGGCTGCGGGAAATCGCGTTTCGCGCTGCCGGCGAGGGCAGCAACCGGGCGCTCGATCTGGACCGGTTCGACGAATCCTACCTGCACCTTTTCCTGTGGAACGAGGAGAAATCCGAACTGGCCGGGGCGTACCGGCTGGCGGCCACTCCCGACATTCTTCCGCGCCAGGGAATTCGCGGACTCTATACCAGCACGCTGTTTCACTACCGGCCGCAGTTCTTCTCGCGCATCGGCCCGGCGATCGAACTCGGCCGCTCGTTCATCCGCGCGGAATATCAGAAGCGGTTCGCGTCGCTGCTGCTTTTGTGGAAAGGCATCGGCCATTACGCTACGCAGCGGCCCGATTGCCCGGTGCTCTTCGGCGCGGTGAGCATCAGCAACGATTACAGCGCGGCCTCGCGGGATCTGATGGTCGGCTTCCTGAAACGGGGCTCCGACAAAGAACTGGCCGGGTTGGTCAAGCCGCGGCGGCCGTTCCGCCCATCCGCCGGCAACTTCCATACCGGCATGCTGGCGCGGCTTCTCACCGACCTGGAGGGATTGTCCGATCCCGTCGCCGATTTAGAACCGGACGGTAAGGGCGTGCCGATTCTGATCCGCCAGTACATGAAACTCGGCGGGCAGATGCTGGCTTTCAACCTGGATGCGAGCTTCTCGAACGCGCTGGACGGCCTGATTCTGGTGGATCTGCGAAAGGCGCCGGCTGCGGCGCTGGCCCGCTATCTGACGAGGGAGGGCGCGGCGAAGTTTCTGGAGCACCATCGGGCCCGCTGCGCTTGACGCTACGCGTGCGCTGCCTGGCTGTGGCTGGCTTGGGCCGCTATCGACCGGCTGCGAGCCGCGGGCTTCTTCGGCGCTTCGCGGCCGATCTGCCCGATCAGGCCTTGAACGAAGGCATCGGAAAACGAATCGGCCCAGAGCTGGCGGAACGCTTCCAGCTTTCTGCGCGCCTTCCTTCGGAGCGAGGATTCGATCCCGCGGTCGCCGCCCTGGCGCTCCACCATCCTCCGAACCGTCTCGCAATCGTTGATGGCGCCGAGCGCGGTCTGGACGGCCCTGATCTGGTCCAGCCAGCCGTCGAGGGCCGTGCCGTAGACCGGCGCGAATAGTTCGCAAGAGTAGCGGACGTTCTTGGCGGCGATCCGCAGCCGGTGTATCTTCGACGCCGGGGCCTTGGGGCGGAGCGCCTGCTTGCCACGGCTCAGGAACTGCCGCAGCATGGGCAGCAAGGTGTGGCCGCCGGTAACTTCGAGTAAGTCGCGGGAGGCGCCGCCGCGGACCTCGCTCAACAGCTCGCTTCTCCATTTGGAATACGACCTGCGCTCGGACCAGCGTTTGAGGGCAGCCGTGAGGGTCCGCTCAGCGTCCCGCCGCCGCTTGCGGAATGCCGACAGAAACGCGGCCGGCGCGGCCTTGGACTTAGACAGCATCCCGATGGCGATGTCGCAGTCGCGCACGTCCCCGGCGAGACTCATGATCTTCTTGAGCCGCCGCCTGACTCGCTTCACTTCTTTGGGCGGGAAACAGGAACCGAAAGCCGATAGAGCCTGCGTGAATCTCCGAACGGCCACCCTCAGGTCGTGCACTTCGTTCGGGTGCGGCGACTTGGCGGCGCGGCCGGCCTGGTAGGCCAGGCGGCGCAGGAGACGCTCGGTTTGCTCGACGGCAAACGGACCGGTCTCCTTAGCGAGCGCCGCATTCGAGTCCCCAGTTACAGCGAACATGCTTGAATTATAGCGAACGGGAAACCGAAGAGGCGCGCGCTTCTGTCCTCGGGCACGTAGGTTACTTCTGCCCAGTGCTCACTGCCGACGGAAAGCTCGATTGCGCGCCGAAATAGCACTCAATGGATTGCAACTGTCCGTCCTTGATGCGGAGATACTCCACGTTGCGGAACGACTTATCGTCCTTGGTGTGGCAAAGATACTTCACAAAAGCATCCTCCGCGCCCGTGGTGACTCGTTCCAGGTCAAAATGCCCAATGAAATCGATCTGTGTTTCCCAGCATCGCGATTTGAAAGTGCTCTTGCTGATGTGATCGTCGCCAGCCGCGCTTGTAAAGGCGAAGTTATCGGCGAGCAGGCTATCCACTGGGCCCCAGTCTCTCTTCTCCCAGGCTGCGTACCACCTGCGGACTACCTCCTCGCTGGTCAAGTTCTGGCCTCCCCGTGCGCTGGCACTTGCCGGTCCCGGCAGGCTGACGGCGCCAACCAGCGCGCCGGCCCCCGTTGCGAGCAGACTCCTGCGTGACACTGCAATCCTGCTCATTGTTCGTTCTCCTTTGGCGAGCCCCTCATTTGCCCCCCCCAGTTACGGCGGATATGCTTGAATTATAGCTCCGGGGATAGTCCGAAGACGCTCAGCTCTTCCCCCGGAACAGGAACACCAACTCGATGATCAGGATCGCGACCACCATCACTTCTAGGACAAAAGCGCGCGCCTGGTGGAACTCGCCGGCCATGGCCTCATACAATTCGCCGGCGGTTTTCAGCTTCTCGTCGACCAGATCGCGGTAGTCGTTGACTCCGATCTTCCGCGCCGCCAGGCGGTAGGCTCGCGCATAAAACATGTCGCTGAGGAACTTGATGGAATTGTCCACGCGCTCGGTCAGCTCGATGACGTCCAGGCGGATGCGGTTCAGGCGCTCGGCTTCGGCGGCGATGCGCCAGCGGCCCCAGATTCCGCGGCGTTGCTCCAAGCTGCGGTGGACGCCGGCCAGCACACCGGTCAGCAGGTTGTCGTAGTAGCGGAACTCGAGCAGTTGGGTGTTCGCATACTCCAGAAGCTCCAGCATCGGCGCCGCGCCTTCGGGAGTGTCATAGATGAAGGCCGCCATCCAGGCCACCACCAACAGGTCGGCCGGATAGTAGGAGAGCCACTGCTGGAGGATCTCCTGGCGCTCGGTCTCGGACAAAGCCACCGACTCCGCGCGCACGATCTGCGCGATGCGGCCGCCGTAATCGGAGATCAACTCGCGGGCGAGAAGCGGCGAACCGTCTTCGGCGCGCGCCTCGCGCACGTGGACCGTATAGTAATCCTCGAAGGTCCAGTCGGCGTAAGGTTTCACCAGTGCAGTCCGGACCCGTTGGACCTGGGAACGGGCCACCTCGGTGGCCATCCGCTCCAGTTCGGCTGACCCGATCCAGCGGCTGGCGAGCTGAACCAGGCCGTCCCAATCGCATTCGAACTTAACTTCCAGGGCGATGCTGACCACTCCGTAGTCGTATAGCTTGACGATGGAAGACCACACCTCGCCGCCTTGCAGCCGTACCGATCCGGGAAGGTGAACGACCGGCGGCCGGGCGAATTTGACGTATTCGGGCGAAGGGCCGCGGAATGCGGGACCGCGTCCGGGCTCCTGTGCCGCCAGCAGCAGGCGGACGTCGTCGATCCGAATTTCTTCCGACACGTCGTACTGCAGGAGAGCCCAGAGAGAACCTTTGAGCGACACCATGGCGCGCCACCTCGATCTGTTGCGATCAGTATATTACAGGACGGCGACAGCGAATCGGAAGAACGCGCGATGCCCCCATCCGTGGGCAGGGGCCGCAACGTTTGCGGGAATCGCTCTCGGACAGCTCTGGCATTGGGAAATAATCCGCGTCACGATGTCCCCGCAATCCAAATAGTTATCGCCGCGCGGCGCCGGGCGGTCCGCAATAATTCTGGAAAAGTTATTTGATTCAGTGTAAGATCTGATCCGAATATGGCAGTAGCCAGATTCTGGGAATCAGTGTCATGACGGATACGAAAGTGGTGTCGTACTATCGCTGGGCGGTCGAGGGCAAGCCGATCGCGGTGCTCCTCAACCTGGATCTCCTGGACCGTCTGGAGCGCGAGGTGCTCGATAGCTTCAAAGCCATTACAAGACGCGGATCGGAGATCGGCGGCGTCCTGGGTGGGTACGTCATCGCGGGCAATCCGGTGACGGTGGTCATCGAGCGGTTCGAAGCGGTGGAGTGCGACTACTCGCGCGGGCCGTTGTACCTGCTTTCCGCAGCGGATAAGGCGAGGATGAAGCAGGCGGTTGCTAGGGTCGCGGGCGACGGCATGTCGGTCGCCGGGCTATTCCGCAGCAACACGCGGCGGGAGCTCGTTCTCGATGACGAGGATTGGGCGCTGGCGAACGAGTTCTTTTCCGGACCGGACCAGATTTGCATGCTGGTACGGCCTTTCGCGGCGAAGCCGAGCGCGGCCGCGATTTTCTTTTGGGAGAACGGCGAGCTGGCGGAGACGAGCTATCGGGAGTTCCCCTTCAAGCGTTCCGCACTAGAGGAGAACTTCGAGGAGTTTCTTCTGGATGCTCCTGCGCCCCCGGCGATCGCGAAGCGTGAGGAGCGGCCTGCGGCTCCGCCGGTGATGGCGAAGCGTGAGCAGCGGCCTGCGGCTTCGCCGGTGGTTGCGGTGAAGCGCGAAGAGCCGGAGCCTGCGCCGGTGAGACAGGCGCCGCCGATGCCGAAACTTGAGGAGCGGCCTGCGGCTTCGCCGGTGATGGCGAAGCGTGAGGAGCGGCCCGCGGCCCCGCCGGTGATGGTGAAGCGTGAGGAGCGGCCCGCGGCCCCGCCGGTGATGGTGAAGCGTGAGGAGCGGCCCGCGGCCCCGCCGGTGATGGTGAAGCGTGAGGAGCGGCCCGCGGCTCCGCCGGTGATGGCCAAGCGTGAGGAGCGGCCCGCGGCCCCGCCGGTGATGGTGAAGCGTGAGGAGCGGCCCGCGGCCCCGCCGGTGATGGTGAAGCGTGAGGAGCGGCCCGCGGCCCCGCCGGTGATGGCGAAGCGTGAGGAGCGGCCCGCGGCCCCGCCGGTGATGGCGAAGCGTGAGGAGCGGCCTGCGGCTCCGCCGGTGATGGTGAAGCGTGAGGAGCGGCCTGCGGCCCCGCCGGTGATGCCGAAGCGTGAGGAGCGGCCTGCGGCTCCGCCGGTAATGCCCAAGCGCGAAGAGCGGCCCGCGGCTCCCGCGGTGATGCCCAAGCGTGAGGAGCCAAAGCCCGCGGCTCCGCCTACAATGCACAACCCGGCGACGCCGCCACTGGTGGCTGTCGAGCCGGCGCCGGCCGCGCCCGCCGAATTGGTTGCGGCCGCTGCAGCGACGGCCAAGCGGCCCGCTGCGTTCGGGCTTCTCAAATCGGCGGCGATCGCGTTGGTGCTGGTGCTGGGCGCGGGCGTAGGCTATCGCACGCTGGTCCGCCCGGCTGGTCTGGCGGCCAGACCCGCGAAGGTGGCGGAGAACTCGCTGGGCCTGAAGGTGGACAACGACGCCGGCCGGCTGTTTCTGAGTTGGAATCGAAATGCGCCGCTAATCTCGAGTGCGGCGCGCGCGACTCTGACGATTGAAGACGGCGATCACAGGGAAGACGTGAACCTCGACATGGTCACGCTGCACAACGGCAGCGTGGTGTACTCGCCGATCTCGGACGACACGAGTTTCCGGCTCGAGGTTGCCGATCAGTCCGGCGCAAGCGAGGCCGCGCAGGTTCGCCGCTTGGCTGGCCGCGCTTTCGGGGCTGCGGCTGCGCCGGCGCCACAGGCCAATGCGCTGCCGGCTCCCGGGGCCGGCCAGGAAGTGGCGCCGCTGGGGCAGCAGCCCTCCGCCGCAGTGGCAGCGCCGGCGGCCGAGGGCGCCCAACCGGCGAAACAGTTCTCGCTCTCAGCGCGTCTCGAGGCCGCCTCACCAGCCCAGATCCCGGAGGCGCCGGCCTTGGAAAGCCAGTCGAACGCGTTCGCCGGGAACGCTCCGAACGTGCCGGGGACGTCGTCCGCCCTCGCGCCTCCGCCCCCCGCTCCGGCGGTCGCGCAGGCGTCCAAAGCTGCTGCGCCCGCGCCGGTGGCCGCCCCGGCAACCCGGGTCGGGACAGTGGCGGAGACGGCGCGGCTACTCAAGCAGTTTCCGGTGGCGTACCCGGCCGTGGCGAAGCGCTGGCATGTTGGCGGCAGCGTCCGCGTCCGCGCCGTGATCGGCAAGGACGGCAAGGTGAAGAAGGCGACTGCAATCAGCGGCCCGCCGGTCCTGCGGCCGGCCGCCGAGGAATCGGTCATGAAGTGGATTTACAGCCCGGCCATTCTGGACGGTGCTCCCGTCCAGGCCGAAGCTCAGGTGGATGTGAGTTTCGGCGGAGGAAGGTAGGCCGCGCGCTTGCGAAGGGCCGGGAGCCCTAACACCAGGCCGCAGACGAGCGCGCCAGCAAAAGTGATGGCCGCGCCAACCCAGAACGACTTCGAGTGGAAATCGAATTCAACCTCGCCGCCCCCAGCCGGAACCACCACGCCCATCAGAGCCAGATCGACACGGACGATCGGCAGCCGCCGGCCGCCCAGGGTAGCGCGCCAGCCCGGATAGTACGGCACGCTGAGACGCAGAAGGCTCGGTGAAGCGGCGCGATAACGGATGCGGTACGACCGTTCATCGTACGACAGGATGGCCGCAGTTGCCTGGGGATCCTGCTGAATCGGTTCGTGCGGCGCGAGCGCGATCGAGCGCACATGGGGGTCCAGCGTCGTCAGCGCGAGAGAAGCTTCCGGCGCGTCCTTCACGTCCCCGATCGATTTGGGAAAGTAAGCGCGAGGGAGCGCGGACGGGTTGGGAACCAGCGCCGCCGGTTGATCCGTGGCGAACGCGCTTACGTTGAGGCCGTCGCGGAGCCTGGGGTTGTGCCGCATGATTCGCCGGTATCGCGAATAGTCCGAGATCGACAAGGCCCCGTATCCCCCGGTGGTCTCGAGTCGCACGTTGAGCGCGGCGTCGAGCGGGCCAAGACGGGAATGCGCGCCATCGTAACGAGTGAGCGGCGGCACCAGCGGAGCCACGTCGTAGACGAGCGCCCTTTCCCCGTCTCCATAAAGCCGGTCGTAGGAGGCGGGGCCATAGGCCAGACGGTTGTCCAGCGAGTTCCAACACCAGAGGTTGACGAACAGGACGGCGAGCACGATCATCCCCAGATAGCGGACTTTCCACCGGCCCAGCGTCCAATCGAATCCCGCGGCGGCCAGCATCGCCAGTCCGATTGCGGCCACGAACCAGCCCTGGACGGGCTCGCGGACCTTATTGACTCCCGGCATGAGCATGGCGATGCGGTAGAGACCGGCTCCGCGGCCAAACATGAACCACATCGAAACGACGATGAGCAACAGGGCGTGAAGGCGGTTCTTTGTTTTGACGACACCGAAAGCGGCCAGCGGCAGTAGAAGAAATCCCGCGTAGAAGTAATACTGCGTGATGTCGAACGGGCCGGTGTAGTCGCCCGAAATTGCGCCCAGCCAATTCGGCACGGCCAGGGTGGGGAGAGCTCTGAGTTCCAGGTTGCCGGCGGCGGTCTGGGAGAAGTCCGACCGGGCGCGGAACGAAAGCCGCGTGAGTTCGAGGGTGGGAACGATCTGAATGGCTGCCACGATCGTCGAGATCGCGAGCATCGAGGCGACGATCGAGGCGATGCGGAACCAGCGGCGGGGGGTGCGGTACAGGTCGGCCAGCGCGTACAAGCCGAGTGCCATGTACCCATACATGGCGGTTTGAATATAGCCCGCCAGTATGATGGCGGCGCCCACCAGGCCGCCGAGGACCGTATAGCGGAGGGCGGCTCGATCGAGCGCGCATCGGAATGCCAGGAGCAGCCAGGGGAAACAGGCCGCGCCGGCGAAGATGCCGACGTGAGAGGCGTGGCCCGCGAAGAATCCCGACAATCCGTAACAGAGTCCGCCCAGGATGGCGGCGTTGCGGTTTTCGACCGACCGCGAGATCAGCAGAAACGCCCCCAGACATGCGAGAAACGCATTGAGCGCGAGCTCGGCCTCAATCGCGCGCGGCGTGATCCCGATCAGGAAGAAAGGCCAGTGCGGAGGATACCAGGCGGCCGTCTCGGGATAGGCCAGGAAGGGATAGCCCGAGAACAGGTAGGGCGTCCACAAGGGCAGGCTGGCCGAGCGGATGTGATCGGAGAAGTACTTCTGAAACGGGTAGTGCAAGTCGGCCGCGTCCCCATGGATGCTGGCGGCGCCCGAAGTCAGCGGCACCGAATAGAAAAGCAGAACCAGCGCTGCAATCAAGGCGGGCGCGGCCCAGCGCGAGCGTTTCGCCGGCGCGGAGGGCGGCGGCGCAGGCAGAGACATTTTTCGCCGGCTCTTCACGGTGACCATTCATTGTAGACCAGGCGTGGCGGCTTGCGGCGCCGGGGCGCAGTGCCTAGAATGAGCATTTGCTCCGCGCTATGAACCGATCCTGGGACTACGTCGCACGCTGTCCGAATCCATCCGGCTACCTGGATCCCCTGGCGGCCCGGCAGAAGCGTGAGGTCCATCTGGAACTCGTGCGCCGGTGGACGGACGGGCTGATGGCGCGGCGCGTGCTCAAGACCGACTTGTTCGAGGAGGCATTCGGCGAGGATCGCGTGCTGTTCGATCTTCTGCCGGGAGCCGGGGAAACCGTGGGGATGGATATCGCGGAATCCACTGCGGCCGCGGCGCGGGGACGCTGCCCCGGAGGCGCATTCTCCTTCCTGGCGAGTGACGTCCGGACCCTGGCTTTTCGCTCGGACAGTTTCGACCTGGTCTTCTCCAATTCGACGCTCGATCATTTCGAGACTCGCGCGGAGTTGCGGGCGTCGCTTCGGGAACTGGTGCGGGTGGTGCGGCCCTCCGGGCTGTTGATCGTGACGCTCGATAACCCATGGAACCCTCTGTATCCGCCGCTGCGCTGGGCAATGCGATTGCGGCAGGCGCCGTTCGTCCTGGGCCGCACGGCGTCGCGGCGGCAACTGGAGGCGTGGCTCAGGGAGCTGGGTATGGAGCCGGTGGATCACGAGTGGCTCATCCACAACCCGCGGCTCGTATCGACGGTCCTGTTTCTGGGGTTGAGGAAGGTGCTGGGGCGCGCGGCGGACCGGCCTATTCGGGCTCTGATCGGGTTGTTCGCGCTTCTGGGAAGGCTGCCCAGCCGGCCGCTGACCGCCTGTTTCGTTGCGGTCTGCGCCCGCAAGCCGGAAGCCCGATCCGGCGGCTAAATCAGCGCGAACAACATTTCTTCCAAACTGCGTTATACTGTCTTGCTTGCCTCGCAATCTTAGTGTGGTGATCCCGGTCTTGAACGGTGCGGCGTTTCTTCCGCGATGTCTCGAAGCGCTCAGGCGTTCGAGTGTTCAGCCCTACGAAGTTATTGTCGTGGACGATCTCTCCGTGGACGGCTCCGCGCAGATTGCGGAGGGCATGGGCGCCACGGTGATTCGTGCCGGGAAGCACGCGGGGCCGGCGGTGGCCCGCAACCTGGGTGCGTCCCGCGCGTCCGGGGATGTGCTGGTTTTCATCGACTCGGATGTCTGCGTGCATCCCGACACGGTGTCGCGCATCGCGGCCCGGTTCGCGGCGGAAGCCGATCTGGACGCACTGATCGGGTCCTACGACGACAATCCGGATTCCCGAGCGTTCGTATCGCAATACAAGAACCTGGTCAACCACTACTTCCACCAGTGCGCCGGTAGGGAGGCTTCCACCTTCTGGTCCGCCTGCGGTGCCATCCGGCGCGACGTCTTCCTGGCGGCGGGAGGCTTTGACGAATCTTACGCGCGGCCCTCGATCGAGGATATAGACCTGGGGTATCGGCTGCGCAAGGCTGGCCGGCGCATCGCGCTCGACCGCGCCATACAGGTCCAGCACCTGAAGCAGTGGACGCTGGGCCTGTTGTTGCACAGCGATATCTTCGAGCGCGCGCTTCCCTGGACGCGTTTGATCGTGCAGTCCGGGCGGCTGCCGAACGCCCTGAACGTGGCCGTGTCTCAACGGATCAGTGCCTTGCTGGTTTGCGCTGGAGCCGTCCTGGCGGTTGCCGGTTTGAGGATGCCGGCCCTGCTAGCCCCGGCTGCTGCTGCGGCGGCGGGCGCCGTGGCGCTCAACCGGAAGCTCTTCGGTATGCTTGCCGCGCGCAAAGGGTGGGCCTTCGCCGCAGCGGCGCTGCCGCTCTATCTCTCTTACTACCTTTACAGTTCCCTGGCCTTTGCTGCCGGGGCGTTGATCTACCTGCCGGGCTGGCGCCCGGCGCCTGCGGTGCGGGAAGCCGGTTCTGTGGAGAGCCCCTCTCGAGCCGGGGCGCCACTTTGAAAGGGCTGCGCCGGGTCCTGAGGAGTCGCAGTCCCGCGCGCCGCTTGACACGCAGTGCGCTGGCCCTCGTCTGGCGCCGCCTCATGTTCCGCACCACGTTCATCGCCGTTACCGGAAGTGTGGGCAAGACGACCGCCACCGAGTGTCTGAGACATATCCTGTCATCCTGTTTTCCGGTCAATGGGACCCGGCACGGCAGCAACTCCGGTCTCGCGCTGGGGGCCATCGTTCTACGGACCAGATGGCGCCATCGGTTCACCGTGATCGAGGTGGGTACAAACCTGCCGGGCGCGCTCAGGAAGGCCGCCTGGATGATTGCGCCCGATACGGTGGTGGTGCTCACGGTTGCCGGCGTGCACACCCACCACTTCGCCACCCTGGAAGACATCGCCGCAGAAAAGGCGCAGCTTCTTTCCAGACTGGGCCGTGAGGGGCTGGCTATTCTGAACGGCGACGATCCCAAAGTGGCGGCGATGGCGGCGCGCCACCGGGGCAGGACGGTGACTTTCGGCCGGTCGCCGGAATTCGATCTCTGGGCAAGTGAGGTCTCCTCGGTCTGGCCGGCGCGGCTCTCGTTTTCGGTGCACCGCGGCGCCGAATCCCGAATCGTGCGGACAAGGCTGGTGGGGGAGCATTGGCTGACCTCGGTCCTGGGGGCGCTGGCAGCGGCCGTTTGGAGTGGGGTTGAACTAGAACGCGCTATTGCCGCTGTAGAACAGGTCGAGCCATCCTACGGCCGGATGGAGCCCGTGCCTCTGCCTTCCGGGGCAACCATGCTGCGCGACGATTATACCGAAACGTTTGCCAGCGTGCCTGCCGCGATGAGAGTTCTGGAGCAAGCCGAGGGGCGCCGAATCCTGGTCTACCACGATGTATACGATTCCGGACTCACCTTTCGTGAGAAGTTCCGGGCGCTGGGGCGGATGGCCGCCCATTCCGCAGACCTGGTGCTCCTCCACGGCAACGACAGCCGGCGTGCCCGCAACGCCATGATTGAAGGCGGTGCGCCCCCGGAAAGCGTCCGGAGTTTTCCCGACATTTGGGTTGTGGCGGAGTACATAAGAACGAGCCTGGGGCCCGGGGATGTGGTGCTGCTGCGAGACCGTCGCGGCGACGCTGCAGCACGGGTCTATTTCGCCCAGTTAGGCTCGGTTGGGTGCAGGGTGCCCTACTGCCCCCTGGCGAGGCTCTGCGACCACTGCCGGGAGCTCCGGCCTGGGCTTGAACATGCGGGCGGCGTGCCTGCTCCAACGCGTCCCTTCTGGTCGCCCATCGACTAGAACGTGTACCGTGCCGAAAGCTGCAGTTGTCTGGACGATGTTGTGGTGGTGGTGATTTGTCCGGCCGTGCCCAGCCGCGCTCCGGTGCTATCGAAGAGGCCGATGCCGGAGGGGATCTGAAAATTCGGGTGATTGGCCACGTTGAAGTCTTCCACGCGAATGCGCAGCGCCCGCTTCTCCGTTTTCAGGAAATCTCGCTCCAAAGCCAGACTGACGATCACCAGTCCCGGCCCCGTCAATACGTTACGCCCGAGGTTCCCGTAGTACCCGGAAGGAGGCAGCGTGAAGGCCAGGGGATTGAAATACTGGTTGGGGTTGCCTGTTATGATGGGCACGCCCGGAACTAGATTGGGCCGCTGGCCCTGGTCGCTGGTCCCTCCGAGCAGGTGTGCGTCGTCGAACCCCACGGTCGGGTTGAACGGATTCCCCGACTGCGCCTGCGCTAAACCGTCCAACTGCCAGCCACCCAGCACGGCGTTGATCGGACGCGACGATTGCGCGTGCGGCAACTCCCAGACGAAGTTAGCGGCGAAGACGAGCCGGCAGTCGAAATCGGAAGAGCCGCGATTGGCGGCGTAGTCGAACACGGTCGGCACCAGCTCGGAGTTGTAAGAATCGTCGTGAATCGCGACGGAATCGTCGTCGATCGAGTGGCTCCAGACGAACTTGGCCTGAACGTGCAGCCCCCTGGCAAGGTTCGTGCGCGCGTCCGTAACCAGGCTGTTGTAGTGCGAATCGAAATCCGTGGTGCGCATCGTCATGCTCGAAAACGCCGGATTGATCGGGCCGTTGCTGGCCGGGAAGTAGATCTGGCCGTCAGGTAGAAACTCCGGCGTCGTGGTGTTGATGTTCTTGATGTTGCCCACCAGGTGGATGCCCCGCGAGCCGGAGTAGCCGGCCTCGACCACCGTGCCGTGTCCCAAGTCGTGCTGGATAACGATCTGGTATTGCGCTACGTAAGGCTGCGAGGGCCGGTAGACGATTCCATCCACCGTAATCGCCTGGGGGCCGGCGTTGTCTGCGGCTGCCAGCGCATCCGGGAAAGGCGCCTTGGCGATGGTGTAACGTTCAAAGAACGGCGGCATGAACATCCCGTCAACGGATAGCTCGCGCGTTCCCAATAGATCGTAGAAGATGCCCGAGCCAACGCGCACGACGGTGCGGCCCTTGCCGAACGGGTCCCAGGCAATCGAAGCGCGAGGCGCGAAATCGAGTCTCGATGGGTTGATCCACAACGGACCGCCCACGGTGACCTGAGAATCCGTCAGCGGATTCGGGAGCGTTGCCACTTTGTTGTCGCGCTCGACCGGTGTCGTAGCCGTTTCATAACGGACGCCGAAGCCCACCGAGAGCCGGCGGCCGATGCGCCAGTTATCCTGGACAAAGGCGGAGAACTCGTTGTACCGCCAGTGCCGCAGCGTGTCCGTCCCCGGCGCCATCACGGTGAGCTTGCTCGGTTGCGCCGCCAGGAAACTTTGCAACGAGGAGAACTGGTAATAGCCGCCGTCATCGAGGTCGCTGTTTTCGCCCAGCAGAATCCGGTCGAAACTCGACCCGAAGGACAGAGCGTGTGCGCCGGAAATCTTTTCGCCCGAGTACGACGCCTGTCCGTCGATGTCATCGAAATGCTGCGGCGCCGTCTGCGCCACGGTGCCGCCGAAATTGCTCAGGCCCGTCACCTGAATGGTCCCCATTTCCGCGCCGGGCACGAAGGCCAGGTTCGCAGAGGAGGCGGGGACGGACTCGGTCGCTCCGTTGTAGATCTGGCTATAGGCCACGCGAAAATCGTGAATCATGGTAGGCGACTGGACGAATTGTGCGGTGGTCTGGACCAGGTTGTAGTGCGAGTCGGCCCGAGCGTCCCAGAACTGGAACGGGTCCAGGGTGCCGGATGCCGAGGTGTCGAAGGTGTAGCGAGTTCCGAAACGCCAACGGCCGGAGGGGACGAAGTCCACCTTCCCCACCGCATAATCTTCCCGTGTGTTCGTGGGCTGGCCACCGAAGTATTCTCCGACGCCGTTCCCCAGGTCGGGCCCGTTCGGCAGCGGATAGAGGGCCAGATACGGGAGAATGGCCGGCGACACGGGCACGCTTTTGAGCACGCCGTTCACCGGGAGCAGTCCCTGCCGGGCATCGGCATCCGGCGTCGAGAGAATCTGCGTTTCGTCGCTGGAGCTGCGGATGCCTTCGTAGTCGGCGAGGAAGAACAGCTTGTTTGCCACCAAGGGCCCGCCGAGGAGACCGCCGAACTGGTTCAGGCGCAACTCCGGTATTTTTCCTGCCGGGTCGAAATAGTTCTTCGCGTCGAACGCGCTGTTGCGCAGATACTCCCAGGCGCTGCCGTGGAAATCGTTGGTGCCCGACTTCGAGATGGCGGTCACCACGCCGCCGTCGGTGCGTCCATATTCCGCACTGAAAGGACTGGTGACGATTTGCAGCTCGGCCAGCGTGTCAATGCCCAGCAGGTTTCCGGCCGCGCTGGACGGCGCCGAACCGGTGGCGTCGTCGATGTAGATTCCGTCCAGACGGAACGCGTTCTCACTGGGACGATTTCCGTTGATGGCAACGTGCTCGCCCAGTCCCACGTCGAGCGCTTGTGTCGCGCTGGCCGGAGCCGTGACGCCGGGCTGTTGCGCGGCGAGATCCAAGACATCCCGTCCGTTAAGTGGCAACGAATCGAGCTGCCGTTCTTCGATTGCGCTGCCCCAGCCTCCCGCCGCGGTATCCACCTCATCGGTCTTCGCCACCACGAGCGCCGATTCCCTCGCCGTTCCGATCTTCAGCGCGATATCGGCTCGCCGTGTCACTCCAGCCGCGAGTTCGAGCACATCGGTTTTGGCCGGCTCGAACCCCGTCGCGGCCACTTCCAGACGGTAGTGCCCTGGCACAAGTTGGGCCGCCGTGTACCAGCCCTGCTGGTCCGTGGCGAGCCGCCGTTCGGCGTTGGTGGTTGTTTCCACCACGCGCATCTGGGCCCCTGCCACGGCCCGCCCGGAAGGATCGGCCACCATGCCCTCGATCGTGCCGGTAAGTTGCCCGTGGGCGGCGGTGGGCAGCAACAGAGCCGCCATCAGGCCGCAAATCGTTCTAAGCCGCGCCGCTTCGGGCGTGCGCGACAGGGATCGGATCGAGGTGAGCATCGTACTAGGACATCCTTTGCATCGCGTCGAGAAACCGCGTGTCCACCAAGCTCTGCGCGCTCATCGGGCGTGGGATCTCGCCCCGGCTGGCAGCCCACTCGGCAAACATCTGCACATCGTCAAAATGAATCCGGCCAGCGTGCTCGAACGAATCGCGGCACCCGGCCCGCAACAGCTTTGGGTCCAAGCCGTTGGACTTGGCGAACTGATCGAGGAACGCGGGGGTCCTACCCGCGAGATACTCTTGCGCACCCCGGAAATAGGCGCGCAGGAACGATGCGCCGGTGCGTACGTTGCCATCCAGCAACCGCGCTCCGAACACAATAAACGAATATTGGAAGTTCGGCAGAACGTCGGCCAAACCGGGACCGGGCTCAATCTTCAACGTGTGTGCCACGAGACTCAGGTCCCCCTCCGCCGACGACGACACGATAGCGTCCACGACTCCCGTGCGCAGCGCCGCGACGCATTCGTTAACGCCCATCGGGCGGACCTCGACGTCCGCACGGCTCATGCCCACGCTCTCCAGCAGCTTGTCCAGACAGAACGACGCGATCGTCGTGCCCGACTTAACCGCAATTTTCCGATGCCGGAGCTGCCGCATATCTTGGATGCCGTTCGGAAAGTCGGCGCTTCTCACATAGATCCTGGAATTCTGATCGCAGGAAGGAGAGCTGATTTGACGGCCGGCCGCGATGCGGAGGCGGGCGCCGCGCGCCACGGCGTTCAGCAGCCCGGGGCTCAGGATGAAAAAGCCCACGTCCAGCTTGCCCGCCGCCAGAAGCGGAGTCGATTGCATGTTCGGCAAATCTCTGGTCAACTCGACGTCGATGCCGGCATCGCGGAAATACCCGGCCTCGTAGGCGGTGTAAAACGGGCTCATGGCAGGCAGCGGAGACACGGCTACGCGAATGGCGGTGCGCCCGGCGCCGGTGCGCTGCCGCGAGCAGGACAGCAGCGTGGAGGCCGGAGCGAGAGACGAAAGCAGTAGGGTTCTACGAAGCATTGGCTTGACGGGTCTCCGGCCCCAGTACGTGCAACGGCAGAACCTTGCCGGTGCGCGTAACGAACGGTTCTTCCAGCACCACTGCAAAGCCGGCGGAATGTTTCCACAGCCGCGCCGCCAGCGTGCCGCCATAGCACTTGCGCAACTCGGCCAAAAAGAACTCGCGCACATCGGCCGTCGAGGCAACGTCCGTGCGCGGGTTGACGCGCAAGACCAGATCCGTCTGCCGTTCGCCTTCGCGTTCGATGAGCTGATAGTCGCCGGGGGCGCCGCCGAAGCGCTGCGGCAGCGCTTTCTCCAGGATGTTCATGACATCGGAACCGTACAGGGTGATGCCCTGGCCGGTCAGCTTGCCGTAGCTGAAGATGTCCCGCACTTGCGTGGTCATCCCGGCGGCGGAATACTGGCACTGGCAGGTGGCCGGCTCGACGATCCCGCTATCGTCCATTTCGGCGTTGACGAGAAAGCGCGGCGCGAACGGCAACAGGTTTGTGAACAGGAGGGACTTCACATCCAGTCCGGAAAGCGGCGCTTGGCGCACCCGGCTGATCAAGGCCACCGCATCGCGAAAGACATGGACGCAGTTACCGGTCTTCATCTGGCGGCAAGCCGCGCCGATAGTGCCAACCTCGCTGATTCCGTAACTGGGATAGACTTGGCAGCCGTCTTCCTCAATGGCCACTCGCTTGGCTTCGGTCAGTGCCTCCCCACCCACAAAGAAGACGGTCCCCGAAATATCCAGCCCCGCTTCCCGCGCGGCCGCAGCCACGCGTACGGCCGGACTCACGTAGGAGCGCAGAGCGCAGCAGCGGCCCTCCCGTTTGCGCTCTGCAATCCACCGGGCCACCGGCAGAAAGTCATTAGGCGGCAGATAGCACGGCCAGGGGATCGATGCGCCCATCGTGCGCCCGACGGCCACCAGGAAATGCGTGGCGGCGCGATAGTGGCCCGAATCGCGCACGCCGCCACGCACGGAAAACCACCGGTCCATGCTCCGGCCCGCGCGCGCCTGCTGTATCGAGTTCTTGATGCCGGTGGCAGAGGGCAAGATGGGCGCCACTAGCGCTCGCACGCGCCCTTCCAGATCGAACTCGCGCGTTTGCAGCCAATCGTACGCGTCCCGGTAGAGTTGCAGTTGGAGGCTTTTAGGAGTTGGCGTGCCGGGGCCGCTGCTGCCGCTGCTCATGGTAGTCATGTAGCCGCGGCCCACAGGGTTCAACAGCACCTCGGGGGCGAAGGGGATGTGCCGGCCGCCGCGCACCAGCGGCGTCCTCCCTTTGAATTCGTCGTGGGTGAGATAGACGCCTTCGGCTGCCAGGCCGGATAACGCCGCCTCGAGCCCGCGTCTCGAGACCGCAGCGGCCAGATCGCCCTCGGTGCAGCCCGCCAGGCGGAACAGCTCGTGGTAGGGATTGGCCGGATTCGAGAACACGCGTCGTCCGGCGGTCTCGAGGAAGCGCGCCTCGCGCTGCGCCATCTGCTCCCGCAACGCCTCCAGGCCATGGTTGTACGGGCTGCGCAGCATCCGGTAGACGCCCAGCGTCATGTTGGCGTAATAGGCGATTTCCGGGATCAAGCCGTTTGGTCCTTCCACGGCGCCAGGCGCCGCTCCAACTGGTGGAAGAGCGACTGAGTCACCAGGCCCAGCGCGGCCGCCAGCGCGATGCTCACATACAACTTTTCGATAGCGAAGGTCTGCCAGGCGCTCAAGATCATGCTGCCCAAACCGTCGTCCGAGTTCAGCAACTCGACCGAGATGGTCAGCACCAGCGCCCGGCTGAAAGCAAGCCGAAGCGCGGTGAAGATCTGGGGCAGGCAGGCGGGCAGATAAACCTTGCGGATGACCATGGCCGGGCTGGCCCCATAATTGACGGCCATGTCCACGTAATCCTTGTTGACGGCGCGGATGGCATCGGAGACCTGAATCATCACGAGCAAAGCCGTTCCCAGGGATACGAGCAGGATGCGTGCGGCGTCGTTGACGCCCACCAGCAACATCACCATGGGCAACAGGGTCAGGCGAGGCGTCGAATACAAGGCGGCAACCAGCGGTTCGGATGCCAGCCGCAGCGTGGCCGAGAGCGAGAGAGCGACGGAGGCGGCACAGCCGCAGAGGACGCCCACCCCGAAGCCGGCCGCCGTCCGTTCGAGAGTGCGCATCACCTGGCGGCCGATCTCGCCGCTCACCACCAGCGATCCGAAGGTGGCGAGGAGGGTGGTTGGCGCGGGGAAGAACAGTGGATCGAGCACACGAAACCCAGTCAGCGCCTGCCAGCAGACGAGGATCAGCACCGTCAGCCACGCGCGTCTTGCTACTGAGACCAGCATCTGCATCACGACGAAGTGGAGGCGTAGCGGGGCAAGCCGGGCGCCAGGTGGAGAGCGGCGAAGATCCTGCGCCTCAAATCGAGGGACTCTTCGCCGGGCTCCCAAAGGGGAGATCGTGGGCGCTCCGTGGCGACCCTGTACTCGGAAATCACCGTGCCGGGCGACGGGCTGAGGACCAGAATCCGATCGCTGAGCAGCAAGGCTTCGTCGACATCGTGCGTGACGAAGACCACGGTCTTCTGCTGGGATTCCCAGAGGTCCATCAACTCCTGCTGCGCCTTCATCCTGGCCTGGCGGTCGAGAGCGGCGAAAGGCTCGTCCATCAACAGAACCGGCGCTCCTCCCAGAAAGGCGCGGATCACCGCGACGCGCTGCTTCATCCCGGTGGAAAGGTGGCGGGGATAGTCGTGCTCGCGGCCGGCCAATCCGAAGCGCTCCAACAGGTGAATCGCGCGGCGCTCCCGCTCGGCCTTATCCACCTTGCGCATCTCCAGACCGAATGCGGCGTTCTCGACGACGGTCATCCAGGGAAAGAGGCTATTCTCCTGGAAGACCAGGGAAGCGCCCATCGACGGCGCCGGCGCGTCGTCGAACAGTTCGGCGCGGCCGGAGGTGGGCGGCAGCAGCCCGGCCAGAACGTGCAGCAGGGTTGTCTTGCCACAGCCGCTGGGCCCGACTACCGAGACAAATTCGCCTCGGCGGACCTCAAAGCCGACGTCGTTGAGCGCGGGGACAGACCGGCCCTGCTTGCGATAGACGATACCTAGCTCAGTGCAGGCGAGTGCGACTTCCACCATTGATGCTCATGCAATTATACACGGCGCCAGCCGGTTCATAGCGGCCGCGGAGGATAAATTCGCACTAACTTACCACGGGAGATGAGGTCTGACGCCGCCTGGCTATTACGACGAAGACTCCCGATGCCGCGGCGTGCCGGTGCGGCCTTAGCAGAGCCTTAGCTGTCCTTCTCCGCCGGTTCGCCGTTCGGCCCAGGCTCGCTCGTCTCCGCAGCCTCTTGCTTCCGCAAGCTGTCGAGGATTTGGGGAGCCTCCGGCGAGTGCAGCTCGGAATCCAGGCGGCGCAGGGCCACCCGGATCACGTCCCGATGGTGCAGCTTCGACCCCAGTCCCTGCTCGCTCAGCTCGAGCCACAGCCGGTGGAGCAGGTCCAGGTCCTCCGGCCACAGGCGCGGCGGGTGCGGCCCCAGGTTGAAGTACAGCGTCTCCGCGCTGAGCGGGTTGAAAATCTGGAGCGAGAGCTGCGGCCGCGGTTCTGGCAATTGCTCCCACGCGTCTCCGAACAGCTTTGCCTGCTCGGTCCCGGTCATTTTCCCCGACCCGTTCATCACCACCAGCGACGACCGCAGCCGCTGCGCGGTCTCCACCAGTGTGAGGTTCGGATCGCGCCCGGGCACCACCATCAGGTCGACGTGCTTGCCGGCCTTCTCGGCCAGCGTAACCACCAGGCTGAACAGCTTCGCGATGTCTCCGGAGAAGACTTCGTCGGCGGTCAGGTCGTGCTCGCCGAAGCCCGGTGTGCCGGTGTGCTTGACGGTCGAGACCACGATATCGATCTTGCCGGTGTCGGTCTTGCTCAGGACGCGTTGCAGGTGGCTGAGCTGGTTCGGATTCCGCACGGCCACCAGCACGTTGCCGGGCCGTATGTGCGAAGTGGACTCGGTGATCTGCTCCGGCGTTTCCAGCCGGAATTTTTCGAGCTCCTGGGAGTGTGCAAGGCGGTGTTTCCGGTTGATCCGCTCGGAGATCTCGAAGGCGATGAAGAAGGCGATGGAGAACGACAGGCCGCTGATCGTGGCCACCTTCTTGGTCAGGATATTGATCACGGCGATGGCGAACAGGACCAGCGTGATCAGGCCCAGGCCCACCGGCAGCTCCGTCTTGCCCCAGCGGAAATTGAGCGGCACTTTCCACTCGCGCGCTTCCGGCAGCTTGTAGCGCAGCACCAGGACCGAAAGCGCCTTCATGGCGAAGCTCCATACGACGCCGAAGGCGTACGCCTCGCCCAGCATCTGCACATCGCCGCGGCTCAGCACGATGGTCACGATCTGCAGCAGCACGATCAGGTTGATAAACCGGTTGGTGGTGCCGAACCGGCGATGCGGGTGACGGAACCAATCCGGCAGCACGCCGTCCTCGGCCACGCGGTTCAGCACGCCGTTCGATCCGACGATGGCCGTGTTGACGGCGCCCGCCAGCATGATGGTGCCCACCACCACCACGAACCCATGGAACAGCAGCCGCACCGGCAGCGGGCCGGCCAGGTGCATCGCCAGGCCGCCGATCAGGTTGTCCAGGAAATGGCCGCGGTCGCCATCCGGAATCAGCATCACAGCGAAGAAGGAGACCAGCGACGTGAACAGCATCGAGTAAATGAAGATCACGAAGCCGGCCCGTTCCAGGTTCTTCAGCTTGGGATGGGCGATCTCGCGGTTCACCTGCGCCATGGTCTCTTCGCCGCTCATCGCCAGTACCGAATGGCCCAGGCCAACCAGAATCATCACCGCGGTGATCCCCGTCAGCCAGCTCCCTTGAAGCCAGCCCAGCGCGTCCGGTCCGTAGTGGATGTTGGCCGCCGTGGGCAACGGCACCGGCTGGAAGCCGCGCATGAAAACCGTAACCAGGCACCATCCGATCAGCACCACGACCATGACCGTGGTGAGCTGCATGATGCGCAGCGCCTTCTGGCTCGATTCGTGCATCCCGATGATGTTCTTGCGCCAGAAGTAGAGCGTCACCAGAATCGCAAAGAACGCCGCGAAATACTCCGGGTCGACGTGCAAACCGGGGTGGCCCAGATAGGCCGCCGTTTCGTTGAGAATGCCCGCCAAATACAGCCCAGCCGAGACACCGCTAATGGGCCCGGTCAGCACGTAATCGAACAGCAGGGCGGAGACCGAAAACTTAGCGAGGCCCGGCCCCATGGCCTCGTGGACCACTTTGTACACGCCGCCGCGCACGAACATGCTGCAGCTCTCGATGTAGACCGCGCGCACGGCGTAGGAGAACAGCATGATGGCGAAGACGAACCAGGGCGCCGATTTGCCGATGGCGGTCTCGGCGATGCCGCCTACGTAGAACGCCGACGAACCCAGGTCGCAAAGAACGATTGCGGCCGCTCTCCAAAAACTGATGAAGGAGAGCATGACCGTGGTGGCAACAACAACTTTGGTGGTGCTGGATCTAGAGGGTAACTCCACTTGAAGCCGTTCCTTCGGCCCCGCCCAACGGGGGGACTCTCAAATCGGCCTACGAGGTTAGCTGTCGGGCTAGGGCTTGAAAGTACCCCGGTTGGTGCGATCCACCGCGCTGCGCCCCAAAAGCACTGGGTCCCCCGTCTCCTCGATGGAGTTCGGCTCGCCATCCATGTTAACCCGAATCGGGTCCGTTTGGCGAGCGAGGAAGGCGTTGGGGTGCGGCCGCTATCCGGCCGTCGCTTGCGACCACGGCGGGACGATGCCGTTCATGCGCGCGTACGCGGTCAACTGCCCCATGTGCTCGTTTGCGTGGACGATGATGCGGAGATACATGCCGTCCACGGTGGCGCCCTGGCCCATGATCTTGACGCTGCGCCGCAGGTCCTCCGAGGTGGTGGCCAGATGGGCCGAGCGCACGGCCTCGATCGAGCGCTTCAGCCAGCCGATCACTTCCGCTTTCGCGGTGACGGTCTTCTCCAACTCGAACGTGAGGTCCGCCGGCATGGGCGGGCCGGTGACGCTGAGCAGGTAGAAGGTCGACATGGCGAGATGCACGTAGACCTCGCTCGTCGAGCGCACGCCGGGGGCCGGCCGCCACGCGAATTGATCGGGCGGCGTCGCTTCAGCCAGCGCGATCAGTTGGTGCGAGACGTGTCCCCACTCGCCGTCAAACCCTTGCCAGAGCCCCGTTCCCATTCGGTCTCCCTATTCTTCGGTCCAGCTCTTCCCGCACCTGGGGCAGTTATAGCTGACTGTCTTTGTCTGCGGCCGCCAGCATCCGATCACAGCCCCACAGGCCGGGCAGTTCGGCAGCAGGTAGGAGAAGCTTCCGCTCTGGCAGGACTGGCACGCCGGAAATCCGTCCGCGCCATAGGCCAACGGCCCCGTGTAGCCGCACAGAAGACAGCTAAAGGCGGCGAGCGTCTTCCGGGCTGTCCCGATCTGTTCGTTGGTCATTTACGGTACATGTCTTGGCAATCATACTCCCAAATCAATTCGGCCGCTCAGATATTGCGCCGCCCAATTCACCTCCGCTTTCGGTAGGATTGAAGCCGTGACACCGCCGATCCGCAGGATTCGCCCGGTAGTTTTGATGGTGGCCTTGTTCGCGGGGGTGACGCCTGCGGGGGTGACCTACGCGGGCCAGCCGGACTCGCTCGAACAGGGATTCCAGAATCCGCCGGAGAGCGCCCGGCCGCGCGTCTGGTGGCACTGGATGAACGGCAACATCACCAAGGACGGCATACGGCTCGACCTGGAGTGGATGAAGCGCGCCGGCATTGGTGGCTTCCAGAATTTCGATGCCGCCCTGGCGACCCCGAAGATCGTCGAAAAGCGCCTGGTCTACATGACGCCGGAGTGGCGGGACGCTTTCCTTTACGCGACGACACTGGCCGATCAGTTGGGCCTCGAAATGGCGATCGCCTCGTCGCCGGGTTGGAGCGAGAGCGGCGGTCCGTGGGTGGCGCCGGCGCAGGCGATGAAGAAGCTGGTCTGGAGCGAAACGCCGGTCGAGGGAGGCCGCCCGTTCACCGGGTCGCTGCCCCATCCGCCGTCCATCACCGGACCGTTCCAGAACATTCCGGGAGGGGAAATGCGGCCGCGGCCGGAATACTACGCCGACGCCGCCGTGGTCGCGTACCGGCCGTCGGCGGTGGACGTGCCGCTCGCCGAACTGTACCCCAGGATCTCTTCGAGCGGAGGGCACTTCAACCTGGCGGGGCTCGCCGGTCGAGACCTTTCGACGTCGCAGCCGCTTCCGAAGGCACCGGCGAATCAGAAGGCGTGGATCCAGTTCGAGTTCGCCCAGCCCCAGACCATCCGTGCTTTCACGCTTGTCATCCCCGATGCCCCGCGCGATCCCTGGAACCCGCCGGCCGATAGCGGCCAGCAGCTCGAAGCGAGCGACGACGGCGTCGCGTTCCGGCCCATCGCGAAGGTTCCCGCGCGCGGTGCGGTCGCGAACACCATGGCGTTCCCGCCCGTGACGGCCCGGTTTTTCCGCGTGACGTTCCGGACCATGCCGCCAGCCGCGGATTCGAAACCGGCGTCGCAGCCTGCGAGTTACGGTATCGCCGAGCTCGCCCTTTATGCCGGCGCCCGTGTGAACCGATTCGAGGAGAAGGCCGGTTTCGGACTGCTGCCCGATCTGTATTCGCTCGAAACGCCGGACGTGCCGGCCTCGGAGGCGATCGCCAAGGACCAGGTGATCGACCTCACTTCGAAGATGCGCGCGGATGGGAGGTTGGACTGGGCCCCGCCTGCCGGGCGATGGATCGTGCTGCGGTTCGGCTATTCGCTCCTCGGCATCACGAATCATCCCGCCTCTCGCGAGGCGACGGGTTTGGAGGTCGACAAGCTCAACCGCGGGTTCGTCAAGGCGTACATCGATAACTATCTCGACTTATACAAGCAGACCGTGGGCCCGCTGATGGGCAAGCGCGGTCTCGAATATGTGGTGACCGACAGTTACGAGGCTGGCCCGCAGAACTGGACGAATGACATGCCGGCCGAGTTCGCCCGCAGGCGCGGTTACGACATGCATCCCTGGATGCCGGTGCTAACTGGCCGTGTTGTCGGGAGCGCGGAGGCGAGCGAGCGTTTCCTGTGGGATTTCCGCAAGACCATCGGCGAGCTGATGACCGAGTATCATTACGAACAAATCGGGCAGTCGCTGCACGAGCGCGGCATGGGACGCTACTCGGAATCGCACGAATCGGGCAGGGCATTCATCGGCGACGGCATGGATGTGAAGCGAAAAGCCGACATCCCGATGAGCGCGATGTGGACCCCGCGGCCGGGCGAGACGGGCGAATCGTACGGCTACAACGCGGACGTTCGAGAGTCGGCCTCGGTGGCGCACATCTACGGCCAAAACCTCGCCGCTGCGGAATCGATGACGGCATTCGGAACCGCCTGGAGGTGGTCGCCGGAGACCCTGAAGCCGATCGCCGATAAGGAACTCGCGTGCGGTCTGAACCGGTTCGTGATTCACACATCGGTTCATCAGCCTGTGACGGAGAAAGCCCCGGGGCTCGGCCTCGGGCCGTATGGGCAGTGGTTCACGCGCCTGGAGACGTGGGCCGAACTCGCCAAGCCGTGGATCACCTACCTGGCGCGCAGTTCCTTCCTGCTTCAGCAGGGAAGGTTCGTGGCGGACGTGGCGTATTTCTATGGCGAAGATTCGAATATCACGGCGATTTTCGCCCATAAGTCGCCGGATGTACCGGCGGGCTATAACTTCGACTATGTGAGTGCCGATGCGCTACTAACCCGGCTGACGGCCAGAGGCGGGCGAATCGCAACGGACAGCGGGATGAGTTACCGGGTGCTGGCGCTCGATCCCTACAGCCGTCATATGTCGCTTCCCGTGCTGCGCAAAATTCGCGACCTGGTCGATGCCGGCGCCACGGTGACCGGTCCAAAGCCCATTGCGGACGCAAGTTTGGCCGACAACGCCGCCGAGTTCCGCAGCATTGCGGACCGGCTCTGGGACACCGGCAAGATCGATTCTGGCCGACCGCTTGGCCAGGCGCTGGCCTCTCTCGGCGCGGTTCCGGATTTCGATTACACCAAGCCGGCGGCCGACACAAACCTGCTCTTCGTGCATCGACGTCTGGCCGATGGCGACCTCTACTGGGTGAACAACCGCAACAACCGTTTCGAGACCGTGGAGGCCACATTTCGCGTCACGGGAAGGGCTCCGGAACTCTGGCGCCCCGTCGCGGGGACCATGGAGCCGGCGTCGTACACCATCACGCACGGCCGCACAACCGTGCCGCTCGTCCTGGAGCCGAACGACGCGGTCTTCGTCGTGTTCCGCAAGAAGGCTTCGAAGCCTTCGCGGACGCTGCCGGCCATGGTGGAAACGCAATTGACGGCGGTGGAGGGCGCCTGGGACGTGAGCTTTCAGCCGAATCGCGGAGCGCCCGCGCAGGTCGCGCTCCCGAGCTTGAAATCGTGGAGCGAGAGCGCGAATGCGGGCGTGAAATACTTCTCGGGCACCGCGACTTACAGCAAGACCGTCGATGCGCCGCCATCCTGGTTCGTGCCCGGCGCGCGGCTGTGGCTCGATCTCGGCGATGTCAAGAATATGGCCGAGGTAACGGTGAACGGCGAGTCGCTGGGCATCGTGTGGAAGACGCCCTTCCGCGTGGACGTGACGGGCGCGCTCAAACCTGGCGCGAACCAGTTACAGGTCAAGGTGACTAACTTATGGGTCAACCGCCTGATCGGCGACCAGCAACCCGGCGTCACCAAGAAATACACTTACACCACGCAGGCGTTCTATAGCGCGAACTCGCCGCTGCTGCCATCCGGCCTGTTAGGACCGGTACGAATCGTGAAGGCTAACTGATCGGCTGCCCCTTAGAGAGGGCGTCGATCATCGCCTCCAGGCCCTTGCGGTTCAGGTCGTCCGGAGCTTGCGGCAGGGCCTTCTTGGCGTGTTCGAGCGCGGTCTTGTAGTCCCCCACGGCCGAGTAACCGCGCGCCAGACCGACGTGCACCGGCCAGGCGTCGCCGTTGCGCTCGGCGTTGTATCTGAAAACCGCCATGGCTGCGTCGGCCTTCTTGGCGGCAAGTAACTGCCGGCCATACTGGTGAATCTCGAGCGGCGTCGTGGTGGGGAGGTGCAGAGCCGTGTCCATAATCTTGGCCGCCTCCTCGTCCCGGTGCAGCTTGGAGAGAACCTGTGCCTTCACGTTCAGCGTGTTGAAGCTGGTCTCGCCAATGAAAGGCGCAGAGATTGCCGCGTCCGCCCATTCCAGCGCCTTGTCCAGATGCGCGTCTGCTTGAACCAAGAACTGCGCGGCGGCGTCGTAGCCCTGGGGCAGGAACCCGGGAACACCGTCCAGTTCCTCGCGCAAACGGGAAAAATAGATGTCGTTTGCGTTGGCGACCTTGATGGTCCAACCAACTGCCAGATCCTCCCATTGCAGCTCGGCGGTGGATTCCTCGGGCCGGCGCGTGGTGAACTCGTACGTGAGCCACTCCCGATAGTCGTGCTTGTGCGGCGTCACCTTGACCCGAAGCGCGTCGTCCTTGTCGTCATAGAAGAAGCTGCCCCAGGCGGAGGAGTTCTTCGAGAAAATCACGGTCCATTCGTCGGGGCCGGGAATCATGTGCAGGCCGTAGCGGCCCGCCGGAAGGGCCTGGCCTTCGATCATGACCTCATTCGAGACCGCGAACACTGTGTTTTCGTTCGCGCCCGCGCGCCACGGGTCCGGCTTGCGGTTGCCGAAGCCCAGATCCACCAAACCGTAAGGCACCAGCTTGCCCCAGATTTGACCGCGGCGGTCCTTGCCGTCGGGGCCATGCACCGCTGGGCTCGAGTACTCGATGGTCACCTGGACCGGACCAATGTATTGAGTTACCGAGGCCTTCTGGTTCTTACCACTGGGAGGAAGCGTCAGACCGGGGAACTGCGCGAGCAGCGCCCCGCCCAGAATGAAAAACGGAGACACCCTGAGTAGCTGTTTCATAGCTCAATGATGCCGCAAGGCCAGGGCGGGTCGCAGCTTTAACGGTGGGTCAGGCAACGAACTTTGTCACGAAACGATGTCAGCCGGTACTTAGTAAATAGGCGCTACCGGGTCCTATAATCCGGAGATCGCTCGTCAAAAGCAAACAAAAGGAGAAACACGCGTGAAGAAAAGTGCATTCTGTGTCGTTGCCCTGGCGATCCTGTCGGTGGCGTGCAGTAAGACTCAGGCCACCGATAACTCGGCTGGCGACACCTCCAAGTCGGCCCCGGCCGAAAGCAGCAGCGCCGCCGCTGTGAAGCATCCGTGGGGCAGCTTTAATACCGGCTCATGGGTGAAGACGAAGATGTCCACCGTCATGACTATCGCGGGCAGGAAGACCACCACCGTCGTCGAGATGAAGATGACGCTGGTCGATAAGACCGCGGACAAGGCCGTCGTCGAGAGCGAAACCACGGTGATGGGCAACACCACCAAGACGAAGATGGACATGCCTCTGACCACTGCCGCCGTCCCCTCGGCAACCCCGGCCGCCGCTCCGGTGGTGAACACGGGCAGCGAAACCATCACGGTCGCTGGCAAGTCGCTGAACTGCAAGACCAGCGAATTCGAGAGCGAGGCGAACGGCAACAAGACCCACACCAAGACCTGGATGTCTGAAGACGTGCCGGGCTTCGCAGTGAAGACCGTGACGAACACAACCGGCAGCATGTCCACCGAGACCACCAGCGAAGTGGTCGATTTCAAGGCCGCCTAAGTCGTTCCCGCCTTTGTTGACGCGCTCGTGGCGCGGACGTTCCGGGTCAAGCATTGTTGCCCGGAGCGTCTGCGCCAAGTTCGTTTCGGTGACTCCGATACGGGCTTCCGATCAGTCTCCAACCACGGTGACCACCACCACCCGCTGCCGGCCGCGGACATCGCATTCCAGGTGGAAGATCTGCTGCCATGTCCCCAGAAGTAATTGGCCGTCCGATATGGGCACCGTAAGCGAAGGTCCCAGCAGAGTAGCCTGCAAATGCGAGTGGCCATTGCCATCGTGCCAGGCCTGTTCGTGGCCGTAGTCGCGGCTCGGCGGGATCAACTTGTCTAGAATCGCCGGTAAGTCGCTCTCCAGGCCCGGCTCAAACTCGATCGTGCCGACCGCGGCCGTGCTCCCGACGTTGAAGATATGGACCGTTCCCGTTCCAATCTTCGAGGAAGCCACAACCGCCGCGACCTGCGCCGTCAAGTCATGCATGTCGCCGTGGCCCTTAGTAAGTAGCCGGATTTGCTGTTGATGAATCACAGCCAATTGTAGCCAAAGGGACGTTTCGGTCTCGCGGCGGGGAAGCCCTCAGCTCCAGTAACTGCGGTCCAGGCTCGGCTGCGCCCGCCCGGACAGAGCCGGACCAGCGCGTACAACGCCGACGGGAGCGCACGCCAGCCCGGCGCCCACCGGCGGCGATCTCGCGCCGGAGCCCCCTGCCGCGTGGGGGTTGGTGGTCTATCAGGGAGCCTTCTCGGTAGCGCGGGCGGGCGGGGGCGGCGCCTCGGGCAACGCTAACCGGATCGTTGTGGTCTTGCTGTTCTCGACGTGGACGGACTGGCCTCGAGGAAGGTAAGGCCGAACGACATCGGGGTTTGCGTACTCGAAATCGTCGGGATCATCCGTGGCAATGGTGAACGCTGCATAATTGCCCGGGGGGACGGTGGCGAACTCGAAGCTGCCGTCGCTATCGGTCACGAGGCCCCCGTAGTCGAAGGGATCAGGCGAGTCCGTGCGCGGCGCCAGCACTACCAGCGCGCCGGGTACTGGCAGACCGCTCGCGAAGACGTATCCTGAAACGGTCCCACCGGGAGAGGCCGATATCTCCAGCTTTACGGGCTTGGAGAGTTCCAGAACCTGTCCTTTTGCCGGAGCACCATCGACCAGAGATCGGCGAAATTGCAGAGGGATACCCAGTCCCGACGCGCCCCAGACAACGGGGCGATAGGACCCAGGCCGAAGCGGACCAATGCGGAAGCGCCCGTCCGGAGCGACCTCCGCGAGATGTCCGAACCCCGTGTCCTCCATCATTTCGAAGTACGTGTCCGGCGGTATTGCTCCCAGACCATCGAGCGAAACCACTCCGGTCACGAGAGGCCCCTCCGCCAGGGTGAGTTCCACGCGGGACTCAGTGGGCCCGATCTGGACGGACTGCTCGCCGTACCCCCTGCTGCCCACCGAGCCCGTTGCACGGACTTGGTAGCGGCCCGGCGGGATGCCGCCGATCCGCGACTCCGAGCCGACGGTCGCGGAGCGCACCAGACAACGGCTGCCCGCGATCCCTTCGAAGCTGATTTCGACCTGTGCTTCGCTGCCGGCGGGCCTGATCACCACGTCGAGAGTGCCGCCGGGTGCCGCGACCAGCGTGAAGTCCGCAGCCAGGTCCTGCGCTGCTTTCAATCGGAGCGGGGCGGCGGACCGCGGATCTTGCGTGCCGGGATAGAAGGTCGGAGGATAGCCCATTCTCGCCAGCGGCGATGACGGGGCGGACCTCAGCTGATCGGCGTACCAGGGGGAGCCTGAAGCAACGACATACCACGTTCCGGACCGCAAACCGGAGAACCGATACTCGCCCGAGTCGTCGGTGACGCTGGAAGAATTCAAGCGCACCTTCCGGCGTCCCATCACGATGATAGCGTGGAAGAGCTGGACTCTCGCCCCTTCTACGGGATCACCGTTCTGGTCGATGATTCTGCCGTGGATGGCGGCGCGCGGAGCAAGGCGGAAGACAATATTCTCGTTGCGCTGGCCCGGCTCGGCAACAATGGAGATGCCGCCAACGTCTTCGCCATACCCGTATCGAACGCGCGCGGGCGTGTCGGCGCCGAGCCAGTATTTGCCGGGTCTCAGGCGCTCGAAGCGAAAGCGCCCGTCGTCGGCCGTCGTCATCGCGGCCTCAGGGATCTTGAGGTCCCAATGCGTGACCGCCACACGGATGCGCTTGACCGGCTTGCCATCGGCGTTCACCACCACGCCCGCGATGGTGTAGGTCTCATCAACCGCATCCTGGCACCAGCACGACGAGGCGCAGGCGAACGACAGCGGAAGGGCAAGCAACCAGTGGATCATCGTGCCAACTCCCTGAGCACCACCTCGGTCTTCCCATTCGCCGTGACGCGCACGTTCTCGCCGCCGCGCAGCGCACTCAACACGTCGGGGTTGGCGTACTCGACAGCCGCCTGGTCGGCCAGGAGATACGCCCGGTATTCTCCTGGCGCGACGTCCGTGAACTCGAATCTACCGCTTTCCACTTGCGCCACAACCGCCTCGCCGCCAGGCACGACCGGCGCAAGCACGACACGCTGGTCCGCGCCCGCAGCCTCCGTGGCGACAGTGCCAGTCACCCTGCCGCCATCGAATCGCAGGTCCGCCTCGATCACCGGCGGGGCAACGCCGGGCACGACCGTGAGCACTGCGCCCCGCAACACATCCTGGCCCCCCGTGATGGCGGACGCGACATAGCACCTGACCGGGAAGATCCGGACTCGGTATCGCCCTTCCGGCAGGCCCGAAACGACCAGGCTGCCGTCCCCGGCCGACATCGCTGAGTAGACGGAGGGAGTCTCCGCCGTGACGTCTGCGTCGATCAGTTGAACGATTACGCCGGCATCCGCGTGCGGGTCGGGTTGCGTGCCATCGGCCTCCTGCTCCTCCGCTGCTGCCGGCGGAATCCCGTGGACCACGATCTTCACTTCGGCGCCGGGCGACATCGTCAATACCGCTCCGTCCACGTCGCCCTCGCCGATTCGGATCTCCTGGAGTGCGTGAAAAGCGGTAGCTCCCTGGTCTTGTGTTGCCCGAACGACGTAGGTGCCAGGCACTAGGTCGTAGATCGCAAAGCGCCCGGACGCGAGGTTCAGGGTAGTGCGGGCCGCGATGGCGATGCCGCCGCGGAGGACCTGGATTGTGATAGTCCCGTCCATATCGTGGTTTCGGATGGTGCCGGAGACGCGAAAAGCGGGCCGCATGGTGACCCGGATATCGGCCTCCATGGTAGTTCCGGGAGTGACCGTGACCGGCGTTGCGGAACGCCAGTCGGCTGCGGCGGGATAGACGACCGGCTCGAAACCTTCGTGAGGGCTCAGTATGGTGAAGGCCGGCCCCGAATAGTACCGGGTTCCGCCGCTTCGGCCGGCAGCCTGGATGTAGTAAGTGCCCGGGGAAGGGTGCCAGAAGCGATAGCGGCCGAGATCGTCGGTGGTGGTCCACAAGGATTTCGAGAACACGCGACGCCCGTCCACGATTTGGGACTGCAGAGCCCGAACCTCGACGAATGCCGCGGGTTCGCCGTCGCCGTCCACCACTTTGCCGAATATGCGCCCAAGAGGCGTGAGGCGAATCATAATCCCTTCCCGCGATGGTCCTAACTTGGCCGAGATTTCGGTCTCGTTCTGGAGTGCAAATCCGGGCTTATCCGCGCGCAGGGAGTATTCGGCGGCGCCCAAGCCCGGCAGGTGAAACACGCCGCTCGCGTCGGTCAGGACGGGATCGAACTCAACCGTCAACTCAGTATCCGGGGATTCGAGCATGCCGTAGCCAGTGATGAGGGCCTGCCGGACGGGCTCGCCCGTGAGTGAATTGACGACCACGCCTGAGATGGAGTATTCGCCGCCGCTTTCCTGAGCTCGACAAGTCACCGCGACCAGGAAGCAGGCAAAGGGCAAGAACAGTCGCATTTGGGTCCCGAATCAGTGTATATCAGCGGGGCTTTGACGGGCGACCCCATCGGCTTCTCCGGAGAGAGCTCCGACGGGCGCACCACTCCCGCGCCGCGTGGGTGCGGGTCGAACTCGCGGCGGGGTAGCGCTCAGCTCCAGTAACTGCGGTCCAGGCTCCGGTACTGCACCGCCTCGGCCAGGTGCTTGGCCGAAACCCCTTCCGACGCGTCCAGATCCGCAATCGTCCGCGCGACTTTCAGAATGCGGTCGTGGGCGCGCGCCGAAAGGCTCATCTTCCGCATCGCCAGCTCCAGCGTGCGCTCGCCCGCGTCGTCCAGGCGGCACAGGTTGCGCAGCAGCCGCGGAGGAAGCTCGGAGTTGACGTGGCCCCGCGCCTGCTGGGCTGCGCGCGCCCGCGCGATCCGCTCCCGCATCTGGTCCGACGACGCACCTTGCGCCTCCCCGCGCATCTCCTTATACGCCACGGCGGGCACTTCGATATGCAGGTCGATGCGGTCGAGCAGCGGCCCGCTGATCTTTCCCAGATAGCGCTGAATGATGGCCGGCGTGCACCGGCACTCCCGCGTGGTGTCGCCGTAATATCCGCACGGACACGGATTCATCGCCGCTACCAGCATGAAGCGGGCGGGGAAGGACAGCGTCATGGCCGCGCGCGCCAGCGTCACCGTCGCGTCCTCCAGCGGCTGCCGCAACAGTTCGAGCACGTTTCTCGGGAACTCCGGCAACTCGTCCAGGAACAGCACGCCGCCGTGGGCCAGGCTTACCTCGCCCGGCCGTGGAATGCCGCTGCCGCCGCCCAGCATTCCAGCGTCGGAGATGGTGTGATGCGGCGCGCGGAAAGGACGCTCGGCCACCAGGCCCGCGCCGGGAGGCAGGATTCCGGCTACGCTGTGAATCTGCGTGGTCTCCAGGGCTTCGGCGAATGCGGGACGGGGCAGGATGGCCGCCAGCCGTTTCGCCAGCATCGTCTTGCCCGAACCCGGCGGCCCGATCATGAGAACGTTGTGCCCGCCCGCGGCCGCCACCTCGAGCGCGCGTTTGGCCGTGGTCTGCCCGCGCACGTCGCGGAAATCCAGTCCGGCCGCTTCCGGCTCCGGCGCCGCGGGGACGCCCGCTGTCACCGGCGCGAATTGCTCCGGAAGGTTGAGCAGCGCCACGGCATCGGCCAGGTGTTTCACGCCGAAGACGCGCACGCCTTCCACCACCGCCGCCTCCGCCGCGTTCTCGGCCGGCACCACGAAGTTGGCGATCCGCTCCCGCCGCGCGCACACGGCCATTGAGAGCGCCCCGCGCACCGGCCGTATGCTGCCGTCGAGCGACAGCTCGCCAGCGAGCAGGTAATCTTCCGAGCGCTTGACCACTCCCATCGCGCCCAGAATGCCCAGCGCCATCGGCAGGTCGAAGGCTGCGCCCTCTTTGCGCAAATCGGCCGGCGCCAGGTTGATGGTCACGGACTTGTTGGGATAGCCGAACCCAGAATTCAACAGCGCGCTCTTGATGCGCTCGCGGCTCTCTCGCACCGCCGTATCGGGCATGCCGACGGTGACGAAATCGCGCGCCGAGCCGGCCGGATACATGTCCACCTCGACGTCGATCAAATGCGCGTCAATGCCGTAGACGGCCGCGCTCCGTGTGCGAAACAAAGGCATGAGGGATTCAGCTTACCAGATCGTGCGAGCGAGCCTAGAAAAAGAGGTCAGGGTATACTCAGTGCATTGGGCGCCGGCGGTTGCCGGCCAGAGGAGGATGCCATGGCCAATACCCACTCGAGCCCGTTTCTCGATGAGGAACAACTTCGCGATAGCTTCATCGACCGCGATACTCTGCGCAAAGAATTCGATCGTGTGGCTCTGGGGCGGAGCACGCTAACGAAGAGAATCTGGAACATCACCGGGGACGTAGGGCAGGGAAAATCCGCGGTATTGCGCATGATTCGCAAGAAATGTTCGCTTGAGGCTCAGATCCCGGTGACTTATGTCGCGGCCCGCCGCCAACTGACCGAGGTGAGTTTTCTGAAAGCGCTGGCGGACGGCTTTGAAGAGATGGGGGGGCTGAAGCTGAAGGCGTTTCAGTCGAGATTCAACGCCTGGGACAAGCAGGTTGCCCGCGCGGGCCAGGGCTCCGACGCAATGGAGGGAGCAGCGGAGCACGTCGCCGCGGCCAGCGAAAAGATCGGCGACACCGCGAACAAACTGCTCCCCGGAGCCAAAGTCGTCGGTGAGGCCGGCAGCCTTTTTGTTCGATTGTGGCTCGATATCGGCAAACTCCGCCTCGCCCAAACCTTGCGCAATCCGACAAAGAAACTTGCGGAAGTCTTTTTAAAGGACATCGGCAAGGCGACTTCCAACCTCCGGGTAGTGGTTCTTATCGATGACTACGAGGAATTAGAGGGATTGGACGCCTGGGTATGCGATTTTCTGCGGCGACTCACGGCCTTCGACGTCTTTGTCGTGATTGCCAGCCACTCGGCCGTGGGCGGGCTGCAATGGGACGGCATTTGGCCCGAATGGTTGAACCACGTCTATAAAGAGGATCTGGAGCCCCTGAGCAAAGAGGATCGCAAGCGATTGATCCTCGATGCATACAGAGTCCTCGGCATGCCGCCGGACCCCACGGAGGTTCAGGCGATCCTCGAGTTCGGGTCCGCCTCGCCGCTGACCTGCAAACTGGAAGTGGTCATGCGGAAGCTGGGGTACAAACGCCTACAGCGGACAAGCGCGGACAATCTGGAGCAAATTGCCAGGCACTTCCTCAATGGCATCCCCGAGGAACTGCGCCCGCTGGTGGAGGCCGCTACCGTCTTGCGCCGTTTGGACCGCGATGCGATCCGCGCGCTGACCGGCTCCGGCGAATTCGAGAAACGCCTCGAGCGGGCCGAGCCGCTTCGCCTCCTGCTCATCAAGAACGCCGACGGCTGGACGATGCTGCCTTCGTTGCGGGACGCGCTCAATGCCTTCCTGAGGGACACCAAGCCGGAGCGTTATTCCGCGCTTCAAGAAAGCTCGGCGGCCTACTACCGCGACCGCGTACGGGAACTGAACGCCGTGGCGGCGCCGGCCGGCGCGCAGAGAGACAAGATGTGCCGATGGGAAATCGAGAGGCTGTATCACGAGTTTCAGATTTCCCCCAGCCGCGGCGTGACGCAGTTCCGCCAGGTTTTCGAGCGGACGCTCCTCAGCGCCGGCCACCTGGATTTTTGCAGGGCTCTTCTCAACGAGGTGAGCGGCTACGACCTGGGAGTCCACCAACAGAATTGGGTCCGGTTTTACGAGGCGTTGTTCAAGCTTCAGGAATCGTCCGGCTTGGAGCAGCCGCTGGGGACCCTGGAAGAGTTGCGGAAGAGTACGGAGCTCGATCCGCCGTTGAGAATCGCCGTCCTCGATTCGCTGGCGTGGATCCATTCTTTGCGCAACGCCACCGAGGAAGCCAAGGCGCTGTGCGAGGAATGCCTGCATCTGTGCGAAAGGCCTCCGGTGGATCGTCCCGGCCAGGCGCGCGCGCTGATCGGGCTCGGCTGCTTCAGCAAGAAGACCGGCAGCTCGCAGGAATACTTCTCGCGGGCCGCGGCCATTTGTGAAGGCCTGGGCAACGAGTTCGCCCCCATCGCCGCCCACCTGAATAAAGAAGTGAGCGACGCCTATCGGCTTCAGGGCAGCTTCGCCGAAGCCGAAAAGGCTATTGGGAAAAGCATCGAAGCCTACCAGGGCCTGAACATGGATTTCGACCTCGGGCACGCGCTCCGTACCCGTGCCATGCTGCTCGTCGATACGGGCAAACTCCGCGACGCCGAGCGGTTGTTCGAGCAGAGCATCGATCTCTTCGATGCCTACTTCGCCGGCCATCCCCGGATGTATGAACAGGTATGGCCTCTGATCGGACTCGGCGACGTCGCGTTGGGCCGGGGGGCCTGGGCGAAGTGTCTCGATTACTACCAGCGCGCGCTCGATCTTTCCGTATCGAGCGAGTTCGAGACCGCGGTGGCGGAAGGATCTCTGGCGGACCTCTACTGCGCGAAGGGCGAGTGGGACGCGGCCCTCGACCACGCCGAGCGAAGCCTTGCACTCAGAGAAAGACTCGGCGACATGTTCGGCGTCGGGTGGGTACTCTGCACGAAAGGGAACGCCCTGATGGGCAAGGCATCCTACACCGAGGCGTCGGAGAGCCTCAATCGCGGCATGGACGTCATGCGGGACTATGGCTCGGCGTTTGTGCTCTCAAAGCTGGAGCTCGCGATGGCGGAGATGTGCTTGCGCAGGGCGGATGCCGCAGGCTTCGAACGCTGGGGCCGGGAGGTTCATCAGTCAGGGGTTGAGCACGGCTACTCCGGCCTCCTCGCCCGTGAGCGGCTGCTGGACGGTCTGGCAATGCTCGAAGCCTCGCCCGCGGACAGCGCCGTCCCGGAGCCCGCACTCGTGGAGCGCATCTCCGAAGCTCTGACGTGGGCGCTGCGCTACAACGTGTTCCTGCTCGATGGCATTTTGAAAGAGCTTCTCGGTTACCTAGCCGGCCCGGCCCGGCATTCCGCGTCGTACAAAGCCGCGCTCATCCGCGAGCTCCTGCTCCACTGGGCCAAGGCCGTTGTGGACGGCAAGCGCGCCGAAGACGTGGAGCGCACCGAAAGGGAATTGGACCGGCTTTACTTGCCGCAGAAGCTCACTCTCGCCGGGCAGCTCAACCGTTATGCGGCCCGGCTGCCCGAAAGCGCCTCCGGCGCCAGCGCTCCAGGAGAAGCACATCTTGGCTGATCGGACTCCGCCCACCTGCAAGAACCTGGTGATCTACGAAGTCTACGTGCGAAACCACGGGCCCCATGGCACGTTCGCCGACGTCGTCCGGGACCTCGCTCGCATTCGCGCGCTGGGCGTCGATTACATCTGGCTGATGCCCATCTACCCGATCGGGCAATTGCACCGCAAGGGCAGCCTTGGCTCCCCTTACTCCATACGCGACTATCGTGACGTCAATCCGGAATACGGCTCGTTAGACGACTTTCGGAAGCTGATCCGACGGAGCCACGACAACGGGCTGAAGGTCCTCCTCGACGTCGTCTTCAACCATACCTCCCACGATTCGGACCTGGTTCGCGATCACATCGCGTGGTTCCATCGCGGCGCCGACGGCGGGCCGTTTCGGGCGGTGACCGGATGGACGGACATCGCGGGCTTCAAGCATCCGAACGCGGAGCTGTCCGAGTATCTCATCGACACGCTGCTTTACTGGACCCGCTTCGACGTCAACGGCTTTCGGTGCGACGTGGCCTCGCTTCTGCCCAAGGAACTCTGGTCGGCAGCGCGCCGGGCCGTGGACGCCGTTCGCCCGGGCATGCTCTGGCTCGCCGAGTCCATTGATGCGTCGTTCGTCGCCACCAGGCGCGCCTCCGGATTGCCAGCACTTTCCGACGGTGAGTTGTACGAAGTCTTCGACATTGCGTACGACTACGATATCTGGACGCTTTGGCAGGCGGCGGTGGCGGGCCGCGTCCCGGTGAGCCGGTACCTGGAAATGCTTCGCTTCCAGGACTGCATCTATCCCGCGAACTACGTCAAGCTCCGCTCGGTTGAGAACCACGACACGCCCCGCATCATGAAAGCCGCGCCCAATCGCGATCAAGCGCTCGCCTGGACCGCGTTCTCAGGCTTCAACAAAGGCGCATGGCTTATCTACGCCGGCCAGGAGTCCGGCGTCGCGCGCACCCCATCGCTCTTCGACGCGGACCGGATCGCGTGGGGCGGCTACGAGCTTCAGCCTTTCATCGCGCGCCTGGCAGCCCTCAAGAAAGATCCCGCGCAGCAGGACGGCCGGTTCCTTCCGTTGGCGGCCGAACCGGCGATCCAGGCTGCCTGGTTGTTCGCCAACGAAAGCCTCTACGGGATCTTCAACGTGCGCTCCGAGGCCGGCGAGGCGCAGGTCTTCCTCCCCGACGGAGACTACGAGGACCTTTTGAACGGAGGGCGCGTCCCGGTTGCCCGAGGGCGCGTGCGTCTTCCCCAGGTTGCTGCGATCCTACGCTTTCACCACGACGACGGCTTCAAGGCTCTCCACTCGGATCTTCTGGACCCGCCGGCGCCCTAAGCCGGGTCGGCCGGAACAGACGGCTGCGGACACGCGCGGTCACATTTTTTACACTTCCCTTTCTCGCCGTTAGATGGTACAAACATTTTAGGAGGGTTCTGTTTGTGCGGTTTCTGAGGAAAACAAGAAAGGCGCAGGCGCGAAGAGCCTTGTTCCTCAGCGAGTTCGGAGTGGTGCGGCCTGAGGAAATCGGGAACACAGGTTTTGCACCGATTCATTCAGAGCCTAGCTGTCAGAAACCGTGAGGGATAGTTTCGCTTGCGCATGGGGCTCAGGCCCTATTAAATAGGGAAGTCGCCTGCCGATGCCTGCCTCTGACGTCATTCTCGATAAGGGCCTTCCGGTCAACCTGGATGCCGAACGCTTCGTCCTGGGCTCCATCCTGCTCGACGATTCGCTCTTCGTTCAGGTGGCCGGCACCATACAGCCGGACGACTTCGCGCTCGAAAAGCACCGCGTGCTCTTCAATCGCATGGGCGAGTTGCACGAGCGCGGCGAGCGCATCGACCGCGTCACCGTCTACAACGAGCTACTCAAGCACAACGAGTCCGAGGCCTGTGACGGCCTGAGCTACCTCATCTCGCTCGATGACGGCCTGCCTCGCATTTCGAACGTCGACGCCTACGTCCGTATCGTGCGCGAGAAGTCCATTCTGCGGCGCATCATTTTCGCCTCGCAGAAGCTGATCGATCGCTGCCTGCTGGGGCAGGATGAGCCTGAGGAGATCCTCAGCGGCGCCGAGGAGTCGCTGCTCCGGATCACCGACATGGGCGCCAAGGCCTCGCTGGCCAGTCCGCGCCAGATCATCGATCAGTACGAAGGCGGCCTCAATGCTCTGCTCGACCCGAGCACGCGGCTGAACGGCCTCAGCACCGGCTTTCCGAAGCTCGATGAGATGACCGGCGGCCTGCACGGCGGTGAGTTGTTCATCCTGGCCGCGCGGCCTTCGATGGGCAAGACCGCGCTGGCGCTCAACATCGCGCAGTACGTCACCACACACAAAGACCCCAGGCCGGTCGCGGTGTTCTCGCTCGAAATGACCAAGGAGTCGCTGCTCACGCGCATGTTGTGCTCGGCGGCGCGCGTCGATGGCCAGAAGTTTCGCGCCGGCTTCTTGAATCGGGAAGAGCGGGCCCGGCTCTCGTCGGCCGCCACGGCAATCTCCGCCGCACCGCTGTTCATCGACGATACTTCGGGCGCGAACCTGATGGATATTCACGCCAAGGTGCGGCGGCTCAAGGCCGAGCAGCACGGCCTGGGCCTGGTGGTGGTCGATTACCTGCAGTTGATGAGCGGGCGGGGCCGTTACGAGAACCGGAACCAGGAGATCAGTACTCTCTCGCGCGGGCTCAAGCTGCTGGCAAAGGAGCTCGACGTTCCCATGATGGTGCTCTCACAGTTGAGCCGCGCTCCGGAGATACGGCAGGAGGGCGACCACCGCCCGCAGCTCAGCGATCTGCGCGATTCGGGCGCCATCGAGCAGGATGCCGACCTGGTGGGCTTCATCTTCCGTCCCGAGGTCTACAAGCCGGATCGCCAGGACCTGCGCGGCCAGGCGGAGCTGATCATAGCCAAGCAGCGCAACGGTCCCACGGGCGTCGTGAAGCTGCTCTTCCTGAAGCACTGCACGAAGTTCGAGAACCTCACGTCGGATATCGGCGAGGAGCCGGCGCCGCCGCCGCTTCCCGAAGACGAATAGAGCGCCGCTCAGTCGGAGGGGATCGCCAGCAGGATCTCGACCGGCAGAGGCTTGCCGTCGCGGCTGGCCGGCCGGAACTGCCACTGTTCAAGCACCGCGAGCACCATCTCGGCTTCACTCGCGCCGCTTGAGCTGAGCACCCTGAGGTCGCGGAAACGGCCTTCGACGTTGATGTAGCCGTGCACCATGACGTGCCTGCCCGGCCGCGGCTTGACGGGCGGCCGCATGGTCATGCGGGGATAGGGAGCCACCAGTGGGCTGCTGGTCGTCAAACGCACAACCTGGCCCCGGGCCTCGGTCTCCATCACGACGTCGTCTTCGGGCGGGATGCAGTATTGCATAAGCCAGTCTCTCCCGCCGCCGACCCGAATGTAGACGGAGTAAATCGGTTTTCCGGAGAGCACGCCGGAGCTTTCTACGAAGCCTGCCGTGCCGGCGGACTCCACCACCACGTCGAAGACTCCGCCTGCAGGATGATTGATCCGTGTGGCCGCGGCCACGGCGAGCGCCATCGCACGCAACGCCGCTATGTCGGCGCCATCGAGGGCGCCGCTTTCGTCTCCCGTCAGAGAGGACCCCGAACCTGTGCCTCCGCCTCCGGAAGCGGCCGTGAGTGTGGACGGCCCGGAAGTCCCCGCGTCCGGCATCTGGCCGAGCTGATTTCCGGGAGGCACGCTGAGGAGCTCGCGCATGCGCGGCGGATCGATCGCGAGCGAGAACAGGGTCGTCGGGTCTCCCGCCTTCTGGTCTCCGGAGATGCCGGTCTGCGGCACGCCGCCCTCGGCGTTGGACGTTTGAACCGGTAACGACGGCTGCTTCAGGAGCTTCAGCGCCTGGTAGGAATCGGGGACCTTGGGGATGGTCAACGCGTTGGGTTCGGTCGCCGGTAGCTCGAGCTTGGGAGGCGCGTCGAGCAACCGCGGCTGGGACGGCTGTGCCTCATGCCCGGGCTCTACGAACGGCTTAACGAATTTCGGCAGTTCCTTTCGCGGAGCCCAGAAGAACACTTCCGGCAGACGAATGGGCGTGGGCTGCGTCATGTCGGGAGCGAACTGAGCCTGAAGAATGGTCTGAGTAGTGTTCAACTGGCGCTCGAGAGCCGGTAACTCGAACTTACGCCGCGGAGGGTCCTTCTTGGTCTGAGCGAGCTTGGGAGGGGCCTTAGGCGTCTCTTGGCTCTGTTTTGGAGTCTTGTGTTGCGTTAAAAATTTCTTATCTGGCTTCGGCTTTAGGCCCGCAGAGGCTATATAGAACAGCTCCGGGACACGAATCCGGAGGGTCGCGACGATCCTCTGGTGGCGCATCCAGGTAGTCTGGTCGGACTCGGCGGAGAGGAGAATGGTGAGGACGGGTAACAGTAGTACTCCTAGTACGTGCAGAACGACGGATAACGCAAACCCGGGCCATCGACCCTTCCGCGGCGGGGAGAGCAACGCGAAAGTGGGGCTACTGCCGCCGGAGTTGTCCGGCGGCACAGGCGCCCGCATGTGCCCGGCGATAGACAATGCTTGCATTGCCCAAATACTCCTCTTTATACGGATTGTAGCGGAGATTGGAGCCCGGCTGACGGCCAAATGAGCGTATTCCCGACGCCCAAGCGGCAGCCAGGCGGCGGACAAGCCCGACGCCTGGCCCGGACAGGGTCCCGTGGCAGGAACTTAATAAGCTACGAACGCGGCGTCCAGAAAGGGACTTGTTCACCTGTCCGGTCGGCAGGCTTCTCCATCACCAGCGAACGCAGCCACTGGGCGTGGGCCGGGTTGCGGCTTCGCCCGATCATCTTGGGCTGTCCGGCGGCGTCCGCAGGCGAGTCGCCCGCCATGTTCTGAAGGTTTCTCAAACCATAAAGCGCGAGCTCGAAACGGTCCTTGACGCCCACCTTCTGGAAGAGGCGCGACAGATACACCTTGACCGTTCCCTCGGAGATCTGGAGGGTGCTGGCAATCTCCTTGTTCTTCAGGCCTTGCGACAGAAGGGCCACTAACTGGCTCTCCCGTTTGGTGAGGGCCACCATTTTGGCCGAAAGGAAGCTTGCCGTGAGGCTCTTGTCGAACCAGAGTTCCCCTTCGCAGACCTTACCCAGGCACTTAATCAGAAGCTCGGGTCCTAGGGTCTTGCGCAGGACACCTCGCACGCCCAACTCCATGGCCTGGTACGCCAGCTCCGTGGAGATGGTTCGGACCCAGAGGACGATGCGGCAGTTAGGAATGTCACGCTGTAACTGCGTGAGAATGCCGAACGTTACCTCCGGAGTAAGGTCAATCAGGAGGACGTCGGGTTTCAGAGATGGAACGGTTTCTGCGAGTTCCGCAGTCGTGTGGCACACGGAGACAGTTTCGAATCCGGGCACGGCCGATACAACAGATACAAAGCCCTTGGCAAGGACGGGTTCGTCAGTAAATAAAAGTACTCGAGCCATAGTCAACCTTCCATGCGCCAATAACTAGGAGCCGCCCCATCCGCAAAGGGGAGCGGCTGAGTTTTTTCGTGAGAGCATGCCACTCGGAGGGAACAATGCGGTACCAAAGTTCCTTCCGCGATGGTAAGTTCTAAGCCTTTCATCATGTCTTCACAAGGGGGGGGTCGATACCCTCTCTTGAGCATCGCAAGTAACCTCACGGAAGACTAAACCGTATACCTTGGTTAACTTCAAAATCTCCATGATGGCAGGCTCCACACGCCCCAGGCCAACTCGTAAGCCTGAGGTTCTACGGACCTTTCCGATCTTATACTCTCTGGTTAACCACAGTCAACAGAAATATGTCATCTATTTTCGATCTTGATCGCCCGAGACATCGGGTGTATCCCTTAAACAGGCTCAATGGACAGACGTTCCGATCCCCGGGTAGAAGTAAGGCTCCCGTGTCATGTCGAACTTGTGCGAACTAAGTCGCACCTGTGTGTTGGGCTGACAGAGAACATGAGTCGCAGCGGAATCTTAGTAGCGTGGAATGCCGAGAGCACAGCGGCGGAGCTGCCCAACCCGGGCGACCTGTTGAGCGTTGACATCGAGCTTCCTGCGAATCATTCGTTCGGCCGGAGATGCATGCACTGCCAGGCAGTGGTGGCGCGGGTATCTGCAGGAGCGAAGGGCGAGCCGCTGGTGGCGATGCAAGTTAACCAGATGCAGTTCCGGAGTTACTCGAACGGCAAGTTCACGGCTAAGAGCAGTCCGAATGAGGCCAGATGTTCGGTGATGTAGGGCGACGTTAGAGAGATGGCGCTTCAGACACAGATCGAGGAGACGGGAACCGTGGCGATGGCGGCGGCTGCTAACGGCACGTCCAGCTCCGGCCCGGTCCGGAGCGACGAGGGGAAGCCGAGTTTACTCGCGCGCGTTCTGCCTTCCTTCACCGATCTCGCATTTCTGGCTCCGATCCTCTTCCTCTACGCACGCGGCGACGGCGCCAAGACGCTTCTGGGCGACGCCGACACGGGCTGGCACATCAGAACCGGGCAGTGGATCCTCGAACACGGACGCGTGCCCACCGTCAACATCTTCTCGTTCACTAAAGCGGGTCAGCCTTGGTTTGCCTGGGAGTGGCTCTGGGACGTGACGTTCGGCTGGCTGCATCTGCACTGGGGACTGGCGGCGGTAGCGCTGGTGAACACATTGCTTGTCGGGACGATTTTTGCGTTGGTCTACAAGCTGGCCTGGTGGAAGTCGCGGAACGTTCTGGCGTCGATCGCCGTCACGCTGGCCGCGATAGCGGGTTCGTCGCCGCATTGGCTGGCGCGGCCTCATCTGTTCACCTGGCTCTTCACGATCTTGTTCTATTGGCTGCTGGAGCGGGACCGGATGGCGAAATCGCGCGGCGTGCTGTGGCTGCCGGCGCTGATGGTGCTGTGGACGAACATGCACGGCGGCTTCGTTGCCGGGTTGATGCTGGTGGGCGCCTATGCGGCGGGCGAGATGATCGCGGCCGCGATTGAAACCGACGCCGGTGAGCGGGCGCGGGCGTGGGCGAGCGCACGCCGGTACGGCTTGCTGATGGCGGCGTGTGCGGCGGCCAGCCTGATTAACCCTTACGGCTGGAGCCTGCATGTGCACATTGCGAAGTATCTGGCGGACACGTCGATTCAATCGGGGATCGCGGAGTTCCTGCCGTACAGCTTCCAGCACCCGCTAGCCAAGTTTGTGGAGGCGATGTTGCTGCTCGCGGGCGTCGCGGCGGCGTGGAATGCGTACCATCGCCGTTTCGTGTATGCGATCCTGCTGCTGATGTGGGCGCATGCGGGGCTCTTTTCGAAGCGGCATCTTCCGATTTTCCTGATTATCGCCGCGCCCATCGTGGCGGTCTCGGTGACGGAGCTTTGCGCGTCGCTCGGCGACGTGAAGGTGGCCGAGTGGGTCCGCCGGATGGCGCGAACCGTGGCGGGACTGAATGCGGAAGCTGGAGCGATCGAAGGGATCGGCCGCATCCCGGTGATGCTCGGAGTCATCGTAGCTGCGCTGGCAGGGTTATTCTGGCTGCGGGCCAGCGATAACTTCCAGGCGAGTTTCGACGCGAAGAAGTTCCCGGTCCAAGCGGCCGAAAGGCTGCTCGGTCCGCAGTACGCTGCGAGCGTATTCTCGACGGATCAGTGGGGCGACTACCTGATCTATCGGCACTACCCGAATCAGAAAGTTTTTATCGACGGCAGAAGCGACTTCTACGGCGACAAGTTCGCCGACCGGTACCTCGATGTGGTGGAAGCCAAGTGGAACTGGGAGAAGCCGCTCGACCGGTACGGCATTCAGACGGTACTGCTGCCTGTCGATACCCCTGTCGCAAGCGTTCTCAAGCAATCGAGCCGCTGGCGTGTGATTTACGACGACCACACGGCGATCCTGTTCGCGCGCGTAACGAGCGAACAGCCGACGGCTGATGCGCTTCCGACGGGGACAACGATTTCCGCTGTAAGTGACGGCGGACCTACCGCGATCGCTAGATCGCAAACACCCAAACCCGTGGTCTACGGACCACAATCCTACGCGAGGAGAGACTAACATGTTGAAGAATTTCATGCGGGACGAGCAAGGCCAGGACCTGATTGAATATACCCTGTTGCTCGCTTTCGTAGCGCTCGCTGCGGCGGCGCTGTTCATGAGCGCCAGCACCAGCATCACGTCGATTTGGAGCAATGCAAGCTCCAGACTGGCGGCCGCAAGCTAACCAACCAACCACGGAGGGGCGTGCACGGCACGCCCCTCCGTTCGTAGACACGCCGAGGCGCACGCGCTCGGCCAAGGAAACCGCCGGTGCGTACCCGGGGGGCTGAGGAGCAATTATGAATAAGCGGTTCGTGGCTGTTGTTTTGGTCGCGCTCGGCGTTGCCGGGCTGGCGCTTCTCGTGTTCATCAAGGTCGTTGGCGGCGGTCCGGGCAAGGACGCCAAGCCAGTCGCGACTGCGCAAATCTGGGCGGCTTCACGGGACCTTCCTGTCGGCACGCTCTTGCAGCGGACGGATGTGACAGAGACCCAATGGCCTGGCGCCATCCCCCAGGGAGCGCTAAAAAAGGAGGGCGATGTGTGCCCCTTGGTGGGCAGAGGGGTAGCGTCGAAGATCCTGCAGGGTGAGCCCATTGTGGAGTTCCGGCTGGCCCCGAAGGGCGCCGGAGCCGGACTGGCCGCCACGATTCCGGACGGGTACCGGGCAGTGGCGGTTAGAGTAAACGAGATTATCGGCCTGGCCGGATTTGTCGTGCCGGGACAAATTGTGGACGTACTCATTTCCGGGAATCCTCCGGGTGCGGCGCCGGCAACTGGCACGCAGTCGAGAACGCTATTGCAGAAGGTGCAGGTGCTTTCGGCAGGGCAGAACCTCGAGAAAGATCCCGAGGGGAAGCCCATCTCCGTCGCCGTGGTGAACCTCCTAGTGAAGCCTGAGGAAGCCGAGTTGTTGAGTCTGGCGAGCACGGAGACCAAGCTTCAACTGGTTCTGCGGAACCCGGGCGATCAAGAGACAGTGAAGACGCCTGGAACGTCCGTGGCGACGCTCTTCGGCGGGAAGAACGTTGCCCCACCGGCCGCGGGCGGCGAGGTAGTGCGGAAGCCGCGCGTTGTGAAGCCGGCCGTGGTTGTGCCGGTGGTGAAGGAAGCCCCCCCTGTGATGGTCGAAGTCATACAGGGCGACAGTCGCAATACGGTGAAGTTCGCGGAGGAGAGCCGGTGAATCATTCAAAGCTAGGTTGTGCCATCCTAGGGGCCGTTGCCGCATTGATGCTGCCCGGTAGTTTCCAGGCGGCCGAGAATACCCCGTCAGGGGTGCAGGCCGGGGCGGCGCCCGCGGCGGCCGCCCGCGACCTCTTCGTCACGGTGGGGAAGTCGCTGGTTGTAGAAAGTCCCGTCAATATCCAGCGTATATCGGTGGGCGACGCAAAGAAGGCTGAGGCGCTGGCGGTGACGCCGCGCGAGGTTCTGGTCAACGGGAAAGAAGCCGGCGAGACCAGCCTGATCATTTGGCAGGCCGGCGGGAACCGTCTGCTGTTCGACTTGCGGGTTCGCGCGGGCACGGAGCGGCTCGAGGTGGTGAAGCAGCAGATCGAGAAGGAGCTGCCCGGGCAGGACGTGAGCCTTGCGCAGGAAGGCGAGAGCGTCTTCGTGCGCGGCACCGTGAACGACATGTCGGCCGCGGACAGGGCCATAGCGATTGCCGAGGCGCTGGGCAAGCCCGTGAACCTGCTGCGGGTGAAGTTGCCGGCGGCGCAACAACAGATCCTTCTGAAGGTCCGGTTCATCGACATCGACCGCAGCGTCACGCAGCAACTCGGGATCAATCCGGTCAGCACGGGAACGCAGAATACGGTCGGGTCCTTCTCGACCGGACAGTTCCAGCCTCCGTCGATGAGCCAGCTTCAACAGACGGGCCAGCTCGGCATGACGGGAGGAACGCTTTCGCAGCAATGGCAGTTGGCCAGCCTGGGGAACATCTTCTTGTGGCGGCCGAACCAGAACATCTTCGCGACCATCCAAGCCCTGCAGTCGCGCGGGCTGACGCAGATCCTAGCCGAACCGAATCTTCTGACGATGGATGGCAAGCCGGCCAGCTTCCTGGCTGGTGGCGAGATTCCCATCCCGGTGGTGGAGAGCGCGGCCGGCGGTCTTGGCCAGGTTTCCATCATGTGGAAGGAGTTCGGGGTCAGGATCAACTTCGTTCCCGTGGTCACGCCACGCAAGACGATCCGGCTCAGGGTGGCGCCCGAGGTGAGTTCGCTCGACCCCGCGGATGGCATTTCGCTTTCGGGCTTCTCGGTGCCGGCGCTTTCCATTCGCCGGATGCAGACCGAGATCGAGCTCGAAGATGGCCAGAGCTTCGCGATCGGCGGGCTGTTGGACAACCGGACGACGGAGACCCTGTCGAAGATTCCGGGACTGGGCGACATTCCGGTACTCGGAAAGCTGTTCCAATCGCGGTCGCGCAACAAGACGAACAATGAGCTGCTGGTGCTGGTGACGCCGGAACTGGTCCGGCCCATCCCGGCAGGCATGCCGCTGCCTGACATCAAGTTTCCGCAATTGCCGATGAAAGAGTCGGACAAGGAAGCGCCGCGCACGCCGCCTATGTCGGTGACCGGACCGGTTCCGGTTCCGGCGCTGACGGAAGCCGTTCCGGTGGAGCAACTGAAGGCACTGGAGAGGTCGGGACAGGCAGCACCTGCGGCCGCTCCGACGATTCAGTTGCTGGCATTGCCCCAGGCTCCCGCGACACCACAGAATGCGGGAACCATGACGACGCCGTTGCCGACGCCGTCAACGCCTGCGCCATAACGAGGTCCGATAGATGGAGCCGCTCAGAATCGGATTGGTGATCGCCAGCCAGAACCTGTTTCAGGAGGTACAAACCTGCCTGAAAGGCCTGCCTGTCCGGGTGCTGTTACAGCAGCCGTCGATCGGCGACACCACCGCCTTCCTCGACCAGGTCGAGCAGTTACGGCTGGACGTCCTCGTGATCGATCTCACGCGGCTTTCCGAGCCGTTTGAAAACGTAGTGCGCCGGGTCAAGAGTTGTTCCTCGCCCCCCCAGATCATCGCGCTGAACGACGCGGCGGATCCAGAGGTGATTCTGGGGGCGATTCGGGCGGGTGCGAGCGAGTTTCTCTATCCGCCCATCGAGGCTGGGCTAAGCAGGGCGCTGGAGCGGCTCTCGACTGAACGTACGAAGGCGCAGTCGGCGCCGGGGAAACATCGTGGCAAGACCGTAGGCTTCGTTTCAGCCAAAGGTGGCTGCGGGGCGACGACGGTAGTCTCACACGTAGCGGTGGAGATCCAGCGAGCGACCGGGCAGGAAGTGCTTCTGGCCGACTTCGACATGGAGTCGGGTTTGATCGGTTTCCTGATGAAGTCCAAATCCACCTATACGGTTTTGGACGCAGTCCGCAACGTGCACCGGCTGGACCAAAGTTATTGGAAGGCGCTGGTCTCGAACGGGATTCCGGGCGTGGAAGTGATTTCAGCGCCGGCCTCGGCGACCCTTCGGGAAGCGCTCGAAGGCGAACCGTTCCGCCACGTATTGCAGTTTGCGCGCGGGGTTTACGACTGGATCGCGGTGGACCTGGGCCGAGGCCTGAGCATGCTGACGGCGGGCGTGCTCGGGGAGATCGACGAGATGTATGTAGTGGCCACGCTCGATCTGCCAGCGCTGCATCAGACGAAACAGGTGGTGCAGGCCGTCCTCGACACGGGGTATGCCCGCAACAAGCTGCGGCTGGTTCTGAACCGTGCGCCGAAGCGGATGGACTTCGATCTGGCGCAGGTGCAGAAAGTTCTGGGCCTGTCGATTTTCGACATGCTGCCGAACGCCTACCCCGAGTTATTCGAGGCGTATTCGGAAGGCAACCTCTTGTCGGCCGGCACGGAGCTCGGCAAAGCGCTGGGCGGTCTGGCGGGCAAGATTGCGGGAGTGCAGCCGGCCCCCAAGGAAAAAGGAAAGCAGAGACTGGGTCTTTCGATCTTTTAGCGAGGCGGTGGGAGTCTCGCAGCGAAGGCTACCGGAGAGAGGCGGCGCCAGCCGGAAACGCAGGCGCGCGCAGTGCGGGGAGATCGTAAGCCCATGCCGCAGTCCACGGGAGCCGGGCAGCATTTCGAACCTTTGCAGGGAGGGTTTCGCGGCAGATGACGAATAATTTCGCGGTGACGACTAAGGCCGCCGACTCGGGTTGGGTGAACCGTCTGTTCAACGTGCAGTCGCCTTCGCCCGAGTACCAGGAACTGAAATTCGCTCTTCACCGCAAGCTGCTCGAGCGAATCAACCTCGAAGTGCTGTCGGCACTGGGCGGCGAGCGTGTGCGCGGTGAAATCCGCGCGGCGGTGGCGAAGCTCCTGGAAGAAGAGAGCACGCCGCTGAGCCGGCTGGAGAAGGAACGGATCACCGAGGAAGTCCTCAACGAGGTCTTCGGTCTCGGGCCGCTCGAGCCGTTGTTGCAGGACCCGACCGTGTCGGACATCCTGGTCACGACGCCGCGTCTGGTTTACGTAGAGCGGCACGGCAAACTTCACCGCACGCCGGTGGAGTTCAAGGACAACTCCCACCTGCTGCGCATCATCGAGAAGATCGTTTCGCGGGTGGGCCGGCGCGTGGACGAATCCTCGCCACTGGTGGACGCGCGGCTGCCGGACGGCTCCCGCGTGAATGCCGTCATCCCGCCCGTGGCGGTGGACGGCCCTCTGCTCTCGATCCGCCGTTTCCGGCGCGATCCTATCCAGGCCGAAGAGCTGGTTCGGAACCTGTCGATGACCGAAGGCATGCTGCAAGTTTCGCAGGCGTGCGTGAAGGCCCGTCTGAACGTGATCATCTCCGGCGGTACCGGCGCGGGCAAGACCACGCTATTGAACGTGCTTTCAGGCTACATTCCGGAAGACGAGCGCATCGTCACGATCGAAGACGCCGCGGAATTGCAGTTACGGCAGACCCACGTGGCACGCATGGAGGCGCGGCCGCCAAACATCGAAGGACAGGGCGCCATCCGCATCCGCCAGTTGGTGGTGAACGCCCTTCGTATGCGGCCGGACCGTATCGTGGTGGGCGAGGTTCGTTCGGAAGAAGCGCTGGACATGCTTCAGGCGATGAACACGGGCCACGATGGCTCGCTGACCACCATCCACGCCAACAGCCCGCGCGACGCCATCGGGCGTCTGGAAGTGATGGTGGGCATGGCGAACGCGAACATGGGCGTGCGGTCGATCCGGCAGCAGGTAGCGTCGGCGGTGGACCTGTTCATTCAAATTGCGCGATTCAGCGATGGCAGCCGCCGGATCACTCACCTGACGGAGTGCGTCGGAATGGAAGGGGACCAGGTGACGACGCAGGACATCTTCGTCTTCGAGAAATCGGGAGTCAGGGAAGACGGAAGGGTAATGGGCAAGTTCCGGCCGACGGGTATCCGTCCGAAGTTCTATGAGCGGCTGAAATCGGCTGGGATTGTACTGGCTCCGTCGGTGTTCCAGACGTCGGTCGAGATTCACTGAGGCGCATATGTCTACCACAGTAATGGTGATCTTTTTCCTGTTCATCTTCGCCCTGGTGACGGCGGTGATGGTGTTCGGCTGGAACGTGCTCGAAGCGCAGAAGAAGAAGAAGGTCACCGAGATGCTCCAGACTGCTGTGGGCCAGACCCAGCAGACGGAGACCAAGGTGCTCATGGACGTGGGCAGGGAGACCGGCTCCGCGTTGATGAAGTTCATCGGCCAGCTCAACTTCGCGAAGAAGCTGGAAGTGAAAATCCAGCAGGCGGGCCTCACTATGAATCTGACGACGCTGCTGATGTCGATGGTGATCTGCACCATTCCCGGCGCGATCCTGGGGGCCAGATTCAAGGTTCTTCTGTACTCGTGGCCGAGCATTCTGGCGTTGGCCCTGGTTTTTGGCTTGATGCCGTACTTCTGGGTGGCGAGGAAAAGGACAAAGCGGATGGGTGCTTTCGAAGAGCAATTTCCGGAAGCGCTGGAGTTTCTGTCGCGGGCGATGCGAGCCGGGCACGCCTTCTCGATCGCGCTCGAGATGCTGTCGGAGGAATCGCCGCAGCCGCTCGGGGCCGAGTTCCGCAAGGTGTTCAACGAAAGCAATCTCGGGCTACCGATCGACGTAGCGTTGAGGAACATGACCGAACGCATGCCACTGCTCGATTTAAAGTTCTTCGTTGCAGCGGTGCTTTTACAACGCGAGACGGGCGGCAACTTGGCGGAGATCCTGACGAATCTGGCGCACGTGATTCGCGAGCGCTTCAAGTTGAAAGGGCAGGTGAGGTCGGCGAGCGCGCACGGGAGGATGACCGGGACTGTGCTGACGTTGATGCCGGTGGCACTGATGTTCGGCTTGATGGCGGTGGCGCCTACCTATCTGCCAGGGATGGCGAACGACCCCCTGGGCCAAAAGCTGATCGTCGCGGCAGTTCTCTGCGTGGTCCTGGGGCACTTCGTCATTCGCTGGATCGTGGACATAAAGGTATAAGCCATGCTCTACATTGGGCTCTTGTTTTTCGTTTTTGTGACGGGACTGATTACGGCTATGGGCTACATGCTGTATGCCCGGCCGACGAGCTTCCAGAAGCGGCTGGGCACGCTGGAAGAGACGCCGGCGGCCGCTGCAGCCGCGACGATCAGCGCAACCGGCTCGCCGGAGCAGACCTGGATCGTGCGTGTGGTTCAAACGATCGGCGAGAAGGTCCCGATATCGCCCCAGGAAGCCGGTATGGTACGGCGGACCATGATCGCCGCAGGGTTTCGCGGTGAGCGGGCGGTTACGATCCATTACGGCCTGAAGCTTATCTTGGCTGTCGTGATGTTGATCGTGGCGGCCGTGGTCTGGCCTCATATCAGCAACCCGATCCTCCGCGTGATCGTCTGGCCGGCGTTTGTGCTGGGCGGGTTTTTCCTCCCTAACCTGGGCCTGGACTTGCTGGTCAGCCGCCGTCAGGAGCGAATCCGATTCGCGTTGCCCGATGCACTGGACCTGATGGTGGTGTGCATGGAAGCCGGCTTGGGCCTGGACCAGGCGATCAACAGCGTAGCCAAGGAGCTGATCCTGACGCACAAGGACCTCAGCGAAGAACTAGGGCTTGTCACGCTGGAGATGCGCGCTGGCAAGCGTCGTATGGAAGCGCTCAAGAACCTGTCCGATCGGACGGCAGAGCCCGATCTGAGGAAGTTGGTGGCCACCATGGTGCAAGCCGACCGGTTCGGAACGAGCGTTGCGGAGTCGCTCAGAACGCACTCCGATTTTATGCGAGTAAAGCGCCGCCAGGCAGCCGAAGAGCGGGCAGCCAAAGTGGGCGTGAAGCTGACATTTCCGATATTCTTTCTAGTCATGCCAGCAATGATGCTGGTCGCAGCCGGTCCCGGCATGCTGCAGTTGATCAGAGGACTTGGGCCGCTGATGAAGAGTGCAGGGGGCTAGTAGTCTTAAGTTCAAGAGCGCGTCACCTTAGGAAAGGAGAAATACATAATGTCCAGTCAACAAATCCTACCCGCGGTTCTCTGGATCGCGGCTGGAGTGATCTTGATTCTGCTCATCATGCGGCGTCGCAAACGCAAGCTGCAGGGCTGAGGCCGTTGGAGCAGCCGGTTCGGACCGGGGCGGGCGGCGCAGGAAACCACGGAACGTGGGCCGGCGTCGCCCCCTAGGCGTTTCCCAATCCCGATCCTTGAAGTTCGAGAAGCAATATCAGGGGCCCTCCTGTTGCCGGCGGCGTGCCAGAGGTCTCTGGGGCCTAGAGTGAATGGTTGCCAGGGGCCCGCGAGAGGATGCCTGACGTGCCGACCCGGCACCTACCCCGTTGTGGCAATAAGGTGAGGACCCTGCTCGGGCCGTTGCCCGGAGTCCGGGAGATACGGGCCGTATCCTGGGCTGCGCTTCTCGTTACAGTCGTGCTGGTGGGGCTGTCGCTGAGCTTTGCCGCGCGCGGGCTGCCGTTCCTCGGGCACCAGCCGTGTGGCGACTTCGTGCAGTTCTACGCCGCCGGCAAGATTCTGAACGAGTATCCGCACGCTAGCCTCTACGACGGGCTTCTGCAGTATAGGTTGCAGCACGCCCTCCTTCCGGGGATGCGCCCGGAACTCTCTCTTGTATTCGCCAACGCGCCTTTCCTGGCGCTGCTCTTTCGGCCGCTCGCCTGCCTGCCGCTTTTGTGGAGCTACGCGGTGTGGGTGGCGATTTCGGCGCTGCTCTATGGGACCGGCCTTGCGCTCCTTCGGCCGCAAGGGCACGATTTCGCCGGGGCGTCCCGGACCGTGTTTCTCGCCTGCTTGTCGTTTGCGCCGTTCGCCATCGAGTGTTGCGGGGGCGGACAGCTCTCGGCGTTGGGCTTCTTCGCGCTCGCTCTGTGCACCCGGTGGCGGTCCCGCCACCCTTTCGCCGCGGGAGCAGTGCTGGCGCTCTGTCTGTATAAACCAAGCCTGCTGGTCCTGCTGGCGCCCATGATGGTCGCGGGCAGGCGGTTTCGGATGCTGTTCGGCTTCGCCGTAAGCGCCGCTGCGCTGGGCGGCCTTTCGCTGGCCGTGACAGGCTATGAGGGGTGCCGAGGGTTTCTCCGGACGCTGCGGCTGTATGCCGAATTCACTTCCCGCAACCCGTCTCCCCTGCCGCTGTTCAAGTACGTCAACATACACACCTTCCTTCGTCTACTGTTCGGCAGTTACTCGGCCGCCAGCGCCGCAGCCGCGTGGATACTCGGGGGCGCCGCGTTTGTGTACCTCGCCGTGCGGTGGGCGCGCTCGCGGCCCGGCACGCAGGCGGACGGTCTGCTGTGGGCTGCGACCATCGCCTGGACGTTGGTATTCAACCTCTACGTTCCTATCTACGACACGATCATGATCGTCATCAGCGCCCTCACGATGGCGGGGACGATCTATGCGTGGCAGGGTAAGCGCGCCGAATCCGCTCGCTCGGCGTTCCTCGGATGGATGCTGGTGCTATACGTGGCGGCCTGGGTAACTCAGCCGTTGGCATCCTTCGCTCGCGTTCAGGTGCTTACGCTGGTTCTGGCAGGAATCGGCGCGTTCGCGCTGCGACTTTCACGGCAGGCTGAGACCGAGAGCGCCTGACTGCCTCATCGTTGCAAGAAAGCCTGAAGGCCGAGCAAGAGGCAGCAGCCGAGCGCGATCACAGCGCCCTGCGGCAGACGGAGGCCGACAGGACTCTTGACGTCGAACTCGGCGCTCTTGAGGTGCGGCGCGCGAAGGTGCATCATCTCCGTCACGATGTCGGCGGTGTTCACCAGAGTCTTGCGGACGCGGTCTTTGGCTAACATCATGATGACCGCGATCACGCCGCCCAGGATGCTGGAGAGGAACAGGATTGCGAGCCAGTCTCTCCATCCGACCAGGGCGCCGATGGCGGCCAGCAGCTTCACGTCGCCAGCTCCGCGCGCGTGGAGCAGGTAGAGCGGGAAGTTGATGAGCAGCGCCAGGGCGAAGCCTAGGCCGGCGTCGCCGAGCCCATGCCACACCGGCGGCTCGAGGAACGCGTTGAGCGCGAAACCGACGATCACGCAGGGCAGCGTGAGCCAGTTCGGGATGCGGCGATAGCGTATATCGTAATAACCGGCGATGACTACCACGACCGCCAGCAATACCTGCAGAGTCCAGGGCAAGAGTCGAAGCATGGCTTTAGTTCTCCGCAAGTATACTACGCGTCGCGGACCACCGTTCAACCGATCTCGACCAGCTTGTTTCGCGAGGCCGTGCCCGACTTGATGCGGATGCGCGATTTGGGGACGCCGAAATGCCCGGCCAGCCGCGCGATCAGCTCCTCGTTGGCGCGGCCCTCGATGGGCGGCGACTTCAAGTGCACCGTGAGGCTGCCATCGGCCGCTTCTTCGATGCGCGGGTTCTTCGAGCTGGGTTTGACTTTCACGGAGCGGATCATGGCGGTGCTCAGGCGGGAGTGGCGAGGTCGCCCAGCCGCTGCTTGAGGAATTCGAGGATGCGGTCGGGCGCGGTAAGGCCGTCAAGGGGGAGGCGCAGGACGCCGGCGGGGGTGAACTGGGCCGCGCGCGCGGCGCTGACCAGCGCCATCAGCTTCGACGGGTCCACTCTCGATTCGGCGTGGAACTTGACGTTCAGCACGCCCTGGCGGCGGTCGATGTGCTCTACGCCGATCCGCTGGGCCAGGCTCTTGACCACGGAATACTCCAGCAGATGGGATACGGCCTCGGGCGGCGGGCCGTAGCGGTCGGCCAGCTCTCCGCGGATGGTCTCGGCCTGCTCGGCGGACTCCGCCTCGGCGATGCGCTTGTAAGCGCGCAGACGCTGGTGCTCGTCGACAATGTACTCGGGCGGGATGCGGAGGTCGAGGCCCAGATTGATGTTGGCGTGGATCTGGACGGGGACCTCTTCGCCTTTGATCTCGCTTACGGTTTCCTCGAGCATGCGCACGTACATGTCGAAGCCCACGGCGTTGATGTGGCCGTGCTGCTCTCCGCCGAGCAGGTTGCCAGCGCCGCGCAGTTCCAGATCGAGGGCGGCGATCTTGAAACCGGCGCCCAGGTCGCTGAACTCCTTTAGAGCCGCCAGACGCTTGCGCGCCACCTCGCTCAGTTCCGTATCGGCGGGCACCAGGAGATAGGCATAGGCTCGGCGGTTGGAGCGCCCCACGCGGCCGCGAAGCTGGTACAGTTCGCTGAGCCCATAGCGCTCGGCGTTCTCGACCACCATCGTGTTGGCGAGTGGAATATCGAGGCCATTCTCGACGATGGTGGTGCAGACCAGAACGTCGAAATCGTGGTGCATGAAGCCGAGCATCACTTTTTCGAGGTCGGCCTCGCCCATCTGGCCGTGGCCCACACCGATGCGGGCGGAAGGCGCCAGTTCCTGTATCTGCGCCGCGCGCGCCCAGATGGAATCGACGCGGTTGTGCAGGAAATAGACCTGGCCGCCGCGCCCGAGTTCCTGCTCGATGGCCGCCTTGATGAGGCCGGGCTCGAAGTGCGCCACCACGGTCTGGATCGACAGGCGATCCTTGGGCGGCGTTTCGATGACGGAGAGATCGCGCAGGCCGAGCAGGGACATGTGCAGCGTGCGCGGAATGGGCGTGGCGGTCATGGTCAGCACGTCCACGTTCTTCTTCATCTGCTTCAGCCGTTCCTTGTGGCGGACGCCGAAGCGCTGCTCCTCATCGACGATCAGCAGGCCCAGGTCGCGGAATTCGACGTCTTTCGAGAGCAGCCGGTGCGTGCCGATCAGGATATCGATCTTGCCGTCGGCGGTATCGGCGAGCGCCGCCTGAATCTCTTTGTTAGAGCGGAAGCGGCTGAGCATTTCGACGCGCACGGGGAAGGCGGCGAAGCGGCGGCGGAAGGTTTCGTAGTGCTGGAAGCAGAGAACCGTGGTGGGCGCCAGGACGGCCACCTGTTTGCCGTCGCCCAGAGCTTTGAAGGCCGCGCGCATGGACACTTCGGTCTTGCCGTAGCCGACGTCGCCGCAGAGAAGGCGGTCCATGGGCTGCTCGTGCTCCATGTCGCGCTTGATGTCGCCGATGGCGGTGAGCTGGTCGGCGGTCTCGGAGAACTCGAAAGCGTCCTCGAACTCGCGCTGCCAGTTGCCGTCGGCGGAAAAGGAGAAGCCGGAGGAAAGTTTACGCTCGGCGTAGAGCTTGAGGAGCTCGTCGGCCATATCGCGCATTTTGGCCTTGACGCGGGTCTTGGTGCGGGCCCAGGTGGCGCCACCTAGCCGATCGAGAGCGGGCGGATGCTCGCCGGCGCCTCGGAACTTCTGGATCAGGTCCATGCGGGTGAGCGGCACGTAGAGGCGCGCGTCACCCGCGTATTCGAGCAGCATATAATCGCCGCTCTGCTCGCCCTGCGCTATCTGGCGGAGACCGAGGAAACGGCCGACGCCGTGCTGCTCGTGAACCACGTGGTCGCCAGGCTTGAGGTCGGCCAGGTCGGCGGCGAACGCGCCCAGGCTGCCCTTGGGCGAAGGTGCTTTAGCGGCCCAATCGGAGGCGCCGAACAGATCCTCCGAGCCGAAGATCGCGAGCCGCTCTTCGGGAAAGGCGACGCCGTGCCGGACGAGGCCGCGAACCAGATAGGTGCTGGCCACCGAGCCCGCCAGATAGGCGCGCTCGGCCAGGTAGGACGGTGTTGCGCCGGATGGTTCCAGGCCTAGCTGGAACGGGACCGAGTACTCTTGCAGGATTTCGGCAAGCCGCTCGAGCTCGCCGTTGGACGCCGCGAAGAAGACCACGCGGCCGCCGTTCTCCACCATGCCTCGCGCTTCGGCGACGGCCACCTGCACGTTGCCCTGGAAGGTCATGGCGGGGCGGGCGGCGATGTGGAGCGCGGCCGGATCGGGCGAGAGCTCCAGCTCGCGCAGCGCCACCTGGGGCGCGGATGCGGCCTTCTCTTCGAGCTCCTCCCAGCGGAGGAAGATCTTCTCCGGCGGGCACAGCGGCTCGCGCTCGGGATCTTCCAGACGCTTCCACAAGCGCTCGGCCGCGCCGCGGAGCTGCTCAGGCTCGTCCCAGACGATGACGGGCCGCTCAACCAGGCCGACGAGAGATCCCGCGCGCGGACGGACCAGCGGCGTCAGCAGCTCCCAACCGGGGAAGGGCTGGCCGGTGGCGGGGATCTCGCCGGCGGTGGCCTGCGAGAGGTCGTCGAAGAGCGCCTGCGACTTCGGGGTTTCGATCAAAGGCAGCAGGCGGGCTTCCTGCACCTTGACCACGGAGCGCTGGGTATCGGGCTCGAACCGGCGCATGGATTCGACGCGGTCGCCGAAGAACTCGATGCGGTAAGGCCGGCCGGCATCGGGCGGGAAGACGTCCAGGATGCCGCCGCGCACGGAGTACTCGCCGGCCAGCTCGACTGGTTCGCGGCGCTCGTAGCCGATGCTATCGAGGTGGGCCGTTACATCTTCGAGCGAGACTTCGTCGCCAGTGTGCAGGGCAAGGGCGAGCTGGCGATAGAAGTCGGCGTGTTCCGTGCGGAGCAGCGCCGAGGCCACTGGCGTGACCGTTACCGGCACGCGCTCCGTGGCGAGACGCCAGAGGCCTCGGGCGCGCTGTTCGGCGATTTCGGCGTGCGGAGAGAGGCCCTGGCCGGGCAGGACGTCGAGCGCGGGCAGAAGCTGCGGGTGCGGGATTCCGCGGCCGGAAACCAGAAGCTCGAAAAATGTTTCGATGGATTCCGAAAGGGCCTCGGCCTCGCGATTGCCGTCCACCACGACGAGGAGCGGCCTTTCGAGCGATTGCCACAGCAGCACCGTGTAGAGCGCCTTGGCGGTGGTGGTGAGGCCGGAGAGGCCGAGTTGCGGCGCGGCGTCGCGCGTGTGCGCCCCGAGGAGCGAGCGCACGAGCTCCTGGAACGCGGGATGGCGTCCCAGCCCGTTGAACAAGTCTCGGATGGCGGGGTGAGTCAAAGCGGCTTACGCGAGAGAATTTCTTCCACGATTCCGGTGGTGGAGTAGCCGGGCTCGAGAGCCAGCGTCAGCACTTTGCCGCCCGCGGCTTCCACTTCTTCGCGGCCCGCTACCCAATGAGCCCAGTCGGCTCCCTTGACCAGTATATCTGGCAATACGGCGGAAACGATCTCTCGCGGCGTGTCCTCGTCGAAGACGGCGACGGCATCGACGGCGGCTAGCGAGGCGGCAAGGGAAGAGCGGTCGCGCTCGCCGGTCAGCGGGCGGCCTTCACCCTTGAGGCGGCGCACGCTGGCGTCGCTGTTGAGGGCCAGGATCAGGACGTCTCCAAGGGACCGCGCCTGCTCGAGCAGGCGGACGTGGCCGGGGTGGAGGATGTCGTAGCAGCCGTTCGTGAGCACGACGGTTTTCCCCTGGCGCTTCCATTCAGCCCGGGCGGCGACAAGTGCTTCGCGGGTGTAGCAGCGGCCCACGGAGCTATTATGGCGCGGGCGGGGGGCCGCGCGCAGTTTATAGGCGTCTCTACGAGGCCTTCCTGAAGCGCTTCACGTTGATTTCGGATTCGCGGCGGCGAACCTGGGCGAGGTCGTAGTTCATCTGCAGCCGCAGCCAGAATTCCGGTTCGCTGCCGAAGGCCTTCGCAAGCCGCACGGCCATCTCGGCGGAGACGCCGGCCTTGCCGTTGACGAGGTTGTTCAGCGCCTGGCGGGTCAGGCCAAGGATTCTGGCGGCCTCCGTCACCGTGGGGCCCAGCGGTTCGATGCAGTCGTGCCGGACGATTGCGCCGGGATGAGATGGATTCTTCATGGGCACGACCGGGTGTACAAGGACGAGCGTAGCCTGTCAAAGAAGATCGCGCAGGAAAATGTGAATACATTCTGGCCGCCGATGAACGCCGATAAACGCCGATTCAGCGGCGGTCCCAAGATAGTTCTTCCGAGGCACGGACAAGCGTCGAGAACAGTCTCGACGCGGCAGGCAAGAGTGCCTGCGCCACGCGGATGCAGTACGCTGGTCGGGTGGCGTGGGCGAAGATTCTGGTGCGGGGGACGAGCTGGCTCGGCGACGCAGTGATGTCGCTGCCGGCGCTGCGCGCCTTGCGGGCAAAGTGCCCGGAAGCCCGGATCACGGTGCTGGCGCGGGGGTGGGTGGCCGATCTCTATCGCCGCGAGCCGGCGGCGGATGAGGTGGTGCTGGCGCTGGGCGGACGGCAGTTCGACGCGGCCATCCTGTTGCCCAATTCGTTCCGGAGCGCGCTCGATGTGCGCCTCGCCGGGATTCCGCGCCGCATCGGATACGATCGGGACCGCCGCGGATTCCTGCTGACGGACCGCATCGCGCCGCCCAAGCCCGGGGAGACGCCGCCGCACGAGCGCTTCTACTATTTGGAACTGCTGCGGAGGGCGGGCATCCTCGATGCGCTGCCGCCGGCCGAGCCGATCCTGCTTCACGCTGGCGACGATGCGCGCCGCGCCGGTTGCGAGACGTTCGAGCGAATGGGCATGAAGGGGCCGGTGGTGGGCGTGAGCCCAGGCGCGCAGAACAGCCGCGCCAAGCAATGGCTTCCGGAACGGTTCGCACAGAGCGCGGTGCGCGTGGCGGAGGCGCTCGGCGGCTCGGTTGCGATCTTCGGCTCGGCGCCGGAGCGCGAGTTGTGCCGGGCGATTGCTGAAGCGGTCCGGCGGGCGGGCGTGCAGGTGCTGAGCCTGGCGGGGGAGACCACGCTGGCGCAGTTCATCGACCTGGCCGCGGCCTGCCGGGTGTTCCTCACCAACGACGCGGGCGCGATGCACCTGGCCTCGGCGCTGGGCGTTCCCACGGTCGCTGTTTTCGGCCCGACGGATTTCGTCGCTACGGCGCCCGGCGGCCCGATCTCGCGCATCGTGCGAGCGGGGGTCCATTGCAGCCCGTGCATGTTGCGCGATTGCCCGATCGACCATCGATGTATGACCTCCGTCAGCGCGGAAAAAGTGGCGGAGACCGCGCTCGAATTGGTCAAATAGGGGATCGTGGACACACGGACCAAGATCCTCGATGGCGGCGCAGCGGCCGTGGCTGCGGAGGCGGCCAGGAGGGCGGGGAAGACTGTCAAGCTGGTTGCCGGCACGTTCGATCCGTTGCTGGCGGCGCATGCACGGCGGCTGCGCGAGATCGCGGGCGAGGGCTCGGTCGTGTTCGCCGCGATTCGCGAGCCCGCCAAGCCGCTGCTTCCGGCGCATGCGCGGGCGGAGTTGGTGGCGGCGCTGGGAGTGGTAGACTACGTGGTGCTCGGCGACGCACCGCTCCAGCCGGACGAGGTTTACCGCGAGGAAACCGCCGATGCGGAGCGCACTCGGGATTTGATTCGGCATGTTCAGACACGGTAGTGCCAGGGGTCCGGGCGGAGGGCCGCGGATTCTGGTGGTCCGCCTCGGCTCGATGGGCGACGTGATCCACGCCCTGCCCGCGGTGGCCACGCTGAAGCACAGCTTTCCCGGTTCCGTGCTGAGCTGGGTGGTGCAACCGCGTTGGGCGCCGCTGCTCGAAGGGAATCCTTACATCGACCGCTTGGTTCCGTTCGATCGCCGCCGCTTGAAGAGCTGGGGCGAGGCGTGGCGGCTGCTGCGTGCGACGCACTACGATTTCGCGGTGGATCTGCAGGGGCTGGTGCAATCGGCACTGATCGCGTCGCTGGCGCGCTCGGATCGGATTTACGGCTTCCACCGCACACAGGTGCGCGAGAAGGCCGCGGCCGTTTTCTATTCGAACGAGGTGCGCACGGCGAGTGGCCACATTGTGGATTCGAATCTGGAGGTGGCCGCTGCGGCCGGGGCGTCCACCATGCTGGTGACGTTCCCGCTGCCCGAGGGGGCGCCTGAGGGCGATCTTCCGGGCGGGGAGTTTGTGCTCTCGAGTCCACTCGCGGGTTGGGGGGCGAAGCAGTGGCCGCTCGAGTTCTATCGCGCGCTGGCGCGGCGGCTCAACGAAGAGCTGGGCGTGGCGCTGGTGCTGAACGGGCCTCCCTCGAGTGCCGCCGACCTGGCGCACGTGGACGGTGCGTTCGTGCACACCTCGGGCATTCCTGGATTGATTTACGCAACCCGGCGGGCGGCTGCGGTGCTGGGGCTCGATAGCGGGCCGGCGCACCTGGCTGCGGCGTTGGGGAAGCCCGGCGTCGCGATGTTCGGACCGACCGATCCCGCGCGCAACGGCCCTTACGGAGACACGTTTGCGGTCCTGCGCGTGCCGGGTGCCGAGACGAGTTACAAACGGCGGCCGGAGCCCGACGCCAGCATGTCGAGGATCACGCCCGACGCAGTCTTCGAAGCGCTGAAGGCGCGGTTGCAGGGGAAGGCCAAGCCAGCGGGGTGCCAGCCGGAGTGATGCCGTTTCCCAGACCTTATGCGGACGCCGTGGCGCGTCTGCGCGTACTCGCCGGGTTCGGGATGGTGGCGGCGTTCGCCTGGTTCTCCGCGCCGAATGCGCGCTCGCTGGAGTGGGGGCTTCCGGTGGCTGCGGCGGGGCTCGCCCTGCGTGCTTGGGCGGCCGGGCACCTGGCGAAGAACCAGAGCCTGGCCACCGGCGGGCCGTACGCGTACGTCCGGAATCCGCTCTATCTGGGGACCGCGCTCGTGGCGGCGGGATTCGCGATCGCTTCGCGGCAGACGCTGCTGGCCTTGCTGTTCGCGGCGGTCTTCGCGCTGGTATACCTTCCGGCGATCCAGCTCGAAGAGGAGTATCTAAGGAAGCTGTTCCCCGAGTACGGCGCGTATGCGGAGCGCGTGAGGATGCTGTGGCTGCGTCCGGCGCGGTGCGGTTCGCCGGAGCGATTCCAGTGGCGGCTCTACTGGAAGAATGAGGAATACCAGGCGCTGGCGGGATTCCTGGCAGGCGTGGCGCTGCTGATTTGGAAGGCCTGGCGGTAGGCCGGTTTCGCTCGGGCGTCTGATATTCTGTTCACTGATTGACGAAGGAGGAAGTCTTGTGAGAGTCGGCGTGTTCACTGCACTTCTGGCGAATCTTTCGCTTGACCAGGTCGTCGCGAAGTTGAAGGGCCTGGACATTGACACGGTGGAATTGGGCACTGGCAACTATCCCGGCGACCCACATTGCAAACTCTCGATGCTCGACAACGCTGCGGCGCTCGATGAGTTCAAGGCGCAGATCGCCGCCGGCGGTGTCAGCATCAGCGCGCTGAGCTGTCACGGCGAGCCGCTGCACCCGAACGCGGAGATCGCCCAGAAGAGCCGCGAGACCAGCCGGCGGACCATTCTGCTGGCCGAAAAGTTGGGCGTGCCGGTGGTGATCGATTTCTCGGGCTGCCCCGGCGACAGCGACGGCGCGAAGTTCCCGAACTGGGTGACCTGCGCGTGGCCGACGCACTTCGGCGACATCCTGGAGTGGCAGTGGCGCGAGAAGGCGATTCCGTACTGGAAGGAGCGCACCAAGTTCGCCGCCGATCATGGCGTCAAGATCGCGCTCGAGATGCACCCCGGCTTCCTGGTCTACAACCCGGAGGCGATGCTGCGGCTGCGGGCCGAGGCGGGCGCGAACCTGGGCTGCAACTTCGATCCCAGCCACCTCTTCTGGCAGGGCATCGACCCGATCAAGGCGGTGCGCATCCTGGGCGACGCCATCTTCCACGTGCACGCGAAGGACACTCAGATCTACGACGCCAACCTGCCGCTGACCGGCGTGCTCGACACCAAGAAGTACACGGACGAGCGGCGCCGCTCCTGGATTTTCCGCTCGGTGGGCTATGGGCACGACGCAGGCTGGTGGAGCGAGTTCATCTCCACGCTGTCGATGTACGGCTACGATTACGTGCTGTCGATCGAGCACGAGGACAGTCTGATGTCGACGGAAGAGGGCCTCGCCAAGGCGGCGCGCTTTCTGCAGAGCCTGGTGATTCGCGAGAAGCCCGGCGTGGCGTACTGGGCGTAGGGACGGCGGTTATGGCGCGTGAGCGCGGTACCCGTCATCCGCTATAATCGAAAAGACTTCATTCTCAGGAGCTTCGAATGGCAATGAAAAAGATTGGAATCTTGACCGGCGGCGGCGACGTCCCGGGTTTGAACTCGGTGATCAAAGGCGTGGTGTACCGCGGCCACGACATGGGCTGCGAAGTGACCGGCATCCGGCGAGGATGGGAGGGATTGACGCACGTTGACCTCGACGACGCCGACAGCCGCGGGCGTTATATTCTGCCGTTGAACCGCGACAACACGCGTACCGTGGACCGCACCGGCGGCACGTTCCTGCACACTTCGCGCACGAACCCGCTGAAGATGAAAGCCATCCCGGAGTTTCTCGCGGGGAAGGAGTTTCCGGCTGCGCAGTTGACCAAGAAGGGCGTCACCTCGACTGTGTTCGACATGACGGCCCAGGTGCTGAGCAACCTGGAGAGGCTGGGGATCGAATACCTGGTGGCGATCGGCGGCGACGATACGCTCAGCTACGCGGCGCATCTCGATAAGGCGGGCATCAAGGTCATCGCCATCCCGAAGACGATGGACAACGACGTTCGCAACACCGAGTACTGCATCGGCTTTTCGACGGCCATCTCGCGAGCGCACAGCGCCATCGAGCGGCAGCGCACCACCATCGGCTCACACGAGCGCATCGGCCTGTTTCGTGTTTTCGGGCGCGACGCCGGCTACACGTCGCTTTACACGGCTTACGTCACCTCGATCCGCTGCGCGATCCCCGAGCACAAGTTCGACCTGCCGCGGATGATCGATCTGCTGATGGAAGACAAGCGAGCCAACCCCAGCAACTACTCGATGTGCGTACTCTCCGAAGGCGCCGAGTGGGAAGGCTACAGCGTCCGCGAATACGGCGAGGCCGATGCGTTCGGGCACCGCAAGAAAGCGAACGTCGCCGAGGACCTGAGCGAGGAGATCCGCAAGCGCGTTAAAGAGGAGACCGTCATCAGCGATCTCACTTACGAGCTGCGCAGCGGCGAGCCGGATTTCATCGATAAGCTGGTGGCCGCCACTTACGGCAACATGGCCTGCGACTGCCTGGAGGAAGGCACACACGGTGTGATGATGGCCGTGGTTAACGGCTGCTTCGCGCGTATGCCGATCCCCGATCCGAAGCTGGGACCGCGCAAGGTGGATCTGGCCAGCATGTATAACACCGAGCGGTACCGCCCGAATTACGCGGGCAAGTGCGGGATTCCGATTTTTCTGACGCGGGCGTAGGGAGCCGGGAGAAGCATCTCGAGCAGCCGGGGGACGCCGGTCGCGGATAGGCGTTCTCTCTGCGTTCATCCTGGGTTCTGAGGTTTCAATGAGCGGCGCTTTGCATGAGGTCGTCGAGGCCGAAGGCCACCTGATCGACTCGCACATCATGGAGCGGATCTTCGACACGGTCGTCGAATACGGCGGCCGTTTCGAGGTGGAGCAGTTCCGCATCGGCCGGACCAATAGCGAAGGGTCGTACCTGCGCTTGAAGATCGAGGCTCAGGCGGCCGAGCAAATGGAGCGGATGCTCCAGCAGCTTCTTGGCCTGGGCTGTTCGCCCGCCGAACCGGCCGACGCGGCGCTGGCCGAGGTGGAACGCGACCGCTGCGCACCCGACGATTTCTATTCCTCCACCAACTACCGCACGCTGGTGCGCCACGCCCAGGGCTGGATCGAGGTGGAGAAGCAGCGCATGGACGCGCTGATCGTGGTGGCAGAAGGGCGGGCCGAGTGCCGGCGCCTGCGCGATATTCGCGCCGGAGACCGCGTGGTGGTCGGCATGCGCGGCATCCGGGTGTTGCCGGAATCGAAGGAGCGCGACCGCCTGGCGTTCGCTTTCATGTCGAACGGCGTTTCCTCCGAGCGGCAAGCGGAGACGGCGGTGCGGCAGACGGCCGCGCTCATACGCCAGACGCGCGAGCAGGGGAAGAAGGTTCTGGTGGTGGCCGGCCCGGTGGTGGTGCACACGGGCGGCGCGGCGGGCCTGGCGGCGCTGATCCGGCACGGATTCGTGCAGGGCGTGCTCAGCGGCAACGCGCTAGGCGTGCACGATATTGAGGCGGCGCTGTTCGGCACCTCGCTCGGCTTGCGCCTCTCCGACGGGCGTCAGGAGGAGCACGGCCATCGCAACCACATGCGGGCCATCAATGCCATTTACCGATGCGGAGGCGTGCGGCAGGCGGTAGAGAGCGGGAGGCTGCGCGCGGGCGTCCTCTACGAGTGCGTGAACGCCGGCGTGCCGTTCGTTCTGGCGGGCAGCCTTCGAGACGACGGCCCGCTGCCGGAGACCATCACGGATATGAATCAGGCGCAGGACGCCTACGCCGCCGAATTGAAGGACGCCGGCCTGGTGCTTTGCCTGGGCACGATGCTGCACTCGATCGCCACGGGGAACATGGCGCCGAGCTGGATCAAATTCGTGTGCGTCGATATCAACCCTGCCGTGGCTACGAAGGTGAGCGACCGCGGCACCGGCCAGGCGGTCGGCGTAGTGGCCGACGTTGGGCTGTTTCTCGATCTGCTCGCTAAGGCACTGGTTGAGCCATGAGTAAGTACGGTTACACGGACGAGCACGCGAGCGCCGGGATCGGCGCCGAGCTTCCCGAGATCGAGACCTGGCCCAATCAGTTCCCGGGCTATGAAATCGAGATCTCGATTCCCGAGTTCACATCGGTCTGCCCCAAGACGGGCCTGCCCGATTCCGGGGAGATCACCATACGCTACCAGCCGGCGCAACGCTGCCTGGAACTGAAGTCACTCAAGATGTACGCGCTGGCCTATCGCAGCCTGGGCATCTTCCAGGAGAACGTGGTGAACCGGTTTCTGCGGGACATCGTGGCCGCGGCCAAGCCCGTGTCGGCGACCGTGGTGGGAGAGTTCGCGCCGCGCGGCGGGATCTACTCCAAGATGACCGCCAGTTACTCGGCTTCCTCCTCGAGAGGGCGCAGCCGGACGCCACGGGACAGAAAACGTGCCAGACGAGGTTGAGAAGGACCCGGCCGGCGAGCTCGCCGCCATGATTGCCGAGATCCGCGAGCGCGTGCGCGCCCGGTCGCCCGAAGGCCGCGCCGCCGGCGGCGTGACGCTGCCCGATCTGGTTCCGCTGCTCGAGGCGCGCGATGCGGCGCTGGCCAAGGTCGCCGCGGTCGGCACGGTGAATCCTCGCCGGCCAGGCCTGGTGAACGGCGCCATACAGTCTGTGAAGCGGATCGTCTCGCGCCTGCTCGACTGGCACGTTCGCGGACAGGTGGAGTTCAACCGCGCGTCGCTCGCCGCGATAGAGGCCGCGCTCGAAGCTCTGAAGGAAAACAACCGGGCGCTGGCGCAATACGCCGATCTACCGTTACAGTGGGCCGACTGGCGCGCTGGTTGGGAGCTGCGGCTGGCCTCCACCGAAAACGAGGTGCTGCGCACCATCTCCGAGCTGAAGATGGCCTGCGACCTGCGGATTGGCCAGACCGCGGAGGAACTTCAGCGGCGAATGTGGACCGAGCTGGGGATTCTCCGCGGCGACTTCGACCGCGTTCGGGCGGACTACGAACGTCTCATTCACACCGAGCTGCGGTTGGTCCGCCAGCGGGAAGCGCTGGCTCACGAAGCCGCTGCACCGGCGGCGCCACCCTCGCCGTCGCCTTTGCCCCTGGTCGATTACGCCAAGATGGCCGACCGGTTTCGCGGCAGCGAAGAGTACGTTCGCGGCAAGCAGCGGTTCTACCTGCCGTTTTTCGCCGGGCGCCGCGACGTGCTCGATCTTGGCTGCGGCCGCGGCGAGTTTCTGGAGCTGATGCGGGAGGCCGGCGTTCCGGCGCGCGGTCTCGACCTGAGCGCGGAACTGGCCGCGGTCTGCCGCGCGAAGGGTCTGGAGGCCGAGTGCGGCGACCTGCTCTCTTGCCTGCCGGACCTTCCAGACGATTCGCTGGGCGGCATTTTCTGCGCGCACGTGGTGGAGCATCTGCCGCCGGAGCGGCTGCCGGGGATGATCCGCAGCGCGGCCGCAAAGCTACGGCGGGAGGGCGTGCTGGCCATCGAGACGCCGAACCCGGAATGTCTGGCCACTTTCGCCACGCACTTCTATCTCGATCCCACGCACGTACGGCCAGTGCCGCCCGGCCTGCTGAGTTTCTACCTGGAAGAAGCCGGGATGGGACGCATTGAGGTTCACCGGCTGTCGCCCGCGGTGGAAGGAAACCCGGCTTTGGCGTCGCTGCCGGGGGATTTCCGCGAAGCCTTCTTCGGTGGACTGGACTACGCTATCGTTGGTTGGAAGCTTTAGCGCCGCAGCATGGACCACCGGGGCCATTTCCAGAAACCAGTCCGCATTGGAATGCGTCTCACGGCCACAGAACGTGGGTGATGTGGTCTTCTGGCGGGAAGCAGTTGTTATACTGAGAGATCCGAGTCCTGACATATGAAGCGTTTTGGCATACTCATCCTCGCTGCGAACTCAATGTTCGCCGCCGATTTCTTGAATGGCCAGGCGGCGCGCGCCGTCATCGGGCAGCCCTTCTTTACGGCCCAGCTTCCGGGGCCGGCAAGCGCAATCTATCCCGGCAACATGCTGCTGGGCGCGGTCAGCGGCCTCGCCTACACTGACGGCATGCTCATCGTGGTGGATTCCAGCTCGTTCCGCGCGGGCACCGATCCACAGAACAATCGTGTCCTCATCTACCACAGCATCTTCGGTCCCGGGGATCCGTCGAGCACCACCGGCCCGACGCAATTGCCTCCGGCGGCCGCCATTCCGCAGCAGAACGCCAACTCGCCCTACTGGTGGTGTCCGGTCTGCGGCGGCCGCGCCGATATCGTGGTCGGCCAGACGGATTTCAACGGGAGCGGGTTCGCATCCACCCAAACCGGGTTACGCACGCCGACGGCCGTAGCAACCGATGGCGTGCACCTTGCGATTGCCGATACGGACAACAACCGGGTCCTTCTCTGGAATCACATTCCCACGTCGAATGGGCAAGGCGCCGACGTGGTGCTAGGCCAGCCGAACTTCACGACCGTCACGCCCAATACGGGTACTCCGAACTCCGTGATCCCGGCTGCGAACACCCTGCGCGGCCCCGAAGGCGTCTGGATACAGGGCAACCAGCTCTTTGTCGCCGACAGCGGGAACAATCGCATATTGTTCTGGAACACTTGGCCGGCCGCGAATGCCCAGCCGGCCAATCTCGTGCTCGGGCAGCCGGACTTCGTCACACAGACTCAGGGCGACCTGACCAAGGGCATTCCCCCCGCGACTTCCCAAAACATGATCGACCCGACGTCGGTCACCTCCGATGGCATGCGGCTGATCGTCTCCGACCTGGGCCAGAGCCGCGTGCTGATCTGGAATGGGATCCCGACGCAGAACCAGCAGGCGGCCGACGTTGAGATCGGGCAAGTGGATATGACCGGCAATATCGCGGACAACGCGTTCACGGTGAGCTCCAGCAGCGTGGAATCGCCGGCGATGTGCACGGTTTCGAACGGAGTGGACACCAACAGCAATCCCACCTACCCGAACTTGTGCGCAGTCACGCTGAGCCTTCCGCGCTACGCCCTTTCCGATGGCCAGCGGCTGTTCGTCGCCGACGGCGGCAACGACCGCGTGCTGATTTACGAGCCGATCCCCACCACGAACGCCGCTGCAGCGAATTTGGTCATCGGCCAGACCGATTTTATTTCCGACAACACCACGGACAACACCTCTGACGTCGTGGACGCCGCGCGCATCGGCTCGACCGATTCGATCCGCACTCCGGCCGGGTTGGCCTGGGACGGCACCAATCTGTTCGTCGCCGAGGCTTTCAGCCGCCGCGTTCTGGTATTCACGACGGCCCCTTCACCTTCGCTACCCGCGCCCCGCAATGCTGCCAGCATGGAGGTGTTTGCGGGCGGGTTGCTCACGCTTTCCGGGACGCCCAATGCCGGCGACGTTGTGTCGGCAACCGTTACCAACAACCAGAGCGGCGCAACAGGCACGTACAGCTACACCGTGCTGGCGACGGACACTCTGGGGACCATCGCGACGGGGCTGGCCAACGCGATTAAGACCAGCAACTCCGGCGCGGGAGATCCCTTCGTGATCGCCACCGCCGAGCCCGCGGATGCCGAGGTGGTGGTTCTGGCGAGAGTGGCTGGGCCGATCGGAGACAACATCAGCCTGACCGGGGCGTCCACGGTCGTCAGCACCGCGAGCACCGGGACCGTGATCACCACTACTGCGATTACCGGCGGCGCGGATGCGTCCCACGTGGCGCCCGGAACTCTGGTTTCCATCTTCGGCCAGAACCTGACCGCCAACGACACCGTCTCCGCCAGTTCGGATGGAGTGAATCCGCTGCCGGTCAAGCTGGGTACGGCGCCCAAGTCGGTTGAAGCCTTCGCCGACGGCATCCCGATGCCATTGCTCTATGTCAGCCCGACTCAGATTAATGCGCAGGTCCCCTACGAAATTGCGCCGGAGACCAGCATCAGCGTCTACGTGCGCTCGACGGATGCCAATGGAGCGGTGACAATGGCCAACGCTGTGGCCATGCCCGTTAACGAGGGCACGCCGGGGATCTTCACCTTTTTCACGGATGTGAATGGTAATGTTCTTCCCGACCCGCGGCCGGCTGTCGCCGTGCACAATAGCAGCGTCGCGCAGGGCGTGGTCGATTTGGAGCTGACGGCCGTCAGTCCGGTTGTGGGCGACGGCGCCTCCATCACGATCGGGTCCAACACGTATACCTTTACGGCTGCGGCGACCACGACCACGCTCGACAGCATCCGCGACGGGCTCATCTCCCAGATCAACGCGACGGATCCGAACGTCACGGCCAAAGCGGGAGGGCAGTGGGACCGGGTGGTCCTTGTGGCCAACAGTGCGGCCGGGGCCGGCCTGGGGTACAGCTCCGCGAGCGTGGGAACCGGAACCATTACCGGGACCGCATACACCACGGCGCTCTGCTGCGCTGGCACAATACAGGGCGGTCTAATCACCGACGGCAACATGGTGCCTGGCGTCGGCGCCAGCCCCGCGCAGCCGGGAGAGATCATCACGGTCTACGCGACCGGGCTGGGCCTGATCCAGCCGGCCCCCGCCGGCGGTTTGGTGACGGGCGCCCCGTACGCCGGAGGCTTCCCGAACAAGGTGAACGACTTTCTGACTAACTTCGTGTCCGCGACTCTTGGCGGTGTGACGTCCGATGTCGTGAACGCGGCGCTCATGCCCGGAAGCGTGGGAGTGTACCAGATCGACTTGCTGGTGGATCCGAACCTGACTACGAACACGGTGGCCCAGGGGACGATCGCGCAGCAGATCAACGTCAGCAATATCGTGACGATCCCGGTGCAGGTGCCATAGCGGGCTATGCTAAACTGAGATTCTTCCGGCGACTGTGGTGGGTGTAGCTCAGCTTGGTAGAGCGTCGGATTGTGGTTCCGAACGTCGTGGGTTCGAATCCCATCACCCACCCCAACCTAGCTGGCTAGGCATTACGCAGTCGCCCCCCCGGAGTTGCAGAGCCAGGACACGTCTGCCGGCAGTATTGCCGGAAATGTTCCTCAACTTACTAAACGCCTCCGTCGCCTGCGCGGGCGGGAGCTCGTGCTGTTTCCAGAAGTTTTGACTGGGGGTCTGTACCACACGCCCCAGCCGGATGGAGAGAGATGAGGCATCTACTGAAAGCGGCCGTTGTGATATTCGCGGCGTGCGTCCCAGCGCCCTGCCAGGAGCCGTCGCCTCGGATCGCCTCTCCTGCACCTGGAGCCGTCGTCAGCTCGGGTCAGCCGCTTCAGGTAACGGTAGAGGCCCCGACCTTGGCGTTCCGACACGTAACCGTGATGGGAGACCATGCCATCGGGCTCGCCCGCCCCCTGGACTCCCCTCCCTTCCAGTTCGCTTTGCCGATCCCAGCGAACGCAAACTCGGGCATCGGCACGTTGACCGCAGTCGGGGTCACTCTTGACCGCCGTACCGTCGAGTCCAGGATCAAGGTGGATATCGAGCGGCCGGACTCGCCGGTGAAGATTGCAAGCGATCTGCCCTCGCTCCTTGTCAATGACATCGGCCACCTATCACAGCTCCTGATTACTGGGAGCTTTGCGGACGGAGCCTCTGTCGATCTCACCTACTCGACGCTCACCAGTTATGCCTCGAGCGATCCCGCTGTGGCGACGGTGAATCTCATGGGTTTCGTGACTGCCGTCAGCCCCGGCTCTGCGGAGATCACGATCACAAACAACGGCACAAGCGTTGTGGTGCCGATCAAGGTCGCGAAACCGAGAAACCGAGAACGTTGAATCGTGGCGAGCCTCGCCAGAACAACGCAGGCGCGTTACTCGGATCTCCTGGGGTGGGCTTGCATCGCCCGCGCGATCAACCCCAGTCCACCCACCAGCAGCACCAGCATCACTACCGTATTGAAGAGGCTCGTCGGCCGGAAATAGATGTGCATGTTGGCCAGCACGCCCCCCAGGATGAACAGCGCGCCCGCGATGGTGAGCATCCACCCGATCACGCTCCTGCAGTTCCAGAACAGCAGGCCGACGCCGGCCAGCATCGGAATGAGCGTGATGCCGAACGTGCTTGTGCCGTAGAAGTTCCAGTAAGAACTGCCTACCATCACTTGATTGGACAAGAGGTATCCGCCGAGGCAGCTCATAGCGAAGCCGATCAGGAAATGCCCGAGGCCGCCAGGAGTCCCGCCCACATCGTTGAGGTTCCGCTCCGCCATGAGTCCGAGCATATCACTTAGCGCTAGGCCCCAAACTGCCGCAGGTGGTGATCCACATGCTTGTACATCAACGCCGCCCATTCCTCCGGCGTCAGCCGGCCAAAAAAGCTATGCGGATGCGTGGTGCAGCCCTCCGGCCCGGCCGCGGCGAACCGGTCGATCAATCGGCATAACCGCTCTCGTTCCGTTTCCAGGTCCCGCTGGTCCGCCACCACAAGGCTCTTCGTCGTCGGCGAATTCCGGCGCATCGGTTTGTCGTCCTTGAGCAGCATCGGCTTCACCAACCGCCCAACCATCCGCCCCAGCAACACCCGTGGCGCAAAGCTGTCCCCTACCGCCCACTCCAAACCCGCCGAGCAGTGGGCTACCGCCTGCGCCGCACTCATGTTGCCCCACAGCCGCTCGCTATCCGGCCTCAGCCGCGCGATCCGCTGCTTTAACTCTTCCACCGTCGCCGCTTCATAGAGATTCCTCATGCTCTGCCTCGCATATCCAGCATGGCAGATGCCGGCGCAGGGCACGCAGCCGTAACGCAGGCTTCAGAAATCTGTAACAGAAGCGTCATCTGAGCGTGTTAAGTTGGCCCCATCAGGTTCGCAAGAGGGGGTTATTCCATGTCGAGACTATCTGGGGGACGGGTGTTTTTGTGTCTGCTGTTCCTCGCTCTTGATCGCGCGCCGCTTTTGGCGCAACAGATCCTGGGCGCAATCACTGGCACGGTCACGGATGCGTCCGGGGCCGCCATACCGGGGGCCGCCGTGACGGCGCGGAATGGCGCCACCAACCTCGAAGTGGTAGAGCGCACGCAGTCCAATGGCTCCTTCGTGATTCGGGACCTTCCCGCCGGCATCTACAGCCTGACGTTTGCCAAAGAGGGCTTCGCCAAAGAGACGCACACCGAGGTCCTGGTGAACGGCAATCGCACCACCACTGTGGATGGCAGCTTGCAGGTGGGCGCGCTCAGCACCACCGTCGAGGTGAATGCGACGCCGCTGATGAACCAGGTGGATGTCACCAACGGCTATGTGGTGGACCTTTTCACCATTCAGCAGACGCCGCTAGGAACGGGCAGCTTCACGCAACTGGCGATTCTAAGTCCTGGCGTGCACGCGGATTTTCTGGGCGGCGCGGGCAGCAACGCCGGCTTAGGCAATCAGGCCATCTTCGCCAATGGAAACCGCGACACCAGCAACAGCTTCGCGCTCAACGGGATCAGCACGAATAATCTGTTCAACGGAAACTCCACCAGCCAGGTGGGTGAGAATCGCTTTGTCCTGAACACGGGAGAGAACTTCGGCGCCGGCGGCGGCATACAGACCAGCACCTCGGTCTATAGCGCGATCGGCCAGGCGCTCCCCACGCCTCCGCCGGATGCCATTCAGGAGATCGCCGTGAACGCCGCCATGTACGACGCCTCGCAGGGCAACAACAGCGGCGCTCACATCAGCGTCCTTACCAAGTCGGGCACCAACGCGCTTCACGGGACGGTCTGGGAGCAATTCCAAAACAGTGACATGAACGCTGCGCCGTTCTTCTACAACGCATCGCCCGCCATCCTCGTCAAGGATCCGTTTCTGAATCGCAACCAGTTCGGCACTACCTTGGGCGGGCCAATCAAGAAAGACAAAGTGTTCTACTTCGTCTCCTATCAGGGTGTTCGACTCTCCGACGCCTCGGATTCCATCCACACCGTGACGGTGCCGCTCGGCCTGACCGATGATCGCTCCCCGCAGGGCATCGTCAATATGATCCAGTTCGACCTACGGCGGCAGCAAGACGGTCACGGCGAGCCAGATCAACCCGGTCTCATCGGCCATTCTGAACTACAAACTGCCCAACGGGCAGTATCTGATACCGAGCGCCCAAATCACCGATCCGAACCTGGCGACGACCCTGGGCTATGACGCCGTGGTGCAGGGGCCGAATGCGACCTCGACCGTCAACCAGGGGATCGTAGACGTCGACTACGTTGTGAACGACAAGGACCGCCTCTCGGCGAAATACTACATCCAGGACAATCCAACCAACAACCCGTTCGGCTCGGTTGGCGATTCACTGGGCTTCCCTCAGCAGCTCTCCTCCGGAAGCGACGTGGTATCGATCGACAATACGCTGATCCTCTCTCCGACCATGACGTGGGAGCAGCGCGCCGGTTTTACGCGGCTGCGAGCGTACGCGGCCACCAGCCAGGCGCTCGCGCCCGGCGACATCGGCCTGAACCTTCTTGGGACGACGATATTCCCCCAGATCCAGATCAGCAACATGGACCCCACTCTGGCTAACGAGTTTGAGTTCGGACCCAGCTCCAGCTTTGGCAACGCCGGGATGTTCCAGAATCAGTGGGAATACGGAACCTCGCTGATCTGGGTCAAGGGCCCCCACACCCTCACCGTGGGAGCGCAGTGGGACCACACTCAGCTCAATATCATCAATCGGAACAGCACCACGGACACCGTCGACTTCCACAGCCTCTCGGATTTCGTGGAAGGCAACGTGTATCCGGGGCTCGACTCACACGCCTTCGCGGGAACCAGCAACCGCTACTATCGCTCCGACACCGTGGGTGCGTTCGTCAATGACAACTACAAGATTCGTAGCAACGTGACGCTGACCGCCGGGCTGCGCTGGGATTACGATGGGCCGCTCTCGGAGAAGTACGGCCGGCTCACGGCGTTTAATGGGAGTCTCTATTCGTACAACTCCTCAACCGATACCATCGCCAATTCCGGCCTGGAAATCGCCGGGAACAACCCGGCCTTCGCTACGCAGGGAGTCAGCAGCACACTGATGAATCAGCGGCAGTGGGGTCTGGCGCCGCGCATCGGCATCGCATGGGCGCCCTCCTCGAAGTTGACGGTGCGGACGGGCTTCGGCATGTACTACGACCGCGGCGAGTTGTTCAGCTACCTTTCTCCCAGCGCCGGCGGCGGCTTCAACGGTCCGTTCGGAGTCACGCTCGCGCCTCCATTCGTTTCGCCGATCTACGCCACCAAAGGTGCGCAGTTCCAGGCTCCATTCGGCACCACCGCGCCACCGGCGCCTCCGGGCAGCGCGGCCCAATTCCTGGCGCTATTGCCCAATCTCACGCAGACTGAGAATAACGAAACTCCTCCGGGCAATCTCTTCGGCCCGTTCCTGTTCGGCGGTTACGACATCGACAACAAGCTCCCCTACACGCTGAACTGGAGCTTCGACGTGCAATACCAGTTGTCGAATAGCTGGCTGTTCAGCCTGGGATATGTGGGCAACCACGGCGTTCACGAGGTGCTGCCGATCCCGTTCAATCAACCGATCATCGCGACTCCTCAGAACCCGGTGAACGGCCAGACATCGTCATATGGAGGCACCAGCCCGCTCAATCTGGACAACGAACCCATCTTCACCAACGAGTTCTCCGGAAACGCGCCGGCGCGTGTACCGTATATCGGCTACGACATGAACTCGGTGCTTTACGAGGCCGAAGGCATTTCCAACTACAATGCGCTGCAGGTCCAAATGCACAAGCGCCTGTCCATGGGTCTGCAATTTACGGCAGCCTACACCTGGTCGCACGCGTTGGACGAGCAGAGCGGGCTGGGACTTTTCATGACTTCGAACAATCCGCTGGTTCCCAAGGATAGCTATGCTTCGGCCGACTTCGACCAGACGCACGTTTTCCTGGTGAACTACAGTTACCAGATTCCTAAGCTGACCTCCAGCAAGGCGCTTGGTGCGGCGATCAACGGCTGGATCGTCGGCGGGCAAACGGTGGCCCAGAGCGGCCAGCCCTACAGCGTCTACGACTACTCGGGCTCGGTGGCCAGCTTGTACTTCGGCACGTCGGATTATATCGGAAACCCCATCGTTCCTCTCAAGCCGGGCGTCACTGTCTCACAAGCCGAATTGCAGGGCACCACGGGCGTCAATGCGGGGAACCCGGTGCTGAACGTAAACGCCTTCGCGCCGCAGTTCGTCTCGCCCGGCACCAGTGGCGTGCCTCCCTGCGACGCCTCCGGATGCGACCTCTATGAGTCGCTCTACGGGACTACCGGCCGAAACATCTTCCGCGCGCCTTTCCAGGTGCGCTTCGACGTGAGCCTGGGCAAGGAGTTCGAGATCGGCGAACGCTTCCGGCTTCGGTTCAACGCCGACGCGTTCAATGTCTTCAATCACCCCGACTTCGACGCGCCAAACAACAACGTGACGTTCTTTCCCAACTTCTCAGGGCCGCCATCCTTCCCGCCCGCGGGCAGTTTGGGGATGATTCAACACACTATTGGCAGCCCGCGATTTATGCAGTTGGGCTTGCACCTGTTGTTCTAGAGGTGCGGCAGTTGTGGCCGGCGGCGCGTGAGATTCGCCCCGGCCACCGGCCCCGCGGACCGGCTTGCAGGCGTACCCTATGGGGATGGACCGCAGGACTGGTTCGCCTCGCCGCGAGTTCCTCCGCAATGCCGCGCTGGCGGTTGGAGTTGCCACCGACGCCAGCTCAGGCCAGACTCCCAAGGCTTCGACCGAAGCCCCAACGCCGCAGCCCGGCGCGCCGTCAGCAGGGTCACACGAGATTCAATACCCCCGCACCTTTACCGCCGACCACCTGGCGATGATTGCCTTCCCGCTCGGCGGCGTCGCGGCCGGGAGCCTCGCCTTGGGCGGCCGCGGGCAACTGTGCGACTGGGAGATCTTCAACCGGCCGAACAAGGGCTATCGGCCTTCCTACGCATTCCCGTCGATCTGGGTCCAGCGCGGCAAAACGAAGCCAATCGCCCGTGTGCTCGAGTCGCGCATCCTTCCACCCTATGAGGGCCAGGATGGCCTCGGGTCGGACAACGTCCCCGGCCTTAGCCGGCTGGCGGGTGCGACCTTCACCGGCGAGTATCCCCTGGCGCACATCGACTTCCACGACGACACGCTCCCGGTCCAGGTATCGCTCGACGCGTTTTCACCGTTCATCCCGCTCGATCCCGATGAATCCGGTCTGCCGGTCGCGATCCTGCGCTACCGCGTCGCCAATCCGGGCGGCTCGGAAGCCAAGGTGTCGATCGCTTTTTCCATCGACAACCCGCTGAAAGTCACCAGAGACGAAGGCGGCGCAGCGACGCTGCACACCGACTCGCGGCAGAATGACTACCGGGCCGACGGGCCGCTCGCCGGGCTGGTGTTCAGCAATCCCGGCTTGGCGGCCGGCCATCCCATGCAGGGCGACTTCGTGCTCTCCGCGGCGAGTATCGAAGGCGGCGAGCTTAGTTATTGGCGCGGGTGGCCTCAGAGCCGTTGGTGGAATGCGCCCATGCTGTTCTGGGACGGTTTCGGCGACGACGGAGCATTGGGCGCGGAGCCTTCGCCGCACGGCTCCGTTGGCTCGCTGTGCCTGAAGCGCACGATCCCGGCCGGACACTCGGCCACCTACACCTTCCTGCTGGCGTGGCGATTCCCCAATCGGACGCCGGATTGGTGTGGCTGGGCGGCGCCCAAAGGCGAGGGCAAGACCATTATCGGGAACTACTACGCGACCCGTTTTCGATCAGCCTGGGATGTCGCGCTCCACACTGCCGCCAACCTGCCGTCGCTCGAAAAGCGGACGCGCGCGTTCGCCGCAGCGCTGCGCGAGAGCACCCTGCCCGCGGCGGTAAAGGACGCGGCCTCCGCCAATCTCTCGACACTGGCGGCGACCACTTCGTTCCGCACGGCCGACGGCGAGTTCCACGGCTTCGAGGGCGTGGACGACCACTCGGGCTGCTGCTTCGGGAACTGCACGCACGTCTGGAATTACGAGACCGCGACCGCGCACCTTTTTCCCACCTTCGCGCGATCCTTGCGGAAAGCCTCCTTCGGCTACTCGATGGACGACGCCGGCGCCATACACTTCCGCCAGCTTCTGCCGGACGGCAAGGAGCGCTCCGGCTTCGCGGCCGCGGATGGGCAGATGGGCCAGATCATGCACGCCTGCCTGGATTGGACCTTGTCGGGCGACACCGCGTGGCTGCGCTCGATCTGGCCTCGCGTGAAGAAGGCTCTCGAGTTCGCCTGGATCCCGGGGGGCTGGGACGCCGACCGCGACGGCGTGCTCGAAGGCGTGCAGCACAACACCTATGACGTCGAGTTTTACGGTCCGAATCCGATGTGCGGCATCTACTACCTGGGCGCGCTGCGAGCGGCCCAGGAGATGGCCCGGGCGGTTGGCGACGAAAGCTCCGCGAAGGAGTATCGCCGCCTGTTCGACAACGGGAGCCGCTGGATCGATGCGAACCTGTTTGCGGGCGAGTTCTTTATTCAGAAAGTCCGCGGGGTTGCCAAGGACCAGATCGCGCCGGCGCTCCGCAGCGAGATGGGGTCCGAAGCGACAGAGAAGCCCGAATACCAGGTCGGCGAAGGCTGCCTGGTGGATCAACTCATCGGCCAGTATCTGGCCGAGGTGGCGGGCCTGGGTCCGCTGGTTTCCGGGAAGAACGTTCGGACGACGCTCGGCTCCATCTACCGCTACAACTACAAGCGCAGCCTCGCCGGCCACGATTCGGTCCAGCGCACTTACGCGCTGAACGACGAGGCGGCGGTGGTAGTCTGCGACTACGGCAAAGCAGAGAGGCCGCGCATCCCGTTCCCCTACTACGCTGAGGCGTGGACCGGCCTCGAGTATTCCACCGCCGCCCTCATGCTCTACGCCGGGATGACCAAAGAGGGCGTGGAATACATCCGCAACGCACGGCTCCGCTACGACGGCAAGAAGCGCAATCCCTGGGACGAAGCCGAGTGCGGGCATCACTACGCGCGGGCGATGTCGGCCTGGTCGGGAATCCTGGCGCTGAGCGGGTTCCACTACCATGGCCCGGCTGGCGCTGTCACCGCGGTCCCGCGCGTCCCAACGAACCCGTTCCGCTGCTTCTGGTCCACGGCTACAGGTTGGGGGACGTTCTTCGTCAACGGCAGCCAACTCGCGATTCGCGTCAGCGAAGGGACGCTCCCTTGCCGCTCGTGCGAGCTGCGCGCCGGCCCCGGCGAAACGGCCGCCTCGCTCAACGGCAGAGCGTTGGCGCATAGGGCCGTGCGGAAGGGCGACCGGATGGTCGTCGAGTTCTCCGCGCCTGCCGTGATCGAGGCGGGCGGGGAATTGCGGCTGGGCGTGCGCGCGTGAGCGATCGCCCGCACCTGGTGCTGGTCGGCGGGTTCCTGGGCGCCGGCAAGACGACGCTGATCCTGGCCGCTGCGCGCGAGCTGGCCCGGCGCGGCCTCCGAAGCGCAGTAATTCTAAATGACCAGGGCGAATCGCTGGTGGACACGCAGTTGGCTCGGGCGCATGGACTGGCGGCCGCCGAAGTCACAGGCGGGTGCTTCTGCTGTCGATTCTCCGACCTGATGGAGCGCGCGAACCTTCTTCGCACCCACGCGCCGGACGTGATTTTCGCCGAGCCCGTCGGCAGTTGCGCGGATCTCAACGCGACAACCTTGCTGCCGATTCAAGCGGCGCATCTCGACGAGTACCGTCTTGCGCCGTTGACGATTCTCGTCAACCCATCACGGGCGCGGGCCCTCTCGCGCCCGGATGCCGATCTCGACCAGGCCTTTCTCTTCTCGAAGCAGCTCGAGGAAGCGGACCTGGTCTGCGTAACCAAAGCCGATCTCTATCCGGACTCTTTGGACATCCGGCACGCGAATGTCCGGCAGGTGAGCGCCCTCACCGGCGATGGCGTCGCGGCCTGGCTCGACGAGGTGCTGTCGGGCAGGCTGGCGGCTGCTGCACGGGTGCTCGATATCGATTACGAGCGCTACGCGCGGGCGGAAGCTGCGTTGGTTTGGCTGAATCTGGAGGCCACGTTCGTCTGCCGCGCGCCCAGCTCTCCGGCCATGGTGCTAGGACCGCTCTTCGACGGCATCGTCACCGCACTGACGGGCGCATCGATTTCGATCGTCCATCTGAAGGCGTCGGCTACTTCGGATTGCGGCTGGGTGAAGGCGGCGATTTGCGGGAACGAAGGCGAGCCCAACGTCGAGGGCGATCTGGACGCCTCTCCATCCCCGCGGCACGAACTGCGGTTGAACTTGCGGGCGACGGGCGACCAGCAGGTGGTCGAGCAGATCGTCTCCGGCGAGGCCGGCAAGCTCGACGGCCGGCTCGTCAACCTGCGGCTCAATTGCTTCCGCCCGTCCGCGCCCAAGCCCCAGCACCGCATGACGGTAGTTTCAGGCCTTAATGCAAAATGCGAGTTTGACAAGCGAAATCGGATAGACTGCGAGTCCCCTGGCCGCTAATATCGACCCATGGACCAGGCAATCCAGGCATTCAACGAGACTTTGCGAGCGGCTTTCGACGCGGCCCTGTCGTATTTGAGCGGGCTCGACCGTAACTCCGTTGCGGCGACGGCTGACCTCCGCACGATTCGGCAACAAATGGAACGGCCGCTGGCCGACGAGGCTGTGCCCCCCGAGCAGGTTGTGGCCGAACTGGTGACCGCGGTCCAGGGCGGAATCGTGGGGTCGGCCGGCGGACGGTTCTTCGGATGGGCAATTGGCGGGGCGCTTCCCTCCGCGATTGCCGCTGACTGGCTCACCTCCACCTGGGACCAGAACGCGGCGCTGTACGCGTGCGCTCCCGCGGCCGCCGTCGCCGAGGAAGTTGCCGGCCGCTGGTTGAAAGAACTTCTGGGACTGCCCGCGCAGGCGAGCTTCGCCCTGGTGAGCGGCTGCCAGATGGCGCACGTCACGTGCCTCGCCGCGGCCCGCCACGCACTGCTCGCAAGCCACGGCTGGGATGTGGAGCGGCAAGGCCTGTGCGGCGCCCCACCGATTCGTATCCTGGCCAACGGCCAGATGCACGGCTCCATTCCGCGCGCGCTTCGCCTGCTCGGGTTCGGCAGCGCCCAGGTCACGCCCCTTTCAACCGATGAGTCCGGTCGCGTCGCTCCCGATGCCCTCCAACAGGAACTGCAGCGCGATGCAGGTTCGCCCGCCATCGTGGTCCTTCAGGCGGGCGATATCAACACGGGCGCTTGCGATCCCTTTGAGGCGCTGATCCCGATTGCGCGGCGACACGGAGCCTGGGTGCATGTGGACGGTGCGTTCGGCTTGTGGGCGGCCGCGAGTCCTGCCTATGCGCACATGGTCAAGGGCGTGGAAGGGGCGGATTCCTGGGCTACCGACGGCCATAAGTGGCTGAATGTCCCCTTCGACTGCGGCTACGCCTTCGTGGCGCATCGGGAGGCGCATCAAGCAGCGATGTCTCACCGCGCTTCGTATCTGACGTTTGACGCCGATGCGCGTGATCAGATCGACTGGAACCCGGAGTGGTCCCGGCGCGCGCGGGGTTTCCCGACCTATGCCGCCTTGCGCCAGCTTGGCCGGCAGGGAGTGGCGGCGCTGGTCGAGGGCTGCTGCACGCACGCCCGGTCGCTCGTTACCCGAATCGGAGAATTGCCGGGCGTTCGGGTTCTGCGCGAACCCAGCATCAACCAGGGCCTGCTGCAATTCCTCAGCACGGAGCCGGGCGCAGGGGAACCGGACCACGCCCGGCGCACCGACGAGGTCATTGCCGCTATCCTGGCCACCGGCGAGGCGTTCTTCACGGGCAGCGATTGGAGAGGCCATCGCGCCATGCGGGTGAGCGTTTGCAACTGGCAGACGTCCGCGAGCGACGTAGACCGCGCCGTCGCCGCGGTTGCGCGAGTGCTGCGGTGCAAGCGCCCCGGATAGCCGCCCCGGTTGGTCTTTTTTGCCATTGACAGCCGGCGCCCTTCCGGTGTTGTATTGAGTTAACACCCGGAGGGCCCGCCCAGCATGATCGGAGACATCGCCAAGTCGTTTGGCCTGAGCTTCTTCGTCGCCCGCCTGATCGCCGCGGCCATCCTCGTCTGCGCGCAGGTCGTCCTGGTTTTCACCAGAACACTGACGATGCCGCCGGGCGCCTTCTGGAGAATCCCGGGGGTCCCCGACTACGCCGTGCCGGCCGCGCTGACGTTCCTCTGTGCGATGCTCCTGAACGGGTTCCAGACGCAGATCATCAAGGTGTACGAGGGCTACCGGTTCGCCCAGGCCGGCTGGACCGGCGCAGTCCTCCTGATCGCGGCGTATGCCGTCTGGCGTTGGTCGCCCTGGCACGCTGCGCTTCCCCTCTTTCTCGCAATCTCTGGAATCGCCCTGGTGCTGGCATGGGCGTCGCACTGGCTGCTGCTGGCGCGGCATCGAAAAGCGGCAAGTGACCTCGATGGTGCTATCGAACGCGGCCAAACCGCGAAGAAGGACACACGCCTGGAGGAACATTACAGGTCCAGGCGCTACCCGCCTGTAGCCGCCGTACTGCCCACGAAGCTAGGCAACATCATCCGCGCGTTCGAGTATCACGCGCAGATCTACGCCATCGACCCGATCACGATGTGGTACAGGCTGGCGGCTGCTATCCCCGACTCATTCCAGCAAAAAATCGAAGGCGCCGAGACCGCTTTTTGCTTCATGCTCAATCTCTCCCTTGTGTTCCAGGTGCTGGCAGCCGAGGCGCTCGCGATTGCCTTTGTGAACCCGGTGGCGCGCGCTGGCTTCTTCGCCCTGGCGGCAGGGGAGGCTGTTGTCGCGGCGGTGCTGTACCGCGCCTCCTGCGGCGCCGCCCATGACTGGGGAGAGTACGTACGCAGTGCTTTTGATCTCTACCGACTGGAAGTGCTCAGCCAGATTGGTGTGGCCCTCCCGCCGAGGCCGCTCACCATCGAGGAAGAGCGCGAGGTCTGGAGGTCCGTCCAAAATCTGACTTTCTACGCCAAGGCGCCGGCCGGCAATGTCCGCTTCTTTCCCCGCTCTCTCGACCCGGACCGGATGGCGAAATTGCAGGAAGCTCTGCCCACAGGGCAGCCGGGAGGAACAATGGAACCGCCCCTCGAGGCACTCAGTTCCGTGGCGACCGCGGTCGCTATGGTGTCACAGCAGGTCAGGGTTCGCACCTGGGACCCCTTCGCGGTCGTGCCGGACGACTTCGAGCAGTGCAGCTTCGGCGCGCTGGGAGTCCACACGCCGGCCGAAGTCGAGGCGTTTCGGCAAGCGCTCGTCCGGACCGTGCCCGAGCCGGTCAAGGCGGGGGTCCTGGAGCTCGAACTCGCTCCCGAGCTGATCGTCGGGCTGGTGGTTACCCAGATTGCCAGTCTCATGGGCCTGGCAGGGGAGCCCATCCCGCCACCAGCGGCTCCGGCTGAGGCGCCGCGAGCCGTCCCCGCTCCGCGACCGGCTGAGGCGCCGCAAGCCGTCCCCGCTGCGCGACCGAAGCTCAGAGCAGGCTGAACGGAGCACCACCATGCAGAGGTTCCTCGGCGCATTCGCATTGGGCGTTGCGGCGGGCGCGCTTGCGGCCCTGCTGGTTCGGCCGAAGCCTCGCGAGATCGATCGACAGCGCGCCGATGAAAGGCGCCGGTTGCACCTCGGCGGAGCTCGCGCCATCGCGTCTCTCCCAGGCGAACCCATCCCGCCCTAGTCCCCGAGAGCTGAGCTGCCGATTTGCGAGAATCGGGTAAAGGGGATCGCAGAGGGTGTGGGTGGAAATCAAAGGGTGTCTGAAGGGCGCCCTGCCGCACGTTCACGCGTCGCTGAAGCGCTGGTCAGCCTCGTGGCGCGCCGCATCAAGATCGATGTCGAGGGCGGGGAACTACTGGTGCTGCGCGGTGCGTCCGAAACTCTGCGCCGGCATCACCCGGCCCTGATCCTGTCGGTACACCCCTACTGGCTTCCGCCGTCGCATTCGGTGGAGCGGATTTTCGAGTTCCTGGAAGACCACGGCTACAAGGTGCAGGATTCGCAGGTTGTGCGCTTCAACGGCTACGAGATTGGCGACTACCTGCTCTCGGCGTGAGCCGGGGAGGTTACTCGCGACCGTCGGGCGGAATGACTCCCACCATTCCCAACGTGCCGCCCGGCTTTCGGAAGATGTCACCTGGAGAGTGGCCGGCGGCCCGCGCCGATGTTTCGTCCGTGTACATGGGGATCAGATCGGTGTCGATATCTACGTCGCCGGAGACGAACTCGGCGATGTTGTAGGTGAATGGCGTCTTCGAGATTGGTTCCACCACGGCTCCATTAGTGTAGCGCTGACGAAGCGCAAGCGGAAGGCCCAAAATGGTACTATGTCTACCCGAGTAAGGGGGGAACATAGCGAGCTACGCGGCCATCGAGCTGAAGTCGTCCGTATCGTCAAACCTGGCATCGGCCTCGATGTCGATAGGCAGCGCAACGAAGTTGACCAGGGCCTCCTGGGTGCGGTGGTAGTGAGGGGCGTCGAAACGAACCTTCGATTCCCTCTCCGCACCACAATTTGGACAGAACTGCACGTCCTTTTCGCCCCTCCTGCGAGGCCAACTCCAATTGTGATCGAACAGGCAAGTCATCGTGTCCCCTCCTTTTCCAACCCCTGAAATTCGCGTTTGACGCAGCCCGCCGGGGATCGGCGTCCCAGCGGCCACGAGGACTACGTCCAGCCCCAAAGAGGTCCTTCGGTTAATATATATTAACAAAAATAGTCGGGCGTTTCAAGGTCTAGAACTACTGTACTACTAGTTTTTATGCTAATGCGGCCTTTTCGCTTCAGTTACCTACGCCCACGGCCTCGGGCTCGGCGACTGGCTGCGGGCGGCGCGGCGCCTGCTCGCGCCGGCTGGTGGCGTATGGCTTCTCGAAAAAGCGGTAGAAGAGGTAGGCGAGCGGCAGCGTCCCCGCGATGCACAACAGGCTGGAGAACGTGCCTTGCCGCGGGATCCAGGCCCTGACGGTGGCCGTGACGAGCGAGACCAGGGGAACGTGGATCAGGTAGACGGAATAAGACATTTTGCCGAGGCCGGTCATCGCGCGCGTGGGCAGCAGATCCTTTGGCACGAGGGGTTCCACGCCGCTCGACGCCCACAGAATCACGCCGCAGCAGAGCGCGAATAGCGTCTGCCTTTCCAGGGTTTCGCTGGGAAATGTGACGATAAATCCGAGGGTAGCTGCGATCAATACGGCGGTCAGCAAAATGCTGGCCGGCGCCGTCCAGCGGCCGAAGAGGCGGGAAGGCCGGATGCCTTTATCGAGCAGGGTGTAGAGCAGCAGGCCGAAGGCGAACATCGCCCAGTACTGCATGAACAGCCCGGAGAGAAACGGCCCCCGCCGCCACCACCAGACTCCTCCGATGGTGGTCACGGCCAGCACCAGGGCAAAGCCGCGCCGCGACAGGACGGCCAGCGCCATCACCAGGTAGAATTGCACCTCGATCGCCAGGCTCCAATAAACCGAATTCACCGGGGCCCACGGTTTGTGCGTGGCTCCAGTGGTTGCGAGGCCCTTGGTGAGCGTGGCCAGGCTAAGCCAATCCACCGCCGAGAATTTGAACCAGGGCGCGTTCGGTAGATGGAGCGTGCCGCCGCGCCACCAGTAGATGGCAATGCCGACGAACGGCGCCACGACGCAGGCCGCGATGGACGCCCAGAAAGGAGGGAAGATGCGCCGGAGCCGCCGCCGCAGGAACGATCCCGCGCTCTGCCCCTTGGCGATGGTGCTCCGGCTCGACGCCATCATGCAATAGCCGGAGATGACGAAGAAGGCCGGCACTCCCAACATTCCGCAATTGGCGAACTGCCGGAACAGGCCGGGATCGAGATTGAACCGCATGTGGTAGAGAAAGACCCACAGAGCGGCCAATCCTCGCGCGATCTCCAGGCTCTTGTTCAGCATTGCGGTCTATTGTCTCACGCGTGCGGCCGCGCCTAGCCTCCTACGCGCGCGATGGCGTCGATCTCGATCCGCGCGTCACGCGGCAGACGCGCCACTTCCACGGTTGAGCGCGCCGGCGGCGCCGTGGGGAAATAGTGCCCGTAAACCTCGTTCATCCGCGCGAATTCGCTCAGATCTTTCAGGTACACGGTCGTTTTCAGCACCTGGTCGAGGGATGAGCCGCAGGCTGCGAGCACGGCCTTCAGGTTCTCGAGCACGCGCGCCGTCTGGGCCGCGATATCGCCTTCGACGATCTGTCCGGTGGCCGGGTCAAGCGGAATCTGCCCGCTCAGATATGCGACGCCATCGGACACCACGGCCTGCGAATACGGCCCGATGGCTTGCGGAGCCTGTTCGGTTGCGATGTTGTGTTTCATGCCGGCACGGCTTTCCGCAGGAGTTCCCAGGCCTGCTCGACGTCCTCGCGGCCGGTGCCCAGGTTGCCGATGGCGAGCCGGATCACGAATTGGCCGTTCAGCACGGTGTGCGAGAGAAACACTTTGCCGGAAGCGTTCACCGCGTCGAGGATGGCCTGATTCTCCTCGTCGGTCCCTTTGTAGCGGAAGCAGACCACGGAAAGCGGCGCAGCAGCCACGCGCTCGAAGCGCGGGTCGGCGTCCACCCAGCCCGCGAATTTCTTCGCCATCGCCACCTGCGAGCGAATGGCGGTGCAGATGCCTTCGCGGCCGAAGTAGCGCATCACGAACCACAGCTTGAGGGCGCGAAACCGCCGGCCCAGCGGGATGGCGTAATCCATCAGGTTGATGGCGCGCGAATCTTCCGCCGTCTTCAGATATTCGGGAACCAGCGAGAAGGCGCGGCGCAGGATGTCCGGCCGGCGCGTGTAGAAGACGCTGAGGTCCGACGGCGTGAAGAGCCACTTGTGCGCATTCATCACGAGCGAGTGCGCGCGGTCGACGCCGGCAAAGATGTACCGGAACTCGGGGACGATCGCCGCGCCGCCGCCGTATGCGGCATCCACGTGCAGCCACAGGCCGTGCTTCTCCGCCAGGTCCGCGATGGCGGGCACCGGGTCCACGCTGGTGGTCGAGGTGGTGCCAACGGTGGCCACGACGCAGAAGGGTTTCTTGCCGGCGGCCATGTCCCGCTCGATGGCCTCTTCGAGTGCGTCCACGCGCATACGGAAGTGCGCGTCCACGGGAATCTTGCGAACGTTGCGGCGTCCGATGCCGAGCGCGATAGAGTCTTTCTCCACCGACGAGTGAGCCTGTTCGGAAGCGTACAGCGTGAGGAACGGGCGGCTGCCGTTCTCGCGCGCGTCCGGATCCGCCAACTCGCGCGCCGCGGCGATGGCGTGCAGCGTGCTCACCGACGCGGTGTCGTAGACGATGCCGAAGAATTCGTCCGGGAGCCCGAGCCACTGCCGCAGCCAGCCGAGCGTCACCTGCTCGAGCTCGGTCAGTGCGGGCGAGGTCTCCCAATGGATGCCGTTCGTGTTCAGCGTGGCGATCAGCATCTCCGCGATGATGGCCGGCGTCGAGCCCGTGCAGGCGAAGTAGGCCATAAAGCCCGGGTGGTTCCAATGCGTCACGGCGGGCATGATGAGCTTGTCGAAGTCTTTGAGGATGGCTTCGAACGGCTCGCCGGTCGGCGGCGCGGAGGGCGGCAGCGAATCCGTGAGATCGCCCGGCTTCACTCGCGGAAATACGGGGTACCGCCGCGTGTCCTCGAGGTAGCTCGAAACCCAATCCACGGTCTCGTGTGCGGCGCTGCGGAAGTCGTCAACGTATTTGCTCATGTGATGTGACCGGCTCCTGTGACGCGGGAGGTCCAGGCGACCGGAATATACTAGGGTACGTCAGCGAGGGGTCTCGCCGCCGCACTCCCTCAGCACTTCCGGCAGCCAGCCGCGGAACCACTCCGCGAAGTCGGCCAGCTTGTGGGCGGCCTCGGGCCCCGGTGGCGAAGCCGGAGGGCCGGGACGCATCCCGCGCAAGGCCGCGGCCTCGCGTATGGCGGTTGGGGCGGGGAACTCGCCGATGCGTGCGACGAACTCCTGCAAGCGCCGGTCGAGACGGTCCACGCGCTCGGCCTCGTTTGCAATGATCGCGCGGTCGAGCGCCACGTGCAGCTCGGGGATGGCCGAAGCGACTCCGGAAATCACGCCGTCGGCTCCCGCCATGCGCGCCTTTCGGTAGAGAGCGTCCTGGCCGGCCAGCAGGGTGAAGGGGAACCGGTCCCGCGCCGCGCGAAGCGCTTCGAACGCGTCCCAACTCAACGTCGAGTCCTTGATGCCCGCGAACAGGCCGCTCTCGAGCAGTTCGATGGCGAGCGGGGTGGAAATGCCCGTGGTGTACGCCGGAATGTTGTAGAGGAAGATGGGCGCGGCGCCCTTGAGATCCTCGGCGAAGTGCAGATAGAAGTGGCGCACGTCGTCCTGGCTGTAGCCGAAAAAGTAGGGCGGCATGAGGAGCACTGCAGCCACGCCGGCGCTCGCTGCGTCGCGGGCCAGTGCGAGCGCGCCGTCGAAGGTGGAGTGGCTCACCCCGGCCAGGATCGGAACGCGGCTGCGTTTGGCGGCCAGCGACACCAAGCGGCAGCGCTCGACGATGGGGAAGTGCAGGAATTCGCCGGTTGAGCCCATCAGCGCGATGCCATCGACTCCACCGCGGCCGAGGAAATCCAGCACGTCGAACACGCCGCCCAGGTCGATTCCCGGACCCTCGCGCCGCGGCGTGATCGCAGCGGCATAGACACCCGAGACGGCGCTCATCAGACAACAAGCATATTACAACGGCTGAGGCGCGAACGGGACGTCTAGACACCCCCCTCGCGAAGCAGGCGTTCAACCTCGCGATAGAACTTGTCGAACGACGGAGCGCGCCGGGCGGCCACAATGTCGAGGGCGGTGGCAAGAGCGGCCTGGTCCCGCGTCTCGCGATAGCTCGCGCCCCGCTGCATCCGAGACGAAAGCCATTCTTTCGCGCCTTGAATGGCCTCGGGATCCACGGCCGCCACAAGGTCTGCGTCCAGGCCGCGACGCCCTCGCAAGGACTCCGCCGCCGCGATGAACCAGGCCTCGAACTCGCACTTTGCCAATACCACGGCAACAGGCCGGTCGCCGGCCACGGCACGTGCCCGCGCCAAGAGTTGCGGGGCGAGTGTCGCCGGACAGTCCGTATCCGCATCGAGCAGAACGAGCACCGCTCCGAGCCCTCCGGCCCGCAGCGCTGCGAACGCGACGGCCCTCTCCAACTCCCCCGCTCTCAACGCCTTGCTCTTGGGAAGGCGAAAGGGCTGAGGCGTCGTCAGTTGCACCGTAGGGTCAATGGTCGCGCTTATCCGCCGGAGCAACAGTGGAGCCGCCTCAACTTCGCCGTGCCCCTCGACTACGCAAGCAATTGAGACCGCGCTCACGAGTCAGCCTCGTCGAACAGTCGGGGTTGCTTCGGCAGCGCATCGGGGTCCGGGCGGAGTTGGTCCTGTCTGAGCAACTCTCCCGCCGTATAGAGGCTCTGTCTGAGCGCGCTGCGGCCGGCCTCATCGAGCGGTGCGATTTGTGTCAGTCCTTCCTTGGCAGACACAGCCAGAATCGACTCCATCGACACCCTGTTGTCGTCGAGCAGATCGCCGCTGTGGCTGGTGACGAGAACCTGCTTCCGTTCACTGGCGTCCAGAAGGCCGTCGAGCAGAACTCCCGCTGCAAACGGGTGAAGAGCGGCTTCGGGTTCTTCGACGCCGACCAAGGGGACGCCTCCGGTGCCATTTCCGGGTTGGAACAGGGCGATAAGCACGCCCAAAGCACGCAGGGTGCCGTCGGACATGTTCGCGGCGAGGAAGTGCCAAGGGTCCTTCGAACCCGCGACCCGCTGCCTAAACTCGAGCGTCAGCTTCGGGCCGATCACTTTCGCATCGACGCCGTTGACGCCTGGCACAACCTTCGAGAGATACTCCTCAATCGCACGCTTCCCTTCTGGAGTGCTTCGCTCCAGTTGCGCCAGGACGCTGCCTATATTGCTGCCGTCTCTCGCCAAAAGCTCGCCCGCATCAGGCGACTGCAGGTCGCGAATGCGGTCCGGATTCAGATTGTAGAACCCCATCCGCGAAAACGCATCGTAGACCGGTCGGAACTCCGGGGTGCCGGACGCGTTGACCAAGTAAAGCCGATCGACCGACGCCGCCGGGCTGGCTGAAGCGTTTGTCTTGACTTCGCCACGCTGAACCACGAACCGTCTCTCTGGAGACAAAGTGCGGACGTTACTTACCGCGCATTCCTCGGTTTGAACCTCGAATCCGCCCTGAGTCCTCGCGCCGATACGGAAGGCATAGTGCCCCGTCGAGCCGTCACGCAACTGGAAATCGAACCGAACGCCAAAATGGGTCGGGTGCCCCCCCGATCTGCGGCGCACCTCTCCTATTCCGCCGCGTTCCCGAAGTGCATGGTCCAGAGAATGGCGAAGGCCGTCCGCTGTGAACCGCAAGGCGTCCAGGAAGTTGCTCTTTCCCGAACCGTTCGGCCCGACGAGGAACATCAACGGACCGAGTTGGACGTCGCACGCAGCAATACTCTTGTAGTTGGTCAATACAACTCGTTTGATGAAGCACGGTCTATCCATGTTTGCCCGCTCGTTCCACCTGTACAATCTTACGCTAACAGGCCGTCTGCCCCTCCGACGAGTCCGTGAGCAACAGCACCCGCCGTATTTACCACATTTATAACATCTGAACATTTCATAAATTCCGCTTGCATCCGGCCCTCAATCGCGTATACTCATCCTTGAGAGACGGCGGACCGCCTCGGCCCTAGGGTCGAGGCGTGCCCGCGTGGAATACATACCCTGGGGGCGCTTTATGGCTGCCATCGATCTTCTGGCACTACCTGGGGCCAGCCGGGCGTTGACGGATGCGCCGGACCCCGACGCTGAGCTGGCCCAAAGGTTCCACACCTACATGTTCCTCATGCGGGAAGTCGAGGAACGAATCGAAAAGAAGCTCTACCGGCAGGGCAAGATTCTGGGTGGCGTTTACGTAGGCCGCGGCCAGGAGGCAATCTCAACGGGCGCGGCGCTGGCTGCCGATCCCGAGGACATCCTGTTCCCCTGCCATCGCGACATGGCAGCCTATTTCATCCGCGGCGTGCATCCCCGGCAGGTCTTCGCGCAGTACATGGGACGTGTGGGCGGGCCCACCCGCGGGCGCGACGGCAACATGCACATGGGCGACCTGCGGTTGAAGATCGTAGCCATCATCAGCGCCATCGGCGCCGCGATCCCCGTAGCCGCCGGCGCCGCCTTCTCGCAGAAGTACCAGGGCAGCCGCAACGTCACCTTCTGTTTCTTCGGCGACGGGGCCACGAGCCGCGGCGACTGGCACGAAGGCGTCAATTTCGCCGCCGTGCTGCGCCTGCCGCTGGTCCTCATCTGCAACAACAATCAGTACGCCTACTCGACCCCGCTCGACCGGCAGATGGTCTGCGCGAATGTGGCCGACCGCGGTCCCGCCTACGGCATCCCCGCCGAAATCGTCGATGGCAACGACCCGTTCGCGGTCTATGAGGCCACCCAGCGCGCCGCCCAGCACGCCCGCGCGGGACTGGGCCCGTATCTGCTCGAATGCAAGACGTTTCGCATGACCGGCCATTCCGCCCACGATGCCGCCGCCTATGTGCCGCAGCACCTGTTCGCCGAGTGGGCCGCCAAGGACCCCATCGAGCGCGTTGAGCGGCTCATGATCGAGAAGGGATGGGCCACCCGCGAGGACCTCGATGGCGCCTGCGCCCGCATCCGGCAGGAGGTTGACGAGGCCATTCAGTGGGCCGAGCAAAGCCCTTACCCGGACCCAGCCACGCTTCTGGACAACGTCTACGAGTGAGCCATGGCCACCACAACCTATCTCGAAGCGATACGCCGGGGCATCTGGGAAGAGATGGAGAGGGACCCGAACGTCTTCCTGCTCGGTGAGGACATCGGCGCCTATGGGGGCGCCTTCAAAATCACGGCGGGCATGTTGGAGCAGTTCGGTGAGCGGCGCGTGGTGGATACTCCGCTCGCCGAATCGGCCATCGCCGGCGCTGCCATCGGCGCGAGCATGTTCGGACTGCGGCCGGTCGCCGAGATGCAGTTCTCCGACTTCATCACCTGCGGCTTCGACCAGATCGTAAATTTCGCCGCCAAGTGCCGTTATCGCTGGGATGCCGCGGTGCCCATGGTGATTCGCGCGCCCTCCGGCGGCGGCAATCGCGGCGGCCCGTTCCACTCGCAGAACCCGGAAGCCTGGTTCACGCACGTGCCGGGGCTCAAAGTGGTGACACCGGCTACCGCTTACGACGCCAAGGGATTGATAAAATCCGCCATTCGGGACAACGACCCGGTCCTCTATTTCGAGCACAAGGCGCTCTACCGGCGGGTCAAGGAAGAGCTTCCGGAAGAGGAATACACGGTGCCGATCGGCAAGGCGCGCGTCTTCCGCGAGGGAAGGGATCTCTCGGTGATCACGTACGGGGCCATGGTCTACACGGCTCAAGAGGCCGCGGAGACTCTGGCGCGGGAAGGCATCGAGATCGAAATCGTGGATCTGAGGACGCTTCTCCCACTCGATGAAGAGACCGTTCTGGCCAGTGTGCGGAAGACCTCGCGCGCCATCGTCCTACACGAGGATACGCTGACGGGTGGATTCGGCGGAGAGATTGCCGCGCGCATCACGGAAAAGGCGTTCGATTGCCTGGACGCCCCGGTGGTCCGCATTGCCGCTCCGGACACTCCGGTACCCTATAGCCCGCCTCTCGAGGATGCCTTCCTGCCCAACGCGGACAGGGTGGTCCAGAAGGCGCGCTGGCTCTGCGCCTATTGAACAATCCGCAGCCGGGGCTTGGGCTTAGCGCCACGGTTGAGGAGCGTGCGCGGGTCGAACAGGTGCTTCGGGCGGAAACGCTGGCGGTCCCAGCGGAATCCCGCTTCGAACTTGATTCCAAGGAAGTAGCCCGTTTCGCGGTAGACGCAGTACCGCACCCGTCCTTCAAACGTTGCTTTGGGGTGTACGATGTGCAGCAGCGTTTCGGCAGGCACCGGCGCATCCACCTGGAGGCACGCCCCGGAGTTCGAAATATCCTCCAGGTTGGCAAGGCCCTTCTGCGTCCGCCCGAACCGATCGACCCACCAAATGTCGATCAGGTCGGCGCACATCAAACGCGGTTCGAGTCGCCTGTCCTCCATAATTAACCCATCGGCCTGGGGCGGCCTGACGTTTAACGAAAACCGCAGTAGCCCGGCCTTCCGTTGTGCTCGGCTAGCCGGGGGGAAACCCCCCAACCCGAGGGAGGCGGACCCGCTCCAGCCGATCGTCTCCAGTGTACAGCCAGGCGGCGCCTAAGCGCCCGAGTCCCATGCTAGAATGCTCAATTAGTCTTCTTTGAGGAAACTGCCCGAATGAAAATCCTGTTTTCCCTAACAATCGCTTGTGCTTTGACCCTGTCAGCGCAGACCCAGATGACCACTCCTCCACCGGCCCCGAAGCCCGGGATTCAAGTCACGCCCAGCGCATCCCCGAGCGCCGCCCCGATCAACGCCGCAGTGGCCAAACCGACTCCCCTCACCAAGCTGCCCGCGGACACCGTGGTCGCAACCATCAACGGTAAGAACGTCACCGCCGGGGACCTCCAGGTGGTTCTTCTCAGCCTGCGCCCGGAGTACCTGACGAAGATCGAGGCCGACCGTAAAGAGTTTGTAATTCAATACGGCACGCTCATGCGCCTGGTGGATCTGGCGCGGCAGGCGAAGCTCGCGGACCAGAGCCCGTACAAGGAACAGATCGAATACCAGACGATCATGGTCCTCCAGCACGCCGCCATCGAGCAGCATAAGAGGGACCTGAAGGTCACGGCCGAAGACGTCAAGACCTACTATGACGGCAACCAGGACCGGTACTCCCAGATCAAGTTCAAAGCGATCTATCTCCCGTTCAATACGGCGTCCGCTTCGCAGCCGGGCGCGGACGGCAAGCTGCTGCCCACCGAGGCCGATGCTCTGGCAAAGGCCCAGGACCTGGTGAAACAGGCCCGTGCCGGAGCGGACTTCGTGAAGCTGGTCAAGGAGAATTCCGCGGATGCCGCTTCCGTGGCCAAGGACGGGGACTTCCCGCCCATCGGCAAGAGCAGCATTCCGCCCGACATCAAGAAGGCTCTCGGCGAGGCCAAGCCGGGCGATGTCACGGATCCGGTGCGGCAGGCCAAGGGATTCTATATTTTCCGGATACAGGACATTACGGTGCAGCCGCTCGAGCAGGTGCAAGCATCCATTGCAGAGGAACTACGGGGCCAGCAGTTGAACAAATGGTTGGATCAGTTCAAGAAAGACGTCGAGGTCAAGATGGTGGAGGACGCAGCCCCAGCGCCGGCCGCGACGGTTCCATCCGCCTCCGCGGTTCCGCCGCAGAAGTAGCTGTTTGCGAGCGGGTCCTGGACAAGATTCTGGGATCGATGGCGCGCCTCCGCGGGCGACCCTTACAGATCGGCTTCTTGCCCGCACTACGGCGGGCTGGGGGACAGTTGCGCTCAGGTGGCGATAGCGGCCAGGAGGTCCACGCTGGCGCGTTTATCCACAGGCGCGAGATCGTTCTCGAATCGGCGCTGGCCACGCGGCCGCGGGAACTGGCGCGCGTGATGGTCCATGAGCTGTTTCATTTCGTCTGGCTGCGCGCCGGCAATCCCCTCCGCGGCTCCTACGAGCGTCTCCTGGAGGCCGAAATGGCCCGCGGGGTGTGGGGAGAGCTGGGCTGGTCGTCGGAATCGAGGAAGCGTTCGCTCAGGCCCGGCGACCGGCTCCGCCGCTCGCGCCGCTGGCGGGAATACGTTTGCGAGAGCTTCTGCGACTCCGCGGCGTGGCTTCTGGCCGGGCTGAGGGCTCACGAGGAGTTCACCCTGACGGTGCGCTGCCGGCGCGCCCGGCGCGAGTGGTTCCGCGGCCCACTCGGCCGCGATGAGATCTCGATATAATTAAGTCAGAACCCTTGTCCCACTCCCGTTTTCGAAGACTGAGACTCTACGCCGCCGCATTGGCAGCCTCCCTGCTGTTAGCTGCCTGCTCATCGCCGGAGAAGTCGCATCTGAAGTCCGAGGCGGCCCGTGAGACCGCTCCGAACTTCTCGCTCAAGGATGCCGACGGCCGGACGGTGCAGCTCGCCGACTATCGCGGCAAAGTGGTCCTGCTCAACTTCTGGGCCACCTGGTGCGATCCTTGCCGGATCGAGATTCCCTGGTTCATCGAGTTCGAGCGCCAGCACAAAGGGCAGGGTTTCGCCGTCGTGGGCGTTTCCATGGATGAGGACGGGTGGCAGGCGGTGAAACCGTTCATCTCCCAGGCCGGCATCAACTACCGCATCCTGCTCGGCGACGACAAGATTGGGGATCTCTACGGCGGCATCGACTCTCTGCCCACGTCCTTCGTGATCGACCGCGAAGGGCGCATCGCCGCCGTTCACGTTGGCCTGGTGAGCAAGAGCAGGTACGAAAATGACCTTCAACAACTCTTCGGGACCCCGGATAAGACTGCTGGCGTTGGCGCTCGGGGCCTTCGCACCGCTCATGGCGCAGGATAGCCCCCTGCTGAGGGTCGCGCCGCCGCAGAAAGTCACCGCCCTCCGCAATACCACGGTCGAAGCGCGTGTTACCGTCCAAGTCCGCAGCGGCTACCACGTCAACAGCAACTCACCCAACGAAGACTACTTGATTCCGCTCGGCCTGCGCTGGGAATCCGGGCCGCTCGCCGCCGACGGCGTGACCTACCCGAAGCCCGAAGAGAAGAACTATGGCTTTTCTCCCAAGCCCGTTTCGGTGTTCACGGGCCAATTCGAGGTGGTCACGCGATTCAAGGTGGATGCGTCGGCGCCCGCCGGCCCCGGCGTTCTGATCGGCAAACTGCGCTACCAGGCGTGCAGCGACAACACCTGCTACCGGCCGGCGACGCTCGAAATCCGCCTTCCCTACGAGATTCGTTGAAGCGCCTCCTCATCCGTCCCGGCGGCATCGGCGACTGCATTCTCGCCCTTCCGGCGATGGAGTGCCTGCGCACCGGGACCACCGAAGTTTGGGTGGCTTCCGCCAACGTGCCGCTGATCCGCTTCGCGGATTCCGTGCGCTCCATCGCTTCGACGGGGCTGGACCTGCTGGGGATTCCGGACCGCGAAGCTCCGCCGCGCGTCCTCGACCGGCTGGCGGCGTTCGATTCCATCGTCTCCTGGTATGGCGCCGGCCGGCCGGAATTCCGAGACGCCGTAGCCGGCTTGCCGTTCCGTTTCCTCGCTGCTCTGCCCAGCACGCCCGCCGTTCACGCCGCGGATTTCTACCTGGGCCAAGTGGGACAGGCCAGCGGCGTCTCGCCGCGTCTGGAATGCCCCGGCGCCGTGCGCGGCGATTTTGTTGCCATCCACCCGTTCTCCTCGAGCGCGAAGAAGAACTGGCCGCTCGATCGCTTTCGAGAACTCGCCCTTCGCCTCGATGCGCCGGTGTGTTGGTGCGCGGGCCCCGAGGAGCCGCTCGAAGGCGCGGTGAGGTTCGACGACCTCTACGCTTTGGCCTGTTGGCTCGCTTCGGCGCGGCTCTATATCGGGAACGATTCGGGCATCACGCACCTGGCGGCTGCCGTGGGAACGCCGGTTGTTGCCCTATTCGGCCCAACCGATCCGGCGTTGTGGGGGCCGCGCGGGGAGGGTGTCGAAATCGTCGCCACGCCGCGGCCGGGCGAAGCGATGGAGGGAATCGCGGTGGAAGACGTGCTCAACCGGATCTTTCGATCCTAGGCCCGCGGCTTCCACCGCAGGACCGGCTTGCGCGCGGCCGCCACCTCGTCGACCCGGCTGGTGCGCGTGTTGTGCGGCGCTTTCAGCACCAGATCCGGGTTCTCCTCGACTTCTTTCGCGATCGAGATCATCGCGTCGATGAACAGGTCCAGCTCGCGCTTGCTCTCGGTCTCGGTGGGCTCGATCATCAGCGCGCCGTGGACGATCAGCGGGAAACTCACCGTGTACGGATGGAAGCCGTAGTCGATGAGGCGCTTCGCGATGTCGCCGGTGCGAACGCCGAGGGCCGCCTGCCGCGAGTCGCTGAACACGCATTCGTGCAGCGAAGGCGCGTTGTGCGGCATGTCGTAGTATGCTTCGAGCGCCTTGCGGATGTAGTTCGCGTTCAGCACCGCGTCCATAGTGGCGCGGCGCAATCCCTCGCCGCCGTGCGCCATGATGTACGCCAGCGCGCGCACCATCACGCCGAAGTTTCCGTAGAACGCGCGCACACGGCCTATGGAACGCGGCCGGTTGTTGTCGAACCGCCACTGGCCGTCCACGCGCACCAGGCGCGGCACAGGGAGGAACGGCTCGAACTTCGCTTTCACCGCCACCGGCCCGCTGCCCGGCCCGCCGCCCCCGTGCGGAGTCGAAAATGTCTTGTGCAGGTTCAGGTGCATCACATCGACGCCGTTTTCGCCCGGCCGCGTGATGCCCGCCAGGGCGTTCATATTCGCGCCGTCCATGTAAACGAGCGCGCCCCGCGCGTGCAGGATCTCCGCGATCCGCAGGATGTTCTGCTCGAAGACCCCCAGCGTGTTCGGGTTCGTGATCATCAGCGCGGCGACGTCTTCGTCCACCGTGGCGGCCAGGCTCTCGACGTCGATCATGCCGCTTTCGTTCGAACGGATGTTGACGACCTCGTAGCCGGCGATGGCCGCCGTGGCCGGGTTGGTGCCGTGGGCCGAATCGGGGATCAGAATCTTCCTGCGCGCCGCGCCACGCGATTCCAGGAGCGCCCGCACCAACAGAATGCCGGTCAGCTCGCCCTGCGCGCCCGCCGAGGGTTCGAGCGTCACCGCGTCCATGCCCGTGATTTCCGCCAGCGCCGCTTCGAGGCGCGCCATCACCTCCATCGCGCCCTGCGCCAGTTGCTGCGGTTGGTAGGGATGCAGCCACGCCAGGCCGTCGATGCGCGCCACCTGCTCGTTCACGCGCGGGTTGTACTTCATGGTGCACGAACCGAGCGGATACATGCCGAGGTCGATCGCGTAATTCCACGTCGAGAGGCGCGTGAAGTGGCGGATCGCCTCCACCTCGCTGACTTCGGGGAAGCCCTCGATCTGGTCCCGCACGTTGGCCGCGCCGAGCGCCGCCGCAGCATCCACCGCGGGGACATCGAGCTCCGGCAATTGGTAGCCGGCCTTCCCCGGCGAGCTCATCTCGAACAGCAGCGGCTCGTTCTGGCTGACGTGCGTTCGCGCTTTGCGGATCATCGGGCACCCACCTTGCTCAAGTCCCGAGCCCGCACCAGCGCCGCGGCGACGGCGTCCATATCCGCGCGGCGGCTCATCTCGGTGGCGCACAGGAGCGTGGCGTTCGGCAACTCCGGATACCAGCACTCGATGCTCAGCCCGCCGACGATCTTCTTCCCGATCAGCGCCTCGTTGGCCGCGTCAAGATTCTCCGCCGTGGCCACGAACTCATTGAAGAACGGCCCGGAGAATCGCAGTGGCAGTTTCGAAGCCAGGTAGTGGGCTTTGGCCAGGTTCCGCTCGGCCAGCTCGCGCAGGCCCTCTTTTCCGTAGACCGTCATGAAGACCGTCGCCATCAGCGCGATCAGCGCCTGGTTGGTGCAGATGTTCGACGTCGCCTTTTCGCGGCGTATGTGCTGCTCGCGCGTGGCCAGCGTCAAACAGAACGCGCGGTTTCCGTTCGTATCCACGGTCTCGCCCACCAGCCGGCCGGGGATCTGACGCACGAACTTCTCCCTGGCCGCGATGGCGCCTGCGTACGGGCCGCCGTAGCTCGGCGGAATGGCGAACGATTGCAGCTCGCCTGCCACGATGTCGGCTTGCACCGGAGGCTTCAGCAGGGCCAGCGCAACGGCTTCGGTGAAGACGTCGATCAGCAGCGCGCCCGCACCGTGGGCCGCCTCGGCCGCGGCCTTGACGTCTTCGACGACGCCGAAGAAGTTCGGGGACTGGACGATGACGGCGGCCACCTCCGGCGATAGCTTCGCCTTCAGGCCCACCAGATCGGCTCCGCCCGTTTCGCGGTCGTAGTCGAATTCCTCGATCGCCAGGCCCAGGTTCTTCGCGTATGTCGCCAGCACCTGCCGATATTCGGGATGCACGGTCCGCGCCACCATCAGCTTGCGCCGGCCGTTGATGCGCACCGCCATCAGCGCCGCTTCCGCCATGGCCGTCGAGCCGTCGTACATGGACGCGTTCGCCACGTCCATGCCGGTGAGCTGGCACATCATGGTCTGGAATTCGAAGATGCTTGTGAGCGTGCCCTGCGAGATCTCGGCCTGGTAGGGCGTGTAGGAGGTGAGAAACTCGGCGCGCGAAACCACGGCGTCCACCAGCACCGGCCGGTAGTGGAAATACGCGCCCGCCCCGAGAAAGCAAGCGTAACCTTCGGCGTTCTCGGCCCCGCGCGCGCGAAAATACTCGACGATTTCGTATTCCGACTTACCGTTCTCGATCTCGAGCGGCCGCTTCATCGCCACTTCCGGCGGCAGGTGCGCGAATAAGTCCTCGAGGGAACTTACTCCACATGCCGCCAGCATTTCCCGCCGCTCCGAATCGGACTTAGGAAGATAGCGCAATAAGGCCTCCGACCGACGCGTTCCGCTCCGTTACTTCTCGGCGGCGATGTAACTCTCGTAGTCCGCCGCTGAAAGCAGGTCGCCCTCTTCCGCCGGCGCGCTCAGCCGGATCTTTACCAGCCAGGCCTCTCCGTGCGGGTCCTTGTTGATGGTCTCAGGAGTCTCGGCCAGCTTCTCGTTCACTTCCACCACCTCTCCCGAGAGCGGCGAAAAAATGTCCGAGACCGCCTTCACCGATTCAACCGAGCCGAGCGGCTTGCCCTTCTCCACCTTCGCGCCCACCTTCGGCAGCTCGACATAGACGATGTCGCCCAATTCCTCCTGGGCATGATCGGTGATGCCGACCGTGGCGAGGTCGCCTTCGAGTCCGACCCATTCGTGTTCCTTTGTGTACCGCAGTTGTTCGGGATACATGATGTCACCTCGCTCGTTTATAGAAAGGTATGGGAACCGTTACCGCCTCGACTAACTGGCCGCGGATTGGGATCTGGATCGGCTGGCCAATGCCTGCCAGTTCGACCGGCAGGTAGCAAAGCCCGATGTTCTTGTTAAGGGTTGGCGATGGGCCCGCGCTCGTCACCCAGCCGGCGGCCACGCCGCCGCTAAATACTTCGTAGCCGTCCCGTGCGATGCCGCGCCCGCACATCTCGAATCCAACCAGCTTCCGCCGCACGCCTGCCTGGCGCTGGCGTTCGAGAGCGGCGCGCCCCAGAAACTCCTTCTCCATTTTGACGGTCCAGTCCAGTCCGGCTTCGAAAGGCGTGATGGAGGCGTGAATCTCGTGGCCGTAAAGCGCCATGGCGGCTTCCAGGCGCAGCGTGTTGCGCGCGCCCAAGCCGCACGGCTTCACGCCGAACTCGGCGCCGGCCTCGAGAATTCTGTCCCAGGCAGTTTCGGCCGCGGCCGGATCGATATAGATTTCGAAACCGTCCTCGCCCGTGTAGCCTGTTCGCGCAATGCGAGCGGGCGTTCCCGCCGCCTCGCCATCGACGAAGTTGTAATACCGGATCGCAGCCAGGTCCGTGGAGGTCAGCTTCTGAAGCGTTGCGAGAGCCTTGGGACCCTGGATGGCAATCTGCGCGTAGCGGTCGCCGACGCAGTGCACCTTGGCCCGCCAGCGATTCGCGTTGCCGATATGCGCGCAGTCTTTCTCCTGGTTGGAGGCGTTCACGCACAGGAAGAATCGATCCTCCGAGACCCGGTGCACCAGGATGTCGTCGACGAAGCCGCCGTGATCGTAGAGCAAGCCGGCGTACTGGATCTTTCCCGGCGGGAGCTTCGCGGCGGAGTTAGTGCCGATGAAATCCGCCAGCGCCGCGGCTTCCGGCCCGTGGATCTCGATCTCGCCCATATGGCTCACGTCGAAGATCCCAACGGCCTTGCGCACGGTGTGGTGTTCGTCCAGGATGCCGGTGTATTGCAGCGGCATCTCCCACCCGCCGAAATCCACCATTCTGGCTCCCAGCCGATGGTGGGCCGCATGCAACGGGGTGCGCCGGAGCGGTGTCGGGACGGCCATCAAACCTGTAGCCTAACACGTTACGCGGGCTGCCAAAGCTCGATCTTGTTTCCGTCCGGATCGTAGATCCACGCGAAGCGGCCGAAGTCATACTCATCGCGCTTCGGGTCTATCCTCACGCCGGCTTTTTCGAGCTTCGCCAGGAGCGCGTCCAGATCGTCCACGATGTAGTTGATCATGAAGGGCGCGACGCTGGGATCGAAGTAATTGGATGCGCTCGGAAACACGCACCAGGTGGTGACGCGCTCTACCTCGGGCGCCTCCGGCGCGCGCCACTGGAATTCAAATCCTCCCGGCCCCTTAACCAGGCCGAGCTTCTCCGCGTACCAGGTGTTCAGCCGTTCCTTGTCGTCCGACTTGAAGAACACCCCGCCGATGCCAATGACCCGTCCGGGTCCCGTCTCGGAATCTGTCCCCATGTGAAACAGGATACTATCTTGAATGGTAGTTTGATTTCACACTCACGAGGAGATGCCTTCATGCACGGGAACAAGAATGTGATCGCGGCCCTGAACGACGGTCTCAAGGAGGAGCTGACCGCCATCAACCAGTACTTCCTGCACGGCGAAATGTGCCACAACTGGGGCTACCACCGGCTCTATGCCGTCACCAAGAAACATTCGATGCAGGAGATGAAACACGCCGAGGAGCTCATCGAGCGGCTGATTTTCCTCGAAGGCGAGCCGAGGATGGCCGAGACGCTTCCCTTGAAGATCGGCGCGAGCGTCAAGGCGCAACTCGAGAACGACCTGGCGCTGGAGATTGGGGCCGTGGCCGCCTACAACGCCGCCATCAAGGTGTGCGCCGAAGCCGGCGACGCCGCCTCGCGCGAGCTTTTCGAAGACCTGCTCGAGGACGAAGAAGGGCACGTGGACTGGATCGAAACGCAGCTCCACCAGATCGGCGAGGTCGGACTCGATCGTTATTTGTCCCAGCAGATTCGCAAGGACGAGTAGGGGAGGCTTTTTACGCTGCCGCGCGGGCGTGTGGAGGCTGGCCCAGCCAGGAGAGGATGCGCGGTAGAGCCGCCTCGGCGGCCCGCTCGCCCCGTTCGATGAGCCGGTCCGCGTTCTCGAAGCCGTCCCAGGGGATCCCGTCGACGTTGGGCTCGATCACCAGGTTCGACGCCCGCCGCCACTCGCGCTCACTGCGCCGCTGCATGATTTGGAAGCAGCGGTTCACCACTTGAAGCATGTTGCGCGGGTCGAATGTTCCGCCGTTCACCGGCAGGCACACGGAAACGATGTGCGTCGTCCCCATCTCGCGGAGCGCAGCGGAAGGCACTTCCATGCTCATCGCCCCGTCCACCAGGTGCTGGCCACGGTATGGCACCGGCCGGAACAGCCCGGGATAGGAGCAACTGGCGCGGATGGGCAGCAGCACGTCGCCGTGATCGCGGAACACCAGCGGGCGCCCCGTCCTCAAGTCCGTGGCCACCACCGCCAGAGGGATGCGCATCTCCTCGAACCGGTAAACCTTGAGGAGACGCCTCAGGAAGATGGCCATGCGCTCGCTCGCGGCCAGCCCGAGCAGGCTCAGCCTCCAACTCGCGACGTCTTTGAACCGCATGGCCCGCGCGGCCTCGACGATCTCTTCGACGCTTGTGCCGCTGGCGTAGGCGGCAGCCACGATGGCGCCCGCACTGACTCCGGCGATTCGCCGAATCGGAATCCCCCGCCGGTCGAGAACCCGAAGAACTCCCAGGTGCGCGATCCCGCGCGCGAACCCGCCTCCCAGGGCCAGCCCTATGGCCGGTTCGTTTGGCCTGTGGCCCGCCCGCGCCCAACGCCGGATGCCTTCCACCCAGCTCGCCATGTCCTAACCCGGTTTTCTCCCCAGATCGTCTACTATGGGATTGGATGCTCTCCTTCCGCCCCAGGTTTCTGGTATTGCTGCCCGTTCCTCTTGTTGTCGCGGTCTCGAACGCACAGGATAACCTCGCCGGCGCCGCCCAGATCCACCTGGCGCTGGCCCGCCTCAACGTCATCGGCAGCGTGCTGATGATTGGCGCTCACCCCGACGACGAACAGGCCGCCACGCTCGCCTACTTCGCCCGCGGGCGGGACATGCGCGCCGCGTATCTTTCGCTCAACCGCGGCGAGGGCGGCCAGAATCTGATCGGCCCGGAGCGGGGCGACGAGCTCGGCATCATCCGCACGCAGGAGATGCTCGACGCCCGCCGCATCGACGGGGCTGAGCAGTTCTTCACCCGCGCCGTCGATTTTGGCTATTCGAAAACTGCCGACGAGACCCTCTCGAAATGGGGGCGCGAACGCATTCTCTCCGACATCGTCTGGGTCATCCGCCGCTATCGCCCCGACGTCATCATCCTGTGCTTCTCCGGCACTTCGCGCGACGGCCACGGGCACCACCAGGCTTCGGCGATCTTGGGTAAAGAGGCCTATTTTGCGGCTGCCGACAAGGCCCGCTTCCCGGACCAGTTGCAGTGGGTCGAGCCCTGGCAGGCCAAGCGGCTGGTGTGGGGCGTATGGGGTCCTAGCGATGCCCCGAACCAGATTCACATCGATACCGGCGAATATAATCCACTTCTGGGCTATTCCTACGTCGAAATTGCCACTCTAAGCCGCAACATGCACCGCAGCCAGGCCACGGGCGCCATACGCCGCCGCGGTACGTCTCCGTCTTCTTTCGTCCCTGTCGCGGGCGATCCGGCTTCGAAGGACCTGTTCGACGGCATCGACACAACTTGGGGCCGGGTCCCCGGCGGCGCGGAGGTCGGCCGCCTCCTGGCGCAGGCGGAACGCACCTTCGACGACGAGCATCCCGACCGCGTCCTTCCGTTGCTGCTCCAAGCCCGCGCCCGGATGAAGGACCTCGCCAGCCCCTGGGCGGCCGCCAAACTCGGCGAACTCGGCGAGACCATTGGGCTGGTGTGCGGGCTGTGGCTCGACGCCTCGGCCGACCGCTGGGCTGTGACGCCGGGCTCCACGGTCTCCGTCCGGGTCACGGCGCTCAACCGTTCCGAGGTCCCGATCGCGATTGCCGGCGTGTCGGTCGGAGGCGCGGTGCTGACGGACCGCATCCCTCTGCCGTTCAACCGGCCCGAGGTGCGGACCCTCAACGTCACCATCCGGCCTGATCGACCGTACTCCCAGCCCTACTGGCTGGTGAAGCCTCACGGCGATTTCTACGACACAACCGGGCACGGCGAAGACCCGGAAAATCCGCCGGTCGAGACCGCGGTCTTCGTGCTGGACGTTGGGACCGAGAGCGTCACGCTGTTGCGGCCGGTGATCTACCGCTATGCGGATGGTTCCCAAGGCGAACTGGTGCGGCCCATCGCCGTGGTGCCGCCGGTCGCTCTTGAATTCTCCGAGCCGGTGGTGGTTTTCCCGGACCCTAAGCCCAAGAAGCTCGAGGTGCTGGCCAAGAGTACCGTCGCCGGCGCGTCCGGCGAGGTTCGCCTGAAAGTGCCCTCCGGCTGGCGCGCTGAGCCCGCGGCCCGGAGTTACACGCTGGCCAATCCGGGCGATGAGGCCACGCTGGCCTTCCAGCTGACACCAACCGACGGCCCCGCCCGCGGCCAGATCCGGGCCGTTACCAACATCGGCGGCCGCGACATCTCCTCCGCTATGCACGTGATTTCCTACACGCACTTCCCGCCGCAGGTAGTCTTCCCGCCGGCCGAAGCCACGCTTGTGCGGACCGATGTCCGGATTCTGGCGAAGCGCATTGGCTATGTCATGGGCGCGGGCGACCAGCTTCCGGAGGCTCTGCGGCAGCTCGGCTGCACAGTCACGCTGCTCAGCCAGGAGGATCTCTCGACCGGCGACCTCAGCGGTTTCGACGCCATTGTCACCGGCGTTCGAGCTTACAACGTGCGCCCGGACCTGGTGGCCAACCAGGGGCGCCTGCTCGATTACGTCTCGAACGGCGGAACGCTGCTGGTGCAGTACAACGTGCTTGAGCGCAACGCCACACTCGGTTCGCTGGCCCGAATCGGGCCCTACCCCATACACATCGGCCGCGATCGCGTTTCGGTGGAGGAGGCGCCGGTCTACTTCACCAATCTGGACGACCCGCTCCTGCGCGTGCCGAACGTGCTCACCTCGGCGGATTTCGATGGCTGGATCCAGGAGCGCGGACTCTACTTCGCCAGCGATTGGGATTCTCACTACAAGACGCTGTTCGAATCGCACGACCCAGGGGAATCGCCGCATCCCGGTGGCACGCTCTACACGCGCTACGGCAAGGGCGCCTTTGTGTTTACGGCGTACTCCTGGTTCCGCGAATTGCCCGCCGGTGTCCCCGGCGCGTACCGGATTCTGGCGAACCTGTTGAGTGCGGGCAAGGTGCTGGCCGGCGCTCCATGAAGACCCCCGTCGATGAGCCTCCGCCGTTCCTCGGGTCGTGGGGCCGCGTCTACGCCGCCGTTCTGATCTATCTCGCCCTGGTGATTGCCGGCCTGTACGCCTTCACGCGAGCGTTCGCGCCATGAGACCGCTCGATTGGGCGGTACTCGCCGGAACGCTCCTCGGCATCGTCGCGTACGGCCTCTACCGCGGCCGCGGCAGCAACACCGTCAACTCGTATCTGCTCGCCGGCAGGACCATGCCGTGGTACGCCATGGCGCTCTCCATCATGGCCACTCAGGCCAGCGCCATCACCTTCATCTCCACCACCGCTCAAGGTTACTCGGACGGAATCCGCTTCCTGCAGTTCTACCTCGGCCTGCCGATTGCGATGGTGATCCTGGCGGCAACGGTGGTGCCCGCCTTTCACCGAGCCAACGTCTACACCGCTTACGAGTATCTGGAGAAACGGTTCGACTCCAAAACGCGCGCCCTGGTGAGCGCCATTTTCCTGATCGAGCGGGGCCTGGCGGACGGTGTGGCCCTGTGCGCTCCGGCCATTGTGCTGACCGTCGTTCTGGGCTGGCCGGACCGCGTCACGATCGTCGTCATGGGCGTGCTGGTGGTGAGCTATACCGTGTTCGGCGGGATCAAAGCGGTCACCTGGACCGAGGTGCAGCAGATGGTCATCATCTTCCTCGGCCTCGCCGTCGCGATCGGCACCGCCATCTGGCTCCTGCCCCGCGGCGTCGGTTTCGGCGACGCCGTTTCGCTCGCCGGAGCGGTGGGCAAGCTGAACGCCATCGATCTCAAGTTCGACTGGAGCAACCGCTACAACATCTGGAGCGGCCTGCTGGGCGGCACGTTCCTGTTCCTGGCCTACTTCGGGACGGATCAGTCGCAGGTGCAGCGCTATCTCACGGGCCGCTCCATCGCCGCAAGCCGGCTGAGCCTGCTGTTCAATGCCGTCGCCAAGATCCCGATGCAGTTTCTGATCCTGATGACCGGGGCGATGGTGTTCGTGTTCTTTATTTACGAACGGCCGCCGCTGGTGTTTCATCCCGTCGAACTGAAGAGGCTCGAAGCCGATCCCGAGTACCGATCCGTGGACCGGCGGTTCGATGGCGCGTTCGAAGAGCGCCGTCGTGCGGCCGCCGATCTGGTCGCCTCGCGCCGCTCAGGCGATGCCGTCCTGCACGCCCGCAGCCTCTCCGCTTTTCGCGCCGCCCAGACCGAGCTCGACGACGCCCGCGCCGACGGCATCCGCCTGGTCGAGAAATCCTCCGGCACGAAGTTCAACGACACCAACTACATTTTTCTGCTGTTCGTCACCCGCTACATGCCCGCCGGCGTCGTGGGCCTGATCATCGCCGTCGTTTTCGTCGCGGCGACGTCTTCGACCGCGGCCGAAGTGAATTCGCTAGCCACCGTGTCCGTGATCGACATCTACAAGCGGCACATCCGGCAGACCGGCTCGGACCGGCACTACCTGTGGGCCTCGCGCATCGCCAGTGCGTTCTGGGGTTGTTACGTGATCGCCTTCGCGGAGTATGCCTTGCACCGCCTCGGCTCGCTCATCGAGGCCGTGAACATGGTCGGGTCGCTGTTCTATGGCGGGATGCTGGGCGTTTTCGTGTTGGCCTTCGCCTTCCCGCGCGTGCGCGGGACCGCTGCGTTTACGGGAGTCCTGGTGGGCGAAGCGGCTATCTTTTACGCCCACTTCGCGACCGACGTCTCGTTCCTGTGGTACAACCTGCTCGGCTGCGTTGTGGTGGTGCTGACCGGCCTGGCGCTCTCGTGGGGACCCCGGCCGGCCGTGCCTTCCGCCCAAACCCCTATTTAAACAACGACAGGTCGATCGCCTCGCCCATCGCCTTATACCCGGCATCCTTCGGGTGTAGATGGTCGCCCGAATCGTAGGCCGCCAGCATCCGGTCCGTGTGGTCCGGATCGCGCACCGCTTTGTCGAAATCAGCCACGCCGTCGAAGGCGCCGCTGGTTCGAATCCACTCGTTGATGGCCTTCCGCTTGACCTCTTTCTCCGGCGTGAAGTAGTGACCGAACGCCGTACCCTCGAACGGGGTGAGCGTCCCGCCGATGACTTTGATGCCCAACTCGTGCGCCCGCTCGACCATCTGCTTCAGGCCGGCGATGACGTCCTCGGCGCTCGGCTTCTCCGATTCGGGGGTCTCCGGGCCGTAGTGGCCCAAGTCGTTGATGCCTTCGAGAACGATGATCCACCGGACGCCCGGCTCCGCTAGCGCGTCGCGCTCGAAGCGGGCCAGCGCGCTCGCGCCGTACCGCACGTCGGTTCGGGCGTCGCGCAGGATGCGGTTGCCGCCGATTCCGGCATCGATCACCGCGACCCTCCTGCCGCCGTGCTGCGCCGCCAGCCGATTCGCCAGAATGTCCGGCCAGCGGTGATTGACATCGAAGGTGGACACGGCGCCGTCTGTGATCGAGTCGCCAAAAGCGACCGCCAGGCCCACCTGTTGAGGCGCCAGCACATCGACGCCCGCCAGAAACGCCCACGAGCTGATGGTCGCCGCGCCGGGCAGGGAAGCCGCGCCCGTCAAATTCCCCTGCGTCACGTACGCCGTCTGCTGCGCAGAGTAATGCACGCCGGCGCCCGTGGTTGGCTTGGGGAGAAAGAGGCTGATCGCGAGGTCGCCGCCCGCCGGCACGTCCAGCTTCACCGGATCGCTCAGGACCGGCGCGCCCGGCGGAATGACGACCGCCGGCCGGCCGCTGAAGGTGAGGACGCGATCGGAACCCGCAACCGTGTCCGCGCCTTTCTCGCGCAGGGCGATGTGCGCCGAGGCGACCGTGACCTCTTCGCCGCCGTAAGCGTTCGAGAGCCGCACGCGCACCATTCCGCCCCCGGCGGTGGTGTGTGCGATCTCGCGCAGCGTCTGATTCTCGAACACGAGTCCCGCGGCCTTCATCTGAGCTTGATCGGGAACCTGCGGCGCGGGGCTGGGGCTCCACGTCGCGACCCAATGATCGCGGGAAGCCGGAAACGCCGGCGCGGCCAGGGCCGCGGCCAACAGGAGGGAGAAAACGGTTCGTTGGGTCATCACCGCCTATCCTAGCGCGGGATCGATCACAGCGTCATCGTCGAAAGCTCCACGCGCGAGCGTGGGCCTTCCACCACCACGATGCCGCTCTCGGTCACGTGGTGATGGAGGCGGTCCATCTCCGGGTCGTAGCCGATGGTGGCGTCGTCGGGCACGCGGACGTTCTTGTCCAGGATGGCGCGGCGGATACGGGCGTGGCGGCCGATATCGCAGTTGTCGAAAATGATCGACTCCTCCACCAGCGCGCCCGAGTGCACGCGCACGTAGCGGCCGAGCACGGAGTCTCGCGCCGTGCCGCCTGAGAGGATCGTCCCGCCGGCCACCACCGAGTTGATGGACTGGCCGCGTCGGCCCTCCTCGTCGAAAACGAACTTCGCCGGCGGATCGGAATAACCCGCGGTGATCAGCGGCCATTGCCGGTTGTATAGGTTCAGCGCCGGCTCCACGCTGCGGATATCCATGTTGGCTTCGTAGTAGGCGTCGATGGTTCCCACGTCCCGCCAGTAGGGCCGCTTCTCGGGCGGCTCTCCGGGAATCGAATTGGTCTGAAAATCGTAGGCGAACATTGGCACGCGGCCGAGCAGCCCGGGCAGGATGTCGCGGCCGAAATCGTGGGTGCTCTGCTCGTTGTCCGCGTCGGCGTGCAGTTCCTGGAGCAGGAGGCGCGTCGAGAAGATGTAGTTGCCCATCGAAGCGTAGACCAGGTCGGGGTTGGCCGGCAGGCAGGGGGCGTCCTCCCGCTTCTCGTGAAAGCCCATGATGCGCCCGTCGGCTGCGGTCTCGATGACGCCGAATTCGATCGCGTACCGCTTCTCGACCGGAATCGCGGCCACGGTCACGTCGGCGCGCTTCTGCTCGTGGAACTCGATCATCTCGCGTATGTTCATGCGGTAGATGTGGTCCGCGCCGAAGATCACGACGATGTGGGGGTCGGCCTGCTCGATCAGGTTGATGTTCTGGTAAATGGCGTCGGCGGTGCCTTGATACCAGGTCTCGGCCGTCCGCATCTGCGCCGGCACTGGAATGATGAACTGGTTCTTCAGAAGGCCCGCGAACTGCCAGCCGTCGCGAAGGTGCTGGAGCAGCGACTGGCTTTTGAACTGAAGGAGGACGTAGGTGGAGTAGATGCCGGAGTTGATGAGGTTGCTCAGGACGAAGTCTACGATGCGGTACTTGCCGCCGAACGGCACGGCCGGTTTGGCGCGCTCCTTCGTGAGTGGGTAGAGCCTGGTTCCCTTGCCGCCGGCGAGCACGAAGGCAAGCACGCGAAGTTGCATCTGGCTTCTCCTGGCAGTTTCATTCGCACCACTGCGATCTTATTCTGTCACGGACGGCACGAAGCCGGTGCGCGATTCTGACGCTGGCTCGAATAGGTAGCGGACCGCTACCCGGGCCTAGCCTCAAGTGAATCTGCCGCTGCCGCACGCCGATGCGGGCTGGCCGCAGGGCGCCAGATCTCCCGCCCTCCCGCCGGAGCTCGGCACGTGAGGCGCGAAGGTGGAGAGTTGCCGCGCGACCTCGTGCGACGCGCACTGGGGACAGGCCACGTCGCGGTCGGCATCCTGCATCCGGCGAAGCTGCTCGAAGGCCGCGCCGCAACCGGCGCATCGGTATTCGTAAAGGGGCATCTTTCTCTCAGTTTACCGGATGCACCCGGACCAGCGCAGGCGACAGAGGAGGGTGACAGAGGAGGGCTATGGGTCACGAGCGCCGCGATTGCGTCTCGAGCCAGGCATGTCGTTGGCGCTGCCGGCGTGGGCCGAGGCGCCGGCAACCGCGCGGCGCCGCCCGCAAAGTGAGACAAGGGCGCGGCGGACCCATAGTCGGGCGGCCGCGCCCCCGGTTTACCGGCCCGCTTGGGCCGCCGCCGCAGCGCTGGCGTCCGCCCAGGTGATGAGGCCCGGCAGGAAGGGCGAAGCCAGATCGGGGTGGTGTGGCAGAACGCGGACGGTATAGCCGTGCAGTCCGCTGCGAGCGCAGGGAACCGACTCCGTCTCGAAGATGTACTTTCCGCGCTCGTCGCGGCCGGCGGGCTTCATCGCCGCGCTGGCGCCGTCCGAAATCTCCCCGGCGGCGTTTACCCGGCCCCAATACAGCTCGACCGCGACATCCTCGGCCGACAAGCTGCCCAACTCCAGCCGCGCGCGTGTGCGGATTCTGGCCCCGACCGGCAAGGCCTCGATGGGGCCTCCCACGATCTCCTCGACCCGGACGCGCGGCCACTCCCGTTGGATGCGCGCCATCCAGGCGGCCAAAGCGCGGGCCCCCGCGGCGTTCTCGCCTTCGAGCTTCCGCGACCGGTTGTGGGCGGTCAGGTAATACTCGCGCGTGTACTGGCTCACCATCCGGTGCGTGTTGACGAACGGGCACAGGGTCCCGATCGACGCCTTCATCCGGTTGACCCACCGGCGCGGCAGCCGGTCCGGACCGCGGTCGTAGAAGGCCGGCACCACGTCGCGCTCGATCATCTCATAGAGCGATTCTGCTTCCACCTGGTTCTGGTAGGCGCGGTCCTCGTAGTCCTGGTCGTTCCCGATTGCCCAGCCGATGCCGTCCGGGCGGTGTGGATCGCGCCACACTTCGTCCCACCAGCCATCGAGGGTGCTGAGGTTGAGCGCGCCGTTGGCGGCGGCCTTCATGCCGCTGGTGCCGCTGGCTTCGAGAGGCCGCTGCGGCGTGTTCAACCAGACGTCCACGCCCTGCACCAGGTAACGCGCCACGGCCATATCGTAGTCTTCGAGGAACACCAGGTGACGTCCCAGCTCCGGCTGGCGCGCCAGGCTGACGATCTCCTGGATCAGTTCCTTGCCCTGCGTGTCGCGCGGATGCGCCTTGCCCGCGAAGATGAGCTGCACGGGGCGAGCCGGGTCCGTCAGCAGGCGTTTCAGGCGGTCCAGATCGTGCAGCACGAGCGTGGCGCGCTTATAGGTGGCAAAACGACGGGCAAAACCGATGGTCACGGCGTCGGGATCGAGTACCTCGTCGGCCGCTTCGATCTCGGTCTGGGGCGCCCCGCGCCGGATCCGCTGGTTGCGCAGGCGGCGCCGCGCCCAGGCCACCAGCCGCTCCCGCCGGCGTTCGTGGGTCCGCCACAGCTCTTCGGCCGGAATCTGGTGGATACGGTCCCAGACGTCGCCGTTCGACGGCTCGTCGCGCCAGCCCGGCCCCAGGTAGCGGTCGAACAGGTGGTTCATCTCCGCCGAGATCCAGGAGCGGAAGTGTACGCCATTGGTGATGTGCTTGATGGGTACCTCCTCTACCGGAACCCCCGGCCACATCGACTGCCACATCCGGCGGCTCACCGCCCCGTGGAGCTTGCTGACGCCGTTGCGGAAAGACGCCAGCCGCAGGGCCAGCACGGTCATGCAGAACTCGCCCTGGTCCCAGGGGCCGCGGCGCCCAAGGGCCAGAAACTCATCGCGCGAGAGGCCCAGCCGCCGCGAGTAATCGCCCAGGTAGTAATCCATGAGCTCCGGCGGGAAATAGTCGTGGCCGGCCTCGACCGGGGTGTGCGTGGTGAAGATCAGGCTGGCCGAGGCCAGTTCCCGTGCTTCCGCGAACGACAGGTTGTGCTTCTCCATCAGCCTGCGCACGCGTTCGAGTCCGAGAAAGGCGGAGTGGCCCTCGTTCATGTGATACACCGTCGGCTCCAGGCCGAGCGCCGCCAGCGCGTGATAGCCCCCGATGCCGAGCAGGATCTCCTGCCGGATGCGCATATCGCGGTCTCCGCCGTAGAGCTGGTCGGTGATGTCGCGGTCTTCCGGGCCGTTCGACGGGACGTTGGTGTCGAGGAGATAGAGCGAGACGCGGCCTACAGCCACCCGCCAGACCTGGGCTCGCACCTGCCGGCCCGGGTAAGAGACCTCGACCACCACCGGCTGGCCGTCCGGCCCCAGGGCCGGGCTGAGCGGAAGGTTGTGAAAGTCGTTGTCGGCGTAAGCTTCCTGCTGCCAGCCCGCCTGCGTGAGGTACTGCTGGAAGTATCCCTGCTGATAGAGCAGCCCGACGCCCACCAGCGGCACGCCGATGTCGCTGGCCGACTTCAAATGATCGCCGGCCAGAATTCCGAGGCCGCCAGCGAAGATCGACAGGCACTCCGTCAGTCCGAACTCCGCCGAGAAGTAAGCGATCAGCGGGCAGTCCTTCCGGCCGTCGCAGGTCTTCTTGAACCAGGATGAGTCGCTGCCGGTATAGCCCTCGAGGGTGCCCAGGACGCGGTTCAGGTGAGCTAGGAATGCGTCGTCCACGGCAGCGGCGTCGAGCTTGGTCTGGTCGATTGAGCCGAGCATCGCCACCGGGTTGTGGCCGCTCGCCTCCCACAGGTCGCCATCCAGGCGGCGGAACAGCTCGATCGCCTCATGGCTCCAGGCCCAGTGCAGGTTGTAGGCAATCAGCCGCAACCCCTCGATGGGCGCCGGAAGCGAGGGAACCACGCTAAAGACCCGAATCGGTTTCATGAACTCTCCATTTCTAGAATGTCTTGCGGACTCAGACTGAACTCGCTCCCGCGGTCGCCGCGAAGCCGGCCGGGCTTCAAGGGCCGGGGCCCTGCGTCAGAGCCGCTTCAGGCGCCGGTACGGAAGCCGGCACGCTGACCACTATCCGATGCACTTTCAGGAGCAGGTCGACTTCTCCCTGCGGCAACTGCAAAGCCGCCGCGATCTGGCTGGGGGTCTCGCCCCGCCGGTGCATGCGGACCGCCTGGCTGCGCTTACTCAGGTTGAAGCCGGATAGAGTCGGCGGCGGGGGCGCGAGCAGACCGGTCTGCCGTTCGGTCTCCTCCAGCCGTTTGCTCAGGTTGCTGAGCGAGACGCGCACGGCGTTGAGGGCCGCTACGGTTTCCTCGTGGCGTTTCCTGGAGCGGGAGTTAGCGGCTTGCATGTCCGCTTTCATGAGGACGAAGAGCCATAGGCATCCCGCCATGCCGCCCAAAGTCAGCAGCGATTCGAACACCGCTAAGTGGGCGTTCATCGGAGCGTCCCCATGCGCTTGTCCCGGCTGACGATTTCCTGGATGCGCACGCCGTAGTTCCCATCGATGACGACGACTTCCCCGCGCGCAATAACACAGTTATTTACAATCACTTCTACCGGATCTGTGAGGCCACGGTTTAACTCCACAATGGAGCCTGTCGTCAGTTTCATCACGTCTTTGAGAGCAAGCTCGGCACGCCCGAAAGACACACTGACGGCCAGCTCGACCTCCATGACCAGCTCGAGCGGGTTGGGTTCCTTTTTCCGCCCGCCGCCATCTTGCCCAGACGCCGCTCCCTGGTCCCGGCCGAGGCTCTCCGAGGCCGCGTCCGTCCCAGGTCTTCCGGGCTCGAAAGCGTCCGCCATTCCCGGCGACACCCCTACGTATAGCGGCAGGGTATCGGCGGTCAGCTTCAAAGAGACTTCGAACAGGCTGGCCTCGCCGGCCGGCCCCGCCTCGGAGCCGCTCTCGCTCGAGACGTCCTTTCCCAGACGCGCCGACGCGGCTTGGCAGAGGCCCGAAACGGCCTGACTGGAGATCTCGAGGAAAGTGTTCCGGGCATCGGCCGGCTCGCTCGCTTCAATCCCGGCGCTGGTGAGCAAGTGCTTGCCGATGGACAGCCAGGAAGACTCCGGGGCTCCGATCCAGATGGTCGCCTTGGGGCCCGCGCTGAGAGGATGCTGCCACCACAGCAGGCCGGCTTGGCTCTCGCCTTCGGCCGGCTTCGAGGCGGCCTGCGGCAGCTCGCCCGTCATGGCCTCGATGGCGCCAGCCAGTCTGGCGCTCCAGGTTTCGGCAATCCAGCTGGCGGCGCTCCCGGGAACGGCCTCGGGCATGGTCAGGCTCCCCGCTCCATCGGCCAGCGCTTGCGTAAGTAGCCGCGCAGCCGGAGAATCGCCTGGGTCTTCAACTGCGACACGCGCGATTCGTGAAGATCGATGATCTTGGCGATCTCGCGCAGGGTCAGCTCGTCGCGATAGTACAAACTCAGCACCGTCCGTTCGATGTGGGGCATTCTCTCGATCGACTGCGCCAGCAGGCGCTCGAGCTCGGCGCGCTCGACGATCTCGGAAGGCCACTTCTCGTGGTCGTCGGATATGTACTTCAGCAGGTCCTGTCCGCCGTTTTCCGATGCGTGCTCGAGGCTCCCCAGGTCTACCCCGTGAACCTCCACCAGCCACCCATGAAACTCCTCTACGCTCAGTTTCAACTGCTGGGCGATCTCATCCTCGGTGGGCGTCCGCTGGACCCGCTGCTCGACCGCGGCGATGGCCGCCTCGATCTGCTTGGCCTTCTTCCGTTTCTGGCGCGGCGCCCAATCGAGTCCCCTCAGGCTGTCCAGGATTGCACCGCGGATTTTGTACTCGGCGTAGGTCTTCAGCTTGACGTTTAGGGTCGGGTCGAAGTGGTCGATGGCGGAAATCAGACCGACGATCCCGGTCGAGATCAGGTCCTCCAGATTCACCGAGCCCGGCAGGCGGTCGTGAATCCGGCGCGCGATCAACCGCACCTGGGGCAGGTGATCGAGGATGATCCGCTCGCGTTCGGCTGCCGCCGATTCTTCGGTGACCGTATAGGCGTGCGCCATTGCCATCGTCGCCTCCGCCGGCCTCGGGCCGAGCCCGTTAAGCCGTCCTGGCCTCCCCTATTTGTGTGGGCCGGATAAGCAAGTCCGAGATCCGTTCCACCGTCGCCGCCTCCAGATCCTCGGGGATCTGCTGGCCGGCGGCGAGGAACGATACCGGCTTCCCCGTCCGCACCACTTCGTTTAGAATCGGACCGAAGACCCCGGTTTCGTCCAGCTTGGCGAACAGCAGCTTTGCCGGCCGGAAACCCTCGAACCGATCCACCACTTGGGATAGATCGGCAGATCGCATCGAAGCCGTTAGGACCAGGTGCGTGTCGATGTCCTGGCGGCCGGCCAGAAACTGCGCCAGGTCCTGGCCGGCGTCCACGTCGCGAGGGCCATAGCCGGGCGTGTCGATTAGAATCAGGTCCTTGTTCCGGTGTTCTTCGATCGCCTGCGACAAACCGGAGACGGTCTCGAGCGCCTGAAACCCGATACCCAGGATGGCGGCATAGGACCGCAACTGCTCGCTCGCGGCGACGCGGTAAGAATCGATCGACAGGATGTGAGCCGGGCGCTGCATCGCCAGACCGTAGCGGACGGCCAACTTGACCAGGGTTGCCGTCTTCCCGGAGGCGCAGGGGCCCACCAGCGCCACGATGCGCGGCCGCCCGTCCGGCCTGCCCAGGGTCGGATCTATCTTCAGGCGTACGGCCAGTTCTGCTCGCAGAGCCAGCTCAAGCTCGTAGGCGGACGCGTCGGTGCCCAGTGCGAGAAGGCGGGCGGCGATCTCCCGGACCAGGACCGGGTCCACCTCGTTGTTGACCAGCCGCGCGCAGGCCTCCGGCAGTGCGGCCGGCCCCCCCCTTGCGGGATCCCCCAGCGCCGTCCGCGCGATTGCCGCCGCAACCTGATCGAGCTTCTTTTCGAGTTGGGCGATGCCGGAAGAGAGCGGCTCCGGGCGCTCGGCCGGCGCGATCGGGAGCGGGGGAGGCCCCGGCGTGGGCACATCGGTGGCTACGACCACCTCATAGTCGCCCAGATGACGAGCCTCGGGAGGCGCCGGCCGCGAGCTGACCAGCATGGCCTCCGGCCCCATTTCCTGGCGAGCCCGTTCGAGCGCCGCCTGGATGCCGTTTCCAAAAAACGATTTCAGAGTCATATCGGGTCCCTCATGCCAGAACTCCCATCGAAACTACTTTTACTCCCGGCGGTATCTCATTGTGAGACAGGAAGAAAACGTTCGGGAGTGTTGGCTCCACAAGCTGCCTCAGGAAATACCGCGCACCGGGGCCGGCCACGGCCGCAACCGGAGATTCCGGAACGCCCGTGACGCGCTGAATCCGATCGAGCACGTCGCGGATCGCCTGCGGCGCCAGGTTCAAATGGCTGGTGTACTCGCCGTGCTCGGTGGCCCTCTCGACGATCTGTTCGAGCGCCGGGTCGACCAGGTAGGCCGGCAGGTCGCCACTTGCGTTCAGGTACGGCTTGACCACCATCCGCCGGATCGCCTGCCGCACGTACTCCGTCAGCAGGATCTGGTTCTTGGTCATGTTGGCGCCCTCGCCGAGCGCCTCGAGAATCGTTACCGCGTCGCGGATCGAGACGCGCTCCCGCAGCAGGTTCTGCAGAACGCGCTCGACGAAGGCCAAGGGAACCAGTTTGGGCACCAGGTCCTCGACCACCTTGGGGTTGTCCTCGCTGACCCGGTCGAGCAGTTTCTTGGCGTCCTGTCGCGTGAACACCTCGTGCGAATACCGGCGGATGGTCTCCGCCAGGTGGGTACCCAGAACGCTGGTGGCATCGACAACCGTGTACCCCGCCTTGCGGGCGGCCTCGGCCTGCTCAGGGCGAATCCAGACGGCCGGGATGCCGAAGGCGGGTTCGCGCGTGGCCACCCCCTGGATGGGGGTGCCCGTCTTGCCCGCGTTGATGGCCAGTTCGCAGCCTTGCGGCAGTTCGTGCCGCGCCACCTCGACACCTTTGAGCAGAAGCAGGTACTCCCGCGCGCGCAGCGTCAGGTTGTCGGTCACGCGCACGGGCGGAAGCAGGTAGCCGAGTTCGGAGGCCAGTTGCCGGCGGATGGCGGCGATTTTCTTCAGTAGCGGCGACTGTGCTCCGCCTTCGACCAGCTTCACCAACCCCAGCCCGACCTCCACCGCCAGCGGCTCGACCTTCAACAGCGCGTCGAGGTTCTCCCGCGACGCCGACGGCGAGGCCGCCGCCGAGGTTTTCTCCGCCTGCTGTGTGGCTTTCCGCATCCTCCAGGCCAGCGCTCCCAATCCCCCACCGAACAGCAGGAAAGGGATTTTGGGCAGCCCGGGCATGATCGCCAGCACGAACAGGACTCCGGAGGCCATCATCAAGGGCTGGGCGTTGCCGAAGACCTGGCGCCGGAACTCGGTTCCCAGGCGCGCCTCGGCGCTCGCTCGCGTGACCACTAAGCCGCCCGAGATCGAAATCATCAGGGCCGGCATGACGGTGACCAGGCCGTCGCCAATCGTCAACACGGTGTAGGTTTGAAGCGCCCGCTGGAGGTCCATCCCGTGCTGAAAGACCCCGATCAGAAACCCGGCTATTATGTTGATGGCAGTGATCAGAATGCTCGCCACCGCGTCCCGCTGGGTGAACCGGGAGGCGCCGTCCATAGCGCCATAGAATTCGGCCTCGCTCGAGAGCTGCCGGCGCCGGGTCCGCGCCTCGGCCTCGTCAATCAGCCCGGCGTTCAGGTCCGAGTCGATCGACATCTGCTTGCCCGGCATGGCGTCCAGGGTGAATCGCGCCGTCACCTCCGAAATGCGTACGGCGCCATGGTTGATGACGACGTACTGGATGGCGATCAGCACCAGGAAGATCACCGCGCCCACGATGTAGTTGCCACCCACCACGAAGGTTCCGAAGGCTTCGATCACGTTGCCCGCGGCGGCCGTCCCGCCGTTGCCGTTGAGCAGGATCAGGCGGGCCGAAGAGACGTTCAGTCCCAGCCGGAACAGCGTCATCAGCAAGAGCGCGGCGGGAAAGACGCTGAACTCGACCGGCTTGAGGATGTACATCGCCACCAGCAGGATTACCACCGAAAGCGTGATGTTGATGACGATCAGGAAGTCCATCAGGAACGCCGGGAGCGGCGTGACCATGGCCAGTACGATCGAGAGCACCGCCAGCGGCACGCCCATCTCGGCGGCCTTGGCGGGAGTGAGCGTGGAGCGGCCGGCGGCCGCTGCGCCGCGGGGGCGGGCCGCAGCGCCTCCCCGCGAGCCGGGGGATGCCGGAGCGTTGCCCGCATGGGCCAGAGCGACGGGTGCAGGAGCCATATTCTTATGCCGGCAGGCGGCCTCCCATCAGACGATAGATGTAGGCCAGGATCTCGGCCACCGCGCGGTACAGGTGCGCGGGGATCTCCTGGCCGACCTCGGCGGATTTGTACAGCGCCTGCGCGAGCGGCGGGTTCTCGACGATGGGAACCTGATGCATCACGGCCACCAGCCGGATGCGCTGCGCCAGGTAGTTCTTCCCCTTGGCGACCACCACCGGGGCGGCCATGGCCTCCATCGTGTAACGGATGGCGATCGCGTAGTGGGTCGGGTTCACGATGACGGCGGTGGCTTTCGGAACCTGGTGCATCATGCGCCGCCGCAGCAGGTCGCGCTGCAAGCGCCGGATGCGCATTTTTACCTGCGGATTGCCCTCTAGTTCCTTCATTTCGTCGCGGATTTCCTGCTTGGTCATGCGCAGATCGGCCGTGTAGCGCCGGCGCTGGCGCCAGTAGTCGAACACGCCCAGGGCGAGAAACACCGCCGCAGCTTTCCAAATCAGGCTCTCGATCGATGCGCCCACCGCCCGCGCCCCCGTCTGGACGCTCTCAAGCGGCATGGCCGCCAGGGTGTCCAGGTTGTCCTTCACCACGCCCCAGACCGCCGCCCCAAAGACGGGCAGCATCACCACGGCCTGGAAGAACAGCGGCAGGTTCTGACGAGGCAACTCGCGCAGGCGGTTGAGCGGGCTCAGCCGCGAGAACTGTGGAGTCAGGTTCTTGGCGGAGAGGCCGAACTGCGTGACGGCCAGTTGCGCGGCGAGCGTCACCGCCAGCAGTGCGCCCGAAAGTACCCCGATTGGCGCCAGGTCGCCGAACACGATCTTGCCGGCCAGGTGCGACAGCTCCGGCGCCGTCAGCTCCCCCCCGAAGGCGCGGCTGAGCAGGAACCGGAACGAGCGCAGCATACCTGCGAGCCAAACGCCGCCGCCGCCGGTGACCAGGGCGGCGAAAGCGAAGAACTGCAGCGAGGTCACCAGCTCCCGGCTGACCGGGAATTTGCCGTCTTTGCGGGCTTTGTCCTTCCGTCTTTCGGTCGGTTGTTCTGTGCCCTGTCCGCGGTCCGCCATCGTTCCTCACAAAAGCCGGTAGAGAGCCGCGATGGTGCGTTCGGCCGCGGCCCGGTACACGGGTAGGAACAGCGTAAAAATCAGCCCCAGAAACGCCAGCGCCGCCAGCATCTTGATTGGGAACGCCAGAGTCAGCAGTTGCAGTTGCTGGTGGATACGCCCGAGAAAAGCGAGCGAGATGTCGACCAGCGCCAGCAGCGCCACCACCGGCATGGCCAGCCGCATTCCGGTAGCGAACATCCCCGTACCCAGCCCGATGATGGTATCGATCGAGGAGATACGGAGAAAGAACGTCCCTGGCGGGTGCGCAGCCAGGCTCGCCGCGAACACGCGCAGAACCTCGCGGTCCACGCCCAGTGCGAAGAACAGCAGACCCCCGGCAAGCTGCGCGAAGACCAGCAGAAGATTGCTGTCCGCCTGCGTTGAGGGATCGACGGTCGAGGCATAGGAGTAGCCCGCCTGCAGACCGAAGATTTGGGCCGCCACCAGCAGGCTCTCGATCAGAATCGCGACTGCCAGTCCAACCGTTAGCCCGAAGGCGGCTTCGGCGGCGACCGCGGCGAGAATGCCTCCGGCCAGAGGCTCCGGGAGCGCTACCGCGGGCCACAGCGGCGCCAGGGCCCCTGTCAGGCTGAGAGCGAGAAAGATCCGCGCCACACCCGGGCCGGCGTTGAAGCCCGGCAAGGGTACGAAGCTCAGCGCCCCGGCCACGCGCGCCAGCACCAGCAGGAAGCCGTACAGCCCTGCCACCGGTACTGTCAGATTCGTGGACTCAGCGTGCATCGCGCCTCTCGGGCCATTTGCGTTCCTTCGGGTGCATAGCGTCTCCTATAGATCGGCCGGTCCGGCCGCCTCGTACAGGCCACGCCGGACAAGAAAGTACCGGTCAGAGGTTTCGCGAGATTCCCCGCCGATCAGCGCGCGTAGCGCCCCAGGTCGCCCAGCAGTCCTGTCGTGTAGCTCATCATCTGCCGCAACAGCCAGGGCAGCGCCAGCAGCAGCGCCATCAAAAACGCCGCGAGGCGTGGAATCGTACTGAAAGCCGAATCCTGCATCGAGGTGACGACCTGTACCAGGCTGATGACGACGCCGGCGGCAAAGCCGACCACCAGCAGGGGCGAGCTCAGCAGAAAAGCGGTCATCAGGGCGTCGCGAATGATCTGAATCGCAAACTGGGGTGTCATAGTCCTCCCAACGGGGTCAATAGAAGCTCCGAACCAAGGAGCCGACAACGAGGTTCCAGCCGTCCACCAGCACGAACAGCAGCACCTTGAATGGTGCCGAGAGCATGACGGGGGGCAACTGGATCATGCCGATCGAGACCGTCACGGAAGCCACCACCAGGTTGACGATCAGGAAGGGCATATACAAAATCGCGCCGATCTGAAACGCTGCCTTCAGCTCCGAGAGAATATAGGCAGGCATCAGGATCCTGAAATCGAGGTCGGAGGGGCGGCGCGGCGCCGGCGAATGTGTGATCTCGATCAGGAGTTTGACGTCCTTCTCCCGCGCGAACCGGGTCAGAAACGCTTTGAGCGGAGCTTCCGGCCTGCTCGAGGCCCTGATTCAGCGTGATCTGGCCTTTCTCGACCGGCTCCCAGCCCTGCGTATACATCTGGGTCAGAACCGGCTGCATGATCAGGATGCTCAGGAAAAGCGCCAGGCCGACCAGCACCTGGTTCGAGGGGGTCGTTTGCGTGCCGAGCGCCTGGCGCAGGAAGTGCAGCACCACCACGATCCGCAAGAACGGCGTCAGCGACATCACCACCGCCGGCAGCACGGCCAGCAGCGTGAGCAGAAGGACGATCTGCATCGGGACGCTCAGGGTCTGGGCGCCTTTCGCGCCCCCCAGGGTGACCCCCAGAAGTGGCTCGGCCGCAAAGAACAGAAGAGGGCTCATAAGGGCTCCTGACGGCCGGAGACCGCGCAATCCTGCCACGGCGTGCTCTCGATCAGAGCGCAGCCACCTGGGTGCGAAGCGATCAGCAGGGCCCTGGTCCCTAGCCGGACCAGGTGGAGGGCCTGCTGGGGCCCCAGCGCCACTCGTTCGACCAACTCCATCCGTCCCCGGCTCCGGGCGCGGCCGGGCACGCGCCACTTTGCCGCGCCCGCCCTCTTGAGCGCCCACAGCGTTGCCGCCAGGATGCCGAAAACCGCCAGAACCGCCGCCACATCGCGCGCCACATCCATGGACCTTAAACCCCCTGATTGAAATCCGTGATACGCACCCCGAAGGTGCTTTCGATGATCACCACTTCGCCGAAGCCGATCAATGCGCCGCCGGCGTGTATGTCGATAGCTTCCCCGGCCGAGCGCGTCAGCCACACCACGCGCCCCGGCTCCCACTCGAGGATCTCGGCCAGCGGCATTACTTTGCGGTCGAGCTCCATCTCGAGCTCGATCGGAACGTCGGCCAGTTGTCCAACCTGTTCGAGACCCGTCATGGCCGTCTCACTGCGTCAGATTGACGGTGTCCTGGCTGAGCTGATCGACCGCCGTCACCACGCGCGCGTTGACTTCATAGGCGCGCTGGAAGACGATCAGGTTGGTGAGCTCCTGGGCAATGTCGACCGTGGAGCTCTCGAGGGACCCGCCTAGGATCTGGCCCCGGCCGCCCGAATTCGGCAGGCCTACCGAAGGCAGCGCCGTGATGGCGCTGGCCTCATAGGAGTTGTTCCCGACGGCGACCAGCGATTGAGGATTTACGACAGAGGCCAGCGCGAGCTGGCCCGCGACGACCTGAGTGCCGTTCGAGTAGCTGGCCACGATCTGGCCGCCGCTGGCCAGCGTGACGTCGCTCAGCGAAGCCGCCGCCGAGCCGTCCGCCTGGGGTGAGGAGGGCGCCGAAGTCGCGTTGTACTGCGTGATCAGCGCAGAGCCGGTCGAGTTGTACAGGTTCCAGGTCATGGTGTTCGCGGCAGGAGTGCCGGTCTGCGTTCCAATCACCGCGCCATCGGCCAGGGCGGGAACCGTGAACTGAACGCTCGGCGCCGTCGAAGCCGGGCTGGCGAGGTTGCCGTTGGTGTCAAAGACCAGGGTTCCGGTGGTCAGCGGGGCCGTCTGGGCGGCGGTCACGTCGGCGTCCGGTATCGTGACCTGGTAATCCCAGGTGGTGTTGGACAGGTTGTTGGCCGCGCTGGGGGTTTCCTTGGTGAATGTCAGGGTCAGGGTGTGCGTGTTGCCCAGGGAATCAACCACGCTGATGGGCGTCGAAAAAGTCCCGCTTGCTTCGCCGGCGACCCCGGCGGAATCGAGATTCAGGCCCATCGAGAAGGTCGTGCTGGCCACCGGCGGCGCCAGGGTGCCGACCGGCACCGCGATGTTCCCGATGGGCTGGTTGGTATCGACCACGCCGGAGGCGTTCGCCCCCCATCCCTGGACCAACTGGCCGCTCTGCGTCACCAGGTAGCCCGCGCTGTTTACCTCGAAGTCGCCGGCCCGGGTGAATTGCTGAGCGCCGTTGGCGGCGTTGACCACGAAGAAGCCGTCTCCCTGAATCGCTCCGTCGAGGTGGCCGCTGGCGGCCTGGGTGGTGCCCTGCGTGAACTGCGCCTCCGTGAGCGGGGTTCCGACGCCGAAACCGACCTGCGTGGACCCGAGGCCCCCGCCTAGCGATTCGGTGACCAGGTCCTGGAAGGAGACCGCGCTGGTCTTGAACCCGGTGGTGTTCATGTTGGCGATGTTGTTCGACACCACGTCGATAGCGGTCATGTTGGCGTCTAACGCCGAAAGGGCGGTCGAGAATGCGGTGAACATGCTAGCTTTGCTCCTGGGTTGAAGTCGTGCCGCCGGTCGAGGGCCCGGTCGCCGAGACCAGCGTGTCCAGATCCCCGTGAATCTGGGTCAACTGTTCGAGAGAGCTGAACTGCGCCAATTCCGTAACGTACTCGGTGGGATCGGTGCTGGGGTTCATGGGGTCCTGGTTCTGGACTTGCGCGACCAGGAGCTGGAGAAACGTCTGTTCCTGGGCGAGCGGGTCGGCCGTTGTGCCGGTCGCGTTTTGCGACCCGGTGGAGGACGAGCCGGATGGGTCCGATGAGGCCACCCTCGGGCTCATTATGCTAGTCGGTGCGATCATAAGATGTACTCCCGGTTCGAGCGGAGGTCCGAGCCAGGGCCTGGAGCCAGGAAGGCTGCTCGGGGTCCTGCCCGCGCCGCTGCTGCGGTTGTTGTTGGCCGGCGAAACCCCCGCCATTGCGGGAGCCTCCTCCGGTTTGGCCGGACGAGTTTTGTCCGGCGCTGGAATCGGATGCGGTGCCGCCGGCGCTCGAGCCAGCCGCCGGCTGCCAGGTGTCCGCACGGTATCCGCGGCTGGCGAGGCCGGCGACCAGGTCGCCGAGGTTCTCGCGCAAGGCACCCGTCAGTTGGGGGTCCGATGTGTGCACAGCGATCTGTACCTCGCCCCCGCGCTCTGCCACGCGAAGTGAAATCTGGTCCGAGCTCTGCCCGCCGGCCTGGCCGGGGATGGAGAACGAAAGCTCGCGAACGGCGGGCTCTCGGGCCCCCTGGGGTGGGACTTCGGGCTGTGGCGCCTGCGGCGGGGCGGCCGCCTCCGGGGTGCGTCCCGCTCCGGCGGACGGACCAGGAGCGGCAGTCGCGACCGGGGCGGTCGCGCTGGCGTTCCCGGCGGCTTGCGGCAGGAGCGCGTTGGCGGCCGGGGAGGAGGCTTGGATCGCGGCGTCGCGCAACTCACTGGCGTTCCCGGGTGCGGGGGCTGAGCGCGGGGCCGTTGCGAGGGTGGAAACCGCCTCTGGGGCCCCGGAAGGCTGCGAATCAGGGCCTTGGGCCGCGGCGCCATCGCTGGCCTGCTTGTCGGGCGCCGGGGTGTTCGCAGCCGGACGGGCCGTCGCGGTGCGGGCCGCAGGAATGCCAGGGCCAGCGGGCGGAGTATTCGGGCTGGCCGGGGGATCGGCGGCGGGCGTCCCCGATCCGGTCCCGTTGGCCGGCCCGGGGAGCGCTCGAGCGGAAGTGGTGGCAGGGGTTACGGGTTCGGGCGCTGCGGGCGGTGTCACTCGGACGGCGAATGCGAGTTCCTGTTTGAGCCCTGCGGGCGGCGGCACGGGTGGGGCGCCCTCAGCCGGCTGCGGCGCGGGCGCGGGGGGTTCGGCCGTGCCCGGTTCGATGGGCGTCAAGGCCTCGGCAGGCAGGGCCTCATAGGCAGCAAGTGTTGCCGCGCCAGCCGCTTGCACCGGGGGGGTGCCCGGCGCGGTGCCCGGCGCGTTGGCCGGTGCGGCTCCGCTGTCCGCGCTGTCGTCGCCATCTCCGGCGGCCACGGCCGAGGTACGCGGCGGCGGAGCAGGCTCGGCCGCTGCGGCGGCCACGGGTGCGGCGGACACTTTCGGGGAATCGTCGCGGGGCTGGCGTTTCGGGGCAGGACGCGCGGAGGCCGAACGCGCGGCCGCGGCTTTAGCCTGGGAGAGCGAGGAAGTATGGGAACTGGCGTCATCTCCCATCGCCGAGGACAGAACGCCGGCGAAATGCCCCGGCGCAGCGCTTGCGGAATCGGCGGAGGGTTGGGGCGCTTTCGCCGCGGTTTGCGCGGCGAAGGACGAGAGCTTTGGGCCCGCTGCGGGGCTGGCTAGAAGAACCGCGGTCACGGGGCGGGTCAGTGCAGGTCAGGGTCCGCCGGGCGGCGCCCCAGCCGTCAATCGGTTAGGGTTGGCGAGGGGGGGCAAGAAATTGGCGTTTGGCTGGGCGTGACCAATAATTGGCGCCGTTCGCGCTCCCCCTCACTTCCCTTTTCGGCGGGTGTCTTCAGGATGTTAGCGAATTCTTCCCCGACGGACCCCCGCCTGCTACGAACTTTACGGAGCCTCATGGATTCACTGCTCACCACAGCCGCTTCCGGCATGCGGGCACGCCTCGAAGCGCTCGATCTGACGGCGAACAACATCGCCAACGCCGGCACGGCGGGCTTTAAACTCGATCGGGAGTCCTACAACCTCTATGTCGCCCCGGAGGCGGTGGACCCGGAATCGCCCGAGCCCTCGACGCTTCCGGTGGTCGAGCGGAACTGGACCGACTTCAGCCAGGGAAACGTGGTGGCGACGGGCAACCCGCTCGATCTGGCGATTTCCGGAAGCGGATTCTTCGCCGTTAACGGGCAGGGCTCGACGCTCTACACGCGCAACGGGAGCTTCCGCCTTTCCGGGACCGGTGTCGTGACCACGGCGGAAGGCTATGAGGTCCGGGCGGCAGGGGGAGGGACTATCCAGTTGCAGCCGGATCTGCCCTTCTCGATTTCCGCGGATGGAACGGTGAAGCAGGCCGGCGCGGATGTGGGACAGGTCGCGGTGGTCGATTTCGACCAGCCCCAGGCGCTGGCCAAGTCCGGGCGGAACTACTACCAGACGACGGACGGCTCGGCCGGCCCCCAGGCGGCAACGGCGGCCGAGGTCGAGCAAGGCAAGGTCGAATCCTCGAACGTGGCGGCGCCGGAGTCGGCGGTACGCCTGATCGGCCTGATGAGGCAATTCGAGATGTTGCAGAAAGCCATCAACATGGACGGCACGATGGCGCGGCAGGCGATCGAGCAGGTCGCCAAGCCATCTTGAGCGAGGGAGGACGAATGATCCGGGCACTTTACAGCGCGGGCAGCGGAATGACGGCGCAGGAACTGACGATCGACAACGTCGCCAATAACCTGGCCAACTCGAATACGGTGGGATACAAGGCGCGCCTGGTGCAATTCCAGGACCTGATGTACCAGAACGTAATCCAGCCGGGCGCGGCGGCCGGCTCGCAAACGACCGTGCCGGCGGGTCTGCAGTTAGGGATGGGCACGCGCGCCGTTTCGAACGAGGTCATCCAGACCCAGGGCAGCTTTCAGCAGACCGGCAACACCTACGACCTGGTGATTCAGGGCCAGGGTTTCTTCCAGATCCTGACGCCTTCGGGCAGCCTGGCCTACAGCCGCGCGGGCAACTTCCAACTGGACCGCAATGGGAACATGGTGACGGCTCAGGGCAACATGCTCGAGCCGCAGATCACGATTCCAAACGGGGCTCAATCGGTGACCGTCGCCGCCGACGGCACGGTCAGCTACACGCTCCAGGGGCAGACCGCGGCGCAGATCGCCGGACAGATCCAGCTCGCCAACTTCGCCAACCCGGCCGGGCTGAATTCGCTGGGCTCCAACCTCTACCAGCCCACCGATGCCTCCGGCGACCCGATCGTGGGCAGCCCGGGCGGTCAGGAGGGCATGGGCAGCTTGCAACAGGGCTACATCGAGCAGTCGAACGTGAGCGTGGTGCAGGAGTTCATCAACATGATCGTCAGCCAGCGCGCCTACGAAGCCGATTCGAAGGTGGTGAAGGCGGCCGACGATATGTACTCCGAGGTCAACAACATTCAATGATCCCGATCGCTCTTCTGGCAGCCGCCTCCTGCATCGTGGTGGAGGGGGACAGGATTCTCATGGCCGACCTGGCCAAGGCCATCCCGGCGTTCTCGGCCGCGCCGGGGACCGAGCCGGTTGCTCTGGCGCCCGCGCCGCGGGTGCGGCGGACGCTGATGGCGAACGAGATCGAGCGGCTGGCGAAAGCGAGCGGAATCGAGGTCCCCGCCGGCGCCGTAGCTTGTTTCGAGGGCGCCTCCCAGATGCTGACCGAAGCGCGGGTTCTCGAGGCGCTGACCAAAGCGCTCGACGATCCGGCCGCTAGCGTCACGGTGGTCGAATTCAGCCGTTTTCCGCTGCCTCGCGGCGAATTGGCGTTCGATCCGCCACCCCAGGCCGGCGGGACTCAGGCTCTGATCTGGCGGGGGCGTCTGAACTACGGCGTGAACCGCAGTGTACCGGTGTGGGCGCGTGTGAAGCTCTCGAGGCCGCCGCGCGAAGTAGAGCGGGGCGACCAGGTATCGGTGGAAGTTCGCTCGGGCGCGGCGGTCCTGAAGTTCGAGGCTGCGGCGGAATCGGGCGGAAAGCAGGGAGAAGTGGTGGCGGTGCGCAATCCGTTGAGCGGTGCGCGCTTCGAGGCCCGGGTGGAGGCGAAAGGAAAGGTGACGGTGGATGCGACTCAGATGGTGCGCAGCGTTGTTGCTGGCGGCCGCGGCCAGCCTGGCCGCTGACAAGAAAGCCAAGCCGCCGAAGGAGCCCACGCTCGCGCCGGTCGAGGCCTATGCCAAAGCGGCCGAGGAGCGGGGACAATCGGATTTTCGGCTTCCGGGCTCGATCTGGCAGCCGGGCGCGGCGCTGGGCGGCATCGCGCGCGACCCCAAGGCGGGGCAGGTGGACGATCTGGTGACGATCGTGGTTGCGGAGAACGCGTCGGCGGTGTCAACGGGAGCGACCAAGACCCAGCGCCAGTCGAGCTCCGGTTATTCGGTTACTTCGCTGCTGAAGCCGACCAAAGCCGCGGGCGCGCTGGCGAACCTGCTGTCCACCTCGGGCAATCAGTCGTTGAACGGGCAGGGCACCACATCCCGCGACATCACGTTGACCACTACCCTCTCGGCCCGCGTGCTCCAAGTGATGCCGAACGGCTACCTGGTGGTTGAAGGCTCGAAGAGCGTGGTGATCAACTCGGAAACGCATCTGATCACGGTCCGCGGCGTAGCGCGGCCGGTCGAACATCACGCCAGCCAACCAGGTTCAGTCGTCCCAGCTTGCGGAGATGGAGGTGCGGATCAACGGCAAGGGCGTGGTGAACGACGCCATACGCCGGCCGTTCGTCCTGTACCGGCTGCTGATGGGGCTGCTTCCGTTCTGACGTTATGCGCACTCTACTGGCGTTCCTCCTCGCGTTCGAAGCGGCAACGGCCGCGACCCGGCTCAAGGAGCTGGCCACGATCGAAGGCGTACGCGAGAACCAGTTGATCGGTTACGGACTGGTGGTGGGCCTGGCGGGAACCGGCGACCGGAGCCAGACGATGTTCCCGGCGCAGAGTTTGACGAACATGCTCTTGCGCATGGGCGTGTCCATTTCGCCGACGGCGATCCGCGTGGCCAATACGGCGGCGGTGATGGTCACGGCGACGCTGCCGCCTTTCGCCCAGCCCGGCTCGAAGATCGACGTGACGGCAGCGGCGGTGGGCGACGCCCCGAACCTGCAAGGCGGCCTGCTGATCCTGACCGAGCTGCGGGGCGCCGATGGGCGGGTCTACGCGGTGGCCCAGGGACCGGTGGTCACGGGCGGTTTTGTGGCGGGCCGCTCGGGCGCGCAGCAGACGGTGAATCATCCGACGGTGGGCCGCGTGCCGAACGGCGCCATCGTGGAGCGGCCCGCGCCGACGCCGCCGCCGGGGCGGCGCGTTCGCCTGCAACTGAAGGAGGCCGACTTCACGACGGCCGCGCGGATCGTCGAAGCCCTGAACGAAGCCTTTGGCCAGGGAGGCGCGCCGATGGCGTCGGCGGAGAACTCCGGGCTGGTGTCGGTCGATCTGCCGGCGTCCTTTGCACAGCGGCCGGTGGAGTTCATGGCGCAGCTCGAAAGCATCACCGTGGAGGTCGACCGCCCGGCCAAAGTGGTGATCAACGAGCGCACCGGTACGATCATTATGGGCAAGGACGTGCGGATTGCCCCAGTGGCGGTGATGCACGGGTCGCTCACCGTCGAAGTGCAGACCACCTATCAGGTCTCGCAGCCTGGGCCGCTCGCGGCGGGGACCACCGAGGTGGTGCCGCAGACGGGTGTGGGGGTTAAGGAGCAAAAGACGCGGAACATCGTGCTCAAGGAGGGCGCCACCGTGGAAGAGCTGGTCCGGGCGCTGAGCGTCATCGGCTCGACGCCGCGGGACGTCATCGCGATTCTGCAGAGCTTGAGGGCGGCGGGAGCGCTCGAAGGGGAGCTGGAGGTGATTTGATGGTTCCGAGCGTGGCGAGTGCGACCGTGGCCGCGGGGACGGGGGATTCCAAGCCGAAGAACATCGGCCAGGCCGCCCAACAGTTCGAGGCGCTGCTGATCGAGCAAATGCTCAAGGGCGCTCACGAGGACACCGAGGGCGGCTGGCTCGGGGCGGACGAGGATCAGGCGGGATCGTCGATGGTGGATCTGGCGCAGGAGAACCTGGCGCAGGCGATGGCGGCGCGGGGCGGGATGGGGTTGGCGGGAATGGTCACGAGCGGGCTCAAGGATGACGATGCCGCGGCGAAGCCCTAGCCCCGCTTGCCGGTCAGAGGTCGCCCGCCGGTCAGAGGTCTGGTGCGAGGCGGGAAGCTCGCGCGCGCCTGCTCGTGTGGCCCGAAGGCTTCAGAGGTCTTCGCCGGCCTGTTGTTCTCCGGGTTTCAAGTCTTCCGCCATACGCAGGGCGTATTCGGGCGGAATCTGCCGAATCACCCGGTTGGTCGCGCGGTCCACGATGCGGACCACCGCGCGGCGGGTTACCCGGTCCAGGATAAAGGTGACCTCGTTTTTATCTCCGAATATCTCCGCGGCGTTCAGGGCCTTGACGGCCTGGATCAGTTCACGCTGTTCGGGCGGTCTGGCGACAGGACTCGGAGACAAGCTGACTGGGGCGGTCTGCCCGATGCTTGGAATTCCACCGACGCTGTTCATGATGGTCTCCTGGGAGGCAGAGTTCCCCCGCCGTCACTCGACCTCCGATCTGCGGAGAAACTTCGCCTCGTATGACTTATCGGTCCGGAAGGGGGCAGTCTGAGAGAATCTTGGCGGCGAGAGCTATTTCAGGTTCAAAACCTCGAGCGCGGTGCCGGCGTGACGCTCGATCTTCTTCTGCAGCACCATCAGGGCGTAAATCAATTGCTCGGGACGCGGCGGGCAGCCTGGGACGTAGACATCCACGGGAACAACCTGGTTGACGGGCAGAATGGCGTAGTTGTTGAAGACACCGGTGGAGGTGGCGCATGCGCCCATCGAAATAACCCATTTCGGCTCCGGCATCTGCCGGTAGAGTTGGCGGATTACGGGGGCCATCTTGTTGGACACTCGGCCGGCGATGATCATAAGGTCGGATTGCCGCGGGGAGCCGCGGAAGACCTCGGCGCCGAAACGGGCCACATCGAAGCGGGATGCGCCCATCGACATCATCTCGATGGCGCAGCAGGCCAAGCCGAAGCTCATTGGCCAAATCGAGTTCTTGCGGGCCCAGTTGATGGCGCGGTCGAACCTGGTGGTGAAAACGGCGTCGCTCAGCCAGGAATAGTCGTCCTGGTCGATGCGGGAAAACAGATCCGGCTCGGTCGGCGCTTGCCCTTTCGCAGGTTCCCCGGCTGCCATAACTCCATTGTGACACGGGAGCGAGGGGGAGACGGCGGCGCGGGGCGCCTGCCGGGCGTCCGCGATGGGCATGTTAGATTAGTCATTAAGGGCAAAATTGCAGGTGATATCGCATGACAGTGCGCATACGGCTACGGGTCTCGCCGTCCTTCGAAAGAGGGCTGGCGAAGAACCGTCAACTGGCCTCCTTCGCGGCGGCGTTGCTGACGCCCGCGGCGGCGATGGCGCTCGTGCTGGGCGTCTGGCGGCTCGGTTCCGACCTCAAGTGGACCGGTGAGTTCGCCATTACGCAGGGGATCTTTTCGCACTGGCAGGTCTGGATCGCGACGGCTGGTGCGCTACAGACCTGCGCCTCCATCCTGAACCGCTTCGGCCGCGGTGGCAGGGTCAAAGCGATGCCGTAGGCGGGCGCGGCCGGTCTGGCCGGTTTGCGCGCCGCGCCCCAAAGCCTCTTACGCCCCCGGTATTATAGTCGGTGAATGCCCAAGGTCCTGATGGTAGCCTCCGAAGCGATGCCGTTTGCCAAGACCGGCGGCCTGGCCGACGTGATCGGGGCGCTCGCGCCGGCGCTCGAGGCCCGCGGCGAGGAGGTCGCCGTCCTCATGCCGCGCTACCGCGGCATCGACGTTCAGGGAATGCCGGTTGTCTACCAGGACCTCCGCGTCTGGCTGGGGCTGAAACAATATACAACGAACGTGTATTGTGCGACTGTCGGCAAGGTGCCGTACTACCTGGTGGACTGCCCGTCTCTCTATGATCGCGAGGGCCTGTACGGCGACCCCGGCGGCGAAGATTACGCCGACAATCACGTCCGGTTCGCCGTGCTCGGGCGCGCGGCTTTGACCGTGGTCCGGCACGTCTTCCGCCCCGACATCATACACTGCCACGACTGGCAGGCCGCGCCGGTTGCGATCACGAAGCGCACCGTATACGCCGGCGACCCCACTTTCATGGGACTGCCCGTCGTCCTGACGATTCACAACCTGGGCTACCAGGGCCTGTTTCCGAAAGCTGCGCTGGCCGAAATGGGACTCGAAGCCACGCTCTACACTCCCGGGTGTCTGGAGTTCTTCGGCCAGGTCAACCTGCTCAAGGGCGGCATTCTGATGAGCGACGCGATCACGACCGTCAGCCCCACCTACGCGCGTGAGATGCAGACGCCGGAGTTGGGCTTTGGCCTCGATGGCGTTTTGAAGACGCGCCGCGATGCGATCCGCGGAATCCTGAATGGCGTGGACTACGACGAGTGGAATCCCGCAACCGATCCGCACATCGCCACCAATTACTCGGCCGGCAGCCTGACGGGCAAACGCGACTCGAAGGCCGGCCTGCTGGCGTCCTTCGGACTTCCCGCCGCGAACCTGGCGTTGCCGCTGGTGGGGATGGTGTCGCGCCTGGCGGGGCAGAAGGGCTTCGACCTGATCGAAGAGGCCGCTGAAGAACTGACGCGGGAAGATCTGTCGCTGGTCGTGCTGGGCAGCGGCGATCCGAACTATCAGCAGTTCCTCGAAGGGCTGCACGCGGCCTATCCCGAAAAGGTCGGCGTCCGCATCGCCTACGACGAAGCGCTGGCGCACAAGGTGGAGGCCGGCGCGGACATCTTCCTGATGCCCAGCCTTTACGAACCATGCGGCTTGAACCAGATTTACAGCCTGCGCTACGGAACCGTGCCGGTAGTCCGCGCCACCGGCGGCCTCGATGATACGATTGATGAGAGCACGGGCTTCAAGTTCCGGGAATACACCGGCGAGGCGATGATGCGGGCGTTGCGCGAGGCGCTGGCGGCCTTCCGCAATCCGGTGCGCTGGACCGCGATGATGCGGGCGGGAATGAGCCGGGACTACTCCTGGAGCGCCTCGGCGGCCCGCTATTCCGGGCTGTACCGGCGCCTTACGGAGTGAATCCCGAGGCGGCCAACCTGCATCTTGATAATTTGAGCCGAATCGAGTGGAGGGAGAGCGGAATGGCAGGAGCGAATATCCTCACGTTCAAGGATTCGAATTTCGATAGTGAAGTCCTGAAGTCGGAAGTGCCCGTTCTGGTGGACTTTTGGGCCACCTGGTGCGGTCCGTGCAAGATGATGGCGCCCACCGTGGACGCAGTCGCCACCGAATATGCCGGCAAGTTGAAGGTCGGCAAGGTCGATGTGGACGAAAGCGGCGGAACGGCGATGCGCTACAACATCCAGGGCATTCCTACGCTGCTGCTGTTCAAGGGCGGGCGCGTCGTCGAGATGCGCGTCGGCGCGGTTGGCAAGGCCGAAGTGGTCAAGATGCTCCAGCCCCACGTGGGCTGACGGCCGCTATTTTCGCACGGCTGAGGTGATGGCGCCGTCCGACGCCGAAGAAACCTGGGCGCAGTACTTGGCGAAGACGCCGGTGGCGTAATGCGGGGCGGGCGGCGTCCAGCGGCCAAGCCGGTCGGCGAGAATTCCGGGGGCGACGTCGAGGTCGATGCGGCGTGTGGCCACGTCCATGGTCACGAGGTCGCCTTCGGCCAGCAGCGCAATGGGACCGCCGCTGGCGGCTTCGGGGGCGACGTGGCCCACCATGAATCCCATGGTCGCGCCGCTGAACCGCCCGTCGGTGACGAGCGCCACGCTTTCCGAGAGCCCGGCTCCGACGATGGCGCTGGTCACTCCCAGCATCTCGCGCATGCCCGGCCCGCCGCGCGGACCCTCGTAGCGGATCACCAGCACGTCACCCTCTTTGATGCGGCCGTTGGTGACGGCCTGCATGGCGGCCTCTTCCGAATCGAAGACGCGGGCGCGGCCGCGGTGCTCCTTGCGCGCGAGGCCCGTCACCTTGATGACGCAGCCATCGGGGGCGAGCGTGCCTCGGAGAATCACCAGACCGCCGCTGGTCTTGATGGGATTGGCAAGCGGCCGGATGACTTCCTGTCCGGGCGTTTCGTGGGCCTCGGCGGCTTCCTCGGCGAAGGTGCGGCCGGTGATAGTGAGCGCGCCGCCGCTGGCGAATCCGCCGTCCGCCAGGCGCTTGGCCAGAACCGGAATGCCGCCCGCTTTGTGGACGTCGACGGCCACGAACCGGCCCGCGGGCTTGAGGTCCGAGAGCAGTGGCGTGCGCTCGCTGATGGTTTGGAAGTCGTCGATCGAGAGCGGCACGCCAGCCTCGCGCGCTATGGCGAGCAGGTGGAGCACGGCGTTGGTCGAGCCGCCGCTCGCGGCAACTCCGGCGATGGCATTTTCGATGGCCTGGCGCGTGACGATGCTGCGCGGTTTCAGGCCACGCCGCACGGCTTCGACGATCAACTTGCCGCAGCGGAAAGCTACGCCGTCCTTGAGCGGATCCACCTGCGGAACCGCCGCGGTGCCCATCGGCGAGAGGCCGATCAATTCCATCACGGTGGCCATGGTGTTGGCCGTGTACTGGCCGCCGCAGGCGCCGGCGCCGGGGCAGGCGGAGTTCTCGATGGCCAGCAACTCCTCGTCCGTCATGCGTCCGGCCGCGTTCGCGCCGACGGCTTCGAAAACGTCCTGTATGGTGATGTCGCGCCCGTTGTGGCGGCCGGGCAGGATGGTGCCTCCATAAAGGACCAGGCCAGGTACGTCCAGCCGCAGCAGCGCCATGGCCGCGGCCGGGATGGTCTTGTCACACCCGACCAGCGCGAGTATGCCGTCGAACATGTGGCCGCGCGCGACCAGCTCGATCGAATCGGCAATCACTTCGCGGCTGACCAGCGATGCCTTCATGCCCTCGGTGCCCATGGTCACGCCGTCGCTGATCGCGATGGTATTGAACTCCATGGGCGTGCCACCTGCGGCGCGCACGCCTTCCTTCACCTTCACGGCCAGCTCGCGCAGATTGTAGTTGCACGGCATGGTCTCGATCCAGGTATTGGCAATGCCGATGATGGGTTTGCGGAGGTCGTCGTCGGTGAAGCCGATGGCTTTCAGCATCGCCCGCGCCGGCGCGCGGTCCCGCCCCTGAGTGATGGTGGAACTTTTCATGGTTGCCCCTATCGTAGCAGGGCGGTCAGGCGAAAAAGCGTTCGGCCTTCGCTTTCGCCTGGCCGGCCACCAGCGGCGCGTTCAGAAACTCCACGAACGGCGCCATGGCTCGAAAGCGCTTGACCAATTCAGCGAGGAGCTGCGGCGTTGCTGCCAGCCCCGCGTCGAGCTGGGTATCGAGCAGCCACTGCTTGCATCGCACCAAATCCGCGGCGGGATGCTCCGCGTCGAAGCCTTTCGGCACGCGCGCCAGCCCGGCCCCCATCAGTTCGCCCATCAGCGCGCGCAGGGTGCGCCCGCGCAGAATGCGTCGCAGCTCTTCGTGATGATCCACCAGGTGCAGGCGGATCGCGCGCAGCTCGTCCGGCGTCGGCATGTAAACGCCGCCCGCGATTTCGATCGTCTCCGCCGACACGCTGAAGTAGAGCCCGGCGCAGGCGTGCTTGTCGAGGCCGCGCCGCGGAAAGATGGCGGCGACGTGAGTCTTGTAGGGCGTCTTATCGGGGCTGAACCGGGTGTCGCGATAAATGCGGTAAATCGCCGCCGCCGGTTCGCGCACGTAGGCCGGAGCGAACTTCGTCATCGCCTGCGCGAGCGAGGAGACGAGCGCTTCCATGGGCGCCCGAAGCTTCTCGTCGTAGATGTGCTTGCGCGGCTGGAACCACTCGCGGCGGTTGTTCCGTTTCAGGCTGCGCAGGAACGCGAACCCTTCGGGAGGAAAGCCCGAGAAAGCCGCGGCCTCAGCGGGCGCCGTGCCTATAATGGTGTGTTTCATGATGGCCCTTGAGCGAACTCTCGACCTTCTCGGCCGCATTCCCAATTTACAGGTTGCCGAAGGCGCGGTGCTGGCGCGCTACACTCGCTTCGGCATCGGCGGCCCTGCGGACGTTTACGCCGAGACGGCCTCGGCCGAGACCTTCGTCGAAGCGCTGAAGCTGGCGCGGTCGAGCGGCCTCCCCGTCGTCATTATCGGCGGCGGCACCAACCTGATTGTTTCCGATGACGGGTTCCGCGGGATCGTCCTGCGCTTCACGGCGGACAAGATCGCCAGCGCGGGCGGCTCCGTTGCAGCCGACTCCGGCTCCGAGCTGGGTGCTGTGGTCGATTGCTCAATCGCGCACGGCCTGGCGGGCCTCGAAACTCTCGCGGGAATTCCCGGTTCTCTGGGCGCGGCGGTGTACGGCAACGCGGGCGCTTACGGCCATTCCCTCTCCGAAGTCGTCGAAAGCGTGAATTACTTCGATGGCGAGCGCAGCGCCTTCCGCAGTGCCGCCGAGTGCGAATTCCAATACCGCGAGAGCATTTTCAAGCGCCACAAGGATTGGATCATCTTTTCGGCGCGCCTCGCGTTGCGCCCCGCCGACGCGGCCGAACTCCGCCGCGCTGCCAATGAGATCGTCTCCACGCGCAACCGCAAGTTTCCGCCTTCAATGAAGTGCGCGGGCAGCGTCTTCAAGAACCTGATCCTGGCCGAGCTGCCGCCCGCCGTCGCCGCGCAGGTGCCCGGGCGCGTGGTTCGCGAAGGCAAGGTGCCCGCGGCCTACTTCCTGGACGAGGCCGGCGCGCGGGGCCTGGCAAGCGGCGACATGCGCGTCGCCGAGTACCATGCCAACCTGATCTACAACGCCGGCGCCGGGACCGCGCGCGAATTGTGCGAACTGGTCGCGGACCTCAAAGCCCGCGTCGCCGCCCGTTTCGGCCTCGAACTCGAAGAAGAAGTGCAGTACGTTGGCTTCTGAGTTATGCCGGCCTGCCGCCATCGAGGTCGCTCAGCAGTGCCTGGGCCCTCTTGTCGCCGGGGTGCCGGCGAAGGGCTCGGTCCAGGTACTCTCTTGCGAGGTCCAATCGGCCGCGTTTCTTGAACAAGCGGCCAAGGTTCTTGAGCGCCTCGCCGTCCTCCGGGTCCAACTTCAACGCCCCCTCAAAATACGACTGGGCCAGGTCAAAGTCCTCATACACAGACTCGTACACGTTGCCCAGGGACCGGAGGGGAACCGGCGACTTCGGCTCGAGCTTTTCCGCAGCGTGGAACTCCGCCAACGCGGACTCGACGTCGGCGCGCAGCCATACGCAGGTGCCGAGATAAATGTGTGCCCAAGCATCGTTGGGGTCAAGCTCGACGGCTTTGAGAAGGTGCCCCTCGGCCTCCCGGTGAGCCCCGCGTTTCACGAGCACGTATCCTAGCTCTCGGTAGGCGCATGCCCAGAAGGGGTCGAGTTCCAGAGCCCTTCTGAAGAGCATCTGTGCTTCGGAAGGACGGTCATGCTTGAGAAGCACACCGAGGTTGTAGTACGCCTCTTCGTATGTGGGATCGATGCCAATGGCCCTCCGGTAGGCTTCCTCCGCTTCGAGGCACTTTCCCCTTCGAATGAGCGCGACCCCGAGCAGAGAGAGTCCTCCCGGATCGTCCTCGATCTGGCAAGCCCTCCTCAGGTAACCTTCGGCGGCCTCATGGTCACGGCGGTCGCCCGCGAGGATCCCCAAACCCTTCAGCGCGATGGCCGAGCGGGGGTCGATTTCGAGCGCACGCTTGAACGCCTGCTCGGCATCGTCGAGGAGCCCAAGCTCTTTCGTGAGGCCCGCCAGGCGGAGAAACACGTTGCGGGTTGGGTTGGTCGCCGCGAGTTGGTGCCACGCGCTCAAGGCAGGCTGGAACTCGCCTTCGTCTTCGAGACGACGTGCTTCGTTAAACAGCTCCTGGGGCGACACTCATCACATCTTACCCCGGCGTCCGCTCCGGCCCAGGCTGCGGGGCGGTGGCAGATTCCTGTTCAACAACCCCGGCGGCGGGTCGATATGGAGAACTGGAAGGGATCCAATATGACCAGTTCCGTTAGTAGCGTATCGCATGCACAGCCGGTCCTGGCGGCGAACAAGAAGCCGCCCGAACCGAAGCAGAAGGCCGCCACCCAAACTCAAGACAGCGTGCACCTGAGCAGTGCCGCGGAGGCACATTTGAGCGCCACCAAAGCGCAGGAGGCCAAGCACAACGCGGCCGGATAGCAACGGGTTCGCGCCGGCTGCTATCGCGCGGTCTGCGTCTGAACCACGGGCCGGTAGCCGGATTCGCCAGCCCTCTTCATCGCCTCGACGCCTTCCTGCACCGAGAGCAACGGCGTTGTCTTGACCGCCTTGCAGGAGCCGCCCGCGGAGACGGCCATCGCGAATGCCGCCGCACTGACGCTATCGGGCATGTCCACAACCACGACGATGTCGTAATCGCCAAAAGACAGCCAGGATCGCTCGATCCGGCCGCCCAGTTTCTCAATGGCCGTTTGGACCACCTGACTCCGGTCCTGCGGATTCTTCAGCAGGATCGCCCAAGCCTCGGGTGTGTAGGCCGCTTCAACGAGGAAAGTTGCCATACTTCGCCCCTCCTAACGCGCAGAGTACACCCGCGGGCGGGCGAGCCGCAATGGCTTGGCGGACGCCGCGGGGTCAATGACGTCCGAACAACGCCACCGCCAGCACGATCAGCGCGAGCACCACCAGAACCAGCGCGCCGATTTTCCACACGCTGTACGGCCGGTCGCCGTGGACCGAGCCGGTGCGCGCGTTGACCGCGACTTGATAGGCCTTGCCGCCGAACCGGTACGCGCCCAGCCACACCGGCAGCAACAGATGGCGGAAGGTGGAGTTCGAATATTCGGTCCGCACTGCTTCGATGCGCTGCACATCGCCGCCGATATCGGAGTCGATGTCCTCCTCGATGGGGCCGGCCATCGCCTGCTTGGCCTTTTCGAAGCCGCCGGCGAGATCGAGCTGATAGCGCTGCGCCTTGAACCCGGCCAGATACGCGGGATCGTAAGGGCGCAGCGCGCCCAGGTCCCATGGCTGGAGCGCGTTCAGGTGGGACTCGTTCATGGCGTGCGTGCCGCTGACCAGCTCGTCATCGAAATGGCGGGCGACCTCGCCCGAGGCCGGGTACCAGTGGGTGTGCTGGACCTGCCGCGTTTGGTGAACGGTGTGCCCCTGGCTGTCCGTTTCGTCGTATTCCTCGGTCACGTAGTAGTATTCGCCGCGCTCGCCCTGGTAGGCGCTCCGTGTGTCGGTGGAGTAGGACCAGAAAGGAAGATAGACGCCGGCGATGCCGTGCTCCGGGTGCGCCATCCGATGGAGCGCGTTGGGCGCGAACCAGCGGCTGGCGAGCCATCTGCGCACGGATTCCTGCGCCGCGGCCTGGGGTAGCTTGAAGACCAGCACAGCGTCAGGGGCAATCAGGGGATCGGCGGCCCGCGGTTCGGCCACGATGGGGCTGCCGCAGAACGGGCACACGCCGGCGACCTGGGGCGGTGCGAAGACTACCGCGCTGCCGCATCCCTGGCAACTGACCTGGAGCGCCTGAGGGGCAATCGTGGCTGCCGGCGCCGCGGCCAGCGCCGCGTCGAGCGGATGCGGTGGGACGGGGCCTGCGGTGGAGGGCACAGGTGCGGTGTGGCCGCAGAATGGGCATTTGAGCTGCTCCAAAGCGGGATCGAACTGCATCTCCGCGGAACAGCCGGGACAGGGGAAGCGCTTATCGTCGGGTTGTTCGGACATGAGCGGGTGCGCGCGGCGGAAGGCCGGAGCGTAACCTACTGGCGCTCGGACTTCGGGGAGGCGCCTTCCTTGGCGAGCCGGACTTTGGCGCCATCGAGTTTCGTCCGGATCTTGGCGATCTCGACCGGGTCGGCCTCCGCCTTCGCGCCCAGGCCAAACTCTCTGAGAGAGTCCTCCCACTGCGAGATGGCGTCCTTGAGCCGGCCCTTTTGGAAGCAGACGTCGCCCAGGTGATCGTGCACGGTGGGGTCGCGGGAGACGTGGGACAGCGCGCGGCGCAGCAGGGTCTCCGCTTCGTCGAGTTTGCCCAGCCGGAAGCTCACCCAGCCCAGGCTGTCCAGATACGCGCCGTTGTCGGGCTCGATTTCGAGCGCCTTCGAGATCAGCTTCTCGGCTTCTTCCAGGCGCATGTTGCGATCCGCCAGCATGTAGCCAAGATAGTTGAGGGCGCCCGCATTGTCCGCGTCGATCTCGAGGACTTTGCGGAACTGCGCCTCGGCCTCGGGAATCCTCTGCATCCGCTCGAACATCGCCCCGCGCAGGAAGTAGATGGTCGCCCGGTCGTCGTCGTTGTCGCTGAGTTTCTCGGCCGCATCGATAGCGGCGGCTTCCTCGGTGAACCGCCGGCCTTTGTCGTAGATCTGAGCCAGCGCGATATCGGTATCCCGGTCGTCGTCCTTGCCGTCCAGCAGCGCTTTGACCGCCGCGGCCGCCTCATCTGTCCTGCCGAGATCGGCCAGCAGCGACGCGCGGACCATCTTCACCGTCCGGTCGCCGGGGTTCTTCTGCACCGCCGATTCCGCCTCGGCCAACGCGCTCTTGAAGTCTTTGGACTGGCGGTAGGTCTCGACGATTTCCGCGCTCATGCGGGCGCTCACATCCGGATCGAGCGACGCGGTCTTACGGAAGGTATCGAGCGCCTCCGTGTACTGCTCGCTCGAGAGATACAACTGCCCCAGCTTCTGCATCAGCCGGACGCGCATACCCAATTCGGCATCGCTATAGGTCTTCTTGGCGGTCGCTTCCAGGATGCCTTTCAGGCTCTCGATCGCTTCCGGGAGCTTGCCTTCGGACGCCAGCAGATTCACATCGGCGTAGCGGACCTCGAGGTTGTCCGGATCCAATTGCTTGGCCCGCTCTTCGGCGGCGCGCGCTTTCGGGAAGTCGTGCTTCTGAAGGTATATCTGCGACAGGCGAAGCTGCAGGCGGGCGTTGCCGGGATCGCTTTCCGCGAGCTCGTTGAAGAGCTTCAGCGCCTCGTCCGTCTGATCCGACATCGCCAGGTCTTCGGCCAGGTCCGCCTTCGTCTCCGGGTCCCGCGGCGACATGGCGAGGGCGCGCTGGAGGGTTTCGGCCGCGCTCTTATAGTCGTGCGCGCTTTCGTAGGCGTGCGCCAGTTCGCGCAGCACGGGCGGCCGCGGATCCTTCGCGGTCAGCGTGCGCCACATCTCCAGAGCGCTCTTGCTATCTCCCAGATCCGCGTACAACTGAGCCAGGCCGGAGAGCGCGAACTCGTTGTCCGGGTCCAGCTCCAACGCTTTCTTGTAGGCCTTCTCGCAATTCACGGAATCCTGCGCCACCTTGTACAGCTTGCCGAGCATGAGCCAGGAATCCGTGTCGCCGGCGTCCTTGGCCGTCACGAGCGTGTACTGCTCGATGGCCTTCTTCAGCATCTCCTCGTTGACGCGAACCTGCTGCTGGTCCCCGATCATCCGCGTGTAGATGCGCCCCAGCATACGGTGCGATTCGATGTCGTCCGGGTTGCGCTGTAGCTGGTCCTCGGCCGCCGTCACGGCGTCGCGCAGCCTGCCGGATTGCATGTAGAGATCCGTCAACTCCTCGCTCACGTAGCTGGCGCCCGGATCGGCTTGAAGGGCCGCGCGGTAATGCTTGATCGCCTTGTTGACGTAATCGCTCCGGTAGCCGTAGTTGGAGGCGAGGTCGGCGTACATGTGCCCCATGGCGAAGTTGTAGTAGGCTGAGGCGCGCGCGTCGGGCGCCTTGGCCGCCGGGGCTGGGCTTTGAGCCAGCGAACTCCCGGCCAACACAAACGTCAGGCCCGAAAAAACAAGGATGGTGTTCAATTTACCAGTCATGGGACGAAACCCTCGCACGGAGATACGACGACCCCCAATGGCCACTTCTCACTCTCAGAATAGCACCGAATTTTCGCCCATCCCTTTGGACGACCGCAGGGTCCGTTCGGGTGCGAAGATTTTGGGGGCGGGGCTCGCCTCACTCGACGCGCAAAGCCGCGATGGGATCGACTGAGGTCGCGCGCAGAGCCGGAAGGGCACAGGCCGCCAGCGCCGAGGCCAGTAGCACCGCCGCTACCGCTGCAAACGCCCGGAAATCCAGGGCCGCGATGCCGTAGAGGAGGCCGTGCATGGCCTGCCCCACCAGCCAGGCGCCCACCAGTCCGATCGCCAGGCCAATCCCGGCCAGCGTCATGCCTTCGCGGAGCACCAATCCAACCACCGCATTTCGCCCCGCGCCCAGAGCCATCCGCAACCCGATCTCGTGCGTGCGCTGCTCCACCACGAAGGCCATCACCCCGTAGATACCCAGCGCCGCCAGCAGCAAAGCCACGCCGGCGAAACTGCCGAAGAGGACCGTCGCGAAGCGGTCGCCCGCGCGGCTCTGCTCCACCACTTGTTCCATCGTATGGACGTCCGCCAGCGGCAGGTCCGGCTCGAGCGAGTGCACAGCGGCCGCGACGCTCCGGGTCATCGCGGCCGGATCGCCTCCCGTGCGCACCGCCATCTGAGCGGAAGGCCAGGGGCTTTGCCAGAAAGGCACGTAGATTACCGGAAAGTCGCCCGGCCGGTCGCCGTATGCGACGTTGCGGAACACCCCCACAATCTGCCAAGGGATGGCCGGCCCCAGCTTGGTGACGCCCGGAATGAGCTGCTCGACCTCCACCTGCTGGCGGAGCGGGTCCTGGCCCTTCAGGTAGCGGCGCACGAACGTTTCGTTCACCACCGCTACCGGGACGCTGCCGGGGGTGTCCTGTTCAGAGAAGAAGCGCCCCTGCTTCAGCTTTACGTCGAGCGTGTTGAAGTATCCCGGCGTCACCATTTGGAAGCCCGCGCCCGGACGCGAGGATGCGTCCACCACCGGTTGGCCGGGGATATGGAACTGCATGCCGAAACCGGTCCCCTGAAGCGGCATTCCCGTGGTCGCCGTCGCGTCTACCACCCCGGGAACGGCCCGAATGCGCTCGAGGACCTGCCGGTAGAATCCATTGACTTGCTCGACCGACGCGAGGCGCCCGTCCGGTACCGGCAGGCCGAACGTGAGGACGTGATCGGTCCGAACCCCCAACTCGACTTCAGCCAGGTTCCAGAAGCTGTGGACGGCCAGGCCGGCGCCGGCCAGGCAAGTCAATGCCAATGCGAATTCGAAGGTCACCAACACCCGGCGCAACCAATGGCTGCCGCCGCTCATGGTTCTCGACGATTGCTTCAGCGTCTCGTTCAGGTCCAGCCGGGACGCCTGCCACGCCGGGAAGGAGCCGGCCAGCACTCCTGCAATCATCGTCGCCGCCACTGCGAACAGCAGGACCGGCCAGCTCAAGCCGACGTTCGCTTCCGAGGGAAGAGTGTTCTCGGGCATATATGCCATCAGGACTTTCACGGTAGCCCAGCCGAGCCCGACTCCTACCAGGCCGCCGAAAAGAGAGAGAGCCACGCTTTCGGTGAGCAACTGCCGGAAGAGCTGCCAGCGCGAGGCTCCCAGCGACGCCCTCACCGCGACCTCTCTCTGCCGCGCCGTGCCTCGCGCCAGCAGCAGGTTGGCGACGTTCGAGCACGCGATCAACAGAACGAAGCCAACGCCGCCCATTAGCAGCCACAAACTGGTGGCCACGTCGCGATCCAGGAAGTCGTTCTTGAGCGGATCGACGCGCGCGCCCCAGCCCTTGTTCGATTTCGGGTAAGCTTCGCCGATATGCCGCGTAACCGTATCCATCTCGGCCTGCGCCTGCTGGAGGGTGACGCCCGGCTTCAGACGGCCCATCACCAGGAGCCAATGAAAGTCGTGGTTGATCTGCTCCGGCTTGAGCTGGAGCGGCACCCACAACTGGTTGGGCATGCGGTCCTGCTGGCCCGGCGGCAACACGCCCACCACTGTGTACGGCTCGCTGTTAATCCGGATCTGGTGGCCGATGATGTCCCGCCGGCCGCCAAAGCGCCGCTGCCACAGCCGGTTCATGAGGATCACCACGTGGTCCTTGCCGGCTTGCTCTTCTTCCGGCAGGAACTCGCGGCCCAGCAGAGGCTTGACCCCGCAAAGCCTCAGGAACCCCGCGCTGGCGGCCGTGCCGCTCACCTGCTCCGGTCCGTCGGAGCCGGCCAGGTTGGCCGTCATGCCGGTCCAGGCCGCCAACCCCTGGAACGCCTTGGTTTGGCTCTTCCAGTCCAGAAAATCGCCGGCCGAGACGACCTTGCGAAAGCCGCTCAGCTTGGACCAGACCACCACCAATTGGTCGGGATTTGGGTACGGCAACGGCGCCAGCAGCGTAGCATAGAGCACGCTAAAGATGGCCGTGTTGGGCCCGATTCCCAGGGCCAGCGCCAGCACGGCAATGGCGGCAAAACCCTTGTTCTTTCCGAGCAGCCGGAAGCCGAAGCGGAAGTCCCGCCAAAGAGTCGACATGTCCCCTCCTCTTCAAAGATACGAGATGAAACCCGCCGCGGATGCAGAAAAAAGGGCTCCCGAAGCGCCGAGTCACCTGATAAGATGATGCTCAATGCCCCCTTTCGGAAGCGCGCTGCGGCACGGCCCTTCGATCCGTGCGCGCCGGGGATTTGAGGGCTTCATCAGGTCCGGACCGTAACTCATGGCCACCAGTTCGCGTCGGAAGCCAACGCCGGTTCCCAGGGGAAAAGCCCCGCTGCCGAAGCCAGCGGCCTCGCCCGCTCGCCCATCCGTACCGCTGGCGCCGCCGGACGAGCGGCAGCAGGCCGAGCTGTTCGATTGCGCCATCAATCTCTTCCAGTCGGAGGATTACGCCGTTGCCCGCGGCCTTTTTGAGACGGCCGGTCTGGGCCCGAATTCCGTGATGGCGCACAGCGCCCGGCTCCACGCCGCGATGTGCGTCCGCCGCCTGGGCCAGCGCGAGCCAGCTCTCCGGACCCCGGAAGAGCACTACGACTACGCCATCGCGCTCATTAACCAGCGCCGCCTCGCCGATGCCGAACGGCACCTGACGGCGGCCTTGGCCCTAACGCCCGATGCGGACCACGTCCACTACGCCCTGGCCCTGTGCTGCGGCCTGGCTGGCGACCTGCGGGCCGCCTACCGCCACTTGCGCCGGGCCATCGAGATCGCACCGCGTAACCGGGCCGCCGCCCGCAGCGATCCGGACTTCGCCGACATCAGCCGCCTTTCGCCTCTTTTCGAACTCCTGTACCCTGAAAGAACGGCCCCTGACCAGCCCCGCCGCTAGCCGGAGTGCCCGTTGTGCGAATGGAGATCATGACTGCTGAACCGTCTGGGCCTCGATCGCTCGAAGGACCGCTGCGGATTGTCCTCATTGGAGGCGGAACGGGCCTCTCGACCCTTCTGGGAGGCCTCAAGGCATTCGCGCGGCCGGTCTCGCGTACGGAGCCGGCCTCGCTGCTAGGCCAGTTTCCCGTGGTGGATCTCTCAGCCGTGGTCACGGTTAGCGACGATGGCGGAAGCTCCGGCCGCTTGCGCCGCGAATTCAAAGTTCTGCCGCCGGGCGACATTCGCAACTGCATGGTCGCGCTGTCCGAGGACGAAGCCTTGCTCTCGCGCCTGTTCAACTACCGTTTCGCGAGCGGCCGCGGGCTTAAGGGTCACAGCTTCGGCAACCTGTTCCTTGCGGCGTTGACCAATATCACCGGCGATTTTGCGCGCGCCGTGAGCGTCTCCTCCGAGGTGCTGGCCATCAAGGGCCGCATCTATCCAGCCACGGCCGCGAACGTGACCCTGGAGGCGGAGCTTCGAGGACGGCAACACGGTGCTTGGCGAGACGCGCATCAGCGGCTCACGTTCGCCCATCCGCCGCATCCGCATGAACCCGCCTCACGCGGCGCCGCTCGAAGAGACGCTGAGGGCGATCGCCGAAGCCGACGCCATCACGCTAGGCCCCGGATCGCTCTTTACCAGCATCATTCCCAACCTGCTGGTGGACGGCATTCCCCAGGCCATCGCCGAGAGCCCGGCCGTGAAGGCCTGCTTCGTCAACCTCATGTGGCAGCCGGGAGAAACGGTGCGGTTCACCGCGGCCGATCATGTCGCGGCGATTCACGAGCACGCCGGCCGGCGCCTGCTCGATTACGTGGTGGTCAACACCCACCCCATCGGCCCTGCACTGCTCAAGAAGTACGCCCGCCAGCATGCGCTTCCGGTGGAGAACGACGTGGAATGTCTGCGCACGATGGGCCTGAAGATCGTTGGCCGCGACCTGGTCCAGGAAGCCGGCAAGATTCGCCACAATCCAGCCGCGTCCGCCGCGGTCGCTATCGAATTGGCGGCCGAAGGGCGCCGCCAGAGGCAAGCCAGGAATGACGCGATGCTGAGCGCTTAAGGAAATGGACAACATCACAGTGGTGGTTCTCGCCGCGGGCCTCGGCACGCGCATGAAGTCGCGCAAGGCCAAAGTTCTGCACCAGGCCGGTGGTCTGACGCTGATCGAGCACGTCGCCTCCACAGCGGCCTCCATCGCGCCTCCGGACCGCATCGCCGTCGTCGTCGGACATCAGGCGGATCTGGTCCAGGCGGCTCTAGGCGGGCGCGGCGTGCGATTCGCCACGCAGGGCGCGCAGTTGGGTACCGGACACGCTGTAGCCGCCTGCCGCGAGTTGCTCGAGCCGCTGGGCGGCGATGTCGCGATCCTGCTGGGCGATTGCCCGCTACTCTCGGCAGCCACCATCGAGCGGCTGGTTTCGGTTCAGCGCGCCTCAAGCGCCGCCGCCACCGTGATCACAACCCTGCTTGACGATCCCTCCGGCTACGGGCGCATCGTCCGCGCTCCGGACGGATCCGTCGCCGCCATCGTCGAGCACAAGGCCGCCACGGCCGCCGAGCGCTCGACCCGCGAGATCAACTCCGGCATTTACTGCTTCCGCGGCGAGCCACTTTGGAAGTATCTCGGCGAGATCGGCACCGACAATCCCGCCGGCGAGTATTACCTCACCGATATCGTCGAGATCTTCCGCCGCCACGGCCTCAGCGTCGCGCCTCTGCTGATCGAGGATCCGACCGAGTTGCTCGGCATCAACACCCGCGCCGAGCTGGCGCAGGTGGATACCCTCTTCCGCGCTCGCAAGGTGCGCCAGGTCATGCTCGACGGCGTCACCGTCGAAAAGCCCGAGACGGTCACCATCGACGCCTGCGTCGAAATCGGCTCCGACACCGTCATCGAACCCTTCGCGCGTCTCCTGGGCCGCACCACGGTCGGTGAGGACTGCCGCATCGGGTCATGCTCGATAGTCCACGATTCCGATTTGGCCGCGGAGGTGGAGGTGCTGCCGTTCACCTTCATCGATGCCTCGCACGTCGAGCGCGGTGCGCGCGTGGGCCCTTACGCCCGGCTGCGCCAGAACGCCCGCGTGAGAGGCGGAGCCAAGGTCGGCAATTTCGTCGAGATGAAGAACTCAGAGTTGGGCGCCGGCGCGAAGTCGCAGCACCTGGCCTATCTGGGCGACGCCACCGTCGGCGACCGCGCGAACGTGGGCGCGGGCACGATCACCTGCAATTACGACGGCGCCCGCAAGTACCGCACCAGCATCGGCGCCGGCGCCTTCATTGGCAGCAACTCGACCCTGGTGGCGCCGCTCGAGATCGGCGAAGGCAGTTATATTGCGGCTGGCTCCGTGATCACCGATCCGGTGCCCGCCGACGCGCTCGCTCTGGGCCGCGGCCGCCAGGTGCTCAAAGAAGGTTGGGCCAAGAAGCGCCGCGAGGCGCGAACGAAATAGGCGCGGTTCAGCTCTTGTACCAACGTAGGACTCGGAGAGCGCGCAGTGTGTTCCAGCGGCTCGCCCTGCCGACGCCGGCCTCCATCTCCAACGGAATATGTTCGGCATGACGGAGGTTGAGCGGCCAGCGTCCGTTCTGGTGGCGGCGCGCGATGACGGCCTCTATGGCCTCACTCACGCGGTCGTCGGGTTCGATTCCTGCATTCCGCAGATAGTCGAGTCCGCGCAGGACGTCGTAGTGCCAGAACGTTGGGAACGAGAAGCGGAGCCAGCGTTTGTCGATGACTTCGCCGGTTCGAAGCGAGCGGAACATGCGACGATCGAGCAGATAGTTCTCGGCCCTCTTGCGGGCCCTGGTGATAGCCCCCGACCTACGTCCTGCCCGTTCGTAGTCGAGCAACCCTTCGAGCACGCAAATGGTGGTGTGGAACGAAGACCGCCGGCTCTTGGGCCTCTTCTGAGAGACGAGCGTGGCTTCGCAGTTCCACCCGCCATCCTCGAGCTGCTCGCCCAGGAGTTTAGCGGCCAGTCGATCGTTCGGTTCCTTGAAATACGAGCCGATGGACAGAATTCTGTCGTTGATGCAGGGCTCCGTTTCGCCCTGAAGGAAAGGCCGGTTGTTGTGCCACTTCAATACGAGCCGCCTGTCGACGCGCTCGATCATCTTTCGAGCGTGCTTGCTGGCGGGGTCCAGGCCGAGGTCCTTCAAAAGGACGAGGCAGTAGAGGGCCACGAGGTCCTCCTTCGGCCCGCCCCAGTCTCCTGCCGGAGACTGGAGGGTAAGAAGTTGGGCTCCCCAGCCTTCGGTTGCGACGCGCGACCGCTCGGCCGCAACAGCGCCGGGGGGCGCACCCATAAGGTCCCGCATGACCTGCCAACGGATGGCCGGGTCAGCATCGAGGAGCCACTTGAGCTGCGCGGGACGAAATGCGCCGAGCTCCATGCGTATAGGTGAGATCGCGCTCATTTGCTCCGCCGGACGGTCAGCTCAACGAACTTGTGCGGCGGCTGGCCGGGCGCGGTCATTTCGCCGGTTTCGCTCCACTCGTCTTTGTCATTGAGGACCATCACAAAATTCATTTGCATTTGGCCCATGGGGAAGCCCCAGGTGAATCCCTTGCCGCTATAGGCCAGTGTGAGCTCGGTATCGCGGTAGCGGCCGTCATTGTACGCGCGCATGCGATACTGCCCCGTCTCATCGTCGTAGGAAACGGTGGCCAGAGCTTGGAACATTAGCTTGCCATCGGACTTGCTCCGCCCGGCACCTTCAATCAACAGAAGCAAACCGTCGAGCTTGGATTGGATGTTTTCGGTTTGAGCCAGCACCAACGGCTCGCCGGGGCCCATTTGCACTCGATCCTCGCCGGTCCACGTCCCGATCAGGAAGTCGAGCTTCTTCATGGCGGCGCGCTGCGCTTCGACGTTGGGCCCTCGCGGAGCCTGTGCAGGGCAGGGAACGAGCGCCAAAAGGAACAGCAGAGGGAATCCCAGTTTCATGACCACGAGTGTAGCAATCGAGGCGCGGTGGCCGGGGAGCGGCCGGCGTCAGGCCAACACTTCTTCGTACACTTTGACGACCGCCTCCGCCGCGCGCCGCCAGGTGAACTCGCGCGCCCGTGCATGGCCTTTTTCGATGAGTTTCCGCCGTACGTCTTGGTCCTCTACCGCCTGGGCGGTCTTGGCCGCGATGTCGGCGACGTCGCGCGGATCGACGTAGAGCGCCGCGTCGCCGCCGACCTCGGGCAGGGAAGACGTCCGCGAGGTCACCACCGGCAGCCCGTGCGCCATGGCTTCGAGCACGGGGAATCCGAAGCCTTCTTCGAGCGAAGGAAACAGCAGCGCGCTGGCGGCCTGATACAGGACCGGCATACGCCCCGCAGGCGCGAACCCCAGGCGGATCACCCGGCTCTCCAGGCCCTGCTCGGCGATCGAAGCGTGAATCGCCTCGGCCCCGTAGCCGTCGCCGCCCGCCAGGACCAGGCGGTAGCGATCAGGCAACAGGGCCAGCGCCCGCAGTGCGTTCAACACGTTCTTCCGTGTCTCCAGGTTCCCCACGCCGAGGAGCATCTCGTTGCCCTTGCCCACGATCTGCTCTCTCTCGCGCAGCCGCTCTTCGGGCGGCAGAACCCGCGCCGGAGCATCGACGCCGCAGGGAATCACTCGGATCTTCTCCCGCTCTACGCCGCAGTGCCGCTCGATCTGCTGCGCGGTGTACTCCGAGTCGGTGATGACGCGGGCCGCGCGCGATACCGATGCGCGCAGCAGCTCCGAAAACCGCACCTGGAATTCCGGCGTCGAGTAATCGCGGCCGGTGATGGGGAAGGCGTCGTGCACCGTGACCACTTCGCGGCGGAACCGGAACACGGGCGGACGCTGGACCAGGCTGTGGAACAATTCCACCTGCCACGCCATCCAGAAGGTGAGCGGCCGCTGGACCGGCCGGATGGGGCAGCCGGGCAGCCGCAGGAACTCGCGCCGCTGATTCCAACGGGACAGGCGATAGCAGATCAGAAACCGGTGCGGGGTTTTGAGCGCTGCGAGCGATTCGATGAGCCGTCGCGAGTAAGTGGCGGTCCCGGTGGGGCGCGCCCCCAGCGTGTAAGTGGCGTCGAGCCCGATGGTGGCCATTCCAATTAAGTGTATCAGGGAGGTATTCTGAACCAATGGCGCAACCGCGAGCTCTAATTACCGGGATCAGCGGGCAGGACGGATCTTACCTTGCCGAGCTGCTCCTCTCGAAGGGATACGAGGTTCACGGTATCGTGCGCCGTGTGGCGATTGAAGATCCCGAACATCGATTGGGGCGTATCCAGCACCTGCAGGACAGGATCACGCTCCATGCGGGCTCGCTCGAAAGCTACGCCAGCATGCATGCGGTGGTGCGCCGGAGTGCGCCGCAGGAGTGCTACCATCTGGCCGCGCAGAGCTTCGTCTCGTACTCGTTCGAGGACGAATTCTCCACGCTCAACACGAACATCAACGGCACCCACTATCTGCTGTCGGCAATCAAGAGCGAGGCGCCGGACTGCCACTTCTATTTCGCCGCCTCGAGCGAGATGTTCGGGCGCGCGGAAGAGACTCCGCAGCAGGAACGCACCCGCTTCCACCCTCGTTCCGCGTACGGGATCAGCAAAGTAGCGGGCTACGAGCTGACCAGGAACTACCGTGAGGCCCACCTCCTGCACGCCTCGAGCGGCATCCTCTTCAATCACGAATCGCCGCGCCGCGGTTACGAGTTCGTCTCCCGCAAGATCACCGCCGCTGTCGCGCGCATCGCCTCCGGCCGCGGCGGCAAGCTCAAGCTGGGCAACCTCGAAGCCCGCCGCGATTGGGGCTATGCTCCGGAATATGTGGAGGCCATGTGGCGCATGCTCCAGCAGCCCGAGCCGGACGACTATGTTGTGGCGACCGGCGAAACCCATTCGGTCCAGGAATTCGCGGATCTGGCCTTCTCGCACGCCGGCTTGAACTGGCGCGATCATGTGGAAATCGATCCAATCCTCTACCGGCCGGCCGAGGTCGAGCTGTTGCTGGGCGACGCCAGCAAGGCCCGCAGAGTTCTGGGCTGGAAGCCGTGCACCTCCTTTGCCGGGCTGGTGCGTTGCATGGTGGATGCGGACCTCGCCCCTAAATGACCACGCTCCACGTAGACCTGGGCCGCCAGTGGCGCGGAGGCCAGAGCCAGGCGCTGCTGCTGGTCCGCGGCCTTCTGGCGCAGGGGCACGCCGCCGAGCTGGTGGCGATCGAAGGATCGCCGCTGGCCGCGCGCGCCCTGGCCGCCGGAGTCTCTGTCCATGCCTCCGGCCGCTCTGGCGCTCCGCTCGCGATCCGCAGCCTGCTGGGCAGTTCGCAGTTCGACGTGGTTCATTGCCACGATGCTCACGGCCTCACCGCGGCGTGGCTGGCCGGCGCCGGCGCGCGATCGAAGCTGGTCGCCTCTCGCCGCGTCGCCTACCCGCTGTCGCGGAATCCACTGGCGCGATCTCGATACCGCGCTGCCGCAAGGATCGTCGCTGTGTCGAATTTCGTGAAAGACAGTGTCGTCGAATCCGGAATCGACGCAGAGAAGGTGGTGGTGGTCTACGACGGCGTCGAGTTGCACGATGCCGTTCCGCCTCGTAGCGGCCCGCGCGTGCTCGGCTGTGTCGGTTATCTGCTGCCGGAGAAGGGGCAGGAACTGGCCATACGGGCTCTGCCGCTCGTGCTCGATCGCTATCCCGAGTGCCGTCTTTTATTGGCTGGCGACGGGCCGTGCCGGGGCGCGCTCGAGCGTTTGGCCGCGGAACTGGGAGTGGCGCGCGCGGTGGAGTTCGCGGGGTTCGTCGAGGACGTTGCGTCTGTCTATCGGTCGCTCGACATTTTTCTGTTTCCATCGCTCGCCGAACCGTTGGGCAGCGCGCTCCTCTCCGCGATGGCTTACGGCCTGCCCGCCGTCGCCATGGCGCGCGGCGCCGTTCCGGAGGCAATTGAGGACGGCCGCAACGGTCTGCTGATTGCCGGTCCGGACCCCGGCGCCTTCGCCGCCGCGGTCCTGCGCCTGCTCGATGACCCCGCGCTGGCCGCGCGGCTGGGGGCTGCCGCACGCCAGAAGGTCGAGCGGAAATTCAGCGCAGCCGCAATGATCGAAAGCACTCTTCAGGTGTACCATCGGGTATTGGCATGCTAGAAGCCCTGCTTGCGCTGGTTGCCGGACTCTTGATCGGCAGCTTTTTGAACGTCTGCATTTACAGGATGCCGCGCGATCTCTCGGTGGTCTCGCCGCGCTCGTTTTGCCCGGCTTGCGAGCACCCGATTGCGTGGTACGACAATATCCCCATTGCCAGCTTCGTCGTTTTGCATGGCCGCTGCCGGCACTGCGCGAAGCCGATCCCGCGCCGCTACCCCATCGTGGAGGCGCTCACGGCGGTGCTGTTCTTCGGGATTGTGCTGGCGGCCGGCCCGACGGCGCGCGCAGCCAGGGTTTGCGTCTTCTGCGCCCTGGTGGTCGGGCTGGTTTTCTCCGACCTGGAGGAGCGCATCCTGCCGGACGAGTTCACGCTTGGAGGCGTCGCGCTGGGGCTGCTCTTCGCCGTTCTGGCGCCGTTCCATCCCTTCTGGTTCAGCCTCCTTCACTGGAACCACAGGTGGCTCTCTTTGGCGTACGCCGCGGTCTCGGCCCTCGTCCCGTCGCTGTTGCTTTGGGGTCTGGGCGCGGCTTATCACAGGATCAGGCACAAAGAAGGGCTAGGATTGGGCGACGTGAAGATGGTAGCGATGATCGGCGCATTCCTGGGCCTGGAGGCGGCCATGCTCGCGGTGTTTGCCGGGACGCTGCTCGGTTCGCTGATCGGCGTCTCCTATATTTACCTAGCGCGCAAGGACCCCGCCACCTACGAGCTTCCGTTTGGCACCTTCCTCGGTGCCGGGGCGATTGTCGTGGCTCTGCTGTCGCTACGATAGGATGGAAATACCGCCTTGATGAATCCTCTACTCGAGACGATGTCTCCGGACGATCCGGCCTGGGAATTGGCGCGCGCGCTCGACCCGTCCCGGCTGCCCCGGCACGTCGCCATCATCATGGACGGCAACGGCCGTTGGGCCCGCAAGCGCAGTCTGCCGCGTGCTGCCGGCCATCGCGCCGGCGTCGAACCGGTTCGCGTCACCGTGGAGACCTGCGCGCGCCTTGGCATCGAGGTTCTGACGCTCTACGCCTTCTCGCTCGAGAACTGGAAGCGGCCGCGCACCGAAGTGGATATGCTGTGGCGCCTGCTCCGCGTGTATATCCGCAAGGAACTGGCGGACCTCATGCGAAACGGAATCCGCCTGTGCGCCATCGGCCGGCTGGACGCGCTGCCCGTGGCCGCGCGCCGGGAGCTGCTCGATGCGGTGGAGACAACCAGGCACAACCGCCGCCTGCTGGTGAACCTGGCCATCAACTACGGAGGGCGCGCCGAGGTGGCCGACGCCGTCAATGCGATCCTGGCCGGGGCCCGTGCGCGCGGAACCATCGACCGGCTGCACGTTGACGAACGCATGATTGCCGCGCACCTCTACACGGCTGGCCTGCCCGATCCGGACCTGCTCATTCGCACTTCGGGCGAGATGCGCATCAGCAATTTCCTGCTCTGGCAAATCGCCTATTCCGAACTCTACGTGACCGAGACGCTGTGGCCCGATTTCTCCCGCGCCGAGTTGCTCCGGGCCATTCTCAGCTACCAGGCGCGCGACCGCCGCTTCGGCGGGCTCAGCGAGCCGTCCAACGGCAGTGTGATCGACGAGACGGTCCCGGCCGAAGTCTCCCGATGAAGCGCCTGCTGACCGCGTTCCTGGTGGCCCCGCTGATCGTGTACGCGGTGGGCTGGGCGCACAGCTATTTCTTTCTGGCTGTGCTTTCCGCTGTCGCGCTTCTCTGCTATTACGAGTACGCGGGCATTGTGGCCGGCTATGGCATCGACAGGCCCGGGCCGTTCGGCTACGCAGCGGGTCTGATCGTTCTGCTGGCGCCGCACGAGCCCGTGCTTCTGGTGACCGCCATCGCGCTCCTCGCTCTCTCGCTCGGCCTCACATCGAGCGACCTGGCGAAGGTTCTGCCGCGCGCCTCCGCCGTGTTCTTCGGCGTGATCTACATTTTCGGCGCCTGGCGAATCGCCATCCTGCTGCGCGAGCGCAGCCGCTGGTGGCTGCTGTTCGCGCTCCTGCTCAACTGGATCGGCGACAGCGCGGCCTACTACATCGGCCGCCGGTTCGGGAAGCACAAGATGGCGCCGCTCACCAGTCCTAAGAAATCGTGGGAAGGCGCGGTGGCATCGCTCGTGGCGTCGTCGGTGTTTGCGGCGCTCTACCTGCCGCGGCTGATTCCGGCGATAGCCCTCGCGCCGGCGATTCTCATCGGCATCGCCGGCAACGCAGCCGGCCAGCTCGGCGACCTGGCCGAATCGGCCCTCAAGCGCGGCGCCGGCGTCAAGGACAGCGGCACCATGCTCCCCGGTCACGGCGGCTGGCTCGACCGCGTTGACAGCGTCCTGTTCGCCATGCCGGTGATCTACGGGTTGATGCTCTGGCTGGGGTAGGCCGTCGGTCCTCACCAAGCTTAGTGAATCGTCCGCGTCTTACGGTTCATGTAATCCATCAGGAGATACTGGCCGAGCGTGTATGGCGTCGTGAAGTAAGCCTTGCCGCGGCAGAGTTCGGTCACCTTTTGGACGAAGTTCACCAGGCCGTAATCCGACGCCAGCATGAAGGTGTTGATGAGGATGCCCTGACGGCGGCAGCGGCTCACCTCTTCGAGCGTGCGGCTGATCACCAGCGGGTCCAGGCCGAAAGCATTGCGGTACATGCGGCCGTCGTCGAGCGTGAGCGCCGAGGGCTTGCCGTCGGTGATCATGACGATCTGCTTCATGTCCTTCTTCTCTTGCGCCAGCAGCCGCTGCGCCAGAATCAGGCCGTCGCGGGTGTTGGTGTAATATGGTCCCACTTGTACGCGCGCCAGCTCGGCCAGGCGCAACTCTTCGGCGGAGTCGTGGAACAGAACGCAGCGCAGACTGTCGCCGGGATACTGAGTGCGGATCAAGTGCGCCAGGGCGAGCGCGACTTTCTTGGCGGGCGTGAAACGGTCCTCGCCGTAGAGGATCATGCTGTGGCTGCAATCGAGCATCAGCACGGTGGCGCATGAGCTTTGGTACTCGGATTGATGCACGTGCAGGTCGGGGTAATCGAGTTCAAGCGGCATCCTCAGGCCATTGCGCTTGATGGCGGAGAAGAGCGTCTCACTGACGTCCAGGTTCAGTGTGTCGCCGAACTCGTAGAGCTTCGAAGCGCCGCTGGTCTCGACGCCGGTCGCCAGGTCCCGCGTGTCGTGCGCTCCGAAACTCGATTTGCCGAGCGAGGCCAGCAGGTCCTTGAGCGTCTTGAAGCCCAGGAAGTCGAGCGATTTGTCCGTGACCTCGAGCTTCACCTGGCGGTCGGCATTGCCGGCGCCCGGCCCCGGGCTTTGCTGTTGGTCGGCGTCCTGGGGCTGCAAATAGCCCTCGTCGACTAGCTTCTGCGCCAGGCGGTCGAGCAAGCGATCGAGCTGCTCGGGCGAAAGATTGCGGAGGCGCTCCATCTGCTCGGACTGGCTGTCGTTGAAGAGCTGGCCTTCCTCGAGCGCCCGCGCGATGGCGCGCTTCAGATCCTCGAGCGTGTGCTGGTTCAGCTCGCTGAACTGCATGGCGCGGGACTGGTTGAAGCCGCTTTCGAGGAAGAAGTCGGACAGCGCCTTCAAGAGGTCCTCGGCGCCGATGCCGAGGTCTTCGCCGGTGTAGCGCGCGTACTTGACCCAGCGCATGTGTGTCCTAGTTGAACTGGCGGCGATAGTTCGAGCGTTGCCGCGGCTCGTCGCCCCCGTGCCCCTCGCGCTTCCGTTCTTCGGCAGTGAAGCCCCGCTCTTCGCTGCGGGTGATGCGCCGGTGCGCATACAGGCCTTCGAGAACGAACTCGGCCGCCGCAGCCCGCGCCGCCGGCGGGTCTTTCGGTCCCAGGTGGAACGCCGGTAACTTCTCCATCAAGCCTTGGATTGAGCCAAGGTGCTGGAGCATGGCCGCCGAACCGGCGTTCTCGTCGATCTTGAGCGAGCCGCCCAGATCGAACCACTGCACGATCTGCGAGACGTTGTCGTTCTCGAACATGTCCGAAAAGATCTTACCGACCGCGGCGCGGATCAGTTCGCGGCCGATCGCGTCGCCTCCCTTCAGCTCGCCCTCATACTCGAGCTCGATCTTGCCGGTGACGGCGGGCAGCGCGGCGTAGATATCGAGCACGCGGGGCACGGCCAGGGGCTCGCGGGCGTGCAGCGCGCGGCGTTCGGCGTTCGAGAGAGCGTTTTCGAGCAACGCGATCGGCAGCCGCTGAGAGACGCCCGAGCGCTTGTCCACGCGCTTGTCCTCGCGGGCCTGAAACGCCACCTGCTCGACGATCTGCCGAATGAAGTCGGGGATTTGGGTGCGGACCGGCGAGGTGCGTTCGGTCCAGGCCTCCTGCCGAGTGATGGCGATGCCTTGCTCGGGAACCGCCGGGTAGTGCGTGCGAATCTCGCTGCCGATGCGATCCTTGAGCGGTGTGATGATTTTGCCGCGGGCGGTGTAATCCTCCGGATTGGCGGTGAAGACCAGCATCACATCGAGGGGAAGGCGCACGGGGTAGCCCTTGATCTGAACGTCGCCCTCCTGCATGATGTTGAACAAGCCGACCTGAATCTTGCCGGCCAGGTCGGGCAGTTCATTGATAGCGAAGATGCCGCGGTTGGCGCGCGGAAGCAGGCCGTAGTGGACGGTCAGCTCGTCGGAGATGGCGGCGCCGCGGCGGGCGGCCTTGATCGGGTCGAGGTCGCCGATCATGTCCGCGATGGTCACATCGGGCGTGGCCAGCTTTTCGACATAGCGCTGGTCGGGCCCGAGCCACGCGATCGGAGTCTCGTCGCCCGCTTCGGCGATCAGTTCGCGGCACTGTTTGCAGATGGGCCGGTACGGGTTGTCGTGAATCTCGCAGCCGGCGATGGCCGGGATGCGCTCGTCAAGCAATCCGGTGAGCATGCGGATCAGGCGCGTTTTCGCCTGGCCGCGCAGCCCCAGCAGGATGAAGTTGTGGCGCGACAGAATGGAGTTCACCATCTGCGGCACCACGGTGTCTTCGAACCCGAGAATTCCGGGAAACAGCGTGTCGCCCTTCTGCAGCTTGCAGATGAGGTTCGCGCGCACTTCGTCTTTGACCGTGCGCGCGGCCAGGCGATCTTCCGAAAAGGCTGGGCTTTGCCGGAGGCTTCCCAGGGTAGACGGGACTTCCCCGCTGAGTTTCGTCATCGTGATAGCATCCCTTGACTGCATTCTAGCAGCTTGCCCGTCCATGAGCCGCTGCCCACGGCGGGCGCGGCTTTGGTATCGTTGTTATCCCGATCGTGGGGAGGTGAATTATGCCCGAGACGGCGTTTCAACGATTCTGGCGCAGGCTGCAGCAGATCGGGCTGAACGCATACGAGGCCCGCTCGTATATGGTGCTGGTGGGGCATCCGCGGTTCAAGGCCCTGGAGCTGGCGGCGCGCGCGCACGTGCCGCGGCAGAAGATCTACGAAGTGCTCGACGGCCTGGTGGAGAAAGGCTTCGCTCTGGTGGTGCAGGAAAAGACGAAGTTGTTTTCCGCCGTGGAACCCGGCCTGGCGGTGCCGGGATACCTGGCGCGAAAGCGCAAGACCGTGGAGCAGGACCTGGCGGAGCAGGCGCGCACGGCCGCGGCGCTTATCGAAGATCTGGACGAGGCCTATTCGGAAGGCCGCGGCGAGCGCGGCACGCTCGACTACCTGCGCATCGTCAGCGAGCCGTCGCAGACCGCGGCGCAGTTCCAGCGGATGCTGGCCGAAGTGGAATCCGAATACCTGGAGTTCTCAAGACCGCCCTATGCCGTGGACCCGCTCGATGAGCAACTGGTGAAGCGGGCTCGCGGGCGCGGCGTGCGATGCCGGCTGCTGGTGGCCGCCGGTGCGCTCGACGACGAGCACAGAAGGCGGCTGGACGATTACGAGAAGGCGGGAGTCGAGATTCGCGTGGCCGAGTCGCTGCCCCTGAAGCTGGCTTTGTTCGATTGCCGCCGCGGCATGATCGCGCTTCTCGATCCCGTGATCACGCGGCCGGCGTGGACGTCCGTGGTGTTCGATCACGACGGGTTCGCCGAGGCGATGAAGGGGCTGTTCGAAGACCACTGGCGCCGCGCGGCCCAGAGCACGCCGGGCACCTGACGGCGCGGGGCTGGCCGCGGGGCGATGTGATATCATATGTGATGTGATGGCGTCTGCGGTCTGAGATGAGACTGGTCATGGACACCGACGCGGTGGTGGCGGCAATGCGAAGTCCTTCGGGCGCCTCCGCAGCGATCCTGCGGGCCGTGCGGCGGGACGAGGCCACATTGGTGTTGACCGTCTGTTTGGCGCTGGAATACGAAGCCGTCTGTCGCAGGGCCGGCCATCGGCTTGCGGCTGGGCTCTCCCAACGCCAGGCCGAGACTTTTGTGGCTGCGGTGATTGCGATGGCGGAGCCGGTGGAAACGCATTTTCTCTGGCGTCCGCAACTCCGCGACCCAAACGATGAGATGGTCCTGGAAGCGGCAGTGAATGGCCGGGCGGATGTTCTGGTCACATTCAATCTGCGAGATTTTGGGCAAGTCCCCACGCGATTCGGGATCGAAGCGCTCCTCCCGAGAGAAGCGGTAGAGAGGATTCGATGAACGAGACTCGAACGTACCCTTTGCGGCTGCCGCGGTCGCTCAAAGAAGCGGTCGTGCGCCTGAGCCGGGAGGATCGAACCAGCATCAACCAGTTCGTCGCCACGGCGGTAGCGGAGAAGGTATCCGCGCTCCAGACAGCGCACTTTTTCGCGGACCGCAAAGCGCGGGCCGATTTCAAGGCGTTCGACAAGATCATGCGCCGGCGCGGCGGGAAGCCGCCTCGCGAGGGCGACGAAACGTCAGGGTAGGTTTGTCGGACGAACCGGGCACCGCTCCCCGGCCGCCTCACCCACCACATCCGGCGCCTGCAGCTCGCGCGTGAGCCGGTCCACCGTTTCGAGCGGCTTCATCCCCTCCGGCGACGCCGCCCCGAGCTCCCGGAACCTTCGCGCGCTCACCATCACGCGGGATTCCATCGAACCGACGGCGTCATTATAAGCATCCACAGCGCGGCTCAGAGCGCCGCCCAGCTTGTCGAAATGGCCGCCCAGCGTCGAGAGGCGTGCGTAGAGCTCCTTGCCCAGATCGGCGATCAGCTGGGCGTTTTCGGCCAACGCTTCCTGCCGCCAGCCATAGGCCACGGCCTTGAGCAGCGCGATCAGAGTGGTCGGCGTGGCCATGATCACGCGCCGCTCCACGCCGTACTCGATCAGCGAGGGGTCCTGCTCGAGCGCCGCCCCGAAGAATGGCTCGCCCGGCAGGAACATGACCACGAACTCCGGCGCAGGCTGGAACTGCTCCCAATAGGCCTTCGCCGACAGCCGCGCCAGGTGCGCGCGAACCTGCGCCGCGTGGTCCTTGAGCCGGGCTGTGCGCACATCCTCATCGGTGGCTTCGAACGCTTCGAGGTAAGCCTGGAGCGCAACCTTGGAATCCACCACAATGGTCTTCCCGCCGGGCAGCTTCACGATGAGGTCCGGCCGCAACTGGCCGTTTTCGCCGTCCACCGAGGCCTGCTGGAGGAAGTCGCAGCGCTCGATCATGCCAGCCAGTTCCACCACGCGCTGTAGCTGGATCTCGCCCCAGCGTCCGCGGGCCTTGGGTGCGCGCAGGGCCGTGACCAGATTGGCGGTCTCCGATTGCAGCTTGGCTTGCGCTTCCGACATCGCCCTCACCTGCTCGCCCAGGCCTGCGTAGGCGCCGGCGCGCGTCACTTCCATCGCCTGTATCTGGCGGTCCACTTTGTCGAGCGACTCGGCGATGGGCTTCACCATCTGCTCGATGGCCTGCTGCCGGCTGACCGCCAGATCCAGAAACGCTTGGTTATTGCTCTTGAGCGCTTCGGCCGAAAGCGCCTGAAACGCTTCGGTGAGCTTCTGACGCGCCTCTTCGACGAGCGCGAGCTTCTCAGTGGCCGCCCGGCGTTCCTGCGCGGCTGTGGCTTCGAGAGCGGCGCCCGTGATCTGGAGCGCTTCGATCCGGCCCTGGCATTCTTTCAGCCGGGCATCGGCCTCCTGGAGACGGCGCTCCCGTGAATCGAGCCGCTCGGCCAGAACCGCGCGGCCGGGGCGGAAATAGAGCCAGGCGGCGCCGGCGCCGGCGGCGATGCCGGCAGCGAGCATCCAAAGTGAGTCCATAGAAGACTCCGATTTTACACCCCAGGTTGCCATTACACCTTGGTGACGCAAACGGGGTTGACAGGCGGAGCGGCGCGTGCGACTGTGGGGATGATTCGCAACTGGGATTTCGAGGAGGACGACTTATGAGCCTGGAGATTACAGTTCGCAAGCAGGAGAACGTGGCCGTAGTCGATCTGAGCGGGCGCATCACGCTCGGCGAGGCATCGGGACGCCTGCGCGACACCATCAAGGGTCTGGTAACCGACAACACAAAAGACATCCTGCTGAACCTCGAGGGCGTGACCTATATGGACAGCTCCGGGCTGGGCGAGCTGGTGGGAGCTTTCGCGACCGTCAGCAACCGCGGCGGCCGCCTGAAACTGTTCGGACTCCAGCCGCGCGTCCACGAGTTGATGAACATCACGAAGCTCTACAGCGTCTTCGAGATCTTCCCGGACGAGGCGCAGGCCCTGCGCAGTTTCCGCACCGCTACGGCGTCACGCTGACGGCCTTGCCGGAGTAGCTCACCGTCTTGTCGGCCTGCGCAGTCTGGCCGACGCCCGCGCCGTGGCCTTCTGCGGCGAACACTACCCGGAAGGCTCGGTGTTCCAACATGCCGGGAAACGTGCCTCGGCGGTCGCCGATGGTCAGCGTCGCCTTCGCATCGTCCCACTGGATCGGGATCGTGGCGTAGGCGCCTTTCTCGTAGTCGTAATTGTCGTTCTCGTCTTCGTAGAGCGTGAAGCTGCCATTCGCGCCGCGGTAGACGCGCAGCTCCATCGGATCCGCGGCCTTCTCGGTGCTGTACTCAACGTCCGGGCCGATCGGCAAAATCGAGCCGGCACGAACATAGAGCGGAATCCGATCAAGCGGCGCTGCGGCATCCACGGCTCGGCCGCCCTCGATCGCGCTGCCGGTCCAGAAATCGTACCACCGGGCTTTCGGCAGGTATAGGCGACGCGTGGGCACTCCCGGTTCGGTCACCGGGTTCACCAGAATAGCCGGGCCGAACATGAACTGGTCGCCGATGTCCGTGACGCGCGGATCTGGCGCGAAATCCATCACCAGGGGCCGCATGAGCGTGTAATTGTCGCTCGTGATCTTCCAGGCTAGCGAATAGATGTAGGGCAGCAGCTCGTACCGCAGCCGGTCGAATTTCGTCAGAATCGCCTGCGCTTCAGAACCGTAGGACCACAGCTCGTTCTGGTCGTTGCTGCGCGTTCCATGCACGCGGAAGATGGGGCAGAAAGCGCCGTATTGGAACCAGCGCACGAACAGCTCGCGGTAGGCGGGATCGGTAGGATCGCCGGAAGTGAAGCCGCCGATGTCGGTGGTCCAGTAAGGAACGCCGGAGAGCGCGAAATTGAGGCCGGCGGGAATCTGGCGCTTGAAGTTCAGGAAATTCGAATTGACGTCGCCCGACCAGGCGGAGGCGGAATAGCGCTGGCTGCCCGCGAACATCGATCGCGTCAGGATGAACACCCGCTTCCGGCCGGAGGCCGCCCGCTGGCCTTCATAGACACCGCGGACCGTCATGAGCGGGAATAGGTTCACGTAGCGGTCGCCGCTTCCGATGGCGAGCTGGTGGCCCAACTGTATGTTCTCCTCGCGCCCCTCAGTCTCCGGCTCCGTGGTATCGAGCCACCAGGCATCCACGCCGATCTTGAAGAGCGCCTTGTCCATCAGGTGCCAATAGTAGGCACGCGCTTCCGGGTTTGAGGCGTCGTAGATCGCCACGCCTTGGGGATGGAACCCGGCGACCTTGGTGCGCTCGATGAACCATCCGTGCCGATCCATCTCGGCGTACTCGGCCGAGCCCGGCTCGAAGAACGGCCACACCGAAATCATCAGATGGAAGTTGTTGCGGTGCAGATCGTCCACCATGCCCTTGGGATCGGGATACTTCGGGTTGAAGACGTGCTCGCCCTTGCGAGTCCACCAATACCAGTCCTGGACGATGTCATCGACGGGAATGTGCAACTCGCGGTACCTGTGGGCGACTCCCAGCAGCTCTTCTTGCGACTTGTACCGGTTCTTGCACTGCCAGAAGCCGTAAGCCCACTTGCCGAACATCGGCGCCGCGCCCGTCAGCTCGCGATAGCCGGCGACAATCTTGTCGAAATCGGGCCCGTAGAGGAAATAGTAGTCGATTGTATCGGCCACTTCCGAACTGATATAGAGCGAGTGCTGGAAGCGATTGTTGAAGCGGCTGCGAGAGGCGTTGTTCCAGAAGATGCCGTAGCCGTTCGTCGAGACCAGCAGAGGAATCGAGATGTTGGTATTGTCCTGCGAGATGTCTACCGATTCGCCGCGGTAGTTCCACACGCCGGCCTGGTGCTGGCCCAGGCCATAGAAGGCCTCCGTCGAGCCCCACATGGCTATGAAGGTCTCGGCGCGGTACGTGTCCTCGCCATTGACCTTCACCGGCGTCATGGTCTTGGGACCTTCCTGCACCAGCCTCCTACCGTTCAAATCGCTATAGGCGATGACGCCATCTTTGAACGTGACGGTGGCTTTGAAGCGGGCCGTGGTCAGAGTAACAGCCGCGCCGGTCGATTCCATCTTCCAGCCGGTGGCTGGCCAGACGCTCTTCGTGATCACATAATCCGGCCGCTCGGGGAACGAGGAAGTGGGCGAGTACAGGACCCGAATGATCGAGTCCGAGCAGACTTCCAGGCGCATCGCACCGGATTGCATCTTGAGCAGCACACCGTCGCTTTGCTTCTCGACGCCGGTCACCGGATTCGGCGGATTCCATTGTGCGTTCAGGCCGGCCGCCACCAGCATAAAGAGTAGTCCTCGCATGAAGCACTAAGGATAGCGGATCTCGAGCGGCTAAGCGGCCATGTCCACTATGTCGAAGCGGAAACGCTCGGGGGGCAGGGAAGCCACCGGCGAAGGGCTCAGGCTGGCCCACTTCTGATAGGCGGTCGCGGCGACGGTGGATTGCAGATAAAACAGAAACTGGTCCGAGAAGAACGAAATGGGCGGCGGCTGGCGGAACGTGAGGCGCAGTCCGACGGCCCTCTCGACATCCACGCCGCTACCCGCCGCTGCCTTGTCCTCGAGCAGAATGACGAAGCTGCTGCGGCTGGCGTGCGGCCACAGGTCCGGACGCAACAGAGTTCGCAGCTCGGGCCGCCCATCGAAGGTGATCTCGCACTGCCGTATCCACTCCAGAATCGAGTCGCCCCATTTCCAATGGTTGACCATCCGCCGGTATTCTTCGACAAGCTGCACGGCCAGGTCCAGCCTGCGCAGCTCGAGTTCCCGATCCACCGCCGGGTCGTCGCATTGCGGCGGCGCGACCATGTCCTCGGAATCGACGATGCTGGTGGCCAGGTTGAACATCCGGTCCACGCGGTTCAGCCCTGGGCTGGTGCGCAGGAGCAGGGGAGGCAGGTCGTGGGTTTTGTCCCCGCGTATCTCGACGTATTGCCGCCCGCCCACGATCTCCATATGGCCCTCTCATACATATCGACGCTTTGAGGGCGATCAAAGTTGCAAAACGCGCGCGAGGTGGGCGTGGCGGCGTCACAACTCGTTCCCCACTCTGAGAAGTACTAAAGAAGCTCTAAGGCGGTTTTTCGCGATGTCCCGAAAGTTCCCGGCTCCGCACCGCAGCGGGCGTGCCCCGGAGCCGTGGTGCCGGCGGCCGCCGGCTGAAGCGCTCCCAGCTTGTCAATGGCGGGCTGCTGGCGCCCTCGCCTGCCTCAATTCAGGTGCGTTTTCGCTTGGGCGATGATCTCGCTGGCGTCCTTAATAACGGGGGCGTAGCGAGGGTTTTGACCGGCGTTCGGGACCGCCTCCAGTTCTGCCAGGACGCTGTCAGCCGCTGCGCGGGCTTCGCGCCAATCGGCCTCGCGCTGCTTCTCGGACTCCGGCCCTCGGGCAAAGGTGGAGTAGGCCTGGCCGAGCGTCACCAGGCTCTTCGCCAGATAGTAGATCCTGATGTTCCGTTCGGGCCCGTTCGAGATGCCCGCCCGCGCTCTCTCGATGATGCTGCGGGCCTGGGTTAAGGCCTCTTCCCGATGGCCCTCGAAAGCCATCGCCTGAACGAGGGCTCGGCCCGACGCCATGACCTGCGAGTAGGCCGCCCGGTGATCGGGGTGCTTAGCCAGGAGGGAGGCAGCATCGTCGAATGACCGCCTGTAAGCTGCCATCGCCTCCGGCAGCTTTCCCAGATCCCGCATGCGGTGGCCGATGTACTCCTGAATAAGCTCCCAATTGCTGGCGCACATGATGTCGTCCGGGGAAGCCAGGACAAGGGGTTCCTGCACGACCGCGGCCCGTTTCAGTTCCTCGAGCGATTGTGCGAGGCCGGACGCGGGCACATCGACGGCGCCCAGCCGCACCAAGGCGGCCGCAAGGTCGTATTGAGCCGTGCGATTCTTCGGGTCGGCCGCGGCGTTCTCCTCGGCAATGGCAACCGCCTTGGCGTAGTAGTTTCGCGCCCCCTGGAAATCCCCAAGATTGGTCATGAAGGGGTCTCCGAGCACGGAGGCGATATGGCCATAGGCGAGCATCAGGTTGCGAAGCCGAACGACGTCGTGAGGATGCGCGGCCGAGAGCCGCTCCCGGGCGGTCGCGACCTGCCGATACTCCGCCAGGGCTGGATTGAGATCGTCGTGCATATACAGAAAGTTACCTACGATGGAGTGGGCATCCGAGAGGTCTTCGGTAACGAGCTCGCTGTCCGGGAACCGGGAAACCAGTTCCGTGGCCGCTGACAGGGCCTTGCGCGCCCACTCCACGGCCCTCGGCAGGTCGCGGTCCCTTACTGACCAGGCAATGCCGTCCGCGACCAAATACTCGCGCCGGACTGCTTCGAGATCCTTGGGACGGAGCCGGGCCAGAGAGCGCGCATCAGCCAGGGTTCGCATCAGGAGCGCCTGCGCTTCAACACCGCCTCCGGTTGCCGTCAACACTCTAGCCTTCCCAATCTGTATGTCCACCCAGGCCATAAGGGTTCGCGGGTCGTCGGGATGCGCCCGGCGCAGCGGGCCGATCAGGTCCGTGGCCCTCCCATAGCTTTGGAGCGCGCCCTGGTAGTCCCTCAAACTGGGGCCGTAGGGGTCGCCCTGCAACTCGGCGAGTTTCAGATAGCCGCCGCCGGCGGCCAGGCGCAGCGGCTCGTCGTTTGCCGCGTCTTTCGATAACTCCTCCAGATACTGAAGCGTGGTGTTGACGATCTGCTTACGGGCATCTGTGGCGCCAGGGAGCCGCTCGATCTGCGAGTGAATGTCGAAAAGCGAGTGGTTGGCCAGGGCCACCATTTCGGTCAGCCGCCGCTCAGCGCGTCCTTGCTCGCCACGGGCGAGTTGGGCTTCGGATTCCGCCTTGGCTCGCTGTTGCTCGGCCGCGAAGTGCTCCCGTTCGGCCGAGTGCCGCGCCACTTCCGCTGCTTCGCGCTGGGTTTCGGCGACTAGTCTGGCCGCCTCCGCGCGCCGCGCCTGCGAAACGGCCAGAGCGGTCCCCGCCAGAAGAGCGAGGATGCTGAGCGCGCCGGCGCCCAGCGCCAGCCGATGCCGCCTGAGGAACTTCGAGCTCCGGTACCGCCACGAATCTCTGCGCGCGGCGACTGGCCAGCCTTCGACATACCGGCGGACGTCTTCCGCGAATCGATCCACGGAAGCGTAGCGGCGCTCGGGTTCCTTGCGCATCGCCATCTGGACGATGTTGTCCAGGTCGCCGGCAAGCTGGCGGCGCAAGCGGGCCGCTCCCGGAACAGTCGCGGGAACCGCATCGCTCGGCCGGGTGATGGGCTGGGTGCACACCGCATGTTCGATATCCAGAGGCAAGCGGGAGGTGATGCGGTGCGCTTTCGCCCCCGTCAGTAGTTCATAGAGGATGGCGCCAAGCGAATAGACATCTGTTGCCGTTGTGACCGCCTTCCCTCGGACCTGCTCCGGGCTTGCGTAGTCGGGCGTAAGCGGCCGGTTCGACATCCCGGTGACGGTCGCATCGGGTTCCCCATCCTGCGACAGCAGCTTTGCCACGCCGAAATCGAGCAGTTTTGGGGAACCATCGGCGGCGATCAGGATGTTTCCGGGCTTCAGATCGCGGTGAACTACCAGGCTGCGGTGGGCGTGGGCAACCGCCTCGCAGACTTTGAGGAACAGCCGGCAGCACTGCTCGACCGACGGGTTGCTCACACGCCGCCAAGCGTCGATGGTCTGCCCCTCTACGTACTCCATGACGAAGTAGGGCCTGCCCTCCGGAGTGCTGCCGCCGTCAATGAGCCGCGCGATATAGGGGTGATCGAGGCTGGCCAGAATCTGCCGCTCGCGCCGGAAGCGATCAAGCAGTTCCGTAGTGTCCAGGCCGTACTTGATCACCTTGATGGCCGCCCGCTGTTCAAACTGGTTGTCGTCGCGGGCGGCCAGGTAGACCGCGCCCATGCCGCCGCGCCCGATCTCGCGGACCAGGCGCCAAGGCCCCAGATGCAAGCCCACAACAGGGTCGGCCTCCACCAGGGTCTGTTGGGCGTCTTTGAGGAGCGCGGCGATATCCTCGCTGGCCGTCCGATCCGAAACAAGCAGCGATTCCACTTCCTGTCGAAGATCGTCGTCGCCGCCGCAGGCGGAGTCGAGGAACCGCCGCTGCTCTTCGGCCGGTAAGTCGGCGGCGTCCAGAAAAATGCTCTGTATCCTCTTCCAGTTATCGATTGCCATCAGCCCTGCCGCGGATAACGAGAATCTACCGTCTCAAACGCCTTCGGACGCCGGAACTCGCCACGTAGCCCTACTCGGGTAATGCGTAAGACTCGGGCACTTCTGCCGGCGAGCTTAAGCTCTCACGGGCCGGCGCGGCGCCGTGCGGCCGAGCTGGCGCTGCAGCCATGCCTCGGCAACCCGCTCTTCGCGCCGAACCTCGGAGACGCTAATGGCCAACGCCTCGGCGCATTCCTCGAGACTCATGCCGCCAAAGTACCGCATTTCAATCAAACGAGCCTTCGGGGCATCCGCGTCTTGCAGGGCATTCAAGGCATCGTCGAGCGCGATCATGGCCTCGGGCCTTTGCGCGCAGGCGTCGCGGGCCTCGTCGATGGGTAGGTTCGGCTGTCCACCGCCGCGCTTGGCGGCGTTCCTCATCCGTGCGTGGTCGATGAGTATCCTGCGCATCAACCGCGCGGCGATGCCGAGGAAATGAGCGCGATTACGATAATCGGGCTGGTCCTGCCCGACCATTCGGGCGTAGGCCTCGTGCACGAGCGCCGTCGGCTGCAGAGTATGTCCGGGCCGTTCGTGGTGAAGTTGGTTATCCGCGATCCGGCGAAGCTCCTCATACACCAGCGGTACAAGGCGGTCGAAAGCCGCTTTGTCCCCTTCGGCAAAGTCGCGTAGCAGTAAGGTGATGGCCCCGGTGTCCGGCATCATGCAGGAGACCAATTATACAGCAGGCGGCGCGGAGTATTCGGCCAAGCGCGCTACGCGCCAGTACTAAATCTCGACGTCGCTGTGGAAGCCCTTGTGGATGGCGTAGAGCGCCAGCTCGAGACGGTCGGAAACCCCCAGCTTGTCGAAAATGTTGTGGAGGTGATTCTTCACCGTCTGCTCGCTGATGAAGATCTTCTCGGCGATCTCCTTGTTCTTGAAGCCCTGCGCCACCAGCGCCACTATCTCGCGTTCGCGCTGGCTCAGCGGGCTGCGCTCGCGGCCTTTGCGGTCCGTCGTCGTGATCCGGCCCGGCGAGGCGAACTGGCGCATCACTGCGGCCGTGGTGTGCGAATCGAGCCAGATCTCCCCGGAGTTCACTTTGCGAATGCTCTTGTAGAGCAGCTCCGTGGCCGTCTGCTTCAGCACGATTCCCGAGCAGCCGAGCTTCATCGCCTGGACAAATTCGTTCTTGTCCTCCGAGGCCGTCAGGATGATGATCTTCGTCCGGCAGCCCGCGGTCTTCAGGTTCTGCAGGACGGTCAGGCCATCCATTCCTGGCATGCGCAAATCGAGCAGCAGAACATCCGGCTCGCCCTGCCGCACGATCTCGAGTACTTCGTTTCCGTCACGGGCTTCGCCCACAACGTCGAAGTCGTCTTCGAGGCTGAGCAGCTTCCGAAGGCCGTCCCGAAAGATCGGATGATCGTCCGCAATGACAATGCGGATTGTGCCGGGGCGCTGCGCGGTAGCACTAGTACCTTGGGTCTCGTACTGGACCGTAGAGGGTTCTTCTGGCATGGGATCGAGTTGATTCTAGTTCTCTTCCTAGTACCCAGTCAATGTCAGTCCTGATTAAAGTCCTTTAAATACCGTTTTTACCCGCTTGTGTTGCAAGGAGTTGCCCGCCGATGGGGGCAAAATTCGTCTCACGATTGACCTGCCGGGGCTATTCGCGGAAGAGTACGAGAGTTTGGAGCCGGTGCGAGGTGCTTTTACAGTTCTGGTAGGTCGAGGACCGAAGTCCCACCTTCACGGTCCGAAATTGTCCGCCCGGCACGCCGTTTCCCCTTGACTATCGACAGGAGAGGCCGTAAACTTCCCATCGATAGCCTATGGGGAAGACCGATCGAGGCACCGAACTCCTTCCGGGCACTCTCGACATGCTTGTGCTCAAGACGCTCCGCCGGGGGCCCACGCACGGCTATGGCATTGCGCTGCATATCCAACAGGCCTCCGAAGGGGTCCTGCGCGTTGGCGAGGGCTCGCTCTATCCGGCCTTGCAGCGCCTCCTGACAGCCGGCTGGGCCTCCGCCGACTGGGGCGTTTCCGCGAACAATCGCCGCGCACGGTACTACAAGCTGACCCCTGCCGGCCGAAAACGCCTCGGCGCCGAGATGGAGGACTTCGGCCGAATCATCGGAGCCATCGCGCGCGTCATGCAGGCGCCGTAAAGCACCTCCACCGCCGGTCAACAAGGGAGTGGGTGCTGCTCCGGGGGTATTGTAGCGACTGCGTTCCGCCGATCCTTCAGGGCATGGATCCCGAAGCCACGGCTGCGGAGCGCATCTTGCGGACGGCAGTCGTCGATGGGCCACGGGTGGCAGGGGGCAGGTGAAGGCATGATCAGGCGGGTCCTGTGCGTTGACGACGAGCCGAACATTTTGGCGGCCTTTGCGCGGCAACTGCACAAGCATGTCGAACTCGACACCGCAGTAGGGCCGTTACTGGGACTGGAGGCAATTCAGAGCCGCGGCCCCTATGCCGCCGTTGTTTCGGATCTCCGCATGCCAGGCATGGATGGCATTCGCTTTCTCGCCAAGGTCCACGAACTGGCGCCGGATACGGTCCGGGTGATGCTGACCGGGCAGGCGGACCTGACCGCCGCAATCGCCGCGGTGAACGAAGGGCATATCTTCCGGTTCCTGACCAAGCCCTGCCTGCCGACCGTGTTGATCAAAACGCTTGAGTCGGCGATCGAGCAGTACCGGTTGGTGACAGCGGAGCGCGAGATCCTGGAGGAGACGCTCAACGGTAGCATTCGGGTTCTGACGGAGGTCCTCAGTGTGGTGAACCCGGCCGCATTCAGCCGGGCGGACCGGATTCACCGGTACGTCGCGCACCAGGCGACCTACCTCTGGCTACCGAATGTCTGGGAATTCGAGGTTGCGGCCAGGCTGTCGCACCTCGGCTGCATCGCCGTGCCTTCGGAGATCTTCGAGAAGTTGTCGGCGGGAGAGTCGCTGTCGGAGGTAGAACAAACGGTGCTGGCGAGCCATCCGGCAGTTGGGCAGAGGCTGCTCGAGAACATCCCGCGGTTCGGGGCAATCGCGCGCATGATCGGAGGCCAACAAGCTGAGGGTCCGGCGATCTGTGATGAGGTTTCCGACGGGGCCGAAGCACGCATCGCGATGGGCGCCCAAATGCTGAAAACCGCCATCGAATTCGACCGATTGGCCGGCAGCGGGTTCAACCGCGAGGCGGCGTTGACACGGATGCGAGAGCGCCAACACGATTATGCCCTGCCGCTCCTCGAGGCGCTGGAATCGGTGGACGTGCGCACGGCCAGCCGCGAGCCTCGCACGATACCGGTAGATGAGCTGGACACGCGCATGACCATCGACGAAGACGTACGCGCGCGGGATGGCATCCTGCTGCTCCGCAAGGGCCAGGACGTCACCTATTCAGTGATCGCGCGGCTGAAGAACGCTGTCCGTACCATTGGCGTCCAGGAGCCGCTGAGGGTCCTGGCCCCGGCCGGGCGCGAGCCAGCGCTTGCACAGCCACATCGACGTGACATACGTCCTGGCCGGTAGAGCCGTGCACGGGTGGTTCGACGAGACCCAGAGACTCTCGGATCTCCCCGCCTTGACGCGGTAGAGGTCCGGCGCTCGAGTCCCCTCGCCCGCAGCCGCGATTGGGCGCCCACCCAGCCCGCCAGCCACAAATACCGGACATATCTCGGCGTCATGAAGGCCTGCGTCTTCGCGTGGCCAGGCTCTCTGGCTGGTTGGCGCCTGGAGAATGCGTTTCCGCTGCCCACCGGCCTCGGGCAGTGGTTCAACTACGCTCGGCCCTCAATCTGGGCCGTCGGCGGGGCCGTCACCCTGATGACGATCGCAAGGCTGGTCGCGACCATGGGCTTCCTGACGCGTCGCTTCTGACGCGCCGTCTAGTGTATGCTGAGACGGATCATGGCACTCTCACTCGAACTCCGCCGGGCCGCATTTGCGGGAATGATGGCCGCCGCGTCGCTGATCGCGTCCCCGCCGCAACCCAATGGCCTCGCGCCCACTCCGCCCATGGGCTGGAACAGTTGGAACCGCTTCGCCTGCAATGTGAGCGAAGACCGCGTCAAGCACGCCGCGGACGCCATGGTGAAATCCGGCATGAAGGACGCCGGCTACCAGTTCGTCGTGATCGACGATTGCTGGCAGGTCTCTCGCGACGCTGCCGGCAACATCGTTCCCGACGCCAAGCGCTTTTCCAACGGGATCAAACCGCTGGCCGATTACGTCCACTCGCTCGGTTTGAAGTTCGGCATCTATTCGGACGCCGGCACCAAGACCTGTCAAGGCCGGCCGGGCAGCCGCGGCTATGAGTTTCAGGACGCCCGCCAATACGCGGCCTGGGGCGTCGATTACCTGAAGTTCGATTGGTGCAGCACCACCACGCAGGACGCGCCGTCCTCCTACGCGCTGATGGAGGATGCGCTGAAGGCCTCCGGCCGGCCCATCGTGTTCAGCATCTGCGAGTGGGGCAACTCCAAGCCCTGGCTGTGGGCCGGCCAGGTGGGGAACCTCTGGCGCACCACCGGCGACATCCTGGACCGTTGGGAAGGCAAGGGCAAGCAGTACGGCCTCGGCGTTCTGAACATCGTCGATCTTCAGGTCACGCTTGGCGATTACGCCGGGCCCGGCCACTGGAACGATCCCGACATGCTCGAGGTCGGCAACGGCGGCATGACCGGCATCGAATACCGCTCCCACTTCAGCCTGTGGGCCATTCTGGCTGCGCCGCTCATGGCGGGCAACGACTTGGACGCCATGACGCCGGCCATCCACGACATCCTGACCAATAAGGAAGTCATCGCGGTGGATCAGGACCCGCTCGGCCTCGAAGGCCGCCGCGTTCGCCACGGCGGCGATGGCGACGTCTGGGTCAAGCAGCTCCAGGACGGCAGCCGCGCGGTGGTCCTGCTGAACCGCGGCAGCGCGGAGCAGACCATCGCGGTTGACTGGCAGGAGCTGGGCTACCCGTCGCACTTCGAAGCCGCCGTGCGAGACCTGTGGGCCCACAAAGACCTCGGCAAGTTTACGGCGAAGTTCTCCGCGCCGGTCGCCTCCCACGGCGTCGTGATGGTGACGGTGAAGCCGTAAATCGCGGCGCTAAGCCTGCCGCGCGATGTCCACCAGGTCGCTGAACAACCCGTAGGCCGTCTGCTCCACCGCCGGTTGAATTGAGACCGTGCCTACGGTTCCCATCAGATCCGTCTCGAGCAGGATCAGATTCGAAGTTCCCGGCACCGCGGCCAGCAGGTCTGTCTTGTCCAGAACCTCGGCGCGCACGCGCAGCCTGATCCCGGCCGCTGTGCGCCTGGCGCGGCTGACGATGCGCACGGTCTTTCCCTTCCGGTCCAGTTCCTCGACGCGCGCCGGCGTCAGCCGCCCCACGCCCCGCGGCTCGATCGCCTGTGGAGTGACCCGCGCATCCATCAGGACGTTCGCGAGCGCCGCGGTCTTGGCCGCCGAATCCCATCCATCGAGATCGTAGGATGGGTCCGTCTCCGTGACCCCCAGCCGCCGCGCCGCGTCGATTCCCTCTTCCATCGACATGCCGTCCCGCATCGCTTCGACCACAATCTTGCTCGTCGAGTTCAGCACGCCCGTGAACCCCAGCACCTGAACGCCGCGCAGGTGGTCGCGAACCATGTTGAAGACCGGCGCGCCGTCCATCACCGTCGATTCGAAACGGAACTGCACTCCAGCCACGCGCGCCTCTTCCGAAAGCGCGGCGTATGCGTGCGCGATGGGGCCCTTGTTCGCGGTGATAACGTGCATGTGCCGCGCAAACGCCGCCCGAATATGTCCGATGGCCGGCTCGCCCGTCATCGGATTCAGCGGTGTGATCTCGATGGCGGCCTCGGCCTTCGCCTGATCGAGAAAGCACTCCACCGATGCCGCCGCCGGCCCGAACTGCCCACCCGGCCCCAGCGCCGTCCCGTGCCGCGCCGTGTGAATCCCCACGATCCGGAATGGAAACCCGGCGCGCTTCCTCTCGATCAGGCGCGCAAACGCCCGCCCCACGTTGCCGAAGCCGATCAGCGCCAGATCCATCGGGGCTTTAGAACTCCATCCCCTCGATCAGCTTGTCGATCCCGGCTTCGAGCGCCGTCTTCCTCAGCTTTAGCCCCGCCTCGCCGTCGCGCAACGAAGCGAGCTTGGTCTCCTGTACCGCCAGTTGCCGGGCGTAGGTCTGCACCTGCTCCTGCTGCCCGCTGACCTGGTTGAGCGCGTAGATGTTCTGCCGAATGCGGTCCTGGTCGCGCACCAGTTCGTTGATCTGCTCCTCGGTTCGCTCGATGGCGACGTCGTTCGCGGCCACCTGCCGCTTCTGGCCGGCGATGCTTTCGAGCTGCTTGCGCGCGGCTTCGTCCAGGTCCTTATTCTGGATGTAAGTGAGCAGGAAATCGGACGTCGTGTTGGCCAGCGCGACGGTCTGATCCACCAACTGCTCCTCGGTCACCGGCAGCTTCTGGGTCGCTTGCGGCCCGAGCTTCACCTCGAAGCGGTAGGCCGACGCCGTGGTCTCGGCCGGCTTCGTGTCCAACAGGCGGTAGCCCGGCCGGATCGCGTGCTCGACGATCAGTGTTTTCGCCTTCGCGTCCACGTTGTGGATGGTGTAGGTCTTCGTTTCCCGGATCGCTGTCCGCACCGTCAGCACGCCGCGGCGCGCGTGGATCTCGCGCACCAGGCCGCTCGTGGAATCGAGCTTGGTAGCCACTCGTGTGCCCAGATCGACGGCGTAACTGACCAACCGCTTATCGCCGGCCTTCACCGTCTCCATGAGCGCTTCGCCCGCGTAGGTATTGCCGTCGAAGACCGTGATCGGACCGCCGTCGAGCGTCTTGCCGGTGTTGTTGGTCAGCTCCGTGGCGTTGCGCGGGAACTCGGAAGCGGCGGTGCTGAAGATCAGAACTTTGCGCGCGCTGACCCTCTGCTGCAGGAACGGCAGCATGGCCGATTCGCCGTTGCGCACCGTCACCGGCTGGTCGAAGCGGTACTCGAACAGTTCGCCGCGCTCGGCAGCCTCGGCCGGGGCGGTCACCGTGCTGACCACATCTGTGCTGAGCCACTTCTTCTCCTCGTCCTTGTAGTGTATCTGGGGCACCGAGCGCAGCTTGCCCGCGAACGTGCCACCGCCGGCGCCGGGACCCGCGCCGAAGCCGCCGCTGCTACCGCTCCCGCTGCCAATCGCCCCGCCATACAACTCCGGCGCCTCCGCCGCTTCCTCCGGCAGTTCGGCCGTCTGCCGCGCCACCATCCGCGGCTCGTACAGATTCGTGATGAACGATACCGGCCTGCCTGACACCAGCGCCAGCCGCACCTTGCTCCAGTCCTCGCCCGTCGTGTTGTCCACAATCGCCCAACCTTCGAGCATCGGATCGCCGGTCTCGCCGAACGCCAGCCGGTAGCTCGATTTCCACACCGGCGCCGGAACCACGTAACTCGCCGTCAGCCGCCGAGCCTTCTCGCCGGTCGAATCCACGTACACGCTGCGCTTCTCTTTCGAGCGGCCCTGGGCCACGCTCGCCAGGTACTTCACAAGCTGCGCCTGCAACACCGGATCGGAGAACCGCATCGCCGTGACGCCGCCCAGATCCACCGTCCGCAGCTCGCCCGAATCGAGCAACAGGCTGACCTCCTCGCGTTGCGCCTGCTTCTCCGTGGATTCGATCTCCCGCGCACTCACCACCGACCCGGCCACCGTCTCCGGCCCCGTCTTCAACTCGATGCGCGTGCCTTTCACCTGGTCGAGCAGCCAGCTCAGGGGCTGGTGGGGTTCGATCTTGAACGGGAACTCGGCCAGCTTCGTCTCAAGCGGCTCGCTCGAATCGTAGCGCAGGCCGGAGATCTTCCCGCCACCTTCCTCAAACAGACTCAGCGACTTCAGCACGTCGTTCATCTCGCCCGCCTTGAACTCAAGCCTCGCGGGCTCGCCCGGCTTCAACTCGCCGCTGCGAACGAAATACCCAATGCCGTTCTTATAGAGAATGACCTCCTGAACCGGCAGCTCGGCGGCGATCGCGACGGCCCCGAAAAGCGTGGTGCACAACAGTATATTCGTCATGATTAGAACTCCATCGCCTCGATCAGTTGGTCGAGCGCGCCGGCCAGCGTCGTCTTCTTGTTCTTGAGCCCCGCCTCCCGCTCCCGCAGCGAGGCCAGTTGCCCGTCCTGCGCCACCAGTTGCCGCGCGTAATTCTGCACCGCTTCCTGCTGCCCGCTCACCCGGTTCAGGCTCTGTATGTTCTGGCGTATGCGTTCCTGGTCCTTCACCAGGTCGTTGATCTGCCCCTCGGTGCGGTGTATCTCCCCATCGTTCGCCGCGATCGCCCGCTTCTGCTCCACGATGCGTTCGAGCTGCTTCCGCCCGGCCTCGGTAAGATCCTTGTTCTGGACGTACACCAGCAGAAAATCCGTCAACTGATTGCTCAGGGCGACGGTCTGCGAAAGCAGGTTCTCCTCGGTGACAGACAGCTTCCCGGTCGCCTGCGGCGCCAGCTTCACCTCGAAGCGGTACGCGGACGCCGTGGTCTCCGCGGGCTTGGCGTCGATCAACCGGTATCCCGGCCGGATCGGGTGCTCCACGATCAGCGTCTTCGGCTTCGCGTCCACGTTGCGAACGGTGTAGGTCTTCGTCTCGCGCACCGCCGTGCGCCAGGTGAACTCCCCTCGGTGCACGTGGATCTCGCGCACCACGTTGCTCGAGGAATCGAGCTTGGTGGTCACCCGCGTGCCCAGATCTATGGCGTAACTGACCAGCCGCTTGTCGCCGGCCTTCACCGTCTCCATGAGCGCCTCGCCGGCGTAAGTGTTGCCGTCGAAGACCGTGATCGGACCGCCGTCCAGTGTCTTGCCCGTGTCGTTCGTGATCTCAGCGGCGTTGCGCGGGAACTCGGTTGCCGCGGTGCTGAAGATGAGCAGCTTCCGCGCGGAGATTTTCTGTTGCAGGAACGGCAGCATGGCCGATTCGCCGTTGCGCACCGTCACCGGCGTCTCGAAGCTGTACTCGAACAGTTCCCCGCGCTCGGCGGCCTCGGCCGGCGCCGTCACCGTGCTCTCGCCTTCGGTGACGGCTTGCAGATCGGCAGCGAGGGTGTTGGGCATGACGGCCGGCGGAGGCGGCGGTGCGGCGAACTTAGCGCGGAACTGGCGCTGCAGACGGCTGATTGCGCCCGCAGATGTGGACAGCTCGCCAGTGTCCGCGGCCACCACCGCCCCTCGATACAACTCCGGAGCCTCCGCCGCCTCCTCCGGCAGCTCGGCCGTTTGCCGCGCCACCATCCGCGGCTCGTACAGATTCGTGATGAACGATACCGGCCTGCCTGACACCAGCGCCAGCCGCACCTTGCTCCAGTCCTCGCCCGTCGTGTTGTCCACAATCGCCCAGCCTTCGAGCATCGGATCGCCGGTCTCGCCGAACGCCAGCCGGTAGCTCGATTTCCACACCGGCGCCGGAACCACGTAACTCGCCGTCAGCCGCCGCGCCTTCTCGCCGGTCGAATCCACGTACACGCTGCGCTTCTCTTTGGAGCGGCCCTGGGCCACGCTGGCCAGGTACTTCACAAGCTGCCCCTGCAGCACCGGATCGGAGAACCGCATCGCCGTGACGCCGCCCAGATCCACCGTCCGCAACTCGCCCGAATCGAGCAACAGGCTGACCTCCTCGCGCCCCGGCTGCTTCTCGCTAGCCGCGATCTCCCGTGCGCTGACCACCGACCCGGCCACGGTTTCCGGCCCGGTCTTCAACTCGACGTGCGCGCCTTTTACCTGGTCGAGCAGCCCGCTCAAAGGCTGATGGTCGCCGAGCGCGAACGGGAACTCGGCCAGCTTCGTCTCGAGCGGCTCGCTCGAATCGTAGCGCAGGCCGGAGATCTTCCCGCCACCTTCCTCGAACAGACTCAGCGACTTCAGCACGTCGTTCATCTCGTCCGCTTTGAACTCCAGCCTCGCGGGCTCGCCCGGCTTGACCTCGCCGCTGCGAACGAAGTACCCGATGCCGTTCTTGTAAAGGATCACCTCCTGAACCGGCAGCTCGGCGGCGAACACGGCGGCCCCGATCATCGTGGTGCACAACAGGATGTTTATCATGAGCTCCTCCCACGGACGTTATGCCGCAACCGGCGGTTTCCTTTCACCGGCGATTACTCGCCCATCACTTTGACGATGACGCGCTTGGCGCGGCGGCCGTCGAATTCGGCGTAGTAGATCTGCTGCCATGGCCCGAAGTCGAGCCGTCCGGCGGTCACCGGGACGATCACCTCATGGTGCACCAGCAGGCTCTTCAAATGGGAATCGCCGTTCGTCTCTCCGGTCCGGTGATGGCGGTAGTCGCGGCGGAAGGGCGCCAGCTTCTCGAGCCATTCGTCTATGTCCGCCAACAGCCCGTCCTCGGCGTCGTTCACCCAGACGCCCGCCGTGATGTGCATCGCCGAGACCAGAATCATCCCATCGCCAATGCCGCTTTTGGCCAGCGCGCTCTCCACCTGGCTGGTGATGTTGATGTACTCGCGGTGCTTCTGAGTGTTGAATGTCAAGTATTCGGTGTGAAATCGCATTTGACGGAATGATACAATGACCCGAATGCCGCGTGCCGGCCCTGCCGGGGTCCGATGGACGGGGAAGAGGTTCGTGAGCGAGACTTGTGCGGAAGGAAATGACTTTGAAGCTCGTTGCCGTTGCCGTGGTTTTTCTGTTGAGCGCCCCGGTGTGGGCCCAGGATGCGTCCCAGGATCAAAGCGGAGGGGACGCTGCCCAGCAGCCCGAATCCCAATACGGCGGTCCGTCGATCCTGAGCCGGGGCGGCGTTCCGAGCGTCCTTCGCGGAGGCGATCTGGCGCGCATCGTCCCGTTCGTCAGCGCCACTGCCGATTACAACAGCGACATCGGCCCTTTCACCCTCGGTTCGAATGGACGCCCCATCTATGACGCCGGCTATGGCGTCATCGGTACCGTCGGCGTCACGGGGTCCCACTCCTGGGAGCACAGCATTCTCGACCTCGACTACCGCGGCACCTATCGGGACTATACCGATTTCCCCGAGGAGCGCGGGCTCGACAACAGCCTCGATCTCGCTTTCACGCACCAGTTGTCCTCTCGTGTCTCGGTCACGATCAGCGAGGAGTTCGCCCGCACTCACAGCATCGAATCCCTGCCGCTCGGGGGCCTCTATAGCGGCGGGATGCCCAGTTACGACTCGTTGTATAACGCCCTGACGGCCAATTCCTTGCTTACGACGCCCGCCCTGGCTTCCATAAGCAATGGGCGCCTGGTCTATCAGCGCACCGCGCGTCTGTCATTCAGCGTCAGCGGCTCGGCAATCGTCGCCCGCGAGCAGGCCCAGCAAACCATCGGCGTCAACGGATATATCGCCGGCGCCGATATTGCCTATCGGCTGAGCCGGTACCAAACCTTCTCCGTCGCTTATAACTTCACCCACTTCAGCTACCTCGGCCAACTGGGCACTACCGATATACACGGCGTCGTGCTGGGCTATTCGGCGCGCCTGGGCCGCTACTGGGAACTGCAGGCTGCCGGTGGCGCGAGCCGCGTGAAGTCCCTACGCAACGTGGCCGTAGATCTCGATCCGGCCCTCGCCCAGCTTCTGGGTGTGAGCGTCGTCTTCGAGAGGACCAACTCCGTGTCCTATATGCCCAATGGAAGCCTGCACCTGACGCGGTCTTTCCGGCATTCGTCGTGGCAATCTGGCTATGACCGCACCGTGGTGGCGGGGAACGGCTTGTACACCACCTCCGGCTATGAGACCGCTGCCACCTCATTCACCTACACCGGCTTGCGAAGGCTGAGTCTTCAAGCCGGAGCCGGTTACTATAAGCTCTCGGCCTTGACGCAAGGCCTTGGGAACTACCGTAGCTTTGGGGCGAGCGGCGGCTTTGGCTACCGTTTGGCTAAGGGGTTTTCGACGGTCGCCCGCATCGACGGGCGCCGATACTACGTACTCAACTCCCTCTTTAATCGGGACACCTACATCGCCAGTTTCGGGTTCTCATGGAACCCCGGCGAGTATCCGCTCGCGATATGGTGATGCCCTTGAGCCAAAGTGCCTCAGAGCGTGTCCTCGTGGTGGATGATGAGCCATCCCTGCTGGTCGTCATGGAGCAGTATTTGCGCCGCCTGGGTCATGCGGTGGTGGCTTGCCGCACGGGTCTGGAGGCTTGGGAGCTGTTTGAGCGCGATCCGGCTTCGTTCACGCTCGTGCTTGCCGATATCACCCTGCCGGAAATGTCCGGCGCCGAATTGCTCGGCCGCATGCTTCAGTTGAACCCGCGCGCCTGCATCCTGATTTGCAGCGGCTATCCCTTCGACATGGCGACTCTGCCCACGACCTACCAGCGCCAGATCGCGTTCTTGCAGAAGCCCTTCACACCCCGTATGCTGGCGGATTCGATCGGACACCTACTCGCCGACCGCGACGCCACTCGCATCCCGGCCCCGTAAGGCCGCTGCGCGGAGGCCCTGTCGCATCGCTGTAGCATTGCCTGTAAGACCCGCAACTTCGGACGATAAGATGTTCTGAAAGGCGGAATGGATGTTGTGAGGATAAACTGCTGGGAGCTCAAGAAATGCGGTCGGCAGCCGGGAGGAGCCCGAGTTTCGGACTTGGGTGTCTGCCGGGCCTCAAGTGACGTCGACGCCGACGGGCTCAACGGTGGCCATCGAGGTGGCCGCATCTGCTGGGCTGTCAGCGGCACACTGTGCGGCGGAAGAGCCCAAGGAACATTTGTGCAGAAGGTTGTGAGTTGTCTGCAGTGTGATTTCTATCGACTGGTCCAAGCAGAGCAGGTGAAGCAGGGGGCACAACTGCAGTCCCTCAAGGAACTCGAGAGCGCGCGCCGAAACCGGATGACGGGGTTAGACCAGATCGGCGGCGGCCACCAGCCGATGGCGGCACTATTCAAGATCTGAAGCCAGGGACCTTTGGCCTGGAGCCTGGCCGCCGCAACCTGCTTCGACAACCCGCTAGTCCGCCAGCTCCCTGAGACGCTCGGCTAGGTCTTCGCCCGATTCCGACCACAGGCTCTGCCGGCTCACCGGCAGGCGTTCCTCGAGTTCGTGCGCCAGCCGGACGATGCTTTGCAGGTTCGAGTGCGCCTTGCGCGCAGCATCTGGAACGCCCTCGAGCGGCAGGAAGAAATCCTCCGGACCCAGGTCGAGCCGCAGGTGGTCCCCCTCATCATTCTCGAACTGCGGCCCAAAACAAGTCAGCACGACGGGCGATGGGGCCAGTTGCCAGCCGTTGTCGTACCGCCATAGGTCCCACCAGCCCTCCACCAGGTAAGCGCAGTCGGGCTCCTGAAACTCCTGAACGAACTCCATCACGGTGTCGGCGTCCACACCGTGCGCGAACATCTGTTCGGAGAGCCCGGGCTCGGTGAACTCGATGGCGTAAACTCGAAGCGCTCCAATGCCGGGTCGCAGATTCGAAAACGGAAAGGCGTGCAGCAGCTCCCGGAAACGATCGAACATCGTCTTCTGGTTGAAGCCGCGCAGCCAAAGGGAGAGGCAGACCTGGTCCGGCATCGTCAGGGCTGTGTCGTCCGTTCTGTCAGCTTGACCGGCTGCGTGAGCCGGAACGTCAGCTTTGTTTCGACCGGCAACTGGGCCGCTTTCCGATGAGTGGCCGCTGCGACGCCCCCGCCGGCAGCGCCTCCCGCGCCGGCGCCGATCGCCGCGCCCTTTCCGCCTGCTGCGATCGCGCCGATGGCCGCGCCGATGATGGCTCCGGCGCCGACTTTCTCGCCGCTCTGTTTACCAGATGCCGTGGCGCCCGCCTTGCTGTACTTCTCCGTCGCAATGGGCACATCCTGGCCGTCGGAGGTGTGCAGCTTGATGAGTTGCAGGGCCAGATCGCGGCCGCTGTCGCCGTTATCGATCACGCGCCCGTCAACACGCGCGCCACGCTCAGCAATCGCGAAGCCGTCCACCACCAGCGCCTGGTCCAGCGTTGCGGAGAACGCGTCGCCCGCATGGTTCTTATCGCTGCTCAGAGTATCCACCAACCGTACGGTGACCAGCGCGCCCGCGGGAATGGTTACGCTGTGAGGCGGGGCGGGTGGCAGGACGCCGGGAGGCGGGTTGAGCACCACCGCTGGCCCAGGAGTAGGCGTGGGCTCCGGCTCCGTCTCGGGCGCGGATTGAACCGGCGGGAGCTGGGGAGCCATCGGGTCGGCCGCCGGCATGTCATTGTGCGCGGTTTCTGCGGCCGCCTGGGGAGCCTTGCGCGATGGCGCCGGTTTCCACCGGGTCGGAACCTTTGTTGAAGACGGCGCCGCGGGCGGAGCTTCCACTGGGGCCGCCGGAGCGGGCGTCGCCGAGGCCGCCGGAGCCGGTGTCGCCTCAGCCTGCACCCCGGTTGCCGCAGAGGCCGCTGGGGCCGGCTGTCCGCGGTAGATCTTGAACAAAAGGCCCGCGCAAATGAGCAGCGCTACGAGAATTCCCACCTGAACGTATTTCATGGTCCCTCTTCTCTTATAACGCACGCCCGAACCGGTCCGTTACGGCTAGGCTCGGTCCCGTACGGGCGCCGTCTCCATCCAGGCCCGCGTCTCGTCCGAGCCTCGCAGGCCGGCCGTCGCGCCAAGCCTTTGGACGGACAGGGCAGCCGCTGCGTTGGCGAAGCGTGCCGCCTCCGCCCGCTCCAGTCCGCGGTCAAGCGCCGCCAGAAACGCTCCCGCGAAGCAATCGCCCGCGCCCGTGGTGTCCACCACCGCAACGTCGAACCCCGGCACACGCACTTGGCCGGCCGCGTCGAAGACGGCGCAGCCCTGCTCACCCAGCTTCACTGCCACAGCCTGTGCCCCGCGCTCGCGAAGCCGGCGTGCTGCCTCGTCGATCTCCGGTGATCCGCCCAGCCGCTCCGCTTCGTCCTTATTGACGAACAGCAAATCGGTCCAGGGGAGACAGCCAGCCAGATCCTCCATCCACCTGCCGCGCGAATCCCATCCCGTATCGACCGACGTGGCGAGACCAGCCCGCCGCGCCTCACGCAGAATGTCCGGGCCGCGCCGCCGCAAGCCGGGCAACGCGAATAGGTTCGCCAGATGGAAGCGGGACATCGCGGCGCAGAGGGCAGCGTTGGGATCGGGCGGCTCAAATGCCTCCGCGCCCGTGCCGATCGAATGCAGAAAGAGGCGGTCGCCGGCGGAATTCACCAGCGCCACCGTCGCGGCGGTTGCGCCCTCGGCGCGCAGTACGTGCCCGATATCCACTCCGGCGGCCGCCAGTTCCGCAACCAGCCGGTCGCCGAAAGCGTCCCGGCCCACAACGCTCACAAGGCGCGCCGCCATTCCGCAGGCCGCCGCGGCATAAGCGGTGTTCGCTCCATTCCCGCCCATCCCCTGCTCGACGGCCTGCACCCACGTGGTGGTGTTCCAAGCGATGCGGTCCACCGGCCGGACCAGAATGTCCATGACGATGTTTCCATAGCAGAGCAATCCGCCGGACATCGTCAGATCGCGCCCCCGGCTAGCGATTCCAGAAACTCTCGCTCCACCGGCCAGCGGCCCAGAACGTGGACGTCCTTCTGCTCGAAAACGCCCGCTGCCAGCACCCCGCTGAGGTCTTTCGGGTCCGGCGCAGCCACAGCATCGCGCAAGTGCGCCGTGATATCGCGGAGCCGGCTCGTCAGCGCGGCGGCATCTGCGGCGCTCCCGCAAGTGGCGTCCAGCCGTATGGCGGCGCGCTTCCCGTCCGGCCCAGCCGCGATCAGAATCTCCTCGGCCCCGTCCAGCGCCCGCACAAGAGCCTGGCCGGCCAGTGGCAGTTTGGTGTCGCCCTTGAGCGCCGCAATGGGAACTTGCGACCACACCGGATCGCCCGGCACCTCGGTCCGGCGCGGCTTCAGAGTTTGCAGCTCCAAAGCGGCGAAATCGCTTTCGCTCACCGCCAGCCCCATGATTCCCGCCCGCAGCGGAAAGAACGAGATGTTCCTGTCGGCCGCGCTGCCCGCCACCCGGCAGAAACTGTTGTGGCAGCTGCCGCCCTGGTGCGCGGTGTACTCCTCAATCGCCTTCCAGTCGAAGCGCCCGCGCAGGATAAAATACGTGCCGCTACGGTGGAACGAGACTAACGCGGCATCGAGGTCGTTCGTATAATCGAAGCCCGTTTGCTCGACGAAGGTCCGGTATTCCGGCTCCTGGGCCATCTTCGATCCGCCGAGCCCACCCAGTATTCCGGCCCGCCGAAGCGCTCCGAAATCGATAGAGACGATCACCGCCCCGTCCGAAGGCAGCCGCGCGAGCAGCGCAGACGGCGACGTCGCTCGAGCCCGGTGAAGCGCCACACCCGCAATAATTGCGATGCAAGCCGCGGCCAGCGCCAACAGCATGGCCCACGGCGGGAGTCGAAGTTTCACACTACGAAGGATACACTCAAACCGCTCTTCTCGCAGGGAATGCGGCACTCCTAACAGACAAAAAACACTCCGATTGTCAACGCAAAGTAGAAAGTTCCTATTCTGTGCAACGTAGAAAGTTCCTATTTCAGCCTCGGCGGCGGGAGCGTAGCGACCCGCCGCCGAGGCCCTGTTTCTGTTCCGAGTCGAACCAAGGAAGGCTGTGGTCGGGGCGGTGGGAATGTGGGAATCGCGTCGCGATTTCCAAGGGCGGTGGGCGCTGAGGGAAACCTGCTGTTGGTTTTCCTCGGCGTCCACGGCCCGGCATTTCCACCGTCCTCCCGCGCTGCGTTGCCCTTCAGCTGGAATCCGTCCATCCAGCGGCTTTGGCCAGGCGGCGGCACGAACCGCTTCCCGGGGCGCTTCATAGGCTTGGCCTGCGGCCGCGTTGCTTCCTCGCACAACGTCAGCTCTACCGCCTTGCCGCTGAGCTGCGCCATCATCCTGCCGTCCAGGCGCTCTTCCACCCGAATCGGGGCGCGCCGCAGTTGGGTCCCAATGGCCGCCTTCGGGATCTGCCACTTCCTTCCTTTCCATGGCACGGTGTAGTTGTTGTCCGGTCTCCGGATTTCCACCACCGCCAACACGCTGGCCAGATCCAGTTGCGCTCCGACCGGCCGGTGGGCGTCGGCCGCATGCGCCGCAGACCTTGCGAATCGCTCGTTCCATTCCGCTAGAAAAACTTCCTCCAGATAGCGGTTCGCATCCTCCCGCGTGCCCACCCCTGCCAGTCGCAGCGCCTTCACCAGCCGGTCTTGCAGCGTCCCGAAGCATCGCTCCACGCGCCCCTTGGCCTGGGGCGAATGCGCCGCGATCCACTGAACGCCCAACTCCCGCAACGCCCGGCCCATCTGCGTCTCCGTCTTGGGTCCCGGTTCCTCCTCTCGCCAACCCGGCGCCAGGGTCGGCTGGAACACGCTGGCCCGGTCCGTGTAGAGCGCTTGCGGCCGGCCGTACCGCTCCACATACGCCCACAACACGCGCATGTGCTGCTCGCTCGAGTCGGCCGGTACGAAGCGCGCAAACAGCCGGTTGGTGGCGTCATCGATCCCCGCAATCAAGTACATCTTGTCCGGACCGCGCTCCTCCAACCAGGCATGCACGCTGGTGTCCCACTGCAACATCTCCCCCAGGCAACTGCGCCGCGGCCGCCACACATGCACGCTCTTCAGCCTCCACGGCTTGGGCTCCCACAACCCTGCGGCGGTCAGCAACTGCCGCAACTTCTCCCTGCTGATCTCGAGGCCGTGCCGCTCCTTCAAGCACTCACACGCCAGCGTGGGACCGAAGTCCCGATAGTGCGCCCGCACCAGCCTCACCGCCTGCGCCGCGGTTCGCCCATCCATGCGCTGGCCCGACTTCCGGCCCTTCAGCCCGTGCACTACCGCCCGATCTCCTTTGGCTCGATACCGTGCTAGCAGCTTACGTAGCCCCCGCTCGCTCATCCCCAGTTGCAACGCCGCCTCCCGCTGCTTCAAATGTCCTTCCTCCACCTCGTGTAGCACCTTCAGCCGGTCCCGCTCTCGCTCTCCCAATTCCAGTCGCTCCTGTGGTTGTGTCAACCTCTATTGGCGCATCCGGAATAGGAACTTTCTACTTTGCTCATTTAGGAACATCTCACATTGCGCTGACACAAAAAACACTCCGATTCGACAATGGTTCTTCAGTCTGCTATCCTAAGATTACCCATGGGAATTAGAACTCCGTACCCCCAAGGTGCACAGGTGGAGCACCAGAAGTTTGGTCTTGGCGCTGTGCTCTCCGCCACTGAAGAATATATCGTCATTAAGTTCGACGACTTCGGCGAGAAGAAATTCCTCGCCCATATCGTCCTGAACGCGTTGAAAAAGAGCGACCGGCAGCCTCCTGTCGAGAAACGCGCCCGGCGCAAGCCGAAGGCCGCTCCCGTCGCGGTCGCGCCGGCGCCCCCTCCGGCTCCCGTTGCAGCCGTTTAGCCTGTAAGACGGATACCGCTCCGGTAGCCGCCGCTGGCGGTGTTACACTGGTCTTCTCTCATGAGATTCGGAGTCGTAGTCTTCCCAGGCAGCAATTGCGATCACGACGCTTGGTACGCCGTCTCGCAGAATTTGGGGCAGCAGGCGGAATTTCTCTGGCACGATTCGGCGCAGCTTGGTGACGTGGACGCCGTCATCTTGCCCGGCGGCTTCGCCTATGGGGATTACCTGCGCTGCGGCGCCATCGCCAAGTTTTCGCCCGTCATGGGCGCTGTGCGGAAGTTCGCCCAGGCGGGCGGCCTCGTTCTGGGCATCTGCAACGGCTTCCAGGTTCTGGTTGAAAGCGGTCTCTTGCCCGGCGCGCTGCTACGCAACCGCGGGCTGAAGTTCATCTGCCGCCCCGTGCACTTGCGAACCGAGACTACGGATTCCCCTTTCAGCGCCAGCGCGCAGAAGGGACAGGTTTTGACCATTCCCATCGCGCACGGCGAAGGCTGCTATTTCGCGGACGAATCGACGCTCGACCGGCTCGAAGCCGAGGACCGCGTCGTTTATCGCTATCTCGATAATCCGAACGGGTCGCTCCGGGACATCGCCGGAATTCTGAACGAGGGCCGCAACGTTCTGGGGATGATGCCGCACCCGGAACGCGCCGCCGATCCGCTGATGGGATCGACCGACGGCCTGGTGGTGCTGAAATCGATGGTCGCGGCGCTGGCCGCCGAAAGCCGCCGGGCCTAGAGCGCCGCTGGCGTGATTGGGCTCGCGGCCGATGACTGATGGCTGACCGCTGATGGCTGACAACCTTCCATGACAATCACTCCCGACCTCATCGCCACTCATCAACTTACCCCCGAAGAGTACGCCAAGATCGTTGCCCTGCTGGGGCGCGAGCCCACTTACACCGAGCTCGGCATCTTCAGCGTCATGTGGAGCGAGCACTGCTCTTACAAGAGCTCCCGCCTGCACTTGAAGAAGCTGCCGATCCGCTCGAAGCTCGTCCTGCAAGGGCCGGGCGAGAACGCCGGCATCATCGATATCGGCGGCGGCTGGGCCATCGCGTTCAAGATTGAGTCGCACAACCACCCCAGTTTCATTGAGCCGTTCCAGGGAGCGGCCACCGGCGTCGGCGGCATTCTGCGCGACATCTTCACCATGGACGCGCGTCCCATCGCCGTGATGGATTCGTTGCGCTTCGGCCCGCTCGCGAGTCCGCACTCCGGCCCGCGCAACCGCCGCATCCTCGAAGGCGTCGTCTCCGGAATCGCCCACTACGGGAACTGCTTCGGCGTGCCCACCATCGGCGGCGAGTGCATCTTCGAGCCGTGCTACGACGGCAACCCGCTGGTCAACGTCTTCGCGCTGGGCGTGTTCAAGAAGGACGAGATTTTCTACGCGCGCGCCAGCGGCCTCGGCAACCCCGTGGTCTACGTCGGCGCCAAGACCGGCCGCGACGGAATTCACGGCGCGTCCATGGCTTCGGCCGAGTTCTCCGAAGACTCCATGCAGAAGCGGCCCAACGTTCAGGTGGGCGATCCGTTCATGGAGAAGCTGCTGCTCGAGGCCTGCATCGAGGCTATGCACACCGGCGCCGTGGTCGGCATACAGGACATGGGCGCGGCCGGCCTCACCTGCTCCACCTGCGAGATGGCCAGCCGCGGCGGCACCGGAATCGAAATCGATCTGGCCCTGGTTCCCCAGCGCGAAACCGGCATGACGCCCTACGAGATCATGCTGTCGGAGTCCCAGGAGCGCATGTTGCTGGTGGTGGACAAGGGCCGCGAAGACGAAGTGTTCCGCGTTTTCAAGAAATGGGGCCTGGACGCTGTAACCATCGGCGTGGTGACTGACGACGGCAAGATGCGCGTCAAGGATCACGGCCCCGTTGTAGCGGAGATTCCGGCCCGCGAACTGGCCGACGAAGCGCCGCTCTACGACCGCCCGCACACGCTGCCGTTCCGCGCCGCGCCCATCGATGGCCCGCCCATTCCCGAGGGCGATTCCGGAGCGGCCCTGTTAGCCCTGGTGGCTTCCGGCGACCTGTCCTCCAAGCGCTGGATCTGGGAGCAGTACGACCACGTGGTGCGCACCAACACCACGCAGGGGCCAGGCGGCGACGCCGCCATCGTGCGCATCAAGGAGACGGATAGTTCCATCGCGATGGCGCTCGACGGCAACGGCCGCTACGCCTACCTGGGTCCCCGCGAGGGCGCGAAACTCGCCGTGGCCGAGTGTTGCCGCAATCTTTCCACCGTAGGCGCCGTGCCCGTGGCCGCCACCAACTGCCTCAACTTCGGAAATCCCGAAAAGCCCGAGATCATGGCGCAGCTCGTCGAGGCCATCGAAGGCATGGCCGAAGCCTGCCGCTTTTTCGAGACTCCCATCACCGGCGGCAACGTCAGCCTCTACAACGAGACGCTCGGCGAAGGCATTTATCCCACGCCCGTGCTGGGCGTGGTGGGCCTGCTCCCGACGGCCGCGCTGGTCACGATCGACTTCAAGACGCCCGGCCGCTCCGTGGTCCTGCTCGGCGGGCTGGGGCAGTGCGACGACCGGCGTTTCGGCTCCAGCCAGTACGCCAAGGTCATCCTGAAGCAACTCTGGGGTCTGCCTCCCGCGCTCGACATGGATTTTGAGAAGCGCGTGCAGTCCGCCATGCGCGCCATCGTAGCCGCCGGCCTGGCCGAATCCGCGCACGATCTGAGCGATGGCGGCCTGGCCGTGGCGCTGGCGGAGTGCTCCTTCGGCCCCGCGGGCGTTGGAGCGATGCTCGATCTGGCGAGCGATCTGCGTCCCGAGTTCCTGCTGTTCCACGAGGGCCCCTCGCGCATTCTGATTTCGACCGACCGGCCCGGCGATGCGCAGCGGATCGCCGAAGAGCACCGTGTTCCGGCCGTGCTCGCCGGCGCCACTGTGGCCGGCCGCCTCTCGATTCGCAACCGGGCGCGAACGCTGGTAGACTGTGAACTTCGGCGCCTTCGCGAGACCTGGGAGGGGGCGCTCGAAGCGGCCTTGAAAGGGTAAGATGCTCGACAAACTGCACGAAGAGTGCGGAGTCGTCGCGGTTTACGGACATCCCGAGGCGGCCAACCTCGCTTACCTGGGGCTCTACGCTCTGCAACACCGCGGCCAGGAAAGCGCCGGGATGTGCTCCACCGACGGCAAGCAGATTTACACCGTCAAGGAGATGGGCTACGTAGCCGACATCTTCACGCCAGAGCAGCTCGGCAATCTGCGCGGCCACTCGGCCATCGGCCACACGCGCTATTCCACCGCCGGGACCACGATCCTCCTGAACGCGCAGCCCTTCGCCGTCTCCTGCAATAAGGGCCTTATCGCGGTGGCGCACAACGGGAATATCACCAATGCCGCCGAGCTGCGGCGCGAGCTCGAGCGCGAAGGCTCCATCTTCCAGGCGTCGAGCGATACCGAGGTCATCCTGCACCTGGTGGCGCACTCGCGTGAGCGGACGCTGGCCGGCGCGCTGCGCGAGGCACTGCTCCAGCTTGAAGGCGCGTTCTCGCTGGTGTTTCTGGCGCAGGACCGCGTCATCGTGGCCCGCGATCCGCAAGGCTTCCGCCCCCTGGCTATGGGCCAGATGGAGCTCTCCGGCGGCGAGAAGTCCTACGTGTTCGCTTCGGAAACCTGCGCCTTCGACTTGATCGGCGCCGTATATCTGAACGAAGTGGAACCGGGCGAAATGGTGGTGGCCGGACCTGACGGGCTCACGCGCGAGCGCTATTGCCCGGAGCAGGCCCGCGCGCAGTGCGTCTTCGAACACGTCTACTTTTCGCGGCCCGATTCCATCGTCTTCGGACGCTCGGTACAGGAATCGCGCGAGAACCTGGGCCGCCTGCTCGCGCGCGAGCATCCCGTGGAAGCGGACGTGGTCGTCCCCGTGCCCGATTCCGGAGTCGCCGCTGCCATCGGCTTCGCGGCCGAATCGAACACCCCGTTCCGCCACGGGCTGATCCGCAGCCACTACATCGGCCGCACGTTCATCGAGCCTTCGCAGGCCATCCGCGATTTCGGCGTGAAGCTGAAGCTCAACCCGGTTCGCCACCTGCTCGAAGGCAAGCGCGTGGTGCTGGTGGACGATTCCATCGTTCGCGGAACCACCTCGCGGAAGATCGTCCGCATGGTTCGCAGCGCGGGCGCGCGCGAGGTCCACGTGCGCATCTCCTGCCCGCCCACCCGGTCGCCTTGCTTTTACGGCGTCGATACGCCCACCAAGCGCGAGCTGATCGCCGCCAACAACACGGTCGAAGAGATCCGGACGTTCCTCGAAGCGGACAGCCTCGGGTATCTTTCGCTTGCCGGTCTGCGCGAAGCCGTCGCCGATCAGCGCCACGAATACTGCTACGCCTGTTACACCGGCGACTATCCTACCGACCTCGTCAACATCGAAGAGCTCATGACTGCCCGGGAGCGCCGCGGGTAATGCCCGCGCAGGTTGCGCCTTCCGCCGAGCGCGTCGAGCATTCGCGCATCCGCGAGCTCGCCCACATCGCCATGGGCATGGATGCGGTCCTCAGGCTCTACTTCGGCGAATCGAGCACCCCCACGCCCGAGTACATCCGCCGCGCCGCGCAGAAGGCCATGGCCGATGGCTTCCTGTTCTATACCGAGAACGCCGGCCTGCCCTCGCTCCGCCGCGCGCTCGCTGATTCTTACAGCAAGCTGCACGGCGTCGAGCTCGATCCCGAAAGCGAAATCGTGGTCACGGCCTCGGGCGTTCAGGCGCTCAATGTCTCGATCCGATGCACGCTCGATCCGGGCGACGAGGCGCTGGTTCTTACGCCGGCGTGGCCCAACGGCGCCGCCAACGTATCGCTCGCGAACGCGGTGCCCCGCATGGTTCCGCACGTGCTCGCCGGCGGACGGCACGAGATCGATTTCGACGCGCTCGAAGCCGCTGTCACCCCGCGCACCAAGCTTCTGATCTACACGTCGCCGTCAAATCCGCTGGGCTGGGTCGCAACGTCCGCCGATCAGGACCGCCTGCTCGAGTTCGCCCGGCGTCACGAGTTGTGGCTGCTGGCCGACGAAGTCTACGAGCGCCTGGTTTACAATCAGCCGCTCGGCACGCCCGCGCCGTCCATTCTGAAGAAGGCCACGCGCGAGGACGCCGTCATTGTGGTGCAATCGTTCTCGAAGACCTACTGCATGACCGGCTGGCGGGTCGGCTGGCTGGTGGCCCGGCGCGACCTGGCGGGGAAGGCCGCGCAGTTGAACGAGTTCATCGTCTCGCACGCGCCGAGCTTCGCCCAGCGCGCCGCCGAGACCGCGCTCGTCTGGGGCGAAATCGAGCTGAAGAAGATGTTGGCCCGCTACAAAGAGAACCGCGACTACTGCCTGGCCATGCTGAAGAAAGCGCCCGGCGTCACGGTCCCCGAGCCCGAGGGGGCCTTCTACCTGTTCCCGCGCATCGAGGGTGTGACGGATTCCTTCGCCTTCTGCCGCCGCCTGCTGGAGGAGACCAGCGTCGGCCTAGCGCCGGGTGTGGCCTTCGGAGCCGGTGGCGAAGGCTCCATCCGCATCTGCTACGCCGCCGAGCGCGACATCCTCAAGCCCGCGATGGAGCGGTTGGTCGCATTTCTCCAAACGCCAGCGCCCGCCAACCGCGAGCGATAGAATGGAGCGCATGTCCGCGCCCCACAGGAGTCGCGCCTACCGCCTTGTGGGCCTCTGCTTCGGGCTCGTCTTCATCATCGCGGGCGTGTATTTCCTTTGGCACCGGGTCACGGCGTTTGCGGGCGCGATGTCCCTGTGGGCCTCGCTGCTAGTTTACTGGGTCTGGTTTGAAGGATGGCGGAAGTTCTTGAAAGAGACTGCGCCGGGGCTGGCCATTTTCCTCTTCATGCTCAGTCTGGCCGAACGGGTCGCTCCGCTGACCTCAGGCTTCGCCGGTTTTTTCAGCAACGCAATAGCGCTCTGGATCGCGATGTTCCTGCATAGCTCCTACCTCAAACTCATAGGTGCCCGCAGCGAAGTCCAGGGTGCGATCGGCCCTTCCCCGGCCGAGATATGGAGCGACTTCAAGGCCGACTACCGGGCCCGCAGGGCCGCCGCACCCCGCTGGTCGGTCCCGAGAATCAGAACCACCCGCGTCAAATCGCCCGATCTGTCAGGAGTAGTGGAATACGACTCGATGCGGTTTCCAAGCATGAAGGTGGAGGAATGCTCCGCAGACTGGGCGCCGCTCTCCGAAGCCAAGACGGATGACGACGGGTATTTCGCCCTGCCACCTGCAACCGAGGGGCCGGTCCATTTCGTCAGGGTTTCGTGGCCCGGCGCAAAGACCGCTCACCTGCACGTGGAACTCTCTCCAGACGCCCGGCCGTTGCTTATTCGCTTGAAACAGGCGCCGTTCACGGGCCATTGGTAGGGCAGACCGTCCGATCCTGCTTTAGCCGGACACGCGTCTAATAATTCGGTACCTCAAGCCGCAAGCCCTCGATCATCCGATAGTGTTTTCGGTTGACGGTCACCAGCGTGAGACCCCTCTGAAGCGCAGTCGCCGCGACCAGCGAATCGAAGACATGAAGCCCGTGCGACTTTGTGTGGGCCTTCAGAATTCGGTAGGCTTCCGTTCCAATATCGTGGCTCAGTGGTACCACCGGGTATTGCGACAGGAACGTGTCGATTGTCGCCAGATCTCGCTTGTCCCGAGCGCCGACGATCAGCTCCATTGCAGTCACCTGCGACAGCGCCCAGCCCGCCTCAAGGCTATCGAGGTATTTGATCGCTCCGCTGTTGCCGCGCGAAATGTCGATCAGAACGTCGCTGTCGATCAGGAACCGCATAGGACCGTTCGATGCGGGGATCAGGTCAGCCGTGGAGTTCGCGGCGAAGGCGGTTCACGTAGCCGACGCTGTCGGCTAAATCCTCGCGATCCTTCCACATGCCGGCAAAAGGCGAATCGCCAATCGAGCGCGGCCGCATGGCAGGCGTTTCCACGGGCAGGTATACCTCGACGAGTGTGCCCTCTTCGATTGGCACGTCCTGCAAGGGCCTGAACACGCCGTTCTCGTATTTCGCGGCGATCGTCATGGTTGCCAGCTCCAGTATACGCTCCCCTCAGCAGAGCGACGCCACCAGCGCCCCGCGCGCCGTGGAATTGAGCGGCTCGGCCGCCATGCGGATCTCCGAAAGCTCGATGGGAAACTCCTCCAGCCGCAGCGCCTTCTCGAAGCGCTCGCGAAAACCCCCGGGCATTGCACTGCCACCGGTTAGCACCAGCGGGACCGCGCGGTCGAGCTTGGGTAGCCGGCCGCTGGCTGTCAGCCCCTCGCGCAGAGCGTCCACCACGCTTTGGATCATGTCGTCGTAATAGATCGTGAGTGCATTCCGCATCCGGTCCGGCGAGAAACCGTTGAGCTCGAAGCCCTGCTCCTTTTGGGTGCGCATGCGGATGGCCAGCTCGCCCGTCGCCAGGGCCGCCTGGGCATCCACGTAATCGCCCGCTTTCGGGATACTGAAGCTCACCAGCGGCAGGGACATCGCCGCCAGGCACACGTTCGCCAGGCCGCTGCCGCAGGAAATGCCGATGCCCGTGAAGTTCGACCCCTCCATCTCCGCCAGCACCACCGCGAGCCCCTCCACAATCGGCTGCGCGTCGTACCCGAGCTCGGTCAGCACCTGCCGGCACGACGCTTCGTGGTAGGCCATGCTGGACTCCCCGCCGGCCACCGGCGCCGGTACGCTGAAGGTTACCTTCTGTGCCTCGCCACCGTCTCTCCCGATGAGCTTGGTGATGATCGAGCGCACCACCGCCAGGGCATAAGGCTCGCGCGGGTTCAGCACGCCGTTCTGCATGGGCCGGCGCGTCTCCACATGAAGCACCTCCGCGAACCGCTGGGAGTCGTTGCCGGCTACAACGATCTCCTTCCCGTGCACGTCGTAGAAGACGCCCTCCTGGCGCAACAGGCTCTCGGTCAGCCTGGAGTAAGGCAGCGTGACAAAAGCGTTGAGCTGCGCCTCGTACTGAGGCCTGCCGCCCACGCTCCGCGCCACCACAATCCGGCTGGTGCCGATATCGAGCCCGATCGGCTGCTTGCGGTCCAGTTCGGCGTTGTTCATCGCACCATCCCCCCGGCCGCCGGCCGGAATTGCCGTAGCGGCCTATTCGAACGGAAGAATCTGCTCGCGGCGGATGCGCTCGGAAACCTGCCTCATCCGCCGGAGCTCATCGCGGTGCAGCGGCGCTGTGTCGCCTCTGTTCCGCAGGTAAATGCCCGCAAACACCGCGAAGAATACGAGGCCCATACTGACGATCATTGACGTTTTCCGACAACCGCTTCCACCCCGCAGCGCACCAACACCGCCGACAGACTGGCCGGATTGTTTGCGCCGCTTTGGGGCGTGCAGAACGACGCCGCCTCCGCGATACACTGCGACTCCTGCTGCTTCTCCTTCTGCCAAACGCGGAAGGCGTCCTGTTGGCGCGCCACGTCATCCACGTTGCCCTGAATCCGAGCCAGATAGCGCGCCGTCAGGCGATCGAGATCGGCCTGGATCTCCGTGTTCTCCCGGTTCTTGGCGGCCTCGAATTCCCGGAGGTTATTCTGGAGCGCCTCCTCATAGTCGTTCAGGGCCCGCTGCCGCGCCATCGCGTCCTGGAGGAGGTCCTCCGTCTCGACGCCGGCCACCTCCAGCGCCATCAACACCGCGCAGCGCTTGGCCTCGAGCGAGAGCCCGGAGACGTGCGTGCTGTTGACCATGTCGGCGACCTTCAAAATGTCATAGGCCACCTTCGGCTGCTTGAACGAGGCGTTCCGATAGATCTCGTCGAAAGGCGAGAAGTTCCCAACCGAGGCGCCGTCCGGTTTTGAAACCGGCCCACTAACCGGTTCCGTAGGCATAGTCTCTTCCTTGGCCCGCGCCACTGTCGCCGTCGATGTGCCGTGGCTCGCTGAGCCGTTGCGATGCGATCCATTCGAGGACGCTTGGTCCTCGTTGACAGAGAAATGGAAAAATCGTTTGAGCATACGAACTCCGTTTACCCGCCTCCGCGCCGCGCAATGGAATCTGCGTCGGCGAAACCCCTTTCACGATTTCTGCTGGCGATCCCTAATGGCGTATCACTTTGGCAGTACATTTGAACTCACGGATTTCTCAGCCAAAATGCCCGGCGCCATTGGTAGGGCCGTACCATATATCGGTGCGTCTACGTCCTAACTGTAGGGGCAGCGGCCCGTTTAAGCGACGCGCCGTTGCCGTTTGAAACATGTAGTTCAGAGGGGAGCAAATCCAATGAAATTCAGCAAGTTAGTGCCAATGGTGTGCGTATTCGCGGGTGCCCTGGCGTTGTTGCCCGGCGCTCGTGCCGACGAGTGGGATCACATGACGACGTTGACCTTCTCGCAGCCCGTGGAAGTTCCGGGCATCGTTCTGCCGGCGGGCACATACGTCTTCCGGTTGCTGGATTCGCAAACGGATCGGGACATCGTTCAGATCTTCAGCCAGGATCGCGACCATCTGTATGCCACCGTCATCGCGGTTCCCGACTATCGTCTCCACCGGAGCGGCAAGACCGTGGTCACTTTCGAGGAAAGGGAGGCCGGCGCGCCGCAAGCGATCCGCGCTTGGTTCTACCCCGGCAGGAATTTCGGCACCGACTTCGTCTATCCGCAGGTGCGGGCAGCCGCTATAGCTCAGCAGAACAACACGGCCGTTCCGTCGATGCCTGAGAAGACGGCAACAAACATCACCAAACCGATCGCTTCCGCCCAGGCTCCTGAGGTGGCCGAGATGAAGCAGGCGCCGGTGACCAACCAGCAGCCGAGCAGCGCGGAAACACAGCCTCCGGCGGAACAACCACAGACTCAGCCGCAGGAAGAGGCCCAGATGCGGGCGCCTACGCTGCCGCAAACGGCCAGCGACTTGCCCTTGATCGGCCTTGCGGGTGTGCTGTCGCTTGCGCTGGCGGGTGCCTTGAGGTTGGCCGCTCAGCGAGCTCTTTGATCCTCCGGGCTCAGTCGCGAAGTGCGTTTACCGCTAGCGGAGGGACTTCAGAGCCAGCCTCACTCGCCGTTTGACGCAGGGCGCTTGGGTGGCTTCTTTTCGGCCTTTGGCCTGGACGGCTTCGAAAGAAGCGTCTTGCCCACTAGGAACGCCAGAGGAATCGCGGAACCGAGCAGAGCGTATTTCAGTTTGCCGCGTGCAGGACTGGGCAGATCCGGTGGCAGCACTCCCTGCGGTGCATCTGGCGCCACAGGTCCGCCCAGCCGCATCTTCTCCCAGTCGTAGTAGAACTGCTTCCCGCATTCCAGACACACCACGTACGTCTCGCCCGAAGGAACGCCAGGCTTGCTCACCGGAGTGATGGGGCGGGTGAGCCGGCGATGCGGGCAACGGAACAGCAGGTTCGCAATCAGAGAGCTCATCGTTCGTGTCGCACTCCTCAACCGATCTTCGCACGCACACGGGCTACCATGTGGGTATTAGTCCGTACCGACGGTACCATTTCACTACTCTTTCTGCGCCTTTCGGTCTATTCTCCCAAACCATGTGGGCTGCGCGAGGGACTCAGGGAGAGCCTGCGTTTGGGGGTGGTCGGGTACTGTAACTCTCACAGTACGGTAACTCATTGACACGGAAGGCAAATCATGAGGAACTAGAGCTTCGGAGCTTCACGGAACCGGCAAAAGGAGAGCATCATGTTAGATCTTCTCGAGCGGGACTCAGGCACATGGCATCGATCCAGGGAAGCGGCGTTCGAAAAGAAATTGCTCTGCTTTGAGCTGGTTCCGAATCGAATTACCACCACCTCGGCCAATTTCACCATTTACCGCGCCAAAGTCCCCGGTGGTTGGCTCGTTGCCGTCCGCCCGCATGACAGTCTGACGTTCCTGCCCGACCCGCAGCACGATTGGGACGGCAGCTCCGCCGACTAGCTTACGGCGCGGCCTGCGCGGCCTGTATGGCGCAGCCGCCCGTGCCCCCTGACGTCGCGCAAGTCTGATCCGCCAGCGGCGTGAAGTAAATATTCGAAGCGCCGGCGCTGGTTGCCGCGTTGTCTATGATAATCCCGCTGGTTCCCCCGGCCTCTGCTGTCGCTGCCGTGGGTGTCGCGCCCGGCGCAAGCGTTCCGCTTGTGACGTCGAACCCCATTACACAGCCGTTGGCCTCGCTGCCGTTGCAGTTCGCCGGCAGGCCGTAGCTCAGCACGCTCACGAAAATGTAATCCTTGCTGCCATTGTAGAATTCGGCGACTTCGAGCCCTGCCGCATCGAGGCCGTTCGTGTAATTGTTGGCGAGCGTCGGCCCCGCCGTAGCGGCGCCCATCACGTTTGCGTTGATGGGTATCTGGAACAGAGTGTTGTTCCCCGGGCCGGTGTTTCCCACCGCGTACAGGTGGCCCGTGGGCAGCCCCGACGACGCGTAGTAGGCATTGTCGAAGGCGCCCGCCAGAAGAAACTGATATCCCGCGCCCAGTGTCGTCTCTTGGCCGGTCCCGGAAGTGAAGCTCGTCGGGAGCTGAAAAACGGCGCTGCACGGAACGTGCGCCCCGCAGGCGGATCCGACGGCCGTGTTCCCGTCCGATCCCACAAAGGCATACACCATGCCTGCCGCGGAATCCACAAGCGGAGCGTCCACCAGTCCGAAAATCGCGTCCAGCCGGCCGGAGGTTCCGGTCGTCAGGCCCGTAGCCGCGCTGACCGCGCGAAGCGTGCCGCACGGTGTGCCCGGCGCCGCGCAGGTTGACGACGTGTTCAGCAGATAGTCGCCCACGAAGATCCGGCCCGACGTGGAATCGTATACCGGGCTGCTGAGCGCCGACGTGCTCACCGCCGCCGGCCAGGGGCTCGCGGACTCGGCCGGCGTACCCTGGAAAATCCCCGCGAACTTGTGGAGCTTGCCGCCATCGTCGCCGACGTAGAGCGCGTCCGAGCCGCTGTAGTCGTAGTAGGGCGAGGAGCCGCTGTCGTTGGCGCCTCCGCTGAAGGCCAGCGTGGTCATGCACGGCGCCGTGCAAGTCCGGTACTTGCTCGCCGCCACAGCCGTCGGCGCGACGGGGGCTGTGGGCGTTCCGCTCGACGCCTTCCACTTCAGAACCACCATGCTCGCCGCTCCCCCAACCGTCTGGGCAAACGCCACCTGCGTGCCGTCCGGCGAGAACACCACCGAGGTAACGATGGCCCCGCCCGTATTGAATGCCCAATAGACCGAAGGCACAGCTCCGCCGCAGGCCGTGTACAGGTTGCTGTAAGCCACGATGCTCGCAGCGGCCGTGGTGCCCGTCAGCCCCGTGTTATAGACCACGAAATCGGTTGCACAATTCGCTCCCGCCGTGCTGAACGAGTACTTGGCTGGGGAAACGCCCAAGCCGGCCGACGCGCCGCTGCCCAGATTCTCGCTCCAATCCGTGTGAACGCTCCGGGTGCGGCGGGGCACGGGTTCATGGCCTCCGCGCCATGGAGCCGACGGCGCCCTGGAGAGCCCCCGCCGCAGCGGGCCATTCGAAATTCGTTCCGCGGTCTCCGGCATCTCTGCCGACGCTTCCGGCGCTTCGGTGCCTGCCTCCGGCAGCCCGACAACCGCGTCCGGCCGCACCCCGCTTCGCCGCCTCTGCTGCAGCCTGAAGCGAGGATCGTTGACGATCCCGATCCATTGGTCGTATATGCCGTTCCGCGCCGCTTCCTCGAGTGTTCCGGGATTCGAAAAGACCAGGTGATCGTGAGTCCAGTCGTGTACTTCGCCGGGGCCTTCCTGGGCGGAAGCCGCCAGCGCGAACAGCAGTCCGAGCGCCACGGTCACCGCGCTGCCGAGCACCTTACCAGTTGGGATTGTGTGCGAGGTTGTATGCATTGACGGTTCCGATTCCTGTGGAGAAGTCCCAGCCCACGCCAGTGCCGTAGGCCGGCTGGTATGCGCTATTGGACAAAGACAGCACGCCGTTTGTGCCCGAAGGCGTGTAGCAGTTGAGGGTGCCCGTGCAGTTCACGTCCATGTCCCCTTGCGTCACGTCATAGAAGACGCAACTGGACGACAGCCCTCTGCGAAGGGTTGGCAGGCTGCTCGAGTTGCAGTTCGCGCTCCCGCTCGCGCCGTATTCGGCCGCCGCGATTCGATAATAGACCGGGTTGGGATTGCCCTGCCGGCCCCACATCTGGTTCACCACCGCTTGTATGCCCGCCATGATGGGCGTGGAGAACGAAGTTCCGCCGCCGCCCGCCCAGGTGTTAGGCGCGCCCGTGCATGGTTTGCCGTTATTTGCACCGTCCGTGAAGCAGTACGGGTAATAGTGGCCCCAGGGGCCGTTGGCGGCGAACAAGGAAACATCGGGAAGGTCCCGCACGCCGTCCGCCGGATCGCCAAACACCGATTGCCAGTTCGGCTTCGGCCACCCCGCACAGGCCACGTTGTCCGTAGCGCAACTGCTCGGCCCGCCGCTGCCCGACGCGGTGGTGATGAAGCCGCTATTCTCGGCCTTCGAGCTGTTGCAGAAGCCGCTTGAGCCATAGGTCGCGGCGAAACCGAAGTGAGTGGCCCACAGCACACTGGCGCAGGAATCGTTCCAGGGGATCTCCGGCATATAGGACTTCGCGGAGGCGTAGTACGCCGTGTTCGTCGCGTTCCAGTAGGTGCCGTTCTCGTTCAGATAACTGTCCTCGAAGTCCGTGCCTCCCACGGCAACGTTGTAGGGAGTCGAAGCGAATCCACTCACCGCGATGCCATTCGCTGCGGCGCCCGCGTTGGCGTCGCAACTCGCTGCGCCCTCGTCGCCCGTGGAGACAAAGACCGACACACCCGCGGTCGCGGCCTGCGCGTAGATCGATGAGATCGCCGCATTCGCAGTGGCCCCGAGGGCCGACTCGCAGTTGCCATAGCTGATGCTTATAATGGCCGGCGGCGTGCCACTGACGTTGATCACATTCAGGACAGCCGTCAACAGGTTCGTGCAGGAAGCCAGCTCGATTGCCGCACCTGGGGCCGCTGCGCTCGCATACTCGGCGTCCAGTGTGGCCTCATCGTCGTCCCCGGTGGTTCCCGGGTTCGTGCAGTTGTTCGGGCCGCTGGGCGGCGCCGGGTGCACCTGCGTGAACGAGCCCGCGTAGCTGGAAAGGCCGAACGTCGAGCGGAACGTAGTCCAGTCGCTCGCGGCGTAGAGGTTCGTGTCCTCGATCACCACGATGGTCTGGCCCTGCCCCGTGTTGCCCTCGCTGAACAACGGATTGAGATTGTAGATGGTCGCCAGGTCGCCCGGGGCCACTGGGTACTCGTTGCCGCCCCACGTGTACGCCGCCCGCGGCTTATGCATCGCATGTGGCTTGAAATCGTGCAGCGCGACGATGCCCACTACGGCCGGCGCGAGCGCGGCCGGAATGGTGGGATCGCTCATGTTGGCGATGTGCCGGATTCCGTTCACATCGAGGTGGTGGATCTCGGTTCCGAACACCTTGTGCACCTGGCCCGCGGTCCCGGAAAAGTCGATCACCATGCCGCTCGGGTACACCAAATTGACCGCAAACCCACTGGCCCGAAGCCAGTTGGTGACCGTGTCGAGATCCTGCTGCAACAAGCCGAACCGCTGCCCGAACTCAGTGGCGGTCAGCCACTTGTGGAAATTCGGCGAACCGGGCGTGGTGAGCTCATCGATGTAAGCTTCCAGGTCCTGCTCCAGGGCCGCCGGCCGCTTCAACTGGAGCAGCATGTGGTCCATGGGGTGGTCATCGGCAACCCGGCCGCGGTCGTGCTGCGCGGTCGCTTCGGGGCGTGTGTTGCCCGCGAGCCGCACCACCCTGCTCGCGTCAATACTCTCGGTGATCAGCGCCTGCGACGAACGGCCGTGACAGACAACGCTGACGGCCGCGAGCAGCAGCGACATGGCAAACGGAGAGCGCATCAGCGCCCAGCGTGGGTTCATAAGGTCCTCGTGGTCCTTCTATCCTACTGGGACGGGACCCGCGAATCAAGGACAAAAGAGCCCTAAGGTAGCCGCTTTGGACCAGCCTTACCCCCGCAGCCGCAACGCAGCAAACTCCGGCACCAGCCGGAACTCGGTCTGGACCGCGCGGACCGGCTCGCCGATCTGGCGCACGTTGCTCGCGAGCGTCTGCCCGTTATCTTCCGCCAGTTTCAAATAGGTTACAAGCGTCGGGTCGATCCGCATAATCCGGCAGCAGGTGGCGTCCACGGCCACCCGGTCCGTGCCCGCGACGATCACTCCCACCGGCTTCGGCGTCCCCTGGATCGGTCCGTTGCCTTCCATCCCCACGATGCCGTCTACAATCGCGAACGTGCGCGGGAACAGCCGGTGCAGATCGGCGATGGACCCCTCGATTCCGGCCCAGTGCAGCACGTTCTTGGGCCAGCCGTAAACCCCTCCCGGCACCAGGCCGAACAGGTTCTTCATGCTCAGTGTGGCGCCCACCCAGTGGTGGCACTTCATCTTGGGGATGGAAACCAGCAGGTCCGCGCCCAGCGCCGTGTGCGGCAGGTAAAAGGACTCGATCTTCGAGTGGGCGCCGTGCACATTCACCCGCGCGACATCGTCCAGGTTCAGGTCGGTAAACAGATCCTCGAACTTTGGGATCGCCTGGAAGTATCCCGCCCCCTCGGCCAGTTCCAGCGTGTTGCGCCGATGCCCCGGGCCTTCGGCGATGCGCACGTCGGCCGCGCCCAGCGCGCGGAACGCCTCGAGCGCCGCCGCCACCACCGCCGGGTGCGTATTGATGGTGGTGCCCGGATCGAACTCCACCAGGTTCGGCTTGAGCACCACGCGCTTTCCACGGACCTCGACGCGTTGTTCGGTCAGTATGCGCCGGATCGCATCGAGCAGATCCTGTGAATACGAGCTCGCTCGCACGATCGAAACCATCGGCGCCGGCTGCGGCGCGCGCGAACAGCCCGCCAGGGCGCCGGCCGCGGCTCCCACCAGGACCTCGCGCCGCGTCAGCTCGCTCATGCCGCCGCCTCCAGAAATTCGTTTCTGCCCTCGCGCGCACGGGCGGCCAGGATGGCCAGCGCAACGTCGAGAAGTGTATGAGCGCCGATATCCGCCGGCATCGCGGGCGCCGTACGGCCCTGCGCCATCAGGCCGAGTTGCAGCCAACTCAATCCCTCGAGTGACCTGCAATTGCGGAAGTGCTCTTCCGCTTTGGCGACGGATTTCTCGAGGCGGGCCGCGTCCGTGCCATGGAGCGCAAGAAGCGCGATGCCGGTGGTCTCCGGATAGGACACCGCCTGGAAGCCCAGCGCCCGAATCGAGCCGTGATTCCACCCGCCGTCGTCGCACCGGTGGGCCAGCAGGAAGCGCCGCCCCTCTTCAATCCGCCGGTCGATCCGCGGGTCCGTTTCGCGGCGGCCGATCTTCTGGAGCGCCAGCATCGTGAGCGAGGTGGGAACCACCCAAGCGGCCGTGCCCGGATACCAGGACCACCCCGGCAGGCCCTCCTCCATGGCCTCCGGCTTCGTGTTGTTCATCCACCGCCGTAACCGGTAAATGAACTTCGATTCTTCGCCACTCTGCGCCAGGAGCCATTCCGCGGCGCGCCCGCCGGCATTCGCCCGCACAGCCCCGGCCAGCACCGCCAGCGCCGTCACCCACGTGCTCTCTTCTACCGACGGCCGCGGAGCGAAGCCGCCATCGGCACGTTGATTCGCCGTCAGCCAGCGCCGTGCCCGGTCGATCGCCGGAGCGGCCTCCGGCTGCCGCCCATTCAGGGCCAGTAGCGCGTACGCGGTCGGCTCGGTCCAGGACGAGCCCCCCCGGTATCCCCAGCCGCCATCCGGGTTCTGCGCAGCCAGCAACCGGGCGCACTCGGAACCGGACGGCGCGACTTTCTCGCTTCGCATCGACCCAGACAGCTTACCACCTGGGCCGACTGTCCCCAAGCCCTGCGACTGTATACTGAAGGAAATGTCCAGCAACTACGTGGTCACCGGAGGGGCGGGCTTCATCGGCTCGGCCCTGGTCAGAAAGCTGCTTGCGGGCGGCGCCTCGCGCGTCGCGGTCATCGACAACCTCTTCAGCGGCCACGAGGAGAACCTGGAGGAAGTGCGCGCGCAAGTGGACCTCCATCCCGTGGACATTCGCTGTTACGAAGCTCTGGAGCCGATCGTCCGCGGCGCCCAGACCGTCTTCCACCTGGCCGCCATCCCCTCGGTTCCGCGCTCCATCCAGGACCCCGTGCCTTCCCACGAAACCAACATCGACGGAACGTTCCAGGTCCTCCGGGCCTGCGCTGCCGGTGGAGTCAAGCGCGTGTTCTACGCCGCTTCGTCCTCGGCTTACGGCGACACCGAAGTGCTGCCCAAAGTGGAAACTATGACGCCGCGGCCGAAGTCTCCCTACGCGTTGCAGAAGCTGGTGGGCGAATACTACGCCAACATCTTCGCGGGCTGCTTCGGCCTGGAGACCGTCGCGATTCGCTATTTCAACGTCTACGGCCCGCGGCAGGACCCGTCGAGCCCCTATTCGGGCATCATTTCGCTGTTTATGAAGGCGCTCCTGGCACGCTCCTCTCCCACGATCTTCGGCGATGGCGAGCAATCCCGCGACTTCACCTTTGTCGAGGATGTGGCCGACCTGACCCTGCGCGCCGCCCGCGCCGACGGCGTCTCCGGCCGCGTTTACAACGGAGGCAACGGCAACCGCTACACGCTGAACCAGGTCTGGGAGACGTTGCAGAAGATCGAAGGCGTCTCCATCCCCGCCAATTTCGGCCCGCCGCGCCCCGGCGACGTGCGCCACTCCCAGGCCGATACCACCGCCGCGGCCCGCGACCTGGGCCACGCCCCCCGCTTCACCCTGGAACAAGGCCTGCGCCGCACCCTCGATTGGTACCGGCAGAACAACGGCTAAGAAGCCCCCAAAATATCGCTTGCAAACTGTATACTGTACATGTACACTATACACGCATGGCGAGGTCCCCTCGAATTCGCATCGACCTCAGTTCGGCCGTCCCGGCCGGCAGGCAGATCGTCGATGCGATTCGAACGCAATTAGTAGAGGGCGGGCTCGCGGCCGGTGATGTTCTTCCCTCCGTCCGCCGGCTGGCTATGGAACTGGGCGTTCACTTCAACACCGTCGCCCAGGCCTACCGCCAGCTCGCCGAGGAGGGTTGGCTCGACCTGAAACACGGCCGTAGGGCCACGGTTCTCACCCGCGGGCTGCCGCTCGCCGCAGGCCGGGAACACGCCCTGGATTTCCGCCGCCGCCTGCGCGAAATGGTGGCTGAGCTCCGCGCCCGCGGCCTTGCGGCCGGCAGCATAGCCGACGAGCTTCGCTCGCTCGCCGAAAGGCTGAATCATGGCTAACGCCCGACTCATTCTCGTCCTGTCGCCCATGCTCTCGGTCCTCGTGATGCTCCACGCCCTCCCGTACCTGCCGCGGCGCGGCCGGCTCTTCGGAATCGCCGTTCCGCCCGAAATCCGCTACGGCAGCCAGGGAGCGCTGCTTCTTCGCCGCTATCAACTGCGCTTGCTGCCCTGGACACTGGCGACGATTCTGGTCCTTCTCTTGATTCCTGCCGTCTGGCTTCCTGTCGGGATGACGCTGCTCCCCCTGGTGCCGACGGTTGTGGCGATCCGGCTGTTCTGGCAGGGCCGCTCGGGGGCTCGTAGCTTCGCCCTTCCGGCCTCGCCGATCCGCTAGGTCCAGTTGACCGGCGCCGGCGACCGCCTGGGCCGGCGCGCGCTGTGGTTCCTTCCGCCGTTCTGCATCCTCGCATCCGCGGCGCTCTATCTGCGAGTCAACTGGGACCGTATCCCGGCCCGCTTTCCCATTCACTGGGATTTCACCGGGCATCCCAACGGCTGGTCCCACCGTTCGGCCGGCGGAGTTTACGGCCCGCTGCTGCTCGGTGCCCTGGTCGTGCTGTTCATCGAGGCGCTCGGGCTGCTCACATATCGCGGCGCGCGAAGAGGGACGCCGCGCTCCACCACGCTCGTCATCATGATCTCCGTGTCGTACATGATCGCGCTGGTCTTTTCCATGGCCGGACTTTCCCCGTTCTGGGCCCCACAGGCGTGGCTGGTGTCCGGCGTGATCGGGGGAGGCCTGGTTGCCATCGTGGTGGTCGTCGCCCGCGCTTACAGCCGTCCGGAGCCGGAGGGCGCGCCCATGGAAGCCACCCCTGAGCAGTGCTGGCGCGGCGGCATCTTCTACTACAACCCCGACGACCCCGCCCTGTTCGTCGAGAAGCGCGTCGGGGTGGGCTACGACTTCAACTACGGCAACCGCCTCACCTGGGTCATCCTGGGAGCGATCCTGCTGTTTATCGCCGGAACCATCTTCCTGGCGCCCAAACTGATCGGAGGAAAGTGATGCGAATCTCCGGACTCGCCGTTGTCTACATCGTCGCCGCAAGCCTTCTTGCGCAACCCTCTCCATCGCCCGAAGCGCGCACGCGCCAGGTGCTCGACTTATTCGTCGCCGGGCACTACGACGCGATCTACGCCATGTTCACGCCCGAGATGAAGAACGCCATCAGCCTCGATACTTATAAGACGCAGGCGTCGCAGATCATGACCCTCGGCACGCCGAAGGCCGATGAGCCGCGCGTCGAGATCGGGAGCGACGCCACCATCGTCATCATCGCGCTCCATTGGCCCGCCGTGGCGCTCGATTTCTCTGTGCGGTGGAACAAGGCCGGCCAGATCGCGGGAACATGGATGGCTCCGCACGCCGCCTCAAACTGGCAGCGCCCGGACTATAGCAAGCCTGACTCCTTCACCGGGCGCGAGGTCACCGTCGGCTCCGGCGACTGGAAACTGCCGGGCACGCTCGACGTTCCGAAAGGGACCGGCCCGTTCCCCGCCGTAGTTCTGGTCCACGGCTCCGGCCCGAATGACCGCGACGAGTCGGTAGGCGGCGTCAAGGTGTTTCGCGATTTGGCCGAAGGCCTGGCCTCGCGCGGCGTCGCCGTGCTGCGCTACGAGAAGCGGACAAGGGTCTATCCCGCCCAGTGCGCCGCCGATCCCGATTTCACCATGACCGGCGAGACCGTGATCGACGCCGTTCGCGCCGCCGCTCTGCTGCGGGGCGAGAAGGACATCGACCCCCGCCGAGTCTTCGTTCTCGGCCACAGCCAGGGCGGCTACATGATCCCGCGCATCGCCGCCCGCGATCCAAAGCTGGCCGGGGTCATCGCCATGGCGGGCAACGTCAGGCCGCTCGAAGTGCTGATCGTCGAGCAGATGCGGTATTTCGCCTCGCTGCGGGGCCAATCCACTGAGGTTCATGTGCCGGATCTGCACCTGCCCGCCAGCTATCTTGCCGATCTAAAAGGATACAACCCGGCGGCTGAAGCGCAGAAGCTCGACCTCCCCTTGCTCATCATGCAGGGTGGTCGCGATTATCAGGTGACCATGGAGGATTTCGCGCTTTGGAAGGCCGCGCTCAACGGCCGCACGAACGTCACGCTACGTGCCTATCCGAACCTGAACCACCTTTTCATCGCCGGGGAAGGGAAGAGCACGCCCGCCGAATATCAGGCCGCCGGCCACGTCGCCGGGAATGTGATCGACGACCTCGCAGTCTGGATCGCTCGCCCGCGGTAGACCGAGCGGCCATCCCGCCCCGCTCTGCTAACATTGTCGATGTTGAACCTGTTCCTCCAAACCGCGAGGCCGACTCGCGGGCACTCCGTCACCTCCGTCTTCCGCCACTTGGGAGCGCTCGGGCTCTTCTCGCTCGCCATCCTCGATAGCTCGCCGCTGCCGACCTTTGCCGGGCCCGACATCCTGACCGCCATCCTCGCCGCCAGCCATCGCAACCCGTGGTATGAGTATCCTGCCGTCGCCACGGCGGGTTCGGTCATCGGCGCTTTTCTCACGTTCCGGCTGGCGCGACGGGCTGGCTCAGCCTATCTGCACAGTAAGTTTGGAGCAGGCCGCGTGGCGGTCTTCCTGAAGCTCTTCGAGAAATGGGGCACGGCCACTCTGGTCGCCTCTACCGCCGTGCCTTTCCCGTTCCCCACCAGCATGGTCTTCGCCGCCGCGGGTGCTTCCAATTACCGGCAGAGCAAGTATCTCGGCATCGTCGCCACGTGCCGCGCCGTTCGCTACACCGCCATCGCCGTCGTTGCGGATATGTACGGGCGCCCCTTCATCCACATGCTCCGGCATCCCACGCAAAACTGGGGCTGGTTCTCGCTATTCGCAGCAGTGCTACTCGGTTTGACAGCCGGGGGAATCCTGATCAACCGGCGGCTGACCCCTGCCACAGCCGCTTGAGCGCGGGTCTACCGAATCACGGACTGCTGCGCCACCGGCGATGGGATCTTCACTTCGCAGCCGCAATCCTCGCCCGCGTTCTTCGCGGTCTTCTGGTAGTCGATCTCGTAGTCGATGATTTCCCGGAGGTTGGGCCACGGAACCTGACCCTCCAGGCGCCGCCCGTTGACGAACATAGTGGGAGTCGCCGTGACATGCAGCGCAGTCCCTTGCGCGATGCTGCGATCCACCTCGGCTTCCGTCGCTTTCGCGTCGAGGCAACTGCCGAGCTGAATCGAGTCAATCTCTTTGTCTTTGGTCTTGGCGAAGTCGAAAAGCTTGGTCTTGAAGTTGTCCGCCGTAATCTCGCCCTGGTTCCCGTAAACCCAGTCGTGGTAGTCCCAGAACGCAGCCGGGTTCTGGCGGAAAATGCAGCGGCCCGCCATCGCCGCCGTCCTCGCCCACGGATGGATCGTCGCCAGGGGGAAATCCTCGAAGTAGAGGCGTACTTCCTTGGGATACGCGCTCAGAAGGTTCTGCCGCAGCATGTTCGCTTCCTGCTTGCAGAACGGGCACTCAAAATCGGTGAAGATCACCACCACGACCGGAGCGCCCTGGGTCCCCATGCTCGGCTGGAAGTCCGTCTTCAACTTGTCCAGCTCCGCCTTGAACGGATTCTGGGTGACGTCGAAAATCATCGCTTTCATGATCTTCCGGCCGTCTTTCGATACCAGAAACGTCTCGTCCTGGGTCGCCGGGCCCGACGTGGCGCGCACCTCGACGGTGAAGAACCCCGGCAGATCGGGCGATGGCTTCGCATCGCCAACCTCGACGGCGATGGACTTCCCCCAGACGTAAAGGTGCCGCACGTACGCTTCCAAAGTCGCCTTATCGAACGCCGATGCGACCGGCGCCTGCGAGAACGCCGCGATCCCCGCCAACCACAACATCAAGATTGCATTACGCCCGAATGACCTCATAGACGCCCATTCTATCAGTTGCTTGGCGACTCCCCGCAGCGGCGGTCCACGAATCCCTGAGAACCTTAGGCCCCGCTGCTAACAAGTGTATTCAGGGAATGGGACGTATGTGTTTCACTCCCTTTCAGCCGCATTAAGACAGCGAAACATGGGAGTAGAAGGGCGGTAGCCCGTCCGACTTCAGGGGAGCGTTCTTGATGGAGCTAGCTTCAGAAGATACCGAATCCTGCCTTTGGTTCGCTCTCCACGTCCGGTCCAGGTGCGAGAAGGCCGTCTCGGCATCCCTGCGGTCCAAGGGATACGAGGAGTTCCTGCCCCTCTACCGCAGCCGGAACCGCTGGTCGGACCGCGTGAAGGATGTCGACGTGCCGCTCTTCCCCGGCTACGTCTTCTGCCGTTTCGATCCTGCCCGGCGCTTGCCCGTCCTCACCACTCCGGGCATCGTTGCCATCGTCGGCGCGGGGAAGGCCCCTGAGCCCGTCGAGCCCGCCGAGTTGGCCGCCATCCGGACCCTCACGCAATCCGGGCTACCCGCCATCCCGTGGCCGTACCTCAAGACCGGCGAGCGCGTCCGGATCGAGCACGGCGCCCTCGAAGGCTGTGAGGGCATCCTGACCGCGGTAAAGAAAGAACTCCGTGTCGTACTCTCGGTAACGTTGTTGCAGCGCTCGGTCGCCGTTGAGATCGATCGCGATTTCATCCGTCCTGTCTCTTCGGGGAGTTCCCAACATGTCGGTGATCAGACGAAAAACCAGAACTATCAGCATTCGGCTGTCCGATGACGAGTATGGCGCGCTGAGGACCGTCTGCGAGTCCCAAGGCGTGCGTAGCCTCTCGGATTTCGCTCGCCTGGCCATCGAGAGCCTCATCGTCGGAGGCGGCTTGCCCGGTCAAATGACGGTCCAGACGCGCCTCGATGCGTTGCACAGCCGCGTCAACGTGCTGGATCTCGCGGTCGAGCGCCTGGCGGGCATCTGCGAACTCAATGGCCGGGCAATGCGGATGCACTCCTCCGTTCGAGCCGAGTTGGAGGAGCCCGTTCTCGCCTCCTGCCGATGAATGGCGACGCCCGCCATGCCGCACCCGACCCTTCTCCGCTGCGCGATCTCATCGTTCGCATGCCGGAGCGCGGCGCCCCCTTCGAGCAGCGCGACGGCTACCCTTACCGTTCCGCGGAGCCGTTCGTCGAGGCGGGTTTCGGCCCGGCCGAGTACTGGCGCAGCTTGCGCCGACGCAAGGGAACCGTGCTGCTGGCCGCCGTCCTCGGCCTGCTAGTCGCCTGTCTCTTCACCCTCCCCCAGACTCCGGTCTACCAGTCCCGCGCCATCCTCGAATGGCAAGGGCTGAACGAGAACTTCCTCAATATGCGGGACGTGAACATGGTGGCCGACGCGGGCAACGCCGCCTCTCCCGATTACGACATCCAGACCCAGCTCCGCATTCTGGACAGTAACTCGCTCATCGAGCGCGTCGTCGCCAAGCTGGACCTTTCCCGCCGCCCCCTCGTGGTGAAGCGGGATCGCCTCTCGGCCTGGCGCAGAATCCTCGGCCTCGGCCATCCCGCCACTCGCGCCGACGGTGCGCTCGATATGGCCGCCCGCAACCTCACGGTCCGCAGCCAGCCCAACACCCGCCTGATCGTCGTCTCCTGCGACTCCACCGATCCCCGCCTCGCCGCCGATTTCGTGACCACCCTGGTCGCCGAATATACCGACCAGAATCTGGAATCGCGCTGGAAGACCACGGAGAATACCGGCGTGTGGCTGGCCCACCAGATGGAAGACGTCAAGATCAAGCTCGAAAAATCCGACGAGGCCCTTCAGGCCTATGCGCGCGCCTCCGGCCTTGTCTTCACTTCGGAAAAAGACAGCGTCGCCGAGCAGCGTTTGCGGGAGATTCAGGAGGAGCTTTCGAAAGCCGAGGCGGACCGCGTCGCCAAGCAGTCCAAGTACGAGACCGCTTTGCGCGCCGCGCCGGAGTCCCTCCCCGAAGTGCTCGACGACGGCTCGCTCCAGGAGTACCAGTCGAAGCTGGCCGAGCTGCGCCGTCAGCTTGCCGATCTGACCACGGCCTTCACCGCCGAGCATCCCAAAGTGAAGCGGGTCCAGGCCCAGATAGCCGCCCTCGGCGCCGCGCTTGAAAAGGAACGCGCCAACATCGTCCACCGCATCCTGAACGAGTTCGAGGCCGCCCAGCGCCGTGAGCAACTGCTCGCCGCGGATTACTCCGCGCAGGCCCGCCTGGTAAGCGACCAGGCCGACAAAGTCACTCACTACGCCATCCTGAAGCGCGAGGTCGATACCAACCGCCAGCTCTATGACGCCATGCTTCAGCGGGTCAAAGAAGCCGGAGTCGCCGCCGCGCTGCGTGCCAGCAACGTCCGCGTCGTGGATCCTGCGAAGCCGCCGCTCTACCCCTACAAGCCCGACGTGAAGGCGAGTTCCCTGTTGGGAATGCTGACGGGCTTCCTGGCCGGCGCGGTCTTCGTTGTCATCCGCGAGCGTTCGGACCGTAGCCTGCGCCGCCCCGGCGATGCCCAGGCCTGCCTCGGAGTCGCCGAGTTGGGCGTCGTCCCCTCCGGCGCCTCCGGCATCGTTCGGCGCGCTTCGCGCCGCGCGGCCGGCGATCTCGCGCTGGTCACCTGGGAGCGCGGCCTCTCGCCCATCGCCGAGTCGTTTCGCGCGGTCGTCGCGTCAATCGTACTCGCTGGCGAGAATGGCAACCGGCCCCGCGTCGTCGTGATCTCGAGCCCCAATCCGGGGGAAGGGAAGACCACGGTCGCCGTGAATCTGGCAATCGCCCTCAGCGAAATCAGCCAGCGCGTGCTGCTGATTGACGCAGATCTCCGCAAGCCGTCGCTCCATCGGATCTTCTGCCTCGAAAATCAAATCGGTCTGACCGGCGTTCTCTCCGGCCGTGCCGCCGGTTGGGATTCGACGAACGGCGCCTCGGAGGCGACGCACATCCCCGGCCTCCACGTGATGCCCGGCGGCAGTTCGCCCGATCGCACGCCCCGGCTGCTCTACTCACCCCGCATGGCCGACCTTGTGCGCTCCGCTCGCATGCACTTCGATACCGTCCTCATCGATACGCCCCCCGTGCTCCCCATGCCCGATGCCCGCGTGATTGCCCGCCTGGCCGATTCCGTTGTCCTGGTGGTCCGCGCCAACAAAACCACCCGCGAGGCGGCCACCGCAGCCTTTCACCGCTTCACCGGCGACGGCACCCTCGTGCTCGGCGCCGTCCTCAACGACTGGAGCTGACATGCCGCTCAAGAACCGCTTACGAACCCTGCTCGGCGAGAATTCGCCGCAATGGAGGCTGCTGCATGGCTTGCACCTCCGTTACCAGCGCCTCCGGCCGCCGTCTCTCGGCCCAGCCGTTTCCATCGACGAGTGGCTGCGGGCGGGGAAGCCCGTGCCTCCCCCCCACTCCGTCAAGGAGCGCATCCTGTCGGATTACGCTTCAGCCTTCGAGATCCCCACGCTGATCGAGACGGGGACCTATGCCGGCGAAATGGTCTGGGCCATGAAGGACCGCTTCGAAAGCATTTTCTCGATCGAGCTCAGCGAGCACCTGGCTCGCCGCGCCTGCCGCCGCTTTCGGGCGCTCCCGCATATCCGAATCCTCCACGGAGACAGCGGCACGCTGCTCCCAAGCCTTCTCTCGCGCATCTCCACCCGCTGCCTGTTCTGGCTCGACGGCCACTATTCCGCCGGCATAACGGCGAAGGGCGAGACCGCCAGCCCCGTGATGCACGAAATCGCGACCATTCTCCATCACCCAATCGAAGACCACGTAATCCTGGTGGACGACGCGAGGCTGTTCACCGAAGCGGACGGCTTCCCGAGCCTCGATCGGCTCCGCGATCTGGTGCTACTGCGGCGTCCCCACTGGGACTTCTCGGTCCGCAACGACGTGATTCGGATTCATCCCGGCCGCGCCGCCGCGTCCGAGTTCTGAGGAGATGATGCCTGGAGATTTGAGGAATACCCTGCGCCGCACGCTTCCCCCCCGCGTGCGAAGGTTTCTCGGGGGCATCAATCAAGGCCGCACCATCGTTCTCCAGCGTGCGCTTGAGGCGGTCGGCCTGAACGTCGCGCGGACGAAGGACTATTACTCGCCTCTGCCTTTGGTGCGCGATCTCAAAGCGCATCGAAACAGATGGTGCCGGCCCAGCGCCATGCGCGGAGTCGTTTACGATAGCACGCGGATGAAGGCTTGCTTGTCGGCGCTGATCTCGAAGTACAGCGGCGAACTGGAACAGATTCCGGCGTACGGCACGATCATGCCCTACGGCCCCGGCTATACCGGCACCGATGGGCTGGTGCTCTACATGATGATTCGTGACAGCAAGCCCCGGCGCTACGTCGAGGTCGGATCGGGCATGTCCACCTATTACTGCTCGCTCGCGGCCAGGCGGAACGCCGCCGAAGGCCAGCCGGTCGAGATCACATGCATCGAGCCGAACCCTCACCCGGAGCTTCGTTCGCTCCCCGGCATTCGTCTTCGTGAGCGCGAGGTTCAGGACGAGGATCTCGACGTTTTTGCGGCGCTCGGGCCACGCGACGTGCTCTTCATCGATTCGAGCCACATCCTGCGCCTCGACGGCGATATTCCGTTTCTATACCTCGAGGTCCTGCCCGCGCTGGCGCCCGGCGTCCTGGTCCATATCCACGATGTCCCGTTTCCCTACAACTTCCCCTACCCGGCCGAGACCTGGATTCTCTCGCAAACCTGGCCGGTGTATTGGAACGAGGCGATGATGCTCCAGGCGTTTCTGGCCTTCAATCGCGAGTTCGAGATAACGATGTCGCTGCCCTTGCTCCGATTCGAGGACGAACCGTTCCTCGAGCGGACCGTTCCCAATTACCAGACGCTCGAAGCAGCAGCCTTACCCCTGCAGCTCCATCTGGCTGCGGCGGGCTCAGCCGGCGCTCCGAACGGCGTGATTCAGCCCTTACGGTGTCGAGTGCGCGTCCTGGCCCGTGGCCGCCTTGTATGCTGCCCAGGTGTAGTCCGTCGCGCCCCATTGCACGTGCGCTCCGCCATACACCGTGTTGTTATCGCTGGTCATCGTCGCCGGAGCCGGATTGAGCCAGAACAGGTCGTAAGCGCCCGACGGCGCCTGGTTCCCCAGGAAACTGAAGTTGAAACCCGGTGTGCTGTCGGCCGAGAGCAACTGGAAGCCGGCGACAACCGAGTTGGAAATGCTCAGGGTCGTGCCGCTCGAGCCATTCAGGAACACGGCGCAGGCCCCATTCGGAGACGTGGCGTTGAGGCCGGTGATCGAGATGGTCGCGCCGTTCGGCAGCCCGGCCAGCAGGCGTACGGTGATCGAATCCACGGTGAGTCCGGAAAGCGTCACGCTCGTCGCGCCGTTGGCCGCCACCCCGTTGCCGCATGGTCCGGCAATGTGGCAGCCCTGAATCACCAGGGTCTGGGCCAGCGTTCCCCCGAAAGCTTCGTCGCAGTTCTCGGAGACGCAGTTGCTGTAAGAAATCTCGCTCAGCGTTCCGCTTCCGGTTCCTCCGAATCCGATGCCCACTCCCGTCGCGTAGCTCCCGAGCAGCGCCTGGCAGTTCGTGAAGGAGAGGGTGCCTCCGGCGAAGTCGCCGTACCAGTAGAACATGCTGATCGACGCCGGGTGAAACGCGCCGTTGGCGATCACGCCGAACAGCTTGCAATTCTCGCTGATCCACACGCTGTGATACTGGCCGTCCGCAGCCACGCAGTTTGCAGCCACGCTCGAAGTCCCCAGCGCCAGGCTGCCGTCCGTGTGCAGGTTGCGCCGGGTCTCGATGCCGCCGATGCCGCAGGCGCTCGCGCCCTTGGCCATCAGGCCGTAGCTGCGATGCGAGTACTCGTACGTCTTTCCGTTGCAGGCGGGGTTCGAGCCGTCCGAAGCGCTCACATAGATGACCACGGGCGAAACCGGCGACGCGCTCGTGTCCGAGAGCGTGTAGGATCCGGTGTTGGCATCGACAGCCGCCACGCTCGTCTGATAGCTCAAACGCGCGTCGTTCTCCCAGCAGCCGATGAACGTCGCACCGGGCGCCGAGTCGATCGGCGCCGTTGCCTGATAGACGTTGTCGAGGCCGGCCGTCTTGCTCCACGCCGTCGCCGGAACGAGGTCGGAGCAATCGAGCATCGGCTGCGCTCCAGCCCCGTAAGCGACCACGGCCACCCCGTCCGCTGGCGCCGTGAATTGCTCGCGGAACTGCGACCCGCACGCGAGGCCGAGGCTCTGCCCGCTCTGCAACACCGATTGCGCCTTGGCAATCGTCGCGAAGGCCTGATCCTGGCTCGTGCCGCTGTTCGAATCGTTCCCGTTCACTCCATCGGCGTACCAATTCAGCTCGTGCTGCTCCTGCCCCGAAACGGCCAGGTACTGCACCCAGGAGATGTAGTTCGATTCCCACTGCACGAAAGCGGAGGCGTAAATCTGGTTGTAGTCCGTTTCGATCGCCGCGGGAATCGGGTTCAGCCAGAAGATGCAGGCCGCCCCCGAGGGGACCGTGTTCCGCAGGAATGTGAACTGGAATCCCGGCGCGCTGTCCGCCGAGAGCAACTGGAAGCCGCTAAGAACCGAATCGGTGATGCTCAGCGTGACGTTGCTGAGCCCGTTCAGAAACACCCCGCAAGCGTTGTTGCCACTGGTCGCCGTGATCCCGCTCAGCGTGACCGTGGCGCCGCTCGCGAACTGGCTCACCAGCCGGCTGCTGACGGAATCCGCGATGAAGTCCGTCACCGACAGGCTGGTCATGTAAGTGCTATCCCCGTTGATCGGGTAGGCGCACGGCCCCACAGTGTGGCAGCCCGTGACCGTCATGCTCGCCGCTATGTTGCCGGCAAATCCCAGGTCGCAATTCTGCACCGTGCAGTTCAGGAACGTCACCGTCCCCAGCGCCCCGGTGCCGTGGCCTCCGAAGCCGCCGCCCATCCCCGGCACGTAGTTCGCCAGCAGTGCCTGGCAGTTTTCGAAGTACATGTCTTCGCCGTTCGCAACCGGGTCCCAGATGAACAGTCCCATGGCCTGCGGATGAAAGGCGCCGTTCGCCACAACGTTGGTCAGAGAGCAGCCCTGGCTGACAAACACGTTGTGATACTGCCCTTCGCTGGCGACGCAATCGATCGCGTTGTTGAACGGCCCCAAAATCAGGCTGCCGTCGTTGTGCATGTTCCGGCAGGTGTCTATGCCTTGGATGGTGCAGCCCGTCATGCCGGTTGCGGTCAGCCCGAACGAGCGGCTCGAATACTCGTAGAGCTTTCCGTTCGTGGCCGGGTTCGATCCATCCGAAGCGTGAGCGTACAGCGTCACCGGCGATGCCGGCGAGTAGCTGGTGTCCGAGAGCGTGTAGGAGCCCGGCGTCGAATCCACCTCCGCTATCGTGGTCTGCCACTGGAGCAGCGCGCCGTTCTCCCAGCAGCCAATGAAGGTTTTTCCGCTCGCGAGATCGTGGGTGATGCTGCACTGGTAGGTGGCCGTTTCCCCGGGCGCCAGACTCCAGGCTTGGCTCCCGATCGGATCGGAGCAGTCCAGCAGAGGAGAATCCCCCGCGCCGTATGCGATCACCTGCACCTGATCGGCCGGGACCGTGAATTGCTCCCGCCACTGGCTGCCCCTCGCCAGCCCCACCGAATCGCCCGCCGCGATCTGCGGCAACACGGCTGCGATGGTTGCGAAGGCCGACCCGGCCGACCTGCCGTTGTTGGCATCGTTCCCCGTGACGGCATCGACGTACCACTTGGGACCCCGCGCGCGGTGCCCGGAGAACACGCCCATTGTCGCGATCATGCACCCCTCCTAGACTGCTGGTGTGATGTACAAGCTTCCGGCCGCCGAGTCCTGAATGACGCCCACCTGGTCCGTGGTCGCGCAAGCAAAGTACTCCGGCATGCTGGCCGGAAGGAACAGGCAGGTCGTAGTCGCCGTCGGATTGGTCCCGAAGACTACGTGACAGTCTACCGTCGAGACCAGCCGCACCAGGCCGCCGCCGATTACCGGGCTGGCCACCGATGCCGATCCGATCGCGACCTTCGTGGTTACGCCCGGCTGTATGACCGGAAGCGCGCCGAGTTGATAGAGCTTTGTGAGATAGCTGAACATTTTTGACTCCCTGGCGGCCTTGGATCGCTGTCCCGCTCCGCCCGCCTCGAAAATAGCAACGGAACCCCGCGGCCAAACCCGCCCGCACGCCGTAAGTGAAACCTCTGCCATGAGAAACTGTTCGGTCAATCCCGTGAACGCCCTTTCCGGCGCGGTCGAGATCCGAGGCGGGCACGCGCTGCGGCCCTCGCGCTTTCACACCGAAAAGGGACAGTTCGCCATTCGCGGCGCCTGGGACGCCGCCGATGCCGCATACGCCTTTCTCACCGCCGTTCTTCGGGTTTCCTTCGGCCATCTGGCCCTACGGCCGTGGATCGCTTCGCCGGCGTTCCGCGTCCTGCGTGCCCGGCTCGGCCCCTCCGCGCGCGTCTTCGAATGGGGCGCCGGCATGTCCACGCTGTGGTACGACCGGCATTGCGCCGAGGTCCACGCCGTCGAAGACAATGCCGCCTGGCACCGCACGGTCCAGTCCCGAACCCGCCGCGCGAGCGTCTACCTCCTCGAAGGCGCCGCCTACGTCGCCAAGATCGACCAGTTCCCCGAGCGGTACTTCGATCTGGTCTCGGTCGATGGGTCGAATCGCTACTCCTGCTGCCAGGCCGCTCTTGGACACCTCAAGGCCGGCGGCCTGCTGCTGGTCGACAACACAGACAAAGACCGCGTCACCCGTGGCGATCTGTATCACACCGACGAGCTGCTGCTCTCCACGCCCGGCCTCGCGATGCTTCGCTACGTAGGCTGGGCGCCGGGCAACTTCACGCCCCAGGAAACCACGATCTGCCTGAAGATCCCCGAGGGCGGCTGGAGGACTGAGTGACGGATCGGTCCGCCTGGCGCAGCTCCCAGGCCCGGAACAGCGCGGCCGCCGCAGTCGCCGCCACCGCGGCCGTATTCGGCCTCCGCCTCGTCACCATTCCGCTTTCGCTGCGGATCGCCGGGCCGGACGGCTACGGTTTGTGGCTGACGGCCGGTTCCCTCATCGCCTGGGCCGGTCTGGCCGACATGGGAATCGGCTCCGGCCTGGTCCACTCCGTCGCCACCGCCTGCGCCGCGGAGGATTGGCCGGCGGCGCGGCGTCACGTCTCCACCGCCGTCTTCACCTTCGCAGCGTTTTCGCTGCCCGTTGCCTCGATGGCGATCTGGTTCGCCTGCCATAGCGGAACTCTGGCCGCGCTGGGGCTATCGCGCAAGCCCGCGCTCGCGTCTCAGGCCGCCGCGGTCGTCCTCATTGCCGGTCTGGCCTTCGCCGCTTCCTTCGCTCTGAACTGGGTCGGACCGCTCTGCGTAGCGCTCCAGGAGGGATACCGCGCCTCAATCGCCTCCGCGCTGGCTGGAATCGCGACGGTGGTCTGTCTCTACTCGATGAGCGGCCGCGGCGCCACCTTGACTGGATTCGCCCTGGCCAGCGCGATTCCTGCGGTGGCCGGAACCGTACTCGTGGCCCTCGGTCTTCTGGCGGGCAAGCATCGGAAAATCGCCTGGCCGTCGCTCAGGCTGTGGAATGTCGCGAGCGCGCGGGCCATCATGGGGCAGGGCGGACCGCTGTTCCTGGTCCAACTGAGCGACCTGGCGATTCTCAACACGGCCAACCTGTTCATTGCCCACTTCCTCGGTCTCGCCGCGGTGGCCAGCTACTCGATCGCGCTGGCGCTGTTCAGCACGGTTTCGAAGATGTGCTACGCGGTTTCTTCCGCCTATTGGCCGGCTTACGCCGATGCCTTCGCCCGCCAGGATTGGCACTGGCTGCGCTCAGCGGCGCGGAAGAACCTGGCTCTGGCTGCGTCCGCCATGGCCCTGGCCGGCGCCTGCTTTGTCCTCGCCGGGCGGCCGCTCATCCTGTGGTGGGCGGGCCGCGCGGCCCTACCCTCGACGAGTCTCCTGGCCGCCTTCGCGTTCTACTTTCTGGCCGCCACCTGCTCCACCACCACCGGCGCCCTGTTGAACGGTTTGGGCATGGCGCCGCTTCGGGCCTGGCTGCGGCTGTTCGTCGCAGGCGCGCACCTGGCCGGCGGCGCGCTGCTCCTGCCCCGATTCGGTCTCTGTGCCATCCCGCTCGCCGGCGGCGTGGGCTACCTGGTGGACTTTCTGGTCTCTGCCGCCAGTGCCCACCGCCACGTCGCCGGCGCCATGTTCACACCCATCTGCCCGCATGTCTACGCCGATGAAAGCGCTTAGTCTCTGCATCCCCGGGCGGGGCGGCTTGTACGGTACGCAACTCACCCTGCGCCGCGCGCTGGCTCCTCACGGCGTCGATCTCAGGTGGGCGTCCGCCGGCCGCTCGGTCGCCCGGCAGGCCCTGGGCGCTGCTTCCTTCGAAGATCTGGAGATCGGTGCACTACTGGCCACCGGCACCGACGACGAAGCGTCCCGGGCGCGCGCCCTGCTCGACTACATTCAACGCGAGCGGCCCGATTTCGTGCTGGTTAACGTCTTCGGCGGCCCGGTCGAAACCAATCTGGTCCGCTACCTGCCGGCCCACGTCCGTCGCATCCTGATCGTGCACAGCATCAGCCGCTCCACATACCGGGCCGCCCGGTCCATTCGCGACTGGATCGATGCCGCGGTTGCAATCAGCCCTCGCATCCGTCAGGATCTGATTCGCAGCCACGGTTTTCTGCCGCAGAACATCCACACCATCCCCAACTCCGTTGCAGCGAGCGCCCTTGAGCCGCGCCCGCCAAGGCCCGCCAGAGAACTCCGCGTTCTGGTTCACGGGCGCGTCGAGCATTCCTCGAAGGGCGTGAACTGGCTGCCGGAGATTGCGCAACAAGCCGTCGATAGCGGCGTCGATCTTTCGCTCACCGTCAGCGGCGAAGGGCCGGACCTGGTCCGCCTGCGCTCCCGAATCGCGTCCGGTCCGCTCGCCGGGCGCACCACCTTCCTCGGCTTCGTGGAACACGATCGCGTCCCGCACCTGATGCGAACTCACGACGTCCTGCTGTTTCCATCCATCTTCGAAGGGCTCAGCCTCGCTCTGCTCGAGGCCATGCGAGACGGCTGCGTCCCCGTCGCCTCCCGAATCGCCGGCGTCACCGATTATGCGATCGACGACGGCGAAACCGGGTTGCTGTTCCCGGTAGGGGACACACGCGCGGCAGCGGCGCGGCTGGTCGCGCTCGCGACGGATCGCTCCAGGCTTAGTGCCATGTCGGAAGCGGCCCGCATCTCCGTCCGTGCGCGCTTCGACATCGAAACCCAGGGGGCCGCGTTCTTCAACCTGATGGAGCGAGTTCTTCAGGAGCCGCGCCGGAAAGCGCCGCTCGCGATAGAACGGTGGCGCCTGCCCTCCGGCTTGCGTCCGGGATGGTGGCACGTGCTCCCCGAGCCGGTCAAGGGCTTCCTGCGCGTGACGCTCGAGCGTGTGCAGTTCCGGAACGCCTGATGAGCGCGATCACGGTCTTCCTCCTCGCTTCCTTCGCTGCCGCGTGCCTCCTGCTGCTGGCCCCGGCGCTGCGGCGCCGCTCCGGCATTCTCGAGTTCCCTTTTGCGGCCGGCTGCGGATTGCTGGGGTTCCTGTTTCCCCAGGCCGTCGCGGTCGCCCGCAACGGCGGTGCGCCTCCGGACGGCGTCGCCAAAGCCCTGCTCATGTGCACGCTCGTGGCGCTGGCGGTTTACGCCGGTTGGACCGAAGCCGCGCCGGCCCGGTGGAGCGCGCCGCGGCAATCCCGGTATCCCGTCCGCCGGCTGTATTGGATTGGCGTGGCCGCCTTGGCGGTGGGGCTCGCCGGTTTCCTCAAGCTCGCCTCACTCAGCGGCGGCATCCTGGGACACTATTCCACGCACGGCAATTACGCCCTGGAGTGGAGGGGCCTGCCGGTCATCTACGACTTTTTCGCGCAGTACCTGATGCCGGGGCTGGTGCTGTGCGGTCTTGCCGGCCTGCTTCTGGGAGGCGGAATCCGCCTGCTTCCACCCGCCGTCGCGCTGGCCGTCCAACTGGCCGCCATCGTCTTCCTGGGCCGGCGATCGGTTCTGGTTTCCGTGGTCGCCTCGGCGGGATGCCTGCTCTATTTCGCCAAGCGCTGGCTGCCCGGCCGGCAACTGGTTCTCTGCGCCGCGCCGCTCATTGCGCTCGCCATGTTCATCGCGCCCGAATACCGCAAGCACAGCCAGATCGGCGGCGACATCGGGCGCGTGGACTTCCACGTCCTCATCGGAGCGGATTCCCAGGCCGGCCCGACCGAGTTCTGGGGCTTGGCCAACTATATCCACGCGACCGGCGAAGACGGCCTCTACGAATACGGCGCGGGCGTCTACAACACTTTCGTTCTGATGTTCGTCCCCAAGGCGATCGTGGGCGAGGCGGGCAAGGCCGCCATGATGATTCCCACCCGCGAGACACTGGGCGGCTGGCACTTGCCCTACGGCATGGTGGCGACCGGCGCTGGCACGGCCTACCGCCAGTTCTGGTTCTTCGGCTGTCTCTGGTTCTACGCGCTGAGCCGCCTGATGCGCTATCTGTGGTTACGCGCCACCGCCGGCGGCGATCTGGAGGCGCAGGCCGCGTATGTGTTCCTGCTCACGCCCGCCGTCGCCTCGGTAGTCAACGACATGTACGCCATCTACATGCCCGTCTTCATGTTCTGGATTCCGCTAGCCCTGCTGACCTGGGCAGTCTTCCCCGGGCCGCGTGCCACGCCGCTCGCGGCCGCGCGGTGGAATGTGACTAGCGCAGTCTCAAAAACTCGGTTCCCAAATTTGCGTCGATATGGCTTCCGATATACTGAAAGAGTTCTGGGCGGATTTGCATCGGAAGTTTTCCCGAGAACGTAAGGCGACCGTCTCCTCCCGGCCTGCGTCTCTCGTTAATCATTGAGGAGGGCCCATGGGGCGCGTCCTTAGGAAGCCTGCCATTGCCTTGTTGGTGGTATCTACCCTTTCGATTCCGTCCCGGGCAGCAGGTCAAACCACCGAACCGGATCAAACACCACCCGCCGATTCCCCAACAAGCGCTCCGCCTCAGTCGCCGGCGCCTTCCGGAGTCCCGCAGCCGGCACCGGCGGTTGATCGGCCGATCTCATGGAAACTGCTGTTTCCTAACATTGTCAGTGATCAAAAGCGCGTCTGGTCGTTTCCAGCCAGGCTCCTGCAGGGCCAAGACTGGATTCCCACCCCTGCCGTCCTCGGGACCACCGCTGGACTGGTGGCGCTAGACCCGACTGAAGCGTCCTATTTCCGCCGCACGGCAACATATCACGGGTTGAACAACATTTTCACCGCCAACGCCACGGTCATCGGCACCATCGCGACTCCGCTCTCCCTTTACGCCGCCGGGCTGATCCGAAGAGACTCGAAAATGCAACGCACGGCGCTGCTGGCCGGCGAAGCGGTCGCCGATGCCGAGGTCCTGACGACGGTCTTGAAGGACGCCACCAGGCGCGTTCGTCCGGCCGTCATCTCGCCGCAAGGAAACTTTTTTGACTCCTGGTTTGACAGCAGCGGCTCATTCTCACGAGGAAACGGAAGTTTCCCCTCGGGTCACACCATAGCGGCGTTCTCAATCGCCACCGTCATCGCCCGCCGCTATGGAAATCACCGCTGGGTTCCATACGCGGCATACAGCATGGCGGCACTGGTCGGCTTTTCGCGGATTTCCCTTTCGGCCCACTTCTTGTCAGACGTCTTCATGGGTGGTGCGCTTGGTTACTCGATCAGCCGCTTCACCGTGCTTCGCCAATAGCCGTAGCAAGTAATAAGTACCCTCAACAGGAACTCCTCCTATGCCACAAACAACGCAAGACCGGAGCGTCATCTTCATCACCACCCAGGACCCGGACGGCACTCCTCACGCCGAGTGGATTCCCTGGACCCTCAAGAAGGCCGGGTGGCGCGTCACCACCGTGACCCCTGCCGGCCGAACCAGCCTGCTTCGCGACGTCCTGGGAGCGAAGTGGACCTCCCGCACATTCCCCTATGGCCGCGGCGCAAACCGCCTGGTTGCCGAATACTCGCTGCTTCGCGAGTTGATCAAAGCGCGCTTCGGTCCCGACAACGTCATCTACCTGCACTCCCAGGGACTCGGTTGGCGCGCAGCGCTGGTCTTTCTCGGGCCGCTGTTCGGCAAGCGGCTGGTCTATCACAATCCCGATTACTACGATCCGCTCTCCTATCCGATCCGGACCACGCTCGAAGGGCTGATGGCGCGCCAGTGCGACCTGGTGATCAGCCACGAGTTCCACCGCGGCTACATCATGCGGGCCGCCTACCGGCTGCGCTGTCCCATCCTGGTGTCGCCTCCGCACCTGAGCATCGGCTGGCCCGTCCCGCCGCGCTCCGAGCGAGGGCGGCGCGAGTTGGCCGGCGGCCACGACGACGCCTTCATCCTGCGTCTCCACGGCGGCTTTCAGCCCCGGCGGATGGTCCCCCAGCTCTTCGAAGCGCTCGCCCTTCTGCCGGAGCGGTTCCGGCTCGTCATGACCGGCCGGCCGGATGGCAGCGCCGATCCAGCAGCCGCCCGGCTCACGCGCAAGCTCGCGATCGACGGCCGCGTGGTGACTCTTCCCCGGCTGGACTATAGCGCCATGCTCGAGCACAGCGCCAACTGCGACGCGGGCGTCCTGCTTTACGCCAACAACGACCTCGGTAATTTCTTCCAGGCCCCCGGCCGTCTTACGGAGTACCTGGCCTGCGGCTTGCCCGTGGTCGCCTCCCGTTTCACGGGAATCGAGAACCTGGTCCTACGCTACGGCATCGGCCGGTGTGCCGAGCACGGCGACCCCGCCAGGCTGGCCGAAGCGATTCTAGGGCTCGAAGGGGACAAGCAGGCGGGCCGGTTCACTCCCGCCTCCATCCGCCGCCGTTTCGAGACCCACTTCGCCTACGACCATTGGGAAAGCCGGGTGCTGGCAGCCTTCGAACGCGCCCTCGAGATCGGCCGCGGCACCCGCCAGGCCCCGCCCCCCGAGTACTGGTTCCCGCAACCGGTCTCCGAATGACCACCTGGCTTGTCGCACAGCTCGGCGCGCGGATGCACTACGCCGTCCCGCGCATCCTGCACTCGGCCGGCATGCTGGAGATGCTGGCTACCGATCTTTGTGCCGGCGCCTGGTCCGAACCGCTTCGCCGCCTGCCCGCCGGCCTCGTGCCCAGGTCCGTCGCCCGGCTGGCGGGCCGGGTTCCGCACGGCATTCCGCGCTCGCTGATTCGCATGTTCCCGCGGCTCGGCATCGAATACGCCATTCGCCAGGCCGCGGCCCGAACGCCCTCCGCGCTCACCGCCGTCCACCTCTGGACCGGCAGCGCTTTCTGCGACGCCATCCTGCGGACGGGATTGGGGAAAGCGGGTGCGGTCTATGCCTTCAATTCGGCCGGCCTCGGGCTGTTGACCGGGGCTCGCGCGCTCGGCCTCGCCACGGTGGTCGAGCAGACCATCGTCCCAGTGTCCATCGAAGACGCCCTCCTGGCGGAAGAGCACGAAGCCTTCCCGGATTGGCAGCCCTCCCTCGCTCGCGATCCCAACCGTGTCGCCTTCCGCGCGCGCGAGTTCGCCGAGTGGAATACGGCCGACCTCGTGGTCTGCGGCTCCGAGTTCGTGCGCGACGGCATCCGTCGCTCGGGCGCTCCGGTCAACCGCGTCGTGGTGGTCCCCTATGGTGTGGACGCGCCGGCGCCGCCCGTGGTGCGCTCGCTCGCCGGCCGCCCGCTTCGCGTCCTGACTGTCGGCGCAGCCGGCCTGCGCAAGGGAACTCCCTACCTGCTCGAAGCCGCCCGCGCGCTCCGGGGCGCCGCAGAGTTCCGGCTGGTGGGCACCATCGGCATCACGCAGGGCGCCGCGCGCCGCCTGGCCGATTCCGTCGAGCTCACCGGTCCCCTTCCGCGCGCCGCCATCCCGGAGCAGTTGACTTGGGCCGACGTCTTCCTGCTTCCCTCCATCTGCGAAGGCTCCGCTACCGTCTGCTATGAAGCCCTCGCCGCCGGCCTGCCCGTCGTCACCACGCCCAACGCCGGCAGCGTGGTCCGCCACGGCATCGATGGGTTCATCGTTCCCGTTCGCGACGCCGCGGCCATCGCCGCCTCGCTCGATACCATCCGGACGTCTCCCACACTACTGTCCAGCCTCTCGCGCAACGCCGCCCTGCGTTCCCGGGAATTCACCGTGGAGAAATACGGCGAGCGGCTGCTCGCAGCCCTTGCCCGCGTCCGCGAGCCGGCCACCGCGCTCGCAATCGGAGTTTGACCCTACATGCTCACCGCAGCCATCGTTCACAACCACCCGATTCACTACAAGAACCTCCTGTTCCAGGAACTCCAGCGTCGCGGATTCTCGTTCGAGGTGCTGTTCGCCGCCTCCGGCAGCGTCAACCGTCTGGACGCGCCAACCGGCGGCTATCCGCATCGCTGGGCCCACGCCGGCCCGTACGAGACTGCGCCTGCGCTCGGCGTCGCACGACACCTCTGGTCCTCTCTCGATGAGCTGAATCCCCGGGTCGTCATCATCAGCGGCTACTACGACATCGCCGCCTGGACGGCCTGGCTCTGGGCCGAGCTTCATCGCCGGCCCAAGCTCCTGTGGGCCGAATCGAACCGCTTCGACTACCAGCGCCGCCCCTGGAAAGAGCGCCTCAAGTCCGCCTTCGTTCGCCGTTGCGCCGCCGCCAACGTCTACGGCGAATCGAATCGCGAGTACCTGGGCGATCTGGGAATGTCCGCTTCCAGCATCACCACCAGGCGCGCCGTCATCGACACCGAACTGCTCACCTACTCGCCGCCTCCCGCCGCCGGGCGCCCCGGCCGCCCCGGCCGCGTGCTGCTCTACGTCGGCCGCTTTTCGCCGGAGAAAAACCTGGAACGGCTGCTCCGTGTCTGGGCGCGTCTGGCGAAGGATCGCACCTGCCCCCCGGCGCGTCTGGCGCTGGTCGGCTACGGGCCACTGGAAAACCGGCTGCGCTCTCTCGCCGGCGAACTCGATCTGTGGAACGCTGTCGAGTTTCGAGGCCCCGCGCTTCAGCAGGAGCTTCCCGCCATCTACAGAGACGCCGACGCCCTGATCCTGCCCAGCCTGCGCGAACCCTGGGGACTGGTCGTCCTGGAGGGAATGGCCTGCGGACTCCCCGTCGCGGTGTCGAGCCGTTGCGGCTGCGCCCGCGACGTCGTCAACCCAGGCACCGGTCTCACCTTCGACCCCGCGAGCGAAGACGACATGCTCCGCGCTCTTCGCGATCTGATCGCCCGCCCTAAGGAACAATTGGAGAGCATGGGCCGGGCCGCCTCCGCCGTCGCCCGCCAGTACAGTCCCCAGAACTCGGCGCAACTGGTTATGTCCACCGTGGCATCGCTCCTACGAGACGATCCGCCGCCGCCGGACACCAGTACAGTGGCAGCCGAAATCTTATGACGATTGGGATGTTGACCGCTGGTGTTTCCCGCAACGCCGGAGGCGTGTTTCCAGCCTCCTGTGGGCTTGCTAGAGCCCTTGAGCTTATAGATCCTATCAAGCTGAAAATATTCGGGATAAACGACGAGAACACGCTAGCTGATAGGCCCGCCTGGAAAGGCCTAGAAGTCAGCGCGGAGCCTGTGGTGGGGCCCCGCCGCTTCGGTTTCGCCCCAAGCCTGTCCGGCCGCCTGTGCTCGGGCCGCCTGGACCTGGTTCACGCCCATGGCATATGGATGTACCCCTCCATCGCCGACCTCCGCTGGGCCCGCCGCGAGCGGCGGCCTTACATGGTCAGCCCGCACGGCATGTTGGATTCCTGGGCGCTGGGGCAGTCGCGCTGGAAGAAGCGGCTCGCCGGCGCGCTTTACGAGAACCGCCACCTGGCGGGCGCGGCCTGCCTCCATGCCCTGACCCCGGCCGAAGCCAGGTCCATCCGGGCGTATGGATTGAAGAACCCCGTCTGCGTCATTCCCAATGGCGTTCACATCGCGCCCAAGCCGGCGCCGCCCAATCCACCCTGGGAGCAGGCCGTCGATCCAAAGGCCCGTGTCCTTCTGTTCCTCGGCCGCCTACATCCCAAGAAGGGCCTGACAGCTCTGCTGCTGGCGTGGTCGCAGTTCCGCCAGCAACCTGCCGCCCGCTCCTGGAGACTGGTGATCGCCGGGACCGAGGAGGGTGGGCACAACTCCTGGCTCCGCCGCCTGTCGCGAGCGCTGGGCATTCAGGAAACGGTGGTCTTCGCCGGACCCCAGCACGGCGCGGCCAAGGCCGCCTCCTTCGCGCGGGCCTCCGCCTTCATCCTGCCGTCCCAAAGCGAGGGATTGCCCATGGCGGTTCTCGAAGCCTGGGCCAGCGGCTTACCCGTGTTGATGACGCCGGAGTGCAACCTCCCGCAGGGCTTCGACGCGGAAGCCGCGCTCCGGATCGCCGCCCCCGGGCAGGTGGAGATTCGCAACGCGCTCGAGCGGCTCTTCTGGGCGCCCCCGGCTGGCCTTCGCGCCATGGGTGCACGCGGACGGGAACTCGCCAGGCAGAGCTTCGCCTGGGATTCCGTCGCCCGCGAAATGAAACTGGTCTACGAGTGGATCCTCGGGCAAGGCGAGAAGCCCGCTTCGGTCATGCTGCAATGAGCTTGCCACTACCGAACAGGCTGGCGCGATGTTGTTGGGGTTTGGCCTATACGTTCCTTTACCGTCCCAGCCCAACCCTGTGCCACGCCTGGCGCCGGGGAATCCTCAGACTGTTCGGCGCGCGCGTTGGCCGCGGCGCTCATCCCTATCCGCGCTGCCGTATCTGGGCGCCGTGGAACCTCACGATGGGCGACCACAGTTGCCTCGGCGACGGCGTCGAGTGCTACTCGGTTGCGCCGGTCACTCTGGGCGCCTATGCAACGGTGTCCCAGCGCAGCCATCTCTGTACCGCTACGCACGACTACCAAGACCCGGCTTTTCCGCTGGTCTACCGGCCCATCGAGATCGGGCCGCGCGCCTGGGTCGCGGCCGAAGCATTCATCGGGCCTGGCGTCTCGGTGGGCGAGGGCGCGGTGGCCGGTGCCCGTGCCGTTGTCGTAAAAGATGTTCCGTCCTGGGCCGTCGTCGCCGGCAACCCGGCCCGCATCGTCAAATGGCGCCGCGAGCAAAACTATGAACATCAGTGTCCTGATCCCCACGCTGAACGAAGAGAAGAATCTGTCGCGCTGTCTTGAGAGCGTCTCCTGGAGCGACGACGTCGTGGTCTTCGATTCTTTCAGCACAGACCGCACCGTCGAAATCGCCCGCCAGGCGGGTGCGCGGGTCATCGAGCGGCGCTTTGACAACGAAGGCGCCCACCGGGCCGCCTCCATCCGCATTCCGTTCAAACATCCCTGGGTCTATAACCCCGATGCCGACGAGATCGCCACGCCCGAACTCCGGGACGAAATGCTGGCGGCGACCGCCGACGCCAACCGCGCCGAAGTCGGTTACGCGATGCGCCGCAAGGACATGTTCATGGGCCGCTGGCTGCGCCATTGCAGTATGTACCCCACCTGGTTCACCCGCTTGTTCCGTCCCGAAGCCGCCGGCTTCGAGCGTAGCGTGAATTCCCGGTGTATGGTGAACGGCCCGCAAGGCCTGTTGCGCGGCCACATGATCCACTACAGCTTCGAGAAAGGGCTGGATGCCTGGTTCGAGAAGCACAATCGCTATTCCTCGGCGGAGGCCTTCGAGCTTCTGGCCGTTCGGAACCACCACGCCAGCTTTCGTGGTCTCGGCAGCCGCGATCCCGTCGCACGCCGCCGGGCCCTGAAGGACCTGTCGTTTCTTCTGCCCTTCCGGCCCGAACTGCGTTTCTTCTACATGTACTTCGCCAGGCTCGGCTTCCTGGACGGCGTCCCCGGCTTCACCTACTGCCGTCTCTTATCCATCTATGAGTACCTGATCGCTCTCAAGGCGAAGGAGATCCTTGCGGCGGCCGTGCCGCAGGTTTGCCATGAAATTCCTTCTACTCAACCAGTTCTTCGCTCCTGATTTTGCGCCCACCGGCCAGTTGCTCGCCGACGTCGCCCAGGAGATGATCGCGCGCGGCCACGCCGCCGATGTGGTCTGCGCCAACACCGCCTACGCCGGGGCTGCCGAAGGCTCGCCGTCTGCACGCTCCCACCGCATCCGCGTTCTCCGCACTCCTTGCCTCCCCTTCGGACGCGGCCGCGGGGCGCGCCTGCTTTGTTACGCGTCCTTTTACCTGGGCGCGCTGTGGCGCAGCCTCCGGGCCTCGCACTGCGACGTAGTGGTCACCCTGACCACGCCGCCGCTGCTCTCCCTCATCGGCACGCTGCTCAAGAAGGTCCGCGGCGTTCGCCACTACATCTGGGAGATGGACCTCTATCCCGACATCGCCGTGGCCCTGGGTGTTCTCAGCCCCCGTTCCCCGCTCACGCGCATTCTGACCGGCCTTGCGAACTACAGCCGGCGGCAGGCCGATGGCGTCGTCGTCCTGGGGCCTTGCATGAGGGACCGCATGTTGGCCGCGGGCGTTCCGGCCTCGAGAATCCACATCGCCGACAACTGGGCCGATGGCGCCATGGTGCGTCCGCGCCCCTTTCCGATGTCCCAGAACCTGGTGGTCATGTATTCGGGTAACCTCGGCCTGGCCCATGATATAGAGACAATTGCTGACGCAATGGATGAGCTCAAACAGGATGACCGGTTCAGCTTCGTCTTCGCCGGAGGCGGCGCGCGCCGAGGCGAGATCGAAGATCTCTGCCGCTCCCGTCACGTCGCCAACGTCTCCTGGCAGCCCTATCAGGAATGGCAGTCCCTGGCCGCCCATCTCGCCACCTGCCACATCGGCCTGGTCACGCAGACTCCGGCTTCGCTCGGCTCACTCGTTCCGGGGAAAATCTATGGCCTCATGGCCGCCGGCCGGCCTTTGCTATTCATCGGTCCGAAGGAGGCGACCGCGGCAGCAATCGTCGACAGGTTCGGCTGCGGCTGGCAGATCGATCCCGGCGACGCCACCGGATTGGTGGAACTGCTGCGGCTCCTGGCCGCCTCGCCGTATCTCATCGCCGAAGCCGGAGCCCGCGCGCGCAGCGCCTTCATCGCCAACTTCGATCTTCCCATCGGCGTCTCTGCGGTTCTCGATGCGATCGGGCTGGCTGCTCTGCCCGCCAGACGTCCTCCGGTTGCCGCACGCCTCGCACCAGTACGTACCATGGCGGTTCGCACTGCGTCGGCGTGAGAACGGCCGGCCGCCGGGCCGACTAGTCCAGCAGGAGAGTCCATGAACGCGCTGTCGTTACTGGGACTCGGAGCCTTCGGCTTCGCGTCGGTCCTCACGCCGTTTGTCCGCAACCTGGTTCGTGCCCGGGGTTGGTTCGACCTGCCCGATCACGGCCGCAAGGTTCACAGCCGTCCGGTGCCGCGGGTCGGTGGTATCCCAATCCTGCTGGCCTGCGGGCTCGCCTTTGCGCTTCTCACAATCTCGAAGAGCGTTCAAGGCGGGGCCGTGGCGCGCCTTCAGCCGTTTGTCTGGAAGCTCGCGCCCGCCGTCCTGCTGATGTTTGCCGTTGGGCTGGTGGACGATCTTGCCGGCCTGCGTCCGTGGCAGAAGCTGGCGGGCCAGCTCGCCTCGGCGTCCCTGGCCTGCTGGGCCGGCGTGAGCTTCGCCAGCTTCGGCGGCCACTCGCTTCCCTCCTGGTTCGCAGTCCCGCTGACCCTGCTCTGGCTGGCGGGCTGCGCGAACGCCTTCAACCTGATCGACGGAATCGACGGCCTGGCGACGGGCGTCGCGGTCATCGCATCGCTTGCGATGCTCGCGGCCGGCCTGATGCTCGGGCACCCCGGACTGGCGCTGGTCTCGGCCGCGCTCGCCGGCGCGTTGCTCGGGTTCCTGCGGTTCAATTTCAACTCGGCGTCCATATTCCTGGGCGATTGCGGCAGCCTCACCACCGGCTTCCTGCTCGGTTGTTGCGCCATCGTGTGGTCGAACCAGAGCGCCACTATCGGCGGAGCTCTCGCCCCAGCCATGGCTCTGACCGTGCCTTTGATCGATACGTCCCTGGCCGTGGTGCGCCGGTTTCTTCGCCGCCGGCCCGTCTTCGGCGCCGACCGCGATCACATCCACCACCGCCTGATGCTCCGCGGATCCTCACCACGCCGGGTCGTCCTGACACTGTGGGCCGCCTGCGCCGCCTCCGCAGCCTTCGCGCTCGCCGTGTGCGCCAGCAGCTATCCCTGGCCCGCGCTCGCCGGCGCCGTCTACTGTCTGGCCGTTTGGACCTCGGTACAGCGCCTGGGCTATGTGGAGCTGCGCGTCGCCGGTCAACTGGTGGGGCCGGCCAGATTGCTGCGGGCTGCCGGCGCGGAGATTCGTCTCCGCACGCTCGAGGAAGCCCTGGCCGCAGCGGAGACCGTGGATCAGCGATGGCTCGCCATCTGCGCCGCGTGCTGCGATCTCGGGTTTGCGCGCGCCTCCATGCGGGTCGATGGCGTCACCCGCGATGCCTGGCTGCAAGACCCGTCGCGTTGCGACGTGTCGTGGACCCTGCGCGTCCCGCTGTCGGCCACCGACTGGGTGAACATCGGCGACGGCGTCCACTCCGCCGTCGAGCCGTCTGTTGTGGCCCCGCTGGCGTGCCTTCTGCGCCGCACTATGGGGCCCGCCACGGCCGTCCGCGAGCGCCCCGCTCCTGCCTCCGCCGCCGTCCCCGGCCTCGATCCCGTCGCCATCCAGCGCTAGCCGTCCTGTCCCGCCTGGCCAATGGGCTATTCTGGATGCGCGCGTGAGCATCGAGATTCGCCCATTCCTCCGCCGCCACCTCGATCGAGTCCTGGTGATCGAGAACGCCTGCTTCCCGGGCGAGGCCTATCCCCGCGACCTGTTCCTTGAGCTCCACCGCGACTGCCCGCGCACCTTCTTCGTGGCCCGCCGCTCGCGCCGCATCGTGGGCTACGCCATCGCGTCGGTCACTGAGGGAGAAGCCGAGATCGTCTCTGTCGCCGTGCTGCCGGACCACCGCCGCGCGGGCGTGGCCACGGCCCTGTTGCGCCACACCTTCTCCCATCTCCGCCGGGCGCGCGCGCCAGCCGTCGCGCTGATGGTCAGGCCCGACAATCCCGCCGCCATCCGCTTCTACCGCCGCCTCGGCTTCCGCTCCGCCGGCCGCATCGCGCGCTACTACGAGGACCGCTCCGACGGTCTCCTGATGCGCAAGCGCCTGTGACCAGTGCGGCGGTGGTAGGGATGCCAGGTCGACGACAAGGGAGGAGTGCTCCCCTTTTGCCCCTTGGCTATCGGCGCTTTTAAAGGTATGATGACTTTATGTATCATCAAGATCGGTGATCGAGGCCGGAAGTGCGATTCTCCGTTCCTCATCCAATCCCGTATCAGGGCAGCAAGCGCAGACTGGCTCCCGCCATTCTCAGCCATATCCCGGCCAATCGGTACACGCGCCTTGTAGAGCCATTCGCCGGTTCAGCCGCCGTTACCTTGGCCGCAGCTTCTCGAACGAAATTCTCCTCCTACGTCATCGGGGACGCCCTCGAACCGCTCATCCGGCTCTGGAAGATCGTCATTGATAGCCCAAGGGAAGCTGCCGACGAGTACGAAACGCTGTGGCTCCGGGAACGCCAGAAGCCCATCGACGCATACTATGAAATTCGGTCGGAGTTCAATGTGGACCACAACCCGAGCAAGCTGCTGTACCTGCTGGCTAGGTGCGTGAAGAACGCCGTTCGATTCAATCCCTCCGGCGAGTTTAACCAGTCGCCAGACAAACGCCGGACGGGTACACGTCCGCAACTGATGAAAGCAGAACTATTCGCCGCCCATCGACTCCTCGCGGGCAAATGTCAGGCAGTCCACACAGACTTCTTGCCGCTGTTTCTATCCGCGCAGGAGGGAGATTTGTTCTACCTAGACCCTCCTTATCAGGGAACAAGCGAAGGCCGCGACCAGCGCTATATCGCAGGTGTCAGTCGTGATCGAATGATCGAGGGGCTTACCATTCTCAACGAGAAGAGCATCCCGTTCATTCTCAGCTACGATGGCTTCTTGTGGAGAACGAGATTACGGCGACCCTCTCCCCTCGACTGTCGCCCATCGAGTCTTGTTGGACGTGGGCAGGTCCAGTCAGGCCACCCTCAACGGTCGTGATGACGTGACGATTGAGTCCCTGTATGTATCTCACCTCATTCCAGCTACTCGCGGGGACACAACGTTATCGCTTGAGGACTTCGCGGAACAGCCAACGCTATTCGGTTAGTCCCTTTTCAGAAGTCGTTTGATCTCTTCTGGCACGCTTATTGCGTCACGTTTCGCTTCACGTTTGATACGCTCAAAGTCCTTCACCTCGTCGCCAACCCAGACAAGCTCAGTCCGGCGCTGCTGCTGCATCGCCACATGACGATAAGCGGTGGGTTCGGCCCAATAGCAAGAGCGGCATACGCGGAGGGATTTACCTTGCAGCCAATTTTGACAGTGCTCGCAGGCCCATGATTTTTTCCGGTTACATGACCCGCAGAGAATTTGGTACGGCTCCTTCTCCCCGTGTTGCGATTCGCCCGCGACTTCGTACGGGATACGATGGTCTACCTGTAAATTGTGCCCAGCTCCGCAAATCTGGCATTTGTCGCCAGCAGCATGTATGAGGGCATCCCGTTCTTTCTTCGGCAGGAGCCGCCGCCCCTCTTTGCCCGCTTCTAGTTCGCCTTCATCGAACACGTACGCTGCGATGGAGCGACCGTTTGAGTGTTTAACTTTAATGGTCTTCAGCCGGAAGCCAAGGTCTCTCACATCCTGAGCCGCGCGCGGCGGGTGATCGTATCCTTCCCGGTTGATTTCCTCCGTAGTGACTAAGCCGTTTGTAACGATGCTGTCCAAAACGAAACGCGCCCGTTTGTTCCTGACCGCCGCAATTCGCTCGAGAAGCTCTTTCCGAATCTCGGGTGCCTTAGGCATTGAACAGTTCCTTGGCGTTCACGCCCAAGGCCTCGGCGATCTTGTAGATGTTGATAAGGCTGATGTTTCTTTCGCCGCGTTCAACGCCGCCGATATAGGTGCGGTCGAGGTTGCAAGCGAGCGCTAACGCTTCTTGGGAGAGCCCTTTCTGCTTCCGCAATTCGCGCACTCGCTCGCCGAAGTGCTTTTGTATCTGCGCTTCTCGCCTTGTCCCCATCGAGACAATGGAATCACTCCGGATGACAATAAGTCCACGGACTTTAAGTACCGTCCCGGCACGACCCCTCGATCATCCCTTTGCGTCGTCGCCCATGCCCCCCTGACGCGCACCACCAGCGCCGCAGCCCTCCCGGTGCGACAATTGCTCTTCGAGGAGGATTCGTGCTCAAACAATTGCTCGCCGCCGGCGCGCTCGTTGCCGCAGCCGTGCCTGCGCAGACTCCAGTCGATCCGCTTGATCAGATCGTCAAGATGGGCCGCGGCATCAACGTGCTCGGCTACGACCCGATCTGGGACGATTTCGCCAAAGCCCGCTTCCAGGAGCGCCACTTCGAGCGCATTCACGAAGCCGGATTCTCCACCATCCGCGTCAACCTGCAATCCTTCGGTCACATGGACGCCCAGAACCGGCTCGACCCGGCCTGGCTCAAAACGCTCGACTGGGTGGTGAAGAACGCTCTGGCCAACAATCTGATCGTGATCCTCGACGAGCACGACTACACGTTCTGCGGAAACGACCCCGACGGCTGCAAACCCAAGCTGCTGGCGTTTTGGGAACAGGTCGCGCCGCGCTACCAGGATGCCTCGCCGGACGTGCTGTTCGAGATCCTGAACGAGCCGAATTCCAAGCTCAACCTCCCGCTGTGGAACGGTTTTCTCAAGGACGCTCTGGCCGTCATTCGCAAAACCAACCCCACGCGCAACGTCGTCATCGGCCCTGGCTTCTGGAACGGCATCATGTCCCTCGGCAGGCTGGAACTGCCGCCCGCCGACCGCCACATCATCGTGACCATCCATTACTACGTGCCCATGCGGTTCACGCATCAGGGCGCATCGTGGAGCCCGATGACCGCCAAGCTCTCCGGCATCACCTGGGGAACCGATGCCGAGAAGCACCAGGTGGAGAAGGATTTCGCGGTCGCCGCGGAATGGTCCAAGACCGAAAAGCGGCCGATCCTGCTCGGCGAGTTCGGCGCTTACGACAAGGGCGACATCGATTCGCGCGTCCGCTACACCGCCCAGGTCGCGCGCACGGCCGAATCCTTCGGCTTCGCGTGGACCTATTTCCAGTTCGAGATGAACTTCATCGCTTACAACATGGAGAAGGATGAGTGGTTCGAGCCCATCTACCGCGCGCTGGTGCCGCCACCCACCGAGCAGCCGGACAAGGCGCCTGTTTTAGAATAAGACGATGCCCGACGAGCCCCAGCAGGAAAAGCAGGCGCCCAGTTTCGAGGTCAGCCTCGCCGACCTCGAGAAGGTGGTCCACGAGCTCGAGAACGGCGATCTCCCGCTCGAACGCGCGCTGGAGCTGTTCGAACGCGGCGTCCAGTTGAGCGACCGCTGCCGCAAGCAGCTTGAAGAGGCCGAAACGCGCGTCGAAATACTGATCAAACGGAATGGCAAGCTCCAACCCGAAGCCTTCCGCCCGGATAAAGGATGACATTCGGCGATTACTTGAAGGGGCAGCGGCAATTCGTGGATGCGCAGTTGGACCGTCTGACGCCGCCCGAATCCGTGCCGCCCCAGACCATCCACCGCGCCATGCGCTACAGCCTGTTTGCGGGCGGCAAGCGCATCCGGCCCATTCTGTGCCTGGAGGCAGCGCGCGCGGTGGCCGACGCGGCGCCCGGCGTGGAGGAGGCGGCCTGCGCGCTCGAGTTCGTCCACACCTATTCGCTCATTCACGACGACCTGCCCGCGCTCGATAACGACGACCTGCGCCGCGGCCGCCCCACCTGCCACAAGCAGTTCGGCGAAGCCATGGCGATCCTGGCGGGCGACGCGCTGCTGACCCTCGCTTTCCAGGTGCTCGGCCAGATCCAGGGCGCCGTGGGCCGGCGGGCGCAGCTCGTCGAAGAACTCGCGCTAGCATCCGGCACGGTGGGCGGCATGATCGGAGGCCAGGTCGCCGATCTCGAAGGGGAAGGGCAGACCCCCACCACCGAATTGCTCGAGACCATTCACCGCGCCAAGACCGGCGCGCTGCTGCGGGCCAGCGTCCGCATGGGCGCGATTTGTGCGGGCGCCGATAGCCGCCAGCTCTCCTCGCTGACCTGCTATGGCCAGCACGTTGGCCTGGCGTTCCAGATCGTCAACGACATCCTGGACGTCGAGCAGCCCTCCGAGGCCTTGGGCAAGACCGCGGGCAAAGACGCCGAGCAACAGAAGATCACGTTCCCGGCCGTCTACGGTCTCGAAGAATCGCACCGCATGGCCGAACAGGAACGCCGGGACGCGCACCGGGCGCTGGAGGCTTTCGGCGATCGCGGCGCCCGCCTGCGAGACTTGGCCGACCTGGTCGTCGGGCGCAGCGCGTGAGAGCCACATGAAACCCCCCGGCCGCATACGGCTGGATCAACTGCTGGTCGAGCGCGGCCTCGCCGATTCGCGCGCCAAGGCCCAGGCGCTGGTGCTGGCCGGCCAGGTCCGTCTGGACGGAAACAGGGCGGAGAAGTCCGGCCACGCGGTTCCGGTCGACGCCCGCGTCGAGGTCCTGGCGCCGCCGCGCTTCGTCGGCCGCGGCGGATTGAAGCTCGATGCCGCGCTCGATCGTTTCGCGATCGACGTCCGCGGGCGCCTCTGCCTCGATGTCGGCTCTTCCACCGGCGGCTTCACCGACTGCCTCCTGCAGCGCGGAGCGCGCCACGTCTACGCCGTCGATGTCGGCGCTGGCCAGCTCGATTGGAAACTGCGCGGCGATCCCCGCGTCACCGTGCGCGAAGGCATCAACGCGCGCTACCTTCGGTTCGAGGACATCGGGGAGGCCGTCGATCTGGCCGTCTGCGACGTGAGCTTCATCTCGGTAACCCTGGTGGTGCCCGCCGTGGTTCCGCTGCTGAAGGAAACCGGCCAGATGGTTATACTTGTTAAGCCGCAGTTCGAGGTGGGGCGCGGCGAGGTCGGCAAGGGCGGCATCGTGCGCGACGCCGGGCTTCAGGCCGGGGCGTGCGAGCGCGTCCGCAGCGCGGTCCAGGCGCTGGGATTCGAAACCGGCCTGACCGAGAGCCCCATTCTGGGCGCGGAAGGGAACCGGGAGTTCCTCTTGCATGCACGACATTAAGACTGTAGGCATCCTCTCGAAGCCCAACGTGGCCGAAGCCGCCAAGGTCATTGCCGGCGTCATCGAGTGGCTCGAGGCGCGTGGGATCGCGGTGAGTTTCGACGAGGTGACGGCGGGCTACCTCGGCTCCCAAAACGGTCGCGCCCGCACGGAAGTTGCCGAGGGCTGCGATCTGCTGATCGTCTTCGGCGGCGATGGCACGCTACTGGCTGCCGCGCGTGCCCTGCGCGGCCGCGAAGTCCCGCTGTTCCCCGTCAATCTGGGCGGCCTGGGTTTTCTGACCGCCATCGCGGTGGACGCGGTGTGCCCGGAGCTCGAGCGCGCCCTGCGCGGCGAACACCGCATCGGCACGCGCCGCATGTTGCACTGCGAGGTGATGCGCGATGGCGTCCGCACGGCCGCCTACGAAGCGCTCAACGACATCGTTGTCACCAAGGCGTCCATCGCCAGGATCATCGATCTGGACGCCTTCGTCAACGACAACTTCGTGTGCGCCTACAAGGCCGACGGCCTGATCGTCTGCACTCCCACCGGATCGACAGCCTATTCGCTCTCGGCCGGCGGCCCCATCATTTTCCCGCGCGTCGCTGCTCTGTGCATGACGCCCATCTGCCCGCACATGCTTACCAACCGCCCCGTCATCCTCCCCGATGCCGCCGTCATTACCCTGCTGAGCCGCACACGGGACGCCGACGCCTACCTCACCATCGATGGCCAGATCGGCGAGCCGCTGCGCGAGGGGGATAAGGTGGTATGCAGCCGCTCCGAGCACGTGCTGAGGCTGATCCGTCCGCCGAAATCGATGTTCTTCGACGTCCTGCGCCAGAAGCTGAAGTGGGGCGAGAGGTAGCCCGCTTTTCCCCCATCGCGGGCGGCGTAGACTGAAGATGCATGACCCAAGATCAGATGCGGGAGTTGCTGGAATCGGTCCGCAGCGGCGCGGTACCCGTGGATGCCGCGCTCGAGCGCGTGCGGAACCTGCCTTTCGAAGACCTGGGATTCGCCAAGATCGATCACCATCGCGCGTTGCGCCAGGGCATGGCGGAAGTGGTCTTCGCCCAAGGCAAGACGCCCGCGCAGGTTGCCGAGATCGCCGTGCGGATTCTCGAGAACGCGCCCAACCTGCTCATCACGCGCGCCGGCGAAGCCGCGGCCGACGCCGTCCGCCAGCGCATCCCGCAGGCGGAATACTTCCCGCTCTCGGGCGCGCTGCGCGTCTGGTGCGACCGCACCATGCGAGGCAAGGGTAAGATCGCGGTGGTCTCGGCAGGCACCAGCGACATTCCCGTGGCCGAGGAAGCGCAGGTCACCGCGGAGGTCATGGGCAACCAGGTCGACACCGTCTATGACATCGGCGTGGCCGGAATCCACCGCCTCATGAACAACCGCGAGCGCCTCACCAGCGCGCGGGTCGTGGTGGTCTGCGCCGGTATGGAGGGCGCGCTGCCGAGCGTGGTGGGTGGCCTGGTTCCTTGCCCCGTGATCGCGGTGCCTACCAGCGTGGGCTACGGCGCCAGCTTCCACGGCCTGGCCGCGCTGCTCGGGATGCTCAACAGTTGCGCCAGCAATGTCACCGTGGTGAATATCGATAACGGCTTCGGCGCGGGCTACGTGGCCAGCCTGATCAATCGCGTGTAGCCGCGGCGCGCTCTACGCCGACTTCGCGGCCGCGCGCGGTTGCGCTTCCTGTGCGAACACGTAGGCGCCGAACAGTGGCTTGGGCTCGCCGCGGCCCCAGCGCGCCACCTTGTACGTCGCCTTCAGATGCTGCACGCCCGGCGCGTCCGCCAGGTCCACGAGCAACTGATAGGTGCCGCAGTAGAATTTCTGGGGGAAGGAGGCCAGCGGCTTCGTGCTCCAGCTCTGCTCGTCCGCCGAGCCCCAGATGGAAAGGTCCAGGCTCTCCTGTTCAATGATGCGAGTGATTCCCAGGGTGAGTAGCAACAGCTTGCCGTGAGCCGGTCCAAGGCTGACCACGGGGCCTTCCCCGTCTTCCCGAATCACCGTGTCCGGGAGTAAGAAGTTCGGCAGCATCTAAGTTCCTCCACGCCGTACAACGATGCGCGTCCTGGCGCGTCTGGCGCTTCCGGCTCTTTCTAGGCTCGCATACTTTTTGCCGGAGGGAAAGCGGGCAAAAGCCGCATTTTCGGCCCCGCGGCCAGCCTATGCCGCCCGCACCGCACGCTGCCGCAGCGCGTGTTCGTAGCCGCGAACGAAGTAGTAAATGAGGGTGTCGAAAATGCGATCCGCGCCCCGCTGCAACTCCTCTTCGGCGTAAAGCTCCATGGGAGTCTGCCGCAGCCCGGCGTCGCGGACGTACTGAATCATGCACTCTTTGATGAGCTGCAGCGCGTACACCATCTCGTGTAGGGGAATGCCCTCTTCACAGCGGTGACGGCCCAGCCGCTCGTACCGGTGCGCGAGATCCTGTTCCCGCGAAACCAGCCAGTTGCCCAGGTTCTGAAGTATTTCCCTGGCGCGCTCCCGCAGTTCGGGTTCGGGCAATTTGCCGAACTCGAGCAGCTTCGCTTCACGCCGCACCCGCCGCAGAACGCGCTCTGCGATTTCCTCCCAATGATCTGAGACAAGACGAATGAGGTTGGCCGAAAGCATCCACCCCCCCTTATGAGTTCCTCTTTCAGTGTATCGCGCTCCCGAGGGCCGGTCTGGAACTTCAATTGCCATAAAGAACTATGAAAATCGCCATCTCCGCGCTTCGGAGCTGCAGCCTCGAATGCCGGATCGTGGCGGTAGCTATGGCATTTGTACGAAGTATTTGCGTAAGTTTGGGGTGGACGCTCTGTAAGTTTTACGCAGAGCAGGCTCGTTCTTGGGTGGGGAAGTCATGACCATGTGGCTGATGCGCTCGCGTATACAAGCCCATCCTCGGCTTTCTTGCCTGAAGCGGGTTTCTGCCCCAGCCTGTGCCGTGCCTGGTAAGCCTCTCCAGGCACGGCACTCGAAACCCTGCCTGCCCTAACCCGTTTGTTTTCAGCGTGCGGTCAGTGTCTCCGGGCCCCGTTTGAAAGCCCGTCATGCCTGCTATAATAGTCATTCCATTCGCTAATCCCGCCCCCGAAGAGGTCGTTGCGGATGGTGGCCAGCCGGGCGGCGCGGAATCCGGGTGTCGTATGTTTCTGAGCATCGTCGAAATGCAGTTGGGCAGGGTGCGCTTCAGCGAGACCTTGGCTCCGGGCGTCATCGACTTTCTAGATCCGCAACTCCGGCAAACGGAGCCGATCGTCGCCTCCGGCTCCGCCCAACTCACCGAATCCACCCTGGAGATCGCCGTCACCGGCCACCTCTCCACCGCCATGGAAATCGCCTGCGACCGCTGCCTGGAACAGGCGCCGTTCGCCATCGACAGCGATTTCACGCTGCTCTATCAGCCGTCCACTTCCGACTTGCGTGAGGGCGAAATCTTTATCAAGGACCCGGAGTCCGAAATCGGCTTCTACGAGGGCGACGGCCTCGAACTGAGCGATGTTTTGCAAGAAGAGATCCTGCTACTGCTGCCGATGCAGCGCGTGTGCCGGGAGGACTGTAAAGGAATCTGCCCTGTTTGCGGGCAAAACCGGAACCAGGTCGAGTGTCACTGTCACCTCGAAGTGGCCGACGATCGCTGGGCCGGGCTGCAGAATCTGTAACCCGATATTACAATAGGAACTTGCCATGCCGAATCCCAAACGAAGACACTCCGCCCAGCGTCGTGCCAAGCGCCGCGCTCATGACTTTCTCAAACCGGCGGCTCATGCCGAATGCCCCAACTGTCACGAGCCCAAGCTCCCGCACCGGGTCTGCCCCCATTGCGGCCAGTACAAAGGCCGCGAGGTGATCGAGGTCAGCGAAGAGTAGCGCGAGCCAACGGCTATGGTGAGTATCGCTGTTGACGCGATGGGCGGCGATCACGCCCCCGAAGCCGAAGTAGAAGGCGCCGTTCGAGCGGCCAAAGCCTATCCGGTCCAGATCGTGCTGGTGGGCAAGGAAGACCTCGTCAGGAAGGAGCTCACCCGCTACGAGGATTCGCTCGGTCTGCCCATCCAGGTGGTCCACGCATCCGAGCGCGTGACCATGGAGGACGGCGCCGCGCGCGCCATGCGTTCCAAGCGCGACAGCTCCATCCGCGTCGCCTCGCGGCTGGTGCGCGACGGTCTGGTGCAGGGCGTCGTCTCGGCCGGCAACACGGGCGCGGTGATGGCCACCGCCAAGATGGTCCAGGGCATGGTGCACGGTGTGGACCGGCCCGCGCTCACCGCCGTTTTCCCCACCGTTCTGGGCACGCCCGCCGTCATGATGGACGTGGGCGCCAACGTCGATTGCTCCCCGCAGATGCTGGCGCAGTTCGCCGTCATGGGCGACATCTACTCGCGCGTGATCTTTCAGAATGAGAGCCCGCGCGTGGGCCTGCTCTCGATCGGCGAAGAGGAGCACAAGGGTAACGACCTCACCCGAACCGCCACGCCGCTCCTTCGTTCGCTGCCCATCAACTTCATCGGCAATGTGGAGGGCGGCGATCTCTACAGCGGCAAGGCCGACGTGATCGTCGCCGACGGTTTCACGGGCAACGTCGCGCTCAAAGTCAGCGAGGGCGTGGTCGAAGTCATCGTCAAGATGCTGAAGGAGTCGCTGCAATCGAGCATCTCCGGGCAGGTCGGCTACCTGCTGGCCCGCCGCGCGCTCAGGGACTTCAAGAAGCGCCTGGATTATTCCGAATACGGGGGAGCGCCGCTGCTCGGCGTCAAGGGCGTGTGCATTATCTGCCACGGACGATCGAACGCGAACGCCATCAAAAACGCCATCCGCGTGGCCGCCCAATACGCCGAAGCGCGGATCAACCAGCGCATCGAGACCGATCTGAAGCGCTGCGAAACCGTGCAGGCGTAACCATGGCTCGCCGCGTCGCGGTCCTGGGGCTCTTGGTTGTAGCCCTCGCGTTTGCCCAGAAGCTGAACCCGGTCGCCTGGAGCGTCGAGCCGCAGCAGGCCACGGTCCCGCCCGGTTCGAAAGCGCCGTTCGTGCTCACCGCCCGGCTCGACCCCGGCTGGCATCTCTACGCGCTCCGCGTTCCGCAGCCCATCATCCCCACCAGCATTCGCGTCGCCGGGAACGCCGCCATCGCTTCCGTGGACGTCTACCAGCCGAAGCCCCACACCCGGTTCGATCCCAACTTCGGCTTCAACGTGGACACCTACGAGGGCCGGGCCGAGTTTCGCGTCGAGATCGGCGTGGCGAAGAACGCGCCGGCCGGCCCGCTCCCGCTCGCGTTCCTGATGCGCTTCCAGGCCTGCAACGATAAGATGTGCCTTCCGCCGAGGCGCGTCGAGTCCGCGGCTACGTTGCTCATCGACCCTGCGGCCAAGCCCGCAACCATCGCGCCGCTTCCGCCGGGCTACACCCTCTACGATCCGAACGCCCGGCCGCCCGCGCAGGCATCGAGCGGAATGCTGGGCTTCATCGTGCTCGCTTTCGGCGTCGGCCTCGCCGCGATCTTCACACCCTGCTGCTTCCCCATGATTCCGATCACGGTCTCCTACTTCCTGAACAAGCCCTCCGGCTCGCGCGGCCGGAGCTTGGGGGATGCGCTGCTGTTCTCGGCGGGAATCGTGGTGTTATTCTCCGCGCTGGGACTTGCGGCGACTGCGATCCTGGGCCCGTTCGGCGTGGTGCAGCTCGGCTCCAACGTGTGGGTGAACGCATTCGTCGCGCTGGTCTTCCTGGCCTTCGGCCTGAGCCTGCTGGGCGCTTTCGAAATCACGATTCCCTCGGCCGTGCTGACGCGTCTGACCATGGCCTCGCAGGGCGGCGGCATTTTGGGCACGCTGCTGATGGGGCTGACGTTCTCGCTGAGCGCATTCGCCTGCGTGGGCCCGTTCGTGGGGACTCTGCTGGCGGCGTCGGTCTCCGGTGGCGGCGCGCGCCCGTTCGCCGGAATGCTGGCGTTCGCCCTCGGTCTCGCCACGCCGTTCTTCCTCCTGGCGCTGTTCCCCTCCTACCTCAAGCGCATGCCGCGCAGCGGCGGCTGGCTCGAGCGCGTCAAGGTGGTGATGGGTTTCCTGGTGCTGGCCGCGATGTTCAAATATCTGAGCGACGTCAACCAGGTGATGCAGTGGAACCTGCTCACGCGTGAACGGTTTCTGGCGGCCTGGATCGTTCTGTTCGCTCTCGCCGCTTTGTACCTGCTTGGCATCCTGCGGCTGCGCGGCAGCGATCCCGGCGACGCTCCGGGGCCGGCGCGGCTGCTTGTCGGCGCTGCATTCGCGATCCTGGCCGTCAGCCTCGTACCGGGCCTCGGTGGCGCGCGCCTGGGCGAGCTCGACGCCTACGTGCCGCCGCTCGCGGGCGCTTCTCTCGAGTGGATGAAAGACCAGTATCCGGAGGCGCTGGCCCAAGCCCGCACCGAAGGCAAGCGCGTCTTCGTCAGCTTCACCGGCCGCGCCTGCACGAATTGCCGCTGGATGGAATCGAACATGTTCCCGCGGCCAGAGGTCGCGGCAGCCTTGAAGGACTTCGTCCCGGTGGAACTCTACACCGATGGCACCGATGCCGCCTCCGCCCGGAACCAGGCCCTCGAAAGCACGAAGTTCTCCACCGTCGCCATCCCCTATTACGCAATTCTCGACCCGGACGAGAAGGTGATCGCGACCTTCCCCGGCCTCACTCGCGACCCCCAGGAATTCCTCCGCTTTCTGCGCTCCGGCGCGGCGGGCGCGGGGCAATAGCGCGGCAAGGCCCTCCGGATTCCCCCGGTCCGCCCCCTAGTTCCCGGTATAATGCCATCTATGGCCGCCGCGTCCGAGGCTGGGGTTCCGGCCCTGGCAGATCTCTGGCAGGTGCGGCCGGCGGAGCTTGAGGCGCTGCTGGCCGAGGAAATCTGCTCCTGGCGGGAGCAGCTCCAGTGGGACTTCCGCGCTTCCGCCGAGCTGGTGCGCCGCTTCGTCGAGGTCCACGCGCTCAACGGCTTCGCGCTCCTGGTAGGCGAGGAGGCCGTGGGCTACGTCTACTACGTCTGCGAGGAGCACAAGGGCCTGGTCGGCGACCTGTTCGTGCGCGAAGAGTTTCGCACGCCCGAACACGAGCATCGTCTGCTGGCCGCCGTCGTCGATCAACTGATGAACACCCGCGGCGTGCGGCGAATCGAATCGCAGTTGATGCAGGCGCGCTCGAACCAGCGCCGCATGTTGCCCGCCGCATCCCACGTTCGCACCCACCAGCGGAACTTCATGATGTACGACTTGAGCCGGGTCGCCGAGCTGCCCGAGCGCCGGATCGAGCGCGTCTTCTTCGACCGTTGGACCGAGCGGCGGCAGGACGAGGCCGCGCAACTGATCGCCTCGGCCTATCGCGGCCACATCGACAGCGAGATCAACGACCAGTACCGCTCCGCCGAAGGCGCCCGTCGTTTCCTGTTCAACATCGTGCAATACCCCGGCTGCGGGACGTTTTTCCAGCCGGCCTCCTGGGTGGCGCTCGACCGCTTTAGCGGCCGCGTCCATGGCATTTCGCTCACCAGCATGGTGGCCGAGGGCGTGGGCCACGTCACTCAGATCTGCACCTCGCCCGCCGTGCGTGGCAAGGGCGCGGGCTATGAACTTCTGCGCCGCTCGCTCACCTCGTTGGCCGAAGCCGGCGCCGCCCGCGCCAGCCTCACCGTCACCACCGCCAACGTCCCCGCCGTCAACCTCTACGAGCGCGTAGGCTTTGAGACCCTGCGCCGCTTCCCGGCCTTCGTCTGGGAAGGTTTCTGATCGCTTTCCTTTTTGCTAGAATGTAAAGCGATGTCCCAGGCGACTCTTTCTTCGAAGAATCAGATAGTGATCCCTCGGCAGGCGCGAGAAGCGCTACGGGTGAAGGCGGGCGACAAGCTGCTGGTGGTGGTGCGCGGGAACCGGATCATCGTGCTCCAGAAACCCGAGAAACACAGCGCCGCCCTTCGGGGCCTGGGTGCCGGCGTGTACCCCGACGGCTACCTCCAGAAGGAACGGAAGAGTTGGGATTGACGCGCCTGACTGCATTTCTGAAGCGGCACAGCCGGATCGCGCTCGACACCAGTGTCTTCATCTACCAGCTTCAAGCCAATCCGCGGTACTTGGAACTCACCACTCGGGTCTTCGATTGGCTGGATGGGCCCGGTCATCGGGGTGTGACCTCCACAATCACAATGACCGAACTGCTGGTCCAGCCTTATCGGAGCTTGGACGACCAACTGGTGGATGAGTTCCACGCGCTCCTCGAAACGGTTCCAAATCTTGACTGGATCCCACCCAACCTGGATATCGCCGACACCGCTGCCAAAATACGCGCGGGGCATCGTCTGCGGACGCCGGACGCGCTCCAAGCCGCGACCGCCATCCGAGGGCGGGCCACCGGTCTGGTGACGAATGACTCGGTTTTCCATCGCGTGGGCGGCTTCGAGACGCTGGTGCTGGACAATCTGCTCTGAGCGGAGCGGCGCGAGGGGCTATGGAACGCTTTGCGATGTACGGGAAGGTGCTGGCCAAGCCCGGCCAGCGCGACGCCATGGTCGAAATTCTGCTGGAGGCCGCGCGGCTGCTCTCGCCGCTTGAGGGGTGCGAGCTTTACATCGTCAACCTGGTGCCGTCGGAGCCGGACGCCATCTGGGTCACCGAACTCTGGCGCAGCGAAGCGGATCACGACGCTTCGTTGAAGGTCGAAAGCGTAGCGGCTCTCATCGCTAAAGCGAGGCCTCTGGTTGCGGGCTTTGAGAGCGTTCGTCTGGTTCCGGTGGGTGGGAAAGGCTTGCCGGAATCGTCACCCCAATAGCGCCGCAATCCGGTCCGCGTCGTTGGGGACCACCGTGGGCCGATTGCCGAACGTCGCTCGAATCTTCGAGCCGCTGGGCGTCGTGAGTTCGCCGGTGTGGTAGCGGTAGATGTAGTCGGGGTCCTTGAGCAGGTTGCCGGTCAGCACCGCGACTACGTCTTCGTCCGCGCGCATGACGCCGGCCGCGCGCAGCTTGCGAATCCCCGCGAGCGTCGCCGCCGAGGCCGGCTCACAACCGATGCCGCAAAGTCCGATCTGCGCCTTCGCGTCGGCGATCTCCTGCTCGCTCACCTTCTCCACCACGCCGTTCGAACACCGCACTTCGTGGAGCGCCTTGGGCCAGGACACCGGGTCGCCGATGCGGATCGCAGTCGCCAGCGTTTCGGGATTCTCGACGGCCCGAAGCGGAGCGTCCCCGGTGCCTCGCGCCAGGTTGTAGAACGGCGCAGAGCCTTCGGCCTGAACCACCGCGAGGCGTGGCATACGGTCGATGAGCCCTAGCCCGCGCATCTCCCGCAGCGCTTTCCCGAACGCCGACGTGTTGCCGAGATTGCCGCCCGGCAGCACGATCCAATCCGGCGCCCGCCAGTCGCGCTGGTCCATCATCTCGACGATGATCGTCTTCTGGCCCTCGATCCGAAACGGGTTGATCGAATTCAGCAGGTAGATGCCGATCCGCTCGGCCAGCGCCCGCACCAGCGCCAGAATCTGGTCGAAGTTCGCTTCCACTTGGAGCGTCCGCGCGCCATACTCGAGCGCCTGCGCCAGTTTGCCGTACGAAATGTTGCCGTGCGGAATGAAAATGATGGGATCGAGTCCCGCCGCGCTGGCATAAGCGGCCATGGACGCCGAAGTGTTGCCGGTGGAGACGCAGGCCACGCGCTTCATGCCGAGCCGCAACGCCTGCGCAGCCCCGCAGGTCATCCCGTTATCCTTGAAAGAGCCCGTTGGGTTGAAGCCCTGGTGCTTGAACACCAGCCGGTCGAGGCCCGCGTAAGATGCTGCGCGCGGCCCTTCGAGCAGCGGCGTGTTGCCTTCGCTCAGCGTCACCACGCGATCGTTTTCCCCCAGGAAGGGAATGATCTCGCGATAGCGCCAGACGCCGCTGCGATCGAGCGGAGCGTTGCTCCCCCGCCGCTCGCGCCACAGCTTCTTGAGCGTGGCTGCGTCATGGCTCCAGACCGGGTAAGCGGCTTCGAGCAAGGCTCCGCAGCGCGGACAGTTATAGAGCACATCGGTAACGGCGAAGCGCGCGCGGCATTCGGGCGAAAAGCAAACCAGTTCGGCAGGCATGAACTCTTGATTATACTGGGACCGAGTGCCTGACCTCATGCTGGCGGTCCATCTCTCGTGCGGGCGCGTCGAGGTGCGCGAGATTCCCAAGCCCGCGCGACCGCCCGGATTCGCGCTGATCAAGCTGCTTGCGGCGGGCATCTGCAACACCGATCTCGAGCTGCAACGTGGCTACTACTGCTTCAGCGGCACGCCCGGCCACGAGTTCGTAGGCGAAGTGGCCGAAGCCGGCGACGCCGCTCTCGTGGGACGCCGCGTCGTAGGCGAGATCAACCTGGCGTGCGGCGCTTGCGATTGGTGCCGCGCGGGCCTCGGCCGGCACTGCCCCGAACGAACCGTCCTGGGCATCGTGAATCACCCAGGCGCTTTCAGCGAGTACTTCACGCTGCCCGAGCGCAACCTGCACATCGTTCCCGATGCCATCTCGACAGACCGCGCCACGTTCACCGAGCCGGTGGCCGCCGCCTGTGAAATCCTGGACCAGGTAGCAATTCCGCGGGGCGGGGAAGTGGCCGTCCTGGGCGATGGCAAGCTGGGTCTGCTCGCGGCGCAGGTTCTGCTGGCGCACGGGGTGAAGGTAGATCTCTACGGACGGCACGGGGCGAAGCTCGCCATCGCCGGCGCGTGCGGCGCCCGGATCTTCGAGAACGCCAGCCTGCCCGCGTCGCGATATGAGTGGGTGGTGGAGGCGACGGGTTCGGCCGAAGGCCTGCGCTTGGCTATCTGCATGGCGCGGCCGCGCGGAACCGTCGTCATGAAATCCACGGTGCATGGCGACGTGCCGCTCGATACCGCACCCGCCATCGTCAACGAGATCACCCTGGTGGGTTCGCGCTGCGGACGCTTCGAGCCCGCCCTCGAATTGCTTGCGGGCCCCAGCCTGCGCGTCGAAGAGATGATCTCGGACCGGTTTCCCCTGGCCGATGCTCCGCTCGCGTTCGAGCGTGCGGCCGCCCGCGACGTTCTCAAAGTGCTGCTACAGCCAGTCTAGGAGGAGCGATGCTCAAGAAGATCGTGTTGCTGTCGATCGTGCTGCTGCTGGTGCTGGTGCAGTTCTTCCCCCGGCGCGTATTCCATAGAGCGAATCCGCCGGTGAATCCCGCCAACTCAATCGAGGCCCGCGCTCACGCGCTCACGCCCGCGGTTGCCGGCATTCTCCAGCGCGCGTGCTACGACTGCCACTCCCATCGAACCGTCTGGCCGTGGTACAGCCGGGTTGCGCCCGTCGGGTGGCTGATGTCGCACGACGTCCGCCAAGGCCGCCGCGAGGTGAACTTCTCCGATTGGGCGCGCTACAACCCCAAGCGGGCGGCCCACAAGCTCCAGGAGATCTGCGAGCGCGTGGAAGAGGGCGAGATGCCGCTGTGGTATTACCAACCGTTGCACCCTGCCTCCAAGCTCTCCGCGGCGGACAAGCAGGCCGTTTGCGCCTGGACCCGCCAGGAGAGCGCCGCGCTCCCGACGCCGGCGGCGAAGTAAGATCGTGGGAGAGGGGGGAATATGAACATCGGAATCATCGGCGCCGGCCACATTGGCAGCACGGCCGCGCGCCTGTTCGCGAAGGCGGGACACCAGGTGGCTATCAGCAATTCGCGCGGCCCGGCCTCTTTGCGCGGCTTGGCCGCCGAAATCGGACCGCAGGCGCACCCCATGAAGGTGGATGACGCAGCACGGTTCGGCAGCATCGTTCTGCTGGCCGTGCCTTGGCGCTCTCCCGAGGCGCTTCCCGCCCCGGACACCGTGGCTGGGAAGATAGTGATCGACGCCATGAACCCGTACGGGCCCAAGGGCGACATCCTCGATATCGGCGGCGCAAGTTCGAGCGAAGCGGTGCAGAAGAGGCTTCCGGGCGCGCGGCTCGTCAAGGCGTTCAACACCATCTACTACCAGCACCTGGCCATGCTCGGCAACACGGGCCTTCCGCTCGAAGATCGGAATGTGATTTTCGTGGCCGGCGACGACGCGGAAGCCAAGCGCACGGTCGAGAAGCTCATCGAGGAAATCGGCTTTGCGCCCGTTGACACCGGCAGCCTGGCCGAGGGCGGCCGCAAGCAGCAGCCCGGCTCGCCCATCTACAACCGCCCCATGACCGCACGGGAGGCTCGCCAGATCCTGGCCGCCTGGCCGCGCACGGCAGCGGGTTAGACCGAAAGGCCATCTCCCCGGCCGAAGGCCGCGCCGCTTATCCTGAAGGGTGCCCGCGAAACGCAGCCTTCCGCGCCGCGTGCTGATCTGGCTTCTGACGCTCGTCGCAGCGTTCTACGGCTTCGTGGCGCTGGGCTTCCTGGCGCTGCGGTGGATCAACCCGCCATTCACCATGGTCCAGATCCAGCGCCGCATCGAATCCTGGTTCCACCACGGCCCGTACCGCAAGCGCTATTCGTTCGTTCCTCTCGACCGCATTTCGCCCGCGTTTCAACACGCCGTCATCGCCGCCGAGGACACGCGCTTCTTCCATCACCACGGATTCGACTGGCACGAAGTCGAGGACGCCGTCGAAGACGGCATCGAGGACGGCAGAGTTCGCGGGGCTTCCACCATCGATGAGCAACTCGCCAAGAACCTGTTCCTGACCACGCACCGCTCCCTGTTTCGGAAGGGCATTGAGGTGACCCTGGTCCCGATCGAAGAACTCATGCTGCCGAAACAGCGGATTCTCGAACTCTATCTCAACGTGGTTGAATGGGGACCCGGCGTCTATGGGGCCGAGGCCGCCGCGCACTATCACTACGGCATCCCAGCCTACCGCATCGGCCGCGAACAAGGCGCCCGCCTGGCCGCCATCCTGCCCGCGCCGCGCCGCCGCCAGCCTGCGCGCATGACCCGTTACAGCGCGAAAATCCTGGGCCGCATGACGCAAATGGGATGGTGACGGACCCCCTGGAACTATTCATACCGCGCATAACAAGTTTGGATTTGAATTAAACGCCGCACCGGCGTACGATCAAGTCAGGGGGGCGAACCCGGTGCGAGGGCCCGCACCCCGTCACGCCATCGTTGGGCATTTCTCCTTGTCGAGACGCTGAGAACCAAATTCTTCGAGGAGAAAACTGCATGTTCAATCGCCGTCCCGAATCCCAAGACATCATGCTGTACGGACTTGAGAATTCATTAGCGTCGGAATTGGCCGGCGTCCTAACCCGCGAGGGCCGCGCATTCCATTCGGCGTCGTTCGACGCATCCGCCGGCGCTGTCAAATCGGCGATCGATTCGCGAACCGGACTGGTCTTCTGCTCCGCGGATCGCGCGACTTATACCCACCTCTTGCATCTAATCGAGCAGGAAGCGCTGGGGCTGCCCGTGGTCGTCGTCAGCCGCCATCCGGCCACCGAGGAATGGCTGAATGCCATCGAGGCCGGCGCGGCCGATTATTGCTCCCCGCCTTTCGAAACGTTTCAGATCTCCTGGATCATCGACAACACGCTCAAATACCGTCATTCAGCCGCGGCATAACCCGCGGGCTTCGGTCGATTGACAGGAGGTCACTATGTTTCCGTCTGCCAGACGGTACGGTGTCGCTGCGTGCGCGGCGTGCCTGCTTCTTCGAAGTTCCGCTGCTTTGGCCTGGCAACAGGAGACCGTCCACGTTGCCGGCGCGGTGGTTCAGCACGGCGGAGAGACCAGCGGCGGTCTGACCGCGGAACTTTGCGATCCGCTGGGCGACAAGGTGCTCAGCCGCGCCGCGGTCGCGCCCACCGGCGAGTTCGGATTCGACGAAGTTCCGCCCGGCCCGTACAAGTTGAGAATCACCGGCTGGAATGGCGGAGTCCTCGGGCAGCGGTTGGTTTCGGCGCAATCGGGCGCCGGACCCCTCGAGATCCGCCTGGAAGGAACGCCCGCCTCCGGGCCCGCACCCAGCAAGGTCTCGCTCGCCCGTCTTCAGCATAAGGTCCCGCCGCCGGCCGCGCGCGAGCTCGAGCGCGACCTTCGTGCTCTCCAGGCCGGCGACATCGAATCGTCGATCGCCCATCTCCGGAAGGCCCTCAAGATCGACCCCGATTACATGGAGGCGCACAACAACCTGGGCGCGCGCTACATGGCCCAGAATAAGTTTGAAGACGCGGCCGCGGAGTTTCGCCGCGCGACCGAGCTGGACCCCTCCGCGGAGAAGGCTTTCTCGAACCTCGCCGGCGCGCTCTTCCTCCTCGGCCGCCCCGCGGAAGCCGAACGAGCGGCGCGCAAGGCCGTCGCGCTCGATCCCGAATACGCGCAGGGGCATTACGTCCTGGGCCGCGTGCTGGCAGCCAACGGCGCGAACGCAGAGGAAGCGGTGCGCGAGTTCGAACGCGCCGCGCAGGGGATTCCAGCAGCTCGGCTGGCTGCGGCTCAAACTCTGGCGCGCATGGGGGCTCGCGAGCGCGCGGCTGACCAGTTGCGGGCGTACCTGGCCGCCGCCGACCCCGCCGGCCGCGCTGTCGCCGAGACGTGGCTCGCCACGCTCACCGGCCGGTAGTCCGCCTCATTTCCCTTGGTTCCCCTGATCCTGGCCGCCGATTGTCTCGCCGGGTTTCAGGAGCGTGGGCTTCTTCTTCTTGGGAGCGGCATCGGCATCCGCTTTCTTCTTCGCCGCCGCTTCCTCCGGCGTCATCGATTCCGCGCGCTCCTTCTGCTCCTTCTTCAACTGGTCGGCCACCTCCGAGCGCCTCTTGCCCAGGTCCTCGCTATTGACCTCGAGCGAATCCGAGGTCGCCTGGATCGCCTGGTTGAGCACGAACTCGTACCGGTCCAGGTCCGCGGGCCGGCTGTCGCGAACCTTCTCGAGCTGCGTCAGAAACTCTTTCTCCGCCCCCGCCACCGCCTTCGTCCCCACGGCGATATCGGCCTTGCGCCCCAGCGCATCGTCGGAGACCGTGTCCATGGCGTCGATGATGTTCGTATAGTCGTCGAGCGCATCGCGAATCGTGATGGCGCGCCCCGGCTTGGAGTCCTTCACCAGGTGTTTCAATTCGTCCAGCCGCTCCCGTGCGAAATCGACGTAAAGCTGCAGCCGCGCATTCGGCTCCTGCACCAGACGCACCTGTTCGATCTCGGCATTCGTCAGAAAATCCCGCTCAGCCGCGAGCGGCGCCGCCGATGCCAGCAGCATTCCACCTAGCAAAACGGCGGCGTGCGTCTTCCCCCTCGCCATTCGCATAACCCTACTCCTTCTTCTTACCGCCCATGATGCCTTCGAGCAGGCCGTCGTCCACCTTCTGCACCACGGCCCGCACTTTGTTAACCTGGTCGCGGTCCTCCACGCTCATCTGCGCCCGGAAATCGTCCAGCCGCCGGGAGAGCGCGCGGATGTCGATTTCCGCCTTCTTGAAATACTTCGGGCTCTTGCTCGGATTCTTGTGCGTCTGCTGGAGCGAATCGTAGGCCAGCTCCACCGACGCGGACACCTCTTCGAGCGACGCCCCCACCTTCTTCATATCGCCCTGCGCCATATAGGCGTCCTGCGCGGCTTTCAAAGCCTGTGAGGCGTTATCGAGCGCCAACCCGGAGCGCTTCTCGAGATTCGGCTCGGCCTTGGCCGCGTCCAGGTTGGCCCATGCCGGCGCTACTGCCAGAACCGCAAACGCCAGTGTCAGTCGGATCAATGTGCTCACCTCTCCCCGAGATCCAGCTTCAGAATATGGATTCGTTGCCGCGCCTGAAATTCCTGATTGGGATGCTCGCCGTGGCTCAGCGACAGGAACTTCTCGTATTCCACAATGGCGTTCTTGCGATCTTTGATCTTGTCGAGGATGATGGCGCGCAGAAAGTAGTCGCCCGGAATCTCGGCCTTGAGCGCCCGTATGTGGTCGAGCGCAGCCAGCGCTGCCGGATAGTTTTCCATCATCGCGAGCACGCCCGCCAGCTCGTTCCAGGTTGGCGCCGAATCGGGTCTGCCCTGCGCCACTTTTACGAACTGCTCGGCGGCAGCCGGGAATTGCCGCAGGTCGCGCAACTCGCGAGCGTACATCATCCGCAGATCCAGGTCATCCGGCGCAGCACCGACCGCCGCCGCCAGCACGGGCGATGCTTTTTCCGGTTCGTGGTTCTTGTCGTAGGCTTGGGCCAGCGCCAGCCGATTGGCCGCAGTCGGCGATTGCTTCACCGCCCACTCCAGGTTCGGGATCGCGTCGGCGGCCTGCCCGGATTCCACCTGCAACTCGCCAAGCCGCTCTCGCGCGCCGGCGTTATCCGGAAACTCCCGGTAAAGCGCGATGGCCTCGGCTTTCCGCCCCGCCTTCTCGTCGAGCTCCGCCAGTTCCAACAGGTTGTTCTTGTACGTCGCGTCCAGCTCCGCGGCCCGCCGGAAGTGCGGGTCCGCGTCCGCCAGCCGGTTCTGCCGCGCCAGCGCCCGTGCCAATCCGAGCTCGGCCGCAGCCGATTTAGGATCGAGTTCGAGCGCCGCCTGGTAGGATTCGGCGGCCTTCTCGAGCGCCCCCGTATCGAGCAACGCCAGCGAGAGATAAAGCCGCGGCCGCGGTTCCTTGGGCTTCTGGCCGGCGGCGGCGTCCAGATACGGCAGCGCCTCCGCCGCCTGTTTCTGGCGCAGCAGCTCGATCCCCAAATTGAGCTCGGCTTCGTAGACGCCCGGCTGCAATTCCAGAACCTTCTTGTATCCCGCGATCGCCTCCGCCGGCTTGCCGAGCATTGTGTTCGCGAACGCCAGGTTAAAGTGGGCGGTGTAATCCTTCGGATCGGCTTCGACGGCCTTGGTGAACTCCGCCGCGGCCACGTCGTACTTCTTCGCGTCCAGCGCCTTCAGGCCTTCCGCCGCGGGATCTTCGGCAAACGCGCCGGCGAGCGCGGCATTCAGCCACAAAAACACCCACGCGGCCACGGTCCGCCACGACATACTTACATTTTAGCCCCCGCCTTCGTAGCGGGAGCCGAGGTTGCGGGGGGCCATTTTACAAAGAAGAGCGCCACCATCCCCGCCGCCAGGATCAAATTGCTCGGGAACGCGCACCCGGACCCCAGCGGACTGATCCCAATCAGAAAGAAGCAGGCCGCAAAGCACCCCAGCCTCACGTACTCCCTGACGTTCGTCAGGATCAGCGCGCCCACCACCAGTTGCCACAATCCGATGCCCACGATCAGCCTGCCCAGCCCGTGTACCGGCAGGCCGGTGATCAGGGTTTTGTAGACGCCTATGGCGTTTGGCCCGAGCCCGTTCACGTAGATCTGCGGATCGAGCAACGCCAGCGTCGCGTTCACCAGGCCGGAGAGGATGACCCCCGCGCCGGCCACCATCCGCGCCCCATTCGGCCGATAGAGAGTGAACACGAAGAAAACAACTGCGAGCGCATTCGCGGCCAGCATGGGCAGAAGCATGTGAGAGGTCATTGGGACGATTCTACTTCGTTCCGTCGCGCCCGTGCCAGCGCCTCTACGACATGTTCCGCGCCTTCGCGTATTTCAGGAACGTGTACATGGCCGCCATGTACGCGATCATGAGCCCTTCCTGCCCGTCCAGGAACCCGCGCTGGTAAACGTAAGTGCGCACGAACGTCCAGACCGGCTCCAGCAGCAGGTTGTGCCACTTCACCGGCTGCTTGCGCGAGACGATCTCCTGCGCCGCCAGCGTCGTGTAGCCGTCCAGCGTCCGCACGTGCTCGGATACCGATTCGCACGTGTAGTGCAGGATGTTCGATTTCAAGTGCCCCACCGAACCCCGCACCTCGACGCTCTCGTGCACGAACTCGCCCACCCAGCTCGCTTGCCTCCGGTCGTAAAGGCGAACCTTGCGGTCCGGGTGCCAGCCCGAGTGCAGAATCCAGCGGCCCAGGTATTGAGCCAGTCGCGGCATGGTGTAGGCGTCGAATTCCGGGCCCTTTTTCCGCAGTTGCCAGATCTCGGCTTCGAGCGCTTCGCTCAGCGCTTCATCGGCGTCGAGCGAGAGAATCCAATCGTTGGCCGCCTGCGCCGCCGCCAGGTTCTTCTGCTTCGCATAGCCCGGCCACCCGCTCTCGATCACGCGCGCGCCAAGCTGTTGCGCAATCTCCACCGTCCGGTCCGTCAACCCGCTATCGATCACCACAATTTCGTCGCAGCAGCGCAGGCTCTCGATCGTGCGTGCGATCCGGCGTTCTTCGTTGCACGTGATGATGGTCGCGGAAATCTTCACTGTGAGGAGTCCAGCAGGGGCGTAGTCATGAAGCACAGGACGAAAATTGCCAAAGCCGTGTAGCCGAGCCAGCGCCGGCCCTTGCTCAGGCGAGTGGTATCGAAAATGGACGGGTGTCGAAGAGAAAAGAGAAACAGAAGCACGGCCCACAGAAACCACGGCCAGTACTTCGTGAACAGCCCCAGCGGCAGCAGCCCCAGCACGAAGATCCTGGAGAGAAGCTTGTGCCTGTCGCCCACGAACGCGTACAGAATGTGCCCGCCATCGAGTTGCCCGATCGGCAGCAGGTTCAGCGCGGTTGCGAAGATGCCCACCCAGGCCGCCCGCGCCACCGGGTGCAGGTAGATGGCCGCCGGCGCCACCCCGGGAAAGATGGCTCTCTCCAGCAGCCGCACCAGCGGCGGCACGCCCATCACCAGGTCCCCGCCGTTCGCAACCCCCGGCAGAATCTTCGAATACGCCAGGCCGATCCCGAGCGCCGGCAGCAGAAACACGAACCCCGCCAGCGGTCCGGCAATCCCGATATCGAAGAGCACTTGCCGCGAATAGATCGGGGAGCGGATTCGAATGAAAGCGCCCAGCGTGCCAATGAACGACGGGAACGGAATGAAATACGGCAGGCTCGCATCCACGCGATAGTAGCGGCACGTCAGGTAGTGCCCCAGCTCGTGCGCCAGCAGAATCGCCATCAGGGTCAGCGAGAACTGCAAGCCGCTCAGCAGATCGAGCGGGTGGTGCCACATGTCGCCGATCGCCGCCAGATCGCGCTCCAGGTCGAAGGCCGGCAGATTGTCGCGGAAGTTCGCCACCAGGCGCGCGCCGATCGTCGTCGTGGTCAGCAGGGTGGCGAGCAGCAGCAACGCGTGCAGCCAATAGCGCGGACGGCCCGAGCCTCTCCACAAACGCCGTAAACGGACGCCCGTTCCGTTAGACGGAATGGACAGACCCGTGCCCGGACTGGAATCCTGAGGCGACACTGAGCAGAACTACTGTAACGATTGCAATTCTTTGCCCGGCTTGAAGCGCACGGCTTTGCCGGGTGGGATGGAGACTTCCGCGCCGGTGCGCGGGTTCCGTCCGATTCCCGTTTTGCGGGGACGCACATTGAAAATCCCGAAGCCGCGCAACTCGATCCGCTCGCCCTGCCCGAGAGCCTTCTTCATGCTCTCGAAAACGGTCTCGACCGCCATTTCCGCTTTCGTTTTGGTAATGCCGGTGCGATTGACAACCTCGTTGATGATATCGAGCTTGATCAAAAGATCCTCCTCTGCAGGCGTCCGAGCGGTGGTTGAACCGCTGGCCACGGCAAACCACATGATAGGATTAGGGTTAGCCGCTTGTCAAGCTACCTGCGCCTCACCCGCCAGAGCCCGCGCCGTCCGCAGCGCCGGCTCGTAATCGGGATGCTGGCCCGTCTCCTGAACATACTCGACGTAGCGGATCGTGTTCTCACGATCCAGAACGAAGATCGCCCGGCTCTCGATCCGCAGGTCTTCGATCAGCGTCCCCCAGTTGCGCCCGAACGACGTGTCCTTATGATCCGACAGCATCTTCACGCGATCGACCGCATAGGCGTTGCAGTAGCGGCGCTGCGCAAAAGGCAGATCGACGCTGATGGTGTAAATGTCCACGCCCGCCATCTTGGCGGCCTCTTCGTTGAAGCGCCGCGTTTGCGCGTCGCAGACCGGCGTATCGAGCGACGGCACCACGCTGAAAATGCGGACGCTGCTTCCTGTATCGGCCAGCGTGACCGGTTTCATGCTGTTGTCGACGCAAAGAAAATCGGGCGCCTGATCGCCAACATGCAATTCGGATCCGGCGAGTCCAACGGCGTTGCCCCTGAGTGTAACAGTGCGTTCCATAGTCTTCCTCCCACTGCCAGTGCCATTGTAGCAGGCGGTCAGCCTATGGCCATCGCGCCCCGCACCAGGTCTTCCCGCGCCTTGAGGTCCGGGCCTTCGAGTTCCGCCGCCACGCCTTCGAGCAGGTCCGGGATCTGCAGGAACTGCGGGCACTTCTCGATGCACTCGCCGCACCGCGAGCACTGCGACGCGTATCCCACCTCGCCCGAAAGCATCCCGCTCATCCGCAGCGCATAGACGAACTTCGCGCCGGCGTCGTCGTGGAACATGTGCAACTGGTTGTAAGTGTCGAAGCAATCGGGAATGTTGACCCCGCTCGGGCACGGCTTGCAGTAGCCGCAGCCGGTGCACGCGACCTTCATGATGTCCCGGTAGGTCTCGGCCGCCCGGCCGATCACGGCGAGTTCGCCCGCGCTCAGCGAATGGGGCTCGGTGCGCGATGCCAGCGCGAGGTTCTCTTCAATCTGCGCCTCGTCGTTCATTCCGGAGAGCGCCAGCACCACCTCGTGATGATTCCACACCCAGCTCAACGCCCATGCGGCGGGCGTGCGCGCGCTCCCGGCCTCGCCGAAGATAGCGGCAACCGCCGGCGGCAGCTTGGCCGCGCCCAGCATCCCTCCTCGCAGAGGCTGCATGACCACCACGCCCAGGCCCTTCGACGCCGCATATTCCATGCCTTCCGTCCCGGCCTGCCGTGCGTCGTCCACGAAGTTGTATTGGATCTGGCAGAACACCCACGGATAAGCGTCCACGATCCGCTTGAAGTCCGGCAATTCTCCGTGGAAGGAGAAGCCGGCGTTCACGATTCGGCCATCGGCCTTCGCGCGTTCCAGAAACTCCAGCACGCCGAGCGCGGCCATCCGGTCCCACACGCCGCCGCTGAGGCCGTGGACCAGATAGTAGTCGATGCGCTCAGTCTTCAGCCGTTCGAGCTGTAGGTTGAGGTAGCGGTCCATCTCCTCGCGCGTGTGGATCATCCAGGACGGCAGCTTGGTGGCGAGCTTTACCTTCTTGCGATAGCTCCCCTTCAGCGCGCGCCCCACGAACGGCTCGCTCTCCCCGCCATGATACGGCCACGCGGTGTCGATATAGTTCACGCCGCTATCGATCGCATGGCGAATCTGCCGCGTCGCCCTCCGCTGGTCGATGTGGCCGTCCGCAACCGGCAGCCGCATACACCCAAACCCCAAAATCGACAGCCGGTCCCCGTTCTTCGGCATCGTCCGGTAGAGCATAAGGAGACTACGATAGCACGGGGGGCGGAAGGTTCATCGCTCACCGGGAATCGGCCACACTTGTTCGTACACGAAACCCTCCTCGGTCATCACTTCGCGCAGGAGGAAAGCGCGCAGGTCGCGAACTTCGGGTGGACGCGAAGGGAATCCGGCCATTGCCGTACTCAGTCCTTTGCCCGCCGTCAGCGCCGCGACTTCGTTGAACAAGGCATCCACGTCGATGCCCAGCTTCATCGCAGAATGATAGAGCTTGGCGAGACAGTGGATGCTATCTCTCGTGTCTTCACGTCCGCCTTCTACGGCCAGCGCGAGCAGGCCGAGCCGTATGAGGTCGGCCGAATCCCGCCTTACCGCCAGCACGGCCAAACCCGAGGCATACCCCATGAGAGCGTTCCTGGAATCCCGGCTCAGCCGATCCGTCATGCGCTGGCGGGCCTCCGGGCCAGCCTTCTCGAATGCGTCAATGACGAGTCTGAACCTCGCCTCCGGAACCTGGGGCGCGTTGGACGTCATCCTGTCCACGAGTCTAAGGAACTCCGGAGAGCCTCTCCGCCCGAGCGTCATCACCTCGTCCTGTGACAAAGGGACCGGCGGACGCACCGTGGCTTCGTTGAGAATCGTGATCGCGTCACCCGCCATGGCTCGCTCCGCGACACAGTCTACCACTAGCGCGCTTACCCCGCCGCGCTGTGCCGCGTCCCGAGGGACCTCGCGAACTCAGCCGGATCGCTGGTCGGCAAACGGCACGCGAAGTTCTCGCACACGAACGCGGTCGCGACCGCCGTCGCCGGGTAGCGCACCGGAGCGTGATCGGCCAGGAGAACCACCGCGGACGGCAGGAAGCGGCGGCGAAGCTCAGCCAGGAACGGCTCAACCGCCTCGCGCGATCCGGCCAGCACAATCTCGACCGGCTTCGACCGGCTGTACTCGAGCGCCGCCAGCATCTGCGGCATCGCCTCGGGCGCCGCGGCCAGCCTCGTAGCGAACGCGGCGAGCGCTCTTTCGGCGGTGTCCTCGAACGCCTTGCGCCCGGTCATGCGCGCGAGGCGCAGTAGGTCGAGAATCGCGATCGAGTTGCCCGAAGGCTCCGCGCCGTCGTAGTCGTCCTTGAGCCGCATCACGAGCGAGCGCTCATCGGCCGCGGTGGCGAAGAATCCGCCTGCCTCGCCGTCTTCGAACCGCGCGATCATCGTCTCTGTCAGCCCAATGGCGGTCTCGATCCGTCGCGCGTCGAACTCGGCCTCATACAGATCGAGCAGGCCCTGCACGAAAAAGGCATAGTCGTCGAGGAACGCGGGGATGGCGGCTTCGCCATCGCGGAAGCGGCGCAGCAGCCCTCCGCCCGCCGCATCGTGCATGTGAGTCAGAACGAAATCGGCAGCCCGCCGCGCGGCTTCGAGGTAACGGCTGTCGCCGAGCACTTGCGCCCCTTTCGCGAAAGCCGAAATCATGAGGCCGTTCCACGCGGTCAGAATCTTATCGTCGCGGTGCGGCTTCACGCGGCGTGAGCGCGCTTCGAGCAGCAGCTTGCGGTCGGCCTCACCATCGGTCCCCACCAGCGAGAGAATATTCTTCCCCGCGAACTCGTGGTGCGGGTCGTCGCGAACATTGCCGCCTTCCTCCACCCCGAACCGCCGCGCGAATCGCTCGCCTTCCGCCGGCCCGAGAACGGCGTCGATCTCCCGCTTCGTCCACACGTAGTACGCGCCCTCGCCCTTCACCGCGGGCTGAGCCGGGTCGATAACGCTATCGGCGTCCTCGGCCGAATAGAAGCCGCCGCCCGCATCGGTCATATCGCCGAGAACATAATCGAGCGTCGTGCGAGCAACCTCGGCGTAAAACTCATCGCCCGAAATCTGGTACGCCTCCAGGTACGCCACCGCGAGCTGCGCCTGGTCGTAAAGCATCTTCTCGAAGTGCGGAACGAACCAGTGATCGTCGGTCGCATAGCGATGGAAGCCGCCGCCCAGGTGGTCGCGTATGCCGCCGCGCCCCATCCCGGTGAGCGTGGTGAGGACCATCTCCAGCGCTTCCCGATTGCCCGTGCGCGCGTGATAGCGCAGCAGGAATTCGAGCGTCGCCGGCCGCGGAAACTTGGGCGCGCCGCCGAATCCGCCGTGCCGCGTATCGAACGTGCGGCGGAAAACGAAAAAGCCGGAATCGAGCAGCCCGTCGTCGAGCGCGCCGGCCGCCGCCCCCTGAACGTGACCGCGGATCTGCTCCAGCATGTTCCCGCTCGATTCCACGATGTTGTCGCGCTCCAGCCGCCACGCATCGGCAACCCGCTCCAGAATCTCTCGAAACCCCGGATGCCCGAACCGCGCCTCCGGCGGAAAGTAAGTGCCGCCGAAAAACGGCTTCAAATCCGGAGTCAGCCACACCGACATCGGCCAGCCGCCCGAACCCGCGGTGGCCTGCACGAACAGCATGTAGACGCGGTCCACGTCGGGCCGCTCCTCGCGGTCCACTTTGATGGGGACAAAGTGCCGGTTGATGAGCGCGGCGATGTCCTCGTTCTCGAAGGACTCGCGCTCCATCACGTGGCACCAGTGGCAGGTGGAGTAGCCGATCGAGAGGAAGATGGGCTTGTCTTCCTCGAGCGCCTTCTGAAACGCAGCCTCGCCCCACGGCCGCCAGTCCACCGGATTGTGCGCGTGCTGCAGCAGGTACGGGCTCTTCTCGTCGATGAGGGAATTCGCTCGCATCGTGCCCTCTCTACGCGGAGCCGGTGCGCGCGCGCTCGAGCGGCCGCGAAGCATCAGCCAGCGCGTCGGCCGAAACAGGCGCGCGGCTGCGTATCCATTCCTGCGCCAGTTCGCGTTCCTGCTCGGGCCGGGCCATGACGAAAGCAGCCGTCAGGCGCCCATTTGCCAGCCACCACACGCTGAAGCTCGCCCGGTCCGGGCTGCCGCGTGTCACCGCGCGATCGGCCGCGGAGGAGTCGCCCCAGAATTCATAAGAAAGATCGAAGACGTCGGAGAAGAAGTAGGGCACGTGCTCGAAGGGCTCGCGCAGGCCCGTCATCGCTCGCGCGGCGTGGCCGCCCTGCGAGACAGCGTTGTCCCAGTGCTCCACGCGGCGCTGCCGGTCGAAAAGCACGTCCCGATAGTTCGCCACATCGCCCGCCGCATAAACGCCCGGCACGGTGGTCTCGAGGTACTGATTCACCAGCACGCCGTTATTGAGCGCCGCGCCGGTGTTCTCGAAAAGCGAGGTCTCGGGCGTGACGCCGATGCCGGCCACCACCAGGTCGGCGGGAAGCCGCTCGGCCGCGGCAGTCGAAACGCTCTCCACGCGGCCGCGCCCGCCCAGTGCGGCTACCTGGGTATTCGCCAGAACCTTGACGCCGCGCCCTTCGTAATAGCCGCGGAAGAACGCCGACATTTCGGGCGTGAACAGCCCCTCCCAGATCCGCTCCCCGGCCAGAACCAGCGTGACATCCAGGCCGCGCTGCGCCAGCGACGACGCCGCTTCCATGGCGATGAACCCGCCTCCGATCACCACCGCGCGGCTCCCCGCCGTTGCCCGGTGCCGTATGCGCCGCGAATCGTCGAGCGTTCGAAGCGTGAACACGCCGTCGAGATTCGCGCCGGGAACTTCGAGCTTGCGCACGCGCGAGCCCGTGCCGATCATCAGCTTCTCGAATCGCCATTCCTCCCCGCCGCGCAGGGTCAGTTTGTGGTTGATGAGATCGGCCCGTTCGACCGGCGTCCTGAGGCGAACCTCGATGCCGTGCTCGGAATAGAAGCCGGCGTCGTTGATGTAGACGCTCGCCTCGGTGTCGGTGCCCTTGAGAAAGCCTTTCGAAAGCGGCGGCCGCTCGTAGGGCAGCGCGTCGTCCGCCGAGATAATCGCCACCTCGCCCCGCCCAGCGCCGCGCCCCACGAACTCCCGCGCGGCGTAGCCCGCGACCATGCCTCCGCCCAGCACGACATACTTGTAGGAATGCACAAGCCCCCCTGAGAGCCATTATCGGCGAATGGGGGAACGGCGGCGTAGCGCGACGGTCCCGTAACGGAGCCGCGGGCCGCAAGAGAGCGCCCTTGAAGGGTGCCAGCGCCCCCGCCGAGCGTCGCGTAGATCAAACCCAATCGGCGTTTATCGGCGGCTAAAATGTCTTGCCGTGTCCGGCTAACCTACAGCCCCGCCGTCGCGCTGCCGCGGTGCGTGCGCTTCGATTCGTACATCAACCGGTCCGCTTCCTCCACGCTCTCGCGCAGCGGCCGGCCCGCCGTCGTCGTCACGCCCCAACTGAAGTGAACCGGGAGAGAGCCGTGCTGCCGTATCCGGAAGTTCGCCAGGTGATCCTCGATCTTGCGCATGCGCCCATCCACCAGCTTCGCCTCGCGCGTCTGGAAGAAGATCACGAATTCGTCGCCGCCCCAGCGGAACGCCAGGTCCGTGTCGCGAATCGAGGAGCGGATCAGCTTGCCTACGGCATGCAGAATCTCGTCGCCCACCAGGTGGCCGTAGCTGTCGTTGATCTGCTTGAAGTCGTCCATGTCGCAGACCACCACCAGCCCGTCAAACCGCGCCTGCTCCCCCATCCAGTGCGCCAGCGCCGCGCGGTTCCGCAGGCTGGTCAGCGGGTCCAGGTCCATCTGCCCTTCGGCGTCCTTGCGCAGCCGGCTCAGCTCTTCATTCAATGCGCGGAGCTGCTGCTTCTGGCTTTCCAGGCGGACCGCGATGATCACCAGCGCCATCGCAAAGGCGATCTGCAACGGCGCGTAGAGCAGAAAGACGAAACGGTCGCCGCCGCCCAGGAAGCGCATCACCCCCAGCGAGACCGCGCCGCGGAGCACCCACAGCCCCACCCATAACACCACGGTCTTGCGCGTCATGGACTTGCGAAGGTAGATCAGAACCCCGCAGAACAGCAGGGTCGTGAACACCTCTACGAGGACCGGAATAAGACTGGGCGACATGGCGTGCATCATTATCCGTCTGGAGCGATAGTATACCGCCGAATCGAGGTCGCCGTTCCAGTAACCTCGTCCACTTCCACAATCACAGAATGCAATTCTACCTTACCTCGGGCCGCTTCCATGCGAACCGGCATCCCGGTCAGGAAACGGCGCAGGATAATGTTCTTGTCCACGCCGATAATCGAGTCGTATGGCCCGGTCATCCCCACGTCGGTCTGGTATGCGGTCCCCTGCGTCAGAATGCGCGTATCGGCCGTGGGAACGTGCGTGTGCGTGCCCAGGACCGCGGACACTCGCCCATCCAGGTACCAGCCCATAGCCTGCTTTTCGCTCGTGATTTCGGCGTGGAAATCCACCAGCCGCACTTTCACCGACGGGTCCAGCCCAGCAAGAATCTCATCGGCCTTGCGGAACGGATCGTCAATGGGCAGCATGTGGGTCCGGCCCTGCAGGTTGATAATGGCAGCCTCAACGCCGTTGCGCCCGCGCCCTATGTGAACCCCACGGCCCGGCACCGCGCCTGGGTAGTTCGCCGGCCGCAGCAGCCGCGGCTGCCGGTCCAGGTACTCACCGGTTTCGCGCTTGTCCCAGATGTGGTTGCCGGAAGTCAGCACGTCCAGGCCCAGCGCGAACAACTCCTCGGCGATCAGCGGCGTGATGCCGAAGCCTCCGGCTGCGTTTTCGGCGTTGGCGACCGCCAGGTCGATGTGCTCCGACGTCACAATGTGGGCCAGGTGCTCCGCGATGATCCGGCGGCCTGGAGATGCGAATACATCCCCGATAAAGAGCAGGTTCATGAGGTCACGAGTTGGGGGAATAAGGAGCGCCCCGTTGAGCCCGATCCGGAACCCTTCATTGACCCCTGTCTTGTGAACGGGGCGGGTGTCCCCCGAGCGCCTTCAGGCTTCTCCGAACGTCGCCGCCCGGAGCATGCTCACCGGCGCAAAACCGAGTCGGACCCCTAATTTGATAGTGTTGGATCAAATTATAGGGAGCCGGCAAACCCTTCGAATACGCTCCGATTGGAATGATAGCATGCGTTCGCCGCGCGCGGCTCGATAACTTGCGGGGGTTTGCGATGCGCTCTCCCCCCACAGCGTCATATGAAAATAGGATAAACAACTCCAGGATCTGAGGTATACTCGCAGAATTTCAACCCGAAAACGAAGCCCGCCGGCCGCTCAGGCCGCGGTGTATGGACCATCGTCTGGGGTGTCTGGCGAGTGGGACTGATCAACCAATAGCAGCACCGCACTGATCGCTGTGGGTTGTGCTTTCGTCCTCTGGGGTATCGTCCGGATGGCGAAAGGCTGACGTTCGAGGCCTACCCCAGGCAGTCCGCGATATCTTTCTCGTGAACCGCCCCTTCGCGGATCACCTTCCAGACCGGCTCCGTGACGTCCACCGTCGTCGCGCCAGCGTTCGCGCAAAGCCCCCCGTCGAGCACCAGATCCACCCGCCCGTCCATCTGCCCGAAGACCTCGATCCCGCTCTTGCACGTCGGATTGCCCGAAATGTTCGCGCTCGTCGCGATCAGCGGATGGTTCAGCCGTTCCAGCAGCCCCGCCGCCACCACCGAGCGCGATTGGCGCAAAGCCAGCCGCCCCGTATTCCCGGTCACCCGCAACGGAACCTTGGCAGACGCCGGCACGATAATGGTGAGCGGCCCCGGCCAGAAGTGCCGCGCCAGCACGTAGAAGCAGTCCGGCATTTCCTTCGCCAGGTCTTCGGCCATCATCACGTCGCTCACCAGCAGCGGCAGCGACCGGTGCGGCTCCCGCCCCTTCGCCCGGAAAACCTTGCCCACCGCCTTCAGGCTGAAAGGATCGGCCACCAGCGAATAAAGGGCATCGGTGGGGATGGCGACCACTGCCCCGCGGCGTATGGCGGCCGCCGCCCGGTCCAGCGCCCCCCCGGCCGGCTGGTCGGATTCAATCTCAATTAGATCGGTGGCCATGTGGGATTAGCGTTATTCAGTGTACGCGAAGGGAGTCCCGGCCCGCTGAACTATTTGGCGTTGTTTGAAATCTGCGTTGACAGGAAAGTTGGTGCAAAGCAGGCTCCGGCGCATCTAAGGAATCAAAGGGGGAGCGCCGCCCAACGGGAGACCTCATCCGGCGGCACGTCGTATCTCATTGTCCTCGAAGAGGTAAGTATGGCAAGGGCAAGGATTCTGGTCGTGGATGATGAGCCACTCGTTTTGTCCGTTGTGGTCGGCGTCCTCGATAGGATAGAGCCGGATACGAAACGACGACCGCATCAGGGCCAATCCAGGCGCTCGAAATGGTCACGCTTCGGGGAGGCTTCGATGTGCTTGTTTCCGATGTCACCATGCCCGTAATGTGTGGGCCGGAATTGGCAGAGCAGATTCGACTACTCACGCCCCTTTGCGCCGTCGTGTTCATGTCTGGTTGTATGCCTGCTGTTAACCGGCTTCTCGCTGGCACCACTTTTCTCGGGAAGCCCTTCGCACCATCCGATCTGTTGCGCGCAGTGCAAAGGGTTCTAGAGGAACCGTCCACCGAGGCGGGGCAGTCGGCCGCAAGCTAGCCATCAACGCACATTTCAGGCACTACCAACTATTTCGGGCCGATGGCCTGGGCCACTTCAATCGCCATCTGGTAGCGGCCAAAAGGTGCGCTGAGCTGCACGCCCGCCACCAGCGAACGCACCCGCCCCACCATCTCCTGGGCCATCAGGATGCCCTCCTGCCGGGCCTTCTCCGCAGTATCGGCGCGCCGCATCCGCTCCAGGAACTCCTCCGGCACGGGCACGCGCAATTCGTTGACCATGAACTCCGCATTGCGGTAGCTGGTCAACGGCCAGATCCCGGCCACCAGCGGAAGCTTCAAATGCTCGATACGCCGGCAAAAACGCTCGAGCAGGCTCACATCGAACACCGGCTGCGTCACCACGTATTCCGCGCCCGCCTGCGCCTTCCACTCGAACCTCTGGACTTCCTCGTCCAGGTTCACCGCGCCCGGATTCGCCCCCACACCCAGCACCAGCGCCGTCTGCGAGCCAATCGGGTTCCCGCCAATATCGAGCCCGTGGTTCAGGTTGTTGACGATGTTCGTGAGGCCGATCGCGTCCACGTCGAAAACCGCCGTCGCGGCAGGGTATGCGCCCATGCGGGGCGGGTCGCCGGTGATGCAGATCAGGTTGCGTACGCCCGCCGCGTGCGCGCCCAGCAACTCGGATTGTATGCCCAGAATGTTGCGGTCGCGGCAGCAGAAATGCAGCACGGCTTCGATCCCGGCCTGCTGCTGAATCAGCATGCACGTGATCTGAGCGCTCATGCGGGCCGAAGCGCGCGGGCCGTCCGGCACGTTGATGCAGTCGATCCCTGCGGCGGCGCAGAGCCGCGCCCCCTCGATTTCCTTCGATGCGTCCACCCCGCGCGGCGGCAGAATCTCGACGAAGGAGACGAAACGCCCCGCCGCCAGCTTCGCCCCGAGCTTCGATTTATCCGCCAGCGGCGCCGCCGTCATCGCCTGCGCCCGCGCCCCCGGCTCCTCCACCGTCACCGCCAGCCCTCGCTGCACCGGCTGTAGCGACCGTGCCTCCGACCGGATCAGCCGTATGTGCTCCGGCGTCGTGCCGCAGCATCCGCCGATAATCTTCACCCCCGCCCATATGAACCGGCGCGCGTATTGCGCCATGTACTCCGGCGAGCACAGGTAAATCTTGCGGCCTTCCACCGTCGCCGGGTGTCCCGCGTTCGGCATCGCGGTCAGCGGCTTGTGCGTGTGCGCCGCCATCTTCTCGATGGTCTCGAGCGCAGCCTTCGGGCCCACCGAGCAGTTCAGCCCGATCGCGTCCACCGCCCATTCGTCCAGCTTTTGCGTGAAGACCGCGGTCTCGGTCCCATCCGGCATGTTGCCGAAATCGTCTATGGTCACCTGCGCGACGATGGCCATCTCCTCTCCGGCGGCTTCGCGCGCCGCGGCGATGGCTTCCCGCAGTTCCTCGATCGCGCCGAAGGTTTCGAGAATCAGCAGATCGACTCCCGCCTCCACCAGCGCCCCGGCGTGCTCTAGGAAGGCCGCGCGCGCTTCGGCGAACGAAGTGCGGCCCAGCGGCTCGATGCGAACGCCCAGCGGTCCGATCGATCCCGCCACGAACGCCTGCCCCGCGGCCGCCTCGCGCGCCAGCCGCACTCCGGCGCGGTTGATCGCGGACAGCTTCTCCGCGAATCCGTACCCGGCCAGCCGTATCCGGTTCGCGCCGAACGTATTGGTCTCGACGATCTGTGCGCCGGCCTTGACGTATTCTTCGTGCAGCTCGCGCACCATCGCGGGCGCCGACAGGTTCAACTCGTCATAGCAGCGGTTGATGAACACGCCCTTGGTGTAGAGCATGGTGCCCATGGCCCCATCGGCGATGAGCACGCGCTCGCTGAGCTGGTCGCGGAACTCGGCCGCTCGGGAGGCAACGGCAGCGGAATTGATGAGCTGGGACATTTGTTCGGCGGATTGTTAGCAATCGTAGCATAACGCTTCAGATGAGACGAAACGAGCCCGTGCGCTCCGCTCCTGGCGGGAACGTCGATCCGGTCCACGGCCAGGCATCCTGCGCTCTATTTACCATCCCGGCCGGGCGACCCGTTTTCGCGGGGAATAACGGCGAAGATGCGCGTCACTTTCTGCGCGCCGCGACCATCTGAATTCCATCGACCGTGATGATGCTGATATGGCCGGCCCACGCAGTATCCGCCGCAGCAAACGCATGCACAAGCGGCGCGAGCCTCTCGGGAGTCGCGGGATGAACTCGGAACAGAACGACCCCGGATTGTGCCAGTGGGCTCCGGCGCCGAACGCCAATCTGCCAGAAGTCCTTGTCGAGCGTCAGCACGATGCGTGCTTCGGACTCCGCCAGATCCAGCAGGGCGACGTCGCTTGTTCCAGCGAGCTCCGTGCGGGCCCATAGGACGTCGTGCCCATCGGCTCGAAGTGCCTCTACGATCGGCTTCGGAAAGTTCTCGTCGGCGAGGAGGCGCATCTACGCTGGAATAGGGAACGCCTTGTATTCGTGGGCGAGATAGCTGGCGTACGACAGACAGGCGAGGATGTCCTCTCGCGTCAGGCCCGGGTAGTTGGTCAGGATGTCGTTCTCAGACTGCCCACCTGCCAGGAGTTCCAGGATGAACTCGACGGCGAGACGCGTCCCGCGAATCACCGGCTTGCCAGCCAGGACCTTGGGGTCGACGACGATGCGCTCCGACGGCGGCATAACCACAGTCTACCGTGTCCGAGGCCGGTTCGGAGCGCTCAGACCGGGCGTCTTCACTTCCCTCCGGACTCATTCTCTCGGAGTCTGCCTTCCTTCTCTTCGCGCTCGGGCGCTGCTCTGGCGCTTACGGTAACAGGCCTGTGAGTCGCTCGGGAGACGGGGGATTAATGATCGGAGATCCACCGTACCTGAGAATCTCCAGCATCGTCATAAATCCTTCGTCGTCAACGTGAAGCAAAACGGAGATCAGCGCGCCGTCCGCGTCTTTGCACATGCCCTCCGCCGCCAGGCGGTATTTTGTTGGTGCGGGAGGGCCCGCACTGCATCGCAGACGCAGCGTGCCGTCCTCTATAATTTGCTTGCCGGTGAGCGAACTCAGTTGCGCGCATAGCTCATCACGACCCGTGAAATCGGCTTCCAAAAGCTTCTCGATAAGTCCTCGTTCTCGGGTGCTAAGTGGCCGGAAAGCGGAGTCCATTGCATCGTCCCCCCGTCTCCGCGAGTCCGTAACCGGCCAGGCGTATGCGGTTCGCGCCGAACGTATTGGTCTCGACGATCTGCGCGCCGGCCTTGACGTATTCTTCGTGCAGCTCGCGCACCATCGCCGGCGCCGGCAGGTTCAACTCGTCATAGCACCGGTTGATGAACACGCCCTTGGTGTAGAGCATGGTGCCCATAGCCCCATCGGCGATGAGCACGCGCTCGCTGAGCTGGTCGCGGAACTCGGCCGCTCGCGAGGCGGCGGCAGCGGAATTGATGAGCTGGGACATTTGTTCGGCGGATTGTTAGCAATCGTAGCATGACGCTCTCGATGGGACGAAACGAGCCCGTGGATGCGGACCGCCCCGCCCGCAACGGGTTCAACTCGTCCTGCTTCACCGGCAACGTCGATCCGGTCTACTGCCAGGCATCCTGCGCTCTGTTTACTATCCCGGCCGGGCGCGAAGCGGTCATCGAGACCTGGCGCTGACCAAACAGTCCTCAACGGCCACCACGGACATCTGGCGGTTAACGACTCCGCTCCGTGCCTACGCAAACATTCCCGCCGGAGGGCCGGCCACCATCCAGCTCTACTTCCGCGCGAATCCGGCGTCTCCTAACCCGCAAGGAATCCTCTGCGCGATCTCCGGCTACCTGGTCGGCCAGTAGGCCAGCGCACCGGCGGCCGCGCGAGGTGATCGTGCCTGACATGTCCGGATGAGGCTCCCTCGGTATTGCCGGTTCGTCAGAACTAAGTTACCCTGTTGCTATGGGCGCCATGAAAGGCATCACAATTAAGCTCCCGGAAGCAACCGTGCGACAACTGAGGCAGCAGGCCCGCCTGAGCGGACGCAGTGTCGCCGCGCTCGTTCGCCAACTCGTCGAGGCTCCGCCGGCGAGCGGCGGGTCCGTCTATACGTTGACCGCCGATCTCGCCGGCAGCGTTACCGGCGCCCGGCGTCCGGCGACGAACGCCCGCAGCAGGTTCCGCCGGTCATGATCACGATCTGCGATACCGGTCCGCTCCTTGCGTATCTCAATCGCAACGATCCACATCACACCTGGGCTGTAGCGCTGATGAAACAAGTGCGACCCCCGATGCTGGTCTCCGAGCCCGTCCTCACGGAAGTTGTGTACTTTCTGCGCGAGGACGGCGCAGCGGTCGAACCGTTATTCCAACTGCTCGAACGCGCCGCCATTCGACTGGAGTTTGATATGTCGACGCACTGGCCCCGCATTCGAACTCTGATGTCGCGGTATCGTCAGATGGACCTGGCTGACGCGTCAATCGTCGTCATGAGCGAGTTGCATCCGCGATCCCAGGTGTTGACCATCGACCGCAGGGACTTCAGCGTCTATCGGCGGAACGACCGCCGGGTGATCGATTTCGTCGCGCCCTCGAAGCCGTAAGAGCAACACGCTCGACAGCGCGCTCGACGCGCAAGCACCCGCGAACGTCAGTCCGTGCTCGCGATGGTAGGATACACGTCATGCCAGCACGCGACGACTTCTGCACAGACACGATCAACACCGTCGCGAAACGCGTCGGAGTACACTGCTCGAACCCGAACTGCCGCAAGCGCGGCGAGTGATGCGGACCTCATTCGTTTCCCGGATCGCCGCCTCGAGCCGCTTCTGCAGCCGCGCCGTGTCGTCCTCCGCCGAGCCCGTCATCTCAACCGGACCACGGGCGAAGGCGCACGAGCAGCGGTTTCGCATCGTGTGCCAGCGTGACCTCAAGGTATTGCGTTTCCGTCCCCGGATGCGAGATGGCCAGATAGTGCACTGGCCCTGGAGCGACTTTCGGCAACTCGAAGCGGCCCGAACGGTCGGTCGTCACGGAGGAGAGCTCCGACTCCCACCCAGCCGAGAACTCCTGCACCAGCGTGGCGGAGGCGTAGGTGCTACCGTTCTCGATGGCGCCGCACAGGCCTGAAGCCGTGATTTGCAGAGACCTCCAGCGCGTTGTGCCGGGCGCACGCGAGACTAGTAACTCGCCGATCCCGGTCACAAGAACCAGGGCGAACCAGATGTCTGCGACGATCACGGCTCCAGGCCGGTTCCACACGACGACGGCAAACACGGCAAAAACGATCAATGAAGCCATCTGCCGAATGCCAACGGGGCGCCTTGTCGCTGGGAGCCACAGCACAGCCAGCCACAGCAGGCCCGCCGTCCCGACGAGAGTTCCTTGCTTGAAGTTCTGCCCGAAAAGGGCGAAATCGACCGCCAGCACCACCCCAATAGCGAGGGAAATCATCCATCGCGGACAGAGATCGCGGTGCGCGCCTCCTTTGGCCCCACGGTGCAGTTCGTCGCCGCTAGGCCTCGATGCTTGGGACTCCCGCCCGGAGGAACGGGTGGCAGCCGGCAACTCGCGCCCCTGCGTCGCGGGGGTGTTGGGCGGCTCCTTGCCGAGCGTCGTGGCGCCCAACTCCGCCATGTACGCCATGGCCTGCGAAAACGGCATGTGCCTGAATCTCACCAGCTCGAGCGCGGCCGCGGCGCCGAATCCAACCCGCTTCGCTTCGGCGAGCACCTGACGCTGATACGCCTCGGGTTCACGCAGCATTCGTCTCAGGTCCAGCTTCAGAGACTGTTCCTGCGCAGCGACTAAGGATGGGCATTTGCGCGCCGCTGCATTCAGGAATGCCCGCAGAGCAGGCCGATACCGTTGCCACTGAATCGTGAGGCATCCTTCCTCGTCACCCGCCAGAGTTTCCCGGTCCTGATGACACGGGCTGCGGCCGCACCTCTCGGAGATCTCTTCAGACAGCCCCCCGGCGGGCTCGATTACCAACCACTGTTTAGTTCCGCGTGGCCCTGAAACCTGAACCTCGACAGTTCGCATTGAGATCGAAACGACCTCCGCGACCTCGAATACAGCCACCTCGGATTCCTCCACGGTCCCTCCCCACCACCCACGCCTCGCATCCAAGCGAACGTAAACTTTGTCGCTAGTGATGGCAACGACCCAGTTCCGTCGGACGGATCGCGCACGAGAGAACAGGAGCACGTTCAAGGCAGCGAAGACCGGAAGCCCGAATCTGACGACCCCTAATGAAGCGTCGCCGAGGCTTGTTGCCAGGATGAGTGGCACGGCGATAATGTTCGCGACCCCGGCGCGGACGATTAGGTCGTTGATCCAACGGCTAGCTCGGACCCCGTCCAACGTGATGGCCTGAACTACTTCCGGCGCGTTTGATCGGACAAGCTTCATATTGGCCTTGCGCCGCGCCCCTCTCGCCCCCCTACCCGTACACCCCCCCTTCCCCCGCCGGCCGCGTCTTCCACCGCCGGTGTATCCACAGCCACTGGTCCGGGTACTCCCGGATCGCCGCCTCCAGCCGCTTCTGCAGCCGCGCCGTGTCTTCCTCCGCCGAGCCCGTCATCTCAACCGGCGCATAATACCGCACCACGTAGCGCTTCTCTTCCTCCGACCACAACGCAAACGCCGGGATCGCCGCCGCCCCGCTTCGTGCCGCAATCCTCGCGAATCCCGTCCCCGCGCACGCCGCCACGCCGAAGAAGTCCACGAAAACGCCCTGGTCCAGCCCGGAGTTCTGGTCAATAAGAATCCCCACGGTTTCGTTTGCCGCCAGCGCTTTGAAAATCGGACGCGCCGCCTCCCGCTTCTCGATCACGCGATTGCCGCACGCCGCGCGCCGCCGCGCCACCAGCCGGTCGATAAACGGATTGTCGAGCGGCCGCACCACCACGTGCATCGGGTCGCCGTCGAGCGCGTGCGCCAGCGCGCCCAACTCCCAATTGCCCAGGTGCGCCGTCGCCAGCAGCACGCCGCGCCCCTGTTTCCGGGCCTCTTCGAAATGCTCGTAGCCCTCGTGCCGCGCCCAGTGCGAAAAGTTGTCCCGCCCGATCTGCGGAAACTTCGCGAAGGTAACCAGCAGGCGCGCAATCGATCCGAACACCCCGTCGGCAATCCGCTTGCGCTCGGCCTCGGTCTTCTCCGGCATCGCCATCGCCAGGTTCTGCAGTGCGATGCGACGCAGCCGCGGCACGGCCCTATCGAGCACGCCTGCGTACCCCCGCGACAGCCGCTCGGCCACCGCCCGCGGCGTGTAGCGCAACGAACCGAGCACGCACACCGCGGCCCCGTACTCCACCGCGTTGCGAAGGAAGGAACGATGTGCCAACTCGCCGTTCCCTAGAACATCCCGGTCTTCTTGAACGGCAGCCGCCATCGCGACGAGCCGGATGGGGCGATCGCGGCGAAGTCCATCCGCATCGGTGCCACCTCGCCGTTCGCCAGGACCACGGTGAACGCGGGCACGAACGGCCCGCACGACTGATAGTCGCCCTTCTGTCCCATGCGCGGCTCCGTGAAGACACGATGGTAACCCGCGGGCGCGGCAACCTGCAGGCTCGCCAAGACGCTGCGTCCCGGATCGAGGATCGCCGGCAGGCCCTGATAGTGCGGCGCGCGTTTCCATGTCCGGTCGTCTTCGTGGTCGTCGATCTCGATGAGGTGGAACACTCCCGCCGGCATCATCGCAGCCCGGACAACGCCCCGGAACGCCGGAGTTCGCGGCTCGCCGGGCAGGTCGTGGAATCCCGCGGCGCATGGACCGGCGCTCGCCGCCGTCTTCTTATCGGGACGTACCGCCGGCGCAGCAATCTTCCGCTGCTCGGCGCCGCGCAAACGCGTCCGCACATCTCGCGATTTCGGCACGCCGGCTACCGGTACGGCAAACACGGTGAGGCCGTACGGATCCATCGCCGTCTGGCTGCCCGCCTTGGGCGGCCGTTTTGGCTGAGGTACGAAAACCAGCGCCACCGGCCACTTCACGCCCCGCGCCTTCGCCTGAAGCAGCCGGAAGACCACCACCGTCGATTCCTGCGCCAGCCGCTCCCAATCTTCCGCCACCCACTTCGACGCCAGCATCCTCGCACGGCCCTTGATCGCCGCCGTAGGAGCGCCGGCCAGCGGGTGCGCGAACACCAGCGGACGCGCGTCCAGCAACTCCGCGGCGTGTGTGCCCACGGCTTCCACTCGCGCCACCGTCGCTCGCGCCACCTGCGCCACCTGGCGTCCATCGCGCCGGAACACCGGAGCGTAGACCAACTGCTCGCACGCCTTCAACCGGCCCGAAGCCGGCTCCAGGGCCTGCGGGTCCGGGAAGAATGCCGCCGCCAGAACCACCGGAGGCCATGGCCTGATTCGTGGCTGTCCTTTCGGCGCCGGGCCGAGCGCCGACACGCCGAGCGCAAACGGCTGTACCGGTTTCACCCTCCCCGCGGCCTTCCCAGGCAGCCCTGAGAATTCAATCGGCGCCGCCGCCGCCCGCGCCTGCGAGCCCCCGGCGATCTCGCGCCACTTCGGCTCCGCGGCCTTCTGCAAGGCAGATCCTGCCAGGTTCCGGGCCGCCAGCGCCGCCACCAGTGGCCTCTCGGCCTTACCGATATCCGGCGTCACTTCCGCCTGTGGCCGGAACGGGTCCTCGATCCGCTGCACCGTGGGCGTGCTGCCCGTCCGCGATCGCGGCGCCAGCAGGGCAGGGGAGACGGGGTCAAGAACCTCGTGCGCCGTCACCTCGCGCTCCGCCGGCAGCCGTGCGTCCTGAATCGGGAACGGAGTCTCCACCTCGCGCGAGCGCGGTTTCGCCGCCTTACGAACCGGATCGAGATACGTTCCCTTCAAGGTCCCCGACGAGCCCAGCGCGCCTTTCGCCGCGAGGCCAACCCCGGTCGAAACCAGCGGCTCGGCAATCGCCGTCGGCGCCCATCCCACCGGGTGATTCCGGCGCGTCCCGGCCAGCGGCGCGATCCGGCCGGCCGTCCCCTTGTGGGTTCCGAGGCGGGCAATGCGCTCCGCCCGTCCCCAGTCCTCCGGCCGTTCCAGCTTTACGAACCGCACCGGGTCCACCACGTATCCAGCCGTGCGTCCGCCCGCCAGTCCCTTGCCGTTCATCAGCGCGTCGCGCCTGACCACGCGCACCGAGCCATCGTGCTGGAACGCCGGCGGCAACTCGCCCGACCCGTTGGCCGGCGCCGCTTCGAGCGTACCGTCCGGCCCTTCCAGGTAGACCTTCTGCGGATGATACTCCCGCGGCACGGGAACCACCGTGACCACGTTATCCGCGCCCGATCGCTCCAGCAGCGCGATGCAGCGGTCGATATCCTCGGCCCGCCGGAACGGACTGGCCGGGTCCAGAATGCACACCGCGTCGCAGCGCTCGCCCTTCTCTTCCAGGCGCCGAACCGCGTCCTGCACCACCCCGAGCAGTTCCCCGGGCGATCCGGCTGGAAGCATCCAGGGATCCAGGCCGCATCGCCGCCCGGTTTCGGCGACAGCTTCGTCGTCGGTGCTCAGCACCACCTTCGACAGACTGGCCGCCGCTAGCGCCGCTTCAGCCGTATAGGCCAACAGCGGTTTTCCCGCGAGCAAGCGGGAGTTCTGCAACGGGGCGTTCTTCGACCCGCCCCGAGCGGGGATCACACAAAGGACATTCATAGCCCGAAACCGCCGGCACTCGCCAATCTGGCTTCTATTTTAGACCAGTAATAAGAATCTCAGAGACCGAATTCGGGGGCAATGGCTTGGCAGTAACTGGGAATAACAGTACCTTTGATTGAGTACCACCCGGTACCGCGTTCCGAATCCCGCACCCTGCGGTCACAGCCGGTCGCTCCTCATTTCCCCCCGTCTTTCAACCGCTTGGCGTTTCCGCCTCACAGCGCGCCGCGCCCCCGCGTGGTACCGTCAGATCGAAAAGAGGCTGCTCGCTCGCCGAGTTAGCAGCTCGTTCCGGAGCCACGTCCGGCGCCCCCAATCGGCCGAGGGCTCAAAGTTCGGGTCAAACGTGGTGCAACGTTCGCAAGGCGGCCATAGTGGCTAATTCTCCTCCTCGGAGGAGACAGGGACCGGTTCCTGCAGTCCCGGCATTTTCGTGCCGGTTAGTGTGTTATGCTCCCTCCATGCGTAAGCCCCTCGTGTTTGCTTTTCTCCTTTTTGCATCCGTGTCCAGCTACGCCGTCAGCCCCAAGCCCTGCGAGGAACTGAAGGCCGAAATCGCGAAGAAGCTGGACGCCAACAACGTCAAATCCTACTCGCTCGACATCGTCGACAAGACCAAGGACGCCGAAGGCAAGGTAGTTGGTAGCTGCGACGGCGGAACCAAGAAGATCGTCTACACCCGCACGCCCGCCCCGGCCAAAGAGCCGGCCCCCGAAGCAGCCAAGAAATGAGGCGGTGTGTTCCACGACATACCGCAACCCATTCTTTCCCGTATGCGCGAGCTGGAGCAGATCGACTCGCGCGACCGGACTGACGGGACGCCCCGGCTCGAGCGGCTCCGCCAGATTCCTCCCGAGGTGGGCAGGTTCCTCGCCATCCTGGCCGCAGCCGCTCCGCTGGGCCGCTTAATCGAAATCGGAACCAGCGCCGGCTACTCCACTCTCTGGCTCGCTCTGGCCTGCCGCGCAACCAGCCGGAAGATCGTGACCTTCGAGATTCTGGAAGAGAAAGCCCGGCTCGCGGAATCGACATTCCAACTGGCCGGCGTCGGCGATGTCGTCGAGCTCATTCGCGGCGACGCCCGCGATCGCCTGCCAGCCTACAAGGGCATCTCTTTCTGTTTCCTCGATTGCGAGAAGGAGTCCTACGCGCCATGTTACGACGCGGTCGTGCCGCGCCTGGTGCCGGGCGGCCTCCTGGTCGCCGACAACGTCATCAGCCATCGAGCGGACTTGCAGCCCATGCTCGATCGCGCCCTCCAGGATGACCGGGTCGACTCCGTGCTCGTCCCCATCGGCCAAGGCGAGTTGATCTGCTGGAAAAGGTGAAGCGCGGCCCTGATGCCGGCGCACGTCTCCGGGGGCGAGACCTGCTACACTAAAAGTGCGTTTGAGCGTCCAGCCGAACTGGCCGAGATCCCTTTGCGCCACGAAAGCCGGTTTTCAACGTAAGGAGAATAGGGTAGGTGAAGAACATTTTTGTCGGTAACCTGGATTTCGGCGCGACTGAAGATTCCATTCGCGCATTATTCGAGACCTACGGCGCGGTCGAGCGCGTGACGCTGATCCGCGATCGCGACACCGGCCAGCCCCGCGGCTTTGGATTCGTTGAAATGACCGACGGCGCCGAGGCTGATCGCGCCATTACCGCGTTGAACGGGCAGGCGCTCGGTGGGCGCGCCCTCAACGTGAATGAAGCCCGGCCCAGGCCCGAGCGTGGCCATGGTCCCGGTGGAGGCGGCGGCGGAGGTGGTTTCCGCAGCGGCAACCGGGGTGGCGGCAGTGGCGGTGGCGGGGGTCGTCGGCGCGAACCGCGCTGGTAAGCTTCCTTCGGTTTCTAAGAAAGGTTCATTTGTCCCCTCATCCTAAGGGCAAGAGCGCCCGTGTCCTCTTAGCCTCAGTTTTCGGCCCCTACGCGCAGGACGACGAGTTTGGCAGCCGCTCCATCAACCCGATGGAGCTTTACCACAATCAGGTCACCCGCGCGCAGGGCGCCTTTTCGCTTCGCATGTTTCACCGGTCCTGGGGCATTGTCATGATCCAGGCCAACATCTCGGCGCCTTGCACAGTTCTCGATTTCCCCACGCGCGAGATCTTTGCCCGCGAGTTGCAGTCGCAGCACTACGACATCGTCGGCATCTCTTCCATCATCGTCAACGTACACAAGGTGCGCGAGATGTGCCGCATGGTCCGCGAGCTGTCGCCCCATTCGGAGATCATTGTGGGCGGCCACGTCGCGGCCATTTCCGGCATCGAAGAAATGCTGGATGCCGATCACATCGTCCGCGGCGAAGGCATCTCCTGGATGCGCCGGCACCTGGGCGAGGATGAGAACGCCCCCATCGTCCATCCCAACATTCCCTCCGGCTTCCATCGCCGGATCCTGGGGATTCCGTTGCCCGATTATCGCGGGTCCACGTCGGCCACCATCATCCCTTCGGTGGGTTGCCCCATGGGCTGCAACTTCTGCACCACCTCCGCGTTCTTCGGCGGCAAGGGAAAGCAGATCGATTTCTTCAACACCGGCGGCCAGTTGTTCGAGGTGATGCGGCAGGCCGAGAAGGACCAGGGCATGCAGTCGTTCTTCGTCATGGACGAGAACTTTCTGCTGAACAAGCCGCGCGCGCTCGAGTTGCTGGCCCACATGAAGCAGGAGAAGAAAAGCTGGGAGCTTTACGTCTTCTCCTCCGCCAACGCCATCAAGAAGTACACCATGGAAGAGCTGGTGGATCTGGGTGTCTCCTGGATCTGGATGGGCCTGGAATCGCCGCAGGCGACCTACGGAAAGCTCAAGGGCACCGACACGCTGCAGCTCACGCACGAGCTGCGCCAGCACGGGATTCGCGTGCTCGGCTCCACCATCGTGGGCCTCGAACATCACACGCCCGGCAACATCATGGCCGAGATTGAACACGCCGTGAGCCACGATACGGACTTCCACCAGTTCATGCTCTACACGCCGGTTCCCGGCACGCCGCTCTACCGCGAGATCGACGCCGCGGGCCGCCTGCTCGACGACGTGGACCTGGCCGATATCCACGGCCAGTTCAAGTTCAATTTCCGCCACGCCGCCATCTCGCGCGACGATTCGAAGAAGTTCCTCGACTACGCCTTCTTCCGCGACTTCGAGATCAACGGCCCCAGCCTCTACCGCATCTGCCGCACCACCTTCGAAGGCTGGAAGCAATACCGCGACAGCGCCGACGCCCGCATCCGCGCCCGGTTCGATCGCGAGGCCAAGCAACTCCGGGTGGTCTACGCCAGCGCGTTGTGGGCCATGGAGCACAGGCTGCGCAAGACCAACCTGGTGGTGAGCGAGCGCATTCGAGGCCTGCTGCAGGATATCGAGCGCGCCCTCGGCCCGCTGGCGACGCTTTCGGCCGGAGTCCTCGGCCCGGTGATGCTGTTGACTGCCTGGCGCGAAGAGCGCCGTCTGGCGCGCGGAAAGACCTACGAGCCGCCCACCATCGTCGAACGCATGAACTGGGCTCACGAGCACAGTTCGTAACCTCGAAATCGGAGTGACGCCGAGGGGCTTGTTTCCAGGCGCATTCGGCGTTACGCTCAGAGCAGGAGGTGCATATGAAGGCGTCGTTTTGTGCGTTCGCCCTGTGCGCCCTGCTTTCTCTGCCGGCCGCTGCCCAGCGCGGCGGCGGCTACCACGGCGGCTACCGCGGTGGCGGCGGCGTCGTCCAGATGGGCGTCCCGCCAGGAGCCACCGGCATCCCGCCCTTAGGGGGAATCCCAGCGATGGGGACCGCCGGTCCTCTGCGCGGCATGCGCGGATTCAGAAATGGGTACGGCGGAGGCTACGGTTACGGATACGGCTGGCTCCCCGACTTCGGCGAGGACTACACCGGCTACGGGTACGGTTACGACGGCCAGGGCAACCAGCCCTATGCAGCCGCTCCCAGCCTCGTGGTCCTGCCCGAGCAACTGCCTCCTCCGCCCCCGCCCCGGCTCGTCAAAGGCACGGTCCACGATTACACTGCGGTGAACCCTCCGGAGACCAACGCCCCGGCGGCGCAGTTCGACATCGTAGGTAAGGACCGCGCGACACACCAGGCTGTCGCCGTCTGGGCCCAGAGCGGCGTGCTCCACTACGTCAACGCCGATGGCGTGATCAACCAGATGCCGGTCACCGCCGTCGATCGAGCGGCCACCCGTGAGGCCAACGCCGCCAAAGGCCTTCGCCTACAGGTCCCGCCGGAGTAAGCCCTCCGGCCTATCCCTACGCCCGGCCCCCGGCGTGTGAGAGAATCGCGCCAGGAGGGTAGGCGATGCCCAGAGTCGTTCATTTTGAATTTGCCGCTCAGGATCCCGAGAAGACCGCGGAGTTCTATCGCAAGGCGCTCGGGTGGGTGATTCAGAAGTGGGATGGGCCCGCGGAATACTGGCTCGTCTCAACCGGTGCGGAGGGCGAGCGCGGCATCGACGGCGGCATCCTGCGCCGCCAGGACGGCGCCCCGCGGACCGTTGCGACCGTTGGCGTGGATTCGGTGGACGAGGCTGTCCAGCAAGTCGTGCGCTCGGGCGGTCAGGTGATGGTTCCGAAGATGGCAATCCCCGGGGTCGGCTATCAGGCATATTGCACCGATCCCGAAGGGAACGTCTTCGGCCTTCACGAGCCCAATCCCTCGGCGAAGTGAGCGGAGGCGAGCTTTAGAAACGGCTCGACCACGAGCTTGCCCGCGTCGAATGCGCCGCGCAGCAGGTCGTGACCCGCATCCGGAATCTCGACCATGGAGACCGGCGCCGGAATCAGCTTCAAAGCCTCGCGCAGTTCGTCGGTCGTAGCGAACGGGTCGCGCGGGCCGTGGACGAAAAGGCAGGGCGTGCGGAGGGTGGGGAAGTGCGCCGTGCGCGGCTGCTCCGGCTTCCCCGGCGCGTGCAGCGGATAGGACAACAGCAGCAAGGCCGCGGCCAGCTCCGGCTCTTCCGCCGCCAGCATGCTCGCCTGCCGGCCTCCATACGATTGGCCTCCCAGAAAAACGCGGCCCGGCACGATGGTGCGCATCGCGGCGACTGCGTCCTTCAGCCCGGCGCGGTCGGCGGCGGCGGTCGAGGGCGAAGGCGGCCCATGCGGCCGCTTCTGGCGGAAGGGAAGATCGCATCGAAGCACGCACACTCCCGCGGCCGTGAAAGCCTGCGCCACGGCGGCGAGCAGCGCCATACGGCTGTCCCCTCCGGCTCCATGCGTCAGCACGAGACCGTCTTGAAGCGGGCCCGCCGGACGGTCAACCAGCCCCCGCACGGAACCGTCTTGAAATGGGGCGCCAGCGGCTACTGGCATACCCCGAGTCTACTCGATCTTCTTCCCCGTTATCGGCTGGCCGCTTACCCAGCTCTCGTAGCCGACCGTCTTGCCCGCGGCGTCTTTCATGAAGATGAGGTGCACCGAGCCCACCAGGATGTAGAACTCGGTGTCGGAGATCGGGACGAGTGCGGCGCTCAGGCTCTCGCCGGACACGTGGGCCATCAACCGGCTATCCTTCCTCTCGATCTCGACGGTGGCGTTGGTTGAGGTCTCGTATTTCCCGACGTAAGAATCGAGGATCTTGGGATCGACCACGTGGCCATGGCCGGGTGCGTGCAACAACACGGCGTGGCTACGGAGCGCCGCATCGCCGGGGCGCGCGAGAGCGCCTTCGAACTCCCAGTGCCGGTTGAACCAGCCGCCCGCTACAGCGACATCGGCCTCCGAGCCCCCCTCCTGGCCCGCGGGCACGCGGCCGTCCTGAACGATGAAATCGAAGTCCGGCGATGCTATCAGGCTCCCGGCGTTGACGAAGAACATCCCACCGGCGGAAGTGGCGGCCACCACCATTACGTACCTCTCCGCGTTGAGCGGATTCGGGTAGATCATCTGCACCCGCGCGTCGTGGACCGCGAAAGAGCGCGGGCCGATCTTGATATGATCGGCGGCGATTTCGAGCGGGATCTTTGCCGCCAGCTTCTTCGCAATCAGGTTGTCGCCGGCGCCCCCAATCAGGACCAGCGAGTAGTGGGCCGCGTCGGCGTCCGAGAGTTCGGTGTCTTTGAAAACGCGCGGCGGCTGGCGCTGCCAGGTCCTCCATGCGGTGGCCATTACCGCGCCCTTGAGTGCGCACATACGCTTCATCGCCGGATCGGATGAGCTGGTGCCGGTGACGATGGCGAAGGGAGTGGCGAGGATGTCGTTCAGCGGCCCGGCAATCCGCGAGTTCTTCTCCAGAGGCCCAGCCGCGTCCTGGGCGGCGCGCAGGCGGAGCTTCCCCGCATCGAAAGCCACGTCGCTCATCACGCCATTCCAGTTGACTGCGACCGGCCGGGCGGGGTCGATGAGCGCGGAAACGGGCGAGAGCGTGACAGCCTCGACATTGCGCGTATCGAGGCGGATGGCGTTCGGTCCCATGAGTTCGGCGTCGAGCAACATGAAGTCGTCCGGCCTGGTCGCCTGCTCGATGCTGGCCCAGTAGGCCGAAGCGTTTCGAAGCTCGGCCGTGCGCAGCCGCACGCGCGCGGGGTTGGGCTCGCGGCGGTGTTTCAGGAACCAGTCGATGACATCCCCCATCGCGTTCAGGTCCTCGTGCCCGTAACCGGGATGCTCGTCGTAGCGTATGTTGTAACCCCAACGCTCGAGCATGCGCACGCCATAATGCGAAAACTCGACGTTCACGGTGTGATCGGAGTCGCCGTGATTCACCAGGATGGGCATCTTCACGAGCGAATCGGCCATGGACCAGGAGCTTTCCTTCTCGTAGAAATAGCGCGCCAGCGGCGTGAGCTTCGCCAGCGCTTCTTCGGAGAGACGGGAGTGGTAGTCCACTCCGCCGAAAATCGGCGCGAGCGCGGCGAACAGGTCCGGATGGCGCGTGCCGATGTTCCAGGTGCCCCAGCCGCCCATCGAATCGCCGGTGAGGTAGACGCGATTCTCGTCGATGTTGAAGCGCGCTTTGGCGAGCTCGATGACGCGCACCACGTCGCGGTCGCCGATCCCGAGATACCAGGCGTTGCCGCGGCCGTGCGGTTCCACGTAAATGATCCCCTGGTGGCCGTCGTATTCGACGTCGGCCAGCGCGTGATGGCGCGAATCGACGCCCCACCACCGCACATAATCGGGGTTCGCCGGATTGTAGCCATGCATCTTCACAACGAGCGGCCACTTCTTCGCGGGATCGTAACCGCCGGGCAGATAAGCGGGGCAGAATTGCGGCGAACCGTCCACCTCGTCGCGATAAGCCAGGCGCACAAAACCGTACGGCCTGACGATCGCCGGGACGCCCTTAGCTTCCATCTGCATCTCTTCGAATTCCATGAGCGGGGAATGTATGGCCCACCACGGATTGCCGGTGACTTTATCGAGGTCGCGGGTCTCCAGCCGGTCGACCACCATGTCGGCGAGCATCTTGATGGTGAAGCCCGCCGCCGTTTGCGCATCGGCCTGGGCCGCCGCGGCCACCAGACGCCGAGCCTGGGCAACGGCGTCGCCCTTGTACCAGGCGAGGTGCGTCGAGTAGAGCAGGCCGTTCGCCCGGTGCGTGGTGCAGCGGACCTCGTAGGGGCCATCGGGCCAGGCGGAGGGATCGAAGCTGAGCCGCTCGCCCCGCGGCGCGGTCCTTTCCGCGAAGACCTTGCCTCCCGCGCCAACCACCTGCACCGTGACTTTGTCGAGCGCCGCGCCATCGCCGTTGGCGTCGGTCCTGACAATCAGGGCGTCCGCAGTGGACTCGCGCACCGAGGGTCCGATTTCGAGGATGCGCGCGGGTACTGTGCCGGGCTCGAGCACGCGGGCCGAGATGGTCTGGGGCCCGATGCGCTGCTCGGACTTGATCAGCAGCGCGTTGTCGCCCGCCTTCATCTCCACGGGAATGCGATCCTCGTCGAAGGTCTGCGGGCGGGAGGTTCGCTTGTCGAGAACCGGCGCGCCGTTCAGCCACACGCGTATGCTCTCGTCGCTGCCCAGGCTCAGCAGGGCCTGGCCGGCCGCGTCGCGGTGTATGTTCGCGAAGGCGTATGCGATGAGATCGCGCTTCAGGCCGGGGCCGTTCCCCAGATCCACCTCGTCGCCCCAGGAGACCACGGTGCGCCACGCGACGGTCTTGCCATCGGGCAGCTTCACCGTCATCTTCTCGACGGGAAGGACGGCCGTCTCGCCGCCCTGATCGCGAAGCCAGTCTTTATCGAAACCGCCGGCGAGCGGCACGTCGCTCACCACCAGCCAATGGCGGATGAAGCGCTGGTCGCCACGCGTCCACGGCATTCGCATTTCGTCTTTCAGCTTCGGCGGTGCGGTCTGGCCGGCGAGTTGGAGAGCAGTTGCCGCGAGGGCAAGAATTGGGAAGAGGAGACGGTTCATAAGTTCGGTCCTGTAGCGATGATACGACTTCGGCCGCGCCGGTGTTCCGGACTATTTCATCCGTTCGGCGGTCCATTGGCCGTCGGCGCGGCCCTCCACCTTCATGCGGCCGGTGGCGGATTTATCGTCGATCCATCCGGCGAGCTTCGCGGCGATGGGGCCGGGGTCGTCAATTGTCCACTGACCCGGGAAGGTCAGCTCGATGTAGCCATCGCGCCACGCGCCGGTGATCGGACAATTGGCGCCAAAGGCTCCCGACCACGTGCCCGTGATGGCGGCGCCTTCGCGGTGAAGGTCCATGGTGCCCTCGAATCTGCCGTAGTCGCTGGCGAAGGTCACGCGCCAGGCGCCGGCAGCTTCGCCGCCATTGTGGACGGGCTGGGGTTTCACGGGAGCAACGCGCAGATTGGAGAAGTAGGATTCTTCTCCGGGATAGCCCCAGAGCGCGACGCCGCCCTCAAGATCCTCGCCCTTGAGGCCGCTGACCACGAGCGTAGGAGAGGCCGATCCGTTGACGAAGAGGCGGGCGGAGCGGCCGTGAATCTCGATCTTCACGTGCGTCCATGTATCCGGCTGGAGGTCTGCCCACGACTCGTAGACCCACGGCCACTGGCGGCGAAGCGGATACCAGTCGAAGTCGGGCTTGGCAACATATTGCGCCGAGTGGTTGCGCATCGCCTGGTCGCCGGAGAGAGCGTTGCGTGGGCGTAGGTAGAACATGTCGTAATGCGAGCCATCGGGGCGTGCGCGAAATGCGATGCCGGTAAAGCCGGGCATGCGGAAGCCGGCAGGCGCGGTGATGTGAACGGCGATGTTGACGTCGATTTCGCCGTCTTCAATGTCCGTTCCCTTGACGAAGGCGAAGATGTCACCGCGAGATTCGGTGGTGAGCCGGACTGCCTTGCGGCCCAGGTACTCGACCGGCTCGGCCTTTCCGCCTGCGACGGAGAGGGCGCTGGTGTCTGCCAGCGGAAAGATGGTGGGCGTCTGCTGGGCCCGCGCCGCCAGCGGCAGGAGCAACAGCGTGAGTGCGGCGTATGGGGATCTCATTCGTCCCGGAGCGCTCTGATTGGGTCCACCCGCGACGCGCGACGCGCGGGGACCGCTGCGGCAAGCATCGTGATCAGGAGCAGCGGCACAGCGATTGCCCCCAGTTCCAGTGGATGAAACCCTTTGGACGGCATGCCGACTAACAGCGCGGAGGTAACTGCGCGGCACGAGAAGAAGGCTACGACCAACCCGGCGGCAACTCCATAGGCGCCCAGGCGCAGCCCCTGCCGCAGCACCATCCACACAACTTTTCGCGGGTCCGCGCCGATGGCGATGCGTATGCCGATCTCGCGCGTACGGCGGCTGACCGAGTATGCAACCAGCCCGTAGAGCCCCACGACCGCCAGCACCAGCCCCATCAGACCCAGCGTCGCCACCATGTTCGTAATCATGGTGGGGGTCTTCACGGCGCGCTGCGTGTAAAAGTCCTGCATGGATCGCACGTCGAAGACCGGCATATCCGGGTCGAGCCCGTGCACCACCTCCCTCACTACCGGCGCCACGATTGCCGCATCGCGGGCGGTCGATTCGGTCACCAGCGTGAGCCCCGCACGGCTATCCTGCCGGAGCGCGAAGTAGACGAAGGCCCGCGGAGCTTCGGTGATCCAAATGTACTTCGACATCCCCGCGATGCCCACGATCTCCACCAGATCCCCGGTCGCGTTTTTCAAGTGGAAGCGTTTGCCCAGCGCGTCTTCTTTCGGCCAATAGCGGCTGGCGAACTCGCGATTCACCACGGCGACCAGCGGGGATTTCTCGTCGTCCGACTCGCGGAAGCCGCGCCCGCGCAGGACGGCGATTCTCATGGTTTCGAAGTAGCCCTCGCTGACACGCGCGCCGAGCGATTTGACCGCGTCTTCCCCGCGCCGCAACTGATAGCCCGCCGGAACGACGCCGAAGCTGTCCACTCCCATCATCGGAACGGCGGAGGTGAGCGCGGCCGACCGTACGCCCGGAGCCGAGCGCGTTCTCGCGAGCAGCTCCTTGTAGAATTGCTTCGATCGATCCGGGGAGTAATGCGCCAGTTCCGTGTCGAAGCTGGTGAGGAAGAGATGATCGGTACGGAAGCCCGGGCCCTGCGCCACTTGCTCGTTGAAACTTTGCACCAGGACGGAGGAGATGGCCAGCAGCACCAGCGAGAGAGCCACCTGCCCCGCCACGATGCTGTTGCGGCCCCACAGGCGGCGCTTGCCGGCGCTATCGGCGTCCCCCGCCTTGAGCGCCGGAACCAGGTCCGGACGCGTGATCCGCAGAGCCGGCGCCAGGCCGAATAACAGCGTGCTGAAGACCGAAACTGCGAGCGCGAACAGCAGCACGCGGTAATTGACCGACATATCGAAAACGACCGGCATGTCGAAGGGGATCGGCGTGCGGCGCATGAATGCCCCGGCAGCGTCGGCAACCAGCATGCCCGCCAGGCCCCCGGCCACGGCCACCAGCAGGTTCTCCAGCAGAAGCTGGCGGACCAACGCCCACCGGCTGGCACCTATGGCCAGCCGCACGGCGATCTCGCGGGAGCGGCTGCGCGCCCGGCTCAACAGCAAACCCGCCACGTTGGCGCACGACACCGCCAGAACGCAAAGCCCCAGGACAGCCAGCATGGTCATCATGGCCGCAACCTGCGGACCCTGCGCGACACGGAGCGCGAGTTCGGTCACCACCTGAATCCGATCGGCCGGGCCGGCGTGCGCATGGAGCTTCAGCAACTGGGTCGCCAGTGCGCCGATATCGGCCTGCGCCTGTGCCAGGCCTACGCCCGGTTTCAACCGCCCTTTGACAATCAGCCAGCCCGTGTTGCGGTCGTCGAGAAGATTCTTCTGCCCCAGCCGGGGCGACATGGCCAGCGGAATAAACAGTGTCGGCCGGAAGTAGACGTCGATGCCGGTGAAGCGCTCGGGCGCGACGCCAACCACCGTGAATTCGACTCCGTTCAGCCGGATGTGAGAACCGAGAACCGATGGGCTGCCGCCGAACTGGCTCACCCAGAAATCGTGGCCCAGCACCACCACTGGATCGCGGCCTTCGGCCCGGTCTTCATCCGGGCGAAAGCCCCTGCCAAGCGCGGGCTCGACGCCCAGCGTCCGGAAGAAATTGCCCGAGACGTACAGGCCGACTTTCATTCGCGGCAGGGCCGTTGAGCCCTGGCTGAAGCCCACCTTCGTGAAGGCCGCGGCCACCATGCCATCGAAGGTACGATTGCGGTCGCGCAGATCGGCGTAATCGGGGTAGGAGATGCTCGGCGCACTGAAGCCGAACGAACCAGAGTTAGCCGTCTTGATGGCCACCACACGGTCCGGTTTCAGAACGGGCAGGGGCCGCAGCATCAGGGCGTCGGCGAAACTGTACATGGCCGAGGTCGCGCCAATTCCCAGCGCCAGCGAGCATATGGCGACGGCGGTGAAGCCGGGGTCCTTCAGCAGCACCCGGAAAGCGTGTCTAATCGGCGTCAGCATGATGAACCGGTGAAGCGGATGCAATTCTCATGCCGCAACCGCGCGAGCAATGGAATGAGGGGCTTCACGCGTCCGTCCCCGGCCGGGCTGTCCGCTTCTGGGACACCGCCGCGCGTTCCTGGGACAATGGGGTAATTTGGTAGCATCCATGCCACCGCTGCGGAACATCTCGGATACCGCGTTGTGGGCTGCGGTCTTCCGCGGCTGGGAAACGAAGAGGCCGGACGCGCTGTTTCGAGATCCCTACGCCGAGCGTCTGGCGGGGGAGCGCGGCGCCCAGATCGCCGCAGAACTGAAATACGGAACGCGCCATACTTGGTCGTGGATCGCCCGGACGTACAGCGTCGATCAGACAATCCGGGAACAGATCGCAGAGGGCGCGGACATGGTGATCAATCTGGCGGCGGGCCTGGATACGCGCCCGCACCGCATGTCGCTGCCTCCAGCGCTCGCCTGGGTGGAAATCGACCTGGCAGGGATTCTCGACTATAAGCAGGAGGTCCTCGGACAGGAGCGGGCGGCGTGTTCGCTGGAGCGAATTAAGCTCGATCTTACCGATGTGAGCGCACGCCGCCAGGTGTTCGGAGAACTCGGCCGGAGGGCGAAAAGGGCGCTGATCGTGTCCGAGGGTCTGCTCGTCTACTTCAGCCGGGAGGAAGCCTCCGCTCTCGCCACCGATTTGGCTGGGCCGCCGAGTTTTCGGAATTGGGTTCTGGACATTGTCTCTCCCGTGCTGCTGCGCCTGATGCAGAAGAGGATGGGCTCTCATCTGGAACTGGCGGGCGCACCTATGAAGTTCGGCCCGGAAGAAGGGCCAGATTTCTTTCTCCCATTCGGCTGGAAACCCGTCGGCGTGCAATCGATGCTTCATGTCGCGGCACGCGTCAAGCGGCTCCCACTCTTGATGCGGCCGCTGGCCTTATTTCCCGACAGGTTCCCAGCACACGGCAAGCGTCCATGGGGCGGCGCATGCTTGCTGGCGCGGGAGTCAGGGCGCCTCAGCTTTCCAGTTTGAATTTGGTCGAGGCCAGGGCGTAGAGGCGCCGCCAGACCAGCCGGTTGATGGTCACCACCATCACGGCCATGGCGACCGTGGCTACGAGCAACATGCGGAAATTGCCGCTATCGGTGGCGTGGCTGATCGCGGAACCGAGACCGGTGAGCGAGTACGTGTGCCCCCGAAAGCGGAAATACTCCGCCACGATGCTCGCGTTCCAGGCGCCGCCCGATGCGGTGACGAACCCGGTCACCAGGTACGGGAAGATGCCCGGCAGCAGCAGCCTGCGCCAGCGCTCCAGGCGGCCCAAGTGGAACACGTCGCAAACTTCCTTGAGGTCGGTGGGAATGGCGCTGGCCCCCGCGATCACGTTGAACAGCAGGTACCACTGCGTGCCGAGCAGCAGCAGAATGATGGAACCGATGCCCAGGCCGCCGCCCGCGCGGATCAGGAATAGCAGCACGATGGGGAACAGGGCGGTCGCGGGAACCGACGCCGCAATCTGCGCCACCGGTTGCGCCAGGGCGGAGAGCCGGGGCCGCAGGCCGATGTAGACTCCCACCGGAATGGTCCACAGACCCGCGAGCAGCAGCGTCAGCTCGACGCGCAGGAACGTCGCGCCCGCGCCCAGCAGGATGCCGCGCAGCTCCGGCCAGGAGGTCGACGAGACGAGCAGGGTCATCCGCGATAGCGCGTAGAGCAGGCCGAGTCCCGCCGCCCCCGCCACGGCGAATCCAATCCATCTGGCCGCGCCGCGCGCCACACCGCCGCGCTCTGGCGTACGGCGCCGCCGGGCGAAGTAGAGCGCCAGGGTTTCGCGGGCAGGGAACACGGTGGCGCGGGCCACGCGCGGCAGCACCTTCGAGCGGCGCAGCAGATCGAGCACCGGCGAGCGATGCGTTTCCGTCGATTCCACCTGCTCCACTTTGAACTTCTCGCTCCACGCGATCACGGGCCGCCAGACCGCCTGGTCCAGCAGAACGATAGTCGCCACCATCGTCGCCAGGCCCCACAGGACGGCGCGCGTGTCGCCCGCGTTCGCAGCCGTCTGCAGATACGAGCCGAGGCCCGGAAGCCGCAGGTCGCGGTTTCCCAGTGTGAACATCTCGCAGGCCATCAGGAAAAACCAGCCGCCCGCCACCGACATCATCGAATTCCAAACCAGTCCGATGGCGGAGTACGGCAACTCGAGTTGCACGAACTTCTGCCACCAACTGAGCCGGTAGACTTCGGCCGCCTCGATCATTTCTTGCGGGACGCTTTTCAGCGAGGAATAGACGCTGAAGGTCATGTTCCAGACCTGCCCGGTGAAGATGAGCAGGATCGCGCCCAGTTCCACGCCCAACTGCTGCGCGGGGAACAGCGCCACCATCGCCAGCATCACGGGCGGAAGAAAGCTCAGCACGGGGATGGATTGAAGCGTGTCGAGTAGCGGAATCATGACGCGCTCGGCTCGCCTGTTGTGCGCGGCCACGTAAGCGTAGACCAGCGTGAAGGCGAGGCTCACGGTGTAGGCCAGGCCGAGGCGCGCGAGCGAGAACAGCGCGTAGAGCGGCAGAGCGGAGGGCGCCAGGCGAATTTCCGGCTGCGGATTCACCGGCCCCGCCCAGTAGCGCGCCAGCGACATCAGCCCGTAGAACAAGGCGAGGGCGGCCAGCACCACCGGCAGGTCCGTCACGATAGACGGGACATGCGTGGGGAACGCGGCCCACGGCGGGCCAGAGCGACGTCGCGCCGGCGCGAGAGCCGACGTCATCAGTGCAGCTCCAGTTCGGATGCCTGCGGCGCGGGCTGATAGAGCAGCACTCTATCGCCGCTTGAATCGACGGTGATGATGTCGCCGTAGCGGCCCCAGTTCAACGCCGTCTCCATCTGCCGCTGCACCTCGGCGTCCGGGAAATGGTCCTCCAGAACATCGCGGAAGAATTCGAGCGGCATGGCGTGGTCCGATTTCGCGGCCAGCGCGCATTCCATCTGCTGCAGCAGCATGACGTGCGCCAGCGCGGCTTCGCGAAACAGACGCTTGCGCGTCGCAATATCGGCTTCGGCGAACGCTTTGCCGGCCGGAGTGATTTCGACGTCGCCGCGCTCGGCCTTTGCGAAGTCGAGCAGCGTGACCGCCTCGACAATCGGCAGCAGGTCGTCCACCTCCATGCGCAGCTCCTCAGCCAGGTGGTATAGGTCCTGGCTGCCGCCGTCGTTCAGCATCTCGAGCAATCCCGCGATGGCGCCGCGCCGCGCGTGAGGCAGCATCTGATACGGAGGCTTGGCCTCGGGGCCGGTGGGAGGCGGTCCGGCCTTCAGCTCCGGCTGCGTCATGAGCTTGTAGATGTAGTCGACGTAGAGCAGGAAGTCCGCGGCCTTGCGGTCCCGCGGTTGCTTCAGCGGAAGACGAAAATCGGCCCGAACGCGCGCGGGATTGCGCCCGATCACGATGACGCGGTCGGCCAGCAGCACGGCCTCTTCAATGTTGTGAGTGACCAGAAAAATGCTGCGGGTGGGGATGCGCTTGCCCAGCCACAGCTCCATCAGCTCACCGCGCAGGTTCTCGGCCGTCAGAACATCGAGCGCCGAAAATGGTTCGTCCATGAAGAGGACCTCGGGCTCCACGGCGAGCGCCCGCGCGAATCCTACGCGCTGCTTCATGCCACCGGACAGCTCCTTCGGATACGCGGTTTCAAAGCCTTTGAGGCCCACCGAATCGAGCGTCGCCGCCGCCTTGCGATGCCGTTCGCCGTGCTCCATTCCTCGCGCCAGCAGCGGGACTTCCACGTTCTCGAGCACGGTGAGCCAGGGGAACAGCGCGAAGCTCTGAAAAACGATCGCCGCGTTCGGAGCGCAGGTGGCGGCCGGCAATCCGTGCCACAACACTTCGCCAGCCGATGGCGTCGAGAGTCCCGAGAGCATACGCAGCAGCGTGGATTTGCCCGAGCCCGATGGCCCCAGCAGCGCGACAATGACGCCGGGCTCGACCGTCAGGTCCGTGGGCGCGATCACCTGCACCTCGCCGCCATCCGGCCGCGGGAAGCTCTTCGCGACGCCGCGTGCCACGATGATGGGCTCCTCGGCCTCTGGCGCGGCGGCGGGCGCGGCTTCGGGCGCCGCCACGGGCGCTTTCCCGGCCAGTTCGTCCATCAGCCGCTGCCAGGCTTCCTCCGGCAGTTCGTCGAAGAACTGCATGCGCATGCCTGGGTCCATCGCGTTGACGACGGCGTTCATCTCCTCGACCGGGCGCCCGTGCAGAAGGACGTAGGTCAGGTAGTAGGGCAGACCCTCGGCAAGCTTGGCCGCCACCGGAATGGGCACCCGGCGAAACAGCGGCTGCTGTTGCTCGTAGGGGACGCTCGCGAAAAGCTCGGCGGCGGAGCCGGCGTCCAGGCGTTCGAACTGCGCGGCGGCTTGCTCCCAGCGGCTCTGGGCGAGGGCTTCTCGAAGCTTCTGTGCCGTCGCGGCGTTCATCGGGGCGCTCTAATTCAGGTCGAAGCTCTGGCCGCGCGCCGGCAGCACGGGCTCGATCCCGTATCGCTCGTGAATCGCCTGGGCCAGCGCCGCGCTCTGCGTGGGCTCGCCGTGCACCAGGAAAATGCGCTTCAGCTTGCTGGCCACGGGCTTGATCCATTCGAGCAGCTCGCGCTGATCGGCATGGCCGCTCAGCTCGTTGATGGTCTCCACTTCCGCGCGCAGGCGCATCGGCTCGCCGAAGATGGAAACCTCCGGCAGCTTGTCCACCAGCTTCCGCCCCAGAGTGTTTTCGGCCTGGTATCCCGTGATGAGAACCGTGTTGCGGGGATTCTCGATGTTATTCCGCAGGTGATGCAGGATGCGGCCCGCCTCGCACATTCCCGAGGCGGAGATCACGATGAACGGTCCGCGCAGATCGTTCAGCGCCTTCGATTCGCCGACGTCGCGAATGTACCGAAGCCGTTTGAACCCGAACGGGTCCTCGCCCTTCGTGAGGAAATCCTTCGCCTCCTTGTCGAACAGCTCGGAGTGCTTGCGAAACACTTCGGTGGTCTCGACGGCCAGCGGGCTATCGACGTAGATCGGGATGTTGGGAATCCTTCCGCTGTCGAACAATTCGTGCAGCAGCAGGACGAGCTGCTGCGTGCGGCCCACCGCGAAAGACGGCACGATGATCTTGCCGCCGCGCGCGCAGGTCCGGCTCACCACGTTGGCCAGCTTGTTGATCACCACCTCGTCGTCCTTGTGCAAGCGGCCGCCGTAAGTGCTCTCGAGGATCAACCAATCGACCGCGGGCAGCGGCTCGGGATCGCGGATGATGGGCAGGCCGGGCGCGGCCCAGGTCGCCCGAGAAGCCCAGACGCAACTCCTTGCCGTTCACCCGCTCGGTAACCACCACCGCCGAGGAGCCCAGCATGTGGCCGGCGTTGATGGCCCGGTAGACGGCGCCCGGCCCCAGTTCCTTTTCCGTCGCGAGCTGGACGGGCGTGAACAGCGGCAGCGTGGCTTCGGCGTCGGCGGCGGTGTAGAGCGGCGGCACCGCGCCATCCTTGGCTGCCGGGTCGAGCGCGCGGCGGCGATGGAAGCGCTTGGCGACGAACTCGGAATCCTTCTCCTGAATGTGTGCGGAGTCGCGCAGCATGGGCACGCACAGATCCGTGGTCGCCGGAGTGGCGTAGATCGGGCCTTTGAAGCCGTTCTTCACGAATGTCGGGAGGTTTCCGCTGTGATCGATGTGCGCGTGCGAGAGGACCACGGCGTCGATACCGGCGGCGCGGAACGGGAAGTTCGCGTTCCGCTCATGCGCCTCCTTGCGATGCCCTTGATAGAGCCCGCAATCCAAAAGGAAAGTGGTCCCGCCGATCGAAACTTCGTGCATCGATCCGGTGACCGTTCCGGCCGCGCCCCAAAATGTGATTTTCATGGCTGAAGGGGTATTGTACCCTTGGCACGGGGGCAGCGGTGCGTGTCTCCGACTACCGCGGCGTGTCCGGGAACGAGAACACCGGATCGAGATCGACGGGCAGGTCCGCGGCGGTCTTCAGCGCGTTGTCCAGTTCGGGCGGGAGCGCGCGGTACTCGGCGAACCAGCGCTCGGCGCGTGCGGCGTCGCCGGTGGCTTCGATCTCGAGCAGCTCTTTCGCCAGTCGCGCGGCGGCGTCGTGCATACGGGGGAAATCGATGGCGTAGCGGCCGGCGCCGGCGTCCCACACAATCGCGCGCTCGTGGATGAAGTAGCTGAACTGCATGATCTCGGAAACTGCGTGGGCCTCGGCCGTGCCGAAGCGCAACATGCGGAACAGGTCCGCCACGTGCGCCGCATAGCCGCTCCGGACCTCGGCAGGCGAGAGCGCGCCGTGCGCGCCGAGCCACTCCATTCCGAACAACCCGACGATATCCGCCTTGGCCTCCTCCAGGCCGCTGTACTGCGGTCCGATGGCCTCGTTGATGTCCACCTGCTTGCCGTTCCGGCGAGCGTAGGTGGGACCCAGGCCATGCGAGATTTCGTGCAGCACGGTATCGGTCAAGTAGCCGGCGCGCGTGACCAGCGCGGCGTCTTTCGGAACCATGAGCCGGCCGGCCAGCGGCACGACAATGTTGTCCACGCGTGCGTCGAGGAAGTTCTTGAAGAACATTTTCTTCGAGCCCTTTACGGCGTGGATGCGCGGGTCGTTGGGAAGATTGTCGGCCACCGCCTGGTAGCCGTGGCGCAGATCGCCGGCGCGAAACGGCGAATCGACAACCTCCATCGGCGAAGCGTGGCCGGCCTTCGAGGGCCGGTCGGCAGGCTGGAGCGGCAGCGCGTCCTGCAAGGCCGGAACGTACTTCGCGAACTCGGCGACGCGCCGGCTCTCGGCATCGTCGCGAATCAAAACGGCCGCGCCGTAGGAAGTCTTCACGCCCAGCACGCCATCGAGGTAGGTTTCGTAAGGTGCGAAGATGACGTCGAACTTCGGATCGCGCAGATCGAGCCAGGCGAGGTCGCTCGCGTAGTAGTCATCGGAGAGCAGCGCGGCGGCGCGCAGGTTGAGGAAGTGCGCGAATTGCGGCTCTGCGCTCAGCGCGGCGGCATCGCGAAGAGCGCTGGGCCGCGGGCTCGAGAAACTGCGCGTATTCGACGTGGTAGGGAACCGCCACCAGCTCCGCGCCGCGCCGGCGGATGACGGTGGTGGGGCTGTAGAGCGCATCGCGCAGCTCGGGATGCGCTGCGGCGTAGCGCTCGATATCGGCGGCGCCGGTCCCGCGCGGATAGAGGCCGCAGCCCGGGGAATAGGGCGCCGCGCCCACGAACGGCCGGTTGCCGTCGATCAGATCGAACCGGCTGCCGTTGATTACGAGGAGGCGCCGCAGCCGCGGGTCGGTCTCGGTCGCGAGCAGCCGCAGGCCTTCCGGATCGCTCTGCCGCCAGAAAATGTCGTCCAGATAACGCGAGGCGTCCACCAGTTTCGCGACCAGTTGCCGCTCCCGCCCGGTGAGGCTGCTGGAGGCGAACGGCATAGGGACTCTTTTCCAGCGTGCGAGCAGAGCGTCGAAATCCGAGGCCGCAGCCAGCACGGCGGCGAGCGAGAGAAGCACGAAGAAGGGGCGCATGGTCACTTTGAGGATAGCGAACCGAGCAGGCTCCGCACGGCATCGACGGCGAGCACGGCTGCATGGCGGGATTCGGCGGCGAGCCCGCCCAGCGCCTCTTCGATGACCGCGGGCGCGAGCGCGGCGAGTTCCTCCGCGGTCTTCCCGCGCATCCAGACCGTGAGCGCAGAGCCCGCCGCGATGGACGCAGTGCAGCCCTTGACCTGGTACCGGGCCTCGGCCACAACTCCGTTTTCGAAGCGTGCCGAGAGGCGGATCAGGTCGCCGCAGGCCGGGTTCGATGCGCCCGCCGAGACCGCCGGCGGTGGCAGCTCGCCGGTGTTGCGCGGATTCTTGAAATGGTCGATCAGGCGTTCACTGAACATGTGCAGCGTTCGTTTCACGATGCCGGCGGCCGCTTATCGGACGCATTCAACTTAATTATGCGCGCTATTCTTACACTATGGGCGGCGAGCTTGCCGTGGTGGCCGGTGTGATTGAACGCGGCGGGCGAATCCTGATTTGCCAGCGGGCCCCCGGCAAACGGCACGCGCTGAAGTGGGAATTCCCGGGCGGCAAAGTGGAGCCGGGCGAAGAGCCCACGCAGGCGCTGGCGCGGGAGTTGGACGAAGAGCTCGGGATACGCGCCAAAATTGGCGCCGAACTCGCGCGCTTTAAATACCGGTACCGAGGCCGGCCGCCCATTCTGCTGATCTTTTTCCGCGTGAACGAATTCGAGGGCGAAGCCGTGGGCAGCGAATTCGCGAGCATCGTTTGGGAATTGCCGGAGCGGTTGCCGCAATACGACTTTCTCGAAGCCGACGTGGAATTCGTGCGCAGCCTGGCGCGATGACGGCTAAGTGCCCGGCAGGTGGAGCTGAAACTGGCTGCCCTGGTTCAGGCGCGCGGTGGTCGCGCGGTTGACCAGCGCCAGGGACACCTGGTTGTGCCGCCCCTGCGGCGTGATGTAGTTCAGCGTTCCGTCCTCCACCCAATAGGCCACCGCTGTGTAAACCGAATTGTCCGTCAGCGCGACGTAGAACATCGGCCGGTCTTCGGCCGGCTCGGGCCGCTCGGAGCTGGGCGCGGAGTAGGTTTGGATTCCGGAGTCTTCGGAGGGCTGCTGTTGCTGCGGTTGAGGACCGTAGTTCATCCCTGCGGGCGGGGGCCCCTGCTGATCGTCCGCCGGCTGATCGTAGGTCGCGCCCTGGGGACCGAACACCGGATAGAGCAAGGGGTAGCCGTAGCCGCCGACGGCGATTCCGTATCCGTACCTGCGGGGGCCGCGATAGCCGCGCCTTCCGGAGCGCACGCCAGTAAACGTGGGAAGGCCGATGGTGGCGCCGAGACCTTGCGGAAAGGGGACGTACCCGGAGGACGGAGTGACGATCGGAAGCGCGCCGCCTATGGCCGGATAACTCGTCGGGGCACGATGCTGCGCCCAGGCCGCAGCGGAAAAGACCAAGGCAAAGCCAACCGCGAGACCTGACCTCATAACCCCGCTCCTTCTATCCACCATTATGACGCGCCGGGGCTCCTGAGTGTTGCCCGAGAAACAACCTCTCGCCAAGGCGATCGCGGGGTCGGACCGTCCACCATCTTCACTTTGGCAGATGCTTCTCGAGGCTGTCGATCACGACCACGGCGTGGCGCGCATTCATTAGCCAGCCTGGCTTGTCCGCCGCCGTCTTGGCGGGCTTGGCGCCTTGGCGAGAGACTGCTTTTCGGCTGTTACCCCGCTCACAGCGTCCTGGCGTGAACGGAATCCACCGAGAACGCGCCGGCGGGGCCGTGGCAGACCGCGCAGGCTTCGCCCAGCTTCGGGTCGGTGTTGGTGGCGGCGTGCGCGGAATCCGCCTCCATGATGTGGCAGGCGGTGCAGGCCGCTGTGGTAGGCGGCGTCGGGTTGATGTAGTCCCGCGGGCTGTTCACGGCGACGCGCGTGGCCGGAACCGGCAGCTCCTGCGATTCATTGACGTGGCACTTGGCGCAATCCCGCACGTCGCCTGGGAAAAGCACGTTGCTGAAATCGTTGGCGCTGCCGCCGAATCCCCAGATCACGAAGGGCGTGAACTGCACGGGGCCCGCGGCCGCAAGAGCCTGGCCCTGCGCCCCGAAATGAAGCCGGTGGATGAGCACCGGAAAATCGATGCTCTGCGAAGGGGCCTGGGCGGCGGGGCGCAACGCCGAATCGGTCTGCGCCGGGCTGTGGCACTCCAGGCAGTACTGCACATTCTGCCGTATGGTGCCGTGGGCGGAGACGGCGAAATGGCAGGTGTTGCAGTTGGCTTGCGCGATCTCGACCGGGTGCGGGGCCACGGTCGAGCCATCCACCGAGAAATTGATCACCTGGTTGAAGCCGACGTCGCGCACCGTCTGGGAGCTCACCGTTCCGGGCAGGAGCGTGATGTTCCGGTAGCCTTCGATGCCGATCGAATACGTGCCGGCGGCGCCGGCGGGAACTACTCCCTGGAACGTATAAGAGTAAGTGCCGCTCTGGCCGGTGGAGGCCTTGATGGCGCTCTCGGAGATCTCCGTCTGGTAGTCGCCCGTCGGCCCGGCCAGCACCAGGCTCAGGGAAGACATCTGCGACGGCAAGATGGCATTTCCGGATTTGTCGGCGATGGTGTAGGTCACGGTGGGCGATTGACCGGCCGCGCCATTGGTGACGCTCACCAGCGAGAAGACCACGCCGGGCACGCCCGGAGCGTACTGCGCGATGGTGTGCGCGCCCACGATGGAGGCGTCGAAGGGCAGCTCGCCCTGCAGGATGTGGCACCCGGCGCACTGCGTATCGTCAACCTCGGGGAGGTTCACGTGGTTGGCGCCGGTGGCGAAGTTGACGTTGTCGTGGCAGGAGCCGCAAGCCGCACGGCTCGGGTGCGAGGTCCAGTAATTGACGTTGGCGGCGGGCCAGGGCGCCAGATCCGGATTGCAGCCGGGGTTCCCGGTCGAGCCGCAGGCCGCTCCGCCCTTAGGCGGCGTCACACCGCCTTGCCCGGGCTGGCCGGAATTCGGCGGCGGAACGATGCCACCTTCATGGCAGAAGGTGCAGTTGTTGGGCGCGATGGCCGGGAAGACCACGCTCGAAAAGTCGTTCACCGAATTCTGGAAGCCGACGATCTGATAGGGCGTGCCCGCCACGACGCTGGGCAGGCTCGATCCCATGTGGATCATGTGGATCATTACTTTCATGTCGAGCGAATTGCCCGTGTTGGGATCGACGTTCTGGGGCTGGTGGCAGAGCACGCACAGGGGCACGCTGCGCCGCGAGCCGCCATGTTCCATGAGCGGGTCGTGACACTTGTTGCAGGTGATGGTGCGGATCTCGTCATGCACGTTGGTCACGGCCGCGCCATTCGGCACGAAGGTGAAGACGCCGTCGTCGTCGTTGGTTCCCAGGTTGAACTCGGTCAAATTGCGGGAGGCATAGACTCCAATCGTCGTCGTCGCGGTGGCGTCGAAGCCGGAGGGCGCCGTGGTCTTGAAGGTATAGGTATATTGGCCGTTGCCGGTTTGGGCGTACGCGCCGCCGGAATCGGAGGAGGGCTGCTGCACGGTAACGCCGGTCGCGGTAGCGGTGGCGGCCTTCGTGGTGTAGGCGACATAATCGTTCTGGCCGGCGGGAATCGCCGCTGCCACGAAGCTGGTGCTGATGGCGCCCGGAGTTTCGATCCCGAGCCGGTCCAGAGGCAGCCCGGTCGGGTCCGTCAGGGTGAACTGCACCTGGATGGTTCCGTTCTGAGCGATGCTGGCGCCGGTGATGGTGGCCACCAGACCAGGATTGACGTAGGCGACCAGCTCAGCATCGGCGTAGGCCGCTTTATCGCCCCGGCCGAAGACTGCGGTCTTTTCGGTGCTGCTCAGCAAAACTGCGGAACCGAGCACGAGAGAAACGGCGAAAGCCCTGCGGACCGTCGTAACCGATAGAAACATAGAGCCCCTTCAGAATAGCCTGGGTTAATTCTACACGAATCCCGCATTCGAGCAACTGGAATTTCTGGCCGCCCTCCGGGCCGGGCCCTGAGATTCCGGCCGGCTCGGCGGCACAACTTGTTTCAGTGCCTACGCTTGCCTCGAATCTTACCCAGGAAGACGAACTGAACTGGCTGGCCCTCAAAATGGTCCCTGGCCTGGGCGCGCGTACCGCCGCCAAGCTATTGGAACGGTTCCGTACGCCGCGGGCCATCCTCACCGCTTCGCGCAGCGAGATTGAATCGGCCGGCATTGCGGGCGGGGTGGCGCAGAGCATCGCCAGTGGCTGCGCCTTCGACGAAGCCGTGCTCCAGCAAAGGAGAATGCGCGAGTTCGGGGCGGACCTCATCGCCTTGTCGGACCCCCGCTATCCGCAGCCTCTGCGGGAGATCTTCGACCCGCCCTTCGCCCTGTTCGCGCGCGGCCGCGTGGAGCTGCTGGGGACGCCGATGCTGGGAGTTGTCGGCACCAGACGGCCCACGGCGTACGGCCTGGCGGTGACCGAGCGGCTGAGCGGCGACCTGGCCCGCGCCGGGCTGACCATCACCAGCGGAATGGCCCGCGGGATCGACACCGCGGCGCATCGCGCCACCCTGGCCGCGGCCGGGAACACCATCGCCGTGCTCGGCTGCGGCTGCGACCTGGTCTATCCCTCGGAGAACCGCAAGCTGGCCGCCGAGATCGTCGAGCGCGGCCTGATGCTTTCCGAATACCCCATGGGCGCTCCGGCGTTTCCGCAGAACTTCCCCGTACGCAACCGGGTCATCAGCGGCCTGAGCGTGGGCGTGCTGGTGGTGGAGGGCGCGCAATACAGCGGCTCTTCCATCACGGCGCGCCTGGCGCTCGAGCAGGGCAGGGAGGTTTTCGCCGTCCCCGGCAGCATCGTTTCGAAGATGAGCTGGGGGCCGAACCTGCTGATCAAACAAGGCGCCAAGCTGGTTCAGGACTGGAACGACGTGGTGATCGAGCTCCCCAACGACGCCCGGCGCCAGCTTTCCGCCCAAGCCCAGGGCCGCCTCTTCGCGCAGGGGGAAGCTGTCACCTCGGCCGCCCAAAGCGCATCTACCGGGCAGCAGACGGATAATCCGATCGCTCGTAAGCTGCTGGAACAAATCAAGATCGACACCCCGACCCACATCGACGATCTGCTGGCGCGCATCGAGGAGGTCTCGTCCTCGGAAATCATCGCGGCGCTGTTCGAACTGGAGATGGTGGGGGCGATCCGGCAACTACCCGGCAAGAATTTTGTTAAAGTGTGGTGAGACCTTCGGGATCGACACCCTCCGTAGACCATAGGTAGGGTGAGTGTCCCGAGACGGTCCAGCGGACTTTTATTTGATATGGCAAACTCTCTCGTCATCGTCGAATCGCCGACGAAGGCCAAGACCATCGGCAAGTACCTGGGGAAGAACTTCGTCGTCATGCATTCGCTCGGCCACGTGAAGGACCTGCCTAAGCGGGACCTCGCGGTGGATGTGGATCACCAGTTCGAGCCCACCTACGTGGTCATCGAAGGCAAGAAGAAGCTGATCGCCGAATTGAAGGCGGCGGCGAAGAAGGCCGACGTCATCTACCTGGCGGCTGACCCGGATCGCGAAGGCGAAGCCATCTGCTTTCACCTCAAGGAAGAACTCGACGACAAGAAGGGGCGCAAACGCATCGCCCGCGTGATGTTCAACGAGATCACGCCCAACGCCATCCGCCGCGCGTTCGAAAAACCGCTCGAGGTGGACATGCACCTGGTGGACGCGCAGCAGGCGCGGCGCGTGTTGGACCGGCTGGTGGGCTACAAGATCTCGCCGCTGCTGTGGGACAAGGTCCGGCGGGGCCTCTCGGCCGGGCGCGTGCAGTCGGTGGCCGTGCGGCTGATCGTGGTTCGGGAGCGCGAAGTGCGCGCGTTCCAGAAGCACGAATACTGGACCATCGACGTCGACCTGGGCGCGAAGAAGCCGCCGGTGCTCAAGGCGCGCTTCACCAAGCGCAACGACGAAGCGATCGAGATCGGCAACGAGGCCGCGGCGCAGGCGCTCATCGCGCAATTGGAAGACGCGGAGTACACGGTGCGGTCCGTGGTCACGCGCGAGAAGAAGCGCAACCCGGTGCCGCCCTTCATCACGTCCACGTTGCAACAGGAGGCTTCCCGCAAGCTGCGGTTCAGCGTCAAGCGCACCATGGGCCTGGCGCAGCGGCTGTATGAAGGCGTGGAGGTGGGCAAGGAAGGTCCTACCGGCCTGATCACCTACATGCGTACCGATTCCACGCGCGTCTCCGACGAGGCGCTGGCCGACGCGCGGAAGTTCATCTCCGAGAAGTTCGGACCGCAGTACGTTCCCGAATCGCCCAACGTCTACCGCAGCAAGAAAGGCGCGCAGGACGCGCACGAAGCGGTGCGGCCCACCGACCCGATGCGGACTCCGGAATCGCTCGAGAAACTCCTCGAAGAGGACGAGCTGAAACTGTACCGGCTGATCTGGATGCGCTTCGTGGCCTCGCAGATGATGCCCGCGGTCTTCGACCAGACGACCATCGACATCGCGGCTCCTGGAAAAGACGGCGCCGGGTATCTGTTTCGCGCGACCGGCTCGGTGCCGCGGTTCGACGGCTTCCTGGCGGTCTACGAAGAGGGCAAGGATCAGAAGGACGAGGAAGACGAGGAGATCAAGCACCGGCTGCCCGTGGTGACCGAGGGAGAGCAGCTTAAGTTCCGCGCGTTCGGGCCGGAGCAGCACTTCACCGAGCCGCCGCCGCGTTACAACGAAGCCACGCTGGTGAAGAAACTGGAGGCCGACGGAGTGGGCCGGCCTTCCACGTACGCTTCCATCATTTCGACGATTCAGGACCGCGGCTACGTCAAGAAGGAAGGCGGGAAGTTCCTGCCCACCGAGCTCGGCATGGTGGTGACGGACCTGCTGGTGGAGGCTTTCGACGACATCCTCGACATCAGCTACACGGCCCGCATGGAGGAGGCGCTCGACGAGATCGAGGAAGGGCGCCTGGACTGGCGCGTGGCGCTCAAAGACTTCTACGAGAAGTTCAGCACCGACCTGAGCCACGCCGAAGAGCACATGACCGACATCAAGCGGATGGAGAAGCCAACCGACCTGGTGTGCGACAAGTGCGGCAAGCCCATGGTGATCCGCTGGGGCAAGCACGGCAGCTTCATCGGCTGCACCGGATACCCGGAATGCACCAGCACGCGCGAGCTGACGGTAGATCTGCCCGACGTGGATAACGTGGATCTGACGCAGGACGAGGGCGAGGAATATTGCGAGAATTGCGGGCGTCCCATGGTCCTGAAGCGCGGCCGTTTCGGCACGTTCTGGGCGTGTTCGGGATATCCGGAGTGTAAGACCACGAAGCGCATCGGGAGCGAAGAAAAGAAGCCGGACGTGGCGCTCGAGGAATTGTGCCCGCAGTGCGGGAACCACCTGGTCCTGAAGCAGGGCCGCTTCGGCGAGTTCACGGCGTGCAGCAACTATCCGGCCTGCAAATACGTCAAGCAGAAAACCATCGGCATGAAGTGCCCGGACTGCGCCGAAGGGGACATCACGGAGCGGCGGACGCGGCGCGGCAAGACGTTCTACGGCTGCAACCGTTACCCGGAGTGCAAGTTCGTGGCATGGGCCAAGCCGCTGGCCGAGCCGTGCCCCAAGTGCGGCGGCAAGTACATGGTGGAGAAATGGCTGAAGAGCGGCCACCTGGCGCAGTGCCCCAATCCCGAGTGCAAGTACAAGTACGAGATGGCGCCGGCGGAAGCGACCGCGTAGGCCGGAACATCCCACCACGAGAATGTTCTATGGGTCCGATCGAAAGTTTCTTTCCCGCGGGCCCTCGACCGGTGCGATTCCGGGCGTGGCGGAACCCGCTTTCTGGTAGAATGGTTCAGAACCCAACTCGGGAAAGAGGGAAATTATCACAATGGCTAGAAAACATAATGAGGCCAGGTCTATCAACTCTGCCGAGGGAGCCTCAACGGCTCCGGCGACGCACCGCAGAACCGTGCACGCCAGCGTGACTGCGGCCGTCGTAGCCGCAGCCGTACCTGCATCCAAATCGCCCGAAGAACCTGAACCCAAGGCCGTCGAAACCCCAGCGCCGAGCCACGCCCAGCCGGTTTCCGAGCGGGATGAAATCGCAAAGCTCGCGTACTCCTATTGGGTAGCGCGCGGGAGCCAGGGCGGTTCGCCCGAAGAAGATTGGCGTCGGGCCGAGAAGGAATTCCACTCGCGTCGTAAATCCGCCAAGTAGCGCAGATCCGCGAAGACCGTTTTTCAATTCGAGTGCGAAATTCGCAGCGGGCCGAGGTGTGCCCTCACGCGTATTTGCGCAAAACCGCTAAAACCCGGCCCTGAATTCTTAGATCCGCCAGCGGCACCACAATGGGCTCCATCTGGGAGTTCGCCGGCTGCAGCCGCGCGTGCGTGGCGGATTCCTTGTAGAAGCGCTTCAGCGTGGTTTCGTTTCCGCGAAGCAGAGCGACCACGATGTCCCCGTTGCGCGCCTGCTCGGAGCTTTCCACCAGCACCAGGTCGCCGCTGCAGATGTGGTCCTCGATCATCGAATCGCCGCGGACCTCGAGGGCGTACACCTTGTCCTGGTTAGCGAAATCCGCCAGGTCCAGGCGGTCCGTCCCCGTGAGCGCCTCGACGGGCGCGCCGGCGGCGATGCGGCCGAGCAGCGGCACGTCGAGCGCTCCCGCGTTGGGCGGGCGCCGCCGCACTTCCTGGTAATACTTGAAGGTCAGATCGAGCGAGCGGCTCTGGTTGAACCCGCGCTTGAGGTAGTGCTTGGCTTCGAGCGCTGCGATGTGCTTGTGCACGGTCGCCAGCGACGCCAGATCGAGGCCGCGCGCGATCTCTTCGTAGCTGGGGCTATAGCGGTTCTCTTCGAGGAAGGCCGCGATGAAGTCGAGGACCTGCTTCTGCCGCCGGGTGATTGCCATGCCCTCATTGTGGGCGAATAAAAGGGGAAAGTCAATGGGTTTGGTGACCGGCCCGTCGAAGCGCAAGCCGACCACCTTCTGCCAAACGGCGACGTTTTGGGAAAACGTCATGGCAGGGGGGCTCGACTGGCCGCTTGACTTACAGCCCTCGTCGCGGACACATTGGGAATCATGCGAATCCTCGCGGTTGTGTTGCTCCTGATGGCCGCCGTGCCGCTTGCGGCGGCGGTCCAGACCTGGAGTCACGTCACGCTGGTGGATGCGATGTGCGGCGCCAGCATCAAAGCGAACCCCGACGGTCATACCACCGAGTGCTGCCTTCATTGCGGCGCGCAGGGCATGGGCCTGCTGACCGCCGACGGCGCCTTTCTGAAGTTCGACGAGGCGGGCAGCAAACAGGCGCTAGCCGTGTTGAAAGCCACGAAGAAGAAGGACCACCTGCGCGCCACCGTGGTGGGCGAGCGCAGTGGCGATGCGATCAAGGTTCAATCGGTGAAGCTGGATTGAACGGGGGTCGCATGGCGCCGCTTCGCCAGAAAGAACGCGCCGCCCACCAGGCACAGCGCCAACGACGCCGGTTCCGGGCTGGCTCCCAGGTTGGTGGCGCTGTCGACGTTCAGAATGTCCAGCGCCCAGTTCCCGTCACGCTCGACGCCGGGGTCGAATTCGTCGCAGAAGGGCAGACCCACGCCGACGGCCGGCGGATTCCCTTGATATCCGGGCGAGCCCACCTGACAGGTGAAGTTACTGGGAACGTTCTGGCCGAGCACCACTGACGCAAAGAATCCGTCCGACAGATTGCCGACTCCGGGATTGGCGAAGGTCGAAAGGACCACGATGTACGTTCCCGCAGACCAGGTCCCGGCGGGATAGGACTCCGTGGTGGGGTAGTAGACGTCGCCGCACGCGCCGGTGATCGGATCCGGCGTCAGGTTGGCAACGGGGTTCCCGGTGAGAGGAATCGTGCAAGGACCCGAGGAGCCGGGGTTCATCTGGGTGCCGTCGGCCATGTAGAGGTTCAGGTACGGCTCAAAGCCTCCGCTGGGAATGGTGCTCCCGGCGGCATTGGTCCCGCCCGCGTACGACCAGGTACGCAACGCGACGCCCGGCGTGGGATTCGCGAGCGTGAACGTGAAGTACTGGAGGTCGGTGTCAGAGGTGAAGGCGCCCGTAAACGAAAAACTTGTCGCCAGGGCAAGCGGACTAGCCAGCAAGAAGGGAACAACCACCGCAAGAACGCGACGGCCGATCATGGAAGGCATTTCGAAAGCATAGCACCTTCTTCAGAACCCGGTGGTCTCCGTGAAGTTGAAGTCGCGGACGCGCATGGCGGGGGCGACCATGTCGAAGGATTCTTCGCCGCTCACGCGCTCACTGGGCGACATCGCTTCCACGTTGGTGAGCAGTTCGATGAGGCTTTCGTTGAAGCGGAAGTTCTTCACGCCGCCGGCGATGCGGCCGCCCTCGACAAGAAACGTGCCGTCGCGCGTCATGCCGGTCATGATTTTGCGGTAAGGGTCCACCTCGCGGATGTACCAGAAGCGCGTGACCAGAATGCCGCGCTCGGTTGACGCGACGATGTCAGCGAGGCTCTGGCTGCCGCCTTCAATGACGATGTTGAGCGGCGCTTCGCCTTCTTCGTTGGGGACTGGGAAGCCGTGGCCGGTGGGCTCGGCTCCGTCGCGCGCGGCTGCCTGCCGGGAGCGCGCCACTTCGCCGGCCACGCCGCGCTCCACTAGGCGCAGGCGGCGGCGGGGAACGCCCTCGGCATCGAACGGCGCGCCGGATTGGAGCGGATGGCGGACATCGTCGGCGATCGCGATCCCCTCGCCGAACAGCTTCTGGCCAATGCGTCCGGTGAGGAAGCTGCGCTGATCGCGCACGGCGGTTGCGCCGAAATCGAAAAACATCTGGCCCACCAGATCGCCAACCGCCGCGGGCTCCAGAATCACGGTGTAGCGGCCCGGCGGGACTTCGCGCGGATGGGCGGAGAGTGCGGCTTTCCTGGAGGCGCTTTGCGCGAGCGCCAGCGGATCGAAAGCGCCGCGATCGGGCGCGCTGGCTTTGGCCCACCCCGAGCTGTCCTCGCGCATGGCCGTGATGGAGAACTGCGCCGACGTTTCGACGTAGTAGCCGAAGACTCCGCGCGAGTTGAGAATCGCCTCGGCGGATTGGCCGGTAGAGAAGATGCCCGCCGCGGTTCCCGAGTCGCTTTCGACAATGCGGATCGCCTCGGCTACCGTTGCCGCGCGATCTTCGGGCGTTGCCGTAGCGGTCGATGGGCAGAAGCGGTCCAGCTCTTCCAGAGGCGCGGGCTCGGCCATCGGCAAAAGCTCCGTATCGGGCTGCTGGGCGCGGGCGATCTCGATGGCCTGGGCGACGGCGGCGCGGATGGAGGCTTCGTCGAAGCGGTTGGTGGAAGCGCGGGCGGTGCGCTGGCCGAGCAGGGCGCGTATGGAGGCGTACCGGCGCTCCTCGGCGACGTTCTGATGGATGGCGTTGTTGGCGAAGCGCGTGAGCGCGGAGGATGTCACGCCGAGCAACATCTCGACTTCGGCGCCGGAGGCACGCGCGGCCCGGTCGGCGCGCTCGAAAACCTCGCGGCACTGCGCCCGCGTCAACAGCTCCGATTCCGCCATGGGGTCATCCTCCGTACGCCGAACCGATTTTCACCTTCTTAAAGCGCGCCGGGCTTGCTCCGTGACCGGTGCCCATCACCTGTTCCGGCTGGCCTTTGCCGCAGTTGGGCGTGCCCCAAAGAGTCCAGTGGCGGCGGTCGGCGATGGCGGCGCAGGAATTCCAGAACTCCGGCGTGACGCCGCTGTAGCTGGGGTTTTTCAACATGCGCGTGCGCTTGCCGCCGCGAATCTCCCAGCCGATCTCGCAGCCGAACTGGAAGTTGAGCCGGTGGTCGTCGATGGACCAGCTACGGTTGGTCTCGAGGTAAACCCCGTCGCCGTCGAAGACCGCTTCGATCGGTTGCTCGCCCGCGAGCAGGCTGACGTTGGTCATGCGGATGAGCGGGATTCGTCCCCAGCCGTCGGCGCGCATGGCCCCATTCGAATGCGCGCAGCCGGCGGCGGCGGCCGTCTCGCGCGACATCAGGTATCCCGTGAACAGCCCGTCGCGGATGATGGGCGAGCATTGGGCGGGCACGCCCTCGTCGTCGAAGGCGAAGGTGCCCAAGCCCGGGCCATGGTCCAGCCGCGCGTCCGCCACCACGTTCACGATGGGCGAGCCGTAGCGGAGCTTGCCCAGATTGTCGAGCGTCAGGAAGCTCATGCCAGCGTAGTTGGCTTCCGAACCCAGGACGCGATCGAGCTCGATGGGATGCCCGATCGATTCGTGGATCTGCAGGGCAAGCTGCGAACTGTCCAGGATGAGGTCGAACTCGCCTTCGGGACACTGCGGGGCCGAGTGCAGAGCGACGGCCTCTTCGGCCACGCGCGGGGCGTTTTCGAGCAGGTGCAGATCGGCGATCGATTCGTAGCCTTTGAGCTGGTGCTGGCCGCCGAACGAGTTCGGGTAAGACCGCTGCTGAATCTCGTCGTCCTTGTAACTGTGGGCGGCGAAGCCCGCGCCGCTGGTGGTGCGCGTCTGATCGATGCGGCTGCCGGCCGAAGACGCGAAGAACTGCCGCTCGCGCGCGAAAACCATAGACGCCTCGGCCAGCGTCACGCCCGGATTCTTGCGCAGCTCGGCGTCGATCGCCAGCAGCAGGCCCAGGTTCTCCTCGACCGGGATGGAGAAGGGATCGATGGCGCAGGGCGAGACCCAGACGGCCTGGTGCCTTCCTTCGGGCGCCAGCAGGATGCCGGTTTTCTTCGCCAGCGCGCTCGAACGGGCGATCTCGACGGCTCGCGCGGCGGCGCGATCGATGCCCTTGCGCGAAAGATCGTCGGTGGCCGCGAAGCCCCAGCAGCCGGCCATCAGGACGCGTATGCCGGCCCCCAGAGATTCGCTGGCCGAGACGGTTCCGAGCTTCCCGTTCTTGGTCGAGACGTGACGGTCGCGATGCTCGATCACGCGGACATCGGCATAGGAGACGTCCGGCCGCGTGACCGCTTCGAGCGCTTGTTCGGCAATTTGTTTCATGCTACTCGACCCGCCCCCTTGCCCCGACTTTACCCTATTCCCCAGGTTCCTGTCATTGCACGCCTGGCGGCGCGCGCGCGTCAATGGTTCATGGGAGAATTGTGTCGATGGTGCTGAGAATCGCCGCCGCGCTGCTGCTCGCCGTGAACGCCTTCGCGGGCGAGTACGCGATCCTGGCGAGCGGATACTCCATGCGCGTGGACCGGCACGAGCCAATCGGAGAGACCGTGCGGCTCTACCTGAACGGCGGCACCATCGACCTTCCGGCCAGCGCTATCGACCGCTTCGAGACGGAGTACGTCGCGCCAGCCCCGCCGATGCCGGATGCCACCACGCTTGCGCCCAGGGAGCTGATTGAGCAGGCTGCCGCACGCTGGCATTTGCCGCCGCGCTTCCTCGATGCGGTGGTGAGGGCGGAATCCGGCTATCGCACGGATGCCGTTTCGCCCAAAGGCGCTATCGGCCTCATGCAACTGATGCCGGGGACCGCGCACCTGCTGGGCGCCGATCCGAAGGACCCGCGGCAGAACGTAGACGCCGGGGCGCGCTATTTGACCGAGCTTCTGCGCAGGTATTTGAGCGATCCGTACCAGGTCCGAAAAGCCGTGGCCGCCTACAACGCAGGGCCGGACAGCGGTCGATCGCTACAACGGGATTCCGCCCTACCCCGAGACGATGGCCTACGTGGACCGGGTCATCGAGCAGTGGCAGAAGAAGTAGCACTCGGCGCGCCGATGCTACAATGAAACAAGAGTTTGTCCCTATGAGTACCCGTGTCCGAACCATTGTAATTGCACTGTTCGACGGTTCTGGTCGCCTTTCTGCTGATGGGCGCCGTCCTCGCCAGAAGTTCGTCCAGCGAAGGCGCCTACCGGCAACTGGGCGTCTATTCCGACGTACTTTCGCGGATCAAGAGCGACTACGTCGAAGAGCCCGACCTGAAGAGCGTGACGCTGGGCGCGATCAACGGACTGCTGGAATCGATCGACCCGTTCGCCAGCTATCTGAGCGCGGACCAATACAGAGAATACCTGAAGAATAAGGACGCCTATAAAGGTAGCGTGGGGCTGGTCCTTTCCAAGCGCTTCGGGTACGTCGGCGTGGTGGACGCCATCCCCGGCTCGCCCGCGGCCAAGGCTGGCCTGACCACCGGCGACATGATCGAGAGCATACACGGCATTGCCACGCGCGATATGCCGCTGGCCTACGCCAACATGCTGCTCCAGGGCAAGCCAGGGACTACGATCGAGCTCTCGGTGATGGCGGTGCGGCATCCCGAGCCGAGGAAGATCGATCTGACCCGCGACGCCGTGGATTATCCCCGGGTGACGGAGAAGATGATGCCGGATCAGGTGGGCTACGTGCAGGTGCAGACCATGCGAACCGGCACGGCCATGCAGGTCGCCGAGGCGGTGAAGGACTTGCAGAGGCAAGGCGCGGCGCGGCTGATTCTGGATCTGCGGTATTGCGGCACGGGGACGCCCGAAGAAGGCATCGCGATCGCGAACCTTTTCCAGGGGAAGGGGCTGGTGACCTACGTCGAAGGTCAGCATTACGCCCGCAAGGACTTCGAAGCCGATCCGGGGAAGGCAGTCACCACTCTGCCGCTGGTGGTGCTGACGAATCGCGGCACAGCGTCGGGGGCTGAAGTGGCGGCCGCCGCGCTGCTCGATTCCAAGCGCGCGCAGCAGGTGGTGGGCGAGCGCACTTACGGTGACGCGGCGGTCCAAGAGGCAATCGCCATGGACGACGGGGGCGCGATCATCCTCTCGGTAGCCAAGTATTACTCGCCGAGCGGCAAGGCGATCCAGGACGTGGGAGTGACTCCGACCGTGCAGGTTCTGGAGGCCGAGCCCGCGGGCGACGTGGACGAGGAAGAGGAAGAAGCCGCGCCGGAAGAAACGCCGGCTCCGGTCACACCCGGCGACGATCCGATTCTGAAGAAGGCGCTCGACGTTATGGTGAAGGGGGCTCCGGCGGAGACGTCTGCACAGCCGGGCGTTCCGATGGGACACCAGGCGCCGCCGGCCAACCGTATACCGCCCAACGTGATGCAGCCGGATACGCCGAGCCACGTTCCAGCGGCGCCCCAGCACTAGCGCACGCTCAACACAGTTGAGTGGACTGCGCTCAGGTGTAGCGGGCCATGCTATACTGGAATCGGGCGAGGGCCCGAAGGGATCATGCCTCTTTACGAATACAAATGCCGCGGATGCGGGAAGAAGTTTGAAGTCCTGCAGCGGTTCTCCGATCAGCCGGTGAAGGTCCACGAGGCTTGCGGTGGCGCGGTGGAGCGGCTGATTTCGCCGCCTACATTCCGGTTCAAGGGCAGTGGCTTCTACATCACCGACTACGCCAAGGGCCATGACAAGAACGGCGGCCAGAGTCGCGAGTCGAAGAAAGAGTCGAAATCGGCCGACACCCCAACGGCGCCGAAGCCGGTAGAATCGAAGCCCTCGAGCGGCGCCGACTCGTCCCCCAAAGCCTGAGGCCTCTCGGTCCGGGCCCAGGTGAGAGCATCCCGTCCCACAAATTCTCCTTCCCAGCTTTCCGCAGCTTCTGTACAATGTAGGCAGTCAAGGGGGAGGACTGCATGCGTATCTGGCGTCCCATTCTTCTGTTCTGTTGCGCTCTGCCGCTCACGGCGCAACAAGGCAATGGCTATCTCAAGACCAAGGTGAACCCGGGCCGCGCGGGCGTCTTCATCGACGGCAAGTACGTGGGTCCGGCGGCCAATTTCCGCATAGCCCGCAAGTATACCGTCGCCGCTGGCGAGCACGAGGTCAAGCTGGTTGACCCGCGCTACGAGGATTTCACAACCAATCTGCAGATCGCCGATGGAAAGACGACGGTGGTCTCGCAGACGCTGAAGGCCCTTCCGCCGGCCAAGCCGCCGTTTGGGCGGGTGCGGGTGGAGGACACGGACAAGTTCGCCGCCGTGTTTGTGGACGGCAAGTTCATGGGCCACGCCGGCGAATTCAACAACCCCGTACAGGGACTGCTACTGAATCCCGGCGATTACACGGTCAAGGTTGTCCCGCTGACCGGGCCGGAGCACGAAGAGAAGATCAAGGTCGAGGCCGATAAGGTCGCGATCGTCCATACCAAATCCCAATAGGCCGTCGCGAAGCTGGCGCTGGCCGGAGGTGCGATGATGTGTGCTCGCAAATGGAGTGCCGTGCTCGTGCTGTTCCCGCTGCTGGGGGCGCCGCTCGTGGCGGATCAGGTGACGCTGAAGAACGGCGACCGGATCACGGGCAAGATCGTGAAGAAGGACGGCGACAAGTTCACGGTAAAGAGCGATCTCTTCGGGGACGTTACCATCCCCTGGTCGGCCGTCACGGCGGTGACGTCGGGCGAACCGCTGGTGGTGGTGCTGCCGGGTGGTAAGCCGGTGACCGGGAACGTGAGCACAAGCGAGAACAAGCTACAGGTGGCCACCGCTTCGGGCCCGCAGACGGCGGCGCTGGCGGAGGTTTCGGCGGTCCGCAATGAGGACGAGCAGAAGGCCTGGGAGCGGCTGCAGCATCCCAGCCTGCTCGAGCTCTGGGCGGGTTACCTGGACCTGGGGTTGTCGCTCGCGCGCGGGAACGCGGAGACCTCCACGTTCACGACCGCTTTCAACGCGGCGCGTCCCACCCAGACGGACAAGATCACGGTCAACATCAACGAGATTTACGCCACAGCGCTGGTCCTCGGGAAGAACGCCGCGACGGCGCAGGCCATACGCGGAGCGATCGGCTACGACCGCAATGCCGGCGCTCGCTGGTTCATCAACCTGTTCAACGATTACGAATACGACAAGTTCCAGGACCTGGATCTGCGCGCGGTGTTCGGCGGCGGCGCGGGTTACAAAGCGATCAAGGGAGAGCGGTCGAACCTAAGCCTGGTGTTGGGCGCGGATTACGACCGGGACGAATTCACCACGCTCACGCGCAATTCTGTGGAGGGATACTTCGGGGACGACTGGGGCTACAAGCTGTCGAAAATGACCTCGGTGACGCAGTCCTTCCGGATTTTCCCGGATCTGAACAGGGGCGGCCAGTACCGGATGACCTTCGACATCGGCGCGGCCACGGCCATCAAGAAGTGGCTGTCCTGGCAGCTCACGGGCAGCGACCGGTTCCTGAGCGACCCGGTGGAGGGGCTCAAGCGGAACGACCTTCTGCTGACCACCGGATTCCGCGTCAGCTTTGCGCGGTAGGCGCGGCGGCGGGCAGCAGCAGGATCAAGGCCGTGATGTCGTCGTGCTGACGCGCGGCGCCGACGAAGGCGTCCATGGTGGACATGATTTCCTTCAGGGCGGCGGCCGCGGTGATCTGCGCCGGACGCTTGAACAGATCGAGCAGGCGGGCCTCGCCGTATTCTTCGCCCTGCTCGTTCTCGGCCTCGGTGACGCCATCGGTGAGGATGGCCAGCAGGTCGCCCCGTTCGAGACGGACCTGGCCGGACTCATAAGAACCGGCGGGCCTGATGCCGAGCGGCAGGCCCCCGGCTTCCAGGCGTTCGATGCGGCCTGAAGTCCGCAAGAGCACCGGCGGAACATGGCCGGCGTTCACGTAGGCGAGATCGAGAGTAGACGGATCGAGCTCGGCCAGAAACGCCGTGGTGAAGCGCGCCCCGGCCAGGCTGTGCGCGGAGGCGTAGCGGTTCAAGCCGGCGACCACATCCAGGAGGGTGGCGGGCTCGGCGGCCAAAGTGCGTAGGCTGGCCTGTATGGTGGCCATAAGCAGGGCGGCCGGGACGCTCTTGCCGGCTACGTCCGCCACCACCAGCATGAGGCGCTCGGCGCCCGGAGCGCCGCTCGGCCGCAGGAAGGCGTCGTAGTAATCGCCTGAGACGGTATTGGCCGGCCGTGTGGCAAAGGCGATATCGACGCCATCGATGCGGGGCGGGGCGGAGGGCACCAGCCAGCGCTGTATATCGCGGGCGATCTCGAGATCGCGCTTCATGGTGACGCGGTCGGCGAGTTCCAGGGCCAGGAGCATCATCAGGCCGGCGGAGAAGATGAACATCATGCCGGCTGAGTTGCTGACGAGGGCGATCAGCATCTCCAGCAGGATGATCAACAGGAACAGGCGCCGGGACGGCGACAGCTTCATCAGCATGGCCCAGAACAAGGCCCGTGCGATGCCGAAGGAGCGCTTGAAGCCGCGGCGGCCCTCGAAGGAAGACCAGTTCACCTCGGCGGAGTAAAGCTCGTAGCTGCTGCGGGCCCCGGCCGTGAACTGTCCCCAGAGATCCTCGGCGGCCAGGCCCTCGGTGACGCGCGTCCAGAACGACCCGGCGTGGTTGGCGGCGCGGCCGATGTGGTCGATGACTTTGACGATTACGGGGCCGGTCCTCGCGCGGCGGGTGGATGGCATTCCCTGGGCATTATAGCGAACGCGGGGCTTGGGGCATGGCGGCGGACAGCGGCGGACAGCCGTGTGGTCGAGAGCTGATGGTCTCGTTCCTCAGCCGGTAGATGCCGTCAATAAACAGCCCAACCACATCAAAGAGCCCAACCATATCGCCGCCTGCACCCCTCCAACGGAGGTGACAGCCTCGCTGGCGAACATAAGACCCTTCCAGCCGGCAGCCGTCTTCCCCGGTTCCGCGACGGTCTGGAATATGTCAAGCACGTCGGCAACTAGTGCCGTGGGCTCCACGCGATTCCATCCCCAGCATTCGACAACTCACACTCTTGCACCGGATCTCGCCTTTGCCGCTCGCCGTTTTGCCATACGGATACAACACTGTTCCGTCGCTCAGAACCTCCCCCTCCGTCTCGTCAAAGCCCCTAGGGAAACGAAGGCTGAGCTTGGACACTCCTTCCAGCAACAGCTCCACGCCGATGACGCTGGAGCTTTGAGACTGGAAACAGAGCAGCATGTCTGGAACGCTGTCCTCTCCATGCATCCAGACGTCATCATCCACGAATGCCGTGTTATGCAGAGTCGCTGCGCGGAGTATCGAATCGTGGAGCCCCTCAACGCGGTTAAGAAAGGTCTCCATCATTTCCTGATCCGCGATCCTTACTCTCTCGTCCACCTTCGCCTCCCGGCCCAGGAGTTCAGAAAGGGATATGCGGCCCCCGTGGCCCGTTACCTTGGCCCATCGTACCGCACTGCTCGTATCGTATACGTGGCATCCAGGGCCATCCCCAGCGCAACGCTTCGGGTCTACGGTATAGTAGTGAATATCACTACAAGGCGGAGACCAGCATGGAGAAGACAGTTTCGGCCGCGGACGCCAATCGCCGGTTCTCGGAGGTCCTGCGAACCGTGAAGAAGGGCCGAAGCGTCATCGTCACGAGTCACGGCAAACCCGTGGCAAGAATCACGCCCGCCGTCGAGGACGAGCGGGCGGCGGCGGGCGCGCGCGCTGCACTTTTCACGCGGCTCCGGACGGAACGAGCTGTGAATGTCGGCCGCTGGAGGCGTGACGAGTTGTACGATGACGCGCCATGAAGGTCGCACTCGACACCAACGTCCTGGCCTATGCTGAGGGCACCAACAGCGCGGCCATGCGCGACAAGGCCCTGGAACTGCTTCAGCGATTGCCTCCTGGGGCTATCGTGCTCCCGGTTCAGACACTGGGCGAGTTGTTCAACGTACTCGTTCGGAAGGCAAAGCGGCGGCCGGCACGGGCACGGGCAGCCGTGCTCAGTTGGCGCGATGCGTATCCGGCGGTTGAGACCTCCGCCACGGTAATGGTCAACGCCACGGATCTGGCAACCGGTCATGGCCTGACGATTTGGGACTCTGTTGTGCTGGCTGCGTCGGCAGAAGCGGGATGTCGGCTGCTTCTATCGGAGGATCTCCAAGAGGGGTTTACGTGGCGCGGAGTCACGGTGACCAACCCGTTTGCGCCGGCGCTTCACCCTCTGTTGGCGGCGCTGCTCACGGAAGTTGAGGGGTGAGAGGTCCATCCATCCGCGTCCGCCTCGGGTACACCCGTCGCGGTTTCTGGCGCGGTCCAGCTGGAGTAGTTCCTAAACTATCGCGGCCAGTCCCTCAGAGTGTTTCGATCTCGCATGCTCCGCCTTCGAGCGTAGCCAGTTTGTCCCGCACGCTCTCCTGCAGCACTCGCAGGCGTGCATCAGAGAGCCTACCTTCGACCACAACCCGGACCAGACGGTTCTCCTCGGTGAAGCGCACAATAGTGCCGTCCACGAGCACGCGAAAGACATTGTACTCGTCTTCACTCCGAGGAAGCTCAGTCACAGATTCATCAGGACGATAGAGGAAGGGAAGTAGGTCCAGATCGGGCGCACGGCCGATGTGCGCCTCCAGGGACCGCATCCGCTTCTCGAATTCGTCTTTCCACCGTGTTTCACGCAACCAAGCTGCGTGGCGAAGATTGAACAGCAGACTGTGCTTCTTATCCGTGCGGCGAAGGGTCCACTGCTCCCAATTCCGCTCTGTATGGCGCGTCCAGATCGAGGTTCTCAGGTCGAGCGCCCAGTCGTTGAACATTCTCCTTCAAGCTCCTTTGCGGCGATGCTGGGCCGATCATGCCGCCGGAAATCGTTATCGACCGGCCATCATCGGACAAGATGGCCTTGTGCCCATGAATCCAGCCGGGCGAAGGGCCGGGCACATTACTCTTGTGGACTCCAAAGCTGTCGAGCACTAGCTGAAGGACCTGCGTTTCCCGTCTGCTCGCCAGGTCCTCCTCGTAGCCTAGCGACCCAATCAGTACAAGTTGTCCCGGCAGGAGCGTCGCCGTATGAAAATCCGTTGGGGGGAACACTTCTTCTGGGTAACCGTAGATCGTGACTTCACCGTCCGGCGCTCTTACCACGACATCGTTGTAAATGAAGAAATCAGGGTCGTAGTAATCCTCATGCTCTCCCGCGATCAGGACCTCTCGACCGTCGGCTAAGACCGTTGTGGTTTGGCCAAAACGATTGAAGCACCACCCCGGACCTGCGTCGAGAGCCGATGGGCCTCCCAGCAGCTCCGTAGCTTGGTAAGCGTTCATCCGCGTGCGCACGAGCCACTCCCACACTGGGTTCGTGAGGACGCTCGGGTTGGCGCTCCCCCGCCTCGGAGAGCGCCAGTCCAGAAAGAGTTCTCGCGTAATCGGCAACTCGTTGTTGCCAGGCGTCTCAGTCATCCTTCCCATACTCCCTCGGGTACGAAGGCTACAGCACCGGCAGCCGCGGGGTGCGCAGGCTGCACAATCCCTTACTTTATCTCATGGGACTTCACGAGGCCGATGCATTGTAAAGCCGTCTGGTCGCGTCCCTCCGGCCTCCAGCCTTTCCCTGCGAAACTGCGCGCAAACGCCGGTCGATTGTAAGGGCGGGCGCGGGCCGCCCTAAGGTTTTGGACCTATCCGCCGATCTCTTAGCCGGGAACGAAATGGATTCGGCTAGAAAAGCTGAGCTGCTGGCGGCGACGGTGGTCGACTGGCGCGCCAAACGGATTGACGATCCGCTGGGCCGATTGCGTTACCTGAGGGTGGCTACGGTGGGGTGGAAGCCGGGCGCACTCCGTTCGTGGCGGTGGCGCTATGCGGCGCTGGCCGTTCTGATCCTGGCCCCGGCGTCCTATATCGCTTCCCAGGCGGCGTCACACGGCCACGTGGGAGGCGTCACTCGGCCCTCGCCCGTGCGCCAGGCCTCAGGACAGAGCCTGGCGGCGATCTCCGCCGAGCGGTTTCCCGATGTGTGGCTGGTGGAGCAGAACGAGGAACGGGAGGAATACAGCAACGGCTTGCAGGTGGACTGCCGGCTGGCAGTATCGAACCGGCCGAGGAGCTATGCGGTTTTCGACGCCAGGCGGCCTGAGCGCGGCCCGGTGGAATGGCGCAGCGCCCCGGCGGGCATCGTGTTCCACACCACCGAGAGCATGCAGGTTCCGTTCGAGCCGCACGAGAACGGCGTTCTGAAGCACATCACGGGCGGGTTGGTGGAGTACGTCCGGAGCAAGCGCGCGTACCACTATTTGGTGGACCGCTTCGGCCGCGTTCACAGCATCGTGCGCGAGGGCGATGCGGCCAACCACGCCGGCCACTCCGTATGGGCCGACGACCAGTGGCTTTACCTCAATCTGAACGACAGTTTCTTCGGCGTGTCCTTCGAGGCGCAGACGCGTCACGGCGAAGGGAATGCCTCCATCACGCCGGCGCAGGCGCATGCCGGCGCGCTTCTGGTGGAGATGCTGCGGGCGCGCTATCGCCTGCCGTCACGCAATTGCGTCACGCACGCACAGGTTTCGGTAAATCCGGCCAACATGCAGATCGGATATCACACGGATTGGGCGGACAACTTCCCGTTTGGGGAAGTCGGCCTGCCCGACAACTATACCCGTCCTCTGCCCGGCCTCTATCTCTGCGGGTTCGTCTACGACAGGACTTACGTGGCCTCGACAGGCCCCCATATCCTGGCGGCGATCGAGCTCTCGGAGGCGAGGTTGGAGGAGGCGGCAGCCCGGCGGCACATGCAGGCCGCCAGTTACCGCGAGTACTTGCAGCAGGAGTATCGCAAGAAGATCATGGCGCTCAAGAAAGAGACGCCCCAAGGAGATGCGTAATGACTGAGACCAACAAGAGCAACCTGGCCATCGGCCTGGACGTGGGGACGAGCCGCATCGTGGCGGCACGGAAAAGCGGGGAGGGCTTCCACTACGGCAGCCAGCTCAACGCATTCCTCACGGTTCCACGTTCGAGAATGACGGAAAACTCGCTCAGGATGGAGGGCGTTCCTTACACTCTCGAGGATTCCGCGATCTGGATTCACGGCAACGAATCGCAGCGCTTCGCCGACCTGTTGAACACGGAGGTTCGCCGGCCGATGCAGGGCGGCTTCCTGAATTCGAGCGAGCCCGACAGTATCAAGGTGATGACGGAGATCGTAAAGCTGGCGACCGGCGGCGGTGGACGCGCCGGGGAAAACGTGTGCTTCACGGTGGCGGCTCCTCCGCTAGGCGCCGAACCGAGCCTGACCTGGCACGAGGCCACCATGAAACAGGTGCTGGCCGACCTGGGCTTCCAGTCGCGGGCCATCAACGAAGGCCTGGCGGTGATCTACAGCGAGCTGATGGACTGCAACTTCACCGGCATCGGCATCAGTTGCGGCGGCGGGTTGTGCAACGTGTGCTTCTCTTACCTCTCGGTGCCCATGCTGAGCTTCTCGGTCCCCAAAGCGGGCGACTTCATCGATGCGAGCGCGGCCGCGATGTCGGGCGAATGTGCCAACCGCATCCGGATCCTCAAGGAAGAGGCTTTCCACATCAACGGCCGGCAACCGAACCAGCTCTTGCAAGTGATCGACGTTTACTACGACGACATGATCCGCACGCTGGTGGCGGCGCTGAAAGAAGGCTTCCAGAACGCCAAGAACCTGCCCAAGCCTCCGCGCGCGATTCCCCTGGTGCTGAGCGGCGGCACGGCGGCGCCGAAAGGCTTCCGCGAGCGCTTCGAGCAGATCCTGGGAGAGGCGCATTTCCCGATCGCGATCTCGGACGTCCGGCTGGCTGCGGAGCCGCTCACCGCAACCGCGAAGGGCGCGCTCATGGCGGCTCTTTCGGAGATGTAAGATGCCGGGGGCGGGCGTTCGGCGCCCGTTCAGAGCCCCAGACTCTCGTTGAGGGCGCCTTGGCGGTAGCCTTCGAGGTCCAGGGTGACGTAGTGGAAGCCGAGTGGCTTGAAGATGGCCACGAATTGCGCGGCCATCGCCGGGTCGAGGGCGCGGGCGAGTTCATCCGGCGCGATTTCGATTCGCACCAGCTCTCCGTGGAATCGCATGCGGAACTGGCGGAAGCCGAGCGCGCGCAACGCCTCCTCGCCGGTCTCGACGGTCTTGACTGTCTCGACCGTCGCCGGCGTGCCGTAGGGGATGCGTGAGCTGAGGCAGGCGGAAGCCGGGCGGTCCCAGGTCGGCAGGCCGGCCAGGCGCGAGAGCTCCCGGATCTCGGCTTTGCGAAGGCCGGCGTCTACGAGCGGAGCTTTTGCTTCGTGCTTCTTCGCCGCGTTCTGCCCAGGCCGGTAATCGCCCAGGTCGTCCACGTTGACGCCGTAAACGACGTGCTCGACGGCGCGCTCGCGGCCGAGCGCCTCCAGGCAGTCGAACAGCTCGTCCTTGCAGTGGAAGCAGCGGTCGGGCGCGTTGCGAACGTAGTCCGGGTTCTCGAACTCGTGCGTCGCGATGTACTCGTGCCGGAAACCGAACTGGAGCGCCAGAGCCTCGGCGTCGCGCTTGTGCGAGGCGGGGATGGACGCGGAATCGGCGGTGACGATGAGGGCGTTGTCGCTACCGAGCATGAGGTTGGCGGCCCAGGCCAGGTAGGCGGAGTCCGTGCCGCCGGAGTAGGCGACGATCACGCGGCCAAGCTCGCGCAGGCGTGCGAACAGCCGCTCCTGTTTTTCGGACAGCGCGGCGCGGTCAAGCGATTCGCCAAGCGAGACAAGCCCAGCCATGCCCCTATTGTAGCGGCAGATCTTCCTGGCCCGTCGGGCCGTTGCCGTTGCCGGTCTCTTCGGTGATCACCGAGGCGGCGGCGACGAAATCGCCCTCTTCCGTACGGACCAGGCGAACGCCTTGCGTGGAGCGGCCGGCTTGCCGGATCTCGCCCGATTCGATCCGGATGATCTTGCCCTGTTGGGTGACGATGATGAGGTCGGAATCTTCCATGACCTCCATGATCGCGACCACCTTGCCGATGCGCGGCGTCACCTTCATGTTGATGACGCCCTTGCCGCCGCGAGCCGTCAGACGGTAGTCGCTTAGCGGGGTGCGCTTCCCGAAACCGTTTTCCGAAATGGAGAGGATGAGGCCCTCCTCGGTAACGATCTCCATCCCTACCAGGTAGTCGCCTTCGGCCAGGTCCATGGCGCGGACACCGCGGGCGTCGCGGCCCATGGGCCGGACCTTGGTCTCCGAGAAGCGGATCGCCTTGCCGTCGCGCGAAGCCAGGAAGAAATAGTTCTGGCCGTTGCTGACGCCCGCGTCGATCAGCTCGTCCTTCTCGTCGAGGTCGATGGCGATGATGCCGCGCGCCAGCGGATTGTCGAACCGGGTGAGCTCGGATTTCTTGATTACGCCGTCGCGGGTGACCATGACCACGTACTTCTCCGGCACGAACTCCTTCACCGGCAGGAAGGCGCGGATCTCCTCATTGGGCTGTAGGTTGATCAGGTTCGAGATGTGCTTGCCCTTGCCGGCGGTTCCGGCGTCGGGAACCGCGTAGATCTTGAGCCAATAGACGCGGCCCTTGTTGGTGAAGATGAGCAGGTAGGCGTGGGTGGAGGCGATGATCAGGTGCTCGAGGAAATCCTCCGTGCGCGTGCCCATGCCGATGCGGCCTTTGCCGCCGCGCGACTGGCGCCGGTAGGTGTCGACGGCCGTGCGCTTCATGTAGCCGCCGTGCGTGACGGTGACTGCCACATCCTCCACCGCGACCAGGTCTTCGAGCAGAATCTCGCCGGTGTCTTCGAGGAACTGGGTACGGCGCTCGTCCCCGTAGTCCTTCTGAACTTCTTTCAGCTCCTTGACGATGACGGAGCGCAGCACTTTCTCGGAGCCCAGGATTTCCAGGAACTCGGCGATGCGGCGCTGGAGCTCGGCCAGCTCGTCGACGATCTTCTGGCGCTCCATGCCGGTCAGGCGCTGGAGTTGCAGCTCGATGATGGACTGCGCCTGCTTCTCGCTGAAGTCGAAGCGGTACGCTGCATCGATCACGGTTGAGTCGATGGCGCGCTGGGGCAGCGCCAGCAGGCCCATCAGGCGGTCGCGCGCTTCCTTGGGATTGGCGGATCCGCGGATGGTCTCGATGACCAGGTCGAGCTGATCGAGGGCGCGCTGGAAGCCGAGCAAGATGTGCTCGCGGTCGCGGGCCTTGCGCAGCTCGAATTCGGTGCGGCGCCGCACGACATCGACGCGGTGATCGATGAAGCGCTTGATGCAATCGACCAGGCCCAGCTCGCGCGGCTGGCCGTTGACGATCGACAGCATGATGATGCCGAAGCCGGTCTGCAACTGGGTGTGCTTGTAGAGGTTGTTGAGCACCACTTCGGGCTGCTCGCCGCGCTTGAGCTCGAAGACGATGCGCATGCCGTCGCGGTCGCTCTCGTCGCGGATTTCGGAAATGCCTTCGATCTTCTTCTCGTTGACCAGCTCGGCGGCCTGTTCGATCAGCCGCGCCTTGTTCACCTGGTAGGGGATCTCGGTGACGATGATGTGGTCGCGGTCCTTGCCCACGTGCTCGATGGCGGCCTTGGCGCGGACCTTCAACTGGCCGCGGCCGCGGGTGTACGCCTCGATGATGCCCTGGCGGCCCATGATGTAGCCGCCGGTCGGGAAATCGGGCCCCGGGACCATCTCGAGAATCTTTTCAAGCGGCGTCTGCGGGTTCTGCACCAGCGCGATGGTGGCGTTGACGATCTCGGTGAGGTTGTGGGGCGGGATGTTGGTCGCCATGCCGACGGCGATTCCCGACGAGCCGTTCACCAGGAGGTTCGGAATGCGGGCCGGGAGGACTTCGGGTTCCTGCTCTTCGCCGTCGAAGTTCGGTTTGAACTCGACGGTCTCTTTGTCGATGTCGGTGAGCAGCGTGGAGGCGATGCGGGCGAGGCGCGCCTCGGTATACCTGTAGGCCGCGGGCGGGTCTCCATCGACGGAACCGAAATTGCCTTGACCGTCGATGAGCGGATAGCGCAGCGAGAAATCCTGCGCCATGCGCACCAAAGAGTCGTAAACCGCCGCGTCGCCGTGCGGGTGGAACTTGCCGAGGACTTCGCCGACGATTTTGGCGCACTTCCGGGTGGGCCGGTTGAAGGTCAGGCCCATTTCGTGCATGCCGTAAAGGATGCGGCGATGCACCGGCTTGAGGCCGTCGCGGACGTCGGGCAGCGCGCGGCCGATGATCACGCTCATGGCGTAATCGAGGTACGACCGGCGCATCTCGTCTTCAATGTTGATGGGGGTCGTGTTCTTGCCGCCGGCGCCGCCGAGGGGCAACTGCGCGCCGCCGCCACCGCCGGCTGGAGGCACGGGCGGAGTTGGCGGGACCTGCGGGGTATCGGGAGGATCTGCTTCGGCCAAGCGCTACTCTCCTAGGGTGAAGCGGGGCGGGGGAGGGGTGCATTTTCCCTGTCTGTTCGCCCCTGTTTCCAGGTCTGAATCTAAGATCCTATTTTAGCAGAACTGCGTGAGGAAACAGGGACTTTTGATGTGTGCGAACTGGGCCGGGCGGGGTCTGCTCGCGGGCCCGGAGGCGCGCCCCACACGCACCTAGGCGGGGCTGTTACGGGCGCGGAGGCGGGCCTGCTTGCGGATCATGGTCAGGATGCGGTGCAGGCCTTTGTCCCAATCCGGGAAGAGGTCCACATACTGGAATTCCTGCTGGACGCGGGGCGGGACGCGGCACTCTTCGATGCGGACCGGGATGAGGAAGACCTCGTCGAGAGGAAGGCGGCTGGCGCAATCGAGGGCGTAGCGGAGCTCGGATTGAAAGCGGCCGCGTTTGGGAATGGAACGGCACGAGAAACACGCCACGAAGAAATCCGAAACCGAGATGGCCTGTTCGATGGCGCGGGGCCAGTTCTGGCCGGGCAGAAGCTTGCGGCTGTCCATCCAGGGATCGAGACCGTTTTCGAGGAACGCCTCGAAGAGACGCTCGGCGGCGGGCCGGTCCTCGACCGCGTAGGCCAGGAAGATCTTGGGACGGACTTGAGGTACGAAGAGGAAGCCTCCCTGGGCGTCGGGGCGGAACAGGCCTAGGCCGTCGATTTCGACCGCGCCGCCCTTCTCGAGGCACCTGCGCACGATTCGCGCGATCTCCACGCTCGAAGTTCGCTCGGCTGCCACCATGACTATCGCTCGCGCTCAGGCGTGTCCTTCTTGGATTCGAACTCGAAGCCGGGGCGGAGGCCGGGGAGGAACGTTCCCAATCCGGGCAGGTTCGCCGGCTCTCCGCGACGGAGTTTCGCGAGGATCTGATGGACGACGCGGTCAACTTCGTCGGCGGCCGCAGCTTTCGAACACTGAGTCTGCCGGGCCAGTCTGCTCGCCAGGTCGTCTTTGTCCATCGCGACCCGATGGTAGCAAGGGATTGCGCGCGGACGGCCCGATGGAACGTGAGGGGTGCTTCTGTAGTGCTAAGAAAGGGCGGGGCTTGTTCGCCTGGAAAAAATAGGCGTCGGCGGTGAATCGAGGAACTGCCCGCCCTGGGTCCTTCGCGACGGAAGGCTTCGGGCGGGCAGCAGTTTGTGGTTCGTGGTCAGCCGCGCTACTTGGTAGCCGACGGCTTTGCGGCGGTGCTCTTCGCGCTCGTCCGCTTCTTGGCGTGCTTCGCCTTGGAAGTCGCCTTGGCCGGCTTCTTCGTGGCTGTCTTCGCCACGGGCGTCTGAGACGTGGATTGTGTCGCCGCAAAGGCGAACGGCATGCTCAGGGCAGCCGCCATCAACGCGATACCGATCTTCTTCATTTTCTTTCCTCCTCGCGGGTCTATCATCGATCCGCTACAGCTCCATCATGCGGTTTTGGCCCGAGAACTACGATAGACGCCGTGGGCTAACGAGAGTGCCAAAAACGCGGGATGGCGGCTCTTTCGGCGGGATTGCGGATAGACTGAAGATGGTAAGCGCATGGCTCGGCGGCAAATCACGCACGCGACGATCTTCCGGGTGTTGATCGCGGGATTCATGCTGGTGATCCTGCTGCTGGCCGCTGCCGCGTTCATCAGCGTGCACGCGATCGGATCGATCCGCGCCAGCGTGGCTGGCCTGGAGAACGAAGAGCAGGTTGCCACGCGGGTTCTCGACGACATCGAACACGAGGAAGCGGCGCTCAGCGTTGTGTTCCTGAAGCTTTCCCGCGATCCCGAAGCGGTGGACCGGCAGAAAGTTCTGTCCGATTTGGACGAAGCTGACCGGCGCATGGATCAGATCGATGAGGCTGTATCGGGGACGCCGGAAGAGCCGCTGTGGAACGATCTGGAACAGGCGTCATCGGCCTTTTCGGACGAGGCCCGCCGCTTGCTTTCGATGAAGCATCCGGCCACATTGCTTTCGCGCGATCTGTTCAAGCGACATGAGGAATCGCTTTCGCTGGTGGCGTACCTGGCCGCGTTGATCGACCGGAACGCCGCGGACGCGCGACGGCAGATCGAGAGCCGGTCGGCTACGCTGATGACGCGGACGTTCATCCTGCTGGGCGCTTGCTTGCTGCTGGCGCTCGCCTGTGCGGCGCTCACGGTAAGGATGACGGTCGGTTTATTCCGGAAGATGGAGTGGCAGACGAGCGAGCTGAGCCGCGTCTCCTGGCACATGCTGGAGACGCAGGAGACGACGGCGCGGCGCTTTTCGCACGAGCTGCACGATGAGCTGGGCCAGTCGCTGACCGCGCTGAAGGCGAACCTGCACGCGATTGAGACCGGGGGCGTGGATGAGCGGCGGATGGCCGATTGCACGGGCCTGGTGGACGAGGCTATCGGCAACGTGCGGGAGCTGTCGCAGCTTTTGCACCCGACCATTCTGGACGATTTTGGCCTGGATGCCGCGATTCGCTGGCTGGTGGAGCACTTCACGGAGCGGACCGGCATCACGGTGGAGTATGGGTGCGAGTTCGCGGAGCGCCTGGGGGAAGAGACCGAGACGCATCTGTTCCGGATCTGCCAGGAGGCGCTGACGAACGTGGCGCGGCATTCCGGGGCGTCTTCGGTGCGGATCGGTCTGCGGCAACACGGAGACAAAGTGGCCCTGACGATCGCCGACAACGGGAAGGGGCTCGCGCCGGGCGCGGCCGAGGATCACGGAATGGGGCTGATCGGCATGCGGGCACGGGCCCGTAGCGCCGGCGGCGAGCTGGCTTTCCACTCCGGGGAAGGCAAGGGGCTGACCATCGAGGTGGAGGTGGCGGCGCGGGGAGCGAGGAATGCAGAAAAGGATCCGCATCCTGTTAGCGGATGACCACGCCATGGTGCGGCAGGGATTCCGGATGATCCTGGCGGCGCAGGCGGATATGGAGATCGTGGGCGAGGCAGGGAACGGCCGCGAGGCGGTCACGCTGGCGGCGGAGCTCACGCCGGACGTGGTGGTGATGGACGTGGCTATGCCGGAGCTGAACGGGATTGAGGCGACGCGGCGCATCACCGGCGCCTCGCCCAGGACGCGCGTGCTGGCGCTGAGCATGTACAAAGATTCCGTCTACGTGCGGGAGATCCTGCGCGCGGGCGCACGGGGCTTCCTGCTCAAAGACGCCATCGACCGGGACCTGCTGGCCGCGGTGCGCTCCGTTGCGGCCGGCGAGGGCTATCTGAGTCCGGCGGTCTCCGAAGCCGTGCTGAGCGACTACCGGCGCAGCGTGACCGACCCGATCGATCTGCTGAGCAGCCGCGAACGGGAAGTGCTCCAGATGATCGCCGAGGGCAAGACCAATAAAGACATCGCGACGACGCTGAAGCTAAGCGTCTACACTGTGGACGCGCACCGCGGCCGGATCATGGAGAAGCTGAACATGCACAGCGTGCGGGAACTGGTGCGGTTTGCGGTTCGAAAGGGCTTGATCGACTGAGGGCGGCGGGACCCTATGGAAATCTGGTGGCTTGCGGCAATCCCCTCTATCCCAGTGCTTGTGGGGGTACAATTCTTCCTCCACGGGTTGCGCGTCAACCACGAAATCAAACGATGCCATTATGGGAGAGCGCTGAAGATGATCGACGGCGTTCTGGGTTGGTCCTCGGCCGACCTCATCAAGCTATCGAAAGCGGATGCTTTGTTCTATTGGGGCCGGGCTGAGGAGGCGGAAGGGATCTTTCGCGGGTTCGTGCAACCCTCGCGCGGCGTCGCCCGTCGTTTGGCGGGGTGCGAGGGCCTAGGGTTGGCCCTTTTGGCGCTGGGCCGTTACTCAGAGTCCGAACAGGCTTTTCAAGCCGCCGCCGCGCTGTGGCCTGGCCGCTCGGTGGCTTACAGCGGCATGTCCGAGGTCCGATTGCGCCAGGGCGTCGAACCGTTCCAGGCACTGGCCTTTGCAGAGCGGGCCCTCAGGAAGCACCGCCATGGGTCGGAACGGTTTTTCTCGGCGCGACTGGCGAGTATTCGCGGCAATCAGGGGTGGGCTTTGGCGCTGCTTGGGCGTGCCTCCGAATCGCAGCAGGCCATTGAGTCGGGGGCAGTCGAAACGGACCCAAAAAACCGGCCGGAGCTTGCTGGATTCCACTGGCGTGCCGGTATGGCTATGGTGGCGATGGAGAATCCCTCCACTGCGGCGGACCATTTTCGGCGAGCCTCGGAGTTGGACCCGGAGGGATATTACGGCGGATTGGCCAGGCGGCAACTCTGTCAGCAGGGGCTTTAAGATTTTGGCGTCCGGCAGGGAGGCATGGGGCGGACACTAATGGCTATGAGCGGCGGGGAGACGCGCCGCCGCCCTGCGATGGAAAAAGGCTTAGACGGCTGCGCCTTGGGCCTGAACGCTCTGCGAGAGATAGCGGAGCTGTTCGCGCATCGATTCCATAGTCCCGACCAGGCGCCGCACATCCACGGTGCCCAGACCGGCCGCCTGGAGCAGGAGGCGAGCCTCGACGGTCCAGAGCGCGAAGCTGAACATTACGCGCTGCTTGAGGACATTGCGGGCCAGATCCGGACGATCCTGGGGCGCCATGAGCAACAAGGTCTTAGCGGCCGTTGAGAGCCGGTTGAAGTCCTTGCGAAGGCAGCGCAGGTAATGCCGGAAGACGCGCCGGCGCTCGGCCTGGAGCTTGCCGTAGATCTTCGGATGAAAGCCGGGTTGCGCGGCCAGGAAATCGTAATCCTCTTCAAGGAACAGGCGCTCCATGGGCCGGTACTTGGCGATCGAGAACTCGCTCGACCACCCCAGGTCAACTTGCGCCGCCTCCGCCCGCGCGTGCGCCCTTCGGAACAGGAGCACGAACGCGACGGCAGCCAGCAGAGCTAGTACTGCTCCGACAGCGAAAGCAAAAGGCATAGATGTCTCCTCACCTCAGATACCGAATCCAGAATATTACACGCTGGTTAGGAAATCAACAGATTTCGGTAAATAAGGCATATTGGAGGCGAAACTTAGTCCTATTACCGATTTACCTGGGGCCGGAGCGCAGGAGTGACGCGTTGATGGCGGCCAACTGCTGGACCAGGAATTCTTCCTTCTGGGGCGCCCAGGCGTTTCGGACCACGACTTTCTTCACCTCTCCGGCGCGGTTGAGGAACACGATCCAGATTCCGAGGCACAGGAGATCGACGCCTGCGTTTGCCAAGCTCGCCGCGCTCCAAGCGGCGGCGCCAGCGAGGTTCTGGGCAAGCTGCGCCAGCGCACCGGTCATGAAATAGAACGCGTAGACCAGCGAGTAAAGAACCACGTTGCGGTTCAGCGGGACCGGGAACCAGGCCAGAAAGGCGGTAATGAAAAGCAGGAAGATGACGAGGCTCGCGTCAACGCCTCGAGTCACGAGTTCGAACCAGCGCAGGATCGGAAAGTGCTGGGCGGAATGGCTGAGCTCGGCGGGGAGTGTGAGGGACGACAGGAAAACGGCGGCAGCCAGACCGGCGAGCATAACCCAACGGCCCATGCTGGCGATCCCTTTATAGTTCTGGAGCACCAGCGAATACAACTCCAGCACCACCAGAACGTGCAAGACCACAAGGATGGGCTCGGTCAGAGCCCAGCCCCAGGCATAGACGTTGTTCGCGGCCCGGACGTAGTGACGATGCTGAGACGCATACCAAGCCCACGGTACCGTCGCCAGTGCGACCGAACGCGCAATGCGAAAGAGCAGGAAAACCGAGAAGACGCGGTAGACGCGGTGCAGCCCCTGACGGCGGAGGCGCAAGTACAACACCGCGAATCCGGCGATTGTCAGCCAGGAGAGGTCCGCGAGTATGGTATCGAGCGCAGGCATCAACCCCGGGGGCTCCGAATCCACTCAATTCTATCATCGGATTCGCCCTGGGACACTGCGCGCTTGCGGCTCACGCACAGCCGCTGCGCCCGGCAGCTACGGGAGGGGGTCCCGTGGCCTCAGCGGCTACTCACTGCAGGGGAGGCACCTGGGCGGGGTATCGTCGACACGCCCTGACGTGCTGAGGGTGGTGGTGAGAGCGCCGAGAGCGAGAACCACCGCCAGAATGGCCTTAATGAGTGTCATCCTAAGTTTCCTCCTAAAGAAACCGACTTCGTCTAGGAAAACAGCTTAGCTTCGACGAGAGGCGGGTGGGGGCTTTTCCGAAACATTTTCCGAAATCAGAACAACAGCCGGATTCTGTTCTGGCGAGGGGAGGTTGTGGCAGGGCGGCATTCGTGCAAGAATAAGGCGGATTAGCGGTGAGGGAGATGGGGCACTTCGAACAAAAGGGCGGTTTGGAACGGGGCGCGGCACCGGACCTTTGGCGTCATACGCTATCGCAGATTCCGAGTGTGTTTGGCCGCCTGGTGTACTTGAGCTCGCTGCGGGACGACAACTCGGGGGCTTACGAGCACTTTGGGCTGGCACACTCGTTCGGGGATGAAGAGGCCGGCCGGGTGCTCGGCGAGAGCCACCTGAACGCCTTTTCGCAATGGCTGTGCCAGACGCTCGAGCAGCAGAAGGCGGACCTGGACGTGTACCTGTCGAGCCTGCCGGGAAACCGGCGGTCGATTCTGGACACCTGGATACGGCTGCAGCCCTACCGGAATGCGGTTCCTGCAAACGCCCGGCAGGTGGAGCGCGAACTCTACATGACGGACCTGGAGACGATTCTGGAGCTGCTCAAGAACGAGTACGGCGTCGCTTCGCCAGATCCAGACGCATAGCCACGCCGGTCACCTGTCCGAGCACTTCGATCTCGTCTGGGTAGGCGAAGATCTCCGGGTTGCACATAGAGGCGGGGTGCGGCTGCAGGACCAGGTGATCGACGGTGAGATCGCACCAGGAGCAGGCATAGCCGTTGCGGTGCTCGAAGAAGTAAATGGGGCGTTCGAACTCGTTGCGCCAGCCGGAATCTCCTATTTTACGTTTGGTCTCGTCGATGATGACCAGGGCGCCGGGCTGGAGCAGGGGATACATGCGCCAATCTTCGACGCCGATGAAGCCGTAGCGGTGATTCTTGAGGTCGAGGCCGTTGAGGAGCATGAGGGGCAGGCGTCCCCAGCGCTGGATCATGCGGCTCAGGTAGGTTGTCCGGCGGAGGTCGATGCCGGGATCGAGGGCTAGCGGCAGGAGGACCTCACCGCGCATATCCGGGGAGAAGCCGACCAGGTGGGTGCGTTCGATACTGGCGGCGGAGACGGAATCGGCGGGGAGGGCGGACATTTCGATGCCGTACCACTCCAGCACCTCGTTGAACTCGAGCCGGTAAATGGCGCAGAGCGAGTAGAGGCGGTAGGGAGTGGGGACGGTTCCCTTATTCTCGATATCCGCCAGGCGGCTCAGGGCTATGGCAAACTCGTCGTTGTGGTGTCTTTCGGCGATGCGCAGGCTGGCCTCTTCGACTTCCCGGTAACGGAGGTTCAGGCGCTCGCGGGCGAGTTTGAGTTTCTGTCCGGGGTCCTCCATGCTATGATCCTGTCTCGGCCTCAACTAACCGCCGGAGCGTGTGTCGGGTGCCCGGTGGCGCAGCGCCAGACCGGGCCCGGGCCAAACGGCGCCCGGTGGAGACCATCCGATCCGGCGATGCCGAACCAGCCGCAATTCCGGGCTCCGCTGTGAATTATAACGGCGCGCATCGGTGGGGGCAAGCGCTGTAGGCGAGTTTTGTTCCGAAAACGGAACAGATTCTTGAGGGAGGGTGAGTTTTGCGTGTAATCGTCGGCATTAGCGGCGCAAGTGGGGCTATTTACGGCTGGCGGCTGCTGGAGAGGCTGCGCGCGCAGCCGGACGTGGAAACTCACCTGGTGGTGACGCGGTCGGCGGAGCGAACGCTGCACCTGGAGACCGGAAAGAAGCCCGCGGAGTTGAGGGCATTGGCCCATTATTGCTATGCGATAGAGGACATAGGGGCGGCTCTGGCGAGTGGATCTTTTCTTACCCACGGCATGGTGGTGGCCCCGTGTTCGGTGCGGAGCATGTCGGCCATCGCGGCCGGGATCAGCTCGAACCTGCTGCTGAGGGCGGCTGACGTGACGCTCAAGGAACGCCGCCGCCTGATCCTGATGGTGAGGGAAACCCCCTTTCATCTCGGGCACTTACGGACGATGGCCAGCCTGACGGAGATGGGCGCCATCATCGCGCCTCCGATCCCGGCGTTCTATTTCAGGCCCCAAACCGTGGAGGACCTGGTGGATCACAGCGTAGACCGGGTGCTGGACCTTCTGGGCCTCGCGCCCGGAGATACGCGGCGCTGGCCGGGGGAGCCGTCATGAAGCGGGCGCGGCCGCGGGTGGCTTTTCAGGGGGAAAAGGGCGCATTCAGCCAGCAGGCCATTCGCCAGCTCCTGGGCGAACACACCGAGGTGGTCCCTTGCCAGAGATTTGAGGACGTGTTTGTCCGCCTACGCGACAAGGGCGTGGACGCGGCCGTGATTCCCATCGAGAACACGCTGGCGGGCTCGGTGCACGAGAACTACGACCACCTGGTGCATTTCAACTTGGAGATCTGCGCCGAGACGAACGTGCGCATCAACCACAACCTGATCGCCGCGCCAGGCGTGCGGTTCCGGGACATACGGCGGGTTTTCTCCCATCCGGTGGCGCTCAACCAATGCCTGAACTTCTTTGCGCGAAACCCGCGGATTGAGAGGGAGCCGTTCTACGACACGGCGGGCAGCGTGAAGATGGTGCTGGAGGAGAAGCGGAAAGACGCGGCGGCGATCGGCTCGGCGGTGGCGGCGGAGATTTACGGCGGGGCGATTCTGAGGCGCGCGCTCGAGGACGACCGGCGGAACTTCACACGCTTCTTCCTGCTGCGCCGGCCGGAGGACGCGCGGCGCCACACGCCCGCGGCCACGCGCAATCGGGAATGGAAGATCACGCTGGTCTTTTCGACGCGGAACATCCCGGGGTCGCTGTTTCGGGCGCTGAGCGCCTTTGCGCTGCGCGACATCAACCTGGGCAAGATCGAGTCGCGGCCACTGCGCGGGCGTCCTTGGGAATACATGTTCTACCTGGACCTACTGGGCCGCACGAACGAAGTCCGGGTGCAGAAGGCGCTGGGGCACCTGGAAGAGTTGGCGGATTTCATGCGCGTGCTGGGATGTTATCCGAAGGGGGACTGAAGACAGCCTTCTAAGCCCGCTGAGCGCGGACTAGCGGCAGGGCGGCGTGGGCCGAGGCGGGCTGCTTGCGCGATGCCGCGGAGTTGAATGCGGTCTGGAGCCGTTCGGTCATGCGGCTCTCGTCCTCGCCGGCGGGCAGGGTGACGACGGGTAGGGCGGGGAAGGTCTGGGCGAGTTTCTCCATCAGACGCGGCCAGTCCATGCCGGGGGTGTCGAGGTCGATGACGAGTGAATCGACGCGCTCGGAGGCGCACAGGAACAATGCGCCTAAGCCGGAAGGGGCCTCGATGAGGCGCAGGCCGGGAGTCCTCAATGTTTTGACCGCGGAGTGGACCTTCGGGCGGGTGCTGACGACGACCATAGTGCGCATCATGCCGACTTGACGAGACTACACCGGATGGGTGGGCGGCCGCAACTGGCTTAGAGAACGGGGCCGATGCGCCAGGGGACGAATTCGCGGTGTCCCAGGCGCTCGGAGGCGGTGCGTTCGCCGGAGGCCACGCGCAGGAGCAGATCGAAGATCTCGCGGCCGAGCTCGACGACGGATTTTTCCCCATCGACGATGGCGCCGGCGTTGACCTCCATGTTGTCTCTCATGCGGCGGTAGGTGGCGGAGTTGGTGGCGATCTTGACCACGGGGATGGTGGCGAAGCCGATGGCGCTGCCGCGGCCGGTGGTGAAGGCGATCAGATTTGCGCCGCCGGCGGCCAGGCCCGCGAGCGAGACGGGATCGTAGCCCGGGGTATTCATGAAGACCAGGCCGGGCGTCGAGACGCGCTCGGCGTAATCGACCACGTTCATAAGCGGCGACGTGCCGCCTTTGGCCACAGCGCCCAGAGATTTCTCGAGGATGTTGGAGAGCCCGCCTTCCTTGTTGCCGGGGGCGGGGTTGTCATCGAAGGAGCCACCGAAGCGGTTGAGGTAGGTCTTGTAGCCGGCGATGCGCGCGAGCAGGTTTTCGGCGACCTGGCGATTGCGCGCGCGGCGGACGAGGAGGTGCTCCGCGCCGAAAATCTCGGTGGTTTCGGCGAGCACGGGTGAGCCTCCGTAGCCGGCGAGTATGTCCGAAGCCACACCCAGCGCGGGGTTGGCGGTGATTCCGGAAAACGAATCCGAGCCGCCGCAGTTCAGGCCCAGCACAATCTTCGAGGCCGGGATTTCGGTGCGCTGGCAGGCGGAGGCGGCATCGATGAAGCGCGCAATCTCGCGGCGGGCGGCCTCGATGGTGGCGCGGGTTCCGCCGCTCTCCTGCAAGGTGAGACCCTTCAGGCGCGGCCCGCCGAGGTATTGGGAAATCTGGTTGGTCTCGCAGCCGAGGCCGAGGATTAGCGCGGCGGCAACGTTGGGATGATCGAGCACGCCGGCGATGGTTCGCCGCAACTGCTCGGTATCTGGGCCAATGGAGTGAGCGCAGCCTTCGCCGTGCGGGAAGGCCACAACTCCATCGACGTTGGGCGGGAGGCTCTCTCCTTCGTAGCTGCGCGCGATGGACTCGGCGGTGTGCGCGGCGCAGTTGCTGGCCGCTGCGACCGCGATGTAGTTGCGCGTGCCGGCGCGGCCGTCCTCGCGCTCATAGCCGAGGAAACGGGGGACGCTGGCGGGCGGAGTGGGGAAGGCTATCTCGCCGGTGGGGAATTCGTAATCGAAGGCGAGCTCTTCGAACGCCAGATTGTGCGTGTGGACGCGCTGGCCGGGCTCGATGCGCGCGCTGGCGTGCCCGATGCGCTGGCCGTAGCGCAGCACATTCTGGCCGGGCGCGATGGGGGTGAGCGCCACTTTGTGGCCCGGCGGAATGGGCTCGGCGACGGTGACTTCGCGGCCCGCCAGGATCAGGCGCTGGCCGGGGGAAAGCGGCACGCGGGCGATGGCGACGTTGTCGTCGGGGTGGAGTTGGATGGCCGCGTTCTCAGCGCTCGCCGCCTTGGTGATGTCGATGAGGCTCACGGTTCGAGGACTCCTTCCGTCGATTGCTCGCCGAGGTGGATGTGGAGCCTGCCGCCAACAGGGTGGATCCACAGGCCGGTCGCGTCCTTGGGCACGGGGATTTGCGCGGGGCCGTCGACGATGAGCGGAGGGCCTTGCTCGACGCCCTCGCGCAGCTTGCCGATGTGGACGTGGAGGTGGCACTGGGAGCGCGCGTGGTCGCCGTTCAAGGCGAGGCCCCAGCGATCGCCCCACATGGCGTGCGCACGCGCGATGGCCGCGGTCCAGAACTCAGTGCGCTCGGCGGCGGTGAACTTCGTGAGCGCGGCGGGGCCGTCGGAGGCGTGGGAACGCGGGAGAATCAGCCACTGGTCCGGCTTCAGCGGGCTGCTGTCTTTGAGGAAGAAGAAGGGCTCGCCGGCGGGTTGGCTTTCGGCCACGCGGCAGAGCGAGCAGTCGCGGGCCTGCATCGTCTCGGGGCGGGATACGGTGCAGGCGCAGCGGTCCATATCCGCGCCCAGTGCGGCCGCGGCGCATAACGCCAGAACTGCGATCCATCTGCGCATTCTGCGTTCATTGTAGAACGGGGCGGGTCAGAGGCAGGCTAACTTGCCTTCAGCATCGCCTGGCGCAGGATGTAGTTGATGCGGGTCGAGTAGCCCTCGCCGTACTTCTTAAGCCAAGCGACCACGTCGGGGTCTAACCGGGCGGCCACCAGGACCTTCGGCGCGCGTCTGGCGCCGGCAAGCTGCTCATCAGTGAGCGCCGGAACATCGGAGTAGTCAATCTGCGAGTCGTCGCCTACCGCCTGACGCTTTGCGATTTGGCCGAGGGCGGTCTTTTGCCGCTTACTGAGCGGCCTGCTCAAAATATCTTCGGCGCTCACGCTAATCAGCCGGGCGCGCCGAGATGATGCGGATGGTTTCTTCTTCGTCATGTTCGCTCTCTGTTCGATAAACGTGGACCACCAACAGGATGGCCCTCTCGACGGCGCCTATGGCATGCCACCGCTCGTCGCCTTCCACGATGCGGTCTTTGGTCAGCAGCAGAAGAGGATCGACGAAAACCCCCACGGCGGCCTCGAAGGAAACGCCGTGCTTCTTGCGATTGCTCCTGCTCTTGTCTTCGTCCCACTCGAACCGCATCGTTATACGTAATGTATAACGCTCGGGGACACTGAAGTCAATGGTAGCCCTTCGGGTGAGCAGGCGAGGCCGGAACTGTATTCGGCAGCGGCCCACTTCCGAGCGTCTTCAGAGTTCTGGGCCTGGCGCTGCATCCGCCTCCAGCTCGGGCGGCGGAATCGCCTTCGCTCGTGCCTTCCTTGCGGCTAGGATCGCATGGGCTGCGTACAAAGTTCCGAAGGCGGCTACCGTCAACACCAGCGCATACAAGACCGCCGCTCGCCAGACCTCGACGGGCGAGATTGCGCGGTCACTCAACTGCCGGTGAATCAGCAACACGCCAAGTGGCAGGTTGAAGAGCATCCCCGTTCCGACTCCAGGAGAATAGGAGTGCTTAACCAGGCTGATCACCAAGTGGGGCAGCACGGCATTGATTGCCATGACAAGGGCAAATCCGGAGAGCGCGGTCTGAAAAGAGGAGCCCTCCTTCGAAACGCAGACGCCGATAACGGGAATCCAAGTCACAACACTGAACAACGAGGTCAGGACCCAATATATCTTGGGGTTTGGCTCGAACCAGAGCCTCACATGGGAGCGGGCCCAGTCTACCAGGAACAGCGCTTCCTCGAGATTGTGGAGCGTGACGCCAATTCCGAACAGGATAGCCGTCAGCTTATACGAAGAGGCAATCATTTGACCCGTCCCGCAGGGCCGGCGCGCAAGGACCGCCTGACGGGTTTATTGTACTTTAGCTCGATGCGGGCCTCCGAATTGGAGTAGCATGTTGGGGATCGACGATGAGCCGCCTGAAGAGAACGTGGGATCGGCCGTACGGGCCCTTGATCTACGCGCAAGCGGCACTGTGGTATACCACCGCCTGGTCTTCTGTTGCCTCTTCGTCTGCGCGTTGGGAACTGTGGCTCTGGACGCCGGTGATCATTGCGTATGCGCTCCTTCTGCCTGTCGCTGTCCACGGGCGGATCGTCGCACTAGGGATCAACCGCAAATGGACGCTGCCGTATGCGATGGCGCTTCTGCTGCTTGGTTTAGCGATTCCGCTGGTCGGCCACCGTTGGGTCGCGCTTTTGATGTTGGGATGTTTCGCTGTCGCCGCGCCGCTCGCGGTTCTCCCTTCCCGGCGCAGCGGCGGTCAACCAGAGTGTGGCTCACCCGTGTAGTTCGCCGCCGCTATACTTGTTGAGTGCCAATCGCGCCGCGACGGGTGGCGGTGGTTTTCGTCGTTGCTGCCGCCTGCTACCTGCTGTTCTTCTACAACCTCGGCGGTGTCGGGATGCTCGGGCCGGATGAGCCGCGGTATGGGGCTATCGGCAGGGAGATGGCGCGGTCGGGCGATTGGGTGACGCCGCGGCTTTGGGGCCAGCCGTGGTTCGAGAAGCCGCCGCTGGTTTATTGGATGACGGCCGCCTGTTTCCGCGCGGGGCTGGACGAAGACGTGGCTCCGCGGTTCGGCGTGGCACTGATCTCGGCGGTCTTCCTGCTGTTTTACTGGCGGACGCTGCGGCGCGAATTCGGCTGCGCGGCGGCGCTTTACGCAACCTCGATTCTGGCGACCTCGGCGGCGTGGCTCGCATTCAGCCACATCGGCGTGACGGACCTGCCGATGACAGCGGCGTTCTCGGCGGCGATGCTACTCTCGTTCGGCTGGGTGGAGCGCGGGGACAGGCGCGGCCTGGTTCCCGCGGCCGTCTTGCTTGGCGTAGCCGTGCTGGCGAAGGGGCTGGTGCCGCTGGTGCTGGCAGCGGCGCTGGTGTGGATGGGCCGCTCACGGCTGAGGGAACTGCTGCGGCCGGGACCGATCGCGGCGTTTCTCGTGGTGGCCGCGCCCTGGTACATCGCGATCACGGCGCGCTACGGCCGCGGCTTTTTTAACGAGTTCTTCGTAAAGCAGCACCTGGGGCGGTTCACGGGGGAGGCGGTTTCGCATCCGCAACCGTTCTGGTTTTACGGGCCGATACTGGTGGCGGCGCTGTTCCCGTGGTCGCCCCTCGTGGCGTTCTTGTTCCGAAAGAGCCTGTACAAAGACCGGCGGCGGAGGCTTTTGCTGTTGTGGCTGGTCTTCGGGCTGGTGTTCCTTTCGATTGCCTCGAACAAGCTTCCGGGCTACCTGATGCCGCTGCTGCCGGCCGCTGCGGCACTGGCGGGGATGGGGCTGGCCGAATCGGCATGGGCTCCGCAATTGCTGGCGGGGTGCGCGCTGCTGCTGGGACTGGCGCCGACGGTGGCGGCCGGGTTGCCAGGAGCGCTCGCGCGCGGGGCGACTCACGCATGGACGGGAATTGTCTGGTGGGGCGCGGCTGCCGGTGTCGCATTGGCCGCGGGCGTCTGGCTGATAGCGCGCGCGGGGAGGTGCGCGACGGCCGTGCTCGCGGTGGTGGCCGCGGCGACGCTGGGGGTGGCCTGGATCGAGAGGCAGACGTTCCCGGCGCTCGATCGCACGGTGTCGGCTCGCGGCATGTGGCGGCAGATTGAGCCTCTGCGGAGCCAGGTGTGCGTGGGCGAGGCGAACCGCAGTTGGCTCTATGGGCTGGACTATTACGCGGTCACGCCGCTGCCCGACTGCCGGACGAATCCCCGCGGCATTCGGATTGGGCAGGCGTTCGGTGGGGCGCGGCCGTGAGGGGCAGCGCGGGGGATGGCTCCACTCGTTGTAGGATGGTATCCGTGCGTCTAACCCGTCGTGAACTGCTCCTGGGCACCGCCGCCCTTCCACTGCTTGCCGCCAAGAAACAGACCCCGCCGCCGCGTCCGAGTGTCCTGCTGATCCTGGTGGACGATTTGGGAGCACACATGCTGGGCTGTTACGGCAACACCGAGATACGGACGCCGAACATCGACGTTCTGTCGCGCAGCGGAGCCCGGTTCGCGCGCGGATTCGTAACGACGCCCGTGGCGGCGCCCAGCCGCGCCACGCTGCTCTCCGGGCGCACGCCGCGCCAGCTTGGGATCGAGACAGGAGGGCCTATCTCGCTCGCCAACGAGAAGCTGATCTCGGATGTGCTGGCGGGCGCGGGCTACGATTGCGGCTATTGCGGGGCGTGGGAATTCGAAGAGGGCGCGCAACACGGGATCAAGTTCTGGGAGAAGACGACGGACGCGACGGCGGTGAGCGCGAAGGCGCTGGAGTTTCTGGATTCGCGCAAGGCCGGCCAGCCGTTCTTCCTGACGGCGAGCTACCGGCTGCCGGCGGTGGCTCCGGCGAAGTACGCGGAGATGTACAAGGGCGTCAGCTTCGATTCGATCGGATGGCAGCCCGCGGCGCGGAATGCGACGGCGAGCAAGGACATCCTGAAGGACCTGGTAGGGGCGATTCGCGGGGTGGCCGCGTCGGTGACGGCGCTGGACGACGAGGTCGAGCGGCTCATCAAGAAGCTGGACCAGCGCGGGCTGCGCGACCAAACGGTGATCGTCTTCACGGGGACGTGCGGCGCGATGATGGGTCGGCACGGCCTGTGGGGCGACGGGCGCTCGTCGGATCCGCCGAATATGTACGAAGAGGTGGTCCACGTCCCGACGATTTGGCAGTGGGAAGGGCGCGTGCCTCCGGAGGCGCTCCGGCCCGAGCTTGTGCGGTCGTTCGATCTGTTGCCGACGATCTGCGAGCTGGCGCACGCGGCGCCGCCGGCCGAGGCGGGGACGGCTCCGGGAAGGAGCTACCGCGCTGCCGTGCTCAACGAGCTGTTCCCGAAGAAGGAACCCTGGACCGGCCTGGGATTCGGCGAATACGAAAAGATGCGAATGGTGCGGGACCGGACCTACAAAGTGGTGCTGCGCGATGGCGGGCCGAACGAGCTTTACGACGTGATCCACGACACCGGCGAGATCACGAACCAGTACGACAATACCCAGTTTCTGAGCGTTCGCGACGCGCTAACGAAGGCGCTCGAGGATTGGGAGAAGAAGTTCTAAAGACACCGAGGCATCGTCATGGTATTATGTCTCACACTGCCGGTGAGAGCCCGGCTTAGTCCGTGCACGCCGGCGTGTGGAGGACCGCATGTATTCGAGACGTGATCTGGTGAAGATCGCCCTCGGGGCATTGCCGGCGGCGCGCCTGCTGGCGAAACCGAATTCCACGCTCCGCGGCATCACCATTGGTGTAGACAGCATCAGCTTTCGCGACCGGCCTTTGGCTCAAGCTCTCACGTCGATGGTGCAGGCTGGCCTGAGCGCGTGCGAGCTTTGGGAAGGGCACATTGCGCCGTGGAGCCTGAATCGCAAGGGACTACGCGAGTGGCGGGAGAGCATCGCCATCGAGCGGTTTCAATTGATCGCGACCGACTTCAACAAAGCCGGGGTGAAGATCGAGGCTTACAATTACGACTTCGCCGAGGACTTCAGCGATCAGGAGATGGTGCGCGGATTCCAGATGGCGAAGGCGCTGGGAGCCGGCATCGTGTCCTGCTCTTCTCCGCTCAGCCTGGCGAAGCGGCTGAACGGTTATGCCGCCAAGGCCGGGATGTTGGTGGGAATGCGCAACGGGGACGGGTCGAATCCGGACGTGATCTCAAGCCCGGACGATCTGGTGGGGGCGATGACGGGCAACTCGAACGTCGGGGTGTGCCTGGACGCAGGGGACTTCATTGCGGCGGGGTACGATCCGGTGAGCTTCCTCGGGGAGCAGACGAACCGGGTCTATGCGGTGTATCTCAAAGACCGGCGCAGGGAGCGCGGCCCGAGCGTGGCCTGGGGGCAGGGAAATACGCCGGTCACGGCGGTGCTGAGGCTGATGGAGATGAAGCGGCTGAAGGCGCCGGCCCTGATCGAATACGACTACAACGGCCACGACACGATGGTGGAAGTGGAGCGCTGCTACACGTTCTGCCGAAGCGCTTTGACGGCTAAGTTCACGAGCCCGCCGGTGCGCCCGCGCAATCGATCTCCGGACCGTAACGCCGGGCGACGGTCAATCCGCGTAGTGGAAGCTGCCTACAAAAGAGCTGCGTTTGCCGGGAGCGCTCCAGGTTTCGCCGAGGCCCTGGCCGTCGAACCGGTCGGCCACGGTGAAGGCGGGCATGGCATGATCCACGTGCGTGAGCGGAGGATAGAAAGTCTCCTCGTTGTGACAGATGTCGTCGGAGGTGCGCAGGGCGCGGGTTTCGATCCTGGCCAAGCCGCCGGCTTCGAGCGTTGCGGTCGCGTTGTGGACGCTGTTGTTCTTGACGCTGAGGGAGATGGGCGCGTAGTTGACGCGCGAGACGTCATCGAGCAACTCGCCACCCAGGCGCTGGGCGAGGCTTCGAAGGGCGACGCGTTGCGCCGGGGTAGCACGTTGGTCGATGATCAGTACGGCATGGACCGGCAAGACGCTGACGCCGGCGCCTAGGGTGTTGCTGGCGCGAACGACGGCGACTACCGAGAGGCCGTCGAGAGAGACTCCGTGCCAGGATCCCTGCTCGATGTTCCAGCCTAGGACGGCGAGATCGCCGACCTGTCCGGCCTCGCCGTTGGCGAAACACGGGCCGGTATAGACCTCGGCGTTGCGCGCCTCGATATACAGGCCGCTCAGGGCGGACTTATCGACTCCGGCGGCGGAGACTAGAGAGACGGCCAGTAAGGCGCACAGAAAGGCATAAACGGTACTTCGCATCCACTTACCTCCTCCGAGTAAGATTGCTCTACTCATTAATATAGCGCCGGAGGGGAACGGGAACGGCCGAGAGCTTGGAAGTGGAATATTCGAGGGTGCTTGCCGCGCTTGCGCCGGCTTGCGAAAACAGGCTAGGATGAAGCTTACCCCCCGGAGTATTCGACCGTACTGGACACTTAGCAGTGGAGCGGGTTCAAGGAACCTATCTGACGGTTCTGTATGCAAAAACAGCCTAAGAAAATACTGGCGGCGGTGGAGGACCTTTTTTTTACGGTCAAACTCGCCGATGCCGCGAAACGCGCCGGCCTTCTCGTAGAATTCATCAAAAACGACAAGGAGCTTCTGGACAAGGCGAAGGACGAGAAACCATCCCTGATTATTTTCGACCTGAATTTCAGCGCGATGCAGCCGTTGAAAGTCATTACCAGGTTGAAGGGCAATGCGGAACTCAAATCGATCAGCCTGATCGGCTACCTGTCGCACGTGCAGGGGGAATTGAAGCAGCAAGCGCACGAAACGGGCTGCGACATGGTGCTGGCCAGGTCGGCTTTGTCCCAAAACCTGCCGCTGATTTTGAAGCGGCACGCCGGGACGCCGTAGCCTACCTGGTGAACGCGGCCAGTTCCTCGACCTTGCGCAAGGCCGCGCCGGTGTCGATGGATTCGGCGGCGACAGCCATGCCCTCGGCGAAGTTCGCCGCGCGGTCGGCGACCACCAGAGCGGCCGAGGCATTCACCAGAACCACGTCCCGCTTCGGACCTCGGGCGCCGGTGAGGACGGCTCGCGCGATCGCGCAATTCTGTTCCGGGTCGCCGCCCTTCAGTTCTTCGAGCGAACACGGGGCGACGCCGAAATCCGCCGGAGTGAGCGTGCGGCGGGTCACTTCCCCGTGCCGGATCTCATAAGCCAGAGTGGGGCCGGTGATGGTGATTTCGTCCAGGCCATCCGAGCCATGGACCACGAACCCCCGTTCGAGCCCGAGAGCGGCCAGCGCCTCGGCCATGAGTCCGGCCGCATCCTCGGATGGAGCGCCCGCCAACTGAGCCGTGGCGCCCGCGGGGTTGGTCAGTGGGCCGAGCAGGTTGAAAATCGTCCGCATCTTGAGTTCGAGGCGGGCGGCGTGCGCGTGCTTTGTAGCGGGATGAAATGCCGGCGCGAAAAGGAATCCTATGCCGATTTCGCGGATGGCGCGGGCGGCCTGCCCGGCGTTGACGGCGACGCGGACGCCCAAGCGTTCGAGCACATCCGCGCTTCCGCAGCGGCTCGAAATGGAGCGGTTGCCGTGCTTGGCCACACGCACACCCGCCCCGGCCACGACGAACGCCGCGATGGTGGAAATGTTGAAGGTGCCATGAGCGTCGCCGCCGGTGCCACAGGTATCGACCAGCGGTACGCCTTCGAGATTCGGCAGCACCGGACTGGCCATGGCGCGCATGGCGCGGGCGAAGCCGATCAGTTCGCCCGCGGTCTCGCCCTTCATTCGCAGCGCGACAAGGAGAGCCGCGATCTGCGCTGTGGATGCCCGCCCGCTGAGAATTACCTGCATGGCTTCCTCGGCCGCGGCCGCGTCCAGATCCTCGCGCCGGACCGCCCGGTGAAGGTATGGGATAAGTGACATGATGTTATATTCGGAAAGGGCAATCCGTATCGGCCAAGCCTCAGTTACCGGCGACCAATGATTACAGGCTTTCCAGACATACTAACATACTCCCGCGGAATGGACCTCCCATGAAAATCCACGAGTATCAGGCAAAAGCGATCCTGGCGCAGTACGGCGTTCCAGTGCCGCGCGGCGAGGTTGCGCGCACGCCGGACGAGGCGGAGGCGGCGGCTAAGAAGATCGGCGGCACCTTAGTGGTGAAGGCGCAGATACACGCGGGCGGGCGCGGCAAGGGAGGCGGCGTGAGAGTCGCCCAGGACACCGCCGAAGCGGTCGAGATTGCGCGCAAGATGCTGGGCATGCGGTTGGTGACTCATCAGACCGGGCCGGAGGGACGCGTCGTTCACCGTGTCCTGATCGAAGAGACGCTGCCGATCGAGCGCGAGCTTTACCTCGGGATCGTACTCGACCGCGTGTCGGCAAAGCCGGTGTTCATGGCTTCGGCGGCGGGCGGGATGGAGATCGAGGAAGTGGCGGCCAAGCATCCCGAGGCCATTCTGAAGGAGCCGCTCGAGCCGGGCTTCGGACTCGCTCCGTTCCAGGCACGCAAACTGGCTTTCGGCATCGGCGTCCCCGCGGCAAGCGCCGGTGCGGCCGGAGCGGCGATGATGGCGCTGGCCCGCGCGTGCGAAGCGATCGACGCCTCGCTCGCCGAAATCAATCCGTTCGTGATTACGCGGCAGGGGAAGGCGTATGCGCTCGACGCGAAGATCACGCTCGACGACAACGCGCTGTATCGTCACAAGGACCTGCTGGAGCTGCGCGACCTGAATGAGGAAGACCCGCTCGAAGTGGATGCTTCGCGTTTCGGGCTGAGCTACATCAAACTCGATGGAAACGTCGGCTGCATGGTGAATGGCGCGGGGCTCGCGATGGCGACGATGGACATTATCAAGTACGCAGGCGGCAGCCCGGCGAATTTTCTCGACGTGGGAGGCGGAGCCAGCGCGGACCAGATCAAGAACGCCTTCCGCATTCTGCTCTCCGATCAAACGGTGCGCGCCGTGCTCATCAACATTTTCGGCGGCATCCTGCGCTGCGACACACTGGCTACGGGGGTGGTGGCGGCGGCGCACGAGTTGAAGATCCGCGTGCCGGTGGTGGTGCGGATGGAGGGCACCAACGTGGAGGCGGGGCGCAAACTTCTGACGGAATCCGGCCTGGATTTCACGGTCGCGCAGGGCATGAAAGATGCCGCGGAGAAAGTGGTGAGGCTGGCCCAATGAGCATTCTGGTAGACCGCAAGACGCGCCTGATTGTACAGGGCTTCACCGGCCGCGAGGCGACTTTCCACGCCGAGCAGTGCATGGCGTACGGAACAAACGTGGTGGGCGGTGTGGTGCCTGGCAAGGGCGGCACGATGCATCTGGATCGGCCGGTTTTCGACACGGTGCGCGAGGCGGTGGGAGCGACGGGCGCGAACGTCTCCGTGATTTTCGTGCCGCCGGCCTTCGCGTCGGATGCAATACTGGAGGCCGCAGACGGCGGGCTCGCGCTCGTGGTTTGCATCACGGAAGGAATCCCGACTTTCGACATGGTGCGGGTGTGGAGTTTTCTGAAGGGACGCGGGACGCGGCTCATCGGCCCGAACTGCCCCGGCATCATTTCGCCGGGCAAATGCAAAGCGGGAATCATGCCCGGCCACATACACAAGGAAGGGCATGTGGGCGTGGTTTCGCGCTCCGGCACGCTGACTTACGAGGCCGTGGATCAGCTTACGCGGCGCGGAATCGGACAATCCACGTGCATCGGGATTGGCGGCGATCCGATCATCGGGACGGGTTTTGTGGACGCGGTCCGGCTGTTCAACGAGGACGAGGACACGCACGCCATCGTGATGATCGGGGAGATTGGCGGCAACGCTGAGGAGACCGCCGCGGCTTACATTCACGAGCACGTGAAGAAGCCGGTGGTGGGCTTTATCGCGGGGCAGACCGCGCCGCCGGGCCGCCGCATGGGTCACGCAGGCGCGATCATTTCCGGCGGATCGGGCAAGGCCGCCGACAAGATCAAGGCGCTCGAAGCGGCCGGTGTGAGCGTGTGCGCTTCCCCCGCCGAGATCGGCGAGAGAGTGGAATCGCTGCTATGAGCCAACTGGAACGCACGCTCGCCATCATCAAGCCGGACGCCGTGGCGCGGGGCTTGGGAGGGGAGATCCTGGCCCTCATCGAGCGGAACGAGTTTCGGATTCTCGGCATGAAGATGTTGCGCCTGAGCCGCGCCGCCGCCGAAGGATTCTACGCGGTGCATCGGGGGAAGCCGTTCTACGAGGGTCTGGTGGAGTTCATGACGGAAGGCCCGGTGATCGTACTGGCGCTCGAGCGCGAGGACGCGATCGCGAAATGGCGCGAGGTGATGGGCGCGACGAATCCCGCCAACGCCGCCGAGGGCACGATTCGGCGCCGTTTTGGAACCGAGATGAGGCGCAATTGCACACACGGCTCGGACGCGCAGGAGACCGCAAGGGCCGAAATCGCGTACTTCTTTGCGGAAGCGGAACTGCTGTAGGGCACGCGGCAGCCCCCGCTATTGTTTGGGCGCGCCCTTGTAGCCTTCTTCCGACTCGCGCAGGCGTTTTCGCGCCTCGGCTGCGTGCGCGCCTGCGGGAAAGCGCTTGAGGAACTCAGAGTAGTCCTGAATCAGATCCTCATACTCTTCCGCCGTGCCTTCGAAATCGCCGCAGCGCGGCCCGTTCGCGAGACGTCCCAGCCACCACGCTTCCTCGGCCCGCGGGCCGTCCGGCCAGAGATCCAGGTATCGTTCGTATCCCTCGGTTAGCGCCCACCAACTGGCCCCCGGCTCGCACCACTCTACCGCCGCGCCCAGCGAGCTCGCCTCCTTGGCCAGAGGAGCGAAACCCCGGTCGTCGTGCAGAAGCTCCGCGAGCCGGTCGGCGCTCCGATTGACTGCGAACCAGGCCTGTGCTTTCCGGGCCGGGTCCGGCGCCGCGTCGGCAGCCGCCCGCCCGGTTCGGATCTTCGCCAACTCGATTTGGGCCAGTTGCCGAATCAGGGCATTTCGGGCTGCCGTTAGGGCGTCTCGATCCTCAGACAGGCTTGAATCGAACACGGGAGTAACCGGCGTCAGATCGACACCGGACGGGGCGGGCCCGAGAATCTCGATTTCGTCCACGGTGAAGAGCATCGGCCCGCGAAACAGAATCATCACCTCGTGCACCGCTTCGACGGGCTTTGGCGGAGCGTAAACGGCCGGCGACCGGTCGAACGGGATCCACGGCGACACGAACAGATCGCCCGAACCGCTTGACCCGATCTCGAGCGCGAAGCTCTCCGGCGGCTTCGCGAACCCACGTCCGGCTTCGATCAGCACGCCGGTCACCGTGACCGGCCGCGTGAACCTCGCAATGACGTAATCCTGGGCGCCACCGGAATACCAGAATGCAGGACGGTCGCCGTCGGGGAGATCGGCGCCGCGAAATGCGTTCGCCACGCCGTAAACCCCGTCGGCGTCCGGTCCACCGTTGCTTCCGCCTCCAAAAACCCGGGTGATCGAAAGCCGGCCGAGGTTCACCAGCGGCGGAACGGGATTCTGGGCCCACGCCGCCCCGATGAATGCCAGTGCCGCCAGCGCGCGCATGAATCTACTTGCTTTCGATGGCATATCGCACCAGCCGGACGCCATCGTTCTCGAACTCACACTCGAACTGGAGGCCGAGCTTTTCCATAATCCGAATGGAGGCTGCGTTGCCCGGCATCGCGATCGAGACAATACGCTTCAGGCGGACGCGCTCGAAAGCATCGCTCAGTGAGACCCGCGCGGCTTCGGTGGCCAGGCCGCGGCCCCACGAGCGGCGTGCGAGCCACCAACCGATCTCCGGATCGAGACCCTGCCGCCATGTCCCGACTCCGCAGAAGCCGATCATCTCCAGCGATGGTTTCTCGAGGAGCTTCCACCGGCAGTATCTCTTCCCGGCATACAGCTTAACCTGACGGTCTACGAGATCGCGAATCTGCTCGTCGCTCCAGGGCGTGCCGCCGGTGATATAGCGCATAACTTCGGCGTCGGTGGCGATGGGACGAAGCGCGATCCAATCGGAGCTCTGCCAGGTGTCGAGGACGAGGCGTTCAGTTTCGAGGATCATATTCCACCCCCACGAGGAACAGACCGCGCGCCGGGGCCGTTGGACCGGCCTTTACGGTGACGCCGGGCTGAAGGAGCGCGCAGACGGACTGGGCGTCCAGGTTTCGCTTGCCGGCTTCAAGCAACGTGCCCACCATGTTGCGGACCATGTGCTTCAGAAAGCCGCTGCCGCGCACGCGATAGACGAGCCGCTCGCCGGAGGATTCCAGGCACGAAGAGAAAACGGTGCGCACCTTGGAGGCGCCCTCTACATCGCGGTCGTCGGAGGCCGCGAAGGCCGAGAAATCGTGCTCGCCTTCGAAGACCGCCGCAGCCGCGATCATGCGCGGCAGATCGAGGGGATAGGGATGGTGCAGAACGTAGAGGCGCTCGAACGGTGCGCAGATTTCGCCGCGCCAGATTCGGTATTCGTAGGTCTTGGCGCGGGCGTGGAAGCGGGGGTGGAAGTCCGCGGCGGCTTCCTCGGCCGCGAGCACGCGGATGGAGCGGGGCAGAAGCCGGTTCATGGCCCGCTTCAGGTTTTCGACTGGGATCGGGTTCTCGATCGAGAAGGCCGCTACCTGAGCCAGCGCGTGAACGCCGGCATCGGTGCGGCCGGAGCCCTCGACGCGCACGAACGCGCCCTCGATTTCGGCGACTACGGTTTCGAGCGTCCCTTGAATGGTGGCCAGATCGGGCTGCACTTGCCAGCCGTGGAAATCCGTGCCGTCGTACGCTAGCGCGATTCTGATGCGGCGCATTACGAAGCGGAAGGACGGGAGCCCGGCTTGGTCAGGGGGATGCCCTCCTGGCAGAGCGGGCAATTCTCGGGCTGGTAGGTGACGACGTTCAGGATGGCCAGAGAGACGCGCGGTACGCCGACATCGGCACTGCCGCCGCTGCGGTCGATGATGGAACCCGCCGCGAGCACGTTCGCGCCCGCCTCCTGGAGGACCTGGACCACGTCACGCGTGCTGCCGCCGGTGGTGACGACGTCCTCAACCACGACCGCTGTTTCGCCCGGGTCGACCTTGAAGCCGCGGCGCAGAATCATCTTCCCGGTGGCGGGGTCGCGTTCCGTGAAGATGTGCCGCGCGCCCAATGCCCGCGCGACTTCATGGCCGATGATCAGGCCGCCGATAGCGGGAGAGACCGCGACCTTGACGTCCTTGACGCCCAACCCCCGCAGCGCGGCGGCGAGATCCGCACCCAGTTCCTGGGCGTGATCGGGATGCTGCAACACGATGGCGCACTGCAGGTATTCGTGGCTGTGCAGTCCGCTGGTGAGCCGGAAGTGCCCGCGCAGATACGCGCCCGTCTCCTGGAACAGATTGAACACCGGATCGGATTTCAGGTTCACAACGCCTACTATACGCGAGGCGGGCTTGGGAAAGCCACTGGGGCATCGAAAGCCATTGGGCGATCCATGATATCCTGCCGGACAAACACACGATGGCAACGATACGCGAAGAGGCGCCGGGCTCCGGCCTGCTGAAGAGTCTTGGGCTGGTGGATGCGACGGCGCTGGTGGTCGGGTCGATGATCGGCTCGGGGATCTTCATCGTCTCGGCGGACATCATGCGGCAGGTCTCCTCGCCGGGGCTGATGCTGATGACCTGGGTGGTGACGGCGGCGATCACAATGATCGCGGCGCTCAGCTACGGCGAACTGGCGGCGATGATGCCGCAGGCGGGCGGGCAATACGTTTACCTGCGCGAGGCTTTCGGCCCGCTGAGCGGCTTCCTGTTCGGGTGGACGCTGTTCCTGGTGATCCAGACCGGGACTCTGGCGGCGGTGGCGGTGGCGTTTGCGAAATTCGCCGGCGTGTTCTTCCCCTGGATCTCGGCGCACAACCGTCTGGCGGGGGTGGGGCGGTTCGGCGTCAGCTCGCAACAACTGGTGGCGATTGCGGTGCTGGCGCTGCTTACGTGGGTGAACACGCGCGGCGTGCGCACCGGCGCGCGAGTGCAGAACACGTTCACATTCGCGAAAGTGGGCGCGCTGCTGGGGCTGGTGTTTCTGGGACTGGCGATGGGGAGCCATCCGCAGGCGGTGGCGGAGAACTTCGGCCATTTCTGGCGGAACTCGGATTGGAGCCTGGCCACCGTACGCCTTGTGGGCGTGGCGATGGTGGGGGCGCTGTTCTCCTCCGACGCCTGGAACAACGTGACGTTCACGGCGGGCGAGATACGGAACCCCCGGCGCAACGTGCCGCTGGCGCTGGCGTTGGGCGTAGCCATCGTTTCGCTGCTGTACATCGCCTGCAACCTGGTCTACCTGCGCACGCTGCCGATGGCGGCGATTCAGCACGCTCCAGAGGATCGGGTGGCGACGGCTGCGGCTTCGGCCATTCTCGGGCCCATCGCGGTACAGGTGATGGCGGCGGCGATCATGGTGTCCACCTTCGGGTGCCTGAACGGCATGATCCTGGCCGGGGCGCGCGTCTATTACGCGATGGCGCTCGACGGGCTGTTCTTCAAGCCGGTGGCGCGGCTCCATCCCACGCGCCACACTCCGGTGGTTTCGCTGGTGGTGCAATGCGTCTGGGCGTGCCTGCTGACGCTGAGCGGCACTTACAGCAATCTGCTCGACTACGTGATTTTCGCCGTGCTGGTTTTTTACATGCTGACGATTGCGGGCGTGTTTGTACTGCGGCGCACGAGGCCGGACATGGAGCGGCCGTACCGCGCGGTGGGATATCCTGTGCTTCCGGCGCTGTATATCCTGGTAGCGGGGGTGGTTGAGGTTCTGCTGCTGTTGTACAAGCCGAGCTACACGTGGCCGGGTCTGATTATCGTGCTTTTGGGAGTGCCGGTATACTACGTCTGGCGGGCGCGATCCGGAGGAGATTGAATTGGGGAATCCACTGTTTGCCAGGAAGCCGCTGCACCTGCTGCTGAACGAGGCGAAGGACTCCGGCTCGCACACGCTGAGGCGGACACTGGGGCCGTTCCAGTTGACGGCCCTGGGGGTGGGCGCGATCATCGGCGCGGGCATTTTCGTGCTGTCCGGACTGGGCGCGCACTACGCCGGGCCGGGGCTCATGCTGTCCTTCGTCATCTCCGGAATGGGGTGCGCCTTCGCAGGACTGTGCTACGCGGAGTTCGCGGCGATGATCCCGCTGGCGGGCAGCGCCTACACGTACGCTTATGCGACGCTGGGCGAGTTGTTCGCGTGGATCATCGGCTGGGACCTGACCCTCGAATACGCCATGGGGGCGAGCACGGTCTCCTCGGGCTGGTCCAACCACTTCATCGAGCTGCTGGATATGTTCCGCATCAAGATGCCGCTGTGGCTGGCCTACGATCATTGGACGGCGCTGCGGACGGCGGAGAACGTGGTGGCGCGCGACATGACGCACGCGCTCTACCCAGGACTGGCGCCGGGGACACAGCCGTATCTGGAGCGGGTGGCCCAGATCCTGGCGGCTCATTCCTCCGAGCTGGCGAGCCGCGCGCATCAGTTGGTGGCGGCGCCGACGATGTTCGGAGTCGAGATCGGATTCAACCTGCCGGCGTTCGTCATCGCGCTGGTGATCACGGCCGTTCTGGTGGTTGGGATCCGGGAGAGCGCGCGGTTCAACGCGACCATCGTGGTGATCAAAGTTGCGGTGGTGCTGTTCGTAATCGCACTCGGGATCAAGTACGTCAACGTGGGCAACTGGGGGCACGGGTGGAGCTCCTTCGCGCCCAATGGTTTTTCGGGCATCGGCGCGGGAGCGGCCTACATCTTTTTCGCGTACATCGGATTCGACGCGGTCTCGACCACCGCGCAGGAAGCCAAGAATCCGCAGCGCGACCTGCCGATCGGGATCATCACGTCACTGATCGTCTGCACCGTTCTCTATATCCTGGTGGCGGGCGTGCTGACGGGCATGGTGCCGTGGGCGAACGTGAACATCGAAGCGCCCATTGCCAGGGCGTTTCTGGACCGCGGCCTCGTGAGCGCGTCGCACATCATCACGCTGGGCGCGCTGGCCGGATTGACCAGCGTCATGCTGGTGATGCTTCTTGGGCAGACGCGCGTGCTCTACGCGATGGCCAAGGACGGCCTGCTGCCGGGCAAGTTTTTCGCCGCGGTGCACCCGAAGTTTCGCACGCCCTGGAAGAATACGATGCTGGTGGGACTGCTGGCTGCTATCGTGGGCAGCGTGACGCCGATCGACGATATCGGCAAGATGGTGAACATCGGGACGCTGCTGGCGTTCGTGATTGTCTGCGTGGCGGTGATGGTGCTGCGGCGTTCGAATCCCGGCCAGGCGCGGCCGTTTCGCACGCCCTGGGTTCCGGTGGTGCCGGTGCTGGGCATCGTTTTCAACGGCTACATGATGTACAAGCTGGGATGGATCAACTGGGCGCGGCTGTTCGGATGGCTGATCATCGGGCTGGTGGTCTACTTCACTTACAGCCGGCATCACAGCAAGATCGCGCACCCGGAGGCGTGAACCCGCCCGGCCCATGCGAGACCGATCGAGCCTGACTGCCGAGTACATGGCGCTATTTCGCGCTCTGGAATCTTCGCGGCCCCAGAGCGGCCGGCTGTTCTACGACCCCCTGGCGGCCATCTTCGTTCACGGCGGGCGGCGGTGGCTGTATCGGATCGCACGCTTCGGCGTTGGGCGTTGGGTGGTGGAGCGGGTATTGGATCGGGCGGCGCCGGGCGCACGGGCGGCTGGAATCGCGCGGACGAAGTGGATTGACGATCGGGCTGCGGCGGCTCTCGAAACGGCCACGCAACTCGTGTTGCTCGGAGCGGGTTTCGATACTCGCGGGTATCGCCTCGTCAACGCCGGGCGGGCGGCTACGTTCGAGCTGGACTACCCGGACACATCGCTCGCCAAGCAGGCAGCGCTGAAGAAGGCCACGGGAGCGCTGCCGAAAGCGGTTCGCTTCCTTGGTATCGACTTCAACCGCCAATCCGCCGGCGAGGTTCTGCACGAGGCTGGATTTGACGCGACGCGGCCCGCGTGTTTCATCTGGGAAGGCGTGACGAACTACTTGTCGGCGGAAGCGGTCGATCGCGTGCTCGCCGAGATTCGGCAAACCGCACCCGGCAGCGTGTTGCTCTTCACCTATGTCAACCGGGGGGTTCTCGAAAAGCCGGAGCGGTTCCCCGGCGCGGTGAAGCTGATGTCGCGACTCCAGTCCTACGGGGAGCCGTGGACGTTCGGACTCCATCCGGAACAGCTTGCCGAATACCTTGCTGCAAGGGGATTGCGGCTGAGCGAAGACGTCAGCGCCGCCGAAGTGTGGCAGCGCGCGGGACGGCCGGGCTCCGAGATGCGCGGGTACGAATTCTACCGGCTGGCCGCAGCTACTCCGCTATCGCCAGCGCGATCCGATCGATGACGGCGCGGATGCCGGCGGTTGGAGCGTCGTAGTTGTTGACCAGGATCGAGAAGGCCAACATGCCGCGCCGGGGCGACTGCGCGTAGCCGGAGAGCGCCGATGCGTGCGTCAGGGTTCCGGTCTTGGCGTGAATGCGGTGTGCGGCGGGCTGCCCCTCAAAGCGCCCGGCGAGCGTGCCATCGGCGCCACCCACGGGCAGCAGAGACATCCAGGTTTCCTTCGCGTCCGATTGAGCCATGAACCGGAGCAGCTTGACGACCGCTTCGGGCGAGACCAGGTTCGAGCCGGAAAGGCCGGAGCCATCGGCGAAACTGTACTCGCCGGCGGTGAGCCCCGCGCCGGCCAGGAACCGGCGCGCCATCTCGATCCCGGCGGGGCGCGTGCCCAGGCCCTCGCGCTCGCGCGCCACCGCGCGCAGGAACATCTCGGCATAGAGGTTCTGGCTCACCTTGTCCATGATGCGGAGCAGCTCGACGAGCTCGGGCGAGCTGCGGTGGGCCAGCACGAACGCGGCTGGGGCGGCTTCGGGTTCATTCGGATGGCGGTGCAGAGCGACCGGCCGGCCGGCCACCACGATGCCACGGCGGGTGAGAGCGTCCCGGAGAGCGCAGGCGGCGTAGAGCGCGGGGTCGTCGATGGCGACAAGGAACTGAACCTCGCCGGGAGGATTCGAGGCGAGCGTGCCCCAAAGGCGCAACTGGCGCGACCCCATCAAACGTTCGAGGTGGACTTTGTTTTCGAGATGCGGGCCCACGCGAACCCGGTTGTCCACGGCGTAGTATTCGAGCGGCGGGGAAAGAGTGACCTTGGCGCGGTGGGCGCCGGCCCGCACGCTGAGGGCGATTGCATTTTCGTTTACGGTCAGGGCGCTGACCGGAGCGCCGTAATCCCAGACCGTATCGTCCTGCTCCCAGCCCTCGGGATAAGGCTCCCAGACGTAGGCGGTATCGTCGCCGACGATGTCGCCGTCGATCCGGTGGACGCCGCGCACCATGACCTGATCGGCCAGATCCTCGACGGCTTGGAGCGGATCGGCACCGGCCGGGGCGGAGCCATAGGGCACGGCGCGGGCCGAGAGCATCGGGTCTCCGCCGCCGACCAGGCGCAGGTCGCCGGCCACGTGTCCCCAGGCGTCCGGAGCAATGTCGCAGGCGACCGCGGTTTTGAAGCGGTAGGACGGGCCAAGGTCCATCAATGCCAGGGCGCCGGTGAAAAGCTTCGTGTTCGAGGCTGGGGCGAAGAGGCGGCGCTGATTCAGCGCGACGAGCGGCTTGCCCGTTGCAACCGAAGCGACTGCGACACCCCAGAAGGCGCGGTCGGCCACCGGCGACGAGCGGATGATCCGGTCGATTTGCCGCTCCAGGCTGGGGGTTTGGGCAGGAGGCGCGGCCTGGAGCAGAGCTGCGGAGAGGACGAGGGCGATCCACTGCATGGAACTGGCATTATACTTCAGGCGTGCGGGCGGCCTTTCGGCAGCGCCCGAGCGCGCGCATGATTCGGGCCAGCGTTCCAGGTTTACGCACGACGCATTCTCTTATCCTCAGAACGGTCCACCCGTCGCGCCTCAGAGATTCGGCGACACGGCGGTCGCGGCGCCTGTTGGCCTCGATCTTATTCCGCCAGAATTCCGTGTTCGTGCGCGGTAAGTACTTGCAGCGGCAGCCGTGCCAGAAGCAGCCGTCCACGAATACCGCCAGCTTCCGGCCTGGCCAGGCGAAGTCGGGTTTCCCGGCGACGGGCCAGTGCTTCCGGTAGCCGCGGATTCCAGCCGCCCAGAGGATCCTTCTAAGGGGCAGTTCCGTCGTCGTGTTGCCGCGCGAGTGAACGGCCGCCATGATTTTGGACCGGACTGCTTTCGTTACGTGGTCCACGGGGCACCATTTCCGTTTTACCGCTTTCCGTAGAGCTTGAGATCCTCGGGTGTGATCTGATCGGAGGGAACGAGCTTGTAGTGTTTTTCCTCCACGAGCTTCACTTCCAGCCCGTCGAGAACGAGTTCGAAAAGGGCGATCACGTCGTCGGCCATGAACTGCGCGGACACCGGCCTGCAGGAGAGCAGAGGGTATTTCTCATGGCACCATGTCACGTCTTGAGTGGTCTGTACGACGCTCACCTTGTCGGTTCCACCCTTCGCCTGAACGGGTAGAACGAAGTGCTCACCGTGCTTATTCACGCCGACATAAACCTCGTCGATCTCGATCTGGGTGTTGCCCATCGCCTTGACGGTCGTGCGCAAGTGGTTCTGCAGGGAGTAGGTCGTCAGGCCGAGAAAGATGTCCATCAGCCGGTTATAGCGAACCTTCGCCAGCAGGGCCTGTTCGTCGGTAAGGGCATACGACGTGATGATCTCCGGCGTGGAGTCCGGAATCTTGACCGCCATCATGTGGGGATTCGGAAGGATGTTGGCGAGCTTCGCCAACCGGAAGCGATACACTGCCCTGCCGGCAAGCTCAATGATCCATTCCTTGTCCGCACCTGCGGTGTCCACAATGGCCTTCGGCAGCTTCACGCGGAACCGAAACGTGTACGGCAAGTCGCCGAGGTTCTTGGGAAGGATGATGCCAAGCTCGCCCGCGATCTGAACGAATTCCTCGCGAGTGAATTCAAATTCGGTTTCGCTGGGCTTGAAGTGGCGGGAGAAGACCTCAGCTATGATGGCGGCGTAACGGTTTGGCTTCCGTATTTTCGGTTCGCCATCTTCCTTAGCCATTGGCGCGGGCCTCGCGCCGGATGCGCTGCGGAACCGTGTTGGCCGGCACGCCGCAGTGCGCCGCTGCCTGCGCCATACCGAACGATAGGAGCTCGACGTCGCCGAGGGGAACGGGGCGGAGGTCTTTCCCCGGCAGATCGTCGCGGAAGGCCTCTCTCACTTTGGTGGCGACAGCGCGGGCGAGGAGCGGCGGCACCGAATTGCCGATTTGCCGGAATCCGTGCCACTTCGTAACGTGCAGCCGGAACCAATCCGGATACGAGTGGAGGCGCGCGGCTTCGCGGACAGTGATGCATCGCGGCGAGGTCGGATGAATCGGCCGCGGAGAGGTGAAAGCGCCATGGTCACTTGCCGTGCCAGCACGAATCGTGTTGCAGATCCCTTCCGGGTTGAGTTTGTGGAAACGGCTAACCGGCTCCGTATCGCCCGGCCTCGTTTCAGCGAACCGCTTCTTCGATAATTCCGTGTGGGTCGTTCGCAGGCTCGATGTCAAAAGCGTGGAGTCAAAATCGCGAGGGATAGAGTAGTCCTTCGGATCTGGCTCGTGTCCTCGCAACGGCGCCGAGTACTCGGTTGGCATCTTGAACCGGGCTCGAACCCAGTCGCGATGGAGCAGGTCTTCGTAGTCGTCGGCCTCTGGCAGGTCGCGCAGGGCATCCCAGACCGTCGGTGTGCCCTTAAGAAACAGGTTGCCGTGCTTCCCTTTGCCGTTCTTGGTCGGCTCGTGGCTCTGTTCCGGATACTCCGGAAGGGGGTGTCCTTTGCGGGCGCCCATCAGGAACAGACGCCAACGGTCCTGCGGCACGCCGTGTTGGGCGGCATTGAGAACCTGATAGTCCTCCACGACGCGGTAGCCGTTCTTCTTGAACTCCTGGATGATTTCCTCGAGAAACCGCGCGTGCTGACCGACAGTCAACCCACGGACGTTCTCGAACACGAAATACGCTGCCTTGAGATCGACTACCAAACGAACAAAGTGGTGCACGAGCGAATTTCGGGGGTCGTCAAGGGCTCGTTTGCCGATCATGCTGAAGCCCTGGCATGGTGCACCGCCAAACACCACGTCCACCTCGCTGTCGCCAATCCGCGACTCTCGCCTGATGAAAGCGGCATCGATGTCCGCCACGCTCCTGCAGATCGCAGCACAATCCGGAAAGTTGAACTCGTGCGTAGAGCAGTGAATGGGGTCGTACTCAACCGCCGCCGCAACGTCGAAGCCGGCCTGTTCGAAGCCGAGGCTCATCCCGCCTGCCCCGGCGAACAGATCAACGCCGATCAGTCGTCGCTTCCGTATTGTCGTTTCCACCGGAGTAGATCCTCGCGGGTCGTTCACCCGATGCTCCTTTGAACGCAGCGCCGTCGCCGAAACGTCCGTACACAGAAATGATTTTACCCCTGTTTGCGTACATCGGACACGACTTTTCCCAGAGACACACAACACTCCCGCGGGAGACAACTATTCTACCCTGTCGGGCACTGGGGTGCTCGGCGCCCGAACGCGGCAGCCCCAAGAGACATATCGGCTAGGATCGACTAACTCCGGATGCAGGCGTCGGAGTAGCGGAAGGCGCAAACTTCGGCGACAAGCGGACCTCGACCCGGCTCTTTTGCGTGTTCAGGCCTCGCGGAACTTGGCCTCGGCCCAGATGAGAACAAGCAGCACGAAGACCATAATGGTCCCGAGCAGCGGCAGCCACATGGCCCAACGGATGCCCCACAGATCGGTGATGTAGCCGAGGGACCAGGGGGCCAGAAGGCCGCCGGTGAGCGCGAACGAGAAAATCCCGTTGAAGAAGCCGGGATGGTAATAAGGGAACCGGCTGCCGATTTTCCCAACCACCAGCGGATAGACCGGCGCGAATCCTCCGCCGACCAGCAAAACGCCCGTCGCCGCGCCGAACATGTTGTTGGTGAAGCGGAGGATGAGGCAACCGAACAACGCAGCCAGGATGCTGACCATCATCAGTTTGGTGCGGCTGACGGCCGGCAGAACCGCGATGGCCACCACGCGCCCCACCAGCAGCGCCATCCAATAGGCCGCCAGGAGCATCAGCGAGGATTCGGGGCTGATGCCCAGCGTCTGGATCAGGTACAAGGGCAGCCAGCCGGCGATGGCCCACTCGTTTCCGAATTGGAAGAACAGAAGAAGGGCGAATAGGACGGCGGCCAGGCTGCGGAAATCGCCGAAGGCCTGCCCCATGGTCGGCTCCTTGACCGGCGCGTGGGCGGGGAAGGGCGTGGCGGCGTATAGGACGAGGAAGATGCCGGGCAAGACCGCCACGAAGATCAGGATGCTCATGACCGAGTAGACATAGAAGGTGCCGGCAACCAGGACGGTCATGACGACGCAGCCGGCGCCGAACATTGCACCCGCCAGGTTCACAGTGGCCGCCGCATCGTGCCGGTAGAGCGGGGTGATGGCGCGGAAGATGCCCAAGTTGAGAAGGCCGGTGCCGCAGCCGAGGACGAAGATCCCGGCGGTTCGCCACCAGGCGTTGGTCCCGGGCGGCAGGAACGCGAGATACAGCAGAGCCAGGCACGCCAGAGCGCAGGCGAGCGCGAGGGGCACGGATAAGTCCCAACGTCGCAATAACTTGGAAAGCAGCGGGGAGATGAGGATCCCCAGGTTCATGGCCAGGAAGTAGTAGCCGACCGTTATGAAGTCACCGGTGATATGGTGCTGCCAGGCGGGGAGCATGACTCCCAGGAACGAGCAGAGGAGGCCGGAGAGGAAGAAGCCCGCGAGGCCTTGGCGTGCGGTGCCGGCTTGGCGCAGGGACGGGCCTGCCGGGGACGACGGGGTCTCGATCGGCATTTTCTGTATTTACTCTTGTACCACTTTTTTGAATGAGGTCCTTTCAAAATTTGTATGGGACCGGGATGAATCCTATGGAAAAGCGGAGTGGGAGGCTGTCGCCGGCCTGTGTTCTCAACGGGTTCGCTTTGGGCGGAGGATTGCTCCTGGGCTTTTGGGGTTAACAGAGGTTTCAAGCTTTGGGGGAGCTGCCTTCCCTGGTAGCACTCTCCCCACCCCGCGGTTACCGCGGGGTTCTTTCTTTTTGGCCCACCCTTCCCAATGCTACAATAATCTCCTTTGATGCCAAGTGTATACGCACGCTGGATGGATCGCTGGGAGAACCGTCTCGCGAACCGGGATTCCAATCGCGTCGTTCGTCCTTTTGAGTGGGGTTTGGACTGGCTGGGCCTCGCCGGGAACGGCAATCCGGCGCAGGCGATCCGGGAGTACTCGGCCCGGGCGGTGCAGGCTTCCGATGCCTTCTTCGGGTACCGGACGCCATCGGACTTCCGGCTGGAAGACAGCCATCTGACGTTCACCAGTCCACTTGAGACCCCGCACCCGGAGAACAACACAGTCCACGCGGAGTTCTTCCCGTGCCGGCGGGCGGGAGGCAGGGCGGTGGTTGTCCTTCCGCAATGGAACGCGGATGCGCAGGGCCACGTGGGGCTTTGCCGGCTGTTGAACGGCTTCGGAGTGGCGGCGCTCCGCATGAGCCTGGCCTACCATGACCGGCGGCGGCCCGCCGAGACCGAGCGCGCCGACTATCACGTGTCGAGCAACGTGGGGCGGACCATACACGCGGGACAGCAGTCGGTGATCGACGCACGGGCGTGCCTGGATTGGCTGGAATCGCAGGGCTACCACCGGCTGGGCATCCTGGGGACGAGCCTGGGGTCCTGCGTCGCTTTCATCGCGGCGGTGCACGATTCGCGGCTGCGCGTGGCCATTTACAACCACGTCTCCACTTTCTTTGGCGACGTGGTGTGGACGGGGATCTCCACGCGCCACATCCGGCAGAGCTTCGGCAACACGATCACGCAGGACGATCTGCGCGGGTTTTGGGCGCCCATCAGCCCCGCCAGTTACTTCGAGCGGCTGGGCGGCGGGGAATTGCGCTCGCTGTTGATTTGGGCGCGGTACGACACGACGTTCCTGCCGCGTTACTCGCGCGCGGTGCTCGAAGCGTTCCGGAGCCGCGGCGTGCGCCACCGCGTGCTGTCGCTGCCGTGCGCGCACTACACCACGGGCGAGACGCCGTTCAAATACATCGACGGCATCGCCATGGCGGGTTTCGCGGCGCGGAATTTGTAGACAGCTCCTTCACTGCCAGCGCACGTTATCCAGGTAGTATGTGCCCCCGCCGCTGAAGAAGACCCATATCCCCTGCAGCACGCTGGTATCGGCCGGCAGGGAGCCCTGGCACGCCGAAGTTGACGAGAACAGGGTTGCCAGATCCACCGTCACAGTGGTGCTCGTGGTGGGGTTGATGTAGCCGAAGTCGGTCTGGCACCAGTGGTAATCGGAGCCCACCTGAAGAGCTACCGATTGCGAAGTGCCCGCCGTAGTCGTCGTGATGTCCATGAGAATCTGACTGACGCCTGCGAGGGTCAGCGGCAGCGGGGGAACGCCGTAGGAGGGACCGAACCAGCCGCCGCCGGTGCCAGCGATCTGGAGGCTGTGCGTGCAGTTGGTGGCGAACTGGGTGCTCTGCGCTGTGGTGCCCGCGCCGGAATTGAAGCTGGCCGCGGCCCATGTGTCCGTACCGTCTTCAAAGCTGTACAGTTCGCCCGGCTGGCCGGCCACCGTCACGGCGATATTTGCTGGATTCGAGACGCGCCCGAACGCATCCTTGTCGGTGTAAGGCGTGCTGATGGTCCCCGTGACACAAACCGATGCGGGCGTGAACTGCACATTGCCGGCGGAGAGCAACTGGTAGGTACCGAACTGGGTGGTGAACGTCTTCTGCTGGCCCGGCGTTGACGGATCCAGGTCGAACTGAGTTCACATTCAGCGGGACATTCTGGTAGGTAATGTCATTCGCCGTAACATTCAAAGTCACCGGGGTGTTATTCGGCGTGCTGGCGGTATCGTTATCCGCAACGGGGGAGAAACTGAACGGAGGCTTTAGCTCCATCAGCCTGGCAAAGTTGGTGAACGCAATGCAGACCGGGCTGGGGCAGTACACGGTGTAGCCGTCGTAGTCCGGGTAGTAAGTGCCATTGTCTTGTAGGTCCGACAGAATCCAGTACAGTCCTCCGGCGCCGTCGTCCTGAAGGATCGTATTCTCCCACTGGGCGTAAATAGGATTTCGCAGGGCCTTATTCAGATCGCCGAACTCGCCGAGAATGGCGCGATCTCCCAAGCGGTGCGAGTCCCGGATGTGCTGGGCGATCCACTGGGTTCCCCAGTCGACGGTCTTGCCCCAGCTATCCGGGTAGAGGTGGAAGGACATGACGTCCATGCCGGGCAGCTTTGCCAAAGCGATGGTATCCACGCCCTGGCTGCAATTGATGGTGAAGTCCGAGGAGGTGGGGTCGGTGCAGTAGAATCCCTCGTCGCCGGCCGAGAGCAGGTGCATCCGATCGATGCTCTTGACGAACGCGCTGACGTCGGCTGCCCAGCTAATCAAGGTCTGGGTGTTGCATGAGCTTGAGGTTGGGTAGACTCCGCCTGCGCCGCAGCGGGGCTCGTTGGCCAGTTCCCAGCCCATGATGGTAGCGTCATTCTTGTATTGAACGCCCGTGTAAGTGTTGGTGCGGTTCAGTAGGTGGCTGATCCAGTCCTTGTACCACTGCCGGATGGCCGGGTCGGTGTAGAACTGATCGTGATACTGGCCGCCCAGCCAGCGCACGTATTGATCCATTCCGCCGAAGTTGTCCCAGTTGTCCACGAAGGGAATAATCACCTTGAGGTTCTGCTTGCCGGCTTCGTAGACGGCGTAGTCCAGATACTGCAAGCCGGTGGCGCCGTCGTTGAAAGCCGGCTCGGTGACGTTCCAGTAATGGAAATATACGCCATTGTGGGGACCGTCTACTGAATTTGAGCCGTCCTGGTTGCCGATGTCCAGGAAACCCCAGAAGCGAAAGACATTGAAACTATGCGCGCCGGCGGTAGTGAAGAGATCGTTCACCATGGTCTGCGAGGAATACATGGGATAGTAGTTGTTCGCTCCGGCGACCCGGAACGGCTGGCTGCGATGATAGAGCACCCGTCCGGTGCGGTTGACAAAGTGAACGCCGCGCGAGTCCATTACATCGGGAACTCTTTGCGATTGAGCCGGTTGCTGCGCCGCAGCCATGCATGGGAGTGCGCCGGCAAGAATACACAGCCGAAGGACAAGCTTATGCATACACGATCCCCTTTCGCCTCACCAAGGTCAGAATCCCAGTTATTGGAGGAGCCATCCGCTTCAGGGTGGCCCAGGCACTTCCGCCCTCAATAATAAGTCGGCGGGGACAAAAAGCAAGTCCTTTTTGGATCGGTCATGCCGATTTTAACCAGGAAGGCGGACTATTCCCAATCGCACAGCGACGCCGTGTAGGCGGCGGAGCCGTCGCGGAGCCAACCGTCGAGCTGGGCGGGCTCTTTGAGTTGCTGGCCCCGTGCGCGCGGGACGGCAATGAAGCGGCAATCGAGTTCGGGGAGGGCCGTCATGTCGCCCCAGAGCTTTTCGAACTGGGCCACCGGGAAGATGTCCTCCTGGCCCTTGCCCCAGCGCTTGCGGACGTCCTTTAGCGTGATGTAAGTCGGCATGCGCGCGGCCAGCGCCCGCACTGCCTGCGAGACTTTGGCCTGGTCGCCCAGGTCGGCGCGAGCGAGGGAAAAGGCGGCCAGCAGGGCGTCGATATCGATCCACATGGTCAGCGAGTTGTAGTAAGAAAGGCGCGACTCGATCTCCTCGCCGGGCAGCGCCAGCCCTTCGACCAGCCGCAGACGGCCGTCGACGCGGGCTAAACCTCCACCGCGGTCGTCGATGTGGCGAGGCACCACCTCGGTGGTGAGGGCGGTGCCGGAATCGAGGTGATAGCCAAGAATCGCCGGGTCGACGTCCGCGCCGAGCGTGTCGATGTTGTGGACCATGAGGGTTCGAAGGTTCGGCCGCTCGCCGAGCAGACGCGCGAGAACGCCGTTGCGCAGCATGTTCGGCACTTCGTACCAATGACCGACGGGATGGAGGCACTGGAGCGGCAGGTTGTCGGTGTAGTCGCTCGCTTCGCCAGCCTGCTCGGCCCAATGCAGGAGCGCGGCGTGAAGGCTCTGGCGCATTTTCTGCGCCTGCTCGTCGAGCAATTGCTGCGGCATTTCCTCCCAGGCGAAGCGGAGATCGCGCACGGTGGGCACCATGCGCAAGCCGATGGCGCGGCCCTGCGAGAGCAGCAGCGGGCCGGGGTAGCCGTAGCTCTTTTCGGCACCGAGCCAATCTTCGATGGGCCCGTGGGTGAGATAGCTGGTGGTGAGCACGTGGGGCAGGGCAACGCCCGCGAGGCGGCCGGTGCGGCGGCTCTTGGCGAGGTGCACTTCAATGAAGCTGCGGTGGCGCCCGCCGAGCTTGGCGAACGGGTTCAGGGCCTTGACGACTCCGGCGCCCCGCGTCCAGCGGCTGCCCGCTCCGCCAGCGAGCGACACTACCGCGACCGTGCCTGAGGCGACCGCCTCCATGCCCAGCGCGCTGAATCGATCGGGGAGGCCGGCCATGGCATCGCAGACGTCGCCAGGAGCGGCATCTTCGATCAGGCTGCTGGGTGGGAGACGATTCTGCGAAAGGCCGATGCGTCCCGAGCGCAGGTCGGCCTGGATCTGTTCGTGCTGCGCGCGGTCGAATCCGTGCTGGTCGAGCAGCTCGCGCAGGCTGGCGGCCTGGCCGGCGCCGGCGGAAGCGGAGTGAGGAATCAGGTGATCGAAGAGCTTCTGCACGCTGCCGGCGAGTTCCGGCGTAGTGCGACAGGCCTGGCCGAAGCGATCGAGCTCGGCGCGCCGCGATCGGGGCAGCAGGCGAGGCTCCACGCGCAGCAGCGCGGGAACCATCAGCGTGTAATACGCGGCGGGCATCAGGCCGTCGCCGCCAGTCAGCACGCGGGCCTGCGTGCCGTGCTCGTTGATGGCGAAATCGTAGACCACCGGCTCCATGGCGAAGGGCGCCGCGCCCTCCAGACGCCGCTTGGTTGCGCTCATGATCTCCTGCAGGCGGTCCTGCGCGCGCGGCTTGGCGTGCGGAGCGAAGATGAAGCCCATGCCGCCGCCGGCCGCGCCGCCCAGCATCCAGAAGCCCTGGAAATCCGCGCCGAACTCCGCGCGCGCGCCGTCGATCAGCGCCTCGGTATAGTGGTTGGTCGCGCCGGGGATGATGGTCTGAATCGGTCCCAGGAAGTTTCGCTCGGTGGCGCCGCCGATGCGCTCAACGCGGCCGGCCTTGAGCTCGGCGACGATCTCGTCGAAGATGCCCATGGCCTGGAGGCGCGCCTTCCACTCCACCTCCGAGCGCAACAGATATTTCTCCGTGACCATTTCGAGGATGGGGCCGACGTCGGCCGCCATGCCGCCGTGCACCAGCACCAGACTGTCTTCCAGGCGCTGGCGGGTCTGCGGCGAGACTTCCTCGCGGCTGAGCACGTGATGGCGCGGCAGCAGGCAGCCGCGGCTGATGCCGAACTCGGGGTCGCCCTCGGTGGCCTCGACGCCCTGGATCAGCTTCATCCCCGGCCAAAGGCCGCCGGAATCCTGCCAGCCGCCGCCGGAGCCGGCCAGCCATTCGCCGAGGATGGCGCGCGCCGCCACGGTGCGGCGGTCGTTTTCGGTGAGCGAGCCGGTGAGGCTGTGGATCTGGCCGGTGGCGCGCATGGCCGCGGCGATCAGACACGCGAGCAGGCTGGTGGAGACCGCCAGGCGCGAACCTTTGGGAATGTCGTTGACGCGGCTGACGAGCTCGATGCCGTGGCCTGGACGCCCGGTGAGGCGCGCCAGGAGGTCTGCCAGCGGCTGGTGCCCGCCCTCCATGGCCTGCGGCACCAGGCCGGAGGCGATGGCGGCGGCCTTCAGCAAACCCAGGTAGTCGCGAGCGAAATCGAACACTTCGGCGAAGCTGGTTACGTCGGCGGTTGTCCCCAGGTCCACGCTGGTGAGGCGCAAGACGGGCTCGTCGATGACACGGAGGTAAGCTTCGACGGGGGGCTTCGGCCGGCCCGCGTCGGCACCGCGGACGGCGAGATCGATCGACACGTTCAGAACCCGCGCGCCTTCCGGGAAATCCATGCCGAGGAAGAAAATGTCGCTCCAGCCGCTGTGGCTGAGGTCCATGCGGACGGGTGTGGCTTCCCGAAGGATGGGGTAAAGGCCGTCATCGGATGCGAGCAGCTCCGGCCTGATCGAGAGCGGATAATCCGCCGGGTGTCCGATGCGCGCCAGCCACTGGTTGCCCCGCACGGAGCGCACGCTGCGGCGAACCTGGTTGGCCAGCGTCTGAAAGCCCAGGCTGCGATAGGCCGCGGCGAGTCCGCTCGAAATGGCCGCGCTGGGGCCGTCCGCCGCTTGCGCGCCGAGCAGGATGTCCACGGTCTCCTCGAAGCGCCGCTTCATGAGAGTCCGGTAGGCCGCGAAGGGGATGAGGCCGGCGGGGCGCACTCCGGGCTTGGCCGGGAGGTGGAAACGGTGGATGGCGTAGAGGAAGAACTGCGCGCGAACGCGCTCGTAGAGGTTGTCGCTCGATCGGCGAAACCGTTCTAGCCCTTCGCATTCGGCGAGCAGGGCGGCGGCGTCCGCATCGCGGCAAACGGCTTCGAGCGGCCGGTTGCGGGTCTGGGGGTCGCGGGCCGTGATGATGCGTACCAGTTCGCTCATGCGCCCACCGTACGCAAGGCCAGCAGCTCGACCAGTTGGGTCAAGACTTCATTTCGGTCGCGTCCATCGAGCGCGAGCGCGACCTGAGCCGCCAGCAGTCCGTACTTCACGCCGAGGTCGTAACGGCGACCTTCGACCAGGAGCGCCAGATACTGCTCATGCGCGGCCAACTCCGCCAGCGCGCTCGAAAGCGTCGCGCCCGGCTCCGGCTGAGCGAGCTGCTTTCCGAGGATGTCCATCACAGACGGCGTCAACACATGCATGCCGAAGAAGCAGAGGTAGTGTCCCGAGCGCAGGCCGGGGGCGATGAGCTGCTGCTCGGCTTCGGTCGGCGTGGGCTTTTCGACGACGCGTTCGATGCGGTAGAGGTCGGCGCGTCCGGGAACGCGCTGGCCGCCCACGGTGCCAAAGTGCGGGAGCAGGCTTTCGCGCGTGGACTGGACGGCCGAGACGGAGCAGGCTTCGGCCTGGGCGACTTCGACCAGGTGCTTCGCGCATTCGCCGCCGCTGTGGACATGGTCTCCCACCAGGTGCAGGAAGGGGCTTTGGCCGGTGAAGCCGCGCGCCGAGTAGACGGCGTGAGCGTAGCCCAGCGGCTCGGTTTGCGGCAGGAAGCGGATTCGGCCGGCCTGGTCGCCGGCGGCCTTGGCATAGGCGGGCTCGTCGCCGGGGCAGACCACCACGCAGATCTCTTCGACGCCGGCGGCGAGCACCTCATCGACGAGGATGCGCAGGACGGGTTTGGCCACGCCATCGCGATCGATGAGGGTCTGCAGCGGCAAAGTTCGCTGGTTACGCCCAGCCGCGGTGATGACAGCTTTCTGGATTCTCATAGGCGCTTCGGCTCAATGATAACTGAGAGGGCGGGTGGATGGAGCGGCGCTAGCGCGCGCCAGCCGCAGGCTTTGCGTAATGGCGCGCGAGCTCCGAGGCGTAGCGGCGGCCGAGATGCGCTTCGTTGTCGCGGAGCCATTCGCTCAGGCGAGTCTTGCCGGTCGCGGGGCTTTCCGAGCCGAGCAGGTTGCTCATCAGCCCGCGGTACTCTTCCCAGGTCAGCACGATGTCGCCAAGGAACCAGCCGGTCACTCGCGTCAGAGCGTAGGCCGCCGGCATGGGCAGGTGAACGATGCGGACCGTGCGGCGCGCGGTCGCGGCAATGAGCCTCACGAGCTCCTCGAAGCGGAACGTCTCCGGACCGACGGCGTCGGCAACGCTGCTTTCCCGCCGCTCGACGGCATCGGCAATCGCCAGCGCCAGGTCCTCGACGTAGATGGGACGGATGGGGTAGCGCCCATCGCCGGGAACGCCGAACGCGGGAAAGTGGCGGACGAACCAGGCGATGTTATTGATGAGGATGTCCTCGAGGCCGAAGATGACCGTGGGCCGCAGAATGGCGTAAGAGAGACCGGAATCGATCACGGCCCGCTCCAGTTCGGCCTTGCCGCGGTAATAGCCCAGCGGGGAATCGAGCGACGGATTTGCGATGCTGACGTGAACGATGCGCCGGATGCCCGCGGCTTTCGCTGCGCCGATCAACGTGCGGGTGTTTTGGACGGCCGCTTCGAAGGTCGCCTGGCCGCGCGGGAAGCGCACCCAGTAAGTGTTCACCAGGGCCGATGCACCGCGTAGGGCCTCGATGAGTTGGTTGGGACGATCGAAGTTATAAGGAAACGCTTCGACGGCGCCGCCGAATGAAGCCGCCCGTTCCGGGTGGTATGTCAGCGTGCTGATTCGATACCCGCGGTCGAGCAGCAACCGCGTGACGTACTTGCCGGTGTAACTGAAAGCGCCGGTGATGACGACGGTCTGAGACAACCTGAAGCTTATGCTACTCCAATCGCAGCGCTTCGACCGGATCGATGCGCGACGCCCGCCGCGCCGGTATGTAGACGCTGAAGGCAGCCATGGCCACGAGCGCCACCGGGACCGCAGCGAAAACGCGCGGGTCGAACGATGGCAGGTGCGTGCCTAGCGTCAACACCCCACCCAGCGCCAGGCTGGGCACGGCGCCGATGACCAGGCCAATCCCGGTCAGCACCAGCCCTTGCCTCAGCACCATTCTGACCACGCCCGCACGATCCGCGCCGATGGCCATGCGGATCCCGATCTCCCGCGTGCGGCGGCTCACCGAGTAACTCATCAGCCCGTAGAGACCAATCAGCGCCAGCGTAAGCCCGAGCACGCCCATCCCTCCGGTCACCTCACTCAACATCGTGAAAAGCTTCCGCGCCCGCTCGTCGAAATACTCCTCCATGGTGTGGACGGAGTAAATGGGCTGATTCGGATCGAGCTCTCGAACCGTGTCGCGAACCGGAGCAAGCAGCGCGGCGGAGTCGCCGTAAGATTCCACCAGGAGCGTCATTCGTGTCTGTGGGTTCTGCGAGAGGGGCAGGTAGATCGCGTCTACGGGCGGTTCGGCGAGCGAGAGGTATTTCGTGTTCTTGGCCACCCCGACGATTTCGATCGGCTGGCCGTTGCGGTCGCCTATCCAGAACCGCTTTCCCACGGGATTCTGTTTCGGATAATAGTGCTGGACAAACCATTCGTTGACGACCGCCACGCGCGGAGAGCCGGCCTTGTCGGTAGCCTGGAATCCACGGCCCGCAACGATCGGAATGCCGACGGTGGAAAAGTAGCCGTCTCCGGCGGTATTGGCGAATACTTCGACGTTGCGCTGGTCCCTCGGCATCTGGTAGCCCTCGGGTACCACCGATTCGCCGATGAACATGTTGGCCATGGGCACCATTCGCGTCCATGCGGCGGATTTCACGCCCGGAAGGGCGCGCGCACGTTCCAATAGCCGCTGGTAGAAATCCTGCGTCTGAGCCGGGGTGTAGCGCACCAGCGTGGGGTCGAAGGTTGCCATGAGGAGATGATTCGTGCGGAAGCCGGGGGGCGAGGTGAGTAGAAAAGAGGTGCCGCGAAGAAGCTGGGTCGCGCAGACCAGAAGCAGGAACGAGCCGGCAACCTGAGCGATTACCAGAGCGTTTCTGCCCAGGAGCCGTCGCTTGCCCCTGGCTTGCCCGGCGCCGGATTTCAGGGCCGGAACGAGGTTCGTCCTGGTGGCTTGAATGGCGGGGACGAGGCCGAAGAGCACCGCGCTCGCCACGGCGGCCAGCAGGCAACAGAGCACCACGCGCAGGTCCAGCCTGAGGTCCAGCACGATCGGGACTTCGCTCATCATCCGGATACGGGAAAAGAAACCGATGCCGGCCTGAGCCACGAAGAGGCTCGCGGCGCCGCCCAGAAAAGCGATGGCAAGGCTTTCAGTCAGAAGCTGGCGGATCAGCCGCCAGCGTCCCGCCCCGATCGCCAGGCGCACGGCGATTTCCCGGGAGCGCGCCTGAGCGCGGCTCAGCATCAGGTTGGCGATGTTGGCGCAGGCAATCAGCAGGACGATGCCGGCGAGGCCCAACAGCATCGCTGTCAGCAAGGCATCGAAGGGCGACATGTCCACGCGGGCCTGGAACTCAGTCCGCACAGCGGCCGAAAGATTGCGATTCGTATCCGGGTAGGCTCGTTCGAGCCACCTGCCGATTACCCCAGCCTCGGCATTGGCGCTCGCGAGGCTGATTCCAGGCTTCAGACGGCCCTTTACGTAGAGCTCGCGGTCGCCGCGCTTGTCCAGGAAATTGGCCTCGGGCGAGCCCGCCAGGCGCGGCCACATCGCCATCGGAACGTAAAGCGCTGGACGGAACCACTGGTCGATACCCGTGAACGACTGGGGCGCCACGCCGACGATGGTGAAAGCGACGCCGTCCAAGAAGATTGTCTTTCCGACCGCATCGGGCGAGGAGCCGAACTCGGTCCTCCACAGTTCGTTGCCGATCACGACCACGGCATCGCGGCCGGGAACCCGGTCCTCGTCGGGGCGGAAGCCGCGCCCGATCTGCGGCTCGACGTCCAGGACGCGGAAGGCGTTTCCGCTGGCCAGGAAACCCGGCTTGGTTTCGGGCAGCACGTCTTTGCTCTTCGCGAAGCCGAAAGAGGCGAGGCGGAACGCGGCCAGGCCGTCGAAGGACTTGGTCTTATTGCGGTAGTCCAGGTAGTCCGGGTAGGACATGTCTCCGGGGCTGGCGCCGCGAACCTGCGACCGGACCGAAACCACCTGCGACGGCCGCGGAACAGGCAGCGGGCGCAGCACCAGTGCGTCGGCCACGCTGAACATGGTGGCGTTGGCGCCGATCCCCAGCGCGAGCGAGATGATGGCGACGAGCGCAAAGCCGGGGTTCTGGCGGAGGGTGCGAAGTGCGTAGCGGATGTCGTTGATCATAGTCGACCCGATTCTGGCTGAAAGCATTCCGGGTGCCATAACGTTAGCCCATGCAAATGCTAGGGATCATGCGGGCGCGCGGCTCGGGCCGCTGTCCGATCCTGGGACGCCGTATCTCAGTGGTGGGATTGCGGCGATGAGGTGAACGTCTTTTTCCGCTGGCATCGCATCATCGATCAAGCGGAGGATCGGGAATGGAATTTCGGCGGTCGTCCCACTGATCTACACTCGGCGGCGCGATGAGCCCGCACCCAAGAGTCCGCTTGTAAGTTAGTGCGCATCGGCGTAGAATTCTTAGCGGCGGTGACGGCAAAGGCAAAGTTCGAGCGCGCGACGGCAGCGATTCTCCTGGCTGCGCTGATGTTGATGTTTGGATTCCCGATCGCCGCAGCCGGATACTCTGCCCTCCGGAACTGGTCGTTCCTTGGCGCCGCGTTTGCCGCGTGCGGAGCGCTCTGGATTGTGACCGGTCCGGCAATGTTGTTGGGCGGCTTTTGGCTGCTGGGGACTCTGGGCCGCAACCCGATCCCGCTCTGGATCGGCGGCGTCGCGGCGGCCTTGTCAGGCGGCTCCATGGTCGCCGGTGTCCTCACCTACGTGATTCCGTGCTCGGGACCGAGTTGAATGCGTAGTCATCTGGTCTCCGGCGGAGGCCTGGTGCTGGGCGGCGTGGCCGCGATGGTTCTCGCGCATGGCGCCGCCGGTCCGGGGATCGGTGCCGCGCCTACTGACGAGCCCGGCGGCGGTGAACACCCACCAGCAGGGTAGCGATGCCTGCCGCGGCCTTGCTGGCCCAGGCTAACTCCCGATATGGCTCCTTAACGTCGCTGCGATCGAATTCTGCCGGCTCTCTACACGGAGGTCAACCCATGCCGGCAAGCGCGGTGCGCAGCGGCGTATTGTGGTGGAAGGCCTTCAACGCCGGAGAAGTTGCCAAACGCTGAAGAACCTCGCCAGTTCTGGAAGAAGGAGCCTCGTGATTACTCGGAATCCGAAAACCGCTGAAGCCTCGACTACGGTTCGCTCGCTGCTGCTGCTTTCCCTGATTTCGCTTGCCCTGCAGGGACAGCAGTTCAATCGTAGCCCCGGCGTCTACCCGGGAGACCCCATGCAAGACTCGGCAGCAGCGTTGGCGCCAGATAGCTCTCAAACATACCGGAACCTGGCATTGCACAGGGCTGCCTACCAATCCAGCTCCTATGATTTCAACCTGACTTCCCAGTTGGTGACGGATGGAATCAGGGAGACCAGACTGCCTCGCTGGTTTGTGATCTCAACGAACGAAGGGCCGCTCACGAGACAACAGCGGGAGCACACACAGGACCACAACATCACCACCACCACCGTGTTGAAAGGGCCGCACGCGTGGATGCAGTTCGAGTTCGGCGGCGGTGATGGACTGACCGAGGTAGACCGCGTGGAGAGCGCGGGAATCACCGCCGAGTCAAGTCCGGACAAGCCGGCAGAATGGTCGATGGTGGTGAGCGGCTCGGATGACGGGCAGACCTGGAGCGAGTTGGGCCGCACCTCAGGCTCGGAGCGCGTGCCCGCACCTTTCCGGTTCTTTGATCTTTTCGTCCGCAAGCCCGGGGATCCGGCGGGCCCCAGCCCCGTACTGACCGCGTTCCTCTCAGGCGAGAGGAAGGACCCTCATCCGTTCGCACCCGCGGTCAGTCTCAACAGTCCCGCGCGCCGGCGTTTTGTCCGTGTTGAGTTCGACGCCCCCGCGGTCACGAGCTGGAACATACCGGAGCTGATCTTGAAGGACCAGGGCAAGCGTGTCGACGCCGGGGGGCCGTATCACTTCAACAGCTCGTGGAAAGCCGCCACGGGCGGGGAGGAGTGGGTATACGTTGATCTGGGTGCCGTCTCGACGTTTGATCGAGTGGTGCTGGTCTGGCTGAGACGGCCAGCGGCTGCGGTCCTACAGTCCTCGGATGACGCCAGAACATGGCGTACGCTCCGCGAACTGCCCACGGGCGGAGATACCGACGATCTGAAACTCGACAAGCCACAAAGGGCGCGCTATGTCCGCGTGCTTCTGACCGAAGCAGCTACTGCAGACGGCTACGTCCTGACCGAGATGGAGGTGTGGGGACGCGGCGGCGTGCTTCCGAAACCGCAGCCGGCGCCACCACTGGTTGCCGGGCGGCTCACGTTGTCCGCAGGCGCGTGGCGCATCCAACGGGATTCACTGGTGACGGCTGACTGCGCCGCTGTTTCGAGGGTTGGGTTTGACGATCGGGCTTGGCTGCCCGCAACCGTTCCCGGCACAGTTGTTTCGAGCTGGTTCGACGACGGAGCCATTCCCGACCCGGCCTACGACAACAACATGATGATGCTCTCGGACTCGTTCTTCTATGCCGACTTCTGGTATCGAGACGAATTCGTCGCTCCGCCAATAGCGGCCGGACAGCGAGCCTGGCTCAATTTCAATGGCGTGAACTGGAAGGCCGACGTTTATCTGAACGGAGAGTCCATAGGCCGTATTGAAGGGGGATTCATCCGCGGGAAGTTCGACGTGACCGGGAAAATCAAACCGGGCTTAAGAAACGCTCTGGCCGTTCGCATCATCAGGAACGCCTCGCCGGGAAGCATCAAAGAGAAGACACTGCAATCCCCCGATCCGAATGGCGGCGCGTTGGGAGCGGACGACCCCACGTATCACGCGACGGCAGGATGGGACTGGATCCCAAGCGTGCGCGGACGCGATATCGGAATCTGGAGCGACGTCTACCTGAACGTCACCGGCGGCGTCACCATTGAGAACCCGCTTGTGTCCACAACGCTGCCGCTGCCCGACACCTCCCGCGCCGATGTCACGGTGGAGGCGACGCTGCGCAACAGCGATTCGAGACCCGTTTCCGGAACGCTGCGCGGAGCGTTCGGCACAGTTGCCTTCGAGACGCCCCTGGCCCTTCCTGCCGGCGCGTCGAAAACCGTGAGGTTCGATCCCTCCACCACGCCCGGCCTGCGTCTGCAGAATCCGAAGCTGTGGTGGCCCGCCGGCTACGGCGACCAAAACCTCTACGACGTGAAGCTGTCATTTGTGGCCGGTGGAAAGATCACCGATGAGAAGGCGTTCAAGACCGGCGTCAAGCAATACACCTACAGCGTCGATCCGCGCCCGGGAACGAAGGATGAGCCCAACACGCTGAACATCTGGATCAACGGCCGCCGATTCATCGCGCGCGGCGGCAACTGGGGATTTCCGGAAGAGCTGCTGCGCTATCGAGGCCGCGAATATGACTGGGCCGTCCGTTACCACAAGGACATGAACTTCACGATGATCCGCAACTGGGTGGGCCAGGTAGGCGACGATGCGTTTTACGACGCCTGCGACAAGTACGGCATCGTGGTCTGGCAGGATTTCTGGTTGGCCAACCCTGTCGACGGCCCGAACCCCAATGACCCGCAAATGTTCCTGAAGAATGCCGAAGACTACATCCTGAAGATCCGCAATCACCCATCGGTGGGTCTTTACGTGGGACGCAACGAAGGCAATCCTCCGGAGCCGATCAACAGCGGGCTGGCGAAACTCACGGCGTTGCTGCATCCGAATTCGTTCTACACTCCCAATTCTGCGTTCCCCCCGGTGAGCGGTGGCGGCCCGTACGCAACGCATGCCGCGAAGTTCTATTTCGAGCACCGGGCCACCACGAGACTGCACAGCGAGCTAGGAATTCCCAACGTGCCAACGCTCGATAGCATCCGGCAAATGATGCGCCCGGAAGACCTTTGGCCGATGAACGACGTGTGGGGCGAGCACGATTTCACCAAAACCGGCGCTCAAGGCCTGGCCACCTGGATGGAGATGCTGGACAAGGACTACGGTGGGGCCGGCAATCTTGAAGACTTCGTGGCGCTGTCGCAGTTCATCGATTACGACGGCTATCGCGCCATGTTCGAAGCGCAGGGCAAAAATCGCATGGGCATCCTGCTTTGGATGAGCCATCCGTGCTGGCCCTCATTTGTCTGGGACACCTACGACTACTACTTCGACCAGAGCGGCGCGTATTTCGGCAGCAAGAAGGGCGCCGAGCCTCTGCACATTCAGTGGAATCCGGTCGCCGATACCGTTGAAGTGGTCAACTACAGCGGGGGCGACCAGACCGGTCTTACCGCGAGCATTGCGATCATCAATCTGGACGGTACGAAGAAATGGGAGAAATCAGCCGCACTCTCGAGCAGAGAAGATACGGTCGAAACACCCATCCGGATCGAGTACCCGTCCGGGCTGACTCCCACGCACTTCCTGCGTCTGAGGCTCACGCGTGGCCCCGGACTGGTTTCAGAGAATTTCTATTTGCGCGGCAGTGAAGAAACCGCATCGAGCCAGGAGCTCCCACGTTTTCTCGGCGGAGGCCACCCGAGCCTGGGATACAATCTCTCTGCCATTCGCAAGCTTCCCAGAGTAACGGTGGAAGCATCCACCAGAGTTGTGGAGAAACACAGCACGTGGTTCCTGACCACCGAACTGCACAACGCATCGGCTGCCCCCGCACTCATGGTGCGTGTCAAGCCCGTGCGCGAGAAGAGCGGTGACCGTATTCTGCCGGCGATCACTAGCGACAACTACGTGGCGCTCATGCCCGGCGAGCGGCGCACCATCAGAACTGAATTGGAGAACGCCGACACACGCGGTGAGCGCCCGGCAATTGTTGTGGAAGGGTTCAATGTAACGCGATCCGTCGCCACGGAAGCTGCCACAGCACGGACCGGATCGGGCCAATAGCAGAAGCGGAGACGCTTCGCGGCGACACCGCTTCCGGGGACGACCGAGTCCTGCGAATGGCAGCGCCATATTCGCGACACGAAAAGGGCGTGGCATGGTGAAACACGGTCAGAAGCCGCGCGAGACGCGGGCACCGCGGCCGGTCTTCGACTTTACTCCTCCCGCAACGCTCGGATCGGGTCCACTCTCGATGCGGACCGCGCCGGCGTCAGGGCGGCCAGCGCCGCAACCAGCAGGAGCGGCAGAGCGATAACGGCGTAGTCGGCCAGACCTGCCTGGAACCCGGCGCCCGCACCCACGGCGGACGTGATCCCGCGGCAGGCGAAGAAGGCCAACGGCAAACCGGCGGCGACCCCGGCAGCGCCGAGTTGCAGCCCCTGCCTCAGCACCATCCACACAACCTTCCGCGGGTCCGCGCCGATCGCGATGCGAATACCGATCTCGCGCGCTCGGCGGCTGACCGAGTAAGCTACCAGGCCGTACAGTCCCACTACGGCCAGCACCAGTCCCGTCAGCCCCAGTCCGGCCACCATGTCGGTAATCGCAGCGGCGTTCCACACGGCGACGCGGGCGTAGATCTCCCGCATGGTCCTGGCCTCGAAGACCGGCATGTCCGGATCGATCCCGCGCACAACGGCGCTCAACGCCGGAGCGATGGTCGCGGCGTCCGGCGCGGACGATTCGGCCACCAGGGTCAGCACTGAACGCGGATGCTGCCCGATCGGCAGGTACGCGAAGTCCGACGGCGGTTCCGCGATCCAGGCATACCTCGACATCCGCGCGATCCCGACGATCTCGACCAGTTTGCCGGCCGCATCGCCCAGGCGGAAGCGTTGGCCCAGCGGATTCCTTCCCGGCCAGTAATGATTGGCCAGGTGCTCGTTCACCACCGCGACCAGGGGCGAGTGCTCGCCGTCCGATTCCAGCAAGCCGCGCCCCTCGAGGATCGGAATATCCATGGTCTCGAAGTAGCCCTGGCTGACGTAGCTGCCCGAGACAGGGAACGACCGCTCCCCGCGCTGCAACAGGTAGCCAGCCGGAACAATGCCTAGGGTCTCCGTTCCAGTCATCGGAACCATCGAAGTAAGGGCCGCTGACCGCACGCCCGGGGCCGAGTGCGTTCTCTCCAGCAGATCCCTGTAGAACCGCCGCGTCTGGTCTTCGGAGTAGCGGGCCAGCCGCGGGTCGAAGCTGGCTAGGAAGAGGCGGTCGATGCGGAAGCCGGGCCCCCGAGCCAATCGATCGTGGAAGCCCTGGACCAGCACCGAGGAGACCAATAGCAACACCATCGAGAGCGCCACTTGCCCCGCCACAATGGTGTTGCGGCCCCAGAGGAGCCGCTTGCCTGCGCTGTCGGCATCGGATGCCTTGAGCGCCGGAACCAGATCCGGACGCGTAATCCGCAGCGCCGGCGCCAGGCCGAAGAGAAGCGTGCTCAGAACCGAGACCCCGAGCGTGAACAGCAGGACCCGTTGATCGACGGCCATGTCAAGGACGATCGGCAGGTCCGTGGGGAGTTGGGCGTGCCGCCAGAACCCGGCGAAGGCGTCGGCGACCAGAATGCCCGCCGCTCCGCCTGCTAAAGCCACCAGTAGGTTCTCGAACAGAAGTTGCCGGACCAGGGCCCAACGGCCGGCCCCGATGGCCAGCCGTACCGCAATCTCGCGGGAGCGGCCGCGCGCCCGGCTGAGCAGCAGACCCGCCACATTGGCGCAGGCGATCGCCAGAACGCAAAGCGCCAGAACGCCCAGTGCGCTCAACATGGCCGAAACCTCCGGCCACTGCGCGGTTCGAAGCTGAAGCTCGGTTTCGACCACGAGCCGTTCGGCTGCCTCGGGCTGCTTATGCAGCTTGAGTAACTCGGACGCGATGGCGCCGATGTCGTCTTGCGCCTGCCTCAGGCTGACACCCGGTTTCAGGCGGCCCTTCACGAACAACCAGCCGGCGTCGCGGTTGTGCAGGAGATTCTGCGGCTCCAGGCGCGGCGCCATGGCGAGCGGAATGAACAGCGGCGGCCGGAAAAGCGGGTCGATGCCGGTGAAGTGCTCCGGCGCTACGCCGATCACCGTGAAGTCTACCCCGTTGAGCCGAATGTGCGACCCCAGCGCCGACCGGCTCGCTCCGAACTGGCTGACCCAGAAGTCGTGGCCCAGCACCACCACCGCATCGCGCCCCTCAGCCCGGTCTTCATCCGGCCGGAAACCCCGTCCCAACGCGGGCTCGACGCCGAGCACGCGGAAGAAATTGCCCGAGACATACAGTCCGAGCTTCATTCGCGGCAGAGCATGGGGAGCGGCGCTATAGCCCAATTTCGCGAAGGAAGCGGCCACTAAGCCTCCAAAGGCTCGATTGCGGTCCCGCAGGTCAGCGTAGTCCGGGTACGAGACGGTCGTGTTGGAGGTAAACGGAGCCGACGTGGCCGTATTGATGGAGACAACGCGGTCCGGCCTCAGAACCGGTAGTGGACGCAGCAGCATCGCGTCGGCGAAGGTGAACATCGCGGAGGTGGCGCCGATACCGAGCGCCAGGGAGCAGATAGCCACGGTGGCAAAAACTGGGTCCCTACGCAGAACCCGGAATGCGTGCTTGACGTGTGCCAGCATATCGGCCGGAGAAAGGCAATCCTAGCACCAGAATCATGCTCTCCGCTTGCCCAATCGAATCAGCGTTTTGCGGTTCAGGTTTCGGGACCCTGTTACCCAGTTCCGGGACCGGGCGTCCGCCTATGGGACGGCGGCGTGGGCCAATCCCCCTTGACCTCAACTTGGTTCAGGCCAGGGATCTCGCGGCTCGCGGCCATCAGCAGTCCGAGGCTCAGGTTACATTGGCGACTCCACTCGGACGCATCACGCCGGGCCGCACATGCCGGCGGCCATCACGAAGGAAAGCCGATAGGGCTCCTTAACACAGGGGCGCACCCGCGCCGCTGCCAGCGAATGTGAGAGCACGACTGGCCGTATGCCCCACGGGTGCGATCCAGCCGATGGACTGCAACATCTCCAGGGCGCGGCGCAGGAAACTCGGAGGGGCGGCGGCCTGCCGTTGCGCACCCAGAACTGGCCACGCTGTGGCGCTTCACCCGCAACAACGGAATCACGGAGGGATTCCACAACAAGATGGAGCGGGATTGGGGTCATGCCCCCGTTGTTGGCGTAGAGCCGGAGAACGTTATCATGGTGAGCCGGGCGGGACTCGAACCCGCGACCCTCTGCTTAAAAGGCAGATGCTCTAACCACCTGAGCTACCGGCCCGACCGGTGGAATTGCCGAGCGGACTATCCCACGATAGCATAGGGTTCGGCGCGACTCGGAACATCCGGCCGCAAGAATTCGTAGCATAAGCTGAGCCATGCCACACGATTCGCACGCCATGTTGCCCCGGCTGACGGAGTGGTGGCGCGAGGCCGATGCTACGCTGCCCGGTTTCCTGCCTTGCTATTCCGTGCGCGAGCAGGCGCGGCGCGAAGCCCATCTGGACCGCTGCCTTACCGCGGCTGAAGCCGAGCTTCGGAACGCTGCGAAAGGCCGGCCGGACCGGGCGGCCGCACAGGAGCGCCTGACGGCGGAGTTCCGCGTCTTCGCTCGCGAGGCGCTCGATTTCGAAGAGGGCCATCTCGACCTGCTGCTCGCGGGCGGCTTCACCGGGACGGGTAGGGAAATGGCCCGCGCGGCGCGGCGCTTCGATCCATCGATGAGCTCGGGCGACATCTTTCAAGCGAGCCGCAACGCATGGACAGCTAATGGCCTGCAGATTCTGCTGGGCGTTCCGGCGCGTCTGACTCCGGCGATTTTCGGGTACAGCATGCTCTACCCATCGACGGACAACTACCTCGACGATCCTGCCGTCTCGAAAGCCGCCAAGCACGCCTTCAACCGGCGTTTCGGCGCGCGGCTGGCGGGAGAGCGGCTGGCGGCGGCCGGCGGGCACGAGCGACAGGTCTGGGCGCTGGTGTCGCTGATCGAGAGTCAATACAACAGGGCGGAATACCCGGAGGTCTTTGCGAGTTTGTGCGCCATACACAGGGCACAGGAGCGCAGCCTCGCGCTACCCCGTGGCGACTCGGGCGATGTCGTCGAGATCAGTTTCGAGAAGGGCGGGGCATCGGTGGTGGCCGACGCATGGCTCGCCGCCGGCTCGCTCACCCGAAGCGACGAGGAATTCGCGTACGCCTGGGGAGTCGCGCTACAGCTCGGCGACGATTTGCAGGACGTCGCCGCGGATGCACGGGACGGCATACGCACCGTCTTCTCGCAAGCGGCGGGCCGTGAGCCTCTCGATGCCGCTGCGAACCGCGCGTTCCATTTCGGCGCCCGCGTGCTGGCGGGCCTCGATGGAATCGGCGCAGGCGCACCGGTGGCCATCAAGGAACTCATACGGACCAGCTTCTTCATGCTTCTCACCGGCGCGGTGGGCGAGAGCCGGCAGTTCTACTCCGCCGCATTCGTGCGGGAAATGGAGCGCCGGTCGCCGTTCACATTCGACTTCTTAGAGAGCCGCCGCCGCAGGCTCACGCGCAAACGCGGGATTCTGGAGCGCCTCGCCGCAGCGTTCGCCACGGATGAATGGAGCGGCGCCGGGGAGGACCGGGCGCGGGCGCAGAGCCTGCCCTGCTATACTTTCCAGTTCTAGGAATGAACTGGACCGTTCTGAAAGTACCTGCCTCCAGCGCCAACCTCGGTCCCGGCTTCGACGCCTTGGGACTGGCGCTGGGAATCTATCTCGAGTGCCGGTTCCGGCCGAGCGCGGAGCTGACGGTGCGCGCTTGGGGCCGCGACGCGGAATCGATTCCGCTCGATGCGACCAACCTGATCTGGCAGACCGCCGGGACCGTGGCCGCCGACGTGGGCTGCGCGATGCCGCCGATCGAGCTCGAGATCCGCAACGACATTCCCATCGGCAAGGGCTTAGGATCGAGCGCGGCGGCGCTCACCGCGGGCGTCGTGATCGCCGACCGGCTTCTCGAACTGGGCTGGAAACCGCTGCGCATTCTGAACGAAGCCGCGCGGATCGAAGGGCATCCCGACAACGTGGCGGCGTGCGTGCTTGGCTCGATGGTGGCGAGCGCCATCGATTCGGGCGGTTCGGCGAGGGCCGTGCGCCTGGAGATTCCCGCGAAGTTCGGCGTCGCCGTAGTGGTCCCGGATTTCGACCTGCCTACCACCAAGGCGCGTTCGGTGTTGCCGGATTGCTACTCGCGCGCCGACGCGGTGTTCAACGTGCAGCGCGCTGCGTTGCTGGTGGCGGCGATGGCTGCGGGTTCCCCCAGCGCATTCCCGACTGCGCTCGAAGATCGCTTCCACCAGTCCTACCGCGCCCCGCTGGTGCCGGGCCTCGAAGAGATTTTGAAGCTGCGCGCGCCGGGATTGCTAGGCTGCGTGCTGAGCGGCGCGGGCCCGTCGATCCTGGTCTTTTACGAGCGCGGCTGCGAACAGGTCTGCGATCTTCCGCGACAGGTGTTTCAGCTTCACGGCCGGGCCTCCCAGATCTACTGGACCGAGGTAGCCGCGAAAGGGTACGAGCTGTCATCAGAATGAACTGCGGCTCGATTGCGCTCGACGACGCGCTCGACCGGGCGCGCGCCGGCGCGACGCTGGTCACGGCGGGCCGCCGCCTGGCGCGCACGCTGCGGGAACGCTCCAACGCCCTGGAACGCGCGGCTGGCCGCGAGGCTTGGGAGCCGCCGGCCATGCTGCCCTGGTCCGCGTGGCTGGGCGACTTGTGGAACGAGCTGGTTTACTCTGGCGAGCCCGCGCCGCTGCGCCTGGATGAACGGCAGGAAGCGGTCGTCTGGGAGCGGGCGATCGCGGAGGTGTCCGGGCGCGACGAATTGCTCCAGCTCCGAGCGACGGCTCAGGCTGCCGCGAAGACGTGGGAATTGGCTCGGGCCTGGCGGCTGGACTTCGGTGCCATCGAAGCCGCCGCGACCGACGACACACGGGCGTTCCTGGCCTGGGCGCGCGAATTCGAATCGGTCTGTGCGCGAGAGCGCTGGCTCGATGCGGTCCGCACCACGGACTACCTGGCCTCCAGACTCGGGAGCGTGCCGCTGCCGGAGAGCATTGTTCTTGCCGGCTTCGACGGGTTCACGCCGCAACAGGAGGAGTTCGTTGCCGCGTGCCAGGGCGCCGGTGTTTCGGTCTCGATCGCGGAGGCAGCCTACGAGAGCGTGCCGGCCGCAGTCCGCGCAGCGTTCCCCGATGGCGAGCGGGAGATCGCGGCCGCGGCGCGCTGGGCGCGGTCGCTGATCGAGGATGGGGCGACGGGAATCGCCGTGGCGATCCGGGACCTGGAGGGACGGCGCGAGCGCGTCGAGCGCACGTTTGCCGAAGTGCTCGATCCAGCGTCCGTTCTTGCGGGCGCGCCGGGGCGGAGGGGACTGTTCAACATCTCTGCGGGGCCGTCGCTGGCCTCGTTTCCTCTGGTGCACGGGGCGCTGCTCGCACTCGATCTCGCGCCTGAAGGTAACCACTTCGATTCCGTGAGCCGGCTCGTGCGCTCGCCTTTCCTGGGCGGCGCCGGGAGCGAATGGACACGGCGTGCGGCGCTCGATGCCGAATTGCGCCGCGGTTCCAACCGGGTTTCGGCGGGGAGGGTGGAGCGGCTCGCGGAGCAACAGCGGTGCCCGCATCTGGCGGCTCTGTTGGTCGCATGGCGGCGCGAGCGCGAGTCGCTGCCGGTGGAGCAGAGCCCGCCCGATTGGGCACGCGCGTTTTCGACGCTACTGGCGCGGCTCGGCTGGCCCGGCGCCGTCGCGCTCGGCAGCGCCGACTATCAGACCGTCGAGGCGTGGCGTGGCCTGCTCTCGGATTTCGCCAAGCTCGGCGCCGTGCTGCCGAGGACCACTTATGACGACGCGCTGGCGCGCCTCAACGGCATGGGGGCGAAGATGTTCCAGCCCGAGACCGAGCCCGCGCCCATCCAGATTCTGGGCCTGCTGGAAACCTCTGGCATGCACTTCGAGCATTTGTGGATCGCGGGGCTCGACGAAAGCCATTGGCCCGGGCCGCCGCAGCCCGCCGCGTTCCTTCCCCCGGCTCTTCAGCGCGCACACGGATTGCCGCGTACGTCCCCCGAGCGCGAACTCGCTTTCGCGCAGAGGATCACGAAGCGTTTGCTCGCGAGCGCGCCGGACGTGGTGGTGAGCCATGCGGTGCGCGAAGGCGATTGCGAGTATGGGCCGAGCCCGCTGGTGGGCGGCGTGCCGCAGGTTGAAGTCGCGCCTCATCCGTATCCGCTGTACCGCGATGCGATGGGCGGGCCGGAGCTGGAGAGGATGGAGGACTCGAGCGCGCCGCCGCACGAGGCGGAGACGACGGTGCCCGGTGGCACGCGTGTTTTCCAGTTCCAGGCGCAATGCCCGTTTCGCGCTTTCGCCGAGTTGCGGCTGGACGCGAAGCCGCTCGAGGAGCCTGCGCCGGGGCTCAGCCCCCGGGAACGCGGCACGCTAGTACACCGGGCGCTCGAGAGCGTTTGGGCCGCGCTCAAGAGTCACGCGCGCCTGTCGGAGGCGAGTGCGGCCGAGCTCGACGCAATCTTGGGCAGGGCGGTTTCGGATGCGCTCGCTGCGATCGCGGCACGGCGCAAGGATCCGCTCCCGGCAACGTTTGCGGCTATCGAGCGTGCGCGCCTGGAGAGCCTGCTCCGTGAGTGGCTGGAGATCGAGAAGCGGCGGGCGCCGTTCCGCGTGGTGGAGCACGAAGGAAAGCGATATGCCGAGGCCGGCGGAGTCCGCTGCGAGGTGCGCGTCGACCGCATCGACAGGCTGGATGATGGCCGCGAAGCGATCGTCGATTACAAGACGGGGCTGCCGACGCTCAGCTCGTGGACCGGCGAGCGGCCGGACGAGCCGCAGTTGCCGCTCTACGCCGCGAGCCATCAGGGCGAGGTCGCCGCGGTGCTGTTCGCACAGCTTCGCACAGGCGAGCTCGCGTTTAAGGGCTATGCGGCCCAAGATGGCCTGGTTCCCGGGGTCAAAGGCCGGGATTTGCGTGCAGAGATCGACGAATGGCGCCGCGTCTTGGACCGCCTCGGCGCCGACTTTCGCGCCGGCGTTGCCAATGTAGACCCGAAAAAGCCGGGAACGTGCCGGCACTGTTCGCTGCTCGCGCTCTGCCGCTTCTCGGAATCCGAGACTCCGGCCGCGGCGTTTGAGACCCAGGACGGCGATGCCTGAGATCCGCGACGCCGCCCAGCGCGTGCGCGCGCTCGATCCCACGCGCTCGTTCATCGTGCAGGCGCCGGCAGGCTCGGGCAAGACAGAGCTGCTGATCCAGCGCTACCTGGCGTTGCTGGCGCGCGTCGAGCAGCCGGAATCCGCGGTCGCGATCACCTTCACGCGCAAGGCGGCGGGCGAGATGCGGCGGCGCGTTCTCGACGCGCTCAGCGGAGCAGCCGCTCCCGAGCCGTCGGCGCCACACGAGGCGGCCACGTGGCGCTTGGCCCGGGCCGTGCGCGAACGCGAGACAGCACTGCGATGGGACCTCGCCGGAAACCCCAGCCGCCTGGCGATCCGCACGATCGACGCGTTGTGCGACTCGCTGGTGCGCCGTATGCCGTGGCTGTCGCGCCTGGGCGCTGCTCCGGAGATTGTGGAGGATGCCCGGGCGCTCTATCGGGACGCCGCGCGGCGGACCATCGATCTGGTGGAAGACAGCACGCACGGGCCGGGGCTGGCCCGCGTCCTGATCCATCTGGATAACGATTACTCGGCGCTGGCGGACTTTCTGGCGGCGATGCTGGCGCGGCGGGATCAGTGGTTGCGTCACCTGGCAGGCGTGGCCGATGCCGCGGCTGCGCGTCCGATCCTCGAGTGCGCGATGCAGGGCGTCATTCAGGAGGCGCTTGAAGCGGTCTCGCTTGCCGCGCCCGATTTCTTGGCGGGGGAACTCGCCCCCCTGGCCCGCCACGCCGCCGGAAATGTGGACGCGGACCACCCCATCGCGGCGTGCGCCGGGCTGAAGGGCCTGCCGAATGAGCTGGCCACGTGGCTCGGCGTCGCCGAGTTGCTGCTGACGCAGGATGGAACATGGCGAAAGCGTGCCGACAAGCGCCTCGGTTTGCCGCCGAACTCCCGCGAGCCGAAGCGGCAGTTCGACGAGCTGCTCGGCGCGTTGGGACCACACGAGGAGTTCCGCGTACGTCTGAAGGCCCTGCGCTCGCTGCCGCCGCCCGTTTTCGACGCGGGCCAGTGGGAGGCGCTCGAAGCGCTGATCCCGGCGCTGAAGCTCGCTGCGGCCGAGTTGCGTATGGTCTTCGGCGAGCGCGGTCAAGCCGATTTCACCGAGATCGCGCTTGCCGCCTCGACGGCTCTGGGCCGCGAGGACGATCCGACGGACCTCGCGCTGGCGCTCGACTATCGCATCCAACACCTGCTGGTGGATGAGTTCCAGGACACCTCCGTCACGCAATTCGAGCTGGTCGAGAAGCTGATCGCAGGCTGGGAGCCGGGCGACGGGCGCACGCTGTTTCTGGTGGGCGATCCGATGCAATCGATCTTCCGCTTCCGCGAAGCCGAGGTCGGGTTGTTCCTGAAGGCGGCGCGGAAAGGGATCGGAGGCGTGCGATTGGAGCCACTGCAACTCGAGACCAATTTCCGCTCGGAGCAGGGGATTGTCGGCTGGGTCAACGACGTGTTCCCCGAGGTGCTCGCCGGCGCGGAGGACATCGCGACCGGGGCTGTTCGTTTCGCGCCTTCGACCGCGGAGAAGGCTGCTGGGAGCGGAGCCGCGGTCTCGGTGCATCCGTTCTTCGACAAGGACGACGAAGCCGAGGCCGCGCGCGTTGTCGAGATTGTCCGCGGCCAAACGCCCGGAACGAAGATCGCCATTCTTTATCGATCGCGCACGCATTTGCCCTCGATTCTGCGGGCGCTGCGACGCGCGGGTTTGAGATACCGCGCGGTCGAAATCGACGAACTAGGCGACGTCGCGATCACCCAGGACCTGCTGGCGCTCACCCGTGCGCTGCTGCATCCGGCCGACCGCGTGGCGTGGCTCGCCATACTGCGTGCGCCGTGGTGCGGCCTGACGCTGGCGGATCTGCACGTGCTCGCCTCCGGCGCGCCGAAGGACGCCGTGTGGGATCTGCTACACGACGCGTCGCGGGTGGGGCGGCTCAGCGAAGACGGGCAGGCGCGGCTTGAGCGGGTCCGCACGGTGCTCGAGAGTGCCGTCTTGCGGCGCGGCAGCCGGCTGCGTCCCTGGATCGAAGGCTGCTGGACGGCGCTGGGCGGCCCTGCGTGCGCGAGCGAGCCGGGCGAATCGGAGAACGCGATGGCGTTCCTCGACCTTCTGGAAACGCTCGACGACGGCGGCGACATCGGCATCGGCGCGCTGGACGGCGAGGTAGGACGGCTCTTCGCGGCGCCCGATCCCGATGCGGACGACTCGCTCCAGGTGATGTCGATCCACAAGGCTAAGGGCCTGGAATTCGACGTCGTCATCGTGCCGGGGTTGGGCCGCACAGTCAAGACCGACGATCCGCAGTTGCTCGCGTGGCTCGAGCGGCCCGGAGAACTGTTGCTCGCTCCCGTGAAGGCCGCCGGCGCCGAGCGGGACCAGCTTTGCGAGTACGTGAAGAGCATCGAGAGGCAGAAGGGCGCGAACGAGGAAGCGCGGCTGCTCTACGTCGCGGCCACGCGCGCCAAACGGCAGCTTCATCTGCTGGGGGCCGCGGCTCACGCACGCAGCGGGCTGAAGGCTGGCGGCCTGCTGAAGCTCTTATGGAAGGCCGTCGAAGGGGACTTCGCCCGGGCCGCGCAGGCGCTCCCTGCCGAGAGCGGGCAGGAGGCTGCACGGATCCGGATTCCGCCCGCCCCCCTGCGCAGGCTGCCATCCGGTTGGTCATTGCCCGCTCCGCCGCCCTCCGCGCTCGCGGCCGAGACCCCGCTGGCGCTGCCTGCCGAAGAGTCCCCAACATTCGAGTGGGTGGGCGACACGCTGCGCCACATTGGAACCGTGGTCCATCGAGTGATGGCGCAAATCGCGCGGGAGGGCGCTGGCGCGTGGCAGCGTTCCCAGGGGCCGGCGATTGAAGCGGCACTGCGCGCACTGGGCGTCCCCGCGCCCGAGATCGGCGAGGCCGCGGCCACGGTGCGCCGTGCGGTCTCAACGACGCTGGCCGACGAGCGCGGCCGGTGGATTCTCGACAGCTCGCACGCCGAGGCGCAGTCGGAATACGCTCTGGCAGGGGTGATTGACGGCCGCCTGAGGGCGATTCGCGTGGATCGAACGTTTGTGGATCGAGAGGGCGTCCGCTGGATCGTGGACTTCAAGACCAGCCAGCACTCAGGCGGCGATCGCGAAGGGTTCCTCGAAAGGGAACGCGAACGGTACCTGGGCCAGATGGCGATGTATCGCACGCTCTTCTCCCGTTTCGACCGGCGACCGATCCGAATGGGCCTTTATTTCCCCCTTCTCGCCGGCTGGCTTGAGTATTTGGAAACTGCCACCGCATGACTGGTAGAATCTGGGTATCGGTGTAATCAGGGGGAAGGGGAGCCGACAGCCCCGCCGCCATGGACGAGCAACGACGGGAAACAATCCTGCTGGTGGACGACGAACCGCAGGTCGCCGCTCTGGTCAAGAAAATGTTGCTCCGGGAAGGGTACGTTGTGTTGAGCTCTACCGACCCGGAGGAAGCCCTCGAACTGGCGCGTGCGCAGGATGGCGGGGTCGATCTTCTGTTGACGGATCTGGTCATGCCGCAGTTGAACGGCTGGGAGCTGGCCGGCCGCGTTCGGGCGGTGCGCCACGGGCTGCGGGTCCTTTACATGTCGGGCTTCATGAAAGAGGCGCTGCTGAAGTATTACGACATCTCGATTGCCGGCGTCCCGTTTCTCCAGAAACCGTTCAGACAGCAGGAACTGGCGCGCAAGGTCCGGGAAGTGCTCGACGCTCCCGCGGCGGAGGCGGCGGGGCAGGGCGCTCAGATGCGCTAAGATTCGGTATGGCCAAGACAACGGGAATGTTCGATGTGGTCTGCCCGTGCTGCCAGGCTGCGCTAAAGGTGGACCCCGTCACGCGCGCGGTGATCACCTTCAAGGCGGCGGAGAAGCCGCGGGAGCTAGCGGACATCGAGACCGGCCTCGAGCGTCTGAAGGGCGCGGCGGCGCGGCGCGAAGAGGCGTTTCAGAGATCCTTCGAGGCGGAGCGTAACCAGCCGCAGGTGTTGGCCCGCAAGTTCGACGAGCTGTTCAAAAGGGCGAAAGAAACGGCGAACGAGCCGCCGCCCAAACGCGACATCGACCTGGACTGACGGCGCCCGCCCTACCTGGCGAGGCCGCTCAGGTAATCCCGAACGGCGATCTTGCCAAAGTAGTTTGCTGCCCCAATCGCGTCGCTGTGATAAAGATCGTCCCGGATCGCCGGGTTCGTTCCCCTTTGTATGAGCAGTTGCACCAGGGGAAGGTGCCCGCACTGCGACGCCATATGTAAGGCAGTCACGCCCTGGCCGTGAGTGAGGCCGCCAAAGGTGGCTTGGCGATCGATGGTTGCCCCGTGATCGATGAGCCACTCGACCGTTTCGATGCGGTTGCACACCGCGGCCCAGATCAACGGGGTTCCGCGATATGGATCGGCGTCCAAGCGCGCGCCAGCTTGAACGAGGCGTGGCAGAACCTCCGTTCGTCCACTCTTACAGGCCCAAACAAGAGCTTCGTCCAAAACCTCTTGGGGATTGGCCGACGGCCGCCAATCGGGGAATCCGCTGTGCGGCCGATAGAACCCTCGCGCCCGCACAAGCTTCGGCAGTGAGCTTCTTCTCTCCGCGGAAGCAGTGCTCCAGCTGCTCTCGATTGCCCAGGCCGGCCGCAACGCGTAGATTGCCTGGCGCGAGGGAATGCCGGCCCAGCAGATCGGCCACCTCGCGATGCCCCAAAACAACGCGACGACGAGCGGAGTGCCTCCCGAGCCATGCGCCTCTGCATCCAGGTCCGCCCCGCTGTGAATCAAGACAGCGGCAGCATCGTTTTGGTTGGAGTAGGCCGCTTGATGCAACGGCGTCCACCCGCGGTCGTTCGAGTCGTTCACGTCCGCACCCGCAGCGACTAGAGCATCAATCAGCGCCAGGCCCACACTGCGATCCGCTCTTGCTGCGATACTCACGGCCAGGTTCAAGAGCGTGTTTCCATTGGTGCCACGTTCCTGCGCGAGCCGTGGGTTGCGCCGGAGCAACGCGTTCAGCGCAGCAACATCTCCGGATTGCAAAGACCGGAAGGCCGCGAGAAAGGGTTCGGTTGCCTCGGCGCTCGCATCCGACGCGAGCAGGTTCACCCGTTGTGTCAGCTCATCCCACGTATCGAATCCATGCTCCCGCGCATACACCAGTCTGGCGTCTTCCTCGGTAAACGGCGCTTGACGAATCTCCTCGTCCGAGCAGCCGGAAAAACGGGGGTGCCATTCTCGAATCTGCTCCAGCGCGGCCGGAACTTCCGACTGCCGGGTGCGCAAAAGGCCGTGAACCCGGCCTTCGATCCATTGCATGTCGGGGACGAAGAGCCGGGTGTGGCGCGCCTGTGGGGAAGACTGCGCGTAGGCTTTGAGCTTGGTCCAACTGGCGAACCCTTGCTCCCGCGCGATGACGAACTGAGCGTCATGAAGGGCCATCTCCTGCCGCACCGCCGAATCTTCCACTTGGGCCCAGCGGAGATGGTTCTTTCGCAATCGTGCCAGCGCATCGGCCTGTCCACGACGGACCGCACGCATTAGTTCTCGAGCTTGTTTCTTCTGTTGTTCGAGATTCAAGACAGCCTCCTTCTTTGCCTGGTCCGCATAACAGGCGAAAGAGGGTCTTTAGTCGAGGGACCTCGAAACGATGGGTGGGCGCAGCCCTTTCCGCGGACAGGACGCGCCCCTCGCGCGTCTGAAACTCAGCTTACCAGAGACACGATAGCGTCGCGAGGCTACTGTCCCGAACTTAATGCCTGGTCCAGATCCCACAAAATGTCGTCGATGTCCTCCAGGCCAATCGACAGCCGCACCATGTCCGGCGTCACGCCGGCCGCCGCCTGCTCTTCCGCCTTCAACTGCTGATGCGTAGTCGAAGCCGGGTGGATCACCAGGCTCCGCGCATCCCCCACGTTGGCCAGGTGCGAGAGCAGCTTCACGTTGTCAATGAACTGCCGCCCCGCTTCGTATCCGCCCTTGATGCCGAACGAGAAGACCGCGCCCGCGCCCTTCGGCAGATATTTCTGGGCCAGCGCGTAGTAGGGGCTAGAGGGCAGGGAAGGGTACTTCACCCACGTGACCCGCGGGTGCTTCTCCAGGAACCGCGCCGCGGCCAGCGCGTTCGCCACGTGCCGGTCCATGCGCAGACTCAGCGTCTCGACGCCTTGAAGGAACAGGAAGGCGTTGAACGGGCTAATGCACATTCCCATGTCGCGCAGGCCCTCCACACGCGCCCTCACGATGTACGCCACGTTGCCGAACATCTGGGAATACACCATGCCGTGATAGGCCGGCGACGGCTTTGTGAGCTGCGGAAATGTGCCCTTCTCCCACGGGAAGCGCCCGCCATCCACAACCACTCCGCCGATGCTCGTGCCGTGCCCGCCCATGAACTTCGTGAGCGAGTGCACCACGATATCCGCGCCGAAATCGATCGGGCGGCAAAGGTAAGGCGTCGCAAACGTGTTATCGATCACCAGGGGCACGTTGTTTTCGTGCGCGATCTTGGCCACCGCTTCGATGTCAAGCACATTGCCGCGCGGATTCGAGATGGTCTCTCCATACAGGCACTTGGTCTTCGGCCCGATGGCACGGCGGTAGCTGTCCGGATCGTCCGGCTCGACGAACTTGACGTCGATGCCCAGCTTGCGAAAGCTCACGTCGAGCTGCGTGTACGTCCCGCCGTAAAGCGTGGTGGACGCCACCATTTCGTCGCCCGCTTCGAGCAGGCTCGAAAGCGCCAGAAACTGGGCCGCCTGGCCGCTCGACGTGGCCAGCCCCGCCACCCCATTCTCGAGCGAGGCCACGCGCTGCTCGAGCACCGCCGTGGTCGGGTTCATAATGCGCGTGTAGATGTTGCCGGTCTTCTCGAGTGCGAATAGCGCGGCGGCGTGGCCGGTGTCCTCGAAAACGAACGATGTGGTCTGGTAAATGGGAACCGCCCGCGCGCCAGTCGCCGGGTCGGGTTGCTCGTAGCCCGCGTGCAACGAGCGCGTGTTGAATCCCAGCGCCCGCTCGATCTTGTTCTTGTCTGGCATCGATCCCCCTTACCACTTGTACCCGATTTTTCGCAGCAATTGGCGCCGCCACTCGATGTCCGTGGCCTGCTCGATGCCCTTGGGCGGGAAGCCGTCCACCACGCCGACCACGCCGCGGCCCTGCTCGGTTACGGCCACGATCACCTCCACCGGGTTCGCCGTCGCGCAGAAGATCGAACACACCTCGGGCACATCCTTGATGCGGTTGAGTACGTTGATGGGATAGGCGTCCCGCAGCGTCACCACGAAGATATGCCCGGCTCCGATGGCCGCCGCGTTCCGTCCCGCCAGCGCCTTCAGTTCTTCGTCATTGCCATCCACGCGCGTCAGGCAGGCGCCCGAGGCCTCGTTGAACGCCACACCGAACTTCGCCTGCGGCACCGTGTTCACGATGGCTTCGCACAGGTCCTCCACGGTCTTGATGAAGTGCGTCTGCCCCGCGATCAGGTTCCCGCCTTCCGGCATCTCGAGTCGAATCGCTTTTAGCTCCATGGGATTTCTAGGATACTGTATTGTGGTGCCTCCCATGGACCCAGCCACCGAGCGGCCCGCGACCGGGCGCGACTCGGTCCTCGCCGCCCTGCGTGAAAGGATTGTGTCCTACGCGGCATCTCGTATATCGAGGGACCTGGCGGAGGATCTTGCGCAGGAAGTGCTGCTGGTGATCCACGAGAAGTACGCGGCAGTCCGCGAGCCGGACGAGCTTCTTCCTCTATCGATGCAGATCCTGCGCTACAAAATGATGGCGCATTACCGCAAATCCGCGCGCCACGGCGAAGAAGTTTCCGTGGACGATCATCCGCTGGCGGCCGGTGGCGAGAGCCCGGAGGACTATGCCCGCAAGCGCGAGATCTCCGTGCGGCTGGCCGCGGCAGTGAAGAAGCTGGGCGCGGAGTGCAGGAAGATGATGCGCCTGAAGCTCGAAGGCCGCACCTTTCCCGAGATCAAAACGCTGCTAGGCGTCAAATCCATCAACACGATTTACACGTGGGATTTCCGATGCCGGCAGCACCTGCTGGAGTTGATGGGCGGTAGTTGGGAGGTGCGCAAGTGACACGCGTGGACCTCCACAAGCTGCTCGGCGGCTATGCGGCCGGCACGCTGACCGAGGAGGAGCGGCGCGCGCTGTTTGAGGCTGCGCTGACGGACCAGGCGCTCTTCGACGCTCTGGCGGATGAGGAGGCGGTGCGCGAGGTGCTGGCCGATCCTGCGTGCAGGGAGAGGGTGCGGTCCGCGCTTGCCGATCGTCCTCCCACAGCCTTAGAAGTTTTCAGCGCTTGGTTGCGAAGGCCGTCGGCCTGGGCGCTGGCAGGCGCGATGGCAGCGGCGCTGGTCCTCACCGTCGTGGTGCTTCGGACCAAACCCGTTCGCCAGTCGCCGGCCGCGGAGAAGCAGGTGGTAGCACTGGCGACGCGCCCCGCGCCGTCGGTTGTGAGTGCGCCAGCGCCCGCGCTGCGGAAGAAGCCAGCTGAGGCGAGCTCGCGGTCTGCCACGCCGCTTCGATCGAGGCCGGAGCCGCGAGCGTTTGTGCCTCCGCCGCACGCCGCTGCGCAAAAGGCAGCGCGCTCAGCAACGCGGGAAATGGAAGCGCCGCCGGCCGATCAGCCTGCGGCCCTTGCGGGAAAGCTCCGCTCGCCCGAACTGCATGGCGGCGGATTCGGCAGTTTATCCGATGCGGCAGGGGCGGCGACACCGCCGCCACCGCCACCTCCGCCTGCTCAGGCCGCGTCCGCCCGGACGAAGCAGCTCGTTGTCGCAGGGCCGGCGGATGAGACCGCCGGGTTGGAGAAAGCGAAGAAGTTCGCACCCCTCGGCCTGCGCTTCACCCTCCTTCGCCCCGGCGCCGACGCCAAGGACGCTGAGGTCCCGCCGGACACGTCGTTCTCTCGCGGCGAATCCGCGCGCTTGCGCATCGATGCGGATCGCGCCGGCTACCTCTACGTGCTCGCCGGCGAACACGCGCTGTTCACCGGATTCATCGCCCCGGGCCAGCCGGTCGTCGTCGAAACGGAGCCGGGGGTTCTGCAGCTCGTCTTGTTGCCGGAGCCCGATTCCGGGCCGCTTTCGACGCTGGTGAGTCGCACGAGGAATCGCGCCGGCGCGGCGGCCGTCGTCGTCAACGTGCCGATCAAGTCGCGCTGACCGCCTGCCCGATCACCCAATCGGTCTCGAGCGCCGTCTCACCCGAGGAAGCCAGGGGCGCCCCTTCGAGCAGCGCGGAGGCGAAGTTCTCGATGAGCGGATAGTGGAGATTCTCGTGCGCCGGCAGTTCCTCGACGCCGCCGGGATAGACCAGCGACGGGCCGTTCAAGGGGCTCAGCTCAATTTCCCCGTCAGTGCCGATGACGCGGAATTCGTCGCGGGCCACGTGCGAGTGCCGCCGCGCATCCACAATGCCGCGAACGCCGCTTTCGTAATCGATCAGGACAGTGGCCGCGTCCTCCACGCCGCCGGGCAACACCACGTTCGAGCGCTGCGCCGTAACCGCCATCGGCTTCCCGAACAGCAGATTGAAAAGGTCGATGCGATGGCACGCGGTGTCATAGAGCGGCCCGCCGCCCGCGAGCGCCGGGTCCAGGAGCCACGCTCGATGGCCGCCCTCCGCGTTGAACCAGTTGTGCGTGGCCGCGAACGCCATCACGGGCCGCCCGATCGCGCCCGCCGCAATCAGTTCCCCGGCCCGCCGCACTTTGGGATAGAGACGCCGGTAATAGCCGATCCCTAGCAGGCTGCCCGATTCGCGCGCTCGCGCCGCCATGCCGCACGCCCCGGCGTAGTCCAGCGCCATCGGCTTTTCGCAGAGGACGTGTTTGCCCGCCCCGAGCGCCACCAGGGCCATCGGCGCGTGCAACGCCACAGGCGTCGCTATGTAGACCGCATCCACCGCGTCATCGCCAAGAGCGCCGCTCAGCTCGGTCCAGACCTTGCCGCCATAGAGCGCGCCCTTCGCGGGGTCGCGAGTGACCACTCCATAGAGCCTGCTGCGCGGCTCCGCCTGAATCGCCGGGATCACGCGCCGCGTCGCGATATCGCCGACCCCAACGACCACCCAATTGACCATGAATCCATCGTATGACGCGACGACCCGGTCCTCACGTCCGCCTATCTGCGGGCCGCCGCGCGCGTCTGCGGCGCCGCCGTTTTCTCGCCGAGGAAGGCGAGCAGTTCCGAGTTCACCGTCTCGCCGTGTGTCCAGATGATGGCGTGCGGACCGCCCTCCACCACCACCAGCCGGCTTCCTTGGATCGCCTCGTGCGTGCGCTGTCCGGTGGCGGCGAACGGGCAAATCCGGTCGGAGTCGCCGTGGATGACCAGCGTGGGCACTTTGATCTTCGACAGGTCGCCCCTGAAATCGGTCAGCCAGGCCGAAACACAATCGTGAGTACCCTGGGGAGACGCTTCCGCCCCGATGTTCCAACTCAACTGGAGCACTTGGTCGCTGACGCGCTTTCCGCCCCACACATCCACGTTGTAGAAGTCCTTGAAGAACTGCGTGAGGAAAGCCGGGCGGTCCGCCTTGACGGCGTTCTTCGTCGCTTCGAACACGCCGCCGTCCACGCCCAAGGGGTTGTCTTGCGTCTTGAGCAGGAATGGCGGAATCGAAGATACGAAGACCGCCTTGCTCACTCGTGCGCTTCCATGCGCGCCGAGGTAGCGGGCCACTTCCCCGCCGCCCATCGAGAAGCCCGCCAAGGTCGCATCCTTGAGGTCGAGCTTCGTCATCAGCTTGTTCAGATCCTCCGTCATGGTGTCGTAGTCGTAGCCCGTAGCCGGCTGGCTCGATTTCCCGAATCCTCTGCGGTCGTACGTAATGACGCGGTACCCCGCCTCGAGCAGGGCCGACGTCTGCTTCTCCCAGGAGCTTCCGCTCAGCGGATATCCATGGATCAAGACCACTGGTTTTCCGGCACCGTGATCCTCGTAGTAGAGATCGATGCTGCCGGAGTTTTCCTTGCCAACGCTGATGTATGGCATTGAGATTCTCCTTCCCCTCTGCCCCTCTGCGACTCCCGCTCGTTCCAGGATAACGCCGGTCGCCTCGCTTGCGGCATATAGTGGTTGCTGTGATCGTTACCGAAGGAGGCTGCATATTGGAGCTGATCACGAGACCCTATCGTGCGCCGTCGATCCTCACATGTTGTTTCACTGCCAACCGGCCCGCGTCGTGGCCGGCAAGCCGGTCGTGGCGAACCTCTGGGTAAAGCTGGCGACTGGCACGGAGATGGCGGCCCGCTTCGAGCGCGATTCGGCCGGTAGCACGCGGCTCGAACTTCGCGACCCTGCGAGCCAAACACCCCTTTTCGCATTATTGCGGCCATCGAATGAGCACGCCGACCTGATGGTGCTTTACCAGTCCCGCGCCGTCTTCGTCCGCAGGTGGCCGGCTGCACAGAGCTCCCGCGAGTGGTCCTTCGGGTTCTTCCGCCCTCAGTGGACGGACGAGCACAAGCAACTCGCCGGCCACGATGCCAGGAAGGTGACACTCATCGGGCGAAGCAGTGCCGGCCCTCTCCGCGATTCCGGCGAGTGTTGGATCTCGGAGCCCCTGATGATGGTCCTTCGCGAGTACGTCCTCAATGAGGACGGATTCGAGGAGGAATGGAATATCATCGACCTTGAGGAGAAGCCGCCAGCCAGCGATATCCTCGCGACGCCTCCGGATTTTAGGGTCGTAGATCCGCAGCGAAAGCAGTAACACGCGCAGAGCGTCTCGCCAGAGCTCACGGTTTGTGTTCTAGTGGGAACATGAGCGCCGCCGCCGTTCTGAGTGACTCCGAAATTCTCGAGCACATCGGAGGTTTGCCGCACGCGCGCGCCGGTTATAAACAACTCGTGCGGGAGTTGGGCGCACGCAGTTTCGCGGCGCGCACCGAACTGGAGCAGGCGCTGGCGCGCCTGGTCGAGCGTGGCGATTTGATCGAGCTCAGCGGCGGCCAGTACGTTGTCACCAGCCGCAGCCGCGAGTTCGTCATCGGCCGCCTCGAAATGCATCGCGATGGCTATGGCTTCGTCGCCCCCGGCCAGCCCATCGAATCGCTGCGCGGCGACGTTTTCATTCCGCCCCAGGCCGCGGCCAAAGCCATGCACGGCGATCGCGTACTGGTGCGCCTGGCCCGCATCGGCCCTGACGGCCGCGCCGAAGGCGAGATCCTGCGGATTCTGCGCCGGGCCCACGCCACCGTGGTGGGCGAATTCAGCGTCCGCGCCAAAGGCAACTTCGTGATCCCGCACGACGGGCGCATACAGCAGTGGATCCTGATTCCCGATGGCCTCGAACGTCCCGCCCAGACTCCCACGGCGGACCGCGTCGGCGTGCGGCCCATCGAGGCGACCGGGCTCGCCGACCTCGACGGCATGATCGTCAACGTCGAAGTCCTCGAGTTCCCAGAGGAGCAGGGCAACGCCATCGGCCGCGTGATCGAGATCCTGGGATACCCGGACGATTTCGGCGTCGATGTCGAGATCGTGATCCGCAAGCACCACCTCCCGAACCGTTTCCCGCCCGAGGTCCTCGAGCAGGCGCAGACGTTCGCGTCCTCGATCCGGGCCGACGAAACCGCCGGCCGCACCGATTTCCGGGGCATGGACATCGTCACGATCGACGGCGAGACGGCGCGCGATTTCGACGACGCCGTGTGGGTCGACAAGACGGCTGGCGGCAACTACCTCCTGCAGGTCCACATCGCCGACGTCGGCCATTACGTGCGGCCGGGCACGCCCATCGACGCCGAGGCGCGCCTGCGCGGGACCAGCGTGTACTTCCCGGACCGCGCCATTCCCATGCTTCCGCTCGAGCTCTCCACCGGCCTGTGCTCGCTCAACCCCAACGTGGATCGCCTCACCCTCTCCGTGCTGCTCGAGCTCGATCATCGCGGCGACGTGGTCTCGCAGGAATTCGTCCGAGGCGTCATCCGCAGCGTCGAGCGCATGACGTACACCAACGTCCACCTGCTGCTCGAAGGCGACGCCGGGCAAAAGGAGCGCTACGGCCACATGGCAGCCCGTTTTGAGCTGATGCGCGAGCTGGCGCTGATCCTCAACCGCAAGCGCGTGCGGCGGGGCTCCATCGATTTCGATCTGCCCGAGCCTCTCGTCGAATTCGATCAGGGCGGCCAGATGACCGGCATCACCCGCGCGCCGCGCAACATCGCGCACCGCATCATTGAGGAGTTCATGCTGGCGGCGAACGAATCCGTGGCCGGGCATCTGGAGCGGGCGGAGGTGCCGTCTCTCTACCGCATACACGAGCCGCCCGACCCGCGCCGCGTGATGGATTTCGAAGAAATCGCCGCGCACTTCGGCCATTCCCTCGGCGTGGGCTCGATCCCGGTGAAGCGCTTCGCGCTCGTGAATCGCCGGCGGGACGGCAGCAAGGTGCATCGCGATATCGTGCTCGCCGAGCCCGGCCTCGCCATCTCGCCGCGCCACTATCAGAAGCTGGTGAGCCGCATTGAGGGCCGTCCCGAAGAGCGCATCCTCAATTACCTCATGCTGCGGTCGCTCAAACAGGCGCGCTACAGCGAGCGCAACGCCGGCCACTTCGCGCTGGCCGCCGGCGCCTACACGCACTTCACCTCGCCCATACGCCGCTACCCGGATCTCATCGCGCACCGCGTGCTGGCGTCAACCATGCGCCACGCCGCGCCGATTCTCGAGCGCGACCTGCACGCCATCGCCGGCGAGTGCTCGGAATCGGAGCGCCGCGCCGCCGACGCCGAGCGCGAGCTGGTGGAGTGGAAGAAGGTGCAGTTCATGGCCGGCCGGCTGGGCGAGGAGTTCAAAGCCCTCATCACCAGCACCACGCGCTTCGGCTTCTTCGTCGAGGCTCGAAGAGCTGTTCGTCGAAGGCCTGGTCCCACTCGATACGCTCCCCGGCGACCGCTACGGTTTCCGCGAGAACACTCGCAAGATAGTCGGCGACCGCACCCGCCGCGAGTTCTCGATCGGCGACGAGGTCAAGGTCCGCCTGGATCGCGTCGAAGCCATCGAGCGCAAGCTTCAGTTCTCCCTGGCCGAGCCGGAGCCGGAACGCAAGCGCAGGCGGGAACGGCGATAGTCCAGCGTGGTTACTTTGTCCTGCCCCCGTGCTGCGTTATTCTGAGTTGTAGGTCAAATTCACTCAATAGGGGAGACTCCATGATCCAACTGCCACCGCTGCCGTTCGCCAAGGATGCGCTCAGTCCGCACATCTCCGCCGAGACCCTGGAATATCACTACGGCAAGCACCATCAGGCCTATGTGGACAACCTGAACAAGTTCATCCCCGGCACCCAGTTCGAGAACCTGGCGCTCGAGGACATCGTTCGTTCCGCTGACGGCAAGATCTTCAACAACGCCGCCCAGGTCTGGAACCACACGTTCTACTGGAGTGGCCTCAGCCCGAAGTCCGCAGGCAAACCCGCGGGCGCACTTCTCCAGCGCATCGAGAAGAACTTTGGATCCTTCGACACGTTTCAGAAACAGTTCACCGAAACCGCCGTCGGCCTGTTCGGCTCCGGTTGGGCTTGGCTCGTCCAGACGCCGGACGGAGCACTGGCACTGCGCGCCACCAGCAACGCCGCCACGCCGCTCACCACCAAGGACAAGCCTCTGCTGACCTGCGACGTCTGGGAGCACGCCTATTACGTCAACTACCGCAACGCCCGGCCCAAGTACGTCGAGGCCTTCTGGAAGCTCGCGAACTGGGATTTCGCTGCCAGCAACCTGAACGCCTGAGGGGAAGCTAGACTTCTTCCGTCTCGACTTTCGGCAGCACGTCGCCGTCGCGCGCCATCCAGACGTAGAGCGTCGGCAGCAGGAAGACGCTCATGACAAGGTCGGCGATCAGACCGCCGACAATGACGATGGCGAAGGGCCGCTGCGAATCCGAGCCGATGTCATGCGACAGCGCGGCCGGCAGCAAGCCCAGGGTCGCCACCAGCATCGTCATCATGATGGGCCGCAGCCGGACCACAGAGCCGTCGACGGCTGCCTCCTCCACCGATTGGCCGCCCGCCCTGCGCTGGTTGATGTACTCGATCAGGATCACGCCGGTCTGCACGGACACTCCGAAGAGCGCCAGGAAACCAATTCCCGACGACACGCTGAAATGCGTGCCCGTGGCCAGAAGCGCCAGCAAACCGCCGATCGGCGCAAGCAGCAGCGTCACCAGCACCAGCAGAGACCACTTCAGCGACTTGAACATCATATAGAGGATCAGGAAAATCACCAACACGGTCAAGGGCACGATGATCATCAGACGTTGCTGCGCCCGTCTCTGGCTCGCGTACTCGCCCTCCCAGTCGATGTGATACCCGCGCGGAAGCTGGACCCGCGCGTTCACCTTCTCGATCGATTCTTCGACAGCCCCGCCCAGGTCGCGCCCTCTCACGCTGTACTTCACCGCGATGTACCGCTGGTTTCCTTCGCGGTAGATCTCCGACGCTCCGTCGCGCTCCTCGACGTTAGAGAGCTGCGCGAGCGACACTCGTTCGCCGGTGGGCGATAGCAGGCGGATATTCTCGATCGCCTCCTTCGTGTCGCGGTATTGCGGCAGGTAACGCAGCACCAGGTCGTACCGCGCCTCGCCCTGCAAGACCTGCGTCAGGGCGTTGCCGCCAACAGCGGTTTGAATCGCATCCTGAACGTCCGTTACGTTGATCTGGTAACGGGCCGCCTGCCGGCGGTCCACCGTCACGTCCAGATTCGGTTGCCCGAGAACCCGAAAAACGCCCAGATCCTCGATCCCTTTGACCCCGCGCATCACGTTCACGATCTCATCGGCCTTCTGTTCGAGCAACGCTAGGTCGTCTCCGTAGATCTTGGTCGCCAGTTCGCCTTTAACCCCGCTGACGGCCTCTTCCATGTTGTCCGCGATGGGCTGTGAGAAATTCCAGATGACGCCCGGGATTTTGGTAAGTTCCCGGTTCATGGCCGCAATGAGCTGCTCCTTATCCTGGTGGAACCCGGGCCTCCACTGCTCTTTGGATTTCAGGCCGACGAAGTACTCGGTGTTGGAGAACCCGGTCGTGTCGGTGCCATCGTCGGGCCGTCCGACCTGGCTGGTGCATTCCGTCACCTCGGGAAAGGAGCAGAGCAGAATCCTGGCTCGGTTCGCCAGCCGGATCCCCTCGGTGGGTCCGGTGCTCGGCGCCAAAGTCCCGCGCACCCATAAGGAACCCTCATCCAGGTGTGGCAGGAACTCAGAGCCGATCGCCCCGCTGAATGCCAGATAGACCGTCAGAAGGACGCTCGCCGCGCCAGCCCCGGCCGTGACCCAGCGCATCCGGATTGCCCAGCGGAGCGCAACGCGATACCCGGCCGTCATCCAGGACATGACCGGATTGCGCCATTCCCGCGTCCCCCTGGGGAAGAAGAAGCTCGAGAGCACGGGCGCCACGAGCATCGAGAACAGCAGCCCGCCGAGCAGGGCGAACGCCACCGTCCATGCCATCGGCTTGAACAGCCGACCTTCGACTCGTTGCAGCGTGAAGATCGGCACGTACGCCGTGATGATGATCGCGATGGCGTAGAATACCGGCCGCTGAACCTCGTGCGAGGCGTCGAAGATTCTCTGCTTCGTAGACCGGCGGTCCGTCCCATCGCGGCTTAGATGGCGCACGATGTTTTCGACCATCACCACCGCGCCCTCCACCACCATTCCGAAATCCAGCGCGCCCAGCGACAACAGGTTTGCCGGAATGCCTTTCAGCTTGAGACACGTCGCGGCAAACAGGAGCGAGAACGGAATGGTCAGCGCGACGATGATCGCCCCGCGTGCATTCCCCAAAAACAGCAGCAGAACGATCACCACCAGAATGATGCCCATGGTGAGGTTGTGCAGCACCGTGTGAGTCGTGTTGTGCACCAACTCGCTGCGGTCGATGAACGGGACGATCTTGACGCCGGCCGGCAAAATGCGGTCGTTCAGCTCCTTCACCTTCGCGTGAAGTCCTTCTAGCGCCGTTTCGGCATCCGCGCCTTTCCGCATCGGCACCCAGGCGGATACCACGTCGTCGTTGTCGACAAGCTTCCCATCCTCGTGGCGAATCGTTCGCGCGAACTGGCCCAGGCGGATCTTCGGACCCTGCGTGACAACGGCGATATCCTTGACCCGTAGCGGCGTGCCGTTTTTCGTCAACAGAACGGTGTTGGCGATGTCGCGCACATTCGCGACCAGCCCCACTTCCCGCACGTTGATCTGTTGCAGCCCGGCTTCGAGGAAGCTTCCGCCCGCGTTCACGTTGTTGTTGGTGAGCTGTTGCTCAATCTGGGCCAGGCTCAGCCCGTACGAGATCAGCTTGTTCGGATCGACGCGAACCTGGTATTCGCGCGTTGGACCGCCGAAAGTCGCCACATCCACGATGTCCGGGACCGCTTTCAGGTTCTTCTCGATGAGCCAGTCTTCGATGGATTTCAACTCCATCACGTCGTACTGAGGATTCGTGCTGTGCAGCGTGTAGAAGTAGATCTGGCCGACTGGACTCCAGTCCGTGCCCATCTGCGGCACCACGCCGGGAGGAAGGTTCACCTGTGCCAGCCGCTCAAGAACCCTCTCGCGGTTCCAGGCGTTGTCCGTGCCGTCGTCGAAAATCAACTTCAGGTCGGACAGGCCGAAGATGGAGAACGACCGCAGATGATCCACGCCGGGGATGCCGTTCATCACGTTTTCGAGCGGGATCGTGACCTGCTGTTCGATCTGCTCGGCGGAGATTCCCGGCCACTGCGTGATCACTTCAACGTAGTTGTTCGCGACGTCGGGATAGGCTTCAACGGGAAGCTGGTGGAACGACACCCCGCCCCAGACGAATAGCAGGACCGCCATCGCCAGAATCAGGAAGCGGTTATTCAGCGCGAAATCGACGAACCTGGCGATCATCGACTACTGCTCCACAGTGTTCTCGAAAACCAGCGCGTTCCCGAGGACCCGCGCGCCGGGCTCGATCCCGGAGACGATCTCTTGCAGCTTCCCTGGAAGCGTGTTCCCCGCAACCACTTCCACGCGCCGGAAGCGCCCATTCGCGGCGGGTTCGAACACCCACTCGCGGTCGTGCAGGTGCAGAACCGCCGCCGCCGGGACGGTTGCGTGCTTCTCCTTCGCCAAGCCGTGGAAGGTGGCCGTGACAAACATCCCGAAGCGCAGCAGGCCGGGATTCGGGACTTCCAGCCGGACCTTCGCCGTCCGCAGGTTCGGGTCCATGATCTGGCCGATGTTCCCGATCCGCCCCTTCAACACCCGGTTCGGATACGCATTGAGGTGAATGTCCGCGTACTCGCCCAGGTGAATCTGTGCCAGGTCGTTCTCATAGACGTCGCAGACGATCCAGACGTTCGAGACATCGGAAATGGTGAACGGGTTCGGTGGCGTGAGCGCCTGAACGCCCGACGAGTTCGTGATTTGTTGATCGGTAATGACCCCGGAAACCGGTGCGTAGACCGCGACGATTCCGCTTGGATGATCCGGATCGACTCCTAGCAAGTGCAGGTGCTCGGAGCCGGTATCGAGATCCACCTTGGCGTTGTCTTCGGCGTTCTGCGCAATTTCAAGAGCGCTCTTCGGAATAGCTCCGTCCGCGTACAGCCTCCTGGCGCGGTCCAACTGCAGCTTCGCCAGCTCCTCGTTCCGTACCGCCTTGCGATAGTCGGAGAACGCCCCCGCGATGTCGCTGCTCCGCACCTGGAACAGAAGCTGCCCTTTCTTGACCTGGTCGCCCAGCCGGGCGTCGATCTCAACCACGCGACCCGACGCCAGGGACGGTACCGGCACCTGCCGCGACACATCCGGTCCCACCACGCCGGTCGCGTTCAACTCCGGCGCGGCGACGTACTCGCCGGCAGCCACAATCGGGAACTCCTCAGGGTGGTCCACCTGGAAGTTGCCGGCGTCCATGTCCGGCTCCACCGTGCTGGGCGTTGGTCCCGTGTCCCCGTTATCGCGCGCGGACACACGCCGCTCGCACCCGGCAGCGAACAGGGCTAAGGCCAAACACAGAGTTGCCTCGATGAGAAGGGAGCGTTTCATGGAATCACCTCCCGGCCCACGGCCAGGTTCATTTGAGCTCCAGCGGTGAGGTAAGCGCCGATCAGGTTCAAGTAGGCCAATCGCGTGTCCCGATAGGCCTTCTCGGCATCCAGGTAGTCCAGCAGGGACGCCCCGCCGTTCTGATACGAGAAGGAGATCCTTGTGCGGTTGTTCTCGGCCAGCTTCAGGTATTTAGCCCGGTACGGCCGCAGCAGGTTCAACGCACTCACCAGCGTGACGTAGGCGGATTCCACGTCGCTCAACACCTGGGCTTGCGCCGTGTCCCGCAGCCGCTCGCTACGCCGTATGTCGATCTCGGTTCGCGCCTTCTCCCCCTGGTTGCGGTCGAAGATGCGCAACGGGATGTTCACACTGAAACCCAAGTAAACCGGAATCGGCGGGTTCCGCGCAAAATCCACGGAGAAGGTTGGGTCCGTCGAACCGTTGGACACGGCGAGCTTGTAATTGACCTTGGACAGCTCGATGTTCTCGACGGCCTCCTTCAGGTCCGGCCGCTCGGCCAGAGCGCTGGTCCTGTATTCATCCAGCGGAAGAAGTTGATCGGCGTAGTCGTAAGGCCCGGTCACGTCGAATTGCTCCACCGGCGTTCGGTCGTTGAGCAGCATCAGAAGCTGGATTTTGGCGGTGCGGAGATTCACAATCGCCGTTTCGAGGTCGGATTCGAACTGGCTGCGCTGAAGCTCCAGGCGGTCCAGATCCACCTGGGCCATGTCGCCGGCCTCGAAGCGTTTGCGGTTCACCGCAAGCTCCCGGTCCCAGTACTCCAGGTTCTCCGTCGCGTTCTGCCGGATGGCTTTTGCCTGAAGTGTTGAGACAAAGGCGTTTCGCAGGCTGAAAAGCAGCGTGCGCTTCTGGTCCGAGTACGCTGAGCCGGCAATATCGGTCGATTTGCGGGCGCTATCCAGGCGTAGCTCCCGCTTGTGCTGGCGCTCATGCAGGTAGCTGACGGACACGAGGGGCAGCGATAAGGCAAAAGGCTGGTACGGGTTCCCCGTGAACGGATTGATCTGATCGAAGGTTCCCGTGAGCTCCGGGTTCGGGCGCAGGAACGCGGTGATCTCCTCCGCCCGGGACTCGTCGATGTTCGCTTGCGCAGCCTTCAGGGTTGGGTTCGCAGCCTCGAACTTCGCCTCGATCTGCGGCCAGGTCAGCGCCGTTTGTGCGAAGGCCCCGCAGGGAAGAAGTCCTATAATTACAATCTGATAACAGACAAACGCGAGCGGGCGTAGGGAGGATCTCATCGCAAGCTTCCGAAAAACCCTGTATCTATACAAGCTTAAGGTTAGCGTGCCAATGGCCGGCACCGCCAGACTCGTCCGGGCAAGCGTGCCAGTCTTTCGATAATCGTTCGGTCAAAGCGAGCTCCGGTAGCGCTCGAGAGCGACCCGAACGAGCTGGCTGCGGCTGCGCACGCCAGTCTTGGCGAATAGTTGCTGAATCGTGTTCTTGACGGCGCTTTCGGAGATCTCGATCTTGCCCGCAATCTCCTTGTTCGCCAATCCCTGTACCAACAGCCGCAGGACGGTCATCTCCCGCTCGTTCAAGTCAGCCTGTTCTTCCCGCTCCTCAGGCAGGCCGGCGCCGGCGTCGTCCCCCTCGGTCACCTCCGCAATGATCGCGGCCAGTTTGGGCGTCGAGCCCTCCTTGTACGTGGAGAACCAGACCTCTGTGGCGAACGACTCGCCGTTATCCCGATGGCCACGGCACCGCATCGAGGCGCGGAACTGCGGCGCTTCCTCCCACCGCAGCGCGTGGTGCAGCTCTGGCAGAAACGCCGCAATTGGATCGCCGACCAGGTGTCCGCCTCGCGGCGTCAGCAGATCGACGGCCGCCCGATTGGCGAGTTCGATAAGGCCCTTATCGTCAACGGTGACAATGGCAGCCGGGCTGGTTTCCACAAGCGCTTTCAGCCGCGCTTGCGATTCCAGGCTCAGGCGCCTGTTCCGAACCAGTTCTCCCACGAACAACCCGCAGCCGGCCAACGCGAGAATCTCGAAGGCCAAACGAGCCGACGACGGCTCCGGCAAACCAAACACCTCGGCCAGTCCCGCGCAAACCACCCCTACCAGAGCCACCAGCCAACGGGGCAGAAACGCCGCTGCCAGCATGATGGGGAACAGGTATAGAAAACCCAACGAGAGGTACGGCTCTGTCCGCCAATCGAACACAGCGATGGCGAGAATGACCGCGCCGCTAATCAACAGGACCACAGTTCGGTTCTGGTCCTGCCACAGCTTTTCCAAGGCGCGCATGATTCTCTGAGGGTCCTTTTGATTGTCTCAATTTCTTCGCCCCGGCTGCCTGTCGCATCGAACGATTGGCGTATCATCGTCATTGAGATGTCCATCAACGGCGTTCAACTGATGAGCCGGGCGTTGTTCGAGAGTGTACTCGCGCAGGCGCATCGATCCCCTCGCCGGCGCGTGAACTTCAACTTCCACAAATCGCTCGACGAGAACCCGTCCCGCCTGCTCAACGTCCTCCTGCGCGAAACCTATATCACGCCCCACCGGCACAGCGACCCGCCCAAGGCCGAGTCGTTTGTCGTTCTCGAAGGCCGCATCGCCGTGTTCATCTTCGACGATAGCGGCCGCGTGGTTGAGCGTCACGCCCTCTCCCGCGAGGATGCCGCCCTTGGGATCGACATCCCGCCCGGCGTCTGGCACACTGCCGCGTCGCTCTCCGATCACGCCGTCTGTTTCGAGGTGAAGCCCGGCCCGTACGTTCAGGCCCTGGACAAGGAGTTTGCGCCCTGGGCTCCGCGTGAAGGCGACCCGCGCTGCGCCGAATACCTGGAGGCCCTCTTATGCGGCTTGTGACGGCCCTCGCGATCCTGGCCACGTTTGCGGCCGCGCTGATCGCCGCCGGCCCTCAGTTCCGGGCAGCCCGCGCCACCGATTTGCCCGGCGTGTGGATGATGGTCGGCCTGACCAACGATGCACCTTTCGACCCCGAGGACAAGGTGTTCGCGCCGTACCAGATCTTCGCTTTCGACAAAAAGGGGGGCATGAAGCACATGACCAGCGGCAAGCCGTTTACCGAAGGCCAGCTCGCCCTCTTCAGCGCGGCGCCACAGGTGACCCGCTACACCGTGAGCCAGGATGGCACGCTAGAGCTCTCGAATCCCTCCTGGGACGCTCCGCTCAAGTACCAGTGCCGCGTGATCACCAAGCCAGACGCCGGCGAGAAATCGATCCAGGCGGGCGACGTTCTCATGGTTAGCGTGGATGACCGGGGCAGGGAAGCCTGGTCGAAGGTCCTCCGAAAGACGCAGTAAGGGCCGCTACCGGCTCATAATCTCCCGCAGACTGCCGAGGTCTGTGTCCCCGCGTGGCTTGCTTCGGGCCACCAGTTTGTGCATACTGTTGTCAGTAACTGAGGGAAGGGGGATCCGGCATGAGCAAACCAACTGGCCTGGTGCAAGGCACCCTAGACCTGTTGATTCTGAAGACGATCGCCCTAGAGCCGATGCACGGTTGGGCCATCGCCCAGCGAATCGGGCAGATATCGAACGATGTGCTGCAAGTCGGCCAGAGCGCGCTTTATCCTGCGCTCCACAAGCTGGAGCAACAGGGCTGGATCGCGGCGGAATGGAAAATGTCCGAGAGCAACCGGCGGGCCAAGTACTATTCGCTGACGCGTGCGGGCCGTAAGGCGTTGGCGAAGGAGTCCGATCAATGGGAACGGCTCTCGTCTGCCATTTCGCTCATCGTCCATACCGCCTGAAGGGAGAGATGACATGCCCCACCCGCTCTCTCAGTTTCGCCTTCTCATGCGCTCTCTGTTCCGCAGGACGCAAGTCGAGCAGGAACTCGATGAGGAGCTCCAATACCATCTCGAGCGACAGATTGACGAGAACCTGGCGAAAGGGCTTTCCCCGGACGAGGCACGCCACACTGCATTGCGTGCTTTGGGCGCCATCACGCAGAACAAGGAGGAGTGCAGGGCGACGCGCCGCCTGAACTGGCTCGAGGAGATCGTGCAAGACCTACGGTACGGCGCCCGCACCCTCCGTAACAACCTCACCTTCACCGTCGTGGCCGTACTGGCGCTGGCGCTTGGCATCGGCGCCAACACAGCGATGTTCAGTGTGGCCTACGGCATGCTCTTGAGACCACTCCCATATGCCGGCGCCGATCGCGTGGCGGTCGTCTATATGAATTACTCCCCGCGAGATTTTCGATTCGGCACGATGTGCATACGCGATTACCTCATCTGGAAAGAGAACAATCGGGCCTTCGAGAATCCATCTCTGTTCCGCTCGCTGCGGATGGACATCGGCGGCGACGCTGGGGTTCCGGAACAGGTGCAGGGTGCCTCGGTGACTGCCGGATTCTTCTCTACTTTGGGAGTTCGGCCGCTGATCGGCAGGACGTTCCTGGCGGGAGAGGATAAGCCCGCCAGCGGCTCGCTTGCGGTGCTCAACGAATCCATCTGGAAGAGACGCTTCGGCGCAAGTGCCGGCGTGCTGGGCCAGACGATCCTGGTGAATGGCGTTCCATCCGTCGTTATCGGGGTTGTGCGCGACTCCTTCCGCTTTCCCCGGCGGGAGACGGAAGTCTGGACGAATCTACCGCTGAATCCGCCCGCACGGTACGGGCCGTGGTTTTATCGCGGTGTTGCGCGCCTGAAACCCGGCGTGACGTTACAGCAGGCTCAGGCCGAATTCAACCAAATCGCCCAGCGCATGATGCAGCAGAATCCGTACTACAAGCGGCTGACCCTACCCGTGTTGAGCCTACGTGAGGCTCTCCTGGGGAGTCAGCTCAAGCCCGCCCTTCTGATGCTGATGGGGGCAGTGGGTTTTGTGCTGCTCATCGCCGTGGTCAACGTGGCCAATCTCATGTTGGCGCGCGCTACGGTTCGCGAGCGCGAGATGGCGCTGCGGCTCAGCCTGGGCGCTGCTCGTGGCCGCTTGGTCCGCCAGTTGCTCACCGAGAGCGTCCTTCTGGCAGCCCTGGGGGGCACAGCTGGGTTGGCATTGGCCTGGGGCGGTGTCGAACTGATCCGTGCCTGGAATCCCGGGAACCTCCCTCTTATCGACTCGGTCCGGCTGGATTGGACCGCGCTCGCCTTCATGATCCTCGTCTCTGTCTGCACAGGGATCCTGTTCGGGTTGGCGCCGGCATTCGAGAGTGCGCACACAGATCTGAACTCGGCCATCAAGGAGGGAGGCCGCGCGAGTACGGCCGGCCGGACTCGCGGGGGAACTCGGGCGATCCTGGTGACCTCTGAAATCTCGATTTCGCTAATGCTTCTCGTGGGTGCGGGGTTGCTCCTGCGCAGCTTCGTCAATATGCAGCGCGTGACAGGCGGGTTCTCCACGCCACCGAGCCAGATCCTCACTCTGCTGATTTCGCCGGCAAATACAAAATACGATGACGTGCGGGCCGGGACCGCGTTTTACCACGAGGTTCTCCGAAGAGCACGCAGCCTGCCGGGAGTAACCATGGCGGCGCTCACTGATTCATTACCGCCCGACCGGCAAGGCGACGCTGACACATTTGCAATTGAGGGGCAGAGCCTCGCGCTCGGAGAGATGAACCCCGTCGTTTCGGCTGTTACCGCCACTGCGGACTTCTTTGGGACTCTGCGGATACCGCTGCTCAAGGGCCGGTACTTCACTGAGTACGACAATGAGCATTCAAGACCGGTGGCGATCGTCAGCGAAGGTTTTGCGCGCCGCTTCTTCCCGAACCAGGAGGCTCTCGGCAAGCGTATCATGCACAGCGGGCTGAATTCGGGGGAAGAGTGGATGGAGATTGTAGGCGTGGTCGGCAATGTGAAGTACCTCGGGCTAACGGTCGATACGGATCCGGCCTACTACATGCCCTTTGGCCAGACATATTACTCGAAAATGTTCCTCGCAGTGAGCTCCACCGGCGACGCTGCAGCGCTGGCGGCGTCACTTCGCCACGAAGTTCGATCCGTCGATTCCGGCGTGACCTTGGCGCAAACAGGCACGATGGAGCAGGCGTTGAGTTTGTCTGTGTCGCAGCCTCGCTTCGATACGATGTTGTTGACGTTGTTCGCAGGGATCGCACTCCTATTAGCCGCTGTGGGAATCTACGGGCTGATCTCTTACTCGGTGGCTCTGCGGACTCATGAGATCGGAGTGCGTGTGGCATTGGGCGCGGCGCAGGTGGATATAGTGCGTATGGTGGTGCAGCAAGGGCTGTGGCTGGCGGCCCTTGGAACGGTGCTCGGGTTAGGCGGTGCTCTGGCTCTGACACGCCTGCTGAGGACAATGCTATTCGGCATCGGCGTTACAGACGCGCTGACGTTCGCCGCGGCGCCGTTGGGAATGGCGGTAGTGGTTCTGCTGGCGAGTCTGATGCCCGCGCTTCGGGCGGCCCGCATTTCGCCGGTTGTGGCTCTACGCGATTAGACGAAGGGTGATGCGAAACGAGTCTGGCTACAGGCTCATAATCTCCCGCAGCCGCGCCGATTGCCGCCGCGACATCTCCACCGCGAGGCCGCCGCGAAGCGTCGCCACCAGGCCGCCGCTCACGCTGACATCCACCTTGTCGATCCACTTCAAGTTCACGATCTGCTTGCGGCTGGCGCGAAAAAACACGGCGGCATCGAGTTGCTCTTCCAGGGCATTGAGCGAGCGGCGGATCAACGGCCGCTCCTTGCCGAACCACACCCGCGTGTAGTTGCCCTCCGATTCCAGCAGGAAGATGTCGGGCAACCGTACCAGCCAGCAGCGGTCGCCGTCGCGTACGAAAACCCGTTCCAGCCGGCCTTGCCGTGGCGCCGGCCGCACCTTCGCCAGCGCCACCGCCAGCCGCGCCGGAGCGATGGGCTTGAGCAAGTAGTCGAGCGCATTCACCTCGAACGCCTGAATGGCATAGGCATTGTAGGCGGTGGTGAAGATCACCTGCGGGACGTCTTCCAGCCGCTCGAGCAGGTCGAAGCCGCTCATCCCCGGCATCTGTATGTCCAGGAAAATCAGGTCCGGCAGAAGCTTGCCGATCAGATCGAGAGCCTCCGGCACGTCGCGCGCTTCTCCCACGATCTCCACTTCGGGATGCCCCTCCAGCAACCGCCGCAACTCCAACCGCGCCAGCCTCTCGTCGTCCACAATCAGCGCGGTCATACGATTCTCGGCACCAGCACGGTGGCGGCGACCGAGCCGTCGCGGTTCTCCAGGCGCAGGCTGGCGCGGCTCCCGTAGAGGATACGCAGTCGCTCGCGGGTGTTCGCCAAACCCACCCCTGTTGCGTCGGGATGCGTATCGGCCAGCCGTCCCGGGTTGTCCACTTCGAGCACCAGCGCGTCGCCGTCCAGCCGGGCGCTCACCAGCAGTTCGCCGCCTGCGGGCAGCGGCGCAATGCCGTATTTCACCGCGTTCTCCACCAGGCTTTGCAGGAGCATGGGTGGAATGGGAACGCCGGCCGCCTCCGGCTCGATCGTCATGCGCACTTTCAACCGCTCCTCCAGGCGTACCGATTCCAGGGCCAGGTAGTCCGTCACAACCTCAACCTCGGAGGCCAGCGGCACCGTATGGGCCAAGTCGCGTTGCAGGTTGTAACGCAGGATATTGGCGAGCCGCGTGATCATGTCCTGGGCGAGCGGAGGATTCTCCACCACCAGCCCGCGAATGGAATTGAGGCAATTGAACAGGAAGTGCGGATTGATCTGCGCTTCCAGGGCCCTCAGTTCGGCCTCGCGGACCGCCAGTTGCAGCCGGACCTCCTTCTCCCGCGAGCGCCTCTGCCCCGTGAGCGCCACATACAGAATGGTCCAGACGGAAGTGGCGCCTATCACCCCCATCCACAGCCAGACAAGGCTGGCGGGCTGTCCCAGGAACGCGCGGGAACCCGGTTGGAGCGCCATGTCTACGGCGATCACCAGAAAGGTCTGAATGGAGCCTACCGCCGCGGCCCCCAGCGCCAGCGACGCCGAATCATTCGCCCCGCGTTGGCGTTCAGCCATCCGCGCCGCTGTATCTCCCGCCGGAACAGCTCCGTCAGCGCAATGCTGTACACCCCGAAGAGCAGATAGCCGGCCACCAACGCGGGACGCAACCCGATTCGCGCAGACGCGCTGGCCAGTCCAAGGGCCGAGTAGCCGCCCCAGCCGAGCGCCTGGCAGGTCCAATAGGTCTTCCGCACCGTCATCGGGCCGCCGTCGCTTCGGGCTCGCTGAGAAACCGGTCCATGATGCCGAACATCCAGTTCGGATCATCCCACATGATGAAGTGGCGCGCGGTGTCGGTGACCTCGATCCGCACGCCGTCCAGCTTGGCATACTGCCCGCGCAGGTTGGCTTCCGTGCGCGCCCGGTCGGTGTACTGCTTGTAGGCGATCCAGGTCCCTAGAACCAGCGTCGGGCTCTTGATCCTGGCGACGTCGTCGCGCAGGTCCGTGGCGGTCATTTCGCCCATGGCGTCGCCGACTGCGGTACGGTCGGAAGCCAGCCCCCACGCCACGATGCGCTCGAAGCCGGCGTCGCTCGTCACCATCACCCTGGTCCCCACGCCGGATTTGACGTAGCGCTCGTACTCATCCTGGGTCTCGCCGGCGATGCGCTGCCGCATCTGCTCTGCCATCGCTTTGGCCGCAGCGGGAGTGGCCGCCGGATTCATGACGGCCGCGAGCGACGGATACGCATCCACGATCACCAGCTTCCCCGTGAGCCCGGGGTATTTGCTTGCGAGCGACAAAGCCAGAAAGCCGCCCAGGCTGTGACCGACGATGATGGGGCGAGCCAGGTGCTTCTCCTTGATGTATTCCGCAATGCCGTCGCGGACCCTTTCGAGCATCGGCGCCGGCACGCGCGGCACGCCCGCAAAACCGGCAACCGTCAGAACATGGCATTCGAAGCGGTCGCGGTAGTGTGCCACCGTGGTGTCCCAGACCTCGCCCGAAGACGAAAGGCCGGGAATCAGGATCATGGGCCGGCCGTGACCGGTGACCTTCACCTCGAACGGGGCCTGAGCCGCGAGTCCGGTGGCGAGTGCAAATGTGAGCAGCAAGGGTGATTTCATGTCTTCATGTTGCGGCGGCCTGGCGTTCTGGGGCAGGGAACTGTGATGAGCGGTTGGTTTCGGGGACGGGCGGGCGAAACACTTCATCGCCCTTTTGTTTTATCCAGACTATATCCACAGGCGGGCGCCTCTAACTTCAACGTGCGGCGAGGGTTATACCTGTTGAAATGCGCACCTGAAGGCTGGCGCGCAAGCCCTCTTGCTGGTACAAAGGAAGAGCCTCTTGCGAGCCCGGTCCGGAGCTAATTATCTCGGGGGAGGTGGTTGTCCGGACCAGGCTCACAGGGTTTGCTTAGCGTCCCGCCTCGACCGGCGCGTTCACCGCCGTCAACCACCCATAACGGTCCGGCTTGGAGCCGTCGGTGATCGCGAAGAACTCCTTCTGCAGACGCTCGGTGATCGGGCCGCGGCGCCCCGGGCCTACCTGTATGTGATCCACCGACCGGATCGGCGTGATCTCGGCCGCCGTGCCGCTGAAGAAGACCTCATCGGCAATGTACAGCATCTCGCGCGGGATCAGCGTCTCCACCACCGTTATGCCCTGGTCCTGCGCCAGCCGGATCACCGTGTCGCGCGTCACGCCCAGCAGCACCGAGGCGGCCAGCGGCGGCGTCAGGATCTTCCCGTCCCGCACCACAAAAATGTTCTCGCCCGAGCCTTCGCTGACGTAACCGGAAGTGTCCAGCGCGATGCCTTCGTCATACCCATCCGACATCGCCTCCATCTTGATGAGCTGCGAGTTCATGTAGTTGGCGCCGGCCTTCGAAAGCGAGGGCAGGGTATTCGGCGCCAGCCGGTTCCAACTGGACACGCAGACGTCCACGCCCTGCGACAGCGCTTCTTCGCCCAGGTAGCGGCCCCACTCCCAGCACGCCAGGTAGACCTCCACCGGGTTTTCCCCCGCGAAGACGCCCATGTTGCCGTAGCCCCGCAGCGCAATCGGCCGCAGGTAGCACGCGCTCATCTTGTTCACGCGGACCAGTTCCACCAGCGCGCTCGAGATCTGCTCGATCGTGAAAGGCACCTGCATCCGGTAAATCTTCGCCGAATCCACCATCCGGCGGACGTGGTCGCGCAGGCGGAAGACAGCCGGCCCCGACTGTGTGGCGTAGCACCGTATCCCCTCGAAAACCGAGCTGCCGTAACTCACTACGTGCGACAGCACGTGGATTCGCGCGTCGTTCCAAGGGATAAACTGGCCATTGTGCCAGATGCGTTCGGTGGGTACTAACATGGTGTCATTATAAGCTACGACGCAATCCTATTCGACTTCGACGGCGTGCTCGCCGATACCGAGCCCATCCACTTCGCCTGCTGGCGCGAAGTCCTGCTCCCGTTCGGCATCGATCTCACCTACCAGGCCTACCGGCGCCACGGAATGGGATTGCCGCACCTGGAACTGATGGAATCGCTCGGGCGTCTAGGTGATCCTCCACTGGAGCTTGAAGTTCTGGCGCCCAAGCTGCCGGGGAAACTGAAGCGCTTCGTCGAGCTGGCGCTTCAAGGCGAGCCTCTCTCACCGGCAACAGTTGAGCTGATTAAGTCCCTCAGTCGCTATAAGCTGGCCATCGTAACCTCAAGCAAAAGATCAGAAGTCGAACCGCTGCTGGTTGCGGCCTCCGTTCGCGACTGCTTCGGAGCGTTGGTATGCGGCTCGGAGGCAGGGCAGTCGAAGCCCGCGCCCGACCCGTACCTGCTCGCCGCGAAACTCCTGGGCGCCCGAACGCCTCTCGTGGTCGAAGATTCCGACTACGGGGTGGCGAGCGCCGTGGCAGCCGGCTTCCCGGTGGTCCGCGTCACGGGCCCCGACGCGACCCCCGCCGCCGTCCGCGCCGCGCTCCTGCGCTGCTGAGGCGAGCTGGTGGGCCAGTTTCCAAGTGGCGGGTAATCCGAGACGGGCGTACACGCTCTTCCGATTCAGCGTGGACGTTGGTCACTGGGTCGTCTGCCGGGACGACCCGCACGCGCACCCGGTGATCCGTGATGCATTTCCGAGCATCCAGCTGGACCTCATGTGGTACTCCGATGAGCGATGGGGCGCTAACTAACGGGAATATCTATTAAAACAGTTTTGATATAAACTGTCCTGATACAAGGCGATGCGCGTCCTGCTTGATACGAACATCCTGATCCACCGCGAGGCCTCCACGGTCGTACGACGCGATATCGGGAGCGTGTTCTTCTGGCTGGACAAGCTCAAGTACGACAAGTGCGCGCACCCGGTCAGCGTCGCGGAGATCGAGAAGCACAAGGACCAGAAGGTACGCAACAGCTTCGCGGCGAAGCTCCAGTCGTACAACATCCTCAAAACGACTGCGCCAATGTCCAAAGAGGCGGCTCAGTTCGCGGCCACGGACAAGACGGAGAACGATCAGAACGACACTATCATCGTCAACGAGGTCTTCGCGAACCGCGTTGACTTCCTCATCACCGAAGACCGTGGCGTGCACACGAAGGCAGGAGTCCTCGGGATCGCAGACCGAGTGTTCACGATCGACGCGTTCCTTGAGAAGGTCACGGCCGAGAACCCGACGCTCGTGGACTACGAGGTCTTGGCCGTTAAGAGAACCGTATTCGGCACGGTCGATGTGACTGGCGACTTCTTCGACAGCTTCCGGCAGGACTACGGAGGCGCGGCGTTCGACAAGTGGTTCGCGCGCAAAGCAGACGAGACCGCCTACGTGTGCTTCGAGGCGAAGGAACTCGTCGCATTCCTGTACTTGAAGGTCGAAGGGCCGGAGGAGAACTACAGCGACATCGAACCGCGCTTTGCGGGCAAGCGGCGCTTGAAGATCGGGACGTTCAAGGTCGAAATGAACGGGTTCAAGCTCGGTGAGCGGTTCCTCAAGATCATCTTCGACAACGCCCTTCGGCAGAATGTCGAGGAGATCTACGTGACGATCTTCCCGCACACTGAAGGACAGCAGCGGCTCGTGAAGCTCCTGCAAGACTTCGGGTTCATTGAGCACGGGACGAAGACCGGGCCGCATGGCAGCGAACTGGTCCTGGTGCGGAACATGCGAGTGGCATTCGACGCTGCCGCACCAGCGCTCACGTTCCCGTTCGTCGGCCTCGGCACACGAGCTCACATCGTCCCAATCTGGCCGGACTACCACACGAGCCTTCTACCGGATTCGATCTTGCGGACTGAGTCTCCAGCGAGCTTCGTCGAGCAGTTTCCCCACCGCAACGCCATCAGGAAGGTGTACATCTGCCGGTCCATCAAACGGGATTTGAAGTGCGGTGACGCCATAGTTTTTTACCGGACCGGCGGACTCTACAAAGCAGTGGTCACGACAGTCGGGATTGTCGAGAACGTCCATCTGCGGATCCGCGACGCTGCGCATTTCGTCAGCCTATGTCGGAAGCGCAGTGTCTTCGACGACAAAGAGCTCATGAAATGGTGGGACTACACCCCCCACAACCGTCCGTTCATCGTCGAGTTCTTGTACGCGTATTCATTCACCAAACGACCCAACATGAAGGAGCTAATCGACAATGGGATTATCCGCGACGTCAACAGCGCGCCACGAGGATTCGAGCCCCTCACGAAGGAACAGTTCACCACGATCCTCCGACTCGCCCAAGCCGACCCACGCGGTTTTATCAATTAAGCCCGTATACGCCGAAGCGATTTTCGCCGGGAAGAAACGCTTCGAGTTCCGTCGCAGCATCTTCCGAGAGAATATCCAGGTCGTGATCGTGTACATGTCCAGCCCAGTTATGCAGGTCGTCGGGGAGTTCAGCGTTGACGGCATTATTACCGACGACGTCGCGGACTTATGGGATCGGACCGAGCGTCACGCGGGGATCGACCGGCAGGCCTTCATGGATTACTTCAACGGCAAGGACAAAGGCCACGCGATCAAAATCGGCAATGTGCGGCGCTATGAGGAGCCGCGGGACCTGCAGGCGACCTACGGAGTACGTCCCCCACAGTCGTTCCTGTACCTGTAAATAAGGAACCCTTGCGGACCTCCATGACGCCGCCAACCGCCCGCATGAAATCGTGCAAGAGATCATCCGGCATCACCAAATCAGCGCTTGCTCCGATCAGATCACGCACGACTCGGACATTGCGCCTGGATTCCGCTGTTCGGGCGGCGTGATTGGTCGCCAAGTCCTCTTGTGGGAAGTTCGATCGGATTGCTCCCCACACGCCCCAGCGTCCACTAAGCTCCAGGATCGTCGGCCAACTCTCAAACCGACCCGCCACCCGCCACCCGAATCTCGCGCGCGTAAGTCGCCAAAGCCAGTAGCGGGAAGTAATCCCGGTACAAGTGGTAGCTGATATAGAAGACCTGCGGAAACCCGGTTCCCGTGGTGATGGATTCGTCCCAGCCGCCGTCGGCGCGCTGCTGCTCGCGAAGCCAGCGCACGCCCTCACGGACCGCGTCGCAGCGGACCTCGCCGGCGGCCGCAAGCCCCAGAATTGCCCAAGCGGTTTGCGAAGGCGAACTGATGGCCGGTTCAAACTGGGAAGTCTCGTAGCCGTAGCAGCTCTCGCCCCAGCCACCGTCGGCGTTCTGCACCGTCCGGAGCCAGAGCGCAGCGCGCGCGATCGCATCCCCGGCGTCCGCGGTGCCTGTCGCGCCCAGGCCGCGAATCGCGAGAAAAGTACCGTAAATGTAGTTCACGCCCCAGCGGCCATACCAGCTCCCGTTGCCCTCTTGCGCCGCCAGCAGGTATTTCACGCCGCGCGCAATGGCGGCATGGTTATGGTCGAAGCCACGGCGGCACAGCGACTCCAGCACGCGCCCCGTGATGTCGGGGCAGGTGGGATCGAGCATCGCGTTGTGGTCGGCGAAAGGCACCTTGTTGAGGATCTTCCAGTTGTTGTCCACGTCGAAGGCCGCCCACCCGCCATCGGAACTCTGCATTCCCAACAACCAGTCCACCGCGCGCCGTTCCGCCCGAGCCTGCCTGGCTGGGTCGCTGGCCTTGGCATGGAGCAGGGCCAGCAGGACCATCGCCGTGTCGTCAATGTCGGGATAGAACTCATTGGCGAATTCGAAGGCCCACCCGGATGGAGTGAGGTCGGGGCGCTTGGTGGCCCAGTCGCCCTTGCGGCGGATTTCTTTGCTGAGCAGCCAGTCGGCGGCGGCCGTGAGACGCGCCGGTTCGGTCTGCCCCAGCTCGCCCAGGGCGAATGCCGCAATTGCCGTGTCCCAGACGGGGGATTTGGAAGGCTGGAAGATGAGGCTGTCTTCGCCCTCCAGCATGAGTTCGTCAAACTGCTTGAGGGCAAGCTGCAGGTCGGGATGATCGCGCTCATAGCCAAGCGCGTCCATCGCCATGATGGCGTACATCATGGCCGGGTAGATCGCGCCCAGGCCTTCGGTGTGTTGAAGACGATCGAGCATCCAGTGTTCGGCCTCGCGGATGGCGCGGCCTCGGATCTTCTTGACACTACTGCGCTCCCAGCGCTTGAAAAGGTGGTCGGCGGCCACGAAGAGGTTCGCGATCCGGTCCTTGCGCCTCAGCGCGAATTTGCGGTGGGGGTGGACCAGTTCGTCGATGCGGCGCCGGCCGGGCGTGGGCTTGGCGCCTCCCACAGCCTGTATCAGCGAGAGCGGGACGATGATGCTGCGCGTCCAGGACGACATCTCGTAGAGGAAGTTGCCGGGGATCATCACGATCTCGGGCGGGATGGTGGGGCAGTACTTGCGCGGGAAGAGGTCGAAGAGACTGTAGTTGATCTTCGTGTAGCCATTGCAAGCCTGTATGCCGCCGAGCCGGAGAATCAGCGCGCGCGCCTTCTTCATTCGCGCATCGTCGAGTTCCATCCCCGTCATCTTGAGCATGGCGTAGGCGCGAACCGTGGCGTTGACTTCCGACTCGCCGGGCTCGTAGATGTTCCAGCCGCCGTCCTCCCGCTGGGCATCCAGGATTGCGCGAACGGCTTTACGGATCTTCGGCATCGTCGGCGGATCCCAACTGCCGTCCGCAGCGGCGGGGTGCAGCCACATCTGTAGAAGGATGTAATCCGACTGCAAGGTCGAGTCGGCGGTCAGGTCGCCATACCAGTAGCCGTCGGGGTACTGGAGTGAGGTCAGGGCGCGCTCGGCGCGCGCGGCAACGGATGTGGCGCTGGCGACGGGTGCGTACATGACGTCCATAGCGCTTTGCCTCCTCTTTGCGAAAACCGTCGCGTCGCGACAGGTTTTCTCAAGCATACCACGTTTTGAGAAAACCGTCACTCGAAAGCAGGCTTTGGCGGAAGTGGGGTCAGCACGGATGCGGAGGCCGATTGTGACAGCGCCGCCGGGCCGCCTTCACGCCTTCCGATAACGGATATTATGTAAATAATTTTGCCCGCGGGCCAAGAGATGCGGACGCACGACCACATCCTCTGTGGCACACTAGCGTTAGGACACTCGGAGGGAGACAGTATGGTAAGAATGATCCCGGCGGCGCTCCTGCTGAGCCTGGTAGCGCTGGCGCAGAAAGCCGACACACCCTATCCCAGCATGGCGCCGCTTGACCAATACTTGATGGCGGACCGCAATACCGAAATAGCCCTGGCGAGAAGTGCTGCCCCAAAGTCTATTTCCGACAATGCCGAGGTGATGCTCCTGGAGCGGCAAGGCTACAAAACGGCAGTTGAGGGCACGAACGGTTTCGTCTGTATGGTGGAACGCTCGTGGACGGCGGGGTTCGGGGATCCCGCGTTCTGGAATCCCAAAATCCGGGGGCCGATCTGCCTCAATCCGCCGGCCGTGCGAACATACCTCCCCATCACCATCGCGAGAAGCCGCCTCGCCCTCGCGGGCAAATCGGAAACCCAGATGCACGACGCGATCGACTCCGCTCTCGACAAGAAGGACCTCCCTGCGCTCGAAGCCGGTGCAATGTCCTACATGATGTCGAAGCAGGGCTACCTGAACGATGCGGCCGGGCACTGGCATCCCCATTTGATGTTCTGGGCCGAACGTACAGAACCCAAAGCCTGGGGTGCCGGGATGCCGGGCTCTCCCATGATCGGCGGCGAGGAGATTCCAGGCCGGTTAACCGTGTTCATGATCCCGGTCGGCAAGTGGTCGGATGGCACGCCGGATTCTCACGATGAAAAGTGACAATCAATCCGCGCCATATCCTCCACGCTCACAAGCGGATTGACCCGGTTCCCTCAACCCTCACATCACATCGCAGCCCGCCGCTGCAAGACCTCACCTTGACTTCCCTGCCCTTATTGTGCTTAACTATTCGTTCTGTTGCATTTTTATTCAGAACCACCAAGGAGATCTGACATGCCCGCCGGTCCGCCTGCCGGTCCCATCCTTAAGGCCTCCGCCGGCGACTTCGCCTGCGACCTCGACCTCTCCTGCGATGAGGTCACCTACCTCCTCGACCTGGCGAGCCAGGTCAAATCCTCCCCCGCCCCGTATGCCGGCGCCCTGCGCGGCCGCTCCCTCACCCTTCTGTTCGAGAAGCCCTCCCTGCGGACCCGGCTCACCTTCGAACTGGCGATCAAGCAACTCGGCGGAGACTCCATCGTCAACAACGGCATCATCGGCGAGCGGGAGCCGCTCCAGGACGTCGCACGAAACCTGGACCGCTGGACCCAAGGCATCGTCGCCCGCGTCTTCTCCCAGGCCACCGTCGAGGGGCTCGCTCGCTGGTCGAGCGTTCCAGTCATCAACGCCCTCAGCGATCTCTACCATCCCTGCCAGGCGCTGGCGGACCTGCTCACGTTGCGCGAACATTTCGGCACTCTCGCGCGCCTCAACCTAACCTTCGTCGGCGACGGCAACAATGTTGCGCATTCGCTCATGCTCTCCGCCGTCAGGCTTGGGGTCAACTTCGCCCTGGCCACGCCGCCGGGGTACGAAGCGAAGCCCGATGTCATCGCCCAAGCCACCGCGCTCGCCCAGGCCAACGGAACCCGGCTCAGCATCGGCGCCAATCCCGAAGAGGCCGTCGCCGGCGCCAACGCCGTCTATACCGACGTTTGGACCAGCATGGGCGTCGAGCACGAAGCCGAAGAACGCCGCAAGGCCTTCCGCGCCTACCAGGTCACCGAGAACCTGTTTGCGCTCGCCGCGCCCGACGCCATCTTCATGCACTGCCTGCCCGCCCATCGCGGCGAAGAGGTCACCGACGAAGTCATCGAATCGCCCCAATCCGCGGTCTTCGATCAAGCTGAGAATCGACTTCATACCCAGAAGGCTTTGTTATTGATGTTGCTGGACTAAGGATCTTATGAACAAACCCAAGAAAGTGGCCCTGGCCTACTCCGGAGGCCTGGATACATCCATCATCATTCCCTGGCTGAAGGAGAATTACGGGTGCCAGGTCGTCGCCGTCTGCGGCGATATCGGACAGGGCGACGACGAGCTGGCCGGCCTCGAAGCCAAGGCGCTCAAGACCGGCGCCGCCGAAGTCTACGTCGAGGACATGCGCGAGGAGTTCGTGACCGAATACCTGTGGCGGCTGGTGCGCGCCGGCTCGGTTTACGAGGACAAGTATCTGCTCGGCACCTCGATCGCCCGCCCGCTTCTGGCCAAGAAGCAGGTAGAAGTGGCGCTCAAGACCGGTTGCGATGCCGTAGCCCACGGTTGCACGGGAAAAGGCAACGACCAGGTCCGTTTCGAGCTGACCTACAAAGCCCTCGCTCCGCACCTGGCCGTCATCGCGCCCTGGCGCGAATGGACCATCAATTCGCGCGAAGACGCCATCGAATACGCAGCGAAACACAACGTCCCGATCTCCGCAAGCACGAAGAAGATCTATAGCCGTGACCGCAACATGTGGCATATTTCTCATGAAGGGGGTGAGCTTGAGGACCCGGCCAATGCCGCGCCTGGCGAGATCTGGATGCTGACCCGCAGCCCCGAGGACGCCCCGCCTACGCCCGGCCAGGTGACCATAGGCTTCGAGAAGGGCGTGCCGGTATCCTTGAATGGGCAGCCGACGCCCGCCGTTTCCCTGCTCCAGGAGCTGAACCGCATCGGCGGCGAATACGCCATCGGCCGCATCGACCTGGTGGAGAACCGCTTCGTGGGAATGAAGTCCCGCGGCTGCTACGAAACACCCGGCGGCACACTGATCATGGCGGCACACAGCGAACTCGAAGCCCTGGTCCTGGACAAGAGCCTGCTCCATTACAAGCAGCGTCTGGCGCTCGATTATGCCGAGCTGGTCTACAACGGCCTCTGGTTCACCCCGCTGCGCGAATCGCTCGACGCCTTCTTTGCGACCGCGAACCAATACACCACCGGCGAGGTCGCCTTGCGCCTTTACAAGGGCAACATCCAGCCCGTGAGCCGCAAGTCGCCCAACTCCCTATACTCGCTCGACATTGCCAGCTTCACCATGGGCGCCAGCTACGACCAGAAGGACGCCCAGGGCTTCATCAACCTGGTCGGTCTTCCCATCAAGGTGCGGGCCTCGCTACCGCCCGCCGGCAAACCATGAAGCTCTGGGGCGGCAGATTCGAAGGCGCGCCCTCAGAGGTCTTCGAGCGCTTTTCCGGATCGCTCGATTTCGACCGCCGCCTGCTCGACGCCGATATCGCCGGCTCGAAGGCCTGGGCCCGCGCCCTGGAACGGGTCGGCATCCTGACGCCCGCCGAGTGCGCCACGCTGGTCGCCGCCTTCGATTCGATCGCCGCCGAATCCGCGCAGCCCGGCTTTTTCGAGGGCGCCGCAGACGAGGACGTTCACACCCTGGTGATCCGCAAACTCGGCGAGCGCGCCGTCGATGTGGCTGCCAAGATCCACACCGGCCGCAGCCGCAACGAGCAGGTCTCGCTCGACACGCGCCTCTGGCTGCGGGGCGAAATCGACCAGGCCGATGCGCTGCTGGCCGCTCTCTTCGAAGCGCTGCTCGATTGCGCGGCCCGCTACCCGGACGCCGTCATTCCCGGCTACACGCACCTGCGCCGCGCCCAGGCCGTCCTGTGGCCGCATTACCTTCTGGCGTATTTCGAGATGTTTGCGCGCGACCGGGAGCGGTTGCTCGAAGCCCGCCGCCGTACCAACCTGATGCCCCTGGGCTCGGGTGCGCTGGCCGGCTCGGGCTTCCCCTTCGACCGCGCCGCCCTAGCGGCCGAGTTGGGCTTTGAAGGCATCACCCGGAACAGCATGGACGTCTCGGCCGACCGCGACTTCGTCCTCGACTTCCTCTACGCCGCCTCCACCGTCCTGCTACACCTCAGCCGGTTGGCCGAAGACTGGATTCTCTACTCGAGCGAAGAGTTCGGCTGGCTTGAGCTCGCCGACGCCGTCACCAGCGGATCGAGCCTGATGCCGCAGAAGAAGAATCCCGATTCGCTCGAGCTGATCCGCGGGAAGTGCGGCCGCGTTTTCGGCTCGCTCACTTCCCTGCTCGTCACCATGAAAGGCCTGCCGCTGACCTACAACCGCGACATGCAGGAAGACAAGGTTCCGCTTTTCGAAGCCGCCGGCCAGTTGCAGGGTGCGCTCGAAATGGCGTGTGTCGTGGTGGCCTCGGCCAAGCTGAACACCGCTCGCCCTGCCGCCGCAGCCGGGGAGAGCTGGGTAGTGGCTACCGATCTGGCCGAGGAGCTGGCCCGCACCGGCACGCCGTTCCACCGGGCCCATCAAATTGTCGGCCGGCTGGTCCTCGAAAGCGTCCGCCAGGCGAAGAAGCCGGCCGATTGGACCGCGGCCGAGCTGGCCGCATTCGCCCCCGAATTCACTCCTGCAATGGTTCGCCTGATGAACCCGCAGGAAGGCATGAAGACCCGCGAAATCCCCGGCGGCACCGGCCCGCGGGCGGTCTCGAGCGCACTCACCGAAGCTCGCGAGCGGTTGAGTAGAATGAGAGGCGGACCCACCACATGACCAAGGCATACCGTCAAGGACAGATCCTGAACCTGATCCGCACCCGGCCCGTGCACACGCAGGAGGAGCTGGCCGCGGCGCTCCAGGAGAAAGGCATTCCGGCCACCCAGGTGACGCTTTCGCGCGACATCCGCGACCTGAGCCTGGTCAAGACCTCCGAGGGCTATCGCCAGCTCACGCCCGAGCGCAGTGGCCCAGGCCTGGCCGCGCTGGCCGCCGACTTCCTCCTGGACATCCGTCCCGCGCAAAACATCCTGGTTCTGAAGACCTCGCCCGGCCACGCCAACACGATCGCCGTCGCCATCGACCACGAGAACTGGTCGGAGATCGTCGGCACCATCGCCGGCGACGACACCATCCTGGTGATTGCGCCCGACACTCTCACCGCGGATACGCTACGCGCGCGGCTGCTGGCGTTGCTGGCGGAGTAGGGTGAAGGAAGTGTCCTTGTCACGGACGCCGAGGTATCCTCCACTGCCATCCGACTTGAAGGAGCAGCTACGCGCGATCACGCCGAGCGTTTACCATGCCCGATTCAGATCACCAACCACACGGGAGGACTTCAACCTGTCCTACTACCCGTGTCTGGTCACGCTGAAGAACGGATCGGCGCTCGACCGTGTTTACCTTGCATCAGAGATCCCGTGGATCAAACTGTGGGGCAGGTATCCGAATGAGGACCGAGGAAAGTACGAGGTCCTGATTTCGGACGTAGCTTGGGTTGTAAAGAGTCCATCCCGTTTACCTGCGTCCTTTGCAAACGAACTCTATGAGACGGGCGAGTCGGGCATGGGGCATACGGTCTTCACCGTGGTCTTCAAAGGAGTGATCCCTTGGCTCCGGTCGCGGCGAGCGTTTGTCACAGGGAGCGCCGTTGACTTTATCCAGTACCCACGGGGTAGAACACCGAAGGATGTTGTCGCCGTTCTCCCTCACGTCGGCAAAAGGTCAATAAGCAACTGCGTCCCGAAATACTATTGGTGTTTGTACTCCGAGTGAGGCTCGCGCACTCTTCGATGTTATGATCGGGCCATGACCGCCCGGGCTCGAGGGGTATGCGCCTCGCTTGCGCCACTGATCCTTTGCGTCCTCGCGGGCAATGCGCTCGCCGCCGACGTCACCCTCTCCGGGGCCCTGGAGCGGCTGTTGGACGGGTCCATTTTCATCAGGCTTGCCGACGACCGCCTGATCGACGCCCGTCTTCCTCCCTCCACCGATCTTTCGGCGCGCTCCATCGCGGCTCATTACCGCCTCGCCGACCAAGTGCGAATCACCTGCCATCCGATCCCGGCGGTGTACGACCGGCCTTTGGCGCTGCATCAGCTCCTGGAACTGAAGAAGCTGAAGTTCCTGCGTCCCGCAACGCCGGAGGAACTGGCCCTGGTGATGGCGCGATTGTCCCGCCAACGCGGTGCGAACCGGCTGAAGGGCGCCGCCGCGAGTCCGCCCTCCGTCACCCCCGCCGAGGCGGCGGCCCTCTTGGAACACGTGCGCAAGGTGAACCTGGATTTCGCCGCGAGTCTGCCGAACTTTGTGGCGGATGAAATCGCCAAACGCTACACTGCCCCGCTGGCCTCTCGGGATTGGAAGTATCTGGACAGCATCGAGTGCGAGATCGCTTTCCGCGCAGGCCGCGCCAGCCGGCAGCATGTCCGCTGGAACGGGAAGCCATGGAGCCGATCCTTTCAGGCCATCCCCGGTCCGGGCAAATGGGGCGTGTTCTTCGGCACCCAGATTCCCCCGTTGCTCAGCCCCGATTGTCCAACCAGAGTTGAATTCGAGGGACGTGAGGTGGACCAAGGCAGGCCGGTCCTGGCGTTCCGCTTCGCGTCGCCGCCTGACGCGTGCTTCCGCTTATTCTTCAGGGACACGGTCACATACAATCCCGCGCGAACGGGAAGGTTTCTCGTCAACGATCCAGGCGGCAACATGGTCCGCTACGAAGAAGAGGCAATCGGGTACCCGGAGGATTTCGGGATCGATCGGCACACGGTCGTCGAATCCTGGGATTACGTGAGAATCGGCGACGCCGTCCACCTGTTGCCGGTACGAGTGGAGATCACGGGTCGCGGTGCGACAGGCTATTGGGTGCGGGACTCCGTGGAGTACAAAAATCACCGCCACTTCGAGGCTTCGTCAAACCTGGTCTACCGGTGAGGCTGGGCCGATTTGTCCGCCCACCTTAGCTCCCGGGTCCTGGAGCCGCCGTAGTACGCCAACCACTAGTAACCAAAAGCCTTAGGGGATATTCTGTAACTGTCACAGGACATCCCATGCTAAAGAAAATCGTCGCTCTGGCAACCCTGGCCGCCTCGCTCTCCTTTGCCGCAGGAGGACTGGTCGGCGAAACCCCGGTCGAGAAACCCAGCAAGAAGCTCTGGTGGAGCAGCGTCGCCGCGCTGGCTGCCGCTACGGTTTTCGATGCCCGCTCGAGTTGGGGCCAGCACGAATTGAACCCTCTACTGCAGAGCCCCAACGGCACCTTCGGCGCCCGCAGCGTCGAGATCAAGTCCGCACTGGTGCTCGCCGGAGTTGGCTTCGAATGGATCGCCCTGCGCCACCACCACAAGGCCCAAACAGCTTTCAGCTATATGAATTTGGCCGTCACCGGCGCGACCACGGGCGCGGCCATCCACAATATCCGCTGATTCCCCGCAAGCCGCTCGACTCGCGGGCCGGACGAACGGTCCGCGAGCCTTCTCCTAAACCGGCGGCCCGCCGAACGGGCCGCGGGCCTCTTCCATCCGCACCGCCAATTCCAGCAGCAGCTCTTCGCCGTAGGGCGCGGCCACAAGCTGGATTCCCACCGGCAGTCCCTCCTCCGTCTTGCCGAAGGGGATGACCAGCGCGGGCAGCCCGAGCAGGTTCGAGAACGTCAGCGGCATCATGGCCTCGAACAGGCCGATCTCTTTCTCGCCCGTCTGCCAACGGCGCGAGCGGTGAGGGAACGCCGCCACGCCGCAGGCCGGCAGCAGCAGCACCGGAAACTCGCGCATCTGCCGCAGCAACGCCGCCCGCATGGCGTCGCGCGCGCCCAGGTTCTCCACCACCTGCTCCATCGTCGGCGCGGGTTTTTCGAGCGCCATCGAAACCAGCTCCATACCCGTCCAGTGAACGTCCTTCTCGCGCCCGGCGATCATCTGCTGGATGAACGGCGCCGCGACCTCGCCAAAGAAGAACCACCAGACGTTGGGAGCGCGCTCGATGCCGCGCGGTTCGAAGGGCTCAACCGCGAAGCCTAGATCCGCCAGCACACGCGCCGCCGCATCCACCGCCGCCCGCATCGCCGGCTGCACGGGCACGCGATCGAACCGCTCCATGAGCCCGATGCGCAATCCCGCCAGATCCGGCCTGCGCACGGGAACCGGCGCGGAGAAGGGGTCCTGGCCGTCGTGTCCCGCCGTGATTTCGAACAGCAGCCGCACGTCCTCCGCCGTGCGCGCCATCGGCCCGCCTACGCCCAGCAGGCCGCCCGGATGCGCGATCAGCGGAAAGTGCCCGGTGGCGGGGACGCGCCCCGGCGTCGGCTTGAAGCCGGCGATCCCGCAGAAGTGCGCCGGAACGCGAATGGACCCGCCGCCGTCGCTGCCCATCCCGCCCGGCGAGCAGAACGAAGCGATCGCCGCCGCCTCGCCCCCGCTCGATCCGCCCGAGGTGCGCGTAACGTCCCACGGATTATTCGTGCGCCCCACGATGAAGTTGTCGGTCTCGTAGTTGTAGAGAAACTCCGGGCAGTTCGTCTTCGCCAGAACGATGGCCCCGGCAGCCCGCAGACGGGCCACGCATGTCGCGTCGGCGGCGGCTCTGTGGTCCAGGCGCAGCCTGCTGCCGCAATACGTGGGCTCGCCGGCCACGTCGAAGCTGTCCTTGATGGTGAGGGGGATGCCGTGCAGCGGGCCGAGCGCAGCCTGGTGTACGCGCGCTTCGTCAGCCGCATCGGCCGCGGCCAGGGCCCTATCGGCAAAGACCGAAACGAACGCGTTAATGCGCGCGTTCAGACCGTCGATCTGCTTCAGGTGCGCCTCGACCGCGTCGCGAGAGGATGCCCGGCCGCTGCGCACCTCTGCGGCCATTTGAGTGAGAGTGAGCCGGTTCAGCATGATCCTTCAGAATGGCACAGCCGCGCGTGCGGCTGGCGTTCGTCTTTGATCGCCGCGCGCCTCGGAACGCACCGCTGATCGACCAGAACTGCTCCACGAAGTTCACGCGCAAGGACGTGGACACTCACACGCGGAGTTGTGCGCTCGCGTGCGCGAGCAGCGGGTATGGCATCCTCACCTCGGACGGCACGTATCTCAAGTTCGACGATGCCGGCAGCAAGAAGGCCCTGACCGCGCTCCAAGCCTCGAAGAAACAGGATCACCTGCGCGCCACCGTCACCGGCGACGTGACGAACGGCATGATCGAGGTCCAATCGATCAAGCTCGACTGACAGTCTGCGGCGGGCGCTCGCCTGCCCACGCTCGAAACAAGCTGCTAGAATCTGACTCGTGGCCAGGGTGAGCTTTGAGCAGGCGCGCGCGTGCGTCATCGGGAAGGCCGGCAGCCTTCGTGCGATGCCCCAAGTTGCGGTGGTGCCGCTCGATGACGCCGAGGGCCGCGTGATCGCGGAAAAGGTTGTCGCCGACCGCGACTATCCCGCCGCGGCTCGCTCCTCGCGCGACGGCTTCGCCCTGCGGGCCGCCGATACGCCGGGCCGGTTGCGCGTCATTGGGGAAGCCCGTGCGGGCGCGCCGTTTTCCGGAGAAGTGGCGGCGGGCGAGGCCGTTGAAATCATGACCGGGGCCAATGTGCCTGCGGGCGCCGACGCCGTCGTGATGGTGGAGCACGCACGGCGCGAAGGCGAGTTTGTCGTCGCCCCCGCCGCGGACACAGGGAAAGCGGTGAGTCCCCAAGGGTCGGATGCGCGCCGTGGCGATGAGTTGATTCCCAGAGGCCGCCGTCTCCGTTTCGTCGAGATCGCTGCGCTGGCCTCGGCCGGCCGTGCCACGGTCCCGGTCTTCGAGAAGCCGCGCGTGGCGATCCTGGCTACTGGCGACGAGCTCGTCGATGTCTCGTCCAGTCCCGCGCCGCACCAGGTGCGGAACTCGAACGCGCATTCGCTCGCCGCTCAGGTTCACCGCGCGGGCGGTCTGGCCGAGATCCTGCCGGTGGCTAAGGACGAGCCCGCCGCCACGCAGGCGCTCGTCGAGCGCGGGCTGGCCTCCGATCTGCTGCTCATCTCCGGCGGCGTCTCGGCCGGCAAGTACGATATCGTCGAAGACGTCCTGGCCGCGCTCGAGGCCGAGTTCTATTTCGACCGCGTGAGCATACAGCCGGGTCAGCCGCTGGTGTTCGGCCGGGCGCGCGGTACGTTCTTCTTCGGGCTTCCGGGCAACCCGGCCTCCACGATGGTGACCTTCGCGATCTTTGCGCGGGCGGCTGTGGAACTCATCGGTGGCCAGACCGAGACCACGCTCGCGATGCCGGTGGCGCGGCTCACGGCGGATTTCCGGCACAAGCCCGGGCTGACGCGCTTCCTCCCGGCCCGCCTGAGTGCCGATGCGGCCGAGGTCACACCGGTCCCGTGGAACGGATCGAGCGACCTCCCTGCCCTGGCGCGCTCGAACGCGTTTCTGGTCGCCGACGCCGCCCGCGAAAGTTGGCGTGCGGGAGAATCGATACGGGTGCTGCTGCCATGAAGAAGCTCTCTCACTTCGACCGGGCCGGCGCGGCGCGCATGGTGGACGTTTCGGACAAACCCGGCACGGCGAGAACTGCGCGAGCGGAGGCGTTCGTCAAGATACGGCCGGCGGTGCTGAAGAAGCTGCCCAGGAATCCCAAGGGCAACGCACTCGAGGTGGCACGCATTGCCGGCATCGCCGCCGCGAAGCGCGCCTGGGAGTTAATCCCGCTGTGCCACCCTCTGCTGCTGACCCATGCCGATGTCGAGATCCGCGTCGAAGCGCGCGGCGTCCGAATCGTTTCCTCCGTCTCCACCGTCGGACCGACCGGCGTTGAGATGGAGGCGCTCACCGCCGCTGCCGTCGCCGCGCTGACCGTGTACGATATGACCAAGGCGCTCGATAAGGGGATCGAGATCGCCAGCGTCGTCTTGATCGAGAAGACCGGGGGGAAGAGCGGCCGCTACCGGCGGCCGGGATCGGAGCGGGAATGATTAACGCCGCCGTATTGACCATCAGCGACTCGGTGCACGCCGGCAAGCGGGAGGACCTTTCGGGACCCGCCGTGCGCGAGCGGCTGGAGAGACTGGGCTGGTCGGTGTCCGCAATCGAAGTGCTGCCGGACGAAGCGGATCTGATTTCTGCGCGCCTGGCGACTCTTGCCGGCGGCAACCAGGTGGCGGCGATTTTCACGACCGGCGGCACCGGCGTGGCGGCACGCGACGTCACGCCCGACGCCACCCGCGCCGTCATCGAGCGCGAAATCCCGGGCATCGGCGAGCTGATGCGGAGCCACGGGCGTAAGTCGACGCCGCTCGCCGCGCTGTCCCGGGGTCTGGCCGGCGTGCGTGGCGGGGTCCTCATCGTTAACCTTCCCGGCTCGCCGCGAGGCGCGGTAGAGTCCCTCGACGGTATCATTGATGTAGTGCCGCATATCCTGCAGTTGCTGCGCGGCGAGACCGATCACGGCGCAGACCTGAAACGGCAGGGACATTGACGGCGTCTGGAGTTGTGATGCTGATACGATCGTTCCTCTGCGCTTTCCTGTTGTCGGGCGTCGCGCTTGCGCAGGACGCCACAACCTTTACCACCGGCATCAAGGAGGTCCTCGCACCGACCCTGGTGACCGATAGGCACGGCCAGAGCGTGGACGGCCTTAAGACCCACGAGTTTCATCTCACCGACAACGGCAAACCTCAGGACATCAAGGTGGGCGTCACTGCCGTCCCGATCTCGCTGGTGGTGGCCATTCAGGCCAACTCCGTCGCCGAGCCGGTGCTGCCGAAAATCCGCAAGATCGGTCCACTGCTTCAAGGGCTGGTTACGGGCGATCAGGGGGAAGTCGCCATTCTTGCGTTCGACCATCGCATTCAGATGCTTCAGGATTTCACCAACGACACGGCGAAGATCGAAGCGGGTCTGGCGAAGCTGCGCCCCGGCTCGAAAACCAGCAGCTTGAACGACGCCGTGGTCGCAGCCGTCCGCATGTTGAAGACCCGACCCGAGAACCGGCACCGGGTTTTGCTGCTCATCAGCGAGGTGCGCGATTACGGCAGCGAAGCGAAGGTCCGTGACGCGCTGACCGACCTGCAGCTCGGCAACGTCAGCGTATACTCGGTGAACATCAACGAGGTTGTGAATGCGCTGCGGCAAAAGGAAGAGGACCCGCGGCCCAACCCGATACCGGACACGGCCTACCACATGCCGGCAGGCGTTCCGCCCACGCCGGAAAACGTCAGGCAGCTTTACGGCAATCCCATGAACTCGGCCGATGTCGCGCCGCTGATCGCCGACATTTTCCGGGCCACGAAATCCATCTTCGTGGAGAGCCCGGTGCAGGTCTACACGAAGTTCACGGGCGGCGACGAGCACGCCTTCGTGAGCCAGGCAAGCCTGGAGAGCGCGATTGGCCAGATCGGCGACGAACTGCACGCGCTGTACCTGATCTCGTACGTTCCCAGTAATAGATCGGAAGGCGGCTTCCACGACATCGTCGTGACCGTGGATCGGGCCGGCCTCAAGATCCGCACGCGCCCGGGATACTGGGTCGCCCCCCAGAACTGAACCCTGTGATGCCGATATCCCCGTTGGCGCTATAGTGGCCACTTACGGGGTGATCGGCATGCGCATGAATCGCAGATCGTTTGTGACGGCTCTTGGTTCCACGCTGGCTGTTCCGAGGCTGCTGGCTCGCGGGAGCGCCGGCGCCAAGCCCTACGGCTCCGCCTCGTTCGGCGAGTGGATCGAGGACGAATTCGGCCTGCCCGCGTTTCGCTATACGTGCGACCAGGTGCACGATCCCAAGGCGGTCACCGCAGTGAGGCCCGGAATCCTCGGGGCCACGGATCACATACACCAGGTGGGGAACGACCGGCTGGTGGCCGTCGTCTCCAACTACGGAATCGTGCAGGTGCGGCAGGACGAGGGCGCGCCGAAGTTCCTCAACGACTACGATCCGTCGCGCGGTCAGTACGGCGGCGGGATCGGCTACCTCACCGGCGGCGGCGAAACGCTGAGCACTTACTACCCGGGAAACGCCAAAACCTTCGAGCGTATCTTCGGCATGGGTTACTTCCGTAAGCGGGTTGCGGGCGCAAGTTACTCGCTCGACCAAGTGATCTCAGCGCCGTTCGGCGACGACCCGGTGTTGCTGTCGCAAGTGACGGTCGCCAACCATGGGGACGCGACGGCTCAGTTGCGCTGGGTCGAGTATTGGGGCTGCCAGATCTATCAGTTCTCCTTCCGCAGCTTCATGGAGGGCATGGGGAACGCGGCCGCTCTTCGGCGCAAGCTGGGCGACCGCTTCGAGCATAGCTTCCGCGCCCTGGAACATGGCGCCGGCCTGGCGGAGACGAAGCGGTTCCTCGGCAGGCTGCCGGAGGAAGAGGCCGCGTGGGAAAGGGTCAAAGCGAATCTGATTGCCCGGCCGAACGGGTTTCTGGCCGCGGTTCAGGAGACCGTACCGGAAGCGTCCTTTGACGACCTCGAGCCCCCGCCGACTTTTCTGGTGTCGCTCGATGCGCCTGCCGACGGGTTTGCGACGGACGCAAAGAAGTTCTTCGGCGAAGGCGGCGCGGGCAATCCGGCTGGGCTAGGTGGCGCACTCGACGGCGACCTCGGCGGCACGGGCTTGGAAAGCGGACTGCTCCTGGAGCGCAGATTCACGCTGAAGCCGGGCGAACGCCGCACGCTGTACTTCCTCTACGGCTACTTGCCGAAAGGGGCTGAGCTCGATCCGCTCATCGCCAAGTATCACGGCCGCGCCGGCGGCGTCTGGGCCGATTCGAGCAGGCAGTGGAAACACACCGGGCTCCAGTTCAGCGTGCCGGGCGAGCCCTGGATCGCGCGCGAGACCGCCTGGAACGACTATTACGTCCGCAGCAGCCTCACCTACGACGACTATTTCGGCGAGCACATCGTCAACCAGGCCGGAATATACCTATACGTGACGGGCTTCCAAGGCGCCGCGCGCGACCCGTTGCAGCACGCTCTGCCTTTCATCTTCAGCGATCCGAGTCTTATGAAGGAGGTTCTGCGCTACACGCTGAAGGAAGTGCGCAAGGACGGTTCCATCCCTTACGGCATCGTGGGGCACGGCCAGATCATGCCGGCGGCGAGCGACAATTCGAGCGACATTCCGATGTGGCTGCTCTGGGCCGCGAGCGAATATGTGCTGGCCACACGCGACGTGGCGTTCCTCGACGAACAGCTTCCGACGTTTCCTCTCTACGGTCCCTCGACGGGCAAGGAAACGGTCCGCGCGTTGCTGGCGCGCTGCTACCGGCACCTGGTGGAGGACGTCGGCACGGGCGAGCACGGCCTGATGCGCATGCTGGAGGACGATTGGAACGACGCCCTGGTCGCCGCCTGGGCGCAAAGGGTTCGCCCGGAGTGCGTCGCACGCGGCGAGAGTGTGCTCAACTCGGCCATGGCGGCCTACGTCTTCGACTACTATGCGCGCCTGCTCGCCTATGGGGGCGACGAATCCGGCGCGTCGCTCTCCCGCGCGAAGGCGGAGGAACATCGCAGTGCGGCGCGCGGCCAATGGAACGGGAAGTGGCTGCGGCGCGCGTGGCTCGGCCCCACGTTGGGGTGGCTCGGAGAGAAAGGGCTGTGGCTGGAGCCGCAACCCTGGGCCGTGATTGGCGGCATCACCACGCCCGGGCAGACGCAAGAACTGGTTCAGGCGGTCGATGAGCTGCTGCGCCGCCCTTCGCCGATCGGCGCTGCGGCTATGAACAAGAGCCCGGACATGCTCCCGGGCGGAGTGTGCGGGCCGGGCGAATCCATCGACGGCGGCATCTGGCCGTCGCTCAACGCCACGCTCATCTGGGCCCTGGCCCTGGTGGATCCGAAAATGGCCTGGGACGAATGGCGCAAGAACACGCTGGCGCGGCACGCGGAGGTGTACCCGGACATCTGGTACAACACGTGGAGCGGGCCCGATACGCTCAACTCGACGGTCAGCCCGCATCCGGGCGAAACGGTAACGACGGGCTACCTGCACTACACCGACTATCCCGTTTTCAACGTGCATTCCCATGCCTGTTCGCTTTACTCGCTGGTGAAGCTGCTGGGCGTCGAATTCACCGGAGATGGAATGCGGGTCGCGCCGGGGCTGCCGCTGGAAGCTTATCGTTTCGATTCGCCGCTCCTCGGCGTGGTCAAGACGGCCGCGGGATATGAAGGCTGGTATGCGCCCCTACGCGCCGGTAGGTGGACCATCCGCGTGAGGCTGCCGGACGAAGGGACGCTCATGGCCGAGGTCAACGGGGCGGCCGTGCGCCTGGAGCGCGGGCCGGACGGCGCTGTTATGCTGAAGGGCCCGAGCGCTCCCGGCAAGCCGCTGCGTTGGGCTCTCCGGAAGGCGTGAGCCTCAGCTTCCCTGCCCTTGGAAGGCCAAGGCGCTGAAGCTAACCACGCTATGCTCGTCGATGTTCCACTGCTCGTAGCCGAGCAGGCGCGCGCGAGCCGCGGGCATTGCCTTCAGGAACGTGTAAAGCGGAGCCGAGCCGCACCACTTCAACGGGTCGCCGTTTTCCTGAATCGCCGCCCAGAAACCGGCTGCGTCGCCCGTCTCGAGCAGGCCGATGCGCTGCCGGTCGGCCTGGGCGACCTTCTCCATCGCCCCCTCGCTCGCGCGGGCGGAGAACGGGTCGCCATAGCGCCGGCCCATGTGCGCCATGTCGATGCCCAGAACCCAGAACAGCCGGTCGCCTTCCCGTGCTGCCAGTTCGCCCAGCGCGTCGAAGAACCGCTGGACGTTGGCGTCGTGCTCCGGTTTTGCGCCGCCGGTGATGCTGTGCGCGAGCGAGCCGCAGAGCACCGGGAGGATGCGAATGTCCGGGCCGAAAAGGTGCTGCAAAAAGACCACCTGGAACTCGATGGAATGCTCCACGGCGTGGCAGTAATCCTCCAGGTTGACCGCATCGCCGGCCGCCGCCGCCAGCCGCTCCACTAGTTCCCGGTCGGTTCGAGTCTCGCCCAGCGGCGTCACGAACGGCTTCACCGTGAGGCCGTATTTCTCCGGCTCGCCGTAGTGCGACGTGCCCAGGATTACGAAGACGCGGTCCTTGTACTCCGGGCCGAGGGCGTTGTAAGCGGCCGCGTAGGTGCGATAGCCGCCCTCGGGGCTGATGTGCGGCGCCGCGATTCCTACCAGACCCTCGAGCGGCGCGGGTGCCACCGACGACATGTAAGCGGCGAGCACGGCCCGCAAGGCCTCGGGTTGTTCCGGATACGCGCCGCCGGCGTGGGAAGCCTCGCGCCGCTCTGCCCGCGCGAACGCTGCGCGCTGTTCATCCCGGAGCCGCCGGTAAACGTCGTCTTCGACGAAGCCGGATTCGCTCAGCATCTGCCGCAGGTTCTGCTCCACCTCGCCGGTTTGCAGGTCGCCGGTCAACTGCACCAGCGCCGCGCGCAGATCGAGATCCGTCTGGCGGCCATCGAAGTACTGCAGGCACTGCACCAGCGCCGGCGGAACGATGAGCGTCGCGTCAGTGTAGCGGTACGGATCGCGGATCAGCAGCCCCGGCCGCTCGCGGAGCGGCGAAGGCATGAAATCCAGATCCATTCTGAGGCGTGGCAACGTCTCCGGCATGTGTTCCCATTATCTGCTATCGGCTGCGCTACGCTTCGGGTATGGGCGAATTCACCGGGAGAGTGGTCCTGATCACGGGCGCGAGCGGGGGGCTGGGGACGGCCGTCACGCGCGCCTTCGCCGAGGCCGGCGCCAACGTGGCCGCCGTCTCTCGCACCGGGTCCGAAATCTCAGCCGATCTGACTCGGCCCGAGGAGGCGGCGCGAGCCGTCGAGGCAGTGCGAACCCGCTTCGGACGGCTGGACGTGCTGCTGCACCTGGCCGGAGGCTTCGATGGCGGGACCGCGGTCGCTGAAACCACCGACGTCGTTTGGAACCGCATGTTCGGCCTCAATGTGAACTCGGCTTTCTATACGGCGCGGGCCGTTTTGCCGGTCATGACCGCGGCCGGATACGGACGCATCGTGGCCATCGGCTCGAAGACCGCGGTCGAACCCGTCGCCACGCTCAGCGCCTACGGCGCTTCGAAAGCCGCGCTGGTGGCTCTCATGCGCACGATCGCGCTCGAAGTGAAGCGCGCGGGAATCACCGCCAACGTGGTGCTGCCGAGCGTCATCGATACACCGCCGAATCGCGCGGCCGAACCGGCAGCCGATTATTCGCGTTGGGTGAAGCCTGAATCCATCGCCCGCCTGCTCTTGTGGCTGGCCTCGGAGGCCGCCGCCGACGTCAATGGAGCCGTGATTCCGATTTACGGCCGGGTGTGAGGCCCCCCGCTCGGCTACCATGAAGTCATGGCGTCACCAGCAAGGATTCCGGATTCCGAGATTGAATCCGCGCTTCGCAACCTGCCCGATTGGCGCGTGGTGGACGGCAAACTGCACCGCGAGTACCGCTTCGGCGACTTCGTCCAGGCGTTCGAGTTCATGGCGGCCGGCGCCCTACGCGCGGAGGCGATGAACCACCACCCCGATTGGTCCAACGTCTACAACCGGGTCGTCATCGATCTGTTCACTCACGATGCCGGCGGCATCACCGGAAAGGACCTGCGCCTGGCGGGACAATTCGAGGAAATCGCGCGTAAATTGCAATGAGGATCTCCCGCCGCGCGTGGATGGCCGGCGTGGCCGGTGCTCCGGGACTGGTGCGCGCGCTCGGCGAGCGTCCGGCAGAGGTGGCGTTTGCGGCTTCGCCCGCGCTCGATTCGATTGTGAATGCAGCCGTCGGCGCCAACCGCATGCCTGGCGCGGCGCTGATTGTCGGTCACCAGGGCCGCATCGTCCACCGAAAGGCCTACGGGTTCCGGTCGCTCGCGCCGCGGCGCGAGGCCATGACGCTCGACACGGTCTTCGACATCGCGTCGCTCACCAAGGTGGTCGCCACCGTTCCCGTTGCGATGAGGCTTTTCGAAGCCGGCAAACTCCGCATCGACGACCGGGTCACCGAATATCTTCCCGAATTCCAGGGCGGCAAGAGCGATCTGACCCTGCGCAACCTGATGACGCATTTCTCCGGCCTGCGGCCCGATCTGGATCTCGATTCCTCCTGGAGCGGCTACGAGACCGGCATACGCATGGCGCTTGCCGAAAAATGCGTCATCCCGCCGGGCAGCGTGTTCTCCTATAGCGACATCAACTTCATCCTGCTGGGCGAAATCGTGCGGCGGCTTGGCGGCGATTCGCTTGGCAGTCAGGCCCGCACCCAGATCTTCGCGCCGCTGGGAATGCGCGAGACCGTGTTCCAGCCGCCGGCGTCCTGGCGCGCGCGCATCGCGCCCACCGAGAACGTAAAAGGGCAGATCCTGCGCGGCGTGGTTCACGATCCCACCGCGCGTCGCATGGGCGGCGTGGCCGGGCACGCGGGCGTCTTCTCCACGGCGGACGACCTCGCCCTCTTTGCCCAAATGATGCTGGCGGGAGGCAGCGGCCTGTTCAATCCCCTGACGGTCGCGAAGTTCACGACGCCGCAATCCCCGGCGGATCAGCCGGTGCTGCGCGGCCTGGGGTGGGACATCGATTCTCCGCTCTCGGGAAACCGCGGCGAGTTGTTCCCTATCGGCTCCTACGGCCACAGCGGATTCACGGGAACTTCGTTGTGGATCGACCCGGCCTCCGCAACGTACGTGATCCTGCTCGCCAACAGCGTGCACCCGCATATCCGGCCGGCCCTCACTCCGGTGCGCTGCCGCATCGCGACCGTGGCGGCGGCCGCCTGTGGCGTGAGCGCTCCCGGCGTCAACATCACCGGCTACAACGAGACGCTCCACGGCCCGGGCCTGCATCGCGTGGTGGGGCGAAACGCGACCGCGTCAACCGGCCTCGATGTGCTGGCCAGCGAGAAATTCGCACGGCTCAACGGCCGCCGCGTGGGGCTCATCACCAACCACACCGGCATCGACCGGCAGGGCCAGCGCAATGTGGATCTGATGCTGGCCGGCGGCGTCAAAGTGGTGGCGCTGTTCTCGCCGGAGCACGGAATCAACGGCGTCGAGGACCAGCCGAACGTCGCCAGTACCACCGACAGCGCCAGCGGCCTTCCGGTTTTGAGCCTCTATTCAGCCGCTGGCCGGCGGCCTACGACCGAAATGCTTCGGGGCATTGACGCCCTGGTTTTCGACATCCAGGACATTGGCACACGTTTTTATACGTACATGACGACTATGGGCTACTGCATACAAGCGGCCGCAGCCCACCATATTCCGTTTTTTGTCCTCGACCGGCCGAATCCCATCACGGGAACCCACGTCGAAGGACCGATGCTCGATCCCGATTTGACGTCCTTCACCGCCTTTCTGCCTCTTCCCGTGCGCCATGGTATGACCGCCGGCGAGCTGGCCCGCCTGTTCAATTCCCGGAAGGCCATTGGCGCCGAGTTGCACGTCGTCGCCATGCGGGACTGGGAACCGGGCGACTGGTTCGATTCGACTGGCCTCCCCTGGAGGGACCCTTCGCCCAACATGCGCAGCCTGAACGCGGCGCTTCTTTATCCCGGGGTGGGGTTGATAGAGGCCTCGCGGAACTACTCGGTGGGACGCGGCACGGACGCGCCCTTCGAGCAGATCGGAGCGGATTGGATCCGCGGACCCGAGCTGGCGGCGTTTCTGAACGCCCGGTTCATCCCCGGCGTCCGGACTTATCCGACGCGTTTCCAGCCCGCTTCCGCCAACTTAGCCGGGAAGCTCATCGAAGGGATTCGCTTCGTGATCACGGAACGGGAGGCTTTCGATTCAGTAAGATTCGGGCTCGAGCTGGCTTGGGCCATCGGCCACCTGTACCCGTCCAGGATTGTCCTCGAAGACAACCGGTGGCTGATTGGGAATCGCCATGCGATCCAGCTTCTCGAGGCGGGAGAGGACCCGGCCCGGATCCAAATGGCGGGCGAGGACGCTCTCGACGCATTTCTGAAGGTGCGCGAACAGCACCTGCTCTATCGGTAGGGATTATCGTTTTCGGACACGTCCCCCTGAGTTTCCCAGTTGAGCACTGCTGAGGCCGGCGGTCCCGGCCGCCGGACCCGCAGCTTCAATCTAGGACGCGGCGGGCTTGGCCGGGTTGGTCTTATTCTTGCTGCCCACGGGGCGGCCGCGCTTCTTCGCCATCGCTAGCCAGGCTGGGGGTCTGCCGCGACGCCGGCCACGTCCCCTGGCCAATCTCTCCAGGCTGATGATCGCTTCTTCAATCTGTTCTCTTTCCTGCCGCAATTCCGTGATGATCTTGGTGACGTCCATGTAGTGGCTCCTGTGCATCGTCCCGGTGCTGCGCCCTCGTTCTGAAATCGGAACAGCTAAGCCGAGACGTTTTGATTACTAGAGCAGTTTTATCGCATTTTTGCTTAGGTTTCAAGTGGTTTGTTCTGAAATCAGAACAAAAAAGTTTCGGACCTGCTTTTTGGCCGATTATCCCCGCTCAACCGATAGTACCGGGAAAGCCGCCTCTCAAATCGCCGGATTCCCCCCGGAATTTGCGCCGCCAGTGAAAATAAAAGGGTAAACCGGCTAGAATGATCGCCAACCCCAGCAGCGACTCCCGCGGCGAATGCAGCAGGGTGAACCAGACCACGGCAGCGGCCCCCAGTACGAATAGTACCGGTACCCACGGATACCCTAGAGTCTTGTAGGGCCTCGGCATCTCCGGGCGCCGCCGCCGCAGCACCAGCACCGCGATGCCCGTCATTCCATACAAGATCCAGCTCGCGAACATCACGTATGTGTACAGTTCCTCGAACCGGCCGCTGAGGACAAGCAGCGCCGCCCATCCGCACAGCGCCAGAATGGAAACGCCCGGGGTGCGGTAGACCGGGTGCACCTCCGCCACTCTCCGGAAGAACAACCCGTCGCGCGCCATCGCATAGGGCACGCGGGCGCCGGAGAGGATGGATCCATTCAGCGCCGCGAATGTGGAGACCATGACGGCCACGCTCACCGCGCTCGCGCCCACAGCCCCGAAGATTCGGCTCATCATTTCGGCGGCGACTCGGGGCGCCACGGCCACATCGTGTGCCGGCAAGACGCGGAAATACGCCAGGTTGGTGAGCAGATAGATCCCTATGACGGCGGCGGTGCCCGCGATCAGCGCGCGCGGAAGGCTGCGTTGCGGCTGGCGGATCTCCGAGGAAACCATGCTGACGTTGTTCCAGCCGTCGTAAGCCCACAGCGCGGCCACCAGCGCTGTGAAGAAGCCGGCGGCGCCGCCAGCGGCCGGGATCGAGGAGCCCAGGTTCGCAGCGCTGCCCTGCCCGGCCAGAACGCCAATCGCGATCATCCCGCCGATGAGCCCGAGTTTCAGCGCCGTGACCGCAACCTGCATCCTTCCTCCGAACTTCACCCCGGCGTAATTGATCGCGCCCAGCGTCAAAATCAGCGCCATCGCACAGATCTGCCCGTAACGAATCTCGAGCGGGCCGCCGCCGGGACCGATCGGCAGCCGCACCGTCGCCAACACTCCGTCGAGGATTGGGACGAAGTTCGCGCAGTAGACGAAAAACAGGGTCGCGATGGTAGCAATCGAACCGCTCTTGGCAACCCACATCTGGGTCCAACCATAAATGAAGCCCCACATTGGGCCGTAAGCGGCTTTCAGGTAGACGTATTCACCGCCCGCTTCGGGCATGGCCGCGGCCAGCTCCGCGTAGGTCAGCGCACCGAACAGGCTCAGCACACCTCCGAAAACCCAGACCAGAAAGACGGCGCCGGGCGAGCCGACCTCAGCGACCATCTTCGAGGAGACGCGAAAGATCCCGCTCCCGATGACGGTGCCGATCACGATGGCCACGGCGCTCCACAGTCCCAGGTCGCGCCGCAGACCCGGTTGCGGGCTATTGTCGCTCACTTCGATCCCCCTTCATCAGCGGAGCAGCCGCCAGCCCGGCCACAAACGTCACCACGGTTCCGACCGCCGCGTACCACGTCCAGGCCACGCTCGTTCCCAGTTTCAAATAAACCTCGGTTCCGATGCCGGCAGCCATACCGGCGATCGCGGCGTTCTGCGGGATGCGTCGCGGGAGTAGTCCCAGCAGGAACACTCCCAGCAGGCCGCCATAGCCGATGGAAGCAATAGTGAGGCCCGCCTCGAGCACGGTGCCCCAATGCCGGGCAAAGGCCCCGATCACGAGTAGCACTCCGCCCCAGGCGACGGTCGCGGCGCGGGCAGTCCCCAGTTCCCCGCCCCGTCCCAGTTTGCGGCCGAGCGGCTTCCAAAAATCGATGACGGTGGTCGAAGCCAGGGCGTTCAAGGCAGCGCTGAGGTTCGACATAGCCGCCGCCAGGATGGAAGCAATCACCAGCCCCGCCAGGCCCGGCGGCAAGGAGTGCCACACAAATTCGGGATAAAGCTGGTCCGGCCGTGAAGGGGCGGGCAGGTGCCGATCCGCGTGCATCACGAAAAGCAGGAGACCAATCAGCAGAAATAGGCTGAACTGGACGAAAATGACGATCCAACTGGCGAACAGCGCCGCACGGCTCTGCCTTTCGTCGCGCGCCGCCAGCAGGCGCTGCACCATCAACTGCTCGGTTCCGTGGCTGGCGGTGGTCAGGAAGCAGCCGCCCACCAGGCCCGCCCAGAACGTGTAGCGGAGGGAGAAATACGCGGGCGTCAGGTGAAAGCTCATATCGAATACGCGCAGTTTGCCGAGCGGGGCGGCCACGGCTACCACGTGCGCCCATCCTCCCGGAATCTGGTGCAGAATGACCCAGAACGCGATCACGGCGCCGACAATGTAGAGACCCATCTGGATCACGTCGGTCCAGATCACGGCCGTCATCCCTCCTTCGAACGTGTAGAACAGCGTCAGGCAGACGATCAGGACGATGGAGGCGACCTCGCCGGTGCCGAGGACGATCGAGACCACCATAGAGATCGCGAAGACGCGCACGCCCTCGGCGAAGGCACGGACAATCAGAAACGTCGCGGCGGTCACCCGGCGCAGGCGCGAGCCGAACCGCACCTCAATGAGCTCGTAGGCGGTGTACATTTCGCCGCGGAAATAGTGAGGCAGGAAGAGCAGCGCAATGACGATGCGAGCGAGCAGGTAGCCGAAGACAACCTGGAGAAATCCGAAATCCCCGCCAAAAGCCAGCCCCGGTGTGCTGATAATGGTGAGGGTGCTGGTTTCGGCGGAGACGATGGAGAGCGCAATGGCCCACCAGGGGGCCGTCCGGCCGCCGAGGAAGTAGTCCTTCAGGCTCTTCTGGCGCCGGCGGAACCGCGCGCCGAACCAGGTGATCCCGGCCAGGTAGACGAGAATGATGGACCAGTCAAGGTACCGCATTCAGGACAAGACACCAGGATACAGTGGGTGGCGGCCGGGCGAGCGAAACCTCTTGAAACAGCCCCGCCTCCGGCCCCGTCAAGAGGACGTGAACTTTTCCTGTTGCGCCCTGGAGTTTGATTCCGCTATACTCCGCAAAGTACAAGTCGTGTTCGGGCTTAAGGTTGTACAGGAGCGGTTCGCGGGCGTTGCCGGATCGGCCTTACAGGAGCAGAAGAGAAAAGGGCAGTACAGGAGGCGTGAGTGCGCGTTCAACTTTCAGCGATCGTAGCCGTTACGATTACATCCGCTTTGGGCCTCGGGTCCGCCTGGGGGCAGAGCCAGCAGCCGTCTACGCCAGCTACGCAGACGACCCAAAAGAAGCCGGACTGGAAAGATCGGGCGGAGTACGACCTGGTTCAGTCCGCTCTGAGCGAGAAGGATCCGCAGAAGAAGCTGGATCTGCTCGACCAGTGGAAGACCAAGTACCCGGAGACCGACTTCAAGGAAATGCGTCTTGAAGCCTATATCGAGGCCTACAAGGATCTGCAGCAGCCGGCCAAGATGCTGGCAACGGCCAAAGATCTGATGGACCTGAATCCGAAGAACCTCAAGGCGTTGTATTGGCTGAGCGTGCTTTCGATCAATCCCAACCAGACAACCCCGGATGCGCTCGATTTGGCGCAGAAGGCTGCTACCCAGTTACTGGCCGCGGAGAAGCCGGCGGGGATCACGGACGACCAGTGGGCGCAGACTCAGGGCCAGATGGCCGTGGTGGCCCACCACACTCTGGCGTGGGTGTATACGCAGCGCAAGGACTACCCCAACACCGAGAAGGAAGTTACGGCGGAACTGAAAGCCAACCCCCGCGATTCGGAGGCCGTCTACTGGATGGCCGGCGCGCTGCGCGCCCAGGCGGAAGCGGACAAGAAGCCCGAACTGATTCCCCAGGCCCTTTTCTATTACGCGCGAGCGGCGGCCTATGACGGCCCCGGCTCCTTCGATGCGACGCGGCGCAAGACGCTCGAAGGGTGGCTCCAGAAGGCGTACACGGATTATCACGGTGAGGACGCCGACGGATTCCAGGCGCTGCTGGCCCAGGCGAAAACCAGCGTCTTTCCGCCCGACGGCTTCACGATTCTGACCGCGGAGGAGGTGAAGGCCGCGAAGCTCAAGTCGTTGCAGGCGAGCGACCCCGCCCTGGCGATGTGGGTCCGTATTAAGGAAGGCCTGACCGGCCCCGATGGCGACACCTACTTCAACAACGGGGTGAAGGACGCCATCGTGCCGCCGGACAAGGACCCCGCCTTCCACGCCAAGGTGATCAGTATGGAGCCCGCGCGAGCGCCCAAGACCGTCAAGGTCTCGATCGAGGACGGAAAGACGGTTGACGCCATCCTGGTGTTCGAGACTCCGCTTGCGCGCCCGGCCGAGCCCGGAACTTCAATTACGTTCCATGGCACGGTGACCTCGTTCACCAAGCAGCCGTTCATGGTGACTTTCGAGGTGGAGAAGAAGAACCTGACGGGCTGGCCCGCTCCGCCCAAGCCGGTGGTGCATCACAAGAAGCCCGAATAAGTCCCGAACCGGCGCCGTCAGAGCGATGGCGGCGCCGGGGTCTGTTTGTTCGCGCGCTCAGGCTCCGGAGAGTCGGCGCTCGCCAGCACCAGGCTGAGCGCCACTCTCTCCCACAGGCCGCTCCGCAGCGTTGACGGCTCCAGGGACCGGTAGTAGCAGACGAACTCGCGCGCAGAACGACAGCCGTGAGCGAGAGACGGGCCGTCGATTCCCAGCAGTCCGATCGCCACCAGAACCACGATCCCCGCCGCTTTTCTTGCCCCGCTCATACAACCCTAGACGAACGAGCGCGGAATTTGTTTCGGGGGCCGGCGTGGACGCGGCAGGCTACATCTTATAGCGCCCGAGGTCCTCGTCGTTCAGACCCTCGAGCCAGCGCCGCATCTCTTCCTGATTGATCTTGTCGGAGACCGAGGAGGCCGTCTTGGAGGACTTCAGCACCGCTTCCTCCACGTAGATGGGGCAATCCAGGCGCAGCGCCAGGGCGAGCGCATCGCTCGGCCGCGAATCGACGCTGATGATCTCGCCGTCCCTCTCCAGCCAGATCACGGCGTAGAAGGTGTCGTCCTTCAGCTCGCTCACCACCACCTTCTTCATGCCGGTGCTGAGCCCCGCCAGAAGGCTCTTGATCAGGTCGTGCGTCATGGGGCGAGGCGTGGCGACCTTCTCGATTTCGAGGGCGATTGCGTTGGCTTCGTAAACTCCCACCCAGATGGGGAGGATCGAGTTGCCGCCGACGTCCTTCAGGATGACGATCGGCATATTGGACACCGGGTCCATCATGAGGCCGCGAATTTTCATTTCGACTTCCATGATTTGCCCCCTTCAGCTTTCATCATACGCTGAGATCCGCCGCGAGCGCCTCCCCCACCAGGGAGTTCGCACCAGCGCGGGTCACCCGCACGTTCAGATATTCTCCAGCCAGCGAGTGGCCGTTCTGCGGATGCGTGAAGTTCAGCACCCGGTTCTCGGCGGTCCGGCCGATCCACTGCCCGGTGGCCTGGTTGTAGCCTTCCACCAAGGCCTCCTGCACGGTGCCGACCAACTCCGAGTTCCGCCGAAGCTGGATGCCGCGCTGCTTCTCCTGCACGATCGTGAGGCGCCTGCTTTTCTCTTCCTCGGGCGTCTGTCCGTCCAGATCGAGCGCTGAGGTGTTCGGCCGCCGCGAGTACTTGAAGCTGAATACGGAATCGTACTCGACCTCGTCGAGCAGCGAGAGCGTCTCCTCGAAATCCGCCTCGGTTTCACCGGGAAAGCCTACGATGACGTCGGTCGAGATCGCAATGCTGCGGCGGGCGCCCTTGATCCAGGCGATGCGCTCCAGGTACTGCTCCCGTGTATAGAGCCGCTGCATGCGGCCCAGGACGCGCGTGGAGCCCGATTGCACCGGCAGGTGGACGTGATTCACCAGCACGGGATGGGAATCGATGGCGTCCACGATCTCCTTCACGAAATCGCGCGGATGGGAGGTCGTGAAACGCACGCGCCTCAGGCCGGGCGTGCGAGCGACGCAGGCGAGCAGTCCGGCAAAATCCAGCCCCTCGGGCGAAGGATCGCGGTAGCTGTTCACGTTCTGTCCCAGCAGTTGCACCTCGGTATAGCCCTGGGCCGCCAGGGTCGCGGCTTCCTCCAGCACGCTGCGGCCGGTGCGGCTGCGCTCGGGACCCCGCGTGAAAGGAACCACGCAATAGGCGCAGCTCTTGTCGCAGCCCTCGATGATCGTTATGTAGGCCCGGTGAGGATTGTCGCGGCGGGTGAGCGGCGTCTCGAAGGTCAGGTCCGTGTCGAGGTCGAGCCCGGTCACGCGGCGGGCGCCGCCTTCGAGCTGCACCAGCATCTCCGGGAGCCGGCTGTAGCTGGCCGAGCCGCAAACCAGGCCTACGTGCGGGGCTTTGTCGAAGATCCGCTCGCCTTCCTGCTGCGCCACGCAGCCGAGCACCGCGAACGTCTTGCCCTTCCCCGCCCCGCGCTTGAACTGCTGAAGACGGCTGAAGACCTTCTGCTCGGCCTTGTCGCGTATGCTGCACGTGTTGTACAGCACCAGGTCGGCCAGCTCGGGTTCGGGAACCTGCGCGTAGCCCTGCGAAAGGAGCGTGCCGACAACCTTCTCGGAGTCGTGCACGTTCATCTGGCAGCCGAAGGTCTCGATGTAAAACGTCTTCATACGGCCCTCAGCGGTCACCAAACGGCCGGTTCCTACCCGTGCCCCAGGTACATGAGCCAGCCAAGGCCGAACAGAACCGCGACGAACCACGCGAAGCAGTAAGCGCCGTACTTCAGGCGGTCATGATCCGTGCGTTTCGTGACCACACCGAGAACGATCGAGGCGCAGAGGGAGAACAGGAGGGCGGCTTCGAAGTGCGAAAGGGTCACCTTCGGCATCAGCTCTTCTTCCCGATGGCGATCTCGTAAGCGTCCACCATCGCCAGGACGTTCAACAAGCCCGCCGTCACCAGGAACTTGGTTCCGTAATCGTGCACCGCGCCGGCCATGTCCGGCTGCGCGTATCCGAACCACACGGCGATCATGTAGGGGATCCCGGTGAGCACGTTGCACAGAAAGCCGCCGTAGTACATCACGATGGTCAGCAGGTCGCCGCCCTGGGGCTTGAGAAACTCGCCTTGCATCGCCAGGCCGAACAGGAACATGGTCACCACGGCAAACAGAAGAAGGCCGGCGCGCCCGTAGCGCTTCAGCAAAAAATGGCCGCCTCCGGGAACGAACCACGCCACGGCCACCGCGGGGCCCCACAGGTTGAGCGGCGGCATGGGCTCTTTCGTCTTGGCTGGCTTGGAACTCATGACAGAATTCGAGTTTAGCAGAGGCCCGCCGCCTGTCGCTCGTGGCGCCGCGGCGAACTCCGCTACTATGGACGGAGGAGTACCCCTTGGTCCCGGCCACCCGTCAAACTCAAAGAGCCCGCACCGCCCTGCGGATCGCGTCGCTGAGCATCGGCGTCAGCAGCGCTCTGGCCTTCAGCAAGCTGTTGATCGGCTGGATGGCGGGATCGACGGCGGTGGTGGCCGACGGTTTCGAATCCGCCGGCGACGTGGTGGGATCCACCCTGGTCCTGCTTGGCCTGATGGCTGCCGCGCGCCCGCCGGATGCGGAACATCCATACGGGCACGGGCGGTTCGAGATGCTCAGCGGCCTGGGCGTCGGCATCCTTCTGGCGGCCGCAGGCGCTGGGATCTGCGTGCACGCGGCGGATCGCCTCGCCTCGGTGCGCTCGGTTCCGGCCGCCTACGCCATCTGGCCGCTCGTCGCCTCCATCATCCTCAAGATCGCGCTCTCCACGCTGAAGTTCCGCTACGGACGGCGCACGCGCAGCGGTGCGCTGGTTGCCGACGCCTGGAACGACACGGTCGATATCCTCTCCGGCTCTGCGGCGCTGGTCGCCCTGGGGCTCACGCTTTCCGATCCATCCCGGTTTCTGCACGCCGATCAGTACGGGGGATTGGCGGTCGGGCTGATCGTGGTTTTCACCGGCTCGCGCATCGTTCGCGAGGCTTCGCTGCAACTGGTGGACACCATGCCGGACAGCCGGCTCATGAGCCAGATCCGCCAGGTGGCCCTCGGGGTGCCCGGGGTCGAGGGCGTCGAGAAGTGCTTCGCCCGCAAGACCGGCTTCGAATATCACGTCGATCTGCACTTGGAAGTGGACCCCTACATCACGGTGCGCGAGTCGCATGACATCGCCACCAGCGTCCGGATACGTCTCAAGGAGAGCCTGGACTTCATCGCCGACGTGCTGGTGCACGTGGAGCCCACGCCGGAGCGCCGGGCCGCGGGCGTTTCCGAGGCTCCTCCCGGATGAGTGTCCTGACCCTGATTCGGCACGGGCAGGCGTCCATCCTCGCCGATGTCTACGACTGCCTCTCGCCGCTGGGTGAGCTTCAGGCCACCGCGCTGGGCGAGCATTGGGCCCGGACCGGAACCGTGTTCGATTGCGTGTTCTGCGGTCCCGCCAAGCGGCACGTGCACACCGCGCAGCTCGCGGGCGATGCCTGCCGCGGGGCCGGACTGCGATGGCCGGAGCCGGTGGTGATGGCCGATCTCGACGAGTTCCCTGGGGAGGCCCTGACCCGCCGCTACCTGCCCGCGCTCGCCGCGGAGCATCCCCGCATCGCCGCACTCGAACGGGATCTCCGCCGCGCGCACGGCGGCCCCGAGCACGGACGCGCCCTGGAACTGCTCTTCCGCGCCTTCACTACGATGTGGGCGCGCCAGGAATTCGACGCCTCGGAGGTGGAGACCTGGCAGGCGTTCAACGCCCGAGTGCGGCGCAGCCTCGATGGGCTGCGGACGAGCGGCATGAAGGGCGCCAGGGTGGCGGTTTTCTCATCCGCGGGGCCCACCGCCATCGCCGTCGAAATGGCGCACGGCCTCGATCCGGTCTCGACGCTCGAGCTGGCCTGGCGCGTGCGCAACACGGCCTGCTCCGAGTTCCTCTTCTCGGGCGACCGCTTCTCGCTGCTGAGCTTCAACGCGGTCCCGCATCTGGGGGACCCGGCCCTGGTGACCTACCGGTAGACCGGGGCCACTACATCTTCCTCTTCTCACTCGAGGGCGGGACGATCCCCTTCATCCTCATGTACGTTACCAGGTTGCCGTAGTGCTCGAAGCCGTGGGCGATGTTGAAATCGAGCATGCTGAGCTTGGTGCGCTGCTGGCCAAAAAACGACACCATCGTGGCTGCGTCGGCATCGGTCATCTTCCCGTAAACACCATCGCAGAACGCGAAGCCCTCTTGGAGCGCGGAGACGATCTCGGACTTGGTCTTGGCCGTCGCGTAGTTCTTCATGACCATCTTGCCGTTGGAGGCGATTCCGCAGAACAAGAATTGCGCACTGGCGATGTGAGTCAGCAGCTCGCCGTAAGTGCGGACGTCCGGGGTTGGGCGGAAGGAGTAATCCGCCTCGGCCATCTTCTCCGCCGACCGCAAGACGTCGTCTTTCAGTAGCGAATAGAACGCGCTTGAGCTGGCGATGAGGGGATTGGGCGTATCAGCGGCGGTGACCAATCCCGGCAGCAGGGTGAGTAGAGACACAGCGAAAAGCAGAAACCTCATGCGAATCTCCTTTGGATTCAATCGTACCGCCTCGGCGGGCACTCGTGGCGACGGGCCGCGAGGAGGTACGAACACCATAGGTACTACTACTCTCGGTCTATTTACGCCCCTCTGCTAAGCGGTTACTCTTAGGGACGTAGGCGCTACGGGTTGTGGGTTGCTCTTAAAACTCATGGAAATGCGCCTAGGTTCTAGCACAACTACCAGCAGCCCACGACCCGGATTCGCTCCCCTGGTGCAATTCTCTTATCTTCAGCTCCTTGACGTCCTCACCACGCTCGCATTTCTCACCAGCGGCGGGCATGAGGCGAATCCGGTAGTACGGGTCGCCATGGCGACCGCACGTTCCCCGCTGGCAGGGCTTCTGGCCCTGAAGATCTGCGCAGTCTCCGCCGCCGTCTACTGTACGCTGACGGCGCGGGCCCGGACGCTCAGGAGAATCAACCTGTTCTTTGCGGTTTTGGTGGTGTGGAACCTCATCGCTTTGCTAGGAACATCATAAAGAGGCCGAACATGCCGGATCGGTTCCAGGATCACCTGGACGCGGAAGTTACCGAAAGCTACGTATTTCGCGAGCTGGCTGAGCCCGAGCTTGCACCCGTTGACGAACACCTGTTGGTCTGCGAAAACTGCCGCCAGGCGGTGTCGGAGATGGATGTCTTCGCCCCGTTGCTGCGGCCTGAGGGCGCCAGAGGCCCTAGCAGGGCGGCCTACGTTCATGCGACCGCGGACGGCGCCATCACGCTCGAGATCCGCGCTCTGCCCGAATCCTTGTGGTCGGCACGGTTCCACGGGCACAACTTGGAAGGCCGGAGCGTGCTCGAATCGCCTCGCGAGGCGTGCAGCTATTTGCGCCGCTCCTTCTCGGAGATGTTCCCGGAGCATCTATGCACCGCGGAATGCGGCCCTGAGGACTGAACCTGCTATCGGCCGGCGGTCGCCGGCTCCTCTCGAGAGAGAATCGCTTCGACCACGCCATCGGCCGTAAACGTGCGCGCTTCCGCTGTGACTTCGATCCCGTGTTTTCGGGCGGTGGCCGTTGTCACCGGGCCGATGGTGGCGACGCGCACGCCGTGAAGCGCTGAGGCGCCCGCAACCTGGACGAAGTTGGCGACGGTGGACGAACTGGTGAACGCGATCCAATCGGGCCTGCGGCCTGGGGCGAAAATGCGCAAGGCCTGGGCGGGAGCCTCGGCCGGAATGCCGGTGCGGTAGGCTTCGACCACGTCCACCACTGCGCCGCGCCGGGCGAGCTCGGCCGGAACCACGTCGCGCGCCACGGCCGCGCGCGGCAGCAGCACGCGCTTGCCCTCCAGTCCGTGCCCCTCGAACGCTTTCACCAGGCCCTCGGCCACGTACTCCGCCGGCATCAGATCGACGCGGAACCCGGCGTTCTCGGCCTGTGTGCGCGTGGCCGGCCCGATGGCGCAGATGCGCGCCCGCACCGCGTCGATGTTCAGCCCGGCCAGGGCCAGCCGTTCCAGGAAGAACGTCACGCCGTTGGCGCTGGTGAAGATCAGCCAGTCGTAGGAGCCAATGCGCTGGAGCGCTTCGTCGAGCGGCCGGTAATCGGCCGCGGGCTGGATTTCAATGGTGGGGAACTCGATGACTTCGGCACCCAGCCTTTCAAGCGAAGCCGCCAGTTCGCCGGCCTGGCCGTGGGCCCGCGTGATCACGACGCGCTTACCGGCCAGCACGGTACACTTCCTCGAGGATCTCGCGCGCCCCGGCGTCGAGCAGCCGCCGGCCGAGTTCCTCTCCGATAGCCAGGCGGTCTTGCGCTGGGCCGCTGGCGTTCATGCGGATCACGCGCGCGCCGTCGGGAGAAGCGACCAGCGCGACCAGGTCCAGGCGATCGCCGTCAATCCGGCCGTAGGCACCGATGGGAACCTGGCAGCCGCCTCCCAAACTGGCGAGCACGGCGCGCTCCGCTTCGACGGCCAGACGCGTGGCGGCATCATCGAGCCGGGCACAGGACCGTGCGGCATCGCCCTCCTCGCGCGTCGCGATCGCCAACGCTCCTTGGCCAACAGCCGGGCACATGACATCGACCGAGAGGCATTCTGCAATACGCGACTCGAGCCCCAGCCGCCGCAGCCCCGCCGCGGCCATCACCAGCGCGTCGTACTGCCCGTCGCCGAGCTTGCGCAGCCTGGTATCCACGTTGCCGCGGACGGATTCCACCGCCAGATCCGGCCGCACAGCGTGCAGTTGCGCCACGCGCCGCAACGAGCTGGTCCCCACCTTCGCACCCGGCGCCAGCTCCGCGAGCCGCGCGCCTACCAGCGCATCGCGCGCGTCTTCCCTGGCCGGAATGGCGGAGATCGCGAGGCCCCGCGGCAATTCCGTGGGAAGGTCCTTCAAGCTGTGGACGGCCAGATCGATCCGGCCGTCGAGCAGCGCCTCATCGAGTTCCTTGGTGAACAGGCCTTTCGTGCCGATCTGGGCGAGCGGCACGCCCGCGATCTTGTCGCCGGTGGTCTTGATGATTTCGATCTGCCACCGCTCGCCCGGCGCCTCGAGTCTTTGCCGGACCCAATTCGCCTGCCAGAGAGCGAGCGCAGAGCCGCGGGAGCCGATGATCATCAATCCTCCAGCCGGAAGACTTTGCGGATCGCGTCGATGATGTGCAGGCCCTCGGGGTGGCCGGCCTGGCGGCGCAATTCGGAAATGGGTCCATGAGCGATTTTGGCGACCAGGCCGCGGGTCAACAGTTCGAGCGCCTCCTCCTGTTGCGGCGTCAGCGTGCCAAATCTGCCGCGGAGACGTGCGACCTCCGCCAGCCGCATCCGCTCGAGCTGCTCCTGCAAACCGACGATGGCGGGGACCACCTCGCGCGCGTTCAGCCGCGCTACCATCCGCTCCACCTCGGCGTTGACGATGTCCTCCGCCAGTTCGGCCCGCTTCTTCCGTTCCCCCACGTTCGTGGCCACCACGCGCTCGAGGTCGTCTATGTCGTAGAGGAAGACGTTGTCGATTTCGTTGACAGCCGGATCGATGTTGCGCGGAACCGCGATATCGATGAGAAACACGGGCCTGTTCCGGCGCGCCTCGATGATGCGGCGAACGTCGGCCTTCTTCAGAATGTAGTGCGGCGCCCCGCTCGATGTGATGACGATATCCATCAGAGGCAGCGTGGACAGGAGCTTGTCGTACTCGACGATGGTGCCGTGGAACAGGCCGGCCAGCTCTCGCGCGCGCTCGCTGGTCCGGTTGGTGACGAAGATGTCGGTGGCCCCGGAGCGGTGCAGGTGCTGCGCGGCAAGCTCGGACATCTTCCCCGCCCCGACGATCATCACCGTCTTGCCGGCCAGCGTGCCGAAAATCTCCCGCGCCAGCTCCACCGCCGCATAGCTGACGGAGACCGCGTTCTCGCCGATTCCGGTCTCGGTGCGCACACGTTTGGCGACGCTGAAGGCTCGGGTCAGAATCGCTTCCAGATATCCGCTGACTGCGCCGTGGGCCTTGGCGGACGCGTACGCGCTCTTGATCTGGCCCAGGATCTGCGGCTCTCCGATCACCATGGAATCGAGGCTGGCGGCCACGCGGAACAGATGGTGTATGGCGTCTTCGCCGGCCAGACGGTAGAGATGCGGGGCGATCTCGGCGAGCGGAACCGAGCGGCTCTCGCTCAGGAAGCGGTCCACCGCCGGCTCGTCGCCATTCTCGGCGGCCACGGCGATTTCGACGCGGTTGCACGTCAACAGAATGACGGCCTCGGAGACGCCGGCGCAGTTCATCAGGTCGCGCAGGGCCGGCGCGAGGGCGGGCTCGCCGAAAGCCAGCTTCTCGCGCACCTCGACGGGCGCCGTTTTGTGGTTCACACCCGTGATCAGGAGTCTCATCGGCTCAGCAGATTCTTCAGACCGGTATGCGCCGCCCATGTGATGGCCGAACAGCCGACCAGGCCGAGCACCATGATGGCGGCTTTGCGGCCTCTCCATCCCGCCGTGACTCGGAAGAACACGATCGCCAGGTAAAGCGCCCAGGTAACCAGCGAGATGATGATGCGCGGATCGCGTATCCAGTGCGTTCCCGATTCGATGGAGGCCCAGGTCGAGCCGGCGATCACGGCCAGCGTGATGAAGACGAAGCCGATCGAGAGTGCGCGCGACATCAGCGTGTCGAGCGTTCCCAGTGGCGGCAGCCTTCCGCCCGGCTTCTTCGCTTTCAGTTGCCGCTCGCGGACCAGATACAGAATGGAGGTGACCGCCGTGAGCAGTAAGGCGGCGTAGCCTACCAGCACCAGGACCACGTGAACGATCAGCCAGGCGCTGCGCAGGCGCGGATCGCTCCAGGAAGCGATGGGGCTTCCCAACTCGCCCACCAGCGTGAGCACGAACACCAGCGGGAAGACGAACACGGCCAGGCTCTCATAGCCGTAGCGCCAGTACAGAAACAGAAAAAGGACGGCGAAAAGCAGGCCGCAGAGCGAAGCCGATTGGAAGAAATCGTTGGCCGGAAAGCGGCCGGCCGCAGCGGTCTGCTCGACAATCGACACGACGTGAACGACCACGCCAGTGTAAAACGCCGTGATGGCGACGCGAAAAACGCGGTCGCGCCGCCGGTGGATCAAGGTGAGCAGCGCGTGCAGGAGCCCGAGCGAATACAGCACGGCAGCGACGCGCAGCCACATCACGCTCATGCCGTCCATAACTGAGAAGCCCCCGGAGTGCAGCTTAAACTCCCAGTATAGCGCCCGAGTAAACGCCGGGACCCTCTGGGAGAGCACCTCGCGGAAGGGCTCAAAGTTATCTCAGAAGTCGATCCGCTGCTGGGCGTGGCGGCGGAGGTACCAGCAGGGCGTGTTGCCGAGTTGGGGGAACAGCGACTGGGCGCAGGTCTGGTTCTGGGGCGGATCGAAGGTGAACTGGACCCGGTTGTTCTTCTCCGGAATCGCGTAGTAGCGGCGAACCCGCACCGTGCCGAATTGGTCCCGGTTGCCCGGAATGCGGAAGCGGACCGAGAGGTAGTCGCCCGCATAGACGACGCACAGCGCCGCCGCGATGACCAGGACCAGGCGTCTCATCTCAGTTGGTGAAACCGATCTCGTGGAGGCGCGCGGAAAGCCGCTGCGGGTCGAAATCGGAAATGCCGGCTTTCTCGCGGCCGTTCTCTACCGCCACGGCGTAAGGAGTTGCCTTAAGATGAAAGGCCTTCTTCAGCAGCTCCAGGTCGCTCGAAACGGGCGCGTGCAGGCCGGTGTCGTTCATGAAGTACTGGGCAAACTGCGGCTGCTCGGTGGGAACCCCGATGATCCTTACGTCGCGCCAGCCGAGCTTCGCCATGGCGCGCGCGGCGTCGTTGCAGTGCGTGCACTCGGGGTCGAAGAAGTAAATCAGGAAGCGCCCTTGCCGCAACGCGACGGGCTGGCCGGCCACGGCGATGGACGCCGGGGCCTGTGCGGATTGCTCCAGCCGCGCGTTTACCCCATAGGAAACCGCGGCGAACACCGCAACCGCCATCAGCACGAGCGCGGCGCTGCGCAGGTCCCGGGAGGGACGACCCCACCGGCCAGCAACCACGGCCAAGCCCAACATGGCTGCGTCGCCCACAAAGAACATGGGGTTGACGGCGCGCTTCAGCCACGGAAAGCAGTTGCAATCGACGCCGCGCAGATCATTATAGTGATACCCGACGTAAGCCATGAACGCGACCAGCAGCAGCCCGCTCAGCCAGGCGCCCCAGCGGCGGAACCGCGGCACCAGGAGCAGGATGGCCGCGAAGGTTTCGGCAATGCCGAACATGCACGCGGCCAGCAGGCCCAGATTGGCGGGCACCAGGGCCTGTGCCATTCTCTGAGCGGCCGCGAACGGATCCGTGATCTTCCACACGCCCGAGACCACGAACAACAGCGCGAGCAGTGAGGCGGCCAAGGTGCTCGCGGCCGTCTTCCATCCGGCCATCTCCCACATCGCGGCGGCCGGATGCCCCGGATGTGTGATACTTTCGTCCATGTTCTTCATTCTAGCCCTGTTTATGGCTACTAACGGCTGGGGGCAAGGGGCGGATCTGGTAGTCACGGGCGCGCGCATACATACTTTCGACGAGCGCATGCCGGCAGCTTCGGCGCTGGCGGCGAAGGACGGGCGGATCGTTTACGTGGGTGAGGACGCCCGCGCGTGGATCGGCCCGGGGACGCGGCTCATCGACGCGCAGGGCGCCACCATCCTCCCTGGCCTGATCGACTCGCACCTGCACATGGAGGCGCTTGGCGACTCGCTCGAGACCTTCGACTTGCGCGGCGCCAGGAGCGTGGAGGAAGTTGCGGCGATCGTCAAGAGCGAAGCGGCGCGGAGCAAGCCCGGCGAGTGGATTCGCGGCTGGGGTTGGGATCAAAACAACTGGGGCGGGCGTTTTCCCTCGGCGGATGATCTGAACGCCGCAGCGCCTGCGAATCCGGTGTACCTGAGCCGAGTGGATGGACATGCGGCCTGGGTGAATCGCCGGGCGCTGGCCCTGGCCGGGATCACGGCGCAGACGGCCGATCCGCCGGGGGGCCGAATTCTGCGCACTGCGGCGAATGAGCCGACGGGCACTCTCATCGATGGAGCGGTGGCGCTGGTCGAGCGCAGCATCCCTCCGCCGACGCCCGCAGAGATCCGCCGCCACATCGCGCGCGCGGCCCGGGAGTGCGTGCGCTGGGGGCTGACCTCCGTGCACGACGCCGGCATCACGGCCGGGGAGCTGAACGCCTATCGCGACTTGATCGCGCACCGGGAACTTCCCGTCCGTGTCTACGCCATGATCCGCGGCGACGGCGACCTGTGGCATCGGTATTTGGAGCGGGGACCGGAAATCGGCGATCGTCTGACGGTCCGGACCATCAAGCTGTTCGCCGATGGCGCGCTGGGCTCGCGCGGGGCGGCGCTGCTGGAGCCGTATTCCGACGATCCTGGCAACACCGGCCTGATGCTGCTTACGCGGGAGAGGATCGAACAGGTCGCGCGGGAGGCGAAGGCGCACGGATTTCAGGTGGCCACGCACGCGATCGGCGACCGGGCCAATCGCACCGTGCTCGAGGCCTACGGGGCGGCGCTCGGAGGCTCGAACGGTCTGCGCTTCCGCATCGAGCACGCGCAGGTGGTGGCGCCCCCGGACTTCGAACTGTTCCGGAAGTACTCGATCGTTGCGTCCATACAGGCCACGCACGCCACCAGCGACATGCGCTGGGCCCAGGCGCGGCTGGGGCCCGAACGGGTGAAGGGCGCATACGCCTGGCGGAGGCTTCTGGCGCTGGGAGTTCCGGTGGCGAACGGCTCCGATTCCCCGGTCGAGAGCCCCAATCCGCTCGCGGGCCTGTACGCCGCCATCACGCGGCAGGACCGCGACGGGCAGCCTGAGGCGGGCTGGTTCGCCGACCAGAGGATGACGCGCGAGGAAGCGCTCCAAAGCTGGACGATGGGCGGCGCTTACGCGGCGTTCGAGGAGGGCAGCAAGGGGTCGCTCTGGGTCGGCAAGCTGGCCGATTTCGTCGTGCTTTCGGCCGATATCACCACCATTCCGGCGCCCGAGATCCTGAAGGCGCGGGTTACGATGACGGTAGTTGGCGGCGAGGTGGTGTACTCGGAAGCCCGATGATGTTGGCATTCCTTTTAGCGCTGGCCGTGACGCCCCGTGTACTGCCGCTCGCGGAGGAAACCGTAACGGTTCCGGCCGCGGATTGGAAGGTCTTGCGGATTCCGCTGCTCGAGCGGCCGGCGCGCATCGTGTGCGCGTTCTCGGTGGAGAGCGGCGGCTCGGGCGTGCGCGTGGCGCTGCTCGATGGGGACCAATTCGAACGGATGAGCGCGGGCAAGGCGTACCACCCGCTGGCTGCGACGGACTACCGGCGATCCGGCGGTTTCGCATACGCGGCGGCTCCCGGCGATTACGCGGTGCTGGTGGATAACCGCATGGAAGGCCGTGGGCCGGCCCAAGTCCGGTTGCAGGTGGCGCTCGTCTTCGACCCGGGCGCGCCGCTGCCGCGAACGATCTCCGCGCGTCGCCGGGCGGTGGTGGCGGGTCTGAGCATCTTGTTCTTCGGAGCAGTGGTGGTGCTGGTGGGGAGCAAGCTGTGGCGCGCGTTCAGAGCCGGCGAGCGCAGGCCCCCGCCTCCGGGCACGCCCTTTCCGCCGTTCCGCGGCTGAGGGAGATGTTATCATGGGCACGAAGTTGACCGGCTCGCGGACGTGGCGGAATTGGCAGACGCGCTGGCCTTAGGAGCCAGTGGCCGCAAGGTCGTGTGGGTTCAAGTCCCACCGTCCGCACCAAACTTGACGAGCCTGCTATCCTCGGCGCTTTCCTGAACGCCGTGCGGACCCTCGCGTAGTTACCCGGCAGTTACACGAGTTCGCCGACGGGACAAGGGTGCACTCGACCGCCTGGTGCCGCTGGTCTACGACGAACTACGTCACGGCCACCTGCGCCGGGAGCGGCCCGGTCACACTCTACGCCTCGTCGATCACCGACGCGGACGCGCACCTGCGCCCTTCCCGGTGACGGTCGGCTGACGTTCATGAGCAGCCTGGCCGCGACCGACGCTCTGGTATTGCCTGCCCACGAAGCACTAACTTGACAAAGTTTAATGTGAGCCCTTCCCAAAATTCAACGCATATCCCCATGTACCGGAAACCGAAGCGAAATGGATCTTCCGGTTGATGTGAGCCGAGGCGCTTGGCGCCGGGAGGATGTGATGCCGATCTCGATCGTTCAAACGTTGTTCTCCGTAGCCGCTCTCGTCGCGGTTTCATCGCCCGCTTTATCGTCGGATGCCGGGCTAAGACCTTCGAAGCCGGAGCGGGTCTCGCCCGCGCCTTTGGTGAACACCGCCTACGGCCGGCTGCCGTTGCACTTCGAGCCCAATCTGGGGCAATTCGACCCGCAGGTGCGGTACGTGTCGCACGCCGGCGCCTACACGCTATTTCTCACCGATACCGAAGCCGTGATGGTGCTCAGCCGCGGCGGCGCGAAGCCGCGGAGCGGCGGGAAGCCGGCTCCTCCGGAGCAGGCGGTGGTGAGGATGAAGCTCGCCGGCGCGCAGCACCCGGCCGAGTGGGATGGGCTGGAGAAGCAATCGGGCATCACGAACTACTTCATCGGCAGCGATCCCCAGCAGTGGCGCACCGATGTGCCCAACTACGGGCGGGTGGCGGCTCGCGGGGTGTACCCCGGCATCGACCTGATCTGCTACGGCAACCAAAGCCGGCTGGAGTACGACCTGGCGGTCGAGCCCGGGGCGGACCCCGGCCAGGTGGAACTGGCCTGGGAAGGCGCCGACTCGATGAAGCTGAACGCAGAAGGCGACCTGGTGCTGTCCACGCGGCTGGGCGATGTGGTCCAGAAGCGGCCGCGGGTGTATCAGGATTTCGACGGCAAGCAGGTTGAGGTGGGCTCGAAATACGCGCTGGACGGCGCCAACCGGGTGCGGTTCGAGCTGGCGCGCTACGACCGGCATCGCCGGCTGCTGATCGATCCGGTGGTGCTGGTCTATTCGACCTACCTGGGTGGCAATGGCTACGATTCGGCCAACGGCATTGCGGTGGACGGGTCGAACGCGGCCTATCTGGTTGGCACAACGAGTTCGACCAACTTCCCCACTCAACCGCCCTACCAGGGGGCCCTTGCGGGAACCACGTGGCTCTTCGTCACGAAGCTGTCGCCGGCCGGCAACGCCCTGGTCTATTCCGTATACTACGGAGGCACCGGCCATAATTGCGGCTACGGCATCGCGGTGGACTCCACCTCGGGCGTCGCCGTGATCACGGGATCGACGGACGCAACCAACTTCCCCACCAAGTCGGCCTACCAGACCACCAAAAAGGGAGGCACCAACGCCTTCGTAACCAAATTATCGGCAACGGGCGGCATCGTCTACTCCACCTATCTGGGTGGCAGCGGCGAGGACTACGGCTACGCTATCGCGTGGGACGGGGTCGAGGCGCATGTTACCGGATCCACCACCTCGACCAACTTCCCCACCAGTTCCTCCGCCTACCAGAAGAGCCTCAAGGGAACCCAAAACGCTTTCGTGACCACGATGGGGCTAAACGGCAACACCCTGTTGTACTCCACCTATCTGGGCGGCAATGGTATGGATGCCGGTCAGGGCATCGCGGTGAGCGGCGACGCCCATGTCACCGGATACACGACCTCGACCAACTTCCCCACCACCTCGTCCGCCTACCAGGCGAGCCTTAGGAGCACGCGAGGAAGCAATGCCTTCTACACTGTGTTGTCGGAGGACGGCTCCGGCCTCGACTACTCCACCTACCTGGGGGGAGCCGGCAGCGATCAAGGCAACGCCATTGCTCTGGACCCGCAGGTCCAGGATACGGCCTTTCTCACGGGATACACGACCTCGGCCAACTTCCCCACCCAATCGGCATTTCAGACCAGCCTCAAGGGAAGCCAGAATGCTTTCGTGACCAAGCTGGAATGGGACAACGGGGGCAACGCGTTGGTCTACTCCACCTACCTGGGCGGCAGCCAGCCGGATACCGGCTACGGTATCGCCGTGGATACAGCGGGCGCGGCCTATGTCACCGGCATCACGGACTCGGCCGATTTCCCCACCCAGGCGGCCTACCAGACCTCTCCTGGAGGCGGATCGAGCGCTTTCGTATCTATGCTGGCGACTAGTGGAGATGCGTTGGTCTACTCCACCTACCTGGGTGGCAGCCTGGAGAACAGCGGCCAGGCCATCGCGGTGGATTACTCGGGCGCGGCCTATGTCTCGGGATACACGACCTCAACCAACTTCCCCACGGTTTCGGCCTACCAGACAGCGATCAGGGGACCGCAAAACGCCTTCGTGGCCAAGCTGGGGGCGTATGCGGGTACGTTTGCACTGACGGGGCCGACCAACGGCGCCACGGGGGTATCCCAGACTCCGACCTTGACCTGGACTGTTTCCGAGAACTACACCTCCTATTCTGTGTGCGTCAGCGAGACCGCTTTTTGCAAAGCAGTCACCGTCACTGGCGGCAGCTACTCTCCGGGAACGCTGGCGGCCGGCGGGACTTATACCTGGTCCGTGACGGCGAAGGGGAGCACCTCGGTCTCTTCCCCAACCTGGACCTTCACGACCGCCGCTCCGCCCGCGGCTCCGGTGCTGGTCTCGCCAGCGAACGGGGCCACCGGGATTTCCCCCACGACCCAATTGTGCTGGAATGCCGCGGCCGGAGCGACGTCGTACGACGTATACTTCAGCCAAAGCCAAATTCTGGCCTTGCAAGGGAACACCGCCTCCACCTGTTATAGCCCGGCATCGCTGGCCTCGAATGCGACCTACAACTGGATGGTCACGGCAAAGAACACCGCCGGCTCGGCCGCTTCCGGGACATGGTCCTTCAAGACCGGCACGCCATCCGCGGCGCCGGTGCTGGCCGCTCCGTCTAACGGAGCTACCGGCGTGTCCAGCGCGCCCACTTTGAGTTGGGGCGCCGCGAGCGGAGCGACATCCTACGATGTCTACCTTGGCACGGCGTCCTCGCCGCCGCTGGTGACCAACACGACGGGAACCAGCTATGCGCCCGCCGCGCTGACCGCGGGGACGCAGTACTACTGGTATGTCGCGGCCAAGAACGGGTCCATGTCGGCCGCTTCGGCCACCTGGTCGTTCACGACACAGTCCGCGGCTCCCGCGGCGCCGGTCCTCAGTTCGCCCGCCAATAGCGCGAACGGGGTTTCGCTGACGCCCACTCTGAGCTGGAACCCCGCGAATGCGGCCACTTCCTATGACGTCCACTTTGGAACGTCCTCGACGCCGCCCCTGATGACGAACACGCAGTCGACCAGCTACGCTCCGGCCACGCTGAACCCGAACACGGAGTACTACTGGCAGATCGTGGCCCGAAACGGGTCCGATTCGGCGGCGTCGCAAGTCAGTTCCTTTACCACCGGCTCCCCGGTCACCAGCCTGCAGTTCGTGCCGGTGACTCCCTGCCGCGTGGTGGACACGCGCGGGGCGAACGGGCAGTTCGGCGGTCCCACCATGACCGCCGGCACGACGCGTTCGTTTGCGATCCCGCAGAGCGCGTGCGGCACTCCCGCCACGGCTCAGGCCTACTCGCTGAACGTGACCGTGGTTCCGGAAGGCCCGCTCTCTTACTTGACCCTATGGCCTACCGGACAGTCGCAGCCCAACGTCTCGACCCTGAACTCCTTCGGGGGGATCGTTGCGGCCAACGCGGCCATCGTGCCGGCGGGAACGGGCGGAGCTGTGAGCGTTTTCGTCACCGACCCAACGGACGTGATCCTGGACATCAACGGCTATTTCGACACCTCCAGTGGCCCGACCTCGTATTTGTTCTATCCCGCAACGCCCTGTCGGGTGGCCGACACGCGCGGAACTGCGGGGACTTTCGGCGGGCCGGCGATGACCGGTGGCCAGGAGCGGGATTTTCCGATCCCGCAGGGCGGCTGTGAGATTCCAGCCACGGCACGGGCGTATTCCCTGAACATGACCGGGGTGCCCCAGGGGTACCTCGGTTACCTGTCGCTCTGGCCCACCGGACAGACGTTGCCGCTGGTTTCCACGCTCAACTCCTGGACCGGCAAAGTGGTGGCGAACGCCGCGCTGGTGCCGGGCGGAACGAACGAGTCGGTCTCCGTGTTTGTGAGCAACCAAACCGACGTCGTGATGGATATCGACGGCTACTTCGCCGCGCCGGGGAGCCCCAACGGGCTTTCGTTCTACCCCGCGGTGCCGTGCCGCGTGGCGGACACGCGCGGCAGCAACGGCCCCTTCGGCGGGCCGGAGATGGGGGCCGGGGAGACGCGCTCGTTCCAGGTCCCGGCCAGCTCGTGCAACATCCCGAGCGTCGCGTCGGCGTATTCGCTAAACGTGACGGTGGTGCCGGATGGGACGCTGTCGTACCTGTCGGCGTGGCCGGCGGGGTCGGCGCAGCCGTTCGTCTCGACGCTGAACTCATTTGATGGGAGCGTGGTTGCGAACGCGGCAATCGTGCCAGCGGGAACGAACGGCGCGATCAGCATCTACGTCACGAACGCGACACACGTGATCCTCGACATCGACGGGTATTTCGCGCCGTAGGGGGGCTGACAGCGGTTGCGTGAGGTGAGCGACCGCGCCGCAGCCGGCGAACGTCGTAACTGAGTGTCTGGGGCGGTTCGGCTCTTGACCCCCGCCCCAGCACACGCCCAGCCGCCCGGCCGGGGACGCACGCAACTCTCGCAGGAACCTCATCCCATGCCCCCTGAGACATTGTGGACTCCGCCGCCGCAACTCATCGTATAGCACGTGAGCTTTCGGTAGCCGCATTCCGCAGGATTCGAGACCAGATCGACGCGCGGATCAAGACCTTCACCGAAACGGTTGGCGTCTAAACGGCCGCCAGCACGGCCTGGGCACTCCGCCGCGTGGCGGTCAATGTCCTCGTCCGGCATCTCGTCGATCCCGAACAGCCGCCAGTTCGCCGGTTGACGTTTGATGTCGCAGAGCAACGTGTTCTCGGAACTGCGATAGGAGCTTTAAGAAGTTTAATGAGAGCTCTTCCCAAGATTCAACGCATATCCCTATGTACCGGAAAACGAAGCGAATGGATCTTCCGGTTGATGTTGAGCCGGGGCGCTTGGCGCCAGGAGGATGTAATGCCGATCTCGATCGTTAAAACGTTGTTTTCCCTAGCCGCTCTCGTCGCGGTTTCATCGCCCGCTGCATCGTCGGATGGCGGGCTGCGGCTCCTGAAGCCGGAACGGCTCTCGTCCGCGCCGGTCTTGAACACCGCTTACGGGCGGCTGCCGTTGTACTTTGAACCAAATTTGGGACAGTTCGACCCGCAAGTACGTTATGTGACGCATGGCGGCGGCTACACCATGTTCTTCACGGATTCCGAGGCGGTGATGGTGCTGAGCCGCAGCAGTGGAGAGCAAGCTGTGGTGCGGATGAAGCTGGCGGGGGCGCGGCCGGCGGCGCAGTGGGAAGGGCTGGAGAAGCAGCCCGGCATCAGCAACTACTTCCTGGGCAACGATCACAGCAAGTGGCGCACCGGTGTACCCAACTACGGGCGGGCGGCGGCGCGCGGGGTGTACAAGGGCATCGACCTGATCTGCTACGGCAATCAGAGCCAGTTGGAGTACGACCTGGCGGTCGCGCCGGGCGCGGACCCAAGCCAGGTGCAATTGGCTTGGGAAGGCGCGGAATCGATGAAGTTGAACGCCGATGGCGATCTGGTGATCGAGACGCGGCTGGGAGACGTGGTGCAAAAGCGGCCGCGGGTGTATCAGGAGACCGGCGGACGCAGAGTAGAGGTGGCGTCGAAGTACCTGCTGGGGGGCGGCAACCGGGTGCGATTCGAGCTGGCGCGGTATGACCAGCAGAAGCGGCTGCTGATTGACCCGCTGGTGCTGGTCTACTCGACTTACCTGGGCGGCAGCGGCGGCTACAGCTCGGCAAACGCCATTGCGGTGGATGCCACGGGCGCGGCCTACGTCATGGGAGAAACGAGCTCGGCCGACTTTCCAACCGAGTCGCCTTACCAGGCTGCCCTCCGGGGAAGCTACAACATCTTCGTGACCAAGCTGACGCCAGCGGGCGACGCCCTGGTTTATTCCACTTACCTGGGCGGAAGCGGACGGGATCAAAGCCAAGGCATCGCCGTGGATGCCAAGGGCTCGGCTTATTTGGCGGGATACACCACCTCGCCGGACTTTCCCACCGAGTCGCCCTACCAGGCGACCCTCCAGACGAAAAGCTCCGGCTACACCGGTTTCGTGACCAAGCTGTCGCCGGGTGGCGACGCTTTGGAGTACTCGACGTACCTGGGCGGCGGCGGCGACGACACCGCCAACGGCATCGCCGTGGATTCCAAGGGCTCGGCATACATCGCCGGTGAGACCAGCTCGACCAACTTCCCGACGCAGTCCGCTTACCAGGGGACTCTGTTGGGAACGTACAACGCTTTCGTCACCAAACTGACGCCGGCCGGAAATGCGCTGGTCTACTCGACGTATCTGGGTGGCAGCGGCGTCGATGGGGGCAACGGAATAGCGGTGGATGGAGCAGGTTCGGCCTACGTTACTGGAATGACCAGATCGCCCAACTTCCCGACACAGTCGGCGCTTCGAAGTGCCTACGGGGGAGAGTGGGACGCCTTCGTCACCAAGTTGACGCCGGCCGGGAATGCGCTGGTCTACTCGACATATTTGGGCGGTAGTAATTATGACCGCGGCAACGGGATCGCCACCGACGCCGCGGGAGCCGCTTATGTCGTGGGCTACACGAGCTCGACCGACTTTCCCACGCAATCGGCCTACCAGACAACCCTGAAGGGTGACGACAGCGACGCCGTTTTCGTGACCAAGCTGACGCCGGCCGGCAACGCACTGGTTTACTCGACCTACCTGGGCGGCAGCGGCGGGGATGACGAGGGCACAGGCATCGCGCTGGACGCAAGCGGATCGGCCTACGTCACGGGCTATACGAACTCGAACGACTTCCCCACCGAATCGGCCTACCAGAGCACAAACGCAAACCAGGGGAACTACGAGGCTTTCGTGACAAGGCTGTCGCCAGTCGGCAATGTGCTGATTTACTCCACCTACCTTGGGGGAAGCACCGACAAATCCTGGGGCGCCGGCATCGCCGTGGACGGGGCGGACGCGGCCTACGTGGTTGGATACACCGCATCGACCGACTTCCCGACCAAGGCGCCCTACCAGGCGGCGCTCAAGGGAAGCTACGACGGCTTTGTTACGAAGCTGTCGTCTGGCCTGCGGTTCGTTCCCGTCACTCCGTGCCGAGTAGCGGACACGCGCCTGGCTCCCGGCGCTTTCGGGGGGCCGGGGCTCGCGGGTGGCGCCCCGCGCTCGTTCTTGATCCCGGCGGGCGCTTGCAACATTCCCCCCACCGCGCAGGCTTACTCCTTGAATGTGACCGCGGTGCCGCAGGGGCCGCTTGGCTACCTCACGCTGTGGCCCACTGGCCTGACTCAGCCCACCGTCTCGACGCTGAACGCGGAGGAGGGTGACGTAGCGGCGAACGCGGCCCTCGTGCCGGCGGGAGCGAACGGAGCGGTCAGCGTGTTTGTCTCCGATGCCTCCGACGTGGTCCTCGATATCAACGGCTATTTCGAGAGCTCGGGCGGGCCGGGTTCTTACTCCTTCTATCCCGCTACGCCTTGCCGCATCGCCGACACGCGGAATGCGACGGGCCCGTTGGGCGGGCCCAGCATGGAAGGCCAACAGCACCGCGACTTCCCGGTGCCCCAGAGCTCCTGCAAGCTGCCGGCTACAGCGGAGGCCTATTCGCTCAATGTCACCGTGGTGCCCGATGGACCCCTGGAATACCTGACGATCTGGCCGGAGGGGCAGACGCAGCCGTACGTTTCGACTCTGAATTCGCCGCAGGGCGCGGTGCTGGCGAACGCGGCGCTGGTTCCGGCGGGGACCAACGGGGCGATTTCGGTTTTCGTCACGAACACGACCGACGTGGTGCTGGATACGAACGGTTACTTCGCGGCGCCCGGAGGTTTGAACGCGCTGTCGTTCTACCCGGTGGCGCCTTGCCGCATCGCCGACACGCGCAATGCGCCGGGGCCTTTCGGCGGGCCGGGGATGACGGCCAAGCAGACGCGCTCCTTTGCGATTCCGGCGAGCGGCTGCAATATCCCCGCGACGGCGGTGGCGTACTCGCTGAACGTGACGGTGGTACCAAACGGACCGCTGGGATATCTGACGGCGTGGCCGGTTGGATCGACGCAGCCAGTGGTTTCGACGCTGAACTCGCCGGAGGCCGCGGTTGTGGCGAATGCGGCGATCGTGCCGGCGGGCACGGGCGGGGCGATCGACATCTACGTCACGGACGCGACGCAGGTGATTTTGGACATCAACGGGTACTTCGCGCAGTAAGCGATGGAAACAACAATTTCAGACAGGAGACTTGAATTTATGAAACACACTCAGCTCAGATTCGTTACATTAGCCGTCGCGACGCTCGGCATGGCCGCGACAGCACTGGCTAGCAACACCCGCACGTGGGTCTCGAACAATGGCGTTGACTCGAGCACCTGCGGCGCCGTAACTTCTCCCTGCAAGACTATGCAGCAGGCCGTGAACGTCACTTCCGCTGGGGGCGAGGTGGACGTCCTCGATCCCATGAACGATTTCGGCTTCTACGTCCCGAAAGCCCTCATCATCGACGGGGGCGGCTTCCTGCACATCCAGGTGGGCGGGACCCAAACCATCGGCATAAACGTGCAGGCTGGTACGACCGACGCGGTTGCGATCCGGAATCTGTCAATAAACGTCCTGCCCAGCAACGGCGGCTCTCCGATAAATTGGTACTCCGGGGAGACGCTTGAAATCGAGAACGTGTCGACCTCGGGCGGCACCTACCTCTATCTCGCGCCGACGATAACGGCAGCCGGAGGCTCGTACTTCTACGCGAAGAACGTGACGGTTCGGGACACCACGATCGGCGGCCTGCTGATCGCGGGCACCAGCACCGCGCCCATGGACGCTCTGGTCAACGGCGTAACCGTCGTCAACGCCCCCGACGGGATCGTGCTCAACTACGGCCAGGGAGAGGCGACCCACTGCGCGGTCATGCATGCATCCTTCTACGCGTTTGAGGCTGGACCTTCGGGCGTACTAACTGTCGTGGACTCCACGGCTGAGCTCTCGACTACCGGAATGTCCGCCCAGGGAGCCGGCGCGATCCTACGGATCGCGAACAACAACATACATGACAACACGACCGGATTGCTGCCAGCCTATGGCTCGCAAATCATTTCCTTCGGCACCAATCGGCTGGCGGGAAACACCACGGACGGAGCTCCGTCCGGGACGGTGTCGTTAAAGTAGGATGCACGCTCGCGGCGGGAGGCAGGCGGGATCCCTGCCTCCAGCGAGCCCTTGGAGAATCCAACTTATGAAACACATTCAACTCAGATTCGTCACATTTGTCGTTGCGGCGCTTGGCACGGCCGCGACAGGACTGGCTACCAACACGCGCACGTGGGTCGGGAGCAATGGTGTGGACTCGAGCACCTGCGGCACCCCTACTGCTCCTTGTAAGACCGTCCAGCAGGCCGTGACCGTCACCAGCGTGGGGGGCGAGGTGGACGTGCTCGCTCCCATGAACGATTTCGGCTTCACGGTTGGCAAAGCGCTCACCATTGATGGGGGCAACTTCCTCCACATCCAGGTGGGCAACACGGGGAGCCCCGGAATTCTGGTGGAGGCCGGCGCGAGCGATCGGGTCCAGCTCCGGAACTTGTCCATCAACTTTTTGCCCCCTGCAAGCGGTATGGCCGCCATATACTGGAGCTCCGGAGCGGCTCTTGAAGTCGAGAACGTGTCGATCTCGGACCCCGGTTACGGCATTACAGCCACAGCGTCAACTGGCACTACCGGAAGCGGACCGTACTTGTACGCCAAGAACGTGACGATTCGAGACGCGACGTACGGAGGCATGAACCTGTTCGGCAACGGAGCTTCGCTCATGAGAGCCGTGCTCGACGAGGTTACCGTCATCAACACACCCAACGGGATCACGTTCGGAACCGGCCAGATGGTGGCCACGCACTGTACGCTCGTAAATGTGGGCTACGGATTCTACGCTGTCCCGTCGAGCCAAGTGGACGTCGTGAACTCCACGGTCACGCTCTCCACGGGGTACGCGTTGTACGCGGACGGAACCGGCGCGACGATCCGGATCGCGGGGAACAGCATTACCGATAATAGCGCCGGAATCGTGGCCGCCAACGGGGGGCAAATCCTCTCCTTCGGCACCAACCGGATAGCGGACAACTACCCCGACCTGCCTCTGTCCGGGACCCTGCCGTTGCAGTAGCGCCCACGCTCGGGACACGAGGCACCCGTCAGGCGCGGGCAGAACGGGCGACGCCTGTGATGGCAGGGTAATTTAGGCGGCGTGGAGTCCACCAGAGGCTTGACACCTGGGGTGGAGCGGCACGCCGCCTTTTTTCCGCATGCACACCTGACCGGCGTGGCAAGCAGACCCTACGGTGTTGCCGGCTGAGAGCCGGTGCCGTAAGCGTCAATGACGATCGGGGACGCGCTCGTTCCAGACCCTTGAGGAGCCAACACGCCGCTGCAAGTCATCCCCCGCTTGAAGAAGATCTGGTCCCCTGGGTTAAAGATTGTTGCGTTGACCGATGTCGGATTGTTCCACGGGCTGGACTGGGTTCCCGTGCCGTTGGCAGCGGCGGAACAGTCCACGTAGAACGAGGTTCCCGCCACCGGGGCCGGTGTCGGAGTTGGGGTCGCAGTGGGGGTTGGGGTCGGAGTGGCCGTCGGAGTAGGTGAGGCAGACGCGGAAGGGCCGGTGTTAGGCTGCTTGCCGCCGCAGGCCATCAAACAGACTAAGAACAATGCCGCAGCGTACCGGGGGAACCCCACTCGTAGCATCCGTTTGCCCTGAATCGACTCCGCGATGACGGAGACCTCCAACAATGGCTGTCATCATCGCACGGCGTTCTGACTCGCGTCAACGCGGAACGCTTTTGCCGAGCGCGTATATCGGCTCATGCTTTGCAGCGCCCTCAGTTGTGGGTAGTGGGCTGGGGTAAAGAGGACCCAGAATTCCCATTGACAGTTAGTCCTACTAGCACTACGATGGCTCCAGTACTCACAGGACTTGCGTTCAGGGTTCCTGACCCCTAGCCGGATCAGGATGTCTGAGTTCTGCTCCTGAGGTGGAGTGCTATCGTCCGTGGCCCTGCTCACCTCGCTCCTTGCCTGGGGCTTTGGCGCTTCGAGCGCCGCGAATCGAGTTCGCAACCCGACCCAAAAGCGAAAAAAGGACGCCCCTATATGAAGAGCAACGGAATCAGATTGTCCTTGATCGTGCTATTCGGCGCCGCGCAGGCCTTGGCGCAGAATGCGGCGACCTCGGTGAGTGTGGACGCAAGCGCGAACCGGCATCCGATCAACCCAAACATCTACGGAATCGCCTACGGCACGGCGCAAGACATGTTGAAGTTGAACGCTCCGCTGAACCGCTGGGGCGGAAACTCCACGAGCCGGTATAACTGGCTGATCGACGCGCACTCGGCAGGCGCCGACTGGTACTTCGAGACTTACTCCGACGGCAGCGGGACGGCCAGCGGGTCGGCGGATGCCTACGTTGCAACCACGCGCTCGGCCAATAACGGCGCCGAACCGCTGTTCACCATCCCGATGATCGACTATCTGGCGAATCTCGGTTCGAATCGCAGCACGCTCGAAGGCTTCTCGGTGAGCAAGTACGGCGCTCAAGGGGCCACGGATTACTGGAACTCCGACGCGGGCAATGGCGTGTGTGCGACCACCAACAAGTACTGCTCGGCCGTGGGCGCTGACGTCAAGGGCAATAACCCGCTCGACACCGGCGTCGCGAACACCGCCGCGACCGAGCAGGCGTGGGTTACGCACTTCAAGAACACCTTTGGTCCGGCCTCGAGCCCCGGCGGCGTCAAGTATTACATTCTCGACAACGAGCCGTCCATCTGGTACTCCACCCATCGCGACGTCCACCCCACGCCGGCTAACTACGCCGAGATGTACCAGAAGATCGTGGAGTATGCCAGCGCCATCCGCGCCGCCGATCCGACGGCAAAGATCGCCGGCTTTGAAGAGTGGGGTTGGTGGGCCATGTACTACAGCGGATACGACCAGGCCAACGGCACCGGGTCCGGCTCGGATTATGCCACGCATGGCAACACTTACTACTATCCCTGGCTGCTCCAGCAGCTCTATGCATACAAGCAGCAGACCGGCACGCAGCTCATCGACATCCTGACCGTTCACTGCTACAACGACGGTCCCGGCAGCGACGACGCTCAGGCCACGCAGTTGGCCCGCAACGCACAGACTCGGATGCTCTGGGACCCGAACTTCCAGGATCCCAACTGGTATGGCGACATCGGCATCAACGGCCGGGTCATCAACTGGATTCCTACGTTGAGGGCCATGGCGAACCAGTATTACCCTGGCCTGGAGATTGGTTGCACGGAATACAACTGGGGCGACGAGCCGAATCTCAACGGCGCCACCACGCAGGCCGACGTGCTGGGCATTTACGGGCGCGAAGGCTTCGATCTGGCGACCCGCTGGACGGTGGCCGAAGACACTACCACCACGCCGACCACTTACTACGTCACTTATCTCGCCAGCCAGATCTACCGTAACTACGACGGCAACAATTCGACGTTCGGCGACACCAGCGTAGCGGCAACCGTGTCGAACCCGGACAACCTCTCGTCGTTCGCGGCCGTGCGCAGTTCCGACGGCGCGCTGACCGTGATGGTGATCAACAAACAGCCGGGCAGCACTCCGGTAACGGTAAGCCTGGCGAACTTCGCGACTACCGGAACGGCGCAGGCCTGGCAGATCGCCTCGGCGTCGCAGACCTCCATCACCCACCTGGCCAGCGTCGCTGTCACGAGCAACGCGATCACGACCACGGTTCCCCCGCAGAGCATCACGCTGTTCGTGATTCCGGCGGGTTCCTCCGTTTCGCCTCCCGCGGCGCCGACAGGCCTGGTGGCCACGGTGGGCAGCGGCACGGTTACCCTGACGTGGAACGCCGGGGGCGGCGCCACCAGTTACACCGTAAAACGCGGCACTGTGAGCGGTGGGCCCTATGCCACCCTGGGCACGGTGACCAGTCCGGCTCCTACCCAATACAGCGACAGCGGCCTGACTAACGGAACAACTTACTTCTATGTGGTCACCGCGACGAACACGGCTGGTACGAGCGGAAATTCGGCTGAGCTCGCCGCGACTCCCATCGTTCCTCCGACGTTCACGTCTTCGGCGACCGCTTCCCCGAACCCGGTGACTCAAGGGACCAGCACGACGGTTACCGCCACGGTCACAGACACGGCCAACACCCTCACCGGCGGGATCGTGCAGGTCCTGGCTCTCGATGCAAGCGGGAACACCGTGGCGACCCAGAACTTCACCGCCCAGGGTTTCACCGCGAACCAGTCCCATAACTACACGCTGGCGTTCACACCGGCGACCTCCGGAACATTCAAGGTCGAGGTGGGCGTCTTCAGCGCGACGTGGCAGCAGTGGCACTGGAACAACTCGGCCGGGACCATTACTGTGAGCTCTTCGCTCACGTTCAGTTCGACGGCTTCGGCTAGCCCGTCCACTGTGGCGCCTGGATCGTCAACGGTCATCTCCTTCACCGTGACCGACACTGGGACGGCCAGCCTGACAAACGGCAACGTCGAAATGCAGGTATTTAACAGCGCTGGCACTGCGGTTGCCACGGACGCCGTCGGCGCGCAGAGTTTCACCGGCAACCAGAGCCAGAAGTACACCTACACCTGGAGCGTGCCCAGTTCTCAAGCGACAGGCAACTACACGGTCATGATCGGCGTGTTCGACAGCACTTGGGTGACGGACTACTACTGGAACAGCAACGGAGCGACGATCGTCGTTGGGGCGCAGTCCGCACCCGCAGCGCCCACGGCCCTCACGGCCACGCCCGGCAACGCCCAGGTAACTCTCAACTGGACGGCCTCGAGCGGGGCCGACCTCTTACAACGTCTATCGCGGCGGCGCGGCGGCCGGCGAAGCAACGGCGCCCATCGCGACCGGAATCACGGCTACCACGTTCGTCAACACCGGCCTCACCAACGGCTCGCCGTATTTCTACAAAGTGGCGGCGGTGAACACGGGCGGCGCCAGCGCGCTTTCGAATGAAGCCAACGCGACACCGCAGGTGAGCGCGCCGGCTGCGCCCACCGGCCTCAAGGCCACTGCCGGCAACGCCCAGGTGACTCTCAACTGGACGGCCTCGAGCGGGGCCGCGTCCTATAACGTCTATCGCGGCGGCGCAGCGGCCGGCGAAGCAACGGCGCCCATCGCGACCGGAATCACGGCTACCACGTTCGTCAACACCGGCCTCACCAACGGCTCGCCGTATTTCTACAAAGTGGCGGCGGTGAACACGGGCGGCACCAGCGCGCTTTCGAATGAAGCCAACGCGACACCGCAGGTGAGCGCGCCGGCTGCGCCCACCGGCCTCAAGGCCACTGCCGGCAACGCCCAGGTGACTCTCAACTGGACGGCCTCGAGCGGGGCCGCGTCCTATAACGTCTATCGCGGCGGCGCAGCGGCCGGCGAAGCAACGGCGCCCATCGCGACCGGAATCACGGCTACCACGTTCGTCAACACCGGCCTCACCAACGGCTCGCCGTATTTCTACAAAGTGGCGGCGGTGAACACGGGCGGCACCAGCGCGCTTTCGAATGAAGCCAACGCCACGCCGCAGGCGAGCGCGCCCACCCTTCCCGCCGCGCCCACAGGCCTCACAGCCACTGCCGGCAACGCCCAGGTAACTCTCAACTGGACGGCCTCGAGCGGGGCGACTTCTTACAACGTCTATCGCGGCGGCGCGGCGAGCGGCGAAGCAACGGCGCCCATCGCGACCGGAATCACGGCCACCACCTTCATCAACACCGGCCTCACCAACGGCTCGCCGTATTTCTACAAAGTGGCAGCGGTGAACGCCGGCGGCGCCAGCGCGCTATCGAATGAAGCGAACGCCACGCCGCAGACGGGAGCGCCGCCGGTTGGCCTCCACTTCGTTCCGGTGAAGCCCTGCCGCGTGGTGGACACGCGCAGTGCCAATGGCCCGTTCGGCGGGCCTGCGCTCGCCGCCGGGACCGCTCGCTCGTTCGCCATTCCGCAGAGCAACTGCGGCATCCCGGACACGGCAACGGCCTACTCCTTGAACGTGACCGTGATTCCGCACGGAGGGAGACTTGGCTACCTGACGCTGTGGCCCACCGGGCAGCCTCAGCCAGTGGCCTCCACGCTGAACTCCTGGCGCGGCTTCGTATTGGCGAACGCAGCCATTGTGCAAGCGGGCACGAATGGGGCGGTGAGCGCCTACGTCACCGACAACTCCGACATCATCCTGGACATCAACGGCTATTTCGACACCTCGAGCGGGACCGGTTCGTACGCCTTCTATCCGGCCGCGCCGTGCCGCTTTGCCGACACACGGAATCCGGCGGGCCAGTTTGGCGGGCCCACACCGGGGGGTGGTCAAGGCCGGCCCTTCCCCGTTCCGCAGAGTTCGTGTAACGTGCCGGCCTCGGCGACAGCCTATTCGCTGAATGTCACGGTGGCGCCGGACGGTGCGCTAGGCTATCTGACGCTGTGGCCCACAGGGCAGGATCAACCGCTGGTGTCAACGCTGAACTCCATGGCCGGCACGGTGGTGGCGAATGCGGCCATTGTACCGGCGGGAACGAACGGGTCGATCTCGGCGTACGTAACCGACCCGGCGGATGTGATCCTGGATATCAACGGCTACTTCGCCGCCCCGGGCAACCCTGGAGCGCTGTCGTTCTATCCGGTCACGCCGTGCCGGGTTGCGGACACGCGCAATGCCGACGGCCCCTTCGGCGGACCGGAGCTAGAGGGCGGCACCACGCGCTCATTCGCAGTTACCCAAAGCGTGTGCAATATTCCGGCGACGGCGGCGGCGTATGCCATGAACGTGACGGTCGTGCCGGACGGCCCGCTTGCCTATCTCACGGCGTGGCCTGCCGGCTCGAACCAGCCGCTTGTCTCGACATTGAACTCGGGCGACGGCAGCGTGGTCGCAAATGCCGCCATCGTTCCCGCCGGCGCCAACGGGGCGATCAGCTTCTACGTGACTGACGACACCCACGTGATCCTGGATATCAACGGCTACTTCGCACCGTAAGGCGGATCGAGTCGCCGCGGCCGGAGCGCTCAGCAGCCGGCCGCGGCCTTGTCAAGCCCGGAGCCAACTGTAGTATATTGAGGGGCGCGCTCGCGGGCGCGCTATTTTCGTACCGAGGTATCTTGGATGCCCCTCAAATCCGATCAGGAACGCGTCGGCTGGATCGAACGCATCGGTTACGCCGGCGGCGACCTAGGCTTCTGCCTCTACTGGAACACGTTTAGCGTCTTCCTCCTCATTTTCTATACCGACACTTTCGGGATCACGGCGGCCGCTGCGGGCACCATGCTCCTGGTGACGCGCACCTGGGACAACTTCGTCGATCCCTTGATGGGAATGGCCTCCGACCGCACCCGGTCGCGCTTCGGCAGGTTCCGCCCCTGGCTGTTGTGGATGTGCATCCCGTTTGCGGTTTCCGGCGTCCTTGCCTTTACGGCGCCCGATCTGTCGGCCACCGGAAAACTGATCTACGCCTACGTCACCGTCTCGCTGTTGATGCTCTTCTACACCATGCTCAACGTCCCCTACGCGGCGTTGCTGGGCGTCATCACAAACCAGGGCGAGGAGCGCACGCGGCTCTCCTCCTTCCGGTTCGTCGGCGCCTTCAGCGGCAACCTGGTGGTGCAGGGCACGCTTCTCCAGTTGGTCAAACTCCTGGGACACGGCAATAAGCACGTGGGCTACCCGCTCGCATTGGCGGTCTACGGCTGCATCGCGGTGAGCCTGTTCCTGTTTACTTTCGGCTCAACGCGAGAGCGTGTGCAAACCCTCGAGCGGCATAAATCCAGCATGAAGACGGACCTCGGCGACCTGGGCCGCAACAAGCCGTGGCTAGTGCTGGCGGCGGTCAATATCATGTTCCAGGTCTGGGTCGGCATCAAGCTGGCGGGCCAGGTGTATTTCTTCAAGTACGTGGTGGGAAGCGAGGACATGGCTTCCTCCTGGATGGTTGCGGGAACGGTGTTCAGCCTGCTCGGCGTGGTGTCGGCGCCGTGGGCGCTGAGGCTGCTCGGCGGCAAGCGATCCACTTACATCTGGCTATCGTTGCTGAACGCAGCCTGCTGCGCGGCGCTGTTCTTCGCGGGCCCGCACGACTACGTCCTGATCTACGGCTCGCAGATCCTCGGCTCTTTCGTGGCCGGGCCGTTGAACCCCATCACTTGGGCCATGTTCGCGGACACAGCGGATTACGGCGAGTGGCGCTTCGGACGGCGCTCCACCGGCCTGGTCTTCTCCGCCGGCAGCTTCGCGCAGAAGCAGGGCGCGGTGCTGGGCGCGGCCGTTGCCGGATGGCTGCTGACGTTTTACGGCTACAGGCCCAACGTCGTGCAGCTCCCCTCGGCGGTGTTCGGAATCCGCATGATGGTGAGCCTTCTGCCAGCCGTGGCGAGTCTGGTCACCGCGGGCGTCGCTCTCCTCTACGGCCTGGATGCCACGATGGAAAAGACGATCGGAATCGAGCTGAAGGAACGCCGCGCGGCGGCCGAAGCAGCCCCCGCCAAATAGGATTGGAGATCTTGTGAGTCAGACGAAGTCACAGACCATCGTTGGGACTGCCGTCCCGAATCTTCCCTGGGAGGCCCGGCTCGCCGGTTCGAGCGACGTCGTATGGCGCTACAGCGCCAACCCGATCATCGGTTGGAATCCCGTGGGCCGCGTGGCGCGCATCTTTAACAGCGCGGCAGTTCCTTACGAAGGCGCTTTCGTGGGCGTCTTCCGCGCCGACCACCGCAATGGCCGCGCCGATCTCCACTTCGGCCGCAGCGCCGACGGCATTCATTGGGACATCGACGCCGGCGTGATCCCCTGGCAAGACGAGCAGGGCCGGCCGAAACCCAACAGCTACGGTTACGACCCGCGGCTGCTCAAGATCGAAGACACTTACTACATCACCTGGTGCGACGATTTCCCCGGCGCTTCGATCGGTCTCGGCCGAACAAAGGACTTCCGCACTTTCGTCAAGATGGAGAATCCGCTGATGCCGTTCAATCGCAACGGCGTCCTGTTCCCGCGCAAGATCGGCGGCCAGTACGCGCTGCTGAGCCGCCCGAGCGATAGCGGCCACACGCCCTTCGGCGACATCATTCTTTCCTACAGCCCGGATCTGACTTACTGGGGACGCCATCGCCTGGTGATGAGCCGCGGCGGCAAAGGCTGGTGGCAAGCCACGAAGATTGGCGCAGGCCCGGTGCCCATCGAAACCACCCAAGGCTGGCTGCTCTTCTACCACGGCGTCACGACGACCTGTAACGGGTACGTCTATAGCACGGGAGCGGTGCTGCTCGATCTCGAAGATCCCAGCCGCGTCCTTTACCGCACCCGCGATTACTTGATGACACCCGAAAAGGACTACGAGACCGTGGGCTTCGTCCCCAACGTGGCGTTTCCGTGCGCGGCTATCGCCGACGCGCCTACCGGCCGGATCGTTCTTTACTACGGCGCCGCCGACACTTACACGGCTCTAGCCTTCTGCCAGGTGGACGAAGTATTGGCCTACCTGAAGGAGAACTCGGAAGTCTTCTAGCGCGGGCCGCCGGCGATAGTTCCCCGGTTCGCCTAGCGCTCGTGCTTCTGCCAGTGAAGCATGTGGTGATCGTCCACGGCGATCTTGGCCGGCAACACCAAACCGCAAGTCTTGCAGATGATCGCGTCCCGGCCGATTTCCCAGTGAGTGCATGACTTGCACTTACAAACCAAGAGTTCGATCTCTTTCTTCTTTTCCATCTAGAGTCTCCTGAATTCCTCTTTCACCTCGCGGACGAAATCGGTGAACCGCGCAGTCGTGATAATCCCCGGCTGCCAGCACAGATCGCGCTCAATCAGATTGTACTCTTTGACGACACGGCAGCCGGGGATCTTGTTTCCGGAGGTGTCGGAATCGCGGCCCATGAGCCACAGATGGTCGGCCACCGAGCAGGCTGCGGTCACGTCGTGCGTGACCACGATGATGGTGTTCAGGTCGTCCATATCGGCAACCTTGGTGATCAGCTCGCAGGTCTTCTCCAGCATGAGCAGATCGAGGCCTGAGAACGGCTCATCCATCAGCAGGAAGTGCTCGCTACACAGGATCTGCTGGATGATGGCGCACCTTTGACGCTGGCCGCCCGATAGCTGGGCGGGGTAAAGTCCGAACTTGTCTGCCAGGTCGAACTCCGTCAGCAGCCCCATGACTTTGTCGTGGGCACTTTGGGAGTCCGTTTCCTTCCGCTTCGCCGCCAGCATCAGGTTTCCCATCACGGTGCGATGCTCGAAAAGCGGATAGCTCTGGGCGACCACGCCTACTTCTCCCGCCTTCACCGGGCGATCGAAGTCGTCTACCGACACGCGGCCCGACGTGGGCGGGTTCAACCCCGCGATGATTCGAAACAGGCTGGTCTTACCGCAGCCAGAAGGACCAAGCACCCCGACGACCTGCCCTTGGATCCGGCCCGGCACGGCGATCTTGCGGACCTCCGCGTTGACGTTCTTGAGCACGGGACGGCCATCGTACTCGAGACATACGTTCTCGATCTTCAACAGCGTCTTGCCGAGGCTATAAGCGGTGTTTCCCATTTACTTGCGCTCCAGCGTCAGCGCCGCGTACGGGCAAAGGAGATTCTTCGTCATGCCGATACCGTAGTCCTGGAGCAGGCCGAGCATCAGGATCGTCAACTGAATGGCGAAGACCGCCGCCAGGCGGAAGTGGTGGTTCTGGTCGAGCAGAACGGTTCCGACGCCGCCCTCCGACCGGACAATTCCCTCCACCATGGTCAGCATCATCCACCCGATCGCGGCGTTCTGGCGGAGCACGTCGAAGACTTTGTCAATTTGGCCAAGAACGATCACTTCCCAGACCACCCGCCATTCGCCCATGCGCAGCGTGCGCGCCAAATCGAACTTCTCTTTCGGAATGCTTTCGATAACATCGGCCATTCCCGTGATGAAAAATACCGACACCGAAAACACCAGCAGCGATAACTTCAGCTCATGTCCGCTCTTGGCCATGAGGGTGAAGAAGAAAGTCAACCCGACCAGCGACAGAAAACGGAGCTTGCTCAGCAGGGCGACGATGGGCCGGAAGAAGGGCATCACCGTCGCATACGCCAGCAGCAGGGAAACGACGGTGGCCAGGCCGATCGCTTCCAGGTTCAGGTAGAAACTGGTGACCAGTTCCGATCCCAAACCCTCGCGCCACATGTCGCCCAGCGCGGCTAACACTTCGTTCGGTTTGGGCAACAGCACGAACGGACTGAACGCCCACAGCAGAAACGCCAGAGTAACCTGAGTGGCAATCAGGATCCGTACGGTGCTCTTGTTCAGGACCGAGTTAGGGGCAAATACCGTCGCAGCTTGGCTCATGATATTCATCGAAACGAAACAGGAGCCAGGCCGCTTGCCCGCTCCAGCGGGACTACTCGCCGATCTGACTGATCTCGACGCGACGGTTCAGCGCCTTGCCTCCGGCCGTCGCGTTCGAGGCCAGCGGGCTCTCGGAGCCATGTCCGGCCACGGACTTGAATCGCGACTCCGGGAAGCTCAGCGGAGCCATTTGCTGGAAGTAGCGCTTCACGGCGAGCGCTCGTTTTTCGCTTAACGGGACGTTAATGGCGTCGCTGCCGGCATTGTCCGTGTAGCCGTCAATCTGGAGCGCCAACTGCGAGTTGATGGCGAGGGCGTCCTTGAGTTCGTTCAGGATGGTGAGGCTGTTCGAGAGCGGCTGGTCGGAGCCACTCGCAAAGTTGATGTACACCGCCTTATGGCCGACCACGGTGCCGCCGGCGGCTTCCTTGGCGTAATCCACTGTCTCGGCACTGGCGCCCTGAACGCCGCTGGTGTTCAGCAAGCCCTGAGCGCCAAAGACGAACGATGTGTCCACGGCTTCCTTGTATGTCGGGATGGGATTGTCCTTGAACAATTGCGGGTAGTTCTGCGTCGCGATCCGGCCGAACGTCTCGTAACTGGCGCGCATGTTGTTATTGTGCTTACCGTCCAGTCCGAAATAATTCACGTCGTCCTCGAGATTGAACACTGCCGAGCCTCCCAACGACTGGCCCGTCTTCGGATCGTGGACGACCATGTAGTACTTGTACCAATATGCGCCGTCCTGGTCGTTATAGATCTTGGCGGAAATCTCGCCGGCCTTGCGGCGTGCCGCGTCGAAGGCCTTCAACTGGTCGGCAGCCTGAAAACTCGCCGCCAGCAGCCCGTGAACTTCGTCGCGGTTGTCGTTGAAGAACTTCTTGATCCCCATAATGACCGCGGGCATCTGCGAAGCGTATTCATGCGAGGACACGATCTTCGTCGTGCCCGGGCGGCCGTGTACCGCCTGTTCGTCCCCCGGGGTCCAGGTAACCACGCCATCCGGGCAAACCTTCACCGTCTCGCCAGTCGGGCGGCCGTCCTTGACTTCCTTGCGGTCCTCGCAGCGGTTGGGAATGTACACCTCGGTTACCGCCTTGATGTAATCCTCGTCGGGGGCCGAAATCCAGTTGACGGCATCCGGGTCGTAAGTCTTCAGGTCCGGATTGTTCTTCAGTCCGTTCGAGCCCAGGTAATTCAGGGCGATATTCCAGTCGCCATCGCGAATCACTCCAACTACGGTCTTACCCTTCATGCTCTGCGGATTCGTCTTCCACTCAGCCGGCCCCAGCAGCGCGTCCTCTCCGTTCGAGCGGCCCACCGCGCCAATGATCACCGCCTGGTATTCCGGCCCCAGCTTCCTCAGTTGCGGATTCAGATCGGCCAGCCATTGGCCACCGCCGTCGCCCATCACCACCACCGCCGCGGCCCCCGAGGAGCAGGTCTTCTCACCGTCATGCAGTTGCTTGGCGCAGCTCAGCAGGTCGGCCTTCATCTGCGAGTTGGAATCTTCGCGATGCAAGGCGAGGTTCACACCGTATTTCTCCATCAGCGAGCCCTTGGTGGTTTCCTTGCCGCCATTCGCATAGAGCAGCGAGAACATGGCGTTCCACTCCCAGATGTCGAACGGCATGCGCGTCGCGGAGACATTGGCGACGGTGGTGGACGGATAGGGCAAAGCCTGCACGTTGGCCACCTGCGCCTCCGTTTGCGGCGGCAGGTCCACTCGAGTGGCGACGACCGATTTTATGATGCCGGGGGTCGGAATCCAGCCATGCTGCATGGCCGAACGCAATCCAAAAACCACACCGCCCGCCAACACCACAATCAGGACCACCTTCGCTTGCGGCTTCAAACGTGCCATTGCTTTTTCCTCCCGATGAGCTCGTCGAACTACCTACTTGAACATGTTGTCGTAATCGCCCGCGCTCTTGCCGCTGGCCGGAGTGCGGGGAATCGCCACCGGCTCAGGTGCGGCCAGGCCGGGAATCTGAATCATGTCGGCGCCCGCAGGTTGGCTGCCGGCCGTGAGTAACTTCTGGTTGAACTCGGCAAACTTGGAGGCCGCTTCGTCCGCCATCGCGCCGGATTCAATCTGATCGTCCGTGAGCAGCTTGTCCGTGTAGCGGGAGAACTCGCGGATCTCGCCCAGGGTGCGGGAGGTATCCTCTTCAAGGTAATCGAGGGCCATGTCGACCATCTTCAATTGTTCCGGATTGCCGCGCAGCAAGCTCTGCCCGACGCCCAGCGTCGCCTTGGCGTCCAGAATCATCTTGCGCTGCTCGGCCAGGAAGCTGACCTTGTTCTCCGTCCGTTGGATCTTGCTGTCGGCGATTTGCGACCAATGCTGGAAGGTGCTCAGCATCTTCGACGTCTGCTCTTGAAGTGCCTGAAGCTGCTTCACGCCTTGCATCAACATCCCGGCTTTCTCGAGGAAGGTCTGGCGTTCCAGCATCAGGCGCTCGCGCTCCATCGGATCGGTGGCCGCCGCCGCCATCTGCTCCGCCTTCGTGGCCTTGTGACCCAGCGTTGCGATCTCGTCGTTCTTGGCCGCAATGCTGCGCTGGAGCCTCTCGTCGCTCCCGGCAAATCGCTGCAGCGTCTGGTCCAGGTTGGCCTTCTCCTTCTTCATATCGTCGAGGTTGTTGCGGAGAATGCCGATCGGATCGGTCTCCACCACCCACGACGCGAACCACCGCACGGTGGATTGAAACAGATTCCTGACCGCCGTGCGGAAAGTCGGATTGAACGCCAGCCACAGGACCGCAATCAGTACCGCCGTTAGCGCGGCCGCATAAAGCGTGTTCGTCAGCAGTGTGATCAGAAACGGAAGGATGACGTAGATGCCTACCGCAGCGCCAACGATCAGGGCCACCAGCACAACCATGCCGAATGGGCCTTCGGGACGCTTCCAGAACGATTTGGGCGCATAGCCCTGCAGGTTCTGCGTAAAGCTGGGTGTAAGTGGCGTGAGACTCATGACTTTTGTCTTATCCTCTCAGCAGGGCGGCGTACTGTGCCTTCTGCTGTTCGATTTCGCTACCGCGGCGCTGCACGGCGGCCACGAATTGGCTTTGCGCGTGCGTGCTCTTCCCTTGCGCTTCCATCAGCTCACTGGACAACTGCGCGAGCTCCTGCTGAAGCTGCCCGATCTGCGCTGTGATCTGGCTGATGCGGTCCTGGCGGCCCGTGAGCTCGCTGGCCGCAAACTGCTGCGCCTTTGCGTCGAACGCGTCGTGTTCCTGCTGAAGCTTGGCTTTCAAAGTGTCGAAGGTCGCCAGAATGGCGTCTTCCGTCAGGCCGGCTTGCGCCTTCGCCTGAAGGACGGCGGTCTTGAACTTCACATTCGGGGGCATCACGGAGTCCGGGATGGCCTTCAACGGCTCCAGGAACTTGTGTATGGTCGCAGCCGCGTCCGTGCCTTCGAAATCCGTCCGCGACAGGATCTTCCGGTAGACCTCATCGTCATCCGCCACCACTCCCGCATCGATCGGCGTCGCATAGGCAGCCGGGGGAGCCGGTGCGGCCATGGGTGGCTCAAACGGCGGGGCAGCGGCGGGCGGGGTATGTTGCGGCGCCGGCTTCGCCGGCTCGTCTTCAAAAGCCAGGTGTTTCAGGCTGCCGAGCAGACCGTGTTTGCTGTCCATATCGCCCTCCCAAAAGGCCCGATGCTCGAAGCTGCTATGTTACCATTCCGGTTCCACCGGACAAGGGCCAACTCTCCCATTTTCAGTCATGCGAGCAGTTGCTAGTGTACACCCAAGCGGCTGCCAAAAGGCGGGGGCGATACGCGGGGTCCCGGTTACCCGTTTGAGGCGAGGAACGTGCGGTAGGCGGACATCAGCTTGTCCCGTTGCTCCGCGGTGAGCGGCTTCGGCTTCTGGCCCTCGCCGCAGTTGTGGCAGAGACGTACCGTGCGCTTCAGGCTGTTGAGGAAGTCGATGCAGGGCGGGCAGCCTGCCAGGTGGGCTTCGATCTCCGCGCAGGTCTGGGGAGTCAACTCCCGATCGAGATACTCCGACAGAACCGCGAACACTTCGTGGCACTTCTGCTTGTCATGCTTGCCGGTACCCATTACCGCCTTCCTCCGGCCTTAGCGTCTTTCATATACTCGTCCAGTTTCTGCCGCACCGCCAGCCGCGCCCGGTGCAGCCTCGTCTTGACGGCCTCCAGGCTCAGATCCAGCACCTCGGCCGCCTCCTCCGTGCTCAGTTCCTCGATGTCGCGCAGCAGGATGACCGCGCGATAAATCTCCGGCAGCTTCTCGATCGCCGCGTGGACCACCTCTCTCAGCTCCCCGCGCAGCACCTGGTCGTCCGGAAGCGCCGACCAATCGGCGATCTCCAGCCGCCGGCCGTCCTCCTGGTTCTGGTGCGGCAGAAAGTCGTCGAGCGATAGCTCCTGCGTCGGAGCGAAGACGCTCTTGCGGCGCCGCATGAGGCACTCGTTGCGGGCGATGCGGAACACCCAGGCCTTCACCTTCTCCGGCTCGCGGAGTTGGCCGAAGTTCGCGAACACCTTCAGAAGCGTGTCCTGCGTCGCCTCTTCGGCATCCTCGCGCTGCCCGCACACCATGTACGCGTAGTGGAAGATCTTGGAGCGGAACACATCGACGAAGGCGTCGAACGCGCCCGGCTTGCCGGCAATGAGGTCGCGCGCCAGTGCGACGTCGTCCCTGGTTTCCGAAGCTGCCAAATCGGGTCTCCGCTCGCATTGTAGAACACGCGCGCACGGCGATGCCTCTTACTCCCCCGCTGCGGCCTCGGCAGCCGCGGGCCGGAGCACGGTTTCAATGGCCGCTGGATTGAGCAGCGTATTGTGGATCAGGCACGCCTTCGCCGCCCTCAACACGCCCTCCCTGTGCCGCTCGTCCCCGAGTCCAGGGACGTCAATCTCGATGCGGAACGTCGCGAGGCGCGCCGGTGCCTGCGCCTTCTCCGCCAATACCCGCACGGTGAGGCCGTCCGCCGCCAGGCCTCGCGTCCGTAGATACTGGACGGCATAAAAGCCCGCGCAGGTCCCGAGAGAGGTCAGCAGAAACTCGGGCGGCGTCATCCCCGCGTCCGTCCCCGAATTGCCGGGCGGCTGGTCGCAGACCACCTCGTGACCCCGCGCAGTTGCGGTGAACCTCACTCCATCGACGTACCGGACCGTGGCTTCCATACCCTGACAGATGCAGCCTGTCCCGCAAGGTGACAGAGAATAACCTCGTAACCTCCGGGACTCCCGAACCACGACCGGGATCCCATCGTATACTCCATGGTGAAGAACAGGAGAAAACCATGACCGTCAACCGCTACTTGCGCCTCATTGCCGGCTCGTTCGTTCTGTCCAGTCTCGCACTCGGCTATTGGGTGAGCCCTTACTGGTACCTCTTCACGGCCTTCATCGGCGCGAACTTGTTCCAATCGGCCTTCACCAACTGGTGCCCCGCCATGACGATCTTGCGGAAGCTGGGTGTGAAGGGGTAAAGCTCAAGGGGTAAAGCCGAAGGGCTAACCGCCGTCAGCCCTCGGGCCCGAGCGCGATAATGGTTGCGTGCTGGTCTCGCTCTGGGGCAGGGTGCTGGTCGGTGTGTGCGCCGCAGGCATCGCCCTGCCGGCCGCAATCACCGTCGATTATCCGGAGGACGGTTCCATCTTCCCGCCGGAGATCACGCCGCCCACATTCCTCTGGCGCGATGCCGAAAAGAGCGTCACCCTCTGGCGCATCGCCATCTCATTCGCCGATGGATCGCCGGCCATTCACGTCACCTCGAGCGGCCCGCGGATGCGCATCGGCAGGATCGATCCGGATTGCATCTCGAAGACGAACAAGTTGCCCACGCTGACGCCCCAACAGGCCGCCGCGCATACCTGGACCCCCACCGCCGCGCTCTGGGAATCCATCAAGAAGCGCTCGGTGCTCGCTCCCGCGACGGTAACCATCGCCGGATTCGCCGGGCCGGCCGCCGGGCGCGCCCTATCCCGCGGGCGCGTGGCCATCCGCACTTCGAAAGATCCCGTGGGCGCACCCATCTTCTATCGCGACGTCCCGCTGATGCCCTCCGAAACCGAGCCGGGCGTCATCAAGCCGCTGGCCAACGACGCAGTGCGCCTGATCCGCTGGCGCCTGCGGAACATCGCCGAACCGGAAAGCCGCATCGTCATGCGGGACGTGCCGATGTGCGCCAACTGCCATTCGTTTTCCGGCGACGGCAAAACTCTGGGGATGGATCTGGACGGCTTGCAGAACAACCGCGGACTTTACACGCTTACGCCCGTGGCGGCTGAAACCTCCATCGGCAAAGCGAACGTGATCCAGTGGCGCACGGCGCTGGGCGAGCTGAAAGGCAACCTGCGCGTGGGTTTCATGTCCCAGGTTTCCCCCAACGGCCGATACGTCGTGACCACCCTGAACCCCGCCGATCTGGACGCGGCCTCGCTCGACCCGCGTCACCGCCCCAGCAACTATTACGTCGCGAACTTCATCGACTACCGCTTCCTGCAAGTCTTCTACCCGACGCGCGGCATTCTGAGCTGGTACAGCCGTGAGACCGCCATGCTACAGCCCCTGCCGGGCGCCGACGACCGCCGCTTCGTCCAGACCAATGCCGTCTGGAGTCCCGACGGCAGCTACATCGTCTTCGCCCGCGCCCAGGCCGAGGACCCTTACCCCGAAGGCGCGCCGCTGGCCAGGTTCTCTAACGACCCGGCTGAGAGGCAGATCCAATACGACCTCTACCGGATTGCGTTCAACGGCGGCCAGGGTGGAACGGCGGAGCCCATCGCCGGCGCCTCGCAAAACGGGATGAGCAACACGTTTCCTAAGGTGTCGCCCGACGGCCGTTGGATCGTCTTCGTAAAGTGCCGGAACGGCCTGCTGATGCGGCCCGACAGCCAGTTGTACATCGTGCCCGCCGCGGGTGGCGTGGCGCGCCGTATGCGATGTAACACGGCGCTGATGAACTCCTGGCACAGCTTCTCGCCCAATGGCCGCTGGCTGGTGTTTTCCTCGAAGGCGCGTTCCCCGTACACCCAGATGATCCTGACGCATATAGACGCGGACGGCAAGGACAGCCCACCGATTCTGGTAGACAACACCACCGCCGCCAACCGCGCCGTCAACATCCCGGAATTCGTGAACATCGCGCTGGATGGAATGCGCCAGATCGGCGGTCCGGCCATCGATTTCTACCGCCTATATGACCGCGCGATGTACTTCCAGAAGCAGAAGCGGTTCGATGAAGCGGCCGCGGCGTGGCGGCAGGTGCTCGCTACCGACGCCCAGGACGTGCTCGCGAACGGCAACCTGGCCGTGGCTCTGCTGGCCGCGGGCCGGCGGGAGGAAGCCTCCGCCCAGTTCCGCAGGACCAGCGAGATCAAACTCCGCAAAGCCGTGGCGGAGAACCCGGCAAATCCCGCGCCGCACAACGCGCTGGGGCTGCTTGCGCTCGACGCCGGCCGTGCGGACAACGCCACCGCAGAGTTCGGGAAGGCCATCGCCCTCCAGCCCAATCTCGCGTCCGCGCACGTGAACCGGGGACGTGCCCTGGCTGCGAAGGGAGATCTGGACGCGGCTCTCGTGGAACTGCGCCACGCCCTCGAACTCGACGCCCGCTCCGCTCCCGTTCATTACCATTTGGGACTCGTACTCGCCCGGCAGGGTCAGATGGGCGAGGCCATCGCCCAATGGCGGCAGGCGGTTGAGCTGGATCCCAAGTACGCCGAGGCTCGCGACAGCCTGGGCAACGCGCTCTACGCGCAAGGGAAAACCGCGGAGGCCCTGGTCGAATGGCGCGCCGCCATCGACCTCGCGCCGAATGACGCCACGGCGCTCCGGCAGGCGGCCTGGGTCCTGGCGACGTCCTCCGCGGCGTCGTTGCGCGATGGGCGGGAGGCGCTGGCGCTAGCGGTCCGTGCGACCGAGCTTTCGGGAGGGCGCGATGCTTTGGTCCTGGACGCTCTGGCCGCGGCTTACGCCGAAACGGGCCGCTTTACGGATGCTGCGCTGACTGCCCGCCGGGCGCTGGCGCTGGCTGACCCGAAGCTCGCCGAATCCCTCAAACGCCGCCTCGCCGGCTACGATGCGGGCACGGCGTTTCGGGAGCGTTAGTGGCGAATTACAGCTCGGTTTCGGCCTCGCGCTCGAGACCGGGCCGGTCGAGCAGGGCGACCTCCTTCCGTTGCACGCGGAGCAGTCCCTCCGCCTGGAACCGCCCCAGGTTCCGGGAGACCACTTCCCTCACGGTCCCGAGCCGGAAGGCCAGTTCTTCGTGAGTCACCGGAAGGGGGAAGGCATCCGAGCCGGCCTGGTCGCCGAACTCGAGGAGCGCCCGCGCCAGGCGCTGGCGCACGCTGCCGAACGTGATGCTCTCCACCACACGCACCAGGTTGCGCAGGCGCTGGCCCACAACCGCCAGCACCTTCAGCGTCACCTCGGGATTGAGACGGCAGACGTGCTGGAAGTCCTGTTTTGTCACCACGTAGGCCGTTACATCATCCACGGCGCTGACCGTCGCCGGGTACGGCCCCCCGTCGAAGAGAGGAACCTCGGCCACGCTCGATGGGGCCGATTCAATGGCCAGCATCACCTCGCGCCCGGCGCCGGAGGTCTTGAAGATCTTGGCCCTGCCCTGCCCCAGCAGGAAGAGTCCCCGGCAGTCTTCGCCCTCGCGGAATAGCACCTCGCCTGGCTCGAACTTCTTCTCGAGGGCGCGCTCGGCCAGCGCGGCGACCTCCTGCGGGCTCAGGCTCGCAAACAAAGGAATCTGCCGGAATATATCTACCTTGGCTGGAATCAAAACACTTATTAATGTACCGCGCTCCGCAACCGTTGTGCTTCGCCGTGCAGAAATGTTTAATTCAGATGAAGACAATCTCCGGGTCAAACGCACTAGTACTTCGATCGCTCTGAGTCTTGTAATCCGCCCCGCGCGGTGGGATACTATGACTAGTACTCAACACGCTCTCCCGTTTGGATGCTGCGAGAGGACGCTGAGTAACGTCAAAGACCCGTTTGGTGGCCCGCTGGACACCTGGAAATCTCCCGTTGTTTCGAGACGTGTTGGGTTCCAATTACCTAGGAGTGAGCAATGACAGATCATAGAAAGGATGTCGGCACAGCGTCCACCAGCCGTGGGTTGGCGGCAGATCGGCAGATCGTAGCCGTGCCGCGCGAAGAAGCGCTCCAGCCGGAGAAAGTCGTTACCGTTTTGGCGATCAGCCCGATTGCGGAAGACCACCTGTTCCTGTCCAACATCTTCAGCCACACGAACTGGCACCTTCGGACGGCGCACACATGGCGCGAGGCTCTCGGCCTGCTCGGAAGGCAGCGAATCCCGATCCTGATCTGCGAAAGCGAGTTGCTGGACGCGACGTGGCGGGAAGTTCTGTCGGAGCTTTCGGGGCTGCCGGAACGGCCCGTGCTGATTGTCGCCTCGCGCCTGGCCGACGAGTCTTTCTGGGCGGAGGTGCTGAACTTGGGCGCCTATGACGTTCTGATGAAGCCCTTCGATCCCACGGAAGTTTTCCGCGTGGTCAGCCTGGCGTGGCTGAATTGGAGAAACGACCGCGAGCGGACCACCGTCCGCCCCGCCGCCTCGTCCGAATACGCGCGCGCCGTCGGGATGTAGCACCCCGCAGGCGCCGCCCGCCCGAGAAGTGTCATCCCGATTTTCGTACCCAAGGATCTCTAAATTCCAGGAGGAAGCGGATGGTGGCGGAGGAAGATTGCGGCCTGCCGCCTGCCGCGTTGGAGCCATCCGTAAGTGGCTGCAATCGAACGAGTTTCTGTTTTCGCGGACCGGCCGTGGCCGTCATCGGGCCCACCAAGACCGCGCGAGAGCGAGGAAATCGGCGCGCTTCGTTACACTTCCGCATAGTCAGCGTCTCCCAAAATGAGGAGTCCGGCTCGGGGCTGTCGGTTGTAAGCTACTGAAGAATAAGGTATTCTTTGATGTAACGAACACACCGCGCTGTGGCATCCTACTTGCTAGCCACCTAGCCGGGAAGCGTGTAGGCTCTTGGTGTAAACAGGCAGAGATAACCCCATGGGGGAACTCAAGTTCAAGTTCTCAGGCGCGCTGCTGATGGTACTCACCGTGGCGGCGGTGGTGTCTGCATTCATCAATTTTCAACAGCAAAGCAAGTTTAAACTCCCCGACGATGGTGTGACCTGGGTTGATCGGAACGGCTCGGTCACGGCGCTGCACGTCACTCATGGGAGTCCGGCCGACAGCGCGGCGGTTTCGATCCGCGAAGGTGACGCCGTGGTGAAGATCGCCGGCGTCCCTATCCAGAAAGCCATTGAGGTCAGCCAGGTCCTGGTCACCGTCGGGGCGTTTAATAAGGCGACGTACGTTTTGCGCCGTAACGGCGTCGAGTTCGAAGCGCCGCTGATCGTTGGAACCGCTCTTCGCGACTACGGAGCGCTGTACTGGCAGTACGTCGTCGGTCTGGTCTACCTGGGCGTGGGGCTGTTCGTCTTCTTCCGGCGCGGCAATGCGCCCCGTTCCCTGCATTTCTACACGCTGTGCCTGGCGTCGTTCGTCATGTTAACCTTCCACTTCACCACCAAGCTGAATGGCTTCGACACGGCGATGTACTACGGCAACGTGCTGGCCGGCCTGTTCGCGCCCACGATCTTCCTGCATTTCTGCCTGGTGTTTCCGGAGACGCGCGGATGGTTCCGCCGGCGCGCCGGAATCCTCCTGGTCTACACGCCGGCGACTCTGATCGCGGCGTTCGTCCTGGGAGTGAGTTCGGGAGTGCTGCGGGTGTCGGTCGAGGCGATCGACCTGAATTGGCTCATCGACCGCGTGCAGGTGGTGTTCCTGGCGGCTACCTACCTGTTCGGAGCCTGGGTGCTCCAGCGCGCCTATGGTCAGGTGGAAGATCCCATCGTCCGGCAGCAGATCAAGTGGCTGAGCACCGGCGCCATCCTGGGCGCGGTGCCGTTCGCCGTGGTATACGCGGTCCCCTACGGGCTGCTGGGCGTGATCCCCAATTCGTACATGAATGCGGCGGTGATCTTCTTTGTCCTGATCCCCATCACCTGGGCCTACGCCATCGTGCGGTACCGCCTGATGGATGTGGACATCATCTTCCAGCAGGGTTATGTCTATACGCTGGCGACGATCTGCGTGCTGGCGGTGTTTTACGGGCTGATCTTCTGGGTGGGCGGCATGGAGGATCTGGGTCCGACGCTCGCCGGCGTCCTGATCCTGATTGCGGCGTTCGTCTTCCAGCCGATCCGCAAGTGGATCCAAGAGATGCTGGACCGCTACGTGTTTTACCGGGACAAGTACGACTATCGGCTCACACTGATCGAGTTCGCGCGCGAACTCGGCTCGGAGACCGACCTGGACGCGCTCCTGCGCTCGGCAGCGGACCGGCTGCGGCGGACGCTTTCGATCGCGCGGGTCGCCTTCTTCCTCGCCGATGACGATGGCCGTTTCCGTCTGCGGGACGCCGAAAACGGACGCTACGACCGGCGTCCCCACGATCTGAGCTTCCTGAATCTCGAGCCCGACCACCCCTACCTTTTCTTCGAGCAGACGCGGCATCTTCTGGACGTGGTGTCGAAAAAGTGGCCGGCGACGGTGCGAGAGACCATTTCCAGCCTCGATCTGACGTACTACCTGCCCTGTATCGTGCGCGGCCGGACGATCGCGTATCTGGGCGTCAGCCGCACCGAAGGCGGCGACTTTCTGACCAGCGAGGACCTGGAACTGCTGGTCACGGCCTCCGGCTATGTGGGAATCGCGATAGAGAACGCGCGCCTCTACCGGTCGCTCGCGCGCAAGATGCAGGAATACGAGCGGCTCAAGGAGTACAGCGAGAACATCGTCGAATCGATCAATGTGGGGATCCTGGCGGCCGACCTGGAAGACCGGGTCGAAAGCTGGAATTCCAGGCTGGAGCAGCTCACCGGAATCTTGCGCGACGACGCGGTGGGCCGCCCGCTTTCGAACCTGTTGCCGGAGGACCTGGTGGTGCAGTTCGGTGGCGTGCGGGGCGAGAACGGAATCCGCCACATCTACCGCTACACCTTGCGCCCCAAACCCGAGAGCAACGTGATCGAGATGCGGGGGGGCGGCAACGGCAACGGAGCCGCGACGGCAGCCGCGCCGCAACGGGAGACCATCCTCAACGTCGCCGTGGCGCCGCTGGTTTCGAAGGACCTGGAACAGATCGGCCGGCTCATCATCTTCGACGACGTCACGGAGCGTGACGAGCTCGAGCGGCGCCTGGTGCAAGCCGACAAGCTCAGCTCCGTGGGCTTGCTGGCGGCAGGCGTGGCGCACGAGGTGAACACGCCGCTGGCGGTGATTTCGACCTACGCGCAAATGCTGGCCAAGCAGGTTTCGGGCGACGACCAGAAGTCCAGGCTGCTCGAGAAGATCGCCAAGCAGACCTTCCGCGCGAGCGAGATCGTCAATTCGCTTCTAAACTTTTCCCGCACCTCGCCTACCGCCTTCGACGAGCTGGACCTGAATCGCGTGGTTCACGAGAGCCTCACCCTGATCCAGCACCAGATGGAGAAAGCCGGGCTCAAGGTACAATTGGAGCTGGATGAGCAACTTCCGGCCATCAAAGGCAATTCCGGGAAGTTGCAGCAGGTTTTCTTGAATCTGTTTCTGAACGCTCGGGACGCGATGGGGCCGGGCGGCACTCTGACGGTGCGGACCTTCCGGAGGGGGGAGAGCGTGGGCGTCAACGTGGCCGACACGGGGCACGGCATACAGTCCGAAAACCTCACGCGGATCTTCGATCCCTTCTTCACAACCAAAGGCATCCGCAAGGGGACGGGGCTCGGTTTGTCGGTTACCTATGGCATCGTGCGCGAGCACAGCGGCGTGATCGAAGTGGAGAGTCAGCCCGGTGAAGGCACGCGATTCCATTTGGAGTTTCCGGCGGCGAGGAAAGCGGTTCATGCCTGAGAGCGAACTGGCGGATCTTTCCGCAGGCGCTGTGATCGAAGGCCGAATCCTGGTAATCGACGACGAAGAGGATATCCGCGAAAGCCTGGAGGCCCTGCTCACCCTGGAAGGCTATGGGGTGGACCTGGCTCCGAGCGGCGCCGAGGGGCTGCGCAGAATCGAATCCAGGGATTACGACCTGGTTCTGCTGGACCTCATGATGCCGGAACGCTCCGGGATGGATGTGCTCCGCGACATCCGCGAGCGGGACCGCGAGATTCCGGTCTTCATGGTGACGGCCTACGGCTCGATTGACGTGGCCGTGGAGGCGCTGAAGTGCGGCGCCGACGACTTCATCCAGAAGCCGTGGAAGAACGAGCAACTCCTTGTCGAGATCGCGCAGGTGATCTCGAAGCGGCGCCTGGAGACCGAAAACGTACAGCTCAAGCGGGCCCTCAAGGAGCGCTACAGCTTCCCGAACATTGTGGGACGCAGTGACCGCATGCAGCGCAGCCTGGACCTGGTGACGCAGGTGGCGGCGAGCCGTTCCACCATTCTGATCACGGGCGAGACGGGGACGGGCAAGGAGCTGATCGCCAAGGCGATTCACGCGAACTCGCAGCGCGCCGAACAGATGTTCATCGCGGTCAACAGCGGCTCGCTTCCGCCGGAGCTGCTGGAATCGACGCTGTTCGGGCACGTCAAGGGCTCTTTCACGGGCGCCATCGCCTCGCGCAAGGGCTACTTCGAGATCGCCAACAAGGGCACGATCTTTTTCGATGAGGTCGGCACGATCGGTGTCGAGACGCAGGCCAAGCTGCTGCGTGTGATTCAGGAGCGCGAGTTCATGCCGCTCGGCTCGGCAGACAAGGTCCGTGTGGACGTCCGCATTCTTGCCGCCACCAACGCGGACTTGAAGAAGCTGGTGGAAGAGGGCAAATTCCGCGAGGACCTTTACTACCGCCTCAACGTGATCAACATCGCACTGCCGCCGCTGCGGGAGCGGAAGGAAGACATTCCGCTGCTGGTGGAGCATTTCTTCAACCGGTACTGCCAGGAAGATGAGAAGTGGCTGGACACGAACGGGCGCTCGATGCTGCGCTTCGAGCCGGAGGCGCTGCAGATCCTGATGGATCACACCTGGCCGGGCAACGTCCGCGAGCTGGAGAACGTGGTGCAGCGGGCGGTGGTGCTGGCGGCGAAACCGACGGTGGCCGCCGACGCGCTTCCCGAGGATCTACTGCGCGCGGGCGGCGTGCGCATCCGCCGCGACGAAAGCGGCAGCCTGCCCCCGGACGCCTCGCTCTTCGAGATCGTGGCGGAGTACGAGCGCCGGATAATCATCGAGCGCCTGGAAGCCTGCAACTGGAGCCAGACGGACGCGGCCGAGAGCCTGCACGTGCCCTTGTCGACCCTCAATCAGAAGATCAAGCGGCTGAATATCGAGGTGCGGCGCAAGGGCGATCTGGGGAAGGCGGAGAAGGGTGGGGCGTAGCTGAGTTGTCAGGCGCCGCTCCGCGTGGCGTTATCTCCGGCCTTACTCAGCCTCGAAAAAGTCCTTTCAGCGTGTAAGTCTTCGTGACTGTGACGCCAACATCGTGCTCGATCATTAGCTGGGCGAGTTGCTTGCCGTCAATCAGCACAATCCTCTTCTCGATCTTCTGTACGTACGCCTTGGCGTCCTGCGAGAAGGCCGAGGTAGTTATCATGACTCCCTTGCGCGCTCGGTGGCCTTCGAGGCTTCCAGCGAACGCCTGGACGACGGGTCGGCCAACGACCGCGTCCAGCCACTTCTTGGCCTGGATATACACACTATCGAGACCTAGCTTATCTTCCTTGATTATGCCGTCAATTCCTTCGTCGCCAGCCTTACCGACAGCCATGCCGGCATCTTGGAGAGATCCGCCATAGCCCATGGGAACCAGCAACATAACGACGAGTTGCTCAAATGCCTCTGGCGTCATCTTCTTGACGGCGTCGAGCACCTCGTTCGCCAGGGAGTTCTGAAGCGCCTGATAGCTGCCCTCCAGGGCTTCCTCCGGTGTCTCTGTGTCCTCGGTCTCCGCCGCTGGGCTCAGACCTGCTTGAGACTCGGCGGAACCGGCCACCTTGCCTTGATGGAACACTCTGAACTCTGGGAATTGGTCCAAGAGCTTGATGGTTATCTTCTCGGGCTTCTCTGCGAGAATCTTCTGACCGCGCGTCGTAATCTTGAACACACCACGGCGGACGCGCTCAAGACAGCCGGCGCGATGGAGATAAACCTCCGCCCAGCGGACCCGGTTCTCGTACCTGGTCTGCGCGCCGCTGGGTAACTTCTCCTTCGTGTCCTCCTCCGAGATGCTCAAATCACCCGCCAACTGAGCGCGGAAGTAGGCCAAGGGGTGCTCTTTCCCGTCGGCGCACCTCTTAAGGAGCGGCAGCATAAACGATTGAAAGTCTGGGACGGGCATCAGAGCCTTATTCTATGCCAACGCACGAGGCGCCGGAGGCGACGAGCAAGCGCCATTTGTTGCCGATGAGGCGTGGATCGGAAAGAGTGTCGAGACGAGTCTCGACACGGCACGCCGGAGTGCGTGCGCCACGCGCCAGTCAGGCGGCGGACAATCTCGTCACGTGGAGCCGCTTCCGGCCTAGTTCAGCGTGCCAGAGGTCATACTGAAGCTGCTGGTTGAGCCAGCTCTCCGCGCTCGTGTCGAAGGCGATCGAGAGACGAACCGCCATCTCGGGGCTGATGCCGGCTCGCCCGTTCAAGATGCTGGAGAGGGTCTTCCGGCTCACGCCGAGCGATCGCGCGGCTTGGGTCACGGTCAGGCCCAGGGGTTCCAGGCACAACTCCTTGAGCACTTCTCCCGGATGCGGCGGATTATGCATCTTCATGGTCGCCTCAGTGGTAATCCTCATAGCCGACACAATCCACGTCCTTGCCGGCGAATGAGAACGTGACGCGCCAGTTGCCGCTCACTTTGACGGCCCACGTGCCCTTTCTGGGGCCATGGAGCTGGTGAAGATCGAGCCCGGGCAGATTCACGTCGCGCTCGCTCATCGACACGTTTAAACGGCCGAGGATCACGCGAAGCCGGTCGGCATGCTGCGCTTGGATCCCCGATTTGGCGCCGGTGGCGAAGAACCGTTCGATCCCCTTGTGCCGGAATCCTCTGATCGCCACGGCCACCAGTGTAACCTATGTCGTTACGGGTGGCAATCCTCAGGACGATACATGCGCGAAGAGTGTCGCGACGAGTCGAACGCGGCACGCAAGCGTGCCTCAGGCCCGCCCCTCCAGCTCCGCGGCGCGGGGGAACAGGATGTTGTTCTCCAGGTGGATGTGGGCGTGGAGATCCTTCTCGAGCTCTTCCAAGCCCGTGTATAGGGCGCGGTAGGTGGTGCAGGCGTCGGCGGGCGGCGCGTAATCGTGGGTCAGCTCGCGCATCGTGCGGAGGGCGCGGCCGGCGCCATCGTGCTCGTGCTCCATCATCCGGATGGGGTTGCGGACGGTTCCGAATGGCAGCGGCTCGGGGGCGCGGCCGGCGTTGGCGGCGGCTTCGATGCTCTCGATGGCGGGGAAGAGCACCATCTCCTCCTTGCCCAGGTGCATTTCGAGCTCTTCCTTGAGCCCGCTGAAAACCTGTTGCAGGGGCGCCAGAACGTCGCCATGGTTCGTCCCGTGAACCTCGACGACCTTGGCCAGCCGGGCTTCGAGCGCGGGCAGTTCCGCCTTCAGGTAGGCGTGGTGCCGGCTGACGATGTGGTGGATCAGCTCCGCCAGGCTCGCAGTCATCCAGTCTCGGGCCGGAGCCTGGCCACGGGAGCCGGCTTCGACCTCGGCCAGGACCGCTTCGGCGGAGAGGCCGCGCTCGGTGCAGACCTGGGCGAGCGGACGCTGGCCGCCGCAGCAGTAATCGATTCCGTGTTTTTCGAACACGCGGACGGCAGCGGGATTCGTTGCCGCGATGTCGCGAACGGTTGGTTCAGTCATGGCCCTATCCTACGGTGGAGCGCAGCGTTTTGCGGTGACATTGGTCACGCGGCCGCGGAAAGAATATTGCGATTCACAACAGCGTAATTAAACGCAATCTGGGTCTTGTCCCCCACAAAAAGCGCGATTCCCCGCAGCCCCAAGGCGCTAAGATATGGCAAAGGCAATAAGATCCTAAACGCTAAACCTGCGCCAAGGGACGGGACTAACCGATCCGATGCTCCTCGCTAAACCGCCTCTGATTTTGGCCCTATGCTTGCTCCGGTTCGGCCGGTGTGGAGGAGAGTCGAACTATGCGAGTGCCACGAGTACCCCGCCCGGTTGGGACGGTGATCCGGCTGACGCTGGCCCTCACAGTAGTGGTGGGCTCGGCGTTGCTTTTCAGCTCGAGTGTTCCGGTCTACAACGCGACTGAGAAGGCGTATTACGCCGACGCCGCAGTCGTCAATTTCGTGCGCCCCGGCCTGGTGGTGACGATGGAATCCGCCAATATCGGGAGCGACGGGACCATCACGGTCAAGTTCAAGCTGGCCGATCCCATGACCCTGCCGCTCGACATTGCGGGCATCACAACACCGGGTCCCATTTCTACTAAGTTCGTTATCGGCATGATTCCTGCGGGGCAGACGCAATATTCCTCTTATCTCGTCAAGACCGCGACGGCAGCGAGCGGCGCGCAGGCGACCCAGCCCACATCCGACTCGGGCGGGACCTACCAGCAGGTGGGCGACGGAGAATACGTCTATACGTTCAAATACAAGATCTCGATGCCGCCGCAGGGCGCGGCGCGCCAGGCGCTTGGCCGGTCGTTGCGAGGTTCGGCGGAGGAGGGGCACGTGTCGGCCGCGCCGGCATTCGATGCGCACGCCACGCACACCATCGGCATGTGGGCGGCCCGGGATCTGAGCGAATTCAACCTGACCTCGATCATCAACCAGGATTCGGAAGTCTATAGCTGGGTCCCGGATGGCAGTCCGGTTACGGTCACGCGTGACGTCGTCCGCACCCAGACCTGCAACAAATGCCACGACCCGCTGCAGGCGCACGACGAGCGCAAGACGATCGGGCTGTGCGTGATCTGCCACACGCCGCAGAACACCGACCCCACCAGCGGAAACACGCTCGACATGAAGGTGTTCATCCACAAGATCCATATGGGCTCGCAGTTGCCGAGCGTTGTGGCCGGCACACCGTATCAGATCATCGGGTATCAGAATTCGGTCAACGATTTTTCGACAGTAGTATTTCCGGCGGATCCGCGGAACTGCACGTTCTGCCATGACCAGAAGAGCGGCGCGGCGCAGGCCACGGCATTCCTAAAGCCGAGCCGGGCCGCCTGCGGCTCCTGCCACAGCGACGTGAACTTCGTGACCGGCCAGAATCACGTCAACCTGCCGGAGATCGACGACACGCAGTGCGCGAGCTGCCACATACCCCAAGGCGAGTTGGAGTTTGACGCTTCGATCCTGGGCGCGCACACCATCCCGGCGTCCTCGACTTCGCTTAACGGCTTCGTCTTCAACATCGTCAGCGTCGCCAACACGGCGGCGGGCCAGAATCCGGCGGTTACCTTTACGGTGAGGAACAACGCGGGCGCCGGCATCGCGATCGCGAGCGATTCGGTGTCGTTGGTGATGGCCGGACCCACCACGGACTATCCGAGCTCGGTGTCGGAAAGCGTGACCAAGGCCGCGGGAACGGCGGACGGCACCTATACCTACACCATGAAGAACGCGATCCCGCAGAACGCCACGGGGACGTATTCGATCGGCATCGAGGGCTACCAGAACACCACGCTGATGCCGGGAACCGTGCAGTCGCAGGCAGTGCGCGAGGCGGGCACCAATCAGGTGGTCAACTTCTCGGTGGACGGGTCGGCGGTCGCGCCACGCCGGACCGTGGTCAACATCGCCAATTGCGACAATTGCCATGCGACCCTGACCGCGCACGGGGGCTTTCGAAACCAGATCCAGCAGTGCGTGCTCTGCCACAACCCGAACCAGACCGATTCGCCCTTCCGGCCGGCGAACCAGGCGCCCGCACATACGGTGGATTTCGCCTACATGATCCATCGCATACACACAGGCAACACCAGCACGGCGGAGTACACGATCTACGGCTATGGCGGGGCGACCAGCGACTTCACGCAGATACGGTTCCCGGGCGACCCGCGGAACTGCGCCGAGTGCCACGTAAACGGCTCCGAACAGCTCCCGCTGAGCGCGGGGCACATGAACGTCACGGATCCGCGCGGGCTGCTGAATCCGATGGGCCCGGCGACCACGGCCTGCACCGGCTGCCACACGGACGTCGCGACGGCGTCGCATGCTCTGTCGAACACGACCACGCAGCTCGGCGAGGCCTGCACGGTATGCCATGGCACCGGGGCGGACTACTCCGTGCCCCAGGTCCACGCGCGCTAGAGCGCCCGCCGGAGGCAGGGTCCCGGCGGATTGCGTTTCGGTTACCATGAAACTGTGTTCACTCAGGGGCTGGACCACATGAGACTCCGGCACACGGTTGCTGCGTCTGTTCTTCTGACCGCTACGCTCGCTTTCGGCCAGAATAAGCCGGCCGGGTATGTGGGTTCGGATACGTGCGAAGGGTGCCACGGCGATCTGGCCAAGGCGTTCGAGCGGAATCCGCATCACGCGGTCGAAACCCAGAGCTCGCGGGGATGGCAGGGGATGGCCTGCGAGTCCTGCCACGGACCGGGCGCGAAACATGCGGAGACCACGTCGCCGGACGACATCCTCAACCCGTCGAAGCTGGCAGCTGCCAAGACGGATGGGATCTGCCTGAAGTGCCACCTGAACCAGCCGACGCAGGTAGGCCGCATACAGGGCAGCCACATGAAGGATCAGGTGTCCTGCACGGTGTGCCACGCGGTGCACCAAGGCGCGCAGGCGCTGCGGCCGACGCGGGCCACGGCCATCAACGAGAAATGCGCGAGCTGTCATAGATCGGAGTGGGCGAAGTTCCAGAAGCCGTACAAGCACCGGCTGCCGGAGGGCGCGATGTCCTGCGTGGATTGCCATAACCCGCACGGCAGCATCCTTCCCTTCCAGATTCGGACGGTGGCGGCGGACGAGCCGTCGTGTTTCCGCTGCCACGCCGATAAGCGCGGGCCGTTCGTCTTCGAGCACCCACCCATGAAGACGGATGGATGCGGCGCTTGCCATGAGCCGCACGGCTCGGCCAACCCACGCATGTTGATCCGGCACGAGGTCCGGCTGGTGTGCCTGGAGTGCCACGCCAACATCGGCGTGCAAAAGACGGTTGGCGGAGTGCCGCCGGCGTTTCACGATCTGCGCTCGGCACAGTTTCAGAATTGCAACGTGTGCCACACCAAAATCCACGGATCGTACGTGGATGCCGCTTTGGAGCGATAGTCATGAGAAACGTATTGCTTCTCGCGTTTGCGCTACCGCTCATGGGCCAGGAGCCGGCCGCGACGCCGACGCCCACACCGACACCCACGCCTGTGCCCGCCCAGGAGGCCGCTGCACCTGCGCCCGCCGCGCCAACGGACAACTGGCTGACGGGAACGATCGACGCCGGCTGGCGGTTCACCACGGCCGTCGCGGGCAACTTCGACGCTTACCGGAGCGTGGTCAACCTCCGCCGCGGGCCCAAGCTGTTCGGGGCCAATCTCACCATACTGCCGAAGAAGAACCGCTACGTGGACCGCATCGACGTCTCGATGAGCTCCTTTGCCGACCCGTACAATACGGCGCGCGTGGAGGCCCGGAAGCAGGGATTGTACGATCTCACCTTCGACTACAAGAACATCGATTACTTCAACTTCCTGCCCTCGTTCGCCGATCCGGGAACCGTGAACTCTGCCCTGCCCTTCCTCGACCAGTTCGGCTTTGACACCACGCGGCGGACCAGCGAGTTCCAGCTGGACCTGTTTCCCGGTCACCGGATCGTCCCCTACCTCGCTTTCAGCCGGAACGGCGGGCGCGGCGACGGGACTACCGACTTCGTTCTCCAGTCGAATGAGTACGTTGTGCCAACCACTTACAACGACTATACGAACGAGTACCGGGCCGGAGTGCGGTTCGAGTTCAACCGCTGGCACCTGACGCTCGAGCAGGGCGGCTATACATCCCAGAACAACCAGGCGCTCCAGAGCGGCACCCAGCTCCCCAACTATGGGAACTCGCTGACGCCGTTTCTGGGCCAGCAGTTGTTCTTCGACGGCGGCGCCCAATACTACGCCGTGCGGGGCGATGGGTTGTTCAGCCGGGCTCTGTTCACGGCCAATCCGGTCTCGTGGGTGGACGTCTCGGCGCAATTCCTCTATAGCCAGCCGCACATGACGGCGAACTTCGCGCAGGTGGATAGCGGGAACCTCATCGACCTTTCGATCCCGGCGTTCTTCGGCTCGGAATCGAGCGTGATCGACGCACTGGCCAAGCAGCCGCATCCGGCGGGCAGCGCGAGCGTGGAGCTCAAACCGCTTCACGGCAGGCTGCGGATTCTGGAATCGTGGAGTACGGACCAGTTGCACGACGCCGGTTCGGCGATTCTAATGGACCAGTTGTTTTCGCAGGGCACCACAACCACCCTGACGGCTTCGGATCTGGAGCGGTTCGTGGCGACCTACAGCCAGATCGAGACGGACCTGCTGTTCGACGTCACGCCGATGCTGACGCTGCGCGGCGGGTACCGCTATGTTTGGGGCGAGTCGCTGGAACCGGCATCGATCACGATCCAGGGCTCAACGGGGGCGGCGACGGAGACGGGGACTCTGCGGCGGAACGTGGGGATCGCGGGCGTGAACTTCCGGTCGAAAGCGCGGTTCCGGGTGAACGCCGATTTCGAGGGCTCGCCGGGCGACCGCAGCTACTTCCTCACCAGCCTGAACGACTACCAGCGGGGCCGGGCGATGGCCCGCTACGCACCGGTGGACGGCCTGGAGATCACGGCGCGCTTCACGGTACTCGACAACCACAATCCCGACCCCGCGGGGCGCTATAGTCTGCTGGCGCGCGACAACACGCTGGGGCTGTCGTGGAACCCGGAGAAGTGGAAAGGCTTCGGGCTGAGCGGGGACTATACGCGCAGCACGATCTACTCGAACATCGGCTACATAGTGCCGAACGACTTTGAGACGGCGATCTCGGACTACCGCGAGAACGCGCACACGGCAACGCTGCTGGCGGAGATGCCGTCGCCGCATTGGAAGATCGCTCCCAAGGTATCGTTCGGAGGCTCGCTGTTTCGCTCGTCGGGCAGCCGGCCGACGAATTATTACCAACCAGTGGGGCGGGTAGCGTTTCCCGTAGGCGAGCACGTGCAGTTTTACGCCGAGTGGCGATGGTACTCGATGAGCGAGCCGTTCTACCTGTATGAAGGGTTCCAGACGCACCAGTTCGTGACGGCGTTCCGGTGGACCCTGTAGGGAACACATCGGCCTAAAGTTCCGCCGCATCCAGCCGATTCGAATGTTGGGGGCCAACTGACCCCACAAACGAATGGCCTGCAAACTGCCTCCGTTAATCCTGCATCCCTTTGCGGACGCGACCGGGCCGGGCAAGCTCGTCGACGCTTCCCGTGCAAATCTGATGCTGCATGGCGTAATCCCGACCGATCCCGAGGCGCCCGGGCGCCTGGAGGAACGTCTGCTGATGGGACGCTACTGCGAGATCTCCATGCTGTTCTACCTGGGCAAAGACCTGCTCCGGTGGGTGATGCAATGCATGGACTTCGCCGAGCGGAATGCCGAGCTTCAGGCGGTCGGAATCCGTCCGGAGAGCTTCGTCGTGCTGCTGGTCGAGGACACGCCTACGGAGGTTCGCGAGAAGCTGCGGACCTGGGGCGTTCACGAATACAACACGATCTTCGCCCGCGCCCTAGGACTGCACGCGATCTTCGAATCCCTGCCTGCCCGCGAAGTGCTGGCGTCGGACTTCATGCGCCAGTACCACTACTTCGCCGACGGCCTGTTCGCCTGCCGCCAGCAACTGTTTCGCTTTCCGCGCATCTCGCCACAAAGCTTCGACTTCCAGCTTTACGCTTCGGGCGAATACACGCGAATGCTGGAACAGGAATGGGGCACCACGCAGTGATCCGTTAGCTCGCTCGAAAAGGGCGCCGCGCGGCGGTAAAATCGAACCATGCCCTTTTCGAAGATGGTCCTGGTTCGCCAGCACTTTCCCGATCGCCGCGTGACCGACATTCCGGGCACGGTGAGGCGCGAACTGCACGAGGCGGGATTCGCCCAAAGGCTGAAGCCGGGGGCGCGGGTGGCGATCGGCGCGGGCAGCCGTGGGATTGCCAATATCGCCGTGATCGTCCGGGCCGCGGTCGATTACTGGAAAGACGCCGGCATGCGGCCATTTATTTTTCCGGCCATGGGGAGCCACGGCGCGGCCACGGCGGAAGGCCAGGCGGACGTGCTGGCGCATTACGGCATCGACGAGGCCGGGATGGGTTGTCCGGTCCTGAGCTCGCTCGACGTGGTTCCGCTGGGGCGAACGCCGGAAGGCATCGAGACGTTCATGGACCGGAACGCCTTCGAGAGCGACGGCGTGATGCTAGCGGGGCGCGTGAAGTGGCACACGGATTTCTCGGGCAAGATCGAAAGCGGCCTGTACAAGATGATGGCGATCGGCCTGGGCAAGCTAGCGGGGGCGCAACGGTATCACACTCACGCCTACCGCATGGGCCTGGAACAGGCGATCCGGAGCGTGGGGCGGCAGGTTCTGACCTCGGGAAAGATTCTGGGCGGCCTGGCGATTCTGGAGGATGCCAACCACAACACGGCCAAGCTCGAAGCGGTCCCGGTCGAGAACATGGAACGGCGGGAAGAGGAACTGCTGGCGCTGACGAAATCGTGGATGGGCCGGATTCCGGTGAAGGGGCTCGACATTCTGATCGTGGATGAGATCGGAAAGAACATCAGCGGCGCGGGGATGGACACGAAGGTAATCAACCGGTCGATCCAGTGCCACTACAATCCATGGCCGGAGCTGGCGACGATTGAGCGGATCTTCGCGCGGGACCTGAGCGCGTTGACGTACAACAACGGTGTGGGCATCGGCATGGCGGACGTGGTGACGGACCGGCTGGTCAACCGGGTGGACTGGGCGCCGACGCAGATCAACTCGCTGACGGCTTCGACGGCGATGGCGATTCGCACGCCGATTCATTTCGCGACTGACCGCGAGTGTCTGGAGAAGATCGCAACCACGGTGGGCCGCTTCGACCCGTCGGAGGTGACGATCGGATGGATTCGGAACACGATGGAGTTGGGTCTCATCGCGTTCAGCGAGAACCTGTGGCCGGAGTTACAGCAGAACCCGGCGCTTGAAAAAATGGGCGGGCCGCGCGCTTTGGAGTTTGACCAGGACCAAAACCTGGTCAGTTGGCTGCTCCAGCCCGCAGAACCCGCCCTTAGCCACTAAGTGGAAGGGAACCCGTGCCCGAACCGGTGAACCGCGCTCCGCGCTCGTCCGATGCCCCTTCTAAGACGCTGCGCTGGCCAGCAGCGATTGGATCTTGCTGAAGACCGTGCTGATGCTGGTGGCAATGTTCGGCATGATCGCGCCAGCGGCTACAGCCACGAACCCCGCCATTAATGCGTACTCGATGAGATCCTGGGCCTGGTCGTCCTTCCAGAACGTCGATAATATTCGTTTCATGCGCTCTCCTTCTCGCGCCCAACGTGGCCTGACGATCTGAATGTAACCGGACTGGGCGGAAATCAAAATCGGCGAGACCACTTAGGTGCACCGGGGAAAACAGCTCAGGACACGCGGGGAAACGGGCCGTTCGAAAGGATCCGCGGAGGGAATGGATGGGCGAGTTGCGAGCGTCGCAGATCTCGCCCGGAGGTGTGAAACGAAGAGGCGCCCGCCCCTTTCGAGGCTGCGGGCGCCCGGCTGTCTTTTATCCCCCCGCCGCGTTTGCCAGCAGGGATTGAATCTTGCTGAAGACCGTGCTGATGCTGGCCGACACATTGGGCATCAGCGCACCGGCGGCCACGGCCACAAAACCGGCCATTAAGGCATATTCGATGAGATCCTGGCCCTGGTCGCCTTTCCAGAACGTCGCCAACAACTGCTTCATCCGCTCTCCTTCCCGCGCCCGGCAGTGGCCTGACGTAATGACGTTATCAGCAGCCGGGCTCCAGCAGAATCGGGAAGAAGGCTTAGCGGGGTGCTGGAAATTCCCTGCGGGTTGAAGCGCACCCTTAAGTGCGCGGCTGGGCCTCGCCACGCCGGTTCGGCCGTCGCGTGAAAGGTGGAGGCTTCACGGTGTCGTTGGGCCGTGCGCCCCTTTGCTCAGGTGGGCATAGTAGCCGAGGTCGTCGCCGGTGGCGGCTTTGGTGGCGAAGACGATCTGGCCGGTGTGCTGGGCGAAATGCTCGACGACGTGGTAGATGGCTTCGAGCACGGTGACATCGTAACCCTGTATGCGGAGAGGCTCGGTGAGCCGCGCCGGCGCAACGTTCGCGAGAACGGCGGCGGCCTGGCCTACCGTCGTGGCGAGACGTTCGCGCAGCTCCGGCAGGCCAACCCCGCCGCGGGCTGCGAATTCGGCGTCCCGGTCGCGCACATCCGGCGCGCCGCCGACACCGGAGACCATCCACTGGCGCACGTTGCCCGCCAGGTGCAGAACCAGGTTGCCGACGGCGTTCTGATTGTCGCCGGCGCGGTACCAGACCTGGTCGTCATTGAGCCGGCTCAGGCAATCGTCGATACGCGAGGCGAGCTGAGTCAGCCGGCGCCCGGAGCAATCGAGGAAGATGCGGTCCGCGGTGAATTCCACTGTTTGATTGTAGCCCGGCGGCCATTCGGCCGATAGGACGACATATGCCGCAATTCCAAGCGTATTCCGCAAGTGTGATGGTGAACGGGCAGACGGTGCTCTCCGTCGTGGACGGTATGGGCGCCTTCAAGGACGAGGCCCTGTTGATTCTGGACCGGCACGGCGTGAAGCAGCCGCAGGCCTCGGGCTGGTATCCGCAGCAGGCCTGGTTGAAGGCTTTCGAGGAGATTTACAAGAGAATCGGCGTCAACACCCTGTACCGGATCGGCCTCAGCATACCGAAGAACGCCAAGTTCCCTCCGGGAATCGACAGCCTGGAGAAGGCGCTGGCTTCGATTGACGTCGCCTATCACATGAACCACCGGGGCGGAGAGATCGGGCGCTACGCTTACGAGAAGACCGCCGAGCGGCAGGGCGTCATGGTGTGCCGGAATCCGTATCCGTGCGACTTCGACCGGGGCCTGGTCGAAGCCGTTGCGGATCGGTTCAAACCGAAAGGGGCGTTCGTCAAGGTGCGCCATGACGCGAGCAAGCCCTGCCGCAAGCAGAGTGGGGATTCCTGCACCTACGCGATTTCCTGGTAGGGGCGACGGCTGAGTTTGCGCACTGGCTTGCGGCTGGCTGGCGCGCCAGGGTAACGTAGGAGCGCATGCGGCTCTGGACTCTCTGCCTGCTGGCGCTGTGCGGGTGCGGCCCGAGGACGCCGGCGTCGGTGAAGATCGACCCGGCGCTAGCCACGCTGGTTCCTTCCGACGCCGTGCTGCTGGCGGGGGTGAAGCTGGAGGCGCTGCGCGCGACGCCGGTCTACAAGGAGTTTGGCTCGCCGGCCGCCTTGCTGGGCGACGCGGGGGTGGACCTGGACAAAGCCTGGGAGATCCTGGCGGTCTGGGATGGCCGCCGGACCGCCGTTCTGGCGCGCGGCAACTTCTCCGATCAGGGACTTGAACCACGACTCGACATTCCAGGTGCAACCCGCAGCACATACAGGGGTTATCCACTAACCTCGACCGATAACCTGGCGGTCGCGTTCCTGAACCCGACCACCGCAGTGGTGGGTCAGCCGGCGGCGGTGCGTGCGATTCTGGATCAGAGGGGAAGATCGAGCGGGCCGCCCCGTGAGCTCCAGAAGCAGATTGAAATGATCGGCCCGGAGAACCAGATCTGGGCCGTGGGGGCGGGTTCGGCCAAGCTCGCTGAGGCCGCACCCCACGCGGGGAACCTGGCCAATCTGGCCACGGCCCTGCGGCTGGTGGACAGCTTCCGGATCGGCGCCAACGTCGGCGCGGGCGTACGGCTGAAGGCGAACGCCCTGTGCCACAGCGGCGAGGATGCGTCCTCTCTCGCGGGCGCGCTGCGGTTCTTCACCTCGATGGCGGGGTTGAAGGAATCAAACGGCGTACACATCGAATGGAGCGGAACCGAGGTTCGAATCGACGCATCCGTACCGCCGGAGACGCTCGACAAGCTGGCCGGGCGCGGGTCTCAACGCTGAGGGATCTCGACGACGACGTCGCCCCGTACGACGGCCTGGCAGGCCAGCCGCGAGTGGAGCGTCAGCCCTTCGGCCAGATCGAGGCGGTCGGCTTCCGTATCGTCCATCGGCGAGAGGTTCCGCTCGCCCTTGCGGACGATGACGTGGCAGGTTGTGCAGGCGCAGTTCCCTCCGCAGGAATGCTCAATCACGATGCCGAAGTTCAGAGCAACGTCAAGGATCGAGCCGGGCCGGCCGTGTTCCCGGTAAGGCATACGGAGCGGCTCGAATTCGGCGGTGACGTTCAGCGGCAGGAAGGTCACTTTCGGCACTAAAAGCGATTATATTCCTTCACCCCCATCTCCGTTTTGAACTCGACTTTCGAATCTTCTCCTGTTCTTTGGCATCGATATTCCAGGGCTTGGAAGGTGAGCGAAGCCCTGCGGAGGATGACAGTCGATGGGCTTGAGAAAGACTTTCCGGACTTCTTCGGTTGCGCTCCTGTCCCTGGCATGGACGCTTTCCGGTCAGCCAGGGGCGGAGCCCGGGCAGGCGCAACCGCACGCAACGAACCAGCGCTCGCTTCCCAACTCGGTGATTCTGCGCGGCGGCACTGGCGCGCAGGGCATTCAGCGGCTTCACGTGGCGCGCCAGTACGAGCTTTCGAGCGTGCGAGCCAACCCACATGTGGCATTAGGCGAGGCGCAACTCGACTTCACGCCGCTGCTGAACAATCCCAAGGCGCTGCCGAACGTCGCCCTGAAGCTGCACGCGCTGTCACAGCACGTACAGGTGCAGGAGGAGAGTTCCCAGGTCAGTGAGGTGGACCAGGGCCTGGTGATTCACTCCGTTCTGAGCTATCGGGTTCTGCCCGGAAAGTGCGCCGACGCCGGCGCCAGGGCGCAGCTTGCGGAAGCCGGAGGTGCGTGTTTCACGCGCGCAACGGCGAGTGAGCGGATAGCGGAATTCAGCACGCCCGGCCACCTTCGCTATGTCGCCGATCCCGCCAGGCGGCAGGCGGCCATCGCCGCGTTCCAGAGAACCAGCGCACAGGCGGATGCGGATGCCACCAGGCAAATCGCCGGCTTGCGAAAGGCACTGGCCGATCCGGCCCAGCGCTCGGCCATCACGGCCCAGGTTGGCCAGGCAGAAGCAGCGCGCATGAGTACGCTCAATGACGACCAACTCAAGGAGGAAGTGATCAACTCGGCGACGCAGCGCTACGAGGAGACCATGTTCGTTCCGCGGGTGCAATCGGCACAGTATGAACACGCCACCCTTAAGCTCAAAGCGGCGCCCGACGCCGGCGAAATTGCCGCCGGCCAGCAGTTGCTGCGCGGGACTCTGCCGGAACAGGCATCGAGCCCGTCGAACTATCCCAGGCTGATGAGGGTAGTGCCAGCGTCGTCATTCCACAGCGCGGGCAGCAAAACTCAGGCCGGAGGCGACCAGGTCACCGACCTCGACTTAGGCACCTACATTTACCTGACGGGATTCACCCTCGGGCACGACTATGAGTGGAGCCTACAGGTGGACACAACGATCAACTGGTGCGTGGTAGGTTGCTCGTCCACGTACAGCGTCCAGCTCTATGCCGGCTTCAATTATGGCTTCGGGCTGCGCTTCCCGATCCAGACTCAGCTTGCGTACCACAACGTGGAGCACCCAAACAGCTCCGCAGAGGCGAGGTTGACGGCCAATTTCAAGCCGATTGAAGGCGCCGTGGCGGACTTCGAGTCCACCGGGCTGTCGTCCGACCAGTTGTTCGACGGCAAGGAACTGGTTGCGCAGGTAGGAGCCGATGCCGGCTTCAACTACAACCTGCCCGTCGTGGGCGGGGGCGGGATGGGATTCTCCATAGGCGTCAACTTCACCGACTTGTTGCCTGCGCCTTATACGCATGGGCATTTCCTGCCGCCCGCGCCCGGGACCCACGGCATCGACACGCCGTACGTCTTCGACAGCATTGACCTGCTGGGCGGGTTGCTCAACTTTGGCGCGGTCGGCGGACAGGTGTTCCCTGCCGTGGATATCAATCTGCATTCAAACAAGCTGGAATTCACGTTGAACGACGAAGTCTCGAAGCGGCAAACGCGCGTGACTTCGACGGGGCAAACGGTGAACCTGGGCGTCAACCCGAGCCGGGGCAACGACAGCCACTTCAGCTTCGGAAACCCGGTCTACAACCTCGGATTCACGCTGACGCCCGGCATTGACGCGCGGCTCTTCGTGGATGTCGCCGTTTGGTCGAACAACTGGGATTGGCCGGTGTGGTTTCCGCAGCTTGCGGTTGACCTGCCGCCCGGCGGCATCGATTTCGGCTGCCATGCGGGAACCACCTGTGTCCTCGACTTCCAACCGGAGCATCAGGCTGGCATGGCCGGTGGACTGCTTGAGCGGTTGGCGAGCGAGGGCTGCACCAAACAGGGCAGCATGATGAACTGCACCGGGATACGAGGCTACCAGGATTGCGTGAATGCGGTGAACTCGCACAGCCTGCTGGGGGTGCAATCGTGCAATCCCGGAGTGGCGCTCAACGAAGAACAAACGGCTGACAGGACGCTGACCGGCGGCGGATGCCAGCGGAACAACGGCAAGATCGGCGACTATCTCTGCCCCGTGAAGGGAATGGCCGGCTTGTGCGAAGCCATGCTCAAGAACGGCGCGGTGTCGAGTTGCGGCGCGCTGGTGCCCGCCTCCACCGACGAGATTCTGAAGCGCGGGGGCTGCACGGACAAGGACAAGGCCGGAGTGTTTGTCTGCCCCTCGAGCATGATGGGCCTTTGTCAGCTCTACGTGAAGAATGGTGTGATTCTTTCCTGCGCGCCGGGGAGATGATGCCGCGGAAGAGCAGCGCGAAAAGCCGTACAATCTGCTAGACTGCGCCTGATATGGAACAGACCACGGCTCCCGGCGGCGGGTTCGAAACCGCCAAGAGGGAGCAATCGAGCCTGCTGGCGCCGCTCGAAAAGCGCGCGCTCGTGTGGCTGGCGCACCGCATGCCCACGTGGGTCAGCTCGGACCAGCTTACGGCCCTTGGATTCGCGGCGATGGTGCTGACCGGCGCCAGCTACGCGCTGGCACGGTGGAACCGCTCGGCACTCGTAGCCGGGATCGTGTGCCTGGCCCTGAATTGGTTCGGCGACAGCCTGGATGGCACGCTCGCGAGGGTACGCAACCGCCAGCGCCCCCGCTACGGCTTCTACGTCAACCACATCACGGATTCCATTGGCACCTCGGCGTTGCTGGTAGGGCTCGCTTTTTCTCCATTCATGAGCGAGTGGGCCGGACTGGGGCTGCTGATCGCGTTCCTGTTGATGTCCATACAGTCCTATCTGGCGGCTTACGCGCTGGGAGCTTTCCAGCTTTCATTTTGGAAATTCAGCCCAACAGAACTGCGCGTTCTGCTGGTGGCGGGTAACATCGCGCTGCTGGTGCGCGGGCCGATGGCCCATCTGGCCGGCCGTAATTTCCTGCTGTTTGACGTCGGCGGCGCGGCTGGGATCGCCGGGATGACGGTCATGTTGATCGTTTCGAGCATCCGCAACACCCGGGCGCTTTACCGCCTGGAGCCCATCGAGAAGCTGCGGTGACGGCGGATGGCCTGGGCGTACGCTGGCTGAAGTTCAACGCTGTGGGCGTGATCGGGTTCCTGGTGCAGCTTGCCGTGCTGTGGCTCCTGGTCAGCGGCCTACGGATGAACTACCTCCTGGCGACCGCGCTGGCCGTAGAGACGGCGGTGCTGCATAACTTCGTCTGGCACGAGCGTTACACCTGGCGGGATAGAACGAGAGCGGCCCAGGGTGGCGCGCTGGGGCGCCTCCTACGGTTCAACCTGACAACCGGAATCCTTTCGATCCTTGGCAACCTGGTGATGATGCGCGTGCTGGTGGGGCGGCTGGCGATGAACTACTTGGCAGCTAACGTGCTAACGATTCTGGCGTGCTCGTTGCTCAACTTCGCCGCCAGCCACTGGCTGGTGTTCGGAAGCCGCGGGCGAGACTGAGCGCGCCGGGACCGATGCATCACCTTACGCGAGTTCCGCAAAAGCTTTACAATTAAGCGCTCTTACTTACAAGTGATAGAATACTGGCATAGCTCCAGGAGGAGGATATAACACTTGGGAACCCCAATGTTTTCTGCCCCGGCGCCCCCGTCACACGGTGAGTCCGGATGGAACCTGAAAACCGCGATCTTGTTCGGCGCAGTCTTTGCCCTGCTTTTCGCGACCATCTACTTGTTTGTCGAACTGGACAAAACCCAGACCGACTTGTCTAAGTTCAAAGATTCGACTTTGTCCGAGCTCGCCAGCCTGCGCGATTCCAGTGCGTCGGCGACGACGAACAGCCGCAAGGACCTCGCGAAGATGAGCGAGGAGCTTGAAGCCGCACGCAAACAGGCCAACATAGCGGTCGGCCAGGCCAAGACCGAAGCCATCGAGAAGGCCAAGCAGCTTGGCGCCGCGTTCGAAGAAGAGCAGCGCCGGCAGAACGCCAAGGTGACCAGCGAGCTCTCCGAGGTCAAGGAGGCGAACGCCGAAGCGTCCACGAAGATCGGCGCGGTATCGACCGACGTCACCGCCGTGAAGACGGACGTGGCGGCGACCAAAGAGGAGCTCGATAAGACGATCAACGAGCTGAAGCGCGTCAATGGCGACATGGGCGTGATGAGCGGCTTGGTCGCCACCAACGGCAAAGAGCTAAACGCCCTGAAGCAGCTCGGCGACCGCAACTACTTCGAGTTCAACCTTGCCAAGACCAAGGGTCCCCAGAAGGTCGGCGATATCGCGATCCTGCTGAAGAGCACCGACCCCAAGAAGAACAAGTACACCATCACCGTGGTTGCCGACGATAAGACGGTCGAGAAGAAGGACAAGAACATCGACGAGCCGCTTCAGTTCTACGTGGCTCGCGCCCGGCAGCCTTACGAGATAGTAGTCAACGAAGTGAAGAAGAACCAGATCGTGGGCTATCTGGCGACTCCGAAGGTGCAGCAGACCCGCTAGGGCAGTTCCGGGTTAACACCTGCTAATGTCCGGGGCGGGCGGCAAGCTCGCCCCGGTAAAAACTCCCTGCCAGGCAGATCGGAATTACACTCAACGCCTGCTTCCCCGCCCCAGCCACCTCTTCCGACTACTCGACCGGCAACGCTGAAACCAGGAACTTGCCGGGCCGCTGAATCTCGATATGCAGCTTCTCGCCGAGCGACAGGTTTCCACTCAGGGTCAGCGTGTAGCGCGATCGCAGCACCTCGAAGATGCGCGGCCCGGGCGCGCCGCTCATGCCCTTATGCATATCTCGCAGGTTGAACGACGCACCACCGGTCTGCCGTGCCAGGCTCTCGAACATCCACCGTTCGGCGCCCACCAGGCAGACAGGGTAGATGGAGACGGCGTTGCGGCGGGCGAGGTTCAGCACCTGCTTGTCGTTCATCCGGCTATTGCCCTCAAAGCCCGTGGTCAGCACCACCAGCACGCGGCGAAATGTGGCGTTCTCAAAGCCCCCGTCGATGGCCGCGTAGAGCGCGTCGAGAACCTGTGGCGCGTTGCCGTACTTGACGCCGCTGACAGCGCGCCTCAGAAGTTCGTGGCTGGAGGTGAAGTCCTGGATCAGGTCCGCGGCGGAGTGGAACGAGACGATCGCCATCTGCTCCTTGGGTTGAAGCTGCTCGATCAGACTGTCCGCCACGGGCCGGACCACTTCGCCGACCGAACTGGTATCGAGCAGCAGCATGACGTCGATGGCGCCCTGCGCGAACTGCGCGTCTTCCACCTGGCGCGGGGTCTTGTCGTCAAGGACGGTGAATTCGCCAGCCTTGAGGTCGGTGACCGGCTTGCCGGACTTCTGTTCGATGACGGTGACCTCGAGTTTGGTGGACCCGAGCAGCGGGAGAATCGGCAGAGCGGCGAGCAGCATCCAGCGCAGCATAGTTCCAATGTAGCGCGCGTCGCGGCGGCCGGCCGTTCCTCAGTGGCTCTTGAGCGCCAGCCACTCCGCGCTCGCGAAAATCGCTGGTCCCGTTTCGACCAGGCGCGGCAGCAGATTGAAAACCTCGAGCGGCGTCCAAGTCGAATTCTGGCGGGTTCGGAAGCCGCGGCGATTCAACTCCGCCGCGACCTGCGAAAGCGGCCGATCCTGGGTGATCACCTCCATCATGACCGTGAGCGCGCGCTTTTCACCCGGCTCGTCTTCGAGGTGGATGCAATCGGGCGCGATGCGGAAGCCGAACGGCAACTCATGGAGTTCGGGCGGGGCTTCTCCCGTCTCTGCCGGGCGCTCCCACTCGAGCGCTACCAAGGACCAGCCCACCCGCGCTCTCTCGGCGAAATAGCCGGCGTCGGGAAGCCCGGACACACATTCGCGAACGCGTTCCAGTTCAGGCATAAGACCTCCTCGAAGCGGCTTGAGAGCAGGCGGAGCGCCGTTCTAAGTCATTGGAAACGCAGGCTGCTAGCCCCGTACGGCTGTCCGCCGATGGGAATCCGGTGTCCGGGGCCGGACGCATTCAGGCCAACAGGCCTGCCGGTTTGAGCCCCGCCAGGTTCCGGCTCAGGGATGTGGAAAGCACGATGGATGTCGTGGTCTGGCCGAACGCGCTCAGCTTGCCGACCAGTTCCTCGAGGTGCGTGATCGAGGCGGCCACCAGTTTGAGTTGAAACGAGTCTTCGCCGGTCACGTGGTGGCACTCGACGATTTCGGGCAGGCCGGCGATGGCGTGCTTGAAGCGGGCGTAATCCTGGGGGACGGAGCGGAGGCGCACGAACGCGGCGATCGGGTAGCCGAGCTTGCCGCCATCCACCTCGGCGCGGTAACCCAGGATCACGCCGGAATCTTCGAGTCTGCGAACGCGTTCGGCCGCCGCGGGGAGCGACAGGCCAGCTTTACGGCCTAGTTCGGCGAAGGTCTGCCGGGCGTTCTTTTGAAGCTCGGCTAAGATTCTAATGTCCTTGGCGTCGAATCCATGAGTACCTTTCGGCATATGGCCAGTATAGGCCCGTTTAGTGCCATTCAGGGGCACTCCGTTTAACGTTATGCCTTGCTCGGAAGGCCGGACGCGGCGAAAATGGATTCATGCACGCCGAACTGCTGTGGAAGGGCGCTGGGCTGGGCTTCTCGATCGCGGCTCCGGTGGGCCCGATCGGCGCTCTCGCGATCCGCCGGACGTTGCAGGACGGCCGTGCGGCGGGACTGGTAACCGGGCTTGGCGCGGCCTCGGCGGATAGCGTCTACGGAGCGGCCGCGGCGTGCGGGCTGGCCGCACTGGCAGGACCCGTAGCCGCGGCGAGTGTCTGGCTGCGCTGGGCCGGCGGAGTGTTCCTGATCGGTTACGGCATACGGTTGCTGGCGGCCCGCCGGCGTGAGAAACCCGCCGCGCCCGCGGGAGCCTCGGGCGGCGCATTCCTTTCGGCGTTTCTGCTCACGCTGGCCAACCCGATGACGATTCTCGCGTTCGCCGCCATGCTCGGAAGCTTCGGCGCGGCTGGTGCGGCGGGCGCGGCGTTTACGACGGTTGCGGGCGTGTTCCTTGGCTCGATGGCGTGGTGGACGCTGCTTGCCTCGCTGGTGGCGGCCGCGGCGGCGAAGCTCGACGGCCGGTGGTTCGCCACGCTCGACCGCGCCTGCGGCTGCGCGCTGGCCGCGTTCGGCCTCTACGCACTGCTGCGGCGGTGAGGCTACAACCGCTTGAGCGCTTCCTTCGCCTCTTTCAAGCCCGCGAACTCTTTCTCCGCCTGCCGGAACTCCCGGGTGTGTACGCGCCGCCTCACGCCGCGGGTATCCACCGGGTAGCGCAGATGCAGCATCTCGTGGAACAGCACGTACTCAAGCGCCAGTTGCGACGCCTTGGGGCCGTCCAGCGCCTTGCTGATGATGATGGCGTTGTGGGAGGGATCGTAATGCCCTAGCGCGGTGCGCGAAGCCACGCGGCTCCAGCCGAGTTGCGGCCGCGCCATCAGGCCGTGGAAGTACTGAAAGTTCAATTCTTCGAAGAGCGTTTCCAGGTTGAACCGCTCGCCCTGCGGGCCGGAGACGAACTTGCGTCCGCGGATCTGCCGCACCAGGTGCGCCTGGCGCCGCATTTCCCGCCGGTTCAGAAACAGCCGGTAGCGGTGCGTGTAGGCCGCCGGAACCCGCTTCCGGAAGAGCTTTCCGAGCAGGATGTTGGCGAGCGCCTCGATAATGGGGGCCGGCGCGGCTTCGAGCAGGTCGCTCATGCGGATCTTGAGCCCGTCTTCGTCGATGCGCGCGTAGCTGTCCGGATTGGCGAAGCGGCAGAATTCAACGGCGATCTTGGGGGGCTTGGTCCGCGGTTTCATCTCGCGGAATACGCGGAGGTAAATCTCCTCAGGCGTTTCAAACAGGAGCGCGCTCTCGACCGACATCTCATCCACAACTCACCCGATCTTCTCACACGCTCCGGCGCCGGTGCGCGGGGTTTGGCAGGCGCGGCGGTTGGCGGCACGCGGCGGTTGGCGGCACGCGGCGGTCGGCGGCACGGGGCGCGGCGGTCGGCGCGCGCCGTTTGGCGGGCGCGGCGGTTGTCGGGACGGGGCGGTCGGCGGCACGCGGCGCGGCGGTCGGCGGCGCGCGGCGTTTGGCGGCACGGGGCGCGGCTGCACGCGGCGGTCGGCGGCACGCGGCGGTTGGCGGGACGGGGCGCGGCGGTTGGTGCGCGGCGGTCGCGCGAGACCGAACCCGCGCGTTAACATAACGAATGAGCCGCGCGGACGTACCGCGCCGCCGACCTGTTGGGGAGGATTCGTGCCTAGAGCTAAAATCAGCGCGCTCGGCTGCTACGTGCCGCCGCGCGTGCTGACTAATTTCGATCTCGAGAAGATGGTGGCCACCAACAACGAGTGGATCCTGGAACGTACGGGCATTGCCGAGCGGCACATCGCCGCGCCCGAGGTGGCGAGTTCGGACATGGCCGTAGAGGCGGCGAAGATCGCCCTTGCCGAGCGCGGTATTCCGGCCACTGACCTCGATGCCATCATCGTGTGCACGGTCACCCCGGACATGCTGTTCCCCTCCACCGCCTGCCTGGTGCAGCACCAGTTGGGTGCGAAGGGGGCCTGGGGCTTCGACCTGATCGCGGCCTGCTCGAGTTTCCTCTACGGCCTGACCACCGCGGCCCACCTGGTCGCCGCGGGAACGCACCGCAAGGTGCTGGTGGTAGGCGCGGACACCATGTCGCGCATCATCGACTACACGGACCGCGCGACGTGCATTCTGTTCGGCGACGGCGCGGGCGCATTCATCGTGGAGCCGTCCGAGGACGATTCGCTCGGGTTCATCGACTTCCTGAACGAGATCGATGGCTCGGGCGGCGAGTTTCTGAACATGCCCGCCGGCGGCAGCCGCCTGCCCGCCTCCGCCGAGACCGTCCAGAAGCGGCAGCACTTCGTTCACCAGGAAGGCCAGCACGTCTTCAAGTTCGCGGTACGGCGCATGCACGAAGTTTGCCGCGACCTGCTCGCCAAGAACAACATCAGCCCGAGCGACATCGCGCTGCTGATTCCGCACCAAGCCAACCGGCGCATCATCACAGCGACGGCCGAGCGGCTGGGCATCGACTGCGACAAGGTCATCATCAACATCGACCGCTACGGCAACACGACTTCAGCCACCGTGCCGCTGGCAACGCGGGACGCCATCGAGGCGGGCAAGCTCAAGAAGGGTGACCTGGTGCTGTTCGCCGCCGTGGGCGCGGGCTACACGGTGGGCGCGAATCTCTGGCGGTGGGCCTACTGAGACAAGGGCCAGTCAGGCCAGCTTCGGCGGGGCCGCTACCCGTGAGATGGCGTTTACCAGCTTGCGGTACGGAACGCGGGCCAGATCCGGGAACGGCAGCCATTCGCCGTCGCGCCAGGTCGAGTAATACCAGCGGGCCAGCAGCGCGAGGTGCTCCTGGCGCTCTTCGATGCCGGGCCGGCGAGGGTCGATGGCGGCAACGATTTCGCGCAGGCGGTGGTCCATCGAGACCGCCTTCCCTTCCACAACCTCGAAGCCGAACCGCACCGGCGGCTGCCAGCATCCGGCGACGACGAACCATAGCTCGACCGCGCCCGGCTCGGCCGACGGCGCCACGGCAACGCCGCACAACTGGTCGATGTCTTCTGCCAGGCTGTCGCGCAGGCGGAGCACCTCCTGCACCTTCTCGATCCGCGCGTGCTCCCGCGCTGCGTCCTCGAAGCGCAGCTCGTCGCTGAGCCGTTCCCGCGCCGCTTCGAGAGGCTCGATGAGCGAGCGGCCCTCGGTACGCAAGAACGCTGCCGCGCGATCCACCTCGCCGCGGTACTCCTCGACGCTCACGGCCAGTTGGCACGGCCGCAGGCACTTGTTCATCTCGCCGTAGATGCAGCCGGGATGATCGAGCGAAGGCGACAGGTCCTCCTGGCAGCGCCGGATCTGGAACAGCTCGAGCGTTGCGGCTTCGAACTGCTCGGCGGCGGCACGATTGCGGAACGGCCCGCAGTAGAGGGCGCGGCCGCCAGCCAGGCGCGCGGTGACCTGCGTCCGCGGGAACGCGTTCGAGAGAATCAGCTTGACGTACGGCGGCATGCGCAGCTTCGCCAGCTCCAGGTACGTATCCGGGAAGTGCCGGCGCGCCAGTTCGTAGAACACCAGGCGCGTTTCGAGCGCGGAGCCGGCCAGCCAATATTCGATGCGGCTCGCCACCGGCCGAAGGTTCAGCCATCGCGAAGGCCCTGGCCGGTCGCCCAGCAGACGCTTCAGACGCCTCCGCAGGACCCCCGTCCGTCCCAGATACGGCGCGCCCTCGCGCGGCCAGATGAGGAAGACGGCGGGCCGATCGGGCGTCTCCTCAATCCGCGCGTCGACCTCCGCCGGCGCGGCCGCAAGGTCGATGATTGCGGGATGGTGGGCCACTCAATTACACCTTCGCACAGGCCCGCGCAGCATCGCTTGTCAGGCGAACATCTGCTGCGCCTTGATCAGGCGTTCGCGCACAGCCACTCCATTCGGACAGGCGACCGTGCAGCGGGCGCAGTCCTCGCAGCGGACCGCGCGCAGGCTCTCCGGCAGGGCCTGGAACCGTTGGTAGCCGATGTCGAACCGCCGGTAGCCATCGGCATACATCAGGAAGCGCAGCACGTCCGCGACCGGCAATCCCTGCGCGCACTGGCCGTCGCACTGGTAGCACATGCGGCAGTACAGCGGGCCGATGCGTTCCAGGTGCGCCGCGAGCATCTTCTCGTCGTCGCCGGAGAACGGCGCCTCCATCGCCCGCATATTCTGCTCGAGCTGGTCGCGGTCGTGCATGCTGACGCAGGTTGTATGGATGTTGGGCTTTCGTAGCGCCCAGCGCAGCGCGGCCACGGCCGAGTTCGGCCGTCTGTCGTGGTAGCCGCCAGCCATCACCTTCATCGCCACCACGCCCAGCCCCGCCTTCTCGAAGCCGTCGATGGCGCCATCGAGCTGGGTGGTATCCATCTTGAACAGATCGCGAGCGGTCCCCATCGCAAAGTTGTAGGGAATCATGACGACGTCGTAACCGCCCGCCTTCACGAATTGGGACTGCTTCCACGGCCGGTGCATACTGATTCCGCTGAACCGAAACTTGCCGGCCTTCTTGGCGGCGTCCCGAAAAGCGAGCAGCTCGTCGGAGACCTGCCCGTCACGAGAACCCAGGTACCAGATGTCGAGGTAGTCGGTCTTCAATTCGCGGAGCGATAGATCGAGCTCGGCTTCGAGCGTCTTTCTGTCCCTGACGTAGGAGCGGGACGAGAGAATGATCTTCTTCCTGTCCGCGCCCAACGCGGCGCCGAGCGTGCGCTCGTTGTTGCCGCCCTGATAGGCGTGAGCGGTGTCGAAGAAGTTGATGCCCAAATCGAGCGCCTCACGGATCACGGAGACGTCGGAAACGGATTCGGCCGCGAATCCGACCTCGGTGAGCTTCAGGCCAGTCTTGCCGAGAACGCGGTAGCGCAGGGCCGGCGTCTTGGGATCCGCGGGGACCGTGGCCAGTCCGCCGGCCGGCAGCGCCAGCGCGGCGGCGAGGAAAGAGCGTCTGCTTGCCATATGGTATGAGGACGCAATTATCCGATTGGGAGTTCCCGCGATTCCGTCACAGAGTCAGACCGCCATCGACCGTCAGAACCTGCCCGGTGACATAGCTGTCCGGTTCGAGGAAGAAGCGAACGGCGCGGGCGACGTCTTGCGCGGCGCCGTAGCGCGCAACGATATCGTCGCGGACGTAGCGCTCGTACTTGCCGGAGGCGATGCTGGCTTCCGCCATGCCGGCCGCGGTGACTCCCGGCGAAACCACATTGACGCGGATGTTGATTCGGCCGCGGCATTCCTTGGCCAGCACGCGCGCGGCGGCGACGAGGGCGGCCTTGGCGCCGGCGTAGGCGGTGGAACCGGGAAACACGGCGGCGGCCTGCATGGTCCCCAGCAGAACAATGGCTCCGGGCGTTCCGCGAGCCTGCATGAGGGCAGCGGCCTCGCGCGCCAGCAGAATCGGGCCGATGTAATTGACCTCCGAGGAGCGCCGCATTTGCTCTTCAAGGTCGGCGGGATGGGCCACGCGCGCGGGGTCTCCGCTGAAGACCGCCAGGCCGTAGAGGTCCGGGGCGGCGTCGAGCAGGCGGGCGCGGTCCTCGGCCGAGCCGAGATCGGCCTGGATCAGCCGTGCGATGGCGGCCAAGCGCTGAGCCCGCTCGGCGTTGGCACGATAGCTGACGATCAACTCGGCGCCTTCGCCGGCCAGCAGTTCGGCGGTGGCCGAACCCAAGCCGCCCGAGGCGCCGGCCAGCACGAACTGTTTCCCGGCGAGCGTTTCAGGCATGGGCAGGTTCCTCGCAGGCCAGGTACCCCAGCGCAGCCACCGAAAGGAACATGGTGAGCACCTCGCTATCCCCGAGGTTCAGCTCGAAGAAACCGGAGATCATCACGGCGATGACGGCGGCGATGGCTCCGTGGAGCAGAAAGCGGCGGTCGTCGCGGCCGGGTCCGATTCGCCGCAGGGCGCGCCCGTAATCCCTGAGCATCATGAGCAGCGCGGCCATTAGCGCCAGCGTAGTGGGAATGCCGCGCTCGGCCGCGTAGTGCAGGTAAATGCTGTGCAGATGGCCGTACCAGCCCGGAGGAAGCGGCCGCGGGATATCGGCGGGCACCCACTTCATGAAGTCCCGATGCACGATTTCAGGACCGAGGCCGAGCAACGGGTGCGCCTCGATCATCCTCAGGCCGGTGCGCCACACCACCACACGGAATTCGTTCGAGTCCTTGGTGCCGTGCGGCTCGAAGGCGGACTCGAAGCGCGCCCGCACCGAGCCGGGATCGATCCACAGCACAAGAAGAACGATCGCCGGCACGGCAAAGAGCAGGCGGCGCTTCCAGAACCACACCAGGTACAGGCAGGCGCAGCCCGTGGCCAGCCAGATTCCGCGGGTGTAATCGAGCATGATCGCGACCAGCAGCAGGGCCGCTCCCGCCAGGCCGAGCCACAGCGTCCAACGGCGCGCGCCCGGCGAGAACATCAGGAACGCGCCCAGCATCACCAGCACGATCATCTCTTCGCCGCCGAACGTCTGCCAGTGGCTCATGAAGCCGGTGATGCGCTCGCCGACGTAGTAGTCGTAAAGCGACTGGCCGGCGAGGTGGGCCTCGTGGACCTTGCGCAGAAACTGGATGAGGCCCAGCGCAGCCCCCGCCGAGGCCGTGGCGGCCCATGCCATAACCAGCACACGCGCCTGCCTCACTTGACGGACCGCGGTGTACACCACTACCAGCATCAGGTATACGTAGATTTTCTTGACCTGGGGGAAGCCGGCCGCGGGAGAGCCCGAAAACGCCATCGAGATGAGAGTGCCGGCCAGGAACAGCGCGATGGGCAGCCAGACCGGCGGCACTTTCCACCGCGTCCGCGTGACGAGCAGCGCCGCGATTGCCGCGCCTAGCAGAATCTGCGAAGGCGCGATGCCGATGAGCACCGCGATGGTGGAACCTCCGGCGCAAATCAGCGGGGCGTGGTCAAGCGCGGTTCGAAAGCGAGGAGCGGCGGCAGTCATCGGCGTGTTTCCCCATGATAGCGGCCTTTGATCGGGCCTATTTCGGCGCCCCTGCTACAATCTTGGTGGAAGCTACTCTTGGCCGGTGCCGGGCCCGGACTTCAAATCCGGCGTGCGGCGCTTCACCGCGTCGCAGGTGGGTTCGACCCCCACTAGCTTCCGCCAACTAACGCAACGCTCTTCTTCGGCGCAGCAAGAGGATCGCCCCGAGGCCGCCGGCCAGAATGGCGAAGGTGGCGGGCTCCGGTGTCGAAAACGTGCCGATCGCATCGAGTTCGATAGCCGCTGAGCCGCCGGTGTCGAACGCGAAGCCGTCCGAGAAGAAATACCCGCTCCCGAACGATATTCCCAGCCGCGTCACATCGGAGAGCGCAGCGTCGAATTGGCCCGCGGCCTCCGCGCTGTTGCCCATACTGCCGTAGTAATTGCTCCACTGGGAAGGATCGAAGCTCACGGTCAATGTCACGTCCTGACCGTTGTTCATTGACGTTACTTGCGCGGAAGTAGGATTCGACCACCATTCGTTGGGCGTGACGCCGTCGGACAAGTACCCCCCCATGAACGTCAGTCGGAGGCCAGCATTGCTGCCCACCTCGCCGCTGTAGGTTTCCCCGACGATCTCGGGCGGAAGGAACGAAGTTCCCGGCGGGAGGGCGGTGTCACTCAGGCTGAACGTAGCCGTCAGTCCTGTCGAGCCCCGTAAATTTCCGAGAAGGACGCCGTTATAGGCTCTGGCCGCGCCTGGCAGGTAATTGCCGGTGCGGAAGTAGTTGACTATGTCGCGATCGGGCGAGGCCTGGCTGCTGCCGGTGGGGATGTAGCCGATCACCGCACTTCCGCCTTGCGTGGCCGACGGCCCATTGTATTGGTAGTTGCCGCTGGGGTCCGTGCTGCCCTCGGCCCAGTAGGCGGCAGTGAGGACGGCATCTGCGCGCAGCGAGGGAATCAGCGCGCTTGCGGCCAGCAAGGGCAGGACGGACAGACTACTTCTGGTGCTCATATGGACCCCCATTATGGAGGCGCGCAGGCGGCAGACGCAAGCCCCGTACGAACGATTAACGTACTGGTTCTAAAGTGCTTATCAGTTCCAGGACGGGATTCGTTGCGCACAGATATCGTAGTGGAAAGCGGGGAGAGAAATTCTCAGGGGTGGAGCCCTCCCGAGCGCCGGGAGGGCCCCTACTTGAGCCCCTACGCGAGAAGACTTCGTTCCGTTAGGAGGTTCTTCTCCGGCGGGCGAGGTACGCGGCCGCCATGAGCCCCGCCGCGCCGAGCGGGCAGGTGGAAGGCTCGGGAGTCGGGGATGGACCCTGGGCGAACTCTGGACCCTCCAGCATCTGGGCCGGCGAGCCGTCCGAAAGCGAGAAGTTGTTATACACAAACGCTACGTCAGAGGACTTACCCACGCTAGCGGTCTCGTAATACTCGGCCGCCGAGAGCACGGCGGAATCCGTGGTTTCTCCAGTTGTGGTCGATGCCTGAACCAGCCCGGTATTGAAGCCGTCGCCCCCGTTGACCGTGATGTCCCAGATCGCAAGCTGGAGTCCCGCACCCAGGGCAGCCGTTGTCACCCAGTCCGCCTGCGGTATGCCAGTCGAGAGCACGGACGTTTGCGTCGGAACAAGCGCGTTGTCAATGAGCCAGGCGACTCTTTCGAGGTCCGCGGGGTCCCGCCAGGTGACCTGGTCGGGGAGCAGGACGTCGGTGCCGTATTGCTCGCCGACGTAGATATCGGTGAATAAGTTGACGCACATGGTATCCCGGTTATAGGTGACGCCGTTGTCTTCGAGCGCGATGGTGACCACGCCCACATACCAGGCGTCCACGGGGGCGCCATTCTGGTTGAACCATACGTAGTATTCACCGCGGCTATCGTCGAGACTGGCCGTAATTGTCGTTGCGCCAGCCAAACCACACATCAGCACTGCAATTGTCAGTAGTCGGCCCGTCATTTTAGTACGTTCTCCCATTCACCCAGATAGTGCGAATGGGCGCGAATAATATCGCCAACCATAGGCAAAACGGGCACTTCTCCGGATAAGTCGGTACCGTACTGTCTAAGGGGAGGAATCGGAAGAGTACTAGTTCTGTGTTGCCGTGAAATCGGGGAGAATTGTGAAATCTGCGACCTGCCAGCCGTCATCGAGGAGGCGGAGGACGGCGGAGCCGGTCAGCTCCGGCCCGGGCTTCAGTATCTGGCTGCTGAAGGCGTTGAGACGCCAGCGATAGGTGAACTGGACGCTGGCGATGCCGTTCTCGGGAGAGGTAACGAGCTTGATCGCCACGAGCTCCCGCGTCGCAGCGGGTACGCGCCAGTTGTCGTAAGTGGTGGTATCGAGGGCGGCTCCGGCGCGCAGGCCGTTGCCGCTCAGCGTGCCCACGCATTTGGCGGCGGGCCGGCCCTCGGTTGCGCGCTCGAAATCGTCATCCGTGCGCAACTCCAGCCAGCCCGCCTGAGAGAGGGCCCTCCAGTAGGCATCCCGCTTGATCTTCGTCTTGCAGTCGAAGGGCGCTTCCTGCCTGCCGACGCCGATGAAGCCAGGCTCGCGGAAGTGCGCGTCAGCGGCGATCAGGCGGGCCGCTGCCTCCTCTGTGAGCCGAGGCTTGGAACAGCCGGCGAGGACGACAGCGACAGCCAGGACCAAGGCCGCGCGCTTCATGTCGCAGAACCCGCCTCTGGGCTACCGGGCGCCTCGCGGCGAATTGCATCGAGCACACCGTTGACGAAGGCGACCGATTCGTCGCCGGAGTAGCGGCGGGCAAGCTCGAGCGCCTCATTGATGACCACCGGCGCGGGCGACAGACCGGTAGTCATCTCATAGATGGCCAGGCGCAGGATGTTGCGGTCCACGGCGGGCATACGCTCCACCCTCCAGTGCTCGGAGTGCCGGGCGATGCTCAGATCGATGTCGGCGGCGCGCTCGATGGTCCCCCGGACGAGATCCTCGGTGAAGGGGTCGGGGTCCGGCCGCTCGGCGTGCTCCTCGGAATACAAGCTGTCGTAGTAGGCGGCGATGGCGGTTTCGACAGGCTGGCTGCTCAGGTCCAGTTCAAACAGGATCTGGAGCGCGCGTTCCCGGGAGCGGTGGCGAGAAGGCATGGGGCCTCAGGCGGTTCCGGCGCGAAGGCGTCGCATGAGGTTGCCCATCTCGACGGCAGACATGGCGGCGTCGAAGCCCTTGTTGCCGCCCTTGGCGCCGGCGCGGTCGACGGCCTGGTCGAGCGTGTCGGTGGTGAGCACGCCGAAGGTGACGGGCACGCCGGTCTCCAGGCTCGCCTGAGCCAGACCCTTGGCGGCCTCGGCCGCGATGTATTCGTGGTGTGGCGTGTCGCCGCGGATTACGGCGCTGAGGCAAATGATCGCATCGTGCCGCTTATAGCGGGCCAGCTCGCGCACCACCAGCGGCAATTCCCAGGAGCCGGGCACTTTGACGATCTCAACCGGCTCGTTGGTCCCGGTTCGGGCCAGCGCGTCGAGCGCCCCGGCCAGCAGCCGGTCCGTGATGATGCCGTTGAACCGGCTCACCACGATCGCAAACTTGAGGCCAGCCGCATTCAGATTGCCTTCGACGATGGAATTCTGCATCTCTACTTTCCTTTAAAGAGGGCCTTGCGCTTCTCGAGAAACGCGCGCGTGCCCTCGGCCGCGTCTTCGGTAACCGCCAGCTTGCCGAACGCGGCGGCTTCGATCAGGAGGCTCGCTTCGAGGCCGGCATCGAGGCCGGTATCGACGGCTTCCATGATGCTCGCTATTGCCAGCGGGGCGTTTTCCAGAATCCGGCACAGCAGCGCCCGCGAAAACTTCAACAACTCTGTTTGTAGCACGACGTGGCTGACCAAGCCCATATGCTCGGCTTCGGCGGCGTCGATGAGGCCGCCCGTCAGCAGCATTTCGAGCGCACGTCCCCGCCCTACCAGGCGCGGCAGCCGCTGGGTTCCGCCATAGCCCGGCATGATCCCCAGCCTGATTTCCGGAAGCGCCAGCTTCGCGTTTCCGGAAGCCACGCGGACGGTGCAGCACAGAGCCAACTCCAGGCCGCCGCCCAGCGCGTACCCGTTGATGGCGGCCACCGACGGCTTGCCCATCTTCTCCAGGCGGCGAAACATGCTCTGGCCGCGCAAGGACATCTCGCACGCCCCAGCCGCGTTGCCAACGGGCAGCTCGCCGATATCGGCGCCCGCGATGAAGGCTTTGTCTCCCGCGCCGGTCAGAATCAGGCCTCGCACGGCGGGGTCCGCCTCGATGCGGCGAAACACGTCGTCGAGCTCTGCGAGGACGGCCGCGTTCAGCGCGTTCAGTTTGTCCGGCCGGTTGACGGTGACCACCGCAACGCCGTCGGGGCACGCCTCAAAAGTGATGAGGTTATAGGACATGTATGGGATACTGGATGGTTCTAGAGCATCATACCTCATGGACCCGCGATCTATCCGGAATTTCTCTATCATCGCGCATATCGACCACGGGAAGTCCACCTTGGCGGACCGCCTGCTCGAGATCACCGGCGCGCTTTCCCAGCGCGAAATGATGGCCCAGGTTCTGGATTCGATGGACCTCGAGCGCGAGCGCGGCATCACCATCAAGGCCCATGCGGTGCGGCTCAACTATCGCGCCCAGGACGGCGAGCTATACCAATTGAACCTGATCGACACGCCGGGGCATGTGGACTTCAGCTACGAGGTGGCGCGCAGTCTACAGGCGTGTGAGGGCGCTTTGCTGGTGATCGACGCCTCGCAGGGCGTGGAGGCGCAGACCCTGGCCAACACCTACCTGGCGATCCACCACAACCTGGAACTGATCCCGGTGATCAACAAGATCGATCTGCCGGTGGCCGAGCCGGACCGCGTCAAAGAGCAGATCGAACAGTTGATCGGCATTTCCGCCAGCGGAGCGCTGCTGGTCAGCGCCAAGACCGGCTTGGGGGTCCAGGACGTTCTCGAGGCCATCGTGCACCTGGTCCCGGCTCCGCGCGGCGATGCGAATGCGCCGCTCCGCGCCCTGATCTTCGATTCCTGGTTCGACCCGTACCGCGGCGTCATCACCCTGCTGCGCGTCATCGACGGGCGGCTGAAGATGAAGCAGAAGATCCGCCTGTGGTCGAACGGCAAGGCGTTCGAGGTGGAGGGGCTCGGTTACCAATCGCCCAAGCCCATCCCTTGCGAGGAGCTGTCGGCGGGCGAGGTTGGGTTTATGTTCGCGAACATCAAGACGGTGCTGGACGCCAAGATCGGCGACACGGTGACCGACGATGCCGCGCCGGCCTCCGCGCCGCTGCCGGGTTTCGAGGACGTGAAGCCCATGGTGTTCGCGGGGCTTTACCCGGTGGAATCGCACGAGCACGGCCTGCTGCGCGACGCCCTGGAAAAGCTGCGGCTGAACGACAGTTCGCTGAGCTTCGAGCCCGAGCACTCCGACGCGTTGGGGTTCGGGTTCCGCTGCGGATTTCTGGGCCTGCTGCACATGGACATCGTGCAGGAGCGGCTGGAGCGCGAGTTCGATATCAACCTGATCACCACCGCACCGGCAGTGCGCTACCGCGTGCTGAGGCGCGGGGGCGAATGGGTGGAGGTGGATAACCCGACCAAGTGGCCGGACCCGGCCGACATCGAAGAAGTGGAAGAGCCGATCATCGAGGCCACGGTGATTACGCGCGAGGAATCGATCGGCGAGATTCTGAAGCTGCTGGAAGAGAAGCGCGGCGAGCAGCGCAAGTTCGATTACATCGGCACGGGGCGCGTCCTGCTGGTGTACGCGCTGCCGCTCAACGAGATCGTGCTCGATTTCTACGACCGCCTCAAAACGGTGTCGCGCGGATACGCTTCGCTGGATTATCACCTGGCGGGATACCGCGCCTCGCCGATGGTGAAGCTGGACGTGCTGGTGGCGGGCGATCCGGTGGACGCGCTCTCGATTATCGTGCACAAGGACAGCTCCTACGACCGGGGCAAGGCGCTCATCACGCGGCTGCGCAAGCTGATCCCGCGCCAGATGTTCGAGGTCGCGTTACAGGCGGCGATCGGCAACCGCATCATCTCGCGCGAGACCATCGCGGCAATGCGCAAGAACGTGCTGGCAAAGTGCTACGGCGGCGACATCTCGCGGAAGCGCAAGCTGCTCGAGAAGCAAAAGGAAGGCAAGAAGCGCATGAAGCGCGTGGGCCGCGTGGAGATCCCCCAGGAGGCTTTCCTGGCTGTGTTGAAGGTGGGCGAGGACGACTGAGCCGGCCCCGCCCAATCCTTATGGCGCGAAATACCCGTTGATGTCCAGGATCACGTGCGTGGGGTTCGTCACGTAAACGCTGATGGCGCCGCCGGCGCCTGCGGGAACGATCGCCGCGTTCGCCACCACCGCGCCGTCACCGGCGTTCAACGTCGAGACGAGCGGCTGCGTCAGCCCCGTTGGCCAGGCGGTCAAATAGCCGAGCGGACCATCGGGAACCACGGTGACGTTCATCGAATACGCCGCCGCCGATGCAGGGATGGCGCAGCCGCTCGACGGAACCGGAAACGAGCGCGCCGTCAGCCCCAACATCTCCGGGCCGCCCAAAGGGCCGTTGGGGCCGCGCGTGTCGGCGACGCGGCACGGCGCCACCGGATAGAATCGCAGCGCACCCGTGCTTCCCTGAGCGCCGAAATAACCGTCGATATCCAGGATGACGTCAGTCGTGTTGGTCACATAAACGGAAATCGCTTCGTTCGCGCCCGAGGGAACGATGGCGGCGTTCGCGATGATTTCCCCGGTCGAGGAGTTGAGCGTCGAGACGTTCGGCTGAGCCACTCCGGAGGGCCAGGTTGACAGGTAGCCGAGGACGCCCGATGGGACCACGGTGACATTCAACGAGTAACCGCTCGCGGTGGCGGGAATGTTGCAGGCAGCCGCGGGAACCGCGAAACTCCGGCTGTCTCCACCCGTCATGGAAGGCCCGCCGAACGGACCCGCGGCGCCCCGCGTATCGGCCACGCGGCAGGGCGAAACCGGATAGAAGGAGTACGTGCCAGAGGTCTCGAAGTATCCGTTGATGTCGAGGATGACGTCGGTAGAATCGGTGACATAGACGCTGACGGCGCCAACGTCTCCCGCGGGCACAATGGCAGCGTTCGCCACCACATCGCCCTGGGCAGAGTTCAGAGTGGAGACCAGAGGCTGGTCCTGGCCGGTGGGCCAAAGCGTGAGGTAGGAGAGCGGGCCATTTGGCACTACGGTGACGTTCAAGGAATAAGCCCCGGCGGTCGAGGGGACGCCGCAGGCGCTCTGCGGAATGGCGAACGAGCGCGAAGAGGCGGCTGCCATCGTCGGGCCGCCGAACGGGCCGGCCGGGCCGCGCGTATCGGCTATGCGGCACGGCGTGAGGGGAACGAAACGCAGGACGCTCCCAGCCTGGCTGATATCGTAAGACTGCCCGGCGATGGTCAGCGTGGCCGAGCGCGTTCCAGCGGTGGGAGCTACCGCATAATTCACTGCGCCATTGCCCGTGCCGGAGGCGGGCGCGGTCAAGGTCACCCACGAGACGGGGCTGGAAGCGGCCCAGTAGCAACCGGCTCCGGCGGTGACGTTGACCACGCCGTTCCCCCCAGCCGCGGGATAGGACTGCGCAGAAGAGTCGAGCGCGAAGGCGCAGCCCGCCGGGTTAACGATCTGAGCCACCGCTGCTGAAGCGCTGCCCACGTGGGTTGCGTCGCCCGCATAGGTGGCCGTGATCGAGTGAGCGCCGAAGGTGAGGCTTGAAGTGGTGTAGGCCGCGCTGCCGGAGGCGTTCAGGACGAGAGTCGCCAAGGTCGCCGTGCCATCCACAAACGAGACGGTTCCCACGGGGCGAGGCGCATCGCCGGAAGTCACGGTGGCCGTGAAAGTCAACGGCGCTCCCAAAATCGCGGGATTCGCGTTCGAGCTCAGCGACGTGGAGCTGGATGGGAGCGGCGTGGTAACAAGGTTCCAATTCGCGAGCAGCCGGGCGACATCGATCGAACCGAAGCCCGTAGCTTCGTCGTAACCGGGGCCCACGAGAAATCCCGCGAGGCCGCCCATGAGACTAAAGGTGCTGGGCACGCTGTTGTTACACATGCTCGGGGTCGTCATGTCGCAGTTCCCGACGCCGCTCGAAGCCACGGTAACATCGTGAAATACGTTAGGTGCGTTCGCGGACAGGCGATAGAGCGGCGGGTTCATGTTCCCCTGCGGGCTGCCCTCCTTCTGGTTGATGAGAGCGGTAACACCGGCCATATCCGGAGCGGACGTCGAGGTTCCGCATGAGTACCCATAGCTGATGTTTTCGCCCTGCCCCGAGCAGTCGCCACCGAAGGCAGCGAAGCACAAGAAATAACCGTCGTGGCAGGACGCGGAGAAAGAGACGTCCGGGGTATACCTACCCTGATAGCCGGGCGCCAGGCCAGCTTGCCAGGCGGGAGTCGCTATATACTCGCTCACACCGCCTCCAGTGGCGCTTGTCTCGGGCGACCCGCTCGAATTCAGCGGCTCGTTCCAGGCGCCCTCGGGGATGTAGCCCAGGGCGGATTCGTAGTTGGCGCCGTTCGTCGAGTACCAATATTGGCTGGGGTTACTGGCATCGGCGAATTCAGTGCCGCCGAGACAAGTCGCGTAACTCGACGAGCAGATGTAATTGGGGCTTTGAATCTGCGAAGCGGGCGGAGTGGTGAAGTAGGCGTCACAGCCCGCCGCGCCCGAGTCGCCCGAACAAACGAAAACGGAGATACCCTCGGCGGCCGCCTGGCTAAACAGAGTGTCCCAGAGGGCCACGCCCGATTTGCCCGCCGAGTTCTCGCACGATCCAAAGCTGATGTTCATGATTCGCGCCGGGACCGGATTGGTGTTCAACAACATACTCAGCGGCAACGTCAAGGCCGCCTCCGGAACTGCTGCTGACTACAAGATCAATGGCCGCTCCGGGAGCCACACTGCCCGCGCGCGTGACGTCGATGGTTGCCTCGAATTGGTCTTCGGAGTACGTTCCGTTCGTGTTCTGTGCCGTCTGCGGCGGTCCGGGATCAACGCCGTTCGGCGGAATAATCACAGTCGGGTCCTGTATCGTAAGGCCGGTCAGGCGCTGGAAGCTCTCAATGTCCTGGTTGTAGACGCGGGAGCGGCCGATGATGGCGATGGTCTGCCCGGCTCCGGTGATCCCGCTCGAATAAAGTGAATTCAAGTCGTAAATGGTGGCGAAATCCGAAGGAAAGATATAGTGGCTGCACCCTCCGGCGCCGCACGAGAGGTCGCCCGCGGGCAAAGGCTGGTGCAAGCGGACGACACCTCCCCGGTGCATCGGCCTGGGCTTAACGGTGTACAGGCCGGAGACGGCCCGGACCACGGGCGCCAGAGCGGCCGGGATGCTGGGTTCGGACGCTACAGAGATGAGGGGCTCGCCGTTGACCACATACCGGTCTATCCTGGCGCCAAAGGCTTCGCCGACCGCGCCAGCCGAACCGCCGAACGCAATCAGCATCCGGCTGTTGGAGACGGACTTCACTTGAAGGTTCTGGGAGGCGAGCCAGTTCGTGACCGCCGCGATGTCGCTGGCCGAGACGCCGAAACGCTCTCCTACCTCGACGGGGTTGAGCCAACGGTGATAGTCGGGGGAGCCCGGATCCTGCTGCCGGGCCAGGAATTGCTCGAGTGCGCGCTGCCGCTCCGGCGATCTGGCCAGAACGATGGTGGCGTGCTCGATGGGAACCTCCGCGGGAAGAACGCCCGCATCGCTCCGCGCATCTGCCCACGCGGGACGATGGCCGGAAAGCGAAACCCGTTGGGCACGGTCCACCGGGACGGCGACGCGATCGGCCGCGGCATCCTGGCCACTATAGACGAGCGGTCCACTCAGCAGCAGAAAACAGAACGTAGGAATTCGAATTAGTACGGCTCCGCGCATTCAAGCATTCTATATCAGACCCCGATGGGAGACAATTCGAGCGAAGCTTCCTGGCGGCTGATGCGCGGCCCGGCGACAACGCCCCGTCACCCCCGGCCTCGCCGGCGTGCCTTACAGGCATACTCTATAGGTTATGCGTTACCTATTGGTCCCTGCCCTGCTTGCCTGCTCGGCTGCCGCGTTCGCCGCCGACACCCAGAAGCCCCCGACCGTCGAGGAGGCGCAGGCCTTCATGAACGACGCTGAGCGGACGCTGCTCGACCTGGCGGTGTTCGCCGGCCACGCGGACTGGATTCGATCCACTTACATCACCGGAGATACCGAACTGGTCGCCGCGCGCGAGGATGAGCGCGATATCGAGGCGACGGTGGAGCTGACCAAACGCGCCACGCGCTTCGACAAGCTCGCCATGCCGCCCGAGCTCGCGCGCAAGTTCAAGCTGCTCAAAGTGGCGCTGACGCTGGCGACGCCCGCCGATCCCAAGGAAGCCGCCGAGTTAACGCAAATCGTTTCCTCGATGGAAGGGACCTACGGCCGCGGAAAATACTGTCCGGGCGGCGACCAATCGAAGTGCCTCGACCTCGAAGACATGATGCGCATCATGGCCACCAGCCGCGATCCGAATCAGCTTCTCGACACGTGGCGCGGCTGGCACAGCATCTCGCCGCCCATGCGGCAGGAGTTCGCCCGCTATGTTGAGCTCGGTAACAAAGGTGCGCGCGAGTTGGGCTTCGCCGACATGGGGGCCATGTGGCGCTCGAAATACGACATGACGCCCGACCAGTTCGCCCAGGAGCTCGACCGGCTCTGGGAACAGGTGCGGCCGCTTTATGTCTCGCTGCACGCCTATGTGCGTTGGAGGCTGCGGGAGAAGTACGGCGACATCGTTCCCGCCAACGGGCCGATTCCGGCGCACCTGCTGGGCAACATGTGGGGACAGGAGTGGAACAACATCTACCCGCTGGTTGCGCCTAAGGATGCCGACCCCGGCTACGACCTCACACAGATCCTGAAGGACCGCAAGACCGATCCGTTGCAGATGGTCCGCTACGGCGAGGGATTCTTCAAGTCGCTCGGATTCGCGCCGCTTCCGCAGACGTTCTGGGAGCGGTCGCTATTCGTCAAACCGCGCGACCGCGAGGTGGTCTGCCACGCCAGTGCCTGGGACATCGACTACGTGCAGGACCTGCGTCTCAAGATGTGCATCGACGTCACGGCCGAGGATTTCGTCGTCATCCACCACGAGTTGGGTCACAACTTCTACCAGCGCGCCTATGACGGGCAGCCATTCCTGTTCCGCGACAGCGCCAACGACGGCTTCCATGAGGCCATCGGCGATACCATCGCGCTCTCGGTCACGCCCGAGTATCTGGTGAAGCTGGGCCTGTTGCAGGCGGCGCCCGATCCGTCCAAGGATATCGGCCTGCTGATGCAGAAGGCGCTCGAGAAAATCGCTTTCCTCCCCTTCGGGTTGATGATCGACCAATGGCGCTGGAAGGTGTTTTCGGGCCAGATCCCGCCGGAGAAGTACAACGAAACCTGGTGGGAGCTGCGCCGGAAGTACGAAGGCATCGACGCGCCGGTCGCGCGCAGCGAGGCGGATTTCGACGCCGCGGCCAAGTATCATGTCGCGGCCAATGTTCCCTACGCGCGTTACTTCCTGGCGGACATTCTCCAGTTCCAGTTCCACCGCGCGCTGGCGCAGATTGCGGGCTGCAAGGACCCGCTCAACCGCTGCTCGGTGTACGCGAACGCGGAGGCCGGCCGCCGCTTCGCGGCGATGCTCGCGATGGGCCAGAGCCGGCCTTGGCCGGATGCCCTCGAAGCGCTCACCGGCCAGCGCGAGATGGACGCCACGGCGATTCGCGACTACTTCGCGCCCCTGCAGAAGTGGCTCGACGAGCAGAACAAGGGGAAGCCAGTGGGATGGTAAGGGAAGAGCGGAGCCTTCTACTGCCGGCCTTATTACCGGATGGCCTTGAGGAGGTCCTCCTCCCGAAAGTTGCCCTTGGCAGCTTCCATCGGCGTTTGGCCGCGCTTGTTGCGCATGGTCAGGTCGGCACCATGTTCGATCAGCCGCCATAGGGCCCCAACGCCCAGCGCGGTGAAGATCGGCGCATCGCCGTTGTTGTTGCGGGAGTTCACGTCTGCCCCGAGCCTTATCAACTCCTCTGCGACGGCGGCGGAACCGACCTGGTGCAGAGGTGTGTCGCCGTCGTTGTCGCGTGCCTTCACATCCGCACCGGCCCGCGCAAGCAGTTGCACGCATTCAACGCAATGTATGGCAGCAAATATGGCGGTTCTACCGCCGCGGTCTCGCGTCTCCAGGGGCGGGTGGTAGCGAAGGATCTCACGAACCACCTCGGTATCTTCTGAAGATGCTGCCTGCATCAGCACAGTCCGGCCGGCCAGGGAGCCCTTTTTGAGTTGAGCGTTTGGGTTGGCGCCATAGGCGATCAGCGCCCGCGCAGCCACTGAGTTCCCCCAGGCGACGGCCGCCGCCAAAGCCGCGTCCTTGTCGCCCTGGTCATGCTCACTCGCCCCGGCGTCAATAAGGACTTTCAGAGCTTCCGGCTCGCTGCTCATGGCGAGGAGCGGGCCTTCCGGCTGGCCGCTGGCGGCAGTGAGCCACCCCATACCACTGAACGGCCCTGGCTTCAGCGGAACGCCCGCCTTCAACAGGGCCCGAACAGCCTCGCCATTTCCGAGACTGGCTGCTTGTTTCACCATGGCTTGAGCCGCGTGACTCCGGAAGTTGAACTTCTCCGCCCGCAATGCCGGTATCAATCCGTCGCTGTCCTCGATCCATCGGCCGGTTTGGGCAACCCTGTCAACCTCATCTTCCAGGCCCGCAGCGAACTCAATTTGGTCCACAACTGTTTTCCTATCGCCGTCGATCGCGAGGGAAAGTATGTACGTGGCGGAATCGGTCAGCGACGTCAGGTAACTGTCGTCCAGGGAGTAGAACTTGGCAGCGAGGAAGCTCTTCGCCAGTTCCCTAACTTCCGCAACGTCGATTTTCGCGGTGTGTCTTCCGAGGGCTACCACGTGCGTTTTTCCTTCGAAGACGATGCCTTTGGTGCTGACCGTGACGTTATAGACAGGGCATGGGCCGTAGCACGCGGTTCTCTCGAGCCTGATGACGATCTTGGAGTTGGGCCGAAGGATGGGCGCTGCGGGCGATTCGGCATTGAGCGCCACGAGGAAGACTGTGAGGAGAGCAAGGGCGCGAATCACATCCGGTATTGTACATTGATCTGCCCTGAGGCAGACGTCCTCCCCCGGAGTGCCCTGCCCACGCTGCGCGGCACCGCGTTGCTCCCGTTTCCACGTGTTGTAGTCACTCAGGTCGCTCCTGTATAGTTGTCCATTGGCTCCTTGATGAGCTGATTTGGAAAGGGCACCAAGATGCGGCCGGTTCGCAATTACTTCTTCCTCTGTTCTCTTGTCTTCGCGGGTGCGCACGGGTACGCGCAGCCATCTGGCGGGCCCTACGGTCCGATTGATCGGCGTTACGAGATCCCCAAGGCGCCCCACCTCTATTACGTCGCCCCCGACGGAAATGCCGGCTCCCCCGGCACGACGCTCGAACAGCCGACGACGATCGAGGCGGCGATCGAGCGCGTAGTCACCGGCGACGCCATCGTCATGCGCGGCGGCGTTTACCGCACCGGCGGCCTGGTCCTCAATCAGGGCATCACTCTTCAGCCCTACGCGGCCGAACGCCCGATTCTCAAAGGCACCCAGGTTGCCACGAAGTGGGAAGCGCTGCCCGGCAACGTCTGGAGGACTTCCTGGAAGCCTCTCTTCCCGGCGGCGCCGCAGGCCTGGTGGCGGCGCGAGCACGAGGGCATGAAGACGCCTCTGCACCGCTTCAACAAGGACATGGTGTTCGTGGATGGCGAGCTGCTGAAATCGGCGGGATGGGAGGGCGAGTTGGACGCCCACTCGTTCTATATCGATTACGAGGGCGGCTACGTGTACATCGGCATCGATCCCACCAACCGCCTGGTCGAGATCACCGCCTTCGACAGCGCGCTGGTGCGGACCACCGGCGAGGCTCACGCGAAGCAGTCCGATCGCAAGGGCCCGGTCATCCGCGGGATCACGTTCACCCAGTATGCCTTCCGCGCGCTGGAGATCGAGGGCGACGAGCCCGTCGGCCCATCGGATCCCGCCACGTACGGCAAGCAGGTGACCGGCACGTTGATCGAGAACGTCACCATCACTTACTGCTCGCGCGTGGCCGCCTATTTCCACGGCGACGGCCTGATCATCCGGAACTCGCTCGTCAGCGACACCAGCACGGAAGGGATCTACATCATCGGGTCATCCGACGTCCTCGTCGAGAGGAGTATCTTCCGGCGAAACAATATCAACCACATCACCGGCTATTTCCCGGCGGCGGTGAAGATCTTCAACCAGACGCACCGGGTTACGTTCCGCGACAACCTCATCCTCGATCAGCCTTACTCGAACGGCGTTTGGTACGACGTCGGCAACCGCGACGGCCTGATCGTGAATAACTGGATCGAAGGGGCGCTCGACGGCTTCTTTTTCGAGATCTCGCGAGGGGCGACCGTGGCGGGCAATGTCTTCGTCCGCTGCGACAAGGGAGTCCGCGTGCTGAACTCGGCGGATGTGCACGTGTACAACAACACGTTCGTGGACACGCCGGCGTCGTTCGAGCGCAACGAGAGGAGCGCGACGGGCGACCACTTCGGCTGGCATCCGGCTACGGGCCCGGGCGTGGACCAACGCGAGGGCCACGTCTTCGTAAACAACCTGATGGTTGCGAGCGACGCCTACCGCGCGCCTTCCCTTCGATTCGAGCAACCGGCCGCACTCTGCGCGAAGGTCCCGCGCTCGCCGGCGAAAGAAGTGGACGGCAACGTCTATGTGCGCGCCAGTTACCAGGGCGCCTCGGCTGCGCCGCCGCTCATCGTCTGGAGCCCCGCCGCTACCGATAGCTGCTCCACCGCACTTGGATCGCTCGAGGAGTTCCGAAAGCTCATGCCGGCGTTCGAAGCCGCTGGGCATCAGATGGAGAGGACTCCGCGGTCGATCTTCAAAGGCCCGGACGTCAGCCGGTACGAATTGCTCGATGCGCTCCCGGCTGGCGGTGCGCTCCCCGACGATGTCCGCAAGCTGCTGGGCTGGAGCAAGGAGCAAGCGGCGACGGCGGGCGCGTACCCGATCGCGCACTGACACCCGGCGCCGGATGCCTCAGGCGCGCGGCCTCGGACGTTCGTTCGCGATCATCCAGGACGTGCCGAACCTGTCCCTGAGCATCGCGAAGCGGATTGCAAAGAAGGTCTCCGCCATCAGCATGAAGATCTGGCCGCCTTCCGAGAGCAGCGCGTACAGGCGCTCCGCCTCCGCGATGCTATCGACGGAGAGCGAGAGATAGGCGCTGCGCATGGGCTGAAAGCGCTCCGGCGGTATATCGGCTCCCATCAGCTCCATTCCGCCGAGGTCGATGCGGGCGTGGAGAATGGCATCCTTCCACTCGGGTTTGACGTCCTTGGCGTCCGGCTGTTGGCCGTGCGTCATCATCATCATGATCTTGCCGCCGAGATGCTGTTCGTAGAAGCGGAACGCCTCTGCGCAATTCCCGCCGTAATTGAGATACGTGCTCAGTTTCATAGATCGGTCCACTCAATCCAACCGCCGCCCAAAACCAAATCGCCCTGGTAAAACACCGCCGCCTGCCCCGGCGTCACGGCTCGCTGCGCCTGGTCGAATCGCACCTCGACGCGGCCGGTCCCGGAACCGGGCACGACGGTCGCGGGGGCCGCGGTGTGCTTATTGCGGATCTTGACCTCGACCCGTAAGGGCTCGCGCAGATCCTCGATCGCAATCCAGTTCACATCGCCGACCGCCGCGCCCGGCCGCAGCAGCTCCTCATTCCGCCCCACCGTGACGCGTCCCGTCGAGGCGTCGGTGGCGATCACGTACAGCGGCTCGCCGACGGCAACGTTCAGCCCGCGCCGCTGCCCCACCGTGAAATGGTGGACGCCATCGTGCTCCGCGAGCGTTCGTCCGTCGGTCGAGACGATCTCGCCGCGCAGGCTCTGGCGGGCGATGCCCCGCTCGCGGAAATACGCGTCTATGAACGCGGCATAGTCACCGTTGGGCACGAAGCAAATCTCCTGGCTGTCGCCCTTGGCCGCCACCGCGAGGCCCATTTCGCTGGCCATTTCGCGCACGCGTACCTTGCGATGCTCGCCCAGCGGAAACAGCGTCCGCGCCAACTGCTCCTGCGTCAGCCCCCACAGAAAATACGTCTGGTCGCGCGTCTCGTCCACCGCGCGTGAAAGCAGGTAGCGGCCGACGGCCTCGTCAAACCTCAGCCGCGCGTAGTGGCCCGTCGCAATCCGCTCGGCGCCGAGCGATGCCGCCATCTCAAGGAACTGATCGAACTTGATGAAGTTGTTGCACAGCGTACAGGGGATCGGCGTACGCCCGGCCAGGTACTCGTCGATGAACGGCCGCACCACCTCGCGCTCGAACCGCTCCTCGAAATTCACCACGTAGTAGGGAATGCCTAGCTGCTCCGCTACGCGCCGCGCATCGTAGACATCCTCGATGGAACAGCAGCGGCCGCTCGCGCCCGCCGAAGCCAGCTCCGGCAGCCGCCTCTGGTTCCAGAGCTGCATGGTCAGCCCGATCACCGGCACTCCCTGGCGATGCAGCATTCCGGCCACCGCCGAGCTGTCCACACCGCCGCTCATCGCCACCGCGACAAAACCCTCAGGCATGTTCCCGCCCCACCGGCGCGATCCGCCGCAGATGTCCAACCGCATCCGCCACGGCATCCACCAGCGCGTCCACCTGCCCGGCGGTGTTCAGGCGGCCGAGAGAGAAGCGGATGGAGCCGCGGGCGCCGTCGGCGGCGAGGCCGATGGCCGTGAGCACGTGCGACGGCTCCACAGCGCCGCTCGAGCAAGCCGCGCCGCTCGACACTGCATACCCGTTCAGGTCGAGCGCGATCACCAGCGCTTCGCCGCGTATATCGTCGAAGTGCATGTTGGAGGTGTTCGGCGTGCGCGGGGCTCGGCCGCCGTTGACCCCCGCACCGGGAATACGACGCAGAATCGCGGATTCCAGGCGATCCCGCAGGCCTCCGAGGCGCTCCGCCTCGGCCTCGCCGTTCCCGGCCAGCCATTCGGCCGCTGCGCCCAGTGCGACCGCCCCCGGAACATTCTCCGTCCCCGGCCGCCGGTCCCGCTCGTGGTGCCCGCCGAATTGCACTGAGCCGATCGCCGTTCCCTTGCGTACGAAAAGCGCGCCCTCGCCTTTGGGCGCATAAACCTTGTGCCCGCTCATCGAGTAGAGATCCACGCCCAGCGCAGCGACGTCCACCGGGATCTTGCCCAGCGCCTGCACACCATCCGAGTGGACCAGCGCACCGGCCTCGTGTGCGATGCGCGCGACCTCGGCGACGGGTTGCACGGTTCCCAGCTCATTGTTCGCGTGCATCACCGAAACCAGAACTGTCTCCGGCCGTAGCGCGCGCCGCACGTCGTCGGGATCTACAACGCCCTCAGGGCTCACGCGCACGCGCGTCACCACGACGCCTTCGCGCTCGAGTTGCGTACATGCGCCCAGCACCGCCGGATGCTCGATCGCCGTGGTAACCACATGCTTCGCCGCGCGCGGCGAGTTGCGCACCACGCCGAACAAGGCCAGGTTATCCGCCTCCGTGCCACCGCTCAGAAAGACGATCTCCTGCGGCTCCGCGTGAATCAGCCCGGCCACTTGCCGCCGCGCGTTCTCCAGGTGCTGCTTCGCACGCTGGCCGTAATAGTGGATACTGGAGGCGTTCCCGAAATCTTCGCGCAGCAGCGGCGCCATCGCCTCGAACACTTCGGGCGAGACCGGCGTGGTGGCGTTGTGATCGAAGTAATATCGGGTCATTGCCCAGCCTCTATCCATTATGCCGCGACCGATCGTTACGCTCACAACAGACTTCGGCCTCTCGGACCATTTCACCGGGACCATGAAGGGCGTGATCCTGAGCATCTGCCCTACCGCAGAGATCGTGGATATCACGCACCAGATCGGCGCGTTTGAAATCGCCGAGGCCGCTTTCGTCGTCAGCCAGGCCTACCGCTACTTCCCCAGGAGGACGGTCCACCTTGTCGTCATCGATCCCGGCGTCGGCACCGCGCGCCGCCCCATCGTGGCCGAGGCTGCCGGGCACGTTTTCGTTGCGCCCGATAACGGCGTGCTCTCGATGGTCTATGCGAGAGAGAAGCACAAGGTGCGCGCCGTAACCTCGGAAAGGCATTTTCTCAAGCCGGTCAGCCGCACGTTTCACGGCCGCGACATCTTCGCGCCTACCGCCGCGCAACTGGCCAAGGGTGCGCGTCCGGCCGCCTTCGGCCACCTCATTCAGGACTATTGCCGGCTCCGATTCGCCGAGCCGACGCAGATCGGCAAACGCGTCTGGCAGGGAACGGTCCTCAAGACCGACCATTTCGGGAATCTGATTTTGAACCTCTACGCCGCCGCATTCCCAGGCCTTGAAACGAAGCCCTTCCAACTACTCTGCGGCCAGACTACCATCACCCACCTGAACGCTACGTTCGCCGAGGGCGCGCCCGGCGAGCCGCTGCTGATCGTCGGCAGTTCGGGCTATCTGGAAGTGGTGGTCAACCAGGGCTCCGCCGCCAAGGTTCTCGGATGCGCCGCCGGCTGCCCCGTCGATCTGACGATGTGGTAGCGCGAACGCGATATCCTCGTGAGTGATGCACGAGATGGGTATCGCCAACTCGGTGATCGAGGCGGTGCGCGCCGAAGCGGAGCGCCACCCCGGCGCACGGGTCATCAAGGTCGGCTTGCGGATCGGCGATCTGGCCGCCGTGGATCAGGCATCCCTCACTTTCTGCTTTGAGGCGCTGGTGAAGGAGACGGATCTGGAGTCGGCCGTTCTGGCGATCGAAGACGCCGCCTGCGACGAGCTAGACCTGACCTATCTGGAACTGGAGGAATGATGGAGCGGGTTCCGCTCGAACGCAAGGTCCTGAGTGAAAACGAACGCGTCGCGGGGGAGCTGCGCGCGCGGTTCAGCCAGCGGGGCATTCTGGTCCTGAATTTTATCAGCTCGCCCGGCTCGGGCAAGACGTCGCTGCTCGAGCGCACGCTCGAATCCTTCGCCGCGGGCACGCGTGTGGCCGTGCTCACCGGCGACATCCAAACCGACAACGACGCGCAGCGGCTCGCCAAATACGGCTTCCCAGTGCGGCAGATCTCCACCGGGGGCGCTTGCCACCTGGACGCTCGGATGATCGAGCGGGGCCTCGATGGCTGGGATCTGGACCGGCTTGACCTGCTGCTCTTCGAGAACGTGGGCAACCTGGTCTGCCCCACCAGCTACGACCTGGGGGAGCGCGCCAAGATCGTGGTCCTCAGCGTTACCGAAGGCGAGGACAAGCCTCTCAAATACCCAGGCATTTTTCATAAGGCCGAGCTGATGATCCTCAACAAGATCGACCTGCTGCCTTACGTGCCATTCAAGGTGGAGCTGGCGCGCGAGTGCGCGAACCGCGTGCACCCGGGGATCGAGATTCTGGAGGTCTCCTGCACTACAGGAGCGGGGCTCGACGCCTGGAAAGCATGGCTGGAGGCACAGCGGCACGCGCTCTCAGAAGCCGATTGACGCCAGAATTTCCGAGGGCCTCTTGTCGAAGGACTGGCAGAGAGCCAGAAAGCTGTCGATGCTGGGCAGGTGCGTGCCACGTTCAATCGAGCTGATCTGCGACACGCTTAGGTGGGCCGATGCTGCCAGGTCCTTCAGCGACCACTTGCGCTCGACGCGCAGCATCTTTATGCGGTGCCCCAGGCGCTCGCGGAGCCGGTCCTGCGGCGTGCGGCCCAGGCCGTGCGCGGTCACCGCGTTGGCCAGAGTCTGACGTAGCTGAGAGAGAGAGAAGGGCTTGGCGAGGTAGTCGAACACCTTCAACTTGAACGTCGCGCGCATGTCCTCGAGTGAAGGGTATCCGGTTACGACAATCACGCAGATTCCGGGGTGACGCGATTGTAACTCCTCCAGCACCTTTTCGCCCTTAAACTCGCCCATCTTCATGTCGAGTAACACGATGTCCGGCGCGCGCTGTTCGGTAGCCGAAAACAGATCCTCCGGATGCGAGAAGGCGCGCACCGCGTAACGTCCTTCGTCTTTGAGAAAGTCCTCCATGTAATGGAGGAAATCGGCGTCGTCGTCTAGCAGGGCGACGTTGACGGGAGTCGTCACGGCTTCTGCTGCGTTCATGCGTCACCTCGCGTAGCGGTCGCGTGCAAAGCGGCGGGCAGGCGCAGTTCGAGGCGCGCGCCCCCGCCTGGCCGGTTGCTGGCTTCCATCGCGCCCCCGTGCTGCTGCACGATGCCAGCGGCCACGGTCAGGCCCAGCCCCGTTCCCTGCGCGTCCAGGCGGCTGGTTACGAAAGCCTCGAAAATCCGGGGCAGGACCTCGGCCGGAATGCCCTGCCCGTCATCGTCCACGTCAAGGACCAACTCGGCGCCAACCCGGTGGGCCTGGACCGAGATGACGCCGCCCATCCGAACCGCACCGAGCGCGTTGCGAAGCAGGTTCACGAATACCTGAATCAAGCGGTCCGTATCTCCGGTTACTAAGTCGTCCGCCGGAACGCGGTTCTCGAACTTGACCGCGGCGGCCTTCTCGTCGATACTGACCAGCCCCCAGGCTTCGTCCACGATGGGGCGCACGGCTACCGGCGACATCACGTATTGCGGCGGGCGGGCGAAATCGAGCAGGCTTCCGCTGATCCGCCTGAGGCGCTCCGTCACACGCTCGATGCGCGCCAGGCGCTCCTGCGCGGCGGGGTCCCCCACTGTCTCCAGAAGCTTTTCGACCGAGCCGTGCAGCACTGTTAGCGGCGTGTTCAGCTCGTGAGCGATGCTGGCGCTCATGAGCCCGAGCGACGCCAACCGGTCCTGGTCGGCAATGCTCCGGCGCGCCGCCTCGAGCATCTCGTTCTTGTGTTCGAGCGAAGCGAGGGCGTCGGCCAAATCGCTCTCGTGCTTCCGCAGTTCGGTGATCGCCGCGTTTCGCGAGCGCATGATCTGGCCGAGCTCGTCGCCAGAAATAAGGGCGTCGTCTATTAGTTCCCCGCTCCGGTCGCCGCGACGGCTGGAGTCATCCGCACTTAGCAGCAGACCGAGCGGCCGGTACACGTACACGGGCATTATCAGAAGCTCCAAAAGGAGCACGGCAAGCGCGTAACCCGCCGCCAACACCGCCACCAGCGCCAGGCGCGTCCGGGTCAGCGCCACCAGGTAGACCGCGGCCGACAGGCCCACAAAAAAGAGGTTGTGCAGCAGGATCAGCTTCGAGCGCACCTTCAGGTCCCCGAAGGCTTTCCCTAGTCCTCTCAACGGCTTAGATGTCTTGTCCGATTCCACGGCTCACCTTTGCCACCAGGCCGGCGGCCCGTCCCACCGCCTCGAAAACTTTGCATCCGAGATGGGGTCCCGGCATCCAATTGGATGAACGCGCGATTCCTGTGGCGCAAGAAAATGTGCGCTGATTCTGGATTCGCTCTTGCGATTACGCAATGGGTGCTAGTAAGTCGCATCTGGGATGAAGCCAATATTCTCTAAGTCGGCCGACCGGTATTTGCGGGTCACAGTATCCGCAATCTTACTCGTCGCCCTATCCGCAATTGCACTTACAGCGTATCTCTTTCGGCCGCAGCGTGCAGAGGTCGAGTATCAACCGGTGCAGCCTGTCGCTTACAGCCACAAGCTACACGCGGGCAACCTGGGCATCGATTGCCGCTATTGCCACTCCACTGTGGAGCAATCGGCGTACGCCGCCATTCCGTCTACCGAGACGTGCATGAACTGCCACACTCGAGTCAAAGCAGAGAGTCCCCGGCTCCAAGTGGTCCGCGAGAGCTATGCCACCGGCCGGCCGATTCCCTGGGTCCACATACATAAGCTGCCCGACTATGTGTACTTCAACCACCGGGCGCACCTAAGCGCCGGCGTGAGTTGCGTAACTTGCCACGGGCGCGTGGACCAGATGGAGGAGGTCCGGCAGGTGAAGCCACTCAGCATGGCGTGGTGCCTGGAGTGTCACCGCAACCCGGCGGCGGAGATTCGCCCGCGCGAGTTGGTTACAAAGCTCGACTGGGTTCCCGACCGCGATCCAGCCGAGATTGGCCACGAACTGATCGCGAAGAACCATTTACACCCGCCGACTAACTGCTCGGGGTGCCACCGATGAGCGAGAATTCCTGTAATCCCGTTCCGCTGGGGGACGACGAGTTCCCGGAAGGCGCTTCCGTTCTGGACGCCGCCTCGCGCCGGACGCTGCTCAAGCTGATGGGCGCGTCACTGGGGCTGGCGGGACTTACTGCATGCAGCCGCCCCGTGGAGAACATCTTCCCTGCCGCGAAGGGCGTCGAGGACCAAATCCCCGGCAATCCTCTGTTCTATGCGACGGCGATGACACTGGGCGGAGCCGCAACCGGCCTCCTGGCGGAGGCGCACGACGGGCGCCCCACTAAGATCGAAGGCAACCCCGATCACCCCTTCAGCCGCGGCGCGGCATCGGCCTTTCACCAAGCTTCGGTTCTCGGCCTCTACGATCCGGATCGCTCCCGCCAGCCAATGCGCGACGGTCAGCCCTCCCCGTGGGACGACTTCACGGCCTTCGCCAAGGATCGTTTCGACGCTGCGGGCGCGGGCGAGCGGCTACGGGTTCTGAGCCAGACGGTAAACTCGCCAGCTCTCGATGCCGTGCGGGCGCACACGCTCCGCCGATTTCCCGGAGCAAAGTGGATCGAGTATGAGCCGATTTCGGAAGACGAACTTCTCGCCGGAGCCTTGCTTGCCTTCGGACGCTCGGTTCTGCCGGTCTACCAATTAGACAAGGCGGACACCATTCTGTCTCTGGATTCGGACTTTCTGGGGCTCGATTCAACATCGGTCACTTACACCAAGGACTTCGCCGCACGCCGTCGCGTCGCTTCTGAGAAGGATGCGATGAACCGGCTGTATGTGGTGGAGAGTCAATTCTCCGTAACCGGCGCGATGGCCGACCACAGGCTCCGCATGCGGTCGAGCGAGGTTCAGGAGCTTGCGGCGGATTTAGCTCGCGAACTCGGGCTTGTGCCGGTTGGGCTCACCGTGCTCGATAGTAACCCGCGGCGCAAATGGATCGCCGCAGTCGCCCGCGATTTGAAGAAGAATGCCGGGCGGTCGCTGGTCATCGCGGGCCCGCGCCAGCCCGCGGCCGTTCACGCCGCCGCGCACTGGATCAACCACGCGCTCGGCAATTCCGGCCAGACGGTCATGTATGTCGAGACGCAACATGGGCCGCAAATCCCCGCGCTGAAGGAACTGGCCGCCGACATGGCCGCCGGGCGGGTGGAGACGCTGGTGATCCTGGGCGGCAATCCGGCTTATGACGCTCCGGCCGATCTCGAGTTCAGCCAAGCCATGAAGAAGGTCGCCGTCACGATCCATCTCGGTGTGGAGCGCAACGAAACCGGCGTGCTCGCACAGTGGCACCTACCCGAGGCGCATTATCTGGAATCCTGGGGCGACGCGCGCGCCCTCGATGGCACGGCGTCCATCCAGCAGCCGCTAATTCAGCCGCTTTACACGGGCAGGACGGCCGCGGAACTCATGGCCCTTGTTTCGGGCTACAAGGACCAGCGTGGTTACGACATCGTCCGCAAAGTTTGGCTCGCACAGTGGCCCGGCGCGCACGCCGACAAGACCTGGCGTAAGTGCCTGCACGACGGCGTCGTTCCCTCGAGCGGTCTCGCGAGCTTACAACCTCAGCCCGATCCGAGGCGCATTGCCACAGCGCTTGCCGCCAAGCGGGCGGCCACCGGAATTGAGGTGAACTTCTATCCTAGTACCAGCACCTGGGACGGCCGATTCGCCAATAACGGCTGGCTTCAGGAAGCGCCCGACCCGATGACCAAGCTCACTTGGGACAATGCGGCGCTGCTCGGCCCCGCGACGGCCCGCCAGCTCGGCGTCGCGAACGGAGACACGATCTCGATCGCCGCCGCAGGCCGGGAAATCGAGATGCCGGTCTGGATACAGCCCGGTCACGCCGATCAATCCATCTCGGTCGCACTCGGTTACGGCCGCACGGTTTGCGGACACGTGGGCCAGGGAGCCGGGCACGACACTTACCCGCTCCGCACGAGCGCTGCGCTCCACACCATCGCAGGCGCCGTTGTAACGCGGACAGGCCGCACTTACAGCCTTGCCACGACGCAGGAGCACCACTCGATGGAAGGCCGCCCGCTGGTGCGCGAAGCGCCGCTCGACACTTACCGCCAGCAGCCCGCCTTCGCGAAGAAGCCCGACGAAAAGACCGATCTCTTTCAGCTTTTCCCCCGCTTCTCCTACGACCAGGGCAACCAGTGGGGCATGGCGATCGACCTGAACTCGTGCATCGGCTGCAACGCCTGCGTGCTGGCCTGCCAGGCCGAGAACAACATCCCCATCGTCGGCAAAGAGCAGGTGCTGCGCGGGCGCGAGATGCACTGGATCCGCATGGACCGCTACTACTCCGGCCCGGAAGAGGACCCGCGCGCGGTCACGCAGCCTGTGGCGTGCCAGCAGTGCGAGAACGCGCCCTGCGAATCGGTTTGTCCCGTGGCGGCCACCAACCACAGCCCCGAAGGGCTCAACGACATGGCTTACAACCGGTGTGTCGGCACGCGTTACTGCGCCAACAACTGCCCCTACAAAGTGCGCCGATTCAACTTCCTGGACTACCACACAGGTATCGAGGAAGTGGAGAAGATGGCGTTCAATCCGGACGTCACCGTGCGCATGCGCGGCGTCATGGAGAAGTGCACTTACTGCGTGCAGCGCATTCAGGAAAAGAAGATACAGGCTCACACCGAAGGGCGGCGCACGCTGCGCGACGGCGAAATCCTCACAGCGTGCCAGCAGACCTGCCCGGCCGACGCCATTGTTTTCGGAAACATCAACGATCCGTCGAGCCGGGTGGCGCGGCTCAAGAAGCAGAACCGCGATTACACAATCCTGACCGAATTGAACACGCGGCCGCGCACGAGTTACCTGGCGAAGCTGCGAAATCCGAACCCGGAGCTGGCCTGAACATGGCAGATCTCGCCATCGCGCAAGAACTCAACCCGCCGCTCGTGCTGGGTAACCCGGCCTATGCCGACGTTACTCGCAAGGTGGCCGGCATCGTCGAAGGCCGCATGCCGCGGTCCTGGCACATCGCGATCGCGTGCACAGGCACGCTGACGCTGGTGCTGGCCGCGATGCTGGCCTACCTGGCCTTCACCGGCATCGGCGTCTGGGGCAACAACTCGCCGGTCGGCTGGGCCTGGGACATTACGAACTTCGTGTTCTGGATCGGCATCGGGCACGCCGGCACGCTGATTTCGGCCATCCTCTTCTTGTTCCGCCAGCGCTGGCGCACCTCCATCAACCGCTTCGCCGAGGCCATGACTCTGTTTGCCGTGGCCTGCGCCGGCATCTTCCCGCTGTTCCACACCGGCCGGCCCTGGCGCGCTGTCTACTGGCTGTTCCCCGTGCCGAACCCGGCGCTGCACATCTGGCAGAACTTCCGCAGTCCGCTGATCTGGGACGTCTTCGCCGTCAGCACTTATGCGACGGTCTCGGCGCTGTTTTGGTACACCGGCCTCGTGCCGGATCTGGCAACCCTGCGCGATCGCGCTAAAACACGGGTGCGCAAGATTGTTTTTGGTCTGCTGAGCCTGGGCTGGCGCGGATCGGCCCGTCATTGGAGGCACTACGAGCTGGCATACCTGTTGCTGGCCGGCATCTCGACGCCGCTCGTGCTCTCGGTCCACACCATCGTCAGCTTCGATTTTGCGGTCTCGGTCATTCCGGGCTGGCACACCACCATCTTTCCCCCTTACTTCGTCGCGGGCGCCATCTTCTCCGGTTTCGCCATGGTGGTCACGCTCATGGTGATCGCGCGCCAGGTCTTCAACCTGAAGCAACTCGTGACCATGAAGCACCTGGAAAACATGTGCAAGGTGATGCTGGCCACCGGCCTCATGGTCGGGTTCGCCTACGGAACCGAGTTCTTCATCGCCTGGTACAGCGGCAATCGGTACGAACGCTTCGTCTTTTTGAACCGCGCTTTCGGCCCCTACTGGTGGGCCTACTGGACGATGGTGTCGTGCAACGTTGCCGTCCCGCAACTCTTTTGGCTGAAGCGTGTGCGCACTTCGATTCCCGCCATGTTCGTCATCTCGATTCTGATCAACGTGGGCATGTGGTTCGAGCGCTTCGTCATTATCGTGACATCGCTGCACCGGGATTTTCTTCCCTCGAGCTGGGGCTACTTCCGGCCTACGCCCGTCGATATGCTGACGCTCGCGGGAAGCTTCGGCCTGTTCCTCACTCTCTTCCTTCTGTTCGTCCGCTTTCTGCCCATGATCTCGATGGCGGAGGTGAAGGGCATGATCGCGGCCGACGCAGCACACTCGGGAGACCGGCCATGAGCCAACTGGAAGATTCCATCGTCGAGCGGCCGGGCGGCGCGGCGGCCGAGAAGCTGGCCATCTACGGCGCGGTCGCGGAGTTCGATTCGCCGGAAACCCTGCTGGCGGCCATCCGCGGCGCGCGCGAGCGCGGCTACTCGAAGCTCGACGCGTTCACACCGTTTCCGGTTCACGGCATCGACGAAGCGCTCGGTGCTCCGCGATCGCGGCTCGGCTGGATCGTGCTGATCGCGGGACTGACGGGCGCGGCCGCGGCGCTCATGCTCATCTGGTGGACTGGCGCCGTCGATTACCCGCTAGTCGTCGCGGGAAAGCCGCTTTTCGCGTTCGAGTTCTCCATCCCAATCGTGTTCGAGCTGGCGGTTCTTTTCGCGGCCTTCGGCGCGGTGATTGGCATGTTCCTCTTCAACGGCCTGCCGAAGCTCTATCACCCGGTGTTCCAGCACTCACGCTTCGAGCACGCGACCGACAACAAGTTTCTGCTGGCCATCGAAGCCGATTCCGACGATTTCGAGCCCGCCCGCGCGGCTGACGTTCTTCGCGCGCTCGGCGGAGAACACGTGGAGGCGATCGCCGAATGAGGCGCGCCGCCATAGCTCTATGCGTTCTGTTCGCCGCCGGATGCGGCTCGAAGCGAACACCGCCCATCCAGGTATTCCCGGACATGAAGGACCAGCCCAAGTACCTCCCGCAGACCGCGAGCCGGTTCTTCAGCGACGGTCGCGAGCTGCGCCGGCCGGTTCCCGGAACGGTGGCGCGCGGGTATCTCAAAGACGACGACGGTTTCTACACCGGCATGCGCGACGGCGCTTTCGTCGCGAACCCACTGCCGATGGATCGCGCGACCCTGATGCGCGGGCAGGAGCGCTACAACATTTACTGCACTCCGTGTCACGACCGCACTGGGTCCGGCCGCGGCATCGTCGCTCTGCGCAGTTCCTCCTGGCTTCCCTCCGACCTCACGGAAGCGCGCGTCCGCCAGATGCCCGATGGGCAGGTCTTCGACACCATCACGCACGGCAAGCGCACCATGCCCGGTTACCGTTTCCAGGTGGGCGAGCACGACCGCTGGGCCATCGTCGCCTACGTCCGCGCGCTCGAGCGCGCCGCTGCGGGCACGGTGGCGGACGTTCCGGAAGAGTTGAGGGGCGACTTGAGATGAACATGCACTCGCATATGGAAGAGCTCCTCGATTCCTATACGATCGACCGCGGCCTGTGGCGGCGCGGCCGTAACGTCCTGGCGATCGTCACCGCCGGTGGCTGGGCCGCCTGCGCTATCGCGTTTCGTCTTGACGCGGTTCGCTTCCACGCTTCGTACCTGGTGGCTTACGCCTTCTTCCTCACGCTCACGCTCGGCGCGCTGTTCTTCACGATGCTGCAGCACCTCACCGGCGCCGCATGGAGCGTCACCATGCGGCGTATGGCTGAAAACGCGATGGCCACGATTCCCCTCGGCGCGGTTCTGTTTCTTCCGATCGCCTTCGGGCTGCCATCGCTCTACGAGTGGGCCCGGCCGGAGGCCGTCGCGGCCGACCCTATCCTCCAGGGCAAGGCGCCGTTTCTGAATCCGCAGTTCTTCCTTTTCCGCACGGCGTTGTACTTCGCGCTGTGGAGCCTGTGGGCCGGGAAGCTCTACCGCACCTCCCTCCGTGGGAGGGGTCTTCCGGCCTGCCAGTCCGCGCAACGCTGGAGCGCGCCGGGGATGGTGATGCTGACCGTCACGGTTGCCATGGCTTCCTTCGACTGGCTCATGTCGCTCGACCCGCACTGGTACTCGACCATGTTCGGAGTTTACGTCTACTCCGGCGCGGCGCTGGCGTTTGTCGCGGCACTTATCCTGATTCTCTTAGCGTTTCGCCGAGTCGATGTGCTGCGTTACTCGGTCAATCATGAGCACTATCACGACCTGGGTAAGTGGCTGTTCGCGCTCACGGTCTTCTGGGCTTACATCGCCTTCTCGCAATACATGTTGATCTGGTACGCCAACCTACCCGAAGAGACCGCCTGGTTCCGGGACCGGCTGGTGGGAAGCTGGCACGGCGTTTCCGCGGTGCTGGTAGTCGGTCATTTCCTGGTGCCGTTCTTCGTCCTGATTTCCCGCGCCGCCAAGCGGAAGCTGGGCATACTCGCGGCAGCCGCGGCCTGGGTGCTCTTTATGCAGTACACGGATATCTATTGGATTGCGATGCCGACATTTTCGAAGAGCGGAGTGACGCCCCACTGGATCGATCTGGCCGCGCTGGCCGCTGTCGGCGGTACTTTCGCACTGGCGTTCTGGTGGCGCCTGCGAGCGGCTCCACTCGCGCCGGTCAACGACATTCGCTTCGAGAAAGCGCTGGAGTTCACCAATGTCTGAGAGACCCGCAGGATTCGAAGCGTCCGAGCCCCGCACCGGCGCGATCGCGCTGGTGGGCGCAGGCATCGTGATTTTGCTCGCGCTGATTATCGTGGGCGTGGAAGCCTATTACGACCGTGTGCGCGATCAGCAGATTTTCGTCAAACAACTGCAACCCGTGTCGGAAGACCTAAAGGCGCTACACGCGCGCGAGGACACGGACCTCAACTCCTACCGCTACATCGACCGCTCCAAGGGAACGGTGCGGCTTCCGATCAACCGCGCGATGGACCTGATGATCGAGGAGGCGCATGGGAAGCGGTAAGTTCCTCCTCTGCCTATTGGCCGCGGCCGTTGCAGCCGCAGCCGATCAGCCGTTGCCGCCCGAACTCCGCGGCGTCGGAGTGGAAGACCATCTCGGCCAGCGCGTCGATCTCGGCCTGACCTTCACCGGCGAGGACGGTTATCCGGTCCCGCTGCGCAGCTTCTTTCACCGGGACCGGCCCGTGCTACTGAACCTGGTCTATTACTCCTGCCCGATGCTCTGCACCCTGGTACTCAACAGCCAGGTCGCCGCACTTAGGGAGATTCCGTGGACTCCCGGCAAGGAGTTTGAGGTAGTTACTATCTCGATCGACCCCACGGAAACCTTCGACCTCGCGCAGCGGAAGCGCGCCTCGTATCTTGAAAGCTACGGCCGTTCCACCACGGGCTGGCATTTCCTGACAGACGACCACGGTCACGCGCGGAAGCTCGCCGATCAGGTTGGCTTCCATTACCGCTACGACGAGCGTCAGGCGCAGTATGCGCATCCCGCAGTCATCATGATTCTCACGCCTGAGGGCAGGGTCTCCCGGTATCTCTACGGAATCCAGTTCAAGCCGGGCGACCTGCGCCTGGCGCTTCGAGAGGCGTCGGAGTCGAAGTTCTCGCTCAGCACCGACCGACTTCTGCTTTACTGCTTCCATTACGACCCTCAGACTCACGGCTACGTGCTTTTCGCCGCGAACTTGATGCGCGTGGGCGGCGTCCTGACCGTGCTGATACTCGGCCTCGTCCTCGCGCGCCTGTGGCGGCGCGAAGGAGCCACCGCTGTATGAACGCCTGGATACGCTCCATCCTCATGCCCGTTCAGGGCACGGCCTATGCCGCCCGCGTCGATCACCTCTATCTCTTCCTGGTCTATCTCAGCGCTTTCTTCTTCCTCCTGGTCGCAGGTTTGACAGGTTTATTCGTCATTCGCTACCGCCGCCGCGGTCCTGCCCATCGCACGCCTCACCTTACTCATCACAATGGCCTTGAAGCTGCCTGGACGTTGATCCCGCTCGCCCTGGTAATGTTCATCTTCTTCTGGGGTTTCCACAGTTATATGGACCTCAACGTTACTCCAGGGGACGCTCTTGAGATTAAGGTGACCGCCAAGAAATGGCTGTGGCAGTTCGAGTATCCCAACGGCGTCCGCACCATTAACGAGCTGCATGTGCCGCTCGGCAAACCGGTGAGACTCGTCATGACTTCCGAGGACGTGATTCACGGGTTCTTCGTCCCCAGTTTCCGCATCAAGCAGGACGTGGTACCGAATACTTACACCCAGCTTTGGTTTGAGGCCATCGTTCCCGGCGTGCATCAGATCGAGTGCACCCAGTACTGCGGCCAGGGCCACTCAACCATGCTCGCCAAGATCTTCGTTGACGATCAGAAGAAGTACGACGACTGGCTGGCTACTGGCGGCGATCTTGGCAAGAACATGCCGCTGGCCCAGTTCGGAGCGCTGCTCTATGCCAGCCACGGCTGCAGCACTTGCCACTCGCTCGACGGGACGCGGGGACAGGCGCCGAGCTTCAAGGGCATCTGGGGCCGCCCGGTGGAGCTCTCGGACGGAAGATCTGTGATGGTCAACGAGAACTACGTTCGCGAATCCATCCTCCTGCCGCAAGCCAAGATCGTAGCCGGTTTCGAGCCCATTATGCCCACATTCCAGGGCATCCTGCGCGAGCGCGAGATCCAGGCGCTGGTGGAGTTTGTGAAGGCACAGAAATGAGCGACAACTATCTCACTGTTCCGCGTGGATTCAAGTCCTGGCTGACCACGGTCGATCACAAGCGCATCGGCGTGATGTATCTGGCATCGATCCTGTTCGCGTTCTTGCTGGGCGGGATCTTCGCCATCCTCATCCGTATCGAGCTGCTGAAGTCCGGCCACGGCATCATGAGCGCCGACACTTACAACCGCGTCTTCACTCTCCACGGCGCCATCATGATTTTTCTGTTCATCATTCCGTCGATTCCAGCCGCACTGGGCAACTTCGTTTTGCCGTTGATGCTCGGCGCCAAGGATGTCGCGTTCCCGCGCCTCAACCTGGCCAGTTACTACATCTATGTGGCTGGCGCGCTGTTCGCGATCGCGGCCATGGTCACCGGCGGCGTCGATACCGGCTGGACTTTCTACACTCCGTACTCCACCACCACCAACGGTTCGGTAGGACTGATGACATTCGCGGCGTTCGTCCTCGGCTTCTCGTCGATTTTCACGGGCATCAACTTCATCGCCACAGTCCACAAGCTCCGCGCGCCGGGGATGAGCTGGTTCCGAATGCCGCTTTTCGTTTGGGGCATCTATGCCACGGCCATCATTCAGGTGCTGGCGACGCCCGTGCTCGGAATCACGCTGCTCCTGATCATCATGGAGCGCGTCTTCAGCGTGGGGATCTTCAACCCCCAGCTCGGCGGCGACCCGATTCTGTTCCAGCATTTCTTCTGGTTCTACTCGCACCCCGCCGTGTACATCATGATTCTGCCGGGCATGGCGATCATCTCCGAAGTGATCCCCTGCTTCTCGCGCAAGACCATCTTCGGGTACAAGGCCATCGCGTATTCGAGTATCGCCATCGCCGGCGTGAGCTTTCTGGTCTGGGGCCACCACATGTTCGTGAGCGGCCAATCCTCGCTCGCCAACGTGATTTTCTCTTTTCTGACATTCCTAGTTGCCATTCCCTCCGGCGTTAAGGTGTTCAACTGGATCGCCACCATGTACAAAGGCTCAATTTCGCTCGAGGCACCCATGCTGTATGCCATCTCCTTTCTGTTGCTGTTCGCGATCGGCGGCCTCACGGGCTTGTTCCTGGGCGCACTAGCGACCGACGTTCACTTACACGACACTTACTTCGTAGTGGCGCATTTCCACTTTGTGATGATGGGCGGAACCGTGATGGCTTTTCTGGCGGGGCTGCACTACTGGTGGCCGAAGATGTTCGGCCGCATGTATTCCGAGAAGTGGGCGCGAGTTTCCGCCGCGCTGATTTTCGTAGGCTTCAATGTAACGTTCCTGAGCCAGTTCGTCCTGGGCAGCCGCGGCATGCCGCGCCGATACTACAACTACCTGGACCAATTCCAGCCACTGCACGTCTTCTCGACGGTCGGGTCGTGGGTTCTGGCGCTGGGCTTTCTGATCATGGCCGGGTATCTGTGGGCATCGCTGCGCCGGCCGATGGATGCGCCGGCGAACCCCTGGGGCGCAGTCGGCTTGGAGTGGCAGACGTCGTCGCCACCGCCCGAGCACAACTTCGAGAAGGTCCCCATTGTGACGCGCGAGCCGTATGACTACTCGTCGCCGCAGCCCGTTGCCGCGGAGGTCGAGGTATGAGCACGCTAACAGCCCCGCACGGCGATTTCCTCCAGCATCATTTCACCACGCCGGAGCAGCAGGCCGACGCGGGCAAGATCGGCATGTGGCTGTTCCTGGTGACTGAGGTCTTGCTCTTCGGCGGCTTGTTCGTCGGATTCGCCATCATGCAGTCGCTGCACAGCGAGGCCTTTCTGGAGGCGCATCATCACCTGGACCGCATGCTGGGCTTCATCAACACCGTGGTCCTGCTTACGTCCAGTTACACCATGGTGATGGCCGTCGATAGCGCACGCACCGACCGGCGGAAGCGCGTGGTCGTCTTTCTGCTGCTGACGCTGATCTGCGCCGGCATCTTCCTCGGAATCAAGTACGTCGAGTATTCGCACAAGTTCCACGAGGGCCTGCTCCCCGGCCACTTCTACTCGCACAAGGGCGACACCGTGCCGGGCCAGTTCATGTTCTTCAGCTTCTATTTCATGATGACGGGCCTGCACGGGCTACACATCCTGGGCGGGATGGCTGTCATCGGGTGGGTGATGCGCCGCGCCGCCCGCGGCGACTTCTCGCACGCCTACTACACGCCCGTTGACCTTGCGGGTCTTTACTGGCATTTAGTGGACCTGATCTGGATTTACCTGTTCCCGCTCCTGTATCTCATTAAGTAGGAGACGAACGATGGCTGCACACCAAACGGACCCACGCACTTACGCGAAGGTTTTGGGGACTCTGCTGGCGCTGACGGTAATCACGGTAGCGGCGGCCGGCTTCAACTTCGGATCGTGGAACGTCATCATCGCCCTCGGGATCGCCAGCATCAAGGCTTCGCTCGTCGCCCTGTTCTTCATGCACCTGCGTCACGACAAGCCGATGAGCGCCATCATTTTCGTCGCCGGCGCGGCCACCCTCGGCGTGTTTCTGACCATCTGCACGCTCGACAGCGACGCGCGCGCCGAGAACGCGCTCGCTCCCGCAACCCGGGACTCCGGCGCGCCCGCGCTTAGTGTCCAGCCCGCACCCGCAGGCAGACGCCCATAGCGCGGCCAGCAGCCAGGCGTGGATACTGCGTTACCCTGAAACTAAGTGCGCGGCGCGATTCAAGTCAACAACCTGATCAAGGAGTTTCGCACCTTCGAGCGGCGTGACGGCCTGTGGGGTGCGCTGCAGAATTTGGTCGTGCGCGAGTACAAGACCGTGCGCGCGGTCGATGGCATCTCGTTCGGGATTCAGTCCGGCGAGATGGTCGGCTACATCGGGCCCAACGGCGCGGGAAAATCCACCACCATCAAGATGCTGACCGGCATTCTGGTGCCGACTTCGGGCTCCCTGCGCGCGAACGGTTTCGTCCCGCTCGCCGAGCGCTCCCGCTATGCCCGCAGCATTGGCGTCGTCTTCGGCCAGCGCACACAGTTGTGGTGGGATATCGCCGTGGTCGAATCCTTCCGCCTACTGAAGAAGATCTACGGCGTTTCCGACGCCGACTACGCCGCGCGCATGAAGCAGTTTGACGACGTCCTCGAGATCGGCCGCTACCTCCACACGCCCGTCCGCAAGCTCAGCCTGGGCGAACGCATGCGCTGCGACATGGCCGCCGCGCTCCTACACAACCCGCCGCTGCTGTTTCTGGACGAGCCCACCATCGGTCTCGACATCGTCGCCAAGGAGAGCATCCGCGTCTTTCTCAAGCGCATCAACCGCGAGTTCGGCACCACGGTCTTGCTCACGACGCACGACCTCTCCGACATCGAAGAGTTGTGCCCGCGCCTGATGATCATCGACAAAGGGCGGCTGCTCTTCGACGGCGGCCTGGCCGGCCTCAAACGCCAGCTCTGGCACGACGCCACGGTCAAGTTCGACTTCAAGGACCGCGAGCAGGCCGAACGCTTCGAGGCCATTGAGATCCCCGGCGTCCGGCGCGAGAAGCTGGGCGGCGTCTCCTACCGCCTCTCCTTCGACCACGCCGAGCACTCCACCGCCGAGATCATCCGCCAAGTTGTCAACGCTGCGGTGGTCCTGGACATTGCCATCGAGGAGCAGTCCATCGAAGAGGTCGTCCGCACCATTTACACGGGCGGCCTCGTCCCGGAGTCGGACCGGTGTCCTCGGTAGCCCTCGAGTTCTCGCGCATCGGCTTCCTCAATATGCTCGCGTTCCGGCTGCGCTATTACACCGGGATTGTCAATTACCTCATCAACGTCACCGTCTATTACTTCATCTGGCGCGCTATTTTCCATGTCAACCCGCACTTCGCCGGCTTCACTTTCCCGCAGATGATCACTTATGTCGCCATAGGCTGGATTATCCGTTCGATGTACTTCAACAATCTCGATGCCGAGATGGCGGAGGACATCCTGGACGGACGCATCATCATGACCATGCTGAAGCCGGTGAGCCTCGAGACTAGTTACCTCGCACGCGCGATCGGCGAATCGGCCTTCCGTCTACTGCTGCTCAGCGCGCCCACGGCGGTCGTGGTGAGCCTGGTCTTCCCGGTGCTTCCGCCCGCCGGCCTGGCGCACTTCGCCGTGTTCCTCCTCTCCCTCGCGGCAAGCGTGATGCTGGTGGCGGCGATGAACTTCATCGTCGGCACGTGCGCCATCCGCCTGGTTTCCATCCTGGGTCTGCTGCGCGCGAAGTTCTGGGTTCAGGACCTGCTCTCGGGCGTGCTCGTGCCACTGACCCTTCTGCCGCCGCCGTTGCGCCTGGCTTCGCACTGGCTGCCCTTCGAGCACATCGGCTTCACTCCGCTGATGATCTACCTCGGCAAAATGAGCTGGTCTCAGACCGCGGGCGCGCTCGCCATCGAGGCATTTTGGGTCCTCTTCCTGCTGTGGTTCGGCCACCGATTCTGGAGCCTGATGAGCCGCAAGATTACAGTGCACGGAGGCTGAATGCGCTACCTCTCCCTCTTCGGCCAGTACTTCGTGCAATACGCGAAGGTGCGCCTGGGCTACCGCTTGGACTTTCTCATCTCGGTTCTCTCCATGATGCTCGCCACCGCGTGCAGCGTAGCCGTGGTGTTTCTGATTTTTGGCCGCATGCCGCGCATCGCCGGCTGGAGTTTCCTGGATATCCTGTTCCTCTACGGCTTTTCGCTGCTGCCGATGTCTCTATTCAACCTGCTCAGCATCAACCTTTACTTCTTCAGCGATGCTTACATTGTGCAGGGTAAGTTCGACCAAGTCCTGGTGCGCCCGGTGAACTCGCTCTTCCAGGTGCTCTTCGCCCAATTCCGGCTGGAGGCGCTCGGCGATACGGTGCTCGGTCTCGTGATTGTGACGAGCTGCGCGCGGCGGATGGGGCTGCACCTTGGTGCGTCCGGCTGGCTCTTCCTCGTCTATGCCACGCTCTGCGGCTGCGCCATTTACACCGCGATCTTCCTGATGCTGACTTCGGTCTCTTTCTGGGCGGAGGATCGCGTCGGCGTCACGCCGCCCATCTATAACATGCTCGCCTTCGGCCGCTACCCTCTCGACATCTACGGACAATTCATTCGCTTCTTACTGAGTTGGATCGTCCCGTTCGGCTTCGCGAGCTATTACCCCACGGCCCATATCCTGCACAAGGAGGCCTACCGAATCTACACCTGTCTGCTGCCGGTAGTGACCGCCGTCTTTCTCACCGCCGCCATCGCCATCTGGAACCGCGGCGTTCGGAACTACACGTCAACGGGAACGTAGCCGTTCCACGCGCCTCTTTTTTCCTGGGTGCCGACGCCAGATTCTGACGACAAATGTTTCCTTGCGCTCCGCATGCGGCCATGAGCGCACTACCCGGGACCAGCACTCCCACGGCTACTTCAACCCCGCCTTCCCCCACAACTCGTCCACCCGCCGCACCACCTCCGGCGACATGCGGATCACATCCGGCCAGGGCCGCGTGAAGCCTTCCCCAGCCCACTTGCGCGTCGCATCCACGCCCATCTTCGAACCGTAATTCGGCAGGCGGCTCGCGTGGTCGAGAGAATCGATCGGCCCCATCGAGAACTCGATGTCGCGCTGCGGGTCGATGTTATTCAGCGCCCGCCACGCCACTTCGCGCGCGTCCTGCACGTTCACGTCTCCGTCCACCACCACAATGCACTTCGAGAACATCGCCTGCCCCATGCCCCAGATCGCGTGCATCACCTTGCGCGCGTGGCCCGGATACGACTTGCGGATCGCCACCAGCATCAGGTTGTGGAAAATCCCCTCGGCCGGCATCGAGACGTCGCGGATCTCCGGCAGTTGCAGCCGCATCAACGGCAGGAAAATCCGCTCGATCGCTTTGCCCATGAAATAATCCTCCATGGGCGGCGGCCCCACGATGGTCGCCGGGTAAATCGGTTCCCGCCGCTCGGTCACGCAGGTGATGTGAAACACCGGGTAGTCGTCGTCGAGCGAGTAATAGCCGGTGTGATCGCCGAAAGGCCCTTCGCGCCGCAACTCGCCCAGCTCGACATAGCCCTCGAACACCGTCTCTGCCTGCGCCGGCACCTCCAGATCGCACGTCTCGCACTTCACCATCTCGACCGGCGCACCGCGCAGGAAGCCCGCGAACAGAATCTCGTCGATGTCCGGAGGCAGCGGCAGCACGGCCGAAAAAATCGTCGCGGGATCGCCGCCCAGCGCCACCGCCACATCCATCCGCTTCGCCCCGCCCTGCGCCGCCATCCGCCGGTAGTGTTCCGCGCCCTGCTTGTGCGTCTGCCAATGCATGCCCGTGGTGCGCTCGTCGAAGACCTGCATGCGGTACATCCCGCAGTTGCGCTTGCCCGTGTCCGGGTTCTTCGAAAACACCAGGGGCAGTGTGATGAATCGCCCGGCGTCCTGCGGCCAGCACTGCAGAATTGGATAGTCGGCGAGAGAGAACCCCTCGCGGCGGATCACCTGCTTCACCGGCCCGTCCGAAACGGTCTTCGGGAAGAACGACCCGATCTCGGCCAGCTTCGGCAGCATCTTCAACTTCGCGATCAGCCCCTCGGGCTTCTCCATCGCCAGCCACTCGGATACCCGCGCCGCCACTTCCTCGATCGAGCCGACTTCAAGCGCCAGCTCCATCCTCCGCATCGATGCGAAGGCGTTGATCAGCACCGGAATCTTCGAGCCGACGGGTTTCTCGAACAGCAGCGCCGGCCCGCCGCCCTTCACCGAGCGGTCGGCAAACTCGGTGATCTCGAGCACGGGATCGACGCCGAAGGGAATCCGCTGAAGCTCCCCGTTCTTCTCCAGCGCTTCAATGAACTCGCGAAGGTCTGTATAGGGCATGGCTGACGGCCGAAGGCCGAAACCTATTATCATTGATTCCAATGACCAATCGAACTGCTTTCGTAACCGGCGCCAGCCGTGGAATCGGAAAGGCCGTCGCGCTGAAGCTGGCCACGGCGGGCGCGCGCATCGTCGTCGCATCGAACGAGCGCGAGAACAACGACCTCGTCGTCGCGGAAATCGCCGCTGCCGGAGGCCATGCCTTCCCCGTTTACCTCGACCTCACGTCGCCAGATTCCATCAAAGAAGCCGCCGCCGCCGCGCTCAAAGAGGGCCGCATCGACATTCTGGTGAACAACGCCGGCGTCACCAAGGACGGCTTCGCGCTGCGCATGAAAAAGGAGGACTGGGATTTCGTGCTCGCCATCAACCTCACCGGCGCGTTCCTCATTACGCAGCAGGTGCTGCCCGGCATGATCAAGGAGCGTTGGGGCCGCATCGTCAACATGGCCTCGGTCGTCGGCCTTTCGGGCAATCCCAGCCAGGCAAACTACGTCGCATCGAAGGCCGGCATCATCGGCCTCACCAAGGGATTGGCGCAGGAGGTCGGCAGCCGCAACATCACGGTGAACGCCGTCGCCCCCGGCTTCATCGAAACCGACATGACCGCCAAGCTGCCGCAGGAAGTGAAGGACCGCATGCTCGCCGCCATCCCGCTCAAGCGTGGAGGCAAGCCCGAGGACATCGCCGCCGCCGTCGCCTTCCTCGCCAGCGACGAGGCCTCCTACATCACCGGCCATATCCTCAGCGTCAACGGCGGCATGTACATGTAGCCATCGGCCGCGCGCTGTATCATTCCCTTATGCCCGCCGATTCCCGCTTCCGCATCGGCCTCGTGCAAATGGCCTGCGCGCAGGACCCCAACCAGAACCTCGCCAAGGCCCAGTGGCGCGTCCGCGAGGCCGCCGCCCGCGGTGCGCAGGTCGTCTGCCTTCAGGAGCTTTTCCGCAGCCAGTACTTCTGCCGCGAAGAGGACGCGCGCCTGTTCGCGCTCGCCGAACCCGTCCCCGGCCCCACCACCGAGTGCCTGGGCGCCCTGGCCCGCGAGCTCGGAATCGTCATCGTGGCCTCGCTGTTCGAACGCCGCGCTCCGGGCCTCTACCACAACACCGCCGCCGTCATCGGCGCCGATGGCGCGATCGCCGGCCTCTACCGGAAGATGCACATCCCCGACGACCCGCTCTACTACGAGAAGTTCTACTTCACACCGGGCGACCTCGGGTTCCCTTGCTTCGATACACCCTTCGGCCGCATCTCCACGTTGGTGTGCTGGGACCAGTGGTACCCCGAAGCGGCGCGCCTCGCCAGCCTCCGCGGGGCCGTCGTGCTCTTTTACCCAACCGCTATCGGCTGGCATCCCGCCGAAAAGGAGCAACACGGCGCAGCCCAACTCGACGCCTGGCGCACCATTCAGCGCTCGCACGCCATCGCCAACGGCGTCTATGTGGCCGCGGTCAATCGCGTTGGCTTCGAAGGCCCCGCCGATAACGGCATCGAGTTCTGGGGCTCTTCATTCATTGCCGACCCCTTCGGTCAGGTGGTCGCGCAAGCGCCCGAGAACGAAGAGGCCATCCTGGTAGCCGAGTGCGACTCCCACCGCGTCGAAGAGGTGCGCCGCAACTGGCCGTTCTTGCGCGACCGCCGCGTCGATGCCTACGCGCCCATTCTCGAGCGCTGGCTCGAATAGCCTCCGGTCAGCCGCCGTGGCCCTTGGCCTGTTCGGTGGCCACCTCGCTCAGCCGCCCCGTCTTCACGTCATAGATGAAGCCGCGCACCGTGATCTCCCGCGGAATCCAGGGATGCGTCCGCAGCTTCATCACCTGGTCGCGGACGTTCTGCTCCAGATTCGCGAACGAGTGAAACACCGACGGCTCCACCGGCAGGGCGCCGGTCTCCCGCTTCAGCCGTTCAGCAAGATCGTGGTCCTTGAAGGTAAGCATCCCGCAATCGGTGTGGTTGATGACCATGAACTCCTGGGTCCCCAGAAGGGTGTGCGAGATGATGAGCGACCGCACGGCGTCCACCGATGCGATTCCACCGGCATTGCGGATGATGTGCGCGTCGCCCGGCTTCAAGCCCAGAATAAGTTCCACGTCCAGCCTCGCGTCCATACACGCCAGAACTGCCAGTTTCTTCGCCGGCGGCATGGCCAGGCCTCCCATGTTGAACTGCGCTGCGTAGCTTTGGTTTGAGCCCAGCGCGTCGTCAATAATGCTCATAACTGCCCCCCTTGTCTCCAATTCTACGACGGGGCGCAGCGGCACGGAACTTCCCGTGCCCTCGCAACGTATGTCGTTGTTGTTCGCAAAAACACAAGGAGCCACAAGAGTGACCAGAAAAACCTGCTGTCTTACCCTAGGCCTGCTTGCCCTGGCGCTGACCCCGCTCGCCGCACAGCAACCCAAGACCGACGAAAAACCGGCCCCCCGGACGCTCAAAGTGAAACTGAAATACACCGGCGCAGGCACGGTGGACGCAAAACACCCGATCATTGTCTTCGTCTTCGATTCGCCCGATTTCGCCCAGGGCGGCGTCATGCCCGTCGCAATGAAGACCGCCCAGGCCAAGGACGAAACCGTTACCTTGCCGGACCTGAGCACTTCTCCGGTTTACGTGGCCGTGGTCTTCGATCCCACAGGCGGCTATGACGCACAGTCCGGTCCGCCGCCCTCGGGGGCCACGATAGGCATGTACAGCAAGACGCCGGGCACGCCTGAGCCCGTCAAAATCGACCCCGGAAAGACCGTGGAAATCGACTTAGCGTTCGACGACACCATGAAGATGCCGTAGAACCCCGCGGCTCCAAATCTCCTGAAGCCGGCGGATAGCCGCAACGGGATCGGCCTCCCGGTTCACGGCACGCACGACGCAGAAGTTCGCGGCGCCCTGGCGAAGAACCTCCGCGAGGTTGTCCGCGTCGATGCCGCCGATAGCGACCGCTGTGAGCGGGGAATTGCGGACGATGCGGCCCATCCGCTCCGTCCCCAGGGGCGCGTCCGGACGCTCCTTGGTCGGCGTCGGAAAAACTGGGCCGACCCCAATGTAATCCGGCGCCAGCTCGCGAGCATCCAGTTCCTGAGCCTCGTTGTGCGTGGAGAGGCCGAAGATTTTACCGGGCACGGACCAGCGGCGGCGGGCCTCCGCAATACCCAGGTCGTCCTGGCCCAGGTGTGCGCCGTCGGCATCGGCTTCGCGTGCGATCTCGACGTCGTCGTTGACGATGAACCGCGTTAGGCTCCCCGCCGTGATGCGCCGCAGGCGGAGCGCCATATCGAGCACCTCTTCCGGAGGGCGCTTCTTCATGCGCAGTTGCAGATACTTTACGCCCGTCTTAACGGCGGCCGCCGCCGTGCGCTCGTACCCGGCAACGGGTTCGGTGAGGACTAAGTAGAGGCCGAAAGCGTCAGGCATGGCGGCTGCGGGCTGCGGTAAACCGCGTCCCAGTTCTTGAATACCGGCTGTAGGCCCCTGGCACGCAACGCGGCGCAAAACTCTTCCACGCCGCGGTGATCGTCGATCTCGAATTGCGGCGAAGACGGCGCGGCGCCTTCCGCATATCCGCCCACAGTCGTCCGGCTCGCAACGCTCATCTTTGAGATTCCGATGCCGGCGATTCCGTCGCGGAACCGCTGGCTCTCGCGCGTCGAAAGCACCAGCGGCACCTCCGGCATCGCGATTCGAAACGCAAACACGATCTGTGCCAGTTGCCTTTCGCTCACCGGGAAAGCGGCCGCGTAATCGCCCGATTGCGGCCGTACGCGCGGAAACGAGATGGAGACGCCGCCGCTCCAGAAACGCCGGCGCAGCCACGTCGCGTGGGCAAACAGGCGCAAAAGGTCTTCCAGAGGTTCGCTCAAGCCCAGCAGAACGCCCAAGCCCACCGAGCGCACGCCGCCCGCAAGCGCCCGGGCCGGTGCATCCAGGCGCCTCCAGTAATCGGCCTTCGGCCCGGATTCGTGAAGTTGCGCATAGCGGAAGGGCTCGTAGGTTTCCTGATAGAGCGTCACCGCCGTGCACCCGGCCGCGGCGAGCCCGGCATATTCCGATTCGGTCATAGCGAACGTCTCGGCCGCCACGCTATGGAAGCTCGAAGCCGCACGAGCCACGCCGTCGCGCACGAACTCGTAGCCGGCCGCCCCGAGGCGGTCTCCACTGAGCAGCAGGATTTCTTCCAGCCCCAGGCCCTTGAGTGCGGCGCATTCGGCGTCTAACTCTGCTGGAGTTAGTTTGTGCCGCTGAATCCGGCGGTCACTCGCAAAGCCGCAGTAAGTACACTTAGTCGGGCAGTAATTGGAGAGATAGAGCGGCGCGTAGAGGGCGATGGTCCGTCCAAAGTGCCGGCGGGTGAGCGCCTGCGCGCGCGCGGCTAGCGCCTCCAACTCAGCTCCGGCGGCCGGAGCGAGCAGGGTGGCGAATTCGCGCATGCCGGGCTCCGCTGCAGAGAGCGTCTGCCGGACCCTGCCGCTGCCGGCGCCGCGGGCCAGGTCGAGCCAGGGCGAGACGTCCAGCGGCTGGTACACCGCCGGCGTCACGAGCCTTCTCCAGCCAGAAACGCCGTCAACGGGGTGGTCGCGACGGCGGCTTCGCTCTTGGGCATCAGCCCCGCGCGCCGCGCCTGGCGGCCCGCCTTCACCGCGGCGGCAAACGCCTCGGCCATCAGCCTCGGATCTTCCGCCGCAGCGATGGCGCTGTTCACCAGCACGGCGTCGCCTCCCAGTTCCATCACCGCGGCCGCCTCCGACGGCGAGCGCAGCCCCGCGTCCACAATCACTGGCACGCACGCGTCGCGAACGATCACCTGCAGCATGGGGAACGTGGCCAACCCCTGTCCGCTACCGATCGCGGATCCCAGCGGCATCACGGCGGCGCAGCCAATGTCTTCCAGGCGCCGCGCCAGGACCGGGTCCGCGGACATGTACGGCAGCACAAAAAAGCCCTCCTTCACCAGGATGACCGCCGCGTCGTACGTCTCGATCGGGTCGGGCATCAGGTGGTGAGGATTCGGGTGGATCTCCAGCTTCACAAAATCGCTGCCGGTGACTTCGCGGCCCAGCACCGCCGCCCGCACCGCTTCCCGTGCGTTCATGGCGCCGGAAGTGTTCGGCACCAGCACGATCCCGGGCATCGAAGCCAGCGGTCCGCAAATGTCGTCGTCGGGCCGCTGTCGATTGAAGCGGCGCAGCCCCACGGTGACCAACTCCGCCCCCGACGCGCGAACGGCCGCGATCATCGTCTCCGCGCTCGAGAACTTGCCGGTGCCGAGCAGCAGCCGCGACCGAAAAACGCGGTCGCCCAAACGAAGGCCGTCGTCCATTGCTCAGCCTCCCGCCGCCGCCACGATCAACTCAACCTGGTCGCCTTCGGCCAGCCGGACCGATTCCCACCGGCTGCGCCTCACGACATCGCCGTTGATCATCACGGCGGTCATGGCGGGCGCGGCGTGTAGGTCCTCAAGTAGCTCGGCGACGGTTCCCTGCCCTTGCAGAGGGTGGGATACCCCGTTCACAAAGAGATTCATACCATACCCCTCGAATCCGCGGAGAGAAACCCAGAAGGAGCGACTCAGCTTCCCATTGTGGCCTCTGGCAGGCCGGAAAGCAACGGCGTCATTTCCACGCTTGCCGGGCCGTGATGCCTGCCAACGCCGCCGTCAGGCCGATCAGAATCACCACCGACACCCAGGCCACCCAGTTGTAGAAACGCGAGTTGGTAAACTCGCCCATCAGCTCCTTTTTGTTGATCAGCTTGATCATGAAAATCAGCACTACGGGCAGCAGAATGCCGTTCAGCACCTGCGAGAACAGGATCATACGCACCAGCGGGAAGCCCGGTATCAGCACCACGCCCCCGCCGATCACGATCAGCAGGCCGTACAGCCAGTAGAACACCGGCGCCTCGCGGAAGCGCTTGTTCACGCCCGCCTCGAAGCCCATCGCCTCGCAAACCGAATACGCCGTCGAAAGCGGCAGAATGGAGGCTGCGAACAGCGAAGCATTGAACAGGCCCGCGCTGAACAGAACGAACGCGTACTTGCCGAACGGTTTCAGCGCCATCGCCGCCGTCGCCGGATCGTCGATGTCCCTCGGCCCGTTCGCCCAGATCGCTGCCGCGCAAGCCACGATGATGAAGAACGCGATCACCGACGTCCCGATGCAGCCCACAATCACCTCGAACCGCGACGCGCCATACTCCTTCGCCGTGACGCCCTTCTCCACCACGGCCGCCTGCAGGTAGAACTGCATCCAGGGAGCGATCGAGGTGCCCACCATCGCGATCAGCATCACGATATAGTCCGTATCCAGCATCAGCACCGGCTTGACGCTATAGATCAGCGACTCCTTCCAATCGGGCTTCAGTAGGATCGCGGAAATAATGTAAGTGGCGTACAGAAAACTCGCCAGCAGAAAGATCTTCTCGACGCTCCTGTAAGTGCCCCGGACCACTAGAAACCACACCGCCAGCGCCGAGATCGGCACCGAGATATAGCGGCTCACCGAAAACAGCTCCAGCGAGCCCGCGATGCCGGCGAACTCCGCCATCACGTTTGTCACGTTGGTCACCACCAGCGTGACCATCATGAAGAACGTCGCGCGCACGCCGAACTCCTCGCGGATTAGGTCTTGCAGGCCTTTGCCCGTCACCGCGCCCATGCGCGAGTTCATCTCTTGCGTGACAATCAGCAATATCGTGATCGGCAGCAGCGTCCACAGCGGCAGGTAGCCCCATCGAGCGCCGGCCTGAGAGTAAGTGAGGATGCCCCCCGAATCGTTGTCCACCATGGCCGTGACGAATCCCGGCCCCAGCACGGCGAAGAATAGCGCGAGTTGGTAGCGGCCCTTCTTCAGCACGCCGAAGCGGCGGGCCGTAGCTGTCTCGGTCACTGTTCCCTCAGCACGCTGATAATATCGTCCGCCGTGATCGCCCCGGCCAGCTTATCATCGGCATCCACCACAGGCAGCGTCAGAATATTGTACTTATCGAATAACTCGGTGATGTGGTCCTTTCGCGCGTCCGCGGAAACTTTGAGGAGCGTGCCGGAGACGAGTTGCTTCAAGGGCGAGTCCCCGCCGGCGATGAAAAGCTTGCCGAGCGGCACCGCTCCGGTTAGACGGCCGCTGCTGTCGATCAGAAAGATCGTGTTCAGCACTTCGAGTTGATCTTCGTTGCTGCGCACGGCCGCGATCGCGTCGGCCACCGTGGCGCCCTCGTCGAGCGCTACATATTCGGTGTTCATCAAGCCGCCCGCCGTGTCCTCCTTGTACTCCAGCAACTCGCTGACCTCGCTCTTCAGTTCTACCTCCATCTCCTGTAGGATCTCCTCGGAGGTTTCGTCCTCGAGCTCCGCCAGCGCGTCTGCCGCCTCATCCGGCGCCATCTCCTCGATGATATCCGCGGCCGTTTCCGTGTCCAGCGATTCGAGGATGCTGACCTGCATCTTCGGATCCACTTCCGAGAGCGCGTCGGCGGCCACTTCGCTGTCCAGAGTCTCGAGCACCGCGCTGCGCTCCTCGGGGCTCAGGTCTTCGACGATGTCGGCCAGGTCGGCCGGGTGCAGGCTCTCCAGCTTCCGGTAGTCGATGTTCAGGCGCAGCCTCCGCTGCGGATCGGGCTCGATAATGTTACAAAACTCCCAGCGTATCGACTTCGGCGGAATAGGCGCCTGAATCCAGCGTAGCCATCGCCGCGGCAACCCTTGCAGAAGGCGGCGTACGATGCTGCGCACGCCGATATCGACTTCGAGCACCCGCAGACCTTCGCCGCCGTTTTGCTTCATCAGCTCGAACGTTACATCGGTGACGCGGACCGCCTTGCGCCCGTTGACGTCGATGATCTGCTGGTCCAGCAGGTCGCGCGCAATCCGCAGCATGTACTCGTCTTCGTGGTACGGCGTCAGCAGTTCGTCGCGCAGGCGCACGCCGTCGAGGGAGACGGATTGGATCTGGTCATGGCGTACGGTAAGCCAGGCCCAGCCCGCGCGGACCAGGTAGCGGTCCACGCGCGCCGCATCCACCAGCGGGACCAGGGCGGCGTCTTCCACACGGCCAATGCGCCGGCCCTTGAGGTCATAGACCTCGAGTTTCAGGATCTCCGAGAAATAGAGAAACTCTCCCATCGCGCCCGCCCTGCACCGAATACTCACTATCCCGTACTCGGCGCCAGCGCCGCAACAGGAAAGGCGCTCGCCTTCAGCGTTTGGACCGCTCCCACCACGCCCGGCATTGGTCGATCTGCGCGTCGATCGCCTCGTCGGCGCCTGGCCCTATCGGAACCGCGCAGGCCGGCTCTTTGGTGATCGCGCTCACGCCGGCCAAGGCCCAATAGCGAACGCCGGGATCGGGATCGACAAGATGCGCGGCGAGAGTCGGCAGTACCTCAGGGGCCCGCATGTTCCAGCCCAACGCCCCTAGCGCAGAGGCTCGCATGCCCGGATCCGGCGCCTTGTCGGCGATCTCGATCAGCCCCGCAATCGCGCTCCTATCTTTCAGACGGCGCAACTCCGCTGCGACCGCGTACAGCGGCGCCCCCGCATCTCTGCGGAAAGCCATTTTCAGCACGCTCGGCAGTACACTGGCATCGCCCGTGCGCAAGGTTGCGTAGATTGCCCAATTCCGCTCGGCCTCGGTCCCGCCGTCGATCATGCGATGCAAGGCCGGCCGCGACGACGGCAGCATCAGGCCGCCAAGCCTCTGGATGCTGAAGATCCGTCCTGCTACATCGGGGTCCTCGAGTCCCGCCACGAAGTCGGCCTCCATCTGGGCGCCCACACCGCCGTCCACAACCGGTCCAAGGAACCTCGACACCTCTACCGCGCCCTCGCAATCGTGCACCAACTCGAGTTGGCCATCCTTTTCCTGCGCGAAAACCAGCCAGTGACTTTCAAGCTTGAAGTCGATGCAATAGTGGCCGTTCCCCGCCCAAAACTGGTCGTACGGCACGCAATGCAAAGAGACGTCGGGCCCGCCTTGCCCTCGATACCACCGGTCCACCTGGAATCGCGCCACAGCCCCAGGCGTGACGCTCACGACCCTCCCCCGAAAGAGGATTGGAGCCGCAGTCGTGACCTCTGTTAAATCGATCGTGCCAGGGAGCACAGGAATGCGCCCCCAGGCCGTTGCCACGACGGCACCCGCCACAAGCACGATCTGCCCAACGGACATAGGTGGCCTCCCTACACAGCCGGCACCAGACTCGATTGCAGCTCCGGAATCTCGATCTCGATCCGCGTCCCCTGCCCCGGCTTGCTGTCGATCCACATCTTGTAGTCGCTGCCGAAAAGAACCTTCAGCCGCTCGTTAACGTTGCTCACGCCGATTCCCTGCTCCCGCAGCGTCGCCAGCTTGATCTCCGGAATCCCCACCCCGTCGTCTTCCACCAACAGGTGCAGCCTACCATCCTTCAGACTGCTGCGGAACCGCACCATTCCGCCGTCAACCTTGCTGCTCAACCCGTGCTTCACCGAATTCTCGATGAGCGGCTGCAGCAGCATGCTCGGCACCAGGCGGTCCAGGCTTGCGGGCTCCACGTCCTTCTCAAACCGCAGCTTCTCGCCGAAGCGGATGACCTCGATCGACAGATAGTCGCTGATGAATTCCAGCTCCTCCCCGAGCGAGGTGAAGTTCTCGTGCTTGCGCAGCAGCCGCCGCAGAATGTTCGACAATTTGTACACCACTGCCCGCGCCTGCTGCGGATTCGTGCGTATGAGCGACGAGACCGAGTTCAGCGTGTTGAACAAAAAGTGTGGATTGATCTGATGGCTGAGCGCGTCCATGCGCGCCTGCAACAGCAGTCGCCGCTGCTCCTCCAGCTTGAGCTCGTTGCGCGCGCTGCTCCAGATCTTGAGCGGCAGGCTGATCGCGAAAAGCGTGGTGGCGTAAGTGGCGATGATGGCCGCCGGGTGCGGGTGCGGCCAGTCCGGCCAGATGGCGAACAGCCGTCTGGGGCGGAAGTGGTGCAAACCTTGGCGAAGCGCCTCGGCGCCGACGATGGCGATCAGGAAGACGATCTGGTACGCCGCGCGCCAGCGGTCGTGCCGGCGCGAGAACATGCGGTAGATGCTGAGGTCGATGATGGGCGAGAACCGCCAGACCTCCTCCGGGGTGGCAGCGTAGTTCCGCAGCAGGCCGCCCAGCGCGCCCACGCCCACCAGCAGCGGCATCGTGAACCACTCGCCTCCGATCATGGCGGGGACCGAAATCAGGCATCCCGAGACCAGGCCGGAGACGTAGCCGCCCACCAGGCCCGCCACCAGGCTGCCTTCCAGTCCCAGGTCGATGGCCTTGTAGGACGGCGCCACCAAACGGATGGCCACGCCGGAGGCAAAGATGGCGGAGAAGCACAGTGCCAGGACGAACCGCTGGTTGATGGTGCGCTCCTCCCGCAGCAGCATGGTCTTGAAGCGCCCGAAGCGAACCAGAATGCTGGCGAGCGACGCGACCACGCCCAACCGGATGAGAAGGACCACCAAATACTCTTCGCGCATCGCTGGTGTCCATTATAATGAATGGACTGAGGCGTTCCGGCGTCGAGGGTGTGGCGTCTCCCCTGGGCCGGCTGTCTCGAAAGGATTATGGCGCACAACGGAAACCAATCCGGATTCCTCAAGGTAGCCGAGGCCGACTTCCCCACCGTCTTCGGACATTTCCGGATCTATGGGTTCGAGGGTCGGTACGCCGGAGAGCTCCAGGAAGCCGTCGCTCTGAAGATGGGCGACATCGAATCGGGCGAGCCGCCGCTGGTTCGAATCCATTCGCAATGCCTGACCGGCGACGTGTTCCATAGCCTCCGTTGCGATTGCCGCGCCCAGTTGGATCTCTCGATGGAGCGCATCGCAGCAGACCGCCGCGGCCTGCTGATTTACGAGCACCAGGAGGGCCGCGGCATCGGTTTGGCCAATAAGCTGCGCGCCTATCAGCTCCAGGACGACGGGGCCGACACCGTCGAGGCCAACCTCCAACTGGGCTTCAAAGCCGATCACCGCGACTACGGGCTGCCCGTCGATATTCTGCACCACTTCCGGGTGCGCGCCGTGCGGCTCCTTTCGAACAACCCGGACAAGATCGCGGCGCTCGAATCGGCAGGGATCCGGATCGCCGAGCGTGTGCCTTGCGAGATCGCCCCGGTCGGCTCCTCGGAGCACTATCTGCGCACGAAGAAGGAAAAGCTGGGGCACCTGCTCGATCTGTGACGGCTGGCGGAGGCTGGCTCATTCCGTCACGAACGGTCCTCCGCCCGCACTCAGCGCCCGCAGGAATTCCTCCTTCCTCTTCTCGGCGGCAGCGACGGCGGCGCCGGTGGCGAAGATGTAGCAGACCGCTCCCACCAGCGCGTCCAGCGCCAGAATTGCGTAGAACAGAACCTGGCTCCTCAGAAACCAGGACGCCCCATAAGCCAGCGCCACCGGCGCGACCAGCACCGGAAACAGCAGCAGCATGTACACCTGGAATCGCCCCGCCGACGACCGGCCCCAGGAGTGCTCCGGATTCACCGGACGGGGCTGGTAGACCGAACTGACGTTGCCCACGCTCAGGAAGTACAGCGAAAAGACCAGCGTCACCGCAATCGCCTGCGCGACGCTCGAAAGCGGCAGCGAAACGCGCAACAGGACGCAGACGGCCAGAATCAGCGCGATCTCCGCCAGGACGAATGTCATGCCCGCAACGTTCTTCGCCCTCAGCGCGAGCGAAAACGGCGCCGGCGTGGAGAAGTAGAGCTGCGCCGCCGATCGGTCGAACCCGAACTGGTTCCAGAACGCAACCTCCGCCAGCAGGATCATCGCATAGCCGCTGACCACCACCGGGTAGCTGACGCCGGCGGGCCCGGCGGCGCCGTGCATCAGCGGCCACCAGATGATCGCGCCGAACGAGAACCCCATCAGGAAAACGATGCGGAACCGCGGCGCCCGCGCCAGCGTCCTTAGCTCTTTTTCGACCAGCGCCGCCAGGGGATCGGAAAACAGCGCGGCCGGCCAGCGGTACAGGCCCTCCGTCCACGCCGCGCTCCCCGTCGAGCCCATCGAGCGAGCCTCGGCAGCGTCGAACCGCAGGCTGCGCCGGAACTGTAGTCGCCCGAAAACGTACGCGGCAGCCGTAGCCGCGCACAGGACCAGCAACGCCACGGCCACCTGGGACCCCAGCGCGAAGCGGGCGGCTGAGACCCACGGGAGCAGGATGTTCTGCCCGGAAGACACCAGCCGCCTCAAATTGCCGGCATGGCCGCTGGCCGCCAGCATTTGCGGAAGCGCGCCGCAGATGACCATCGCCAGAACCACAATCTCCCGGACCCGACGGATCGCGAGCAGCCGCTCCAACAGGCTCCGCGTACCCGCCGAGAGGAACACGTTGAAGGCCACGAAGATCGCGAGCGCCGGCACCGGGAGCGAGCGCGGCACGGCGGGATTTGCCAGCAAGCCGACCGTGGTCCCGGCCAGCACCAGTAGCATCTCGATTGCCGTCGTCAGCCGCAGCAGCAGCTCCACGACGAACAGCTCGCCGTCCGAAATCGGGTAGAGCAGGATCTTTTTCGAGCTCAGCGCCGCCCCGGCGTCGGTGGTGAGAATGGGGGCTAGCTGCCAGAAAAGGCACGTCCCCATGAGGATCGCCGGCAGGGAGAACTCCAGATCGGCGCGCCGCGCGAGCGCCAGATACAGGCCGGCAGCCACACCCAGAAAAGCCCACAAGCCGTACCAGAACAGCCACAGAACACCCGCCAGAATACGGCCGCGCGATCGGCCTGCGATCAAATGCCGCGTGCTTCTCCACTGCGCGTCGAGGATGGCGAGCACGCGCGACGGCATCGCTTATAGCCAGTCCAGCTTGTCCTGCATCCGCTCGGCGCCCACCAGACGGACGAACGCATCCTCGAGCGTTTCCGAACTTTCGCGCAGGCCGGCCATCGAGCTCTCCATCACGAGCTTGCCCTCGTGTATGATCGCCACCCTCTCGCAGAGCCGCTCTACCACCTCGAGCACGTGCGAAGTGAGGAAGACGGTGGCGCCCTGCCGCACTTGATCCATCAGCAGGTCCTTCATCATCCGCGCACCCACCGCGTCCACGCCCTCGAACGGCTCATCGAGCAGAAAGACCTCCGGCCGGTGGATCACCGCGGCGGCCATCGCCAGACGTTTGCGCATGCCCTTGGAATACTCTGCAATCAGCTTGCGGCTGTCGCCGTCGAGCTCGAACAGCTTCAGCAGCTCTACCGCCCTCGCTGCCGCCACGCCGCGATCGAGTCCGTACATGCGCCCGGCAAACTCCAGGAACTCCCCACCCGTGAGCCGGTCGAACAGAACCGACTCGTCCGGTACCACGCCGATGCGCTGTTTGATCTCCAACCCGCGTTCCGGCATCGGCAGGCCCAGAATCTCGATCGAGCCCGAGGTCGGTGGCGCCAGGCCAATCAGCATCCGTATGGTGGTCGTCTTCCCCGCTCCGTTTGGCCCCAGGAAGCCGAAAAAGCAGCCCCGCGGCACTTCCAGCGTCAGTCCGTCCACCGCCGCGTGATCGCCATAGATCTTGCGCAACTCGCGCACGGCAATGGCGGGCGTCTCATCGCGCATAGACTCATCGTAGCTCGCGGGGGCGGCAGTGCTATGATGGCGGCCTAGGGGCTCGACAAAGCGAAGGCCCGAAGAGGAGAAGGTATGCGGACTCAAATTGCACTCGGTATGGCGCTGACTCTCTGGAGCGGAACCACGCTGTTGGCCGACTTCAGCTACCAACAGACCTCCAAGATCACCGGCGGCGCGTTGAAGAGCATGATGAAAATGGCTGCCGTCGTTTCGAAGCAGGCAGGCGAGCCGATCCAAGACACCATCGTGGTGAAGGGCGACCGTATGGCGACCATCGGCGCACACCGCGCCAGCATCATCGACCTCAAGAACGAGACGAAGACCGACATCAACTTCGATAAGAAGACTTATTCCGTCATCACATTCGCTCAGCTTGACGAGATGTTGAAACAAACCGACGAGTCACTCAAGAGCGACAAGGGCAGGCCCGTCCAGAACCTCACCTTCAAGGTGTCGGCCGACAACACCGGCAAGACCCGGACCGTCAACGGCGCGGACGCGCACGAGGCAATTGTCAGGGTCGAGATGATCGGCACGGACGAGAAGACGGGCGATCCGGTCACCGTCATGGTGGTCACCTGTGACCTGTGGCTCGGCAAGCCGGCGCCCGGCTACCGGGAGATCCGTGAGTTCCACCGCCGCATGGCCGAGAAGCTGGCTTGGTCGCCGAACGCGGCAATGGCGAGCCAGCCCGGCATGGGGAAAGGCATGGCGGAGATGTTCAAAGAGGCGTCGAAGCTGGAAGGCATGCCGATCTACCAGTTCACGGTCATCGGCGGCCCGGGGAGCGACCAGGTTGCTGCCAACCACGACCCCACGGTGCAGCCCACGCCTGAGCCCGAACAAAAGGGAGGCTTCCTGGGGCGGCTGGCCGCGGCCCGCATGGGGCAGAACCACCAGGATTCCGGGGCACAGGGCGGCCAGCCCGGCGGCACCATGATGGAAATGGTCACCGAATTCGCCGGCTTCTCGACCGATTCCGTGGACGACTCCAGGTTCGAGGTGCCCGCCGGCTTCAAGCAGGTCAACTACAGCGAGCCAGGCAGCAACCGCCGTCGCTAGCGTAACCCCGCGGGTGGGGCCGAGTGAGCCCCACCCCAAAAAACCCTTCCACGTTTTCCGCTCCGCGAGAGTATCTATTAGTGTGTGCCCGCGGACAGGTTCCGATGATCGAGTTCACGATGGCATCCGGTGAGGGCGGCCCGGAGGACTCGGCCGGCCTGCTCCGGGACGCGAAGGCGGGCGACCGCGCCGCCTTCGAGCAGGTGCTCCTTCGCCACGAGCGCCGCGTGCTGCTCACCGCGCTCCGTCTGCTCGGCCGTTGGGAAGATGCCCAGGATGCGGCCCAGGAAGTCTTCATCCGGCTGCACCGGTACCTGGACCGCTTCGACGATACGGCCGAGTTTGCGCCCTGGCTATATCGCATGACCGTCAACGTCTGCCGGGACCTTGGCCGCAAGCGCGTGGCGCACGACGAACTCGATCCGAACGCGGCAGACCCGGCCTCGGGGCCCGAACGCTCGGCTCGCTCAGCCGAACAGCGCCGCATTCTCCAGGCAGCGCTCGAGAGGCTGCCCGAAAAGGAGCGCGCGGCCCTGGTGCTGCGCGATCTGGAAGGACTGCCGACCCGCGAGGTGGCGCGCATCCTCGGGTCGTCCGAGGCCACCGTGCGCTCGCAAGTGAGCAGCGCCCGGCTGAGAATCCTGAAGCTCACCGAGCGCTTCCGGAGGGAACGAACATGAGTTGCCACAGTTTCGAAAACCTCATCGCCCTCGATGCCGAGGGGGACCTCACGCCGCCAGAAGCCGCGCGGCTGCGGGCGCACCTGGAGGCGTGCGCGGGGTGTCGCGCGTTGGCCCAAAGCGTCAGGGAATCGCAGGCCGCGCTGAAGACTTTGGCGGACGGCGCTCTCGATGAGGCCGCGCTCGAGCGCTGGCGCCGCGGCGTGCTGGCCCGCATCGATTCCGAACCGCGGCGGCGCGCTCTGGGATGGCGCTGGGCCTGGGTCCCGGCAATGGCTTTGGTGGCGCTTGTGGCCGTTCTCCAGTTGCTGCCGCGACGGACCCCACAGACGCCCACTCCCGCACCGCTCGCGCTCATGACGCCGCCCCCTGCGCGCCCGGTGATTGCGCACGTGCACCGCCATCCGCATCGCCGGCAGACGCCGAAACCGGCCGACGGAGATCTGACAGTAAGGCTCGAAACGCCCGATCCGAACGTGGTCATTTACTGGATTGTCGAAAGGAGAGGAAACTGACATGAAAAGAACGCTCGTACTTCTCGCCGCGCTCCTGGCGGTGACCGCCTGGGCGCAGGAACAGAAAGCACCCCCTGCCGAGACGCAGGTCGCCGGCAGCACCGTAGTCAAGATATTCACGGTCAAACCGGCCAATCTGGAACGCATCGTGCGCACCCTCAAGATGGTGGTCGGGGACGTCAACGTGACCTCGGACAACGCCACGGCCACACTCGTGGTCAGAACCACGACGGTCCTGATGCCTGCCGTGGAGCAGGTCGCCAAACAACTCGATATCGCCGTGCCCAGGGCTCCCAATATCGAACTGACGTTTTACATTCTGCAGGCCAGCAAAGAACCGCAGCCGGACGCCCCCGCGCTGCCGGCCGGCCTTCAGCCTGCCATCGCTCAACTCAAGAGCGTCTTCTCCTACCAGGGCTTCCGTTTGCTCGACACGGCCCTGATTCGCGCTCGCAGCGGAGAAAACGCCGAGGCGTCGGGCCAGGCGCAACTCGAGGACAGCACCACGGGCTATCACCTCAACCTGCGGCCTTCGGTTTCCTCCGAGACCCATCCCGCCACCATCCGAATCGACAACCTGCATTACCAGGAATGGGTTAAGGCCACCAACGTCGGATTCGGCGCCAACGTGGATCTCAAGGAGGGCCAGTACGTCGTGGTGGGCAAGACCAGCATGGAAGGCACCCGCTCGGCCTTCATCCTGGTGGCGAGCGCCAGAGTGGTCGAGTAAGAACTGTGAGGGCCCGGTATCGAAAGTTTCTATCGGGCCCATTTGAATTTTCTTGTGGCGGAACCGCCGGTTTCCCTATATCGTGTGTCTTACTCGCCCCGTCTGCGAGCGTAAACCCCGTCTGTCGAGGAGACCACGTTGTTTCACCGGACCGTAGTTGGTTTGCTGTTTCTGTGCTCTTCTGTCTGGGCTCAAACGGCCACTGGCGCCGGAGCCGAAATGGCTGCCCTGAAAGCAGCCGTAAAGTCGTCGCAATCGGCCGGCGACAACGCGTGGATGCTCGATCAGCTCCGCGCTGGTGCTGATGATGACCGGGCCGGGTCTGGCCCTGTTTTACTGCGGCCTGGTGCGGAAGCGGAACGTGCTCGGCACCATGATGCAGAGTTTCGGCATGATGGCCGTCGTCACTTTGCTGTGGGCGGTTTGCGGGTACAGCCTGGTATTCAGCCACGGCAACCCGGTCATCGGCGATCTCCACTATCTCTTCCTGCAAGGCGTCGGCGCGGAGCCGAATGCCACCTACGCTCCCACCATCCCGCATCAGACCTTCATGATCTACCAGCTCATGTTCGCCATCATCACGCCCGCGCTTATCGCCGGCGCGTTTGCCGAGCGCGTGCGGTTCAACGCCATGGTTCTTTTCTCGGTGCTCTGGATGTTCCTGGTCTATTTCCCCATCGCGCACATGGTTTGGGGCGACGGCGGCTTCCTCAACGCTTACGCCGGCGGCCGGTTCCCGGTCTTCGACTTCGCGGGAGGCACCGTGGTGCACATCAGCTCTGGATTCTCGGCGCTGGTGACCGCGCTCTACATCGGCAAACGGCAGGGCTATCCGAACGAGAAGATGGCTCCGCACAACCTGGTGCTCAGCTTCATCGGCGCGTGCCTGCTGTGGGTGGGCTGGTTCGGATTCAACGCGGGCAGCGCGCTGGCGGCTTCCTCGCTCGCAACAAGCGCCTTCGTCGCGACGCACTTCGCTTCCGCGGCCGGCGCCATTTCCTGGATGGCCGCAGAGAAGATCCGCAACGGAAAAGCCAGCGCGCTGGGCGCCATTTCGGGCGCGGTCGCGGGACTGGCGACCGTCACGCAGGGCGCGGGCTTCGTACAGCCATTCAGCGCCATCCTGATCGGCCTGGTGGCGGGGGCCGTCTGCTTCCTGATGGTCTCGGTGGTGAAAGAGAGGCTCCACTACGACGATTCGCTCGACGTCTTCGGAGTGCATGGCGTGGGCGGTTTCATGGGATGCCTGCTGACGGGCGTCTTCGCGACGCGGGCCGTGAACTCGGCGCTGAAACTGGCGAACGGCCAGGCGGCGCCGCTAGGCTGGATCGACGGCAACCCGATGCAGGTGGTGAATCAGCTCATAGGCGCGGGCATCGGAATCGGCCTGGGCGTGGTGGGCACGCTGATTGCGCTGAAGCTGACTTCGCTGGTTACCCCGCTCCGTATTGGGACGCGCGAAGAAGACGCCGGCATGGACCTGACGCTGCACGGCGAAGAGGGGTACAATTTCGAGGCGTAGCCCTATGTTCAAAATCGAAGCGATCATTCAACCTCACAAGCTCGACGCCGTAATGGACGCCTTGAAAGAGAGCGGTATCGACGGCATCACGGTTCTCGAAGTGCGCGGCCATGGCCGCCAGAAAGGCCACAAGGAGGTCTACCGCGGCCGCGAGTACAACGTGGACCTGCTGCCCAAGGTGAAGCTAGAAATCGTGGTTGCGGCCGCGCGCAAGGACGATGCAGTCCGCACCCTGGCCGAGGCGGCGCGGACGGGCGCCATCGGCGACGGGAAGATTTTCGTTTCCGAAATCGGCGAGGCGATCCGGATACGGAACGACGACCGGGGCGAAACGGCGCTTTAAGCGTCGGCGCCGGCGAGCCACAAGTTTTCGGTGAAGGGCCACTCGGGGTCGAGCCACAGCGCTGCGGGCCGGAAGCCGCAGCGGACGGCCATGGCGTCAAGGTCGTCCAGGCGGAACTTGTGGCAGGCTTCGGTCCAAATGGTCTCGCCTTTTTCGAAAGTCACCGTGATTCCGGCGCCCGGGACCACGACGGTCTGCCGGCGCGTCGAGACCAGGTGCATTTCGATCCGCTGGTTCCGCTCGTCATAGCGCGCGCGGTGGGCGAAATGGCGGAGGGCGAAATCGCCTCCCAGTTCGCGATTGATGCGCGCAAGCAGGTTGAGGTTGAACGCGGCGGTCACACCCGTTGGGTCGTCGTAGGCGGCGATGAGCCGGGCGGCCGGCTTCACCAGGTCCGTGCCCAGCAGCAGCCCGTCGCCGGGACGAAGCAGCCGGCGAACCGCACGCAGGAACTCTTCGCCCGCCTCACGCTCGAAGTTGCCGATGGTGCTGCCGAGAAACAGCACCAGCAGCGCCTCGCCGCTAGGATGGCGCGCGGCCACCTCTCCCAGTCCTTCGAGATAGGGTTGTTCGAGTCCCACCACGCCAACGGAGTCGAGCGCAACCAGTTCCAGCTTGCAGCGGGCCAGCGCAGACGCCGAGATATCGATGGGGTAATACGTCACCGGACCGCCGCGGGCCAGCGCTTCCAGAATCCAGCGCGTCTTGCGGCCGCTGCCGGAGCCGAGTTCGGTAACCACCAGGGGCACCGGCAGCCGCTCGAGGATCGCGCCGGCGTACCGCTCGAGAATGCGCTCATCCGCGCGCGTCAGACCGTATTCCGGGACGAGCGTGATGGCCTCGAAGAGCGCCGTGCCGAGGGCGTCGTAGAGATAAACGGAAGGCAGCTCTTTCTGGCCCGGCCGCGTGAGGCCGGCTCTCACGTCGAGCGCAAACGAGGAATCGGCGCGCCCGGTGGCGGGGGCGCCCACTCAGTTCTCCACCAGCCGAAAGCCGGCGTAGACGTAAGGGTAGTCCGGCCGGAACCAGTTGCGGAAGGAGCGGCGCAGAAGCGCTGCGGCGGTGCGCGGCGAGCCGCCCTTCATGACGTAATGCGTGCCGTCGAAGAAGTTCGCCGAGTAGCCGGGGTAAAACGGAAACGGCTCGAAGCCGGGGAGCGGCACGAACACGCTGGAGGTCCATTCCCAGCCGTTGCCGAGGAGGTCGGAGACGCCGAAGGCGCTGTCGCCACCGGGCATAGCGGTGACCGGCGTGGGGTTCCAGGAAACGAAATCGAAGTTGCCGCGGCCTGGGCCGGGCGGCTCATCGCCCCAGGGATACGGGCGCTCGCGGCCCTCCGGCGTGCCGTAGGCGGCGCGATGAAACTGCGCCTCGGTCGGGAGCGACTTGGCGGCCCACTTGGCGTACGCTTCCGCTTCCCGCTCGGTGACCCACACCGGGGCGTCCAGCGGAAGCGGAACCTCACCGAACATGCCGCGGAAAGCCCACGCGTCCTTGCGTTGAATCCAGAAATGCGGCGGGGAGGCGCCGGCGCGGACGAAGTTCAGATACTCGCCGTTGGTGACCTTGTATTTCGAGATGGCGAAGGCGGGCGTTTCGACGGCGCATTCACCGAACTCGTTGTCCCATCCGAAGCCGTCGCCGAAAGGCCGGCCGAGCGTGGCGGTTCCGGCCGGAATCTGGATCATCTGAACGGCAGGCGCCTGACCCGAAACCGCGGGATGGGCGGGCGCGCCGGTCTTCGAGGTGAGCGGCAGGTTGTGAAGCATGTACGCGAAGGTCTCGGCGTGCATCAGCCGGTGCTCGATGGCGACGTGGAGCAACTGCTCCGGTACGCGATCGATCTCCGCGTCCAGGCGCTCGCGCACGCGGCGGTTGTAAGCGCGGACCTCGCCGAGCAGGGGCCATTCGGAGGGCCGGTCCTGCGGCATCTGGCCTACCGGCGGATCGATCCCGAAGGCGAACAGTTTGTCGAGCGCGGGATGCGTGGCTTCGAGGCCGAGCGGCTCGCGCAGCAGGTTCCAGTCGAATGCCTCCAGGTGGCCCACGTAAAAAACGATGCGGTGCCGTTCGGCGATGGGGCGTTCATAAAACGAGCCCGGCCGAACGACGCCGAACAGTGCGTCGGTGTTCGCGCGCGCGTTGGCGAGCGCGGCCTTCAGTGCGGTTGAAACTGGTTTCCGAGCTTCCCCAGCTGATGTTCCCATCCCTTCACCCTCGTTGCCTTCCATTGTGGGGCGTGGAAGGCCGGAAGGCAACCCGCCCTTCGGTTTCGGTTCCAGCGGTCCGCGATTCGTGAGCGAGCGAGCCGGCCAATGGGGTATACCTGGTTAGACATCATGCGAAGTAACGTCCGTGCCGCCGCCGGGATTGTGATCGTCGCTGCCGCGACGGCCGCGCTTGCGCAGACCACTCCTGCTGAGAAGCGAACGCACACGTGGTGGACCGACCGGCCCGCGGGCTTGCGGCCGTACACCAACAACGCGAGGAAGCTGCCGTTGATAACGGTCAAGGGCAACAAGTTCGTGGACCCGCAGGGCAACACCGTGCTGTTTCGCGGCCTGGCTATCTCCGATCCGGACAAGCTCGAAATGCAGGGCCACTGGAGCCGCGACTACTTCGTCAAGGCGAAGGAGATGGGCGCGCACCTGGTCCGTATTCCGGTGCATCCGGTGGCGTGGCGGGAGCGAACGCCCGCCGAGTATCTCAAGCTGCTCGAACAGGCGGTCGATTGGTGCACCGAGCTCGAGATGTATGTCAACATCGACTGGCACTCCATCGGCAACCTGCCTCGGGGACTGTTCCAGGACCCGATGTACGACACCTCGCAACAGGAGACGTTCGCGTTCTGGCGCACCATGGCGCGGCACTTTGGCAGTCACAATACGGTGGCGTTTTTCGAGCTGTTCAACGAGCCGTCCACTCTGTTCGTGCGGGCGGGCCCGGTCTCCTGGGACGAGTGGAAGAAGCTCAACGAGGACCTCATCGCGATGATCCGCGCACACAACGCGCAGCCGATTCCGCTGGTGGCCGGCTTCGATTGGGCGTACGATCTGGCGCCGCTGCGCCTGAGCCCGATCGCCGCCGAAGGGATTGGGTACTCGGTCCATCCCTACCCCAATAAGCGGCCGCAGCCGTGGGAGGGCCGCTGGGAGGAAGATTTCGGTTTCGCCGCCGCCAGGTATCCGGTGGTTGCGACGGAGTTCGGCGGCTTCGGACCGCCGCGCCAACCCGCAGCCGGCGGCGCGCCGCAGGAGCCGTACGGGCCGACGATCATCAAGTACCTGGAAGGCAAGGGCATCAGTTGGATGGTCTGGTGCTTTGACCCGGAATGGGGGCCGACGCTCATCCGCGATTGGAATTACACGCTGACTCCCTCGGGCGAGTTCGCCAAACAGGCGATGCACGGAGCGGTTCAGTAGGCGGAACGGCGCTCCCGCCCCCTCACCCCGGCTCCAGCGGCGGCTGGCTTCCGGGGTACGTCACGCGTCCGCCCTCCACGTGTGCGAACGAGGTCAGCGCGTGGGGCTGCGAACTGCCGGCGCCCATGATGTGGGTCACGGGAACTCCTCGAGCGGTGAGGGCGTCGGCGATCATGGAGCGGTGGCAGCGCCACGGAACGGCCTCCGCGCACATGATGGCAACCCGCTCGCGGCCCGCTAAGTCGATCAGTTCCTCGAGCCCGCGCTCGAACTCGGGCGTCATCATGTAATCGGCAAAGCCGCGGAAGGACGGATTCCGCCAGGCGGTGTTGCGAGAATCCTTGCGGGCGTGGCGCAGGCCGCCGAGATCGGGGCGGTGGGTGTAGGCGATGCCGGCCCGTTCGAGCACAGGGGGAAGCAGTTCGCGGTTGAACTGCGGGTTGTGACGCGAGCGGGGAACGGTGCGGACATCGACCAGGCGCTCGATTCGGTGCTCGGCCAGAAGGGCCAGGAAGTCCTCAATGGGCCGGGTGGAATGACCGATGGTAAACAACTGTGCCACCGGCTTCAGCATAGCGCCAGCGCGCGAAACTGGAAGCGCGGCGTCCCATAAACGGACACCCCTCGAAGGGCCATGCGGCCGCACCTCTTCGCCGTCATGCAGTTGTCAGATGGCCGCCAACGTGCAAACCTGAAAGCTCAAATGACGACGAGCGTCGAGATCGGTCCATTGCGGGTGCTGGTGGCCGACGACCGTCCGGATGTTCTCGAAGCGCTCCGGCTTTTGCTCAAAGGCGCGGGGCACCTGGCGGATCTGGTGGATTCGCCGCAGGGCTTGCTGCGCGCGGCCGAAACCGCGGACTACGACCTGATCCTGATGGACCTGAACTACGCCCGGGATACCACTTCCGGCATCGAAGGGCTGGACCTGCTGGCGAAGCTGCACGGCCACGAAAGCCCGCCGCCGGTGATTGTGATGACGGCCTGGGGCAACATCGACCTCGCGGTCGAGGCCATGCGCCGCGGCGCGGTCGATTTCGTTCAGAAGCCGTGGGACAACCTGCGGCTGATCGCCATGGTGGAGAAGCAGGCTCGCGAGGGCGCGCTGCGGCGCCGTGCCGAATCCCGCGCGCGCACCGAGATCGAGATTGCGCGCAACGTTCAGCAGAGGCTGTTTCCGCCGCCCAGCCGGCATCTGGCATCTGCCGGCTATGCGGGCCGCTGCGCGCCGGCCCGGGAGGTGGGCGGCGATTACTACGACTTCTTCGACCTGGCTCCCGGCGTTTTGGGCTTCGTTCTGGCGGATGTGTCGGGGAAAGGAATCGCGGCCGCACTGCTGATGGCCAACCTGCAGGGCTGCTTCCGCTCGCACGCGGAGATCGCGCTCGATAGTCCGCGCTCGCTGTTGTGTGCGGTGAACCGGCTCTTTTACGACTCGACGCCGCCCGAACAGTTCGCCACGCTCTTCTTCGGCCAGTACGACGAGCGGACGCGGCGGCTGCGCTACGTCAATTGCGGCCACCCGGCTCCGGTCGCCATCGCACCGACGGGCGGGGTGGAGCGACTGGGCACCACGGCTACTGTGTTGGGCGCCTTCCGCGAGTGGGATTGCGAGGAGCGCGCGGTGCAACTGGCTCCCGGCGACACGTTGGTCGCCTTCTCCGACGGCGTTACGGAAGCCGGCATCGAGAGCGGCGAGGAACTCGGCGAAGAGGGGTTGATCGAGATTCTGCTGCGCTGCCGGAACGGGACCATCGAAGCGATCATCGGCGGAGTGATCGAAACCGCGCAGGCCCGCGAAGCCGTGCAGGGCGACGATATCACGGTGGTGGCGCTACGCGCCTGCTAGCGGATGGCAACCACGCGAGCGCGGCCTTCCGACGCGGATGCGCCGGTGCGATAAGCGCCCAAGCCCCTGGCCATGCTTTCGAATTCCGTGGCGTGAGCCAGCAGCCCGCAGGGGTGTCCCTCGGTTTCGAGCAGATGGCCATTGGCGCGGATCATGGCGAAGAGCGGGCTGGCCAGAGCTTCGCCGAGCGTCAACGTTCTCACGCTGTGCGTCGCCAGCGCCGACATCGGACAGGCTGTGACGTCCCCGTCGGGATTGACGTGGGCGAAGCCGCGTCCGGCGGAAACGCAGCCTCCGAGTTCCTCCTCATCGTCCGGTGAATGGACGATGTACGCTCCTCTCGCCGTCCGGTTGCGGTAGTCAACGATGGTCTCGCGGAGGCGGGACCGCTCGCGCGGCGTCAGCATTGGGCCTTCGCATCTGCCTGCAGGGATCTGCTCCAGGAAGAAAGCGAGCGGCCCGCTGTGGGCAATCAGCGCGTCGATATTCCGCGGCTGGGACCAGTAATCGACATTCGCCGGCCCGACGGTGACGGAGATGCCGGTCAGGACGTCGGCCTCACGAAGACGGTCGAGACAGGCGAGGGCGTTCTTGAAAACGCCACGGCCCCTGCGAAGGTCGGTGAGATCGCGATCGCCCTCCAGGCTTACTACGACGGCCGTGTTGGGACACGCACTCAACATCCGGTAATCGCTGGGCTGCAGCGCGGTCCCGTTGGTGAACACAAGGAACAGCCGATCGGGATGATCGCGGAACAGCGTCGCGACGCCGGGCAACAGGAACGGTTCGCCGCCCGCAATGATGAAGCCCGCGACGCCCAGTGCAACGGCTTCATCCACCACTCGGTTCCAGTCGCGGAGGCTGAGGCCTGGACGCGGTGGCGCACTGGTGACGGTCCCGAGCGCCGAAGCGTAGCATCCGGCGCAACGCAGATTACACCGCGCCGTGACGCTGAGGACAAGAAAGGGCGGCACTTCGACGCCGGCGGCACTGGCGCGGGCTCGAATGCGCTTTGTTTGCGCGTGCGTCCGCACCAGGCGGACGAATGCCGGGATGTGCCGCGGATGCCGGAGGACCCAGGGAACGAAGACACGCGCCAAACGCGGATCGAGGCCCTCGGTCCGGCGCGTGAGGCCGAAGAGGCGATTCGAAAGCGCGCCGGTTCGGGGCGCGGGCAAATCGATAATGGCGCTCATCTGCGTATAGGAACGCAGATAAGGCCGGCTTTGTTCCGTCTCCACGTCGCATAATGATTCTAGTGCCCCCAAACCCCGGCCATTCCCTGCCTGCCAGATTTCGACTGTGGCTGGATGAGTTCTGGCAGAGCGAAACCAATCTGTCATTGGTTCTCAGCCTCGTAATCGGCGCGCTTGTCGGGCTGGTGGTGGTGGCCTTCATCCTGCTGACCGGGCGCCTCGCGGCGCACATGTATCCGGCGGGAGGGTCCGGGTGGCGCCGCGTAGTGGTCCCGGTTCTGGGCTCGCTCGTGACGGGCTATCTGCTGTATCGCTATTTTCCTTTTGCCCGCGGCAGCGGGATTCCGCAAACCAAGTACGCGCTGTTCATCAACGACGGGCGCATCTCGCTCCGCACGGTGCTGGGGAAGTTCTTCTGCTGCTCGGCGTCGCTCGCGAGCGGGATCGCGCTGGGACGCGAAGGGCCCTCGGTGCAGGTGGGCGCGGGCCTGGCTTCCGTGATCGGGCGAAGCCTGGGACTGAGCAAGGAGCAAGTGAAATCCCTGGTGCCGATGGGCTCCGCGGCGGCGTTGGCGGCGGCTTTCAACACGCCCATCGCGGCCGTGCTGTTCTCGCTCGAGGAGATCATGGGCGACCTGCACGCGCCCGTGCTCGGCTCCGCTGTGATCAGTTCGGCGACGTCCTGGATGGTGCTGCACCTGGTGCTCGGCGACGAGCCGCTATTCCACGTTCCCGCATACCACCTGGTTCATCCCATCGAATTCGCCGTCTATGCCGTGCTGGGCGTGGTGGGCGGCCTCGCCTCGGTCTGTTTCGTGAAACTGCTGCTGGGGCTGCGCGAGCGCTTCCTGCGGCTGCCCAAGTGGAGCGTGTGGTTTCAGCCCGTGGTCGGCGGTTTGGCCGTCGGGTTGATGGGTTACTTCCGCCCGGAGGTCCTGGGCGTCGGCTATAACTATGTCGAGAAAGTCCTCAATGGCGACCTGGTCATTCGCGTGGTGGCGCTGCTGGCAGTGCTCAAGATCGTGGCCACCGCGGTTTGTTACGGCTCGGGAAACGCGGGCGGCATTTTCGGCCCTTCCCTGTTTATCGGCGCGATGACGGGAGCGTCGGTGGGAGGCGTCGCGCACGCGCTCTTTCCCGGCCATACTGCAGGTGCGGGCGCTTACGCGCTGGTCGGCATGGGGACTGCGTTCGCGGGCATCGTTCGCACGCCGCTCACCTCCGTCATCATGGTCTTCGAGGTGACACGGGATTACACCATCATCGTGCCGCTGATGATTTCGAACCTCATCGCCTTCGTCATTTCCTACAAACTTCAGAGGGAGCCGATTTACGAAGCCCTGGCGCACCAGGACGGAGTTCACCTGCCCACCGGCGAATCGCGCTCCACGCGCGGCCTGATGCAAGTGAGCCGGGCCATGCGGCCGGCATCGGACTTGCTCGAAGAGGAGATGCCGGTGGGAGCGGCGCTGGAGCGAATGCGCGCCAGCCACCAAGACGCCTGGCCGGTCGTCCGCGGGCAGGACTTTCGCGGCATGGCTCATCTGGCGGAGCTTGAGAACGCCGAGGCCGACCAGACGCTCGGGGACCTTCTCTCGGAAGGCCTGATCCCGTTAGCCGCGGGCCTGCCGCATTTGCATCCCGATCACACGCTCGGCACCGCGCTCGAGCGAATGGGCGCCTCCGGACAGAACGTTCTTCCCGTGGTGAGCCGGGCCAACGTCCGGCAATTGATGGGCGTGGTGACGCTCGAAGACGTTCTGGCTGCGCTCGGCGTGGCCAAGGCCGCGGGCGAGGAGACGGCGGGCTAGCCATGGATACGCGCGCACCATCCTTCCTCGGGACGTTCGTGCTGGTGTTCGCGGCGATGGGCGCGCTGTTCGCCATCGACACGTTTCTCGAGAACGCGGAGCAGGCTGCGAACCGGTCGGAAGCCCAGCGGCTCTTTCGGGAAGGCGGCCGGCTGGAGTCGCAGGGCCGCCTGACGGAGGCAATCGACAGGTTCTCCAGCGCGCTCTCGAATGCCCGTGGCGACCGCCAATACCAGCTAGCCCTGGCCCAGGCGCAGCTCGCTGCGGGACGAATCCCCGAGGCCGAAGCGAATCTGACCGAACTGCTCGCACGAGACTCCACCGATGGCGCGGCCAACCTCACGCTGGCCCGGCTTCTGGTCAAGGAAGGCAAAATCCCGAAGGCGATCTCTTATTACCACCGGGCCATCTACGGGCAGTGGGGCCAGGACGCCGATGGGAACCGCGTCCGCGCACGCTTCGAGTTGGTGGACTTGCTCACCAAGCAGGACGCGAAGAGAGAGCTGCTGGCGGAACTGCTACCGTTGCAGGACGCGGCCCCTGCGGACCTGGACACGCGCGTGCGGATCGGGCGGCTGTTTCTCGCGGCCGGCGCTCCCAACCGTGCGGCAGATGCTTTCCGCTCGATTCTGCGCCACTGGCCTGACAATCCGGATGCATACGCGGGATTCGGAGAGGCCGAGTTCAAGCTCGGCAACTACCGCGCCGCGCAGGCGGATTTCGTGGCTGCTTCACGGTTGCGGCCGGGCGATCAAGGGATCTCCGCTCAGCTCGAACTGTGCGGCCGCGTGCTGGAGCTCGATCCGATGCGCCGCGGCATCGGCCCGCGGGAACAGCTCCAGCGCAGCCGCAAGCTTGTCGAGCTAACCCTCGAGGCAGTACGGCGTTGTGGCGGCGCCGCTGGGCCGCAAGAGACTCCGAAACCGGCTGCGGATTTCGACGCGAATCTGACTCTCGCGGAACGGCTCTGGCAATCCCGCCGCAACGAGTGCGGGCCGGCCGCCTCGCCGCAGGACCAGGCCCTTGCGCTGGTGATGGCGAAACTCGCGCAGTAAGAATGGCTCTGTAATTGCGTGGCCTTAATTCAATTTGTGTCGATTCGTTATTGACCACCCCATGATCCCGATGTAAACTGAGCCCAGTTTCATTTGTGCAGTCAGTTTGTCCGATAGCTGTTCTTTGATCGTTCCACTCGTTCTCGGCGATGCGTACCAAGTCGGCGGTGCAACCGGCCGGCGGATGAAACTTGCGATTCGATCTACGCTAGAACGCCTCGCCCAATCAGAAGCGTCCGCAGATAGTCCGATAGAGAGGTAAGCCGCCTTCGCCCGTGGGACGGAGGCGGCATCCGGAAATATAGTCGCGGGTCCGGGCGCGTGGCAACGCGGCTGGATTCTCAAAGGACACGACTGGCCTCTCGTCAAACAGCCCACGCAGACGGACTTTCTATGCGGCAGATGCCGGCCACGCCGGCCACCGAACTGCCGCCCGGAAAGCCGAGGGAGAATTATGTCTGTACAACTCCAGTCGAGACTGGGCCGCTTGGCCCTAGGGGCACTTGTGCTGACACTATTGGGTTCGCTCGCTGCGGCCCAATCGACACCCGGCGCGCTGCCGTCGGGGAAGATGCCCAAGGACCCGGGAGTACGAGGAGGACCACCCGCCGCGGGAGGTCCGGTGCAGAGCCTCAGTTCGGCACAACTCGCGTACTTCAATGAGGGAGCGTCCCGATTCTCGGAGATCGATTCCGTTCAAGGCACCGAGCCTGGGGCTTCGGACACCGGCCTTGGCCCGAGATTTAACATGAACAGTTGCGCCGGATGCCACGCACAGCCAGTGACCGGCGGATCCAGTCCGCCTGTCAATCCCCAAATCGCGGTTGCGACACGGTACGGCGCCAGAAACTCCGTGCCACCATTTATCCAGGAGAATGGCCCGGTGCGCGAGGCGCGCTTCAAGTCCGACGGTGGCGTGCACGATCTGTTCACGATCACGGGCCGCCAGGACGCCAAAGGCTGCAATATCGAGCAGCCGGACTTCGCCAGCGCCGCGGCGTCGGGCAATTTGATCTTCCGGGTCCCCACGCCTCTTTTCGGAGCCGGCCTAATCGAGGCGATCCTCGATTCAACAATCGTGGCTAACGAATCCGCCGGTCAGCCACAGAAGCGGATGCTGGGGATCAACGGCCACGAAAACCGGAATCCCAACGACGGCACCATCACTCGTTTCGGCTGGAAGGCGCAGAACAAGTCCCCGGCGTTGTTCGGCGCCGAAGCGTACAACGTAGAGCAGGGGGTGACGAACGACGTCTTCCCCACCGAACGCGATGAAACGTCGGGGTGCGTAGTCAACACTCTGCCCGAGGATCACACCACTCTCGAGGACTCCTCCCCCACCGATGCGATGAGCGACGTCGTGGGCTTTGGGCTATTCATGAGATTCCTGGCGCCGCCAACGCCAGGCCCTTCGTCACAGTCCACTAAGAATGGCCAGAAACTCTTCGGGACGATAGGGTGCGCGTCGTGCCACACGCCGTCGTTCACCACCGGCCCTTCGTCGTTTCCGGCGCTCGCCAACCAGACCGCCAACCTCTTTTCCGACCTGCTGGTCCACGATATGGGATCGAATTTGGCGGACGGAATCACCCAGGGAACGGCCGGGCCGGATGAGTTTCGGACCTCGCCGCTGTGGGGCCTGGGCCAGCGCCTCTTCTTCCTGCACGACGGGCGCACGTCCGATCTGCTGGAGGCCATCCAGGCGCATTCGAGTCCGGGCTCGGAGGCTAACCGGGTCATCCAAGGGTTCAACGCTCTACAGCCGTCGCAGCAACAGGACATCCTGAACTTTCTGCGATCGCTGTAGCGGCATCACACGGGCGGGACAGGTGGAAACGCCTGTCCCACTCAGGCCAACGTCTCGGCCAGCCAATTGTAGATGGTATAGTCACGCAGACCCGGCGCGGCCACTTCGCAATGTTGATCCGCGCCTTGGTCGTGCGTGAAGCGCACCAGTTTCTTCGGGCAGCTCAGCGCGTCAAAGACCTTCTGCGACTGCCCTTGGAAGAACGGCTCGCCTTCCGGATCGGTGATCAGCATGGGACGGCGAATGCGGCCCGCGACGCCGGCGAGCGTGTATCCCCGCACCGCGCGATAAGCGTCGTAGAAGGACGCCATGCCGTAGGGGCGCATGCGAAAACGCAGAGTCATCCCAGTTCGTGGATTCGCCGCGGCGGCCACTCCCAGCAGCTTGTCGAACTGATCCTTCTTCTGGGCATCCAGGAGGTCGGTAACCATCTTCGGCAGGTGACTCAGCCAGGGTTCGGAAACGTCCCACACCCCCGGGTCCGCCACGCCCGCGGCGATGCGGGGTTCGAAAGCCAGGGACCGCAGCACCCAGTATCCGCCCTGGCTGACGCCCACCAAAACGATGCGCTTCGGATCGACCTCGCGATGCCGCAGCATTGCGTCAACTACCGGCGAGATCACCTTCTCCCAGTCCGGCCGGAAGTAGAGCTTGCGCTCCCACAGCGAATCGCCTTGACCGGGGCCGTTGAAGATCAGGCAGTTGTAGCCACGTGCCAGTGCGCCGGCGCCGCCCAGCACGTACATGCTTTTCTCAAGCCCGTCAGAGCCGGTGTTCAAGATGATGAGCGGCTTCGGGCGGCGCGAACTATCGGCACGGAGAAACCAGCCCGTCAGATGGGTGTTTTCGTACGGAATCTCCAGCCGCTCCGCCGGCGGATCGAACAGTGCGGCGGCGCCGGACCAGCAGGCGGCATACTCCTTCCAGCACGGGAACATCCGCTCCGGCTCCTTCGTGCCATCGAGCGTGCGAAGTGCGGCGGAGAAATAGCTGGCCGCCCACAGGAACGCTTCCCGCGCGCTCACAAGATGCCGCTTGCCGAGGGCCTGCTGGGCCAGCGCCTGAGCTTCGATTCCGGCGTCGTGAAACGCCTTCCATGCGGACTCGAAATCCCCCGGCTTGATCCGGGACAGAATGGCGAGGAGCTTGCCGGGATCGCCTCCGCGATAATAGGCGCCGCCCAGCACGATCTGCGCGGTGAAGCCGAAGTCCGGGTCGCCGAACGGCGTCGCCGGTGCGGCAGGGGCGGCCTGCGGTGGAATCTCACTAGCGAGGGCAGCGGAAGAAACACCAGCTGCGAGGAAGGTTCTGCGGTCGATCATTCGATCTCCTTCCAAGGCTGTACGTTCCCTTGGACTGGAAAGTTCGCTCCCAGAGCTATTCGGATACCAGCGCCGCCATGCGGGCGCGATGATGCTCCGCGAGTCTGGCGTTGGCGGTGGCGATGGTCTCGACTTCGGCCGCCACCTTGAAGACGTCCTTGCCCGGCAGCGCCACGTACATCTCATGGTCGCCGATTCCGGTGTAAACGCGGTTCCCGATGCAAGCGCTCGAAGCCACCGCGGCGCCGGCGAGCGCCAAAGGCAGAACCATGCACGTAGGCCGCGCAAGCAGCGGCTTCGCTGTGGCTACACCCGCACGCAATGCGGCCTCCTGGAGCAGCATGATGGAGCTAGGCTGGCCGGCAAACAACACAACGTCGGGATCGAACGGCGCCTTAGCGAGCGGCGAATAGACGACCGCGGCCGGAGTGCGTTCCAGGCGCGGAATCCCCGGCACTTCCTCCCACCGCAGATAGCCGATGTCCGCCATCAGACCCAGTGCCTGCTCGAGTTCCGGCTGGCGCTCCGGCGGCAGGGGAATGTTATGGGTGTAGCTGCCAATCGGGCAATTGTAGTGGTCCTCCGGCTTCGTGAAGAACGTTTGCCCTCCCGCCGCCAGGCGCCAGAAACCGCAGCCGGCCGGCTCGCTGCCCGTAAACGCCGGCACGCCGGATGGCGTTGTATCCCGGAAGACGATTGCGATGGGACGGCGTTCCAATCCCAGGCGCTCAATGAACAGCCGCTCCAAAGCTGCGTAGTCCCGCATGGCCCCCCTCCTCGGCGCGCTCTGTGTTCATTATGGCGCAGAGCCGCGCGCCTTGGTTCCGGAGAGGGCCGCCTACCGCGTCATCGGCTTCACGGTGTCGCCGGCTAGACGAAGGGCCAACTCGGTAATCGTGGTCGAGAATGTGCTCTCGGGCTCCAGGAACGCGATGGGCATCCCGGCCTGGCTCGCTTTCGCGCAGAGCTCGATGCTGGGCGGGATCACCCCGACAATGGAGCATCCCAACTGCGCCGCAATTTCGTTGATCGGTGTCGGCAAGTACGTCTGAGTGCGGCTGACCAGGATGGCGCCAGCGATCTGCTGACTGATCCCCCAGCTGTGCAGGACCTGCATGAACGTCTTGGCGGCGTGGGCGCTCATGGCGTCGCGTTCCAGCACCATCGAGACGAAGTGGCACTGGCGGATCACGGCCTGGCTCATCGGGAAGGCCAACGAGGGCAGGTCGATCACGATGATCTCCGCCATCTGGGACACCGCACGGATGAGAGCCTCCGCCTTCGCCGAATCGATGTCGCGGAACTCGTCGGGATTCTGCGGGCCGAACAGCACCCGCAGCCCCTGCGGGAAGCTGCACAGCCTTTTGCCCACCTCCGCCGTGTCGATCCTGCTCAAATCGAGTGAACCCAGGGAGCTCAGGTTCGAGGCCGGCGAGTGCTTCAACTGAAAGGAGAACAGGCCGAGGTCCGGCTTCATCTCCACGGCGATCGTGCTGGTGCCCTGGTGAGCGAGCGCGGCGGCGATATTGAGCGCCAGAGTGGTGGTCCCGGTGCCGCCCTTGACGCCGAGGAACCCAAGAATCCTGGACCGCCTGTGAGAGGGCCTGGCCGCGCGGGAGCGCTCCACAGCGAAGCGTACCCGGCGGGCCAGCGCCGGCCCGCTGAAGTCGCCCTTCACCAGATACTCATCGGCCCCTTTTCCGACCGCGGCCAGCGCGAGTTCTTCGTCCCCCACCGAGGTCAGCACCACAAGGGCGGCATTGCCTTTGTGCTCGAGCACCTTGCCGAAGGTTTCCAGGCCCTTGCTATCCGGCAGGTTCAGGTCGAGAAGGATGGCGTCGAAGGCGCCCGCTTCCAGTTTGGCCAGGCCCTTTTCCAGGGTGTCCACCGTCTCGACCTGCGAGGATGGAGCATCCGTCGAGGCGAGCATCTGCTTGACCTGACCGGCCGCGTCTGCTTCGCCTTCAATCAGAAGGACGTTCAAATGTTCGATCATTGTCGCAACCTTGTACTACCGCTTGCCGGCGCGCGTACGGAGCCGCGGCCGTGGGGGAGCGGTCTCATCCGCGGCCGTTCTCGCCCGGACGCCCGGCGGGCATCTTTACGATGCCGAGAAAAAGTCCCAGCCGGTGAATCGCCTCCGAGAACTGCTCGTAATCGACCGGCTTGGTGATATATGCGTTGCAGCCCAGGTGATAGCACTTTTCGATTTCCGCGGAGTCGTCCGTCGTCGTCAGAACCAGAACCGGAATGGGCCGCGTGCGCTCATCCGCTTTCAAACGTTCGAGCACTTGATACCCGCTCATGCCTTGCATGTTGAGGTCCAGCAGAACCACGAAACGAGAAGCATCCAGGCGCCGGGCAGCCGGACCATCGCCCAGCAGATAGTCGAGCGTCTGCTGGCCATCCCCGAACTTCACGATCTCGTTGGTGATGTTCGAGCGCCGGAGGTTCTTCTCGATCAACCGCGCGTGACCGGAATCGTCCTCTACCAGCAGAATGACAAGCTCGTCGGGTCTGCCCATGTTCTCCTACCACGTCCTGGGCATCGTGAAACTGAACGTGCTGCCGGCGCCTGGCTGAGACTGGCACTCGATCTGCCCGCCCAGCCGCTGCAGCAGAGCCCGCACGTACGCCAAGCCCATCCCCTCGCCTGGAACGTCCTGCGCCCCGGCCCGCCGGAACGGTGCGAACACCTTATCCATATCGTCTTCGGCGATCCCTCGCCCATTGTCCCGCACCCGGAACGTCACCGCGTCCGCGGTCTCCTTGGCCGATACCTCGATTTTCCCCGGCCGACCTGGATCCAGGTATTTCACTGCGTTGTCCAACAGGTTTCCGAAAACCTGCTCGATCGCGGTGCGGTCGCTTGTGATCCGCGGCAGCGGGCCGACCTTCACCTCGACGTTGCGGCTTGCGATCTGGTGCGCCATCGTGCGAAGGGTCTCTTCGAGCAGCGCCCCGGTGTCCAGATCCTCCATGTGGAATTCGCGGTAGCCCACCCGCGACAGCCGCAGCAGCGCGCCGATCAGGTGGTCCATGCGCGTGACCGAACTCTCGATGAAGCCCAGCGCCTCGGGCACCTCCTCTTCGAGCGCCCGCGCCACGGCAGCCCGCTCCGCCTCCGGAAGCCCGGCTAGCATCGTTTCCACAGGCTTCCGCAGCGCCTCCACGGAGCGGTGCAGCTCCGCGGCAAAACCCCGCAGGCTCAGTAGAGGAGCCCGCAGATCGTGCGAGACGATGTAGGTGAAGCGCTTCAGCTCCTCGTTCGTCTCGGCCAACTGCACGCTGTAGCGCTGAAGCTTCTCCTCAGCCCGCTTCCGGTCGGTGATGTCTTCGAAAGCGCCTAACACGCCGATCACCTCGCCGCGGTGATCGCACAAGGGAGCCTTGCTGGTGCGCAGCCAGCGGCGTGCGCCATCGGCGCTCTCTTGAGGCTCCTCGTAGCCGAGCTTGGCCTTGCCGCTCTCCATCACCTGCCGGTCGTCGGTTACGTATGCGTCCGCGTTCACCCGCCACGGCATGTCGTAGTCCGTCCTGCCCACAATGGAGTCCGGCGAGAGAAGGTCGGCGTCGCCCGCCATAGCTGCGTTGCAGCCCAGGAAGCGGCTCTCCCGGTCCTTCCAGAAAACCCGCTGCGGAATATTGTTCAAAACCAACTGGAGCATCTGCCGCGATTCGCGCAGATCCGCGGTCTGCAAGCGCACGCGGCGGCGCAGGACCACGATCCACGCCATCGCCAGCAGCGTCACCGCCCCCACCAGCCCCAGCACACGGAACACGCGAGACCCCGTCCACCAGGGCGCCGGCTCTAGTTCCACGATGTCCGCCGGCGTGCGGAGCACGATGGTAAACGAACGCGGTAGCACCGTCTGTTGAGATTCGTACGTGTGCACCGTGGCGACCCCGGTCACTTGCAACAGGCTGCCTTTCTCGAGCGCCGGCAGCCGCTGCTTGTCGAGCCGGGCCTCGAACAGCCGGTCTCCGGCCTGTAGCACCAGCGACTGGTTGCCCTTGCCCGTTGCCTGATCGAGCAGCACCGCGTCGATCTGAACCAACTCGGCGTCATGGCCTTCGTCCAATAGGTCCGTCGCCGTCACCCGCAGTGCTTTGACCGGTCCCGCCCGGCCCAGCTTGCGGAATTCGGCGTCGCGCATCACCGGATTGAACAGCCCCTGGATGGCCATCGGCATTCCGATCGCCTCCACCAAATCGCCGACCTTGAGCGCGACCGGGCCGTGCTCCGGGATCAGCACGCCGCCCGTAGCGTCGCTCACGTAAGTCGGGCCGGTGGGAGAGGTCAGGGTGACCACGCCGCGGACCCGCGAGCGCTCGCTGAACTGGGAGGAGGAGGCGAACTGAAGAAGCTGCTCGATGGCGCGCAGGGGCGGGGGCTGGGGAATTCCCTTGCCTTCGATGTGAATGAAGGTGGCGTCGGGCACGAACATTTGCGCGCCTAAAACCTGGCGCTTGAAATTGAACAGCGGACCGCAGACGCCCTGGATGCGGACGTGCGAGTCCAACAGCGAATCGGGCAGCCTGGTCGAGCCGGTGATGTACACACGGAAATGATGCACACCCCAGTTGACGCCGAGAATGCGAAGCCGGTTCGCCTGGCCGATGGAATGGACCACCCCTTGAGCCTCTACCCAGGTGCTATCGGCGACGCCGGTGAAGAGCTGCTCCATGTCAAGCTTGGCCGGTTTGGGAAACGGCGCCCGGCCGATCGGGCGGATGCTGTTCACGACAACGACGGGCGCGAAGTTCCCCGGACGGCTGCGTCCTTCAACCTCGATAAGATCCCCGGCGGCTATGGCTGGCTGGGCGTCGCGGCGAAAGACCAGATAGATTCCTTTCGTGCTGTCCTCCACCCACGTATTGCCGGCCACCGGGTTGTGGTAGGTCACCACCGCGCGCAGGTGGATCGGGTAGCCCTGCCTGGCTTGATCCTCCGAAAGGTCCTTCACCTGGGCCACGGTCGTCAGCACCCGCAACGGCGCCGCGGCAAGCCACTCCCGGTTCCAATCCACCAACGTGCACTCGGTCAGAATCGGCGTGCCGTTCTCCCGGCTGACAAACCCCAGGATGTCGAGCGGTCCCCCCACCGCGATGTCTTCCGAGGGAGCGGTCCGCAGCGGCACCGCACCCGTGGAGTCCCTAAGCACCAGCCCGCCCTCCTCGAGCGCGACGGAGCCATGCAAGCGGATCCGATGCTCTGGCAGGCGGCCGCCCGAGGCGCCGAGGACCGCCGCAACGGTCCGAAGCGGAACCTCCGGCGCGGCCGGCGCCGCCTTCACCACCTTCACCTCGCTGAACGCCTTCGCGAATAGCTTGACCACAACCGGCACATCGCGGGCGCCGAAGCTGGTCGCAAGATCGCCTCTCACGCGGACCACCGAATCCACCAGCGAGCGATAGTCCGCGAAGGAGATATCCCTCACTCCCACTTTGACGTCCCAGCCGAGGGTGCGAACCACCAGCGCGAGCCTTCCTGCGTGATCGACGGCTGCAGATCGCACCAGGCCTTCGATCTCGGCATAGCGGTATTGGAGCCTGCCTGTAACCACGTCGCTGGCGCTCACCTGGACCGGCGTTGGCATCGGGCCGGCCTGACCCATGTGAATGGCTCCGCAGGTCACAACCGGGCTCAACCCGCCCGCCGCCACCACGCCGGTGAGATCGATGGCGCGTCCGGGCTCGAGCAAAAGGCCGGACAAAGGAGCGCTTTCGACGCGGACCGCTCCGGTCGAGTCCTCGACCAGCAGCAGCATGGTGGAGACGTCGGCGAACGTCACGATCCCGCGAAGATGTACCGGCACCTGCGCGGAGACCTCTGCCGGAGTGAGATTACGGATCTGTTCGACGCTGGTCAGCGGTGCGTTGGGCGTGCTGCGCGATGGCCCTGCGCACCCGGCCCCAGCGAGCCACACAAGCGCTACGGCCAGCCACACAACGGAGCCGGCCCGGGCCCGGCGGACGCCGTGCGAGCAGACGCGCAGGACCGGGGGGAAAGTAATATCCAACGCGGTGCTTATAAAGGTGTTACGCGTAACGCTCATTTCCCTGCTTTGAGGCCAGATGCTAGCATACATCACCCACGTGCGGTACTTTTGAACAATTCGGCCCGAAAAGGCCCAATGGACCTGCTCCATTTGTTCGCGGCGCCAGCTTTTCTGGATTCGCGAGCCCAGCTAAGCCGCGCTGTATCATGGGCTTCACAGCGCCGGCGTGCAGTTGCCTCCCACGCGTCATACCCATTTGTGGGGGCCGATCGAGGTTTTGTGCGGTGGCTTTGTTCCGTAACTCTCAGGCGTACGGGGTCTGTCGAATCGAGCTAGAATGAACGCTTCTAGCCGGCCCGGAGGCTGGCCCCATGTTCTCGGCGATTCGCGCGTTCCTGTTCACCGATCCTCTGATTCTGCTGGCCACCGCGTTCATGGGAACGATTTCCCTGATCGTGTCTTTCTTCGACGCCAGCGGCCGGACGCAGCACCGTATAGCACGGGCTTGGGCCCGCATGTTGATTGCCATTGCGGGCGCGAGCGTGCGGGTGGAGGGCCTCGACCGGATCGCCCCGGGCGCCAGCTACGTCATCGCGGCAAACCACCTCAGTTTCATGGATATTCCGGTGATTCTGGCGCACATCCCCGTGGAGATCCGGTTCCTGGCTAAGAGGAGCCTGTTCACGGTTCCTTTCATTGGCTATCACCTGCGGCGGGCGGGGCACCTTCCCGTGGAACGGGATGACATCCGGGCGTCGTTGAAAACCATGGCGGAAGCGGCCGCAATCATCCGTGACCGCGGAATTTCAGTGCTGATTTTCCCGGAAGGCGGCCGCTCTCCGCAGCAGATGCGCCAGTTTAAGGAGGGGGCTGCCTATATTGCGATTAAAGCCGGCGTGGAGGCCGTGCCGGTGGGCCTGGACGGAACGCGGCAAATCCTCCCGATGGATTCGCTGGTGGTGAGGCCAGGCGAAGTGGTTCTGCGGATTGGGGAACCGATCGCCTCGGAGGGGATGAATATCCACAACAGGCACGCGCTCACCGAGGAACTACGCCGGCAGGTGGCCGGGCTGGCCGGCTCCGAGGCTTATCGCAGGTGACGAAAGAACTGCGGCGGCCTCCTGCATCGCTGGTACAATCGAGCGGATGGCTTGGCTCTGGATCGTCGGGATCTTGGTGGCTCTCATCTTGCTGACCCGCACCGGCGGCGGATGAAGCAACTCATCGTCCGGCCGTGGGCCGGGCAACTGCTAACGAACCAGTCTGAGCCGGCGGGCGTAGTATAATAGCAGCCAGATGTCAGTCCCGCGTCCGCGGTCGCAGGATTCCCAAAGCGGACCAACTTCCTGCGTGTCCTCCCGGCCTCGCTTGACGCCAGTATGTCACGGAGGTAAGAAACTTCCTACAGAATGAAAGTATCCGTACAGATTAGCCGCGGCATCGAATCCCTGTTTGGCACCAACGACGACAACATTCGCCTGCTCGAAAAAGGCCTGAGCGTCAGCGCGTCCCTGCTCGACGATTGCCTGGAGATCGAAGGCTCGGAGGCGGACGTCGCCCGCGCCGGCAGCATCCTGGAAGAATACGTCGAGCTGGTGAAAGAGGGGCACACCTTCACCAACGGCGACCTCAACAGCTACCTGCGCGTGGTGACGGCGGATCCCGAAATCAGCCTGCGCTGCCTGGTGCTGAGCGGCCGCCAGCGGAACTTCGGGAAGAAGATCGTCGTTCCCAAGACCATTAACCAGCGGCGCTACCTGGAGGCGATCGAGCGCAACGACCTGGTCTTCGGCATCGGCCCGGCGGGAACCGGCAAGACCTACCTGGCGGTTGCCATGGGCATCTCCGCGCTTCTGAGCAAGCGGGTGGCCCGCATCATCCTGACGCGCCCGGCAGTGGAGGCCGGCGAGCGGCTCGGCTTTCTCCCCGGCACCCTCCAGGAGAAGGTGGACCCCTATCTTCGGCCGCTCTACGACGCGCTCTACGACATGCTCGAGATGGACAAGGTGGAGAAGTTGCTGGAGCGCGGGGTGATCGAAATCGCCCCCATCGCGTTCATGCGCGGCCGCACCCTCAACGACAGTTTCGTGATTGTGGACGAAGCCCAGAACAGCACCTCGGAGCAGATGAAGATGGTGCTGACACGGCAGGGCTTCAATTCGAAGATGGTGGTGAACGGCGACGTGACGCAGATCGACCTGCCGCTGGGCAAGCGCAGTGGCCTGCTCAATGCGGAGGAGGTCCTGCGCGGCACCGATGGCATCAGCTTCATCTCCTTCGACGAACGCGATGTGGTGCGCCACACCCTGGTGCAGAAGATCGTCAAGGCGTACGAGCGCTGGTCGGAGGTGAACGGGGCCGGGCGGCAGCTATCGTTGAAGCTCGGCGAGACGGCCGTCGAAAAGCAGCGCGAACCCGAATCCGAGGACACGCTGACCCCGAGCGCCTGACGCGCACCCGATGACCGAACCTCACAGTACGTTCATCTTTCGCCGCCTGCCGGGCGGCCTCGCTCGCCGCAGGTTGAAAGCCTTCGCCGCACGCCTGGAAGAGCGGGTGACCGCCGGGCGCCGCTTCACGTGCCTGCTGGCGGATGACGCCGAGCTCGAGCGCCTCAACAGCCAGTTCCTGGAGCGCGACTATCCGGCGGACGTGCTCTCCTTCCCTTCCCCCGGGCCGGATGGCTTTCTGGGAGAGATCGCGATCTCGGCGGATCGCGCCGCCGACCAGGCGCGTGAACAGGGTCACAGCCTGGAAGACGAGATCGAGATCCTGCTGCTGCATGGCGTGCTCCACCTGCTGGGGATGGATCACCGGACCGACCGCGGGAAGATGGCGCGCGCCGAACGGAAGCACCGGCAGGATCTTGGATTGCCGCCAGGCTTGATTGAGCGGGTACGGCCGTGAGCGCGATCCTCATCCTCGCCGCCGTGCTGTTCGGTATTGCGCTGGCCGCCGTCACGCTGGTGCAGCAGCTCTACCAGGAAGCGCTGCGGCTGCGTCCGCACGAGCGGCCTGCACTCGAATACTTCAAGGAAAAGCTGCAGCCGCGCATCGGCGTGGACACCGACCACGGCGTTCTTACTTTCTCGCTGGTGAAGCACACGCTGCTGGTGCTGCTCGGTGTGATCTGTCCGCTGCTGCATCCCGACGGCCGCACGCTTCAAGCCCTGGGGGAATCCTGCCTGCTCGCGTGGTGCACCATGCTGGCGTCCACGTACATCGTGCCGCACGTGCTGTACCGCAGGAGCAGCGGGCGCTGGCTTGGCCCGTTCGCCCCGTTTCTGCGCGGGGTAGCCATCATGATGCGCCCGCTGGTGGCCGTCTCGGCCTTCTTCCAGCAGCTCACCGAGCTGACCAACGGCGAGCCCGAGGAGAAGGAACCGGCCACTCCGGCGGAGAACATCGAGGCGCTCATCGACGCGGGCACGGAAGAGGGCCTGATCGAGGAGAGCGACCGCGAACTGATCCAATCGGTCGTGGAGTTCGGCGACAAGACCGTGCGCGAGGTGATGACGCCCCGGCCGAACATCGTCGCCATCGCCGCCAACGAGTCTCTGGAAAGCCTGCGCGGGCTTGTTATCGACGAACAGTACTCGCGCATCCCGGTTCACCAGGACGGCATCGACCACATCATCGGCTTCGTGCACGTGCGCGACATGTTCGAGCTCGACGAGGAAGAGCGCAAAGGGCGCACCGTCCGCGAACTCATGCGCCCCATACGCTTCGTGCCGGAAACCAAGCCGGTGAACGGTCTTCTGAAGGAAATGCAGCAGGACCGGGCGCACATGGCGATCGTGGTGGATGAATACGGAAACACGGCCGGTCTGGTTACGCTCGAAGACCTGGTCGAGGAGGTCTTCGGCGAAATCCACGACGAGCACGAGCCGGCCGAAGAGGTCGTGGAGGACGCGAAGGGCCACTACATCGTCTCGGGCAATTTCGGCCTGGACCGGCTTCAGGAGCTGCTCGATTTCCGGCCCACCGAGCAGCCGGAATCGACCACGGCGGGCGGCTTGGTCAGCGAGTGGCTGGGCCGGGTACCGCGCGCCGGCGAGTCGATCGAGCGCCAGGGCATCCGCATCGAAGTGCTCAAGAGCGACGACCTGCGCGTCGAGCAGGTGCGCCTCTCAAAACTGGAAGGACAGGCCAACCATGTCTGAAACAGCGCCCGGCCACGTCTCGGGATTCGTCTCCATTCTGGGACGCCCGAACTCGGGGAAGTCCACCTTGCTGAACGCGCTGGTGGGCGCCAAGCTGGCCATCGTGACCGACAAGCCGCAGACGACGCGCTCGCTAGTGCAGGCCGCGCTCACGCTCCCCAACGCGCAAATTGTCTTTCTCGATACACCCGGCATCCATAGGCCCGACACGCTGATGAATCGCCGCATGATGGACAGCATCCGCGCGGCGCTCGATGAACGCGACCTGCTGCTGTTCCTGGCCGATGCGACACGGCCGTTCTCCGACGCGGACGAGGAAGCCGTGCGGCTGATCGAGAAAGGCGCCGCGCCCGCGCTGCTTGTGCTGAACAAGATCGACCGGGTGAAGAACAAGGCCCAACTGCTGCCGCTGATCGAACGCTACAAGGCGGTCCGCGATTTCGCCGGCTACATCCCCGTTTCCGCGCTCAAAGGCGAGGGCCTGGACGAGCTGCGCGCGGCCATTGTGGCGCGGCTTCCGGAAGGCCCTGCGTACTTCCCGCCGGATTACCTCACGGACCAGCCCGAGCGCTTCCGGGCGGCGGAGCTGATCCGCGAGAAGATCCTGGCCGAAACCTGGCAGGAGGTGCCGCACTCGGTCGCGGTGCTGGTGGATTCCTGGGATGAAACTCCAAAGCTGACGCGGATCTCCGCCACCATCTACGTGGAGCGCGACGGTCAGAAGGGGATTCTCATCGGAGCCAAAGGGTCGGTGCTGAAGCGGATCGGCACGCGGGCCCGCCTGGAGATGGAGCTCCTGTTCGGCCGCAAGATTTTCCTGGAGCTGTACGTGAAGGTTCAGCCGCGATGGCGGGAGAGCCCCGGCTTTCTGGAACAGCTCGACTGGCATTCCATGGCCGGCAAAACCGATTAGAATGGTAATACTTTTATGCGCCTACTCTCTCTTGTCACCGTGGTGAGCTTTCTGGTTTTCGTTACGGCTCCCGCTTTTGCGCAGAAGCCTTCTTCCGACGATGAGATTCACGACCGGGTCATCGAGCGCCTGGCAGCGGACCGCGACGTGAAGGGCGGCGGCCTCGATGTGGCCGTGAAGGACGGGGTGGTCACCCTCAGCGGAAAGGTGCGCGAGGACAAGCAAAAGTCCAAGGCCGAGCGGATCGCGCGGAAGGTCCAGGGCGTCAAGCAGGTAATCAACAACCTGACGGTGGAGTTCAGTTCACAGCCGGCCGCCGGCACGGACAAGTCGGCGAAGTAAGCTCACCGGGTCGCTCCAGCGAAGATGAAAACGGAATTGCTGCGCTTCAACGGCGCCGTCGAGCGCGATCCCGCCATCGACGCTTGGATGAAAGAGCGTGCAGGTGAATTGGGATCGGTCGCGCGCCAGTGGTTTGAGGTGATGCGCAAATGCGGAGACGAAGTCCGGGAGCTCTTGCATGACGGCTGTCCTGTTGCGTGCTTCGGAGATGCGCCCTTCGGCTGCGTCAATGCGTTCGCTTCGCACGTAAACGTGGGGTTCTTTCACGGAGCGTCGCTGCCGGATCCGGCCCGTTTGTTGCAAGGCACCGGCAAGTTCATGCGGCACGTGAAGCTACGGCCGGGAACGGCTACAAACACCGAAGCGCTCCGGTGGCTCATCGATTCGGCGTACTCGGAGATAAAGGCGCGCGTCGAAAACGGCTAGCTCAGAGAAGCGCGGGGCACGCCCTGCCCGGAACGTGACCCGCTCGATTCCCACGCCGGGACTTCCTACTGCTGGCCGCCGGGCGGGGCCGCCGCGGGCGCCGGGATCGGCTGCGGCGTTGCCGCCGGGGTCGCCGGGCCGGCCGCTGCGGGCGGCAAGCTGATGTCGTTATCGACGTATGCCGTGAAGGGCGTTCCCTGCCCTATTTCTATGTTCTTCCCGTGCTTGATCAACCCGATCGGTCCGAAAAGAACGGTAAGGGCAACCGTGGTGCCCGTCTCGCTCTGGCCCTCTTTTCCTTTCGCGCCGCGCAGCTTCACTTTGATATCGCCTACCGTCAAGTGCTCGAGACGAATATTCAGTTCGCCCCCTTTGCCCATCATTCCGGCCTTCTTTACATGGGAAACGGTCGCCAGCGCTTTGTCGCCCGCTCTGGCGACGGCGACGTCGCCCACCTTGATGTCTTCGGCCAGAACCATGTTCACGGGATCGCCCTCCGCCGCGGTTTTCGAGCTAAGGTCCTGATCGAACTTGAGCTTCACTTCGGAGCCCTCGCGGAGGACATAGCTTCCCCCGGTTCCTGCGGGCTGCGCCTGAGCGAACAGCGTCGCGCAAAAGGACAGGGCGCACAGTCCCTGTGCGAGAGCTCGAACTGGCGGTTTCATCGAGCGAACGATAGGCATACGAAGTCCCCCTTTTCGATACGGGAAAGCGGCCACGAAAGGGACAAACGGCGGAGAAACACCGTGTTGCCCTCGAGCGCCACTCTTTCCCGCATCGGCCGAGGCCAAGTCATCGTGGCGCTACAGTCAATGGGCGAACTTTGCGGGCTCGGGGTTACTCGACCACAAACGTGAAGATCTTGCCGGGAGGCGCATTGGCGTCGTGGGCGTTGAGGGCGGCGTCGGGAGGGACCCAGCCGTACTCGCCCGGCGCGAGGTCCTTGAGATCGATTTGGAACCCTCGCCGGGTAACTGCCTTGTAGTCGAAGGGCACCAGGTCGCGGCCTCCGGAAATATGGAAATCGTCTCCGATGGCGGCCCGGAATTCCCGCGCGCCGTCGTGCGAGCGCAGGTGCAATAACTGGTATTCGCGCATGTCGACCCCGCCTGGAATATACATCACGAACTCAGCCGGGAGGGTCAGTTTATCCTTGCTGCTGGAGCCCGCAACCGTACCGTTGATATCGCGTTTCTTGACGCCCACCGTGGCGACCGATTTGAGAATCCCGCCCGCCTTCCAGCTCACGGGCTCCGCCTGGATGGCCACCCATCCGTCACCCTTCTTGTAGAAGACGTCGGTGACGGAGTGTGGCCCGGCCGGGGTCGGGGAGGCTTGGGGGACCTGCGCCGGAGAAGGTGTGGCAGTGGGCACGGCCGCCGGTGCCGAGGTGCTCTTGTTCAGCACCGCGGCGATGATCCTCTCCGAGATGCCCGCCCGCTTGAATGCGATGATGTCGTCCACGCCGGTCGCAAAATGGCCGGGCTCCGAAGCGATCATGCGGAGGATCGTGTCGTCGGTCAACCCCGCGTTATGCAGCTTGATGACCGCCTTGTTGTCGAGCGGTTGCTGGCCCAGCAAAGCCACTGCCAGAGCTGCCACCAGAACCGCTGCCCGAAAAGCAAAACGCATAAACGACGAAACCTCCAGCCGCCTATTACACTACTGCCTGTAAGGAAAAGCAAGGACTCTCTCGCGCGGGCCGGTAAGCGCCGGGCCCGCCTACGGGGCGATGTTCTTCAGCTTCTCCGCGAAGGCATCGATCGGCATGGCTCCCACCATGAGTTCGCCGGAGACTCCGTCGTGCGTGCTCTTCCCTACCAGGAAAGTCGGCGTGCCGGTCACACCCAACGCCTCGGCAACGGCCGTTTCCTTCTTCACCGTCGCTGAGTATTTCCCGCTCTGCATGCAGGTCCCGAACTGCACCGTGTCCAGATTCAGCGCCTTCGCATAGCCGTCGATGTCGACGGGGGCTAGCTTGTCGGCGTTCGAGATGAGGCGATCCCGCATCTCCCAAAACCGCCCCTGGTCACCGGCGCAGCGTGCGCCTTCGGCGGCACGGGCCGCGTTGGAGTGGAAATCGAGCGGCATGTCGCGGCTCGTGAACCGCACCTTGCCAGTGTCGATGTACTGCTTCTTGAGCTCGGGGAAAGTCTCCGCGTGGAAGCGCCGGCAGTAAGTGCACTGATAGTCGGTGAATTCCACGATGGTGATGGGAGCCTCCTTGCTGCCAAGCCAGGCGACGCCTTGGAGGTCCATACGGAGCCCACTGCCCTCCGCCGGACGCGCTCCCTGCTCGAGCAACTGGCGGATCTGCCGCAGTTCATCGAGGATCTGGTCCGCCTGCTCGTGCGTGATTCCAGGCTCCGAGTCCTTCTTCTTATCCCCCGCCATTGCCGGAAATACCAGACCGAGCGCCAGCGGGACGATAGCTACATATCTGTTTCTCATACCGGGAAGCCCAATATAACACGGCTCCGGGCGCATCTTCCCTGGTGCGGACGCTGAGCGGGTAGGATGGTTTCGATGCGCACGTTCTTCGGCCGGCTGGCTCGCGGGGCGGTCCGGTGCCTCGCGGCGCTCGGCCTGCTCATGCTCCTGACGACATTCACGCCGCTGGACGCTTGGTACGCCGGAACGCTCTCCGGGAACTGGGTGGACGGCGGGGGCGACGTATTGATCGCCCTGGGCGCCGGCACCCTCGACGACACAAAGCTCGACATGGGCTCGTATTGGCGGGCGGTCTACGCGGGCCTGGCCTGGGAAAGAGGAGGATTCCGGGAGGTGGTGGTCGCGGGCCGGGGCGCGGCTCCGCTCATGCGCGATTTCCTGATCGGCCGTGGCGTGCCGGCCGCCGCCATACGCGTGGAAGACCAATCCGTGAGCACGCGCGAAAACGCCCTATTTGTGGCGCGAATGCTGGCCGGCGTCTCCGGCCGCAAGGTGCTGGTGACCAGCGACTATCACATGTTCCGCGCCCGGCGGGCGTTTGAGAAAGCGGGGTTGCGGGTGGTACCCGATCCGTTCCCCGATGCCATCAAAGGCAGCAACCATCTGCAGAACCGCTGGGGCATCTTCCTGAACCTGGGCGTCGAAACCGCGAAGATCGGATATTACTGGATGCGCGGCTGGATCTGAATGCCGCCTCGGTGCATCTGATGGGGTATGAATCGCACAGCCACCGCTGCCTGGCACGGCAGCCTCAAAGAAGGTAAAGGGACTATTTCGACCGCCAGCGGCGTCCTTGCCGACGCCCAATACTCGTTCGGGACCCGCTTCGAGCAGGGTGTCGGGACGAACCCCGAGGAACTGATCGCAGCCGCGCACGCGGGCTGCTTCTCGATGGCCCTGGCGGCGCAACTCGGCGAGGCCGGCATCACGCCGGACAGCATACAGACCACCGCGACCGTAACGCTCGAGAAAACGCAGGCCGGCTGGAGCGTGACCGCAAGCCACCTGGATGTACGCGCCCGCATACGGGGCGGCGACCGGGCCGCTTTCGACCGCGCCGCCGAAAACGCCAAGGCCGGCTGCCCGATCTCGCGCCTGCTCAACGCCAAGGTCACGATGACCGCGCAACTGGAAACTTCGGCGGGCTGAGAGCAGGGGGCGCGCGTCGGCGGGTAGAATAGGGTTTCATGCCCACGCGCGAAACTCTCGAAGCTCCTCCTGCTGGCCTCGCGAAACTGGCCACGCTCGAGGCGGCGCTCGGCGAGGCCATACGCGGCAAGGCCGAGGTGCTGCGTCTGTCCATCGTGTGCCTGCTCGCGCGCGGCCATCTGCTCATCGAGGACGTTCCCGGAGTCGGCAAGACCACGCTGGCGCAGGCGCTGGCGCGGTCGGTGGATTGCCAGTTCCATCGCTTGCAATTCACCAGCGACATGCTGCCGTCCGACGTGCTGGGCGTGACCATCTACAACGCGCATTCGCAGGCCTTCGAGTTCAAGCCCGGCCCGGTCTTCACGAATTTCCTGCTCGCCGACGAGATCAACCGCACTACGCCCAAGACGCAATCGGCGCTGCTCGAAGCGATGAACGAGCGGCAAGTCACCATCGACAGCCATTGCTATCCGCTGCCGCAGCCCTTCATGGTGATGGCGACGCAGAACCCAGTGGAGCATCACGGCACGTACCCGCTGCCCGAGTCGCAGCTCGACCGGTTCTTCATGCGGCTGCGCATCGGCTACCCGGACGCCTCCTACGAACGCGCCATCCTTCGCAGCACCCCTTCTGCGCAGGAGCCCCGCGGCAAGCCCGTGCTGACGGTTGAAGAGGTGCTCCAGCTTCAGTCCTGGGCCGGCCACGTGACCGTAGACGACGCGCTGGTGGACTACATCCTCGCCATTGTCGAGAAGACCCGGTCGCACGAATCGCTCGCTCTCGGCGTCAGCCCGCGCGGCGCCCAGGCGCTCTACCGGGCGGCGCAATCGCTGGCCATGGTGGAGGGTCGCGAGTACGCCGTGCCGGATGACGTGAAGCGCCTGGCCGTTCCTGTCTTCGCGCATCGCGTGGTGGTGAGCACCCGCCTGGCCCTCACGCAGCGCACTGCGGACCTCAACGACCGCATCCTGGAAGAGATTCTCACGCTGGTGGAAGTGCCGCTGTGAGGCCGCCCGCCGGCATCCTCCTCTTATGAAAACCGCAATCATCGGACTGCCCCAGGTGGGCAAGACATCCCTGTTCACCATCCTCACGGGCGCGCACGAAGCAGCCGGGCGCATCGGCTCGATGGCTACACGCATCGGCGTCGCCAAGGTCCCCGATGCCCGTCTGGAGGCGCTGGCCGAGCTGTTTCATCCTCCCAAGACGGTGCACGCGGTGGTTGAATACGTCGATACGCCGGCCATCTCGAAAGAGGCGCTGCGCGATCCCGCGTTCCTGGCGAGCCTGCGCGTGGTGGACGCATTCGCGCAAGTGCTGCGCATCTTCGACGATCCCTCGGTGGCGCACGAGGCCGGCTCGCTCGACCCCATTCGCGATCTGGAGAACGTGGATCTCGAGTTGATCCTGAGCGACCTGGTGGTGATCGAGAAGCGCATGGAGCGGCTCGACAAGGACCGCAAGAAACTGAAAGCCCCGGAGCTCGACCGCGAATTCGAGGTCCTGGAGCGCGCCAAGGCGATGCTCGAATCGAACCGGCCGCTGCGCCAGATGGAGCTGACCGAAGACGACGAGAAGCGCATTCGCGGCTTCCAGTTCCTCTCCCTGAAGCCGATGCTCTACGTGCTGAACCTGGGCGAAGCCGACGCGCCCCGACTCCACGAGATGGAAAGCCAGTACGCGAGCGGGCCGCTCGCCGGGCGCAAACACACCGCCGTGGCCGCCGTTTGCGGCAAAGTCGAAGCCGAGCTGGCCGAGTTATCGGGCGAGGAGGCGCGCGAGTATCTGGCTAGTTACGGGCTTACTGAATCGGGTCTCGAGCGGCTGATCGCGGCAACTTACTCACTGCTGGGGCTGATGTCGTTTCTCACCGCCGGCGAAGACGAGTGCCGGGCGTGGACCATTCCAATCGGCAGCACCGCCGTCAAAGCCGCGGGCGCGATCCACACCGATTTCGAGAAGAAGTTCATTCGCGCGGAAGTGGTCAACTGGAAGACCATGATCGAGCACGATGGTTACTCCGGTTTGCGCGACAAGGGCCTGCTGCGTTTGGAGGGCAAGGAGTATGTCGTCAGGGACGGCGATGTGCTCGTGATCCGGCACGGGTAACGTGGAACTTACCGTCACTTACATCGGCGGACCGACGGCACTGCTGGAATTCGGCGGAGTCAGGCTGCTCACGGACCCCACGTTCGATCCCGCGGGTGGCGAGTATCGCACTGGGCCGGTAACGTAACGCTGCGGAAACTCGCAGGCCCGGCGATCGCTCCGGAAGCGCTCGGCGCCTTCGATACCGTGCTGTTGAGTCACGATCAACATGCCGATAATCTCGACCACGCCGGCCGCCTGCTGCTGAAGAATGCCAGGAAAGTGCTCACGACTCCTGAGGGCGCCCGGCGGCTCGGCGGGAACGCCCTGGGCCTCCAACCGTGGCAAAGCATCGATCTGGAAGCTCCGGGCGGCCGCGCGTTGCGCGTGGTTGCGACACCGGCGCGCCACGGACCGCCCCTGCTCCACCGCGGCCCGGTGATCGGGTTCGTGGCGTTCTTCGTGGATGCGCCGGAGAGCGCGATCTATTTCTCGGGCGACACGGTTTGGTATGACAGCGTCGCCGAGGTCGCGCGGCGTTTCCCGGTACGGGCCGCGCTGCTCAACCTGGGCGCCGCCCGCGTGGCAGTGATTCCCTGCCCTCTCACGATGACCGCCGCCGACGCCATCCAGACCGCGCGCGCGTTCGCCGGCGCAGCCATTGTGCCGTTGCACTTCGAAGGCTGGGCGCACTTTTCAGAAGGCCGCGCTGAGATTGCCCGGGCATTCGCCGATGCCGGCTTGGAGTCGCGTCTTCAATGGCCGGAGGCCGGCTGCGCGGTCGAGATCGCCCTGTAGGCCCGCCAACTTTCCGCCAGCCCCACCAGCGCAACAAGCGCGCACAGGAGCACGAACCAGTCGCCGTGTCGCGAGTAAAACGTCGTCTCGCCGATCCACGAATAGCCGGTGCGCGCCGCGCCCTGGACGTAAGGCGGCAAATCGCGATAGAGGCGGCCGGCCGGGTCGATGGTGGCCGTGATTCCGTCGTTGGTGGAGCGTAGAATCCAGCGCCGGTTCTCCGCCGCCCGCATGCGCACGATGTTCAAGTGCTGCTCGCGCGCCGAGGTGTTGCCGTACCAGCCGTCATTGGAGATATTGACCAGCACCTCCGCTCCGTCGAGCGCAAAGCGCCGCACGAAGTCCGGGAAGACGGATTCGTAGCAGACGAATGCGCCGATGCGGTGCGGGCCGGCGGCGAGCGTCACCTGCCGTGTACCGGGCGCGAAATCGTCGCTCTCGGTGGAGACCTTGGCCACCAGCGCTTTGAACGGCCGCGGCACGAATTCGCCGAACGGAACCAGGTTCATCTTGTCGTATCGGCCCACGGCCACGCCCTCGGGCGACACGAGAAGGGCTGAATTCAGCGGCGCGCCGGCGGCATTGTGCGGCGTCGCATTGACGATGAGATACGCGCCCGTCCGCCGCGCCACCTCGTCCACCCAGGCCGCTGTGTCCGGGTCCTCGTAGTAGTAAATCGGTGTCGGAGCTTCGGGCCAGACGATCAGCCACGGCCGCGCGCGGGGATCCGCGAAGGCGGCCTTGAGCGTGAGCGCGGTGGTGCGGTCCTGCATTTCGCGAACCCATCGCGGAGTCCAATCCGCCGTCTCCGAGACGTTTGGCTGCACCAGGACCGCGGTTTGGGTCCCCGGCTGCGCGGGCGGCAGCGCGGGCAGGAACGCAATCGGCAGCAGGGCCACCAGCGGCGCCAGTTCGATCCGCGGACGCCGCAGCACAGCCAGCGCCAGCGCTGTCCCGGCTAGTGCGAAGGCGAACGAAATCCCGTAAACGCCGGTGAAAGGCGCCAGGCGAGCGAGCACCGACATGCCGATGCCCGCGTTGCCCAGATCGAGCCAGGCGAACCCCAGGTGCGTGTGCGACCACTCGATGGCCACCCACAGCGCTGGCACCGCAACCGCCGCCCACCTCCGCGCCAGCAGGAACCCCGCCGCCAGCGCGAAGACGCCCATGTGGAGTCCTTTGATGAGGCAGAACAGCGCGTACGCCAGCCACGCGGCCCACTCCGCCATGCTGCCGTGGACCGCCATCACGAAGTGAATCCAGTAGCACGCGCCGGCCCAATACAGGACGCCCGCAACCCAGCCGAGCAGGAACCGGCGGACGTGCGCGGGTGTGCGCGCCAGGGCCACCAGCAGCGGCGTCAGCGCAAACGCAGCGAGGAAGGCGAGGTTGAAATGCGGGAACGCCAGCACCAACAGGAGTGCTGTGGCGGCGGCCAGCAGCGGATCGAGCGCGCGGATCAGGCGCACCGCGCTTGCTCGCTCACCGCGTCCGCCATGTACGAACTGCGCACCAGCGGCCCGCTGAAAACCATCTTGAAGCCGATCGCCATGCCGAACTCGCGCCAAGCCTCGAACCGCTCCGGCGTCACGTATTCGGCCACGGGCAGGTTTCGCCGCGAGGGCTGCAGATACTGACCGATGGTCGCCACGTCCACGCCCGCGCCCCGCACGTCGCGCAGCAGTTGCTCCACCTCTTCGGGCCGCTCGCCCAAGCCGACCATCATGCCGGATTTCGTCAGCGCCTCCGCCCGATAGCGCCGCGCGAATTCGAGCACGCGCAGGGAGCCCCGGTAATCCGCCTGAGGGCGGACGCGGCCATACAAACGCTCCACTGTCTCCATATTGTGGTTGAAGACGTCGGGTCCGGCGTCGAGCACGCGGGCCACGGCGTCCAGGTCGCCGCAAAAATCCGGAGTGAGCACTTCAATGCGGGCCGCAGGCAGCGCTCGACGCACCTCGCGCACGGTGGCGGCGAAATGCGTCGAGCCGCCATCCGCCAGATCGTCGCGGTTCACGCCGGTGATGACGACGTAGCGCAGCCCCATGCCGGCTGCCATGCGCGCGACGTTGGCTGGCTCGGCCGCGTCGAGCGCGAACACTCGCTTTGCGGGCGGCCCTTTCGGCACGGAGCAGAAGCCGCAGCCGCGCGTGCACAGGTTACCCAGGATCATGAACGTGGCCGCGCCGCGGTGGAAGCACTCGTGCATGTTCGGGCAGCGCGCCGATTCGCATACCGTATGCAGGTCGAGCGCGCGAAATCCCCGCTTCAGCTCGTGTACGGAAACGAAATGCGTCTGCGGCTTTCTCAGCCACTCGGGCAGCCGTTGTCGTGGAGGGCTGGTCACGGCTCAGAGTGTTTTGGGGATCGGCTTGAAGCCGGCTTTCTCGAGCTGGGCTTTGACCCGCGCCCGATCGGACGCATCCGCCAGCGGCCCCACCAGCGCGCGGTACAGCTCGCTGCCGGGAGCGACTGGACTCGTCAGCGCACGGAATCCTTTCTCCTTGAGCACCTCGACCAGCATCTCCGCTTGCGGCTTCTTGACCGCGGCCACTTGCAGATAGGTCTGGCCGGGCTGCGGCACAGCGGCGGGCGGCGGCGTCCTGGTCACACGCGGCGGCTGAACGGCCGGCCTGGGCGTCACCACCGGAGCAGGCGTAGCCGTCGGCGTCCCGCCCGCGGGCGTGACCGATTCCACCGGCATGGTGCTCGAGGTCTCCGGCGTGCTCACCTTCGCGTCGCCCGGCGCAAGCGATGCATCCGGAGTGGATTCGGCAACGGGCGTGGCCGCAGCGCCCGCAGCCGTGGGATGTCCCGCGGGCTGATTGGCCGCCTGCTGCGTAACCGGCGCGGGCGTGTCGCTCCCGGAGTTCGCCCGCCCGACGATGTAACCCATCGAGAAAACGACACCGATCACGATCATCAGGACAAAGGCGATGATGAGCAGTTGCTTGTTGCCCACGACCAGCTCGCGTTCGCCGTCTTCATTCCTCGGCATGATTTGACTACCGCGCTCTCCTTACGCCTGTGGGCCGTGCGCGTATTTGTCCAGCGCCCGCTCCAATGACGTGATTATATCGAGCGGCAACGGGAACACGATAGTCGTGTTCTTCTCGGTTCCGATTTCGACCAGCGTCTGGAGGTAGCGCAACTGGATGGCCGCGGGCTGCTTCTGAATCACCTCCGCCGCCATGGCCAGCTTCTCGGCCGCCGTGTACTCGCCCTCGGCGTGGATGATCTTGGCGCGCCGTTCGCGCTCGGCCTCGGCCTGCCGCGCGATCGCCCGGATCATGGACTCGGCCAGATCCACCTGCTTCACCTCCACCATGCTCACCTTCACGCCCCACGGCCCGGTGTGCTCGTCGAGCACGGATTGCAGCCTCACGTTCAGCTTCTCGCGCTGGCTCAGGAGCTCATCGAGCTCCACTTCGCCCAGCACGCTGCGCAACGTGGTCTGCGCCAGCTGCGAGGTGGCGTAGAGGTAATTGCTGACCTCGAGTACAGCCTTGTTCGGATCGAGCACCCGGAAGTAAATCACCGCGTTTACTTTGACCGTGACGTTGTCGCGCGTCACCACGTCCTGCGTGGGAACCTCCAGGGCGTCGGTTCTGAGAGAGATGCGCACCATCCGGTCCAGGGGCCGGAACACCAGGAAAATGCCGGGGCCTTTAGGCGTGGCCTGCACGCGCCCCAGGCGGAAAATCACAGCGCGCTCGTACTCGGCCAGGATGCGTATCCAGGAGAGCGCGAAGAGAATCAGGATCGCGACGATAACCCACAGGTAGCTGCTATCCATGTTGTTCTCCGGAGTCGGAAGAAACTGGTTCCACTTTCAAGGTGAGCCGGTCCATGCTCTTCACCCTGACCTGCGCGCCGGCCTCTACCGGTGCGCTCGACACTGCGTTCCAGTACTCGCCATGCACGAAGACCTTGCCTTCGGGCGCGAGCGCCGTGTACGCCACGCCGATCTCGTCTATCATGCCCGCCGCGCCGGTCTGCACCTTGGCCAGGCGCGCCCGCACCGCCAGCGTCACCAGGAAGCTGGTCACCAGCGCAAAGGGCAGCGCCACCGCCAGCGCCGTCGAAAGGTGGATGCGCACCTCGGGCGTCGGGCTTTCCACCAGCATTACCGCGCCCAGCACCATGGCGAGCGCGCCAGCCGCGGTCAGCACGCCGTGCGTGGCGAACTTCGCTTCGAGCACGAAAAGCACCAGCGCAAGGACGATCAGCGCCGCCCCGCCCCAGTTGATTGGCAGCACGGAAAGCGCTGAGAGCCCGACCACCACCAGAATCGCTCCGAACACGCCAGGAGCGATCATACCCGGCTGGGTGAATTCGACGTAGATTCCCAGCGCGCCCAGAATAAGAAGAATCAGCGCCAGGTTGGGATCGGCGATGGCGGCCATGAACCGTTCCCGCAGCGTGGGGCTGTATTCGATCACCTGCGGCGACCCCAGGTGCAGCGTCTGCTTTTTTCCATCGAAGCGCACGATCTCGCGGCCATCGAGCTGGCGGAAAAGGTCCGCCTCGCTCGGCGCGACGATCTCGATCAGATGGCTGTCGAGCGCTTCTTTGTCCGTGAAGGATTTCGCGTCGTACACGGCCTTTTCGGCCAGCTCCGGATTGCGGCCGCGCTTCGTCGTCATTCCGCGGATCAGGGCCGCGGCGTCGTTCTGCACCTTGTGCGCCATGGTCTGATCCATCTGCCCGAACATGGAGACCGGCGTAGAAGCGCCCGTGTTCGTCGCGGGAGCCATGGCCGCCACATCGGCCGCTTCCAGAATGAAGAAGCCCGCCGAAGCCGCCCGCCCGCCACTCGGCGTCACATAGGCCACCACCGGCACGGGCGAAGCGACCATCTCCTGCATGATCTCGCGCATGGCGTCCAGCAGGCCGCCGGGCGTATTGATCCGCACCAGCACCATCGCGGCGTTCTCCTGCTTCGCCTCCTCGATGGCCCGGCCAACGATCTCGACCGTGATGGGGTAAATGATCGCGTCGATGTTGACCGCAACCACTTTCTGGGCGGGCGCCGCCGCACCGGCGCAGGCGACGAGCGCGAGGGCTGCGGCAAGAGTCTTGAATCTCAAAGCAGAATCAATATACCACCCGGAGATGGGCGTTGCAGGCGGGAGACGAGAGGCAGACGAACACGCCTGCCCCTCGGTTTGACGTTGCGGTTAGCGGGAGGCGATCACGACCGCATCGGGCGCGCGGTTGCTGGCTGTGATCGCAACCTCGTCGACCGGCCCGGCGGAAGGCAGTTCCACGCCGGATGAGTAACCGGCCCACAAGATCTCGGCCAGGACATAACCGCCTTCGTGTTGCGTGAACACCATGCTCGATTGCTGGGCCGTCTTGGCCAGCTCGAGCGGGTCCCCGGCGAAGAGAACGGTGCGCCTGCTCTCGACGTTCTCCAAAGCCAGCAATCTGGCGCTGCCTACCGCGGCGTTGGCGATCATGTACTCGCCCGCCGGTAGGGTTGTGTGCTCGACGGTGAAGCCGAACGGAACGTTGATTCGCACAGCAGCAGGCTGCTGCGCGTAAGCTGATGCCGCCGCCAGAAGCACGGCGGAAGCGGCCCAGATTGGGAATCTCATGGTCGTCCCTCCTCGTTAGTGTAAGTAGTGCAGTTTGAACCACCCTACACTTACTCATACGCGGGGGTGTTCATGTGCGTTACGGAAGAATAATTTGCGAACAATTCTTTTACATAGAAACCGGACCCAGGGGAAACTCGTATACTGCTCGATTGGGGGTAACTTTGGTGGATACCTTGGGGAAGCACCGCCGCACGCTGGTGGCGGCCGGAGTGGCGTGTCTGATCGCGGTCTTCGTTCTTCAGTTATGGTTGTCGGTGCGCCGGACCTCGCAGACCTGGGATGAGGGCGATCACATTTTCGCCGGCTACATGTCCTGGGTGCGCGGCGATTTCGGATTGAATCCCGAGCATCCGCCGCTGGTCAAGCTGGTGGCCGCCCTGCCGCTCCTGCCCCTGAAGCTCAACGTTCCGCGCGTCGAGAACCGCTTTTTCAAGAACGAGGCATTCGAGGACGGCCGCGACTTCGTCTTCGGAAACAATCCGGATATGATTCTGGCGCGCGCTCGCACGGCGGCGTCCCTATTCGCGCTGGCGTTGCTGGTGGTCGTGTTCCTGGCCGCCCGCGAGATGTTCGGCACAGGCGCGGGGTTTGTGGCGCTGACGTTACTGGCATTCGAGCCGAACCTGCTGGCGCACGGGGCCTACGTCACCACCGACGTCGCGCTCTCCTTCGGCATGTTCGCCACGGTCTACGCCTTCTATCGCTACGTGAAAGCGCCGTCGCTCGGGCGTCTTGCGCTCACGGGCGTCGCGGCTGGGGTGGCGCTGGCCTCCAAACATACGGGCATCCTCGTGTTTCCGATCCTGGCGCTGCTCCTGGTCGCGGAGGCGCTGGTGGGCGGTGGCGCGGGAGGGGCAGCCAAGCGCGCGCTCAGGCTGGTGGGACCCCTGGTGGCCGTCGGCTTGATCGCGATCGCAGTCCTTTGGGCGTCCTACGGGTTCCGCTACGCCGCCAGGCCAAATGGATTGAATCTCGTTCCGCCGCTCGCCGGGTACGTCCAACAGTTGAAGCCCATCGAGGCGCGGGGCATCCTGCTCGCGGCGCGCTGGCACGTGCTGCCGGAGTCTTATCTCTACGGGCTGACGGATGTCCGCAGCCTGGCGAGTTGGTTTCCCAGTTACGTTCTGGGCAAGGATTATCCCAATGGCGTATGGTTCTATTTCCCGGTTGCCTTCGCCGTGAAATCCACCCTGGCCTTATTTGCGTTTCTGCTGCTCGCCGTGGTGGCGATCGCGACGCGTACGCTGCGGTGCTGGCGCGAAATCCTTTTCCTGACCATACCCCCGCTCTTTCATCTTGCGGTGGCGATGAGCTCGGGGTTGAATATCGGCCTGCGGCACATCCTGCCGCTGTACGTGTTCTCCGCGGTGCTGGTGGCGGGCGCCGCGTGGGCCTTCATCCGCCAGAACCGGCGTTGGGCGTATGTGGTGGGCACGCTGCTGGCGGCTCACGTGGCATCGTCGGCTATGTGTTACCCCAATTACCTTGCTTACGCGAACGAGTTATGGGGCGGGCCGGCGAACACTTACAAGTATCTGAGCGATTCGAATACCGATTGGGCGCAACAGCTCAAGAGCGTCGGGAAATACCTGGACGCGCGCGGCGTGAAGGACTGCTGGTTCGCCTACTTCGCCGCCGGTGTGGTCCGGCCGGGCGCCTACGGGATTCCGTGCAAAACCCTGCCGACCATCGATTCGATGTGGATGGACGAGCCGACCGACGTTCCGCCCGTGATCGATGGACCGGTGCTGGTCAGCCTGGGCACGCTGTCGGGAGGCGAGGGTTGGGCCGGCGCGCTGAATCCCTACGCCCAGTTTCAGAGCCTTCAACCCGTGGCCGCGATCGACCACGGCGTGTTCGTCTTCGACGGCCGCTTCAAAGTCCCGCGCGCATCGGCTCTGAGCCACGCGCAGCAGGCGACGGACCTGCTGGGAGCTCGAAAAACCGGGCAGGCGCTGGAGGCGGCCGAATACGCCGTCGCGGCCGATCCGAACGTGGTTGACGCGCAGGCCGCCCTGGGCGATGTTTTGGTGGCGCTGAAGCGGCCTGCCGAGGCCCGCGACGCGTACCGCAAGGGCCTCGGGTTGGCACAGACCATCGAGCCCGACTTTCAGAAGGACTGGGTCCAGAGACTCCAGCGCAAGCTGCGCGGGATGTAAGCTCAGACGCCCGCGCCCCAAACGCTCCGTTGTCGCAGCGCGGCCTGCGCCAACATTCCGCAGTGCCCGTGCGGATCGAGGTCCCGCGCGCGCTTGAAATAATCGTTGGCGCTCGACTGGTTGCCGATCGCCTGCATCGCCATGCCGGCCCGGTAATTCGTCATCGCCAGATCGACCAGCGACTTTTTGTTCGTGGCCTTGAACGCTTCGTCGATCGCCGGAGCCACTTCGCCCGACCGGCCGAATTGCGCCAGGGCCCAGGCCTTCAGCGCCCAGTAATCGTCCTGCGGCCGGCCGTTGATGCCGCGTGCGGGCCAGGCGAGCCCGGAGCTGCCCAGGATGTTCTCCACATACTCAAGCGCCTGCTGCGGGTTCTTTCCCTGGCGCAACGTCATTTCCGCCATGCCGCGATAGGGTCTGCGATAACCCGGAACCGCTTGCAGGGCGGCTTCGTAGCTTCGCATCGCTTCGTCGTAACGGCCTTGCTCCATCAGGGCGTCCGCCAGAAACTGGAGAGCCATGGCCTGCTCCAATCCGGAGCGCAAACCGGCGATCGCGCGGCGCAGGCTGTCTTCAGCCTCCCGATAGCGCCCCGCCAGCAGCAGAACGTGCCCGCACAGCCGCAGGGTGCTGGCGCCTTCGGGGCTGTAGAAGTGGAACAGACGAATAATCCGCAGGGCCCCGTCGTAATCGCCGCGCCGCAGGGCCGCATTCATCAGACGCACCTTCAATACCTCGTACGCAGGCGGCAGCAGGATGAACGCCAGGAACCAGTAACCCGACATATGCGGCACGTTGAACAGGATGATAAGGACCGCTCCTCCGAGCAGCGCCTTCCCCGTCTTTCCCCAGTCATAGCGCGATGGCCCGCCGGGGCCGATGGGGTCGGACGGCTTCGGTTTGCGCTTCGCCAGCGATTGCTGGAACCCGATCGCGAGATGAATAAGCACAATGAAGACGAGGACCGTCCAGGCTGGCGCATTTGGCCACCACCGGCGCAGCGCGATGAAGGAAGCAACCCCGCCGCCAATCGCCAGGACCACACTCAACCCCACCCGCCACGGGCTGGAGGCCGCAGCCTGCTTCTCGTGGTACTGCTGAAGTTCGTAAGGCACTTCGCCGGTAGCGTGGGCCACCGCCTGCTCTATGCGGTCGATTTCCCGGCGCTGGTGCTGCGATTGACGCCTCAGCACCCAGACCAGCGCCGCCAGGAACGCGACCGGCAGCGCCACAATGACAGCGAATCCCACCCAGGAAGGCAGCGCGGCTAACGGTCCCGGAGTCCAACCGAGGGCCCACAGGCGGCCGTCCGGCCCCGCCGCGAGGCTCGAAAAGCTCTTCACGCCGTCGCTCGGAGGCTCCAGGCGCCGCCATCCCTGGCCCTCGGATTCCAGGATCCCGCCGTCTACGGCGATCCACGTGCGGCCGCCCGCCGAGGCAACGGCACGTGCCTTCGATACCGTCGGGTACTCCGCCCACGCCTTTCCATCGGCCGAGACGGATCGAAGCGTTTTACCGGTTCGCAGCCAGATGCGATCGTCAGTTGCGCCAATCAGCCACGGGTTGGTGAGAGGCTTCCCCTGAGGAACCACTGCGGTCCAGTGCGCGCCATCGAACCTCCACACACCGCCCCGAACCAGCCACAGCGTGCCGTCCGCGGTGCGCGCGAGTTCCGGCCTCGCCGCTCTCGCCGGCCAATTCACTCCCGGCAGGTCGAGCTTGCGAATGGTCCACCGCGTTCCGTCGAACTCGGACAGATTGCCCTGCTCGTCGACGACCCACACGCGGCCGCCGCCGGCGGCGATCGAGGAGGCCTCCAAACTGGCGAGGGCATCGCGGTAGCAGTTCCAGACGCGCCCGTCCCAGCGCAGCACGCCCTCTGACGCCGCAGCCCAGAGGTTATCCCCCTCCAGGACGAAGTCCCCCCTCAGGTGGCCGATCCGTCCGCCGAATTCCGCCTTCGAGAAACTCCGCCATCGCGTGCCTTCCAGGCGGCTGAATTCACCTGCCATCGGGGCCCACGTCCAGACCGTTCCCCGCCCCGAGACGCGGATGCTCTCCGGCATTCCGGCCGGCGTCGGCAGGCGTTCCCAACCGCTAGCGGTCTGGTGGAGCACCACACCCTTGCCGAGAAAAGAAGACGAAGGCAGGTACCTGCCACCAAGGGTTATCGCGGCAAAGATCGCCACCAGCGCCAGCACGGGCGCCAGCATGGGGTGGCGCGGCGCCGCTTTCTCCGACTTGGGAAGCGTCGGGACAGCCTGCATGTGTCCTCCTCGCGCGAACCGGATGCACCGGTCCGGTTCTGGGTAGTATACATCGCGTGCGAATATCAAGTAAGTGCCTTCAGAACGCCTGCGAACGCTTTTGCCCGATATTTGGGAGCTGATCCGCCCCCGCCGCTGGCAGCTCGCCCTCGGCCTGGTGCTCATCGCGATCAGTCGCGCGGCCAGCCTGGTGCTGCCCGCCTCCACCAAGTACCTCATCGACGACGTCATCGGCAAACGCCAGGCGTACCTGCTCGTCCCCTTGGTCCTGGCGGTGCTCGCGGCTACGGCCATTCAGGGCGTCACCTCTTTCGCACTGACTCAACTGCTGTCTAAGGCCGCGCAACGGATGATCGCCGAGCTGCGCCGAAGAGTGCAGGAACACGTGGGCCGGCTGCCCATCGCTTACTACGACGCCAACAAGACCGGCGCGCTGGTCTCGCGCATCATGACCGACGTGGAGGGCGTGCGCAACCTGATGGGCACCGGGCTCATCGAGTTCATCGGCGGCATCGTCACCGCGATCATCGCGCTCGTGGTCCTGCTTCGCATCAGCCCGGAGCTCACCGGCATGGCAGTCGTGATTCTGGGCGGGTTCATGGTCTTCCTCCAGCGCGCCTTCCGCACCATTCGCCCCATTTTCCGCGAGCGCAGCAAAGTGAATGCCGAGGTCACCGGCCGCCTGACCGAATCGCTTGGCGGCATACGCGTGGTCAAGGGCTATCATGCGGAGGCGCGCGAGGCGGCGGTGTTTGCGGGGGGCGTTCAGCGCCTGCTCGACAACTTGCTGAAGGCTCTCACCGCCACTTCGCTGATGAGCCTTTCGGCCAGCGTTCTGCTCGGCGTGGTGGGCTCGCTGGTCATGTACCTGGGCGCACGCGAGATTCTGGCCCACACGCTCACGCTCGGCAGCTTCGTCACTTTCATGGCGTTTCTCGCGTTTCTGGTGGCGCCGGTCTTTCAGATCGTGGGCATCGGCACGCAGCTGACCGAGGCCGTCGCGGGCCTGGAGCGCACCCGGGAAGTGCTGCGCGAACGGCCCGAGGACCAGGACCCGGCGCGCACCGAGTCCCCCACCGAGATCCGCGGCCACGTCGCCTTCGAAGATGTTTCGTTCGCCTACGACCCCGGCAAGCCCGTCTTGAACGGCATCTCCTTCGAGGCGCATCCGGGAACGGTGACGGCCCTGGTGGGATCGTCGGGCTCGGGCAAGTCCACCATCATCGGCCTTGCCGCGGCATTCTACCGGCCCAGCACCGGCGTCATTCGCATCGACGGCGTGGACCTGGGCACCGTGCGCCTGGATGCGTACCGCTCACGGCTGGGCGTCGTCCTGCAGGAGACTTTCCTGTTCGACGGCAGCATTCGCGAGAACGTGGCGTTCGCCCACCCCGGCGCGACCGAAGAGGAGATCCTCAACGCCTGCCGGATCGCGCGCGTGGACGAGTTCGCCGAGGGCTTCGAGAAGAAGTACGACACCATCGTGGGCGAGCGCGGCGTCAAGCTGTCCGGCGGCCAGCGCCAGCGCGTTTCGATCGCCCGCGCCATCCTGGCCGCGCCCCGCATCCTGATCCTCGACGAAGCTACGTCCAGTCTCGATTCCGAATCCGAAGCCGCCATACAGCGCGGCCTGAGCTATCTGATGCAGGGACGCACCACGTTCGTCATTGCGCACCGGCTATCCACCATTCGGCGCGCCGACCAGATCCTGGTTGTGGAAGCCGGCCGCATCGTCGAGCGCGGGAAGCACGAAGACCTGCTGGCTCTGCACGGCCGCTATTGGGAGCTGTACACCCGCCAGCACGACCTCGAGGAGAACCTGTTCCTCGCGCCCGGCGAGGGCGACCTCGTTCCCGAAGAAGAGGCCTCCGCAGAGGCCCCGTCCGATGGATCGGGCGCCGCCTCCGAGCCTCTGCCCCGGCTGCTGCGCCGGAACTAGTGGGCCGCCAACTGGGCCGTGTCGAGCGTGAGCGGGCTCGTCAGCACCAGATCGAACCGCGCGCCCGCATCCACGTACAATCCACCCGCACTGCCGCTCGCCCGGTGCCCCAGAATCAGAATGCCGACGATCATGGCGACGGCAGTGCCCACTCCAAGGCCGACAATCAGCCCGACATGGGACGGCAACGGGGGCGGCGGGTTCAGGGTGGGCGACGCCTGGAGCGCGTTGGCCATCTCCGCGATCAGCGCGGCCGGCGCGCCGGCGAGCTCGGGGAGGGCAAGGCCGGCGGTGAGATCCGCCGTGCTCGAAAGCAACACCGTGTAACCGTTGGCGAAAATCATCCGCGTGAAATGGACCTCAAACCCGGCGTTCCCGCCGTGCCGCCGCACTTTGTCGATCGCGCCGTCTACGTAGGTTCCTTGGGGAATCGCCGTCTGGCCTTTCGCCGCCACTGGCAAAGCGGTCTCCGCGCGAACGGCATCCCCTGCCCGCATCGTATCCGTTCCCATCGGCCTCGTCAGTTTCAAAGGAATTCTGGTCCCCGCCGGAATCGTGATGAGTTGTGCCTGAGCCAGGCATCCAAATGCACCTGCCACTGCTGCTATCAGAAGTCGCATCGTTCGTTCTCCACTTGAATGGCGCGCCCGGCCCGCGGTCGTCGCCGGGCATCCTCGCGGCAGCGGGCCCCGCAAGAACCCGGAGTCGCACCGCTTTTTCTCTCTGACGCAATGACGAACCCCGCCCCGCCCTTGGTTACTTGAACGGGTATGATGGTACGGATCAATCGTGAGGAGGCGACAATGCCCGAACCCGTCTATTTGATTGCCAACGGCGACCTGCGGCTTTCAGCCAATCAAAACTGCTGGGCCGCACAGGCTAAGGTTGAGGAAGCGGTCATGGCAGCCGTCCGCCGCGAGGGTCGCGAAATCAAGCGCGGCCACGCCTACGACCCCGCGCTGAAGCACGGCTTCATCGGCAGCCAGAAGCAGGGGATCGAGGTCTTCCGCAGCCTGCCGCCGGAGGCGCCGCTCATCGTGTGCGAGGCGGTGTGGCAATACAGCCACCAGGTTCTCACCGGCCTGGTGACGCACCGCGGGCCCATCCTGACCGTCGCCAACTGGAGCGGCGAGTGGCCCGGCCTGGTCGGCATGTTGAATCTGAATGCCTGCCTCACCAAAGCCGGCACGCCCTTCAGCACCCTATGGAGTCTGGATTTCACCGACGAGTTCTTCCTCCGCGGTCTGCGCCAGTGGCTGCGCGGGGAGAGGGTTGTGCACGATCTCAGCCACGTCCGCCCGCTCGCAAGCTTCCGCATCCCGGCCGAGGCGGAGCGAACCGGCGCCGCGCTGGCGCGCGATCTCAAGCGCAACAAGGCCATCCTGGGCGTCTTCGACGAAGGCTGCATGGGAATGTACAACGGCATCATCGAGGACGCGTACCTGATGCCGCTCGGCGTGGGCAAGGAGCGCCTCAGCCAGTCCGCGCTCTACGCCGAAATGCTGGCCACTCCGGACTCCGAGGCGAAGGCCGTGCGCGCGTGGCTGGACGCCAAGGGCATGCGCTTTCTCACCGGCCCCAATCCGGAAACCGATCTCACCGACGGCCAGATTCTCGAGCAGTGCAAGATGTACATCGCGGCCCTGCGCATCGCCGACGATTTCGGCTGCGACGTCGTCGGCATCCAATACCAGCAGGGTCTGAAGGACCTTGCCCCGGCGTCGGACCTGGCCGAGGGCCTGCTGAACAATGCCGACCGGCCCCCGGTCCAGGCGCGTGGCAACGGCCGCGTGCTCTACCAGGACAAGCCGCTTCCGCACTTCAACGAAGTAGACGAATGCGCCGGCCTGGACGCGCTGGTCACCAACCGCGTCTGGTCGCACCTAGGCCTCGCCCCCGAAACCACGCTCCACGACGTGCGCTACGGCGAGGAGTTCGGCGGCGAATTCGTGTGGGTTTTCGAGATCTCCGGCGCCGTGCCGCCTGCCCACCTGATTGGAGGCTATGCCGGCACGGTCAGCGAGCGCCAGCCCCCCATGTATTTCCGCTTGGGCGGAGGCACCATCAAGGGCGTGAGCAAGCCCGGCGAGATCGTCTGGAGCCGCGTCTACGTGGAGCCCGGAGCCTTGAAGGTGGATATCGGCCGCGGCAAAGTAGTCGAGCTGCCGCGCCAGGAAACCGAGCGCCGCTGGAACATCACCACGCCTCAGTGGCCCGTGATGCACGCCGTCACTTACGGAGTGGGCCGCGACCAGTTGATGGCGCAGCATAAGTCGAACCACATCCAGGTCGTTTACGCGCCGGATGCGGATTCGGCCAACCGCGCCCTGGCCGTAAAGGCGGCGATGTTCCGCGACATGGGGCTCGCCGTCAACATCTGCGGATCGAAGCACGGATTGGGATAGCCATTGCCGGCCATGCAAACCGATCGAAACCTCGTCCCGCGGACGCATCTGATCCCGTTCCTGCTGGTCACGGCGCTGTTCTTTCTGTGGGCCATTCCCCACAACCTGAACGACGTTTTGATCCGCCAGTTCATGAAGTCGTTCGAGATCACCCGCCTCAAAGCCGGCTTGATTCAATCGGCGTTCTACCTGGGGTACTTCTCCCTCTCCATGCCGGCCGCGCTGATCATGCGGCGCCGAGGTTACAAGTTCGGTCTCGTGACGGGGCTGTTCCTCTATATAACCGGGACCCTGTTGTTCTGGCCCGCCGCCATTGTGGGCCGCTACGGTTTCTTTCTGATGGCGCTGTTTGTCATCGCCGCGGGCCTGGCTTTTCTCGAGACCGGCGCCAACCCGTTCATCGCGCAATTAGGCGATCCGGCCACTTCGGAGCGCCGCCTCAACTTCTCGCAGGCGTTCAATCCCCTGGGCGCGATTACCGGCGCGCTCATCGGGACGGTGTTCATCTTCTCCGGCGTCGAGCTGAGCAAACAGCAGGCTGGCGTGATGAAAGCCGCCGGAACTTATCAGGCCTACCTGCATCATGAGACGCTGCGGGTCATCCGGCCCTACATGGTTCTGGCCGCGGTCGTCTTCGTGCTGGCGCTGCTGATGATCCGTACGAAGTTCCCGCAGGTGCCCGGTGAGGGTGCGGCTGAAACCGCCGCCGGACGCGGCTTCCGCGAGCTCTTCCGGTTTCCGCACTACATCGCAGCGGTCGCCGCCCAGTTCTTTTACGTGGGCGCACAGGTCGGCACCTGGAGCTATTTCATCCAGTACATACAGGCGTACACGCACCAGCCCGAGAAAACCGCGGGGTATTTTCTGACGGGCACGCTGGTGGCTTTCTGCGCCGGCCGCTTCGCGTCAACCTACATTATGAAGTTCGTCCGGCCGAGCCTGCTCATGGGCGCCTTCGCGGTGACCAACGTTTGCCTGGTGGCCGTGAGCGTCGCGCTGCCCGGCTGGATCGGCCTGTGGGCCATCTTCCTCACCAGCTTCTTTATGTCCCTGATGTTCCCGACAATCTTCGCGCTGGGAATCAAGGGGCTGGGACCGAACACCAAGATCGGCGGCTCGCTGCTGGTCATGGCCATCGTCGGTGGGGCGGCCTTCACCCCCATCATGGGACTCATCTCGGATGCCACCGGAAGCATGGCCACCGCTATGCTGGTGCCGCTCGGCTGCTATCTGTTCATCGCGTGGTACAGCTTCGCCGGATCGCGCATGGGAACAGCGGCTCTTGCGGCCGTTTCACAGGAGAGTTGAAAAGCATGACACGAAGCTTGCGAATGCTGGCGGCGGTGCTCGCCGTTCCCTTGGCGTACGGCCAGTTTCAAAACGGCTACCAGTCCCGCGTCCTGGAGCTGCCGCTCCTGAGCCAGCGCGCCGTCGCCAGCCAGACGGTCGGCATCACGGACATCACCATCAGCTACCATCGGCCGCTGGTCAAAGGGCGCAAGATCTGGGGCGACCAGGTCCCCTATGGTCAAATCTGGCGCGCCGGCGCCAACGAGAACACCACCATCGAGTTCACCGACCCCGTCATGATCGAAGGCAAACCCCTGGCCAAAGGGATTTACGGCCTGCACATGCTCCCCGCCGAGGACCAGTGGATCGTCATCTTCTCGAAGAATTCGACAGCTTGGGGCAGCTTCAGTTTCGATCCGGGCGAGGACGCTTTGCGCGTGGTGGTCAAGCCGCGGCCGTCGGATTTCCATGAAGCCCTCACTTACGATTTCGACGAACTCGCCCCGGATTCCGTCTATGTCACGCTACGCTGGGTGAAACTCGCCGTGCGCTTCAAGGTTTCCATCGACGTGAACGACCTGGTTCTCAAAAGCCTTCGCGAACAGTTCCGCGGCTATCCGCAGTATCTGTGGTACGCCAACGACGAAGCCGCCACCTACCTGCTCGAAAGCAACCTCAGCCTGGATGAGGCCCTGCGCTACGCCGACGCCTCCATCCAAATCGAGGAGGTCTTCGAGAACCTGCTGACCCGGTCGCGGATTCTGTCCGCGCTCGGCCGCAAGGACGACGCCCATGTGGCGCTCATGAAAGCGCTCGACAAAGGTGCGCCCTTGCAGATCCACAGCTACGGCAACCAGCTCATGGCGGCAGGCCAGCGGGAGGAGGCGTACAACGTCTTCCGCGTGAACATCGCGAAGAATCCCAACCATTGGGTAGCGCGCGTGGAGCAGGCGCGCCTCGATTGCGCCCATGGCGATTTCGATAGCGCCGCAAAGAACATGAGGCTGGCGGCCTCGGCGGCCCCGGACTACGCCAAACCCCGCGTCGAAGAATTGGTCAAGCGTTTGGATGCGAAGGAAGACATCAACAAGTAGCGGCCGGCCCTCATCCCGCCGCAGCCCGCAGCCTCGGCCGCTCTGAAGCCGGACGCTCGTCGAGCGTCTCTCGAAGCTGTTTCAACTTACGCTCCAGTCGAAGCCGCTCGCCCAGGTTATAGACCTTCGGCAGCAGATTGCGCGCCTCGTCCCCAGCCTTTTCGGCGCTTGCCCAGTGCCGGTTCGCGGAGCGCGCAGTCTCCAGCGCGCGAGCCAGTTCCCTGTCTATAAGTGCAATCAGTTCGCGATCCGTTCTCGCACGAAGCTGTTCGAGTTTGAAATCGGTGCTCATATGGATTCACCCATTTGTAACGATCGCCCAGTATCGCTATCATCCTGGAGCGCTACGGCGTCCCTCTGTGACTAGTTAGACGAGCGTCGGAGCAAAATCGTTCGCCCCATCTCGGCGCCTTAATGATGGCCAGCGAACGCGCGGAGTGCTGCGCTATGCTCTGGTCATGATCAGGGTGCTCGTGCTCTTCCTCATGCTCGCGGCGTTCCTGGGGGCCCAAACGCAGCCCGCGGCCCCACTTCTCAAGATCCCACCCGGAGCCGAAGCCGGCCCCGGATTCAATGCCGAAACCGCCACGCGGGCCTGGCTGGCAACACAGACACCGGCCGCGAAAGCCCGCTCGGACGCCTATTTCGCGGGCGGCTATTGGCTTCAGCTTTGGGATTTCCTCTGCGGCGCCGCCATCGCCATTCTTCTTCTCGCGACCGGGCTCTCGCGCCGCATGCGCGACTTGGCCGAGCGCATCGCGCGTCCGAAGCCTCTGGTGACCTGGCTGTACTGGACCCAGTTCACGCTCGCCGTCTTCGTCCTCGGATTGCCGCTCGATGTCTACGAGAACTTCTTGCGGGAACGTCACTATGGGCTCATGAACCAGACCTTCGCCGCATGGTTCCTTGACGATTCCAAAGGCCTGGCAATCGGCATCGTGCTGGGCGGCCTTCTGATGATGGCCCTGTTCGGCGTCGTCCGCCGCCTGCCCGGAACCTGGCACATCTGGGGCGCCGTGGTGGTCGTCGCGGCCCAGATGATCTTCCTTCTCATCTACCCGGTGTTCGTCGCGTCCCTGTTCAACACCTACACGCCGCTCACCGACGCCCGCATTCGGGAGCCCATCCTGCGTCTGGCGCGGCAGAACGGGATTCAGGCCAAAGACGTCTACCAGGTGGATGCTTCGCGCCAGAGCAATCGCGTGAGCGCCAACGTCAGCGGCCTCTTCGGCACCGAGCGCATCACGCTCAACGACAACCTGCTCAACCGCTGTTCTCCGCAGGGCGTTCTTGGCGTCATGGGTCATGAGATGGGCCACTACGTGCTCAACCATGCATACAAGATGCTGGCCTTCGCCACCATCCTCACGGTAATCTTCTTCGTTCTCCTGCGCTGGGCGCTCCAGTGGTCGCTGGCGCGCTGGGGCGCGGCCTGGGGTATAAGCGGCGTGGGCGATCCGGCGGTCCTCCCGCTTGCGGTCTTGATCCTTTCCGTCCTCATCTTCCTCGGCACTCCCGTGCTCAACACGCTGATCCGCACTCAGGAATACGAGGCCGACATCTTCGGTCTCAACACCGCCCGCCAACCCGATGGCGAAGCGGAGGTGGACATGCTGCTGGGCGAATACCGCAAGCTCGATCCCACGCCGCTCGAAGAGTTTCTTTTCTACGACCATCCCAGCGGCCGCACGCGCATCTACGCCGCCATGCGTTGGAAGGCCGAGAATCAGTGTCTCGGGAATGCCGTGAACCCCTGCGCCCGGTAACATCAAGATGACCTATCTATTCGTACTGAACGATCACCCCTACCACTCGGAACGCAACTTTAACGCCCTGCGTCTGGCAACGTCCCTCGCTGGCGGAGGCGACAACACGGTGAACGTGTTCCTCATCGGCGACGCGGTTCATTCGGCGGTCGCCGGCGGCGCTGTCCCGGAAGGCCGCGACGACATCGCCTGGATGCTGGAGCGCTTCTCGGCCGGGCATCGCAAGGTCGCGGTTTGCCGCACCTGCATGGATCGCCGCGGCATCCACGAAGACACACTCCTCGCCTGCGCTTATCGCAGTTCGGCCGACGAGCTGGCGCGCTGGACCGCCGAGGCGGACAAGGTGCTGGTGTTCTGAGCGGCATCGGCCGCGCCGGGGTGCGCTCCGCGCTAGAATCTACCCATGCGCATTCCCGCGTTCGTCCTTCCCCTCGTAATCTGCCTCAGCGCTTCGGCGCAGCCCTACCATGTGAAAATTGAGAACAATGTTCCGGCCAAGATGCGCGATGGCGTTGTGCTGATGGCCGACGTCTACCGTCCCCTGGCAGACGGCAAGTTCCCGGTGTTGCTCCAGCGCACGCCTTACAACCGCACAAACGGCTCAGGCAGTAACGTCGAGGTGGCCTCGCACGGTTACGTGGTCGTGATCCAGGACACGCGCGGGCGATTCCAGTCGCAGGGCACATTCTACCCATTCCGCTTCGAGAGCCAGGATGGCTACGACACAGTCGAATGGGCCGCGGCGCTGCCATACTCCAACGGGCAGGTTGGGATGTTCGGCGGTTCCTACGTCGGCGCCACGCAGATGCTGGCATCCATCGCCAAGCCCCCGCACCTGATTTCGATTTTCCCTTACGTAACCGCGTCGGAATATTACGAAGGTTGGACCTACCAGGGCGGCGCGCTGATGCAGTGGTTCGCCTCTTCCTGGACCACCGGCCTCGCAGTCGACACCCTAACCCGGCAGACGGCAGAAATGGGCGATCCGAAGAACTGGGTCACCGAGCTTCCCGTCGATGCCTATCGTACCGTCGAGTTGCCGGGCGGCGGCGTCGCGCCTTACTTCCGCGACTGGGTCGCCCACGAGCGCGACGATGACTACTGGCGGCCGTGGAAGATTTCCGACCACTACGCCGAAATGACCGTGAAAGCGCTCCACTCCGGCGGATGGTACGACCTGTTCCTGAAGGGCACCATCCAGAACTTCATGGGAATGCGGCGCGCCTCGCCCGCCTCGGCCGGTCAGCGCCTGCTGCTTGGCCCCTGGGGGCACACGTATACGTCTCCCGAAGGCAAAATCGGCGACTGGGTGTTCGGCAAGCAGGCCGTGCTCGACTTCAATGAACTCCTCGTGCGTTGGGCCGACTACTCGCTCAAAGGCGTCCAGAACGAATACGCCACCGGCGCGCCCGTCCGCATTTTCGTGATGGGAGAAGACGCCTGGCGTGACGAGCAGGAGTTTCCTCTGGCGCGCACCCGGTACACTAAATACTTCCTGCATCACGCGGCTCTGAGCCTCGCCGCGCCGGCTGCGGAGGAGACGCCGGAGTCTTACGAATATGACCCTGCGAACCCCGTGCCGACCATCGGCGGCCGGTTATGTTGCGGCAGCGGCCTCCAGCCCGGCCCGGCCGATCAGCGCCCCAACGAGGGCCGCTCCGACGTGCTCGTATTCTCGACGCCGCCGCTCGAAAAGGACGTAGAGGTGACCGGCTTCATCCACGCCAAAATCTACGCGGAGAGCTCCGCCGCCGACACCGACTTTACTGCCATGCTCACCGATGTCGAGCCGTCCGGCTATTCGCGGCTGATCACGGATGGCATCGTGCGCGCCCGCTATCGCAACTCGACCTTGAAGGCCGAGCCGATTGAGCCCGGCAAGATCTACGAGTACGATATCGACCTGTGGGCCACCAGTAACCTGTTCAAGGCCGGTCACCGTATCCGCCTCGCGATATCGAGCAGCAACTTCCCGCGCTTCAGCCGCAATCTGAACACCGGCGAGGCGGTATTCGGCGCGACTCGTATGGCGAAGGCGTCGCAGAAGATCTCTCACGACGCCGGGCATCCTTCGGCGTTAGTGCTGCCGGTCATTCCCCGGTAGAAGGGAGTCCGGGCGCGGTTGCGCGCCCTATCCCGTCGTGGAGACGCGTCAGTTGCGCCTGGTCGAAGCCGTTTTCCGGATCGTAGTTGAGAATAATGTCATCGACTTCGAGTTTCTTTGGCATATTCCTTATCCGGTAAAGCTCGAAGTTACAGCTTCTATGAGTCGGCATCCTGAGGATGTCAAGGGGTAATCGGGAGGCATTTACCGCATACGCGGGGCCGCGTCATTGCAGCTCCCCGGTTCGGCTACCATGGAATCGTCATGGAGTTTCTGAAGAACAGCCTGCTCGAGCTGATTACCGAGACTTCGACTAACTTGCCCCCGGACGTCCGCGCGGCCATGGCCGCCGCCGGCCCCGCCGAAACGCCGGGCACGCAGGCCGCGCAGGCTTTCGCCATCATCGCCGGCAATGTCAACATGGCGGCGGACGATGAGGCGCCCATCTGCCAGGACACCGGCATGCCCACGTTCTTCATCCGCACGCCCGTCGGAGTCAGTCAGATCGAAATCCGCCGGGCCGTTTGTGAAGCCATCGCCGAAGCCACGCGCCGCGGCAAGCTTCGGCCCAACTCGGTCGATTCCGTCACCGGCCGCAACAGCGGCGATAACCTCGGCCCCGGCACCCCGGTCTTCCACTTCGAGCAGTGGGAAGAGCGGGACATCGAGGTCCGTCTGATCCTCAAGGGCGGCGGCTGCGAGAACAAGAACATCCAATACTCGGTGCCCTGCCAGCTCGAGGGACTCGGCCGCGCGGACCGCAACCTCGAAGGCGTCCGCAAGTGCATCTTGCACTCAGTGTGGCAGGCGCAGGGGCAGGGTTGCTCGCCCGGCGCGCTCGGCGTTTGCATCGGCAGCGACCGCGCGCACGGCTACGAATTGGCCAAGGAGCAACTGCTCCGCTCTCTCGACGACGTCAACCCCGACCCGGTTCTCGCCGCGCTCGAGACCCGCATCCTCTCCGAAGCCAACCGTATCGGTGTCGGTCCCATGGGATTCGGCGGCGCCGTCTCGCTGATCGGATGCAAGATCGTGGCCGCCAACCGGCTGCCGGCCAGCTTCTTCGTGTCGGTGGCCTATGAATGCTGGGCCTTCCGCCGCCTCGGCGTGCGCCTGGACCGATCGAGCGGCGCCATCGTCCAGTGGCTCTATCGCGATCCGGCGCGGCCCGTCGAGCGGCTCGCCAAGGCCGAAGGCTTTCCGCTCACCGGCCGCGAAATCCGCCTCGAAGCGCCGCTCACCGAGGAGCAGGTGCGCGCGCTCAAGGTCGGCGACGTCGTGCTGATCGATGGCGACGTGTACACCGGCCGCGACGCCGTGCACGCCTACCTCATGGAGAACCCTCCACCGGTCGATCTTGGCGGCGCCATCCTCTATCACTGCGGCCCGGTGATGCTGAAGCAGGGCGACCAGTGGGTGACCAAAGCCGCCGGCCCCACCACCAGCATCCGCGAGGAGCCCTATCAGGCGGACGTGATCCGCCGCTACGGCTTGCGCGCCGTGATCGGCAAGGGCGGCATGGGCTCGAAGACTCTCGATGCGATGAAGGAGTGCGGCGCAGTCTACTTACACGCCATCGGCGGGGCGGCGCAGGTCTACGCGCGCGCCGTCGAGCGGGTTGCCGGCGTCTACCTCCTCGACCTCGGCATCCCCGAGGCGATGTGGCACCTACGGGTTCGCAACTTCCTCGCCATCGTCACCATGGACGCGCACGGCCACAGCCTCCACGCCGAAATCGAGAAGACCACCGCCGAGTCCCTCGCCGCTCTGCGCGACGCCTGAGCGTCTGCTAGAATGAACGAGTTGTGGCCAGGTAGCTCAGCTGGTAGAGCGCGGCCCTGAAAAGGCCGGCGTCGGCGGTTCGATTCCGTCCCTGGCCACCACATCCTAGAGCCCTTAGCAGCAGCCGGATAATTCTCCCTGCAATGTACACCCTGATTTTCGTGGTGCTCTTGTCGTGGTAGCAACCGCCAGCCCCAACTCAGGTCCCAACCACTGAGCAGATCCTCGGCCAAGGCGCAGGCAAACAGAATGTATCCAAAAACTACCAAGGCGATACCGATTCCGTTTCCGCTGTCGATAAGCTTGCCGCCGAAGTAGCCGCATGGAAAAAGGAGCATGCCGCTCAGAACAGCAACCCATCTTCCGAATGGTGGATAGTCGGCAGCGCGATTGTCACGGCTCTCGCAACTGGTTTTATCGCTGTGTTGTACCGGCCAAGCCTTTGATTCTGAGCGGTACTCATCGCTTGTCAAACGATCCTTGAATAGCGAGATTGACCGGAACTCCGTTGAAAGTAAGCGACCCTCGGAACTCATAGATTACGCGACAGCGACTCCCTTCGCAATCGGCTTCCTGGAAACGGCGTTCGCCATTGAGGACAGCAGCAGCGGAATCTGACGGTAGCCGATGACCTTCCGGAACTGCCGCTCGGCCACGAGCAGCCCGGAGCCGACCCAGCGTTCTATCTGATCGCCGTCCCGCCATCGCTTCACATTCCGGCAAACCGTCTCCACGATCGAGAACGCCGATTCGATCACGTTGGTGCAAGCCAGGGTGCGGCGGAGCTGGTCCGGCACGCCCAGCCTGTGAACGGTCAGCGTTTCCTCCATGCCTTCCTCCAGGCTTCGCGCCGCGCTCGGATTCAGGTCCATCAACTCGCGATGCAACTGCGTCAGCGCCCGTTTGGCGGGCTCGTATTCTTTCATCGCGTAGGCGTTTTGCAGCTTGCGGCGCACGCCGGCCTTATGTTCCTCCGGGAGGTGATCCAGCACATTGCGCTTCTTGTGAACCTGGCAACGTTGGATGAAGGCGGCTTCCCCGGCGTGGCGCCGTACGGCCGCGGCCAACGCTTTGCCTCCGTCGAGGATGTACAGCCGCGGGACGCTGAAATCCAAGCCGCGCGCCAGCAGGTCGCTCAGCAGTTCCCCCACCACGGCTGCGTTCTCGGTGGCTCCCTCGCGCAGTCCCAATACCGTTTTGCGCCCGTCGCAGCCGATGCCCAACGCCACAATCATCTGGCGATCCTTGAACGGCGTGCCGTCGATCAGCACGGCGCACAACCGCAGCTCGCCCAGCGGCCGCTCCATCAACTGCTTCACCTTCTCGCGGCTGGCTTCGATGAAGTTCTCACTGACCGCCGACTTCTCGATGCCGTACGCCTCGCTGAACTCTTTCACCACGGCTCCATAGTTCCGGGTCGAGAGCCCGCGCATCATCTTGTCCCAAACGCCTTGCTGCAAGGGCGAGCTACGCTGGAACAACTCGTAGCTACCCAGCCGCTGTTCCCGATTCTCTTTGGTCCGCAGCCGGGTGCGTTTCAGCGGCACCTTCTGGCCGTCCACCACGCAGTAGCCGTCCTCTTTGCCCCAGCGGTGCGCGCGGCGATCCGGATACTGCTCATGGCGCTCGCCGGCCAGGTGCCGAACTTCCTCTTCCATCACCAGGCTCATCAGCGCAAGGCCGGCTTCTCGTAGCAGGTGGCCGACACCATCCTGCAGCATGCCGACGATGTCGGCCATCGGCAGGATCATCTGGATGTTGGGGTTCTCTTGGGAGGCGAGGCGGCGGAACTGTTGCACCGCTCGCTGACGGTCGATCTGGTATTGTTGCTTCATAGCGACTCTCCTTTTTCTTGGCGGAAAAATATCCTGAAGGCTACCATGCCTTCAGGTGTGAGAGTCGCTACTTTCTACGGATTACCGGGCATCCTCTGAATAGCCGGACCGCTTGTTAAAGGATACGGCACTTTTCTTTAATTGACCAGAGCAGGAGTGGGAGCCCCAAGCCCCTTCGCCACCTAAGGCATACTGAATCTAGGGCTGACTCGCGGCCACATAACAGTGGCCTGGAGCGGATGCAGTGTTGCCGTAACCGTCCGGAGTTTCTCCTAGATGGAACAGAGGTTCCGCGTAATCCTGGCTGGCGCCATCGGCAACGTGCTCGAATGGTACGACTTCGGGCTGTACGGCCTGCTCGCGCCCGTGCTGGCGTCCCTCTTTTTCCCCAGTCATAATCGCATAGCCTCGCTCCTGGGGGCCTATGGTGGATTTGCAGTCGGATTCGCAGCGCGGCCACTCGGGGCAGTCGTGCTCGGACATCTGGGCGACCGGGTAGGACGGAAATTCGTTCTCACGCTCTCGGTAACGCTGATGGGACTCGCGACGGTTGCGGTCGGGTTGTTGCCCACATATTCCGCGATCGGTATCTGGGCGCCTGTTCTGCTGATCGTGGTCCGTGTGTTCCAGGGTTTCTCTGTGGGAGGAGAATTCGTCGACTCCGTAACCTACTTAGTCGAGTCCGTTCCGCAACGCCGCCGTGGAATCGCAGGCAGCATCGCCAATGTAGGGTCCACTGGAGGAATGCTCCTCGCTGCGGCTGTCTCAGCAGGCATTGCGGCTTGGGCGGGCCCGAAGCATCTGACTGCCTCGGTCTGGCGGATCCCTTTCCTGCTTGGCGGCGTGATCGCGTGCGCTGGCTATTACTTTCGGCGGCATCTGCCGGAGAGCATGACGCAAGCCGATCCGGCGCCTCCGGGCAGCGAGTCGCCGTTGCGTCTGGCATTTCGGGAGCGGCCGCGAATCATGGTGGCGGCGGTCTTATTCACTTCAGGTTACGGGATTGCCAACTATCTCATCATGGTGTTCCTGCCAACCTACGCGCATGAGTTTTCCCGTGTGAGTGAGTCGCAGGCATTGGGCATCAACACAGCGGGACAGGCGTTGGTGCTGTTCATCGTTCCTCTGGCCGGCTGGCTTTCCGATCGTTGGATACGCCGTAGGAGCCTGTTGGCCCTGGCGTTTCTTGGCCAGGCAATCCTCGCGTGGGAAGCATTCACGCTCGTCGGTGAAAGAGGGGTGCAAGGCCTCTGGGGGGCGCAACTGGCCCTCGCGATGCTGCTGGCGTTCGTAATGGGCTCCGCGCCGGCCATGTTGTCGGAGCAGTTTCGCGCCGCCTACCGCGTCAGCGCCCATGCTGTCGTTTTCAATATTGGCATCGGCTTCGCCGGCGGAACGGCCCCCATGTTGGCCACTGCTCTGATCAAGGCGACCTCAACCCCCATGGCAGCAGCGGCCTACTTGATTCTCGGTTCGGCGATGTCCGCGATCAGTGTTCTCGCGCTCGAGGACCGCAGCCGTAAGCCCGCCGCGTGATTGCGCGGAGAATGCCGGGCTAGCGACATCAAACGGCGGCCCGATTGACCTCCTGTCTGCGGAAGTGAGAACATAGACGGCCGATGCGGCTCAAGGCGCCGGTCCTTTTCCTGGTTGCCGTCACTGGTCTCTCTCAGGGACCGAATCTCTACGATCGGCTGCTGACGGCCGACGACGCGGCTCGGCTAAAAGCCGCACAGGAAGCGCGGCATCTCGCCGCGGGCGCGCAACGCGAGTTGGTCTCCAGACTCGTTCAAGCTTTGTCCGGCGACTCGTCGTACTATGCGTCGCTCGCGTTGGGGGAGTTCGGAGAGGTGGCCGTTGATCCGTTGATCCAGGCGCTCCGGAACCCGGATCAGGAAGTTCGCTATCGCGCTTCCGAGGCGCTGGGCAGGATCAGGCCGCCGGCCGTCGCCCCCCTCGTCGAAACGCTCGGCGAGTCTTCTCCCCGAGTTCGGTGCGCGGCCGCCCACGCGCTCGAGTTGCTGGGTGAGAGCGCTACGACGGCCGGGCCGGCGCTCGTCCCGTTGCTCCAAACCGATTCGAAGGAGCAGGCGCGCTGCGTCATCAAGGCGCTCGGCAGCATCGGTTCCTTCGAAGCTCTCAGCGCTCTGCGTTCGGAACTGAAGGTGGCGCCGCTCCAGGTGGAAGCGCTGAACGCGCTGGCGCAGATGGGCCATCGCGCAGCCGAGGCGACGCCCGACGTCCTGCGGATCCTGGAAAGCGGTCCGTCTCGGCGCGATTTCGCGGTCCGAACTCTGGGCGCGATCGCGCTTCCTTCTCAAACTGTGCTTGACGCATTGTCGGGCGTCTTGGCGGATCCGAATCGAACCACGCGGGAAAATGCCTTGCAGGCACTGGGGAAACTCGGCCCCGCGGCCGCTCCGGCCATCCCGCGGATTCGTCCGTTTCTGAAGGCCGGCGACGCGTTCGCGCGGCATGCGGCGGCCGAGGCACTGGGCAGTATCGGGCCGGCCGCTGCGAATGCGGTTCCCGATCTGATCGCGCTGTGGCGTGACCCGGACGAGTTTGTTCGCCGGACCACCGGCGACGCGGTCGGCCAGATCGGCCCGGGCGGGATTCCCGCCCTTGTGAGCGCCTTGCGCGATCCAAATCCCGAGATTCGCGCCAGCGCCGCCTGGCAGCTTGGCGAGTTCGAAGCCGCAACCGCTGTCGCTCCGCTTGGTGCAGCCCTTCGTGACAAGGAAGTCGCGGTGCGGGAGGCGGCAAGGCGGGCGCTGGCGAAGATCGCCAGCCCGCAAGCGCAAGAGGCTCTCGCGAAAGCGCCGCCGGAGCCGGCCAGCGCTCCCCCGTTCCTCACCCTGTCTCAAATCGAAAGCCCGCTTCCTCCGACTGGCGGTCAGCGCACGCCATTTGTGCTGGCCGTGAAGAAGGAACTGGCAGGGCCACACGGCATTTCCTTTCTCGCCACGGTTCATCAGTCCGACCAAGAAGGCGACATCCTCCGCATCTGGAAACGGGACGGGCAGCGCTACACCCTGGCCTACAAGGCTGAAGAGCCGGGCGGGTTCGGCGAGGCTGCGTACCAAGAGCCAGAACGGTTTCGTCTGGCGGGCGAGTTCTTCGTGCACCTCGAGGTGCTGTTCTCGGGCACCGGCGCCATGCACCAAGACACCATCCTGTGGATCGCACCCGACGGCAGCCTGCACGAAGTGAAATTCGTTCGGGCGCCGGAGGGCTACCAGGGGCTCGGCAAAGACGAGTTGATCAGAAAGGGCGAGAGCAACACGTTCGAGGACGACAACGTCACGTTCTCCTTTGGCATCTGGCTGCCCAGGGACCCGAACTGTTGTCCTTCGGGCGGCGAGGTCACCGGCCACTACAAGCTGTCCGGCCAGAAGCGCTTCGAGGAGGCAACCAAACAATGGTCGGCCGACTATCGCATCGCCCCCGCCGATTTTAAGCGTGGGCCCAGTGAGTAGCCGGCGAGGGCCCCTACTTTCAACGCCGCTCCGGGCATTCTCATTGCGCGGGTGTCGCGCCAGCATTGCTGCCGCCTGGTCCGAACATTCTCCAGGAGCCACTAGGCACCGGCCCACCGTAGTCAGCCGGCTCGCATGCTCCTCGCTCGCCGGAGCTTCGCCTTGCTCCTGCCCTCGAGATTGAGCGCCACCGCAGCGCGTATGAGCTTCATCAACGCCGCCTCATCCACCTGGCCGCCTTCGTGGATGTCGATGGCCCGCCGTACATTGCCGTCGAGGCTGGAGTTGAATAGCCCTGAAGGGTCCTTCAGCTCAGCTCCCTTGGCGAATGTCATCTTCACGGCCTTCTTGTACGTCTCTCCCGTGCAGACGATCCCGCCGTGAGACCAGGCCGGAATCCCCCACTTCCACTCTTCGACGATCTCAGGGTCCGCCGCGCGTATGACTTCGCGCACCTTCGCCAGCATCTTCCCGCGCCAGTCCTCAAGCTCCTCGATCCTCTTGTCGATCAATGCAGAAGCAGATTCCACCGGGACAGTTTTTCTCATATGCGGCCCCCTTGAGCAGCTTTCGGCAGCCAACCAGGCGTTTCAACGCCGAACTGCTTTGCGTATTCGGCATTCAATCGCTGCCAGCCGCCGGACTTCATCGCCTCGCCGCCGACGATCGGTCCAATAGGCGCACCCGCCAGGAGCCGGTCAAGAACGTCGAAGCAGATGTGCCAGCCCGCCGCGCCCCACGAGATGAAGCGGCGATCGATGCTGTGCCAAAGCCTGAGCCGCGTGCCCCCGCCGAGCGGCTCGAGTTCCCACCGCATATCGTTGTACTCGAGCGCCTTTGGAGCGTCGGCTCGCGTCACTCTGGTTTCGATAGCCGTGGGCGTTCCCACCCAGGTGAGCTTCACCGTTCCAACCCCGCCCAAGCTCCCATCGGCGACAAAGGGCGCCCACTCCCGCAGATGCGCCGGCTCGGTAAGCGCCTGCCACACTTTTTCCGGAGAGTGGCGCAGCTCTCTGACCAGAATGAGCGTCCACTTCTCTCCGTCCTTACGTACCTGCGCTCCGCTGGCCGGACCCGGTGTGTACTGCTCGCTATTGGTCATCTCCCCTCCCAGTCATGCCCGGCAGGCGCCCTGCCGTCGGTGCCCGCCGGGTTACTACCATCTTGCCGCAGGGCAGCCCTTAGTGGCGTGTTAGTTGGGTGAGCTGAATGAGGTTGCCGCAGGTGTCCTTCAGCATCGTAATGGTCGATCCCGTCACGGCCGTAGGCGGCATCGTGAACTCGGCGCCGCGGGCCTTGATCCGCTCGTAGTCGCCCTTGACGTCGTCGGTGAAGAACATGGCCGCGGGCTGGCCCTGTTGGAAGATCGCCTCCTGATACACTTTGGCCGCAGGGTTGTCGTTCAGCGCCAACTGCAGTTCCGTGCCGTTCGGCTCCTCGGGCGACGCCACGGTCAGCCAGCGATATGGGCCCTGGCTGAAGTCGTTCTTCTTGGCAAATCCCAGTACCTCGGTATAGAAGCGCAGGGCCTTGCCCTGGTCGTCCACGTACAGGCTGGTCACTTTGATTTTCATATTCGTTTCCCCTCTCTGAGTTTCGCGGGTTTGGGCCGCGTTATTGTCTCCTTGACTTCCCTTTAGTGGGTGCCGGCTGGTCCATGCCGTCGAGATGCCGTTCGAGAGCATCTACGTGAGCGGACCAGAACCGGCGGAACGGAGCGAGCCACGCATCCAGTTCCTGAAGTGCTTCAGGCTTCAGGCGGTAGAGACGGCGCTGTGCGTCCACCGTGGCTTCCACAAAACCGGCGTCTCGCAGCACTCGCAGGTGCTTGGACACGGCCGGCTGCGGCATACCAAGCTGACGCTCGATCTCTCCCACCGACTGCTGCGACCCGGCCAGGAGGCTCAGGATTGCGCGGCGGTTCGGCTCCGCAATGATCTCGAATACAGATTCCACGCCTGTAATATACGCCACGGCGTATATGCTTGTCAAGGTATATGATGAGTGTCTGCCCGCACACGGATTGAGGCTGGGCCCCCGGCGTCGAACCCGCCCGTCAGCGGCAATCCTACCGCCAGTCTACCACGCATCATTAACGTTCGTTCATTGGAGTCCTGTTCCAGATCCTGCTCCCGGCTAGACTGTTGCCAACTATCGTCCTCGGAGGGCCACCAGACACGGTTTCGGACCGCTAGTGATCGGCACCCTCCTGATCGTTGTGTCGCGTCTGAGGAAAATCGGCGCCCGGCGCCGGCGCTGCCAAGCCGGCTGCTTGCCTCGACGAACCCGTTGCGCCACACTGAAACTAACGTGCCCGATTTCTGCACTTGCGGGGCTGAGCTTCCGCCCGACGCGCGCTTCTGCCACAAGTGCGCGAAGCCCCTGCGCGACGAGCCGGTCGTGGTAGAACTGCCCGCCGCCCCGCCCCCGCCTCCTCCTCCCGCGGAACCTCTTCCCATCGGCTTCCGCAATCCTCTGGCGTTCCGGATCGGTTTCCTCTCGGCGCTGCTGGCGCTGCCGCTCACTATTCTGCTGGCCCCGGCATTTCCCGTGTGGTTGACTGCGGCGGGTTTTCTGGGCGTTTACCTCTACCGCCGCCGCAGCGGCGAATCTGTTTCGACGCGCAGCGGTGCACGTATGGGCTGGCTCACCGGCCTGCTGACCTTCTTCGTCTTCAGCCTTCCGGCGGTGTTCGCCTGGTTCGAGCAAATCAACGCCCCGGATTACGCCAAGCTCATGCACCAGCAACTGAGTTCGTGGGCCCTGCCCGCCGCTCAGGACCGGCTCATCGCCACCATGCAAACGCCGGTCGGGATCGCCTCGCAGGTATTGACGCTGCTGGTGATGCTCTTCGTCCTGCTGACACCGTTTCCCCTGCTGGGAGGCGTGGTCGCGGCCAAGGTGCTCGGCCGCAAGTAGGCTGACCGGCGCTCGCCCCCTCAAGAAAACCTCCCGTTCGGCCGATGTGATTGATGTGTGATGCGCGACTACGAGGCGCCCACCCACAGGTTTGCTATATGGCCAAAACACTGTCTCTCCGCAGGCGCTTCGCCGTTTGGACTTCCGTTGTGGTCGTCGTCTCCAGTCTGGGGTTGATGGCCAGCGTGTATTTCGTCTCGTCCCATGCGCTCAAGGAGCAGGCGGACGAAGAGCTGGACCGCATCGTCGCCAAGACCGCCGAGGAGCTCGACTTATGGGTCGAGAGCCGCGAGCGGGACGCAGTTAACCTGAGCGAATTGCAGCCGCTGGTCGCCGCCTGCACCGATCACAAGCTCGCTGATGCCGAGCAGACGCTGGTTCGGATTCAGCGCCGCACGCCGTTTTACGAGAACGTCTTCCTGGCCGATCCAGACGGAAAGGAGTTCCTCGATTCGATCGGAGGCAAATCCGTGGGCGTCGATCTGATGTCGATCCCGCCCTTCCGGGCCAACGTCGAACATGCGCGACAGGGAGAGTTGTGGATGGCAGGCGTGGTGCGGTCGCCCGCGTCGGGGAGACCGGTGGCACTTCTCACCTCACCGGTCATGGTAGACAAACGGTGCGTTGGTATTCTCGGAACCCCCATTGAGCTGTCGAACTTCTCTGAGAGCTTTGTCAGCAAATACCGGATTCGGGATACCGGGTACCTCTATATGTTCGACGAATCCGGGATAATGCTGGCGCATCCCGAAGCAGCGAAGATCCTGTCCTTCAACGTCGGAGCAAGCGATTTCGGCCGCCAGATGATGGGCCGCGCGTCCGGATCGCTGGCGTACGACTACGAGGGGGCCGGCAAGATCGGGCATTTCCAGAGGGCGCAGAAGAAGCCCTGGACCATTGTCGCCGTCGTTCCGACCAAAGAGCTGCTGGCGGGCGTGCGAACCATACAGCTTTGCCTGGTGGTGTTCGGCTTTGCGACCCTGGCGGCCACCGTCTTCGCCGTATCGCTTCTGGCGGGCAAGGTCTCGCAGGTGGTTCGGAATCTGACGGATGAACTGGACGCCGCGGTACGGCAGTTCTTCGCCGCCTCGTCCCAAATCTCGAACGCGAGCCAGTCGCTGGCACAAGGCGCCTCGGAGCAGGCGGCCTCCATCGAAGAGACCTCCGCGTCGGCGGAGGAAATCAGCTCCATCACGCGCCAAAACAGCGACCGGGCGCAGAAAGCCGCCCAACTGATGAACGACGCGGTTCCCATCGTCAACGCGGTCAACGCGTCCCATCGGGACCTGGCGAGGGCGCTCACGGAAATGAGCGAATCGAGCGAAAAAGTCGCAAAAGTCATCAAAATGATCGACGGAATCGCGTTCCAGACGAACATTTTGGCGTTGAACGCAGCCGTCGAGGCAGCCCGCGCCGGAGAGTCCGGAATGGGGTTCGCAGTGGTCGCCGACGAGGTTCGGGACCTGGCCCGGCGCTCGGCGGACGCTGCCCGGGAGACCTCCGGGCTGATCGAAGAGTCAGTCCTGAAGTCTCGCGAGAGCAGAAACAAACTGGAAGGCGTATTGAAGGCCATGGAGGCCAATAACAGGATCACCGGAGAGGTCAAGACGGAGACCGACGCCATCCGGTCTGCGTCCGAAGAGCAGTCGCGCGGCATCGAGCAAATCAGCACCGCCATCACGCAAATGAGCCGGGTAACGCAGACTACGGCGGCGCAGGCCGAGGAAAGCGCTTCAGCGGCCCAGGAATTGGACGGGCAAACCAATACCCTCAAGCAGATTGCGGAGCGTCTGACCGCGGTGGTGAACGGCGGAGGATCCGAAGGCTAACCGACGGGGTTTATTGGTGCAAATCCGGAAAATGGGGAGACTCGGGTAGCTCGCAGGCCATGTTCCGGAGCCTCACGCGGAGGTTTTCGAAAGCGTCGGTGGCCGGTTTGACGCAGGCCCAGTGAATGCCCAGCCTGGCGCTCGAGAAAGCCGACATCGGCCGGGCGGCGACCGCCTGCCTGCCGACGCCGAGCACCACACAGACCGCCGCCAGCGCGATTGCATCGGGGTTCCGCCGTAAAGCTTGAATCAGCCTTGTCATCGCAACCTCCTATCCTCCTAAACGCTCCGCGCGCCGATTCATTACGCACTTTTTTGGCCAGGGCGAAGATCCTAAGAATCAACGGGTTGAAGTGAAGAACGGCGCGCCCGAGCTCCCTTGGTGTCCGATTGTGGGAAGCCTCCTGTGCGGAACCGGACAGCCTGGAGCGCACGCCGGGCGCGCCGCCGGGCTATCGCCGCGCCTGCGACGTGGACGGGGTCACGTCCATCGTCATCTCGCGCTTATCCCGAACTACGGTCACGGAAACCGGCTTGCCAGCCTCTCCGCCGGCCAGCAGCTTGGTGAGCTCCTTCGGGCTCGCTACCTCGCTCCCGGCAACCTTGACGATCACGTCGCCGGCTTTGAGGCCCGCTTTGGCCGCCGCCGACCCTTCCGTCACCGCCCGCACCAATATCCCCTGCTTCACGCCGAAGAATTCCGCCAGTTGCGGGCCCACCGGTTCGATCTCGACGCCTATCTTCGGCCCATGGTCCCCGCTCATGGCCCCCATGTCCCAGTCCCAGTGCATGTTCTTCATGTCCTCTTTGAGCTTCTGCATGTCGCGCTGGAACTGCGAATCGGGTCCGAATTGCTTCTCCATATCCTTCTGGAACTGGGAACCTTGTCCAAACTCCTGCTTCATCTGTTCCTGGAACTTCGAACCGTTTCCGAACTCCCGCTGCATCTGGGCACCCAGTTCCGCCAGTTTCTGCGCGGCCTTGGGGTCTATGTTGGGCATGAAAGTCTTGCGGTCGCCGACCGTCGCGGTGACAGTCTGAGTTCCGCCATCCCGGTCAACCAGCAGCTTCACGGAGCGGCCCGGCGGTGTCTCCCGCACCAGGCGAACGAACTGCTCCACACCTTCCACCCGCTGCCCGTTGAACTCGAGCACGACGTCCCCCGTCTTGAGCCCTGCCTTGGCCGCCGGACTGTCCTCGGAGACGTGGGTCACCTCGACGCCGTGCGGCTCGGAGAGCTTCAGTTGCCTGGTGCGCTCCGCGGTGATTTCCTGGACGCCGATGCCCAAATAGCTGCCCTTCCCTACGGCGTACCAGTCCATCGGCATGGGAACGGGCGGCGTGGGCGGCGTGGGCGGGGCGGGCTGTGCGGCCTGCGCGGGCATAGCGGGAGGCGCGGGCTGTGCGGCCTGGGCTAGCATCGCGGCCAGCGCGGGCATAGCGGGAGGCGCGGGCTGTGCGGCCCGTGCGAGCATCGCGGCCAGTGCGGGCATTGCCGGAGGCGCGGGCTGTGCGGCCTGGCCTAGCATCGCGGCCAGTGCGGGCATTGCCGGAGGCGCGGGCTGTGCGGCCTGGCCTAGCATCGCGGCCAGTGCGGGCATTGCCGGAGGCGCGGGCTGTGCGGCCTGGCCTAGCGTCGCGGCCAGCGCGGGCATAGCCGGAGGCGTGGGCTGTGCGGCCTGTGCCAGCATCGCGGACAGCGCGGGCATAGCTGGAGGAGCCGCCTGTGCGGCCTGGCCTAGCATCGCGGCCAGCGCGGGCATAGCCGGAGGCTCCGGCAGGGCTGGGAGCGCCCGGGCGTCCGGCGCCGCCGGAGGCGTAGCATCTTGAGCGGCGGCCATTCCCGTGAGGGACACCGCCAGGAGAACTGGAACAAAGAACCGTTTCATCGTAGTTGGCTCCGTTTCTATTTCTGGCGACGGAGATAAATCGTCCCGCCCGCCGTGGTCAGCCGCAACAGAGGACCGCCTCCGTTGACCGCCACCTCGGTGGCCGAACCCGCACCGGGCCGCTGATGGACCGCTCCGAAATCGGAGACCACCCGCTGAGCCCCGGAAGTAGAATTGATGGCTTCGACCGTCACCGCAAGGTTAGACGGAATCAGGACCGTAATGTCACCGCTGCTGGTCACAAGCGCCGAGCTCTCGATTTTCGTCACGCCCGAAAGGTCGGCAAGGATGCTTCCTGTCCTCGTGATGGCTCGCAGGCCGCCCGAAGTTGCCTGAAGCTGAATCGTGCCCGTTTCGGATTCGCAATGAACGTCGGTGGACGCGCGGACCCGAATCGATCCCGTACCCGTTTCCACTTTGACAGGCCCGCCGGACTGGACCACGTCAACCAGGCCTCGTATGGCCGCGGCCTGAACGCCACCATCCGCCCGCTCGATCCGGATGTTGCCCCCGAGCGCACGGGCGTGCACCATGCCCCGCGCCTCGCGGACTACGATCTCGCCGCCGCCGGTGGATAGGGTCGCTTCGCCGCCGAGCAACCCGGCCGTGATGGTGCCGCCGCCCGTGAAGCACTCCACCGCGCCACCAATCTTGTCCAGCCGTACCGCGCCGCCGCCGGTGCGCACCGCCACGGTTCCCCCTACCCGATCCACTTGTATCGCGCCGCCCGCCGTCGCCACACGCACCGCGCCGTCGAGATCGGCGATCTCGATCTCGCCGCCGCGCGACTCCACCACCGCCTCGTGCATTCTCCGCGGAACGCGAATGCACAACTCCGCTGAGGCGCGCCGTGGATCGGGCCCACCGACTTCAACAACCGTCGATGACCCCCGCCGCACAGCGTGAACCGCCATTGCATCGAGCATCGCGCGGGCGGAGACCTCGTCGGGCGCGCGTACGCGCCGCTTGAGCGAGTAACTCACGTCGCCGCGCTGCTCTCCCTGGATACGCACCGCCCCGGCGGTGACGACGCGCACGCTGTCGCCGGCTGCCACCGTGCCGGTGACGGTATCCACCCAATAGCCGCGTTCGCGCGTCAGAGCCGAGTTGTCTTGCGCCAGCGCCAGCACTGCGAGGGCTTGCGCCAGCCACAAATATCGAATCATCAGAAAGTCCCCACCGATGCGTTCATGTCCTCGAGCGCCCGCTGGCAGCGCAGGCGCACGTAGCTATTATTCTCCTTCTGCACCACCTCCTGGAGCACGCCGGCCGTCATCCCGCCTTTGTGCTCCACCAACAGGTCGATCGCCTGCGCGCGCACGCCCGGGTTGTCGTCCGACAGCAGAACCCGCGTCAACGCCGCGCGCACGTCAACCTCGCCGCCGTACGGCTTCAGAGCATCGAGCGCCTTCAGGCGAACGCCGGGATTGGAATCGTGCTCGAGCGCCCAGAGCAGAACCGGCCGCACCTGGGCGTCCGTTGGCTGCGCCTTCAGAACGTCCATCGATTCGGCGCGCAAGCCGGGATCGGAAGACTCGCGCGCGGCCGCAAGAAGGAGCCGCCGGATTGCCTCGTCGTTCACCGTACCGGAAACCGTTCGCTGCGTGGTCTCGTCCACCACGAGCTGCACACGGCCGGACGGTCCCGGCTCGAGATAACGCACTCGCACGACCCCCGCTTCCGCCGGGGTGGCGGCGACTTCGACGGGCGCGGGCGCTTTCGTCGCGGTCAAACGGGCTCCGAAGAACCCCAGCGCTACTAACGCCAAGGCGGCGGCCGGCCGCGCCAGCGCCGCGATCCGCAAGTCGGATAAGTTCGCCAGCCACTGCCGCAGCCCCACCCGCCGTCCTTCGGCGCCCTCCAGCCGCAGCGCCAGATCGTGCCGGCAGCGCGCAAGAAGAGCGGGATCGAGCTCGACATTCCGCTGGTCGAGCGTGGCGTGCAGCCGCTTTTCGACCTCGAACTGCGCGCGGCAATCCGCACACGCCTCGACGTGGTCCTGGAAGCTCTGCTCGTCCTCGATCGACAGCTCGCCGTAGAGAAACAGCGCCGCATTCTTCTTCACCGATTCGCAATTCATACGAAATCTCCCAGCGCCACGCGCATCTTCTGCGTGGCGCGAAACAGGCACATTTTGGCGGCTTCTTCGCTGGTGCCGAGGACGTCGCCTATGGCCCGGAGCCGGCATGCCTTGGTAGTGCCGCAGCTCGAAAACCATGCGTTCCTTGGCCGTGAGCTCGCCCAGGCCGCTCTCAATGCGGGAACTCAACTGCCGGTTGATCAAGGAGCGCTGCGGATCGCCCAATTCGCGCCCTTCGGCGACCGTATCGAGGCGATCCCGCGGCCCCTCTTCGGTTTCCACCGTTGAGGATTCCTCGCGCCGCGTCTTCCGCTTGCGCATATGATCCAGGCACAGGTTCGTCACGATCCGGTACAGCCACGTGCTGAAGCTCGAATCCAACCGGAACAACCGGAGGTTCTTGAAGACCCGCAGGAAGGCCTCCTGGTAAACGTCGGACGCGTCTTCGGGCGAACGCAGCAGGTTCATGGCGATTTGAAGCACACCGCGGTCATAGGCGTGAACCAGGCGCTCGAAGGCCTCGTGGTCGCCTTTCTGAGCGGCTCGGATCAGCGCAGCCTCATCCGCGTCGATGGGCGAAGGCCGGTTCATGGCCGGCGCGGCTCCTGAATTCACTGTTTGACCGCCACCTGGCAAATTGGACGCAGCTCTGAGGAAAGTGTAACGCCCTGAAGGACCTCCGCGCCGCGCCTCCAGCGGCGCTCGACCTCTCAAGCGTAAAGTTTGCTTGACGCTTCGGCTTTCCCATGCTATAAACGTAAAGGTTCCTTTACGGAGCGACAATATGACAGAAAGCGGCGGCGTTTTCAGACGCTGGACCATACGATACGCACTGGAGTACGGCGCAGCGCTGGTCGCCTATCTCGGGTCCATATTCCTGTGCGTTCCGGCTGCGTTGCGCGCCGCAGATCCCGGCAGGCGCGTCCTGCTGGTCTCAGTGCCGGCAGCGGCGAGCCTGCTTCTGGCCGTTGCCGTGGTTCGCCATTTCCGCCGAATTGACGAGTTCCTGCGCAAGAGACTGGTGGAGAGCCTGGCCGTGGCGGGCGCCGTTACCGGCGTCTGGACGTTGGCGTACGGCTTCTTCGAGCTTGCCGGCTGTCCGCGGCCTTCCGCCTGGTGGGTGTTGGCGGGCGTGGCCGTGGCCATGAACGCCTGGTTCGTGTGGCACAAACTCTTCCGCCGATGAGAAACCGGGTATCCGAACTCCGAGAAGCCCGCGGCTGGACCAAGGTGGAACTCGGCGACAGGCTGAATGTCTCGCGCCAGAGCATACACGCCATCGAATCCGGCCGGTACGATCCCAGTCTGCCGCTGGCCCTGGCCATCGCGAAGCTCTTCGGGAAGCCAGTGGAGCAGATTTTCGGCGACGGCGCATTGCCACAGGAAGGTGAAGGAGGACTACCTTGAGAAAAACAGTGGCGCTTCTTTCCGCCGCGATCCTTTGGCCGGCAAGCGCTGCCGACCTTTCTCCCGGCCGCTGGCCTGCCGAGGAACGGGCGCTGGCTGAGCGGCTCGATAAGGGCTCGTTTGCCCAGAGGGCGCGGATCGTGGAGGGCGGGAATGGCTTGATCGCCGCGACGCTCTCCCCCATCGCGATCCGGGCCGGAATCGAGACGCTGAAGCAGGGCGGGACCGCGGCGGATGCGGCGGCCGTGGTGGCTCTCACTCAGGTGACAACGGCACTCGGCTCCTACGTTTCCTTCGCGGGCATAATGCAGCTTGTTTACTATGACGCACGAACCCGCAAGGTGTCTTCGCTCAACGCGGGGTGGAATTCGTACCTCGGCGAAAAGGACCCCGGGACCATTCCGGTTGACGACATGGGGCCGCTCAGCAACGGCAAGGGAGCGACCGCGGGCGCCGAAGGGCGCAAGACGCTGGTGCCGGGATTCATGGCTGGCATTGAGGCGATGCACAAACGCTTCGGACGTCTGCCTTTCCGCTCGCTCTTCGAGCCGGCCGTCTGGTACGCGGAGAACGGCGTCACCGTCTCGCCCCTGCTGGCCGGTTACTTCGCGGCGCGGGCTCCATATCTTTCTCGCACGCCGGAAGGCCGGCGGTTCCTCGGGCAGGCAGGCAAGAAGATTCCCGCCGCCGGAGACCGCTTCGTTCAGCCCGACCTGGCCGCGACGCTGCGGGCGGTTGCCACACACGGAGCGCGGTACATGTACACAGGCGACTGGGGACGGCGGTTCGTGGAGGCTGTGCGTGCGGAGGGCGGCCAAGCCACTATGGCCGATATGAAACGCTACGCGCCGCTATGGGAAGAGCCGCTGAGCACTTCGTTTCTTGGCCACACGGCATACGGTCCCGGCAAGAGCAGCGACGGCGGACGGCAAGTCCTGGCCGCGCTGAACCTGTCGGAAGAGCTGGGGCTTGACCGAGCCGAGCCTTACTACAAAGACTGGAAGACGTTCCGGACCCTCTCGGCTGTGCTGCAATTCGTGGAGCTGGGCTCTTTCGTCCCACCGGAGGCGGCGGAGTTCGAGCGCAGAAACGGGCTTGCGTTCTCCCAGGACGACCGCACCACCAAGGCTTACGCCCAGGCGATGGCGCCTCTGATTGGGCAGGTCTACGAGGGGAGCGGCGCGCCGCAGCCGGCCTTGCCGCAAGAGACGCCGCATCACAGCGACGCGATCGTGGTGGTGGACCGCTGGGGCAATATTGCCGCGATGGTGCACTCCATCAACACCGTGAGCTGGGGCACGACGGGCATCGTGGTTGGAGGCGTGCCCGTTCCCGATCCGGCGGGCTTTCAGCAGGCGCGGCTGGCAGCCGCAAAGCCGGGCAGCCGCTTGCCGTACGAGATGGCGCCGGTGATCGTGGTGGACGCGGGCGGTTCGGCGCTGGCTGTGGCGAGCGTGGGCAGTTCCCTGGTGGCGGAAACGGTGCGCATAATTCTGGGAACCCTCGGAAACCACCTCGATCCGGAGACCGTCATGGCGGCGCCGCCGCTGCTCTACAACTTCGAGCCGTTGAAAGCTGGCGAAACAGCTCTCCGAAGAGAGCAGTTTGTGCCGGAGAAGGCATACTCCGCCGAATTTCTCGACAACCTCGCGAGGGCCGGGGTGCGGGTCTCTACGAAGCCGGTTTCGCAGGTGTGGGTGCTCAAGGGGACGGCGGTGATGGCGTCCTTCGACGGGCCTCACGGCACGCGCCGCAGCGTTGAGATTCCGGGCTCGTTCGGGTTCGCGGCGGGCTGGTAAGGCGAGCCTCGAAAAGGCCGGTTTTGGTACCATAATCACGGGGGTTTTCGGCCGCGCTATGAGTTCCATCGGCGAAAGACTCCGGCAAGAACGCCTCCGACGGGGTTTGGATCTCAACCAGATCTGCGACCTTACCAAGATCAGCCTTCTGATGCTGGAGGCGATCGAGTCGGACGACCTGGACAAGCTGCCTGGCACCTTCTTTGCGCGCAGCTTTGTGCGCCAGTACGCACAGGCCCTCAATCTCGACGAAGACGCATTCACGGTTGAGCTGAAGCAATTGGCGGGTTTCGGCCAGCCCGCACCGGACCAGCCCGAGGTTCCGGCGCCTGCGCCGCAGATTGTGGCGCGCCCCGTGCCAGTTCCGACGCCCGCGGCCCGCAGGGCCCCAAACCGGCATTCGCTGGGCGCCCTGGTTGGGTTGCTGGCGATCGTGGCGGCATGCACCGTGTTCTATCAGCTATGGCAAAGGACGCGGGCGACGGCCGCGAAATCGCCGGCGGTTTCCGTGGCCAACCTGACTCCGTCCCCTACCGAGACGGCGCCGCCCGCCGCGACTTCCACGCCGACTCCCGAGCAAGCCGCGCCTTCAGCGACTCCCGCCGAGACGCCGGCCGTCGAAACTTCGTCAACGCCACCGCCAGCCGTGAAACCGAAGGAGGCTCCGGTTCCGCCGGCAGCAGCCGTGGCTCCGGCCGGGAGCATCCGCTTGGAGCTTCGCGCGACGTCTGAAGCCTGGGTGCGGGTGGTCGCCGACGGCAAGGTTCTGTACAGCGGCGTGCTCCAGCCCAACGAGGCGCGTGTCTTCGAGGGCGCGGATTCGATGACGCTCCGGGCCGGCAATGCCGGCGCGCTGGCAGCCGTTTACAACGGCAAGCCGATGGGCGAGCTCGGTTCCGAGGGACAGGTCCGCACGATACAGTTCACCGCGTCCGGATTCACGTTCGTCGCCCCGGCCCCAGCGGCCACGATTAATCCGACCGATCAGCCTTAATCCGCCCCGCTTCGTGTTATGCTCGTTGCTCCATGACCACAACGGACAACCTCAAAGAGGCGTTCGCCGGGGAGAGCCAGGCGAACCAGAAGTACCGGGCCTTCGCCAAAAAGGCCGACGCGGAAGGTCTTCCGCACGTCGCGCGCCTGTTTCGCACCGCGGCCGAAGCCGAGCGCATCCACGCCGAGGGCCATCTGAAGAGCCTGGCCGGGATCGCTTCGACCGCCGAAAACCTCAAGGCCGCCATCGATGGCGAGACCTACGAGTACACGTCGATGTACCCGCCCATGCTCAAACAGGCGGAGGCCGAAGGCAATCGCGCCAAGGTGATGTTCGGCTTCGCGCTCAAAGCCGAGGCGGTGCACGCCGAGCTTTACAAGAAGGCGCTGGAAGCGGCCGCGCAGGGCAAGGACCTGGCCGAGGCGCGCTTCTATCTCTGCCCCGTCTGCGGCAACATCGAGTTTGGCGTTCCACCCGAGAAGTGCCCCATCTGCGGCACGCCAGCGGCGAAGTTCGTCGAGGTGGCGTAAGGGAAGGACTGCCTCACAGCTCTTTGGTGACCGGCGACACCGGCGCTTCGCCTTCTCGCGCGCGCTGGCGGGCTTCGAGGACGGCGCGGGTCCGCTCGCGCTCGAGCACCAGCAGCTCGTTGCGCCCGCGCAGCTTGATCCCGGCGTCCACCTTGCGCCAGAACTTGCGGAAGTAGTCGGCCGCCGAAATCATCGCGAACGCCACCACGCACCACATCCAGCCCGTCGCCCAGGGCATCAGCACCTTGAAGTGCATGCCCAGCAGGAACAGAGACACGGCGACCACTTGGGCCACCATCTTGGTCTTGCCCAGTTCGCTGGCCCGGATGGTGTAACCCGCCGATGCGGCGATGCTCCTGAGGCCGGTCACCGCGAACTCGCGGCCCACGATCAGGATCACGACCCAGGCCGGCATCACGCGCACCTGCACCAGCGAGATCAGCGCCGCGGAGATGAGCAGCTTGTCCGCGATCGGATCAAGCAGCGTTCCGACCGTGGTGACCTGCTTCCATCGCCGCGCCAGGTAGCCGTCGAGCAGGTCCGTGGCCGAAGCCGCGAGAAAAATCGCCAGCGCCAGAAGGTCGTGGCTGAGATGGATGCCGGCGAAGGAAACATCCAGACGCTCCTGCACCAGCGCCGCAACCAACAGCGGCACAAAGAAGATCCGAAGCAGCGTCAGCAGATTCGGCAGATTCATGCGACCCTCTCAACTATAACAATTGCCGGCCGGGGCGGCGGTAAAGCTGACGATGGCCGCGGGGCCCCCATGTTATATTGATCTTCTGATGCCTTCCGGCTACGTCCCGATTTTTATCTTCGCGATATTTGCGATGGCGTTTCCGGTGGTGGTCCTCTGGCTTGCGAAGCTGGTGCGGCCCTCGGCGCCCATCTCCACGAAGCTTGAAGCGTACGAGTGCGGAATCCGCGCTGCATCCGACTCCCGCGGGCGTTACGCGGTGCGGTTCTACATCGTCGCCATTCTGTTCGTCATCTTCGACGTAGAAACCATCTTCCTGTATCCGTGGGCGGTGCGCTTCCGGCAGCTCGGCTGGTTCGGCGTGGCCGAAGTGGCCGTCTTTCTGGCGATCCTGATCGTCGGCTACGTATGGGCCTGGAAGAAGGGCGCCTTCGAGTGGGTCTGACCGAGCGCCTCTACTACACCGATTCGACGCTGCGCGAATTCCGCGCCAATGTCATCGAAACGGCCGAGGGCGGCTGCCGCGTCTACCTGGATCGCACCGCGTTTTATCCCGCGTCGGGCGGCCAGCCGCACGATACGGGCACCATCGCGGGCGGCCCGGTAGTCGAGGTGGTCGACGAAGGCGACCGCGTTGCGCACATCACCGCCACGCCGGTCCCAACTGGCGAGGCAGACTGCCGCATCGACTGGCCGCGACGTTTCGACCACATGCAGCAGCACAGTGGCCAACACCTGCTCTCGGCCGTGCTGGTGGACATGTATGGCGCCTCGACGGTCAGCTTCCATCTGGGCGCGGATGCCTCGGCTATCGATATCGCCGCCGCGCTCACGGACGCGCAGCTCGCCGCAGCCGAGTCGCGCGCTAACGAAATCGTATTCGAGAACCGGCCGGTGCCGGTTTCCTTCGAGGACGCCAGCGCGGCGGCGGACCTGCGCAAGCCGTCTGAGCGCGAGGGCACGCTGCGCATCGTGAGCATCGAGGGCCTGGACCGCAGCGCCTGCGGTGGCACGCATGTACGGGCGACCGGCGAGATCGGCCCGGTGCTGATCCGCAAGCTCGATCGCGTCCGCGGAAACCTGCGGATCGAGTTTCTGTGCGGCCTGCGGGCTGTGCGCCGCGCGCGCGCCGATTATGACGCACTGAACCGAATCGCGCACGTGTTCTCGAGTTCGCTCGACGACGCGCCGGCGCTGGCGGCGGCTCAGGCGCAATCGCTCGAAGCTGCCGAGAAGGCCCGCCGCAAAGCCGCCGTCGAGCTGGCGCAGGTACGCGGCCGCGAACTCTACCAGGCCACGGCGCCCGATGCCGCCGGCCTGCGTTTGGCGATCGAGCGCATTGCCAACGGGGCGTCGGACGACGAGTTGCGCGCGAAAGCCCAGGGGTTCACGGCGCAGCCGCGGGCGTGCTTCATCGCCGTGATCGAATCCGCGCGGCCCGCCGTTCTGATGGCCGTCTCGGCGGATGCGGGCGTACACGCGGGCAACGTCCTGAAGGAAGCGGTCGCCAAACTGGGCGGACGCGGCGGCGGAAGCGCGCAGATGGCTCAGGGCAGCGTTGGGCCCGGAGCGGCCGACGACCTGGTGGGCGCGCTGCTCGGCGCGGTCGGGCGGTAATCGCGGAACGCTACGGCTCGGGAACGTCCACCCAGGAGCGCCGGCCCGCGCTCTCGATCACCTTCTCGAGAATCGTCATCATGCGGTGGCCGTCGGCGAAAGTTGGATACTCCACCGGCGCGGCTGGGTCAGCGACGCGGGCGTAAAAGCGGCGGAAGCACATCTTGTGCGCGTCGTCGTAGCCCTCGCTGTGGCCGCCGGGAAGATCGGCAAAGGCGCGCGCCTTCGGATCGAGCAGCGACGGGTCTTTGAGCAGAAGCTGGTTCGGTTCGTTGCGGTGGCCGATCCACAATTCGTCGGGGCGCTCCTGGTTCCACATCGCGCCCGCCTTGGTGCCGTAGATTTCCAACTGGAAGCGGTTCTTGCAGCCTGCATTCACCTGGCTGACCGTGAACGCTCCGCGCGCGCGGGTGCCCAGCTTCAGCATCACAGCCGCATAGTCCTCGGTGTCGATGGGGACTTCATCGTACTCTTCTGGCTTGAGCGTCTTGCCGGCGAACGTCTCCACGGCCTTCTTGGGCCGCTTGCGGGTGGCGTGGAAGGTGTTGAGGTCCGCGCAGAGCGAGACGATGGGGAGCGATGTGACGTGCATCACCAGGTCCATCCAGTGCGAGCCGATGTCGCCCGTGGCACGCAGCGGTCCATTCTCCTTCGCCAGGACGCGCCAATTGAAATCCGTATCGTAGAGGAGCCAGTCCTGAGAGTAAGTGCCCTGCACCACCAGGATGTCGCCCAGGACGCCGTTCGCGATCATGGCGCGCATCTGCTGCACCACAGGGTAGAAGCGCAGGTTATGGTTCAGGCAGTTGGCGAGGTTCTTTTCCTTAGCCAGGTCCACCAACTCGCGCGCCTCGGCAACCGTGGTCGCCAGCGGTTTCTCGCAAAGCACGTTCTTGCCGGCCACTAGCGCAGCCTTCGCGATGGGATAGTGCAACGCGTTGGGCGTGCAGATGTGAACGGCTTCGATGGCCGCGTCCGCGAGCAGCTCGTTGTAGTCGGCCACCGCGCGTTCGACGCCCGTCTGCGCGACGAATGCCTGCGCCAATTCTGCATTCTCCGCGGCGATGGCGGCCACCTCTACGTTGCCCAGCCGGCGAATCGCTTCCGTATGAACCCTGCCCATGAAGCCGGTGCCGATGACAGCGGTCTTGATCTTACGCATAGCAGCCAATGTAGCGTACTGGCGGGCGTGCTGGCCACGGCGACAAGCGAGCGAAAGGCCGTGATCCCGCGGTCCGCACCGCGAGGCCTGTTAGAATCAAGGAAAGAATACGGGGCAATGACTCATACAACTAGTTCATTCAAGGCCTCCGGCAACTACGAGCAAGCGCTTGATCGGGCTGCGCGGCAATGGGGAATTGAATCGGAGTTTTGGGACACGTGGGGCCATCGGCACACGACGCCGCCCGAAATCGAGCGGGCCATGCTCACGGCGATGGGCTTGAGCGCCGGCGATCGGGAGGGTCTGGACCGGGCGGTCGAACAACGGATGGCGCAGGAATGGGAGCGCCTGCTGCCCGTGGTCTTCGTGGTGGGCGAGAGCGCGTTCAGCAAGGGCATCCCACTTAGCGTTCCCGTAGCCCTGGCCGAGGCGGAGGTGTCCCTGAACATTCGATGGGAAGGCGGGGGGATGGATCTCCGCAAGCTGCGGCTGGCCGAACTCACCACCACCGGCCGCGCGGAATCCGGCGGCGCCTGCTACGTGCGCAAACAGATACCGCTTCCGGCGGGGCCGCCGCTCGGCTACCACGACGTTGAAGTCTCGATCCGCGCCGAGAGCGGATTCCGGCGCGAGTCCATGCGGCTGATTCTGTGTCCGGACCGCTCCTACATTCCGTACGCGATCCGCGAGGGGCGAAAGACGGCGGGACTTGCGATTGCGCTCTACGGGCTGCGCTCAGAACGCAACTGGGGCTGCGGCGATTTCACGGACCTCGAAGGCATCATCGATTGGGCCACCAGCGAGCTTGGCATCACGTTCCTCGGGCTGAATCCGCTGCACGCGATTCCGAATCGCCAGCCGTTCAACACCAGCCCCTATCTCCCTGTTTCCACCTTCTTCAAGAACGCGCTCTACCTGGATGTGGAGCGCATTCCGGAGTGGCGAGAGTCGAAACGGGCGGCGGCGTGGTTCGCGCGGCCGGAGGTTGTGGCGGAGCTGAGCGCGGTGCGGGCGAGCCCGCTGGTGGAATACGAGCGGGTGTGGGCGCTGAAGCGCACGGCGTTGAAGCTGGTTTTCGCCACGTTTCTGCGCCGGCCGCGCGACCGGGCCTTCGAAGAGTTCGCCGAGCGAGAGGGCGTGCTGCTGGAACGGTTCGCGATCTGGTCGGCACTCGACGAGTGGATTCACCTGCACGATCCAAAAGTCTGGATCTGGCAGAACTGGCCCGTGGAATACCGCGAGCCCGATTCGCCGGCCGTGGCTCGGTTCGCGAAGAAGTACCGCCGCCGCGTGCTCTTCTACAAGTGGCTGCAATGGCACGCGGACCGGCAACTGGCACGGGCCCAGGAACACGCGCGCTCGCGTGGGCTTTCGATCGGCCTCTACAACGACCTGGCGCTGGCGACCGACCGGTGCGGTTCGGACATTTGGGGATGGCGGCCGTTCTACGTAAGCGGCTGCAGGGTAGGTGCGCCTCCGGACAACTTTTCTCCGAAGGGCCAGGACTGGTCTTTCCCGCCGCCGAATTCCGAGCACCATCGCGAGACGGGCTACAAGCTTTTCGCCGAATCGCTTCGAAAGACCTGCCGGCACGGAGGAGCGCTGCGCATCGACCATGTGATGCGGTTCTTCCGGCTGTACTGGATTCCGGAAGGGATGGACCCATCGCGCGGCGCCTACGTGCGCGACCGCTGGCAGGATCTGTTGCACGTGCTGGCCCTCGAAAGCGTGCGGGAGAGGGTGATGGTGGTGGGCGAGGATCTGGGCACGGTGACGGCGGAGACGCGGCATGGGCTCGACCGCTTCGGGTTGTACGGCTACCGCGTTCCCTACTTCGAGAAGGGAGACGGCGGCGAGTTCCGGCCACCAGGGCAATACACGCCGCACGCGCTGGTGTCATCGAGCACGCACGACCTGCCGACGTGGGCGGGCTACTGGATTGGGCGCGACATCGAAGCGCGGCGGGCGGCGGGCCTGCTCGACAGCGAGCCCTACCGGAACGCGCTGGCAGAGAGACATAACGACAAGCAGAAGCTGCTGAACGCGCTGTTCAACGAAGGGCTCATGCCGGACTGGTTTCCGCGCGACGCCAGCCAGGTCCCCGAGCTGACCGGCGAGATGCACAACGCGCTGGTGGGCTGGCTGGCGCGGGCGTCCTCTCGCATGATGGTGATCAGCTTCGAGGATTTGCTGAAGGAGACCGAGCAGCAGAACCTGCCGGCCACCACGTCGGAGCACCCCAACTGGCGGCACAAGGTGCGGTTTACGGTGGAGGAGTTCAAGGCGGGCGCGGCGTCCGACTATTCGCACATGTTCAAGGGATGGCTGCAGCGCACGGGCCGGCTGGCAAAGTGATGAGCCAGCCTACAGAATTTGCTATGATGCAACGGCATGCCTGAATATTCGATTGGAGTCGATCTGGGAGGGACCAACCTCCGCGCCGCCGCAGTGGATCATAGGGGGAAGATTTTGGACCGGGTATCCGGCTCGACGCAGCTCACGGCCGGGCGCGACGCGGTCATCTCCGATATCGTAGCCTCCATCGTGAAGCTGCGAGCCGGCCGGGCGTCCGACCATCTCTCGGGAGTCGGCATCGGCGTGCCGGGCTTCATCATCATGGATAAGGGCATCATCTCGATGTCGCCAAACCTGCCCTTCTTCGAGAACTTCCCGATCCGCGACGAGATCGAGCGGCTGCTCAAGGCGCCGGTGCTGCTCGAGAACGACGCCAACGTGGCGGCGCTGGGCGAGAAGTGGATGGGCGCGGGCCGCGATGTGGATGACCTGGTTCTGCTCACGCTGGGGACCGGCGTTGGCGGCGGCATCATCAGCGGCGGCAAGATCCTGCACGGCTTCGTGGGTATGGCGGGCGAACTCGGCCACATGACCGTGGTGCCGGGCGGCAATCCCTGCAACTGCGGGAACGACGGATGCCTGGAGAAGCACTCTTCGGCCACCGCCATCACGGCCTGGGCGGGGATGCTGGGCTTGGGCGACAACCTCAGCGCGAAGGAAGTCTTCGACCTGGCCGCCGGCGGCAATGAACGGGCGCGCGTCTGCTTCGTGCAGATGGGCGAGGCCCTGGGGATGGCGCTGGCGAGCCTGGTGAACATCTTCAACTTCCCGCTGTACCTGCTGGGCGGCGGAGTCCTGGGCGCGTGGGATCTGTTCGCGCCGCCTATGTTCGAGGTCATCAAGCGCCGGTCGCTGACGTTCCGGCGGACCGAAACGCGCATCGAGAAGGCCACGCTGGGCGGCGACGCGGGTCTTTACGGCGCCGCGTACCTTCCGTTCCAGGCGCGTATTATCACGGCCTAGGGCAGAAGCTTCCCGCCCTCCGCGGAACTTTCCGCCTCCTTCCGGGGTCCAACTGGCAGGAGGATGAGGCAATGGCAATCAGAGGCGGGGTAGCGGGGGGCCGGAAAGCCGAAATCAACGTCACGCCACTGATCGACGTGCTGCTGGTGCTGCTGATCATCTTCATGGTGATCGCGCCGGTTCCCTCCACTGGCTTCAATGCCCTGGCGCCTCAACCGCCGCCGCCGGGTGCGAGTGCGGAGCCGAGGCGGGAGGACATCGTGATCACGATGGCGGCGAACGGCGCACTGGAGATCAACCAGGAAGCAGTGCAAATGGACAACCTGCCCGCGCGGCTGAGGCGGATTTTCGAAGTTCGCGGAAACGCCGTGATTTTCCTACGTGGCGCAAATGAGCTGGATTTTGCGAATGTAGCGCGGGTGATTGAAGCGGCGCACACCGCGGGCCTGGATCGCGTCGCGCTGATGACGAAGCCGTAACGGCTCAGGCCGTAGGACCTGCGGACGCCAGGCTGGCGAGCATGGTGTTGGCGTACTCCACGGCTTCCCAGAAAGCCTTTTGCAACACGGGCGCGTTGACCCCCGTGCGCAGCACCAGGTCGAACTGGCCGGACTCGTAAGCGGTTACCGCATCGAGAAGGACACCGAGCTTGCCCTCGCGCCGCAGCAGCGCGGCCTTGATCTCGGGACTCAAGGGGAGCGGGTTGACGATGGCAGCCATCGGCATATCGAGCATCGAGTCCAGGGCCGAGAGCAGTCCGGCGAAGTACGCTTCGCTCGCCTGGCAACCGACAAAGGACGCGATCAGCTCGCAAGTCCTGGCCCGCTGCAGGGCGAAATCCAGGTAGCCACTGGGACAGTTCGGCTGCCCCGCCAGAACCAGCAGCGTAACCCACCGGAAGACGAAATCGAGGCCCAGCATGGTGATCGCCTGGACCGTGGAATGGATCTCGCAAGTCCGTTGATAAAGGGCGGAGTTCGCCAGTTTCAGCAGGTTGTAGGTCAGCGTCGCATCGCGCCGGATCACGGCCGCAATGGCGTCGATGGTGCTCGAGGAGTTGACGCACTCGGAAAGCAGCGCCAGCAGCGACAGCCGGTTCGAGGGGACGCGCTTGCCGCTGAGCGTCTCCGGCTTGCGTAGATAGTAGCCCTGGAAAAGGTCGCAGCCCCAATTCGCGCAGCGGTCGAATTCCTCCTGCGTCTCCACCTTTTCGGCCACGATGCGCGCTTTGAGGCCCCGAAGCAGATCCAGTTGGCGGCGGAAGTCCTCGGGGGGCAGGGCCCGCACATCGAGCTTCACATAATCGGCCATCTGCAGGAACGGCGTATGACGTTCAGTGTATTGAAAGTCGTCGAGCGCCAGGCGGTATCCGCGGCTCTTGAGCTTCTCCACGCACGCCACCGTGTTGCCGTTGACACTCACTGTTTCGAGGATCTCAATCACGCACCGGTCGGGTGGGATGAGTGGATCGACGCCGAGCAATGGCTCGCTGTAGTTGATGAAGACCGGGCGCAACGGCGAGATGGTCTGTAGCCCGATCTCGAGGAAGGCCTTCAACATGACCTCGGCGCTGGCACGATCGCCGTCCGTGATCATGGCGGTGGTGTCGCGGGCCGCTCCGCGGTAGAGCAGTTCGTAGGCCTGAATCTCTCGCTGGGCGTCGTAGATCGGCTGCCGGCCGATGAAAATGTCCGAAACCAGGGGCGCCTGGCTAGCGGTGTTCTCCGGCTTCCAGGCCGCGGGCTGTTTGGTGCCCAACTCGGCTTCCTGGCGGAGCACGGCATCAGAGGTGGTGGGTGTACTCACTGGGTACTCCCCATTCTTATCGTCGCTTTGGGGAGGTTCTTGAGTCGCGCGTGGGCGCCGCTGGGGGTCAACGGGGCGGAATGGCCTCGGTCTGGATAGTCACCCGGAACCCCTTCGGCAGCTCCCGAAAACCGCTCCAGAACTCCATGGGGCTCCGCGGTTCGATGTGGCGTGCCGCCACGCTGGGGCTGGCATTGGCAGGATCCTGGGACATATACACCGGCGGGGATGCGAGTGGAGCATACTTGACCACGTAGCCGCGTAGCCCGGCCTTGATGGCCCCGCACCGGACACTCGTGAAGCGCAGCAGCAGGTCGCACGGCAGAGACGGCTGGGTGGCCTCGCACGGCGGCGCGGATTCGTGCCTCTCAATCAGCAGAATCCGTCCCTCCAAGAGCGCATCCTTCGGGACCCGGACGCCGCCGCCGGCGGCCGCATCTTTGCGAATCCGCGCCTGAACGATGTCTCCGACCGCCGCCGTTTTGCGATCGATGGGCGCGACCAGCTCGGTGTCCAGATTCACGCCCGAAGGCAGAATGGCCTCCTCGCCGACCGCTTCTCTCACCGCCCGTTCGGCCGGCCGTTCCTCGAAAGAGACTGTCGATTCCACAACGAACTGGTGGCACTGCGAGTAGTGCGTCAAACTCCGGTTCTCAAATCCGCGGTCGCTGACCATCCGCGCTTCGACAGTCTGCGGAATGAGGAAGCTTCCCGGGCCCACCGTCACCAGGCCGTAATCGATCGCCAATTTTGAGCTCGCTATCCTCAGAGCTGGCGGAATGTCACCGGCTTCGATTTCGAGCCGCGCCAAATCGAGCGTTTCCGCATCCACCCAAAACGAGCCATGAAAGCCGGCCAGCGCTCGCCCCCCGGGCCCGATCAGCACGTAACCGGAACTCCGCGGAACACTGTAGTCGTAGCGGATTGTCCGCCGGCCGCCGGCCGATTCCTCGCCCACGGCCGTGAAGGTGGCCGCATTCGGGGTGAATATCTTTGTGAGAAACCCGGAAAAGTCGCCGCTCTTCGTTAAGCCCCGTCCTAGGACGGCTCGCACTTCGCCATCGTCGAACCGGCCCCCTCCAGGCCACGCGAAGTGTTCTCTGCCTTCGGCGGCCTGAACCTCGAACCGCACGCGGTCGGCGACTCTGCTGGTCTTATCGTGGCTGACGCACCACGTGCGGTCTATGGTCTCCTGACACGTGTAATCCGGGATGCGCGCCGTTCTGGCGGCAACGTTTGCACGGATGCGTTCAATCTGATCCTCGACGACCCCGCCAGGCCAAGCCTGGGTAACCGCGACGCTCATCAACGCCAATATCGTCGAGAGTTGCATAGGCTGTTCAGAACCGGATTCCCACCAGCACTTCCGCCTGGTTGGGGTGCGACGTGGTGGTCAGGGACCCGGAGAAATTCGCGAACACTCCCTTCTGCCAACGCGTATACCGGACTTCGGGCGCGATCTTGAGAAAAGCCGCCTTGATCTCGACGCCGCCGCCAACCGTCTCCGCGACGCCCCATTGGGACGAGCTGTAGGTGCTCGAAGCAGGTGCGCTGCCGCAGAGGGGCTCCCCAGGGCCCGCCTCTCCTCCAGTGCATCCGGACGTGCCTGAAGACTGCGCATAGTCGAAAGCGAAGCCCGCCTCCACGTAAGGCCGGACCACGTGCCCTCCAAATCGATACTTGGCGTACACAGGGAACTCCAAGTGGCCGATGTTGGCGTTGTTGAAGTAAGTGACGGCCCCCGAGCTTACGAAGGCGGAGGAAAAGCGGCGGTACAACGCGTCTACACCAACCGACAGGTTGAGCGGAAGGCTCAGTTCGACGGTTGGGCCAATCGTCCATCGCTGGGTGCCGATGAGGTCCCTGGCGTCACCGTTGCCGGACAGGGCTTCGCCCAGCGGCACGCCGCCTTTCACGCCGAAAGAAAAAGACTGGCACCAGAGCGCAACGGTCGAGAGCAGGAACAGCGGTGCGAGCTTCATGACAGTCATACTACTCCAACCCGTGTCAAAATAGAACGAATGAACGAAGGCATCGAGAATATTCGCAAAAAGGGCAGCCGCATTATCGCCGAGGGCACGCACATGCTCCCGGCCGCGGCGCTGATGATGGCCGAGGGCGTGATCCGCTCGCTCGACGACTTGAAGAAGCCGTTCGTCACGGTGATCAATTCCTATACCAACCAGATCCCCGGCCACGCGCACCTGGACCGCATCGGCGCCATCGTGCGCGACGAGTTGAAGGAGCTCGGCTTCAACGTCTGGTATGTGAACGTCGGCGGCGCCATCTGCGACGGCATCGCCATGGGCCATTTCGGAATGAAATACTCGCTGGCCTCGCGCGAGCTGATCGCCGACCAGATCGAGACCATCATCGGCGCACACCCCTGCGACGCCTGGATCGGCATCGCCAACTGCGACAAGATCGTCCCGGCCATGTACAACGCCATGGTGAGGATCAATATTCCTGCCGTCTACTTGAGCGGCGGGCCGATGCTGGCGGGTGAGGGAAACACGGACCTCATCACGGTGTTCGAGGGCGTGGGCCGCCACAGCGTAGGGAAGATGACCGAAGTGGAGCTGCGGTCGCTGGCCGAGCGCGCCTGCCCCGGCTGCGGAAGCTGCTCCGGCATGTTCACGGCGAATTCGATGAACTGCCTGGGCGAGGCCATCGGGCTGGCGCTGCCGGGCAATGGAACCATTCCGGCTGAGCGCTGGGCGCACAAGATGCAGGGATTGACCGAGCCGAACCCCGACCGCATCGAGCTCACGAAGAAAGCCGCCCACGTGCTCAAGCGCTGTCTCGACGACAACGTACGGCCGCTCGACATCGTGAACGAGCAGGCGCTGGTGAACGCGTTCGTGCTCGATATGGCCATGGGCGGATCGACCAACACCATCCTGCACGCGCTGGCGCTGGCGCATTCCGCCGACATCCCGTTCAAACTGGCGCGGCTGAATGAAATCTCCGCCGCCACACCGAACATCTGTAAAGTGTCGCCCAGCCGGCCCGAAGTGCACATCGAGCACGTGCACCGGGCGGGCGGCATCCCTGCCATTCTGAAAGAAATCGACCGGCACGCTTCGAGCGGGCTGAAGCTCGACGTGCCCACCGTCACGGGCCGATTGGTGGACTCGGTCGCCTGCGCACCCGATCCGGACGGCGACGTGATCCGGCCGGTCGAAAAGGCGTTCTCGAAAACCGGCGGCCTGGCGATCCTGTTCGGCAATCTTGCGCCCAAGGGCGCGGTGGTGAAGGTGGCCGGCATCGCCGCCGACATGATGGAGTACGAGGGCGCCGCGCGCATATACGAGTCGCAGGAAGACGCACTGCGCGGTATTCTGGCGGGCGAGGTGAAGGACGGCGACGTGGTGGTGATCCGCTACGAGGGTCCGCGCGGGGGGCCCGGTATGCAGGAAATGCTGTCGCCCACCGCGGCTCTGACCGGCGCCGGAGTCCGCGCCGCGCTGATCACCGACGGCCGCTTCTCCGGCGGCACGCGCGGCCTGTGCGTTGGCCACGTCTCTCCTGAGGCGGCGGCGGGCGGGCCCATCGCGGCCATACGCCCGGGCGACCGCATCTACATCAACGCCCGCACCTGCCAGCTCGAGCTGAAGGTGGACGATGCCGAAATCGCGCGCCGATTGCAGGCCCTCCCGCCATTCGAACCGAAGGTGAAGCGCGGGTGGCTGGCACGCTACCTGCTGCACGTGACCAGCGCGGATACCGGCGCGGTATTCGAGATCTGAGATTCCAGGCGGCGATCCCGCCCTCGCGTGCTAAAATCAACTGGTACCAGATAGCAGCGCAGCCGGCCGCGCGTCCCCGGCCGCAAACTCCCAGTAACCGATGGATTTCCTCGAAGGTCTCAATCCGCAGCAGCGCGAAGCCGCCGCCTACCACGGCGGTCCATTGCTGATTCTGGCCGGCGCGGGAAGCGGCAAGACGCGTGTGATTACGCACCGGATCGCTCACCTGATCGAGACGTGCGGTGTCCCTCCGCCGGCCATCGTAGCCGTCACCTTCACAAACAAGGCCGCGAAAGAAATGCGCGATCGCGTGGAGAAGCTACTGGGCGGGCGGCACGCGCTTTCGGGCCTCATCGTTTCGACGTTCCATTCCTTCTGCGTGCGGCTGCTGCGGCGCGACGGCCAGTCGCTCGCCGACATTCGTCCCGGCTTCACCCGCAACTTCACCATCTACGACGACGACGATCAGCTCGCCTTGATCAAGGCCATCTACCGCGAGCTGGGACTCGAAGAGAAGCAGTTCATGCAGTACCGCGCCACGCTCGCGCGCATCGGCGGGGCCAAGAGCAAGAAGGAGTCGCCCGAAGAGGTCCTGCGGAATTCCAAGGACCCGAAAACCACGCGGCTGGCCTCGGTCTACGAGCGCTACGAGGGCCGGCTGCGGCAGGCCAACGCGCTCGATTTCGACGACCTGCTGCTCGAAGCCGTCCGGCTGCTGCAGCATGACGACCGGCTGCGCGAGACCTGGAACCGGCGCGTGCTGCATCTGCTCATCGACGAGTATCAGGACACCAACCGCAGCCAATACGAGTTGATGGGGCTGCTGTCCCAGATCAACAAGAACGTTTGTGTGGTGGGCGACGAAGACCAATCGATCTATAGCTGGCGCGGCGCCGACATCCAGAACATTCTCGATTTCGAGCGCGATTACCCCAACGCGCGCACCATCAAGCTAGAGCAGAACTACCGCTCCACCAAGAACATTCTCGAAGGCGCCAGTGCGCTGGTCTCGCGCAACACCCAGCGCAAAGGGAAATGGCTATGGACGGATGCGGGCGCGGGCGCGCCGATCGGGCTCTACGAAGGCTATGACGGCGGGAACGAGGCGCTCTTCATCGCGGATCAGATGGAGCGGGTGCTGCGCGAGAATCCGGGCGAAGGCATCGCGGTGCTTTACCGCACCAATTCCCAGTCGCGGCAGATCGAGGAAGCGCTGCGGCGTTACGGCCGCAAGTACCAGGTGGTCGGCGGATTCAGTTTCTACCAACGCGCTGAGATCAAGGACACGCTCGCCTACTTGAAGCTGCTCATTTCGCCGCAGGATTCGGTGAGCCTGATGAGGGTGGTCAACGTGCCCGCGCGCGGCATCGGCAAGACCACGGTGGAGCAAATCGAGCATTATGCGATCGCGCACCGGATCGGCATGTGGGACGCCATCGGGCGCATGCTCGACGAGAAGGCGTTCGCCACACGGGCCGGCGCCGCGCTCGCCGAGTTCCGCAAACTGATCGAAGAACTGCGCGCGGGAGCCGAGAAACAGAAGCTACAGGAAACGTTGCGGATGATTCTGGATCGCACCGGCTACATGAAGATGCTCGAGGCCGGCAAGGACCCCGATTCCGAGAGCCGCATGGAGAACCTGAGCGAACTCGAGAATGCCGCCATTGAGGCCGCCGAGCGCGGAGAGGGCATCGCGGAGTTCCTGGACCACGCCGCTCTGGTTTCCGAGGCCGACGCCATCGACGACAAAGCGCAGATCCGCCTGATGACCGTGCACAACGCCAAGGGCCTGGAGTTTCCGGTGGTGTTCGTCGCCGGCCTGGAGGAACGCCTGTTCCCGCACAGCCGTTCCCTCGATTCCGAAGCGGCCATGGAAGAGGAGCGGCGGCTCTGCTATGTCGCCATGACGCGCGCGCAGAAGCGGCTCATCCTCACCTGGGCGCGCGAGCGGCGGCGGTTCGGCGGCGGCATGGCCGAGCCTTCGGTTCCTTCGCGCTTTCTCAGCGAGATTCCGAAGGAGCGGACCGAGCGGCTGGGCGGGGCTCCCGCAGCCGCCGAACTGGATCTGTACGGCGACCGCTATGTGGTCCGCGAGGCGGCTCGCAAGAATACCTACACCGGCAAGACGTATAATTCCCTAGAAAACATTTCCGAGTTCTTTACGGCGCGCGGGATGGTCAAGAATCTTCCGGCGGGCGCGGTGCAGGCGAATCCGCCCGCCGCGACCCCGGCAGTACAGGGGCCTAGCGTTCCGCCGCCGCCGCGCCCCAGGCCGCGCGCGGTCGGCTCCTCCGTCGAGCATGCGCTCTACGGACGGGGCACCATCGTGCGCCGCGAGGGCGATGGCGACGACGCGAAGATCACAGTGAGTTTTCCGGGTTACGGATTGAAGAAGATCGTTGAGAAGTACCTAGGACTGAAGACACGCGAATGAACACCAAACAAATCACGGACAGAACGGAACGGAAGAAGGCAAAGCGGGTGGCGCGAAAGAAGGCGCCGCCGAAGGCCAAGCGCGCCTCGGGCGTCGCACGCGGCTCCCACAAGCACAAAGTGCAAAAGATGGTGAAGGGCCAGCGCAAGCGGTAAGCCCAGCCGCCATCGGACGTCAGTCATCGGCCACCGGCCGGTTGAAGACCTCCTCGTGTCCCAGCTCTTCAGGACCAAGAATATCGACGCGTTGATCGCCGAGTCGGAAGCTCCCGACAAGCGGCTGCGCAAGACGCTCGGCCCGTGGAGTCTCACCGCCCTGGGCATCGGGGCCGTCATCGGCTCGGGCATTTTCACGGTCACCGGGACCGCGGCCCGCGGCAAGATCACGCAGGTTCTCGACCGGCTGCACCCCGACCCGTGGGCGTGGCTGAAGGTCACGTTATTCGACTTCATTGCGCACGGCTTTCACGTGCCGATGCAGATCGGCCGGCCGGGGGCGGGGCCGGCGCTCACGCTGTCCTTCGTCCTGGTGGCCTTCGCCTGCTGCTTCGCGGCGCTGTGCTACGCCGAGTTGGCCTCGATGATCCCGATCGCGGGCAGCGCGTACACCTACGCCTACGCGACGCTGGGCGAGATCTTCGCCTGGATCATCGGCTGGGATCTGATCCTCGAATACGCGGTGTCGAACATGTCGGTGGCGGTCGGATTCTCGGCCTATCTGCAAGACCTGTTCGACAATCTCTTCGGGATCCATTTGCCGAACCAACTGGCCTTCCCGCCCTTCCCTGCCCCGGGCGGCACCGCGGGATGGTTCAACATCCCAGCGCTCCTGATCACGATGGGCGTCACGTGGATTCTGGTCCGGGGCGTGCGTGAAAGCGCGGAAGTGAACACCGTGATGGTGATCTGCAAGATGACCGCCATCGTGATCTTCTGCATCGGGGCCGCGCACGCCATCAACCCCGCGCGCTGGCATCCCTTCGCGCCGAACGGCTTCCCCGGCGTCCTGGCCGGCGGCTCCATCATTTTCTTCAGCTACATCGGATTCGATTCCGTCTCCACGGCCGCCGAGGAGTGCAAGAATCCGCAGCGCGACCTGCCGTTCGGCATCATCGCCACGCTGGCCGTCTGCACGCTGCTTTATGCGTCAGTCTCGCTGGTGCTGACCGGAATCGTGAGTTGGAAGGACCTGGACCCGGACGCGCCTGTGGCAGTGGCGCTGAAGGCGCTGGGCATGAACCGGCTGCGGCTTATCGTGACCGCGGGCGCGCTCATGGGGATGCTGTCCTCGCTGCTGGTCTACCAGTACGGCCAGGCGCGCATCTGGTTTGCGATGTCGCGTGACCGCCTGCTGCCGGGCATATTTTCAAAGGTCCACCAGCGCTACCGTACGCCACACATCTCCACCTGGATCGCCGGCTTCTTCGTAGGGATTCCGGCCGGCATCTGGGACATCGACACCTTCGCGGAGCTATCGAACATCGGCACGCTGTTCGCTTTCATTGTGGTGTCGGCAGGCGTGATCGTGCTTCGCCGCACGCAGCCCAACCGGCCCCGCGCCTTCCGCGTCCCCCTGGTTCCCTTCACGCCTCTGGTTTCCATCGCCTGCTGCCTTTTGCTGATGGTCGGCCTTCCGCTCGAGACCTGGGTCCGCTTCTTCGTCTGGCTGGCCATCGGACTGGTGATCTACCTGGTGTTCGGGAAGCGGCGGGCGGCGGCGGCCGGAGCGTAGCGAATCCCCGGAAGCCCGCGTGCGCTGTCCGGCTGGCTTTCGCCCGTGTGCGCGGGATGCGCTGGCTCGCGGTATTCCGTCCTTCGTCTGCTACGATAGCGCAGAGGTCGGGCGTTGACAACGAAACTGCGAGTCGCCGGATGGCTGGAGAAGTTCGCGTGGCTCGTGCCCAGCGCAAGAGAGATCTCGCTCATTTGCGGGACCTGCTTGCTTGTATGGACCGTAATGCTGATCGCGTCGTTCCTCGGCTGGAAGCCCGGCCAGCCGCCCTCGCATTACATCGGCAACGATTTCGCGGAATTCTATGTCGCGGGTAAGATCCTGAACGAACACGCTCCGCCTGCGCTCTATGACCTGAATCTCCAGACTAAGTTGTTCCGCGAGCTCCACCGCGAGGGGGAAGCCACACTCTGGTTCGCCTGCGCGCCCCACCTCGCCCTCGCGTTCCGCCCGTTTGCTCTCTTCCCTTATCGCGTGGCCTACTTACTCTGGATTCTTACTGCCACCGGCCTATACGCCATTGGTCTGCGAACGCTCTATCCGTTCCTTGCGCACCTCCGAAAGGACCAGCGTCAAGCGGCGATACTCCTGGCGATCTCTTTCTGGCCGTTCGCGGGATGGACGCTTCATGGCGGTCAAATCGGCGTTCTTGCGTTCACGATATGTGCTTGCGCGGCAAGGCTGGATCTCGATGGCAGGCGATTCTGGGCCGGTCTGGCGCTCGCGGGCCTTCTGTATAAGCCGTCGCTGGCGATGCTCCTGGTCCCGCTGATGCTCGTTCGCTGGAACCTGCGCCTGATCGCAGGTTTCGCGGCCGGCGCACTGGCCACCGTAGCCACGATTTGTATCTTTCTGGGATCGAGCGTGCTCCGCAGTTACTGGGGAGTGCTCTCGATGTATCAACACTTCGCTTCATCCGGTTACTCGCCCTGGGAGAATTGGCCCCTACTTATCGACGGCAATCACTTCATCCGGAGGATCGTGGACACCCATGGTCCGTTTACGGTGATCCTTGTCGCTGCCGTTCTGATGCCTCCGTTTGTCTGGCTGGCGGCCAACTGGCGCTCGTACGATTCCTCCGGCCCGGATCGGCAGCGCCTGCTGTGGGCGGCCGCCCTGACTTGGACCCTGGTCATCAACGGATACGCAACCACGTACGACTCGCTGATTGTGGTGGCCGCGGCGTTTCTCGCCGCCTCCGTTCTCTACGAAAGGCCGGGCCGTGAGAACACCGCCGCTCTGTTCTTCGTTCTGATGGTGCTGATCTACATTGCCTCGTTGGTAGCTCCCATGGTCACCGATCGCCTCCGCGTGCATTTTTACACGCTCGTGCTCGCCGCCTTTGGAGCGTTCGCGCTACGCTACGCAGGCAGCCGGCCAGTGGCTTCGGCCCCTCCGGCGCCGGCCGCGAGCTGACCGGCCAAACCCCTCCCTCCTGGCCGCATTCTTCCGGACAACCACCTCAAGAGAGCGCGACTTGGGCCGATACAGACTTGTGAGGCCGTGACCGGGTATGAAAGCGCGAACGTTGACGGGAAAGATCTTGCTGCTGCTAGGTTTGAGCTGGGCGTTATGCGTGGTCTCGGCCGGCCTCCTCACTAACGCTCTCAGGACGACAGCCGCAGCGGAAGGAAATGAGTTGCGCGCGCAGGACGCGGCGCGGGTGATGCAACTCACGTTCAAGAAGCAAGTGCAGGAGTGGAAAGACATCCTGCTTCGAGGCACGGAACCCCCGGCTCTGGAGCGATACACGCGGGCATTCCACGAGCAGGAGAGATCCGTCGTCTCGCAAGGGACCGATCTCAGAACGATGGTGGAGGACGAAGAGGTCCAAACGGCCGTCGACCACTTCCTGATCGGTCACCAGGCCATGGCGGCCAAGTACGAAGCGGCGCTGAAGGCGTTTACGGAAGCGCACGGCCAAAATCAGCGATTGGTGGACGCGATGGTAATAGGACAGGACCGCGTGCCTACGGATTCGCTCGACAAGGTGGTGTTGCTACTGGCCCACGGCACCGAGCGGAGGCAGCGCGCCATGCGAAGCGAGACGCTCCTGCTCGCGTCCGTCATTCTTGTTCTGCTGGGAGCGTTGGTGGCGGCCTCGATTGTCCTGGCCCGGCGGACGAGTGGGGTTCTGACGCGGGCCGTGCGCGAAATCGCGGCGGGCGCAGAGCAAGTGGTCTACGCCGCATCACAGGTCTCCTCCTCCAGCCAGGCGCTGGCGCAAGGGGCGTCGGAGCATGCCGCCTGCCTCGAACAAACGTCGGCCTCGACGGACCGGATCACCGCACTAACCCACCAGAATGCGGAGGCGGGCCGCCAGTGTTCGAGGCTGATGGTTCGGGCGCAGGAAATCGGCAAAGGCGGAAGACAGGCAGCCGCGCAGCTCGCCGAGACGATGAACGGCATCGACGCCTCCAGCAAGGAAATATCGAAAATTCTAGCCGTCATCGAGGGCATCGCTTTTCAGACCAATATTCTCGCTTTGAACGCGGCCGTCGAAGCGGCGCGAGCCGGTGCATCCGGAGCGGGTTTCGCGGTGGTGGCAGATGAGGTCCGAAACCTGGCTCGCCGGTGCGCCGAAGCGGCCAAGACCACCACAGACCTGGTCAGCCGCAGCGTGGCGGGCGCTTCCGAAGGCCGCACCGGGCTGCTGGCCGTGAACGAGTCGCTGGGCCAGAGCGGGCAGATTCGCAACGACGTCCAGGAAGTGGCCGACACGGTCACCCAAGGCAGCGCGGAGCAGACACGGGGGATGGACGAGATCGCCAAGGCCATTGCGCAGATGGAGCGCGTTACTCAGTCCAACGCGGCCAGTGCGGAACAGACCGCCGCGGCGGCCGAGGAACTGGTAGCGCAGTCGGAGGCCATGAAGGATGTCGTCCGGGATTTGGCGGCGCTGGTGGGCGGAGACAAGTCGACGCCGCTCCCCGCCTCCTGATTTGCGAGACAATCGGGATGATGAACCGGCTTCCCTCATTCCTCCTCCTCTCTGCGGCATTGGCAGCCGCCGCCGAGCCGTCCTCCCCCGTTGGCCAGTTCCAAGGCCAGCTCGATATTGGCGCCAGCCTACGGCCCGGCTCGGCCCAGTTCGACAGCGCGAAGGACGCGTACACCGTGACCGGCGGCGGCCTCAACATGTGGGGCAATGCCGACGCCTTCCACTTTGTGTGGAAGAAACTCTCGGGCGATTTCGCCATCTCCGCCGAGGTGCGCATCACCACCGGCGCCGACGGAGGCGACCCGCACCGCAAGGCCGGCCTGGTAGTTCGCCAGAGCCTCGCTCCGGACTCGCCCTACATCGATGTGATCCTGCACGGCAGCGGATTGACGGCCATGCAGTTTCGCACCGCGCCCGCGGCCACTACCGAGGAGATATCATCGTCTATCTCCGCACCGGCACTGCTTCGCCTGGAGCGGCACGGCCACGTCTTCGAGATGTGGCTCTCGACCGTGCCCGGCGAGCCGCCGCAGAAGGTCGGGTCCAAGAACCTGGCCCTGCAAGATCCGGTCTACGTCGGCCTGGCTGTCTGCGCGCACGACGCCGGCCGCATGGAGACCGCGGTCTTCTCGAACGTGAAGGTGGAGTCCGCCTCTAGCCCTGCGTCGCCGAAGAAGTAACGGGCCTGCGGATTCGCCCGGCCAGAATCTCGACCACGTTTCTCACGTATTGCTCGTCCGTGATCTGCGCCACGGCCTCGTCGGGGAATTCGGCCAGGGACCGAAAGTACGCGGCGATCTCGCGGAAGACCTCAACCCGTGCCTCGGGCGCGAATTGGTCCCGGCGCACCAGGGCCTGAATCGCGATGCCGGCCGCTTCGGGCGAAGCGCGCTGGCGCAGCCGCCTGACTAAGTGGTCGTAAGTCAGCATCGAGTTGAATTTTCCTTCGAGTAACTGCGCCAGGTCGGGATGGGGCAGCTTGGGATTGCGAACCACAATCGTCCCCGCCGCCACGTCTCCCAGCCGCCTCGCTTTCGCGCTGAGCAGGCAGGCCAGGCCCCCGGTCATGTAGAGCGCCGGCATCGCGTCCACCGCCCGCATCAGGTTCCGGACGGCCACCTGGCTGAAGCGCAGATGGAGGCCCCGCTCGTCCATGACGCGAAGACGCAGCAGCCGCTTGCCCACCGTCTGGCCGCGCCACTGCCACTCGAGCGCAATCCCGTACCCGATTGAGATGACGAAATACAGGGCAACGCGCGAGGCCTCCACGATGTCCGCGCCCAAGACGCCGGCCAGCGCCAGCACACGGCCCACAATCAGAGAAACGGCTATCACCGCGCAGGCATCGACCACCCACGCCAGGAACCGCGCCAACGGCCCCGCCAGCAACAGCGAGAACTGAACGCCCTCCGGCGTCTCGATCTCGATCGTGCGGCTGCGGCGGCTCATCGCGTGGTCTCGCTCGCGCCCGAGCGGCCGAGAAACAGCGTCAGCAGGATCAACTCGGCCACACCGAAACCGATCTTCAGCCCATAGGGAACCACTGGCCGGTGGAATTGCGAAAGGAACGCTTCCACCAGGCCCGCCCACACCAGCATCACAGCAACCCCGCCCGCCAGCGTCACCAGATCACCGGCGATGGCCCGCATCCGCTCGCCGCGCGTGGTGCGCCGGCCCCACCCGATCACGGCGCTCGCCAGCAGCAGGCCCGCCTGGCCCGCGATCAGGAACGCCGGAATCTCGATCACGCCGTGCGGCAGCAGCCACCCCAGCAGAAACTCCGTCTGCCCCGCGCGCACGTAATCGGCGGACACCGCGCCCAGCGTCACGCCGTTGTAGAAGATCACCGCAACCGTCCCGGCGCCCCAGGTAATCCCCAGGCTGAAGGTCGCAATCGACACCCGAATGTTGTGCGTCATCAACTGCGCGGAGAACGTTGCGTGACGGTTGCGCAGGCGGTCCGCCGCGCCCCTTTCCTCTCTGGCCACGCGTTCGGCCGGGCTCTCTTCGAGGCCGGGAAACGGCATGATGACGGCCTTCGCTTCCGGGTCTTCGAGCACGGCAAACGCGCCGAAGGCGCTGCCGAGCAGCGTGATGGCGACCGCAATCGAGAACAGCCGGGCGTGCCGCCGAACCGTGCCGGGGAACGTGGTGAAGAACCAGTGCAGCGGCCGCGGGCGCCTGACCCGCTCGCGCGTCGAGTGGATCTCGCCGTAGGCGCGCGCCACCAGCGATTCCAGGTGCTCCCTCGCCTCCGCCTCCGCCGAGAAAGTCGCCATCTTCGCCAGGTCCGCCGAGCATCTCTCGTAGAGATAATGAAACCTCTCGATCTGTTCGAGAGTCATGCGCGCCGCGGCATCGTCCTCCAGGCGGCCCAGGATCGTCTCCAGTTCGCGCCAATAGGCCTGCTCGGCCGCGACGAAACGCGGCAGGTCGAGAATCATAGCGCCTGCCTCCGCTTCACATCCAGGTAGAGCGAAGTCAGTTCGGTCTCGAGGGCGTCCTGGCTGAGGACGGAAAAGCGCACTCCAGCGCGCTCGAGCGTCATCCGAAGCTCGCGCAGTTTCTTCCAGAAAAGCTGGCCGGCCACGCCGCGGTACAGGTCGTCGAGGGCCTCGGGCGGCGGCCCGTCGAAGAGCGGCTGAATACCCGGCGTCCCCGCCACGTTGACCAGCACCAGATGCCGCCGGGAAGCGATCTGGACGGCTTGCGCGAAGCCTTCGGCCAGCACCGGGTCGTCGAGCGCCGTCAGCACCACCAGCAGCGCGCGCTTCCGCAGCACCGTCTGGATGAAGCCGAACAGTTCGCCGAAATCGGGCGATACGCGCCGCGGCTGGAGCTTGTAAATGGCCTCGCGGCACGCGCGGTAGTGCGCCTTGCCGCTCCGCGCCCGCACGAACCGGTGGACCTTGTCGCTGAACGTGACCAAGCCGAAGCGGTCGCCCTGCCGCTCGGCCGCCAGTCCCAGATGCAGCGCCGCGGTGACGTACTTCTCGAGCGTCTCCCGGCGCGCGGTCAGCCGCGAGGCGTCCACCACCACGTACAGATCCTGGGTCCGCTCGAGCTGAAACACTTTGACGATGGGTTTGCCGCGCCGCGCCGTGGCCGTCCAGCAGACCTCATCGAACGAATCGCCGTGCGCGTAATCGCGGAGCTTCTCGAACTCCCGCCCGCGCCCCACCTGGCGTTGCCGGCGCGCACCGGAGGTCTCGCGGCTCAGCAATAGCGCCCGCGTCGGGCCGCCGCGCATGTTCGGATAGGCGCGCACCTCGCACTTCACCGGAATCACGGAGCGTATGGACCACAGGCCCCACGGCGACGCCCGCTCGATATCGGCAAGCTCGATCGCGTAATCGCCCCGCTCACGCGCCACCAGCGGCCAGGCGATGCGCGTCACACCCGGCCCCGCCACGGCGGTCGCCACCAGGCTCTCCGACTCCAGATCCCGCGGCAGCCGCAACGCCACTTGAACGGGCACGCTCTGGGATCCGCGGTTGACAACCTCGAGCTCCAGTTGAGCCTCCACGTCGCGAGTCGCGCGCAGCAACGCCGGCAACCGAACGCCGAGCGTGTCGATGGCCCGGAATCCCCTACCCGCGTCCCACGCCGCCGCGGCGGCGAGAGCTGCGATCGCCGCAACCGAAACCGCCGCCAGCGCCGGGATCAGGCCGGCCACCGCCGCGAGCGGCAGAGCCACCAAGGCAGCCAGAACGAGCAGTCTTGTGCGCGGTGCGATCATCGCGGAACGGGAATCTCGTGCAAAATGGCGTCTACTACCTCGGAAGCGCGGACGCCTTCGATCTCCGCCTCCGGCCTCAGAATCAGCCGATGTTCCAGCACGGCCAGCGCGACCGCGCGAACGTCGTCGGGCGTGACGAAATCCCGGCCTTCCATTCCCGCGAAAGCCCGGCTGGCCAGCAACAGCGCCTGCATCGCGCGCGGCCCCGCCCCCACCAGAACATTTTCATGCTCGCGCGTGCGCCGAACCACGTCCACCAGGTAGCCCACCAGTTCCTCTCGCACAACCACCCCGGCGAGGGCACAGCGCAGCGCCGCCAGATCCTCCTCACGAAGAACCGCCGCCACGCTGCCGCTTTCGAGAACCGTTTCCGGCGCGTCGCCCGCAAGCATCCGCTGCGCCAGGCCCATCTCGTCCGCACGCTCCGGCCACGGCATCGCGATCTTCATCATGAAGCGGTCCTTCTGCGCCTCCGGCAGCGGGTAGGTGCCTTCCGATTCCACCGGATTCTGAGTCGCGAAGACCGTGAAGTTCGGCGAAAGCGTGTAGGTCTCGCGGTCGATCGTGACCCGCCGCTCCTGCATCGATTGCAGCAGCGCCGATTGCGTCTTCGCCGGCGCCCGGTTGATTTCATCGGCCAGCAGGAAGGTGGTAAACAGCGGGCCTTTGATCAGCGAGAATTCATTGCGCTGCAGGTTGAAAACGCTGGTCCCGGTGATATCGGCCGGCATCAGGTCGGGCGTGAATTGGATACGCCCGAACTCGCAATTCATCACCCGCGCCAGCGTGCGCGCCAGCAGCGTCTTCGCCACGCCCGGAACGCCCTCGATCAGCGCGTGCTGGTTCGAAAGGATGACGATCAGGCTCTGCCGGATCGCATTCTGCTGCCCGATAATGACCTTCCCCACCTCGGCCGTGATGCCTCGTATCGAGGATTGGAACTGCTCAAGAGTCTCGTTCAAATGCGCTTCCTTTCCTGCAACGTGCCGCGTGCTTTCGTATAGGCCCGCAGCGGGTCCGCTTCCGTAGCCAGAATCGCTTCCACCGCCGCGGCGTCGTCCGGCTCCAGGTCGCGGCCATGCGTCCGTTTCCATTCGCTCCATCCGAGCTCCATCAGTTTGCGCGGGGCCACGTTCCGCCGCAGCAGGCTCGCGAACCCGGAGAGCGAATCCCGCCCTGCCACCGGTCCGTCCGATGCCGCTCCGATCTCGGCGGCCGGCGGGAAACCCGCGCTTTGCTTCCAAATGGCGAGCCCCGCCAGCAGCAGGAGGCCCGCCACCAGCCCGCCCAGTCTGTACCGGCGCGCCAACGCGGCCAGGCTGCCCTGCTCCACCACGCCGAAATGAGCTTCGTCGAAAATCATCCGCGTTCGCGCGCTCACCAGTTGGACCAGCAACGCGGTCTGGCGATTCTCGGCGAGAGCCTGATTGAGGAACGGATATGTGCTCGCCGCCAGTGCCACCGCGCCCTTACCGAACGTCCGCTCAACCGCCACCGGCTTCTCCCCTTCGCTGTGAATCGCGTTCCAGTTCTTCGCCGGTCCGAACGAGAGCGCCCCGTCGCCGTCCTCACTCGGCGCCTGCTCAATAGGCAGATCCCAGGCCTTGATCGCCAGTGCCGATTTGTCCTCCGGACTGCGCTTGCAAGGCGCCAGCGACACCACCACGGTGTTGCCCCGCGCGGCGGTCCGCTCCAGCATCTGGCGCAATTCGGATTTCTCCACAGCCAGGTCTCGCAGCTCCACGCCCAGGTAGAACACCGTCGCATCGGCGTCGCGGCGGCGCTCGATCGGCGTGAAGCTCCGCTCCACTGAGGCCCCCGGCAGCCGCGCCAGACTCTCGTACAGCGCCCGCACGCCCACCGGATCGCTGCGCAGCGAGGAGTAGCGCGGATAAACGTCGCCGGCCGCAAAACGCAGATCGAGGAGCAGCGCAATTGCCCCGAAGCCCGCCGCCGCAACCAGGAGCGAGACAACTACCGGCGCCGCGCCCGGCCGCTTCATTGCGCCCCTCCCGCCGCGACGGCCAGCAGCTTGATCCGGTCCAGGTTCGCGCGGAACTGCCCGACGTCGCCGCTCGAAACTTCGTGCCTGCCATACCAGCTTCTCTCGAAGCTCCCCAGGTTTTCCCGAAAAAGCGGCGGAATGTCCGGCGCGGCACGGCTCTTGCGCCGCAGCTCGCTCTCATATTCCCGATTCGACTTACACGCGTGAATGGCCACCAGGCCGGTGCGTCCGAGCGTCGCCAGCGTGCCCAGGTATAACGCGCGCAGGGCCATGCGAAAATCCTGCTTCCCGATCCATTCCTCGGCCAGCGCCAGCCACGTCTCTTCCGGGAGCTGACTTGCCATCAGCGATTCGTCGGTCAGATCCACGACCGGCGGCGCCGCGCCCGCCACCGTTTTCGGCATCCGGCGTTTTCGGAAACGCAGAAACAGCGCCACGGCCGCGCCCGCCGCAACCAACGCCAGCAGCACCAGCGATACGCGCAACAGCCCGGAAGGCGCCGAGCCCGATCCCCTGTCGCCGGCCTGCGCCGACCCAAGCAGATCCCGCAGCCATCCCATCAACCGGTCCAGCCCATTGCTCACGAATCGCATGCCGCGGCGCAAATACCCGAGCGCCTGCTCGGTGAACCGGATCATGGCCGATCCGAATGGACGCATCGGGGGAGCCGCACGAGGCAATCGCCAGCGGTACTCGCGCTCGGCCAGCACGTGGTCGATCGACCGGTCGAGCTCCGCCGCCGAGACCGCCGAACGGGATTGCGCCGCAGGAACGGCCGCCTGCGCCGCGCCAGCCCGCCAGGCGCACGGCATCACAAGCAAGAGCGCCACCAGTGCTGCCGCCCGCCTCAACCCCCTCAGCTCGGCCTTCAAATCCGCGCCGCTTCCGATCGCTTGGCCCAGGAAGCAGCGCAGCACATACAGCGCCTGCACGAAGGGATCTACGCATAACCACGCGACGCCCACGGCGACCGCAAAGAACGTCCAGTTCGCCGCGAAGTACACTCCGCTCCTGGCGAACTCGCTTTCGTAGCCGGTCAGAATGCGGACCAGTTGCGGTAGCAGCGCGAGCGTCAGGGCAACATTCAGAAAGACGACCAGCGAGAACAGCGCCAGAATCCCCAGCGCCATCCAGTTCTGCCCCTGCCACAGCCCCGCCTGCCGCCGCGCCTGCCTCAGAGTCTCTCCCGGACTCTGGCCCTCGCTATCCGCCAGCGCGGTGACGTTTCGGAAGAACGCGCAGACCGCCGCAGCCGGAAGAATCGCCGCGGCCGCCATCGGCATCAGAGCAAGCTTCAGCGGCTGGACGCTCGCCTGCACCGTCAGGACTCTCCAGGCGCGCGCCCATGTCCAGCGCGGCTCGGGCACTCCTTCGAGTTGCCGCCGCAAGCGCCCGGCGAACACGGCCTTCCACCAGCTCATCCACACGAACAGCGCCGCCATGCCGAGCGCCTCGACGAACGAATCCGCCTCCGCGTTCCGGCTGCGGCTCATCTCGGTCCAGAAGAACAGGAATCCCACCAGGAAAGGAACGCTCCCCACCAGGTACGCCGCCACTGTGGCCGCCGGAGTGCTGCGGAGCAAGTGGACGGCCTCCTCCAGCATCTCGATCGCCCCGCCTGTTCTTACCGGCGTTGCCATGAGGCGCCCTCGTCTTGCGGCGCGGGAATCTGCGCCAGAAGCTGGCCGATCCCGTAAAAGAATAGCCACGCCAGCAGCAGCCCCATCGCACTGGCAAGCGCGCCCTTGGCCCAGGCCATCCGGCTGCGTTTCCGCACTCGACCGCCCGCCAGGCGCTTCAGGCAGGCCGCGCACAGCAGGCGCTCGTCGTGCTCGGTCACGCACTCCCGGCAGAAATATCGACCGCACGCGAGACAGCGCACGGCCGCTTCCCGCGATTCGTGGTTCCAACAGCGTTCGTGCCGAATGGGTGCGATGAGTATTTACCCCTTACGCCGCCGCGCGGCCGAGAGCGCACCGGCTGCCGCAAACGCGAGGCACCCGGCAGTGTAGATGGCGACCAGAACCGGGTTCAAACCCGAGAGGTGCACTGCCCGCGGGTGCCGAAGATCCATTCCGCGGAAGAGCCGCACAACCGCCGTGATATAGAAAGAGGCAGCCATCAACCCGACAAAACTCATCGTTGCGATCACCAAGCGTTTCGCCCCTCGATCGCCCGCTCTGTCCTGCCGGACCAGCGTCAGAATCGCCAGCCCCATCTGCACCACGATGATGGCGAACCAAAACCTCGCGATGGGCGGATAAAAGAGAATCCCTCCCAGCGCCAGGCTGATGTAGAACGCTGGCGCAGATCGCACCGTGCCGCCGCGCACCGGCTGAGCTGGCTCGCCATTCACGCGCGATGCCGCCACCGCAGGAGCAGCCACAGGCGCTTCCGTCACGTGCGCCGTCCAGCCCTCGATCAGCGCCCCCTGCACCTGCGCGACCCGCGCCGAGAGAATCCTTAGCGCCCTGCCGGCGGTCCAGAACCGCAGAATGGACGGCAATTCTTCCCGGCTCACCGCGGTCTGTATGCGGCACTTCACGCTCCCCTTGAGCGCCACCAGCAGCCACGCCAGCGCCACCGCCACCAGCAGATCCAACGAAACATCGGTAAGGCGGGCGATCGATCTCGCCGTCCCCACCAGCCAGCAAATCGCCAGCACGAGCACCGTCCCCACCCACGGCAGCGTCACCGCCCAGCGCCGCGTCCGCGCAACGACTACCGCTTGTATGTCCCGGTAGTAATACCGGTTGTATTCCTCCTTGAACCGCCATCCGGTAATCGCCAGCAGGTGATCGTCGCCCAGCCACAGGCTCGCGCTGCGAAAGAAGCCTCTCCTCCCTCCAGGCAGGCGCTTGTACTTCATCTTCGCGGTGGCCATCTCTCAGCCCTTCGTCCCCACCTGCGAAATCAGGTACACGGCGTACCACGTCCAAAGGCCGATCTCCGCCGTCGCGAGCAGAATGGCGACTACGAAACGCAGCTTCGTGCGGCCCCGTATGCTCAGCGGCGCTTTCCAGTGCCGGATCGCAATGTACAACGCTGCCGGCGCCGAGAGGAATGTCAGCGGCCACAGGAACAGGACCGGCCATATGGTCACCGCCAGCGCGATCGAATCCCAGCAGACGCGGCTGTTCTCGAGCGCCGCGATCTTCTTCTTCGCCATGCCGGAGGTGATGCACTCCGGGCACAGCGCCTCGCCGCGCAGGTCCATCTGGCACAGCCGGCATACGAAACGTCCGCAGCGGGCGCACGCGACAGCAGCGGTCTTGCCGGGATGGAAGAAGCAGGTCGCGTCTCCCTCGCTGGCCGCGATCTCGTCCGGCAAAATAGCGGCGGGTCTGGCGAGGATGGCAGGAAAAGCACGCACCAGCACGCCCGCCCCGCAGTTCGGGCACAGCGCCATCTGTTTCGCTTCGATCGCCTCGGGCGGCAAGGCCGCATCGCAACGGCTACACCGTATCGGGTTGGCGATCTCGACGGTTGTCGTGCCCGCCGCAGTCCCCACCGCTACGTCCTGATTACGCGGGTATTGCAGATATAGTCATGCAGGCCGCGCTTCTCCGAATCGAACCCGACCATGATGAACCCGAAATACAGAGGAATGCCGCTCAGCATCTTGGCAAAATACCGCCCAAACGCCCGGCCCAGCGAGACCGGCCCGCCGTCCGGCATCACCACCTTGATCCCCACTGCCTTCTTTCCGATGGTGGCGCCCGAGCGGGCCACGAAGAAGGCCTCGTAGCACGCCGCCCCGGCCAGGATGAACAGATACACGATGCCGACCATCGCGGTGGCGAAGATCATCGCCGTGTCCGGACCCCCGGCGGAGCTTGCAATGCGCGGCATCAGCGCCAGGAACACGACAACGACCAAGACCCCCGCGATCGCGCCCAGGATGAGCCCGTCGATCAGGACCGCGCCCACGCGGATCCAGAAGCCCGCGTAGACCATCGCGCCCTGCGGCGTGACCCCTTCGCGCAGCTTCTGGGCGAAGATCTCCTTACAGTTTCCACAGACCGCACGGTCGCCGAAGCGCACCAGGTCGCTCGCCGCAAACGGCCGGCCGCATTCCGAACAGAAAGTCGGGCTGCCCGCCCCCGTCATGGGAACAGCCGCTGGCGGCGCTGCCGGAGCCGCCGGAGCCACCACCTGTCCATAGGGCAGCCAGGCCGACAGCCCGGCATGCCAGACCAGCGTGTCCGCTCTCACCACTCCGGTCCGCACCAGGTCCGCCAGCGCCGCGTCCGCTACCGGCCCCGCCTGCTTCCCGCCCGCAGCATAATACCAGTCCATACCGGCCTCCTCGGCTATGAATTCGCAATGAAGACCAGTGTACCCGGATTACGCGCGGATTAGGAGAGTGGTTTTCTCGGCGCCATGGCGGCGGGCCCCCGGCCGTCCCGATTTGAGAGAATCTTCTCCAGAGGAGCCATCGATGCCATTCACGCTCGAAGGGAAAGCCGCACTGGTGACGGGAGCCGCACGGGGCATAGGCCGCGCGATTGCCGTCCGCCTCGCCGCCGCCGGCGCTTCGGTCCTGATTAACGACCTCGATGAAGACGCCGCCCGCGAAGCCGCCTCCGCCCTTCCGCAGGCCCAGCATCTGGCCGGCGATGTCACGAAGCCTGAGTTCCCCCAGCGGCTGGTCGCCGCCATGCTCGAGCGCTTCGGCGCGCTCGATATCATCGTCAACAACGCCGGCTACACCTGGGACAACGTCATTCAAAAGACCGCGGACGAGCAGTTCCAGGCCATGCTCGATATCCACGTGGTGGCGCCTTTCCGCATTCTTCGCGCGGCCTCCGGCTGGCTGCGCGAGACCGCCAAGAGGGAGACCGCCGAAGGCCGGCGGGTGATGCGGAAGGTGGTGAACATCACCTCCATCGCGGGCACCGGCGGCAACGCGGGCCAGTGCGGCTACTCCTCCGGCAAATCGGCCGTGATCGGTCTTACCAAGACGTTGGCCAAGGAGTGGGGCCGCTACAACATCAATGTCAACGCCGTCGGCTTCGGGCTCATCGAAACCCGCCTGGTGCAGCCGCTCGACCCCGCCGCGGCCCCCGTCGAGATCCAGGGACGCCACATCGTCCTCGGCGTGCAGCCCAAAGCGCTCGAAGCGGTCCGCCAGGCCACCCCGCTCGGCCGCCTCGGCACGCCCGACGAGGCCGCCGGTGCGGTCCTATTCTTCTGCTCCCCGCTCTCCGACTATGTGACGGGCGAAGTGCTCATCTGCGGCGGCGGCTTTCACTTCTAATCCCCTCGGTCAAACACCCGAACCGCAACCCGTCCCTCCAAACGCTCTGCTACAATAAGCATCTGCCTTAATTTCAGCGTCTTCGCGTTCAAAGGAGTCTCTCTCGACATGATTTCGTCTACACAAATGCGCCCGGGAATGGTGATCAAGTTCAACAACGAACTTTATTCCGTCTTCAGCGTGTTCCACCGCACGCCGGGCAACCTCCGCGGCTTCGTCCAGGCCAAGATGCGCGGTCTCCGCAACGGAACGATGATCGAGCACCGCTTTTCCTCGGAGGACAAGATCGAGCGCGCCGAACTCGAAGAGCGCACCATGGAATACCTCTACGACGACGGCGAGTTTTACTACTTCATGAACACCGAGACCTTCGATCAACTCCACCTGACCAAGGACATCCTCGGCGATGCCGTCCAATACCTGGTGCCGCAGCTTCAAGTGAGCGTCGAGTTTTACGAAGGCAAACCCATGAGCGTCGAGCTCCCTGCCACCGTGGACCTCACCGTCGTCGAGACCGAGCCCGGCCTGCGCGGCGCCTCGGTGTCGAACGTCACCAAAGCCGCCAAGCTCGAAACCGGGCTGGTCGTGCAGGTTCCTCCGTTCATCACGGAAGGCGAGAAGATCAAAGTCAACACCGCGGAAGGCACCTACCAGGAACGCGCCTAGCCCTCTGGCGCCAGCGCCCGCCGCAGCGCCGCAGCCAGCTCTGCCTCTTCCTCCTGAAAGACCGTCCGAAGATCCAGAAGCAGCCGCTCCCGCTCGATCCGCGCGATCACCGGGGGCTTGCCCAAACGCAGCCGCTCTTCCATCCCCACGACGTCCGGCGAGCCGATAGCCACCAGCCAGGTCCCGAGCGATTGTTCCGGCGTCGAGCCGCCACCGATCAGCGATTCGCCGCGCACGATCTCGGCCAAAGCCTGCGGGATTTCAGCCACCAGCCGCTCGGCCCGCGTGCGAATCTCCTCCATCGGCGTGCGTATCATCCGCAGCGTGGGAATCCCGTCCCAGCGCTCGAACAGCAGGCTCCGCAAAGTGGTTTCGAGCGCCCCCAGGATCAACTTGTCCAGCCGTAGCGCTCGGTACATCGGGTTGCGCCGCAGCCGCGCCACCAAGTCCGCACGCCCGGCCAGGATTCCCGCCTGCGGGCCGCCCAGCAATTTATCGCCGCTGAAAGAAACCAGGTCCACTCCGGCCTCCAGGCTCGCCGAGACCAGCGGCTCCTCGAGTCCGTACGGCCGCAGGTCCACCATGCAGCCGCTCCCCAGATCCTCGTAGACCGGAATGCCGCGCTCGCGGCCGAGCGCCACAAGCTCTTCGAGGGACGGCCGCCCAGTAAATCCCTCCATGCGGAAATTGCTGGGGTGAACGCGCAGCAAGAGCCGCGTGCGTTCGTTGATGGCCGCGCGATAGTCCTCGATGCGCGTGCGATTGGTGGTCCCCACCTCGCGCAGCGCCGCGCCCGGCTGCTCCATGATCTCCGGGATGCGGAACCCGTCGCCGATTTCGATCAGCTCGCCGCGCGAGACCACCACCTCGAAGCCCGCGGCCAGTTCGCGCAGCGCCAGGTAGACCGCCGCGGCGTTGTTGTTCACCGCGATGCCGGGCCGCCCGAGCAGCCGCTCCATCAACCCGGAAATGTGTGCATCGCGCTTGCCGCGCTTCCCCGCCCCCAGGTCGTATTCCAGGTTCGAATACCCGAAGGCGGCGTCGAACGGGGCCAGCGGCGCGCGGCCGAGATTGGTGTGCAGTATCACGCCGGTCGCGTTGATCACGCGCCGCAGCGAAGGGGCTTCCAGCCGTTCGAGCGCCCGCACGACTTGGCATTCGATCTCGCCGGGGGCCGCACGGCCGGAGCGGATCGCGGCCCGCGCGTCATCGAGGGCGCGCCGGATCTCGCCGACCATCTCCCCATGCGGAAACCGCCCCCGCAGCGAATCCAGCCGCGAGAGCACTTCATCCACCGAAGGCAGCGCCCGGTATCGTTCCTCCACGCAGACACTTTAGCAGGTTCGTCCAATATCCATCGGAGGCGCCGATACCTTCGCCTGCGCATGCGCGAGAATCTCGCTCAGCTTCGCGTCCGTGAATGCGAAGACCACGAAGCCCACCAGCAACAGCGGAAGCGTGATCGCCGCCCACATCACCAGCGAAAGGCCCGTGGCCGTCGTCTTGTCCACGCCAAAGAGGCCAAGCGCCACCACCAGCGCGGCTTGAGATGGGCCCACATTCCCCGGCGCCTGCGGCAGCACCGTCACCAGCCGCCAGATCACCAGAACCACCAGCGCCGGGCCCAACCCCAAATCGAGATCGTAGCTTTGGATCAGGGCGTAAACCGGAACCACCTGGATCAGCAGGTAGGGCAGACTCGCCGCCGCCGCCACGTAGAAATACTTCGAGCGGCCCATGATGTGCAAGTCATCGATCAGCACGCGCAGCTTCGCTCCCCAGCGGGTCCCGGCGATCGCCGCGCGTACACGGCGCCTCAGGCCCATCACCACGGCCAGCGCCGCTCCACTGACGCCGACCACAATGCTCAGCGCCTTCGCCAGATCCCTCACGTCGCCCGGCATCGCCGCGCCCACGCGGGAGGGATGCGACACCACCAGCACGAAGGCCGTCACCAGCCAGACGCCGTCGAAAAGCCGTTCGATGATCGCCGACGCGAACGCCACCGAAAAAGGAACCTCGCACCAGTGCGCCTGCAGATAGGCGCGGATCAGTTCCCCCGGCCTCAGCGGCATCACCTCGTTCGAGAACAGACCCACGTAAATCGCCTGCGCGGACCGCCAGAACGCCGGCCGGCACACCGGTTGGAGAATCAGGTTCCAGCGCCAGGCCTGGTAAAGATAAACGCAAACGTCGGCCAGCACGGCGAACGCCACCCAGTGCCAGTGGACCAGTCGTATATCCCCCGCCATCTCGCGGTAATCCACGCCTCGCAGCACCCACACCAGACAGCCAATGGAGATCAGGTACCCCACGGCCGGCAGTAACCAGCGGGGAATTGGGACGTGAAATCGGCGGGAATCGGACTGCATGCGCTCGCTTCCATGATAAGGCAGCCGCCGCACGCGATTGCCGCAACACCGGGCTGCGATCCGGGTTCACATAGTCAGGAGAGACGAAAAACATGAAACGAAATCGGCCGGCAACCCTGATCGCGGTGGGCGCACTTCTCGCCGCCGCCGCTTACGGACAGACCGTCAACCAGCGCCGCGAGAACCAACAGGACCGCATCGCCCAAGGCATCGCCTCCGGTCAAATGACCCCCGGCGAAACCGCCCGCGTCGAGCGCCAGGAAGCCGGCGTGAACGGGCAGATCCACCAGGACCGCCTGGCCAACGGCGGCGCCTTGACGCCCGCCGAGCGGCAGCAGGTCAACCTCGAGCAGAATCGGATGAGCGGCGAAATCTACCAGGACAAGCACAATGCCAACCAGACTCACTTCCGCGGCGAAGTAGGTGCGCGGCAGACCCTTCAGCAGCAGCGCATCGCGCAGGGCGTGCGCAACGGCAGCCTGACCGCAGGAGAGACCGCGCGCCTGGAGCGCAACCAGGCCGGCCTCAACCACGAGGTCCGCAGCGACCGCGCCCGGAACGGCGGGACCCTTACGCCCCAGGAACGCGGCCAGGTGAACCGCCAGCAGAATCGCTTGAGCGGGCAGATCTACCGCAACAAGCACAACGCCGCCACCCAGCCCAAATAGCAGACGCCCTCCGCGTCTGTCCCCCCGGGGCCCGGTCCCCGGGGCGGGCCCTCGGGACGGGTCCCCTCGGGACGGGTCCCCTTGCTCCTGCCGCCAACTTCCAATACACTTCTCAGAGTTGCTGCTCATCCGGCTTAGACGCATTTCGCAGGCCGTGTTCCTGGCCCTGTTCCTCGCGCTGTTGCTGTGGGGCGCAGGCCCCAGCCTCCTTCTGCGCACTGACCCGCTGGCCGCCGCGCTCAACGCGCTCTCCACGCGCGCTCTCTACCGCGGCCTCGTCTGGTGCCTCGCGATCCTGATCCCAACGCTCTTCCTCGGCCGCTTCTTCTGCGGCTGGATCTGCCCGCTGGGCACGCTCAACCACTTCTTCGGAAACCTGCGCTCGGAACGCAAACTGGGCCGCCGTCTGATTGAATCGAATCGCTACCAGGCCTGGCAGAAGCTGAAATACTACGTTCTGCTCGCTGGCCTGGCCGCCGCGGTAACGGGCTCGGGAATCCTCGGCCTGCTCGATCCGATATCGCTCGCCATCCGTTCCTTCACGCTGGCCGTGTTCCCCGGATTGACGTACTCGTTCCCCTTCTTCGCCCTCAAGCAGCCCCATTTCCGCCAGGCGCTTCCTACGGCTGCCGTCTTCATCGCGGTTCTGGCGCTCAACCTGCGCGTGACTCGTTTCTGGTGCCGCCTGCTTTGCCCACTCGGAGCGCTGCTGGGCGTTGCGTCGCGCTGGTCCATTCTGCGCCTCGAGAAAAGCGGCGCGCATTGCGCCGATTGCAACCGCTGCCTCCTGCACTGCCAGGGCGGCGACGATCCCATCCCCGGCGCTCGCTGGCGCAAAGCCGAGTGCCATCTCTGTCTGAACTGCGTGGCGGATTGCCCCGAAGGCGGCCTCGCATTCCGCTTCCGCGCCGCCACGCCCGATCGCCAGGCCGCCGTTGGCCCCGAGCTCACCCGCCGCCGCGCTCTCACCGGATTGGCCGCCGGAGTCGCGCTCGTGCCCCTGGCCCGCATCGGCGCAGCGCCCATCGAGCATCGCGACGGTGTGGTGCGTCCGCCCGGCGCGCTCGATGAGCCGTCCTTCCTCGCCCGCTGCATCCGTTGCGGCGAGTGCATGAAGGCCTGTCCCTCGAACGCCATCCACCCCTCGGCTCTCAGCGCCGGCGCGGAAGGCTTGTGGACCCCGCTCGTGGTTCCACGCCTTGGCTACTGCCAGCCGAGCTGCGTTCTGTGCGGCCAAGCCTGCCCCACCGGCGCCATCTGGGAATTCACCGCCCGCGAGAAAGGCTGGCGCGGCGAAGCGAGCGCGCCGGATTCGAAGCCCATCCGCATCGGCACGGCATTCTACGACCGCGGCCGCTGCCTGCCCTGGGCCATGGCCACCGAATGCATCGTCTGCCAGGAATGGTGCCCCACTTCGCCCAAGGCCATCTACCTGCGCGAGGCCGCGTTCGGCGCCAAAACCCTCCGCCAGCCCTATGTCGATCCCGAGCTTTGCGTCGGCTGCGGCGCCTGCGAGTTCGCCTGCCCCATTGCCGATCGCGCAGCCGTGCACGTCACCAGCGTGGGAGAGAGCCGCTCGAAAACCAACCAGTTCCTGCTGCAGAAGCCCGTCGCGCCCGCGCTTCCCACAGCCGAAGGCTGGCAAAAGACCGGCTCAACCCGCACCTTCGACGCAGCGAACCTCTGGCAATACCTCGACGGCGGCGCGGATAAATACGTCAACGCCGGTCTCGTGACCACCGTCACCGCGCCCTATCATTTCCAGACCGGCATCGACGCGGTCGTTGATCTTCACCTGTTTGCCGGCAGTGCCGGCGCGGCCCGCGTCTTCGATTCCGAACCCGCCGCCGGCAGCGCGCCCGTGGCCATCGGCGACGCCGCGCGCCTCTCCTCCGCCACCCTCACCTTCCGCAAAGGCCGTTACCTGGTGCGCATCGTGGCCTACTCGCAAACCACCGAGGTCCCGGCCGCGTTGACCGCCCTGGCCCGCGCCATCGAAGGCGCGCTTACTCCTTGACCCTCCAGCCGATTCCCACCAGCACATCCACTTGATTCTGAAGCGACTCGACCTGCGGGCCGTCCGAAAAAATAACACCAAATCTCGCCGATGTCCAACGCGTGTACCGGACTTCGGGCGCCACCTCCAGGCGGCCCACGCGGATTCGCAGGCCGCCGCCGGCGACTACACCCTGGCTCGTCACGTTCTTGTCCGTATGCGAGGTGTAAAAGGTCTCACCAGTGAGGTACAGGTAGTAGCCGGCGGTGTCTTCGTACCCGCGATCGATTCGCGGTGCCCAGCCACCCTCGATATACGGTTTCACGACCGGAACCTTGAGAGCGTACTGGAGCAGCATCGGGAACTCGACGGAATTGGACCGTCCGCGGGTGTCGCTACCCGCATACGCAAACCTATATCCATTTCGCCGGTAAAGCGCGTCAATTCCCACACCGAACCCGAATGGAAGGCCGATTTGGACCATCGGCCCCACGACGTAGGGCCTCGATTCGCTGTCGCTGAGCGGCGAGTTGGACGGGATGTCGCTGGTGGTGCGAACGCCGCCCTCGAGGCCAATCGAGATGGATTGGCCGAAACAGGAGCAAGCGATTGTGAGCAGAATGAGAAAGCACCGTCGCAGAGATATGGGGCGCACCACACAAGTCTATACCGTCCGGCGTGGGACCATGCGGAGCATGCTACAATGTTCTGTAGGAAGTCGATCGTAACTCCCCTCTCCCTCCTTTAGGTAGTCGGCCAGCCGAATCTCCTTCTGAACATTCTGAATGAAACATTTCTCTGAACTCCCCCTCTGTGCTCTCTTGAAGAACAACCTGGAGAAGCACGCATTTACTGAGACCACCCCGATCCAGGACCAGGCCATCGAGCCGGCCCTTGCCGGGCAGGACCTCGTCGCGACCGCGCAAACCGGCTCCGGAAAGACACTCGCTTTCGTCCTCCCCCTGATCCAGTTGCTCGGAAAGAAGCGCGCCATCGGCGTTCGCGCCGTAATCCTCAGCCCAACGCGCGAGCTAGCCATCCAGATCAACGAAACCTTCGTCAAAATGGCCGCGGGCAGCGGCATCGCCGCCGCGGTCGTCGTCGGCGGCCTCAGCGAGAAAACCCAACTGCAAGCCATCCGCAGGGGCGCCCAGGTTCTGATCGCCACCGCCGGCCGGCTCGAGGATTTCCTCGGCCGCAGACTCGTCAGTCTCCGCGGTGTCCAGATCCTGGTCCTCGATGAGGCCGATCGCATGCTCGACATGGGCTTCCTTCCGGCCATCGAGAGAATCATCGCGGCACTGCCGGCTGAGCGTCAGACGCTTTTCTTCTCGGCCACCCTCGAGAACTCCGTCAAACACCTGGTCGCGAAACACGTGCCCAACGGCGTGCGCATCGAAGTGGGCTGCTCGACAAAACCCGCCGAACACGTGGACCTCCACTTATACGAGGTCGAGACCGACGCAAAGCTCGGACTGCTCGACACCATGCTCCGCCGCGAGAACGGTTCGTTCCTGGTCTTCGTCCGAACGAAGCGTGGCGCGGATCGCCTCGCCACGAAGCTGGCCGGCCTCGGCGTTGAAACCGCGGCGATTCACGGCGACCGCAGCCAGAGCCAGCGCAACCAGGCCCTGCGTGGTTTTCAGGAAGGACGCCATCGCGTCCTGGTGGCCACCGACGTCGCTGCCCGCGGCATTCATGTCGATGGCATTTCGCACGTCGTCAACTACGATCTGCCCAAGGCGCCCGAGGACTTCATTCACCGCGTCGGCCGCACCGGTCGCGCCGGCGCTCAAGGAACGGCGTCCACCTTCGGCACCCGCTCCGAGCGCGGCGAGATCGCGCATATCGAGCGCACGCTCGCCATCCGCCTCGTCCGCCGGAACTCGCCACACCAGGCCGCGTCCGTGGCAGGCGCCTTCGCCGCGCCCCCCGCTCCCAAGCCGGAACGCCGGGTGTGGAGAACCTTCCGGCCCACGGGGCGCGCCAGAGCCGCCAGCCGTCTGGCGTAACTGGCCGTCTACGGCTTCGCGCCGCCCAGTGCCGCCGTCGCCAGCGTGCCGCCCAATCCCATCGTCTCCACCGCGGAGGAAGGAACGATCACCATCGCGCCTTTCTCCTTGATGGCCTCGTACAGCATGTTCATCGCGCGCAGGTGCAGCGCGACCGGGTTGTCCTGGTACGTCGCCGCGGCCTTCGCGAAACTGTCCGCGATCTCCGTTTCGGCCAATCCCAGAATGGTCCGGGCGCGCCGCTCCCGCTCCGCTTGGGCTTCCCGCGACATCGCGTCCTGAAGCTGCGGCGGGATCTGCACGTCGCGTATCTCCACCGATTGCACCGTGATCCCCCACGGGGTCGTCTTCTCGTCGAGAATGCGCTGCAGTTCGTGGCCCAGCATTTCCCGTTCCGCCACCATCTGGTGCAGCTCGTGCCGGCCGATCGATTCCCGCAACGCCGTCTGCGCGCTCAGCGAGATCGCCTGCTCGAAGTCCTGCACCTCCAGAATCGATTTCTCGGGGTTCCACACCAGCCAGAACACGATGGCGTCCACGCCCACCGGAACCGTGTCTCGCGTGAGCGTCGATTCCGCCGATACGTTGGCCACGCGCACCCGCTGGTCCACCGTCCGGCTCACCGAATCGACAATCGGAATGATGTGGAACAGCCCCGGCCCGCGCAGGCCGATGTACCGGCCAAATCGCAGCACCGCGATCTTCTGCCATTGATCGGCCACCCGGATCGAGAACAGCAGGTAGAGGCCGATCAGCGCTCCAGCCACCAGCGGCCAGGGCTTCTCCATCCATCGGGAGGCCGCGCCTCCCACCGCGATCGAGATCGCGAACAGCGTAATCCCAACGTTGCTGACTCCAGACTGCTTGAGAAAAGGTGTCATGGCGCTACCTCCGTAGATCGCGTAATTGTTCCAACAGATCGTCCACCGTGAAGCCCGCCGCCCCGGCCCGCGCAACGAATTCCCCCACCAACTGGTCCAGCCGCCGCTGCCGCTCCACCTGGTCCCGTTTCACCTTCTGCTTGCCGATGAACGTGCCGGTCCCCTGCTCCGTCTCGATCACGCCGCGGATTTCGAGCTCCCGATAAGCCCGCACGACGGTGTTCGGGTTGATGGCCAGATCCACAGCCACCTGCCGCATCGTGGGAAGCTGATCGCCCGGTCCCAGCGCCCCCGCGGCCATCCCGCCGGTCACCTGGTCGATGATCTGGCGGTACACCGGCACGCCGCTCTCGAGGTCCAGCCGGAACTCGAAGGCCTTGCCGCCGCCCCTGCCCTTGGTGGTCATCTTGATTACTAGTTTACTAGCTTACTAGTACACGTCAAGAGCTATTTGAAGCGTGCGCCCGCCCCACAACGGACAACGGCATCGGTATACTCGATATCGGTCCCCACGCGCGGGTCCGGTGGCTCTTATGTCGATCTCAGCAGGCGCTCGCTCCGTATTGCTACTCTGCCTCTGCACGGTCGCTGCCCGTGCAGGCTACGTCCACCGCTTCTGCTGGCGTGAGGCCCCCAGCCAGGCCGCCCTGAAGGCCTGTGTCGCCGAGATGGCACGCCTCGTCGCAGCGCGCAGAAGCATCCTCGCAGGCCCGGATGGAGACGGTGAGCCGAAGATCGAGTTGTTCGAGCTGCAGTTCAACGGAAGGCGACGATTCCTTTGAAACGTTCCGCTTCCCGGGTGACATCGTACATCAACCGCCCATTCCGAAACTGCCGCCGGGCTTCAATTTCTGCAAAACTCAGTGGCGGCCTTACGACGAAGTGGTCACTGCATGTCTGCTGGTTGCGCGGGACCATTTCCCGCCCTCAGTCCTGGCTATTGAGAGCGATGGCTCATGGGTCGAGGGCGCTTGGGACGCGGGCGGCGGCCTCTATTCGTCTGTGCTCGGCCGGCCAGCCAGAGATCCCATCGGTGGGCGCGTCACAGACCGCGAACCGCCCGCCGAGTTTCCAGGCTGGCCCCCGCTCCTGCGAATCTTTCCCGTTGTGGCCTTGATCGCCGTGGTGCTCTTGATTCTGCGCAGAATCAGCCATCCCGTGAACTACTGATCCTGCCGCTGCCGGTTGACGAACCGGACAAACCAATGCATAATTCCCGGAATAGGCAATCGGAGGCTCTATGGTCAGACTGGCCGGCTACATTTCATTGGTGCTGGGGATTCTGAGTTTGCTCGTTCTCATCGCGTCGCTCGTCTCGGGCCTGCGTGGACCCCGCGGCCCTTACGATCGCTACCTGCCATTCGAAGATCAAGGCCGGGGCGTCGGTCTCTCAGCGGAACAGTACCGTTCCGCCCGAAAGGCTTTTTACATCAGTTCGATCGTGTCGTCACTCCTGTCCATCGTGTTCATGAGAATTGCCGCCAGGTGTCTGCCGGAGACCGTAGGCCGCTTCTTACACAGGTAAGCTCACCGGCACTTCGCCACGGTCAGTGTGATGTCGTCCGCCTGCTCGCCCGGGCTGAACCGCCGAACTTCGTCCACCACGGCCTCCAAGAGCCCCTGGCAGCACAGCCCCCGATGCCGCCGCAGGGCCTCCACCAGCCGCTCTTCCCCGAATTCCTCGCCGGCCTCGCTGCACGATTCCGTGATGCCGTCCGTGTAAAGCGCCAGCACGTCGCCCGCCGACAGCCGCCGTTCCCCGATCGAGCAATCCCACTCCGCGAACAGCCCCAGCACCGTGCCCGTCGAATCCAGCCTCTCCAAGCAGCCATCGCTCCGCAGCAGCAGCGCGGGCACGTGGCCGCAATTCGCGTAGCGCAGGCCCCGGCACGCATCGTCGTACTCGGCAAAGAACAGCGTCGCGTACGCGTTCTCCGCCGTGTTCTCGTGAAAGACCTGGTTCACTCCTCGCAGCAAACGTTGCGGCTGGTCCAGCCCCATCGCGCACTGCACCCGCAGATTCGCTTGAAGGTTGGCCATCAGCAGCGCGGCCGCAATCCCTTTGCCGGCAATGTCGCCGATCACCAGACCGAAGCGCTCTCCGCCCAGATCGAGAAAATCGTAATAGTCGCCGCCCACCTGCCGCGCCTGTATGCACGTACCCGCGTATTCGAGCGTCCGGATCGCCGGCAGCGTTTGCGGGAACAGCCTCGCCTGCACCTGCTTGGCGATCTCGAGCTCCTGCGCCGCGCGCCGTTCCGCCTCCGCTTTGTCCAAAGCCGCGCGTCGCCGCGCTTCTATCTCCCGGCTCACCCTATCGAACCCGACCAGCGCGAACGAGTTCCCATCCACGTCCCAGAAGTGCGTGAAGATGCCGCCCCAGGCCGCTTGTTGTTCCTCGGATTCGTGCTCGTACTTAACCCGCCTCAGCCGCGGCGCATACCCGAATCGCACGCCCCGCTTGACCCACTCCGCGTATTTGGCGACCACATCTTCGGTGACAAACAGGACACCCGTGGCGCGCCCGATCAGCTTATAGGCTTTCGATTCCGGCTCCGGCGCGATCAGCGCCAGCACCGTGCCGCCGTCCTTGGGCGCGACCGCCACCCAGCGTTCCCCCGACTGCAGCCGTGCGTCAAACGCCACATCGAATCCCAGTTGATCCACAAAGAACCGCAGACTTCGATCCACATCCCGCACGAACACACTAACCGCGTGCATCCGAAGATACGGGCCTCGCCGGTTCAACCGTTGACCTTCCCAGGGCGATCCCATGGCCGTCTACTCGTCCGGCGCCGCCTGCGCGCGCGGCTCTTTAAGAACCCTCGCCCACACCGCCACGCACTCCTGGCAGATGTACGCCCGCGGAAAAGCGCTCGGATTCGAGAATAGCCTCAGTTCCGGCCCCTCCGGCTTGCGGCAAAACGAGCAACGCCGTACGTCCGATTCTCCGCCACTGGTAGGCTTCATGGTGCAGTCCACATTTACAGGTTACTCCGCCAGGCCCCGAGCGCATCACGGGCACCCGATGCTCCCAATACCTGGGACGCCGCCGGCCGTGAGCGACCGCGAGCACCTGGATTCCCTCGAGCAATTTGCGGTAGACGATCAGGAACGGGAATCGCCGCCGGAGGCGCATCCTGGTCTGATCGGCAACTGAACCAAAGCGCGAGCCGAACTATCCGGCGGCAGAATTCTGGCCGCTCCAAGCAAAGAGCCCTCCAAGACTATCTGTCGCAGTTCACCGGCGGAGATCCGAGCCTCGACTATCGCACCCGCCACCGTGGAGATCACGGGCACCATCTGGGGTCCGTCCGGGAGCATAAACTCAAGGTACTGCCATTCGTGCACAACGTCGCACCGCACCTTGTAGAGCAGGTCCACCGCTTCGAGCGCGGTGAGACAGCGCCCGGGCCGCTTCAGGAATGCTCGGCCGAGTTGCTGCCGATGTTGGTCTGAGCAGATATCCTGGAAGAACAATCGCACGTGATGACGTGACTTGCCCTCTCCTTCGAAACCGAAGACCATCTTCGCCACTGCCTCCGCAGCGATCAGGTAGAACATCACCAGCAGCGCCGGCCTCCCCAAAGCGACTTCATCAACCCTGTCTGCAAGCCAAAGCAACCTCGCAGCCTGGTGAATGACGACCTTCGCCTTGCTTTGGCTTGCAGGGATCTTCTCAATCTGGTCAACGAATGGGACTGCGTCAAGGGGGTTCTGGAACGCCCCGCGGAAGAAGTCGGCAAAGTCGATTTCAGCGATGTGTACAGACATGGACCATGATGCACCGAGCGACGAATCCCGTCAACGGGACTGCCCGATTTTTCGCTCCACGTTCGAAGGGCCTGCGCGGCGAACTCACAGCATCCTCGAGCCCTTCTCCGCGTTCACGCCCTCGCCCACACCCAATTCCCAAACTTTCTCAATAACATCCCCACCCCAACACCCCAGAAGTCGTACCGTCCGGTGATAAACTCCCCCCGGCCGCGAAAATGCGCACCCCTTTCCCAAACCTCGTCGTCACTCAGTTCACCCCGGACCGCTGCCGCCCAAATTGCGCCCCTGTGACCTCGACTCGCATTGAAACCGCAGGGCTTATTGGCTTCGTTTTGTCACTTGCCAGCGCTCGCGGCACACCTCGATGCCCCAGGAGCGGGCGATCGGACACCCCCACGCCCTCGCCTTCCGGTGGTATACCAGAGTGTCGGGCTGCTCTATGAATCGCCGGGACTTCATCCGGAATTCGTGCGGCGCGTTGGTCGCCATCCAAACGCCGCCTCCTGCGAAGTCGCGCGTCGTCATCGCACGCGAGAAGACCGCCGCCCCCGCCCGCCTCCCCGCCCTTCTCGACCGCGCCGTTCAGGCTTTCTACAACCGCGACACCGCCGCCGAGGCCTGGAAGCTGGTCGCGCGCCCCGGCGAAGTCATCGGCCTCAAAGTGAATTGCCTCGCCGGGCGCGGCTCCGCGTCCACCAGCCCCGCCCTCGTTGAAGCCATCTGCGAGCGCCTCCGCCAGACCGGCGTCGCCGCCAGCAACATCGTCGTCTTCGACCGCCTCTCCGAGGATCTCGAAAGCGCCGGCTTCCACATTGCCGATCGCCCCGGCCGCACCCGCATCGCCGGCAATGACTCGTTCGGATACGAAGAAGAGCTCGCCGTCTACGGTAACGCCGGCAGCCTGCTCTCAAAGGCCCTCACGCGCGTCTGCGACGGCATCATCAACGTGCCCGTGCTCAAGGATCACAGCATCGCCGGCGTCACCATCGCGCTCAAGAATCTGTTCGGGGCCATTCACAATCCGAACAAGTACCACACCAACGCCGGCGACCCGTATATCGCCGACGTCTACATGCTGCCGCCCATCCGCCAGAAAGTCCGCCTCGCCATCTGCGACGCCATCGTCGCGCAGTATAGCGGCGGCCCTTCCTACATGCCGCAGTGGTCCTGGCCCTTCAACGGCCTGCTCGTCGCGCGCGATCCGGTCGCGCTCGATTCCACCGGCTGGCGCATCATCGACGCCAGGCGCGCCGAAATGGGCCTGAAGCCCGTCAACCCTCGCCCGTCCTACATCGCAACCGCCGCCCGCCGCGGCATCGGCGCCAACGACCCGCAGCGCATCGAGCGCGTGGAGGTATGAAGTGCACCGCCGCACGTTCCTGATGAGCGCCTGCGCCGCGTCGTTGCAGAGCCGCGACCGCGAGGCAGCGGTGTCCTCCGACGCCCGCTTCATCGTCGAAGCCGCCTTCTACGAGAAGCTCCCTTACAAGAAGATCAAGTGCAAGCTCTGCCCGCGCGAATGTGTGATCGACGACCGCGAGCGTGGCTACTGCGGCGTGCGCGAAAACCGCGGTGGCACTTACTACACGCTGGTTTACTCCCGCGTCGCCGCAGCCCACATCGACCCCATCGAGAAGAAGCCGTTCTTCCACTTCTATCCCGGTTCCGCCGCGTTCTCCATAGCCACCGCGGGCTGCAACGTCAATTGCAAGATGTGCCAGAACTGGGACATCTCGCAGTCGCGCCCGGAGCAGGTCCGCAGCATCTACCTGCCGCCCGCCCAGGCCGCCTCCGCCGCCAAACAGAACGGCTGCCCCGTCATCGCCTACACCTATAGCGAGCCCACAGTCTTCTATGAGTACATGTCCGCGGTCGCCGGCGCCGCGCGCGCCCAGGGCATCAAGAGCGCCGTGGTCAGCGGCGGATTCATCCAACAGGAGCCGCTCAAGAAGCTCTGCCCCCACATCGATGCGATGAAGGTCGATCTCAAGGCGTTCTCGCCGAAATTCTATAAGGACATCGTCAACGGCGAGCTCAAGCCGGTCCTCGACGCCCTCGTCACCCTCCGCGCCCAAGGCATGTGGACCGAGATCGTCTACCTGGTCATCCCCACCCTCAACGACGGCGACGAGGAGTTCCGCGGCCTCGCCAAGTGGGTCAAGGCCGAGCTCGGGCCGGACGTCCCGCTCCACTTCACCCAGTTTCACCCCGAGTATCTTTTGAAGAACCTGCCGATCACTCCGATCGTCACGCTCGACCGCGCCAAAGCCATCGCCGACGCCGAGGGCTTGCATTACGTCTACGTCGGAAACGTTCCGGGCCATCCCGCCGAATGCACCTACTGCCCGCGCTGCCGCCGGAAGATCGTCGACCGCCAGGGCTTCACCATCGCCTCAATGGACATTGTCAAAGGCAGTTGCCGGTTCTGCCACCAACCCATCGCCGGCGTCTGGGGGACCTGATGCAAAAAAAACGGGCACACTCCGCGCTACTCCTCGTCCTGGCCCTTTCATCGGCATGCGCCCGGGCCCAGGTTCGCCCCGCCGCCGTCGCCGGCTCCTTCTACCCCGCCGACCCCAAAGTCCTCACCACGATGGTGGACGACCTCCTCGTCCACGCCACGCCGCCGCCCGTCGAAGGGACCATCCAGACCATCGTCTCCCCGCACGCCGGCTACGAGTTCTCCGGCGCCGTGGCCGCGAACGGTTACGCCCTCGTCAAAGGCCATCATTACGACCGCGTCGTCGTGATCGCGCCATCGCACGTCGATGGCTTCGATTTCGTCTCCGTCTTCGATGCCGACGCCTACCAGACCCCGCTCGGGACCATCCCGGTCGACAAGGTCTTCTGCAAGAAGATCGTGAGCGGTGAGATGATCCAGCTCTCCTCGCGTGGCCACATCATCGCCGGCGAGCGCGGCGAGCACTCGCTCGAAGATCAGCTACCGTTCCTCCAGAGGGCCATCGGCCAGTTCAAGCTGGTGCCCATCGTCATGGGCGATCAGAGCTATGAGGCCTGCCGCCGCCTCGGGCTTGCCATCGCGCGAGAAATCAAGGGCAGTAACACCTTGATCGTCGCCAGCTCCGATCTCTCCCATTTCCATACCTACGACGACGCCGTCACGCTCGATCACAAAGTCCTCCGAGCCATCCAGGATTGGGATTACCTCAGCATGGCCGAGAGCTTCGAGCGCCGCGTTTGGGAAGCTTGCGGCGGCGGACCGATCGTCGCCGCCATGATCGCCTCCGAGCGCCTCGGCGCGTCCGAGCCGCACCTGCTCAAGTACGCCAACTCCGGCGACGTGACCACGGACAAGACCCGCGTGGTCGGCTACTCCTCCTGGGTGTTCGTCAAGCCGCTGAAGCCTCGCGCCGAGGCCGCCGCCGGGTTCACGCTGAGCGACGCCGAAAAGGACGAGCTGCTGAAGCTGGCCCGTCAATCCGTCGAGACCGCGGTGAAAGAGCGCAAGCTGATCCCGGAGACGCCCTCGCGTTTCGAATCCTTCAACCAGGAGCGCGGCGCGTTCGTCACGCTGAAGGAGCACGGCGAGTTGCGCGGCTGCATAGGATACATCTCGCCCGTGAAGCCGCTCGCCGTAACCGTCCGCAACGTCGCGGCCTCCGCGGCGCTTCAGGACCCGCGCTTTGGCCCGGTCACCATCGCGGAGCTGGGCCAATTGCAGTACGAAATCTCCGTTCTCGGCCCCCTGCGCCGCGTCCTCGACGTCACCCGGATCCAAGTGGGCCGCGACGGCCTGGTCATGAAGCAGGGCGACAAGCTGGGCCTCCTGCTCCCCCAAGTGCCCGTCGAAGAGCATTGGGACCGAAAGACATTCCTCGAGGAGGCGTGCCGCAAAGCCGGCCTCCCCGCCGACGCCTGGAAGGACCCCGACACCGACATCTTCGCCTTCACCGCCCTGGTCTTCAACGAGCGCAAGCAGTGAGTGGCTCTGGCTCTTAACCTCAGCGCCTCGCGCAAACCAAAGCCGCCACCGCCGGCGCCAGCGACACCATCGAAATGACCATGGCCGTGTTGAGGAAACCGAAAACGGGAATCACGCACGCACTGAGCGCCAGCGCGCCCAGGCACGCGCCCGCCAGGTCGGCCGCATACAGCGCTCCCAGGCTCCGCGAATCCCCGGAGAAGTACACGCGGCTCGCCACCGCGAATTGCCACCCGCCGACCGCCCCGCACGCCACCGCCAGCGCCGGGAACATCACCTGGCTCGCTACCGCCAGCATCGCCGGCGTTCTCATCCCGACCAGCGAATCGAGGAACGCGTACGCCAGGAACGGCGCCGCCGCCGCGGCCACCTGGATTCCGGCCAGCGCACCCAGCTCACCCGTCCCGCGCAGCCCGCGCCACGCCCCCAGCGCCATGCCCGCCATGAACATCGCAGTGAGGATCGCGAGCTGGTGATACACGTAGCCATACACCGCCTGGAAGCCAAGCAGCAGTAGAATCTCCAGGCCCATCACGGCGAACCCCGTCGCCCCCGTCGAGAACACCGCGCACGCCTTCGCCCCGCCTCGCCGCAGCAGGATCACCACGCCGGCGAGCGCCACCGCCAGCCACGTCGAAACCTCGCTGAAGGGCACGCGCGCAACCCCGTCGAACACGCGCCGCCACCGAGGGTTGAACTCGGCGGCCCAAAGCGTGGTGTCGAAGTAGTAAGCGATAGGCGCAAAGTCGCGGTTGACCGGCGTCGAAGCCGTGGGCTTCGATTGTTCGTCCAACTCCCGCATCCGCTCCGGCGTCATCCGAAAAGGAATGAAGTACTCGCGCACGTAGCGCGTCCGCAGCCCCCGCGCTCGCAGCCGCTCGAGCAGCGGGCCCGGCCCGGCCAACTCGCCCGCGCGCTTGGCCGCGAAGAAGTGCACGCTCTCGCCCGGCATCATGCTGACTTCCGGAAACACCGCTCCCAGCGTCTTCCGAATCGAGGCCAGCAGCGCGCCAAGCTCCGGGCTGATGTAGTCCTCCGAAGCACGAAGCTGGAACGAAAGCACGCCCTCCGCGGTAAGCCTGGCGGCCGCCTCGCGGAAGAATTCGAGCGTGTAGAAGCGGTTCAACTGCGCCGTGCGCGGCTCGGGCAGGTTCACGATGATGACATCGAACCGGCGGCTGGTGGTCTTCAGATACAGCCTGCCGTCCAGGTTGTGAATGTGGACTCGCGGATCGTTGCTGGCGGCGCCCCACTCCGCCGGGAAGTACTTCCGCGCGACGCCGATGAGCGCCGGATCGAGTTCCACATAATCGATCCGCTGGAGCGTGCGATGCTGGAGCGCCTGCGCCAGGCTGCCGTTCACTCCGCCACCAATGAGCAGCAGACTCCGCGGCGCGGGATGCTGCAACAGGGCATAGTGGACCGCCTCTTCCGCCGCGGCCGGGTCCGGAACGGTCGCCACCGCCACGCCGCTCTCGTAGATGGTGCCGTTGCCTTCACCCGCGATCACAGCCAGGTTGCCGTAGACCGAGTTCTCGTTTCCGGCGAGGCGGAAGCCATGCCACAGCCGCTGGAGCGACGCCCGATCGAGGCGCGCGGCCCCCGGCCCAGCCAGTGCAAACGCCGCTACCACCACCCCGGCCACCGCAATTCGGACATAGGGACGCTCGACCACGAGCGCCGCCGCCGCGATCAGGTTCGCAGCCGCCACCAGGAAAGCGATCTCGAACGCGTTAGCGTGGCCCAGCAGCACCAGGCTCGCGAGCAGGCCACCCGCGGCCGAGCCCGCCGCTTCGAGCAGGTACACCGTGCCCGTGGCCTCGCCCGCGTCCGCGCCCGCTTCGGAGCCGTAGAGGCGGCTGGCAACGGCGAACAGGCAGCCCGCCAGGGCGCAGAACGCGCTCAGCGTGACGAAGCAGACGGCCAACACCGAGCCCGGCCCCGTCTCGGGAACCTGCCGGCTCGCGCGGACCGCGTAGATGGTCACAGGCAACACAGCTGCAACCAGCACGAACAAAGCCGCCGCAATCCGTCGCGGATCGCGAGCGCGCACAGCCAACCGGCCCAGGACGCTGCTGCCCACCGCCGTCCACAACAGCCATGTCGCCAGCATCAGCCCGAGCGACAGCTCATTGCCGCGGAACACCACGATCAACTCGCGCATCAGCACGACCTGTGCGATCACCGCCGACGCCCCCGTGAGCGCGAGCGCGCCCCGCACCGTCGCGCCGCCCGCACCCCGCACCGCCGCGCCGCCTTCTCCCTCTCCGCCGCGGCCCGGCCCCTGGCCGGCTCTTCTCTCTCCGCTCACGGGTTTAAACTTATCACGATGCACAAGACATCGAGGCGAGACCTGCTCTGCGCGGGCGGAGTGGCCGCCGGCGCCGCGGGCTTGGGCGTCTGGCTCACAGGCCGCAGCCGCCGCCCCGCGGACACCGCGCCGCCCGCCGTCAAGCGCGATCTGCGAGTCCCGCGCGATGCCAGCTTCCCGGAGATGGCCGTCATCGAAGGAGGCGAGCCGGCCGCACTGGTCCGTCGCGCTATTGAGGAACTGGGCGGCATGGGCCGCTTCGTCGCGCGCGGCGACGTGGTCCTGGTCAAGCCCAACATGGCCTGGGACCGCACACCCGAGCAGGCCGCCAACACCAATCCCGAAGCCGTTGCCGAAGTGGTCCGCCTGGCGCTCGCCGCCGGAGCACGCAAGGTCCTGGTCACCGACGTGCCGGTCAACGAGGCTCACCGCGCCTTCGAGCGCAGCGGCATCGCCCGCGCCGCAACGGGCGCCGGCGCCCAGGTCGTGCTGCCCAATGAGTCGAGGTTTCGCGAGGTCGATCTGGGCGGAGCGCTGCTGCGCGCCTGGCCGGTGTTCGAGCCATTCCTACAAGCCGACAAGATCATCAACCTGCCCGTGGCCAAACATCATTCGCTTACGGGCGCCACGCTCGGCGTCAAGAATTGGTACGGTGTACTCGGCGGGCTGCGCATGCGGCTGCACCAGCGCATCGACGAAAGCCTGGCGGACCTGGCCGCGTTTCTGCGGCCCACGCTCACAGTGCTCGACGCCTATCGCGTGCTCATGCGCAATGGCCCGAGCGGAGGCAACACGGAGGACATTGCGTTACGGAAAACGGTGATCGCGGGAACCGATCCAATCGCCGTCGATGCCTGGGCGGCTCAGGAACTTCTGGGGCTCGCCGCGAGCTCGCTGCCATATCTGGAACTGGCCGCGGAGCGCGGCCTGGGCGAGTTACACCTTGCCGACAGCCATCAGGTACACCGGTTCCTCGCCCTTAGGTAGTTCGAGGATGCGCCGGACTTCATCAGCCTTGAATTTGCCGACCATGACCGAGCCCAGACCGAGAGCGGTTCCTTGTAGCTGGACGTTTTCGGCGGCGTGGGCCGCTTCCATGTGCGCGTAGAGGACGCCGCGCTCGCCGAACCGCTCGGCGTTGCGCTCGTAGATTGCGGCGAACACCAACACGCAAGGGGCGAAGCGGATGCAGTCCTGGTCCACGGAGGCGGCCAGCTTCGACCGCAGCCGGCCGGCGAACCGGAGCGCGAGACCGTGCTCCTCGGGCCGGTATTGGTAGACGCCCGGCGCGAGCCCATCCACGTTGGTGGCTACCACGTATGTTTCGAGCGGAAAGAGCGCCGCGGCCGACGGGGCGGCACGCTTCCCTTCCTTCCGATCGGTGATGCCCTGCGCCGCCCACAGCAACTGGCCGGCCTCCGAGAGCCTTACCGGATCGCTCCGATAGGCGCGCTTCGACCTCCGCGCGGCGATCGCTTCTTCGACCGTCATGCGCCCCTTCAGCCTGGGCGCGGGCAGTTGGATGGTTTGCTGCTGGACTTCGATCATCGTGGAAACAGGCCCTAAAATCCCATTGTAACAGAGCGGGCGAAGCTCAATCGAAGACCACCGTCTTGTTGCCGCAAACCAGGATGCGATGCTCCAGGTGCCAGCGGACGGCGCGCGACAGCACGATGCGCTCCAGGTCGCGGCCCTTCTCGACCAGGTCCTCGAGCTGATCGCGGTGCGAGACGCGGGCCACGTCCTGCTCGATGATCGGGCCGTCATCGAGGACCTCGGTCACGTAGTGGCTGGTGGCGCCGATCAGCTTCACACCGCGCTCGAAGGCAGCCTGGTGGGGCTTGGCCCCGCTGAAGGCCGGCAGAAAGGAATGGTGGACGTTGATGATCCGCCGCGGGTACTTCGCAACGAATTCGGGCGAGAGAATCTGCATGTACCGCGCCAGCACGATCAGGTCGATCCGGTTCTCCTCCAGCAGCTCCAGGTGCCGCCGCTCGGCCTCGGCCTTGCCGTTCTTTGCCACCGGGACGTGATGGAACGGGATGCCGAAGAACTGGGCCAGCGGCGCGGCGTCCTCGTGGTTGCCGACGATGAGCGGCACCGTGCAGCGCAGCTCGCCGGAGCGATGCCGGTGGAGCAGGTCCACCAGGCAGTGCTGATAGCTGGAGACGAAGATCGCTGTCCTCAGCCGCCGTGTGGAATACTCGATGCACCAGTTCATGTCGAGCCGCTGCGCGATGGGTGCGAACTCGGCGCGCAACTCTTCGGGCTGCAGGTCGAACTCGTCGAGCGCCCACTCGACGCGCATAAAGAACAGGCCCAGCTCCTGGTCCTGGTGCTGATCGGCGTGAAGAATGTTGGCGCCGTGCGCGTACAGGAAATCGGCGATGGCAGCGACCAGACCCTTACGGTCGGGGCAATCGATCAACAGAATGGCGGTATTTCGGTCTTCTTTGATGGCAGCCTCGCTTCAGTGCGCCGGCGTCGCGGCATGCGGGCGCTCGAACACCCGGCCCTCGATCTTCTCGATCGCCGCGCGCACGGGCTCCGGCACCGGCACGGACTTGTTGCGCTTGTAATCCACCACCACGACGGTCGATCGCACCTCGGCGGCTACGACCTTCAGGCTCTCGCTGACCACCACGTGGTCCATGCGGAAGCTGCTGTTGCCGATCTTTTCGACACGCACACCCACGTGGACCGTGTCGGGAAAGGTCAGGGGCCGGCGGTAGTCGCAGGAAATGTTTGCCAGGATGGGACCGATCCCATCGTGGCCGATCCCCCACATCCCGATCCGCACCAGATACTCGATGCGCGCGCTCTCGCACCACCGCAAATAGACGGTGTTGTTGACGTGACCGAAGGAGTCCTGGTCGCCCCACTGCACGGGGACGCTGATCACCAGAGAGAAGTCGCTGAGGCTTTCGTGTTTCATCGTTCCGCTAAAGAGGCCACGATACCATGATGCGGGTTGCGTCTGCGGCGGGACCGGCGGTTTTGCGCTACTCTTGAGAGTTGCAGGAAGCGGACGCAATGCCGGATGTTGAGTCCAGTCGCGAAGCAGCGGAGGCGATAGCTCCCGCCAGCGCTGTAGAAGCGCCGGCCGTGGATTTCGATCTGTTCGCATTCCGTCTCGAATTCATCGCACAGGACTCCGTCTACTTCCCGCCGGGAAAATCGGGCAACATTGTCCGCGGCGCCTTTGGCTCGCTGTTCCGCCAGATGGTCTGCGTCGATAGCTGCCACGACGAGCGCACCTGCGAGAAACGCGCAGCCTGCGCATACGCCCGGATCTTCGAGCCCGTAGCGCCGGCGGCCGAGGGGCCCAGCGGCTTGCACGACTGGCCGCGGCCGTTCGTCTTCCGCGCGGCCCATCTGGACGGCGCGACCATCGAGCAGGGGCGCAAGTTCTTCTTCGATGTCCACCTGTTCGACGTGAAGGACCCGGCCATCGTCCACTTCGTGCTCGCCTTCGCCGAGGTGGCCAAGGAAGGGATCGGCCCACGGCGCGGACGGGCGCGCCTCGATAAGGTCAGCCAGCTCGACTCGCAGGGACACCCGGCGGCCTGCGTCTACAACGCGGGAACGTTCGTGCCGGCCGAACTGCTGCCTCCGATCCGCCTGGAGTTCGACCCCGATCCTGCGCCGGTAACCAAGGTGGAAGTCCGGTTTCTCACGCCGACCGAGCTGAAGCACGGCCAGTTACTGGCTACGCGGCCCGAGTTCGGGGTGCTCTTCGGCCGCATACGCGACCGCATCAGCACGCTCCGCGCTCTCTACGGCGCGGGTGCTCTGAGCCTGGACTTCAAAGCGATCGGCGAGCGCGCCGGCGCGGTGAAGATGACCGACTGCAACCTTCGTTTCAGCGAGGCGGAACGCCGCTCCGCACGCAGCGGCGAGCGTCATCCACTGGGCGGTTTCGTGGGCGAAGTCGCTTACGAAGGCGAACTCGCGGAGTTCATGCCCTATCTTCGGGCGGCAAGGTGGGTGGGCGTCGGGCGCCAGACCGTGTGGGGCAAGGGCGTCACGGAAGTGCGGGTGTTGGAGTAGCTCGGCAGGTCACCGCGCCTTCTTCCCTTCGAGCGCAATCTTGAGCTGGCGCCACGCCTCTTCTTCGTAGTTGAGCTTCACCCGCTCGAGCCCCGGCTTGAGGTCAGCCGCGCGCGGCCCGGTCTTGCTTCCGCATAGATCGAGCAACCGCTGCGCCTGGGCATCGGAGGGGTTGCGAGTTAGGACGGCCTGAAAGCTCTCCGTAGCCCCGGAGAAGTCGCCCCGTTTCCATTCGACGTAGCCGATGTTGAACTGGTAATCGGGATCGCTCGGATCGCCCTCGAGCGCCTTGCGGAACTCGTCGATAGCGCCGGGGAGATTGAGCCTGGACTCGGCCGCTCCCAGGTTGTTGAACACCTCGTTCAACGGCACAGACTGCGCCACGGTCCCGAAGGCCAGCTTCGCCCCGGCGTAGTCGCTGGTGTAATAGCGGCACAGCCCCAACAGAAAAGTGGCCTCGAGGTAGCGCGGCGTTCCGGGCTTCATCTTGGCGAACCAGCCGGAGGCCAAACGGTATTCCTTCTGTCCCCAATAGAGCCGGCCCAATTCGAACACGGGCTGCCAGAAGCTCTCATCCAGACGCGCGGCTTCGGTGAGGTGGCGATGCTTCTGCTCGGCGGAGGAGTCCAGTAAGCCGCGCGTGTAGTTCTCCATCGCGTCCAGCCGCACCGCCGGATGCGCTTTCAGAAACTCGGCGGCCGGAGGCGTGGTCTCCGGAACAAGATGGCTGAGGATCTGCCACGCCAGATGCGTTTGCAGGGCGGCGAGGTCGTCGAGCGGTCCCGATTCGATGAACTCCGGGCCGCTGCGCATACGCCTCATGTTCAGCATCCAGGCCCTCAATTGCAGCGTGCCGCGCGAGCCCGCCGCTGCGCCGGCCGCCGCCGGGGTGAACTCGAATTGCCCGTACACAACGTCGGTGGCATCGAGCGCATCGGCCACCTTGATCACCGAAGCGTGCGTGAGCCGGGCGTTCGCATGGATGGAAAGGCGGCGGAAAGCCTCCTGCCGGTCCTCCCGTCCAAGCACCAAAACGCCCTGCGAAACCAGTGCTTCGGTGATGGTTTGGGAAACGCTCTCGCCGATCCAATCCATGCCTGCCGACGGAGATTGGCTGAAGAAAGGCAGCACCAGCGCCGTATCCGCACGCGCCAGCGCAACGGAAAACGCGAGCAGAACCGGGAAAAGGAGGAGCCGCCGCATCGACCGACCCTTCAGTCTATCAGACGGCCACTCCCCCACCCGGCTGAGGAACCACTCAGTTGTTGAAGACTAGTTTTGTCTTGGTCCCGCCCAGATCGATCTCCTGAACGAGCATCTTCCCGTCGGTGTTGGTGAGGCGCATGTGTGTGGTGCGGAACTTCGTATCGGACTCTTCCACCTTCACCGGAGTCTGGGCCGACAGTTTGCCGTTGGTGATGACGACCTTGTCGCTATCCAGGTTCAGATGGTAGTCGCCGGCCTGCAACTGGGTGCCCGCCACAGTTACAGGTTGGTTAAAGCTGATGGTGTATGTTTTGGCACTGGCGACGGCGAGCGCCGCCAGAAGAAACGCGAGCAGGAACCTCTGGGTCATTTCCCCTCCCCCCTCTGAGACGAGAGCCACGGGAAAATGTTCCGTAAAAGGCATAATTATTCTGGCAACGGAACTGCGTTGAGGAATTCGGCCGTCGCCGCCAGCGCCGCCTGCTGTACCGGTGGATCGTCTCCGAACCCGCTGAACCACGTTACTTCCGGCTCGGCGCGGAACCACGTCCCCTGGCGCTTGGCATAGCGGCGTGTGTTTCTCTTCGCCAGAATTACGGCGTCATTTAGCGTTAAATCGCCCCTCAATATCTGAATAGCCTGACTATAACCATGGGCTTCGAAAGCTTTGCTGGTGGCTGGGAAGCCGAGCGAGAGTGCGTAGCGGACCTCGTCGAGGAGCCCGCCCGCGAACATACGGTCGAGCCGGGCCTCGAGTTTTTGGTAGAGTGCGGCGCGCGGCGGATCAAGGCCGAGTTTGAGCGCGCGGAAGCCCTGGAGCGGATCGCGCCCTTGCTCGAACCAGGCCGAGATCGGCTTGCGCGTCGCGAGCAGCACTTCGACCGCGCGGATCAATTTCTGCACGTCTCCGGGATGGATTCGGGCGGCCGAGGAAGGGTCGAATCGCGCCAGCGTCGCGTGCAGCCAGCCGGGATGCCGCGACTCACGCCGCGCCAGGCGCGCCCGCAGCAGGTCGCTCCGCGGCGGGCCCGGGAACAAACCTTCGAGTAGCGCCCGCAAGTAGAAACCGGTGCCTCCCGCGACGATCGGCACGTGTCCGCGACCAGCGATCTGGCCCAGCAGCGGCCGCGCGGCGCGCGCATATTCGCCCGCGGTGAAGACCTGGTCCGGATCGAGGAGGTCGAACAAATGGTGCGGGACATCACCCTTCTCGGCGAGCGAGGGCTTCGCCGTTCCGATGTCGAGATAGCGGTAGAGCTGCAACGAATCGCAATTCACGATCTCGCCGTGGAACTCCTGCGCCAGGCGCAGCGCGAGTGCACTTTTGCCCGCGCCGGTTGGCCCGACCACGGCGATCAGCGGCCGCAACCGCTCGTCTCCCGCCATCCCTACTATCAGAGCACGCGACCGCTCCCTCGCGGTCGCGTCTCTTTAGCGGTCCCTCAGAAGATCGCCTTGAGGGCGAACTGGATCTGGCGGGGCGGGCCGGCGTTGAGAATCTGGCCGAAGTTCGGCGAGGCGAGGTCGTTCTCGGGCAGGCCGAAGTTCGGGTGGTTGAACAGGTTGAAGCACTCGGCGCGGAACTGTAGCCGGGCGCGCTCCACCACCGCGAAGTCTTTGAGCAGCGAGAAATCCACGTCGCCGATGCCGGGGCCGCGAACTACGTTGCGGCCCTCATTGCCGAATTGGCCGGCCTGCGTGGCCGGATCGAGCCTCTTGAAATCCGAGGGATTGACCCACTGGTTCGGCGTGTGCGGCCCCGCATTGGGATCGGAAATCAGATCGGGACGGCTGGAGTAGAATCCGCTGATCTCGGGCGCGGTGCCCTGGAGCGACACGTTGGCGCTGTCGTAAACGGTGAACGGCGTCCCCGAAGAGAACGACGCGATGGTGTTCGCCTGCCAGCCCGCCAGGATAGCGCGGGCGTAACCGGGCGCCGAGTGCGGGAACGGAATCAGGTAGCTGCCGCTGAAGACGAAGCGATGGCGCGCATCGAAGAGCGACGGGCCGTGCTCGGCCGCCAGGTTGAAAGGATTCTGCGCCAGATCGTTCTCTCCGGCCACCAGCGTGGGAGCCGAGCCCACCACGTTGAAGCTCGAGATGTAGTCCAGTGATTTCGAAAACGTGTAAGACGCCAGGAACCCGAGGCCGCTTCGGAACCGTCTCGAAAAAGCGGCCTGCGCGGCATGATAGGTGGAGTTCGTCGAATCGGTAATCAGGCCCACCGAGGCGAAATCGCACGGTCCTCCGGAGGCCGGGCATCCGGCGTAGAGGCGGCGCTGGTCGGCATTCTCGGCGGTTGCGCCCGGCCCGTAGATGGAGGGATTCCCCTCAATCATGCGCGGCAGGAAGGTGCCCTTGTTGCCGATGTAGCGGACGTCGAGCAGGTAACTACCGAACTCGTGCTCGATCGAGAAATTCCAGTTCTGCGCATACGGCGGCTTCGTGCCGTTGGCAACGGTCAGAACGGTTGTCGGCAGGGGGAACGACGTCATCGAGAACGGGTTCAGGCCGTTCCAGGGATTGGTGAAGTTGATGGGCGCGCCGATCTGCTGCGCCTGCGTCCAGGGGAGCGCGCTCAGCGGCGTTTGCAGCGGGCCGCCGACGCCGTTGGTAACCGGATCGTAGAAGATGCCGTAGCCCGCGCGAATGGACGTCTTCCCCGTGCCGGTGGGGTCCCAAGCCACGCCCACCCGCGGCATGAATTCCTTCCAGTCGATGGGGGCGATGCCGCGGGGCACGCCGGGGTCGCCTGGGAAAAGCAGGCCGGGGGGCGCATTGGGATAAATGACCGATTGCTGGCCCGGCGCCCACGCGTTCATCCGGTCGCGGATGTCCACAAAGGGCGTGTTCACCTCGTAGCGCAGCCCGTAGTTGAGGGTGAGCCGGTGAGTGATGCGCCATTCGTCCTGCGCGTATCCGCCGGCCGCGATGTTGCGGAGGCCGCGGTTGAAATCGCCGCCGCCCTGGAAGAAGACTACCGGCGCGCCGAGCAGAAAGCTGGCGAAGGGATCGCTGGCCGGGAACGTGGCGAACACGAAGAAGCCGTTCGAGGCGATGCCCTCGGTCATGTTGATCTGGTTCCGCGTGAACTCGCCGCCCACCTTGAAGCTGTGGGCGCCGGTGACGTGCGAAAGCGACTCCGAGATCTCCCACGTATTCTGCGCCGTGTCACGCGGGCCGGTGATGGGATCGCCGATGCTGGCGTATCCGGTGACGATGAAGAACGGCGGGCCTTCGGCCGACGCCAGCGTGCTGGGGTAGTCGAAGCCGAGCGCGGAGGGCGGAGTGCGGTTCAACGGATTGTCGGTATCGAAAACGTTGCGGAAGAAGCTGGCGCGCAGGTCGCTAACGGTGGTGCTGCTGAGCACGTCCGTCTCCGACACGCTGACGGCCTGTGTGCCGATGCTCTCCGCCACGGGGAAGCCCGGAACATTGGCGCCCGCCACCGACAGCGGATCGACGTCCGAGGTCATCGAGCGCGTGTAGTGGGCCGCAAACTGGTGGGTCTCGTTGAAGATGTGATCGTAGCGCAAGCCGCCCTGATCGGCCGTGTTCTGGAGGGTCTGCGTGGTGGTGAACAGATTCGTCCCGGTGTTGGCTTGCGGATAGAACTGGACCAGGTTGAGCGCGGTCTGGCTCAGCATGTTCTGGGGGATCTGGTTGTTGGGGAATGGCTGGCCGGTGAGGTCGTTGATGAGGGGACCGGGCTGGCCGGAGAAATCGCCCGTGCGCTCGGCGTTCGACGGAACCGTGGCGCTTTGGGTTTCGCCCTGACGGTTGCGGAAGCCTTCGTAGTAGGCAAAAAAGAAGTCTTTGTTCTTGCGAATCGGCGCGCCGACGGTACCGCCGAACTGGTTCTGCTTGAGCGGCTCGACGGTGGCGGCGAAGAAGTTGCGCGCATCGAGTGAGTCGTTGCGTAGGAACTCATACACGGTTCCGTGGACTTCGTTGCTGCCCGAGCGCGTCACCACGGTGGTGGTGGCCCCGGCGGTTCCGCCATACTCGGCCGGCGCGGTCTCGGTGAGAATTCGGAATTCCTGGATCGCGTCCGGGGGCGTGCGCAGCGCGTACCCTCCGTCGACGCGGTTGATGTTGGGAACTCCATCGAGCACGTAGTCGTTCGACTCGGGCCGCTCGCCATCGACCGCGTAGGCCTGCCCCGCGCGCAGCGAGCCGCCGGCCTCGGCCAGGCCCGCCGTCATCGGCGCTACCCCCGGCTGCAACAATCCGAGTTGCGTGAAATTGCGGCCGTTGAGGGGAAGATCCACCAGTTCCCTGCCCGTCACCACGTCGCCGATATCGTTCGAGCTGAGATCGACCAGTTGCGCGGCGGCCTGCACGTTCACCACTTCTTTACCCCGCGCCACGCGGAGCTGGACGTCGATGCGCGCGGCCTTGCTGACATCGAGCTGGATGCCGGTCTGGTGTAGCTCTTCGAAGTTCGGAGCGCTCACCCAGAGATCGTATTCGCCCACCGGCAGCGCCAGGTGATAAGCGCCGGCCGATGTTGTCATTTGAGTACGCGCATATCCGGTTTTGCCGCTTTCGACACGAACGGCCGCGCCGGCGATGACGGCTCCGGATGGGTCGGTAACTTGACCTTCGAGAATGGCGCGCGTGTCTTGCGCCAACGCGCACGCGCACAAGCCCAGTGCGAGAAGAAGACCTCTCATAACCCCTAATGCCCCCTGTGCAGGCGAGAATAACCCAGAATCAACTTGGCGACAATACTGAGTTGTTACTAAATGGTATGTAGGAGAGCCCAGCCTCGCTCTGATATCCTGAGATGGAGTCTCCCCTTGAAAGTCGGATTTGTCAGTCTGGGCTGCCCGAAGAACCTCGTCGACACCGAAGTCATGATGGGGCACCTGGCCGCTTGCGGCTGCGAGTTGACCGCGCAGCCGGAGGACGCCGAGGTCATCGTCGTCAATACGTGCAGCTTCATCGACCCCGCCAAGCAGGAATCGGTCGACACCATTCTCGAAATGGCAGAGTACAAGAAGACCGGCGGGCTCAAGCGGCTGGTGGTGGCGGGATGCCTGGTGGAGCGGTACCGCGACGAGATCCGGCGGAACATTCCGGAGGTGGACGCCGTCGTCGGAACGAACGAGCTCGACGAAATCATTGCAGCCTGTCACGGAGAGGCCGTTCGAAACGGCGCGGTCCCGTACCTCTATCACGATCTGACGCCGCGCGTGCTGGCCACGCCGCACCATTACGCCTACATCAAGATCGCCGAGGGTTGCGACCACCCCTGCTCGTTCTGCGTCATCCCGCAGTTCCGCGGGAAGTTTCGCAGCCGGCGATTCGAGTCCGTGGTGGCCGAGGCCTCGAAGCTGTTCGCCTCGGGCGTTCGCGAGATCAACCTGATCGGCCAGGACACCACCTGCTACGGCGAGGATCTCGGTCTCGAGGACGGCCTGCCGCTGCTGCTCGAGCGTCTGGCCCGCATCGAGACGCCGTGGGAGAAGTGGGTGCGGTTCCTCTACGCCTATCCCAACAAGGTCAGCCAGAAGCTGCTCGACACCATCGCGGCCCACACGGCCCTGGTGAAGTACATCGATATGCCGCTGCAGCATGCGAGCCGCGAGGTGCTCAAACGCATGCGCCGCGGCGGATCTGGCGAAGCGTTTCTGAAGCTTCTCGAGCGCATTCGCCGGACCATCCCCGGCGTCGCCATACGGACCAGCATGATCGTGGGATTTCCAGGGGAGACCGCGGCGGATTTCGACGAGCTGTGCCAGTTCGTCCAGGCGGCGCAATTCGACCGGCTCGGCGTTTTCTCGTACTCGGACGAGGAGACCAGCCGGAGCTATGGTCTGGATGAGAAGGTGGACGCGCGCGCAATCTACAACCGCAAGCGGCGGCTGATGGCGACGCAGCGCAAAGTCTCGCGCACGCGCAACCGCGGGCTCAGCGGCCGCGAGGTTCCGGTCCTGGTGGAAGGACCGTCGCAGGAAACCGAGATGCTCTGGCAGGCGCGCATGAGCACGCAGGCGCCGGAGATCGACGGCGTGTGCCTGGTCAACGACGTGGAGGGCGCGCCGCCCGCCCGCGGCCAGATGCGCCTGCTGCGCGTCACGGGAACGCAGGATTACGACCTGGTGGGCACTCTGCTGCCTTCGACCGAAGAGGCGCCGCAAGCCGCCGCCGCGAGCCCGTTCGCTATCCTATGAAATGTCCGGTCTGCAAGAAGGACGTCGAGCCCGGCGGCCCGTATGCGCCGTTTTGCAGCGACCGCTGCCGGCTGATCGATCTCGGCAACTGGGCCTCGGACAAGTACCGCATCCCGGCGCCCGCCGAGCCGGAGTCCCGCGACGAGAGCGAGAATCAGAACGATGAAGGCTGACCGCACGGGCTTGCTCGCTACCACGCTCGCGACGTGGTTCGGCTGCGGCTACGCGCCTTTCGCGCCCGGCACGGTCGGCTCGCTCGGTGCGCTGGTGCCCGCGGTTCTGCTGGCGCGCGCGGGCTGGCGGCCGCTGTACTTCGTCGCGCTGGCGGTGGCCGCGTTGCCCGTGGCGGTGTGGTCCGCGCATGTGACGGCCAAGCGGATGGGCAAGGAAGACCCGCCTCAGGTGGTGATCGACGAAGTGGTGGGCCAGTGGATCGCCCTGGGCGGCGCGGTTTCGGCGAAACAAATTCACTGGCCCGTGTTCCTGGCGGCCTTCGCCCTGTTTCGACTCATGGATATCTGGAAGCCCGCGCCGGCGCGGCAGCTCGAGCGGCTGCCGGGCGGCTACGGCATTGTGGCCGACGACGTAATGGCCGGGATCTATGCCGCCCTTGTGTTATGGGCGGCGGGATGCTTCAATCTTTATTGAGTATGGCCAAAAGCAAGGACGGTGAAGGCAGGCCGCAGATCGCGCAGGTGACTCCCTCTGCCGCCATTGCCGGCGGCGAGTTTCAGATACGCGGAAAGGGCTTCGCGAAGTCGGCACGGCCGCGCGTTTCTTTCGGCGAAGTCGAAGCGCCGGTGACCATCGGCTCGGATTCTTTCGTCATCGCGCGCGTGCCGGAGACTGCGGCCGTAGGCGAGCTGGTGGTCCGCGACGGCGACAACGCGAGCCAGATCTGGACTTGCGAGATCGGCGTTCAGATCGCCGATGGCATACACCCCGTAGCCAATCCAGCCGTGGATGCCGCCGGGAACATCTTCACCACCCTCAGTGGCTCGCGCGGCCAGAAGACGCTGGTTTCGGTTTACAAGACCGATTTGAATTACGAGACGAAGCCATTTCTCTCCGATGTGATGAACGCCACCGCGCTGGCCTTCGACCGCGAGGGGTTCCTCTACATCTCGAGCCGCTACGAAGGCAACGTCTACCAGGTGACGCCGGCCGGCGCGATGTCGGTCTATGTGGAAGGGATGGGCGTCGCCACCGGCCTGGCGTTCGACGGCGACGAGAACCTTTACGTCGGCGACCGGCAGGGCACCGTGTTCAAGATCAGCCGCTCGCGGCAGATTTACGTGTTCGCGACCATCGAGCCGTCGATCTCCGCCTACCACCTGGCGGTCGGCCCGGACCAATACCTGTATGTCACCGGCCCCACCACGTCGAGCTTCGATTGCGTCTACCGCGTGGCGCCGACGGGCGACGTGGAGACCTTTTATCGCGGCCTGGGGCGCCCGCAAGGGATGGCGTTCGACGCCGAGGGCCGGCTATATGTGGCGGGTTCGCTGGGCGGGCGCCGGGGGGTGGTGCGCTTCGGACCGGATCGCAAGCCCGAGCTATTCCTCTCCGGCCCGAACATCGTCGGACTGGCGTTCACGCCTTCGCGGTCGATCGCCGTCGCCACCAACAGCGCGCTCTTCCGCGTCGACGCGGGCATCAAGGGCAAGCCGCTGCCATGATGGGGGCTGGTGTCGCCCCATGAACGCTGAAATCATCGCCGTCGGTTCCGAGCTGCTCACGCCTCAACGGCAGGACACCAACTCGCTCTATCTCACCGATCAACTGAACGCGCTAGGCGTGGAGGTGGTGGCGAAGCTGATTGTAGGTGACGACCGCGCCCGGCTGGCCGATGCGGTGCGCGCAGCGCTGGCCCGCTCCGAGATCCTGATCCTCACCGGCGGACTGGGCCCCACCGAGGACGACGTGACCCGCGACGCCGTCGCCCAAGCCCTCGGCCGCGAGCAGGTCTTCCACCAGGAGATCTGCGACGCCATCGAGGAGCGGTTCCGGCGGCGTCTGCGCGGCGCGATGCCGGAGATCAATCGCCGCCAGGCCTACATCATGGCCGGCGCCGAGATCCTGCCCAACCCGAACGGCACCGCGCCGGGCCAGTGGATCGGGCTCGATGGCCGCGTGGCGATGCTGCTGCCCGGACCCCCCGGCGAGATGAAGCCCATGTTTGCCGGCGAGTGCCTGCCGCGGCTCGAGCGGGTGCTGCCACCCCAGGCGATCCGCACACGCGTCTTTCGCATCGCCAATATGCCGGAATCCGAGGTGGATCAGCGCATCGCTCCCGTCTACACGCGCTACGCCAACCCGGCGACCACGATCCTGGCGGCGGCCGGCGACATACAGGTCCACCTGCGCGCGCGTTCGGCTACGGCGGAGGAGGCAGAGAGGCTGCTGGCCGAGGTGGCGCCGCGGATCGAAGCGATTCTCGGCGACCGCATTTACTCCCGCAACGGCGATCCGCTGGAAGGGGTAGTCGGCGAGCGGCTGCGGCTGCGGGGCGAGACGGTGAGCGTGGCCGAAAGCTGCACCGGCGGGATGCTGGCGGAGCGGATCACCTCGATCCCCGGCAGCTCGGACTACTTCCTGGGCGGCTTCCTGGTGTACACGGATCGCATGAAGACCGAGTTGCTGGGCGTGAGCGCTGACCTGCTGCGCGAGCACACCGCGGTCAGCGAGGAAGCGGCGAGCGAGATGGCCCGCGACGCACGCGACCGTACGGGATCGACCTGGGCGCTCTCGGTGACCGGTGTGGCCGGGCCGGGCGGGGGCACCGAGGCCGCACCGCTGGGGACGGTACTCATAGGATTGGCCGGCCCGGAGGGGACTGCGGTCCGCCGCGCACGTCTGCCCGGCGGACGGGCTCTGGTGCGGACTTTGGCGACGCAACTGGCTCTGGACCTATTACGCCTGCGTCTGGCCTGAGCGGCTCCCCCCAATTGGGCAGGATATACCCCCCCGGCGCGGTGGTTCGCGGCCTGAGTACCCGAGTACCGGGACTTTTTAGTCGTTGATTTACAGACACTTTTCGGCTACATTAGACACTTATGCGTATTGCTTCTGTGGTTCTCATTGGCTTGGCGCTCGCCTTCGGCGCCCAGGCCGGAGTAGTCTACACCGCCGTCGGGACCATCGCGGATGCCGACAACTTAGCAAACGGTGGACTCGACACCTACACCTTCACCTTCGCCTTGCCTGCGGACTTTACGACGGATCCAACATTCAGCGCCGGGACAGACGATTTCAGCTTGATGCCGACCATCGAGTACACCTATGACACCGCCAGCGCAACAGGAACACAATTCTTGACCGGGGCAACGGCGACGTTCTGGGACGTAAGCGAGGGCGGGTTGCTGAACATCTCTTGGGACGGTGACAACGACGCCCTGAATCTGTACGGCCCGCCACTCTTCACGGGCTCCCCCAGTGATCCGACGCTCATCATCGGCACGACCTTTATCGCCACGGCTGACGACAACCCTGGCCTTTCTGGCATGATGCCGGGCCTCGGGGATATCACGGACGTTGTGCTCACCGACGGCGTCCAGACCGAGCTCACCGCGGGCCAGGTAACAGTGTCGACCGCCGATCTTCCCGAGCCCGGGACGTTCCCGCTGATCGCCGGCGGCATCCTGCTGTTGATGCCGGGGCTCCGAAAGCTCCGCAAGTCTCGCTAGTCCTTGATCTTCATCGCTCTGCCGCCGGTTTCTGCGGAACCGGCGGCGTCTGGCGGTACTCCCCTTAGTTTCCCTTCCTACGGCTTCACCGGTTCAGCAGGCGGAACAGGTGTGGCCGGCGGAACCCACGGCTTATTCACCCACTGCTTCACCCACTCCAGGAACGTGTTGTACCAGAGCACGCTGTTCTGCGGCTTGAGCACCCAGTGGCCCTCGTCCGGGTAGATCAGCAGCTTCGAGGGCACCTTCTGCAATTGGAGCGCGGTGAACAGTTGCAGCGACTGGGTATACGGAACGCGGAAGTCCCGCTCCCCGCCCACCACCAGCGTCGGCGTGCGGAACTGATTGGCGTAGAAGCTGGGCGACAGCTTGGCGTACAGATCGGGGTTCTCCCAGGGCGCGCCGTGGAACTCCCACTGCGGGAACCACAGCTCTTCGGTCGCGCCGAACATGCTGCGCAGATCGTAGACCCCAGCGTGCGACACCAGCGCCTTGAACCGCTCGGTGTGGCCGAGAATCCAATCCACCATGTAGCCGCCATAGGAGCCGCCCGCGGCCGCCATCTTGTCAGGGTCGACGTAGGGCAGCTTGGCGACGGTGTCAGCCACGGCCATGATGTCGTCGTAGGGTTTGCCTCCCCAGTCGCCATTAATGTCGTCAATGAACTTCTGACCGTATCCGGTTGATCCACGGGGGTTTGGCATCACGACAACAAAGCCTGCACCGGCGAACACCTGGGGGTTCCAGCGATAGCCCCAATCCTCGCCCCAGGCTCCTTCCGGGCCGCCATGGATGAGGAAGAGCGCCGGGTAGTGCTTGCTCTGGTCGAATCCGGGGGGCTTGAGGAGGAAGCTGTGGACGCGCGTTCCGTCCATGCCTTCCACCCAGAGCTCCTCGAGGTTTGGCAGGGCGAAGCCGGCCAGAAGCGAATCGTTGAAGTGCGTGAGCGCCCGCAGCGCCCCCCCGCTCTGGGCCGCGAAGATTTCCGCCGGCCGCGCTCCGGTCTGCTCGGTAAACACCACCGTCTTGGCGTCGGGAGTGAGCTGGACCTCGTCCACGAAGCTGTCGCCGGAGATGATGCTGCGCGCTCCGCCGCCGTGCGTGGGGACCATCTGCAGGAGCTGCCGCCCGCGGTCCTCTGTGGTGAAGAAGATCTGCGCCGAATCCGGAGACCAGGTGAAGCCGGTGACCCAACGGTCCGTGGCCTCGGTGAGACCGGTGAGCTTGCCGGTGGAGCGTTCGAGCACCATCAGCCGCCAGCGGTCGCTCTCATAGCCCGGCCGAACCTGGGCGCGCCAGGCGAGGTAGCGGCCGTCGGGCGAATAGGCGGGCGACTCGTCGGCGGCCGGGTTCGCGGTGATCTTTTTGGCCGCACCGCCTGCGATCGGCACCACCCACAGGTCCGTATTCGTGCTGACGGCCGGCTCGGGATCGGCGTTCATGACGAAGCAGAGCTCGGAGCCATCGGGCGAGATCGCGTAGTCGTCCTGGCCGCCCAGGGAGAACGGCGGCACGTCGCGATCGCCGGGCGTGAGGTCTGTGGGCTCGCCGCCGCTCACGGGAACCGCGAACAGGTGGCTGCGCCGGTCGCCCCGCCATTCAGTCCAATGGCGGTAAAGCAGCGACGAATAGATCCGCGCGTGGACCTTCGATTCCTTTTCGGCATCGAGCTTCCTCTTGTTGCAGGCGTCGTCCGGGCAGTCCGGATAGACGTCACTGGTGAAGACCAGGTTCTTGCCGTCATGCGAATAGAGGACGCCGCCGGCCTCGGTGGCAAGGGAGGTCACCTGCCGGGCACCGCTGCCATCGGGCGACAAGATCCAGACCTGCGCCGAGCCGCCGCGGTCCGAGATGAACGCGATGGATTTGGAATCCGGCGACCAGCGTGGGCGGTCGTTAGCCGTGCCGGCGTTTGTGATCCGCACGGGATCGCCTCCGGCGATGGGGACCACGTAGATGTTCTGGGGCTTCGTGTTCGCGGCCAGGTCGACCGATTGCACGGTGAAGGCGACCATCTTGCCGTCGGGAGAAACCTGGGGATCGCTAACGCGCGAGAGCTTCATCAGGGCATCGACATCGAACGGCTTCTGCGCCAGGACAGGCGCAGCTACTGCGAGGACGAGCAGGACAAGCAGCATAACCTGCATTCTATAGCGATTGGCAGCGCGGCGTGCGGCGGCGATCTGCCTGAGAGCTTTGGCCTCAGCGCCGCACTGTGGTGTTTAGGTGGCGATTGGTAGCGTAGCCGCGGTGATCGTCACGTACAACCGCAAGGCCCTGCTGAGCCAGTGTCTGGACGCCGTTCTCGGCCAGACGGCGCGGCCCGACGTCATCTACGTCATCGACAATGCCTCCAGCGACGGCACGGACCGGCTGATGGAGGCGAATTACTGCGGCCGCGTGGTGTCGATCCGGCTCCCGGAAAACACCGGCGGCGCGGGCGGCTTTTACCACGGCATGAAGCGGGCCTTTGACGACGGCCACGCCTGGATCTGGGTGATGGACGACGACGTGGAGCCCGACGCCCACGCTCTGGAGGAGTTGCTGGCCGCGAGCCGCGAAGCGCCCGGAGCGGTCCTGGCGCCCGCCCGGGTGGACCGCGGCGGCGCGTTGGCGGAAGCGTCGTGTGTGGAGTACGACCTCAGCCATACGTTGCGCCTCCCTACCGCGTATGAACGCTCCGTGACGGCGGCGTTCGGGACGCTGAGCGCATTGCCGGAGGTGGTTGAGCTGGCGAATATCACCTTCGAAGGGCCGCTGATCCCGCGCTGCGCTATTGAAGCGGCGGGGCTTCCGAAGCCAGAGTTTTTCATCTACGGCGACGATACAGAATACGGGGTGCGGCTCAGAGAGCGTGGGTTTCGGCTGCTGCTGATCGGGCGGAGCCGATTGCGCCGGCTGCTTGTGGACGGCAGGCGGCCGCCGCAGCCCTCGACTGCCTGGCGGGTGCGATACATGGTACGGAACCCGCTGTGGATCGGCCGCGTTCACGGGACCACGTGGGGAGTCCGGAACCTGCGCGGCATCTACTGGGCCATGTGCATCTTCGGGTATAGCGTGGCCCGGTTGTCCTGGCTCCGGCGCCCGCGGCACTTTCTTAGTGTGTGCCGGGGCTTGTGGGAGGGGCTGTTTCTACCGCCGCCGCCAACTGAGTCTCGGCCTGCACCATCCTGCGACGGGCGATGCCGCACAACGCCAGCGTGACAATCGACGCGCCCCAGGTGAACACGGGCGAATGGAACAGCGGAGTGCCGAACCGGGCCGTTAGAATCCAGACCACTGTGAGACTTGCCCCGACGATCAGGCCCCGCTTCCATTCGGGCCGCTCGCGCAGCGTGGCCGGCACACCGACCGATTGGAGCACCAGAACGTAGGGGACCGCGGCCACCAGGTCCACTGCGTAGTGCTCGCCCAGGCCGATGGCGGCCAGTGCCGTGAGCACCAGGTACACCGCGGAGGCGGCATAGATCCAGCGTGGAAGCTGCCGGCAATTCCAGAAGATCAGCAGGGCGCAGCCAAAATGCATCGACGGAATCGCGTTGCGCGCCACCTCTCCCAGCGTGACCAGGTGCAGCCCCGCCGCTACGGGCAGATGGTTCGGAAAGGCCGGGCCGAAGACATAATACGGCCCAGCCGCCGGCAGAATATTATAGAGAACGTAAACCAGGACGCCTCCGCCGATGAACGCCGGCAGCACGCGGATCATTCCCAGCCGTTTTCGGCCGCTGCGTTGAGCCGCATAGAGCAGGCTGATAGCCAGCGGCAGCGACTCGTACACGTAGGCGCACGTTCGGAACAACCAGGGACGATGCTCCAGCAACTGACCCACCCAGGCGACGATGGGGATCCGGTAGCCCTGGTCCGCGGCATACAAGTAGAGGTCGTAGGTTTGCGGATGGAGCTTCGTGGTCAGGTTGAGAATGGCCGCGATGAACAGGGAGCTGAAACCGAAGACGCTCCCGGCGAACAGCGTGTTCAGCTTCTCCAACTGCTCGGCGCCGCGGAGCCGGAGCACCTGAATGGCGAGGACGGCCAGCGTGGCGAGGCCGGCAAATGCACCGGAAGCGACGATGCGGGCAGAGGTCGGCTTCCCGCCGGATGCCAGGAACCAGGCCATCGACGCCACTGCGATTCCCAGGGTCCACAGAACTTCGCGGCGGCGCGGACGGGTGGCCATGTGAATCGCGAATGCGCCCAGCAGGCAGTAGGGAAGGAACGGATTCTCGAGGAGGTTGGCGAAGTTCCGCGCGAGCGCCAGATAGGCCTGCACTCCCAAGACGGCGATTGCCAGCAGGGCCGCGACCGCCCCGGCGGCGGCAGTTGGCGGCGGCTCGACAGCGGGCTGCGGCGGGACCGGCGTCTCGAGCGGCGGGCAGGTTGTTGGAACTGCGGAGAGGCGCTGGCCAGAAGCTGCAAAACCACTGGATCAACAGATATGACGGATCGGGCCGCGTGATCAGCACAGAGGTCCGGCAAGGAGAGAGCGATACTCTGGTTTACACTGAACAGCTTACGCACACCAATAACCCGCGCACCATCGAGCGACGGATCATACTGCCAAATGGGAAAGTGAGGGGCGTAGCGAGGTATGGCTTGGACGGCGCCGATAAGGTGATCGAGCTATCGAGTCATGACGACGGATATCACGTGCGCTGGAAGTACGATCTGCTTGGCCGCGTGTTGGAGCAGGAGACGGGCGCCTACACAATTCCCGATGGCTGCGACGAATGTCCGATTCCGGGGAGGATCGAAACGGCCTACCGCAAATCTGAGCGCGAGCAGACGTTTTTCAACCCGAAGGGAAAGGCGCTCTTCCGGCGAATCACAGGGTTGGAGAGAGACGGCTCAATCTCGTCGATCCGTTATCAGTGGATGTCCGGAGCGGGGCCGGAGGACGCGCCCGACCTCTATCGCGTACTGGCGTCAATCGCTCCCCGCGGTGGAAGCCTCTATCGCGAAAGCACCTGGGATGATCACGGTAACTGGACCGAGAGGCGGGCATACTTCCAGCCGCACGGTGGCAGTCCGGTTCTGCAGTTCGTGTGCCGACGAAAGATCGTCTACCGCTGAACGGCTTGCGGCCCCGCGTAGGGCATGCCTCAGCTTGCCGTCCTGCTAGAACTTCTTCAGCTCCGCCACCAGCGCAGCGAGGCCCCGCTTGCGGTACAAGTCCGCCAGGCGCTGCTCTTCGGGCGAGGGCGGCAGCACGGCGCGGAAGCGCGGGGAATCGAGCGCGGCGCGGCTCGGAATCCAGATGGTGCCGTCCACGAACTCCACCTGGCTGACGAAGCCCGTCATGCCTTCGATCTGGACCGGCTGGCCGGCTTCGCGCGAGAACCGCAGGGCGGCGCCTTCGGCCACTTCGCTCTTCGCCCCCGGCGCCAACTTCAATCCGGACTCCGTCGCCGGAACCGAACCCGCCAGAAACTCGCGGCCCTGCCGGTCCTTGATGATCCAGGCGATCTCGAAGTAGCGGACCGGCCGGTTGGAGCGGTTCATTACCTCGATGCGCGGCGCAAGGGCTTCGTCGCCGGCCACGCGTGCCAGGCCGCTCAGCGGTTCGAGCGGAGCATCGGGAAGATGCAGGAAGGCGAATTCGATTGACCGCTCCTGCGCGGCCGCCACCGTCGAACGCCCGCGCGGGATCACCTGCACGTCAAGCTCCGGCCGGTCCGCCAGACGCGCCAGCGTGGCCAGCGCCTCCTGGCGCAATCCCTCAGGCCCGCGAGCGTCCAGAATCGATTTGAAATATCGCCGGTCCCGCCGCGCCTCCAGCTCCCAAACCGTCATCGCGCGCCGCGAGTTCAGCCGGTCCGGACCGTAGAACGACAGGTCCCCGAACAGCACTCCATCGAGCGTGATCTCGGCCAGCGGCCCGCCGCCGAACATGGGGCGCAGCAGCCGCAGATCGACGCGAATCGGAAAGCTCTCGCCGGGCCCCACGTCCAGGCTCGGCACCGTCACTGAGGCCTTGCCTCCTGGCGTGACTTCCTGCGCCTGAACCAGCAGCGTGACGCCGCGGATGCGCGACTGCGAGGCGTTGCGCAGCGCGAGCGAGGTGTGCAGATCGAGCAGCAGCGCGCCGCCCCGCGCCTCCGTCCTCGATTCACCCAAATCGATCGAGACCAGCGCCACCGGCGAATCGTTCGGAAAGTTGACCTTCACCGAACCCGAGGGCTGCGGCGCCTGTGCCCAGGCCGCCACAACACCCAACAACGCCGCCAGCAACCTACTCCGCATACACATGGCTAATGGTCACTTGTCCCGTTTTGCCGTCGACGTAGCGGGAGCGGACCGAATCGCCCCGCACCGAAACTTCCACGCCTTCGGCCGCCTCCGGACGCAGCAAGCGGAATCCGCGGCCGTCCCGTTCCACGCCCACTCCCGCCGGATTCGCATCGAGCACCAGCACGCCGGCTGCCGGCTTGGGCGCGGGCGGTGCGATTCGACCGGCCGGCGGCAGAGTCTGAATAATCCACCCCGCAAGAATCGCCACCACGGCCGCCAGCGCCAGCGCCGGCGCGCGCCACGGATTGCGTACCCGCTCCGGAGGATCGGCAACGCACTGCCCCGCGGCGATGCCCAGCCTGATATTGGCCCTCATCGCGGCGGCCGCCTCGTTCCACTCCAGGTTGGGCGGCAGATCTTCCAGTTCCGCTTGTAACAACGCGCCCATTCCCCGAAACTCATCCACACGCCGGCCGCATTCGCCGCACTGCCGTAGGTGGCGCGCCATTGGGAACCGTTTCCACCAGGCCAAGTCCCCGCCGGCATAGAGCGCGAGAGCCGATTCGTCCGGGTGTTTCACGGTTTCCTCCTGCTCAGGTACCGCCGGAACTTCACCCGCGCGTTGGCGATGTGCGACCGCACCGTGGCCTTCGAGCAAGCCAGGTGGCGCGCCACCTCCTCGGCCGGGAGCCCTTCCACATCCCGCAGCAGCAGCGCCGCCCGCTCGCGTGGCGTCAGCGTTTCCAGGCCGCGCTCGAGGAACGCCTTGCGCTCGGCGCGCAACACCATCGCCTCCGGGCTCTCCTCCCGCGAACGGCCCGCCTGCTCTGGCATATCGTCCAGATCGCAGAAGGCGACACGCCCGTGCCGCCGCAGGAAGTCGATGGCCGTATTGGTGGCGATGCGAGAGAGCCAGTGCGCCGCTTTTTCGGTTTCTTTGAGCTGGTCCTGCCGCTGTAGGGCCTTGATGAAGACTTCTTGCGTGAGATCCTGGGCGTCGGCGACGTTGCCCACCATCCGGTAGACCAATAGGAAGATTCGGCGCAGGTTGTCGGAAATAAAGCGGTTCTGCCGCTCTGCCGAGCCTTCGAGTACTGGCTCGACCGCTTCGTTCATGACTGGCCACACCAAACTGGACATGCGCCTACAACCGTATGACGCAGAAGGGGGCCGGAGCGTGGAATGGCAAAGCCGGAAGTCCGGCGGCGCCCTGGGCGCGAGCCGCGGAATCCGTTCCCGGCGATGTGATCCAGGCGTGTCCCCAGGCCTGTTTTGGCGTTCCGTTGACGCATTATGGCGCTATCCTGATTCTAGTATGAGGCCAGTTGCGGTTATCGGTCTCGGCAAGACCCCGTTTGGCGCATTCCCCGATCGCGATCTACGCTCCCTGGCCGTCGAAGCAGGCCGTAAATGCCTCGAAAACGGGAACGTGCGGCCGCCGCAGGTGGAGGCGTTCTATCTGGGCAACTTCGCCGGTCCCGCGTTCGTGGGCCAGAATCACCTGGCGCCTTACATCGGAGAGGGCCTGGGCCTGGAAGGAATTCCCGCCACGCGGTTCGAGGCGGCCTGCGCCTCCGGCGGGACGGCGTTCTTCCACGCCTGGGCGGCGGTGGCGGCGGGCATTTACGACGTGGTGCTGGTCGCCGGGGTCGAGAAGATGACCTCGCAGGCGACGCCGCGCGTGGCGGAAATTCTGGCCTCGGCCGGCGACGTTTCGGGTGAGATGAAAGCCGGCGCCACATTCCCGGCGCTATTCGCGATGATCGCCCGCCGTCACATGCACGATTTCGGCACGCGGCGAGAGGACCTGGCGGCGGTTGCGGTCAAGAACCACGCCAACGGCGCACGGAACCCCCTCGCGCACATGCGCAAGCTGGTCACCCTCGAACAGGCGCTGGCCGGCAAGCCGGTGGCCGATCCGCTGACGGTGTACGATTGCTCGCTGGTAAGCGACGGCGCGGCAGCCGTCCTTCTGGCGCCGCTCGAGCGGGCGGCGGAGTTCACCGCCAAGCCGGTGCGCATCGCGGCCGTCGCGCAGACTTCAGACCGTTTCGCTCTCGACGAAAAGGACGACATCACCACGTTTCCCGCGGTGAAGCGCGCAGCCGCGAAGGCTTACCAGATGGCAGGCGTGGGGCCGCGCGACATCGAGTTCGCCGAGCTGCACGATTGTTTCACCATCGCCGAGATCGTGGCGCTGGAGGACCTGGGCTTCGCGCCGCGCGGCCAGGGCGGGCGCTACACCTCGGAAGGCTGCACGCTCCCAAACGGCCAGCTCCCGGTGAACGCGAGCGGCGGGCTGAAGTCCAAAGGGCATCCCGTGGGCGCAACCGGCGTCGGCCAGATCTGCGATGTGGCTCTGCAGATCCGCGGCGAAGCCGGCGAAATGCAGCTCGCGCGGCACGAACTGGGTCTGGCGGAAAACCTGGGCGGCTCCGGCGCCAGCGCGGTGGTCACGATTCTGAGGGCGGTATGAAAGTCTACACGGAAACCGTCGTTCACTCGGCGCCGGAGGCTTACGTAAACGAGGCGCCGTACCAGATTGCGATTGTCATTCGCGACGATGGCTCGCGGGTGACCGGGCGTATCCTGGGCGGCCGGGTCTCGATCGACGACGAAGTCGAGCTGGCGGAAACGCGCGGCGGCGTGCCGTATTTCAAAAAGGCGAACTCATGAGACAAGCGCAGCGGATGAGCCGTATCGGCGTGGAGACGGCGTTCGACGTGATGGTGGAGGCGCGCAAGCTCGAAGCGCAAGGCCAGAGCGTGGTTCACCTCGAGATAGGCGAGCCGGATTTCCCCACGCCCCGCCACATTGTCGAGGCTGCGCAGCAGGCGCTCGACGACGGCTGGACGCACTATGGGCCGACACGCGGTTTCCCGGATCTGCGCGAGGCCATCGCCGCCCACGTTTCGCGGACTCGCGGCATTGCGGCCGGCCCGGAGAACGTCTGCGTGGTGCCCGGCGGCAAGCCGATCATCTTTTTTTCCATCCTCGCGCTGGTCGATCACGGGGACGAGGTGATTTACCCCAACCCGGGCTTCCCCATCTATGAATCGATGATTCGCTTCGCGGGTGGCGTACCGGTTCCCATCCCGCTCATCGAGGAGCGCGGCTTCTCGTTCGATCTCGACCTGCTGCGTTCGAAGATTAACGACCGCACGCGCCTGGTGATCCTCAATTCGCCGCAGAACCCCACCGGCGGCGTGATCCCGCGCGGCGATGTCGCGGCGATTGCGAATTTGGTGCAAAAACGCGACATAATGGTGCTTTCTGACGAGATTTACGCGCAAATCTGGTACGAAGAGCCGCCCGTTTCGATCGCGAGTTTTCCCGGCATGACCGAGCAGACCGTCATCCTGGACGGGTTCTCGAAAATCTACGCCATGACGGGCTGGCGCATGGGCTACGGCGTGATGCCGGAGTGGCTGGCGGAATCGGTGGGCAAGCTGATGGTGAATTCCAACTCCTGCACCGCCAGCTTCTCACAGCGCGCCGGCATCGCCGCGCTGACGGGTCCGCAGAACGAAGCCGTCCGCATGGTGGCCGAATTCCGCCGGCGCCGCGACGCCTTCTGCGGCGGCCTCAACGCGATCCCCGGTTTCCGTTGTGCCCTGCCGGGCGGGGCGTTCTACGCGTTCCCGAACATCCGCGGAACCGGCCTCGGCTCGCGCGAAATGGCCCACCGCCTGCTGCACGAAGCCGGCGTCGGCTGCCTCAGTGGCACGGCCTTCGGCGAGTACGGCGACGGCTACGTGCGCTTCAGCTATGCCGCGTCGCAGGAGAGCCTGATGGAGGCCGTGCGGCGGATCGGCGAGTTTGCGGCCGCGCTGCCGATGCCGGTGGGCAAGCAGGAGATGCCGGTCGGCTAGGGAGCGCTATGCAAGTGATTGCGGACTTGTGTTTGATTCCGATAGGTGTCGGCGTGTCGGTCTCCAAGGAGATCGCCGCGTGCGAGCGTTTGCTAGCCGACGCTGGATTGAAGACGCGACTCCACGCTTACGGCACGAATATTGAAGGCGAATGGGACGAGGTCTTCGCGGCCATCAAGCGCTGCCATGAGCTGGTGCACAGCATGGGCGCACCGCGGATCTCATCGAGCCTGCGATTCGGGACGCGAATCGATCGACCGCAGACGATGGAGGACAAGGTTCGCAGCGTGGAACAAAAGCTGGGCGCCGGGTGAGAGACTGCAGGTAATGCAACCGACCAGAAGACAATTCGCACAGGCATTGGCGGCGGCTGGGTTGATCAGCGGCGCTTCTGCCGCGGGCCAGGCCGCCTCAGGAGCGCCGGCGGCATCGCGGTCGTGGTTCCGGGATGCGCGCTTTGGCATGTTCATCCACTTCGGGCTCTATGCCACGCTCGAACGCGGCGAATGGGTGATGCACTTCGAGCGCATTTCCCCCGCCGACTACCAGAAGCGCATCGCCCTTTTCAACCCCTCCGAATTCGACGCCCGCGCGTGGGTGGACCTGGCGAAGGCCGCCGGCCAGCGGTACATGACGATTACCTCGAAGCATCACGAGGGCTTTTGCATGTTCCGGACCGCAACCAGCCCGTTCGGCATTATGCACTCGCCGTTCGGACGGGACCTGATCGGCGAACTGGCCGCCGAATGCCACCGTCAGAACATGCCGCTGTTCTTCTACTTCAGTCTTATGGACTGGAACAATCCGGCCTATGCGGAAAGCCTGAAGCCAGGAACGCCGGTATCGGCCGGGTTCGTCGACACGATCCAAACCCAGTTGCGCGAGCTGTGCACGCAATACGGAAAGATCGCCGGCATATGGTTCGATGGAGGGTGGGACCACACGCCGGAGCAGTGGCACTCCGCGGACTTGATCGCGCTCATACGCTCCTTGCAGCCGGAGGCGCTCGTCAACGATCGGACTGGTCTTCCGGCCGATTTCAGCACGCCCGAACAGGAACTGGGGCGCCGGCCGGAGAAGGATGACGGACGCCTGCGCGAGGCCTGCCTTACGATCAACGACGATTGGGGCTATGCGCGGACAGACTCGCGCTATAAATCGGCCTCGACGCTCATCCAAACGCTCGCGACAGCCGCCGGCTCGGACTGCAACGTCCTGCTCAATGTCGGGCCGAAACCGTCGGGTGTGGTGCAGCAGGAGTTCGTCGATCGCCTGCACGCGATGGGAGCGTGGCTCCAAAGAAACGGCACGGCGATCTATGCGACGCGCCCCGGGCCCGGCGTGTACTACACGGCAACGGCGTCCACGGCGCGCGGCAACACGCGATTCCTGCACATCTTCAACTGGCTTCCCGGAAGCAGTCTGCGGATGACTTACACCGTCAAGGGCGAGATCCGGCGAGCGTATGTACTGGAGGACGGCAGCCCGTTTCCCTATGAACCCACGCCATCGGGCGACATCGCCATTACGGCGACCAACAAAGGGTGGAGTCCGGAAGACTGCGTGATCGCGTTCGAGACCGACGCGGATCAGACTCTGGGCCGCGGATAGGCGCGCGCTACGGGCTCTTGCTTTTGCTGCTGCTCGACAACACCACTCCGGCGGTCGCGCCTGCACCGACGGCCACGGCTACTCCCGCGATGATGGCGCCCGTGTGTCCGGACTTCCCGGCGCCCGCCAGGGCCGGATAGCGCGTGGGGAGTTCGGCGCCGACTGCCCGTGCTGCGGCTACGCAGCCGCCGGGACCGATCTGATCGAGCGCCCTTACCCGAACGACTTCCGACGCGCCTAGCCCCGGCTTGGCCGAGGCATCGACGACGCCTTCAACCTCGACGCGATTTCCGAGTTGTGGCGTCAATTGCGCCGGCTCCGCGAGTAAGTCCACCACGACATTGGCCGTCTGGTCAACCAGAATAAACTCGGAATCTTTTCTCAACAGACACCCTGATATCCGGGTGGCGCCCTCAGGCTGGGCCTCTGGTTCGAAGCGCAGGCTGGCTCCATCCGCCACGTTTGCAACCAGCAGGCCGGACTCCTTGAAGACACGGACCGGTCCGTACAGCGCCGCGACCAGCACGGTCTTCTGGCCTTCGAGGCGCACGCGCACAATCGACCTTCCCCGGACGCTCGAAATCCGCAACCCCCGCGCCTCGATTCGGTAAGTGGGGGCGGCCTGGAACTCTGCGAAACCGCTCTCGAGCAGAGTGCGATCTTGGAACACTACGGCCCGGGATCTGGCGGCGAGCTCGACGCGCGTGCCGTCCCGAAGCCGCAGCCGGGACGAGGCTTCGGTGGTTTCGACCTTCGAGCCGTCAAACAGGGTGCTGTTTCCTGCGACCTGCGCATTATCCACCTGGAACGTTCCGTTCGCGACCGCGATGCCGATCACCGCATCGGCACCCCAAACCACGGGCGCGCCGGCCAGACTGAGAGCTAACAGGGCTTGCACACGCATGGGCGATTCCCCTCCGTTACGGTATATTATCAGCGGAGAGGCGGGCGGGTGCAAGGAAAAACAGCAAAGCTGGGCCTGGCGGCGGCGCTGGCGCGCATTGTGTTGACCTCGGCGGCGGTGGCCTGCCTGGTGTTTGCGTCGTACTGGTCGATCCGTTTCGCCCGGGCGGATCTGCTGTACCGTGCGAACACGCCGGAAGCGATCTCGCGGGCCGTCGAACTCGATCCGCGCAATGCACGCTACCGCGCGTGGCAGGGGGAACTCGAAGAGCATGAAGGGCGCGACCCCAGGCCGGCGCTGCTGGCCGCGTCGGCATTGAACCCGCGCGATTCCTCGATTTGGATCCGGCTGGGCCTGGAAGACGAGGTCGCCGGGGATTACGCGCGCGCGGAGAAGTGCCTGCTGGAAGCGGCGCGGATCGATCGGCTGAGCGGGCCTCCCGTGACCCTGATGCACTACTACTTTCGCCGCGGCGATTCGGTGCAATTCTGGAAATGGAGCAGGCGCGCGCTTGAGACGAGTTACGGCGATGCGGCCCCGCTGTTCCGCCTCTGCTGGATGGTGAGCCAGGATGCCGGCGCGATTCGCAGCCGCGCAATCCCGGACCGTCCGGCTATCGTGGCGCAGTATCTGGGATTCCTGGTGAAGGAAGGCCACCTTGACGCCGCGGGTCCGGTGGCTTTCGACGTGCTTCGATTTTCCGGCCCGGCCGAGGCGCCGCTGCTGACGAACTACTGCGACCGGCTGCTCGAACGAGGAGCGGTTAATCCCGCCCTGTCAGTATGGAACGCCATGTGCCACCGGAAGCTGACGCCCTATCCCGCGCTGGCCCCTGAAAACGGATCGTCGCTTACGAACGGTGACTTGGCTCGCATGCCTCTGGTCGGCGGCTTTGACTGGCACATTGTACAGGACGCCGGCGTCACCGTCGCGCGGCTGACTTCCCCACCGGGGCTCCAGTTTTCTCTGTCCGGCAAACAGGCCGAGCGTTGCGAGCTCCTGTGGCAGCAACTGCCGGTTGTTCCGCACCGGGTGTACCGTCTGCGGTGGTGGTGGCGGACCTCCGACATGCCGGCCGAGGGCGGCATACGCTGGCGGGTGCTCGATGCGGCGACCAACGAATCGCCGGATCATGACTGGCGGCCGGCGGAACTGACCTTCGCCAGCGGAGGGGCGGAGTTGGCTCGCCTCTCCCTGCTCGCGGAGCGCCAAGTGGGCACGGCGCGGCCGGAGGGTACGGTGTTCGTGAGAAATGTCGCGCTCGAGGCAGTCCGATGACCGCGTTCTCGGCCGTCGCGCTCGAAGCCCTGCTGTTCCTCTCGATCCTGCTGGCTTGGGTGCCGCAGAGGTGGGCCGTGAGCCTGCTCGAAGTTGGCTCGTTCGCTCTGGCGGCGGCATGGGCGGTTCGCCTGGCCATTCGCCCCCTGCGGCTCGAGCGCAGCCCGGTCCTCCTTCTGCTGGCCGCCGCAGTGCTCTGGGGCGTGGTGCAGCTCTCGATGGGAAGCAGCGTCTACCCGCGCGAAACCTGGGATGCCCTGCTGATGTGGACCACCAACCTTGCGGTTTTCGGAGTCGGGCTGCAGGTCTTTTCCGAACCCCGAACCCGAGACCGTTTTCTGGGCGCCACTCTGGTGTTCGGTTTTGCCCTGAGCGTAGTTTCGACTCTGGCGATGTTTACCTCCAGGAATCACGTGCTGTGGGTTTTTCCGTTGGTTACCGAGCGAGTGCCGGCGGGGCCCTTCCTCTCGCCGAACCAGTACGCCGCTTTCATCGAACTGGTGCTGCCGCTGGCGCTGGTCCGCGCTGCGAGCGACGCCCGGAGAACGTTGCTGTTCGCGCTGATGGCAGGCACTATGTACGCGTCCGTGATCGCCAGCGCTTCACGAACCGGCTTCCTTCTGACTTCCGTCGAGATTGTGACCGTTCTCGCCTTCGCGCTTCGCAGGAAGGGCGCCGCGCGCGGCAGGATCGCCCGTGTGGTGGCGGTGCTTGCCGCCTTCGTTGTGCTGTTTGCGGCCGTTGTCGGCTGGGAGCCGTTGTGGAGGCGGCTGAACCAGCCAGACCCGTATGCGGGCCGGCGCGAGATGCTCGATTCGACGCTCGACATGATCCGCGATCGTGCCTGGACAGGATTCGGTCTTGGCACCTGGCCCACCGTCTACCCGGCGTATGCGCGCTACGACGATGGGCTGTTCGCAAATCACGCGCACAATGACTGGGCGGAATGGACCGCCGAGGGCGGCCTCCCGTTTGTGGCGCTTCTGGTGGGCATCGCGGTCTGGAGCGCCGGTCCCGCGCTCCGCTCCCGCTGGGGAATTGGAGTGATTGCGGTTCTGCTGCACTGCCTGGTGGACTACCCACTTCAGAAACCCGCCCTCGCCGCGTTCTTCTTCGCTTTGTTAGCGGCGGCTGGTCGCGACACGTTCGAGGGCGGCGACGGGAGGCGCAAAAAGCCGTTCCGCACCGGTTCCGTATTCGCGAAGCAGGTGATAAGTGAGAAGGAGCTGAGTTAGTGCGAGCGGGTCGCTGTGGCGAACTTCTCCGCGATCCTGATAGGCTCCGAACTGATCGCCTGGGATCGGTTCCACTCCGGGCAGATGACGCCAGATCGTTTCTTCAAGATATGCGCTGCGCTCGGGAGTAACGCTGCCATCGATATCGAGGATATCCACCGGGCGCGTGGCATCGCGTCCCAGGGCCAGGCGAAGCGCGGCGGCTTCGCCTTCCTTACCGCACAAGTAGGTCAGGTCAGGGTGCGGGATGGTTGGCCGCAGGATGAGCCGGACGTTGAGATGGCCGTTTGCCTCTGCCGCGGACACTCCGCAAGGCGGATAGAATTCGACCACGATATCGGCATACTGGCGCTGCGGGCGAATGAAGTCGCGTGAATCCGGCTCGCGCTTCTCCAGTTCCGCCATCACCTGCTCGACGGTGTAGCCGCGCTTGGTGGTATCGCGCCGAACCTTCCATACGGCGCGCAGGTCTTCCGGCGGCCCCAGGAAGACTTTGACGTCATAGAACTGCCGCATCACCGGAGTATGTAGACCAAGTAATCCCTCTACGATAACAAAGGGGCGCGGTTGCACATACTCGGGCCGGACTAACTTCCCCGTAGAGTGATCGTAGACCGGCTTGAGGATCGGTTGGCCGTAGTGCAGGCGTTCGAGCTGCAGCTCCAGGATGTCGATGTGGTTGCATTCGGGGTGAAGCGCGGTAATTCCCCGTTCGGCTCGCTCCTTGCGATCGTACTTGTGGTAATCGTCCGTACAGACGTGCGTGACGTTTTGCGGACCCAGCAGCTTGGCCAGGCCCTGTGTAAGGGTCGATTTTCCCGCCGCGCTGTCGCCCATGATCCCCAGCATGACCGGCCTGCGCCCCGTCATACAGACTCCTTAGCATCGCTCATTTGGAAAATGCGGCTCTGCCGTACGTCCGCCGCGTCGATCCGCGAGAGCTCATCGGCTGCGATCCGCCCGCCCTGCTTGACGATGCGAACCGCGTGGCGCAGCCGCATCCGGTCGATCGCGTTGCGAACGCTGCGGGCGTTGGCGAAATGCGCCTGCCGCACACGCAATGACAGATACTGGCGGAAGGCCTCGCGCGACTCGTCATCGAATGCGTACATACGCTCGCGCATCATCATTTCCGCGATTGCCAGCAGCTCCTCGAGGGTGTAGTCGGGGAAATCGATGTGATGCGCAATTCGCGAATGCAGTCCCGGATTGGATTGAAAGAACCGCTCCATCTTGTCGGCGTAACCGGCCAGGATCACGACGAAATCGTCGCGCCGGTTCTCCATGAATTGCAGGAGCATCTCGATGGCCTCGGGTCCGTAATCGCGCTCGTTTTCAGGACGGTGTAAGTAATACGCCTCGTCGATAAACAGAACGCCGCCGACGGCCTTTTGTAGAACCTCCTTCGTCTTGGGCGCGGTGTGGCCGACATACTGGCCGACCATGTCGTCGCGCGTCGCAACGACGAGATGACCTCGCCGGACGTAACCCAGCCGGTGCAGGATGTTGGCCATGCGGAGCGCGACGGTGGTTTTCCCGGTGCCCGGGTTTCCGGTGAAAGACATATGGAGCGAGAGCGGAGTCGCAGTCCTTCCGGCCTGTTCGCGCAATCGCTCGACCAGCAGAAGCGCCGCAATCTGCCGCACGCGAAGCTTCACCGGCTCGAGGCCGATCAGCTCTCGATCTAGCTCGCCGAGCGTCTCGTCAATGAGCGCCTGCCGCGCCCCCGCGTCCACGTCAATCTCGTCGGTAGCCGGCAGAGGATGCATTGCTCACCGCCCATTGCTGTAGCGCTCGCCGGCCGGCCGCTCGGTGGCGTAGGGCTCAATGGCGTAGCGAATGTTGCGTCCGGCCGATTCCTGGCGCGCAAGCCGGAATCCGGGCTCGTGCGGCGGCCGGTTCACGATGAATGAGAGGGCCAGCGTTTCGCGGCCCTGCTTCGAGTTATTCGCCACCACCTTGATGTAGTGGCGCGGATACGCGCTGCGGCAGGCGTTCACTTCGTGAAGGATCGCGGCCGGATCGGCGATATCAAACATCGGCAGATTCCACATCTCCCAAAGCGAATTGCGAGGGTGCGGATCGTCCGTATACTCGATGCCGATGGACCAGCCGTTCTTCAGGCAGTATTCCACCTGCCGTTCGATTTGCTCGTCGGTCAGACGCGGGAGAAACGAAAAGGTACCCTGTGTAAGTTTCATGTTAGTAGGTGGCTGTCGCAGTCGGGATGTAATCGACCGTGTCTGTGGACGCGTAGTTGAAACTCACGTCCTTCCAGAGCTCCAGCGCGGCACGGAGCGGAGCGCACCAGCGGGCCGCCCGCTCGAGGATCTCCGGACCTTCGTGCAGATAGTCGCGGCCCTCGTTCCGCGCCAGAATCATGGCTTCGACCGCGACCCGGTTTGCGGTGGCGCCCTCGGCAATTCCGTCCGGATGGCCGATGGTTCCGCCTCCAAACTGCAGGACGACATCCTCGCCAAGATAATGGAGTAACTGGTGCATCTGCCCGGCGTGAATCCCGCCCGAAGCCACGGGCATCACCATGCGGAGCGAGGCCCAGGGCTGGTCGAAGAAAAGTCCGTTTTCAAGACGCGTCGGGGTGTGGGGCTCGCGCAGCGTATCGTAGAAGCCTTTTACGGCGAGCGGATCGCCCTCCAGCTTACCCACCACCGTTCCGGCGTGTAAGTGGTCAACGCCCGCCATGCGCATCCATTTGCAAATGACGCGGAAGTTGATGCCGTGATTCTTCTGGCGTGCGTAACTTGAGTTCCCTGCCCGGTGCAGGTGCAGGATCACGTCGTTGCGCCGCGCCCACTTCGCCATGGATTGAATGGCGGTATAGCCAACGACGAGATCGATCATGACGATCACGGAGCCCAGTTCCCGCGCAAATTCGGCGCGCTCGTACATCTCCTCCATGGTTGCGGCGGTGACATTCAAATAGTGGCCCTTCACCTCGCCGGTCGCGGCCGAGGCACGATTTACGGCCTCCATCGCGAACAGGAAACGCTCGCGCCAGCGCATGAACGGCTGCGAGTTGATGTTCTCGTCGTCCTTGGTGAAATCGAGTCCGCCCCGCAGTGCTTCGTACACCACGCGGCTGTAGTTGCGTCCGGAAAGGCCGAGCTTCGGCTTCACGGTGGCGCCCAGCAGCGGCCGGCCGAACTTGTCCAGCCTTTCGCGCTCGACCACCAATGCCGGTTGCGGGGCCCTGAAAGGTCTTGAGATAGGCGAGCGGAATCCGCATGTCCTCGAGGCGCAAGGCGCGCACGGCCTTAAAGCCGAAGACGTTGCCGATGATCGACGCCGTGAGGTTCGGAATCGAGCCCTCCTCGAAGAGGTCGATGTCATAGGCGATGTAGGCGAAGTATTGGCCGGGGGAATTGGGCACCGGATCGACCCGGTAGGCCTTGGCGCGATACAGATCGCAAGCCGTGAGCCGGTCGGTCCACACGACGGTCCAGGTGGCTGTCGAGGATTCGCCGGCGACGGCCGCAGATGCTTCGATGGGATCGACTCCCTCCTGGGGTGTAACGCGGAATACCGCGAGGATGTCGGTGTCTTTCGGCGCGTAGTCCGGGTCCCAATAGCCCATCTTGGCGTAGGGAATGACTCCGGCCCGGTATCGCTCGTTCGCCGTGAGGTCCTTGGTCATTGGCGGGCAAATCTCCTGCACCAATGGTGCACGAAAGGCTGCGAAAAGCGAAACGCGCAGGGTAGGATCGGTCGAGTGGTCCGAATCGGAACGGAGGCCGCGCTCTGCGAAGGAGCCGAAAATGCATCTTGACTCTGTAATCGAAACGTATACAATGTCAGCATAAGGTAGTTTCTGGGATCTGCTGGGATTCGCTCCGATCCACTCTGATTCGCTCTGGCAAGAACAAAACGGGTCTTGCAGTGCGGAAGCTCTGGCCGGATTCACCCCCCTCGATGCGATAGGAAACCATGCTTGTCCCCACTTCGCGTGCTCCCTGGTATGCGCTCACGGTCAAGCCCCGGCACGAACGGGCAACCGCGCGAAGCCTGGACGCGAAGGGCTTGGAGCAGTTCTCTCCGCTCTACCGCGCCCGGCGGCGATGGTGCGACCGCATCAAGGAACTCGAAACGGAGCTGTTCCCCGGGTACGTGTTCTGCCGCTTCTCGTACGACGAGCGGCTGCTGGTGCTAAAGACTCCGGGGGTGACGTCGATTGTCGGATTCGGAGGGCGCCCGGTTGCGGTGGATGACCGGGAGATCGAAGCCATACGCGCCGTGATCGCCTCCGGCTTGCCGGTGCAGCCGTGGCCGTACCTGCGGGCCGGGCAGAGGGTCCGCATCGAACAGGGCTGCCTCGAAGGTGTGGCCGGCATCGTATTGCGCGACCGGGACGCCTTCCGGGTGCTGATCAACGTCGAGATTCTGCAACGAACCGTGGCCGTCGAAATCGACCGTTCCCTGCTTACGCCCATCGAGCAGGTTGCCTGATCCAGGTTGCGCTCTCATGCAGTCTGTGAACCGCCGGGACCGTGCCGTGATCTTCCGGCTCACGCAAGACGAATACAACGACCTGGCGACGGCCTGCCGGCGGCGCGGCGCACGCAACCTGTCGGATTATGCCCGCTCCGAGCTGCTGCAGTCCTTGGAGCGGAATCAGCCCGACGTGATGAGGGTGCTGTCTGACCTGCGATCCCGCCTGGAGCGAATGGAAGGGCTGCTCTCCAGTTTCTGCGGCCGAAACCGCAAAGCCAAGCGAGGTGTGGCATGAGACTCACGTTGTTTCTGCTCGGTTGTGGATTTGCGTTCGCTCAGAACCGGCCGCCCGCGGTGGTGGACGCCAATGTCGCGGGGGTCGCCAACCTGCCGGCGCAGCCGATCGGAGCAAACGACCTGATCGCCATCTCAGTCTACGATTCGCCGGAACTGACCCGGACCGTGCGCGTGGGCGACGATGGCATGATCCGGTTGCCGATGCTGAAGCAGCGCATCCGGGCGGACAGCTTGTTGCCGGGCGAGCTCGAGAACGCCATTACAGAAGCGCTGACCGGCGAGCGGATTCTGGTGGATCCCATCGTCACCGTCACGATCCTGGAATACCACAGCCGGCCCATCAGCGTGGTGGGCGCCGTGCGCAAGCCGGTGACGTTCCAAGCCGTCGGAAAAGTGACTCTGCTCGACGCTCTGGTGATGGCTGAAGGGGCGACCAGCGACGCAGGTCCGGAGTTGTTGCTGACGCGGCCACAGCCCGAGGACGCGGATGCGCCTCCGCCCGTCGAACGGATTCCGCTCCAGGCGCTCCTCAGCGCCATGGACCCGTCACTGAACGTTACCCTCACGGGCGGAGAGGAAATCCGCGTTCCGGAAGCGCGCATGATCTATGTGGTGGGGAACGTGAAGAAGCCGGGGGCGTTTCCCGTGCGCGATGGCCCGGAGACAACGGTGCTGAAGGTTCTGGCCCTGGCCGAGGGTCTGGTTCCGTATGCGGCGCGGCGTGCCTATATTCTCCGCCCCGCGGCGGGGTCCACGGAGCGGCAGGAAATCCCGATCGAGCTGGAGCAGATCCTGCAGCGGAAGGTGGCTGACGTCGCGCTCCAGGCCGATGACATCCTCTACGTTCCCGACAACAAGGGCCGGCGCAGAACCGTCGAGATCATCGAAAGGGTTTCTGGTTTCGGTATGGCGACTGCTTCCGGGGTTTTGATCTGGCGGTAGATATGATTGATGAAAAGGTGAACGGGAAGCCGCCGGCGGTTGCGGAGGTTCGCCGCGCGGCCCTTCCGCAGCCGGCGCCCGCCCGCGAGCATCGAACCCGACGAGGCCGCGGTGCCGCTGTCGCAGTATTTGTGGATCCTCAAGCGGCATCGCTGGAAAATCCTGGGCGCGATCGCCACCTGCGTGATCGGCACCGCTATCGTCTCCGCCCGGCTGACCCCGATTTATGAGGCCACGGCCACTGTCGATATAGACCGCAGCGTTCCCACCGGAATTCTCGGCCAGGAGGCCGTCCAATCGGCGACCAACGATGCGGACCAGTTCATCGCGACCCAGATTAAGCTGATCCAGTCCGATTCCGTGGTAAGGCCGGTGGACCGCCAGTACAGCATACGCGCACGCGAGGAGGGCGTAACGGATACGGGGCAATTGAGAAGCGCGGAGGCCGAGGGAGCGCCTGTGGTGCTGAAGAAGCTCAGTGTGACGCGGCCTCCGAACACCTACCTGCTGTTGGTGAAATATCGCTCGCCGGACCGCCAGGAGGCCGCGGACGTCGCCAATGCCACCGTACGGTCTTACCTGGAGCACACCTACAGAATTCGCTATCAGGCCGCCGCCGATCTATCCCAGTTCATGGAGCGCCAACTGGAGGAGATGAGGGGCAAGATGGAGCGGTCGAGCGCGGCGCTGGCCCGGTTCGAGGGAGAACTCAACGTCATCAACCCCGAGGAGAAGACCAACATCGTTTCCGCCCGCCTCCTGCAGTTGAACGCGGAATATACCAGCGCGCAGGCCGAGCGGGTGAAGCGGGAAGCCGCTCTCGACTCCGTAAAGCTCGGCACGTTGGAGGCGGCCCAGGTCTCCAGCCAAGGCCGCGATCTCGAGAAACTGACCGAGGCGCTGAACGAAAGCCGGCGGCGATTCGTCGAAGCGCAAACGCACTACGGCGAAAACCACCCCGAGTACCGGAAGGCGGCGGCGCAGGTGGCCGAAGGCGAGCGGGCGATTGAGGACGCCAGAAACAGCATCGCGCAACAGGTGGAGATCGAATATAACCAGGCGCTGGAGCGTGAATCCATGCTGCGGGCCGCGGTGGCCGAGACCAAGGCGGAATTCGACCGGCTGAATGCCAATTCGTTCCAATACCAGACGCTAAAGCGGGACGCAGAGACGGATAAGAACCTCTACGAGGAGCTGGTGCGGAAGATCAAGGAAGCCGGCATCAACGCGAGCTTCCAGAACAGCTCGATCCGTATCGCCGACCTGGCGCGCCCGCCCTTGAAACCGGTGTTTCCGAACATGCCGCTGAACCTCACGCTGGCCTTCCTGTTCTCGACACTGCTGGCGGTGGGCGCGGCGGTGGCGAGCGACGTCCTGGACACCACGGTTCGCGATCCCGACCAGGTGCGGAGAACGATGAAGATCGCGGTGGTGGGAAGCTTGCCGGTAGTAAAGAACTGGCGCGGGCGGCTCAGGCCGCTGCCGAGCCAGGGCAACGGCACCAGCCTGGTACCGGCAAACGGCGCGGCAGAGCGCCAGCCGACCGCCTTCGACGAGGCCATCAAGACGGTCCGGAATTCGATCCTGCTGACCACCTTCGACCGCCCGCTGCGCTCGCTGTTGCTGACCAGCGCGTCTCCTTCGGAAGGCAAGTTGACGGTGGCCGTCCACCTGGCGATGACGCACGCCGGGCAGCACAGACGCACGTTGCTAATCGACGGAGATTTGCGCCGCCCCAGCGTCCACAAATTCTTCGATCTTCCGAACAACCTGGGCCTTTCGAGGGTGCTGGTCAGCGATCAGCCCTGGCGTGAGGCGCTGGTGCAGCCGATGCCCGGGCTCGAACTTTACGTGCTCCCGGCCGGGCCGTCCGCGCCGCGCGCCGCCGACCAGATCGGCATGGTCCTGCCCCAGTTGCTCGAGGAAGCGTCACTCGAGTTCGACCTGGTGGTGCTGGACGCCCCGCCGCTGCTCGGCTTCCCGGAGCCGCTCGAGATGGCGGCGGCGGTGGATGGCGTGATCGTGGTCACGCGCGCCGGCCAGACGCACCGCACCGCCGTGGCTTCTGTCGTCGCAACCCTGGCCGACCTGCGCGCGAGCGTGGTGGGCCTGGTGCTGAACGAAGTCCGCAAAGAGATGAGCCACAGCTATTACTACTACGGGCATTACCAAAAGTATTACAAGCAACCTCACGGGGAACATTGAGAAACGCGGGCCCACCGATCGCCGCCGCTCGAATCCACGCGAACACCGCATGGAATTTCGCCGGACTAACTGCGCCCCTTCTGGTGGCGTTGTTGGCCGTTCCGAGGTTGGTCTCCGCTCTCGGGGCGGATGCGTTCGGGCTGCTGACTCTGGCCTGGAGCTTGATCGGCTATTTCAGCCTCCTGGACTTGGGATTGGGCCGCGCGCTGGCGCAGGTGACCGCGGCGGATCTCGCGAGCGGCGGCGGGAGCAAGATCCCGGCGAGGTTCTGGACGTCGCTTAGCCTGATGGCGCTGGTGAGCACTCTGGGTGCGGTGTTGCTGCTGCCCGTCGCCGAAAGGTTTGCCGGCCACGCCTTCCATCTGCCGCCGGCACTCCAGGCCGACAGCCGTCAGAGTCTGACTCTGATCGCGGCCTCGATCCCCTTTCTAGCCGTGAGCGCCGGACTGCGCGGGTTCCTGGAGGCGCTCCAGCGGTTCGCGGCCGTGAGTGCGGTCCGCATCGGAATGGGCCTCGCGACCTTCGGAGCGCCGCTGGTGCTACTGCCGTACACACGGCGGCTGACCACGCTCGTCGGGGCGCTGGTGTTGACGCGCGTTTTCGGGCTGGCCGCATACTTCGCGCTGGCGATGTCCACGATGCCCGCGCTCTGGCACAGCCGCTCGCTGGACTTGGCGAAAGCCGGGGGCTTGTTGCGACTGGGTGGCTGGATGACCGTCAGCAATGTCGCAAGTCCACTGATGACGTACCTGGACCGCTTCCTGCTCGGGGCGATCCTGTCCGTCGGGGCAGTGGCCTACTATGTGACCCCGTTTGAGATGGCGACCAAGCTCCTTCTGATTCCCAGCGCTCTGTCGGGCGTTTTGTTCCCGGCCTTCAGCGGGGCGCTGGTGGGCAACAAAGCGTCGGCCGGAGCGCTCTATCGGCGGTCGCTGGCGATGGTCATTCTGGTCCTTTTGCCACTATCGCTAGCCATGGCCGCTTTCGGCAGGTGGGGCCTGACCGTGTGGCTCGGGCCGGTTTTCACGAACAACACGCACCACGTCCTGCCGATTCTGAGCCTGGGAGTGTTCGTCAACGGGCTCGCGAGCGTTCCATTCGCCCTGATCCAGGCGGCCGCCAGGCCGGATCTCACAGCGAAGCTGCACCTGATTGAGGCCCCGGTTTATCTGGCAGCCTGCTGGTACCTCACCCAGCGCTTCGGCATTGACGGCGCAGCGCTGGCGTGGGCGATGCGTGCGCTGTTCGATGCCGCCGCCTTGCTCCTGCTCGCGCGCCGGTGGAACTTCAGTGTTGCGGCCGGGCTGCCGGAGCCCGCCCTGTCCGGCGCGAACTGATCGTGAACGTCAACTGTCGATGACTCTGGCAGCCAGCGTATTCTTGGCGCTTCTGGCCGCGGTCAACCTCCGCGTAGGCCGCTCGCTGTTCTACCCTGCGGCGCTGTATTCGGCCTGGTGGGCGTTCCTGCTGCTTGTGCTATGGCTGTCCGGGGATGTCTTCTACCCCCTGTCCCTGACGACGCTAGCCGTGTACATCCTTGGCGCGTTGGCGTTCACCGTCGGCGGTTTGCTCAGGCAGGCCGCCCATGCACCAGCCCCGCAAGCTTGCGTTGTTTCGGAGTCCCAGGAGCGGGCGGCCAACCGCTTCGTGATTCTGAGCGCTGTAATTCTTCTCGCCGCCTTCCCGTTCTACTTCGAGAGGCTTCAGAATCTCAGATCCGCATCGCTTTACATCGACTTCTGGCACGCGGTCAGAGAACAAACGAGTTCGGGACTGCCGGAAGACGATTCGCTCGGAATTTTCAAGTACCTGCTCGGAGCGGCGTCGTTCATGGCAATGGTCGCCACCTATCAGAATGACGGCTCGCGCCGAGCCCGGATCCGAACGGCGGTCGTCGTCACCATCACGCTGCTCTACCACTTCCTGACGGCTGCGCGTCTCGGTGCGATGACGACGCTCTTCGGCATTCTGGCGGTGTCCCGGATGCGCTCAGGCAGGATCAATTGGAAGCCTTGGTGCGCGGGAGCAGTGGTGTTAGCGATCGTGTTCACGGCGCCGGCCGTCTTGCTGAACAAGGGCGGTGATCCCTCGAAAAGCCTTGAGGAGAACGCCAGCGGAGTGCTGGAGAGCCTGCGGCACTACACGGTGAGCGGACTGGTCGCCTTCAACCACGTGGTGGATGACCCGAGTATGTTCCCGCCGTGGTCCAGTCTTCGATTCTTCTTTGCAATTGGGCACCGCCTTCGCATGGATGTCGAGGTGCCGCCAATTATCCTGCCTGTTGCGGCCACGCCGGCGCCTACGAACATCTATACGATCTACGCGTCCTACTTCGCCGATTTCGGCTGGGTAGGCGTGGCCGTAATCCTGTGCGTGTACGGGTATCTCATCACGATGCTGCACCAAGCAGCCCTGGGTGGACGGCCCGAGGCGGTCATCCTGTTCGGTCTCGCCGTTGCGAACCTGGCGGTAAGCGCGGCCGGGGATGGTTTCCTGGTTGGCTTGAGCTACTGGCTCCAGGCGGTGCTGTGCACGTTGGTGGTGTATCGCTGGCCATTGCTGGCGCGCAGCCGGGGTGACAGGCGAGGACGGGTCGCCGCAGTCGAACTGGCCCGCACATAAGATGGCCGCATCGCTCGACATAGTTATCGTGAACTGGAACTCGGGTTCGGCGCTGGCGGACTGCCTCGGCTCTATCGAAGCAGCGGGGAACGGCAGTTTCGCCCTCGCCCAGGTTGTCGTGGTCGATAACGCATCTCAGGACGATTCACTCGGCGCTTGCCGCGAAAGCCGGTTGCCACTGACGACGCTCCGCAATGTCGAGAATCTGGGCTATGCGCGGGCCTGCAATGAGGGCGCGCGGCGCGGCACGGCCGATTACGTGCTCTTTTTGAATCCGGACGTGCGCTTGTCGCCCGCCGCTCTCTCCACGCCGATCGCATTTCTGGAGAAGCCGGAGCGCGCCGATGCCGGCATCTGCGGAATCAGGCTGACTGGGGCGGAAGGAAGAGACACCACCTCCTGCGCACGCTTGCCTAGCCCGGGAAGCCTGGTGTATGCGGCGTTCGGGCTCGACCATTGCTTTCCGAAGTTGTTCCCGCCACGCTTCCTGTCGGGTCAGGAACTCGCCGAGAGCGGCGCCGCCGAGCAGATCATGGGGGCGTTCTTCCTGGTGCGACGCTCGGTCTATGACTTATTGCGGGGATTCGACGAGCGCTTCTTTATGTACTACGAGGAGGTAGACTTCTGTGCGCGGGCGAGGGCGCAGGGATGTTCTGCGTACTATCTGAGCGATGTGACTGCCGTCCACATCGGCGGCGGTTGCAGCAAGTCTATACCAGGACGGCGTCTGTTTTACTCGCTCGAAAGCCGTCTGGCTTATGCCAGGAAGCACTTCTCGCGGCACGGCTTCCTATGGGTGATATTGGCGAGCCTTGCGGTTGAGCCCTTAGCTCGCATCGCGCGAGCTTCGCCTCGATGCCTCATTTCGAGAAATGAGGCAGACCGCCGAGGCGTATCGTGCGCTCTATGGTTCACTGCTACGGGGCCGGCTCGTGCGGGAGCGATTCGCGATGAGCCGAAACTGATGCGCGCGCTGTTTCTGACGAGATACGGAGCGCAGGGGGCCAGCGCACGGTATCGTGCACTGCAATACATGCCATTGCTGGCCGCGCGGGGCTGGAGTGTGGAATGGCAGCCGCTCCTGCCCGACCATTACCTGCAACGGCTCTATCTGCACGGGCGGCGTTCCTTTCTTGAAGTGTGCCGGGCATACGGAGAGAGGCTACGGTACCTGCGCAGGGCGGATCTCGGCAGCTTCGATGCAGTCTACGTACAGCATGAGGTTTTTCCGTACGTCCCGTCCTGGCTTGAGTCCGCGCTGCTGGCGCCGGCCGGGAATCTGGTGCTCGACTACGATGACGCGGCGTTTGTCCCCTACGACGGGAGGTTGTTTCTGCGCGGTAAGATTCCTTCGCTGATGCGCCGGGCGCGCACCGTGATCGTCGGAAGCAACTACCTCTCGCGAATACGCGCGTCAATACAACCGGCGCGTTTCGGTCATCCCGACAGTGGTCGATCTCACCCGCTACAGCCCGAGACAGGACTACGAATGCCGCGACGAGCGCGGCCTGGTGATTGGCTGGATTGGGACGCCCGTTACGGCACGCTACCTCTCCACGCTGGCTGGAGCCCTCCGGCAGGTCGCACGGGAGCGCAGGGTTGTGGTCCGATGCGCCGGCACGCCCTCCGGCTTCTCGATTCCAGGGGTGCGGGTAGAGAACGTGCCGTGGAGCGAGGCCACGGAGACCGAAGTCATTCGCACATTCGACATTGGTGTGATGCCGCTCGCGCAGGAGCCGTTTGCGCAGGGCAAGTGCGGCCTGAAGTTGATTCAGTACATGGCCTGCGGAGTGCCCGCCGCCGGCGCGAGACTGGGCGCCAACGAGGAGATCGTCCGGGATGGCGTGGATGGATTCCTGGCATCCGGGGACGAGGAGTATGTGGATGTGATCGCGCGCCTGGCCGGGGATGCGGCGCTGCGCGCCCGAATCGGCCGCGCGGGGCGGCAACGAGTGGAGGAGCGCTACTCGCTCCAGGCCCGAGCCCAGGAATTCTGTAGCGTTCTCGAGAGGACAGCCAATGGGTGAGGACCCCGTCCGCATCCTGCTCATCACCACTTCGCCCCTGGCGCTGTGGTGGTTCTTCCGGAACGTAACGGGCTTCCTCGGCGGCCGCGGGTTCGAGACCGTGGCCATCAGCTCGCCGGGCAAGAAGCTGGACGACTTTCACGCTTGGACCGGGGTGCCCGTTCATGCTGTCGAAATGAAGCGGCAGATCAGCCCGCTCAGCGACCTGCCCGCGCTCTTTAAGTTGTGGCGCCTCATACGGCGCTGCCGGCCCACCATCGTCCACGCGCATACGCCAAAGGCCGGCCTGCTGGGCATGATAGCGGCGTGGCTGGCGTTGGTGAAAGTCCGCGTCTACACCATACACGGGTTGCCCCTCATGACCCGTACTGGCTGGCAGTTCCACCTCTTGCGGCTGGCGGAAACCTTGGCGTGCCGCCTCGCGACCAACGTGATTTGCGTCAGCGATTCCGTGCGCCGGGTGGTCCTCGATCTCGGCATCTGTCCCCAAGCGAAAATCCGAACGCTGGGGTACGGTTCCTGCTCTGGAGTCAATCTAGATTGTTTCGATCCAGCCGCCCGTGGTCCGGCCGACCGCGCCCGCGTTCGAGCGCAGTACGGCATTCCCGAAGATGCGCCGCTCGTCGGTTACGTTGGCCGGATGGTGCGCGACAAGGGGCTGCGGGAACTGGCCGCCGCATGGCAGCGGCTGCGGGCTGAGTTCCCGGACCTGCACCTGCTTTGCTGCGGAATGTACGAGCCGCAGGACCCGGTTCCGGCCGACGCTCGCGAAACCCTCGAAAGCGATGCGCGCGTGCACTTCACGGACGGCTTTATCGACGATATGCCTGCGGCCTATGCCGCGCTGGACCTCTGCGTCCTTCCCACTCACCGCGAGGGACTGCCCACGGTAGCCCTCGAATGCGCGGCCATGGAGATCCCGCTGGTTGCGACGCGGGTTCCCGGATGCGTCGACGCGGTCCAGGACGGCGTGACCGGCGTTCTTGTGGAGGCGCGGTCGGCGGATGCGCTTTCCTCCGCCATTGCGCGGTTGCTGGGCGACCCGAGGCTGGGGAAGAAAATGGGAAAAGCGGCCCGCGAGTTGGTCCGCGCGAGATTCTCGGAGGAGATGGTCTTCGAAAGCGTTCTCGAAGAATACCGGCGGTTGCTGCGCGAGAGCCGGATTGCTCCTGTGCCGCGAACGGCTCGATACGGGAGAGACGGTCAGGGGACTTTCGAGAGGCCCGCATTGTGAACGTTGACAACCCGGACCACCGGAACTATCGGGTCTCATTCCGGAGAGTCCACGACCGGCTGGGCTTTCGGTGTAACCTGGGGCTAGATGAGGGGATAGCGGCATTGCGGCGTCGAGACCAACCGCGTTCAGAGCCGCGTAATGGCCGCGTTTACGGGAGAGTGATTGGTGTCGCGGGCCGCGCGTGTAGGAAAGCGAGCGGCCCGGGACCGCCCGGGCAGTAGGGGATGGCGCTGAACCTGAACCAGACGCAGTCGCCGCAGGAGGGTTTCAACTCCCGCATGGCGATTGAGTGCTCGCCTGCCGTTCTCGAACAGATACTCGCGCATGTTGAAGAGGGTTTCTACTCCGTGCCACACGGTGGCGCGGAGATGGGCGGCGTTCTGTACGGCGCTTACGACGGCTCGCGGATTTTGATTCAGGCGGCTGTTCCTCTGCTGTGCGAACACGCCGATGGCCCTTCCTTCAATCTCTCCCATGACGATTATTCACGCCTGACGGCCCTGCTGGACGCCCCGGAGGGCGAGCCGGATTTGGCGGGAATGACGGTGGTCGGCTGGTACCATTCCCCTACCCGCAGCGAGATTTCGTTTACGGCTGCGGACATTCAGACTCACGAGAGGTTCTTCCCGAAGCCGTGGCAGGTGGCGCTCGTTCTGAAGCCCTCCGCCATGAAACCCACTGAAGTGGGCTTATTCGTCAAGGGGGCGGACGGCGCCATGCGGCGCTCAGCGCAGGCTGCCGAGGACTCATTGACTTTGAGGCCAATTCGGACTGGACGAGCCCAGCCCAACCCGGACGCCGCTGCCGCTCCGCTTGCCTTCCCCCGCGGCAATCGGCAGGCGGCGGCTGCGACGCCGCAAAGGCTTGAAGCCATCGTGGTACCGGCGTCCGCCGAGGCGGTGCCGCCACCGCTCCCGGATCCGGCCGAGGAGGAGCAATCCGAAGCTCCGGCCGCGCCGGGGAAAACGCGATGGTTCTGGGCGGTGACCGCTGCGCTTGTCCTGATGACTGCCTCCTTGGGGGGTTACGTCGCGATGGTCTACTGGCCGTCGCGGGCGGCGCCTGGAGCGTCTCGACTGGAACTGCATGCGGCCGACCGAAACGGCTTGCTCGAGATCACCTGGGACGGGAATTTGCCGGCCTTGCGCCAGTCTCGGGGCGGTAGTCTCGAAATCAGCGATGGACAACACCTCTACACTCTGCCGATGGATGCGGAGTTCCTGCGGCGCGGGTCGATCAGTTACGAACGGCATTCAGGGGTCGTGACAGTTCAGATGGCCGTGATGCTGAAGGACGGGTCCGAACTGCACCAGCAAATGGCGTTTGTGGGCGACCAGGCGGCGGAGGCGCAGCAACCTCCCGCACTGCAGGCGATGCCCGAACCGGCGCCTAGCCTGGCGCCCGAGGTCATGAAGCCGGTGACACAGTCCGGGAGCTTGCCGGGCCGCGCCACCGGAGCGCCCGCGTACGAGGCGACCGCACGCCAGTTTGTCGAGCCATCGTCTTCCAGTGCCACTGCTGCCGCCATAAAGCCCCTGCCGCCTCCGCCCGCCGCTTCAGGGATGCCGTCTCCGGTCGAGGCCAACAGGTTGGTGGCGCAGACGATTCAGCTTCCGGCTCCAACCCTTCCCACTCCGGTGCCGAGCCCGGCCCCGTCCCTGGCCAGGGCGGAGCCGCGCGCCGAGCCCGCAGCCGCTGCGCCGGCTCTTTCCGGCCGATGGACGTTTGGACGGACCTCGCCGTCCGGCTCGCCGTTCCCCCCGGAATCCGTCACGCTGTCGGTCTCGCAAAACGGGAGCATGCTTCAGGGGTATCTTGCGGGCCGATATCGAACGCCGAAATCGGCTGGTCTCAAACCGGACATTCTATTCAGCTTCCAGGGACCCGTGCACGCGGGCAACATGCGCTTTCTGTGGGCCGCCAGCGACGGCAGGAAGGGCACCGTCGAGCTGATCCGCCTGCCGAACCGGAGCGATTCCTTAGAAGTTGTCTGGTATGCCGACGACCGGAAGTTCGTGTTTGACGACGTCCTGGTGCGTGTGGCGAAGTAGAGCGGTGTATGTGGCGCACTTTGGCGTATCAATGGGTTACGACGAGTTGGGGAACAGACCTAAGCACAGCACGTAAACCGGTCATTCTCTGCCCTCTACTTCACCCTTCGAGGGCACGCACGGGTTCAGGCGTTGTGCCGTCTTGTTGATTCGTGTCAGCCCGAGCGCCCAAGGCCAGCGTCTCCTGTCCGAGGTACTTGTAGAGTTCGTGGATGTCCAAGATGTCTGCTTCCCGGATGTCGCCAGTTGAGACTAGCGATATAGTGGGGCGGGCGGCTGAGTGTACCTCGTAGGCCACCAGCCCCGTCGTTGTAGAAGTCGATAGTCAGAGTGATGGTCCCGACTGATACCGTCACCACCCTCCTCTGCCTGCCGACCCGAATGCGTATGTTGATTTTGATCATAGGCTAGGCCCTTTCTATTTGAAGTGGACCCGCCTGCTACAGCAGGCGGGTTTTCTGCTTTTTGGGCAGAAGCCGGCTGGGGACAGGGCTTCCCCCGTCCACAACTTTCACGGCTCTACGGACGGCACAGACACCAACGGCCATCGGGGGACCGATGGCCGGCAAGAAACGTCGCGATAGAGAATGCCCTGCGTACCCCAGGGCAGAATGGAAAGAGTTTTACGAGAATCCAATCTCTCGGCCGGTGTGCAGGCTCAACAGAATCTTACAACCGAAGTCCGAAATGTCAACGATAGGACAGGGACGGGCGATACGGGACCATACACCGTTTGCCCGTCGCCGGCAACGTCAACTGGTGCAACGTTATAGGCTTCCGAAGCGAAACCGTGGGCACGGGGCAGCGCCTAAGCTTTTTTTCGGGTGCGTGTGACCGGCGAGACGAGTCGCAGGTTATCGAGATCCGCCGGAAGCGAGATGGTTACATTCTCGGTTAGAGTCGCCAAAAACAGCAACGGCCACCGGATGTCCGATGGCCGTTAAATCCTTTTGAATCAATGGTGCGGATGAGAGGACTTGAACCTCCACTCCCTTGCGAGAACTAGAACCTGAATCTAGCGCGTCTGCCAATTCCGCCACATCCGCACACTGTCGATGGGCTACATTCCATTCTCTGCGAGCGAGGGTGGAGTGTCAAATCACGCCACCGCCGCCTCTTCGATAGTCAGTTCCCCCTTGTCCGCATCGAGCGAGGCCATCACGCCCAGCGGCAGCGTGACCTGATCGTCCGTGTGGCCGATGGTCAGGCCGGAGAGCACCGGAATGCTCAGCTCGCCGAGAATCTGGTCCACGACCTCGCCCACGGAGAAGCTCGATTCGAAGGCGGGCTTGTAGTCCCGCGGGCGGCAATCGCTGCATTCGCCGAAGACGATGCCGGCGGCGGCGTCCAGCTTTCCCGCCAGACGCAACTGCGTCAACATGCCGTCGATCGCGTAAGGCTGCTCGTCCACGTCCTCGATGAACAGGATGCGGCCGCGAGTGTCGATTTCGTAAGGCGTCCCCATGGTCCGCGTCACCAGCGACAGGTTCCCGCCAATCAGGCGGCCGCGCGCCTTGCCGGGCCGCACCGTGCGGAGTGTGTGCGCAGGGCGGAGCTGGCTGGTCTCCGGGGGATTCGTCACCGCGCCCAGCGGCCCTGTGGCGAATAACGCCCGCCGGAAGCACTTCTCGGTGAAGTCCGTAAAGGCCGAAATCATGACCGGCCCGTGGAACGTCACCAACCCCGCGCGCTTGTGAATGGCCAGATGCAGGCAGGTGATGTCGCTGTAGCCGATAAAAATCTTGGGATGCGCGCGCAGCAGGCCGTAGTCGATGCGGTCCAGCAGCCGCTCGGAACCGTAACCGCCGCGTATGGCGAAGACGGCCTTCACCTCGGGGTCGCGGAACATGTCGTGCAGGTCGTCGAGGCGCTGCTGGTCGGTGCCGCCCAGGTAGCCGGCGCGCTGGCCCACATTGCGCCCCATCTTCGGACGCAGCCCGAAGTATTTGACGGTGCGGACAGCCAGCGCCAGCCGATCGGGGTCGGAAACGTAGGTTCCGGGCGTGACCAGGCCCACCGTATCGCCTTCTCGCAGCGCCTGCGGCTTCACCAGAACCGGTGGTCGCTCCGGTTCCACCGCCGCCCGCGCGGCAGCCGCTACACCCAAACCTGCCAGAAATTCTCTGCGTCCGGTCATGGCAGCGAACATACCACAGGAAAGATAGGGGTTGTGGCTTAATACAGTTTAAGAACGAGATGGGCCGTTTATACGTCACAATAGTAGAGGATGAGACTGGAAACGTGGCTTATAGCGGTGGCCAGTATGGTTCTACCGCTCGCGGCGCAGGATCCGCCGCCAACCGTATTCCGGAGCGATTCGCGCCTGGTCGTTTTGCATGCCACCGTGCTCGATGCGGACGGCCGGCTGGTAACGAACCTTCCACAGAGCGCGTTTCACGTATTTGAGAACGGCGTCGAGCAGGGAATCAAGGTCTTCCGTCGTGAGGACGCGCCCGTTTCGCTTGCGCTGGTGATCGACGACAGCGGCAGCATGACCAACAAACGCGATCGTGTGGCGGCCGCGGCACTGGCTCTGCTGGACGCCTCACACCCAGACGATGAGGCCTGCGTCGTCCACTTCAACGAGAAGGCATACCTGGACCTGGACTTCACACACGACCACAAAGCCATCGGCGATGCTCTGGTCAAGTACGATTCGCATGGGACCACGGCGATGCGGGACGCGGTGCGGCTGGCCATCGAGCACATGTGGCGGAAGGCGGCCGAGGACAAGAAGGTGATCATCCTGATCACCGACGGCGAAGACAACACCAGCCTGATCGGGCAGGACTACATTATCAAAGACGCTCAGCAAAGCGGCGTGATCATTTACGCCATCGGCATTCTGAACGAGATCGACGACGAGCAGACGCACCGTGCCCAGCGCGACCTGGACGGGTTGACGCAGGCCACCGGCGGCCGTTCCTACTACCTGAAGGATTCCTCGGAGGCCGCGCAAACGGCGCTCGACATTGCGCGCAACATACGCAACCAGTACACGCTGGCCTACAGCCCTCCGAATCAGGTTCTGGATGGGATGTTCCGGCGCATCCTGGTGAAAGTGACGGGCTCCGTACCCCTGACCGTCATCACGCGCGCTGGCTACTGGGCCAACGGCCAGCAGACCGTCGCGGACCGCTGAGCCGGTCTCAGCCCGCCAGTTCCAACTCGATGCGCTTGCCGGCGGCGTCCATGGCGGCAATGCGGAAGCTCCGGATCTGTCCGGCGCAGGGACTCTCGCCCGCGTTCCCGGCGGTCGTAGCGGCCTTGCCCTGCTTCCACTTTGCCGATAGCATGGCCGAGAGCGACGACACATCCGCCGCTCCGGTGGCCTCGGGAGCGGGCTCAGCCTTCTTCTGCGGCTTAGGAAGCGCGCAGGTGGCCATCAGGCCCTCGCCAAGCTCCACCTTGGCGCTACCTTTGCCGACATCGACGATGCGCCCCGTGACCACGTCGCCGGCTTTGTGCTCGGCAATGTACTCGTCGGCAGAAGTGGGCTGCAATTGCTTGATGCTGAGCCGGAACCGGCGCTTCTCCCGGTCCACTTCGGTCACCAGCGCCCGTACGACCTCGCCCATCCTGAGGACATCCTGGGGATGATTGATGCGCTTCTCGGCGGTGATATCGCCGACGTGGATCATGCCTTCCACGCCCTCGGCCAGCGCGATGAATGCCCCGAACTTTGCCAGGCTGACGACGCGTCCCTCGGCCACGCTGCCGGCCGGGAACTTCTTCACCGCCTCTTCCCACGGATCGCCCAGCGCCTGCTTCAGCCCCAGCCCGATGCGCTTGGCCGCTCCATCCACGTTTAAAACCACGGCCTCGATCAACTCGCCAGGCTTCACGATGTCGCCGGGCTTGCGGGCCTGCCTCGACCACGTGAGGTCGAACATGCGAATCAGGCCCTCGATGCCGGGTTCCAGCTCGACGAAGGCGCCGAACTCGACGCAGCGGGTCACCTTGCCGCGAACGCGCTCACCGGCCTTGTACTTCTCCTCCACCAGCGACCATGGGTCGGGGCTCATCTGCTTCAGCCCGAGCGAGATTTTGTGGGTCTCGCGATTGATCTTCAGGATCTTGACTTCGAGCTCGTCGCCCGTCTTGAGCACGTCCGACGGCTTGTCGATCCTGTTCCAGGAAATCTCGGCCACATGCAGCAGGCCGTCGATGCCGCCCAGGTCCAGAAACGCACCGAAATCGGTCAACGTGCGCACAACGCCGTGGACCACCGAGCCTTCCTGAAGCAATTCGAACTGCGCGCGGCGCGCCTGCATCTGCTCCTCTTCGAGCACGGCACGGCGGTCCACCACGACGTCTTCGTCGGTGGTATCGAGCTTGATGATCAGGCAGGTGATCTCCTGGCCGACGATCTGCTCCATGTCGGCCGGGGTCTTTGTGCCGCTGCGCGAGGCGGGGAGGAAGGCACGCACGCCCACATCCACGCTGAGACCGCCCTTCACCACCCCGGTGACCACACCGGCTATGGGCCGCTTTTCAGCAAAGGCGCTCTCGAGTGCGGACCAGTCCTTGGGCCGGTCCACCTTGATCTTCGAGAGATCGTAGTAGCCCTCCGCGTTGCGGCCGCGGAGATTCACCGTCACCTGGTCTCCGACGGCAATCTCCGGCTTGCCCGCAACGTCGAGGAACTCGGCGAGCGGCAGGACACCTTCAGTCTTCCAGCCAATATCGATGAAGACGGTGTCGCTGGACACGGCAACGACCTTGCCTTGCCGGCTTTCTCCCCGGACTTGCCGGTGAGATTCTTCAAACTGGGTAAGGATCTCGGCGAAAGAAGAATCCGGCGCGGCTGTCTTCTGCAAGTCGAGATCGCTGGGGGGTTTTGGGTGAGTCATGCTGGAAACGACTTCTTATTCTGGCACACTTCGGCGCGGCTCGTCGTCCACAAAGGCCGCGCATCGACGACCTGGTGCTGGCGGGCGCTAATATAGCACCGTGAGTCCCTTGCGCCCGAGCGAGTGGTTCCGCGTCCAGGATGCGGTGTGGCTCGCGCTGTTCGCGATCATGGCGGCGACCGGGCCGAATCGGGAGCCACAGTTCATCCTCCTCTTGTTTGCCCTGGCGGTCCTTCAGGTGCTGGAGCAGAAGATTCCCTTCTTCGCACCGGTGCAAGGGAGCGTGATCGCCAACCTGCTCAAACTGGGTCTGGGCTACGCAATCATGAGCCAGACCGGCGGCATCAACAGCGCTTACTTCTGGATCATGCTGGTTCCGGTGGTTTCCGCGGCCATCACGCTGGGCGAAGCGGGCACGGTTATTTTCACCGTGCTGGCCAGCGGCGTCTATCTCTCATTCCTGCTGCTGCTCGATTGGGAGCGTTACGAGATTCCGCCCGAGGAGCTTCCGCTGCTGTGGTTGCGGCTGGCTTTTCTGGCGGTGATCGGCTACCTGACACGGCGGCTGGCCGAGGCTCACCGAACCGAGGCGCGGCGAGCGCAGGCCACCGTCGCTCAGCTCGCTGAGGCAAACCGAAGCCTACAGGAAGCCGAAGCCGCGATGCGCCGGTCGGAACGGCTGGCGGCGCTAGGCCAGCTCTCGGCGGGCCTCGCACACGAGTTGCGCAACCCGCTCGGCACCATACGGGCCTCGGCTGAGATGCTGGTGAAGAACGTGCCCGAGAAAAGCGACATGGCCCGCGAGTTGGCGGGTTTCATCTCCTCGGAAGTGGACCGGACCAACTCGCTCGTGACGCGCTTCCTGGAGTTCGCGCGGCCGCTCGAGCTACAGCCGCAGAAGGCGGAGCTGGCGGAGGTCATCGACCGCGCCATCACGCAGATCGAGCGCGGCCAACCGCGCCACGACGTCACCATCTATCGCAACTACTCGCCTGACGTGCGGCCGTTCCCCTTCGACGCCGAGCTGATGGAGCGCGTCTTCTACAATCTTCTGCTCAACGCCGCGCAAGCAACGCCGCCCGGCGGAGAGGTCACGGTCAAGACCCGCCTAGTGGGCGAGAGCGTCGAAGTCTCCGTGATCGACCGCGGCTCGGGCATCGAACCCGCGCAAGTGGAGAACATTTTCAATCCGTTTTTCACCACCAAGAAGACCGGCGTAGGGTTGGGGCTGGCCATCGTCTCGAAGATCGTGGACCTGCACGGCGGTAAAATATCAGTCGAAAGCCAGCCCGGCAAGGGCAGCATTTTCCGTATCTTCCTGCCGGCAGCGTAGCCGGCGGCCACTCATGAAATCCAGAATCCTGATTGTCGAAGACGAAGACAAGCTCCGGCGCGTCCTGGAGTTGCAGCTCCACTCCGCCGATTTCGACGTGGACCAGGCCGAGTCCGCCGAGGCCGCCCTGAAGCTGGTGGACCGGGCCGATCTGGTGCTGACGGACTTGCGGCTGCCCGGCATGGACGGCCTGGAGCTGATCCACCTGATCAGGCGGCAGAACACGCGCACACCCATCGTGGTGATGACCGCATTCGGAACGGTCGAGACCGCGGTCAACGCGATGAAGGCGGGCGCGGCCGATTTCCTGCTGAAGCCGTTCCCGCTTGACCACATGATGACGGTGGTCCGCAAGGCGCTCGATGTGCGCGCTCTCGAGGACGAAAACCGCAGGCTGCGCGAGGAGCTGGGGCACCGCTACGAGTTCGACAACATCATCGGCCGCAGCGCCGGGATGCAGGAGATTTTCGCTACCATCGAGCGCGTTGCGCCGACGCGGGCCACGGTCCTGCTGGCTGGCGAAAGCGGCGTGGGCAAAGACCTCATCGCGCGAGCCATCCACTTCAAGTCGCCGCGGCGCGACCGGCCCTTCGTGAAGATCAACTGCACGGCGTTGCCGGAGAACCTGATGGAGAGCGAGCTGTTCGGCTATGAGAAGGGCGCTTTCACCGGCGCGAACGCGGTCAAGCCCGGCCGCTTCGAGCAGGCCGACACGGGCACCGCGTTCCTCGACGAGATCGGCGACGTGCCGCCGGCGATTCAGGTGAAACTGCTGCGGGTGCTTCAGGAGCGCGAATTCGAGCGGCTGGGCAGTAACAAGACGCGGCACATCGACGTGCGGATCGTCGCCGCCACCAACCAGGACCTGCGCGCCGCGCTCGAGCAGGGCACCTTCCGGGAGGACCTTTATTACCGGCTGAACGTGGTGCCGCTGAACATTCCGCCGCTGCGCGAGCGTCCCGAGGATGTCCCCTTCCTGGCCGAACACTTCGTGAAAAAGCTGGCTGCGGCGAACGCGAGCCCGGTGGAATCTATCAGCGAAGCGGCCATTCAGAAGCTGCTGACTTACCACTGGCCCGGGAACGTGCGGGAGTTGGAGAATGTGATCGAACGCAGTCTGGTGCTGTCCTCGGGAACGACGCTGGAGCCGGCCGACATCAGGCTGGACACGGCGCCACGGGCGCGCGAGCGCGGGGCCGGGGACTTCTTGCCCGAAGGCACGACGCTCGACGAATACGAGCAATCGATCATCCGCGAAGCGCTCCGGCGCGCGGCCGGCAACAAGAGCCAGGCAGCGCGGCTGCTGGGGCTGACTCGCAACGCCCTGCGCTACCGCCTCTCGCAGATGGGCCTGGAGAGCGCAAAAGATACCGGTGAAAACGATTGACCCCCGCCTTGTCATGCGCTAGGATGACAATGCGGGGTGGAGCAGTCTGGTAGCTCGTTGGGCTCATAACCCAAAGGTCGGTGGTTCAAATCCACCCCCCGCAACCAACCTTCAACCAACAACGGGCGCACGGTGGAGCGGCCGGCGGGCATTCTGCTGTTAGGTCGCGTGGTACTCTTCCGGGTCTGCCCAATCTCCTCGTCGCTCTAACCTATACTGTAAACAACGAGCCTCGGGACGGGGCACCAGAGGGAGTAGCGTCATGCGCCTTCCGGCCGCGGAACCCAATCGGACCCGCAGGCGCTGGCGGAGCTCTACGACCGCTACGGCAGGCTGGCGTTCAGCCTGATTCTGCGCGTGGTCCGCGACGCCGCGATGGCGGAAGACCTGGTGCAGGAAACGTTCCTGTGCGTATGGAACCGCGCGCACGGCTTCGATGCCCAGAGGGGAGCGCTGGGGCCGTGGCTCTTGGCGGCTGCGCGGAACCGGGCCATCGACTACCTGCGGACCACCAGCGGGCGCGAGCACACCGCCCTCGGCCTCGACCATCCGGCGCTCTACACCGACATCGAGCCCGGCCTATTGGCCTCCGACAGCGCACGACGGGTGAAGGCGGCCATGGCGAAACTCCCTGCCGAGCAGCGGGAGGTGATCGAGCTGGCCTATTTCGAAGGACTCTCCCAGACCGAGATGGCCGCGCGTATGCAACAGCCGCTCGGCACGGTTAAGACCAGGGTGCGCGCCGCACTGAAACGGCTGCGTGAGTACCTGGGGGCGGCGGTGGCGGCATGAGCTGCGACGACCTGCATGACAGCTACGAACTCTACGCGCTAGGCGTGGCCGAGGAGCCGGAGCGAGCCGAACTTCGGGCGCATTTGGACCGCCAGTGCGAGGCCTGCACGACGGGCGTGAGGCAAGCCCGGCAGATCGTCGCGGTACTGGGCTCGGCGGCTCCGGAGGCATCGCCCTCGCCGCAGTTACGGAAACGGATTCTCGCGTCCGTAGGGGCTCCGCCACAGCGCTTCGGCTGGGCGCCCCTTTGGGCTGCAGTCGCGGTCGTGGCCGTGATTGCCGCTTTCTACCTGGGCGTGCGCGAGCGAGCGGCCGTCGAACAGATCGCCCGGCTGCGCGCGGATGCGACCAGGCAGGCTGCCGAACTGGCACGGCTGGACCAGGTGCTGGCGATCCTGAACGGCCCCCAGACCGAGGAAGTTTCCTTCGGGGAAGACACGCCGAAGCCGCCGCGCGGCAGAGTCTTCGTGAACCCCGAGCGAGGCGTCGTCCTGCTGGCTTCGAAGCTGCCTCCGGCGCCCTCAGGAAAGGCTTACGAGATGTGGGTCATTCCGAAGGGGGCAAGCCGGTTCCCGCCGGTCTGTTCCAATCGGAGGCGGACGGGACCGCGCTGCATCTCGCGCCCGGCGCGGTCAACGTAAGAGCGACCGGCGCAATAGCCGTGACCCTGGAGAGCGAGTTCGGATCTGCTCAGCCGACCTCGCAGCCGCTCATCGTGACCGCCCTGGCGCCGCCCGCGGGATCTACCGGCGGCCGGCCGCGGTCCGCTCGGTTCGCCCCAAGCGATAACTGAAGGAGAAAGCGGCGTAGGAAGGGATGCGCACGCCCACCACACGTTCAAACGGATCGCCTTGGCCCGCGAGCGCCAGCACTTCCGTGGTTTGGCCGCTATAGCCGCTGGCGATCATGAGGTGGATGCCGGCCTCAATCCTGTCGCCGAACTGGCGCGCGATCGCTCCCCGAAACTCCCGCACCGGCACGCCGATAAAGCCGTCGCCAAGCGGTTTGCGCCCCACCTCTTCAACTTCGGCGCGGGCGCGAAGCTGAAACGGCAAGCGGTCGAAGCCGCCCAGAACATCGGCGATAAGGCGTGGTGCCTCCGGTACGGGCGTGCCGCCGGTGAGGTCTCGCGCATCGGCCTTCGACACGGAGCCCTGAACGAAGCCGCCGCGGAAATCGTGCCGCGCCGCCAGGGTGATGTACCGGTTGCGGCTCGGTCCTTCGTCGTATTGCAGGCCGGTGTCCGCATCGATCTTCGCCAGGGATTGCTCTTGTGTGACGTGGGCCATGGTGACCCGGAAATCCGTGCCCCGGACGGTCTTGCTCGCAACCATCTGGTAAGCGTGCGCGCGGCTAACGGGCGTGCCCCGCATAGTCCCTTGTCCGATTCGCGGATCGTTGGTAAAGAACGCCTGGCCGAAGCTGAATGACACCTCCGGGAGGAGCGCGCGCCCGGGCGGAAGGATGCTGAGGGTCGCCTTGGGCGAGTTCACGCCGACCCACTTCCGATAGGAGTTGGCCGGGTTCAGCAGATCCTCGTTCGCGACGTCGATTTGATCGCGCCTCCAGCCGAGGTTGTAATGGAGCCACGACCCGAGGCGCCCATCGATGGCGACATAGGGCGCGAGGAAGTTCATCGTCACGTTGTTCGCGGTCACCTGCTGGAATGGCCCGTAGAACGCTGGGTCGGTGGACTCGTAGTGGTCGAGATCGAGCCGCCGCGGAGCTTCGCGCAATGAGTCCATGCCGGTCATGATCGAGAACGAACGCCTGAGCTTGCGAACATAGTTCGCGTTGCCGCCGGTGACGGTGCGGAACTCGCTCTGGCGAATCAGGCCATCGCCGAAGTTCGAAAAGAGCGAGAGGTTGTAGGTCCGAAAGAAACCGGAGAGCTGAAGGTCGCTCGATGGCGTCAGGTGCCAGACGTCGTTGACGGCAGCTTCGCCGGTAGAAGTCTGGTCGCGTTGGCGCGGGTCGATGGTGTCGTCCAGGTTGGGCACGCCGAGCGGGACCAACCCCGGAATCCGGGATTGGCCGTAATAGCCGATTCCGAACAGGGTGATTTCGTGGCGGCCCACGCGGAATACGCGGAACCCGTCGAGCTTGTATTGCTGCCGATGCTCAAGCGTGTCCAGGAATCCATTGCCGTAGGACGCCTGGAGCGCGACCCAAGCGCGGGTTGCTGGATCGCTGGGGCTCCATCCGGCCGCCAGATCGACGTCCCGCGTGTCCCCCGTGAGCGTCGCGAAAGGCTCCAACCGCTGTCGAAACCCGTACACGGCGGCCAGGTCCACTGAATGGTCGCCTTCGAGAACATTGAACGCGCCGCCGTCGGTCTGAACGCTCTCAATGGTCTCGGGCACCATCACGTTGGGGTCGGAATAGCCGTTGCCATGGGCGTTAGCGCTCAGGTTGTTCGGGACGAGATAGGTGCCCACCTGGAGAAACTGGGCGATGGGTTCGCCGTGATCGCCAGCCACGCCGGGAGCGAAATACTGCGGCGCCTTGATGCCGCCCGATGCAGTTTCGACGGGCAGGCCGGGTATCGAAACGGGCGCCCCGGGCCGTCCTGGATTTGCGTCCAGAATATCCTGACTTACATTGAGCCGCTCGGAGGGATCGGGATGCTGAATGTCCTCCTGCGCGCCGCCGGCGTTCACGGTGACTGATTGGGCGAGAGGCGCCAGATGGGCGAACTGCACGTCCAGTGTGAGTGCTTCGCCATCGCCGAGGTGCACCACCCTGCTCACTTCGACAAAACCCGGCGCCGTGGCGCTGAGCCGGCAGGTTCCCGGCGGCGCAGGCGAGAGGACGAACCGGCCGTTGGGATCGCTCGCCGCCTCAATCACTGCGGAATCGCCGCCGGCCGCCAAACGGAGCTCGGCACCCGCCACTGGCTTGCCTTGCGTATCGGTCACCTGGCCGGAAATGCTGGCATCGGCTGCCCACGCCGCCCAAGCTGAGGTGACGACCAAGACGGCAACTAGCGGCGATGGGAAGTTCATACGCTTCACAGTGCTACGACTTGCACAACCGTGCTACCACCAAAAACTAGCATAGCTCCCGGTCCTTGCGCTCACAGTGGCCGTTCGAGCAGCCGTGCAGCGTCGGGCGAGAAGCGCATGGCCGCTTCTTGTAGATATCGCCTCGCCTCCTCCTGCCGCTGGCAATGGAGCGCAATCGCGCCGGCATGGTAGAGAACCGTGGGGTCCTTCACGCCAACCGCGAGGGCCTTGCGAATCGCGAGATCGGCTTCGGTGTAGTTCCCGGAGGCAGCCAGCGCCCGGGCGCACCGCGAATCGCGACCGTTGAGTTTCTCTAAATGCTGCGTTCAACAAATTCGGTTTGACGGGCACGTCTCCATTGCCTATCCTGAGCCGTGATCGCTTAGGCCCGAAACGCGCGCGAACCGTGTCGCGACCACCCGGCAGGCGGGCAAGCCCAACGCCGCGCGCGCATCGGGCCAAACCGTAGAAACGCAGTTTTGCCGGTGCGCCGGTGGCGCCGGTTCGGACGTGGTGGGGGCATAGAGAGCTTCGATGAGAGGGTCTATGAGAGCCATTCAGGCGTTCATCCTAACAGTTTTCCTTTGCGGCGCGGCTTTCTGTCAGGAATACCGCGGCACAATCAGCGGAGCGGTGACCGATCCATCCGGCGGAGCCGTCGCCGGAGCGAAGGTCGTCGCAACCGAAACCAGAACCAACACCAAGACGCGAGTGATCGCCGACACCCAGGGCCAATATACGCTACCCTTCCTGGCTCCCGGACAGTACGAACTCTCGGCGGAGGCAGCGGGGTTCAAGCAGTATTTGCGCCAGCAGATTCAAATCGGTCCTGGCGACCATCCGGTCATCGACATCTCCCTTCAACTCGGCCAAACAAGCCAAACGGTAGAAGTGTCCGCCGAGGCACCGCTGATCAATAGCGAGAATGCCTCCGTGGGACAGACCGTTACCACCAGGGAAGTGGAAGATCTGCCCCTCAACGGCAGAACTCCCCTGATCCTGGCGCAACTTTCGATCGGCGTGCTCAGCACCAGCCAGCCTTCTCTGGTCCATCCTTTCGACAGCGCTACGCCTGCCGACATCAGCCTGGCCGGGACGCCGTCGCAGACCAGCGAATTGTTGATCGATGGATCTCCGGATGAGACCTGGGACATGCGCCTGGCGTACAGCCCGCCCCAGGACGCCGTAGCAGAGGTTCAGGTCAAGGCGTTCGACACAGATGCAGCCTACGGCCACACCAGCGGTGGAGCTCTCGATCAGATTCTGAAGAGCGGAACCAACGGTCTGCACGGCTCGGCATGGGAGTTCAACCAGCCCAACACTTTGAACGCGAACACGTTCTTCAACAATAAGTCGGGCATAGCCACTCCGGTGACGCACTTCAATCAGTACGGCGTCACGGCCGGTGGCCCCGTGCTCCTGCCCAAGTTCAACGGCCGTAACAAGCTGTTCTGGTTCTTTGCCTGGGAGGGCATCAAGGACAGCCAGCCGAACAGCACGCTGCTGACGGTTCCCACCGACGCGGAAAAGCAAGGTAACTTCTCCGCCCTGCTGGCCGGAGGCTCGCAGTTCCAGCTCTACGACCCTTATAGCGCGGCGCTGAGCGGAACCACAGTAAAGCGAACCGCATTCCCGGGCAACATCATCCCGGCGAAGGACCTCAACTCGGTTGCGCAGGCCTATCTGAATTTCTACCCGGAGCCGAACATCGCCGGAGGGGCCAACGGCACCAATAACTTTCTCGCCAACGCACCCACCTCCGACGACTTCAACAACGAGTTGGGGCGCTTCGACTACAACATGAACGACCAGAGCCACATGTCGTTCGAGATCCGGCGCACCGATTACACCCAGACCAAGAACGAATACTTCGGCAACGTTTCGGAAGGATCCATCCTGGTCCGCCAGAATTGGGGAGGATCGGTCGACGAGGTGTACACCATTTCGCCCACCACGGCGGTGAACGTCCGCCTGAATTTCACGCGAATGAACGAGATTCATACGCTGCCCAGCTCTGGCTTCGATCCCACCACGCTGGGTTTCCCGTCGTATATGGCGACGGATTCCGTTTACGGGCAAATGCCGATCATGGCGCTCACAACGTTCCAGCCGCTGGGCGCTAACGGCGCGAGCTTGCTTCCGTCGCAATCGATTCAGTTCTTCGGCGACGTGGTCAAGCAGATCGGAAACCATAGCCTGAAGATCGGAGCCGATGTGCGCCAGATGCGGCTCAACGCGTTTCAGTACGGGAACGCCACGGGCACGTTCTCGTTCGGCAACACCTACGACCGGGCTTCCAGCAGCTCGTCCTCGACCGTCGCGCAGGGCCAGGACCTTGCTTCGTTCCTGATGGGTCTCCCCACATCGTCGTCGTACGACATCAACACGGCCGCCTCGATGTACCAATACTACATCGCCGGCTTCGTTCAGGACGACTGGAGGCTAAAGAAGAACCTGACGGTGAACCTCGGCTTCCGCTGGGATTACGAGCTTCCCTGGAGCGAGACTTACGCCAGGACAGTAAATGGCTTCGATAGCGCCGACGCCAATCCCCTTTCGGCCGCGGCCGTCGCGGCGTATGCGGCGCACCCCATCTCTCAGATCCCGGTGGGGAGCTTCGCGGTACCGGGCGGTCTGTCCTTCGCGAATACGGGAAGCCCGGGTGCGTACCAGATCACTTCGCGGATGGTAAGCCCGCGCGGAGGCTTCGCGTGGTCGCCGGACGCGCTCCACGGTAAGACGGTGATCCGCGGCGGCTTCGGTATCTTTGTCGAGCCGCTCACCATCGACAGCATTTCGCTCAGCGGACCCCTACTCAGTTCCACCAGCTCGGCTGTCTCGACCACCCCGGTGATCAATCAGGAAGGCTTCAGCCAGACCACCTCGGTTTCGGTACCGGGCAGCGTCGTGACTCCGCTGGCCACGTTGACGAACCCATTCCCCAGCGGGCTGCTCTTCCCCGCCGGCTCGTCGGCCGGGCTCGCCACCTTCGAAGGACAGAACCTCACGTTTCTGGCTCCGAAGATGCAAAACCCGTACTCCATCCGCTGGGACCTCGACATCCAGCAGACCCTCTCCAAGGACACCATGCTGGAGGTCGCCTACGTGGGCAACCACAGCGTGCATCTTCCGGTGCCGCAGACGCAGCTCAACGCGATTCCAAGCCAATACCTCAGCACGCTGCCAATACGCGACGCCGCGGTCAACACCGCGCTTTCGGCTACCACGACAAATCCCTTTGCCGGCCTGAGCACTCCGCTGAACACGGCCACAACCACCGTTGCGCAGCTCCTGGCTCCTTATCCTGCGTTCCCCGTTGGCACCAGTTCCAGCGGCTGGAGCGGCGGCAGCGGAGTGATCGAGCAGAACGAGACGATTGGGCAATCGTTCTTTGAGGCCCTCAACGTCCGTCTGGAGAGGCGCCTAGCCGCCGGGCTCCTCCTCACGGGGAACTACATGTTCTCGAGACTGATCGAAAAGGACACCTGGCTGAATCCCGGTGAGATGGAGAAGCGCATTTCCCCCTTCGACCACACCCAGCATTTCGTCGTCGCGGGGAGCTACGAGCTTCCGTTCGGCCGCGGGCGCCACTACAACCTCTCCCAGCGCTGGGAGGACCTTGTGGCCGGCGGCTGGGTGGTCAATGGCATCTTTACGTACGAGACCGGAGCTCCCATCGTCTGGTCCAACGGCAGCACCAACACTCCCGGCGACTACGTTTTCTTCGGGGGGCCGGGAGCCTTGACCGTCAATCCGAACCAAACCAACGGAACGGCGTTCAACACGGCGCTATTTGCCACCAATTCGACCCAGACTTTCGCGTACCACCTGCGGACTTTCTCCACCACGTTCCCGAATCTCCGCGCGGATGGAATCAACGATTTGGACGCTTCGCTGCTGAAGCAGTTCAACATCACCGAGAAAGCCTACTTGCAACTCCGGCTTGAGGCTTTCAACTTAATGAACCATCCAGAGTTCACGGCCCCGAACGTTACCGCGACCAACGGTAGCTTCGGGCTGGTCACAACGCAGTTGAACCGCTCGCGGGCGCTGCAACTCGGCGCTCGGTTCGTCTTTTAGCCTCTCCGCCTCGTGAGCCACGCCGGTGCCCGAAATTGGGGGCCGGCGTGGCTCAGCGGTCCGGCGGCGAGCAATCCCAGTCGTCGCTTCCCTTCAGGAATACGCCGGGCGCGAAGACCCCAGCCTCGGCAGGCGTAAGCCTTCGAGCCCAGGGGACGCGGGCAGCCGCATCGGTCCCTGGCCCTGTGGATCCCATCTCCGCAAACCAGGCGGTCTTCTCGTTGGCGGCATTCTTCCAGTTGTCCCATCCCTCCGCACGAATGTGGCCTCCCATCCAGCAGTTTAGGTAGACGACGCGCGCGCAGGGGCGCCAAGGCCGGCCAAGGAAGACGTCCGGACCCTCGGAACCGGCGGCGCCGGTCAGTCTGCAATCGCGGAAGACGAAGCCCGTTGGCGCGTCGGGACGGGTTCTGCGCTGTGCCGTGACATAGCCGCCCCCGCGGCTGTGGATCTGGCAGCCGTCGAAGACTGCCGCGGCGCCGCCGAAGATGAAATCGACGTCGCCCTCGATGAAGCAGTCCCGATAGTATTGCCGTCCCGACGCGGCGTACAGCGTGTCCTGGAATCCCGAGAAGCGGCAGTTGCGAAACACGGCGCGGTCGGAGTGGATGGAGAGGGCAACCGCCTGCGTTCCACGCCCGAAGCCGTTTTCGAAGCGAAGATTGACGGCCTCGAAGGCGGCGCCGTCCACCTCCACCGCGGGGCTGAAGAAGGTCCCTCCGGCGGCCTCTGCGCCCATGCTGTAGACGATGGCGGTAGAAGCGGCGTCGCTGCCCAGCAAGGTCACGCGCGGGGCATCCTGGGGGATCTTGACGCGCTCCCGATACACGCCCGGACGGACTTCCAGAATCACGCGTCCCACATTCGCCGGAGGATGGTCCAGGACGTGATCGACGGCCCGTTGTATGGTCTGGAAGTCGCCGGTGCCATCGGCCGCCACCACCGCCCGCACCGTTTCGGCCGCCGGCGGTCGCGCCATCGCCGTCACCACCCGAGCCAGTCCCGCCACCGCGACAAACTCTCTCCGTGTTGGCATAAAGCTCAATCCAGCTTCGCAGGCGCCAGGCGCGGCGAGAGCGCGTGCACGGCGGCCAGTGCGATCGGGTAGGCCAGCGCGGCCGCGATGAACACGGGCACATAGCTGTTCGTCACCTGCACCACCCGTCCCACCGCGAGTTGGAACACAACGCCGCCCAGCGCCCCGAACATGCCGCCAAACCCCACCAGGCTGCCCACCGCCGCCTTGGGGAACAGATCGGATACCAGGGTGAAAAGATTCGCCGACCAGCCCTGGTGCGCGGCCATGGCCAGCCCGATCAGCCCCACCACAAGCCAGAGATTGTGCGTGTAGGGAGCAAAGACCACAGGCAGGACCCCCAGCGCGCACATCAGCATGGCCCCTTTGCGGGCCGCGTTGAGGCTCCGGCCTCCCGTCATCAGGGCTCCGGAAAGCCAGCCACCCGCCACGCTCCCCACGGTGGCGATCGCGTAGCAAACCACCACGGGGAGGCGATTGGTGTGAATATCCAGCTTGAAGGTCGTCTGCAAATAGGTGGGGAGCCAGAACAGATAGAACCACCAGATGGGATCCGTCAGCATCTTTGCCAAGGCGAAGGCCCACGTTTCCTTGCACGGGACGATGCGCTTCCAAGGCACGGCGGCCGCGGCCGGTTCGCCGTCGCTCTCGATGTACTCCAGTTCAGCGGGAGACACTCGCGGATGCTTCTCGGGCTTGCGGTACAGCCACAGCCAGAAAGCCAGCCAGAGGAACCCCATCGCGCCCGTCATCACGAAAACCCCGCGCCATCCCACCAGGTCCTTGAAGAAGACGACGATGATGGGCACGGCCAAAGGGCCGGCATTGGCGCCGGAATTAAAAATACCGGTGGCAAGCGCGCGCTCTTTCCTGGGAAACCACTCGGACACGGTCTTGATGCAGGCGGGGAAATTGGCGGCCTCGCCCAGCCCCAGCAGGAACATGGCGATGGCGAAGGTGAGGACGGAAGTGGCCGCGCCCGGCGTCATGGCGGCGATACTCCAGAACACGATGGCCAGCGTGAAACCCAGGCGCGTCCCCAGCCGGTCCGTCAGTCTTCCGGCGAACACCATACTGATGGCGTATGCCGCTTGGAAAGCGGACGTCATGTAAGAGTATTGCTGGCTGTTCCACTTGAACATGCCTTGCAATTCCGGGTTCAGATACGCCAGGACTCCGCGGTCCACATAGGCAATCACGGTCGCAAAGAACAGCAGCGAGCAAATCGTCCAGCGGAAATTCGTCATTCGCAGAACGGCTGTGGGTTTCATCGACTATTCCACAATCCGCGGCAGCAGCGCCTTCAGAAACCGCACCAGCGTCTCGCGTACCATTTCGCCGGTCTCGAGCACTTCCTCGTGAGTGATCTTCTGCGGCAGGATGCCGGCGGCCATGTTGGTGACGCAGGAGAGCGCCAGGACGCGCAGGCCCATGTGGGTGACGGCGATCACTTCCGGAACGGTTGACATGCCCACCAGGTCGGCGCCAATCGTGCGGAGGTAGCGGATCTCAGCCGGAGTCTCGTAACTGGGGCCGAGCATGGCCGCGTAGACGCCCTCCGGGAGGGGGATGCAGAGGTCGCTCGCCACCTCCTGTGCGGTCAGGCGAAGGGCCAGCGGATAAGCTTCGGACATATCCGGGAAGCGCGGGCCCAGGGTATCGTAGTTCTCGCCAGCGAGCGGATTCGAGCCTTGCAGGTTGATGTGGTCGGAAATGAGGACCAGCCCACCGCGCTCGTAGGCGGGGTTGATGGCGCCGGCGGCGTTGGTGAAGACGAACGTGCGTACGCCCAGACAGCCCAGCACGCGCACGCCGAGGACCACCTGCTCCGGCGTGTAGCCTTCATAGAGGTGGACGCGGCCGGCCATCACCGCCACCGGGACCCCGCCGCAGAGGCCCACCACCAGCTTGCCCGCGTGCCCGGCGGCTGTGGTTTGCGGCCATTCGGGGATCTCGGAATAGGGGATCTCGACGCGGTCGCTCAATTCGTCGCCAAAGGCGCCGAGGCCGCTGCCGAGGACGACGGCGATCTGTGGTGGGATGGGTAGACGGTTCTTCAGGAATTGAATGGCTTCGTTCATAGGAGCATTCCCGCGATGCAGGCGGACATGAAGTTGGCGAGCGTGCCGGCCGCGACGGCCCGCAGGCCCAGGCGGGCCAGATCGGATTTGCGGCTGGGCGCCAGCGCACCGATGCCGCCCACCTGGATGGCAATCGAGCTGAAGTTGGCGAAGCCGCACAGGGCGTATGTAGCGATGGTGAACGAGCGCGGGTCGAGCTGGCCGCGCATGGGCCCAAGCTGGAGGAAGGCCACGAATTCGTTCAACACCAGGCGCGTGCCGAGCAGGTTGCCGATGGCGGCCGAGTCCTTCCAGCTCACACCCATCAGCCAGGCGGCCGGGGCGAACAGGAACCCGAAGATCCGCTCCATCGACGGCGCGTGTAGCCAGCCGAGAATGCCGTTGAGCATCGCAATGAGCGCCAGAAACGCGATCAGCATGGCGGCGACGTTGAGCGCCAGGTGCAGGCCGTCGCCGGCGCCGCGCGCTGCGGCATCGATGATGTTGACGCCCGGCCTCTCGATCTTGATGTCCACCCGCCCGGCGGTTTCCGGTTTCCCGGTCTCGGGATTCAGCATTTTCGCCAGCATGATGGTGGCTGGCGCGGTCATGATCACGGCGGTGAGCAGGTGCTTGATGTCGGCGCCGGCGATCTTGACGTAGGCCGCCATCACCGCTCCCGAGATGTGCGCCATGCCCGCGGTCATGATGGTGAACAGCTCGGATTCAGTCATGCGGTCGAGGAACGGGCGGACGGTCAGCGGCGCTTCGGTCTGGCCCATGAAAATGCTGGCGGCGACATCGGTGGATTCCGCGCCGCTAGCGCCCATGACTCGAAGCATCACGACCGCCATGGCGCGAATGACCACCTGCATCACGCCCAGGTAATAGAGGATCGAAAAGAACGAGGCGATGAAAATGATGATGGGCAGAACCTGAAAGGCGAACACGACGCCGAAGGGGCCGCTCTTGGTTCCGAGCGGGCCGAAGACGAAATTGCTGCCAGCCTCGGCGTAGTTGAGCATCGCGTTGACCGCGACGCTGGCAGCTTCAAACAGCCGGCCGGCGGGGGTTTTGAGAACCAGAAACGCAAAGGTGAACTGCAACCCCAGGCCCCACAGCAGGATTCGCGGCTCGATGGCGCGCCGCCGGCGGGAGAATACGTAACAGACCGCGAGGATCGCGAACAGCCCGAGTATGCCGGTGAAGCGGCCCATTGCCAGACGGCAGGCCGGAGGCCTGTCTTTACCCCACGGTTTCCAGAATCAGCTCGCGCTCTTCGGGGGCATGCGTGGAGATGCGGAACGCGTCCTCGACAAGCTGCGCCGCGTCTTCGAGGCGGTCCTCCTTGGTGTAGTAGAGGCGGCAGAGCACGGCGCCGGCTTCCACCTTCTCGCCCACTTTGACTTCGAGGATGACACCCACGGCCGGGTCTATGACGTCGTCCTGCTTATCGCGGCCCGCGCCGATCATGTTCGAGGCAAGCCCGATGTCCTCGGAAGCGATCGCGCTGACGAAGCCGGAGCGCGGCGAGGCCACTTCGCGGACACCGCTGGCATTGGGCAGCATGTCGAACCGGTCGAGCACGGCCGGGTTGCCGCCCTGCGCCTGGATCGTCTCCTTCAGCTTGTTGTAACCCGAGCCATCGAGCAGCTTGCGCTGCGCCATCTCGCGCGCTTCCTCGAGCGTCTCCGTGATTTTGCCGAGGAAGATCATCCGGGCGGCGAGTTCGAGCGAGAGCCGGGTCAGATCGTTGGGACCGGCGCTTTGGAGGGTCTGGGACACCTCCATGATCTCGAGCGCGTTCCCGATGGCGTAGCCGAGGGGCTGGCCCATATCCGTGATGAGTGCCTGCACCCGCTTGTCCGCGCGCCGGCCGACGCCCACCATCAACTGCGCCAGGCGCCGTGCGTCCACCTGCCGCTTGGTAACCGCTCCCGAGCCCACCTTGACGTCGAGCACCACCGCATCCAGGCCGGCCGCCATCTTCTGGGCCATGATCGAAGCGGCCAGCAGCGGGATCGATTCGATGGTGGCCGTGGCCTCGCGCAGCGAGTAAAGGCGGGTGTCGGCGGGCGAAAGCTCGCCCACCTGCGCGGTGAACGCCAGATTTGTCCGCGCCAGTTGCGCCTTGAAGTCGTCCATGGTGAGGTCGGTACGGAATCCGGGGATGGACTCCAGCTTGTCGAGCGTGACTCCGGCGTGACCCGTCGGGCGCGTCGAAATCATGGGCACCACGACTCCCGCCGCAGCCGCCAGGGGCGCCGCGATCAGGCTGGTCTTGTCGCCGACGCCGCCCGTCGAGTGTTTGTCCACCTTCGGCCCTGGGATTGAAGACAGATCGAGCGTCTCGCCGGAGCGCACCAGACAATCCGTCAGCGCGCTCACTTCGTGGTCGGACATCCCGGTGAAGTAAGTCGCCATCAGGAACGCCGACATCTGGTGATCGGGAATGTCGCCGCGAGTATAGCCTTCGACCAACGAGGCGATTTCTTCGGGACTCAGTTCTTCGGAGTCGCGTTTTCGGTGGATCAAGTCTACGGTTCGCATTCGAGAAACTTAGGCTACCATCTTATGTAGGCAGAAGTAAAGCTTTTATAACAGCTTAGGAGATCAGAGCGCACTCGCTGGCTGCGGCAGGGGGGTGCGGTACCGGCCCGCGAAAATCTCCCGGAACAGCTCCAGCGTCTCGTCATGCACCAAGCTGTTGTCCGCAAGCACGTGCGGGCCCCCAATGACGATCGGCCCCCCATGCATATCCGAGACTTTCCCGCCGGCCTCGGCGACCAGCAAAACCCCCGCCGCCATGTCCCACGGCTTGAGGCCAAACTCCCAGTAGAGGTCCAGCCGGCCGCAGGCCGTATAAGCCAGGTCGAGCGCTGCCGAGCCGGCGCGCCGGGCCCCCTGCGACAGCATCGACATCTGGTAAAAGAAGTGAACGTTGACGTTCTGGTGCCGCTTGCGGCTGGGGAAGCCGGTGGCAACCAGAGATTCCTCCAGAGTGGGAGCCTTCGAAACGTGTATGCGGCTGCCGTTGAGCCAGGCGCCGCCGCCGCGCTCGGCGGCGAACATCTCGTCGTGCAACGGATCGTATATGCAGCCGGCCACCATCTCGCCCGCCCGCGCGAGGCCGAGCGTGACGTTGAACATCGGGAAGCCGTGGAAAAAATTCGTGGTGCCGTCCAAGGGATCGACGTACCAGCAATACTCCGAACCGGAATCTCGGCCGCCGCCCTCCTCGGCCATGATCGAGTGCGCCGGGAAGTGGGCCCGCAGACGTTCGACGACCAGTTTCTCGGAGGCTCGGTCGGCCTCGGTCACCAGGTCGAACTCGCCTTTGAGCTGGTAAGTTACCCGCTTCTCAAAATACTGGTTGAGCACCGCGCCGGCTTCGCGCGCGATCTCCATGCTGGTTTCAAGGAATGAGGCCATGAGAAACCAGCGTAGCAGGGAGCCAGCGCCTTTACTCGACTTCGTAAAGGTACTTGATCTCGTGCTTAAAGATGAAGAGATTCGGCTCGGGCTCGCGGGTAATGCGGATGAAGGTGGCGTCGTAATACTCGATGACCCCGCTGACCTCTTCGTTGTCGATCAACCGAACGCGCACCGGAATGTGGTTGTCGATCAGGTGCTTGATATAGCGGACCTCTTCGTGGGTCTGCTCGGGAGCGCGGGAATGGGCATCCTTGCCTCCTCCCCCCGCGGGCCTCTGCTTGTTGTCGTTGCTTCTCTGGCCGTTCATTTTACCGGGCGCCATCCTTTTGCGCCCTTCGGCGCTTCCGTTTCCCCATAATAGCCGCTGCGCGCCGAAACCCGCAAATTGGGACGCTTGAGCTTGATGTCGATGCGATGGAACGGGTCCTTGCTGAGAGGGGCGTCTTTCGGGTAGTAGGCGAGCAGATATTGCGTGCGCAGGTCGCGGATGATTTCGAGGAACGCGTCGTCGAGCTCTGCGCCCAGCGTCGGAGCGAAGACCCGTCCGCCGGTGTCCTGGGAGAGCGTGTAGAGCGCATTCTCCCCGCCGGTGTTGCGGCCCGCGTTGTTGGTCACGGGGATCACCAGAACGGGGTACAGCACCGTATCGGACATCTGCGCAGCCCGCAGCGCGTCGTGGAAGTTCTTGTAGCTGGTGGTGTCGCCGCCGTCGGTAACCACGATGATGACGTGCCGTCCCGTGCGCCCTTCGAGCGTTCCGGCGGCCAGGTACAGCGAGTCGTAGAGGCTGGTGCCACCGTCCGAGCGGACATTACGCAGAGCCCGGTCGAGCACGTCCAGGTTGTGCGTGAAGCGCGGCGTCAATTGGACCGTCTCCCAGTTGAAGGCCAGCAGGTTGACGGCGTCGTCCGGATTGCCTTCGCGGAACAGCGCCTTAAAGAAGCGGTTGACCGAATCCACTTCGTACTTCAGGTCGATTCCTGTGGACGCGCTGGTGTCGATCAGCACCGCGATCGAAAGCGGCTGCTCGGTCTGGTGCTCGAAGATGGCGAGCTGCTGCGGCACGCCGTTATCGAGGATCTGGAAGTCTTCTTTGGAGAGGCCGCCAACAAGCTGGCCGGTTGCGTCTTTGACCGTAGCCAGAACGCGCACCAGGCGGACGTCCATCTGGAACAGGGGTGGCTGATCGTCGCTGCGCGCCGGCGCCGCGGCCAGAAGGAGAGCGCCCGCGAGCGCGATCCTTACGGGTTGCGCAGGGAGTCGTCCCATTCCCCCTCCACCCACACCTCCCCGTCTTCGAAATGCTCCTTCTTCCAGATTGGGACCGTCCGCTTGAGCCGGTTAATGCCCTCGAGAGCGGCCTCGAATGCGGCCTGGCGATGCGGCGCCGTAACGGCGACGGCCACACTGGTCTCGCCGATCTCGAGCCGGCCCAGCCGGTGGACCATGGCGATATGGCCGATCTTGTGCGTGCCGGCGATGTCGCAACCAATCTCGGACATCACCCTCAAGGCCATGCTTTCGTAGCACTCATAATCGAGCCACAGCGTGCGTCGCCCTCGGGTGTTATTCCGAACCACTCCCTCGAATACCACCACAGCGCCGTCTTCACCGCTCAGCAGCCGCGCGGTCAGGGCCCGGCTGTCAATCGGCTCTCGAGTCAGGGCGAAGAAGTTCCCGCGCTCGTCGGCCGTTCCCCCGCTGACCGGCGGCAGAAACGCGATCTCGTCGCCCTCGGCGACCGGTTCCGGGGCCGAAACGAACCGCAGATTGCGCGCCAGCAGAATGCTGCGCTCCAGCGCGCGCAACTTCGGGAACGCCGAGGCGTAATGCTCGAAGACGGTTCCAGTGGACGCACCCTCCGCAAGCTCGATCTGGTCGGCGGCGCGGCCGGTAACGTCCTTCAAGGCGCCGAAAAACAAGACTCTGATGTGCACGGGAACCTTACAGCGTATCAGACGATTTCAGAGGGCAAAGGGTTGCATCGGCTGCCGGGGCGCTATACTTCTTTCTTCATATGGAACCAGTTTGTTACGAAGCCCGTGTGCGCGTGCGGTACGCAGAAACGGACCAGATGGGCGTGGTCTATTATTCCAACTACCTGGTCTGGATGGAGGTGGGCCGGGTCGAGTACTGCAAAGCGGTGGGGTTCAATTACCGCGACATGGAGCGGGAGGACCACGTCTGCTTAGCCGTCGCGGAGGCGCAGTGCCGGTACGTGTTCCCGGCGCGGTACGACGACGAGGTCATCGTGAAAACCTGGATTGCGCGGGCCAGCCGGCGCCTGGTCGCGTTCGGTTACGAGATGCTCCGCGCCGAAGACGGCCGCGTGCTGGCGCACGGCGAGACCACGCACGTCTTCTGCGGCCTGGACCTGCGTCCGGCGCGCCTGCCCGACAAGTACTGCACGATGTTCGGGATCTAACGGGCGCTAGCCTGTCCCACTTTCTTCGGGATCCCTTTCGGGTGGCAATCGGCGCACTTTACGAAGTGTATGTTGTGCGCGCTGCGGGTGTCTTTGAACGTGGTGTCCATCTTCTCCACGTCCAGGCCGCAGTTTGACAGGCGCGGGTGGCATGTGGCGCAGGAGGCGCGTGTCTGCTGGCCATGCCCGTGGTGGCAGGCCAGGCAACTCAGGCCTTCGTGAACGCCCAGACCGGTGCGGTCGTCGCCTGAACCCGGCGGCATCCCCGCCGGCGCCGCGTGGCACTGGTAGCAGAGCCCCTGCCGCCGGTCCGGGCTCATCGTCACCACGCGGTCGCCGTCGCGCATTTCCGGAATCGGCAGAATCGCCGCCGAAATGTGCGATTGCTCGCGGCGGTCGTAGAGTGCGAGCGACGGCGTCATCAGCAGTTGCGAAGGCCCGGGCGCAGGCACGCGCGGACTGCCACGCGCGAGCGGCTTGCCGTCGCGGTGCATCTGGTGGCAGGACAGGCACGGGATCGCCGGGCGGTTGGCCAGCGCCGGCACTTTCAGAGTCCACGGCCCGCGCGTATCGATGGGAGTTACCAGATCCCGGATCGCGCCCTCAAAGTGCATCCCGTGGCAGCGCAGGCAATCGTCCATCAACAGGCGGCTGGTGTTGTGCTTCTGGTCCAGGAAAAGCTTGGCGTAGCGGACGGCGTGCGGGCCCGCGTTCCACTCGGCGTATTCCTGCCGGTGGCAGCTCCGGCAGCGTTCCGCGACGGGGTATAGGTCGGTATGCTTCAGGTGAATCTCGCCACGCTCGCGGCCGCGTATGTGGGCGGCAACCCGTCGCAGATTGGCCAGGTGGAAGCTCACGTCGAAGGTGAGCGCGCTACCGTGACAGGAATTGCACGGAATGTTGCGGTGCGACGAGGACTGCCAGTGGTCGTAGGAAGCCTGGATTTCGTGGCACCGCACGCACCCGCGGCCGCCCGAGTACTCGTAATAGACCGTGGCAGCGGGGAGCAGAAGAAGGGCTACCGCCGCCACGCCGATGATGGCGTAGTGCCGGGGCTTCATAGAGCCCTCCCCTTCCACGCGCGCTTGATGCCGTCCGCGGCGTAGAAGGCCAGGGCCATGATGGTGAGCGCCGGATTGAAGCCGCCGTTGGTCACGTGCACGCTGGCGTCGATGACGTAGAGATTGTCCTGGTCGTGTACGCGGCAGTGCTTGTCGACCACCGACGTTTTGGGATCGTGGCCCATGCGGCACGTGCCGGCCTGGTGCTGGCCCGCGCTCAGGTAGCGCCCCGGCATCGCTTTCCAGACCAGCGTGGCGCCTGCTTCGCGCAACCAGGCTTCGGCCTTGCCCGCCATGTACGTGCCCACCTCCACGTTGTTCGCGTGGCTCAGGCCCGATAGCCGCGCGACCGGAATGCCCCAGTGGTCGCGAACCACCGGATCGGCCTGCACGCGGCAATCGAAGACCGGCATCTCCTGCACCGGCCCGCGAATGGCGATGTTTCGGCGGTAAGCGCGGCGCATGAAATCTTTGTGCGCCTGGCCCCAGCGCGGCACGCCGGGCGGCGTCATGGACGAGAACTGGTACGGCAGGCGGATGAATTCGTTAGCCAGGAGCCCGCCGCCTACCAGGCCCGGATTGCCGTGATTGAAGTCGCAGACGGCGATGCTGGCGCCGGGGCCGATGTCGTCATAAACGTCCTGGTCGAAGACGCCGGTTGCTCCGACGTAGGTGTGCCCTTGCAGGTTTCGGCCGACCCAGTCGTATTGGTTGCCGAGACCGTTGGGGTGCATGCGGCTCTTCGAATTGAGCAGCAGGCGGGCTGATTCGATGGCCCCGGCAGAGACCACCACCACATCGGCCGGCTGCTCCTGGTAGCGGTCGCTCGAGTCGTAATAGGCCACGCCGGTCGCGCGGCCGCTCGCGTCGGTCAGGACTTCCTTCGCCGCGCACTCGGTGCGCAACTCGCAGTTCCGAGTGGCCAGCGCCCGCGGAATCGCGGTATTCTGCGTGCCGCATTTTGCGTCCACTTCGCACGCGAATCCGACGCACCAGCGGCAGCGCATGCAGGGACCGCGCCCGCCATAGGGCACGCTGTTGCGCAGCATCGGGATGTCGAAAGGATGCAGCCCCAGTCGCTCGGCCGCGGGCTTGAGAACGAAGTACTCCCGGTTCTGCGCGAGCGGCGGCATGGGGAGATTCCTGCGGCGCGGCGCGTGGAACGGATCGTGCGTGACGTTGCCGGAGACGCCGATTTCCCATTCGGCTTTTTCGTAGAACGGCTCGAGATCGTCGTAGGAGACGGGCCAGTCCTCGAGCGTGCTGCCGGCCACCTCGCCGTAGGTCGAGCGCATGCGGAAATCCCTCTCCATATAGCGCCAGCCCATCGCGCCGTAGGTGGTAGTGCCTCCGCCCACGCAGCTTGCGTCGTTCTGGTAGCTGCCCTCGCGCGCGCTCACGAGGTGCTCTTTGCCCGTGAGATCGACGTAGACGCGCGGGTTCTTCTCCTCATCCGGACCCGCGCCGGGGCCCAGCACGCTGGTGCGCTCGTTGCGCAGATCGTCCTTTCGATCGTCGAAAGCCGTGTACCATTTGCCGCGCTCGAGCAGAACCACGCTGAGCCCGGCCTCCGCAAGTTCCTTGGCGACAACGCCGCCGCCTGCGCCCGCGCCAACCACCACCGCATTCACCCTTGGGAGCGCCATTTGGGCCTCCTGGTAGAGCGGGCCATCCCTCCGCCCGAAAGGTCGTAGAGTTGGCGGCCGCGTATGGGCGCCGGTGGGACGCTCAGCATCACCCAGCTTGCGTACTGGCGATTGCCGCCGTGCCGCGGATCGCCGTAGAAGCCCTGCATCACGTGATCGCGGATCATTTCGAAGAACGGTTCGCGCCGGGCTTCGATAGCGGCAAGCTTCGCGTCCTGTTCGGCGGCGGAGAGCGAGGCGAAGCGCGTGCCGAACTGCTCCAGCCCCGTGCGGTAGGCCCGCCGAAACCGCTTCAGCGGCCCCACGAGCTGGCGGTCGATGTAGTTGACGACATCGGCAGCGGCCGCGCCGGGGTCCCGGTCGGGTGGGACGATGCGATCCGAAATGGCGCGGACCGTAGCGGCCTCCTCCACCGTGAAGAAGAGCCACGGGCTCGAACGGCCGCCGCAGGAAACGGCGCTACCTGCCGCAGCCGCCGCTGCCGCTTGCAAAAACTTTCTGCGCGGGACGGATGTGGACTTCATAAGGGCCTTCGGGTCCCAAAGGCTCGATTGTAGCGCCGACGGGACCTTGCGTGCCCTTAACGGAACAGCAGAATAGTCGAGGTCTGGTTCAGATGGCCCAGGTAGGCCTCGCCGTAAGTGCTGAAACCTATGTGGGGGATGCCGTTGAAGACCTCGCCGTACCGATCGCAGCGTTTCTCGTTGCGTAGCTGCAGGGTGCGCAGGATACAGTGGAAATCGATGAGCCCCGCGATCGGACCGAGCGCAGCCTGCGCCTCGATGGCCTGACGCGTGTCGGCGACGATGTCGGCCGCCTCCAGCACCTCCAACTCCATCCCTTCCTTGATCTGGCAGTAGAAGACGATGCTGCCGCCTGCGGCCTTCTGCGGGCTGCGGACGAAGGGCTCGCCCTCGATAATCAGGCCCAGCGGATGCTGGAAGAATCTGGCCGCCGCTTCAGCCGGCGGGATCCCCAGCGCCTCAGCGTAAGCCACGAGCGCGGGTTTGCCGTCGAACTCGATCACGGTGCGATGCGGCTCGTCTACCGCGGTGGCCGTCAACGACTTGCCAATCAGCTTGAAGCTCTGCGTCTTGACGATCGCAAAGCTCTTCCGCAAGCGAAGCAGCACCAGCACAGCGCCATGGGGGTAGGCTTTGCCCCCGGCGTAAACGTGCGTGGTCTGGAACTTCAGGTCGTCGCCCGCCGAGCCACCGACGAAGAAAACGTCGGTACAGTCGCCCAGCTTCTCGATCAGCCGCTCCTCGGCCCCGCTAAGACCATCTATCAGCACCACGCCCACGTACTTCTCGACGTCCCAGGTGGAAGCGGCGGCCCCGAAGTGGCTCTCCAGCTTCGCGAAGGCGTCTCGCACGTTGGCTTCGGCGTTCAGGTCGCCGACAACCACCGCAGCGGCATCCTCCACAACCTCGCCGCCGAGTGCCATGGCGACAACCGAGCCCGTCAGCATCCTACTGTCCACGATCTCGCCCGCCGTGGAGCAACCCGCCACGCAAGCGCCGGGAAAGGCACTCTGCATCTGCCGGCTGATGGCCTCGGGGTCGTAGCCCGCCGACGCGAAGAAGAGCACGACGCGCGGTTGTCCCCCAGCGAGACGACTCTCCAGCTCCGCGACCGCATCCGGCAGCGGCTTGGTTGAATAGGCAGTTTGAACGCTCATCTTAGTTTGCTCTCCTAAACGCGCACGCCCAAGTCGGCTGCGATCGCTCGCACCTTCGCAATCACCGCCTGATCGTCGGGCGACTCATCCGTAAACCGGTCCGGGTTCACGCCTTTGAGGATTAGCTTGGTCTTGGTGGCGAAGAACAGGGTGGAGTTGCCTTTCGCGCGTTGGTTCAGAATGGAATCGACTAGTTGCTTGATTTGTCCGGCCATCTGTGGTCGCTCCCGCGGAGTTCCCCGCGCACTCGTTCCTTCTATCGGATGGATGGGGCCGGAAGTTCAGGGGGAACCTCGGGGCGGCGCGCCTGTCTTAATATAGGAATGGCCACGGGGCGGGCCGGGGAGGGTTCCATGCAACCAGAGCAGACGAAGTTTCTCCTGGAAGTGTTCCTACCGGAAGTGCAAGCGGAGAATCGGATCACCCGCCGAATGCTGGCGGCGGTGCCCGAGGGCGCCCGCGAGTACCGCCCGCACCCGAACGGCAGAAGCGCCTTCGAGCTGGCCTGGCACATCGTCACGAGCGAAATCTGGTGCCTGGCGGGAATCGTCCACGGCCAGTTCTCAACCGATCAGCAGCGCATGCCGTCGCTCATCAAGACCATGGCCGGCGTCATCGAGTGGTGGGAGCAGAACGTGCCCGCGCTGATCTGCGACGTCGAGCGCCTGCCGCCGGAGCACCTGGCGCGGACCATGGGGGAGTTCGATGCGCCACCCGCGCGCCCCGCCGTGACCTACCTGCTCGCCATGATCGTGCATACGGCGCACCATCGCGGCCAGCTCTCGGCGTACCTACGTGCCATGGGCGCCAAGGTGCCCTCGGTTTACGGCGCCAGCGCCGACGAGCCGTTCCCGCCTACTTCCGCCTGACCGGTAATCCCCCACCGCCGGCATCCGCACCACCGGCTTCAAGCGCGTTCGCCGGAGCAAAGGCAACCGCCTCTTTTGCGCTTGACGAGATAGTGAGCAGATGCTAACTTTGAGTAAGCAGATGCTAACCAACGAATCCGATTACTCCTCGGCGGGCGATCCTCCGTCCAAACGCACGATCATGAGGGAAGCGCTTCATCTGTTCGCCCATAGAGGCATCGATGGGGTTACGGTCCGCGATATTGGAGAGCGGGCCGGATACACCAACGCCGCTCTGTTCAAGTTCTTCCCGGCAAAAGACGCCCTCGCCCTGTATCTGTTCGAAAAATGCTATCTGGCAATGTTCGAGAGCGTTTCGGCCGCGGCGCGCTCCGATATGCAGTTCGAGGAACAGCTCCACGGCCTCGTGACTGCGGCTACTGCAAGCATGGATCGCGATCTAGATGCGTTTCTCTTTGTCCAGGATCAGCTGCGGCCCATGTGGAAACGCGCATCGCAACGCGTTCGCAGACGCTCGATCCTGGGTTTGATCCGAGCCACCCTCGAGCAGGGAAGGCGGGAAAACAAGATCCGTGCCGGCGCCAATGTCAGCTTGCTGGTTGCCGTGATCACGGGCACATTTCAACAGTTCGCCCGAATGCTCAGTTTTGGAGAGTTTCGAGGGCCGGCCAGCGATTACGCACGCGAAATCGAGAACATCCTTTTGCGCAGCATGGCGCAGTGAGGAGAATCGTCATGAAAGAACACAAGCCGGAACTGTTCGTCCTGGGAGGGAATGGGTTCGTTGGAAGAGCGGTCGTCCAAGAGGCGCTGGCCCACGGTTTCCGCGTGAAAACGCTGGTGCGGGATCGCGCGAGAGCAAGCGAACTGGCGTCCGCCGGGGCCGTCCTGATTCAAGGCGACGCCGCTTCCCCCGAGGAATGGATTGGTGAAGTCGCGAACTCCAAGGTCCTGATCGACCTGGTGCAGCCGGAACTGCACTCCCGCATTGGCCTGACCCAGATTCGGAAGATCGCGATACTCCGTGTGACGGACACGCGGAGGCTCCTTGCCGCTTTAGAGAGCATTCCGCCGGAGGAGCGGCCGCTGCTAATGTCTGTCAGCGGTCTTGACGACCTGCTCCCAGATGCCGCAGGCCGGGTCGGCGACGATTCGCCTCTCCGCGATTCGCCCATTGGATTCGGGCATGTCGGAGTTCCGGTCCGGCGGGTGATCGAACGCTCGGGACTCGCTTGCACCTACATTTACCTGGCGACCGTGTACGGGCCCGGCAAGGCCTTCGCGAAGAGAATTTTTCCACAACTGGCCGCGGGCACGTTTCGAATCGCCGGCAGCGGACGCAATCGGATGCCCCTCGTGCATCTTGAAGATGCGGCCCGCGCACTGGTCCACATTGCCGAACAGTCGCAAGACCGGCTGTCCGGCCGTTCCCATGTGATCGCCGATGGCTCCGAGACGACCCTCCGCGACTTTGCCGGTGCGGCGGCGGAACTGCTGGGAGCCCCGCCTCCGCAGACAGTCCCGTTGTGGTTGGGACGGCTTGTTCTGGGACGAATACTGTGCGAAACGGTGACACGGGACATCGGCGCCAGCCCCGCCGCTTTACTGAGCTCCGGCTTTAAATTCCGGTATCGGTCGTGCGCCGAGGGCTTGCCTTCCGTGCTGCAGCAGCTCGGTTATGGTTCGCCTTGGGCACGTCAAAACCCGCAAGCATCAGCGCCCCATCGTCGCTTCCCGTTCTGGCTTCAATCCGCGGTGACAGCCGGTGCGCTACTGGCTGAGAACCTCTTTGACTTCCCACTCAGCGTACCCAGGATGAAACATCTGGCAGGCGGGTTGCCGCTTCTCGACATGCGGCCCTGGTATTCGTTTCAAGATGCGTACCAACTGTTCGACGCACTTGGCGCGCAGGGCCGGAGCGCCTACGTTCACCTGCTCTGGAGCGTGGACGTGTGCTTGCCTTTCCTGTTCGCCCTGTTCCTCTCGCGCGCAATCAAGCGCGGGCGGTTCCGCCAGTTCTGGTGGATGCCCGTGGTGGGCGCCGCGAGCGACTACGCCGAAAACACGGCAATCACCGTTCTGCTGTTGCGCTATCCCAATCGCGTCCCGGCACTCGTCTTGCTCGCCGCTGCGCTGACGTCCCTGAAGTGGGTGGGCTATTTGGCCTCACTCGCTCTCGCAGTGGTTGGGTATGGCATGCGAAAGAGCGGTGCACCCGCCGTCACCGCCGACGAGCCTACTTCCGCCTGACCCGGTAATCCCCCACCGCCGGCATTCGCACCACCTCGCACATCTCGAACAGGCGCGAGCGGGCGCGCTCGCCGATGCGCTCACCGAGCGTGGTGCGGTATTCCGGGTGCGGCATTCCGGGGACGCGCCGCACAACGTCGTCGCCCGCGTCCGGGTCCACCAGGTTGGTGGTCGCGATGAGGGCTTTCTGGTTGTTGCAGCGATGGGTGACGATGGCAGTCACCGTATCCTCGATCCAGCCGATAACGCGATGCGACCCCAAATCGTCGAACAGCAGCACGGGGACGTCCAGGCAGGTCTGGTAGGCTTCGCGGTCCTCGGGCGCCGCCGCGGAATCGTAGCCGGAGCGCACCCGCTCGAGCAGGTTGATGTAGTCGTAGTAGACGCCCTCAAAGCCGCGCGCCATCAGCTTGCGGAGCACCGAAATGGCCAGGTGCGTCTTGCCAGTCCCGGTCGGGCCGATGAAGAGCAGGCCGGGCTTGGGCACGAAGGGAAACTCCCGGGCATAGGCGGAGGCTTTCACCATCACGGCCTCAAGACCACGCGAGGCGATCGGGTTCTCCCCCGGCAACACAAAGTTATCGAACGAAGCGTTGCGGTAGAGGGGAGGGATGTGCGCGCCCGGCTCCAGGTCGCGCGGCCCTTCGGTGGCGGTGCAATCGCACGGCTCGGCGGCCGACAGCCCGTCGCGCTCGATGACCCGCCAGCCCGTGCCGCCGCACTTCTCGCAGACCATAGGCCCCATTATGCACGAAGTGCAGACTATTCGATCACCGCCAGAACCTCGCCCGCAGCGACGGTGGCGCCCTCGCGAACCGAAAGCGCGGCCACGCGGCCGGACTTCGTTGCCTTCAGCTCGTTCTGCATCTTCATCGCTTCGATCACGGCGATGCCCTGCCCGGCCTCGACCGCATCGCCTTCGGCCACCAGCACGCGCACCACTCTGCCGGGCATCGGGGCCGTGACGCGCTGGCGGCCCGCGTGGTCGAATCGATGCGAACGGCGGCTCAGGCGGCGCGGGTCGGCCACCTCGATTTCGAATCTCCGGCCGCCGATGGTGACCGCCCAGGCTTCTTCGGTACGCTCAATGCGCGCCTCGAAGCTGCGGCCTTCGATCAGTACCGAGTAGATGCCGGGTTCGGCTTCGAGGACCGACGCCGCGCGCCCGTTGGCCGTCCAGCCCTCGCCCTCGCGCTCGAGCTCCAGCGGAACCGCGCGCCCATCTACCATCACCGTCAGGGTCATCGCAGCAGCTCCTCGCGCCCCGCGACTTGCCACCGGCTGCGCACCGGCCCGGGGCATGGCGATGCGCCCCCGTGCCTGCGCGAATGGATTGCGGCCACCAGCGCCGCGGCGAACTCGGCTTCGGGGTCGGAGGCGGCGGGCGGCGTGCCGTTGCGCTCGAAGAATTCTTCGATAAAACCCGTGTGCAGTTCGGCATTGCGGTACGCCTCGCTGGCGAACACCTGGCGGTAAAAGCCCAGGGTCGTCTTGATGCCGTCCACTGTGTACTCGTCGAGCGCCCGCACCATGCGCCGGATGGCTTCCGCGCGGCTGCCCGCCCACACCGCCAGCTTGGCCACCAGCGGGTCGTAGTCGATGGGCACCGTGCAGCCGAGATACGCGCCCGAATCGACGCGTATGCCGGGTCCCGCGGGCCGGCTCAACTGCGTAATACGGCCGGGCGAGGGATAGAAACGGTTGTAAGGGTCTTCCGCATAGACGCGGCACTCGATGGCGTGGCCATTCCAGCGCACGTCCCGCTGGCCGATCCCCATGGGCTCACCCGCCGCCACGCGTAGCTGCAAGTGAACCAGATCCAGCCCCGTGACCAGCTCCGTGATCGGGTGCTCCACCTGCAGGCGCGTGTTCATTTCGAGGAAATAGAAACGCCCGTCCGGCTCCACCAGGAACTCCACCGTGCCCGCGTTGGTGTAGCCCGCTGCGCGGACCACTTTGAGCGCGGCTTCGCCCATGGCCTCCCGCATGCCGGGGCGGCCGGCCACCAGCGGCGAGGGGCACTCTTCAATCACCTTCTGGTGGCGCCGCTGTATGGAGCATTCGCGCTCGCCCAGGTGCAGCGCGTTGCCGTGGCAATCGGCGAAGACCTGGATCTCGATGTGGCGCGGCCGCTCGATAAGCTTCTCGATATAGACCTCGGCGCTGCGGAAGGAGCGCTCGGCCTCGCTGACCGCGTCCCGCCAGGCGGAGGCCAGTCCGGCTTCTCCATCCACCCGCCGCATTCCCTTGCCGCCCCCGCCCAGCGACGCCTTCAGGAACACCGGATAGCCGAAGCCGGCCGCAACCTCGTGCGCTTCTTCGACGCCCGCCAGCGGATGATCCGTGCCGGGCACAACCTCCACACCGGCCGCGCTCGCCACCTGCCGCGCCGCCGTCTTCGAGCCCATGGCGCGAATGGCGGCTGCCGTTGGGCCCACGAAGACGATCCCGGCCCTCTCGCAGGCGGCGGCGAATTCGGCATTCTCGCTTAGGAACCCGTAGCCTGGGTGTATTGCCTCGGCGCCGTGGGAGCGGGCTGCATCGAGAATCCGGTCGATGCGCAGGTAGCTCTCCGGCGATGGCGCCGGGCCGATGTGCACCGCCTCGTCGGCCATGCGGACGTGCAGCGCGGTGCGGTCGGCATCCGAGAAGACGGCCACGCTCGGAATGCCCATCTCGCGTAGCGCGCGAATCACCCGCACGGCGATCTCGCCCCGGTTGGCAACCAGAACTTTGTGGAACATGGCCGATTGCAGGATAGCAACCCGCTTAGTCTCATGTTATCGTGTCAACAGTGGCCGGAGGAGTATGCCCGCAGAAGGCATTCAAGGTTCGCTGATCACGCGCGGCATTCGCGTTACGCGGCAGCGCCGCATCCTGCTCGATCTGATCGACAAGGCGGGCCGTCACCTGGACGCCGACCAGCTCTACGAGCTGGCCAAGCAGCAGGACCCCAAGCTCAACCGCGTGACGGTTTACCGCACCCTCAAGATGCTCAAACAGGGTCAGCTCGTCGACGAGTTGGACCTGATGCACGTAGAGGGCGATCAGCACTACTATGAAACGCGGTCCAAGCAGGAGCACGCGCACATCGTGTGCCTGGGCTGCGGAAAGATCGAGGAGTTCTACGGAGAGCCGCTGCGCCGGCTCCGCAAGCAGATCGAATCGCACCTGGGGTTCCAGATCCTGGTAGCGCGCACCGAAGTGGGCGGCTACTGCTCCACCTGCCAGCGGCTGCGGGCTCAGGAGATGGAGCAGGCCGCGGCCGGCCCGGTCGAAGCTCCGCCGCCCGCCGTCAAGGGCCGCGCTCCACGGAGGCGCTAAATGACCGAGCCGCGCCTGGACGGCCTGGCCCCCGCGGCTTTCCTGGTCAGGACTCCTGCCGGGGGCAAGCAGCGCTCCCCCATCGACCGCCTGCCGTTTCGCATCGGCCGCCAGGGCGACAACGAACTGGTGCTTCGCGACAGCCGCGCCTCGCGCCAACACGCGCAGATCGTCTCGGAAGACGGCGCCTATGTCGTCGAGGACCTGGCCAGCACCTACGGCGTCTTCGTCAACGGCAGCCGGGTGACGCGCGCGAAGCTGCGCAATGGCGACAGGATCGAGTTCGGGTTCCCAGATTCCTACCAGCTCATCTTCGATCTGGGAAAGACCGTTGCCGCCGCCATCGCTGCGGCCCCTCCGCTCACCTCGACGTCTCCCAGCCTGGCCAAGCTCCGCGCTACGCTCGAAGTCGCCCGCGCCCTGGAATCGTCGCTTTCGACCGATGAGGTGCTGGCGGCCGTGGTCGATGCGGCCCTGACCATCACCGGTTGCGAGCGCGGGTTCCTGCTTCTGCGCAAGGGCGGCGACCTCGAGATCCGCGTGGGGCGGTCGAAAGGCGCCCCGCTCGCCCCTGGCGACCTGCGGGTGCCCACGCGCCTGCTGCTGCATGCCCTCGACCAGCGGAAAGATTTCCTCTCGATGAACTTCGATCCGGCCGGCCAGGCGGGCGATGGCGCCGAGCGCAGCATCTACGCCCTGGAGCTGCGCAGCGTGGTCTGCGTGCCGCTGGTGCGGGTGCGCAGCGGCTCCCTCGAAGAGACGCTTTCCATGTCCAACGCCGAAGACACCGCAGGCGTGCTCTACATGGATTCGCGCGTGCGCAACGCGGACCTTTCCGCCGGCGGCCGGGAGTTGCTGACGACGCTCGCCCTGGAAGCCTCGACGGTCCTCGAAAACGCGCGGCTGCTCGAGGAGCAATGGGCGCGGAAGCGCCTGGATGCCGAGCTTCCGCATCGCCCGTCAGATTCAGCAGAGCTTGCTGCCGCGCGCGCTGCCGTCGGCAGGCTGGTTCCGCGCCGCCGCCTCCAGCATCCCGTCGTTGCAGGTGGGCGGCGATTACGTCGATATCCGCGCCGTCAACGACACGTGCTGGGCGGTGATGATGGCGGACGTTTCGGGCAAAGGCGTCGGCGCCGCGCTTCTGGCCTCGCTCCTTCAGGGAATGTTCGTGGCGTCGCCCTATACGCACCTGACCATCGACGACATGGTGAGCCGCGTGAACAAGTACCTCATGGAGCGGACCGGTGGCGAGCAGTACGCCACTGCGTTCTACGGCACGCTCGATGCCGATGGCACGCTGCGCTGGATCAACGCCGGCCACCCGCCGGTTCTGCTGGTCGGCGCCAGCGGCCGGATCGAGCATCTTTCCGCCAACGGCACGCCGCTCGGGATGTTCGAAGAAGCGCTATACACCGTCATGGAGACGCACCTGGCCGCGGGCGACAAGCTGGTCCTCTACACGGACGGGCTGCTCGATTCGGAGAACGCCGACGGTGTGGCGTTCGGGCTGAAGAAGCTCCGCCACGCGGTGGCCGCGCACGCAGCGGCGACGTGCCAGGCGCTCCACGACGCCGTTCTCGCGGCGATTCACGAGTACACAGAAGGCGCACCGGCTGCGGACGACGTTACCCTGGCCGTGATCGAGTTCTGGCCGATTAGCTGAGACAACCTCCCCGGCCGTCCCACTAAGATTCCGACAAACATGCACCTCTCGTTCGACCTCGGGCCCGGCGAGCGGCCGGACGCCCAGAGTGTTTCCAGGCTCTCCACCGTTCTGGCGGCGGCGCAGAACACGGCCGTTTACCGGCCCCTGATCGCCAGGCGTGCGCCCGGGCTGGCCCAGCTTCCCCCCATCGGAATCCACGGTTATATCGAGAATAAGGAGCTGTTCCGGAATACCAAGGCCGCGCCCAAGCCCCTGCCGGCCCGGCCCAGCGCTGCCAAAACTCTCTCCGGCTCCGCCGAGGAACTCCTGTGGCTCGCGGTCCGCGTCGGGGCCGGAGAAGCCGAGCCGCCCGCGTCCGCCCGACGCGTCACCGTCCGCACTCCGCTCGGCGAGCGCCTTGCCTCCGAGCGCACCCGCGACTGCTTCTGGCGCGCCTTCGAGCTGCCCGTTTTTGAAGAGCTGGTGGGATCGGACGGGGAAACGCTCGGCTTCGAATGCGAAGCCCATTCGGGGATGCACCTCGACACCCGATCGGCCATCTTCGAGGCGTTCTTCGGCGAGTTGGTGGTCACCTCGCTGGTAGCCCTTCGCTACCCGGTCATTCGTCTGAGGACGGGCTGGGTCGGCGCGATCGAGCAGTCCACCTGCCCCTGCGGCGAGCGCGCGACCCGCTTCGTCCCGGTGGCCGCCGGTCTCACCGCCGCCTCCCGCAAGCCGCCCATCCCGGCGCCGCCGCCGAGCCGTGCAGCCATGGTTCCGTTCTTCGCGGCTGGTTGACGCCCGAGCCGACGCGGGCGCGCGCAAACTCACGGAGGACAGCCGCTGGATTTGCAGCTCCGAGTGCGGTACTCTGTCGTTAACAAGGGGCAGGGGCGTGCTGAAACCCAGGGTCATACCGCTCTTCGTGGCTGCTACTTTCGTGACGGGTGCTTTGCGCGGGCAGGAGTCTGTTTGCGACCTGTTTAGGGATCTCAAGACCGCCGAGGGCCGCCAGCTCATCGTCGCCGGAGATCTGATCATTTCGCAGGGCCTGACCGCACTCAGCGCCACCGATTGCGTGCTCCCCGGGCAGTCGGGCGCTTTGCGCTTGCGTCCGTCCCCGTCGGTACCAGCGAAACAGCTCGAGCAATTACGCAACGCGGCGGCCGAAGCGGATCGTCTCCGGCGCGAAGGCAAGACTGTGAGCGCATCGGCTTCGTTCTCGGGCCGGCTTCGGGTAAGCGATGCGGCGGGCCTTCAGGCCGAACTCACGTTCGATTCAATCAAGAGCCTCCAGGTGGAGGCGCTACCCGATCCCGCTGAATCGCCGGTCATAGCGATCTGTGAGCTTTTTCAGTATCTCCCGGCGTCGAAGGTAAAGCGTATTGTGCTCCGTGGCGATAGCGTGAGCACATCCGGGGATTCCTCGATCAGAGCCCACTATCTGCTGCGCTGACCAGCGCCCGGCAGCCGGATCGAGCCGCCTCAGGCTCCGCACCCTGCCGTCCTCGAAGGCATTCACCGGGAACTCACGCTCCCTCAATCTCGTAAACACAAGAGGAACTGCAAATGTCCAACCGCGTCACGGTGGCGCTCTGGCTACTTTCATTGCCTGGACCCTGCCTGCATGCCCAGTCATCAGTGCGACAAACGCCAGGAACGATTTCCGGAACATGGTTCGGCTCCTTCGTATCGACATCTGCCGATGGCAAAGTCACTCATGACACAGCCGTCCTGATTGTGGATCAACGCGGCTCAGCCCTGACGGGCACTATCGGCAGGACCGTGGACCAGCAGACAGCGTTTGGTAATGGCATATTGAATGGCGGTCGCGTTTCATTCCATCTGGATGCCGCCGGCGGGTTGGACTTCGTACTCACCCATCGGGCAGGGATACTCTCGGGGACGGCAACCGGCGGAAACCTGAAGGCGGCGATCAGTCTGAAGCCGGCTCCCGGCCTTCTGCCAAAGCAGGTGCTCACCCAGGAGATTGCCCTGGCGGATCGGCAACTCTTCGACGCCTTCGCAGCTTGCGATGTGACACGATACGCCGGCTTTCTCGACCAGGGCCTGGAGTTCTATCACGATCACACCGGGAAAACCGGCTTCGAACAGAATGTGGAGGCGCTTCGAGACCGCTGCGCGGAAGGCATACGACTCCGGCGCGAGTTGGACCAGGACTCGCTAATCGTCAACGCCGCGCCCGGATTCGGCGCCATTGAAGCCGGAATCCAGCGCTTCTACTCTCAGAATCAGGACGGCTCTGAGCACCTGGATGCATCGGCGCGATTCACGAATGTGTGGAGCAAACAGACAGGAAGCTGGAGGTTGGTCCGCGTCATCAGCTACGACCATCGCTGACGCTGGAACCGCCATAATACTAAGATCAAGGAGCGCAGTTTTAGGCAACTCATGCCCAATCGCAAGAAAGCTTCGTTCTATTTCGTCCTGATCCCCATCCTGCTGGTGCTGGTGGCGGCCGCCGTGCTCATCGCCGGCAAGCTCGGCCGCGGGCCCGTCCGAGTTGAGCCCGAAAAACTCGTGCGCGTCGAGCGTATGGATCTGGCGCGCTCCGTGGTCGCCACCGGCAAGATCGAGCCCACCACCAAAGTCGAGATCAAGTCAAAAGCCAGCGGGATCATCCTCAAGCTGCCCGTCAACGTGGGCGACCGCGTGCACCAGAACCAGGTCATCTGCGAGCTCGACCAGAACGACCTGCTGCCCCGCCTTCGCCAGGCGCAGGCCGCGCTGGACGTAGCCGAGGCGGCCCTCAAGAGCGCCCGGGCCGATTTCGCGCGCACCAAGATCGAAGCCGAAGGTCCCGACGTGCCCTTCCTCAAGCGCGACCTGGAGCGCGCAGGCCAGTTGTTCCAAGACAAACTGATCGCGCAGAACTCCCGCGACGACGCCGAAAAGAACTACGAGATCGCGTTGAACAAGCAGTTGCAGGCGCGGGGCAACCTCGGCGTCGCCGATGCCGCCATCGCCAAGGCCGCGGCGGAGGTGGAGCAGTCTCGCGCGCAGCTCTCCCAATCCGAAGAAGACATCCGCAACGCCACCATCCGCTCCCCCATCGACGGCGTGGTGCTCTCTCGCGACCGCGAGGTGGGCGACGCCGTCAGCTCGATTCTGGTCATGGGTTCCGGCGCCACCCTCATCATGACCGTCGGCGACCTCAGCGAGGTCTACGTCAAGGGCAAGGTGGACGAGAGCGACATCGGCAAGGTCTACCTCGGCCAGCCTGCCCGCATCACGGTCGAGTCTTACAAGAACGAACGCTTCACCGGGAAGGTCACGAAGATCTCGCCCATGGGCGAGGAGAAGGACAACGTCACCACCTTCGAAGTGCGCGTCTCCATCTCAAACGAATCGCGGAAGCTGATGGCCGACATGACGGCCAACGCCGAGATCATGCTCGAAGAGCACGTGCACACGCTCACCATCCCCGAAGGCGCCATCGTCTATAACAAGGACCGGTCCCTCTCAGTCGAAATCCCCGATCCCGAACAGAAGACCGGCAAGCGCCGCATTCCCGTGGTTGCCGGCATCAGCAACGGCTCTCGCACGGAGATTCTCAAGGGCCTTACCGAGGGGCAGCAGGTTGTGCTCCAGTAGCGCCCAATGACTTACCTCAGGGAGATTCTCGAGCAGGCGGTATCGAGCCTGCTGCGTAACAAGCTGCGCAGCCTGCTCACCATGGGCGGCATCGCCTGGGGAATCGCTTCCATCGTCCTGATCATCGCCATGGGCGACGGTTTTAAGGTCGGCCAGCGCGACCGCACCAGGCAGATGGGCGACAACATCGTGGTGGTCTTCTCCGGACGCACCGAGAAGCAGGCAGGCGGGCAGCGCGCGGGCCGCCGCATACGCCTCACCCACCGCGACATGAGCGACATCGCCACGGAGTGTTTCCTGGTCAAGAGCGTCGTGGCCGAGTTGTTCAGCTCCGCCACGACCGTCAGCCCGTTCAACAGCGGAACGTTCTCCGTGCTCGGCGTCGAGTCGCTCTATCCCACAATCCGCAACATTCCCCTGGACCGCGGCCGCTTCATCGTCCAGCAGGATGACGACGACTCGGCCCGCGTTGCCGTCCTGGGCGACAATGTCCGCAAGCAGTTGTTCGGCGATCGCACCGGCGTTCTGGGCTCGCACATCTACCTTGCCGGCCTGCCCTACCGCGTCGTCGGCTACATGCCGCCCAAGGATCAGAACAGCTCGTACAACGGCCTCGATTCCGACAAAGTTTTCATTCCCTACTCGAGCTTGGTGCGCGACCTTCCGCCCAAGGACGCCAATTTCCATCCGGGCATCGTCTCCGACATCATTTACGTGCCCGCCTCGGTGGCCGAGTGGAGCGCCGCCGAGCGCCAGGTGCGCCGCGTGCTGGCCCGCAATCACGCCTTCGAAGCCGACGACCAGAGCGCCATCCGCATGTGGGACACGGTGAAGGAAGCCGAACTCACCGACGGCATGTTCACCTCGATGACGGCCTTCCTCGGCGCCATAGCCGTGGTGACGCTGTCGCTGGGCGGCGTAGGCGTCATGAACATCATGCTGGTTTCGGTAACCGAGCGCACGCGCGAGATCGGGCTGCGCAAGGCCGTCGGCGCCACCCGGCGCAGGATCCTGGTGGACTTTCTGCTCGAGGGTATATTACTCGCGACCACCAGCGGGATCTTCGGCTGGCTGGGCGCGTACGGCCTCTCCTCGGCCGTGAATTCGCTTCCCAAGCGCGAGATGTTCGGCGGCCTGCCCGTGCATAGCTCCACCACCTTCCTCGCGTTTGGGGCTTTGGGCCTGACTGCGATTCTCTCCTCGGTCTGGCCGGCCTGGCGCGGCGCTTCGCTCACGCCCGTGGAGGCGCTGCGCTATGAACGCTGAAGGTGTGTTCCGCGAGGCCGCCCAGGCGTTGCGCTTCAATCGCCAGCGCAGCATCCTCACCATGGTCAGCCTGGGCTGGGGCGTCGCCTGCTTCGTCATTCTGTGGTCCTACGGCGACGGCTTCCACCTGGCTTTGCGCACCGCTTTCCTCTCCATCGGACAGGACCTGATCCTGATGTTCGGCGGCCAGACCTCCAACCAGGCCGGAGGCGAGCGCGCTGGGAGGCGAGTCCGGCTGGAACGTTCCGACATCGATGTGGTTCGCGAATCGGCGCCCATGGTATCGGCGATTTCGCCCGAGATGATGATGGGCGGCATGACCGTGGTCCGCGGCTACCGGACCGACACCACCATGGTGCGCGCGGTCAGCTCTTCCTACGGCCGCATACGGAACATGACCCTCGCCAGCGGCCGCTGGCTCAGCCTCGACGACGACGTCCAGAAGCAGCGCGTCGCGGTTCTGGGAGCGAAGGCGGCCTCCACGCTCTTCGGCGAAATCCCGCCGGACGGCGAGGAGATCGCGATCAACGGCCTGCGATTCATGGTGGTGGGCGTGCTCAAGACCAAGGCGCAGGTCGCCAACTACGGCACGCCGGATAACGAAAGTGTGTTCGTCCCCTTCGAAGCCGGCTCGCTCTACCGCGACCTCAAGTACCCCGACGATGTGGTGTGGATGCCCGTGAATCCGGTCTTCCGCGACGAAGCGCTGGCGCAGGTGCGAGACGCCCTGGCCCGCCTCCACAACTTCTCGCCGAACGACGAGCGGGCAGTGCGCGTCTTCGTCTTCAACCAGTACATGCGGCTGATCGACACCATGGGCCTGGCGCTGCGCATCGTGCTCGCCTTCATCGGAACGCTGACGCTGGCCATCGGCGGCGTGGGGCTGGCCAACATTATGCTGGTTTCGGTGACGCAGCGCACGCGCGAGATCGGCGTGTTGAAGGCCATCGGGGCCACACGCAGGTCGATTCTGCTGCAATTCCTGTTCGAGGCCATGGCCATCGTGACGCTGGGCGGCATCCTCGGAGTTGTGGTCGGCTATTTGGTCACGGGCATCATCGACACGCTTCCGCTCCTCGGCCCGCTGTTCCGCGACACCAGCGGCACGGCCGACATCCACCTGCACATCTCGCGCTTCGCGATCCTGACCTCGACCCTCCTGCTCGAAGGCGTCGGCCTGGTGGCCGGCCTCCTGCCCGCCATCAAAGCCGCCCGCCTCGACCCCATCGCCGCCTTGCACTATGAGTGAAACACGGCCGCGCCAACACCAGCGGCGTCTTCAAGGTATACTCGCCTCGCAATGCATCGCAGCGACCTCCCGCCATTCCAGTACACTGGATTGAGGATGTTCTCGCTTCTCCCCGCACTCTTACTGCTCGCGCCGCCGACCGCTTCCGATGCCGATGTCCCAACCCAGCTCCAGCACTTCGTGGACGTCTACTCCGTGGTCGAGCGCGAAGCCGCCGACCCCATCGCGCCCGACAAAGCGCTCTTCCAGGGCGCCATCCCCGGAATGCTGCGCCGCCTCGATCCGCACAGCGTCTTCCTCGATCCAGACCAGTTCCAGCAGCTCAAGGACATGGAGACCTCCACGCGCAAGGGCTTCGGCAGCATCGTCTCGGTCCTGCCCGGCCGCGTGATCGTGCTTCAGGTGCTCCCCGGCACTCCCGCGCAGAAGTCCGGCCTCGGCTCCGGCGATGAGATTCTGACGGTCAACGGCATCCCTCTGGCGCGCCTCGAAGTCGAGCAGCTCATTCAGGTGCTGAGTGAGACCCGCCAGAGGCAGGCGCGCCTCGACGTGCGCAAGCCGGGAAACAGCCGCGTCCTCCAGCTCACCCTCACGCCCGCGGAACTGCAGGCCCCCAGCGTCGACCGCGCCTTCATTCTCAAGCCCGGCATCGGTTACCTCCGCGTGACCAGCTTCGACGCCGAGACCGGCACGCAAATCAAAGCCGCCATCGACAAGCTCGGGGGCAGCGCGCTGCACGGTCTCGTTCTCGATCTGCGGGACAATCCCGGCGGCGTTCTCGATGCCGCGCTCCAGACAGCCGCGCTATTCCTCAAGCCGGATACCAAGGTGCTGAGCGTCCGCGGCCGCTCCATCCAGGCCAGCGATGCGAACGTCCCCAAAGACTCGGTGCCTTACACGTTCGAGCTGGCTGTGCTGCTCAATGGCAAGAGCGCCAGCGCCTCGGAGATCGTCGCCGGAGCGCTTCAGGACCACGACCGCGCCATCATCGTCGGCGAACCCAGCTTCGGCAAAGGACTGGTCCAGAACGTCTATCCCCTCTCGGGCGGCGCCGGCCTCGCGCTCACCACGGCTTTCTATTACACGCCTTCCGGGCGCTCGATTCAGAAACCCCTGGCGGAGGGGCAGATCGGCGCCGACGACGCCGAGGCCAAGAAGGATTTCCGGACCGACTCGGGCCGCACCGTTCGCGGAGGCGGCGGCATCCGGCCGGACTTCGAAGCGCTCCCGGAGCCTATGGACCGCTTCCGCATGGTGCTCGAATCGAGCGGCGCATTCACTCAATTCGCCACCGAATACGTCCACCAGCACCCCGGCATCACGGCGGATTTCGAGGTGACGCCCGCCCTCCTCGACCAATTCCAGCTCTATCTCTCGGCGCGCAATATCCGGCCCGCCGTAACCGAATGGTCGAGCGAGCGGGACTGGATCGGCAACCGGCTCAAGGCTGGGATCTTCGACCAGACCTTGGGGGTCGAGCGCGGCGACGAGGTCGAAGCCCAACGCGACCCCGTAATCCTCACCGCGCTCGACAAACTCGGCGCGCCGCTCCGGCCCGCCGAAACCATGCGGGCTAGTTCCGGGTCATATTGAAGTAGACCGTGATTTCGGTCATCACTTCCACAGCGTTGCCACCGAGCATGGTGGGCTGGTAGACCCACTGCCGCACCGCGTCCACGGCAGCCCGCACCAGGAAGGGGTGGCCGTCCACGACCTGCAAGTCACGTATGCGTCCGTCTGCGCCGATAACGGCCGCCAGGTGCACGGCGCCGGAGATGCGAAACTCGATCGCGGACCTCGGATAGACCGGGATCACGCGGCGGATCAGCTTGGCTTCCTGCAGCGTGCTGCTGACCCGAATCGGCGCGGGCGTGGGCGGCTTGGGCGTCTCCCGTCTCGGCACGACGCGCGGCGTTTCGACCGGCGTGGGCTGGGGTATCAGCCGCGTCATTCGAACCCCTTCCGGGGCATCGAGACCGCCGGGCACACACACGCCTGGACACGCCTCGGCGAAATCAGGCGGAGCGGCCGCCGGCCGATCCGGCCCCAGGTGGATGCCCATCGGCGTCTGATTGGGCGCTACCAGTGCCCGGTCAACCCGTTCGTACTTCACCGCGACTACTCGAACCGCGCTGGGGTGCTCCGGCGGGTGATAGAGCCCCGGCACCGCCAGCGGCAGCGGCGTCAACCGCGCCTGCGGCAGCCCCTCGAAGAAAATCAGGGGCATCAAAGCCATGCATCCAACGGCCACCAGTTGTCCGGCGAAACAGACCGGAACCATCCAGGCCCGGCGCGTCTTCGCGGCGCCTGCCACAAAGGTTTGCTCGAACATCTTAGGCCTCCTTTCCAACCATCCGGCTAGTTAGACACTGCATAGGCGCAGTTAGTTCCCGGTTGAGGCGGGGCGGGTGCATTCCTATTGCGCCTGAATCGACGCAATGTATTTTGTAAGATTCCGAATGCGGAGTTTCGCTTTCGAGGCGTCGCCTTCGCCCAGGCGCAGGAACACAGTTCCCCAGACCGGCATATCTTTCGAGCCGTGTGCCGCGACCCTGCTGTCGCCGGCCACCTCGTTGAAGACCTTCATCTCCGGGAAGTGGCCGCCGTTCCAACGGGCGAGTCGGGTAAGATCGGTTGGCGCGGTCTTGAACGCGGGGCTGGCGGGGCCGTTCCCTTTTCCATCCATCCCATGACAACTGGCACAGTAAGTTCGATACATCTCTTGGCCCGACGCCGCGGAAGTTTGGACGGTGGGTATCTGGCGAACATTTTGGGCCGTCGCAGCCGCCCCGAGTAACACCAGCGCGAATAGAAGTTCTCTCCTCATCAAAACTCCAGCCTCATCTGCACGGCGATCATGCGCGGCGAGTTGTCCCCGCCCAATCCAACGCCCAGCAATCCGGTGGGAGGCGAGGTCGTGGAGGTTATGGCGCCGAAGCCAGTCTGTGTTCCGGGCTGCCCCGGAATGCCGGCCACGACGCTGGGCAGAGCAAAGTTGGGATGGTTGAAGACGTTGAAAAACTGTCCGTCCAGCCGCATCGTCACGCGCTCGCTCAGGGCGAACTTCTTCGTCACATAAAGGTCGCTCCAGAAGAAATCCGGTCCGCGCAGCGCGTTGCGCCCGAGGTTCCCAAACTGGCACGTGGCCGGCGAGTCACCACCCAGGCACGCGCCGGTCGTCGGGTTGACCGTCGAGACAAAGGCGTTGGGATTGAGCCACTGAACAGTGCCGGGCTGCGTGACGCCGGCAACCGGCTGGTTGTCGTAAAGTGGCACACCCGCGACGACGCTCGCAAATTGCGGCCCGCCCCCCTGGATAATGCCGTTCCCGTTGGCGGTGTACGGCGCGCTCAGCACTGTGAAGGGCACGCCGGTGTGGAAGAAGGCCGTGCCGGAGAGTTGCCAACCGTTGACGAGTTTGCCGACGAGCCTGCCCCGGCTTCGAAACGGCAGCTCATAGACGTAGGTGCCGTCGAAATTCTGCCGTATGTCGTAGTCGCAGTTTCCGTACTGCCGCGAAAGCTCGCCCGGAAGCGGCGAGAGAATTCCCATCGCGGAAAAAGAAAGAAACCCGCCGTTCGATACCGTGTCCAGGCAATGGCTCCAGGTGTAGTTCGCCCGCACCTGGAGACCGTGCGCCAGGCGCTTCTCCGCCGTAACCTGGAGCCCGTTGTAATGGCTGTTGGCGCCGGTAGCCAACTGCGTGACGCCGGCGAATCGCGGGTCCGTGGGCGAGGCGTACGGGAACGGCTGGAAGCAGCCCTGGCATACCGTCTGGTACCCGTTCACCTGCTCCATGTACGGCTGGTTCACCGCCCGCGTCCCGACATACTGCGCCCGCAGGCTGCCGGTGTCGCCCAATTGGCGTTCGACGGCGAAGCTCCACTGCATGAAGTACGGCGCATGAAGCTCGCCATCGGGCACCGCCGTGAGCGCGACGGGAGGAAGCGAAAGCGAGCCGCTTCGGAACCCGGACAAGAATGCCTGGTTTGCGGCGATGGTCGCGTCGATGGCGCTATTGGGAACCCCCGGCGCAATCGCGAGACCGCCGGCCTGGCCGAGCAGTCCGCCCTGAAACGTATTCACGTACGGCGGATTCGAGGCGATCATGTTAACGATACTGCCTGGCAGCAAATCGCTAAACACGCCGAAGCCGCTTCGTAAGACCGTTTTCGGCGCGACCTGCCACGCCAGCGCCGTTCGCGGTTGCCAGATCACGAGCGGCGTGGAGACGAAGGCCCGGTCCAAACCGGTCTCGATGGTCTGGTTCAGCGGCTGGCTCGGATCGTGCGAAATAGAATCGAACGATCCGGGCAGGCGGGCAATCAGGTCGTGCGGGCTCAGCGGGTTCGAGTTGAACCCTCCGCGCACGCCGAAAGTCCAGGTCAGCGTGCGCGAAATCTTCATCGTGTCCTGCGCAAACATGTCCAGGTTGAGGAAGTCGAACGGCTGGGAGGCGGCCGCCGGAAAAGCCTTGGTCGCCGTCAACGCCACGCCATAGATGAACTGGGCGAGGGTTGAGTAAGTGACCAGTGGCGTCGTGTAAGTGGAGAAGTCGTAGTCGTTGAGCCGGAGCCGCCGGGAACTCACGCCAATCTTCACCTCGTGCCGTCCGAATGTCCAGGAGAGAGTGTCGCTCAACTGCAAGCGCGTTGCCCGCCGGCCTTGAACCCAGTTGTAATCGAGGCCTCCCAAAGGCGTGAAAGGCGCGTTCGAGCCGACGCCCTCGAGCACGATGGGAAACGCCGCCAGCGTCTGGCCGAGGTCCCGAGGCCCGAACAGGCTTTGGTACCAGGAGACCGCCGGATTGAAGTAGTTCACCAGGCGCGGACTGAAAATGTGAGTGTAGCCCGCCGCGAACGAATACATCGGCTGAGAGGAGACGGCGTCGAAAAGCGGGTTGATTGGATCGGTGTACGCCGCCTGTAACCCGGTGTCCGACTGCAAACGGTACCAGACCATGTTATCGATGTCGATGTTGTGGTCGATGCGCGCCGTGATCACCTGTTCGTGGTCCCCGCTGGATTGCGAGACCGTGCTGCGGTTCGCGCAACCGTCGCCGTCCGGAGGCGAGCCCGCTGCGTTGCCCCCCGCGGCATTGAGCGGGCAGCCCAGAATGGGAAGCGGCGTGCCGCCGGTTTGCCGGTAGAGAGAGAACATCTGGCGATAGAAAGGAACCAGCCCCGGCGCCGCTGGATACGTGGCTCCGGAAACAGGATCCAATCCGCCGCGCGGGAGTTGGCCGAGGACGTAACTCTGGAACGCCGGCGAAGGAACGGTCACGTTGCTGACGATCGGCACCGCGATGCGCATCTGCTCATAGTCGCCGAAGAAGAACAACTTATCGCGCACTACGTGGCCTCCCATGCTGCCTCCAAAGTGGTTTACGTTCGAGCGGGGCTTGTGCCCGTCCGTGGCATTGGTGAAGAAGTCCGCCGCGTTCAGCTTCGATCCGTTCCATAACTCGTACAGATTGCCGTGCAGCGAGTTAGTGCCGGACTTAGTCACATAGTTCACTTGCGCGGCGCCGTAACGCCCCTGGTCCACGGCATAGGATGTGGTGTTGACCGTCACTTCCTCGATTGCGTTCAAACCCAGCACCAGGTTCGTCGCCAGACCGCTGTTCAGGTTCGTGACCGGGTCGTTGGTCTCCAGGCCGTCCACGATGTAAGCGTTAGAGAGTGCCGGCAGCCCGTTGAATTCCACGTTGCCGTAACCGTTCTGGCCGCCGACGAAGTCGTTCGAAGAACCCGCGGTGTTGATCAGCGCGCCTGCGGCGAATTGCACGGGAAAGGTGAGGTCGCCGCCCGCATTCGGCAAATCCTCGATAGCGCGGGCGGTGAGCGTCGTTGTGGTATTCGGATTCTCGGTATCGATCAGGGGCGCCTCGGTCATCACGGTGACATTCTGTTTGACCTCAGCGAGTTTCAGTGTGAACGTCAGGGTCGCAGTCTCGCCCAGCCCCGCCGAAACGGGCTTGCTGACCTGTTCTTCGAAGCCCGGCGCGTCCACCGTGAGAGTGTACTCTCCAGGCTTGAGCTGAGGGAACGTGAAACGGCCCCCCTGGCCGGTCTGTGCCTGACGCGTCGCCCCGGTCCGGTCTTCGGTCGCGGTTACGGTGGCCCCCGCAAACGCGATGCCGCTCGGATCGTTCACCTGGCCGGAAATGGCGCTCGTAGTCTCCCCCTGAGCGCACAGCGGAGCCCGCGCGGCGAAAAGCATGAGCGCGGCGGCCAGAATGAATTTAGGCATGACTAAACCCCTCGCCCCCGAGCTTACCCGATTCCCGGATGAGAACGCAAGATATACTTTAGGTGTGCCTAAGACCAGCGAGTCGATCGACGACTACCTCAAAGCCATTTTCGAGCTGACTGGACCGGCGGGCGAACGCGCCACTGGCAGCGCCCTGGCCCGGCACCTCGGCGTCTCGGCAGCCTCGGTAACCGGAATGCTGCAGAAACTCTCCCGGCGGCGGCCCGCTTGGATCCTCTATCGGAAGCACTACGGTGCGCGGCTCACCGAGGAGGGCCGGCGCCGCGCGCTCCGGGTTGTCCGGCGGCACCGGCTCCTGGAGTTGTTCCTTTGCGAGGTGCTCGGCTTCCCTTGGGACGAGGTGCACGAGGAGGCGGAGCGGCTGGAGCATTTCATCTCGCAGAAGCTGGAGGACCGCATCGCCGGGAAGCTCGGCGATCCGGCACTCGATCCGCACGGCCAGCGCATCCCACGCAAGGACGGCACGCTCGCGGATGCCTCGGCCGTATGCCTGGACGATTTGGCGCCCGGCGAACGTGCCGTTATCGCCAGCGTGTTCGATCGAGAGCCCCGGATGTTGCGGGATCTGGCGAGCCAGGGATTGACGCCGGGATGTAAGCTGGCTGTGCTCGGGCGCGCGTCTGCCGGGGGGTCGATCACTGTGCGGTTGGAAGCGAAAAAAGGAACTCGCGTCCTCAGCCCCAAACTCGCCCGGGCCGTTCTCGTGGAACGCTCGAACGAATCGTCCAATTCCGGACGGCCCCGCGTTGCGCCGGCAAACCCGCCACGGCGGCCCAGGCCCCGGCATCCGTAGCGCGCCTGGCCGCCCGCCCGGATCCCCGGATGCCGATCACCGCACCAGGTTGATCGTCCCCCGGCAGCCCGGCACGCCGCACCGGCACGGCACCTTGTCCATGTCCCTCGCCAGATTGTAATCCACCGTCAGCTCCTCGCCCGGCTCAATGGCCCGCCGGCTCAGGTAGAGAATATGGCCCTTCACGATCGAGGCGTATAGGTTGGGGTCGCACGAATGGTTGATCAGCTCGGCGCCGCTGCCGCCGCACGCCCCATCGAGGCACCAGTAGGCGTCCAGCTCGAACAGGTAGACGTGCTGCCGCTCGCTCCGGCGCTTGGTCTCGCGGCGGCTGATCTTCTCGCCGGTGTATTCGATCACCTTGCGGCGCGCCGGAATGCGCTCCAGCGCAAAGACTCCCCAGCGGTGAATCGTTCAACGGACGCGCCTCCATCGCGAAAACCGCGTGCCGCGGGTTTATGAATGGCGTAACGACGATGTCTCCAACAGCCATCGCCTCAGCCTGCCGCTTTCGCCGTCAGCACGTCCACCAGCTCCTGCACCGCCGCGGCGCTCTTCTTCAACTGCGCATCCTCATCGGCACTCAACCGGATCTCGTAGATCTTTTCCACGCCGCGCGAGCCCAGCTTCACGGGCACGCCCACGAACAAACCCTTGATCCCGTATTCGCCATCCAGGCAGACGGCGCACGGCAGAAGTTTCTTCTTGTCCTGCAGAATCGATTCCGCCATCTCGACGGCCGCGGCCGAAGGCGCATAGAAGGCGCTGCCCGCTTTCAGCAGCTTCACGATCTCCGCTCCGCCGTTGCGCGTGCGCTCCACCAGCCGGTCGATTGTGGCCGCATCCAGCAGCTCGGAAATCGGAATGCCGGAAACGTTGGTGAACCGCACCAGCGGGACCATTGTGTCTCCGTGCCCTCCCAGAACCATGGCCGTGACGTTCTCCACCGATACCTGCAACTCGTGCGCGATGAACGCCCGGAAGCGCGCCGTATCGAGCACGCCCGCCATGCCGATCACCCGGTTCTTGCTGAACTTTGAAATCTTCAGCGCGGTCCAGCACATCGCATCGAGCGGGTTCGTCACCACGATCAGAATGGCGTTGGGCGAATACCGGGCGGCCTGTTCCGTGGCGGCGCGGACGATCTCGTAGTTGGCCATCAGCAGATCGTCGCGGCTCATTCCCGGCTTGCGCGGAAAACCCGCGGTCAGGATGACCAGATCGGAGTTGGCCGTCGCCTCATAATCGTTCGAGCCCGTAAGCAGGACGTCGTAACCCTGCACCGGTCCGGATTCGAGCAGGTCCAGAGCCTTGCCCTGCGGCACGCCCTCGACGATATCCACCAGGACCACGTCCGCCAGCTGTTTCTCCGCGATCCGCAAAGCGCAGTTCGCGCCGACGTTGCCCGCACCGACTACCGTCACTTTCTTTCTCATGGTTTGCTCCGGGGAAGCTGTGCTCATTATAGCGGACGGCTTCGTGGAATACCCGTGTGAATACTGGCTGAAATACCGCGGGCCGCCGCGAGTGATATGATCTTTCTCTATGCCTGATTCGAGCGGTTCGCCCGCCCCCCGTCGCGCTGCGACGATCCTGGTTGTCGATGACGAGGAGAGCGTGCTCTCGCTGGTTCGCACCATGTTGTGGCGGGCGGGCTTCACCGTGATCGAGGCGTCCAACGCCGAGGACGCCATGCGCGTGGCTGCCGGGCACGCCGCCCCCATCGATCTGCTTCTCACCGACGTCCTCATGCCCGGCCCGAACGGCTACGAGCTGGCGAACGGCCTGGCCGCCGTGCGCCCCGGGACCCGCGTGCTCTTCATGTCCGGCTATCGCGATAAGGTTCTCGCCGAAAGCACCGGCCATGCCGCCAGCCAGGCGCCGCTCCTGCGAAAGCCGTTTACGCAGTTCGCCCTGGTCGCGAAAATCGAAGAGCTCCTGGAGAAGGGCTCACAGGGCGCCGGCGAGGCCCGCCAGTAGCTCGCGGTAATTCGTCAGCTTCACTCCCGCCGCATCCAAGGCCTGCCGCGTTTCCGCAGCCGTCAGCGCCTGAAGCTCGGCCTCACGGCTCTCTTTGAGGCGAGTGCTGGCCGCCCGCAGCTCCACGCCGCAGTGTCCCGGATGGCACATGAACTCGGTGGTTCCCGGGGGAAGCTGTCCGATCAAGGCGGCCAGTTCTGGCGTCCGAAATCGGCCCGTGAGCCGGAACCCGGCGAAATGATCCGTGGTCCGGCAGCCGTGCGCGACAAGGACGGCGTCGAAACGCTTCCGCGGCATCGCGAGCAGCCGGCTCGTAATGCGCACGCTCCACGGAATAGCCGCCAGCCCCGCGCGCATCGGGATGTCGAAGGGCCGCCGCACCCAGGGGATGCCGAATTCCTGAGAAATGCGCGCGACGGTCGCGAGCACTGAAGGCAGCACGTGCGTGTGCTTGTGCGTATCCAGATGGGTCGGCCGCAAGCCCGCGGCAACGATGCGCCGCACCTGCGCCGCCAGCTCTTCGTACACCGCCATGCGGCCGACCGCCAGCGTGCCCAGCAGCCCGCCCAACGTCGCCGGCAGCGGCGTGCCCGGCTTCGCCACCGACTCTCCCTGCGTCAGCACCAGGTGGCAGCCTACATCGAGCCCAGGGTTCTCGAGCGCCAGCTTCACCGCGTCTTCGAACGCCGCGCCGTTGGCCATGATGCTCGTCGCTGTCAAAATGCCGCGGCGATAGCACTCGACGATTCCGGCGCTCACGTCTCGCGTGAACCCGAAGTCGTCGGCGTTGACTACCAGAAGCTTGGGTGCGGCCGCCAAGGTCAGAAGATCGAGAACTTCACCCGCAGGAACTTCTTGGGATTCGCGCGCATGTCCTTGACCAGGCCTTGCAGCTCGGTCGAGAGGCCGTGCATCGAATCGTAAAGCTCCGGGTTCACCAGCAACTGCCCCACCGTTCCCTGCCCTGCGTTCATGCGGCTCAGCGTCGTATCCACCTGCCCGAGAATGCTCTGAATCTGGTGGTACGTCGCCTCGTCCTTAAGCAGCTTGCCGGCCGTCCCTTTGCCCGCGTTCACGTCGTCGAGCAGTTGGCGGACCTGCGCGATGCTGGCCTGAGCCTCCTTGTACAAGTCGGGATTCTTGAGCAACTGCCCGGCCGTGCCCTGGCCCGCCTGCAAGTCCTGCATCACCTGGTCGAGCCGCATCAGGGTCTGATGGGCCTGCTCGTACAGGCTCTCGTCATAGAGCAGCCGGCCCACCGTTCCCTTGCCGCTGCTGAGCGCCGTGGAGACCTTCTGCAACTCGGTCACCGTCTGGACCAACCGGTTGTAGAACTCCTCGTTGACCAGGAACTTTCCGATGCTCCCCTTCCCCGATTCGATCATGGCGACCATCTTGTCCAACCGCACCAGGATCGCCTGCGCCGAGTCGAACAAGCCGAAGCCCTTCTTGACCAGGTCCTGAATCTCCGCGCTCGACTCGCTCTTGATCTCGCCTTCGGGCTCCACTGTCACATGGCTCCGGCCCATGGCGATGTTGATGAACTTAGTGCCCAGTACGTTCTCGGCGTCGATGCCCGCCACCGAGTTGACGGGGATATCCTTCAGACGGTACCGCTCCACCTTCATCGAGATTCGCACGATCCGGTTCGGCTCCCGCGAGCCCGACAACGCTATCTGGGTCACGCTGCCGATGAGAATGCCGTTGAGACGGACCGGCGCGCCCTTGGCCAGCGACGCAGAATCGTCCATCAGCGTGTAGACCGTGACGTAGCGCTCCCAGAACGGTTTGTCCTGCGTAAACAGAAAAATGAGAACGGCCAGAATAGCCATCGATACGATGGCCATCACACCCACCCGGAGCTTGGCCCACGTGACCTTCGCCTGCGATGGCATATCTTATTCTTCCGGCCTCACTCTCCGCGCATCATTGTACACAACCCGTTCGGTCCAACGCTCGGCTCCCAGGCCGCGCTCGTCATTCCTCGTGTCGAACGAACTTTGCAACGTACGAATCCGTGCAGGCTTTCAGTTCCTCCAGGCTCCCTTCGAAAGCAATCCTACCCTGGTTGAGAACCATGAACACTGTTCCCAGTCCGGCTTCCTCCGCGGCGGATACCGGCTCGGGCCGGCCGGTGCGGGGATCGAAGCGGTTGGTGGCCATGAAGTGGCCGTCCTGATAGCGGTGCGTCGCCATCACCGTCGTCGTATTCTTCAGATCCCGCTCCTTGGCGACCAGCGCGATGATCGTGTATGCCGTAATCGGGTCCAGGCCCGCGGTAGGAGAATCGTACAGCACCAGCGGCGGCTCGGTCACGATCGCGCGGGCAATTCCCACGCGCCGCCGCATCCCGCCCGAAAGCTCCACCGGAAACTTGTCCAGCGTCTGCTCCAGTTCCACGAACCGCAGCGCCTCCGTGGCGCGCTCCCGGGCCTCGCCCGGCGGGAGGTGAAACTCCAGCAGGTTCTCAAGCGGGTAGGCGACGTTCTCTTCCACCGTCATCGAATCGAACAGCCCGCCCTCCTGGAACAGCACGCCGATGCGGCTCCGTATGTGGAACAGTTCCTTCTCCGGCATGCCGGCAATGTCCTGGCCGAAAACGTATACGCTCCCGGAATCCGGCTGGATCAGGCCCAGGGCTGTCTTCAGCAGCACGGTCTTCCCGCTGCCCGCGGCTCCGAAGATGACGCGGGTCTCGCCGCTCGCCACGCGGAAAGACATGTCGTCGAGCGCGCTGGTCTCGTTGAAGCGCACCGTGACACGTTCGAACCGCAAAACGGATTGGGATTCCTCATGCGGCATCCTGCGCTATATGCTCACGAAGATCCTCGTGATGAAGAACGTGAGAAAGAAGATCAGCACCGACGATACCACCACCGCCTGCGTGGTCGCGCGGCCCACGCCCTGCGTCCCGCCCGTGGTGGAGAGGCCGTAATAACATCCCGTCAGCACGATGGCGAATGCGAAAACGAAGGGCTTGAGAAGGCCGAAGAAAACGTCGGTGTAGTTGAGCGCCTGCCAGGCGCTGTTCCAGTAAAGGCTGGGAGTCATCGTCAGCACGAGATACGCGATCAGAAACCCGCCGAAGATCCCCACGAAATCCGCAATAATCGTCAGCAGCGGCAGAACCACGCAGGCCGCAATCAGCCGCGGAGTAACCAGCTTCTGAATCGGATCGGTGCCCAGCGCGCGCATGGCGTCGATCTGTTCGGTGACCTTCATCGAGCCTATTTCGCTGGCAATGCCGCTGGCCGTTCGCCCCGCCACCATCAATGAGGTGAGCACCGGCCCCAGCTCGCGAACCAGCGTGATCGCGACAATCTGCCCGGTCTCGCCGACCGCACCGTACTGCGACAGCGCCTTGGCCATTTGCATGGCCATGACCATGCCACTGAAGAATCCCACGCAGATCACGATCGGGAGGCTTCCGACGCCGATGATGTCCATCTGAAGGAAAATGTCGTTGGAATAGTGCGGCTGGCGAACCACGTTTAGGAGGGCCCGGCCGGTCAGTATGTAGAAATCCTGGACCGCGAGTACGGGCGACTTCAGCGTGTCGAGCAATGCCGTCTGATCCTCGTCCCCCGATGGTAACATACGGCTTACAGAACACACTCCATGAAAGGGCTCACGGACATCACGGGGATTCTCGTCGGCCACGCTACGGACCGCGAGGGGCTGACCGGCTGCACGGTCATTCTGGCCGAAGCCGGCGCGGTCGGCGGCGTCTCGGTGGGCGGATCGGCCACCGGAACCGAAGAGTTGGCCGCGCTCGAACCTGGGCACGTGGCCGGCCGCGTCCACGCAGTGGTGCTGGCCGGGGGCAGTGCTTTCGGCCTGGAGGCCGCTTCGGGCGTCCGCCGGGCCCTGGAGCGCAAGGGCGTCGGGTTCGAGACGTCCGCCGCCAGGGTGCCCATTGTGCCGTGCGCGATCCTCTACGACCTCGGCATCGGGCGTTCCGATGCACGTCCCACCCGCGAGATGGGCGAAGTCGCCGTCGGCGCGGCAAGCGATGGCCCGGTGGAGGAGGGCGCCGTGGGAGCCGGCGCTGGCGCCACGATTGGAAAACTCTTTGGCATGCGGCAGGCGATGAAATCCGGTCTGGGCTCAGCCACGGTTGCTCTCGATGGAGCGCTGGCTGGAGTGCACGTGGCCGCGCTCGCCGTGGTGAACGCCGTGGGAGACGCCATCGATCCGCGGACCGGCGCCATCGTGGCCGGCGCACGCGTGAATCCCCAGAGCACGGAGTTCGCCGGCAGCGCGCGCCAGATGAAGCGCGGCGCAATCGGCAGCTTCGGGCCCGAGAACACGACGCTGGTTGTTGTGGCGACCAACGCGCAGCTCAGCCGCATCGAAGCGCGCAAGCTGGCCGAACTCGCCAGCCTCGGCATGGCGCGCGCCCTCAACCCCGTCAACACGATGGTGGATGGCGATATCGTCATCGCCCTCTCGCTCGGTGACCGGCGGGCTCCCGTCGATGCGCTCGGCGTGGCGGCCGCGGAGGCCGTAGTCGAATCCATCCTGCGCGCGGTCCGCCTGGCCCCGTCGCTCGGCGGATTGCCGGGCTTGGCGCAGGCTCCCTGAGCGTGGCCCTCAGCGCGGCCCTGCGGAAAGGGGCCCGCTGGTGAGGCCGGTGCCGCCCCCCGAACTCCACACTCCGGTAGTGGCGCGGTACCACCAGAGGGCGTTCCAGGCGTCGCGGCCGGGAATATAGAGCTGGCCCGGCGTCGCGGCGGCGGAGACCGTCTGGAGTTCGGCGAGGGCGTAATTCCAAGGCAGCCAGGGACCGCCTGCGCCCTCCTTCAGACCACGATACCAGACGCCGTTCCATTGATCGACCATCGTGACGTAGATGGTCCCATCGCCGGTCGCGGCTACAACCGGGTCCGAGGCCAACTGGCCGTCGCCGTAGCTCCAGCCCAACCAGTTCATGCCTTGCAGGCGTCCGATGTAGAGGTAATTCCAGGCGTCCCGTGTGGCGATGTAGGCGTACGCGTCGGTTCCGACGACCACCGAAGGCGTCCCCTTCGTGATGCTCTCATCGAGTCTCCAGCCCTGCATTCCGCTCCCCGGTACGAACCAGGCGCTCCAGATCGCCTTCCACATGTCAACGCCGACCATGTAGATGGAGCCGTCCGGGGAGGCAGCCATGGCTGGGTCGGAACCGAGGACCCCGCCGATAAACATCCAGGGTCCGAAACCGGCGCCGGGCGTGTAACCGACCAGCCAGTACGAGCCGTTCGGGTCGCGCACGCTGATGTAGACCACGCCGTTGCGAGCAACCGTAATGGCCGGCTGGCCCTGCATGACGAGGGGGCCGGTGAACATCCAGGTGACCCCGGCGACCGGGTCCACCTGCGCCATCCAGACGAAGCCCCAGAAGTCGCGGGCGGCTATGTATGCGACGCAGCCCGGGCTCAGGGCCACCACCGGATCGGCAGCCAGTTGGCCGCCAATGAACTGGACGGACGTCGAGCCGTAGCTGATCATCCGAATCGAGTTCGATGTATCCTTGAACGCCGCTACGGGCGTGCAGGGCTGTGTGCCCGGCAGGGAGATTGCCATGTTCCAGGGCAGGCTCGCGCCGCCGCCGTGATCGGGCGAATCGAGATACGAGGGGACGAGCCCGGTCGAGACCTGAACGCGGATTTCGAAATACAGCGCGCCGGCCGTGGAGGGCGCCGTGTCCGAAAACGAGACCGTGTACTGGCCCGTCGAGACCTTGGTCACAGGGTAGACGCCGAGCAGAAAGCCGCCGGCCACCAGGTCGAACGGCGCCGTACCCGTGTACAAGTAAGCGCGGGCGTTTTCGAGGACGTCGCCGGCCTCCGCCATGTTGAACCCGAGCATGATCGAGGCACCCGCTTGCGCCGAGACGGGCGTGGCGGCGCTGAGCGTGACCACAGGCGGCGAGAGCGCCACCGACGCCGTCCCCTTGCCGCTGGCGGGGACGACCACGGCGCTCGCTTGCCCGGAGCCGAGGATATCGCCGGCCGCGCCATCCGCCAGCGCCCTGAGGCGGTAAGTCCCCGCCGGCACCGCCACCAGAATGATCGTGGAAGGGGCGCCCGAGACTACTTCCTCCACCGAAACCACCGTGGGCAGGGGGCCATCCGCGAGAACCACCAGCCGAACCGCGGTGGAGGGAATGCTCGTCACAGTGAGATTGACCCCGGTTGTGACTACGGTCTGAATCTGCCAGGGCGAGTTCGGAGATTGGGCTGGATTCGGCGACGACAGCAGCGAGTAATCGATCCCGGTCGGGACCTGTGCCCGTAGGGCGTAGTAGAAGGTCGCCGTGCCCGCTGGCATCATGACGGAGAAGGCAGCCTGCAGGGTGGTGGCGCCGGTGGACGAGAAACCGGCGGCGCCCGCGATGGCCCCGCCCTCCGCTACGCCGAACGGCGTCAGGCCCGCCCACAGATACGCGTACACGCCCGAGAGTACGTTCCCCGCGTCCACAACGTCAAACACGATGGAGGCGCTCGACGCCGCCGGGGCGGTGAGGGGCGTCGAAACGTCCACGGTCACAGTCATGGCGGTTAGCGCCACGCTGGCAGTCGCCGTCACCCCCGTAGTGACCGTCACCGTGGTCTGCCCGCTGGCGAGCATCCCGGTTGTGGGGCTGTCGGCCAGCACTCGGATTCGGTACGCATTGGCGGGAAGCGCGATGAACGCGGCCGCCGACGCCGTACCCAGGGTCACCGCGCGCTGGGCGTAAAGCGGCGCCGAGGGCGAGACGTCCGCGATGACCGCCAGGCGCGAGGCGGTGGACGGAATCCCGCTGACCGTCACGGAAACGCCCGACTGGGCCTTCACCGAGATCTTCCAGGGTTGCGAAGGGGAGGTGGCCGGGTTGGGCGAATAGAGGTAGGGGCAATCCGGTGTGCCGATCGGAATGGAGACGCGCAGCGCATAATCGAGCGCCGTCGAGCCGATGTCGGGCGCCACCGAAAAGGTGGCCGTGTAGCTGCCGCTCACGGTGCTCACCGGCGTGAGCGAGCCCGCCAAGACGCCGCCCGTCGCGACAGGGAACGCGGCAGTCGAGGTGAACAGCTCCGCGTTGGTGGATTGGAGCACGTCGCCCCAGTCAACCATATCGAAAACGATTGTGACCGGCGAGCCTGCCAGGGCCGTGGACGGCGTGGATGGATCGACTGTAATCGAGACGGGCGCCAGGGCGATGAAGGCCTGCGTGGTATTGCCTTGAGGAACCTGGATTTGCATCTGGGCGCTGGCGAGCAGGCTTCGGCTGGCGCCATCGGCTAGCACGCGAATGCGGTAAAGTCCCGCGGGCAGGCCCATGCTCAGCGACGCCGAGCCCGCGGGCGGCGTCACGTTCTGGATCGCATAAACGGGGCTCGATACGGGCGCGCCATCGGCGATGGCAACGACGCGCGTGGCCGTGGCCGGAATGCTGGCGACGCTGACGTTCAGGACGCCCTGTCCCCTGGCGGCTGCGCCGGACGCCAGGAGCGCAAGGGCGCACACCATGCGCGACCGAGCTCGCGGGCTCATAAAACTCTCTTATCGGCGTTCCGGGCAGCTTTATGCGGATTTTAGCGGGCGCCGAAAGCGATGAAAGGTGATGAGCCGGCGAAAATCCTTGACGCGGACTATGTATTGTGTCATATATATATTCCGCCATGGCTAAACAAGATTCCGAGCACTTTCTTCCCCTGCACCCCAACTGGTTTCACATTCTGTTGTCGCTGGTGGGGTCGGAACAGCACGGGTACGGCATCATGCAGGAAGTGCTCGAGCGGACCGGAGGCGCGGTGCGGCTGTGGCCGGCGACGCTCTATGGCTCGCTCAAGCGGCTGATTGGCGAAGGGCTGATTGAGGAATCCGAGGAGCGGCCGGCGCCGGAGATGGACGACGCCCGGCGGCGCTACTACAAGCTGACACGGCTGGGGCGGCACGTGCTCGAAGCGGAATGCCGGCGCCTGGAAGACCTGGTGAGAATGGCGCAGAAGAGGCGCAAGCAGGAGGCATACTGATGAGCCGCCCCGTGAAGCTGTGCCTCTCCCTCTACCGGCGCCTGGCGAGCGCGTATCCGCACGAATTCCGCATGGTCTATGGAGACGACCTGGACCGCATGGGCGAAGACGCCGTGCCGGAGGCCTGGCGGCGGTACGGCCTGCGCGGCCTCGCGCGCCTGGTGGCCGATATCGCGATCCATCTGCCCGCCGAATACGCCGCCGAGATGCGGCAGGACGTCATCTATGCCCTGCGGATGCACGCCAAGTCGCCGGGCTTCGCGGCGGTCAGCATCCTCTCGCTCGCCATCGGCATCGGCCTCTGCAGCGTGGTGCTGAGCGAATCGAAGAGCATGATCGGGCCGACTCCCGGGCTGCGCGATCCCCAGAGCCTGATGACGGTGGAGAAGGCCGCCGCGTACCCGTATTTCGAGCATTACCGGGACCAGCGCCAGGTTGCGGCCTCGACCGCGGCGATGCTGGGCCCGGTTCCATTCGCCGTGGCGCCAACGGCGGTCAAGAACGCCAAGGCGCAGCGCATCTATGGGAGCCTGGTTTCGCCCGAGTACTTTTCGACCCTGGGCGTCACGCCGCAAGCGGGGCGCTTCTTCGCTCCCGAGACCGAGAAACCGGGGATGGCGCCGGTGGTTGTGGTGAGCGACCACTTCTGGCGCACGCATTTGAACGCGGATCCGGAGGCCGTCGGCAGCGCGCTCCGGCTGAACGGCGAGACCGCGACCATCGTGGGGATCGGCCCCAAGGAATTCCTGGGCTTGTGGCCGTGGCATTCTTCGGACCTGTGGCTGCCGGTGACTTGCGGCTCTCTGGCGCCGGAACTGCCGGAAGACGCACTCAACCGGCGGGATATGGAGCCCTTTCGCGTGGTCCTGAGGCTCCAGCCCGGCGTGACTGCACAGGCCGCCACCGCCGCGCTGGCGGCGGTCACCCGCACTCTCGATCAAGAGACACCAGGGCTCGATGCCGCGCGCAAGAACAGAAAGCTGCGTCTCAGGGCGGCCGGCACGATGTCGCTGCTCGCGGATGACCAACGCAGATTCATCGTCACCTTCAACGTCATCCTGTGGGCGCTGGTGCTGTCGCTCACGTGCGCGAACCTGGCCAACCTGCTGCTGGCGCGCGGCACGGGAAGGCGGTGCGAGATTGCGGTGCGTCTCTCGGTGGGCGCCAGCCGGCCGCGCCTGATCCGGCAGTTCCTGACGGAGAGCGTGCTGTTGGCGGTAACGGGCGGTCTCGCCAGCCTCGTGCCGGCGTACTGGTTCACGCACATCGTCGCCTCTCTGCAGTTGCCGTCAGAGAGTCCGGTGCGAATGGACATCGAGCCGGATTTCCGCGTGCTTGCGTTTACCCTGGCGATCGCGGTGGTAGCCGGGATTGGTTTCGGTTTGGCCCCGGCGCTGGCTTCGGCTCGCGTGGATATCGGCCGCGCGCTGAAGGAGGGCGCACAGGCGCCGCTGGCAGGCTACCGGCGGCTGGGCCTGCGCAACCTCTTCGTGTCATACCAGGTGGCGGCGTCGCTGATGCTTCTGCTGCTGGCCGGGGTGATCATCGAAGGCTACGAGATCACAGCACGGCTCGACCCCGGCATCAACGTGGCGGATCTCAGTCTTATCGCGCTCGACCCGGCCCGCGACGGCTACTCGGCCGCCCAATCGGCGGAGCTGTTTCGGAAACTGCCCGATGAACTATCGAGAGTGAAGGGGGTTCGCGCCGTCGCCATGACGGGCGTGGTGCCGCTGATGACGACCGAGCCAAACTGGCCGAACACGCGCGTTGCTGCGCCGACGGGCCAGGTCGAGCCCGCCGAGATCCAGTGCAGCGTTCACCGCACGCGCATCGGAGCGAGATACTTCGCGACGCTCGAGGTGCCGCTTGTGCGCGGCCGCGAGTTCGAGCAGCGGGACGAGCGGGTGGATGCGCCTGTGGGAGCGGCCACGACGGTGGTAATCAATCAGACCGCGGCGCACGCGCTGTTTGGCAACGCGGACCCGCTCGGCCGGCGCCTGCGCGAGGACACGGAAAACTACACGGTGATCGGCGTCGCGCGCGACGTGAGGGCAGGGCTGCTGTTGCCCCAGACCGTGGCGACGGTCTACCTGCCGTTCACGCCGGGCTCGTTCCGCGCCAATCGCGCGCAGAGCGGAACAGTCTTGATCCGCGGGACATCCGGACGGGAGACGCTCCAGGCGGTGCGGACAGAACTCGCGTCTCTACACCCCGATCTGACGGTCTTCCGAGTGCGCACGGCGCGGGACGACCTGGCGAGCTTGAACTCGTTCATCCACTGGAGCTCGGGGATTTACATCACGCTGGGGGTGTTCGTGCTGCTGCTGGCGGGCGTCGGACTGGGCGGCGTGACGGCGTATGCGGTGGCGCAACGGCGGAAGGAGATCGGCATTCGGATGGCGCTGGGCGCGCGCGGCGGGCAGGTGCGGCGGCTGGTGCTGCGCGAGGGGACGGCGCTGGTGACGTTGGGCGTGCTGTTCGGCTTCGGAGGCGCGATGGCGATCGGCCGCGTCTTCATCGCCACGATGTCCGCGTTCGCGCCAACCTTCGCGGCCGGCGCGAAAGACCCGATGGTGGTCGCGGGCGCGCCGCTTCTACTGGCGGCCCTGGCGCTGGCGGCCTGCTACTGGCCGGCCCGACGCGCGACCGAGATCGATCCCGTGCGGGCGCTGCGAGAGGAGTGAAGGGCGGTGGGCATCCGGATTGGCTATGATAAGGGCGCGGAGGATGGCACACACGATGACTTACTACGAACAGAACTGCGCACGATATCTCGAAGAGCTAAAGGCGTGGCTGAGGATTCCGTCGATCAGCACACTGCCCGAAAACAAGGGCGACATACGGCGGGCGGCCGAGTTCGCGCGCGAGGCGCTGACGGCGGCGGGCCTCGAGCACGCCGGGCTGATCGAGGGCGAGGGCAACCCGCTGGTGTATGCCGATTGGCTGGGCGCGCCGGGGAAGCCGACCGTGCTGTTCTACGGGCATTACGACGTGCAGCCGCCCGAACCGCTCGAGGAATGGAAGTCGCCGCCCTTCGAGCCCGATGTCCGCGGCGATAACATCTACGCACGCGGATCCTCGGACGACAAGGGGCAGACCTACATCCTGATCAAGGCCGTCGAAGCGCTGCTCAAGACCAAGGGCAAGCTGCCGTGCAACGTGCGGTTCCTGATCGAGGGAGAGGAAGAAGTCAGCGGCGAGCACATCGAGCGCTACGTGGCCAGCAAGCCGCCACAACTGAAATCCGACGTAGCCGTTATCTGCGATACGGAGATGTTTGCCCCGGAGATGCCGACCATCTGCACCGGCCTGCGCGGCATCGTCTACACGGAGCTGCACGTGCAGGGGCCGGATCACGATCTGCACTCGGGCGTATACGGGGGCGCGGTTCCGAATCCGTTGATGGCGATTGCGGAGATCCTGACGGCGCTCAAGACGCGCGACGGCCACATACACATTCCGGGCTTTTACGATCGCGTACAGAAGCAGAGCAAGGAGGAGAACGACGCCTGGGGCCGGCTGCCGTTCAATCCGGAAGAGTATCGCAAGAAGGAAGTGGGGTCGCCGGAGTTGACGGGCGAACCCGAGTACACGGTTTTCGAACAGACGTGGGCGCGGCCGACGCTGGAGGTTCACGGCATACGCGGCGGCTTTACGGGCGAAGGCGCGAAGACCGTGATCCCGGCGCGGGCGGTGGCCAAGATCAGCATGCGCCTGGTGGCCGACCAGCGGCCGGACGAGGCTCTGGCGCAGTTCAAAGCCGCGGTGGCGGCGGCGTGCCCGAAAGGCGTGACGGCTGAGGTGAAGCCGATCCACGGCGCGGAGCCGTCGCTGGTGAATCCGAACAACGATTTCGTTCGCGCTTCGTCGAAGGCGATGGAGGAAGTGTTCGGCAACAAGACGGTGTTCATACGGTCGGGCGGCTCCATCCCGATTGTGGGATCGTTCGAGCGGAGTCTGGGGATACCAAGCGTGCTGATGGGCTTCGGACTGCCGGACGATAATCTGCATTCACCGAACGAGAAATTCTATCTGCCGAACTTCTATCGGGGGATCGAGGCGGTGGCGCGTTTCCTCGAACTGTTGGGGGACGGGGCGCGGTGATCGCGCTGGTCACCGGCGCCTCGAGCGGCATCGGCGCGGAGTTCGCGCGACAACTCGCGGCCCGGCGATACAACCTGATTCTGGTGGCGCGGCGCAAGGAGCGGCTCGAAAAGCTGGCGGCCGAACTCGCCGCCGCAAACGGCGTTCGCGCCGAGGTCCTGACGGCAGATCTGACCAACGACGCGGAGCTGAAGACCGTCGAGCAGCGCGCCGGCGCCATCGACCTGCTGGTGAACAACGCGGGCTTCGGCGTAGTGGGGCGCTTCTGGGAAACCGATCTCGAGGCGCAGGATCGGCTGCACCGGCTGCACGTGATGGCGACGATGCGGCTCACGCACGCCGCCCTGGCCGGCATGACGGCGCGGAACAGCGGCGCGGTCATAACCGTTTCCTCGGTGGCGGCCTTCGTTCCCGCGGCGATCGGCAGCACCTACGGCAGCACCAAGACCTGGATCAACGCATTCACGGAAGGGCTGTACCTGGAGTTGAAGAGCAAGCAGTCGGCGGTGAAGGTGCAGGCGTTGTGCCCGGGGTTCACGTACTCGGAATTTCACGACGTTGCGGGGATGGATCGTAAGACGATCCCCGCAGCGCTGTGGCTGAAGGCCGGGGACGTGGTGGCGGCGTCGCTCCGCGGCCTGGACCGCGGGACGCTGTTCGTGGTGCCCGGCTGGAGGTACAAGCTGATCGTGCGCGTGGTTCCGGCCCTTCCCAGATTCATTCGCAACCCGATGATTCTGCGGTTCAGCAAGCGGCGCGAGCAATAGCCAGCCGAATCGCCGCTCGAAGCGTCATCTCCCCTTCATCTGGCTGCAATGGTGCCACGCTACCATTCGAGCTAGAACCCGGTTTCGAAGGAGGGGCGGTGCCGGCCAAGATCATCCTATTAGTCGACGATGAAGTGGAAGTGCGTGGGCTGGTGAAGCGTGTGCTGACCAGCCACTCCTATCGCGTCGTCGAAGCCGTTGACGGCGTCGAGGCGCTGGCCCTGACGCGGCAGATGAAGACTCCCATCGACATGTTGCTCACCGACGTCGTGATGCCTCGCATGGACGGCATCGAGCTGGCCAGCCGGCTGTATTCGATGCGGCCGGGGCTTCCGGTGTTGTGCATGTCCGGCGCCTGTGAAGCCGAAGTAGTCGAGCGCGACATTCTGCAGAAAGGCTTCGCTTTCCTCGCAAAACCGTTCCGGAACGGCGCGTTAGCGCGTACGGTGGCGAAACTGCTGGGGCCGGAGGCGTCGAGAGATCGTGCGGCATTAAGTTCCGATTAACGTGCACCCCGAGGTGATCGGTTCCGGGCGACAGGGTCCTATAATAGACGTATGGCCCGAGGATGGCAGAGTAACGCAGCAGAGGGCCGGGTCGAGGTGCGTCGCATCGGGAAGGCGGAGCGCAAGCCCCGATCTCCCAAGCAACTCGAACAGCTCCGCAAGACAGAGGACCTGCAACTTTCCCGTACGCGGGTTCTGCACGATCTCGAAGCCTCCCAAAACCCTCGCTACAAGCAGATGTTGACCCAAGCCCTTGCGCATCTCGATCAGGAGTTGTCCAGATTGACCCCTTTCTGAGGACACGTCAGAGGCCCGCAGATTCGCATCGGCTGTATCTAGTGTCCCGGTGCAAGAGGGCTACTATGCCTGCGCGGGCGCTTTCCTGCCACAATAGCTCTCATGGCTGTTGATATCGAGGGCGTGCATCTTCACCTCGCCCATCCGGACGAGATTCCCGTGCGTTGGGTGGGGCAGGAAGAAGTGATGCGCCAACTGCTGGCCGCGTGGCTGGTGGTGGACGACAAAGACCTGCCCATGAACCCGCGCCTCATCGGCAAGCCGGGCGTCGGCAAGACGACGCTGGCGTACGCGGCGGCGAAGCGGCTCGGCCGCGAAGTCTACATCATGCAGGCCACCGTGGACACGCGCCCGGAGGACCTGATTGTCCAGCCGGTGATCGAAGGCGCCTCGCAGTTGCGGTATGTCGCTTCGCCGCTGCTGACGGCCGTGATTCGCGGCGGAGTCGCCATCCTGGACGAAGGGAACCGGATGAGCGAGAAGAGCTGGGCCAGCCTGGCGCCGCTGCTCGACAGCCGGCGCTACGTGGAATCGCTGGTGGCCGGGATCAAGATCAAGGCCCACCCGGAGTTCCGGCTGGTCACGACGATGAACGACGACGCTTCGACGTTCGATCTGCCCGAGTACATACACTCCCGCCTGCAACCGCAAATTCTGATCGATTTTCCGGAGCGAGACGAAGAGTACCAGATCCTTCACGAGAACCTGCCGTTCGGCGAGGAGCGCATTCTGCAATACGTCACCGACTTTTTGCAGCAGGCGCACGCGGCGGATGAACGGTACACGGTGCGGGACGGCATCAACATCGCGCGGTTTGCGATGAAGCTGAAGAGCCTGGCGACGGACCCGGTCCAGGAGGGGCAGGCGCTGGAGCTTTCGATCCTGGAAACGCTGGGCGAAGAGGCGCTGCGATACACGCGGGGCGCGTGAGGCTCAGGGAAGCAGCACCCGCTGGCCCAGGAATTTCGGCTCGCGGCGGATTACAAAAAGGTCCAGCAGCGTGTTGGCGCGCGCGAACAGTTCGCGGCACTTTGTCGAGAAACTGTCGTAGGCGTCCACTTCCCGAGCATTGAAGCCGATGGCGTCCACTCCGCGGTGTTGTGCGATGAAGATCGCGCGCTCGTTGTGGAACTTCTGCGAAACGACGGTGACGGCCCTCTGCCCGAAGATCTCTCGCACGCGCACGACGGAATCCAGGGTTCGGAAGCCGGCGTAATCGCAATAGATGCGCTCGGCGGGCACGCGGGCCTGGACGAGGGCGTCCTTCATGTCCTGCGGCTCGTCGTAGCCCCGGACGTGGTTGTCGCCGCTGACAACGATGTATTCAACCTTCCCGGCGTGAAACAGGCGCGCCGCGGCGTCCACCCGGTAGTCGAAGAAGAGATTGCGGTAGCGGCCGGCGAATCGCGAGCAGCCCAGCACGAGTGCGACACGGCGTGCGGGAATGGCGCCCGTCTCGGACCAGGTCCGTCCGCGAGCCGCCCTTTCGACAAGGACCGAAGCGCCCGCCATCCAGACCAGCCCCAGAGCGGCCAGCACGGCAGCGATCTTCAGGAACCGGCGTATGGGCATGAAGTCAGTTTACTGCCGCGGCGGCGCTCACCGGCGGGAGCTTCCGCAGCCTGTCATTCGCCGGTGGGAGCGCGGATTTGGCCGAAAAGCGGGTGAAAGGGCGGCGGGCCGCTGATAGTCTGCTGCTGTGAGCACGGCAACGTCCCTGGCAATGGTGGCCCTCTCGGCGCTGCTAGCGTGGCCGGCAAAAGACATACACAGAACCGTGCCGCTCTCGCCCGACGGGCGGGTTTACATCCAAAGCCCGCGCGGAAGTGTCGAGGTGACGGCGTGGGACCGCAGCGAGGTCGAGATCGAAGCGCGCATCGAGCCGCGCGACTTCTGGGGGCGCCAGCGCGCGTGCCTGACCCAGACGGACGTGCGCGTGGATGCCTGGCCGCGCTCGGTACGCATCACGCCGGAATTCGCGTTTGTGGAGCGGCGCGTTCCCAGGGTACTGGCGGCGCTCGCCGGCGAATGCACGGAGCAGCCGTTGGTGCACTATCGCATCAGAGCGCCGCGGATGGCGGAGCTGGTGATTGTCAGCAGCGAATCGAGAGTTTCGGTCACGGGGCTGGCGGGCCGGGTCGAGGTGCGGCCGGCCGCGTGGTAACGGTCAGGCCTGCTTCGACCAGAATTCGGCGGAAGTCACGACCGGGACGATTTCGAAATCCACCAGGTCTGCCCAGCGGCTAACCCACAAGTCCACCGATTCCCGATCCGGCGCCTCCATCACCTGAAAGCAGCGGCCGGCGGCCGCATCGACCCAGCTTGCGTGGTAGACAACGCCATCGGGCAACATTCGTCCACAACGTTTGAAGCGCTCGCCCACCGGCGCGCTGCCGTCCTTGAAGCGCTCGATCACCATGAACAGCATGACTGGCAGTCTACCCGATCGGCGCGACAATAGGGACGTGGCTTCGGAAATCGACGAGCTGCTGCGCGATCCGGGGAGCCTGCGCCGCGGGAACTTTCGCTACCTGCCGGTGGCGCCCGGCCGCATGGAGTTCGCCATCGAGGTGCGGCGCGCGATTCTCGCCGAGCGGCCGCGCGTGGTGGCGGTGGAACTGCCGGTCACGCTCGAAGCTTCGTATTTGCGGGCCGTGGCGCGGCTGCCGCAGATGACGGTGCTGGTCTACCCCGACGAGAAGGCCGAGGAGCAGGCGGTCTACGTGCCCGTGGAACCGGCCGACCCCTTCACGGAGGCGATTCGCACCGCCACCGAAACCGGCGCGGAAGTGCTCTTCGCCGATCCCGATTTGGGAGAGCGCCCGCACCTGCCGGACCGGTGTCCCGACCCCTACGCGCTCGGGCGCATCGGTTTCGAGAAGTACGTGGAAGCGTATCGCGTCTATCCGCAACCGCGCTCTGACGCGACGGCGGCGCACGCGGCTGGCATCGCCTGGAAGCTTCAGGGGACCGATCCGCTGGCGAGCGTGCTGGTGGTCGTTTCACTGAATCTTCTGGACGCGGTGCTGGACGCTATGGAAGCGCCCCAGGAGCCGCCCCGGCGTCGTAGGCGTAGGCGCGACGTCGAGCTCGTGAACCCGCATCCGGATTGCCTGGCGGAGATCACGGCTGACTATCCCTACCTGCAGGATCGCTACGAGAAATTCCGCCAGGAGATGACCGAGCCGAACCTCATCGACCGCCCGCGGGTGCAGTTCGAGGTGTTTCGCGCGGCCGAGCAGGCCTACACGAAGAACGCCGGGGAGACCGTCGCGGCCTGGCAGCGGCGGCTTCTGGCGCGCTACACGCGAAACCTGGCGATCACCGTCGACGACCTCACCGCCGGGGTCTTCGATCTGACCGTGGCGGCGCGCGCCGTGGTGGACGACAACTACGGCTGGGAGGTCTGGGAAGCCGCGGGGCGCTACCCGGCCCAGAAAGCCGAAGCCGAGATCGAGACGGCGAATCTGTCGGGCGAAGAGATCTGGCGGAACACCAAGCGCATCCGCCTGCGACGCCGGCTTCCCCGCCCCAAGCGGCAATTGCGCTCGCTGGGGCTCAAGCCGCGTAAGAAGGAGAAAGTCAGCGGCGAGTGGGCGCGCGAGTTTCAGGGCGAGGCCATCTGCTCCTATCCGCCCGAGGACCTGGTGATCGAGGACTACGGCCGCGTGGTCAAGAAAAAGGCCAAGAGCATTCTCTCCGACGAGCGCATGCGGACCGAGCCGTTCACCACATCGCTGCTCGATGGCGTGGATCTGCGGGAGACCATACGGAATTGGCACCAGGGGAAGATCTACGTGCGCCAGTTCGACAAGACCGCTGGCGAGGTAGGCTCCATTGTCGTTATCTTCGACCCGGACCCGGAGAACCGCTGCACGTACCTGACGACGTGGCTGGGCGAGCATCAGAACGAATCCGACATGGCCTTTTATTCGACTAGTCCGTTCGAGCACGTGGTGGGGCCGGGGATCGGGCGGGCCGAATACGGCGGCTTTCTGATGAGTCTGCCGCCGCGGCGTATGGTTAACGTGTGGAGCGATCCGGATTACGATTTCGCGGAGTCGAAGCCGGAGCGGCTGCTGCTGGCGGGGCTCGACTACTCGATCTACAAGAACGTGGCGTACGTGGCCGCGCGGCCGCCCCGGTCGGTGTTCCGCTCGATCGCCGCGCGTTTCAACCGCAACATCCTGTACATCCCCATCGGCCAGCTTTCGCCGCAAAAGCTGAAGAAGATTCGCGTGGTGCACGTGCTGGACAGTTACGCGCGGCGGGCGGAAGCTAAGGGGTATTTGTGGTGAATGGGGACTTCCCGCGAGCGGTCCCCTACTTCGCCGCGCTCTCGCTCAGCCCCAGCTCAGTCAGGATCTTCGGGTTCGCCTCGTCCACGGCCAGCGTCTTGTGGCAGGTCTCGCAGTCGTTGGGGATCGAGCGGCCGTCGGCGCTGACGTGGTTGCCGTCGTGGCAACGGAAGCAGCCGGGGAAATCCGTGTGGCCCAGGTTGTTGGGATAGGAGCCCCAGGCCACGTGCATTTGCGGGAAAACGTTGCGGTCGTAAATGGCGGCCACGGCGCTCGCGGCGCGATCGATGACGGCCCGGTCGCCGGTCTTATAGGCGTCCTCGATGGCCGCCGAGATCCCCCGGCCGGCCTCGTCCTGCGACTTGTAGTCCTTGGACAACGCCGCGACGGCCACCTTCTTGATGAACGGCAGCGCGGGAGAAATGGCGCCGGATTCCATTGCCAGGTCCACGGCGCGGTCGGGCAACTGGAAAGCGTGCGTCGGGCGGTTGTGGCAATCCATGCAGTCCATCTGGCGAAGCGGCAGGTTCTTGAGCGAGCCGGGCTTAGCATCGCTCGCGGTGTAGATGGTGGTGCGGCCGGTCATGGTGTTCCGGTATTCGACCCGAGGGATTGTCTGGCGGCTCTCGTCGGCGGGATTGTAGGAGATGGTGACGCCGGGAGCCAGGTGCGCGTAGTGTATGCCGGGATGCTCGCCCGCGCCGCTGATCCGCATCAGAAGGACGGTCTGGGTCAGTGTGTTGTGCTCGTCGTCGGCGTACTTGCCGATGATCTCCAGCCGGTCCTCGGCGAACTTCTGCGGCCAGTGGCAGGCCTCGCAGGTCTCGCGCGCGGGACGCAGGTTGCGGACGGGCGTGGGGATGGGCCGCGGATAGTCGTTCAGAATCACGGCGAACACCTGGCCCAGGCCGGAGAGCTTGCTTTGCACGAACCAGGACGCGCCGGGGCCGATGTGGCAGGCCACGCACTCCACGCGCGAGTGCGGCGAATTCTGGTAGGCCGCGTACTCCGGTTGCATCACGGTGTGGCAGGTCTTGCCACAGAAGGTGACGCTGTCCATGTAAGTTACCGCGCGGTAGCTGAGCTGGCTGCCGATAGCGATATTCACGAGCGTGGTCACGCCCACAAACCAGGCGAGCTGGCGGAGCTGCGGGGTCTGCAACGTGAGCGGATTGTAGTCCTGCGGGTAGGTCCCGGCCTTGCGGGCCGCGCGAAGATGCACCCAGATGCCGAGCGGGATCAGGGCCAGGCCCGCGAAGAAAACACCGGGCAGGATGAGGAAGGCCAGGATGCCGATGTAGGGGTGCTGGTACTCGCCGCGAAAGCTGGTGGGCAACAGGAAGAGCCACAGCACGGCGGCCGTGGTCACCAGAATCACGCCAGCCCGGCTGATCCAGTTCTGGCTCAAATAGATTGCCGGATACATCCAGGCGCGCAGCCGCATACGCCTATTGTGACAAGTCGACGCGGTCGGTGCCGCACCGCCGTGGGGCTACCCCCGTGCGCCGCTATGCCTCCGGCGGGGGCTCCGGCTCCCGTGGTTCCTCATCCTCGGCCTCGCGCTCTTTCACCGATACCCCGGTGAGGAAGGCCGGGTCGAGCGGGTAGACGTCGGGATCGAAGATCACCGAGTAGAAGTGCCAGACGACGATGGCAAGGCTCGCCAGCACCGCTTCGTAGAAGTGGATCGTGGTGGCGAAATCGAGTGCCGCCTTAGGCAGGAAGCGCAACGTGAGGTTGTTGGCCCAGAGCATGATGCCGGTCAGCCCCATGATCACGGTTCCCCAGGCCACGGCCCAGTATTCCGCCTTCTCGATGTAGCTGTGCGACGAGAGGTAAGGCCGCTGGCGGGTCAGCCCCAGGTTGTAGCTGAAATTGAGGACCGCCTCGGGAACGTCGCTCCGGCGGGGCCAGAGCTGCTTCCAGTGCCCGCGCAGCCGGCCGCTCGCGATGAGAGAGACGACGTGTGTCGCGGCCACAGCCATCAGCACCACAGCGGCGATCCTGTGCACGACTCCGCGCACCGGGAACCGGTGTTCCCACACCATCAAGATGCGCGCCCACCAATGGTCGGGATACTTGAGGGCGAAGCCGGTCCAGACCAGGGTCAGGAACGACACCACGAGCAGCGCATGTTGGATGCGCTCGAAGCGGTACATGCGGATCTCGGGGCGGCGGACGGCCGGGGGCGGCGGGACCGGACTCCTCACCGCGCGGAAGCGGCGATCGCGCAACTTGCGCAGCCAGTCGCCGCCGTTGTGCAGCAGCATGAGGCCGATGGTGAGCGGGATCAGAATCGAATAGCCGATCCGCGCCCAATGCACCGCGGGCGGCTCAGTGCGGCCGGGCAACTCGTGCACGGTTCCGATGACAAACCGCGTTCCCGCTCCCGGATGGCAGCGGCCGCAAGTGGTGGCCAGGTTTTTCGGATTGATGGTGGAGCGGGGATCGGCCGAGGGGAAAATGTTGTGGACGCCGTGGCAACTGGCGCAATTGGCGACCGATTCGGACCCGGTCCGCGCGGCCAGGCCGTGGAAAGAAGCGTCGAAGCTTACGATGCGGTCCACCGGGAGGCCGAAGCGCTTCGAAAGCTGCACGTTGCCGTGGCACTGGCCGCAGGTTTCGCGGATGTGCGCCGGATTGACGCTCGATCGAATGTCCTTGGGAGGGAGAATCTCGTGCTCGCCGTGACAGTTGGTGCAGACCGGAGCTTCGGTCACTCCCCTGGCCACCGCCTGGCCGTGCACGCTGGCCTTGAACTGGTCGGCAATCTCACTGTGACACATGCCGCAGAGGTCGGGTACGCCCTGATGAAAGCTGGCCGATTCGGTGTCCTTCATCTCGTGCACGTCGCCGTGGCAGACGTCACAGGTGGGAGCGGCCTGGTTCCCGTGCTTCAGGGCCTGGCCGTGGACGCTGGCAGCGTGCTCGCCCACGATATCGGCGTGACACTGGACGCATTGAGGCTTGGGCACGCCCGTGGGGTGCGGGTACGTCTCGTGCCGCAGGTGGCAGGTGGCGCAGCCGACATCGGCGTGCGCGGTGCCCTGGATCTTCTTCACCTGGTCGGCGTGGCAGGAGGCGCACACTCCCCCGGCCGGCTGCGCCAGACTAAGAGAAACCGGTCCCCAAAGGGCGAACCCCAAGGCCGCGAGGACGATGGGGAAGCGCATAGACCAACTAGCTTAGCCTAGTCTGACGCTGTTGTCGGTGAACGTGCTGTAAATGTAAACTCCGGCCATTCCCAACAAGTACAGAACGGCGATGACCGTGAGGATCTTGCCCCAGCGGTCAACGACGGCCAGCTTCTTGGCGACCTCGGCCTGCGCCGGGATCGCGGGCGCCTCGGAGTCCAGGACGTGCAGGGTGTCATCGACTTTCAGGTCGAGCCGGCGCCGGTAAACGGCCAAAATCACGACAATTGTCGTCAGAACAGCCCAAGCTGCAATGTGTGGGATATAGGCAGTCAACATAGTCCTTCATCAGGAACCGGACCGGCGGTTATTGCGCCGCAATCGGCGCCGCCCTGTTGGGGCGTAAGGGCCGGCCAAGTGCCTCCTCCATCGCTTCCACCACCTGCGGCATGCAGGAATCCAGGGCGCATTGCGCCCGGTCCCGCTGCGGGCAGGTTCCATCAAGTCTCTGATCGACGCAGACCGAGCAGACATGCTCGTGTATGGCGTCGATGTACGGCTGCAAATCGTCCGAATCGGTGGCCAGGATCGCCTGCGCCACCAACGGAAACAGGGTAAACAGCGAGCAACGCTCGGGCTCGCGGTCCCCGCACAATCCTTCCACGGTCCGCTTGGTGCATACGGAGCAGATCCGGCTGCGCACGGCGGCTTCCAGTTGTTCCAAGGTCGGTCTCATCTCAACTTCCTTTCCTGCCGCGCGTCGAGACCAGGCGAGGCGTGGCGGCTGGAGCGCTCGCGCAGGGCGAATCGGCCCTGGGCGCACGGAGTTCCGCCGCCATGATGGCAAGCACTGCGGTGCCGAGCGGGTCCTGGCTAAAAACCACCGAGCGGACGCCTGCGTTCCAAGCGCGGGATAAGTGCTGAGGATCGTTCCTGGTAATCAAGACGATCCGCTCGGGGTGAGGAAACGGACATGGCAGGAGGTCCAACGCATCCGAATCGACTACGATCACGCCTTCAAGGCGCGGGTCCGGGACTGCGACCGAGCGCACCTCCCGGACGCCGCCGCGCACCAGCAGCTCTCGCAGCTCGTCCGCGTAAGGCGTATCCGTAAGCGTGAGTTGAACAATCTCCATAAGCTCAGCCATCCGCCATCGGCCGCGCGGCCGAGGCTTGCCACATCACCAGGCTACTTCGCCTGGCAGACCTTCAGGTCCTTTTTCTCCTTGTAGCACTGGCCAACTGCGTTCAGTTCCTTACCCTTGGAGTGGCAAACGGCGCACTTCGCCCCGGTTGCTTTGGCATAAGCCGGCGTTCCGAACGATACCGTCGCCGGGACCACAAGACCGGCCAGGAGTATGGCGGCCGGCAAAACCATCTTCAACTTCTTCATTCTTCCTCCGGCCAATCACATGAGCAATCGGCTTACCAGAGTTTCAGAGCGTTCGGCCCGATTGTATCTTATTGCATCTAAAGCCAATGGGACCAACGCCAAACCACCCCCAAGGGTGCCCGATAGCACCCACCCTGGCTCCAGGTTGCGTGAGCTGACCCACCTCAAGGGGCTACCCAGGAACTGGGTGAAATCACCCAATGCTGCGGTACAATGAAAACACGGATGCCTAGATTATTGCCCGACTGGCAGCAGGCGAACGTCCTCGAAGCTGTCTTCGACCAGCTCTCGGACGCCCTGGTTCTGTACGATAACAACCACTCCATCACGGGGATGAACCGGGCCGCGGAGCGCCTGTTTGGGGTTACGGCGGAGGAGATGGTTGGGCGAAGCTGCCAGGATGTGTTCCGCTGTAGCACTTGTGAACCGAACTGCGGGTTCGCGGAGGGGCTGGTCCCCGGACAGACCGTCCCGAACGGCACCGTGCGCCTGCACACGGAGGATGGACGGGAGCGGCTGGTCCTGATCCGCACCTCGCAGATCTCGGACGGGGACGGCCGGGTGGAAGGCGTGGCGGCCACCATCAAGGACATCACCGAGGAGATGACTCCCATCAAGCGCGAGGTGATCGCCGATTCTCCGGCGATGCGCCAGGTGCTGAGTTTCGTGCGGAAAGTGGCGGCGAGCGAAGCCACCACCGTCCTGCTCGAGGGCGAGAACGGAACCGGCAAGGACCTGGTAGCCAAGACGCTGCACTACGAGAGCGCGCGGCAGGCCGAGCCGTTCATCGCCATCAACTGCGCGGCCATCCCGGAGACGCTGCTTGAAAGCGAGCTGTTCGGCTACGAGAAGGGCGCGTTCACGGACGCCAGGGCGCAGAAGCGCGGCCTGTTCGAGCTGGCCGACAAAGGAACGCTGTTCCTGGACGAGATCGGCGAGATTCCGCTCACGCTGCAAACCAAGCTGCTGCGGGTCCTGGAGGAGCAAAGCTTCCGGCGATTGGGCGGACTGAAGGACATCAACGTGGACGTGCGGTTCATCGCGGCCACGAACAGAAATCTGCGTGAGGCGGTGAAGGAAGGCGCGTTCCGCCAGGACCTTTACTTCCGCCTGAACGTGATCCAGATCGTGATTCCGCCGCTGCGCGAGCGCGCGGAGGATATCCTGCCGCTGGTCGAGTTCTTCATCGGCCACTACAACCGCAAGTTCAAGCGGCGCATCGAAGGCGTCACGCCGGAGGCGGAGGCGTTACTACTGGCGCACGACTGGCCGGGCAACGTCCGCGAGCTGCGCAACGCCATCGAGCGGGCGATGATCCTCGAGGAGTCCTCACTGATCGCGGCTGCGAGCCTGCCGATCGGGATGGGCATTCCCGAGGACATGATGGAGGCCGGAGCCCCGCTGTCCGTCGAGATCCCCGAGAACGGCATGTCGCTGGTGGACAACGAGAGGCTGCTGCTGGCGCGCGCGCTCGAGAAGACCTCCGGAAACCAGACGCAGGCGGCGCGTCTGCTGCGGATCACGCGGGACACGCTGCGGTACAAAATGAAGAAGTACAATCTGCGGTAGGCGCGCGGCGCCGGGCTTTTCCTACTGGTCGATGCCCGTGGCGGCTTTCTTCGTCAAATACGCGCCTTGGCCGACACCAAACGCGGCCAGCACCGTGCCATCGACGTCCGGCAGGGAGATCGATACGCGCGCTTCCATCGTGCCTAGGAAGTGGTAGAGGATGATGCTGTAGCTAACCAGAGCGATGAGCACCATCACCAACATCTGGAAATCGCCAAAATCGAAGTTGCCGGCGTCGTCCTTGATCAAGTCACCGAGCGCAGCAGGCGCCTGGCTGTTGTTCCGCTTGCCGCCTGGCAGCGCATCGCCGTTGGCCGCTTGCGGATGCGCAGCCCGGTAAGCCGCGGCCTTGTTGGCGGTAATACCCTGTGCGCCCGCAAATGTCAGTCCACTCAAGCCGGAGAGCGCCAGGAGATTGGTGGGCGTCGCAATGTTCCCGAGAAAGTGGTCGCGGCCCATCCAGCGCAGAATGAAAGTCGCGGCATAGGCCGAAATCCAAAGGATGAACCACAGCGATACTTGTGTTTTCGAGTTACTCAATCGACCATCCTGACCCCTGAAGAGCAACTTGCTCACATTTTGGGAGAGCAGGGCCAGGAACAGTATCAGCGCCAGCGGGACCAAGACGAGGGCCGGCCCCCAAGGTGCCACCTGCACGAGCTGAGATTGCATGTCCTGGAGCGTAGCCGTTTCGGTAGAACCGTTCGTAGAAATGGCAACCGTCACCACAACCCGATCGCCCGGCTTCCAGTTTCCCAGGCTGTCTTTCAGCGTCTTGTCCTGAACCTCGATTGCCGCCATCGCGGGCGCGGACGCGCACGTCACGCTCTCTTGTGTAGAGGTTCTTGCACCGTCCGTGCCGGTGGCAAGCTGCAACTCCGAGTTGTCGCCGCTGACGGCCTGAAGCGTTCCACAGTAAGTGCGCGTGGTCTGGGCAGTAATGGCGCCGCCGTACAGTAGTGTCAGAACTAGCGCTAGCGATGGGCTCTTCACAGCATCCTCATTACATCTTAATTAGAAGAATAGAGCCCAATAACGGCCGCGTCAAGGCTTATGCGCTGAGGGGCGGCGAGACCAGAATCAGCGCCAGGGCCGCCGCAAACAGAAGCAGCATTGCCGCAACCAGCATGCGGACGCGGCTGTGAGCGCCGTCGAATTCCTTCCACACCACCAGACCCCAAAGAGCGCTCAAGAGCGTCGCGGCCAGAACCGTCAGGTAGCCGGTGGAGGGAGGGAGCAATGGAACCGGCACAGCCGTCGCGTTCGCAGCGGCGGTGGCGCTGGTGGCCACGAAGTACGAAACCAAGCCTGCCCCCCACACCAGTCCGCCGGCGAGAGGCAGCAGGTGCCGGCGCTTCGGCTGCCGGAAGTAGAAGAGCAACTCGACGGGCTCTCCCTCAACGGGAAGGTTCATGAAGAACAGGTTGTAGACGAAGGTGGAGAGGAAGATGCCTGCGGCGAACATAACGGCGGCCGTATAGGGGCCCATGCCCAGCTCGGGCTCCCGGCCCAGATCCACCAGCGGAGAACACAGAGCAATGAGCGGACCGCCAATGGCGGCGAGCACAATGGGCTTCCAACTCGCGGTCACCTTGGTGCTGCGCGTTTTGCCGGTTCTGATCGCGGTGCGGGCGCGATCGAGAGAGATCACGCGGTAGGCCACGATAATCACCGCGACGGCCGCAAGGATCGGCACGATGGCCATAAAAAGCGGAGCGGTGTTGACGTGGGGCTTGAGGATCGAATCCACAACCAGACCGGTGGCGACGGCCAGGCCCAGGCCCACCGGAAGCGCCAGCGACATGCCGGATAGTGCGATGGCCGCCACCAGGAGAATGCTCCCCAGGTTGAACACCACGCCCGCCGCCAGGCCGAACGCCATGCTGTGCTTGCTGGAACGGGCGACGTCGTCGAGGAACGCGAAGCCGCTCACGTCTCCTCCCAGGTTGAAGCCCATACTGCCGAAGGTCCAAGCGGCGATGGCGGCCGCCAGAATCGCGCCCAGGGAAAAATCCCAGTAGAAGAGCTCGAAGCGCTGCTTCGCCAGCTTGCAGGTGTTGGCCCACGAGCCCCAGCACAGAATCGAGAGAATGGCGAGCAGCAAAGCAGGTAAGTACGTTGCCGGCAAAATCATAAGATCCGCGACTCCCGGAAACAACAGAGGTTATCAGAAGCGGACGGCAAAGGCAAAGCCGGTGCTAGACCCGTGCCGCCGGCGCCTTCGCGAACAGCCGCGTCGTTTCCGCGTTCAGCAGCACCCAAAGCCCGTATACGCCCAGCGCGGTGCCCAGGGGGACGCCGGGCAGGCTGATGGCGGCGAGCACGATGCCCAGGATGCGCGCCCATTCGCGGTAACGCAGCATCCCTATGCCGCAGATGATGCCGGGGAGCGAAAACAGAACGAGAAAGACCACGACGAGCACGCCTACCATGCCCACAATCGGGGCGGCGAGCTCAGCGTTGGGCGTCCCGCCATTCTCCATGGCGCCTTGGACCAGGCCGGCGATGACGCCGAAAAATGCCAGACAGGCCAGCGCGGCAGCCAGTCCCAACGAGCCGAACACGATGTGCAGGGTGGCCAGGATCTTGACGTGTTGTTGCATTTGTTCCTACTTTAGCGCGCTGCCGCGCAGGCCTTCGCTACCGCGGCGGCCATTTCGGAGGTGGTGGCGCTGCCGCCCATATCGTAGGTGCGCACTTCGCCCCGCCGCACCACTTCCTGGACGGCCTGCTCGAGGCGCGCTGCGGCGCCGGTTTCGCCGAGCCATTCGAGCATCATCTTCGCTGCCAGAATCGCCGCCAGCGGGTTGACCTTGTTCAAGCCCGCGTATTTGGGCGCGGAGCCGTGCGTGGGCTCGAAGACGGCGTAGCGGTCTCCGATGTTGCCGCTGTAGCCGAAGCCCATCCCGCCCACCAGTTGCGCGCACAAGTCGGAGAGGATGTCGCCGAACAGGTTGGTGGTGACGATGACGTCATACTTCTGCGGGTTCTTGGTGAGCCACATGCACATGGCATCCACGTTCGCGGTATCGAACTGGATCTGCGGATAGGCGGCCGCCACCTCCTGCGCCGCCTCGAGAAACAGGCCGCAGGTGGCGCGCAGGACGTTGGCTTTGTGTACGGCGGTCACGCGGCGGCGTCCATGCTTCACGGCATACTCGAAGGCCGCGCGCACCACGCGCGTGGAGGCGTGGCGGGTGATGCTGCGTATGGAAATGGCGGCGTCGCGCGCGATCCTCTCCATCCCCTTCTCCTTGAGGAAGCTCTCGGGCACGCGCGGGTACTCGACGCCGATGTACATCCCCTCGGTGTTCTCGCGGAAGACCACCAGGTCGATGTCGCCGCGGTAGTTGAGCGAGTTGCCGGGGAAGGCACGGCACGGCCTCAGGCAGACGTAGAGGTCGAGCATCTGGCGCATGCGGACGATGGGGCTGCGGTAGCTCAGGCCCTTGCCCTGAAGCTCGGGCGCGAGCTCGCGTTGGGCCTCGGCGGCGGGCTTGGAGGTGATGGCGCCAAAGAAGGCGCAGGAAGTGGAGCGCATCAGGTCGATGGTGCGTTCGGGCAGCGCCTCGCCCTCGCGGCGCCAGAACTCCCACCCGATGTCGCCGTGAACGTATTCGGCCTCAAACCCCGCGGCATCGAGGACAACGCGCGCCGCGTCCGAGACCTCCTGCCCGATGCCGTCTCCTGGCAACCACGCGATTCGGTGCATGAACCACCGATCTTAGCATTCTGGGGAGGATGACCGGACGTATGACGCAGGACGCAGGCGCCGGCTCCGCAACCGTCCTCAGCCCCCCTCACCCCGCCGCGTACTTCTTCTTCAAATACGGGATCAATCCGCCGGAGGCCAGGAGCTCGGCGGCGCGGGGATCCAGAGGCGCGGCGGCTATCGCCTCGTCCGAGCCGGCCTTCCGGATCGTGCCGGACGCGAGATCGATCGCCAGCTCGTCGCCAACCTCGATGCGATCGGCGGCGGTCGCCGAAACCAGGGCAGGCAGGCCGAGATTGATCGCGTTGCGAAAGAAAATGCGCGCGAACGACACCGCAATCACGGCGCCGGCTCCGGCGAACTTCAACGCCGCCGCGGCCTGCTCGCGGCTGGAGCCGCAGCCGAAATTCTTCCCGGCCACGATGAAATCTCCGGGGCGGATGAGGCCGCGGATCTCCGGGTAGGCCAGCTCGAACAGGTGCTCGGGCGTCTTCTCCCGGTCGGTGACGTTGAGATAACGGCCGGGGTAGATGATGTCGGTATCGATGTTGTCGCCCAGCTTGGCGGCGACGCGGCCGGCAAGCGTGAGAACGTCCGTTTTCATACCAACTCCTTGGCGCCGACTGCGGCGGGATGCGCGATGGCGCCCGCAATGGCCGACGCCGCAACCACGGCCGGCGAAGCCAGGTACACGCGCGAATCCTTGCTGCCCATGCGGCCGACAAAGTTGCGGTTCGTGCTCGAAATGCACACCTCGCCGGCGGCCAGGATTCCCTGGTGCACGCCAACGCACGGCCCGCAGCCCGGCGGATTCACCATGGCGCCGGCCCTCACCATCGTTTGAATGTAGCCCAGGCGGATCGCTTCGAGGTAAATCTCTTGCGAAGCGGGAATAATGAGCAAGCGCGTGCGCGGGTGAATGCTCTGGCCGTCGAGGACGCGGGCGGCAACTTCCAGATCCTCCAGACGGCCGTTGGTGCAGCTACCAACCACGGCCTGGTTGACCGGCAGGCCGCCAACCTCGGAGAGCGGGCATACATTATCCACCGCGTGCGGGCGGGCGATCTGTGGCTCGCTCAGCTCGGTGCGGGCGTCGATGGCGAGCACGCGCTCGTAGCGGGCGTCGGGATCGGGCTCGTATTGCGGGCTCATGGACAGGGCGCGCGAAGTGCGCCGGGCCAGGTAGCGGACCAGCTTCTCGTCCACCGGCGTGAAGGCCACCTTGGCGCCCATTTCCATCGAGAGGTTCGCCAGGCACATGCGGCCGGCCACGCTCATGTCGCGGATCACCGGGCCGTCGAACTCCACCGAACGGTAATCGGCGCCGTCGGATCCGAGCTTGCCCACCACGTAAAGGATCAGGTCCTTCGCCGAAATCCAGGGGCCCAGCTCGCCCGTCACTTCGATGCGGATGGTGGAGGGCACCTTGAACCAGAGCTGCCCTTCGGCCCACACGCCCGCCATCTCGGTGGCGCCGATGCCGGTGGCGAAGGCTCCGAAGGCGCCGTGAGTGGTGGTATGAGAATCCGTGCCGACCACCACCATGCCGGGCAGGACCAGCCCGTTCTCCGCCAGCACCTGGTGGCAGACCCCGCCGCGGCCCACGTCGTAGAACTTGGCGATGTGCTGCTCGCTCACGAATTCGCGGATCGCTTTGTGGGTGGCCGCGGTCTTCTCGGATTCCGCAGGCACGCGGTGATCGAGGATGATCGCGATGCGCCCGGCATCCCAGACCTTGGGCACGCCGATTTCGCGAAAGCTCTTGCGCACCAGGTCGGCATTCTCGTGCGATAACGCAAGGTCGATTGAGGCGACCACAATTTCATCGGGCGCGACGCTGGTCCGGCCCGACGCACGCGCCAGGATCTTCTCTGCGAGTGTCATGTGTGTGGCTCCTTACGTGTTCACTGCGTACTTCACTTCGAGACTCGTCCGCGGCAGGAACTCGTCTTCGAGGCTGCGGTATTCTTTGAGGCCGACGAAGTCGGTGTATTCGGCGAAGCTCGAAACCCACGCGCTCTGGCCTTCGAGCAGGCCGCTGGGAGAAGCGTGCAGCGCGTCGAAGAAGCTCTTCAGCGCGCGATGCGCCACCATGATGGAGGCCACCGGAATGCTCACCCGGGCCACGCCGATGCGCGCCAGCTCGGGGATCGGCACCAGCTCGGTCTTGACGCCCGTGACTGCGTCCATCAGGTTTACCGAGACCAGCCCTTTGATCTCCCAGACCGCGCGCTCGATGTCGGCCTTCGTGCGTATGCCGTCGATGAAGGCCATATCCGCACCGCTTTCGAGATACAGATTCGCCCGGCGGATGGCTTCCGCGAGGCCGTAGACGGCGCAGGCGTCGGTGCGGGCGTTGATCACCAGATCCGTTCCCAGGCGCTCGCGCACTTTGGCCATGGCGCGAACCTTGCCGGCCATCTCCTCGGCGCCAATCACCTGCTTGCCTTCCATGTGGCCGCAGCGTTTGGGGAATACCTGGTCCTCGATGTTGACGCCGGCCACGCCCATGGCGATGAGGCGCTCGGCGATCTCGGCAGCGTTGATGGCATTGCCGCCGCCGGTGTCGATATCGGCCATGACGGGGATGGAGACGGCGCGGACGATGTCCCAGGTGCGGTCCAGTACGTCCTTCATCTCCACCAGGCCCACGTCGGGTTTGGCGAGCAGGCTGCCCGCCAGGCCGAAGCCGCTCACCTGAATGGCCTCGAAACCGGCGGCCTCGATGATTTTCGCGCTAAGCGCGTCGTGACAGCCAGGAGCCACAAGCGCGCGGCGGCGCTCCAGTTTCTCCCTGAGGGTCCTGGCGAGATTGTTGACCATGTTTCGGTCTCCCTCCCGGCTCACTATCCTAACCTAGATCGGGAGGGTCCGGCATCCTCACTGACCTCAGTAGTTGATTGCGCGGAACTTGCCGTACACGACGGTCGATTCCGCGCCGAATGGCGATAGTCCCCGAAACTCGCTGTCGATCGGGAACCCGGCGGCGAGGCCAACCGCTCGCATCTCGATGCGAAGAACGTGGTGGCTTTCCTTGTCGATCCAGATCGCGCCGTTATAGGCGGGGGCTTCCTGGCGGCCGTCGTGCGCCACAATCCATCTTAATCTGGCTGGGAGACGCCGGCGTGACTTAATAAGTTACCGGTTTCCGTGGTGCTTGTCCGAAAATCCGCGTCAAGAGTACAATTAAGAACTGGCCAAATTTTAGTGGTGCGCGGCGAGGGAAAATGGCTCTCAATCGACCCCATCGACCGGCATGGCGGCGGTATGCCGTGGCGGTCCTCGCCGTAGCCGTGGCCGGCGGCGTCCGGGCGACGGCCCTGCGAAGCCTCGGGGTGCGCGTCCCCTACGTCACGTTCTACCCTGCCGTGGTCCTCGCATCTCTTTTCGGCGGCTTCTGGCCGGGGCTGGCGGCGACACTGCTCTCGGCCCTGCTGGTGGCCATATACTGGGTCGAGCCCGTCGGCCGGCTGGCCATCAACGACCCGATGGATCTGGTGGGAATCGCGGTCTTTGTCGCCGCCTCCACCATGGTTGCCTGGATCGCGGAAACGATGCACCGGGCCCAGGCGCGGGCGGTCGATGCGGAGGCGCAGGCCCGGCTCGCCGTCGAGCGGGAGCGCGCGACCGGGGAAATCCGCCGGATCTCGGAGAGCCTGCAACTGGCGACGGAGGCGGCGGACATCGGCACGTGGTCCTGGACGCCGGGAACGTCCGAAATCGTCGTCGATTCCATCTGGAGGCACCTTTTCGGCCAGCCGCCGGATGCCCACCTGACGTTCGAATCCTGGCGCGCCGCACTGCACCCGGACGACCGCGAGCGCACGGTCAAAGAGCTGAACGCCGCGGTGGAGCAGCACGCCGAATTCGAAACCGAGTACCGCGTCGTTTGTGCGGATGGGACGGCGCGGTGGCTGGCGGATCGCGGGCGCGCGTCTTATGACGAGAATGGCCGGGCCGTCTCGGTCGCCGGCGTCACGCTGGACATCACCGCGCGCAGGCAGGCGGAAGAAACCAGAGAGCAGGAGGAGGCTAAGCTGCGCCGGCTCAACCGCGCCCTCCGGGCCATCAGCCGGAGCGACCAGGCTCTCCTTCTGGCCACCAATGAAGCGGCGTTTCTCGACGAGACCTGCAAGATCGTGGTCGAAGAGTGCGGGCACGCGATGGTGTGGATCGGCTTCCGGGAGGACGACGAGGCCAAGACCGTTCGCCCTGTGGCTTACTCCGGCTTTGAGGAAGGCTACCTGGAGAGCCAGACAGTCACCTGGGCGGACACGGAACACGGCCGCGGTCCCACCGGGACGGCCATCCGCACGGGCCAGGTGAGCGTCTGCCGCGACATGCTCACCGATCCGCTGTTCCTGCCCTGGCGCGAGGAAGCCAAACGGCGCGGGTATGCTTCCTCGCTCGCCCTGCCTCTCATGGCCGAAGGGAAGGCCTTTGGCGCACTGACCATTTATGCCCGCCAGGCCGGTGGCTTCCCGGACGAGGAGCGAAAGCTGCTGGCCGAGTTGGCGGCCGACCTTGGTTACGGCATCGGCGTGCTTCGGCTGCGGACCGCCCATGAGCAGGCGGAGCGGACCCTGCGCGAGAGCGAGGAACGCCTCCACCTGGCGTACGAGGCTGCCCATTCCGGCGCCTGGGAATGGGACCTCCTGACCAACGAGAACGTGTGGTCGGAAGAGCTCTGGAAGGTTTACGGCATCCAGCCGCACAGCGTGAAGCCTTCCTATGACGCCTGGCGCGAGATCGTTCATCCCGACGACCGCCCTCGGGCCGAACGGGTGGTTCAGGAAGCGGCCGAAAGCGGAACCGAGATCGAACTGGAGTTCCGCGTCCCCAATGGGGATGGGGCGGCGCGGTGGCTGCTGGCCCGGGGACGCCCGCTGCGCGATGCTTCCGGCCGGCCGGTTCGCTACATCGGCACGGCGCTCGACATCACCGCCGCCAAACACGCAGAGGAGGCGCTTCGGCAGGCGGCCGAACAGCGCAGGTTGGCGCTCGAAGCAGCGGAACTGGGGGCGTGGGACTACCGCTTCGACAGCGGCGAGGTCTTCTGGGACGAGCGCTGCCGCGACCTGTGGGGCGTGCCGGCCGGCGACCAGATCCCCTACCAGTCCGCGATCGAGCGCATTCACTCCGCCGACCGCGCTGCCACCGACGAAGCCGTGAACCGTGCGATCTCCGGCGCCGATGGCGGGGCGTACCACCGCGAGTTCCGCGTCGTCTGGCCCGATGGATCCCTGCACTGGGTGTCCTCGCACGGGCGCGTGTACTTCGAGGGCGAGGGAGCGGGCCGCAAAGCACGACGCTTCGTCGGCGTAAATATGGACATCACCGAGCGCAAGCGGGCTGAAGACAAGCTCCTGCAATCCCAGAAGCTGGAGAGCATCGGGCTACTGGCCGGAGGAATCGCGCACGATTTCAACAACTTGCTGGTTGGGGTCATCGGAAATGCCAGCCTCGCCGAGGACATGCTCCCGCCAGGGAGCCCGCTCGCCGGGATACTCGCGGGCATCGTCAGATCCGGCGAACAGGCGGCGCATCTTACGCGGCAGATGCTGGCCTATGCAGGAAAAGGGCAGTTCGTTCTGGAGGCGGTGGACCTCACCGCGCTGGTCCGCGAGACCTGCGTTCTGATTCAAAGCTCCATCTCGAAGAAGATCGCTCTGCATTTCGAGCTGGCCTCGGAGATGCCAGCGGTGGAGGCCGACCCCAGCCAGATGCAGCAAGTGTTCATGAATCTGGCTCTGAATGCGGCCGAGGCGATCGGCGACCAGGCGGGCGTGGTCTCCGTCGCGACGGGCGAGCAGAACGTCACCGCGGCGCAGATTCGGGAAGAACTGGGGGGCTGGCCCATCGCGGCCGGCCGCCACGTGTTCCTCGAAGTGCGCGACACCGGCTGCGGAATGGACGCCGAGCAGGGGGGCAGGATCTACGATCCCTTTTTCACGACGAAATTCCAGGGGCGGGGCCTGGGCTTGGCCGCTGTCGCCGGCATCGTGCGCAGCCATAAGGGCGCGATTCAGCTCACGACGGCGCCGGGCGCGGGCAGCACTTTTCGGGTATTCTTCCCGGCTGCGCGGCAGGCTGCGGCCGCAAACCGGCCCCGGAAGCGGGAGAAGGACGATCTCGCCGGCCGGGACGTCGTGCTGGTGGTGGATGACGAGGGGGTGGTCCGCGATCTCGCCAAGCGCTCTCTCGAGCGGCAAGGTCACGAGGTTCTGGTGGCGGCCGACGGACCCTCGGCCATCGAAATGGTCCGGGACCAGGGAACTCGGATCCGGCTGGTGGTGCTCGATTCGGGACTTCCGGGGATGAGCGGCGGCGAGACGCTGGGGCATCTCCGCGAACTGAAGCCGGACCTGGTGGTCATGATTTCGAGCGGCTACGCGGAAGCAGAAGCGCTGCGTCCGTTCGAAGGCGTCCGGATATCCGGCTTCCTACAGAAGCCGTACCTGGCGCAGGACCTGGCGCGGGCGGTGAAAGCCGTGCTGGCCAACGGGCAGGTGGCGACGTAAGCCCAACCCGGAACTGAGCCGCGTCAGGAACCCACGTTCACAATCCTTCCGATCCAGCCTGGTTCATCTGTCGCCGCACGAAGCAGGCAGTCGGCGCAATCGTCAAAGGAAAGCGGAACCAGTGGCGCGACTCGCGCTGAGGGACCCGCCGTATAGCGTCCCTTCGCCGGCTTATCTCTCAGTACGACCGGGCGAACGATGACCCACTCAATGTCTGTTTTCTGCGTGATCCGCTCGGCAAGCGCCTTGTCGGCAATTGCAGCAGTGAATATCCGGCCCGATAGGCGGACGACAAAGCGGTTGGGCCAGGAGAGTTCGTGTCCATCGCTCAAGCCGATACCACTTTGCATGATGAATCGCCGGACGTTCGCACGTTTGCATTCCGTGAGAATGCTGGCGACACCAGATGACATGAGCGTTCCTGGCGACAGGTTCTTTTCCGGTCCGATGCAGCTAATGGCTGCCTCCACGCCGTCAAGAGCACCTGTCAGGCCCCCTGGGGAGAGTACATCCCCTTGAACGAAGGACAGCCGGTCGGCAGATGACAGCCGCTCCGGATGGCGAGCAACGGCCGTAACGAAGTGTCCTTGCGCAAGTGCATGCTTAACCACGCTGCGTCCGGTCGCACCCGTCGCTCCAACAACCGCTATTTTCATATTTCGACCCAGCGACGTGAGCCCGGCTCCGAACGGGAACCGCGACCGCAAGGAAGCGGTCTTCTAGCTGTGGTGCTTCTTGCCCTGCTTAAGCTTGGGGGTCTTGTACTTGCCGGGCCGGGAGAACTTCGCTTTCTTGGCCTTGTGGCGCCTGCAGGAGGGGACCGCCGGCGATGCTGCCGCAACCGGAACCGGAGCGCAACTCATTAACAGCCCGACGACCAGAGCCCAAAGAATCTTCCGCACTCGAAAACCTCCCTACGGCTTCTATCGGCCGCCGGCTCGCGCGCCGATAGGGCAGTCGCGGTCTCAGCCTAAATCCGCGTGCCGCAATTGCCGCAAAACGTATTGCCCGGCACCAACACCACTCCGCATATTTTACAGAAATCCCGTGGCGCGGCGGGAACCACCGGAACCGGCTCGGGCGCGCCCGCTGGCGACGAGGCCGGCTTTCCCTCCGCCAGCCGCCGAATGTTGCGCGCGACATCCACACCAAGCAACAACCCTTCCGCCGCCGCGTAAAGCAGGGCCAACCCCAATAGCGCCGTCAGGCACATCTGGATCAGCAGCAGGGCCCCGCCCATGAAGCTGGCTTCCAGGTTAGAGGCCGGCAGCAACCCTCCCATGGCGCTCAGGAACCCGAGCGGGCTGACCTTGGCCAGCCACAGGAAGAGACAGCCGCCGATGCCCACCGCCACCAGCAAGGTGGCATACACCTCGCCTGCGAATCGGCACAGAATGGAGACGACGGAGATCACGGGGAACGGCGGGTCCCCCATCTCGTCCACGCTTCGGGCACGGTAGAAGTGGATCTCGACCACGCACGCGAAAGCCGCCAGAAGAACGACGGAAAACAGCAACCCGCCGAACGTGGCCTGTGTGGTCGTATCGGGGTGGAAGCTGTACTTCAGAATCTCGATCACCAGAACCAGGCCGGCCAAGGCGACCAGGATTCCCAGAATTCGCAGCGCAATCGCCACCGACTTCCGAATGACCCGGCCGTCGTTCAGTGCGTCGAGCACCGGATAGAAAAAGTGGAGCATTCTTAAGTAGTACAGTAACCGAAATCCGCACCCGGCGCAACACTGGCAGGACGAAGATAGAATACCGCGGGGCGCCGATTTGACGTCGGCGCCCCGGCGAATTCCGCAGACTCGAACCGGACCGGCACGCGGCCCGGCCCGCAGGGACTAACTCAGAACGGACGGAAGACGCTAGCTTGCAAGCGTTACGTCTTCTGCCTGAAGCCCCTTGGGGCCTCTCTTGACAGAGAACTCAACCTGAGCGCCTTCGTCCAGCGAGCGGTATCCCGGCATCGCAATGGCGCTGAAATGCACGAAAACATCCTCGCCGCTCTCGCGCTGGATGAAACCAAAGCCCTTGGCGGCGTTAAACCACTTCACGGTTCCTTTTTCCTTCATGTTCCTAGCTCTACCTTCAACTTTCCCCTAATGTTTATGCGTTATCGAGATCCGCTCAGCCGCGAACAGAGTTAGGAAAAACCGGCGAGGTACATCCGTTAGCGTGGATTCCCACAGCAGCAATTGCCAAACCCGTCCAAAGCTAAAGACCTGAAGCAACGCGACCCGATTATACCACAACTGCCGACTTTATAAACAAAAGTTAACGTGACGCGCCGGGACCAGGCAGGCTCTCGGCGCGGGGCGGTTGGGGCGGCCTAAAGCAAGGCCGCGCACTGCTCGATGACCAGCTTGTCGCCGCTCGCTATGTACTCCGCTTGCATGCGGATACGGGGCATAACGTCGGCAAATACTTTAGCGGCCAGCGGCGCCCGGGCGGCATCCTTTTCGGCCTGCAGCAGCAGTAGATGCGCCCCCAGGCTGTCCGAAGCCAGGTTGACCAGTCGGCGTGACACCAGCTCGCTATAGGTGCGGTCGTTCATGCTCTTGAGGAACATCACGCTCGAGGCCAGCCGCTCGCGGCTTTCGCGCGCCAGGGAGGAGAGCTTCATCAGCTCTGGCCTGAAGGCCCGCTCGCCGAGCTGCGTCAGATAGTTCCCCAGAGTTCCGCTCATAATGCCAACCGTGGCGGCCACCACCTGAAGCTGCGTGGTTCCTTCGTAGATGGTGGTGATGCGGGCATCGCGCGCCAGGCGCTCCACGCTGAACTCCTGCATGTAGCCCGTGCCGCCGTGGATTTGGATCGCGTCGTAGGTCACCTCGATGGCCATTTCGGACGCGTAGGCCTTGGCGATGGGCGTGAGGACAGAGGCGCAGGACGATACTTCTTTGAGCCGCGCCCGCAGCGACAAATCGCCCGCGGCTTCCCGCACCTCGAGCACGCGGCGCAAGTCCACCAGCCGGCTGGCGTCATAGGTGATGGCGCGCGCGATCTGAATCCTGGACTTCATTCGCGCCAACATGTCATAGACTTGCGGGAATTCTACGATGGGATGCTTGAACTGAATCCGCTTGCGGGCGTACTTCAGCGCTTCCTCGTAGGCAGCCTGCGCGATGCCGATGCCCTGGCAGGCCACGCCGATCCGCGCGCCGTTCATCAAAGACATGACGTAGCGGATCAGGCCCAGCCGCCGCTGCCCCACCAGCAGAGCCGGGACGCCGTTGAATTGCAACTCGCAGGTGGGCGAACCGTGGATTCCGAGCTTGTGCTCGATGCGGCGAATGACGAGATCGGGGCCCTTCTCGCAGACGAACATCGAAAGGCCGCGGCCGTCGATGCTCCCCTCTTCCGAGCGCGCCAGCACCAGGCTGACGTCTGCGCAACCGTTCGTGATGAAACGCTTGACGCCGTACAGTTTCCAGGAGCCGTCGGGCTGGAGCGCCGCCTTGAGCCGCACGGCTTGCAGGTCGCTTCCGGCATCGGGCTCGGTCAGAATCATCGCGCCGGTGACCTTGCCGGTGGCGAACTGGGGCAGGTAGCGGTCCTTGAGCGTGTCGTCGCCGAACTCGTGAAGAGTCTCCGCAATGTCCTGCAAGCCGAACAGATTCATGAGGCTGGCGTCGGCCTGCGAGACCATTTCAATGGCCATGCTGTAGAGCAGGCCGGGGAAGTTCAGCCCGCTGTAGCGCCGCGGCAGAGTGAAGCCCAGCAGGTTGGACTTCGCCAGAACGTCCATGGCGCGCTGGGTGCCCTTGGCGTAGACAACCTGGCCATTCTCGAAGTGCGCGCCTTCCCGATCCACCTCCGCCGCCAGCGGTGCGATCTCTTTGGCCGCGATGGCGCCCGCCATTTCGAGGACGCTACGGTAGCCGACGAGGGCGTCTTCGTAGGACACCGGCGCGTCGTCGTGCTGGCTCGCCTGGGTGTAGTTGTCCTCGATCGCGGCGACCACTTCCTGGTGGTCCAGATGGTTGAAGTGCCACTGAATGTCGGGGTTATCGGTAAAGAAGTTCTCCACGTCGCGCTCCTAGAGCTTGCCTTTCAGGGCCTTGATGATGCGGGGAAGCACCTCGCGGCAGTCGCCCACGATCCCGTAATGCGCGATGCCGAAGATGGGCGCGCTGGGGTCGGTGTTGATGGCCAGGATCTTGGCGGATTCCTCCATGCCCGCGCGGTGCTGCACGGCGCCGGAAATGCCGCAGGCGATGTAGAGCTTGGGGCGCACCGTGGTCCCGGTCTGGCCGACCTGGTGATCGTGATGGACCACGCCGGAATCGACCGCGGCGCGCGAGGCGCCGACCGCTCCGCCCAGCACCGCCGCCAGTTCCTGCACCAGCCGGAAGCCATCCTGGCTGGCCACGCCGTATCCGCCCGAAACGATGACGTTGGCGGCCTTGAGGTCCACGCGCCGCGGGTGCGTGTGCCGCTCCAGAACCTTCACGGCCTCGCCCTCGGAATCGAGGGCCACGGGGACATCCACCAGTTCGCCGCCGCGTCCTTCGACCGGCTCGGGAATGTGCATGACGCCTTCCCGCACCGTCGCCATCTCCGGCAACACGTCCGGGCTGACGATGGTGGCGATGATGTTGCCGCCCCAGGCCGGGCGGATTTGCAGCAGCTTTTGCTGGTAGAGCCGGCCGCCCGATTCGTAGGTGCCGATCTGTAGATCCGTGCAGTCGGCGGTAAGCCCGGTCTTGAGGGAGGAGGCCACGCGCGGCGCCAGGTCGCGCCCTACGGGCGATGCGCCGTAGAGGACGATCTCCGGCTTTTTGTCGCGGATCAGGTCCGTCAACACGCGGGCGAAGGGCAGCGTGGTGTACTGGGCCAGGCGCTCGTGCTCGGCCGAGTAGACCACATCGGCGCCATGCGCGAACAGCCTTTCCGCCAGCTTCTTCGAGCCGTGCCCGAGAATGGCCGCGCCCAGCCTGACGCCCAAGGTTCCGGCCAGTTCCCTGCCCTTGCCCAACAGCTCGAGCGAGACGTCGGCGACCTTGCCATCGTCAACTTCCGCGAATACCCAAACATCTCCGTGCTGCGACATATCAGCCGAACGTCCTCTCGTCGATCAATTCATTGATGAGGTCGCGGACGCCGTTATCGTCCGCGGGGAACAGCTTGAGGTTGGCGCCGGTCAGGACCACGTTCTCGACTTTCTTGACTTTGGTGGGCGAGCCGGAAATGCCGATGCGGCCGAGGTCGGCCCCGATGTCTTCGGCGCCCCAGGTCTCGACGAACAGCCCCTTCTCGCGCAGCGCGCCGACCACCTCGTCAACGGTGCGGCCCTGCGCCTTGGCCTCTCCTTCCACCTCGAAAGCCGAGCGCGCCCGCCGGTACTTCAGCAGCAGCCGGGCGTTGGGCCAGCGCGGCGAGTTGGCCGATTTGGGGACGGTCAGCAGCACCGGCAGCGTCACTTCCACGACCTCCTCGGCCCGGCCGAGGTCGCGCCGGATGGTCAGCTTCTTTCCGTCGAACTTGAGGATCTTGTCGGCGTAGGTGACCTGGGCGATGCCGAGCTTGTCGGCAGCCTGCGGGCCGACCTGCGCCGTATCGCCATCGATGGCCTGCCGTCCGCACAGGACGACGTCGTAGGGGGCCAGGTGCGTCATGATGGCCTGGGCGATGGTGTAGGAGGTTGCCAGGGTGTCGGAGGCAGCGAAGCGGCGGTCGCTCAGGAGGATGACGCGATCGGCGCCGCGGCAGAGGGAGTCCTTCAGAATGTCGGCGGCGCGCGGCGGGCCCATGGTGAGCACGATAACCTCGCCGCCGAAGCGCTCCTTCATCTCCAGGCCCATTTCGAGGGCGTTGAGGTCCTCTGGGTTGAAGATGGCGGCCAGCGCGCCGCGGTTGACGGTCCCATCGGGCTTCATCACCTCGCCGGTGACGTTCTTGGTGTCGGGCACCTGTTTCACAAGAACAACGATTCTCAAGGGCGCGCTCCTTCCAAGGGGTTTTACAGCGGCCTGCAACGAAAGAGAGCCTAATTTAGCAGGGATGGGGGGAGAAAGCAACCGGATGAAGCCTCACGGGATGACCCCTCACGGCGAGGCCCTGGGCAGCCGCTGTACCGGAATCCGCACCTAACGCCCATGGGCCGGGCGGCCGATATGATCCGAGAGAGCCACGCTGGCTTGACTGGCAGCGCTCCAGGAGCGAAGAAACCCATGATCCCGTCAACCCGTCTCGCGAAGTCCTCAGCGCTCGTCCTGGCGGCGGCCGGGATGGCGTGGTGCCAGTCCGATCTGACCGACGCCAGTCTGGAAGAGTTGCTCAACGTGAAGGTCTCCTCGGTGGAGAAGAAGGAACAGAAGCTGTTCCGCGCCGCGGCGGCGGTCTCGGTGATTACGCAGGAAGACATCCGGCGTTCCGGCGCCCAGAACATCCCGGACCTGCTCCGCATGGTTCCCGGAGTCAACGTGTACCAGATCAATGCCAACGACTGGGCCATCAGCATCCGGGGGTTCAACCAGCGCTATGGCAACAAGGTGCTGGTGCTGGTGGACGGACGGACAGTCTACAGCTCCGATTTCTCTGGCACGTTCTGGGATCAACTGCAAATGCCTCTGGAGGACATAGAGCGGATCGAGGTGATTCGCGGGCCGGGGGCGACCGTATGGGGGGCGAACGCGGTCAACGGGGTCATCAGCATTATGACGAAACGGGCCTCTGCCACCCAGGGAGGTCTCACCACCGCCGAGGGCGGCACCGGGGGCGATGCCGCCGGCCTGGCCCAATATGGCGGCTCAGCCGGCCCGACGGGAACGTATCGAATCTACAGCCAGTACAACAGAGCAGACGGTCTGCCGCTCGCGGACGGAGCCTCGGGCGGCGATGGCTGGTCCGGAGTGCGAGGGGGTTTCCGCTCGGATTGGGGTTCGACGGCGAGCGACTCATTCACCCTCGAAGGCGACTTCTTTTCGAACTGGGATAGCGAGATGCGATATCCCAATTTCGAGCCCCTTCCGGGCTCGCCGACCTTCAGCCAGAGCTACACGGCCGTCGGCGGGAGCCTGCTGGGACGGTGGGAGCGGACATTCGGAGGAGGATCGCAAACCTCGTTCCAGGCATACTACGATGAGCGCCGCCGCACCGAGCTCGACATACCGGAGATGCTCCGGAACCTCGATTTCGATTTTCAGGACCACCTCGCGCCAATGGGGCGGAATGACATTGTCTGGGGGATGGGATACCGGTACTCTGAAGCCAGTCTCTCTCCGGGCTACCAAGTCAGTCTTCCGAAGGGCGTACAGACGGCCAGCCTGTTCAGCGCGTTCATCCAGGACGAGATCCGGCTCGCTGACTCCGTGTCTTTCACGATCGGCACAAAACTGGAGCACAACGCCTTCAGCGGCTTCGAGTACGAGCCGAGCGCCCGGATTGCCTGGATGCCGTCCGATCGGAATACCCTCTGGGCGTCGGTTGCCCGCGCCATCCGGCAGCCCGCCCTTACGGACGCCAGTGTCGTGACCGACCTGGAAGTCTTTGCCTCCGGTCCAAACGCCACCACCACAGTGAGGCTCATCGGCAATCCCGCCTTCCAGCCGGAGCAGGTGCGCGATTTGGAGGCAGGCTACCGGACACAATTGACGGACAAGCTCTCGCTGGACATCGCAGGGTTTGTCAGCAGGTACCGGGACTTGGAAACAAACGAGCCGCAGGCCCCGGAGATTCTCTCGTTCGATCCGACGCTCCAGATTGTGATTCCGGTGTTGAGGGCGAACCTGGGACACGGGACCGACTATGGCGGAGAGGCGTCGGTGAGTTGGAACGTGACTCCGACCTGGAGGCTCATCCCAGGCTACGCGTATCTCGTAATGGACCTTGCCAACGATCCCTCGAGCGCCGATACGACAACAACCCAACAAACGGCCGGCAACACGCCGCGGCATTCTTTTGAAGTCCGGTCGCAATGGAACGTTTCGCGCAAGCTCAGCTTTGACCAGGCGTTGTACTACGACGCGCATCTCGGGACGGGCAATATCCCCGGCCATTTTCGGCTCGATTGCCGCCTGGCCCGGCGTTTCGGCGAAGGAGTGGAACTGAGCGCCGTTGGCCAGAATCTGCTGGGCCCGCGCTTCCTGGAATTCGGCGACAGCGACGAGGTGGTGCCCACCGCCGTCGAGCGGAGCGTTTTTGGGAAGCTCACCGTGCGGTTCTGACGGTTGCTGACATGACCCGCTTGCCGACAACTCGTGCGGCGGCTACTGCCCTGGTGGTGGTGGTCCTAGGTGCGGTCTGTTACGCCCAGGCGCCCGCACCGGGGCGGCCGCCGATCGACGAGTACGCGCTCAAAGCGGCATTCCTGTACAACTTCGCCAAGTTCGTCGCCTGGCCCGCGGGAAGCTTCCGCAACAGCACCGATCCCTTCCGCGTGTGCGTGCTAGGCGAGAACCGGTTTGGGCGAGGCCTCGAGGATGCGCTACGCGGCAAGGACGTTAACGGCCGGCCCCTGATCGCCAGCCAGGTTGCCACCGCGCGGGAGGGGTGCGGCTGCCAGATGCTCTTCGTCAGCTCTTCGGAGAAGAAACGTCTCGGCACGATCCTCGAAGAGGTACGGGGATCGAGCGTGCTGACGGTGGGAGAAACCGAAGGCTTCGCCGAACGGGGCGGCATCATGAACCTCAAGGTGGCCGATGGCAGAATCCGGTTAGAGGTCAACATCACCGCGGCCGGCCAGTCGGGGCTTCGGATCAGCGCCAAGCTCCTCAGCCTGGCACGGACGGTGAGGTAGCGCGATGCACGAACGCCTGAAGCGGCGATATCGCAACCTGACCATCAGGCAAAAGCTTCGGCTGATTGTCATGGCCACCGTCGCGGTCGCGCTGGCGCTGATCGGCACGGCGGTTGTGCCCTACGACCAGATGGCCTCGCGCTCCGCCCTGAAGAACGATCTGGGCGTGCTCGCGGACATTCTCGGAGCGAACAGCACGGCCGCGCTGAGTTTCAACGATCCGGCAACCGCCAAGGAGTTGTTGGCGGGGCTTCGGGCTCGCCACTCCGTCGTGGCGGCATTCATCTACTCGATGGATGGAACGCCGTTTGCCGAGTACTGGCGCGATGGGGGGTCGCGCGCGCCCGCGCCGCCCGAGCCCCTGGCGGAAGGGGGGTCGTTTGAAGGAGACAGGCTCAGGCTCTTCAGGCGCATTCGGCTGGGGCCGCAGACGGTGGGAGGGATCTATATCGAGTCGGACCTCGAGGAGTTGAATCTCCGCCGGACACGCTTCTCGGGCATGGTCGCCTTGATGGTTCTGTGCGCGTCCTTCCTGGCGCTGGCGATCTCTTCGAAACTGGAACTCCTTATTACCCGGCCGATCGCCCAATTGGCGGACACGGCGCGTACGGTCTATCAACAGAAGAACTATGCGGTCCGCGCGGACAAGCGGGCCAATGACGAGCTGGGACGGCTGATCGACACCTTCAATGACATGTTGTCGGAGATCGAACGGCGCGACCTGGAGCTGCTCCGGCACCAGGGACGCCTGGAACTGGAGGTGCAGGAACAGACGGCCGAGCTGATGCGCGCCAAGGAGAAGGCCGAGGCGGCGAACCGGGCCAAGAGCGAGTTTCTCGCCAACATGAGCCACGAGATCCGCACCCCCATGAACGGGGTCATCGGTATGACCGCACTGCTGCTCGACACCGACCTGGCTCCCGAGCAGCGCGAGTATCTGGGCATGGTCAAGACCTCGGCGGACAGCCTGCTGAGCGTGATTAACGACATCCTCGACTTCTCGAAGATCGAGGCGGGAAGGATGGAACTCGATGTCGCGCGCTTCGATCTGCATCGGTGCCTGGAAGATGCGGCCACGGCGGTGGCTCTCCGTGCGCACCAGAACGGCGTTGAAGTGGCGTGCGACATTCGGCCGGATGTGCCGGAATACGTTTTGGGAGACGCCTTGCGCTTTCGACAGGTGCTGCTCAACCTCCTGGGGAACGCAACCAAGTTCACCGACCACGGCGAAATCGTGCTCGAAGCCGCGCTGGGGGGCCGCACGGACGATGTGCTGGCACTGAACTTCTCGGTGCGAGACACCGGTATCGGGATTCCGCCCGAGAAGCAGCAAGTGATCTTCGAAGCCTTCTCTCAAGCCGACGGGTCGGCAGCGCGGAAGTTCGGCGGCACGGGGTTGGGCCTGACCATCTCGGCCCGGCTGGTGGAGGCCATGGGCGGCAAGATCTCGGTCGCGAGCGAGCCCGGCCAGGGAAGCTGTTTCCAGTTCAGCGCACGCCTTGGAGCCGCACCTCAGGACGATCCTGTGGCAGGGAACGGCGAAGGCTCGCTCGATGGCGCCCTGGTGCTGGTGGTGGACGATAATGCGACCGCGCGCCGGGTTCTGCTTGACACGCTGCACGGGCTCCGCATGTGCCCTACCTCGGTGGCCACGGTTCCGGAAGCCCTGTCCGAGCTCCGCCGCGCGTCCCAGGCAGGCGCGCCCTATCGCCTGGTCCTGGCGGACGCGCAGATGCCGGAGCGGAACGGCTTCGATCTGGCTGGGGAAATCAAGGGCGCTGCGGATCCGGCCCCCGCCGTCGTTCTGATGCTGAGCTCGGCAAGCGGGTTCAGCGACGTGGCCCGGGCCCACGATCTGGGGGTAAAGTCTCACCTCGTGAAGCCGGTGCGGCACGGTGAGCTGCATCAGGCCATCCTGACGGCGCTCGGCTTGGCGGCCGCCGCCGCGCCTCAAGGCGCAGACGAGGCCCTCGACAGCGTGGAGCGCGCCTCATTGCGAATCCTGCTCTGTGAGGACAACGTGGTAAACCAGCGCCTGGCCGCACGCATTCTCGAGAAGGCGGGGTTCACCGTCACGGTGGCGGGCAACGGGCGAGAGGGTTTGAGAGCCCTGGACCGGCAGGAATTCGACGTGGTTCTGATGGACGTGCAAATGCCGGAGATGGACGGGCTGGAAGCGGCCGCCGCGATCCGCAAGAAGGAACGCGGCACGCACTCTCACATACCGATCATCGCTCTGACCGCCCACGCTATGAAGGGCGACGAGGAACGCTGTCTGGCGGCCGGGATGGACGGCTACGTTTCGAAACCGGTTCGCGCGGCCGACCTGGTTCAGGCCATTGACAGGCTGGCGCCTGTCGCGACGCCCTGGCCAACCAGCCAGTGACTCTCAGCGCCCCAGGAACTTGTCCAGCTTGTCGGCTTCCCGCTCGGCCAACTCCAGGTTCTTCTGCGCGCGATCGGGGTTATTGGCGTTGAGCGCGGCCTGCGCCTCATCGAGCAGGTATTCCATGCGCTTCCAGGATGCCGAGATGTCGCCGCGCATCCCATAACCCGAAGCTTGCTGCTGGCGCTCCAGGTTTTGCAGGCTGGCGCGGATGGCGTTGGCGCGCGGAGCGACAACGCCGAGCCGGTCGCGCAAGCGCTCCAAGCGGGCGGTATCGACCGCAGGAGCTGCGGGCGGAGGCGGCTCTGTGGGCCGCTGGGGCTCGACCGATGGCGGGGCGGCCGATTGAGGCGCCGCATGAGCCGCCTGGCTGGCATGCGCCGCGGGTGGGGCGGCGGGTGCGGCTGGCGCGACCGCGCTCGGCGGAGCCACGTTTGCGTCCGAGGGTTGGGCCGTTGGTGCGGCCTCCGGTGTCAACGCCGGCGCCGGGGGCGTCGGAGTCTCGGCGGGTACCGCGGACTGCTTGCCGGGCCCTCCCGCCCAGGTGCGGTACAAACGGGGGCCCTGAATCGCCGCCACGGCCAGGAGCGCCAGGACAATCAGACCGCCCAGCGCCATCCAGAGCCCGCGGTGGCCCGACCGCTGGACCGGCGCCGCAGAGACCGCAGGAGGCTCGGCCCACGCGACCGGTTGGGGCGGTGGGGCCTGGAACGCCGGCGGGGGCGGCGGCGCTTGCGTCAGCGGCGGGGGCGGTACGGCCTGGGGCAACGGCGGAGGAGGCACGGCTTCCTGCAACGGCGGAGGAGCTGCCTGCGGCAACGTTGGCGGCTGCTGCGGCGGCACTTGCGGAACCGCCCGGGTGACGGTCGGCGCAAGAGGTGGCGGAGGCGCGGCCTGGAACGCCGGCGCGGGCGGCGCCGCTTGCGGCAGTGGCGGAGGCGGCACGGCTTCCGGCAGCGTCGGCGGAGCTGCCTGCGGCAACGTCGGCGGCTGCTGCGGCGGCACTTGCGGGACCGCCCGGGTGACGGTCGGCGCAAGAGGTGGCGGAGGCGCGGCGGCCTGGGGCACAGTGGCGGCGGCCTGGGGCCGAGTGGCGGTCGCGGACGGCCGCGCCGGCGGGCCCAATGAAGCCGCGACCGATTCCAACGCGGTCCGGAACGCCTGCGCGCTCTGGAACCGGTTCTCCCGGTCCTTCTGAATCGCCGTCAGGATGATCTCGTTCAACGCCACCGGCAGGGTGGGATCGATCTCGATGGGCGGAACCGGAACCTGCTCGAGGTGCGCCACCATGATCGAATAATCGCTGTCGCCCTTGAACGGCCGCGTTCCGGTCACCATCTCGTAGAGCGATACGCCCACGGAGTAGAGGTCGGAGCGTGCGTCCAGATCGGCGCTGCCCTTCACCTGCTCCGGCGACATGTAGCACAGCGATCCGGGCGTGGTGCCAGTCATGGTCAGGCGCCGGTCGGCGGCGGCCTTGGCGATCCCGAAATCCATCACCTTCAACTGGCCACCCGGCGTGATCATCATGTTGGCCGGCTTGATGTCGCGATGCACCACACCGTGCTCGTGGGCGAAGGCCAGGGCAGAGAGCGCCTGCGAGATGTATCCAGCCGCCTCGCCGGGCGGAATGGGGCCGTCCTTGAGGCGGTCCTCGACGGTTCTCCCCTCAATGAACTCCATAACCATCAGGAGCTGGTTGTCCACCCGGACCGCCGTGTGCAGCGCGGCGATGTTGGGATGGCTGAGGCTGGCGAGGACCTTGATCTCCCGCATGAACCGGTCCGCCACTTCGGTTTCGTTGGTCAAGTCGGGCAGCAGAACCTTCAGCGCTTCGACCCGGTCGGTAATGACGTTGCGGGCCTTGTACACCTTGCCCATACCGCCTGCGCCGAGAATGCCGATGATCTGGTAATCGCCGGCAGTGTCGCCTACATTGAGAGCCATGGCTGGACCTCCCCAGTTGGGCCGGGGGCGGGCGGAAGAGCCCGCCCGACGACTACATGCTTTTCACCACGTCGCCAGCCCTGGCCGGCGTGGCGCCGTTGAAGTTCCCCACCGCCGACCCCTCGTCGACGTCGGTAATCACGACCTCGCCCACCTTGTTATCGATGCTCCGAAGCACCTTTCCGGTGGCCGGATCTTTTACATCTTTGACCTTGCGGCGGACCTCAAGGCGGTCGCCCACCTTCAGGCCGGCGCGGCTTCCCACGTTGAGCACCAGCGTCCCGCCGGTGGCATCCGCGACCACGCCGCTGATCACCACCACCCGGCCCGGCAGCGTCGCCGCCTGAGCGTTGAGCTGGGCGCACAGATCCGTGGTTGCCTTGTCCACCGCTTCGCCGATGATGGTCTGGGAGAAATTACTGCTGGTCATGTCAATGCCGCCGCCACCACGGCTGTCGCCGCCGCCCGCGCCGAACAGGGACGTTCCTTTGCGCGAGGACTCGCCCATCCCTTTCACGGCCGCGAGGATCTCGGCGGTATCGGTATTGATCATGCGGGCGGAGATAGCGACCACAGCCTTGGCCTCGTTGGTCTTGACCTTGCCCAGGCCGAAGCGCCCTGAAACGACGTTGGCTGCGCCGCCGCCGACGCCGACGCTCTTGTCGTCGCGCCCGAACTGCGTGATGCTACCCAGGATGATCGCGTCAACGCCCAGAATCCGGGCGATCTTGGCGGCCGTGGTGGAATCGGCGCGGTCGCTGTTCGAGAAGTTCTGCTCGGCGATGATCTTATCGAGCTGTTTGCGTTCGATCACGCTGTATTGGCCGCCTTGAACGAGCTTCTCGACGACCAGGTCCGCGATCCCCTTGCCGATATCCTGGTCCGTGCCGAAAATCGCGGCCGAGTAACTTTGCACCGTCGCGTAGTCGAAGTTCATGACCGCAACGCGCTTTTTCTGCTGGGCCGGCGCGATCGAAACAACCGCGGCAGCCAAAATGAGGGCGAGCACCGTGCTGCGCATCGTTTTCTCCTTCAGAAACCCGTCAGGAGTGGCCGTGGCGTCGCGCCCGCAAACGCGCGGTGAGCCCGCGGCGCTCAGCGCACTCCAATCCGCATCCGTTCAGTAATAGCACTATTTGGACTAAATGCCAATCCCGTCCGGCAGTATCCGTTTGGCGGAATCGAACGTTGACTATAATGATGAACGGTCGGCCCGGCATGTTCGGCGCCGGCCAGGCAGATACGTCACGGCTTCGTAACGTCCAGGAGAGAATCATGAGTTCGCAAAACCGCTGCAAGTGGACAGTTGGCAGGTGTTTTATGGCAATAGCGATCGTCCTGCTGGCGGTCGCGACGGCACGGCCCGATGAGAAGGACAAGGACAAGGACAAGGACAAGAAGAACTCGTCCAAGCCCGCGGCGTCGGGCAAAGCGTCAAAGGGAACGAGCGGCGCGGGTGGGCACGCGGCGACGCCCACGGCCACAGGCCACCCGGCCGGCGGCCAGACCGTTACTCCATCGGGCACACCCCACCCAACCGGCCACTCACTGCCGCCACCGCCAAACCACCCGTATCCGCCGCCGGGGTACCATCCCGCTCCGAATGCGTTCCGCACGATTCATACGGGGAATGGGAACGAGGTTCATCTGCGTCCAGGCGGAGCTCCCAGGGACGTGCACTTAGCCAACCGCGGAATCATGGTCCATCACAGCCTGAGCGGGAACCGCGTGGTGGTTGTGGACCGGGCCGATCGCTCGCGCGTGGTTGCCGTGCGCGGCAGCGTGAGTTACGTGCAGCGGCCGTACGCGTTCCGCGGCCATGAATACGGCCATCGGACCTACTACTACCATGGAAGGGTTTACGACCGGTTCTACCGGGTCTATCCGTATCACGGAGTTTTTCTGAATGTCTACGCTCCGTCGTACTACTATCGGCCGGCGTTCTACGGGTGGGCGTACAACCCGTGGGCGGTCCCGGTTCCTTACGTCTGGGGATGGCGGATGTCGCCCTGGTACGGATATTACGGCTCCTATTTCAGGCCATATCGGGTATACCCGAGCGCCTCGTTCTGGCTGACGGACTACCTGGTCTCCGCGAGCCTGGAAGCGGACTACGAGGCCCGGATGCAGGCTCACGCCAGTGCGCCGCCCCCTGACGCGGCCCCTCTCAGCCCCGAGGTGAAAGACCAGATCGCGGCCGAAGTTCAGCGTCAGATCGCACTCGAAAACACCGAGGCGCAGGCGGCGGCCCAGAATGCGGAAACCGATCCCGCATCGAGCGGTATTCAACGCCTGATGAGCGACAACGCGCCGCACGTCTTCGTGGCGGGACGTGACCTGGATCTCACGGACGCCTCCGGCGCGGAATGCCCGATTAGCGAAGGCGATGCGCTGCAGCTCACCGCGGCGCCTCCCGCGGAGGCGACTTCCGCCACGCTGGCCGTGCTCTCGAGCAAAGGGGGGACGGAATGCCGGCCCGGAACCCAGGTGACGGTGGAGATGGCGGACCTGCAGGACATGCAGAACCACATGCGCGAGGTCATCGACCAGGGAATGGCCGAGCTCCAATCCAAGCGAGGCAAGGGTGGGTTGCCCGCGCCTCCGGCATCGGCCAACGGCGCGCCGGTCCAGGCGCCATTCGCGCAATCGGCTCCGCCTCCCGAGGCAAACGTCGCGGCGGAGATCAACCAGCAGACGCAGGAAGCCGACCAGGCGGAGAAAGAGGCGCTCAACGGAGTTCCGGCGGACAGCTCCGCACCTCCCGCGGCGCCTTCGGGCCCGGCGTTAGGCCAGAGCGTTCAACGAAGTAGTTGCGGCGCTCGGGCAGCCCACTCGAGTGATCGAACTCGGGCCGAAGAAGATATACGTCTACCAGGACATACGGGTCACCTTCACCGGCGGCAAGGTGACCGGCATCACCGCCGTGGAGTAGACGTCGCAGTTCGGCGGCCGTAGATCCGGCTCAGTGGCTGGCGGCCGCCGGCTTCATCATCTCGACATCGATGGTGATGGCGATCTCGTCGCCCACCATCAGCGCGGCCCCGCTGACTCCGAAATCCTTGCGGCTGATCTTCGTGGTGGCCGAGGCGCCCATATGGAAGCCTCCGTGAGCCTCAATCGGCTGGCTCGGGCCTTCCACGTCGAGCGTTACCTCCTTGGTTACGCCATGGATGGTCAGGTCGCCGATGACCTTCAACATGCCTTTTCCCGCAGGCTCGACGCGCCGGGACTTGAACGTCAGCGTGGGATACTTCTCGACGTCGAGAAAACTCGCGCTGCGAAGATCCTTGTCGCGCATCTCCACGCGCGTGTCCACCGAGGCGGCGTCGATCGTGACCTCGACGGACGATTTGGACGGGTCGGCCGCGTCATACTGAACCGAGCCGCTCACCTTCGTGAACGCACCGCGGACGGTGGAGATGCCCATGTGGCGCACCGAGAATTGCGCTGACGAGTGAACCGGATCGATTTGCCATGTGTCCGCGCGGGCACAGGCCGAGACTGCCAGAAGAGCCACACCGGCGAGGGTGGGCGTGAGACGTGACATTGGTGGTTCCTCCAGTTCTCGCGACATCGGCGCGCAAGCCCCTGCCGTAGCGATCCAGCCAGCCTGTGGTATCTTCAAAAGTCGGACCGGGCTGGATCTCGCCGATTGGTCGCCTGAATCCAAGGTTACACCATGTCGAAAGAACGAAAAGAGCCGAAGTCTACTCAAGTTCCCGTGATTGCCGAAGGGATGACGTTGGGGGTTATTGGCGCCGGAGTGATGGGCCAGACGCTCATCAAAGGGCTGCTCGCGAGCGGCCTTGTCCCGCGCGAACAACTGTGGGCGGGCGATAAGAACGCCGTCGCCTGCGAGAACGCTGCGAAAGCGCTGGAGATTACGGTGGAGGTGGATTACCACGCTCGCGTGCCGGGCGCCGGCCTCATTCTGGTGTCAGTGAAACCGGCGGACGCCGCGGCGGTTCTCACCACGCTTCGCAATGACGGACTGCGGCGGGACGCGCTGCTGATCTCGATCCTGGCGGGGACGGCCACGGAACGGATCGAATCGCTGCTCCAGACGGACAACCCGGTGGTGCGCGCGATGCCGAACACCCCGGCTATCGTTGGCGAAGGCATGACGGTGGTCTGCGCGGGGACCAACGCCAACGCCTCGCATCTGGCGCGCGCGCGGCACATCTTCGACGCGGTCGGAAAGTGCGTCCCGGTGGATGAAGTCCATTTCGACGCGATTACGGCGCTCAGCGGAAGCGGCCCGGCCTATCAATACCTGATCATGGAAGCGCTGGCGGATGCGGGAGTGCGCGTCGGTCTGCCGCGGCAGTTGGCGCTGACGCTGGTGTCGCAGACCGTGCTCGGCGCCGCGAAGATGGTGCAAGCCACGGGACGGCACCCGGCCGCGCTTCGCGACGACGTCACCACGCCGGCGGGCTGTACAATCGCCGGGCTGCTGATGCTCGAAGACGGCAGGATTCGATCCGTGCTGGCCCGCGCCGTCGAAGAAGCGGCCAAGACGGCCGCCCATCTGGGACCGCCGCCCGCCAAGGACGCCGCTCACCGCGCCGGCCATTAAGCAGCGACATTTCAATCACAATGAACTCCGAGCTTCCCACCGTTACCAACGAACTGATCGAGATAGAGGACCGCTGGGGTGCGCACAACTACCATCCTCTCGATGTGGTGGTGGAGCACGCCGCCGGGGCGTGGGTCTACGATGCCGATGGCCGGCGCTACCTGGATTGCCTCAGCGCCTACTCGGCGTTGAACCAGGGCCACTGCCATCCGCGCATCGTGCAGGCGCTCGCGGAGCAGGCCGCGCGGGTCACACTGACCTCGCGCGCCTTCCGCAACGATCAGCTCCCGCGCTTCGAGCAGGAATTGGCCCAACTCTGCGGCATGGAAATGGTGCTGCCGATGAACACCGGCGCGGAGGCGGTCGAGACATCTCTCAAGGCGGTCCGCCGCTGGGGCTACACGCGCAAAGGCATTCCGGACGGCCAGGCGGAAATCGTCGTGTGCCAGAACAATTTCCACGGGCGTACCACCACCATCACGGGATTCTCGTCCGAGGCTTACTACCGCGATGGCTTCGGCCCGTTCACTCCGGGCTTCGTCGAAGTGCCGTTCGGCGACGCGAAGGCTCTGGAGCGGGCGATCACTCCGCGCACGTGCGCGTTCCTGTTCGAGCCGATTCAGTGCGAGGCCGGCATCCTGATTCCGCCCGATGGCTACCTGAGAGCCGCCGCGGCGATCTGCCGGCAAGAGGGCGTGCTGCTGGCGGCCGACGAAATCCAGACCGGATTGGGGCGCACCGGCCGCTTCCTTTGCTGCGATCACGAAGGCGTCCGGCCCGACGTGCTCATCCTCGGCAAAGCTCTTTCGGGCGGCGTTTACCCGGTGTCGGCGGTGGTTTCGAGCGCGGAGATCCTCGGCGTTTTCCGGCCCGGCAGCCACGGCAGCACATACGGCGGGAATCCGCTGGCCTGTGCCGTGGCGCGTGCGGCGCTGCGCGTGACGGTGGAAGAGCGGCTGGCGGAACGCTCGGCCGAGTTGGGCGGCTGGGTGCTCGAAGAGCTGCGCGGAATCGGCCATCCCGACATTCGCAGCGTCCGCGGTCGCGGGCTGCTCCTTGGCATCGAACTCGCGGTCCCTGCGCGCGCCTACTGCGAACGGCTGAAAGAACTCGGCGTCCTCTGCAAAGAGACGCACGACTTCGTCATCCGCCTCGCTCCGCCGCTGGTCACTTCGAAAGAGGACCTGGCGTGGATGGTGGAGAGGGTGCGCGAGGCATTCGAAAAGTAGCCGCAGCCCCCTTGTCAAGGCAAAGTAGAAATGTCCTATTCCGAGCAAAGTAGAAATGTCCTGTTTTGAGGGGTCGGCCTGACGTGGCATGGTAGTGTGAGTTTGTCCGCGAGGGGTCGCGCCCGAGCGGATGCCCGAGGCCGAGGCGACGACGGGGCTGGCTCCGGAGAAAGCATCGGTCCTCATCAACCCTCTGGTGGCGGCGACTAAGTCGCCATCGGAGGGTTTTGCTTTTGACGTGACCCTTTCTTTGGTGGAGTCTCTGAGGAGCGGAGGCCTTGGGCTACACAATGCGAAGAACCGCCGGGCCGCCTTTGCCCGGCGCTCCTTTTGCCTTTCGTTGTTGGAACCGCGCTCAGTTGTGCGCATTCGAGATGTCGATGGCCTGGCTCAACGACCGACCCGCCTTGAGAGAGAAGCTCTTCATCCACCCGCTCTTAGGACGGGGTTGGCCCGCAGGGCGCGGCGGTTTCGCCACCGCCGCCGCTTCGAGCGCCCGTGGTTGGTGTGAAGGCTGTGTGCAAAGGCGAACGCCCAGATACCGGCCTTCAAATCGTACGGCGATGGTTCCGTCCAATCGCTCCTCGACGCGTACCCTGGCGGTGCGCAATCCCACGCGCACGTCCTTGCGGTCGATCCGATAGAGCTTGCCTTCATAGCGCACGGTGTAGTCGTTGGTCACCTGCCGCGACTCAACGTGGCTCAGGATCGCCGCCAGGTCCTGGCCCTTGCCCACGAGCCGATGAGCGTCGCTGGCATGAGCCGGCGCCACCGTCAGCTTTAGGTTCCACCACGGCAGATACTCTTTCTCCAGATAGCTGTTGGCCTCCTCCATGGTTCCCACCTGGGCCACCCGCATCCCTTTCACCAGGCGGTCCTGGGCCGTCTGGAACTGGCGCTCCACGCGCCCTTTGGCCTGCGGCGAGTGCGCCGGAATCCAGACGATCCCCAGCTCGCCCAGCGCTCGCTCAATCTGCGTCGGCGGCATCTTAGGCCGGTCCTGCCCTTCACGTTGCTCCTGCCGTTTGGTCTTGACCGCCACCTGAAACATCCCGGCCTTGTCCGTGTAGAATGCCAGCGGTCGGCCGAACCGCTCCAGGTAGGCCCACAGCAGGCGCATGTTCTCTTCCCCGGTGTCGTGCTGCACGAAGCGCGCGAACAGCCGGCTGGTGGCATCGTCGATCATCGAGATCAGGTACATCGTTTCACCGCGGCCTTCCAGCCAATCGTGGGTGCTGGTGTCCCACTGCACCAGTTCGCCGCAGCGGCTCCGCCGCTCCCGCCACTGGTGTACCTCTACCACGCGGCGCCGGTTGGTTTTCCATAGCCCTGCCTTCGCCATCCACCGCCGCAGCGTCTCCTTGCTCACCGTAATCCGGTGCCGCTTGTGCAGGTACTCCGCCGCCAGCGTCGGGCCGAATCCTCGGTACACCGGATCGGAGAGAACGGCGATCGCTTGCTGTTCCAGCTCGTCCGGCAGCTTCCGATTCGAGGGGCGCCCCCGCAGCTCATGCAGGACCGCCCGATCCCCTTTGCGCCGCAGCTTGCGCAGCAGCCGCCGCACCTGCCGTTCGGTCACACCGATCTCCGCGGCCGCCTGCTTCTGTGTGATCAGTTTCTTCTTGGCCTTCTTCAGGGCCGCCAGCCGGTCTCTCTCGGCCTGGGTCATCAGTAGTCGTCCTTGGTCCACGTCCCAGCCTGGACCCTGTCAATAGGACATTTCTACTTTGCCCGAATAGGACATTACCACTTTGCTGCGACAGTAGCCGCAGCCCCCTTGTTCGTTTACCCGCCATTCTGGTAAAATTATCCGCCGATCCTTTGCGCCGGGTGTTTCGCCATGAGCGTCGAAGTTGCCGAGCCGATCGTGGTGCGCCGGGAGTTGCCGGCCGCGGCTCCCGAGATCAACCCCTGGCTCATCGCTTTCACGGTGATGCTGGCCACCTTCATGGAGGTGCTCGATACCAGCGTCGCCAACGTGGCCCTGCCTCATATCGCCGGCAACCTGGCGTCTACGGTCAACGAGAGCACGTGGGTTCTCACCTCCTACCTGGTTTCGAACGCCATCGTGCTGCCGCTGGCGGGCTGGTTCTCCACGCTCTTCGGCCGCAAGCGCTTCTACATGATTTGCGTCGGGCTGTTCACAATCAGCTCGCTTCTGTGCGGATTCGCACCGAGCCTGGGACTGCTGGTGGTTTTCCGGACGCTGCAGGGCGCGGGCGGCGGGGCCATGCAGCCCATTTCGCAGGCCATCCTGGTGGAGAGTTTTCCCAAGCACAAACAGGGAATGGCGATGGCGGTTTACGGCATGGGCGTGGTGGTTGCTCCGATCATCGGGCCGACGCTGGGCGGCTGGATCACCGACAACTACAGTTGGCGTTGGATCTTCCTGATCAACATCCCGATCGGGTTGCTGTCAACCGTGCTGAGCGGCATGCTGCTGCGCGATCCGCACTATCTGGAACGCAAGAACCTGAGTAAGCTGCGGATCGACTACATCGGCTTGGGCCTGATCGTGGCCGGCCTGGGCTTCCTCGAAGTTACGCTGGACAAGGGCCAGCGGGAGGATTGGTTCGGCTCGCACCTGATTGTGGTCTCCGCGATCATCGCGTGCGTGTCGCTGGTGAGCGTGGCCATTTGGGAATGGCGGCACGCCGATCCGGTGGTGAATCTCAAACTGCTGCGCGACCGGAATTTCTTTCTCGCGACGTCGGCGATGTTTCTGCTCGGATTCGTCCTTTACGCCAGCACAATGCTGCTGCCCATTCTGCTTCAGACGCTGCTGGGCTACACGGCGATGATGAGCGGGCTGGTGCTCTCGCCAGCGGGCCTGGCCACCATCCTGCTGCTGCCCATTGTGGGCAAGCTGATCTCGAAGGTGCAGGCGCGCTGGCTGGTGATCTTCGGACTGGCGGTTTCGGCGGCGGGCCTGTTCCAGATGGCCGGTTTCAGCACGCAGGTCGATTTCCGGACGGCGATGATGGCGCGCGTCGTGCAGAGCGCCGGCCTCGCATTCCTGTTCGTGCCGCTCAACACCATCGCGTTCTCGTATCTCGCGAAGGAGAAGATCAACCGCGCCACCGGGCTGATCAACCTGGCCCGGAACATCGGGGGCAGTTGCGGGATCGCGATGGTGACCACGATGCTGGCGCGCCGTGCGCAGTTCCACCAGAACATTCTGGTGAGCCACCTGACGCCGTACGACCTGGGTTACCGGGAAATGTTGAGCCGCGCGGGGCAGGCGGCGATGGCCCACGGCACGGCGGCGGCGCTGGCCCCATACCAGGCGCAAGGTATGCTCTACGGCCTGGTGCAGCGCGAATCGGCGATGATGGCTTTCGTCGATAACTTCTGGCTGCTGGGGATCACGTTCCTGGCCCTGATTCCCATCATGCTACTCGTCAAGGACACCAAGCACCATCGGCCGCCGCAAGCTAAGTGAGCGACGGTGGTGCGCGAACCCGCTCGGCTACACTGGAACCTTGTATGCCCGCTAGCGAATCAAGCTCCATTGCCGTGGTGGCCGAGAAGCCTTCGGTGGCCCGCGACATCGCGCGCGTGCTGGGCGCCGGCGAGCGGGGCGAAGGCTATCTGCATGGCAACGGGTACGTGGTCACCTGGGCGGTGGGCCATCTGGTGGCGCTGGCGCAGCCGCATGAGATCAACCCGGAGTGGCGTCACTGGCGGCGCGACCTGCTGCCGATCCTGCCCGATCGCTGGCCGCTGGTGGTCTACGAGCAGACCAAGAGCCAGTTCGAGGTGGTGCGCAAGCTGCTCAATTCGCCGAAGGTCGCAAGCGTAGTGTGCGCCACCGACGCCGGCCGCGAGGGCGAGCTGATCTTCCGCTACATCTACGAAGCGGCGGGAAGCGACAAGCCGTTTCGCCGGCTCTGGATTTCATCGCTGACGCCGGATGCGATCCGCAAGGGCTTCGCCGCGCTGCGGCCAGGCAGCGACTACGACGCGCTGGCCAATGCCGCCCGCGGTCGCAGCCGTGCCGATTGGCTGGTGGGCATGAACCTGTCGCGCGCCTACTCGATCGAGTATCGCGAGGAGCTTTCCGTCGGCCGCGTGCAGACGCCCACTCTGGCCATGCTGGTGGAGCGCGAGTTGGCGATTCGCAGCTTCGTTCCCGAAGACTATATCGAGGTGGTGGCCACGTTCCGGCCCTCCGGCGGCCCGGACGACGCCAGTTACAAGGGCACATGGTTCCGCGGCGAAGGGGAGAATGCGACGCGCCTGCCCGCCGATGGCGTGGAGGCCCAGCGGATCCTGGAGCGGGCGCCGACCGGCCGCGCGGCCATCGAATCGATCGAGGCGGAAAGACAGCGCGCCGCGCCGCCGCTTCTCTACGATCTCACCGAGTTGCAGCGCCACGCGAACCGTCTGTTCGGCTTCAGCGCGCAGAAGACGCTCGACCTGGCGCAGGCCCTGTATGAGCGCCACAAACTCATCAGCTATCCGCGCACGGATAGCCGGCATCTCTCCGCGGACGTGGCGGGGACGCTCGCGCGCGTGGTCGCGGCGATCGAGGCGCCCTATCGCGACCAGCTCGCGCCGGACACGGGCGAGCGGCCGCTTGGCCGGCGCTTCGTCGACGACTCCAAGGTGACCGATCATCACGCCATCATCCCCACGGCCACTTCGCCCCAGAGGGCCAATCTTTCGTCCGACGAAAACCGCGTCTACGACCTGATCTGCCGCCGCTTGCTCAGCGCCTGGCACGACGACCACATCTGGCTGGTCACCACGGTCGTCACGGCCATAGCCAGCGCGGAGGCCACGGATCGCTTCCGCACATCGGGAACCGCGGTTGAACAGGTGGGCTGGAAGATCCTCGACGTCTCGACCGGACGGAAGCCTAAGCAAGAGGAGGAGCGGAGCCTGCCGCCGAATCTCGCGAAGGGTCAGCCGCAGGACGTTGTCGACATCGAAGCGCTGAAGAAGAAGACGCGGCCACCGAAGCGGTTCACCGATGCGACGCTGCTTACGGCCATGGAGACCGCAGGCAAGACGCTCGATGAGAAAGAGCTTTCCGACGCGATGAGGGAGACCGGACTGGGGACGCCGGCCACGCGCGCGGCCATCATCGAGGTGCTGCTCAAGCGCGGCTACATCGTGCGCGCGGCCAAGGCGCTCGAGGCCACGGCAAAGGGGATCAAGCTCATCGAGGTGGTGCATCCCGAAGTGAAAAGCCCGGCTATGACTGGGCAGTGGGAAGCGTACCTCAAGCGCATCGAGCGCGGCGCGGCCGAGCTCGGGCCGTTCATCAAGGGCATCGAAGACTACGTGCGGGAAGTGGTGGGCAAGGTGGGAAGCGCCGGCGTGACGGCGGAGCCGGGGCCGGATCGCGCCGCTCATGTCGAGGCGCGAGTCCCCGCCGAGCGGAGTCTCGGCGCGACCGATGCGAGTGCCGCCGCACTTCTGCACAGCGTCTTCGGCTTTGCGGAGTTTCGTGCCAACCAGGAAGAGGTCTGCCGCGCGGCCATCGATGGCAAAGACGTGCTGCTGGTGATGCCCACCGGCTCCGGAAAGTCGCTCTGCTACCAACTGCCGGGCATAGCACGCGGCGGAACGTCGCTGGTCATCAGCCCGCTCATTGCCCTGATGGAGGACCAGGTGGCCGTGCTCCAGGCGCGCGGCATTGCGGCCGAGCGCATCCATTCGGGCCGCAGCCGCGCCGCTTCGCGCCAGGTCTGCTTCGACTACCTCAACGGCAAGCTGCAATTCCTCTTCATCGCGCCGGAGCGGCTCCGCGTGGCCGGCTTTCCGGAGATGCTCGCCAAGCGGAAACTCTCGCTGATCGCCATCGACGAAGCGCACTGCATCTCGCAATGGGGCCACGACTTTCGCCCGGACTACCGGATGATCGGGCAGTATCTGCCCACCTACCGGCCCGCGCCCGTGGTCGCGCTCACGGCAACGGCGACACCTCTGGTTCAGGACGACATCGCGAAACAGTTGGGACTGGAGCGGCCGGTGCGCTTCATCCGCGGCTTCCGGCGGTCGAATATCGCGATTGAGGTGGTCGAAGCCGCGCCGTTCCAGAGGACCGAGCTGACCCGCGAAGTCCTCACCGGCGATGACCGGCGGCCCGCCATCGTTTACGTGCCCACGCGCAAGCAGGCCGAATCCGTGGCCGCTGCGCTCGGCGCCGATTTTCCCACCGAGGCGTACCATGCCGGACTCGACGCCGAGCGGCGGCAGCGCGTCCAGGAGGCATTTCTCAAGAGCGAAATCGAAGTGATCGTGGCGACCATCGCGTTCGGGATGGGAATCGACAAGGCCGACGTGCGCACGGTGGTCCATACTGCGCTCCCCGGGAGCGTGGAGGCCTACTACCAGGAGATCGGGCGCGCGGGCCGCGATGGACAGCCGAGCCGAGCCATCCTGATGCACTCCTATGCCGACCGCTACACGCACGACTTCTTCTACGAGCGCGACTATCCCGAGCCCGCCGTGCTCGATCGCATTTTCGCGCGCCTGGGGCCCGAGCCCATCGAGAAGGATGCGCTGAAGAGGCTGATCCGCATGGAGGCGGACACCTTCGACAAAGCCCTGGAGAAGCTGTGGATTCAAGGCGGCGCCCTGGTGGACTACGCCGAAAACGTCACGCGGGGCGAAGGCGGGTGGCGCCCGTCCTACATCGCCGTGCTCGAACAGAAGCGCGCGCAGATCGACCTGATGATCCGGTACGCGGAGAGCAACGAGTGCCGCATGTCCTCGTTGGTGCGGCATTTCGGCGACCTGGCCGACGCGGGCGGCCTTTGCGGCATCTGCGACTTCTGCGCGCCGGACGCTTGCGCGGCGCAACGGTTCCGGAAGCCGTCCGAGGAGGAGCGCGCCGTAGCGGTCCGCGTGGTGGCGGCGCTTCGCTCAGGCGGCGCGAGGCCCACGGGCCGGTTGCACCAGGAGCTTTGCGCTCACGGCGAGCTAAGCCGCGACGACTTCGAAGAGGTGCTCGGAGCAATGGCGCGCGCCGGATATCTGCGCATCGGCGAGGAGAACTTCGAGAAGGACGGAAAGCGAATCCCCTTCCGTAAGGTCAGCCTCACCAGCAGTGGCGCGGCCCTCGATGGCGCGATGGATTTCGTCATCAAGGCCGCCGTGCACGTCTCGGCGTCCCAGAAGAGAAAGAAGAAGAAGGCAGCAGGCGCTCCCGCGAAGAAAGCGGCCGCCCCTCGCAAACGGAAACGGCCGGATGCCGGCCAGCCCTCCGGTATCGAACAGGCGTTGCGCGCCTGGCGGCTGGCTGAGGCGAAGCGTCGCGGCGTGCCGGCCTTCCGCATCTTTCTCGACAGCACGCTCGAAGCCATCGCGGATGCGCGCCCTCAGACCGCGGGCGAACTGCTGGCCATCCCCGGCATCGGCATCCACACCATCGAAAAATACGGCGCGCAGATTTACCGGATCGTAAGTTCGAAGACCTCCGGCTGAGCGCGCGCCGCCTGGCCTAGAAGCCCAGTTCGCGATCGATGTGCGAATCCCTGGCCGCGCGCTTCACGAAATCGAGCGCGAGGTCGATATGCCGGATGGCCGCATTCCTCCACTCACGGGCGCCCGGATTGTCTTCTTCTTCGGTAATGTCCGCACGAGAGCTGCGCAGCAGGGCCACGATTTTCGCAAAGCGTCCGCGGCGGTCGAGATTGCTATCTATGCGCGGATCGGCTCCCATACCCTTCCGGTCCATCTCAGCCGCGCGGTTGATTTCTCCGAGGGCCGCTCCGACCTCTCGCTCCGCGTCCATCAGATTGCGTGTGACGTTGGGCTCTTCCCTCACTTGGAGGAGCGATCGCGCGACTCGTAGATCGCTGCGCGCGTGCAAGTAACGAGGATGGCTGCCAGCCATCGCGCTCGGAGCGAACGAGGCCGCCGCGAGTAGTACGACGATTCCGAGTTTCATAAGTCTCCCGTGCAGCAGAGGTAGTGTTCAGGACCTCATTATTCTATACGAAAGAGGGGCAGGGACGAACGAGACTCGATCTTGCCTGGGTATAATACGCTTTCTGCCCATGATCGAGCGCCGCCGAGGAAACCGTTGCGCATTGTGAGCCGCTGGATCCCGATCCTTCTCTGGCCGCTGGCAGCCTGCGCGCAGACGGCCCCGGCGCCAGACGCGGCGTGCCTGGGCTGCCATCCGGCGATCGCAGCCGAGTTCAAGAAACCCGTCGTGCATCCGGGCGGCTGCCTGGCCTGCCACGTCGAACACCGCTCCGGATCGCAGGCGCCGCCGCCTTATCTGAAGGCTCGTCCACCGGCGCTGTGCCTCGCCTGCCATCAGGCGAGTACGGAGAAGCTCGTGAACGCCCACCAGCGGCAGCCCTTCCAGACGGCCGACTGCACCGAATGTCACAGTCCGCATGCCTCGCGCGGCGCCAAGCTGATTTACGATAGCCAACACGGACCATTCGAGGGCCGCCACTGCGACGATTGCCACGCCGAGCCGGTGGCGGGAAAGATCCGGCTGAACGGTGGCAAGGTGAAGCCGCTGTGCGTCGGCTGCCACGTGAAGATTGGGAATGAGGTGGCGGACAGCAAGTCGCCTCACCGGGCGTTCGATTGCACCGCCTGCCACACACCGCACGCGAGCAACTACCGCCCGCACCTCAGGGAACCCCGCGAAGCGTTATGCCGCTCGTGCCATGAAGACGCCGGGGCGAAGTTCGCGCACTGAGGCCTATCCCAGCGTGCCGCGCACTTCGGCGTGGTGCCGCACGTCGACACCCTGAACCAGGAACAGCACGTCCTCGGCGATGTTGGTGGCATGGTCGGCGATGCGCTCCAGGTTGCGCGCCACGAAGATCAGGTCCACCGCGCGCGAGACCGTCTTCGGATCGCGTTCCATGAACCCGATCAACTCGCGGTAAATGGCGTCGCGCAATTCGTCGACGGCGTCGTCTGAGAGCAGCACCGCGCGGGAGAGCTCGGGGTCCCGCTTCACGAAAGCGTCCAGGCACCTGCGCACCATGGATTCCACCAGCTTGGCCATTTGCGGAATGTCGATCAGCGGCTTGACCGGCGGCTGGTAGAGCAGCGAGAGCGCCCGTTCGACGATGTTGACTGCCAGATCGCCCATGCGCTCCAGGTCGCCGTTGATCTTGATGGCGGCCGTCAGAAACCGCAGATCGCGCGCCATCGGCTGATAGAGCGCCATCAGGCCGACGGCAAAATCGTCAACCTCGATTTCCATCTGGTTGATGCGCGCCTCGTTTCGCAGAACGTCCTGCGCCAGGCTCTCGTCGTGCTCGATGAGCGAGTGCACGCTGTTGTGGATGGCCGACTCGACCAGTCCGCCCATCTCGAGCAGCTTCTTCTGTAACTCGTCCAGTTCCTCGATGAAATGCCGCAAATCAGCCCCCGCGGTCCCAGTCTATCCGAATCGGCCGGTGATGTAGTCCTCAGTCTCTTTGCGGTCGGGACGCTTGAAGATGACCTCGGTCTTGTTGAACTCGATCAGCTTGCCCAGCAGGAAGAACCCGGTGAACTCCGCGACACGGGCGGCCTGCTGCATGTTGTGCGTAACGATCACCAGCGTGCAGTTGTCCTTGAGCGTGAAGAGCAGCTCTTCGATTTTCGCGGTCGCGATGGGATCCAGAGCCGAGCACGGCTCGTCCAGAAGCAGCACCTCCGGCTCCACTGCCAGCGCCCGGGCGATGCAGAGCCGCTGCTGCTGCCCGCCCGATAGGGCGTAGGCGGATTCCTGGAGGTGGTCCTTCACTTCCTCCCAAATCGCGGCGCGGCGCAGGCTTCGCTCGACGGCTTCCTCGAGCGCGGACCTCCGCAGGTGGCCGCTCAGGCGCAAGCCATAGGCGACGTTGTCGAAGATCGACTTGGGGAAAGGGTTCGACCTCTGGAAAACCATTCCGACGCGCCGCCGCAGGCGGACCACGTCCATCGACAGCACGTCCTCGCCATCGAGCGTGACGGTGCCCGTGGCGCGCGCATTGCGGACCGTTTCGTACATGCGGTTCAGCGTGCGCAGGAAGGTAGACTTCCCGCAGCCCGAGGGTCCGATCAAGGCGGTCACCTTGTTGGGCGGAACCGCCAGGCCAATGTTGTGCAGCACGTGCGCGACGCCGTAATGGAAATTCAGGCCCTGGACCCGGAGCTTCGCTTCGGGGGTCGCGGCGGATTCCAGGCGGCCCGTCTCCGGGTTCTCCTTCGTCGGGTCTCCCATACGTAGTGGATTTGCCATGGCTGCCATATTCAAGCGCGTTGCGCTCCTTTCGGAGATAGAATCAGCCGCGCGGCGACGTTGGCCACGAGCATCATGGAAAGCAGGACCAAACCGCCCGCCCACGCCTGCCGGTGCCAGTCCTCGTACGGCGAAAGGGCGTACGTGTAGACCATCACGGGCAAAGAGGCCGTGGGCTGAAGCCAACCGGGGCTCCAATAGCGGTTGCTGAAGGCCGTGAACAGCAACGGCGCCGTCTCGCCCGCCACACGAGCCACGCCGAGGATGGTGCCGGTCAGGATTCCTCGCATGGCGGCGGGGATGATCACCGTCGCCACCGCCTTCCACTTGCTCGCGCCCAGAGCCAGCGCCCCTTCACGCAGCGTCTGCGGCACGGCCCGCAAGAACTGTTCGGTGCTGCGCAGCGTGATCGGGATCACCATCAGGCTCAAGGCGAACCCGCCGGCGAAGGTCGAGAATTGCTTGGCTCTTACGACTACCAGCGCGTACGCCAGGATGCCGATGACGATGGACGGCACGCCGTTGAGAAGGTCGGCGGTGTATCGGATTACGGACGAAAAGGCCGCGCCGCCGAACTCGGAGAGGTAGACGCCACCCATGAACCCTACCGGCACGCCGATCAGCACCGTAATCACCAGGAGTTTTCCCGTGCCCACGATGGCGTTCGCAAAACCGCCGCCGGTCTCGCCCACCGGAAGAGGCAACTTGGTAAAGAAACTCCAGTGGAGAGCCAGTCCGCCGTGATAGAGCAGGTAACCCAGAATGAAGAACAGGGTGCCGACGGTGAGCAGGGTGCAAAAGCCGGTGAGCCCGAACATGAACGCGTTGACGAATCTGCGCCACATCATGACTGCGCCGTTCCTTTGCGGGTGGTGGTCAGGATCAGGAGACGCGCGAAACCGTTGATGACGATCGTGAGCAGGAAAAGCACCAGCCCAACCTCGATGAGTGCGCTCAGGTGCAGGTCGCTGGTTGCCTCGGTGAACTCGTTGGCGATGACCGCGGCTATGGAGTAACCGGGCGCGAGCAGCGAGGCTTTGATGGACGGGTCGTTCCCGATGACCATGGTGACCGCCATGGTCTCCCCGAGCGCGCGGGCAAGCCCCAGAAACACGGAGCCGATGATCCCCAGACGGGCGAACGGAACCACGGCCTGCCAGGTGGATTCCCAACGCGTAGCGCCCAACGCGAGCGCCGCTTCGCGCTGCTCCTGGGGCACCGACATGAGTGCTTCCCTCGAAATCGACACAATGAAGGGCAGGATCATGATCGCCAGGACGACGCTCGAAGTGAGGACGCCCACACCATAGACGGGCCCGCGGAATTGCGGAAGGTAGCCGAAGCTTTTGACCAGCGCAGGCTCCACGTAGTCCCGCATGATGGGAACCAGAACGAAGACGCCCAGCAAACCGTAGATCACGCTCGGAACCGCGGCCAGCAGCTCGATGACGAAAGTGAGGGAGTCGGAAATGCGCGGCGGCGCCATCTCCGAAAGAAAAATCGCCGCCCCCAGGCCCAGAGGAACCGCCATCAGCAAGGACAGAAACGAAGTGACCAGGGTGCCGTAAATGAACGGCAGGGCGCCGAATTGGCCGGCCACCGGGTCCCAGGTGCTCGTGGTGAAGAAGCTCCAGCCGAACTTGTGACGGGAAAGACCGGACTGCCCCCACAGCTCGATCACCAGCAGAACGGCGATCAGCAGGATGCTGGCGGCGAACGTAAACGCAATGGCGTGCGCCACCAGATCCCCGGCCCGCTGGCGTCGCAGGACGTCGCGCAGCCGGAAGGTTCCGGGGACCTGGTCGGTCGTAATTGCGGAGCTCGCCATGTCGGCCGCAGGCGGGCGAAGGCGCCCGGCCCGCTCTTACTGAACCTTCGAAATCGCCTTCAGCTCCTTCGCCACCACGTTCTTTGGCAGGGGAGCGTAGGAAAGGGCTTCGGTCATCTTCTGTCCCGGTCCGAGCATCCAGTTGAGAAACTCGACCAGTTGTTTCTTCTTCACCGCGTCTTCGAACTTAGTGGGCACCAGCAGCCAGGTAAAGCTCGAGATCGGATAGGCGGTCTTTCCCGGGGCGTTCGTGATCGACACCCGGAAATCGTCCGGCATGCTGGCCGCTGCGCCGGCGGCCGCTGCGGTCACGCTGGCCAGATCGGCCTTGATGAACGAGCCCGCGGCGTTGCGCACCCTGCCATACGTCATGTGATTCTGGATGGCATAAATCAGCTCGACATAGCCGAGGGAATTCGGGGTCTGTTTCACCAGGCCCGATACGCCCTCGTTCCCCTTCGCGCCCAGGCCCACGGGCCAACTCACCGAGGTGTTCGCTCCAACCTTGCTCTTGAACGCCGGGCTGACCTTGCTCAGGAAGTCGGTCCAGATGAACGTGGTCCCGCTGCCCTCAGCGCGGTGGACGACCACGATGTCCTCGCCCGGCAGCTTCGCGCCCGGGTTGGGCTGCGTAAGTGCCGGATCGTTCCACTTCTTGATCGTCCCGAGATAAATCCCCGCCAGCGCCTCCTGCGTGAAGTTGAGCTCCCCGCTGACACCGGCCACGTTGTAGGTCGGAACTACGCCGCCGAGCACTGTCGGGAAGTGCAGCACCGGGGTCTTCTGGTTCTTGAGCTGCTCGTCATTCATGGGCATGTCCGATGCGCCGAAATCGACCGTGCCCGCCTGGAGCTGCCGGATACCGCCGCCCGAGCCGATCGATTGGTAGTTGATCTGAACGTCGGGGTGGAGCCTGTGAAACTCCTCGAACCACTTGGAGTAAATCGGATACGGAAACGTCGCGCCGGCGCCGTTGACGAGGGTCTGGCCGAAGCCGGACACCGTAAGCACCAGCAACAGTAGGGCGATTGTGAGGACACTCCTCATGTGGTTGCCTTTCTCCATTCTTTGCGTCGATTGTTACAGGACTGTTACACCACGATAAACACTCGGTGACAGGCCGACGGCCCAACCGGCGGCCTGTCGCCGGAGGGCCTAGGGAAGCACGTACCGCAAGTCCGTGAACACCATGTCGGTATGCGCTCTGCTGGGGGCGCCGGCCGAGACAGCCCAGGGCTCGCGATAAAGGAGCGAGTACTGATTGATCCACTGGAGAGCGCCGTAGCGGGGATTCTTCCAGAAGGAGTAGATGAACCCGGCGCTTTCCTCGCCGATCAGACGGTTCTGCGAGTTCGGTCCACCTGGGAAACCATAGCCGAGCAGGGCGGTCCCTGTCGCCGGGTAGCCCCAGTTCTTTTGGATGTAAACCGCGCTGAAGTAGTCGTACAGCATGAACTTGGGAGTGATCTGGGCCTCGAAGCCTCCGATGCCCGAACCCGAATGCACCGGCGAGAGCGTGCCGTTGGCGCGAACCACAACGTCCGGCGCTCCCGAGTTTCCAATGTAGCGGCCGCCGCCATCGCTGTAGTAAGTGGTCACGATCGCGCGGTAGTTCTTCACCGGTTCGAGAATCGCGTTGATTTCCCCTCCAAAGCCGCTGATGTCGCTCTTTGAAAGGTTAGGCAGCGGAATCCGGAAGTTCCGGTACACGCCCGCGGCTTCTATGTGAAAAACCTGGCGGTCGCCGGACCGGGCGTCGTAGGCGATCTTAGCCTGTATGTCGGGCATGGTGCTCGGGGTATTGGTGGTGGCGTTGTTATCGAGGAAGGAGCCCACAGTCGACGGCACCACGGTGGCGGCGCCGATGTATTGCTCGGGATTCTCGAAGGAGACTGCGGCGGCGAAGTCCTTGCTGGGATGGTAGACCAGGCGGAGTTGCGGAGCGCGGGTCCACACCAAGCCCACTTGGTAATTCGTGTCCATGTCTTGCGAGTAGAAGATGTCGGAGGGGTTCGGGGATATGCCCGTGCGGCCCGGAGTCATCAAGCTCCAGGACTGCCCGCCGAGTACCTCCAGATCCCCGCGCCTCACATCCACCCAATACAGGCGCATGCGGAGACTCATCGAGTTACTCGTGACATAGGGATTGCCCGGTTGCACGCCCAAAAAGTCGGTCTCGAGATAGCCCGTGACCGGCATTCCCAAAACGGTGCTGGTCACTTTCAGCGCGAGGCGCGAGTTCTGCGCACTCATGCGATCCTCGCTGATTTTCCCCGCGGCCGTGTTGTTATACGGGATCCCGTTGAAGGACGTCCCGATGCCGCTCCCGACGTTGGTGGTGCGGAAAACGTTCGTCAAATCCATGAACCCGCCGGGCGTCAACTCGGCGTCGCCGATCTTGATAGACAGGGGCGCGGGAGCCGCGGTTACCTGCCCCTTTGGCAGCACAGCCTCGGTCGTCGGAGGCGGTGTAAGTTGCTGCAGCGCCTTCTGCTGGGCCTGCAGAGTCCGCTGCAAATCTTCAATCTGTTTCTGTTGCGTCGCGATCTGCTGCCGCAGCGTGTCTAAGTCGCTTTGGGCTAAGCACGGCAACGCGAGTGTGAGGGTAAGAAACGCGTACAAGGGTCTCAGGTGCATGGCTAATAGACTATCGGCGCAGCATAAAATGGAGATTACACGCGTGTTACAGGAGTGTGAATCCTTGACCGAACAACCTACTCGGCCAGCGGCAGCACCACCACGAAGGTGGAGCCCTTGCCCAACTGGGACTCCACCGTCACGCAGCCGTTCATCCGTTCGATGACGTGCTTGACGATCGAAAGCCCCAGGCCGGTCCCGCCGACTTCGCGCGAGCGCGCCTTGTCCACGCGATAAAACCGTTCGAAAATCCGCGGCAGATCTTCAGACGGAATGCCGATGCCCGTGTCGGAGATGGTGATCCGAGCCTTCCCCTCGGGGGTTCGGCCGATTTCGATTCGAACCTCTCCGCCAGGCCGGTTGAACTTCACCGCGTTGTCGAGAAGGTTCACGAAGGCCTGTTCCAGGCGGATCCGGTGGCCTATGACGCGCTCGGCCCCTATGTCCCCAACCTGGACGGACACGCCGCGCACCCTGGCTTCCGACTCCACCGTATGCGTGGCAGCCTCGATGGCCGCGTGGATCGGGACCGGCTCCGGCGCGGCAGCGGGCTGTCCTGACTCGAGCTCGGAGAGCACCAGCAGATCCGAAGCGATGTTATTCAAGCGGATGGCGTGCGACCGGATGACTTCCAGAAACTTCCGGTTGTTCTCCTCGTCCTCGAGCGCTCCGTCGAGCAGGGTCTCGGCATAGCCGCGGATGGCCGTGAGCGGCGTCCGCAGCTCGTGCGAGACGTTGGCGACGAAGTCCTTGCGGATACGTTCCAGCCGCTCGAGGTCGGTGATATCGTGCAGAATCGCGATCGCCCCGCGCCGCGACCGCAGAGCCAGGGGAGCGGCCTGCACCTCGAAGGCGCGCCCGTCCGCCGCCGCCAGTTGCATGCGCAGCTTGATGGATTCGTGGGTCACGATGACGCGGCTGAGCAGGTCCAGGAACGACGGATCGCGGACTAGAGCCAGCACCGGCAGGTGCTCCGGCACGGGAAGCTCGGCGCCCACGGCGCGCGCAAACGACTCGTTGCAGAAGGTGACCCTCAGCTCGTTGTCCACCGCCAGAACGCCTTCCACCATGCTGGCCAGGATGGCTTCGCGGCGCGCCGATTCCAGGCTGAGCTTCTCCACTAAATCGCGGAGCTGCCCGGAGGTGCTGCTGAGCGAGGCGGCCAGCGCTCCCAGTTCATCGCCGGAATCGCGCTCCAGGACCTCCGAAGCACGCGCGCCCAGCAGGCTTTCCGCGAAGGCTTGCAACCGGCGTATGCGCTTGGTGAACGTCCGCGAGAAGAAATAGGCCATCACAAGCGCGGCGATCGCGGCCGCCAGAGACGCGCCGTAGATCCGCTTGCGCACGCCGGCGGTGGCGGCATCGAGCTCCTTGAGCGGCAGCGCGAGACGCAGAACAGCAGGCGAGCCCGCGGCGCCGGCGGGAATGGCGACGTAGCAGAGATCGAGGTCGAGCGTGACGCTGCGGCGGATGGCAACGCCAGTGCGCCCAGCGAGCGCCTCCTGAACCTCCGGCCGGCCCGCGTGGTTCTCCATGGTCTCCGGATCGTGCTCGGAGTCGGCCAGCACGACGCCGCTCGGGCCAATCACCGTGATGCGCGCTTGCGCCCGAGCCTGGGCCGCGTGCGCCCACGCCTCCAGGCGGTCCTTATCGGCAGCCGCGAGCTCGCCCGCCAGCACGCGGGCTTCAACCGCCAACTGCCGCTCCACCGCGACGGTCTCGCTCCGCGCCATGTCGCGGGTGAGAGAGAAATCCAGGATCAGAATGGTGATCGCGATCAGCGCGAAAGCGCTGACCAACAGCTTGCGGAAGATCGGGCTGCGAAACGGCACGCTAGGCTTCCTGGTCGGCCAGCAATCGATAGCCGGCGCCGCGGACTGTTCCAATATACTCCGGCGTCTCGGGCTGCGCCTCTATCTTTTCGCGCAAACGGCGGATGTGTACGTCCACGGTGCGCAGCGTGACCGAGCAGTCCCGGCCCCAAACCTCGTCCAGCAGCCGCTCCCGGCTGAAGACCTGGCGCGGGTGCGAGGCCAGGAAGTGCAGCAGCTTGAACTCCAGTGCGCTCAACTCGACGGCCGCGCCCCGCACGCTCACGTCCTGCGTGCGTGCATCCAGGCGCAGCCCCCGGATCTCCACTACTTCCGTTTCCGCCGCGTGCCGGTCCTGCCGGCGCAGAATGGCTTTGACCCGGGCCACCAGCTCGCGTGGGCTGAACGGCTTCACCACGTAGTCGTCGGCGCCGATCTCGAGGCCCACGATGCGGTCGATCTCCTCGCCGCGCGCCGTCAGGAAGATGACCGGCAGCGACCGCAATCGATCGTCCGCCCGCAGCCGCCGGCAAATGGCGAAGCCGTCTTCGTCCGGCAGCATGATGTCGAGCAGCAGCAGATCGGGCGGCGTTCGCCGCACGGCCTCGAGGCCCTCTTTGCCGCGCGCGTAGCTCTCCACCTCGAAGCCTTCCTTCCGGAAATTGTAACGGACCATTTCGACGATGTCCGCTTCGTCCTCGATGATAACGATCCGCTGCCTCATTGGCAGTCCCCTTTCAAACCGTCGATGCCACGCTGCGCGAACAACGCGTCCTTCAGGACGCACCATTCTACCCAATGTAGCAGCCGTTCGGTCGTTCCCGCGCCCGCTGCTATCCTGTGAACGTGGAAGAAGAGGTTCTCGGCAAAGCCTACGACACGCGCCTGATGCGGCGGCTCTTCTCGTACATGCGCCCCTATCGCCGGGCCATCGCCGCCTCGCTGGTCCTGTTGCTGTTGCTCTCCGTGCTCCAGGTGGCCGGGCCGCTGCTCACCAAAATCGCCGTGGACCGCTACCTCGCTCCTACCCACGCCCGAAGCGTTCTCGATCCCTGGCTGTCGCACAACCCGTGGACCGGCCTCGCCCAGATCTCCGTCCTCTTTTTGCTCGCGCTCATCTTCATGTTCGTTTTCGATTTCGCCGGGTCCTACCTCATGCAATGGACCGGGCAGCAGGCCATGTTCGACCTTCGCCGCGATCTGATGGCCCACCTGCAGCGGCTCGATCTTGCCTTCTACGACCGCACGCCCGCGGGACGTATGCTCACGCGCGTCACCTCCGACGTCGATGCGCTGAACGAGCTTCTCGCTTCGGGCCTGGTCACGATCCTGGGCGACGTGCTCGTGCTGGCCTTCGTCTTCGCGGTGATGCTGAAGCTCGACGCGCCCCTGACCGCGGTGCTGGCCTCCGTCCTGCCCGCCGTTGTCGCGGTGACCGTCGTCTTCCGCCGCACCGCCACGCAGAGCTATCGCCGCATCCGCGTGGCCATCGCGCGCATCAACGCCTACTTGCAGGAGCGCCTCACCGGAATGTCGGTCGTCCAGCTCTTCAACCGCGAGAGGAGAAGCGAGGAGGCGTTCGAGGAGATTAATCGCTCCCACATGGAGGCGTTCAAAGACGCCATCGTCGCCTACGGCTGGTTCTTCCCCGCGGTGGAGTTCTTCTCCATGCTCGGGCTGGCGCTGGTGCTGGCCTACGGCGGCTTCCGCATCCGCCACGGCGCCACCTCGGCCGGCGTGCTGGTGGCGTTTTTTCAGTTCGGCATGAGGATTTTCCGGCCCATACAGGACCTCAGCGAGAAGTACAACCTGCTGCAATCGGCCATGGCCGCGGCCGAGCGCATTTTCGGCCTGCTCGATACTCCGGTCGCCATCGCCGCGCCCGCGGTTTGCCGGCCTTTCCCCGCCGGCCCGCAGCCGGTCGAGTTCGACCAGGTCTGGTTCGCCTACAAGGGCGACGACTGGGTGCTGCGCGACGTGAGCTTCCGCATCCGCCCCGGCGAGACCATTGCCGTGGTCGGCCACACCGGCGCCGGAAAGACCACGCTCATCAGCGCGCTGCTACGCTTCTACGACGTATCGCGCGGCAGCATTCGCCTGGGCGGCGTGGACATCCGCGAATTCGATCCGCGCGAGCTGCGCCGCCATTTCGGCGTCGTGCTTCAGGACCCGCACCTGTTTTCCGGAACCATCGAAGGCAACATCCGCCTGGGCACCGAGTGGATCACCGCCGGCGACCTGGCGGCCGCGGCCGAGCAGGTGAACCTGCTCGAATTCATCGAGTCCCTGCCGGACGGTTTTGCCCAACCGGTGCGCGAGCGCGGCGACGGCCTCTCCACCGGCCAGAAGCAGCTCATCAGCTTCGCCCGCGCTTTGGCCCACAACCCGCCGTTCCTGATCCTGGACGAAGCCACATCGAGCGTGGACACCGACACCGAGTTCCGTGTGCGCACCGCGCTCAGCCGCCTGGTAGAGGGCCGCACCTCCATCGTCATCGCGCATCGCCTCTCCACCATCCAGCGTGCCGACCGCATCCTGGTCATGCACAAAGGGCGCCTCCGCGAGTCCGGCACTCACCAGGAGCTCCTCGCCCAGCGCGGCATTTACTGGCGGCTTTACCAACTCCAGTACAAGGACCAGGAGCTTGGAGTGCCCGCCATTCCGGCGCCCGAGCCCGGCCCGGCGTAGCAACCTAACTGGCCCGCGGCAGGACTTCGCGTTCAATCTGCGCGGCCGCGGTGTCGCGCGCCACGTCCAGCTCGTAATCCTGCTGCAAGCCCAGCCAGAGTTCGGCCGAGGTTCCGAAGTAGCGGGCCAGCCGAAGTGCCATCCTGGCGCTGATTCCCCGCTTCTCGTTCACGATGCCGGAGACATGGTTCGCCGGCACGCGCAGCGCCCGCGCCAACGCGTTGATCGACAACTCCAACGGCGACATGAAATCCTCGAGCAGGATTTCGCCCGGGTGGACCGGAGCAAGTTTGACCTTCCGCTGAGCCATATCAGGTTCCTCGATGGTAGTCGGTGAGTTCCACGTCAAAGGCGTCCCCGTTCGTCCAGCGGCAGCAAATGCGGTACTGCTGGTTTACGCGGATGCTGAGTTGCCCCTTCCGGCCGCCCGCCAGCGCCTCCAGGCGATTACCCGGCGACGCTCGCAAATCGTCCAGCGTTCGCGCCCGGTTGAGCAACCGCAACCGCCGCAGAGCGACGCGCGCGATGTTCATCCATCGACGGGAAGCTTGCCGGTCGAACAGTTCCTCCGTCTCCCGATCGTGGAACGACCGAATCACCGACGCCTATTATAGCACTGGTATTATATTATAATTAATACCGTTACTCGAATACCCGGACGCTCAACACCCCGCTGATCGTCTGAATCGCCGTGCCGTCGCCGTCCACCACCACCAGCAGCGGACGGTCGTCCCAAGGAACCCGTTTCCCGTTCCGCTCGCGTATGAGCATCGCCCGCTTGCTCAGGGAGCCGCCCAGGATTTCGTCCAGGCCCAACGTCACCGCTTCGCCGCGGCCCTGGACCCGCACCCGGTACCGCGAAATCTCGTTTTTGGGACGCCGCTCCGGGTCCCACCCCGCCGCCCAAAGAAACCGCTCGAGCAGGAGGCCCTTCATCGTGACCGCGACCCCGTGGTCCTTGACCTCGAAGACGTGGTAAGCGTGCGCTGGAAAGCCGTCCAGGTCGATACTGACGAACCGATACCCGTGGAGGCTGGGGAAGTTCACCGGGATCGATTGCCCCAGCGCAGCCAGGACGCAGAATGCCGATGCCGCGGCTAGCTTCCGAGACCGCATAAGCCCCTCTCTCTCATATACCGCGTTTGCGGCATAGTGGAGCAAGCGGCGGAAGCGGTGAACGGAGCGCCCCCGCCCCTAGTGCTTCTCGATCTCCGGCTGAATGTGGTCGCCCGCAGGCTTCTCGTTGTGAGCCGCCAGCGGCGCGCCCGAATCCTTGCGCACCGTGACCGACCCGCGGTCCGTCTCCACCACAAGCTGCGGTCCTTGCCCGATCGTGCCCGTGATCGACCCGCCGCCGTGCTCGTGCCGGTCCGTGACCGTGTTGAGCGCATCGCCGAAGTCGTTGCTCAGTTCGCCGCGGGCCGTGGCCGCCTTCAAATCGAAAGCCGCCTTCTCCGGCAGCGTAATCTCCACCTGGCCGTTGCGCGTATGCGCGTTGATTTTTGACAGCGGCGTCTCCAGCGGACGCAGCGTTATGTCGCCGTGATCGATCGCCACATCGAGCGTCTGCGTGAACTTCTCGATCTCGACGTCGCGCGCCCGGCTGCTCGTCAGCCGGATCGGCCCCACCAGGTCCGAGGCCTCGAACTTGCCCAGGTCCATGTGGATCTCGCCGGGCGTCCGTTCCACTCGCAAGTCTGCGTTCGGCCCCACCAGGTGAAGCGGCTTGGCCAGATTCTTCAACTCCAGATCGCCCGAATAGGAGCCATCGATGGCTACCTCGCCCGCGATCGTGTCCATCTCGATGTCGCGGCCGTGGCCGCCTTGAATCTCGATGTTGCCTTTGATGTGGGCGGCGCGGATCAGGTCGCTCTTGCGAACGTCGCTCAGCCGCACGTTGCCGCCGATATTGTCCAGCCGCACCGATGCGTCGTCGGCCGCAACATCGACGCCGCCGTTCACACCGTCGATCTCGATGCTGTCGTTCTTCCGCCCGCGGACTTCCACGCTGAAGCCGCGCGGAACCGTAACCTCCACGTCGGTCGTCACGCGCTGCTCGCCCGTGAGCCGGTCCTGGTTCGTGCGCACCACCACCGTGTCCCCATTCGCCGCGGCGTCCACCGGCGTCTGCCGGTCGGCCTCGCCGGCGTCCTTGTCCTGAAGGGCGCGTATGGTCTTGTGCCCGCCAACCGTGACCTCTTGGACGTCGGCGCCCGTCACCCGCACCGTCCCATGCAGATTCTCCACCAGGACCTTGGTCGTTTTCGCGGCGGGAACTTTCTGCTCCGGAACCGTGTAGTCGAACGAGTGGCCGAAGATCTCGACGCTGTCGGCGCCGATCACAAAGCCGTTCCAGGGATGTTCATGGTGCCAGAGTAGGCCCGAGCCGGCAAGGCAGATGAACACCACCAGCGTCCACTCGCCTCCGCCGAGGCCGGAGTGCGGCACGGTCTGGCCGCGCACGGCCCATACCCCGATCTCGAGCAGCCGCAGCGTGCCCCAGGCGATCAGCACGTACGGCCAGAAGCGGGCCGCCAGGTCGAGCAGCGGCAGTTCCGGCCGCAGCGTGCTCATCAGGAACCACACGCCGATCAGGATCAGCAGCAGCGGTCCGGCTAGCGATCTGCGCTTCATAGCGACCCTCCCGCCTGTGTGCGGCCGTCCGGCGACAGATGCTCCAGCAACTTCAGAAGACCGTACACGATCAGCAGCACGGGCCAGGTCTTGTAGAACGGATACAGGCCTCCGGAATTGTACTGGGCCACGAATAGCAGGCCGAGCACGATCAGCAGCAGCGGCCCGCGCACCGCGCGAATCAGTTCCACGCTAGTGACGCGCATCGCGGGCCTCCTCATGGCGCCGCTCGCCGTTCGAAGCGGCCAGCCGCTCGTACAGCATATACGCGCCGAGTACGATCAGCCCGGCCGGCCACCACCGGATGATCTGCTCGAAGCGGAAGAAGCCCATCGTGTTCAGCAGGAAGATCGCGCCGAGCGCAATCAGAACCAGGGGACCCATCGGAAATCCCGAGCGGCCAGCCCGCAGCGGGAACACGCTCGAGAATTCGTCCACCGGTTCGCCGAGCTGCCGTTTTCGCGCCGTGTGATAGGCCTCAAACGGCATGTAGAAATACCAGATCGCGATCAACAGGCCGAACAGCGGTTCGTAGCCGCCGATCGATCCCGAAGCCGTGATGCTGATCAGCATGCCGAACACCACCACGTGCACGATCCCCTTGGCGTATTGCCCGTTGTAAATCGCTCCCACGCCGGGAATCAGCCCGAGCACAAACGCCAGGCCCGGAGAGATGTCTCCGTTGGGGTGCGCCGGCGGGGGCGCCGGCTGAGCCACGATCTGCTGGGGCGCGTGATCCTCGCACACGATGGTCCCCTCCACTGCCCGCTGGCAGCTCTGGCAAAGCGGTCTGCCGCAAGTCCTGCAAAATGCAACCGCCGCTAACTCGGGATGTTTGAAGCAATTCATGGCTGTATCTCCTATTTCTGTGAGCCATCGACGCCGGACGGCCGGGGCGCAGGCTGGGCGTCCCTCCGGCTATCGCGCGGCGGCGCGGGGTGATCCTCGGCCGTCACGCGCCCGCGTAGCTCCTGCTCTTTCTGTTTCCATTCCCGGAGCTGCGTTTGAATCTCGTAGACGAAGCGCAGGTTCTCGTAGAATTTCTCGGTCCGCTGCCAGGCCCGCGAGGCCTTGTCGTCGATGGCCTGCCAGACCTTGGCCGGACGCAGGTCGTCGAGCGTGAGCTGGCGCGGGGAAATCCCCGCATACCGGCCCAACAGCGAGAACGAAAGAATGGTCATCGCGAATCCCATCGCGAAGCGCGGCTGCAGGATCGGCTGAACCCGGCGGTGCAGGAAACCCCATAGCCCTCCCGCCTGGTGCGCCTGGTGCGCTGAAGGCAGGTTGAACAGAATCCGGGTCAGAAGTGCCGGCGGCGGCTCCACGTCGGCCACGCGGCCGATGAAGCCCACCGCGCCCTGCACGTCCCGCGCCAGCTCGGCGCAGTTTGCGCACTGGGCCAGATGCAGCTCCAGCTCGCCGCGGGCGTCCGCAGCCAGCGTGCCGTCCACGTAATCGCAAAGCAGGATTTCCAGATCCGCGCACTTCATATGAGGATCCTCTGCTTCCGCAAGATGCGGGCAAGCTCGGCTCGCCCGCGGTTCAGCCGGGACTTCACGGTGCCTTCCGGCACTTTCAGCACCTGGGCAATCTCCTTGTATTCCAATTCCTCGATATCCCGAAGAATTACCGTTTCGCGCAGCTCCGGCGAAAGCTTCGCCAGCGCGCCCTGAAGCAGCTCTCCGGCCTCGCGTCCCGCCACCATGCCATCGGTTCTGGCGCTGGCGGCGCGCCTTTCTTCGAGCATCGGCAACTGCTCTTCAATCGAATCCGTGGCGCGGTCCAGGCGGCCGCGGCGGTAATGGTCGATCAGCAGGTTCCGCGTCAGGCGCGACAGCCAGACCACGAACGTGCCTTCGCCCGTCCGAAAAGTCTTCAGCGTCCGGAATACCCGCAGGAAAACTTCCTGCGCCAGATCCTGCGCCTCGGAGTCCCTCCCGGTGAAGCGATAGCAGAGCGAATAGACCCGTCGCGTGTGGGTCTTCACCATCTCTTCCCAGGCGGCGTCTTCCCCGCGCAGGCACCGCTCAACCAGGCTGTAGTCGGGATCCAAGGTTCGTCTCTGTATCCCGGATGTCAGGGTCCGAATACCCTGCCAGCCGTAGTTCGCCCGCCTGCCCGCCGTTCCCGGCAGGAGCGTGTGAGCGAAAGTAGCACCGGCCGCCATAAGCTTCGCGCGCACCCTGAACCTTCCCGCGCCCTCCCGCCCTCGGACTTCTCCGTGGCGGTGCGCCTCAATTCAGGCTTCCACTTAGACTTACGAGGCCGTATCATAGGAAGTTCGCTCGAATCTGACCTCCCGAATGCAACGTTCCATTCTAGCCCGATTGGGACTGGGTCGAGACGGGAAGCCTGCGCCGGCTTCCCCGGCCGCCGGCTCCGAAGCCACCTCCGCGTCCCGCCGAAGGCTCTCCCGTAAATGGCAATGGCTCCTCGCGCTGGCCGTCTTGGTCGCTCTCGCCGGCGTGGCCCTCCACCAGCGGTGGCATCACGGCAGTTTTGCGTGGCGCACTTTCGGCGCCAGCTTCCTGCACCTGGACTGGCGCTGGATTGCGCTGTCGCTGGTCCTCTCCCTGGCCGGCTGCTACGGTCGTGCTCTCCGTTGGGCGGTCATGCTTCGCCCCCTGCGTCCGCGTCCGGGAGTTTGGGGCATCTTCAAAGCCACCGCCATCGGTTTCACCGCGGTGGTCTTGCTGGGACGGCCCGGCGAGTTCGTTCGCCCCTACCTCATCGCCCTGAAAGAGAAGGTGCCCCTATCCTCGCAACTGGCGGCGTGGTTCCTGGAGCGCCTGTGCGACCTGCTGGCCGTGCTTCTGGTCTTCGGCTTTGCCGTGAGCCAGATCCGCGCGTCCCAGGCCAGCCTGGGTCCCGCATTTCGCTGGGCGCTCGAAACCGGTGGCTACGTTGTCGGCATCCTCGCGGCCGCCTGTCTGGTCCTGCTGGTCATGATGGCCTTATTCTCTGGGATCGTGCGGAAGAAGCTGGTGGCCGCCCTCGGCTTCCTTCCCCAGCGGCACCATGAGCGGGCCGCGCGCGTCATCGAGACGTTCATGGACGGAACGGCCGCCACCAAGACGCGGGGCTCCGCCATCCGCCTCCTGCTCTACACCGTGCTCGAATGGTCCCTGATTGTCGCCTGCTTCGTCTGCATCTTCAAGAGTTGCCGCTCCACCGAGGCCTTCAGCCTGCAGGACGTCGTAATCTTCATCGGATTCGTGGCGTTCGGCAGCGTCGTTCAGATTCCCGGAGTCGGCGGGGGCATGCAGTTGATCGCGGTCGTCGTGCTGACCGAGCTGTATTCCGTTCCCCTCGAAGTAGCCACCAGCCTGGCGATCGTTGTCTGGGTGATCGCCTTCGTGTCCATCATTCCCATCGGCTTGGCCTTCGCCTTTCACGAGGGCATCAACTGGCGGAAACTAAAGGACTTGGAATACCGCGCCGAGTGCGCCCAATCCGCCCTCGAAGCCGGCCTGCCGCCAGCCGAGGAGCCGGTCCCGTGACCTGTCCCTTCTGCGGTCACATGGAAGATCGGGTGGTGGATTCGCGCGAAGCCAAAGAAGGAGACGTCGTCCGCAGGCGGCGCGAATGCCTGGGCTGCCAGCGCCGGTTCACCACTTACGAACGCATCGACGAAATTCCCTACATGGTGATCAAGAAGGACGGCCGCCGCGAGAAGTTCGACCGTCAGAAGGTGCTGGGCGGCATCCTGAAGGCCTGCGAGAAGCGGCCGGTAGCCATGGGAAAGCTGGTCGAAATCGTGGATGACGTGGAGGGGCTTCTGTTTAACAGCCCGGAACGGGAAATCCCAACCACGTCCATCGGGGAACTTCTCATGGAGCGCCTGCGGGCTCTGGACAAGATCGCCTATGTCCGGTTCGCCTCCGTATATCGGGATTTCCAGGACGAAGAGGCCTTCTTCCGGGAACTCAAGTCCCTCATGCGGCAGAAGCGGACCTGACAGGTCAGGCTCCCTAGGGCCATAGGAATGCACAGGGGTTAGTGTCACTCCTGGGGCGTGGTGCTTGCCCCCGCATACAATAAGCTGTAACCAAATACGTTCTGACACATCTTCAACATTGGGGCTTAACTTCCTAGCAGATCGATGATAAGATCGAATACGGCACCAGGCCCCAGAGGTGCAACCTTCGGCAAAGGCCGGAAGAGACCGGTAGCCAGAGCAATCAACCCCCGAGGAAAGGCGTAAGCCTGACTTTGGCCTCGCGGGGAGGTGAACCTAACTGTGGATCATTTTGAAGACCAGTTTTCGACCGAAGGTCAGGAGACTCTCGGCCTTCCGTTTGATGAGGAGGCCGCAAAGTTTTTTGACGCCGAGGCGGAGGACTTCCATTCGGTTCAGCAGGCCGAGGAGTCCATCTATACCGACGACCCGGTACGGGTGTATCTGCGCGAAATGGGCGCCGTGCCCCTATTGACCCGCGAAGGCGAAGTCGACTTGGCGCGCCGCATGGAGCGCGGTAAGTTGCGGATGCAAAAGGCTATTAGCCGCTCCGCACTGGTCCAGTTGGCGGTGGTGAGTCTGGTCGAGCAGTTGAAGAAGGAACCATCGGATCTGGACGATGTCGTCGATCTCGGCGATGTTGAAGAGGGGACCGCAGCCGACGAGAAGAACCGCGCGGATGCCCGGCAGTTGTTCGCCGATATCGTCAGCCTGCACAAGAAGTTACAGCAGCTCTCGGAGAAGCTGGAAACCATCCCGCTGGCCAACAAGAAGGTCCGGCACCGCTGCCTGGCTCGCCTCGCTCGCGCCAAGGTGGAAACCGCGCTGGCCATCCGCAAAGTTCCCTTCCATCTCGTCAAGTGGAAGGAGTTCACCAAGGAAATCGAGTCCGCGGTCGAGGAGATGGCGCAGCTCGACAGCGAGTTGAAGAAACTTCTGGAACGCAACGGGCAGGCCTCCCAGGCCCGGGTAAAGGAGCTGCGGCGGGAAATCCGGAAACGTGAGATCGTCGCCGGCGCTCCGCTGGGGGACCTGCGGCACACGCTATCCGTGATCCGCCACGGCGAGATCGAAGCCGAGCGGGCCAAGAAGGATCTGGTTGAGGCCAACCTCCGCCTGGTGGTTTCCGTCGCCAAAAAGTACGTGAACCGCGGCTTGCATCTCCTTGACCTGATTCAGGAAGGCAACATCGGTCTGATGCGCGCCGCCGACAAGTTCGAGTACCGGCGCGGCTACAAGTTCTCTACCTACGCCACCTGGTGGATCCGTCAGGCCATCACACGCGCCATCGCCGACCAGTCCCGCACCATCCGGATTCCGGTCCACATGAACGAGAGCATGAACAAGTTCCTGCGGGCCAACCGGGAGCTCGAAAAGGAACTGGGCCGGGCGCCGACCAACGACGAAATCAGCCGGCGGATGGAGATCTCGGTCGAGAAGGTCCAGAAGCTGAAGACTATCTCGCGCGACCCCGTTTCGCTCGAAACCCCGGTCGGCCGCGACGGCGAGTCGGCCTTAGGGGATCTGATCGAAGACCGGTGGGTAGGCTCCCCGGTCGATTCGGTCATCGACTCGAACGTACGGGACGAAACGGCCAACATCCTCAAGACTCTCTCCCCGAAGGAAGAGAAGGTCATCCGGCTGCGCTTCGGAATCGGCTGCGAGCGGGAGCATACGCTCGAGGAAATCGGCCAGGAATTCGACGTCACACGCGAACGAATTCGCCAGATCGAGGCGAAAGCACTGCGGCAGTTGCGGTCCCCGGAGCGCGCACGTCATTTGCGGGCGCTTCTGGCCGCTCGTTGACCATGATCGGAAGTCTGCCATAAAGGCCGGTGCAGTGGAAGGCGCCGGCCTTTTATTTTGGTTCGTCAGAAGAAATCGATAAGTTCGGAACGGTCATGGGCAATACAGGGTATTGACATATTTGACGACACCAGCTATACTGTAGTTGATGGACGCCGCCACCCAAACCTCCCTGCCGGAACCTACAACTCTCCTCGAAGCGGTCGAGTATTATTCCAATCTAGAAGTCGCCACGAAAGCGTTTGCCGCTCTCCGTTGGCCGGATGGCCCGGTCTGCCCGTGGTGCGGCTCCAAGGAGAACTTCTACACACCTAGTCGCCGTGGTTGGAAGTGCAAATCCTGTCGCCAGCGGTTCTCACCGAAGGCCGGAACCATCTGCGAGGATTCCTCAATTGGCTTCAACAAATGGCTCCCCGCCATGTGGTTGATTGCCAACAACAAGAATGGCATCAGTTCTTGGGAACTCCATCGTGATCTCGGCATCACACAGAAGAGCGCATGGTTCATGCTCCAACGCATTCGGCTGGCGATGCAGACCGGAACGTTTGAGAAAGCAACTGGACGGGTTGAAGTGGATGAGACTTTTATCGGCGGCAAGGCACGGAACATGCATAAGCACGTCCGTGAAGAGAAGATCACTGGCACTGGTGGCAAAGACAAGACGATGGTGGTGGGCGTCCTTCAACGTGGCGGCAAGGTCCGTGCAACCGTCACCGGGAGTCGCCGAAAGAAGTCGCTCCAGGCTCATGTTCGGGCGCACATTGAACCCGGTGCTGAAGTCTTCACCGATGCCCTGAAATCGTATGAAGGCTTGGACGCCGACTACCTGCATCAAGTCGTGGATCATGCTGTAGAGTACGTCAAAGGCCACGTCCACACGAACGGCATGGAGAACTTCTGGTGCCTTCTGAAGCGGACCCTGAAGGGCACCTACGTGTCGGTTGAGCCGTTTCACCTGTTCCGCTACCTTGACGAGCAGACCTTCCGGTACAACGAGAGGGAAGACGAGAACGGCGACGGTGGACGGTTCCGGTCTGTGGTTCGACGTTGTTGTGGAAGGCGGCTGACGTACAAGCAACTGACGGGGAAGACTCAGTTAGAAGGAACCCAGCAGTGACAAACCTGAACTTGAGTGGACTCGAAGCAAAACCATCTGTGCGGGCAATAGCTCCAGATTGGCACCACGTAGTTGCCATTGTGGGTCTGTTGGTCATTGCCGGATACGTTAATGTCTCTAGGTATGTACAACGCAAGCACTTTGAGGCATTGACAGCGAATGTTCGAGCCATTGCGGACAGCAACAGGACTGAGTTCACGCAGATCGGCAAGAAACTGGCGGCTGGCCTCGAACAATGTCAGGTCCAAGATGTTTACCCCATGCTTGGTGGCAGGACGGAAATCACGAGGGCGAACCTCACGAGTGTCCAGTCAAGAGTACATACGGCACTAAGGCTTCTAGCCGAGTCCTCTTCTCAATCCCAATTTCGCCTGGAACAGATGAAGCGTGATGCCCTAACGACGAGCAGACGTGATGTGGCAAACGGCTTCAACACAGGTGTTGATCGAGCAGCATCGGAGCTACAGGGGATTTTTACCAGGAGGAAGAATTTCTATGAGCGACTTGACGATGTACTTCGGTTCCTGTCGCTGAGGTTTGGTGAGTATCGGGCCAATGGTGAGAAGCTACTTTTCGTTAAGAAGGGCGACTCGGCGAAATTCGAGGCGCTACTTGATCGGCTTTACAGCGCCCGGAAAGTGTGGGAGCCTTGAGGCGGCGTTTGCCATAACAGGCCCATCTGAGAGTCCAACTTTGTTCACCGTTTCGGAACGAGCGGACTCCGATTTTTCGTGCTTGTCATTTCCAGTCTGACGCCTGCGATCTTGGCGTCGATCCGTTGCTTTCGGGCCTCAAGTTTCTTTAGGGTTTCTTCCGGCGCAAGCTCGGACCTCGGAACGGCAAGCACGGCTTCGGCGAATCTCTTGAAGCGGTCGGACTCGGAGTCGCCCAATTCTGATGTTAGCGGCTGGATCATCTTTCGTGGCATGTCTACATTTAGCGTGGACTGAAATGACGGCGCTGTCAACTCGTAATCGGCTCGTATCCCGGCACCCACCGAAAGCCGTCCTCTGGCGTCACGGTGGCGATATGGATGTGACCGCCCACGCAACGAACCATCTTTTCGCCAATCAACAGTGCCGCTGGATCGGAGTGGGCCAAGATGAAATTCTTCGACCGCAACACAACACTATCCATGTTGGTTGGGTCCGCAACTCTGTATGCTGCGAATCGCTCATCTACCGCTTCTTTGTCAAACAGCAACTTGGCTATGATAAGAGACCCGTGTGTTGCCGTACTCATAACCGGAACAGGACAGTCATACCTGTAGATCTGTGCGTCATCGAGCTTCTGGTCGGTGTGAGAGAGCCGAATACGTGCTCGTGCTGGCTTGCCGTGATAGTAACCATCTAGTAACACTCGGGCGATTGTTTGACCGGCTTCTCCTTCTTGTTGGTTCTCGTCGATTGGGTATTTAGGAAGTGCTCCGCTTGATTTCACTGCCGCAAGCGCATCATTGAGCGACTTCGAGAGACGCACAGCGTATCCATACAAATTCTTCGACTGACGCTTTGCCAAGGAATCAGTAATCTTGACGGCCTCCTTGTACAGATCAAGAACCACCTCATCACTGGCCTCTGGCGTGAGTCCGATTGTACCCGCCATCGAGCACGCCAGAATACCCGCACGATCCTCCACTCGAAATATCTTCTGGGTGGTGTCCGACACAACTGAAAGGTCCGTGTCTCGGCAGGTTCGCCCGTCAGCGCCGATCACGAAACCGTCTGGCGTGTATGTGCTTATGATTGCTGTCGCCATAGAAAAGTAATGCCAGTATGGATACTCAAAGTCTCGTCCGCTGTAGTAGTCGCCGTATGCCATAACACACCTCCTGAATCATTTAGAACAGGAGATCTGGCATGAAGACCACTATAACCCAAGCACGACCGACCGAATGGTAGCGGGCGGGGCGTGCTAAATATCGTCGTGGCCGATGGAGGGTCCGGGATGAAACGAGAAGAGAGCCTTACGCTCTATGAGCGAGATGCCGATGCCTGGAGAGAAGAAGCCGACAAACCCGGCAATGGTTGGATGGACTTGCAGTTGTTCGAGAACGCCGTCAACGCTTGGCTAGAGTCTCAAGATACGTCGCAACCGGAGCCACCTTCTTTATGTCCGATGCGTTAGGTTCAGAGGGTAGTTGGGCCGCTCTAAGAGCGTTCTTCCATTCCTGTTCGGTTATTATGCCCTTCTCGATCAGAAGGGACTCAAGTGCCTCTTGGCGGGCGGTGATGCGCCTTGTGAAATGCACCAACGCCTTGAATAGCGGTTCCAGTTCGTTTGCTGCCATAGCCGAAGCATACAACAACGAACATGGTGTCGTCAAATATATCAGTACCCAATACAGCGTCCGAATCGTGTGATACGCACATCAGTTTTCATTTGTCTCGCGATGCCCGTTCTTTCGGCCTGCGCACAGCCTTTTTCCTTTGGCATAGTGGGTGGCGAAGGTCTGACACAGGATTTCCAGAATTACGATCTACCGCCTAACGGTGGCTCCCCCCCAGGCACCACAGTCGGCATACTCGGCGTCTCAACTCCGCAGCGTTGGATCGCCGGCGGGACGGTGGAGGCGCGGCTGCCGCTGCATCTCTCGGTCGAGGTCGATGCGCTGTACCATATACTTCGGTTCAGAGAGGGGGACCAGTCCGGCCAAGCCCCGCCACAGTTGTTCCAATACCAGCATTCCGTGACCTGGGAGTTTCCAGTCCTGTTGAAATACCGTTTCCAGTTGCCGCTGGTGAAGCCGTTCATTGATGCGGGCCCCGCGTTTAGGTATTCGTACGCCCTAAGCTACACGAACCCGTCCAGTCACGGACTCACAGCGGGGTTAGGAGTCGAGGCCCATCTCTGGAGGCTCAAGATCGCGCCTCAGTTCCGCTACCTGCGCTGGGCGCGTGATCAAAATGTCCCGAGGTTGGCTCTAACCACCGTTACGGATCAGGTGGAATTTCTGACGGCGATCACTTTTCCGTAGCTCACACTTCTGCTGTATGCGGCCGATTGCCGTATTACGCCCCCCGATGAAAAGTGGCCCGGCACCCGGTTGATCCTCCCTGGCGGCGTAGCGTTTACCGGGGAGGTCAAACTGCGGCAGCGGGTTCGCCGGCCACGCGAGCCGAGCCTCCCGGCACGATTCGACCGCATCAGTGACCCACAGATTCGACTGACGAGGCTCTATTTTTATCGGAATGGCTTGCTCTTAGGAAGCCGGCTGATGACGGCTTCCCGATCCCCGCGCTTCCAGCTTTCCTCGATCTCCTTCTCCGGTAATCCGGCAATCCGTCCCACCAGAGACGAACGCCGCGTGGGCGTGGGCCGGGGTCTTCCAGCGGGCCATTTCGATCAGCGCCCCCAGCGTCCGATCCCGCAAATAGTCCAATGTGCCGGGATCGCGGGATTCCGTCAGGCCCACCAGCGCCGTGGCTGCCCCGGTGCGATCCTCCCAGATCAGCGAATTCAGCAGTTCCACGTACCAGGTGAGTTCCACGCGAATGCCCAGGTCGGGATCCCGGGCGGCGGCCGCGGCCATTACCTGGAGCGTGCGCATGGCGCTGGATCGCACCGTCGCGTCGTCATCGAGCATGGCGTATTGGAGGTCGTCCACCACGGCCTGCTTGAGCGGCGCGAAGCGCAGAATGCTGGCGGCCATGGCCCGCTGCTCCGCGTCCTCCGATTCCCTTAGGACCTTGCGCAGGCTATCCAGGTTGGCCGTAGCCAGGCGGCTCAAAGTCACGCCATAGGCCTCTGCGGAGGGGCCGGTGGGAATCCCGGAACGCGCGGCGCCGCCGAAATAGCCTACAAAGTCGTTGTAGACATCCGTCAACACTTCCGGCAGGCTGGCGCTACCCGCAGGCGGCGAGTGGAACTCGACGTGAGGGGCGTCGCGCTCCTCGATTCCCACATAGAGCACAGCCGCGGTGCCCGAGCAGCATTCCGCTTCGACGTGCGCCAGGAGAACCCCAGGAACGTTCCGCACCCGCTCCTCGATTTCGATCTTCGAGCCGGGCAGCGGGTCGCCAGCGCGCACGCCAATCGCGTTGCGGAGCCTTTCCTCCGGGACCTTTCGGGCCCCGTAGAGTTCCACCAGCCCCACCCTCGGGACCTGAGCCAACCCCAGGCCCGAGGCGATCAGACATACCAATAGCGTGCGCACTTCTGTAATGACGCTGCCGCAGCGGCCTACGGGTATCGCGATCTACGCCTGCTTATCGGCGAGCGGCCCAAGAATGGGCAGCATGAACTTTTGGCCCTGGTACGCCTTGATCATCAGGAGAATCCACAGGATGAAGAAGGCGAGGCCGACCAGCATGTGGACCAAACCGAGGATGGCGTAAACCCAATAGCCCAAGACCAAGACCAGCCGCACCATGCTGCCGAAGATCGCGAGCACGATCCAGACGCCGAACCACGCTACGCTCACGAAGATCGACTGGAATGCGTGGAACCTGACAAACTTGTTCTTGTTGTATGGTTCCAGCACCAGGAACAGAATGCCCGAGATGAAACCTAACAGGTAGCACAACAGTCCGGCCACGTTGTCGGTCATTCCCCCGCCTGCCGGCGGTGGTTGGGGAGCGCCATATCCTGGCTGCGCGTAAGGCTGAGCCGGTGGAGGCTGCGGCGGAGCGTATCCGGGCTGCGAATAAGGCTGAGCCGGCGGAGGCTGCGGTGGCGGCGGCTGCGGTGGAACGTAGGCCGGTTGCGAATAGGGCTGGGCCGGCGGAGCTTGCGGTGGAACATAGGCCGGCTGCGAATACGGCTGAACTGGGGGCTGAGCCGCCGGTGGTTGGGTCGGAGGCGGTTGGGGCGGCGGTGGATTGTAGGCCGCTCCGGATGGCGGCGCCGCAGCCGATTGCTGCGTTCCGCACTTGGCGCAAAACTGTCCTTCAACGGGCGAACCGCAGGATCTGCAAAATGGCATGTTTCCTCCCGAGTCTCCAAATGTAACCGAATCCCGTGTGCACAGCAACCATGCACGTTGCCGGAGCCGGCATCAGCGCAGCCCCGAAATCGCGCAAATCCAATGCGTACCCAGCAAGGCGCCGAACACCGCGCCCTGGGTCAGGGCCAGCAGACGGACGCGCTGGCGTGTGGCCACGGCCCGGTCCGCACCCGCGTTGTTCTGGCGCCAAGCCAGCCAGAGCAGGCCAACGGCAACCGTGAACACCGCCAAAACCCACGCCGGCCCGGCGAAATTGACCTTCCACGCCGCTCCGATCCGCCCATTCAGCGTAAGGACGATGCTGCGGGTCATGCCGCAGGCCGGACATGGCCGGCCGGTCAGCCGGCGGAACAGGCACTCACCGCCTAGCGAATCGCCCAGGAGCGAAACCCCGCTCGCCGTGGCGCGCAGCAGGATGCGGGCCGCCGCCATCTGGGCCAGCAGCAGCACTCCCACGGCGGCGCTGGCGAACCCCGGCCTCGTCCGGAGCGGAATCCTCATCACCCCGCCGGGTTGGTGATCACGTAGCATCCCACCGCCTTATCGTGCAGGGTCTGTCGGCGCTCATCCCAGAGCGGCCAGAGCAGGTCGATCAGGCCGCCCCCGGGGACGAAGCTGAGCCCCACGTGGACCAGCAACCGCAGGGCCGCCTGGCCCTGGGTAATCAACTGCCCCTGGGCGTTGACCACCTTGATCTTCATCACGCCCTGCCCGATCGAAGAGCCCCGCTGGGCAACCAGATACACCTTATTCCACAAACCGACCAGAAGCATCGAGATGGGGAACAGCGCCAGCACGCAGCAGCAGCCCGACCCTCCAAAATCCCGAAGGCCGTCGTTACGGAAACCGCTGCCGATACTGGCAAGCCCGCCAAACCCGAAGATGGCCACAAGCAGCAGGACGCCCGCGACGGCGCCGACCAGCAGGCTGTCAATCAGGTATCCCAGGACGCGAGTGGCCCAGGTGGCATACTCCACTCCCGGCGCGAACATGGGTGAGGGCGCCACACTGGGAGGCGGCGCATAGGCAGGCGTGAACGCCTGGGGTGCAGCGGCCTGTGGAGCCGGTGCTGCCGGCGTACCGCATCGTGTGCAAAACTCTCCATCTACGGGTGATCCGCAGTTCCTGCAAAATGCCATTCCATCCTCCGCAACTGTTCAACTCTACTCGAACTGCAGAGGCTTGGCAAGGACAAGATCGGGCCACCCGGACCGGGCGCGTCAGCCGGCGAGCGGCGCCTGTGTCAGCTACGGCGCGAAATACCCGTTGATATCCAAAATCACGTGGGTCTGATCGGTCACGTAGACGTTGATGGCGCCACTGGCCCCCGCGGCCACGATAGCTGAGCTGGCAACAACGCTGCCCTCCGGTGAATTCAGCGTGGACACGGTGGGCTCCTGCTGGCCGGCAGGCCACAGGCTCAGGTAGCCGAGCGGACCTTCGGGCACCGCCGTCACGTTCAGCGAGTAAGCTGCGGCCGTGGCCGGGATGCCGCAGTCGGTCTGCCGGATCGGGAACGTGCGCATGGAGCCGGCGTCGAGAATGGGGCCGCCTAACAGATCGTCCTCATCGCGCGTGTCCGCCACACGGCAGGGGACCATCGGATAGAACGACAGCGCCCCCGGTTGGCCGGGCGCCGCAAAATAGCCGTTGGTGTCAACGATAAGATCGGTGGGATTGGTCACATACACCGATACGGCGGCGTTGGTTCCGGCGGGAACGATGGCTGCGTTCGCGACGATTTCACCGTCCGAGTTCAGGGTGGAGACATACGGTTGCGCTTGCCCCGCGGCCCAGGCCGTCAGATAGCCGAGAGGCCCGTCGGGGACCACCGTGATGTTGGTCGAGTAGGCGGCGGCGGTCGAAGACAGCCCGCAGGGGCTGGCAGACATCGGGATGTTGCGGATCTCGCCCATGGACAGCGGATTGTTCGTGAGACGCGTATCGGCCACGCGGCAAGGCTGGACGGGATAGAACGAGTTCCCGGTGGTGGAGTCGAAATAGCCGTTGATGTCGAGGACTACGTCGGTGCTGTTCGGGGCGTAGACGCTGACGGCGCCTCCCTGACCGGCGGCGACGATGGCGGCATTGGCCACCACTTTGCCATCGAAAGCATTCAACGTCGAGACGGCCGGTTGCGGCAGGCCGGCGGGCCACACGGTCAGGTAGTCCAGTGGGCCTTGCGGCACCACCGTCACGTTCAAAGAGTAGGCCACGGCGGTGGCCGGTATGCCGCAACCGCTCTGAGGAATGACGAAGGAACGGACAATACCTGCAGCGAGGGACGGACCGCCGAAGGAGCCGGGCGAGGTGCGCGTGTCGGCGATGCGGCAGGGCGTGATGGGCACGAAGCCGCCCTGGAGGGGAGTTAGCAGGTAGCCGCTGGCGCCGCCGGCAATGATCTGATCGGCATCATTGATCCCCATGGCCCCGGACAGCGAACCTGGAGCAAGAGCGGCCAGGCTATTCAGGTCATACATCTGGCCGCCGCTGTACAGGAAGGCCTTGAAAGAACTCGAGCCCACAATCTGACCCTCGTTATTGATCGCGTTCGCTCCGCTGTCGGTGTCGCCAGGGAGAAAACCGAGGCCTACCAGGGCGCCGTCGCTGTAAAGGAACGCCTCGGAGAAGTTCAAGCCCGATGTAGCACCGACGACCTGTCCCTTGTCGTTGATTGCAGAAGCCGCCGCCCAGAAGCCGCCGGGGAGAATGCCAAGGCTCGTCATGACGCCGTCGCTGTAGAGAAAAGGCACCTCGTGTCCGGTGGCATCCCACGAAGAGCCGGCGATGTCCCCGGCGTCGTTGATGCCGTTGGCCGAGCTGATAGTGTAGCCGGGAAGATTGCCAAGGCTCGTCATGACGCCGCCGCTATACACAAAGGGTTCACCATTGAGGTAGCCGACGACCTGCCCGCTGTTGTTGATCGCGTTGGCGCTCCAATAGGGGTCGTCTCCCTGAGAGCCAAACGTGGTCAACACGCCGCCACTGTAAATAGCTGCCAATGAGCCGCATGTGGTGGGGGTAATGTCGAAGGGGATGTAGCCGACGATCTCGCCTTTGTCGTTGATTGCGGTTGGGCTAAGAGGGAGCGTTGACACATTGAGACCGCTATATAGGAAGCCGTACGGCTGATCGCTACAACCGGAGGTGTAAGGGTGAACGCCGACCACCTGACCCAGGTTGTTAATCCCGGTCGTCGGGAAGGGAAGCTTGGTGGCCGTGTAGAAATTGGCGGCAGATAACGCAGCCGCTGCCACAACCGTCAGAGCGAGCACGCGTGCGTGTGCCGACACTTTTCCGCACCCCCGGCCCACACTATACCTCTGGGAATTTCGGAGGTCAATGAGCGAAAAGGAGATCGAGCCACCCGGGCCGGGCGCGTCAGCCCGCGTTTTTGGATTGCGAGCGGCTGGCGGGTGTGGCCGCCGGGCGGTCCGACCGCTTCTCGCCCCGCTTGACCTGTGCACGGCGCCGGCCCTTGGCCAGGTTCGCCGATGCGCGCTCCTTCGCGGCCTCGCTCAGTTCCACCCGGTTGACCACCTCCCGCGCCCCGGCGGCTCTCGCCAGACGCGTGGCGGTCCCTTTGTGCTGAATGACATCGGCGTGGCCCTCAATAGTTGCCACGCCCCCCTGTACATGCACCGTGAAGTGATTCACGCCGATCTTGGATTTGGCGAATCGCGCGCGAATGTCCGCTTCCATCTGGCGGTCGCTCGCTGCCCCGCCCCCGCCGCCAGTCCGGGCGTGTGTTGCCGTTCCCGCCGGAGTAGCGGCCTGCGCCGCTGCCCACATCGTCGCAATCGATAGAAGTATCGCCAGACGCACTTTGTTTGACATGACCGGCCTCCAGGGCTCTCCCAGATGTAGTGCGCCGGGGGACGGAAAATGCTCAGCCTGTCGGCCGATCGAGGAACGGCAGCGGTTTGCCGGTACGGTACCCCAGCGCCTGGCAGGTGGCGATCACACGCGCGTCCTGGTCGCGCACCAGAATGTTGTAGTTGACCGTGTGGCTGGTGCGGCTCATTTCCCGCGCCTCAGCCCGCAGTCGCGCCCCGGGCCTGGGGCTCGAGACGTACGTGACGCTCACGTTCAGGCCGACGGTTGTGCCGCCGTCGGTCTGGCAGACGGTTTCAAACGCCTCGTCGATCAGCGCGAAGATAGCCCCGCCGTGCGCCCGGCCGAACAGGTTGTCCATCAACGCCGGCTCGTAGGTCATCTCGACGGCCGAGAAGCCGGTCTCCAGTTCCTTCAGCTCTATTTTGAGGGCCTGAGCGAAGGGCTCCCGTTCCACCCCGCGCTCGACGGCCTGCTTGACGTCCCCGTCCATACCCGCCCGCGTTCAGTCTAGCACCGGGCCGCCCGGCCCTGCCGCTGAAAAACGTGCAATTGAGACCCGATCCCATGTAACCTGGAGGTTCGCCGGCTCGCCTCTCTGTCGAGGATGATCAGGCTTCCAGGCAGCCGGCTATTGGTACGGCATGCTGGTTGACCCGAAGTTGATAACGCGCGCCCGCGAGGGTGACGATGGCGCCTTCAACCAGTTGGTGCAGGCTTACCGGAAGCGCATTCTGGGCACCATCGCGCGGCTCATCGGACGTCCGGAAGATGTTGAAGACGTTGGACAAGAGGTTTTCCTTCGGCTCTATTACTCGCTCGATCAACTGCGCACGCCGGAGGTCTTCGAACCGTGGCTCTACAGGCTGACCGTGAACTCGGCATACGACTATCTACGCCGCCACCGGCGCCGCCCCGAGGCGCGCATGGCGGACCTCTCTGAGCAGCAGGTAGTGATGGCTGATGCCGCCGCCGGAACCCAGTTGGACCAGAAGCAGCGGCATGACGGGAAGATTCGAGAGCTGGTTGGGGAGTTGATGGGCGCCGCGTCCGAGCAGGATCGCATCCTGCTGACGCTCAAGGAAATTGAGGGGCTCTCGTTGAAAGAGCTTGAAAAAGTCTACGGTGTGAACGAGAATGCTTTGAAGGTGAGGCTTTTTCGGGCCCGGCAGCGGGTCCTGAAGGCTTTCGAGGCTTCCGAGCGGAAGGCCGCCGGAGCCGGAGTATAGGGGGTAGGTAAGATGTCACAGGATCGAGACGTTCCGGTCGATGGGCTCGGTCGGCTGTTTGCCGCCTATCGGGACGCCTGCCCCGATCCGGAGCCAGGGGAGACCTTTACCCCCCGGCTTTGGGAGAAGATTGAAGCCAGGCGCTCTCTCTCGATCAGCCTCAAACGGCTGGCGCGCGGCATCATCACGGTGGCCGCCGCGGTGTCCCTGGCGATGGGCGTCCTCCTGATTGTGCCGCACCACCGCACCTCGCCCACCTACCTCGAGCTCCTGGCTGCGGGCCAGTCGAATGACAGCACAGCGGATTCCGACATCGTGCAGCCCACCTACGAGAACCCCCGATGAAGCGGACCAATCTACCGGTGGTGGTTTACATAGTCCTGGTTTTCTTGAGCGGAGTTCTGGTCGGCGTGGTCGGGTTTGGCCTGTACAACGCGCGCGCCGTCAGAGCCCAGGGGGAGCCGTGCAGCCCCGATGCGCTCCGGGAACGCTATCGCCAGGATCTGCGGACGCGGCTGCAGCTTAGCCCCGACCAGATCCAGAAGCTGGACGTGATTCTCAACGACACACACGACCGCTTTGTGGCCCTGCGGGACAAGTACAAGCCCGAAGTGACGGCAATTCAGGACGCCCACGTCGCCGCCGTCCGGGCTATCCTGGACGACCGGCAACGCGCCGAATACGAGAAACTGCGCCAGGAACGCAAGAAACTCGAGGTGGAGAAACACCCTCGGGCGCCCGGCCTTTGATCCGGTTCAGGCCTTGGCTTTGGCAGGTTCGGGCTTCGGGTTGTTCGCGTACTTCTTGTTAAACCGCTCGATGCGGCCCGCAGTGTCGATGAGCCGCTGCTTGCCCGTATAAAACGGGTGGCACTTCGAGCAGATTTCCACGCGGATGTCGCCCTTGTTCGTCGAGCGGGTGCGAAACTGGTTGCCGCACGCGCAGATGATGCTGAGTTCGTTATAAGCGGGGTGAATCCCGGCCTTCATGTAGGACAAATCCTTTCAGTTCATTCTAGCAGAAATGCCGGCGTGGCTCGGCGAGCCTCGCCAGAGACGCGAATCCCCGCCGGAACGCGAGCCCCGGCGGGGATTCGAAAAGTAGCCATAGGATGAGCCCTGAGGCTCATCCGAACCATAGTGAGGCGGCCGGTCCACAGGAACTGGGCCTCGCCACTGGATTCGAAGCCGGCTACGTTAGAACAGGCGACTTAGCAGTCGGCCACCTCACAAGGTCTAGGACAGTCTGATTGCATTTTTTCTGGACCACCTCCTTTCTCAGTGATACCCCCATTTTATCACGGGATGTCAAAAACCGCCCTCGCGCCGGGCTACGATGTCCATATGCTGATTCTGGCCTCACAGTCGCCGCGGCGCCGGGAGATTCTGGCGGGCGCTGGCATTCCCCACGTCGTGCGGCCGGCCGAGGTGGACGAAACGGTCCGCACGGGCGAGGCCGCCGAGGCATACGTGAAGCGCGTGGCGCGGGCCAAGGCGGAGGCCGTCGACGGCGGGCCCGGCGACGCGGTGCTGGGGGCGGACACCGTGGTGGTGGTGGACGGCGACATCCTGGGCAAGCCGGCGGACTCCGCCGACGCGCGGCGCATGTTGCGGCGCCTGGCGGGCCGCGAGCACTTCGTGGTCACCGGGATTTGCCTCCGCACCGCCGGCGGCATCGTGGAGCAGGCGGAGACAACGCGTGTGCGCTTCCGGCCGCTGTCAGACGAGGAAATCGACGCCTACGTGGCCAGCGGCGAGCCGATGGACAAAGCGGGCGCTTACGCCATCCAGGGCCTGGCCTCGAAGTTCATCGACCGGGTGGAGGGCTGCTACTTCAACGTCGTCGGCCTGCCGGTGGCGAAGGTCTACGGGCTGTTGCGGCGGGGGTAGCGGCTACGATGCCCGCGCGAGCGGTTCGACGTATTCGCAGAGCGTGGTGGGGGCCGGAACCGGCTCGCCGTGCTGGCGCAAGCTCTCCAGGTGAAGCGCGAGGGTCTCAGCAATGAGCCCGACGGCTCCTTCTGACTGCTGGTCCAGAACTATGCGCTGCCAATCCGCGACACGGCGACAAACCGTTAAAGTGAAATCTAGGGCGAAGACGGTCAACCGTGGCGCCAGGATTGAGGGCATTTGGTTTCAGTGGGTTGCGTGGTATATCACACACAGGGACGATATCATACGTATATGAGCCCGGTAGTAAAAGCCATTCCCGACGTGGATGTTTTCCTCGCCCTCGAACCCGAGGAACTGGGAGCCAAGTTGCTCTTTCTGGCCAAGGCGGGCCAAAGGTACGACGGCGAAATGTTCCGCCCCTCCAATTTCGAGGCCGAAATCTGGGAGGCCGACACACGCGGGCAACCGAGTTATCCCCGAAACCGGCAAGCGGCGATCACGCTAGCCTTCTCGGAAGCTTGGGCCTGGCTGGAAGCTCAGGGTCTGATCGTCCCCGCCGCCGATACGAACGGGCGCAATGGACTCCGCGTCCTGAGCCGCCGCGCCAGGCGCTTCGCAAGCGAAGCTGAATTTGCAAACTACGCCGTCGCACGAAGGTTACCGCGAGAAGCGTTGCATCCGAAACTCGCGGACAAAGTGTGGATGGCGTTCATGCGCGGGGAATTCGATGTCGCCGCCTTCCAGGCCATGAAGGCGGTTGAAGTGGCTGTGCGGGATGCCACGGGACTTCCAGATAGTCTGCTTGGCACTAAGCTCATGCAGGCCGCCTTTGCTCCCGAAAATGGTCCCTTGACGGACATGAGCGCCGAAGGGGGAGAGCGATCAGGTCGCCTGCAATTCTTCGTTGGCGCCATTGCGTGTTACAAAAACCCGCAGTCGCACCGAGACGTAGATTTGAACGATCCGGCCGAGGCGGCCGAAATCATTCTCCTTGCGAACCATCTACTGCGCATCGTCGATGCCCGCGCAAACGCCAAGGCTGGCAAGCCATGACCTCTGCAATCGTCCCTTTCAACTTCCGGGGGGCTTGGTGGCGATCACCAAGAAGGTGTCGGCACACTCGAACACGCGCAAGCGATGGCGAACCATTCCTCACCACGCACAACGGAGACTCTACGACCGCCGCCACCTCCGCGCTTTTCGCCCGCCGTCACTCTACCTGGCCCACCCACACCCCGAACGGCGCCAGCGCCAGGCTCTTCAAATCCTCTGCCTGTCCCGCTTTCGCAAACGAGCTGACCAGCGTGGTCGCCTGCCCGCGGCCCATGTCGTAGCTCCTGGTCTGCGGCGTGGCCGCGAAATTCAGCGCCACCAGGACCTGCTTCCCGTCTGCCGACCGCCGCACGAAAGCCAACACGTTGTTGTCGTCGCCGATCAACTCGAAGCTGCCGGCGTGCAGCGCGGCGTTCTCCCGCCGCAGGCGGATCAGCGACCGATAGAAGCTGAGCAGCGATTCCGGGTCCTTCTCCTCGGTGGCGACGTTGCGCGTCTGGTAGCCCGGCGCAACCGGCAGCCAGGTGGCCTTCGCCGTGCTGAACCCCGCATTCGGGCCGCCGTCCCATTGCATCGGCGTGCGCTCGCCGTCGCGGCCCTTCTCCTTCGGCCAGCCGCGCCTCCCGATGGGGTCCTTCACATCCTCCTTGCGCTTGGGATCGTCGTTCTCCATCCCGATCTCCTGGCCGTAGTAGACCAGCGCGGTGTCGCGCGGAGTCAGCAGGAGCGCCGCCACCAGCTTGGCGATCGCCAGGTCGTGCACGCCGTCGGAGTAGCGGCTCCAACTTCGCGCATTGTCGTGATTGTCGAACACCACGAGCGGCATATTGCCGTTGAGATCCCTTTCGGCCTCGCGCAGACGGGCGCGCAAATCCGGGACCGAAAGCCGGCTCGTCATCCCCACCTGCGTGTCCATGGGCAGTTGGAGCTCATCGTCGTGGCGGCCGTACATTTTAAGGAGCTCCTCGATGTCGGGCAGGTACGTCTCCCCGATCAGCACGCGGCCCGGGTACTGGTTCGTCACCTGGCGCAGCTCGCGCAGCACGTCGTGCACTTCGGGCAGATTGTCGGTGTATTCTTCGTTCAGGATCGGCCCGCCATAGGCGTTGACGCCGGGCGCGGCAACGGGCTCATCGCGCAGCTTGGGGTCCTCGAATAGCCGCGAGATCGCATCCAGGCGGAAGCCGGCGCATCCCCGCTCCATCCAGAACCGCGCCACGCCGTACATCGCTTTGCGCACTTCCGGATTGTGCCAGTTCAGATCGGGCTGCTCTTTGTAGAACTCGTGATAGTAGTATTGGCCGCGCTGCGGATCGTATTGCCAGGACGAACCGCCGAACAGCGACTGCCAGTTAGTGGGCGGTTGATGGTTGGGCTTGCCGTCGCGCCAGATGTACCAATCGGCCTTCGGATTCGTCCGCGAGGAGCGCGACTCTTCGAACCAGGGGTGCTTGTCCGAAGTGTGGTTCAAGACCAGGTCCGCCAGCACCCGGATGTTGCGCTTCCCTGCCTCGGCCACCAGCCGGTCGAAATCCGCCAGCGTCCCGTACTGCGGATCGATGTTCTGGTAGTCCGAAATGTCGTAACCGAAATCGACCTGCGGAGACGGGTAGAACGGTGTGATCCAGATGCCGTCCACGCCCAGGTCGCGAAGGTAATCCAGATGCGCCGTGATGCCGTTGAGATCGCCGGCGCCGTCGCCGTTGGTGTCGCCGAAGCTGCGCGGGTAAATTTCGTAGATGACCGCCTGCTGCCACCATTGGGTGATCGGCTTGGGCGGCTGTGGCGCCCGGCTGCACGCCGCCGCCAACAGCAGGGCCGGAATCAACGCCAGATGCCGTGCTCGCATGGCTCAATTATGGCGAATCCCAGCGCCGGCAGGCGCCGCGCCTCAGTATTTCGGCACGCGCGGATCCACCTTGTCGCTCCACGCCAGGATGCCGCCCGCCAGATTCGAGACGTTCTGGAATCCCGCCTTCTTCAGAAACTCGACCGCCTTGGCGCTGCGCCCGCCCATCTTGCAGTGCACCACGGTCTCGGCCGCCGGGTCCAGTTCGCCGACGCGCTTGGCCAGCTCGCCGAGCGGAATCAGCTTCGACCCCGGAATGCGGCAGATCTGGTACTCGTGCGGCTCGCGCACATCGACCAGGATGAACCGCTCGCCCCGGTCGATCTTCCCCTTCAATTCCGTCACGTCCATTTGGCCATCTCTCCCGCCCGCCGGCGCAGGTTCCCGGCCGGGCACTCCGCAGAATTGTTGGTAGTCGATGAGCTCGCGCACGGTGGGGTGGTCGCCGCAAACCGGACACTCCGGATCGCGCCGCAGCTTCAGCTCGCGGAACCGCATCGCCAGCGCGTCATAAAGAAGCAGCCTGCCCGCCAGCGGCTCGCCGATCCCGGTAATCAGCTTCACAGTCTCGGTCGCCTGCACCAGGCCGATCAGCCCCGGGAGAATCCCCAGCACGCCGCCTTCGGCGCAGCTCGGCACCAGGCCCGGCGGCGGCGGCTCCGGATACAGGCACCGGTAGCACGGGCCGCCCTGGTACGCGAACACGGTGGCCTGGCCTTCAAACCGGAAAATGGACCCGTAGACGTTCGGCTTCCCCAGCAGCACGCACGCGTCGTTCACCAGATAGCGCGTGGGGAAATTGTCGGTGCCGTCCACGACGATGTCGTAGTCCTTGAGAATCGCGAGCGCGTTCTCGCTCGTGAGCGCCGTATCGAAACGGTCGACCCCAACATTCGGATTGATGCCGCGCATCGACTCGATGGCCGAATCCACTTTCTTGCGGCCCACGTCCGCCGTCGAATGGATCACCTGCCGCTGCAGGTTCGTAAAATCCACCACGTCGAAATCGACGAGTCCGATCCGGCCCACGCCCGCGGCAGCCAGATAGAGGCCGAGCGGCGCACCCAAGCCGCCCGCGCCAATCAGCAGCACCTTCGCCTGCTTCAGCTTGAGCTGGCCCTCCATCCCCACTTCGGGAATGATGAGGTGCCGGCTGTATCGCAGCACTTCTTCGTTCGAGAGGCTCGCGGCTTCGACGGGCGCGGTGGCGCCCCCGGCAATGCTCGGAACGATCGAAACCGTGTCGCCGCCCGCCACGCGCGTGGCTTCCCTGTCCAGATGCCGTATGTCCTCGTCGTTGACGTAGACATTCACGAAGCTGCGCAGCTTGCCCTGGTCGCTATAGAGATGGCGGCGCAGCTCGCCGTGCTCCTTCGACAGTGCGTCGAGCAGTTCGCCCACGGTGCTTCCGTCAAGGTCCACCTCGCTCCGGTTGCCGGCATACTGCCGCAGCGGCGTGGGAATCAGGATCTTTGGCATACGCTTTCCTCCAGGTCCGGGTACGACAGTTCCTCCGCCTCGGCGGCCGATTGGTCGAGATTGGGACGCCAGCTCGTCGCTCGATGGAACCGGCCCTCGCGGATCGAGACCACAACGAAGGAATACCACGGGCAGGAATTCTTCAGATCGGTCTCGGAGAAGTACGAATCGCAGTCGGGATGCGAGTGATAGATGCCGATCAGCTCGAGCCCCGCGGCGCGCGCCTGCCGGTCGGCCTCCAGCAGATCCTCCGGCCGGATCTCGTACCGGTCCTTCTGCGATCCGCGGTAGGCATTATCGAGCGGCACGGCGGTTTCGACCGACGCGGCCCCGTCCTTCTGCCGCCCCAGCATCGCCCCACAGCACTCGTTGGGATACGCGCCTCTGGCGTGCCCCACGATGGCGCCCCACGCGTTCTTCTCAATCCGGATCATTCCAGAACCTCTCGCTGAGGTACCTCTCTCCACCGTCGCACAGGATGGTGACAATCGTTCCTTTGCGGCCCGTGGCGGCCAGTTCCGTCGCGATTCGCACCGCCGCGGCAACGTTCGCCCCCGAGGAGACGCCCGCCAGCAGACCCTCCTCGCGGGCCAGCCGCCGGGCCATTCTCTGCGCGTCTTCGGTCTCGACGAAAAGCGCGCGGTCGGCCAGGCTGGGGTCGTAAATGCCTGGACGGACCACTGCGCTCTCCATGTTCTTCGCCCCCTCGATGCCGTGGAATCCGGAGGGCGGCTCGACCGAGACGCACTCCACCTCTGTGAGGTCCTGCTTCAGCCGCCTGGTCACGCCGGTGAACGTTCCGGCGGTGCCCAGGGCGGCGACGAAATGCGTCAGCTCGCCGTGGCTCTGGCTCACAATCTCCGGGCCGGTGGTTTCGAAATGGGCCATCCAGTTCGCCGGGTTGTTGTATTGATCCGGGTAGTAGTAACGCGCCGGATCGGCACGGTAGATTTCGCGGCATTCGAGAACCGCGCCGTCGGAGCCCGCGCCCGCGCCGGTCAGCACCAGATCGACGCCGAAAGCCTCCAGCGTTCGAATCCGCTCCTGGGAGGCGTTCTTCGGGATGCAGATCCTGGCGCTATACCCCAGGGCCGCCCCGATCATCGCGAAGGCAATTCCAGTGTTGCCGCTCGTGGCATCCAGAATCGTCCGTCCCGGACCGAGCAGGCCACGCCGCTCGCCGTCGCGGATCATGCTCAGCGCCGCCCGGTCTTTCACCGAACCGCCCGGGTTCAGAAACTCCGCCTTGGCGTAGATCTTGACACCGTGGAATTCCGCTGCGATCCGCGTCAGAAGCACGAGCGGCGTGTTGCCGATCTCGTCGAGCACACTGCCCCCCGCTTTGCGGAACGCGGTGACGGATGCCCTGGCAGATCCCATTCGCCCCTCACTTCATTTTAGGAATCTGCCCAATCCCTGTCAACAATGTGGAAATTCCACCCCCGGTGGAGTATGATGGGTGCAAAAGGCGCCATAAAGGGCCTTGGGGGGCTACAAAATGACCGATTATGCGCATCCCGAAAACCTGGTGAGTACGGAGTGGGTCGCTCAGCACGCCGGCGAACCGAATATGCGGGTGGTCGAGGTGGATGTCGACGCTTCCGCCTATGGGGAGGGCCACATTCCGGGGGCGATCGCCTGGGCGTGGAAGACCCAGCTCAGCGACAACGTCCGCCGCGACATACTGACGGAATCCGCCTTCGAGGCGCTGATGGAGGCCTCCGGGATCGGCAACGACACCACCGTGGTCCTTTACGGCGATAACAACAACTGGTTCGCCGCGTGGGCGCTGTGGCAGATGGAAATCTACGGCCACAAGGACGTGCGCCTGATGAACGGGGGGCGCAAGAAGTGGATCGCCGAAGGGCGGGAGATCACCACCGATGTTCCGCCGGTTCCGCGCTCGCGCTATCGCGCCGCGAATCCGGACCTCACGCTGCGCGCCTTGCTGACGCAGGTGCAGGCCGCCACCGCGCACCGAGCGGTGGACCTGGTGGATGTGCGCAGCCCCAGCGAGTTCACCGGCGAGATTCTGGCCCCTCCCGGCTTGCCCGAAACCTGCCAGCGGGGCGGGCATATCCCCGGCGCACGCAACATTCCCTGGAGCAAAGCTTGCCGGGAAGACGGCACTTTCCTACCTTACGCGGAGTTGAAAGCGGTCTACGCCGCCGAGGGCATCGACGGGACCAAGCCGGTGGTGGCCTACTGCCGCATTGGCGAGCGCTCCAGCCACACCTGGTTCGTGCTTCGCCACCTGCTCGGCTTGCACGACGTCACCAACTACGACGGATCCTGGACCGAATGGGGCAACCTGGTGGGTGCGCCGGTGGAGCGCGGTGCGGCGGCTGCCGCGAGGGGATGAATGATGCGGGCAGAACAGTTTGCCGAGCGCAAAGTCGCGGTTCACGGATGGCCGGTCACGCTCACTTCCTACCGCTTCGGAGACGTCTTTCACTGCCAGGCCGACAACGTCTCGCCGGGCGCCTGGCTGGCGCGGACCACCGGGGCGAGCCGCGCCGAAGCCGAGGAGCGGGCGTTGGAACGTGCGAGTCACCTTCTGACCCGCACGCGCCGTCACGCCTCCGGAGGCTGACTCAGTCGGCGAGCGCCCAATTCGTGATGGCCGACGTCGTGCCATCGGAGTAGGTGATGCTCCCGGTGCCCGATTGATTGAGCGTGCCGGTTACCAGCGTCTTGGCTGTGCTGATTTGCGTGATGGCGATGCTCAAGTCGCGGGTTATGTCGTCGATCAGGGAGATCTGAAGCTGCTGATCGTGCGCCGGGTCCGCCAGCGTCCAGGCGGTCGGCGCCGGCGGGAAGAGCGCGAATGCGGCGGCGCCGCCGGAGGCGGTGGTGGTGGTGTACGCCGTTCCACCCTGGATGACGAACGAGGACGGCGACGGGTTGGTCAGCGTGAGAGAGCCGAGTGGCCCCGTGACGGCCGAGCCGCCGCCGGTGAAGCTCACGCTGCTGGCATCGCCCGAGGAGTCCTCGGAGATGTGCAAGGTCAGGGATGTCACGGCGCCGATGGCGAGATCGAGGTCGGGGAAATTCTGCGCTACCGCTCCATCACAGGGGACAGCCGTCGAGCCTTCGGAGATATTGCATGACAACCCCAATTGCACGGGCGTTTGTGCGCCGCTCGAGGGCGTGAACAGGCCGAGACCGTTCACCTGAATTGTTTCGTTACCGCTATCGATGCCGGCTATCGTGAGCGTCTCGTTGAGGGCCATGGCCCCGAGTTTCGTTCCGTTGGGGCTGTAGTAAGTGGCGGTCTCCGTGATGACCCCGCTGTCGCTCCCCGCCTGCGCCAGCGCTGTGATGTCGCCTGTGATGTAAGGCTGGCTGCAGATGTTGTCATAGTAGACGGTCACCGGATACACCGAGCCTCCATCGGGACTGGTCGCCGTCGGAGTGACGCCTGAATTCACGCTGCCGCCTCCGGGGAGTACGGTGCAGGCTGAGGCCTGCGTACCGCTCGTGAAGATAATCTGGACCTGGCTCTGGAGCACGATGGACGCGAGGCCGATGGACAGGCCGGTCTGCGCAAGCGCCCGTTCCGCCACCGCGCTACCGCCCGGGGTTCCGACCGAGGGGGCGAAATAGCCGTTGATGTCCAGAATGACGTGCGTCTGGCCGGTGACGAAGATGTCGATCGCTCCGCCGGTCCCCGCAGGCACGATGGCTGCGTTCGCCGCCACCGCGCCGCCGTCCGAGTTCAGCGTGGAAACCACGGGCTGGCTCGCTCCGGTTGGCCAAGCCGTCAGGTAATAGAGCGGCCCATCGGGCACCACGGTGGCGTTGAGCGAATAGGCAGCCGCGCTCGTGGGAATGTTGCAGTTGCTCGAGGGGACTACGAACGACCGCGTCTGGCCGGCCGACATGATTGGCCCGCCGAAGGCGCCCGGGGCGTTGCGCGTATCCACCACACGGCACGGCGTCACCGGATAAAACGCCAGCGCGTTGGGACTGCCGGGCTCGCCGAAATAGCCGTTGATATCGAGAATCACGTCCGTCGGGTTCGTCACGAACACCGAGACGGCTTCATTGGTCCCCGCGGGAACCAGGGCGGCATTGGCGACCACGCTGCCCGCCTCCGAGTTCAGCGTCGAGACCACCGGCTGCGTCTGCCCCGTGGGCCACAGCGTGAGGTAGCCCAGCGGCCCTCCCGGCGCCACCGTTACGTTCACGGAGTACGCTTGCGCAGAGCTGGGAATCTGGCAGTCGCTTTGAGGGACGGGGAACGGCCGGCTCTGGCCGCCCTGCATGGTGGGCCCACCGAACGTGCCGGTGGCGTTGCGCGTGTCGGCGATGCGGCACGGCGTCGCGGGATAGAACGAATAGGAAGCCGCGCTACCGCCGGTTGCGAAATAGCCATTGATATCGAGGATGACCTCGGTGGAATCGGTGACGAAGACGCTCACAGCCCCGCCGGTGCCGGCCGGCACGATGGCCGCGTTGGCCACTACCGCGCCCTCCGGGGAATTCAGCGTGGAGACGGAGGGCTGGGTCTGGCCGGTGGGCCACAGGCTCAGGTAGCCGAGCGGCCCTTCGGGCACCACGGTGACGTTGAGGGCATAGGCTTGGGCGGTGGCGGGAATGTTGCAGGCGCTCTGCGGGATGGCGAATGAACGCGTGGAGCCGGAGGTCATGATGGGTCCGCCGAAGGCCCCGTTCGCGTTGCGCGTGTCCGCCACGCGGCAAGGAGTCACCGGAACGAACTGGGAGCCTTGCGCCCACAAGGGACCCGCAGCAACCGCAGCAAGAAGAAGAGCCGTCGCGAATTTGAGTGTCATCACAGAAGACAGCGCAAAACGGGGGCAAAGTGCCTCACGGACTTTGAAATGCTAAACTGACGTTACCGCGGCCGGAACGGAGCGTGGATTGGAGTCCCATTCAGGCGAGATCACGCTGCTGCTGCGAAAGTGGGAGCAGGGGGAACCCGGCGCCCTCGAGCGCCTGATGCCGCTGGTGTATCCTCATCTGCGCCAGGTTGCGGGCGCCTACATGCGGCGGGAGAAAGACCCCGGAGTGCTGCAGGCGACCGCGCTGGTCAACGAGGTGTACCTGCGCCTCCTCAATCAGCAGAAAGCCGAGTGGGCGGACCGCGCTCACTTCTACACCTTCGCGGCCAAAGTGATGCGGCTGATCCTGACCGACCACGCCCGCAGCGACGATGCGCAGAAGCGCGGCGGAGGCGCCGAGCGCGTGCCGCTGAACGAACAGATTCCCTGGGTCGAGATCGGAAGCGAGGCCATGATCGACCTCAACCGCGCCTTGGATGAGCTCGAAGCGATCGATCCGCGCAAGGTTCAACTGGTCGAGCTACGGTTCTTCCTGGGATGCACGGCCGAGGAGGCGGCCGAGATCGCGCAGATCTCGAAGGCCACCGTGGATCGCGAATTGAAATTCGCCAAGAGCTGGCTCTACCGGCGCGTCAACCCGCGCGGTGGGGGCGCGGAGAAGTAAGTGCCCGACGAAGCCGACACCAAACGCTGGCGCCGCCTGGAAGAGATTTTCCACCAAGCAGCCGAGGCTCCCCGCGAGGAGCGAGCCGCGCGCCTGGAAACGCTGTGCGAAGGAGACGCCGGCATCCTCGAAGAGGTGAGCTCGCTTCTCGAAGCCGGGGACGAGGAGGAGCGGGTCACCGCCGCAGCGGAGCCCGGCGATCCGCACATCGGCCGGCGCATTGGGCCGTACCAGTTGGACCGGCTGCTGGGGCGCGGCGGCATGGGGGCCGTCTACCTGGCCCGGCGCGTGGATGGGCAATTCGACCGGCAGGTGGCCGTTAAGGTGATCGGACTGCCCGTTGCCGGCGACCTGTTTCGCGAGAGCTTCCGGCGGGAACGGCAGATTCTGGCGGGGCTCAGCCATCCATTCATCGCGCGAATGCTCGACGGCGGCGTCAGCCAGGACGGCGAGCTTTATCTGGCCATGGAGTACGTGGATGGCGTGCCCATTCACCGCTACGCGGCGGACCACTCTCTCTCCCTGCGCCAGCGCATCGAGCTCTTCCGAAACGTTGCGATCGCCGTACGCTACGCGCACCAGAATCTGGTGGTCCATCGGGACTTGAAGCCCGATAATATTCTGGTTCAGGAAGACGGGACGCCCAAGCTCCTCGATTTCGGCACCGCCAAGCTGATTGCGCCGATGGGCGCACTGGCGGAGGGCGAATTCACGCGCCTGGGGTTCCAATCCTATACGCCGCAATACGCCAGCCCGGAGCAGATCCTGGGCCACTCGATCTCGACCGCGTCGGACACTTACTCGCTGGGCGTGCTTCTATTTCTGCTCGTCACCGGCGCGCTTCCATATGAGCTGAAGGAGTTCACCACTGCGGAGATGGTCCGCATCGTCTGCCAGCGGCAGCCGCCCAAGCCGAGCGAAAAGGCCGCGCCCGGAACGCTCGACTCCGACATCGACGCCATCGTTCTGAAGGCGCTGCGCAAGGAGCCGGAAGCGCGCTACACAACCGTCGAGCAGCTCATCGCCGATCTGGATGCGTATCTCGACGGCCGTCCGGTGGCGGCGCACCAGGGCAGTTTCCGCTATCGCGCCGGCAAGTTCGTGCGCCGGAACAAGCTGGCGCTGGCCGCGGCGGGCTTGCTGGCGGCGAGCCTGATGGCTGGAATCGGCGGCGTGATCTGGCAGGCCCGCATCGCGAACGCGCAGCGCCTGAAAGCCGAGGCCAGGGCGGAGGATTTGCGAAAGCTAAGCAACAGCCTGCTTTCGGAAATCGACGAGGCCATACAGAAGCTGCCCGGCTCGACGGCGGCGCAGAAACTGCTGGTCAGCGTGATTGTGGAGCACCTGGATCGCGCGGCCAGGGACGCCTCCGGAGATCCGCTGCTCGAACTGGACCTGGCGAATTCCTTCGTACGGTTGGCCAACCTGCGAGGCAATCCCTATGACCAGAACATCGGCGACGTTCCGGGCGCGCTGGCCAGTCTGGACAAGGCCCTTTCGATCGCGACAGCCCTGGTTCGCCGGCAGCCTGGAAACGCAGGGGCGGCGCACGCGCTGGGGTGGGCTCAACAATCGCGCAGCGAAGTGCTTTTCGGAATCGGCAGAACCGAGGAAGCGGTGGCCACGATGCGCGCGGCCGCGGCGACCTACGAGGAGTTGGCATCGCGGCGGGGAGCGAAGGTCGAGGACATGATGGACACGGCGACCGCCTACGGGGGATTGGGCGACGAGCTGGGGCAGAGCGGCACGGCGAGCCTGGCCGATCCGGTGGCCGCGCTGGCGGCATTTCGAAACTCGCTCGAACTCGATGTGCGCGCGCTCCGGCTCTCGCCCGGCCTGCCGCGCGCCTTGCGGGGAATCGCGGTAAATCACAATAAGATCGCCAACATCACGGCGGAAACCGATCCGGCCGCGGCGCTGCGGGATTATCGCGAGGCGGTCGAGAGCGTGAACGCCCTTCCCGACGAGGTCCGGAAAGCCCTCCCCACCCAGCGCATGTTTGGCGTGATGCTTCGCAGGACCGGCCTGGCGCTCAAGGACATCGGAAGATACCAGGAAGCATTGTGGTACATGGACCGGGCCAGGGCGATCTATCAACCGCTCTTAGCCGCGGATGCCAACGATACCCGCGCCGCAAACGACCTGATGGTGACCGGGGAGAACGAAGCGGAGTGCTACGAAGAGCGTGCGGAGGGGGTTTTCCCGGAGGAACGCGTCGATCGGAGGGCGGACGCGGCAAGCGCCCTGAAGAGCTTGTCGGAGGTGCGCTCGCTCAACGAGGGTCTTCTCCAGAAGCAGCCGGAGAACTCTTACTGGCGATCGACGCTCGGCCTGGTCTTGATCCGAATGAGCCTGCAACAGCGGGCGCTCCACCAGACCGAGGGAGCTTTGACGCTGGCCACGAAAGGCGTTGACATCCTGAAGGCCGTGGGAAAGCGGCCTGACGCGCAGGCCTTCGACCTCGATTCGGTGGCGACGGGCTTGACCATTGTGCTTCCGGCGGAGCTTCGCGATCCGGGGCTGGCCGTGGAATACGCCCAGCGCATGGTGGAGCTGAGCCATCATCGCAAGCCCGGTTTTCTGCTCACTCTGGCCAGCGCCTGGCGCGCCGCGGGACAGCCACAGAAGGCGCGCGCGGTGGCGGCCGAGGGACTGGCGTTGCTCCCGGAGGCGAGCCCTGCAACGGTGCCCTGCCGCATCCGGAAACGGCTGGAGGCGGAGATGGCGCCGTGAACCCCTCACGCCCAAGCCCTCCAGAAGTTCGTCTGCGCCGGATTCAAGCAGCCTGGTAAGCACCCGATAGGGACCGTTGCTGTCGCCACCTTTGCGCGGGGTATCGGAAATGTATATCACCACGATCGCCTTCTCTTCTTGTTTGACCAGGTAGCAGATCCGCAGCCGGCCCTTCTTGACACGATAAATGCCGGAGAGGGCGCCCGAAAGGCGCCTCTCGGACGCAAGCGGATCGTTAGGGATGATCTTGTCGAGCGCCTCGTCTACCACTCTCAACCGCTTGACGTGGAAGTTGGTCTGGTCGCCTCTATCCAGGCAGCGTTGCGCTGCGCGGAACATGCTCTCGTAGGTTCTCTCTGCAACCGCGGAAAGCCGAACGTCGTATTCAGCTCTCTCCATGCTTCACTTGGTCTGCTTCGATTTGCCCCTTAGAGAAGCGCGTATCTCAGACAACGACCGGGTCTTGCCGGCCTGAATGGACTTCAGGCCGTCCAGCAGCGCCGCCTTCTCGTCTTGGTCAGCGAGCAGGTCGAGCGTCTCCCGGACGGACTGCAGTTGCTTTTGCATCAGCAGGAATTGATCGTAGGTAAGCAAGACTGCCAGTGGCGTATTGTTGTCCTGAATCACCAGCGTTTTCTCGAAGGTTCGCAGGTTGCTGGCATTCAGCGTGCGCAGCCGGCTCACGCCGACGTGCTCGACGTTCGGATCGATGTATGGGACCGAGGTAGCCATTTCCCCTCCTTGACAAAGTTTAGGACAAATAAGATGCAAAGTCAAGCCATGGCATGACCATATACTGACAGTATACTGCCAGCAAGATGCTATCCTCTGGATTCCGCCCAGGAGGCCTGGCCGTGAACCCGCGTCCCCAACCACCCCAAGCAGATCTAAAATGTAGGTGAAGGGCGCCGCTCGCACTCGCGCGGCAAAGAGGGCCAATGGGGATTCTGGTTGGGGTGGTCAAAGAACTGTACCCCGGTGAACGCCGGGTTGCGATTGTCCCGCAGAGCATCGCCGCTCTGGCTAAATGCGGCGCCGAGGTCGTCATCGAGCGCGGCGCCGGCTTAGCGGCCGGGTTCACCGACGCGGAATACGAACAGAAGGGAGCGCACCTCGCCAAGCGCGGGGAGGTCTTCGCCGGCGCGGCCGTAATGCTCGCTGTGCGCACGGCGGGCGCGGATCCGGATGGCTGTCGCGCGGACTTGCACCTGTTGCACGCCGAGCAGGCCATCATCGGCTTGGGCGAGCCGCTGGCCGTCGCGGAACCGTATCGCGATCTGGCCAACGCCTACATCACCAGCTTCGCCCTGGAGCTGATGCCGCGCATCACGCGCGCGCAGAGCATGGACGTTCTCTCGTCCATGGCGACCGTGGCGGGCTACAAGGCCACGCTGCTGGCCGCCGATGCCCTACCCCGCATGTTCCCCCTGATGATGACCGCCGCCGGCACCGTGGCGGCAGCCCGCGTATTGGTGATCGGCGCGGGTGTGGCGGGCTTGCAGGCCATCGCCACGGCGCGCCGGCTGGGCGCGGTGGTGAGCGGGTACGACGTGCGGCCTGCGGTCAAGGAGCAGGTGGAAAGCCTGGGCGCGCGCTTCGTCACCCTGGACCTGGCCACCGCGGCCTCCGAGGACCAGGGCGGCTACGCAAAGGCGCAGGGCGAGGACTTCTACCGCCGCCAGCGCGAGCTGATGGCCGAGGTGATCGCCCGCCACGACGTGGTCATCACCACAGCGGCAATCCCAGGCCAGCGCGCCCCGATCCTGGTGACGCGCGAAATGGTGGCGGGCATGGCGCCCGGATCGGTGATCGTGGATCTGGCAGCGGAGCGCGGCGGCAACTGCGAGCTGACGCGGCATGGCGAGACCGTGGTGGAGCATGACGTTGCTATCCTCGGTCCGCTGAACTTGCCGTCCTCCATTCCCTACCACGCCAGCCAGATGTATTCGCGCAACATCGCGACGTTCCTCTGCCACCTGATCAAAGGCGGCGCGCTCGCGATCGACACCGCCGACGAAATCACGCGCGAAACGCTGGTGACGTACGAGGGGCGGGTAGTGAACCGCCGCGTGCAACAGGCGCTCGGCATGCCCGAAGCGCCCGCGGAAGCCGCAGTCAACCGGACGAGGTGAATCGAATGCTCACCAATCTCGAAGTGGGTCTGTACATCTTCATGCTCGCGACGTTTCTGGGTCTGGAGATCATACGGCGCGTCTCGCCGCTCCTGCACACGCCCTTGATGTCGCTGACGAACGCCATTTCGGCCATCGCCGTGGTGGGCTCCATTTTGATCACCGGCGCGGCGCACGCGAGCACGCTGACGCGCACGCTGGGCTTCATCGCGGTGACGGCGTCCATGACCAACGCGGTCAGCGGATACCTCATCACCGACCGCATGCTCAAGATGTTCAAGAAGCGCAAGGCGGGACAGGGGGCGGAGGTACAGAAATGACCGACACCGCCGTACAGTACATTTACATCGTCTCGGCCGCGCTCTTCGTGTTCTCGTTGAAGTGGATGCGGTCGCCCACCACGGCGCGGCGCGGCTGCCTGGCCGGCTCGGCCGGGATGGTGCTGGCCATCGTCGGCACGTTGATGCGGCCAGAGGTGGCGGACTACAAGCTCATCGCCGCGGCCTTCGTCATCGGCACTGTGGCCGGGGTTCCGCTGGCCTACCTGATGCCGATGACCGCGGTGCCGCAGCGGACGGCGCTCTCCCACGCTTTCGGCGCGCTTGCGGCCGCGCTGGTGGGCACGGCGGAGTATTACCGCGCCACGCCGCACGGGGCGGTGATGGTGGCGCTGGTGTTCGAGACGCTGCTCGGCTTCCTCACCTTCACCGGAAGCATGATGGCCTTCGGGAAGCTGCAGGAGATTCTTCCGCAGCGCCCCATCACGTACCGCCACCAGAACGTGATCAACCTGTCGATCCTGGGACTGGCCGCAGGGGCGGGCGTGTGGCTGACGGTGCAGCCGGAGCAGACCTGGCTCTTCCCCATCTTCATCGGCCTGGCGCTGATCTTCGGCGTGCTGCTGATTGTCCCCATAGGCGGCGCGGACATGCCGACCGTAATCGCGTTGTTGAATTCCTACGCCGGGCTTTCGGCGGCGGCCATGGGATTCGCGCTGGGCAACCGGCTGCTGATTATCGCGGGATCGCTCGACGGCTCCTCCGGTTTCATCCTTTCGGTGGTGATGTGCCGCGCCATGAACCGGTCCTTCACCAACGTGCTGTTCGGCGCATTCGGCCAGATCGAGACCAAGGCCGGCGGCAGCCACGAGCAGCGCCCGGTCCACAGCGCGACGGCGGAGGACGCGGCGCAGATCCTGGACCAGGCGCGGTCGGTGATCATCGTTCCCGGCTACGGACTGGCGGTGGCGCAGGCCCAGCACAAGCTCCGCGAGCTTTACGACACGCTCACCCGCCGCGGCGTGGACGTGAAGTTCGCCATACATCCGGTGGCGGGCCGCATGCCGGGCCACATGAACGTCCTGCTGGCCGAGGCCGACATCCCCTACGACCACCTTTTCGAGATGGACGACATCAACTCCGATTTCGTGCAGGCCGACGTGGCGCTGGTCATCGGCGCGAACGACGTGACGAACCCGGCGGCGCGCACCGACAAATCGAGCCCCATTTACGGCATGCCGATTCTGGATGTGGACAAAGCGCGCACGGTGATGGTGATTAAGCGCAGCCTGAGCCCCGGCTTCGCAGGCATCGACAACCCGCTTTACTATCTGGATAAGACGCTGATGCTTTTCGGCGACGCCAAGGCGTTCGTCGGCGACCTGGTGAAGGAGCTGGCCGAGGTGGCGAAAGCGGCGTAGGGGGGCGCTAGCCGTTCTCGACGCGCGACTTTATATCCGAGTACGCCACATCGATCAGCCTGCGTAGTGCTGCGGCGTTTGTGGCCGTTCCCGGTCTCAGCTTCACATGACGCATGAACTTGCCGGCGCCTTGCAACAAGCGGGCCGGATCCGGCAGCGACGCGCCCTGAAAGAACCCGACGTTTACGTGCGAAGTGAATACATTGACGTAGGCGAAGGGCGCATCTCCGAAGCACGCAACGGGACAGCCGTCATGTAAAAGCTCCCGGACTTCGTCGCCGCATTTTCGCATGACCTCAAACCACTGCCGCGCGACGGCTCCCAATTCACCTGCATGCTGTTCCATCCACGCATCGATGGCGGGGTCCCGCGCGACGGCTCCGTTGAATCCAAGGATGACTTTTCGTGGCATAGCGCGAGTGTAGATAGACCTGTGGCCGACAGTCAAGAGGTTGCCGCCATGCGGGCACATGTGCCGCGGCAGAATGCCACCCATGTGGTCCTTCGGAAGAGCGACCGAGCGTGCGAAGAAATCGCCCGCGTGAGCTACAATGTCCCTTCGATGCCTCGCCGCTTCCTGGTCTTTTTCGCCGTTGCGCTCGCGGTCCTGTTCGGCTTTCAGTACTTCATTTACTTCTCGACCACGCGCCTGCTCGAGCTCCCTGGCGGGACCGGCCGGACCATCCTGGCGGCGGCACTGGTCCTTCTTCTGGCAGGAAGCATCGGTTCGGTGTTCCTGCAGAAGCGCGTGCACATTGCCCTGGCGCGGGCCGTGGCCGGAACGCTGCAGCTCTCTCTTGGCTTCGGGCCGACGCTCGGGGTAGCGTACTGTTTCGCATGGGTCCTGTGGCTGTCCGGCCGAATCTTTAACCCGCGGCTCGATAGTGCGGCTTTTGGCTGGAGCGCGATTCTGGTGGCGGCTGTGTGCTCCGCTTATGGCATGTGGAACGCGATGCATCCGCGCGTGACCAGGGTGACGGTGCGGATGCGGGATCTTCCGCCGGAATGGCGGGGAAAGACGATCGCACAGATCTCAGACCTGCACCTCGGCTTCAGCGTCGGCCTGCGGTTCGCGAAGCGTGTGGTCGAGATGACGAACGCGGAACGCCCCGCCGCGGTGCTGATCACCGGCGATCTATTCGATGGCGACGACGCCGGCCTGGACCGCCTGGCCGACACGCTCAAGGGCCTCGATCCCCCGATGGGAACCTATTTCGTCACCGGCAACCACGAGACCTATGTGGGTGTGGATCGAGTGGAAGCAGCGCTTCGACGGACCAGGGTGCGCGTGCTGAACGACGAAATGGCGGTGGCCGATGGGCTGCAGATCATCGGCATTGCGTACCCCGGCAGGGGGGAACACAAGGACGTCGCGGCGGCCATACGGAGCGTCCCGGGGTTCGATCCGGCCAAGGCGTCCGTTCTCCTCTACCACACTCCGGTGCAGATTCCCGCGATCAAGGCGACGGGCGTACGGTTGCAGCTATCCGGTCACACGCATCGGGGACAACTGTTCCCTTTCCAGTTCATCACCCGGCGAGTCTACGGGAAGTACGATCGCGGTCTGAACGAGGAAGACGGCTTCGCCATCTACACTTCACCGGGGACAGGAACGTGGGGGCCGCGAATGAGAACCAGCGCTCGCTCGGAAATCGCGATCATCCGGATGGAGACGATGTAGGTTGAAGAGGCGATCACGCCCTGGCTGGGGTGGCCTCGACGATTCCCATATCGTTCCCGGCGGGGAATACACCGGCAAGAAGAAAGCCCGCAGCTTCGAGAAGCGTTGCCCATTCGCGCTCGCTACGTTCTCTGCCGCCGGTAACGGCAAGCATGTTGAGATCGCTCATGAGGCGGGCTTCCATGTGCGGGTCTCGCTGAGAGACCAGCGGAGGCAGTATGAACTCGATGATCAGCAGAGTGCCGTTCTCCGGAATCACGGCGCGGCAGTTCTTGAGCATCGCGATTGCCTCCGCGTCCCGGCGCCCGTGTAGAACATGCTTGAGCATGTACACATCGGCGCCGGCTGGAACAGACTGGGTCAAATCCGCGGCCAGCAGCTTGCATCGGGAGGAGACCCCTTCGTGCGCGAAGCGCTCCCTGGCTGCCTCCACACTGGCCTCGAGATCGACGAGCATGCCTCGAAGATGGGGGTGGAGCTCCAGCACTGCAAGAATCAGTGCGCCCCCGCCCCCGCCAAGGTCGGCGACCACTTTCGCGTGCGAAAAGTCCCACGCCCTGGCGATGGGAGAATAATCTTCTACGGGAGCCGTGCCCATGACGGCACGAAAGATCGAGCCGGCTTCAGGATCCTGCGACCAGCGGGAAGGTACATTCGGATCGCGCACCTCTGAGGCGGGCTTGCCGGTGCGGACGCAATCGGTAAGCAGGGACCAACTGTCGGCGATCAGATCCGCCCAGAAAACGACGGCTGGCCATGCCGACCGGGCCACGTCCCTGCGTAGCGGTCTTCCAAACGCGGTCAGCCGAAAGTGTTTCGGCCTCGTCTCCTCGGTGACGCCTATGCTCGCCAGGGCACGCAGCAGGCGGTAGAGAGCATCCGCGTCCGCCTGACAAGCTGCGGCCAGGTTCTCGACGCTGTGCACTTCGTCTCCGAGTGCATCGGCAACGCCGAGACGTGCAGCCGTGCAGAGTACGCGGCTGCGGGAATACGCCATCGCCATTTCGACGAGCCCCGTATTCGCCGTCACATTGCCGATTCCGCCGTCAGGTTGGGCCACGAGACACCTCAAATCCAATATACACATGGCGGATGCGCTGTCCCCGGCGTAATCCGGATCGGTACCAATGCCCTCAAGAAAATCGTTCTCAGGCAGAAGTTCTTCCCGATTCCTGCCGATAGGACAGTAGGCACCGCCGTGAGACAACTTTTAGCGACAATCCTCATCCCGAGCGCGACGTTGGCTGCTCTTCTCGTCTTCCCGGGAGGGCGCTGGCTGGCAGCGGGCGCCTTGGTGGCCACTCTGGCGGCCGGATGGGCAATGCTGCGGCGGGTCCGCGCCCTCGACCGCAGGATCGACTTCCTGGAAGGAACTCTCGACGCAGTACCTCAACCGCTTACGGTCACAGACCTGGACATGCACTGGGTCTTCGTGAACAAGACCACAGAAACGCTTCTGCGGAAGACGCGGCAGGAGGTCATGGGCCGGCATTGCTCGGAATGGCGGGCGCACATATGCAACACGGACAAATGCGGGATCAACAGCCTCCGCAGCGGGCGGCCCCGGACGTTCTATCAGCAGGATATGGGCGATGGCACCCACCGGTCCATGCAGGTGGACACATCGTACATCACCGACCGGCACGGCGCACAAATCGGCCACGTGGAAATGGTGACGGACGTGCAGTCTCAAACGGACCTTGGTGATCTGCACTCGCGGCTGGCCGCGTCGCTCGAAGAGATGACCAGCACCACGACCGAGATCGACTCGCAGACCCATGCCAACGCCACCAACGCCGACCGGGCCCGGCAACTGGCCGGCCAGAGCCGCGCGCGCATACATTCGGGCGTCGAGGAGATCGGTCAATTGACCGAGGCCATGGTCGCCATCACCGAGACCAGCAAGGAAATCACGAAGATCAACCGCGCCATCGACGAGATTGCGTTTCAGACGAACATTCTGGCCCTGAACGCTGCCGTCGAAGCCGCGCGTGCCGGCCAGGCTGGAACCGGTTTTGCGGTCGTCGCCGACGAGGTCCGCAACCTCGCCGCACGCTCGGCGGACGCCGCTAAACGGGCATCGGAACTGATCGAACGTTCCCACGAGGCAGTCACACGGGGCGGCGCAGTTGCCGAGCATGTCACGTCCGTGCTCTCTGCCATGGACGTGGAGTCGCAGAAGGTTGCCGAGGTGATCGAACAAATCGCGCTGGCGTCGTCAGAGCAAGCGCAGGGGATCTCCGTGGTCGCCTCGACCATCACGAGCCTCGGCAAACTCGCCTCCCAGTCCGCCGAACAAGGGCTCTCCAGGGAACTCGTCAATATTCACACCTAAAGCGCTGATGGGCGCCGCCCACGCCCTCGCGCTGCGCGCCGCCCGCCGCCGGGCCAATGTGCGGGCACGTCCGCGCACCCGCTCTAAACTCCCCTCGGCCGCTCAGTGCTCTCGCCACACCCAGCGCTCCCAGGCAGGGGCCGCAATTTGCCCGCTGCACGCGCTACAATTCCCCTGACGTGAGACCACCCCGGCCAGATCGCCTCGCCCGCCCCGTGCACCGTCTCTTGATCGCGCTCGCCCTGCTCGCCGCCGCCGCACGCGCCGAAACCGCCGATTGGATCTGGACCGCGCGCTACGTCGTCACCATGGACCCTGCGCACCGCGTCATCGAGAATGGCGCGGTGGCCATACGAGCCGGCCGGATACTGGCCGTGGGCACGCGTGCAGAAATCGGCCGGCGCTATCGGGCCGCCCAACGGCTCGACCGGCCCGGCGCGCTCATCGCCCCCGGCCTGGTCAACACCCACGCGCACGTCCCCATGTCCCTGCTGCGCGGCATCGCAAACGACCTGAGCTTACAGGACTGGCTCACCAAATTCATCTTCCCTGCCGAAGCGAAAAACGTCACCCCCAGCTTCGTCCGCTGGGGCACGCGCCTGGCCTGCCTCGAAATGCTGCTGTCGGGCACCACCACTTACACCGACATGTACTACTACGAGGACGCCATCGCCGAAGCCGATCGTGAAGCCGGCCTGCGCGCCGTTCTGGGCGAAACCATCATCGGCTTCCCCTCCCCGGACGCCCGCACGCCCGAGGACGCGCTGCGCTTCACCGAGCGTTTCATCGAGCGCTTTCGCGGCGATCCCCTGATCGTTCCCGCCGTCGCCCCTCACGCCATCTACACCAATTCCGCCGGCACGCTCCAGGCCGCGCGCGCGCTCGCCAGCCGTTACGGCGTGCCGCTCATCATCCACGTCGCCGAAACGCGCAAGGAGCGCGACGACTCGTTGGCGAAATGGGGCAAGAGCCCGGTGGCGGAGCTCGATGCGCTAGGCGTGCTCGACGGGCGCACGGTTGCGGCGCACTGCGTCTGGGTGGATGACGCCGATCTCGCGATTCTCAAGGCGCACGGCACGGGGATCGCTCACTGCCCGTCGAGCAACATGATGCTCGCCAGTGGCGTCGCGCCCGTCGTGAAGATGCTGGCCACGGGCTTGAACGTGGGCCTGGGCACCGACGGCCCGGCCGGGAGCAACAACGACTTCGACCTCATGGAAGAAATGGACCTGGCCGCCAAGCTGCAGAAAGTGACCACCGGCGATCCGCGGGCCCTCACGGCCGAGCAGGCGCTCGAGGCGGCTACTATCGGGGGCGCCCGCGCGCTGGGGCTCGAAAAGGAAATCGGGTCCCTCGAACCCGGCAAGCGCGCCGACCTCATCACCATGCGGCTCGACGTCGCCAACGCCGTGCCGCTCTACGACGTGGTCTCCCAAATCGTCTATGCGCTCAAAGGCGCGGATGTGCGCGATTCCATGGTCAACGGGCGTCTGCTGCTGAAGGACCGGCGCCCGCTCACGCTCGACCAGGACGTCATCCTTCTCAAGGCCGCCGAATACGGGATCAAGATCGGGCAATCGCTGGGGAAATGAACATGCGCCGACTCTGCCTCTTCCTCGCCGCCGCCACTGCGGCCTTCGCTGCCGAGGGGCGCGACATCGTCAACTACCGGATCGCCGCCCGCCTGGTGCCGCAGGAACACTTGATCCAGGGCCACGAGGAGTTGATCTGGCGCAACGCCTCCCCCGGCGAAATCCGTGAGCTTCGCTTCCACCTTTACATGAACGCCTTCCGCGACCGGCGTAGCACCTGGGTGCGCGAGGGCGGCCGCGAACTCGAACGGCTGGAGCGGAATGGTTGGGGCTCCATCGAAGTCCGGCGGCTGGCCATCGCCGGCGGCCCGGACCTGACCAAATCGATCCGCTTCATACACCCCGATGACGACAACGCCGACGACCGCACCGTCATTTCCGTGCCGCTTCCCGCGCCGATCGCGCCTGGCGGCTCCATCGCGCTCGAGATCGATTTCAAAACGCGCCTGCCGCACGTGGTGGAGCGCGCCGGCTATCACGGCGATTTCTACCTGGCCGGGCAGTGGTTCCCTAAGATCGGAGTCTGGGAAGCGCCCGGTCGCTGGAACTGCCACCAATACCACGCCTGGAGCGAGTTTTTCGCCGATTTCGGCCGCTACGACGTGAGCATCAACGTGCCGTCTGACTATGTTGTCGGCGCCACCGGGGTCAACGTGAGTCGCGCGGTCGATGGCTCGCGCACCACGTGGCGCTTCGTCCAAACCGACGTGCACGATTTCGCGTTCGCCGCCTCGCCCCGCTTCGTCCGCGCCGAGCGCATGTTCGGATCGGTCCGCATGATCCTGCTCATTCAGGCCGAGAACGCGTCTCAGATCGACCGGCACTTCCGCGCGCTTTCGACCGCTATCCAGTATTACGGGCAGTGGTATGGCGCGTATCCTTACCAGACCATCACGCTGGTGGATCCGCCCTACGGCGCCATGGAGGCTGGTGGCATGGAGTACCCGACCTTCATCGCCGGCGGGACGGCCTGGCTCCTCGACCCGCGCGAGCAGAGGCCCGAAGCGGTGATCGTGCACGAGTTCGGCCACCAGTATTTTTACGGGATGCTGGGCAGCAATGAATTCGAGGAGTCCTGGCTCGACGAAGGCTTCACCACTTACTCCTCGGAGAAGATCATGGACCTGGTGTGGGGGCCGCAGCCCGTGCGGTTCCACTTCCTCGGGATTCCGCTCGGCTCCGCGCTGGGCCTGCCGCTCGAGGGGCACGACAGCCTGAATCGCACGGGGTATCTCGAAGACCCCAAGCTCGACGACCTGCAGCGCTTCTCCTGGCAGTATTACAACAGCTCGAGCTACGGCGTAAATTCCTACGAGCGCGCGTCGCTTGTGCTGCGCACGCTCGAGAACACCGTGGGCGCTCCCGTCATGGCGCGCATCATGCGCACCTACGTCGAGCGCTGGCGCTACCGCCATCCCACGACGCACGATTTCGAGGTCATCGTGAGCGAGGTCTCGGGGCGCGACATGAGCTGGTTCTTCGACCGCTTCGTCTTCTCCTCGAACACGCTCGATTACGCGGTGAGCAAAATCGGCGAGCACAGCGTGCGCCTCCGCCGGCTGGGCGAAGCCATCATGCCGGTGGAGCTGAGCGTGCACTTCGCGGACGGCGCCGTCATGCGCCGGCAATGGGACGGCCAGTATCGCTGGACCGAGTTCCAGTTCGAGCGCAAGGCCGCAATCGAATCGGCCGAAATCGACCCGGACCATAAGATACTCCTTGATGTGAACTTCGCGAATAACAGCCGCACCCGCTCGCTTCAGGCCGCGCCACTCGCGAAGTGGGCCGAGAACTTGCTGCTGTGGGCCGAGCAGTGCCTGCTCGCGCTGGGAGGGATCGCGTGACGGCGCCGGCCGCGGTGGTGCGCGGCGCGGGGACCGTGCGGCGAGCCTGGGCTGTGTGGCTGCTGCTGTACGCCCTGACCCTGGCCTTCGCCGTTCTCCTGGTTGCGCCCGTGGCCGCGCTGCTTTACTCGCGGCTGGGCCACAGCCTTTACGCCGCGCGCCTGTTCGACAATTTCGATATTCAATGGCTGGCGGAGTTCCGGAACGAAGCCGGCAACTGGCCTGCGCTGGCGGCCGCTCCCATGATCGCGCTGGTCTTCGGCGCGTACCTGTTGTTGACGACGTTCCTCAACGGCGGCGCGCTCGCGGTTTACAGCGGACGAGACGCCTTCTGGTCCGGATGCGGCCGCAACTTCTGGCGGCTGGCGCGGCTGCTCGCGATCGCCCTGGCCTGCTACGGGCTGGTCTATTTCGTCCACCTCGAACTGGGGCGCGCCGGTCATGCGCTGTGGGACCGCGGCATGGTGGAACGTCCGGTGGTGATCTTCGGCTGGGCGCGCGCGGGCGTGACGCTGCTGCTGTTTCTGTTCGTCAACATGGTGTTCGACTACGCCAAGATCGGCCTGGTGGCCCAGGGCAGGCACGACGCCGTCCTGGCGGCCCGCGATGCGTTCGTGTTCGTGGCGCGCCGGCCCGCGGCCACCATCCTCACTTACGCGCTGGTGACTTCGCTCGGCGCCGCCTTGGCCGGCGCTTACTGGCTGCTCTCGGGCGCGCTGCCCAGAGGCACGCTGGTATGGCTCGCGCTGGTCTTCGTGGTCCAGCAGGCCTTCGTCGCTGGCCGGGTTGCCGTGAAACTCCTGTACCTCGCCGCTCAGTTGGAAATCTGGCGCAGGTTCGCCCCGGCGCGTGCGGCTGAGGCTTGCGCTACAACAGAGGCATGAAGGCTGCCCGGATACACCAGCACGGCGGGCCGGAAGCGCTGGTTTACGAAGACGCGCCCGATCCCCAGATTCGCGCCGACCAGGTGCTTGTTCGCGTTCGCGCTTGCGCCTTGAACCACCTCGACCTCTTCCTGCGGCAGGGCATTCCCGGCGTGGCGCTCCCCATGCCGCACATCCTGGGCAGCGATATCGCCGGGGAGGTGGTGGCGACGGGCGAGTTGTGCTGGCGCGTGAAGCCGGGCCAACGCGTGCTGCTTGCGCCCGGCCTGAGCTGCCGCCAGTGCCCCCGGTGCCTGGAAGGCCAGGACAACCTCTGTCCCCGCTACGTGGTGTTCGGCAATGGCGTCCCCGGCGGGAATGCCGAGCTGGTGGCGGCGCCCGAGTACGCCGTCATCCCCATTCCGGACGATCTCAAGTTCGAGGAAGCGGCCGCGGCGCCGCTGGTGTTCCTCACCGCGTGGCACATGCTGTTCGGGCGGGCACGGCTGGAGGCGGGCGAAGATGTGCTGGTGCTGGCGGCCTCAAGTGGCGTCGGCTCCGCCGCCGTGCAACTGGCCAAGCTGTTCCATTGCCGCGTCATCGCCACCGCCGGCGGCGAGCAGAAGCTTGCGGCGGCGCTCGGCCTGGGCGCCGATTACGCGATCGACCATTACCGCCAGGACATAGCGGCCGAGGTCAAACGCATCACGGGTGGCCGTGGCGTCGATGTGGTGGTGGAGCACGTGGGCGCGGCCACGTGGCCCAAGAGCGTCAAGTCACTGGCGCCGGGCGGGCGCGTGGTCACCTGTGGCGCCACAACCGGCGGCGAGGTCAAGCTCGACCTGCGCTTCCTGTTCTTCCGGCAGCAGGCAGCGCTCGGCTCCTTCATGGGCACACTTGGCGAGCTGCACCAGGTGCTTCCGTTCGTTTTCCGCGGCCTGCTGACGCCCGTCATCGACCGCGTCTTCCCACTGGCCGAGATTCGGGCCGCGCACGAGCGGCTCGAGAACAAACAACAGTTCGGCAAAGTCGTGGTGATTCCTTAGGGCTGAAGTTCATCGCCCTTCCTGCCGATAATGCGGGCGGCGATGGATTACTACGAAGAGCTCGGCGTGCGCCGCGTGGCTTCGGTGGAGGATATCCACCGGGCGTGGCGCAACCTGTCGCGCCTGCTTCATCCCGACCAACAGCAGGACGAGGGTCTGCGCCTGCTCGCCGAAGCGCAGATGAAACGCCTGAATGAGGTCTGCGCCGTGCTCGCCGATCCGGTTCAGCGTTTGCGTTACGATCGGGGGCTTTTGGGCGCTCCGCCGGCGGCGCCTGGCCGGTGGGCCGGTCTTCTCGATCGTTGGCTGCTGGCGGCCGCGTTGGTTTTGTGCGTGATCGGGGCCGCGGTACTCTACCCGCGCGCGGCTGAGCCACGAATGCCGCTCCGCGAGCCCGTCGTTGCGGCGACGCCCGCCGTCCCTCCTCCACAGCCCGTCCTACGGCACACCGCGCACCGCAACCCCCCGGCTCCCCTGCGCCACCGGCAGGAGCCTCCGCGCGTCGATATGCCGCTCATTGCTGTTGCACCGCCGCCCGAGGTCGCGGCCGTACGCGAGCTGCCGCCTGCCGCCGACGTGCGGCCGTTTGCCGCTCCGGTTGCCCGGCCCGCGGAGACGCCCGTGAACAGCATTGCAGGGGCCTGGCTCTACGCGCCCCAGAAGAAGCCAGGAAGCGCGTTGCTGTATCCTCCGGAGTTCATCGAAGTCTTCATCGACGAAACGGACGGCGCCCTGCGGGGACGCTACCGGGCGCGCTACCGGGTGGGGGACCGGCCGATCTCCGGAGATGTCCGGTTCTCCTTCGAAGGCCAGCGCCAGGGCGACCCGATTGTGTTGCCGTGGACCGGATCCGGGGGTTCGTCCGGCGCGATCCGGCTCAAACTGCTCGCCAACGGGACCTTGGAGGTGAGCTGGCGCGCCACCCAGCTCGGGGCTTCGATGGACCTGGCTTCCGGTACCGCCATCCTGATTCGCCGCCGGGAACTGTAGGTTCCCGCGACCGGGAAGGGCTCGGGTCGAGTAAGATCGACACAATGAGCTCTTTCAACAGTTCCACCCGAAGGCGATTCCTGAAGACCGCGGCCACGGCGGGCGCCGGACTCCTGGCATCCGGCTCTTTGGTGCCGCGGCTGAGAGGCCAGACGCCGGATTCGCGCGTCGAGGTTCTGTTGAACGAGCCGATCGGCACCATCGCGCCGGAGATCTACGGCCACTTCGCGGAGAACCTGGGCGGCGTGGTCTATGACGGCATCTGGGTCGGCGAGGGATCGAAGGTAGCCAACGTGGGCGGGCTGCGCAAGCAACTGGTCGAATCGCTGAGCAAGATTCGGCCCGCGGCGATCCGCTGGCCCGGCGGCTGCTTCGCGGATACGTACGACTGGAGGGACGGCATCGGCCCGCGCGACAAGCGCCCGAAGCGGACCAACTTCTGGGCGGAGGCCGGCGAACTGCGCTCCGACGCGCGGCGCGATGGCCCGCAGTCGTACGACCCGAACGAGTTTGGCGTGGTCGAGTTCGCCCGCTTCTGCCGTCTCACGGGCGCGCAGCCGTACCTCGCCGCCAATGTGCGGAGCCTTCCGGCGCAGGAGTTCTGGCGCTGGGTGGAGTACTGCAACGTCCCGGCGGGCGCGACGACGCTGGCCGCGCAAAGGGCCGCCGACGGAGAGCGCGAGCCGCTGGGCGTGCGCTTCTGGGGAGTGGGAAACGAATCCTGGGGCTGCGGCGGCAACTTCCTGGCCGAGGAATACGCCAGCGAGTTTCGCCGGTACACGGCCTGGGTCCCCGGCTACGGAACGCACCTGGCGTTCACCGCGTCGGGCCCCGGAGACGGCAGCGTCGATTGGACGCGCCGGTTCTTCTCGAAAATCGCCGAGGCAGGCGTGCTGGACCGGGTGTGGGGGTGGTCCATACACCACTACGCCTGGAACGCGAGCGGCGGGCGCACCGGCGATTGGGTGAAGGGCAAGGGCGACGCGCTGACGTTCGACGCCGAACAGCATTACGAGATCCTCCGCCAGGCCGCCGGCGTCGAGGAACTGATCGCGGCGCAATGGAAAGTCCTGGGGGAAACCGACCGCGAGCACCGCGTCAAGTTGGTGGTGGACGAATGGGGCGCGTGGTATCGATCCGGGACCGAGCCTTTCGCCGAGGCCACACTCGGCCAGCAGAACACCATGCGCGACGCGATCCTGGCGGGCCTGACGCTGGACATCTTCAATCGCCACGCGGACAAGGTGGGAATGGCCAACGTGGCGCAACTGGTCAACTGCCTGCAATCGCTGTTTCTGGCGCACGGGGACAGATTTTGCGTGACGCCCACCTATCATGTTTTCGATATGTACGCCGCACACCAGGGAGCGCAGGCGGTGCGGGCGCTGTTCGCGGCGCCGGAGGCGAGTTACCTGCGGAACACGAAGCCGGCGTCGCTCGCGGGGCTGGCCGGGTCGGCGTCCGTGCGCGGGAAGCAACTGACGCTGACCGTCACCAACCCGAGCTTGGATCAACCTCGCGAGACCGCGATTACGCTGCGCGGCGCGACGCCGGTAGCGGCAGAAGCGGTCACGCTGGCGGCTACCGACGTGCACGCGCACAACAGCTTCGAACAGCCCCGCGCGGTCGAACCCGCGAGCCGCAACGCTGGGGTCCGCGGCGCGCTGGTGACATACCGGTTTCCGCCGGCGTCCGTGACGAAGCTGACGATCGGCCTCGCATGACGCGGGCATCCTCGGCAGGTGGGGTGCTCGCGGCGGGCCTGGCGGCGTCGGTGGCCGCGGTGCTGGTTTTCGCGTGGCTGGCGGAACACGTGGCGGCCGGTGCGACCATAGCCTTCGACGGCGTCGTGCGGGGCTTCGCCCATCGGCACGCCTCGGCAGGTCTGACGGCCTTGATGCGGCTGGTGAGCGACGCGGGATCGCCCGTGCCGCTATTGGTCTTGTGCGTGATCGCGTGCGCGGCGCTGGTGGCGGCGCACTCGAAGCGCGCGGCGCTCTTCTTCGCGATCGCGATGGCGGGAGCGGCGATTATCGACGCCACGCTGAAGCTCGCTTTCCACCGCGCGCGGCCGGCTTCGTTCTTCGGCACGCCGGAGCCGCATTCCTACAGCTTTCCGAGCGGGCACGCGCTGATGCTGGCGTGCTACTTCGGCATCGCGGCGGCATTTGCGACAGCCCGCATCGGCAGCCGGGCGGCGCGCACTTCCATCTGGATCGCGGCGGCGGCACTGGCGGGCCTGGTGGGGTATTCGCGGATCTACCTGGGCGTCCATTATCCAAGCGACGTGGTGGGCGGCTATGCGGCGGCCATCGTGTGGGTGACCGCGGCGGCGCACGCGGACCGGTTGTGGCAGCGCGGGCGCGGCGGCGCTGGGGGCGTCGCGGCCTGCCTCGTTCTTTTGCTGTGCTCTTCCCTGCCCGCTTCTGCGCGTCCGGCGACCCGGGTCGATCGCGTCGAGGTTTTCAAGAGCAGGCACGAGCTGATTCTGATGAAGGACGGCAAGACCGTGAAGACGTACCGGGTCGCGCTGGGCTCGACCCCGGTGGGGAAAAAGGAGCGTCAGGGGGACGGCAAAACGCCCGAGGGCAATTATGTTCTGGACTGGCGCAATCCCAAGAGCAAATTCCACCGGTCGATTCACATCTCCTATCCGAACGCGGTTGACATCGCGAATGCGCGGCGGCTCGGCGTCTCGCCGGGCGGCGACGTTTTCCTGCACGGATTGCCCAACGGCGCGGGCTTCATCGGCGCCGCGCATCGCCAGATGGATTGGACCACGGGCTGCATCGCGGTCACCGACGAAGAGATCGACGAGATTTGGGAGTTGGTGCCGGACAGCACGCCCATCGTGATTCACCCGTAGCTCCCGGTGCGGCACGCTACAATACTCACTGGAGCCTGCCGGATGGGCAGTCGCCCCTTCGGGGGAGGAAAGTCCGGTCTCCATAGGGCAGCGTGCCGGCTAACGGCCGGGGGGATTCGCTCAAAGCGGATTTCACGGAAAGTGCCACAGAAAATATACCGCCCGTTTACGGGTAAGGGTGAAAAGGTGCGGTAAGAGCGCACCGCGGCTGGAGCAATCCGGCTGGCAGGGTAAACCCCACGCGGAGCAAGACCAAATAGGAGGGGAGGAGCGGCCCGCTCCGTTCGACTCTCGGGTAGGTCGCTAGAGCCTGGCAGCAATGCTCGGCCCAGACGAATGACTGTCGCCCGTCAGGGTACAGAAACCGGCTTATAGTCCGGCAGGCTCCAACAAACAAGAAAGAGTTTTGGCCACGAATGAACACGAATACACACGAATAGAACAGAACAGATTTTCGTTTCTTATTCGTGTGTATTCGTGTTCATTCGTGGCCATATGCTTTACTGGCCCGCGGGCAGCGTGCCGGCCAGGAACAGCGGCTGCCACTGGGCGCCGTTCTGAGCCTGACCGGCGGTCCGCATTACCTTGAACGCCACGGGCTGGCCGGGCTTGAGGGTCCCGGCAATCCGCTTGACGTCGTCGGGCGAGGTGACGGGCTGGCGGTTGACGGCCATAAGCACGTCGCCCTGCTGGAGACCGACGTCCTCGCCGAAGGAGTTGCTCTCGACGTCGCTGACCAGCACGCCGCCGCTATCCGGGAGGTTCATCGATTCCCGGTCGTCCGGCCGCAGCGAACGCACCGAGATGCCGAACTTCACGCTCTGGCCTTGCTCGCTATCGGCCGAGCCCTCCGGATTGGCCGGAGCGCCATTGCCGCTCGCCAGGATGGTGCCGCGGTCGGCAATCTCGATAGTCATGTTCAGGGTCTTGCCTCCGCGCAGAACCGCAATCGGAACGTGCGAGCCCACCGGCGTCGCGGAGATCGACGCCACCAGTTCGTCGCCGTTCGCAATCGGCTTGCCGTCGAACGCCGTCACGATGTCGCCCTGCTTGATGCCGGCTTTGTCGGCAGGTTTGCCCGGCGTCACCTCGGTCACGAACACGCCCGAGGACGCGCCGTAGGCCTTCAACAACTCGGGCTTCTGGTCGCGCTGGAACAGGATGCCGATCCCGCCGCGCGAAACCTTGCCGGTCTTGATGATCTGGTTGTAGGCGTTCACAGCCATGTTGATGGGCAGCGCGAAGCCGACGCCGTCGCTGGCGCCGCTATTGGTCGCGATCATGGTGTTGACCCCGACCACTTCGCCGCGGATGTTGAGCAGCGGGCCGCCGCTGTTGCCGGGATTGATGGCGGCATCGGTCTGGAGGAAGCGCTGGAGTTGGTGCCCTTGCGAGCCCAGGTCGCGCCCCTTGGCGCTGATGATGCCCGCCGTCACGGTCGCTTCGAGGCCGAACGGGGAGCCGATCGCCACGGCCCAATCGCCCACTTGAATGGCGTCGGAATTGCCGATCTTGACCGGATCGAGCGGATGGCCGGCATCGATCTTGATCACGGCCAGGTCGAGCTCGGGATCCGTACCGATCACCTTGGCGGTGTACTCGGTCTTGTCGTCGTGGAGCTTCACCTGGATTTTGGTAGCGCCGTCGACGACGTGGTTATTGGTCAGGATGTAGCCGTGCGGGTCCACGACGAAGCCCGAGCCGGTGCCCTGCGCGCGGAACGGCCGCTGCTGCTGCGGGCCGTTGCCGAACTGGTCGCCGAACGGGTCGCCGCCGAAGAAGCGGCGGAAGAAATCGTCGGCATCCGGCGGGACTGCGCGCTGGCCGCCACCGCGACGCTGCTGCTGCACCACCTTCTGCTCAATGGTGCTGGTGACCTGAACCACGGACGGTTCCAATTGCTTAGCCAGCGTCGAAAAGGAATTCGAAAGCTGGACGGGGTCGGGAATGGATAGCGGGGCCGCGTCGGGCGCCGTGGTTGAGGCGGCCCTTGCGACTCGCAAGCCTTGAGTGAACAGGACTCCCATTGCGAGTCCCACGATGAGCACCAGGAGCGCCAAGCTCCTCTGAGTCTTCAGAATCTTCATACCTTCCTCTTTTCGAATTTAAGTGCGGTTCAGGACTGGAGCGGGGATCGCACGTACCCAGACAATGCGGATCCATCCCGAATCCCCGCCGTCAACGAACACTACGTAGAGCATCATGGGGGGCGCAGGCGGCGCGGGGGCCACGACGGCGCGCTTCGACATCAGCGTCGAGGCGGCAGGCACGCGGCTTGCCCGCCTGTGTACGCGCACCCTTTTCGCCGGCTCGCGCACCTGCGCCACTATCGGCGTGGCCGCGGAACGGACCGCGACGGCACGCTGCGGCGGAACGGCCACGGTAACGGGAGCGAGCGGCGCCGCTACGAACGCCGCCATCGCCAGCACGGCCGCGGCCGTAGCCAGCGTGCCCCGCGAAGAGCGCCGGCTGCGGTCGCGCCCGCGGGCCAGCAGCGCTTCCACCCGAATCGAAAGCTGCGGCTTGCGCGCGAGCGCGCCGGGAGCCAGTTGCGGCGTCGCCACATGAAGCGTGGCCAATCGCGTGAGGCAAGTGGCGTAGGGACGCGCCGCTCCCATCAGACCCACCACCCAGTCATCGCAGGCGATTTCGCGCTCGAGCGTCAGCCTGCGTCCGATCCAGATCACACCCGGATGGAAGAACAGCAGGGCCTGGGCGACCTTCTGCGCCAGGTTGGTCCAATCGTCCCAGCGGCGTATGTGCGCGAGTTCGTGCGTGAGCACCTGGTCCAGTTCGGCCTCGGAGAGTTCTTCCACCAGAAACGCCGGCAACAGAACGGCGGGCTTCAGGACTCCGGCCGCCATTGGCCCGGAGACCTCGGTCGAGACGAGCACGTCGGCGCGGCGGCGGCCCGGGCAGGCCCGCATGATCTCCTCAAACCTCGTGGCGACACCTTCGGGCGCGGCGGCGGCGCGCCGTTTCAATCCGATCAGCGCGAAGAAGCCCCAAGCGACACGGGCCATCAGAACCAGGCTCACGAGCGCCCAAGCGCCCAGGCTCCAAAACAGCCACGCACCGGCAGTCAAAGTCAGCGCGGCTCCTGCGTGTGCTGCGCTTGCCGGGGCAGCCGTTGCCGGCTCGCCCAGGCGCGGCAGCCAGCTCTGCGCTACCGGCAGCGCGGTCACAAAAAGGAGCGCCAGCGCGCAAAGCGCGTAGCGTGTGGCCGCGGCCGTCTTCGGCGCCAGGCGCAGGAGGAGCCACAGCAGCGCGCAGAGCGCCAGACCTCCGACGATCCCGTTCAGCACCGAGGCAATTTCCGCTCCCACCCAGGCCGTCATCGTATCCTCAATCCTTGTCGATCAGGCTTCGCAGGCGCTCGATTTCTTTTTCGTCAACGCCTTCGTCGCGCAGCAGGTTCAACACCAGCAACTGCGGAGAATCGTTGAAGAACCGGTTGACCAGTTGCCGCACCGCCGACCGGCTGGCTTCCCCGCGGCCCACCAGCGGTTGATAGACGAATGCACGCCCATCTTTGGTATGCTGCACATACCCTTTTCGTTCCAGGATTCGCATGAGCGTGAGGACGGTGTTGTACGCGGCCGGCTTGTCCTTCGAGAGGCCTTCGACCACGTCGCCAACCGTGGCCGTGGTCTTGTCCCACAGGACTTCCATGATGGGGAGTTCGGCTTCGGTAAGCGTCTGAGATTTCTTTCTGGCCACCCTGTCCTCGTCAACTCTTAAACATTTAATACTTACAATCCAGTTGTAGCGCAGGGACGGCGGGCTTGTCAACTAATTTTTTAAGAGATGGTGTGAGGGGCGGCGGCGGCGTGCGCGTGCAGGCCTGTGCGAAGATGTTCACATGTTTCATCTGAGCTGGCTTTTCCTGTTCGCACTGCTCGCTCTTGGCGTTGCGTTCGGCGCGGAGGACGAGCATCCGACGCTCGCCATCGGCTCGCCTGCGCCGGATTTCTCGCTGCCCGGGATCGACGGAAAGACGCACAATCCGGCCGAGTACTCCGGCGCCAAGGTTCTGGTGATCGTGTTCACTTGCAATCACTGCCCCACGGCGCAGCTTTACGAGAACCGGATCAAGAAGCTCGCCGCGGACTATAGCGGCAAGGGCGTCACGCTGGTGGCGATCGAGCCGAACGACCCGGAAGCCGTGCGGCTGAGCGAGCTGGCGTGGACCGACGTCGGCGACGGCTTCGAAGACATGAAAATCCGCGCGGCGTACCGGAACTTCAACTTCCCGTATCTGTACGATGGCGCGACGCAGGCGGTGGCGCGGGCGTACGGCCCGAAGGCCACGCCGCACGTTTTCATCTTCGATGGCGAGCGCCGGCTGCGGTATGAAGGGCGCGTGGATAACAGCCAGCGCGAATCCCTGGTGAAGATTCAGGACGCGCGCAACGCCATCGACGAGCTGCTCGCGGCGAAGCCCGTGACGGTGCCGCACACCCCGGTTTTCGGCTGTTCGACGAAATGGAAATCGAAGCGCGCCGGCGAGCTCGAGGAGCTGGCGAAGATCGAGGCCGAGCCGGTGAAGCTGGAAGCTGCGACGGCGGACGATCTGAAGGCGCTGCGCGCGAACCCGACCGGGAAAGTCCTGTTGGTCAATTTCTGGGCCACGTGGTGCGGGCCTTGCATCAGCGAGTTTCCGGACATGGAGACCACTTATCGGATGTTTCGCGGGCGCGACTTCGACCTGGTGACCGTTTCGGCGAATCTGCCCGACGAGCGGCCGGGCGTTCTCCATGCGCTCGAGAAGCAGCACGCCACCAGCCGCAACCTGCAATTCGCATCCCAGGACACCTACGCGATGCAGGCGGCGTTCGATCCCAAGTGGGAGGCCGGCGTGCCGTTCACGGTGTTGCTCGCGCCCGGCGGGAAGGTGCTCTACCAGAAGCAGGGAGAGGTGGACATCCTCGAGTTGCGGCGTGCGATCCTGGCCAACCTGCCGGACTCTGATTACATCGGCCATCGCGCGCACTGGGCGGAGAAGTAGGCCGCGAGGCAGTGTGGCGCACACAAGAGTGCGTGCGCCACATCCTCAGCGCCAGTCGCGACGGTAGTGATCGTGATACCGCGGCGCCCAATAGCCGTCGTGACCGTAGTAGCGCGGTCCGCAGCAGCCGGCGAGGAGCAAGCTCGCGGCCAGGAGCCCAAACACCAGCAGTCTACGTTTCATTTTTCTGTTCCTCCTTCCTTAGCGGCGGCCGTAGAACTCGCGGCCGTGGACGTAAGCGCGAGGCTCGACACGAGACGGACGGACGAACCGCGGCGCGGCCCAATAGCCTGCGTGCCAGAAGCGGGTTGGTCCGTTGTAACCCCAGAAGCCGGCGACCCACGTGTAACCGGGACCCGGGCACGGCGCCGCATAGGCCACCACCGGCGCAGGCGCGTATCCGCCGATTCCCACAATCACCCGCGTGCCCGCGAACAGGGAGCTTCCTGCGAGTAATCCAAGCACCAGTAATTTGCTCTTCATTTTCTTTTCCTCCTGTCGCCACTTAGAAGTGCACTCCGGCTGCCAAAGCTTAACTTACTGAATTTCTGGGGCTTGCCGGCTGCGTGCGAATGAGCGGGCGGTTGAGAACCACCAGCACATCCGAAATGGGCCACCGCATGATATCGTCGATGAGGAGCAACCATGGAACAGCACAGGTTCAGCCGCCGCGATTTCCTGCTCACCGGCGCTGCGATGGCGGTCGGCGCCCCCGCCTTGGCGAAGCCGCTTGGCAAACCCGTCGTTAGTATCGTGCGGATCAAGGACGATAAAGTGGGCATGGCCGTCGAGGAAGCGATCGATCTGCTCGGCGGCATCAAGCACGTTACTCATGGGAAGCAGTCGGTGATGCTCAAGCCGAATCTCGTCTCGGCGGAATCGAGGATGACCACGAAAGCCGAGGTCGTCCGCACGATCGCGCAACTCATGCAGCGTGCCGGCAAGGAGGTGTCGATTGGCGAGGGCTCGGCGGCCGCGGCGAAGTTCAACGTGATCGGGTCCGAGACTTACCGTACGCGAAAGCGCGAAATCCTCGATCCGATGCAGCAGTATGTTTTCGACCAGCTCGGCTACACGGAGATGGCGAAGGCGCTGCGCGTGCCGCTGGTGAACCTGCATTCCGGCGAGTTGGTGGAGGTCAGGGTGCCGGGCGCGTTCGTCTTCGACAAGCTGACGATTCACCGGTCGTTGACCGAGGTGGACCTTCTATGCTCGGTGCCGATGATGAAAACGCACCAGCTCGCCGCGGTGACGCTAGGGATGAAGAACCTGATCGGCGTCTATCCGGGGACGGTGTACCAATCGATCCGCGGGCATGTTCACGACGTGACCTCGGAAGTGGACCCGACGGGCGTGGCCGCGGCCATCGTGGACATGGTGCGCGCGAACAAGTTGGGGCTGGTGGTGGTGGATGGCTCGATGGCGATGGAAGGCAACGGGCCATCGATGGGCCCGCTGGTGAAGATGGACGTCATCGTGGCCGGCACGAACCCGCTTGCCACCGACATGGTGGCGGCGAGCGCGATGGGATTCCAGGCACGCGAGGTGGCGACGTTTGCGTGGGCCAACAAGGCCGGCATGCATCCGAGCTCGCTCGAAGAGATTGAGATCCGCGGTGAGGCGCTCGACCGTGTGCGCCGCCCGTTCGCAAAGCCGCAACTGTACCCTTGGAAGACGATTAGCGCACACTGGGGCAACAAGGAAATCTGAGGACCTAAACGATGAAGAAGATACTCGCAGTGGCCGCGTTGGCGATGGCGCCGGCACTTTTGGCGCAGAAATTCGAAGGGCTGGCTCCGACGCCGCCGATGGGTTGGAACAGTTGGAACACGTTCCAGGGCAAGATCAGCGAGACGCTGATCAAGGAAATGGCGGACGCGCTGGTCTCGAGCGGCATGCAGGCGGCCGGATACCGCTATCTGGTGATCGACGACGGATGGGAAGCTCCGGAGAGGGACGCGCAGGGCAACCTGGTTGCCGATCCGGTGCGGTTTCCGAGCGGGATGAAGGCGCTGGGCGACTATCTGCACGCGAAGGGATTCAAGTTTGGGATTCATAACTGCGCGGGGACGAAGACGTGCGCGGGGCTTCCGGGCGGGCGCGGCCACGAGTTTCAGGACGCGCGGTCGTATGCGTCGTGGGGCGTCGATTACTTGAAGTACGACTGGTGCAACCACGGCACCGCGAATTCCCAGGAGACTTACAAGACCATGAGCGACGCGATCCGCGCCGCGGGCCGGCCGATGGTCTTCAGCCTCTGCGAATGGGGCGACACGAAGCCGTGGACTTGGGCGAAGGACATCGGCCACCTGTGGCGGACCACCGGCGACATCATGGATTGCTACGATTGCCAGGGCGCTTATTCGTTGGGCTGGAAGTTCATTCTGGAAATCGAGGCGGACCTGGCGCAGTACGCCGGCCCGGATCACTGGAACGATCCCGATATGCTCGAGGTGGGGAATCCGGGCTTGAGCCTGGCGGAATCGCGAGCCCACTTCACGCTTTGGGCTATGCTGGCCGCGCCGCTGATGGCGGGCAACGACGCGCGCAAAACGTCCGAGGAGACGCGGCAGATCCTGACCAACGCCGAAGTGATCGCCATCGACCAGGACCCGCTGGGCAAGCAGGCGACGCGGTTCATGAAGCACCCGGGGAAGCAGATCTGGTCGAAGGAACTCTCGCACGGAGAGTGGGCGGTCTGCTTCTTCAACGACAGCGACGCGCCGGTGAACCTGCGGATCGACTGGGCGAACCTGACGTTCCTCACCGGGACGTATCGCATCCGGGACATCTGGCAGAAGAAGGACCTGGGCCAGACGTCCACCGGCTTCGTAGCGCCGGTCGCGCCGCACGACGTGGTGCTGGTGAAGCTGAGCCCGATTTAGGGCCGCGCGCCCGAGGCTACTCCATCTCCCTCGACACTGGCGCGGCCCGAACGCCGAGCCTGACGGGCGGTCTCCGCGACGGAAGCCGGCTACCCGAAGGCTTGAGCACGATGGTCACCTGGTGCGTCTTCGACGGGTCGGTACGCAACGTCACCGTCACAACGACGTTCATCGCCGCGAGGATTTTCGATGGCGCCCTGAAGAGCCCGGTCGCTGAGATCGCCCCGACCTGCGGGCTCACGGACCAATTACAGGAGCTGTTGTCGTAATGCGCCGGCCCGTTCGCTATCTTCAACTCAAACTGCATGGTCCCTCCGTCAGCCACGGTTGCGGACTCGGGGCTCACGTCCACCGCGACGCCGCCAGGAGTTGGGGTAGGCGTTGGAGTGGGAGTGGGTGTCGGAGTGGGACTCCCTGAGGGCTTCGGTGTTGGTGTGGGCGAGGGAGTAGGGGTCGGCGCCGGCGTCGGAGTAGGCGTTGGCTTCTGCGTGGGAGTTGGCGTAGGTGTTGGAGTTGGCGTGGGCTTCGGCGTCGGAGTCGGAGTCGCAGTTGGCGTAGGTGTAGGCGTGGGTGTTGGAGTCGGCACGGGAGTCGGAGTCGGTACTGGAGTCGGCACGGGCGTCGGACTCGGAGTTGGCGCCGGTGTTGGTGTCGGGGCCGGCGTGGGTGTTGGAGTTGGCTTCGGCGTGGGCGTTGGAGTCGGCAGGGGACTTGGAGTTGGCGTAGGCGTCGGTGTCGGAGTAGGCGTCGGTGTCGGAGTAGGCGTGGGTGTTGGCGACGATGAGGGCTCGTACCGCCGTACTGGTATGCGCCGACGTCGCTCGCTCCGCTCTGCGGACGCGACTTACCCTCGACGTCCCACGTCAAGCCCGAAATTCCAATGCCCGCCCTGATCGCTGGACTGCTGGCCTGCAAGTGCGCATCGCCCGAGGCCGTGCTCAGCAGTTCCGGGTTGGCGTTGAGGGAGCCTGTCACCAGATTCGTGAACGTCGCGGCGCCCGCTCCATAGAGGATGTTGTTCGATCCGACGAAGTTCGGACACGCCGAAGCGGTGGCGCTACTCGAGCAGTTTTCATCCGTGCTGCTACTTGTTACCGAGAAGTAACTCCCACCAGAGCTCAGAATGATGTTATTCCGCACGCGGTCGATCATGGCCTGGCCGTCGTGAACCTCGAAGGTCGATCCAAAGCCCGGCCCGGCGTTGTAGTTGAAAATCGTGTTGTTATAAAAGTCCACGTATCCGGAACCCACCCCCTGCGAGGTGTCATAATCGGAGCTGTCAGCCCGATAAATCGCTCCGTCGGACTGTCCATCCTGCCCCGTGTTGTACACCACGTTGTTATAGACCGTGACCGCGCCCTTAGACGGGTTGACCGTATCTACAAGGATTCCTTCCTCGGCGATATCGTGCACCACGTTGTCGTGGATCGAAATGCCGTACATCGCATAACCGTTGCCGCTTGAAAGCGGCGAGGAATGGATTTGAATGCCGGCGCGGCCCTTGACGTTTTCGATCATGTTCCAGGCCAGTTCCAGGTTGTTGCTGTCGGTGCAGGGATAGAAGCCCTGTTGCAGGCGGCTGCTGCCGGCCGCGTTCAAGTCGTGTCCGTTATTGCCCATAACTTCGGTGTAGGTGGACTGCTGGAACTCCACAGCCGCTCCATCGCTGCCCGAGGTCTGGGGATTTGAAATGTCGTTACCGATGATGCGCCAGTCCGTGCTCGGGCCAGCGGTCAATAGGGGCGTGGGGCCGCGCAGAGTTAGTTCCGCAAGAACCCAATAGCCGGGGCACGGGCCATCCCCGGCCGTGGAATCCGTCGCGCGAATGCCATAGCTCGGACCCGAGGGGTTACCGATGGTGACCGTGGCGCCGGGATAGGCGACCAGGGCTTTCGGACTGCTCGCGGTGCCTTGGGACCACTTCGAGCGCAGGGTTATGGCCGCGTTCCAACCCTGTCCGTCGTCCGACGTCTGGGAGACTCCGCTCATCGCGTAAATGATGGAGCCGGCCCCGGTGCTTTGTACGGCGTGCACCAACGTCTGCCAGGGGGCGGTGTAAGAGCCGGCTGCCGAATCGCTGCCATTAGTGGCGACGAAATAGATGTTCCCCGAGGCGACGGTGAAGGGCAAGCCGTTCGAAACGCCATTCGAGTTAGAAACGACAATATTCCCGGTCTGGGCAAGAGCGCCCAACTGGATTGTCATCTTCTGGTACCACAGGTAAGTGGCGGGAGGCATCGTAACGATGGCTCGTCCTCCGCCGACGGTAACTGTGGGGTTGGAACCGAAGTAATTCCCGTACAGCGTGACGAAGGCTCCGTTGTTGTTTTGGCCGCCCGAGTTGGGGCCGGTCACAAGGTCGGAGAAAAATAAGTAGGGCGCCGGAGTCTGAGACCAGGCGGCCGCCGGAAGAAGTACGAGAAGCCCGAACTGCAACAGCAACGGGCGCATCCGGAAGCGTGCATCCATCAGAGTAGTCCTTCCCCTTTGTCCTTGGCGCGGGGATGGTCGCGCGCAAAGAGCCCAGCGGCCGGACGTGCCTATGTCGAGACACACGAGCGGCCGTCTTCAAAAGCGCACTGTAACTCAGCGCTCGTGGGGGGCACGGAGCCCCTAACTACGCCTCGCGCAAGTCGGCGTCGGAAACGAAGGCGGCCAATGACTGTCGGGCGCCTCGGTCCTCAGTCGATGGCGTTCTGAACTGCAGCTCGATAGGGAGCTGCCCGGTCAACTGCTTCGGAAGTGTCCGATGTAGGCAACTTGATCACCACTCTCGGAATCGTGTCTTGTCTGCGGGATAGCGTCACTGCGGGCCGCGGGACATTGCAATTCTTACATTCGGGGTGTAGACTTTACCCCTTTCGGACAATTAGCGCCGATATACGACGCCACCCTTCATTACAAAAGACACCTGCTCGATTACGGCGATATTTTCTAGCGGGCTACCGGGGACGGCGACGATGTCGGCCAGGTAACCGGGCTTCAATGCGCCGATCCGCCCTTTCCATCCGAGTAACTCCGCGCCGTTCAACGTGCCGGCCTGGATGGCAGCCAGCGGCGTCATGCCGTATTTCACCATTAAGACGAACTCGCGCGCTTGCGTGCCGTGGGGAAACGGTCCGACGTCCGAGCCGGCCGCGATTGGCACTCCGGCTGCAAGCTGTTTGCGAAACTCCCGAGCGTGCAGGTCAATCATCGAGCGCTCCCGAGCCTGCTGTTCTTTCGACGCCGGGTGTTCCGCGAAGTACTCGAAGATAGTGAACGTCGGCACCGCGTAAACACGTTTGTTGTACATCAGCCGCATAGTCTCATCGCCAAGTTGAATGGCATGTTCGACGGAGGCCACACCGGCCCGCACGGCATAGAGCGCGGCGGGCTCGCTGGTGCAGTGAACTGCGACCTTGCTGCCGACGCGCGCGGCTTCCTGTACCGCGGCGGTAAGTTCTGCCTCGGTGTATTGGTACGGAGCGAAGAGGTTGCCGTCGCGAATTGTGTCATGTCCGGTCTGGTAGATCTTGATGAAATCGGCGCCTTCTTTGAACTGCTCGCGGATTACCTTGACTAGTTCGGCCGCGCTGTCGGCCTGGGTGGCGTTCGGCAGGACGTGCTGGGCTGGATTGTAGCCGATCGCATCTTCGTGCCCGCCGAGAATATCGACAGCGTTGCCGGAGATGCGTAAGCGCGGCCCTGGAATCAGGCCCTGGTTAATCGCGTTGCGCACCGCGGTGTCGGCGGAGCCGGCGCCTTCGGTTCCCATATCGCGTTCGGCGGTGAAGCCGGCCAGCAGGTCGTCGCGCGCTGCCAGCGTGGCCAGGATGGTCCGTTGTGGGACGGATTCCTGCACAGTCTGTAAGTCCTCGGCTCCGGGGTGAAGGAAGAGGTGAACATGCGCGTCAATTAAACCTGGCAGCAGCGTGCGGTCGCCCAGGTCGATGGTCTCGGCCCCGGCGGGATGAGTTACAGCCGTGCCGGCCTGTACGATCTTGTCGCCCTCCACCAGGACTTCGCCGGGAGTGAGGATCTTCCCACTCTCGATATCCAACAGACGCGCCGCGTGGAGCACGATGGGGGCGGGCTCGGCCGCTACGAGGCCAAAAGTTACGGCGATGTTACACACAAATGTAAAGCACAGTTTGTTCATGGCCTTTGGACGCGATGATACCACCGGCTTAGGACTGTTTTTCGTCCACCGGCGACGCGACGAACCGGTAGCCGACGCCGCGCACCGTAAGAAGATGACGCGGGCTGGCGGGATCGTCCTCGATGTAGCGGCGCAAGCGCACGATGAAATTGTCGATCGCCCGCGTGTCGGTGTCCTCATCAAGGCCCCAGACCTGTTCGAGCATTTCCTTTCGGGAGACCGGACGGCCTTCGTGCCCGATCAGGTAGCGGAGCAGGTTCGCCTCCATGAGCGTCAGGGGGAACACCTTGTCGCGGACCCGCAGCTCCAGGAGGTCGAAGCTCACCAGCTTGCCCCCGAACGTCACCGCGTCCTTGGGCGCGGCGGCGTTCACGGAGGCACGCAGCCAATCGCGGCGGCGCAGAAGCCCGCGGATGCGCGCGATCAGGATGGCCAGCTCGAAGGGTTTAGTCAGGTAGTCGTCGGCGCCCGCGGCGAATCCGCGCAGCACGTCGTCGGAATGGCCGCGCGCGGTGAGGATGAGGACGGGGACGAACCGGCCGGCTCCGCGTAGCTCGGAAACCACCGCGAAGCCGTCCTTGCCGGGCAACATTACGTCCAGAACCACGACGTCAAACGCGGGCGGATCGGCGGCCAGCAGATCGAGCGCGGCCTCTCCGGTCTCGGTTACGGTTACGTGGTGGCCCTCCGCTTCCAGGTTGAAACGCAGCCCGTCGGCCAGGTGCTGTTCGTCTTCGACCACCAGAACGCGGCTCATTTGACAGTTGGAAGCTCGAGCACGAACGTGCTCCCACGCCCCGGCCCCTCGCTCTGCGCCCAGGCCCGGCCGCCGTGCCGCTTGGCCACGGAGCGAACGATAAACAGGCCCAGCCCGGTTCCCCGTATGCTGGCGGTGACCGGCCCGGCCACCCGGTGAAAGCGCCTGAAGATGCGGCGGAGATCGGACTTCGGGATTCCGACTCCGTGGTCGCTGACCCGAACGGTGGCATACCCTCCGCCGAGCGCCGTGGTCTCCACAAGAACGCTCGGATCGCCGCGGGAATACTTGACGGCGTTCTCGATCAGGTTGGAAACAGCGGCCCGCACTTCGTCCTGGTCGCCGAGAATCGCCGCGGGCGGACCCGGCCGGTACTCAAGAGCCTCCGGGGACATGTTATGCAGCGTACGGGCGTAGGCTACACATGCCTCCACCACGCTGCCCAGGTCGAAGGTGGAGAGGCTGAGGGTGCGAGTCGCGAGGCCCAGACGGCCGGCACGCAGGATCTGCTCGATACTCGCCAGAAGCCGGTCGCTGTCCTCGAGCATGGTTCGGTAGAACTCCTGGCGCCTGGCTGCATCGACCGGGCGCGTCTCCAGCGTTTCGAGATAGAGGCGGATCGAGGCGACCGGAGTTTTCAGCTCGTGCGTGACGGCGTTGATGAACGCGTCGTGCTGCTCGTTGCGGCGGATTTCCCGGACCAGAAAGATGGTGTTCAATACTACGCCGCCGATGATGGCCGCCAGCAGCAGAACGCCGAGGAAGAGCAGAATCCCGGCGCGCCAATCGAGCAGCACCCAACCTACATAGAGCAGAACGCTGAAGGCGATCAGCAGGACGCCGAGAGCGATGAAGAAGGCGACGGATTTGCGCCGGCCGGCGACTACCACGCCTTCAGCTTACGCCAGGCACCGATCGCGGCGTAGGCGGCGAGCCTCACTGCCGTGCGGCGAGGGCCAATTCGGCTGGCGCTTCGCGGCCCGGAAGGGGCGTGGTGACTCGCGCCGCGTGGACCGATTTCGCAACGCCGATCAGCTTCAGCAGGCGGATCTGAATCCAGGTTGGGTCGAATTCGTACCACGCCAGGCCATGCCGCGCCGAGGTGGGATGCGCGTGGTGGTTGTTGTGCCAGCCTTCGCCGAAGGTCATAAGCGCGACCCACCAGTTGTTGCGCGAATCGTCGCGGGTGGCGAAACGCCGCGCGCCCCACATGTGCGTGGCGGAGTTGACCAGCCAGGTGGCATGCAGGCCCACCACCACGCGGAAGCAGACGCCCCACAACATCATCGGCAGGCCGCCGATGGCGAACATCAGGCCGCCCAGGGCGATCATCGGAACCCAGTGGTAGTTGTTCAGCCAGACATAGAACGGCTGCCTGGCCAGATCGGGCGCGTATTTCGCCATCGCGCGGGTGTTGTTGTGGTTGGTTGCTCCGTAGAGAATCCACCCCGCGTGGGCCCACCAGCCGCCGTCGCGGGGCGAATGCGGATCGCCGGGGAGATCGGAGTTTTGGTGATGAATGCGGTGAGTGGCCACCCAGGAAATCGGGCCGCCTTCGAGCGTCAGCGCGCCGCAAACCGCAAACAGGTATTCGAGAGGGCGCGGGACCTTGTAAGAGCGGTGCGTCAGCAGGCGATGGTAGCCCATGCTGATGCCCAGGCCGGTACAGAACCAGTAGAGAAAGACGGCGGTGGCGAAGGCGGTCCAGTTAAACGTGAAGAGGGCGGCGACGGCGCCCAGGTGGAACAACACCATGACAAGAGTTGTAGGAAAGTTCATCCTCTGAGTAGCAGGCATTTCTTCCAGGTTAACAGCGACCTTACTGGCCGTCTGTAAGATTTGTGTAATCTTCCGCGAAGATTGGGGCGGAGCACCTATACAGGAATATCTCACTCCGGCCGATTAAGGCAGGGTGACCTTCAGAGCACTCATACCGTGGTGGCCGCGGAACGCCGGAGAATCAGAGCTAGACGGCCCGCCCGAGTCATTGGCGCCGGGCAAGGCCGTGACCGGAACCCCCTGTTGGCATCGGGTGGCACTGCGGTACGACGTCCGCTGGATGTCCAAGGGCGGACTAAGCGAACTGGCGCACGACCTGTTCGTTGGCGGGGCCATCAGCCTGCCGGACCACCGTCTTCTCTCGCTCGACCCCGTTACTTATGCGCCGCACTGGCCGGACTGGGCCGCTTGCGAAACGCTTGGGGAAGCCGGCGGCCGGCGCGACTGGATCGAGGAAGTCGAAGCTCGGATTCGGAAGGGCCATTCTGAACGAACCTACATCGACTATCAGGAGTCGCTGCTTTCGTTGCTGAGACGGGTCGAGGCGGCGCGCCAGGAGACGACCCAGAGTTCTCAGCCCGTGGCCAGCACCGAACGGCCTGACCGGGCCCAGGCGTGGCCGGTGCGCGCGGGCCTCACTTCGCGGATACCGCGGCCGGCTTCAATTTGACGCGGATGCGGATGACCTGGCTCGTGGGTGCAACCACCACGGCCACCACCGCCACCTCAGCGCGTGCGCCTCTGGCCGTCGGGTCGTAGTTGAACAGGACATGAGCCGTGCCTTTGGGACCGACGTCGGGATTGTCGAGCCTGACCTGGAGTCCGCGAGCCGGCGGCACTTCGAGTGACAGCTTCACCGGGGCCGGCATAAAGTTCCGTATCAGCACCTGATCGGTTCTGCGGTCGCCGAGTTCAATCTCTGACCTGTCGGCGGCCACGGTCCTGGTCATGTCCGCCACACTAGGAACCGTGGGCTCGGGCGCGGAGCCAGGGGCGCCCCCATCGGTGGACGAATGCATGTTGCCGAATGGCGTCGGAACGTTGTTCGGGTCAAACGTCCAGCACCACTGGCCGTCCTCGATCTTCCAGTTGAAGCTCTGCAGCATGTTCAACTTCATTTCGGGGAACGCGCCCTGCTTGAGACTGCGCTCAACGCTCATGTTGACCACGGCCTTCGTGAACTTGTCCGAGTAGGAGATCCTCGTTATCTCGAACGACAGGACAGGTATCTTCGGCATGACATAGAAATAGTCCTTGGTGTCCTCGGCGACGTATGGCTCGGCCTGGCGGTACTTGCCGTTCATCTGGGCCTGGAAGAATTTGGTGACGCGATCGCGGAGAGTGGCGTCCACTCCGGCCGGGGCAGCCTCGGCTGGCGGGACGGCGGGCGTGGCTTTCTGGGCGGCGCCGGCAATACCGGAAGCGAACAGGAGAATGATGGCGACATTCCGCATTCGTCCATTCTAGCAGCGGCAGCCGCGAGAGCTTCTTTCCCCTCTTTTTCCTCTTTACACGATTGCGCTCTCGCTTTAAACTGTACTCAAATTCCACTCCAGAGGAGGCAGTCGCATGCAATTCCGTTTCACCGCGAGATTGGCCGCCGTTCTTTTGTTGTCGCTCGTTTTCCCCGCCCTGGCCGCCGCTCAGGATTCGTGTGTCCCGTATCCGGCCCCGCCATCCACGTACCTGATCTGCGTTCCCCCGGGCGCGCCGATTAACATCGACCTGGTGGTCTTCGCGCACGGTTATGTAAGTCCCACCGTTCCGGCCGGCACGATCCCGACGGATCAGCTCACACTCGATGGCGTGTCCATCCCCGGCCTGCTGAACAGTCTCGGTTTCGCTTTCGCCGTCTCCAGCTACCCGAAGAACGGCCTGGCCATCAAGGAAGGCATTACCGACCTCGTCGGTCTCGTCGCGTTCTATCGGCAATTGGGTTACAGCCCCGCGAAAGTCTACGTGGTCGGCGTGTCCGAAGGCGGCCTGGTGGCCACTAAGCTGATCGAGGCGGGCGGCTCCGTCTTCAACGGCGGCCTCGCCCTGTGCGGCCCCATCGGCGACTTTACCGCTCAGATCGACCACTTTGGGGACTTCCGCGTGGTGTTCGACTACTTCTTCCCCGGAGTGCTCCAGTTCTCCCCCGTTTCCATTCCCCCGTCCGCCATCGCAGATTGGGACACTGTGCTTGCACCCACCATCGCGGAGGACGTTGACACCAATTCTTCCGCCACGAATCAGTTGTACCTGGTGGCGCAAACGCCCACCGACCCCACCGAGCCCGATGCCTCAGCCGTAGCCGTGCTCTGGTATAACGTGTTCGCGACCGACGATGCCGCCACCGAACTTGGCGGGCAGCCATACGGCAACCGCTTCAAGTTCTACTTCGGCTCGACCAACGACCTCAAGCTGAATCTGCAGGTCGAACGCTTCTCCGCCGACCCGGCCGCGCTCCGCCAGATCCAGGAGTTTTATCAGACCACCGGAAAACTGCGCGCGCCGCTCGTAACCATGCACACCACGGGAGACCCGGTGGTCCCGTACTGGCACGAGGCTCTTTACGGGCTGAAGGTTCTGCTGTCACGCAGCTTGCCGGAATACCTCACTCTGCCGGTGGTGCGTTATGGCCACTGCAATTTCGAGCTGCCGGAGGTTCTTCTGGGGTTCGATGCCCTGGTCACGAAGGTGACCGGCCAAAGCCTGCCAAGTGCCGAGCAGGCGCTGCCGAACGAAGAGATGCGCGCGCGGTTCCGCGCCCTGGCCGCCGAGAACGCCTCTCGGTTGCGCTGAACCTCACGGGCGGTGCGGCGCGCCGGAGTGCAACTCCGGCCGGTCCACGGTACCCCGGATCGCAACCTTGCCGGCGAGCCCGCCGGCGATGAGCGCGGCCAGATCGAAATGAATGGTGCGGTCAAAGTCGATCCAGCCGTTTCCGGTAAACCTCAGCGCGGGACTGTCGAAGACGAGCGCGCTTAGCTCCAGACGGCCGTGGCTCGCGCCCAGGCGGCCAGCCAGCGAGGTGAACGGCGCGTTCCAGGCCTGCACGGCGATAAGGCCTTTGTTCAGCGAGAATCGGGCGGTCCCGTCGAGCGAGCTCCAAATCTCGTCCGCGCTTCCTCCGGCGAACCGCACCGTGTAAGCCGGGATGTCGATCGTGCCGTAGATCCGTCCGCCACCCAAAGCCCCCAGGCCGCCCAGCAGCGCGTCGATATCGACGTTGCGAAGCGACCCGCGGCTGGCCCCGCTCACCGTCTTTCCGCGCAGCCGCAGATCCGCCGCGCCGGCCCATTCGCCGCCGCCAAGCGCGAGCTTCGCGTTCAGCACCTGTAGATGGAACGCCGGTGAAGATATCGGCTTCTGCACCGAGAATAGCGCCGGCCCGCTGCCTTCCACCGGAATCCTGTGGCCGGCGTCCCTGCCGATCTGAAACCCCGACAGCGTCAGCCGGGCGGGTCCCGCGATGTTGTTGTACAGGTCGCCCCGCAGCGAGGCTTCAAGCGTGAGCTTCGCGGTTGGTTCCGGCACGCCGGGAAGCGTACCGAACCGCTCCGGAATCTCGCGCGCCGCAACCGTGAGCGTGAGCGATCCTTTGAGCGGCAGGGCCTGGGCTACGAATGGACCGGCGCGCCCCTCGAAGCGGAAGCCCGAATCGCGCCCGCCAAACAGCTTCCCGCTCAACTCGAAACGGCAGTCGCTCGCGGCCGAGAGGTCCCGCAAACGAAACTCGATGCCGCCGATCCGAAGTGGCAACTCGGCGGAATTCGCGCTCGAGACCGTCGCCTCTCCCCCGTAAATCCTCAGGTCGTCGATGCCCAGCGCCACCGGCGCCGCGCAGCGTCTCGGCAGGGGCGGCGAGGAGAGGTTCCTGATCAGCACCTCGATGTTCGTCTGGTCGTGCTCATCGCTCTCGACCTCGATCCGCGGCGCGTCGATCCGAACCGAGCGCATCACGATCCTACCCCCGGCCAGCGGAATCGGGGCAACCTCGGCCCAGATGCGCCTGGCCGTGAAGAGATTCCTCCCGCGAAAGCCGGGAGGATTTCCGATCGCGACGTTGCCGAGCGAGATCGCAGGCCTCAGCAGGAACCACGAGGCGAGGTCGAACTCCGCGTCTCCCACGGATACGTCTAGGCCCAGCCGGCGGCTGACGGAGGCGACAACGCTGTCCCGTGCGGAGCCCGACACCAGGGACCGGACGATCAGCCCGGTGACGCACATCACCGCGACATAAGCGACCAAGAGATAGAGCGCGCGCAAGAGCCAGCGTTTCACGACAGTTCTTTCCGTGAGTATACAGCCTCGATCGGCGGCGCCGTCGCGAAACCCGCCCTCCGAGCGGTGCGTACAATAGGCAAGGGCATGCGAAACACTCTCGCCGTGGGCGTTCTTCTCCTGGTCACGGGCATTCTCGCGCCAGCCGAAGATCCACGTCAAATCGTGCGCCGCTCCACCGAAGAGGATCGCCGCAGCGCGAAGCTGGCCGAGAATTACACGTTCATCGAACGGCTGGACGAACGCAGCCTGGACTCGCAGGGCCGCACGTCACATCGCGACGTGAAGTCGTACGATGTCACGCTGACCGAAGGCTCGCCCTACCGCCGCCTGATTGCGCGCGACGACAAACCTCTCCCGCCCAACGAGGAGCGCAAGGAACAACAGAAGCTCGAGAAAAACATCGCCGAACGGCGCGCCGAAACGCCCGAGCAACGCGAGAAACGCCTGGCGGACTGGCGCCGCACCCGCGCGAAGGACCGCGAGTTCCTGCTCGATGTGCCGGACGCATTCGACTTCCGCCAGGTCGGCGAAGAGACCGTGGACGGCCGCCGGGTGTGGGTCATCGACGCAACACCGCGGCCCGGCTACCGGCCCAAGAGCATCGTCGGCAGGTTTCTCCCCAAGCTGAAAGGCAGGCTGTGGATCGACCAGGAGACGTACGCCTGGGTAAAGGCAGAGGCCGAGACCACCGACACCGTGAGCTTCGGTGGCATCGCCTTGCGGTACAGCCCGGGCGCGCGGTTCTCGCTCCTACAGGTCCGTGTCAACAACGAGATCTGGCTGCCTAAGCGGATCAGCGTCACCGGACAGGCGCGGCTTCTGCTGCTCAAGAAGTTCTCGGGCACGCTGGATTTCACTTACAGCGATTACAAGAAATTCCAGACCGATTCGCGCATCGTCGCCACCGAAGAGACGCACTGAAGGTCTCGCGCCCCGCTCATTCTTCCGTCCGTTCCACCAGCCGCTGCACTTCGGCCACGTATATGGCGGGCCTGCCGTCGCGGTCGCTTTGGAAGAAGACGCGCTGGCTGTCGGGCGAGAAGACGGGCGAGACCGCGGCCGCGTCGCTCGAACGGTGTTCGCACAACGCCAGTTCCCGGCGCGTGATTCGCAGCATAAGCAGAATGAACGGCGAGGCTTTGCTCGCGCTCGCGCCAACGAAGACGGAGCCATTCGCGTTGGGCGCAAAAGACGCGTACTGGCTCGTTGAGGCGACCATCCGGTCGGCGCCGCTTGCGGCAACCCATTCGCGGATCGCGCTGGGCCGGCGGTCGGCCGGGAAGTTCAGGTAGAGCAGGCTCTCGCCGCCGGCGGACCAGTACGCCGATCCCGTGCGGCCGGGAGCAAGTGGCAATCGCCGGCGCTGCCCGCCTTCGACGAGCGCCAGCATACCCTCTCCGTCGCGATAGAGAATGCCGTTATGCTGCGGGCGGGGCAGCGGATCGCTGAGCGGCGTCGGAGCCTCGAAGGCCGTTACCGGATCGCTTTCCTTCGACCCCAGCGGCGCCACGCGCAGCCGCCAACGGCCCTCCTGCGTCTCAACCAGGCAGGCCTCGGAGCCATCGCGGCAGATGCCCAAGCCGCTCCCCCGGTTCCAGCCCTCCGGAGCGCGGTAGATCTCACTCTCGCGCATCGCGCCGAGCGCGAGCCGCTTCAGCACGGGACCGTCGAAGAACAGCACGCTGCGGTCGTCGGGTGCGAGATCCGGGGACGAAGGATCGAGAGAGCCGGCCTCGGTCAACTGCCGCGACTCTCCCGTGTTCAGAAACATCTGCATGAGTTGCGGGGAGCCGGTCCGGTCGCTGGTGAAGATCAGGAACGATCCTCGCCGCGAGACCGCGCGGTGGCCGGCCGGCGGCAGCAAGCTCGAGTGATCGGGCGAAGTGAGGCGCGTGACGGCGAACTCGGTCGCGGGGTCCACATAACGCACGCGCTCGGCGGGAAAAGAAGGGAGCTTCTTCTGCACGCCATACGCGCCGCCCGCCGCGAGCGATGCGAGAAAGCCGCGCCGGGTCCACTCCTTGCCAGGCATCACTGGCATCCTAGCATCAGGAGCGCGATCGCCGCGTGAACAGCAGCCCGGACCAGGTTTCGTCGATGGCGCAGATCTTGTAGTCGACGAACCCCGCAGCCAGGCCGAACGACCGTACCGCCGCCTCGCCGAGGTCGCTCGCGATTCCGGAAGCCTTCTTTGGCCATGCGATCCACACGCTGCCTCCGCCCTCCAATAGACGAGCGGCGGCGGCGAAGCGCTTCCGAAGATCGCCCGCCGATTTTGCAAACAGGAGGACCAGGCCGGCCCGCCCGCGCGCGCCACGGCGAACCTCGACGCCCTGCGGCAGCGGTTCGAGCTTGCGCTCGAAACCGTCGGGCGCTTCGAGGAGTGCGACCGCCAAGCCCGCCCGGATGCCCAGCTTCTTGGCCAGCGAGGCGCCTGCATAGAGGTCCATCGTGGAGGGTACCGCGGGCTCGTCGGGTGCGTTTGCGAGCGCGGATTTGACGGCTCCCGCCACATCCTCCCACACAGTGTAGGTGGCGTCGGGGAGAAGCTTGCGAATGCGGCCAACCTTCTCCTCCGCTCCGCCCGCAAATACGATCGGCACCAGGCGAGTGGCCTTTTGCCGCCGAAGTTCGACTGCGACCGCACAACCCTGAGATGGCACGCGGCTGAGGTCGATCACGAAGGCCTCCGGCGGATTCTCGCGCAGGGCGCGCAAGTCGGAGTTGCCGCCACGAGGCGCCAGGAACGCGGTTTCATGTCCCGCGGCCTTCAGGATCTCCGCTCGCGCGGCTCCTTCCGCCGGGTGCCAGTGGATCAGAAGGATACGGGCCATAGCCGCCGCGCCAGTGCCTAGAACGGGAAGTCGCGGTGGACCGCCTGAGGGTTGGCGCTGCCGTTGAGATAGTGGACCGGATTCTGGGGCGTGCCGAAGCGGCGCACCTCGTAATGCAGGTGCGGCGAGGTTGCCCTGCCGGATTGGCCGGACAAAGCGATCACCGCGCCCTGCCGGACCTCCTGCCCTGCCACCACTGCGAAGCGCGAAAGGTGAGCGTAGTAAGTCTGGAAACCGTTGCCGTGGTCCACCACCACGACCAGCCCGAAACCATTCATAACACTGGCAAAGACCACCACCCCATCGGCGGACGCATGAACCGGCGTGCCATAAGCCGCCTGAATGTCCACGCCACGATGCAGCGTGCCTTCACCCGAGAACGGGTCCAGCCGCTTCCCGAATGGGCTCTCGAGGCGGCCATCCACCGGCCAGATGGCGGGGCGGGTGTTGGTCTGCCAGGAACGTGGGTAGCGGTGATAGTAGGCGGAAAGGTTGGCCGACCGCAGGAAGTCGTATTCCTTGAAGGATTCCTGAAGAGTGGGGATCAGCCGGCCCTCCTGCGAGATGTCGTCGGGGCCCTCGAGTTTCTCCTTCAGCCCGTATGCGACGGAGACCTCGCTGGCGAAGACTTGCAACTCGGCCAGTTGGTTGTTGGCTTGGGTCGCATCCGTCTGAAGCGTGTGATACCGCGCGCGCAACGATGTGATTTCCTGCCGCAGGGCGTTGTAATTGGCAACTTTCCACGCCATGCGCGCGTAACTGGAGATGAAGCCGACCACCGAAAAGAGCCCGATGACGGCTAAGGCCACCACCAGGTATAGAACTCGCTGCGGGATATGAACCCGCCTGAGCCGGCCGTGAAGAGAGTGCGCTAATACAAGAATGAAGTATTGCTGCTTCATTGAGCCTATCGCTCTTTCGGACAGATACTTCCATCGGCCGTGAATCGGTTTTCGATCAGGCCAGTGACACACCGATTCTCTGCGCGTGAACGGCAGTGCTGGTCGCGCATTTTCAACAGGCTGGCGAACAGCCGAACACCGAACTGTAACAGCCCGCGATAGCCCTGGTCAAGGCCCCCTAAAACGGGGGGAGTATAGGGGGAACCCGGCCAAGCCTGCCTCTGGCGGTACAATTGCATCTTAAGATTCGCTGAAATCACAATGACACCCCAATCGCCCACGACGCCCAACGTCTCTCCGAAACCTAAGCGCAACCCGAAGGCGCCCCGTCAGGTGCTGCCGGTGGCCGATCCAGCCACGCGAGCCACCACCTGCGAGGAGGTCGCGCTGGGCTTCGGCCAGGAGCAGGCGCTCATCGAAGCGTTGCGGTGCCTGAACTGCCGCGACCCGAAGTGCGTGGACGCCTGCCCGCTGCACATCGACATGAAAAGCGTCATCGCACTCATGGCGGCTGGGGACTTTGGCGCAGCGTTCGAGAAAATCGGCGAATACACTCCCTTCCCCGGCATCTGCGGGCGCGTCTGCCAGCACGAGCTTTTCTGCGAGAAGGAGTGCCTGCTCGGCAATCCGAAGACCAAGCTCGAGCCGGTGGCCATCGGCTCCCTGGAGCGGTTCCTGGCGGACTACGCCAGCCTCGGCGGCGACCGGCGCCTTCCGCCCGTCGAGCCGCCCAACGGCCTCAAAGTGGCGCTGGTCGGCAGCGGCCCGGCGTCCCTGATTGCCGCCTTCGACCTGGTGCGCCGCGGCTACCGCGTCACGGTCTTCGAGGCACTGCACAAGCTGGGCGGCGTGCTGGCCTACGGCATCCCGCCGTTCCGCCTGCCCCGTAACATCATCGACGGAGAGCTGGAGCGGCTGGCCGCCCTGGGCGTGGAATTCCGCACGGATTTCATCGTCGGCAAGACTGCCACCGTGGACGAACTGTTCGCGGACGGCTACGCGGCCGTGTTCGTGGGCACCGGCGCCGGTCTGCCGCACCTGATGGGCATCCCCGGCGAGAATCTGATCGGCGTCTACACGGCCAACGAATTCTTAACGCGCATCAACCTGATGCAGGCCTATGAATTCCCGGCCAGCGATACGCCCGTGCGGGTGGGCAAGCGCACGATGGTGGTGGGGGGCGGCAACTCCGCCATGGACGCCGCGCGCTGGGCCAAGCGTATGGGCAGCGAGAGCATCATCCTATTCCGCCGCGGCCGGGCCGAGCTGCGCGCCCGCCTGGAGGAGATCGAGCACGCCGAGGAAGAGGGCGTTAAATTCGAGTTTTTGAGCGCTCCAGTGCGTCTATTTGGCGATGAAAGCGGCATTTTGCGCGAAGTGGAGTGCATCCGCATGGAGCTCGGCGAGGTAGATGAATCCGGGCGGCGTTCGCCGGTTCCGATTCCCGGTTCGGAGTACAGGGTGGCCGTGGATACGGTGGTGATGGCCATCGGACAGAGCCCCAATCCTACCGTGCAGCGATCGACGCCGCAGTTGATCACCAAGCGCGGCAAGATCGCCATCGACCAGACCGGCAAGACCAGCATGGAGAACGTCTTCGCGGGAGGCGACGTGGTGCGCGGCGGGGCCACCGTCATTCTGGCGATGAAAGACGGCCGGGCCGCAGCCGCCGCCATCGACTCCGCCCTTCGGACCTCGCAGCCGCGCGCCGCCGCCAATGGCCACGCTCAGCTCGGAGCCACCGGGCACCGCATCGTCTCGAAGACCATGCTGACGCCGGAGATCGCGCGCCTGGAGATCGAGGCGCCGGAGATCGCGTCGCACTGGAAGGCGGGCCAGTTCATCATCCTGCGTCCCACCGCCGGGAGCGAGCGCATCCCGCTCACGCTGGTCGATGGGGACGCCGCGCGCGGCACCATACAGCTCGTGGTTCAGGCGCTGGGCAAGACGTCGCGGCAGACCATCGCGCTCGAGGCCGGCACGGCGATTCCCGATCTGCTCGGCCCGCTCGGCCTTCCGGCGACCATCGAGAAAGTGGGCACGGTGCTGTGCGTGGCCGGAGGCGTAGGGACCGCGGAGCTGCTGCCTGTGGCGCGCGCGTTTCGCCAGGCCGGCAATCGCGTGGTGGCGCTCGCCGGCGCCCGCTCAAAGTCGCTGATCATTCTGGATGCGGACCTGCGTGAGGCGGCCGACGAGGTGTACTGGGCCACCGACGACGGCTCCGGCGAGTTCCACGGCAACGTGGTCGAGCTGATGCGCTGGTGGCAGGCCAAGAACGGCATGCCGCAAGCGGCCCACGTGATCGGCCCCATCCCCATGATGCGCGCCGCAGCCGAGCTGACCCGCGAGTGGGGCGTGAAGACCTTCGCCAGCGTCAACCCGATCATGGTGGACGGCACCGGCATGTGCGGCGGCTGCCGCCTGACGGTGGGCGGCAAGGTGGTCTTCGCCTGCGTGGACGGCCCGGAATTCGACGCCCACCAGGTGGATTTCACCGAGCTCATCCGCCGCAACCGCGCCTACGTAGAGCAGGAGCGTCTGGTGCTGGATAAGCACCTCTGCCGGGTCGGGCTCGACGGGAAGTAAGCGCGCGCCCGGTGGCGGAGTGCGCCACAATCTACGTATGCGGCGAAGAACCTTTCTCTCGGTGGCCGGCGCCGGCGCGCTGGCCGCGCAAACGGGACCGGCGCCATACCGGGGACGCCTGAAGCAGGGCGTGGCGCGGTGGTGCTTCTCCCAGTGGAGCGTTCGACGAGCTGGCCCAACGCGCGGCGAAGCTCGGCATCCGCGGCATTGACCTGGTGGGGCCCGACGACTGGCCGGCCGTGAAGAAGAACGGCTTGGTCCCCTCCATGATGATGCCCGGAGGCGGCACCATCCCCGACGGCTTGAACCGCCGGGAGAACCACGACGCCATCGAGCGGCAGCTTCGTGAGGGCATCGCGAAGGCCGCGGCCGCGGGCGTGCCGAACATCATCACGTTCTCCGGCAACCGGCGCGGGCTGCCCGACCAGGAAGGCATCGACAACTGCGTCGCCGGCCTCGATCGCATCAAGGCCTTCGCGGAACAGAACGGCGTGACCGTCTGCATGGAATTACTCAACAGCAAGATCGATCACAAGGACTACCAGTGCGATCACACGGCCTGGGGCGTCGAGGTGTGCCGGCGCGTGAATTCACCGCGGGTCAAGCTGCTGTACGACATCTATCACATGCAGATCATGGAAGGCGACGTGATCCGCACCATCCGCGACAACATCCGGTGGATCGGGCATTTCCACACCGGCGGGGTGCCGGGCCGTCACGAGATCGACGCCACGCAGGAGCTGAACTACCGCGCCGTCGCCCAGGCCATCGCCGACCTGGGATTCGACGGTTTCGTTTCGCACGAGTTCCGGCCCACGCGCGATCCGCTCGAATCGCTCCGCCAGGCCGTCGAGATCTGCCAGGTTTAGCGCTTGACAGGCCGCTGAGATCAGAGCCGAGGAATGGCGTGCTCGGGCACCGATTCTCGAGTACGGCCTCAGCCTGAAACGGGGAGTCGGCGCGGTCTCCGCGGTGCTCAGCGAGCCAGAAGGACGAGCCCTGTCTTCCGTTCTCCGTCCCTCAAATCGACTATTTGCGGGTACCCTTGAACAAATCCCGCTCTGCTCGTGAACTGGATGTGATATCGTCCAGCTTTCAGGGGAGCGAGTCTGAACACGCCGCCTGGCATCGGCTGCACTGAGAGAACGGTGTTCCAAGGCTTGCCTTCCGGCGTGACAGTGTCAGCGTTCACCCAGCCGTCTACTGCTCTACCGTCAGCGGACTTGACGATCCCACCGATGCTTCCCCCAGGCCCGACGAATAACGAGATGCGGCATGCAACTGTTTCGGGGTTCTTGTGCTCGATGAAAACAGGAACCTGATCCGCGATCTCGCCACCAGTGGACGTATGCGTGACACTCAGATTTGACGGAAGGCTCAGAGCCAAGCGATAGCGATCCTGAGGCAGACTCGCGAAGGTGAAAGAACCGACGGTGTCGGTGACCGTCCTCAGGGGAACTCCGCCGGTGGCTCGCACGATCTCAACGGTCACTCCAACCATCGGAGTCCCGCCTTCGCTACCGTCTGTCTCAGGTTCGTAGATCACTAAGCCCGTAAGATCGGGGAGACGCTGATTCGCGGCGATGATGCGAAGTGCGCGGATTTCGGCCCCGCTTTGCGCGACAGGGGAGGTCAGAAAACAGATGCCCGTCAGGAAAACGCTACCCTGTCTTGCGGCGTCAATCAGGTATTCCGCACCGATCTTGAATTCATAGCCACAGTCGCCACCTCCCAGACCGGCCTTCACCGAGACCACGGCACCCTTGTTCGGACCGCCTCTGAAGCCTTCAATCACACGAACTTTGAATACGCGAGCCTCAAAGACATTGCTCAGGAGCGTACTGATCTTGCCGTCAGACGGTAGGATCTCTCTCGATATGATCTCGCCGACGAAGTCAGCGTCTGAGTAACGACCCGGTCCACACGAAGGTCGTCGAACGCAACTGCACGCCCAAGACGTGGTGCCACTCGCGAGCAGGACGAAACAACCGACCACAAGCGCTTCAACTCGACGCAATCGCACAGGCCCTCTTCTGTTGCTCCGAACTGCCAACCACAAGATCCTAACAGACGTGGCTCAGCGATGCCATCGGCAGCACGGGCTGTTAGAGGGTTGGGCTCGCTGCCGGGCGGGAGCGCTTGACAGTTCGCTCAGGCTATTTTACACTAGGGGTGTTTAGGATATGCCTATGACCCCCGCCAAGAGGCCCGAACAGCGCGACCTGTTTCGCGGTGCGCTGGAGATGATGATCCTGCAATCGCTGCGCCGCCAGCCCATGCATGGCTACGCACTGGTCCAGCACATCAAGCAGCGCTCCCGCGACCTGTTGCAGGTGGAGGAGGGGTCTCTCTACCCCGCCCTGCAGCGCATGCTGAGGGACAACCTGGTCAAGGCGGATTGGCAGATCTCGGCCAGCAGCCGAAGGGTCCATACGTATCGGATTACTCCGGCCGGCATCAAACACCTGGAACGCGAGGTGTCCAGCTTCGAGCAGATGTTGAAAGGCATCAACCTGGTTCTTTCTCCCGCGGAAACTTAGGAGGCGACCATGCGATGGCTCCGGCAACTCTTCACGAGACGCCGCATCTATAGCGACCTGTCAGAGGAGATCGAGCAGCACCTCGCGGAAAAGGTCGAGGCGCTGGTTGCTGGCGGCATGAGCGTCGAAGAGGCCCGGTACGCGGCCCGGCGCGAATTCGGCAACGTAACCCGAATCGAGGAGGATGGCCGCGAAGCCTGGATGTGGCCCAGGATCGAGAGCGTGCTCTCCGACGTGAAATTCGCCATCCGAAAGCTGAGGAAGTCGCCGGGCTTCGCGGCCACCGCGACGCTGACACTGGCGCTAGGCATCGGTGCGAATGTCGTAGTTTTCAGCGTGCTGAATGGCCTGATCCTACGGCCGCTCGACGTCCCCCAGCCCGGGAATCTGTATCAGATCGCCCATGGCCGGGATTGGGGATCGCAGTCTTACCGGGACTACCTGGACTATCGCGATCGCGACCGTTCGTTCAACGGCTTGTTGGCCTATGAATACCTGCGCGTCGGACTCACTGTCGGCAAAGCGGCGGTCCGAAGCTGGGGTTTCGCAACCTCGGGCAACTACTTCGACGTGCTCGGCGTCCAGCCGGCGCTCGGCCGTTTCTTTCACGCGACAGACGAACACGGGCCGGGCTCCGCGCCGTTGATCGTGCTAAACCACGACTTCTGGCACAACCAGTTCGGTTCCGACCCCCACGTGCTGGGCCGGACGGTCCAACTGAACCAGCATCCCTTCACGGTTATCGGCGTTGCGCGCGAGGAGTTTCACGGGACGGACGCCTCCTTCGTGGCGGATTACTGGATTCCCGCGATGAACGCGGCCGAGGTCACGGACTACGACGATTTGCCCTTCCGCGACCACTACCCATTCACGGTTCTCGGCAGGCTGAAGCCCGGCGTGACGCCGTCACAGGCCACACAAAGCCTGAACGCAGTGTGCAGTCAGATGGCCAAAGAGGACCCGAAGGATCAGGGACTGGCGGCCCTGGTGAGGAAGCCCGGACCCGCGGAGGATGAGAGCGACCCAACCGGCAAAGCGCTGCTTGGCATGACGTTGCTGGCGTTCCTGGTATTGCTCGCGGCGTGCGCCAACCTTGCCAGCATCTTCGCGGCGCGCGCTGCCGATCGTAGCGGGGAGCTGGCCGTGCGCCTGGCGATCGGCTCCAGCCGCTGGAGGGTCCTCGGCCAATTGCTGACCGAAGCGGTGATTGTTTCCATTGTGGGCGGGTTGGTGGGATTGTTCTTCGCCCGGCTGTTGTTGGGATCTCTTAGCCAATTGCAGGTTTTCGGCGACTTCCCCACGCACTTTTTCATCGCGCCGGATGCCCGCGTCTATCTGCTGGCGCTGGCGCTCGCGATCTCGAGCGGCGTCTTGTTCGGCGTGCTTCCGGCGCGGCAGGTGTGGAGGACCGATGTTGCCCAGGCGATCAAGGCCGGCCACCAGCAGAGCGAATCCTTCCGCCGATTCGCGGTCCGGGACCTGTTGCTGGCGGCCCAGATTGTGGTTTGCACGCTCCTGGTTACTGCCTCTCTGGTCGCCGTGCGCGGCCTGGTGCGCGCCCTACACGTGCCGCTGGCGTTCCAACCGAAAGGAGTAACGGTGGCGGAGGCCGATCTGCGGATGGCCGGCTATTCGGGCGCGCAATCCTTCCCTGTCGGGAAGCGAATGCTGGAGGCGGTGTCGGCCATTCCCGGCATCACCGCTGCTTCGGTATCGGATGGAGTGCCGTTTCTGGGCGGCGGAGATTGGTTCGTCTACCGATGGGGAACCACGGAGTTTTTCCCCGCGCGCAGGGCCCTGGAAAGCTCGGCCTACCTGATCTCCCCCGGTTATTTCGGCGCTGCCAGAACGCGCTTGCTGGCCGGCCGGGATTTCACCTGGCATGACGATGGAAAGTCGCCCCGTGTAGCCATCGTCAATCAGACCTTTGCACGCAAGCTGTATGGAACCGAATCCGCCGTGGGACAGCGTTTTGTGCTGTGGGCCACCGCCAAGTACGAGGTTGTGGGAGTGGCGGAGGACGGCAAGTATTCCTCCGTGAGCGAAGACCCTCGGGCGGCGATGTTCATCCCGCTGGGGCAGGGAGTGGGCGAAGTAATGGCCACCACGGTGACGGTGCTCGCCCGTTCGCCGCTGCCGCCAAACCAGGTCGCCTCCGCGCTGAATCGCACGCTCACCGGCATTCAGCCCGGCGTTCCGTTCATCGTGCGGACCTGGGATGACGCGGTCAACCTCAAGATGATGCCGGCCCGCGCCGCCGCGGGGGTGTTGGGCGTGATGGGTCTGATGGCGGCGATGCTGGCCGTCACCGGCATTTTCGGAATGGCCTCGTACTCCGTTTCCAGGCGCATGAAGGAGCAAGGCATTCGCATGGCGCTGGGCGCGCGCGGGCTCGACATCATGCGCACGGCTCTGGGACGGCCGCTGCTCCTGTTGCTGGGCGGATCGCTTGCCGGGATCGCCGCCGGCGTGCTGACCAGCCGCCTGCTGGCGCATCTGGTAGCATTCGCCACGCCGCGCGAGCCGCTGATTCTGATTGGGGTGCTCTTCGCCATGACGGTGCTGGGCCTGGTGGCCACGTGGGGTCCGGCGCGGCGCGCGCTGGCGATCGACCCTTCACGGCTGCTGCGGGAGTAGGGATAAACCCTAACAGATTTGCAATGGCTCTGACAGCGGTTTTGCTGGGCAGCCAGACCTTTGATAACGGCAGAGGAGGTCTCCGCTCTGCTCCTAGGGGACTTGTTCCAAGGGGCGTCCTTGGCGGCCTTCAGACGAGACGCCCCCCCCCGCAAACAAAGCCGTTGGGTTGACCACAGTTACATGAATCACGAGAGTCACGTTATTTATTTCGTCTTCGGACTTCAGCGGAAGTACTAAGCGGTCTGTTATGACCGAGATACTCGTCACGAGTTTATTGTCTTCCAGGAGGCAATAGAAGGGGTCCTCGTCTTGCTCTATCGGCATGCCTCCAAGCTCCTTTGCGTCAACTGGCATCCTCAACCCATCCAGAAGTACTTTGATACGATTATCGATATCCCCGCCGCTCTCAATCAGATTTCCTGGATTGTCCCGTCGCAGAAACAGAATGTTAAGGGAGCAGGTGAAACCGCCGGCCACGCTAACCAACGGAACAAAGCGGTTCCCGTTACAACGAACATGGTCGTCCGCGATCCAGTCGGTATACTTTTTTGCTCCAAACTGGCTGGGCGTGCATGGACGGTAAAGGATGCCTGCTGGGTCCACGTACTTCTGAGAAAACTGTGCCGGTTCTCTCACAAAGTACGTCTCAGACTGAACTCGCAGGGCACGATCCTGCTGCCACAACTCGCGCATCTGCAGGTGAAACTCTTTTCTTAGCCGGTGCTTGTCTTTCGCTCGCCCAGGGCCACCACTACCGAGAACTGACCTGTCTTCACATCTCTCAGCCGGTAGTCAACCCTGATAGATCAGGCGGAATTCCATTTTTTGATCCCCATGACATCTGGGTCTTCCGGCTCATAATAGTTGAACACTTGGGCGCGCGGAAGATCACACCCCATACTGGCACCTCCCGCATGGGTGTGCCAACGATATTATTGCCGTTCTTTGCGACCCGTGCTGGCGCTGTCGGAAGACGGTGTGCCATTGCGGTAGCTCCTCCGCAACGGCTGCCTCATTTGTAGGCCCCGAAGGCCTTGCGCGCCGCGATCGTCTCGATGTCAACCTTGGTCCGCAGGGACTGAACATCCGGTGAGTGGCTACCTTCCCCCCGGCCCCACCACCGGCAGCAACTCGAGTTGGAACGGCGAGAGGGCCGTGCCCAGCCGCATCTGCTTCTGCCCGTCCGTGAATTCCAGATAGAGGCGGCCGTCCGAACCCATCGCGCCCGTGCCCTTGTAGGACGCGTCGCCCACCGTCATGGCCAGGCCGGAGACCCGCAGAAAGGGATGGCCGCGCGGCAGGCTGAACGTGAAGCCGCCGGAGACGGCCTGCGCCATCGTGCCGGAGGCCAGCGCGACCGAGCGCCCTTTGAACGAACCATCGACGCGCAGGTTCTTCAACAGACTCACGCCAGTGCCGGCGGTTTGAATGGTGCCCCGGCCGTCCCACTTGCCGTTCATCCACGTGACACCGCGGACGCGCGCGCCGCAGCGATAAGCCGGCTGGCTGCCGCGCAGGTTCGCGCTGAGCCGGCCGGTGAGCGATCCGGCGTCCACCTGCGCCGCCAGGTCCGCAGCCTCGATGGCAGTCCCATCCCACCGCACGTGCATACGGACCTTATCGAGCGGCATCCCCGCCACGGTGAGCGAGCCGATCTCGATGGCAGCCTCGGCGTGCCGGTTTAGGAGCCACTCAGGAGTGTTCGCGCGGCCGAATCGCAGGGCGCGTGTGAGCAGGCTCTCCTCCCGGTGCAGTGACGGCATCAGCAGCCGCTCGAGATCCTGGCTGTCAACGGTGGGCGCGCTGAGGCGGAATTGGTCCGGCCGCTCGGCTCCGGCCACGGTCCGGTATTCGCCCTTGAAATCGATCGCGCCGGCGCGGCCGACGATGCGGTCCATCAGAAGGCCGTCGTCACGCACGGTAACGCGCGCCGAGGTCAGCTCAACCGGCTCGGCCAGCCCCGCGATGGCGACGCTCGCCTCCTCAATTTGAAACGCGCCCGTCCAGCGGCCCGGTGGATCCCCCTGCTTCCGAAATTCGAGCTCGCCCTTCCAGCTTCCCTTCGCCAGCCGATCGAGCAGCGGAACATCGCCGAACAGCCGCGTCCCATCCGGCTGCTCCCCCCCGATCCGCAACCCCGACGCCACGATCGTCGCACTCAGCGTCTGCGAAGCCCAGACGTATTCCGCTTGCGCCACGGCGGTCTCGCCGCCGGCCTGGAACGGCGACGGCTGTAAGTGGATGCTGTCGCCATCGAAAAGAAGCCGCGCCGAAGCGAGCCGTATGGGCGGCGCTCCAGGAATGGTGACCGCAGTCTCACCCGAGGCGACCAGGCCCACCACGCCCGTATCCGGCGAGTAGCCGATCGCGCCGGTCAAATCCCCCGCCACCGTCACTTCCTGGGGCACCTGCTGGCCCATGTGGCGCGCCACTTCGGGCAGCGGCGCCAGCGGCAAATGGTCCAGCTTCATCAGCGCCGCCCAGTGCGGCTGCGCCAGATAGTCCCTCACGCGGAATTCCAGTGAGACCGGGAGCGTGCCGCCTTCGGGCACCACCGTCTCGATCGCCAGGGTCTGCGCGATCAGATCGAGCCGGCCGCGATACTCGATCGGCCATCCTTCGCCGTGCGGCGGCAGCAGGTCCCAGCGGTATATGTCGCTCAATTGCACCTGGCCCGTGATTTGCACATCCGCAGGAGGCCCGTCCAGGCGCGCGTTCGCGCTGACCTGCCCGTGGACTCCCAGATCGTGCCCATGCACCAGTCGAATCCAGTCCGAGAGTGAGCTTCGGGCCAGCTCGATGGACGCCTGTATACGGCCGCCGTTCTCCCCAGGTTGCCATCGGCCATGCACCGTGAACTCGCCGAAGCCCTGGGTGCCGCGGTCCGTGCGCGCCGGCGCGCCCTCCAGGCGCAGTCTCCACTCGCCGCCCGGCGACGCCGGTGGAAACACGTCCAGGCTGGCATCCGCCAGGTAGAAGATCGATTTCGTGTCGCCCAGCTTGCAATTGATGCGCCCGCCGCGGACCTCGATCACCGGCAGCCGCATCCTGGCCGCCGCTGCGCCTGCCGTGCGGCCGAGCAGAGCCTCGAAGTTCCAGTGGCCGCCCGCCGGACGCGCCAGGTTGATGCTGGCGTCTTCCAGCTTCAGACTTGAAAACTCCAGCCGCCGCGTCCAGAAGCTCTTGAAGCTCACGCGCGCGGAGAGGGATTCGACGTAGGCGAACGGCTCCAGCCCCACCGCCGGGTCCTCATGAATGACGACTTTATCCACGGAGAATCCGGGACCGCCGAACAGGTCCAGGTGAACGTCGCCGATCTCGACTTCGCGGCCCAGCGCCCGGCTCAGGCTGGCCTTCACGCGCGTTCCGAACCGGTGCGCGTCAACCAGCGGCGCGATCACGCCGGCGGTAACCACCAGCAGTGCCGCCGCCAGCGCCAGTCTCCAGATGGTCTTCTTGCGCAGCCTCATGGTAATTCGGCCAGGGAGCGATAGGCCTCCGGGTCGTCCACGTCCCGCAGAATGCCCGGGTCGTCTACGTCAACATAGCAGGCTTCGGCGAGGTGACGGTGAATGACGTCGCGCGCCTGCGCCTCCTCCGGCAGGGCCAGGAATTCCGGGATGAACCGGCGCGCCGCGCACACGGGATGCCCGCGCGCTCCGCGATAGCGCGGAAGCACCAGCTTCGTGCCCTCCCGCCAGAATGCGGCTACTAATGCCGCGATGGTTTCGGCCGAGATTCGCGGAAAATCCACGGGCGTGAAGATCGCACCCACAGCCTCTTCGGGAACGGCCCGAAGACCGCATTGGAGCGAGCTGAGCTGTCCCAGATTGTGCCGCTCGTTCACTACGAACGTGGCCTGGGACGCGCGCACGGCGCCGCCGCGTATGGCCTCCGCGTGAGCGCCCAGGACGACAATCACGGGGCTCGCGTGGGCCGCAAAGAGGCCGATCATGCGGTCCAGGAAGTTCTCCGGCGGATCGCCGCCCGGCGCGGGCAGGAGCGCTTTCGGACGGCCCATCCGCCGCGATTCGCCGGCAGCCAGGATCACCCCGGCCAGACATCCAGTAGGATTCCCCATGGCGCTTCGCCCGGCCGGTTAGCCAGTGGTCTTCGTATAGGCCTTCAAACGCTTCGAGATCTCAAGCCAGCCCGGCGGCGCGTTCCGCCTCACTGCGATCATCTCCGCCACCACCGAGACGGCGATCTCCTCGGGCGTGACCGCGCCGATCTCCAGACCCATCGGGGCGTGGACGCGCTCGAACGCGGCCGCCGGAACGCCTTCCTTTTCCAGTTCCCGCATCACGGAGATCACCTTGCGCTTGCTGCCGATCATGGCGATGTAGGCTGCCCGCGTGGTCAGGGCCCAGCGCAGCACCCGCATGTCGTCGCGGTGGCCGCGCGTCACGATCACGATGTAGCTGTTCTCGTTAACCTCAAGGCGCGGAAAGACTTCCTCGTATTCCGCGGCGATCGTCTCATCAGCCTCGGGAAACCGCTCGCGGTTTGCGAAGGCCTCCCGGTCGTCCACCACAACCGTGGCGAAGCCGGCCAGGCCGGCGATCTTCGCGAGGCCTTTCGAGATGTGCCCGCCGCCAAAAAGGAACGCACGGGGTTGGGGCAGCACGGGCTCGACGAAAACCTCCAGTTGGCCGCCGCAGATCAAACCATTATCATAGGCCGCATCCTGGCCCAGGTTGAAGCTGAGGCGGCGGGACTGGCCGGTTTCCATCACCTCGCGCGCCGCGTTCCAGACCTCCGCCTCCACGCAGCCGCCGCCGATGGTGCCGGCAATCGAGCCATCCTCGCGGACCAGGAGCTTGGCGGTCTGATAGCTGGGGATCGAGCCGCGCACTTCCACAATGGTCGCCAGCGCGCATTTCTGGCCCAGGCGGCGCAAGCGGACCAATTCTTCGTAGACGTCCACTGCGACCGATTTTACCACTGCAAAACATAGTACCGATAGGACTTCTTCCACTGCAAGGATGTTGCTATCCTGGCCGGGAGCAGGAATGACGCACGGCGAGCGGAGTTGTTCACCAAGTGGTGCGTTCAGTAACATCAGTACTATAGCTAGTTTTAGGATTTCATGATATGATCCGCTGTGGAACTTTAGGTCTTTCCGTCGGGTTTGTTTTTGTGTTCGATCTCGACGGAGTGATCGTGGACTCGAACCGGGTCCATTCGGAGACTTGGCGCGAGTACCTTCGGCGGTGCGGGCGCAAGACGCCGGAGGACTTTGACCTGCGAATGTTCGGCAGGCGGAACGACGATATCGTCCGCAGCGTGTTTGGTTTAGATCTCGAGCCCGACGAGGTCTTCCGGCACGGAGCGGAGAAGGAGAAGCTGTATCGGGAAAGGATGGGTCCGGTGCTAAGGGCTCATCTGGTTCCAGGGGTGCAGTCTTTCCTGGAACGGCATCGGGACACACCGATGGCGGTGGCGACCAACGGGGAGCCGGCTAATGCGGACTTCGTACTGGACGGCAGCGGGCTACGGCAGTACTTTCGCGGGGTTGTGGATGGGGCCCAAGTCGAAAAGCCGAAGCCGGATCCGGAGATCTACTGGCGGGCCGCCGCACTATTCAATGTGTCCCCAGTGAATTGCATCGTATTCGAGGACTCGCAGGCAGGGATCGAAGCGGCGTTGGCCGCGGGCGCCCGCGTGGTGGCCGTTAACGCAACGCAGGCAGCCTCCGAGCTTCCTCGGGTGGAAATGAATATCCGGGATTTTTTGGATCCCGGACTTGAAAAGTGGCTATCGGATCTCGAATCCGTAGGCTGACGCGCCTCCTCGCCGGCGCGCTCCTGGCGGCCTTCTCGTTGGCCGCCTTACCTGGCGATAGCGCGCCGAATGTGTCTCTGGAGCGCGTCAATGCCCGCCGTACCCGCGACTTCGCTCCCTCGCTCGATGGCCAGATCGTCACCGTCGATGGTCTGGTGTCGGCCAAGCCGGCCTTCTACCAGCTTTACACCCACCTGGCGATTCAGGACGCCGACGGCTTCGGCCTGATCCTCGAAGGCGGCCCTGGAGCGTTCTCCGCCATCGGGCCGGGCACGCGCGTCGAGGCCAGCGGAACGGTTTCGAAGAGAGCGGGACTGCCGGTGCTGCTGGTGAGCCGGATCGATGTGGTGGCGCACGATGCGGCGCCGGAGCCCAAGCGGCTCGGCTCGGACGAGCAACTCTCCGCCAGAAACGCCGGTGTGCTGGTGAGCGCCATCGGGCGCGTGGTCGATAAGGGCGAGAATTCACAAGGCCAGTTCCTCCTCATCGGCGATGCGAAGAAGCCGTTGGAGGTGGTGTCACCGGCGGGCGGTCTCGACCACTTCGAAATCGGAGACCGCATCAAGGCCACTGGCATTGCCTCACAGTACTGCCCGCTTGCGCCGTTCGACCGGTCTTTCGAAATTGTGGCCGCCGGCGACGGCGCAGTCGTTCTGGTTGGGCAGCGCTGGCTGATCTCTCCGCAGTGGTTTGGCGCTCTGCTGGCTTTTATCGCGTTTTTGCTCGGCTTGTGGTGGGTGCGTGAACGCCGGATGACCGCGCAGCGCAACATGGTGCGGACCTTCTACAGCCTGGGCGAAGACGTCATCGGGATCACATCTCCCCTGGAGGTTTTGCAACGGCTCTCGGCGGCGCTGCCGCGCGCGCTGAACCTGTCGGGCGTGCACCTCTACATTTACAGCCGCACCAGCAAGATGCTGGGCCGGGTGGGCGCGGATACGAGCCCGGTCTCGGTTACAGCCCAAGCGTCCGAAGGTTCGCTGCCGGTTGGCCCGGCGGTCTGCTTCCGCAACCAGGCGCTGCTGACCATCCCGAATACGCGCACCAGCCCGTTCTTCCCGGACGGCCGTCCGGGCCGCACTCCGGGCTCGGTCATGTTCGTCCCGCTATTCGCGGAGCAGGAAGTGCTGGGCGTACTCGAGCTGTACGATTGGAAGCCCGACCACGAGTTCAAGCTTGACGAGCGCGTTCTGACGCAGCACCTGGCCAACCAGACGGGAATCGCGCTGCGGCTGATGGAAGAGAAGAGCGTGCGCGAGCAGTTGTTCCGAAGCGAGAAACTGGCCGCGGTGGGCCAGTTGATGTCCGGCATCGCCACCGAGCTGCGCGCCCCGCTCGACAGCATTTCCAGACTGGCCGAACACATCGTAACCGGCAACGAAGCACGCTGGGAAGATTTCGACACCATTTCGTCGGAGGCGCGCAAGGCCTCGGACATCGTGTCGCGGCTGGTTTCGTTCATGCAGCCCGATCGGGGCGAGGCGAAGCGGATCGAGCTGAACGGACTTCTGAACAACCTGTTCCAGTTCCGCCGGCAGGAGTGGGAGACGCGCGGCTTCGAGGTGAAGGTGATCCTGTCGCCCAGCCCCATCCACGTGCTCGGTTCGCAAGGGCAATTGGAGCGCGTGTTCCTGGATCTTCTGGTGCAAGCCGAGCACGCTCTGGCGGAGGCCACCGAACGGCGTCTCATCGTCGCCACAAGCACGCTCGCCCAGCGCGCCCTGGTGGAAATCGAGTACACCTCTGCCGCGGCCAAGTCCCCCTGGGACAGCCTGCCCCGCGCGGATATGGGCGCCCACATGGACGGCGTGGCGCGTGGCATCGTGCGGAGTCACGGCGGCGACCTGCGCGCGACCCGGTCCGCACAAGGCGATTACCGGCTGGAGATCGAGCTTCCAGTGGCCCCGGCCCGTGGCGCGGAGAGCGGCGACACGGTGCGCGCGTTCACCTGCCTGGTGGTGGACCCGGATACCAACACGCGCGAAGACCTGGTCCGCAGGCTGACGCAGCGCGGTTGCCGCGTGATCCCGGCAACGGGCGGCGAAGACGGCGGCGAGCTGGTGCAGCGCCTGCGCTTCGACGTGGTGTTCTGCTCGGTCCGGCTGCCGGGCCTCAACTGGATCGAGTTCTCCGAGGGCATCCGCAGCGAGGTGGGCGCTTTCGTGCTGCTGACCGAAGGCTTCGATTACGAACTCTCCCGCGGCCTGCTGAGCGCCGAGAGCTACGTGCTCACCAAGCCCGTCATCGAGCCCGAGCTCGACCAGGTGCTGGCGGCGATCGAATCGCGCGTCGTGGCCAACGAGGCCCGCGTGCTGGTCATGCGCCCGCCCGACAAGAAGGCCGTCGGGAACCAATACTAGACTCCGAGTGTTCCGGGAAACCGGCTGAGTCCCTTCCAGTTTGGCTGTTAAGATGTTACCAATATGACGACTTCCCTTCCCCTTCTCGGCCTCCTGGCCGCCTCGCTGACCGCGGGCACCGTGCCGGCGGGCAAGCCCGAAGACTCCGGCATGTCCGGGGAGCGCTTGAGGCGCATTCACGAATCGATGATGCGGCACATCGAGGCCGGAGAGATCTGCGGCGCGGTGACGCTGGTCGCCCGCAACGGCCGAATCGTGCACTTCGAAGCGCACGGCCTCATGGACATCGAGTCGAAACGCCCCATGGAGAAGGACGCCATCTTCCGCATCGCCTCCATGTCGAAGCCCATTACCTCCGTCGCGGTCATGATGCTGGTGGAGGAGGGTAAAATCCGGTTGAGCGATTCCGTCTCTAAGTTCATCCCCGAATTCAAAGATGCGAAGGTCGCGGTGCCGAAACAGGCCTCGGACACCGGCGCACTGAGTTTCTATGACGTCCCGGCCGATCGCGATTTGACCATCCACGATCTGCTGACCCACACCAACGGGCTGCTCACCTATAACTCAAAACAGCCGCCATTCCCGCGGCCGAAAGAAGGCGACACGCTGGCCACTTACATCCCGCGGCTGGGCGCGGTGCCGCTCGATTTCCAGCCCGGCACACAGTGGTCGTATAGCGGATTGGCCGGGCCCGACATTCTCTCCCGCATCGTCGAAATCGTCTCCGGCCAGACTTACGACCAGTACCTGCGCGCGCGCCTCTTCGAGCCGCTGGGGATGAAGGACACCTTCTTCTACCCCCCCGATGACCGCCGGCCGCGGATGGTCACGCTGTATCAGAAGAGTCCCAACGGCTTACAGAAGAGCGCGAATCAGGACGGCTTTTCGCTCAGGAGTTACTACTCCGGGGCGGGCGGACTTATGTCCACCGCGGAGGATTACCTGCAGCTCGCGCAGATGCTGCTCAACGGCGGTACGCTAAACGGTCACCGTTTCCTCAGCCCGCGCACGGTGGAGCTGATGGGGTCCAATCACGTGGGCGAGATGTTCAACGGCAAACTGGGGCGTCCCGCCCACGGGATGGGCTTCGGGCTCCTGATGGCCGTGATCGAGGACCCGGTTGCCGCCGGACTGCGCGTCTCGAAGGGCAGCTTCGGATGGGACGGCGCTTACGGCACCCAGACCTGGATCGACCCCCAAGAGAAGATGGTCACCATCGTCATGATGCAGACGCAGGTGCCGCTCATCCAGCGGGATTTCGAGAACGCCGTCATGCAGGCCATCGTGGAATAGTCGCTCGCGGTAACGCCGCGCTCCGCGCCTGCGTAGAATAAAGACAGGGACTTATGAAACGGCTCTTACCGCTGGTTGCGCTCGGCTGCGTCTCGACGGTCTTGGGAATGGCGGAGGAGAAGTACTCCGGGCCGCGGCCGCCCAAGCCGGACGTGCCTTACCTGCTGCACGCCGACAATCTCGTACAAACCGAAGTCGGCATGGCGACCGAGGAAAAGCGCGGCAAGAGCGATTCGTCCTACACCATTGCCGGCGCGGCCTCTCCCGCGCGCACGCCGCTGGCCGAGCCGATCTTCCTGTTCGAAGCGGACAAGATCACAGCCGAGTCCCTGCAACTTTTTCGCCTCGATGTAAAAAATGGGAACCGCGAGGTGTCGATGGGCAAGCGGAGGGCCACTCACCCGCTGCGCCTGACAGTGAAGCCTCTGGGGGACCGCCTCTACCGCATCGAAGTCAACGAAGGCCTGGGCCTCGAAAACGGAGAATACTCGCTGAGCCCGGAGGGGTCGAACGCCGTATTCTGCTTCGAGGTTTATTGAGCGCCTCGCGCCCGTCTGCGATCTATGACGTTGCCTAGACTGTCGATTGCGCTCGCGGTGACCGCGCTCGCCCTGGGCGCAGACACGCTCGAGGATGCGCGCAACCGCCAGGACCGCGGCTATATCAAGTCGGCAGTGGACCAGGCGGACGCGGCCGTGCGCAAGAACCCGAAGGACGCCGCCGCCCAGTATCGCCTCGCTGTGGCGCAGTCTTATCGCGCCGAAGTGGCGCTGGAATTGCACGATAAAGATGTGGCTAAGGCCGCGGCCGAGGCCGGTATCGCTGCGGCCCGGCGCGCGGTAGAGGCGCAGCCGCGCGTGGCGGAGTATCATCGCATCCTAGGCACGCTCTGCGGCCAGGTGATTCCCGCACGGCTCTGGCTCGCGCTCAAATACGGCGGGTGTGCGCGCGACGAAATCAACCGCGCCATCGCTCTCGATCCCGCCTCCGCGAAGGCGTACCTAAGCCGTGGCGTCGGCAATTACTATCTGCCGTCGGGGATGGGAGGCGGATTAAGCCCGGCATTGCGCGATTTCGACAGAGCGATTCAGCTCGATCCTAACTTCGCCGACGCGTATCTTTGGCGCGGCCTCGCCCTGCGCCGGCTTCACCGCAACGCCGAGGCGTATCAAGCCATCGCAAAATCGGTCGAATTAAATCCCAACCGCGTCTGGGCGAAACAACAGCTCGACAAAACTCCGAAGCAATAACGCCCCGTGCAACCCGGCCCCACAATTGCACGTCACACGGGCATGAACAGACTCTTTCTGGGATGTGTGGGATTGCTTTTTGCGGCGCCGCTGGCTTTTCCGGGCGAACTTTTCTCTTTCGGCGTGAAGGGAGGCGTGCCTTTGAACAACGCCTTCGACACGGCGACGACCGGAAACATCGATTACGTGAGCGGCACCAAGCGGTGGACCGCAGGGCCCGAGTTCGATATCAACCTGCCTTTGGGCTTCGCGGTCGAAATCGACGCCCTTTACCGGCGGCTGGACTTCGAGTCCAATGAGACCGTGAGCGAGATTGAGCACCAAGTTACCACTTCGAACGCCTGGGACTTTCCGCTGCTGCTGAAGTGGAAGGTTCCGCCGATGGGGCCGGTCCGGCCCTATGTAGGCGCTGGGCCGACGTTCCGCGACCTCACCAACATCAATCAGGTCACGACCTTCTTCGAGGGCACTGCACCACCACCAACCAGCGTGCCGGTGGAATTGAATCGCCGATTCACCACAGGGTTCACGGCAGTGGCCGGCATTCAGTTATTCAAGCACGTATCGCCCGAAATCCGTTACACTCGCTGGGGCTGGAACTCCTTCGAGAATCCGGGCACGGCGTTTCGATCTAACCCCAACCAGTGGGATTTCATGTTAGGCCTGACGTTCTAAGCCGCGCGCTGCGGCTGGGGTGTATAGGCGGCCCGCAATAACGGCAGTCACGACGAATGCTACAGTCACGATCTGCCACGCCAGATTGCTCCCCCTAAGGAGCAGCAGGATCGGCAACGGGGTGATCATCAGGAAGGCCCAAGCTTTTATCCACGGCGGCACACACCGCCGCTGGGTGACCAGAACCGAGAGCGGGATCAGGAGCGCCACATCCGCCGCGAGCGCGTGATGACTGATGAGCAAACCGCACGCAGCGGCCGCCGCACCAGCCATTCCGAGATCGGCGCCGCTCCGGCTTGCTATCCAAAGAAGCACCACGATCGCGACCGCGCCGGCGATTTCGATTGCCGTGCTCCACGGCAGCCGGGCGGCCAGAGCGTAGATGTTTGGCATCACGCCAAGCACGGGCGAGAATGCCTCCGTCTGCGACAGCTTCAGGTATTGGAGCGGCCATTCGGGACCTTCGATAAGAAAGCAGGACGCGATCAACGCGGCCACAGCAATAGCCCCAGCAGTGAGCGTCTTCCATCGCCTCTGAGCCACCAACATGACGGGAATCCCGAGTGCGAGGTGAAACTTGCAGATGCACAGCGAGAAGACGATCCCCGCGATCCAGGGCCTCTTTCTCTCTAGCAACAGCAGACCACCTGCGAAGAACATCAGCCAGAAGGCGGTATCCTGGCCGAAAAGAAGACCCAAGGTTATGGGCATCGACCATGCCACCGCAGGCATAATGACTGCTCGCCGGACACCGGGCCACATGGCGGCAAAGGCCACCAGGGCGACAATACCTCCGGCCAGCCAAATGATCTGCGCCACGCCGTACGGGAAACTGCGAAGGACCTTACATGCGTAAAGCTCCACTGGCAGACGGCCGGTCGGCCCTTCGAAACCAGTCCCAGCTTCGGCCCGCCGCAAGGCGCCCCAATCGTAGAGATGGCCGGTGCCCGCGAGACGGCTAACAGCGTAGAACTGAATGAAGTCAACCCCCCAGCCGGTTCTATTGTGCACGGCGAACCAACTGTTGAATGCCAATCCCAACGCGCAGATTACTGCAGAGATGACGGCTACCGCTCTTTTGTGCCAAAGCGATTCGCCAGACGTCACATTTTGCGACAAGCTCTTTCCTCGGATGCCAGCCTCCCAGTGTACTCGGGCAGAACTCCGCACGCACCATGAGACCGACCAGGGAGACTGCCGGAGGGAGCGTTCAGCGCGTCAGATCGATGCCGAGCTTCTTGAGCTCTTCCTGATAGTAGCGGCGCAGGAGGATATCCCACTCCTCGCTGCCTTCGGGAATGTCGCGCTTCTGCGAGCGGATCTTCTGGCGGGCGGCGCGGTCCACCTTCTCCTCGGTCAGCAGCAGCTCGGTGATCAACCGCACAATCTCCAGGCGCACTTCATTGGGTTGCTTCTTCAGCCGCACCTGCCGGGCCTTGCGCAGCGCCGAAACCAGTTTGTGCGAAATGTCGATGATCTTGTCGCGGGACAGTTTCATACTGTCGCCCGTATCGCGGCCCGCGGCGCGAATCACTTTGCGCTGCGTGATCAGCGTGTTCTTGATGCGGCGGAACATCTCCTGGTAGCTGACGTCGTTCTTCCGCATGTAATCGGCGTACTCGCTCAGAATCTCGCGCACCTCGTCGTTCAGGCGATCCTCCACCTGAAGCTCTTCCGTGATGACGCCGCTGAACAGTTCCCCGACTGCCTGCGGTTCCACCGTTTCAATCATTGTGGGCGTCAGCTTCTTGACCAACTCGCGAGACAGGTAGGCGACGATCTCTCTGGCTAGTAGCATTGAGGCGGAAGCCGCGGCGCACGCAAGGCCGTTCCCTGCGCGGCACTGGGCTTTGAACAACTGGCTCCTACGTTAGTGTACTATACGGAGACCTTTTCAGGAGCCGCCGCGATGCTGATCGAGGAATTCCTGGTCGATTGGCTTGCGCCCGCGGAAACCCTCGCTCAGCCCGTGCCAGAACCGAATCTCGGGTTCGCCCAGCTTCCAGCACAGGCACACCTCTTCGCCGCGGTACATCGCTGGAAAATCCAGGAGGCCGATGTCGAGGTCCTTCACCAGGCAGCCGCTCTCTTGAATGGATTCCAATACGTCGCGCAGGTGCGCGGCGGCCGTGTCGCGGCGGGAGACCGTCTCCAGCAGCTTCTCCCGGTCCACCAGCGCGCCTCCGGCCATCCTGATCCTCTCGGATTCGGCTTGCAACTCGCCCGCGGCTTGGGCCAGCGAATCTTTCAGCGAAATCGCGCGGCGCAGCCGTTCTTCGAGCGTGGGGACCAGCGCCTGCGCTTCGGCGAGCGTGAAATAGCGGGGCATGTCTTCACAGAGCCGCGACCGTCAGTGAGCGGTCCTACGCGCTCCGGCCGTTGTACCTGCGGCCGACGTAGTCCTCCAGAATGGCGATGAACTCCGGAACGATCCGCTCTCCCTTGAGGGTCGTCGCCAGACGCCCGTCGACATACACAGGCGCCTTGGGATCCTCGGCCGTGCCGGGGAGCGAGATGCCGATATCGGCGTGCTTGGATTCGCCCGGCCCGTTCACGATGCAGCCCATCACCGCCACGCGCAACTCCTCGATGCCCGAGTGCGTGGCCTTCCACACCGGCATCCGCTCGCGCAGGTAGGTCTGAATTTGCCCGGCCATCTCCTGAAAGAAAGTGCTGGTGGTGCGCCCGCAGCCTGGGCAGGCCGTTACTTGCGGTGTGAAACTGCGGATGCCGAGCGATTGCAGAACCTGCTGCGAGACCAGCACCTCTTCGGTCCGGTCTCCATTCGGCGCCGGCGTCAGAGACGCGCGGATGGTGTCGCCGATGCCTTCCTGAAGCAGGACCGAAAGCGCAGCCGTCGTGGCCACGATCCCTTTGGCTCCCAGTCCGGCCTCGGTGAGCCCCAGATGCAACGGATAATCGCACCCCGCGGCCAGCGCGCGGTAGACCTCGATCAAATCCTGTACGCCGCTGACCTTCGCGCTCAGAATGATGCGGTCGTGGCTGAGCCCGTACTTCTCCGCCGCCGCGGCCGATTCGATCGCGCTCGCCACCATGGCCTCGATCATCACGCCGCGCGCGTCCTTCGGCTTTGCCGAGCGCGCATTCTCGTCCATCTTCCGCGCCAGCAGCGTCTGATCGAGGGACCCCCAGTTCACACCAATGCGCACCGGCCGGCCGTATTCGATGGCGGCCTCGATCATGGTGCGGAAGTTGTCGTCGTGCTTCCGCCCGATGTTCACGTTCCCGGGGTTGATGCGATACTTCGCCAGCGCGCGCGCGCACTCCGGGTACTTCTTCAGCAGGATGTGACCGTTGTAGTGGAAATCGCCGATGATCGGGACGCCGGTGCGCGCGGCGATCTCCGGAACCGCGCGGGCGGCCTCTTCGGTGTTCACCGTCACGCGCACCAGTTCGGAGCCGGCGCGCGCCAGCGCAAGGGTCTGATCGACCGTGGCCTCGACATCGGCAGTGTCGGTGTTGGTCATCGACTGCACCACCACCGCATGCCCCGACCCGATCTTGACCCCTCCGACGTCGGCGACGGCAGTGGCGCGTCGTGCTTGAAGCGCCATCAATTCCAATTGTAACAGCCGGTGTCCCGGCTTTGCCCCGCTAGCTCTTTCGGGCGCGCCGCCGGTACAGCGCCAGGCCGAAGAGGCCAGCCGCAAACCCGAAGCTCCAGGTCGCCGGTTCGGGCGTCACGACATCGAGGTTGTCGAACGCAACCGAGTTCGGGCCGCCGCCAGCCCAGAAGCCAACGCCAATCCTGCCCGTGTCGGAAGTCGATGCCCCGGTTTCCGTGGCGAAAAGCTGGAGCCCCGAGCCGTCGTCATAGTAGAAGTAGATCGTGGAGCCCACTCGCTCGATCTCGAACGTCGTCGGACCCGTCAGGTCGATCGACGTGGCGGCCGACATCCACGCGTCAGCAGTGTCAGACGCGGACAGAGACCCTTCAGCGTAGCCGATCCCTTCGGAACCTACAGAGAAACCCGCACTGCTTAAGTCCGGCCAGGCGTTAACCATCTCGGTCGGATCCATCACCGTACTGGCCGTGTAGTCGCCCGATACGCCGAACGCGGTGTACAGGCCCGCCCAGGCGTTCGTCCAGTCGTCTGCGGTTGTATAGGGTGGAAGAACCGAGAACACGGCTTGGCCGCCCGTATAGGACAGCCCTACGACCGGCGGTGCCGGCGGCGCCGGGTTTGTATTGAAAGCCGTTAGCCGCGAGTCCGCGCCGGAGCTGAAGTCCACGAGCAACGTTGCGCCGGCAGGAAGGCTCAGGCACAGCATCAGAGCAAGCACTAGAGGAATGTAGCGCATCATTCGCGCATAGTAACACACAATCAGGTCTTAGGCTGTGTTTATCCCTCGACCACCAGACGCCCTACCGGCCCCACTTCATAAGCGCCCCGCAAGGCCGCGTCATCGGGTCGCCGTAGTGGTTCGTGGTGATGCGCAACGCGTAGCCCATACGCCCGGTCTGCTGCGGAACGATCTCCTTGGCGAAGACCACCACGTTGCCGCGCTCTTCCACCGGAGGCAGCATCATCACCTCGGTGTCCTCGAGCTGGCCGTTCACTCCCACCCGGCCCACCACCACCTCCACGCGCACATCGGCGGGTTTCAGGCCGGCCAGGTTCACCGCCGTCCTCACCGGAACCGGCTTGCCGCTAAGGACAGAGCCGTTCGGTGGCGTCCCCATCTCCACGAACTGCACCTGGTCCCAAACCCTGCGGACATCGGCATTCCAGCGCGCCTGCTCGCGCGCCTTGGCGAAATTGTCGGCCCGCATCTCGATTGAGGCCCGTTGCGCCGGCGCGTAAAGCTGCGCGTTGTATTCGTCCACCATGCGCTGGCAACTGAACTGCGGGCTCAGGTACATCAGCGACCGCCGGACGCGCCGTATCCATTCGCGAGGGACGCCCTGGTCGCGCTCGTAATAGGCCGGCGCCAGTTCGTTTTCGAGCAGCGAGTAGATGGCGGTCGCGTGCACCTCGTCCTGGTCCTCGGCGTACGGAACGCGGTCGCCCACCGCCCAGCCGCCACTGTATTCCTGCGCTTCGTCGAACCAGCCGTCCAGAATGCTGAGGTTCAACACGCCGTTGATGCCGGCCTTCATGCCGCTGGTGCCGCAAGCCTCTTCGCCCCTACGCGGCGTGTTCAGCCAGACATCCACGCTGCCCACCAGCTCGCGCGCCACGTGCATGTCGTAATCTTCCACGAACACCAGCCGCTTGGTGAGCTCGGGATCGCGGGAGAGCTGCACGATCTGGCGAATCAGTTCCTTGCCCGGATGATCCTTGGGATGCGCTTTCCCGGCCACCACCATCTGTATGGGCCTGTCGGTGTTCGACAGAATCCGCTTCAGGCGCGTCAGGTCCCGGAACACCAGCGTGGCGCGCTTGTAAGTGGCGAACCGCCGCGCGAAGCCGATGGTGAGGGCCTCCGGATCGAGCACCTCGCCCGCGCGCCGCAGCTCGGCCGAAGCCGCCTTGCGGTTTCGCGCGCACTCCACCTGACGCTCGCGCACGAACGCCAGCAGCCGCCGCTTGCGCCGCCGATGAGCTTCCCATAACTCCTGGTCGGGAATCTCCGCCACCTGCTCCCAGGTCTTCGGATCGGTGAGCCGCTCGCGCCAGTCGGGCTGCAGATACTGGTCGTAAAGCATGGCCAGGTCGCTCGAGAGCCAGCTCAGCAGATGCACGCCGTTGGTGATCGAGGTAACCGGGACTTCCCAGGACGGCAGTTGCGGCCACAGATCCTGGAACATCTCCTGCGAAACCTCTCGATGCAGCCGGCTCACGGCGTTCCGGAAACAAGCGGTCTTGATGGCGAGAATGGCCATAGAGAACCGTTCATGGGCGTCTTGCGGGTTGCGCCGGCCGAGCGACATGAGCTGCTCGAACTCGATTCCCACGTCGCGGCAGTAGTCGTGGAAGTACTCCCACATCAGCCCGGAGTCGAAAATATCGATGCCGGCCGGTACCGAAGTGTGCGTGGTGAACACGTTGCTGATGCGCGAGGCCTCCAGCGCCTCGTCAAACTTCAGGCCATGATCCTTCACCAGCACGCGGATGCGCTCCAGCGCGAGGAACGCCGAGTGCCCCTCGTTCATATGGCAGACCGTCGGCTCCATACCGAGCGCCTGCAACGCGCGGAGCCCGCCGATGCCCAGCACCATCTCCTGGCGCACGCGGGTGTGGCTGTCGCCGCCGTATAGCGCGTCCGTGATGCTGCGAAACTCCGGCCGGTCGTTTTCGGGGATGTTCGTATCGAGCAGGTGCAGCCTCACCCGCCCCACTTCCATCAGCCAGACTTTAATGTGTACCGGGCCACCGGGCAACTGGACCTGCACCTTCAGCTCGCCGCCCTGGGCGTCCTTAATGGGCTGGACCGGCAGGGTATAGAAGTCATTGACCGGGAAGCGTTCCTGCTGCCAGCCGTCCGGGTTCAGATACTGCTGTAGATAGCCCGTCTGGTACAGGAGGCCAACTCCAACCACGGGCAGGTCGGCGTCGCTCGCCGACTTCATCGTGTCGCCCGAGAGCACGCCCAGGCCGCCCGAATAGGCCGGCAGGCACTCCACGATGCCGTATTCCATGGAAAAGTACGCGATCAGGGTCTTTTGACCCTGGGTGGTGGGTCCGGGTTCCGGCCGGTGCATGTAAGCGTCATATCGCTCACATGCGCGGCGGTACAGAGCGAGATAGCGCGGGTCGGCCGCCAGCCGCTCCAGGGTGGCCTGCGGGACGCGGCCCAGCATCGAGACCGGATTGTGCCCCGCGGCCTGCCAGAGGGCCGGATCCATGCGGCGAAACAGGTTACGGACGGTGGGTTCCCAGCTCCAAAGAACGTTATAGGCGAGCTGGGAGATCCGCGCCAGCGGCGCCGGCAGTGCGGGCCGCACCAGAAACTCTCTAAGTGGTTGAATCTGAAAAGGCATGTAAGAAAGGCGGTCATTCATTAAGATAGCAGAGTTGCGCAGGCTGCGCGGCCGCCCGACCTGCGGTAGGATGGTTCTCTAACGGGTTTTTCGGCCCGTCAGTCCGTTGGTCCCCGGATTGCATAGCCCAACACAGGAGAATCAAATCTAAATGGCGTACGTAATAACCGATACCTGCACTAAAGACGAGCTTTGCGTGGAAGCATGCCCCGTCGATTGCATCCACCCCAAGAAGGACGAGGCGGACTTCGCGGAGATCAAGCACCTGATGATCGATCCCGAAGCCTGCATCGACTGCGGCGCCTGCGTGCCCGTCTGCCCGACGAACTCCGTCTACGCCCTCGACGAACTGCCGGCCGACCTGCAGCCGTTCGCCGCCGCCAACGCCGCCCACTACGGACGGTAATGCCCGGTGGGGCCGCCCAGCGGCGGGCGTAACATGGTAGGGGGACGCGATGCCCGCCCTGGCACAGGTTCCGGCTGAGAGCACTCGCGAGGGCGACCTCTGGGAGCGGCTGGACGAAAAACGCATCCGGTGTTTTGCCTGCGGCCACCGGTGTCCCATCTTTGAGGGCCAGCCCGGCGTCTGCAAGGTTCGGTTCAATTCCGGCGGCCGGCTCCAGGTCCCCTGGGGATATGCCGCTGGGGTCCACTCGGATCCCATCGAAAAGAAACCTTTCTTCCACGTCCATCCGGGCGCGCTGGCGCTCAGCTTTGGCATGTTGGGCTGCGATCTGCATTGCGGCTACTGTCAAAACTGGGTCACCTCGCAGGCTCTCCGCGATCCGCGCGCCACCTTGAATGCCCGCCCGGTCACGCCTGGAGAATTGGTACGGGCGGCGGTGGAAAACGGCGCGGAAGCCGTGGTCAGCACCTACAACGAGCCGCTGATCACCGCCGAGTGGGCTCGCGCGGTCTTCAAAGAGGCCAAAGCGGCGGGCCTTCTCACCGGGTTCGTTTCCAATGGGAACGCCACACCCGAAGTCCTCGACTACCTTCGCCCCTGGCTCGATCTTTACAAGGTGGATCTCAAAAGCTTCAGCGACCGCCGCTATCGCGAGCTGGGCGGGCGCCTGGAGCCGATCCTCGACAGCCTGCGCCGCATCCATTCGATGGGCCTCTGGCTGGAGGTGGTGACGCTGGTGGTGCCGGGCTTCAACGATTCCGCCGAAGAGCTTCGTCAAACGGCCGATTTCCTCGCCAGCATTTCACCGGACATTCCCTGGCACGTCACCGCCTTTCACCAGGACTATAAAATGACCGGCGCGCCCAACACGCAGCCTGCCGATCTCTTGAACGCCGTTGAAGCGGGCCGCCACGCCGGCCTGCGCTACGTCTACGCCGGAAACCTCCCGGGCGATCTCGCCGGTCTCGAAGACACGCGCTGCCCCGGTTGCGGCGAGACGCTCATCCGGCGCTGGGGCTACCGCATCCTGGATTACCGGCTCACCGCCGAGGGCGCCTGCCCGCGCTGCGCGATGATGATCCCTGGCCGCTGGCGAAGCTAAGCTACTCCGCCCGTAAGGAGCTGACCGGATCTACCGCCGCGGCGCGCCGCGCGGGCAGCCAGGAGGCACATAGGCCCACCGCCAGCAGCACGCCGCAGACAGCCGCGAAGGTCAGCGGATCGGTCGGCTGCACTTCGTAGAGCAGCGAAGCCAGCAGGCGGGCCAGCGCCAACGCCGCCGCGAGTCCCGCGATCATACCAGCCAGCATGAGCCCGAGCCCATCGGCCATGACGCCCCAAACCAGTTGTGGCTGGCTCGCGCCCAGCGCCACGCGTATGCCGATCTCGCGCGTCCGTTGAGTGACTGAATACGCCAGCATGCCGTAGAGCCCAACCACCGCGAGCAGCACGGCCAGGGCCGCGAAGACGCCCAGCAGCACAGCCTCCAGCCGCGGCCGTGCCACCGATTGCGCCTCCACCTGCTCCATGCTCCGTACGTCCGAAATCGCCTGATCCGGATCGACCGCGTGTATGGCGTCTGCAACGGAACGAGCCAGCAGGGCCGGCGCCGCTCCCCGCGTCCGCACCACCAGCGTGCCCATATACATCGGGCCCTGCGCCTGGGCCAGGAACAGCGTCGGCTGCGGCTCTACCGCCAGGCTGGTCTGGCGCGCCCGGGCGCAGATTCCCACAATCACGCCGTGCTGGACATTCCAGTTCAGGTGAAGCCGCTTGCCGATCGGGTTCTCCCCAGGGAAGAACTTCCTCACGAATTCCTGGTTCACGACGACAGCGGGCTCGGTGGCCATTGTGTCGTGCGCGTCGATGTCCCGGCCGGCGATGAGCGGGATGCCCATCACCCGAAAATATTGCGGGCTGACAATCACAAAATCGGCGGTGGGTTCGGCGCCCGGCGCGGGCTCAGGCCGATCCAGGCGCCAGACGCCGGAACCGGACACCATGCCAGTCATGGCCAGCAGATTGGCCGAACTGGCCGAATCGACTCCCGGCAGCAGCCGCACGCGTTCCAGAATTTCGTCCAGGTAACCGGCCCGCCGGTGGTCATCGTAGTAGCGCGAGGGCGCGAAGAACATCCCCATGGTCAGGATATGGTCGGTGCGGAAACCGCGGTCGACCGAGATCTGATTCAAAAAGCTGCGCGCCAGCAGGCCCGCGCCCGCCAGCAGCACCAACGACAGAGCCACCTCGGCAACCACCAGCACTTTGCGAAGACGCCCGCCGCGGCGCGTGGTCCCGCGATCGCCGGATCTGAGCGCGGCTTCGGGATCGGTCCGCGCGAAGGCCAGGGCCGGCGCAAGGCCGAACAGCAGCGTGGTCAATACGGACAGCCCCAGGCTGAATGCCAGCACGTGTGCGTTGATCTGGACGCCTTCGACGCGCGGCAGCGCCAGCGCGGGGAGCGATGCGGTGATGACGCGCAACCCGGCCACCGCCAATCCCACGCCGAGCAGGCCGCCAAGAAGCGAGAGCAGCAGACTCTCCGTCAGAAGCTGGCTTACAATGCGGACCCGGCCTGCGCCGAGCGCCACCCGCAGAGCGATTTCACGCTGCCGCCCGGCGCCGCGCATCATCAGCAGGCTGGCGACATTTCCAGCCGCGATCAGCAACACGAAGGTCACCGCGCCGAACAACAGCCATAGGGCCGTGCGGACGTCGCCGGTGGTCTGTTCGGACAACGAGAGCAGCGTCGCGCCCCAGCCGCGGTTGGATTCCGGCCGCTCCGCAGCAAGTTGTTTCGCGACGTTGTCGATCTCGGCTCGCGCACGCGCCATCGAGACGCCGGGGCCGAGTTTCGCGATCACGTCCAGATAGCGGCCCTGATCCCCCGCTTCAGCAGGCGAGAGGCTGAAAGGGGTCCACAGCTCCGCGTGTTCGAACGGCAGATCGAACCCTTCCGGCATCACGCCCAGAATCGTGTGCGGCACATCGAGGATACGCACCGTACGGCCGACGGCGGAGCGATCCCCTCCGAACTGACGCCGCCAGAGGCTGTAGCTCAGAACCACCACAGGAGGGCCGTGGGGAACGTCCTCTCTGGCATCGAAAACCCTGCCGAGCAGCGGGCGGACCGCCAGGATTCGAAAGAAGTCCGGCGACACGCTCAAGCCATCGACGGCGATCGGCGCTCCGAAACCGCTCAGGCCGACCGGCATCGCGGGGCTCACGGCCGCCATCGCTTCAAAGGAACGGCAGCGGTCCCGCCAATTCAGAAAGACCAGGGGAGCTACGGGGTTCCGCTCACGGCGGGATTCGAGCGAAGCGGTCACCACGGTCTTGGGCGGGCGCTCCCAAAGGACCATGACGCGCTGGGAATCCGGAAATGGCAGCGGACGCAGCAAAACGGCGTCAATCAGGCTGAAAATGGCGGTATTTGCACCGATTCCGAGCATCAGCGTAGCCACCGCCGCGGCCGTGAAGAGCGGCGCGTGCCGGAGCGCCCGGCCGCCGATGCGCACATCGCGCCACAGCGTTTCGATGGGGGCGAAGCTCCATACTTCACGGCTCTGCTCCAGCACGGCCGTGCTATTTCCGAATTGGACGCGGGCGGCGCTCCGCGCCTCTTCCGGGCCCATCCCGCCCTCCACCAGCTCCTCGGTCTTCTCCTCGATGTGGGCGGCGACCTCCGCGGCCAGCTCCCGGTCGAGCCGGCGGCGCCGGAAAAGCTGGCGAAGGCGACTCATGGCTCGACCGGCCTCATCACCCGGGTAATGCCTTCGAGCATGCGTTCGAAGCTGGACGTCTCGCGCCGGAGCTGTTTCCGGCCCGCCGCCGTGATCCGATAAATGCGAACCTTGCGGTTTCGCGGGGAAAGGCCCCATTCGGCCTCCACCCAGCCCTCGAGCAGCAGGCGCTGCAAGGCCGGGTAAAGCGTGCCTTCCTCGATCTCGAGAAGATCGGCCGAGGACTGCCGAATGCTTTGGGCCAGCGCGTAGCCGTGCAAAGGCCCGCGCCGAAGCGTCTGGAGCGCCATCATCTCCAGTGCGCCGGGGAAAAGACCGCGCCGTTCGTCGTTAGTCATTTGATCTATGCCTAGAGACTCTATGCATAGTATGCGCCAGGGACGCGGCGCCGTCAAGAGGGTAGGAAACGGGACCCGTGCGCCTTATTCCCCGGCCGCTTGTGCCAGCGCCTTCTCGAGCGCGTCCTTGTCCAGGGTCGTGCTGATGAACAGCTCCTGGCGGGCGCCGGCGGAAAGGGCGATCGCCTTCCAGCCGTTGGTGGTGGGCACGGTCACGTGAACGCGAATCCTGCCGCGCGCGTCGCGCACCGGGCGAATCACCCCAGGAACCACCGAGCGGATGGTCGCGGGGTTCGCCTCGAGCAGGCGCCGCAGCAGGTCGCGAACGCCGTCGATGATGCTGTGCTCGATTTTCAGCTTGCCCTGCGCCGTTCGCAGCCGCATTCCCATAAGTTCAGTCTACCCGCGGAGCGCCTTCGCGCAGCGGCACGAAGCGGCAGTGGGCGGCCACGTGCCAGTCGATTTCGCCGCCCCTTTTCCACACCACCCGCAGCTCCTGGTCCGCGTGAGGGCCCACCGGAATCGCCATCCGGCCGGGGTCTCTGAGCTGCTCGACCAGCGCGCGCGGAATGCTGGCTGCCGCGGCGGCCACGGAGATCGCGTCGTACGGCGCTTCCTGTGGATAGCCCAGCGAGCCGTCGCCGGCGATCACCACGATATTGCCCAGCCGCCCGGTCTTCTCCAGATTCTCCCGCGCCATCGCGGCCAGCTCCGGAATCAGCTCGATAGCGACCACACGGGCCGCCAGCGCGCCCAGCACCGCGGCGTGATACCCGCAGCCGGCCCCCACTTCGAGTACCCTCTCGACGCCTCCGAGATCGAGCGATTGCGCCATCAGCGCGGTCATGTAAGGCTGCGAGATCGACTGCCCATAACCGATCCCCAGCGGTTCGTCCGAGTATGCGGCATCGCGCTGGTCGTCCGGTACGAACTCTTCGCGCGGAATTTCGAGCATGGCCCCGAGCACCCGCTGGTCGGATATTCCCCGCGCGCGCAGTTGCCGCGAGACCATCATCCGGCGCTGGTTCGCCCAATCCATAGGACGAAGGCTAGCACAGCGGCGAGCCCGTCGCGCCCGGCGCTACTTCAACTGCTTCTTGTAGAGAAAGTCGATCCCGAACAGTCCGTTCTCTTCCCGCACCGCCAGCCCACTCCAGTTCGGCGTGATGTCCCACTCCATCTGGACGGTCTGCGCCTGTGCGCGCGAAAGATCGGTGATGTAGGTGAAGGTGAGATTGCCCGTGATGTTCTGCTCGATGGTGATCTGCGCGGCCGCGTTGCTGGTGGTGAGGCCGGTGACCAACGGGTTGATCTTGATGCGGCTGACGCCGAAGAAACGCTGCAAGCGGCCCGTGAGCGGACTGCCGATGGCCTGGCTCAACAGCGCGCTCGGTCCGCCACCCTGGTAGCTCTGGCCCACCAGGGCCGATGCGGCGGGCGTCGTTCCCGAGAGCTGCCCCGGCTCGCGCCCCGTGGTCAGCAGCGCCAGTACGTCCGAAAACGGTAGCGGCGGGTCGGAGGTGTAGCTCATGTTCAGCTTGTCCATAGGGCCGGAGATGTGCAGCGTCACGTTCACGCCGCGCACGCGCGTTTCCAGGCTCAGGTTCATGGTCGGCTCAATCTTGGTCGCGTTCACGAACAGGATCTGGCCCGAGTTGATGGCGTATTCGGTCCCGAAGAAGTTCACCTGCCCCTGGTTGAGCAGAACGCGGCCGAGCAGCACCGGGCGGGCGTCATCGCCGCGCAGACGGAGGTCGGCGTTGACTTGCACATCCTTGGTCAGCTTGGTCTCAACGCGCACCTGCGGCGCGGTGGCAATGTGCAGGTCGAATCGCAGGCCCTGACGGAAGCGGCTGGGCTCGCCCGGCGCCTCGATCGGCTGAACGCTGCGGGCCAGCATCGATCCAAGATCCGAATTCAAGCTGAGGCCCACGCGCGTGACGGTCGCCTCGCCCGCCAGCAGGCTGCGCTCCGGCGATCCGGTGAAGGTCACCGACGCGTCCGCCGTCGAGCTGATGCCTTCCGGATAGCGGACACGCACGCCGGCTGCGTTCGCCTTCAGGTGAAACGTGATGCCGCCCGCCAGGCTGGCGAACCCGGTCACGACGACTTTTCCGCCTCCGCTCTGCGCCGTCAGCGTGTCGATGGTGGCGCGGTCGCGGTACAGGAGGATCGCCCCGTGCGCGTTCTCGAGGCCGTTGGGGAAGCCCTCGAAATTCACGGAAGCGTTCTTGACGTCGATGCGCCCGAACACCTCCGGACTCGACATCTCTCCCCGCACCGACACGTCGAGCGCCACCGAGCCGTGCGAGTACACGTGGTTTGCGAAGTCTTCGAGCAACGTCAGGTTGACGCCACCCTGCAGGCGCAGGTCCCACGGGTTCTTCACGCCGAAGCCGAGCTGGCCGCTCGCACTGAGGTTCGTTTCCTTCGCCTGGAAACGCGCCTGGCGCACGTGGACGCCTCGTCGGTCCACGTCCAGCAGCACGGGGCCGTCGTTGCGTAGGGTCAGGCCGGACGCCTTCGGTGAGGCGACGACCTTCGCGGCCGGCCGGATTTCGAGCGAAGGCAGATTGACGGACGCGCGCCACGTCTGGGAGTGAGAGGCCGAGCCGGAAAAATCGATGGAGCCCGCGGCGAAGCCTTCGAAGGGAGGCGGCTCGCCTCCTTTCTGCAAATGGAGCCGCGCGATCAGCGTCGAGAACTGGAGTGGAGTGAAGTCGATCCGCCCGTGCGCCGGGTAATCCCCATCGAGCGTCCAGGCGCTTGTGCCGCTGACTGTCGAGCCGGCGAGCGTGCCCTCCAGGCGCGCGTCGAGATTCTGCCCGCGGGTGGTGGCCGTCAGAACCAACTCGCCCAGCTTCTCCCCATTCACGCCGAAGTCGCGCAGGCTGGCGCGTCCGTTGAAGGTCCCCGGCTGGAATCCCGCCTGGGTAATCGTGACCTCGCCGGCCATCTGCGTCTCGATGCGTCCGGCCACGCCGGGCACGCGCTCCGCGATCGCATTCACTCGGGCGAGATCGATGCCGCCGCTCGCCACCTCGAAGCGCAGGCGCCCCTGCTTCCAGTTTCCTCGCGGGTGGTCGTAACTGCCGGAGAGCTGCCCTTTCCCGGCACCCGCCAGGAACTGCACGTTAAGAATGTCGAACTGCGTGTCGGAATAGCGCGCGTCGCCCTCGATGCGGTCGATCGGCTGTCCGCCAACCACCAGCTTCAGCGCCCTGGCGTGCCCGGAAACGACGGGCGTTCCGACGGTTCCGGCCAGCTCGGCGCTCAGTGCCAGGTCGCCTGTTGCGGTATCGCCCGGCGCGACGCCAGCCGCCGCGAGCAGATCGGCCAGGTGCGGCGAGCGCACCGTGAGGCGGCCCGATAGCGGCGAGGAATCCACGGGCTTCCAGTCGCGGAAGCCCACCTGAACCTCGCCCGAAGCGCGCATTCCGAGCCGGCTGACGGCTGCATGCCGAACGGCGACGCCTGTTTGCGCCACGTCGAGATCCGCTTCGGCGCGGTCGATCCGCCGGCCGGCCAGCACGAAGTTCGTAGCCTTGGCGTGCCCTTCGACCGCTGGCGAGTCCAGCGGCCCGCTCACAGTGCCCTGGAACGCCGCCGTCCCGTAGACCAGCTTCACCGGCAGCTCCGGCGGCGGCCCGGCGCTGAACATCGCGACGGCAGTTTCCACGTCTTCGAGCTTCGCGGTCTCGGCCGCAACGTTCAGCCTTTTCCCCAGCACGCCGCTGAAGCTGGCGCGGGTGAACTTCGTCGCCAGGCTCGACGGACCGAAGGCGACCTCGCCGGCCGCTTGATTGTAAGTGACGTCAACCCGCCCCTCGATGGGATTCGGCCCCGCACCCGGCACGATGTCGAGGCGCGTGTTCAGCACCAGCCCGGAGAGACGGCCTGCTCGCACCTCGGCGGCCACCCGCACCGGCCCTGACGCGACGCCGTCCCAGGCGACCTGCCGCAGCTCGCGAACCAGTTTCATCCGCTGAAGGGAGAAGCCGCGCGCGACGCCATCCACCAGGAAATGCTGAAAACCGCCGATCTCCGCCCTGCCCTCGAAGCGGCCGCCCAGAGCCGCGATGCCGAGACCCGTGAGCGTCACACGTCCGGGCGCCGCCGCGAACGCAGAATCGGCTTGGATGTCCTCGATTCGAATGCCGCCCGATTCCACCGTCAGGCCGCTGGCCCGAAGCCTTCCGGAAACGGAATACCGTCCCGCGCTCGCGATCGTGGCGCGGCCATCGAGCGACACCGCGCCATGATGCGCCAGCGGAGCCAGATTCAAACCCGGCGTCACGTCGTTCACGTTGACCCGAGCCGAATAATTCACGCGGAACTGCGGCGCGTCCCAGTGATCGGCCACGCCGTTGACGTACAACCACGATTCGCCCAAACCAAAACGTGCCCGGCGGATTTCCAGGCGGTCCTTCAGCAAGACGCAATGCGCGTCCACAGCGACCGGCAGCGCCGGTCTCGCGCCCACCTGCACGTCAAAGTCCCGGAAGCTGACGTCGCCCTCGTAGCGCGCCGGCGATTTCCCGTACACCACCGCCACCCGAAGACCCTCTCCGCGAAGATTCAATGGCAGCCTGCGCACACCCAGGTGTATGTCGCCATCCACTATGTTGAAGCGTCTGACGGCGAGGTCCAGCACCGTTTCGATGGCGCTCGTATGCGGCTTTCGCGCCGGCTTCGGCTGGGGAACGTTGGTGTGACCGTCGGAGTACACGATTGCGTTGACCTGCGGCCGCTGTAGGTAGATCTCTTCGAGATCGACGCTTTTCTCGGCCACCGAAATCACCTTCAGCCGGGCGCGAATCAAATCGGCGCGCGCGAAGGGAGCCTCCTCCGGCTTCTCGGTTCCGTGGATGACCAGGTTGCGCACCCAGACGGTCATGGTGCGCCAGTCGAAATCGAAGGAACCGAGCTCGACGCGTCCGCCCGTTGCGTCCTCGATCTCCTGAACCATCCGCTTCCTGACCTGGTCGTGAAACCAGGAGCTCCGGACGATGAGGAGCGCGGCGATGACGCACAACGCGGCGCAGGCTGCCAGACCGGCCAGGGCGTACAGCGCTACCTTGATGGCTCGCCTCATCGGAATGCATCCTCATCGTAGACGATCCGGGCGCGCGTCCGCGCTGCCGCCAGCCAGGCATCCACCCGCTTATCCACCAGCTCGGCCGTGAGCGCCTGCTCGCACTGCGCGCGCACGTCCTCGAAGGATGGATCGGGCTTGACGCCTTTGCTCCGTATCTCGGGCAGGAAGACCGTCCGGTAATACTCGATCACCTCGTTCTCCTGCAACTGGACTTCGGGGCGAAACCGCATGTCGATGAAGCGCACGAGCGTGATCTGGCGCCGCAGAGTGCGCTCGATGTGCCGTTCGGTCAGCCCTTCCGCCGCCAGTGCCCGCTCGAATTCCGCATCGTCCTTGTACCGTCCTTTAACTTGCCCCAGCGTCTCGGCAATCTCCGCGGCGGAGGGTTCCGGAAAGCGGGTGAGTCCCATTTCGCGCAGCACCAGAATCTGCTCGATCAGCCGGTCAGCCATCCTTCGCCGCGCGGCCGCGCTGAGGTCCGGCTTCTCGCCGTCGAGAAACGCGGCTACCCGCAGCGACTCGCCGATCTCGCTGGCCGTGATGACCCTGTCGTCCACCGTCACCGCGACCTGGTCGATGATCTCCGCCGCAAGAAGCGCCGCACAAAGCAGGAGGAGGGTGGCGGCTGTGCGCATCAGAACGCCTGCCCCAGCGAGAAGTGAAACTGAAAGTTGCTGATCTGCTGCACGGTCTGGACGCAGCCGCTCGAGGGCGGAACCGGGCTCGAGCAGGATACGAGCTGGTCGAGCGTGCCCTTGAATCCGAAAAACGTCGGAGGGTTGATGCTATACGCCAGGTCCAGGCGAATGGGGCCCACCGGAGTCTTGTACCGTATGCCGAAGCCGACGGCGTGCACCATGTAGTTGAAGTCCGCCAGACCCCGTTGGTCGGCGCGGAAGGAGATCGTCCGGAGGTCGGAATAGACGTTGCCCGCGTCCCAGAACAGCACGCCCCTGATGTTGTCGCCGGCCAGCGGAAAACGCAACTCGGTCTGGTTGATCAGGAGCGCGTTGCCGCCCAGCGGAAAGCCCGTCAAAAGGTCGCGCGGACCGGCCTGGTCCTCCGGGAACCCGCGCTGCGAGGTCGCACCGCCGCCAAACAACTCTTCCGGCAACGGGATCGTCTCCCCGGCTCTGAGAGGTTGCAGCCAGCCGAAGGTCAGCGAGCGCGCCAGCACATAGCGGCTGCCCTCGCCGAACGGATAATAGGTGGAATTCTGCACGATGAGACGCGTGAACTCCGCCTGCGAGCCGAAAGAGTGGGAAGCCCAGCCGGCATCGACGGTGGTGTAAACGCCATTGTGCGCGTCGATCGGGTCGTCGCGGCGGTCCAGAATGTAGTTGACCGTGAACATCCCGATACGGGCCGGCTGCGAAAATCGCGGAATCAATTCGGGGCTCACCTTCAAGTTGCTCACGCTGACCCGGCGAAACGCGAACCCGTAAAGGAGCGTGCTCTCCTTGTTCGCCTTTTCGCCCATCTGCACGGAACCTTCCCGTCTTTGTGCCGAAAACGTCCGCACGTCGTTCGAATCGTCGAACAGGCCGCTGAACAGCAGGTTCAGATTGGGGCTGCCTCGAAACTGGGGCGCCTCATAGGTGAGAACCGCGCGCTGCTCCAAGGTCGATACCTGGCTCTGCAAGGAGATGACGTGCCCGGCCCCGAAGGAGTTTCGCCGCGTCACTCCGAATGAGGCGCGCGGGCTGAAGCCGGCCTGCCCCGCCGGCGCGTCCAGACACGTCTGGCAGCCGCCGATCTTGGCGATCTCCGCCCCGAAGCCCATCGTGATGGTGTACCTACGCGCCTCCTCCACATCGAGGGCCACGTACTTATCCCGCTCATCGCCCCCCGCGTTCTGAATCGCCATATCGACGCGGGAGAAAATGCCCAAGTCGTAAAGCTCCCGCTGCGTCGTCAGGAGGCTGACCCGCGACAGCGGATCGCCCGGCCGGAGGCCTTCCCGCTCGGCCACCAGCCGAGGGTCCGTCACGCGCAGGCCGCTGATCAGGAAACGCCGCAGGAGGCTCTCCCTCCCTTCCTCGACGAGGTAATGCATAACGGCCCGCTGCGGCCGCGAGCCGGCCGTGAAGCTCCACGAGAAGGTCGCGTTCGGATAGCCGCGGTTGTAATAGTAGTCGAGAACGTTGTCGCGGTCGATGGTGGCGTTCGCCTCGCTGAAGGGCTGGTTGGGCTGGGATTGCAGGAGGCCCTCGACCGCCTTGCGGTTGGCCGGCGAGACGCCCTCCAGATCGAGGCTTTCCACCAGCCACAGCGGCCCTTCTTTGATGTCGAAGTGCACGGCCAGGTTGGTTTGCTTCCCCTTGTAACCGGGCTCGATGCGCGTCTTGACTTCGACGTCGCGAAACCCGTTCGCGCGGTACAGCGCCATGATCGACTCCACGTCCTGCCGCAGAAAGTCGTCGCTGAACCGGCCGTTCCGGGCATCGAGCAGGGACGCCGCCCGCAGGTACATCCGCTCACGGATGGTCCCGGTGGCGAAGCTGCGGTTTCCCTCTATCGCCACGAGCGCCAGCTTGTGCCGTTCGCCGCGGTCGATGCGGTATTCGATGATCTCGTGGCCCGGCGCCGATTTCGACACGAAGTCCACCTTCGCGTCGAAGTAGCCCTGGCTCTCCATATACTGGCGCAGGTTGTTCGCTCCTTCGACCAGCAGATCGCGGTCCACGGATTGTTCCTCGTAAACCGGAACCAACTGTTTCAGCTTGCCCTGCGAGACTTTCGCGCCCACCGTCGTCATGTCGATCTTCGGGCCTCCCTGGATCTCCAGGGTCGGGCGCACGAGGTTGGTCTTTTGGTCCCAGTCCATCTGGGGAATGGAGACCCGCGCCTCCAGGCGATCGCGCTTCAGGTAGGAGTTGCGCAGCCGGTCGATGCTATCCTCCGTCCGCGACTCGGTGACCTTCTTCCAGCCGAACCACCCCTTCCAGTGCGTCGCCTTGACGACCTCCGCGGCCGGCCGGTCCAACTGTCCGACAAGGAGCGGAGAGGTGTAATGCGCGCGCTCGTCTGTCTCGACACGAAAGTGAACCGAGACCTGCTGGGTGTCCGGGTCGTAATGGTATTCGGGCTCGATGCGCGTCTGGTAGAAGCCATTGTTGCGCAGGACGTCCCGCAGATTGGCGATGGCCTGAACCGTGTCCGCGCCGGTATAGAGCGCGCCGAGCTGGAGCCGGGTGGCATTCACCATGACCCCTTCGGCAGGCGGCGCCGATACGGCCCCCACGGTGACGCGGCCGACGAAGAAGTTGCCGCGCGTGAGGAAGCGAAGGACCACGCCTCCGGCGGCCGCGCGCGCATCCACGCGGATGCCGGCATAACGGCCGGTCCGATGCAGGCGCTCGATCGCGGCCCGAACGTCCGCGAGGTGCAACGGCTGGCCGGTCTTCACCGGCAGAATCTCTTTCAGGTATTCCAGGCTGTAAGGCTGCTGCTGGGGCTCAAACTCGATCGCCGCGACCGGTCTGCCCTCGAAATCCTCAGGCACCGCCGCGGCCGTCATCGGGAGCAGGCAGAGCAATAGAGCAGTCTTCGTCGCCGCAGGCCAAATCACCTACGGAGCATTCTAGCATCCGGCCGCACGGCCGCCGGTCCTTTATTCCCGGCAGATCCCGCGTTCGCTCCGGCGCACGAAGCTTACCAGATGCCGCGCGTGCCCGGTCGGGATCTCGGCCTCGATTCGCGCCAGCGCTTCCTCCAGCTTCAGGCGCGACCGGAACAGAATCCGGTAGGCCTGTTTCAACGCCGCGATCTCGGCCTCTTCGAACCCGGCGCGCTTCAGCCCCACCTCGTTCAGGCCCGTGGGTTTCATGCGATAGCCGCTGTAAAGGAAAAACGGGGCCAGGTCCAGGTTCACCCGCGACATTCCCGCCACCATAGCCAGCCGCCCGATCCGCGTGTACTGGTGCACGCCGATTCCGCCGGAGATGAACGCCTGGTCCTCGATCTCTACGTGCCCCGCCACCAGCGCGCAACTGCAGATCACGGTATCGTTCCCGATGCGGCAGTTGTGGGCGATATGGCCGGAAGTCATGATGTAATTCCCGTCACCGATGGTGGTCGCCGATTCGGGCGCCGTCCCGCGGGAGATCGTATAGTGCTCGCGAATGCGATTGCCGTTGCCGATGCGCAGATAGCTGCGCTCACCGGTGAAGGCCTTGTCGAGGGGGTCGGTCCCCAGGATGGTTCCCGCCGAGATTTCATTGCGGTCGCCGAGCGTGGTCCAGCGTTTTATATAGACGTAGGGCTCCAGGCGGCAGAATGCGCCGATCGAGACGTCCCGCTCGATGACGCAGTATTCGCCCACAACGGTCTGCGGTCCGATGGTGGCCTCGGGATCGATGCGCGCGGTGGCGGCAATCGCCGCCGAGGAGTCGATGGCCATAGATTGTATATCATAGCTTGTAGCCTATGCGCGTACGCGAACTCGCGGAATGGTTGGGGGCCACGTTTGAGGGCGACGGCGAAAGGGAGCTGGCCCGGGCGGCTCAGCTCGAGACCGCCGGCGCCGGCGATCTGGCGTTCGTCGAGAACCGCAAGGCGGCTAAGCTCGCCGATGTCTCGGCCGCCGGCTGCCTGATCGTGCCGCTCGATTTTCCGAATCCCGGCAGCCGCACACTGATTCGCGCGGCCGAGACACGCGCGGCGTTTGTGCGGGCCGTCAGCCGGCTCCATCCTCCGCCACCGGTCGAGGCCGGCATCCACCCCTCCGCTCAAATCGACGAAACCGCCGAGATCGGCCCGGGCGCCGTGGCCGGCCCGAACGTCACCATCGGCGCGCACACCATCATTGGGCCAGGCTGCCGCATCGGCGCTGCCTGCGCTATCGGAAGCCGGGTCACGCTGGGCCAGGATTCCCTTCTATACGCGCACGTCACGCTGTATGACGATGTGGATATCGGCGCGCGCGCCATCCTGCATTCGGGGAGCGTCATCGGGGCCGATGGCTTCGGGTTCTTCGTGGCCGGCGACCGCTACGAGAAGTTTCCCCAGATCGGGCGCGTCTCCATCGGCGACGACGTCGAGATCGGGGCGAATTCCTGCGTGGACCGCGCCGCCCTGGGCGTCACCTGGATTGGGGAGGGCACCAAGCTCGACAACATGGTTCACATCGCCCACAATTGCCGCATCGGCAAGCACGTGGTCATCGCGGCTCAAACCGGCATTTCCGGCGGCGTGATCGTCGAGGATTATGTCGTGATCGGCGGTCAGGTCGGCATCGGAGACAAGGTGCGCATCGAGGCGCACGCGGTCCTGGGCTCGGGTTCCGGCGTGCTCACCTCGAAGATCGTGCGTGCCGGCCAGGTGGTTTGGGGAACCCCGGCGCGGCCCATCAGGGAGTATCTCGAGGCGCTTGCCGGCCTCGCGCACCTGCCCGCGGTACGCAAAGAGATCTCCGACCTGCGCCGCCGTCTGGCACAAATCGAGGGCGGAAAGTAGCCTCGCTCAGGCTTTCGGGAACGAGATCAGCAGGGTAAGGCTCTTGGGAGGCTCGGAAACAACCTCGATCTCCGCATCATGGGCCTCCACGATTCGCCGCGCGCTGGCCAGGGCAAGCCCCGTGCCGGCTGGAAATTGCGATCCGAACGGTTCGAACAGCGGCTCGATATCCTCGGCCGAAAACTGCAGCGACGAGGACGCAATTTTGAGGATCACGCGGTCGCCGGCGCTGAAGGTTCCCAGATGGACGGAGCTCCCCGGCATCGAAACTCGCCGGAAGAACGCCACGATATTCCGCAGCAGGTGCTCCATTTGTTCCAAATCGAGAAGCACCAGCGGCAGATCGGGCTGGAGCGTGAAGCTCAGGCCGGTCCCTTCAACGGGATTCCACTCTGAGAGGTTGCGAGCCACCACCTCGGTCAGATCCAGCAGGTGGGCATTCGGCGGCGTGGATTGGAGAAAGTGGGCGGCGTCGGCCAGAATCCACTGCGCATGCCGCACTTCCTCCTCCAGCTTGAGGAGCTGGCGGCGCGCTTTCGCGTCGGTCCTCGGCAAAACCATGTTCAAATAGTGCGCAATCGACTCGATTGTGCTGAGGGGTTGGCGCAGTTCCTGGCCCAGGTTCCGGACGACCGTAGCAGGATCGTAGGGTGCCATTTCCTCCATGACCAATACGGGTGAAGTAGACATTTACCGTCGATAAATTATAAGCTTATCAACGGCTTGTCATGACAATTAAAACTCGTTAATGGTCGCAGTACTAACCGAGGGTACCCTAACGTTAACCGGTTTGCGGCGGCATTCCCGCCGAGGACAAGCCGCCCCAGCGAGGCGATCCGCCGAGACGGCTCCGCCGAAACCGTGCCGGCCAGGGCCGCCATCGCGAAGGCACGCGCACGCCGCTAAGTTCATCGGTTATGACCGGTGGCAGGACGAGCAGAACAGAAAAAAACAGTAAGCCGCTTGCCACGCGATTTGCCTGCGGGGCCTCCGTTGCGCTATGTTATAGAAACCACGTTTGGGAAACAGACTCTGCACCTTCACAAACCGCAGGCGTTTCGGGCGTTGGCCCGAATGCCGCGGAGCCTTCCACCCTACGAGCCACTCCCTTGGAGTTTCCACATTGTTATGGTTTGATAGGGTTGTCCGCATGCGCGCACCATCCCTTTTGAAGACACTGCATGTATCCAGGTAGACAATTTCAACCACGCCGCCCCAGAATCCGGGAGAACGTCAATGAGGCGATCCGCGCCCGCGAGGTACGCGCGGTCTTCCCGGACGGATCCGTCGAAATCATGCCCACTCAGGCTGCCATCCGCAGGGCCCAGGAATTGGGTCTGGATCTCATCCTGGTGGCGCCCACCGCCGAACCGCCCGTCGCCAAGGCGATGGACTACGGCCAGTGGCAATACGAAAACAAGAAGAAGCAGCAGGAAGCCAAGAAGAAGCAGCACGTCATCCAGGTCAAAGAGATCAAGTTCCGGCCCAACACGGACGACCACGATTACGACTTCAAGAAGAACCACGCCATCCGCTTCCTGCAGGAAGGCAACCGCGTCAAAGCCGTGGTGCAGTTCCGCGGCCGCGAGATCGCGCACGTCGACCTGGGCTCGAAACTGCTGCAACGCTTCGCGCAGGACCTCTCCCAATTCGGGCAGGTGGAAGGCCATCCGCGCCTGGAAGGCAAGATGGCCCACGTCATCATCAGCCCGGTGAAAAAGGAGAAGGAGAAGGAAAAGGAGAAGCCGAAGCCGCCCGCCGCCGGCTCTCCTGCCGCTCCACCGGTCAGCCGCGCTTGAGCGGCGGCATTGGGGCTGGCCCAGTCCGCATTCGGCCTATCCGGCGCGTTGAGTCGCCGTGAACTGGCGCTGGCCGGCGGCTCAATAGAACAGGTACTTGCGCCACTTCTCGTCGCTTCGACCCAGCAGCCGCATCAGGTGGCGGCTGGTATGCAGCGTGAAAGGCCGCGGCGGGCGCACCAGCTTCATCCCCGCTTCGTCCGGCGTGCGTCCGCCCTTGCGGTTGTTGCAGGGATGGCAGCAGGCCACCAGGTTCTCCCAAGCGGTCTCGCCGTGCCGCGAGCGCGGAATCACGTGGTCGAGCGTGAGCTCGCCCGAAGGCAGCGGCCGCAGGCAGTATTGGCAGGTGTACCGGTCGCGCATCAGAATATTCTTGCGGGACAGCGATCGCGTCTGGTGCGGAATGCGCCGGTACTCGAGCAGCCGGATCACCGAAGGCAAATTCAGCGTCTGCCGCGCCGAGTGCAGCGCCGTCGAGGAGAACTCCTCGGGATGGGCCACGCCCTTGAGCACCAGGACCAGGGCCCGCCGCGCCGCGCAGATGTTGATCGGCTCGTAGCTTGCATTCAGAACCAGCACCGGCTTCTGCAATCCGTTCCTCGCCGTCATCGGGACACTCCCACCGTTACAGATGGCGCCGAATAGGTTTCGACGCCCATACGCCGGTCTACGCGCGCCAGCGTCAGCAGCGCCACGTAACTCGCCCCGGCCTGCCGCAGCGCCGCCGCGCACGCAGCCGCCGTCGCCCCGGTGGTCATGACGTCATCCACCAGGAGCACGCGCCGGCCCGCGATGGCTTGCGGCCGCTTCACCCTGAACGCCCCGGCCACGTTGGCCCTGCGCTTGGCATTGCTCAAACCGGCCTGTGCCGGGGTCGCCTTGCGGCGGCTGACCACGTTCGTGGCCCGCAGACCGTACCGCCTGGCCACCGCGCGCGCCAGCAATTCCGACTGGTTGAACCCACGGTCGAGCCGCCGCCGCCAGTGCAGCGGCATGGGCGTGACAACGTCGAAGGATTGGTCGCGGGGAACCGCCGACGCGATCATTTCCCCCAGCGGCCCGGCCAGAGTCCGAATCCGCGTGTACTTGAAGAGGTGAATCAGCGCGCGCAGCGGGTCTTCGTAAGAACCAAAGCAGTATGCGGCGTCAAACCCGCGCAACCCGCGCCGGCATAGCTCGCACCGCCCCTGCTCATCGAGCGGCGCCGGATTCACGAACGGCGTGCGGCACTGTACGCAGAAGTACTCGGCTGCGAGCGGCCGCGGCTCCGCCAGGCATGCCGGGCACACTGGAATCCGCGATACGTTTGCGAGGGGCTTGCCGCATACGCGGCAGTCATCCGGAAAGAAGAGATTAAAAAGGGCCGCAGGAATCTTGCGTAGAGCCGAAACCGCCGCTGCCGGGACACTCCCGTTGGAAAGGCTACTCGAGAAAACCCACCTCCCAAGCATTCAGTCTACAACAACACCCGAGAGAGGTAGTTTACACCCACATGACAACTCGTATACTTTTAGCAGATGGAACTCGAGCCCGACTACAGCGATACCGACCCGCGCGTGCTCGAAGTCATGTACGATTTGCAGCGCAAGATGCCGCCCGGGGAGAAAGCGACGCTGGCGCTCCAGATGTCCGCGATGCTGCTCCGTCTTGCTGAAGCCGGCGTCCGGTCTGACTATCCGGAGGCGGATGAGGACGAGGTGCTGCTGAGAGTCGCCGCCCGGCATCTGGACCCGGAAACCGTTACGCGTGTCTACGGCCGGTGCCCCGATGCCCATCGCTGACCCGACGGCCGCCTTCGAACGCCTCGTGGCGGTGTTCGATGGCCTCGGCGTGCGGTACGTCGTCGGAGGATCGTTGGCCAGTTCCATCCGGGGCTCGGGTCGCGCGACGATGGACATCGACCTCGTAGCCGAGCTCAGGCCGATCCACGTGGAGGCCTTCGTGTCGGCGCTGAGAAACGAGTTCTACGCCGACTCCGAAATGATTCGGGAGGCGCTTGCTCGCGGCGTCTCGTTCAACGTCATTCACCTCAAGAGCAGCTACAAGTTCGACATTTTTCCGGCAGCCTCTGAGTTCGAGCGTTCCCAACTGGCCCGCGGCGGGCTGGTGGAAGCTGCGCCGTTCGACGCTGCGCCGATGCGGTTTGCGGTCGCCTCGGCCGAGGACACAATCCTGGCCAAGCTGGCATGGTTCCAGAAGGGCGGCTGCGTCTCTGCCCGCCAGTGGAACGACGTTCTCGGCGTCGTGCGGATTCAGGAAGGCCGGCTCGATCTGGCTTATCTCGGCGAATGGGCGGCGCGGATGGGCCTCGCCGAACTGCTCGACCGCGCGCTGATCGAGGGCTCTAAACGTCTTGCGGGAGGCTTCCCTCGGCCAGAAACGCCATCGTCTTGACGCCAGAAATGTCGAAGCGCTTGCGGCAGCGCAGATTCTTGCAGGCGGCCTTGTCGTCGAGCAGCACCATGTAGCTCTGCGCCTTCTGGAACTTCATGCGGTCCTCGGCGTTGGCGCCGCCGGGCAGCCGGTCCTTCTTCTTGCGTACCAGCCAGCGCAGATCCTGCTTGCTGGCGGTTCGGCAGAAGGGGCACGTCAGCTCGGCCGGCTTGACCGTTTGCGATTCGTTGTAGAAAGCCCGCTCGTCCATGATCCTTCCAGTGTAGTCAAACCGGCTCGGGTTGGTCGAAGCGGATGGGGACGCCGGCCCGGCGGAGCGCCGCCTCGACGTCTGCGGCAGTGAGCCGCGAGGCGTCGTATTCAACCTCCAGCCTGCCGCTCGCGGGCTCGGGCTCGATACGCAACATGCCGTAAATGGCTCGCGCGGTATCGATGCGTTCGAGCACCGGCGCATCGAGCGGCCCCTCCAGATCGAAGTACACGTCAACCTTGGTCATCGCATTTCCCAGGATAGCCGAGCTTCCACAGGATCTGTTTCCACATGCCCAGCCAGACCTCGGCGTCGCGCGCGGGCAGGTTGAGACGGCGCACCAGCCGGCGCACCTTCTGCTCGGTCGAAGCCGCGATGCGCGGGTTCACGTAACCGCTGGCGCGCAGGGCGTCCAGCAGCATGGCGGTAAAACGCTCCAACTCCTCGGCGCTCGCCGGCCTGACCCGCGACGGCGTCTTCTTTGCGGCGCGCGAGTCGCGGATGGTCTCGTACAGGCACAACGCAACCGCCTGCCCCAGGTTCATCGACCCGTGCTCTTGGCGAGCGGGAATGCGCATCAGCCAGTGGCAATGGCTCAGGTCGTGGTTTGAAAGCCCGAACTTCTCCGAGCCGAATAGCAGCGCCACGTTCCCCGTACCCATTTCGCGGCGGATGAGACGCGCGCCGTATTCCAGGCGCCGCAGCGGATGCTGCAACTCGCGATGGCCCAGGGCCGTCGTGCCCACAACGAGCGAGCAGTCGGCTACCGCATCGGCCACGCTCGCGCACTCAACGGCCGATTGGAGCAGCGCCGCCGCGCCCATCGCCGAGCGCGCTTCGCGGAAAGCCACCTCGTAGGGATTGACCACGCGCAGCCGCGTGAATCCGAAGTTACTCATCGCGCGCGCCGCCGCGCCGATATTCAGGGGATTACGCGTGGCCACAAGCACGACGCGCAACCGCTCGAGATCGAGTGCGGCAGCCAAGTTGCCATTCTAGCCGCTTCACCGCACCACAAGCGGGCGCGGCGTAGACCACTGGCCCGGCGAGCCCTTCGCATCGTTCGCCGAGGCGCGCCACCAGAACTTCCCGCGCGCCAGAGGAGCGATGCCGACTGTTGGCGTCGGAACGGTCCGGCTGATGGCCAGCGCGGAGGCGAAATCCTTGTCCGGCGAAACCTGGATCGTGTACGACGCCGCGCCCATCACGGTTGACCAGGTGAAGTCGTTCGGTCCGTTATACGACGAAACCATCGCGCCGTAGGAGGGCCCCATGAGCACCGGCGCAGGCAGGGGCTCCTGCCCGCCGGCACCGGTGAGATCGAGCCCGACCGTCTTGACCACGCCCTCGAGCGAAGCGGTGACGGTCACGTTCGCGGTGTTGGTAGAGTGCCGCGTCCGGACCGCGAAGTTCGCTCCCGTCGCCCGCGCGCCGATGGTGACCGCGGCAGGGACCGACACGCGAGAGGGGTCGCTCGAGGCCAGGCGAACGGTGGTCTTCGCCGCCGCCGGCTCGGCCAGCGTCACGCCCCCTTGGGCCACGCTGCCGGCCGCAAGGACGGCGGGCACCACCGTCAGTTCCGTCAGCACTGGAGGCGGGGGCGGCGGCCCGATCCTCAGCGTCGCCTGGCGCGGGTCCCCACGGGAATTCGCGACGATGTCCACCTCCGCGTTCCCACCGCCAGCCACGGTTTCTATCCAGAATTGTGCCGAGGTCTCGCCCCTGCCGAACAGAACATGCTTCGGCATCGAGACGCGCGAGGGATCGCTGGCCGTGAGCGTCACCATGGCGCCTTGCCACGGCGCGGGTTGGTCGAGCGTCACCGTCACGTCCACGGACCCGCCGCCACCGACGCTGGCTGGACCAAGCGTGATTCCGCGGACCGACGCGGCGAGCGGCGGAGGGTTGATCTCCAGCTTCCGGACGACGGACCACGGTCCCGGATCGCCGTGCACGTCCACGCCTCGCACGCGCCACCAGACCGGCCCGTCCACCGGCAGGTTGACGAAGAAATCCCGATTGACGGTGGTGTCCTCCAGGTAGAGTTCTGCGAAGTCCGCCTGCTGGGCCATCTGAATCTGGTAGCCCGCGGCGTCGCGGACTTCGCTCCACTGGAAGCCTACGTGACGATCGACGTGAGCGTTCATGAACGGGTAAAGTAGCCTGGGCACACGGCCCGGCTGCAGCTTCGGTGCTCAACCCTCTCCGGGTTGTTTCGGGACTTCCAGCGCAATCGCACGCGAAGCGGCCAGCGCCTCCAGATCCAAATCCCGAAGCGCGGAGAGGGTAGTGACCCCGCGTACCACGCCACGGGCGTCTACCAGGAAGGTTCGCGGAACCGTCTCGACTCCATACGCGGCGTGCACCGTGCCGTCCACATCGAGCGCCACCCACCCGGCCATCGGCCGCTTGGCCAGAAACTCCGCGACGGTCTGGGGGTCCTCCGCGCTCACCGCGATGAACTGTAGCCGGCCCTCGAATTTCTGCGCCAGCGTGTTCCAGCGAGGGATCGCCTCGACACAGGGCCCGCACCAGGAGGCCCAGAACTCCACTACCATCGGCGCGTTCTGCGGCAGTTGCCGTACGACACCGGCGCCGGTGGGCGCCCTCAAAATCTCGAGAGCGCGTAGCGGCGGCGCGGGGTCACCGGCGCTCAAGGACAAAGCTGCCAGGAGCAGGGGAAGCATGCGCGTCCTGTACCGACTGACGCACCAGTGGCCCGAAGCGTGCAGCCCGCCTCAGCGCGGCGGCGGGAAATAATACAGCAGCACGGATTTCCCGACGCGCTCGACGGGCTTCATCGTGGTCCGGTCGGGCCAGGGCGTCTCGGGCGGGTTTACACCCATGCGGAGGACTTTCCACTCCGTGAGCCCCACGGCGTTCCAGCCGGGCGAAGGCGCCAGCGGCGAGCCGTAGTCCATGGGCGGAAAGCCGCGTTTCCCGTAGTCGTCGAAAAGTAGCGGTAGAAACGTGACATGCGTGGCGCCGATCTCGCGCAGCCGCGTCGCCAGGCGCGTCATGTCCTGTCCCCAATCGAGGTCCGAATCGGCCACGATGCGCTCCGGTTCGCTGCCGGCGAGGACGTTGAAGTAGGCCAGATAGTCCGGGTGCGCGGCCAGCGATGCGATGGCGAACCAGCCGGCCAGGATCGCCAGCGCAGCTTTGGCAGAAACGGCGCGACGCGCGAGATCGTAAAGCCGCACGACGCCGACGGCCGCCACAATCGAGAGGCCGAGGTAAATCGGAAGGATGTGGCGCACGCCTACGTTGATGTGGCCGGCCATGCCCACGCCCAGGACGGCCAGCGCGAATCCGAGGGGAAACACGTACGCGCCGCCCTTCTCGCGGAACCGCATCAGGCACACCACGGCGCCGAAGGCGGCCAGCGCCAGGAACGCCAGCGGCGTCTTCACCGCGAGCACGACGGGGAAGAAATACCACCAGCCGAAAACGCTGTGCTGGCCGAGCAGATACGTAAGATGGCCGGTGCGGTTGTGGTCGATGACGCTCTCGATGCCGCTCCACAACTCGGGGGCCGGAACAGAGCCGACGTGGAAGCGATACCCCGCCCAGATCGCCACGGCCGCAATGGCCAGGGCAACGGCGAGTGGAAACGCCCGGCGCCCAACCTGTCCAAAGAGGCCGCGGAAACCCGGCCAGTCCGCCACCAGCCAGGCAACCAGCGCGACCGCGGCCGCCGCCGGAAAGAACACCAGGCTCGAGAATTTCGAAAGCACCGCCAGCCCGCCGGCCAGGCCGAGCAACGCGCTACGCCGCAGGGTTGGGCTCTGGGACCAGGCTAGCAGTGCGGCGAACGCCGTTCCCAGGAACGCCGTCAGCGCCATGTCGGTGGTGCCCAGGCCGGCGTGGCCCAGAATGGGCGGCAGAAAGCTGAACAGGCCGGCAGCCACCACCGCCGCCGGATTCCCGAAGGAACGCCGCGCCCAGAAGTAGACGGCCAGGCACGCGATCCAGAAAAACGGCAGTACGCCGAGCCGCGAAAGCACCAGCGTGCGGTCGTAATCGTCGCCGGCGAAGTATATGGCCTGGCCTTCGGAGTACATCCCGAAGTGCGTGGGGTCCTTGTCCCAGACGCCTTGCAGGCGCACGCCGTCCAGATAGGGTCCCAGCGCGGCCATCACGCGCGCGAGCGGCGGGTGCTGGTCCTCCATCCGGTACGTTCCGCGCTCCAGCCATTCCATCCCGCAGGCAATGTGCGCCGGCTCGTCCACCGTGTGGTTGAAAACGGTATAGGTCGCGACGATCCGCAACGAGCCGAATGCGATGGCCGACGCCACCAGCAGAGCCGCCAGGTGCTGCCGCGCCCAGCTTGGCCTGAGGGGCCCGATGGGGGTTTGGACTGCGGGTTTAGGGACGCGCGGGCGGCCTCGTTGTTGCTTACGTCGGATACGAACCAGTGTAGCGCAGGGCGCTAGAATTGTAGGGATTGAAGACTGCAAAACGCCGGCCGCAGGGCCTGCAAAAACCCGCACCCGTACAGAAAGCAGGGGCGAAGCCTGCCGGGCCGCCCGAAATGCCGCAACGGGTGTGGCGCGCCGCCGGCGCAGCGATCCTCGCGGTGGGAGCCTTGCTCCGGTTCTACGATCTGGCCCTGAAGCCGCTGCATCACGATGAGGGCGTGAACGGGGTTTTCCTCATGCACCTGCTGCACGAGGGAGTCTACCGTTACGACCCGGCGAACTACCACGGCCCCACGCTCTACTACCTGGCGCTGCTGGTGGCGCGTGTCAACGGCCTGTTTCACGGCGACGGATTGAGCGACGCCTCGGTGCGCGTGATCACCGCGATTTTCGGCATCGCTACCGTAGCCCTGGTGTTGTCCATCCACCGGCTGCTCGGCAAGCGCGGCGCGCTCGCGGCTGCGGCCCTGATCGCGGTCTCCCCCGGCGCGGTTTTCTACTCGCGCTATTTCATCCACGAGATGCTCTTCGTCTTTTTCACCCTGGCGATTGCGGTGTGCGGCTGGTTGGCTTGGGAGCGCTCGGATCCAGAGTATCTGCCCATCGCGGCGCTGGCCGCGGCGTTTCTGTTCGCCACCAAAGAAACCGCGTTGGCATCGCTCGTCGTGCTGGCGATGGCCGTGGGAACGCAGCGTGTGTGGCTGTGGCTGCGCGGGAGCGGCAGTGTCCCGCGAGAACCGGGCGGCTCATTCGGCCGGCGGCGCGGCGCCCTCTACGCATCGATCGGCACGGTAGTCTTCCTCGCCGCGTTCGTCACGCTTTATTCGTCGTTCTTCACCAATTACCCGCAAGGGATCTACGACGCGCTCAAGAGCCTCAGCATCTGGACCAAAACCGGATTCACCATGGAGTTTTATCCCAAGCACATCTACCTCACGTGGATCTGGCGGGAAGAGTGGCCGCTCATGCTGATTGCCGTGGTGGGGACCGCCGTTACGGTTTGGACCAGGCCGGCGAGTTTCGCCACCTTCGCCGGCATCTGGGGCGCGGGAATGTTCGCGGCCTACACGCTGATTCCCTACAAGGAGCCCTGGCTGGCGCTGAACTTTACCATTCCTGCGGCCATCTCCGGCGGGTGCGGCGCCGCGTACTTGTGGGAGCGCTCGAAGGCGAAGGCGTTCGTGGCCGTGAGTCTGGCGGGCGTAGCGGCCCTTGGCGTTCTCCTCTACCAGACTGTCTACCTGAATTTCGTTCACTACGCCGACAACGACGAGCCGTACGTCTACCTGCACACCACAGTCGATATCAACGATCTCATGCGCGACATTCAGGCGGAGGCCACGCGTACGGGCGCCGGCACCAAGCTGTCGATCGCCATCATGGCGCCCGAATACTGGCCGCTGCCGTGGTACCTGCGCGAATACAAGGGCGCGGATTACTGGGGCCGCATCATCGAGACAAAGTCGCCGGCCGTCATCTGCGTGAAGGTTCAGGCCTGGAAACTGAAAGAACAACTGGGGCCGAGCTACCAATTCGTCCGCTTCTACGATCTGCGGCCGGGCGTGACGCTGGGGCTGTTCACCAAGAAGTGAAGGCTAGCGGCAAAGCCGCACCACCTCACCGGCGATCAGGCGCAGCGGCATCACCCGGTCGACGCCGCCCAGGCGCACGGCTTCGGCCGGCATGCCGTAGACCACGCAGCTTGCTTCGTCCTGGGCGATATTGGTCGCGCCGGCTTCCTTCATTTCCGCCATGCCATGGGCCCCGTCGTCGCCCATCCCGGTCATGATGACGCCCACCGCGTTCCTGCCGGCATAGCGCGCCGTCGAGCGGAACAGCACATCCACGGACGGGCGATGGCGGCTTACCAGCGGACCGTCCCGGACCTCCACAAAGTAGCGCGCGCCGCTGCGCTTGAGCAGAGTATGCCGGTTGCCCGGCGCGATCAAGGCCTGGCCGCGGATCACGGTATCGTTATTCGCCGCTTCGCGGACATTGATCCGGCAGAGCTCGTCGAGGCGCGCGGCGAAGCTGGCGGTGAACTTTTCCGGCATGTGCTGCACGATGACGATTCCCGGTGCGTCGGCGGGCAGCGTCTCGAGAAACTCGCGCAAGGCTTCGGTTCCTCCCGTCGAAGCGCCCACCGCAACCACCTTGTCCGTCGTTTCGATCATGGCATGAGACGGCGGCTTGGCAAGAACCGCATCGGCCGTGAGCTTCGGCCCCACTTGCCGTATCTGGGCCGGCTTTGCGCGGCGCTTTCCGCATCCGGCGCGGGCTGCCGATTTCACCGTGTCGCAGATTCGTATACACGACTCCTGCAGGAACTCCCGCGTGCCCAGTTTCGGTTTGGTGATGATTTCGACGGCGCCGCGCTCGAGCGCCGCCATGGCCGTATCGGAACCTTTGTCGGTCAAACTCGAACAGATCACCACCGGAATCGGATGCTGGGCCATGAGCTTCTCGAGGAAGGTGAGGCCGTCCATCCGCGGCATCTCCACGTCGAGAGTGATGACGTCCGGGACCTCCTCCTCGATGCGCGCCACCGCCACGTACGGATCGGAGGCCGTGGCCATCACCTCGATTTCCGGGTCCGTCTCCAGCACCTGTTTCAGGCTCTGGCGGACGGAAGCCGAATCGTCGACGATCAGGACGCGGATCTTGCGGTCTTGGGGCATGGCACGCTCCTTCTCACTCCGGCTTGCGGAACACCGAAAGGGCCTGCTGCACGACGGGCACGCGCAATCCCGTCAGCGACTCCGAATGGCCCACAAAAAGGTACCCGCCGGGCTGCAAGGTGTCGCAGAGCTTGTTCAGCACGGCCTCCTGGGTTGGTTTGTCGAAATAGATCAGCACATTCCGGAAAAAGATCGTCCCGAACTTCCAGCCGGCTCCGTATGCGCGGTCCATGAAATTCAGCCGCTCGAAGCTCACCCGGCGCCGCAGATCGGGGACGATGCGAACCGCCCTCAGGGATGGGTCGCGGCTGCTGAGAAGGTAGCGCTTGCGCAGTTCCGGCGGCACCGGCGCGACGGATTCGCGCGAATAGGTGGCTGCCTCCGCCTGGGCCAGCACCCTCGAAGAGATGTCGGTGGCCAGAATCGAATAGTCGAACCCCGCCCGCAGCCTCCCATACTCGCTCAGCGTCATGGCCAGCGTCCATGCTTCTTCGCCGGAGGAGCATCCGGCGCACCACACCTTGGCCGTCCATGCCGGTCTCGATCCGGCCTGCCGGTCGAGCGCGGGCATCGCGTGGGCCGTCAGGTAGGCCAGATGCTGCGGCTCGCGGAAAAAGTCCGTCTTGTTCGTCGTGATGGCATCGACGAAGTGAACGTATTCCTTCCCCCCATTCGGAGAGCGAAGGAGATATTGCCGGTACTGTTCGAAGGAGGACAGGTTGAGCTGGCGGATTCGGCGGGTAAGCCGGCCCTGTAACATGGTCAGCTTGGCCGCCGGCATCTGGATTCCCAGGCGCTCGGTGATCAGTTGCGCGAATCGAGCGAACTCCTGAGGAGCGAGATCGAGCGATTGCGGCGCTCCGAACTGCTCCCTGCTCTCCGGTTCCGCCTGCGCTTCAGGCATCTTTCGCTCCCTGAGGCGGCAGGCAGGCATTCACGGCCTCGAGCAGTTGCCCGGTGGAAAACGGTTTTCGCAGCGTAAGCCTGGCGCCGAGGGCCTTGGCAATCCGCAGCATGTCGTGCTTGCCCGTCACGGCGCTCATGGCGATCACCCCGAGACCGGGGCACAAGCGGCGCGCGCCTCGAAGAACCTCCAGACCGTCCTTTTCGGGCATGTAAATGTCGGTGATCAGCAGGTCGAGCGGCTCGCGGGCGACAATCGCCGCTCCCCGCACCCCGGATTGCGAGGCGATCACTTCGTGCCCCGCCTGGCTAAGAGTGCACTCCACCAGTTCGAGCGTCGAAACGGAATCGTCGATCACCAGAATTCTCGCCACTTCCGGACCTCTCGCCCAGGATCTTCAGGCCGCCGCAGTCTCCTGCCGGCCCGTCTCCTCCACCAGCGCCAGCTCCTCCGAGGAAAAGACCGAATCGATATCGAGGATGATGATGAACTGCTCCCCGCGCCGGCCCATGCCCCGGATGAAATCCGTCCGCCACCGCATGGCGATCCGCGGCGGAGGTTCGATCTGCCCGGGTTCGAGCTCGATGACCTCGTGGACGCTGTCGGCCACGCCTCCCACCACCGTCGCTTCGCCGTCCAGATTCAGCTCCATCACCACGATGCGCGTGTGCAGCGTGTCGGCGCTCTGGGGCAGCCCGAAGCGCAGCCGCAGATCCACCACCGGAATCGCTTTCCCGCGGACGTTCACCACGCCCCGCATGTAATCGGGCGCGGTGGGCACGCGCGTGATGCGGCCCACCTCCAGGACTTCCCGAACCTGACTGACGCCGATGGCAAATACCTCGTCGCCCAGCCGGAACGTCATATACTGCGCCGCTTCCGTAACTACGCCGCTCATTGCTCCTCCCGGTAAACGACAAACTCCTTATCGCTGGCTGCGGCCTCGCCGCCCGCTCCCAAATCGATTCGGGGCCCGGCCGATTTCAACGCGTGGTCCAGGCGAGCCACCGAAGCCGTGACCGAGCGATGTCGCTCCGCCGGCTTCGCCGCGCTCCGTGCCTGCGGGGCGGTCCGCTTCCGCTCCCCCGTCTCCATGCGGAAGAAGGCGATCGTCGATTGCATCTGTTCCGCCTGGCTGGACAGCTCTTCGGCAGTCGAAGCCATCTCCTCCGACGCCGCCGCGTTCTGTTGAATCACCTGGTCGAGCTGCTGTATGGCCTTGTTCACTTGCGCCGCCCCGGTGCTCTGTTCTCCGCTGGCGGCTGCGATCTCCCGCACCAGTTCCGCCGTCTTGCGGATGTCCGGCACCAGGCGCGCCAGCAACTGCCCGGCATTCTCGGCCAGCGCCACGCCATCGGTGGTCAGCTTGCTGATCTCGGCCGCCGCCGTCTGGCTGCGCTCGGCCAGCTTGCGGACTTCCGAGGCCACCACCGCAAAGCCCTTCCCGTGCTCGCCCGCCCGCGCCGCTTCGACCGCCGCGTTCAGCGCCAGCAGATCGGTCTTACGGGCGATCTCCTCGATGATGCTGATCCGCTGCGCGATCTCCTTCATCGCCTCCACCGTCTTGGTCACCACTTCCCCGCTGGTCCGTGTGTCCTCGGCGGCTTGGGACGCGATCTTATCGGTCTGCCGGGCGTTGTCGGCGTTCTGCTGGATGCTCGATGCCATTTCCTCCATCGCCGAGGTGCTCTCTTCGGCCGCCGCGGACTGCTCGGAGGCCCCTTGCGAGAGCTGCTGCGCCGTCGCGCTCATCTCCTGGCTGCCGGAGGTGACATTATCGGCGGCAGACGCGACGTCCTTCACCGTGCTTCGCAGGTTTTCCACCATGCCATTCACGGCCATGAGCATCTGCCCGAGTTCGTCCCGCGAGGTCACCTCCGCGGTGTGCGTCAGGTCCCCGCCTCCGACCTTCTGGAGAAGCCCGACGGCCGTCGCCAGAGGCCGCGTGATGCTGCGGACCACGAACACGCTGATGCCAACCGCCGCAATCAGCGCCACCGCCAGGCCGATCAGGATTCCGCTGCGGCTCACGCCCACGGCCGCCTCGATGGTCCGGGCCGCGTCGTCGGAGGCGCTCTTGTTGTAGCTCACCACGTTCGCAATCGCCTCCATGTACTTCGAATTCAGAGGGACCATTCTCTGCCCGAAGACCGCGGCGGATTCGTTCTTCTTGCCGGCCTTGCTGAGGGCGACGCTCTCATCGCGGGCGGCGTTGAGCGGACCCCGCGCCCCCTTCAGTTGCTCGAACAGCGCGCGCCCTTTGTCGTCTGCGATCAGCTTCTCGTATTGCGGGAGCAAGGTCGAGTTGCTCGCCGAGCGGTCGCGCAGTTCCTCCTCCACCCGGCCCATTTCCTGGACGTCCTTGGACATGATGTGCCGGAGGACCAGGCCCATGTTGGCTTGCGCGTTATCCTGCACCTGGCCGATCAGGTAGATCGTCGGCAGCCGGCGCGCCGTGACGTCCGTCGAGCTCGTGTCGATGACGCCGATCCGGGTGAAGGCAAACAAGCCCAGGGTCGCTACTGCTACAATCACGGCGGCAAAGCCGGCCGCGATCCGTTGCCCGATCTTCAGATTCTTCATTGCTCCTCCCGGTAAACGACAAACTCCTTATCGCTGGCTGCGGCCTCGCCGCCCGCTCCCAAATCGATTCGGGGCCCGGCCGATTTCAACGCGTGGTCCAGGCGAGCCACCGAAGCCGTGACCGAGCGATGTCGCTCCGCCGGCTTCGCCGCGCCCCGTGCCTGCGGGGCGGTCCGCTTCCGCTCCCCCGTCTCCATGCGGAAGAAGGCGATCGTCGATTGCATCTGTTCCGCCTGGCTGGACAGCTCTTCGGCAGTCGAAGCCATCTCCTCCGACGCCGCCGCGTTCTGTTGAATCACCTGGTCGAGCTGCTGTATGGCCTTGTTCACTTGCGCCGCCCCGGTGCTTTGTTCTCCGCTGGCGGCTGCGATCTCCCGCACCAGTTCCGCCGTCTTGCGGATGTCCGGCACCAGGCGCGCCAGCAACTGCCCGGCATTCTCGGCCAGCGCCACGCCATCGGTGGTCAGCTTGCTGATCTCGGCCGCCGCCGTCTGGCTGCGCTCGGCCAGCTTGCGGACTTCCGAGGCCACCACCGCAAAGCCCTTCCCGTGCTCGCCCGCCCGCGCCGCTTCGACCGCCGCGTTCAGCGCCAGCAGATCGGTCTTACGGGCGATCTCCTCGATGATGCTGATCCGCTGCGCGATCTCCTTCATCGCCTCCACCGTCTTGGTCACCACTTCCCCGCTGGTCCGTGTGTCCTCGGCGGCTTGGGACGCGATCTTATCGGTCTGCCGGGCGTTGTCGGCGTTCTGCTGGATGCTCGATGCCATTTCCTCCATCGCCGAGGTGCTCTCTTCGGCCGCCGCGGACTGCTCGGAGGCCCCTTGCGAGAGCTGCTGCGCCGTCGCGCTCATCTCCTGGCTGCCGGAGGTGACATTATCGGCGGCAGACGCGACGTCCTTCACCGTGCTTCGCAGGTTCTCGAGCATCTGCTTCAACGCCTGCCCCAGGGCGTCCTTCTCTCCGAGCACGGTGGCCTGAACCGTCAGATTACCCTCCGCGATCGCCAGGGCCACGGCGGCGCTCTTCTGCAGGTTCTCCACCATGCCGTTGATGGCCGCGATCATCTTCCCCAACTCGTCCCGCGAATTCAGGTCCGCCTTGTGCGTCAGGTCTCCGGTGGCCACTTTGCCGACCAGATCGACGGCGGTCGCGAGCGGCCGCGTGATCCCGCGCGCCGTGAACAGGGAAATCAGAATGGCCACCAGCAGCGCCGTGCCCAGCCCGATCAGCACGCCGGTCCTGGCCGCCGATACGCTGTCCTGGATCTGCTTTCCGGATCCGTCGGCGACGCTCTTGTTGTAGGCCACCAGGACTTCGGCCGCCTCGGCGTACTTCTGATACAAGGGCCGGGTTTCCCGATTGAGCATTTCCAGCGCTTCGGCGTTCTTGAAGGCGCCGCTCACTTTCAAGGCTTCCTCCATGGAGGCGACAAAGGCGGCGCGCGCCGCACCCGTGCTCTCAAACAGCTCCCGGCCCTTGTCGGTGTCGATCAGCTTCTCGTAGGCGGCGCGCACTTTCGCGTTCCGAGTACGGATCTCTGCAATCTCCGCGCCGAAGCGCTCCTTTTCAGCCTTGTCGCTCGAGACGACGTGCTGGACGACGAGGTTGTATTCGGTCGCGACGTTGTTCACGATCTGGCCGATCATGTACACGGTCGGCAACGCGTTCAGGCTGACCTCGTTCGCGTTTTTGTCGATCGCGCCCAGGCGGCCATAGGCATACAGGCCGAGCGTTAAAGCGATGAGAATCACGGCCGCGAAGCCCGCGGCGATCCGTTGTCCGATCTTCCAGTTCTTCATACATTTGGTCCTCCGATCAAGCCGCCCGAGGGCGGCACAGCCTGTCCGCAAAATGAATAAGCCGGGCCGCGTCCAGAATCAACGCGACGCGCCCGTCGCCCATGATGGTCGCCCCCGAGACGACCTCGATCCGGCGATAGAACCTGCCAAGCGACTGAATCACCGTCTGGTGAGTGCCAATCACGCGGTCGACCACCATCCCGACGCGGGTATCCTCGTGGCGGACGATCACGACCTTCTCGATCCCCGGCGGCCGCCCGTGCATATGGAACAGCTCCCGCAGATCGATGTAGGGAATCAGCTCGCCGCGCACGGCAATCGCGTTCCGCCCATTGTTCCTGCCCCGTTCGGCGCTGGTGAGCTCGACGTTCTCGGTCACCATCGACATGGGCAGGATGAACCGGTCCTTCGCTACCTCCACCAGCAGGCCGTCTATAATGGCCAGCGTCAGCGGAAGGGTCAGCGAGATGGTCGTGCCGCGGCCGGCCTCGCTGGCGACGGCCACCGAGCCCCGCAGCGCCTCGATCTGCCGGCGGACCACGTCCATTCCCACCCCGCGCCCCGAAACCTCGGTCACCCGCCTGGCTGTCGAAAAGCCCGGCAGAAAGATCAGGTTGAAGATCTCCTTCTCGGAGAGCGCGGCCTCCGCCGCGATGAGCCGCTTCTCGATGGCGTGCGCCCGAATCGCGCCTGCGTCGAGCCCATGGCCGTCATCGGCGATGCTCACCACCACGTTCGAACCGGTGTGGACCGCGCTCAGCCGGATGGTCCCCCGTGCAGGCTTCCCGCTCCGCTCGCGCTCCTCGGGCAGCTCGATGCCGTGATCGATGCTGTTGCGGATCAGGTGCACCAGCGGATCGCCGAGCTGGTCGAGCACCGTCTTATCCAGCTCCGTCTCGGCGCCCTCGGTGACCAGGTCGATTTCCTTGTCGAGTTCCGCCGACAGGTCGTGCACCAGCCGTTTGAAGCGGCTGAAGGTCCGCCCGATCGGCATCATGCGGATGCCGAGCACGTTGTCCCGCAGTTCCGCCACCAGCCGCTCGATCTCCTCTACCGGGGCGGCCAGCTCGGGCGAGGCGATGTGCCCCGCCGCCTGCGTGAGCCGCGACTGGTTCATCACCAGTTCGCCCACCAGGTTCACCAGGCGGTCCAGTTTCTCGGCGGGCACGCGTACGGTGGAATCCGCCGCGTGCGCTTTTTGCGAAACCGCGGCGGCGCCCTCCACGGCCCGGGCCTTCTCGACCGGCGCGGCGGGAGCGACGGCCTCGGCGGCCTCGGCCGCCTCGGGCACCTCATCGATCTCGATCCGGCTGCCGTCTTCGACGAAGATAAACACGTCGCGAATGGCGTTGCGGCCGGCGCCGGTCCCGAGTGCGATCTCCCACCACAGGTAGCAGCGGTCGGGCTGGATCTCCTCGAGCGCAGGGACCAGATCGGCGTGTGCTGCCACCTCGCAGGGGCCCAGGGCGCGCAGCCCGTCCAGGAGCCAGGCCGGGTCCGTGCCGGCAACCATCAGGTCCTCCCTGGGATGGAAACGGATCCGCCAATTCGCGGCGGGCCGGGCGGCCTCCGGTTCAGCGCTCCGAGGGGCCGCTGCCGATCCGGGGACGTCCGTTTCCGGCTTGGAGTTCCAGAGAGCCTCGAGCGCGGCGACGATTCTCTCACCGGCCGCGCCCTGGGCGGCGCCGCCCTCCTGCCCCGCGCCGAGCAGCGCTTTGATGTGGTCGCGGGCCGCCAGAATCAGCTCCGTCAACTCGCGCGAGGGCCCCAGCCGCCCGTCGCGAACGCCGTCCAGCACCGACTCGACGTGATGCGTGAAGCCGGCAACTTCATCGAAGCCGAACATGGCGCCCGAACCTTTGATCGTGTGAAAGGCGCGGAACAGCCGGTTCACCCCTTCGGCATCGTCCGGGTGTTCGTCGAGAGCCAGCGCAATCTCCTCGATCCCATCGAGCAGGTCCTCGGCTTCCTGAAGAAATGTGTCAACCGGGTTAGGCTGTGGCATGGTCCCCCCTCCGGCTCATTTCAGGAACCTCTTCGCCACCGCCACAAGCTGGTCGCCCCGGAAGGGTTTCACGATCCAGCCGCTGGCGCCGGCTTCCCGGCCTAACTGTTTCTTCCCGGCATCGGATTCGGTGGTCACCATGATGATGGGGATGTATTTGTACTGCGGGTTGGCGCGCACCCGGCGGATCAGCTCGAGGCCGTTGACGTTGGGCATGTTCAGGTCGGTGATCAGCATCTGGACCGGCGCGCCAGCCAGCCGGTCGAGCGCGTCCTTGCCGTCCACGGCTTCGATCACCTCGAATCCGGCGTTATGCAGGGTGAAGACGATCATCTGCCTCATACTGGGCGAATCGTCGGCGGTGAGAATGGTCGCAGGCATCGCTCATTCGCTCCCGGCGCCGGTGAATGCCTGGGGAGAGAGGCCGAGCGCGGCGCAGGTCCGCGCCACTCCCTCCGAGAGCGCCGTCACGGTAAAGGTCTTGCCTGCCTGCCCGGCGCCGCGGCGCGCGGAGAAAAGCAACTGGATGGTGCTGAAATCGCAGGACTCCACATCGGACAGATCCACGCTGAGCGCGCCCTGCTCCCCAAGCGCCCGCGCCAGCGCGTCGCGCAAAGCGCCGGCGGCGTAGGTATCGAGAACGCCGGCGACCCTCACCGAGCCGGCGCCGGTGGATTCGATAATGTGCTTAGGAAGGTTCAATGAGCTCCCCTGCCGCAGCAGCCTCGTTGACCATATCGGCGCGGGGGATGTTCGTGAGAGAAATGTGGGGCCGCCATCTTTCCTCACACACCGCCGCCCTCATCCGATGAGATATTCGAGGGAAAAATGGACAACGGAATCTCGGCCTACTTCGACTTCAGCATCCTGTCGGCGGACCCTCTCGAGCTGGTGCGGCTGCTCTACCGCGGGGCGATCGATGCCGTGGAGAGCGCCCGGGAGCACCTGCGCGACGGGAAGATCGCTGAGCGTTCCGCCCAGATCACGAAGGCCGGCTCGATCGTCGCCCACCTGACCTGCTCGGTCCGCGAAGAGGCCGACCCGGCCCTCGCCAACCGCCTTATCGGGCTTTACTCCTATATGCAGCGGCGGCTTGTGCGGGGGAACATCGAGCAGGCGGACGGCCCCTTAGCCGAGGTGTCGCAGCTTCTCTCTACCCTGCTCGAAGCCTGGGCCCAATGCGGCTCGCCCGAGCCGGAGGCCGTTGCCGCGGCGATGCCCGCCCAAGAGTCCGCCGAAGCACCCGTCGAGGAACCGGCCGCGGAATACGCCGGTTCAGAGGCTGGCGGCGCGGGGTATGGCGGTGCGACGTACGGCGGCGCGACGTACGGCGGAGCAGTGTACAGCGAGGCGGAGGAAGACGTCCCCGAGTTCGCGGGCCAGAGTTGGAGCCTCTGACCGCGGCGGAGGAGATTTTCGACGGCTAAGGCTTTTGGGGGCATCCCTGGACTCTACAGGTTTCCTCCCTCTCCGCCGAACATAGAGTCGAGGCAACCCGTCAACTCTATGGCCAAATGTGAAACGAAGTATTGGGGGAAGCTCGAGTACGCCGACGACTCGCCGATCGACTTCCCCGCCGGCATCCCCGGCTTCGAGCAGGAACGGCGATTCGTTCTGATCGGTCAGCGCACGCTCGACCCTCTGGTCTTCCTCCAGAGCCTGACCACCCCCGGCTTATGCTTCCTCGCACTGAACGTGCGCATCGTCTCGCCCGCCTATAACCTGCGGATCTCGGACGAAGACCTGCTGACGCTGGGACTGGCGGGCAGGCGTCAGCCTCCCATCGGCCCGGATCTGGCGTGTCTGGCGCTGGTGCATTTCGACGAAGACGAAATCACCGCGAACCTGCTCGCGCCCATCGTCATCCACATCGCGGCCCGCCGCGGCTGCGCAAGCCATCCAGGCCGGCTCCGACTACTCGATCCAGCACCGGATCGACCTGGTCGAGGCGCCGGTATGCGTGTAACCGGCGGCGGCCAGAGACCCCTATGTTGATGATGAAGCGGCGCGCCGGGGAATCGATCCTGATCGGGGACGACATCGAGATCCACCTGGCGCACATCGGCCGCACGCGGGTCAAGATCGGCATTCAGGCGCCGCGCAGCGTGCCTGTAGTGGCCAAAGAAGTGAAACTCGTGCGGGATCAGAACCGCGCGGCGGCGGCGCCGCGCCTTGCGGGGGCGCTGGCGAAACTGGTGGCGAGAGTCTCGCCAAACAAAACTCAAGCCCTAAGCCCGCCTGCCGATGAGAGGCAGTGAAGTTGCTCTCAGGTATCCGAACTCAAGGAGAACCTGACCGGTACTGAAGCCGGACATCAACAGGAAAAGGAATTTACTATGCTTTCCGTCCAAACCAACGTAACGTCCCTAATCGCGCAGAACAACCTGCGCATCGACACTAACTTCCAGAGTCAGACGATTCAAGAATTGACGTCGGGCTATCGGATCAACTCCTCCGGCGACGACCCGGCAGGCCTGGCGATCGCCAACGGGTATCGCGACCAGGAAGCCCAGCTGACGCAGGGCATTCAGAACGCCAATAACGGCATCAGCACCCTGCAAATCGTCGACGGCGGTATGAACAACATCGGCCAGATCCTGGACCGTCTCCAGACGCTGGCCACCGAATCCGCCAGCGGCACCTTCACCGGGAACCGCGGCGTGCTGAACAGCGAATTCCAGGGCCTGATCACGGAAGTCAACCGGCAGGCGCAGTCGATCGGACTGAATCAGAACGGCTCCCTGGCCAAGGATCTTTCGGTTTACATCGGCGGCGGCCAAGGGTCTACATCCTCGGCGGCGGCGCAGAACTCCACCGTACAGATCGATCTCACGGGCGCGACCGTGGACGCCAAGAGCCTGGGGCTCACCGGCATGCAGGCGCTGGGCGGGACCGCCGGAACCACCGACATCGGCGACAGCTCGAACACCAGCGTATCGAAGATCCTGGCCGCCAACACCACGCCGGTGGCGGACCAAACGACCTTCTACATGTCCGGCCCCGGTTTCTCGGGCGCCAGCAAGGTCGCGGTCAACGTGAACACCTCCAGCGTGAGCGACGTCAGCTCGCTGGTCACGGCCATCAACGACGCGATTCAGAACGCCGGCAACGAGGCGACCCCGGCCGCATCGGCATTCCAGGCGGCCAACATCCAGGCCTCGGTGAACACGGACAGCAGCGGCAAGGAGCAGCTCGCGTTCACCTCCAGCACCACGGCCTTCCAGGTGCAGGCCGGAGACTCGGTATCGAACGCCCTGATGGGCAACTTCGCGGTCGCAAACCAACCCGCCGCCGCGGCCATGGGCTCGACATACACGGGCGGTGTCACCGCCGCCGCGGCAAACCAGATCGCCAATCCGGGCACGATCAAGGTGCAGATCTCGGGCGCCAGCATGAGCAGCCCGGTAACGCTGCAACTGAGCGGCTCCGACGACACGGTTGGCGCGGCGATCAGCGACCTGCAGACTCAGGTCGCGGCCAGCTCCGCCCTGGCGGGCGCCGGGGTCACCCTGAGCAACGCCGGCTCGGCTTCACCCCTGGTGTTCCATTCGGCCAGCGGCGAACAATTGCAGGTCATGGTCACCGGCGACACCGCCAACGCCCTGGGCATGGGCTCCTTCGTTGCGGGCGCGGGCGATTCAGTGGATTACGACACCATCAACGGCGCCGCTTACAGCCAGAGCCAGAACTACGGCTCGGCTACTCTCCAGTTCTCGATCAACGGCCAGGCGTCGAACGCCAACGCCGTCACGGTCAACATGGCGGGGGGCGACGCCCAGGCGGCCGCCATCACCAGCGGCGACAGCACCGCCGGTCCGGTCGCCATCACCGCGAACAATAACACCTTGAACCTGGTAGTCAATGGAACCGCGGCCAGCGTGACCCTGGCGACCAACGCGGCTGCCACCAAGAACTCCATCGCGCAGCAGATCAACACCCAAGTTGGTTCCAACATCGCTACCGTGGTCAATAACGCCATTACCCTGACGGACACGGTCAAGGGTGCGGGCGGCACCATCCAGATCCTCGGCGGGACGGCCAACACGACGCTGAGCCTGGCGGCGCAGACCGCAACAGGCACTTCCGCCAGCGCCACGAACGTGGCCTCGCAGATCAATCAGGCGGTTGCAGCGAACGCCACCCTGGCGGCGGCTGGAATCCAGGCCGACGGCAGCAGCGGAAGCCTGGTGATCACTTCCTCCAACAACACCAACTTCCGCGTCGACGCGGTGGGCGGCTCGGCCGCGGCGGCCAGCATCACCGGCGCCACCGGCGCAAACACGGCGGCCACAGCGGCGGTCCTGACCGGGAACGCCACGGGCAGCTTCAGCATCGTGAACGGGGAGAACGACCAGCTCAATCTCAAGGTTGACGGCACCGTCTACAATGCGACCATCGCGCCCCTCGCCACCTACACCCAAACCACTCTGACCGCCGCGATCAACACCGCCCTTACAAACGCCGGTTCGAGCGCGACGGTGGCCTTTGTCGGCAACCAACTGCAGATCACTTCCGGCGCAGCGGCGGGCCCGGCTTCCTCCGTTCAAGTCCTGGCCGGGAGCGCCAACACCCTGCTCGGCCTGACCACCGGCGCCAGCGCCACTGGCACCGCGGCGACTTCCGGAACGCAGGAGCTCGTGGCGGCCGGAGGCGGGACGTACAACATTCAATCCGGCGCAAACGACACCCTCAACCTCGTGCTCAACGGCGTAGCGAAGACCGTCACTCTGGCGGCCACCGCCTCGATCACCCAGGCCAACCTCGCCACCGAGATCCAGAACCAACTCGGAGCCGGCTTCACCGCCGCCTTCACCGGCAACAAGCTGGACATCAAGTCAACCGCGACGGGCTCGAGTCAGTCGGTGGACGTCCTGGCCGGGAGCGCGAACTCCCTGCTCAACCTGTTGACGGGCCAGGTCACTGGCACCAACGCCGCAGCCTCGGGCTTCGCCGGGAACGCCAACGCCAGTTACGCCATCACCACTGGGAGCAATGACATTCTCAGTATCACCGTCCAGGGCTACAGCTCGAACGCCGCCCAGACCGTTACCTTGACCGGCGGCGGCACGGAGACGCAAGGGCAGGCGATCACGGACATCAACAGTCAGCTCCAGGGCGCCCACGCCTTCGTGGACACCACGGGCCACATTGCGATTGAGACCGACGCCACGGGTACGTCAGCCGGCATCTCGATCGACGGCACCGTTTCCGACAGCGCTGCCGACGCGCTGGGCTTCACCTCGGGCGACGTCGTGACCGGCACCGGGCAGGCCAACGCGTCCGTGGCGGACGCCCAGAGCACCGGCACCGTAGCGGCCACCGTCGGCATCGACCAGTCCCTGACCAACCAGCTCAACATCAAGATCGATGGCGGCGCGGCCCAAACCATCAACCTGACCACCGGCGCGGCCCAAACCCTCAGCAACGTCATGGCCGACATCAACAACCAGCTCACCGGGGGCTCGGCCTTCCTCGACGCGAGCGGGAACCTGCAGGTCAAGGTGACCGCCACGGGCACAACTCACTCCGTTCAGATCGTGGCCGGCAGCGCCAACGGCACGCTGGGCGTCACGCCCGCAGGATCCGCCACCGCCGGCGTCAACGCCGCCAAAGGCATCGAGACCGGAAGCACGGTGGGGACGTCCTTCGACGTCGAACACACCACGCTGTCGGTTAGCATCAACGGCGGCGGCGCCCAGACCATCAACCTCTCGGGCGGCACCGAAAGCCAGGCGCAGATCGTCAAGGAGATCAACAACCAACTCGCCGGCGGCACGGCCTACGTCAACGCTGGCGGCCAGTTGGCGATCGCCTCGAACACCACCGGACTGACCACTCCCACGGCTTCCTCGGTGGCAGTCGGCGGCTCGGCCGCTGCCCAACTCGGCTTCTCGTCGACTCCAGCCGTCGGCGCCGATGCCGTCGCGGGCTACACGATTGGGGCCGGGAACGACAACCTGACCGTCTCGGTGGACGGAGGAAACGCCCAGTCGATCGCGCTGGCCAACGGCGTCGGCCTCTCCGCCAGCACGGTAGCGGGAGACATTCAGACGAAGTTGCGCGCGCTGGGCGGGGCTTTCGCGAACGTGACGGCCACCGCTACGGCAGATAACACCATCAAGCTCTCCTCCGGCACGGCGGGAGCGTCTTCTCAGATCCAGATCGGCGCCTCGACCAGCGATGCCGCGGCGACCCTGGGCCTGACCGAAGGCGTCACGCACTCCGGAACCATGCAGGACGTCGGGTTCGGGACCGGCGGGGCCAGCTTCACCGGCAACGCGGTCAGCGCTCCCAACGACAAGGTGGCCAACTCGGGCGGGGCGACCGCAGTAACCGGGTTGAGCTTCACGCCGCTCGCCAACGGCAGCGACAGCCAGGCCATCACGGTCTCGGCCACCAACGCCAACGGCGAGTTGCAATCGACCACCATCACGCTCCAGAACAGCGGCGCAACCCGCACCGGCCAGACCATCGATGCGGCAGTCCAGGCCATCAACACCGCCCTGCAGAAGACGGACAACCCGACCCTGCAGTCGGTCGTGGCGGTCAAGGACGACTCGAGCGGCACGGAGAAGATCGACTTCGTCAGCTCGCTCTCCGCCTTCCAGGTGAGCGTGGGCAGCACGGGCAGCGGCACCGGCATCAAGGCCGATGTGAACAGCTCGTACATCCAGAGCACCACTGTCACGGCGACCTCGCTCGCCGGCGGCAGCACGGCCGATATCTCCACCCAGGCGGGCGGCACCGCAGCGGTCGCCGAAGTGACCGCAGCCGTCGCCGCACTGGGTTCGGCACAGGCCAACGTCGGCAAGGCCCAGAACACCCTGAACTACGCGATCGGCCTGGCCGAATCGCAGGACACCAACCTGGCGGCCGCCCAGTCGAGCGTTCGCGACGCCGACATGGCGACCGAAGCAGCCAACCTGACCAAAGCACAGGTCCTGCAGCAATCGGCCATCGCGGCCATGGTGCAGGCCAATTCGGCTCCGCAGAACGTCCTGACTCTGTTGCGGGGCTAATAGTAACTAACGGCCGCGGCAACTAGCGGCCGCTGACGTACAGGCAGTGGAGGCCGGGCGGAACGTCTCGGACGGTCCGCCCGGCTCAAACTCTTTATGGCAAGCAGCACCAGCGGCACCAGCAGCAACGCCCTCACCTTTACCGGAACCAGCCGGTACGCCCAGGACTTCCAGAACGTGATCACGCGAGCCGTGGCCATCGCCTCGCTTCCCATCACGAATCTCGACAACGACCTTACCCAGCTCAACAGCCAGGCCACGGCGCTGGGGACCTTGAATACCGATTTCTCCAACCTGTCCAGCTCGGTGGACGCGATCACCACAGCCATTGGAAGCGGCGCCTACGGCGTCGATGTCGCGGATCCAACCATCGCCAGCGCCACCACCGGCACCGGCGCTATGGAAGGAACATACACCATCGAGGTCACCGGCCTGGGCTCCTACAGCACGGCACAGAGCTTGAGCACCGGCCTGCCCACCATCACCGATCCCACTACCCAGAACATCAGCAAGGCCACCAACTACAGTCTTACCGTGGGTAGCTCCACTTATTCCATCACGCCCTCGAGCAACACCCTTTATGCCCTGGCCGCCGCCATCAACGGTAGCTCCGCCAACGTGCAGGCCACCGTCATCAATCAGGGATCGACCGCCTCGCCCAACTACCTCCTGTCGCTCCAAAACGGCGCGCTCGGAAGCACCGCAATCCAGTTGAACGCCATCACGACGAATTCGAGCAACCAGGCCGTGACCACGCCGCTGACCGCTCAACAGGTCACGGGCACCCTGGCCAGCTACAAGGCGAACGGGGCGACCACGGCAGTCACCAGCACTTCCCGCACCGTGACGATCGCGCCGGGCCTGAACGTCACTATGCTGGCCCAGAGCCCCACAGGCCAGCCGACCTCGCTCACGGTGACGCTCGATTCCTCCGGCATCTCCGACGCCCTTCAGGGCTTCGTCGAGGATTACAACACGGCCGTTGACGACGTGAACAAGCAGCGTGGCTTGTCGGGAGGCGCGCTCAGCGGCGACACCGTGGTCTACGAACTGCAAAACGCCTTGAACCAGCTCACCGGCTCTTACAACGGCGGGGGCGCGATCAAATCGCTTTCCGACCTCGGCGTTACCTTCGATCAGTCGCTGAACGGCCACCTGGATTATGACGCCGATACCTTCTACGCCGCGGCTTTCAGCAATATGGACGGAGTCACCTCGTTTCTGGGCGACGGCACATCGAGCGGCTTCCTCAAGAGCGCCACCGACACCATGGCCTCGGTCGAAGACGCCACTCAAGGCTTCCTGACCACGGCGATCAACACTAATCAGACCACCATCGACGCCGACAACAGCCGGGTCGCCACCGAACAGGCGCAGGTGAACGTCATGCAAAACAACCTGATGACACAAATGGACCAGGCCGACTCGCTCATCTCCTCCATGGAGCAGCAATACACCGTCGTCAGCAATCTGTTCCAGGCCATGGACTCCTCGAGCGGCACCTCCACCTCCGCCACCACCAATTCGCTGGCCTGACGCCCATGGAAACTCTCGCTGACGTCGCCGGCCGCCTGCGCGCTGCCGTCAACTCGCAGGCCTACCCGGAAGCGCAGCGCCTCGTCCCGCTCTACTGCGCGTCGCTTCAGCGCGAGTTCGCCAGGCACCCTCCTTCTTCGCCCGAAGCCCGCCGCATCGCGGAGGAAGCCAGAGATCTTTACCAATGGCTGGCGCGCACCATCATTCTCGACCGCGCCGAGTGCGCAACCGCGCTCCAAAGGCTGGCCAGGCTGTCTTCGTATATGCACACAGGCAACCGCGCGCCGCACAGCTGCGATCTCAAAGGCTGAACCGGGCCGCCGCCGCCCGCCGTGTGAGAAGATCGGACGAGCCGTAGCGTCGTGATCCCCGATCCCGCAAGCGAGCCATCGCCCGTTCCGGGCGTCTCCCGAAACGTCTTCAGCCTCGGCCTGGTCAGCCTCTGGACGGACGCCTCGAGCGAGATGGTCTACCCGCTGGTCCCACTGTTTCTCACCCGCGTGCTGGGCGTTTCATCAGAACCTGCGCTGGCTGTTCGTGGCGGCGTTCGTCCCGGCGGCGCTCGGCGTTGCGATTCTCACGGCGGTCCGCGAAACCGGCCGACGCCCGTCGGCCGCCGCCAGGCCACCGCGCTTCCGCCTGCGCGGCGCCGAGCCGGCCTTCCTCCGATTCCTCGCCGTCATGTTGCTGTTCACGCTCGGCAACTCGTCGGACATGTTTCTGATCCTGCGCGCGCAGCAGCTCGGCATCGGCACGGGCGCCGTTGTGCTGCTCTTCGCGGTCTACAATGCCGTCTACGCGGCCGCGTCTTACCCGGCCGGCTCGCTCTCGGACCGAATCGGCCGCAGGCGCGTGATCGTCGCCGGCCTGGCGCTGTTCGCGGCCGTCTATGCGGGGTTCGGTCTGGCGGGCGGGCTGCGCTGGGTGTGGCTTCTCTTCGCGGTCTACGGCCTCTACCAGGGCCTGACGGACGGCACGTCGCGAGCGCTGGTGGTGGACCTTGTCTCGCCGGAGCACCGCGCCACTGCTCTTGGCGTCTACGCGATGGCCACCGGGCTGGCCGCGCTACCCGCCAGCGTCATCGCCGGGCTGCTGTGGCAGAACGTGAGCCCGGCCGCGCCGTTCCTCTATGGGGCTGCGATGGCCGCGCTCGCCTGCGCTGGGTTCGCGCTGGTACCGGCGCCGAGCCCGATCCGCTAAATTAAGGAGATGCCTTCGCCCGATCCCGACTATGTGGCGTGCGGCCGCCGAGCGATGGAGGCCGAGGCCGAAGCCATCGCCATCGCCGCCGGCCGGCTCGACGAGCGCTTTTCGCGCGCCGTCGAGTTGATCCTCCAGCACCGGGGCAAGATCGTCGTCACCGGCATCGGGAAGTCGGGCCGCGTGGCGCAGAAACTGGTAGCCACTCTTTCGAGCACCGGAACCCCGGCGGTCTTCCTGCATCCGGCCGAGGCCGTTCACGGCGACCTGGGTGTCTACGCGCCCGAAGACCCCACCATCATGATCTCGAAGAGCGGCGCCACGGCCGAGCTGGTGCGCCTGGTCGGCGTGCTGCGGGACTTCCGCTCGCCGCTCATCGGCATCCTGGGGAACGCATCTTCGCCTCTCGCCTCCGCCGTGGATATCGTGCTCGACGCATCCGTCCGCGCGGAAGCCGATCCTCACAACCTGGCGCCTACCTCGAGCGCCGCCGTCGCGTTGGCGCTGGGAGACGCTCTGGCCGTGGCCGTCATGCAGGGCCGCTGCTTCACGCCCGAGGAGTTCGCGGTCTATCACCCGGCGGGGCAACTGGGCCGCAATCTCGAGCTGCGGGCATCCGAAGTCATGCACGGGCCTGAGGACACTGCGTGGGCGCGGCCGGGCGACTCCCTGCGTTCCATCGTGATCGCCATGACACGACATCCCCTGGGGGCGGCCTGCGTGATCGACGAGGACGGGCGTTTGGCGGGCCTGGTTACCGAAGGCGACCTGCGCCGCGCGCTCGAGAAGCACGAGGACATTCGCCCGCTCTCGGCCGGCGACGTCATGACTCGGTCCCCCATCAGCATCGGCCCGGATGCGCGGCTTCACGAAGCGCTACGGCTCATGGAGGACCGGCCTTCGCAGATCTACGTCCTGCCGGTGGTCGATCCCCAGACGCGGCGGTGCCTGGGCCTGTTGCGGCTGCACGACATCTATCATGGACGCGCGCGGGGCTGACGCGGGCCCCTATTTGAGTTTGCCCAGGGCCACCTCTCGAAATGTGGTGGTGGGGTTCGCGCCTTGATGCGTCGAAATGATGCCGATGATAAGGTGCCGCGATCCCTTGGTCCCTTCGAGTAAGTCGCTGGGGTTCTTGGGATGCTTCAGGAGGTGCCAGCCATTGGCCTCCATCGCCGGCTTGTAGAAATTGCCGACATCGGTCGGAGAGGCTGGAGTCTCGAGCACCAGGATGTTGCCGATCTTGACTCCCTCGCGCCGCGCCGCCTGGTAGTCCCGGAAGATCGAATTCTTGAGAATGGGGCAGTCCTTCGGGAAATCCGCGGGCACTTCCGGCCCCGCCGGGATACCGCTCTGCGCGCAGGCCGTGCCCACAGCCACCGCAGACAGCACGATCGCGAAGAAGAGATTGCGTTGACAGACGGCTCCCATGCGTCGGAGTCTACCATACATGGCCGGGCGCCGTGTCTCGGTATACTGATACCGAAAGGGGATGTTACCACGATGATCTTTTCCAGCGGACTCTCGAAGAAGCTCATGCTGCCGGCGCTCGCATCCATCGCGCTTGTGGCGACCCCGGCGCTGTTCGGCCAGGGCGCGGAAACCGGAGAAGCGATCTACAAGCGGAATTGCGCCGGTTGCCACGGCCCGGATAGTTCCGGCCAGACGGCCATGGGACGGACGTTCAAGCTTCGGGACCTGCGCTCGGCCGACGTGCAGAAGATGACCGACGCGCAGCTCGCCGAAATGGTCTCCAAGGGCAAGAACCACATGCCGGCTTATGAGAAGCGGCTCAGCAACGAGCAGATTCAGTCGGTGGTAGGTTATCTCCGCGACCTGGCCAAGAAGAAGTAGGCTTGGCCCCAGGCAGCGGCGCGTCCCAACGGGCTAGCAGGCTTCGACGATCTGGCCGTCGAGCATGTGCACAATGCGGTGGCCGTAAGTGGCCACGTGCGCGTCGTGCGTGATCATCAGGATGGTCTGGCCGAGGCGCTCGTTGAGATCGCGCAGCACGGCCAGCACGGCTTCAGAGTTCTTCGAATCGAGGTTGCCGGTGGGCTCGTCCGCCATCAAAATGGCGGGATCGTTTACGATGGCCCTCGCGATGGCGACGCGCTGCTGCTCTCCGCCCGAGAGCGCTCGCGGCTTGTGATGAAGCCTGTGTTCAATGCCAAGCAACTGGAGGACCTGGCGGAATTTCGGATCCTCGACGAGGCTGCGGCCGGCGATGTGGCGCGCAATGGCGATGTTGTCGGCGGCGCTCAGCGTCGGCAGCAGGTTGTACTTCTGGAAGACGAAACCGACCAGGCGCTTGCGCATCTCGGTGCGCTCGGCGTCGGAGATTTTCGAAAGGTCGCGGCCGTCAACGACGACCTCGCCCGAGGTAGCCGCCGTCAGCCCGCCGAGAATGTGGAAGAGCGTCGATTTGCCCGAACCGGAAGGGCCGACAACGCAGAGAAACTCGCCGCGCCCGACATCTAGATTCACGCCGCGTAGCGCTTCGACGTCCACGTCGCCTACACGGTAGATCTTGCGAAGATTGCGAACCTGGATGATGGGATCACTCATACGACAGCGCCTCGATGGGGTCCTGGCGTGCCGCACGCCAGCCGGGATAGGCCGAGCCGAGCAGCGCGCCCGCTAGAGCGATGGCGCCCGCGATGGGCCACCAGTCGGGGACGATGTACTGGGAGAGCGAGCCCGGGACAAGCGTCATGATGAGCCAGCGCGTGCCGAATGAGAAGGCGATGCCGGCGACACTGCCGAAGACGGCCAGCAGAAACGTCTCGCGCATCAGAATGCCGAGGATGAAGGCCGGCGAAGCGCCCAGGGCTTTCAGAATGCCGATCTCGCGCGTGCGCTCGAGCACGGCTGTGTACATCGACAGGAACACCACCAGGAAACCCACCACGATCGAAAGACCGATGACCACGCCGATAAACTCCGCCAGGCCCGGAACGTGGTCCATCGAGATGAGCGAGACGAATTCCTCCAAGGAGTAGATCAAGTAGCTGGGGAGCTGCGCCTTCAGTTCCTTGACGACGGCGTCGGCGTTGGCCGGGCTGTCCAGTTTGACGAAGATCTGGCTGAGCTTGCCGGGGTTGCTGGTGAGGTCCTGAAGAATCTGGATGGGGACGACGACGCGCGCCAGCTTGCCCTCCTCGAAAATGCCGCACACGCGCCACTGGCGATTCATCAGCTTGACCGCGGAGCCGATGTGGAGCTTATTCTGTTGCGCGTAATAGCGGTTGACCAGAAGATCGTTGGGCTGCCGCGGAGGACCGCCTTTGATGTAGCGGAAGCCGCCGCTCAACTCGGCGAAGCGGTCCAGATCGACGCCCGTGACAGCCGTCGTGCCGCTGACGAGTTGGTTGACGGCTCCTACGGCCAGGGCGACGTGCGGCTGGCGCTCGATGAAGGCGATCATCTTTTCCGGGATGGGCGCCGAGCTGAGGCTGAGCACGGAACTGCCCGGAGGTCGCACCAGGACGTCGGCGCCGACGGCGCGCATACGGCGCTGCGAATCGACGAGCATCCCACGGCTGATCCCGACGATGGTCAGGATCATGACCACCTCGATGCCGATGGCCAGGATGCTCAGAATGGTGCGGACCGGGCGGAATCTGAGATTTTCGATAACGAGCTTGTTGGTCAACTTTCTATCTTATCGTGGGGCCGCGGGCTCTGCCCGACAGACGGCCGTGCCTATGGCTTGGCCAGCTCTTCGGCGAGACGGTCCAAGCTCTCGGTCCACCCGGCCTCCATGCCGTCAAGGTACATGACCGCGGGGGCGACGACGGCGACGGCGCGCGCTTGAAGCGTGAGCTTCGTCTTGCCAGCTTCCTCTTCAAACGTGGCCGAGGTGAGCCCGTCCAGCATGGGGTTGTCGTCGTCATCCACAACGAGGCTTGTGAAGACTAGCCGCTCCGGCGCGACGACCTCGCGATAGGCGCCTCGCATCGGATAGACCGTGCCATCGGGCCCGCGCATGTGAATGCGGATGGCTCCGCCGGGACGCGCATCCACTTCGCAGACCGGGGTGGTGAAACGCTGCGACGCCCACCACTCGGCGACCCGCTTGGGATCGGTCCACGCCTTGAATACGATTTCGCGCGGTCGATCGAAGACGCGCGTCATGACCAGTTCCCGCTCGCCGAGGTTCGCGCGAGCGCTACTGCCTGCATTGCTTGCGGACATTTTGCCCCTCCTCTTTCTATAGAGTACTCAGGCGGCAGGGTCATAGCCACAGGCTCCTGCGTTTCGAGCGGAGAAGCCAGATGAAGAACGGGCCGCCCAGCAGCGCGGTGACCACGCCGACGGGGATCTCCGTGGGAGCGAGCGCCGTGCGGGCGACGGTATCGCAGATGGCCAGAAACGCGGCGCCCGCGAAGAACGAGCAGGGCAGGAGGAGGCGGTGGTCCGCGCCCAGTTTGAGGCGCAGCGCGTGCGGCACGATGAGGCCGACGAAGCCGATGGGGCCGGTGAGAGCGGTGACGGAGCCGGCCACGAAGGAACCCAGGATGTAACCAGTCAGCATGAGGCGCGAGACGGAGACGCCGCGGGCCGCGGCCCAATCTTCGCCGACCGCCATGAGGTTCCAATCGCGGGCGCGGAGGAAGATCAGCCCGACGGCGGGCAGAACTGCGGCGGCGAACCAACCGAGCGTCGAGTAGTCCACCGAATCGATGCCGCCCATCAGCCAGCGCACGATGGCGAACGTCTGGCCGAAATTCGCGATGTATTGCAGGAACAGGATGGCCGCGAGACAAATGGTGTTGATGGAAACGCCGGCCAGCAGCAGAGTGAAGGAAGACATGCGACGGCCTTCCGAGGCGATGCCCATTACCAGAAACAGGACCAGGCCGGCGCCCGCGAAGGCCGCGAGCCAGATGGCCGGCAGATGCCCGACGTCGCGCCAGCCCAGACAGATGGCGGCTACCGCGCCGAGCGAGGCTCCGCTCGAAACCCCCAGCGTGTAAGGGGTCGCCAGCGCGTCGCGGAGCATGGCCTGAAACAGGACGCCCGCCACGGCCAGCGCACCGCCTGCGATCAGCGCGAGCAGCACTCGCGGGAGGCGCGTGTAGAAAAGAATCTCGCGATCGGGCGAGAGACCGGCCAGGGCACGCGAGTAATCGATGTGGGTGGAACCGATGAGTGGCGCGATCAAGAGCACTGCCACTGCGGCGGCGGCCGAGCCGAGCACCGCGATCCAGAACCGGCGGCTGCTATTGGCCATACACGATCCAGGGCCGTCCTTCGGGCCCGCGGTGAATCTGGGAAACGACCCCGAAGACATCGCGGATGGTCTCGGAAACGAGCACCTCGGCGGGCGTGGCATCGGCCACCACGCGGCCGCCATCGATCACCACGATGCGGTCGGCAAAGGCGGCGGCGAGATTCAGATCGTGCGTGACGGCGACCACAAGCATTCCCTGGCGGCTGAGGTCGCGCAACAGGCGGTAGATGGCGACCTGATGCTTCAGGTCCAGAAACGTGGTGGGCTCATCGAGCAACAGCGTTTCGGTCTGTTGCGCCACGGCCGAGGCCAGGATAACGCGTTGCCGCTCGCCGCCGGAGAGCGACCGGAAGTCGCGATGGCGAAAGGCGAGTGTGTCGGTGATTGCCAGGGCGCGCTCGACGGCTTCGAGATCGGCCGGCGATTCGAAGAGGCCGTCGCAGTGGGGCGTACGGCCCATGAGCACTACCTGCTCCGCGGTGAAGGGGAACTCGACGCGCAGGCTCTGCGGGATGAACGAGACCTTTCGGGCGAAGGCGCGCCGCGGCCAGCGCGCGGGCTCGACGCCGCGGTATTCGCAGCGGCCCGTGTGACCGGGGCGCAGACCTGCCATGATACCGAGCAGCGTCGATTTCCCGGCGCCGTTGGGGCCGACGACGGCAACCAATCCGGCGGGCTCGAAAGCCAGCGTGACCGCTTCGAGGACCGGCACGCCGTTGTAGCGCATCCCGGCTTGGGCGAGTTCGTAGAGCGGACTCACGGGCCAGCCTCGGGGTGGAACATGCGCGCCATGGCACGGGCCGCCTCCACCACGCGCGGGCCGGGCACCACGAAGATGTCCGATGCGACGGCGTAGACGCGATGCTGGCGCACGGCATCGAGCGCCGGGTAGCGGTTCCATAGTGCAACCACCGCGCGCTTCTGGGCGTCGGTGACGCCAACGGTTTCGGACATTTCGCCCATGTCGACGATCACCTCGGGGTTCCTCACCAGCAACTCTTCGAGGGAGATTCTGCCATAGGCGGCAAACGAGTCGCGGAAGACGTTGTCGCCGCCCGCGATTTCGATTAACTCGTTGAGGTGCGACGCGCGCCCGGCGGCGATCATGTCCTCAATGCGCCCCGGCGTCCGGCCCACCAGAAACAGGACACGGCGGCGCGGAAGGCGGGCTACCTTCGCGTGGATGCCATCGAACTGGGCTCGCATTTGGGCGCACAGGGCGTCCGCGCGCGCAGGTACGCCCGCGGCCTGGCCGATGCGGTGGATGGAATCGTAGATGCCGGCCAGCGTCGCATCATCGATTTCGATCACGTTCAGGTTCAGCGAACGGAGCCGCTCGGCGTGGCGGACGCCGGTGGTTTCCGAAACCACCAGATCGGGCCGGAGGCCGACGATGGTCTCGAGGCTTGGATGCATGTAGTCGCCGATTTTCGGCTTCTTCGCGGCCTCCGGCGGATAGTGGCAGAAGGTGGTCACGCCGACGACGCGGTCGCCGAGCCCCAGCGCGTAGAGCATCTCGGTGGCGCTGGGCGCTGTGGAGACGATGCGCTGGGGCGGGGCGGCAAGGGCGCAGGCGGCCAGCAGGAGGGCGCAGGACGGGAAGCCCAAGCGTCGAGACGAGTCCCGGCGCGGCGGGCACGAGTACCTGCCCCACCTCCTGAACTGGCTCACCATTGCACTCGCAGACCTCCGTAGATGTTGCGGGATAGAGCCGGGTAGCCGAGCACCTCCGAGTAGTTCTCGTTGAGAACATTGCCGGCGTGAAGGAAGGGCGACAGGTTCTTGCTGAGCCGGAAGGAGCCGCTGGCGTAAACGTTCTGGTAGCCGCGGTTGCGCGTGACCCCGAAGACGTACGGGTCGGGGTCCTGGCGCTCGCCGACCAGAATGGTGCCGGCCTGGAACGTCCAGCGATGCGGTGCGAGCGTTACGGCTGCCGTTCCGGCGTTGCCCGGCTGCCGCGCGATCTGCTCGCCGACGCCGAGGAAGATTGAGTCCGGAGTATCCGAGGCCGTGATGCGGGTCCACATTCTGGTGTAGCCGCCGGAGGCCGAGAGCCAGGAGGTGATCTTCATGCGCGAGGACAACTCGATGCCGCGGGCGTGGCTCGCCTCCAAGTTCTGCCAGGTGGGATAGACGTACACGATGAGATTGCTGAAGGAGTTGTCGAAGGCCGAAACCTCGGTCCGCAACCGGCGCGAGAGCCACTCGCGGACTACACCGGCTTCGTAGCTGGTAGTCCTTTCCGGGCGCAGCGCGGGATTGCCGATGGCGTAGGATTCCTGCGAGTAGTTCTCGAGCAGGCTGGGCTCGACGATGCCGATGCCGGCGCTGGCGCGCAGCCACGTAGAATCGCCCAGCCGGTAGGTGGCCGCTCCGCGCGGCGCGAGCTCGGTGTGGAACGCGCTGTTCTGTTCGTAGCGAATGCCGCCGGAGAGGAACAGCCGCTGGGAAACGGCATACTGCTCATCGAGAAAGATGCTGTGGTTGTCGCGGCCGACGTGGTCGCCACCGATGTCGGCGTCCTGGCGCTCGTACTGATAGCCGAACACGGTGGCGCCGCCGGTGTACGTCACGGTGCCCTGATAGCCGAGATCCGTGCGCGAGCTGAGGCTGACATACGGAGGAGCGGCGTAGATGGATTGGGATGTCGTCACCAGCGTGAAGCCGGGCGGAACGGGCGCCAGGGGATTCGCGAGACCTTCGAAATAGACGCTCTGTACGGGATTCCCCACGTCTTCGACCCATGCCGAGACGTTGTATGGCCCTTGATTGGCCGGCTCGTAGAAGATGTCGTTGGAGCGATGGTAGCCGAACGACACGCGCTGAGAGTAGTGGCTGTTACGGACGTCGTCGAGCGACAGCGAGACCAGCGAATCGCGAGTGGCTTCGGTTCCGTAGAGGTCGAAGATGCCGTAGCCGAACTGGTTGGGCGTGCCGATGTCGGCATCGAACATGCGGAAGACGCCTCGGATCTGGGTCTCGGGCGAGATGCGGTAGCCGAGGTTGGCGGTGCCGCTGGTATCGCGGAAGAAGTCGTTGGGGTATTCGCCAACGGTGTGAAACTGGTCGGCGGTGAGAGCGTAATCGAAGCGGCTGCCGAGGCCTCCGGCGAGACTGGCGGCCCAGCGATCGGTCCCGAAGCTGCCGCGCTCGTAAGAGAGTTCACCGTGAGGCACGGTGCTTTCGGGATCGCCGCGCTTGGTGAAGAGCTGGATGACGCCGGAGGAAGCGTCGGCGCCGAACAGAGCGCTTTCGGGCCCGCGCACCACCTCCATGCGCTCGATGCCATCGGTGGTGTCGCCGGCCAGGTTGATGGCGCCGCCGGGATCGTTGATGGGGACGCCATCGACGAGCACGAGCATGGCGGTTGAACTGGCCGCCGCGGCTGTACACGTCGGTGAGGCTGCCGGGCCGGCCGGACTGGGAGACCTGAATTCCGGGCACCTCGCGCAGCACATCGGCCAGCGAGGGATAGTCTTGCGCGCGAAGGTCGGCGGCCGTGATAACGGTGGCGGCGGCGCCGGTCTGGTCGAGATCGGTTTCGCGGCGGTTGGCGGTCACCACAACCTGCTCGCTGCGCGGGGCGATGGAAAGCTGGATGTGCGCGGCGACGGCAGGAACAAGATCGACCTGTTTTGTTTCAAAACCTGAGGCGGAAACGGAGGCGCGGCAGGGGCCCGCGATATCGAGCGAGAAGTGTCCGTCGGCGGCCGTTTGTGACGCGAGGCCCGCACAGGCGACCTGCGCGTGCTCGATGGGTTTTCCGGAAGGATCGACAACGACGCCCTCGGAGGCGCACGCCAGGGCGGCGGCAGCGAGGGAAAGAAATACGAGCGAATGGATGTTCTTCATGAGACGCTCTCCCGCGAGACGTTGTTCTCATCGGCGAGGGACCGGTCTCCTGACTTCGCGACAACGGCTTTACCCATGCCTGGGTTGCGCGGCCTTCCCACTTGGAGCAGTGACCGGCGCAGCCGACTTCTGTCGCTTACAGTTGCGGGGCAGTGGCGGATTTTCACCGCCTTCCCGAACGTTCCTCGCGTCTTTGCTGAGGGCTTGTTAGAGCCGTCGATGAGTATAGCAGAAGAGCAGGGTCGACGACTTTCACTGGCATTCACTGGCGTGAGACATTCACTGGCGCGAGAGCGAGACGCGTTGCGGAGTCCGCTCCTGGGATCTGGGCTGTCGCCAAGCCGAATCGCTTTCGGGCATCGCTGATAGAATTGGATTGTCTCCCAAACACTCGTGGGGCGTTATTAGCGTCGCGCCATCGGCGGCGGCGCGTTAGCACTTATGGACTTCGAACAGACTCCGGAGCAGGTTCATCTTCGCAAGACGGTGCGGGAATTCGCGGAGGCCGAACTGGCGCCGCACGTTCTCGAATGGGACGAGGGGCAGATTTTTCCGCGCGACGCCATACGGGAAATCGCCTCGCTAGGCTACATGGGCTCCATCTTCCCGGAAGAGCTGGGCGGCGCGGGCCTCGGCTACATCGAGTACGAGATGCTGATCGAAGAGCTGGCGCGGATCGATCCCTCAGTGGCGCTGATCGTGGCCGCGCACACGTCGCTTTGCACGAACCACATCTACACCGCCGGGAGCGATGAGCAGCGCAAGCGGTACGTCCCGCGCCTGGCGAGCGGCGAGTGGCTCGGAAGCTGGTCGCTCACGGAGCCCGAAGCCGGCTCGGACGCCGCCGGGACGCGCACGCTGGCCGTGAGGGACGGAGAATGCTGGACGCTGAACGGCTCGAAAACATTCACCACCAACGCGCACGAGGCGGACGTTTGCGTGGCCATGGCGGTCACCGAGCGCGCCGCCTCCCAGCACGGCATCTCGGCGTTCATTATCGATAAGGGCACGCCGGGGTTCCGGCTGGGCCGCAAAGAGAATAAGCTCGGCATGCGCGCCAGCCCGACCGGCGAGGTGGTCTTCGAAAGCTGCCGCCTGCCGGAGTCGCAACTGCTGGGCCGCGCGGGCGAGGGATTCGTCGACAGCCTCAAGATTCTGGACGGCGGAAGGATCTCGATCGCGGCGTTGGCCGTGGGCACCGCACAGGGCGCTTACGACGTTGCCCTGCGCTATTCGCAGCAGCGGCGGCAATTCGGCCGGCCGATCTCCGAATTCCAGGCGATCCAGTTTAAGCTGGCCGACATGGCCGCGCAAATCGAGGCCGCGCGTCTGCTCACGCTGCGCGCCGCGTGGATGAAAGACCGGGGCCAGCGGGTCACGAAAGAGGCGGCCATCGCCAAGCTGTTCGCGTCGGAGGCGGCCGTGGGGATCTGCGACCAGGCGGTGCAGGTCCTGGGCGGCTACGGGTTCATCAAGGATTACCGCGTCGAGAAGTTCTACCGCGACGTGAAACTCTGCACGATCGGCGAAGGCACTTCCGAGATACAGCGCCTGGTCATCGCACGGCAGTTGCTGAACAGCCGATGAGATCCCTGGCCGAACAGATTCTCGAAGGGGATGTGCGGGCGATGGCTCGCGCCGCCACGGCTATCGAGAACCGTCTGCCGGAGGCGTCGGTTCTGCTCGAGGAGCTGTTCCCGCACACCGGCCGCGCCACCGTGATCGGCGTCACGGGCGCACCGGGGGCGGGAAAGAGCACGCTGGTCGATCAACTCGCCGGGGCGTTGCGCGGGGAGGGCCGCACGGTGGGAATCGTGGCGGTCGATCCCAGCAGCCCGTTTTCGGGAGGCGCCATTCTGGGCGACCGCATACGCATGCAATCGCACTCGGCGGACGCCGGCGTGTTCATCCGCTCCATGGCCACGCGCGGTTCGCTGGGCGGCCTGGCGGCGGCGACCACGGATATCGCCCTGCTGCTCGACGCCGCGGGCCGGGATGCGATCCTGGTGGAGACCGTCGGCGTGGGACAGGACGAAATCGAAGTGGCGCGCCTGGCGGACGTCACGGTGGTGGTGATGGTGCCTGGCATGGGCGACGAGGTGCAGTCGTTGAAAGCGGGTATTATGGAGATCGCCGACGTCTTCGTCATCAACAAGGCGGACCGTCCGGGCGCCGACGGCCTGGAGCGCGATCTACGCGGCCTGCTTTCGTTGAACGGCGCGGCCGATGGACGCCGGGTCGCGATCGTGCGCACGGTGGCGACCGAAGGAAAAGGAATCGGCGAGACGCTGGCGGCCATACGGAAGTTTCAGGAGTCGGGCGCGAAGAAGGACCGCCGCGCGGAGTTGTGGGCCGCCCGCCTGCGGGAGATGCTGCGGGAGCGGCTGCTCGAGCGGCTGGCCGGGCGCCTGCCGGCGGAAGAAATCGAGGCCGCGGCGCAGGAAGTGGCCCAGCGGCGGCGCGATCCGTATTCCGTCGTGAAGGAATGGCTTGAGCGACTATAAGATCGACCATCTCGGCATCGCGGTGCGGTCGCTCGATGCGGCGCTCGGATTTTATGCCGGCGTGCTCGGCATGGAGGCCGCGGCGCGCGAGACCGTGGCGGCGGAGAAGGTCAACGTGGCCATGCTGGCCTGCGGCGGGCCGCGCCTGGAGCTGCTGGAGCCGGCCGGCGACGATTCTCCAATCGGGCGGTTCCTGGAGAAGCGCGGCGAAGGATTGCATCACGTAGCCCTGCGGGTGGCCGACCTCGATGCCGCAGTGGAGCGGTTGAAGGCCGCGGGCGCGCGCTTGCTGAACGAGCCGCGCCAGGGTGCGGGCGGCCACGTGTACGTTTTCATCCATCCCGCATCGACGGGTGGAGTTTTATTGGAGCTGATACAGGAATGACGGCGCAAATCGGAATCATTGGCGGCAGCGGGCTGTATTCGATGCCGGGCTTCGAATTGGATAAAGAAGTCACGGTCGAAACGCCGTGGGGACGGCCCTCGGACGCCTACATGGTGGGCAAGCTGGCGGGCCGCAGCGTGGTGTTTCTGGCGCGGCACGGGCTGGGGCACCGCATCTCGCCCTCCGAGCTGAATTTCCGCGCAAACATTTACGGGATGAAGTCGCTGGGCGTTGAGCGCATCGTTTCGCTGAGCGCAGTGGGATCGCTCAAAGAAGAACACCGGCCGCTCGATTTCGTGATCCCGGATCAGTTCTACGACCGCACCAAGGGCCGCGCTTCCACGTTCTTCGGCGACGGCCTGGTGGTGCACATCGGCTTCTCCGACCCCGTCTGCCCGCAGGTTGCAAAGGCGATCTACGAGGCGTGCAAAGCAGCGAAGGTCACGGCCACCCTCGGCGGAACGTACCTTTGCATGGAAGGCCCCCAGTTTTCGACCAAGGCCGAGTCGAACGTCTACCGGAGCTGGGGGATGGACGTCATCGGCATGACCAACCTGCAGGAGGCGAAGCTGGCGCGCGAGGCCGAGATCTGCTACGCGACCGTGGCCATGGTCACCGACTACGACTGCTGGCACCCGGAGCACGACGCCGTGACGGTCAATCAGATCATCGCGAATCTGATGAAGAACGCCGAGAACGCGGCGCAAGTGGTGAGGCACGCGGTCGAGACCATGCCGGCGGAGCGCACGTGCAAGTGCGGGAGCGCGCTTTCGCACGCCATCATCACGGACCGCAAGTCGATCCCCGCAGAGACGCGCAGGAAGCTGGAGCTGCTGATTGGGAAGTACCTCTGAGACCGCCCAGCGCCTGCTCGATTGCCTGCTCCGCGGCGAGCCGTGGCCGGGCTCCTGGCTCGTCGAACTGATCGAACAGGATAGCCCAGACCTGTTTTCCGTAGTGGCCGAGGGGCTTTCGGACCGGTTCGAGCCGCGGCTGGCGGACGTCTACGCGGAAGTCTTTGCCGAGGTCATCGCCGCCATCCTCCCCGAGCATCGGCCCGCCGATCTGGTGGAGCGCTACCAGCGGGTCGCGCGGCTCCGGAGGATCGAGTGCGAGCCGCGCACCGTGTTCGTTCTGTCGCGGGTGACGCTGGGCGCGGACGTCGCCATAACGAGCGTGATTCTGGACGCCGTGAAGCGCCGCTGGCCGCAGGCCCGCATCGTGCTGGTGGGCCCGCGGAAGTGCTGGGAGATGTTCGCCGGAGATCCGCGGATCGAGCACCTGCCGGTCAGCTACGGGCGCAACGGCGCGCTGCGCGACCGGATCGCGGCCGGGCTGCGGCTGGCGGAGCCGGAGAGCATCGTGGTCGATCCCGATTCGCGCATCACGCAACTGGGCCTGCTGCCGGTCTGCGACGAACACAGCTACCGGCTGTTCCCGAGCCGCAGCATAGGCGGCGTGGGCCCGGAGCCGCTGGGCATTCTGGTCCGCCGCTGGGTCGCGGAGACGGTCGGCGTCGAAGACGCGCACGCGTACATCGCGCCGGCGGAGGCGCCGAAGTTCCCCGCGGGCGGCATCGCCGTGAGTTTCGGCGTGGGCGGGAACGCCGCCAAGCGCGTCGCGGACCCGTTCGAAGCGGGCTTGCTTGCTGCGCTCGCCGCGCGTGGTCTGCCGCTCATTGTGGACGCCGGAGCTGGCGGCGAGGAAGCCGAACGCGTGGAACGGGCGATTGAAGCCGGCGGCGCGCACGTCGAGGTCTGGCGCGGCTCGTTTGCGGGATTCGCGTCCATGATTGCACGCAGCCGCCTCTATGTGGGATACGATTCCGCGGGCCAGCACGTTGCCGCCGCGTGCGGCGTTCCGCTGGTCTCCGTATTTGCCGGAGCGCCCTGCCCCCGATTCGAGGAACGCTGGCGGCCGTGCGGCGCCGGGCCCGTTGAGGTGATTCGCCGAGAGGCGGGCGATACGCTGGCACGCGCCATCGAGGCAGCGGGACGGCTGGCGTAGGCCTACCGCGGCGTGATCAGGCCTCCCAGCTTATCGTGCTCGCCCGAGGCGGCGCGCGGGAACCGGGTCGCGTAGGTCTCGATGTGCGCCAGGCCGGAGGCAGTGTTCACGACGACGATCCGCTGGTTGCGTTTCAGGCGGCCGGTGGCGAAGAGCCCGGGCAGCGCGGCGATGGCTGCGCCGCCTTCCGGCGAAGCGAAGATGCCTTCCGTCGCGGCCAGATCGAGAGCGGCGTCGATGGCCTCACGCCTGCCGACCTCGACCGGGCCGCCGTTTTGGTCCAGAATTTCGGCCACCAGGGTGTCGGCCGGAGGCACGAGCGCGCTGCCTACAGCGATCATGCGGGGGCGAGCAGTGGCGATCCAGCCGAGCCCCTCCATTTCATCGAAGGCCTTCCACGCGCCGGCGAGACCTAAGCCTTCGCCCATAGGGAAGACGATGGCGTCGGGTAAGGTCCAGGACGTCTGCTCGGCGATCTCGCAGGCGATGGTCTTGCTGCCTTCGATGCGATAGGGCTCCCGAAACGCACTGAGGTCAAACACGCCCTCAGGGATGGAGGCGCCGATACGCGCGCCGTGGGCACGGCACTGGACGTAGCTCGCCTGGGACGCGCCGGGCGGCAGGACCACGTGCGCCTCGATACCCGCCGCGGCTGCGTAGGCAGCGAGCGCGACGGCCGCCTCGCCCGAGGACTGGATGCCCACGCAAGGGATTCCGAGCTCGACCGCCATCGAAACGGCCACGGACATCCCACGGGCCTCGAAGCTGGATGTTGGGTTCGCCCCTTCGTCCTTGATCCAGAGGTTGCCGGCGCCGAGGAGCTCTCCCAGCCGGCGCGCCTGGATCAGCGGGGTCATGCCTTCGCCCAGGGAGACGATGGACGACGGGTCGCGCACCGGCAGAACGGGCCCATAGAGCCACATGCTGTCCGGGGCGTTGCGTCGCCAATTACCCCAGTCTTTGCCAGCCGCTTCCAGGTCGTAGCGCGCCAACAGCGTCCCCCCGCAGGCGCAGCGGGTCACGCTGGCGGCCGGATGGGCCCTGGTCCCGCACCGCACGCATTCTAAGTGAGTCAGGGTGGTCATGCCGCGAACGGCTCTATCATCGCATTTGCCCCCGGCACGGCGCTGGCGGGTGTCATGGGGAGGTATCTCGCGCTACCATTGGAGATTCCGGGAACAGAGCGGGGCTTGGCCCCGTATTCATCTGCTTGAGGGCCTCGATGAAGGCCGATCTCCAGGAGCCTATCGATAATGGCACGCTTACAATCAGGGCTTGCGGTACTTTGCGCATTCCAGATGATCCTGCCGCTGGCGGAAGCCCAGCAGATTCAGTACGTTCAGAACCCACCGGGTGGCTTTTTCTCCAGCTTCACCCAGCCCTACCGGCCAAAGGACGTGATGCCGGTCGATCTGGCCAATTCGAACCGGCTGGACTCGCTGCTACGCGCCGGCAACATCTATCTCTCGCTCCAGGACACCATCGCCCTGGCGCTCGAGAATAACCTGGACATCCATATCCAGCGCTACAGCCGGTCGGAGGCCGAGACCAACTTGCTGCGTGCGCAGGCCGGCGGCTTGCTGCGCGGTTTGCCGAACTCCGTTCAAACCGCCACCACGGCAGCGTTGTCACAGGTGACCGGCGGCACGGCCTTCGGAACTGCCGGGAACAACGGCGGGACGGCCAGCAGCAGCGCGGGCGGCACCATCATCACCGCCACCGGCACGACGATTCCCAACCTGGATCCATCGGCATATGTGGTGGGTTATTGGGGCCAAAGTTCAACGCCCCAGTCGAACGCCTTCACCACGGGCACCACAAACCTGATCGTCCGCACGGACGTGTATGCCACGGGATACCAGCAGGCCTTCCTGACTGGCACCAACGTCCAGCTCAACTGGCAGCAAAGCACCTCCAATGCCAACGCTACCGTTCTGGATTTCAACCCTTACACTACCGGCAGCCTGAACCTGCAAGTCACCCAGCCCCTGTTGCAGGGATTCGGCTTGGCCGTCAACAACCGGAACATTCGCATTTCCAGGAACAACCTGCGCATGACCGACCTGCTCTTCAAGCAGCAGGTGATGACGACCATCTCGCAGGTGGTATCGGCGTACTGGGATCTGGTGAGCTTCAACGAGAACGTCAAGGTGAAGCAGGAGGCCCTGGGCCTCTCCGAGAAACTGTACGAGGACAACAAGAAACAGGTTGAGATCGGAACCCTGGCGCCCATCGAGATCGTGCGCGCCGAGGCCGAGGTGGCCTCGCGCCAGCAGGATCTGGTGAATGCGCAAACGCAGGTTCTTCAGCAGGAAACGGGTCTGAAGAACGCTCTGAGCAGGACCGGATTGATGAGCCCGTCGGTGGCCGAGGCACACATCATCCCTACCGACGTCATTACGGTTCCGAAGACCGAAGCCGTCATTCCCGTGCAGGACCTGATCGCCAAGGCTCTGGCCAACCGCCCCGAGGTGCCGCAATCCAAGCTCAACATCGAGAATACCCACATTGGGCTCAAGGGCGACCGCAGTCAGATGTTGCCGAATCTCAGTCTGATCGGCAACCTGACCAACAACGCCCTGGCCGGGCAGGTCAATCCACTCAACCCTGCCTTCGGGGCGAACTGCCAGGCCACCGGACTCTGTGAGACCCCCGTCACCTATTACGTCGGTGGCCCCGGCACGGCGCTGTCCCAGTTGTTCCGTCACAACTTCCCCAGCTACTCCCTGGAGGCGCAGCTTAGTATCCCGCTCCGCAACCGCTCCGCACAGGCCGACTATATCCTGGACTCCCTGAACCTGCGGACGCAGGAACTCCAGCACCAGCGCCTCCTCAATCAGATCGGCGTGGACGTGCGCAACGCGCTGATTGCCGTGCAGCAGGCTGCCGCATCCTACCACGCCTCCGTGGAGGCCCGCGTCCTGCAAGTGCAGACGCTGGACGCCGAGCAGAAGAAATACGCGCTAGGCGCCTCGACCATCTTCCTGGTGATCCAGTCCCAGCGCGATCTGGCCCAGGCGCGGTCCAACGAAGTCGCGGCCATCAGCGCCTATGCCAAAGCCAAGGTGCAGCTCGATAACTCCCTAGGCACAGTGCTTGACACCTATAACGTCTCGATCGCCGAGGCGACGACCGGCCGGGTGTCCCTGCCGCCGAGTCCGCTGCCGCCGGTGAAGTAAGGGGCGGAATATACATTCTGTGATTCGACGCCGCGACGTTTTGAAAGGGATCGCCGCCATGAGCATTGCGCCTTCGGTGCCTGTCGAATCGCGCCTCGAAATCGGGTTGCTGCTCTATCCCCGGTTGACGCAGCTCGATCTCACCGGTCCGTTCGAGGTTTTCTGCCGGCTGTCGAATAGCCGGGTCCATCTCCTATGGAAGGCCAGGGAGCCGGTGGCGAGCGACCGCGGTCTTACCATCACGCCCACCATGACTCTGGAGGAGTGCCCCCCGCTCGACGTGGTGGTGGTGCCGGGAGGCGCTGGCCAGGTGGCGATGATGGACGACGAGACCGTGCTGAGTTTTCTGGTGAAACAGGCAGCCACGGCGCGCTACATGGCTTCCGTGTGTACGGGCTCGCTCGTGCTCGGCGCGGCCGGATTGCTGAAGGGCCGCCGGGCCACCTGCCACTGGATGGCTCGCGACCAGCTGGCGCTACTGGGTGCGATTCCGGTGGCGGAGCGCGTGGTGATTGACGGCCCCATCGTCACCGGGGGCGGCGTCACCGCCGGGATCGACTTCGGCCTGAAACTGGCCGCGATTCTGCGCGGAGAGGCGGAAGCGAAGCGCATCGAGCTCGAGATCGAATACAATCCCCAGCCGCCGTTCAACACTGGCACTCCAGAATCGGCTGGTCCGGAGCTGGTAGCCGCCATCGAGAAGCGCATGGCGACGTTCCTGCCCGCCCGCCGCGAAGCTACCCTGCGCGCTAAAGCCAGGCTGGAGCGGCAGAGCCCGAAGTAGCGTGGTCAGCCCAAGCCGACTCCGTGCAGGTTGAAGCTCTTCACGGCGGCGGCGAGGCGCGCGGAATCCGGGCGGGTGGCCGGCTCCATATGCAGCCAGGCCGTGGCCGCCTCGATGGCCGCGCCCACCCAACATCGGGCCGCCACACCTCGATCGGCCGCGTCAATCCAGGGCGCCGCCACCTCGATTGCGGCGACGACCGACCGCACGTGGCTCTCGATCATTTCCCGGCGCACCTCCTCGATACGGCCGCCGAGCGTTGCCGCCTCCATCACCATGCGCGTCTCCGGCGGGTTCGCAGCCAGCCATTCGACGAAACCCTGGACCGCCGCTCCCATTCGCGCAGCCGGTGCAGTCTCGCGCGAAATTGCCGCGTTCAGCACCGCGGCCAGGCGCGCGCCTATCTCGCGGAGGGCCTCGGCGTAGACATCCTCTTTGTTGCGGAAGTAGAGGTAGAACGCGCCGGTGGAGCTTTCCGCTTCGGCGACGATCATGGGCACGGTGGCGGCATGATAGCCGAGGCGGCCGAACACGGCGATCGCCGTATCGAGAAAACGGCGGCGGCGCGCGCGCTTTCGGTCCGCCATCTTCTCGCTGGTCTTATAGGGCACCGAGCGCCTCCAACAGGCCGGCATCGAAAGCGGGGTAGCGGGGCGTGAAGCCGAGTTCCTCGCGTGCCCGCGCGCTCGAGAGCACCTTCGGCGTCGTCAGCAGCCGTAGCACGCGCGGGGTGACGGTCGCATCCGCCCACGACACCGAGGCCGCGTAGCAGCGCGCGATTGTCAGGGGCAGGTAGACGGCGCGCCGCCGGGCTCCCAACATCTCCGCCACTCGATCCAGGAACTGCCGCCAGGTTGCCGGCTGGCTGTCGCCGACGTTGTAAGTGCGTGAGGCCGGCGCGGGACGCTCGGAAGCGAGCAGGAGAGCTGCGGCCACATCCTCCACGTGCACAAAACTGAGCCTCACCTGGCCGTCGCCGGGCCAGGGACAGAAACCGCTCCGCAGCCGGCCAGCAAGCTCGCTGAGCAAACGGCCGTTGGAACCGTAGACCTCTCCGATGCGGCAGATGGCGACCTCAGGCAGTTCGGCCGTCTGGAACATTCTCTCGATTTCCAGCTTAGCGCTCCCAAAGGGAATCGCCGGACGGCAGGGCCAGCTCTCATCGGCCTCGCCGGCGATGTCGCCGTAGACCTCGGCAGCGCTCGCGAAGACCCACCGCCGCACGCCCTTTCGCCGGCCCCACGCAAGCAGGTTGCGAGCCATGGCGATGTCGGTCCCGGCCAGCTCGCGCGCAGTGCCGCCGACATACGACCCGGCCAGATGGATCACGGCATCGGGCGCTGGCCAGTCTTCGATAGGCTGGCGCAGGTCGGCGATCAAGGTTGCTTCGACACAGGGCCGCCGGGCGACGCCCATCACGTCCCAGCCGCGCGCTCGCGCTTGCTGCACCACCGAGCGGCCGATGAAGCCGCCGGCTCCGGTCACCAGGATTCGCATGGGATCACCTCGCCCTGCTCAGGTAGACCAGCGTGACGATGGCGTGGTCTTCGTAGGAACCCATTTCCTTCGCAACGGCCAGCGTCCGCAGCGGGCCTTCGCGCTCGAGCAGCGCCAGGTAATGCGGAAACGGGCGGGGATGATCGAGCCCGGCGAAAGTCTTGCCGGTGAAGAGCAGCACGAAATCGAACGATTGCCACGGCAAGGCGGGCTCGATGAGCTGGAAGCCGGTGAAGGAATCGCCGCGGGCGATCACTTCGTCGATGGCGGGCTTGAGGTTTTGGTCGAACGCGGCGCGCCACTGGCCTGCCGTGCCGGGCTTGCAGCGGACCTGGACCATAATTGCCGGCTCGATGAAGGTGGCGGGCGCGAGGCGGTCCACGCTGACGGCGGGCAGGGCGGCCGCCGTCGCCGCCGCCACCAGCGCCACGGCGATCCAGCGCGGAGTGCGGCTGGCGTAGCGCGCCCAAGCGCCGCCGAAACGGCCCATGAGGCCAGGCTCTTCCAGGCGGCGCACGTAGAACATGCCGGCAATCACGATGATCCCGACCATGCCGAGGAGGCAGGGGGAGCGCAGCAGGCAGGCAAGTCCCGCCCCGCACAGCCATCCGCCCAGCATCAGCGGGTTTCGCGAGCGGCGAAACGGACCCGATTCGACCAGCCGGGCCGTCGGAACCAGGGGGTTGGGCGTGCCGTCGCCGCGGAAGGTGAGCGACCAGAACGACCATATGCCCAGAGCTGCGCCCGCCAGGATCAGGAGCGCGGCAACTGGTTCAATCGAAAAGGGAAGGCGCAAGACGAGCCTGAGCCGGTGGTCGAGCCAGAGGGCCGCCCAGGGCAAGGCGCCAAAGTAGATGAGCAGTGGGGGTAGCGAAGCCAGGAGGGAACGTGTGAGTCTCATTATTTAAAGAATGACACGTCATTCTATATTTGTCAAGCCGGAAATGTGAGCGTGGAGGAGGTGTGCTTGGGGTGGCGGGCGCGTCCGTGGGATTGGCGGCCTAACGGCTCGCGGCATCAAAGATCTTCTTCAGATCCATTTCCAGCGGCGGGTCTGCGAACCGGAGGACTTCCCCCTTGAACTCTCGGAGGCCTTCGGTCTTGGTGACGGTGTAGGCGCGCTTGAAATCGGGGGCCAGAAGCCAGACCTCGGCAACACCTTGGGCAATGTAGCCGTCGCAACGTCTCTGAACCTCGGAGAAGCGGTCGTCACGGATGATCTCGATCGACAGTAGCGGGACTCGCGGCGGCGGTTCTTCCAGGTTGAACTGCTCGCGAAGCAGGCGCAGATTGTCGCGCTCTTTGCGTTCCTCGTCCGAGTAAAAGCGCGCTTTCTCGAGTTCATGATTGGCGATGGCATGCTCCATTCGCTCCGTGATGAAATCGATCCGCTTCTGAATCTCCGTGAGCTTTTCGGTGGGCGCCATATCCTGGGCGCCTTCGTCTTCTTGCGGTTGATCGCCTGCGTAAATGGCAAAGTGGGTTGCTCTGTCTCCGACGCGCTCGTGCCTGACGGCCCAAATACCGCCGCGCGCTTTACGCTCGGCGAGCCACTGGTCGAGAGCGGCGATGCAGGCAGAACCGCCCTCCGCTAATGGAGGTTCAGGTTCCTGCACACGTTCCCGCGCCGTATCGAGCGTGAGGCCGCGTTCGCGCAGCAGTTGTGCGGCGAACGATTTCTCCTCGCGAAACAGGCCGAGGAGGAGATGCGGCGTGCCGATGTGTTTGTGCTTCATACGCTCGGATTCCTCGGCGGCCCAGGCAAGCACCCGCTTGGATTCGTGGCTCAGCGGCAAATCCACGGACAGGGCGATCTTCTCGCGGATGGTCGTGTGCGCCTCGATCTGCTTGCGGATCGAATCGATCTGGGCGGCCGACTGCAGGAAGCGGTTCGCAAGCTCCTTGTCCTCGCGGAACAAGCCGAGCAGGAGAAACTCCGTTTCGATCTGGGGGCAGCCGTACTGACTGGCCTCATAGCGGGCTAAGAAGATGGTTCGGCGGGCCTTTTCGGTGAAGCGCTCGAACATATATCTGGACTTTACTGCAAGATTACGGTGCGGGTAAAGGCACTACGCGGAGCCGGCGGATGGCGGGCGCGCCACGCTCTCGCCGAGCCGGGCGGCTTGGGTCAGGAGGTAATTTCGTTCCGGCAGGCTCGTCGTACGGTCCGCGGCCAGCCGGTAATGCGCCATTGCGGCTGTGGGGTCGCCGGCCATTTCGAGCAGATGGGCACGAACGGCGGCGAGGCGGTGATGGCCGGCCAAACGGCTGTCCCGATCGAGCGCATTCAGCAGAGCCAGGCCGGCGGATGGGCCGCGAACCATGGCCGTGGCGACGGCGTGACTCAGGGCCACCATGGGGTTGTCCGACATGCGATTCAGGAGCTCGTACAGAGCCAGTATCTGCGGCCAGTCCGTATCTTCGGCCCGGGCCGCTTCGTCATGGACCGCGGCAATGGCAGCCTGAATCTGGTACGCACCGGCCGACGCTTTCGAAAGAGCCGCGGTGACGAGGGCGACGCCTTCGGCGATCTCCGTTTGATCCCACAGCGTCCGATCCTGCTCTGCCAGCGGGATCAGTTCCTCGCCGGGCCCGGTGCGGGCCGCGCGGCGCGCATCGGTCAACAACATGAGCGCCAGCAATCCCGCAACTTCGCCATCGTCGGGAAGCAGCTTGTGAAGGGCTCGCGCCAGCCGGATGGCCTCGCGGGATAGCTCAAGCCGCTGGAATTGTGGGCCGGAACTGGGGACATATCCTTCGTTGAAGATCAGGTACAGGACGTGCAGCACGGCGCGGAGCCGTTGGACCCGGTCTTGATCGGTGGGCAACTGGAACGGAACTCCGGAAGACTTGATGCTCTGTTTGGCCCGGCCGATCCGCTGGGCCATGGTTGCCTCGGGCACCAGGAACGCGTGGGCGATCTCGGCCGTGGTCAAGCCGCCCACCGCCCGCAGCGTCAGTGCGATGGCCGATGCCGGACTCAGGGCAGGATGACAGCACATGAACAACAGGATGAGCGTGTCGTCCCGCTCCGTGCCGGCGTCGAATTCGGCCGCGGTTTCCATTGCCGCTGCGGCTTCCCGGCGACGGCGGGCCACCTCGCTGCGCAGGAAATCCGTCATGCGGCGCGCGGCCACCTGGATCAGCCAGGCGCGGGGATTCTGGGGGACGCCTTCGCGTGGCCATTGGACCGCCGCCGCGAGCAGGGCCTCCTGAACGGCGTCCTCCGCGGCGGCGAAGTCGCGAAAACGCCGGATGACGGCGCCGAGCACCTGCGGCGCGAGTTCACGCAACAGGTGCTCGGAATCGGCGTCCTGCAACCGGTTTGTCACGGCAGTTCTTCGGTCCTGCGACTCATGATCTGCCGGACTTCGATCGGCATGCTCAAGGTGATCCCACCGGGTCCCGGTCCCCCGGAGAGCCGCGCGGCGATCTGATAGGCGCGTTCCGGACTCTCGACGTCAACGATCCAGTAACCCAGCAGGAATTCCTTCGCCTCTGGAAACACGCCGTCGGTGATCGGCGCGCCGTCCTTGCCGGCTCGCACCACCTTGGCCTGATCTGGCCCGCCCAGAGGTTCAGTGGCCACAAACTCTCCGGATTGGCTGAGTTCCTTGTTGAGGCGCGTCAAGAATGCGAAGTGCGCCTGGATGTCCTTCTCGGCCCATGCCTTGTAGGCCTGGACGCCGGCGTTCGTGCCGCTCATCAGCAATATGTACTTCATGTCCCGTCCTCCTTTCGATTCTCGCGCTGTTTTCGAGCGCTCACTGGTTAGTCGGAGCGGGCGGCACATTCTCGACATGGCCGCAGCCGTATCGATTTGCGCGTCCAGATGGCGCGCTACGAGTCCCATCGCGGATCGGCTAACGGTATCCTGGGCAGGTGACTAACTCGAACATCCACCTCTCTGCTCGCATTCTCCTGCCGATCTCGATGGTGACGGCGCTTGCCGCGCAGCCCGCGCCGAAGCCATTCCAGGCGCAGTCGCCCTCCTCGATCGCACTTGCCGCCAAGAACGACGCGTCGATCATCGAGATCGCCAACGTCACTTATGAGGTGACCGGGACATCCACCCCGCTACTGGTGCTTCGAAAGAGCACCCGCAGCAAGGAGACGCTGGGCGACATCGGCATGGAAGCCACCACCACCGTCGAAGCGTGGCCCCTGGGCGTCGACCTCAAGCAGAAGCCCCGCTATTCGGTCACCGTAGCCGGAACCGACTGCCGGACCCTCGACAGCGCCCTGCTGGTGGTCTCCCGCGGCCTGGAGGAAATACCGTGGTGGAGCATCTACAAGGTGGACAACGGCGCGCGGCTGTTCGACACTTACGTGCCGCTGGTCAGGTTCTCCATTGCGCGCGACACCGAGACGCTGCGCTATGCGGGCCTGGAAGTCGCGGCGGACGATGCCGCCGATGCGCGACTGAAGCAGCCGCGCGTGGTGGGCGTGGTCACCTACGCTTCGGCGGAGCGCGTGATTCGCGAGGCTCTCATCACCGCCGACGACTCGAATCAGGCGAGCCAGTTGCGATCATTTGCCGACGAGATCCGCGAGGTGGGCGTGGGTGGCCGGGAATCCGCACGCAGCCTCAAGATCTCGTTCTCGCAGGCCTATCCCAGCGCACCCAACACGGTGACGGTGACGATCCCCATCGTACGCGATGACCTGGATTTCGCCCATGTGGAGGCCCCGGCGCGCATTCACGTCGCGGCGTGGAAGCGCTAGTCGCGCGGCCTCCCGTTTATCCCGCTAAGATCTGCTCGAGCCGGGAACCGCGCACGATGGCGGTCTCGGAGCGCTCGGGGCCGGTCGAAACGCAGCCGACCTCGACTCCGGTGCGGGCGGCGAGGAAGGCCAGATAGTCGCGCGCGCGAACGGGCAGATCTTCGAACCGCCTCATGCCCGCGGTGGGCGACTTCCAGCCGGGGAGCCGCGTGTAGACCGGCTCGACCGACGCCATCGCCTGGTTCGACGCCGGCATCTCCATCGTCTCCCGGCCGCAGATCCGGTAAGAGGTGCAAACCGGAATCTCGGCGAAACCGTCGAGCACGTCGAGCTTGGTGATCACCAGGCTGTCGAAGCCGTTGATCATGGCGGTGTAGCGGAGCAGCGGCACGTCGAACCAGCCGCAGCGCCGTGGCCGCCCGGTGACCGCGCCGAACTCGCTGCCGACCTTGCGCAGCTCGTCGCCGTCTGCGTCGTGGGATTCGGTCGGGAACGGCCCGCCGCCGACTCGCGTGATGTACGCCTTCGAGACGCCGACGACCGCCTGAATGCGCGTGGGCGGGACGCCGGTCCCGGTGGATGCGCCGCCCGCGCCCGCGTTCGATGAGGTCACGTAAGGATATGTTCCGTGATCGATATCGAGCATGGTCCCTTGCGCGCCTTCGAACAAGACGCGCTTGCCGGCGGAGATGGCACCGTTGAGCAGCACCGCGGTATCGGCCACCATGGGCGCGATGCGCGCGCCGAACTCGACGTAGCGCTCGCGTGCGCGCGCGAAATCGAGGGGCTCGCCCAAACCGAACGCGGCCCGCAGAACCTCTTTGTCCTGGGCCAGCGCGTCATAAAGCTCGCCGAACGCGGCGACATCGATGAGGTCGCCGATCCGGATGCCGCGGCGAGCGATCTTGTCCTCGTAGCAGGGGCCGATGCCGCGGGAGGTAGTGCCGATGGCCCTGTCCGGCCGCGACTCGGAGAGCTTCTCGATCATGCGGTGGAAAGGCAGGATGACGTGCGCGCGGTCGCTGATGCGCAGGCGTTCGCGAACGCCGATGCCGGCGGCCTCCAGGGTCTCGATCTCCTGGAGCAGCGCCTCGGGATCCACCACCACACCGTTGCCGATGACGGCCTGCTTGCCTTCGCGCAGGATGCCGGTGGGCACCAGTTTCAGAATCAGTTTGCGGTCGCCGATGCGGACGGTATGGCCGGCGTTGTGGCCGCCCTGGTAACGGGCGACGATATCGAAGTTCTCCGAGAAAAGGTCCACCATCTTCCCTTTTCCCTCGTCGCCCCACTGGGCACCCATCACGATCATGTTGTTCATTCGCATCGAACCCCATCCATTGTACCAGCGGTGGAAAGCCCGGCCCATGCGGGTTAGCCCTGCTATGCTAAGATCGTCAGTTCACGGGAGTCCAATGCAGCGCACCAAAGATGTTAACGAGCTACAAGCGATCGCCAAGCGAATCCGGCGGCAGATTATCGAGATGATCGGTGCGGCGGGCTCGGGCCATCCGGGCGGGTCGCTGTCGGCCACCGAGATTGTCACCACGCTGTTCTGGGACGTGATGCGGCACGATCCCACGAACCCGGAGTGGGCGGATCGCGACCGGGTCATCCTCTCGAAAGGCCATGCGGCGCCGGTGCTGTACGCTGCGATGGCCGATTGCGGGTACACGCCGGTAGAGACGCTGAACACGCTGCGGAAACTGGGTTCGATATACCAGGGCCACCCCGACCGGCGCTTCATTCCCGCTCTGGAAGCCTCGACCGGGTCGCTGGGCGAAGGGCTTTCGATCGCCATGGGCATGGGCCTGGCGGCTCGCTGGGACAAGCGGCCGTCGCGGGCTTATTGCATTCTCGGCGACGGCGAAATCCAGGAAGGGCAGATTTGGGAAGCGGCCATGTTCGGCGCGTTTCACAAGCTCGATAACGTGGTCGCCATCGTCGATTACAACCGCATACAGCTCGACGGGTTCGTCAAAGACATTATGGAAGTTGAGCCGCTGGTGGCGAAGTGGCAGGCGTTCGGGTGGCACACCGTCGAGCTCGATGGCCACAGTATCCCGGCGCTTCAGGCGGCGTTCGCCGAAGCCGCAGACGTCAAGGACAAGCCGACGGCCCTGATCGCGCACACCATCAAGGGCAAAGGCGTTTCGTTCATGGAAAACAATCCCAAATTCCACGGAATGGCGCCGACGAAGCAGGAAGTGGAACTCGCGCTGAAGGAGCTTGCCTGATGCCGGTAGGAACGAAATTCGAACTGAAGACGGGGATGGCCACGCGCGAGGCGGCCGGCAAGGCGCTGGTGGAGCTGGGCCACGAGAACCCGAACGTGTGGGCAGTGGACGCGGACCTCTCGAAATCCACTTACACATCTTTCTTCGCCAAGGAATTCGCGGACCGCTTCGTATCGTGCGGCATTGCCGAAGCGAACATGGTGGGCGTGGCCGCAGGGCTTGCAGCGAGCGGGAAGATTCCGTTCGCGGCGAGCTTCTCCTGCTTCGTGATCAACAAGGGCTTCGAGCAGCTACGCGTGGCGGTGGCGTACCCGAACGCGAATGTGAAGATCGTGGGCACGCACAGCGGCATCTCGATCGGCGAGGACGGCCCCTCGCAGATGAGCATTGAGGAGACCAGCCTGGCGTGTTCCCTGCCCGGCTTTGTGGTGCTGGCGCCGGCCGATGAAGTGGCCGCTCGCGCGATGATCCGCGCTGCTGCGGCACACGTGGGCCCGGTCTTCATACGCACGGGCCGGCTCAAGGTCCCCGTGATTTACCCCGCGGATCAGCAGTTCGAAATTGGAAAGGCGATCGAGCTGATTTCCGGCAAAGACGTCACCCTGATCGCCAACGGGCTGATGGTGGCGGAGGCCATACGGGCCCACGAAATCCTGGCGGCGGAAGGAATCTCCGCCGGTGTGATCGATATGCACACGGCGAAGCCGCTGGACCGGGACGCCATCGGCCGCGCCGCCGCGCAGACCGGCGCCATCGTGGTCGCCGAGGAGCACCTGGTGGACGCAGGCCTGGGAGTGCGCATCGCGCAGGTGGTCGCCGAGATTCATCCTTGTCCCATGGAGTTCGTCGGGCTCACCGGATACGCCGAATCCGGCTCTCCGGAGAGCCTGCTGGACAAATATGGGCTGCGTGCGGCGAATGTTGCGGCGGCCGCGCGAAAAGTGCGGGACAGGAAAAGGAGCTAGCAGCGCTCGAATCCGCCGGCCCCGCGCCGCTCGAATCCGCAATGGCGACAGACGAAGAACGCTCGCTGGCTCACCTGCTGGTCAGCGTCATGAATGCCAGGGAGCAAGAAGGCGCACGGGTTTCGCGGTATCCTCCACGACGAAGTCGGTCAGGTGCTGAGTGCGATCGGATTGCAATTGGATCTGTTGCGGATGGACCTGAACGACAAGGTCGCCGACACGTCGCAGCGGATATCGGAGATTCAGAAAGTCCTTGAGACCTCGGTCGCCCAGGTGCGCGACCTCAGCTACGAGTTGAATCCATCCATCGTCGAGCGGACCGGCTTGCAGTTCGCCCTGGACCGCCTGGCGGGCCGCTACCGCAAAGGATTCGACGGCAAAATCCGGCTGCTGTTCGATTCCAAGGTGCGGCTGCCGCTCGAAGTGGCGACGGCGCTTTACAAAATCGCCGAGCAGGCTATCGATAATGCGGTGGCGCATTCGGGGGCCACGCGGGTGGAAGTGCTGGTCCGGCCGGTCAAGCAGGGCGTGAGCCTGGAAGTGCGCGACAATGGCCACGGCTTCTCTTCCGAAAAGGAAACTACTGGAAATACTGGACTTGGCTTTCACCTGATGCGCTATCATTCGACTCAGGCCGGTCTGCGGTTTTCCGTTGCGAGCTTTCCGGAAAAGGGTACAATTGTGAAAGCCATTTGCAGGGTCTCCAAACTGGCAGACAGTTCGAAGGCGGAATAAGTTTCCGGACGTCCGGACCTGAATGGGCTCGGCCGGCTCGCATGGTGCGGTGATGGCATATCAAATATTGCTGGTTGACGATCATAAGATTTTCCGCGACGGAATCAAGTCGATCCTCGAAAGACGCGACGAGTTCAAGGTCATCGGGGAAGCCGAGAACGGCGCTGAGGCGGTGCACTTCTGCAAGAAAGTGCGTCCCGACCTGGTGTTGATGGACATCGGGCTGCCCGGCCTGAACGGCATTGAGGCGACCATCGAGATCATGCGGCACTGTCCGGAGAGCAAGGTAGTGATCCTCTCGATGTACGACGACGAGAGTTCCGTAGTGGGCGCTATTCGATCGGGCGCGCGCGCGTTCGTTCTGAAGAACGCCTCTTCCGACGATCTGCTGGACGCGCTTCGGACCGTCGCCAAGGGTGGGTTCTACCTGTGCGCCGAGGTGGCGGACCGGGTGCAGACGCGCATTCAGCGCGGCGATTTGGAATCGAAGGCGCTGCCGCCGGTGCTCGAGACGCTCTCTCCGCGCGAGCTGCAAGTGCTGCGGCTGGTGGCGGAGGGCAAGACAAGCAAAGAGATCGCCGTCATGCTCGACCTGGGCTTGCAGACCGTGCGCAGCTACCGGAAGACGATGATGAAGAAGATCGGCGTGAACAACATCGCCGGTCTGACGCAGTTGGCGCTTTCGGCCGGGCTGACGCGGTTCACGGATACCAAGGAACACCCGGTTCCCAGCGCGTAGACCGCCTGGAGCTAAAGGCCCGCGTTGTTCGCTTCCGCCACGGCCCGTTTCACGTCCACACGCGCCAGCACGGCCAATCCGGCCAGGAAGAACGCGGCCAGCGACAACGCCGAGAGCCGATAGCTGCCGGTGAACTGAATCGCTAAGCCGAAGACCAGCGGGCACAGCCAGCTCGTACCTTTGTCGCTGATCTCGTAGAGGCCGAAGTATTCGGCTTCCTGTCCCTGGGGAATCATCTGCGAGAATAGCGAGCGGCTCAGCGCCTGGCTGCCGCCCAGAACCAGCGCGACCGCCGCGGCCATCACGAAGTATTGACCCACCGTTCGAACCCAGAAATACATCAGCAGCAGGACGACGGTCCAGATGACAAGCGACAGCATGACGGCACGCTTGGCGTTGATGGCCGCGGCGATCCAGTTGAAGGCCATCGAACCGAAGAACGCCACGAACTGGACCATCAGTACGGCCAAGGCAAGCGGTGCCATCGAGATCTTAAGCTCGTCGTGGCCGAACTGCGTGGCCAGCGCGATGACGGTCTGGATGGCGTCGCTGTAAAGCAGATACGCCAGCAGGAAGGTCAGCGTCTGAGGCCGGGCCCGCAGGGCGCCGAGCGTGCGGAAGAGTTGGCGGAGGGTGACGCGGACGGCGGATTCTCCGTGAGCCAGGTGGCGCGCCGCTTGCCGACTGCGCAGCGCCCTCAACGGAATCACGGTGAAGGCGCCCCACCACACGCCGGCCGAGGCCAGCCCGATTCGAATCGCGAGATTCTCGCCGATGCCGAGCGTACCGGGCCGTATGTAGAGCAGCAGGTTGAGAGCCAGCAGCAGGCCTCCGCCCAGATAGCCGATAGCCCAGCCCTTCGACGAGACGTCGTCGCGATCCTCGGGAGCGGCGATCTCCGGCAGGAACGAATTGTAGACCACTATCGAAGCGCCGAAGGCCGTGTTCGCAATCAGAAACAGCACGCCTGCCAGCAGGTAGGCAGGGCCTTTCAAGACGAACATGGCCGCGGTCGCTGCGGCGCCCACGTAGGCGAATAGCGCAAGGAGCTGCTTCCTGCGATGGCTGTAATCGGCCAGTGCGCCAATAACCGGCAACAGGAAGATCTGGAGCACGACGGCAACCGCGTCCAGGTACGACCAGTAAGCGCGCACCGCGACGGGAATGCCAAGGGGGTGGACGAAACCGTTGGGGTCGGCGGCCTGCCGGGCGAGCACGCTGGTGAGGTAAGGGCCAAGGAAGACCGTCACCACGGTGGTGTGGAAGGGCGCGTTGGCCCAGTCGTAAACGTACCAGCCCCGCTGCTCGCGTCGGCTGTAGCCTGCGAGATTCATCGAGCCGGCCTCTCTCCCTTACAATGGAACAACGTCCTCGAAAGGTTAACACGAACTGTACATGCGGCAATGGAGTCTGGGTGTCCTGATGCTGGCGCTGGGCGCGGGCGTTTGCCCGGCCCAGACTACTACGACGCGCGAAGTCGTCGTCGTCACCGGAACGATCGAGCCGATCCCCCTCGAAGAGGTCGACCGGTCGGTGGATGTTCTGCCGGTTGGGAAGGATGCGGTGCTCGGGACCGCGCTGGTCGATTTGCTGCGCCTCGATCCCTCGGTCGATGTGATGGCGCGCGCGCCCGGCGGCGTGCAGACCGACGTCTCGATTCGCGGCGGCTCGTTCGACCAGACCCTGGTGCTGCTCAACGGCCAGCGGCTCAACGACGTGCAGACGGGCCACCACGATATGGACATCCCGGTGCCCGTCGAAGCGGTGGATCGCATCGAAGTGCTGAGCGGATCGGGCTCGACGCTCTATGGGTCGGACGCCGTGGGCGGCGCGATCAACATCATCACCCGCGAACCTGAGGCGACCGAGGCGCGGATGAGCGTGGCGGCCGGCAACTTCGGCGTCAACGAGGAGCGCGTCACGCTGGGTGCCGTCTTCAAGGACCTTGCCGAAGAGTTGGCGGTCTCGCGCGATTTCTCCTCCGGCTTCATGCCGGACCGCGACTACCGCAACCTGTCGCTCGATTCCGACACGTGGTGGAAGTCGGGGCTCGGGAGCTCGATGCTGGTGCTGGCGTGCGCCGACAAGCCGTTCGGCGCCGATCAGTTTTATGGCGACTACGATTCGTGGGAGGACACCAAGACGTGGTTCGCGTCCCTGGTGCAGGATCTGGGCTCACAGACGCAAGCCGCATTCTCTTTCCGCCGGCACAGCGACTGGTACGTGCTTCTGCGCGACGATCCCTCGGTGTACCAAAATCACCACGTCGATGAGACCTACCAGCTTTCGATCCGGCGATCGGATCCTCTGGCTTCGAATACCGGCTTGCACTACGGACTCGAGGGATACGGCGACACCATCGAGAGCACGAACCTGGGAGACCACAACCGCAGCCGGGCCGCGGCCTACATTTCGCTCGACGCGCGGGCGCTGCGGCGCTTTTCGCTCTCGGTGGGGATACGCGAAGAGATGTACAACTGGGGCCGGGGCGAGTTGAGCCCGACGCTCGCCGCGGGCGCCTGGCTATCCCCGCGCTGGAAGCTCCACGCGAGCGCCAGCCGGGCGTTCCGCATCCCGACTTACACCGATCTCTACTACAACGATCCTTCGAACCTCGGCTCGCCGAACCTACGGCCCGAGACGGCCTGGAGCTACGATGCGGGTGCGGACTGGCGGCCGCGGGATTCGCTTCACTTTTCCGCCACCGCGTTCGAGCGCCGGGAGAGCAACGACATCGACTACGTGCGCGCTTCCGCGGCCGATCCGTGGCAGGCCACCAACATCGCGCGCCTCGAATTCACTGGCGTCGAAGCTTCCGCCGCCATCGTTCCCGCGCGCGGGCAGGAGCTCACGGTCAGCTTCGAGGCGATCCACGGCACAGAGCAGTCGCTGGGCGGGCTGCTTTCGGAATACGCGTTCAACTATCCGTCCCAGAGCGGCGTGGTGGCCTGGCGCGGCGGATTCCGCGGCGTGGTGGCGCGGGTCAGGCTGGGTGCGGAGAACCGGCTGGGCCAGTCGCCCTACGCGCTTCTGGACGTGTCCGCGGGATACGGCAAGGGGCGCGTGCATCCCTTCGTGCGGCTGACCAACGTAGGCGACGCGCGCTACCAGGAGATCGCGGGCGTCGCGATGCCGGGCCGGGCCGTCATGGGTGGGCTCGAGGTGGAGCTGCGGAAGTAGATGCCCCTCTGCCCGGTTCGGGATTGCCATTTGCCGCTGGAGTGCGCTGAGAGGCGATGGTTCTGCGCGCGCGGGCATTCGTTCGACGTCGCGCGGAGCGGGTACGTTAACCTGCTTCAGCCACAGGACCGGCGGTCGAAGCGGCCGGGCGACACGGGGGCGGCCGTTGCGGCACGCCGGCGATTACACGAACTGGGCGTGACTGCGCCACTGCTCGAGGCCATCGCGGAGACAGCGGCGGCGCTGCCGGGCGCAACGGTTCTCGATGCAGGCTGCGGCGACGGTTTCTATCTGGGGTCACTCGCTCGCCGAACCGGCTGTGCGGCGCACGGCATCGATATCTCGATTCCGGCGGTCGACGCCGCGGCGCGCCGCTATCCGGAGTGCGAGTGGATTGTGGCCAATGCCGACCGCTTCGTGCCACACGCCGACGGCTCCTTCTCACTGGTCGTCTCGATCACGGCGCGGATGAATGCGGGCGAATTCCGGCGCGTGCTGGGGGAGGGCGGGCACCTGCTGGTCGCCGTTCCCGCGCCCGAGGATCTGATCGAACTGCGCGGCGCGGGCCGTGACCGCGTGGCGCGAACCGTGGAGACATTCGCGGGCGCGTTCCGTCTGGTAGATCGGCGCCGGGTGGTCACCGCAGCCGATCTGGATGCGACCGCAGTGCGCGACTTGCAGCTTTCGATTTATCGGCCGATGCAGGCGCGTCCGGCCGAAGCGATGCGGGTGACGTTTAGTTTGGACCTGCTGCTGTTTGCTGCGGTTTGAGCAGGCTGGGAAGCTGCCCGGCTGCGTGGCCCAGCGCACGGGCCAGGCTTAATTTGGCCAGATTGTGGGCGAAAACGCTGTCGATCAGGTCCAATTGCGCGCTCGAAACCGTTTGCTGCGCCTGCACAACTTCCACCGTGTTGACCACGCCGGCTTCCATGCGGGTGCGGGTCATGTCGAGGGTTTCCCGGGCTACCTGCAAATTCTGATTCGCGACCTCGACTTGTCCGGCGGCGGCTTCGAGATCGAGACAGGCTTGGCGGACTTCGGCTTCGATCTGGCCTCGGGTGTCCTCTAATTCGGCCTGTCGCTGGGCCAGCACCGCTTCGGCCTGTGCGATGTCGCCCTCCGTTCGCCCGCCTTGCCACACCGGAATGCTGAGGGTGCCCACCACGCTGAAGGCTCCGTGCGATTGAGATGGGACGGTGCCGACTACCTGGTAATCGCCGTTCACAGCTACCGATGGCAGGCGCTCGGCACGCGCAGCGGCGCGGGCCCTGGCGGCCGCCTCCACCTGGGCCTGCGCGGCTTTGAGGTCGGCGCGCTGTTTTTCGGCCTGCGCCACGGCGGCGTCCACGCTCTGGACCGGCGCGGGGCTGAAGGCGAAACTGTCCGTGAGCTGATAGCCGGCATTGGGCGCGAGGCCGGTGAGCCGCGCCAGGTTGATCTTCTGTTTGGCGAGATCGTTGCGCAGCGTAATGAGCTGCTGTTGCTGAGTGAGCGTCCGGACCTGGTTCTGGTCGACATTGAGCTGCGCGAGCACGCCGTGTTGGTGTTGTTCGGTGGATTCATGGAGGACGGCGTTGGCAGTATCGAGTTGGGCTTGGGCGGCGTCGAGGCGGGCTTGGGCGGCCAGAGTCTGCAAATAAGCGCCGCCCACCGCCAGCGTGACGAGGTCGCGCGCATCCTGCAAGCTGTATTGGCTGGCGCGGGCGGTGGCCCGGGCGGAACGGTAGTTATTCACGGCGGTCAGGTTCGCCACCGACTGGCTGAGCGTGGCCTGAAGGGTGAAGAAGTTGAACGGGCCCACGACGGTGGGAATGTGGAAGCCGGGGAGGCTGAAGTGAAATCCGAGCGCAGCCAGATCGACCTGCTCCACGGTTTCGCCGACGCTGCTGTTGACGTTCGGCAGCAGGGCGCTGCGGGCTACTCTCACCTGAGCGGCATTTTGACGTACCGTCTGCGCCAGCCCCACCGCGCCCAGGTTGTAAGCCAGGCCGCGTTCGAGCGCCTCCTGTAGCGACAGCTTGCCGGAAAACGGCCGGGCTGCGGTGCTGCTCCTGCTGCCGCTGTAAGGTCCGGAAATCTGCACGCTGGGGTTCAGCGTGTTGACGCTGGTTGTCGTCCCCGGCACCGGCTGCTGGACGGCGCCGACCGAGCCGCCCTGGTTGTTGCGGCCCGACGCCGGCAGAATGACCGGGGAAACTGTGCTGGAAGAAGAGGAGGCTGCGGCGCCGGGGGCCTGCGCGAAGGCGCTGCCCGCGCCCGCCAGAACGGTCAGAAACACAACGCTGCCGAATTGTTTCATGGCATCTCTCGTCATTTCGAAATCGTTACCAATCTGCGCATGCCGGCCACCAACTGCCGCTGTTGCGCTTCGGAAAGCGAGGCCAACTGCCGCGCTTCGGCACGTTGGGCGCGTGGGAGCGCCCGGGTAAACAGGCGGTCGCCGGCTTCGGTGCGCTGCACCCACTGGATGCGGCGGTCGCGCGGATTGCGCTTCCGGTGCAGCCAGCCGCGCCGCTCAAGGCTGTCGAGTACTGCCACCAGGGTGCTGGGGTCCACGCCGAACAACTCGGCAATCTCATGTTGCGGGACGTCGCCACGGCCGGCGATAGCCAGCAGCCAGAACTCTCTCGACCGCAGTTTCAACGGCGCCAAGGCCCGATCCAGACGCCGGCGCGCTTCCAGCCAGATCTTCCAGGTGCAGAACCACAACCCAGGGGCGGCCGGCTCCCAGGCGGCGGCGGCCGGCGCTGCGATCATCTTCGAAGCGGCGCGCGGCATATCTACAAGGTCCGCCGGAACAGCAGCGTTGCTCCTGTCAGCACCACGGCCGAGGTCAGCGCCAGGGCGAAGAGGTCGGTGCCGACCGCGGCTATGCCGGCGTCCTTGAGCAGCAGCGTTCGGAAACCGTGGACGGCGTACGTGAAAGGATCGCACTCCGACATCACGCGCAGCCACTTGGGAAAGCCGGCGATGGGATAGACGGCGCCGCTGGGGAAGAACAGCAGCGTATTCAGCACGCCGAAAATGGCGCGCGGCACCAGCGGGTCGCTGATGCGCGCCATGATGAAGAACATCATGCCGATCAGCGCGACCGAGGTCAGCCCGACCATCAGCGTGAGTTCCACCAGACGCATCGGTTCGAAAAAGTTGGGAACTTCCGCCACCACCCCGCCCAGCACCAGCACCGTCTCTCCCGCCAGCATTGCCTTGATCACGCCGGATAGATTGAAGCCCAGAATCAGCTCCCATTTCGTGATGGGGGTCACCATGTAGCCTTCGTGCAAGCCGCGCGATTTGTCGTCGATGAAGAGCAGGCCGCCGCCGATCATGGCGGTCATGAAGATGGCCAGCGACACCGAGCCGGGCAAGAAGTATTTGATGTAGTTGATGTACGGATAGACCTCGACCACGTCGAGCGCCGCCTGCGGAGCTTCGCGGGGAGTCACCTGGGGCGCGTTGATCGAAGCTACCAGAGAGGACATCTGGTCGCCCACCGCGCCCGCCGACGTGCGATCGGTATTGTCGGTAATCAGCGCCAGGCGTGGCTGGTGCTGCTCGAGCAGGTCGCGGGAATAATGCTGCGGGATGACCAGGACCGCGCCCAGCAAGCCTCTGCGCAGATCGTTGAGAGCGACACCCTGGTCGAAGTAATCGATGGGCAGGAAGGTGCGCGCGTTCGCGGCCACCGCTCGCACACGCTCGAGCACATCCACCGATTCCGGTCCACGGTCCAGGTTGACCACGCCCATGGGGACGTTCTTGATATTGCCGCCGAATGCGTTTCCGAGGATGATCAACTGCAGCAGCGGCATCACCAGCGAGGCGAACAGCAGCGCCGGGCTGCGGCGGAACTTGCGCATGTCGCGCTCCACCAAAGCCAAAGCCCGCTTCATCGGGGACCGCCTTTCTTTCCACGGCCGGCGGGCGCGGCGGCTTCGTCGATCTCCGCAAGCCCATGGCCGGTGTAATGCAGGAATACGTCGTCCAGGCTGGTGGACTGCACGGACAAACTCTTCAGCTCGAGCTTGTTCACGCGCGCCAGTTCGACCAGTTCCTGGGCGGAAGCCGGGCCTCGGTCGCTCGAGATGCGATAGGTGGCCGAACCGAGCGCGCGCACCGATTGCACCGCCGGCAACGACTCGAGATCGGCTGCGCCGTGAGCGAGATCGGGTTCGAACTGCACCTCGATGCGGCTGGCGCCGGGCACCGAGCCTTTCAGCGCCACCGGCGTATCCAGCGCCACGACCCGGCCGCTGTCGACAATGGCAACCCGGTCGCAAAGGCGGTCGGCCTCGTCCATATAATGCGTGGTGAGAAACAGCGTGCGGCCCTGCTGGGAGCGCAGATGCGCGATCATCTCCCACACGGAAATGCGCGAGGCCGGGTCGAGACCCGTGGTGGGCTCATCCAAGAACAGGATCTGCGGGTCGTGCACCAGGCCGCGCGCGATCTCGAGGCGCCGCCGCATGCCGCCTGACAGCGTGGAGGCCAGTGCGTTGGCGCGGTCGGCTAGGCCGACGGCCTCGAGCAACTCCGCCGTGCGCTGGCGGCGCCGCGCCCCGGTAATGCCGTACAGCCGGGCGTGAATGCCCAGATTCTCGGCGCAGGTGAGCTCGGGGTCGCTGGTCATGTTCTGCGGAATCACGCCAATGCTGCAGCGCACCGCGTTGGGATCGCGAATGATATCGTGTCCGGCTACGATCGCCGTGCCGCTGGTGGGAGGCACCAGCGTCGTCAACATGCGTATGAGCGTGCTCTTGCCCGCACCGTTCGGTCCGAGCAGGCCGAAGATCTCGCCGGCAGGAACCTGGAAGCTGACGTTATCGACCGCCAGCAGCGCGCCGAAGCGCTTGCTGATGCCTTCGACGTCGATCGCGGCGCGGTCTTGCGGTTTGGCGTGCGCTTCCATGACTGCTAGTCCTTACGCTATTGACCTGCGGGGGCGGCGGTAGAGCCGGCACCGGCAGCATCACCCAGGCGGTCATGCCCAGCGGGAGTTTGCCCTCGGGATTGGCCACGCTTCACGCGGATGGCGACGGTCTTGATGTCGCGCTTGGTGCGGCTGACGTCGCGCTGCGTGGCGAAATCGGCCTCCACCGCTTTGTAGATCACCGGGCCGGAGACCTCGGCGCCCGAGGGCAGGCGCACACGCAGAGTCTGTCCCATCGCGATGAGATCGGCGTAGGTTTCCTCGACGTCGGCATCCACCCAGGTCGAGCTCAAATCGAAGAGCGTGACGATCGGACTGCCAGGGTTCACCACCTCGCCTTGCCGCGCCGCGCGCAGCGTCACGATGCCGTTCGCCGGCGCGAAAATCCGGGTCTGGCCGAAGCGTGCGGAGGCGGCAGCCGCATTGGCTTTCGGCCTGCGCCTCGGCAGCGCGCAGCGCGTCGGTCTGCCGCTTCTGTACGGCGACTTGCCTTCCCTCCTGCTGGGCGTCCGCCAGCGCGGCCCGCGCGGCCGCCACGGCCGCTCGGTCGCCTCGGCCCCGGCCTGCGCCGCCGCCACGGCACGGTGGGCCGCCGCAGCGCCGGCTTCGGCCGCCTGCTCGTTGGCCTTGGCGGAGTCGAGATCGGTGTGCGCCGTGACCAGGTCTTGCGGCGGGTTGATGTCCCTTTTCGACCAGCGGCCGGATGCGGTTGAAGTTGTCCTGGGCTTTGGCCATCGCCGCCTGAGTCTGCGCCACCTGGGCTTGCGACTGCCGTAGTTGAGCCTGGGTCTGCGCCACTTGCGCCTGCGCCTGCTGCGACTGGGCTTCGGCCTGCGCCACCTGCGCGTCCGCCTGGCTGACCTTGGTGGGCAGGGTATGTTCCAGCAACTCGGTCTGGGCTACCGACTGCTGGGCACTGGCGCGAGCCTGCACGATGGCGGCGCCGGCCGCGCCCTGGTCGGCGCGCAGCTCCTCCTGATCGAGCACGGCAATCAAGTCGCCGGCCTTGACGCTCTGCCCGTCGTCCACCGCCAGGGTCACGATGCGGCCGGTGATCTTGCTGCCGACCACGACTTCGTTGCCGTCCACGGTGCCGGTCAGCACCAGGGTCTGCGCACGCGGGCGCTCCACCAACCAGATCGCCACCGCGATGGCCAGCAATCGCTACGGGAATGATCGCTCGTTTCATGGGCAGGGCCTCAAGATAGATTGTAAACCAAATGATTGGGACTTCGCACTAACGAGCACGTTTCGGTGCTCACAACGGCAGAGTATCAGGGGCCTGCCGCGGTTTCATGGCCTTTTCGGCCAAATCCGCGCTCCGACCGGCGAATGACGTGACCGGCAGCTCCACCGCCACCACGCGCGGTTCGTGTGGTTCAGGCGCTCAGCGCCTGCTCGGAACCCTGCTGGGCAAGACGGTTCAGCGTGACGTAGTCCTTCTTGCCACTGCCCAGGCAGGGGATCTCCGCCAAGTGGACGATGCGCCGCGGGATGGCCAGCTCGGGCGCGCCCAGACTGTGGGCAGCCCGCTGCAATTGCTCGCGGGTCAGGTGCGGATCTTCGGTGAACAGGACCACGATCTCGCCGCGGCCCGGCTCGCGGGTGGCGGCGGAGGCGTGCTGGAACTCGGGCGAGGCGGTAAGGGCGATGCGCTCCACCAGCTCGAGCGAGACCATCTCCCCGGCCACCTTGGCGAAGCGGCGCACGCGGCCGACAATGGTGACGAACCCATCTTCGTCCACCGAAGCGACGTCGCCCGTGTTGTACCAGCCCGGCCCGTAAATCGAACTGACCGGCACAATCTCTCCCGAATCCTCCGCCAGGTACCCCAGCATGACGTTCGGACCGCGCACGTGCAGCAGGCCGCCCTGCTCGATGCCCGGCACGGGCTCGATGCGGTAATCGACGCCGGCGAACAACTCCCCGACCGTGCCGGTCCGGTTGGCCATGGGCGTATTCACGGAGAGCACGGGAGCGGTCTCGGTGACGCCGTAGCCTTCGAGGATGCGTATGCCGAACTTATCCGCATACAGCCGGCGCACCTCGTCCGCCAGCTTTTCCGCGCCCGCCACCACCAGCCACAGGCTGCGGAAATCGACGGGGTTGGCGTACTTGGCGTAGTTGCCCAAAAACGTGCTGGAGGCGAACAGCACCGTGCAATCGCGGTCGTAGATCAGCTCCGGGATGGCGCGGTAGTGCAGCGGCGACGTGTAGAGGAAACTGCGCGCGCCGCTGAGCAGCGGGAGGAAGATGCCCACCGTCAGCCCGAACATGTGGAAGAGCGGCAGCGCGCTCATGAGCTTGTCTTTGGGCGCGAAGTCGATGGCGGCGCAGCACTGCGCGACGTTGGCCAGAATGGCGTCGTGGCTGATGGCGACGCCCTTCGGCATGCCTTCGGAACCGGACGTGAAAACGATTACGGCGGGGTCCTGGGGGCGGCCCGTCTCGGCCACCAGCCGCGGGAACCACTGCGCCCACAGCATCAGCCAGAGCTTGCTCCCGAGGCCGAACTGGCTGCGCAGATCCTCCAGACAAACCACCCGCACGCCGTCGAGCTGCTCAACCACCGGACCGAGGTTGGCCTTCTCGAGGAAGGCCCGCGAGGTAACCACCAGCCGCACGCCCGCCACCTTGCAGGCGGCGCGCAGGGCGTCCGCGCCGGCCGTGTAATTGAGCATGGTGGGTACACGCCGGGTGGCGAACATGCCGAACAGCAGCGCGGCCGTCGTCGAGACGTTCGGCAGCAGCACGCCGACTCGCTCGTCCGCGGCGGTCAACTTCGAGATCAGGCGGCCCAGGGCCAGCGAGCCGCGCACGAGCTGGCGATAGGATTGCGGCTGCTGGCGTATGTCTTCGATCGCGTCGCGCCGCCAGCCGTGGATGGCCGCGGCGTCGAGCAGTGCGGGGAAGAGCGTGTTCGACCGGCGGGAGGCGAATGCCGTCTCCTGCATCAGGCGGCGCAGGGTCCTGGTTTCGAGCCTGCGGCGAGTTTTGGCCCGCGGCGCATCGGCCTGTGGGATGGTCACCGGCGGATGGATGGTGATGGTGATGCGCGGGAAGAGCCGGCGCGGGAAATCGCCCTTCACGCGGCTGAAAATCGAGTACACGGCGCCGTCGATGTGCACGGGGACCACGGTGGCGCCCGTCTTGGCCGCCACGAACGCGGGGCCTTCGTAGACCTTCATCAGGGAGCCGGTGACGGTCACCCGGCCTTCGGGAAAAATCAGAACGGGCCGGCCGCGTTCTATCAGCTCGATGACGGTCTTCATGGCCAGCGGATGGCCGGTCTCCACCACCAGGTGCTCGAAGAGGCGCATGGCGAGGCGAACGAACCGGTGGCGCACGATGGTGGTGTGCAGCACCGGGATCGGAATGGCCGGCAGAAACGCGCCGAGCAGGATGCCGTCGAGCAGCGACTGGTGATTGGAGACGATCAGCAGGCGTTCGTGGTCCGCCATCGTGCCCCGGACCTCAACGCGAAACCACAGGCGCAGGACCAGCCGCACTACGAATCGTAGGAGAACGCGAATCAGCGGCACAGGCTTGCGGCTGCCTTTCGTCTCAACACGGCACTCCACATTATAAACGGGCGGAGGGAGGGTGCAAGTGGGAATGAGGGCCGCGGGGGTCATTTTTCGGCAATTCGCAAGCCGTTCCGATGGTACCCTCGTAAGGTGCGACTTCGGACCCGTTACGCGCTGGCGGCCGCCTGCCTCCTTCTGGCCATCGGCTGGTTCGTCTGGAGGCGGGGCGCGGCGCCGCCTGCGAAACCCAAGCCGGCCGCGGCAGTGAAGGCTGCGCTGGCGAACGTCCCGGCCCCGCCGCCGGCCGCGACTCCGGCTCCTCAGCCGGCCTCGGCAAAGCCTGCTGCCAAGCTTGCGACCGCGAAGCCGAAGCTTCCGCCGGGCCCGCCAGCCCAGCCTCTGGCAAATCCGCCGGCCGTCGTCAAAGCCGTGTATTTCACTGGCTGGTCGGCGGGCATCAAGCGCCGTGTCAACTACCTGGTGGACCTGCACGGAACCACCGCAATCAACGCCGTGGTCATCGATATCAAGGATTACTCGGGCAACGTCGCCTATGCGGTCAGCGCCCCGGAGGCCCGCCAGTACGGCGCGGTGCGGCTGATGATCCACGACATCGACGGGCTGGTGAATCGACTGCACGGCGCGGGCATCTACGTCATCGCGCGGCTCACCGTGTTTCAGGACCCGGTGCTGGCCGAAGCGCGGCCGGATCTGGCGGTCCATCGCGTCTCGAAGCTGCCCCCCGTTGGACCAAAGGAAAAGCGCGGCCCGCTGACCGCCGCTTCGCTGTGGCGTGACCGCAAGGGGCTGGCGTGGATCGATCCGGCGTCGCGACCGGCCTGGGACTACGTGGTCTCTATCGCCCGCGACGCGCTCGGCCACGGCGCCGACGAAGTGAATTTCGACTACGTCCGCTTCCCCTCCGACGGCGACCTCAACGACATGTATTTCCCCAACTGGAACGGCAAGACGCCCAAGCACGAGGTGATCCACCAGTTCTTCGCCTACCTGCGGAAACAGCTTGGGGACGCCCGGATTTCAGCCGACCTGTTCGGACTCGCCACCGTCAACGGCGACGACCTCGGCATCGGCCAGGTCATTGAGGACGCCTACGGCACCTTCGATTCCGTATGCCCGATGGTCTATCCCTCGCACTACGCGCACAAGTTCCTGGGCTTCCCCAACCCGGCCGAGCATCCATACGAGGTGATTAACTACTCGATGAAGGAGGCGCGCAGCCGCCTGGAGGACTTCAGCCATCCCAAGCCCGCGCCGGCCAAAGGCGACGGCGTCGCGGCTGCCGCGGCCGAAGTGAAGGCGGCCACGCTGCGGCCCTGGATTCAGGACTTCAACCTTGGTGCCAAGTACGATGCCGCGATGGTGAAGGCCGAGATCAAGGCGGTCGAAGACGCGCTCGGCGACCGCTTCGGCGGCTACATGGTCTGGGCGCCTTCGAACGTCTATACGCGCGGCGCCCTGGTGGAGCCGCCGCCCAAAGGCACCGAGGTGGGACAGGCCTCCGCCTTGCCGGCGTCACGCTGATGCACGGATCGGGCTACACACGCTTCGCGCCGCTCCTGTGCCTTTTCGCGTGCCTCGCCCCGGCCGCGGAGCTGAAGCCGGAGACGGCGAAGGCTTTCGACGCTTACATCCGCGCGGCGGAGGCCCGCATCGACGGCCGGCTGAAGGGGCATTTCCTGTGGACCGGCGATTCCGCGGCGCGGATGAAGGCGGTGCGCGACGGCCAGGTGGCGGTGGAGCCGGTGGCGGGGAAGGGCGACGTCGCGGTGACGGGCGGCCTGGTCCACGATTGGATCGCGGCGGTCTTCGTGCCCGGCGCGACGCTGGGGCGCACGCTGGCGAGCGTCCAGGACTACGACCGCGACAAGGTGACGCACCGCCCGGAGGTGATCGACTCGAAGCTGATCCGCCGGGACGGCGACCGCTTCCACATCTACCTGCGGCTGATGAAGCATAAGGTGCTGACCGTGGTGCTCAACACCGAGCACGATGTTCAGTACGTCTCCCTCGACGCCAGGCGCTGCTACAGCCGCTCATACAGCACACGAATCGCCGAGGTCGCCAACCCCGGCAAGAGCGGCGAGCGCGAGTTGCCCGCCGGCGACGACCACGGCTTTCTGTGGCGGCTTTACTCCTACTGGCGGTTTGAGGAGCGGGACGGCGGAGTGTATGTCGAGTGCGAGGCCATCTCCCTGACGCGCGATGTGCCGGCCGGCCTTGGATGGCTGATCGAGCCGATCATCCGTCAACTGCCCGAGGAGTCGCTGGTGAATACGTTACGCGCGACACGCGACGCCGTAACAAAATGAACAGTGCAAATGCGCGCGCGTGAGCAGGTTACTTCGCCGGCTGCTCCTTGGTCTTGTCGTCGGGCAACGCGTCGGGCGTCTCTGGCTGGAACTTCAGGACGGATTCGACGGTGTACTTGCGGTACAGCCGGAACTCCTTCTCGTTCTTCGAGAGGTACCTGCCCTCCTTCATCCTCACGATTGCCCTGAGCGGCAGGAGATAGTCCTGGCCGCTGATGTTGGCCAGATCGTAGTCCAGCGTGTCCGAAGCCTGCTGGATGGGGAAATCGGGAGAAATCTCAGCTTCCATCGAGATCCGCACCACCGCCTGCATGTCGCGGTCCACGAAGATCTCTCCGTGGTAGCCGGGCACGGTATCCTGGTGCGCCTCGCGTCCGGTATAGGTGACGTGCCATCGCGATCGGGACTGCATCACGCGGTATGTATAGACATGCGTGCGGCGGCCGCGCAGCGTCCCCCAGCGCTCCCAGCGAAAATCGGTCTCGCTCTCGGGATCGAAGATCTCCTTCATCAGGCTGCCGAACTCTCCGGTCGAAACCGCGCCGCCCACGGATTCCATGGACTTGTCGGTAACCGCGTGATTGTTCACCAAAAACAGTTTGTAGTCTTCTTTGTGGTCGAAGTAAGTGAGGCGCGCGGTCAGGGTATCTTCCAACGCGAAGAAGTCCGCACCGTGCGGGTCCACGTAGCGGCGGGTTACCTCGGTGCAGAGGAAGTCAGGCAGCGACTTGGTGTAATTCATCGCGTATGCGCGGGCCTGTTCGATCACCTTGTGTTGCTCTTCCTCGCTGGGCGGCGGAATGGGCGGCGGAGGCGGCGGGGTGGGCGTGGGTTTGGCAGGCGCGGCCAGGGTCTCGGAGGCCGTCTTGAGGGCACGCAACGCTTCGACGGTCTTGGGGCCGGCGCCCTCTGACTGCAGTTCGTCGATGGTGGCGTTATCGAGCCGCTCGGATAGAGTGGACGTGGCTAGCGTGGCCGCCACCTGCTTGTCCGGATACTTCATCTGAATCGAGGAGCGGACAAAGCTGACCAACTGCTCCACGGTCATCTTCATCCCTGCCGCAAACAACAAAGACGCTCCGAGGAGCAGAAGCGCCACTTTCGATCGCATACGACCTCATTGTCGCACGCCCATTGCCCGTCGTTCGAAGGAGAGCCGCGCCCTCTTCTAATCCCCCATCGCCGGCGCTACGGGCGCGGTGACGGCCGGGGTCGATTCGCCGCGCAGCCAGGCCTGTAGGCGCTCCAGGTACAGGTAGATCACCGGGGTGATGTAGAGGGTCAGCAATTGCGAAACGACCAACCCGCCGACTACAGCGAGGCCCAAGGGCTGGCGGGCGTCCGCGCCTTCGCCGTAGCCGAGCGCGATGGGCAGCGTGCCGAGCAGCGCCGACATCGTCGTCATCATGATGGGCCGGAAGCGTAGCGTGCAGCCTTCGTAGATGGCATCGAGCGGGCTCCTTCCGCGCTCGCGCTGCGATTCCAGCGCGAAATCGATCATCATGATGGCGTTCTTCTTCACCACGCCCAGCAGCATGATGAGGCCGACGAAGGCGTACAGGTCCAGCTCCTTGTGAAACAGCTTGAGCGTCAGCAGCGCGCCGAAGACGGCCGAAGGCAGCCCCGAAAGAATCGTGATGGGATGAATAAAGCTCTCGTACAGGATTCCCAGCACGATGTAAATCACCAGAACGGCCACGATCAGCAGGACGGAAAGCCCTTGGAACGACTTCTGGAATTCCTTCACCGTCCCCTGGAAGTTCGCGCTGATGGTGGCCGGCATCTGCATCTGGCGAATGGCGCCGTCCACCCGGTCGGCCGCCTCGCCGAGCGAGTAACCGGGCTTCAGGTTGAACGATACGTTGACCGCCGGAAGCTGGCCGAAGTGGTTCACCGTGAGCGGACCCACGGTGCGCGTGAAGCTGGTCACCTCATCCAACGGGATCAGAGTCCCCTGCGAAGAGCGGACGTAAAGCTTCGAGAGCGCCTCCGGGCTGCGTTGGTATTGCGGCTCGACTTCAATGATGACCGCGTACTCGTTGGCCGGCGTGAAGATGGTCGAAACCTGGCGGTTGCCGTAAGCGCTGTAGAGGGCATCCTGGATCTGCTCGGGCGTGATCCCCAGCGAGACTGCCCGGTCGCGATCGATAGTGGCCATCACCTGGGGGCTCGCAATCTGCAAGTCCGAGCTCACGTCCACGAACCCGGGCAGCGTGTTCATTTTTGCGACCAGGCGCGGCACCCAGGGATAAATCTCGTGCAGATTGGCGCTCTGAAGCGTCATCTGGTACACGCTGATGGATTCCTGGCCGCTGACCGTTATGGGCGGCGGGTTCTGCATGAACGTCATCAGGCCCGGCACCGTGGCCACCTTCGGCCGGAGCTCTTCCATGATCTGGTCCACCGAAAGCGCCCGCTGATTGCGCGGCTTCATCCGCAAGAAGAAAAACCCCTGGTTGCCGCCCGCCACAAACGACCCGCCGTCGCGCACGTTCGGGTCCGCCATCAGGATGTCGGTCACCGCCATGTGATGCTTGACCATGGACTCGTACGAAATGTCCTGCCCGGCCATGGTCACGCCAAACAGAAAGTTGGCGTCCTGGCTGGGAATGAACCCCGTCGGCATGGAGAAGAACATCCACACCGTGCCGACGAGGAGGGCCACCGCGGCCACCAGCGTTGCGAATTTGTAGTGAAGCACCCCGCGCAAGGTGACGTCGTAGGCCCGCGCCAGGGCGTTGAATCCTCTTTCAAGGCCGTGATACAGCAACCCGTGCCGCGCGTCCCGGCTGACCCCCAGGAACCGGCTGCCCAGCATAGGTGTGAGGCTCAGCGAAACGAAACCGGAGATCAGGATCGCCACCGTGATGGTCACGGAGAATTCGTGCAGCAGCCGGCCCACGATTCCGCCCATAAACAGGACCGGGATGAAAACGGCCACCAGCGAGATGGTCATCGACAAGATGGTGAAGCCGATCTCGCGGGAAGCCAGCAGCGCAGCCTCCATACGCGATTTGCCCATCTCCATAAAGCGCACGATGTTCTCGAGCATCACGATGGCGTCGTCCACCACGAAGCCCACCGAGAGCGTTAGCGCCATCAGCGACAGGTTGTTGAGGCTGTAGCCGAGCAGGTACATCGCGGCGAACGTGCCGACGATCGAGAGCGGCACTGCGGCGCCGGGAATCAGAGTGGCCGAGAGATTCCGCAGGAACAGGAAGATCACCATCACCACCAGGCAGACGGTGAGGATCAGCGTGAACTCGACGTCGCGAATCGAGCCGCGAATGGATTCCGAAGCGTCGAAGGCGATATCGAGCTTCACGGCGGGCGGGATTTCGCGGCGAAAACTCGGCAGAAGCGCCTTGATGTTGTCCACCACCTCGACGGTGTTGGTTCCGGGCTGCCGCTGAATGGCCAGAATCACGCCCCGCGCGCCGCCGAACCAGGCGTAGGTCTTGTCGTTCTCCACGCTGTCGAGCACGTGGCCGAGCTGCTCCAGGCGCACGGGCATGCCGTTGCGCCACGCCACCACCATGGGGCGATACGCGGCCGCGTCCATCAGTTGGCCGCTCGATTGGACGGTGAAAGCCTGCTTGGAGCCGTAGAGCTTTCCGGTGGGCAGGTTGACGTTGCTGTTCCCGATAGCGGTCTGGACTTCGTCGATTCCGATGTTTCGCGAGGCCAGCTCATCGGGATCGAGCTGCACGCGCACGGCGTATTTCTGGCTGCCGTAAACGATCACGCGCGAAACGCCGCTCACCATCGAGATGCGCTGCGAAAGCATGGTCTCGGCGTATTCGTCCACGGTGTAGCGAGGCAGCGTGTCGGAAGTGAGAGAGAGATAAAGCACCGGCTGCTCGGCCGGATTCGCTTTCTGGTAAGAGGGCGGACGCGGCATGTTGGCCGGCAGGTGCCCGCCCGCTTGCGCGATGGCCGCCTGTATGTCCTGCGCGGCCGCATCGATGTTGCGCTCCAGGGTGAACTGCACCGTGATGTCGGTCTCGCCTTGCGAGTTCGCCGAGCTCATTTGCTGCACGCCGGCGATGGTGGAGAATTGGCGCTCGAGCGGTGTCGCCACCGAAGAGGCCATAGTCTCCGGGCTGGCCCCCGGCAGAAAGGCGGAGACTGCGATGGTGGGATAGTCTACGCTGGGCAACGCCGCCACGGGCAGGGCCCGGAAGCCCACGATCCCGAACAGCAGGATCGCGAACGTCACCAGCGCCGTCATGACCGGCCGTTCAATAAAGATGCGCGAGAGGTTCATTAGATCTTCCGCGAGTCGATTTTGGCTGCTGGAACGGCTTGGATGCGCGCGCCGGGATAGAGCCGTAGTTGCCCGTCGGTGACCACCGTCTCTCCGGGCTCGACTCCTTTCTCGAGAACCACCTTGCCGTCCACGGTCCGTCCGGCTGCCACCAGCCGGGGCTCCACCGTCTGGTCCTTCTTGACGACGTAGACGAACTGGCCCTGCTGGCCGACTTGCACGGCTTCGGCGGGCACCACGGTGGCTTCGGCCGCGCTCAACCGCAGCACGGCGTTCACGAACTGACCCGGCCACAACAGCCGGTCGGCGTTGGCGAAAACTGCTTTGAGCTTGATTGTCCCCGTGGTCGAATCGACGGTGTTGTCGATCACGGTCAGGGACCCGCGCACTTTCCTGGCGGGATCGTCCTTCAGAGTTACCTCCACGGGCAACTTCGCAGCGGCGCTGCGGGCACGCACCTCTGCCAGGTATTGCTCGGGAACTCCGAAGGACACGAACACGGGCTCGATCTGATTGATCACCACCAGCGTGGTGTCCCCGTTGGCTTTGACGTAGTTGCCAGCGTGGACCAGCAGGTTGCCCGCGCGCCCGTCGATAGGCGAGTGAATGGCGCAATAGGAAAGATCCAGTTTGGCCCGTTCGATGGCCGCGCGGTCGCTATCGACCGAGGCCCGGGCGCTCTCGATGGCGGCCTGGTCGGCGTGCACGGATTCCCCTTGCGCCTCGAAGGTGCTGCGTACCTGGTCGTACTGGTTGCGGGCGGTGATGCCCTGCTTCAGAAGCTCTTCGTAGCGCCCGGCATCGGCCTGGGCGGTCTTCAGTTGGGCCTTGTCGCGGCCGAGATTGGCCTGGGCCTCTAGGAGCAGCGCCTCGTCCTTCGCCACGGCCGCCTCCGCCTGGCGCAGGGCTTCCCGATAGGGGCGCGGGTCGATCTCAAATAGCAAGTCTCCCTGCCGGATGACGCCGCCTTCGGTGAAGCGTACGCCTACCAGCTCACCGGCAATCTGGGATTTCACCTGCACGGTCCGGTACGGCTCGACCGTGCCGACCGCGCGTACCTCCACCGGAAGCACTTCGCGGACCGCCGTCACCACGCTCACCGGGGTTGCGGGCGGGCCTCCGGCGCCGGCCTGTACCGGCTTATCGGAGCCGCATCCCGTCAGAATCGCGGCGATCAGGACTACCAAAACGAGACGCACCGTACCTCCTTGGCTCCCGACATGCTTGTTTCTTCCAGTGTAGCCCGCCTCCCAAGCCCCTTTTTGCCCTGCGTAAAGTTTTGTCAATTCTGAGGCCCGGATGTACCACGGCGGGTCTTGTTCCCTTCAAATGAATACAGATGGAGGTGCGTCGAAGTTCCATGAGAATGCGGAATGCAGTGATCACCGCGGCATTGAGCGGTCCTCTCGTGCTGCTCGCCGGCGATTTCTGGCGAGACAAGGACCCTTCCCAGTGGAGCAGTGACGAGGTCAACCAGATGCTGGCCAATTCCCCCTGGGCCAAGCAGGTTGCCACGAGCTTCAACCAGAACGACAGCGGCAACGGCGGAGGAATGGGCCGTGGCGGCGGTGGAGGTATGGGAGGCGGCGGTGGTACGGGCGGCGGCGGGGGCTGGGGCGGCGGTGGCGGTGGTATGGGTGGCGGCGGTTGGGGCGGCGGGGGCGGTGGCGGCGGTATGGGCGGCGGCGGTGGTATGGGCGGCGGCGGTTGGGGTGGTCGCGGCGGCGGAGGAGGGCGCGGCAGACAGCAAGGCGCAGCCCCGATCAAAGTGACCGTCCGATGGGAAAGCGCAGCGCCGGTCCACGAAGCGCTCGTCAAGAGCGAGGTGGCGGATGCCTCCAAGTTCGCCGACTGGTCCAAGGACTACTACGTCGTGTCGGTCAGCGGACTGCGAGAGATGCGTCAGCGCCAACAGAATAGCGACGACGACCAGCAACAGCAGGATCCCGACCAGGTAAAGGCGCGGCAGGAGCGCCTGCAGGAGCGCCTGAAGGCGAACACCACGCTCAAGCTGAAGAGCAGGTCGCTGGCGCCGGAAAAGGTCGAAACGATCGAGTCCTCCGGCGGCCGCACGTTCGTGTTCCTCTTCCCCCGCACGGGGAACATTCTCGCGGACGACAAGGAAGTGAACTTCGCGAGCTCCCTGGGCCCCATGGAAATCAAGTCCAAATTCGCCTTGAAGGACATGACGTTCAAGGGGAAACTGGAACTGTAAGACTGCCGGCGGTGGGCGGGCGCTGTCGCCTGCCTACCGGTCCAGGACGGAGCGGACCTTCTGCGCCAGGGCTTGCTGGCTGAAAGGCTTCGCAAGGAACTCGACATCCGGTTCGAGAACGCCGCGATGCACGACGGCGTTTTCCGTGTAGCCGGAGAGGTAGATCACTTTCATCTCCGGCCGCGTGGGCACTAACTGTTCGGCCAACTGCCGGCCGCTCATCTGCGGCATGATCACGTCGGTGAGCAACAGGTGGATCGTGCCGACGTACCGGCGGCTCAGCTCGAGAGCCTCGACTGGATCTGCCGCCTTGAGCACCTGGTACCCATTCCGCTTAAGCATTTCCGCGACCAGTTCGCGCACACCCTTTTCATCCTCCACCAGCAGGATGGTCTCGACCCCTTGCTTGGCGTGCGCACTGCCGGCGCGATCGGCGGGGCTCGCTGCCTCGGCCACGCGGGGAAAGTAGATCTTGAACGTGGTTCCCTGCCCCGGTTCACTGTAGACCCAGATATCGCCGCCGCTCTGCTTGACGGTACCGTAGACGCTGGCCAATCCCAAACCGGTCCCCTTGCCTTGCTCCTTGGTAGTGAAGAATGGCTCGAAGATCCGGCTCTTGGTCTCGGCGTCCATGCCGTGGCCGGTGTCGGTGACCGCGATCATGACGTATTCGCCGGGCTCGACGCCCAAGTGCGTACGCGAATAGCTGTCGTCGAGGTGCGTCACCGCGGTTTCGATGATCAGCTTGCCGCCATCCGGCATGGCGTCGCGGGCGTTGATGGCCAGGTTGAAGATGATCTGCTCCACCTGCCCCGGATCGGCTTTGATGTTGCCGGCGCCGGGGTTGAGGCTCAGCGTGAGGTCCAGATCCTCGCCGATCAAACGCCGCAACATGCGGTCCGCGTTCTTGAGCAGGTCGTTGATCCCGAACACGCGGAGTTGCATCACCTGCCGGCGGCTGAAGGCCAGCAACTGGCCGGTCAACGCGCCGGCGCGCTCAGCGGCCTTCCCAACCTCTTCGGCGTAGCCGCGTAACGGGTCTTGCGGGGACAGGCCGTCGAGCAGCATGCGGTTGTACCCGGAGACGATGGTGAGCATGTTGTTGAAGTCGTGCGCGACGCCGCCGGCCAGCCGGCCGACCGCCTCCAACTTCTGGGCGTGGAGCAGTTGCTCCTCCAGCCGCTTGCGCTGGGTAATGTCGCTGACGAAGGCGATGGCGAAGGGACCCTCGTCGGTTTCGATGTAGCTGAGGCTCACTTCCACCGGGAATTCCTGGCCGTTCTTGCGCCGCCCCGCCAACTCCATCCCGATGCCCATGGGGCGAACGTGCGGATTGGCGAAGTACCCGTCGCGGTGCGCCGTGTGTGCGTCCCGGGCGCTCTGCGGCAGCAACGCCTCAATCGTCTGGCCCATCAGCTCGCTGCGGGCGTAGCCGAACATCTCTTCGGTCCGGGCGTTCGCCAGGATGATGTGGCCGTGTCGGTCCACGCTCAGAATGGCCTGGGCCGCCGACTCGAGCAATGCCGCCGAGAGCTTGACGTGCTTCTGCAGGTAGAGTTCCAGGTCCTTTCGCGTGGCTGCGCCCATTGACTCTGGATTCCCCCTCTGCCCCTCTTTCGACATACTGCACACGTACGTACTAAACCCATTGTGCCGTGCATTCGTCAGCAAGCGCAAGTCGAAAGAGCCTGCCGGATCTTCCGGGCGCTCCCTGGCCGATCTTCCGGTGCGGGCGCCGGGCAGCGGGGCGCATGCTTTAGGCATGGGACACGAACTCAAGGAACTTTCCAATGCGATCGCCGGCGCGGTAGCGAAAACTGGCGGCTCGGTGGTGGCGGTGAACGCGCGGCAACGGATATCTTCGAGCGGGGTGGTGTGGCGTCCGGGCGCGATCGTCACGGCCGAGCACGCGGTGCGGCGCGACGACGAAATCACGGTCACAGTGGCGAACGGCAGCACGATTCCGGCAACGCTGGCGGGACGGGATGCGGGGACTGACCTGGCCGTCCTGAAGGCCGATTTCGGCGACCTGCCGCCCCTCGATCCGGCGCCCGCCGAAGAGCTGCGCGCGGGGCAGATCGCGCTGGTGGTGGGCCGCGGCGCGGAGACCGGCGTGAACGCGTCGATGGGCGTGGTGAGCGCTGTCGCCGGGCCTTGGCGCACCTGGCGCGGGGGCATGCTGGATCGCTTCATTCGCCTCGATGCGTCGCTCTATCCCGGCGCTTCGGGCGGCGCGGTGGTGGACGCCGAAGGTCGCGCCATCGGCATCGCAACCGGCGGAGTCTCGCGAATCGCCGGCGTCGCCATTCCGCTTTCGACCGTCGCGCGCATTGCGGAGCAACTGCTCTCGAGCGGCCGCGTCTCGCGGGGCTACCTGGGCGTGGGCCTGCAGCCGGTGGTGCTCGGGGGCGGACGGGCGCGCGGCGTGATCGCGCTCAGCGTGGAGCCGGGCGGACCGGCCGATGCCGCAGGCCTGCTGGTGGGCGACATCATCACCGCCATCGACGGCCGGCCGGTGGCGGATACTGACGACGTGCAGGCGGCCCTGGGAACCGAAGCTGTGGGACGGAAGCTGGAACTGACGCTGGTGCGCGGGGGCGCGCCGGCCACGCTCGGGGTCACGGCGGCGGAGCGGCCGCGGAGGGAGGCGTGAGATGGCGGCGGCGGATTTCGGGGAAGTGGCGGAACGGCTGCGGCGTTCGACGGTTCACATACACGGCGGCAGCAGCGGTTCGGGTGTAATCTGGAGCGCGGAGGGGCTCATCGTCACCAACGCGCACGTGGCGCGGGAGGAACGCTCGGTGGTCGAGACGTGGGACGGCAGGGAGCTCGCCGCCGAGCTGACGTCGCGCGACCGCCGGCGCGATCTGGCGACTCTGCAAGTTCAGGCGGCTGGCCTGCCTGCGGCCACTCCCGGCGATTCCGACGCTCTGCGGCCGGGGGATCTGGCGATCGCAGTCGGCAATCCGCTGGGATTCACGGGCGCGTTGAGCACGGGAGTGGTGCACGCGACGGGCCCGCTCGAAGGGCTCGGCCGGCGAAGCTGGGTGCAGGCGGATGTGCGGCTGCTGCCTGGGAATTCCGGCGGACCGTTGGCGGACGCGCGCGGCCGAGTGATCGGCATCAACACGATGATCGCGAGCGGCCTGGCGCTGGCGGTGCCGAGCAACACGGTGGCCGAGTTCCTGCGGCAAGGCGGATCGGACGTTTCGCTGGGCGTGGTGGTGCAGCCGATTCCGGCGGGCTTGTTGGTGCTTCGCGTAGCCCCTGGGAGCGCGGCTGAGACGGCGTCGCTGCTCGCGGGCGACCTGCTGGTGGGCGTGGAAGGGCGGCGGTTCCGCTCCGCCGACGATCTGGCCGACGCGCTCGACCGCAACGCCGGACGCGCGCTCGACATCAGCTTTCTTCGAGGCGACCGGCGCGCGATGCGGCAGGTGACGGTCCGGCTGCCGGAGCGGAGGATGGTGGCGGTGGCGGCGTGATCCGGGTCTTTATTGCGGCAGTCTCGCCGATCGCGAAGGCGGGCCTCGAAGCGATGCTGCGCTCGCGGACGGAAGTAGCAGTGGTGGCGGGCGCGGCGGATGCCGACGTCGTTCTCACCGAGACGCCGCCGGCCGACGAAGAGCCCTGGGGCGACGCGGCGGTAGTGGTGCTCACCGACGAGGCCCGGCCGGACTGGATTCGCGAGGCGCTGCGTTCTGGAGTGCGAGCCGTGCTGGCGCGGCAGGCCGGCGAGGCGGAGATTCTCGCTGCCATCGCGGCAGCGGCTGCCGGCCTACTGGCGGTCGAACCGCAGATGATGGAGCCGATCCTGAACGGAGCGGCGCCGTTGCACCGCGGAGTCCCCGAGCCGGGCGCAGAGCCGTTGACGCCGCGCGAAATTGAAGTGCTGCGAATGCTGGCCGAGGGTGACGCGAACAAGACGATCGCCTGGAAGCTGGGGATCTCCGAGCACACGGTGAAGTTCCACGTGTCGTCGATCATGAGCAAGCTGGGCGCGGCCAGCCGGACGGAGGCGGTGGCGACTGGGATTCGGCAGGGGCTGATTCTGCTGTAGGTGGCTGGTACAATCGGACCGGGATGATTCTCAATTCGCGCGTTGACCCCCGCAAGCTGGTGGGCCTCTACCCGGAGCGCCTGAGCATCGAGCAGCTCACGGCCTTGGCCGGCTATGTGGTCGCTCTGGAGCTATACACGCCGGAGACGTTGCCGCTGAGGCGCATCGAAGCCATCGGCGAAACGGCCGAGGAGTGCATGGCAGAACTGGCCGCGCGAGGGCTCGATCCGCGGAATTTCGAATATTCGATGTTGAAGGCGCCGTACTAAGGGCGCTACACTAGGGGGGTCCTTCCGGAAGTCGGGGCGTGGCTCAGCCTGGCTAGAGCGCCTGGTTCGGGACCAGGAGGTCGGTGGTTCGAATCCACTCGCCCCGACCACCTTCCTTTTAATATCAATAAAATCAGCATGTTACGGAGCGCCAGACGGCGCTCTTTTTGTTTGTCTGGACAGTTTCCTATGCTGGATCTCCTGGTCTCGCACCAAGGGGTCGCAAGTGGGCTCGCCTAATGTTTCCTGCAAGTTGGGTGAGCTGTTCATGGGGCAGGCCGAGACCTTGCCCTTTTCTTGCCCTTTTTCGCGCAACGGCTACAACCTCTCTTGCGCTGAGCGTGCAACATCGGCGCGGCCGCCGCCATCGAACGCCTAACTGACCTGGAGCGGCTCAGTGCGTTCAGCGGATTTGTGCAGACCGGATGACGAGAATCGCCTGTTGAGAACGCTTGCTTGGGGTGCAAAGTGTCCAAGCAGAGCAGTCTGGGCCCTCAGCTCAGCATTAGAGCCGCAGACTCATAATCCGTTTCAAGGCTTCGGAGTCCGTTCGATAGCCCCGCCAGAGTCCGGACAAGTGATATCTGGCTCCTCAGGTAAGGACTCTAGAACCCTTCGGTTAAAAGCCGAGAGGAAGATAACGACACCAATGTGAAAGATTGAGCGAAGCTGCTCATCATTCAGCACTTCTGGCGCCTCGGCCCGCGAAGCCCGAAGCACTCTTGCACCAATGCTCTCCGTCACGCCCATTCGCAACAGTCTACAGTCGCCGACTTCGCCGTAGCAGGCCGGATCCACCCGCCGTGCCTTCATCACGCACCCGTGGGCTTGAACGCCCTTTCAATCGTCGCCATCGCCAGGAAGAGCTTGTCGGGATGATCTCTCAGCGGCTGAAACTCATGGTGAAGATAGAACGCTAGCGCACTCTCGTCCAAGGCTTCGACAACAACGCCTACGAAAGCCACTTCCGATGTGTTCCTCCAACTCCTGTGCACCGCATCCATCAAGAGAAGTCGCCCGAGGCTTTGCCCGCGGCACAAACTGCTGATCGCCAGTCGTCCGAGCAGAGTTGCTGGCAGAAGCGGGTACCGGGGAAGCTTCTTGGCCGTGACCTCCGGCAGTTCGCCCAGCCGGATGGCATAGGCGGACAAGGTATAGTAGCCGGCAATTGATCCTTCCCGGTCCACCAAAACGAACGGGGCAGCGACCTTTCTTCTCGCGTCGGGGCCGGCCTGCTCGTGGAGATACCGATCCAGTTCGGAAACGCCGCAATGAAAAGCCAAGCGGTCGTGAGACGCGCTGAGGGGTTCAACCCGATATGGGAAACCAGGCGACTTCCTCACCGGTGGATCATCTTCCGGCGGTATTCTCGGGCAGCTTTCCGCAGCACGGCCCCCGGAGCCGCCGGGCTCAAGATTGCATTCGCAAAAGCCTCAGTCTCGTGCGCGGTCAGAATCAGCATGGCATGCCTCTCAATGGCACGCTCGGCGGCCGTTTCGGCGCTATGCAGGACGAAGTCGGTCATCGTACGGCCCTGGAGATCTGCCGCGCGCTGAATCAGCAACTTCTGCCCTTCGTTCAGTCGGGCGTCGAATCGGTACGTCTTGCCTGTCCGCGGCCTGCCTTTAGCGGTTTGGCGCATTCGATTGACCCCTCCCAGCCCGCAGTGTACGGTAAATATCCGTACGCAGTCAACTTGCCTCCTCTTCGTCCTTCCAAGGAGCCCTGTCCCGGAAGGCGTAGCCGAGCCAGTAAGAGGAGTTGCTCTGAGTGTCAGGCGGCCCCGCCGCGATGCCCGGCCGTCAGCCGCCGACACGCGCGCGGGTCGAAAAATGTTCTTAGAGCCATCCGTGACAAATGGTAAGGAGTGATCCTCAGTGGGGGCGCGCCCAATCGGCAGCCGCCGCCTCTCTGTGCTGGCCTTGGCCCGCCAGCTATGGGACTTCACGATATCCTCCATCTCGCTCAAGGTGAGCCGCCCCAGGGTCCCATTCGAAGTTCCATCCCTTCCCAGCATCGGACTGCAGTCTAGCCTGTGAGGCTCATCCGGCCCTCCCCGGTTCACTCCGCATCGGAAACCGAGCCTCCGTCCTCCGTTGCGGCTGACTTCGGATTGGATAGGTCTCTGTTGCCAAGGCCGCGGCCGAAGCGTAACTGCCGCTGGAAAGCACCACCGACCCTGTCGGCGTTCCGCTGCGCCCAGTGACGGCGATGCTTACCGCGAGGCTATGCGCCGACGTGATGCGGAAGCTGCCAGCGCGAAGGTCACCGTGGGCGTTGCGGGGTACTTCCTCCCATCCTATTGTTCTTTCTCCACCAGGTCGGCATCGTAGGGTTTCAATCGCATGACGCCGTCATACAGACTGCCAGTAACGATTCCGCGCATGCGCCCCTGGACAGGCAGAGTCTTCTCTTCGCCCGTCGTATTCACATACAACGTCCTTCCTTCAACTACCCGTGCATAGACTCCAGAGGGGGTCTCCGGGCCCTTTTCGATGGTCAGGTCCGCGTACAGACTCCGCACGAGAGGAGCCAGAATCGGCATCTGCGCGGGGACAGCGACATAAATGGCGCGCCCTTTTCCGTAGGAGTTGACCGTAATGGCCGGCGCGTTCTCGGGGGTGTTGGTGAACGTTGCCATGGCCTTCGCGGTGCGCGGCTCGAGCACTTCGTAGAAGCCAATGGCGGCCTTCTCCGTGTTGCCGTTCAGGAGGATCTCTGGAGGTGTGGCCGGCCGGTAGAACTCGGACGTGCGAATGCCGAAGACATCGCTCAGGCGGCCCGGTAGCGGCGTGTCGAACCATTGATTGCTCTCGTCCACCTTCGCCGAAAGAGCGGTCATGATCGCCGTGCCTCCGTTTCTCACATAGTTCCGGATCGCCTCCGCGCTCGCAGTGTCCATAAGGTAGTCCGCGGGGATGACCAGGAGCTTGTAGTCAAGGGCGGCGTGCGCGACGTTGATTAGCGCGACATCGATGTTGTCCTCAAAGAACGGCTGCAAGGCGCTCGTGACCTGGCCGGTATAGTCGAGGCTGAAGTAGCTGCGTGCCGTGTTGCTTGAGGGCGGACGAGAGGCAATAAGGCTCTCGAACGAGTAAGCGATGGCAACATCCGGCTTGCGATAGCGCGGGAAGCCCAGGTGCTGTAGCCTCGAAAACTCGCTAGCGATCCGCTGGAACTCCGCGTACTTCCAGGAGGGCGTGCCATCGTGATCGAGCAAGCCGAAAAGCGCCTGCTCTTCGCCGCCCTTGTGTGTGTTGAAGGTCCACGCCAGAAACGTCTGCCCATAATCGATCAGGCCCAGGTAGGCCCACATGCGGATGATGCCTTTGGGGCCGCCGTAGTGCCCGCCACCGCCCGTTACGAACTCGTTGAACCACGCCGGAGTCGGCAGATCGCCCTTGACGAGCAATGCGCCGAGCGTGACGTCGAGCGGCGTTGCCGGGTAGAATCCCTCCGCTCCGTAGCTCACATATTTCTTGTATGAGCTCAAATAGTCAAAGCCCCTGCGTCCGGCGGTATCCCAGAGGTTGGAAACCGCCGGCAGTTGGGGGACATTGCGCTGACGCACCTTTTCCAAGTCCTCGAGGACTGAGATGGTCACATCGGACCAGAAGCGTCGCAGATCAAGATAACGCTCTGGCGGAGCGGGGCCGTCCGCATAGGGCAGCTCCACCTCGTCAAAGGAGTTCAAGCGCCGTGACCAACGCTGGGTCGCCCAGGCGCTGTTGAGCTTCGCAACCGTTCCATACCTCGCTTTCAACCATTCAATGAACCTCTGGCGATCCCCTGCGGAGTAAGACATGAAGCCATTGCCGATCTCGTTGTTGTAGCCGATCGCGGCCAGGGCAGGGTGGCGAGCATAGTGCCGGGTTAACTCGTCGGCAAAGCGAACCAGCCGCTCGCGGTAAAGCGGATCGCCGCAATTCACCATGTAGCGTTCGGCCGGGTGCACGGTCGCGCCTTGCTCGTTCACGAGGTTCACCGAAGGATGATTGTGGTGAAGCCAGATTGGCGCCGGCGATCCGCCGATGTCGAGGATCACCTTGATTCCTGCCTGGTGCATCTGGTCCAGGATCCGGTCGAACCACGCGAATTCAAACCGCCCCTCTGAAGGTTCAAAAGCGTCCCAGGACAAGTCGCCCATGCGGACCATCGTGAATCCCGCTTGCTTCATGAGCGCAATATCCTGATTGATCTGCTCAGGTGAGCGATCCACGGGTTGATAGCAGGTTCCGACAAACAGTCGTCCCTTCCCGGGCCACTCCGGGTGTTCAGTTGCGCTCTGGCCGAGAAGGAGTGTGCTGCCCAAACATAGGGCAATACCAAGCAAGATTCGTCTCAAGATTGGCGTCCTCATACCATCCCGTCCATGATAGATGCGTTGAGCCCGACACGCACTCTGTAATCCGCTCCGGGAGTCAACGATTCAGTCAGCGTTACAGGCCATTTTCCCTAACGCCTTCCCCTCGCCGGAGAACCCATGCTGCAATGGTGCTTCAGGCTCTACCAGAAGTACGTCGTGACGATACGCGGAGGTCCGGCCGTATTGTCGACGACCCTTGTGTGCAGCAACACTTGCAGGTTCTTCTTCCGCCAGTCCCTCGGAGCGTTCGCGGCCAGTGTAGCCATCAGTCGCGAAGATGTGAGGAATTCCGCGGCAGCACGGGATCCGTACTGGGTGATCCCGGCGGCCGCGATCAAGAGTTCGCCGGTGTTGGAGTCGAAGACCCGCGAAACAATCGCGTAGTCTTCTGGCGTGCGTCCGTCCGGCGTCATGTCCGGCAGTGTGTAGATCCGGTTTGTGAACCGGTCCCGGATCGTCGGGTGCTTATCGAAAACGAACCGAAGATTGTTCGTCAGTTGTAACGTCCAGGCGTTGCCAAAGGCGCCGATCAGGATGGAGGGCTGGTATCGCAGGTCTCCGAAGGTGAGGTCGCTGCCATAACGCACCTGGAAGAGCTTCCCTTTCCCCGAGAACAGCGAGCCGAGGGCGACGCCGGCGTAAGCATCGCCGGTAGTCATATACTGGCCTCGAACAGCCACCAGATCGTGCGCGGTATCGGTGAGGTCCGGAGAGTGAAAAATCGTCGTGGTGGCGCTGTAGATGAGGATCGGCTTCGGGCTGACCAATGCCGGCGCCCAGAACTGGTCAAGTGCGGAAGGCTGGGAGGACAGCAGTCCGCGAACCACCAGGGCGCTCGCGGCCGTTGCCAAAAGCGCCAGGGCCAGCCAGGGCCACAGGGATCTTGCCAAACCAAGTTTTCGGGTTTCCAGCGGTGTGGGCTCGACCGCTTTCCAATGGAAGACCGCCCTGTAGGAACCCGGGGGAATATCGATCTGAACGACGTGGTCGGCACGATTCTGATAGTACTGAGCCAGCCGCTTCCGGACCTCGGCGGCCCGCACTCGCACGACGGGGTCTTCCCCAGGTTCGTAAGCGGGGACGCGGCCGAACACCTCGGTCCCGATCACGCGCTCGCGGAGCAAATCGTTCTCCCCAGCGAGCGTGTGTTCGACCACGTAGGTCAGAAGGCTTTGGCACTGGCGGGAGGTCCGAAAAGGCACGCTCTCCAGAACCTCGCGGAGTGCCTCCCGGATCTGGACGGCGTCGGCGTGCGATGCGGGCGCGGAATTCGACGTCGGGCCCGCCACTGGTCTTGTCGCCATCCGACCCCCTGACGTACTTTACCGCTTAAGTAAGGCGATTGCAAGCCTCCGCATCTGCGGCCTCTGGGCGGTAGCGCACGGTAAAGGACCTTGTGAAAGCCTCTCAAAACAACTAGCTTCTCCACGAAGGGGTGGGAACCACGCATCCGCGCCACTGCCCTCTCAAAGAAAGGGGAGTTTTCATGTTGCCAAAGTACACAGCGCAAGGCGTCCTGGCTTTCGCCATCGGCCTGGCAGCGGCGCTCACAATACTCCAGCCGGTCGTCCATGCACAGACGCAGGCATTCAGCGCGTCCTTAACAGGGGTCGTTCACGATAGTTCGGACGCAGCGGTTCCTGCGGCCAAAGTCACTCTGGCGAGCCCGGAGAAGGGCATCTCCCGAGCGTTCACAACCGATGCGGAGGGGCGATACTCATTCGCTTTGCTGCCGCCGGCAACCTACCAGTTGACTGTCGAAGCCACCGGCTTCTCCACATACAAACAGGACGGCATTGTCCTCACTGCCGGACAAGCGTCCAGCCAGTCAATCACGCTCCAAGTGGGCCAGGTGAAATCGGAGGTCACGGTCTCAGCCCTGGAGACACCCATCCTGGCCGCGGACAATGCCAACGTTTCCTCAGACCTGAACCAGCAGCAGATCGACCAGCTTCCGGTCGATTTCCGCAGCGCTTTTGGTCTCGTGATGCTGAACTCCTCCGTGAACAACGCTTCGCAGTTCCAGGTGGTCAATGGCGGAGGACAGTCGGGGACCGCGGATCAGGATATCTCCTTCATGAACTTCGGAGGAGGCTACTTTGGAACCAGCGCCTACCTGCTCGACGGCCACTGGGACACCGCTGGCGATTGGGGCGGAGTCATCTATGTGCCTTCCATGGAAGCGGTTCAGGAAGCGAAGATCCAGACCAACAGCTTCACCGCGGAATACGGCTGGAGCACCGGCAATGTCTACAACGTGGTGACCAAGTCCGGCTCCAGCAGCCTTCACGGAGACGTGTTCGAGTTCCTTCGCAATTCCGACCTCGATGCCAACTTCTTCTTCAATAACGCCAAGGGCGTCCCCAGGACGCACTTCGAACGCAACCAGTTTGGCGTCGCCGGCGGCGGACCGGTTTACATCCCCAGCCTGTACAAGCAGCGCAACAAGACCTTCTTCTTTGCATATTACGAAGGGCTGCGCCAGGGCACTCCCGGTCCCGTAACCCTCACGATGCCGACAGCGGCCGAGAAAAGTGGAGATTTCTCCGGCATCTCCCAGGTGATATACGACCCCTTCAGCACGGTGGCGACCTCCAACGGATTCTCGCGCACGCCGTTCCCGGGGAATAGGATCCCGGCAAACATGATCAGCTCGGTTGGGGCCAAGCTGCTCGCATACTATCCCGCCCCGACCAACAGCGGACTGGTAAACAACTTTTCGGCCTCAGCCAGCGCTGCGGCGACCTCCGACGAATATGGCATCCGGATCGACCACAACCTCAGCGACAGCGTGCGACTCTTCGGGCGCTGGTCTAGAAAGCTTGAGTCTAAGGTGGAAGAGGCGGATTACTACGGCAACGATCCGGGCGGACCGGGCTCGATGAACCCCAACAACCGCTTGGACGGCACCGCTGGTCTCACCTGGGTGGTCGGTCCGACGACGGTTCTGAGCGTCAATGCGGGCTACAATCACTGGTTTGAAGGCAATGTAATGGAGGGCTACCCGTTTGATTTCACCCAACTCGGCCTGCCCGCCTTTATCAATGCAACCTCGAACCAGTTCCCGGTTGTGTCGGTGAGCGGCTATGCCCCGCTGGGTCCAGAGAACGGAGCGGGCCAGGGCGGCTTCCCCCGCAACGATTTCACCGGGTCGGCCGACCTCAACAAAACCTACGGTTCGCACTCCCTCTCGATGGGCTTCATGGAAATAACGAGCCAGACTGGCGGCGGACGTATTTATCCCACCACGTTCAACTTCGGTTCCGTCTCCACCGCGGGTCCGAACCCCGAGACTGCGGATCCGAACCTCAGTGGTAACTCCATCGCCTCGCTCCTGCTCGGAGTCGGGACCAGCGGCTCCACCGGCGTCTCCTTTAAGCCGTTCACCTCCAAGCATTTCTACGGCCTCCACTTCCAGGACGACTGGAAAGTCGCTCCCAAGCTCACGCTGAATCTGGGTATGCGCTGGGAATACCAATCCGCGCCCACGGAACGCTACAATCAGCAGAACTATTTCGACTTCAACGCCGTCAATCCGATCAGTACGGCGCTTGGCTCGACGGTCCTGGGCACCGTCGTTTACAATGGCGTCGGCGGCGTCGGACCCGGACTTTACAACCCCACCTGGAAAGACTTCGCTCCGCGGCTCGGCCTCGCCTATCAGGCTTTGGATAAGCTGGTCGTCAGAGCCGGATTCGGCCTGTACTACGTGCCTTCCTTTTTCGGACAGGGATCGGGCCAGGGTTACGGGCAGAGCACGCCCTGGGTAACGACAACGTCCGACAATTACACGCCCCTGAACAACCTCGACAATCCGTTTCCCAACGGCCCGCTGGCGCAAACCGGCAACAGCACGGGCGCTATGACCAATGTCGGCTACGCTACGAGCGGTTCGCAGCTCAACCGGCCCGACCCGTACATGGAGCAGTGGATGGGCGGAATCCAGTATGCCCTGACCAAGAACGACCTGATCGATGTCAGCTACGTGGCGAGTCATGGCGTCAAACTGGCCCAGGGCGGACTGAACTACGATCAGCTGCCGACGGCGGACCTTTCGCTCGGAAACCAACTGTTGCAGCAGGTCCCCAACCCGTATTACGGCAAGATCACCAGCAGCGGTTGTGGCCTTGCCAGTCCGACGGTCGCGTATGGGCAGTTGCTGCTTCCCTATCCGGAATTCTGCAGCATCAGTGTAGCCCAGCCGCTGGACAGCTTTTCGCATTACAACGCTCTCGAGGTGACCTTCACTCACCGCTGGAGCTCGGGGCTGAATCTGCTGGCCTCGTACACATACTCCAGGTTCACCGACGACACAGTCGGAACAACTTCCTGGTTGGGCCAGTCGCCCATTCGCGACAACTACAACCTGGCTGCCGAGAAATCGGTGGACGCTGCGGACACCCCACACAGCCTGGTTGTAACCTACATCTACGAACTCCCGATCGGAAAGGGCAAGAAGGTCGGAACGAACTTCAATCCCGTGGCCAATGCGATTGCTGGCGGCTGGCAGGTTTCGGGAGTCACCACATTCAAGAGCGGCTTCCCGATCGCTATAACAACCGGCGACAACAACACCAACTCGTTTGGCGGCAACCAAAGGCCGAACCTGGTCGGCGACCCAACCCTCAGCAACCCGACCATTAACGAATGGTTCGACACCGCCGCATTCGCGCAACCCGAGCCATTCACTTTCGGAAACGCGCCTCGGTACATGTCAAACGTCCGAGCGCCGGGTCTGGCGAACTGGGACATCGGACTTCAGAAGTGGTTCTACCTCCGTGAAAGCCTGAAGCTTCAGTTCCGGGCCGAGATGTTCAACGCGTTCAACCACACCAACTTCTACGCGCCCGACGGCAACCTCACGGATTCGACGTTTGGAGTAATCTCCGCTAGTCTGCCCCCGCGCGACATCCAGTTCGGGCTAAAGCTGTACTGGTAAGCGCGTGCGTGCAGTTTTCACGATCGCCCTGGCGGCCTGGATACCGGCGCTTGCACAACCGGATCCAGCCGCCAAGTTAGAGTCGCTCCTGGCCGATGCCCGTCAGGCTCAGGCCAGGGGCGATTTCCGGGCCGCCGCCACCGCCTATCGCGGGGCGCTGGCGCTTAGCCCGAACATCGCCGAACTGTGGAGCAATCTCGGGCTGATGGAGCACGAGTCCAGGAACTATTCCCCGGCGGCGGACGCGTTTGGCTCGGCGCTCCGGCTGAACCACTCACTGTTCGTCCCCAACCTGTTTCGTGGACTCGACCTGCTACAACTCGGCCGCCCGAAGGAGGCGGTTACGCCGCTGCTAGCAGCCCAACAACTGAATCCGAGCGATCCCCAGCCGCCGCTCGCGCTGGGCCGCACGTTCCATATGCTCTGGGACCCGGGGAAGTCGTGGGAGTGGTATCACCGCGCGACCGGGCTGGCGCCGCGCAGTGGAGAGGCGTGGTTCGGTCTGGGGCTCGCGTATTTCGATCTGGCGGAGGCCGCGGGCGCCAAGCTGACAGGTTCCTTTGGCGGGTCCGTGTACGTCGCCGAGCTTACGGCCAACGCGCTTGCGGAGGAGGGCCGTCTGACGATGGCGATCCATGCCTACCGCACCCTGCTGGCACTAGGTGGGACTCCGCCCCGGTGCTCGCATGCCTCTTACGGCTTGGTTCTCTTGAGGCACGGCGACGCGACAGAAGCCGAGCAGGAGTTCGAGCGCGACCAGGCATCGTGTGCCGCCGCGCGCGTCGGGATGGCTCGCCTTCTGTTTGAGCGCGGCGCGCCGGAGAAGGGGTTGGCGGTACTCGCAGGTCTCGCCAAGTCCGATCCGGAAGGCTTCGATGCGGCATCGCCGCGCTTTTGGGAAGGCCTCGATACGCAACAACTCCAGACGCTGCTGGCACAACTCGGGCAGTCTCCGACTGTTATAGCCGGCGCCGTATCGGCACGCATCCGCGAGGGCGTCCGCTCGGCCAGCGTGGTTGAGCCCGAGCGCTCTCTGCCGGAACCAGGCAGCCTCGTGGACCTGACGCAGCTTGCGAGCAGCGCTTTCTTCTCCGGCCGTTTCCGGACCGCCGCTCAGGCGAGCGATCGTCTTCGGCAGAAGTATCCGAACGATCCCGAGGGCTGGTACTGGGCCGTGCGGGCGAACCAGAGGCTGGGCGTGGCCGCGCTGGCGCGCGCGGCTGAGGTGGAACCCGATTCTCCGACAGTTCACGCTTTACTCGGCGATGACTACCGGCGGCGGAGGATGTTCGACCAAGCGCGAGAGGAGTATTCAAAGGTCCTGGCGATCTCGCAGGATAGTGAGGCCGGCCTGGCGGGGTTCGCATCGGCGAATCTCGCTGACGGCAAGCTTGAAGAGGCTCGGGCCTCCGCCCAGAAAGCCCTCGGCCTACACCCGAAAGATTGCGATCTCAACCTCCTGATGGCGGAGATCCTGGTTGCGCAGAACGAGTACGAAAACGCGGGGCCGTACCTGGAACGCAGCCGGAACGTGCGTCCGGATCTCCTGCCTCGCGTCCACGCCCTCCTCGGCCAGGTGCTTGCGAGAACGGGCCGGGAGAAAGAAGCGATCGAGGAACTCAAGCAGTGCCTCGCGAGCGACGAGGACGGCAGCGTGCATTACCAACTCGCCCGTTTGTATCAGAAGATGGGCGACCCAAAAGCCGCCGCCGCGGCTTTTGAAGAATCGAAAGAGATCCGGGCCAGGAGTGACGATCTGGCGCAGAAAGCCCTGCTGCCCAGCAACTGAGACTCTGTCCTCGTTCCCAATTGCATGAACACCATTTCGCACAGCAGACGCCTGAGTTATGCGGCGACCGACACTGCGGGACAACTCGTCTTTGCGGTGATCTCGAACTACCTGCTGTACTTCTACACCGACGTGTACGGCATTCCGGTGGGCATCGCCGGCACCATCTTGCTGGTCGCACGCTGCATAGACGGGGTGGATGCGCCGGTCTGGGGGATGATCCTGGACAACACCCGCAGCAGGTGGGGCAGGTACCGCCCATGGTTTCTCTGGCTTTCTATACCGTACGCCGTGTCCGGGGTCCTGACTTTCCTGACGCCCGATCTCGGTACTCACACCAAGGTTCTGTATTCGGCCGCCACGTACATCGTGTGTGGCATCCTCTACACGGGAATCAACACGCCGGTGACCGCAATTCTGTCGTCGCTGACGCCGGACCCTGCCCAGCGAGTGCTGCTAACGACGTACCGGATGATCGGCTCGAAGGTGGGCGTGCTGATCGTAAGCGCCACGGCGCTTCCTCTCGTCGCCGCACTCGGGCATGGAAACGATAAGCGCGGATTCACGCTCACGATGCCCATTTTCGCGGCCGGTGCGGCACTGTTGTTCGTGATCGCATTTAGGAACCTCGAGGAAGTCGTCGAAGCACCCCGGAGTTCGACACGGATCCTGGGGACGTTCGGCGCGATCGCGGGCAACTGGCCGTGGATCATCATAGCGTCTAGCAGCTTCCTGTTCTGGGTCGCCTACATTTCCAGAGTGTCGGCGCTCATCTATTACTTCACCTACAATCTGGGACGCAAGGACCTGGTTCCCCTGGTCAACAGCCTGGATATCGTCTCGCTCAGTGCAGTTGTCTTTCTGCCCTGGCTCTGCCGTTTCACCTCGAAGCGCAACTTGTGGGCGTGGGGACTGGCGGGGTCGATCGGCGGCCAGTTGCTGATGTATCTGGGGGCGCCGTCGCTCGCGGCGGTGCTGGCAGGCTGGATTGTCGGGGCGATTGCGGGCGGAGTCGCCATGACCATGCCGTTCTCGCTCCTCTCGGATAGCGTTGACTACGGCGAGTGGAAGACCGGTATTCGAGCCGCAGGACTGTTGACCGCCGTCGGCGCCGCATTCTGCTTCAAAGCGGGGAGTGGCATTGGGGGTGCCCTGCCTGCCTGGACCATGGCCGCATACGGCTACGTTCCCAACGTGCGGCAGAGTGCTTCGGCGCTCGCAGGCATTGAGACCGGATTCATCTGGCTGCCAGCGGCCTTCTTCGCGCTAGCCCTTGTGCCGGTTCTGTTCTATTCCAGGTACGAGGCGCTGGAGCGGCGGATCCACCTTGAGTTGGAACAGCGCCGCTCCGTGGGTGCTGCTCTCGAAAAGGAATAACATGTTTCGAGTTGAAAGCAAAGGTGAATCGGTCATCCTGGCCGCGGACAATCTACGCCTGCGGATCGGCTTCGTGAGCGAGTCCATCGCAAGGGTGACCATGACCGGAAACCAGCCGTTTCAGCAGCGCGCCAGTCTCTCGGTTGTTGCGAACTCCTGGTACAAGGACTACTGGCTGGAAGAAGACGCGAGCACATTTCGAGTTGCAACAAACTTGCTTACCGTGGAGGCCAACCGAAAGACAGGAGCGATCCGCTACTACGACGGCAAGGACCGCCTGCTGACGCGCGAGCCCGATCGCGGAGGCAAATCGCTGACGCCCAAGAAGATCTACAGAGACCGTTTCAGCGAAGAACTCTCTGTAGCCTCCACCACCGGGATCGACGGCGTCCGCGCTTCGGCTGCCGAATCGGAGCGTGTTTTTGACCGGCAGGCCTTCGAGGCGAAGTTGGAATTCGTGTTTGTCGAAGACGAAGCACTCTTTGGCCTGGGATCGCACGAGGAAGGATACGGGAACCTGCGCGGGAAGTCGAGAGAACTATACCAGCACAACCTGAAAGCTGTCGTACCCTATCTCGTCTCCACGCGTGGATACGGAATTCTGCTCGACTGTTACTCTCTAATTACGTTCCACGACGACGCGCTCGGGTCTTACCTGTGGGCGGATGTAGTGGACGAGCTCGACTACTACTTTATCTGTGGCAAGCGATTCGACGAAATAACCAGGGGGTATCACCAACTAACTGGCCAGGTTCCACTGCCGCCGAAATGGTTCTTCGGGTACGCTCAATCCAAAGAGCGCTACGTCTGCGCCAAAGAACTCGTGGACACGGTTTGCGAGTATCGCCGGCGTGACATCCCTTTGGATCTGATCATTCTGGACTGGAAGTCGTGGCCCTACGATGGTGGCTGGGGACAGAAATCGCTGGATCCGGTGCGGTTTCCCGCTCCCAGGGAATTAGCCGACACCCTGCATACCATGGGCGCCCGGCTCATGGTCTCGGTCTGGCCAACCATGACCGGCGAAGGTCCCGACCGGAAAGAATTGCAGCAGCGCGGTCTGATGCTCGGCAATCAATCGACTTACGACGCCTTTCAAGAGGAGGCGCGCCGGTGTTACTGGGAGCAGGCAAACCGCGGCCTGTTCTCACACGGCATCGACGCGTGGTGGTCCGACTGTACCGAACCCTTCGAATCGGATTGGCGTGGCGCGGTCAAGCCCGAACCGCATGAGCGTCTATTGATCAACACCGGAGAAGCCAAGCGGTATCTCGATCCGGGCTATATCAACGCATTCTCGCTGCTGCATTCGAGCGGGATCTATGAGGGCCAACGTCGCGTGGCCGGAGACAAGCGCGTAGTGAATCTGACGAGGTCGTCGTATGCCGGCCAGCACCGCTATGGCACGACGACCTGGTCCGGCGACATCTCCGCCACGTGGGAGACACTACGGCGGTCCATCCCCGAGGGCCTGAATTTCTGCGCCGCCGGCGAACCTTACTGGACGCTGGATATCGGAGGATTCTTCATCAGGAACGATCCGCAATTGTGGTTCTGGCGCGGCGATTATGACGCCGGATGCCGCGGCCTGGCCGACGCCTCGGCCATCACGCCCGATCCGAAGGACACCGGCTGCACCGACCTCGGGTACTGGGAGCTGTATACGCGCTGGCTGCAGTACGCGGCGTTTCTGCCGATGTTCCGTTCGCACGGAACGGACGCACCACGCGAACCGTGGCGCTTTGGCGAATCCGGCACCGAGTTCTACGATGCAATCGTCCGCTACATCCGCCTCCGCTATTGTTTGTTGCCCTATATCTACTCGGTGGCAGCCCAGGTGACTCTGAATAGCTGGACGATGATGCGGGCGCTGGCACTGGATTTCCCGGATGCCCGCAGGGCCCACGAGATTAGCGACCAATACTTGTTCGGTCCCGGCTTGATGGTGTGTCCGGTCACGACTCCCATGTATTATGGCCGGAACTCCGAGACGATCAGGGGAGCCAAGAAGAGCAGGCCGGTTTACCTGCCTGCCGGCCCCGGCTGGTACGACTTTTTGACCGAGACCTATTCTCGCGGCGGGAGGAGGGTCGAAGCGCCCGCGCCGTTGGATGTGATTCCGGTGTTCGCGCGCGCCGGCGCTATTGTGCCGATGTCGCCCGCCATGCAGTACGTGGATGAAGTCCCTGGCGCTCCGTATGAAATCCGCGTATACTGCGGCGCGAGCGGCGCTTTTCCCCTCTACGAGGATGAGGGCGACAACTACAATTACGAGTGCGGCCGCTTTTCGATCGTGATGCTGAACTGGGACGAATTCGGCGGCGAATTGACCATTGGGGCGCGGATGGGCGGCTTCGATGGGATGGTGACCTCTCGCGAGTTTCACATCGCGTTCATTTCCAAGAGCGGCCGCAAGTCGTGCAGCGCGGTCTATAACGGGGAGGAGATTCGGGTACGTCCACGCGACGGTGAAGCAGACGCCGGCGGGCCGGGAGAACAATGATCCGAGTACATTTCAGCAAAACAGCGCCGCGAGGATGCCTGCTTCTGGCCGCTCTGGCCGTGAGCGCCCCCACCGGCGCGGCGCAGACGATGGCCGGCGCTGTCGAGTTCCACGTCAAGCCGGGCGGTGTCGGGCCCTTCACTTCCTCCGATCCGTCGGTCAGGCCTCAGCCCGGCAAGCCCGGCCAGCCCCAGTGGACGACGGGCGGAATCCAGTCGGGATCCTGGCTTTCGGGAGGCGGCAGCGCCGAGCGGCCCTTTGCGACGCTCTACCAGGCTCAACTGGCCGTCCGGGAGCTTTTGCGGACGAAGGGAATGCCGGAGGGCGGAATCCGGGTCGTCGTCCACGAAGGCCTATATCGGCTGACCGAGCCGCTGCAGTTCATTCCGGAAGACTCCGGTACGCCAGACAGACCTGTCGTGTACGCGGCCGCGCCGGGCGAGAAGCCCGTCTTCAGCGGCGGCTTGCGGATCACCGGGTGGAGGAAGCTGAAAACAGCTACGCCAGGCCTGCCCTCGGCCGCCATGGGGCACGTGTGGGTCGCAAAGGATCCGGAGGTTGGCGCCGTGCCGCTCGACTTCCGGCAGCTGTACGTGAACGGCCGGAAGGCGGTCCGCGCCCGTAGTCCCAACGGCGACAACTTCAACCGGTTGGTCGAGTGGGATATCGTCCACCGCCAGGCAGTTGTCGATGCCAAGGACGCCGCCGAGTGGCGCAACCTCAAGCGCGTCGAAATGTTCTTGCAGCAGTCCTGGGTGATCTCCTACCTCCGTGTTGAATCCGTCGCGATCGAAGGAACGCGGGCGCGCATCACCTTCCAGGAACCGGAGCGAACCCTGGTCTTCTCTCATCCCTATCCCTGGCCGCGGAACACCGACCCGTACCATTTCGTGAACGCCCTCGAGTTTCTTGACGAGCCCGGCGAATGGTATCTCGACTACAAGGCGGGACTCGTTTACTACTGGCCGCGTGCGGGCGAGGACATGGCGACGGCTCAGGTCGTGGCGCCGCGGCTCGAGACGCTGGTCCGCTTCCAGGGTTCGATGGATCGCCCGGTGCACGACATCGAGTTCAGAGGACTGGCATTTGAGGATTCCACCTGGATGCGGCCGACCCAGGCTGGGCACGTGCCGCTCCAGTTGGGTCAGTACTTCGAGCAGCCCGCATACCGGATCCGGGGCGGCGTTCCGGAGGCGCCCACCCTCGATAACCTGGGCTGGACCGCGCGGCCACCCGCCGCGGTGTATCTCGCCGGAGCGAGCCGGATCCGGTTCGAGCGCTGCAAGTTCCGGAACACCGCCTTCGCCGCCCTCGATCTGCACCACGCGACCCGCGACAACCGAATAGTCGGCTGCGTCTTCCAGGGCATCGGCGGCAACGGAGTGCAGATCGGCCGTTTCTCCGAGCAAGGTCTCGAGGCACACCTGCCCTACCGCGTTTCCGACGAGCGCGAGCTTTCTCTGAACGACCGCGTCGCCAACTGCTATTTCCGAGACTGCGGCAACGAGGACTGGGGCTCGACCGCGATCGCCGCCGGTTATCCGCGCGGCCTCACCATCGAGCACAACGAAATCGTCAACATGCCGTACTCCGGCGTCAGCGTAGGCTGGGGCTGGACAACGCTCGAGAACGCTATGAGTGACAACAAAATCCTCTATAACCGCATCCACGACTACATGCGGCGTATGGGAGACGGCGGCGGCATCTACGTTCTCTCCAATCAGACACCGTCGGAAATCCGGGGCAACTACGTGTTCGATCTGCGCCGCTCGCCGACCGGCGACCCGAGCTCCATGATCTACCTCGATGAAGGCTCGTCGGGATTCCTCGTCAAGGACAATCTGACGGATCGCAATGTGTTCTTCCGGAACCGGAACGGCGAGGGCAATCGCTGGGAGAACACCGGCACGGAAGGGCCTCAGGTGTTGAAAAGCCCGCCCGGCAGCGAGGGCGCAGCCGGCCTGGAAGCCGCGTTCCGCGACCTGCTCGAGTGAAAAGCCGGAATCGGCGGGGAGGCGGCCCGCGTGATCTGCTGCTTCGTCGCAAAGTGAGGGGAGCCGATTGTGAAGCGACTTGATGTCCGCAAGTTCGTGAGCTCTTTCGCCGCCACTGCTCTTGGGTTGACATTCTGGGCCGTCGGGGCGCGCGCAGCCGAGCAAAGGGTTGTTGCGCCCGGCGGCGGGCTAGCCGTCATCGTCTCCGACGATCGCGGACTCGCTTACCGGGTCGAGGTCGACGGCAAAGCCGTGCTGGCCAATTCATCACTGGGTCTCGAGTTCAAGGACGGAGTGAAACTGGGCCCAGCGGCTGTCATCACGAAGGCGGCAAGATCCATACACGACGGCGAGTGGGAGAACCGTCTCGGCAACAACCGGTTCGTCCGCGATCGCTGGAACGGAGTGCGTCTGACGCTCGAAGAGCGCGGCGCCGAGCGCCGGACGTTCGGGCTGATCGTGCGCGCCTACGACGACGGGGTCGCGTTTCGTTACGACCTTCCTGAAAGCAGCGGCCTGGGACACTTCGTCTTGACGAAGGAGCTGACGGAGTTTCGTTTCGCGGAGGACTATCGTTGCTGGGCGGGCGGAGAATCGCCCGCTACGGAGGCCCGTTATCCGGAGACCAAACTCAGCGCAATCCCCTCCGGCAAGCCCGGGCTACCCTTCAAGAGCATCTTGCCGTTGCTGGTAGAAACGCCGGCCGGCTACATTGCCGTCGCGGAATCCGATCTGCTGGATTGGGCCGGCATGTCGATCACAGGCAGTGGCACAACTTCGGTGAAGGTGACGCTCGACGCGCGTTCGGATGGAAACGGGTTGGTGCTTTCCACCGTGCCACGCGTCAGCCCTTGGCGCGTTCTGATGTTCGGACGCACGGCGTCCGGCCTGGTCGGTTCCGACCTGATCGCGAATCTGGCGACGCCAAGCCGGCTGGCGGGCACCTCGTGGGTCAAACCGGGAGCCTGCGCGTGGGATCCCTGGTGGACGGGGGTCAACCCCTACGATCCCGATCCCAGCCACACCGCCGTGCTGGCGCGAGGGACGACGGCGGCAGACAAGGAGTACATCGATCTGGCAAGCGAGATGGACTGGCAGTACGAGTTGATGGACTGGTTCTGGTACAAGAACATGACGCTCTACGACAAATCGCTCCACTCTACCCCCAATGCGGCGGCGGCCGATTTCACGCAGACCGATCCCCAAATTGACATCCCCGGCTTGGTCCAATACGCGAAGTCGAAGAACGTGCGTCTGTTCATCTGGGCGCATTCTCTCGACGTCGAGACATTCGGGGTGGAGAAGGCGCTCGCGCGCTTCGCACAACAAGGATTCGCGGGAGTGAAGATCGATTTCCTCAACAGCCAGTCGCAGGAGACGGTTCAGTGGTGCGAGAGGGTCTTGTCGGCGGCAGCGAAGCTCCACTTGATGATCGATTTTCACGGAACCTACAAACCGACGGGCATGGCACGCACGTACCCCAACTTCATCACGCAGGAAGGCGTGCTCGGAAACGAATACAACAAGCTCCCCGGTAACCAATGCACGCTGGAACACACGATCACGCTGCCGTTCACCCGCGCCCTGCTCGGCCCGATGGACTTCACGCCCGGCGGTTTCCTGAATCGTGCGCCGAAGGACTTCAAGATCGCCGTACCAGCCGAGGTTATGGGCACACGGGCGAGGCAACTAGCCATGACGGTCGTTTATCCGAGCCCGCTGACGGTGCTATGCGACAGCCCTAAGAACTACCGGAGGCAGCCTGGAATCGAGTTCCTTCGCAACCTGCCGACCGTGTGGGACCAGACCGTGGTGCTCTCGGGCCAGGTCGGCCGCTCCATCGTGATCGCCCGCCGTTCGGGCGAGCGCTGGTACCTTGCGGCTATGAATGGCGACGAAGCGGCGCAATTGCCGGCGCGGCTGAAGTTCCTCGGCAAAGGCCGTTGGACGTTGCGCGGCTTCGCGGACAAAGCGGACGGATCCGATTACCAGGCCGTGATCGAGTCCACGCGCGACGTCAACGCGAAATCCGTGGTGCCGCTTTCGCTCGTTCCGGGCGGCGGTTTCGCCGGGATCATCAACAAGGAGAAGTGACGGGAGAAATCCGCGGGGCCGAGCGAAACGGGCTCCCCATCTATAACGATGACTGTATCGTTGACTGCCCCGCGCGGCGCTTGCTATGATCCGAGACGACGGCGCGGGGTGTGCGACCTGCCGCCGGAGGATGACGGGAGCAGTTATGCAACGACGTGACTTTTGCCGGTTCCTCGCGACTACGGTGGCGTCGAATGCCATGCCAGGCTTTGTTCAGGCCGCTCAAGAGAGCCAGTCGGCCTTGCCTGGCGGATTCGGCAAGTACACCCACGACTATTCGCAGTTCTGCGCTTTGCCGCCAGAGAAGAGGATCTTCTATCGCCTGAGCGGCGACAGAATCGTCGAATCTAAACCCGATGACAAGACAGGGAAACCAACCGCCTGGGGCGAGCCGCGCGCGCTGCCCATTCCAAGTGGATCCTGGGACGGTGTGCCCATGAACTCCCCGATCCCGAATCTTGCGGGAGAGGGTCCCTACACGCCCACCTGGGACTCGCTGCTCGAATACGACGCGCCCGAGTGGTACCGCGATGCGAAGTTCGGCATCTGGGCCCACTGGAGCCCGCAGTGCGTGCCCGAAGACGGCGATTGGTACGCGCGCAATATGTACGTCGAGGGCCAGCCGCAGTACAAATACCACCTCGAACATTACGGGCCGCCCTCGCGCTTCGGATACAAAGACCTCTGCGCACAGTGGACGCTGCTGAACTGGGAGCCCGACGAACTCATCAGGCGTTACAAAAAGGCCGGCGCGCGGTTCTTCATTGCCCTTGCCAATCATCACGACGGTTTTGACGCGTGGGACTCCAAGCATCACCCGTGGAACGCCGCTGCGATCGGCCCGCATCGCGACGTGGTCGGGACATGGGCTGCCGCCGCGCGAAAGCAGGGGCTGCGCCTCGGCGTCACAGTGCATCAGGCGCGCAACTGGTGGTGGTTCCAGCCCTCGCATGGTGCCGACAAATCCGGTCCGCTGGCCGGCGTTCCCTACGACGGCGAACTCACCGCCGGCGAGGGAAAGGAGCAGTGGTGGCAAGGCCTCGATCCGCAGCTCCTCTATGGCGTGAAGCACCCGATCGACGCTTTGCCCGACGTCTCCTACGTCAAGGACTTCTACGACCGGACGCGCGACCTGATCGATCAGCACGATCCCGACCTGCTCTACTTCGACAATTCGCTGCTGCCGCTGGGCTGGGGCGGGATGAACATAGGCGCGTACTTCTACAATCACAACCTCAAGACACGCGGCAGGCTGGAAGCGGTTTTGAACGGAAAGGACGTTCCCGACCGGCTGGCCAAAGCCCTGGTCGCCGACTACGAGCGTGGGATTACCAGCGGGATCATGCCGCATGCCTGGCAGTCGGAGACCTGCATCGGCGAATGGCACTATCGTCGCGGCGTCTACGACAAGCCGGGTGAATACGGCGGCTACCTGCCGCCGCGCGATGTCATTCTCTGGCTCATCGACTCGGTCAGCAAGAACGGCACCTTCGTGCTCAACGTCCCGGGCAAGCCTGACGGCACCATCGACAGCAAGGAAATCGCCGTGCTCGACGGCATAACCGCGTGGATGGAGGTTAATGGCGAGGCTATTTACGAGACTCGGCCATGGAAGATCTATGGCGAAGGCCCTCACAACGTGAAGAGCGGCCCGTTTCAGGGAAACAGCATCAGCAGCCTCGGGCCCCAGGATATCCGGTTCACACGCAATAAGGCGAACACTGTGGTCTACGCAATCGTGCTGGGCTGGCCGACGGAAGCAGTCGTCGTGCCCTCGCTGGGATCTTCGGCCTCGACCCAACCGGGCAGAGTGGCCAGGGTGGAACTTCTCGGGACGGGCGCCAATGTGAACTGGCAACAGAATGCCGACGGCCTCCGAGTCGAGCTTCCTAAGCAGTATCGACCGAAGGTTGACTACGCGGCTGCGCTGAAAGTGAGCATCGCCTGATGCATCGGGTAACCGGCGCGCGTTTGCGGCATAGACTCGTTATTTGACCAGCGCATCAGCCGCATTGGCCACCAGAACCCACTTGGCGGCGACGTTGATAATGTATTCGTCCTCAAACCAGAGGAACCCGAAGTCGTCGATGCACTCCGGGAAATCCGGCTGGATGAGGATGTAGCCCGGAATCATGCCGCCGGGGATGAACGTTCCATCGGCGCGGTTGTTTCCGTAGGCCTTCAGCTTGGAAACCGTCCCCACCGAGGAGATGTACGAAGTGCTCGACACCGGATGTGTTCCCAGCAGGTAGTTCGCGGCCCGCAGCGTGTAGTCTGTGCCGACGATCTCCGGGAATGCTTTGTGCAGGAAGTACATCCGCACGCCGAGTTCGGCCACCGAGAGTGAGCCGCCCCAGGTGCGCAGGCTGGGCGGTACGCCAAACGGAGTCTTCGCCAGTTCGGCATCCAGCTCGACTACGTAGGATTTGACCACCGCTTCAAGCTGCTTCTTGAACTCCACGTCCATGTAAGGCAGGGCGCGCACGGCAGTCCAGCCGTTGAATCCGAACCGCTGCTTGATTGTGGGGAACAGCTCCAGGACGCGCTTTTTGTACGGCTCCGCGCCATTGGTCGTGATCAACAACTCGATCGCGGCGTTCCAGTCCATGGCCCCGGCCGGCGGGGTCGCGTGCTCCTCGTCCCAAAGCCTGACGGCGGTATCCAGGCACTCCTTGGCCAGCGGATCATCCCAGCCTTTGAGCACCCGCGCCGCCGCGGCGAGCGATGCGGTGGCCCCGTACTGCAGGACCGGCATCCTGGTGGTGAAGGCCCAGCGATCATCCGGCTTGCCGGAGAAGTTCCCCTCCAGTTCGTTGGGCCCGAGCTTCTCCGAGTAAAGCCGTCCATCGGTATTCGATGCCGCATCGCCCAGATGCGTATACTGCCGCAGAGTGGGCTCAATGATGCCCAGAATCGGGTGGCCGATGGCCTTGACCTGCGCCAGCACCTGCAGAATCCCGTGCTTGACCTGCTGGACCGCGTCCGGAACCCCGTCGGGCCGGTGCATCTCCACCTCGCGGGCTGTCTCGTCCACCGTAAGCTGGTCCCACTTGAGGTCGAACTCCTGGTAGCCCAGAGCCAGGTCCTGGATGACAGAATACTGGCTGAAGGCGATGTTGTCGTAGTCGCCGGCGTCAAACCAGCCGCCCACATTCAGCCCGGGGATATGCTGGCCGGCCTGGAACGGCGAATCGAGGTTCGGGCCCATGCGGTACCCGTCGAAGTGCTGCGTATTCGGCGGCGCCTGGCGCGCATCGTCCAGATGCGAAACGCCGTGCCACAGCCGGTAGCCTTCCCTCACCGAGACGTGATCCATCTCGACGGCCAGGAAGCCATCCAGGCTCGATTGCCACGTCCGGCTGTAAACGTCCTTCGCGATGGGGAACAGGTCGGTCTTCTGGTCCGCGTACTCGATCACGTACAGGCCGGGCTGGTTGACCGGAGAGAAATCGAACTTGGCGTAGGTGTAGCGCAGCCAAGGCGTCGGGGTGGAAACGGGCCCTTCAAAGACCTGCCGATAAGAGCCGTCTTCGCCTAGGCGGAGCACCTTCGCCGTCTTGGGCGCATTGAATTTTGGATCCAGTTCGATGACGGCGACCTTCGGGAAACCGGGAGCATAACCCGCCTGGCTGTGCGCCACCATCGGCGGTCGTGTCCAGTTCGGGATCACGTCCGGGCGAATGTGCCAGATCACCGCGCCCTCGGTCTTGTCCGAAGGAATCAGGGTGCGCAGCACGAACCAGCCGTTCTGAGCGCGATTGCGGCCGTCATAAAGAGACACCGGACCGTTTTCAGAGGCGATGGTGATGCGGACCTGCGGGTCTTCCGCCCCCAGCGTGACGCTTTTGCCACTGGCAAACGGAAGCGGCTGCGTATAGCCCTTCGCTTGGTCCCATTCCTCCTGGTAGGGGAGTTTCTTCGGGTCGTCGGGCGACCTCGGCACCTTCTGCATCGGGTCCTGCGGACTGCGCGGCATCGTCCCGAACGACGTACCGTCTACCGCATAGCTCTTGCCGGCGTAGAGCGACGGCAGGAACTCAAGGTTGAAGCCCGCGCGGCCGGCCAGTTTCTCCGGTAGCGGCCTCTCGAGGTTCACGCTCACCCGCACGCCGCCGGGTTCGGCAGCGACTTCGAGGCGATAGTTCATCTCGTAACTGGGAAACGACAACTGCGCGGTGAGACGGTTGTGTTCTTTGTCCGCCTGCTGGCCGTTCAGTTTCGCCACCAGGTCCCACTGCTCCGGAGTGGGCACCAGGCGCACGTCGCCGTTGGTGGCGATGCGCTGTCCATGGAGGATCATCTCCATGGCGGCCTTCTTCTCGTCAACGAAAGTCGGGTGATAAGTGTCTTTGTAGAGAATGACGCTGAAACCCTGCGTATTCAGGTAGCCGTTATCGGTCACCTGCATAACGAAATCGCCACCGCTGACCGGCAGAGTCAGAAGCAGGCTGGCGAGGAGTACGGTTTGACGTTTTGTGAACATGATTATCCGGACCTTCTGTCATTGCTCGATCGATATCACCGTCACCGACTTTGGCTCCAGCTTGAGAGCAAGCCTGCCGCCTTGAACCTTCACGGGAATGGGCTTCGGGACGACGGTGTCGGGCGCCTCGAAGGTGTTCGCGCTGTCAACCTTGGGTGCCGTCAAGGTCTCTCCCGCGGCCGATTTGACGCCGATGCCGATCAGGTCAGCGTCGATCTCCATGGGCTCCTCGGGATGGAGGTTGGTGATCGCAAGCCACAGCTTGCCGGACGCATCTTTGGCGGCGATCGCATCCAGATGGGGCAAGCTGACGGTACCGATCGTGTAAGTGCCCGCGTCGAAAGCGACAGGCACAACGGTCGCATCCTGAAATGGCACATACATTCGAAAGACCTGATACGTGGGCGTGAGGAGCATCTTTTCTTTGTCCGTGACGACCATGGTTTGGAGCACGTTGACCATCTGGGCGATGTTGGCCATGCGCACACGGTCGGCATGGCGGGCGAAAATGTTCAGGTTCAACGAAGCGAGAATGGCGTCGCGCAGGCTGTTCTGCTGCACGAGGAATCCCGGGTTCGTGCCGGGCAATGGTGCGTACCACGCGCCCCATTCATCGACCACCAGCGCGACCTTCTTCTGGGGGTCGTACTTGTCCATCACGGCCGATTGCTTCGTCACCAGATCCTCCATTTCCAAGGTGGACTTGAGGATCTGGCTGTACTCGGCCGTACCGAACCCCACCGACGCGTATGACGGCGGCCACTTCACTACCGTGTAGGAGTGCAGCGAGAGACCGTTGATATCCCAACTCCACTCGTGATTCCGATACGCCTTCATGATGGTCTCGGTCCACTCGGTGTCGGGTCCGCCAGGTCCAACGGCGATTTTGAGCATCTGCTGTTTGCCTTCCTGCGCCGGATTGTAATTCCTGACGAAGCGGCTGTAGATCTTGAGCTGGCTCAGATAGGTATCGGCCGTCATGTTGCCGCCGCAGGCCCAACTCTCGTTGCCGATGCCAAGATAGCCGACCTTGTACGCGGCTGAATGACCGTTGGCCGCGCGCTGCCTGGCCAGCGTGGTTGGCTGCGCGGCAGTCATGTACTCCAGCCACTCCGCCGCCTCCTGCGGGCTGCCGGAACCCACATTGACGGAAATGTATGCCTCACTGCCGATTTGATTGACGAAGTCCATGAACTCGTGGGTCCCGAAAGTGTTCGGCTCGATCACACCGCCCCAGTCGGGATTGAGCGTTTGAACCCGGTTGTCGGCCGGGCCGACGCCATTGCGCCAATGGTAATTGTCCGCGAAGCATCCTCCGGGCCAGCGGACGTTCGGCACCCTTAGCGCCCGGAGCGCCGAGACAACGTCGTTGCGGATGCCGCGGGTATTCGGGATTGTGGAATCGGGACCGACCCACACACCTTCATAGATGCCGTGGCCGAGATGTTCGGCGAACTGGCCGAAGATGTTGCGGTCGATCTTCGCTCCGGCCTTGGACACGTCAACCGACAAGTGAACCTTCTCCGCGGCCACGACCGGTGCAGTCGCGGCGCCAGTGATAAGAATCGAACAGACGAGAACTGCACGCATTGCGGGTAGGCTCCTTTGAACACGGACTTTGAACAAGGTTCTGTTCATATGGGGCAAGCCTCTCACTCAGTGAGTTCGGCCTCCGAATAGTGTACACCCGCGGGGGGGCGAGCCGTAAACGTTTACGTAAGCCGCGGCCGCAAACGGCATGGCAGGCTATGAGGACCTCTTTGTAAGCCATTGCAGAAAACGCCGCCGTGCCGTACCATAGCGAACGGCGCGCGGCGGAGGACAACGACCTCGTGCACGACGCGATTTGAGGAGAGAACATGCGGATTGAGTTGACGAAAATGACGAACATCTTCGGCGTGCTGCTGATCCCACTGGGACTCACGATATCGCTGTCGGCGCAAGTCAAGACCGACGTGCCTGCCGTCGTGCCCGGCGCCAAACCCGTAACGGTGGAGCGCATCAAGGTCCACGGCGATGCGCTGGAAGGTAATCTGGAAGGCGATGCTGTCGACCGCGACGTAATTGTCTTCCTGCCGCCCAGTTACGCCACCGGGAAGGCCCGCCGCTACCCCGTGGTCTATGCCCTGCACGGTTACTCGATCGGCGCGGAGCAGTGGACGCACGAAATCCACGTGCCGCAAACCATCGAGGGCGCCTTCGCTCAAGGGGCTCAGGAGATGATCGTCGTCCTGCCCGATTCGAAGACTGCGCACAACGGATCGATGTACTCCAGTTCCGTGACCACGGGCGACTTTGAGAAGTTCATCGCGCACGACCTCGTCGGCTACATAGACGCTCATTACCGAACCATTGCCAAGCGGACCAGCCGAGGACTGGTCGGCCATTCGATGGGCGGGTATGGCGCCAGCCGCATTGGTATGAAGCATTCGGACGTCTTCGGGAGTCTGTATATTATGAGCCCCTGCTGTCTCGCGCCTATGGGAGCCAGACCTGCCGATCCAGCCGCTGAAAAAGCCATGGAGGCCGTGAAGACGCCGGCGGATTCGGCCAACTTGCCGTGGGGGCTTCGAGTTCAGCTTGCGTCCGCCGCCGCATGGTCGCCCGATCCGAAAAACCCGCCGCTCTATCTCGATCTGCCGACAAAGAATGGCGCGCCAGACCCGGACGTGATTGCTAAGTGGGCGGCGAATGCTCCGCTGGCCTTCGTCGACCAGTACATCGGCAGCTTGCGGCAGTATGGGGCAATCGCGATCGATGTGGGCGACCAGGACGGTCTGCGGACCGGCGCAGGCAAGCTGCATGAGGTTCTCGACAACTACGGGATCGCCAACACCTTCGAGATTTATCCCGGAACGCACACCAGTGCGGTGGCCGATCGCTTTCAGAACCACGTCTTGCCGTTCTTCAGCAAGCACCTGTGCTCTGCGCAGAATTGCATGTGATCCGCGGCGTGAACCGCGACGACGCCGAGCCAAACGGACGCCCGCACATCCTGCAGGACTGCGTCCAAGCAGGTGGATACACGGTGTACGCCACGGGTGCACGAACCTCCAGCGTGCCGCCTACCTCGACCCCACCCCCCTTTCCCGGATCGGCAACGTGTGATATGTTATCTAAAACGTTAACTGAAAGCGGTTACAAACGGAGTTTGATCCCCGATGGGTTTAGCCGATGTGCCGGTACCGCGATCCCAGGAAGTTCCTGCCGAGGCTTCAGGGCAGCGAGAGGAACTGGTGCGTCGGGTGGCCTCCAGCAGTACCTTTGAAAAGTCGCCGCGGCTTCGATCTTTCTTAGTCCATGTGTGCCAGTGCGCCCTCGACAACCGGCCCGAAGCGGCGACGGAACAGCAGATCGGGATCCACGTATACGATCGCCCCCCCGGCTATAACCCCAACGACGACAATATCGTCCGCTCGCAGGCCAGGCTGCTCCGGCTGAAACTGGAACACCATTTTGCCAACGAGGGCAAGGACGAGCTGGTCGTCATTACGATCCCCAAAGGACGATATCTGCCGGTTTTCGAGAACCGCCCGGCGGAGTTAACCATGCCGCCGGCCGGTGCGGCCGCTCCCGTCAAGGTGGGAGGCCAACCGCTTTCCCGCCGTCTCCTCCTATTCATAGGAGCCTTGATTGTGGTTGCGGTCGTCGCGCTGCTCTGGGTTGCGAACCTGCTGTGGCGGTCCAAGACGTCGTCTTCGGTGTCTCCTGCGGGCGCTGTATCCAGCGGACTAGCTCCCGACGCGCGCCAAGCGGCTCGTGGCGACTTGGTTGCGGCCGCACCCCTCGCCGAAGCCCGCGTCGCAGCCGGGAACATGGGCCCTACCTATACGGACGTCTGGGGCCGCCGTTGGGAGTCCGACCGCTACTATGAGGGGGGCGTTTCGAGACCTGGACCGCGTGAGTTGTTCCCACCCGTGGCTGATCCGGGCCTGTTCAAGACCATCCGGGAATCCGCCGCCATGGAATACGGGACACAGCACGAGTTCAGGTACCACATCCCCGTGAAGCCGGGCGTGTACGAACTGCGGCTCTACTTCGCCGACCCTCTCCGGGGTGCCGACGTGGAACACCAGGAGGACGCTCAGAATATTCGCCGCTTCGCGGTCTCCTCAAACGGGCGCCCGCTGCTGACAGGCTTCGACCCGATTGGCGACGCCGGTATCGCTCCGGTCAACATTCGGGCTTTCAAGGACATCACCCCGGCTGACGACGGCATGGTGCACCTGGAGTTTATCTCAGGTCCTGACCGGCCGTTCGTGAGCGCCATCGAGCTGACTCCAGGAGTTCTCGGAAAACTGAGACCCATCCGACTGTGCGCTCACAAGAATGGCTTTGTAGACGAACAAGGTACACGGTGGGACGGGGATAACTACTTCGTCGATGGGCGCACGTCGGCGTACGCCAATCCCAAGGCAGGGTCGAAGGTTCCCGAGCTTTACACCCACGAGCGGTACGGCAATTTCAGCTACGCGATCCCCGTCGCGCCGGGCACATACACCGCCAAGCTCCACTTCGCGGAGACGTTCTATAACCCCTTGAATGCGGTGGCCGGACTCTGTGGCGGCGCTGGCTGCAGGGTCTTTGATGTTACCTGCAACGGAGTGGCTCTATTGAGCAACTTCGACATCTCCCAGGCGGCTCCGGGAAGTTTTCGCCCCGTGGTCCGCACGTTCCGTGGCCTTCGTCCAAACGGCCAGGGCAAGCTGCTGCTCTCTTTCTCGCCGAGAGTGAATTACGCCGAGGTCAGGGCCATAGAAGTCATCGACGAAGCGAAGTAGAGCAAGTCGCTTCGACCGGCGTTCGGGTGGCTGCCCCGCCACCCACGTCCTCATTCTCGGTCGCTCCAGAACCGCACAGGAAAGCGCCACCACCGAGAATTCACCAGTGGAGGAGTTTGGCCGCACCGTGATTCGCCGCCGCTATGCCGTGACACCACAGTGGCATTCACTCGTAACACCCCTTATCACGCCTAGTCAGAAATGGTTAAATCCTCATGGTTCGGGGTCATGCGAGCGCGAGCAGCTTCCACCGTCGCTCGAAGAGTGTAGTCCGAGGTCGTGAGGCTGCCTTAAAGGTTCGTCCGCGCCGTGCGGACGCCAGGCGTTCGTGTGGTTGTCCCTGCGTCGGATCTTACGGCAAGGACATTAGGGAGGGAGAAATGCAAGAAGTGCTTTTCACACGCACGTGTCACATGCTACGAATACCCTTGTTGCTGATACTTGGCCTCGCTCTGCTGAGCATTGCAGCGTACGGCCAGGAAACTGCCAGCATAGTAGGAACAGTGACCGATTCATCGGGCGCCGCCGTTCCAGGCGTCAAGATCACGATCACGAGCGTGGAAACCGGATTCGTCCGTTCCACCACAACCAACAATACAGGCAGCTATGCCGCCCCCCAACTCCCCATCGGACACTACAGAGTCCGGGCGGAGGCACCGGGCTTCAAAGCGTACGAGCAGACCGGCATCACGCTGAACGTGGATGCCACCGTCCGGGTTGATGTGCCGCTCCAAGTCGGCGAGATAAAAGAGAGCGTCACCGTCGAAGCCAGCGCCGTTCAGGTTCAGGCGGATACGAACGAAGTCAGCCAGACCATTACCGGTACCCAGGTTGCGGATCTCGCCACAAACGGGCGCAACATCATCCAGCTTACGACGTTGGTACCGGGCGCCTCAGCCTCCATCCCTGACTTTGATTCCCCCATGGCTCAAGATCAAAACCGGAGCGTCTACTTCAACGGCCAGCGGCAGGACCATAACAACTGGATCATCGACGGCGGAGAAGCCTACGACCGTGGCGGCGGCGGCATTCTGATCGTTTCCCCGTCCCAGGATGCGCTCCAGGAATTCAAGGTGATCACCAGCAACTACGCAGCCGATCTGGGCCAATCATCCGGCGGCATGATCACCATGTCCCTCAAGAGCGGAACGCAACAGTACCACGGCGGCGCGTGGGAGTATCTCCGCAACACCGACCTGGATGCGAACAATTTCTTTCTCAACTCGGGCGGTCAAGCAAGACCAAAACTGAACTACAACATGTTCGGGTTCAACTTGGGCGGCCCGGTTCCCGTCACTCGTAAAAAGACTTTCTTTTTCTATAACATGGAGTGGCGCAGGCTGGCTCAGGGAAGCGTGATCAACGCGGCCGCGGTTACCGCTGCGGAGCGCACCGGGGACTTCAGCTCCTTGTCGGCCCCCATCCATGTTCCGCAGACCACGGACCCGACCTCAATTGCGAAGTTCGCTGCGGACAACCTCACCCCGGGCGAGGCCTTTCCGGGCAACAAGATTCCGAGCAACCTGATCGACCCTAACGTGTCGCTGCTCTTGCAGGCCGGCATCTTTCCGGCGGCCAACAGCGCCAGTGGCAATTACCTCGCATCGGCCCCCAACGGGACCGACTACCGCGAGGAAGCCTTCCGAATCGACCAGGAAGTCAATAGCAAGCTGTCGCTGATGGGCTCCCTGATCTACGATAATGGCAATCAGACACAAGCCACTCCGCTGTGGAGCGGCGGCACCTATCCCACGGTCGGGTCGTCGATGATGGTCCCCTCCTGGGCCGGCGTCGTGCACGCCACCATGACCATCGGCCCGACCCTGCTGAATGAGGCGGCCTTCAACTTCAACGGCAACAACATCCTCGTTGGCCTCAACGGCACCTGGCAAGAACCTACCGGATACAATGTGAAGCAGTTATCCACCGGCAACACGCTCAACAGAATCCCGACCATCGATATACAGAGTCCCTTCAACGCCAATTACGATCTGGGATCCTGGCCCTGGTCGAACACGTGGCGTAGCGACCAGGCGAAAGACGATCTCTCCTGGACCCACGGAAAGCACAACCTGAAGTTCGGCGGGTCCTGGATGTACACCCACAAGAACCAGCAGATCTTCGGAAACACCCAAGGGAACTACACTTTCAACGGATCGTTCACCGGCAACTCTTTTTCGGACTTTCTGCTCGGCTACGCCTCGGCGTATAGCGAGCTGTACGTGCAGGATTTCGTTCACATCACCAATCAAACCTATTCGGTGTATGGCTTGGACGACTGGCACGTCACCAAACGCCTGACGCTCAATCTGGGCATCCGTTGGGAAGGCCTTCCCCACGCCTATGACACCGGCGGGCGATTGTCGAATTTCTATCCCAACCTTTACACCTCCTCGCAGGCGGCGCAATTCCTGCCCAGCGGAGCTCTGAACCCGAACGGTCCTGGATTCGCCACGGTTTCCGGCATCCCTCTGTCGAATGTCCCGTTCTACATGAACGGATTGGGCCTGGCTGGACGGAACGGAATTCCGCAGGGCTTGGTTCCGAACCAGTGGGACACGTTTGCCCCGCGCGTCGGGTTTGCCTTCGATGTGACCGGACGCGGGAAGACCGTCGTGCGAGGCGGATTCGGGATGTTCTACGAACGCCTCGGAGGGAACGAAGAGTACACCATGGGGCCGAACCCGCCGTTCTCCTTCCAAGCCAGCACGAACAACGTCTACTTCTCCAATCCCGCAACGAGCGATACCAGCGGACTCTCGTCGTCTTCGCCGGTCTTTCCCGCCAGCTTCACGGGCTTGGCGCCAGGCTACAAGGTGCCCACCTCGGTTCAGTACAACCTCGGACTCCAGCAGGAGTTGGCCAAGGACGCCGTTCTGAGCGTGGCTTATGTAGGTAACGAGAACTACAACCAGTCGGAAGAATTCCAGGTCAACAACGTTCCAACGAGCGATCCGAACCGCCTGGCCATTTGCGGCGGCAACTGCGGTTACGCCGGGCCGGGCTACAATGCCAACCTGGACCGGCCCTATCAGGGCTGGTCAAGCATCGGCCTGATGGGGTTCGGCGCAAACTCCAACTACAATTCGTTGCAGGTCAGCCTACGGGCCACAGCCTGGAGGAACCTGACCTTCAGCGGTGCCTACACCTACTCGCACGCCTTCGACCTTCTCGATGGCGAGCTTTTCACCAACCTCTCCAATCCTCTCGATGCCCATTACGACTACGGTTCGGCCGGTTTCGACCGCCGCCACATTGCGGTGTTCAGCTTTGTCTATGACTTCCCGTTCTTCAGGAACTCAACCAGCCGCACTACCAAGGCGGTGCTCGGAGGATGGACCCTGTCGGGCGTGGCGCTGTTCGAGTCCGGGACCCCGCAGTCTGTGACCTCCGCCAACGACAACCTCGGGCTGGGAGGCGGCACCACCAATCGGGCCAACCAGGTGTCGGCGGTCACTTATCCGGGGACCCACATCGAGTGGTTCAGCACGTCGTCATTTGCGGAACCGGGACCGCTCCAGTGGGGCAGCGCGGACAAGGACGCCGTGGTGACCCCGGGGCGCAACAACTGGAACATGTCGCTGTTCAAGGCGTTCCTATTAAAGGAAGACGCCCGGGTCGAACTCCGGGTCGAATCCTTCAACACCTTCAATCACGCGCAGTTCAACAATCTCAATACGTCGTTCGGCAGCACCAACTTCGGCGAGCTGACTAACACCTATGATCCTCGTACGGTCCAGGTCGCCGCGAAGTTCCAGTTCTGACCCAGTCCCACCGAGGCCAGGACCCCTAGCTGGCGCGCGGGAGCGACCCTCTTCCGCGCGCCAGACAATGCAGCTTAGTCGCCTCCCTCAGGGCGCGCCCGCCCGCGCATGTGGGCGGGCTTTCTTCTTCACGTACTGCTATTGGTTGTCCATATATACGAAAGGACGTGCATGTCACTTACAAAAGGTCTCTCCTATAAGAACTTCGGACTGGCGCAGAATCCATTTCCCGAAGTGTCCCAACCCATCGCATTCGGCGGAATCGGCAACAAGAACCCACTGAGCTTCGGCTGCTACAATCCCGAGGAAGTCCTCCACGGCAGGTCAATGGCGGAGCACCTGCCTTTCGCCGGCGCCAAGTGGCATTTCGACAACCCGCTGGCCGACCAGTTCGGCCCCGGCACGGCCATCGCGCCGTGGAACGACGGAACCGGCTCGCCGGCGAACCATGAGGGCAGGCTTCGCGTGTTCTTCTACATGCTGTACCTGCTGGGCATCCGTAACTGGTGCTGGCACGATTTCGATTGCCTGCCGGCGTCCAACAGCCTTCCTGAGTTCCTTGAGAACCTGGACAAGGTGCTGCCGATCATGGAGCAGTTGCAGAAGCTCTCCGGAATCGAGTGCGGCTGGACCACGCAGAACCTGTTCTCGCTCCCGATCTACCGCGAGGGCGCGTCCACGTCCAACGAGCTCGGCGTCTACGAGCATGCCTGGGGTCAGACCAAGAAGATGCTCGAAGTCGGCAAGCGGCTGGGCGCGAAGAACCACGTCTTCTGGGGCGGCAGGGAAGGCTACAACCACTTGCTGGCCACCATGCTGGGCAAGGAACAGAAGCACCTGGCGAGCTTCCTCCACATGGCGGTGGACTATGCCAAGAAGATCGGCTTCAAGGGCCAGTTCCTGATCGAGCCGAAGCCCTGCGAGCCTAGCACCTTCCAGTACGATCACTCGGCGCTGGTGGTGGTGGCGTTCCTGGTGGGCTCCGGCCTCGACAAGGCCTTCAAGCTGAACATCGAAACCAACCACGCCCAGCTCGCCGGCTTCACCGTGATGCACGAGCTCACGGTGGCGCAGGAGCACAACATGGTGGGCGGCGTGGATGTGCACGAAGGCACCTTCGGGAACGGCTGGGATACCGACCGCTTCCTGGGCGACCCGGCGATCGCGTTCGAGATCATGCATCCGGTGCTGAAGGCCGGCGGACTGGGCAGCGGCGTGTTCAACTTCGACGCCCACCGGTATCGCTCGAGCTTCGCGCCGATCGACCTGATTCACGCGCACATTCTGGGGATGGACGCCATCGCCTGGGGGCTGCGCACAGCGGTGGTGGTGGCCGAAGACGGTGATCTGGAGACGGCGGTTCTGGCTCGCTACGCGTCCTGGAAGACCGGCCTTGGTCCGAAGATCGAGGCGGGCACAGCCAGCTTCGACGAGATCGCGGCGGCCGGCGCCAAGATGTCCTGGACGCTGACGCCCGAGCAGAGCAGCCATCACGAAGCGCTGCGCTCGATCGTGATGCGGGCCATGATGCGCGCTGTTCGCGGCTAGTGTTTTGCGGGATGGGCGGTCTCGACTGGCCGCCCATCCAGACCGGCCCACCTTTCACTCCCTCCCCGACGGGAGAGCGGAAGGTATGGAGATAATGACAGGCATGAGTGCGCACAAAGTTCACACCCTGGCTTTTGTAGCGATTGTTTGGACCGCAGCTGCCCAGCAGCTTCCCTACCTGGATTCGAGCCTGCCTGCCGAACAGAGGGCGGCCGACCTGGTGCACCGGATGACCCTTGAGGAAAAGGCTACACAACTGGTGAATCAGTCGCGAGCTATTCCCCGGCTCAATGTCCCGGCCTATGACTGGTGGAGCGAGGCGCTGCACGGCGTGATTACGCAGGGAATCACGGAGTTTCCCGAGCCGATCGGTCTGGGCGCCACCTTCGACGCGCCCGGCATTCACCAGATGGCCGTCGCCATCGGTATCGAAGGCCGCATCAAGTACGCGCAGGCTCTCCGCAAAGGGCACACCGGGATGTTTGAGGGGCTCGACTTCTGGGCGCCGAACATCAACATCTTTCGGGATCCGCGCTGGGGGCGCGGCCAGGAGACCTACGGGGAGGACCCTTTCTTGACGGGGCGCATGGGCGTGGCCTATGTGACCGGCATGCAAGGCGACGACCCGCACACCTATCGAGCCATCTCAACTCCCAAGCACTATGCCGTGCACAGCGGGCCGGAGCCCACGCGCCACTCAGCCGACGTTTCCGTCAGCAAGCATGACGAGCTGGACACGTATCTGCCGGCATTTCGAGCCGCGGTGGTCGAGGCGAAGGCTGGCTCCGTCATGTGCGCCTACAACAGCATCAATGGCCAGCCGGCCTGCGCCAGCGAGTTCCTGCTGGAGGATCAACTCCGCAGCAAGTGGGGTTTCCAAGGATACGTGGTGTCGGATTGCGGGGCGGTGCGGGACATCTTCAGCGGACATCACTTCGAGCCATCGCAGCCCCAGGCGTCGGCGATCAGTCTGAAACGCGGAATGGATAACGAATGCCTCGACGCCGGAGGGGAAGTGACCGATGACCACGACTACGCTCCTTACCTCCTGGCCGTCAAGCAGGGCTTTCTGAAGGAGAGCGATATCGACGTGGCGTTGACACGGCTGTTCACGGCCAGGGTTAAGCTCGGCATGTTCGATCCGCCGGAGTCTGCGCCATACACAAAGATCGACGAGAAGCTCCTGGACAGCCCGCAACATCGCGCGCTGGCGCGCAAGCTGGCCAACGAGTCCATGGTGCTGCTGAAAAATGACGGCATTCTGCCGCTGAGGACTTCTGGGCTCAAGATCGCGGTGGTCGGCCCCTTGGCTGACCAGCGTAGAGCCTTGCTGGGCAACTACAGCGGGACCCCGACCCACTCCGTTACCGTGCTCGACGGTCTGAGGGCCGAATTCCCCGGCGCGCAGATCCGATTCGAGCCTGGCACGCAGTTTCTGCTCAAGAAGGGCGATCCCGTGCCGGGCGAATTCCTCAGTGCCGGTGGCAAGCCCGGCGTCCAGGCAAGCTACTATCCCGCAGAGTTGATGCGTGGCCGGGGGGCTCCAACGGGAAAGCCGCTGGCCAGCCGCATGGAGCCGGCAATCGATCTCGCCGCCAGTATGCTGCCGCCTGAGGCTGCCGGGAAGAAGTTCGGCGTCCGATGGGAAGCCAGCCTCACAGCTCCGGAGACGGGCGACTACAATCTGGGCCTGGAAGCGGACGGCTTCTTCGCCGTGTTGCTTGACGGGAAGCCGGTCGCCATGACGTGGGGAGCCGATGGTGTCGAGACGAAGCTTGGCCGCGTGCACATGGAAAAGGGAAAGGCCTGCGCGCTGAGAGTCATGTACCGCCCGGGCAAAGAGCCGGTGGCCCGCCTGGTGTGGTCCAAACGGGATCCGCGGCCCACGCCGGAGGCTATCGCGGCGGCGAAAGACGCGGATGTTGTTGTGGCCGTCGTCGGCATCACCAGCGAACTCGAAGGGGAAGAGATGCCCGTCAACGAGGAGGGCTTCCGCGGCGGGGACCGGACCAGCCTTGACCTGCCGGCGCCCGAAGAAGATCTCCTCAAGGCGGTGGCCGCAACCGGCAAGCCTCTGATCGTGGTGCTGATGAATGGCAGCGCTCTCGGCGTCAGCTGGGCCTCCGAGCACGCGAACGCTATCCTCGAGGCGTGGTACCCCGGCGAAGAGGGCGGCGCAGCAGTCGCCGAGACTCTCTCCGGACGTAACAATCCCGCCGGAAGGCTGCCGGTGACCTTCTACAAAGACATTAGTCAGTTACCTCCGTTTGAGAACTACTCGATGAAGGGCCGCACTTACCGGTACTTCGAGGGGACACCGCTCTATCCCTTCGGGTACGGGCTGAGTTACACCACCTTTGCGTATAGCGGACTGGTAGTCCCTGCCGAACCGGTTACCGCAGGCAGTCCGGTGCGGGCGGAGGTGACGGTGACGAACACCGGAAAGGCCGGCGGCGACGAAGTCGTTCAGTTATATCTCGACTTCCCGGGTGTGCCGGGCGCGCCGCTGAAGGCTTTGCGCGGGTTCCGGCGCGTGCATCTCGAGCCCGGAGCGCCGGAGAAGGTGCAATTTGAGCTGCAGCCTCGCGACCTCAGCATTGTGACCGAAGCCGGCGAGATAGTCGTGCCCGAGGGCGAGCTGAGGCTCTCGATAGGCGGAGGCCAGCCCGGCGCTGGCGCACCGTTCGCGGCCCACACGTTTCGAGTGAGTAAGAGCCTGACGCTCCCGGAATAGAAAAGAGGACTTATGAGAATCGCCATATTGACGGTGCTTTGTTGTGTGTTGTGCTGGGGACAGACACCAGACCAATGCAAGCCTTCGACACTGAATGCCCCGGGCGCACAATACCCGTGCGTTTATCCCGACCATCGCGCAACGTTCCGCCTGGTGGCGCCGGACGCCCAGAAGGTGCAGGTCAGGATCGCGAAGGGCTTCGATATGGTCAAGGGAGAAGATGGGGCGTGGACTGTAACGACCACGCCGTTGGTGGTGGGGTTCCACTATTACTCACTGCTAGTGGACGGCGCAACGATGGCTGACCCTGCGACCCGGACGTTTTTCGGCTCCGGCTGGGACAATAGCGGAATCGAGATTCCCGAAGGGGCAGATGCAGACTATTATCTTCCTAAAGACGTGCAGCACGGCCAGGTGAGCCAACGGTGGTATTACTCCCAAGTCACCGGCACGTGGCGGCGTTGTTATGTCTACACTCCGCCGGACTATGACGCCGGAAAGGACCGCTATCCCGTTCTCTACCTGCTGCACGGCTGGGGAGAGAACGAACAGGGCTGGCACATCCAGGGGCATGCGGATTTCATCCTGGACAACCTGATTGCCGCCAAGAAGGCCAAGCCGATGATTATCGTCATGGACAACCTCAACGCGGTCAAGCCGGGCGAGGATGGGTCCATATTCAACGCACGGTGGCTCAGACCAGCCGGCGCGACCCCCGCTGATCCGCGTCGCGGCCTGGCCAGCTTCACAGGGGCGACATTCACCGAGATGATGTTCACCGATCTTGTTCCCATGATCGAGAGGACATACCGGGTGCTTCCCGGGCGGGAGAATCGCGCCATGGCCGGGCTGTCCATGGGAGGCTTTCAGACCTTCCTGACGGCTCTGACGAACCTGGACAAGTTCGCTTACATCGGCGGCTTCAGCGGGAGCACCGCCATCCGTGGTCCGTTCGATCCGGAGACGTCCAACGACGGCGTGTTTGCGGACGCAGACGCGTTCAACAAGAGGGTCAAGGTCCTCTTCCTGGGAATCGGCTCCATGGAAGGACCCGGTACGAAGAACTTCAGCGATCAGTTGACCAAGGCCGGCATCAAGAATGTCTATTTCGAGTCGGCCGGCACCGCTCACGAGTGGCTGACATGGCGGCGGTGTCTGAACGATTTCGCTCCCCGGCTCTTCAAGTAGGGGCCAAGAGGAGGAACCGATGTCCAGGAGACTGCTACGGCCGTTTCTGCTCACCGCACTCATGACCGCAGGATCCGGCGCCCAGACCCCCGGCGCGCCTGAGCAACGCATTTCCGTCACCGTGGACGCGGGCAAAGGACGCGCCCAGATGTCGCCGTATCTTTATGGCCAATTCATCGAGCACATCGGTGACCTGGTCAACCGGAGTGTATGGGCCGAGATGCTCGACGACCGTAAGTTCTACTACGACGTCAACTCAGAACCCGCCCCGCCAAGCGCAACGCCACCAGGCCCGTTTCGTGGCCGCCGGCCCAACCGCTGGCTGCCTGTCGGCCCCGATTCCGCGGTGGTGATGGATCGCGACCATCCCTACGTTGGCGAGCACACGCCCCTTGTGAAACTCGCCGGCAACGACCCGCGAGGAATCCAGCAGGGCGGACTGGTGCTGCGCAACTCCAGAGCTTACTCGGGGCGAGTGGTGCTCGAGGGTGAGCAGGGCGTCACAATCCAAGTCAGCCTCGTCTGGGGACCCGGTCCAGGCGAGCGGCAGAGCATTCCTGTAAGTGGTCTCCAGGCGGCCTACGCCAAGTTCCCCCTGCAGTTCACTGCCGGAGGTGACAGCGACGACGGACGCATGGAGATCGCCGCGACGGGCAGCGGATCGTTCCACGTGGGAGCCGTTTCGCTCATGCCGGCGGACAATATTCGCGGCTTCCGCCGTGACACCACGGGCCTGTTGAAACAACTCCACGCGGGTATGTACCGCTTTCCCGGCGGCAATTTCCTCTCGGCGCATGAATGGCGCGATGCGATCGGCGATCCGGACCGTAGACCGCCGCGCTGGGACTACGTGTGGTCGGCCTTGCAGCCGAACGACGTCGGCACCGATGAGTTCCTGACGTTATGCGAGCTTCTTGGAGTGGACGCCTTCATCAGCGTGAACGCGGGTTTCGGAGATGCTCATTCAGCCGCCGAATTGGTGGAGTACGTGAACGGCGCCGTCGACACTCCGATGGGTCGCCTCCGCGCCGCCAACGGTCATCCGGCTTCTTACAGCGTGAAGTGGTGGGGCATCGGGAATGAGATGTATGGACCCTGGCAGTTCGGTTACATGGCGCTCAAGCAGTACGTGATCAAGCACAACATGTTCGCCAAGGCGATGCGCGCCGTGGATCCGACCATCACCTTGCTCGCTACCGGCGCCACGCCGGACGAGATGACTGTGAACAGCCTGTCGGTTGCTCTCACCGGCAAAGTGGTGGCGGAGTATGGCTCAGACGCTGACTGGACCGGTGGCTTGATTGCCCACTGCCTGGAGAACATCGACGTGATGTCGGAGCACTTCTACAGCTACGACCATCAGCGATTCGACCTGGTGCAGAACAAGCGAGTCGCCGTGGAGGAGCCGCTGGTTGACGCGCTCTACCGGCCGGCAAACCGCGTGCGCGAGAAGGTGGAGGCATACGAGGAATACACACGCCGCTTCCCGGAGCTCAAAACGAAACATCTGCCGATTGCCATCGACGAGTGGGCGCTGACCCGCCTGCCCGCCAATTTGAAGCAGACACTCGCCAATGCGCTGGTATTCCACGAAATGTTCCGGCACACGAACCTGATCCAGATGGCCGGACACACCATGGGCACGTCCTCTATCGAATTCAATGCGACGGATGCCGCGCTGAATACGACCGGACTCCTGTTTCAGCTCTACCGCAATCACTTCGGGACGGTGCCTGTCGAAGTGGACGGCAACTCGCCGCCGCCCGCACCGAAGTACCCGGTCGGCGGCGATCAGCCGAAGGTGAACGCCCGGCAGCCCCACCTACCCGCTCGACGTGAGTGCCGCGCTGACGAGCGACGGGAAGTTCTTGACCGTCGCCGTGGTCAATCCGACGGAATCGGTGCAGAAGCTCGATCTCACAATCAAGGGCGCGGACCTCGGAGGCAAGGGCCGCGTCTGGCGCATGACGGGGAACGGACTCAGCGCGGTGACCGGTCTGAGCCGGCATGAGGTTCAGGTTGTGGAGCTGCCGTTGGAGGAGGTGCCCAAGACGCTCGAAGTGGCGCCCATCGGCATTCAGCTCTACGAGTTCGAGAGACGATAGCGCAGGAGAACGATATCTACCGGCCAACCACTCCTGAAGATCGGCGAATTTCCGATGCAATGGCGGCGTATTGGACCAACTTCGCCAAGCGCGGAGATCCCAACGGCGATGGCGTTCCGGCCTGGCGCGCGTTCAACGATGAGAATTCGGTAGTCATGTATTCTGGCGGGGCCCCCATACCGGCCCCGTTCCGAGCGAGGGGTCGCTGCGAGTTTTGGACAGCTACTTCGCCTGGAGGCGCAGTCCCGAATGCGCGGCCGTGAAACCGCGCGAGGCTGGGATGTAGGTCCGCGGAACGGTCGCCTGAACCTCCGGGTGCATTGGGCCGAAGAGGCGCCTCAGGGCAGTTTCACGCGCACTTCCTCGCCCGAGTAGGCCGCTACGCGGGCCTCCGCCGGTTGCTCCACACCTCCGCCGTGCCGCTCGTCAACGAGCACGATCCTGAAAGTGCGTTTCGAGAGCATGCCTTCATAGGCGCCGGCGCGCTTCCCGATCGTTAGCGTTTTCGAAGCGTCGTTCCAATGGAAGCGGATGTTCGTATAGGCTCCGCGCTCGTAGTCGTAAGAATCGCCGGCGTCTTCGTACAGGACGAACGAGCCGTCGGCGCCGGGATACACGCGCACTTCCAGCGGATCTGCCGCCTTCTGGTCCACGTACTCTACATCCGGCCCGAGCGGGAGGATTGCGCCGGCGGGCACGTAGAGCGGCAGGATTCCGACCGGCGCGGCGGCATCGGTGCGGCGGCCGGCCGATTGGCGCTTGCCGGTCCAGAAGTCGTACCAGGCGGCGTTGCCCGGAAGGTACACGCTACGCGAGGAGACTCCGGGCTCCGTCACGGGATTGACCATTAACGCCGGGCCGAATAGATACTGGTCGGCGATGTTCAGGGCTTCGCGGTCATTGCCGAAATCCATCACCAGCGGGCGCAGCATCGAACTGCCGTTGTGGGTCACCTGCCAGGAGACCGAGTAGATGTAGGGCAGCAGCCGGTAGCGCAGCCGTTCGAATGTCTCCAGGGTCCTCTGGGTGGGCTCGTCGAATTGCCAGAATTCTTTACCTGGACCGGTGCCATGCACGCGGAACATTGGCGTGAAAGCGCCGAACTGGAACCAGCGCAAAAAGAGTTCCTGATATTTCGGGTCCTTCGGATCGCCGCCGAAGAAGCCGCCGATATCGGTGTTCCAGTACGGAATCCCGCTCATGGAGAAATTCAAGCCCGCGGGAATCTGCTTCCGGAACACGTCCCACGTGCCGTGGATATCGCCGGACCACGAGATAGCCGAGTTGCGCTGCTGCCCGGCGTACGCGGAGCGGGTGAGGATAACGACCCGCTTCCTGTCCGTCTCGGCGCGCTGGCCCTGATAGACGCCGGTCGTGGTCATCAGGGGGAAGGCATTGAACACCGTGGCGCCAGGGCCCTGGGCGGTTGGATACGTCCGATACTCGCCCCAGTGTCCGCCGGTCTCGGGCTCGGTCGCGTCAAGCCACCAGCCGTCCATACCCAGCGTGCCAAGGTGCTCCTGGATTTGCCTCCAGTAAATGCGGCGGCCTTCGGAATTGAAGGCGTCATACCACCTGCCTTCACCCTTGGGGTACACATTCTGAATCACGAACGGGTAGAGGGCACCGGCCTGACCGAGTTCCTTCCTCGTGGCTGTGTCCGGATCGAAGCGGGCCCATACTGAGATCAGGATGTGTGCGTGCATCTTGTGGATGGCGTCAACCATCCCCTTCGGGTCGGGATAGCGCTCGGGGTCGAACTCGTGCGAGCCCCAACCGCCGGGTTTCCAATACTGCCAATCCTGCACGATCCCATCGAGGGGCATGTGGCGCTCGCGGAATCGCGAAACGACTCCGAGCATTTCGGCCTGAGTAGAGTAGCGCTCTTTGCACTGCCAGAAGCCCCAGAGCCACTTGGGCATCAGCGGCGCCGGGCCGGTGAGCTGGCGGTAGGCGGCGATCACGTCATCCGCTTTGGGGCCGTAAAGGAAGTAGTAATCGATTGCCTTGCCCGTCTCGGAGATCCAGCGCAGAACGCCCTCCTTGCCTTTCACCCCGGCTTCGACATCCGTGATCGCGGGATTGTCCCACAGCAGGCCATAACCGCGGCTTGAAACCACCATCGGGATGGCAATCTCCATGTTCTTCTGCTGCAGGTGAACCGAGGTCCCGCGATAGCTCATGTACCCGTCCTGGTGCTGTCCCAAGCCATAGATCTGCTCGCCCGGCTGAAGGGCGAAGCTGTTGCCGATTGTGGATTCGCGGGCGCCCGCCTCTGCCACGATCGTATTGCCGCTGAGATCGGCGAAGGAAACCAGGCCCGTGCTCTTGTCGACGCGCGCCCGCAGCGCTGCCGTGGAGAGGTTGACGGCCTCGGCTGTTTCCTTGATCTCGAAAGGCACTGCGGCCGGAGCGGCGATCACACTCAGACTGCGAATGGAAGGAAGTTCCGCGCCAGGAGCGTAAGTGACGCGCACAATCCGATCGGACCAGACTTCGAGCCGCAGCACGCCGGTATCGAAGCGCACCAGTGCACCCTGCGTCTGTCTCTCCGCGGTGGGAGCCGCCGTGGCCGTCACCGAAACGCTGACCGCAGCTACGGCAAGGCTGAGAACTGACAAAGTCATTGGCATATCGAGCTCCTAGTACGGCCTGTGGCCCTCTGTGATGCCCGGCCAGTGGTCAGTCCGGAACGGCGCCGCAGGTAGGCCGGCTCCGTTAAACAGCGTTGCAGACGGGTTGGACTGCCACGCGTAGCGGACCTCTTTAGGATCCGGCACAGCACTGGACGAGACCAGAACGGTGTCCCCCTCAATCCGCGCCTCCGCCCAAGCCCATTTGTGGTCTTCCCCGGCCACCGCGAACTGCTCGAGCTTGCCGCCCTTGGCGACCAAGCCGCCATCGGTGTTGGTGAAGTGCAGTCGCAGCACTCCGGCCAGACGGTCCACCGAGCTGAGTGTCGGACCGGCGTAAGGTATGTTATCGCCGTAGTGATTCGCGAGTGCGCAGCGCGCCAGGCGATCGCCCACTTCCAGTTTGTCTATGGGATGAATGTTGTTGGCATCGCCGGTGTCGATCGCGACTGCCATGCAGGAATTGGGAACAGTGGCCGCAGTCAGCGCCTGCGCCTCGCGCAGTTCCGCCCATTCGTCGTCAACCGGCGTTTCGCTGCGGGCCATGAAACCGGGCAGGCCTGCGATGTAGAACGGAAAGTCGCCCTGGCCGAAGAGCTCCCGCCAGTCTGCAATCATGACCGGAAGCAGCTTCCTGTACTGGAACGCTCGCTCCGCATTCGCTTCACCCTGATACCAGAGCGCCCCAGTGATCGCGAGCGGCGCGAGCGGCCTCAGCATTCCTTCGTAGAGCGTGGAAGGCATCACCGGCCAGTTCTCGAATCGCAGCGGAAGGGGATGTGGTGGCCGCGCGTTGACGCTCAGGCGTCCCTTCCACTGGCCGGCCAGTGAAATGGCTGTGCCGTCCCCCAGCACCAGCTTCAACTGGTCGGGCTTAGCCAGAAACCCGCCGTCTGGCTTCACTCTAAACACCCTGATCGCCACCACATTTCGGCCCGGCTTCAGGATCCCGTCCTCTATTCCGTATATTCGAGGATTCTCCACCCACGCGCTGGCGCCAACAAACTCCCCGTTGATGTAAGACGTGTCCATCTTCTCGATTGAACCCAAGAACAGCCTCGCGCGTCCGGAGGGCAGAGGATCAGGCAGGACGACCTCCCTACGGAACCAAGCCAGCGCCGGTGCATCGGCCACGCCGAGTTCGCCGAAGCCGCCGGGCAGCTCCACAGGCTTCCAACCGGAATCGTCCAGTTGCGGATCGGACCAGGAGCCTCCCCTCATGCCGATATCGTATTCGTCATACCAGTGCATGATGTAATTGCCATACTCTTGGCCACCGGCGCTGCGAAGGCGGCGAATCTCCGCCAGAGGTATGTCGAAATCCTTCAGCTTTCCGAGCGCCGCGGCGCTGGTCCACGCTTCGGCTGGAGTCCCCCCGAGGCTATCCTGAATCAAGCCGATCGGTACCGGCACCGTTTCCTGAACCCTTCTTGCGAAGAAGTACGCCACCGCCGAGAGTCCGTCCTCCGCAGCCGCTTGTGGTGTGACGATCTTCCATGAGCCTTCCACAACGTCAGCATGCCCGTAGGAGGAGTGCGGTGCCACCACAAAGAACCGGATTTCGGGATGATTGGCGGAGGCGACCTCCGCGTCGCCGTTCCGGGCGGCCCTCAACGGAAACTGCATGTTGGACTGTCCCCCGCAGAGCCAGACATCCCCCACGAGCACCTCGTGCAAAACGACGCTCTGCCGCCCACTGACTCTGATGATGTAGGGTCCGCCCGCAGGCGGGGGGTCCATTGTCACTTGCCAACGCCCATCCTGCCCCGCAACCGCCGCCGCAGTGTGGCCCTGGATCTCCACGCGGACCTTGTCTCCCGGTTCCGACCAGCCCCAGATCGGGTTCGGCTTCCCCCGCTGCAGAACCATGTTGTCCCCAAAAATCGAACTGACAAACGGCAGCGATGATCGCTCCGGGCGGTCTGCCGTCTGAGCTGACAGGATTCCCGCCGCCAGGGCGAGTGCGATAACTGTAGCGGTTACTGGACACGACCAGAGAAAGTCCCGACGGGAGCTCATACCGTGCAGCCTAGCACAAGGCCTACCCCGGCCGAATGGTTACCGGTGTCGCTGGTTACCGGTGTCGCTCCAGAGCGGTCGCGCCTGGTGAGCGGCAGACCGCTAGACTCACCCTTGGGGCTCCCTGCGCGTGGATTCTCGCGCGACCAGACTTGGCTCCAGGATGATGCTCTTAGGCTGGGGAGGCACTTTGGCCGCAATGATCGACAGAAGCAACTTCCCTGCCCGTTCCCCGATGGATGCGCTCTGTTGATCGATGCTCGAAAGAGGCACGCGCAAAGACTTGTCGAAATGGAGATTGCCGCATCCGATGATGGCGATGTCCTGCGGAACCCGCAGTCCAGCCTCAAGGATTGCGTCGATCGCCCCGATGGCAAAGGGATCGTTGTAACAGAAAACCCCGTCGGGTTGTGGACTCAACCTGAGCAGGGTCTTCATTGCCTCGTGGCCGCTCCTCCAACTGTCCGCGTCGGCCGAGCGCCCCGTGACAACATAGCCCTGCAGCGGAATCATACCGTGCTTCGAGAGAATCTGACTGTAGCCTTCCAGCCGGCCGAGTGCGGTACTGGTCGCCGGTCCCCGTATGTGGGCGATCCTTTCGCAGCCCGCCTCGACTAGGTGCCCGGTCGCCATGCGGCCGACTTTGACATCGTCAACGCCAACGAAATTCGCCGGGATGCCAACGAAGGCGCGGTCGATCAGGATGTACGGAACCTGCTGTTCTTCGATGCGGCGAAAAGACTCCACCGTCCACTGCGTTAACGCAATCACAAGTGCATCGAGCCGGCAACCCAGGAGCCTCTTGATCTCATGGCGCTCGAGTTCAGGATCTTCCTGTGAGGAAGAAATCAGAAGGCTGTAGCTCCTGTGCCGGAGAGTGTTGGCCAGCCCGGCGGCTACCTCGGCAAAGAAAGGATGCACCAGATCGGGCACGATCAGGCCGGCGGTGTAAGTCTTGCCGGTGACTAGGGCGCGAGCCGCGGGATTGGGCTGGTAGTTCAACTCCTTGACCCGGCGAAGCACGCGCTGCCGGGTTTCGTCACCGATGTCGCTGTGTCCACGCAACACCTTGGACACCGTGACCACCGAAACGCCCAGTTCCCGGGCGATGTCCTTCATCGTTACAGTCATCTGTCTCCTCTAGCCGTTGCCGCTGGGCGATCGGTCGTCGGTCCGCTGCAAGGCATCAGGTACGGAACTCCTGCTTCAACGGCCCTTCGCGAGCGCTCCAGATCAGTGCGACCCGGAGGAGGGCTCCACAAAATGTCCTTCATGGGGCCGGAGCCTCAGGGCGGCCTCCGTCGTCGATTATACATGGCTGGCAGGGCTTGAAGTTCGATCCTGCACGGTTAAAGTAACCGCGGGACGAGCAATCCGGGGATTTCGGCCGGATCGGGGCGCGTGCTGATGTCGGCACGCCGCCTGACGGACCTGGGAGGGGAGTGCCGGGAATTCGGTTGTGGCGGTCGTGCGGGACGAAACGGACCAATCGGGTTGACCGGCGTTGAGACTGCGGCGGTGAGGTCTACCGCCGCCAACAATCACTCCTTAGAGTAGCTGCCCGGCCCTGTCGCGGTCTTCCGGATCCCGAGCCGGCGGGAATGGAACGCAGCCTGATCGGCCAGGAAAGCGATCTCCGCGGCACTGTAACGGTCAACTCCGCGGAACGTCTGGAGTTCCTGTGGGGTAGCTGCTTCCGGCGTGTACATCCATAGCCAGCGGCGGTAATTGCCGGCTAACACTTCGGCCGGGAAGACACGGGCGGTCCAGAGGCTGCGCTCGGCCCCATCGCGCGCGTCCGGCCATATCTCATCGTCCGTCAGACCCGCAGTCCTGATCCAGTCTGCAATCGGCCGCCCGCAGAAGCGGGATCCCTGCTTGAAAGTATCCCCGATGCCATAGCAGCGCACGAACCAGACATCCGTTCCGACGCGGCTCCGACCGCGGAGCACCTCCAGGCAAGCGCCGTGCGGCAGCAACAGAGGCGTGTCCACGTCCACGCCTGCCAGGACGTTCTGCCCGGCCAATTGCAGATCTGCCGTGATGCAGCAGCCTTCCACCCACGAGTCGCGAGCGTCTATCCGGGCTGAAGAGGCGATGCGGTTATTCACTGACAGAACGCTTCCCGCCCCGGCTCCTGCCACCAGGGCCTGCCCGCTCTCGATCAACTGGTGCGTCGATCCGAAGTGCAGGAACCGGCAGGATGGCACGAGTTCCACATGCAGCGGGATTCGATTCAGGATGGGGTAGACGCGGGCCAGTTCCTCCTCGCTCCACGCCGAGCCGCTCGCGCGCACGCTACCCACATAATGCTCCAGAGACGCCGCACATCCCATGGCGCAACAGATCTCGCGGTAGAGATCGATCTTGCGGGACAACAGAGCCGCCGGCGTTTCCGTAACACCAAAAGCGTCGAGCAGGGACTCAGCGGCCTCGCCGTCCAGGCTCATGACTCCGACATCGAGCGCGGTGAGGCCTGCGGCCCCGATCGCACCCCTGTCGCGCTGCTCCGCGATGGATGGCTTCTGCAGATAGACCGACACAGCGCCGTCCTCACCGATCGAAAATACTCCGTGCCGGCTGGCTTCTTCCGGCGGCGCGTAGCAGCCCAGAGCCGTGAGGCCCGATTTGGAGAAGCTGACGTGCACGGCGTCGAGGAGAACCAGCGCGTCGCCGGCTGCCACCACTACCTGCCCACGTCCAGAGGCGCCGGGTGGAAGGGCCAGGAAGTCCGGCACCAGCCGGTCGAACAAGGTAACCGGAAGGGGTGAGTCGGTTGAGTCTGGGATAGGCACGAAGATCTTGCCGCACGGGCCGTAAGCGGGCAGGCGGCGGGAATCGCCACCAGCGTGCACGATCAGGATGCGAAGCTTCCGCAAGATCTCCGCAACGCTGTCGCACCGTCCATGGCGAAGGCGCTCGCGCTCGACGATCCGCAGCAGACACAGCAGCGTGCTGCCCCCGCTGCCGATGCGGCGGTCTTCGAGATCGGCGACTACAAGAGCTTCCCGCACATGTGGCAACAGCCCGTATTCTCGCCGCAGACTCAACTGGGACTCGTAGGCCCTGGCTTGCAGGGCGTTCGAGGCCGTGAGAACCACGTAGTCCCATCGAACCGGGGGAGCGCTCATCCGACTCTACGCCGACTCGATAATCATGTTCGCGTACTGGATTGTGTCGCCGGTCCGGATCAGGCCGATCGCGTTCGGAACTCTCTTCTTGAACTCGAGGTGCGGCTCGTACACCACCGGGATGCCGCCCAGGGCCTGTTCGAAACGTCCGCGGGTCTGCGCGTCATTCTGCGCCCGGAACTCCTCGGCCATGAATGCTCTCCCCAGTAAGAAGTTGGCGCGTATGGCCGCCAATACGTCGAGGACGTGAGGAATATCGTCGATCAGCGAGATGTCCACGGTCTCGATTTGCGGCCAGAACGGGAAGCCGCGATCCGCAATCACCAACGTGTTGGTGTGACGCACCCGGCTGAGCAGCGAATTGATAGCGGGGTTGAGAATACCGGTCTTAAGCATGCTGGGCTCCTGCCTTATTAGACTCTGATGTGCAGGCGGAGCGCACCCGGGATGTCCTCTTCCGCCGCCGCGATCAGATAGCCGCCTCCGCAACCCGAGAACATGGCGCCGGGATAGCGGGCCTGAAAGTTGCCGAGAAGGGCTTTGAGATCGATCGAAATCGTTGGGTGCCGCACCGTCTGCGGAAGGATAGCTTCCCAGCACTCCATGCACGAGTCCATGGCAGCGCCGAGGCCCGTCAGGTCCCGGCGAACGATGGCGTCGTAGCAGTCCTTGCCGCTCTGGCCCAGACGCCGGATCCATTCCGGATCCAGATTCTTGACACCCAGCGGATTGTAGCCTACGGGACGCTGATTCACTGGTATCAACTGCAGGACCCGCTCGAGCCAGTCCGCGGTGACCGGGTCGCGATTGGACTCGATGTGAGCCGGAAAGAAGCCGCCCTCGTGCCGCGCGTCGTAGTCGAGCCGGCTCACGCCAGGGTAGATGAGGCCAATCATGTCCTGCGATCCCGAGGGTTCCGGGTGGCCATCGTTCTCCGCCTTATACAGCTCGCGGACCAGCTCTTCCGGAGGCCGCTTCGGCAACACGCCGTCCCACAGTTCGAGCGCCACCCGACGGGTACCGCCGGCCATGCCGGCGCGTTCCATAAACCAACAGTCCGGCTCGAGGCTCACCACCACCATCGAGCCAGGCGCCGACGGATTGTGAATCGACACGAACGGCTGGTCAATCCAGCCGCCGGCCAGGGCCAGGCGGTGCGGGATTCTCCCGATCAGGTTCTCGACGCCGCGGCCCCGCGCGGCGATCCTGGAAGCGGCTGAGGGCGGCATGGCTGGTCTCCTAGTCCGTTACCACTCGCTTGCCCACTTTTCGATCCGCGAATTGCTCCGCGATCCAGGCGTACGTCTTCTCCATGCCCGTCCGCAGAGGAGTTCGCGGTTCCCAATGCAGGACCCGCTGGATCTTGGTGTTGTCACTATTGCGGCCTGCCACGCCCTTGGGGGCTGTCGGGTCATAGGTGCGCTCCAGCCGAACTCCGGCGATATCTTCCACCATGCTGACCAAGTCGTTGATGGAGATGAGTTCGCTCGACCCGAGATTGATCGGGATGGCGATCAACTCTTCGGAGTGCATGATGCGGTCGATACCCTCGACGCAATCGTCGATGTAGCAGAAGCTCCGCGTCTGCGTGCCGTCGCCCCAAATGTCTATCGAGTGCCGGCCCGAGTCGATCGCCTCGATCACTTTGCGGCTAATGGCGGCGGGTGCCTTCTCACGGCCGCCGAACCAAGTGCCGTTCGGACCGTAGATATTGTGGAACCGGGCGATATGGGTCTCGAGACCGCGCTCAGCCCAATACTCCTGGCAGAACATCTCAGAGATCAGCTTTTCCCAGCCGTAGCCGCGTTCGGCCATGGCGGGATAGGCGTCTGATTCCTTCAGTGCCCTGACGTTCGGATCTCTCTGAAGGTCGGTGTTATAGGCGCACGCGGACGAGGAGAAGAAATATCGCCGCGCGCCGGCGCGCCAGGCAGCTTCGATCAGGTGCGTATTGATCAGAACGCTCCGCAAGCACTCGACGCGGAAGCGCTCGATGAAGCCCATACCGCCCATGTCAGCGGCCAGGTTGTAGACCTCGACAGCCCCTTCGACGGCCCGTATGGCGTTCTGCTTCTCGCTGAGGTCCATCGAAAGACACTCCACCCCCGGGACACGCTGGTACCACTCGGAGAGCGGCTTGCGGTCAACCGCGCGGATCCGCGTGTAGCCCAGGTCGCGGAAACGCCGGGTCAGGGCGCCCGCAATGAAACCGCCCGCGCCTGTGATAACAATCAGGTCGTCGGCAGAGGGAACCCGTTCGTTGGGAGGGTTGTGATGGGAGTCCATAGTTATCGGTAAAGTAAACGAATCCAGAATAACGCTCGGACGGAGGGCTTGTCAACCACGTGATGGTGCGTGATGGCGCCCGTTGGCAGAACGAAACGGGCGGCCCTGATTGTCTGGGTAGGCAGTTTCGCGCTTCGTCAGCGCGGCACGCTGACTCGGTCGAGCATCCGCACCAACTCGTCGGCGTGGATTGGCTTGGCCAAGTAGGCATCCATTCCTGCGTCCAGGCAGATGTTCGCGTCCTGGGCCATGGCGTGCGCCGTCAGCGCGACAATCGGCAGGCGCGCACCCGTAGTCTGCTCGCGCTGCCGGATGGCGCGCGTCGCTTCCAGGCCGTCCATCACAGGCATCTGTACGTCCATCAGCACAACGTCGAACTGCTCCCGCTCCGACGTCTCCACTGCCTCACGCCCGTTCCCCACAGCAGTGACCATGTGACCGTGCTTTCCGAGCATCCGTTCAGCAACGCGCCGGTTCACTTCGTTGTCCTCCGCCAGCAGAATCCGCAGGTGCCTGTCGCTGTGCACCGCCGCGCCATCCTGAATGGCGTTGGCTTCCAGCGCGGCAACCTCGGTGGGCCCCGGATTGCGGAACCTGGCCGTGAATTCGAAGGTGCTCCCCTTGCCGGGCGTGCTCGTCACCCGGATCTCCCCCTTCATCATCTGCACCAGGCGCGAGGAGATGGTCAGCCCCAGGCCTGTTCCTCCGTACTTCCGGCTGATCGAGTTGTCCTCCTGCACGAAGGGTTCGAAGATGCAACTGAGCTTGTCCGACGCAATGCCCATCCCCGTATCCCGCACCGCGATCCGCAACTGTGTCTCCTCGGCCCTACTCTCCCCGATCCTCACATCCAAGTCGATTCTCCCGCCAGCCGGGGTGAACTTGATCGCGTTCCCAACAAGGTTCACCAACACCTGCCGTAGCCGCCCCGCATCCCCAACCAGGATCTCAGGAATCGCAGCATCGACGGCCCAGTCCAGGAGCAGGCTCCGGTCGGTCGCCCGCAGGCGCAGAGTCTTCATCGTCCCGGTCAACATCTCACGTAAACGGAACAAAGCCTCATGCAGTACCAGCTTGCCCGCCTCGACCTTCGACAAATCCAGGATGTCGTTAATGACTTCCAGTAGGGAGTCGGCGCAGAGGTGGACTGTCTCCAGGTACTCCCGCTGTTCCGCCGTCAGATTGGTCGTCAAAGCCAGTGCGGTCATGCCGCAGATGCCGTTCATCGGCGTGCGGATCTCATGGCTCATGTTTGCCAGAAACTCGCTCTTGGCGCGGCTGGCGGCCTCGGCCGCTTCCTTCAGCGATTGCACCTCGGAGAGCTTTTGTGCGATGACACGCGTCTGCAGCCGGACGCGCCGGCGCAACAGCACGACCCAGGTTACAATGCCCACCACCAGTCCGAGGGTCAGAGTCAGAGCGCGCAGGGTGCGCTCGGCATTCAACCAGGGCGCGCCCCGGAGGACCGCGACATCCGCCGGAGAGCGGAGAAACAACTCAAAGGATCGCGATGCCACGACCCCATACACCCGATCGCCCGAGACCGAGCAGATGCCCGTGACGCGCAAGACGGCCCCGTTTGCGAACAACGGGACGTCAACCCCGCCGTGGACTGCGAAAGTTGTTCGTCCCACCTGCAACAACAGAATCCGCGCCTGGCTGGTAGCGTATTCCTGGATCAGCCGGCCATCAATCTGGACCAGTTGAGCGTCCCAATCTCCCGACAACGCTTCACCGGCGGTGACCCTGGCGGGAAGCGGAGGCGGTCCAGAGGCGGCTTTGCGAACGACCGCATTACGAAGCTCGGGAGACAGAGCGCCCGGCACAGGGAAACCCGCGACGTCAACGGCGTCACCCGGTTCGAGATGAACCTCGCCGTGGTCGCGGACGACCAGTCCTCCGGTGCCGTCGCTGACCCAGGTCGGACCGGTCACCCGCGTCGATACCACGGTTCCCCGAAGGTGGACGGTGTGCCCGAACGCCTCGGACGGCGAGAATGTGAGCAGGCTGCCGACAGACCGCAGCGGCTTATCGAAGGGAGGGCCCGACTTCTCCATCAGTTTGCATTGACTTTGTCCAGGCACGAAGAGTTGAATTCCGAGCAGTTGGCGCCTCGAGTTGAATTCGCTTCCGCACACTCCTCGGACACGCACGCGCGCGTCGATCCAGTCCGAGGGGATTCCGTCGCTGTCCCCAAAGCGCACTGTATAGGAGCGGGCACCCCAGCCCAACATGGCTACGGGCCGTCCGAGATCACGGTGTATGTCGCGAACGATGCCATCGAGCTCCACCCATTGGCTGTCGGCCCCGCCGAAGAAGATCTCCTCGGTGGTCAGGGCGGCCGGCTCCGGGAAGGGCTCGCGTCCGTGCACAAGTACTTGCGGTTGGTCCACAATCGGCGCGAAGTCGCCTGCCCCGGTGACGCCCTTCAGCGCCACATGGTCCCCGGCGCGGACCGGCAGTGCCCTGGCGCCATGCGTCATCACGTAGATTCCAGCCGTGCCGTCGGCGAAGAACATCATCCTCCAGGCAGGGTCGTAGTAGGTGATCATGCCATCGAGACTCACTGGGTAATGCCGGGCTGCTTCCGCCGCCGACAGGCCACGAACAGCCGCCGCAGTTGTCAGGACACGGCGCGCGGTTCCTCCCGAAGACCGGCGGCCCGCTGAATCGAGCGGCGAGATTAGGGTCACGTCTGCGAGCGCGGCATGGCCGTCATGGACAACCAAGAACCCCGCCACGTCCACCAGCGCCTTGCGGGGCAGTTCTGCCGCCCCTCCGGATTGAACAGGCACGGACCCCGTTCCATCCGACAGACGCAGCGTGGTTGTGGCCTGATCCTGCTGGAATACGCCTCGGAAGTGGACCCTGTGAGCGGCGGGCGTCTTTTGCGTCAGAACGCTTCGCAGCGTCTCCAGTGGGAGGAGGCGCGGTTCCGTTGGCTCCCGTCCTATCGAGAACGACGCCAGATCGGGCGCAATCATGCGGAACGAGGTCACCTTGCCATTAACATCCACCTCGGTTGCCGCGATACCCACGGCGGTCACTTCGGCGTCGATGAGCTTGCCAAGCTCACCCCTGTCGTCTACCACCCGGATATCGATTCGGCGACCCCCAACATTGAGTTGCAGGATGAGTCGGCCCGTAGCGTCGATCCGTCTGGAACAAACCACGCCCGAAACCGCAACCCGCATGCCTTCCACACCGTCGGAGTACAGGTTGCCGGACGCGAGAGGAATAGCACCCGGCAGGGGCCCGGGGCCGAGATCCCGGATGACGGCGTCCGCGACCAGGCCCACGCCAGCACCCGAGGTCGCGCTGCCCACGACGTCTACCCGCCAGCCGATCGCCAAGGACATCAACGGAGCCGCGACCTGGACACCGACGGCTCCGGTGCTGTCCTGTACCTCGACATAGTGAAAAACGGGGTCCACCAATGTGACTACTCCCCTGAAGCGGACGGTTGGGCATGAGGGCGACCGCTCGCAGATCTTCCTGATCTGGGCGATGCTCCACAACTGCGGAACCGCGGCCCGATTGCTTGTGCGATTGCCGCACGCCCAGACGAGCAGGCTGAGCAAGCAGATCGCGCCGGCCCTAGCCGCCGCCCGGTCGCGTCCGTTGCGGTTCTCACCCACGCCGTTTCCGTCCCGGGCGTCTGAGTCCGGGCAGTCATCTCGTTCAATCGAGGCGGCCCGAATGTCTCGTCCCTTGGTCTTCATATCGGCAGGAAGCGACACGCCATGTGCCCCCTACGGCGTTCGCGCGACTTCGAATTGGCGTTCTCCCGGATGGCCCTTTGCTGCAAACAAACTTGATGGCCGTCGAAGCGGCGTTCGTGGAAGATGCAGTGAAGGGCGACCTGCGAGAAGCCCTCAACGGCCACGGGCGTTACCATCGCAGCGCGCGGCCGTCACCCGGCGCTCTGGTGGCCGGATAGGGGAAGCGCGCATAGGCAATTGCCGGGTTGTCAACCAGAATCCGTTCGACGCAGTCGGCGGGCTGTGCGCACTTCAGTCCGATCGGCAACATCGCCGCCATGTGCGATCTGTGGAGCAACAGGTCTGTTCAGACTGTGCGGCTGCTCCGCCCCCCGCGCCACAGTCGCGCCGGAAGTGCCTGAGAGAGGATCAGAGGCCCCCAACGGGGAGATGACCGCACCCGCATCACATAATCCCCGAAATCAATCAGTTGACTCACTTTGCCCTTTTCTTGCCCTTTTCGTGCGACGAGACGCGGCAAAGCCCTGCAAGCCGGTGCAAAGTGAGAGGGGCTCGAAGCCGTTAAGAAGACGAGGCAAACTGGACTGTATGGAAGATCTGCAAACAGCCGCAAAAGCCTGCAAAAACGGCAGTTCCCTGGTTCGGGACCAGGAGGTCGGTGGTTCGAATCCACTCGCCCCGACCACTTATTTCGGCTCTACGCCAACAACGGGGGCAAGACCCCAATCCCATCTCAGTTAACCACATAAGACCTTTACTCTGAGTCTGTAGCTCTGGAAGTTGCGGAAGCCGCGGGCCTTTTTGTTTGTCTGGACAGTTTCCTATGCTGGATCTCCTGGTCTCGCACCAGGGGGTCGCAAGTGGGCTCGCCTAATGTTTCCTGCAAGTTGGGTGAGCTGTTCATGGGGCAGGTCGAGACCTTGCCCTTTTCTTGCCCTTTTCGCGCATCGTCTACAGCCTCGCTTGTGCTGAGTTGCAATGTCGGCGCGGCCGTCGGGCAGGCGCATTAGCTTGAGGTAGCTGTTTAAGCTAGTTTGGTCAAGGTAATTGATGGCGAGCGGAAGTGGCGAAATTGGCAGACGCACAGCCTTGAGGTGGCTGCGCCCGTAAGGGCGTGAGGGTTCAAGGCCCCCTTCCGCACCGGCATTCACAGCTACCGCGCCATTGTCCTCCACCCGGAACGGTAGTCCCGCCCGCTCCACAGGCGTGATTACTCCGTGCGACCGCGTGGGTTTCGCAACAGAGCCGCGAAACGCCGAAGCCGAGCTGATCTCGAGATTGACCGGAACTCCGTTGAAAGTAAGCGACCCTCGGAACTCATAGATTACGCGACAGCGACTCCCTTCGCAATCGGCTTCCTGGAAACGGCGTTCGCCATTGAGGACAGCAGCAGCGGAATCTGACGGTAGCCGATGACCTTCCGGAACTGCCGCTCGGCCACGAGCAGCCCGGAGCCGACCCAGCGTTCTATCTGATCGCCGTCCCGCCATCGCTTCACATTCCGGCAAACCGTCTCCACGATCGAGAACGCCGATTCGATCACGTTGGTGCAAGCCAGGGTGCGGCGGAGCTGGTCCGGCACGCCCAGCCTGTGAACGGTCAGCGTTTCCTCCATGCCTTCCTCCAGGCTTCGCGCCGCGCTCGGATTCAGGTCCATCAACTCGCGATGCAACTGCGTCAGCGCCCGTTTGGCGGGCTCGTATTCTTTCATCGCGTAGGCGTTTTGCAGCTTGCGGCGCACGCCGGCCTTATGTTCCTCCGGGAGGTGATCCAGCACATTGCGCTTCTTGTGAACCTGGCAACGTTGGATGAAGGCGGCTTCCCCGGCGTGGCGCCGTACGGCCGCGGCCAACGCTTTGCCTCCGTCGAGGATGTACAGCCGCGGGACGCTGAAATCCAAGCCGCGCGCCAGCAGGTCGCTCAGCAGTTCCCCCACCACGGCTGCGTTCTCGGTGGCTCCCTCGCGCAGTCCCAATACCGTTTTGCGCCCGTCGCAGCCGATGCCCAACGCCACAATCATCTGGCGATCCTTGAACGGCGTGCCGTCGATCAGCACGGCGCACAACCGCAGCTCGCCCAGCGGCCGCTCCATCAACTGCTTCACCTTCTCGCGGCTGGCTTCGATGAAGTTCTCACTGACCGCCGACTTCTCGATGCCGTACGCCTCGCTGAACTCTTTCACCACGGCTCCATAGTTCCGGGTCGAGAGCCCGCGCATCATCTTGTCCCAAACGCCTTGCTGCAAGGGCGAGCTACGCTGGAACAACTCGTAGCTACCCAGCCGCTGTTCCCGATTCTCTTTGGTCCGCAGCCGGGTGCGTTTCAGCGGCACCTTCTGGCCGTCCACCACGCAGTAGCCGTCCTCTTTGCCCCAGCGGTGCGCGCGGCGATCCGGATACTGCTCATGGCGCTCGCCGGCCAGGTGCCGAACTTCCTCTTCCATCACCAGGCTCATCAGCGCAAGGCCGGCTTCTCGTAGCAGGTGGCCGACACCATCCTGCAGCATGCCGACGATGTCGGCCATCGGCAGGATCATCTGGATGTTGGGGTTCTCTTGGGAGGCGAGGCGGCGGAACTGTTGCACCGCTCGCTGACGGTCGATCTGGTATTGTTGCTTCATAGCGACTCTCCTTTTTCTTGGCGGAAAAATATCCTGAAGGCTACCATGCCTTCAGGTGTGAGAGTCGCTACTTTCTACGGATTACCGGGCATCCTCCTGATCTCGCTGCCGCCAGTTTTGCGGCCTTCACCGGCAGCGGGGGGACCACTCATCGCGTCGACCCCGGCTCGGCGGTCACGGTGCCACCGAGGCACGAAGGCACGGGCAGCCTTGTTGCCTTGGCGCAGTACCGATGCCATGGTTTGTAGCAACCGGCAGACTGATCGAAAATAGCGTCCCATGCGGCGTTATTCCCACTTATTCTGACGAACCACCCGAACAGGCGCAGGACGGGCGTCTCCGAGTCCCAAGGCGCGGGATGTGGGCCAGGAGTCAGCGCGTTATCGAGAAATCGGCGCCCTTTGATTCCGTCTTGTCCATATTCTTGACTAGCAACGCCAGAATACATTAAACTCGGTTAACGCATGCGGCGAGCATAATTTGGGCGCCGATGCTTTGCCAAGATCAAGGGTTCCTGGAGCTTGGGAGGGGGGCTTATGGAACTGCGGTCCATCCTTGTTACGTCGGGTGAACGCGTCAGAGCCGGGCTGGAGCCTCTTCTGGGTGGCCGAGAGGACGGCGGGCTCGATCTGATTATCCTGCTCGACCGCGATGCGCGAGCCATAAAGTCGCGATTGCAGGGCGTTTGCAGCGTGCCGATCCTCGCGCTGACGGCGGACGCGTGGTCCGACGAAGTTCTGCATGAGGTCAGAGCGGAGTTCATCCGTGCGGCGCCGGGAGCCAGGGTTCTCGCGGAGATGGCCAGTCACGCAGGACGATGCGCGGAAGCCGACGAGGCGAGCACGGCTGCGAGCCCGGTGGAAATCATCGACGGCCATCGACTGATCGGCAGAAGCCCGGCCATCGAGGAAATCCGGCGCTCGATCCAGCGGATCGCGGCCACCGACTCCAACGTGCTGATCACCGGAGAGACCGGGACAGGCAAGGAATTGATCGCCGAACTGATCCAAAAGAACGGGCGGAGAGCCCAGGCGCGTTACATTTGCATTAACTGCGCCGCAATTCCGGACAGTCTCCTCGAAAGCGAGCTTTTCGGGTATGAAAGGGGCGCTTTCACAGGCGCGCAGACCTCGGGCGAGGGCAGGCTCGAGTATGCCGACGGCGGCACGGTGTTCTTCGACGAGATCGCCGAGATGAGCATGTACGCGCAGGCCAAGATCCTTCGGCTCATCGAATCCAAAGAATTGCAGCGGCTGGGAGCGAAGCGGCCCATGCGCGTGGACTTCCGCGTGATTGCCGCCACCAACCAGGACGTGGAGTCCGCCCAGAGCGCCGCGCGGTTCCGGCGCGACCTGTATTTCCGATTGAATGTGGCGCGGATCCACGTGCCGCCGCTGCGGGAGCGCAAGTCCGATATTCCGCTTCTGCTCGAGCACAACATCCAGGTTTTCAACCGGTTGTTCGGGCGGAGGGTGGAAGGGATTGTACGGGAATCGATGTGGACGCTACTCGACTATGACTGGCCCGGCAACGTCCGCGAATTGAAGAACATGGTGGAAGCTTTGTTCGTCAACCAGCCGACGGGGCGGGAGACCCTGCTTTGCTTGCCGGAGCAGATGCGCCGCCACATCTGGGGGTGCGCCGGCGCCGCTCGATGCGAGCAGGACCGGCTGCTCGAAGCGCTGTGGGCAACGGACTGGAACAAGAGCAAAGCGGCGCGGCAGTTAAAATGGTCGCGGATGACGCTGTACAGAAAGATGGACAAATACCAACTGAGCCGCGACGGTGACAAGAAACCGCCTCACCCCGCTGCATCGGCACTGCCACCGATGGTGGGCCGCGCCAACGGGTAAGACGGTCGAGCGAGCCCCTGGGGCGCGGCGGCCGGGCGGCCCAGCAGGTGGAATACGCGGCCCTCGCGGTCCAACACGGCCACGACGGACCACTGGCGGCGGCGTGCCAGCAAGCGGGCCAGGCGGCGCGCGGTGCGGACCCCGAGGCGGCCCTCCGGCCTCGAAAAGGCGAGATGGCGCAAGGGGCCTGGGACCGCACCGGTCGAGATTCGGACGCCCAGGCTCGTCTCGGCGATGGCGATTGGGGACGGGCCGGTGCCCGCGGCGCGTTCCGCGCGCTCGGCCGCTTGCGCCAATTCGCGGACGTGCGCAGGGCCGCAAACGCGCGTGGAGAAGCGCGCGCGCGCCCACTGGAGGCCGGCCACAACGAGGATGGCGACCGGGACCAGGATGACGGGGGTGCGGAGCCAGGAGCAAACCGATCCGCTCACGGCGGCCAACGAAATCCACTGCGCTTCGGAAAGGCCAAGCCAATACCGGCGGGCCGTGTCACCGCGCAGGAACTCGAGCGCGAAGCGGACCGCGCCATACGCGCCCAGGTACCAGGTGAAGGCCGTTCCGACAGGACGGGAGAGGACCAGGGCGATTGCGCAGACCACGATGCCCAACACACAGGCAGATTCGATCGCCTGGACCGGAAGCAAGGGCACGCCCGCCAATTCGCGCGGAAGGCCCTCGGCGGCATGGCCGGAACCGTAACAGACTCCCCAGCGATGGGGACGGCCGTGGCAGCACCCGGCGAACAGGCAACCGATCCGGCCACAGGCGAGGAACAGGCCAAGGCACACTGCCGCGATGTCGAGGAACGGAAGCACAGGCAGTCTGAGCGCGGCAAGCAGCGCCGAGACCGCCGCGAACACGGCAATCTCATGGTGATAGTAGATGAGAGTTTCGCGGCCGGTGACGATCTTCACGGTCATCGCAAGGGTCAGGAAGGCGGCCACGGCCGCGGCCAGGACGCCGGCAAACACGCCCAGGGACAGATGGTGGCGCCCTGCGAGCGCCGCGCCCAGAACGACCGCGAGTACGAAACCGCAGAGGCCGCAGACATGGAAGGCACGGACGCGCCGGCGGCCGAGGGAGACCCTGATTCGGGGCTGGAAAACGGTTTTCAAGCGCCATTCTCCTGACGATCGCGCCGGGCGATCCAGAGCTGAAAGTCACGTGCGGCGTCACGGACCTCCTCCTGGAGGGTGGAATCGTTGGCAACGGCCGCAAGCAATGGCAAGGCGGTGGCGCCCGCGATTTCGGCGGCGGTCAGAAGCAGGTCGGAGGCCAGCCACGGGTCGAGGCCGCGCCAGCGGTGTTCCGCCAAGGCGACGAAGCGGTTAGGGTCAACCGCGGAACGGACCGCCGGATCGCGGAGCCAGGCGAGCAGAGAGCGGCCGATATCGGCCACCACCCGCCAGGAGAAGTATTGCGCCAGGGGCTCCGCCGCCGCAGGCTGGCCCTTCTCCCGAACCAGGCGGTCGACTGGCCCGGCATCGACGTCGGCAAGCTCCGGCATGGCCTCAGCGAGCCAGTCGGAGGTGAAATCCCAGTAGTCCATCCAGGTCGCGGGGATTCGAGCGCTCGAGGGCTCAGGAGTGCGGCCCAGAATTTCGAGAGCGCGATCGAGGAGGCGGAGCGCCGTTTCGACTGCATCGGCGCCGGCCTTGAGCGCGGAAGCCGCTCCGCGCCTGCGATCGTGGTGGGTCAGCCGCCACGGCAGCGGCGCATCGGCAAGCAGACTGGACGGTGTAAGGGCCATCAGAACTTGATCCCCAGGAATTTCTCGGCATCCTCTAACGTGCGCATGTTATCGAAGAAGTCCTGCAGCGGAGGGTACATGTTCAAGGCTTTGGCTTTCGCCTCGGTCTTGGCCCAGAGTTCTTCCATCTTGGCCGGTGTCAGCTTATACTGTCCGATCCGCAGAGGCACTCTGTTCTTAATCATCGCGCGGAGGGGCGCTCCATACTTCGGGATCGGACGGAAGAGGTCGGTCCACTGCTCCTGGCTCTCGATGGCAACCTCCACCTCCCGGCCGGGTTCGGCGTCGCGCCAGGTGGCCAGCCGTTCGATCTGCTGGGGTTGCTTCTCGAGCTTCGATCGCAGGGCGTTGGTGGTGTTCTTCACTTCGTCCAGGTGAACTCGGCCGTCAGTGCCGGCATACAGGGCATCCGCCTCGCTGACAGGATCGATGGTGACCTTCTTTCCGGCGACCGTCCGCTCCTCGCCGGCACGGATGGTTACCACGACGTCGGAGCCGGCCTTTACTTCCCCGGCGAAAGTGATGCGGTTGGCGTGGCGCAGCTCGGCCAGTTGCTGGGCGACCGCATCGGCGTTCTCGGCGCTTTTCAGTTTGCCCAGAATGCCCTGCATGCGGTCCTTCGGAATCCGGCCCGCATCCAGGGCGTAGTTCACCTCTCCCCGGATGCGGGTTTTCAACTCCTCGCCGAGGTCCTTGCGCGCCAGCACGGCTTCGAGGTTCGAGGAATCGCCGAGCTTTTTGGTCGCCTCCTCGAAGAGGTGCGGGTCCTGCCGGAGGGGGCGAGCCAGAACCCTCCCGGAAAAGTCCTTATCGACATAGATATTGCGCCCGCGGAAATCGGCGATGTCTCCGGCCATGGAGAGTATAACCATGGCCGTAGTCGAAAGCGCGGAGGATGCCAGGCGGGCCTTGGCTTGTTTTTTGTCCTCGTCGGACCCGCCAGCCTTGTCGATCTCGTTCATCTCATCGAGAACCTTCACGTCCATGGCGATGAGGGCGACGCCTTGCGCAGCCACTTTGACCTTCACGGCGGAAACGAACACCTTGTCGGCAAGCACACCGAGTTCGACGGCGGTTGTGCCACGCAGGATCTTGCCGGCAGCACCGGCGGTGATGCCCGCCACCTCGGAGACGATTTGCGCAACGTTGACGATAACGTCGGTCAACGTCAGCAGGCCCTGCTCGTGCTTCTCGTAGATGTCGGCGCCCGCCGCCACCGCACCGGCGACGGACGCGCCGAAGAACACCACTGTCGCCGCGGTTCCGAGACCAGCCGTCGCCAATCCCAGCGCGATGGCGGCCAGGCCCAAGCCGATGTAGGTGAGCCACTCGGAGAACCTCATGTGGCCGGAAACCTGCTCCTCCCAGAAGGTGCCGTTCGGCAGTTGGACGATCACCCGGCCCTTGGGGAAGCGCAGCTTGCTGTCGAGCGGCTTCAGCAGATCGTAAGGATCCGGCTGCCCGTCCGGCAGAGAATTCGCGGTATTCGTTTTCACCTTGAGGGGAGTGGTGATATCCACCAGCTTCCAATCGCTGCCGTCTTTGTATAGGTAGAAGTTCAAGGGGACGGCGCCGCCGGGGACGAAAGCCCGGTCCTCGACGACATCGGCCTCGGCCTCGGGATAGAAGAGGGCCGGCACCTTGACGCCATCCGGATGGGCGCGCAACAGGTCGTCGAGTTCGGCGGAGACGCCGCCCGCAAACAGGAGCTGACTGGCCTTTTCGCTGTGGCCTGTCCGATCTGGGATCCTTCAGGTAGCCGTCCACCGCGCTGGCGACGCGTTCGACACCCGCGAATACGGCTTCCCATTTCGCTGGGTTGGTGCGGGCCTCCTGAATCCTCGCCCGCAGCGCAAAGGTGTCGTGCTCGGAGAAATAGGAAACGGAGTAGGTGGTGGATCCCATGCTGCCTTTTCGTGCGTGGGTTCTCTCTTCGTGGTCCAGGGGCGCCACGGCCTCGCGGAAGTTCGCGACAAAGGCGTCCAGGAGGTTCGCGGTATCGTCCACCAGCCCGGCGGGGGCTTTGCCGGCCTTCAGGGACGGGCCGGAATCCTTGATCGCCTTGAGCACCTGATCCCTGGCTGCGGGCAGCTCGACGGGTTCGAGAATGCGAGCCTGCGCCCGGTACTTGGACCCGACATATTGGAACAAGCCGTGGGATGCCGACCTGAAATCGTCGAATACGTCGAGCCAGTCGGACCCGGAGCTGGCATCCTTGAGGCGCCTGGTGTAGTCCTCGTAGTCGCGATCGCCGAAATACGGATTGCGAAAAACCGGAGCGCTGCTGAACTTGCCGCGCATGACCCTGCCGACCTGTACGTCGAGCGGCGCCACCAGCGTGCGGAACTTATCGTAGAAACTCTGCATGGCGGTTGCCGCGGTGGTGCGCAACGCGGGGTCGCTCGATCCTTGCTTGGCGGAGGGCACCAGGGGAATGATCGCCAGGCGCGCGTCGTTCCAGGTTTTGAAGATGTCGGCGGGCAGGAACCCCTGTTTCACCGCGTCTGCGAGGATCGAAACGGTTTTGTCGATGAAGGCCTGCAACTCGGGGAGCGCGCCCGGAGCCTGCTTCTTCATCTGGCCCTGGTATTGCTTGAGCAACGCCTCTTCCCAGATCTTCTTGCGTTGGGCGTCGGTGAGGCCGACGGGTTCGGCGCAGCGCTGGAGACGGAGCCCGGACCGCAGGCGCGGCATGGCGTTGCGCGCGATGTCGCGGGCTCCGCCGCGGACGCCGGAGATCCAGCCGACCACGGCGCTGGCGGCGGAAAGGTCGGCATCCTCTTCCAGGCTCTGTTCGGATGGAGCGGAGTTCTGCGGCGCCTTTCCCTGCTGCACCACGTGCGCCAGTTCGTGGGCAACCAGGGCCTCGCCGGCGAGTGTACCGGGCTGATATTCGCCGGCGGCGAAAGCCACGTCGCTTCCAGCGGTGAAGGCACGCGCGCGGAGATTAGACGAGAGTTGCGCGGCCTTGAAATCGGTGTGCACGCGGACGGAGGAGAAATCGGCTGCGAAGGAGGTCTCCATGCGGGCCTTCAGGTCGCCCTGGAGAGGCTGGCCGGCGCCTAGACCGGCGCGGATGCCGCGGGCTGAGGCGGCTTCCGGAGTGGCCTCTCCGGGCCGGCCTTTGAACTGCAGTTCACCGGGCGCCGATGGCTCGGAGGGCTTCGACTCGGCCGGGCGGTTACCGTCCCTGGCGACGGAATTGCCCGCAACGGGTCCGGGGGAGACATCCTCGGGGATGCCGGTAATGCGCCCCGTGGCCGACCAGACGCTGACGGCGCGAGCCACACGGTCCACGATGGGGCCAAAATAGTCTCCCGCGGCTTGGGCGCCCGAACTCTCGGGAGCGTACTTGAGAATGGCGCGCTCAACGTGACCCGCATCCTGGGCGGCGTAGTAGGTGATCCAGTATTCGATCCACGGGCAGGACTTGGCGGAGCGGCCGGTGGGTTCGAGCAACTGCTCGGCAGCAGTGCACAGTTCGCCGCGCAGGTGCTTGAGGAAGACGCCCTTGCGCATCTGGCCCTGGCCCGGGTCTGCGCCGTCATCTACCAGGTAGTAAGCCTGGCCGCGCGGCGTTTTCTCATCCACCTTGACGTCGCGCATCAGAGGGGGCGCGGGCGATGACGGCGGCGCGGCCGCAGCAGCGGCGTCGGCCTGGCGCTGGACGATGGGTGGACTCTCGACGGCGGATCTTTCCACCAACGGCTGAACGGGCACGGCGCGGGAAACCGCCGTGGCGGCCCGCTCGGCTTCCTGCTCCGCCCGGTCGCCGGCACTGCCAACGGCCAACTTCGCCTGGACCAGGCGAGCCTCCAGCAGGTGGGTCACAACCTGGTTGCCGAGCGCCTGCTGCAGCTTCAGGATGGGGTGGGACGGCGGGGGATTCGGTTTTCGGGCGTCTGCCGATGGTGCGGCGCGGCGTGGGCGGTCGCGGGCTTCGGCGCCCTCCGGAGCCTGCTCGAAGACCGGTGAGTCCTCGGGCGAGCGCTCGGCGCTACGCGCGGGGATGCCGGGCTGCGACTCGACGGGGGTTTTGAGGACAGCGGATTCCATGGCCTAGTCCGTCAGCAAGCGAGCGCGATTCCTCCTCACTCGATCAGTCGCACGGTAGCTCCTACTTCCAGATCGCGATGGGCTTTGGCAGAGCGGCACGACGCATCGAACTGGTTCGGCAGCGCCACGTCGAACGTCATGCTACCCCTCAGCTCTTCTTGGTGTCGCCGGACACCGGGGTTGACGACGCGCCCTTGACCGGAGTCGCAGGAGACAGCGCCGCGCTCTTCTTGGGCACAATGGTGATGGCGTTGTCGAAGCCAATCTCATCGGTATCGAGCGTGACCGTCAGGTTGCGGCTGCCGGCGGCCGCGGTTGCGGCGACGTTGAAGGTCAGGTTCGCGCTGGCACCGCTGGCTGTGAACGCGGTGACCTTCACGCCGGCTCCCAAATCCGCGGCGGGTGTCGCGGTCGCCGGAACCCCGGCGTTGAAGTTCACGACTGCCGAGACGCTTTGCGTGCCGGCGGCAATAGCGGTCAGATCCGTGTCCGTGGACGTCACGCTTGTGATCGCGGTGACCGCGCTGACGCACTGCCGCCAGTAACCGCCGAAGGAAGCGACGATGCGCCGGCAGGCGCAGTTATCGATGAGGGTGACGTTGCCGTCTCCGTCCACCCTCACTTGCGCCAACACGACCCAGGGCGATGAAGGACAGGCAGGACAATCGGGCGTGGAACCCTGGAAGAGGGTGTTTATATCGGGAGGGGCGGCCTGTGTCTTGTCGCCCGGGCAGGCGGGGAGAATGCCGATCTCGTAGCCGTCCTGGAGGCGCGAGTATTCGCAGGTGGTGTCGTTGCAGCCGCAGCCGGCCGGCTGCACGCGAACTGGCCGGGTTTTGCACTCCTTGTATTTCACCGCGACGTAGAGCGGCGCGTTGGGATCGCGCTGCACGTAGACGGCGGTGCACCACGGGTCCGGCACCTGCACGCACGGGTCGCCGGTCATGCCGGTGACGCCGTTGGTGCGCAGGTCCACCGCGCGGCAGCAATCGATAAGGATTTCGTCGCCGTACGGCCCCAGGATGTAGCCCGGGGTGACGCTGACCGTCCAGGGTTCGAAAGAGCCGGTGGCGTTGCCGCTGGAACCGGTTTGCGGGGTGGGGCAAACCTTGGCTCCGCACACGACTCCCCAGCCGTGGATCAGCCGGTTGTGGCGCCGCAGCCTGTTTCGAAAATATTCCTGTTCCAGCATCAGGTCATCGGGCGTGATGATCTGGCGCGGATAGTAACGGGGGCGCTCCGCCACGGGGCTTGCGCAGGGGGACGTGGTCCCGCATGGGCTGTTCGTGCTTGTCATAGGCAGTCTCCTTCCTTACCCGGGTCCTTCAACACTTGCCGCCCCTGTTTTGGTCCTGGGTGGCGGGCTTTCCGGCCATGCAAACCAGAAGATCGTGCAGCAGGTCGTTGCTGAACTGGATCGGCCGGATGGCGATATTGATGACGAGTGGGGCGCCGCCTCCGGGTACCCGCACGTTGGCGAGCGGTATGCACGGGTTGTCAGGACACGACGGGCAGGCTCCGCTCACATAGTTCGCCAGCGCGGTGTAGTTGATGTGGCCGTTGCTGAGCAGATCGCCGACCTGGCAATCCGTGCTGACGTCGGGCAGCTGGCCGGGCTCGAACTTCAGCTCGTAGCGTTCGCGGATCGCGCCGGGAGTGCAGAGCGCGTTCTGGTCGCAATCGCCGCCCAACGCGGGCACGGGGTCGCTCTGGCATTCGTGGTAGCAAAGCATCAGTTGGAAGCAATTGGTGGCGTCGCAGTCGTCGGGCGGCGCGGTTGCCGGAACCGGCGGCACGGGCACCGGCGCGGAGGCGCAGGGCACGATGATCTCGCGGCCCCACTTGTCAATGGCCAGCCCCGGCTGCACCACGACGCTGGCGTTGTCGTTGCCGGCCTCGACGTCAAGCCCGCAAACCACGCCATAGCCGAGGACCAGGCGGTTGACCAGCCAGCGTTTGCCGTTGACGTAGTCCTGCTCCAGTTCGAATTGCAGGACGTCCATCATCTTGCCGTAGAAGTAGCGATTGCGGACGAAGGTCTTGACGGCGGCTGCACAGCAGCCGTTCTGGTTGTGATTCATCATGCGCCATTCTCCAATCCAAGTTTCATGAGTCTCCGCTCAACGCACCAGCGTAGTGATGCCAAGTTGATTCTCCGCGCCGATGCGACCGGCGGGCTGGCCGCCCAACGCGGTTGCGGTCCCGAGGCCGGTAGTATCGCCGAGCCGGATCGAGGTCGGCGTTCCGCCCACAACGGCGTCGATGCCGACGCGTGCCTGGAACCCGACGCGCATTTGCGCTTCAATGACGCACAGCTGGTAGGCGGTGTGCGCCGGTTTTTCCTTTTCGATGACGGACTGCACCAGCGGCAGCGCCGCCGGGCAGCTCACCTGACCCCGAAACACAGATACGCTGAATTGAAACGCGACATCCTCGAACAGCGGCGCGCCGAAATCCGAGTCCGCGATGAGGTGGGACTGGTCGAGCACGGCCGTGGCGCCGACCACGGCTCCCTGGGCCTGGGCCGGCGCCAGCATGGTGGTATAGCCGAGCACGGAGTTCTCCGTTTTCTCCCAGGTCACGGGAGTGGCGGCCGGCGGCGTTCCGCAGGGGTCCTGGACCGGCGCCGGCAGCGCCCACAGAGATGCGTGAAGCAGCGGCTCCTCGATGATCGCGTCCACGCCGGCGTACTGCTTCAACGCCGCCTTCAGTCCGGCCGGTGTTCCGCGCCGCCCATAGCTGGCGAAAGCCGCTCGGATGGCGCGGCGCACGGTGGCCTCGTCCCAGTCCTCCTGGAGGTCGAGCGCCAGCCAATCCGCCAGCCACGGCAGATACGCGGCTGCGGCCGCACAGGGGTCGAAGAGCGCGGGCAGATTGTGGATGGCGTCTTCGGTCTCCTGGTTGAACGTCTCCAGAAGGGAAAGAAATCGTAACAGGAATTCGCCGCCAGGGGGCTTGCGGGAGACGGGCGGACAGGACGGCGTGCCACCGATCGGCGGGCACGACGAACTGCGATAGATGGCGGGCAGGGACGCGAGGTAGGTTTCGTGATCGAACTCCACCCGCACCTGCGAGACCACGGGTGAGGCCAGGCCATCGCCGGAGAACCACGCCCCGGCCCAAAGGTAATCCGCCTTGGGGCCTCCGATGAAGACGTCGGCGACGTCGGCAGAGCGCGCACACCACTTGAGGTCGGTGAATGGATTGCCGCCGTCGAGCTGGATCTGAGGCGGCGAGGGCGCATCGGCCTGGCTATTCGAGGTGTGCAGGAACCACTCCAGGTGGGCGTCCGGTGCCAGCGCGCCACACTCGGCCGCCAGGCGATGCCAGCGCACTTTGCCCGGCGGCACGGCGATGGCCGAGGTCCAGAACACCCCCTGCCGGCCGTAACCCTGTCCGAGCTGGAGGGTGACAGGCGCGGCTCCGCCGCCGGGCAGCACAAGCAGCGTTCCGCCGGGGCCGACGCACATCGCCGCGACCGGGCCCGAGAAACCCACAGCCGCGCCGCGAAACTGCCACGGTGGCCCGTCGAACTGGAGCACCTGCCTGAGAGCGTTATCTCCCACGAAGACGCTCGAACCGATGGCGGCCATTCCCATCGGCTGCTGGAGTCGATCGGCGCCGAAGCTGACCGGATTGCCGCCAGCGTCGCGTACCGGATTGCCGTCGCCATCCACAACGAACACCGCATGAGCCGCTTCATCGAGAATGAACACGCGCACGGCGGGGCCATCGCCCCGGGCAGCAACGCCTGAGGGTTTGGAGAGCACCTTTGCGGCCGCCAGGTTCTGCCAGAATCCCGGAACGACGTCGCCCACCGCATTGAACTTCTGGACGCGCGCGTTGCCGTAATCGACGACGTAGAACGATCCATCGCCGGCCTCTGCCATGGTCCACGGGCACTTGAAGTCTCCCGGCTGCGAGCCGGTCCCGCCCCAGATGCCAACCACCTGGCCCCGATTCCGATCGAAGAGCTGGATTCGGTCCTCGCTGCTATCCACGATGAACAGGCATTGGCGCACGGCCGACCACAGCAGACCCCTCGGCGTGTGCAAGTCGGCGATTCCGCAACCCACCCCGAGGCACGGCATCGGGTGACGCGCCCCGTCGCAACCGTCGATCGTCAGGACACGTCCGGCCGCCGGGTCGCTGAAGTAGACTGTCCCCAGCCCATCCACCGCGACTCCCGCCGGGCCGTCCGGCGCCGGCAGGCCGGCCAGAGCCTCGGAATCGGCGGTGTTTCCCAGTGGCAGAGAGGCCAGTTGCAGGCTCCCTTCCGCGGTGATTTCAAGGCCGCTCCAGTGCTGGCCGAGCCATTCGCCTCCGCGGTTCAGGCAGGTGAAGTTGGTGGCGTTCTGGTTCATCATCGCGATGCCCTCACGACTCCACCCCCAGCCAGACGATCGACCAATGGTTGCCCGCCAGAGCGGTGTTCATCTGCGCCTCGGTTTTGCCGAAGAAGGCAGAGGGATTCAGGAAATCGGAATCGGTGCCCGGCATCACCATTTGCAGAATGAAGCCGGACTTGCCGGGAGACGAGATGTTAACCCACCCGTCCAGCAGGAACTGGTGAGTATTCGCGCCGGCCAGTTTCGCGAACAGCCGGGCGCCCAGAACGTATGCCGAGTAGCAAGGGGGCGTCTGGAACCGGGCCGAACTGGTATCGACGGTGGCCTGGATGCCGTAGTTGACGGAACCAGGCTGTTCGACCGCGGAGAGCCACGTCCAGTGCAGTTGCAGCGGCCCCGCGCTGCCGCATATTACGCGTGGCCGCGTGGGCTGGCGGGCGTTGCGGCGCTCGGCCGTCGAGACGGGCTGGTACAACTGGCAGTTCTTAATCTGGACGCGGGCCAGGACGATGCGCATGCTGGTCTGTTCGTCGAGCTTGAGCTGCGCGTCGAGGGGCTGCAGATTGGCGCCCAGCTCGACCCAGCAGAAATTCGGCGCCTCGCGAAGCCGCACCGCGCCCTGCGGGAGGCAAATGCCCTGGCGCGTCTCGGACTCCACCAGGTCGCTGTCGGCAGGATAGGAGACCGTCAGGTCGTAGGAGACGGGGTTGCCGCTGGCGTCTCCGGCCACGGGCGGGACCGGCTCGACGTGAGTTTCGGTGAGCACGATTTCGCGGCCGCATGCATCGAGGGCGTAGCCGGGCGTGACCGTCACCTGCCGGTCGCCCTTGGCGCCGGTGACCGCGTAGCCGCTCCCCACGCCGGGCTGGTGCAGGCTCTGGTTATGCAGCCAGCGCATCTCCCGGTTAAACGACTCGAGCGTTTGCAGGTCGTCCGCGAAGAGCCGCTGGCCATTGAAGAATGTCAGCCGTTCCAGAAACTGTGTGCCGCCGATAATCGCCATTGCATTTCCTTCCTCCGCGCTGCCGCGGCTACGAACAACAAGATTTGCGGACCTCCGGTTGCAGACAGTGTGAAACCGCTTGAGCCTCGCATCCCAACCAGCAGACGTAGAACTTAGGGAGCGGAGGAGGTGGAGGCGCCGCAATCTCGCGAATCTGGCCCACCAAAGACCCGATCGGACACAGGATCCGGAACACAAACCGATCGGGTCGCGGGAAAGCAATATGTGTGAATACCATGTTCGGGGCGGCCGCCAGACCGTCGGCGCCTTCGAGCGACGCGAAGTAACAGGGCGTGCGCTGGAAGCCGGCCGACGATGTGTCCACCACGGTTTCGAGAGCCTGCACCCTGGCGATCGCCTTCCAGGGCTTCCAGAGCGTGGCGCCCGGAATGGTGGAACCACCAGCCAGATAGGGGCCGGCGAGCGGCGCCGACAGGATCGTCTCGAACCCGAGGTCGAGGTCCGGAAGCCTTTGCGAGTTAGGCTTCACGCGCGCCAGCGGAACCCCGTAAGAAGGATCGGGCGGATCGGCGCTGGTCCAGACGAATTCCGGCTGCTCCTCGTCCAGATCTTCCCGGCAACAGGAAAGGCAGACGCCCTCGGTCTGCCGTCGATCTGGATAGTCGCCGGTCTCGCGATACCGCACCAGCAGGGTGATCGGAAACGCGGTCACGTTGGAGGGCAGCGGCACGGTATGCTTGCGCTGCAACACCAAGGCGCGCCCGAAGACGTCGTAAGCCACTCCGGGTTGCAGAATCACGCCGCGGAGGGAGCCGGTCCCCGTATCCCCGGCGATCGCATATCCCAGCGCGACCCCGTAAGCATTGTGCAGCGCGCGGTTGTGCCACCAGCGCAAGCTGAGATCCGTGGCCGCCTGGCCGCGAAAATCGCCGGACCGCAGCATCTGGCCCTGCCAGTAACGCGTGCGTTCGAGTTCCCGCTGCTGGTTAGACGGCATTTTCATCTCAAAGCACCTCGATTTGGTGTGACCCGGCCTCAACCAGGCCGGCGGGCGGGAGACAGATATTGCCGCACTGCGGGCAGGTACAGCCATCCGCCAATAGGTCGAAGGACGCGATGTAGTCCACGCCGGCAACCTGGCCGATAACCTGCATCACCTCGGTGCGGTAGACATCGCGGCCGAAGGGCCAGCCCGTGCCGTCCGGCCCGCCGGTGAGCGGGTCGAAGAACTGGTTGAGCGCGTTCACCACGCGCTGCTGCAATGCCGTTTTGCTGGCGTTGGGCAGAGCTTTGACCTCCGCCTGGACGGCAATCTGGCGATACTGCGGCGCGACGACTTCCAGGCGCGATCCCAGAATCCGCCGGCGATTCAGATAAGCGGCCACGGTTCGCCGCAGAGTCCAGCTCGGAACGGGAGCCGGCCCGGGCAGATCGGGAAGAATCACCAGGGCGATCATGCCGGGCGCCTCCATGCAGGGGAAACTCGGATGCAGGTTGGCCCAGGCTTTGGCGCGCGCCACCACCGTCCCCGGCGTGTTCAGGGCGAGCGTCTCGTAATCCGCCAGCGTCACCGCGCGCACGGGTTGCGCGAGCATCGCGATCGCGCGCTCGACCGCGCCTCCCAACGTCTCTGCGGCAGCTCCGCCCGAGGCAGGGACCGGCTGTTTCACAGCTACGGCCGCCTTGACGGCATCGAAGTTCGCCAGGAGCGATCGATTGTGCGCCCCATCCACGAACGCGTTCACCGACCCCGAAGCCAGGTTCCCTGCCTCGGCGCGTGTGGCGCGGGAGATAGCGAAGAACGGGACGTCCGGCGCTCCCGTCATCCCGTGTTCGCCGTCGCCAAGCGTGATCGTGCCCGCGGTGGCGTCCAGGAGGAAGTCGCGGCCGGAGCGGGTTGACGAATCAAAGTCCGGGCGCAGCCGCCACGTGCGCCAGGTGCCGTCTTCATAACTGAGCAGCGTGAGGCTCGACTGTTGCACGGGGGTCTGCGGAAGCTGGAGTTGCTGGCTGGGCGCGCCGTTGCCCGTGCCGAGAGGCGCTGCCTCGATCGTGAGGCTGCCTGCCGCGGCGGCCGTGGCCGCGGTGAAAGCCAGAATCCGCCATTGCGGCGTGCCGCCCGTCACGAAACCGAGCTGCGAGACGTTGCCGTCGGCGTCGAACGCCAGATCGAGCCCGGTAACCGCGGCGGGCGGCTGGGGCGGAACGGCGGTGGTGCCCGCCGCGACGGCCCACGTGAGCACTCCCGCGGGTGCGGCTTGTTGCGCGGCCACGGCATTGAGGACGATGTTCTGAACCTCCGGGATCGCGTCGTAGGACCCGGCCTCCAGGCGCACCCGCAGGTACGAGAGCGGCGTGCTCACGCGCCCCACCGGCCGTAGCGCCGAGGCTTGGGGCGGGGTCAGGACGACGCGCCCATTCAACGTGAACTGCCGCGTGTCGTCACCCACGTCCGCGGCGGGGAAAGCCACCCAATCCCCGGCCGTCAGAATCTCCCAGGTGAGGCGGACGCCGAGGAATGGCTGCAGCACGGGCGGCGCGGAAGACGTGGGGACCGGCGCGGGAGCCACCCCGGGACAGGGAAGCGGCACAAGCTGGCAGTCCTGCCCGGTCGCCGCGGCCTCCGCCAGAATCCGACAGCGTTCTTCCTTGCCGGAGCGGCCGCCCGAAAACCCAAAGAACAGGCTGAGGGGTTGGCCGGCAGCGAGCGGCTGGTCGAATCCCAGGTAAAGCTCCGCGCCCACCGCAGCCGTGTCGCCGAAGAGCCCGAAGCTCACGCCGCGAGTCCAGCGGTCGGTCACGTCCCGGAACCCCCCGGCGTCCCGCACCTGCAATGCGCGCAACTTTCCGGGGACGATATGGACGGCGTCGAGCGTGCGGAAGGGAGTGGAGATGCCGAATGGATCCGGGCCGGCGAGGATCAGGTCGGGGGGCAGCGTAACGGCGGCGGCTTTAGAGGCCAGCTCGAACCCGAGCACGGTATAGGCGGGCTTCGGTGGCTCCGGGCGGGTGCCGACGAGCGCGAGGAATTTCAGCTTCGAGCGGTCGAAGATGCGATTCAGCTCGTAGATATCCATCTCCGCGCTGAGTGCCAGCAGCTCCATCTGGGTGATGCCGGGATCGGAGACGTTCTGGTCGGTCCACTCCGGCGCATAGAGCGGAATCAGCGCGCGACCTTCGTTCACCAGGTCGGCCCAGGTTCGATCGTCGAGATTGGGCAAAAGGATCGGCATACGGCCTCGTCAGGAGAGTAGTTCCGCCTCCGTCCGCGTGGATACCTGTTTCACGAAATGAGCGTAGAGCGGCAGGTCGCTACGTTCGGCGTCGCGAAAGAGCGGCTCGCCATGGTGCTTCAGCAAATAGAAGTCCTGCACGATCTGCGCCTGCTGCTCCCGATTGAAACTCAGCAGGCCGCCTCCGGCCTTCTTGCGGTCTTTGAGTCCCACCGCGCCGCCGTATTCATAGCCCCCGGTTGCCTGCGCGTGCAGGGCCTGCGGCATGTAGATGGCGCCCGCCTGCTGGTACTGCCACACATGGGTCAGCTCGTGAATCAACGTCGCGGCCTCGATGCCGCCCCACCCGTTGATCACATGAAAGCTGGTGTACTCGCGGTGGCTCCAGGACGGTCCGAAAACCGCGTGCTCGTCGATGCGCACGAGCTCCAGGTTGATCGAGTTTCCGAACACGCTCGCGGCGCGGTCCATTTCGGTGCCGGTCATTTTGCGGGTGTTGAACTTGATGAAGTCCATCGCGGTTTCGTACACTTCGCCGACGCCCATCAGCTCCATCAGGTCGATCAGGTTGGTGCCCATCCATTTGAGGAAGTCGCCCCAGGTGTCGGCCTGCCCCAGCGACTGCCACCATTTCAGAGCCCATGGCTGCACGCTGCGAACGCCCTCCCACAGGTTGGTAAAGAGACGGACAAGGCGGTCGGGCAGCCGGGTGATCCAGTGCATGATCCGCTCATAGATGCCGGTAACCTTCGACCACAATTGACGGCCGACCCATTGCAGACCGGTCCAGACCGCTTCGGCGGCTGTGGCGACTCCATGGCCGACTGCCGTAGCGGCCGTCGCGATGCCGTGTCCTACCGCCGTAGCGGCCGTAGCGATGCCGTGCCCTACCGCGCGCGCCGCGCCGGCGATGCCGTGGCCGATGCGCTCGAAAAACGACGGCTCCTTCTTGGGCGTGCGCGAAGCGTCCGGTCCCGCGCCGGTAGTGTCGTCGGCGGATTTTAACTGCACGCGGGTTCCGGCTGCGGAGACCTCTGATCCGCCGGCGCCGCCCGTCACCGCCCGCTCGGCACGCTGGGCCTGCGCCTCGAGCCCCTCGGCCCCCGGCGCGGATGTCCCGGCGGCGCTCTGCTGGGCAACGTGAGTCAGCTCGTGTGCGAGCAGCGGGTCGGAGGGATCCGCACAATACCGCCCGCTTCCGAAATAGATGTCGGGCCCAACGGTGAATGCCTGGGCGTTCAGGCTCTGGGCCGCTCGCTCTGCTGGCGGATCGCGGTGGATCCGCACCCCCCCGAAATCGTGGCCCAGCCGGGATTCCATGGCAGCGCGGGTCCGGTCGTCGAGCGGTTCGCCGCCCGTCCGGGGGAGTCCATCCAGCGCCGCGGCGTCGGCCGGCGCGCCTGTCTCGCCGTCCCGGGCGCGTTTACGCTGGAGCATGCCGACCACGAACTGGTTTCCGCGGGACCGCTGCAGTTCCAGCACGGCCGATTGCTCCGGAGACAGGCGCGGCGCGTCCTTCAATGGCGCCGGGTGCCGTTCCTCCGCGGCTTGCACCGCGGATCGTTCTTCCGGTTCAGGCTCGTTTTTCGGTTTCGGTCTTCTCCTCATACGGCGACCTGCACGTTAATTCGGATCTGGCCCGCTGCCACGATTTGGTCCGGACCCACCGTGACCTGCTCCTGCTGGAGCGCTCCGTTTTTGTAAAGCTCGAGATCCTCCACGTAATCGAGACCGGCAAGCCCGCTCAGCGCGGCGGCGACATCGGAAAGAAAGACGCCGCGGCCGGGCGGCCATCCCTGCCGGTTCGGCCCTCCAACAAGCGGATGGAGAAAGGTGTTCAGCGCGGCCCTGGCGGCCAGTTCGACCTTGGCGGCCTGGGACTGATCGAGGGGCGCCAACGTGACCCTCACATCGACCGGCTGATACACCGGGGCCGTGACGTTGACCTGGTTCAGGCCGGCGACGGCCGCGGGCGCGCGGGCCGCGATATACGCGCGGACTTTGTCGCGCAGCCCGAAGGACGGCACGGGCTGAGCTTCCAGACTCCGCGGGATGATGTGGAGCGTCACCCATCCGGGCCGCGAGCGCCCGTTGCTGTCATGAACCGGCAGGGCGTAGGCGGCGCCCACGGCTGAGGACGCCTCGCGCGCCATCACTTCGTAGTCGGATGCGGTGAGTGCCCTGCCGCGGGTGCGCAGCGTGGATGCGGCGCGAGTGTTGAACTGCGCAAGCGTCTCGCCATCACTGCCCCCTTCCGCCGCGCGCACATTGGTGACGCTCTGAACGCCCGCGACGGAACCGAGCATCTGCGTGATGGTGTTGCGCGGGACGTTGCCTGCCGCGCCTCCGCCGGTCTGGAAGAGCGCCGCCTGCACCGCGGCGCCCGCGGGGAGAACCCGGCCGTTGACGCCGTCGCCGAACATCAGACGGCCGAATGCGCGGTCCGCGATGTAATCCCGAGACAGGGGACCCGATGCATAGAGATTCGGCTGAGCGTGCCAGCGCACCCACACCTGGGTGACCGCCTTCGTCCGGTCTCGCACGAGGTGGATATCGCCATAGACGAAATCCGTTTGCGCCCCCTCCTGGGCCAACTGCGCCTCTAGCGTGGGGATGGCGTCCGGATCGTTGTTGGTGACTTCGGCGGTGAGGATGCGCCACTCCACGTTGGCGGAGGCGCCGGAGACCTCCTGTACTTCGATGCGTTCGCCCTCGAGCACGGGGATCTGCGTGAACACCAGGACCTGGTTCTCGATACCGGCGCCGGCGCCCAGAGCCGCGTTGGTCACGGTGCGGCGCTGCGAGGCCCAGACGGTGTTCGGATAGAGGGCGTTCAGTACCGGCTCTCCGGGTGGCCCGTCTTCTTTCAGGCGCGCGCGGATCCAGAAGTGGGGCGCATCGAAGCGCGCGAGCTGCTGGCTGTCGTCCTCCCCGATGAACGAAACGATGCCCGGCAGGCGCAGGTTGTTGGTCTCGTCCTGGGCCGCGAACTCGATCCAGACGCCGCCGTTCCAGTATTCCCAAACCAGCGCCGGTCCGACCTCGTCGGCCGGATCTTCGACGAAGTCGAAATAAAAGCCAAGGTCGTCCACCGGCAGTTGACGATCGAAGCCAAGGTACAGGGCGGGCGAAACATCGGCCACGGACTTGAAAATCGGGAAGCCAGTGCCGGGCAACTGCGCCTGCGCGGTGACGTCTTGATACTGGAAATCGTTGTAGGTGAGGACATGCTCGGCGAAGTAGGGACCGTTGTCCCACACGTAGCCGATGCGAAAATCGGAGAGCGCAGGCGGCTGCGTGACGACGTACGTAAAGGTGGTGGTGGTTCCGGTCACGGTGATGGTGGCGGAGAATCCGTAGCCGCCGCTTACCAGGCGCGCCCGCACCCATCGGCCGTTGGTCCCGTTAACCTTGGTCAGGGCCATATCGACGGGCACGGCGAAGGAGATCTCGATCACGCGGCTGGTGGAAGGGCTATCGGTGAAGTCAGTCTTACCCGTGGAGGTGACGGAGAGAGTTGTCCAGTCGGTGCCATTCCAATACTCCCAGGCCACTACGGGCGCGAGCGCAGTGGGACTATTTGCGCTCACGCTGTCAAGCGGCGTCGCCTGCCGCAAAAAGGCGAGCGTGACCTGAGCCTTGGGTTTGCTGAAAGCCTCGTTGCTGGAGATGTAGAATGCCACGCCAGGCTGCGGCTGTTGCCCCAGCGGATAGAAGGCGGCGGTCAGATCGAGCTTGGAGCCGTTGCCGAAAGCGTTGTCCGGCAGCACACCCCCGATCGGTTTGCCTGTCAGGTCTGTCGAAACGGGATTCTGAATCACGCTGGTGAGGCGGATTTCCGTCGCCTGCGGCAGCGTGATGGCGGGATCGGGAGGCAGCGGCTGTACCAACTCACCGCGAATCCAGAAGGCGGCGATGCCGTTGACGGAGGTCTGGGCGGCAGAAGCGCAGTCCGTGGTCAATATGAACGTGCCGCTCCCGGTGAAGCCGGCGGTGCCGTCCAGCTTCGGCTGAGCCACGCCGAAGCACGCCGGATTCATGTTCTTGAATCCCCGCCACACCTGCCCGTCCCAATACTCCCAGCTCATTTCGAGCGGATTACTGGAAACCTGGGTCAGTTCGAAGGTCACATCCACCTCGACCGACGCCGTGAGAGCAAGCAGGGTGTTGTGCGCGATGTAGATCTGGTGCGGCGTCGGCTGCATTCTCAGGTGGTCGAACAGCGTGACCGGCTGGCCGGCCAGCAGGGCGGCCGTGTGATCGATGTACTCGTCGATGCCGGACCACAGGGTCACGGCCTGCGCCAGATTGGCCGCGGCCACGCCGAGATCCTGCTCCGTCTCGTAAACGATCTGGTTCGCGCTGCCGGGCGGCGGCGGAGCAGCCACCTGAGTTCCGGCGGGCGCATGAGTGTCCGAGGCTCCCTGCGTGAGTTGGAACAGGATGGGGGCGCGCGCCTCCTGCGCCGGCACCAGGCCGATCCCCAGAAGGTCAAAGAACGCGAGGCGGTTCTTGTCCGGCGCCTGGTTCAGCCGCTGGATGACCGCCTGCCGGAAGCGGGCGAAGATCCATGTGAGCCCGTCTCCCGCGCTGCCGGCGGCGGGCTGCCACTCGGGCACGTAGCCAGCGTGTCTCGCCTGCACCTCGCGCTGCAGGTCGCTGAGCGACCGATTGTCCGCCGGAGCCTGAATATCGGGCGTCATCCCGCCGAGCCCTCCTGCAAGTAGAACGGGTACACAATATTGAATTGCGTGTTGGTGGCGCGGATCCGGTAGTTGACGTTGATGAGCAACTCGTTCGCCGCGGCGCCGCCCGCCGCTACCACGACGCTGAGAACGTCGATGCGCGGCTCCCACGCCACCAGCGCCGCCTGAACGCGCGTTTGGACCAGGTTCATCGTGGTCGCGTTCAAGGGCTCGAAGACGAACCGGTTCAGCCCGGCGCCGAAGTCCGGGCGCATCAACCGCTCTCCGAGGTCGGTGCCGAGGATGATGAGGATGGCCTCGCGCACGTCTTCCTCATAGCGGGCGAGCGCGATCCTGCCGTCCGCGGTGACGCAAGGGGCGAACTGCCATCCTACGCCGAGGAATGCCTTCGCCTGATCCGCAGTAATCATGACTAACCGCCTATCAACACCGTCGGGCAGCCCATCGCAATCGGGTTGGGCGGCCCGGCTTCCACGATCTGATCGCCCTGCCGCGCCGCGGGCAAGTTGTTGATCAACACGGTCAGGCTGCCCATGGCCACAACTCCGCCGACGTGCGGCACTACGCCGGTCACCAGCGGACAGGCATGCAGGTCCGAGGTGGCGCGCCAGGCGGGCTGGCTCCCGATCAGCACATTGATGCTTCCCGGTCCCGGCCCCAACGGCGTTCCGTGTCCCGTCAAATCACCAACCCTGGCCGCCATCGGCATATCGTTTCCTCAGTTGATCTTCACGGGCAGGCCGGCGATGGTGCACGGCCCGACGCTCTTCAAATCGAGCGTGGTGTTGGCGCTAACCGACACGCTCAGCCCGGAGATGGAAATCTGTCCCGTAGGCGCGCTGAGCGAGATATTGCCGGTGAGGCTTTGAATCGTGATGCCCGGCGGCGTGCCGGCCAGGTTCAGCGTCACACTCATGACGCCTCCCGGAGTGCTAATGGAAATCTTGGTCGGGTCCATCACGATCTGCTGTTGCGTGCTCGTGGTGATCTTGATGGATTGCAGCGCGTCGTCGAAATCGATCTCGTGGCCCAGGCCGGCGGCCATCCCCGTTTTCAGGATGCGCTTGGTCATGAAGTCGGCCGGCACGACGGTAGGCGGGCGATCGATGGTGTTCCAAACGCCGCCCAGGATGTAGGCGTCGCGCTCATCGTTCTCGTTGAAGGCAACCAGCACTTCGTCGCCGATCTGCGGCAGCCACATAAAGCCGCGGCCGGATCCCGCGCCTACCGACACCACTCGCGCCCACGGGTCGAAGGCGGGCAGAGTGGGCAGGTGTACCTGCACCCTACCTTCGAGGAGAAGATTGAGATTGTCGATGACACTCCCGGGAGCGATCGAGTATCCGGAGCCGGTCTCCTTTTCGGGACTTCCCATCTGCTCTACGAAGCTAGATGGCATCTCAGTAACCTCCCTTCATCCCACTCGCTGGCCTTGCACCCGTACCAGTTCGGCGGGACTCTTCGGCAAAGGAATCCCGCCGAACCAGACTTCCTGGCGAGCTTCGAAATTCGTGCGGTAACCGCCGCTGTCGAAGGTGTGGTTCGCCTGCGTGACGCGGTACAATCCGCCGAAGTCGTTTCCCACGCCCTGAACGTTGATCACCCGCGCCGCTTTGATGGCCGGGTTGCCGATGGTGCTGCCCGATGCCGTCTTGCGGTTGTTCAGCCGCGGCAGCAACTCCGCCAGCACGTCGCGCACCGCCGTCGCGAAGCTTTTCGGCTTGATGGAGATGCTCGCGCCGGCGCTCTTGCCGAGGATCTGGGCGAGCGACGCAACGCCCGGATAAACCGCCAGGTTGATGGTGGCGCGGTCGAAGTCCCACCCCACCACCACCACGAACTCTGTTTTGATGGCGGGTATCCAGATCCGCGCCGACACGCCGAATATGTCGCCCACCGTGGTCAACCGCGGCGTGAAATCCATGAGCGACTGGCCATACGTAAGCGTCAGGCTGGGCGAGTAATCCTGCAGCAGGAACTGGAACCGCAGGATGTACCCCTTCGGCTCCATCGTATGGTCGATGTACATCTGCCAGCCGTTCTCTTTCGCGACGCTGGAAAGAAAATCGAAATCGCTTTCCTTCTCCTGCTTGCGGACGTCCTTCTGCATCAGGCCGGGGACGTTGACATAGGTGGCGATGGCCATCAGGATGGACAGCGCGCCGCCGATCGGGTCGGGCAGCGGGATCAGGAGGTTCTCGCCCGCCACGATTGCTCCGACGAGGACATCGGGCAACGGGAAGTTGTCCGTCTTGGTGATGGGGATGTAGAAGGCGCGGTCAACCTTGCCGTGTGTAAGGCGCTGCAGGAAATCCTGCGCGACGACTTTGATGGCCGGCATGCCGCTGGAGGGGAATGTCGGCTCCACGCCCGTGATCTCGCCCACAAACACCACTTCCAACGGGTCCGGGGCGTAGCCGATCGAAAGCTGGAACGGATTGTCAACCTGCAGCAGCGCGCTGTCCAGCCACTGCAGGGCGGGATTGGCGAAGGTGACCTCTACGCGGTCGGCGCCCTCCATGCCGTCCTGGTAATTGACGCTGACGATCGACGCCTGCAGCGCACCGGGCAAGGGTCCGCCGTTGATTTGAACGTTGAAGGCGGGCGCGTAACTGGAGTAGCGGGCCATGTCAGGTCAGCACCTCGCCGGTCAGAGGGTCGACGAACGGCAGCGAAGGGATCAGGAGAGACTGTCCCACCGAAATATCCCGCGGGTCGTCCAGGTCGTTGGCGATGGCGATAGGGCGCCAGCTCGCCGGGTTGTCGTACAGCGCCGAAGCAATCTGCGTCAGGGTCTCGCCGCGCTTCACGACGTGGACTTTGCTGAAGTCCGCGGTCTGACGGTTCACCTGCTGCGCTTCGGTTTCGGGATCGATGAATTCGTTGAAGGTGACGGTGAGACGCGCGCGCACGGGCGTTCCGTCGCTGAGAAAGCGGATGAACTTCTGCGAGACCCGCGCCAGCACGCAACGGAACTGCAGCGACGACCAGGAGACCACAAGTACCGGGGGCGCGTGCAGGTTCGAATCGATGTCCAAGAGGCTGACGACTTTCTGCGTCTGGGCGCGGACGTCGCTGCCGGGCTCGGAGGTGTCGAGGAACAGTTCCATTTCGAGCGTCCGCATGTTGCCTGCGACGAACTGCAGCAGCGGGCCACTCAGCCCCGGAATCCCCTGCGAGGCGAAGTTGTTGTCCTTGTTGACCGTGTATTCTTCCGGGTTGAACAACACGTCGAAGGACTGCTGGGAATACTCGACCGTGATCTTCGCCTTCGCCAGTCCCATGATCAGACCCTTCCCATGCGCTCGCGCCAGGCGATGACGCGGTTATCGATCTGCCGGATCACCTGCTCGGCGAGTTGAGCGACGTTGACGGGCGGCGCGGGCGTTTTGAGCCAAGGCGCGACGTGAACGGTCTCGGCGGCTTCCTGGCCGCGCCGCAGGTGCGAGGGCGCCGCCAACCCGGCTTGGTGCTGCGGCAAGGGCGCGCTCCTCGAAACGGCAGGCGCACGGACCACTTCCGGCAGCATGCGCGGCACCGGATCTTCAATACGGCGAGCGCGCGCCACCACGATGCCCGGCGCTCTGGCAACGAGTCCGGCTGAGGGCGGCGCCGCGTCCGCGTCCGCCGCGGACTGAACCGCGACCATCCTGGTTGTAACGGTCCGGAGGCGCTCCGTGAGGAACCGCGTCCGCTGTTCCAAAGGTGCGATGCGCGTCGAGCGGCCGGCCGCCCCGGTGCGCGCGAGGCGGGACCGAGCAGCCTGCAGGAGTTTGGCGGCGGCTCCAAGAATCCGCTCGACCCGGATGAAGGGCGCCTGGCCAGCGGCCGGCCGTTCGGGCCGATAAACGATCGCGGCCGGAGGCGGCGAGAGATGGCGCAGGTGCCAGGCCATGTGAATCCACGAGTCCAGCCGGAAGGTGGAAATCCGGTTGATGCTCAGCGCGGCACCGGGGGTGCGAGCTCGACGGAGCAATTCCATCGCCGGAGGGCCGAGACGCGCCTGGAGACGCGCCGGGCGACGTCCGAGAGCGCGGGCCCATGCGCACCAGCGGCTGCGGAACGCCCTGGCGCGGGTTCGAATCGCGGGTTGGTATCCGATGCTCATCGTCGCTTGACTACTCCGCCTCGGCGCTCATTTGGTTCACGCGCTGGTTGATCGACGAAATCTCCTCCACCCATCGCCGCCGCTCGCCATGTTCGAGGTTCCAGATGGCGTCGGGCGGCCAATGGAAGTGATAAGCCAGGAAGGCTACCTCCTGATACAGCGCCTTCAGGGGGTAGCCGCTAACCCCCCCGGCCGGTTCATCTCCAGCGCGAAAGCGTGTTCACATTTCGGACAGACCGCGTCGAGGCGCGCGCTGCCGTCGCGGTTGATGCGGTTGTAAAGCTCCTGCAAGTAAGCGAGGTCCGCCGCGTATAGTCCCTCGATGACCTTGGGGGTGACCTGGCCTAGCGAGCCCAGCCGGGTAACTACCCGCGAGAGCAGAATCACCACCAGGTACGCCTCGTTAGACTGCACGCGCGGGTCTTTCAGCGGGAGAATCTCATCGGCGGCCGTGGCCAGCCGCATCAGGCCCGCACGATGCAGGTTGCCGTCGCCGTCGGCATAGCCGAGAGGCAGCGTGAATTCAAACTCCGTCTGAAACATCTTGGCCTCCTCTTATGCCCTTTCCACGCGCTCGCAGGTGATCGTGGCCGTCTCGATGGCGATGTCGTTGCCCTTGGCGTTGAAGCTCGGGCCGTCCCACTTGCTCAGCCACGCAGAGAAGAAATTCCAGCGCACTTTCTCCGTGCCGGTGTCGTCGCACATGACCACGGAGCCGTTCTTGCGCTGCAGTTGCCCATTGACCGCGGTGAGATGCCAGGCATAGAGCTCGGTGGAATCGGTCGAGCCCCACTTGAGCGTGAGGTCCGTGTAGGTGACCTTCGCCGGCAGCTTTCGCACCGTATTGGTATCGCCGCCTTCGCGGTACTCCGTCACTTCCACGTGCGAGCCGAGGCCGCTGCATTCCTGGAATCCGGCTTGCTGGATGCCGTCGAGCTCGACGCGGAATCGAAATGCTTTGTAGGGGTCTATTCTCTGTGCCATTTCGTGTGTCCTCCAATCTCACTCGCTCACGGTCGCCCCACCAGGCTCCTGGATGATCTGGAGCACGACATATTCGGCCGGCGGCACGGTGTACAGCGTTATCTGGATGATGAGCTGGCCGAGCGCGATGCTCTGCGGCGTATTCAAGGTCGCATCCACCACCACCTTGAAGGCTTCGGCGGCCGTGGTCCCCTCGAGCGCGCCCGCCTGCCACTGGGTGGTCAGGAAGTCCGTGATCAGCCGCTTGACCGTGCCCCAAAGGGTCGGGTTGTTCGGTTCGAAAACCGCAAAGCGCGTGCCGTCGCGCAACGAGGCTTCGACGAAGTTCACGAAGCGGCGAATGCTGTTGTAGCGCCACTGGGTCACGTCGGTAGGAGCGACCGTGCGGGCGCCCCAGACCAGAATTCCCTTTCCCGGGAAGGCGCGGATCACGTCGATCCCGAGGTCGTTGAGTGGCCCCTGGTCGGCGTCCGTGAGGCGGCGCGAAAGATCGAGCGCGGACGTGACGGGCTCGTTGGCGGGCGCCTTGAATACGAGCCGCGTGTTGTCGTTATTGGCGTAGACTCCGGCGATGTGCCCGGAGGGCGGCACCAGAATGCGCCCGCTGCCCAGAGGATTCGAAATTGCTATCCACGGGTAGTAGAGCGACCCCATGCCCCTTTCCGAACTCAGGTTGTTGCGTTGGGCCATGATGATGCTCGGGTCGAAGGCCTTGGAAGGATCCTCCCAGGCGGGATCGAGAATGGCGAACCGGTTCACCACTTTTTCGGAGTGCGCAATCATGTACGACTGCACGTCCTGCGTATCCGCCGCGGCGAAGCCCTTGGCCACCACGTCGGGTATGCAAAGCAGGTTGGCCTCATCGATCTGGAGCAGTGTGTCGATGCCGGTGTGGTAGTCGGCGGTGGTGATCTTGGTGATGTCGTCGTCCACGCCCGCGATGCCCGTGCCGAGCTGGGTGGCGCCGATGACTTTGGGCAGATTCTGGCCGGGCGTCGCCGGCGATGGAGGATCCGCCAGCGTCACCGTGACGGCCGTGGAGTTGACAATGTTCGCGAAATAGCGGCTATGCCGCGGGTCCATCGAGAGATTCGCGAAGTTCTCGGTGCCGGTGGCCGGCCCCACGATGGTCAGCGTGAATTCCAGGCTCGCGACCGCGATGTCGGCGTCGCCGGCTTTCTGCGTGTACGTATTGGATAGGCCGTTGGTGAGAGTGATCGCGCTGCCGTTGGTGTCGACATTGCGCACCACGCCCTGTTCGGTCGTCGTTCCCTGCGTGACGCTGACGTAGCTGCCCGTCTGGATGTTGGTGACGCTGTCGAGCCGGATGCGCTGTTGTCCGGGAATCAGGTCGGCCATGCGGATGTCGCCCTTGGCGTAGTTGTTGGCCAGGTTGGTCGTGAAATTGATGGTGGTCCCGCTGATGCTGGCAACTGTGACGCGATCCGTGATCGCGCCGTCTTCGACGAGCACGGTGTCGCCGGGGTTGAACTGCTTGGCATCGGCGGCGGCCCCCACGACGGCGGAGTTCCCCTTCGCGCTGGTGAGAGCGACCTGGGCGCGGGTGGCTTTGGTGGAGGCGAGACTGGCCGCTGCCACCTGCGCCGTGATGTTATTGCCGGCGCTTCCCTCCTTTATGGCTGTCACCACCAGCGTGGGGTTGGGGTTGTTGGTGTTTTGGTCGTTCAACGCGAGCGACGCCTGCACTCCAGTGCCGATGCGCACGAAGTAGCACTGGCCGCCGCCTTCGTTGAAGAATCCGTTGACGGCGTGCGTGACGTAGACCCGCATCGGGTCTTCGATGTATCCGCCGAAGGTCTGTGTGAACTGCTGCGCGCTCAGCAGCAGCGTAGGTTGCCGCAGGGGACCGGACAGCGCCGGGCCCACGAAAGCCGCAATGGCAGTGGGCGCGCCGGGGATCGGTCCTGGAATCTGCACTTCATCGATGTAGACGCCGGGCGCTTTGCCGGTTGAAACGAAAGCCATTCAAGTCCTCCTTCCGAAATTCATCACTCCTAGAGCGGCGTTAAAGTGACCAGGAAATCCCCGGGGGCTCCGGGCACCGCCACGGTCTGAGTTAGGGGCCGAAAGCCGGTCGCCACGACGCGAAGCGTGTGGGAGCCCGCCAGCACCCCGGAGAATACGAAGCGGCCGTCGTCATCCGAGCGGGTCCGCAGCCCGGCATCCAACAGATCGACCAACGCGCCGGGCACGCCGTTGGCTGCGCCATCAAACACCCGGCCGCCGAAATGCAGCCACTGGTCGGCGGGGGCATTTCCGGGAGCGGTCGTGGACGTCGTGGTGGTGACCAGGAAATCAGTGAGGTCGTCGAATACAGGGACGCTAATGGTCACGGTGATGGTCAGCGACGCGCGCAGGGTGTTGCCCAAAGAGGCCCAGAATTCCGCCAGGTTCTTGAGCGCGTCCGGATGGAGCGCCACCATCGGCAGCGGCGGATCTTGGCCCACCAGAGAGCCTTGCAGAAACGTCTCGGGAATGGTCGGGAATCGCGCCAGCGCCTGCAGGACCTGGCTCAAGAGCAGTTGCTCCTGGAGCGCTGGATCGGCGCCGCCCACCGGCCACGCTGTGGCGAGGTACGAACATGCCAGGCGCATGGGTGCTTTGTGCGTGACCGCCTGCGTGTCGGTCTTGTCGATCGTCAGCTCATTGCTGCGCAGTTCAAGGTTCTCGCGAAGGTCGTAAAGGAACAGATCTACGGTAGTCTGCATCGGATGGAACGATTGCTCCGGCCGGTCGAAGGCGATCAGGGCGTTGCGCAGCGGCGGCGGGAGCGACGGCTGTGTGAGGATGGTCTGCAGCGTGCGGCTGAGATCCTGAATCATGCCGCCACTCTCCGAGACGCGCCCGCCAGGCTAGTTCGCGCGATGCCCATTGTTCGGTTCCTTGTCGGCCCAGGTACGGCCTAGCTTCTGGTATTCCCGGCGCGCGGCCTTGATGAGGTGGGCCATCTGGATCGGCCCGCCATCGGCCGCGGCGTAGAATGCGGATGCGCGCGCGATGCTGCGGATGTTGCCGCTGGCCAGGCGAACGCGCCGCGCCAGCGTTTCGAAATCCACGTCCGCTTCGAGCGGAGCTTCCTTTGGAAAGATGATCCGCCACACCCTCCCGCGCTCGGCTTCGTCCGGGAAGGGGAACTCAACGATCACCTGAATGCGCCGCACAAAGGCCTCGTCGATGTGCTCTCTGACGTTGGTCGCCAGGATCGCGATGCCCTCGTACTCCTCCATCTTCTGGAGCAGGTAGCCGATTTCGATGTTGGCGTAGCGGTCGTGAGAATCCTTCACTTCGGAGCGCTTGCCGAACAGAGCGTCAGCCTCGTCGAAGAACAGAATGGCGTTGGAATCCTCGGCCGCCGTGAAGACTCGGTCCAGGTTTTTTTCAGTCTCGCCGATGTACTTGCTGACCACCTGGGAGAGATCGATCTTGTAGAGGTCCAGGCGCAGCTCTCGCGCGATCACCTCGGCGGCCATCGTCTTGCCGGTCCCGGGCGGTCCCGAGAACAGGACGTTGAGGCCTCGTCCCAGGGAGAGCTTGTTCCCGAAGCCCCATGTGCCGAAGACCGTCTCGCGGTGCACCGCCTGGTCGCAAGCCTCGCGAAGCTGCGCGATCTGGTCGTCCGGCAGGACGATGTCGTCCCATGTGTAAACAGGCGATATTCTGCGCGCCAGCTTACTCAGGCCCTGTCCGCACTCGGCGCGCGCGGCCGCAGCCAGGTGATCGAGCGTCACCGCCGAGTTCTGCGAGGAATCCGGGTGCGCGGCGGCGGACCAACGCGCCGCGTTCCAGGCGCACTCAGCCGCGTCGGCAATCTGATCCGCGGTGAGGCGGAAGCGCCCGGCTAACAGAGCGAGATCGCTCTCCCCCACATGTACGTCCAGCCGCGCTGCGTGGCCGCGCCAGCACTCCAGCGCAGAAGCTGGTTCGAGCGGGCCAATGCGGACGCTCAGCACGCCGGCCGGTCCGCGGGGCGTGGAATACCAGGGCAGAGTGCCCGACAGGATTGCCACGCCTCCGGCCTCGGCCAGCGCTTCCGCCAGCGCGGCATATGCGCCAGAGCCCGCCTCGCGCAGAATCGCATCCAGCCCGTCCAGATAAGGTACAGAGCCGAGGATCTTCGCGGCCAGCAAGGCCAACTGCAGAGTCTGGGCGAGCGGAACGCCGTCCGGGGCCAGCACCAGGTTAACGGTCAACAGCCCCGACCCGAGGGCTTTCGCAATCGCGCGCGCCGCCTCCAACTTGCCGCCAGCGCTCGTCCCTTGCAGATAGATACGCACGGGCTTCCCCTGCGCGACGGCATCCGCCGCAAACTCCGGCAGGCCCGGCACGCGCGCATTCGCAACCGCCTCCCCGCCATCGAGTAGCCGGCAGAAGGCGGCGAGCCGGCCGTCCAGCGTGTCCTCTCCGACCAGGAAGTTCACCACCTGGTCGTCCAGCTTGAGATAGTGGGCCAGCAACGGAGGCTGCGCCTGTCCGGGGTCGGGTATCAGGTGTAACAGGCCGTGCCTCACCAGCGGGGCATCGGGTGCGAACCGGGAGCGCAGCGCCAGCCTGCAGTCGCGTTCGCGTACGAAGAGGTCCAGCGCCAGCGCCACCGCCGGGCGCTTTCGCGTGACGTCATCCTGCAGATAGGCGTACAGCCGCTCATATCGAAGATCGATCTCGGGCGCGATGGCCAGCAGCACGATATTGAGGTCGAAGGCGGTAAGCGCGAATGTGCGCCCGAGCCAGGCCAGGCGTGGGACGGAATCGGCGAGCGCCGCTCCCCCCTCGCGGTCGCCCCTTCCGAAGGCGGGAACTCCCGGCGGATCTCGCAGAATGCGGGCCACATCCGCGGGGCGAATCTGAAGGCCGCGGAAGAGATCGGGCCATTCCTCATCGCCGCCCGCCTTCCGCATCAAGCCCACCGCCGCCTCGAGCACTTCGTCGAGTCGCGACAGCGCCGCCAGCCAGCCGGCTTCGGTGCCTTCGGGTTGAGGAAGCGCACTCATTTGCTCTCGTCGGGAATAGCTGCGTCGGTCTCGTACCGCCTTACGCATTCCCGCAGCAGCTCCAGGAAGCGTTTCGCATAAAACGGACTCGTGACGATTCTGGTGTGCACCACGGCGGTTTCCGCCTCATCAAACAACTGGCCGAACTGCAGAATCACCTCGAACGCGTTCTGGCCGATTTCCAGGTGGTTCGCGTAACGGCCTTCGATTTCGCTCGGACCAGGCACCGGCTCTACCGCAGACCGGGCTAGTGCAAGGCGACTGCCAGAAGTTGCGCGGTGAGGAACTTCATACCTCGGGGAAGCAATCGAGGGAGTTACCTGCAGGGGTGCCGCTAACCCGGCGGCGCATCGCGGCCCAACTGTAACAGACCGAGTTACACACGATTGGGTAGATTCGCGGCCGGGGCCGCCATACTCGATGTAAGGAGCGCTGGTACAAGTGTGTCACACGGGAGCGATCTATAAGGCTTCTAAGCCGGCCTGCGGCGACCCGTACCGCTCGGTCAGACGCCGGAGTACTTCCAGAGGGACGCCCGAACCGCTTGCGTTGCGCCATTCGAGCATCGCTCCCACGATCCGGTTGGCCCACTTGAGGTCGTCTGCCAGTTGCTCGAGCCGCTGCTCTTCGCGTGCGCTCGCGGCAGCGATCCTGCCACCGAATGAAGAGCGTGACGCCCCGGCCACCTGTGCCAGAGCCACGCCCAAGCGAAGCGACGAGAACCAGAGAGCCTCACCTGCAACGGGCGATATCGCGCGAGACGCGGCCCACGCCATTCACCGCCGCGCAGACCGCGATCAAGCCCGCAAACGCCAGCTTCACCGGTAGTCTCTTGCTCTCGGTCGCGGCCGATGGGCACGGCGCCACGCTCGCCTCCCGGAGCGATTTACTCAGGGATGCCTGCTGCTCGCGGCGGATGGGATCGCGGTCCTGCAGTTGCTTTCGCAGGTCGGCCAGATCCTTCTGCGCAGCCACCGGTTCCCCTGCCTTCCCGGCCGCTTCCCGACCCGCGGGCTCTTCGATCTCCCGCCTTCGCGTGGCGAACTCCGCCAGCAGCCGCGTCTGTAAGTCCTCCAGCCTCGCCAAGCTGTCCTCGCGCCGGTTGTAGAAATCCGACAGGAGCGGATGCACGAGGTCGATGATGTTACTCCTTGCGTATTTCCGAAAGACCTGGTGAAACGCGACTGCAACTTGTGTCTTGACTTCGGAGTCGCTATTGAATGCGTACGGCAGCTTCAGAGTTACTTCCACCCCTCCGCTGTCCTGGCGGGAGAAACTGATGCCGCCCTGATCCGGCTGCCCCTGGGACCTGGAGGAGTAACTGTGCCCAACGCAGTATCTCACCGTGTCGTCGCAAGATCTCCGCCAGGGACGACGTTTGCTCCAGCTGTTCTATGGGCGTCTCGTGGGCGGCGCGACAAGCGTTAAGGAGCCAATACGGGAAGGGGTTCGGGCGGGCCGAGAGCCCGGCTCGTGGGCGCAGCTAGGCCGTTCCAGTCGAGCGCTCTCAGACGACCCAGATTGAATTGCCCGCTTGCACCTGCGAGCGAGAGGCTCGCGCGGACCGGCGCACCAGTTCAGCAGCCGTGGGAACTTCGCGTGCACCAGGGCGAAGGCTCGGGTCGCATGATCGGTGGCGAAAGTGACAGCGAGAGGTCCGTCACCGGTGACAATGCCACGCGGGCGACAGGAATCACGCTGGTATTTGACTGGGACGCCTTGAGCGAGACGAGAAGCGAGAGAGCCAGGTTTCCGCCTGCTGATTCGAATCGACGTGGAGCACCACCGATGCTTGCTCCCACACCGCCGCAGTCGAGTCCGGTCATTGGCGGGGCCGTCGCGAAGGATGAAGGCGTTGAGGGTCAGAGCGAAAACTCCACCCCGATCCCCTTGTCCTCGTGAAAGGACACGTCCTTGTGGCGGCCGTAGCCGGGCCGCGTGAGGCCGTCGCTGTGCGACGAGAACGAGCCGGTATTGCAGTCGCTCGCCGACACCGTCGAGGTCCGGTCGTCGTGCCACTGGTGATCTGTGTGGCCCCCGCGGCCATCGGTGTGGGGCTGCGTGATCGCGCCGCGCAGCTTGACCACTTCGAGCTTCTGCGCTTCGGTCAGCGTGCAGGACCGGTACAGACGAACGATGGCGCGTGCGGCCGCCACGCGCGTCTGTCGGCTGTACGTTTCGAGATGCTTCGCCAGGATCGCGATGCCGGCCGGGTTGGGAATGGACCCCAGCGCGGTCAACAGCGCCGGAACGTCCTCGCCCCAAGAGCCCTTCAGCCGCGTGGCCAGCATGGCGAAAGCGGGCTCGCCGACTTGGGCGCACTTGTCGAAATCCTTCTTCGCGGCCCAGTACGCCGCCGCCACCGTGTCGCGCCCCGGTTTCCAGCCCACCGCTTCCAGGGCCGCAACCGCCGCACCGGCCTGCTCGTCGCCGAGGACCGCTTTCTCCATCCTGGCGATCACAGGTTGGAGCTGCTCGGGCGGCATCCCGGCCAGCGCCGCCGAGACGCCACGCTTGTCGCCGTTGAGCAGAATCGGAACGATGCGCTCGACGCCAGGCGCGCCGGTCTCCAGGCACGCGCGCCATTCCCCTTTCTCTTCGTAGTAGGCGGCGCCGGAGGCGTCTTTGCCTGGCGCGAATCCCAGGGCGTCGAGGGCGCGTACGACGCGCGTCCGCTTGGCGCCGCTTTCGAGCAGCCGCGCCAGCGCCTCCCGGGCCGCATCGCCGCCAATATCCAGAAGCGCGTCCGCCACTGTCTGCTCCAGTTGCTGGTCGCGCGTCTCCTGGAGGCATTTGGCGAGGCCTTCACAGCTCGGCGGGCCGATCCGCACCAGCGCGCAGATCAGGGAATCGCGCTGGCCGGCGGCGCAGGCTGCCAGCCGCCGCGTCAGAACCGGGACCGCCGCTTCGCCCGCTTCCACCAGCCGCTCGAAGTCGCCGGTTTCGAGACAGTACTCGATCGACGCCTCGTTGTCGCCGGGCTCGAAGCCGAGCTGGGTCAGCGTTGCGACCGCATCCGCCCTGAGCGCCGGATCGCGCACCAGCGCCGCCACGTTCCGCAGCGCATCCCGATCGCCGCACTGCGCGCAGAGGCGAAGAACGGTGCGCTTGGCCTCCGTCGTCCCCAGCTCGCCCAGCATCCGCGACGCGCGTGCCGCCACGGCGGGTCCGCGACGCTGGAGCGCCTGCGCCAGAGTGTCGCCTTCGAGCACCACTTGCTTCTTCAGGGCCCCGAGCAGCGCGTCGTCCGCCTCCGGGCCGCCGATCTTCCCGAGAGCCTCGACGCACGTGCGCCCGGCGGAAGAACCGATTCCGGACGCCAGGGCATGGACCGCGCGCGCATCCGCCAGCTCGCCCAGCGCCGTGGCCGCGGTGGTGGCTCTGTCCCAATCGTGCGCGCCCAGGCTCGCCGTGAGCGCGGTGACGAGAGGTCCCACGGCGGCGCTGCCCAAGCGCGCGAGCGCGGCGGCATCTTTCTTCTCCAGCCAGTACAAAAGCCCGAAGGCATCGGCCTGCGGAGTCCACTTCGCCACTTCGAGAATCGCAGCCGCTCCGGCGCGAACCTGCACGTCCGTTAACGCCAGCAAGCCCGTGGCGACCCTGATCAAAGCGGCGGCTCCCGGCGGATTGAGAAGGTTGTTTTGGAGTTTCCGCAGCCCTTCGAGCGCCGCGCTCTTGACCTCGTCCGTCCCTTCCATCAGGCCCGCCAGCAGCGGCTGCACGAACCGCCCGGAGAAGTAGACGAGGTGCTTCCCCCAGCAGGGGTATTCGTACGAAGTGTGCCAGAACTCCGGCTTCATCGTCAGGTAGTTCAGCTCCACCGGCGCGTCGAGCCGTCTGCGCACGGCTAGCCAGAAGGGCCAGGCCTTCTGTTGCGCCGCGGCCATCAGCAGGTCTGGCCCAAGCCCCATGCCGATGAGCGCTGTGAGGGCCTCCTGGGCTACCTCGGGCTTGGAATCGCCCATGGCCTGCATCAGGCCCTGCACGTCGCCTTTCTTCTGCATCGCGAGAATGTTCGGTCCGAATAGTGCCACGCTCGCGCCTCCTTATAGCGGAAACTGCATGCCCAGTCCTTCGTCGGTGTGCGGGCCCGCGACGTCTTTGTGCTTGATGGCGGCGTACGCGCTGTAGTTCACCGGGTAGGGATTGTCCTCGTGCGAGCTCGACGATTCGTGGCAGTCGTGCGAAGAAACGTAGGTGCTCTTGTCGTAGTGCCGCGGGTGGTCCGTGTGCGAGCCGCGCGAATCGGCATGGTGAACGGCGTAGTCGCGGGCCGCGAGCAGCTTTACGCGCTGCGCCTCGCTGAAGGTCGCCGTGTGCGCCAACTCGAGGAGGCTCTCGGCAGCGAGCTTCCGCTCCGGCTTCGCGCCTTCCCTGAGCAACGGAATCAGGATCTCGAGAGCGCTCGCGTCGCCGGTCTTGCCGAGCGCCGTGATCGCCTCGCTGCGCAGGCCTTGGTTTCCCGGGTGCAAGTTCCAGGAGCGCGGCTCGAAGCATTTGACGGCAAAGGCGAGAGCCGGAACGGCCACGGCGCCCAGGGCGCGGCACTCTTCCAGGCGGCCCTTGTACGCCAGATACCACGCGCTGGCCGCGTCGTTGCCGGGCCGCCATCCCAGCGCTTGGAGCGCATCGGCACAGGCCGCCACCCGGTACTCGTTGTCCGAAATCAGAGCGTTCTTGAGCGGTTCGATCGCCTGCGAGTCCCCCATTTCGCCCAGGATCTGGATAACTTCGATGCCCGGCGCGGGCAGCAGTTTGCACAGGCCCTCGACGGCCGCGCCTCCCAAACGCACCAGCGCGGCGCGGACGTCGCTCAGCTTCAGACGGTCCTTCTTGACGGCGCCGAGAATCGCCGCGGCCGCGCGCTGGTCTCCGGCCCGCGCCAGTACCTCCGCGGCGATGGTGAGGACCTCCTTGTCGCGGCTGCTCTGGAGCAGGCTGAGCAGTGCGTTGGCCGCCTGGGGCGCCACCTGCGCCAGAAGATCGATCAGCATCCCCGCGCGCATGCGGGCGGGCTGCTGGAGATGGTTGACCAGATTCCGCGACAAAGCGGCGGGCGGCATGTGCTTGAGGACTTCCAGCGCCGCCGCGCTGACCTCGGGAGCGCCCGATTTGGCCGTCTCGATCAGAAACGGAATCGAGGACGCCTTGGTCTGAATCGTCTCCGCCAGCGCGGCCGCGCCACCCAGCCGAACCGCCGTCGCCAGAATGCTCGCCACCCGCTGCTCGCCCGCGTCGCGGGAGGCTTCGCACAGCAGCGGCACGGCCTGCGCGCCGAGCGCGGCGGCCTGATCGAGCGCGTCGGCCGACAGCGGCCCATCGCCCGCCATAAGGTGCCGGACGACTTCCACCGCCGCTTCCGGAGATTGCTCCGTGAGGACCGTAAGCGCCGCTCGCCGGATCGCCGCCGGGCGGTTGGCCGCCATCTCGACCAGCGCCTCGCGGCCGGCATCGCCGAGCGCGCCCAGCGCCGCGGCCGCCGCCCTGATCAGGTTCTCTTCCGCGTCGTCCGTCACGATAGCGCACACCGGCGCGACAGCCCGGCCGTCGCCGATGCGGCCGAGCGCTTCCACGATGGCCACGCGATCGGCCCCGCGCACAATCAGAGCCGCTGCCAACGGCTCGACGGCCGCCGGCCCCAGCGCCACGCACGCATCCCATTCCTTGTTCGCGATCCGCAGCCGGACGGCCTCAGCCTCGGTCGCCGGCTTCCAGTTCAGCCGGGAGAGAACCCGCGCGGCGACGGATGCGCAGGCCGGGTTCTGCAACAGCGGCACGATCGCGTCCACGGCCGACGGATCGCCGATCTGATCGAGCAGAGCGAGTGCCACCCCCACCTGGGGCGCGGGCAGCGACGGCAGCAGCGCCACAACCGGGGCTACCGCCCGCTGGTCCGGAACGTGGCACAGGGCTTCGAGAGCGGCCGGGACAAAGGCGCGGCCCTTAAGCTGTGCGAGCAGCGGCGCCAGGGCCCGGCGATCCCCAGCCTCCGCCAGGCGGATGGTGGCGTCCCACCGGACGGCTTCCCACCTGGACGACAGCCCCGCGGCTAAAACGTCGGCCGAGCGGGGATCTTTCACCCGGGTGCAGATGCGGAGCGCGGACACAGCGGCGTCCTCGTTCGCCACGCCTGCCAGGGCCGTGAGCAGTTCCCAATCGCACCCGCGTCTCAGTTCCTCGTCCGTCTGCCCTGCCAGCGCTCTGAACGCCACGGAACGCAGGCGGTCGCTGCGCCGGCCCACCAGCCAGAAAAGTGCCTCCGCGGTGTTCGGGGTCGGCCGGCTGCCCAACAACTCGACGATGCGGTGGAGATGGGCGTCGCGATGGTCCTTATCGAGGTATTCGAAGAGGCCCGTGAGCTTGCCGAGGGTCGCGACGGCCGCGACCGCCTGCTCGCTCCGCGACCAGTCCACGGTCCATTCAGTGGCGAAGCAAGACCGGCGTTGGACCTGACCGTCGCGAAACGTGCACGCTTCCCACAATTTCTCGATGCGGCCGCGCGCGACTAGGCGGGGGACGTTCGGCCTGAGCAAGGCGGCCAAGAGCCTGAGGGCCGCATCCCGCATCTCCGCGATCAGGCGCGGGATCGAGTGGAGCGCCAGCAGAGCGGCATAGCCGTAAAACATGTAGAACAACCCGTTCCACACCCGTGGCTCCGTGCTGAGGTGCCGGAGGTGCACAACCAGACCGATGAGCGAGGCCGGGAGCATTCCCAGCACCCACAGCATGAGAAAGCCGGCAGCCAGCTTGCCGTCCTTGGAGCGCCGGGAAATCAGCTTGGTCGCCAGGAGAAGGAACAGGATCGTGAGAACGATCGCGGGCCAGTGGTGTAGAGCCGCGATCCGGTGAGGCCACATCATAACGAGCAGTCTCCTTGTTCCGCGGAGAGAATGGCGAGCGCTGGCAGGCCCGCACGGCGCCAGCCTTCCAGGCCGGGGCCGAGATGCGTTAGCGCGGTGCGGAGCAGCAGCGCCGCGCGCCGCTCCAGGCCGCTGCAATCGCGCGGCGGAGCGTCCAGGTCGTCTTGCGGAGCGCCGTGTACGTTGTTCCAGGCGCGGCATGCGCCGCCGCACAGGTAACGCAGCGCGCAGGCGCGGCAGCGGCGGTTGGTGTTCACAGTATAGCCCCGCAGCCGGGAGAATCCGGGCGACGAGACGACCGCTTCGAGCGAGGAATCCAGCACCGAGCCCAGCCGCCACGCCGTCCCGTGCCAGGCGTAGCACGGAAAAGCGCTTCCGTCCGGCTCAACGTAGAGGTTCTGTCCCAGGCCGCAAGAGGCCGCGGGATGAAACCCCTGCTCCAGCATCTCCTCCGGGTCCGCGCTGCCGGAGGGCGTATCCGGAGACAGGCCCGGTTCCTCCCCCAGGGCGCGGCCGAGCGGCAGCACGGGACGGAACCGCACTCGGCGGATGCCGAGCGTCTCAGCCAGGCGCCGGACCGATGCGCCCGGCTGCCCGCGCACCAGCCGCGACGGCAGAACGCAGGCGATCGAAACGTCGCTCCGCGGGCCGGTCTCCATGAGCGCGCGCAGGTTCGCGACGGTGCGCTCGTAGGATCCGGCTCCGCGGCGGGCGTCGTGCGTCTCCCCGTCGCCGTCCACGCTCACAACCACTTCGTCGGTGCTCGCGCCCAGGCGCGCCATAAGCGCGGCATCGAGAGGCGCGGCCAGGTTGGTTCGCAGGACGGTCAGGAGCGGCTTCGAGGTCTCGCGCACCGCCGCCAGCGCATCGAGCAACGCATCGCGTTCGGGATGGACCAGGGGCTCGCCGCCGGTCACCACCGCGTGGCGGAAGCCCAGCGCTGCCGCCTCGGACGCCAGGCGCGCCACGGTCTGGGGCGTGAGCGCTCCGGCCCGCTCCGCTGCCGCCGACGCGTAGCAGTGGGTGCAGCGCAGATTGCATCCCAGCGTCACGTGCAGGTACAGATTGTTCAGGCCGGCGGTGCGGTCTTCGAGCGTGTCGCGCAGCTTGCGTAGAGAGGCCAACGTGCCTGGCGGATTTCCGTCCAGCCCCAGCGCCGCCATCCGCTCTGCCGCCGCTTCCACGGAGTCCTGGACGGCCAGGACGGCCGCGGCGACAATGCGCCGCGCGTGGCGCGCGATGTCGTAGGGATGCGGTCCCGGACGCATCAGGGTCAGCAGCTTGCCCCGCCGCAGAAGCCCCTTGCGCTCGTCGATGCGATCGACGACGGCCCGCAGATTGTCTTCGGCAAAAACTTCGTCCGCCGCGCGGCCGGCGATTTCCGCGAACACGCGGCGGTACCCCGGACAGTGCGGGTCGCGGCGACCGCCATTTCCATCCCCGCCGGCCGCAAAGGCGTTGTACGGGCAGCCGCCCTTGCAGAACGCGAAGTACGGGCAGTCGCCGCACTCGCCAGCCATCCCCTGCTCGCGTTCCCTCAGCGAACGCCAGACCGGCGATTGCCGCACCGTTTCCCAAGTGTCGCTGCGCACGTTGCCCATGCTCCAGGAACCGGCCGAAACGAACCGCTGGCAGGGATAGATCTCTCCGTCCGGTCCCACCGCCAGGTAGGACCCCAGGCAATCCGTGAACGTGCAGATACCTCCGCAGCCGGAGGAAACGCTGCGGCACATGGCGTCCAGGGTGCCGATTTTGACGCGCTGGAGATTGGCCAGGTACCACTCGAGCGCGCCCGACATGAGGCCGGCGTGCCTCTCCGGCGTGAGCGCGAACGGACGCGCTTCGGGATGCTGCAAGGAAGGCAACGCGGCGTGCACCGTGAAAGACAATCCCTCCTTCGCGAAAAACTCGAAGCATTCCTCCCGGCGGGCGAAGGACTGGGAGGTGACAGTGCAAATGCAGCCCACGTCCAGACCGTGCCGCCGCGCCAGTTCGATTCCCGCTAGCGTGCGGTCGAAGTAGCCCTCGCCGCGCTGCCGATCGGTGACCTCGCGCGGGCCGTCCAGGCTGGAACCGAGAGAAACCCCATAATCCCGGAACAGCGAGCACAATTCCGGCGTGAGGAGCCAGAGGTTGCTTTGTAGCGCGAAGCGCACCCGGTGGGGATGGAATCCGAGCTCCAGGCGCGCGAGCGCGTCCTCGAAGAACGTCCGGCCCGCGGCCAGCGGCTCGCCGCCGTGAAACGTGATTTCGAGAGAATGTTCGGCAGGCCCGGCCGGCCGGAAGAACCGGATCGCGGCATCCACCGTCTCCGGCGTCATGACGCTGCGGCCCTCGTGAGGACCGAAACAATAAAGGCACCGGGCCGGACAGGCCGCCGACGGCACGATCATCAGATGCGGCGGCGCGCTGTCTTCCCGGTCCCGCGGCCGCGGTTCGCCCGCCGGCGAATCGTCCCGCGCCGCTCCGGGATCCCGCACCAATCCGATTTGGGGAGTTCCTTGCATCGATTTCCGATATTATTGCACAGAGGTGCGAATTCCCCGGCCTGGGGGGCCCTCCGGAGAGCGGCGCTAGGCCTTCCGGCCTGACCACAGTTTCTGGGCGCAGATCTCCGTCAGGATCGGGGCGGGTGTTCCTTCTGCTAGGCCGCCGCCGCAGCGTAAACCAGAAGCACATCGCCAGTTCTGTTCGCTGTCTTGGCGCCGAATAGTGAGCGAACGATTTGTCAACGCGATCAGAATGAGAACCTGCCCCGGACGCCGTAACGCCGGGTTGTCTCCAGATCCTCCCGGAAAGCCTTCTCGGCAGAGCCATCGCTCAAGTGGCCGATGAACGTGGATACGTCGAGGCCGACTTCGTTGGCCAATTCGATCAGCACCTCCTTGCGCCCGGTTTCCCGCGCCTCGGCTGCGGAAGCCTCGCGAATCCGCCGCAAGTAGCGCGGAGCCAGCTTGCTGTCCGTCGGTTCGGCAGCCTTGAAAGCAATATGCTGCGGGTACGTGGAAGTGGTGTCGGCAGCGGAGAGCCGAAAGCCTTCGGTCCGGACCGGGACGTCCGCTTGTTGTCCGAAGGAGGAGGTGATGAGTGAACCAAGAATCAGGAACAGCATGCTCAGCCGCAGCGGGCCGAACCTGCTCTGCCAACAGACACGACAGCGGCGGGCCCAACAGGCTCCGCGGGAACACCTGCCGCTGGTGTTTGCGTTGATCGTCATGGTGATCCGCCTGCTTCGTTGATCGTCATGGTGATCCGCCTGCTTCAAGGACGCAGGGTCCTTGGCAGCCCGAACGGCCATTGGAGTGCTACTGGAGTTGGAGGAGGGTAAATAACGTGCCGTTACTAAGTATCGTCATTACGCTGGTTGTTATCGGCGTACTGCTTTGGCTGATCAATAGCTACATTCCGATGGCCCCGGGCATCAAGAAGCTTCTGAATGTGGTCGTCGTGGTGATTGCCGCCATCTGGGTGCTGCAGGTGGTCGGAGTGTGGGGACAAATGGTCGGCTATAGGCTGCATTGAGTCCATGCGCCTCGCGACAACCCGGGCGCGGTTCTGCTGTGGGCGGTCCAGGTAGCAGCCCTGGGTCAGCCCATGGGATCTAGCGCTTGATGCCTCGATTCCCGGCGGATGCGGGCCGCACTCTCATTGTTGACGACGACGAGCGCCAGCGTCCCGCGTTGTCAGCCATGCTTTCCGTTTGCAACTTTGAGACGCGGGCCGCATCCGACGGGCAGGAAGCGCTGGCATGCCACGCGAGTAACGGGCGTCGATGTCGAAGTGCTGGCGCTTTTTCAACACCACGACTGGCCCGGCAATGTGCGGGAGCTACGCAATGTCTGTTCCGGCTGACAAGCCTTCCTTCCCACACCTTAGGTGTGGGCACCGGTCCGCATACCCGGCCGTCGCCCAGCTATGAAGGGCCTACCATGCTCCCGCCCGGCCAGCCCTTGATGAAACTCGAGGGGACTCACGTCAAACTCACGCTCGAGCACGTCGCCGGCAACAGGAAACGCGCCGCCGAGATGTTGGTTATCAGCTTGCGTGCGCCGCAGAATCGGCTCGCCGCCTTGCGCCAGGTGGCGAAGGCGAGAACACCCGGTTCCTGAGCGGCTCGTGCGTCTGCTCGGAATTTCACTTCGCGGGTCTGCCGTGGTCGAGGCACAACGCGACCAGGTCGGACACGTCGGCTTCCCCCACGCACATTACGGTGTCGGCGCCGCCCCAGTAGATCTTCACGGTTCCATCCGGCTCCGCAACGGCGCCGCAGGTGAAGACGACGTTGTGGACATAGCCCGTGATTTCCCAGGGATCCTCCGGCTGCAGGATCCAGGAGTCGCCCACGCCGATGATCTTCGCTGGGTCGCGGAGGTCGTGAAGAGCGACGCCCAGGCGGTAGACCGATCCGTCCATCGTCCGGAAAACGCCGTGATAGATGGAGAGCCATCCCTGCTCCGTTCTGATCGGCGGCACGCCGGGACCGATCTTCATCTCGTCCCAGTGATACTGTACGGGCTTCATGATGAGCTTGGATTCGCCCCAAAAGCGCAGATCCGGAGAATAGGAAATCCAGATCGACCACGGGGAGATCTCCGAATGGGGGCGGTCAAGCCGGGCATAGAGACCGTCAAACTTTTCGGGGAAGATCACAACATTCCGATAGTCAGCCTCGGTGATGAGCGAGAACCTTTCGACGCGGCTGAAGTCCTTCGTCTTTGCGAGCGCGATCCGGACTCCGTTGCGCGAATACGCGCTGTACGTGATGATGTACTCGCCTTCGAGCAGCGTCACGCGCGGGTCCTCGACTCCGAACTCTTCGTAGGCAGCAAAAGGGCCATCCGGCGCCGGCGTCAGAAAAGGTCCCGGATCGGCCGTGAACCGGAATCCGTCGGGGCTGCGCGCCACGCCGATGATAGACCGCCCGGTGCGCAGGTGGGAGCGGAAGAGCATGACGTATTCGTCCCCATGCTTCACCACGGCCGCGTTGTGAACGGTCTCCACCGGGTACGGAATCGCGGCCTTGGTGAGGATGGGGTTACCGGGGTATCGTCTGACGATGTCCTGCTTCACGATCGCTTCCTAGCTTCCATATCGAAAATCGCCGCGTAAACCTGCTCGTAGGACTTCACCATCTTTTCGACAGAGAAGCACTGCTCCACCCGTTGGCGGCAAGCCTTGGGATCGATCTCAGGGAGACGCGGCAGGACCCGCACGGCCTCCTGGACATTGTTGACCAGGAAACCCGTCTGCCCGTCCTCGATCACCTCGCGGCAGGAGCCGAGGTCCATGGCGATGACCGGCACGCCGGCGGCGTTGGCTTCCGCCAGGACCAGTCCGAACCGCTCGGGGATCGTATTCAGATGGAGCAGTGCGCGGGCGCGCGCGAACAACTCATTCTTGCCCGCCACGTCAACCGGCCCGATGTAGCGAATAGTCTGGTTGAGGTGGGGCTCCACCCGCTCGCGGAAGTATGCCCGGTCCTGAATGATGCCCGCGATGAGCAGCGGCATCCCGCTGAGGCGGGCAACCTTGATCGCCAGGTGGACGCCCTTGTCCGGGTGGATCCGGCCGAGGAAGATCAGGTGGTCGCCGCCCCGCTCCTGGAGCGGGTACAACGAGAGGTCGATTCCGTTGTAGACCGTGGCCAGGTAATTCAGCCCCGGCGCGCGATCGGAGTCGCTGATGGAGACGAAATACCCGTCGCGATACTTCTCGTAGACGGGCATGATTCTGGGCGACGAGAATCCGTGGATGGTAGTGAGGACAGGGGTCTTCACGAGCCGGGTGTAGGAGAGCGCCATGAAGTCGTAATGGCTGTGGATGAGGTCGAACTCGGCCGCGTGTTCGAAGGCTTCGGAGATGTGAAGGTACTCGGCCACTTTGGGATCGACGGCGGGATCCTCTTCATACCCGCGGTCCACTACGGCGTGCAGGTGCGCGCGGGTCACGGAATCCCGGGTGGCGAACAGCGTCACATCCCAGCCTCGGGAGACCAGCCCTTCGGCGATGTTGCTCGCCACCGTCTCCCAGGCGCCGTATTGGCGGGGAGGCGTGCGCCAGGCGACGGGAGACAGGATCGCCACTCGCTTTCGGGAAGTCGTCATAAGGTCATGGCAGCCAGCACGTCCGCGAGTGGAACGGTGGCGAATCCCGTGTTGTGATCGGCCATGCCATAGGGAATGATCAGCTCGCCGTTATGGACCAGGGCGCCACACGTATAAACCACATTGGGCACGTAGCCTTTGCGCTCGCTGTGGTCCGGCGTGAGCAAGGGCTCGCGAAGCCGCCCGATCACTTTGGAAGGATCCTCGCGGTCGAGCAGGAACGCGCCGATGGAGTACTTTCGCATGGGGCCGACACCGTGGCTGAGGACAAGCCATCCGGCATCGGTCTCGATGGGAGATCCGCAGTTACCGAGCTGTACCAGTTCCCAAGGAAAAGTTGGTCTGAGGAGCACCTGACGCTCGTTCCAGAAGTGGATGTTGTCGGAGAACATCAGGTAGATGTTCTCGTTGTCCTGGCGGGAGAGCATGGCATAGAGGCCGCCGACCTTGCGTGGGAACAGCGCCATGCCTTTGTTCTCGGCGGCCGGACCATTCAGGGTTCTGAAGCCAAAAAGGAGAAAGTCGGAGGTCTCCACCAACTCGGGCACCACGATCTTGCCGTCGAACGCGGTGAAGGTCGCGTAGTAGATGTGGGTGCCGTCGTCGTTTTGAAAGCGGACGAAGCGAGCATCCTCGATGCCATTCCGCTGAGAGGGCGTGACAGGGAAGATCACGCGCTCGGACAACTGCTGTTCGGGTTCGAACTGAACTTCGTAGTTGGAACGCGCCAACATCCAAATCCCCTGCGACGCGCTCTGATCTTCCGGGCTCATTCCGTCCGGCAGGCGGAACTGCTCGGCTTTGAGAGCGGTGCGAAGATCTTCGAGCGCGAACGACTCCCCGAGTCCGTTCATGACACGGCGCGTGAACCCGCCGGTCAATCCCAGTTCTGAGAGCTTCCGCCCGAACAGCGCCTTTTCGTAAAGGGGGTTGGGGACCTGGCGGGGCTCGGTGAGGAATCCGGTGGGGGTCAGTACCTCGATCCGACGGTCGGCGTGGATGATGCCCTCTCTGAAAACCACCGAGGAAATGTGTCCTTCCCCGGTGGCGCGCAAGCTGAGGATGAAGCGCACCGCGCCGGAAGGCAGATCGGTCTGGTCGGGGTGAGGAACGATGGATGGATTGAACAGCGCGGCGGATTCCAGGGAGTACTCGGCCAGGAAATACGAGCCGATCAAGAGCCGCCTTGGTTCGGACACTTCCTGGTCTGTCAGCATCAGCTCGCGGACTTCTTCGAAGCGTTCCAGGAAAAGGCTGCGGATGTGCTGGTGGCGCTCGGAGAACTCGGCGGCGACCTGGTCCAGGAGCGGTCCGACACTGTCTTCCGGGAGCGCCATGATCCTGGCGATGATCCAGGCGATGCGCTCGGAACTCCCCGGGCTGAAGGGCCGGAGAAGGACCCGCGACTGGTCGGGCCTCAGGACGGTGGACGTGCGTTTGACGTGCATGGACATTCTGTTATTCGCGTATAGCGATCGGTTCATTGAAGCTGGTCAGCGTATTCTGCGCCAGGCGCATCTCCGCCAACGCCAGCAGGAAGGCCAGGGTGGATTCCGCTCCCTGGTTCCCGTTGACGCGGTCCACATGCAGTCCGTCGCGGCAGCCGCCGGTTTCGGGGGAGTAGAGTTCCAACCCGAGATCGTTCCAGCCGACGAACCAGTCGAAGGCGCGTTGCGCGTGCTCGTACCACCAGAGATCCGAGGTAGCCCGATAGGCCTCAAGACAAGCCGAGACCGTCGCGTGTGCCTCCACGGGCTGTTGGTCGAAATTGGCCCGCGTGCCACCGCGGCGGTAGAACCCATTGCTGCCAATGGGCCGGAAGTGACCCTTCTCGGACATCTGCAATTCCGTGAGCCAGCGCAGGGCCTTGAGCCCCCGTCCGAGCACCAGTTGTTGGTCGGTCGCCTGGCCGCTCACGATCAAGGCATGTGCGAGCTTGGCATTGTCGTAGGAGAGTTCCTCTTCGAACCATTGCCAGTCGGCATGCGCACTTGCGTCGAAGAGCTCCATGAGCCGGCAGGTCAGCGTCTCGCGGGTCTGGTTGACCAGGCTGTCGCCACTCAACCTGCGCAGGTATTCATGGATGCCGAGCAGGCCGAACGCCCACGCCCGCGGCGAGGTGAAGTCCGGTAACGCGGGCAGCGCCAGCGCGAAGAGCTGGCCCGCCATCATCTGAAAGCTGCGATAGGGAGAGCGCCCCACCCCGATCCCCAGCGCCCAGAGCGCCCGCCCTTGACAGTCCTCCGAGCCCTGTTCGTCGAGCCAGTGCCTGTCGAAACCTAAAAGGTTGTGGAACCGTTTCGTCTTCACATCGAAAGCGTGCTGGAGGAAGGCGGCGGAGGTGGTGGCCAGCGTGCGCGCGCGCTCCGGGTTTTCACCCAACTCACCGAGGAGCACCGCCAGGATAAAGGCGCGGGCGTTGTCGTCGGTGCAATAGCCTTCGGCAAAATTCGGAACGCTGAAAATGGCGTGCTGGAAGACTCCGGTCGAATCGGTCATCCGCGAGAGATGGCTCAGCCGCATCTTCGGCAGTTCGCGCGGCTTTCGGTCGAGGGTCTTGGTGGCCAGAAACTTTCGCGACAGAGCCGCCTTTTCAAGGCGCGAGCACTCGAAGGAACGCATATACATCTGCGCCACGTTGCTCCAGATCATCTCGCGGCCTATCCTGTACGCGTTCTTGCGAATGGCATGGCGGCGGACGTCGTCGCGCAACAGGCCGATCACTTCGCGAGCGATGGCCGGCGCGTCGCCGAATGGCACCAGCACACCGCGGTCTTCCGCCAGCAATTCAGCCGCGTGCCAGTAGGGCGTCGACACCACGGCTTTGCCGGCGCCGAACGTGTAAGCCAGCGTGCCCGAAGTGATCTGCGCTTCGTTGAGGTAAGGCGTGATGTAAAGGTCCGCCGCGCCGATGAACTCCTTGAGATTCTCGAGCTCCACAAACTGGTTGTAGAAGATGACGTTCTTGTCGACCCTGTTCTTCTGAGCGAGGATCTCGAGGCCGAGCCGGTAAGCTTCGCCGTGCTCGCGCAGCTCGTTCGGATGGGTGGCGCCCAGGACGATGTAGACCACGTCGGGGAAGTCAGCCAGGATCAGCGGCAGAGCATTGAGCACATGCTCGATGCCCTTGTTTGGAGACAGCAGCCCGAAGGTGAGCAGCACCACTCTGCCCTCCACTCCGAACTGGTCCTTAAAGTAAGCCGGATCGACGAAGCCCACGTCGGGAATCCCATGTGGGATGAGATCGATCTTTGGCGGCGCCGCCTGGTAGATCTCTTCGAGCATCTGCCGTCCGCGCTCGGCCATGACCACGAGCCGGGTAGAGAGCGAGATTAACCCCTCCATCACGCGCCGCTGGTCCGCACTCGGATCACATAGTACGGTATGGAGAGTCGTGACGATGGGCATTCTCAATTCGCGCAGGAGCGCCAGGATGTGACCGCCGGCAGGCCCGCCGTAGATGCCGAACTCGTGCTGCAGGCAGACGATGTCCACATTGCTGATGTTGAGGAAGTCCGCGGCGCGCAGATAGGACGACACGTCCTGCTCTTCAATCTCGAAGCGAACCACGTCCGGGTACTCGTAACCGCCCTGCGTGTCGTTCACCGACACGGCCAGGCACTGGCTGTGGGGATGCGCGATCTGGACGGCCTCGAGCAGGTTGGCCGTGAACGTAGCGATGCCGCACTTGCGTGGCAAGTGGTCGCCGACAAAGGCAATTTTGCGGACTTTAGAAGTCTCTTTCATGGGGCCTTTCAGGATGCCTGTATCCGGCGATACTCGGGCTGCCACATCGCGTCTTGCACATCTTGAACGATGTCGCCGAACTTGGCTCCGGCCAAGCCCTCCGCGTCCGCCGTCTCAGCGACGGCCACCGCCACCGTCCCAGCCACGCTGCGCAGGTCGTCGATGTGGGGGAGAAGTGACGCACCGGGTTGGCGCACAGTCACCAGGCTGGATACGGCGCTCGCCGCCGCGGCGAACATGCCGTTGCTGATCGTGCGGGCTCGCGAGACGATCGCGCCGAGACCCAGTCCGGGGTACAGCATGGCGTTGTTCACCTGCGCGACCACGTACGTCACGCCCTTATAAGTGATCGGGGCGAACGGGCTGCCGGTGGCGATCAGCGCCCGCCCGTCAGTCCAGGTGATCAGATCGGCCGGGTTCGCTTCGGCCCGCGCCGGCGGATTGGACAGCGCGAAGATGATCGGGCGCTCCGTGTGCGCCGCCATTTCCCTGACGATCTCTTCCGTGAAACTGCCGGAGACAGTCGAGGCACCGATCAGCATTGTCGGTTTCACCTGGCGTACCACTTCGGCCAGGCTTGCGCCGTCTCCATTACCGTCGCGCTTCCAGCCCTTGCTTTCGGCCGCCGGCCGGGCGTACGGCGCCTGATAGTCACGCACTGGATCGGCCGTGTCGGCGGTGAGTAATCCCTGGCGGTCGACGCACCAGAAGCGCTTGCCTGCATCCTGTTTGGATAGCCCCTCGCGCACCATGGCGTCACGAATCTGGTCGGCGACTCCAATGCCTGCCGTACCGGCTCCGAAGATGACTACGCGCTGGTTGCGCAGCGGAGTCCCGCAGACGCGGACCGCGGAGATGGCCGCAGCCAGGGTGATCGCACCGGTGCCCTGGATGTCGTCGTTGAAGGTGCAAACCCGGTCGCGATACTTCTCAAGGATGCGCCGCCCGTTGCCGGGGGCGAAGTCCTCCCACTGCAGCAGCGCGTTCGGGAACAGCGTGGTCACGGCTTTCACATACGCGTCGATGAAGGCGTCGTAGCGCTCTCCGCGCACGCGGGCGTGCCGGTTCCCGATATACGTGGGATCGTCCAGCAGACTCGCCCGGTTGGTGCCGACGTCGAGCATTACAGGGATTACCCTGGTCGGGTTGACGCCCCCCGCTGCGGTGTAGATGGCCAACTTGCCGATCGACACCTCAATGCCGCCCACTCCCCAATCGCCGATTCCCAAAATCTGTTCAGCGTCGGTCGCCAGGATCAGGTCGATATCGCCGGGGCCAACACCGAGATTCGCAAACGCCTCCACGATCGCATCGGCGTGGTCGATCGAGAGGTACACGCCGCGCGGACGCCGGCACTCATGGTGGTACTGCTCCATCGCCATGCCGACGGTCAGATCGTTGACGATAGGGATCATCTCACGCAGGTGCTCGGAAAACAGCCGGTAGAACAGCACCTCGTTGCGATCGTGCAGGGCGGTCAGGTAGACGTTCTTGCTCAGCGCATCCGGCAGCCGCTCATACTGGATGTAGGCGCGTTTGACCTGAGTCCCCAGCGTACTGATGTCCGGCGGAAGTAGACCGGTGAGGCCCAACGCCTGTCGTTCTTCCGAGGTGAAGGCGGTCCCCTTGTTCAACAGCGGAGAATTGAGCACCGCCAACCCGCGAGCCTTGGTCCGGCAGCAACCGTCGCCATTCTGGCGGTGTTTCGTCATAGGCGCCAATAGTGGGATCACTCTCTGTCGCATGCAGTTGCCTCTTCAAATGGGATGGCCAAAAGCCCCTCCGCCGCGGAAGGGACTTCCACGCCGGGCCGGCTGGAATGAAGATGCTTGTCCAGACGGAGGTTAGACCGATAACTGAGATTGCCAATCAGGGCGATAAGCAAGGTCTTGGGACTGCGGGTGTTCCGCGCGAGTTGCAGCATCCGTCGAGTGATTTGCGGATACGAGTAGTATCGATCGTTGAACCGCTTCACTTCCCCGTCCAATTCCGCCCAGGTAAGGTGTGCGTAGCTGGCCACCGGATAAGTCAGAGTGTAGTACCGCCAGTCTTGCGGATAGTCGTTCGACCGGATCCTGCCTTCGCGCTCCATCTGAGCGTAGAGCTTGGTTCCCGGGAGCGGGGTGAGTACAAGCACGTTGGCGGCGTCGATGCCGTAGTCCGTGGCCGCGTCAGCGATCGTCTCGCCAATCCCCGGCCGGTCTGTGTCGATCCCCAGGATGAAGGAGCCGACAACGCACATGCCGTGCTTCTGAATCCGGCGGACGGACGTGCGGAAGTCTCTCCCCTTCTGAAGGTTGAACTTCTTGCCGACAGCCATCAGCCCTTCCGCGGTCGGGGACTCGAATCCGATGAACACGCCCCGGCATCCCGAGCGTGCGGCCAGATCGAGTAACTCCTCGTCGTCGGCGAAGTTGATGGTGGCCTGGCAGATCCAAGGCCGGGTCAGCCGCTCCCGAATCATCTCTCGGAACAGATCCTTGGAGTATGCGAGATGGTCTGCGCGGGTGCCGATGAGGTTGTCGTTGACAAAGAGGATTACCTTTTCGCGAATCAGCCGCAGGTCGGCGATAACATCGTTGACGGGCCGGTGGCGGAAGGTTCCGCCATTGAACGCAGTGACGCTGCAAAAAACACAATTCAAGGGGCAGCCGCGCGTAGTTTGAACCGAGCCGAAATAGTAACTTCCCTGAAGCAGGTCGTGGCGAGCGGCCGGGATTGCATCCAGGCTGCCGATGCCGCCCTCATACACCCTGCGTAAGGCGTTGTTACGCGCATCCGCCAGCACCTGTCCCCATACCGATTCCGCCTCTCCCGTGATCACGGCATCCGCATGCTCCAAGGCCTCATCGCGGCAGAACGTGGCATGAATGCCTCCGATCACCACGGGCACTCCCATGGCGCGGTACGTTGCTGCGACTTCGTAGGCCCGGGGAGCCTGGGACGTAAATGCCGTTATGCCGACGAGATCAGGCTTGGGCAATTGCCGATAGTCGGGATGGCCCAGGTTCTCGTCGATCAGGGTCACCTCCCACTCCGGCGGGGTCAGTCCCGCTACCACCAGAAGCCCGAGCGGCTTCCAAACTCGGTACTTGTTCAAACGGTTCCAATGAACCTTGTTCAGGCTGACGACCGGATTGTCGGGATTCACCAGATAGAGTCGCACCGGTTACCTCGCTCTCATCTGCGAGATGACCGGAGAATCGGTCTGAAACTCGCGGCACTTGCTGTAGCTGATTTCCTGTTCGATGCGGAGCACTCTTAGCAGTCCCACACGGGCCGAGACAAATGCCTGCATATGACTGGGCAGCCAGACTTCGTCATTCACGCGGCTCTGTTCAAAGGCCGCGCGCGAGCCCTTGGCCACGCGCACCACAAACAGCCCGGCCCAGATGGTGTCGACAACCTCCACCTCCCCTTTTGCCAGGCGATAATCCTGCTTGTCCACCCACAGCCTGGCCCGGAGGTGGGCGAACAACTTCGCCGTGCGTGACGGGGGCTGGTATCCCTGGCGCGGCGCGGCTTCGATCACGTACAGGCCGCGGCCGTCCAACACCTCTTCCGCGGCCAGTCGGAAGTCGAAGGCTTTGGGCAACTCGCGCCAGGCTTCGCGCTGCCATTCGGGACGCACGTCATACTCGGCCACGCGTTGTGCCCGCTGCGCCGCGGTCTGGTCCTGGCGTTCGGCGATGCTCGTGGCAAGCTTCTCCTGCTCCTTCCTCTCTTCAGCGGGGGGCAACGGGCGGCCGTCGCGCGCCACCAGCCGCGAGTAACGGGAACCGTCCAGAAGCAGAACATCATGCGTACTGAGATCCTGGGATTTGACCCGGCCCTGGGAGTCCAGGTACCGCAGCTTCTCGCGCTCCGAGTAGGCATAGTTCCGGGCGACTTTCCAGTTGCGCTCATCGGCTGCCGCGGCGCGGCGGATGATCTCGCGAGCATCCACCTGGGCCAGCAATGCCGTCGCCGAGGCGAGGCCCGCCAGCAACGCGCGCATCATGACCCGATGCAAAAACAAGTTGGTCAATTCCCTACGCTCCTTCAGAGGCACCGAGCAATCCGTTGCCCATCGCCAACTGCCGGCCGCCCGCCTAACCGCTTCCGTTTGGCCACCGGAGTTGCCTCGGCCCTATTGACGCCATCCGGTCAATTGACCAAATATGGTCGAGCCAGCGGTGGCGCTCCGCCCTTCGGACATCGGCGACGGCGTCCGAAAGACAATGAGACGAAACCAGAGTGCGTGCGCGACGGAAGGTGGAGCGGTTCCTGCACTAGGGAAGGCACAGAGGTGATGCTATGGGGGCTAATCCCTTCCCAGTGAGTTCGCAGACGGACGCCGGCAACGTCGAACTGTTCGTCAAGCGAGACGGAATCAACTGGGTTTCCGTGATCGCTTTTTCTATCTTTCACATCGGGGCGATCGCCGCCCTCTTCTTCTTCAGTTGGCCCGCGTTCTTTACAGCCCTGGTGCTGTATTGGGTCTCCTTGAGTTTTGGCATCGGAATGGGCTATCACCGCCTTCTCACCCATCGATCGTATAAAGCGCCGAAGTGGCTGGAACACTCCCTGGCGGTGTGCGGGACGCTGGCGCTCGAGGGCCCTCCGATCTTCTGGGTGGCCACACACCGGGCGCATCACAAGTATGCGGACAAGTATGGCGATCCTCATACGCCGCGCGAGGGCAAGTGGTGGGCGCACATCGTCTGGATGCTGGTGGGCGACGCGAGTCACTGCCGCCTTGACGAGTGTTCCCGTTATGCACCAGACCTGGTGAGAGACCCTTTCTACGTCTGGCTGTCGAGGTTCCACTATGTGCCGTTGACGGTCGTCGCCATCTTGCTGGCGGCCTTCGGCGGTCTGCCCTTCGTGCTGTGGGGCCTGTTCTTTCGCGTGTCCGCCGGCATGCACGCCACGTGGCTGGTCAATTCGGCCACTCATCTCTGGGGCAGACGCCGGTTCGAGACTCGGGATGATTCGCGGAACAACTGGTGGGTGGCGCTGCTGACTTTCGGCGAGGGCTGGCACAACAACCATCACGCCCATCCGACGTCGGCCCGGCACGGGTTGGCCTGGTACGAGCTCGATATTACGTGGCTCACAATCCGGCTGTTGTGGATGATCGGCCTGGTTCGGTCCGTGCACGTCGCCACCGCCGCTCCCAGCGGTGGGGAAGCTGCGTAGTCCGGCCAACGAGCCCTTCCGCAGGCATTGCGGTGGGCGGGAACGTGCACGCTTTTGTCACACGGCTAGCGCTCTCGCGCTGGACATCGCACTCGGCGTCGGTGGTGCGATCGCGGGCGGCATCGGTTACACGTTCGGATTCGAACAAGCGACCGTCTTCCTGGCCACCAGCGCGGTCTGCGCCGCGGTCGGCTCGCTCGCTACGCTGCCAGCGTACCGGTCCATCTTTCGGACGGCATAGGCTCCGCGCCGCCTGACCGCATATGTCGCCTGACCGCATATCGTCAGGGACCGCTCCCGGTGGTAGCATAGGGCCAGCGCCCTGTTCGGCGTCGACCTGCCTGCGATTTCACGGCCAACGTGGACATGCGCCGAGGTTTGGCGCGCCCGAAGTGGGGACAAGGAGAAGTGTTGGCCCCTGAAGCCCCGCGGGCGCAAGCCTCGACCTGGCTCTTGGATAACGGTCCCAGAGAACTCGAGGCGCTTTTTCGGGCCATCGTCTACCATCCGTCCGTACCCGTTCTCATCGCGGACAATGACCGCAACTACCGGGACGCCAGCGCCGGCGCCGGCAGGCTGCTAGGGCTCTCGCGAGACGAGATCATCGGTCGCAGAATGGATGATTTCGCCGATCCCAGCTTCAAGCCCCGGATTCCGGAGCTTTGGAGCGCTTTCCTGGGATCCGGAGAGCAGGAAGGCGCCCTTCGGCTGGCCGGTCCCGACGGGACCCTGTGGGAGGTCGAGTATACGGCCAAAGGGAACGTCTTGCCGGTGCGCCACCTGCTGGTCTTGCGGGATAAGGAGCGCGCGGACGGTGGCGAAAAGGATCCGATCCCGTCCTGGGTGCAGGACTACGCGCTGTTCCTGTTGGACGCGGACGGGCAGATCGTCAGTTGGTACTCGGGCGCCGAGCGCATCTACGGTTACCGCGGAGACGAGGTCGCCGACAAGCACGTCTCTTGTCTCCAGCCGGGCGAGGAGGAATCCGGCGCGGAGCCGCGGCACGAGCTGGATCGAGCCGCCGCCGAAGGCCATTTCGGGAGCGAAGCCTGGCATGTGAGGAAGAACGGGTCACGATTTTGGGCCAATGTCATCACGATGGCCCTGAGGGATGAGAAAGGAGAATTGCGAGGTTTTGCGAGAGTGGTGCGCGACTTCAGCGAACGGTACGAAAGAGACGAGAAGCTACGCCGCAGCCGCGCGCTCGTCCGTCCGGTACCGCTGGAATCGACCATTGCCGGCATTGTTTCCGGCGAGTTCGACCGTATTCCCGAGGCCAACGATGCGTTCCTCAACCTGGTGGGGTACAGCCGGGACGATTTACTGGCCGGCCGACTGCGCTGGCCCGACCTTACTCCCCCAGAATGCGCCGCCCTCGACGATCTGGCTCACGAAGAGGGGTTGAGATTCGGAGCCTGCACGCCGTATGAAAAGGAACTGCTCCGCAAAGACGGTACTCGCGTTCCGGTGCTTGTCGCCACAGCCGTCCTGAAGCTTTCTCCTTTCCGGTGGATCACGTTCGTTCAGGACCTGCGCGAGCGCGACCACCTCGAGAACGTCGGAGACGAAGATGTCGCGGGAAAAAAGAACTTCGAGGAGATGGTTGGGAACAGCGCGGCTCTGAGGCGGATTCTGCGACAGGTGGAGGTAGTCGCTCCGACCGACGCCAACGTGCTGGTCCTCGGTGAAACCGGCACCGGGAAGGAGCTGGTGGCGCGCGCCATCCACCGGCTGAGCCCTCGCAAGAATTTCTCTTTCGTCACCTTGAATTGCGCCGCCATTCCGACGGGGCTTCTCGAAAGCGAGTTGTTCGGCTACGAGAAGGGAGCCTTTACCGGGGCCCTGTCGCAGAAGATCGGCCGGTTCGAGCTGGCCCACCGGGGGACTTTGTTCCTGGATGAGGTGGGCGACATCCCGTTGGATTTGCAGCCGAAGTTACTCCGAGCTCTGCAGGAGAAGTCCTTCGAGCGGTTGGGCGGCACGCGGACGATTCCCATTGACGTCCGCCTCGTCGCCGCCACCAACCGCAATTTGACGCAGATGATGGGCGACAAGCTTTTTCGGAGCGATCTCTACTACCGGCTGAAGGTCTTCCCGATCACGACGCCTCCGTTGCGCGATCACCCGGAAGACATACCCGTCCTTGCCCGCCACTTTACTCAAAAGTACGCGAGGGAGATGAACAAGCAGATCACGAAAATCCCCTCGGATACGATGCGGGCACTGGCGAATTGGTCGTGGCCTGGTAACGTACGAGAGCTCGAAAACTTCATTGAGAGGGCGGTCATCCTCTCTCGCGGACCCAACCTCCGTGCTCCCTTGGCCGAAATCCGGTCCGGCACGTCCGGGCCCGCGGGCGACAGCACGCTGGAGCAGGTGGAGAGAGAGCACGTGATCCGGGTGCTTCGGGAGACGGGCGGGGTGATCAGCAAGGCCGCTACTCGTCTGGGGATGCCCCGGACCACCTTGAACGCGCTCATGCGGAAGCTCGGGGTCTCTCGCAAGGATCTCTGACCGCCACCGGGCGTTTCGGCGCCACAGGTGCGCTATTGGCACCTCCCGTGCAGCAGTCAAGTAGCAATGGAGAGCTTCTCGTCGGCCGATGATCTTCTCTGGGACGAACAGCAGCGTGCCCACAAAGCACAGAGGGACCTGGAATTCCGTGAGTGGATGAAGAGCTTCGTGGTGGTGTTTTCGCTGATCGTGTTCACCCTGGCTGCCGCGGCTGCGCTTGCCAGCCTGGTCAACACCAGTCCGATTCGACCGTGAGGCCCGAGGATGGCGCCGCAGGAAAAACGCTCCTGGATGACTACGCAGCCACAAGCCGTGCGTTCTCCGATGCCGTCGAGCGGCTCCGGCATCTCAACGCTGACGGCGAGGCGTTTATCCACGCCCTTGCCGAGGTGGGCACAGCGCGCCGGGCGTGCGAACAATCGCGCCTCAGGCTGGACCGGCAGATGTCTCAGCTCAGGGGCCGGAGCGAGCCCGAGGGCTCGTCCGCCCACGAAAACACCCGACCGCCCGCGGTCAGTTGACCATATGTCGTTACCGCTCGAAGCCTCACTCCCTGCAAACGGCATCCACAATCCGCCGGCGAGCGAACCACCTCAACAGAACGTGGGGTTGGTGCGAAACGTGCCTTTTAAAGGCGAAGAAAGTGGCAGCACCGTGTCTACTGCACCTGGACCGAAGGAATCACCAAGTCGCTGGGAATCGCCCTCGGCAGAGCCGTTCGACGAAGGTGTGTGGCAAACGTGGCTGGCAAAGGGCCGCGCACGAGAACGACTAGGTATTGCCACGCGCGCGAAGGCCGTGAAGTGGTTCTCGATAGTGGTGCTGCTTGCGTCGGTGCTGCTGTGGCCCTACCTTGCGCCGTATGAAGTCGGGGTCAGATTCGTGGAGGCCGCGGCGCCGCCACCGAAACCGAGATGAAAGAGAAAAAGGCCCGTGTCGAGGACGCTCTTCATGCCACTCGCGCAGCGGTGGAGGAAGGGATCGTGCCGGGCGGAGGGGTCGCGCTACTGCGCGCCTCGATCGTGCTTGAGCAGGTCACGCTCGAAGGCGACGAGCAGTTCGGTCTCACCATCGTGCGTCGCGCCTGCGAGGAGCCGGTCCGGCAGATTGTAGTTAACTGCGGGCCTGAGGGTGCGGTCGTCGCCCAGACGATCAGGGCACATCCGGATCCGAACTTCGGATTCAATGCCGCTACCGAACAGTACGAAGACCTTGTGAAGGCCGGCGTAGTGGACCCCGCGAAAGTAACCCGCACGGCTCTCCAGAACGCGGCTTCTATCGCTTCACTGATGCTCACGACCGAGGCCATGGTCTGCGGGCTTGTCGAGGAGTCGGAGAACTAGATGGACAAACGAATACTGAAGCGGCACAAGCGCCAGGTTGCGCGCGCGAAGGCCCGTGTGAAGTTGTCGGAGCCCGATCTAAGAACACCCGAACAGCAGAGGGCAGCTCGAGAGGCTAGCCGCCCGGCCGCCGGCCGCCGCAGCGACACCCATGCGCACTACCTCACGCCATCAGCTCGAAAGCACGCCGGCTCTCCCACGGGCAGTGCGGCGAAAGCTGATGCGTAGTATGATGCGCAGACTAAGAGTGCTATTCTCCACGCGGTGTCCACACTGCAAATCCGTCGAGTTCAGACGTGTCGGCGTCCGAAACGGCGTGGAGGAAGCTTTCCGTTGGCTCCTTCAGCCCTATCGGTGCTCCCTCTGTGGTCGCCACTTTTTCCTGTTCCGATGGCGAGCCTCACTTGGAGAAACGGCATAGGCGGGTCGCCGGGCGAGCACCGCACTCGGTATACACTGCACGAAGTACCTGCAAGCCCGTGCGCGACCAGAGGCTCGCAGTCGGGTGCCCGAACTGCTCCGCCTTCGGGACTCGACGTACTTGCCCTGGGCCAGGTGAAGCAAGGGGGTCCACTCCCCGTTTGAGCATCGATTCGGGTCACAGGGGACGGGGCGACGCTTTGACGGCAGCTTGTTCGCCTGGAATGTCTGGGCACAAGGCCCGTGGTGGCGCTATCTACGCTCGTCGGTACCTGGGAGGGGGCCGGTTCCTCTGTCTTGTTAACAACTTCTCAGATACGCCCGATGGCCAGGCTGTATGTGAGGAGAGGGAGGACAATCGGGGCGATCATGACGTAAGGTCATGGTGGAACGGAGCCGAGTGGATCTGGAATCTGGCCAGCCAACGCTTCCCCGGAGCGATCCAGATCGTTCAACTTGTTCCATGCCCGGCAGCACCTGTGGGAACTGGTACGCAAGCTGCACCCCAATGACGAGGAAGGCCAGAAGCGCTGGATTCGAGTGCAGAAGAACCGGCTGGACAAGAGCAAAATCGAGAAGCTCGTGCTGGCTGGGTTCCGAACGATTTCGCGCCTCCGTCGTTCTCCGCGCCGTTCTCAGGTTCGGAGACGGAGACTTCGGGGACCGAGCGCAACCCTCAGGGTTCCGGTCGCACCCCGCGCATTCTCGCTCCCGACTCTCGCATTCTCCGGTGAACAGGGGCGTTTGGTTAACAGGGCGTTCGGCTCGGGGTGACGAGAGGAACCCTCCAATCCCGTGGTCAACCTCGTCGCCGGGTTGATGGGTTGATGGCTCCCCGTCGTGCGCGTATCATGATAGACCATGGTTCCCTGCTACGCAGATGTGTAGGCCATGAGCGGCCTGCTGTTTCCGGAGCCAAAGCTTCGGACTGCAACCGCTTCGCTTGATCACGGCGCCGGCAACGATTGCGCGGGCGCGAGATCAGGGGCAGGGGCCATGAGTGCCGAGACCACCGCGATGGGGGAAATGATATGCGATCGTCTTTTCTGCTTGCCTTGACGCTTCTTGCCGGTTCGTCGGGTATGCAGGCCGCTTCTCCAACCAAGATATTCATCGGCTCGAGTTCCACATCGGACACTCCAGCTCAGCCCGGTTCGGCTGGCACGCAGGCCGCCGCGGTGGCTAGCCAGATGGAGGTCTATGCGGCGATTGCGTTGAGCGATCAATTCTCATGCACCAGTTCGATGAGGCCCAGCGACGTAGGCGCGCTGCTGAACCAGGAGCGGATGAAGACGCTGCTCGACAATCCTACGCCGGGAGCCATCGAGTCGATTGGCTCCGCTCTCGGCGTGCAGGTCGTGGTGGAATTCCAGGTGACCCAGTACGGCGGCCAGACTACGATCAGCGGCTCGGCCAGTAACACCAAGACCGGCGCCGGAATTGCGCGCAATGTCATGACCATACCAAACGACGGCAACATGGCCAACGCGATGGAAGCCTTCGCCAACAGCTTTGTCGCATCCATGGGAGGCGGCATCAAGTGCGATCCCACTACCGGCTGGAAGGGCACTGTGACAATCACATCAAACACCAGCGGCGCAAAAGGAAGCTCCAGCCTCAACGAGCAATGCAACGTTAAGGGATCGAACGCTCATTGCACTATCACCTTCACCAGTTCGGCGACCGCGAAAGATACCAGCTACAGCGCCCAGGCAAACGGAGCTGCCGACACTTCCGCGAGCGTCATGACCTACAAGGGCAGGACCTCCATCCAGATCGGCACGGTCAAGATAAAAGGGACCAACCAGTTGACGATCGCGGGAATGGACGCCTCCGGCCCGTCAGACTTCAGTTGGGGCCCTTTTGTCGGGGAAGGGCAGAGCACGCAGAACGGGAACTCCTTCTCCGGCTCCACGACGGTCAACGGCGTTACCATTGCCTGGAACCTGTCGCAGTGAATCGGTTCCGGACCGCAGGTCGATGGCGGCCTGGGCGCGCACGGTCGATGCCGGCGCGACCATCGATCTCCTACTTTCCGACCGAGCCGCTGAGAATGGGAGTCAAGCTGGGGCCGTTCTCCAGGCTGATGGTTCCGTTGATTCCAATGGAGCCACTCAACGGGCCAGCGCTGCTGCTGGCTGAAACCGTGCTCTTGAGGCCCACATCTTCCACCGCTCCGGAGTCGCTGATGCGCACGCTCACCATGACCTGCGCGGTGACGTTGGCGGTGGCTGTGGTGCCGGGCGGGGACCAGCTCTTGCCGTTGTCGCCCAGGCTGCCGCCGCCGCCGAGACTAATGCCGGGTAGTGATGCGCCTGCACCCAGGCCTACCGAAAAGGCGGTGGCCTTCTTGACGAAGTTTCGATCCACCTCCACCCGCAGGACCTCTCCACCGGAGAGCTTGACGTGGTCGCATCCCAGTTCCATCTTGAAGACGATCAGGTTGATTTTCGCAGGAGGATTGAGGGGGCAATCCGGTCCCTTTTCTGTTAGGTTTGGATCCTTGGCCGTGCCGGGCGGGGGAGGGGGCTCGGGCGGAATGCACTTGAGATTGTAAAAGCCCTTTGCCTCGTCGGCCAGCCCGGCTCCCTGGCCGGCAATCGCCTTGTAGAGATTCAGCACGTTGAGCTCGCGGCGGGCTTGGACGAGGTCATTTAGCGAAGGAACCCATATCTGGTCGATGACCGGCTGTGAGTAGGCGTAGAGGTCTTGCGCCGAGGCGCGGGTGGTGTCGGAGAACTGCTTCCAGAGCTTGAAGTTTTGTGCATATTCCGTTCCCATCACCTCCTTGTTCATTTTGCAGTGCTTGAAATCGTAGTCGTCCAGCTTCTGCTGATCGGCGGCGGCTCTCGGGTCGTCATTCGCGCTCTTGGCCGCATCGCGATCCTTCATGAGAGCCACCATGGCCGGCACGTCGTCGAGCATCTGCTGAGCGTTAAGTTTTGCGTCCGGCTGCATCACGCCGATGGCCTGTTGTACGGCTTGAGGGTAACCCCGCATGGGCGCATATACGGTGAGTGTTTCGATCTGGTTGTATTCGAAGATCTGCTTGTCGAAGACGCGGGGCAGATCGATGGTTCCATCCGGGTCGATCTGGGAATGGCGGACAATGGCCGTGACGCGGCCCTCCGCGTCCTGCAGGCGCGCCACCGCGGCCTTCGTTTCCGTATCGGCATACGTCATGGCACGCTGAAAGACCGGCGCGGAACCGGCGGTGGCTATGGGATCGTCCTTGGCCGGCAACTCAGGAAGCGGGCTGGAATCGGCGCTGCCGCTGGGCGGAAAGGAGGGCGGGGGTTCGGTGGAGTTCTGTTGCTGCTGCTGTTGCGCGGACTGTGCATTCACAAAGCCCACTGCCACCACTCCCGAGTAGCTCTTGCTCAGCGAGTTGCGGAACAGGTTCATTGCGGTGGCAGTGTCGCCCTTGCAACTGGCCAGCATGCCCAGCCCGGCCGGGGGCCCGGAGAGATCCGGGGCTAGGCTGGCCGCTTGCTGGAAAAGAGTCTTGGCTTCCGCGGCGTGGCCTGAGTTGAAGTAGACCCATGCCAGGTTGAGGGCGGGCATCGCCTGCTGCGGAGCCAGCTTGTGAGCGTACAACAGCACCGCACTGGCGGCTTTGGCGTCGGGGATGGTATCGAGCGCGACGCCCAGGTTGCTGGCCACCAAAACATCGTCGGGGTTTGCAGCAGCCGCCACGGTGCTGGCGTAGACCGAAGCCCCGGCCGCGCCGCCGATGTAAAGCGCCGCCGCCGATTGTGCTGGGGAAGAGCCGGAGCCGGGTTCCGCGAAGATGCGATCGAATTCGGCACGGCGCGTTCCCAGCTTGCGGCCATAGGTATCGGCCAGCGACTTGACCAGCGCCACGTACTCGGCGCGCGTGGGCGCGACGGCGGTAACCAGCGAGGCCTTGGCCGCCGGACAGGGAGGGGTGGGCCCCTGCGCTCCCATCGCCGGAACGGCGCTGGATGAGGCCGCGCTTGCACTGCTCGCTCCTCCTCCCGAGGCCGCAGCCTGCATGGACTGCCCCCACTGCTGCAAGCGGGTGGTATCCGCCTTGCTGAGCGCCTGGCCGGACTTCGCCTTGTTGATGATCGCCTGCACATCGGGAGGGATGGAGGGCGCCTGCGCCCACGCGCCCGCGACACAAAGCAGGCTAAGAATGACAACGCAAGGGAGGTACCAGGGCTTCGCATGCATGGCTCACGTCCTTTCACAAGATCTGGTTCGTCACTTGGAGCCGAGCGCGCCGGTCAGCTTGCCGATGTACTCGTCAATCCAACCCTGGCCGGTGTCCTTCGAGTTATAGAGGTTGTCGACCGCGATGCTGATTAGCTTGTTGCCGGCATAGCCCATCCAGGTTCCGTGGTAGAAGATCACATGGCTGTCCTTGCAGGGATGGCCGGTGATGACTGGCCAGGTCTGCCTGCGCCACGCCAACACCCCATTCTTATAGGCCTGCTTGCTGACGGGTTCGTCCAGGACAAGAGTGTTCGGGTTGTTCGAGGCGGGATCCTCTGGCGCCCTGAGCAGCATCTCCACCATGGTCTTGGCTGCGGGGTTGAGCATCCATCCGTAACCGAATGACACCTGCGGGTCGCTGAAACACGGGGACATATTCTCGTTGGACTTTTTCCCTCTGGTCCCGTCGCCCATACCGGCCGCACGCATTGGGGCCTGCACCTGTGCGATGCCTGGATCGGCCTCAAAACCGCTTGGCAGCGGTGGCAGGATCTGGCCCACCGCAGATAAAGCTACCGCGCCCAACAGAACTCCCAGGCTCAATGGAAGAATCGCATTCATGGTTAGCCTTTCCCCTTCCCCGGATTCAAGACTGCTACAGTCCCTGCAAGAGCGCGCTCCAGGGGTGGCGCAGGGCAGCACCCCTGAAGCTCATCGCGGAGAAGCTTGTCTATTTGGTCGCGATCTCCACCAGTTCGACGCGGCGGTTCTTGGCTCTTCCATCGTCGGTCTTATTCGACGCGACAGGCGCATAGGCGCCATTGCCAAAGGCGATCAGTCGTGCAGCGGCGATGCCGTGCTTCGAGACCAGAGCGGTAATGACCGATTGCGCGCGTGCCTGCGAGAGCCTCATATTGCTGGCTGCGTCGCCCACCATGTCGGTATGGCCGACGATGTATACCTTGAGAGCGGGATTGTTGGTGAGCATCTTGGCGATCTCGTCGATGGCCGGCTCTGAATCCGGCTTGATGTCGCTTTTGGCCGTGTCGAAGTTGATGCCGTAGATGGCCACGCTGCCGGAGTCTGCGATGCTCGAGGCCATGGAAGCCGCGTCTAAAGTAACCTCCTGCTGCATAGCTTGCTTTTCAATGATATCCATGGTGTACACGCCCCCCCATGCGACGACATGGAGCTGTATCCACACCTCATTGCCTCCCTTGGCGAAGTGGAGCGTCGTACCGCGATCGCCTCCTTCACCCTCTTCAAGCAGCACTTTTCCGCCTACGGCACGCACCGCGTTCTGGTAATTGCGAATCACCTCGAGAGCGCTGGGCATTGCTCCCTTCGAGGGGTCTCCTTGGGAGTTGTAGTCGTATCTAAAGTAGTATCGGTGTCCTTCCACATCCTGCTTTCTCTCGCGACCGTTTTCCTTTACGCGGAAGGTAAAAGTGTCAAAGCGTAATTCCCGGTAGCTGCTGATGTTGTAATTCTGTGGGCGAGTGAGTCCTGGATAATCCTTCGATCCGGCCGTATCCGTTTGGCCGAAAGCTGTTGAAGCGATGGCGATCGCGGCAAGCGCCACAAACAAAGTGCGTACAACGAGTTTCATAGAGGCTCCTCGAAAAATGCTGTCGAAAGAAACTGCTACTTGGTTGCGATCTTCACCAGTTCGACGCGGCGGTTCTTGGCCCTGCCCTCGTCGGTTTCGTTGCTGGCGATCAGTGGAGCAGCGGCGATGCCGTGCTTCGAGACAAGAGCGTTGATGACCGATTGCGCACGGGTCTGCGAGAGCCTCACGTTGCTGGCCGCGTCGCTCACCATGTCCGTATGGCCGACGATATACACCTTCAGTGTGGGACTGTAGGTCAGCAGCTTCGCGATCTCGTCGATGGCCGGCTCGCATTCCGGCTTGATCTCGCTCATGGCGGTATCGGAGTTGATGCCGTAGATGGTCACGCTGCCTGCGTCGGCAATGTCTGAAGCCATGGCCACCGCATCAAGCGCCACTTCCTGCTTCATGCCCTCCTTTTCGATGATGGTCAGATCGTATTCACAACCGACATTGGTATGAATCTCCATCCGCCGGGAGGCGGACTAGTCGGCTGCGAAGCCGCAATGCGGCTAAGAAGAGTGAGGAACACCCTGCTCCGAAGCCGGCTCATGAAGTGCCCCTCCCGCCACCTGCGTGTCAATGCTGCGGTTTCCTTCATGAAGTTGGAGCTAGCAACAGCCATGAGCCGCAACCATTCTCCGCTCACCTGGAGAGAAAATCAAGCTCTTCGAGATGATTTTCACCGCCAAGAGCTGTGTGCGCACAACTGATTGCAACAAAACAGGTTATCCAATGATGCGCGCACCGATGCGGCTCGTATTGACCCTCACGCGCGGACTCCGGACGCTGCGGCCATAGTGGCGTTTTCCGATCTTCTCCCAAGCTTGATCCTCAAAGGGAGCACGATCGATGAGCTTGGAGACACAAACGACGGGAGTCATCACCTTCGGCGTCTTCCGCCTCGACGTCGCGAAAGGCGAGTTGAAGCGATTGGCTTCGCACAGCTTCACCGCTCGCCACCGACGTTCGTTCCGTAGCATCCGCGAATCGAATGAGTCGGATGCGTTTGCCCTGCAACCTGGACCTTTCTGAACACCGTGCCGAGGCTGTCAGGAGTACACTTGTATGGGCGTTCGGCATGGATGCGGGCCATCTCACCACGGCTGGATTTGGCTCTTCCACGCCGATCGACACAGGACAGCACGCCCAAGGGCAAAGCGCCAAACAGCCGTGTGGAGTTTCTCCGCAAATGGGCATGCGGGGAGGGCAGTTCAGGACAATTCACCTTGCTTTTGAGTGGACCTTTAAGGAGAGGGAACATGCGAGTTGCTCGATGCACATTTCTGTTGACTTTGACTTTTCTTTTCACTCTGATGCTGGCATCAGCCGAAGACAAGTGGGGAGTGAAGGTTTATGACGGAGCGAAATACGACGCAGACACTTCCGCAGTTGTCGCAAAAATGGCCGGACAGGCAAGCTGCTACCGTTCTTCCGACGATTTAACCAAGGTGATTGCCTTCTATAGCAAACTGCCAGGCGTCACTGTCACCCACACCAGTGCTAAAGGAGCGATGTTCAAGCTGAATGGAATCAGCATCACTCTGCAGAGCCCGTGGATGAACCAGAAAACCGGCGCCCGCAACTCTGATACGTTGATTTCCATTGTGAAGAACTGACAGAAGATCCGGCTCGCGCTTTCGTCATGGAGTTCGCTCCATGCATGGTGACACTCAAGAGCCGCATGTTGAACAATCGCGAGAAGTGAGGTGGGTCGGCTTGTTTGGACGGCTTTTTGCATTTCCTTAGGTGATGGCAGGAACTGGTGCTCGCAGGGCGGCAAGAAGTTATTCTCCGGCCTCTCCTTAGTGGAGGCGGCCGGCGGCAGCAAGATCGTGCTGAACTCCGCCGTGGTGGTCGCGCCGGAAGTGCTGAAGGCGCTCGGGGAGGCTCACCCGCTTTTCGACGCGAGCTGGAGGAATGAGCGAACCGACATCAAGGACCCGAGCTGTTCCGGGTTCGACAACTCCATAGCGAAGGTCGGCGTGATGCTCGGCGGAATCGGGTCCGCCGCCGAGGCTCCATCGGACACTGCGGGTGCATCGGATGGCGAAGCTCCAGAACCCGGTGTGCCCGAGGCGAACCAACCGGAGGAGGCGCGGTGCCCGGATCAAGACCCGGAGAGCAGTTCCGTGGCCAGGCTGTACTACTTGACTTTTTCCAATTGCGTCCAATTCTGGTCCTTGAACACGGAGCCGGGGTTGAAGTTGGGCGACGTGCTCAAAACGTAATCCCCTCTACCATCCGTCCAGGCGTTGCCATATTGGCTGCTCAGCTCGACTGTCTCGTGAGTTCTCGGGCATCGACGTGGATGCGGCCTTCGTCTCCGATCTCGATCCGCCCGCGGTCCACTTCGTCGAGCCGGGCTTCTCACGCTGCAGGCGGGCAGCAACGGCCTGGGCGGCAACCAGGTGCCAACCATGAGCCCGCTGGGTGGCTTTTCGACATTCATCCCGGGCGGCCTGGGCGATTCGCTGTCCCAGATGATCCGCTTCAGCGCGCCGCTTTACGGCTTCTCGCTCCAGATGACCCTGCCGGTGCGGAGCAGCCGGGCCGAGGCCGGCCTCGCCGACGCCCTGGTGAGCCGCGCCCAACATCAATATCAGCGGCGGCAGACCGAGCAGCAGATCATCCAGGAAGTGAAGGCAGCCCTGAACCACCTCGACATGGCCAAGGCACAGATCGAGGCCGCGAAGGTCGCGCGCGACCTGGCGCGCCAGAACGTCGACGCCCAACGGCAGAAGTACGAGATCGGCGGCATCACGGCTTTCGAGCTGCTCGACGCCCAGAGCCGCCTGGCGAGCGTCGAGAACGCACTCGTGGCCGCCTACGCCGGCTACCAAAAGTCCCTGGTCGCCTACCAGCGCGCAACCTGGACGCTGCTCGACGGTTTCGGAATCATCGTCGAAATCCCCGCGGTTCGGTAGTCTGGCCGATCGGTCAGAGCGCCGATGCAGGGCGTCTCCTGGCTCAACCCATCGTGAGCTCGCTCCTCGTCGTTGCGCACGGGTAAGGCGTGCTAATGTTGATCGCATGAAATCGGTTCCGATGTTACTCTTACTCTCCGGCGCATCCGTGGTGGCGGCCGACGCTCCTACTTTTGGCCTATGGACCTCAGGCAATGTCCAACAGGTGGCCCAGGATCTCGCTGGTAAAGTTGACGCCCAGGGGGTCGCGAGCGAGAAGCTGGCCGACATGGGCAACTACAACTTTGCGCTGGCGCTCCGGCGGCAGACCGGAACCGCGGAGGTCCACCAGAAGATGGCCGACATCTTCGTGATTGAAAGCGGCGAGGCCGACCTGGTCACGGGCGGCGAGCTGGTGAACCCCACGACATCGGCGCCCGGCGAGATCCGCGGCGCCGCGATCAACGGGGGCATAGAGCACCATGTGGCGGCCGGCGATGTGCTGACGATTCCGGCAGGAATGCCCCACCAGTTGAAAGTGACGCCCGGCAAGGAAGTGCTCTATATGGCGATTAAGGTGGCCCAGTAACATGAAGTTACTCACTGCCCTTCTGTGCGCCTCACTCTGCTGGGCGCAGCCCGCGAACCAGAGCGGGATCGCTCACGTCGCTTTCCGCGTCGCCGGCCTCGAAGCCACGCGCGCCTTCTACAACAAGCTGGGATTCGAGCGGTTCTTTGAAATGAAACACGGGGGCCAGACCACCGAGGCCTTCCTCAAAATCAACGATCATCAGTTCATCGAACTATACCCGCGAACCGACCCGTCGCAGCCGCTCGGACTCATGCATGTCTGCTATGAGTCGCGTGACCTCGAATCGCTGCACGCCGAGCTCGTCAAGCGTGGAGTCGCGGTCTCCGATGTGAAGAAAGCCGGAGCCGGCAACCTGCTGATGACCCTGCAGGACCCTGAGGGGCAGATAGTCGAGTACACCGAATACATGCCCGGGTCGCGGCACTTCGAGGATCGCGGAAAGCACCTCGGCGCAACGCGGGTGGCGCTATTGCTGGTGGGCGCAACCTCCGCCGCGCGGGACGTGGAGGCCACCAGGAGCTTCTATCTCGACAAACTCGGCTTCAGCAAGATCAACGGCGGCGTTCCCGCCCGTATGCGGATGCCGGGCGATTCTGGCCAGGAGATTGACTTTGCGGCCGCCAGCGACAACATCACGGCGGGAATTCAGTTCGCCGTGACCGACCTCAAGCGCGCCTCCGGCACACTTGCGGGCCTCGGCTTGGCTGCCGCTGAAACCCACGGTTATCCGGCCCAACTCACCGTTGCCGATCCGGACGGAGTCGTAGTTACTTTTGTAAATGCTGGTTTGCCCGATGTCGCGGAGGGGGATTACTTTACCAACTGGCCCTCCGGCGTGTCGCCGGCGGAGGTCGGGAAGCGCGTGGCTACCCACTTTGCCGCCAGCCCGCACCAGGATGCGAAGCGCATCATCTACCCGGAGGTCTGCGCGTGGTACGGCGCCTTGAACTTCGCGCATCTCTCCGGGGACCAGGATCTCCTGGCGTCTCTCGTCAAGCGTTTTGACCCGCTGCTGCTGCCAGAGAACTCCGGACTGATCGAGCGCTTGCCGCACGTGGATTTCTCCGTCTTCGGCGCCGTGCCGCTCCAGATCTACATCGTCGATCCAGAAGCGGGTTTCAGAAGTCAATCCATCGGGCCGCGGGTTCTCCCACTGCCACGACATGTACATGGAAACCCTCGTCCAGGTGCAGGCTTTCCGCGCCACGGGCGAAGCCAAGTACCTGGATCGTTCATCGCTTGAAATGGTCGCGTACCTGGATAGGTTGCAGACGCCCGACGGGCTCTTTTACCACGAGCCCGCGGTGAAGTTCTATTGGGGCCGCGGCAACGGCTGGGTGGCTGCGGGCATGGCTGAACTGCTCAGTTCGTTGCCGCAGGACCATCCTCGGCGCGCGCGCATTCTGGATGGCTATCGAAAGATGATGAAGGCCCTCCTCGAGTCCCAGGGTGCTGACGGCATGTGGCGCCAGTTGATCGACCATTCCGACTCCTGGCCGGAGACCTCCAGCAGCGGGATGTTCACCTTCGCCATGGTAACCGGCGTCAAGCGCGGATGGCTGGACGCGGCCACCTACGGACCGGCGGCGCGCCGGGCCTGGCTGGCGCTGGTCGGCTACATCGATCAGAATTCCGACGTGACGTCCGTTTGCGAAGGCACCAATAAGCTCGACGACCTGGATCACTACCAGAGCCGCAAACGCCGCACCGGCGATTTCCATGGACAGGCGCCGGTGCTGTGGGCGGCATCGGCGCTGCTGCGATAGCGCCGCTTACTTCGTGCCCAGCGCCAGATAGTTGCCGTATCCCACGATGAGCGTGGCCCCGAGCAACAGCACCAGCCCGGCGGTCAGCAGACGGATCGCGGCCCGGCCAGCGCCCTTCCACTCCTTGAGACCGATGCCCCAGAGAGTGCTGAAGATGATGACGCTCGACATCAGCAGCGTCCAACTCGAGAAACGGTAGCGGCCCATCTGCGTCTCGCCCATGGTGTAGAAGAAGAACTGCATGTACCACGTGACGCCCGCCAGAGCGCACAACAGGTAGTTCGCCAGAAGTGGAATCCTCTGTTCGCCGCCCAGGTACTCGCGCCAGCTCTTGTTCCGGATGTTGAGCAGAACGGTCCAGATGAAGTTCGTGGTGAACCCGCCCGCCAGGACCACCACCAGCACTGGCAACCCTTGCCACAGGGCCGGCGTCCCGTGCCGTACCGTCAGGGTTCTGATGGGATCGCCGGCCGCCAGGCCGTAGGCAAAACATGCGCTCATCACGCCCGACAGAGTGGCTACTCCCAGCCCCTTGCGCAGGTCGAATTCCCGGATGGCCTCCTTTCGGCGCTCCGGCGACTTGGCCCGTTCCTTCTCGACACCGGCGCGCCCGGTTACGGCGATGCCGGCCAGGCAAACCAGAACGCCGAACAGGACCATGCGTCCAGAGCCGGTGGAAAGCACCTGGCTGGCGAACACGCCGTTGAAGATGGGCGGCAGCAGCGTTCCGAAAGCGGCACAAAGACCCAGCGCCACAGCCATGCCGAGCGACATCCCCAGGTACCGCATGGTCAGCCCGAATGTCAGCCCGCCAATGCCCCACAGCACGCCGAACAGATAGGTCCAGAAAAGCGTGCCGGCCCCGACTCCTCGCAGGACGGGCAGAAGGTCGCGCGTCAGTAGCAGGGCCAGCACCCACGGCGCGGCAATCCAACTGAACACGCCGCCAACCAGCCAGTATGTTTCCCACGACCAGTGCTTGACACCGCGGAAGGGGACATAGAAACTACCGGCCGCCAGTCCTCCCATCCAGAGAAGAAGAACGCCCAATGCGGGGTTGGAAGTCATGTGGTCCTCACGGCTCAGCCTGCGGCAGCTAGAAGACTCGTTCGAGCGGAGCCATCTGCCGGCCGGCATCGCGGCCCTCCGCGTCCACGAAGAGGTCACGCATCTGCGCTTGCCAGCGGGCGTTCACCGGCTCCGCCGCCATACCATCGAGCGCGCGCTGAAAGAGTTGCCCCAGCCCGTGCGCCGAAGAGCCTCTCGCATTTCCGGCCACACCTCGCGATGGCGATCCTTGTCCTCCTCGATCCGGTCCTTCTGACTGAAGCAAATGGCTTGCATATGGTGGCGGTTCTCCGAAGCTGATAGTGTACACCCCAGCCAATTTCGGGCCAGGGCCCGTGCGGCGCGCCCGGAGCCGTGCAAGGGGAACGAGCGCGCATCCAGCCGCGTATCGGGCTGGCGCAGGCGGTGTCCTCAGGGACCGCGTCCGCGGGCGTGTCAGATCTGCCAACTCGCCAGCCGTCCAGAGCGGAAAATGCGCAATCTGTGCCCCTCGCGTAGCGCGCCAGGCCGCCTTCCAGGCATTTCGTTCCCAACCGTTAGCCCGTGGCGCGTTGAGTGCAAGCTCACCCGAGGAGGGAACTATATGAAGGAGAACCGGAAGAAGTGCGCGCATCCAGCGTGCAATTGCATGGTGGACGAGGACAGCAAATATTGCAGCCCGTACTGTCACGATGCGGGCGGAAAAACCGAGATCTCCTGCAACTGCGGGCACGCCGGCTGCGCTGTCAGCGCGGTCCGGCAGCCGATGACTGCCACCAGGTAGCGCCGCCTGGCGTCATCGAGGCGCGCTCAAAAGGCCGCCGCCCGGCGTCGATTCCGCCGGTTCGGCCGCCGCCGCAAGCACTCTCTTCACGGCAGATTGACTGATCGGTTTTGAAATGTAGTCGTCCATTCCCGCCTCATGGCACCGGTTGACGTCTGCGCGCATGGCGTGAGCTGTCATGGCGACGATCAAGACATGTTCACCCGTCGATAGTTCCTTTCGACGAATGCGCCGCGCGGTCTCCAATCCGTCCAACTCCGGCATTTGAATATCCATGAAGATCAGATCGAACCGCCCTTCGGCGCATTTCTCCAGAGCCTCCATGCCATTACCGGCCAGCGTCACATCGTGCCCCATCTTCGAGAGCATCACGACTGCGAGCCTTTGATTGACGGCGTTGTCTTCAGCGACCAGGATTTTTAGCGGCCGCCCGGTCGCTTCCGAGCAGGGTTGTGGAACCACGTCAGCCTGTTTTCGGTCGCGGTTCAAGACAACATCGATCACCGAACGCAGCAGTTCCTCGGGACGAACGGGCTTGGTCAAATGATGCGCCAGACCCATTTGGCGGCAGCGGACCAAACTTCGCCCCTGATTGTCGGAGGTGAGCATCAGAATGAACTTGTCACACATGCCGGCCTTGGAGCGGGCTTGTCCCACAACCTCAAATCCGCTCATGCCGGGCATTCGTTCATCGAGGAGAACCAGCCGGAAGGGATCGCCGGAGTCTGCCGCGGCCTGCAACCGGTCAAGGACCGCCTGAGGGGACTCGGCCTCTTCCCAACGCATCCCCCATCGTTCGGCCAACGCCCCCAGGATGCGGCGGCTGGTTGCGTTGTCGTCGACAATCAGTATCTTCACGCCGGCCACTTCCGGGGGAGCCAAGGGCACCGCCGGCGAAGCAGGACCTTCGCAGGCCGCAGGGGTGAGCGCAAAGGAAAATGTCGATCCCCGGCCGGGCTCGCTTTCCATCCGGATGCTACCGCCCATCAATTCAGCGATCCGCGCGCTGATTGCCAGTCCCAGGCCCGTGCCGCCGTATTGGCGGGTCACGGAGGAATCGGCCTGCTCGAAAGGTTGAAAGAGCTTGGTCTGCTTTTCGAACGCAATTCCGATGCCGGTGTCCCGCACGGCAAAGATGAGCTGGCGAGCGCCTTGAGCCGAGTGGCCCGCGCTCAAGGATACCGACACCTCGCCCCGATGCGTGAACTTCACGGCGTTGCTGAGTAAGTTGAGCAACACTTGGCGAAGACGCCCCGAATCGGCGACTATCTCGCGCGGAACCGCTGGATCGATTGTGTAAGTCAGCTCCAGACCCTTCTTGTGCGTCGGAATCGCCATGGTTTTCAGGGTGTCGCCGACCAGCTCAGGCAATACGAAGCGGATGGGGTCGATAACAATTCTGCCGGCCTGGATTTTGGAGAAGTCCAGAATGTCGTTGAGGACCACGAGCAAGGATTCCGCCGAGGAACGGACCAGGCCGAGGAACTCGCGCTGCTCCTCGCCCTCCGCCGTCAGAGCGAGCTCCGCCATGCCGAGGATACCGTTCATGGGAGTGCGGATCTCGTGGCTCATGTTGGCGAGAAACTCGCTCTTGGCCACATTAGCGGCCTCCGCGGCCTCCTTTGCGGTGCGCAAGTCCGCGGTTCGCTCCTCCACAACGCCGGCGAGCCGCTCGGCACGAAGGCGCAGCCCCCTCGTATACATCCGCTGGGCAGCTACACTCAGGAGTAACAGGAGAAGGGCGGAGCCGCCGAAGAACCACCAGGTCTGGTACCACTTCGGGGCGAGAGTGAAATCGAGCGAAGCACCCTCCTCATTCCACACGCCATCGTTGTTGGACCCCATCACCCGGAACCGGTACTGGCCGGGCGGGAGCTTGGTGTAGTACGCCACGCGCCGGGAGCCCGCATCCACCCAGTCTTGATCGTAGCCTTCGAGCTGATAGCGAAACCGATTCCTGTCGGGGACCAGAAAACTCAGGGCCGTGTAATGGAACTCAATCCGGTCCGCTCCTGGCGGAATGCGCTGAGGGTTCCTCCGGCTAAGGGTCAACCCGTCAACGATTACTTCCTCGAGCGCAACCGGGGGCTTGAGGGTGTTTCGAAGCAGCCGCTGGGGGTCAACGACCGCCACTCCTTTTTGTGTGCAGAACCAAAGAAGGCCATCGCTTGTGCGGCAGGCGTTTGGCTGATTCACCGGAGAAGCGGCTTCGGTGCTCTTCATGCCATCGGCTGTGCCGTACCTTGTGCTTCCGATCTTCGCGATCCGGCCGTCGGCGAATGCATCCAGGTCCGCTAGGAGGACGCGGTAGATTCCACTGTCCGCGCTGACCCAGAGGTAGCCCGGATCACCGGACAGAACGGCGCTGGGGGTGTCGTCGAATAGTCCGTCGGCCTTTGTGTACCGTGTGATGCGGCCGTCTTTGAAGCGCAGACGGATCAGACCGGGCACCCTGCCCCCGAGCCAAAGCCCCACCTTGCCGTCTTCCGCGATGGTCGAGACCGGAAAAGTAATTCCCTTTTGCCAGCCGATTGCCGGATGATCCCCCGGAACCACGCGGAGCAGGCCTGCCACGGCACCGAACCAAAGCGTCCCCACAGCATCGCGGTGTATGGCAAACGTGTACAAGTCCGAGTTGGAGAGGGGCGTGGATTCGCCCCGAAAGGTCAAGGGGACGGCATTTCCGTTCTTCAGCCGGACCGCGACCCCGTCCGACGTGGCGGCGATAATCCCTTCGTCGTCTTCGCTAACCGCGGGGACATACCGGCCGCCAAGCCAGCGCCCGCGGTACTGGGTGAACTTTCCATCCCGGAACCGCATCAGCCCACCGGCGCTCCCGAGCCAGATGCTGCCGTCCCGGCTCTCAAACATGCCATTTGCGTACTTGCTCGGAAGACCGTCCTTGGCCGTGAATGCCGTGACGATGCCCTTTCGAATGCGGGCCAGCCCGCCCGCCGCGCAGAACACATAGACGCTTCCGTCGCTGGCTGCCAGAATGTTTTCGGTCCTCTCGGAGGGGAGGCCATCGTTGGCCGTGATTGTCTTCACGCTGGTATCGCGGAACCGGTCGAGACCGCCGGCGGTGCCCACCCAAAGGCTTCCCTCGCGATCTTCGAAAAGCGCCAGCACCCGGTGGTCCGTAAGGCCGTTCGGAGCGCTGAACGAGCTGACCTGATCTCCGGTGATTCGATACAGCCCGTCGGTCACCGTTCCGACCCACAGATTTCCCTCACGGTCGCTCAGAAGAGCGCCGACCTCCGCATGAATTCCCCGGATCTGCGGCGAAGGAGCGGGCGGGGCGCCAAATGGGTGTACTCCGTTCGGGGTCCCGACCCACATCCGTTTGGCCTGGTCCAGGGCGAGGGCGAGAGCCCCGGCCGGATTCTTGTCGGGCCTTGCCGCAGGCGCCAGAACTCCGCGACGGTAACTGTAGATGTCCTCTAAACCCGCAATCCACACGGTCCCGCCGGCATCCTCGAGGAAGTCGGAAATCCAGCTTGTGCCCCCGCGAATCAGTTGCGGGCCGGTCTCCCCAATCCGATAAACGAAATTGTCTGCCCCGACGAAGACTTCATGCGCGCTCGATTCGAACAGGGCCCGGATTGCCCCGTCGGGAAGCGGTGCGGGCGGTCGATAATCGGTGTAGATTCCGGCGCTGTAACGGAGTGTCCTCGACGCGGTGCGCACCAACAGGTCGCCGTCTGCGCTCCGGCAGATAGCCCTGACCGGTTCGCGCACCGGTTGGCCTTGGACCGCCGGCTCGGCTAATACGAAGCGCACTCCATCGAACCGGGCCAGCCCGGCCGAGGTACGCAGCCAAAGGTATCCTTCGCGCGTCTGGACGATCTGGTAGACTGCCTCGCCGGGCAACCCGAACTGCGCCGTCCAGAGTTCGTGGCCGTACTGGTAGATCGTCCGATTCCGGTCGAGGGCGGCCGCTGTCCCGCCCAGGGAGAGGAACAGAACAACGGCGACGGCACGGGGGCTCCCGTGGCGCGAGTTGCTAGGCCGGTTCCTGGACACATGACACCAGAAGTCATATCGGCCAGATTCTCGAGTCCTTTATTCAGCGGCCGCGGATCGTCCCCGTCTGTTATACACTCAGGGGCAGTGTTCATTCTGCTCAACCAGCGAGGCTATTTTCTATGACTTTGCCCTTCCCGGGTTTAACTGGCTCGTTCCCATTTGCGTGCGGTATGGTTGGGATCACCAAGGCTCAAACGCTCCGTCTCAGCGTCGTCAACATCGGCTCGGTGGACGTCAACGCCGCGGCGGCCATAACACAGAACCCGAACCTGCTCCGGGAGGAGCCGTTTTCGCTCGCGCCGGGTAAGTGCAAGATTCTCGATCAGGACGGCGCCGCGCTCGACCCGGGCGTCTTCGACAAGCAGGGGCGGGTGCAGCTTCGGGCGATGGTTCGAGCCAGCTCTGAAGACGCGTTGGCCAATGTGGAAGTGTTCGATAACCAGACCGGAGTTACAACGGTCATCCTCGCGTTACAGCGCTGTGCCCGTCCGGAATAAACCGGGGCTCGAGCCCGGCGGCTCCTACTGCTTCCCCACTTCCGCCCCTTCGATCCATCCCTCCGACCGCACCAGACGCTCAAATGCCTCCCGCGTCTTGCGGGCTTCCTTCGCGCTCCAGCCGCCTTTGTTGGCCTGCTGGATGAGGCGGTTCCAGGAGTCGGCGAAATCGCTCAAGCGGGCGGCGAATTCGCGCTGGCGATTCTCGGCCACGGCCCGCGCGGCTTTGTCGCGCCGCACGGCCTCCCCGGAACTGCCCTGCTCGACGGCCTGGAGCGCACGAGAGCGAGCCTCCGGGTTGGTAACGACGGGGGCCTGCGCGACTGCGGGCAATGTAAGCCCCGCAGCTAGGATTAACGCGATGGAGACCTGGCGCACTCGGTTCAACACGATCCGGTAATTGTAGACCGGCGGAGGGATGCCGGGCGAGCTATTTAATGTACAGCGCTCTTAATGCCCGCCGCTGACGCGGAGACCCAACGTAGCCTGACGAAGCTACACTAAGGGCGGACGGCGCACTGAGAATCGCCACCGGGTTTCAAACTCCCGAAACCTGAAACACGTGTAGCCCGTCTGTCGAGTGGCTTCAACCAGGTTTCGCTTTGATGGCATGCGCTTCAAGGAGACCTTATGGCTTCATGTCGCGGTTCGTGCACGGCGGCCTTGTTCGCAGTGGCCGCATTCCTCACCGCTCCTTCGTTCAGTCGGGCCGCTGTTCTTCACATCGATGAGCCTCAGATCAAGTTTCGTCTGAGCGGGCATCTGGCGGTCGAGATTCCCATCGTCAACACATCGGGCAAAGCGCTGCCCGGCGATTTCAAACTCGAATTGCTGGCCACGGACGATCGCGTGGAGCGGGTGGTCACGGGAACCTTCCAGGGAAGCCCGGGGACGACCGTAGAGAAGATCCCCTGGCCCGAGGACTCTCTGGCCCGCATCTCGCCGCTCGAATTCGGCTGGCGCCGCCTGCGCTATTCGTTTACACCGCGCTCGGAATCCGGCGTGGCGCCCGCCCAGGGAATCGTGCAGCTCAGCCGCGTGCTCGCCGGGATTTTCCAGGTGCGGATTGCCGGCGCCTCCAAGGCCAAGCCGGGCAGCCGGTACCCGGTGCGCGTGCGCGTGGATGATCCGGTCACCGGGAAGCCGCGCCCCCGCGCCGCCGTCGAACTGACGCTCACGCTGGACGGCCACGATAAGACTACCTTCAAGCACGCGCTGCTGACCGACTTCGACGGCTACGGCGTCTACACCTTCGACCTGCCGAAAGAGACGAAGGCCGAAGAAGGAACGGTCACCGCCAAGGCGATTCGCGGCGGGTTTAGCGACCAGGCCGAGCTGGAGTTCGACATGCGCGTGAGGAACAAGCTCACCCTCACCACCGACAAGCCGCTGTATCAGCCGGGACAGATCGCTCATCTCCGCGTTCTCGCGCTGGGGCCCGATCGCCGCGCGCTCGCGAACCAGGAGGTCGCGATCGAGATTGTGGACGAGGAGGACAACCTGCAATTCGGCGAGATCGTGAAGGCGTCGCGGTTCGGAGTCGCGAGCGCCGACTGGAACATCCCGCTCAAGTTGCGCCTGGGAGACTACAAGGCCGGGGCTGCGATGAAAAGCGACGCGGAAGCGGACGATTACGATTTCCAGCCCGCGAGCGCCACCATACGCGTCAGCCGCTATGAGCTGCCCACCTTTACCGTGAAGGCCGAGCCCGACCGCAAATACTACCTGCCGGGCCAGGACGCCAAGATCGCCATCACGGCCGACTACCTTTTCGGAAAGCCCGTTCAGAACGCCACGGTGCGCCTGGTGCGGCAGCAAGAACGTCGCTGGAACTACGAAGAACAGAAGTGGGAGACCGAAGAGTCAGATGCGATCGAAGGCTCGTTCGACAAGCAGGGCAAATTCGAAGCGAAGGTCGACCTGGGAGATGACTTCGCCCGCTTCGATCCCGAGGATCAGTCGCATTATGAGGACCTGACCTTCGCCGCCTACGTCACCGATCTTGCGACCAAGCGGACCGAGCAACGGCGCTTCCGGATCCGGCTGAGCGCGCAGCCGGTTCAGCTTTACGTGATCGGTGGAGGCATGGGGTCCCCGGCCAATGAACCAGCGACTCTCTACGTGACCAGTTCCTACGCCGATGGCCAGCCGGCCTCGGTCAACGGGACGCTGTATTTCGCGGAGCCGAACGAGAAGGGCGAATTCGGGAAGCTGCCCTGGCTAGCCGGCCGGTCGAGGGTGCTGAGCTTTCATACCAACCGTTTCGGCGTCGGCAAGGTTGCGCTTCCGCGCATCCGCGAGCGGTTCCTGGTCAAGTTGCGCGAGGAATATCGCAACTACCCCAGCGGCGACAGCTACCAGCAAGCCCTGCTGCTGTTCGATGCATCGGACGGCAAGGGCTTGCGCGGGCGTGCTTCTCAGTTCTGGTCGGTCTCCGCAAAAGCCCGATATCTGCACGTGACGACGCCGCAGACTCTGTACCGTCCAGGTGAGTCGCTCGCCGTTTCGCTCGAATCGAATAGCCCCGTCGGCGAGGTCATCGTCAACATCTCGACTCCCGCCGGTCTGGTGAGTTCCAAAGTTGTGCCGTTGGTGCGAGGAACGGCAGACGTCACCTTCGACTACGACGCGAGGCTGCGCGGTGAGGTGGAGATCTCCGCTTTTTCGCTCACACGAACCGATGAGGACGATGAGCGGGCGCTGAGCGCCGCGGCGCACGTCATCTATCCGGCGGCGCAGGATCTCCAGGTGCGGCTGAACATGGCGCGCACCACCTATCGTCCGGGAGAGACCGCGTCGGCGGACTTCAAAGTCCGTTCGCCGCAGGGCGCCGGCATCGAGAGCGCCCTCGGCATCCTGGTGTTCGACCGTGCCGTGGCCGAGCGCGTGCGGTCCGACGAAGAGTTCGGCCGTTCCTACGGCTTCTCCCTCTACGACTATCTCGATGACGCGAGCAACGGCCGGATCGCCGGCATCGGCTCGCGCGAACTCATGGGCCTCGATCCCGCACGGCCCTTCGGGGCGGACATGCAGCTTCTGGCCGAGGCGCTGATGTACTCGGCGCAGTACAACTGGTGGTCGGGGAACGTCCGGCTTTCAAGCGGCGAGGACTACACCCGCGAAGCGGGATCGGTCTATTCCGCGCTGATCGCCAAGTCGCTCGATCCGGTGCGAAAGGCGCTCGATGACACCTACACGAAGGAAGGCCGCTATCCGAAGGACGATGAACAACTGACGGCGTTGCTTGCGGCCAGGGGCGTCGTTCTGTCAGACATTTTCGACCCTTGGGGACGCCCGTTCCACACCCGGTTCGCCGTCCGTGGGAGAGACGACGCGCTGACCTTCGAGAGCGACGGGGCGGACAAGATCCCCGGCACACTCGACGACGTGAAATCCTCCTCAATGTCCTGGCCTTACTTCAGCAAGACCGGGCAACTCATCGATCGTATCGTGCAGGATTACCCGCAGCGAACCGGCAAGTACATTCGCGACTACGCCACCCTGCACCGCGAGATGAAGGCGAAGGGCGTCGATCCGGACGCGCTGCTCGATCCGTGGGGACACCGCTACCGCTTCGACTTCGACGTCAGCGGCTCGAGTTTCGTGGTTAGGGTCACGAGCGCAGGGCCCGACGGCGTCTTCGATGCGCCGAAGGCGCACTCCTGGGACGACGTGATGGAGTGGAACTCCTGCGTACGCTACTTCACGGCGGAAAGCGAGGATCTGCAGCAGGCTCTGAACCAGCACTACGACCAGACGAAGCAGTTCCCACAGAACGAAGAGGATCTCGCGCCGGTGCTCGCGGCCGCGAATCTCACCGGCGAGCGCATGCTCGATCCTTGGGGCCGGCAGTACCACATCACCTTCTCCAAGGCCAAGACCTATACCGATCGCCTGAGGATTTCATCGTCCTACGACTATGCCACCGGCAAACAGAAACGCGTGACCGGTGTAGTCCCCGTCACGCAGGAATTGGCGTACATAACCATTTCAAGCTATGGGCCGGAGAACAAGCCCGAGCAGTCTTTCAGCGTCGCCGCCTTCAGCCAGGTCCTGACCGAACAGGCCGCGACCGACCTCGCCAGGAAGGCCCCGGCAACGGCTCAGGGACCCCTGCCTTCCGGCTCGGGCGCCATCCGAGGCGTGGTAAGGGATCCGAGCGGCGCCGTCGTGCCTGGAGCCGAAGTCACGGCAACATCGCAGAGCAGCGGGCAGAGCGTGACGACGCATGCCGATAGCGACGGCCGGTACGTCATCTCCGGCATCCCGTCCGGCATGTATCAGGTGAAGGCTGTGATGTCAGGATTCAGCCCATGGGTGGCCAACAACGTTCCGGTTCAGTTGGGCTCTACGACTACACTGGACGCGACGCTGCAGATCGGCACGTCGATGGAGCAAGTCGAAGTCCGCGCCGAGGCGTCTACCGTAGCAGCGGTCGATTCAGGCGAGGTGTCGGCAGTCGCGCAGAAGGGGCTCCCGGGGACGGCTCCTGTTCAGAAACCTCTCTTCACGCCGCGCCTTCGCAAGTACTTCCCCGAAACGTTGCTCTGGAAACCCGAACTGATCACCAACGCCCGCGGTCAGGCGCACATCGATTTCCCGATGGCCGACAACATCACGGCCTGGTCGATGTCGGTCATCGCTTCCACCGAAGCCGGGCAAGTCGGCGTGGCGCAGAAAGAACTGCGGACGTTCCAGCCGTTCTTCCTCGAGGACGATCCGCCCAAAGTGCTCACGCAGGGCGATCAGATCAGTCTGCCGGTGGTACTGCGCAATTACTCCGGCGAACAGCAGACCGTGTTGACCGAACTGAAGCCCGAATCCTGGTTCTCCATTCTCTCGCCGGCCGCGCAGAAGGTGACGGTCGAACCCGGTGCCGATGCGCGCGCGATATTCACCTTCAAAGCCGATGCGCGAGTGAACCCCGGAAAGCAGCGCGTGACCGCACGCAACACCGGCACAGGCGACGCGGTCGAGCGCGAGATCCAGGTCCATCCCGATGGGCAGGAGCTTTCTTTCACCACCGGCCGCATCCTCGCGGGAGGGGACCGTACGCTCGAAATCCCCATCCCGGAAGCCGCGATTGCGGGTTCGATCGATGCCGAGGTTCGCATCTACCCCAACGTCGTCGCCCACGTTCTCGATGCGATGGAAGGCATTGGCCGCAAGCCCGCCGGCTGCGCGGAACAGATCAGTTCCATCGCGTACGTGAGTCTTTTGGGCCTGCGGCTGCTTAAGAAGGCCGGCATCGAAAAGGTCGCGGCCGGCGATCCGCACGCGCAAATTCTGGCCGACGCCAGGAAAGCCGTCCAGGACGCGTTTGAACTGCTCCGCGCGCTCCAGAAACCCAGCGGAGGCTTCGGATACTGGAACGACACACCCGAGGACCTGGCGCTTACCGCATACGTGCTTCGGTTCCTCACGGACGCGGGCGAGTTCATCGACGTGGATTCGGCTGTAACGTCGGGCGCCCGCGCGTACCTGCTTACGCAGCAATCCCAGAGCGGCGCCTGGCGGCACTACGACTACCGGGTCAAGAAGCTGGTTGACGATCCCATGGACACGGCATACGTCGTTCGCGCACTCGCCGTGTCAGAGACAAGACTCAGCGGGGGCACTGAGGTCTCCGTGAAGAGGGCTTTGTCCTACCTCGATGACCGCATCAGCGAGTGGAGCAGCCCGTACCTGATCGGCAACTACGCAATTGCGGCGGCCTCGATCAAGCACGAGGGTCACATCGCGAATGCCCGCGAGATGCTCGCGCGCCTGGCGCACCAGGAGGGCTCGACCACTTACTGGAACCTCGAAGTGAACACCACGCCGTTCTACGGATGGGGTTACGCCGGCCGCCTGGAAACCACCGCGCTGGCTGTCGAGGCGCTGGCAAAGCTGCAGACGCTCGCCGCCAACGCGGCGGAGCAGGAGCAGTTGAACCGAGGCGCTCAGTACCTGCTCACTCATAAAGACCGTTACGCGACCTGGTATTCGACGCAGGCCACCCAGCACGTGCTCGAGGCTCTGATCCTCGCCATGCCACAAGCGAAAGCCGGCGCAGCGGACGCCTCCGCCACAATTCTGGTGAATGGCACGAAGGTGGCCTCGATCCAACTCCCCAAACCGAACGAGGTCTCCGGCCCCAAGGTGATCGACTTAGCGAAGGGGTTTGCACGGGGAAATAACCGTGTCGAGATCCAGCGCACCGGCGCGGGCGCCGCGCTCGAGGCCAACGTGATCACGAGCTACTACGTGCCTTGGGCCGTTTCGGAAGCCAAAAAGGAGGAAAGCCTCAAAGCGGGAGACACCCGCGCCCTCCGCTTGAAGGTCAGCTTTGACCGGCGCGAGATCGCGATCGGGGATCGAGTCACGTGCCGGGTCGAGGCGGAGCGGATTGGATTCTACGGCTACGGCATGATGATTGCCGAAGTCGGATTGCCGCCGGGCGCCGAGGTGGATCGCGAATCGCTTGAGAAAGCGCGCGGCGCCGGTGTGGACGGCTACGAAGTGCAGCCGGACCGGGTGGTGTTCTATCTCTGGCCCAGCGCCGGAGGCTCCGCGTTCGAGTTCGCCTTCCGTCCGCGTTTTGCGATTAGCGCGTTGAGCGCGCCGTCGTTGCTGTACGACTACTACAATCCAGATGCGAGTGCAGCAGTATTGCCAGTCCGATTCTCGGTTCGATGACCGACGCACAAGCATCGGCATCCGCGCGGCCCAAAAAGCCGCCACCTCAATCGTCGACGCGCATCCCGCGATACAGGTTGAGACGGCGGCTTGATCCGAAGTGTTGCATTTGCGTTACAAGACTCTGGTCGTCTGATCGGCTACTCTTACGGGTAGCGATATGCCAAAGAACCTCAAGGCGCCTCGAAAGGGCACGGTTCGGCGCGCCGATGCGCGGGCCGCGACGAACAGCGGCGCAGAGCCTCCGGACCTGGATGACCCGCAGTTCTACCTGAATCGTGAGCTGAGTCTGTTGGCGTTCCAGCGTAGGGTTCTGGAAGAGGCCGAGGACGACTCCAACCCGCTGCTCGAGCGCGTGAAGTTCTTGTCCATTCTCGGCTCGAACCTGGATGAGTTCTTTATGGTTCGCGTTGCCGGTCTGGCCGCCCAGCTTGACTCCGGAACAGTCGATGTTGGTCCCGACGGGATGACGCTCCGCGCCCAACTGGTCGCCATACGCCGCGACGTGAAGAGGCTCTTCAAGGACGCGCATAAATGCCTGGAGAAGCTGCGGCCGGCGCTCGATGAACAGGGCCTGCGAATCCTCGACTACCGCACTCTGGGCCCCTCGCAGGTGGCGATCGCCCAGGCCTATTTTTCCCGCACGGTGTTCCCGGTGCTCACGCCGCTGGCTTTCGATCCGGGCCGGCCGTTCCCTCACATTTCGAATTTGAGCCTGAACCTGGCAGCTTCGATCCGCGACGCAGAGGGCAACGAGCATTTCGCGCGGGTCAAGGTTCCGGACTCTCTCCCGCAACTGGTGCCCATCAGTCTCTCGACGAACCCGAAGGCCAAGAAACCCGCCAAACGGATCGACATGGTGTGGCTCGAGGAAATTATCGCGGCCAACCTGAATGCGCTGTTCCCGGGAATGGAGGTGCTCGAATCCTATCCGTTCCACGTCACGCGCGACGCGGAGATGGCCATCAAGGAACTCGAGGCGGAGGACCTGCTGGAGACCATCGAGGAAGGCGTTCGCCAGCGGCGTTTCGGGACCGTCATCCGCCTGATGGTCACCGAGGACATGCCCGTGCACATCCTCGGAATTCTCATGACCAATTTGGAGGTGGAACCGAGGCAGGTCTACCGGACGGCCGGCCCGCTGTCGTTAAAACGCCTGATGGATCTGCACGCGGTGGACCGTCCGGAGCTGAAGGATCCGCCCTTCGTCCCCGCCTTGCTGCAGAACCTGGTGCCCGACTATGACGGGGGGGACATTTTCAGCCTCGTCCGGCGCCAGAATGTCCTACTACACCATCCGTTCGATTCCTTCCAGCCTGTGATCGAATTCCTGGAGCGGGCCGCGCGCGATCCCGGCGTTGTCGCCATCAAGATCTGTCTCTATCGCGTGGGCCGCAACTCGCCTGTTGTCGGATCGCTGCTCGAGGCGATCGAAGAGGACAAGCAGGTGGCGGCGCTGGTCGAGCTCAAAGCGCGCTTCGACGAGGAGAGCAACATCGAGTGGGCGCGAGCGCTGGAACGCACGGGCGTGCACGTGGTCTACGGCCTGGTAGGCCTGAAGATCCACTCGAAGGTGGCGCTGGTGGTGCGGCGGGAAGGCGACCGCATGGTGCGTTACGTTCATCTCTCCACGGGCAACTACAACGCGGTGACCGCGCATCTGTACACCGACATCGGAATGTTGACGGCGGATGAAGAGATCGCCGACGACGTGGCCGACCTGTTCAACTACCTGACCGGTTACTCCGCCAAGTCGGACTATCGCAAGCTGCTGGTGGCTCCGGTCAATCTGCGCGCTCGCCTGGAGGAATTCATCGAGCGGGAAATCGAGCACGCGCGGAACGGCCGGGGTGGTCAGTTGATCTTCAAAGTAAACTCGCTGGTGGACCGCCGGTTCATTCAACTGCTGTATCGCGCCTCGGCTGCGGGTGTGAAGATCGACCTTCTGGTGCGTGGCATATGCTGTCTTCGGCCAGGCCTGCCGGGGCTGAGCGAGAACATCCGGGTCATCAGCGTCGTCGGGCGATTCCTGGAGCACAGCCGCGTGTTCTACTTTCGCAACGGGGGTGAGGAGCAGCTCTACCTGGGCAGTGCGGATCTTATGCCGCGCAACATCGACCACCGTGTCGAAGTGCTGTTTCCGGTGGAGGACCCGAAGATGCTCCGCCGAATCTACGAGAGCATCCTGACCGTGTACTTCGCGGACACCGTCAAAGCGCGCCGGATGCAGCCCGATGGGTCGTACATTCGCGTGAAACCGGGTGACGGCGCTGGGAAACGGCTCAACAGCCAGGAGTGGCTGCTAAGCAGCCGCGGGCCCCTCGCCGAGAAGATGAGCCGCACGCGAGCGCGGCCCCGCCCGTAGTGGTGCGCGGTGTCAATCAATGAGGAGCCGGCGAGCGTCAGGCGCCGGCTTGGGGACCAGTCGAAGTGCAGGCTGGTGGCGGCGGCCCAATTCGCCTACCCTCCAGCGCAGATATCCCGCCGCATCGGCGCCGCCCGTGAACTGGGCCAGGCGTAGAGAGGTGACCGGCACGCCGAGGCGCAGCTCGATCGCGCCGTTTTCCGGCAGCTCCGACCGTGATCGGATCGCGGCGGCCGGAACGATCGAGGCGTCCGCGAGACGCGCCAGGCGCACTGCCGCGGCCCAACCGTCTTCATCTACGAAGACGGCCAGCAGCCCTCCGGATTGCAACCACGCCAACCCTTGGCGCAGCGCGTGTTCGTTCGCCGGAGCCGCCCGCCGGCGGTCCCACGGGTCGCATGCGACGAAGCGCGGACGCAAGGTGGGCTGCGCGGCGATGAACTGGTCGGCCATGACCTTCACATCGTGCCTGGTTTCATCGAGCAGGACCGAAGCCGCAAGCGCCTCAAGAACGCCATACGCCGCGCCCACCGCGACAAGGACAGGGCCGGCCGCGGGTATGTTCCCGAGGTCCCCGTCGCTCGCCACAGGCCGCACTCGCGCAGCGCCCAGCAAGAGGCCGGGGTCCGGCTCGTAGCCGCTGGCGAGTACGCTGGCGCACAGGTTCCGAGCCAGCCGATAGGTGGCCAGGCGACCGGTCTCGGCCGCGTCCGCGCCCAGGCAGCAGCCGGGCTGAGGATTAGTCATACCAGGATCTTGGCACCCCGAGTTTGCGGACTCGTGAACCCCGAGTTGCATCGGCGTGAAGAATGGGCGCGATCCCCGGGCCAGAACAATTCCTCAAGAGAATGTCTTCGCCGAATTGTCACTCGCCCGCCATCACCTTGAAACACCGCGGCCTCACCATCCGCATATGAGCCTCACGCCGCGCGTCGCTTTGCTGGCGGACACGTTTCACGAAGTCAACGGCGCTGCGCGGACTTGCCGCGAGCTGGCCGCATTCGCCGAGCGGCGCGGCTTCCCATTTCTCACGGTCTGCTACTCGAAGAATGCGCCGCCCGCGGGCGCGCGCAGCGAGCGGCTGATCGAGCTCCGTCGCAGCCGGCTGGCCATACGGGTGGATCCGGACCTCTACTTCGATCCGTTCTTCTACGCGCGGGCGGCGTCCGTCGAACGGGCATTGCGCGAATTCCAACCGGACTTGATTCACATCACCAGCCCCGGGGATGCCGGCATCCTCGGCGCGATTGTCGCGCACAGGCTCCGTGTACCGCTAGCCGCGTCGTGGCACACCAACCTGCATGAATTTGCCGGCCGCCGCGTCGAGAGCCTGCTTGGGTGGGCGCCGCGCCGGCTGAGATCCGGGGCAGGGGCGCGGGTGGAGCGCTTCGTGCTGAACCGCGTACTGTGGTTCTTCTCGCGGGCCGACGTAGCCTTCGCGCCCAATCCCGAGCTCATCGGCCTGGTGGCCCGTCGCAGCGGGCGCCCGGTCTTCCCCATGTTGCGCGGCATCGACACCCGTCTGTTCACGCCGGCGCGCCGCAACCGCACCGACGGCACGCTGGTGATTGGCTACGTTGGGCGGTTGATGCCCGAAAAGAGAGTGAGGTTTCTGGCCGACCTGGAGCAATCGCTCGTCCGGGCGGGCCTGCGGGATTTCCGGTTCCTGATCGTAGGCAGCGGGTCGGAGCGGGGCTGGCTGGAACGCGCGATGGAACGGGCCGAGTTTGCCGGCGTCCTCACGGGCGAGCCGCTGGCCACGGCTTACGCCAACATGGACGTCTTCGTTTTCCCATCAGAAACGGACACCTTCGGCAACGTAGTGCAGGAGGCGATGGCTTCCGGGGTTTCCGCGGTGGTTACGAACAAAGGCGGCCCGAGGTTCATTGTCCAGGATGCCGAGGACGGATTCATCGCCTCCGATGACGTTCAATTCCGCGCTGCCGTTGAGCGGCTGGCCCGCGATGCTTCTCTTCGCCGCTCCATGGCGGATGCCGCCGTGAACCGTATGGCATTGCGGTCCTGGGACCGCGTGTTCGAGGAGGTATACGAAGGTTACGCGGCCGCTCTCAGCGGCCATCGGATCGCGGCGGAAGCGCCGGCCTCGCGGACCCCTCCGACGGCCGGCGCCGTTCTGTGGCGGCTCCTGTCCCGGCCACAGGACACGCTGTTCCGAAACTGGAATTGGAAGTCCGCTGTACTGAGCTCGTTGCTGCGCTGCTCCATTTTCTTCTTCGTGAATCTGGGGGCGGGCTGGAGGAAGGCCGTTGGAGCGTTGATGACGGAACTGGTGTTCCGCGCGGTCACCTCGGGGTGGTTCGGCTCGATGACACAGGCCTTCCGCCGCGTCCGCCCGATGTGGAAGGCGATCCTGGTCCTCTTGCCGCTGCTGGCGTTGTTCCAGCACTCGTTGGAGTTTCTTGTGCACTGGCTGAGGGGCACGCCGCGCCTGGCGGCCAGCATCGGCGCATCGGTCGTCTTCACGGCCGTTTCGACGATCGTCCAACTGGCGCTCATGCGCAAGGGCGCGCTGGTTGTCGGCGCAGAAAGCCGGCCGTTGCTGGAAGATCTGGCCAGCCTTCCCCGGTTGATCTGGGAGCTTCTCAAGGACGCAGCAGGCGGCCTGAAACGCGCGTTCGCCGCCACTTGGCTGGAGGAGGCAGAGCGCCCTTGAAGACCGTCCACTTGACCAACGCCTGGTGCGCAACTTCGGGGGGCATCGCTACTTTCTACCGTGCGCTGCTCGATGCCGCCAACCGGCGCGGCCACCAGATGCGTCTGGTGGTCCCGGGAGAGAGGGACGCGGTTGAGGAGTGGGGCCCCCACGGCCGCATCTATTACGTCAAGTCGCCCCAGGCGCCGTTCAACGGAGGCTATCGGATGATTCTGCCGCACCGTTACCTTCCGCCCGGTTCGCGTATCCAACGGATTCTGGCCAGCGAAGCTCCGGACCTGGTGGAGGTCTGCGACAAGTACAGCTTGAATTGGCTGGCTGGCCTTCTGCGCATCGGCGCCTTCCCTTCCATCCGCAAGCGGCCGGCTGTGGTCGGATTGAGCTGCGAGCGGCTGGACGACAATTTCGGCGCGTACGTCGCTTCCGGACGCCTGGCGGAGCACTTCTGCCGCGCCTACATGCGCTGGTTCTATTTCCCGCTCTGCGATCACCACATCACCGTGTCCGCCTACACCGCCGGCGAGCTGCGCGCCGTTTCGGGCGGACACCGCGTCCGCAGGAGCGTGTGGATCCGGCCCATGGGCGTGGACCTGGACGGGATGTCTCCTGCCAGGAGAAGTGCGGAGGCCCGCCGGCGGCTGCTGCGGAACTCCGGCGGCGACGAACGCACAGTGCTGCTTCTCTACGCGGGCCGCCTCGCTCGCGAAAAGAACTTGCCGCTTCTGATCAAGACGATTGCCGAGCTGGTTCCGGACCCGGAGTTCGACTACCGCCTGCTGATAGCGGGCTCGAGCACAATTCGAGGACAATTAGAGCAGCAGGTCTCAGAGATGGCACCGTGGCGCGTAAGTTTTCTGGGTCATATCGCTTCTCGCGAAGAGTTGGCGGTTCTCTATGCCAACGCCGACGTCTTCGTCCACCCGAATCCCCGCGAGCCGTTTGGCATCGGGCCGCTCGAGGCTATGGCGTCGGGCCTGCCGGTGGTGGCGCCTGCGGCGGGAGGCCTGACAGCATATGCCCACAACGGTAACTGCTGGCTGGCGCCTCCGGAGCCGGCGGCATTCGCTGCGGCGATTCGGGCGATCCAAGGCGACGCGGAGACGAGGATGACGAAAGTCACGGCGGCGCTCGAGACTGCGAAACAGTTCGCGTGGCCCTCCGTGTGTTCCGCATTTCTGGATCTCTACGCCGAGATCCACGCGTTGACGGCGGGCCTCCGCGAGCGGCCCTTGCTGCCGCCCGATTTTGTTTCGACGGAAGAACCTTCCGCGCTCGCGAGGGAGTTCGCATGACAATCACGCGCAGACTTCTGCTCGGCCTTCTGGCCGACGGCGCGCGCCGGCTGTTCGCGGACAGCCAAACCCAGCCGCAACCCGGCGGCCGCAGCTACCGGGTCGATGCGACAATTCTCCTTTTCTCGCTCCCGGTCTTCTCCCGCGCCGGCGTAGGGAAGGGCCACGCGCGTCACGTCGCCAACTGGTCCGGCGATCGCTGGGTCCACGAGTTCGAGTTTGCTGCAGGCTCGTTACCGGGGCGGGCACACGGTCTGAACCGTTTGGGCATGATCCGCGAGACGGTGGCGGAGGCCGGGACCGGGATTCTCGAAGCGACCTACTTTGGATTCATGACCGCAAACAAGGAGGAGAGCATCGGAGAGGCGCGCAAAGCCCTGAACAGCTCGGTGGAGGAGAGCATGTTCGTCGCCATCGAGGGGCAGTCGCGGCCGGGCGAGGCTCACAGCCGGCGTGCGCGCTTCTATGCGGATGCGCGAGCGGGCTGGGACGAATGCGGCCGCCTGACGAGCGAAGCCGAGGCCGCCATTCGGAATCCGAGCCAGACCGCCGGGGAAAGCCGCTTTCCAGCCGGACGCCCCGGCGCTGCCGAACCGACGTTCCTCTACGCGCTCTCGCGGGCCGTGACGTCCACCGCGACGCACTTGACGCAGACCTACGTCTATTCAGGCGCTCAGTACGAGCTGACCACGTCGAGGAAGCCCGATCCCCGCTCGGGCCGGCGGCTTAGCGAGAAGGGCTTGGTCTCTCAGCCGGAATCCGTGACCGCCACCAGCGGGGTGATCCGCAACCTGAGCACGGGCGCCAAAACGCCGTTTCGCATCTGGACCGAGGGAGCGAGCATCAGCGTTCCGCTGCGGATCGAATACCAGCCCCGAGGCTTCCTGCAACTCGCGCTCGAAGCGGAGGGTTGAGTGGGATCACTTGGCTCGTCGGCGTAGCTTCCGACAGACCGCGCAGTCCTCGCCGGCGAAGAAGCGGACGACAACGGGCTGGTCGCTGTCCGATACCGGAGTGGAATGGCAGTGCCAAAACTCGCCTTTGCCTCTTAACTCCACTGAGCCGGCGATGACGTACCGGATACCAATCAGCCCCGCGAGGGAAATCGCGCCGTTCTTATCCGACTGCGCCAGATCCGCATCGTAATCGTAACCTTCTGCCTGGAGCTGCACGAAGACCGACGCAGCCGGCTTTCCGTCGGGCCCCAGAACCAGGGCGTGAATCGTACGGGGCCGCAGCGGCGGACCGATGCTCCAAGTCACGCCAGCCACCGCCTGCGCCGGGTTCACGGTGACCGGCCGGGCCTTCTCCACGTCGCGCACGCCCGGATAGTAGCTGCGTTCGTACGGTGCCCATGAGAACCTCGTGCCATCAGGCGCGGACTTGACGTGAAACCCGACCAAGTACGTTCCCCCAGGCACCTCCTCGAGTCGGTAGGTTCCGTCAGATTCGGTGTGTGCCGGAAAGACGCCGCGAACGCGTTGCCGATCCGAGGCTCGGAGGAGTTCGACGAAGGCGCGTCGCACCGGCTCGCCGGCCGCGTCCCGGAGGACGCCGGAGATGGATCCCATTTCCTTAGCCCGGAACGGCTCAAAGGAACACCCCTGGCTGTTCAGCGTCAGCTCGCGGGCTTCTCCTCCACCCATCTTTCCGGGCATATCGGCCCTCACGCGATAACGCCCGGGAGCCAGGCCGGCAAATTCGTACTGCCCTCGCGAGTCTGTGATCGTCTTCCGCTTGTGTACTTCGTATTCAAGCCATGCCTGAGTACCTGCAACGGCGCCTTCGCCGGCATCTTCTGCCGGCTGGAATGACGTGCTCACGTACCCGTATACTCTGCCTTCCGGGCCCTTGGACACAAGAGAACGCCAAAAGGCCAGGTCGTCTTTGGCCCGTCCGACCGGTGCCGTGCGCGAACAAATGCCCGTTTCTAACATCCCAAAAGCCAGCCCGCTAGAGGCGTGAACCAGATACGTAACGCCCACCTGAAACGGAACACCGCAATCGCCGCCCCCGAGTCCGGTAAGCACCGTGACCTTACCAGCAGCGTTCCCCCGAAAAGTCTCGCGGACTTCAAGAACGACAGCCTTCTTCCACAACACCTGACGGGTCGAGACGACCTTGCCTGTAAAAATCAAGGGGTACGTGACAACAGCGGCGCAGGCTGGGCTGTGAGCACAACTGCAGGGAAAGACGCGTGAGGCCGTCAGAAACGTCAGAAATGCAACTCCCGCCATCCGGCGGCGTAGCATGTATTGATTCTATACGAGCCGAAAAACCCGATCAACGCCCGCTGGCGGGCTTGAATGGTGGGCGCGACAAATCCAAAAGCTTCGCCAGCACTCGCGATCAACACCTCTCAGCCCCTCACACGCCACCCGGCCGATTCGCATCGATGTGGCCCTTTCTGGGTTGGGTTACGTCACAGACGCCGCGCTGACTGCCTGGTCGAAAACCGCGCTCCTGAGCCAAGCCGAAGGCGTCCAGAACTATGCGTCAAATAATTCTTCTCCGTTTGGGGTAGAATTAAGCTATGGACGGATACACGCCCGCGCAGGCTGCCGCGGTTACGGGCCTGCCCCTGACCGCGGTTCACAAAGCAATCGACAGCCGCTTGATACGTCCCCGGTCGGCCCGATCCGGTGCAACTCTTCGCCGCCTGCTCACAAAGGAACAGTTGATCTACCTGCAGCTCGAGTCGGAAGGCCTTCGGCTCTTGCCTGTAGGGACCCGGCGAGAGATCGCGGATTCGATTCAGCGGTCGCCAAAGACCGAAAAGCTGCCCGTCGCGAATGGAGCGGCGCTTCTGGTCGAGATCGGGACCGCCAGGCGGAAAGTGGAGGACCAGTTGAAGCACCTTGCCCATATCGAAGAGATGGTGGTGAGCGATCCGGAGATTATGCGCGGAACGCCCGTGTTCAAGGGCACGCGGATTCCGGTGGATCTGGTCGCCGACATGATGTCGCAGGGCGCAACCGTTGAGGAGATCCTTGAGGGCTATCCGACCCTGACCATGAAGAAGATCGCCATCGCACCGTTGTACATGTGCGCGTTTCCAAGGCGGGGACGTCCCAGCCGCCGCCCCTGGCAGACGAAAAGAGTAAGGGGCCGGAAATCATTCCCGCTGAGCACTGTGCTCAGGAGTGCATGAGGTTCCTGATCGACGAATGCCTGCATGAGTCGCTGGTCGGAGTCGCTCATACTGCTGGCTTCGATGCAACTCACGTTAATCATCTCGGTTTGAGCGGCCGGCCGGACTGGGCACTGGCTGAGCGGATCGCCAACGACGAGTTCAGGTTTGTCACGAACAACCGCGCTGACTTCACCCAACTCTTTGGAGAAAGGAAGTGCACGCCGGCTTGATCGTGATAGTTCCAAATGTCGTCACAGCCCTCCAACGTGCCCTGTTCGAGGCCGCCATCCGATATTTGGCGGGAAGGGATCTGGTCAATATCTTCGTCGAGGTGACCCTGGATGGCCAGGCGGTCAAGTGCGCTGAATACCAACTACCGGCCGAGTAGCCACGACAGCCTAACCGAGGTCTTCGCTAACGCCTCATCGACCGCAGGAACACTAAAGCCCCCCAGGCCCAACCAATTTACAATCCTGGGGCACACGTACACGACGTTCTTGCGCACTAGACACTCAGTAGCCCTTCGTGAACGCACGTCTATGATGTCCAGAAATACTGCACTGTGAGGGACTGGATGCCCTGCCGAGGCAGAAAGAACTCCGAGCGGATCCTTACCGTAGATCCGCCACCAGGCCATCACCGAAATGGCGGAAGCCGGCGCGTCCGATGCCACACTCATAGCGGTCGCGGGCCACATGTCTCGCAGGATGCTGCAGCATCACAGCCACCTACGCATGGCCGCCAAGCGCACTGCGGTGGAAAACTGGAAAGTGGTCTGATGGGCGGGCCCTCGGCAACGAGCCAGCCCGAGTCGAGGAAAGCTAATTGAGACCTTACGTCACAACTCTTCCCTCTCTTTGTATCTGCTCGAGATGAATGGTGGGCGCGACAGGACTCGAACCTGTGACCTCCTGCGTGTGAAGCAGGCGCTCTAACCAACTGAGCTACGCGCCCGAAAGCGTTGAACTCAAATTGTACAACACCCGAATCCGTTCACGCCGGACAAGCCACCGCTGCTCTGCGAGCGCGCGCGCCCTTCTGCGGACCCTCTAACCCTAGTCCTCGATGTAGGCCATCGGCACGACGTCCGGCTGCTCGCTTCCGCCCAGTGAGAGCACGTCGACGCCCAGCCCTTCGTCCAGGTACTGCAAAAGGATCTCGCGCCCGTTCTTGAAGCGCACGCCATCCCGATAGCGGTATGCCGAAGCGCTCAGCTCGACGAACGTCACTTCCTCGGTTCGCCCTACGCCCAGTTCCTGCTGTAGCTCGCGGGGAACGTTGTTCATTCGCAGGCGCGCGCCCGGCGGTATGCACACGGCAGGAATCTTATCGATTCTGAGCGGCGGCGGGTTCAGCCAGTTCTTCAGCGCGGACCACCACGATAGCCCTGCCTTCCCAGCGTTGTGCTGGCAGTTGGCCTTCTCCAGATCGGCCGGAGACGCCAGTCCGAGGGAGCTGGTCGGGAATCGATGGGTGACCAGTTCCTCCCCCTCTACCGCAAGTCGATTAGGCACGGCATGCAGGGAATAGTCGCACATTTTTTTCTTGCCTCCTCTGAGATTCGGTCAGCCCCAGTGACCTACCTACATTCCAACACAGGTGACCTCTGTGGGGGTAATTCGCTTGAGGCAGAACCGCGACCAGCGCGTCCGATTTCGGTGGGGATGTTCCTGTCGCCTACGGGGCGAAATACCCGTCTATGTCCAGGATCACATGCGCGGCGTCTGTGACGAAGATGCCGATGGCGCCGTCCGCGCCCCCCGGAACGATCGCGGCATTCGCCACCACCGCGCCGGCCGGCGAGTTCAGAGTCGAGACCGTTGGTTGGTCCGATCCCGCGGGCCAGGCCGTCAGGTAAGAGAGCGCGCCATCGGGGACCACGGTCACGTTGAGCGAATAGGCGAGCGCCGTCGTGGGGATGTTGCAGCCGCTGGCCGGGATCGGGAACGACCGCGATGTTGAGGCCTCCATCTCCGGCCCCCCAAACGCACCATCGGCGTCGCGCGTATCCACCACCCGGCACGGCGTCACCGGATAGAACGAGAGCGCGTTCGGGCCGCCAGGCGCGGCGAAATAGCCGTCAATATCGAGAATCACGTCCGTCGAGTTCGTGACGAAAACCGAGATCGCTCCATTGGCGCCTGCCGGAACCATCGCGGCATTCGCTACCACTTCGCCCGCCGGGGAATTCAATGTGGAGACGACCGGCTGCGCCACGTTCGCCGGCCACACCGTCAGATAGGCGAGCGGCCCATCGGGCACCACCGTCACATTCAGCGAGTACGCGCCGGCCGCGGCTGGAATGCTGCACGCACTCGACGGAAACGGAAAGCTGCGGAAGCCGGCGGCCTCGATCGATGGGCCGCCAAACGGGCCCGTGGCGTTCCGCGTATCGGCCACGCGGCACGGCGGCGCGGGATAGAACGCATACGAGCCCGCGCCGCTCGAGGTATCGAAGTAGCCGTCGATGTCGAGGATGACCTGGCTGGGATCGGTGACATAGACGCTCACGGCTCCGTTCGAACCGGCCGGCACGATGGCCGCGTTCGCCACCACCGCGCCGCTCGCGGAATTCAGCGTGGAGACCAGGGGCTGATCGAGTCCGGTGGGCCACAGCGTCAGGTAGGAGAGCGGCCCCTCGGGCACCACGGTCACGTTCAGGGAGTACGCGTGCGCGGTCGCTGGAACGCCGCAGCCGCTTTGCGGAATCGCGAAGGAGCGTGTGGAACCGGCCTCGAGCGGCCCGCCTGCCTCACGCGTGTCCGCCGCACGGCATGGAGTCACCGGGACGAAACGCAGGCCGGCCGCCGGCGCGCCCGTCGTGAACGACCACGTCGCGGAGGCGAGCTGCCCGGCCGCATTGTGCGCCACAATCTGCCAGTAGTGGGTGCGGCCCGCGGTCAAGGGGCCGGGAGCGTAGCTCGTGGCCGTCGTGTTCGTGACCATGGGCGGCGGAGATGAGGCTCCGAAGTAGACGTCGTAGGACGCGGCTCCGAATGCGGGGCTCCAAGCCAACGCCGGCGAGACGACGACCCCGGTGGCTCCGTTCGCCGGAGAGGTCAGAACGGGAGCGGTGGGCTCGACAGCGGCAATCGTGGTTACGTCGCTGGCGTTGGCCGTGGCCGAACCTCCGCCCGACACGCTCACCTGATTCGTCACCTGCGCCGGAGCGTCCGCCGCAACGTTCACCGTCACGGTGATGGGAGGATAGCTGAAACCGGTGTTGAGCGCGTCGCTGCGAGTGCATGTGGTGTTCGAACAACTCCAGCCCGCGCCAGCCATCGAGACCAGCGCCAATCCCGAGGGCGCCGCTTCGGTGACCGTCACCGCGCCGCTGGTCACCGCTGCCGTCGCGCCATCGCTCACGGTTACGGTGTAGGTCGCGCCGGTCTGTCCTTGCGAAAAGTTGCCCGTGTGCGTCTTGGAAACGCTCAGTGCCGGCGCCGCGGCAGTCGTCTGGTAAACGCGCACGTAGTCCACATACATCAGGGCCGGATTCGGAGTGCTGGCGTTCGTGGGGCCCGGCCAAACCCCGCCCATGGCGAGGTTGAGGAGCAGAAAGAACGGCTGGTTGTCGAACTCCCAAATCCCTCCCGCGGGCATGTCGGACGGGCGGACGCTCGCGAAAGGATGCGTGTAGTCGTCCACGTAGAACTGCATCAGGTCCTTGCTCCAGATCACGCCATAGATGTGGTACCCAGTGTCGATCTCCTGGCCAGCCGGAAACGTGTACGGGTTCCCGATTCCGATGGAGCCCGTATAGCCCGGCCCATGCGCGCTGGCCTCGATCTTCGAGGGCCCCAGGTCGTTCAGCACGTTCTCCATCACGTCAACCTCGCCGCAGGCGGGCCAGCTTACCGTGACGATGTCATTGCCCAGCATCCAGAATGCGGGCCACGTTCCCGGACCCGAGGGCAGCTTGATGCTCGCCTCCGCGCGGCCATAGGTGAAGCTGAAGACGCCTTGCGTCAGCAGGCGCGCCGAGGTCCACACGGGCGCCGCAGCCGTGCCGGAGTTGACGGCCGAAATCGCCAGGTGCCCCTGGCCATCCATCCGGGCGTTCTGTTGCCAATTGGCGCAGACTCCAGCGCGGCCCGCGCCGGCCTGTCCGCAGTAGGTTTCTTCTTCCTGGTTGCTAGATCCCACGCCGGGCGAATCGTAGATCCACTTCGTTGGGTCGGGCAGCGTCCCCTGCGCGCCGTTGAACTCATCTGACCAGATCAACTGCCAGTTCTGGGCCCACAGCGGGGCCGCAAGCGCCACCGACAGAAGGCCCATCGCACAAATTCCCGTCCGCATTCACTCCTCCCAAACCGTCTGTCAGTATACGCCGGTTCCAGCACGTCCGATTCGCTACAATCGAGGCGACATGCGGCGAACCCGTTACGCTTGTGCGCTGCTCGCGCTCTGGGCGGCCTGTGCAGCCGCGCCCCCGAAGAAGCCGATCACCCTCGACGCGCTGGCGGCTCACCAGCCGCCCGCCGAAATGGGCGCGCCAGTATGGTCGCGAGACGGGAAGCAGTTCGTCTACACGGAAGCCGGGAAGGTGTGGCTCTACGACGTCGCATCGCGCGCCGGGCGGGAACTGGTTTCGCTCGACACCCTCGAGGTGGCGGCCACGAAAGGGGCGGCGCCGATCCAAAACACATGGCAGAATCGCCGGGTCGAAGAGCGCACCGTGCAGTGGCTGCCGTCGGGACGCGAGCTGCTGATCGCCGCCGGAGGCGACTTGTTTCTCTTCCCCATCGCGGGCGGCCACTGGACTCAACTCACTGCGACCCCGGAGGCTGAGCGCGATCCCCAAGTCTCGCCCGATGGCCGGCGCGTCTCGTTCCGCCGCGGCCACAATCTCTACACGATGGACCTGGCCACACGCAAGGTGACGCGGCTGACCAACGACGGTTCAGCGACGCTGCTCAACGGCGAGCTCGATTGGGTCTATCCGGAGGAGCTGGAACTGGGCACGGCGCACTGGTGGTCGCCGGATTCGAAATCCATCGCGTATCTGCAATTCGACGTGAGCCGCGAGCCGCTCTACCCGCAGGTGGACCTGACCGGCCCGGCAGCCGTCTACGAGCCGCAGCGCTACCCGAAAGCCGGCGACCCCAACGCCGAAGTTCGGCTGGGGGTGGTCGGCGCCACCGGCGGCCGCACCCGATGGATGAAGGTCGGCCCGACCGCCGACGCGCTGCTGGCCCGTTGCACCTGGCTGCCGGATTCTTCGGGCGTTGCCGTCGAGCGGTTGAATCGCATCCAGAACCGGCTCGACCTTCTGGTGGCGAACGCCCGAACCGGTGCAGCGCAAAACGTGATCGCCGAGACCGACCCTTACTGGATCAACGTCCTCGACGGGCCGGCGTTCGTCAAGGGCGGCGCCGAGTTTCTGTGGCAGAGCGAGCGCGACGGCTTCAATCACCTTTATCGCTACTCGATCGACGGCCGCCAGCTCGCGCAGCTCACCCGCGGCGAGTGGGAGGTGACCGGCGTGGCCGGAGTGGATTCCGAGGGCCGGGTTTACTACGTCTCCACGGAGGCCAGTCCGCTCGAACGCCAGCTTTATCGGGTGGACGCGAACGGCACGGGCAAACAGCGCCTCAGCGCCGCAGCGGGAACGCATACCATCTCGATGAGCCCGGATGCCCGCGCACATGTGGATTCGTTCTCCAGTCTGACCGAGCCGCCGCGCAAGACGCTCTATCGCGCGGATGGATCCGAATGGGCCGTGCTGCGCGAGCCGGACCGTTCGCTGGCTGAGGAGTACGACGTCCGGCCCGTCGAGATCGTTCCGGTCAAGGCCGCGGATGGTTCGCTGCTCTACGCGCGGCTGATCCGGCCCGCAGGGCTCGCGCCGGGCACGAAGGTCCCTGCCATCGTCGAGGTCTACGGAGGCCCGGGCGCGCAGATGGTGACCAACCGCTGGTACGGCGCGCTCACGATGGAGCAGGTGCTCGCCGGGAGCGGCTTCGCTGTATGGGCGCTCGACGGCCGCGGCTCGGCCGGCCGCGGGCATAAGTGGGAAACGCCGCTATTCCGCAACTTCGGAGTGCAGGAACTGGAGGATCAAAAGGAGGGCGTGCGCAGCCTGCTCTCTCTCGGCTTCGTCGATAGCAAGCGTATCGGAATCGAGGGCTGGAGCTACGGCGGGTTCATGACGCTCGACGCGATGCTCCATGCGCCGGAAATCTTTACGTGCGGCCTGGCCGGCGCTCCGGTGACGAATTGGCGCAACTACGACAGCATCTACACCGAGCGCTACCTGGGCCTGCCGGTGGACAACGCCGCAGCGTACTCGAAGGCCTCGCCCGTAATCGCAGCGGCGCGCCTCAAAGGGCGGCTCCTCATCGTTCACACGCTCGAAGACGACAACGTGCTGTTCCAGAACACCGTGCAAATGGTGACCGCGCTCGAGCGGGCAGCGAAGCCCTTCGAACTGATGGTTTTCCCGGACAAAACGCACGGCGTGATGGGCTTCAAAGACGATCTCAATCGCTTGCGGCTGTCGTTCTTCGAGAGAAACCTGAAGTAGTCCTCAGCTCTTCCCCGAAATCTTGCTCAGGATGCGGTCGTGGATCCAATGTTCGTCCCACCATTCGACCGGGGTGATCTGCACGCCGTCAACCTGCATGCTGAAGTGCAGGTGGTCGCCGCCCGCCATGCCGGTAGCGCCGCTGCGTCCCATCTCCTGGCCCCTCTTGACCATGTCGCCTGGCTTGACCTCAAGCTGGCTCAGGTGGCCGTAAATGGATTGCAGCCCATAGCCGTGATCGACCACGATGCAGTTGCCGTAAATGCCCAGAGGGCCCGCGAACAGCACGCGACCGTCGTTTGCGGCCACAACCCGGGCGTGCTGCACGTCGGAAAGATCGAAGCCCAAATGCGTCTGATGATCGACCACCTTGCCGTGATACACATAGGCGCGGTGGTCGGCGAATTCGGATTCCGTCTTGCCGTAACGCCAGAAGGGGCCGGTCCAGAGCATGCGCGGCTCTGTCTTGAACCTTAGATCGGCCAGCGTGCGGTTATTCTGCTGGCGCAAATCGCCGTTGATTTTGAGAAAACGCTGAAGCTTGTCGCCCGTGCCGTTGGGATCGATCTCGTCGGTTACCTTGTCGATGAACGCATCGGTCAGCTCGAGATCGCGAGAGCGGAACTTCTTCGGAAAAACCTTACACCAGAAGTGCGCCTTGGCTTCGGCGCCGGAAGGGTTGCGCGCATAGACGATGGGAACGGTATCGGCCGGCACATCCCAGGGAAAAGCGAAAATGGAAAAGCGCTCGCCGGCGGGACGCCCAGGTAGAGGAAAGCTGCGAAACGTGTAGGGCCCCACCCGCACGCCCGCCTCGGTCCAATAGCCGGAGACGGTGAACGAAACCAGCTCTGCGCCGCCCTGGTTGATGTAGTGCTGCACGCCATCGGCGGTCACGCGCGGCGGCTGGGTGTTGACGTCGACGTCGAGCGAGACCGTGTCCGTAGCACCGCGAAAATCGTTGGCCTGCGCCTCGACGATCAGCCGCGCCTTGCCGTCTTCGAGCGCCGGCGCCTGCGTCTTTCCCGCGGAGAATTTGACCTCTGCCGGCGGCTCGTTCTTGCCCAGGAACGAAAGACGATGGGCGGGCCGCGCTGACTCGAATATCCGGTAGCGCTGGCCCTTCTGCTCCAGCTCGGCGGTCACGCGCCGCACGCCGTGTGGGCTCGCCACGCGTATGGCGACCGGCGTGTCAGTGCCGATGACGCGAATCGGCGCAACCAGAGTCACCGTGGGCGCCGAAGACATCAGCACCAGGATTAGCGGCACACCCAGGACAAGGATCACCGCCGCGAGAAAAAGCTTTTTCACGAACCCAGAGAGTTCCACGAACCAGCTTAGCAGGCAGGAGTGGCGTCAGGCGCTTTCGTCTTCGCCCGTGAGCATCTTCCGCACGGCCTGAACCAGCGTGGCCGGGCGAAACGGCTTGCGTATGAACGCGTACTGTGCGATCGCACTGGCGTCGGCGATCTCGCTCTCGGTCAAAAACCCGGACATGAACAGAACGGGAAGCTCCGGATTCAACCCGACCAGAAGGCTGGCGAGCTTGGCGCCGTCCATCTCCGGCATCACGATGTCGCTGATGAGCAACTCGATCCGGTCGCCTTGTTCTTCGAAAACTTTGACGGCCTGCTTGGGACTGGTGGAGGCGAGAACCTCAAAGCCCCGCTTTTCGAGGATCGACTGCACCAACTTAAGCGCCATCGGCTCGTCGTCGACAACCAGAATGGTCCGCATGGGCATTTTGAGCTTGAATTCCGCGCCGGGAAACCCCGCCCGCCCCCAGTTTAGCGTAGTCGCGCACCTCAGAGCCGGCGATGCGCTACTTTGGTGAATCAACCTATGGACTCGCGCACCGGTAACCGGCTTCTTCTGGTGGCCACCGCCCTGCTGTTTTCAACGGGCGGCGCGGCCATCAAAGCATGTTCTCTCGGCGCCTGGCAGGTGGCTGCGTTTCGCTCCGGCGTCGCCGCTGTGGCGTTGTTCGCGATAGTGCCGGCGGCGCGCCGCGGCCTGAGTTGGCGCGTCCTTCCGGTGGCCGCAGCATACGCGGCTACGGTGATCCTGTTCGTCAACGCCAACAAACTGACCACCTCGGCCAACGCGATTTTTCTGCAATCGACGGCGCCGATCTACGTACTGGCGCTGGCGCCGCTGCTTCTGCATGAACGCATCCGGCGGTCGGATCTCGTCTTCGCCGCAGTGGTGGGCGCGGGCCTGGGCTTGTTCTTCATAGCCCGCCAGGGCGCGCTTCGGACCGCGCCGGACCCCGCGCGCGGAGACGTCGTCGCGCTGGTCTCCGGCCTTGCATGGGCGCTCACCGTCGTAGGCTTGCGCTGGCTGGGGAAAACCACCGCGAACGGGGCTATTGCCACCGTTGTGCTGGGCAACGTAATTGCCTGTCTGATTTCGCTTCCAGCGGCGCTGCCCGTCGTCGAATCGCGCTCGACGGATTGGCTGCTCATCGCTTATCTGGGCGTCGTGCAAATCGGCCTGGCGTATTTCTGCCTGGCGCGCGCCATCGGGCACGTGCCGGCCTTCGAGGCGACCACCCTGCTGTTGCTCGAGCCGGCGCTCAACCCTGTGTGGGCATGGCTGGTGCACGGAGAACGCCCCGCAGCCTTGGCGCTCGCAGGCGGCGCGACGATCCTTTCCGCCACCGTAATTCACACCTGGCGCGAGAGTCGAAGACCGGCGTAAACGGCGGCCCGCTTGTTCGCCACCTCCCCAAGGTGGTTGTCGCCGTCCTTCGGCGTTGAAGATATGCAGGTCTTCAACTGCAAGAAGGATGCGTCGAAGCTAACGACACGTCAAAAACCCCAATATATTAAGTGCTCGGAGTCTTTTTTGTTGACTTTGTCCCTGCTCGCCCTCAAGATTGGGATTCGTTAGTTCGCAAATCACGACGATTAACCGCCCTCGGGTGTATGAGAGGTCCGCTTATGACCTTCCGGATCGGCGAGAAAGTGGTCTATCCCAACCAGGGAATCGGGACCATCGAGAACGTCAGCGCGCGCTCGTTCGGGACCCGCGTCGAGAGATTCTACCTGCTCCGTCTCGCGTGCGGCCGAATGACGGTGATGGTTCCGTTTTCGCACGTGGGCCACGTCGGATTGCGAAGAATCACCACCAACGGCGAGTGGGCCCGTGTGCTGACCTATCTTTCCGCGGGCCGCTGCACGTGCTGCCACGATTGGAAGAATCGATTCAAGGAAAACTCCGAGAAAATGCGCCTTGGCAGCCCGCTCCAGATCGCCGAGGTCTTCAAGAGCCTGCTCATCCTGCAGCGGCAGAAGCCGCTCCCGTTCCGCGAGAAGAGAATGCTGGAGTCCGCGCGGCAAATGCTGATCACGGAACTCTCCACCTCCCGCGGCATCGGGCAGGATGACGCAGCCGCCGTCATCCGGCGCGCACTCGCCAAGGCGGCGCTCGAACTGCCGGAGCCGCTCTAGCCCTCCCCGGGGCGGATTCCCGCAAAAGACCATCGGAACACCCTCAGCGGTCGGCACAGGGCCAAAGTGCGCGCCGTCCGAGGGCGGCAATCTCGTTTCCCTCCAGGGTCTTGCCGTAGTTTTCTCACGCAGAATGGCGGGAATTCCAGATGGTCGCCCAGTAGTCGTACTAGTACCCGCACGACGAGCCCGATCAGCCGAGTTGCCCGAAGTTAACACTCTGGGTCTAACCATTCCGCCCGAACGGCAGCATGGCGGGCGCTAACCATGGTCATCTGTACTAGGACATTGGTCCCCTTTCGGGCTACTCCGGCCTCGCACGCCACATGAAGACGTTTCTAGGCAACGCTGCTAAACCGGTTGATTCTTCTGGCAAAACCGGCCAAAGCTCCCCTATAATTATCCGGTAGGTTTGCGACCGGATGCCCTGCTTCTTTTGCGGGAAACGCGTGTCGCTTGTCCGCCAGCTCGCCGATGCCGACTTCTGTTCAGACGACCATCGGAGACGATACCAGGAGCTGACGAGGCATGCGCTCGACCGGCTGCTTGACGCGGGTCAGCGGCTGGGGACGCCCGAAGTGCGTCTGGACGAGGAGGCTGTGCCCGCCTGGCAGCCCGAACCCATCGCCGTTGACACTGCCTACGACGAAACCATCGCGCCCCCCGCCCCGGCTTTCGAGCCAACGCGGTATGCGGAGCCAGAGCGCAGCCCCTGGCGGCCTGCACCGCCCGAGCCGGAACCTGCCGCCGCGGAGCCGCCGCCTGAGGACGGCGTGCCACCGGAGGCGTACTACTTCGCGAGGCTCGAATGCGCGCCCCACCCGGTGGATTTCGCGCCGCAAACGGCGAACATCGATGGTTTCGAGGGCTCCTTCAACGCACCCCGTAGCGCGGTCCCCAAGGATCGCTGCGGGATGCGCCAGAGTTTATTCGTCCGCGAGCCCTTCCTCCGCGCAATGACGCGCCCGCTGCCGGCACACGCTGGCGCGGACGGGGGCTATGGATTCCATGGAGCGGTTCGTTGCGAAAGCAACACGCGGCCGCTCGAACTCGCCGCTGCCGCCCACGAACCTGCCGAGCGGCCGTTGGCCGATACCCGCCCACGGCCAGCTACGATGCCGGCCGCTGTCCATACTGCGAGCGGGTCCGCCGGACGCTCCGTTCCCCGGCCGGCGTTGCCGCGCGTCCACGTCAGCGGCGGGCTGAGGGCTGGTTTCGAGCTGGCGGGAATGGCCGCTTACCCGCTGGTGCGGGGGGCGGCGATCGCCGCGTCGGCCGCCAGAGCCCTTGCACCCGCCGTGGCTTTCGGCACCGCTCTGTCATTCTCGCATCAGTCCACCATTCGGGCTCGCGCTGCCGTTCTACGAGGGGATTTTGCGAACGTTCCCCGGCCTCACGCAACCAAGCGTGCGGCCCATTGGTTCGAAGAGCCGGAACTCGAATATGCCTGGACCATTTTGCTTCCCGGCATTCAGTCCAGACCGGCGGCTGAAGGTGAGATCAGTGCCCCGCCTCCGCTGGCGCCGGAGTGGCCGGCTCAGAAGCCGCGGGCGCGCGCGTTCCCGTCGGCGATGCTTTCGGCCCCGATAGCGCCTTACGCAGTGGCCCAGGTTGTCCTGCCGCAGCTCGCGGATACGGCCCAGATGTCCGCCGTCATCGAGACGGATTTTGCAAAGCTGGGCTACGGCGCGGCGATCGCACCAAGACGGCACACCCCCACACTGAACTTCGACCTGGCAACGGCCTTCGCTGCCGCAGCCGCGCCGATCACGCCGCAGAGCGCTCCTCCCGCGGCAATGTACGCGCGCCTCGACCCAGCCACGTTCGCCGCCACCTCCGCCAGTGTGCCCGCAGGCAGGAGTCTCCCCGGAATCAGAACCCTGGGCGCCCAGTACGGCCGGCCCGAGGCTCTTGTGCAGATTCCGGAGCTGGCGGGTGGGGTGTCGGTTGCGCGTCTGCCCGAAGGCGGGCCGAGGCTCGGCCTCATGCCGCGGCGGCCCGTATCCATTGCGTTCGCGGCTCATCCGGCGATCACGATCGAGTTCCAATCCGAGCCGGTCACGCCCGCCTGCCACATTCGCTTCCTGGCAGCCATCGAGGGCGCGTCAACCTTCCCCACGCCCTACCCATCCGCGCGCATCGGCTTCCGTTCCGCCGCCAGCGTCAGCCTCGATTTCGAGGAACGGCTGCCCTCGCCTCCCGAACTCCATGCGGCAGCGGCGATGTCGCAACTGGCTTCAATCGAGCCGGGAACCCACCAGCCGGCGGCGTTGGCAGGCCGCATCTCCGGCGCCATGATCCTCGACGCCCTGGTGATCGAGGGTACCTCGGAGGTTCGCCTCCCCGATGTCACGCTGAAGACGCGCATTCTGGCCGGCGCCATCGAGCCGCAGCCGCTTCAACAGATCGGGCGGCCGCTCGTGGCCGGCCGGCCCGCCGTTGCGAAAGTTCTTTCCGAATGCCGGACCGAATGCCAGACGCTGCTTCCGGCAGCGCCTGGTCCGGCCGGCGCAGCGCACCTGATCCCGGTGGGGATCGAACATCCGCTGCCTCCGCGGCAGGTCGCTTCACAGCCTTCTTCCCCCAGAACGGTTGAGTGCCCGTTGTCATTGCCGCCGGCCGCGCTGGTCGAATGGTCCGCACGTACGGCAACTCCACTGGCGCTAGGCGCCTCCCCTGCAATCCGCAGCCACATCGGCGGCACGGCCGGCCGCAGCTCGGCCCAGCCGTGCGGCTGGCTGGCGCTCGCGCCGGCGGCTCCCGAAATCGAGGGAGACAGCACGCCGCTCCGAAGCGGCCTGCCAGGCGTGGGAGCGCTCAGTTCCGCTTCGATCGGACGCGGCACCTACCTGGACCGTGCGCCCAGGCCGCCGGCGGCGGGAACGGCCGCTGGAGCCGTGTCGCCGTTTGCGGCGCAGGAAACCTCGCTGCCGGCCGGGGGAACGATCGTGGCGCGTGAGGCGCTCGACGGCGCGGCCGCCATCACAGTTCCGCCGCGACCTCGAGCCGGCCACGCTGCGGCGATTCTCGTCAGCGGCACTGGTTTCCGGCAACGCAACTGCCTGCTCCCGGAGATCCGCCTCGACGCGACCCTGTCCCGGATCGCCTCGGCCCGGAGCCTGGAAGAATGCCGCACCCTCCCACTGCCGGGCCCGGCGCGGCACGAAGCCTCCAAGCCCGCAGCGGCCCAGATGGTTGTGGTCCCGATTCCGTTCTCGGCGCCGCTTGACATGGCCGCGGGCCGCATTCGACCGGTGGGACCCTTCGCGCTCGGTACCGGCGGGATCGAACTGTGGTCGAATCAGAAGGCTTGTCCAATCGCTTCTCGGCGGCGGGAGGCCGAGCTGCCTCCCTTTTGAGCTTTCCGCGCCCACCCAGCCGGTCTCCGCCGGCGTTCGGGCGCGGAGCACGCTCGAGTCCACTCCGCCAGCCGCCCGGAAGGGACAACCGCAGGCCGGAGCCTCGAAGCCTGCCGCCGTTTCGGTGGTCGCCTCCAGCACTCAGCCGGTGGAGCTGGCCGGAGCGCAGGCGCTCGCGTTCGAGCATCCGCTGCCTCCGAGCACCTTCTCGGCCGTCCGGGGCCGCGCCGTCAATCGCGCCGCGGCGGGCGTGCCGGCAGGATGGGAACCATACGGCCGCGAGTCCTCCACCGTTGAGCATGCCTCGATCCAGTCGCCCTGGAGTAGCGCGCGCTGGCCGGAAGTGACGAGCTCCCGATTCGCGCACGAGCGGGAATATCCAGCCAAAGCGGGCAGTGCGACGAAGGCCGATCTGCGGGTGTTCACCGAGTTTGCCGCGCCTGCGGCGCGTTGCCCGGAGCTGGCCGCTTACGGCTTGGCGCTCGGCAGCGCTCCGGTTACAAAGATCGCCGCGCCGGCCCTGCGCCAGGACGCCGCCGCCGCGCAGAAGACGGTTCACCTTGCGCCCATGGTCCGGCCGCATCGCCACCCCAGCCGCTTGCCGGTGTTCCACACGACGGTCAACAAGGCCCACATGCCGTCCGGCGAATTCCTCAACGTGGAGCGCGAGGACGTGAACGACGAGCGGACGCTGAAGAGTGTGGCGCCGTATCCGGCTCCGCAACTGGAACCGTGGATTCCCTCGTTGGCGTTCGCGCCCCACGGCAGAGAGAGCCTCCCCGATGCGACGCTCGGCGCCGTGGAACCGGCGCCCCACACCGGCGCGGGCGCCCCGGCGGGACTGTGTGGCGAATTGCAGTTCGCTTTCGAGGTCGTCGTGCTTGGGAGCGGCGCTCAACTGGAGAAGTTGGATTTCGAAGCGATCGCCGAAACCTACTCGCCGCGCTGGCGCAGTGCTCTCAAGAGTGCGTCGGGATTATTCCGGAGCGTGGTGGTGGTTCTGTTCGTCATCGCGCTCGGCACGGCAAACATCGCCTGCTCGAGCCGCGGAAAATCCGTGAAAGAGACCATCCAGAGCCGCGCCGTTATTACCATGGAGTACGACTTTTCGAAAAGTCTCGACGGCTGGTATGGCGAGGACGGTTGGGCCGGGAACTGGTTGCACAATCCGGCTGGGTTCGTGGAGGCGGGCCAACTGGCCCTCTATCGCCCCTCTCGTCCGCTCTCCGATTACCAGTTCGAGTTTCTCAGTGAGATCTCCGGGGGCACCGTGGGATGGGTGTTTCGCGCCGCGGATCTGCAGAACTATTACGCGACCGAGCTGAGCACGGTGAAGCCAGGACCGCTGCCCGAGGTGGAGCTGGTGCGCTACCAGGTGATCGGCGGCCAGGAATCGGAGCACGTGAAGATTCCCTTGCACCTCGGTTACCGGAACGGCGTGCCGCTGCGGATTCAGGAAGTGGTGGCAGGCAACGGTTTTACAACATCGGTGGATGGTGCGGTGGTCGACGCCTGGACGGATGACCGGCTGCGCACAGGCGGGGTCGGATTCTTGGGCCGGCCGAAGGACCGGTCGAACATTTACTGGATGAGGGTCAGCAACAACGACGACTTTTGGGGCAAAGTATGTGCAATGATCGCCCCGAACAATTGAGCTGGGCGCACGCCCCCGGCTTGAGCCGTAACGGCGACAAAAGTGGGGCGGCACTGAAGACGGAAAAGAGGTGGAATTATGAGTCCGCGTAAACCAGTCGGTGGTGGGCCGGAGCTACGGCCCGTTGAGTTTAGTCCGCGTACGGAGGCTCCGAAGGCGTCCCGCTACATCGCCCGCGCGGTCTCCCTGCACTTGGACGGAAAGGCGGAGGAAGCGCTGCGTGAGTTGCAGCGCGCGGTGGCCAAGGGCGAGAAATCCGCGGAGATTTACTCGGCCATGGGGCAGGTTCAGTTCGAACTGGGACAGTTCGAAGGCGCGGCCAACAGCTATCGCGAGCTGCTCCAGATTGAACCGGACCACCAGATGGGTTGGTTCAACCTGGCGGTGTGCCTGGAGCGGACGGGCCGCTGGCAGGAGGCCGCCGAGAAGTTCCAAAAAGCCTTCCAGGTGGATGGAACCCGCACGGAAGCGCAGTTGGGCTTGGGCATCTGCCTGCTCCACTTGAATCAGCCGCAGCCGGCGCTGGCCGCTTTCGAGCGCGTGATCGAGCGCGAAGCCGAAAACGAGACCGCAATCTTCGGCAAGGCCGTCGCGCTTCAGCTCGATTCGCGATTCGACGAGGCGGCCGAGCTCTACCGCCGCGTCCTGAAACGCAACCCGAATTCCGAAGAGTCGCTGGCGAACCTGATCGCGATCGGAATGGCGAAGAAGGATTACGAGCTGGTTCGGGAATGTTCCGAACACCTGCTCGAGTTGCGCCCGCAATCGACCGCGGCGCTGGAAGGACTGGCGGCGTGGGCCTCGGCCAGCGGCGACTTTCAGATGGCGGCGAAGTTCTGCACGCTGCTGGTGGACGCCGTGCCGAACCACTTCGAAGGCTGGTTCAACCTCGGCTTGGCTCACCAGAAAGCGGAGCGGCTGCAACAGGCCGCCGATGCGTACCAGCAGGCCATCAAGGTGAGGCCGCAGTCTTCGCAGGCTTACACCAACCTGGGCATCGTGCGCCAGGAACTGGGCGCGTTGAAGGAAGCCAAGGACGCCTACCGCGAAGCGGTGCGTCTGGATCCGAACGCCATCGCTGCGTTGTGGAACCTGGCTCTGGTGCTCGAGCAATCCGGCGAGCAGGACGAAGCCGAGAAGACTTACATGAAGGTGCTCGACCGGGATCCCGAGAATCACGAAGCGCGTTTCCGGCTGGGCTACGTGCGCCTGCAGCGCGGCGACTACCGCGGCAGCGCCGAGGCCTTCGAGACCTGCCTCAAGAAGCGCAAAGACTGGACCGAAGCGCAGATGAACCTGGCGCTGGCGTACTGGAAGATGGGCGACCGCGACCTGGCGCAGCTCGTCTACGAACAGGCGCTGAATGCGGATCCCAAGTCGCTGGACGCGCTGCGCGGACTGGCGGCTCTGGCGCTCGAGCGCGGCGACCTCGATCAGGCGCTCGAATTCCACGGGCGGCTCGTCGATCTGGGCGAGCGCACTCCGGAACTGCTTTACAACACCGGGCTGCTGCTGCAAAAATCCGGCCAGGCCGAAGAAGCCGCGCGTCTCTATCGCGACGCGCTTTCGGAGAACCCGGACTTCGCCGAGGCGCTGTTGAACCTCGGCCACGTCATGAAGTCGCTCGGGCAGGAAGATGACGCCCGGGCCTGCTGGAGCAAGGCGCTCGAGGCCAAGCCCGAATTGGCGCAAGGCTACTTCGAACCGGTCCGCAACTAGTTTCCTCCTGCACGCTACCCTCGGCCCCGGGGCCACCTCCCCCGGGGGTCGGGGTTCGTTGTTCCCCCCGCCCTGCCGCATCGAACCCAGTTTCCTGTTGGCGCCGGTTGAGCTATGTTATTCTAGCGGATGGCGCTATCGTCTAACGGTTAGGACGGAGCCCTCTCAAGGCTCAAATACGGGTTCGATTCCCGTTAGCGCTACCAAGTCCTCATAGAGTTACGGGCAATGCGCTGTGACGCGCTGTGACGCGCAACGCGCCAGCAGAATTCCTCCCAATAAACACCCAACTTGGCAGTTGCCGCGCCACACCCAAGTCGGGCGCGCCCGTTGCGCCGTAGCCCAGGCTTGGCAGGACGAGCCGCGCTGCCACGCCAGGGCGCAACGTGGGCCAAGTGTGCGCCAACGGTGGCGCAACGAACGCGAAACACGGGAATGGTGGAGGTCAATTCAGCCGATATGATTGGGTGTGGCACCTGCGCGCGGACTCGCCGTTCTCCGGCTGTACGCCGCATGATATGATCTCAGCACTGGTTTCCGCACAAGAGCGGTGTTTGTTCATCGCTGGCAGTTCCTCGTGCGTCTATATGATAGGAAGACGATGGAACAGACGGTCGTAGACAACCTGATCCCGGCAATCGTCACCTGGATCGCGGATCACGACAGCTACGCCACCAAGACCAAGCTATTGAAATTGCTGTATTTATTTGACGTGGAGTACTACCGCCAGCACCGATGCACGTTCACCGGATTCGGGTGGAAGTTTTTCCACCTTGGGCCGTGGGCTGCGGAATACGATCCTACTTTGAGCGGGCTGTTGGCTCACGGGGTTCTTTCCGAACAGCGTTCCAACTCGTCGGAGTACGACACGGCGTTCTACAAGCCTGGCGAGCGCGTGGAAACGCGCCGCGCGTTCGTGAACGTGAAGGATGAATCCATCCTGCTTGAGGTTTTGAAACGGTGGGGCACGCGCACAACCGGCGAAATCCTGAATTACGTTTACTTCCAAACCGAACCGATGGAGGCAGCAATCAGAAACCAGCCCCTTGATTTCTCCTTGATCGCAACAGAGCGCCCCGCCGTGTATTCGCGCTCGTCCTCCGGCAAATCGCCCGCCGACATCCGCAAGCTTCGCGCGAAGTTCGAGCACCAGCAGGCGGAGAAAAAGGCGAAAGAGCAGCGCCCCTTCACGTTCACGCCCCCCCAGTACGATGAGGAGTACTTCGAGGCCATGGGCAAGCTCCAGACCGCCTAACCGGAATGTTCATCGACGAGTGGTTCGGCGACAACTTCTACAAGAAGCTCCCGCTCGGCTATCACAATCCCGCTAATTTCTGTTTCGGCCAGGTGTTCTGGACCCACGCCTACTACCCACACGAGAACCTCGAACTCTGGCGCCCGGTACCGGACCCCGCTGAACCCACCAAGACCATCGCAACGCAGTTCCGAATCACGGCGGCCGGGAAGGACGCTTTTAGCCGGAGTTTGCCGCTGCACGTCCCGCGACTGGAAACGAACGAAGAGTTCATCGTCGTGCGAGCAAAAGTGCGCCCGGTGATCCTGATTCAGACTGAACTCCCGCTCGCGGGTGTGGACAACAAAGGCTACCGTGGCAGGATTCAAAGGCACCGTACGCTGATCGCGCAGGTATTCGGGCTTGCCGATGCTGCAACAAAGGAACCACAGTTCAACCCGACATTCATTGATCGCGTGCGAAGAATGGAGTTTCCTCAACTCATGTTCCTGCCCGAGAAGGCAGGCGTCTTTGCAGTGGACAGCATGCTCCGGCTTGACGAGACACAGTCCGTTTTCGTGCCGCACCTGGATGCAAAGCAGTTCTGCCTCGGCGACGAAGCGTCCGCCGTCCTCCGGCACCAACTGGCATTCGTTCAGACCGGAATCGGGCCGAACGAATACACGGACCTGCGCGAGTTCCTACTGAACGAATAGCCGCGTCGGGAGCGATCCCCGTGGGTCTGCACCCGGCGGCAGGTGCGCCATAAGCGCGAAAAGCGGCGGTAAGTCTTCGCCACACCCTCACCCTTCCGCGCTTTTCAACAAGTGCCGGCAAGAGACCTCCTTTTCTGTTGACGAATGAAATCGCGTAGTGCTAACAAGAGGATGAACGCTCGCGAAGCGTTCCCCGAGCGTCGGGACGCTCGTTAATCCCTTCTCGCAGCTTCTCCTGCGGCTGCACGTGTGTCCAAAAACATGAATGCCTTGATTCCCGTCTATCACGCCGACGGTAGTCTGTTCGCCTGGGCCTCCGAACAACGGTTCGCAAGGCTTCAGTCGGCAGGACTGGTGGCGCGCGTGGTACGCCACCGCAAGGGCCACATCAACCGAGCGATTCTCTTCCTCCGGCCTGGTGAGCCGAAGCAGCGGTCCGTGATCTTGAACGTACCGGGCCTCAGGTCCGCCACATCGCCGTCCGCCAGGAAGACGACCTTCTTCGTGTAGGCGACGATCGCCGCCACGTCGGACGCGAGGAAGCTCTCGCCCTCCCCGACTCCCACGATCAACGGAGCGTTGAGGCGGGCGCCGACGAGCCGCTCGGGCTCGTCCCAATGCATCACGACCAGCGCGTATGCGCCCTCGAGCCGGCCAAGGGCCGTGCGGACCGCATCGGCCAGATCGCCTTTGTAGGCATCCTCGACCAGGTGCGCGACCACCTCTGTATCCGTCTCGGACTTGAGCGTGTGGCCGCCGGCCACAAGCTCGTCGCGGAGCTCGCGGAAATTCTCGACGATGCCGTTGTGGACGACGGTGATGCGGCCCGTGCAGTCGCTGTGCGGATGGGCGTTGAGGTCGCTCGGCCGGCCGTGCGTGGCCCAGCGAGTATGTCCCAGCCCGATCCCGGCTCGGGGCGGATCGCCGCCGAGCGCGTCGGTCAGGACCGCCACCTTGCCGGCCCGCTTCTCGACGAACAGATCGCCGTTCTCGGTGACCAGGGCTATCCCGGCGGAGTCGTAGCCCCAGTTCTCAAGGCGCCGCAGGCCGTCCGCAGGACGGGCCCGGCCTCGCGTGGTCCAGTGTAGCCGACTATTCCGCACATACAGATTGACTCCCGGTCTCGCAGACACGGCCCCCCGGCGAAGGTGGCTAGTTTAGCCGCTCTCCGGCCAGCGCAGCCAACTCGTCGGCCAGCTCGGCGACCAGCGCTCCTTCCGGCCTTCGACCATTACCCGAATCGCGGCTCCGTTCCCGACGGCCGGACCAGGACCCGACCGGCCGAACCCAGGCAGGACTCCGCCCGGGCGATCGCCTGCGCATGACCGGATCGCCTTCCCACTGGTCCTTGTGGCGGCGGGGATGGTGCGCTGCTGTTGGGGCAGCATGGGGCCTGACTCGCCAGATCGGCCAGGCTGCGGCCTGTGCGAGTCATAACGGCCAGGATCTCCAGGGCGGTGACGATTCCGTCGCCGCTGCTCGTGTGCTCAAGGACGATCACGTGGCCACTCTTCTCGCCGCCCAGGCCCGGCCTTGTTGCCCAGCATCCCTTCGAGGATGTCTTGTCCCCGACCGGCGTCCGAATGATCTGTCCGCCGGCCGCCTCGACCGCCCGCTGAAGGCCGCCGTTGGACAGGACGGAGACGACGAGAGCGCCATTCGGCAGCTTGGCGCGGGCGATCCGGTCGAGGGCGAGAATGCCCAGCACGGCGTCGCCGTCCACGACGCAACCGCAGGCGTCAACGGCAATGAGCCGGTCGGCGTCGCCATCCAGGGCGAAGCCGACGTCCGCTCCGCGCGTCAAGACTTCCGCGGCCAGGGCCGTGGGCGCGGTGGCGCCGCAGCCGGCGTTGATGTTCGAGCCGTCCGGGTCGTTGAACAGGACGTCGACGTGAGCGCCGGTGGCCTAGAGGATGCGTTCCGCGGCCATGCCGCCGGAGCCGTTGGCGCAATCCACGACCAGATGGAATCGCTCTCAGCTGGCGAGCCAGCCTCAGACGATGTCGAGGTAGAGGTCGAACAGACACGGTCCTGGATCGCCGGCCGAGGGCGTCGGGCGGCGCGCCGGGCAGCTCCTCCGCGCGTCCAGATGAATTGCTCCAGTTCATCCTCGACTTCTCGTCAAGCTTGAGGCCGTTTCGTCGAGACCTTGAGGCCGTTGTCGCGGGCCGGGTTGTGCGAGGCCGAGACCATGATCCCCGCCGCGAAATGGCCCGCACCGGTGATGAAGGCCAGGGCCGGCGTGGGCAGGACTCCGACGCATGAACGTCGACGCCCATGCTCGTCGCCCCGCCACGATCGCCGCCACGAACATGTCGCCGGAGCGGCGCGTGTCCTGTCCTACGACGATAGGCCGGCCCGGGCCCGCGAGACGATGAGCCGTGGCGCGGCCCAGCGCGTACGCCGAGAGTGGGCTTCAGGTCGACGTTGGCGGTGCCACGGATCCCATCCGTGCCGAAGAGGCGGGGCAAGGGACGCTCCTACTAGGTTGGGGACGGCAAGGGTGCCGGCGCCGGCGAGGGCGGGCTGGATACCGTGACGACTACTTGAGCTGGACTTATCGCGACAAGCTTGATCCCAGCCGGCAGGTAGAGCGTGACGGCTACGGTGTGCGATCCGACGTCGAGATCGCCGACCGACACGTCCCCAACGAGCGTCGACGTATCGAAGGCGTTCAGGGCCGCGGTGGCCCCGCCGAGGGTCACGTTCACGCTGGTCGTCGACAGGGCGTAGATGCGATCGGGCTGCGCCCCGGTCGGCACCAATCCGACGCTCACGCTGCGCGTCGACGGCGGCGACGAGAGATGGATCACGACCGAGATCTTGCCCGCATCCGAGGTCACGCCGCTCGGCAGGTCGAGGTCAACGCTGGCCGTCACGTCGCCCGTGGCGCCGGCGATTGATATCGCCTTGGTGCCCGCCTTGCCGTCCAGCCCGGCCAGGGCGTCGGCCTGACCGCTGACGGCCACGACAGCCGGGTTGACGTCGATCGAGGTGATGTAGTAGCCGGCCGCCTGCGAGCCGCTGATGACCGGCTCGACGGGCACGGTCTCGGTACGTATCTGGCTGCCGACCTGGATCTGGACGTGGACGGTCCGCTGGTCGAAGGTGACGTCGTCGACGATGGCGCCCGAAGCGTCGCGGGCCACAAGATCTACGTCGGTGTTCACGTCGAGGCCGGATGCGTCGATCCTGACCTGTGCCTGGGCGTAGGCCACCTTGGCCACGATGGAGGCCGCGCCCGAGACGTAGACGGTCGAGGCGCTCAACGTGGGCGTGCCGGGTTGCAGGCCCGATGGCACCGCGCCGGTGTCGACCACTACGCTGACCTGCTTGCGGACTATCGGTTCCAGTTGCACGCTTATCTGCTGGGGCTGGTAATCGACAATCTGGACCCTCGGGTCGTCGGCCATCAGCTGGACCCTCACCACCGACGAGCTGGTTTCGCTGGGCTCGATGCCGGTGAGGTCGGCGATGGCCCGGAAGGACGACTGGGAGACCGGCACGTCCGGTGCGGCTATGTACCGGATGTCGGCAACGGGCGGGATCGATTGGGGGTCGACCAGGACCGCGGTGGTCGGCTGGTTCACTATTTCGATGGCGATCGTGCCCGGCCACTGCTGCGTGGCCTGCAGGAAGACCATGGCCCCGTAGAGGATCACCGCCAGCAGCACCGCGCCGATCTTGAGCAGCCAGTTCCGGAAGATGAAGCGCAGGACTCTCACGAGGCTTTCTCCTGCCCGTCGCCATCCTGGCCGCTCTCGCCCGGAGCCGTCGATCGAGGCCTACCGGCGCCCTTGCGTCGCGTGCCGGCCGGGCGATTCAGCCCGCCGAAACGGGCCCGCCGGGCCAGCTGGCGAACCGTGGGCCCCACCCGGCGCGGAGGGGTCCGTTCCTGCCGGAAGATGCCGCCAGCTGTCTGGGGATGCAGCAGCGCGGCGAGGTCGTGGGCCAGCTTGGCTTCGTTGAGGTTGCGGACGATGCGGGCCCGCTCGACCAGGCTGATCTGGCCGCTCTCCTCGGAGACGACCACGACGATCGCGTCGGTCTGCTCGGTAATGCCGAGTGCCGCCTTGTGACGGGTGCCGAATCGCTCGAGAGGAATCGTGGTTTCGGCCGAGGGCAGCAGCGCTCCGGCCGCCAGGATCTGGTCGCCGCGAATCACGACGGCCCCATCGTGCAGCGGGGTCTTGGGCGAGAACAACGTCACCAGCAGATCGGCGGACACATCGGCGTGGAGCATCACTCCGTTCTCGGCGATCTCCTGGAGGCCGGTTTCCCGCTCGATCACGATCAGCGCGCCGTGGCCTTCACGAGAAAGCCGCTCGGACGCGCTCGCAACCTCGGTGGCGATGTGAACGGCGGTCGATTGCTCGGCGGGTGAAATGAGCCAGCCCAGCGAGCCCAGCCGGCCGATTCGATCGAGCGCCCGCCTGAGCTCGGGCTGAAAGACGACCACCAGGGCGAACAGCCCAACATAGGCGCTGGTTTGGAGAATGACCTTGAGCAACCGCAGGTCGAAGGTGACGGCCGCGCCGTAGACGACGAGCAGGAAGCACACGCCGACGACAAGCCGGACCGCGCGCGTCCCCCTGATCAGACTGAAGAGCCAGTAGATCAGCAGGGCCGTTATCGCGACATCGGCCACAACGTTCGGGCTGACTGTGTCGAGCGCCGACTGAAGCAGGGGCATCGATGGACAAGTGTATACCGACGAGCGATCCCCTCAGCCGCGCCAGGCGATCGGCCCAGCGGTAGCGGCGAGTCTAGGAGCAGAGGGCCGCCAACCGCTCGTCCCTGGGGAAGGCGCGGCTGGCCACCGCGCACAAACGCTGACGCGTCTCCTCGTCGTCGTTCAGCTCCGCGAGGCGACCCAGCAAGGCGAGCTTCTCGGCCGCCAGCGTGTTCCAGTCGCGCGCCAGGTACAACTCCACGAGGACCAGGTGCGCGTCCACGTCGTCGGGGGAGGTCTGCAGCAATCGATCTGCTGCGTCCAGCCCCAGCTCGAACCGCCCCTCGCGGGCGTACGCACGAGCCGTCCACAAGAGCAGGGACCGGAGAGTGGTGGCGTCGCCGGCAAGATCGGCCGCCTCCACCGCGGCCAGCAGTTCGTCGCCGGTCGGCTGGCGCTGGCTGTCGCCGGCGGTCATCACGACGGCAGTGTCGAGTGCGCCCTCCATGACGCCGATGGCCTCGGGAACGGACACCAGCGAGCCGGCGTCGACTATCACCGGGGCGTCGCCGGCCATCGCCCCGGCAACCGCCGGGACCGCGGTCGGAGCGGGCTGCGAGAGCTCGGCCGACTGGGCGTCGATTTGCACGATTGGGCCGGCGGCGGAGGTCGGTTCGACCTCCGGCAGGTCGGCCGGCGCGGCCGGGGCGAACTCATCGGCCGTGGGGAGGATTGCCAGGGCTTTGGGCTGAAGTTCGGCTTCGGCCGGCTCGGCAGCCTCCGGCAGGCCGGTCGCGGCACCCGACGCGACGGTCTCGATGGCTGCGGCCTCCGAGGTCTCCGCCGGGATCGGCGATTCACTTGCCGGGAGTAGGGGCTCCGCCTCGACGAACATCTGGGGCCGGGTCGCGTAGCCGGTGCCGAGCCCGGATGAGAGGCTCGCTGCAGACGGCTCAACGCCACTCCCTCCGGCGAGGGCCGCGGCCATCGGCTCCATCCGTGCCCCTTCCGGCCTGCCGCCCGAGGGCTCGTCGCGAAGCCGGAGAGCGCGGGCCAGCAGATGTTCGGCGGCCTGATCGCCCTCCGAGAGCCGGATCTGGCGCAGCAGGCCGCGCTGGCGCCGGCTGCGTTCGGCTGTGTCCTCGAGCTCCAGGGCCCGCCGCAGCGTGTCCGCCGCCTCGGGCAGTCGGCCGGCAGCTTCCTGGATCTCCGACACGTGGTCGAGGGCGAGGGCCGCGTCGACGCGCTGACCGGCCATGGTCAGGGCCTCGGACTGCCCGAGGAGCGCGCCTTCGTCGTGTGGAGCTCGAGCCACGGCGACCGCGTACTCCACCAGTGCCTCTTCGAGGTGGCCGAGCCGAAGCAGGACACCACCGAGGCTCGTGTGCGGCAAAGCGCGCGACGGGGCAATCTCGGCGGCTCTGCGGTACGCGTCGATCGCATCCTCGAGCGAGCCCCGCAGGACGGCGACGTGGCCGACTCTCAGGGCCTCCTTGTAGCGTTCGTACAGGTCGTCCGTCATGCCTACATGATGACCTCTACGACGTCACGCGTCCCGGGTACCTGAGCCGAAAGGCGCGGTCGCTTCGTCCTAAGCCAGGTGTCCAATTCGACAGCGAGCACCGGCCCGGAACAGCCGCGGCCGCGGCGCGGCTGCGGCGCGTCGAACACCAGATTGGGAAGAGAACCGAACCTGTGCCCACGCGCGGCGCCGATCCGGCGAGTCCACGGCGAGGCTGGACCGAGGGCGTGAACGAGCGCGCTCCTAGATCGACCTCCGTCGCGGCACCGACGGACGCAGTGCCAGGAGAAAGCCGGGCACCGTAGTGAGCGGACTTTGACGTCCGTGAGCGGGGCGCGGAGGCGACGACGCGCCAGCTTCGGCTGGCGGGCAGCTGGCGGGCAATGCGCCGCCCCAGACGCGATGTGACTAGCGCTTCGTGTACTGCGGCGCCTTGCGTGCTCGCTTCAGTCCGTACTTCTTGCGTTCCTTCATTCGCGGGTCGCGGCTGAGGAGGCCGGCCTGACGCAGAGGAAGACGGTTGCCCTCCGGATCGATCTGGAGAAGGGCCCGGGCAATGCCGTGGCGGATCGCGCCGGCCTGGCCGGTAACGCCGCCGCCCTCGACCTTGATCTGGGCGTTGTACGCGCCCTCGGTGCCGGTGACCCTGAACGGCATACGAACGTCGGCCTCGTCGATGGCATTTCCGAAATGCGCGTCGAGGCTCCGATCGTTGACGACGATCTCACCCGAACCGGGGACGAGTCGGACGCGAGCCACCGCCGTCTTGCGGCGACCGGTCCCGTAGTAGAAGGCAGGGGTGGTCATCACGCTCCTCGTCAGGCGAGCGGCTCGGGCCGCTGGGCCTGGTGCGGGTGCTCCGGGCCGGCATAGACCTTGAGCTTGGTCAGTTGCTGGGCTCCAAGGCGGTTGTGGGGAAGCATCCCCTTGACCGCCCGGCGGATCACTTCCTCGGGCCGGCGATCCAGCAGGTGGCCGAGGCTCTCCGACTTGAGGCCGTGCGGGTAGCCGCTATGACGCATGTACAGCTTGGTTTCGCGCTTGTCGGCCGTCACGTGGATCTTGCCCGCGTTGACGACGACGACATGGTCGCCGGAGTCCAGCGTCGGGCTGTACGCGGGCTTGTTCTTGCCCTCGAGGACCCGGGCGATGCGCGACGCCAGACGGCCGAGCGTCTCGTCCGTCGCGTCCACGACGTACCAGCGTCGCTCGATCTCGCTCTCACGGACCGTATATGTCTTCGCGGTCATCGTTCTCCGTTCGATCTGGCGGTCGTTCGCTGCCCGGCGCCGTCCTGCGTCGCCTCGTCCTTGCGGGCCCCAGAGCGACGCGCCGGAGGCAGAGGCCCTTCGCGGGGGCCGTGGCCCCGTTCAGGGCCGGTCGCCTGGACGCGAGCGCCTCGGCGACTGCCTCTTCACTTGTCCTGCCGTGTCCGACCTCCAGGAGGGCGGCCACGATCCTTCGCACCATCTGGCGTAGAAAGGCGTCGGCGGCGACGTCGATCGTCACCTGCGGTCCCTTTCGCCGGACCCGGACCGAGTGCACGGTCCGCACCGGCTGCCGGTGCGCTACCCCGAAGGCGCTGAAGTCGTGACGGCCCACCAGGACCGACCCGGCCCGCTCCATCGCGGCGGTATCGAGTGGGTCCCGCACCCCGAGCGCGAAACGCTCGCGAAGCGGGCTTCGCGGCCCGTTCCAGACGGTGTAGCGATACTCCCGATATCGCGCCGCGTAGCGTGGGTGGAACCCGGCCGGGACGCGCCGCACCTCGCGGATTGCCACGTCCTCCGGCAACAGGGCGTCGAGCGCCCTGGCCAGTTCCTTCGCCGGCCTTCCTCTCGGATCGGTGAATGCGATCACCTGCCCGATGGCGTGGACTCCGGCGTCGGTTCGACCCGCCGCTACGACTCCGACCCGGCTTCCGCCGGAGATCGTCGCCAGCGCGGCTTCGAGTTCTCCCTGGACCGTCCGCGCACCAGGTTGGACCTGGAACCCGGCAAAGTCCGTGCCGTCGTATTCAACCCGTGCGGCGTACCGCACAGGGGCCCTCTCTCGAGAGCCTATGTCGTCGATGGCTATATGGCCGCTCCGACGCGCTCATGGCTAGGCGACGCCGAGCACCCGAGCGAGCGCACTTGAAGGTGCGTGAGCGAGGGAGCGGAGGCGGCAACGACGCCATGAGTCGTCTGAGCGGTCATACCAGCTCGATTTGGACAATGGGCGCCGCGTCACCGTAGCGCTGGCCGAGATGGACGATCCGGGTGAAGCCGGACGTTCGATCGGCGTACTTCGGCGCGATCTCGTCGAAGAGCTTTGTGACGACGAGCGGCTCGTTCGGGAACTCCGCGATCACGGCCCGGCGCGCCGCGACATCGCCGCGCTTGGCGAGCGTGATCATCTTCTCGACCCGACCGCGGATCTCCTTGGCCTTGGCCTCGGTGGTCTGGATCCGCTCGTAACGAAGGACCGAGACCGTAAGGTTCTTGTACAGGGCCAGTCGCGGACCCTGCTTGCGGCCGAGCTTGCGGCCGTCGATTCGATGGGCCATTGCTCAGGCCTCCTCGGGGGGCAGGTCGTCGAATTGCTCCTCGTCGTCGACATCTTCGAGCTCGTCGCCAAGCGACGAGTCATCGCTGTCGGGGAGGATGAAGCCGCGCATGCGGAGTCGCTCTTTCATCTCGTCGAGCGACTTCTTGCCAAAGTTGCGCATTCGAAGCAGGTCGTCGTCGGAAAGCTGCAGCAGCTGCCCGACCTTGACGATGTTGTTGCGCTTCAGCGAGTTGTAGGCCCGCATCGGCAGGTCCAACTCCTCGATCGGCATGTCGAGCATGTTCGGGGGGAGCTGCGGGACGTTCGTCGCGACGCGATCACTTCCGACCGCCACCAGGCCGATGTTGGCGAAGAGCGAGAACTGGCGGACGAGAATGTCCGCGGCGCGACCGAGGGCTTCCTCGGGCGAGATCGTGCCGTCTGTCTCGAGCTCGATCGTGAGCTTGTCGTAGTTGGTCATCTGCCCGACGCGGGTGTTCTCGATCGAGTAGTTGACCTTGCGGACGGGCGTGAAGATCGCGTCGACCGGGATGACCCCGATCGGGTTGGACTCCGCACGCTCGGCGGCGAGATAGCCCACGCCCTTTTCGACCGTGAGGTCCATCTCGATCGTCACGTCGTCCGAATCCAGGGTCATGATCGCCAGATCGGGGTTGATGACCTCGACGTCGGCGGACTCCTGGATGTCGGCGGCGGTCACGGTGCCGGCACCGCTCTTGATGAGCTTGAGCTGGACCGGGTGCGTGGCGAAGCTCTTGAGGCGGAGCTTCTTGACGTTGAGGACGATCTGAGTCACGTCCTCCTTCACGCCGGGGATGCTCGTGAATTCGTGGTAGACGTCACGGATCTGGATCGCCGTAACGGCTGCGCCCTCGAGGGAGGACAGCAGTACCCGTCGAAGGGCGTTGCCCAGAGTGACGCCGTAGCCGGCCGGCAACGGACTGGCCTCGTACTTGGCGTACGAGCCGAGTTCTTCGACCGGCGCGATCTGCGGGCTCTCGAGTTCGATCATCAGGGACGTTACCTCGAGTAGTACTCGACCACGAGCTGCTCGTTGAGGTCGAGCGGCATCTGGTCGCGGCGCGGGGCGGTCAACACGGACCCGGCGAGCTTCGCCCCGTCCACACTGAGCCACTCCGGCACCTGGCGCGACTTGATGACCTCAACGGCCTCCTTGAAGGGCTCACGGGTTCGGTGGGTCTCACGGACCTCGATCTTGTCGCCGGGCTTGAGCTGCAGCGACGGAATGCTGGCGACGCGTCCGTTCACGGCGAAGTGAGCGTGCCCCACCATCTGGCGCGCCTCGGGCCGCGACGCCGCAAATCCCATGCGGTAGACGACGTTGTCGAAGCGAAGCTCCAGCAGTCGCAGGAGGTTCTCGCCTGTGACGCCGGGGGTGGAACTCGCCTTTTCGAAATAGCCCTGGAACTGGCGCTCCAGCACGAAGTAAACGCGACGGATCTTCTGCTTCTCGCGCAGCTGCATGCCGTAGTCGCCGACCTTGCGGCGGCGAACTCCGTGCTGTCCGGGGGGCGCCTGGCGGCGCTCGAACGCGCACTTCTTCGAATAGCAGCGCGTGCCCTTGAGGAAGAGCTTCGCGCCTTCCCGGCGGCAGAGCCGGCAGACAGGGTCGGTGTAGCGGGCCATTGTTCTGTCCTCCTAGACGCGGCGCCGCTTGGGCGGGCGGCAACCGTTGTGGGGGACTGGAGTAACGTCGGTGATGGCGCTCACCTCGAGGCCGGCGGCCTGGAGCGAGCGGATCGCCTGTTCACGGCCGGCACCGGGCCCCTTGACGTAGACCTCAACCTGGCGCATGCCGTGCTCCATGGCCTTCTTGGCGGCCTGGTCGGCGGAGAGCGCCGCGGCGTAGGGAGTGCTCTTGCGGGAGCCCTTGAAGCCGGCGACGCCGGCCGAGCCCCAGCTGATCACGTTGCCGTTGGGGTCGGTGATCGTGATGATCGTGTTGTTGAAGCTCGCCTGGATGTGAGCGTGCCCCTGCGGCACGTTCTTCCGCTCCCGGCGGCGCTGCTTGGTAGCCCGTTTGCGTTCGGCCATTCCTGCGTCCGGCTCCTCTTACTTCGTCGCCTTGCGCCGGACGCCGACCGTCTTCTTGGGTCCGCGGCGCTGCCGTGCGTTGGTCTTGGTCCTCTGGCCCCGAGCCGGGAGGTTGCGCCGATGGCGCGTGCCCCGGTAGGAGCCGATCTCGATAAGCCGCTTGATGTTCAGAGCAACCTCGCGGCGAAGGTCGCCCTCGACCTTGTGACGGCGGTCGATGATCTCGCGCAGGCGGTTCACCTGCTCCTCGGTCAGATCGCGGACACGTGTGTCCGGATTGACGTTCGCCTGAACGAGGATCTTCTGACTCGTCGGCAGCCCGATCCCGTAGATGTAGGTCAGGGCGATCTCGACCCGCTTCTCCCGGGGAATGTCGATGCCTGCGATGCGTGCCATGCCCTACCCCTGCCGCTGCTTGTGCTTGGGATTGGCGCAGATGACCATCACGGTCCCGTGCCGGCGGATTACTTTGCAGTTGTCGCAGCGGGCCTTGACGGAAGCTCTGACTTTCAAGGGATCCTCGATATCCTCGACGGCCTACTTGAGCCGATAAGTGATTCGACCTCGGGTCAGGTCGTAGGGCGAAAGCTCCACTCTGACCCGGTCGCCCGGCAGGATGCGGATGAAGTTCATTCGCAGCTTGCCGGAGATGTGCGCCAGAACACGGTGGCCGTTCTCGAGCTCGACCGCGAACATGGTGTTGGGCAGTGGCTCCAACACCGTTCCCTCGACCTCGATTGCGTCCTTCTTTGCCACGTTCTGTGTTTCTTCCCTTTCTCACACGAATGCCGGCCGTCGCGGCCGACACACGAACGAATAGGTTACCAAAGAACCCCGAGCCCGGCAACCTGCCGTCCCCGTTGGTGATCCAGTGGTGCGGCCAGGTTCACCCCGCTAAGGGCCATGACCATGTCCACGCCGTTCATGCCGTAGTAAGGATGACGGGGCCGTTCTCCGTCACCGCGATGGTGTGCTCGAAGTGGGCCGCCAGAGAATGGTCCGTAGTGACGACCGTCCAGCCGTCCGAGAGTGTCTCGACGTCGGCGCTGCCTAGGGCCAGCATCGGTTCGATGGCCATGCAGACTCCCGGCGCAAGCTCGACTCCCTGGCGTCCGGTGCGGTAGTTGGGGATTTGGAGGTCCTCGTGCATCTTGGTTCCGATGCCGTGCCCGACGTACGGTCGGACGATGTCGCAGCCGCCTTCTATGGCGACGTCCTCGACGGCACCGGAGACGTCCTCGATATGTGCGCCGGGAACCGCGGCGGCGATGCCCGCCATCAACGCCAATCGCGTCGTCTCGATCAGCCTGGCGGCGTCCGGAGGCGGTGTCCCGACATAGAACGTCCGAGCGCCGTCGCCGTGATAGCCCTGCCAGATCGCGCCGGCATCGACGGAGACGACCTGGCCTTCCTCGATCATCCGGCTGCCCGGAATGCCGTGGACGACCTCATCATCGATCGAGACGCAGATGCAGCCCGGGAAGTTGGGGTAGCCGGGATGGCCTCTGTAGCCCTTGAACGAGGGTCGGGCGCCGGCCTTGCGAATGTAGTCCTCGGCGATTGCGTCGAGCCGGGCCGTGGTCACGCCGGGCTTCAGTTCCTCCTCCATCAGGGCGAGCACGTCGGCGACGACGCGCCCGGCGCGGCGCATCTGCTCGATCTCCTGGCGCGTCCTGAGGGGAACCATCGTCGTGCGGCCTCTACTTCTCGCCGGTCGCGGCGACGATGGCCGCGAGCAGGTCGTCGCTGACCGGTTCGATTGGGCGCCGGCCGTCCACGGTTCGAAGCACACCCCGGCCGCGGTAGTAGCCGACGACCGCATCGAGAGCCCCGAGTTGCTGGCGCAGACGAGCCTGGACCGTTGCCGGCTGGTCGTCGGTGCGCTGGTAGAGCTCGGATCCGTCGACGTCGCAGACGCCGGACTTCTGCGGCGGCTTGGTCTGCTCGTGGTAGGGGTGGCCGGCAGCGCGACAGATCCAGCGCCCGCCCAGGCGAGCCACCAGATCGGCCTCCGGAACCTCGATGTACGGGGCCACGTCCACGCGGCCGCCCTTGTCGGCCAGGGCCTTGTCGAGGACCTCGGCCTGGGCGGTGTTGCGCGGGAAGCCGTCGAGCAGGATGCCCGCCGCCGCGTCGGGCTGGCCGAGGCGCTCGAGGAGCATCTCGATCGTCACCGCGTCGGGTACGAGCTCGCCGCGGTCCATGTAGCCCTTCGCGACCACGCCGAGGGGCGTCTCGTCGCGAACGGCGGCACGAAACAGGTCGCCGGTGGCGACGTGGGCCAGGCCGAGCCGCTCCGACAGGATCTGGGCTTGCGTGCCCTTGCCTGCGCCCGGGGCGCCGAGCAGCACCACGACCCGGCCTATCGAGGCGCTCACCGAATGAAGCCTTCGTAGCTGCGCATCATCAACTGGGCTTCCAGCTGCTTCATCGTCTCGACGACCACGCTGACGACGATCAGGACGCTGGTGCCGCCCAGGCCGACGCCGATGCCCGCGTTGGACAGGTTCTTGAACATGGGCAGCGCGGCGATGACCATCGGCAGAACCGCCACGGTGGCTACGAAGATCGCGCCCGCGACCGTGATCCGCAGGGCAACGCGCCTCAGATACTCCTCGGTGGGCTGGCCGGGCCGAATGCCCGGTATGAAGCCCCCGGACTTGCGTAAGTTGTCCGCCGTTTCGTCGGGCTTGAACACGATGAACGTGTAGAAGAAGGCGAAGGCGAAGGTGAGCAGGAAGTACAGGCTCAGATAGAGGCCTCCGAGCGGGTTGAGCCACGAGACGACTCCGGTGGAGAAGTCGCGGACCCAGCCGACCTGCGAGGCCGTGAAGTACTGGGCGATCTGATACGGGAACAGCAGGATGCTGATCGCGAAGATGATCGGGATGACGCCGGCCATGTTGACCCGCAGGGGCAGGAACGTGGAACCACCCTGGTATATCCGGTGCCCGCGAACACGGTTGGCGTACTGGATCGGGATCCGGCGCTGACCTTCCTGGACGAAGATGATCACGAAGATGATCAGCAGGCCGACGACGCCGAACATGAACAGCTCGATCCAGTCCGGGCTGGCCAGGAACGAACCCACGGTGGCCGGGATTCGGGACACGATGCCGGCGAAGATGATGAAGCTGATGCCGTTGCCAATCCCCTTCTCGGTGATCAGCTCGCCCAGCCACATCAGCAGGACGGACCCGACCGTGAGGGCCAGGATCATGGTCAGGCTCTCGTACTTCTCGAAGCTGAACGGCACGATGTAGGCGGTGACGCCCTGCTGCTGTTCGGTCGCCTGGACGTAGGCGAGGATGCCGTACGCCTGCAGCGCGGCGAGCGGAACCGACAGATAGCGCGAGTACTTGGTGATCTGGTTCCGGCCGTACTCGCCTTCACGGCTCAGAGCCTGCAGCGACGGGATCGTCGACTGCAGGATCTGCATGATGATGGTGGCGTTGATGTACGGGTTCAGCCCGAGTCCAACGATCGACATCCGCCGGATGTCGCCGCCCGAGAAGAGCGACAACAGGCCGAAGAAGCCGTTGTCCGTCGAGTTGGATGTCAGCAACTGGGTATTGATGCCCGGGATCAGCACGTGCGCGAGGGCACGGTAGATCACCAGGATCACCAGCACGAACAGCAGCCGACGACGGATGTCCGGCGCGCGGAACGCGTTCAGCATCGACTCGAGCATTGCTCAGGCGCCCTTCTATGCTTCCGAGCCGGCTTCGTCGGCCGGGCTCGTCGGGGGGAGGGTCTCCGCGGGTACGACAGGTTTCGCGGCCTTCTCGGCCTTCGCGGCCTTCTCGGCCTTCGCCGGGGCGGCCGGGGCGGCTTCTTCGTCGAGCTCGCCTTCACCGTCATCGGCCGTCGGGAACTCGAGCACGTGGGCGGTGCCGCCGGCCGCTTCTATCTTGGCCGTGGCGCTCTTGCTGAACGCGTCGGCCACGACGAAGAGGGGCCGCGACACGTCGCCGTGCCCGAGGACCTTCAGCGGCTTGTCGAGCGTGCGGACGAGCCCGGCCGCCGCGAGGATGTCGGGGGTGATCGTGACCGGGGCGGGCTTGGCCGGCTTGGCGGCCTTCGCCGCGGCACCCGGCGCGGCGTCGGCCTCGGGCAGGTCGAGGATGCCGGTCTCGGCAAGGGCCGAGATGCGGCCGACGTTCACGATCTCGTATTCGACCCGGAACCTGTTCCGGAAGCCGCGAAGCTTGGGCACGCGGACGTGGATCGGGGTCTGTCCACCCTCGAACCACGGCTGGATCGTGCCGCCGGTGCGCGACTTCTGACCCTTCGTGCCGCGTCCGGCGGTCTTGCCCTGGCCGGCGGCGATGCCGCGGCCGACGCGGGTGCGTGGCTTGTGGCTGCCTTCGGCCGGGCGCAGGTCGTGCAACTTCATCGCTTCTCCTCGGGAAGCTCCTCGACCGACACGAGGAACCGGACCTGGCGGACCATTCCTCGCGTGGCCTCGTTGTCGGGCACCTCTACGGTGTCGCCGATGCGATTCAGCCCGAGCGCTCGGATCGTGGCCCGATTCCGGGCGATGTGGCTGATCGTGCTCTTGGTCTGAGTGACGCGCAGCTTACCGGCCATTGCCAACCTCCACGGCCGGCTGGCCGGCCACCGTCGAGCGGACGCGGACGCCGCGGCGGGCGCTGAGCTCTTCGGCCGAGTGCAGGCTCTTGAGTGCTTCCAGGGTGGCCCGGGTGACGTTGACCGGGTTGGTGGAGCCGAAGACCTTGGCCAGGATGTCGCGTATCCCGGCCGCCTCGACGACGGCACGAACGGCGCCGCCGGCGATGACTCCGGTACCTTGAGAGGCCGGCTTCAGCATGACCCGGGAGGCTCCGAAATCCTGCCGGACTTCGTGCGGGATCGTCGTCCCGACCGTCGGGATCCGGATGATGTTCTTCTTCGCGTCTTCGACGCCCTTGCGGATGGACTCGGGCACCTCGCCGGCCTTGCCCAGGCCGACGCCGACGTGGCCCGCGCCGTCACCGACGACGACGATGGCACTGAAGCTGAACCGTCGGCCGCCCTTGACGACTTTGGCAACGCGGTTGATCTGGACGACGCGCTCTTCGAGCGTCAGCTTGTTGGGATCGATCCTGGCCAACTGGTCAGCTCCTTCGTCAGAACTCGAGGCCGGCTTCGCGGGCGGCGTCTGCCAGCGACTTGATCCGCCCGTGATACCGGAACCCGGCCCGGTCGAAGACGACGCTCTCGATCCCCGCACTCCGGGCGCGTTCGGCGATCAGGCGGCCGACCGACTTCGCCTCGTCGGTCTTGCGCTGTCCGGCCGCTCGCAGCTCCTTCTCGAGGCTGGAGGCGGCGGCAAGCGTCTTCCCGGACGTGTCGTCGATCACCTGAGCGTAGATATGGTTGAGGCTGCGGAAGACGACCAGGCGCGGTCGCTCGGGCGAGCCCGAGAGGTGAAGCCTGATCCGCTCGTGCCGCTTCTGGCGCGCGGCCCCGCGGCTGGCGACCTGCGTCATCGTGCTGATCCCTTCGTCAACAACGCGAAAAGTCGTTCAATCGACAGCGCGTTCACGGTCCGGCTCACTTCTTGCCGCCGATCTTGCCGGCCTTGCCGGCCTTGCGACGGATCTGCTCGCCGAGATAGTGGACGCCCTTGCCCTTGTACGGCTCGGGCTTGCGAGTGGCTCTGACCTGGGCGGCAACCTGGCCGACCAGCTCCTTGTTTATCCCCAACACCGCGAGGTGGGTCGGGTTCTCGACCTCGAAGCTGATGCCGGCCGGCGGGGCGATTTCGATCGGGTGGCTGTAGCCGAGGTTCAGCTGCAGCTTGTCTCCGACCTTCGCGGCTCGATAGCCGACACCGGTGATCTCGAGCGCCTTGCGGTAGCCGTCCGTCACGCCTATCACCATGTTGTTGACGAGCGTTCGGGTCAGGCCGTGGAGTTGCTTGTGATGCTTGGCCTCGCTGGGTCGCTCCACGATGAGAGTCGAGCCCTCCATCGAGACGCTCATGTCCGGATGGAGCGCGCGTACGAGCGTGCCCTTGGGGCCCTTTACGGTGATGTCCCGGCCGACGATCGACACGTCGACGCTCGGCGGGACCTGGATCGGCAGGCGACCAATTCGTGACATCTTCCGCCTACCAGACGTAGGCCAGGACTTCACCACCGAGCTGGGCCTTGTGAGCCTGCGCGCCGGTCATGATGCCCTGGCTGGTGCTGACGATTACTAGGCCGAGTCCCCCGAGCACCCTGGGGATCTCGGTCTTGCGCGCATACACGCGCAATCCGGGCTTGCTGATTCGCTTCAGCCCCGAGACGACCGGGGCCTTGCCATCGACGTACTTCAGCGTCACGCGCAGCACCTGGCGAGCGCCCTCGTGCTCCTCGCGAACATCGGCGATGAAGCCCTCCTCCAGAAGGATTCGGGCGATCTGCCGCTTGGTGCGCGAGGCCGGGACGACAACGTCCGCGTGCCGCGCCCGCGACGCGTTGCGGATGCGGGTCAGCATGTCCGCAATCGGATCGGAGACGTTCATCGGTTACCTACCAGCTCGACTTGGTGACGCCGGGCAGCTCACCGAGCAGCGCCCGCTCGCGGAAGCAGATGCGGCACAACCCAAAGCGCCGCATGTACGCGCGGGGGCGACCGCAAACGAAGCAGCGATGGTAGGCCTGTACCTTGTGCTGCGGCGTTCGCTTTGCCTTGGCGATCATCGACTTCTTGGCCATGGCTTCTCCCTCCCCGCGCCTAGCCGGCGAAGGGCATGCCGAGGAGTTCGAGCAGACGCTTCGATTCCTCGTCGGTCTTCGCCGTCGTCACGATGCTGATCTCCAGCCCGCGGAGACGGTCCACCTTGTCGTAGTCGATCTCCGGGAACGCGAGTTGCTCCCGAAGCCCCAGTGAGTAGTTACCGCGCCCGTCGAACGACTTCGAAGGGACGCCGTGGAAGTCTCGAATGCGAGGCAGCGCGAGCCGGGTGAGCCGCTCGAGGAAGTCCCACATGCGGTCGCCCCGGAGAGTAACGCGCGCGCCGATCGTGTTGCCGGTTCGGAGCCGGAACTGGGCGATCGATCGCTTCGCCTTCGTGGTCACCGGCTTCTGGCCGGTGATCGCTGCAAGGTCGGAGACGGCGGCGTCGACAGCCTTCGGGTTGGTTAGCGCCTCGCCCAGACCGATGTTGACGACGATCTTGGCGAGCCGCGGAACTTCCATTGGGTTGCCGTAGCCGAACTGCTTCTGAAGCGCCGGGACGGCCTCGTCCTTGTAGCGCTGATGGAGGCTGCCGCTCATGCCCCTGGCTCCAGCTGCTCGCGGCAGTGGCCGCATACCCGAACGCTCTGGCCGCTGCCGAGGCGCTCGTGCTTGACTCTGGTCACGCGATCGCAGCGCGGGCAGACGATCATCACGTTGCTCACGTCGATCGGCATCGGCTTGTCGACGATGCCGCCCTGCTGCATCTGCGTCTGGGAGGTCTGGCTCATCTTCTGGCGAGGCTTCGTGTGGCGCTTGGCGATGTTCACGCCCGAGATGACCACCGAAAGCGGCCGACTCGAGGTGGTTCGCCAGACGCCGGCTCGCTTTTCTTCGCCGACCGGATTCCGCAGGACCCGCTCCACCTTGCCGCGCTTACCGGCGTCCTTGCCGTGCAGCACGACGACCGTGTCGCCGCTCCGGATCTCGGGGACCTGGTTGGATGCCGTTCCCTTCTGCTGCGCCATCAGAGCACCTCCGGCGCGAGAGATACGATCTTCATGTAGTTCCGATCCCGCAGCTCGCGGGCGACGGGGCCGAAGATCCGCGTGCCCCGAGGGTTGCCCTGGTTGTTGATGAGGACGGCCGCGTTCTCATCGAAGCGGATATAGCTGCCGTCCGGCCGTCCGTATTCCTTGGCGGTTCGAACTACGACCGCGCGAACCACGTCGCCCTTCTTAACGGGCGCGTTCGGGATCGCCTGCTTGACGCTGGCGATGATCACGTCACCGACACCGGCGGTGGTCTTTCTGCGAGCGGCCCATGATCCGAATGCACTGGATCGTCCGGGCGCCGGTGTTGTCGGCCACCCGTAGTCGCGTGTACTGCTGGATCATTGGGCGGCCTCGCCGCTCGGCCGCGTGCCTACCCGGGTGGGCCGCGCCGTGAATGGCCTCGTCGGTCGCCTCGTCCTCGACGGCCGCAAGGGGCACCGCCCCTTCGCCGGCGCGAGCGACGATGCTGACGAGCCGCCAGCGCTTCGTGGCCGATAGCGGCCGCGACTCCTCGATCAGGACGGTGTCGCCCACGCGAGCCTCGTTGTCCTCGTCATGAGCCTTGAACTTGCTGGTCAAGCGGATGACCCGCTTGTACAGCGGATGCCGCGTCAGCCGCTCGACGGACACGACGATCGTCTTGTCCATCTTGTCGCTGACGACGCGGCCGACTTTGGTCTTCCGCTTGCCCTGCACTGCTGCTCCTGCCATCGCGTGATCTCCTACGCCATGCGGTCGGGCGTGACGCCCGTCCGGGAGCGCTCATCGCGGCGCTCGCGCTGCACGGTGAGGATCCGCGCGATCGTTCGTCTGGTCTGAGGAATCGAGCTGTAGTCCTTGAGCTGTCGAGTATTGAGCTGGAAGCGGGCCTGCCAGAGATCCTGCTTGGCCTCTTTCAGCTGCTCATCGAGCTCCCCGTCGGACAGGGCTCGAACCTTATCGATGTCCATCTGCCAGGCCTTCCTTCACGATGACCCTGGTAGCGACCGGGAGCTTGTGGCTGGCGAGACGCATCGCCTCGACAGCCTCGACCTGGTCAACGCCGGCCATCTCGAACAGGATTCGACCGGGCTTGACGACCGCGACCCAGTGGTCGGGGGCGCCCTTGCCGGAGCCCATTCGGGTTTCGGCCGGCTTCTTGGTTGCCGGCTTGTCCGGGAAGATCCGGATCCAGATCTTGCCGCCGCGCTTGACCGAGCGGGTCATGGCGCGTCGGGCAGCCTCGATCTGGCGGCTGGTGATCCAGGCCGGCTCGAGGGTGGCGAGGCCGAACTCGCCGAAAGCCACTGTCGTGCCGCCCTTGGCGATGCCGGACATCCGGCCTCGCTGGACCTTGCGGTGCTTGACGCGTCGGGGCATCAACATGGCTACGCCCCTCCGCCGATGACGGCCGTGGCGGGGATCGGCTCGCGCCGAGGCTTCTCGGCCGCGACCTCGCCTCGATAGATCCAGACCTTGACGCCGATTCGACCGTAGGTCGTGAGGGCGTGGACCTGGGCGTAGCTGATGTCGGCGCGGAGCGTTCCGAGCGGGATTCGGCCTTCCTTGTCCCACTCCCGGCGAGCCATCTCGGAGCCGCCGAGGCGACCTGCGACGGCGATCTTCACGCCCTTTGCGCCGGCCTTCATCGTCCGCTGGATGGACTGCTTCATTGCCTTCTTGAAGGCGATGCGGCGGGCCAGCTGCTGGCTGATGTTGGCGGCCACGAGGGCGGCGTCCAGCTCGGGCTGGCGGATCTCCTTGACCTCGAGCTTGACCTTGCGGTTGGTCAGGGCGCCGACCTGCTGACGAAGCAGCTCGACGTTGGCGCCGCCCTTGCCGATGACGATGCCCGGCTTGGCGGTGTGGATCGTGACCGTGACGTGGTTGATGCCACGCTCGATCTCGACCCCGCTGACACTCGCGTTGGCCAACCTGCGGGTGACCAGCGGCGCGGATGGAGATGTCCTCCTTCAGGAGGTCGGTGTAGTCCTTGTCGGCGTACCACTTCGCCGTCCAGGTGCGCGAGACACCCAGTCGGAAGCCGTACGGGTGAACCTTGTGTCCCATCTAGGCCTCCCGATCTTCGACGACGATGGTGATGTGGGTCATGGGCTTGTGGATCGGGAACGCCCGACCCTGGGCCCGCGGCTGCCAGCGCTTGTGGACGCCCGGGCCCATGTTGGCCTGGGCGTCGGCCACGACCAGGTCCTCGGCGGACAGGTTGTGGTTGTTCTCAGCGTTCGCCGTCGCGCTCTTGAGAACGCGAGCGACGTCGCGGGCGGCCGCCTGCGGCATGAACCGCAGCAGGGCGGAGGCCTCCTCGACTCGCTTGCCCTTGATCGCGTTGGTCACGAGTCGGGCTTTTCGCGAGGAGCCCATCAGGTACTTGGCTGTGGCGGAAACGCGCACGTCCTCTGCTCCTACTTGAGTGCGGACGAGCGTTCGGTGTGCTTCCCGTGCCCGCGGAAGGTGCGGGTTGGGGAGAACTCGCCGAGACGGTGGCCGACCATGTTCTCGGTCACGTAGACCGGGATGTGCTTCTTGCCGTTGTACACGGCAACGGTGTGTCCGATGAAATCGGGGAATATGACCGACGCTCGAGACCAGGTCTTGACGACCTTCTTCTCGTTGCGCTTGTTCATCGTCTGGACGCGGCCGAGGAGCCGCGACTCGACGAACGGTCCCTTCTTGACCGAACGCGACATGCCTCTCTCTCCTCTGCCTTACTGCTTGCCGTGTCGCGAGCGGATGATGAGTCTGCTCGACGACTTCTTGCCAAGACGCGTCCGATAGCCCATGGCGGGCTTACCCCACGGCGTCTTGGGCGGCATTCCGGTGGGCGACTTGCCTTCGCCGCCGCCGTGCGGATGGTCCCTGGGGTTCATGACGACGCCGCGGACTTCGGGCCGCTGGCCCATGTGCCGCGCGCGCCCGGCCTTGCCCAGGCTCTGGTTCTCGTGCTCGAGGTTGGAGACCTGGCCGATGGTGGCCATGCAGCGCAGCGGGATGCGACGAACCTCGCCGGAGGGCAGTCGGACCGCGGCGTAGTCGCCCTCTTTGGCGAGCAGCTGGGCCGACGACTCCGGCGGATCGGACGATCTGTCCGCCCTTGCCCGGGAACGAGCTCGACGTTGTGGATCGTGGTGCCGAGCGGGATGTTGGCCAGCGGCAGGGCGTTGCCGACACGGGCCTCGACCTCGACTCCGGCGACGACGACGTCACCGACCTTGAGGCCGTTCGGCAGGAGCATGTAGCGCTTCTCGCCGTCGGCGTAGTGGAGCAGGCCGATGCGGGCCGACCGGTTCGGGTCGTACTCGATCGTCGCCAGCTTGGCCGGCACGCCGAACTTGTCGCGCTTGAAGTCGATGATGCGGTAGTGCTGCTTCTCGCCGCCGCCGCGATGGCGAACGGTGAGCCGGCCCTGATTGTTGCGGCCGGAGCCACGCTTCTGCGACTCCAGGAGCGGCTTGTAGGGTTCTTTGGTGGTGATCTCCTCAAAGGTGGACCGGGTCATGAACCGGCGGCCCGCCGAGGTTGGCTTGTAGCTTCGCAGCGGCATGTCAGACGGCCTCGAAGAACTCGATCTTCTGGCCGGGGGCCAGCGTCACGATCGCCTTGCGCCAGGGGGTCGTCCGGCCGCCTATCCGGCTCCGACGCGTCCCGCCGCGCTTCTCCTTTGACTTGGTCGTGAGGACGTTCACCGCGGCGACCTTCACTTTGAAGATCTCCTCGATGGCCGCCTCGATCTGGATCTTGCTGACGTCGTCGCGGACCGCGAACGTGTACTTGCCACGCTGCGACTCGTCCATCGACTTCTCACTGATGACGGGGCGGAGGATGATCTCGTGGGCAGAGAGGCTCACGCGTACACCTCTTCCATCGTGCTGAGGGCCGGCTGCTCGATCAGGACGGTGTCCGCGTTGAGCAGGGCCACGACGTTGAGCGAGTCGGCGCGAATTACCTCGACGCGCGGCAGGTTCCGCGCGGAGAGGATCAGCGTCTCGTCCGTGGCCGGGGCCACGATCAGGACGCGACCGTCGGACCGGCCGAGGGCGTCGAGAACGCCGACCAGGTCGCGCGTCTTCGGCCCCTCGAGGCCGAAGGCGTCGAGGACGCAGATGGCGCCGTCGTCGAGCTTCGCCGTGAGCGCTCCGCACAGGGCGAGGCGCTTCATCTGGCGCGGCAGACGCTGAACGTAGCTGCGCGGGTGCGGACCGAAGACCACGCCGCCGCCGCGATAGTGCGGCGATCGGGTCGAGCCCTGGCGGGCGCGGCCGGTCCCCTTCTGGCGATACGGCTTCTTGCCGCCGCCTTCGACTTCGCCACGCTTCTTGGTGTCGTGGGTTCCAAGATGGCGACCGGCCAGCTGGGCGATCACCACCTGGTGGAGCACGGCCGTGTTGATCGGAGCCGCGAAGAGCTCTTCGGAGAGCTCGACCTGGCCGATCTCCTCGCCCGTCCTCGAGTAAAGGGTCGTCGTCGGCATGACTAGGCCTTCTTCACGAGGATGAGCCCGTGTGGGGTGCCGGGGACGGAACCCTTGACGAGCAACAGGTTGCGCTCGGCGTCCGCTCGGACGACCCGCAGCGACTTGACGGTGGCGCGGGCATCGCCCATGTGGCCGGCCATGCGCATGCCCTTGTAGACGCGGCCCGGCGTCGTGCCGGGGCCGATCGAACCGGGGGCGCGGTGATGGTCGGAACCGTGGGTCTTGGGGCCGCGCTTGAAATGATGGCGCTTGATGTGGCCGGAGAAGCCCTTGCCCTTGCTCACGCCCGTGACGTCGACGATGTCGCCCGGGGCGAAGAGGGTCACGTCCAGCTTCTGGCCGACGGTGTAGGCCGAGTCGTCCGGGCCTTCGACCCGGAACTCGCGGAGGACGGCGAGCATGGGCAGGTTCTTGAGCTGCCCGATCTCCGGCTTGGTGAGCTTGCCCGACTCCTCGATCCCGAGCTGGACGGCGGCATAGCCGTCTCGCTCCGCCGTGCGGACGCGAGTCACGGTATTCGGCTCCACGGCGAGGACGCTCACCGGGATCATCGTTCCGTCGTCCTGGAACAGCTGGGTCATGCCGACCTTTCGGCCGATCAGTCCGATACTCATTGCACTCGCTCGCTGGGGTGGCTGAAGACGCTGTTCATTGCCACCTCACATCTTGATTTCGATGTCGACGCCCGCCGCCAGCGAGAGCCGCATCAGGGCGTCAACGGTCTTCGACGACGGCTCCAGGATGTCCACGAGCCGCTTGTGAGTGCGGATCTCGAACTGCTCCCGGCTGTCCTTGTCGATGAACGGTGAGCGCAGGACGGTGAACTTCTCGATGCGCGTCGGCAGCGGAACGGGACCGACGACGTCCGCGCCGGTCCGCTGGGCCGTCTCCACGATCTGCGCCGCCGACTGATCGAGCAGTCGGTGGTCGTAAGCCTTGAGGCGGATCCTGATCCGCTGCCTTGCCATCTCAGACTCCGCCTTACTCGATGATCGAGGTGATGGCCCCGGCGCCGACGGTGCGGCCACCCTCGCGGATGGCGAAGCGCTGGCCGACTTCGAGGGCGATCGGGGTGATGAGCTCGACGGTCATGTCGACGTTGTCGCCGGGCATGATCATCTCGGCACCCTCGGGCAGTCCGATGGCGCCGGTGACGTCCGTCGTGCGCAGGTAGAACTGGGGCCGGTAGCCGTTGTAGAACGGGGTATGGCGGCCACCCTCCTCGCGGGAGAGAACGTAGACGCGAGCGATGAACTTGGTGTGCGGCTTGACGGAGCCGGCCTTGGCGAGGACCTGGCCGCGCTCGATGTCGTCGCGCTCGATGCCGCGCAGCAGGCAGCCGACGTTGTCGCCGGCACGGCCCTCGTCGAGCAGCTTCTTGAACATCTCGACGCCGGTGACGACGACCTTGCGGGTCGGCCGGATGCCGACGATCTCGACTTCGTCGGAGACCTTCACGATGCCGCGCTCGATGCGCCCGGTGGCCACGGTGCCACGGCCCTTGATGCCAAAGACGTCCTCGATCGGCATGATGAAGGGCTTGTCGATGGGGCGCTCGGGGGTCGGGATGTAGGAGTCGACCGCGTCGAGGAGCTCCTGGATGCAGGCGTAGGCCGGATCGTCGACGCCGCCGGTGGTCTCGAGGGCCTTGAGAGCGGAGCCGCGCACGATCGGGATGTCGTCGCCTGGGAAGTGGTTCTTGGTGAGCAGCTCGCGGACCTCGAGCTCGACCAGATCGAGCAGCTCGGGATCGTCGACGGCGTCGCACTTGTTGAGGAAGACGACGATGTAGGGCACTTCCACCTGGCGGGCGAGCAGGATGTGCTCGCGCGTCTGGGGCATGGGGCCGTCGGTCGCGGCGACGACGAGGACGGCGCCGTCCATCTGGGCCGCGCCGGTGATCATGTTCTTGATGTAGTCGGCGTGGCCGGGGCAGTCGACGTGGGCGTAGTGGCGGTTGGCCGTCTCGTACTCGACGTGGGCGATGGCGATGGTGATGCCGCGCTCGCGCTCCTCGGGGGCGTTGTCGATCGAGTCGAAGGCGCGGTACTCGGCCCCGCCCTTTAGAGCGAGGTACTTGGTGATCGCCGCGGTGAGCGTCGTCTTGCCGTGGTCGATGTGGCCGATGGTGCCGATGTTGACGTGCGGCTTGGTCCGCTCGAACTTCTTCTTCGCCATCGCGGCTGCTCCCTCGCTCCTACTGCGGGATGAATTGACTGATCAGACTCGGGACTTCTGAACGAGCTCGGCCGCCAGGTTGGCGGGGACCTCGGCGTAGTGCGACAACTCCATCGAGTAGCTTGCCCGTCCCTGGGTCATGGACCGCAGGTCGGTGGCGTAGCCGAACATCTCGGCCAGCGGTACGCGCGCCCGAACCACCTGGGTGGAGGCCCGCGATTCCATCGCCTCGATGTGCCCGCGGCGAGCGTTGATGTCGCCGATGACGTCACCGAGGAACTGCTCGGGCATCGTGACCTCGACCCTCATGAGAGGTTCGAGGATCACGGGCGAAGCCTTGTGGGCCGCTTCCTTGAGGGCCATGGAGGCGGCGATGCGGAACGCCATCTCGCTCGAGTCGACTTCGTGGAACGACCCGTCGAAGAGCGTCACCTTGACGTCGACCATCGGATAGCCCGCGTATGGGCCCGTCTCGAGGGCCTCGCGGATACCCATGTCGATCGGCTTGATGTACTCGCGCGGGATGACGCCGCCCACGATCTTGTCGACGAACTCGTAGCCCGCGCCCTGCTTGTTGGGCTCGATCTTGATGACGACGTGGCCGTACTGGCCCTTGCCGCCGGTCTGCTTGACGTGGCGGTAGTTGCCTTCGGCCTGCTGGCGGATCGTCTCCCGATAGGAGACACGGGGACGTCCGACGTTCGCCGCGACCTTGAACTCGCGAACCATCCGGTCGACGAGGACGTCCAGGTGCAACTCGCCCATACCGGCGATGCGGGTCTGGCCGCTCTCCTCGTCCGTGTGGACCCGGAAGGTGGGGTCTTCGTCGGCCAGGCGCTGCAGAGCCAGGGCCAGCTTGTCCTGGTCGGCCTTGGTCTTGGGCTCGATGGCGACTTCGATGACGGGCTCCGGGAAGACGATCGACTCGAGCACGACCGGGTGGTCCGGGTCGCTGAGGGTGTCCCCGGTGAAGCTCTCCTTCAGTCCGACCGCGGCGGCGATGTCGCCGGCGTACACGGTCTCGATCTCCTCGCGGTGGTTGGCATGCATCTGGAGGATGCGGCCGATCCGCTCCTTCTTCCCCTTCGTGGCGTTGAGCACGTAGGAGCCGGAGTTGAGCGTCCCCGAGTAGACCCGGAAGTAGGCCAGCTTGCCGACATATGGGTCTGCCGCGATCTTGAAGACCAGGGCGCTGAAGGGCTCGCTGTCGTCGGCGGTGCGCAGCACTTCCTTGTGCGTGGTGGGGTGTTCGCCGATCACCGGGGGGACGTCGAGCGGCGACGGGAGGTAGTCCACCACCGCGTCGAGGACGGGCTGGACGCCCTTGTTCTTGAGGGCCGAGCCGGCGAGTACGGGCACGATGCGGTACTCCAGCGTGCCAAGCCGCAGACCGCGCTTGATGTCCTCGTTGCTGAGAGTGTGCCCTTCGAGGTACTTGTGCGTCAGCTCGTCGTCCATCTCGGCGACGGCCTCGACCATCTTCTCGCGCTGGGTCCTGGCCGCTTCACGCAGTTCGGCCGGGATCTCGATCGTCTCCGATTCGGCGCCCAGGTCCTCGGCCCTGTAGACGATCGCCTTCATGGTGATCAGGTCCACGATGCCGCGGAACTTGTCCTCGTTGCCGATCGGCAACTGGATCGGAACCGGCCGCGCCCCCAGCCGCTCGCGGATCATGTCCACGCAGCGCCAGAAATCCGCTCCCGTGCGGTCCAGCTTGTTGATGAAGCAGATTCGCGGGACGCGATATCGGTCGGCCTGCCGCCAGACCGTCTCGGACTGCGGCTCGACCCCGGCGACACCGTCGAACACCACCACCGCCCCATCGAGGACCCGCAGGCTTCGCTCGACCTCTACCGTGAAGTCCACGTGCCCGGGCGTATCGATGATGTTGATTCGATGATCGTCCCAGAAGCACGTCGTAGCCGCGGCAGTGATAGTGATGCCGCGCTCCTGCTCCTGGGGCATCCAGTCCATGGTGGCCGCGCCCTCATGGACCTCACCGATCTTGTAGATCTTCTTCGTGTAGAAGAGGACCCGCTCGGTGACGGTGGTCTTCCCAGCGTCGATATGGGCGATGATTCCGATGTTCCGCGTCTTGGCGAGCGGAACTTGACGTGCCACGATCCTTGGTGCTCCCTAGCGGAGGCCTACCACTTGAAGTGAGTGAAGGCCCTGTTCGCGTCGGCCATCTTGTGAGTGTCCTCACGACGCTTGACTGCCGCGCCGAGGCCGTTCATGGCATCGACGAGCTCGGCGGCAAGCTTCTCCGACATGCTCTTCCCGCTGCGCTTGCGGGCGGCCTGGACCAGCCAGCGGACGCCCAGCGACATGCGGCGATCGCCCCGGATCTCGACCGGGACCTGGTATGTGGCGCCACCGACTCGGCGCGGCTTGACCTCGATGATCGGCGTCGCGTTTCGCATGGCCGACTCGAGGACCTCGATGCCGGGCCGGCGAGCCTGGGCCTCGGCGCGGGCCAGGGCCTCTCGCAGGATGCGCTCGGAAAGGTGGCGCTTGCCATCGGTCATCAGCTTGGTGCCGAAGCGGCTGCTGAGGCGAGTGGACGGAGCGCCCTGATACTTGGTCTTGCGGGCGATGGTCGGACGACGGGGCATCGTTACTTCTTGCCCTTCTGCTGAGCGGCCTTCGCCCCGTACTTGGAGCGGCCCTGCTTGCGGTCCTTGACGCCTGCCGCGTCGAGGGTGCCGCGGATGATGTGGTACTTGACCGACGGCAGGTCCTTCACGCGACCGCCGCGGACGAGGACTACCGAGTGCTCCTGGAGGTTGTGGCCGATCCCGGGGATGTAGGCCGTCACTTCCATCTGGTTGGTGAGCCGGACGCGGGCGATCTTGCGAAGAGCCGAGTTCGGCTTCTTCGGCGTCATCGTGCGCACCTGCAGGCAGACGCCGCGCTTCTGTGGCGCTCCTGGGATGGCCACCTGACGCTGGCGAAGGCTGTTCCAGTTCTTGCGCATGGCCGGCGCCTTGATCTTCGAGATCTTCGGCTGGCGACCGTGACGCACGAGCTGGCTGATTGTCGGCACGGAGACGCTGCTCCTTTCGCTCTCTGCTGCATTGACTGTCTTGTAGGCGATTCGCCGCCGATATCGAACCGCGCCGGGTTGGGCCCCGGTGCAATTCCAATCGACGGGAGCCTGCGTCGCCGCGGTGGCCTCCGGCGTCCGATGGGCCGCTGCTGCGGCACCGGTCGCGACATGGAGGCGATCTGGTCTGGCGCAAATCGCTTCGATGGTCTGGCGGGCCTCCACGCACCGGATTTTGCCGGTGTCCCGTTCGGTTCCCCGCCGTCCGGATCGGCTCTTGCGAGCGTCGCGAGTGGCGCGTGCCAATCGCGGCCTCTCAGAAGCCACGAGCGCGGAGTTTATCAGCGGCCCCCTGGGGTGTCAAACCTTCGGGAGGCCCCAGCGGACCCCAGCGCCATTCGATCGGACGGTTGACGAAGGCCGCCCGGAAGGGCGGCCGACGTCTACCGGTCGTCCTTCTTCACTTCCCCCACAGGACCTTCGTCCGAGGATGCCTCGTCCGAAAGGGCCTCGCCAAGAAGCTCTTCCAGCCCGGGCAGATCCGACGGCTCGGCTTCGGCCCCGGACTCGCCGCCGATGGCGGCCAGGAAGGGGTTGACGAAGTCGGTTTCGTCGTCGCGAGGTTCGCCGCCCACGCTCGCGGACAGGAGCGAGGCCAGGTCCGCGGTCTCGTCGGACGGCCGGGCTCCGGCCTCCTCGAGGAACGGGTTGTACTCGTACTCCGGCCCGCGCAGTCTCTCGAGCGATTCGCCGGCGAGCGCCTCTTCGGCGGCCCGGCGCGCCCGCTCGCGAGCGGCGGCGATGTTGGCCGGCGCGCCCGTCCCGGCCGGGATGAGCTTGCCGATGATGACGTTCTCCTTGAGGCCGATCAGGTGGTCCTTGGAGCCGTTGATGGCGGCTTCGGTGAGCACCCGGGTCGTCTCCTGGAAGGAGGCGGCCGCAAGGAACGACGAGGTGTTGAGCGATGCCTTTGTTACACCGAGCAGGACGGTCTGGGCCGTGGCGGGCTCGCCGCCCTCGGCCAGGACCCGGTTGTTGACCTCCTCGAAGTCGAGGCGATCGATCAACTCGGTCGGCAGGAGATCGGTGTCGCCCGGCTGATCGATGCGAACCTTGCGGAGCATCTGGCGGACGATGATCTCGATGTGCTTGTCGTTGATCGTCACGCCCTGGCTGCGGTAGACCTTCTGGACTTCCTTGACCAGGTAACGCTGGACGGCGTCCTTGCCCCGCGTCTCGAGGTACTCCTGCGGGTTGATCGGGCCATCCGTGATTGCATCGCCGGCGCGGATTTCCGCAGCCGTTCTCGACCATGAGCTTGGCGTTGTGCGGGATGGCGTACTCGCGCTCGACCGTGTCCTCGGAGCGGACGACCAGGTCGTCGCCCTCGCGGACCAGGAAGCCCTTTGCCGGGGCCGACACGTCGGCGGACTTGTCGCCGCCTTCCAGCCGGGCGATGACCTGGCCGGCTTCGACCATGTCGCCGTCGGCGGAAAGCAGCTCCAGCGCCGGGGCCCAGGGCGATGTGGGTGTCGTACTGCTCCCTGCTCGTGACCTTTACGCGGGTTCCGGTGTCGCCGCGGACGATCTCCACGATGCCGTCGATGTGGCTGATCTCTGCCTTGCCCTTGGGCACGCGGCCTTCGAAAAGCTCCTCGACGCGCGGCAGACCGGCGGTGATGTCCAGGCCGGCGACGCCGCCGGTGTGGAACGTTCGCATGGTCAGCTGCGTGCCCGGCTCGCCGATCGACTGGGCGGCGATGATGCCCACGGCCTCGCCGATGCCCACCAGTGAGCCGGTGGCCAGGTTTCGGCCGTAGCACAGCCGGCAGACGCCGTGGCGGGCCTCGCAGGACAGCGGCGAGCGGACCAGGACCTCGTCGATCCCGGACTCGTCGATCGGCGGCGGCCAGGGCTTCGGTCAGCTCCTGGTTGCGTTCGACGAGAAGCTCGCCCGTCGTCGGATGGAACAGATCGGCGGCCGACAGCCGGCCGACCATTCGCTTCTGATAGGCGCCCTTCTCGTTGCTGGCGATCTCGGCCGACTCGGACCGCGTGATCCAGGAGCCTTCCTGGGTGCCGCAGTCCTCCTCGCGAGTGATCACGTCCTGGGCGACGTCCACCAGACGACGGGTCAGATAGCCCGAGTCGGCGGTTCGAAGGGCGGTGTCGGCGAGGCCCTTGCGGGCGCCGTGGGTGGAGATGAAGTACTCGAGAACGGTCATGCCTTCGCGGAAGTTGCTCCGCACCGGCACGTCGATGATCCGGCCCGACGGGTCGGCCATCAGGCCGCGCATTCCGCCGAGCTGGCTGATCTGTCCCTTGTTACCTCGGGCGCCCGAGTCCGACATCATGCGGACGGAGCCGAAGGCATCGAGGCCGTCCATCATCGCCGTCGACAGGTCGTTGGTGGTCTTCTGCCAGACGTCGACGACCTGCTCGTAGCGCTCGTCGTCGGTGATCAGGCCGCGCTGGAACTGGCGATCGATCTGGTCGACCGAAGCGTCGGCCTCGACCAGGCGGCGGGCCTTGTCCGGCGGAATGACGATGTCGCCGACGGCGATGGTCATGCCGCCACGCGTGGCGTATTCGAAGCCGACGCCCTTGACGCCGTCGACGACGTTGGCCGTCTCCGCGGGGCCGAGGATTCGATAGCACTCGTCGACGAGCTTGCGGAGTTCGGTCCGCTTCATGTTGACGTTCTTGAAGCGAAGCCGGTCGGGGACGATCTGGTTGAAGATGATCCGCCCGACGGTCGTCTGGACCCGTGTGTCGACGGCCGCGCCGGCCTCTTCGTCCCAGGCCTTGACCATGGCGATCACCGGCTCGTGGAGAGTGACCTCGCGGAGCTGGTAGGTGAGGATGGCCTCGCCCTCGCTCGAGAAGAGGCGCATCTTCTTGCCCTCGGCCAGGGGCTTGTCCATCGTCAGATAGAAGCAGCCGAGGACCATGTCCTGCGTCGGAGCCACGACCGGGCTTCCGTCCGCCGGCGAGAGGAGGTTGGCGGTCGACAGCATCATCGTCCGCGCTTCTTCCTGCGCGGCAGTGGAAAGCGGGACGTGGACGGCCATCTGGTCGCCGTCGAAGTCCGCGTTGAACGCGGTGCAGACGAGCGGGTGGATCTGGATGGCCGAGCCCTCGACGAGGACCGGCATGAACGCCTGGATGCCGAGGCGGTGCAGCGTGGGGGCGCGGTTCAGCAGGACCGGATGGTCCTTGATGACCTCTTCGAGAACGTCCCAGACCTCCGGCCGGACACGCTCGACGATGCGCTTGGCGCTCTTGATGTTGTGGGCGAAGCCCTTCTCGACCAGCAGGCGCATGACGAACGGCTTGAACAGCTCGAGCGCCATCTTCTTGGGCAGGCCGCACTGGTGGAGCTTGAGCTCCGGGCCGACGACGATGACCGACCGGCCGGAGTAGTCCACGCGCTTGCCGAGCAGGTTCTGGCGGAACCGGCCCTGCTTGCCCTTGAGCATGTCCGAGAGGCTCTTGAGGCGATGGTTGCCGGTGCCGGCGATGGCCCGGCCGCGCCGACCGTTGTCGATCAGGGCGTCGCAGGCCTCCTGGAGCATCCGCTTCTCGTTGCGGATGATGATCTCCGGGGCGCCCAGCTCGAGCAGTCGCTTGAGCCGGTTGTTGCGGTTGATCACGCGCCGATACAGGTCGTTCAGGTCGGAGGTGGCGAACCGACCGCCGTCGAGCTGGACCATCGGCCGCAGGTCCGGCGGAATGACCGGGATGACCGAAAGGATCATCCACTCCGGACGCGTGCCCGATCGCCGGAAGGCCTCGATGAGGCGCAGCCGCTTGATGGCCTTCTTGCGACGCTGGCCGGAGGTCGTCCGAACCTCGACGTGGAGAGAGCGAGCGAGCTCCTCCAGGTCCATCCGGCCGATGATGTCGCGGACGGCCTCCGCGCCCATGGCCGCGTGGAAGATGCGGCCGCCCCGGCTGCCGGAGCCGTACCGCTCGTCCAGGTATCGGAAGTCGTTCTCGAGCAGGGTCATCAGCGGCTTGATCGACTCGATCTCGTCGCGCTGCTTGCGAATCTCGTCCTTGGCGCCTTCGGCGTCGCGGCGGAGACGCTCGCGCTCGGTCTCGATCTCGGCGTCGTTGGCGAGCTGGAGATCGCCGATCTTCTGGGCGACGCTCCTCTCCTCGTCCGCCTCGCGCTGCTGGATCTCGGCGGTGACCCGCTCCGACTCGGCGGCCACGATCTTGCGGAGAGTAGCGGCGGCTTCCTTGCCGGCGGTCGCTCCGGCCGCGACCACCACCTCGCCCGTGATCGGGAAGGCGATCGCCTCGGCCGCGGCGTCCTTGCCGAGGGCCTTCAGGAGCTTCTCGACGCCCTGAGCGGCCTCGACTATCTCCTCGGTCCGGGCAGTTCGCTGCTGCTCCAGATCGGCCTTGGTCGTCGCCAGGATGGCGTTCAACTCGTCCTTCTGGCGATGGAAACGGCTTCGCAGCTCGTCCTCGAGGTCGCTCAGGGCCCGGCCGCCCTTGCCTCCCCTACCCTCGGCCTCGTCCTCCAGCGCGGCCAGGGCCCGCTTGCGGGCCTCCTCGTCCACGTGGGTAACGATGTAGAGGGCGAAATAGAGGATCCGCTCGAGGTTGCGGGGACTGATGTCGAGAAGGATGCCCAGGCGCGACGGCGTCCCCTTGAAGTACCAGATGTGGCTTACGGGGCTGGCCAGCTGGATGTGGCCCATCCGTTCGCGGCGCACCTTGGAGCGCGTGACCTCGACGCCGCACTTGTCGCAGATGATGCCCTTGTACCGAATCCGCTTGTACTTGCCGCAGTAGCACTCCCAGTCCTTGGTGGGACCGAAGATGCGCTCGTCGAACAGCCCGTCCTTCTCCGGCTTGAGCGTTCGGTAGTTGATCGTCTCCGGCTTGGTCACCTCGCCTGAAGACCAGTCCCGAATCTGCTCGGGGCTGGCCAGCGAGATCCGGATGGCGTTGAAGTTGTTAACCTCGAGCATTCCTCTCCTCCACGCCACCGCCTGGCTCGGGGGCGTAGTTCGGACCGTGGATCGTCGACGCCTGGCTGGCCGGGCACAGGCGCCGAGTCATGCGTTCAGTCGGTTCAGTCCTCGAACCCGGCGAGGTTGATGCCACCCAGATCTGGCATCGGGTAAGTGCCGGAGTCTTCCGCGAAGCGGATTTCTTCGTCGTTTTCGTTGAGGATTTCGACGTTGAGACCCAGGCTCTGGAGCTCCTTGATGAGGACCTTGAACGACTCGGGAACGCCCGGCGCCTGGATCTCCTCGCCCTTGACGATCGCCTCGTAGGTCTGGACACGACCCATGACGTCGTCGGACTTGACCGTGAGAAGCTCCTGCAGGATGTTCGCCGCGCCGTAGGCCTCGAGAGCCCAGACCTCCATCTCACCGAAGCGCTGGCCGCCGAACTGGGCCTTGCCGCCCAGAGGCTGCTGCGTGATGAGGCTGTAGGGTCCGGTGGACCGGGCGTGGATCTTGTCCTCCACCAGGTGGTGGAGCTTGAGCATGTAGATGTAGCCGACCGTGATCGGCCGATCGAACGGCTCGCCCGACCGCCCGTCGCGGAGCACGACCTTGCCGTCCTCGGGCAGTCCGGCCGCGCGAAGCTCCTCGCGGATCTGCTCCTCCGTCGCACCGTCGAAGACGGCCGTCGCCGCGTTGAGACCGCGCTCGTGGAGAGCCCAGCCCAGGTGCGTCTCGAGGATCTGGCCGATGTTCATTCGGCTCGGCACGCCCAGCGGGTTGAGAACGATGTCGACCGGGGTGCCGTCGGGCAGGTAGGGCATGTCTTCGACAGGCAGAACCTTGGCGATGACACCCTTGTTGCCGTGGCGGCCGGCCATCTTGTCGCCGACGCTGACCTTGCGCTTCTGGGCGACCGAGACACGGACCAGGCGGTTGACGCCCGGCATGAGCTCGTCGCCCTCTTCGCGGCTGAAGATGCGGACGTCGACGACCTTGCCGCGCTCGCCGTGGGGCAGGCGCAGGCTGCGAGTCCTTCACCTCGCGGGCCTTCTCGCCGAAGATCGCGCGGAGGAGTCTCTCCTCGGCGGTCAGCTCGGTCTCGCCCTTGGGCGTGATCTTGCCGACCAGGATGTCGCCCGGCTGGACTTCGGCGCCGATGTAGACGATGCCTTCCTCGTCCAGGTCCTTGAGCGACTCCTCGCCGACGTTGGGGATGTCGCGGGTGATCTCTTCGGGGCCGAGCTTGGTGTCGCGGGACTCCAGCTCGTGCTTCTCGATGTGGATGCTGGTGAAGAAGTCTTCCTTGACGAGGCGCTCGCTGATGACGATGGCGTCCTCGTAGTTGCCGCCTTCCCAGCTCATGAACGCCACGAGGACGTTGCGGCCGAGGGCCAGCTCGCCGTGGTCCGTGGAGCTCGAGTCGGCGATCGGCTCGCCCTTCTCGAGGCGCTGGCCGACGTCGACGATCGGGCCGCTGGTTGATGCACGTGCCCTGGTTGGAGCGCACGTACTTCTGCAGCAGGTACTCGTCGAGCTCGCCGGCGTCGGTTTCGACCTGGACGCGGTCGGCGGTCACGCTGGTGACCACGCCGGGTCGCGTGGCGACGACGACCTGGCCCGAGTCCAGGGCCGACGCGCCACTCCATGCCGGTGCCGACGATCGGCGCCTCCGGCTCGAGGAGCGGCACGGCCTGGCGCTGCATGTTCGAGCCCATCAGGGCGCGGTTGGCGTCGTCGTGCTCGAGGAACGGGATGAGGGCCGTGGCCACGCGAGACGACCTGCTTGGGCGAGACGTCCATGTACTCGATGGCGCTCGGCCGGGCCTCGGGGAACTGGTCGCGGTAGCGGCACGGGATGCGGTCGCTCGACGAAGTGGCCCTGAGCGTCGAGCTCGGCGTTGGCCTGGGCGACGTGGTGCTCTTCCTCCTCGTCCGCGGCGAGGTACTCGATCTCGGCCGTGACGACCGGGCGAATGGGGAAGGCCGGACGCCTTCTGGCGCTTCAGCTCGGCGATGGCCGCGTCGTTGAACTTCTCGCCGGACTTGAGGATGACTTTGCCGTCCTTGCCGACCACGTCCGCTCCGGCCTCGTGGCTCGCGAGCTCCGGGTCGTCCCAGGCGATCGTCCGCTTCACCTTGCGATAGGGCGTCTCGATGAAGCCGTAGCTGTTGATTCGACCGAAAGTGGCCAGCGAGCCGATCAGGCCGATGTTCGGGCCTTCCGGCGTCTCGATCGGGCAGATGCGGCCGTAGTGGCTGTGGTGGACGTCGCGGACGTCGAAGCCGGCGCGCTCTCGCGAAAGGCCGCCCGGGCCGAGGGCCGACAGGCGCCGCTTGCTGGTCAGCTCGGCCAGAGGGTTGGTCTGGTCCATGAACTGGCTCAGCTGGCTGCCGCCGAAGAACTCCTTCATCGCGGCCACGACGGGCCGGATGTTGATGAGGGCGTTCGGCGTGGCCTTGTCGATCTCCTGGATCGTCATGCGCTCGCGAACGACGCGCTCCATGCGGAGCAGGCCGACGCGGAACGCGTTCTGGATCAGCTCGCCGTTGGCGCGGATGCGACGGTTGCCCAGGTGGTCGATGTCGTCCGGCAGGCCGAGGCCGCGGTTCAGCTCGATGAGATGGCCGACGATGGCGGCGATGTCCTCGCGGGTGATGATCCGCTGCTCGCGGTCGAGCTCGATGCCCATCCGCTCGACGACCGGACCGAGCTTCTTGTTGAACTTGTACCGGCCCACGCGACCGAGGTCGTAGCGGCGGAAGTTGAAGAAGAGGCTCTCGACAAGCTGCCGGGCGTTGTCGCCGGTCGGCGGGTCGCCCGGGCGCAGCTTCTTGTAGACCTCGATCAGCGCGTCCTGCTGGGTCTTGGTGAGGTCCTTGTCCAGCGTGGAGGCGATGTACTGATGCTCGGGGTCCGTGTCGACGGTGGCGAAAAGGCCGCCGATCTCATCGTTGTTCTCGTAGCCGACGGCGCGCAGCAGGGTCGTCGCGGCGATCTTGCGCTTGCGGTCGACCTTGACCGAGAGGAGGTCCTTGTTGCTGGTCTCGAACTCGAGCCAGGCACCCCGGTTCGGGATGACCTTGGCCGAGTAGAGAGTCCGGCCGCTGGTCGGGATCCTCGACGGCGCTGTAGTAGACGCCGGGCGATCGGACCAGCTGGGAGACGACGACGCGCTCGGCGCCGTTGATGATGAACGTGCCCTGGTCCGTCATGAACGGGAAGTCGCCCATGTAGACGCGCTGGCGCTGGATCTCGCCCGTCTCCTTGATCAGGAGCTCGACGTTGACGTAGAGGGGCCGGCTGAAGGTGAGGTCCTTGGTCCTGCACTCGAGCTCGGCGTACTTGGGCGCGCCGAACTCGTAGTCCAGGAAGTGGAGCTCCATCACCTTGCCGGTGAAGTCCTTGATCGGGCTGATCTCGTCGAACAGCTCCCGGAGCCCCTTCTCCACGAACCAATCGAAGGAGCTCAGCTGAAGCTCGATCAGGTTGGGGATCTCAAGGACCTCGGGGATCCGCGCGTAGCGCCGTCGAGGCGTGACCGCGGAGGCGCGAGAGGACTCAGCGACAGACAGCATGAACCGCTCCTTGACGGAGGAGAAAGGGAAGGGCCGCGCTCACAGAAGGAGTAGGATACCGCGATTTCCGCCGGTGTCAAATGGGCGCGTCAAGAGAACCCCCAGGCGCAAAGCCGACGCCACCCGATCGGCGAGTGGGGCGGCTCGCGCCGCCCCACTCTACCAGGAGGAGGGCTACTTGATCTCGACCTTCGCGCCCTGCTCTTCGAGGGCAGCCTTGATCTTCGCGGCTTCGTCCTTGTTGACGCCTTCCTTGACGGGCTTGGGTGCGCCGTCGACGAGGTCCTTGGCCTCCTTGAGGCCGAGGCCGGTGAGCTCGCGGACGACCTTGATGACCGGGATCTTGTTCGGGCCGATCTCGGCCAGGATCGCGGTGAACTCGGTCTGCTCCTCGACCTCGGCGGCCGCAACGGGAGCGGCTGCGACGGCACCGACGGCCGCCATTGCGACCGGGGCGGCGGCGGTCACGCCGAACTTGTCCTCGAAGGCCTTCTTGAAGTCGGCGAGCTCGAGAACGGTCATCGACGCAAACGCGTCGAGCAACTGGTCCTGAGTCAGCTTAGCCATGTGATCGATTGCTCCTTCATGCTCGGACCTGACCGGCCCGTGCGATCTGTCTCGGCTGGGGCGCGCTTTCCCGGCGGGCCCGGGTCAGGCGCTCTGCTTGTCGGCGAGGGCCGCGACCAGTCCCGCGATGTCCCGCAGAGGGGCATCGAAGAGGCCGGCCATGGTCGCCATCGGCGCGGCGATCGCGCCTGCGACCTGGGCCCTGAGCACGTCGCGTCCGGGGAGTTGCGATAGACGCACGACGCCTTCGGCGTTCACGACCTGATCGCCGATGACAGCCCCCGTGACCTTGACCAGTCGGTAGGGCCGGAGTGCGTCCAGGACCGCCTTGGTTGCAGCTCCCTCGTCGCCCTTGATGAAAGCGACCGCGGTCGGCCCTTCGAGCAGGATGGCAAGTGCCTCCGACCCGGCGTCCCGCGCGGCGATCTTCATCAGCCGGTTCTTGACGACGTGGTAAGTGACGTTCTGCTGGCGCAGGTTTCGACGGATCGCGCCGAGATCGGAGACCTTGAGGCCGCGGTATTCGGAGACGATCATCGCCGAACTGGACCGAGCTTCCTCGGTCAGTTCTGCGACGGTCTCGCGCTTGGCCTCTGTAGGCATTGGTACCTCCCGGAGCGATCGGCCTCGCTCGGCCGGTCCACACCTTCGTTGCCTCCTGTGCTCCTCGCTGACGCACGTCCAGGTGCGCTCGCTTCGGTGCTCGTCGGCGCCTCGGTCTGGCCTCGGCGGAGCTTCGGCTTGCCAACTCCGTTCAATTCCTGTGCACGCAGCCGGCGCGCGGCGGGTGGGCTGGCCGGCTCCAATACTTGTCACCGACCAAAACGCCCCTGCGACGGCTTTCGCCAACAGGGGCGCGCCCATCCACGCGGATGGAGGCTTGGTCCCTGCCTCGGCATGCCCGCCGGCTCTGGTCCGGCGAATTGAGTCGAGTCCGCCACGGCCGGACTTCCGGCGGGGCGGCTACGACGCATGCTGTCTGCGGCGGTCCGTCGTATTCAATTGAGTGGCGCCGGTCCGTCGATGCACGGCCCGTCGCCGGCCCGGTCCACGCTGCCGCGGCCGAGCCTCATGTATTGGGCGGCGCTACGACGCCGCGGCGACCGCGAGAACGGCCGGTATGTCGATGCGGATGCCGGGGCCCATCGTCGAGACGATGGTGAGCGTCCGCAGATACTGGCCCTTCGCGCCGCTCGGGCGAGCGCGGTTGATGGCGTCCGTCAGCGTCGCCAGGTTGTCGACGAGCTGCTGCGCCTCGAAGCTCGCCTTGCCGAACGGGACATGGATGATGCCGCCCTTGTCGACCTTGAACTCGACGCGGCCGGCCTTGACTTCCTTGATGGCCCGCTCGAGGTCGAAGGTGATGGTACCGGACTTCGGGTTCGGCATCAGACCCTTGCGGCCGAGAATGCGGCCGAGGCGGCCGACCATGCCCATGACATCGGGCGCCGCGAGGGCGACGTCGAAGTCCGTCCAGCCGGCCTCGATCTTCTTGACCAGGTCGTCGGAGCCGACCTCGTCGGCCCCTGCTCGCAGGGCCTCGAGGGCCTTGTCGCCCTGGGCGAAGACCACGACGCGAGTCACCTTGCCCGTGCCGTGGGGAAGCACGACCGTGCCGCGAACCATCTGGTCGGCGTGGCGCGGATCGACGCCCAGGCGAAGGTGGGCTTCGATGCTCGCGTCGAACCCGACATAGCTGGTCTTGCGGGCAAGCTCGGCACCCTCAGCGGGAGAGTAGAGCTTGGTGCGATCGACGAGCTTGGCGGCTTCCTGGTACTTCTTGCCGCGTTCCGGCATTTCGATCTCCTTCTGGCGGCCGCCGGTCTCCCGGTTCGGCCTCCCCCTGTACGCCGGGGTCTGCGTCCGGTCACCATACCGGTCTATTTCTGACTTGGGCCTTCGTTTCGGCCGGTGCCGCTGGCCCGCCGGTGTCGCCGATGGTCTCCGCAAACGGAGCCAGCTGCGGCTCCCGCTAGCCCGCTATTTCGATGCCCATGCTCCTGGCGGTGCCCTCGATCTGCGCAATCGCGGCGTCGATCGTGTTGGCGTTGAGGTCGGGCATCTTGATCGTGGCGATCTCACGGATCTGATCTCGAGTCACCTTGCCGACCGTCTCTCGACCGGCCGTCGCGGTGCCCTTGGCGATCCCGGCCGCCTTACGGAGAAGATCCGTTGCGGGCGGAGTCTTGAGAACGAACGTGAACGAGCGATCCTCGAAGATCGTGATCTGGGCAGGGATGACCTGACCGACCTTGTCGGCGGTCTTCTCGTTGTACGACTTGGTGAACTCAACGATGTTGATGCCGTGGGGGCCGAGTGCCGTGCCGACGGGCGGCGCAGGCGTGGCCTTGCCAGCGTTGAGCTGCAGGGTGAGGACGATGCGGATCTTCTTGGCCACGGGGCTCGGGCTACCTTTCTAGTTGCTGCAACGATGAGCGCCGTCCCGGCGCGTCGAGGCCAAGGCGGAGCCGAGGACGCGAGCGAGCGCACTCACGTGCGTGAGCGAGCGCCCGGAGGCGACGACGCCGGCATCGGCCGACAGGAGGGGGCTCACAGTTTCTCGACCTGGAGGAAGTCGAGCTCGACCGGGGTTTCGCGGCCGAAGATGCTGACCAGCACCTTGACTTTGTTTCGTTCCGGGTTGACCTCGTCCACGGTGCCGATGAATTCGGCGAATGGGCCGTCGGTGACCCGAACGTTCTGACCCTTCGTGAAGGCGACCCGGTAGCGGGGCGTCTCCACGCCCATCTGCCGGAGGATCTGCTTGACCTCGCCCTCGTCGAGCGGGATCGGCTCGCTCCGGACGCCCGGGATGTTGCCGCCGCCGACGAAACTGGTGACGCCAGGCGTGTTGCGAACCACGTACCAGGAGTCCGGGTCGAGGATCATCTCGACGAGGACGTAGCCGGGATACACCTTCTTCTGCACCGTGTGGCGCTGACCCTGGCGGATCTCGATCTCATCCTCCATCGGCACGAGGACCTGGAAGATCTTGTCGTCCATGCCCATCAATTCGATGCGGTGCTCGAGGTTGGCCTTGACCTTGTTCTCGTAGCCCGAGTACGTGTGGATGACGTACCACCGCTTCTCGGGGGGCCGAACGGTCTCGCCAGCCTGTTCCGTCTTCATGATCGCATTCACCCGCCGGTGATCTGCGTGGCGATGAGGCCAAAGACGTAGTCGAAGGCCGAGATGAAGATGGCCACGGCCGTACTGACCGCCAGCACCATGATCGTGAGGTTACGGGCCTGCTGCGGCGTCGGCCAGTTGACCTTCTTCAGTTCCTGCCATGAGTCTTGGACGAAGCGCTGAATGCGCGACACGGCTGCTCTCTAGCTATCGAACCTGGATGTGTCTGGCAGGCGCCGCGGGACTCGAACCCACAACCGCTGGTTTTGGAGACCAGTGCTCTACCAATTGAGCTAGGCGCCTGCGAATTTGCCTTCGCCTGGAGCGGGCCCATCTCTTCGTTGCTCGCTTGCGGTCCTCGCTCACGTACCTGGAGTGCGCTCGCTCGGGATGCTCAGTCGCGCCTCGGTCTGACCTCGCCGGAGGCTCGGCGTCGTCTCCTACTTGGCCTCTCGGTGCAGGGTGTGACGGCGTTCGCGAGGGCAGTACTTGCGGAGCTCGAGTCGGCCGGGATCGTTCTTCTTGTTCTTCCGAGTGGTGTACGTCCGCATCTTGCACTCGGTGCAAGCGAGCTGAATGATCGGACGCGCGTCGACCTTTGCCATTCTTTACTCGATGATCGAGGTGATGGCCCCGGCGCCGACGGTGCGGCCACCCTCGCGGATGGCGAAGCGCTGGCCGACTTCGAGGGCGATCGGGGTGATGAGCTCGACGGTCATGTCGACGTTGTCGCCGGGCATGATCATCTCGGCACCCTCGGGCAGTCCGATGGCGCCGGTGACGTCCGTCGTGCGCAGGTAGAACTGGGGCCGGTAGCCGTTGTAGAACGGGGTATGGCGGCCACCCTCCTCGCGGGAGAGAACGTAGACGCGAGCGATGAACTTGGTGTGCGGCTTGACGGAGCCGGCCTTGGCGAGGACCTGGCCGCGCTCGATGTCGTCGCGCTCGATGCCGCGCAGCAGGCAGCCGACGTTGTCGCCGGCACGGCCCTCGTCGAGCAGCTTCTTGAACATCTCGACGCCGGTGACGACGACCTTGCGGGTCGGCCGGATGCCGACGATCTCGACCTCGTCGGAGACCTTGACGATGCCGCGCTCGATGCGCCCGGTGGCCACGGTGCCACGGCCCTTGATGCCGAAGACGTCCTCGATCGGCATGATGAAGGGCTTGTCGATGGGGCGCTCGGGGGTCGGGATGTAGGAGTCGACCGCATCGAGGAGCTCCTGGATGCAGGCGTAGGCCGGATCGTCGACGCCGCCGGTGGTCTCGAGGGCCTTGAGAGCGGAGCCGCGCACGATCGGGATGTCGTCGCCGGGGAAGTGGTTCTTGGTGAGCAGCTCGCGGACCTCGAGCTCGACCAGATCGAGCAGCTCGGGATCGTCGACGGCGTCGCACTTGTTGAGGAAGACGACGATGTAGGGCACTTCCACCTGGCGGGCGAGCAGGATGTGCTCGCGCGTCTGGGGCATGGGGCCGTCGGTCGCGGCGACGACGAGGACGGCGCCGTCCATCTGGGCCGCGCCGGTGATCATGTTCTTGATGTAGTCGGCGTGGCCGGGGCAGTCGACGTGGGCGTAGTGGCGGTTGGCGGTCTCGTACTCGACGTGGGCGATCGCGATGGTGATGCCGCGCTCGCGCTCCTCGGGAGCGTTGTCGATCGAGTCGAAGGCGCGGTACTCGGCCCCGCCCTTTAGAGCGAGGTACTTGGTGATCGCCGCGGTGAGCGTCGTCTTGCCGTGGTCGATGTGGCCGATCGTGCCGATGTTGACGTGCGGCTTGGTCCGCTCGAACTTCTTCTTCGCCACGTGCGCGTTTTACTCCATCTGGCGCGGCCTGTGCCGCTGCGGGGTGGAGCCCTCAATCGGACTTGAACCGATGACCTCGTCCTTACCAAGGACGCGCTCTGCCAGCTGAGCTATGAGGGCCCGAGACCGGGTATTTGAGATCCAGAGTGGTGGGCAGGAGAGGAATCGAACCTCTACAGCCGAAGGCGGCTGATTTACAGTCAGCTGAGCTCACCACCTGCTCAACCTACCCACGAGACTGCCAGCAGTTGCGGTGGGTCCCCCGTTCAACGGCTGACTTCTTCAGTTGGAGCCGACGACGGGACTCGAACCCGGAACCGGCGGTTTACAAAACCGCTGCTCTACCAATTGAGCTACGTCGGCGGGCGCAAAGGCATGCTAACGCTAAGACCCTTGGGCGCCCGGGAATGATATTGGCTGGCCCCCTTGCCGGTCAAGCGCGCCTGCGACGGCGCCTGCGCGCGGCTGCGATCGGACCGCGCACGCCGGTCGGACTCCTGTGATCCGGCCTGCCGCGAGCGCAGCGGCGAGACCGAGACCGAGGAGCCGGTTTGGAACGGCGCGGCCGCCGCCGCGGACTACGGTGTCGGCGCCGACCCCGCCGCCGGCCCCCCGGGTAGAAGCGCGTCGTCGGTCGCGGGAGACGGCTCCGGGGCGGGTTCGGGAGCGGCTGCGGCGGCCCGAGAGCGCGCCGGCTTGCGCCGGGGAGCGGGCCCCGTGCGCGCTTCTCGGGATCGGCAGATGTCGAGGTTCAGGGGTCGGCGACTCGGGTTCGGGGGCGGCCGCCTCCGGCTCGGGAATCGACTCTGCGGGTTCGGAGGTCGCGTTCGGGGAGTCGCGCCCCCAGCAACGGCTTGTCGCCACCGCGCTGACTCGACGCCTCGTATAGAAGGATCGAGCCCGCGACCGCGGCATTGAGGGAGCTCACGCGACCCCTCATCGGGATACGCACTACGGTGTCGCAGCGGCGCCGAACGGCAGGACCGAGGCCCTGCCCCTCGCTGCCGACGACCACGGCAACCGGGCCCCGAAGATCGGCCTGTCGGGCGGTCAGGGACGCCTCGGCGTCGGAGCCGATGATCCGCAGTCCGCGGACATGCAGGTCCGTCAGGACCTCCGCCAGGTCCTCGACCGGCACGAGCAGGAGATGCTCCACCGCCCCGGCCGAGGCCTTGACCGCCGAGGCCGAGAGAGGCGCCTGACGACGAACCGGATAGACGACCCCGTGCACGCCCGACGCCTCGGCGGTCCGAAGCAACGACCCGAAGTTCTGGGGATCCTCAAGGGAATCCAGGACCAGAACGAACGGCGCTTCCCCGCGCTCGATCGCCCGCGCCAGGATGTCGTCGAGACCCGCGAACTGACGTCGGTCGGTGACGAGGGCTACGCCCTGATGGCCGTCGAAACCCGCCAGCGACGTCAGCGTCCCACCTTCGACCTCGACGATCGGGATGCGCAGATTGGTCGCATGGAGGACCAGCTTCTCGAGCGCCTGGCGGCGCTGCGGCACGACGAGCAGGCGAATGGCCTTTCTATGGGCGATGAAGGCCTCTTCGACGGGGTGACGACCGGCGACCAGTTCCTCCTCCTCGCCCAGGAGGTCTTCCGGCGGCGGACCGGCCGGGACCGAAACCCATGGGGCCGGCGAAGGGCGGCCGGGACCGAACGGCCGGCGGTCGACGAATCCACCCGAGCGGGCGCGGTAGTCCGGCCGGCGGGGTGGGCGGGGCGCCCGCGGGAGCGAGGTCCGCTCGTCCTGCTCGTTTTCGACATCCGGCGCCGCGGACGAATCGAGAATGGCCGTCTCGTCCGCCTCGGTCGGCGGAACCGTGAGGTTCGGCCGGCCCGAGCCATCCGCGTCGGATTTACGGGGCCCGCTCTCAGGACGGTCTCCACCGAATCCCAGGCCGGGCCGTCGATATCTGGGTCCCGGGCCGAATCCCGGGCGAGCGCCGCCCGGGCCGCCCGGCCGTGGGCCGGCGTGGCCGCCGGGTCGCACGGGACGGGGCTGCGTCGGGCGCCACTGGCCGCCGGCGCCTCCCGGTTCCTCGTCAAAGCGTGGCCGCGGTTCCTCGTCAAAGCGTGGCCGCGGGCCGGCCCCGCTCGGGCGGGGCGACCGCCGGCCGAATGGCTCCTCGGGACGCCGGGGGCGCCATGACGCGCCGCCCTGGGTCCCGGTGCCACCGTCGAAATCGGCACGCTGCCCACCCGACCACGGACCGGCAGGCCGGGGACCTCCCGACCACGGACCGCCCGGCCGTGGACCGCCTGGCCGTGGACCGCCGCGATTGGGGCCGACCGGACGGGAACCGCCGAAGCCGAAGCCCGACGCTGGACCGGCCGAGCCAGGCAGGTCGGAGCGGTCCGCGCCACGAGCCTCGAACGGTCTCTGGCCGGTCGGCCGTCGGAACGGCCGCGGCCCGTCGAAACGCGGGCCTTCGGATCTCGGAGCTTCGGGCGCGGGCCGTCGTAGCGAGGACTTCCGTATCCGCCCTGAGCTCCGGAGCCTCCAGGACGGCCGGCGGACCTCGGCCCGTCGAAGCGCGGGGCGCCGCGCCCATGCGGCGCGCCGAAGCCACCGGGTCGCGTACCTTCCGGGCGCGGTCCGTCGAAGTGGGGGCGTTCGTTCGAGCCCTCCGGCCCGGGTCCGTAGGCCCGCGGTCCGTCTGAGCGGGGCCCTTTGCCGCCGCTCTTGCGTCCGCCGGAGTGGC
>CAVTDS010000005.1:0-540000 GCA_963733465.1 Bryobacterales bacterium
GTGCGCGACATAGAAGTGCAGACTGAAGCGGTTTCTTTTTTGTAGCGCGAAACCTAGCGTAGTGATACGCTAGGCCTGGAGGCCTATGTCCCACTCCCTCACTGAGCTGGAAACCCGTCGCGCCGCCATTCAATCCGAAGTGGCCCACTTGAGCGATATGCGGGCTGGATCCATCACCAGTACCGGCGGCCGCTGCGGAAACCCGAACTGCCGCTGTCACCGCCCCGGCGCCGCCGGCCACGGTCCCTTCTATCGCCTGACGCGGAAGCGGGATGGCAGGACCATCACAGAGACTTTTGCGTCGCCCGCCGGGCTCGCCAAGGCGCAGCGAGAGATCGCCGAGTATCACCATTTCCGAGAGCTGAGCGGCCAGCTTCTGGAGGTGAATGAAGAGATCTGCCGCGCGCGACCGGTCGAGGAAACGTTGACTCCCCTGGAAAAAAAACGGCCGAAACGATCCTCCAGGAAGCCGCGCGCGAAGTAGATCACCTCTTACGAGTCGTCTTTGCGGGCCGGCGCAAGACCGGCCGTATGGACTTGGAGGCGGTCGAGATGCTGGTGCGTTCGGCCCTGCATCACGTCGGAGCCGCAGCGCTCACCGAGTTGCTGCAGTTTCCCGCTCCGGCTGCCGATCGGCGGCGCCTTCCGTGCCGCTGCGGGCACTCGACTCGATACCGCGGGTTGCGCTCCAAACCGGTGCTGACGGCGGTAGGACCGGTGGAAGTGTCACGCCCCTACTACCTGTGCTCGCACTGCCACACCGGCCAGTTTCCCGCCGATGTGGAACTCGACGTCGAAGATACGGAGTTCTCTCCCGGCGTGCGCCGCATGCAGGCGGCAGTAGGTCAGGAACTGCCCTTCGACCACGGCCGCCAGCAGATGAAACTGCTGGCCGGCCTGGACGTGACGGCCAAGGGCGTGGAACGCACTGCGGAGACAGTGGGAGAAGATATCGGCCGGCGGGAGCGGGCGGAGATCGGCAAGGCCGTGCAGTTGGATCTGCCCTTGGCCGTGGGAAAGCCGATTCGGGTTCTGTACGTGGAACTAGACGGAACCGGGGTGCCAGTGGTGAAGAAAGAGACCCTGGGCCGGCAGGGTAAGCAAGCAGGAGAACCGGCTCACACGCGGGAGGTCAAGCTAGGCTGCGTGTTCACGCAGACCCGATGGGATAAAGAAGGCTACGCCATTCGCGACCCGGATACGACTACATACGTGGGGGCGATTGAAACGGCGGAGGAGTTTGGCAAGCGCCTCTACCTGGAGGTCTGGAAGCGCGGCTGGAGCCGCGCGAAGAAGAAGGTCGTGCTGGGGGACGGAGCGGAATGGATCTGGAACCTGGCGCAACAGCACTTTCCCGGCGCCGTTCAGATCGTCGATCTGTATCATGCTCGCCAGCATCTGTGGGAGTTGGTGCGCAAGCTGTACCCCAATGACGAACTCCAGCAGAAGCGCTGGATCCGGGTCCAGAAGCGCCGGCTCGACCACGGAAAGATCGAAAAGCTGGTCTTGGCGCTGCGGTCCATCGAGACGGCGAATCCGGAGGTGGCCGAGAAGATTCGCACCGAAGCGGATTACTTCGAGACCAACACCGAGCGCATGCGCTACCCCAAGTTCCGGGGGCAGCACCTGTTTGTCGGGTCGGGAGTGATCGAGGCCGGCTGCAAGACGGTCGTCGGGGCGCGTCTCAAGCGCTCGGGGATGTTCTGGACGGTGCGCGGGGCCAACGCCATCCTGTCTCTGCGCTGTTGCCAGCTCAACGGCCGGTTCGAGGACTACTGGGAGGCCCGCCGCGCGGCGTGACTTGCACTTCTATGTCGCGCACCCCCGGCGGGGCTCGGGCACCCGCGCTATTCTGGTCGCATGCGGATACCCTGCCTCGTTGCCGGTGTCTTTGTCGCTACGCTCGGTGCCTTCGCGCAGCCGTTGCTGCTCCAGAAACCCGCGGTCAGTTCGGCTCAGATCGCATTCTCTTATGGGGGCGACTTGTGGGCCGTCGGCCGCGACGGCGGCGAGGCGCACCGGTTGACCGCGGGCACCGGCCTTGCAACCGATCCGTACTTCTCGCCCGATGGCTCGCTCATCGCCTTCACGGGCGAGTATAACGGCAACCGCGATGTCTATGTCGTGCCGGCGGCCGGTGGCGAACCGCGCCGCCTGACCTACCATCCCGATCCGGATTCGGTGGCCGGCTGGACACCGGACGGCAAGCGCATTCTATTCCGCTCGACGCGCGCCAGTTACTCGCGCTTTGCGCGCCTTTTCACGGTCGCAGTCGAAGGCGGCGGCTTGCCCGAAGAGCTGCCCTTACCGACGGCGGGCGAAGGCTCGTACTCGCCGGATGCCCTGCGCATCGCCTACGTGCCGCTGCCGCACGCATTCGACGCATGGAAGCGGTATCGCGGCGGCCGCACCACCCCCATCTGGATCGCGGACCTGGCCGACTCCCGCATCGAGAAAGTGCCGCGCGAAAACTCGAACGACTTCGCGCCCATGTGGATCAAGGATCGCGTCTACTTCCTCTCGGATCGCAACGGGCCGTTTTCTCTCTTCTACTATGACCTCAAGACGAAGAAGGTGGTGCAGGCTCTCCCGTCGAACGGCTCCGATATCAAATCGGCCTCAGCCGGTCCGGACGCCATTGTCTACGAGCAGTTCGGCTCGCTGCACCTCTACGATCTGAAATCCGGTCACGAGCACGCGGTCGAGGTCACCATCGCCGCCGACCTGCCCCAAACGCGGCCGGTTTTCGAGAACGTCTCCCGCTACATCGACAGCGCCGGCCTCTCTCCTTCCGGCGCGCGGGCCGTGTTCAGCGCTCGCGGCGATATCTTCACGGCGCCCGCCGAAAAGGGCGACGTTCGCGACCTGACGAACACGCCGGGCGTGGCCGAGCGCGATCCCTCCTGGTCGCCGGACGGAGCGCGCATCGCTTACTTCTCCGACGAATCCGCCGAGTACGCACTCCACATACGCGACCAGAACGGCATGGGCGAAGTTACTAAGATCAAGCTGCCGCCTTCGTTCTATTACTCACCTGTCTGGTCCCCGAATAGTAAGAAGATCGCGTTTCTCGACAAGGCCGAGGCCCTGTGGGTGATCGATCTGGAAAAGCGCGAGCCGGTCAAGATCGATGCGGACACTTACAAGATGCCGGGCGGCGGCCTCGACCCGGCCTGGGCGCCCGACAGCCGCTGGATCGCCTACACCAAGATCCTCAAGAACCACATGCGCGCCGTTTTTGCCTGGTCAGTCGAGACCGGCAAAGCCACTCAAATCACCGACGGCATCAGCGACGCGCGCTTTGCCGTCTTCGACCGGAACGGCGAGCGGCTCTACTTCACCGCCAGCACCGACGCCGGGCCCACCACCGGCTGGCTCGATATGTCCAGCTTCAACCGCCCGGTGACGAGCAGCGTCTATGTCATCGTGCTGCGGAAAGACCTGCCCTCGCCGCTTGCGCCCGAAAGCGACGAAGAGAAAGACAAGAAAGCCGACGAAAAGGAGAAGGATAAAGACAAAGACAAGGACAAGAAGGAGCCCGCGCCAGTCAAGATCGATTTCGACGGCATCGGCCAGCGCATTCTGGCAATGCCGCTTCCGGCGCGCAATTACGGCGGATTGTTTGCGGGCAAGACCGGCACGCTCTACCTGGTCGAAGATCCGCCTGTCCCCGGGCGCGGCGAGCGCAAAGAGAACATAGAGAAGTTCGATCTCAAAACGCGAAAGACGGAAACGTTTCTGCACGGCGTGCGAGCCTTCGACGTGTCGTTCGATGGCGAAAAAGTCCTGTACCGCGAAGGTGAGCACCAGCAGTGGTTCATCGCCAAAGCGGATGCGCCGCCCAAGCCCGGCGAGGGCCGCCTGAAACTCGATCGGATGGAGGCCCGCGTCGATCCGCGCGCCGAATGGCGGCAGATGTACAACGAGGTCTGGCGCATCGAGCGCGATTTCTTTTACGATCCCGGACTTCACGGCCTGGACCTCGCGACTTGCAAGGCGAAGTACGAACCATACCTGGAACGGCTGGGCAGCCGGAGCGAACTGAACTATCTCTTGATGGACATGCTCGGCGAGTTGAGCGTCGGACACCTCTACGTGCGGGGCGGAGCGCAGCCTGAAGTGAAGCGCGTCCCCGGCGGCCTGCTCGGCGCCGACTACACAATAGAGAACGGCCGATACCGTTTCGCCAGGGTCTACGACGGTGAGAACTGGAACCCGGAACTACACGCACCGCTGACCCAGCCCGGCGTCAACGTGGTGGCCGGCGAGTATCTCCTGGCGGTAAACGGCCGCGAACTGCGCGCTTCCGACGAAATCTACAGCTTCTTCGAGGAGACCGCGGGCAAGTCGGTGACGCTCAAAGTGGGACCGGATCCGGGCGGCGCGAAATCGCGCGAGGTCACCGTGGTGCCCGTCGAAAGCGAGTTCGGCCTGCGAAACCTGGCTTGGATCGAAGACAACCGGCGCAAGGTGGAGAAGCTGAGCGCCGGCCGCCTGGCGTATGTGTATCTGCCCAACACCGCCGAAGCGGGTTACACGTCGTTCAACCGCTATTACTTCGCACAGGAGGACAAGGCTGGCGCCGTGATCGACGAGCGCTTCAACGGGGGTGGCGCCGCGGCCGACTATATCATCGACTACCTGCGCCGCCCGCTGATGAATTACTTCATGACGCGCGACGGAGCGCCGTTCACCACGCCCACCGGCTCCATCTTCGGGCCGAAGGTGATGATCATCAATGAGTCCGCCGGCTCGGGCGGCGACCTGATGCCGTGGATGTTTCGCAAAGCCAAAGTCGGCAAGCTGGTCGGCGAGCGCACTTGGGGCGGCTTGGTCGGGATTTTCGATTTTCCGGACCTGATCGATGGCGGCTCCGTCACCGCGCCGAACCTGGCTTTCTACAACACCGAGGGCAAGTGGGACGTGGAGAACCACGGCGTGGCCCCGGACGTCGAAGTCGAGTTCGACCCGCAGGCCTGGCGCGCCGGCCACGATCCGCAACTGGAGCGCGCCGTCGAAATCGCGCTCGCGGAGCTTAAGGAGAACCCGGCGCCCGCAAACAAGCGGCCGCCCTTCCCGAATTACCATAAGAAGTAGGGCAGGCTCTCGGCGAAAGGGCTGGATATTCTCCTGAAGCGGCTTCACTGGACCCTCGTGTGCACGGTCCTCCTGCTGGCAGCGCAGTGCGCCGCCGTGGCGCAAACCGCTCAGCAGCCGCGGTTCATTCCCATGACCCAGGCCGAGCGGAACCGGCGCTACCTCAAAGCACTCGTGAACCCTTTGGTGCCGGTGGCCGCTGCTGCCGGCGCGGGAATCAGCCACTGGGAGGACAGCCCCCCGGAATGGAAGCAGGGTGCGGCGGGGTACGCCAGGCGCTATGCCAACTCGTACGGCTACTACGTCGTGCGCCAGACGCTGATGTTCGGCGCCTCGAGTCTGCTCTACGAAGACAACCGCTACGTGCCCTCCGCCCGCTCCGGAATCCGCCCACGGATCGAGTACGCTATCGAGAGCACGTTCCTGGCCCGCCGCAACGATGGCTCTCGCCGCTTTTCCTACTCGCGGATCGGCGCTACGCTCGGGACCGCGTTCCTCTCCCGCGCATGGCAGCCCCCCAGCGCCCGCGATTCCGACAACGCGGCCAGCAGTTTCGGACTCTCGGTGGCATCCCAGGTCGCCTTCAACGTCGCCCGCGAGTTCGTGCCGTTTCTGCGAGGCAAGTGAAGCGATCGCCCCTCAGTCCGCCCCAGCCGGCTGCGGCGTTGCGATCTCGTGCTTCACCGGCTGCGTGCTCCGGCGCCCACTGAGGCTCAGCGTTATCAGCGCGCACACATACATGCCGCCGCCCACCAGCAGCGTTTCGCGCAGGCCCAGGTAGATCGCAAGCACGATCGCCGCCACCGAGCCCAGCACGCTCGCCGCCGCATTCAGCGACCACGCCCACCGCACCGACGGCTTGTGCGTTGCTTCCAGCTTGCGCAACCCGGTCGGGAACGGCACGCCCATCAGGAATCCGGGCGGCGCAATCAGCAGCACACTGATCGCGAACTTCAACGGCAGCGGCAGGCCGACGCCCGCACCCAGCACCGGCGAAACCGAAAATGCCAGGATCGCGACGAGCAGCGCCACCAGCGCCAGCACCCGTCTCAGCCGCGCGTCCGAATCGGCGGCGATCCGCCGGCTGAAGTAACTGCCCAGCCCGCTCGAAATCAGCATCGAGAAAATGATCACGGTGAGGGCGTAAGTTGGATGGCCCAAAAACAGCACGAATTTCTGCACCAACGCCACTTGGATCAAAATGTAACCCGCGCCGATGAAAATGAAGTACCACAGGAACCGCAGCGCGCCTTTGTCCGAGGGCAGCCTGCTCCCCAGCAGCAACCGCGGCAGCCCCAGCATAATCCCGGTGGCGAGCGCACTTACAATCAGCAGGCCGAATAGCAGCGGCACGGCGCGATTCACTTGGTAATCGGCGCTCAAACGCGATGCGTGCTTCAGGAAGTTCCACACGTCCCGTGGTTGAACCGTGTAGAAGAAGAACGGCCGGTTGTCGTCCACCGCGGAGACGTCGTAGCGGTACTGGCTTTCGAACGAAGCGGGGTCCGGGTTGCGGATGAGGCTGGTGAAGGCGTTCGGAATCGTCTCATCGGGAAGATACTGAAACCGAAAGTGGCCGTGCGGCATGGCGGCCCGGAGCCGGGCAATATCGGAATCGAGGAAAGCGTTCCGGCCGATCAGAACCGTATCGGTGGCGCCCCAACTGGCCAGCGCCGCCGCGCCGCCTTCGCGGACCACCATCACGTGCCGCGCCAGATCGTTCTGGCCCAGCCGTCCCAGCGCCACGCGCGCCAGTGAGATCAGCCGCAGCGATTCCCGCGGCGGCTCCAACCCCCAGCGCGTGAACACCAGAATGCCGCCGGCGTCCAGATGGTTGAAGTACTCGGTGAAGGCGTCGGAGGTATACAGGTTGTTCTCCGAGAGAGCGAAAGCGCCGGCCGCTGTCGATGCCCACGTGTCCACCAGCGTCATCTGGATCACGCCATACTTCTCGCTGGTGCGCCGCACGAAGCTGCGGCCGTCTTCCACGCGAATGCGCACCTCGGGCCGGAAGTAGAGCCGCCGGCTCAGGTCCGGGAACCGCTCGCGCATGATCGTGGTGGCGATGATCGGATTGATCTCGACGCCGGTGACATCGTGGCACCCCGAAGCGAGCGCGCGCGCCAGGTCCCATCCGCCTCCCGCGCCGATCACCAGTGCTTTGGCGCCGGGACGCAGGGCATAGACCAGGCCAGGGCCTTGATACAGAAGATCAGACCGCTCCTGGCCGGAAAGCCGCGCCAGGTCGAAGCTGGGAATGCCGGTGGCCGCATCGGCGTCGATGACGATGTTCGGCATCCCGCTTTCCTTCTCCCGCGAAAGCGCGATGCGCGAGAAGCTGTTCCAACGAACAAAGCGCTCCCCAGCCAGTTCCTTGCCCTTGGCATATTTCACGTCGATAAGCGGAATAAACGCGTTCACGGAGAGCAGCAGCAGCATTGCGGCCGCCAGCGCTGCGGCTCCGGCGCCTCCCTTGCGGCTGTTGGCCAGGCGAAACCAGATCCCGGCGGAGACCGCGTAGAGCAGCGCGGCGGCAATCACGGTATTGGGCCCGCCCAGCGTATCGAGCAGCGGGATCAGGAGCAGGCAGCCCGCCGCGGCGCCGGCCAGGTCCGCGAAGTACACGCGGTCCACGCGCTCGATGGTCTCGGCAATCGCCAGGGAAATGGTGGTCCCGGCGGCGAAGAACGGCAGTGCGCTCGTGAAGTAGACCAGCGCGATCGTGCCATAGCCGATCTCGCCGCGCAGCCGCAGCACCATCGTCAGCGCCACCAGCGCCAGCGGCGCGTTGACGGCCGCAATGGTCCCCAGCTTCGCAAAGAACGGGCGCTTCCACCCGGCCACAACGTACGAGAAGACTCCGCCTGCGCCCAGCCCAAATAGGGCGATCGAAATCGCGAGAAAGGCGAAATGGTAGTAAAAGACCACCGAGAAGATCCGCGTCAGCGCCAGCTCCAGAAGCAGAGTGGCGAGCGTCGTCAAACCGACGCCGGCATAGAGCAGACGCCAATGGGAAGGTGTTTTATTCATGAGGCCACTGCGAACGGCAAACTTCTATGTTAAGCTACCCCTGCCGGATATGTCCGAGGATGTTGATTTCCTCCGCCGCGAGCGGATCGAAGACGCCATGGCCGAGTTCGAACGGCGCATGGTGCAGCAGGTGCTCGCGGTGAGCCAGTCGGAATGCTGGGACCTGCTGCTGAACCGGCCGCCCAACCACGGCGCCGAAAGCCCCCATCCGCCCGCCGACCCCCTGCCGCTGCGATATGAGACGCACGGCGGCATCGCGCTGTTACGAATTGACGAGCCCGAGGCGCCCAACCGCGCCTGCCCCGAGTGCGAGCTGTTCGGGCGCAGCCACTGCTGCGGAGGCCTGGCTTTTCTTCACTATGCGCTCCGCGACGCCGGTGTGCGCCGGCCCACCGATTGGCTTGCCGTCGAGATCGAGCCGGGGCTCTTCCTCCCCGATTGGGAGTTGATGCGCGAGCACCAGCGCCGCATCCTCCACGCCCTGCGCGCGCACTTCGAGGCCAATCTGGAACGGGTCAGCGGACAGCCGGATTGAGGGGATCGTCCCCCCGCTACATGATAGCCGTCGGCGGCGCCGGCTCGTCCGGCCGGCCGGCATTGGCCAGCGGCGTTCTGATCAGGACGAACCCCAGTCCCACCAGCGCCAGAGCGGCCAGCGCCATCGCAACCGGCGAGCCATCGGCAAACACCATCGGCATCTTCCAGTTCGGCACCGCGGCGTAGCGGAACCGGTAGGCAGCGATCGCCAGGCCAGCCATCGCTTCGCCCGCGATCAGGCCGGAGGCCGTCAGCACGCCCGCGTTCTCCACCCGCGCCTTCTGCGCGTCGTTGAGGTTCCGGCGATTGCGCAACTCGTCTGTCCCCCATCGCAGCAGGCCGCCGACAAACATCGCGAACGTTGTCTCGAGCGGCAGGTACATGCCGATGGCGAACAGCATCGGGCTGCGCACCTGTAGCATGATCAGCGCCAGGCCCATGAGTACGCCCACGCCGATCAACGGCCAGGCCATGCTGCCGCCCACGATTCCTCGCGCCAGAGCCGCCATCAGGCCCGCCTGCGGCGCGGGAATGGCCGCGCTGCCGAAGCCGCCGAACCCCTTGTGCAGCACCAGCAGCGGGAAGTACAGGGCCGCACTGGCCACAATGATCCCCAGAATGTCGCCGATCTGCATGGTTCGCGGCGTGCCGCCCAGAATGTGCCCCACCTTGAGGTCCTGCAGCATCTCGCCGGCCACGGCCGAAGAGACACACACCACAGCCGCCACTCCCAGCACCGCCGCCACGCCCCCCGGACCCGAAACGCCCAGCGCCACCATCAGCAGCGCCGAGACCACCAGCGTCGCCAGCGTCAGCCCGGAAACCGGATTGTTCGACGAGCCGATCAGCCCCACCAGGTTTCCGGAAACCGCCGCGAAGAAGAACCCGAGGATGACCATCACCAGGGCCGCCACCGCGCCGCCGCCCAGCTTCCCGGAGAAGTAGCTGTACAGCAGGACCATGCACAGGAAGGCCGCCACCAGGCCCGCGAACACCGTCCGCGCACTCAGGTCGCGGTCCAGGCGGCTGGTCGCCCCGGCCTGCGAACTCGCCTTCCGGAGGTCCGAAACGGCTCGCCGCAGACCGCTCACCAGGCTCTTCCGCATGCGGAACAGGGTGTAGCACGACCCCACCAGCATCCCGCCCACCGCGATCTGCTTCACGATGGATTTCCAGATGGCGTCGTTCACCTGATCCCACGTCGCGCCGGGATTCGCCGCTTGCAGGTGCGGGCCCAGAAAGTAGCTCAGCAGCGGCACCAGCAGGCCCCACGCCACCACGCCTCCCGAGAAGTTCAGCGCCGCCAGGCGCGGCCCGATGATGTAGCCCACGCCGAGATATGCCGGGCTGATGGCCGGCGCCGTCACCACGGATACGCCGCCCACCCCCACGTCCTGCGTGTAACCCCCGGTGGCCAGCTTCACCACGCTCTTGCCCATTTCGCCGATGCGCAGCCGCATCGAGTTGCTCGCAGAGAAGACGTTGAACGCGCCCACCAGGTAGACCGCCGCGCCCACCCCCATGTTGTAGAAGAGGATCTTCGCCGCCTGCGCCCCCTGCTGGCCCGCGATGTGGATCTGCGACGCCGCCATCGATTCCGGAAACACCAGCTCGGGATCTTCCACCATCACGCGCCTGAGCAGCGTCACGAAGAGGATTCCCAGAAAGCCGCCCACCATCATCAGCGCGGTCGATTTCCAGTACGCCTCCACGGAATCGAACTTCGACCAGGCCCCGGACATCACGAACGCCGGGATCGTGAAGATGGCGCCCGCCGCAACCGATTCGCCGATTGAGCCGATCGTTCTGGCGATATTCTCTTCGAGGATGGAGCCTTTCCGCAGCCGCAGCAACGCCATCCCGATGACCGCCGCGGGATACGTGGCGGCGATCGTCATGCCTGCCCGCAGGCCGAGGTATGCGTTCGCCGCCCCCAGGACCACCGTCATCACCAGGCCGATCAGCACAGCGCGGAAGGTGAACTCGCGCATCTCGGTCTTTTCGGGAACGTAGGGCATTCGGTCGGGCCTCCGCACGGCCATCATACCAGGACCGGCCCGTGGAACAGGCTTGCGGCCGCGGCGTCCGGCCTACCCCAAGTATTCGAACAACGAGTTGGTAGGCAGCTTCGCGAGAGCTTCCATAGTCGCTTGCATCTCGGTGTTCGACTGGGTCAGATCGATGGCATCCGTCGTGACGTCCGCGTCGGTGAGCGAGCTGCAGCTCCGCGCGCTGGTTCACCTCTTGCGTTGACGCGTCGTTGGTGGCGCTTGTAAGGTGGTCCTGGACGGTGCCGTAGAAGGCGAGCTGCTCGTTCACCTGTCCGCTGGCCGCGGTCAGCTCGCCGAGAGCGTTAGTGATCGCTGTGGTCTGCTGGGAATACTCCCAGTCGTAGGACGGGTCGTCTTGGGCCACGGTCGGACCGTTCTGGAGCGCGTTGGCAAGGTCCTGGACCGCCTGGAGCGCGCTCCCGCTCGGCGCCTCGAAGATCTCCTGCCCGCTAAGGGATACGGAAAACGTGCTGCCGTCCGCGTTTTGCGCCTGGCGCGTCGATACGGCGCCCGCATAGGGGGTCACGTTCCCGTTGGTATCGATGCTGTAAGGCTGAACCTGGTCCGTGTCGCCGCTGAAGAGGTAGCGGCCTCCGAACTGAGTATTCGCCTGCGCCACCAGGTCGCTCAGGCAGCCGTTGACCTGAGCCGCCAGGGCTTGCCGCTGAGTGGGCGTCTCGGTTTCGGTCGCTCCCTGCGCGCCCAGCGTGCTCGCGTCCTGAAGGCTCTGGACCGAGTTGCTGAGGGCCTGCTCCGCGGTGGTCGTTTCCGAGGTGAACTCCCCCAGGTTGGTCTCGATCTGGAGTGTTTGTTGAAGCTGCGCGTGAAGCGTGAGCGCCGGGCTGATTTCGTCCGGATCGTCCGACGCCGTGGTCAGCTTGAGCCCGGAGCTCGATCTGCTCCTCGGCTTGTGAGGCGCGGTCCTCGGTCTGGTTCAACGCGTTCAACAACGATTGGTTGGAGGCACTGATTCCCGACAGCATATTTTTTATGTCTCCGGCGCCATGCCGATCAGGGTTTGTGTCAGGTCGTTCAGGATCGAGACCACGTGCGCCATGGCCTGGTATGAGCGCTCGTATTGAATCATCTTTGTCGCTTCCGCGTCGAGCGAAACGCCCTCGGTGTTCGAGCGCGCGGTCTGGGATTGGTCGAGCAGGTCCTGCTGGGTCGTTTGGTTCTGCTTGGCGTTATCGAGCGTCTGCCCCACCTGAGTCGCCAGGCCCGAGTAGAACTGGGTAAACGTCATGCCATTCGTGGCCGGGGTGTTGGCCAGCGCGGACAGATTGAGGGCGTTCCCGTTCCCGCCCGGCGCGCTGGGCAGCGCGGCGGCCAGTTCATCGGCGGTAATCCCGGTCACCTGCATCGTGGAGGCCGCATCCGAGGCGTTGTTGTAGGCAAACAACTGTGCGCCCTGGTTTCCGGACTGATCCACTCCGTTCAACAGGGTGTTGTTGACCTGGTCGGAGATCGCGGCGGCCAACTGATTCAAGCTGTCCGAATACCCCGGTAGGACGGTGTTCTGCATGTTGACCAGCGCCGAGAGCCGCCCGCCCGTCACTTGGCCCGTCACAACGTTGCCCGAGGCGTCCTCAATCACCGCGGCGCCGTTGCCGGTCGAAGCCGTAAGGGCGTACTGTTGATCCCCCATCACGAGCGGAGTCTGGCCGTCCACGAGGACCTCAACCGCGCCATCCGGCTGTTTCAAGGCTGTGATATTGACGTATCCCGACAGGCTCTCGAGCGCGTTGTTCAGCGCGGCGTCCACCGCCGGGTCCGAGGCGCTCTGCTTGTTGGCCTCTATCTGCGTATTGAGCTGTGCAATCTGCCCGGTCAGGCCGTTGATCGTATTGACCGTTCCTGAGATCTCCGAATTCAGAGTCGCCGATTCGTTGGCGAGGCCCGCGGCCGTGGCGTTGAATTGCTGCGCCAGCGTTGCGGCGCTGGAGACTACGTTGCTGCGCGCCGTGCTGTCGTTCGGCGTAACGCTGAGTGCCGAGAAGGACTGGAAGAGCGCATTGAGCGCCTGCGGGATGCCCGAACTGCCCGTGACATCGAACAGCGGCTGGATCGTCGTGAGTTCGGTGACCGACTGATCCGCCTGCCCGAAGGCCTCCTGGTTGGTTCGAACGGTTTGCTCGGCGTACTCGTCGCGGGAGCTTTGGATCTGGCCCGCCGCGATTCCGCCCGGAAGTCCCTCCGCCGGCTCCAGGGGCTGAGCCACCACCGTGAAGTTTTGATCGGCGTATCCTGGCGTGCCCGAATTGGCCACGTTGTTGCCGATCGTGTCGAGGGCCTGCGTGTAGACCCCCATCGCGCCACCGGCCGCCTGGAGAGCGCCGAACAGTCCGCCCATATGCCTCAGCCCTCCACCGAGAGGCTTCGCGGCAGCGCATAGGGAGCTTGGGCTCCCTCTCTGGTATAGCTGCCTGAGTTTGCGGCCGAAAGGGCCCGAAACCAGCCCGCCCGATAGCGCGCCGCACCCTCGACGAGAGCGGTGGCCCGCCGAACCGTCAGGCGCAACGCGCCCAGGCCGGCCGCCAGGCCCTGTCTCCCCGCGCCGGGTTCGCTGAGCAAACGCTGCGCTTCGCGCAAGCGGTCGCACGCCTGCTCGAGCAAAGGCCTGCTGCTGTCCAGGTTCTCCACGGAAGGAAACAGCAGCAACAGCCGCGCGCGTTCGACGGCCGCTTGCGCCAAGCGGATCTCGCTCTCGCCGCCCGTCATTGCCGGATCGCCTCGTCAACCAGCCGGCTGCTCAAGGCTTGCGGATCCACCTGGTATCGCCCTGCACGGTAATCCGCCGAGAGCTGTTGCACCCGGGCCGCGCGGGCCGCCCCACCGGAGTCTCCCGCAGCCAGTAAGCTGGCCGATAAGTTAGAAAGCTGGACTTGGTCGCTACTTGAACGGGTCGAGCCGGCGCCTCCCGCCCCGCCTGAGCCAACCCCAGGCGTGTTGCCGAGCTGCGAGACCCCGGAAGAATCGAGCGGGTTAGTACCAATCTTCATCGAGTGTGCCTCTGCCTTCCTGCTTATCGGCAGATGTCCCCTCGATGAGTAGACCAGCTCAGCTCACGAAGCCGGTTCCACTACGGACCGGTAATACGCCAGCAGCTTCGATTCCTCGTACCCGATCTCCCGGGCGTACTGGCGTATGTAACTCGTGTTGTAGATCCCGCCAGGAAGCTGATCGAAGTCGTGTGCCTCGATGGCTTGGATATACCGAATGCTGATTTTGGTCGTCTCGGCTATGTCCCGAAGCGAAATGCCTCTGCCCTGGCGCAGAGATGGCAGGTCGATACCGTGATCGGCATGCAACGAAGAGCCGTTCGTTTTCATGGCTGGCTTCCTATCGTTGTTTTTTGCCCCATTTTGGGGTGACAAAGAAACTCATCGTAACACAACCACTAGGACCATGTGGATAAAAAAGTCTTAATTATGAATACGTTCCCAAAATATCCGCGCGCCCCCCTCAGTGCGCCGCCGGAGGGCCCCCCTTCCGCGCCGGACGCCGCATCAGCAGCAGGAACGGCAGCAGGATCAGGAACACCAACCCGAGCACCCGGAACGTCTCGAGAAACGCCAGCATCGCAGCCTGCTGCGACACACTGCCGAACACCATTCCGTAAGCCTGCTGAGTCGCCGTCGACGGGTCCGCCCCCGCCGCCATCATCGCGCCGCGAGCGCCCCGCAGCATCTGCCTCGCCGGAGCGCTGTAGGCTGTTACGTTCGTTCCCAGAAGGTTGATCTGGGCCTGCGTGCGCCGCTCCAGAAAAGTGGTCGCCACGGCGATCCCCGTGCTCCCGCCAATGTTCCGCATCAGATTGAAAATGCTGGTCGCATTACCCATCTGCTCCTTCGGGATCGGGTCCATGGTGGTAGTCGTCAGAGGGACGAACAGAAGGGCCATCGTGACCCCCTGCCAGAACTGCGGCCAGAAGATGTCCCAATACCCCGCGTTCAGGTTGAGCCACGACAGTTGAACCAGAGTAAAACTCGCCCCTATGATGCCCAACCCGAGCATCTTCCGCGAGTCGAAACGGCCCAAAATCGCGCCCACAATGGGCATCGCGAGGAACGACCCCAGCCCGCGCGGAGCCATGGCTACCCCGGCCTGCAGCGCCGGATACCCGAGCAGAGTCTGCAAGAAGATCGGCAAAAGCACCAGGCTTCCATAGAGCACGAAGCCCAGCATGGTCATCATGAACACACCGGTCGAGTAGGTGCGCACCTTGAGCACGCGCAGGTTCACAATCGGGTGCGCAGTGCGCAACTCCCAAATGACCAGCGAAACCAACCCCACCACGGCCACCACCGCCAGCGTACGGATCATGCCGGAGCCGAACCAGTCGTCTTCCTGGCCCTTGTCGAGCAGCACCTGGAGTGCGCCGATGCCCACCGCCAGCATCCCTATGCCCCAATAATCCACGCTCCCGGAGCCCCGCTTAATGTAGGGCGGGTCGAAGATGAACAGCTTCGTCATGATGATGCACATCACGCCGATCGGGATGTTGATATAGAAGATCCAGCGCCAGGAGTAGTTGTCCGTAAGCCACCCGCCCAGCACCGGCCCGAGCATGGGAGCCACCACGATCCCCAGCCCCCAGAAGCCCATGGCCTTCCCCCGGTCCTGCGGCGGAAAGGCCTCCAGCATTACCGCCTGCGAAAGGGGTTGCAGAGCGCCCCCCGTCGCGCCCTGGACGATCCGGAAGAAAATCAGCATCGGCAGCGTGGTCAACAAGCCGCACAGCGCCGAGGCCGTCGTGAACCCCACCACCGCCGACAGCAGTATCCGCTTCCGGCCGAAGTAGTTCGCCAGCCACCCCGTCATGGGAAGCACGATTGCGTTGGCCACCAGGTACGAGGTCAGCGCCCAGGTCGCCTCATCCACCGTGGCCGAGAGGCTGCCCGCAATATGCGGAAGCGAGACGTTCACCACCGTCGTGTCCAGCACTTCCATAAACGTGCCGAACATCACCGACACCGCGATCAGCCACGGGTTGATAACGGGCGTTGAGGGTGGGGCTTGGATCGCCTGCACTGCCAAGGGTCAGCCCTCCCGCGGCTTCACCGCGGCCAGGATCGCGGCCACCGCGGCGGCTTGCCCCATGCCCGCGCAAATCATCAGGTCATACAGGTGGGGATTGGTCCAATCCTGCCCGAAATGGTGGCGGATGTAGGCCACGCGCCGGCGGTCCGAAGCATCCATCCGTTCCTCCGCGTCCGCCGTGGCGCCCAACTCGCGCCGGATATGCTCGATGCGCTGCTGCCGCGGGGCATAAACGAAGACGTGGAAGGCGTCGCGGCGGTCCTGCAGGATGCACTGCCCGCCCCGGCCTACAATCACGCAATTCCCCTGGTTGGCCGCCTCCTCCACCACCCGCCGCGTCAGCACCGCCATGGCGTCCGCATCCAGGTTCGCCTCGGTGGTGGTCGCGACTCCCTCATAGCCTCCGTGCCACAGCGCCTTGCGTAGCCGGTGGAACCAGGAGTCGATGCACTCGTCGTAACGGCGCGCCGTTTCGCAATCCACGTGCGCGTTACCCGCGATGGCCTCGATCAGCGCGCCATCCATCAGGTTCCAGCCCAGCGCCTGGGCAGTCACCCGCCCGATGTCAGCGCGCCCGCTGCCGTACTCCCCGCCGATGGTGATGACACGAATCGTATCCACGCCCCTCTGGGACAGGCCCCTGCCTGCCGCGCCCCCCTTTACTTCGTCATTACGGTCGCTTCAACCGACATGCCCGGCCGAAGCAGCCGCTGCGGGTCCTCTCCCTTTTCCAGCACGATCTTCACCGGGACCCGCTGAACCACCTTCACGTAATTCCCCGTCGCATTCTCGGGCGGAAGCAGACTGAAGCGCGCCCCCGTCGCCGCCGCAATGCTGTCCACGTGGCCGCGGAATTCCCGCCCGCCATAGGCGTCCACCTTGACCACCGCCGCCTGGCCCACCAGCATGTGATGAAGCTGAGTTTCCTTGTAGTTCGCCGTAACCCAGACGTCTTGGAGCTCCACCAGCGCGAGCAGCGGCTGGCCGGCCTGAATCACCTGTCCCAGCTCCACCGATTTCCGGCTCACTACCCCATCCACCGGCGCCCGCACCACCGTGTAACCCAGATTGAGCTGCGCCTGCTCCACCGCGGCCTGGTTCAGCTTGAACTTCGAGGCCGCCGAACCCGCCTCGGACCGGCTCGTGGCAATCTGCTCCGGGCGCACCTTGGCTGCCTGGACGCCCGCCTCCGCCTGCGCCAAAGCCGCTTCGGCCTGGGCCACGTGACTCCGGGCCACCGGAACGCCCTGCTCGGCCTGCGCCACCGCCGCCCGTGCCGAATCCACCGCCGCGGAGGCGGCCTGTGCGTCGCTCACATTCACATCGTATTGCTGCTGCGAGATCTCGTCCCGCGCCACCAGTTGCTTCATCCGCGCCAGGTTCTGCTGGGCCAATTGACTGCGCGCTTCCGCTTCCCGCAGCCTCGCCTGGGACGCCACGAGTTGCGCCTGCGCGGTGGCCACTTCCTTCCGCGCGGCCTCGATTCCCGCCTGGGCCGCCCGAACGCCGGCATCGGCTGTATCCACGCGGCTTGCCGTCATGGTCTCCATGATCGGCACGCCCGTGCGGGCCGCCGCCGCCGTGGCCTCGGCCGCCGCCGCATCCGCCGTCACCCGGTCCAGGGCCACCTGGTAGTCTTTCGGATCGATCCGCACCAGCACCGTGCCGGCCTTGACCACCTGGTTGTCATCCACGTTCACTTCGATGACCGTTCCTCCCACCCGCGCGCTGATCGGATCGATGTGCCCGTCCACCTGGGCGTCATCCGTGCTCTCGCGCACCGAATAATAGCCCCAGGCCCAATAGACGCCGGCCGCCACCACGATCAGCAGCACCAGCACCACCCACTTGGCCATCGGGTGCGCGCGGAAGTAGGACTGCCGCATCGGCTCGCGCGTGGGGCTGCTCTCCCCGGTTTCCTGTTGTTCCGTTCTGGCGGCGTCCGGCATCAGTGCGCTCCTCTCAAGAACTGCAAGTAGGTTTTCTCCGCCCCGCCCAGCGCCCGCGCCAGCGAAGCCTTCGCCAGGTTATAGGCGAATAACGCGGAGATGTCGTTCTCGTTCGCCGTCGCCACCGCCTCCTGAGCCTGCACTACTTCTATGTTATCGGCCACGCCGGCGGTGAAGCGGTCCTCCGACTGCTTAAGCTGCTCAGCCGCCAGCTTGACGGCGCTTTCGGCCACCGCCACCTGATCCCCCGACGCCTTTAAATCGAGCAGCGAAATGCGGATTTGCTCCTCGACGCCGTTGCGCAGGTCCGCCATTTCCGCCTTGCGAGTCTCGAGAGCCGCATCCGCCTGGAGGACTTCGGCCCGTGTGCGTCCGGCTCGAAATACGGGGATGTTGAGAGTCAACCCGGCGGTGAACGTGCCGTGCGATTCCCAGGGCCGGAACCCGGCGGTCCCGTAATTGGCGTCCATCTGAAGCCCGGGAAGTTGTTCGTCCCGAGCGGCGCGCAAGGTCAACTCGGCCGCTTTGACGGAGGCGGCGGCACTGCGATAATCGGCCCGGTTCTCGAGGGCCTGCTGAAGGGCCTGGTCCACTGCCAGTACCGGCGGCGGTGTATACGCCACCCGGTCCGCCAGTGTGAACGGCTGCCCCACCGGCATCCCGATGGCGCGCGCCAGCCCCAGCTTCCGCTTTTCGAACTCGTTCTCGTAGAAGATGACGCGCTGTTGCTGCGCCTGCATTTCCACCTGCGCGCGAAGCACGTCGATGCCCGGCACTACGCCCGCCTGCTTCATATCCACGGCCCGCTTGTAGAGGGCTTCGGCCGTGTTGAACTGGGCTCGCACCGCCTGGATGCGGGCCTGGTCCGATATGGCCTGCAAATAGAGCCCCGCCACGCCGAGCACAACAACGTCCCGCGCATCCTGGTAGGAGAGCTGCGCCGCCCGCAGACTCTCGGCCCCGGCCCGCGCCTTGTGCAGCGAGGTGAGGCTTACGATGGCCTGGGACACAAAGATCCGCGCGTCAAACACGTTGAACGGGCCAATCACCGGCGCGATGCCGGGAAAGCTCGGGAAGCCGAACGACTGCAGGTTGATCTGCTCCTGGTTGTCGGAGACGCTCGCAAACACGTTCGGCAGGAGGCGGCTCCGCGCGCTCAACCGCGCTCCCTGAGCCGACCGCGTCCCTTGCTCGCCCAGGAACAAACCCAGGTTCTGCCGCAGGCCGCGGCCGATGGCGTCTTCGAGCGACAGCGCGATCGGCGTAGCCGTCGCGGGCCCGTTCGGGACGCCTCCCATGAACGGGCTCTCTCCGCCGGTGACGCCGGAGGGAGCCGGAACCGGCCCGCTGGCGAGTTGGGCCCAGCAGGCGCATAGAGACAATGCGGCAAGTGTGATCGAACGCAAGACCATGAGAATTTTGAGCCCTTGGCGCGACCAGAGACGGATCGCGAACTCTTTAATATTCTCTCATAATACCCACCCGGTCCCTCAACCCCGGCCGTCCGCCGGGCTACAATGAGGGTGCATACAAGCCCAAGGAGGCCCCTATGAAGGCGCTGGATCTTCTCATCGTCCTAGCGATCGCCTTCCTGCTTTTCGGCACGAAGAAGATCCCGGAAGCGGCGAAGGGTTTGGGCGAAGGCATACGCAACCTCAAGTCGGCTTTCAAGAGCGACGACGAGAAACCCGAAGAGAAAAAGCAGCCCTAGCGCCCGAGAGCCGCCCGCGACTCCCGCCAACAAAAAAAAGCGCCCGCCGCATCGCGACGAGCGCTGATCTTTGAACCGGCCCGGCAGTTACGCCGGCGCTGCGGTCGCTACTTCTTCTTCGGCGGAACGATGGAGTCCCGGACGGCCTTCGCCACGCGGAACTTGACCACCTTCTTGGCCGGGATCTTGATGGCTTCGCCCGTGGCGGGGTTGCGCCCCATCCGGGCTTTGCGTTCTACGCGAACCAGGCGGCCGAGGCCGGGAATCACAAAGACGCCGTTTTTCTTGGTCTCGCGAACGGCGGTGTCGGCGAAACTCGCCAGGAACTGCTTCGCGGTCTTGTTGGGGACTTCAACCGCACCGGCCAGTTCCTTGATCAGCTGCGTTTGCGTCATGCGTTTGACTTCTGCCATAGACTTCTATTCCGATCCTCCCGAATTGAACTCCAAACCCCTTTGAACAGGCTCTCTCATGCCCGTCTCCAGCCAGCGGATGCCGGACGTCCGAACATAATCAAGTCCAATTGATGATACGGAATCGCGGGCGCGAAGTAAAGAGAAAACATGCGCCGGAGGCCCATTTTTCGGGCCTTCTGAGGCATGCGGCCTACTCGCGACCCTGCGGGACGGGCGTTTCGGGGTCCGCTCGCCCCTGGCAGCGCACCAAACAGCCTCTTCGAAGACGGATCAGCCGGCCAGAACCAGCTCCTTCTTTTGGTCCGGCGAGGCGGACTCCACCGGCATCTTGACGGGAGCGATCAACAGGCTCCGCAGCTCGGCCTCCAGCCGATCCCGCACATCCCTGTGCTCCTTCAGAAACTGCCGCGCGTTCTCACGTCCTTGCCCAATGCGCTCGCCGCGGTAGCTCAGCCAACTGCCGCTCTTCTCCACCACCGCGTGGGCAACGCCGAAATCGATCAGGTCCCCCTCGAGCGAGATGCCTTCGCCGTGGATCATGTCGAACTCGGCTTCCCGGAACGGCGCAGCGACTTTGTTCTTGACCACCTTGACCCGGGTTCGGCTGCCCGTAACGGTGTCGCCGTCTTTGATGGTGCCGATCCGCCGTACGTCGGCGCGTGCCGAGGCATAGAACTTGAGCGCCCGGCCTCCGGTGGTGGTCTCCGGGCTGCCGAACATCACGCCGATTTTCTCGCGGATCTGGTTGATGAAGATCAGACAGGTGTTGGTGCGGGAAACCGAGCCGGCCAGCTTCCGCAGCGCCTGCGACATCAGCCGCGCGTGAAGCCCCACGTGGCAGTCGCCCATTTCGCCTTCGAGTTCGGCCTTCGGCACCAGCGCCGCCACCGAATCGATCACCACCACATCCACGGCAGCCGACCCCACCAGCGTGCTCACGATCTCGAGCGCCTGCTCGCCGAAATCGGGCTGCGAGACCAGCAGGTTGTCCGTGTCCACGCCCAGTTTTCGCGCATAGACCGGGTCGAGTGCGTGCTCGGCATCGATGAACGCCGCCGTCCCGCCTCCTTTCTGCGCTTGGGCAATCACGTGCAGCGCCAGCGTGGTTTTTCCCGACGACTCCGGGCCAAAAATCTCGACGATCCGTCCGCGTGGAAACCCGCCCACCCCCAGGGCCGCGTCGAGCGAAATCGATCCGCTCGGAATCACGGTCACTGGGACTACGTTATGCGAGCCCAGGCGCAGGATGGAACCCCGCCCAAACTGCTTTTCAAGCTGACTCAAACAATTGTCGATTGCGCGCTGGCGTTCCCGATTGTCCACGAATGCTCCTTCGGGAACGTCGTGTGCCGCCCGCGGCGCGTTTCTCAGGGAAACTCACTTCGCGGCCGGAGCGAGCACGGCGGGCTTGACTTGCTTGACGCTGAAGCCCTTCGCAACAAGCCGGCTGACGACGCCGCCTTTGCCGACCAGGTGCCCGGCCCCTACCACCACGAAACACGGATCACTGCCGTGCAGGTAGCGCTCCACCGCGGCGGCCATGCGCACGTTGCGATCGTCGATCAGCCGTTTCTGGGTCTCCGGGCTCTCCCGAGCGTCCTCGGTGATGATCCCCTCGATGCCCGCGGCGTCTCCGTTCAGCCAAGCCGTCCGCATGGTATGGAGGACATGGTCGGTGTGCCCGGGGTCCGTTACCGCCTTCTCGATGGCCCGCGCGAGCTCGCGCTCCGGCACTCCGGAGAAGGCCTGCATCTGCTCCTGCGCCGTTTCCAATTCCTCGATCCGCTTCGAGCCCTTGGCCTGCTCGAGGAAATGTACGTCGATCCCGAGTTCCGTCCGCATCCCCGCCGCCTCCAGCATTTTCGCCGAAAGCACCAGCGACGCGGCCCACGGTTTGAACCGTGCGAGCATCTCCGCGTTCAGCCCGCGCTCGGCCGCGAAGCCCGGCAACAGGGACCGCGTCCGCTCGCTCACGTGATTCCACAACGAGTCGCCAGGAGGGTACATGCCGGTGGACATGAGGGCCGCCGCCATCGCCGAGGTGACCGCGCTGGGATCGAGCTCCACGACCAGGATCGAGGACCGCTCGAAGGCGGCTTCCATCTCGCCGGGCAAGGGGTACATGTCCTGGGACCCGAAGTGCAGCGAGCCGGCCAGATACACGGTGGTGGTGGCCGATGTGGCCTTCCACAGCAGGCCCGTCACGCGTGTCGCGCGAGCGCTGGGAACGGCCTGCGCTGCGGACTGGCCAGCTTGCCCTGGCGGCGGAGCGGGCAGCGTTACGACCTGGGTATCCTGCGCCTGCAGGAAGCCAAACGCCAGGGCGAATAGGGCGGCGAACCGAACCTGTGCCATCCGTCGTTTATACCACGACGCCGGATCGAGACGACGGCCGTTCTTGTGGGGCGGGACCCCCCGGACCCGCCAACCGATTACCTCCCGCGAGCCGGCACTGGTGCGGGCTTCGGCGCCGGCGGCGCCTCCGCGACTGGACCGCCGCCGTTCGAGCCCAGCGCAACCTGCTTCGCCAAACCCAGCACTACGCGCAGCTCAGTCTCGAGCTTGTCCTTGATGTCCGGGTTGTCCTTCAAGAACTGCCGCGCGTTCTCGCGTCCCTGCCCGATCCGCTCGCCCTTGTAGCTGTACCAGGAGCCGCTCTTCTCCACCACGTTCTGCGCCGAGCCCAGGTCGATCAGGTCGCCTTCGAGCGAAATCCCGTGTCCGTACATGATGTCGAACTCGGCCTCGCGGAACGGCGCCGCCACCTTGTTCTTCACGATCTTCACCCGGGTGCGGTTCCCCGTGACGGTTTCGCCGTCTTTGATGGCCGCGATGCGCCGTATGTCCGCGCGTATAGTTGCGTAGAATTTCAGCGCACGCCCGCCGCTGGTGGTCTCCGGGTTGCCAAACATCACGCCGATCTTCTCGCGGATCTGGTTGATGAAAATGAGGCAGGTGTTGGATTTCGAGACGATGCCCGTCAGCTTTCGCAGCGCCTGCGACATCAGCCGCGCCTGTATGCCCACGTAGGCTTCGCCCATCTCGCCGTCGAGCTCGGCCTTGGGAACCAGCGCCGCCACCGAATCGATCACCAGGACGTCCACCGCACCCGAGCTGATCAGCGCGCTCGCAATCTCGAGCGCCTGTTCGGCGTAATCGGGCTGCGAAACCAGGAGGTTGTCCACGTCCACGCCCAGGTTTTTCGCATAGGCCGGGTCGAGCGCGTGCTCCACGTCGATGAAGGCCGCCATGCCGCCCAGCTTCTGCGCGCTCGCCACCACGTGCAGCGCCACCGTCGTCTTGCCCGACGACTCCGGCCCGAAGATTTCCATGATGCGCCCGCGCGGGAACCCGCCGACGCCCAGCGCCGCATCGAGCGAGATGGAGCCGCTCGGAATCACCGACACCGGCACGATGGCTTCCTTCGCGCCCAGCCGTAGAATCGAGCCCTTGCCGAATTGCTTTTCGATCTGGCCCATCGTCGCGCTGAGCGCGCGCGCACGTTCCTTCTCGTCCATGGGAGTCCCTCCTGGTGAAAAGGTGATTATAGCAGCCGGAAGCTAGTTCGCCGACGGAGCCGGCTGCCGCGGCGCGTAGTAGCCCTTGCGCGCGCGAACCACCAGGTCCTTCCGGTCCTTGACGTGGACCGCGATGGTCTGGTAGCTGCCGTCCGTCTTCATGTGCTCGGGACGGTAATAGATGTTGTACTGGTGCCGCAGCTCGTTGGCGATGTTCTCGAACGACTGCGAGAGGTCCTCCACCTTGAAGGGGAAGAACGCCTGCCCGCCCGTCTCGGCTGCCAGGTACTTCAGGACTTTGTCGCCGTCGGTCTCGATCCGCGAGATGTTGGTCGAAATCGTGTAGATCACCACGTCGGCCTTCTGCGCCATCTCGAGCGCCTGCTCCCGCGTCATCTCGCTCTGGTTGTCGTCGCCGTCGCTCAGGATGATCATCGCGCGCCGGAACTTGTGCCGCGGCTGCTCGAGCGAAAGCTTGTTGCGGCAGGCGAAGTAGACCGCATCGAACAGCGACGTGCCGCCGCCCGGCCGCAGGTCGCGCACCAACCCCGCCAGCTTCTCGGGATCGTCGTTCAGGTCGGAGACCAAATTGGCGGAACTGTCGAAGCTCACCACCAGGGCCCGGTCTTCCTTCGGCCGCATCACGCTGCTGATGAACTCGATCGCGGCTTCCTGGATGAACCGGAACCGGTCCCGGATACTGTTGCTCGTATCGATGAGAACGGCCAGTCGCAGCGGCAGATCGCTCTCCGCCGTGAACTCCATGATGGTCTGCGGCTGCTTGTTCTCGAGGACCTGGAAGTCGTCCCTCTTCAGGTCGGTGATGAACCGTCCCTTCTTGTCCGTCACCGTGAACAGGACGTTGACGCGGTTCACCTCCACCTGGATGTGCGTGTCGGTGTTCTCCGCTGCCGGCCCCGGCGCCTGCGCCTGCATCGCGAGGCCGGCCGAGCCAGCTAATACCAAAGCCAAGGCCCTCATAAAGGAAGTTCTCTCCCGACCAATTATAAGCCAGTAGTTTGACGCCCGAAGGCGGCTTCTAGTTGCGTCCTCGCTGCGCCGCCGGCGCCAGATTCCCCATCCAGGCCGCCAACTCCGCCGGCAACGGCGATTCGACCGTCACCGGCGCGCCCGTCTCCGGATGCGCGAACCGCACCCGGTGCGCATGCAGAAACGTGCGGTCGAGAGGCGCCTGGCCCTGGGTCTGCGCTGGCGCGCCATACAGCCGGTCGCCCGCCACCGGATGGCCGATGCTGGCGAAGTGCGCGCGGATCTGGTGCGTCCGCCCCGTCCGTATGCGCACTTCGAGATAGGTGAACCCCGCAAACCGCTGCAAAACCCGATATTCGGTGATCGCCGGCCGCCCCTGGGCCCGCCGCGCCGTCATTCGTATGCGCTTCGCCGGGTCGCGCGAGATGGGCTTCTCGATCCGCCCCTGATCGGCCTTCACGCTGCCGTGAACGACCGTCAGGTACACCTTCTCTATCGTGCGCCCCGCGAACTGCGCCGCCAGGCTCCGGTGCGCCGCATCCGTGCGAGCCACCAGCAGCACGCCGCTGGTGAACCGGTCAATGCGATGCACGATCCCCGGCCGCTCCTCCCCGCCGCCCTCGGCCAGCGTCCCGAAATGGTGTAGCAGCGCGTTCACCAGCGTGCCCGAATGCCGGCCCGCTCCCGCGTGAACCACCATGCCCGCGGGCTTATCCACCGCAATCACGGCCTCGTCCTGGTAAAGGATCGCGAGCGGCAGGTCTTCCGGGTAGGCCTTGAGCGGGGGCAGTTCGGCCGGCTCCACATCGACCGCCTCGCCGCCCCGCAGCCGCGCAGAGGCGCGCCCGCCCTCGCCGTTAATTCGCACGCGGCCCGCTTTGATCCAATCCTGCATCCTCGACCGGCTGAACTCGGGAAGCCGCTCCTGCAGGAACACGTCCAGGCGCTTGCCCGCATCCTCCGCCGAGGCATTGACGATCACTGCGCCGGATTCCTCTCCGCGCCGAACCGCCGCTGGTGCCAATAAGGATAGGAGAACGGGATCGCGCTGGCTTCGTTGAGCCGCTTCATCTCTTCCGGGGACAGCTCCCAGGTGGCCGCCGCCAGGTTGTCCCGCAACTGCCGCTCGTTTCTGGCGCCCACCAGCACCGAACTCACCGCAGGCCGGTGGAGCACCCAGTTGAGCGCCACCTGCGGCACGGAGACGCCGCGCGCCCGCGCAATTTCCTCAATCGCGTCCAGGATGCCGTACACCTTCTCCTCGTCCCGCAGTTCCACCACGTCCATGCTAGCCAGCCGCGCGCCCTCCGGACGGCCCTCGCCGCGCTTGTACTTCCCGCTCAGAAAGCCGAACGCCAGCGGACTCCAGACCACCACGCCCACGCCCTGGTCGAGCGCCACCGGGATCAATTCTCGCTCGGCTTCGCGCCCCGCCAGCGAGTAATAGATCTGCTGGGAGGCGAAGCGCTCGAGGCCCTGCCCTTCGGAAATGCCGAGGGCCTTCATGACGTGCCAGCCCGAGTAGTTCGAGCAGCCGATGTACCGCACCTTACCCGCACGAACCAGGTCGTCGAACGCCCTGAGAGTCTCCTCGAGCGGCGTGAGCGAATCGAAGCAATGCGCTTGGTACAGGTCGATATAGTCCGTTCCCAGCCGCCGCAGGCTGGCCTCGCACGCCTCCATAATGTGGGCGCGGGAGAGCCCCACATCGTTCGGCCGCTCGCCCATCCGCCCGAACACCTTGGTCGCGATCAGCACGTCCTTGCGCCGCGCGCCGAGCGCCTGCCCCAGAATCGACTCGCTCTTGCCCACCGAATAGACGTCCGCTGTGTCGAACAGGTTGACGCCGGCCTCCAGGCAGATCTCGATCTGCCGCCGCGCCTCCTCCACCTGTATATTCCCCACCGGCGCGAAAAACCCTTCGCCCCCGAACGTCATCGTCCCGAACCCGAGCGCCGAAACCTTGAGGCCGCTCCGGCCCAACAACCGCGTCTCCATGCCGAACCTCCCCGATGCCGAGCGTAGCACGCCGAGACCCATTGCCCTGAGCCCCCCTGTTAATCTTGTTGCAAGGCGACGCGGTGGGCTATATATTTGAGTGGGACGCGGGCAAGGCGCAGTCTAATGAACGCAAGCACGGCACAACTTTCCAGGAGGCATCCACTGTATTCGGCGATCCGTTATCCTTGCTCATGCCGGACCCGGACCACTCCCAAAGCGAGGAACGGTACGTGCTGCTCGGGATGTCAAGTCGGCGAAGGCTCCTCGTCGCCGCCTTTGCCGAGCGGCCACCGCGCACTCGGTTGATCTCAGCGCGGAAGGCGACCAGACGCGAACGGAGGCTCTATGAAGAAAAAGGCTAGTCGGTCCACGCGCACATCCGAACGTGACACGATGCGGCCGGAGTACGATTTCTCCGCCGCCGTTCGAGGCGCCACGGCTGCCCGGTACGCATCGGGCGCCAACATCGCGGTGATCGACCCGGATGTCCTGGACGTGTTCCCGGACGGCGCCGCGGTGAACCAGACGCTGCGAGCCCTCGCGCCCGTTCTCCGCCAGCAGCGCCGCGCAGCCGCGAAGCGCAGGACCGCCTGAGCGCCCCCGCCCCCGCTTTTCGTCATAATATCGGGTAGCGCCCGGAGGGCCGCCACTTACATGCGCAGATTCACCGTTGGCTGTCTGGCAGTCATTGGAACAATCGCCGTCCTGTTCGTTCTGGTCCTGTTCCTCATCGTATTCGCCGCGGCATCCGTCAAAGGCCGGGTGCCCTCGAACGCCGTCCTCGAAGTCAACCTTGAAACCGGCGTCCTCGAAGACATCCCCGACGATCCGTTCGCCAAGGCCATGCTCTCCGGACAGGCGTCGATGCGGGACATCGTCAACGCCATCGAGCGCGCCTCCACCGACAATCACATCAAGGGCCTGTTCGCGCGCTTCGGCGGTTCCACCATGGGTCTGGCCAAGGCGCAAGAAATCCGCGAGGCGGTCCTCAATTTCCGCGCCCACAAGAAATTTGCCGTCGCGTGGTCGGAAACCTTCGGCGAATTCGGTCCGGGCGGCAGTTCCTATTACGTCGCCAGCGCTTTCGACCAGGTCTGGATGCAGCCCTCCGGCGACATCGGGCTTACCGGCGTCATTCTCGAAAGCGAATTCTTCCGGGGCACGCTGGACAAGCTCAACATCGTTCCCAGGATGGACCATCGCTACGAGTACAAGGCCGCGATGAATCAGTTCACCGAAACCAAGTTCACGCCGGCGCACCGCGAGGAGATGGAGGCCGTGATGCACTCCTGGTCCTCGCAGTTGACCAGGGGGATCGCCGAAGGCCGCAAGCTCACGCCGGATCAAGTGCGCGCTATCGTCGATCGCGGTCCGCTGCTCGGTCAGGAAGCCGTGGATGCCAAGCTTGTCGACAAGCTGTGGTACCGCGACGACGCCTACGCCAAGGTGAAGGAGATGGGCGGCGATGGCGCGCAGCTCATCTATCTTCAGAAGTATCTGGAGCGCGCCGGGCGCCCGCACAAGCGCGGAAAAACCATCGCGCTGATCTACGGCGTGGGCGCCGTCGGCCGCGGAAAAAGCGGCTTCGATCCTGTGTTCGGCTCCTCGTCCATGGGCTCCGACACCGTCATCGCAGCCTTCCGCGATGCCATGAAAGATCCCCGGGTGAAGGCCATCCTGTTCCGCGTCGATAGCCCCGGCGGCTCCTACGTAGCCTCCGACGCCATCTGGCAGGAGACGGTGCGCGCCCGCAAGGCCGGCAAGCCCGTCATTGTCTCGATGAGCGACCTGGCCGGCTCGGGTGGCTATTTCGTCGCCATGGCCGCCGACAAGATCGTGGCGCAACCGGGCACCATCACCGCCTCCATCGGCGTTCTCGGCGGGAAGATGCTGACCACCGGCTTCTGGAAAATGCTGGGCATCACCTTCGACCAGGTGCACGAGGGCGCCGACGCCACCCAGTGGACCGGCACCTCCGACTACACGCCCGCCGAGTGGGCTCGCTTCGAAGCCTGGCTCGACCGCGTCTATGCCGACTTCACCAGCAAGGTCGCCGATGGCCGCCGGATTCCCAAGGAGCGCGTCCTCGAGATCGCCAAAGGCCGCATATGGAGCGGGGAGGACGCCAAGGCGCTCGGCCTGGTCGATGAGCTCGGCGGCTTCCCCGAAGCCCTGGCGCTGGCCAAGAAGGCAGCGAAAATTCCCGCCAGCGAAGACGTAAGCGTGCAGCTTTTCCCCAGGAAGAAGACCGCGTTCCAGACCTTCATGGACGCGCTCTCCCCTGAGACGCCGGAATCGAGCGAGCAAAGCGCCGAGGCAGCAACCGCGATCCGGGCGATCCGTCTGCTTCAGCCTCTTGCCCGCCAGGTCCGCACCGCCACCGGCCAGACCGGCGTGCTCGAGATGCGTGAAGTCCCGGGCCAGCCGTAGCCGACAAGGATACGAAAATGGATCGAAAAGACTTCTTCCGTACGTGCGCCGCGGGCCTTTGCGCTTGCACGGGCGCAAGCGCCGCCGAAATGGCCAACCCGGAAGGCTGGCGCCTGGGATTCGCGCAGCAGCGCTACATTGAGTGAATTGGATGCCAGAGATGATGAACGTGCTGCGATATCTAGGACCGCTGATAGGCTTGCTGGTTTTCTCCTGCCTTTCAATCGCCCCTCTGGGCGATGAGCGGAGGCTCCGGCCTTGGCAAAACAAGGCTCTGATGCTATTGGGATTGTCTGGCATGTCGTACTTTGGATTGATTCTGTGGGGGATCGCCGAAGAACGCCGGTCCTTGGCGCTCACCCACGCACTGCACTTGGCTAGGGTATTCGTTGTCGGGATTATGGTTGGTATCTTGATCACTCTGTTGCTGGAAGGCTCGCTTAACCCATTCAAGAAACGGTCTGACGATTCGGTGAGAGGCGACGAAACCCGGAGATTCAGAGATTCGGCTACAGACGCCGAAAGCCCGAAATAGAGAGCGGCCCTCGCGTCTGATCCGCTTAGTCTGGAGCCACCCGCTCCGGGTTCGGTGCTGCTCGCCCGCTATCCCGCCGCCTGCCCTATTGACTCGGGCGTTCCTGCCGCAACTTGCCACCCCCAAGGGACGTCAATTCTAGGGTCTAATGCAATTCGTCCGAGTCGGGCGATAATGTAGGAATACGGCCCCGGGATGCGGAGCCGTTCGTCTGAGGAAAACTGACCCCATGAAAAGCTGCCGCGCTGCGACGCTCGCGATCGTCGTGGCTTCCGCCTTGCCTGCCTTGTCTCAGGGCGCCACGCCGCTCGTGCGCCCCAAGGCCGGCCCCACCGCCATCATGCCCGCCGCCGACCTGCGCCCCGGCATGAAGGGCGTAGCCTGGACGGTGCTTGTCGGCAAGGACCCGGAGCCCATACCGGTCGAAATCATCGGTCTTTGGAAGAACGCCTGGGGCCCGAAGCAGGACATCATCCTCGCCAAAATGGGCGGCAAGGCGATCCGCACGAACGTCGCCGGCGGGATGAGCGGCAGCCCGGTCTACGTCGACGGAAAGCTTATCGGCGCGGTGGCCCTGCGTCTCAGCGTGTTTTCTCCGGACGCGATTTGCGGCATCACGCCGATCGAGCTGATGCTCGAAATCAAGGACTACGACGGCAGTCTGCCCGCCGACGCGCGCACGCCCGATAAGGTCCAGAACCACGCCTCGCTCGAGCTGCCCAACGACATGCTGGCGCGCGTGGTCGGCGCCGGCGGGTCGGCCAGCCAGGCGCCCGGAACCGCACTGATGACGCCCATCGAGACGCCGCTCGCCTTCTCCGGTTTCGATCCCGCGGTGCTCCAGCAGTTCGGTCCGCTATTCCAGGAGCTCGGCCTCACCGCGGTTCAAGGCGGCGCCGGCGCTACGCTCGACAGCCCCAAGCCCGCCCCGGGATGGCAGCACGCGCTTCAGCCGGGCGACGCCGTCGCGGGCGTGGTGGTCTCCGGCGATATGAGCGTCACCGGCCTGGGCACCGTCACTTATAACGACGGCCACCGCATCCTCGCGTTCGGGCATTCGTTCTTTGGCCTGGGCCCGGTGGACATGCCGATGAGCGCGGGCGAGATTCTGTTCACCAACGCCTCGCAGTTCCAGCCGAATAAATTCGGCAACGCGACGGAGATCGTGGGCGCGCTGCACCAGGACCGGCACAGCGGCATCATGGGCACGCTCGGCGACACGGCCGAGATGGTTCCTGTAACCCTGCACGTGCGCTCGTTCGCCGAAGACAACTCCGTGCGCAAGCAGCGCGAGTTTCACTTCAACGTCTTCGTACAGCAGAAGTGGACGCCTTACCTGATGATGCTCACGCTGTTCAACTCGATCTCCAGCCTGAACGACTTCATGGAAGAGGCCACCTACCGGGTGAACGCGAAGGTGGAGTTGGCGGGTGCGCAGCGCATGTCGCTCTCCACCATGCAGGCGCCGGGCGAAATGTCCGCGCCCGCGCCGATGATGCTGGCCGGCTGGTGGGGAGAGAAGTTCAACCGCCTGTTTGGAAACGCCGTTCAGACGCCGCAGCTCAAGAGCGTGGATGCCACCGTCGACCTGCTGCCGGAGCGTCGCGTGGCCTCCATCGAGAACGCGTGGATTCCCACTAGCGAGGTTTCGGCGGGCGAAAAGGTTCCGGTGAAGGTGTTCCTGCGCCCTTACCGCGGCCCGCAGATCGAGCGGGTCTTCGACCTGACGATCCCCGCGACGTTGGCCAAGGGCGATCACCAGATTCTGCTGAGCGACGCCGGAACGCTGAACCGCATACAGAACGTCGCCGCTTCGATGAACCGCTTCATCGACGTGCCACAAATCGTGTCGCTGATCAACCAGGAACGCAGCAACAACAAGCTGTACGTCTCGCTGATTGAATCCCGGCCCACGGTTTACTACGACGACAAAACCCTCCCCGGCCTTCCTGCTTCCGTGCTGAACGTCATGCAGACCGGCCGCGCGGCCAGCCGCCCCTTCGTCACCTCCGGCGAAACGGCTTTCGAGCAGGCCGCGATTCCCTTCGACTATGTGGTCAACGGCAGTTTCGCTCTCAAGGTCACCGTTAAATGAAGATTCCCATCGCGCTGCCCCATGTGGCGCACGCACTTCTGCGTGCCGCGTCGGCATTGCTGCCCACGCTGATTGCCTCCTCGTTGCTCTCGGCTACCGACACGAAGGTCTGGTCGCAGTCCGACCAGGCCGATTTCGAGAAGGGCGACCGAAAAAACCTGTCGCTTTCGAGCCAAGGCCGCCTACGCCTCGCGCCGCAATTCGACGAGCTGCTCGACAGCTCCTCGGTCTATCTCTGGGCGCTGGCCCAGGACTCGAAGGGCAACCTGTACGCAGGCGGCGGAGGCCCGGGCGGTCCCGGCGCGCGCGTCTACATCATCCCTCCGAAGGGCAAAGGGAAGGTGCTGGCGGAGTTCGATGGCCTCGAAGTGCACGCGCTGGCCGTGGATGCGAAGGACCGCGTGTACGCGGCAACCTCTCCCGACGGAAAGATCTACAGGCTCTCGTCGTCCGCCAAGCCGGAGGTCTTCTTCGATCCGAAGGCGAAATACATCTGGGGCATGGTTTTCGATAGCCATGGCAACCTCTTCGTCGCCACCGGCGACCGCGGCGAAATCTTCGCCGTAACGCCTGGCGGCAAAGGCAAGGTGCTGTACACAACGTCCGAGACTCACGTGCGGTCGATCGCCATCGACGCCCAGGACAACCTGGTCGTGGGAACCGAGCCGGGCGGCCTCATCGTTCGCGTCTCCGCCAAGGGCGAAGGGTTCGTGCTCTACCAGGCCGCCAAGCGCGAAGTGACTGCGGTGACGGTCGCGAAGGACGGCTCGATTTACGCCGCAGCGGTTGGCAACAAGACGCCCGGCGCGGGGCCGGGGTTCGTCCCACCGGGCGCCGCGCCTGCCAACGCACAAGCCTTGCTGGCCGCCATGCGTCAGGCGCAGCCGGGCCCCAGCGAGGAGATGCCACCGCAGCAGCGGCCCGTGCCTCCGATTCCGGGCGCGTCAGCCGCGCCGGCGCCTGCGCCCATCGCGGGCGGCTCGGAAGTTTACCGGATCGATAAGGACGGCTCGCCGCGCCGCATCTGGAGCCATCCGCAGAGCATCGCGTACGCCATAGCCTTCGACGCCGCGGGGCGCCCGCTGGTCGGCACCGGCAACAAGGGAATCGTGTATCGCATCGATTCGCCCCTGCTCTCCACCGAGTTGCTCAGCGCGCCTCCGACGCAGGTCACCGCGCTGCTCGAAGGGCCGGGTGACAGGATCTTCGCGGCCACCGGCAACGTCGGCAAGGTCTACCGGATCGGGCCCGCGCTCGAAAGGAACGGCACCATCGAGAGCGACGTGCTCGACGCCGGCATGTTCTCCTACTGGGGCCGGCTGTCATTCAAGGGAGACGCCAACGGCGGCCGCATCGCCATCGAAACCCGCAGTGGCAACGTGGATCGGCCGCAGCACGACTGGAGCCCCTGGTCCGCCGCCATCGCCTCCCCCGGAGGCGCGCGCGTGACCTCTCCGGCCGCCCGCTTTCTCCAGTGGCGCGCCACGCTCGATGCGTCGCCCGCCGGCGATTCGCCCGAGCTGCGATCGGTGGACGCCGCCTGGCTTCCGAAGAACGTCGCGCCGGAGGTGCAGCAGATCGAGATCACGCCGCCCAACTACCGCTTCCCCCAGCAATCGCAATTGGTCCTCTCGCCGAATCCGCCGATCTCGCTGCCGGCCATGGGCAAGTCCGGACGCGCTCCGTCGTCATCGCCTTTTAACCTCGGCGGCGATTCCGGCGCGGTGTCGATGCAATACGTCAAGGGTTACATCGGCGCCCGCTGGATGGCTTCGGACGAGAACGGCGACGAGATGAATTACACGGTCGAGATCAAGGGCGAGGACGAAACCGAGTGGAAGCCGCTTGAGGACAAGACCACCGAGAAGCGCTTGAGCTGGGATTCGACGGGTTTTCCGGACGGCGAGTACCGCGTGCGTGTGACGGCCTCCGATGCGCCCGACAATCCGCCCGACCAGGCCCTCACCGGCCAGCTCACGAGCGATTCTTTCACCATCGATAACACGCCGCCCGTCATCACCGGCCTCACGGCCGCCGTCGCGGGCAACAAGATCGCGGTGCGGTGGCACGCCGCCGACGCACTCAGCACGATCGACCACGCCGAGTACTCCGTCAACGGCGCCGACTGGACGCCAGTCGAGCCCGCGGGCCGGCTCTCCGATTCGAAAGAAGAGGACTACGTGCTGACGCTCGACCGCGCCAATCCCGGAGAGCGCAGCATCGCCGTCCGCGTCACGGACGAATACGACAACGCGGCGCTGGCAAAAGTGGTAGTGAAATAAGAGAGGAGATACACACCATGAAACGGCTTCTGGCAGTTCTCGTTGCTTTCGCCCTACCCGCCCTGTGCGCGGAGGACGTACTCGTTTCCCACCTGGTCAAGCACTGGCAGACTTCGAAGGCGTACACGCTCGCGATCGCCGAGCAGATGCCCGAGGACGGCTACGCGTTCAAGCCGAACCCCGCGGAGATGACGTTCGGCGAGCAGATGGTGCACATCGCCCAGGCCAACGGGTTCTTCGCAGCGACGATCGTCGGAGCGACGCCGCCCATCGGCAAGCCCGCCAGCATGGACAAGGCCTCCGTGATCAAGACGCTGAACGACTCTTACGACTACGTGATCAAGACCATCGGAAGCCTGACGCCCGAGCAGCTCCACGCGGAGGTCGAGCTCGAGCACATGAAGATGACCGGCCTCGACGCCTTGATGCTGGCCTCCGATCACACGACGCACCACCGCGCCCAGTGCATCGTCTACCTGCGCGTGAAAGGCATCAAGCCGGCGGACTACCGGTTCTGAGGGGGCGGAGCGGCGAACCCCACCCTCTATACTGATGAGGGATGGCCCGGACCGGCGAGCTTACGGTGCGCCAGTTTTTCTCGCGAGCAGGAACGCTGTCGCGCTGCCACCCGAACTACGAGTTCCGGTCCGGACAACTGGATATGGCGGAGGCCGTCGAAGCGGCGCTCGCCGAGCGGCGGCATCTGCTGGTTGAAGCGGGCACGGGCACGGGCAAAACGCTCGCGTACCTGGTGCCCTCCATCCTTTCCGGCAAACGCATCGTCATTTCCACGGGCACGAAGAACCTTCAGGAGCAGCTCTTCTATAAGGACGTGCCGTTCCTTCAGAAGCACCTGGGTGACGGCATCGCGGTCTGCTACATGAAGGGGCGCAACAATTACGCCTGCCGCCAGAAGATCTATGACGCGGCGAAAGAGCCGGTGCTCGAGGGCCTGGAAGAAGTTGCGGATTTCGAAATCATCCGGGAGTGGGAGAAGACCACCGAAACCGGCGACCGCGCCGAGATCCACACGCTGCCCGAGCGAACGACCGCATGGAGTAAGATCGACGCGCGCCGCGATTTATGCGCCGGCCAGAAGTGCCAGCAGTTCGAGCGCTGCTTCCTCACTCGGATGCACCAGCGCGCTCACGAGAGCGACATCATCATCGTCAACCACCACCTGTTCTTCGCCGACCTGTCGGTGAAGGAGCAGGAGTACGGCGGCATCATCCCCGAGTACGGCGCGGTGGTGCTCGACGAAGCGCACGAGATCGAAGACGTGGTGGGGCAGTACTTCGGCATCTCGGTGAGCAACTACCAGTTCGACGAGCTGGCGCGCGACATCGGGGCTATCTCGGTGCGGAAGCGATTCACCACGGAGGAACTGGACCGCATCCTGATCGCTGTGGGCAATGCAGCCGCTCGCTTCTTCGCGCTGTTCGGCGCTTACCAGGGGCGCACCGGGTTCCGCGAGCACGCGGAGTTTCTGGAACGGCACCAGGAGCAATACGCCGACGTGCTGCACGGTCTGGAACTCATCGCCGCGCACCTGCAGCTCATCAAGGAAGCGCCCGAAGAGGTTCTTCCGTTGTTCAGCCGCTGCTCGGCGCTCGCCAGGAGTCTGGAGACGTGGATGGCGGGCAACGACCGACGCTTCGTCTACTGGATCGAGCGGCGCGGGCGCGGCACGTTCCTGCAAGCCACGCCTATCGATGTTTCGGGCATCCTGGCGGACAGGCTGTTCAACCAGGTCGATACGGTGGTGCTGACTTCGGCCACGCTGGCGGTGGCGGGCAACTTCGATTACTCTCGGCGGCGGCTGGGACTGGAATCGGCGCGCACGCTGATCGTGCCAGGTCACTTCGACTATGCCAACCAGGCGCTGTTTTACGTGCCGCAGCACTTGCCCGACCCGCGCCACGCGGCGTTCGTGCACGACGCCTCCGACGAAATCCTGCGCATCCTCAAAGCCAGCCGCGGCCGGGCATTCGTGCTGTTCACCAGCTACCAGCAGATGCGCGCCGTTCACGACCGCGTTTCGTTCGACCTGGAATACCCGGCGCTGCTCCAGGGAACCGGGCCGCGCTCGGCGCTGCTCGAGGAGTTTCGCCGCACGCCCAACTGCGTGCTCTTCGCGACGTCGTCCTTCTGGCAGGGCGTGGATGTGCCGGGCGACCAGTTGAGCTGCGTCATTATCGACAAGCTGCCCTTCGCGGTGCCGAGCGATCCGGTGGTGGAGGCGCGCATCCGCGGGATCCGCGAGGATGGGGGCGAACCGTTCTACGACTACCAGATTCCGCAGGCGGCGCTGGCGCTCAAGCAGGGATTCGGACGGTTGATCCGCAGCCGCTCGGATCGGGGAGTGCTGGTTCTGTTGGATAATCGAATCAGCAAGCAGCGGTATGGGCAGGTGTTTTTCGACAGCCTGCCGGAGTACCGATTCACCACCAAGATCGCCGACGTGGAGAGCTTTTTCGATGTTTGAAGTTTCCGTGGAAGAAACTTTCGCCGCCGGGCACGCCTTGCGCGGCTATCATGGCAAGTGCGAGAACGTGCACGGCCACAACTACCGCGTGCGCGTCCTCGTCGCTGGCGAAGCACTCGACGCGGCCGGCCTGCTGGTGGATTTCGTCAACCTCAAGCAGATCCTGCGGGCCATCATCGAAAGGCTCGACCACCGGTTTCTGAACGACGTCCCGCCGTTCGATGAGTTGAACCCTTCGGCCGAGAACATGGCTCAGTACTTCCACCAGGAGATGAGCCGGGGCCTCGCTGGCGCGGCACGGGCGAACGCGGTGCGAATCGCCGAGGTCAAGATCTGGGAGACGGACACCGCGACGGCGACTTACCGGGCGTAGGAGTATCCTGCGGTAAAGGAGCAATGATGCGCATCTGGCAGTGTGCTCTTCCCCTGGCCGCCCTCCTGTCCGTCGCGTGCGGCTCCCACCGCCACAGAGGCATGACAGGGGAAGACGCTGTCGCGGTTGACAAGGATGTGCGGGCGTTCGCTCAGACCGTGGCTCGGGAGGTCAGTCAGGAAGGCCCAACGGCGTGGCGCAGGCACTTCGCCGACAGCTCCGTCTTCTTCATGGCCTCCGACGGGCACCTGGCGTTTCCGAACAGCGCGGCCGCGACGGCGGGAATTCAGGCCTTCGCGCGGACCATCAAAACGATCAGTCTCGAATGGGGCGACGATCTGCGAGTGGATCCGCTGACGCCGAGGCTTGCCGTGATGGCCGCCTCCTGGCACGAGGTCAGGGTGGATGTGGCGGGGAGCCGCGTGGATCAGGCCGGGTTCTTCACGGGCGTCGTGGAATACCGCGACGGACGGTGGCGGTTTCGAGACGCCCATTGGTCGGTGGTTCACCCTGCGGCGCCGCGTTAGCTATAGAGCGCCCAGCCAGCGTATGGGGAAACGGGCGGCCATGGCGTCGGCCAGTTTCTCGTCGGCAGTCACTAGGGGCATGCCGGAACGAACGGCGAGGGCAACGTAGACGCCGTCGTAGACAGTTCGGTCGAACGAGGTGGCAATCGCGAAGGCGTCCGCTAGCAGCGGGGCGGTGGGAGCCGTGGCGAGCCGCCTGTCCTGGAGCGCCGCGACAGCTTGCTGGGCCGATGCCCGCGATATGCGCCCGCGGCGGGCCGCCTTCCAGAGAACATTTCCGACCTCCGGCCAGAACAGATCGGGAACCAACAGACGCAGCCGGCCGGCGGCATAGGACTCGAGGACTTCGACAGCCTCCGCCACGAGAGGCTCGGCGGCGGCCGGCAGAAACCACATCGCGGCGACGCTGGCGTCAAGCACGCAGGCTGTCACCGATGCCGATCCTCGCGCAGCATTTCTACGGCGGTGGGAAACGGACCGGCCGTTGGGGGACGCTTTGCGCGCAGCTTGCGCGCTCGCTCGAGGAACTGCCTGCGGCGCTTGAGTTCGGCGGACGTCGGAATGGTCTCCTCCAGGAGAGCCAGAACCTCAGCGGAGATCGATTTGCGGCGTTCGCGGGCGCGCTCGCGCAGCGCTTCGTACAGATCTTCGGGAACGTTCTCGACGTAGAGGGTAGGCATAGACTGCTCCAATGGAAAGTCTAGCATATTACTAGGCACTCGGACGCGGTTAGGATAGTCCCATGCAGGTCTCGGCACATTGTTGGGCGGTCACAGGGCTGGCGTACCTGCCGCCGTGGGAGGTGAACGCCGGGTTCGTGGTTGGCGGGCATACCACGCTAGTGGTGGACACGGGCGCGAGCGCGCTCGCTGCGGCGACCATCCACGGCTACGCTTCGCTGGCGCGGCCGGGCAATCGGCTGCTGGTCATCGACACCGAAAGGCATTTCGATCACGTCGGCGGCAACGCGTATTTTCGGGAGCGCGGCGCCGATATTCTGGGCCACCCCGACTGCGTGCGGACCGAGCCCGAATTCCGCGCGGAGATCGAAGAGTTCAACGCCGCCATCGCCGATCCAGCGCGCCGGGCCCGCAACGAGGCTGAGGTCTTCTACTGTGGCACCGCACTGGCCGTCCCCAACCGGTTCGTCACCGGGGACACGACGCTCGACCTGGGCGGCCTGGAAGCGCGTGTGCTGCTGACGCCGGGGCATACGTCCTCGAACGTGACGGTCCACATCCCGGACGAGGGCGTGCTCTATAGCGGCGACTGCGTGGTCAACGGCTATGCCCCGAACCTCGGCTGCGGATCGGAGCCCGAGTGGCGGCTGTGGCTGGACTCGCTCGCGCGGATCGAGGAACTGCGTCCCGAGGTTGTGGTTCCTGGGCACGGACCGGTGGCGCGCGGCGCGCAGGTGCGGGAAACGATCGAGCGCGTCCGCTATGCGCTCGGCGAGGCCCTCAAGACGGCGAAGTAGCCGGCGGGCGGCGGCGGTGCCAATCGGTGCGATTCTGGAACTCGCGGCCGTAGGCAATCAGCAGGGCTTCCATGAACGGCCGGGCGACGAGCTGAATCCCGACCGGCAGGCCATCGGCGAAACCGCAAGGCAGGAACAGCGCCGGGAGCCCGGCCAGGTTGCCCGCGGCGCACAGGTCGGCCATGCCGCGCTGGCTGGGCTTGGGACGATCCGGCCCGCCATCGACTGGGTCCGCAATTCGGGTTGCCGGGCCGAGGCGCGAGGGCGAAACGAGCAGGTCGCAATCGATGAAGAGCTTTCCGAGGGCTTCCTGGATCAGGCGCCGCGCGCGCATCGCTGTGAAGTAGTCGCGGGCCGCGATCTCCAGGCCGGCTTTGAGACCCGCGATCTGGCGTTGGTCGGCGAGCTGGTCAACGTCGCCGCTCTCGATGAAACGTTCGAAGGCCGCGGAGGCTTCGGCCGCGATGACGATTTCGGCGATCGACGCGTAGGGGAAATCGGGAAGAGCGAGTTCCTGCATCTGAACGCCGGTCGCGCGAACGACATCGAGCGCGGCTTGAAACGCAGGGCGCGCGGCGGGCTCCGCCCAGTCCGAAAAATCGACGGGCGCGAAGCCGACGCGAATCTCCTTGAGCACCGGCGCGTACTCGGACCAGTAGTAGTAGCGCTTGCCCGCGGAGCTGGGGTCGTTCGAATCGTCGCCGGAAATGGCGTGGAGCACGATGCCGCAGTCCTCGGCCGAGCGGCAAATTGGGCCGATTTTGTCCATGGTCCAGGCGACGGGCATGGCGCCCTGGCGGCTGACCAGGCCGTAGGTGGGACGCAGGCCGGTGACGCCGCAGTAGGCGCTCGGCGTCATGATGGAGCCCCAGGTCTCCGAGGCGAGGGCGAAGGGAACCAGCCCGGCGGCAACGGCGCTGGCCGAGCCGCTCGAGGAACCTCCGGACCAGCGCGAGCGATCCCACGGGTTCAGGCCCGGTCCGAACAGCGACGCCGAGGCGGAGCGGTATCCCCCGGCGCCGGCGAGTTCGATCATGGAGAGCTTGCCGATGAGGGCGGCGCCGGCCCGATCGAGCCGGGCGATGGCGGCCGCGTCGCGATCGAACGTTTGCGATGCGAAGGGGCGCGCGCCCCAGGTGGTGCGCCGGTCGGCAACCGCGAGGAGGTCCTTGGCGCCGTACGGAATTCCCTCGAGCGTGCCGCGGGGATGTCCGTGCTTGACGCGGTCGTCGGTGGCGTGAGCCTGTTTGAGCGCATCGTTGCGAAGCGACAGGGCGAGCGCGTTGTACTGCGGCGCGACCTTCTCGAAGCGGCCGCAAAAGGCGTGCACCAGTTCGGCCGCGGAGAATTCGCGCGCCTTGAGCCGGCCTGCCAGCTCGCCGATGGTGGCGAAGAAAATGTCGTCGGTGAATGCGGGCATGGCTATTGGACGCGGAACGAGAAAGCCGGCTCGGTCTGGGCCGGGACCGCCAGCTTCCGAACCGCCGCCGTGGCGTGGCTGAGGCCATCCGCGCGCGCGGGCGCCGGAGGCGATTGGGATTCAGACGCCGCCGCAACCGGCCGCTTCGCGGCCATCGCCGGAACCGCCGCCACCAGGCCGGCCAGTTGTCTTCGCGTGATCTTCATTTGGAGTTCATTATAGGCTCGCTGGCGCCGTTCAGGGCTTCGAACGCAGCCTTCTGCATGACGGCGCGAGGCGCGCTGTCGCCGGTCCAGATCTCGAACTGCCGGGCCGCCTGTTCGAGAAACATCTCGAGGCCGAGCACGACGGTCGAGCCCTGCTCGCGCGCGCGGCGGATCAGCAGGGTCTCGAGCGGGTTGTAGACCATGTCGAAAACCACGGCGGCCGGGATGCGTCCAGGGAAGAACGACTCGTTCACGTTGGGGCACATGCCCAGCGAAGTGGCGTGGACCAGCGCGTCGAAATTGCGGCCGGCCGCCTGCTCGCGCAGCACCGGCTCGGCGCCGCAGGCCTTGGCGAGCGCGCGGACGCGGTCCGGGTTGCGGCCCGTGATGGCCAGCGTGGCTCCCGCATCGGCCAGCGCGAAGGCCGCGCCACGGGCGGCGCCGCCGTTGCCGACAACCAGGATGGTGGAGCGGGCCACACGCAGATGGCGGGAAAGCGGAACCACGATGCCGGGCGCGTCGGTGTTTGCGCCGCGCCATTTCCCGGCCTTGCGCCAGACGGTATTCACGGCGCCGATGCGGCGCGCGAGCGGCTCGACGATGTCGAGGTATCGGAGAATTCTCTGCTTGTGGGGGATTGTGACGCTGAAGCCCGCCACGGGCAGCTTCCCGGCCATCGTCATGAAGTCCTTCAACTGCGCCGGCTGCACGAGGAAGGGAAGGTAGACGGCGTCGATGCGGCGGGCCTGGAAGCCGCGGTTGTGGACAGCGGGCGAAATGGAATGACGCACGGGGTCGGCAATGACGCCGTAGACGCGGGAGTCGCGGTCCAGCTTTTCTACCCGGTAAATGTGGCGCAACTGGCGCGCCGCCACCTGCCCGGCCGCGGTGCCCTCAGCGGCGCTGGGCGCGGCATAGGTGTAAAGGCCGCCGAAGACCGTGGAAAGAACGCGCGAAGGGAATCCTGTTTCGCCCATCGCGAGCAGGATCAGCGGAACGCGCGGGTGGGCATGGGCGAGCGAGAGCACCCTCAGATTGTCCGAGGGCTTGCGCGCCGTGGTGACGATCTTGTAAGCGTCCGCGGGAACTCGGAGCATGCGCCGGAGAACCGTCTCCATCGCGGGCGTGCCTTCGAAGTTGTGATAGGAGAGCACCAGGCGCGTGCGGCCCCGGAACAGATCGAGCTTCGCGGCGGCGACTTCGGCCGTCTCGATTTCGATGTCAACTGCGCGCGCTCCGGCGTTGACGGCGGCGTCCAGAATTGCGATCTGCTCTTCGATGCTGCCGTTGAAACGGCCGTGATTCTGATGGCGCCGGCAGGTGGCGAGGATGGTGATGTCCGGATAGGCTTGGAGGAACCCGCGCAGAGCTGCGATGCCGCGCTCGGGTTCGTCGAGGCAATCGAGGCGGATCTCGAAGAACGTTTCGCCGGACTCGACTTCGTGCCGCGCGTGATCGATCAATTTCTCAGGCGTCGGGAAACCGAGGGCAATCGCTATACGCGGCAATGACTCGGGCAGCGGCATCGTCTGAGCGTCCCTAGAATATCACGGGTGAGCAGGAATGTAGGAGGGGTTTCAGACGGCGGGCACCAACACCAGCACCGCCGCCGGCACCGCCGCCGGCACCGGGCGCGGCGGAGCCTGGTTTGATGTACGCTACAAGACGCATGATCAGGGAACTCTGCGCGGCGCTCTTGCTCACTTCCTCGTGCACACTTCCTGGTTGCCGAGCCAAGCCGCGGGCCAGCCCGCTGGCCGTCGGCGACTTCCTCCGCAGCGACTACGTCGAATGCGTCACTAGGACCCGGTCTCCATTCCAGTGCGACGACCCCGCCGCGCCGTTGCTGGTCCAGGTACGCAGAGAACCGGGAGGCACCCGCCTTTCGGTCGACAGCTTCCATGAGGGGTTTGCGGAGCTTGTCCAGCGCCGCGACGGCTCAATTGAGGCAGATCGTTCAAACGGGCCTGTCGTGCCGCATCTGGCCGCGTCAGTCCCGGACGAGCATCATCTGAAGCTCGGATTTGGCGAGTTCAAACCGTCCGTCTATGCGTTTGTCGGCGATCTCGACATGTACGTCGCGCGGCGGGCTCTGGTCGGCAAATATCTTGACGACAAGGGGCACAGCTACATATTCGGGAGCGACGGATGGGCGGTCTTCCCCGGCCGGAGATTCGAGTATGTGGTGGGAACGGATCACGTCCTGAACAGCTATGACTACTACTTCGAACCACCCGACGGCGGCGCGTTCGTCTTCGAGAGGCACGATGGCGTCCTGCGGATCTTCAGGACATCGGGCGAAATCGACCAGATCGTCGATAAGCGGCCCTCCTACTCGCTCCGCGAACTGGCCTCCGCTAAATAACTCATGCGCCGTCAGCTTCGCTTGATGCGTGCGTGGTAGACGGCCGCGCCGGCGGCGATGGTCAGGATGGCGGCGATGGACACCTTGGGCTTGAGCATGATGCCATAGACGATCATCCAGGCGCCAACGAGGATGAAAGCGATCGGCATCACCGGCCAGCCGATGCTTACGATGCGAAGCTTCTGCCAGTTCGGCCGACGGCGGAAGATGAAGAGCGAAGCAACCGAGAGCACTGCGAAAAACGTCAGGCTGAAGCCGATGTACAGGACCAGATCGGGAAGAGGCGTCAGTGTCAGCAAGACCGCGCAAAGGCCCTGGCAAAGGATCGCGATCACCGGCGTGCGCCAGCGCGGATGCACATGCGCCGCCATCTTGAAGAACGCGCGGTTCTGCGCCATGGCGTAATAGACGCGCGGTCCAATGGTGATTTCCGCGTTCACCGTGGCCACCAGCGACAGCGCCATGAGCGCGGTGAAGACGCCGGCCGTTCCCGGTCCAAACAGGTTGGTGGCCGCAAGCGATCCGATGGCGCGGACGCCCTTCATTTTCTCGAGCGGCATCGCGTAGAGGAAGACGACGTTGAGAAGCAGATAGAGCGCCGCCACCAGCAGCGTGCCGAAGGCGAGGGCCATCGGCAGCGTCTTCTCCGGACGCTCTATTTCTTCGGCGACGTAGGTGGCCGCGTTCCAGCCGCTGTAGCACAGGTAGATCCAGAAGAGGCTGATCGCGAATTGGGCGGCCACGGGGACGGTGGAGGTGCGAACGGCCGTCATCGAGAAATTGCCCCAGCTTCCCTTGCCGGCCAGGAATCCCAGGCCGACGAACGCGAACAGGACCAGCAGCTTCGTCCCCGTGAGGAAGTTCTGGAGTTTCGCCACGCGGCCGATGCCAATGAAGTTGACGACCGTCAGAGTGACGATGAGCGCGGAGGCCGCGATTTCGGCGCCGCCGATGCGCAGGGTCATCTCCCCCGAGCCGATCGCCCAGACTGTGCGGTCCGGCCGGAGCGCGGGGAAGAAGTAGCCGAGGTAGTTCGAGAAAGCCAGGGCCGCGGTGGCGATGGGCGCGGAGAAGCCGGCGAAGAACGACACCCAGCCGGTCATGAACCCCCAAGTAGGGCCGTAGGCGCGGGTCAGGTAGACGTATTCGCCGCCGGAGCTGGGGAAGTTGATACCCAGTTCGGAATAGCAGAACGCGCCGGCCAGGGCAAACAGCGCGCCCACCACCCAGATGCCCAGCACCAGACGAGGATCGCCGAGGTCGCCCGCCAGAAAGCCGGAGGAGATAAAGATGCCGGTGCCGATCATGTTCGAGATCACCAGCGCGGTGGCGCTGAAGATTCCGATTTGCCGGAGGAGAGTGACGGGCTTCCTGCCGTCCGTGCCGGCGCGCCGGGGAGAGCTGATTCTGTCGGCCACTTCGGATTTCATTGTACCTGGGGAGGCTGTCATGCGCCGGGGGTCAACAGCGTGGGCAGGCGTTTCCGCCATAATGAAAGTCTGTAAGTCGGCTTTCGGGGTCCATGAAGATCTGCTACGTGGATGCATTTTCGGGAATCGCCGGCGACATGCTGGTGGGCGCGCTGGCGGATGCCGGGGCTCCGCCCACGGTCCTCATGGAGGCCCTGACGGCGCTGGGAACGGGCGCGACGTTCACGTTCGAGAAGACGCGGCGATGCGGGATCGGCGCCACTAAGTTCAGCGTCGAGGCGCCGCAGGAGCACGCTCACCGGCACCTTGGGCAAATCCTCGAGATGATCGAAGGGGCCGCGCTCGCGCCGCGGGTGAAACAGAACGCCTCGGCCGTGTTTCGGAGGCTGGGCGAGGCGGAGGCGCGGGTACACCAGATACCCGTCGAGCGCGTGCACTTCCACGAGGTGGGCGCAGCGGATTCGATCTGCGACATCGTGGGCGCGTGCCTGGGGTTCGACCTGCTGGGCGTGGAGGAGATACACTCGTCGGCACTGAACCTGGGCAGCGGCACGGTGAAGATGGAGCACGGCGTACTGCCGGTTCCGGCGCCGGCGACGGCAGCGCTGGTAGAGGGCGTTCAGGTCTATGCGCGGGGGCCCGAAGTCGAACTGACGACGCCGACGGGCGCGGCACTGGTGACGACGCTGGCCGTACGGTTCGGGGCAATGCCGGCGATGCGGATCGGGGCCGCGGGTTACGGCGCGGGCGGGCACGACTTCGCGGACCAGCCGAACGTGCTGCGCGTTCTGGTCGGCGAGAAGACGGGCGCGAGCGAGGCGACGACGGTGGCGGTGATCGAGGCGCACATCGACGATTCGAGCCCGGAGGTGCTAGGCTACGCGATTGAGAGGCTGATGGAAGCGGGCGCGCTCGATGCCGTGCTGGCGCCGCTCACCATGAAGAAGGGGCGGCCGGGAGTGCTGCTGCGCGTGATCGCGCGCACCCAGGACCGGGAGACGCTGGCGCAGGTGGTTTTCGCGGAGACCTCGACGCTGGGCCTGCGCATTTACGAAGCGGAGCGGCGCGTGGAGCCGCGGCAGACGGTGGATGTCGAGACTCCGCATGGCAAGGTCCGCGTGAAGGTTTCCGGGCAGGGGCACTACGCGCCCGAATACGAGGATTGCCGGCGGATCGCGAAGGAGACGCGGACGCCGCTTAAAGAGATTATTGCCGAGGCCAATCAGGCATACCTGAGATGCAAGACAAATACTATCTGACTACACCGATTTACTATGTGAACGCCGCGCCGCACATCGGCCACGCGTACACGACGATTGTCGCGGACCTGATCAAGCGCTTCAAAACGATGCAGGGCTACCGCGCCGTGCTGACCACGGGCTCCGACGAGCACGGGGTCAACGTGGAGCGCGCGGCCGAGCGGGCCGGGAAGACGCCGAAGGAATACGCCGACGTGATTGCGGCCGAGTTCGAGCAGCAATGGCAGCGGCTCGGGCTGAAGATCGACCACTTCGAGCGCACCACCAGCCCGCAGCACGCGCGCGTCGTCCAGGACCTGTTCGACCGCTGCCGCGCGAACGGCTACATCTACAAAGGCGCGTACACCGGGCAGTATTGCATCTACGACAACCTGTACGTGAACGACGCCAAGCCCGGCGATCCGTGCCCGGATTGCGGGCGGCCCACAGAGACCGTCACGGAAGAGAACTTTTTCTTCAAGCTCTCGGCGTTCACGGGGCCGCTGCTGGAGCTTTACGAGCGCGAGCCGAAGTTCCTGCAGCCCGAGACGCGGCGCAACGAAGTGATCGCGTTCGTCAAGCAGGGCCTGACGGATTTGTCGATCACGCGCTCGAACATCAAGTGGGGCATTCCGGTGGAAGGCGAAGCACCGCACGTTTTCTATGTGTGGTTCGACGCGCTGATCACTTACATGAGCGCGGTAGCGGGCGAAGGGTTGTGGCCTGCGGACCTGCACCTGATGGGCAAGGAGATCGTCCGATTCCACGCCGTTCACTGGCCGGCGCTTCTGATGGCGGCGGGTCTGGAGCTACCGAAGAGGATTTTCGCGCACGGCTGGCTGCTGTTCGAAGAGAGCAAGATGAGTAAGTCGCGCGGTAACATCGTGCGGCCGGAACCGATCAGGCGGGTGATGGGCGTGGATGCGCTGCGCTACTTCCTGCTGCGCGAGGTGGTGTTCGGACAGGACGGCAGCTTCAGCTACGACGCGCTGGTGGGCCGCTACAACTCGGACTTGGCCAACGGCTTGGGCAACCTGGCGAGCCGCACGCTGACCATGATCCGGCAGTACAACGCAGGGGCGGTTCCGGCGAGCACGGGCGATGCGGAGATCGCGGAGATGGCGCGGCGGACCGCGGCGGAGGTCATTGCGGCCTTCGAGGAGTTCGAGTTCTCGAAGGGACTGGAATCCATGTGGGCGCTGCTTTCGGCGACCGACAAATACATCGTCGAGCGGGCGCCGTGGACTCTGCTCAAGAAGGGCGAAGAGGGGCGGGCGAAGCTCGACGAGACACTCTACACCGCGGCCAACGTGGTGCGGATTGCCGCTGCGCTGCTGGCGCCGGTGTTGCCGGACTCGGCCGCGAAGATCTGGGCGCAGCTTGGGATGACTGAGCCGCTCGAATCGGTGCGCCTGGACCAACTCGCGTGGGGCCAGTTGCAGGCGGGCCAGAAGATCGGCGAAGTAGCGGGGGTGTTTCCGCGCATCGACTCCAAGACCGCAATCCCCGAGATGCGCGCGCTCGAAGAAGAGGAAGTCGCACGGCAGGCGGCGCTGTTGGGTAAGACCGTGACTCCGCCCGCGCCGGTGGCCGAGGGATCGCCGAAGATCTCGATCGACGATTTTTCGAAAGTGGATCTGCGCGTGGCGCTGGTGCTCACGGCAGAGCCCGTGAAGGGCGCGAACAAGCTGCTGCATCTTACTATCGACGTGGGAGAAGCGCAACCCCGGACGCTGGTGGCCGGCATCGCCGAGGCGTACCGGCCGGAGCAGTTAGTGGGCCGCAAGGTTGTCGTCGTCGCCAACCTGGAGCCGCGCAAGCTGCGCGGGATCGAATCGAACGGGATGATCGTAGCGGCATCGGTGGAAGGCGGAAAGCCGGTGCTGGCGGGTTTTCTCGAAGACGTGCCGGTGGGGGCGCGGCTGAAGTAGGATGCGGCTGATCGATTCACACTGCCATCTCGACGACGCGCAGTTCGACTCGGATCGCGAGGCTGCGATCGAGCGCGCGGGGGCGGCGGGCGTCGAGACGATGCTGGCGGTGGGCACCGGAAACGGGCCGCCGAATCTCGAGGCCGGCATACGACTGGCCGAGGGGCACGCACAGATGGTGGCGAGCGTGGGCGTGCATCCGCACGACGCCGCGAAGGCGACGCCGGAGACTTTCGAGCGGCTGCGCGAACTGCTGGCGCATCCAAAAGTGGTGGCGATTGGCGAGATTGGCCTCGACTACCATTACAATTTCTCCCCGCCTGAAGTGCAGCGCGAGGTGTTCGCACGGCAGCTCGAACTGGCACGGGAAGCGGCGCGGCCGGTCATCATTCACACGCGCGAGGCGTGGGCGGACACTTTGCGAATGCTGGAGGAGGCGCGCCTGCCTAGCGGGATTATGCACTGCTTTTCGGGCGGACCGGAAGAGGCCGAGCGGACGCTGGCACTCGGCTTCCATATCAGCTTCGCGGGCGTGGTGACGTTTCCGAAGGCGCTGCGCGTGCAGGCGGCGGCGCGCATGGTTCCGCTCGACCGGCTGCTCATCGAAACGGACGCGCCGTACCTGGCGCCCGTGCCGCACCGCGGCAAGCGCAACGAGCCGGCGTTCGTTGTCGAGACCGCGCGGAAGGTGGCGGAGCTGCGCGACGCGCCGGTGGAGGAGATTGCGGCGGCGACGGCGGACAATTTCAAACGGCTTGTGGGATTGCCGGTGTAACATCGCGCCGCAGTTCGGCGTCTGACAATCGGAGCTTGTTGCACGATGACCAAAGCCTCTTGCATGACTCTTGCGGTTCCTTTTCTGGCAGTTTCCCTGCTATCCGCCGCGAAGCCGAAGCAGGCCCCTGCTGCGCCGGTACCGGCTCAAATCCTCTCAGCAAAGCGGGTGTTCGTCGTCAATGCCGGCAGCGACGAACCTTCGGCTTTCGACCCGCTCTTTAGCGGAGGGCCGGACCGCGGATACGACAACTTCTGCGCGGCCATGACCGCTTGGGGACGGTACGATCTCGTGGGCGCTCCCTCCGATGCGGATCTGCTGTTCGAGATAAGCCTCGCCACCGCCGTGCGAGTAGCGCCGGCCGGTTCGTTCAATACGACCGCGGAGCATGGGATCTATAATGACGCCCGGTTTCGATTAGCGATCCGCGATGCGAAGACGCAGATCACGCTCTGGGTATTCATCGAGCAGGTGGAACCGGCCCTCCTTCGGGGCAACCACGACAAGAACTTCGACAACGCTTTGAGCAAGCTCGTGGCTGACTTGCAAAACCTGGCCGCGCAACCCGCTCCCCCGGCGGACGCCACGAGGACGCAATGAGGCGAAGGCCCGTCGGGCTAATCGTGTTTTGCGCCGGTCTTGCGATCCCCTTGATCGCACAAACGCCCGCGGCGCCCCTGCCGGAGCAAATCCTCGCGGCAAAAAAGGTATTCGTCGCCTACGCCGGCAACGATGTTCGGGACTACCTCACCGGAGGAGATCGGGACCGCCCGTACAAAGACTTCTATGCGGCCTTGAAAGCCTGGGGAAGGTACGACCTGGTGGGCGCGCCCTCCGGCGCGGATCTCCTGTTCGAGATCAGGTTGACGATTCACCCAGGACAATGGATCGGCGGAGGGTTCTCGCCGACCGACGTACAACTGCGCCTCGCGATCCGCGATCCAAAGACGCGCACCCCGTTGTGGACGCTCACCGAGCACGTGCAGCCATCGCCTTCGCAGGTGAAGCGCAACAAGAACTTCGGTCTGGCTATGGCCAAGTTGGTGAGCGACGTGCAACTGCTGACCCCGCCCCCTGCGGCCCCGGCCGGCGCTTCGAAATAGTCGGCCTTTTCAGGCCGGAGTAACAGGAGCCTCTTACACGATGAAAGCCGTCAGTCTTGCGATCCCTTCGGTGCTGGCTACCATGCTCGCCGCGCAAACGGCTCCGCCTCCCGCGCCGGTACCGGCACAGATCCTCTCGGCGAAGAGAGTCTTCGTCGCGAACGCCGGCAGCGATTCCGATGCCGACCCGGACCGCGGCTACAACGGGCTCTATGCAGCCATAAAAGCTTGGGGGTGGTACGAACTGGTGGGCGCTCCCTCCGATGCGGATCTTCTGTTCGAAATCCGGTTCACCCTCCGTCCGGGAGACGTGACGAACGGGACGAGCTTCTATAACGATGCCCGTTTACGATTGACGATCCGGGACCCGAGGACGCACGCTATCCTGTGGGCGTTCACCGAGTCTATGAGAGGGCCAGGCGACAAGAGCTTCGACCAGGCGCTGGCCAAGATCGTTGGCAGGATGCAACTGCTGACCCCGCCACCCGCGGCCCCGGCCGGCGCCTCGAAGTAGACTCACCGCGGCGGCTGTGTTGCAGGGGCCTCGGTCCCCAGACCGGCATAGTCCTCGCGCACCTTGATGACCTTGGCGTCCCGGAACGTAACGAAGACGATCTTGCCAGGCGGCACGCCGTAGATCCAGTCCTCGGTCTCGTCGCCGTTCTTGTTGACGTCGCGTACCTTGCGTACGGGCTTGCCGACGGCGGCCAGCACCTCGTCGCGATTCATGCCGACCAGGACTCGCTTGTCCTTCACGGCCTGCTGCATCTCCGGCGGCAGGCTCTCGAAATAGGTCTGGGTGGCCGACCGCTGCTCGAAGTCCAGGACCGTGGAGAGCATCTTCTTGACCTCTGCGGCCTTGATCTCGGGCACCGGCGCGTTGAAGACCAGGACGATGGACGTTCCCGGCGGCGCGCCCGCATTCGGCTTAGCGACGGGCGCCATCCCCCCGCCTGCACCGGCTTGGATGTGGTGGAACCACCTGGTCTTCCCCGCGTAAAAACCGCCGTTGATCGCGAACACGATCCGGTCGGCCTGGATGTCAACGGCGGTGAGTTGGACCATGTCGCCGACGCGCGCGGCAGGACCGTATTGACGGCTCGCCTCGGCCCAGGCGTTCTTGTCCCAGGCCCCCTTGGTGTCCAGGGCAAGCGCTTTCGATCGCGGCAGCGCGACCTTAGCCTTGGCGTATTCCGAAGAGAGCCCGCGGATCAACTCGATGCGCTCTTGTTCGGTCAGCTTCTCCGCGGCGGCGCGGACCGCGCAGATCGAAGCGATCGAGAGGACAATCAGCGGCAACGAACGGCGCATCGGTTACTCCGCGGATGGCGGCTGCGGCCATCCGATCTCGTCCCACCGCTCCCGCAGGAGAAAAGGGGTTTGCCGCCGGACTGGAGCTTTCAAAATCAGCCACAGAAACAAGGCGACCAACACCCCGGTGTTCACTAAACTGGCCTCCGGGCCGTAGGCCCCACCGCTCCAGCGCTCGTAGCCTGGACGCCAGCGGACCGCGAAGCCCGTCACATTCATTGTAAATCCGCTGAGATTCGATCCACACAGAGGCAGCGTCCAGTTCCAGCCCAGATGCAGGCCGATGGGAAGCCACAGGTCGCCGCTCCGCCAGAACGCGAATCCAAAGAGCAGGCCCCACAGCGCCGTATTGACCAGCGCCAGCGTGCTGAAGTCCGGGTTGTTGGCGTGCGCCCACGCGAACAGGATGCTGACTGGCAGGATGGTGGCCAGCGGGCCGAGCGTGCCGAGCAGCACCTGGAACCCGTAACCGTGGAAGAGCATTTCTTCGCCGATGGCGCCGAAGACCAGCACCACGAGCACGAACGCCACGGTGCCCCATTCGACCGACGGGGCGGTGCGAACCACATCCGCCGCGCGTTCGAGAACCGGGCCGAAGATGGTGATGAGCGCCGCGACGATTCCGGCCGCCAGGCCCAACAGCAGATTGCGCACCGAGGCCGAGTTCCAGGCGAAGCCGACATCGAGCAGATTGCCGCGCTCCCAGATGCGCATGGCCAACGCGTTCGCCACCGCGGCCGCGGCGAACACCGAGAGCGCCGAGACCAGGAAGAGGCGAGGTTCCATCAGTTGCCAGAAGAACGCGCCGAAGACGGTCTCCCCAACCAGCGCGAGGAAGACGAAAACCACCACCTTGAGGAGGAGGACGAGGTGCTTGGAATCGGGCAGCTTGAGTGGCAGCTTCACTCGAACTCCACCAGAGTCTGACCGGGCCTGACGCCATCGCCGGCGGCGACACACACGGCCTTGACCGCGCCATCGGCTTCGGCAATCACCTTGGTCTCCATCTTCATGGCCTCGATCACCAGCAGCAGATCTCCCCTGGCGACCTTCTGTCCTGCCGTCACGGCGACTGAAATGATGACACCGGCGAACGGACTGCGGGAGGTCTTTCCGTCGCCCTTTACGAAACGGCTGGCCCGCGCGGGCGGCACGGCCGGAACCGGCGGCGCGAGCTTCACCGTAGCCGCGGGCAGCGGCGCGGGGGACGAAAGCGGCTCGTCGCCGACCAACTCGACGTCCACGTCGTATGTCCTGCCCTCGATGGTGATTCGCAGCTTCACCGCTTCAGCGTCCCCGATCGTGTTTGGGCCCGAGGCGCGCCAGGCCGTCGCGTCCCGGCAGGCTGTGCGAGGACTGCACGGCGATGCGCCCGAGCCGCGCCCACTCGCCAGTCGCGGCCACAACCTGCCAGGTCCCCATCACGCGGGCGTCCGGCCCGCATACGGCCGCCACCGCCGCGGCGATCAGAACGCGGTGATGCTCGGGAATGGCAGCCGGCTTCATAGTGGGATCAAACCGTGTTTCTTCTGCGGCCGCCAGTCGCGCTTGGTCTCGAGCGTGGCGAGGGCGATGGCGAGATAAGGGCGCGTTTCGGCCGGCTCGATGATGTCGTCCACCAGGCGCCTCGCCGCCGAAACATAGGGCGTCGAAAATGTCTTGCGATACTGATCCACCAGCTCCGCCTTCCGGGCGGCCTTGTCGGCGGCAGCGTCGATCTCGCGCTTGAAAACGACCTCGGCCGCGCCCTCAGCGCCCATGACGGCGATCTCGGCGGAGGGCCAGGCCACCACGCGATCCGCGCCCAGATCTTTCGCGCACATGGCGATGTAGCCGCCTCCGTAAGCCTTGCGGACCACCACGGTGACCTTGGGCACGGTGGCGGCCGAATAGGCGAACAGCAGCTTGGCGCCGTGGCGGATGATACCGCCGTACTCCTGCTCGACGCCCGGCAGAAAACCGGGCACGTCCACCAAGGTGACCAGCGGAATGTTGAACGCGTTGCAGAAGCGGATGAAACGCGCGCCCTTGTCGGAAGCGTTGATGTCGAGCGCCCCCGCGAGCACGGCGGGCTGATTGGCGATGAAACCGACGGTGCGGTCTTCGATGCGTCCGAAGCCGACGATGAGGTTCGCGGCGAAGTCCGCCTGCACTTCGAGAAAATCCTGACGGTCCACCAGGCGCAAGACGATCTCGCGCATGTCGTAGGCGGCCTTGGGATCCTCCGGCACGATGCCGTCGAGTGCTTCGTCCGGCAGCACGAGTTCGCTCACGCGCGCCCGTGGTGGATCCTCCATGTTGTTCGAAGGCAGGAAGCCCAGCAGGCGTTTCGCGATCCGGACCGCGTGCACGTCGTCATCGGCGATGAAATGGACGACGCCCGAGTAACTCATCTGCGCGTAGGGTCCGCCCAGCTCGTCCGCGGTGACTACTTCGCCGGTGACCTGCTTGATGACGGAAGGCCCGGTGATGAACATGCGCGCGGAGCGGGTCTGAATAATGAAGTCAGTCAGCGCGGGGCTGTATGCGGCGCCGCCGGCGCAGGGCCCACAGATGAGCGAGATCTGCGGCACCACGCCCGAGAGCATGACGTTGTGATAGAAGACGCGGGCGTAACCGGCCAGGCTGACCACGCCTTCCTGCACACGCGCACCGCCGGAATCGTTGATGAAGACGAAGGGCGTGCCAGTCTTCAGCGAAGCCCGCATCATCTCGACGATCTTGTCGCAGTGGACCTCGCCGGCCGAGCCTCCGGCCACGGTGAAATCCTGGCTGGCGACTTGAACGGGACGGCCGTCCACGCGGCCCGTGCCGGTAACTACGCCGTCGGCGGGCAGCTCTTTCCCGGCCATGCCGAAATAGGTCGCGCGATGCTCGGCGAAGAGGCCGACTTCCTGGAAGCTGCCGCGGTCGATCAGCAACTCGACCCGCTCGCGGGCGCTGAGCTTGCCCGCCTCATGCTGCTTGGCAACACGCGCCGCGCCGCCGCCGGCTTCGAGGCCTTGGCGCTTTGTTTCGAGGTCGCCGATACGAGGGGACTTCGCCATTAACCCAACGGTAACATTATAGGGGTTGAGGACAGCCCGTGGTCTGAAACGGTCACTCGCCCGCGTCCAGCAGAATTTCGGCGATTCCGATGGCCAGCGGTTCCAGGTCCACCATTTCCAGGTTCGCCAGCACCGCGACCGAAAGGCCATCAGCCGGAGACACCAGCAGGCACGCCGACGCGCCTTGCTGCATCCCGGGATGGAGAATCCATTGCTTGCCGTCCACATCGAGGAAAGCCCAGCCCAGGCCATAGGGCACGGGCCGGCCGTCCCGCGTCCGCTGCGCGGCGAACATGCGGTCGCGCGTCGCGGGCTTCACCAGGCCGCCTCGTTCCAGGGCGCAGGCGAAGCGGATGAGGTCGCCGGCGGTGGAGACCAAGCCGCCTCCGGGAATCTTGTTGCTGGTGTCCGCCAGCGCGCAGTTTTCGACGCTGCCATCGAGGGTGCGGCGGTAGCCGTGGGCGCGGTGGGGAACGATCTGGAAGACGTCGTCCGCTCCGGTGTGCTCCATCGCGGCCGGAAGGAACACGTTCGCACGCAGGTAGTCGAGGAACCGCTGGCCGGAAGCCGTTTCGACGGCCACCCCCAGCAGGTCGTAGCCGTAGGTGCTGTAACTGTATCGGGCACCGGGCTCGAACAGAAGCGGATCGGCCGCGAAGGCCCGCAGCGGATCGCGCAGATTGGCGTAGTGCCGCGTGCTATCGACTTCCTGCTCCGACTGGTAGTGACGGATGCCGCTCAAGTGGGCCAGCAGCAGGCGCGCGGTGATGGGCCACGGCTTGACGGGAAACGAGGGCACGTAGCGTTGAATGGGCGCGTCCAGATCGAGCTTGCCTCGCTCGGCGAGTTGCATCACGGCCGCGGCGGTGATCGGTTTCGAAATAGAGCCGATGCGGTAAACGGTTTCGGTGGTCGCGGGCACGGAGTTTTCGAGATCAGCCGTTCCGAATCCTTGCGACCAGGCCAGACGCGTGCGTTCGCCGACCGCCACCGTGAGGCCGGGGATCTTGGCGCGGAGCATGCGGGCCGTGACCATGCGGCCGATTCTCTGCGCGATCGCAGGAGGCAGCCGATCCTCGCTAGCCGTGGGCGGTGCCGCGCCCCACAGCACGGTGACCGCCATCCAGAAGCCAAGCCTCCCCACGCGCCCCATGCGAGTGTCCCCATTCTACCGCTGCTATTCTGAGGGCTGAGCTATGACCCGTCGCAAGCTTGTTGCGCTCGCTGTGCTCGCCGCCGCGTTCGCCTTCGGGCAGAACCGGCCCGCGCCGCAGAAACCGAAACTCGTGGTCGTCATCGTGATCGACCAATTCCGATACGACTACCTGACGCGCTTCCGTGCGGATTACACCGGCGGACTGGCACGACTGCTCGATCGCGGCGCTGTCTTCACCAACGCGGCCTATCGGCAGTTCCCCACAGTGACGGCGGTAGGCCACTCGATCATCATGAGCGGGGCGATGCCGGCGCTCAGCGGGATTATCGACAACGCGTGGTTCGACCGGGGACTCAGCCGCACCGTGACCAGCGTCTCCGACGATGCAACCCAGCTTCTGGGAGGCGGCCCAGGCCCGGGTTCTTCGCCGCGCAAGTTGCTCGCCAGCACCGTGGGCGACGAGATGAAGATGGCCTGCCGGGGCAAGTGCCGCGCGATCGGGATCTCACTCAAAGACCGGGCCGCAATTCTCCCGGCGGGCCACATGGCCGACGGTGCTTACTGGTTCGACTCGCGATCGGGCACGTTCGTCTCGAGCACCTTCTACTTCAAAGATCTGCCGGAATGGGTCCGGAGCTTCAACGGCGCGCGGCCGGCTGACCGTTACGCGAACGCCGAATGGACGCCGCTCGCGCCGAGTCAGGACTATCCGGCGTTCCGAAAGAAGATGCCCGGCGCCGGCCCGGATCTCTACGGGGCGCTGGAGGCGAGCCCGTACGCAAACGACCTGGTGGAGGCCTTTACCGAAAGGGCCGTGGAGGCCGAGGATCTGGGCGGGCACGCCGCCACCGACCTGCTGACCGTGAGCTTTTCGGCGAACGACTATGTAGGCCACGCCGTGGGGCCCGACGCTCCCGAGGTCCGCGACATGGCGCTGCACGTGGATCGCTCGATCGGCAAGCTGGTCGAGTTTCTGGACCGCCGCATCGGCCTGGGCAAAGTGGTCATCGTGTTGACCGCCGACCACGGCGTTGCGCCGCTGCCCGAGGTGCAGGCGGAGCGCAGAATGCCCGGCGGCCGCCTCGCTCCCAAGGCGATCCTCGACGCGGTCCAGAAGGCCCTGGTTGAGCGATTCGGCGAGGGCCAGTGGGTGATGGGAGTGAGCACCGCGGGCGCGTATCTCAATCGCGATCTGATCGCGTCGAAGAAGCTCGACCAGACGCAGGTGGAGGAAGTGGCGGCGAAGGCCGCGATGGGCGTTCCGCACGTGCTGCGGGTCTACACGCGTTCGCAGCTGATGGGCGGGCGCGCGGGCGACGACCCGGTGGACCGCGCGGTGTCCAATGGCTTTTTTCCTGGCCGCTCGGGCGACGTCTTCCTGGTCGCCGAGCCGTATTGGATTGGAGCGGGGCACGGCGCCGAGCACGGCTCGCCTTTCGGCTATGACACGCATGTGCCAGTGATCTTCATGGGACCGGGCATCAAGCCGGGCCGCTACAACGAAACGATCGCGCCCAACGACATCGCGCCGACGCTGGCCACGCTGGTGGGCGCGGAGACGCCGAGCTGCTCCCAGGGGCGCGCGCTGGCCGAAATGCTGGTGAGGTAGACTACCGCCATGGAAGACCATCCCTCCGAGAAACCCCGCCGCAAGGTCGAAGACCTGCTGTGGCAGCTCATGACGGTGGTCGCCGGGGTTCTGATTGCCCTCTCGCTCACCGGCGCCGTAGAGTGGTCGCATCAGCGGACGATGGTGAGCGAGGCGAAGGACAATCTGCGCCAGGAGATGCTCAGCAACAAACGGGAAATCGAGAGGACCCTGGCCTCGCTTCCGAAGTTGAAGATCAACCTGCAGACGGCGATCCTGTTCATCGGCGACCTTCAGACGCACCGCGCGAACGGGCAAGGCACGGTCAAACTGGACTACACCTACTATTCCGGCCTGTTGAGCGCAACAAGCTGGAGCGCGGCGCAAGCCGCAGGAACCCTGGCCCACATGCCATACCGCGACATTCGAAGATACGCGGAGATCTACGATACGCAACGCAGAGTCAACGCCGTCCAGGAGCGGTTGGCTGAGGCCGTCGCCGCTGCCGTGCCGTCGAACGACATAGACAACTCGAACCCGCGTGAATTGCGAGACTGGGAACGGCGCATCCAGGCGAGCCTCACGTACCTGCAAAAGGTAGACGGACTGGCGCGCGGGTTGAAGTCCGATTACGAGGAAGCCTTACGGTAATCCATGCTGAAACGTTTTAGTTCGCTTGTGTTTGTGATGTTTCTCACGACGCCGTGCTATCCGGCGGACGTGGCGTTCGGGCGGCGCGTGTATACGGCCGCGGGGCGCAGCTTCGAGCAGATCTGGACGCTCGATACGAGTTCCCGGCAGACGGTCCAATTGACCCGGACCGAGAGACGGCACGCCGCGCCAGTCTGCTCGCCGGACGGCACGCGCATCTGGTTTCTCTCGGGAGCTTTTGGAGAGCAGACCAACACGGAGCTGTGGTGGCTCGACGTGCGCACGCGGACCGAGACTCTGGCCGTGCGCGTCGCCGGCAGCATCAACAGCCTTCTGGGCGGAACGCGAGGCACCGCGTTTCTGACTGCTTATGAGGGGACTGCGCTGGGGCTCTACCGCTGGGACGGCCGGCTGGCCAAGCTCGCCAGCGCCACCGGAGCCTCGCTCGCGCCGGATGCGAGCAGCCTGGCCGTGGAGATGGGCGAGCCGGGATCGATAACGATGATGGAGCCGGGCGGCGCGCGCGGGCACAGCGAGGAGAAATGCTCGGGGGCCGCGTGGTCGCCGGACGGGCGGAGCCTGGCGTGCACGGCGGGGCAGACGATTCGCATTCTGAAGCTGACGACCGGCGTTGAAGTAGCGCACGCCGACTTCGCCCAGCGGGCCACCCCGCCCTTCGTGGCCGATTTCGCTCCAGACGGCAACCGCCTGCTGGTGGGCACCGTGGGCGCGAATCACAGCAGCACGTCTCCGCAGTCGGACTTCTGGGTACTCGAAATCGCCTCCGGAAAATGGACCTTCGTGGGGCCGGGGCAGTCGGCGGTTTTCGCACCGGGGAAGCCGTCGGGCGCGGTGCTGCTGGCGACTCCGCGCGAACTGCGGCCGGCGGCGAAGGTGCAGGAGTGGGTGTCGCAGCTCATGCTGGTTGACCCGGCGACGCACGCGCAGACTCCAATCGCCGCGGGCGCGGCCGCTAATGAGGAGCCCTGCCGTTGCGCGGTGACGGTGGCGGCCCCGGTGGCAGCGCCGGTCAAACGGAAGGCGGCGCGCTGATCGCCGCACGCAGCTCGCGGGCGGCCCGCTCCGGATCGGGGTCGGCGCAAATGGCGGAGACCACGGCAATGCCGTCCGCACCGGCTCGAATCACGACCGCGGCGTTGTCGCGATGGATTCCGCCGACGGCGACTAAGACGTGCCGCGAGGCGCGGCGGATGGCCGCAAGCCCGTCAATGCCGCAAGGCGGCGCGGCATCGGGCTTCGTGGGCGTGACGAAGATGGGGCCGACTCCCAGGTAATCCAAATCGAGCGAGGCTGCGCGTTCGGCTTGCTTCAAAGTCTCGACGGAAAGGCCGATGATGGCGTCCGGCCCCAGCAGCCGCCGCGCCTCGCAGTATTCCGTGTCGGACTGGCCGATGTGCACGCCGTCGGCGCCGGCGGCGAGCGCGACGTCGATGCGGTCGTTGATGATGAGCGGAACACCGGCGGGCGCGAGGATGGCTTTGAGGGCGCGGGCAAGCTCGACGAACTCCCGCGTGGCACATTCCTTCTCGCGAAGCTGGACCGCGGTGACGCCGCCGCGTAGAGCGGCCAGGACAACGTTCTCGATGGAACGCGGCGCAGCGATGCGGCGGTCGGTGACCAGATAGAGGCTCCAGTTGCGCGGGGGCTTCATGCTTCTTCCATCTTCAGGCGCGCGCGAATGTCGGCTTCCTGGAGCAGATAGAGCGCGTCGAGAAAGTTGACCTGGAAGCTTCCGGGGCCGGCGGAGCGCGTCGCGGCGATCTCTCCGGCAACGCCCATGACGGCCATGGCGTGGGCCGCGGCTTCGAGCGGCGAGGGATTTACGGCGGCGAACGCCCCGGTGAGCGCGCTGGCGGTGCAGCCGAGGCCGGTGACGCGCGGCATCATGGGATGGCCGTTCGAGACCAGGATCACGGCGCCCTGGAAGACGATCATGTCCGTGGCGCCGCTTACGCTGACCGCGCACGCGTAGTGCCGGGCGATGGCCTGTGCGGCCTCGGTCGCTTCCTCCGATCCTCGGGTGCTGTCGACGCCCTTGGTTTCGTGCCCGGCGCTGTATAGGGCGCGGATCTCCGAAGCGTTGCCACGGACGACGGTGGGCGGGGCGTCGCGGAGCAGGCGCTGGGCCGTCGCGGTGCGGAAGCGGGTGGCACCGGCGCCGACTGGATCGAGGACGATCGGGATGCCGTTCCGCTTGGCGACCCGGCCGGCCTTCACCATGGCCTCGATCCAGGACTCGCTGAGCGTGCCGATGTTCAGAACCAGCGCGCCGGCGATTCCGGCCATCTCCTCCACTTCCTCCCCGGCATGGGCCATGACCGGAGAAGCGCCCAGGGCGAGCAGGGCGTTGGCCGTCGTGTTCATGACGACGTAGTTCGTGATGTTGTGCACCAGCGGCGCCTGGGCGCGGATGGCCTGTATGTCGCTCCAGATGGCGGCGGCTCGGTCGTTAGCGGGCATCAAGGTTCATGATCGCCCGGCGGAGGAGGAGAAATCCACGGGGCGACGCTCCTGGCTTCCCGTCACTTGTAACTGACCGCGATTACGATGTGGCCCGATAGAGGGCCGATGTTCTGCGCCACGCCGCCCTTCGATACGGTCACGCCCTGTATGGACGCATCCGAAACATTGCTCTCGAACGTGTTGGCATCCACGCGGTGAAAATCGTTTTGGAACGAGCCAGTGATCTTCAGGACGGGATCGTGGCCCTTCTTGTTCGTGATGATGTTGAGCTGGAGGGAGCCGTAGGTAAGGTTGATCTCGAGCTGCTGGCCCTTGAAACCGATGGTGACGGGCTTGCTGCCGTCCGATGTCACCTGGACCTGGCCCACCGTGTTGGTGTGGACCTTCGAGCCCAATGTATGGTCGTCCATCGGATTCCAGTTATCGTGCACAAGGCGGAGAGGCGATCCGCCGCTGACGGTGATGGGGTGGTCGGCTGCCGTGCCCACTGCCAGGGTGAGCGTCAACAGCGCCATGAGCTTCAGCATTCGCATGGGGAGATTCTCCTTTTGGTTAGTGAGGTGTCGTTTCGGCCATCAGCCGGGTGAGCTGGCTGCGCCACTGATGGACGTCGGGGCGGGCGTCGTAGGAGGCGCGCGCTTCCGGAGTCCAGGTCCCATAAAGCGCATCGAACGAGTGCGAGGCCGCCTCAGCGAGCTGGCGCGCGGCGGCAGCGTCTCCGGCGGCGCGGGCGGCACGAGCGGCGACCAGGGCGGCGCGCGCTTCCGATTCCGCCTGGCCGCTGAGCGAGAACTGTTTGCGGGCGGAGAGCGCGGTGTCCCTCGCCCGCGCCGCGTCGCCGCTTTCGAGCTGCGCTTCAGCCACGGCTAGCAGAGCTCCCGAGAACAGCCGGGGACCGCCGGCCTTGCGCGCTTCTTCGAGCGCGGCCTGGCACGCGGATAAGCCGGCCTGTCGCGCGCCGGAGAAGGTCTGGGCGGCACAATAAACGTCGCCGGCCGCCACCACGTCGGCACTACCCATCTGGCTCGATGAAGCGAGCAACTTGCGGGCTTCGTCTCGAGCGGCGGTGAATTGCCGCTCGCTCAGCGCGATTTCCGATTGATACTGATCGACCAGACGCGCCAGGCCGTCGTAGCCTCCCGGGCCGTGCGCGATGGCGGAGGCCTGGCCCAAATCCGCGCGCGCTTCCCCATAGCGGCCCAGCCTTGCCAGCACGCGTGCGGAACTGGCGAGTGCATAACCGGCCTCCAGCTTATCGCCCAGGGATTGGCTGGCCGCCACGGCGTCCTGGTAGGAGCCGAGAGCCTCGGGATAACGCTCCTCGGATTCGAGAACGGTGGCGATGCCTTCCTTGGCGTTTTCAAGCTGGGCCGGATCGCCGGACTTGGTGGCCATGTCGAGCTGCTCGTGGAAGGCGCGTAGCGCGCCCGCGTAATCGCCCTGGTCTCGCCGGGCGCGGCCGAGCAGAACGAGCGCCACGGATTTCTCCTTAGCGTCGCCTCCCTGCTCATAGAAACGCAGCGCCTCCTCGACGTTCTGAACGCCCTCCGTCAGGTTTGCCTGCTGTATGTGCAGGCTGCCCAACGAGAGAAGGGCGCGGGCCTCGGCACGCGGCGCGTGGGAGTGCCGGGCCATTTCGAGACAGCGCATGAAGCAGTCCTTGGCCTCTGAGAGATCGCCGCGGACGAAGTGGGCGTTCCCCAGATCGAGCAGGCCGCCGGCGGCCAGCGGATCGAGGCCGCGGGCGTGCGCCAGGTCGGTGGCTTCAGTCGCGTGCCGCGCCGCTGCTGCAGCATCGCCGCAGTGCGTCTCCACGTTGCTCAATTGGAGCAAGGACGCGATCTGCTGCTGCGGATTGCCCGTGGTCCGTGCGAGGTCGAGAGCCTGCCCCAGAAGCGCGGCCGCCTGCTGCACCTCCCCGCGCTTATTGGCCATCACGCCGCGCTGGTAGAGGACCTCGGTGAGGCCCTCGGAGTTGCTCAGGGAGCGGTATAGCGATTCGGCCTGGGCCAGGTTCTTTTCGGCGTCCGCGACGCGTTGCGCGCGGCGGTCCAGCACGCCCAGCCGCAGGAAGGCCGCGGCGTATTGAGGCGACCGGCGGGCCGCCTCCTGGAAACTGGCGCGCGCTCTTTCGGGTTCGCCGGCCTTCTCGTAGGCGCGGCCCAGGTCGAGGTAGACGCCGGCCTTGTCGCTGTCCGCCGCCCGGTCGAGCAGCTCGCGATAGATGGAGGCAGCGCCGGAAGCGTCATTCGTGAGCGCGCGGCGAGTCGCTTCGATGGCCAGATCGTCAAGGCGGGAGAGCCGCGAGCGCGGGCCGCCCGGAGCGACGGCCTTCAGCATCTCCTCGCGTGCGCGCGTGGCGTCGTCCAGCTCGTCGCTGGCGTCAGCCAGGCGGGCGTGGGCCAGGGCGAAGCCGGGGTCGATGGCGACGGCGCGATCGAGAGCGTTGGTGGCCTTGAAATACGTCGCGTCGCGGATGGCGTTGGCGCCCTCCTCGTACCAGCGCAGGGCCTGCGGATCGGGCTGGCGTACGCGGCGGATCCAAATGGCTGCTGCGGACGCGACGGCGGCCAGCAGGCACAGGGCGACGGCCATGACCACGTAGCGGCGGCGCGCGAGCCTGGGGGACCCCTCCGGCGCGGCAGCCGGCGGCGCGGGCGCCACCAGCGTGTGCCTCGCCGATTCCAGATCCTCGAGCAGCGCGGCAGCCGTCTGGTAGCGCTCCGCGGGATCCTTGGCCAGCGCTTTCGCGCAGATCCGGTCGAGAACCGCGGGGACATCCGGGCTGGTTCGGGAGGGCGGCGCGGGATCGGTCTGGAGCACCTGTGCGAGCGTGTCGATAGCGGTCTGGCCGCCGAAGGCGGGCTTCCCGGTGAGGCACTCCCAGAAGACCAGGCCGAGCGCAAAGACGTCGCTACGCGCATCGGCGCGGCCGCCGCGGGCCTGCTCGGGCGACATGTAGCGGGGCGTGCCGGTGACCGCGCCCTCGAGTGTGCGAGTGGAGGTGAGAGCCTCGTCGCCGGCCGCGGCCGCGCGGACCTCACCCACGCTGGTGGCGATGCCGAAATCCAGCACCTTGACGGCTCCCCGGCGGTCGATCTGGATGTTGGAGGGCTTGATGTCGCGGTGGATGATGCCGCGGCCGTGCGCCTCCGAGAGCGCGGCGGCGGCCTGCGCGGCAATCTCGATAGCGCGCTTGGGAGGCAGCGGGCCGCGTGCGAGGATCGCGGCCAGGCTCTCGCCTTCGACGAACTCCATAACCACGTAAGGATGGCCCTCAAAGATGCCGCAATCGTAAACGGCGGCAATGCCGGGATGGTTGAGCGACGACGCGGTGCGGGCCTCGCTGAGCAGCCGCTGGCTGGGGCCATCGGCATGAGGAAACTTGATGGCGACGCGCCGGCCGAGCAGCGTGTCCTCGGCCAGATACACCACTCCCATACCGCCCCGGCCGAGCGCTTCGAGCACACGGTAATGGGAGAACGACTTCCCGACCACAGCCCCTCGCAAACGTATGGCTTTGTAGGCATTGTAACGCGGTTCGCCTTCGGGCGTGTCTTGGCCGATGAGTACAACGAGGGATCATGACCGGCTCCGCTCGGCACCCTACACTCGTCTGTTGCATCTCGGTTCTGCTGGGGGCGATCTCCTGCACGAGCCGGGAGAGTGTGGCGCCGCTCGGGACCATCCAACAGATTGCCGCCCTGCCCGCGACGCCCGGCAAGAGGCAAACGCCGGTCCATCTGACGGGTTGGGTAACGGTCTCGGAATCGACTTTGAACACGCTCTTCCTGGAGGATGGAACGGGCGCCGCGCGCGTTCAGATGCCCTTTCTCCACGCGGACCTACAACGCGGGGAGCGAGCCGGGCTGGAAGGGGTTGTCGTGACCGGAGGTGCGGCTCCGATCATTCTGGCGAACTCGATCGTACGGCTGCACGCCGATCACAGCCTGCGCGCGGTGCCCGTCAGCCTGGCGGATGTGATCGCCGGGCGGACCGGGTTCCGGTACGTCGAAATCACGGGCGTGTTGCGCGCCCGCTACATCGACCGCGCCGGCGGGTTCGCGATGCAAGTCGGAAACGCGGGAGCGACGATCGAGGCACACCTCGAATTACTCGGCATGCAACCCGGAGAGCTGCCGGTCGGAGGGCAGGTCCGGGTCCGGGGCGTCGCCAGCGTTAGCCGCGACGTGTATGGCAACATCGCCCAGGTTCAGCTTCGGATGGGCGGACCGGAGGACGCCACGGCCTCGGGACCGCCTCCCGGCCGGATTCCGGTCTGCACGGTCCAGGACCTGTTGGCGCACGTCTCCGTGCCCGACCGGCGGCTGCATTTGCTGGGGACCGTGCGCCCGGACCCTCTGCGGGAGGGACGTTTCCTGCTCAGCGACCGAACCGGTGCGGTACCTCTCGAACTGGCGCCGGGCGAGGCGCGGATATTGGGGGACAACATCGATGTAATGGGCTTCGCCGCGGGCGGGGCGAGCGGCGGACTTCGGATCGTTGACGCCACGCTCCTGCGAGAGGGCCCCCAGCCGCGGTCCCGGAAGGCGCCCAGGGAACTGACTTCCCTGGCGGACGTGCACGCCTTGAGCCCCGAAGACGCGGCGCGCGCCCTGCCGGTGCATGTCCAGGCGACCGTGACTTTCATCAGCCTCTCCTCAACCACGATGTTCGTTCAAGATCGGACTCGAGGGATATACGTCTACGCGACCCAGATGCGGAAGTTCGGGATCGTGGCCGGAGATCTGGTGGACCTGACCGGCGTGACGACACCGGGAGGTTTCGCACCCTCCATCACGAACGCCTGGGCGACCCGGCTTTCTAAAGGGACGATGCCCGCTCCCGCGCCCGTCTCGTTCGACGACCTGTTCTCCGGCGGCCAGGACAGCCAGTGGGTCCAGGCGGAAGGCGTCGTACAAAAGGTCGGAACAGGTTACGAAGACGACGCTCAGGTGTCGTTGCAGTGGGGCCAGCATCGCTACGTGGCGTCGGTGCCGAATCCGGACTCCCTGCCGCTGCCGGCGGTCGATTCACGCGTCCGGGTCCGGGGCGTGTGCTACACCTTGTTCAACAACAGGCGTCAGATCGTCGGTATTCAGCTCTCCTTGCCATCGCCAGCGTATTTTGAGACCCTCGAAGCGGCGCCGAAGTTGCCTCGGGAGCCCAAGCCGATCGACGAGTTGCTGCGGTTCTCGAGCCGCGAGTCGTCGGGCCATCGCGTTCGGGTGGCGGGAGTGGTCACGCTCGCCAATCCCAGCGGCCCCACATATATCCGCGACAGCACGGGCGGACTTAGAATCGCGACGCACCGGGCGGCCGGCCTGAAGCCCGGAGACCGCGTGGAGGCGCTGGGTTTCGCACAACTGGTTGGTGGATTCACGCCAGAGATGCACGACGCGGAGATATCCAGGATCGAAAGCGGGCCGCCACCCGAACCCGTCCAAATCACGCCGGACGACGCACTCGAAGGCACGCACGATGCGGAGTTGGTCCAGATTGACGCCGTCCTCGTGAACGAGTTCTCGAGCGGCGCCGGGTATACGGCCGTTCTCGCATCCGGCGGCACTCTGTTTCACGCGACGCTCGACCACGGTCCGCTGGGCGGCATCCAGAATGGCAGCGTCGTCCGGGTGACGGGCATTTGCAGCATCGAGTCGGGGCAGAACATGGCCTTCGTCGTGCCCAGGACACTCAGCCTGGCGCTCCGCAACGCGAACGATATCGTGGTGGTGAGGCCGGCCAGCTGGTGGACCCCGGGCCGGTTGTGGACCGTCGCCGGCTCCTCCTTCGCCGTGCTGCTGCTGGCGCTGATGTGGGTCGTGGTCCTGCGCCGCCGCGTACAGTCTCAGACCGCGTTGATCCGCAAGAAACTCGCCGAGGAGGCGTCGCTCAAAGAGGCCGCCCAGCAGGCCAGCCGCGCGAAAAGCGAGTTCCTGGCCAACATGAGCCACGAGATACGCACCCCCATGAACGGAGTGCTCGGGATGCAATCGCTCGCGCTCGAGACGTCCCTGACCCCCGAGCAGCGGGAGTATATCCAGGTTGCGCAGTCGTCGGCGCAGTCGTTGCTTGGCCTGCTGAACGGAATTCTGGATCTCTCGAAAATCGAGGCGTCGCGGATGGATATCGAATCCGCCCCCTTTTATCCAGCCGGGCTGCTGGACTCGGTGGTGGCAGCCATGAAAGGGTGCGCGCAGCAAAAGGGCCTGAGCCTCACGGTCACCCTGGCCCCGGACGTTCCGGCTGCGGTCGCCGGCGACGAATTGCGGATCCGCCAGATCCTGTTGAACCTGGTGGGGAACGCGCTGAAATTCACCGCGTCGGGCGGCGTGCGCCTCGCCGCGGAGATCGAATCCGCTGCCGCCGATGACATCGCGATTCGATTCTCGGTCGCCGACACCGGCATCGGTATACCCGAGGACAAGAGAAAAACCATCTTCGAGCCCTTCCGGCAGGCGGACGGTTCGGTCTCGCGTCAATACGGAGGCACCGGCCTGGGCCTGGCGATTTCGATGCGCCTGGCCGGGCTCATGGGCGGGCGCATGTGGGTGGAGAGCGAGCTGGGCCAGGGCAGCAAGTTCTTCTTCACGGTGCGGGTCTCCCCATGCGCGCAGGGGCTGGCCCACCGCCAGCCGGATCCGGCCAGCCCGGCCTTAACCGGGAGCTTGCCGCCCATGCGCATTCTCCTCGCCGAGGACAACGCGGTGAACCAAAAGGTGGCGTGCCGCCTTCTGGAGAAGGCCGGGAGCGAGGTCGTCGTGGCCGATAACGGTAAGGCGGCCGTGGATCTCTGGGCCTCCGAACGCTTCGACCTCGTCCTGATGGATGTGCAGATGCCCGGTATGGACGGTTTCGAGGCAACGGCGGCCATTCGAGCGCGCGAGCGCGAAACCGGAGCGCACACACCAATCATCGCGATGACCGCGCTGGCCATGGCCGGCGACCGCGAGCGCTGCCTGGCCGCCGGAATGGACGGCTACGTCTCAAAGCCCATCGACAGGGCGGAGCTCATCGCCGCCCTCGAGCGCGCGATGACCGCGCGCCCGTCCTACGGTGCGAAGTAACCGTTGATGTCCAGAACCACGTCCGTGGGGTTCGTCACGTACACGCTGACCCCGCCCTCGGTGCCCGCGGGAACGATGGCCGCGTTCGCCACCACCGAACCGTTATACGAGTTCAGAGTGGAAACGAAGGGCTGTGTCGCGCCCGCCGGCCAGAGCGTCAGGTAAGAAAGCGGCCCATCCGGCACCACGGTCACATTCAGCGAGTAAGCCTTGGCCGTCGCTGGGATGGAACAGCTCCCGGCGGGGATCATAAAGGAGCGCGCGGTCGCGGCTCCGAGCGACGGGCCGCCGAAGGCGCCGTTGGCATTCCGGGTATCCACGACGCGGCACGGCGAGACGGGGTAGAACTGCAGCGCGCCGGAGCTCCCAGGAGCGGCAAAGTAGCCATTCGTATCGACCACCACGTCCGTCTGATTTGTGACATACACCGATATGCCTCCGCCGGTCCCCGCTGGAACCAGTGCCGCGTTGGCAAGCACGTTCCCGGCCGGAGAGTTGAGAGTGGAGACCACCGGCTGCGTCTCTGCGGCAGGCCACATCGTGAGGTAGCTCAGCGGCCCATCCGGCACGACGGTAACGTTCATGGAGTAAGCCGTGGCGGCCGCGGGAATCGTGCAGGCGCCGGAGAGAACCGGCAGCGTGCGTGTCTCGCCGGACGACATGGTAGGTCCGCCCAGCGGGCCCGCGGCATTACGGGTATCGGCGACGCGGCACGGTGTGGCGGCGTAGAAGTCGGCGCCGCCGCCGCTCGTGAAATAGCCGTTGATGTCGAGGATGACGTCCGTGTTGTTCGTTACGAACACACTCACCGCGCCGCCCTCGCCCGCGGGCACGATGGCCGCATTGGCGACCACGTTGCCAGACGGCGCATTCAATGTTGAGGCGAGCGGCTGGTTCTCGCCCGTGGGCCACAGAGTCAGATAGGACAGCGGACCTTGGGGCACCACCGTAACGTTAAACGAATACGCCTGGGCTGTTGCGGGAATGTTGCAGACGCCTTGCGGAATCGGGAAGGACCGCGAGGAGCCGCCAGTCATGGTGGGGCCTCCGAACGTACCGGACGTAGCGCGCGTGTCCGCCACGCGGCAGGGCGTCACCGGCACGAACTGGAAGGGGCCCGGGTTCCCTGTAAACGGAACGGCGGCGGTGAAGGACCAAACCGCGGAACTCGCGGAGCCGCCGGCGTTCACGGCCGTCACGCTCCAATAGTAAGTCGTACCTGCAGTCAATGTGCCGGCTGCGTAACTCGTCCCGGCCGTTGCCACCACGAACGGTGGTGCTGGAACGTCGCCGAAATAGACGTTATAAGACGTAGCGCCGGTGGAGGCTTGCCAGGTCAGGGTCAGCGGAGAAGCAATGCCGGTAGCGCCGTTGGCCGGCGAAGTCAGGACGGGCGCCGGAGGCGCCGCGGGCGTGGTCGTAACCGATGCCCATTCCTTGAGCACGTTGGCAACATTCAGGGATCCCAGACCCGTCACCAAATCGTATCCGGGGCCGGCCACGTAGCCCAGAATTCCGCTCGTGCAGTTCGGGCTTCCGATCGCGCACGGCACCTGGTTGCTTCCAACCGTGACGTCGTGAAAGGCGTCGGCCGACACGGATGCGAGCTTATACAGAGCCGGGTTGACGTTGCCCTGGCTGGTGCCCGCCTGCTGGTTGATCAGCGCGACGATGCCGGCAAAGCAGGGGACGCCGGCTGAGGTGCCGCCAATGACGTCCAGGTTTTGGCTCGAGTCGCGATAGCCGGCGGTGCAGTCCGCGAGTCCGCCGTCTAAGCTGTTGAAGGGCTCGCAGAAGAGGTACTCGTCATGGTTATTCGAGGCGTTCAAAGACACGTCGGGAACGTCCCGGAAGCCGTCATTCGGCACGCCGGGCGCCTTCTGCCAAGAGGGTTTCGCGAACACCGCGCTCACTCCGCCACCGGAGGCGGCAAGCTGCTGCTCGGCGATGGTGTCGTTCCAGGCCATCTCCGGGATATAGGAGAGCGCCGAGCCCGCGTTGGCGTTGTTGGTGGCGGCCCAGTAGTTTCCGCCGCCCTCGTTGAACTCCGTCCCGCCCACGGCAGTCACGTACGCGCTGCTGGCGGGATAATCCACCGCCAGGCCCTCCATAGCGATCTCGCTCGTAGGGTCGTCGCAATCCGCCGCGCCCTGGTCGCCCGAGGCCACCACCACGGTGATCCCCTTCGCATTGGCCTGCTGAAAATTGGCGTCGTAGGTCTCGACCTCGGCTGTACCGAAGCCCGCCTCGCACTCGCCGTAGGTCAGCACAATGACCGGCGCAGTGTCGTGATCGATGGCGTAAGGGGTCGAAATGTTGAAAACGTCGGTTGTGTTCACGAAGTAGATGGTCGCGCCGGGAGCCGCCGCGTTGGCCCACTCCAGGTCAAGCGACGATTCTGCAATGTCTCCATCGCCCGCGAAACCCGGATCGCCTTGCGGGAGCACGATCGGGTCCTTTGTCGGCAGGCCGGACGCGGCTTGAAACGCTTCGAGCTCGCTGGTCTCGACGTCCGTCTGGCCCATGACCGCGATCGATTGCCCGGTTCCGTTGATGCCGCCGCTGTACAACGACTGCATGCCATAAATGATGGCGAAATCGCCCGGGGCGTAGTAGGTGTTTCCGGAAATCGACGAGGTAAACTTCGGCCGGGGCCGGATGTGGGGCTTCGGGTGAAAATCGTTCAGGCCGAGAACGCCGGAGACCATCCCCTGGAGCTCGGCGGGAAGCACGGGGTTGGTGGCGTTGGCATAGTGCACCTCCCCTTTTACGCGATAGCTGTGAATCGAGGTCTGGAACCCGGAACGCACCAGCGCCGCGGTTCCGGACATGGTCACGAAGGTGCGGCTTCGCGCGGACTCGATATTCGTGAACCCCTTACTCCCCAGCCAGGCTGAGATGCGGGCCAGGTCGGCCTCGCTCATGCCGAAGCGGTCCGCGTACTGCGCAGTAGTCAGCCATTTGTGGAACAGTGGGCTGGACGGATTCTGCTGCGCCTCGAGCAAAGCATCCAGGTCCGCCTTCTGAGCGGCCGTCATCCTGAAGTGAATGGCGATGCGCGGCAACGAGAGCGAGCCCGAAACCTCGCCCAGGTCCGTTGCCGACGCGATCTGAGGACGGACGTTCCCGGTCAGGTGAAACGTCTGCCCGCTCGCGATATCCGCATGGAGTCTATCCTGGGCTCCGGCAGCCAGAGTCGAGGCCGCGGCAAGCAGGCCGGCCAACGCGGCCCGCTGCACATAGCTGAAGTGTTGAAGTCTCATTAGGGGTCCCAATTTGCTTTGATCTTACCTCTTCGACGCCCCGAATAGTAGGGAAGTTTCTGGCTAGACGCAGCTAACGGGCCCGATCTGACATAACTTTACAAAATGCCGGGCTGAACGGACGAGGCCGCCCCCGCGCGGGACGGCCCGTTCTCTACATATTCTTGCCAAGGAAGGCGTCGATACTCTTCCGGACGGCCGGCTCTACCGCGGATTCCTTGATCTCGTGAAGCGCGCAAAGCTTGTTGACCACGGCGGAGAGGTCCGGATAACCGGGGGTCCCAACCATCGCCGTGAACAGCGCGCCCAGCACTGCCCCCTTATTCGCCAGCGGGCCGGTGCGGCTGCTGACCAGCACCCCGCAATTCAGGACCAGCTTGCGAAGCCCGGCGAACAGGACCGACTGTATGAACGCCGACCGGGACAGGCCACCAGTGATCGCGAAGTTCCTCACGGGTGTGGCGTCCGCGTCCGTGACTTCGCCGAGCATGTCCTTGGTCAGCCGCAGCATGTGCACCGCGATCGAAGCCTGGGTGGAAAGGACCTTCACTCCCAGCGGCAGGCTCTCCCAATCCGCCGGATAGACTTCCTTCCAGCCCTGGTCCGTCTTGGCCTGGCCGACGAAACGCAGATCGGCAGCCCCGGTCTCGATCCCGAGCTGATCGAGTTGCTTGTAAGTCAGGCCGCCGGTGTTGTAAGTGCGAACGAAGCGGTCGTACCAGACGGCGCAATCGGCCAGCATCTCCAGCAGCAGCGAATCGTCGAAGTACTCGAAGCGCGCGGCGTTGCCCCGCAGATGGGCATCCGGGCTGCATCGGCGAATCACAGTGCCGCTGCTGCCGAGCGAGAGCACCAGCGTCTCACGGTCCGCCAGGCCCGAGCCGACTCCGCCAGCATGGTTGTCGCCCAAGCCGGCCCGCACGGTCCAGCCCTGAAGCTTTTCGGCCACTTTGCGCCACGCGCCGGTCAACTTCGCGGCGGCGATCTTCCCCACCGGAGCGCCGCTCTCAATGGGGGCCGGGAACCAGGCGGGGTTGAAGCCGGCGAGCTTGAATGCGTCGGTGGCCAGCGCCTTGGTCTTCTGGTTCAGTAGGCCGTTGCTCAGAGCGTCCGACGTGCTGAGCTTCTCGACGCCCGTGAGCTGCCACGCCATGTAGTCTCCCGTGGTCATCACGCGGTCGATCTTACCGGCGAGCGCTGGCTCCTGATGGATGGCCCATTTCAGCTTCGGGAGGATGAAGCGCGGCTCGATGCGGCCGACGGTCTTCTCCGCCCCCAGCTTGCGCAGTTCCTCGACCTCGGCGGTTGCCGCATGGCACTGCCAGGTGATGAACGGAATCAGGACCTCGCCGCCCTTCCCCACCAGAACCATGTCGTGCTGCCGCACGGAGGCGCACAGGTCTCCCGGCTGGGTGAAACTCCAACCCTTCTGTTCGAGGGCGTCAATGGCTTCGGCGAGCATCTCGGGCAGCGTGGCCGACTCGATGGCAGGCTGGCCGTGCCATTCCACGGATCCCCGTACGGGGATGGCGACCAGATCCTCTTCTCCGTTGGCGTCTCTGACGCCGGCTGTGACCGCCGTGGTGCTGATGTCCAATCCGATGAAGCGCGCGTGTTTCTCCAAGGTATTTGTCCTCGCAGTCGATTTAGTTGGGCCGCCGAATGATATCGGGCGTCCTTAAAGCATACCAAGACCGCCGGTTGCCGTCTTGGTGTCAATCATCTGCGGCGGCCACAATGCAAGACAGGCCGCGGCGCCTACCCTCAGCGACGGCTCAGATTGAGCGCCCGGATGCGTTTGTGTAGGTTCGTGCGCTCCATGTTGAGGGCGCGCGCGGCGGAGGAAACGTTCCAGCCGGCGGATTCCAGGGCTCGCAGCAGGTGCTCGCGCTCGGCGGCGTCGCGGGCTTCCTGGACCGAGGAGCGCGGCGCGGCCGCGGCGGGCAGCCGGAGTTCGAGCGGCACCGAATCGAGCGTGATGGATCCGGCAGGCGTCAGAATCGCCATGCGCTCGACAACGTTTCGCAGCTCGCGCGCGTTGCCGGGCCAGGCGAGCCGTTCGAGCAACGGGACTACGCCGTCGTCAATGGTCTTGCGCTTGAAGTTGTTGCGGCGGCAAAACTCCTCCAGGAAATACTCGGCCAGCGGCTGTATGTCGGCAGGGCGCTCTCGCAGCGCCGGCACGCGCAACGGGACTACTGCCAGGCGGTAGTAAAGATCCTCGCGAAAGCGCTTCTGCGCGACCAGGGCCGTGAGGTCGCGGTTGGTGGCGGAGACGACGCGGACCGAGGCGTGCAGAGGCTGCTCGCCGCCCACGCGGTGAAACTCGCCCTCCTGAAGAACGCGTAAAAGCTTGGCCTGCGCGGTCTCGTGCAGGTCGCCGATCTCATCCAGAAAGAGCGTGCCGCCGTCGGCCAGCTCGAACTTGCCGCGGCGGGCGGAGGCGGCGCCGGTGAAGGCCCCCTTCTCGTGGCCGAACAACTCGCTTTCGAGCAGCTCCGTGGGGATGGCCGCGCAGTTCATCTTGACGAACGGGCCGGAGGCGAAGGGGCTCTCGCGGTGAATGTGGGCGGCCAGCAGCTCCTTGCCCGTGCCGGATTCGCCGATCAGCAGCACGCGGGCGTCCGAGCGGGCCACCAGTGTGGCCTGCTCCACCACCGCCTTGAAAGCCGGGCTGGAGCCGATCATGCGGGGCGCATCGCCCACCAGCTCGCGCAGGCGCTCGTTCTCCCGGCGCAGTGCGGACTGCTCCAGGCCGTTCTTCAGAGCGAGCAGGACGCGGTCGCGCGTGAGCGGCTTTTCGAGGAAATCGAAGGCCCCCGCGCGCGTGGCTTCAACCGCATCGGCGATGGTGCCGTGGCCTGAGATCATGACCGCGGGTGCGTGGCAATCGTTCTGGCGAAGCCAGCGTAGGACCTCGATGCCGTTGCCATCCGGCAGCATGATGTCGAGCAGGAAGGCGTCGGCGCGCAGGACGTCGGCATGAGCGCGGAACTCGGCGGCGCTCCGGCAGACGGTGACGGCGTAGCCTTCGCGTTCGAGAACCAGGCGCAGCGACCGGCCCACGTTCTCTTCGTCGTCAAGGATTGCGACGCGAGGCATTCACTGAGAGGACGAGGATGCGGGGGCGTTCGTTTCCAGACTTTCGACGTTCCGGTACAAACGGTCGAACTCCGTTTTCAACATCTGGTTTGGTGCCGTGAAGCCGTCCACGACCCGTTTGGCCCACTCAAAGTATTCCCGCTTCCGCTGAAGGTCCCAGCCGCTTGGCGGGCTGGCGAGCAGGGCTCTGAGGTTCGAAATCTTGTCCGCCAGCTTGATGACCTGTGCCCGAGTCGATTTCTTGGGCGCATTGACGATTTGCAGGCGCTTGCGCTCGGCCTTCAGCAGGGTCTTGTCATCCGTCACTTCGAGCACCAGATCTGCAACATCTGAACCGAAGGCGTGTACCAGTTCTTCTTTCGTGACCTCCGTATCCTCGACCGTGTCGTGAAGCAGCGCGGCCATCACAAGATTCGCATCCGGCTCCGCGAGGGCGCTCGAAACCAGTTCGGCAACCTCCAGGAGATGATTGATGTAGGGTTCGCCTGCGGCTCCCTTTCTACGCTGCTTCGTGTGACGCTCCGCGGCGAAGTGGGCCGCTCTCAGAATGTCCTGAATTGCGCGATCCATTTGCCCCCTACGTTGATCTTCGCGCATTCGGCGGTCAGCTATCAGCTATCAGACGGCGCTCAGGCGACTGCACATTTCGGGGAGAGACGGAGGCGCCCGGCTGGCGCTCCTCGGATAGCTGATAGCTGGCGGCCGAATGGCGCGGCAGCGTGACGCGGAAGGCGGCGCCCGAAAGGCGGCCTTCAATCATGGCGACGTCGCCGCCCATCAGGAGCGCGTTCTTGTGGGCGATGGAGAGGCCGAGGCCCATGCCACGCTTCTTGAACGAAATCGCTGGCTCGAAGAGGTACTCGCGGGCAGCGGCGCTCAACCCGGGCCCGGAGTCGTGTATCTCGATCGAGACGGCGCTCGGGGCGGACGACGTGATGGCGAGCACGGCGCCTCCCGGGCCGGCGGCCTCCGCGGCGTTCTCGAGCAGGTTCGAGAGGATGCCCTTGAGCAGGTCCTCGTCGGCGAAGGCGGCGGGGTCCGAGCCCGCCAGCACCACGTTATAGGCAACCTCGGGATGGGCCGCCTTGAGGAGAACGATGCGCTCTTCGAGAACGGCGTTGACGAACACAGCCGCGGGGCGGACCGGCGGCTCGGCTGCGAATTCGGAGAACGCGCGGACGCGGCGCTCCAGGCTTTCCACCTCGTCGATGACGATGCGCGAGGCCTGCTCGATGAAGGTGTCGCCGGGGTTGCGCGCCACAATCTCCTCCAAGGTCAGGCGGATGGGCGTGAGCGAGTTCTTCAGCTCGTGCGCCATTTTGCGGGCCAGGAGCTGCCAACTGGCAAGCTGGGTGAGGTAGATCAGGCGGCTGCGGCTGTGCTCGAGTTGCGCCGCCATGTCGTTGAAGGCGCGTATGGCGCGGCCGGTTTCATCGGAACGGCGTGCGTCCAGGCGCACCTGGAGATCGCCCGAAGCCAGGCGGCCAAGTCCGGCGGTCAACTGGCGAATGGGACGGCTGGTATGGTGCGCCATCAACGCCAGCAGCAGGAGCGAAATCAGCCACACTGAGGCGGCCAGCAGAACGTAGGTGTAAACGAAGCCGCGCCGCAGATCGAGCGCGCCCGCGCGCTGGACCGTGTTCCGAGCCTGCCGGTACTCGTCGGAGATGCGCGTCATGCCGAGAGGACCGATGGGAGCGGACCAGGCGAGGACTTCGCCGGGGCGCCGCACCAGATACGTGAGCCGGTCGCCATCGGGCTCCGAGAGCGAGAAGCTCTCGGCCTCGCCGGACTCCCAGAACTGGCGAACGTCTGGGGGAGCGGAAGAGACTTTCCAGCGGTGCTCGGGAACAGTGCGGGCGGCATCGGCCTGGAGAGAGTCGCGCACGCGCTGGTAGAGCTCGCGGCCGGCCAACTCGGTGACCTTCGAGAGCCGATCGAGCTGGTCGGTGGAGGAATAGGCCAGGCTCTGCTCGATCAAGGTTGTGGTGAGCCACCAGGTCGCCACCAGGGGCAGAACTGTGGCGCCGGCGAAGATCAGGATGAGCCGGGCACGCAAGCTCATCGCACCACCCCGAGGCGGGCTAGCTCCGCGAGCCGGAAGGGGCCAGCGTCGATGGACCAGCGGCTCTCGCCGCTCCGCGCGCGGCGGCTGAAGATTTCGACCAGGCGGGTGAGGCTGACGCCTTCCTCCGTCATGACGTGCGTGTCTTCAGCGGGGTTCTCCGCACGCGCTTCCAGGCGCAGCCAGAAGGATTGCTCGGGCGCGAGGCCGGCCTGCGGTAGGGTCATTTCCTGTATGCACCAGGATTCGGCAGCCCGCGCGGAAAGCCGCGACGCGGACCGGCGCGGACTGCCCAACTTGGTGATGGAGAACTTTTCCTCCCACAAGTCGTAGCTGAAGACGAAGCGCTCGATGTCGCGGTGCTGGACCGTGGCCCAGCGGTCGGTCGAAAGCGCGAACTGCAGGGCAAAGGGCACCAGGACGCCATTCTGCAGCCGTTCGAGCGCGGGCCCTGAAACGAAGCGGAGATGCGGCGCGGCGACACGGATCTCCCCGGCCGCCAGGCGCGGGTCCATCGCTTCGTCGGGAAGGGATTTTGAAAAGCACGCGCCGGAAGCGGGCAATAGCAGGTACAGCAGCTTCCGGCGCGTCAATTGAGCTGGGCCGCTCATCAGAGATTCAAACCGGCGATGAACACAGGCTCGACCCGGCCGTTCCGCAAGGGGAAGGCGAGGAGCAAGGCAAGGTCGCCAAGGTGAACGCCGCCGCCGGCCGAGTGGCGCAGCGTGACGTGGTCTCCGGCGTTCCAGAGCGCGCCGGCGTCGTAAAAAGCCTCCAGGAGGCGGTATCGGTATTCGACCGAGTTGTGGACCACCCGGTTCGCCCCCAGCGGGGCCAGGTCGTACTTGTTCCAGCCGCGCAGGGTGGTGCTGGTGCCCAGGACGAAACGCTCATACAGGGGCGCAGTGCCGTGGATAAACCCGGTGGTCAGGTGAGTGGAGATGCGGTGCGCCCCGCGCCACACCGTGTAACAGAACTCGAAGGTGTGGCGTGAATAATCGAAGTCGCTGGCGAGAGAATTGGTGGCCGCGCGCAGGCTGTAACCTGCTTCCACCTGCTGCTGATTGGACCCAGTCCCCTCCAAAAGCCGATCATAGCGCAGAGTAGTAATCACGGCATTGGAGGCTTCCGAATGCGCGGCCGAAACTTGGGGCTGAAGACGTTCGAAGCTGAAGCCGGCCGAAAGCTTGAACGAGCGGGTCAGCGCGATGGTGGCCACAGGCTCTATGTCCTGTCGATCGCGGTAGAGCAAAGCGCTGGCGCCGGCGGCATTCTCGGTCGCCGGGTCCCAGGACTCGTGGAAATCGTCAAAGTCGAGAGCCAGGCGCACGCGGCCGTCTGCGATCTGGCGGTTCTCGAAGCGCGCGCGCAGGCCGCCAAAGCGCTCGTCGAGCGTGTCGCCATCGCTCAGCGCGCCCACCGTGACGAGATTCCCGTGGGACCGCACGGTGGCATCGAGCTCGCCGGCCCAGCCCCCATTCGAGTTGTAGAGAGCTTGCGGGGCCGCCAGATCGAAGCGCTGCTCGAGGCTGCGTATATCGATGATGACGCGTATGTGCTCGGGCAGTTCCCCGCGGACGATCCGGACCGCGACGGAGTGTCCGGGCAGGGCCTTGTCAATGAGGCGCGACAGCTCGTCGAGTTTCTGCTGGCTGAATTTCTCGCCGATCAGGGCGTGGATCTCCTGGCGCAGGCCGCGGCTCAGCCCGGCCTGATCGACGCCGTTGAGCTCGACGCTTTCGACGGTATAGCGCTCGTTGACGTTGGCCTCCAGGTCCTGCGCCGAGGCCACAACGAGGGCCAGTGCCGCGAGCGCCAGGAGCCGGAGAGCTTTCATACGGAGGGAGCGGAAGCACACCGGTGGCCACTGGCAAGTCGCTGAAAAGGCTAACGTTAGCTTGTACGGCAGTGTGAATTACCGGCACAGGTGTGCGGCGCCGGGGGACCGCGGACGGCGCTGGCCACGGAATCAAGACGGCCGATGGAGGCGAAGCGGGGGTTGCGCCGCCTGTTCGAACCAGGCCAACAGGTCCGGCGGGCCCGCGTTGACGAGCTGATAAATGGCCATGTTGGCGAAAATGTGATTGAAGGGCGCGCGTTGCCTCCCGCTGGGCGGGGGCGGCGGCGTGTTGCGCGCGAGCGGCCGGAGAATCTCGAACACGCGGCCTTCGGAAGCTCCGTTGCGCAGCGCCGTCGCGACCTCCTGCGCCGTGCTGCGGTGCAGCTCCAGGTCCTCGGTCAGGCTCTCGAATAGGCCGGATTCATCCGGGCCTAAGCAGAGGCCATCTTCGAGGATCGCAAAATCCAGGCACAGCTCGACCTCGGCGATCGGCTTGTCGCGCATCCTGTAGCGCAGGCCGCGCCCTCCAACGCGGCCCCAGAATCCGGGGCCAGGGAGAGGCTGATCGGGCGGCAAGACATCCGAGTTGTTGCCGAACATCCCCTCTTCGGCGATGAGCCGCTTGGAACCCGGGAGAATGAAGCCGCTAATATCCCGCGTGACTGCGGCCCGCCCGCTCAAGACGTCCAATTCCGCGCTGGAGCAGCCGAGATTCGAGCAGCGGGTTGGGCGCACGGTGCCTTCGACCGTTGTATAGCGCCAGACGTACGCGAAGCCCACGATGGCTCTTCCGCTTTGATTCAGCAGCACCGCCGCTTCGCCCAGGTCGCCAGCCGGCCATGAATCAGACGGCAGCGCCCGGCTTTCGATGTCCCGAACCAGCGCCGGAAACGCGGGTCGTTCCCAGGGACGAGCGGCAGGCCGAATTCTGCAAGGTCGCGATAGGTCGTTGCCGCCATCCTGGCTCGATCATCGCGCATTCGAGCGCGGGCGGGCGTGATGGTTCAGAGGCCCGCTGCCGCGGCCCAGGCCCGGCGCGGTGACGATGGCGGCGGTGATGAACATCTTCGCGCGGGCCACGGCGTCCTCGAGGCTGAGGCCGAGCGCGAGCGCGGCCGTGATAGCGGCGGAGTAGGTGCACCCAGTCCCGTGGGTGTGGCGGGTCTCTACGCGCGGCGCGATGAACTCACGCCAGGTGCCATCGGCGTAGAGGACGTCCGTGGCCGGGCCTTCCAGGTGGCCGCCTTTCACCAGCGCCGCCCGCGCTCCCATGGCGCACAACCGGGCCGCGGCCTCGCGCATGGCGGCCACATCTTTCACCTCGATGCCGGTCAGCGCGGCCGCCTCGTCCAGGTTTGGCATTACCAGGAAGGCGCGCGGGACCAGGCGCGTGGCGATCGCCTGGCGCGCATCGGGCGAAAGCAACGCGGCGCCGTGCGAGCCGATCATCACCGGATCCACCACCAACGGAAACTCGAACCCGGCCGCCAGCTCCGCCAGCGCCTCGACGATCTCCGCGTTGCCGAGCGCCCCGGTCTTGGCGGCTTGCGGTGGGATGTCCGAGATCGCCGCCCGCACCTGCTCCGTCACCAGCGCCGCCGGCAGGCACTCCACACCTACGATGCCCTCGGTGTTCTGCACCGTGATCAGCGCGATGGCCGCCTCACCGTAAACGCCGAACTGGTGGAACGTTTTGAGGTCGGCCTGGATGCCGGCGCCTCCGCTTGGGTCCGAGCCGGCGATGGTCAGCGCGACGGGCGTCACTCCGTCATTGTGACATCCGGGCGGTTTCGGCTGGCGAGGCTCCTTGCGAGTTCGTGACCGAGACCGCGACCGTGCCGATATCGGAGACGGCGCCGGTGACGTTGAAAGCCTGCGTCATGCTGAACGCGCCGGTTGCGGCATTCGCCGCGAAGTAGCTCTGAAAGGCCTGCGTCCCATCGACGGAGATCGGCTGCATGATCTGCCTGCCCGAAGTGTCGTAGAAGGTGAAGGACATCAGCGAGGCCGTGCGCGTGTTGTCGAAGCCGACCACAGTCACCAGGACGGCGTTCACCGAGGGCTCCCAGAAGGCGAGCGAAAAGCCCACCACCGCCGGCGCGATCGTGAATTGCTGCGATGCGATCTGGGTGCCGTCGCCGAGCGTGGCGGTGAACGTGACGGTATATGCGGTGGTCCCGGTCAGGAAGATGACGGACTGGATTGCGTCGAATTCGGCCGCGGTTTCGCCTTCTGTGAGAGTAAAGGAAACTTCCGGCTGTAGGTTGGTGCCGGTCGCCGTGAGGAAGCCTCTCAAGTTGTCTCCCTTTCCCGTGAAGCCCATGGTGAGCAGGCCGTTGCCGTTGGCCGGGAGCGGAGAGTCGAACCGAATCGAAAGCAGAGACTGCGTCGCGCTTGCCAGCGCGGGCGCGATGGACACGGTGGCCGCCGGCCAGGACGGCGCCGGAGTAGGCTGCGGTGTGGGCGCCGGAGTGGGCTTCGGCGTTGGGCCGGGCGTGGGCGTTGGCGTGGGAGTCGGCCCGGCCGTGGAGCCGGAGCCGGTGCCGGTGAGGTCGTATTCGGCCAACGGCTGGAGAACCGGCGCGGGAGACGACGCCGGGACCGCGACCTGCACCCAGAGTTGTCCCAGGGTGGCCGGTCCCGTGGTGAGCGGCGCGAACGTGATGGTGAAATCGAGCGTCTTCCCGGCGGGAATCGTCAGACCCACCGGATTGCCTCCGGCCCAAACGAGCTGGAACGTGGAGCCGTCGGCCGAAAGCTTGGTCAGCTTGGCGTCCTGGCCCCCGGTGTTAGTCAACTGAAGAGTGACCTTCTCGGATGTACCGGTCGATACGGTGCCGAAATCTATGGTGCCGCCGGGCACGTAGCTCGTGGGCGCCGTGGGGTTGAAGAGTGCCGTGAGCTGGGGTTGCTGCGCCAGCGCACAGGCGGCGGCGAACAATGAGGACACCAACAGGCGCGGGATCATGGGGCCATCTCCAGCGCCGGAACGCGGTAACTTCGCTGGGGCCCCGCTGCCGGGCGCAAGGCAACCGGGGCGCTCGAATTGGCGAGCCGTACGGCCAGCCAGGAGCCGCTCATCTGATCGATGGCGACCGCCGGCGAGGGCAGTTCCATACGCCATTCGCCCGCCGCGGCTGGTTGCTCTCTTCCAACAGGCATCCGGCTCATAGGCTGCGCGAGTAACTGTGCGCCCACACCAGGTGGCCGGATCGTAAGCGATGCCCCGTCCACAAAAACCACCGTGCCGTCGCTCAGCAGGGCCAAGGGAGCGCCGACGTCTTCGAGCGGAGCCTGCGACTCGATGGTGCCGTCCGCCACCGAGATTCGAACCAGGCGGGGGCCCGGCGTATCCGCCACCACCGCGATCAGGTGAGATACGTCCGGGCTCGCAATCGCCAGCGCGTCACCACCGAGCGATTGCGAGTCCAGAACAACGCGAGGAGACGACTGCGCATCCACCTGGACCAGTTGTCCGGTCGTCGCAAAATAGGCGAAACCAATCTGGCCGGTGGGCGGTAATGCGAATAGGGCCGGTCCGGCAGGCGCATCCCATTGCGCTAGCAGTCCGAGGCCGCTGTCGAGCACTTCGACGGAGCCGGCCGTTTTGACGAGGGCAAATGAGTTCGAGCAAGCCGCCGAAATCACGCCGGAAACCGCGGGCGCACCCGCCAGCATCGCACCGCCTATGCCGCTCACGGGCCGCAGCGCGCCGTCGGCGCCGAGCAGGCATCCCGCGCGAGGCGGCGCAAGCGAAGGCTGCGCGAAGGCGGCGGCGAGAAACAATCCGAGGAGTGCAAGATGTCGGGTCATGGGTTTGGATTGACGATTGTCGGCGGGCCGTGCGCGGAGATCGAGATGACCGCGCCGGTTGCGCTCGAGCCGCCGGCGGATTGTTGCGCGCTATGCGACCTGCCAACTACAAGGCCGCACGTGGCCGCCGCGCCTGCAGCCGCCGCGCCGATCAGAATCCACTTCAGATGTCCGCCGCCCGAGCTAGCGTTCGATTTCAGGATCACTCGCGCGCCGTGCGTTTCGGGCTCCGCGGCGGCCTGTTTGATGGGCTCCGGCTCCGAGAGGCGGCACGTTGCGATGGTTCCGGCGCGAAGCCGCCCGCTGATTGCCGTGATGCGGATCTCGACGGCGCCCACCAGGCGGTTCCAGGTGATTGGCGCCGTGGTGGCGCGGCCGTCGGCGCCCGTCGTGACGATCGACGAACTGAGACCGGTGGCGAACGATCCGCCAGGGCCATCGTCCGGCAGCCGTACGGTAATCACGGCTCCGGGGACGGGCTTGCCCAACTCGTCGGCAGCCTCGACTACGATTCCGGCGGAGCGCGAACCCGCCGCGTGGCCCGCGCCGTCGTCTCCGATGGCGCGGACCCGCAGCAGCGAGATTTGTGCGCTCAGCATCACCGGGAGGAGAAAGATGAAGGCTCCGCGCATTTCAGAGCTTAAGTGCAGAAACCCCTGGAGGTCTCTCAACGATGCCGGGCTATGAGTACCGGGACCCCAAAAGCGGCCCGTGGGAAAATGGAGCTGTGAGGATCCTCCTCTATAGCGGCAAAGGCGGCGTGGGGAAGACCAGCATGGCCGCAGCGACGGGCGTCAAGCTGGCTCAGATGGGCCGGCGAACGCTGGTGATGAGCATCGATCCAGCGCACAGCTTGGCCGATTCCTTCGACCTCGAAAACGCATTGTTTCACGGACGCACCGCCGACCCGCTCGAGGTCGCGCCCAATCTTTCCATCCAGGAGCTGAACATCCAGCGCGAGATCAAGCGTCATTGGCAGGAGATTTCTTCTTACGTCATCTCTGTCCTGAGAACCACCGGGCTGGAGGGAGTGCAGGCGGAGGAGCTGGCCATTCTGCCGGGGATGGAAGAGCTGAGCGCGATGATGTACATCAACCAGTACCGGCGCGAGAAGCGCTACGACGTCATCATCCTCGACGCCGCGCCCACCGCCGAATCGATGCGCTTCATCAGCATGCCAACCACGCTGGACTGGTATATGAAGCATATCTTCCCGTTCCAGCGCAGCCTGCTGAAGGCCGTGCGGCCCATCGCCAACCGCGTGGCCCCGTTCGAGCTGCCGGCCGACAGCTACTTCGCCAACATCCACGAGTTGTTTGGGAAGCTCGAAGGCGTGGACGACCTCATGGAGGACCCGCAGATCACCAGCGTCCGCCTGGTGACGAACCCGGAAAAGATGGTCCTGCGCGAAACGCAGCGCGCCTTCGTATACTTCTCCCTGCACGGGCTGACGGTGGATACTGTGATCGCCAATCGCGTCCTGCCGGCCACGGTGAACGACGCGTTCTTCGCGGAGTGGCACGCGTCGCAGGACAGAATCCGGCAGGAGATCGAGGATTACTTCGCGCCCATCCCGGTGAAGCGCGTGCCCCTGTTCACGCACGAGGTTCTGGGCAAGGAGAGGCTCGAAGAGCTGGCGCGCGTGATGTATGCTGAGGGGGAAGATCCGTCGGCAGTGACGCGCACCGAGCGGCCTTACACGTTCGGAAAGCAGAACGGCCACTACGAAGTGAAGGTGCTGCTGCCGTTCGCAACCAAGGGCGAAATCGGGTTGTTCAAGAAAGGCGATGAGCTGGTGGTGGAGATCGGAACCTTCCGGCGCCACATCGGTCTGCCCACGTCGATGGCTGCGCTCACGCCCGCACGGGCCCGCCTGGAGAGCCGGGTCCTCACCGTTGAGATGAAGGAGGTCCAAGCATGAGCGAGCAAGAAACCGCTACCCCGCCAGCGGCCGAGCGCGTCTATGAGCGCTGCCTGTGCCGCGAAGCGATTGACCGGTTCCAAGACCTGTTCACGATCCACACCGAGGAAGCGCGGCACCACATGCGGAACTCGCGCATCGAGTTTCTCAAGGCCATCCGCAGCCTCATCGACGACCGCATCGCGCACCTTTCGACCGCTGCCCAAGCGGGCACGAAGGTGAGCGTGGAGTAATGGCCGCTCTGGCCGAGGGCGACGCCGCACCCGAGATCGAGCTCGAGGACGAGCGCGGCGAACCCTTCCGCCTTTCCGCCCTGCGTGGGCGGAGGGTGGTGCTGTACTTCTATCCGCTCGCCAATACTCCGGGCTGCACCGTGGAGGCCTGCGAGTTTCGCGACCGCGCGAAGGAGTTCGCCGGCCGCAACGCCGCCATTGTCGGCGTCTCTCCCGATAAGTCCCCAGCCCAACTGAAATTCAAGACCGGCCAGAACCTGCCCTTCACTCTGCTGGCCGATGTGGACCGGCGCGCGGCCGAGGCCTATGGCGTCTGGAAGCTGAAGACGATGTACGGCAAGTCCGTGATGGGCATCGAGCGCAGCACGTTCGTGATCGGCGAGGACGGCCGGATCGAGCGGATCTTCCGCAAGGTGAAGGCGGCAGGCCACGCCGCGCGTGTGCTGGAGGCGGTGGGCTGAGCCGGCCTACTTCGGGGCAGCCGCCTCGTCGGTGATCTTGCGGATTCTGGCTTGCGCCTCCTGAATCGCCTGCTTGCTGACGTTGACAGCCGCCGTGGTCAGGTCGGTAGACTTCGCCTCCCAGGCCTGCCCGGCCGGCGATTTGTAGAAGGCCAGGATGCCGTCGAGTTCCGCTTCCGTAAACGTATCCGCATAGGCCTTCACGAACTGCGGCCTCAGCTTGTCCCAATTGACTTCCTCGGAAACGGCCTGCGAGACCTGCTGCTCGAAAGCGGCCTTATCGACGCCGGCTGGCTCCTTTAGGAACGCCTGCCTCTTCAGCAGCGACTGCGCACCCGCCAGGATCGGCTTGTAGGTCTGGTCGCCCTTGGTGATCTGAAGCAGTTCGTCGGCCTTGGCTGTTTTGGAGGCGTCGTCCGCCCAAGCCGCGCCGGCCAGCAGCAAAGCCGCCGCAAGTCCGATGAGTGTTCGAGATTGCGTCATAGAACGAATATCATCTCATTTCCTGCGGGGCGACGGAACCGGGGCAGGCTGAGGGGAGCTAGGCAGCGACGATGTATTCCGCGATCGTCTTCGGGCCGGGGATCGGCTCTCCGTCCTCGACCATACCAGCCAGGTGCTTCAGCGAACACGACGGCGAGGCTGGCTCTCCATCACGACCCGCAGAATCCGGTTGATCCGCGTCTGGTAGCCGCGGCCGTTGGCTCTCAGCCATTCCAACACATCCTCATCGAGACGGATGGTGAGTTGCTTCTTGACCGGCGGCCATGGCTTCGTCGCCGTTTTGAGAAAGGTCTTGTCGAGATGCGGGATGTCCGAGTAGTCGATCTCGGCGTCGCGCATGCGATCAATCCGTGCCAAGTCGCTCTTGATAGATTTGCCGCTCATGCCGGTTCCCCTTCGAGATGATGCGCGTTCCCCCTTGCCGCGGCGCATGGGCGATCAAGACGAGCCGTCCCGCCAGCAAGCCCAAAGTGATTAGCCGCTCCTCTCCATAGTCGAAGCGATCGTCCTCGAACGTGACGCAAGGCCCGGCGAATACCTGTTCGGCATCTTCGAACACCAAGCCGTGCTTGGCGAAGTTGGCTCGACTCTTCGCTTCGTCCCATTCGTATCTCATCTCAACTGTAGCTCTTTTTGTAGTTACACGCAAGGCCGGCGGGGGAGAATGGCCCGCTCACCCCGCCCCCTACTCTTTCAGCTCCACGATCGTCGCCCCGGCGCCGCCTTCGTTCTGCGGCGCTGGGTAAAACTTCTCCACGTTGGGGTTCCCGGCGAGCAGTTCTGCGATGATGCGGCGGAGGACTCCCATGCCGTGGCCGTGGACAATGCGGATGCGGTTGACCGACGCCAGCAACGCGCTGTCGAGGAACTTGTCGAACCAGGTCCCGCGCTTCCTCCGCGCGCTGGCCGATCACGTTGATCTCGCGCATGCTCACGTAGACCTCCGGCCCGGAGGGCTTGAACGAAACGCCCGTGGGCAGTTTCGCGCCGCCCCCTGCCGCCTCCGGCAGCACTTCGAGAACTTCCTCGCGCGAGACCTGCAGCTTCATGAAGCCGGCCTCCACCTCCAGCCGGTCGTCACCGATCAGCCGCCGCACGCGCGCCGGTTCGCGTACGTTCTTCAAGCGAACGCGCGAGCCCTCGGCGATTTTCGGCCGCGCCAGTTCGCCCTGCCGCGCGTCGGATTGCGTCGAAAGGACGGCGGATTGCATCTCCTCGCGCAGCTCGCGCTTCACCTTCGATACGCCGCGCAGCGCCTGCGAGGCCGCACGTTTCTGGTCTCCGCTGAGAGCAAGCTTCCCGATGGCTTCCTGGGCCTGGGCTTCGAAACGCTCCAGAACCAGCTCGGTCTGCCGCTCGATCTCCTTGATCTTGGCCGATTCGCGCTTGGCCCATTCGTCGGCCAGCGCTTTCTCGCGCGCCTGGAGCCTCTGGCGTTCCTCGTCGAGCGCGCGTTGCGACTCGGCGACCTCGGTGAGGCGGCGATCGAGTTCCGCGAGGAAGCGGCCCAGGTCCCGCTCCCGGGTGCCCAGCGTGGCCCGCGCACGATCGAGAATCTCAGCGGAAAGGCCGAGCCGGCGCGCGATATCGAGGCCCGCGGATTTCCCCGGCGCGCCCAGGCGCAGCACGTAGGTGGGCTCCAGCGTCTCCTCGTCGAAACCCATCGAGCCGTTCAGCACACCCTCGGTATTGGCGCCGAAGACCTTGAGCGCCAGCAGGTGCGTCGAAGCCAGAGTGAATGCGCCCAGTGACCGGCAGCGATCGAGAATTGCCACGCCCAGCGCGCCGCCTTCTTCGGGATCGGTGGCGCGGCCCAGCTCGTCGAGCAGCACCAGCGAATCCGGCGTGGCCTGCGCCAGAATGTCGCGTACACGGCTCATGTGCGCGGAGAAGGTGCTGAGGCTTTCTTGTATGGATTGCTGATCGCCGATGTCGGCCAGCACGCCGTCGAAGAACGGGAACTCCGCCTCGGAGCAGGGCACCGGCAGGCCGGCCTGCGCCATCAACGCCAGCAGCCCCACGGTCTTGATCGTGATCGTCTTGCCGCCGCTGTTGGGGCCGCTGATGAGCAGCGTGCGCGTTCCGCCTTCGAGCGTCAGAGACGCCGCCACCACCGTGCGCTTGTGCCTCCGCAGCACGTCTTCGAGCAGCGGATGGCGCGCCTCGCGAAGGGCCAGCCGGCGCACGCCCTCCGGGCTGAAACGCGGGATCGTGCAGTCGAAATCGATTGCGAACTGGGCTTTGGCGAACAGCAGCTCGAGCTCGCCCAGGATCGCCAGCGTCCGCTGAATCGGCTCGGCGTAGTCGCGAAGGCGCGAGGTGAATTCGAGCAGCAGGCGGTGCACCTCGCGCATCTCCTCTTCGGTCAGGCGCACCAGCTCGTTGTTGAGCTCGATGGTTTCGAGCGGCTCGACGAAGAGCGTCTGGCCCGTGCCGCTGGCGCCGTGAATCACGCCGTCGATCTTGCGCCGCTGCCCGGCAACGATGGGCACCACGAAGCGCTCATTGCGGATGGCGACGAATTCCTCTTGCAGCTCTTCCTTGTGCGTGCGCAGGAAGCGCTGTAGCGAGTCCTGTATGGCGCCCTTCTGGCGCTCCATATCGCGGCGCAGGCGGCCGAGCAGCACGCTGGCGTGATCCGCCACCGTGCCATCGGGTAGGATCTTCCCGGCCAGGTCCTTGAGCACCGGGCGGAACTCGCCCATGGCGGCCCCGCGCGCGCCCAGCTTCGGGAAACGGTCGCCGACGGCCAGCAGGACGGAGCGTATGTCGGAGGCCCGGTCGAGCAACTCGGTCAGCGCCAGAATCTCTTTCCCTTCGAGCGAGGCCCCTTCGATGTGCAGCTTGTGAACCGAATCGCCGGTGTCGGGCAGCGAGGAAAAACGCAGGCGCACGGCCGCTCCCCGGGCGGCCGGCTGCGGGCGCGCGGCGGAATGCAGGTATTCCAGGGCCTCGGCGGCGTCGGCGAGTGCGCGCTCGGCGGCCAGGCGATCTGTGCCCGGCGCGACTTTTTCGAGCTCGGCCAAGCCCGGGGCGCTCGAAACGTTGCGGCCCACCAGGCGGCGTAGGGCGTCGAATTCGAGGAGCTGTGCGCTGGCGTTCATGCGAGGGCCCTTTCAATCACCGCGAGCGTGCCTTCCGTGATGCGATAGGCAGCCAATTCGTCCCGCGGCACCCAGACGGCGCGGCTGGCGTCGCTCGCGGCCGAGAGTTCGCCGCCGGTCACTTTGCAAAGGTAGTCGATCAACACGTAATGATACTCGGTCCGCCCCGCGGCATCGGGCATGATTCGTTCGAAGATCTCGGCTACCGAGACGGGCTCGACTTCAAGTCCGGTTTCCTCGCGGACCTCGCGGCGGACGGCGTCTTCGAGGCGCTCGCCCACCTCGACCCCGCCACCCGGAAGCGACCATACGCCCTTCAGCGGCTCCTGGCCGCGCTCCACCATCAGCACCCGCCCGCGGTCTTCGATGATCGCGCCGACGCCGAGAATCGGGCGTTCGGGGTAGCGGCGGGAGCTGGGCACAAGATCAGTATCGCAGAGGGGCGGACGCCGGCTACCCCTCACGCCCCCCGTAGAAGCTCAGCACATTGTCTCCCTGCCGCACGGTCCGCGTGCGCCGCAGCCGCCCGTATTCGTCGCGCAGTTCCAGGCGCACGTCGTGCTGGACGATCGTGAGCGAGGGCGGAGCTGCCCCCAGCACTTCCAGCGCCGCGGCGTACTCGGCCGTCAGGTCGTAGGGCGGATCGAGGAAGACGATCTCAGGCTTGAGCCGCTCCAGCACCACCAGCGCCTTCGAGCAGAAGACCTGCGCCCGCGTCTCGATGCCGAGCGTCTTCAGGTTCTCGCGGATCAAATCCGCAGCCGCCCGGCTTCGCTCCACAAAAATGGCCTCGCGCGCGCCGCGGCTTAGCGCCTCGATGCCGACCGCACCCGTGCCCGCATACGCGTCCAGAAACGTGGCGCCCTCGATCCGCGGCGACAGGATATCGAACAGCGTCTCCCGCAGCCGGTCCGGCGTAGGCCGCAGGCGCGGTCCCGGGAGGGACTTCAGGCGGCGGCTCCGAAACTCTCCTGCAATCACCCGCATGTTAGCCCGATCTTCTCACAGGCTCCAGCCGCGAGGCGGCGCCGGTGGCTTCCCGGCGAGAAACCTGCCCGTTTCTTCCTCGAAAACCTGGCCGGTCGAGTCGATAACAGAAATGTATGGGAAGGGTGCGCTGCGGAACCGCGCTCGTGCTCGCGGCCGGCCTCTCGTTCGCAGCCGAACCACAGGTGTGGCGCTACTGGAAAGCGAGCGACGGGCTGGCGCAGACCTTTGTGCACGCGCTCTCCGTCGATTCGCACGGACAGGTGCTGGTCACGCACGGCTATGCCACGCGCATGGAGCGTCTGGACGGCTACGACATGTCCTCGCTCCCTCAGCCCAGTAACCCGAACCCGATCTACGGCGCGCGTGGCGGGCGGATGTGGACCATCACCGCGGCGGGTCTGTGGGAATTCGCCGGCGGCAAATGGGAGCTTTCGCCGGGCATACGGTTGCCCGAGGATCTGGCCGCCGCCGTGCCCATCGGCGACAACCAGGTTCTGGTGCTGGGGTCCCACTCCCTGGTGGAGTACGACGCTCTCCGGCGAACCACCCAGACAGCTCTGGGCCTCGCGCAAACCGGGCTAGGGCGGTTCAGCGGCATGTCGCCGGCCCCGAACGGCGCGGTCTGGATCTGGGGAGAGCACGGCTTCGGGAAGTTCGACGCCGGGAAGTGGCGGGAATACCAGCCGGCGGGCTCCGGACTGCGCGACTTCTCGAATCCTCAGGAGAGCGATGCGGGGGAGATCTTCGTTTCGGCGCACACGGTCGCCGGCGGCCGGGCGGTCGCCATTCGGGTCGCCGGCGGCAGGACGGCTGTGATCGCGCAGGCGGACGCGGCACCGGTGGAGGCCTGGCCCGGGGTGGAAGGCACGGTCTGGGTGCACCGGAAGAACGACTTCTACCGGCTCGTCAACGGCCACCGAGAGGACGTGGACCGGCAGGACGCGCTGACCGGAGTCCTTCACGAGCCCGTCCCCGAGCCCGGCGGCGGGTTCTGGATCGCCACTTCCGAGGGGGCAGCCCGCTACGCTCCCGCGCTCTGGCGGACGCCGCCCGAGGTGTCCCACCTGAAGACGGCGGTCCACACCATCGTCGAGGATCGGAAGGGCCGTGTGTGGTTCGATTTCAGCGACCGGCTGGTCCGCTTCGACGGCCGCGCGTGGAAGATATACCCCCTGCCGAAAGGCGAGGAGATCAACCCCTACCAGCCCCAGAACGCGATTCCGCTCGCGGACGGACGCATCGTCCTGCACACGATCCACGGGGATCACTTCCTGGTTCTCGACCCTGCAACGGAGCGGTTTGAGACGGTGCCCACCCCGGCTGGTCCGCCCATCTGGGCCATGGCCGCGGCGAAAGACGGCGGCGTCTGGATGGAGAGCGTCGATTCGGCCCGGCATCATCGCCTGGACCGGTTCGACGGCCGGGCCTTTCACTTCGTCACGGCCTGGGAAGAGGCCCAGATGCCGGCCGGCGGCCTCAAGACCGTCTACGAATCCCGCCGGCTCGGGCTGCTGTTGGGCGGGAGCATGGGCCTGGGCAGTTGCCGCGATGGCAAGTGCGCCATGATCGGGCCGCACGATGGACGGGACAGCACGGACGGAGTGTTCTCCATTCGCGAGGATGGCGGCACGCTCGAGGTCGGCGGCGGCGACACCTTCCAGACATTCGACGGCGAGGCCTGGCGGAGCGTGGCAACCGGCCTGGGCAAGGTCACCGGCATCGCGCACTCGCGGGACGGCTGGACCTGGCTCGCCACCGGAACCGGCTTACAGCGGTTCAAGGACGATGTCTGGCTGCTCAACACGCCTAAGGACGGGCTGCCTTCGAGCATTGCTTTGTCCGTGCTTGAAGACAGCCGCGGAACGCTCTGGGCCGGCACAACCATGGGCCTGGCGCGGTACCACGCCGACGCCGACCTGGACCCGCCGCGGACATTCATCGTGCCCGCTCGCAATGTTCGTGAAGTGGCCCCCGGCGGCGACGTCACAATCGCCTTCTCCGGAGTGGACAAGTGGCGCTACACCATGCCGGAGAGGCTGTACTTTTCCCATCGTCTGGACCGCGGCCGCTGGAGCCCATTCAGCACCGCGAACTTCGCCGTGTTCGACAAACTGCCCGGCGGCGGACACGTTTTCGAGGTCCGCGCCATGGACCGTAACGCCAACATCGACCCCCATCCGGCATCCTTCGCGTTCACCGTCCTGGCGCCGTGGTACAAGCAAACTGGGTTTCTCTCGACCGCGATTGCCGGAGCGTTCCTGATTTCGATCCTCCTGGGGCTCGTCGTTTGCCACTACCTCGCCCAGGGGAAGCTGGTCACCCAGTTGCAGGAGGCGCGGGAGGAAGCCGACTCCGCCAATGAGGCGAAAAGCGAGTTCCTGGCCAACATGAGCCACGAAATCCGCACCCCCATGAACGGCATCATTGGCATGACCGACCTGGCGCTGAATACCGACCTGAGCCCGGAACAGAGGGACTGCCTGGAGACGGTGAAGGAGTCGGCCGACCACCTGCTGGTGGTCATCAACGACATCCTCGATTTCTCCAGAATCGAAGCCCGCAAACTGGAGTTGTCGGCGGTGGAGTTCGACGTCCGCGATTGCGTGGGCGACGCCCTCCACACGCTCGCGGTACGGGCCGATCAGAAAGCCCTCGAACTGATCTGCCACGTGCTCGCGGACGTGCCGGACTCGCTCGTCGGCGACGCGGCACGCCTCCGGCAGATCGTGATCAACCTTGCCGGAAACGCCGTCAAGTTTACGGAACGCGGGCAGGTGCTGGTGCGCGTGAGCGTGGAGGATGGCCGGCACGGCTCGCGCGCGCTCCACATCATGGTGGCCGACACCGGGATCGGAATCCCACGCGAGAAGCAGCGCTTGATCTTCGCCCCCTTCGAGCAGGCCGATACGTCGGTGACGCGCAAGTACGGCGGCACGGGACTGGGGCTCGCCATTTCTGTCAAGCTGGCGCAGATGATGGGCGGCAGGATCTGGCTGGAAAGTCCATGGCCGGAAGCGGGCGGGGCGGGGGCCGGCCCGGGAAGCGCATTCCACTTCACGGCGAGCCTCCGGACGGCGCCGCAAGCAAACGACCGGCCGGCGGCTCCGGACCTGAGCCACCTCAAAGTGCTGCTGGCTGACGATCGCGCGGCCTGCCGCCTGGTGCTTGCCGAGATGCTGGCCAGATGCGGCACAAAGCCGGACATCGTCGATAGCGGACAGGCAGCCATCGACGCCGTGGCCCGCGCCCGGGAGAACGGCGAACCCTACGACCTGGCGATCCTGGACGCCGCTATGCCGGATATGGCAGGGTTGACCGCCGCGCGGACGATTCGGGATGAGGGAGGGGTGGCCCCACGCATCGTGATCTTGTCTACGGCGGGATCGAGCGGCGCCGGGCGCCCCAATTCGGCCTGCGACGCGCAGGTGATGAAACCCGTGAAGTGCCGGGATCTGGTGGGCGCCATCGCCAAGGCGCTCTCCACAGCCCCGGCCGAAAGCGCAGTTCCGGCGCAGTGCCCCAGGCCAGCGCCCCGGGAGGGTCCGCGCCTGCGGGTTCTGCTGTGCGAAGACAACGTCATCAACCAGAAGCTCGCCCGGCGGGTTCTCGAGCTGCAGGGGCACGAGGTGCAGTTGGCGGTCGATGGCCGGGAAGCGCTCGGCCTGCTGGAATCGCACCAGTTCGACATCGTCTTCATGGACGTCCAGATGCCCAACATGGACGGACTGGAGGCCACGGCAGCCATCCGCGCGATCGAAAAGGAGCGGGGGGACGGCCGCCACATTCCCATCCTGGCGATGACCGCCCACGCGATGAAAGGCGACCGCGAAGGCTGCCTGGCGGCCGGCATGGACGGCTATGTCTCGAAGCCCGCCCGCCCCAGCGAGATCTGCGAAGCGATCGAGAGGGTCCTGGCCGCAGCCCGCCGCGCATAACGGCCTCGCCAAGGCGCCAAGCCCGCCAGGTTCGATCAGCCGATTCACCGGTCACGACCAAGGCCGGGCCCGCACCTGGCGCGCGTTCAGCATCCGTCGCCGTCTTGGCGGACTTTGCGCCTTGGCGAGAAACAATCCGCCTCGGATATCCCCGGAGTGCGCAGGCGAGGCGGATACTGCCCGAAAAACAATCTCTCGCCAAGGCGCAAAGTCCGCCAAGACGATCACCAAGGAACACCAGGGTCGATCCGCCGATCACCGGGACTTGGCGTCTTGGCCCGCCGGGCCTGTGAGAAGATCGGACTAGATGCTCATCACACGAAGGGGGGCGCTCGTCGCGCTCTCGGCGGTCTTTTTCTCCCTATCCCCTCTCGCGGCGCAGAACCTGGCTGAGTTCGAGAAGCGCGTCACCGAGTTCACCCTCCCCAACGGCCTGCACTTCATCCTGCTCGAGCGGCACGAGGCGCCCGTCGTTTCGTTCCACACTTACGTCGATGCCGGTTCGGTCAACGACCCGTGCGACAAAACCGGCCTGGCGCACATGTTCGAGCACATGGCCTTCAAGGGCACCGAGACCGTCGGCTCGAAGAACTACCCCGAAGAGAAGAAGGCGCTCGCTGCCGTCGAACTCGCTTACGACGACCTGGACGCCGAGCGTGCCAAAGGCTCCGCCGCCGCTCCCGAACGGCTGCGCACGCTCGAAGCCCAATTGCGCGCGGCCATGGCCAAAGCCGCCACCTACGTGGACGTGAACGCCTATCCGCGCACCATCGAAGAGAACGGCGGTACCGGCCTCAACGCCGAAACCGGCGAGGATTCCACCAATTTCTTCTATAGCCTGCCCTCCAACCGCATCGAGCTGTGGTTTCTGCTCGAATCGCAGCGCTTTCTCGACCCCGTCTTCCGCGAGTTCTACAAGGAGCGCGACGTGGTTCGCGAGGAGCGCCGCATGAGAGTGGATTCGAACCCCGAAGGAAGCCTCGCCGAAATGCTTCTGGCCACGGCGTTCGCGGCCCATCCCTATCGCCAGCCTACAGCGGGTTGGGCGAGCGATATCGAGAACCTTCGAGTGGCCGATGCGCGCGCCTTCTTCTCGAAATACTACGCCCCGGCCAACATCACCATCGCCATCGCCGGCGATGTTGATCCGGCCGCGGCCCGCGGTCTCGCCGAAAAGTACTTCGGGCGGATTCCGGCGCGCCCGCTGCCGCCGCCGCTTCCCACCGTCGAGCCCAAACAGGCGGGCGAAAAGCGTGTGGCTGTCGAGACGGCTAGCCAGCCGTTCCTCGCCATCGCCTGGAAGCGCCCTGACCAGCACGACAAGGACGATCCGGTCTTCGACGTCATCGCGGAGATTCTCTCCACCGGCCGGACCGGTCTGCTCTACGAAACTATGGTCCGCGACAGCAGGATCGCGCTTTCCGCCACGGCCACGTCCACCTTCCCCGGCGGTAAGTATCCCAACCTGTTTCTGATCTGGGTCGCGCCTTCTTCTGGTCACACGGTCGACGAGAACGAGAAGTCGGTCTACGGCATTCTGGACAGCCTGAAGCAGAAAGGGGTGGACCCGCAAACGCTGGCCCGCGTGAAGACGAAGCTGCGCGCCTCACTGATTCGGGAGCTCGACAACAACCCTGGGATGGCCGACGAGCTAACCTTCTATCGCGTCAACTACGGCGACTGGAGAAAAATGTTCACGGGCCTCGACGATATCGACAAAGTTACGGCCGCAGACGTTCAGCGTGTGGTGCGCCAGTATTTCGTGGAGAGCGGGCGCACGGTGGCCTTTACTGAGGCTCCCAAGGGAGGCGCGCAATGAGACGGTTGCTGGCGGCGGCTTTCCTGTTCGTAGCGGCGCTCCTGGCGCAATCGCCGGCCGACCTGAAGTTCCCACCGCTCGCGCCGGTGAAGCTCCCGCACGTCGAAACCTATACGCTCGCAAACGGCATGAGGGTGTATCTGCTTGAGGACCACGAGCTGCCTCTGGTAAGCGGCCTGGCGCTGGTGCGCACCGGCAACCTGTTCGATCCCCCCGACAAGGTCGGACTGGCGACGCTGACCGGAACCGTCATCCGCACCGGCGGCGCCAAGGGGCGCGCTGGCGACCAGCTCGACGAGGATCTGGAGAACATCGCGGCCTCGGTCGAAAGCTCCATCGACGAAAGCAGCGGAGAGGTCAGCTTCTCCTCGCTCACCCAGAACGCCGGCCAGGTTCTCGCCGTGTTCCATGACGTGCTGACCGCGCCGGACTTCCGCCAGGACAGGATCGACCTCGCCCAGTCGCAGCTCCGCGACCAGATCGCGCGCCGCAACGACGACCCGGAGGCCATCGCCGGCCGCGAGTTCGCAAACCTGGCCTACGGCAAGGACACGCCCTACGGCTGCCAGATGGAATACGCCACCCTGGCGCGCATCCATCGCGACGACCTGGTGGCGTTCTACAAGCGCTATTTCTTCCCCGCCAACATCCTCCTCGCCGTCTATGGCGATTTCTCCACGCCCGCCATGAAACGGAAACTCGAGGATCTGTTTGGCGGCTGGAACTACTCGCAGCCGCCCGTTCCGCCCTTCCCGGCGGTGCGCAATGTGCCGCATCCGGGAGTGTTTCTGGCGGTGAAGGAGGATGTGAACCAGACGGTCTTCTCGCTGGGGCAGCTCGGCGGCCTTCTGCGGGACAAGAACGACCCTGCGCTCGAGATCATGGCCGACATTCTGGGCGGAGGTTTTTCGAGCCGCCTGTTCAAACGCGTCCGCACCCAGCTCGGCTATGCCTACGGCATCGGCGCGGATTGGGCCGCCGAGTACGATCACCCCGGCCTGTTCGAGATCGCCGGGAGCACGAAATCCGCCACCACCACGGAAACCATCGAGGTGGTGCGCGAGGAGGTAGCCCGCATCCGCACATCCGAGGTGGACGGGCAGGAGCTCGAAACGGCCAAGCAGACCAGTTTGAACAGTTTTGTGTTCCATTTCGACACACCCGGCAAAACCCTCGCGCGCGTGCTGCGCTACCGGTACTACGGTTACCCGGACGGGTTCATTTTCGACTACCAGAAAGCCCTTGCCACGGTGACCGGGGCGGATGTTCTGCGGGTAGCCAAGCAGTACCTGCACCCGGAGGCGTTCACCATCGTGGCCGTCGGCAACCCGCGGGATTTCGGTAAGCCGCTGAGCGCATTGGGCTTTCCAGTCCAGCCGCTGGATCTGGCCATTCCTCCGCCGCCCTCCGCCCAGCTTCCTTGAGAAATTCCGCGGCCAGAGTGTACGTATCTACATGCAACGAGACACCCGGCTGCGAACGCGCGCGTATTTCGTTACGCTCCGCGCATGGAAACGCGGTTCCCTGTTCGGCAGGGTCGCGAACGGAAAGATGCGGCCGAACCCACTCGGCCACGAGGTTGCGGCTTGCTGGAGCCGGCTGCCGGACAGCTTCACCAACGTCATCCTGGACACGTTTGTAGTGATGCCCGATCACCTGCACGGCATCCTTCTGGTGACCGACCGGGGGCCGAAAGATTCCGCGCCTCTGCCCTCAATCCTCGATTCCTTCCGCGAGAGCTCAAACGGCCGCATTGAGTGCGCTATTTGGGGCGAAAAGGCGCGCAAACACGTCATCCGCGACACAGATGAGCTGACCCGCATCCGGCACTACATTCGCGAGAATCCAGCGCGCTGGCCGCAGGATCCGCGCAACCTGCCGCCTTTCAGCCGCTGCTGACCCTCCCCACCGAGAGACGCCTTCGGCTGCAATCTGCGATAAAGGAAGCATGAAGCGCGCGCTCGTATTCCTCTTCCTGGCCGTAGCTGCATGGGCCCAGACCGCGCAGGAACGCGGCAAGCGAATGATCCAGGAGACGCTCGACGCGCTGGGCGGCCCCAAATTTTTGGCGGTGGACAACGTCGTCTCGGCCGGCCGCGCCTACTCGTTCTACCACGAGCAGCTCTCGGGGCTCTCCTACGCGACCATCTATGTTCGCTATCTCCAGCCCTCCGTCCCGCCGGTCTCGGGCGAGCTGCTCACTGACGAGCGCCAGATCTTCGGCAAAGACGAGAAGTCCGGCGCGGCGCTGTTCCTTAACGGCAAGGGCTACGAGATCACGTTCCACGGCGTTCGCCCGATGCCCGACGAGTCCAACGGCCGCTACCGGGAAACGGCGATGCACAGCATCTTCTACATCCTCCGGGAGCGGCTCAACGAGCCGGGGATGATCTTCGAAGACCGCGGCTCGGACATAGTAGACAACACGCCGATCAGGATCCTCGACATCACGGATGCCGACGACCGCACGGTGACGGTGTATCTTCATCATTTGACGCATCTGCCGGTGCGCGCGGTCTTCTACCGGCGCGATCCGAAGACCAACGAGCGCATCGAAGAAGTGACCATCTTCGGGAAGTACCGCGACGTAGGCGGGGGCGTCATGTGGCCCTTCGACACCCAGCGTCTGCGCAACGGCGACCGCATCTTCCAGATGTATTCCGAGACCGTGGAGATCAACAAGAGCCTGTCCGGCAGCCTCTTCGCCGTCCCCACCGGTCTGCCGATGCTGAAACCAGAGTAGGACTTTCGATGCGAACTCCTGGCGCCGCCGAACGTACTTAACTGCATGGGATCAATCGCGACCGATGTCCGTTACGCGCTGCGCTCCATGCGCCGCAACGTGGGATTCACCGCGACTGCCGTCGCCGCCCTCGCACTCGGGATCGGAGCCAATACCGCCATTTTCTCCGTGGTCAATGGGGTGATCCTTCAGCCCCTGCCGTTTCGGGAGCCGGATCGCATGGTGCGGCTGGGCGCATCCTATCCGAATGGCGACCACAACTCCTCGGTCTCGATCCCCAAATACATGGCGTGGAGCCACAACCAGGTGTTCGAAGCGACAACGCTGTACGACGAAATGCCGCTCAACCAGACGCTTGGCGCCGCCGATCCGCCCATTCAGCTCAAGACGTTTAAAGTCTCACGCGAATTCTTCCGGGTCTTCGGCACAGCGCCCGCTCTGGGACGGGTTTTCGAACAAGCCGAGGACCTGCCTAACGGCCCGCCCGCCGCGATCCTCACCTACCGTATCTGGCAAGGCCGCTTCGGCGGTGACCCGGGCGTCCTGGGACGAGCTATCTTGTTGAACAGGCGGCCGTTCACGGTTGTTGGCGTGATCCAGAAGGGGTTCGAATCCGATCCGCCGGTTGACGCCTGGCTGCCACTGGCGGCCGACCCCAGCAGCACCAACCAGGGCAACTATCTCTTCGCGGCCGCACGCCTCAAGCCGGGCGTGGATCTCAGCCAGGCGCGTGCCAATCTGCGTGTGATCGCCGAGCAGTTCCGCAAAGCCAATCCCAAGATGATGCAGCCCGGCGAAGCCGTGGCGGTGATCCCGATGCGCGATTTTGTGGTGGAAGACGTCCGGCCGGCACTGCTGATCCTGCTGGGCGCGGTGGGCCTGGTTCTTCTGATCGCCTGCGCCAACGTGGCCAATTTGTTGCTCGCGCGCGCCGCTTCCCGTCAGAAGGAGATGGCGGTACGCTCCGCCATCGGCGCCGGACGCTGGCAGGTGGTGAGGCTGCTCTTGACGGAAAGCATCCTGCTGGCCGCCAGCGGCGCGGGGTTCGGTTTCGCGCTGGGGGCATTGGGAGTCCGGCTGCTGCTGATGGTGGCGCCCGGCAACATTCCCCGGTTGACCGATACCAATTCTCTGCAGGCCGCCGTTCCGGTGCTCGATCTGCGCGTGGCCGGCTTCGCCATAGGGGTGACGGTGCTCACCGTGGTTCTGTTTGGGCTCTTTCCAGCCCTGCGCGCCTCAAATCCCGATCTTGCCACCGCGCTCAAGGAAGGCGGCGGACGGGCGGGGCGGGGGCATTCGCACAGCCGCGCGCGATCGCTCCTGGTGATCGCCGAAACGGCGCTGGCGCTCGTGCTACTGGCGGGCGCGGCGCTGCTGCTGCGCAGCTTCGCCGGACTGCATTCAGTCGATCCCGGCTTCAACACCCACCACCTGCTCGCGTTTGAAACCTCGGTAGCGGGTGGCGACTATTCGAAGTCGGCCCAGGTAGGCGAGCTCGTTCGCCGCGGGACCGGGCGTTTGGAGGCCGTGCCCGGTGTGACCTCCGCCGGGTCGGCATTCATGCTTCCGATGAGCGGGATGAACACGGACTTCCCCTTCGACGTAGTAGGGCGTCCCCGCGGGAAGAGCGACTACGACGGAGACGAGCAGTGGCGGGCGGTCTCGCCCGGCTACTTCCGCACCATGCAGATGCCGCTACAGGCCGGCCGGGGAGTAACGGAGCGCGATACCGCCAGTTCGCCGCGCGTGGTGGTGATCAATGCCGCCATGGCGAAGAAGTACTGGCCGAAGGAACAGCCCCTGGGCAAAGTCATCGTGATCGGCCGAGGCCTGGGCCCGCAGTTTGAGGAACCGCCGCGGGAGGTGGTTGGCATCGTCGGCAACGTACCCGAGACCGGGCTCGCCGACCGTGGCGAGAGCGTCATGTACGTGCCGCAAGCCCAGGTTCCCGACGGCCTCACGGAGCTGGCCGCCGGGGTGATTCCTATTGCATGGGTGGCGCGCACCTCCGGCGATCCGCTCACGTTCGGCAGGGCGGTTGAGCGTGAGATGCGCGCGGTGGATGCCAATATCCCGGTGGGGCGCCTGCGCACCGTGGATCAGATCATATCGTCGTCGCTCGCAAGGCAGAACTTCAATACGCTGCTGCTCACGCTGTTTGCCGCCATCGCGATGTCGCTCGCGGCCATCGGCATTTATGGGCTGATCTCCTACTCGGTGGAGCAGCGCACGCAGGAAATCGGGATCCGAGTCGCCCTCGGGGCCGCGCGCGGCCAGGTGCTGCGGATGATCGTGCTTCAAGGCGCCAAACTGGCGGCCATCGGCGTCGTGGCGGGCCTCGCGGTGGCCTTCGGAGTGACGCGGCTCTTAGCGAGCCTTCTGTTCGGCGTCAATGCGTCCGACCCGCTGACGTTTGCCGCCGTCGCCGTGGCTATCGGCGTGGTGGCGCTAGCGGCGAGCTACATCCCGGCCCTGCGCGCTGCGGCGGTCGATCCCAACCTCGCACTGCGGCACGAATAGGCTTCGAGGCCGCTACGGCCGAACCCGGGTCGCCCGCGGCTTGGCTTCCCCGCGCAGCCAGACGTAAAGGCTCGCGTGCGAATCCGGCGGTAGCGGGAGGCGGAATTGCAGCCTCTGCTGGCCCTCCCCGGCCACCGGGAGCGGCAGCGCAAACACCGGCTCGCCACGGTCCGCGGTCCAACCCGCTTTCTCGATGGTCTCCAGATTCTGGCCCAAAAGAGTGGCGTTGAACTGCCCGTCCCCCACGTCTTCCCCGATCACGAATTTCGCCACCTCCGGCACGCGGACGATCCGGCCCATCGGGTACGGCTCGGATTCGCCCTCGTCCCCGTTGGCGACGGTGGCGCTGAGTTGGCAGCCGCTCAGCCACGGACTGCTGTCGAACGAGAGGAAGAGCTGATCCGGCGCCAATTGCTGCAGACTCAGTGGACCCGTGCGCTCTCCCAGGTGCAGCGTCAGCCTGGCGCCACCGGGCTGTTCGCAGCCGAGTCTCACCACGCTATTCGACTGCAGGTGCGCCACGCGCAGCATGGCGCTCAGGTACACGCCGCCGGCGAGCTCGCCGCCATCGATCTGAACCTCCTGATCGGCCGGCTGCGACACCAGCAGCTCTTTGATCTGCGGCCGCGGCCCTACGATGCGGACAGCGTCGGAGAACGTGAGCGGCTCGCTGCGATCCTCTATGTACGCCCGAAGGGCCAGGCTGGTTCCGGCGTCGATATCGGAAGCCATCTCCAGAGTCAACGCACGCTCGGTCTGGCCGGTCTGGCTCGGATATGCCGGACTGAGCACCACCTTTCCCTTCGCCACCTCGATCCGTTTCACCAGGTCCAGCCGCTGGCCCTTCAGAAGGAACTTCGTGGTGGAAACGCCCTGGTTCAGGACCACCGGAAAATCGTCGACGCGCGGAGGCGCGGGCAGGATCTTCACCGGAACCGCGTGCGGCTTGTCATCCACCTGCGAGACCAGCAGTTTGTAACGGCCGGGGTCGAGATCGATGGTGCTGACTTGGACGTCCATGCGCTCCTGCGGCCCCGCGCGCAACCCCTGCGGCAGCACGAACGGAACCGCCACGGGCGTGGCGAACTGGTCTCCAAGCTTCTCGAGTTCCACCTTCGTGACGAACTCGAAATCGGCGCCTTCGAGCGTGACCGGCACTTTTCCGGTCTTCGCCACCAGCAGATCCTGCGAGGCCGCGGTGAGCCGTGCCGACGCAAAATCGCTCACTGGCCGCACCTCAACGCGGCCCTTGACCTTGAACGGATCCCAATCCCAGTCCGCCTGCAGAGTGTAGTCGCCGGTCTTCACTTGGTCCAGGTCCAGTTCCAAGGTCTTGGTTTCGCCGAGCTTCTGGACCTTCACGGCCACGGGTTTTCCGGTCGCGGGCACCAAAGTCCAGTTGTGCGCGCGGTCCACAAGCTTCCAATCCGTTTCGGAGACAGTCACCGGCAAGGGCGACTTTGTACGAGCCGGCAACGAATTGCCCTTCTCGAGCATGAGCTGCGGCGGCCCGCTGTTGGGCACGCGCGAAGCCCAGAGATACGCGACTTTGGTGTGTGGCGGAACCGGGTCGCGGCGCCCACATAGGCCGAGCCCGTCGTTGGGGATCGCCTGGGAAAATGAAGAGCGGAATTCCGACCGTGGGAACGCCACCGAGCGCAGCTCCAGAAGCATGGCGGTTCCCCCGGCGGCCAAGCCGACGGGGCTCCCGAAGAACATAGTGGCCACCGAGGTCGCCAGTCCCGCCGTCTGCCCCAGTTGCGGAGCGCCTTGCGGGGAAATCGGGTCGTAGCTGGCGATGGCCGGGTTCAGCGTCCGCAGCACGACGAGCGCCTGCTGATTCGGAGGCGCAGTATGGTCGATCTGGACGTTCAGGCCGTACTGTGCCGAGAAGCCCTGCAAGGCGGCTTGCACGTTGGCCGCCGAGGTGGTGGGAGACGAGAGTGCCGCGATCAGCGCCTCGGTCTGGGCGGTCTTCTCGGCGTAGTCGGCCAGTTGCGCCACCAGGCCGTCGTCTTGCGAAAGAAATGTCTTCACCTTTTTCGCGTTCAGCCCCGAAGGCCCGTAGACGTAAGCCACCACCGAGACGCGCCACGGCACGGTCCACTGCTCCGGTTTCCCCGCAGGCTTGGGCTCCAGGATGACAAGTTTTTGACCCGTGGCAGTTTTGTCGGCGGGAACCAGCACCATGGTCACTTCGCCCTGCCGCTGCTCGCCGGGGCGAAGGATCGGCCGGTAGAGTAGCGTTTCGCCCTCTTCCAGGCGGTTGATGGTTCTCAGCGGCAAGGCATCGCCTCCGCCCTGCGGAGAGTTCACCCGAAGGTCAACACTTCCGATGGGGCCGCCGGCTGGACAGATCAGTGGAGGCGCGGGCGCCGCGGCGGCCGCGGCAAGTACACACACAACGGCGACGGGCGTCCGCGCCATCCGGCAAAGGCTCGCTCGTAAAGACACAACTAGTATTGTATTTCGTGCCGCGGTGCCGCGGCTTGAAACCTTCGCCAGCTTCAGCTCGCGACGCTGAGAGGTTTCGAGGCCGGCCGGGAGCACGTGGAAGGCTTGGCGGGCGGCTGCTCACAAGCTAGGGTCAGAATACGGCGGACTTCGCAGGCGTCAAACGGCTGCGCCAGCATGTCATAGCATCCCAGGTTGAGCACTTCGGCCCAAAACCGGTCGTCCGCAAAGCGATGCGTGACGATCACGGCAGGGAGCGTCCCCAGGTCCCAGACCAGGGACAACACGTCCTTCCAGTCGCCATCCGGCAGACAAGCCTCAGTCAGGACGGCCCCGTACGAGCCTCCGCTGAGGTTGGTGCGCGCGTCCTGCAGGCTGGAAACGTGTACGAATTCGAAGGGTGCGGGTCTCAGCATCAGGGAGAGCATCCCCGCATCTTCGTGGTGTGGAGAAACAAATAGTACTCGCGAGCATCCCATTGGTACCAGCCCTCGCTTGGCCGGTACCATAGAGTAACCCTGAACCAGGTATTTCGCAATATGTTTAATCTCTTAGTAAGAAAAAATTGTTTTTGTTTTCAAGATAATACACACCTTTTTGCCCTATTCCCATCCCCCGTCTGCGCGCGAGTCACTGCCCTTTTTCGTGCTTCATCACCGCGATATACCCTAGGTTGCGGTAGAGCTGCCGATAGTCCAGGCCGCACCCGATCACGAACCGGTCGGGGATCTCGAAACAGCGGAACTCAACCGGAATCTGGACAATCCGGCGCGACGTGCGGTCGAGCAAAGTACAGACGGAAAGCGTGTTTGGCCCGCGAGCCGCCAGGCTCTGAAGCAGGTAGCGCGCCGTGAAGCCAGTGTCGACGATGTCCTCCACCAGCAGCACGTCCTCGCCTTCGATGCTGTCGTCCAGATCCTTCGCAATACGCACCAGGCCGGGTGCCGCGGTCTTGCTCGAAAAGCTAGAAATCGATAAGAAATCGATCTTCACCGGAACGTCGATGTGCTTAGCCAGCGCGGTCAGGAAGAACACCGAACCCTTGAGAACGCCGATGAGCTTCAACTCCCCGCCGCGGTATTTGTTTGAGATCTCTACGCCCACCTCAGCGATGCGCTGCTCCACCTGCTCCTCGGTGAACAGAATGCGCTCAATCTCGGGGGCGGGAGGTTTCATTTGCCGATGGTCTCATGTTGCCGCTCCGGGCCGGTCTTGGGTGGCTCACGCTCGGCCAGTCCGTACTTAAAAATTAAGTTTTCGAAATCTTTCTGGTAGAAAACCTGGATATTCACGTGGGGATATATGGCTCGCAGCAGTTTGACCTTGCGGTTCTTTTTGGTGACCAGCGATTGTTTCATAGTGGTCAGCTCGACATAGAGGTCGAATTCGGGCAGGTAAAAATCGGGCGTAAAAGCTTCCAGGACGCGGCCGTCCTTGTCCCACTGTATGGGGAAGCTGCGCGGCTCATAGTCCCAGGCGACACGGTAAAAATCGAGCAGGTTTGCGAAAACTTCCTCGCTCGGATGGACGAAGCACTTGCTCTTGAGACTGACACGGCCGGGCGGCTGGATTCCGTACTTGGCGAGCTTGAGCCGCACCTGAAACTGGAGATGCGCCTCGGCTGCGGCGGAGAGCAGTCCGATCGAGGCCAGCCCGCCCCGGCTCGCTGCGCTTCGAATCAGTTCGGCGACTCCCTCCGGTTCGAGCAGCTCTGTGTTGAGCACGAGGTCGAACAGGTGCGGCGGGGCGGAAGAGCGGCCGAACCGCCGGGCGCGCTCGGACCTTCGATCGGCTTCCAGGCGGCGCAGCAGGGCTCGGGCGGCCTTGCGGTCGAGGCGATGGTCAAGCATCAGGGTTCCGATACGGCGCGATTCCGGCGCCACGACATACACTCTCAGGAGGCCGGGGAAATCGCGAAAGAGAAGTTCCGCGCCTTCCGACGCCAGCACCAGGTGATGCTCGGTGGCCAGGCGCGCCACCACCGAAACGGCTGCGGGCGCAAATGCTTTGTCGGGAATGGCAACGGCGTCGCCGAACTCCTGGGTGAAAATGCCTTGTAAGCGCGATTCGGTGACCAGATCGAACTGAAGGAGTTGGGCTGCCGACCGCGCCACCTCTTCCTGGCGGCTTCCGGGCTGCCCGGAAATCGTGATCAGCGCCATTCGACGCCCCGCCGGCGCACGTGCTCACAGAGCATTATTCATGCACATCATAACGCAGACACCGGGCCCTCCGATACTCGTGTCCCGGCGCGTCCACGCTGGCCGTTACTGACGCGGCCGAGCTACAGAGAGACCCTAATGACGCTGCGGGGACTTGGTATTTTCACGCAGGGTCAGGAACAGATTGCGGGCGCTGTGTAGATCTTTCGGGTCCCTTATTCTGGAATTTGGTACCGGTACTGCGGTACCATCGCACGCCCGCGCGCAGTGAAGGATCGACTAGCCGAGAACGCGGGCGAGGCGCACCCAGGTACCGGAGTGCCGCTTCGAGCGAGGGGGAGTCGGCTCGGCCGGTTCGGCAATCGTCAGCCGGTAGCGGCGAACCAGTTCTTCTTCATCGAAGTCAATGGCTTGCGCGTACTGGCGGAGGTAGCTCAGCGTGTAAATGCCACCCGGGAGCCGGTCGAACTTGCCTTCTTCGATCGCGCGGAGATAGGAGACGCAAATCTTCGTCGAGGCGCCAATCTCTTCGAGCGAGATGCCCTTCTTCTGCCGAGCGATCACCAAGTCCGGCAGCGCTGTCTTTGAAACATCCATCTGCCAGATTGTTATAGCAGTTCGCGTGCCAATGCAAGTTAAATCGATTTCATGATCCGAATTCTATAATTCAGGCCGCTCACGCTACGGTACGAGCGCGAACGACACTCTCTGCGACACCGTCTTCGCGCCTTGCTTCAGCGCCACGGTCAACTGGTATTCGCCTGACGCGAGAGGGGCAGTCGCCAGTTGGGCGAGGTAGGGAATGAACGGTCTTCCGGAATCCTCCGGAAGGGTCAGTGGCAGGGTCCCGATGAGCGTGTCTCCCTGCGCGGAGTGCCGGACGACCTTCGCCACAATCGCGGGCTTGCTGGCAGAACCGCGCTCGGGGTAAATGTCGAAGAACAGCGTCAGGGTGGGGCTGGCAGCCTTGGAAATCTGGCCCGACAGATTCGGGATCACCCTGCCCTCCACGCAGCGCAGCGGATCGGACCTGTCGGCGTCCTCATCGCCAGCAAACGGTTCGATCCGGCGGACCAGGACGACATCGCTCAACGAAGGCCCACCGTCCGCCGGCGGGATGGCCAGGGTGGTGCGTTGAGCTGCCATCTTCCCGCCGTTCACATCGAGCGCCACCGTCTCCAACACGTAATCGCCGGCTGGGGCGCTGAAGTGGTGACGGAGGGTGATCAGGTCGCGCCGGGCGGTTTCCCGGTCCTCAAGCGCGCCCTCCCGCGGGAGATCTTCGGTGAATCGAGCGACTAAAGCACCGGCTTTGCTTTTCACCTGCGCGAGTATCGCCAGGTGAGCCGCGTAGGTCTTCGCCGCGGGATCGGACCGGAGGTCGACGTCGCTGAGCGGCGCCTCGATGACGAGCGAATTGACACTGCCATCGGCGGAAGTGCCAAAACGGAACACCTCCGAGTGGAGCCCGAGGCCGGAGGGCAGCGCCGGCGCGGCCAGGGCCTCGAGGAGGCGGCCTTCGAAAGCCAGCGAGACGGGCACGGCCGGGCGCGGCGGAACAAAGTAGCCGGCGCGCGCCTCAATGAGGATTCCGGGGCGCAGCGCGCGCACGCTCACCGGCTGGAAACGGCCCTCGCTCGCGCGGGCGGGCAGATCGAAGGAGGCGACGTAATACGACTCCATCTCGGCGACGATTCTGCGGGCGCTTCTCCGCGCTTCGCCGGCGTGGACATGAGCGCCTCCAGTGAGCCGGCAGAGGGCATCGATAGGAGTGCCGTCCCCAGCCGACGGTCCGGTCTGTTCCAGGCGGCTCATTTGTCCAGCGACCAAGGTTTCCAGGGCGGGGCCCGTCGTCCCACCCTCCTGAGGCTGCGGAACCCCCGCTGGCCGGCCGAAACTGGAATTACTCCGAACGCCGGAGTGGGCCGCCGCCGCGCTCGCCAGCGCGCCGTTAGCTCCCTGCATGTCCGCCGACGGTGCGTCGCCCGCGTTCGCGTCGAGCGCATAGATACTCAGACGGGATCGATTCGCCTCGTTGACGATCGAGTGCAGCATCTCCGGAGCGCTCACGTTCGAGTTAAGCCCCTGCGAAAAGTAGACCAGGGTCTTTCTCCCGGGCGCTCCCTGCTGCCATCGGGACGCCGCCAAAAGACCGGCAATGGACGGGGTCGTGTGCGGGTCCCGAACTTCCTTCTGCGAATCGAGCAGCATCGTCATCAGGGAATCTGCGCTGGTCTGGTTCGGGCCGCCCCTGGTATCCTCCGTCAGCCGCTTCTCCGCATCCGCGGACTGCACACCGGATTCCGCATTGCCCGCGGTCGCGGCGTCGATAGCCTTCTTCAGCGCTTCGCGGTCGGCCGTGGGCGCCTGCAGCAAGTGAAGGCGTCCGTCCACTTTGAGCACCGTGAATAGGACGCCGGAGGCGGGCGCGCTCTTGACGATTTCGAGAGCCGCGTCGCGCGCGCCGTGTGCGCCGCTTTGGTCGATCCGGTCGAACAACAATGTCACGGGGTGAGGATGACCGGCGCCAAATCCTGCGGCCATCCGAAGGTCTTTGACGCGGACGGGAGCGCCCCCGTCCACGATTTCGAGGTCCCCCGGCTTGAGGTCGGCGACAACGTTGCCCCGCTTGTCGTATGCGGTGAGATCGAGGCCGACCTCATCGACGTTCGATACCACGGTGGTCGTCTGGTCCGCGGCAGCGGCGGAAGCGGAGCCCGCCTGCGCCAGGGCTGAGGAATGGGAAAGGGACAACAGGAGTCCGAGAGCGGCCCACCTGAGAAGATACGTCCGCGCCGGACCGAGAACCGTGCGCTTCATCGTCAGCTCCCCCGTCACCATTTTACTCTGGCGGCAGCAGCCCATCGGGTACGATAAATACAGGCACAGCGAGGGGCCTTCCGTGACGCGGAACCTGTACGACTTCGCCGCCGTGCGCAACGACGGCCGGGAGCAGCCGCTGGCGGACTACCGCGGCAAGGTGCTGTTGATCGTGAATACGGCGAGCAAGTGCGGATTCACCCCGCAGTACCTCGGGCTCGAGGAGCTATACACGGGCCTGCGGGAGAGCGGACTCGAAATCCTGGCCTTCCCCTGCGACCAGTTCGCGCACCAGGAGCCGGGCTCGGACCTGGAGATCGCGACGTTCTGCCGTTCCAGTTTCGGCGTCACGTTTCCGATTTTCCGGAAGATTGAGGTCAACGGCGAGGGCGCGCATCCGCTGTTCAAGCACCTCAAGGAGCAGGCGCCGGGCCTGCTGGGGAAATCCATCAAGTGGAACTTCACCAAGTTCCTGGCGGACCGGCAGGGGAACGTCGTGAAGCGCTTCGCGCCCAGCACCGCGCCGGCGAAGATCGAACCGTGGGTGCGAAAGCTGCTATGAAATGGGCGTGGGGGCGCGCGCGGGCTTGAGCGCCCGGACGTAGAACACGCGCAGCGCGGCCAGCACCGGCACGGAGAGAAACATGCCCGGGATTCCCGCCAGTTCCTCGCCCGCCAGCGCCCCGAAGATCACCAGCAGCGGATGCAACTCCACGCCCGACGACATCAGGTGGGGGCTCAGCACGTAGTCCTGGAAAAGGCGATAGGCGATCAAAAACACCAGGATCACCAGGATATGGCCGGCGCCGGAGACCGCAGCGGCGACAAGGATGATGGCAGCGGCGGATAGCGGCCCGATCAGCGGAATGAACTCCAGCAGTGCGGCGACGCTTGCAAGCAGGATGGCGTAAGGCAAGCCGGCGATGGCGAAGAAGATGCTGTAGACGGTCAACGTGGCGAGCGAGAGAGTCACTAGCGCGCGCATGAATTGCCCAAGGAGAATGTTGAGGTCGGAGAGAATATCCTCCCACATCGCGCGGTGCCCGGCGCCTGCCAGTGCGAGCGCCCGCTCTTTCGAGCTCCGCCCCGTCCTTGAGGAAGAAGAAGCTGAGGATCGGAATCAGCACCACAAAGACGGCGTTGCTGAGGACGGCAACGACGTGCGCGCCGAGGCTCTGGATGAACGGCATGGCGGCCGAACCGAAACTCTGGGCGCGCTGGTTGACCTGATCGAGCACGTAGCGCTTCGCGGGCTGGAGCCAGGCCGGATCGGGCGACGCAAGCTTCTGCTTCAGCGCAGCCAGGAAGTTGGGAAAGCCCGCGGCCATGTTCGAAGCCTCTTCGGCGATCTTGTTTCCGATCAGAACGCCGCCGGTTACCAGCAGGGCCACGAGCAACACATAGACAGCCGCCAGCGAGTAAGTGTGCGACTTCCCCCGGGCAATGAAGCGGTTCACGGCGTTCACCAGCGGCGAGAGCAGATAGGCGAACAGGATCGCCAGGATGAACACCAGCAGCACGCGGCGGATGAAATACACGCTGGCGAGGACCAGGGCGACCAGGAACACCGACCATGCGGCGCGCGCGGCGCGGCTGTCGAATCCAAGCATGTCTGTATGTTAGCCCAGAGGGGGCTTCGGGGCTCCAGCCGTCGAGCCTCGCGCCGCGGTGTGTTACGATTGTATATACGTTGTGCGCTACGAATGGGATGAGAGAAAGAACCGCCGCAACCAGCTAAGGCACGGCGGAATCTCATTCGAACTGGCAATGCTGGTCTTTGAAGACGACCGCTGTCTAGTGGGTCCGGACCGTACGGACCCAACCGGGGGACAACGCTGGCATGCGATAGGAGCCGTTGATTCCGGGCCCGAGGAATCCGCGGTGCTGCTGGTTGTCCACGCATACAGGGAGGACTGTCATGGAGAAGAAGTCGTCCGCATCATCTCGGCCCGCAGGGCTGAAAAGCATGAGGTCAGAAGATATCGAGAAGAGGCAGCGGACTGAGAAGGAGCGCCTGGCCTTGCGCCGCGCTGCCAGACGCCAGGCGGCTGGAGACGACTCGGACATTGACTTCGAGGACATTCCACGACTGACCAAAGAGCAGTTGGCAAACCTGGTGAGGCTGCGCGAAGTCCGGCGGAAGGTGCCGGTAAGCGTGCGCCTCGATCCGCGAGTCATCGACTGGCTGAGATCCAAGGGCCCGGGCCATCTGACCCGCATCAACGACATCCTCACACACCTGATGGAGGCCGAAGCAGCGCCGGGTTCCCGGTAGGCCGGCGACAGCGCCGCCGCCCCACTTGTGTATCCTGAAAGGAGCGTGAAACCTGCTCCGGGCGCGGCTCAAGTTGCGCAGAACGCCTCCCACATGCGCCGGCTGCTGGAGCGCCTGGATAACATCGAGCACGGCCTCAGAGCGGGCGGCGGCCCCAAGAAAATCGAGAAGCAACACCGGGACGGGAAGCTGAGCGCGCGCGAAAGGCTGGCGCACTTACTCGATCCGGACGGCGTGTTTGTCGAAATCGGCCTGCTGGTAGCTTACGACAAGTACGATGGGCCAGGCTCCGGCGGCCGGCGTGATCACCGGCATAGGCAGGATCGAAGGGCGGCCGGCGGTGGTGGTGGCCAACGACGCCACCGTGAAAGCCGGAGCGTGGTGGCCCGAGACCATCACCAAGATTCTGCGCGCGCAGGAAGTCGCCATGCGCAACCGCGTGCCGATCGTCTACCTGGTGGATTCGGCGGGCGTCAACCTGCCGCTTCAAGACGGCATTTTCCCCGGCCAGTACGGCGCCGCGCGGATTTTCTATTACAACTCGCTGATGCGCCGGAAGCTGCGCGTGCCGCAGATTGCCGCGGTCATGGGCCCGTGCATTGCCGGCGGAGCGTATCTGCCCGCGCTTTCCGACTGCATCATCATGGTCGAAAAGACCAGCTTCATGGGCCTGGGCGGCCCGAACCTGGTGAAAGGCGCAACCGGCGAGGTGGTGGACGCCGAATCGCTCGGCGGCGCGGCCATGCATACGGTCGAGAGCGGCGTGGCGCACTACAAGGCCGCTGACGACCGCGCCTGCCTGGCGATCATCCGGCAGAAATTCCGCGAGCTCGCGCCCGCGCCCCAGGCTCCTCGCGGAACCGAGCCTGCCCAGCCGGCCGAAGGCTTGTACGATATTCTGCCGGCCAACCACCGCCTGCCTTACGACGTCACCGGGATTATCGACCGCATTTTCGACGCCGGCGAGTATCTCGAATTCCAGCCCGAACACGCGCCCGAGCTCCTGTGCGCGGAAGTCCGGCTATGCGGGCGGCCGTTGGGGCTGATCGCCAACCGCCGCGGGTTTCTCAAGACGCCGGAAGGCCCGCGCGTCGGTGGCATCATTTATGCGGAATCGGCGCGCAAGGCGGCGTACTTCGTCGAGATGGCGGAGCGGCAAGGGCTGCCGCTGATCTACCTGCAGGACGTTTCCGGTTTCATGGTGGGCGTGGAGGCGGAGCTCGGCGGCATCATCCGCGCCGGCGCCGAAATGGTGGAGACGATGGCCTGCGCCACGGTCCCCAAGATCGTGCTCACGCTCAACCACGCCAGCGGCGCCGGCTACTATGCCATGGCGGGGCAGGGCTTCGACCCCACGTTCACGTTCAGTTGGCCGACGGCCCGCATCGGCGTGATGGAGGGGGACGCCGCCGTGCAGGCGCTGTTCGCCGGGCAGCCGCCATCGGACCAGGTGCAGCAGGCGATGGAGAACACGCGGACCGATTACGAACGCTGGCTGGACGCGCTGTACGGCGCCGCCCGCGGCCACGCCGACGCTGTCATCGATCCCAAGCGCTCGCGCGAGGTGCTGAGCTTCGCGCTCGAGGTCGCCGCGTACGGCAGGCATCGGGAACATTTGGTGTTGGAGACGGCAGGAAGGCGGCGCGACATATGATCCGCATCGCGAATGGACAGGGCTTCTGGGGCGACTGGCTGGAGGCGCCGGTGCGCCTGGTCGAGCAAGGGCCGATCGACTATCTGACGCTCGACTACCTGGCCGAGGTCACCATGTCGATCCTCGAGAAGCAGAGGCGGAAGGACCCGGCGCTCGGCTACGCCCGCGATTTCCCGCCGCTCATGGCGCGACTGGCGGGCCGCATGCGCACGCGAAACGTCAAGGCGATCGCCAATGCCGGAGGCGTGAACCCGCTGGCCTGCGCCCGCGAAGTTCGACGCCTGGCGCCGGACCTGAAAGTGGCCGTAGTGTTGGGGGACGACATTTCGGGCCGCATCGACGACCTGCTCGCGCGCGGCCACCCGATGCGGAACCTCGACACCGGCGAGGAGCTGGCCGCGATACGGGATCGCGTTCTGAGCGCGAACGTTTACCTGGGCGCCTTCCCGCTGGCCCGTGCGCTCGCGACCGGCGCCGACGTGGTGATCTCCGGCCGATGCGCCGACGCGGCGCTGGCGGTCGCGCCGATGATCCACCGCTTCGATTGGTGCGAAACCGATTGGGACGCGCTGGCGGGCGGCGTCGTGGCCGGCCACATCGTCGAGTGCGGCGCGCAGGCTACCGGCGGGAACTGCCAGGCCGATTGGCAGAGCATTCCCGATCTGGCCGACATCGGCTATCCGATCATCGAGGCGGAGCCGGATGGCAGCGCGGTGATCACGAAGCACACGGGAACGGGCGGCCGCGTGAACCTCGCCTCGGTCAAGGAGCAGCTTGTTTATGAGATCGGCGATCCGCGGGCGTACATCACGCCGGACGTGGTTGCCGATTTCACTTCCGTCCGGCTGACCGATGCCGGGCCCGGCCGTGTGCGCGTGACCGGAGCTCGAGGGTTGCCGCGCCCCGCCACGCTCAAAGCGTCGCTGAACTACTCCGCCGGGTGGAAGGCGATCGGCACGCTGGTGTATTGCTGGCCGCAGGCGATCGAGAAGGCGCGGGCGGCGGACCGCATTGTGCGCGAGCGCCTGGCCCAGCTAGGGCTCGATCTTCGACGCTATCGAGACGGAGTACTTCGGCGTGAACGCCTGTCACGGGCCGGCCGCACCGCCGGTTTCCGATCCGCCCGAAGTCCAGTTGCGCATCGGTGTGCGCGGGCAGGACCGCGCCGCGGTGGAGCGGTTCACGCGGGAGCTTGTGCCGCTGGTGTTGAGCGGGCCGCCCGCTGCCACCGGCTACGGCGACGGCCGGCCGCAGGCGCGCGAGATGGTGGCCTACTGGCCCGCGCTGATTCCGCGCGAAGAAGTGGAGCCGCGCGTGGAGGTGGTGGAATGAAGGTTCCGCTGGCGCGGATTGCCCACTGCCGGTCGGGCGACAAGGGCGATATCTCCAACATCGGCGTGATCGCCTACGACGAGCGCCGCTATCCGATTCTTGTGCGCGAAGTCACCGCGGAGCGTGTCAAGGCGTTCTTCGGCGACCGCGTGAAAGGCTCGGTGGAACGGTTCGAGCTGCCCAATATCGGCGCTCTGAATTTCACGATGCACGAGGCGCTGGGCGGCGGCGGGACGGTGTCGCTGCGAGTGGATGCGCAGGGCAAGACGCTGGGCGCGGCGCTGCTCGGCCTGGAGATCGAAGCCGATGAGCACGAACTTCGAGATTAGCCTGGAAGGGCGCGTTTTGCGCGTCACCTTGAACCGTCCCGAAAAGCGCAACGCGCTGACGCTGGCGATGTGCCGCGAACTGGCGGAGACGCTCGAACGGGCCCAGGACGATCCGGCGGTCGGGGCGGCCGTGGTGGCGTCGCGGGGCGACGTCTTCTGCGCGGGCATGGATCTGGATGAGGCGCTAGCCGGGGATTCGGACGAACACGCCGCGGTTCACGAGCGTATTTTCACCATCGCTTCGCGGCTGACGGTTCCGGTGGTGGCAGCGGTCGGCGGCCCGGCGCTGGGCGGCGGCTTGGGCCTGGTGGCGAACGCTCACGTGGTGGTGGCGGCCCGCGGGACCAGCTTCGGGCTGACGGAAATCCGCCTGGGGATGTGGCCGTTCGTGGTGTTCCGCGCGGTGGCGCAGGCGATCGGCGAGCGGCGCGCGCTCGAGCTCGCGCTCACCGGGAGAGTCTTCGGCACGCAGGAGGCGCTGACCTGGGGCCTGGCGCACGAGGTGGCTCAGCCCTTCGAGCTGGACGAGCGCGCCGGCCAGATCGCCTCGCAGATGGCCGCCTACAGCCGCGACACCGTGCGCCGTGGCATGGCCTTCGTCAGGGATTCGCGCGGCCTCGATGCGGCAGGGGTGAGCCGTCTGGCCGCCGACGCGCGCAAGCCCGTCTTTGAAGGGCCGGATTTCCGCGAGGGCGTAGCAGCGTTCCGCGAAAAGCGGCCGGCGCGGTGGAGCTAGGGACTAAAACGAGTAGGCGCCGGGGTACAGCATCTCCACACCGAATCGGAAAATCGGTCCCGCCATCTTCCCGAACAACTGCCACGCGACCAGGATTCCGATCAGCGAGAACATCGGATTGTGGCTGAATTCCGCGACGCGCAGCGCGATGCGTTTGCTGAAGAGCAGGCCGATAGCCGTCGCGCCGTCCAGTGGCGGAAGCGGCAGCAGGTTGAACGCGCCCAGCATCAGGTTCAGGGAAAACAAGACGCTCAGGAACTGCGCCAGGCCTTCCCCGAACCCCGGCCCGGTGGCGGAGACCATGTGGGAGAAGGTGACGCTTTCAGGGCTGCTGAAAGCGCCCATTGCGATTCCAACGCGGATTGCGACAATCGCCAGGATCACGAGAGTGAAGTTCGCCCCCGGTCCCGCCAGCGCCATCGCCGCGGCGCGTCTCGGGTAGCTCCGCTGCCAGCGCGGATCGTAGGGCGCGCTTGCCCAGCCCAGCATGAAGCCGTTCGCGAAATAGGTGATCAACGGCGCGACGATGGTGCCTATCGGCTCGCGCCGCATGTGCGGGATGGGGTTGAGCGTCACCTGGCCGGCGTTGTACGCGGTGGGATCGCCAGCCAGTTTGGCCACCAGCGCATGAGCGGCCTCGTGACACGTCAGCGAGAGCAGGAACGCTACATACCAGATTCCCGCCATCGCGATTGTCTCTGCGCCCATGAGACACGATTGTACGAGAAACCGGACCGCTACTCGTACCGCAGCGCTTCGGTGGGGTTGAGCCGGGCCGCCCGGTTGGCGGGCAGCAGCCCGAAAATGAGGCCGACCACGCAGGAGACGGCGAAGGCCACCGCGATCGACAGCTTCGAGATGGGAATGACGAACGGCGTCAGATAGCGCACGGCCAGCGGCATAGCAACTCCGAGCAGGATGCCGGCCCCGCCGCCCACCACGCTGATGAGCACGGCTTCGAGCAGAAACTGCTGCAGGATGTCGCGGCGCGAGGCGCCCACCGCCATTCGCACGCCGATCTCCCGCGTCCGCTCGGTGACCGTCACCAGCATGATGTTCATGATGCCGATGCCGGAAATCACCAGCGCAATCGCCGAAACCAGCACCAGCACCAGGCTGAGCACGAGCGCGATCTTCTTGGCCGCGTCGAGGATGGCGCCCAGATTCTGAACCAGGTAGCGCGCGCCGGCGCGATGACGGCTCTCGAGGATCTGCTGCACCTCCTGGGTCACCAGCGGCACCTCCTCCGGGCGCAGCGCCTGCACGTACAACGGGTCGATCCGCTCGACGGGGACGAAGTAGCTCATCACCGTGATCGGAATCAGCACGGTCTCCTGGGCCAGTTCGGAAAGGCCGAAGCTCTCCACTTTTTCCTTGAACGTTCCGATGACGGTGAAGTCGAGGCCGTGGATCTTGATCATCTTGCCGATCGCGGGCTCTTGTCCGCCGAAGAGCCGCTTGGCCAGCCGCTCGGTCAACAGCGCGACTTTCTGGCGGAGTTCAACGTCGCTCGCATCAAGCGGCCTCCCCGCCAGAACCTGTAGGTTCCGCACCGGGTTGTAATACTCGTCCGAACCGATGACCGTGACGTCTTCCTCGCGGCCGTTGATTACCAGCCGGGCGAAAGAAGTCTCGACGCCGGTCGAAGCCGCAATCTGATCGGCGAGTTGCTGCCGCACGGCCCGGACGTCGGCCATCTTCACGAAGTCCGCGTCAACCTCCGCGGCGCTGGCCTGCCCCGCGCCCACGGTGGCCGAAGCATAGATCATGTTGGAGCCGATTCCTTCGATCTGCTCCAGGATGTAGTCGCGGCTGGTCATCGAGATGGTGACCACCAGGATGACCGAAGCGTTGCCAATGACCAGGCCGAGCGCAGTCAGAAAGGTGCGCACGCGATTTGCGCGCAGCGCGTTGAAGCTGAAGGAAAGCGCCTCGCCTAGGAACACCACCCTAGCTTAGCTCGACGGCACCTGGCGCAACAGACGCTCCGCGTCCTTGCGAGGAGGGTCGTCGGGCGTGAGGGGCGATTCCAGGTATCGTCTGAGCAACTGCCTTGCTACGTCCAGGTTCCGGCGGGTTTCGATGTATACGCTGGCGCGCGCGAACATGATTCGGGGAGAGCCCGGAGCGATGGACTCGGCGCGGCGGAAGGCATCCTCGCTCTCCTGGTAACGTCCGGCCTTGGCCAGCAGCTTTGCCAGGTCGAGCAGCCGGCCAGCCTGGCGGGGCGCCAGTTCAACAGCGCGGCGCAGGTGCTCTTCGGCACTCCGGTCTTGCTTCCGTTTCTCGGCCAGCCGCGCTTGCGCCCAATGTCCTTCTGCCGGATTCAGCTCCGCCATACGCGAGGCGAGGCCAGCAGCCTTATCGAAGCCGCCGCCGAGAAATCCGGGAGCGTCCAGGTAATATTCGAACAGGTCGCTGATGGCATCCATGTTCCGCGGGTCGAGCTGAACCGCTTTCTCGAAGCTGTCCCGGGCCTTCGCGGCAAGACCCGGCGCGGTCAGAAAGCTCGAGGTTTCCGCGCGCCGGCCGAACGCTCTCCCCAGCCAGAGATAGTAGTTGGATTCGCCGGGCCTGAGATCTACGGCCTGTTGGAAGAAATCGCCGGCCTTCTTCGGGTCTCCCTGCATGTAGTAGCACATGCCGATGAGGTGATCCGTGGCGGCATCTTTCTGGGGCATCGGCCGCAGCAACCGCAGCGCGGCTTCATAGTCGGTGCGGCCGTACAACTCGCGCGCCTGGTCGAGCGGCCCCGCCGCCAGTGCCGCGACGGTAACAAGCCCGGCCAGGGGCAGATACACCTTGCGCAATGTACCCCCCACGGTCCCCATCTTACCCTATGCCTTCACCGCATTGGATGCAATTCAGAGCCGGCTGGGTACAAGCCTGTGACAGGGCTCATACCTGCCGCGGTCGCCTCGCTAACTTGTTGATCAGGCGAATCGCGCCTCTGGGCCGTTAACCGCCCGGGCAGAACCAGAGAGAGCCGCTGCGCTTATACTAAGCCATGCTGCAACGTCCGTGGAAATTTCGGACGGAGAACTCCCGGCTCCTCCTCTACAGCCTCGTCGCGGCCCTGTGTGTCCTTCCCTCGTTCGCTTCTTCCAGGCATCTCGGCCAGGGATATGTCTACGACATCGCGATGTCTCCGGATGGCGGGCGCGTTGCGGTTCTCCGGCGCGCCGACATAGAGATCTGGGACTCCGGCATTCGCCACCTGATTCGGCGGATTTCGGTAGAAGGTGGTCATTACGAATCGGTGCAGTGGTCGCCGGACGGTACGAGGATCGCGGCGCGGTTCGCTGACATCGACATCTGGGACGTAGAGACGGGAGCTAAGGTGCAGCGGGTCCAGGGCGGCGCCGGGGGAGGACTAAGAGCCGCATGGTCCCCTAAGGGGGACCGGCTGGCTGTCCCGGATGATTCTGGAGTGTACATCTACGATCTGGCCAAACCGTCATCGCCAGCTATCGAGGTGCCGCGTTCGCAGTTGTTCAGCCAGAACTGCGTCTGGGTGCAGGAACTGGGATGGTCGGGAGATGGCGACCTGCTTGCGGTGCAGACATGCGGCACTGTCACGATCTGGAGTTTTTCACAGGGAAAACCGGTCGCCTCCGTGCATCCCAGCAGGCGGGCGCCGGAACTGGCCAGGGGCAGCAAGCTCCTCCTCGCATGGTCTCCACGGGAGCCGCTGCTGGCAACGTGCGGCAACGACAACGTGGTGCAGATCTGGAATCCCAAGGATGGCACGCTCGTCGAGGCCCACTCTGCGGAGGACGGTCCGCACTCCAGTTTGTCATGGTCGCGCCGGGGAGATCGCATCGCTCTAGCTACCCGGCGAGGTCTGACGGTGTGGGAGCTCGGCTCCTCCCGGCCGCCCCTCACCACGCGGAGTGGAATACCTGCCGACTATGCGGCGTTTTCCCCCGATCTCGGTAGCGCCGTGACGGCTGACTCCTCGGGGGAATTCGAGATCTGGCCCAGCGTCGGCAACGAAGGAGGCTATCGCGTTCAGAGCCTGATTGCAGAGTCGGAATTTGTCGCGTGGTCGCCGCGCGGCGACCGGCTGGCGTCGTGGAGCAGCTCCGGGAACGTTCAGGTCTGGGACGTGGCATCCGAGACTGTCGCATATGCTTTTCGTGCCGCTATCTGGGGCCGTCAGTCGGTGGTTTGGTCTCCGGACGGCACGAGGCTCGCGGCCGCCCGGGATGACGGCGTCGTCACACTGCGCGATGGGGCCTCGGGAGACGATCTGCGGGCGCTTGGCCAAGCCGGGACTCCCGTCTACGGTTTGGCGTGGTCTCCTGATGGCTCGCGGATCGCTGCCCTGTTTGGAACCGGCCTTCGGGTCTGGAGCCCATACTCCCTGTCGGCCGTGCGGGAGATACCGATGAAGGCAATTGAGCTGGCGTGGACATCCGCGAATACGATCTTGACCTCATCTTTTGACGGGACCGTGATTGAGTTCGACGCAACCAATGGTACGCGCACGTGGAGCTTCACGCCGCCCTCCCCTTCTAAGCATGGTAGGTACCACTCCAGAGCCTGGCTGTCTCCGGATGGACGGTCTTTTGTTGCCTGGCCCAGCGGTACGGTGTGGGCCCGAGCAGACAGGAACGCCCCTCCCGAGAAGGTGGGGCCGGCGGTCGGAATACAGGGCAGTCCATGGTATTTCGATTCCCCCGACGGGATGTGCGATCCACTGGCCCTGTACAAGAGCGCCACGGCCCTGCCGGGGCGTGTTCCGGGGCCCCACCGTCGTTGGAGGCTGCCACCGAACGCCAGTTCCTTCGCGTGTTCGTATGACGGGAAATGGGTCGCCATTGTAAACGCAGGCGGGCTCGTCTACATATGGGACGGCGGCAGCGCGGCGCCCGTTGGCGGGTATCAAATGGCTCTCGGACGAGCGTCCGTGAGTCTCTGGCCGTATTGGCCGGAGTTCACACGCTACAACGGAGCCGTGGTAGACGCAACCACCGGCGGTCCGATTCCGAATGCCAGCGTGAACATCGGCGCGTGCAAGGCTGTGACTGACGCTGCGGGACGATTCCGAGTGGATTGTCCCTACAGCACGGAGGACCACGTTGCAGCCTCGAAGCCGGGCTACCTCTCCCAGCGCGGAGTACCGTTAGACCGGGGAGACGACCTGGAGGGCCCTTCGGGCAATCGAATCATGCGCGAAATTGTCTGGGAACTGCTTGCTATGGCGACGCTGCATGGAGACGTTTTTTACGCGGGTGGGGCAAGGGCACCCAACGCGGTTGTGACGTTACAGGCTCTGAATGGGCGTGCCGGAACGGTTAGGCAGACAACGGACCAGAACGGCCATTTTCGGCTGCAAGCCGCCCCTGGCGACTATTCGATTTGTGCCGTGCCCGAGTACCAAGTGCACCGTTCCTGGAAAGTGCCCAAGCACCCGCCCTCGACGATTCCGGTCAAAGCCTGCCTCACCACCCAGGCTGGCGGACCCGATGCCGCAGTTCTGACTTTGAAGCAAGCCGACGTAGCAGGGCCCTTCGAAATGCGGCTTGGCGAAGAGCAAGCCTTCTCCATCAGGGGTCGGATCGAAATCCAGGTGCCGAAGACGATTGACTGGGGGGACCAGATCTGGGCTATACCCGAACGGCCCGAACCAGCAGCGGTTGGCAGCGGCCTGTCAGGCCGCATTACACCGCACGGGCGTTTCCTGATCGAAGGATTGCGAGCGGGGACCTACACGGTACTGGCCCGATCAGGCCGGGCGCCGAGGTGTGATACATGTCCTGGCGGGCCGCTGTTCTACGACGCCCAGAGACTAGAGTTGCATCGGAACGTGAAAGGTCTCGTCATGACAATAAGGCCCAACGGCGTCGTGACCGGGCGAGTAATCCTCGAAGGAGGTGGGCCGGACACGCGCGACAGGCGGGTGGTGGGTCTGCGCGGAAGTCTTCCTACGGATTTTTCCCTACAGACCTCCGCTGACGTGGATGCCGAAGGCCGGTTCCGGATCGCCAATGTCCCACCCGGAGGTTACCGGGTAGAAGCGCAAGAAAGACACAAGGACTACGTCGTCTCTATGCGCCAGGATGGGCGGAAACTGGATGATGGCCGAGTCCAGATTGAGCCTGGGCGTTCGACCGACCTCGAGATCACAGTGCGGAAGAACACCGCCATGATCGAGATAGGTGTCCTTGGTGCACGCGGCGTATGGCCGAACGACGCTTTGCTGATCGCCGTCCCTGAAAATGCGTGGGATGATCCCGACTCGTGGTGGTCTGGGGCCGGGTCCCTCGATTCGCAGCCAATGAGGCTTGGACCGCTGCCCCCAGGAACCTACTTCGTCATCGTCGCCCCGTATCTTATTGGAGCTGGCGGAGGTTATCAGGGCCCGTCGCACGATGAGGTGATCCATCATCGGCAGGAGGCCGTTCAAGTGGTGCTCAAGGACGGAGAGACCGCGAAGGTCCCAGTAAAGCCGATCTCGTGGGGGGATGAATAGGGGCCGCCGAAACATGCTGAGCCCGACACGCACCCCCCGGCCCGCTTGCGGCATATCTCGCCGCGGAGGCTGGGGGATTTGCCCCACTAAAGCCTTCCGGGCGCCCATACCCATCGCTATCGTAAACAAAAACAAAGAAATCTGGGCCGCGCCTCGCTGGTAGCCCGCGTGCACTTGTGGTTTGCAGCAGCCTGCAGCGTCCATGTTTCCGCTTAAAGCTCAAACCCGGAGTCTCGGTCCCTTGGCGGCGCCGTCGCCGTCACCGGCAGCGCGCGGCATCGGGTCGAATAATCCTATAATAGTGACTTCATCCCTGCCCTCCTGTTTTGGGCCAGCGCTCACCGAAGAGAGATCGAAAAAACCAAAATGACTAGACCTAAAATTACCCTTGACGGCAACGAAGCGGCGGCTTACTCGGCGTACCACGTCAGTGAAGTCTGCGCGATTTACCCGATTACTCCCTCCTCTCCAATGGGAGAGTGGGCCGACGAATGGTCGGCCAAGGGGAAGTCGAACATCTGGGGCGCCGTGCCCACAGTCATCGAGATGCAGAGCGAGGGCGGCGCGGCCGGAGCGCTCCACGGAGCCTTGCAGGCGGGCGCGCTGGCGACCACCTTCACCGCTTCCCAAGGCCTGCTCCTGATGATCCCGAACATGTACAAGATCGCGGGCGAGCTGACCTCGGCCGTCATTCACGTGACGGCGCGCACGGTGGCTGCTCACGCGCTGTCCATTTTCGGCGACCACGGCGACGTCATGGCCTGCCGCCAGACGGGCTTCGCGCTGCTGGCCTCGAACTCGGTTCAGGAGGCGATGGATTTCGCGCTGATGGCGCACGCCGCCACACTCGAATCGCGCGTGCCGTTCCTGCACTACTTCGACGGTTTCCGTACCTCGCACGAAGTGGCCAAGGTGGAGCAGCTCACCAAGGAAGACCTGCGCGCCATGATCTCCGACGAGCTGGTGCGCAAGCACCGCGAGCGCGCCATGTCCCCGGACCGGCCCGTGCTGCGCGGCACCGCCCAGAACCCGGACGTCTTCTTCCAGGCGCGCGAGGCGTGCAACCCCTACTACGCCGCTTGCCCGGCCATCGTGCAGGGCGTGATGGACAAGTTCGCGGCGATCACCGGCCGCCAGTACAAGCTGTTCGAATACCTGGGCGCTCCGGACGCCGAGCGCGTCGTGGTGGTGATGGGTTCGGGCGCGGAGGTCGCGCAGGAGGCGGTGGAATACCTCGTCGAGCGCGGCGAGAAGATCGGCATCGTCAAGGTTCACCTCTATCGGCCGTTCGCGGCGGAGCACTTCCTTGCGGCGCTTCCCGCCACCGTGAAGTCGATTGCCGTTCTCGACCGCACCAAGGAGCCCGGCTCGGTGGCCGAGCCGCTCCACGCCGACGTGATTGCGGCCATCAGCGAAGCGATCGCTGCCGGCAACGCGCCCTTCAAGCAGTTCCCGAAAATCATCGGAGGCCGCTACGGCCTGTCCTCCAAGGATTTCACGCCGGCCCAGGTCAAGGCCGTCTTCGACGAGCTGGCCAAGCCCGCCCCGAAGAACCACTTCACGGTAGGCATCGTGGACGACATCGGCCACACCAGCCTGGACTACGACGCGGCGTTTTCGACCGAAGATCCAAAGACCGTGCGGGCGCTGTTCTACGGCCTTGGCTCGGACGGCACCGTGGGCGCCAACAAGAATTCCATCAAGATCATCGGCGAGGACACCGACAACTACGCGCAGGGCTACTTCGTTTACGATTCGAAGAAGGCCGGCACCGTGACCACCTCGCACGTGCGATTCGGCCCCAAGCCGATCCATTCGAGCTACCTCATCAACAACGCGAGCTTCGTGGCCTGCCACCAGTTCTCCTTCCTGGAGCGCGTGGACATGCTGCGGGCGGCGGTGCCCGGCGCTGTCTTCCTGCTCAATAGCCTCTACGGTCCCGGGGAGGTTTGGGATCAACTCCCGCGCACCGTCCAGAAACAGATCATCGAGAAGAAGCTGAAGTTCTTCGTGGTGGACGGCTACCAGGTGGCCGAAAAGGCCGGCATGGGCCGCCGCATCAACACCATCATGCAGACCTGCTTCTTCGCTATCAGCGGGATTCTGCCGCGCGACCAGGCCATCGCCGCCATCAAGCAGGCCATCAAGAAGACCTACGGCAAGCGCGGCGAGAGCGTCGTGAACAAGAACTTCGAGGCCGTGGATATGGCCCTGGCCTACATGCACGAGGTTCAGGTCCCAGCCAAGGCCTCGAGCTCCACCGACCTGCGGCCGGCCATGCCCGCCGAAGCGCCCGAGTTCGTGCGCAACACGCTGGGCAAGATCTACGCCGGTTTCGGCGACGACCTGCCGGTGAGCGCCTTCCCGGTTGACGGAACGTTCCCCACCGCTACCTCGCAGTGGGAGCGCCGCAACATCGCCCTCGAAATTCCGGTGTGGGACGAGGCGCTGTGCATACAGTGCGGCAAGTGCGTGATGGTTTGCCCGCACGCCTGCATCCGCGCCAAGGTCTACGATTCGGACCTGGCGGCGGGCGCTCCGGCCACGTTCAAATCCACCGCGGCACGCTGGCGCGAGTTTAAGGACAAGAAGTACACGTTGCAGGTTGCGCCCGAGGATTGCACCGGTTGCAGCCTTTGCGTCGAAGTCTGCCCGGTGAAGAGCAAGACCGAGGTGAAGCACAAGGCCATCAACCTGGCGCCCCAGCCGGCGCTTCGCCAGGCGGAGTGCGACAACTGGAACTTCTTCAAGACTCTGCCGGAGACGGACCGCAAGGTTCTCAACCTGGCCCAGGTAAAGGACGCGCAGTTGCTCCAGCCGCTGTTCGAGTTCTCCGGCGCCTGCGCGGGATGCGGCGAGACTCCGTATCTCAAGCTCATGACCCAGTTGTTCGGCGACCGCGCCATCTGCGGCAACGCGACGGGCTGCTCGTCCATCTACGGCGGCAACCTGCCGACGACGCCCTATTGCGTGAACAAGGACGGCCGCGGGCCGACGTGGTCGAACTCGCTGTTTGAGGACGCCGCGGAATTCGCACTCGGCATGCGCGTCTCGGTCAATCAACAGAAGGCCTATGCGGAGCAGTTGCTCAAGGGCATGGCTTCGGCGGTGGGCGAAGAGCTGGCTGGCGCCATCCTGAACGCCCCGCAGAAGACCGAGCGGAACATCGAAGAGCAGCGCGCGCGGGTCGCCCTTCTCAAGAACAAGATTGCGAATCTGAAGACCGCGCAGGCCCTGGATCTGGCCGCCTGCGCCGACAGCCTGGTGAAAAAGAGCGTGTGGGGCATCGGCGGCGACGGCTGGGCGTACGACATCGGCTACGGCGGGTTGGACCACGTCCTGGCGAGCGGCCTCGACGTGAACCTGCTCGTGCTCGACACCGAAGTTTACTCGAACACCGGCGGACAGGCCTCGAAAGCGACGCCGCTGGGCGCGGTGGCGAAGTTCGCCTTCGGCGGCAAGCCCCGCCCCAAGAAGGACCTGGCGATGATGGCGATGAACTACGGCAGCGTGTACGTCGCCAAGCTCGCGTTCGGCTCGAACGATATGCAGACGCAGAAGGCGTTCCTCGAGGCGGAGGCTTACGACGGCCCGTCGCTCCTGATCTGCTACTCGCACTGCATCAATCACGGGTACGATCTGATCCACGGCCTCGATCAGCAGAAGGCCGCGGTGCAATCGGGCTACTGGCCGCTGTTCCGGTTCAATCCGGACTTGGCCAAGCAGGGGAAGAATCCGCTGCAGCTCGATTCCAGAGCGCCTTCGCTCGCGCTCGACAAGTACATTTACAACGAGACCCGCTATTCCATGCTGCGGCAAAGCCAGCCTGAGCACGCCAAGGCGCTCTATGACCTGGCCGTGGAGAGCGTGCAAGACCGCTGGAGGCTGTACGAGTATATGGCGTCGATGCCCGGCGTCGATGCCAACGGCTCCGCCGATCCGCAACCGGCGGCGGTGAAGGAGGAAAAGTAGTCATGGACTTCACGACGAAATATCTGGGACTCACCCTGAAGAACCCGCTGGTGGTTTCCGCCTCTCCGCTCTCGGAGGACCTGGCGAAGATCAAAAAGATGGAGGCGGCCGGCGCGGCGGCGATTGTGATGCACTCGCTGTTCGAGGAGCAGCTCGAGATCGACAGCGAGGCGCTCGACCGCAGTCTCACGATGGGCGGTAGCGCCGAGGCGGCGTCCTATTTCCCCAATATCGACACGTACCGCGTCGGCCCGGAAGCCTACCTGGAGAACCTGGCCAAGGCCAAGGCGGCGGTGAAGATCCCGATCATCGCCAGCCTCAATGGCGCATCGGCCGGCGGCTGGACCAGCTACGCGAAGAAAATGCAGGAAGCCGGCGCGGACGCGATCGAGCTCAACATCTACACCATCCCGACCGATCCGCGCGTCACGGCGGCCGAAATCGAGCAACGCTATTGCGACCTGGTGCGGGATGTGAAGGCCAGCGTACGGATTCCGGTGGCCATCAAGCTGGGTCCTTATTTCAGCGCGATGGTGAACATGGCGTTTCAGCTCGACCAGGCCGGCGCAGACGGGTTGGTGCTCTTCAACCGCTTCTACCAACCGGATTTCGACCTGGAGGCGCTGGAGATCGTTCCCAGTTTGCAACTCAGCACTTCCTACGAGCTGCTGCTGCGGCTGCACTGGGTCGCGATCCTTCACGGCAGGGTGCGGCCGGACCTGGCGATCACGGGCGGAGTCCACACATCCTACGACGTTCTGAAGGCGATGATGGCCGGAGCCCAGGTGGCGATGATGGCGTCGGCGATTTTGAAGCGCGGCATCGAGTACATCGGGACCGTGCTGGGCGAGCTCGAGACCTGGATGGACGAGCACGAATACGAGTCCATCCGGCAGATGCAGGGATCGATGAGCCAGAAATCGGTGGCCGACCCGAAGTCGTTCCTGCGAGCGAATTACCTGAAGGTTCTCAGTTCCTACGCCCTGCGGGCGTAATTTCCTTCGTCCCTCGTCAAGGGCCGCGGTCGAAAGGCCGCGGCTTTTTTTGTGCCGCGCTACTTCCAGCCCATCCGCTCGCGCAGGCTCGTGATGTGCGCGGCGTGGTGGCGGCAATGCCAGGCGTAGAGGGACGCCGTCCGCTCCAGCGTCGTCAGGCCGCGGTCGCGCGCGGAGTGCAGGTAGGCGCGCTTCCATTGCTCCTCAGTGAGGTTGCCGAACATTGCAACCCAGCGGAGATGCAGGCCCTCGAGTAAGCCGAGCGAGACCTCGACCGGCAGAGTGCGCGCGTCGGCCAGCTCCGCCCAGGCCGCTTCGTCATAGCTTTTGACGGGCGGCGCGTCCTCGGTCAGCGCCAAACGGCAGCGGCAGTAGGCATTCATGTGGCTGTCCGCCATGTGATGAACAACCTGGCGGACGGTCCAGCCCCCGGGGCGGTAGGGCGTGTCAAGCTGCGCGTCGTCGAGGCCGCGCACAGCGTCGCGGAAGCGCGCCGGCGCCTCTTCGAGAATGCGAAGCGATTCGGCAATCGGGGTGTCGGAAGTTTCCGGGCCAACGGGATAGCGCAGGTCGGTCATGCGAGAATTCTATCGCAGTCGCGGCTCGCGGCCGGCCGCGCCTACACTAGGAGAAGCATGTTGCAACACGATTACGAGCCCGGCCGGCCCATCGGCGTTTTCGATTCGGGGGTCGGCGGCCTGACGGTTTTGAAGGCGCTCCGCCAGAGGCTTCCCCATCAGGATTTCCTGTACCTGGGCGACACGGCCCGCGTGCCTTATGGACGCAAGCCGCGCGCGATGGTGCAGGAGTTCGCGAGCGAGGTCGTCGAGTTCCTCATCGCGAAAGGCGTGCAGGCGGTAGTGATCGCCTGCAACACGGCATCGGCTTGCGCGCTGCCGGAACTGGCCGAGCGGACGGCTGCTCCGGTCTGGGGCGTGATCGACCCGGGCGTCGAAGCGGCGTGCCGCATGACGCACACGCGCAGCGTCGGCGTGATTGGAACCAAGGGAACCATCGCCAGCGGCGCGTATCAACGGCGCCTGGAAGCGCGCGGCCTCAACGTTTGGGCGCAGGCCTGCCCCATGTTCGTGCACCTGGTGGAAGAGGGTCTGGCGGATTCTCCCGAAGCCGAAATGATGGCGCGCTACTACCTGGGCCATCGCCCCCAGATCGACACGCTGATCCTGGGCTGCACGCACTATCCCGTTTTGCACGACGTAATCCATCGTGTGACCGGCGATTCGGTGGCGTTGGTTTCGAGCGCCGAGGTGACGGCGGAAATGGTGAAGCAGGCGCTGGCTGGAACCACGCCCGTGCCCGGCGGCGCGCCGGGGCGCATTACGCACTACGTCACGGGCGACGTGCTGGCGTACAAGCACACGGCCGAAGCGATCGGCGGCGTCGAGGGCGAACTGATCCCGCTCGATGTGACCACGCTCGCGCGCGAGCAGCCTGCCGTGGTCGAGTCGCACGCTGAGGAAACGCCCTACCGGGTCGGTTGATCCTCCGGATAATCGCGGACCACAACCCGGCGCGCCGCGCCTTCCCAAACAACCGCACCCGCGTAGCCGGCGGCGGCCTCGACATGGGCGAACGAATAGCCCGGCTCAACGGCCGCGTTGATGCGTCGCAGCCCCACCCCGATGCATTTCAAGTAAGCCTCGCGGCGCGTCCAGACGTGGAAGAACGCGGCGGGATCGTCGCGCACGGCCGCGGCCTCGTTGGCGGGCAGAAAGCGGCGGGAGATGCCCGCGCCATCGATCTCGCGTACGCGCTCGACGTCCACGCCGATCTCGGCATAAAGCGTGACGGCGTAGAGCGCCCGGTCGCCCGAATCCGACATGTTGAAATGCACCGGCGAGCCGGCCACGTAAGGCTTCCCGAACTCGCCTCGCGAAAAGCTCAGCTCCGCGGCCGGAACGGCGGTGTAGCCTTCCAGGATGCGACGCAAAGTCGCGTGACCCGCCCCCCAGCGGCGCCGAGCGTCCTCCCAGCGGAAGCGCGCAACGCGGGCGCGTTCCTCGGCGTCGAGCTCGTCGAACGGGCCGCTCCAGCGGCTCAGGTCAACGCGCCAGACGTGCACTTCGCAGGGTTCGATCGCAAGCGATGCTGTCATAGCGCGTGTCCCTTTCCATGATGCCATGGCATAATCGGCAGGAGCCATCTTATGCGCGCAACCCTTCTGCTTTCTCTCGCGCTCCTGCCCGCCGTTGGCGCCGCGCAGTCGGCCGCGGACCTGCGGGACTGGAACCAGCCTTTCCCGCCGCACCGGATCGCGGGCAATCTGTACTACGTCGGCTCGAACTATCTGGCGTGCTTCCTGGTTACGACCAAGGCCGGTCACATCCTCATCAACACGGGCTTCGAACAGACCGTGCCGCTGATCCGCCAGAGCGTCGAGCAGCTCGGCTTCCAGTTCTCCGGCATTCGCATTCTGCTGGCGAGCCAGGGGCACCAGGATCACGTGGCCGGCCACGCGCTGGTGCGGAAGCTGACGGGTGCAAAGGTATTCGTCATGCGGGGCGATGAGGGCGTCGTCCGCGACGGCGGGGCCAGCGATTTCTATTACGCCAATCGCATGCGTTGGGCGCCGTGCCCGGTCGATCGGGTCCTGTCCGATGGCGACAAGGTCGAGTTAGGCGGCACAACTCTGATCGCCCACCGAACCGCCGGTCACACCAAAGGCTGCACAACCTGGACCATGACGGTGACCGAGGATGGGAAGCCGCTGCACGTGGTGATCGTGGGCGGCGTGAGCGTCAATCCGGGCTTCCGCCTGGTTGCAAACGCGAAGTACCCATCGATGGCCGACGATTTCGCCGCCACGTTCCGCACCCTGGCCGGGCTCGATTGCGACATCTTCCTGGGAGCTCACGGCGCCTACTACGGGCTCGCGGCCAAGTACCCGCGCTCGCGCACGGAAGGCTGGAAGGCATTCGTGGACCCGGACGGCTATCGTAGTTTCGTGGCCCGCTCCGAGCAGGCATTCAAGGACAAGCTGCGCGCGCAACAGGCCGGCAAGTAGGGCTCATCGCATCAGCGCCGCGAATTGCTCCAGTTCGCTCCGGTTCATATCGGAAACAACCCAGAAAGTCATCCCCGCGCGCGACCAATGAAGCACGTTGTAGCCGTGGTCCGCCTCCGCCCGCCCGGCTTCGTCCGAGCCGCCCGCCGAGGGCCAGATGAACACGTTGATGACGTGCTTCCGGTGCTGGTACACCAGCGCCGAAACGGGCCGGCCGCCCAGGTAATCCAGCCGTCCGCCGGCCAAGGGAAAGCCCGCCGCGGCCAGATCCTTCACCGGTGGAGAGAAGTCCAGCTTCCCGTTGAACCAGGGTTTCACGGTGTGCTGATCGGAAGATAGAACGTCGGTGAGATGGCTCGCCATGAGCGACCGTATGTGCGTGGACACCACTTCCCGCGCGAGTTGGTCCTCCGCCCGCGCCGGCCTCAGCCACAGGAAAGCCGCCACACACGCGGCCACGGTCGCCGCTGCGGCGATCCAACCGATGGACCACCGCCAGGATGACGGCCGCTCGCGCCCGCTCAATGCGCCGCGCAACCGCCGCTCGAGACCCGCTGGCGCGTCGTACTGGAGTCCGGCCGAACGCAAGCCAGAGCGCAGCGACATCCGCATCTGGCGAGCCTGGGAGCAGGCCGGGCACTCCTCCAGGTGGCTTTCGATCTCCAGGCTCCGCACCAGATCGAGCTCGTCGTCCACAAAAGCGTCGATCAGATTCGCGGCTTCGGCGCAGTTCATAGTAAGGCTCCCAGCCGTTTGCGGGCTCGCGCCAGGCGCGACATGACGGTCCCGATCGGCACCTCCGCGATGCGCGAGATCTGCTTGTAGGACATTCCTTCCAGCTCGCGCAGGATCAGAACTTCGCGAAACTCGGCCGGCAATCGTTCCAGGCCTCGCTCGAGTGACTCGCGGTCGGCCTTCCTCAGGAGCAGGGTCTCCGGGTCCGCCGCATCCACCTCGGAACTGTGCGTCCGCTCGTCGAAAGCCTCCTCGAGATCGTGGGCGCGGTTCTTGCGCAGCCACGTGTAGCAGGCATTCCGAACGATGGCCAGCAGCCACGCCCGGCCGTCCTCGCCGCGAAAGCCGCCAAAAAAAGTCACCGCGCGGAGGCAGGCTTCCTGGACCACGTCCTCGGCGTCGTGTTCGTTGCGGACCAGCCAGCGCGCCAGATTGTAGGCGGCATCGAGGTGCGGCACCACCGCCTGGTCAAAGCGCGCGAGTTTGTCCGTTTCCTGCACCCGTCCCTATCAAGACTCCAAGCTGCTAGGATTTATTCCCATCTTCTCTCACGCGCAGCCGCAATGGTTCAGACGCAGAATTGCGGGAATACTTTCCCCACTGCGCGGGTCTTCGGTATCGGAGGGGTTGATCGGGATGCGAAGAATTGCGCAGAACATGGACCACGACGGCGTCGATCGCCGCGGGTTCCTCAAGTGCATGGCGTGGGCGGGCACCGGCGCCGTGTGCGTCATTCAGGGCGGCGTGTTGAGGTCGTATGCACTGGGCGCGCCCGTTCCCGCCGGCGAACTGGCGTTCGTCCAGATCAGCGACAGCCACATCGGCTTCAACAAGGCGGCGAACACGGACGTCGCAGCCACGCTGCAAGTGGCCATCGACAAGATCAACGCGCTGCCGTCGCCGCCGCGGTTCGTGATTCACACCGGCGACCTGACGCAATTGTCGAAGCCCGGGGAGTTCGACACGGTCGCCCAGATGCTCAAGGACATCCGCACCGGCCAGGTCTTCTTCGTGCCGGGCGAGCACGACGTCCTCGAGGACAGCGGCCATCCCTATCTGGAGCGTTTCGGCAAAGGCACCCAGGGTGAGGGCTGGTACAGCTTCGACGAGAAGGGCGTCCACTTCGCCGGGCTCGTCAACGTTGTGGATCTGAAGGCAGGCGGCCTCGGCAGGCTCGGCAACGCGCAGTTGGAGTGGCTGGAGAAAGATCTGGAGCGCCTGCCTGCCAGCACGCCCATCGTGGTGTTCGCCCACATTCCGCTCTGGGCTGTGTACCCGGACTGGGGATGGGGCACGGACGACGGCGCGCGGGCGCTTTTCTATCTGAAGCGTTTCGGCTCCGTCACGGTGTTGAACGGCCACATCCACCAGACCATGCAAAAAGTGGAGGGGAACATCACGTTCCATACCGCGATGTCCACCGCGTTTCCGCAGGCGCAGCCGGGCGCGCCGTCCGGCCCAGGGCCCTTGAAAGTGCCTGCGGAGCGGTTGCGGAGCGTGTTGGGCCTGACGGAGGTCAATTTCCGGCGCGGCCACCGCGCTCTGGCCATCATGGATGCGTCGCTCGAAGCTTGAAAGGAGATAGGGATGAGAACCAGACTGTTCTTTATTGCGATAACCGCCGGCGCGCTGCTTTGGGCGCTTGGTCCATCGAAGGCGGCCTACCAGGTCACGATTGACAACTTCACCTTCGCACCCGCAATCGTGACCGTTCCGGCGGGCGCCCAGATCACATGGCTGAACCGCGACGACGAGCCGCACAAGGTGGTGAGCGCCGGCGGCGCGTTCGCGGCCTCACCGGTCCTCGATACCGGCGAGCACTATTCGGTCAGCCTGGCCAAGCCGGGAACCTATGACTACTACTGTTCCATGCACCCGAAGATGACCGGGAAGATCGTCGTGACGCCGCGCTAGCGGTTTGGAACCGCTAAATGGCCTCCAGTTCCTCTTCGAGCAACTGCTTCTGGTAGAGGCCGGCGTAGTAGCCGCCGGCTTCGACCAACTCGGCATGTGTGCCTTGTTCGACGATTCGGCCGGCCGAGAGCACGACGATTCGGCCGGCCGTGCGGACGGTGGAGACGCGGTGCGAAATCAGAATGCTGGTGCGGCCGCGCATGACCCCGGCGAGGCCCGCCAGAATGCTCTCCTCCGTCAGCGTATCGACGCTCGCCAAGGCGTCGTCAAGAATGAGAATGCGCGGATCGCGGAGAATGGCGCGGGCGATGGCGACGCGCTGCTTCTGGCCGCCGGAGAGCGTGATGCCGCGCTCGCCCACCAGCGTGCGGTAGCCCTCCGGGAATCCCTCGATGTCCGGCGCCAGGCCGGCCAGCCCGGCGGCGCGGCGAATCTGTTCCTCGGTTGCGGTCTCCACTCCGAAGGCAATGTTGTCGGCCAGCGTCGCGCTGAACAGGAACGTCTCCTGCGGGACGTAGCCGATCTGGCGGCGCAGCTCGGCGGGCGATAGCTCGCGCAGATCCACGCCGCCCAGGCGCACCGAGCCCTCTGCCGGGTCCAGGAGCCGCGGAATCAGGCGGACAAGCGTGCTCTTGCCACTGCCGGTGTGGCCCACCACGGCCACGGTCTCCCCTTCGCGGATTTCGAGATCGATGCGGTCGAGCGCACGGCCCGAAGGAGACTCCACGCTCACTCCGCGAAACTCGATTCCGCCCCGCGCCGGTACGGGCTTGGGAGACGGCGGCGCGGCGATCGACGGCCGCTCGTCCAGGATCCGGCAGATGCGGTCGAGCGAAGCCGTGCCCCGCTGCATCAGGTTCACCACCCAGCCCAGCGCGATCATCGGAAACACCAGCGAGCCCATGTAGAGGTTGAACATCACGAAGCCGCCCAGCGAGATCTTCCCGGAAAGGACGCCGTAGCCGCCGACCCACAATACGATCAGGAAGGTGAAGCCGATCAGGATCTGGAGCAGCGGCATGAACATACTCGAGACGCGCGCCAGGCCCAGGTTCTGGGCGATGTAGTCGCGGTTGAGGCGCTCGAAGCGGCGCAGTTCGGCATCCTCCTGGACGTAAGCGCGGATCACGCGCACGCCGGAGAGGTTCTCCTGCACGCGGCTGCTGATGTCGGAAAACATCGCCTGGATGCGCTCGAAGCGGTCGTGAATGGTGCGTCCGAAATAGTTCACCGCCACGCTGACCAGCGGCGCGGGCAGAAGCGCGATCAGCGTCAGCCGCCAGTCGAAGACCGCCATGACGGAGACCGAGAGCACCGTGGTCAGCACCGTCTCCACCCAGTACATCACGCCCGGGCCAAGCATCATCCGCACGGCGTTCAGATCGTTGGTGGCGCGCGCCATGATGTCGCCGGTGCGCGTGCGCGAATAGAAGTCCGGGGCCAGCTCCACCAGGTGGGCGAACAGATCGTTGCGTAGATCGTACTCGATGTCGCGCGAGAGGCCGATGAGGATCACGCGCATCCAGTACTGGAACACACCCTTGACGGCCGAAAGCCCCACCAGGATGGCGCAAACGTCCAGGATCACCCGCATGGAGATGCCGTGCGAGAGTGAATCCATGCCATCGCGGACGAGCAGGGGCAGGCCGGCGGCGAAGAGGTCTTTGAGCACCAGCGCGCCGAAGCCGAGCACCAGGTTCCGCCGGTAGCGGCGATAGTACGGCCAAAGCCGCCGCGCGGTTTCGCGCATCACAGACCGGCCCAATTGGCGAGTGTCTTCATCCATTCGAGAAACCACTGTTTCCGGCCGTCGCGGCTCCGCCACCAGTCCTCGGGACGGAAAGCCCAGTCGGGCGCGGACACCACGCGAAAGCGCTGGCGCGGCACGAGCCTGCCATAGACGCTTGCGGCGCGGCGGGTGTGATAGTCGCTGGTCACTATGATAAACCGTCCCACGTGCCGGCGGTCGAGCTCCGGGACGATCTCGCGCGCCTCCTCCACGGTGGAGTTGCCGCGGATCGGGAACCCAACGAACCATTCGGCGGGAAACCCGTGCCGCACGGCGAACGCAATCGCCACGTCGCTCTCATGCAGCCCATAGCAGCAGTTGGGGCCGCTGACCAGGATCTTCGGAGCGTAGCCTTCCTTCACCAGACGAGCCGCGGTCAGAATGCGGTTGCCGCGCTCGTCGCCTGCAAGCACGACGATGATGTCGGCCTGGAACGGCTGTTGCGCGGAGACCAGGAAGCCGCCGAGCGCGCGCAGCCATACCTGGTGCGTGATCGCCAGGAGGATGAGAAGCGAGATTGGCGCGGCCCACCGGAGGATACGGGCTCTCTGCGGCGCCAAGAACTATTCTTCGTCGCCGGAGTTGTCCGGGTCAAGGTGGCGCACGGCCTTCAGGCGCTGATAGAGGCGCTCTACCTCGGCCTCGTCTTCGGGCAGCAGCAGCCGGTACCGCGGGGAAGCCAGCGGCCGGCCCTCGGTCGCAGGCCGCGGCTCTTCGTTCCAGAACTTCCGGTAGGGGTGCCCGTCGATCAGCGCCTGGCGCGAATAACGGCGCAGATGATGCAGCAGGCTGTTGCCGGAATCGACGTCGCCCGGATAGAGAAGCAGGACCCGCGAGTTGTCGGCCAACGTGAGGCGAACCACCAGCGGCGAAAGCCAGCCCGAGTGGTCAACCCGGCGGACGTCCGCCCAGGGAATGCGGCGGCTGCCGACCGTCAGGTGCCCATCGTGGATCTCAATGGGCGGGCGGAAAGCGAGAAAGAGGAGCACGGCCGCGGTGGCCAGCAGGAGCCCAGCCAGGGCGTAGGCGGGCAGCCAACTTCGGCCGCACCACACCGTGAACGCGCCGAACAAAATCGCCGCCAGTCCCGTTTGCAGGAAGTGGCGGGAAGGTACGTATCGGCTCACGTTGCGCCTCCCCCTCTCCATCTTAAGACTACGCCTCGGTTCGGCGTGCGTCAATCCGCCAAACGCCCGAGGGTTCGGCACGGGTCCCGGCGGGCGGCGTACGGAGGAGCCCTGGAACCGGATCAGGCGCGCTGGCCCTTGCGTCGCCACCGGAAAGCAATCGCGAGGAGCAAGATGGAGCCGCCAATCAGGAAGATAGAGGCGGGCTCCGGCACGACGTTAATGTCAACTGCCGCGTCAACACTGCCCGCAGTGATGAAGGAGGTGTCTGGATCGAAATCCGGGCTGCTGGGGTCCTGGCTGAACAGTTGGTAATCGACGAGGATGTTACCCGTGATGGGCGCCCCAGGCAGCGCAGTTGGATTGAGGTCAAACTCCCCGAGGCCCTGAGGAGGAATCAGGGAGGGATTCCACGCTACCTGTAAGGTCGAGCTCTCCGGCGCGGGACCGGCAACATAAAAGTTGTCCACTACGTAATCCACGTAAGTCCCATTGACTTGCAACCCGGTAAAGGACGAGTCGTTGAGGATCACCCACTGGTCAGGGAACGTGTCGGTGAGAGTGAACCCCCAACCGACCACCGTTCCCGGCGCGCCTCCCACCGTGCCGCTCAACGGCAGAGTCGAAATGGTGATCGTGGGATCGCCATAGGCGAGCGCAGCGAGGGCCGCGGCAAGAAGAACAACCAGGCTGAGTCGTTTCATGTGCATTCTCTCCTCGTCCAAGTTTCTATCGGAATTGGTTCCCGGAAGCCACCGTGCCGGCGTCGGCGCCGCCCGCTGCGGTCCACGGCATCGTAAGGGTAAATCGAGCCAGGTTGGCGCACCCGGTGAAGTCGATGGTGAAGTTTGCGATGGCCGAGCTATTCGCCGCGATGTCGCCGAGTAACACCGGGAAGCTCGAAGGCGGCGTAATCACCGGCGTGCATGCCGCTCCTGCAACCTGCGTCAGCGTGAACCCGGTGATCTGGGTAGCGTAGGCCGGGCCGATTGAGCTGGGATTGCTCGCCGTAATGGTCCACACGCGCGCGTTCTGTGCGCCGGTCTTATTGCTGACCAGGAACGAGAGGCCGAATCCCGGTAACTGCGTCGGATCTACGATTCCCCAATACGCGGGCTTGGCCTGCAATCCCGTGTCGAAGGGAAGTGGCATATCCAGACGATTGATCGGGAAGCTGTCGAGCCACGTGTCATCGTCGGCGAAGCCCCAGAAGGTAATTGCGCTGAGCTTGCCTTTCAACTGCCGCAATGCCGTGAAGTACTGCTCATACAAGTAACCCTGCTCGGCGAGCACCGGCGGCGGTACCGTGCCGCCATTGCCGCCATAGTTAGAGGTGTTGTCGCCCGCATGATAGACGCTCATGTCCATCTCTGTGATCTGCTGTTCGATACCGGGGAACTGAGCGGCCACCGTGTTAATGGTATTCACCATGGCGGTTACGGACGGGTAGTTGATGGCGTTGTGCATCTCGTGGCCGACGCCATCGAGAGGAATACCGCGGCTCTTGAGGTCCTTCATCACGCTGACCAGGCAGGCCAAGCGATTCGGGTCCGTCGTGCTGTAGTCGTTGATGAACAGCTTCGTGCCGGCCGGAGCGTACAGCCGCGCGGCCTCGAGCGCGATATCTATGTAGCTCTTTCCCAGCACCTGATAGAAGGGACCGTGGTTGAGACAATCCGGCTGAGCAGGATCGAGCGGCTCGTTCACCACGTCCCACACATACACGGCGTTGCCGAAATGCGTTACCTCGCTCTGGATGTGCTCCTGAATATTGGCGGTCACCGTAGCTTGATTGGCGGCTGAATTCGTCCCGTCGCCAGTGGCGTAAGCAGGAGTCTGCGCGCCGGTCGCCCACACCAGGTTGTGGCCGCGTATCAGCATGTCGTTGCACTTGGCCAGGCCCACCTCGCTGTCGGCGTTGCCGTACGTGTAAGTGCCCTTCGTATCCTCCACCGAGCTCCACTTCATGTCGTTGCCCGACACGATGCTATTGAAGTGCTTCGTCAGGAGCTGGGCATGCGGCCCGGAAAGATCCGTTGTGTCTATCTCCGCGCCGATCGGGAAGTAATAGGAGAGGGTCTGGAAAATCGAAGGGATGTTCGATTGTATGCTCGGCGGCGCTTTGTAAGTGAGCTGGAAGTCGTCGATGTAGAACGACACAAAGTCGTTGCCCGAAGCGGGAACGGTTTGGAGGTATAGAAACGCCTGGCCGGTATCGTAGGCGCTCGCCATGTTGTAAGCGGGAACGCTGATCTGATGCCAGTTGCCGTCCGCAAGCACCGTCGGGCCCGGGTAACCGGTCACGCTCGGGAAACTCGTGACGCCGCCGAGCGTCACCTGCAAGCTCATGTTAATGACGTGGCTCGATCCGTCCGTGGGCTGCATCATGACCCATACACTGATCGAATACACGGAGCCGTTGTACATCTTATCGGCGACGCTGATTTGCGGCCCATCGTAGTTATGCGTGCGGCCCGTAATCAGAAGGCTATGCGAGTCGCCATTCGGATCGAGAACCGGCGGCGCGGTGTTCGTCAGCGTGGACCCCGCGCGCGAGCTCCAGCCGTCCACCCCGCCATCCTCGAAATTGGTTGTGATCCCGGTGTTGTCCTGCTGGCTGGGATTGAGCGGCGGCGGCGCCGTCTGGCCGATGGTGACGTCGCTGATATAGAAGGAGTCCGTCGCGCTGCTGGACTGTATATAGAGATCGAGAGTGGCAGGCGGGCCCGGGACGTTGCTGTAAGTGAAACTGCCCTGTACCAGCGTCCAGGCCGTGCTCGAAAGCGCCGCGGACGTCGCAAGATTGCTGAACGCTCCGGAGCTGTTCGCGCAGTTAGTCAGTTTGGTCGAGAGTGTCGCGGTCGGGTTGCTGCTATCCGGAGCCGCGAGCAAGACGTAGGCCGAAATCTGGTAAGTCGCGCCTGCTACGATGCCGCTCACGTTCAGCAAGTTGAGCGCGGGGCCCATGTAGCCGGCCGTCCGGTTCGTCACCAGAATGCTGTGCGTGTCGCTATGCGGATCGAGGACGGGCGGCGCGGCATTCGTAAGGGTCGGGGAACCGAAGGGGAACCAGCCGTCAAGGCCGCCATCGCTGAAGGTGTACGCAGCAATCGGCGTCCCTCCTGGGGGAGGCGCGGTCTCTGTGATCACGACGTTGTCCAGGTAAAAGGACTGGGCGGTCGTGGGGCCGACTAACTGCGCGTAGAGCCTTAGACCCGTTTCGGTGGTGCTGACCGTATAGGTTCCGCCGATCTGCGCCCAGCCCGTAGCCGTAACGGGAACCTGGTAGGTCCCAATCGTGTCGTAACACGTTCCTTGGGAGCACGAGGGGTCGGCGCGCTTCATGGTGAAGTCGGCGGTCGTAGCCGATTCGCCGCTAGTGAGCATCACGTAACCGGTGATGGTGTACTTTGCGCCCGGCACCAGCACGCCGCTGAGCAATATGCTGGGTCCGCCGGCGCCGCTGCTGCTGGTGGTCGTCAATAAGCTAAAGGACCCGGCTTCGGCCGCGGCGCTGCTGGCAACGGGCGTGCTCGCGTTGTTGAACGACGTCCACCCGTCGGCAGTGCCGTCTTCAAAACCATAGGTCGCAACCACTTGCGCGCTTGCCGGCGAGATCACAAGAAGCGCGAAACAGAAGCTTAGACACGACCATCTGCGGAATGTTTGAGACATTTGCGACTCCCCATTGAGTTTTTACGCAAGCAGCCCTCAGCCACGCCACCGGGCGTCCAAGCGTTTCCTGTGGATGAAGGGATTTTAAGTTCGATGGTAATACTATACTACCGGCTCCGGGATGTCAACCCCTCGGGTAGGGGTGTTGACTTGTTAACGACACTTGACTTGTTAACGACACCCCTCGGGTAACGACTGTCGGCGCCACGTGATAATGTCCCCTTTGTGCCAAGTAGAAATGTCCCCTTGACAAGGTCAGGCTGGGGAGGTGTTCGAATCAGGAGAACTCCTCATGACCCAGCGGGACAGAGATCGGCTGGTGGTGTTGAAGAAGGCGCAGAAGAGACTGATCACGCAGGCTCAGGCGGCGCAGGAGCTGAGCCTCACGACGCGGCAGATCAAGCGACTCGTGCGAGCTGCGGGGACGGCCATCCAACCGGGTGCTGCCCGAAGCGGTGTGCCGGAAGGCGGTGGCGATTCTATCGCGAGAAGTGTATCGAGGAATCGGGCCCACCCTGGCCAGCGAGTACCTGGAGAAGAAACACCGGCTGAAGATCGGCCGCGAGAAACTGCGCCAGATCATGATCGGCGCGGGTCTGTGGCGGGCGCGGCGCCAGAAGGTGGAGAAGGTGCACGTGTGGCGGCCGCGGCGAAGTTGCCGCGGGGAACTGGTGCAGTGGGACACCAGCGAGCACGACTGGCTGGAGGGGCGCGGCGAAAAGCTGTACCTGATCCACATGATCGACGACGCCAGCAGCGAGTTGACGGCGCGCTTCGTGCGGCACGACTCCACCCAGGAGAACATGCGTCTGCTGTGGAGCTACCTGGAACGGCACGGCCGGCCGGTGGCGTTCTACACGGACAAGGCGAGCCTGTTCCAGACCGCGCCCAAGGTGACGCGAGATCTGAAGGAACTGCCCCGCGACGAGCGGGGGCCGCTGCCGCCGACACAGATCGGGCGGGCTTTACAGGAACTGGGAATCGTGTGGATCGCGGCGCACTCGCCGCAAGCCAAGGGGCGGGTGGAGCGCAGCTTCGGGACGGCGCAGGATCGGTTGGTCAAGGGTCTGAGGGTAGCGGGTGCCCGCACGTTAGAGGAGGCGAATCGATATCTGGAAGAGGAGTTCCTGCCGTGGTGGAATCAGCACCTGGTGGTGGCGCCGGCCAACCCGGCCGACGCACACCGGCCGCTGGGAGCGGAACACGATCTGGCCGCCAGCTTAAGCCAGGTGGTGATGCGCGAGGTGGACAACAACTACACCGTTGCGTTGGACGGGAAGACCTACCGGATGGTTCTGGATGCCGTGCCGGCCGGCTTGCGGAAAGCCGTGGTGCGGGTCGAACGCCGTCTGGACGGGACGCTGATAGCGCGCTTTCGAGAGCGCACCTGGCCGCTGGTCGAGTGCCCGAAGCCGCCCCAGGCCGAAACCACAGCACCGCCGAGATCCACCCGCCCACCCAAACCGCCGCGGCCTTCGGAAAGCTGTCGTTCCGCGATGGCCCGGTTCCTGCAAAAGCCGGGCTTGCCGGTGTGGAAGGCGGCCGAGATCGATCGCACGCGCACTCAAGATGTCCTGGACTAAGTCAGGAAAACCGTACGGAGCGCCGGGCAGAGGCAGCCCGGCGATCTTCGCGCTTCCTCTATTCGAAGGCCGCTGCTCAGAGGCTTCACCAAAGCAGAGGGGTGCTGAAAAACCAAAACCCTCGGAACGGGTTGCTGTCATGCCATGGCCCGGTTGACCGAGGGTTTGGTGCCATCTGCTTCGGAGCCAGCCCCGTCGCAGCGGTCTTCGAATCTGCCCCAGGGAGCGCGACTCCCCCGGAACATCGAATCCAACATAACCCCACCTCTTCAACTCGACCCCCAAAAGGGGACATTTCTACTCGGCAGAGAAGGGGACATTTCTATTTGGCGTTGACACCCCTCGGGTAACGACTGTCGCGGCCAAGTGAGAAGTTCCGGTTTGAGCCAAGTAGAAAGTTCCTCTTGACAGCTTCAGGCTGTGGCGGCGCAGAAAATGGGGGTGAGCGATCGGTGGGTGCGCACGCTGCTGAAGCGGTTGGACAAGCAGGGTGACGCCGTGGTCGTGCATGGGCTGCGGGGACGGCCCTCCAATCGCAAGCTCTCGGCGGAGACTCAGCGGCAGGCGCTGGCGATTTTGAAGCAACCGGATTGGCACGATTTTGGGCCGACCTTTGCGGCCGAGCAGTTGGCCAAGCGGCACCAGATCCAGGTGGGCAAGGAGACTCTGCGCGGCTGGATGATCGAGGCCGGGATGTGGCAAAGCAAGTCACATCGGCTCGAGGAGGCGCACTGTTGGCGGCCGCGGCGGAGCGCCTTTGGCGAACTGGTGCAATGGGACACCTCGGAGCACGACTGGCTGGAAGGCAGAGGGTCGGTGCGCCACCTGGTGCGCATGATTGACGACGCCACCAGTTGGAGTTGGGGGCGCTTCGTCGAGCGCGATGCGACGCCTCACAACATGGGAGTGCTGTGGGAGTACCTGGAGAAGAATGGCCGCATGGTGGACGTCTACACGGACCGGGATTCCATGTTCACCCGTGCCACCGCGCCCCGGAGAGAGCCCCGAAGAACAGCGCGAGGCAGACCGGCTGACGCAACTGGGGCGCGCGTTACGGGAGCTGGGAATCGGTTCCATCCTGGCCTATTCACCACAAGCGAAAGGGCGCATTGAACGCAGCTTTTTGACCGCTCAAGATCGATTGGTGAAGCATCTGCGCCTGGCGAAGATCTCGACTCGGGAAGCCGCCAATGCGTTTCTGGAGAACGAGTACTGGCCGGAGTGGAACGCGCATTTCGCACGGCCGGTGGCGGACTTCCCCAACCAGCATCGGGCCTTGACGCCGCAACTGGACCTGGCCGCCATCCTGTCTCACGTCGAAGAGCGGGTGATCGGCAACGACTACACGTTTTCCTTCGCCGGCCATCGCTACCAGATCGTGCGCGGCGCGGTCCAAGCTGGCATGCGCCACCAGCGGCTGCGGGTGGAACTCCGCCTGGACGGCGAGTTGAAGGCACGCTACCAGGGCCGCTACGTGGAGATCGGCGAGTGTGGCGTGCGAGCCACCGCGGCCGAGCCAACGGTGCGCAAGCCAGTTCGCAAAGATCACAACGCAGGAGGCCGGAGCCATTGGATGCAGGGCTTCTTCGACCGCCCCAGCCCGCCATTGTGGAGGTCGATTGAAAACTAGCCGCCGCCACTCATTTGGAGCGCCGGGCAACAGCGGCCCGGCGGCCTTCGCGTTTGACAGGCCCAAAGCCTCCGCTCGAGAGTTTCACCAGAAGCAGAACGCGTCCCTAACAGGGAAGCCCTCCTGGGCGAGCCGGGCCGGTAAACCCGGGGGTGTGGTATCGCCGGAGGGCTTGCGCCGACTGCTTCCGGAGCCAACTCCGTCGCCTCGGCTTTGGGCCACCGTCCCAGGCGCGACCCCGGAGCGGCTGTGCGAACATACCATGGGGTTCTCAGGCAGATCCTCAAAACCGGAACTTTCTATTTGGCTGGGAACCGGAACTTTCTATTTGGCTCCGACACGCCATACCGGAACACCGAGTGCGGCGGTTGGCCGTCGAAGAGCCGCGCCGCGGCTTGGGACAGCTCGGGAAGATTGCCCTTCAGTCGCGCCACGACCCGCAGGCCGAGCTGGCCGGCAGTGTGGAGAAAGGGCGCCGTGGCGAACTCTCCGTGGGCGACCACATACTGGGCGAAGCCTTTGCCGATGCGGGCCGTGGCTCGCTGGAGCAGGCGCTGCCCGGCGGCGTACTCGCTGTCTCCGGCCCCGTAGGGTTCAACATCCCGGGGGAAGGGTGATGCCCGTGCCAACCACGGTGAGCAGGGCGCAGTGGTGCGAGTGGCCGTGAGTGGCCCCTTCACCGTACGTGACGTTGCGCTTGGCGTGATGGATGTCCGAGCCGAGCGCGGCGCGCGTGGATTCCGGATCCAGACGGGCGGTGAAATAGGCCAGGGCGTCATCTCCAAACGCCGCCCCGACACCGAGGCCGGGACGGGCCGGGGATGCAGCAGCCATTTCACTCGGAGGAAACTCCAGGCGCGCAGCAGATGAGCGATGAGCAACGACCAGACGAAGGCCTGCGCCGGGATGCGCGGTCGAATCCGGCCGTCGCCGGGGTACTGGAAATAGGACTTCAGCCCCAAGCAATAGGAAGCGTGGTGGAGAATCTTCAGCGCGCTGGGTCCGCTAACCGGGGTTGCTGTTTCCGCCACAGCACCAGCGGTTCGGCGATGGCGGCCAGCACCTCCCTGAGAGCCTCCTGAAACTCCCGGCCGGCCTCCACGCGCCGGCGCACCTCGTCGACCCAGTCCTTGGGGATGCGTTCCACCCGCTTCTTGCCCTGGACCATGAAGGTCAACGACCAAGCTGGATGCCCTGGGCCGGAGGCACAGTGACAGGTCGGCTTGCCGCATTGAGTGTGGCTGACAGACAAAGAGAGCCGGGCAGCAACTCGCCCGGAATCCCGAGACTGCTGCAGGCTGGTCCGGAGGGCCCACTCAAAGGCGGGCTGGAGGGCGAGTTGGTGTCAGGCGCACGCTCTGAGGGGCCAAAAGGACTAACAGGCCACAACTACAGTACCTGGGAGGAGGGTCCGAAGCCTGAAACGAACTTACTACCCCAAAAGTAATGTGACGTACCAGAACTCAAATTGTTGGCTAAAAGGGCTGAAAACATTGACTAACACCCTGGAACCTAATAGTTTAGAGAAGTCCCCGTGGTAGAGCAACGCAGATCGAAACGCTTCGACGTCAAGCTGCCGGTGAAACTGGTCCGGAACGGCCTGCGCCCAATTGCGGGCGCTGGCGAGACGATGAACCTCAGTTCGGGCGGCGTCCTGTTCGCCTCGGACGTGAAGATCGATATCGGCGAGCCGATCGAGTATGTCATCAGTCTCACACCTGCCGGCGAGGTGAACCTGCATTGCCTGGGGAAAGTGATGCGCCTCGATTCGGCGCTGCACAACGGCAACGACCCCGGCAAGCCCTTTGAGGTCGCGGCCACTGTGGAGCGCTACGAGTTCATCCGCCAGCGGGGATAGGCCCGGCGTCACTGGCTTCGAACCGCTACCATAGATGGTGAGCCTCCGCAGGGTTCGCCGCCTCCCATGAAAGCCCGCCTCATCACCGCCATGGCCTGCTATGCAGTGCTGGCCTTGCTCTGTGCCTTCACGCTGGACGACTGGCGGTTCCGGACGGGCGTGTGGGTGTTGCTCGGCCTCTTTGCTGTGAAGACCTGGATTGCCCAGTCGCTACGCGACTGAGCGGGCGTTCTCTCCGCCGCCGCGTTTCAGAGTGGAACACGAATCCCGATTCGGTTTCCGATCTTGTACCGTTCCGGCTTTTCGCAGTGGCGCCGTGGCACGTTCGTACTAAGGTCCTCGCTCCGTAAGTGCTCGCTGCTCAGTCAGGTAAAGCCCTGTCCCGAACTCCGCAAAAGCTCCCGCTCGCAATGGTTGCGCGGTTGCATTTACAGGGAGCGTCGGGGAACAAAAAACATGGCGAAGCAGAAGAGCACAAAAGAGCGGGCTGAAGCGGCGAGGGAAGAACGGGACCGGACCATTCTGGACCACCTCCCGCTGGTAAAGGCGATTGCGATCCGCGTGCACGAGAACCTTCCCGTTCACGTCGATCTGGACGATCTGGTGCATGCGGGGATTCTCGGGCTGTTCGATGCGGTGGACAAGTTCCAGCCCGAAAAACAGGTCGCATTCTCGAGCTACGCCAAGCACCGGATCAAGGGTGCGATCCTGGACAGCCTGCGGCAGTTGGACTGGGCGTCCCGGGATCTGCGGCGCCGTCACAAACAGATCGAGGAGGTGACGCGCCAGCTCTCCACGACCCTGCAGCGCAATCCGACGGAGCTGGAGATTGCGGGGAAGATGGGCGTCGACTTGGAACGGTGGCGCCAGATGGTGGCGGAGATGCAGTGCATCGGCCTGATCTCGATTTCCGCCCGGCGCCCCGACCAGGAGGACCTGCCCGCGCCTGACTACCCGGCCAAGCCCGAAACGCACCCGGATTCGATCTGCGCCCGCGGCCAGCTACACGATCTGCTGTGGGAAGCCATGGACACGCTTCCGGAGCGCTATCGGAAAGTGGTGGTTCTGTATTACAGCAAAGAAATGACGATGCGGGAAATCGGCGGAATTTTGGGCATCAACGAAAGCCGGGTCTCGCAGATCCACAAATCGGCGCTCGAGAAGATGGCCAACGCGCTGCAATCGGCGGGCGTCGAATCGGCAGCAGCCTTTTAGAGCCCTTCAGCAGTCAGCCTTCAGAAACGGTACCCCTGGTTTAAAGCGCGACGCCGCAGGACTGCCTTGCGGCGTCGCATTCCCACAAGAAAACCTCAGTTGGCGCGGAGTTGCCTCCGGCCGCACAGCTTTGCAATTGGCGCCTGCCCGGCCCCGCGCATGCGGAACGCTGGCGGTGGAGACGGCCGGCCGCCGCGAATCCCTGTGAGTATGCGGAGGGCGGAAGTTACGGGCGACCGGCGGCCGCGCAGCCTCGCAAGCACTGCCGCAGGCGGGAGCTACACGCGGCTGGCTCCGCCACAGTCGGGCTAGGAGGCGGAAGGCGGAGGTCACGGGCGACCGGTGGCCGCGCAGCCTCGCAAGCACTGCTGCAGGCGGGAGCTACACGCGGCTGGCTCCGCCACAGTCGGGCCAGGAGGCGGAAGGCGGAAGTTACGGGCGGCTGGCGGGCGCGCGGCCTCGCAAGCACTGCCGCAGGCGGGAGCTACGGGCGGCTGGCTCCGCCACAGTCGGGCCAGGAGGCCGCAGGCGGGAGGTGCGGGCTGCTGGCTCCGGCACAGCCTGCGAGCAATGCGAAAGGCGGGAGGTGCAGACGGCTGGCGTCCGCACATCCCGCCGTTCTCCTACGCGAGGCTGGGGATCTGGATGATCTTCTTCTGGATGGCGTACTGGACCAACTGCGCTTTGTTGTGGATATCGAGCTTCCGCATCAGGTTGAACTTGTGCGCTTCGACGGTCTTGACGCTGAGGTTCAGCGAGCAGGCGATCTCCTTGACGGACTGGCCTTCCGCCAACATCTTAAGAACCTCCTTTTCGCGGGGCGTCAGCGTGGCGAAGCGTGGAAGACGGGCGGACGACTTGACACGGGAGCGGAAATCGTCGACAAGCTGAGAGAGCATCCTGGGGCTGAGATAGCTGCCGCCCCGGTGCACGTCGCGGATCGCCGCGAGAAGTTGCAGGGCCGGGCAGTCCTTCAGGACATAGCCGTTGCCCCCGACTTCCATTCCCTCCACCAGGTAGTCTTCATCGTCGTACATGGTGAGGAAAAGCACCTTGGTATCGGGCCGGTCCTTCTTGATCTGGCGGGTTGCCTCGAAACTGCTGAAACCGGGCATCCCGATGTCCATCAGGACTACATCGGGGCGCAGCTCCGCTGTCTTCTGCATGGCGTCTCCGGCGTTCGGCACCTCGGCGACCACTTCCAGGTCGGCCTCCGCAGCAAGCAGGTTCTTGATGCCCTGCCGGAAGAGCGTGTGATCGTCGGCCAGCAACACTTTTATCTTTGGCATAAGCCCTCGATTTTCATGCGCAACGCCCGGCGCCCCCGTGGGGGTTGGGCGGCTTGGCGGCGCCCCGGGGCTGCCGCAGGAATCGGAATAGCAACCGAGACGCGGGTGCCCCGGTCCGGGGTGCAGGAGACGTCGAAGCTACCGTCCGCCAGCGCAACTCTTTCTCGCATGCCCGCCAGCCCGTACGAGCCAGGCTTGGCGAGCGCCTCAGCGACCCGGAAGCCGGTACCGTCATCCTGAATACGCATCTTCAGTCTTCCATCGGCGGCAATGAGCGAAACGTTTAGGTGCGAGGCCGACGAATGCCGCCCTGCGTTGTTGCAGCACTCCTGGACCAGCCGGTAGGCCAGAATTGCGGTCTTCTCCGGAAGGATCTTTAACCCTTCGGCATCCAGGTGGGTCGCGATGCCGTGCATCTGGCGCAGCCGGCTCAGCAACTGGCGCACCGCGGCCGCCAGGCCCAGTTGCTCCAGAACCGCCGGGCTCAGGTCCGAGAGCACGCGGCGGATCTCGATTACGGTGCGGCCGACGGCATCGCGAGCCTCCGCCAGCCTCGCTCTGGTAGACGGCGCCATAGAGACGTCGCGCTCCGCCATTTCGAGTTGCAGGCGGACGTAGGGCAGAAGCTGGCCGGCTTCGTCGTGCAATTCGCGGCTGATGCGGCGCCGTTCCCGCTCCTCGACCTGGAGCATACGCTCGGCCAGTTCCCTCACCTCGCGCTCGCGATCGGCAAGCTGGACGGTCAGCCGCAGCTTCTCCGCCGCCCTCACGCATCGCTTCGCGGCTCCGGTGAGCAAACGCAGCTCTCGCGGGAGCCACTGGTACTCCTTGCGGAAGGCGAATTGCATCGCGCCGGCCTCCCCCATCGGAACCGACCACACCGAGACGAATTGACCGCCCCAGGCGGGATTGAGCAATCGCCCCATGCGGCCCTCTCCGGGGCGCAACAGCCGGGGGGCGGCCAGCGCTCCGAATCGGAACCCCGGCGGAAGCGGAAGCGGGACGCCGCAAACCGCCGGCGCCTGGCGGCTGGGATCGAACAGGACGGCGCAGGCCGCATCGGCACGACAGAACCGCGCCAGGATAGTGAGGTACGCCTCCACCAGTTCGCTCTCGGCCGAGGCGCCGAGTTCGGCGTCGTGCAGTTCGAAGAAGGCCTCGGTTTCCGCTTCGCGCACCTGATAGAAGGCGTTGTTCAGCGTGAGGACTACGCAGAATCCCAATTGTTCGGCGACCCAGCGCACGTCCTCCCGTTCGGACTTGGGGACTGTGCGCGAGCGGCGCGTCAGAAGGCGGTCGTAAGCCGAAAGAGCGTCGAGAACGGAGGCCGGAGTGACGTCCAGTTTGGCCAGCCTGCGGCCGTTGTACTCCACCTGTTCAAAGAAAGCGGCCAGCGATTTCTTCTGCGCCAGCAAACGGACGGCGGCTCCGAAAGTTATGGCGCTGAGGGCCTTCGACTGTGGAGCGTTGAAGCCCCGCCGTTCCAGCCACTTGAGGAACGCGGCGTCGAGGGCCCCGGATTCCCCTTTGGGCAGCCGGACCAGACTGCGAACGCGGTGGCGGAACTCCGCGCTCAGCAGGTCGGCGGCCTGCGCCAGTGGAGGCGGCATCGCGAGAGAAGGCACCGCTCCACTGATCGGGTGTTTGCGGGGGAGCCTTTAGTGCTTCATCCCGAGGAGCTTGTCGATCTGCGCGCGAAGCCCAACCCCACTTCCGAAGATATCGTAGGTCTCCGGGCCCCACACCCAGTCGCCCCGGATGATGCCATTCGCATCGATCAAGTAAGTGTGCGGGATGTCAACCTGATTGCCGCGCAGCGGGTTGGGAAGAATATAAGAATAGGCAACCTGGCCGCAGTCGAACAGAATGGGGAAGGTGATCTTGTTCTTGGCCACAAAGGCCGCGACGGCGGTCTGGTTGTCGGGCGGATTCGTGATGGCGAGCACGACAACTTTTCCGCCGTAGGACGCCTTGATCTCTTCGAGGATTTTGGCGTAGGGACCGCAGTGAGGGCAGTCCGTGCGCATGATGTCGAGAATCACAACCTTGCCGCGGTAGTCCTGGAGGTCGTATTCGGTCTGCTTCGAGTCGGGCAGCGCGAAGCCGGGGGCTCGGCGTCCGAGCTGGGCCGGCATGATGCTCGCGAACAGGGCAGCCAGGGTGGCAATCAAAAGGAGTTGTCGCATAAATGTCAAGGTTAGCACGGCTGAAGAAGACGGCCTCACGGTATCTACGGAGAAGTCGATCCCACAATCGGCTGAAAGGAATGTAACACGCCGGTGTCGCAATCCGATGTAACGTAGAAGGTATGAAGATCTTCCTGGATACGGCCAACCTCGAAGAGCTGAAGAAGGGGGCGGACTGGGGCGTGGTGGATGGTGTGACCACAAATCCGACCCTGATCGCAAAAGAAGGCCAGCCCACGGCGGAGCACATCCGTGAGATCTGCAAGATCATCGACGGCGATATCAGCGCCGAGGTGGTTGCGACCGAATCCAGCGCCATGATCGCCGAGGGACGCGAGTTGGCCCGCATTCACCCCAACGTGGTGGTGAAATGCCCGCTGACGCGCGACGGGATCAAGGCAACGGCCGCGCTCTCGAAAGAGGGCACGCGGGTGAACGTCACGCTGTGCTTTTCGGGGCCGCAGGCGTTGCTCGCGGCCAAGGCCGGAGCTTACATCGTCAGCCCGTTCGTGGGGAGGCTCGACGACATCGGCCAGGTGGGAATGAACCTCATTGAGGACATCAAGACGATCTACGAGAACTACGGGTTCAAAACCAAGATCCTGGCGGCTTCGATTCGCTCGCCGGTACACGTGCTGGAGGCGGCAATGGCCGGAGCCGATATCGCGACCATGCCTTTTAAGGTTCTGGATATGTTGTTCAACCATCCTCTGACCGATAGAGGGTTGGAGCAGTTCTTGAAGGACTACGACAAGGCTTTCCACGCAGAGTTAACCGAGCGGCGATGAAGAAACGGCAAGTCCTGATGGCGGGTGTAGCGGGAGCTTTGACGGGCGCGGTGGCGTGGTTTGTACCGGCCATGCGGCGCACGCCGGCCGAGCGCGAGCGGCTGAGGCGCAAGACGGTCAATACGAAAGGCCGGACCGGAGGCGCAACGATCACGGACTTCCGCGACGGAACCCTCTGCTACAGGTATTTCGTCGGCGGCGTGGAGTACACGGCCAGCCAGGACGTCTCCGCGCTGGCGGAACGGCTGCCCGAGGATCCGCGCACGCTGATCGAGCGGCCGGCGATGCTGAAGTACCTGCCGTACAACCCGGCGAACTCGATCCTGCTTTGCGAGGAGTGGTCCGGGCTGCGATTCCATCCGCAGGCCGTGGCGACATAAGCCCGCCGGCAGCCTGCATTCTCGATAGAATGGCGGGGTGAACTTCTCAGCCTCCTACGACACGCTGGCGAAGATCGTCTCCGGACTGGCGGTGGTTGTCTTGCTAGGCGCCGCGCTCGCTTCGCACCTTCCCGTGGTTGCGTTCCTCGCGGTTCTGGCCATCTGCCTGGTGTATGCGTACTCGCCGCGGGGCTACGTTTGCGAAGGACCCTCCCTACGCGTCAAGAGGCTGGTTGGAGACGTGGTCATCCCTCTCGATCGACTGCGCGAAGCGCGCGCCGCGACGAAAGACGACTTCTGCGGGTGCGTCAGGCTGTGGGGCAGCGGCGGGTTGTTCGGATACTACGGATTGTTCCGGACGGCCAGGCTCGGAAAGAGCACGTGGTATCTCACCAACCGCAAGAATGCCGTCGTGGTGGTCACGGAAGCGAAGACAGTGCTGGTCAGCCCGGACGACGTGAGAGGCTTGCTGGAGGCCATCGGCGTTTTCGCTACCGCGGCGCGGCCGGACCTGCCGCCTGCCGGCGATGCTCCACGGTCCCGCGGCATCGGGAGGCGCATCGGGCTCATTGCCGGAGCGGCCATCGGGGCGGTTGGGCTGGCGTTCGGCGTGTTTTGCGTTCTCTACTCGCCGGGCCCTACGCGCTATACATTGGGGCCGCAGAGCCTGGAGATTCACGATCTGTTCTATCCCGTGACCATCAGCGCGGCGGATGTGGACATGGAGCGCATCAGGATGGTGGACATCGCTTCCGATCCGGACTGGCGGCTCACGGCGCGCACCAACGGCTTCGCCAACAGCCACTACGCCTCCGGCTGGTTTCGCGTCGGCAGCGGGGAGAAGGTGCGGATGTACCGCGCCGGAGCGACGCGCCTGGTCCTTCTTCCGCCCAAAGGAAGCGGCGCGGCGGTCCTGCTCGATGTCAACGACCCGCAGGGCTTCGTGGCGGATCTGCGGCGGCTCTGGTCTCAGCCTTGACGCCGCGGTTGCCCCAGAAGTGCAAGCGCAGGACCCGCTCGCGGTGACGCTCGTTGGCCAGGTTGCGGGTGCGCGCCTTGAGCAGGTCGTTCAATGAGACGAGGCCGAGCAAACGGTGCGGCTCGTCGCGCTCCACCACGGGCAGGCGGGTGCGGCCGGTCTCGGCCATGCGGTTGACCACCAGGCGCAAGGGTTCGTCCGGGTAGGCGACCACGGGGGTCTTGTGCGCCACGTCGGCCAGCGACCTGGCTCCCTGGGCGCCGTTTGAAGCCAGCAGTTGCTGAATGTCGCTGCGCGTCAGGGTGCCGAGCAGGCGGCGCTCGTCATCGGCGACGGGATAGAGAAACTGGCCGCGCTCGCTGTGGTCCAGGTGCACCGCATTCGCCAGTTCGCCCACGGACATGGCGCCCGGCAACACCGCCGTATTGGTCCGCATGACTTCCCGCACGAACAGGACCTCGAGCGGATCGACGGCGTATTCACGGCTGAGGTGGTAGCCGCGGCGCGCGACCTTCTCGGTGAGGATCGAACGCCGCAGCGTCAGCGTTGTGAATAAATGCGCGATCACCGTGGCCACCAGGAGCGGAAGCATCATGTTGACGTCGTGCGTCAGCTCGATGGAGAAGATGACGCCCGTGAATGGGGAGCGCATGGTGCCGCCCAGGATGGCGCCCATGCTGACAAGCTGCCAGAATCCCGCGCCGTGATACGGCAGGAACGCGGCTTCGAGACCGCCCAGCGCGCCGCCCATCATCAGCAGCGGCGCCAGCACGCCGCCCGACGTCCCGGAGCCGAGCGACACCGACCATATGATCGATTTGACCAGCAGGATTCCCAGCATCGTGTTGCGGGCGACGTCGCCCCGAAGAAGCCCCGCGATGACGTCATACCCGACGCCGAGCGCCTGCGGAAACAGAAGTCCGCCGATGCCGATGACCAGGCCGCCAATCGGCGGCCACCACATCCAGTGGATGGGCAGCAGACGAAACCCGTCTTCGGCGGCATAGACCGCTATGGTCAGGACAGCCGAAAGCGCCCCGGCCAGAACGCCGGCCACCACGCAACCGAGGATGCTCGCAGGGCCGATGAACAAGGCGTGAGGAGGCACGGGAAACAGCGGCCCCGTTCCCAGCATGTAGCGGCGCAGAACGGTTGCGGTCGCGCTCGCAAGCGCCACAGGCACCAGGCTGCGCGGCTTCCATTCGAACAGCAGCAGCTCCACCGCCAGCAGGACCGAGGCCACCGGGGCGGCGAAGGTAGCCGACATCCCGCCTGCGGCGCCCGCCACCAGCAGCGTCTTTCGCTCGGCACTGCTCAACCGGAACATCTGCGCGATCATGGACCCGAACGCGCCGCCGGTCATGATAATGGGGCCCTCGGCGCCGAACGGGCCGCCGGAACCGATCGAGATGGCCGAGGAGAGCGGCTTGAGAAACGCCACTCGCGGCTCCACCTTGCTGCCGTTGATCAGAATGGATTCGATGGCTTCGGGAATGCCGTGGCCGCGGATGCGCTCCGAGCCATAGCGAGCCATCAGCCCGATGATGAGCGCGCCTCCCACGGGCACCAGAACCTCGTACGGCCCCAGGTGATTGCCGGCGGGTGAGACCAGCGCCGTTCCCCACCTGCCGAAAAAGAACAGGTTGGTGAAGAGGCCGATCAGCCACAGGAGCGCTACGGCGACCAGCGCGCTCAGCGCTCCGATCCCCACCGCGAGAAATGAGATCGGAACGGTGCGCAGAGTCGTGGTGAAATCGCCCAACTGCTGGGGAGGCTCGCCGGATGCGAGCCTGCCGAAAATTCTGGCGATGGTGTGCAAAGCCCCTCCGTCGGATCGATGGCAGCTATCGGCCAAGCAGGCCGCGGAGCGCGTCGAGAAGTGCCGGCCCCGCGTTCCCCAATTCCGCCCGGTGCTGGAGCGACAGAGCCTCGAGAACCCGTTCGCCCGAGGGCGTCAACACAACCCTGACTTGGCGTAGGTCGTCTTTCGACCGGCGGCGGGAGACCAGCCGGCGGCGTTCCAGGCGGTCGATTAGCTCGACGACGCTATGGTGCCGGGTTTGAAGCCGCGCGGCCAGCTCCCCCACGGTGGGCTCCATCCCCTCAGGCAGCCCCTTGATGGCCAGCAACAGTTGGTGCTGCTGCGGTTCGAGACCAGCTTCTTGCACGGCGGCCTCGCTGAAGTGCAGGAACTTCCGGATTTGGAATCGAAATTCAGCGAGCGCGCGGTAATCGACGGCTTCCGCAATCCCAGTGCTCTTCACGATCCGCTTTCTATCGTAGCACGATAGAACAGCTTCGGGCCGCTACTGCGACGCGGCCACGGCGATGGCGGCTTCCGACGCGCGCACGGGAACTTCGTTCGTCCGGATTGGGAGCACCACAACGGGCGCCCTTGCCACAACCGGCTGCTTTTCCCACGGCACGGGATAGGAGCGGAGACATACGGGACATCGGTAGCGGCCATTTACGGGCCACATTGGAGCCGGGTGCAACAGCCTACACCACAGATTCACGAAACGGGACCCAAGGACTCTCATGCTCTCTCCCTGTCTTATCGACCAGCCCCCCTTATTTGGATTCGATTGAGCCGGGCAGGTTGCGAAAAAATGAGGACCGCCCGAGCTACGTCCCTGTGGAAAACCGCCGCGCGGCGCATGCGCCGGGAGTGGTAGCTTGAATCCTATGACCACACGCGAGCTTGCTGCGGCGTTGGGGTGCGAGGTGGTGGGTGACGCCGGCCTCGAAATCACTGGCGTAGCCCCGATGGAGCAGGCCGGCCCGAACGAGGTGACGTTCCTGGCCAATCCGAAGTACGCCCACAAGGTGAAGCTCAGCCGCGCCGGGGCGATCCTGATTGCCGAGCCGGTACACGACGGCGCGCTCACGAGCCTGGTCTCGAAGAATCCGTATCTCGATTTTGCGCGCGCGCTGGAGCTGTTCTATCGGCCGCCGCGGCCCGCTCCGGGTATTCATCCGCTGGCCTGGGTCGCCGGGACGGCCTCGATTGGGGAGAACGCGTCGATCGGCCCATTTGCGGTGGTTGGCGAACGGGTTACCATCGGCCGGAACGCCGTTGTTCACCCGCACGCGGTCATCTACGAAGGCGCCGAGATCGGCGACGATTTCTACGCCCACTCGCACGCCACGGTCCGCGAATTCTGCCGGATCGGAAACCGGGTCACTCTGGGGAACGGCGTGGTGATCGGCGGGGACGGCTTCGGATTCGCACACAAGGCAGACGGCTCGCAGTACAAGATCCCGCAGTCGGGCCCCACGGTGATCGAGGACGATGTGGAGATTCAGTCGCTCTCCTCGATCGACCGTGCGACCGTGGGCGAGACACGGATCAAGCGAGGCGCGAAAATCGACAGCCTGGTGCAGGTGGGCCACGCCTGCGTGGTGGGAGAGGACAACATCATCTGCGCGCAGGTGGGCCTTGCGGGCAGCACCGTGCTGGGGAAGAAGGTCCTGCTGACCGGCCAGGTGGGCGTTTCAGGCCACCTCACCATCCACGACAACGCCGTAGTCTACGCGCAAAGCGGCATAGGCGGCGACGTGAAGGAGGGGAGCGTGGTCTCCGGCTCTCCGGCCTTCGACGCACGCGAGTGGCTGCGCGCGGTGACGGCCTTTCCCAAGCTGGCGGACCTGTTGAAGACCGTACGGCAGCTCTCGAAGAGAGTCGAGCAGCTCGAGAAGTCTCCGCAAGATCGAGAGGGAAACAATGCGTGACCGCTCCATTCCGAATGCCGAAGTGCGCGTAGCGTACAAGAACGAGGGGTTCCTCGATAGCCCGGACGCCCGCGCGATCCGCATTTTGTCCGAATACCTCGAACCGCTGGCGCATTTCCGGCGCGAGCAGATCCGCGACACGGTGGTGTTTTTCGGATCGGCGCGCATTCATCCGCCGGAGAGCCCGATCGCGCGCTACTACGAAGAAGCGCGAGTGCTGGCCCGGCTGCTCACCGAGTGGGGCGAAAAGCTGAAGAACAAGAGCCACCGGTTCGTCGTTTGCAGCGGCGGAGGGCCGGGCATCATGGAAGCCGCCAATCGCGGCGCTTGCGAAGCCGGCGGCAAGAGTATCGGCCTGAATATTGGGCTGCCCTTCGAGCAGCTCCCGAATCCATATATCTCGAAAGAGCTCAATTTCGAGTTCCATTATTTTTTCATGCGCAAATTCTGGTTCGCCTACCTGGCCAAGGCGCTGGTGGTTTTTCCCGGCGGGTTCGGTACGCTGGACGAAATGACGGAGATGCTCACGCTGTGCCAGACCGGCAAGCTGGCCAAGAAGATGGTGATCCTGCTTTACGGCACCGACTACTGGAAGGAGATCGTCAACTTCGACGCGCTGGTGAAGTACGGCACCATCGCGAAGGAGGACCTGGACCTGTTCCAATTCGCCGACGATCCGCAAACCGCGTTCAAGATTCTACAGGACGGCCTGACGCACCTCTATTTGAAGCCGGAGACGCCGCTGCCCGAGCAGGAGAAGCAGACGCCTGCGATCGCGAAGTCGGTGGTCCGGGCGCCGCACGAGAAAGAGTAGAACCGCCGCGTCAGAACACGAAGGGAACGAAGCGGCGAGTCGTCTTCATATACTCCGCGTAGGATGGGCCGAAGTGCGCCAGGTTCTCGCGCTCTTCGGCGAGCGCCGTGGCCACCAGAGCTAGCGAAGCGGCCAGGGCCAGCGCGACGCTCGCCGCCGAGAGGTCCTTCAGCGCCGCGCCCCAGGCCAGGTAGAACAGCGAGGCGTACATCGGGTGGCGGATGTAACGATACATGCCCGTAGCGACGATGGCCGTCGTTTTCTCGAAAGCGAACTTCGTGGGATCGGCAACTTCCTCGGAGGGGCGGCCGCGAGAGCGGAGCAAACGGAGCCCGACAACGGCGGGCCAGATGGAGCCGAATAGCAGGAACCAGGCCGCGAGCTGGCGGGGCACGAAGGGATCGCGGAACCAATAGGGCGCGTTCAGAACGATCAGGGCTGCGATGAACTCGAAGGCGAAGAAGCGATAGAAGCCGTGCGAGCGGGGGGAGCCGAGCGACCTCCAGGAGACGTGCAGAATGCCGGCGGAGAGGAGCGCGAAGACGGCGGTCTGGATCATGGCTCTATAGTTTACGCCCAGGGACGGGGATCAAGGCGGGGACGCGGGCGGCGTAATCCTCAAATTCGGCGCCGAATTCGCCGCGCAGGAGGCGCTCCTCACTACGTATGCGGATGGCGGTGCCGGCGAAATAGAGGACAACGAAAATGGCGATCGCCGGCCAGCGGCTGAGCACGAGGCCGTTCGCCAGGGCCATGCCGAACAGCGCAGTGTAAATGGGATGCCGCACCCAGCGGTAAGGGCCGGCAACGATCAGGCGATGGCCCTCCACCAGGCGCGCGGTGTAAGCGAACTGGCGGCCGAGAGCGCGCTGAGCGGCTAGAATGACGGCAGCCGAGGCCGCGCCGAGCGCGACGGCGATCACGGATAGCCACAGGCCGGGCGGATCGGGGCGAGGCAGGGCCCAGAGGATGCCGATCGAAAGAACGTGCAACGCAAAGCCCCAGGTCCAGCCGCCTGCGCGCCGGGTCTCGCTGGTTGAGGAGTGCTGGCGCCTGAAGGTTGTGGCTACGCCGATGACGATCCACAAGGCCAGGATGCACACCAGGGCCGGGCTGGGGGCGATGCGCATGTCCGTATTATCGGCGATCCCGGCGGCGGAACGGGAGCCACAGAATCCAGAAGAGCAGCAGCACCAGCGGTTCGGCGAGAACGATATAGACCGGCCAAGGGCCGAGCAGGTCGAGCAGCGATGCGTTGGCCGGCTTTTGGCGGAGATAGAGATAGTCGGTCTTGAAGATTGCGTCGAAGACGCCGATGGCGGCGGCCAGAACGTTGAGTGAGAGGAAGGCTCGCCAGAGGGAGCCGCGGCGGGGACGCGCCTGGCCGGACCAGGCGAGGAACAGAATGGTGGCCACCACGCCGCCGTGCGAGAGGAAAAACGCGATGGCGAGATAGGACGGGAACGGCGTCCAAAGGTCTGGCGTGAGGATGGCCATCCCGGCGCCGGAGAGTCCCCAATACCAGACCAGATCGAAACACCAGGCGCTGCGCGTGAGCGCGGAGATGGCGGCCAGCCAGACGGCAAAGTCGCAGAGCTGGAGCGGCAGTTCGTCTGGAAAATGAAGATACCCGTGGTGGATCTGGTAGGCATACCAGGCGGCTTCATTAACGAGCAGAAACGCGCCCAGCGCATAACGGATTGGCGCCACCGTGGCAGGCCTGCGGCTGGCTAACGAGGGAGAACGCGCGCGGCCAGCAAAGGGACGGCCGCCACAATCGCGAGGTGGGCCGGGCCCGCCAGAGGAAGGTTTGCGTTCAACGACTTCCAGCGTAGCGCAGACCCGCGGGGAACCGGCCTCGCCGGCCTTGCATCTTTCTTAGTGGAGAAAGATATGAAGGCGATTTGGAAAACAAGCGGGCGGGTTGGGTTGGCCCTGCTTGCGACCGCAGCGCTGGCGCTGGCGACGACGACGCCGATGCCCGGAACCCTGAATTACGTGGAGGGGCAGGCGTCGGTGGATGGACGGGCGCTGTCGGAGCGGTCGGTGGGCATGACCCAAGTTCGCCCCAACGATGTGCTGACGACAACCCAGGGAGATGCCGAGGTGCTGCTGATGCCGGGTGTCTTCCTGCGGGTCGGAAACGACAGCGCCATCCGCATGATGTCTCTGGGGCTGGCCGATACGACGGTCGGCCTGGAGCACGGATCGGCGATGCTCGAAGTGGACCAGTTCTATAAAGAGAACCGTTTGAACGTGGTTGTAGACAACGCGACCACGCGGATTGAGAAGGCCGGGGTCTATGGGTTCTATGCGAATCCGCCCGGGGTCAGCGTGGTGGACGGGAAGGCCGAACTGAACGCGGGCTCGCAGGTCTTGACCTTGAAGGGCGGGCACCAGGTGGCGCTCGAGGGCCAGCAGCCGTTGAAGGCCGTAAGGTTCAATAAGGAAGACGCCGAGAACGATCCGCTCTACCGCTGGAGCGATCTCCGCAGCCACTACGAAGCGCAGGCGAATCTGGATGCGGCGCAGGCGGTGGGTGTGAATGGCGGCTGGTATGGAGCGGGCTGGTATTGGGACCCATACTGGGACTGCTATGCGTTTCTGCCGGGCGATGGGTTCCTGTTCAGTCCTTTCGGCTGGGGATTCTACTCGCCCTTCTGGGCATGGGGACACGGATACTACGGCGGCTACCCAGGGCGGTTTGGCGGCGTGCGCGGCCACTTCGGTGGTGGCTTCCATGGTGGTGGATTCCATGGTGGTGGATTCCATGGGGGCGGCTTCGGTGGAGGCGGTTTTCACGGTGGGGGCGGCGGCCACCGCGGCTAAGCGGTGACGCGATCGCCGTGGCTCGGCGGCGTCGAGGCCACCAGGAATCGAGCATCGGCGGCAGACCGATTGAGAACCTGGTGGGCTTGGCCCGCCGCTACGGCGATGCCCTGCCCGTTGCTCAGATCGTACTCATGCTCGTCCAGTTCGACGGTGAGCCTTCCCTCGAGAACATAAAAGAACTGCGTCGCGCTGCGATGGAAGTGCCGGATTTCGGAAGTGCCGGGCGGCATTCGTTCCTCGATGACGCTCAGCGCCGGCGTCCGGACCAGATGCCATCCGTCGCAGCCGTCGCCCCAGGAATAGTGCTCTGCGCTCTGGTGGTCGATTACCATAGGCCGGGGATCAGGCGATACTTTGTGCGCTGGACGTAGTCCGCGTAGCCAGGCAGTTCGAGGAGCAAGGTGCGGTCCTCATGCGCCGTGCGGAACACAAACGCGACCGCGATGCCGGCGACGGGGATGTAGGCCCACCACGAACCGAGCACAAGCGGCGAGGCCAGGAACAAGAGGATGATGCCGACGTACATGGGGTGCCGCACGATCGCATAAGGGCCGCTGGTGATGGCGAAGTGCCCGCGCTCGCTCTGTATGCGGACCGTTCCTTCGAGAAAAGGATTCGTCGCGACAACTGCGACGAGCGGCACCAGTGCGACCATATGCAGGGCAACACCGGCATAGACCCACGCGTAGGAAAGGTGAGACCAGCCGAAGCGGGCGTCCAGGCCAGCCGTGACAAAGAACCCCAGCGCGGAGGTCACATACAATGCGACGAAGACCTTATCGAAGAGCTTGGTGGGAGCTTTCGTGTTCAAGCGAGCCGTCATGAGGCCAGGGTTCTTCGCGTGGGCGACTGCGAAGATGACGACCAAGGAAAAAAGCAGCAGCCCCAACCAGATCCATCCGCGCGTCCAGCGGAGCGTGCCTGCGGCGATGAACGGGAACGACAGGAAGAACAACCGGCCGATGACGCGGATCGTGGACATCATCCCATGAGGATAACGGATCGCCGGCCGAATCAGGCGGCGCGATCGAGCTCAGCGTCGGCAACCGGGGCGGGCGCGAACAGCTCTCCGATGCGGCGCGATCCGGCCAGCAGCCCGGAGAGCGGCACCAGGCCGGCCAAACGTATGTTCGCGACCGCGGCCATCCCCACCGAAGCCACGCAGCCGCACTCGGTGCATACTGGCCGGCCGCCGAACTGGCACGGCGTGATGCGCGAAGTGAGATCGGCGGAGAGGCAGGTGGTGAGCTGGGCGAAGACGCACCGGTCGGGCGATTCGGGCGGGCGCAGGAAGCCGTTGACGATGAGGGCCGGCGCATCGAGCTTGGGAAAGCGGCCGCGAATGGAGTCGATCTGGCGGACGGCCTCGACGCGGTCGCCTGGCGTCAGGCGCTCTTCGGAGACCTCGCCCTCCTGCGGCGTGTATAGGCTGAACCAGATTTTGCGGACTTCCGGAATCGCCGACCAGAAGCCGCAAAACTCGGCGAGCGCGTTCGGCCGGGAGACGGTCTGGCGGGTGAGGGTGCAATGAACCACGATCCGGTGGCCGCGTATGTTCTGTATGATGCGCGCGTAAGTCGCGGGGGCGCGGCGCCGGTCGTGTTCCGGTTGCAGGCCGTCGATCGAAACGACGAGGTGCAGGTTGTTCAGGCAGGCCCAGGCGGGAGGAATGGGGCGCACGGCGCTGGTGACGAGTTGTACCTCGACGTCCATGCCGGCCAGCTTCGGCAGCAGCTCGTCGAGCTCGCGGTAGCGCACCAGGGGCTCGCCGCCCACGATGGACAGATGCACGGGGCGCAGCCGCGAAACCAGGCCGGCCACTTCGTCCACCAACGCGCGTCCCTTGAGATCGCTCAACTGGCGCAGGTTGACGCCGTCGCCGAGATGATCCGGCGAATAGGCATAGCAGCCCGGGCAATGCAGCGGGCATTCCTTGGTAATTTCGATGGAAAGGAACGGAGTTCGGCCGCTGAGCACACGTCCCCAAACGCGGAACAGATCCGTCTTCTTCATTCGCCCCTCTAAGTGCCCGATCCCTGCTGGGCAACGTATATACCTACGATGTTAGCAGGGCGGGCAATGGGTACACTGTTCGTGATGGAGAAACTGGCGGAAATTACGAAGAGGCGCAAGGCGGCGCACGCGCGGATGACGGGGCTCGGCTCGAAGGTGTACGCCGCATTTCTCGAGATGGAACGGGCCGCCTTTTCCGACGGCGCGCTGGCGAAGCGGGACAAGGAGCTGATCGCGGTCGGGATTTCGGTGGTGAAGGACTGCGAGTCCTGCATGCAATGGCACATCGAACAGGCGGCGAAGGCGGGCGCGACGTTCGAGCCGGTGCTGGAGGCGGTGGAGGTGGGGATCGAGATGGGCGGCGGCCGGGCGACGGTGTCGGCGCGCTTCGCGCTCGAGGCGATGGATTCGGTGTGGCCGGCGGGTTGAGTGCGTTGCGGTTGACTGGGGCTCGGGCGGACCGTTAGAGTAGTGAAGGTACGTCGATTTTCCTCCGGTCCCTATCGTCTAGCCCGGCCTAGGACATCGCCCTTTCACGGCGGTAACGCGGGTTCGAATCCCGCTGGGGACGCCATACCCGATCATCAAGTTAGCGCAATCGACCTGCGTCAGCAGGCAAAGCGGCGACGCTGCGAGCGTCTGGCTGTGAGAAACGTTGTCGCCGTTATGGCAGGCGTTAAGTCCAATCGCTGCGGCCCGCAAGACGCGCGGCGGGCGGTCGTCCCCGCAAAGGCGCATAGCGCGCGAAATCTGTGCGCCCCGAGAAGTGTTGCCTTTTTCAACATTTAGCGATCAACCGAAAGTGTTAACCTGGGTCTAAAGAGGGAACTTAGGAGAACCTTGGGCACGTCATACCACTAAGTAGCTAGGGTACCAGTGCGCCCTGAGGCTTCTGCTGTATGCAGTTTTGCGTGCGCAAGATCGAAAAGTGCAGTAGAATGTCACGCATAGGGGATGGGGAAGGGACCGCGCCCCTCGTTTACGGGGGAAGTTGGGCCGGTGACAACCTGGCGCGGGTGGGACCCGAGGACAAGGTCGAACAAACATGGCAAGTACGGCGATAACTCTTCCGAGCAATATGGGCAGGAGGGATTTTGGCGAGGTCCTGAAGCTTGTCGGTCTTCCGTCTGAAGCCGAGAGCACCAAGAGACAACTCTCTGGGGTTGCAGAGGAACTTGTTCGCTCGGTTGTCTCGGTCATCGACGATCTCGTTCAACGCCTCATAGAAACGCGCACCGAAGAGGATTTCAAGACAGTGAGGCAGGAGATCTTCCCGCAGTATTTCGCGGCTATGAACGCACTCGGAGATCTCTTGCGGATCGTCGTTCCCCAGCATGGAATCGAGCGCCTGATTTCTGAGTCACTTTCTGAACTGGAAGCGGACTTCAGGGAGCGTGGCAGTTCTGCATTCGGCGAAGATCTCCGAGACCGGGGAATGTTCACGATATGGACTTTCCGGAAGCTTGGCTCCCTTGTGCAGGAACTCTCTGCCGTCCAGTATCATGAATGCAAGGACACGGATTCTGGCGCGAAGATGGCGATGACGTTCGCTGGATATGCAATTTGGACCAGACTCCACGTGGACTGTCTGCTTAAGGCTATGAGGACCCGTCAGCCGATCTATCCAGAGGTCGTTGAGCAAATACGGGGCGGCCTGCGGGCCGCAGTTGATGCTCACGCTTGGCTGCGGCGATTGGTCGATGTGCGCGTGGCTGCTCCGGAACCAATCGTCCCAGAGATAGCGTGGGACGACGAGGATGAGACCTTCCTAGCCGATTCCATGCGTGACATGAGATTGACCGGAACTCCGTTGAAAGTAAGCGACCCTCGGAACTCATAGATTACGCGACAGCGACTCCCTTCGCAATCGGCTTCCTGGAAACGGCGTTCGCCATTGAGGACAGCAGCAGCGGAATCTGACGGTAGCCGATGACCTTCCGGAACTGCCGCTCGGCCACGAGCAGCCCGGAGCCGACCCAGCGTTCTATCTGATCGCCGTCCCGCCATCGCTTCACATTCCGGCAAACCGTCTCCACGATCGAGAACGCCGATTCGATCACGTTGGTGCAAGCCAGGGTGCGGCGGAGCTGGTCCGGCACGCCCAGCCTGTGAACGGTCAGCGTTTCCTCCATGCCTTCCTCCAGGCTTCGCGCCGCGCTCGGATTCAGGTCCATCAACTCGCGATGCAACTGCGTCAGCGCCCGTTTGGCGGGCTCGTATTCTTTCATCGCGTAGGCGTTTTGCAGCTTGCGGCGCACGCCGGCCTTATGTTCCTCCGGGAGGTGATCCAGCACATTGCGCTTCTTGTGAACCTGGCAACGTTGGATGAAGGCGGCTTCCCCGGCGTGGCGCCGTACGGCCGCGGCCAACGCTTTGCCTCCGTCGAGGATGTACAGCCGCGGGACGCTGAAATCCAAGCCGCGCGCCAGCAGGTCGCTCAGCAGTTCCCCCACCACGGCTGCGTTCTCGGTGGCTCCCTCGCGCAGTCCCAATACCGTTTTGCGCCCGTCGCAGCCGATGCCCAACGCCACAATCATCTGGCGATCCTTGAACGGCGTGCCGTCGATCAGCACGGCGCACAACCGCAGCTCGCCCAGCGGCCGCTCCATCAACTGCTTCACCTTCTCGCGGCTGGCTTCGATGAAGTTCTCACTGACCGCCGACTTCTCGATGCCGTACGCCTCGCTGAACTCTTTCACCACGGCTCCATAGTTCCGGGTCGAGAGCCCGCGCATCATCTTGTCCCAAACGCCTTGCTGCAAGGGCGAGCTACGCTGGAACAACTCGTAGCTACCCAGCCGCTGTTCCCGATTCTCTTTGGTCCGCAGCCGGGTGCGTTTCAGCGGCACCTTCTGGCCGTCCACCACGCAGTAGCCGTCCTCTTTGCCCCAGCGGTGCGCGCGGCGATCCGGATACTGCTCATGGCGCTCGCCGGCCAGGTGCCGAACTTCCTCTTCCATCACCAGGCTCATCAGCGCAAGGCCGGCTTCTCGTAGCAGGTGGCCGACACCATCCTGCAGCATGCCGACGATGTCGGCCATCGGCAGGATCATCTGGATGTTGGGGTTCTCTTGGGAGGCGAGGCGGCGGAACTGTTGCACCGCTCGCTGACGGTCGATCTGGTATTGTTGCTTCATAGCGACTCTCCTTTTTCTTGGCGGAAAAATATCCTGAAGGCTACCATGCCTTCAGGTGTGAGAGTCGCTACTTTCTACGGATTACCGGGCATCCTCCGTGACATGGAGCAAACGGCACTGTGATGCCGACCGTAGACATTCAGCAGGGGGATATCTACTGGGTAGATATTCCCCAAAATCAGACCGAAGGCTCCGAGCAGTTTGGGCGCAGGCCCGTCATCGTGATGTCACGGACTGCGGTAAATCGGAGTATCAAGACCGTAGTGGTTGTTCCGCTCAGCACAAGGATTGACAGTCAGCCGGCTCATCGAATTGTCATACCCCCGAATGAAGTAACCAAGGACGTGTCGTGTAGCACACAGCTCCAGCTCAGCGTTGCCAAGACCGATCAGGTTCGAGCCATTGCCAAGAGCCGCCTTGGCCCCAAGATCGGAAGACTCTCTCAGACCGCTACAATCGCGGTCGGGCACGGACTGGCTTTCGTTTTCGACTATCGCTAAACCACGAGTCGTCCGAGAACGCCCCCCCGAAGCTCCCCCTCTTTTGCTGCGTGGTTCCGTCATCCCCTCTTGAGCGTCGGCTCAACTCACTTTTCAGACACTACCAGCCGGGCACTACCAGCCGGGCCGAATCTCATGAGCGGGATGTGCTATGATCCAGCCGCGTTTCAAAACGTGGGAAACGCCAAGGAGCGTCCCTAATGGTTCTATTCCGCTGTGCCTTTGCACTTCTCCTTGTGACGACCGGCTCCGCGGTTGTGGCTGGCGCACAAACCGCAAAGACCTTTCCGACCGATGATGAAATCAACCTCGTGCTCACTCAGACCGAACGGGCGATCCAACAATACAAGCCACTGATAGACCAAGAAGAGCTTCAACTGGGCAAGACGTATACAGTTGCCGTCGCCACCGACCGCCAACTTGTGAACGCGTTGGAAACGGCCGTGAAAGCGTTCAAGGGCAGGCCCCAAGCATTCAATGGGCCGCTGGGCTTCGCCTTCTTCCAATGGCTGGATGACGCAGATCGAAACGCTCTGCTCTGCGCAAGTGGCGCATCGACGCAAGCCGCGTTGCAGATGATGGCTGGAAGCAAAGACAGGGCGGAATCCATGGTACATCTGGCGCACAGTTGCAGTGACGCGTCCACGCTTATTTACACCGTAAGCGAAACCGCGGGCTCCTTGTACCTGAGGTATGTCGAAGCCGAGGAGCAATTGGCAGTTCAGGGTGCCGAGGCGGCGGAAAAGTGCATCGATATTCTGAAGAAGAGCGGCGGCGCCCCACCTGAAAAGTAGGCTGCCGGTTCTGAGCCGCAAGTATCCCGACTCCTCGACAGGTACGCCGTGGAGGGCGGGCAGCCAGACGATTTGGGACCGCGCGGGGTGGTGACGCTATGGTGACGAACTGAAGCCCAAACGGGTCCAAAGTGCGCCGAAGCACTCCGAGCGAGAATGTTGCCTATCCGCTTGCACAGCGTCCGTTTATGCGAGTTCCGGCGAATCAGTACGAAATTCGCAAAACCAACAGAACCCTCTTTCACGGCGGTAACGCGGGTTCGAATCTCACTGGGGACGCCAAACATTCCTTCGCTCCGCGCCCCCCGTCACCCTTCCTGGAACTTCCGGCCCGGCGTCGCGTCTAATCGGGCAGGAGGGTAGGCCATGAGCAACACGGTGCAACACATCGAGCTGTGCGAGGCCATCCTGTCCCTGATCGAGCGGAAACGGGCCGAGTGCGGCGACCCGGCCTTGGGAGCGGCCTTCGAAAAGCTGGCGATCGACAGCCAGTTCCACGAAATCGAAAGTGAAGTGCTCGACAACCCCGGCGCGATCGAGCCCTGGCTCATACGGCGGCGGCGCGGCGAATAGCGCCAGGCCCCGCGGGCGCGCCCGTCAGTGCAGGCGCTTGTCCTGCTCGTTCATGATTTTTTCGAACTTCTTCTTCTGCCCGTCATCGAGCAGGCGCTCGATCCGCTGCTTCCCGCTCGCGCGCACATCGTCCAATTGCGCCTGGAGCGTGTAGTAGTAGGTGAAGAAGTCGTCGAGCACCGTCTCGAGCTGCTCGGTCTGCGCCGGCGTCAGTTCCAATTCGGTTCTGAGCCTGGTCAGCAACACCTTTCGGGGAGAGTCGTGTTGGGCTACGGGGACCTCGGCGCTGTTGTGAATCCAGTGGTGCAACAGCATGCCGACCGTGACACCGCACAAGAACACCAGCGCCAGCGTCAGCAGGATCCGCGGATTCTGCCATCCCGGAGAGTGCGTCGATGTCATCGTTACTCTCGGTGGTAACTAGCTAGTGACACCAACACGGTCTCGCGGTCCTGATCGGCGTTCTGGCCCATGCCCGCAGGATGTTCGACGGCCATGACGGCCTCGGGCTTCGGCCTCGCCAGCGGACCCTCGTTCCCACTTTCCGTGAAGGCCAGGTAGCCTCCGAGCAGGCACACCAGCGCCAACGACGTGGCCAGGAGCCGTCTTCCGAATGCCGGTTCGAGGAACGCATCCCAGAACGGCTGCGGCCGGTCGGCCTCGATCCGCTCCAACACCCGGGCATAGAATCCCGGGGCGGGGTCCATCGCCTGCGGCGGCGCCAGCACGTGCATCAGCCGGGACTGGTCCTGCATCCCGCCCAACTCCTCGCGGCAGTCGTCGCAGGTGCGCAGATGCTCTCCTACCTCGGGTGGCAGCGCCTTGGCTGGAGCACCGCGCAGGCAGTCTTCCAAGCGCTCTCTGATGAGCCCATGCATACGATCACTTCCCTCAACACCAAAAGTTCGCGGATCTATGTCCGCTTTTGAAACCTTAAGCCGTAACCAGCCCGGGCGACCTCGTCAACCGCTGAGCCGACTTGAGCAGCTTCTGCCGGGCGCGAAAAAGCTTCACTTTGATTGTATTCTCGTTGATGCCGGTCATGGCGGCCAATTCTTCCACCGAATGGCCTTCGACCTCTTTGAGTAGGAGCAGGTTGCGATCCTCCTCCGGAAGCCGCGCCAGAAGTTTCATCACCAGGTCCCGCTGCGCCAGGGCGACGTCAACCGGTTGGCGCTGGTCCCTGGCTGGGTCCGAATGCTCCATACGAAGGGCGTCTTCCTCTGTGAAGTCGCTCTCGTACACCAGCTTCCGAACCTTCTTCTTCCGTAGGTAATCGTAACATTCGTTTACGGTTATCTTGTAGATCCAGGTCAGCAGGGAGCTCCGGAAATCGAAGCTCTTGATGGAGAAGTACACCTTCGTGAACACCTGCTGGGCGATGTCCTCCGCGTCGTTGTGGTTGCGCAGGATCCCATAAATGATTGAAAACACTTTGGACTGATAGCGTTCGACGATGTCGCGGAACGCCATCTCATCGGAGGCCTGTGCGCGGCGGACCAGAGCCGCCTCTTCGTTCTTGTAGTCCACTCTTCTCTCGACTGCAATCGCCTTACCGGTCAGCGGCAGCCGCAGGGCGCCAATCGAGCTGCTCATACATCTTGAGCGACGCGGCTGCGTTTCCAACGGTTTCTACGATTTTCGATGGGCTTGGGTTCCCCGGCTCGCCCCGGCCCCGATGCTCCTGCCGTTCAAAATAGCAGATTTCCGGCAACCGGGGGAGCGCAAATTCATCTACGTATGTGGAGAGGGTTCCGGGCTCGGTCCCGGCGTCCCTGGCCGAGCCCGGCGCTTCTTGCCGGCCGGCAACGCCTGATAAACTGGAGTCAACCATGATTCAACTCTCAGAAAAAGCCGTGGAGAAGGTCAAAGAGATCCTGGATACGCAACAACCCAAGCCGGCCGGCCTGCGCATCGCAGTGGTGGGCGGGGGATGCTCGGGTTTCAGTTATTCGATGGCCTTCGAGAACGCTCCCGGAATGCTCGACAAGACCTACACCTTCGGCGGTCTCAGTGTGTTCGTCAACCAGGCCAGCATGCTGTATCTCGATGGGGCCAACGTCGATTACGTCGAGACGCTCGAAGGTTCCGGTTTCAAGTTCGACAACCCCAACGTGAAGTCAACTTGCGGCTGCGGAAGCTCCTTCCAGGCCTGAGGCAGCGCTTCTCAGCGCCGCTTCACAACGCCGCCGAGCCCCGTTCCTCGTTGCGGATGCGGATGGTCTCCGCGATGTCGTAGACGAAGATCTTTCCGTCGCCGATGCGGCCGGTGCGCGCGGCTTCGAGCACCGCGTGGATGACCTCGTCGGCGCGCTCCGTCGCGATCACCATCTCGAGCTTGATCTTCGGCACCAGGTCCACGTGGTACTCCTGCCCGCGGTAAACTTCGGCGTGGCCCTTCTGCCGGCCGTGTCCCCGGACTTCGCTTACCGTCATGCCGTCCACGCCGATCGCCTTCAACGCGTCCTTGACCTCGTCGAGTTTGAATGGCTGGATGATCGCTTCGATTTTCTTCATAGATCCGCTCCCGCTCGTATTCTCTCTTTTCATATTGCGCCCAGTAATCCCGCGCACTAAGCGCAACGTTTTTATCCGAGGGATTCAAAGTTTCTATTTGGTTGTGGAGCTTACCCAGCATACAATCGCATCATGGCTCCACGTACCCGGTAAGTCGGGACGAGCTTTCGGCCCCGGCCCCCAGTTAGCGCCGGCCAGCCTCAATCCACGAATGTTCCAGGAGGTTATAAATGAAACGGCGAAATTGTGCCCTGACGATCGGATTGTTTTTGCTGGCATCGTGCGCGGTGGCGCAAGAGCCCGCACCCGCTGCTACGGCCGCAGCAACGCCCGCGCCGGCCGCGGCCGCGTCTGCTGCGACTCCGGCGCCCACTCCGGGTCCGCTCCCCGCGCCCTCTGTAACAGGCCCGGTACAGTGGCTGCCCCCGGCAACGTTCGATGCCGGACCTTTCGGCAAGATCTCGGTGAACGGCATTCTCGACGGCATGGGTACATGGACCGGCAATTACCTGCCCGGCGACAAGGCCACGCAGGCCGCCGTGAGTAACGGGCAGATCTTCCTTCAGAAGACCGACGGTTGGTTCCAGCTCTACCTGCAGGCGGGCGTTTACAATATCCCGGCTCTCGGCACGCCATTTATGGCCACCGATAAGACGCTGACCAATCTCTACGGCCCGCTGCCGGTAGCTTTCGTAAAGCTCGTGCCGTCGAAGAACACGTCGATCCTCATTGGCGAGCTGCCGACGCTGATCGGCGCCGAGTACACCTTCACGTTTGAGAACATGAACGTCTCCCGCGGCCTGCTGTGGAACCAGGAGAACGCCATCAATCGCGGCATACAGGTGAACCAGACTATGGGCAAGTTCACTGCTTCGGTGAGCTGGAACGACGGTTTCTATTCCAACCGTTATAACTGGATGACCGGCTCGCTGACTTATGCCAACGGTCCCCATAGCTTGTCGTTCGTCGGGGGCGGAAACCTGGGGCAGACGAACTATCAGACCTTCGCGACGCCGATTCAGGACAACGGCAGCATTTACAACGTGATCTACACGTATACCAAGGGGCCCTGGATTATTCAGCCCTACTTCCAATACAGCGACGTGCCGACGAACACGGCGATCAACATCGTGAAGGGGGCGTCCACCACCGGCGGTGCGCTTCTGGCAAGTTACGCCTTTAAGCACGGCTTCTCGCTGGCGGGGCGGTTCGAATACATCGGAAGCTCGGGGAACGCCGCCGATGATGCCGTCAACCTGATGTACGGTCCGGGCAGCGCGGGCACATCTGTGACGGTGACGCCCACATTCCAGCATGGCGGCTTCTTCGCTCGCGGAGACCTTTCCTGGGTCCACTTGAGCAGCTTCACGCCGGGTGACGCCTTCGGGTCCGGGGGGATGAGCGCCAACCAGCCCCGTGCCATGGCCGAATTCGGTTTCATCTTCGGCAACAACGTTGTGGAGAAGACCCCGTAGCGTGACGAAAAAAAGCGGCGTCCAACTGGGAGGACGCCGCATCTAAAAGGCAAAAGGGAGGGTGCTATGGGAATACAAGTGCTTGGGGCGGTGGCCGCTGCACTGGTGGTTATCGCCCTCTCCGTCTGGGCGTCGGACTTCGGCCTGAGCCGCAACCGGTAACGCTGGGCTCGGTTGCGGCTCGGGCACGAGCCTTCTTACCTTTGCGTGAAATCCTCGGTGTGAGTCATGAACTCCGGATACGCTCCGGCGCCGAGTTCGAACAGATCCATCCCCCGCCGCTCGCCTTCAACCGCAACGCGCTGTTTGTAAAAGCGGTTGAGTGCCCGGTTGAGTCCGTAAGTCAGCGGCAAAACGAATCCCAGTAACGTGGCGACACCCACTAACTGGGCGAGTAACTGGCCCGGCCCGCCGGCGAAAAGACCCGCCGCGATAACTCCCCAAATGCCACCGATGGCGTGCACCGAGACGGCGCCTCCCGGATCGTCCACCGCAAGGCGCAACTCGATCCACTCCACCGCGAAAACCACCAGGATGCCCGCCGCCGCGCCGATCAGAACCGCGATGGCCGGCGGTACAAAGAGACATCCGGCACTGCCGGCAGCCAGGCCGCCCACCCAGCCGTTGGCGCAGAGCGACGCGTCGGGTTTGCCGAAGCGTATGCGCGTGGCGGCCGCCGACGCCAGAGCAGCCGCGGCCGCGCCCAGTGTCGTGTTTACGACCACCAGCACCAGGCGCCCGGGCTGCGCTCCGCAGTAGAGGATTGAGCCGGCGCAGTTCAGCCCCAGCCACCCCAGCAACGCCGCCAAACATCCCAACAGGACCAACACAGCGTTGTGGCCGGGGATCGCCGACGGCGTGCCGTCGGGCGTGTACTTACCGCGGCGGGGGCCGAGAATCCAAGCGATGGACAAGGCCGTCAAGCCGCCCACGGCCTGAATCGAGCTCGATCCGCCGGCATCGAGAAAGCCCGCGCCAAGCTGATTGTTCATACCTAGTTGCGCCAGCCATCCGCCGCCCCAGGCCCAGTGGGCGAATACCGGATAGGTGAACCCCGCCAGCAGCGCGGCCGAGGCGCAACCCGCACCCAGGCGCCACCGGTCCGCTCCGCTGCCGAGCGGGATCAAGGCCGCCAATCCCGCGCTGAGCATTCCGAGCCACACCGCCAGCGAGGCCGGTGAACCATCGAGCGTGAGGCCGCGTAGGAAGAAGGGCTCCGAGCCCAGCCAGCTCCAGGTCTTGCCTGCCACCGTCAGGAGGTGCGCGGGCCGGCCGGGGAAGCTCTGCCAGGCGAAACCGCACGCGAAATAGACCAGCGCCGCTACAGCGATGATCGAAAGCGATGCGAGCATGGCGTGAGCTGCGCTGCGCGAGCGCCCCAGGCCGGCGTTGATCAGCGCCATTCCGGCTCCGGCGAGCGGAACCAGCAGGCTGCAGAGGAAGCAGAACACCATTGGGTTCATCGCCGTCACCCTTTCGCCACGCGCACCGCAACGTGCGAGCGGATCGCCAGCACCAATCCAACGACCTCCGTTCCGATGCCGGCCAGCACAAAGGCCGCTTGAAGAGGCACGGGCCTAAGCACCGCCACGGCCGCAAGCACGATCGTCCATCCCGCCACCAATAAGAGAAATCCCGAGAGTTTCATCGGTCAGAGAGCCTCCTGAAGTTACGCACGTCAGTGAGCATAGAGCCCGCGTTTGCGCGAGCGCAATCGATTTTTCTTATCGTGCAGCAAAGCGGAAGCGACCAATGGCGAGCAATAGAAAACACTTATCCGGCGGATCGAAACTTCCCGCTTTGCCGGACGCCCGGCACGGTTTATTGTATCAGTAGCGCAGAACCTCCCCGTCGGAGACTGGGCGATCCTCGAAGATCACAACAATCAAACTCTCAGAAGGAGAAGTGTATGGCCGACACCCCTGTCGAAATGAAACCGACTCTAGGCTTAACCGGCTTGACGGCGAACGCCATGGCGCTCATCGCCCCCGGAGCCTTCCTGTGGCTGACTTTCGTGATCCAGGCCACCACTGGCGTTTCTGCGCCGTCAATGTGGATGGGCATTTTTGTGGCACTTCTGCTGTGCCTGGCCACCGCCGTGTGCTATGCGGAACTGGCAAAGTTGTACCCCGGAACCGGCAGTTCGTATTACTTCGCGGAACAGTCGTTCCTGAACCACGATGCGGTGTGGCGTTACGCGCGTCTCTCGAAGTTCATTGTCGGCTGGGGCTCGCACTTGTACTACTGGATCTACCCCGGTGTGATGGTCGCCGTCATGGGAGTGCTGTGCGGCTACCTGGCTGGAACCATCTGGCCCAGCTTCATGAACGCGGCGAATCCCGGACCGATGTTCATGTGCGCCGTTGCCGTCGTGTTCTCGTTCTTCGTGGCCTACATCGCCCATCGCGGCGTGAACGGCTCGACGGCGGTCGCCGTAGCCATTAACGTAATTCAGATCTCGGCCCTGGTGGTGTTTGCGGTTCTGGCGATCGGCTTCCGGATGAGTCATCCGCCGGGCAGCGTGGCCTATCAGTACGATTCGACGTCGAGCGAAGCGTACACCTACGAGTTCGCGACCGAAAAGACCGTGGCGAACGGGCAGACCACGGAAACGATCCTTCGCGAGGCGGACGGGCGGCCCAAGCCGAAGTTGGACGCGGCCGGGCACCCGGTTCCGTTCCACATCGCCTATCCGATGCAGGACGACAAGGGCAACTTCCTGAGCCACCCCAACGGCGCTTCGGTGGTGGCCGCGCACAATTGGGGTTGGGTTTTCGTTCAGGCCACAGTGGCCATCCTGATTCTGGTCGGATTCGAGTCGGTAACCTCGCTGGGAGGCGAGGCGAAGAACCCCAAGCGTCACATCCCGATCGCCGTGATTGCATCGCTGCTGATCCAGGGGATGTTCTGCTACCTGTTCGAGTATTTCGCGGCCAACTACTTCCTCAACAGCGGATATAGCATGGCGAATGCGACTACCTCGGCGGCGCCCATCGGCGATATGATGATCGTCGTCGGCACCGCGCTGTTCGGCGCAGGAAACGGGCGGGTGTTCATGCTGATCCAGGCGTTCACGGTGTTCCTGGCCATCATCGGGACCACGCTCTCCTGCATGAACACCGGCGCGCGTGTCACCTACGCGATGGGCAAAGATCAGGAAGTGCCGGAGCACTTCGGCATGTTGCACTCGAAGAACCTCACACCCCATCGGGCGATCTGGACGCTGGCCATCATTTCGGCGGTGGTCGGCTGCATCGCCGTGTCCCTGCTTTTCGGCGACGCCGGCGCGCCCGCCGATTCTGCTATCAAAGCCCTGCCGCAGGGATTCTGGTCCAGCGTCGGCTACCCGTCGCACGATACGCTGGCGGCTCTGCCGAACTCGCTGCTGACGGTCACGCTGGCTTCGAACTTCGGCACCTTTCTGTTGTATGGGCTGAGCTGCGTGATCTGTTTTGTGGCTTACCACAAACATCCAAAATTCAGCGTGATCCGCCACGTGCTGATTCCGGTGTTCGGAGTGGTCGCCAACCTCGCGTGCATGGCATTCTACCTGGTGGGGCCGTTCATGGGCTACGGCACCAAGCCGGAGCCGCTGTTGGCCCTGGGCATCGCCCTGGTCTGGGCCATTTACGGGGCCGTCTTCTTCGTCCGCTCGAGCAAAGCTTCGGGCCGGACCACGATGGTGGGGGATCGAGCCGCAAGCCGGGCCTGAGTTCTATGTTGGATGTCGAATTCGCGCAGCTCTCCGACTGCGGGCGAGTGCGGGACCACAATGAGGACTTCCTCGGGTACGCACTCCCCGCAACCCCAGAGCACGCGCGCACCAATGGCTGGCTGTTTGCCCTGGCCGACGGAGTCGGCGGGCAGGACTTCGGCGAGGTGGCCTCAAGAGCCGCCGTCGAATGCCTGCTTGCCGGCTTTCGCGCGGCCTCTGGCGGGGAGGCGCTGGGGACGCTCCTGCCGCGTCTCGTGCAAGCGGCTAACACGCACGTATTCGAGACCGGGATGGCCGCCAATCGGAGCGGGACCTCTATGGCGACCACCCTGGTCGCGTGCGCTTTCCGCTTCGACCGCGCGGTGGTGGCCCACGTCGGCGATTCGCGTTGTTACCTCATTCGCCACGGCCGCGCCGACGTGCTCACCCGCGATCACACCATGGTCAACGAGCAGAGGCGCCTGGGCGTGCTTTCGGCCCGTCAAGCGGCGAGCTCGGAATCGCGCCACTTGCTGAGCCGCTCCGTGGGTAGCGAGATGTTCGTCAGCGCGGAAACCGCCGAGCACCTGCTTCTGCCCGGAGATCTCCTCCTGCTCTGCTCCGACGGCTTCCACGCCTCGGTCGAACCCTCCGAAATCGCCACCCTGGTTGCGCACAATCGGGATTTGAACGACAGCGTCCGGAAGCTGATCGACGTTGCCAACGAAAGAGACGGCAGCGATAATATCAGCGTGCAGCTTATCCGCGTGCGGAACGTGGAACGCATCGGCATGTACCGCGGCCGGCCGTACAAGCTGCGCTGATTCCCGGATGACTCCGCTCCACATCGGCGACGAGCTCGATCACTATCGCATCGAGGGCGTAGCGGCCCGTAGCGGTATGGCCTCGATTTTTCGCGCCACCGACCTGAACACGGGCCGGCAGGTCGCCATCAAAGTGCCCCATCCGGAAATGGAAAGCGACCCGGTTTTCTGGGACCGCTTTCAGCGCGAGCAGGCCATCGGCCAGAAGCTCGATCACCCCAACGTCATGAAGGTCATCACAGACGTGGACCGTAGCCGCGTCTACATGGTGATGGAGTGGGTGGAAGGCCGGCTCCTTCGCCAGCTTCTGATGGAGAAGGGCAAGCTGCCTCCCGAGCGGGCCGTGCGCATCGCCATCGCCATCTGCGAAGCGCTCGGTTACATCCACGCCAACGGCGTAGTCCATCGCGATCTGAAGCCCGAGAACATCATGATCGACGGTGAGGACCGCATCAAGCTCATCGACTTCGGCATCGCGGGCAACGAGGGGTCGCGGCGGCTCACCTTCGCCAAGCTCACGCAGGTGATGGGATCGCCGGATTACATCTCGCCCGAGCAAGTGAAGGGCAAGCGCGGCGACGGGCGCAGCGACTTATACGCGTTGGGAGTCATTCTCTACGAAATGCTTACCGGCAAGACGCCGTTCGCCGGCCCCAGTCCCTTCGCCATAATGAACGACCGGCTGCTGAACAATCCCGTGCCGCCCCGCGAGATCGACCCGTCCATTTCTCCGCAATTGCAGGAAGTCATTTACCGCGCGCTCGAACGCGATCCCAAGCATCGCTATGCCTCCGCGCGTGAGTTCGCCCACGACCTTCAACACCTGGACCAGGTCGGCGTCGCGGAGCGGCCGGAGTTGCACGATTGGCAGCGGCGCCGCACACCCGTGCTGCGGAGAATCCTGTTTTACGCGATGCTGGCGATGATCCCCGTGGTGATCTTCACCCTGCTGATTTGGGCGGCGAAGCGGGCGTAACGTTCCGGCTATCGCAGATCGCGGAATGCGTCGAGCGCGAATTGGAGGTCGTCGAGCGTGTGCGCGGCCGTGGCGCAAAGCCGTAGCCGGGCCGAGCCCTGCGGAACCGCGGGGAACATCACCGGCGTGACGAAGATGTCGCGCTCCTTCAGGTGGCTGGAGAAGAACGCGGCGATGGCCTCGTCGTGAACGATCACCGGGACGATGGGAGTCTCGGAAGCGCCCAGATCGTACCCCAGTTCCCGCAGTCCATTCCGCAGAAACTCCCCATTGCGTTTCAGCCGCGCCACTCGTTCCGGCTCCTCGCGCAGGATGGCCAGCGCTGCGCGAACCGCGCCTAACGCGGGCGGGCACAATGCCGCCGAAAAGATGAACGGGGCGGCCGCGTGCTGCAAGAAGATCGAGAGCTCCTGGGAGACGCAAACGAAACCGCCGGCGGCAGGAATGGACTTCGCCAAAGAGCCGGTCCACACGTCCACGTCGCTGGTGGGCACGCCGAAATGTTCGTCCGTTCCGCGCCCATTCTCGCCCAGCACGCCCGTCGAGTGCGCATCGTCGATCAGAAGGAAGCAGCCGAACTCCTTCTTCACTTCGATCAGCTCCGGCAGCCGGCAGATGTCGCCGTCCATCGAAAACACGCCATCGGCGACAATCATCGTCCGGTTGGCGGAAGCGCCGTTTTGGAGTTCCTGGCGCAGAGACGCCGGGTCGTTGTGACGGTAGCGCTGCAGGGGAACGCCCGCCAACCGGCAGGCATCCACCAGGCTGCGGTGCGAGAGCGAGTCCATGATCACGCGGTCCTGCGGTCCCAGCAGCGCCGAAACCACAGCCAGGTTCGCCAGGTATGCAGAGCTGAACGTGAGGGCCTGGGCAGTCCCTTTGAACGCCGCCAGCGCGTCTTCCACCTCGTGATGCAGATCGATGGTCCCGGTCAACATCCGCGAGCCGGCCGTCCCGGTGCCGTATCGGGCGATCGCGTCCCGTGCGCCCTCATCCACCCGCGGGTCGCCGATCAGGCCCAGGTAGTCGTAGGCCGACAGCGCCAGCATCTTGCGGCCCTCAACGCGAACCCACGCGCCGGACCGGCCCTCGAGCGGGACCTGATACGGGTACACGCCAGCTTCGCAGGCCGCCTGCGTCATCTCGAAAACCCGCCGCGCACGAGCGTCGAGCAGATTGTCCTTGCTGTAACTCCGGCGGTTACCTGAAGCGAAGAACCCGTCAAAACGGGCGCCAGACGCACTTGTCAGGGGCTCGTGAGGGGCAGACTTAAGGGTGTCTTTCATGGAAACGCTCAAATTGGGCGTAGGTGGTAAGTATAGCGCGCCCCAGGGGATTTTGGAAGCGTAAAGCGGCCGCCCGCATGAAGCTTTGGTCAGGTACGCCGGGCCCGGCGGCCGCCCTCAACCCGCCCTCTTCACCTTCGCCAGAAACCGTACCGACACATACCCCATCGCGAGAATGGCCGCACCCAGCACCGTATAAAGCACCGCCGGGTAACGGTCGCTCCAGGGCTTCTGGGGCACACGCGGCGGCCGGTACGCCGGATTGCGCTGCTCCGCGCCCGCAGCCAGCATGATCCCGGCAGTCTGCGCCCTTCGCGCCAGGATCGCGCCCAGGTCGTAGGAGGGCGCCGTGGCGTCCGCGTTGCCGTAGTAGAGCGCATACTGGCCGGCCGCGGCCGGCAGGAACTTCACGCGCCGCTCGATGGTCTCGAACAGTGCTCGCGCGATCGGCACCGGCCGGTCGTCGCCGTTGAAGATGCGCAGGCGCAGGTAGCGGTCCCATTGCTCGGGGAAATCCAGGGTCAGGGATTCCTCGTCGGGGAAGCGGTAGAGGACGCCCGAGCCGGCGTAGCTCCACGCCTTGCGATCCGGGCTCGATTCGATCTCGCAGGCGCGGTGAAATAGCGGGGCATCGGTCTCCAGCAGCACTCGGGAGTGCGGGAGCCCCGTTGCGCCCAGGTCGAGAACCACCAGGCTTGTCTGGCCATCCTCCGTGCGCGCCGGTTGGGCCACGGCGATGGTCTGCCACGCGGTCGGGGTTTGCCGGCAATAGGTGAGCCAGGCGCCCGTGACCGCATCCATCCGCATCCAGCCGAAGAACGTCGCGCGAACGAAGCGCCGTGTCGAGAGCGGATACTCCACGGTCAGAACGGAGATGCTGCGGCCGCCCTGCGTGAAATCGAAGACGTAGCCGTCGGCCCGCGCCAGCGCCCAACGCCGGCCGTCGGCGGAAGTCTCGATGCGTACCTTGACGCGAAAGTTCGTCTGGCCGGTCGAAATTCGCAGGCGGTTGTGGCGGACCGCGCCGCCCAGATCGAGCGTCAGCTCGAGGCCGGCGCCAGGCGCCACCGTGCGGTCCAGGATCTCCGGCCGCAACTCGGTTTGCTCGAACGATCCCGTCAGCGTCTCGATGACGTAGGGAACCTCACGGCCATCGTGCACCACGCGCAGGTCGGCGAGATCCGCCCGCGCGCTCTCATATACCGTGCGGTCGAGCGGCAAGAGCGACACCTGCCCCGGCTGCTCCGCCGTCACGCTCCGCAGGAGTCGCCAATGCGCCGGCTTGAAATAGGCGCCGGCCAGCGCCGCGAAGCACAGGAGGCTAAGAACGGCCTTCGTCATCCCGCCACCAGCTCTCGATCTTGGTTCGATACCGCGAGTAAAGGAAGGACGTCGCCAGCAGCACCGCGCCCAGGAACGAAAACGCAACAATGCGGTAGACCCGTTCGAGCTGCCACACATCGTAGAGATACAGCTTAGCGATCACGATGGCGAGCAGTCCGAGGCCGAGTATGCGGTTGACGCCCGCGCGCGTCAAGACCCCGAGCGACACCAATATGACTCCGTAGGCCGCCATCAGGACCGAAATCGAAACCGTCTCCGCGCTGGCGACATTGGCGGGCTGCGTCAACCGCTGCGCCCAGCCGAGGACCTCGAGAGCCAGCGCCGATAGCAGGACGAAGTGCCCGGCCACGTAAGGGCCGAGCGCGGTCACACCGGACCCGATCGAGCGTGCGCTCAACCACAACGACACCGCGGCCACCGCGAAGGTCAGGAAGCGGGCGTTGGCGAGGAGGTCATACGCGTTGGTGCGATCGTAGATCGACGCATCCACCGCGTAGAGCCGCAGCAGTGTCAGCAGGAACACCACCAGCGCGGCGTGAACCATGCTCCTTGCGCCGGTCCGCATTCCGATCCAGGTGAGCGCCGCCGCTTCCACGGCCCAGGCCATGGTGATGCGGTAGCTCGAAAACTGGATGGGCGCAGCCAGCGTCAGGAATGTGAGCGCCACGCCGATCAGCAGCAGCACGGGGCGCACGTCACGCCGGTCTTCGGGCTGCGTGTTCCAGACTCGCAAGCCCAGCGCCAGATGCACGCCCGCCAGCGCCGCCGCCAGCAGGCCCATGTAGGCGTGGTATTTCGGGTTGAGCAGATTGTAGCAAAGGCCGAAATACGCAGCGCCGTTGATGACCACGATGGCCAGGTCCTGCGTGCGCGTTGCGAAGCGATTCACCAGGAGCCGCCACGCCACCCAGCCCAGGAACAGCAGGAAGCCGGCGGTGAATGCCAGCGTGGTTTCATCGAGCGGCCGGCTATGCGGCAGCATCATGGCCCACCACATGCCAAAAGTCACCACCTGCGCGAGCGGCCGCGGGCGCCATTCCGCCAGCGCCAAGCCCGCCACGGCCAGCGCCAGCGCAATCCACAGCGCCGTGTTGGCCGGCGACCAGATGGCGAGGATGGCGAGGTTCGCGAGGATCTGCGAGGCTACCAGGGCCGGCTCGGATTCCACCACCGCGAACAATGCGTAGTAGACCAGCGCGAAAACCGTCGCGACGATCTGCTTCTCGCCGTTGAAGCGGTCAACGAACCAGATGAAGTACAGGATTGTGGTGCCCGCCATGGCCAGCCCATTGAGCGCGCCCCAGCGCCTTGCGCGCGCCATGGCCATCGCGGCCACATCGAGCAGCAGCAGGTAGCTAAATAGCGCCCACGGCCGGTCCACATTGGTGCTCAGCAGGATCGGCGTCAGGAAGCCGCCAATCAGGCCCAGAACCGAAACGGACATCGCGTCGTAGTGTATGGCCAGCGCACCCGCCATGGCCGTGACCAGCACCATCAACAGAAATACGAAGCTCTGCGGCAGCAGGTTATAGAGGTGGAACGACGCCCAGAACGAGAGATACAGCACGGCGATTCCGATGGCCGTGATGCCCTGCGCGTAAATCCGATAACCGCGCCGCCACGTGTATTCGCCGAACGCCAGCGTGGCGAATCCGGCCAGCACGCCCAGCACAACGCGGCCCGCCTCGCCGATCCATTGATTGTCCACCGCGTACTTGAAGAAGAACGCAGCCGCGAGAACTGTGGTGAGCACGCCGATCCGGTTGATCCACGTGAGCCCCACCCTCGTCTCGAGTGCAGTGGTTGACTCCGGCTCGGCGTATGCGTGCGCTTCGGGCATAGGGGCGAGCGACTGCGGAGGCAGCGGCGGCGGCACGACAAGGGGCGGTGCGGCAACGAAGGGCGGCGGCGCGACAAGAACTGGCTCGGCCGGCGCCGGTTCCGCGACGATTCCCCGAGCGGTCTCCAGTCGCGACAATCGCCTGTCGATCGCCTCCAACCGGCGTCGCATGGAGATGATCGCGTCGGTCAGGGCGTCCATGCGGTCGTCAGCCGGCAGCATGTGCGGTACCTCCCTTCGCAGGGCCTTCGGTCCGAATCAGTATACTGCAAGCCGAGGCCGCGCCTTCGCGCGCTGGGTTGCGTCCCATGATGCCTTCGCGCCGGTTGTCGTAGCGATACGTCAGATTCAATCGCAATCCCACCAGCGCGGGCGTCAACCCGCACGTCAGCGCGGTGCGTGCGAACCGCACCACGATCCGGTCCAGACGGTAGAACTGGGAGTAGAGCCAGTCCGCGCCTTCCTGAAGCGCGGTGGCCGTCATCCCGGCGGGCCGGAAGACGACATGCCGGAAATCGTAGTGACTCCAGTCGGCGTCCGTCACGCGGCCCGCCCGCTGCATATCTCGATAGAGCGGCGTGCCCGGAAGCGGCGTCAGAATGTTGAGCTGCAACCCGTCCATTCCAACCTGCTGCAAGAATCGGAGGTTCCGCTCGAATACGCCCGGGTCGTCCTTATCCAAACCGACCATCATCCCCGCCACCACGGCGATCCCCTGCCTGCGGATCTTTCGCAGACGCTCCCGGTAACGGGCGCTGGCGTTGAACTGCTTGCCGATCTCTGCGAGGTTCTCCTGGCTCACCGTCTCGACGCCGATGAACAGGCCGCAGCACCCGGCCTCATGCGCCAGGCGCAGAAGCTCCGGGTCGTCCGCGATCTCGATGGAGCACTGCCCCACCCAGCGCTTCCGCATCGGGATCATGGCGCGGAAAAGGGCCCGGGCGTATTCGCGCGAGCTCACAATGTTGTCGTCCACGAAGATCAGGTCGCGTGGGATCGCCCGCAACTCCGCCAGCACGTCCTCCAGTGGCCGCTGCCGGTAGGTCCGCTCGTGAAACGCTGTCACGGAACAATAGCGGCACGCGTGCTCGCACCCGCGCCCGGCCTGTATGGCGTTGATGGTGACGTAGTATTTCTCATTGCGCGCCAGCAGGTCGCGGCGTGCGGCAGGGACGCGCAACGTGCCACTCGGACCGGCAGCGCCTCCCGGAACGGGCACCAGGGCCGTCCCCCGATTCCGGTAGATCTTGCGCAGCCGCCTCGCCTCGACGTCCTCGAGCACCGCTTCCCATGCCCCTTCGGCGTCCCCGGCAACGATGGCGTCGAAGTGCTCCGCGGCCTCCTCCGGGCACAGGGACGGATGAAATCCCCCGCCCACCACCGTCTTGCCGCGCGACCTGAACTCGCGGGCAATCTCGTAGGCCCTCGGGGCCAGTGCGGTCATGAACGTGATGCCGACCACATCGGCCTCGGCATCCAGATCCAGCGGCTCGACGTTCTCGTCCACAATCCGGACCTGGTGCCGCTTATCGGTAAGCGCGGCCACGATGGCCAGAGGCAGCACGCTGAATCGCAGCATGGCCCGCTTCGGCACCACGGGGTGTTCCTTAGTGACGCGCACCTGCTCTCCCGCCGGAAGAACCAAGAGTATATTCATGGCGCTTCGAACGTAACAGGAGAGGAGCGGAACAGTCCTTCCGGAAAGCTTCCAAAATCATTCCGGAATTGGGGGAAGCCGAAAGCGGCGGTCCGTTCGAACCGCGTCGAACAACGGATCTTTCTGGAGATAAATCAGATACTCGGACCGCTCGGCGGCCGCCCTGGAAAACCATGCCGCGGCCCGGTCCCTGTCGCCCAAGCCCAGGTAGACCAACACGGGGTAGATCGCCGGCACGTACCGCTCCCTGGAGAGCTCGGTCAGCCGCAGCAGTTGCGCCTTTGCTTCGCCCCTGGAGCCGGCCAACGCGTAGGCATGACCCAGCGAGGCGATGGAGCCGGGCGACTCCGATAGCGCCACCGCCCGCTGGAATTCGGCGATCGCCTCGGCATAGGCGCCCTTCTGCTCCAGGACCATGCCGAGCGTCTGGTGGGCCAGCGCAAAGTTCGGGTCCAGTTCCAGGGTCTTCCGGTACTGACAGATTGCCTCGTCGTACCGCCGGGCGAAATAGAACCACCAGCCGACGCCGACGTTCACGGGCAGAGACAGCGGATCGAGGCTATTCGCCTCCTGGAGCTGGGCCGCGGCTTTGTCCATCTGCCCGCGTGCCAGCGCCAGGTGCCCGTACCAGTGATGCGCCGTCGGGTAGGCCGGGTCGAGCCGAATCGCCTCCTGGAACTCCCTTTCGGCGCCGTCGAAATCCCAATCGTAGGCCATCAGGCAGTAGGCGAGCGACGTGTGGGCGGCGGCCAGGTGGCTGTCGAGTGCGAGCGCGCGCTCGGCGGCCGCCTTGGCCAGGGGCATCGCCTCACGCGGCGGAATCGCATCGTAACCCGTCGAGCCCAGCAGCGCGTAAGCGTCCGCCAAACCGGCGTACGCCGGGGCGTACGTGCCGTCCTCGGCGGCGGCCTCGTTGAAGTACTCGATCGCCTTCCGCAGCCCCGCCTCCGTACGTTTGTTCCAGAAGAAGCGGCCCTTCAGATAGGCGTCGAAGGCCGCCGGCACCACCGGGCGCGGGGGGTGCGCCGGCCTGCCCGGCCGCGCGCTCAGAGAGACCTCGTGCGCGATGGCGCCCGCTACTTCGGACTGCAAGCCCAGGACGTCCCGCAGCCCGCGGCCGTAGGTCTCGGCCCACAGCACCCTGCCCGTCTTCACGTCGGCCATTTGGGCGTTGATGCGGACCCGCTCGCCGGAGACCAGCACGGTCCCCTGGACCACGGCATCCACCTTCAGCCGCCGCCCCACTTCGTCGAGCGGAGCGCCCGCGCGCAGTTCCCGGATTGACGCGGGGGCAATCACGCGGATGCCGCTCTTGGCCAGCTCCGTCACCAGCATGTCCGTCATGCCTTCGGAGAAATACTCCTGACCCGAATCGCTCGAGAGGTTCTTCAAGGGCAGGACCGCGATGACGGAGACTCGTGCGGCTCTTCGGCTATAAAGGTACGCGGCCGCCGCGCTCAGAATCGCCGCGCCGACAACAAGCGCGACCATCCACCGCCAACCCAGTCTGCGGCGGTGCGCGCCCGGCGCTTGCGTGCCTGAGGCGCCCTCAATCTGAGCCGCGAAACGGTATCCACGCTTCGGAATTGTCTCGATGTACCGGCACCCGTCCGCCTCGTCTCCCAGCGCTTTTCGAAGCATCGAAATGTTGCGTGCGAGGCCGCCTTCCTCGACGATGGTGTCGGGCCAGACCAGCCGGACCAATTCGGTTCGCTCGACCACGCTGCCCTGCCGCGCGAGCAGCACCAGCAGGGTGTCGGCTACCTTGGGAGTGAGCGGCACCACTTCAGCCCCGCGATAGAGCAGCCGCTCCACGGCGTCGAACCGAAACGGGCCGAACGCGTACGATGTCCTCTCCGCCGGCTCCATAGATACCAGTGAGAGGAGATGTTACCAGACCCGGAGCGCCAGTTGACAGAACCGCGAATCGCGTGTGGGACGGGCTGTTTGACCTTAGCGCCGATTGGAGGCGGCGCCGGCTGCATCATGGCTTTCAAACCAGCCAATCACGCGGCGCTCGTATTCCGCAGGCTCGGCGGAGGCCGCGCCGCAGTGGCCCGCTTCGGCAGGCTCCCACAACTCCACCGAGGGAATGCGCGAAGAACTGCGCGCCAGAATCTCCTCCGAATGGCGTGGAGGGAGATTGGTGTCCTTTAGGCCGTGAATCAGTAGGACGGGAACGCGGCTGTCGGCGACTGCGCTCTCCGGAGAGGCCTGTTCAAAATCGACGCCATACTTCGAGCGAGCATAGAAGAAGCCGGCTTCCACGGCGGGGCGGAGCAAGGTGCGACCTGCCCACGCCCCAGCGTGAAGCTTCTCGCCCAAGCGGTCGTAGGATGCTTCCCTGAAGCTTGCAAAGGAGGACTCCGCCACGACGGCGCAGAATCCGGGAGTTGTGCGGAGCGACTGGAGCAGTTGAGCTGCTCCCATCGATTCGCCCAGGCCATCAATGCAGCGCGGAGCCTCGGATTGCTGAAGCCAGTCGAACCAGCGCCGAATGTCGCTGGCCTCTTTCACTCCATAGGTGTCCATCTCGCCGCCGCTTGCCCCGTGGGCGCGCGCGTCGGGCAGCAGGACGGAGTAGCCATGGCCGAGGAGCAATTCAGCGTTGCCCAATGTTCCTGCGCGGTTGTCGGTCTGCCCGTGAAGCAGGATCACGGCGTCACCGTTGCCGTGCAGGGGCCGGATACTCCATGCGAGTAGCGTCACTCCGTCGGCTGCGGCGACAGAAACTTCGGTCAGCTTAGCGTGGTGGCGCTCTGCAATGGCATGGGCTTCGGTCTCCAACTTCGGGCTCAGTAAACGGCGGCCCGGATGCAGCGCCCATTCCGTAGCCACAATGCCGACGGCGGAACAGAGGGAAATCCATACCGTAACGAGCGCGAGCGCACAGCGCAGAAAAAAGCGTGCATGCTTCATGTGTCGTTCGTCCACCGTTAGCTTCGTCCCATGTTATAGGAGCGCGTGGATTGGCGGGGCAGGGTCTCGCGCACGCCGCCGCGCTATCATAGCGGTTCATGCCCCAGCGGGTGATCGCCATCGCGCCCATGCCTCCCGAGAAATGCGCCTACGCGCTGGCGCGTTACAGCCGCTCGCCCGATTCCATCCGCGAGTCTCTCGAGTGGGTGCGCACCCACGATTCCACCAAGTTTCTCGAGCACTTCTACTTTCAGTACGGCCACGCCTCCATCGCCGATCTCGGCCATACCGTGCTGTGCTTCGAAGGCATCTCGGAGCTTGCCGCCACCGAAATCGAGGACGAGCCGCTGTGGGACGGCCAGGCGAAATCCTCGCGCTACCAGGATTTTTCGCGCGCGGGCTTTCTGGTTCCGGAAGAGTTCTCGCCCGATGACGCCGCCAAATACCGGAGCGCGGCTACCGGCCTGCTCGCGGCCTACCAGCGGATTCACGCCGCCGTCGCGGAGCATTTGCGAGCCCGCCTGCCGCGGCCGGAGGACATGAAGCCCGACGCCTACGAGCGCGCCCTCACCGCCCGCGCCTTCGACGTCGCGCGCTATCTGCTCTTCTGGGGAGTGCCGACCAACGTCGGCCAGGTGGCCAGCATCCGCACCCTCGAAAAGCAGGTGCGCCGCCTGCGGGCTTCCGAGTACGCCGAACTGCGCAGCCTGGGCCTCGAAATCGCCGAAGCCTGCTCCCGCCCGCCGGATTGCGTTTGGAACCCCGGCGAGCCCGGCGAACCGCTTTGCCCCACGCTCGCGCGGCACACCGAGCCCGATTCGCACGTGGCCGCCTCGCGCGCGGATCTCACTCAGTGGGCCGCCCAAAACCTGCCGCCTTCCGAGGCCGGCGATCCGCCGCGTGTCGACCTGCTGCGGCCCCAGGACGCCGCCGCCGAGGCCGTCGCAACCTTACTCTATCCGGTGACCAACCGTTCCTTTCGCGAGCTGTACGAGATGGCCGAGGGCTGGAGCGCCGCCCGCCGCAGCGAAGTCATCGGCGTGGCGCTGGGCTCCCGCACGCGCCGCGACGAGTTGCTGCGCGCCTTCCGCGGCGGCCCCTACGTCTACGACATCGTGATGGACATCGGCGCGTACCGCGACCTGCACCGTCACCGCCGCTGCCGCCAATCTCGCCAGCCCTACTCCGCCTGTCTGGGGTACGAGACGCCGCAAGCGATCCTCGATGCCGGCGTCGAAGCCGCCTACCGCGCCGCCATGGAAGAGGCGCTAGCGGCTGGCCGCGCTCTACCCGCGCCGGGCTCGCATTACCTGGTGCCCTTCGGCGCACGCTCGCGTTTCCTTTTCAAAATGGATTTCGCCGAGGCCGATTACATCTGCCGCTTACGCAGCGGCGTGAAAGGCCACTTCAGCTACCGGCACGTCGCCTGGGAGATGAAGCAGGCCATGGAGCGCCTCGATCCCGAACTCGGCCGCCTGCTCGAAGCTACGCCGCCCTGGGTGGAAGAGCCGCTCAAGCGGTAGGGGTTGCCCGTAGCGAACGCTGGCGTGTGCGCCCGCCCACAACGTGTTCCCGCTGACACGCCTTCCGCGCCCGCACAGTCGGGTTGCCCATGAATTCCCAATAACTTACAGCCTGGCCCCCGGCATGCCCTTCTCTCCAGCGAAAGGAAAAAGGCGATGCGGCAAACCAGAACGGAAGCGAAGGCGTTGACGGTGGCGGCGCTCTTGTTGATGGCGGTCGCCAGGGCGGCGGCCGAAGAGGATCCCGAAAAGCAGGCCGGCCGGCGGATCGTGGTCAGCATTCCCGATTGCAAGCTGGCGCTCGTCGAGAACGGCCAGGTCGTGAAGGTGTACGATACCGCGGTCGGCGCGCCCGTCAGCCCCAGCCCCACTGGAACGTTCCGCATCGTCACCCGCGTGGCCCATCCCACTTACTACCACACCGGAAAAATCATCGGCCCCGGCAGCAGCAATCCGGTGGGCCCGCGCTGGCTCGGGCTCAGCCTTAAGGGTTTTGGAATTCACGGCACCAACGCACCGCGCTCCATCGGGCACGCCGCCTCGCACGGCTGCATCCGCCTGCGCAACCGCGACATCGTGGACCTGTTCGAGCGGGTCGAAGTCGGCGACGTGGTTGAGCTGCACGGGGAGCGCGATGAGTTGGTGGCGCGGCTATTCACGCCGGCGCCCGCAGCCGTGGTTCCGGGCGGGGCCCGGTAAGGGAAGTCTGCCTACGCCCCGCCGCTATCGGCCGATGGGCCGTAAATCGACGGCACCTTGCCGCCCATCGGCCGCAGGTAGGCCGAAAGCTGGCCGCGGTGATGGATCGCATCGAAGAGGATGAACCAAAGGAAGGTCCCCACCGGCTGCTCGGAGACCATCTTGCCGTTGTAGAAGAACTGCGCTGTGCGGTTCCAGGCTGCATCATCCATCTTTGAGACGCGATCCGCTACCTCTTTCGACCGGCTCTCGAACAGCCTCAGCATCACGTCGAACGGCGGCGCCGGGAGCACCTTCCACTCGGCCCGGTTCTCGATCAGAACATCCAGGCAGGACTGAAGCTCGCTCGTGAGCGTCCAGACCAGCTGTTCTGCCGAAGGCGAGCGTTCGTGAGGCTTGTAGTCGAGCCGGTCCTTCGGCAGCGCCTGCAGCACCCGCATGAAAACGGGAAGCTCCGCCCGCTGCCGCTCCAGGTAGAATTCGCGTTGCGTCATGGCGCCTCCTATGGTTTCTTGTACGCCGTGTCGGGGACGGCCGGGTTCACCTTCACCTCGGACACCGTCACATCGGCCCGCACTTTGCCGCCCTGCTTGGTGACGGTCTTGAACGGCATCTTCACGCCGCTCACGTCATGGTAGTCCGAGTACAACTCGTCGGTCTCCGCCGGAGGGCCCATCAACGCCGCCGTGAAGCGCTTCATCACGATCATGTTGGCCGGGTCGATGTACACCTTCACCTGTAATCCCCGCTGCGGATCGCTCACCGCTACCAGCTCTGCCGGCTTGCCGTCCACATCGGCCGGGCCAAGCGCCTGCACCGTGTAGGCGGGCTTCTCGAAGTCCTGAAGCAGCGCGATCGACTCGCGGAAGATTGCCGAGTCGATCTCACCCTTCTGCGAGGCGGGCATGTCGCGCGTCTGCCCTCCCATGCTCATCCAGGCGGCCTGCCCATCGTAGCCGACGCTCATCTCGCCCATCGGAGCCGCAATCTTGTTCAGCATTTTCCCGGACAGGTTCATCGTCGATTCGGTCTTGAGCGAAATCTCTCCCTGCGGCGACGTCATCACCGCCGTCGCGGATACCATGAAATCCTTCACCCCCATGAGCGCAGCGCCGCCCATCGCCGCGCGGGATGCGCGTAGCAGCGCCTTGCCCTTCGCCGCCGCCTCCGGTGTCGCGGCCGCCAGCGTCTCCTGCTTCGGTTGCGCAATCGCGATGTCAATCGGAGTGACCGCGCCGAGCGAAGCGACCGGACCGTCGTACGCCTTCTCCTTGCCGAGCACCAGCGCCGCGAATTGTCCGGGCGTGAGGTACTTCTTGGCAACTTCCGCCACATCGGCCTGAGTTACTTTCTCAATGCCCGCCCGGTAGCGCTGTAAGTAATCCCGCGGATACCCGTAATACTCCAGGTTTATCTGCCGCGTGAGAATCTTCGTCGTGGAATCGTAATCGAAGGCCATGCCCTTGAGGATGTTGTCCTTGGCACGGGCGATTTCCTCGGCCGTGGCGCCGCCCTGGGCCAGCTTCTCCAGTTGCTCCCGCATGGAATGGTAGAGCTTGAGGGTGGTCTCGGATTTCGAAGAGCCTCCGGCAAGGAACGTCCCCGGCCGGTCCCATCCGGCGCCGTCGCTCGAAAAGACCGCATAGGCCAGGGCCTGCGCCGAGCGCACGTTGCTGAAGAGCCGCGACGAGAAACCGCCGCCCAGCACCTGGTTCATCACTTCCAGAGCGCAGAAGTCCGGGTCGTCGCGCCGGCCGGCCAGCATCCCCATCACCACCCAGGACTGGTCCATATCGTCCTTGTTAATCGAGTAGAAGCCCGCGCGATTGCGAGCCGCCGGGTCCACCGCCGGAACAGCCAGCTTTGGCGCTCCGCCGCGCGCCCAACCTCCGAAGGCCTTCTCGATCTTGGCGCGCATATCGGCGGCGTTGAAATCGCCCTCCGCGCCCAGGATCAGGCTCTCCGGCTGGAAGTAGCGTTTATGGAAGGCCACGATGTCGTCGCGCGTGATGGCGTCGAGCGTGGCGTACTCGGTCATGCGCGCGTACGGGCTGTCCTTGCCGTAGATGACGCGGTTGAACTCGCGGAAGACGATCCCGTTCGGGTTGTCGTTGCGCCGCGCGATGCCGTCGCGCTCGGCGATCTTGGCCAGGTCGATTTTCGCTTGCGGGAAGGCCGGGTGCTGTAAGACGTCGGCCATGATGGTCAGGCACCGGTCCAGGTCTTCCTTAAGACAGTGGGCGTAGGCGCCGCCCGAATCCTCGTGGATTCCCGTTTCGACCGACGCGCCCAACCGGTCCAACTCCTCATCGAGCTGGTCGCCGCCCTGGGTCGTGCTGCCGCCGGTCCGCATCACGGTCCCGGTGATTTCCGCGAGGCCCACCTTCGCGGCCGGCTCCCAAATCGAGCCCACGCGCATGGTGGCGTGCAGGGTGAGTTCGGGAAGCTCGTGGTCCTCGATCAGGTAGACCACAATCCCGTTGGGCAGCTCGAACCGCACCGGCTCGGGCGCTTTGATTTGGTGCAGGGGCGGATACTGCAAGCTCTTGTAGCTGGTGGCCGGCTGTTGCGCGGCGGCCACGGCTACCAGTGCGAAGAGGATGACGAGAGTGGAAAGAAGTTTTGTGCGCATGGTTTTGGCCTTCCTACTTGGACGCTGCCGCCTCGAGCGGCTCGATCTCGGCACTGGTCCGGTTGTTGAAGACGAAGGTTGCCTTGGCGACCCGCTGTATGTCGGCTGGCGTGACGGCGGCTATCTTGTCGAGCCGCGTGAAGGCGCTTCGCCAGTCGCCGGTCAATACCTGATAAGCGGCCAGGGTCCGCGTCAACGTAGCATCGTCATCCAGGCCGCGAATGATGGCGGCCCGGGTGCGGCGCTTCACACCGTCCAGTTCCTCCTGGCTCACGGGCTCCGTCTTCAGCCGTTCGATTTCGGCGCCGAGGGCCTTCTCAATCTCGGCATTGGTGTGTCCGGGCGCCGTGAAGGCATAGAACAGGAACAGCCCCGGATACTTCTGGCCCGGGAATCCGCCCTGCCCGCCCGCATACGTCGCAATCTTCTGGTCGCGCACCAGCGAGCGGTAGAGCCGTGAGGAGCGGCCGTCGCTGAGCAGACTGCCGATGGCCTCGTAGACGGCGTTGTCCGGGTCGTTGATATCGGGCTTGTGATACGCCTCCACGAACACGCGCTGAGATTGAAGCCGCAAATCGATGCGCCGTTCGCCAGTCTGCGGAGGCTCCGTGGTGTGCAGCGGCTCCGCCTTGATGCCCGCCGGGATTGCGGAGAAGTACTTCTCGGCCATCTCGCGAACCTGCTGCGGCGTCACGTCTCCCACCACAACGCTGGTCAGGTTGGCGGGCGCGTAATACTTCTTGAAGAACGCCTCGGCATCCGGCCTTGAGAAATTTTGGATATCGCCCATGTACCCGATCGCCGACCAGTGGTAGGGATGAATCTTGTAGGCGACCGCCTGGAGCTCCTCGATCAGATGGAAGATGGGCTGGCTATCGCCCAGCCGGCGTTCTTCCGCCACCACATTCCGCTCCTTGTAGAACTCGCGCAGCACGGGATCGCGGAAGCGCTCGGACTCCAGCCAGAACCATAGCTCCGTCTCGTTCGAGGGCAGGCTGAAAAAGTAGACGGTAGCGTCCTCGGAGGTCTGGGCGTTCAGGCCGCGGCCGCCGGCGCGCTCGATGGCCTCGCCGAACTCATTCGGCACCACGAACTTTCCCGCCGCCTCCTGCGCGTCTTTGAAGTCCTGCTCCAGCTTCTTGATCTTCTCCGGATCGGCCTTGGGACCCTTGCGGCGCTCTTCGCGCAACGCGTAGAAGGCCTGATCCACGCGATCGAGCGCGCCCTTCTCCGCCGCGGCGTCGGTGGTGCCGATGTGGCTGCTTCCCTTGAACGCCATGTGCTCGAACATGTGCGCTAAGCCGGTGTAGCCCGTCACTTCCTGCGCCGAGCCAACGTTGGCGTAAGTGAAAAAGGAGGCCACCGGCGCCTGGTGGCGCTCGAGCACAATGAATTTCCACCCGTTAGCGAGGGTGAACTCGTTGACGCGGGATTCGATTTCCTTGAATTCGTCGGCGGCGGCGGGAAATGCCGCTAACATGCCCGCCGCAATCAGGACGGAGACGCTGAGGTTCCTAAGAGTCATGATTCCTCCATTGAAGAGCTATAGGAAGTAGATCACAAGTGACCCCCTCCGTGTCAAGTGAACTTTACATGACGCCCTTTACACTTTTTTACAGCTTTCAAATGCCGGCTTTACGTGATTCCCGTACGCTAGAAACTGAGGACGCGGCCCGGAGCGAATCTTTCGATGAACTTTCGGGTTCGTTAGAAGGAGAGGAAAGAAAAGATGAAGACCAACATTCACACGAAACTTGGGGCAGCTCTCGCTGCGGCAATCATAATCCCGGCGCTGGCTTTTGCCCAGGGTCCTGGGGCCGATGGTCCGGACGGCCAAGCCTGGGGCGGCGACGGCCCCGGTATGGAAATGCACGGCCGGGGCGGCGGACCCGATATGGAGATGCGCGGCTGGAGCGGCGACGGCCCTGGGATGGAAATGCACCGCTGGGGCGGGCACGAGATGGGAATGCAAATGCACCGGGACCGCGGCAGGGGGATGGAGTTTCTGCTGAATAACCCCGACCTGCGCAAGAAGATCGGGATCACGGACGAGCAGGTTGCGAAGATCCGCCAGGAGACGCTCGACTTCCGGAAATCCGAGATCCGCGCGCGGGCCGATCTCCAGGTGAAACGGCTCGATCTGCGTAGCCTGATGATGGCCGAGACGCCGGACCGCGCCGCCATCGACACGGCCTTGCACCAAGTCGGCGCCGCCCAGATGGCGGTCGAGAAGAACGCGATCGACCATCATCTCGCCATGCGCAGCGCATTCACGCCCGAGCAGCGCGCAAAGCTCCGGCAGATGCGCGAGGAGTTCATGCACCGCGGCATGGGCGGCCAGCGGGGGCCCGGCGGACCGGGCGGTCAGCATGGGATGAGGCGCCCCGGCGCGCAAGGTGCCCAGAAACCGCCGACCCCACCCCCAGCCCCGCCCGCGCAGTAAGCCCTCCTTCGTGGCGCAGGTGCGGCGAGTGCCTGCGCCACGGTGCTTGATACAATTCCCTCAGATGAAACTGGGGCTGGTTCTCGCGGCGTGCCTCTCCTCGAAAGCCCTCTTCGCGCAGACTCTCGAAGTGATCCCCGCCCGCGCCATGGTGGACCAAACCGTCAGCATTCGCGCGGCCGGGTTGCAGCCGAACGAGCGCGTCACCATCGCCGCGCAGCTTCAGGACGGAGCGGGCGCGGATTGGGCCTCGCGCGCCGATTTCGTCGCCGGTGCCCAGGGCGCTATCGACACGGCCAACCAGGCGCCCGTCGCCGGTTCGTACAAAAAGGACGTTTCGGCCATGGGCCTGGTTTGGTCCATGATGCCGGCTTCCCGCGGCGTCAACCGGTATCAGCCGCCTCATAACCTCGGTGTTCAGACCATCGAATTCCGGTTGATGCGGGGCGACACTCAGCTCGCCGCGGCGCGCCTGGAGCAGGCTGCGGTGGCGGAAGGGGTGACGCAAGTCCTGCTGCGCGACGCCGGCCTTCGCGGTACGCTCTTCCTGCCGCCCGGCGAGGGCCCGCATCCCGGCATCCTGGTTCTGGGCGGATCGGAGGGCGGTCTGCCGGCGCGCCGCGCCGCGTGGCTGGCCTCGCACGGATATGCCGCGCTCGCCCTCGCTTACTTTCGCTATGAAGATCTGCCCAAGGAGCTGGCAGGGATTCCGCTCGAATACTTCGGCCGCGCTTTGAATTGGATGATGCACCGGCCCGAGATCGTGAGCGACCGCATCGCCGTGCTGGGCGGCTCGCGCGGTGGCGAACTGGCGCTGCAACTGGCGTCCATGTTTCCCGGCATCAAGGCCGTGGTGGCCTACGTGCCGGCCAATGTGCGCCATCCGGCCTGCTGTGGCGTCACATCGGTGCCCTATGCCTGGACCTGGGCCGGGCAGGCGCTTGCGTTCGTTCCCGTGCGCGCGGCCGGTCAACCGGCGATCTTGATGCGGGCCGCCATCGATGTCGAGCGCATACACGGGCCCGTGCTTTTGATTTCCGGGGAAGCGGATCGCGTTTGGGATTCGCCATCCATGGCCGATGCGGTGGTCGCGCGCCTGAAGCGCGCCCATTTCGCCTACAGCGTCGAACACCTGCGGTATCCCGGTGCGGGGCACACGGCGGGCCGGCCGGAGATCGTTCCTGCCTGGCACGGCGAGGTGAAGCAGCCGGTGTCCGGCAGAGGGATGGATCTGGGCGGCTCGGTCAAGGGGGACGCCGAATCCTCGCTCGACGCGATTCCTAAGGTCCTGGAGTTCCTGCGGACCGCCTTCGATGGATGATTATTCATTTCCCACAGGGAGCCCTACCTCCTTTATACTTGTACAAATACTCGTGACGCCCCGAAACGGCGAAACCTCATTCAGCCGTCTGGAGCCGATCGGGTACCGAAACTTTCGAGCTTGAGGAAACTCAGTGAGCATCAGCCAACTTGCACGATCCATAGCCGAATCGCCCACCCTGAAGCTGAACGAAACGGCAGCCATTCTCAGGGAGAAGGGCGAACCTGTCATCCACCTGGGTGGCGGCGAGCCGAAGAGCCGCGCGCCCGTTGACGCAATCATCAATTGCACGGCCGTGCTCAACACGGGCGAGGTTCGGTACACACCGCCGGACGGCATCCCTCAACTGAAGAAGGCGATCATCCGCTATACCGAAGAGCACTACAACAAGTGCTTCGGCCCCAGTAGCGTGATTGCCTCGAACGGGGCCAAGCAGGCTCTCATGGTGCTGCTCTATTCGATCCTCGAGCCCAAGGACGAAGTGATTTTCCCGGCGCCCTACTGGGTCTCCTATCCCGAGATGGTGAAGCTGGCCGGCGGTGTGCCCGTCCCCGTGGTTCCCGAAGACGGCTCCTTCTGCCCCCGGATCGAAGAGATTACCGCCGCGGTTGGGTCGTACACCAAGGCCATCATCCTCAACACGCCGAACAACCCCTCGGGCGTTGTCTACTCTGACGAGTTCGTGGCCGCGGTGGTGGACCTGTGCGAGAGGAAGGACATCTTCCTCATCATGGACGACACTTACAACCGCCTGGTCTTCGACGGCCGCGTGCCCGCCAACGCCTTCAGTTGCGCCACGGACCACTCCAAGAGCTCGAAGCTGGTGGTGATCAACTGCGTTTCGAAGATGTACGCCATGACCGGCTTCCGCATCGGCTGGGCGGTGTCGGACAACGAAGAAGTGATCCGCGCCATGTCGAACATCCAGTCGCAGCAGACCTCGGGACCCTCGGCCCCGGCGCAGTGGGCCGCGGCGGGCGCGCTCAACGGCGTGCAATCCTCAGTGCACAGCCTGCGACTGACGCTTGAGAACAATCGAAACATCCTGGTGGAGCGCCTGCGCGCGTTCAACGGCATTCAGGTCACCAAGCCGGAAGGCACCTTCTATACCTTCCCGGATTTCAGCGCCTACCAGAAGGATTCTCAGAAGCTGGCGCGCTTCCTGCTCGACAAGGTCCGCGTGGTCACCGTGCCCGGCAAAGATTTTGGGATGGAGGGCCACCTGCGAATCAGTTTCTGCGGCACCGTCAAGGAAATCACGGAGGGCGTCGAGCGCATGAAGTGGGCGCTCGATCCGAACTCGCCCAACGAGCTGTACCTGGGCGACCGCAAGCTGGTGAGGGATTGGCTATGAACATCTACCAGGACATCGCCTCCCCGGCGCAAAGCATCGCGGCGCAGAACGCGAGCTCGTACGGCCTCCAGAACCACGGCCTGACGAACCTCCATCGCGCGTATTGGAACCTGTCCTCCGGTCCGTTGTACGAAGAGGCGGTGTTCCGCGGGGAGGGCAGCATCGCCCACCTCGGACCGTTCCTGGTGAGCACGGGCAAGCACACCGCCCGCGCGGCCGCGGACAAGTTCATCGTCCGCGAGCAGACCACCGAGGAGAGGGTCTGGTGGGGCCAGTACAACCGCCCCTTCAGCCCGGAGAAATTCAGCGCGCTGCTCACGCGCATGCAGGGCTACCTGCAAGGCCGCGACGTCTTCGTGCAGGATTTGTACGCCGGCGCCGACAGCGAAGCCCGCCTGCCCATCCGGATCGTCACCGAGAAAGCCTGGCACAGCCTCTTCGCGCGGACCATGTTCTCCAAGCCGCACACGCTCGAAGAGATGAGAACCCATGTGCCGGAGTTCACCATCATCGGCGCGCCCGGCTTCAACGGATCTCCCATCATCGATGCGACGCGCAGCGAGACGTTCATCATCGCGAACTTCGCCGAGCGCATCGCCATCATCGGCGGCTCGGCGTACGGCGGCGAGATCAAGAAGACCATCTTCACGGTCCTCAACTTCCTGCTGCCGCTCGAGGGCATTCTGCCGATGCACTGCTCGGCCAACGTGGGAGACGACGGCGACGTGGCCATCTTCTTCGGCCTCTCCGGCACGGGCAAGACAACTCTTTCGGCCGAGCCCTCGCGCCACTTGATCGGCGACGACGAGCACGGCTGGAGCGAGAACGGCGTCTTCAATTTCGAGGACGGCTGCTATGCCAAGGTCATCCGCCTTTCCGAAGCCGCCGAGCCGCAGATCTACGCTTGCACCCGGCGTTTCGGCACCATCCTCGAAAACGTGGCCTTCGACCCGGTCTCCCGGCGCCTGGATCTCAACGACGACCGCATCACGGAGAACAGCCGGGCGGCTTACCCGCTCTCCTACATCGAGAACTACTGGCCGCCCAAGCAGGCCGGGCATCCCAAGAACGTCATCTTTCTGACCTGCGACGCCACCGGCGTCATGCCGCCCATCTCGCGGCTCTCCCCGGATCAGGCGATCTACCACTTCATCTCCGGCTACACCAGCAAGATCGCCGGGACCGAGATCGGCCTCGGCCTCGAGCCCGAGCTGACCTTCAGCGCGTGCTTCGGCGCGGTCTTCATGGTGCACCACCCTTACCGCTACGCCGAGATGCTGAAGTCCAAGGTGCTGAAGAATGACGCCACCTGCTGGCTGGTCAATACCGGCTGGACGGGCGGCCCGTTCGGCGTGGGCAAGCGCCTCAGCATCCAGCACACGCGCCGGCTGCTGAAAGAGGCGCTCTCCGGCAAGCTGCACGACGTCGAGTTCCGTAAGGACCCGGTCTTCGGCTTCGACGTTCCGACGTCCTGCGACGGCGTTCCGGCCAACATTCTGGACCCCGCCAACACGTGGGGCAGCCGCGAGGAGTACTTCCGCAAGTACGACGCCCTGGCCGCGCGTTTCATCGAGAACTTCAAGCTCCTGAAGGACGGTTGCCCGCCCCACGTCGAGGAGTTCGGCCCCAGGCGCGTCCACGATTTCGCCGGCGCGGTCAAAGTCTCGGACTGATCGTCAGCCTCTCCGCGCTCTAATTCGCCGCAATCGAACTGCCGATAGTAGATAGGTGATCCTGCGGCCTGGAAGCGCTGGTACAATAGGGCAGTTCGAACTGCCATTTATGGCGACCAGCCGCCCCAATCCGCAGCCGGAGGAAGCTGGCTACAGCCCGCTCGGCTCCGTCTGGGAGGGAGAAGACGCCGAGTTGCTCGAGCTGATGCTGGACTTCTACCCCCGCAGCCAGCCCGGGCGAATTCTCGACGCCACCGTTAACGGCGGCAGATTCTGGCGTGGGAGCCGAAGGCCCGTCGTCGGCATCGATATCGACTACCACCACCGGCCCAGCGCTGTGGCCGACAACCTCCTGATGCCGTTTGCGGATTCCGCATTCGACGTCGTCGTCTATGACCCCCCGCACATTCCCAACCAGGGAAAGGACAACGAGAAGGACTTCAACGTACGCTTCGGTCTCGTCGTGCGCTCCTCGAAGGAGAACCAATACACCTTTACGCACACGTATCCGCCTTTCGTCCGCGAGGCCTTTCGCGTGCTGAAGCCAGAGGGCATCCTGTTCTGCAAGATCACCGACTACATCCACCACCATCGGTACAACTGGGCGCACATGGATTTCATCGAGGCCGCCCGGGAGGCTGGGTTCCGCGCGTGCGATTGCATTATCAAGATTCGCAAGGGTCCGATCATCGATCCCAAGTGGAAGAACGCGCATCACAGCCGCCGTCAGCACTGCTATTGGCTCGTGTTCCGGAAGTCGGTGAAATGCGAGTAGCCCGCGGTGCGGCCGCCAACCCCGCAGCCGCAATAGCGTCGGCCCTGCCCGTACTTAAGCCGGCTGGCCAGATCGATTTTTACTCGCGCCTACAGGCGGTAAGGACGCGATACCTTCACGAGGCGCTGGCGGTTACCGTTGAGGCGGAGTCTTTCAGCTTGACGGCGCTTGACGGCGAGTTGGCGGCATATGCCGCCGCAGCGCACCTCAAGCGGCTTGCCTCGTTTCACCTGCGGGGCGAGACCTTCTTCGCCGTGCCTTACCTGCTGGACAGAAGCCCGTACCTGCTGGGGTATTACCGCCTCCTTTACGGCTTCTCGTGCAAAGCCTTCTATGAGCAGGGGCCGTTCAAGAGGTTTCAGCGGCTGGAGAATCGGGGAGAGATTGACGAGCGCGTGCGGGGCGAGCTTGCAGCCCTTTGCCGGGGCCTCTGCGCCACCGCCGGCATGTTGGTCGAGCGCATCGAAAACGTGTCGCTCTCCGTCGTGAACGAGCTTCAGGTGCTGACTTTGGGCGCACAGTTCAGAGGCAGTGGCAACGTCAAGCTGGGCCAGGACGCCGCTGACGGCTTCTTCGCGCTCTTGCGATCTCTCCTGTCTCCCTACTCACCGGACGTCAAAGGGCGCACACTCACCTTCATCAACGACTCGAAGCTCGCGGTGAAGGTCCGGTTCGGTTCGGATCCAGACGTGAGTGTCACGCAACAGCTGGCCTCTGAGGACCGCAAGCTGGCTGCGATCGAGTTGAAGGGCGGGGGCGATTCCTCGAACATCTGGAACCGGCTCGGAGAAGCGGAGAAGAGCCAGCTCAAGGCCAAGGAGAGAGGCTTCAACGATCTCTGGACCGTGACGAAGGTAGACCTGACCAGCGACTCGGCGCTCCACGCAAAAGCGAGGGCGCAGTCTCCGAGCACGACTCGGTTCTTCTGCCTCGGCCGAATTGCCGACTCGACGACTGCCGAGGCGATTGCCTTCAGGCAGGTGCTCGGGTCCATCATGGGAGTCAGGCTGACTCCTTAGCCGCCGCGCGGCAGAACTCAGGCCCGGTCCTCAGGCTCTTCGAGCGAGCGCCCCAGCCAGCAGCAACCAGGCGGCGATGAACGCCAGACCGCCCAGCGGCGTCACCGCGCCCAGAAGCCGCACGCCGGTCACGGCCAGCACGTAGAGACTCCCGCAGAACAGAAAGATGCCCGCGGCCAGAAGCCAGCAGATCCAGGCGGCGGGCGCGGGGCGGAGCATGCCGGTCCGCGGGAGGATCGAGACAATCAGCAGCCCCAGCGAGTGTACGAAATGGTAGAAGACCGCGCGCTCCCAGATCCCCATCGAGTAGGCGTCCAGGCGGCCGCGCAACCCGTGCGCTCCGAAGGCGCCCAGTATCACGGCCAGCGCGAGCAGGATGGCGGCCACCACCGGTAAGGCGTTCGTGTTCGTCACGCTTCCAGCGTACGCCACGGTATCCTGCAATAGATGGGGCTCGATTCGCGCGACGCCGCTTTGATCCAGATCGTCAACGCTGCACTGGCCGAGGCCGCGCGCCGCAGCGGGCCGTGGCTGGTGTGCCGGCCGGGGTGTACGCAATGCTGCCTGGGGCCGTTTCCCATCAGCCAGCTCGATGCGCGGCGGCTGCGCCAGGGGTTGGCCTCTCTCGACGCCTCGGACGCTGGCCGGGCGGCGCAGATCCACGAGCGCGCCCGCGCCTTCGTGGCGCTCAACGAAGACGCCGATGACGTGTTTTGCCCTGCGCTCGACCCCGCGACCGGCCTCTGCGACCTCTACTCCGCGCGTCCCGTGACCTGCCGCGCCTTCGGCCCGCCCGTGCGCTGCGGCTCGGACGCAGTGGGGGTTTGCGAGCTGTGCTTCGAGGGCGCTACCGACGACGAAATCGCCGCGTGCGAGGTCGAGCTTGACCCCCAGGGACTGGAAGCCGAACTCGTCGCGGAGCTCGAAGCGGCCACCGGCGCCAGCGGAACCACCACCGTGGCGCTAGCGCTGGCGTCCTGAGCGGCGGTAGCGCCGTGAGCCGCGGCAGGGCCGGACCCGCTCCCCCCGCATTTCCTCTTGGCAGGCGTCCCAAACCGGGTTAGATTAGAGGTATGCAGGGCAGCGTTCCGTCCGCATCCCGTCCCGGGCTGTTTGGCTCCGACTGATTTTCGCCGAAATACCCTCGTTTCCGTTTCCCAGACAATTCGAATCGTAGAAGGGGTTTCTATGCAAGCGAATAGAGAGGCCGTCCGCCCGGATCTTCCCTACACAGCCACTCCGCTGCCCGGCCCGCGCGCGCGCGCCGTGATCGCGCGGGACCACGCCGTGCTCTCGCCGTCGTACACCCGCAGCTATCCGCTGGTTGTCGCGAGCGCCGAAGGCGCCATGGTCGAGGACGTGGACGGCAATCGTTTCCTCGATTTCAGCGCCGGAATCGCGGTGGTCTCGACGGGCCACTGCCATCCGCGCGTGGTCGCGGCGATTCAGAAACAGGCGGCCCGGCTGATCCACATGTCGGGCACCGATTTCTACTACGAGAACATGGTGGGACTGGCCGAGCGGTTGGCCGCCACGCTGCCCGGCCCGCGCCGCGTGTACTTCGGCAACTCCGGCGCGGAGGCCATCGAGGCGGCCATGAAGCTGGCCCGCTATGCGACCCACCGGACGAAGTTCATCGCCTTCCTGGGGGCTTTCCACGGGCGCACGCTGGGAGCGCTGTCGCTTACCGCGAGCAAAGCCGTCCAGCGGCGGGGCTTTGGACCGCTGATCCCCGGCGTCTGCCACGTGCCCTATCCCGATTCCTACCGCCAGGGCGGCGCCGCGGCCGCTGCCTCGCTCGAAGCCATCGAGCGGCTCTTCCGCACCATCCTGCCGCCGGAGGAAGTGGCGGCCATCGTCGTCGAGCCGGTGCAGGGCGAGGGCGGCTACCTGGTGCCTCCCAAGGGCTTCCTCGAGGATCTGGCGCGGATCGCGCAGGCTCACGGCATCCTGCTCGTTTTCGACGAGGTGCAATGCGGCATGGGCCGGACCGGCAAGCTGTGGGCCTGGGAGCACAGCGGCGTCGCGCCGGACATTTTGACTACCGCCAAGGGCATCGCCAGCGGCCTGCCGCTGAGCGCGATGATCGCCCGCGCGGACCTGATGGACTGGAAGCCGGGCGCGCAGGCTTCCACTTTCGGCGGCAATCCGGTGGCCGTCGCGGCGGCCCTGAAAACGCTCGACCTGCTGGAGGAGAGCCTCATCGACAACGCCGCCTCGCGTCGGCGCACACATGATGCGGCGGCTGGCCACATGGCCGGAGCGAATCCGCTCGGTGGGCGACGTGCGCGGTCTGGGGTTGATGATCGCCATCGAACTGGTCCGCGACCGCCAGACCAAAGAGCGCGCCCAGGATCTGCGCGACGCCGTCGTCGAGTTGTGTTTCGAGCGCGGCCTGGTGGTGCTCGGCGCGGGCGAGAACGCCATCCGGCTCTGCCCGCCGCTGGTGGTCACGCGCGAACAGGCGGATTTCGCCATGGACGTTCTTGAGGAGGCCTGCGAAAAGGTCCTTCCGTGAACCTCCGGCGGCTTAGTCTTCCGGCGCGCCCGGCGGCCCCGGCTCGATCGGGATCGAAACCACGAATGTGGTCCCTTGCGTTCCGTTAGGCTCGAAGGTAAGACTTCCTCCGTGTTTTTCGACCACGATCGAGCGCGCAATGGCGAGGCCCTGCCCGGTCCCGCGGCCCACCTCCTTGGTGGTGAAGAACGGGTCGAAAATCCGCGACTGTATGCTGGCCGGGATGCCGCAACCGGTGTCGCTGATGCGAATCGCCGCCCGGTCGCCGGCCTGTCTGGTTGAGACGACAATCTTGCCCCGGGCTTGCGTCCCCTTAGCGACTGCGCCAATTGCGTGCGCGGCGTTCACCAGGAGGTTGAGGAAGACCTGGTTCATCTCGGCGAGGTTGCAAACCACGGGCGGCAGGTCTCCGAAATCGGTCTCGGCATCGGCGACGTATTTGTACTCGTTCTTGGCGACGATGAGGGCGGTCGCGAGCGCCTTGTTGAGATCGGTTGTAGCCTTCTCCTTCTGGCCGGGATGGGCGAATTCCTTCATCGCGCGCACGATGCAGGCGACGCGCTCCACGCCGTCGAGAGCCTGCTCGATGGCCTTGGGAATCTCCGCGGCGACGTAGTCTGCATCGGCGTCTTCCATAGCCCGATCCAGGTCCCTCAGCAGGGCGGGCGGGACGGGGCCGCTTTCCGCCGCCAGTCGCAGCCGGCTGTAACTCTCCAGGAGCCCCTGCCTGGCCACATACGCGTCTTGCAGGAACCGCATGTTATCGCTGACGTATTGGATCGGCGTGTTGATCTCGTGCGCGATCCCGGCCGCAAGCTGGCCCACCGCTTCGAGCCGTTGGGCCTGGTGCAGGTCCACCTCGAGCCGCCTCCGCTCGGTGACGTCCTGTGCCACCACCAGCACCGCCGGCCGGCCCCTGAACTCGAAGAATTGCGCGGTGAGCTCCACGTCGAGAATCCGGCCGTCCTTGGTGAGGTGCTTCCAGGCGCCGCGCAAGGGTTCGCCGGGATGGGCGGCAAGCCGCTTCTGCCGCCTCTCCGCCTCATCGGGCGGATAGATTGCGGTCACATGGATCTGGCGGAACTCTTCGGCGGAGTAGCCGTAGTGGCGGGCGGCGGCCTCGTTGACCTCGAGAAACGCCAGCGTTTTCCGATCATAGACCCACACGGCGTGAGGGATTGCGGCAAACAGCAGACGGAAGGATTCTTCGCTGCTCTCGAGCGCCTCCAGGGCCTCCTTGCGTTCCGTCACATCTCGCGCGACGCACACGATTCCCTGAACCTGCCCGCGTTCGTCCTTCACCGGGACCTTCGTGGATGTTGACCAGCGAGTGCGGCCCGCCCTGCCGGAGCGTTCCATCTTCGAGATGATCGGCTCCCCGGAGCGGACGATCCCCCGCTCATCCTCGTAGGACTGCCGGGCGCACTCCGGATCGAAGAAGTCGAAATCGGTGCGGCCGTTGGCGGCCGACTCGTCTTCGATTCCGAGCACCAGGCTGTAGGCTTTGTTGATCCGTATGAACCTGCTCTTGGCGTCCTTGAAGTAAATGCAGTCGGGGATGTTGTCCAGCAGAATCCGCAAGAGGTCTCGCTCATGGGCCAGCTCCGCTTCCGCCCGTAGAAGCGGCACCGTAATGGAGCGGCGGATGGTCAGGTTGACCAGCGCGGCCGAGATCAGCAGCGACAGAGCGAAGGCAACCAGGCCCAGCCAGCGCATTCTGGCGGAGCGCCCCTGAAGGAACGTCAACTGGTCCTTCAGAGCGCCGGAGGACCGCTCGCGCGCGCGCTGTAGGGAAGCCTCGATGGACTTCGCCCGCCTCACCAGCTCCGCTACACGTTCCTGCACCCCCGCCGGCGTCTCACGCGAACCGGCGGCCAGCGGACGGTAAGTGAGGCGGGCCTCCGCAAGGAACCGGTTGACCGTGACAGCCAGATCGGTAGCCTCCGCTCTGCGCTCTCGGGAAAGGCCCTGGATCGCAGCGACGGCGCGCAGACTCGCGACTGCCAGCCGCCCCTGCTCATCGGCGCTGGCGAATTCCGAAAGGTCATGGAGAACCACCGCGTCGCCAAAGTACTGCACGCTGCGATCGAAGGTAGCGTCGGCATGCTGGCTCAGCAGCGCCGCCGGAAACAGCGCCTCCGAGGCGGTGCGCAGCCGGCCTTCGTTGCTCCGCCCCTCGATTTGTTCGAGCGAGATCAAGAAGACGAAGCCCAGCAGGAAGATCCCGATACTGAGCCAGACCTTGGCCGCGATGTTCAGGTTCATGACGCCGGTGGACCCAACCCGGATATCGGTTGCCAGCCGCCGGAACTATACGAGGCGGACTAATGAAAAGTCCGCCGCCGTCCGATTCACTCTTGAGCCGCCACGAACGCATGAAACGCTTTCTCTTCGTTGACGACGAGCAGCGGGTGCTCGATGGGATGCAGCGCATGTTGCGCCCGCAACGGCACCGCTGGGAGATGGAGTTTGCCGCCGGAGGCGAGGCCGCCCTGGCGGCGCTCGAGGCCCAGCCGTTCGACGTCGTCGTCACCGACATGCGCATGCCGGGCACCGACGGCGCGCAGTTGCTCGAAATCGTGCGGAGCAAGTTTCCGAACATCGTCCGCATCGTGCTCTCCGGTTACTTCCAGATGAGCAGCGCCGTGCGGGTCAGCCCCGTGGCCCATCAGTTCCTGGTCAAGCCCTGCGATGCCGGGAAGCTGTGCGCCGCCTTGGAGCGGGCTTGCACCTTGAGCGAGATCATCGCCGATGAGGCTACGCGGCGCGCCGTGAGCGGCGTCGGCGAGCTGCCCTGCCTTCCCCGCACGTATGCCGCTCTGGCGCAGGCGCTGGAGAAGCCGGACGTCCCGCTCAGGGAGATCGGTGAGATCGTCGGACGCGACGTAGGAATTTCGGCCAAGGTGCTTCAACTGGTCAATTCCGCGTTCTTCGGACTGGCCAGGGAGATCACCACGGTGCAGGCCGCTGTCGGCTATCTGGGCCTGGACATTCTGAAGCAGCTCGTATTGACCGTCGAGGTCTTTCAGTCCTTCGGGCCGGCGAAATCGATCCCCGGCTTCCGGCTCGAAGACATGGAGAGCCATTCCCGCCTGACGGCCGCAATTGCGGCGCAGCTTCCCGTGCAGAAAGAATGGGCTGCCGCGGCGCCCATCTCGGCCCTGCTGCACGACGTGGGCGAGCTTGTGCTGGCCTCCCGGCTCCCCTCCGAGTTCGAATGGGCCATCCGGACCGCCGTCGAAGGAAAGCGGCCTCTGTTCGAGGTGGAAGAGGAACAGCTAGGCGCCAGCCATGCCGAGATCGGCGCGTACCTGCTGGGTCTGTGGGGATTGCCGGTTCGCGTGGTGGACGCCGTGCTCTATCACCATCACCCATCGCGAGAGCCTGGGCCGCGCGAGCTCACCCTGGCAACCGCCGTTCACGTGGCCGATTTCCTGGCCCACTCGCTGACTCATTCCGCCGGCGTCGTGGGGAGCGCTGGGCCCGTCCTCGATGTCGCTCACCTGGAGACGCTGGAGCTGGCGGACCGCATCCCGGAATGGACGAAGATGGCCGAAGAGGCCGCCGCGGACTTCACGCAAGCCTGAAGATGGGAGACGCTTCTCCGTCGTTCCCGGCATTCAGGAACCCATCAAGGCTCCTCGCCAAGGTCGATTGGCGCGAGCTGTGATCCGGCTGGCATGATCCGGCCTCCGCCCGCTCTTTCAGGTACCATGGCTCCGTGAGAGTCCTCGACGTCGGCTGCGGCATCAACAAATCCCCGGGCGCAGTAGGAATCGACCGGAATCCCGCCAGCGCCGCCGATGTCCTCTGCGACCTCGATCGCCTTCCCTACCCGTTTGCCTCCGGCTCCTTCGACCGCCTGGAGGCGACGCACGTAATCGAGCATGTCGCCGACGTCGTCCGCACCATGGAGGAGTTTCACCGCCTGGCCCGGCCGGGCGGCCGCGTGCACATCGTCACCCCGCACTACACCGATTTCAGCTCCTTCTGCGATCCCACCCACCGCTGGCACCTCAACAGCTTCTCGTTCCGCATCTTCGGCGAGGATCACGGCGGCTTCGGCTACTATTCGCCGGTCAGGTTTCGCGAGATTTCCGTCCACGTCCGCCTACTGGCTTTTTGGCGGGCGCTGGGCTTCGAGCTGCTGGTGAACCGCTCGCGGCGCTTCCGCCGCTTTTGGGAATACTACCTCTGCTACCTGGTGCGCGGGAAAGTCATGGACTTCGAGTTCGAGGTTCTCAAGTGATTCGCTGGATGCTGCGCCTTTCCGACGCCCTCCGCCACCGCGCCCGCCGAAAATCCTGGCCCCCCACTCAGGCCGCCGGACGGCGAGGCGAGGATCTGGCCCACCGCTATCTGGAGCGCCGCGGCATGACCGTGGTGGCGCGGAACTGGCAGCCTTCCGTAGGCAAAGGCGAGATCGACCTGGTGGCCTGGGAGGGCGAGCGGCTGGTCTTCGTCGAAGTGAAAGCCCTCAGCCGCGATGAGTTCTCCGCGCCCGATCGCAACGTGGATTCCACCAAGCGCGACGCGCTCGTGCGCGCAGCCCGCAACTACGTGCGGCGGTCCGGCGTCGCCTGGGACCGCGTGCGGTTCGACCTGGTGGGCGTCGTCTTCGGCGATTCTCCCGTCATCACCCACCGGAAGGATGCCTTCGCGCCCAACCGAACGCTATAATTGGGGGTTCTTTTTAGTAGACCCCTTAAGGGGCAGTGGAGGACCCGATTGCCAGAGTTCCGTCGCGACCCCATCACGGGCAGATGGGTAATCATTGCCACAGACCGCGCCCGCCGGCCTCAGGACTTCGCTCGCGAGCAGGTCACCATCAAGGGCGGCCGCTTCTGCCCGTTCTGCCCCCAGAGCGAGACCAAGACTCCGCCCGAGCTGCTCGCCTACCGGACCAGCGGCGCGCCGAATGAACCCGGTTGGACCCTGCGTGTGGTCCCCAACAAGTTCCCGGCCTTGCGCGTCGAAGGCGATTTCGACCGCCAGGGCGACGGCCTCTATGACCGCATGAACGGCATCGGAGCGCACGAGGTCGTCATCGAAACTCCGGATCACCAGTTGACCATGGCCACCATGTCCGACAAGGCCGTCGAGGACGTCTTCTGGTCCTTCCGCGACCGCTTTCTCGATCTCAAGAAGGATAAGCGCATGCGCTACATCCTGGCCTTCAAGAATCACGGAGAGGGCGCCGGCGCTTCGCTCGAGCATTCGCACTCGCAGTTGATCGCGCTGCCCGTGGTGCCGCGCACCGTGACCGAGGAGATCGAAGGCTCCAGGAAGTATTTCGAGCTGCGCGACCGTTGCATCTTCTGCGACATGATCCGCCAGGAGCTAAACGAGGGCGTCCGCGTGGTGGTCGAAACCGAGCACTTCGTGGCCATCGCCCCTTACGCGTCGCGGTTCCCGTTCGAGATCTGGGTGCTGCCCCGCCGGCACTTCTCGCATTTCGAGGACACCGACGCGGCGGCGTTCCACAATCTGGGTTGGGTGATGCCGGTGGTGCTGCGCGAGATCGACAAAGTCCTGGAGCGGCCGGCGTACAACTTCATGATCCACACGGCGCCGTTGCAGGAGCCGGAGCTGGCGCACTACCACTGGCACATCGAGCTGATTCCGAAGCTGACCAAGGTGGCGGGGTTCGAGTGGGGGACCGGCTTCTACATCAATCCTACGCCGCCGGAGGAAGCCGCAAGGTTTCTACGCGAGGCGGGGCTGGGCTGAAGCCGAGCAGTTCGTGCCCGATTTGCCGGGGAGATTGCGATTCCAGGCGGCAGGTGCGCGATCCGGAACGGGCTTCGAGAAGCACCCGGCCCTTCGCTTCACCCACGCGATAGGCCCGCGCGGCGCCACGTTCCGCCGCTAACCTGTCGAGTGGCCAGTCCGATCCGGCCAGCATCTGGATCGCCCCATCAGGCCCGATGAGCACGGTAGTATCCGAGAGGCACTGGCCGGACCGGTACGCGGATTCCGCGGCTTCGAATATCGCGTTCGCGTCTTCGAAGAACCGGCTCACAATAATCTCATCGGACCCCCCAGCCCGGTCTTGAGGCAAGATTTCGCCGCTGCCCACCGCACCGCGGTACCCTTGAACCAGGGGGGCGGGCATGCATCCTGCCAGTTTGAATTCCAGCCGGGCCGAAATGTGGCCCGCATTACCTCTGGGCGAATGGAGCGATACCTGCGACACGCTCCATATGTGCGCGCAGATCGTCGGAAAGGTCCGTCTCGAACTCAGCCCGTTCGAAAACCACTGGTGGCACACCACGCTCTTCGTTTGCCCGCGCGGCCTCACCACCACGGCCATCCCTTACGGCTCGGGCGTCTTCGAAATGCGGTTCGATTTCATCGACCACCTTCTCGTGATCGAACCGAGCGGCGGCACGGCCAAAACCGTCCGGCTCTCCGCGCGGCCGGTTGCGGATTTCTACCGCGATACCATGGCTGCGCTCGGCGCCCTCGGCATCGATGTCATGATCAACCCCATGCCCGTCGAAGTGCCCAACCCCATCCCCTTCGATGAGGACACCACGCACAGCTCCTACGATCCGGAGTACGCCCAGCGCTTCTGGCGAGTCCTGATGTCCGCCGCCACAGTGCTGCGGCGGTTCCGGAGCGGCTTCATCGGCAAGGCCAGCCCGGTCCAGTTCTTCTGGGGCAGCTTCGACCTGGCCGCGTCGCGCTTCTCCGGCCGCCGCGCGCCCGAGCGGAAGGACGCCGATGCCGTCACGCGCGAAGCTTACTCGCACGAGGTGATCAGCGCGGGCTGGTGGCCGGGAGGGGGCGCGGTCGCGGGCCCGGCGTTCTATACCTATGCCGCGCCAGAGCCGCCCGGGCTCGCGAAAACGCCCATCCGCCCGGAGCGGGCGTTCTATAGCACTGAGCTCTCCGAGTTCCTGCTGATGTACGACGACGTCCGCGCGGCCGAGTCGCCTGAGGCCGAGTTGGCCGCATTCCTCGACAGCACTTACGAAGCTGCCGCCAACCTCGCGCACTGGGACCGCCAATCTTTGGAAAGGAGGGACTGGCACGATGAAGCAATGCACGCATCTTGATCAGATCCGCGTCACCGAGACCGAAGTTCGCGTTTGCCCGGAGTGCGTCAAGATGGGCGACGACTGGGTGCACCTGCGAATGTGCCTGATCTGTGGCCACGTCGGTTGCTGCGATTCGTCGAAGAACAAGCACGCAACCAGGCATTTCAAGAGCACACATCACCCGCTGGTCCGTTCCATCGAGCCCGGCGAGAGCTGGGTCTGGTGTTACGCCGACGAAATCATGGCCGGTGAGTTGGAAGGCGGCGCGGGCGCCTGAGTGCGGCCCGATCAAATGATGGCGCGGAGCGCACTCTTGAGCTGGGCCTCGTATTGCAGCGCGATCCGCGGCAGCACAAACCACAGCGGCCGGGCGAACGCCATGCGACGCTCCTTCAACGCGAGCAGGCCGAGCGCGATCAGCAACGGCGCCATCGACCGCCCCGTGGCGTAAGCCGAACCCCAGATCTCCACGAAACCCAGCGTCGCGGCGAAGCACGCGAACAGCATGGCCGTCACTTCAATCAGCCCCGTGCGGCGCTTCCAAACCAGGTAGAGGGCGAGCAGTATGGCCAGCCAGAACCCCGCCAGCGCCAGCTCCTCGAAGGCGGCCGCAGCGCGCAGCCACAACGTCGAAGTGGGATCCGTAACGCCTTCGAGCGTTCGCTTCACCAGGCCGCTAAACGGATAGGAGGCGATCCACCCGGACGCCCCGTCGCCCGGCGTGCGGCCCGCGACATAGGCCCACCAGGCAACTGCGGGTAGGGCGCAGGCGGCGCCTCGAATCGCGGCCTGCCAATCGCGCCGCAGCGCCGAATAGACGCACCACGCCGCCACCAGCACCGCGCCGGTCTCGCGCACCAGCGGAGCGGCCAGAAGCATGGCATAGGCCGGCCACCGCGGCTGAGCGTCACTGTATAGCATCAGGCCAATCGTCAGCGCGGCTAACGGCAGATCGACGGTCATGCGGTCGAGCGAAATCGCCACCGCCGGGATCGCCAGGAACGCCAGCCCCCACGCGGCGCGCGCGCCCTGCCGCTGGGCGAACCGGCCCAGCCAGTAAGCGCCCAGGAAGACGAAGCCCATCTCGATGGCGACGTAAGCGAAGTCCACGTACCGGTCGCTTCCCGCCGTAAGCAGCGCGGCCAGGCCGGGCACCAGGATGCGCCGCCACCGCAGCCGCGGGTTGTCCACATAGACGCTGAAGCCGCGCCGGATGAGCGGGTCATGCGCGATCAGGCGGTAATACATCCCGTCGTACCCCACCGGATCGCCGACACGTTGCGTGTGGCTGAGCTCAGGCGGCAGCGACGCTCCCGAACCGGTCCAGAAGAGTCCCGAAATGTGGCCGCCGTAATTGAACGCGACGTTGATGCCCAGCCACGCCGCCGCGCACAACACGGCGGCCGCAGCCACACGGGCGGCCTGCGAACGTGGGGATTCGTGGGCTGAAGTATCCATGCGATTGGCGCCGCCCGATTGCCGTATGCGGGCGGCACCAATCAGTCTAGCAACGCGCCGGGCGCCTGCGGCCTAGCCCCCCGCCCGCCGGCTGTGCGGCTTCTTGGCACGGGCCGGCATCTCCGCTCTCGATCCGCGGCGCAGCCGGACCGTCGTCGTCTCTCCACCCGCCGACTCGATCTCGAACTCCAGTTGCGATTCGTCTTCCGTCTGGTCGAACACGACCCGCTCCGCATCCCGAACGATGTGCGTCAGCGTGTCCGAGACGTCCCCGCCGATCTCGATCTCGATCGAATTGCGTTCGCTCCCCTTCCGGTCTGCGCTCACGCCCACCAGCGGAAGTTCGCGCCCCTCCACTCGTTCGTCCCCGCCGATTTCGACCGTGGTAATCCAGCCCTCATGCTGCGTGCTGAACGTATCGAAGAAATCCTGCCACTCCCTTCGTGGTACTTCGCGTCCCTGCATTGGAAATGTCCCTCCTGTCCCCTCTGTGGCGCTCTGCCCCTCAAGAGACGACGGCCACCCCGCCGCGGTTGCGACATTTAATGAGGGCCCCTACACCAGTTGAATTGTGACACGGCGGCCCACGATCGCCGCAGCACGTTGCAGGCTCGACAGAGTAATGTCGTCCTTCCCATTCAGCAGCCGGTCAACCTGCGTGCGGCTCGTCTTGAGCAGCATGGCCATCTTGTTCTTCGAGATCTTCTGTTTCTTCATGGCCTCCGCGAGCTGCCAGGCGACCACCTCCTTGACGGCTTGCGCCTGCGCCGCCTCGAAGATGCCCTCCTCCTTGAGGAAGTCGTCGATGCCCGAACCCATATGTCTCTTGCTCATGTATCCTAAGCGGCTTCTGGGGCACAACCAGTCTCACGGATGGTATCAGCTTGCCCTGGCACGGCGCTAACGCACGGCTCCCCGGTCGAGGTTTTGGGAGCCTGATCCCCCTACGCCTGCCGGCAGAGGTCGATCTCGAGCCGCCCGGAGACCCTGCAGATGGTCTCCACCAGCCTGTCAACATGGGCGTCCGTATGCGCCGCCGTGCAGGAAATGCGCAGCAGGTTCTCGGTCGCCGCCGGGCGCAGCACCGGGTTGACGTAGATTCCCTCTTCGAGCAGGCCTTTGCACAGGCGGCACAGGTCGATCTCGTTGGGAACCACCACGGGCACAATCGGCGTCTCGCCGTCGAGCACGGAGCAGCGGCGGTCCCTCAGCGCATCGCGCAGGCGGCGCGCCACGGCCAGCAGTCTCCGCCGGCGCTCCGGCTCCGCGCGCATGATGTCGAGCGCGGCGTTGACCGCGGCCACCGAAGCCGGCGCCAGCGCCGCCGAAAACACGTACGGCCGGGCGTTGTGCTTCAGGTATTCGATCACCGTCTTCTCGGCCGCCACGAAGCCTCCCACCGAGGCCAGCGACTTCGAGAAAGTGCCCATCACGATATCGACGTCTTCGAGCACGCCGAAATGCTCCGCCGCCCCGGCGCCCGTCGCCCCCAGCACTCCAATGCCGTGCGCTTCGTCCACGTAGACCCGCGCTTCGTACTTCTGGGCCAGCTTCACCAGGCCGGGCAGCTCCGCCAAATCGCCTTCCATGCTGAAAACGCCCTCGGTGACGATCAGCACTTTCTCGTCCGGCGAGCAGGTTTCCAGGCAATGCTCCAGATGACCCAGGTCGTTATGGCGAAAACGGACCGTGCGGGCGGGCGAACGCAGCGCTCCCTCGAGCAGGCTGGCGTGCATGGTGTGATCGCAAACCAGAACGTCGCCGCGGTCGGTGATGGCGGAAAGCGCGGCGTAGTTGCCCTGAAAGCCGGTCCCGTAAATCATCGCCGATTCTTTGCCCACCAGCTTTGCAAGCTTCTCTTCCACCTGCACGTGGATGTCGAGCGTGCCGTTCAGCAGTCGCGAGCCGCTGCAACCGCTGCCGTACCGCCGCACGGCCTCCTGCGCGGCGGCCTTCACTTTCGGATGGTTCGTCAGACCCAGGTAGTCGTTCGAACCAAACATCAGAACCTTACGGCCGCGCAGGCGGATCTCGCCCGGCCCGCAGCCCTCGTGACCCTCGAAAACCTCGAACCAGATGTACAGCCCGGCGTCCTGTAGGTCCTTCGGACGCGTGAAGTTACGGCACTTCTCGAACAGGTCGTTCGCAGCCCTTGCGCCCTGCCGGCCACGTGCGACTGAAGTTGAGGGGGATGAGCTCCGCATATTCAGTTCCATTCGTATATACGATAGGTTTTGTACCGCTTGCCGCCGAGCGCCTCAGCCGACCGATTCATCAGCGTGTTGTCTTCCAAAACCCACGACATTTCTCCACCCCGGTAGCCGAGGCGGCTTGCCCGCCGGAACAATTCCGCGTAGAATCCCGCCGCTACACCTGCCGTCCGGTACTCCTCCACCACACCGAGCACCAGAACGCGCAACGAACGGATTGAGCGTTTATGATACAAGATTTTGAGCAGTCCTAGAGGTAACAATCGTCCATGGGCGTACTTAAGCGCCTGGTTGATGTCCGGCAGCGCCAGCGCAAACCCGACCACCTTGCCGCGGACTTCGCCCAAAAGCACCAGTTCAGGTTCCAGTATAGCCTTCATGTCGTGGGCCATGAATATAAACTCATCCCGCGACACGGGGACGAACCCCCAATTCCGGCTCCAGGCGGCGTTGTAAACGTTCCAGACCAGCTCCACATCCTCGGCAAACGCCTTCATCCGGATAGGACGAATCTGAACGTCATTCGCTTTGCCCGAGCGGTTCGCCACCCGCTCGATGCGCGCCACGGCAGGATTGTCGGTGGGGGCATAGTAGGCGTACAGATCCTTGGCCTTGCGCAGGCCGGCGCCCTGAATCAACCTGTCGTAGTAGGGAGGGTTATACGACATCATGACGTGCGGGCTCGAATCGAAGCCCTCCACCAGCACGCCGCACTCATAGTTCGTAGACGGACTCACTGGCCCTCGGATTACCTGAAGCCCACGCTCCACCAGCCACTGGCGGGCCGCGCCGAGCAGTCCGGCCGCAACAGGCGCCTCGTCCGCGCACTCGAAGAATCCAAAGAACCCCGCCTGCTCGTCATGAAACTCGATGTGGTTGCGATCCTTAATGGCGGCGATGCGGCCCACCGCGCGGCCGTCGCGCATCGCCAGGAAGCATTGCATCTCGGCATGCGCGTAGAAGGGGTGTTTGGCTTGGTCGAACAGCTCTTTCTGCGCGATCCGAAGCTGCGGAATCCAATAGGGATCGTCCCGATAAAACGTGTACGGCAGGTCGATGAACTGGCTCAAACCGCGCTTGTCTTGGACGGGTACGATCTCAAATCCGCTCAATTGAACACTTCCGCCTAGGTAGTTGTAGCTGAGCTCGGGCGCGAGACCGCTACGCCCGCATAGAGCACCGGCGACAAGGCCAGTACCGCCGCAGCCAGTACGATGCCTGCAAACACATCGACCGTGTAATGATAGCGCAGGTAGACGGTCGCTGAGACAATCAAAAGCATGTAGAGCGAAAATACGGCGAAGAGACGCTTCGACACCACGCGGCTGGTCCACCAGGCGATCACCGTCAGTTCCGTGTGGCCGCTGGGGAAACAGTCGTATTGCGCGGACTCCAGCCGGTTCAGCGTCTGCTGCAGCGAATCGAAGAGCCAGACGCCGTGCAGGTCCAGGTGCTGTACGTGCGCCAGAAAGAACCTGGGTCCGCGCACCGGGACCAGCAAATAACCCACGTAAGAAGCCAGGAAGCCCATCGCGATCAGGAAGGCGTAGTAGCGAAACTCCGCACGCAGCCCCTTCACCCAGATTGCCGCGGCCAACAGGATCAGCGAGGGAATGAACAACGTATATGCGATTTGGAGGATCTCCGTGACCCAGGGGTTCTGCAGCCGCTCCAGCCACACGGTGGGATGCGCTCCCCAAATCCGGTAATCGAGCGAGGCGATTTGCGCGTCGAACGCGGTCCGCCGCATTGGCGGAATCAGGAGCGACATTTCCTTGTAACAAATCGGAATGTACGCGAGCGGGTACCAGTTGTGCAGCACAGCAGCAGTCTTCGTCCAGCGCTTCGCTTTGGCCACCGCGATAATCAGCCCCATCCCCGCCGCATGGGCGGCAAGAAGCAGCGCGGCGTCCGGCACCCGGCGGAAGTAGATCGCAATCAGGAGCGCGAGCGAGCCCAAATACGCCAGAAACAGGCGGTCCACCTGCCAAAAAGCGGGGCCGCCGGTCGTCCGGGGCGGGGCACTCACCACTTGAGCCATTTTGAATCTTTATACCACGCCAACGCGTCTTCAATGCCCTGGCGCAGGTCGAGCGCTGTCTCGAAACCCAGTTCCCGGCGCGCCCGCCCGGGATCGCAGGTCCAGAATCGGCAGCGCGCCTCGATGACCTTCTGCCGCGAGACGATGCCCGGTTTGCCGCGCAGCCGCGAAACGCACTCCGCGCACCAGCCGGCCAGGTACGCCGCCTGCGACGGGATGGAAATGGACCGGACCCGCCGGCCCATGACGCTGGCTGCGGTCTGTGCGAATGCGTTCCACGAAACGGGTTTGGGGTTCGCCACGAAGTAGGTGCGCCCGGCGGCCGCTTCACTCGTAACCGCGCGGCACACTGCTTCCGTCAGGTCCTTCACCTGTATGTAACTGAAGTAGGATTCGCCCCGGCCGATCCCGACCATCAGCCCCCTCGCCACAGACTGGAAAACCTCGAAGACGTCCGTGTCCCGCGGACCGTAAACAACCGGAGGCCGCAGAATCACCGCACGCCCGGCCAGCGCGGACGCCCGCACGGCGGCTTCGGCGGCCAGCTTCGAATGGCCGTACCAGGTGAGGGGATGCGGCTGTGCGTCCTCGCTGAGCGGCGCCAGCTCCGGGCTTGGCCCGATGGCGGCCAGGCTGCTCAGATGAACGAACCGCCGCAGGGGTTCGGCCCGGCGCTCGCAAGCGCGCAGCAGGTTCTCTGTGCCGCGCAAATTGCCTTCGTAGTAAGCAGCCTCGGAGAACGCCTTGGTCACGCCCGCCACGTGGACCACCACGGCCACGCCTGCCAGGGCCTCATCGAGACCCGTTCCACCCGCCACGTCGCCCCGCGCCAATTCAATTCCGGTCTGCGGAAGATAGCGGAGCGAGCTCGATGCCCGCACCAGGCAGCGAACGCGCGCGCCCGCCGCAACCAGCCGTTCCACGACGTGGCTTCCCACGAAGCCGGAGCCTCCGGTGACCAGGATGAGGGGATCGGGGGCGTTGGCCACTATGGCATCATACTGCGAAAGCCGACCTCGCCAAAGTAACTCTCCGCCGAGGTCCCGGTGTGTTGCGAGTTGATCTGTATCCGAATGCCGCTGATGTGCTGCGAGGGAGCGCGGCCGTAGGCGCGGGCGTAATCGGCGGCGACGTTGTGCACCTCCGGCAGCCACTGGTTCAGCTCCGCGGCGCCGGAGCGGCAGACCTCGGCGAAAATGTGCAGCAGCGGGACGCCGCTCGCGCTCTCGAAGGTGCCCCGAGGCGCGGTGGAATCCCAGATATATTCCAGAACGTGCCGGTCGCCGAATGCGATCAGCAACTGCGCCGCCTGATCGTCGGTTGCCAGATGCCGGAAGTCGCCGCCGCGCGGCAGGTCGGTGACTTTCCATTGCCAGGTCAGATACGGGAACCGCGCCGTATCGACGTCGAGGGGGCGTTCGAGAGCGAACGACGACCCGCGGCTCCTCAGGTGTAGCACGCTGCCCTGGGCATCGCGTATGACGCCGAAATCCGGCGAGCCCCGGTTCACTCGAATCCGCCAGCCCGCGGGGACCTGGCCGGGCCGGGCGTCGCCGGGCTCAAACACCAGAAACGCGAGTGACGCGCAATGGAGAATAAATGGCAGCAATAGAACGCAAAACAAGACTCGGCGCAAGACTCCCCCGTAGCAATCGACTAATCTCCTACTATACGAATGACGCCGTCTCGATCGCAAAGAGGTACGCAGCCCACCCGCGCCGTCGGCTATACTCATCGATAGAAGGGGCTACCGCAAAATGGACCACACCAGTATCTATGCCGTTGTCGCGCTGCTGACGCTGCCTTTGGCCGCCGCATCGCTGTTCGCCGCCGATGCCGTCCCGCCCGCGGGCCAGCCGGCGCCGGGTTTCACGCTGCCGTCCCAGGACGGGAGCAAAATCGCCCTGAACAGACCTTCGGGGCAAGTGGGTGGTGTTGTACTTCTATCCCCGGGACAACACGCCGGGCTGCACCATCGAAGCGCATAACTTCCAGCGCGATCTTTCGAAGTATGAGGGGCTCAACGCCATGATCGTCGGCGTCAGCGTGGATTCGACCGACAGCCACCAGGACTTCTGCGCCAAGCAGGGCCTGACCTTCAAGCTGCTGGCGGACACGGAGAAGAAGGTGGTGGCCCAGTACGGCTCGCTCCGCGGCAACGGCATGGCGGCGCGCAACACCTTCCTGATCGATCCGGACGGCAAGCTGGTGAAGGTGTGGGTCGGCGTCGACCCGATGCATCACAGCGAGGAAGTGCTGGCCGCCCTGGGCACCGCAGAAGGCAAGTAGCCGACTCTCGCCCGTACCAAACGAAGCCAATTCCGCATAACCGCCTGCGAATGAGTCAGGTGGGAGCCCTAGCTGGGCGCTGCGCCATCCCTGCGCCCCATGTAGCCCTCGGCCATCTGCCCTATTGACGCCTCCCTTAGCATCTGCTAACCTAGCACTTGCTAACAGGAGGCGAGAGATGCAGCGAATGACGTCCGAGGGACGCCGCGCCGCCATCATGGAGGCCGCCATCGCGCTGTTCTCCGAGCGCGGCTTTCGCGGAACCACGACGCGCGCGCTGGCTGAGGCCGTGGGCGTCACCGAGCCGGTCCTCTACGAGCATTTCAAGTCGAAGCGCGACCTGTTCGAGGCCATCGTCGAGGTCAAATCCCAGGAAGGCGTGGCCCGCGCCACCGCCATGCTACAGCCCCTGGCCGACGCCGGCCAGGACCGGGAACTGCTCATCGCCCTGGGCGAGTTCGTTTGCCAGTGCCACACCGAGGACCAGGCCTACGGCCGTCTGCTGCTTCTTGCGGCCCTGGAAGGCCCCGAACTGGGCGATATCTTCTATGAGCGCCAGCGCGAAGCGCATGAGATGCTGGCCGCTTACTTCGCCGGGCGCATCGAGGCCGGCGTCTTTCGCCCGGTGGACCCCGTGGTTGCGGCTCGCGTCTTCCTGGGCATGTCCAGCAACCATGGCATGACACGCATGCTCTACCGCGGAGCTTCGGCCCTGGGCACGGCCCATGAAGTTGTGACGCAGATGGTCGATGTATTTCTCAAAGGGATCTCTAAATGAGGCTTATACCCGTCGTTTTGCTCACTTTTGCACTCTTCTTGCCCGGCTGCGGCAAACGCGGCCAGACCGGCGTCGAGGCCGCGTCCCAGACCAAAGCGGAACCGGTCGCCATACGGGTCGCCACGGCTGAGGCGCGGCGCCTGGGATCGGCCGTCTCCGTCACCGGCTCGTTGCAGCCGGATGAGACCGTGTCGGTCAGCTCGGAGGTAGCGGGGCGGCTCGCGGAAGTCCATTACGATTTCGGCCAGACGGTGCACACGGGCGACATCATCGCCGAACTCGACAAGCGCGAGCTGACGATCCAGTGCGACCGGGCCCGCGCGGCGTTGACACAAGCGCTGGCCGCGATCGGGCTCGACCCCAACCAGCAGGACGTCACCCCCGATTCCACGCCCGCCATACGCCAGGCCAAGGCGCAGATGGAAGACGCCCGCTTCAAGTTCGAAATGGCGGCGAAGCTCTACAAGACCGGCGACGTTTCCGAGGAGCGCTACACGGAGGTGGAGAAAGGTCTTCATGCGCGCGAGGCCGGCCTTGAAGCCGCCCGCGATATGCTGCGCACACAACTCGCCACCGTGCAGGGGCTGCGCGCCGACGTGCGCTTCGCCGAAAAACGCCTGGGCGACGCCACCGTGCGCGCGCCCTTTGACGGCCAGATCTCGGCGCGCCTGGTCTCGCCCGGCCAGTACATGCGGGAGAACACGCCCATCGTCACGCTGGTGAAATCGTGGCCGCTGCGGCTGCGCGCGGAGATTCCTGAATTCGCGGCCACCGCCGTGCACACCGGCAGCACGCTGGTGTTCACTACCGACGCCGCTCCGGGCGCGGAGTTTCACGCCCGCGTCACCGAACTCAATCCGACGCTCGATGCACGCTCGCGCTCGCTCTCCGCAGAAGCCCGCATGACGGAGCGCGATCCGCGGCTTCGCCCCGGCATGTTCGTACAGGTGCAGCTCGCCCTCGCCCGTGACACGGCCGCGGTGATGGTCCCCAAAGAGGCGCTCTACCAGCTTGCCGGCCTCAGCAAGGTCTTCACGGTGCGGGATGGACGCGTGGTGGAGAACAAGGTGACGCCCGGCGTCGAGATGGATGGCCGGATCGAGATTCCCGGCGGCGCCATCAAGGCCGGCGACCAGGTGGCCGTGAGCAAGCTGCCCGCCCTGATCGACGGCGTCGCGGTCCGCGTCGAGGCGGGGAGGTAGGCCATGCAGAAGCTGGCACGAATCTGCATCGAGAGGCCTGTCTTCGCCACCATGCTCATCATGGCGCTGGTGGTTCTGGGCGTGAGCGCCTACCTGAAGCTGGGCGTGGACCTTTATCCCAAGGTCAACGTCCCGGTGGTCACCGTGACCACCACGCTGCGCGGAGCGTCGCCCGAAGAAGTGGAGACGCAGGTCACCAAGCGCATCGAGGAATCCGTGAACACCACCAGCGGCATCGACGAGCTGCGGTCGCTCTCGGCCGAAGGCGTCTCGATCGTGTGGGTGACCTTCGTGCTCGAGAAGGACCCCGACATCGCCGCCCAGGAGATGCGCGACAAGGTGGCCGGCATCCTTCGCGACCTTCCCCGGGACGTGGACCCGCCCGTGATCGAGAAGATCTCGACCGACGCCTCCCCTGTGATCAGCGTGGTGGTCTCCTCGCCCCGCGACCTGCGCGAAACGACCAAGATCGTCGACGACCAGGTGAAGAAGAATATCGAGTCGATCGACGGCGTCGGCCAGGTTCGTTTCATCGGCGACCGCGCGCGCCAGATTCAGGTCTGGCTCGACGGCGAGAAGCTGTATTCCTACAACCTGAATATCGACCAGGTCCGCGGGGCGCTGGCGGCGCAGAACGTCGAGGTCCCCGGCGGCCGCGTGGAGCAGGGTCCGCGCGAGCTGAGCCTGCGGACGCTCGGCCGCATCGAGCGCCCGGCGGATTTCGCCAACATCATCGTGGCTACCGTGAGCGGCTCGCCGGTGCGGGTCCGCGACATAGGGCGGGTGGAAGACGGCGTCGAAGAACCGCGCTCGATGGCGCGCCTGGATGGCGAGCCCGCGGTGGTGCTCGAAGTCCGCAAGCAGTCGGGCACGAACACGCTCGACGTGGTGCACGCGGTGAAGGCGCGGATCGCCCAGCTACAGCCGCTGCTGCCGCCCGATTTCAAGATCACGTACGCCGGCGATCAATCCACCTTCATCGAAGAGTCCTTCAAGGCCGTGCAGGAGCACCTGCTGCTGGGGGGCCTGTGCGCGGCCTTCGTGGTGCTGCTGTTCATGCGTAGCTGGCGCACCACGCTGATCGCGGCGGTCGCCATTCCCATTTCCATCGTCTCCACCTATACGCTTCTGAACCTGATGGGCTTCACGCTGAACCAGATCACCATGCTGGCGCTGGTGCTGGTGGTGGGCATCGTGATCGACGACGCCATCGTGGTGCTCGAGAACATTTTCCGCAACGCGGAGGAGAAGAAGCTGCCGCCGTTTGAAGCCGCGGTGCAGGGCACCAAAGAGATCGGCCTGGCGGTGATGGCTACCACGTTCAGCCTGGTGATCATCTTCCTGCCGGTGGCGATGATGACCGGCATCGTGGGCCGCTTCATGTCGAGCTTCGGGTACACCGCCGCCTTCGCGGTGCTGGTGTCGCTGCTGGTGAGCTTCACGCTGACGCCCATGCTCAGCTCGCGCTTCCTGAAGATGGGCGACGGGCAGGGCGGCGCGTCCACGAAGGACACGGTGTTGTTCCGCGCGCTGGCGGGGCCCTATCGCAGACTGCTCCACTGGTCGATGGCGCATCGCTGGGTGATCGTCGCGGTCGCGATTCTGGTGGCCTTTTCGACCATCCCGATGTTCCTGCATATGGGCAAGGACTTCCTGCCTATAGACGACCAGAGCGAATTCGAGATTGCCGTGCGCATGCCGGTGGGCTCCTCGCTCGAGGGCAGCTCCACCATGATGCGGGAGATCGAGGCGGATATACGGACGCTGCCCGGCATACGGAACATTCTGACCACGCTCGGGGCCGATAGCCGGCGCCAGGTGGACCGCGGCACGCTGCTGGTGGAACTGGTTCCGGTCACCGAGCGCAAGCCATCGCAGTTCGAAATCATGCTCCAGGCGCGCGAGCGTCTGCGGAAATACCGCGACCTGACCATCGCCGTTGAGCCGCCTGCGATGTTCGCCGGCGCCGGTCCCAACAAGGACCTTCAGTTCTTCATTCAGGGGCCGGACTTCGGGCGTCTGGAGCGCTATATGGGAGCGATCCGCGGGGAACTGGCCCGGACGCCGGGCGTGCGCGACATGGAGAGCTCTTACGAGCCGGGCAAGCCCGAGCTGCGCGTGCACATCAACCGCGCCAAAGCGGCCGACCTGGGCGTGAACGTCGCCTCGATCGCGACCGCGCTGCGAACGCTCGTCGGCGGCGACCCGCAGGTGACCACTTACCGCGAGGGCGACGACCGCTACGACGTGCAGCTTCGGGTGCAGAAGGAGTTCCGCGACTCGGCTCGCGCGCTCGAACGCCTCTACGTTCCTTCGGCGGCGCTGGGCAACGTCCCGGTGTCCAACATGGTGACGGTGGAGGAAGGCACCGGGCCAAGCCAGATCGATCGCGTCAACCGCCAGCGGCAGATCATGCTCACGGCGAACTTCGCCCAAGGCCAGTCGCTGAGCAACGTGATCGGCGTGCTGGACCGCACCACCGCATCGCTGAACCTGCCCCCCGAGTATCGCGTCGGCCTGCTGGGGCGCAGCAAGGAATTCGGGCGCGCGGCGATGGGCTTCGTGGTCGCCTTCCTGCTCTCGATCATTTTCATGTACATGGTGCTGGCCGCGCAGTTTGAGAGTTTCATCGACCCGATTACGATCCTCATCAGCCTGCCTCTGGCGGTTCCGTTCGCGCTACTGACGCTGGTGCTGGCGGGCGAGAACTTCCAGATCATTTACACCTCGCTCGGCATTCTGATGCTTTTCGGCATCGTCAAGAAGAACGCGATTCTACAGATCGATCACATCAAGGCCTTGCGGTTCAAGGAAGGCCAGCGGCGGCTGGACGCGATTTTCCACGGATGCGAGGACCGGCTGCGGCCCATCCTGATGACCACGGCGTCGCTCGTTGCCGGGATGCTTCCGATGGCGCTGGGCGGCGGCGCGGGCGCCGCTTCACGGCGCAGTATCGCCATTGTGGTGATCGGCGGCCAGACCTTGTGCCTGCTGCTGACGCTGTTGGTCACACCGGTGGCGTATTCCCTGTTCGACGACCTGGGCCACATGAACCTGTGGGCCCGCGTCCGCTCGCTCTTCGGCGGCTTCAAACCGCGGCGGGCGGTGGGCGTGGGCGCGCCGCTGCTTCTGCTGCTAGTGGTGCTGTCCGCACGCGCGCAAGCTCCGCCGCGCGTCGGCGTCGGGGCGGCCCAGCACAAGCTGGCGCTCCGCGACGCCATCGAGATGGCGCTTCGCGAAAACGTCGATATCGAGATCGAGAAGACCAACCGCGCCACTGCCCTAGAGGCTTTCAAGGGCGCGCACGGCTATCTCGACACCACGCTGAACTGGTCGCCGTCGATTCTCTCGGCGAAGATTCCCACGGGCTCCATCCTGATGGGGACGGACGGCGTGCTGGCCGAGCACGTTCATTCCGAGAACGTCTCCGCGCGGCAGATGCTGCCCTGGGGCGGCGGCGGGTTGGAAGTGGATTTCGACAACAACCGCCAGTCCAGCACGAATCCTTTCGAATCGCTGAATCCCAACTTCAATTCGCAGCTCACTCTCAGCTTCACGCAGCCGCTGCTGCGGAACCGGGCTATCGACCCGTATCGGGCTGAACTGAAGATCCGCCGCAAACGGCTGGATCTTTCCGACACCGAGTTTGCGCTGCGGAACATCGACGTGGTCACGCGCGTGGAGCAGGCCTACTGGGACCTGGTGGCGGCGCGGCAGGCCGTCGATGTCCTTTCGGACAACGTGGAATGGGCGCGCGAGCAACTCGCCATGACGAAGCGCATGGTGGCGGCCGGCACGCAGGCGCAGGTCGAAATCTCAGCAGCCGAGGCCGAGCTCGAGCGCCGGCTGGACACTTACTACTCGGGCGTCGGCGCGGTGACGCAGGCGGAGAACGGACTCAAGCTTCTGCTGACCTCGTCGCGCGAGAACGCTCTGTGGGGCGAGGAGATTGTGCCGGTGGACGTGGAGACGCTGGAGCCGTCCCATGCCGGCGCCTTGCGGGAAGCGGTAGGCGCGGCGCTGAAGCAGCGCCCCGAGATGCGCGTCATCGCGACCGAGCGCGCGGTGGCGGCCGTCCAGACGAAGCTGAGCGCGGACCAGGTGAAGCCGCAGTTGAACCTGGTGGCCAGCTACTCGAATACGGGACTGGCGGGCGCGGTTGCCGCCACCGATCCGCTCAGCGAACTTTTCGGCGCGATGACGAACCAGATCAACGAACTCTCGATCCCGGCCGGGCTTGCGCCCATCTCCTTGAACATTCGGCGCGCTGCCGCCGGGGCTCACCGGGGGCTACGGCAAGTCGCTTTCGAACATGCTGAGCGGGAGTTATCCGACGGTGCAGGTGGGGCTGACTTTCGATCTGACGCCGCGCAACCGCGCCGCGCACGCCAACCAGGCCGAGAGCGCGATTCTGGAGCGGCGGCTCAAGCTGGAGCAGGCGCGCCTGGAACTGGGGATCGAAGCGCAGGTGCGAAACGCGATGCAGGATCTGGCGACGGCGCGGCAGCGCGTGGCGGCGGCCGAGGCCAGCGCGCGAGCGGCCAAGGAGAAACTCGACAGCGAGACGCGCATGTACCAGTCCGGCGAATCGACCAACTTCCTGGTGCTGACGCGGCAGAACGAGTACGCCGATTCGCGGCGGCGCGACGTGGTGGCGCGCCTGGACGCCAACAAGGCCATCGCACGGCTGCGCCAGGCGCTGGGCGAGACGCTAGACGCTTACAAGATTCGGTTGCAGTAGGGGGCGCGGCTGGCCACACTAGTCTGCTGTTTCTGAACTAAGCAGCCTAGTTGATTTGGCTACGTCATAATGGAATGGCGTGCGATCTGTAAAGTGGCGCATCTTCGTTCCGGGCGTGCTTGTTTGTTTGTGGAGTCGCGTGGACGATTCACCATTGGACCAAGATCCCATTCTGGGCAGCGATTGGGATTCTGCTTATAGCCTTATTTATCAACGGTTGGATGGCAGCGGTCGAAGACCATTGGTAGCCGTGGTGTCTTTAGGTACGGTCTTGATGGTGGCCTCCAAAAGAATGCCTCGCGGGATACTCCGTTGCCGACTGAGCGCGACGGGTTCATTGCGGTCCGAATCCCAGTATGCAGCCGATCTGAGACCGCAGACTAGCGGGGCCCTCGATTGGCGGCGTCAAGGGCCGGCTCCGGGCCCGGTGCGGTGTCGAAAGCGGCGGCGAGGAACGCGTTGACCGCCGTGGCGTAGGCCCTGGGATCGCCGTGCTGCGCAGAGTGGGCTGTCCCTGGCATGATCGACAACTGCTTGTGGGTGCTGGCGGTGGCGCGATAGAGCCGCTCGGTCACGGCGCGCGGGACCACGGGGTCGCGGTCCGCAGCCAGGTAAAGCACGTGGGCGTTGGCGATCCGCTCGACGGCGCTCAGCACGTTGGCCTCCGGCGGTTCGAGGGCCACGCCGGTACGCACGCGAAACACGGCCCGCGAGAGCCACGAGAATCCCGGAGTGGTGAAGAGCCACAGGCGCACACGATGCTGCCAGGGCACTTGGACGCCTTGAGGGAGATGGCCCAGGAGCCGGGACTCGCGCTGGAGCACGTCCTCCAGGTCCACGTAGGCGCTGTCGGCGACTACGGCGACGACCTCGGGCGTCTTCGAGGCCGCAATGAGCGAGGCCACCGCGCCCGACGAGTATCCGAACAGAGCGATCCGATCGGCGCTCTCATGTCTCCTGACCCAATAGACGGCCGACTGGACGTCGAGCGCTTCCCTGTAGCCGAAGGTGGCGTAACTGCCTCCGCTCTCGCCGTGCCCGCGCAGGTCCAGCACCAGCACGGAATAGCCTTGCGCCAGCAGTTTGGCGGCGACGTAGCCCATGCCGGTCTTGTTGGTCTGCCAGCCGTGCACCAGGATGACGGCGCCCTTGGGCACCGGCACGCTCCAGGCCCGCTCCCACCACGCCTTGAGCGGAGTGCCGTCGGCGGACTTGAACGCGACCGTTTGCGGGCTGAGGCCGAAACGCCTGGCGGTGGCGATGGGCCTGGACCAACTGTTCTGGCGCCCTATAACGAGCCCGCTCGCGAAGAAGCCGATGCCATACGCGATGGCGGCCAGGAGCAGGAGAACGAGCAACGGCGAGAAGACCTTCAACCGGTGCAGATCCTTGCGCAGCGATGGACTGACGATGGTCTCGCTATGCTTGCGTGGCGGCTCTACTGGGGACGAGGATTCCATACTCGACAACCTTTCATGCTTTCATGTCGGCTCGCGCGGCGGCGATTGCTTCGAGAAACTCCCTGGCGCGCTCTTCGATGCGGTCGAAGCGGCCCTCGGCGGCGCTTTTGGCGTCTACAAGCTCACCGCCCGCAGCCACGGCGCAGGCTCCGGCTTTCAGAAACTCGCCGGCGGTTTTGAGGTTCACGCCGCCGGTGGGGATCATGTCGATGTTCGGGAAGGGTCCTTTGAGCGCCTTGATGTAGGCCGGGCCTCCGACGTTGCCGCACGGGAAAATCTTGACGATGTCGGCGCCGGATTCCCACGCCGTGACCACCTCGGTGGGCGTGAGGGCGCCGGCGATGACCAGCTTGGCGTACCGCCGCGCCATTTCGATGGTGGACGGGCGCAGGCTGGGCGTGACGATGAACTCGGCGCCCGCGAGGATGCAGGCGCGGGCGGTTTCGGGATCGAGGACGGTTCCCGCGCCGATCACCAGCCTGTCGCCGAACTCGGCGGCGCACTTCTCGAGGACGCCGATTGCGCCGGGAACGGTCATGGTGACCTCGGCCGAGCGTATGCCGCCGCGATAGGTGGCTTCGACGATTCGTAGCGCTTCATTCGCGCTTGTGGCGCGAATCACCGGGACGATGCCGATCTCCTTGATGAACGACAGCACGCGTTCTTTTGTCACGAGAGTACGATCTTATCAGGGCTGGGCACGGAAGTGTGCGGCGCGCGTGAAAACGCTTGCGGCATTGCGGACGATGTGATATCCATAGACTAATCACGACTTGCCGCCCGGCTCCAACTGTCGAGCCCCGCGTACTTATTAAAGTCAATTCATCAAGGAGTGGCTTTGCCATGGAGCCCGCCAACCGCAGACTGATCCGTCCGGCCTTGGTCGAGGTGAAAGAACAACTGGTCCCGAATCGGCGGACCGCGATCGCTCCGAGCCTCAACAAGAAGACCTCGCCGCCCGAACAGACCAACGCGGAGAATTTTTACTACGTCAAGCAGATGCAGTCGAAGACGCCGATGGTGATTGTGCTCCAGGACGGGGAAACGATCGAAGGCGTGATCGAATGGTACGACAAGAGCTGCTTGAAGATTCACCGGGAGAACGGGCCCAACGTGCTGCTCTACAAGCCGTGCATCAAGTACATGTATAAAGCCTAGCAGCGGCCGCGGACGCCGCCGCGCATCTCCAGGCGGTAAGATCTGCGCCGGCAGGCTTCCTCGTAGCGCCGCTTTTCCTCTTCCGTCTCCGGAATCACCGGTGGGGCGAGGACTCGTTTGCCTTGGGGATCCATGGTGACGAAAGTCAGGTAGGCGGACGAGGTGTGTTTGCGATCGCCCGTAATCAGGTCTTCGACGAAGACCTTGACCCCCACTTCCATCGACGTCCGGAACACACGGTTCACCGAAGATTTCAGAATGACGAGCTGCCCGATGTGGATGGGGTGGAGGAAGGTCATGTGATCCACCGAGGCGGTGACCACGGGGCAGCGGGCGTGGCGCATGGCGGCCAGGGCGCCGGCCATATCGACCAGGTGCATGACGCGGCCGCCCAGCATGAAGCCGAAAGCGTTGGCGTCGTTGGGCAGCGCCAACTCGGAATACTCGGAAGCGGACTCGCGCACGGGCCGTCCGGCAAGCGGTGCGGGCTCGGGATTTGACGGAGAACTCACGGGTGCCTCACCTTCGATGCGGGCTGTGGGATTGCTCATCGGGCTCGTGCTTGCGCCGCAGGTAACTCTCGAGATAGGCGCGGGCCTGCTTGCGGAGAGTGCCGCCGCCATCGCCATCGCGGACCTGGCCGGCTGGGGCATCGAACTCGATCGTGCCGTGGCCGAGGGAGCCGTGCGCGCGCTCGGTGACGTAGAAGATCCGGATGGCGTCGCCGTCGTCGCCGGCAACGCTGAAGCGGACGGCGTCGGGGCCGTCCTCTTTCGGGAAGTGAGAGCACCGGCGGCCGGCGCGGCCGAGGTTGCAGCACTCGCGCAGGGTCTGGTCGCCGGGCCGCCGTTCGCGCATCGGGTCGGCGCGGCAAACCCCGTTGTAAGGGTCGCCCAGCGGCAGCCGGGGATGCTTTGGCCACGCCGATTCGGCGAGACGCTCCGTGGGGAAGAAATACGGGCACGCCATGGCAGGTATATTAGCATAGAGGCCGCAGAACCACGCCTCAGGAGGGCAGGCATGGGCCGTCTGGAGACGCTGATAGAGCTGGTTCGAAAGAATCCTTCCGATACGTTCGCCCGCTACGGGCTGGCGATGGAGTACGCGCGCGGCGGTGCGTTCGCCGAATCCGCCGCCCAGTACAAGGCGCTGGTGGACGAGCATCCCGAGTACGTGGCGTCCTACTACCAGGGCGGGCAGGCGCTGGAACGCCTGGGACGCTTGGATGAGGCGCGGGAGTTCTACCGGCGGGGCATTGCGGTCACAACGGCGGCGGGCGAGTTCCACGCGCGCGACCAGTTGCAGGCCGCGCTCGATTCGCTGGGGTGAGGGGGACGGGCCTCATTTCATCTCGTAGCTGACGGTTGTTTTTCCGCCGCGGCCGTCCGTTACGGTGACGGTGGCGGTGCCGGGAACCAGGCGACTTCCGTGGAACTCGCGATGCCAGGTGCCGACGGGGCCGGTGCCCTCGATGGTGCCGCTGGTCGCTGTCCAGGAGAAGGTCAGGGGATCGAGATCGGGGTCCCAGGCATCGACGGTGATCTCCGTGGTCACGGCCTTGATTTCGGCCAGTACATTCGAGGTAGTTGTTGTGCGTATGGTCTCGTGTTCGGAGACGAGGGGCGGGTTGTTCGGGCCCCGAACGTAGGGGCCGGCTTCACCGCCCACGCGCAGGTCGGAAGCGCCTTTGGGGAGCATCGGCTCGGCGTAAAGGACCTCGATGGCGTCGGGATAGTGTAACACTAACGACCTCCAATCGCCGCCGAGCGATGCATTGAGGGTTGTGGTCCCACCGGGCTCGACCGAGCCTCCCATGCCGGGCGCGGCCTCAACGTCGGCGATGGAGGTGTTGATGGGCCGGAAGGTGAATCCGCTATAGGCGAGAGAGTCGCTCTTGTTCTTGACGGTGACCTGGCAAGTGGTGTAGTTCGCCCCCTGGGCGGTGCAATGGGAGGGAGAGAGCTCCAGATCGCGGCGCCAGGAATGGTTCAGGCGGGCAGTCAGGATGGCGCGGGTCTGCTTGTATTTGGCCGCGTGGGCCACATCGACCAGCGACGGCCGGTCCTTCAGGTTGAATAGTGCCGCGCGCAGCGGCAGCAGGTCCGTCTCGTTCTTGGCGATCCAGCCGAGCACGCGGGCGTCCTTGATCTGGAGGATGGCCCAGCGGCGCAGATCGGGAGACGGGTCCTTCACGGCGATCTGGCCTAGCACGCGGACATCGGTTACCTTCTTGATGGCGTCTTCGCGCAAGTCCAGGGAAGGATCGTCCTGGGCGACCTGGGCCGCGACGGCCGGATCGGTCACCTTCCCGAACGCGGCCTTCCGCACGGCCTCCGAGCCGGTTCGCGCGAGCTGCGCCAGGGCGCGCTGGCTGGTCATGTTACGGACGGCGTCCACACGCACCCACTCATTCGGGTCGTTGTTGGCGACGTACTCCAGGGTGTCCTGGTTGGTGACCTTCTTGACGGCCTCGCCGCGAAGGTCTTTGTTGTCGCCGGTGCGGGCGAGCGAATCGAGGACGGCCTGATCGGCGATCAGTTCAATGGCGGAGGACGCCAGAGATGCGTTCCGCCTGGCGATGCCGAGCAGCAGGGAGGGGTCTTTGATCCGATTGAGCGCCTTGTTCCGGAGCTCGTAATCGGAGCTCGCGAGCACGATGACCGCCAGCAGTTTTTCGTTGGAGATGCGCTCGACGGCGGCCACCGCTACGCCGCCGCGGACGTTCGGCGACCGGGCGATACCGGCGAGCACAGCCTCATCGGTCACGCGGACGACCGCTGCATGCGAGGCTTCATAGGCGGCAGAGGAGCGGGCGATGGCGGCGAGCGTGGCTTGATCGGTCACCTTGGCGACCTCGGCAACCTGCACTTTGGGATTCTTCTTGACAAGCTTCGCGACGGCATCGAGGATGGCCTGGCACTGCGCGTCGCCGGTGGCGCAGGCGGCTTCGGGCGCGGCCGGTGCGGGCGTGGCGGCGGCCTGGGCCGTGGCTGCCTGTTCCAGCCGATCGAGGTTTCCTTTTGCAGTGTTGTCGCCCGCGGCGGCGGCCTTGCGGTACCAGGCGAGGGCTTCGGCGCGGTCTGCCGCAACCGACATTCCGTTTTCGTAGAACCATCCGATGGAGTTCTGCGCTTCGGAGTTGCCGGCGGCGGCCGCTTTGCGATACCACTTGAGCGCCTCGGCGTTATCGACCGTCACGCCCTGGCCCTTCTGGTAGAGCCAGCCGATATTGTTCGTCGCCACCGCAATGCCCGCCTCCGAGGCCTTGGTATACCACTTCAGCGCTTCCGCGTAATCCACGCGCGACGCCGAACCCTTTCTGGTACGACAAGCCGATGTTGTTCATCGACATCGCGTTGCCGGCTTCGGCCGCTTTGTGGAACCACTTCAGCGCTTCGGCATAATCCTGGGTGACGCCATAGCCGTTGAAGTAGGCCCAGCCGATGTTGTTGATGGCCCGCACTTCGCCGCCCTCGGCCGCCTTGTGGAACCACTTCAGGGCTTCGGCGTAATCGACGGAAACGCCCAGGCCCTGCTGGTACGACCAACCCACGTCGTTCAAGGCGTCGAGGCAGCCCTCCTGGGCGGACTTGCGGTACCAATCGAGCGCGAGGGCATAGTTCTGCGGAACGCCCGCGCCGTCGCGGTACAGATTGGCCAGGTTGTCCATGGCGCGGGAATTTCCGGCGAGCGCGCCTTTGCGGTACCAATCGGCCGCGGCCGAGGCGTCTTGCGGCAGGCCGCGCCCATCCTGGTAGAGAGTTCCAATGTTGTTCATCGCTGCGGCGTGCCCTGCGGCGGCGGCTTTGCGGTACCACTCCAGGGCCTGCGCATAGTCCTGGGCGACGCCCTTGCCGTCCGCGTAGAGGTGGGCCAGATCGTACATGCCGTCGCTGTAGCCGGCCTGGGCGGCTTTGCGGTACCACTGGGCCGCTTCGGCGTAGTCGGCCTTGACGCCCTAGCCGAAGGCGTAAAGATCGCCGATCGCATCCATGGCGGAGCCCTGGTTGAGGGCGGCGGCTTGCCGATACCACCTCATGGCCTCGGCATAATCCTGTGGGACGCCGCGCCCCCTGTCGTAGCACGCCCCGAGATCCTTCATGGCGGCCTTGTGGCCAGCGTCCGCGCCCTTGCGGAACCACCTGACGGCTTCGGCGTCGTTCTGGGGCTGGATTTGGCCATTGAAGTAGAGGCCGCCGGCATCGTCGAAGCCGTAGAGATTGCCGTGATCGGCGGCCATGCGATACCACTTGAGGGCTTCGGCGTAATCGCGGGGGACGCCCGAGCCCTGCGCGTACAAGTCGCCGATCGCATCCATCGCATCGCCCTGTCCCAGGTCCGCGGCTTTCCGATAACACTTCATCGCGTCGGCGTAGTACTCGGAACGCCCGCCGGCGAGTCGGACGTATAGGGCACCGAGCCGAATCATGGCTTCGGTGCTTCCAGCCTCGCCGGCGTCGTGGTAGAGGGGCCCGGCATCGTTATACTTCTGCGCCTTTTCCAGTTCGCGGGCGCGCGCGAGCTTGTCCCGTGCCGCCGGCGTGAGAGCGCCGGCGAGGCCGTCCTTGCGACCGAGCACGATGTCGGCAGCGTCGCCGGCCGAGTAGGGGACCTGCGGGGCGTTTCGCGTGGCCCCGTCGGCCTTCACCGCGTCGCGGACGTAGGCGGCCAGGCCGCGGAACGTGACGAAGCCGTCAGGCGCGGCGGCATCGCCATGCAGTCCGCGAATGAGAGCGGCGGCGAACACGCCGGCATCGCCGGTGCCTTCGTAACTCACGTGCGCGGGCCCGGCGGAGAACAGCGCGTGCAAGCCTGGAGAGGCCGGCAATAGATCGAACGGCCGCGGACGCTGGCCCGCGCGCGCGGCATCGACGATGAGCGCCCGGCGCGCGGCCTTCGTAGCATTGAGCAGCTCTTCGACCGTTGCGAGCTTCACGCCTGTGGTGGCCAGGGTGGCCGCAGTGGAATCGAAAGGCGCCAGGTAGTTCACGCCCTGAACGGAGTAGCCGTGCCCCGAGAAGAAGAAGAGAACCGTTCCCTTGCCGGGTTCCACGGCGGCCGCGGCGTTCCTGAAGGCTTCGAGGACGGCGGCGCGGGTGGCTTCCTGTTCCGTGAGCGCGACGATCCGGTAACCCTGGCGCGACAGCTCCGCGGCGAGCCTGGGGACGTCCCGCGACGGGGAGCGCAAACCGGCGAAGCCGCTCCGCGCGGGGTAGTAGCCGGCGCCGACGAGCACGGCGACTCGCGGCTCCCGATCGAAGCCCGGTTGAGCGGGGGCATCGGCCGGCGGGGCTTGAGCCACAAGCGGGACGGAAGCGAAGACGAGGAGGGGCAAAAGGCCGGCTGGTTTCACGTGGGTTCTCCCTTTTTAAGATGCAATAATACCTGAATTATCGGCGGCTCTGCTGGGCTTCGCTTCTGGAACTGACGTTCACTAGTAGGTCGCGAATTCCCTTGCCAGCTCCTCCGCCAAATCAAAGAGCTCTGGCACACCGGAAGCCTACGTCGCCGTTCCGATACTCTGGGCGGCGGTTGCCACGGACCGAGCAGCTTTGGTACGTGCTTGGACCGACGGAGACGATATTCCCACCCCGCACTACTCGCGCAGGATCGATCGTCGGCAGACGACGCTCAGGTCTGGCGGGATCGATCTGATCCTTCGGAGAGTAGTTCCCTAGCCAATCCTGGCACCATTCACTGATGTTGCCTCGCATGTCGTAGAGCCCCCACGCATTCGCTTTCTTCTGTCCAACCGGATGTGTCTGTCCGCCCGAGTTCTCCATCCACCAGGCCAGATCGCCTAAGTTAGGCGCTGTGTTTGGCTCCAGCCCGCCGGCGCGGCATGCGTATTCCCACTCGGCCTCTGTCGGCAACCTGTAGCGAGCGTCCTTCTCCTGCGTGTTTAGCCTGGCCAGGAACTCCTGCGCGTCATCCCACGAGACGTTCTCCACCGGCCGGTTCGGCCCCTTGAAGAGACTTGGATTGGCTCCCATCACCGCCTCCCACTGGGCCTGTGTGACCTCGGTTGTCTGCAGATAGCACCCCTTTGTCAGGGTGACATTGTGCACTGGCCTCTCCTCGTCAGAGACAGTCACGGGGTCGCTGCCCATCTGGAACGAGCCCGGCCTGATCCAAACAAACTTCATGCCGACCGAGTTGGTGAACTCCCGCGGCGGCTCCTTCAGCTTGTCTACTTGTTGCCTCGACTGCCTTTGCTGCGCCGCGCAATCAGGCGCAACGTAGGAGCAAGCAAGGATCGCAACAATCGGGACGGCCGATCGAACGACTAGCGTGAGGCGTTCCGCAAACGACGGTTTCATGGTTCTCCCTTCCAACGACCGAGTGTAGCCGGTTCGAGTTCCGGTTTGGCTTGCGGCCGGCTTCCATCGGTCCCTCATGGGTTGGGCGCAGTCACCCAGCCTCGGATGGCCTCCGACCCGGCACGTTGCCGTCACCGGAGCCGGGCCCCTGCGCTCGAGGCGAACCCGAGCGGCAAACCGGTGACGGCTCAAAGCCGGGCGCCGTCCTAGAACGGCACGTCGTCGTCGGTGACGCCGGGGGCCGGTTCGTCGGCGGCCGGAGAGGGCGGGGGGGCGGCGGCCGGAGAAGGAGCGCGCTGGGGGCGGGGAGCGGAGGCCTGCGACGGTTCGCCGCCTTCACCACGCCCTCCGAGCAGCAGGACCTCGTCGGCCACGACCTCGGTGATGTAGACCTTGCGGCCGTCCTTGTCGTCGTAGTTGCGCGTCTGGAGCCGGCCTTCGACGAAGATCTGCTTGCCCTTCGTCAGGTAGTTGGCAAGGTTCTCCTGGCGCCACAGGACGATGTTGTGCCAGTCGGTCTCGTCCTTCCATTCGCCGGTCTGCTGGTCCTTCCAACGCCGGTTGGTGGCGAGGGTGAAGAGGGTCCGGGCAACGCCGCTGGGGGTGAACTTGGTTTCGGCATCCTTGCCCAAATGCCCGATCAGGATGACCTTGTTGACGCTTCTGGAAGCCATGATGCCTTGAAATGTATCACGTTTCGAGAGGCCCTTGCTTCCCAGCCAACCTCGGCTAGAATAGACACAAGGCGGCTCGGGCGAAAGAGCGCGATGGGTTCGACGAGGTTAGGAACGCGGTTGGCTGCTCTGGCGGGACTGGTGTGCGCCGGCTGCTGCGCGATCCGGGCCCAGACGCCGCTGGCGGGCAGAGGGCCGCTGCCGACGGATTGGTCGGTCCTGGAGACTCAGGACCCGCGAACGGACCTGCCGTGCTCGGTGGACCCGCTTAAACCCGCCGTCGGCTTCGATCTACGATTCCATTCCGGCTATCAGGTGACGGTTCCGCTCAAAGAACTGGCTGGCGATCAGAACCAGTTGACGTTGGTGTTCCGGGTGACGCCAGAGAGCGGCAAATCGCCGTTCTACTTCTCCCAGCATTTCCGTGTGCCGCCGATTGCGGCGGATGCGGCGGGGAACGCATACCTGGAGGGCGTTTTCGACCTGGGAGAAGGCCGGTACCACGTGGACTGGCTGATGCGCGACCGGGCGGACCGGCTCTGTTCCTCCTATTGGGACGTGGACGCGGCGATCGAGGCCAAGGACAGGCCGCTGAGCGTGATCCTGGCTCCGGGAACGGCCGAAGCGGCGGAGGTGGAGGAGTTCAAGGAAGAGCCGCCGGTAGAGCGGGCGAAGGGCAAGCCGCTCAGCATCCGGGTTCTGATCAACTTCGCGCCGCAAGGTGAACATTCTATTGCGTTTCCTCCCGAGGAGATCGCGACGCTGGTGTCCATTTTGCGAAGCATCGACCGGGAGCCGCGAATCGGCAGGTTTTCCGTAGTTGCTTTTAATCTTCAGGAGGAAAGGGTCCTCTATAGCCAGCCGTACGCCGGGCAGATCGACTTTCCCGCGCTGGGACAGGCGCTTAGGACCCTGAAGTTGGGAACCGTTGACTTAAAGCGCCTGGAGAACAAGAATGGAGAAACGGAGTTCCTCTCTAACCTCATCCAACAGGTAGTGGGGAAAGACGACCACCCGGACGCGCTGGTTTTCGCCGGCCCGAAGGCGCTTGTGGACGAGAACGTTCCGCGAGACACGCTGAAGGGAGTTGGCGAGGTGGAGTATCCGGTTTTTTATTTGAACTACAACCTGCATCCGCAGGACGTGCCATGGAGGGACGCGATAGGGCGAGCGGTGAAATTCTTTCGAGGAACCGAGTTCACGATCACACGGCCGAAGGACCTGGGGGCGGCCATGGCCGACATGGTTGCCAGGATCGTGAAGTTCCGCGAGATTCGGAAGACGGCGAGCCTGGCGTCACAGTAAACAATGCGTAATCATTTGTTGGTTCCGATCCTGGCAGTGGCGGCGTCTGCGGCTACGGCGTTCGCGCAGCAGGGCGAGCGGCTGGCGCCATATGTGCCTTCGCCGCAAAGCGTGGTAGACCGTATGCTCGAGCTGGCGGACTTGAAATCGGGCGAGACGGTTTACGACCTGGGGTGCGGAGACGGGCGCATCCTCATCACCGCGGCGCGCGAGTTCCGGGCCAAGGCCGTGGGCGTGGAGCTATCGGACGATCTGGTGAAGCAGGACCGGGCGCAAGTGCGGAAGCTGGGGCTGGAAAACCGCGTGTCTGTCATTCAAGGCGACTTGATGAAGGCGGACCTGAGGGCGGCCGATGTTGTGACGGTCTATCTGCTGACCGAGGTCAACGACCGGTTGAAGCCTCTGTTCGAGAAATCGCTGCACCGCGGCGCGCGCGTGGTGTCGCACGACTTCAAGATTCGCGGTTGGAAGCCGGACCGGGAAGACGATGTGATGGTCTCCGGTCGCGCGCACAAGATCTACGTCTACATCATTCCCCCGCATAAGGGCTGAGCCGGGCGGCCGAACAAGTCGGCCTTGCGGCCGAACAAGTCTCATTGCCCGTCCTCGGTAAGGCGCTATACTCTGTTCTGCGCGCGGAAAGCCGGGCGAAGGGAAAACCGATTCATGCGTGAATTGCTCGAAGGCATACAGCACGAGAACAAGAGCGTGACGCTCTACGTGAAGGGCCAAAGCATCGGCGGGGGCGTGGTGAAGGTGACCGGCGATATGGTTGAACTCCGCAGCCGGGAATTCAGCCGGATTGTCGTTCGCATCGATGCCATCGACGCTGTTGCCGTGATCTGACGCGCGGCGCTCGATGCGCATTTCGTTCGTCCCGCCATGCGTCATCCGTCGTGATACGATAAGAGCTTCTTTTTGAGGGCAGCGATGACCGGCAACATCCCTGACATTCTCGCGCGGATCGTGGACTACAAGAAGGCGGAGCTTGCCGCCTCAGTGATGCGGCGCGGCGAGCTCGAGTCGCTGGCTGTCGAGAACCGCGCGTTCCGCCGCGACTTTCGTGCCGCGCTGGCGGGGCCGGGGCCGGCCATCATCGCCGAAATCAAGAAGGCATCGCCTACCAAGGGCATCCTGGCGGCGTACGACTTCGATCCCGGCGCCATTGCGCGCGATTACGAGGCCGGCGGCGCGGCGGCGCTTTCGGTGGTCACCGACGAGAAGTTTTTTCAAGGCAGCTTCGACGACCTCGACATCGCCCGCGGCGCGGTGCGCGTTCCGGTGCTGCGCAAGGATTTCATCTTCGATGAGTTTCACGTAGCCGAATCGGCGGCCCGCTGCGCGGATGCGATTCTTCTGCTGGCGGCCATCCTTCCGGCTGAGCGGCTGCGCCATCTGCGCGAGTACGCTGCGCGCTTCGGCCTGGCGGCTTTAGTCGAGGTCCACGACGAGAAAGAGCTCGCCGCGGCGCTCGAATCCGGGGCCGAGATCGTCGGCGTGAATAACCGCAACCTGAGCACGTTCGAGGTCAGCCTGGAGAACTCGCTCCGCCTGGCGCCGCACATTCCGGCGGGCGTCATCAAGGTGAGTGAGAGCGGCATACGCTCGGCCGACGATATCTGCCGCCTACAGCAGGCAGGCTATCAGGCCTTTCTCGTGGGCGAACACCTGATGCGGGCCCGGGACCGGCGGCACACCCTGCAGAATCTGTTTCCGGGCGCGTGCGTCCGGCCGAAACCGGCGGCGCCCTCCAAGCAATGATCGTCAAGATTTGCGGAATTACAAACCGCGGCGACGCCCAGGCCGCCGTCGATGGCGGAGCTTCCGCTCTCGGTTTCAACTTCTATCCGGCGAGCCCGCGGTACATCGCTCCCGATGCGGCCGAGGCGATTCTGGCGGCGCTCCCGGCGGGGGTGCTGAAGGTGGGAGTCTTCGTGAACGAGCCCGCTTCGGCGGTGGCGGCGCTGGCCGGGAGGATGGGGCTCGATATCGTTCAGCTTCACGGCGAATCGCCGGAGATTCCATCGGGCCTGCGGGTGTGGCGCGCGCTGCCGGTTGCGCCGGGCTTCGACGTCCGGTCCCTCGATCCGCTTCCTGTAGAGGCCGTGTTGCTGGACGCGCCGGCCGGCTCGCTTTACGGGGGCACGGGGCTCACCTTCGATTGGACGCTCGCGCGGGGCGCACACCGGCCGGTGATTCTGGCCGGGGGCCTGGATGAAACGAACGTCCGGCGGGCCATCGAGGAGGCCTGGCCGTGGGGCGTCGATTCGTGTTCGCGGCTGGAGGCCAGCCCAGGGCGGAAGGACCGCGGGCGCATGGCGCAATTCCTCAAGGCGGCGCTTCTATGACCTACTCACTGCCCGATTCCGGCGGCCACTTCGGCCCGTACGGCGGCCGGTACGTGCCGGAAACTCTGATGGCGCCGCTCGACGAACTGGAGCAGGCTTATCGCGCGGCGCGCAGCGACCCGGCCTTCGAAGCCGAGTTGCAGGACCTGCTTCACAACTACGCGGGCCGGCCGACGCCGCTCTACTTCGCCCGCCGGCTGAGCGAATCGCTGGGTGGCGCGCGCATCTACATCAAGCGCGAGGATCTGCTCCACACGGGCGCGCACAAAATCAACAACTGCCTGGGCCAGGTTCTGCTGGCGCGGCGGATGGGCAAGCGGCGGGTGATTGCGGAGACGGGCGCGGGCCAGCACGGCGTGGCGACGGCCACGGTCTGCGCGCTGTTCGGCCTCGATTGCACGGTCTACATGGGCGAGGAAGATATGCGGCGGCAAAGCCTCAACGTCTTCCGGATGCGCCTGCTCGGGGCGCGCGTCGAAGGCGTGGCCTCCGGCAGCCGGACCCTGAAGGACGCCATCAGCGAAGCGATGCGCGATTGGGTCACGAACATTTCTACCACTTACTATCTGCTCGGCTCGGCGCTGGGCACGCACCCCTATCCGCTCATGGTCCGCGATTTTCAATCGGTGATCGGCGAGGAAGCGCGGGCCCAGATTCTGGAGGCCGAACAGCGGCTGCCGAACGCCATCTTCGCGTGCGTCGGCGGAGGCTCGAACGCCATAGGCATTTTCCACCGCTTCATCGAGGACGCGGGCGTGCGCCTGATCGGGATTGAGGCGGGCGGGTCGGGAACGGCGCTGGGGCAGCACGCCGCGCGTTTCTCGGGAGGATTTCCGGGCGTGCTACAGGGCGCGTACAGCTACCTGCTGCAAGACGAGGAAGGGCAGGTGGCGCTCACACACTCGGTTTCGGCGGGACTCGATTATGCGCTGGTGGGACCGGAGCACGCGTGGCTGCACGACCAGGGGCGCGCCGAGTACACTTCGGCCACCGACGCCGAAGCGCTCGAAGCGGCCCGGCTTCTGTCGCGCACTGAGGGCATCATTCCCGCGCTAGAATCGTCGCATGCCGTTGCGGAGGCGGTTCGCCGCGCGCCGCAAGCCAAGGGAGAGATCTTCCTGGTAAACCTGTCGGGCCGTGGAGACAAGGACATTGACATCTACCGCGAAAACTTCGCCGAGCTGGACTAAGGAGGCGGGTGGAGCGGGACCCGCGCGGGCCATCGCGAGGACCGGGGGGTCCGCCCTACGGCGGGTGACTCATGGCGACTAGGATTGCGCGCGTGTTCGACGGCAACCGGAAGGCGCTGATCGGCTACCTGACGGCCGGCGATCCGTGTCCCGAACGCACTCCCGCGCTGGTTGCCGCACTGGTCCGCGGTGGTGTGGATCTGATTGAACTGGGCGTTCCCTTCTCCGATCCGATCGCCGATGGGCCGGTAATCCAACGGGCGTCCGAGCGCGCTCTACGCGCCGGGACCTCGCTGCGCTCGGTGCTCGAGATTGCCCGGCAGATCCGCCGGGCGTCGGAGGTTCCGCTGCTGCTATTCACGTATTTGAACCCGGTGCTGAGATACGGCGTCGAGGCGCTGGCAAGGGATGCCGCCGCCGCGGGAATCGACGGCGTGCTGCTGACGGATCTCAGCGTGGAGGAAGCCGCGCCGCACGTGGCCGCGATGCGCGCACACAACGTGGACACCGTGTTCCTGGCCGCTCCCACCAGTACCGCGGCGCGCCTGCGGCTGATCGCGCAATACTCCTCCGGCTTTGCCTACCTGGTTTCGCGCGTGGGAGTCACGGGCGAGCGCGAGACGCTGGCGGCCTCGGCGGCGCCGCTGGTGGAAGCAATGCGCCGGGTCACGAATCTGCCGCTCGCGATCGGCTTCGGCATTTCTAAGCCCGAGCACGTGGCGGCCGCGGGCGCGCTGGCCGAGGGCGTGGTGGTGGGCAGCGCCATCGTCCACCTGATCGAACGGCACGCCGCCGATCCCGGCCTCGAAGGGCAACTGGAAGAATTCGCGCGCGCCCTCAAGGGCGGCTTCGATCTTCGGAGGCAAGCATGACCCCGGAAGAGGGGCTCAAAGCCCTGGACGAGTTTCGTCACCGCATCGACAAGCTGGACCGCGGCATTCTGGATCTGCTCAGCGAGCGCACGCAAATCGTCGAGGAAATCGGCCGCGTGAAGCGGCACCTGAACCTCCCCATTTACGAGCCACGGCGCGAAGACGAGGTTTTCGAAAACGTCACCAGGCACAACCGCGGCCCGCTGGGCGCGGACGGCGTCAAGCGGATCTTCGAGCGCGTGATCGACGAGATGCGCACCATTCAACGCATGCGGATGTTGGAGAAGGACGGCAAGCCGTGAGGAACCTCCTATGTTAGTCGTCATGCAGGAAGGCGCCAGCGAGAAGCAGATTGAAGCGGTCATCGACCGCCTGGTGACGCTCGGCTTCACGGTGCATCGCTCGACCGGCGCGGTGCACACGGTGCTGGGCGGCGTCGGTCCGATCCAGTTCGAGCCCGCGGATTTCGAAGCGCTGGACGGCGTGAAAGAGGCGCACCGCATCATGTCGCCTTACAAGCTGGCCAGCCGCAGCTTCCGGCCCGAAGGCACCGTGGTCAAAGTGGGCGGCGTGGAGATCGGCGGGCCGCGCGTGGTGGTGATGGCGGGGCCGTGCAGTGTGGAAGGCCGCGATCAAATCATGGCCGTGGCGGAGGCGGTGGCTGGAGCGGGCGCCGTGATTCTCCGCGGCGGCGGCTTCCGGCCGCGCAGTTCGCCCTACAGCTTCCAGGGACTGGGCGAAGAGGGGCTGAAGCTGCTGCGCGAAGCGGCGGACCGATTCGGCCTGCTGGTGGTCACCGAGGTGATGGACCAGACGCAGATCCCGCTGGTAGGGAGCTACGCGGATCTACTACAGGTGGGCGCGCGCAACATGCAGAACTACAACCTGCTGCGCGAGCTGGGCAAGCAGCCCAAGCCCATTCTGCTGAAGCGCGGGATTGCGGCGACCATCGAGGAGCTTCTGCTTTCCGCCGAGTACATCATGATCGCGGGGAATCCCAACATTGTTCTGTGCGAGCGCGGCATACGAACCTTCGAGACCTACACGCAGAACACGCTGGACATTTCGGCCATCCCGGTGGTGAAGAAGCTGTCGCACCTGCCCATCGTCGTCGATCCTTCGCACGGGACGGGGCGGCGCGATCAGGTGCTGCCGATGGCTCGCGCCGCGGTGGCGGCAGGGGCCGACGGCCTGCTGATCGAGGTGCACAACGATCCGGACCGCGCTCTCAGCGACGGCGCGCAATCGCTCTGGCCGGAGCAGTTCGCCGAGCTGATGGCGCAGCTTCGCATCATCGCCCCGGCCGTCAAGCGCACGCTATGAGGACGCCGCGCAGGCCCCAGGTGACGTCATGATCGAGACCGTCGCGATCGTGGGGACGGGACTGATCGGCTCGTCGTTCGGGCTGGCGCTGAAGGCGGCCGGGTTCGAGGGGCGGATTGTCGGCGTGAGCTCCGCGCTCGCGATCAAGGGTGCGCTCGAACGCGGCGCCATCGACGAATCTCTTCCGCTGGTACAGGCGGTTGCCGGCGCGGACCTGGTCTTCCTTTCCCAAACCATTTCGCGCATCCTGGAGACGCTGCGCGTGATCGGCCCGTGCCTGCGGCCCGAAACGCTGGTGACCGATGCCGGCAGCACGAAGATGCGCATCGTCGAGCAGGCCGGCCGGCTGATTCGCGGGGCACAGTTTCTGGGCGGTCATCCGATGGCGGGGAAGGAGAAGCGTGGGGCGGCGGAGGCCGACGGGGCGCTGTTCACGGGCCGGACGTGGATCCTCACGCCTGTTTCTCCCGCGGATCTGGACACGCCCGCGGCCCGTGAACTGGTGTTCTGGATTCGCACGATTGGAGCGGTCACGCTGGCGATGGCTCCCGAGGAACACGACCGCGTGGTGGCGCTCACCTCGCACTTGCCGCAGTTGCTCTCGACCGCGCTGGCCACAACGCTGGCGGCCCGTCTCAACGCTCCCGAGCATTTGAGAGCGGGCGGTCCCGGCCTGGCCGACATGACGAGGCTGGCTTCGAGTTCCTACGATCTGTGGCGGGACATTCTCGAAACCAACCGCGGGGCTGTCGATTCGGCGCTGGCCGGTGCGATCGAGGAACTGCAGCGCATACGCACGGGACTTGCGTCGGATGATGTGCGGCGCGCTTTCGAAACTGCGGCGGCTTTTGCGGCGAAGCTGAGGAAGTAGCGCGGCCTATTTCTTCTTCGTCAGGGTGATGGCGGTAACGTCTCGAATATCCTTTTCGCCCGCGCCATTGCGTCCCAGGCCATATTGGCCGATATAGGGCCGCTGAATTTTGACCCAGCGTTTCGAAGTAGAAAGATCCGGCGCATCATCCAGGATGAAAAACGCGTCGCGCAGATCCGCGCCGTTCGGGAGTTTCCGTGAGCGGCTTCCAATTGGCTTGAACTCTTTACCGCTTTTCTGGAAAAACCCGTACACCTTATCGAAGGCGTCGGCAGTGGTGTAGACCGCCACATCGGCGCTCTGATCTGCCGCCGGTACGGCCTTCGCCTGCGCGGTGGCGGCCTTGTCCAATTTGGCGCCCGGGTACGTCTTTGGCGCCTGCTGGCCCACCGCACTCATGACCACAAAGAAGCACGCTGCTACCCGCAACCTGTTCATAAGCCCCAACAAGAGGATACGCCCGTCTGAGGATATATTCAATGTTTTGTTGAAGGTACCGGTACTATCAAAAACATGAAGCAGTACTATGACACCCACGCTGGCACCCCCATTTGTGGAGTCGCGGCGCGCGGCGGGCGGGCGGGTGGGCGTGGTGGTCGTCTGGCGCCAGATGTGCGCCGCTGGCGACTCGCGGAGCCGATACGTGCTGCCAAAAGGCCTTACAATTGTGGTGAATGCGGCGGCGGATCCTTTACGGCGTGGGCGTTGTCCTGCTGGTTCTCTCGGCAGCGCTGGTGATCTGGGAAGGGTCGTTCTCGTTCGGCGACTACGCGCCTACCAGCCCCGAGCAAGCGCTGCTGTTCTGGGCGGTTTCGACCCTGGTTTTCCTGCTGACCATCACCGTTGCCTTTATTCTCTTTCGGACGGGGATCAAACTATATATCGACCGGCGCAGCAACCGAGAGGGCTCGCGGATCAGGACGAAGTTGGTGTTGGGCGCGCTGGCGCTGAGCTTTCTGCCGGTCTTCTTTCTGGTGATGTGGAGCGTTTCGGTACTGAACTTCAACCTGGCGAGATGGTTCAGCCGGCCGCCGGACGGCGTGCGGAACAACCTGGCGGAGATTCTGGACATTCTCAAGAAGCAAGCGCGCGAGGACGCCGTGTCTGACGCCGGCTGGCTGGCCGGACTCCCGGAGACGCGGCAGATCCTGACCAACGGCACGGGCTCGCTCGAAGAATTCTGCCAGGAGCGCGACACGCCGGCGGCGACTCTGGTTGGTCCGGATGGCGTGGGAGTGCGGGCGGTGTGCGGGGCGGGCGCCGGTACCGAGGCGACCGCGAGAGCGCCGGTCCAAGCGGGTGGGCGGACGCTCGGTTACGTGGTGGTGCCCGTCCGGCAGCGGGGCGACATTGTGGCGCGGCAGGCGAGCGTCGAAAGATACGTCAAAGAGTACGACCGCATCAGCATCGACCGGCGGCGGTTCCGCAACTTCTACCTGATGCTGCTGGCGGCGATTTCGCTGTTCGTGCTGTACATCGCCACGTGGCTGGCGCTGTTTCTGGCCAAGCAGATTTCGAATCCGATTTCGGCGCTGCTCGAGGCCGCGGGGCGGGTGCGCGCGGGCGACTTGGGCTACCGGGTGCGTGTGAAGGCGGTGGACGAGCTGGCCACGCTGGTGCGGGCCTTCAACGAGATGACCTACGAGCTTGAATCGAACAGCCGCGAGTTGGAGATGCGGCGGCGGTTCACGGAGGCGATTCTCGAGAGCATTCCCACGGGCGTCATTTCCATCGCCTCCGACGGCCGCATTCTGCGGGTCAACCGCGCCTTCCGCCAGATCTTCTCGGACGAGAGAGTCGCCGTGGCGCAGCGGCTGGAGGATCTGTTCACGCGCGACGATACGGCGGAGTTGAAGTACATGATGAAGCGCGCGCGGCGGACCGGCGCAACGCAACGCCAGATCGAGCTCGAAGGAGCGCGCGGAACGCGGCAGCTGGGGGTCACGGTGGCCGCCCTGGAAGAGAAAGTGACATCGGGCTTCGTGATCGTGCTTGAGGACACCAGCGACCTGGTGCACATGCAGCGGCTGGCCGCGTGGCACGAGGTGGCTCGCCGGGTGGCCCACGAGATCAAGAATCCGCTTACGCCGATCGCGCTGTGCAGCGACCGCATCGCGCGCCAGATCGAGCGGCTGGACCTGCCGGAGGACAGCATGCGAATCCTGCGGGAATGCACGGCGACCATCGCCGACGAAGTGGAATCGGTGAAAACGCTGGTCAACGAGTTCTCGCAGTTCGCGCGTTTCCCGGCGGCGAATCCCGCGCCCTGCGACGTGAACGAGATCGTGGAGAGCGCGCTGGGCGTGTTTGCGGGCCGCCTGGACGGCATCGAGATTCGCAAGGACCTGGCGGAGGGCCTGCCGCTGGTGAACGCCGACCGCGAACATCTGAAGCGCGTGGTGGTGAACCTGGTGGACAACGCGGCCGAATCGATGCAGGACGCCCTGGTGAAGCATCTGTGGGTGACGACGCAGGCGGCCGGCGCGGAGACAGTGGAGTTGACGGTGGCCGACACCGGGTGCGGGATTTCGCCGGAGGATAAAGACCGGCTCTTCCTGCCGTACTTTTCGACCAAGGGCCGGGGGACGGGGCTGGGCCTGGCGATCGTGAGCCACATTCTTTCCGAGCACCACGGCACGATTCGAGTGGAGGACAACAGCCCGCAAGGCGCGCGCTTCATCGTCGAGATTCCGGCGATTGTGGCGAGCGATGCCGAGCCCAGACCGGCGGAGGCGCGAGCATGAAGGCTCCGCGCATTTTGGTGGTGGACGACGAGCGGGGCATACGGCAGTCGCTCTGCGGCGTGCTTGAAGACGAGGGCTACAAGACCCTGGCGGTGGAGAGCAGCGAGGCGTGCCTGGCGGAACTGGCTCACGAGATTTACGACCTGGTTCTGCTGGACGTGTGGCTGCCCGGCATGGACGGCCTGGAAGCGCTAGGGCGCATACAGGAGATGACCCCGGCCGAGCGTCCCGTGGTGGTGATGATTTCCGGGCACGGCACCATCGAGACGGCGGTGAAATCCACCAAGCTGGGGGCGTTCGATTTTCTCGAGAAGCCGCTGACGATTCCGAAGGTCTCGATCACGGTGAAGAACGCCATCGAGCATCGGCGTTTGCAGCTCGAGAACGAGCGGCTGCGGGACGGCGGCGGCGAGAAGTACCGCATCATCGGCGAAAGCGTGCCCGTGAAGGCGCTGCGGCAGCAACTGGCGCTGATGTCGGGCACCAACGGCCGCGTGCTGATTTACGGCGAGAGCGGGACGGGAAAGGAACTGGCCGCGCACGCCATACATGCGATGAGCCTGCGCGCGGCGGAGCCGTTCGTCGAGGTCAACTGCGCCGCGATCCCGGAGGAGTTGATTGAAAGCGAGCTGTTCGGCCACCGCAAGGGCAGCTTTACGGGCGCTAGCGGCGACAAGGTGGGCAAGTTTCAGAAGGCCAACGGGGGCTCGCTGTTCCTGGACGAAGTGGGCGATATGAGCCTGAAGACGCAGGCCAAGGTGCTGCGCGCGCTCGAGGAGCAGCGGTTCGAGCCGGTGGGGGCGCTGGAATTCGTGCAGGTGGACGTGCGCGTGATTGCGGCCACCAACAAGCATCTGGAAGAGGAGATCGAGCGCGGGAATTTTCGCGAGGACCTGTTCTACCGCCTGAACGTGATCCCGTTCTACGTGCCGCCGCTGCGCGAGCGCCGCGAAGACATCCCGCTTCTGGCCGGCTACTTTCTGAACGATTTTACGACGGCGTACGGGCGCAAGCCCAAGGAGTTGACGCCGGAGGTGTACGCGCTGCTTCAGGAATACCACTGGCCGGGGAACGTTCGCGAGCTGAAGAACCTGATGGAGCGGCTGGTGATCATGAACCCGCAGGCGCGGATCGACGCACGGCACATTCCGCTGAACCTGGCGCGCCGCGCGCCGGCCGACCGCGGCGCCGGGGGCTTCGCCAGTTTGCAGGAAGTGCGCGAATCGGCCGAGCGCGATTACATTCTGAAGAAGCTGGAGGAGACGCACGGCAACGTGAGCCGCGCCTCGGAGCTGCTGGGCCTGGAGCGGAGCAACCTGTACCGCAAGATGAAGGCGCTGGGGATTGCGCCTAAGGAGGGTGGGTAAGGGCGAAAGGCAACTGACGGAGCCATCGGAGCTGGTCGGCGGTTTCGGGAACGGGCAGCCCGCGGGCAGCGCTGACGAGCGCGGTTGCCTGTTCGACGCCCATTCCGGAAGTCAACAGGACCCCGGCCGCGACCAGTCCTGAACGTCCGATGCCTTGGCGGCAATGAACGGCTACGTTCTTGCCAGCGACGAGCGCCCCCGCAAGCTCTCGCAGTAACCCGAGTGCGGCTGGCACTGACGCAGGAACTCCGCGGTCGGGAATCGGAAACGAGACGAAGTGAACGCCGCGCGATTCGGCGAACTCGCCCTCGCGCTCCAGTTCCAGCTCGGCCGCTTCCTCCTTTTCAAGAAGGGATACCAGGACGTCGATGCCGGCCCACCGCTCGTCCTCGAGCCAGTCGCCGCCGCGCGGGCGTGGGGACACCGCGAGCTTGCCGCGCCAAGGACCGGGCACCCAGAATAGATCAGGTTTCATTGCGTCTTTTGCACCCGCCTCTTCACGGGTTTGGCTATGTTACTATCTTGCGCAGGCGGCGATGTCTGAGCTTTCGAGTATCCTCTTCGGTGCGCCTTGCTTAGCCACATGTATCATGGCGCGGCCGATTTGTTCGGTGGTCAGGTAACTGCGCGGGAAGAGGCGGCGGACCAGTGGAAACAGGGGCCTGGTGAGGCTGTAGACGACCCGGTACGCGGTGGTCCTGGAACGCTCTCCGTTGAGAGGCTGAATGAACGCCGGGCGGAACATGTAAGAGGCTTTGAAGGGCAGGCGTAAGATCGCATTTTCGGTCTTGCCTTTTACCCGCGCCCACATACTCCGCCCTGTTTCCGAGCTATCGGTCCCGGCGCCCGAAACGTAAATGAACGTCATTTCCGGATTCAGGCGCGCCAGCGTCACGGCCGCCGCCAGCGCGATGCCGTAAGTCAGGCGTTCGTACTCAGTCTCGGACATACCGGCCGATGATACTCCCAGGCAGAAGAAACAGGCGTCGAAGCCGCCTAGCGCGGCCTCGATATCCGCATAGTGAAACAGATCCGGGTGCACGATTTCCCGCAGCTTAGGGTGCTCGACGCCGGTTGCCGAGCGGCCGACGGCCTGGACGACGCCGATGTCCGGGTCGAGCAGGCATTCCCGGAGAACGCCTTGGCCGACCATGCCGGTTGCTCCGAAGATCAGCGCTCTCATATAGCCGTCAATTCAGAGTAACGCTTTCGCGTAGTGGACCCGCCGATTGTGCCGCGCCTGCGCGGTGGGGTACCATCGCCGCATGGAGAAGATCTACGAGGAACTGAAGGTCCTGGGCAAGGACCTGGCGGACAAGGTGGGGTCGCTGATTCACGAGGGCAATGTCCGGCGGCTCATCATCAAGGACGACAAGGGGCACACGTTCATGGAGATTCCGCTCACGTTCGCGGCGATCGGGGCGATTGTGGCTCCGCTGCTTGCGGCTGTGGGCGCGCTGGCCTCGATGGCCGCGCATTTCACGATCGGCGTGGAGCGCACGGCCGAGCCGCCTGCAACACCTCCGCAGCCTCCTCATGCCGCCTGAGATAAGATAGGGGACTGTCGGCCTGTATGGATCACATTCTGTCCGTGGTATTGCTGACGCCGCTTGCGGGCCTGCTCGTTTTGCTCTTCATTCCGGCGTCGCAGCCCGTCTGGATCAAGCGCTGGGCGAACGTCGCCTCCTTCTTGGGCTTTCTTACCTGCCTGCCGCTGATCTGGTATTTCGATCCGCACAAGGACTTCCAGTTCGTCGAGCGTGCTCGCTGGATTCCTTCGCTCGGCGCTTCCTATTACCTGGGAATCGACGGCTATAGCCTCGCGCTGGTTGCGCTCACGGGGCTGATAGGATTTATCGCCGTTCTTTCGAGCTGGAACGCGATCGGGACCCGGCTGAAGGAATACTACGCGAATTTCCTGATCCTACAGGCGTCGATGCTGGGCGTCTTCATGGCGCGGGATTTTCTGCTGTTCTTCGTGTTCTGGGAACTGGGGCTGATCCCGATGTATTTCATCATCGCCGTGTGGGGCGGCCCGCGGCGCGTCTACGCGGCCTTCAAGTTCATCGTGTATACGTTCATCGGCTCGGTGGTGATGTTCCTCGGGATTCTGGCGCTTTATTCGGCGCACTACGCCCAGTTCCGGAGCCCCAGCTTCGCCATCCCCGACCTGCTGAACACCGCGCTTCCGGCCTCCACGCAGTGGTGGATCTTCTGGGCCTTCTTTGCCGGCTTCGCGGTGAAGGTGCCGATGTGGCCGCTGCACACGTGGCTTCCGGACGCGCACACGGAAGCGCCGACGGCGGGCTCGGTGATCCTGGCCAGTATCTTACTGAAGATGGGTACCTATGGTTTCCTGCGGTTCTCGCTGCCGCTGGTGCCGGAGGCCTCGCGGGATTCGCGCATCGTCAATGTCATGGCCGTGCTCTCGCTCATCGCCATCGTTTACGGCGCGCTGGTGTGCCTGATGCAGAAGGACTGGAAGAAGCTGATCGCGTATTCTTCGGTGAGCCACCTGGGTTTCTGCACGCTCGGCATTTTTGCGCTGAACCAGGCGGGCATTGCGGGATCGATGATCCAGCAGATCAACCACGGCATCTCGACGGGCATGCTGTTCCTGATTGTGGGCGTCGTTTACGAGCGGCGGCACACGCGCGAGATCGGCGAATACGGCGGCCTGATGCGGGTGATGCCGGTGTTCACGATCGTATTCTTCATCGCAGCGCTGAGCTCGCTGGGGATGCCCGCGCTGAACGGATTCATCGGCGAGATCACGATTCTCGAGGGCGCTTACCAGATGTCGCTCAACTGGGCGGTCTGGAGCGTGGTGGGGATCGCGCTCGGCGCGGCGTACCTGATCTGGCTGTTCCAGCGGACGACGCTGGGCGAGCTTGGGGAGAAGAACGCCGGACTGAAGGACCTCTCGGTGCGCGAGATGGCGGTCTTCGCGCCGCTACTGGCGCTGGCCTTCTGGATCGGCATCTACCCCAAGCCGATCTTCCGCGTGCTGGAGCGGCCCGCCGCGCAGATTCTCGAACAGGTGCGTCGGCCAGCGCCGGTGGCTGGCCACGCGCCGATCGGGACCGCACACAGAGCCGAGTAGCGCCGGCTCAGATTTTGACCGCCGGCGACAGGTCGCGGCTGGTGATGACGCGGTCGATGAGGCCGTATTCGACGGCCTGCTCCGGGTCCATGATGTAATCGCGGTCCACATCGCGCGCGACCCGTTCCATAGCCTGGCCCGAGGATTCCGACAGAATCTCGTTCAGCATTTCCCTCATGCGCAGGATTTCCCGGGCGTAGATGTCTATGTCGGTGGCCTGGCCGGCCAGGCCGCTCATGGACGGCTGGTGGATCAGGATTCGGGAGTGCGGCAGGCTATAGCGCTTGGTCTTGGTGCCGGCCGCAAGCAATACGGCGGCCATCGACGCCGCCTGGCCCACGCAGATGGTGACGATATCGGGCTCGACGAACCGCATGGTGTCGAGGATCGCGAGGCCGGAAGAGATGGAGCCGCCCGGCGAGTTAATGTAGAGCGAGATGTCCCGCTGCGGATCCTCCGCTGCCAGAAACAACATCTGCGCGATGATGAGATTGGCAACAGAATCGTCGATCGGCGTGCCCAAAAAGATGATGTTCTCTTTGAGCAGCCGGGAATAGATGTCGTATGCGCGTTCCCCCCTGGAGGTCTGCTCGACCACCATGGGAACCAGAACTGAATCGCCCATCCGGGTTCTCCCTCTGCGACCCGAGCGGGCCGCTGTCAGCTCTTCTTGCTACCGGCCGCGGTCATCCTTTTGGCTTTGCGGGGCTTTTCGAGCGCCTTCCGCTTCTCCTCGAGGGCCGTTGCCAGATCCTGGATCGTCGTCTTCTCTAAATAATCCATGATACGCGAACGGAGAGCCTTCCAGGAGTCGTGCATGCCGCAAGGCGCGTCGTCGGTGCATTCGGAGAGCCCGCTGACGCACTTCTGGTAGTCGGTCAGCCCGTCCAGCGCTTCGACGAGGTGGATGAGGCTGATGTCTTTGGATGGCATGCGCAGGCAAAAGCCGCCGGTGGGACCCTTGCTCGACTTCAGCAGGCCCTTGCGCGCGAGCTGTTGCAGGATTTTGGCCAAAAAGTGGGCAGGAATGCCTTCTTGCTCGGCAATCTGCTTAACCATCGCGTACTTGCCTTCCGGGACCTGGGCCAGGTTGACGAAGGCGCGAATCGCATACTCAGTCGAACGAGAGTAAATCATCTTAGGTTGTTCTCCCCTCCAGCCGCCCCAACGGTACTCTTTTATCTTGAAAGATCTTGGCCAAAAACGCAACAGGAATTTCAGAGTCCATCCCCCGTCACGGCCATTCTTACCCCTCGACGGGGCTAGAGGAGCCGAAATTCCGCCCGTTAGAGGGTGCCGTCAGAGGGTGATGAACCCTTCCAGATACTTTACGGCCCGGCCGGCGATGCCGACGCGTTCGCCGCCGTCGTGGCAAAAGAGCTCGCCGCCGCGGGCCGAGACCTGCAGGGCGCGGAGGTCCTTTTTGCCCAACCGCGCGGACCAGTAGGGCGTCAGGGTGCAGTGGGAAGAGCCGGTCACCGGGTCCTCCGGAACGCCGCTGGCCGGGGCGAAGAAGCGGGAGACGAAATCGGCCTGGCGGCCCGGCGCGGTGACGCAGACGGCGAAGTGCCCGACTGCGGCGAGCGAAGCCATGTCGGGCGCGAGCGACCGGACGTCTTCTTCGGATTCGTAGACGGCCAGGAGGTCCCGCGATTGCAGCAGCTCGCGCGGGGCCTTCCCCAGCGCGGCCGCGAGCGCCGGATTGGGGGCGCACGGCTGGGGCGGGCGGGCCGGAAAATCCATCGCCAGCAGGCCATCCTGACGCCGCACGATCAGCTCTCCGCTGCGGGTTTCGAAGCGGACGGCCTGGGCCGCCGGGTCCAGAGCGTCGAAAACCACGAAGGCGGAGGCCAGGGTGGCATGGCCGCATAGATCGACTTCCAGGGCGGGCGTGAACCAGCGCAGGTCGTAATTCTCGCCGCGGCGCACGAAAAAGGCGGTCTCGGACAGGTTGTTCTCGGCGGCGATGGCGAGCATCGTAGGGGCGTCCAGCCATTCGTCGAGAGGGCAGACGGCTGCCGGGTTGCCGGCGAAGAGGCGGCCGGTGAAGGCGTCGATGTGGTAGAGGCGGAGTTTCACGATAGTCCCAGTGTAGCCTTGCGCCCGGGCGCGGCACGGCGGTAGGCTCGGTTCATAGCGTGCGATTTTTGGCGCTCATTGCGTGCCTGGCGGCGCTTCAGGCCCCGCCGCAGCCGGACCTGAAGGCCGGCGACATGGCCCCGGATCTGACGCTGCCCTCCACGGCCGGGAGCGAGGTGAAGCTGTCCGATTTCCGCGGCAAGAAGGGCGTGGTGCTGGCATTCGTCATCAGGGCCTTCAGCGGCGCCTGTACCAGGGAAATGCAGTCTTACCAAGCCAGCCTGCAGAAGTTCGACCAGAGCGGGTACGCCGTGTTCGCGATCTCGACGGACGACCTGGACACGCTGAAGCGCTGGGCGGCGGAGACGAAGCTCACCTTTCCGCTATTGAGCGATGCCGATGGAAAGGTGGCGCGGGCCTATGGCGTCTTGATGGAGTCGCACAAACTGGCCTTCCGGACCACGTTCGCGATCGGCCGGGACGGGCGGATTCAGTACATCGAGCGGGGCGGCACGGCCATCGATCCGAATGGAGCGGTTACGGCTTGCTCGCGGCATTAGCCGCCGCCACCAGCTTGCGCACCGGGTCCAGAATCACGATGAACAGTTCGGCCCGCGGCGGCTTGGCGCGGTCCAGAAGCTGATTCTGGGCGTCGGCCCAGCCTTCGGGCACGGGCCGGTGCGACTCCAGAGAATCGAGCGCTTCGAGGCCGGCCGCGGCCACGGCAGAAACGTCGCGCGAGAGCGGCTCGATCTCGGTGGCGAGAAAGGACCCGGCGAGCACCGGCTTCAGCGCATCGTACTGGTCGCGCCATCCGGCCAGCCGCTGGCGGACGGGCTCGCGTTGGGACTGGTCGCCACTCACGAGCGCGTCAACCGCGGCCGAGAAATCGCGGGCGGCATCGCTTTCGACGGGCGTGGCATCCACCATGCGGTTCAACGGCGTGGCGGTGGTGTAGGCCCGCGACGCGTGCCGCGCGTAGCCCTTCACCGGCTGGAGGGCCGCGTCCAGCGTCTTGAGCGCGACGGCGGGCCGGTCGCCGGCGATCCGTTCGAGCATGGGTTTCTGGACCGAGCGATGCGTCAGGCCGAGAACCTCGAGCCGCACGCTGGCCGATTCCAGCCGGCTGTACATCGAGGCCACGTCGGTGACGCCGGCGGGCGACCAGAAACGCTCGGCGATGGCGGCCAGGCGAGGCCAGATGCGGAAATCGGCGTTCTCGGCGTCGATCAGCTCAGCCCACTCGCAGGCTTCGCCGCCCAGGACGCGCTCCTTTTCGGCATCGCCCAGCCCGGCCGCCGCGCCGCCCAAGGGATCGACGGCGTAGTGGAAGGCCGCAGTCTGCATGAGGTCGAGGTAGTAGCCGCTGGAGAGAATCACGTGGTAGCCGCGGGTGGCCACATCGGCCAGGGCCCGCGAGCCGCGCCAGACCTGCACCACGGAGCTCTTGGGCAGGGCGGGGTTCAGAATCTCGTCCCAGCCGATCACCTTCTTGGCGTGCGCAATCACGATGGCGTGGACGCGTTTGCTGAAATAGGCCTGCAAGTCCTCGTTGGTTTTGAAACCGTGGATGCGCATGAACCGCTTTATGTGCGGGCTGCGGTCCCAATCCTTGCCATTGACCTCGTCGCCGCCGGTGTGGAAATACTCGTCGGGAAACAGCGCCGCCATTTCGCCGATGAAGGCGTCGAGGAACTTGTAGACGGCTTCGCGGCTGGGGTCCATCGCCGGGCTAAGCACACCGTAGCCGCGCTCGATGCGATACGGCCCCGGCGTGCTGGCGAGTTCCGGATAGGCCGCGAGCCAAGCCGTGGTGTGGCCCGGCATGTCGAACTCGGGCACCACGCGGATGCCGCGTTCGCGCGCGTAGGCGACGACGTGCCGGACCTGCTCCTGGGTGTAATAGAGGCCGCCGGAGCTCAATTGCTGGAGCTTGGGGAAGCGGCGGCTCTCGACGCGAAAGCCCTGGTCGTCGGAGAGGTGCCAATGAAACACGTTCAACTTCACGGCGGCCATGCCGTCGAGGTTGCGCTCGACGACTTCGACGGGCAGGAAGTGACGGGAGACGTCGAGCATCAGGCCGCGCCAGGCGAAGCGCGGTTTGTCCTCGACGTGGACGGCGGGCACGGCGAAGCCGCCCTGGCCGGGAGCCACGAGCTGTAGGAACGTCTCGATCCCGTGCAGTGCGCCGACCGGGGTGGGGGCGGCGATGCGCGCCTGAAGAGGAGTCACGTCGAGCCGGTAGGATTCATCCTCGCGTGGCGATTGCACCCTCTCGCCCGGGCCCTTGCACTCGATGACGAGCGTTGCGGTAGCGGCCTCACCCGATGCCTTCGAGATGGGGACGCCGGTCTGGCGCGTCAGCCGTGCGGGGAGCCGGCCCGCGGCGGCCACGATCCGCGGATCTTTGTAGCCGGCCAGCGCGACGCGGAACGTGGAATCGACGACCAGCTTGCCATCGCCCCAGGAAACGGAGGCGGGGAGGGGCATGAGGTCGGGAACCGGGGCGGCGGCCGAAGCGCCTAGTGTAACCGCCGCGAGGGCGGCCAGTGCCTTCGTCATGGAGACGATCTTCGCACATGGCCGCCCACGGCGGGCCGGCGTTACTTCGCAGGCTTGGGCGCGTAGAGCATCAGGTTCCTGATGCTGGGCCCTTCGCTCAGCGTGTAATCGGCCGGAATCTCGAACAGCGAAGGCGCGGGCTCGGCCAGGCTGACGTTGGTGAGGCGGTAGGAGGTCTGGCCCAGCATCGGGTCGTTGGTTGTGTTCAGGACCGTGACCTGCAGTTGGGGCGAGTACCAGCGCTCGGAGACGGTCTCGATGGGCCGCTGGTTGCCGATCTGCCCCGCCGGAATCGTAAGCGTCGTGCGCGTGCCCTCGGCCTGAACACCTTCGATCGCCTTACTGCCGAGCGATTCCTGCTGGGGAGGCTGAGACGAATGGCCGGCCGTCCTGATGCCGATGCTCACATGCTGCTCCGCTCCGGAAGCGATCACCACCGCGCCAGCCGAGGAAGGGCCGTCAGACACCTGGCCCCCCATGCTGGTCGCAACGCCTCCTGGGGCGAGCGGAAGCTTCTGAGCCGTCTTCTTGCTGGGATCGAGGACATAGCTCACTGCGGCGACCGGATCGTTGATGAAGATGAGCTGGGTCGGATTGGGACCCTCGGGGACCGGGCCGATGGGACCGAGCGACTGCTCGCGACGCGTCCTGCCCTCGCTGTCCCGATACACCATCCCCGTGTTCGTCTGGCTGATGACGTTCCCGTCGGCCAGAGTTTGAGTGTGTTCCGTGACGGTCTGAGCGGAATAGGGAGCGCCCTTGACCACCTTCGAGGGGCCGACGGCCTCGGCGTTGAAGAACGTGACGTTTCCGCCAACGACGGCGCCGGACTGCATGTCTGCCATTGCGTCCTCCGGACCCAAGGCAACGTGCCTCTGCTCACGCAGAGTCGGATTCCCCGTAACCACTTGCGCGCAGGCGGCTATGGCCGCAGCGCCCCAAACCAGTATCAATCGAGCAGTCATGATCTTCTCCTCCGATGAGTCGGGTTACTGCCGGCTGCCGACGAAGCGAATCGCTCGCGCCATGCCGGTATCGTTGTCAAGAATTACGTCCGCCTCGATGCGGCCCTGGGTATTGTCCGGATCGAGCGGCAATCCGAACGACGCCAAGGCGGCGCGCGGCATCCCGATCCGAACGATGGTTCCGCCCTGTATGTCTGCCAGCCCGTCCTGGGGCCCCAACGGATAAAACCGTGCTACTGCGGCCTCGTGTCGATGCGGCCGCTTCGTACGCGGCATTGCTCGTGGAGCGGCGGCGGGCGGCGGCGCCATCGCGACTGGAGCCGGCGTCACAACCGGGCGGTTCGCCACGGCCGGCGGCGCCACAACAGGCCGCGGCCGTAATAGCCAGGCGGCCGCTGCAACCAGCACCAACGCCGCCGCGGCAGCGAACGCCCACTGCGACAGAGCGAAAGTCCGGCGGCGCACGGGCGGCACGGCGTGGTGACGATCGAACGCCTGAAGAAGCGCGGCTTCGACCCGCGACGGCGCCGCCCGGCCCGCCATGCTGGCGGCGAATCGTCCCAGCTTGCCCGCCAGCTCTCGCTCCTCGACCAGCCGCAAAGCGCAGCCCGCACAATCGCGCGCGTGGGCCATTGCGACCTGGCGCAAGGATTCCTCCGGCCCGCGCCCGCGGGCCAACTCTCCTACTATGGTTTCGAATTCTCCGCAGTTCATGGCGAACACCTCGCCGGTTTCACGGCCCGGCCAACGGTTGGGCTGGGGCGGGACGGCAGCAATCGTCCCGCCAGCATACGGCGCGCCCGATGGAGCCGCGATTTCACGGTTCCTAGCGCGCATCCCAGCGACTCGGCCGCATCCGCGTAGTCCAACTCTTCCAGATCGCAGAGCACCACGGCTTCGCGGTATCGCACCGGCAAGGCCAGCACCGCCGCCCTAACCGAGGCGATCGTCTGGCTGCGCGACAGATCCGCTTCCGGTTGCTCCGGGGCGCGTGGCTCCGGGGCATCGCTCGCGTCCCGGGTACGGCCGTGCGCCAGACCGCGCCGCACATGGTTCCGCGCGATCCCATAGAGAAACGCCGCCACCGGCCCGGCAGCGGGGTCGTAATTCGTGCCGGCTCGCAGGAGCGTCAGAAAAACCTCCTGCACCACGTCTTGAGCCAGCGCCTCCGAACCGCTCATCTGGAGAGCGAAGCGATAGATGCCGGCCTGGCGGCGCCGGTAGAGCGCGGCGAAGGCCTCGCGGTCGCCGTTTACCATCCCATCGAGCAGCTCCCCGTCGCTGGCGTTTTCCGTATCCATCGAGCCTTCAGACTAGATTCGCGCGGCAGGGGCAAAAGGTTCCCAAAAAATCGGCGTGTGGCCCGGCTTTATCGGGCTTCGCCCTGCATCCGTTTTTCGCGGCGGCAACGGATCTGGCGGACGGCGTAGATTCGGCGCCCCTGGCTTTCGAAATAGATGCGCATCAGGATCTCGCCGATCAGGCCGGTGGAGAACATCATCAGGCCGGCCAGCAGCAGCAGCGCGCCGGTCAGCATGAGCGGTCCGTGTTCGGTGACGATGTGGCTCCCGCTGGTGAACTTGTGAATCGCGAGCCAGCCGAGGATCCCGGCGCCCGACACCGTGCCGGCCAGGCCGAGGTTGCCGAACAGGTACATGGGGCGGGTGAGGTAGCTCAACAGGAATTTGATGGTGAGGATATCGAAGAGCACGTGCAGCGTCCGCCCGAGGCCGTAATGCGAAGCGCCGTTGGGACGCACGATGTTCTGAATCGGCACCTCGGTTACGCGCGCTCCGTAGAAGCTCGCCAACGCGGGGATGAAGCGATGCAACTCGCCGTAGAGGTGAACCTCTTTCAGGATTTCGGTGCGGTAGGCCTTGAAGGTGGTGCCGAAGTCGTGCAGCTCGATGCCCGACATTTTGGCCATCATCCAGTTGGCAATCCGCGACGGCAGCTTTCTGGTGATCGGGTTGTCCACGCGGACCTTGCGCCAGCCGCTGGCGATGTCGAAGCCTTCGTCGATCTTGGCGACCAGCGCGGGGATGTCTTCGGGCGCGTGCTGCAGATCGCCATCCATCGAAACGACCACCTCGCCGGCGGCCTCGTTAAAGCCCGCGGCAAGCGCCGCCGTCTGGCCGAAATTCCGCCGGAGCTGCACCACCTTCAGGTGCGCGTCGGTGGCGGCCAGGTTGGCCAGCAGCTCGAAGCTGCGATCCGTCGAAGCGTCGTCGACGAAGACGATCTCGTAGGGCCGGGCGAGGCCGGTCAAGACCACGGACAGCCGGTCATAGAGCGGCAGCAGCGCCGGCTCTTCGTTGTGAACCGGGATGACGACGGAGATCATAGCCCCGACTTCAGTGTAGCGCCCGCCACTTACAGCGTCGTCGATCCCTCGCCCAGCCGGACCGACACCTTCACGGTGCGGCCGGCGCGGAAAACGGTGAGGTCCATCGTTTCGCCGGGACGGTGGCGGCCGAGCGCGCGCGTCAGGGCATCACGGCTTTCGACGGCCCTTCCGTCCACGTTGACGATGAGATCGCCGCCCACCTCGATCTGGTACATGCCGACCACTACGGTGCGCGTCGCGCCGCGCAGGCCGGCCTTCTCCGCGGGCGAATCGGACTCCACCCGGACGATCAGCAATCCGCCTTCGGCCGGCAGGTCCAGCGCCTCGGCCAGATCGCCCGCCACGTACATCACCGAGACGCCCAGCCGTGGCGGCGCGAACTTGCCGCGCGCGGCGTATTCATTCAGCATCGCCTTGGCGCGGTTGATGGGCATGGCGAAGCCGATGCCGATGTTCGACCCGGGCCCGTAGATCGCGGTGTTGATCCCGATCACGTTCCCGTGCGAATCAAGCAGCGGGCCGCCGGAATTGCCGGGGTTGATGGCGGCATCGGTCTGGATCATGTTCTCGAGTGTGCGGTTGCTCTCGTCCCGCAAACTGCGGCCGAGCGAGCTGATGACGCCGGTGGTCAGCGTGCCTTCCAGGCCGAAGGGATTGCCGATCGCCAGCACCTTCTGGCCCACCTGCAGCGGCTCGGAATCGCCCAGGCGCAGGAACGCCAGCTTCTTGCGCGGGCTGATCTGGACCAGCGCCACGTCGTTGGCCGGGTCGTGAGCCAGCACACGGCCCTTGTACTTCGATTGATCGGTCAGCGTGACTTCCAGCTCCTCGGCGCCGGCGACGACGTGATTGTTGGTGAGGATGCGGCCGGTATCGTCCACCAGGAAGCCGGAGCCGGTGCCCTGCTGCGGCACGATCTCCAGGAACCAATTGCGGCGATAGACGGTGCTGGTGATATTGACGACCGCGCTATGCGCGTTGTGGTAGATCTCGATGTTGTTCGATTCGTCCGCGCCGAGGCCGGACGACTGCGCGACGTCCGGGCCGGACCAGATCCGCGCGGAGGGCGCTGCCGCAAAGTGGAACGGGCTCCAGTGCGCCACCGAGGTGACATAGACAAACGCCGCAACGAGCAGCGTAGCGATCAGCAGGCTTCGAAGTCTCATGGCGAAACGCTCCTGCCGGGGGCGGAACTCGCGCGCAGCTCCCGGTAGATCTCCCTCACTTGCCGCAACGTGTTTTCCTTTTCCCCCGAAGTGTCGATGACGTAATCGGCGTACTTCCGTTTCTCTTCGAGCGGCATCTGGCGCGCGATCCGGGCCAGTGCCTTCTCGCGCGAAAGCCCACGGCCCATGGCGCGCTCGATCTGCTGCTCGGGCGTGGCCACCACCACGACGATCTTGTCGAAGCGCCGGTAGCTGCCCGTCTCAATCAGGATTGCCGCTTCTACCACCGCAATTCCACCGGGATCGCGGGCGGCGAACTCGTTGAGGATCGCTTCCTCGCGCCGGATCACCGGCGGATGCACCAGGCTGTTGAGCTTTGCGAGGCGCTCGGGCCGGTCGAACACCTCGGCGGCCAGCCGGGCCCGGTCGATGGCGCCATCGGGAGCGAGCACGCCCGGTCCGAACTCGCGGAGCACCGGTTCGTAGGCCTCCGCGCCCGGCATCAGAACGTCATGGCCGAGTTGATCGGCGTCAACGAGGTGGCAGCCGAGATCGGCCAGCGCATGACCCACGAAGCTCTTGCCCGAGGCCAATCCGCCCGTCAACCCTACGCGGACATGCCTTCCCGAGTTTCCGTTCCGCGGCTTCGATGGTATTCACCATGAGCATAGAGATCGTCAACGGCCCCACGCCGCCGGGAACCGGGGTATACGCGCCGGCCCTCTCGACCACATCGAAAGGATCGACATCGCCCACCAGCAGGCTGCCCTTCCGATCGAATTCCTCCAGCTTTGCCGCCGAGTTCCGGAAAATGCGCGCGGCCTCTTCGCGGCTCGAGATGCGGTTCGTTCCGACGTCGATGACGGTGGCGCCCGGCTTGATGAAATCGCGGGTAATCAACGCGGGCCGGCCCATCGCAGCCACCAGAATATCCGCGCGCGCGCAGACCTCGGCCAGATTGGGCGTGCGCGAGTGGCAGATGGTCACGGTTGCGTTCCGATGCATCAGCAGCAGCGCGACGGGCTTGCCGACCAGGTCGCTGCGGCCCACCACCACCGCGGAGCGCCCGGAGATGGGGATCTCATATCGCCTCAGCAGCTCGAGAATTCCAGCCGGCGTGCACGGCCGGGGCCCCGGCAGGTTCGCCGCCAGCCGGCCCAGGTTCAGCGGATGCAGGCCATCCACGTCCTTGTCCGGCAGGACCGCGAGTTGCACCTCCTTGGGGTCCATTTGCGGAGGCAGCGGGAGCTGCGGCAGAATGCCGTCGATCTCCGGCCGCTGGTTGAGGCGCTCGACCAACTCGAGAACCTCATCGGTGGTCGCGGTGACGGCGGGCGTCAGCTTCTCGCTGTAGATTCCTAGCTTCTGGCAGGCCTTGATCTTGTTGCGCACGTAGATTTCGGAGGCGGGGTTGTTCCCCACCAGGATCACCGCCAGTCCGGGCGTGTGGCCCGCCGCGACCAGCGCCTCCACGCGCGAGCGGCACTCCGCCAGAATCTCATCGCGAACGCGATTTCCGTCGAGAAGCGTAGCCATTCAATAGGAGGATAACAGGTTGGCGGGGCGGCACAGCTTCAGCGGGTGCCGCGCCTTTGCGAGTGTGCCATCCTGGTGTGGATCGAAAGGAGACGTATGAAATCGACTCTCGCGGCGGCGGCGTTCGCGCTGGTTGCGCCGTTTGCCTTCGCCCAGTCCGCCACCCCTGGAGCCGGACACTGGGAAGGGTCCATTACGCTTCCCGGCCAGCCGCTTCAGATCGTGGTGGACCTCGCCCGCGACGACAAGAACTCGTGGAAAGGAACCATCGCCATTCCCGAGCAGAACCTGCAAGGATTTCCTCTGTCTTCGATCATGGTCGCGAACGGCTCCGTGCAGTTCGCCATGAACGGCGTTCCGGGCGATCCCAAGTTCGACGGCAAGCTCGCGCCTGGCGGCCAGTTGATTTCCGGCAACTTCAGCCAGGGCGGAAACGCGGCGACGTTCGGCATGAAACGCACCGGAGACGCTCAGTTCGGCGCGGTGATTCAAAGCACGCGGGTCACCAAGGCGTTCGAGGGCACGTGGAAGGGAACTCTCGATACCCCGAGCGGCATACTCCACCTGGTGCTCAAGCTGGCGAACGGGCAGGATGGTGCGGCCATAGGCACGCTGACGAACGTCGATCAGGGCGGCGCCCTGATTCCCATCGCACGGATCACGCAGAAGGGCTCCAACCTTAAGCTGGAGGTGCCGAGCGTCGGCGGAACCTTCTCCGGCGACATCGACAAAGACGCAACCGCCATCACGGGCCTCTGGGCCCAAGGGCCAGAGGTTCTGACGCTGACCTTCCGCCGGCCGGCGGCGAAGTAGAAGGGCCGGCGCGCAAGCACGTACCGGACGCACCGGGACCGGACCAGTACTCACATTCTTTAGCAGAACTCTTTTCTTGCGCTGCGGCCTGCCTGTACAATATCTCTTTATCCGATTCTCTTTCAAACGCGGCTGCCGCTCCGCGGCCGCATCGACACTTCCAGATGGCGGGCATGAGAAGCCCGGGAGACGCACATGTTCAACTTCGATTGCCGAATCGCTGCGCGCAGGGCGATACACACGCTGGCTTGTTTCCTCGCGCTCTTTCTGATGAGTTCGGGGACACGTTTGTATGGAACGACTGTCTATTGGACTGGATTTGCCGGCCCAGAGTGGTATACCTTCCCTGCTAATTGGAGCCCGCTCATGCTCCGCGTGCCCGGCAGCGGCGATAACGTATACATCAACGGCACTGATTTGAGCGGCCTCGCTACCAAGGCAACTATTGTCCAACCCGATATTACCGGTGCCAACGGGTCGATCACGGTCAACAGCCTGACCGTGGGCTCCGGGTTTAGCGTGACTGTCCAAAGCACAACCGTCATCACGACGACCAATGGAAGCCTGACGATACTCAACGGCGGCACCAATGCAGGCACGCTGGCGGCCAATGGCGGAGGAACCCTCACCATTGAAGGCGCGATGGCCAACACTGGGGGCACGATCCAGCAGACCGGTACCGGCACGCTCAACATTGGAATCTCCAGTAAGGCCGGGACAATCAACGGCGGAACGCTATCCGGGACCGTCACGAACACCTACGGCACGCTGAGCGGGACAACTCTGACCAACGGCTCCATCGTGAACGGCGGGACCCTCACGGGCGCGACGACCGCTAATGGCGTCACGGTAAACGGCGCGACGAATACCGGCACCTTCACGGCAGCGGCCAACACAAACTCGTGGAATGGCGGCACGAATTCGGGCACGCTGAAGGTGAGCGGCGGAACCTTCGACATTCTTGGCACGCTGGCCAACGCGGGCGGCACGGTGCAGAACGCGGGCGGGACGCTCAACATTGGAATCTCGAGTAAGGCCGGGACGATCAACGGCGGGACCTTATCCGGGACCGTCACGAACACGTACGGCACGCTGAATGGGACAACTCTGAGCAACGGATCGACCGTGAACGGCGGGACCCTCACGGGCGCGACGACCGCTAATGGCGCTACGGTAAACAACGCGACCAACAGCGGCACCTTCACCGCGGCGGCCAACACCAACTCGTGGAATGGCGGCACGAACACGGGCACCCTGAAGGTGAGCAGCGGAACGTTCGACATCATCGGCACGGTGACCAACACGGGCGGCACGGTGCAGAACGCCGGCGGGACGCTCAACATCGGAACCTCGGCGGGTGCGCTCGGGACAATCAAAGGCGGAACGGTATCCGGCATTGTCACGAATACCTACGGCACGCTGAACGGGACAACGCTGAGCAATGGTTCGGCCGTGAACGGCGGGACCCTCACGGGCGCGACGACCGCCGATGGCGTCGCGGTAAACAACGCAACGAATAGCGGCACCTTCACCGCAGCGGCCGGCAGCAACACCTGGACGGGCGGATCGAACAGCGGAACGATGAGCAGCACGGGCAGCGGCACTCTGACGATTAGCGGCTCGTTCAACAACGCTTCAGGAACCCTGAACAATGTGGGCCTGAGCGGCGTGACACTGACGGGCGGCACCCTTCAGGGAACGAACACAGCGCTCTCGACGAACTCACTCTCGAATTTCTCGAATACCGGGAACCTCAACATCAACGGCGGCAGCACGACGCTTGCGGGCACGGTGAATGGCGCTGGCACCATCAACGTTGGAGCGTCCGCCGCGTTGGTTCTCTCGAATGGCGTGAAGTTCGGCGGCGGCAGTCTCAACTTGGATGGAGGCGCCGTGACCGTGCAGGGAACGGTGGACCCGCTGAGCACTCTCACTCTCAATGGCGGCGCGCTGGACCTTGCCGGGACGCTCGACGTCGGCAACGTCTACCTGAACGGCGGGACCGTGACCGGGACTGGCAGCTTCGGCTCGAGCGCGAACGTGTATAACTCGGGTGTCGCTCTTTATGTCGGCGGCGAGGATAATATCGGCGACTGGACATTGGGCAGTTACAAGCAGTCCGGCTCCGGAAGCCTGATCTTTGACGTCTTGAACGCGGGGCAGGACTCGCTTGCGCTCACGAACGGCGGCACCCTGACCGGGACCGTTTCGGTGAATTTCGACTACACCGGCGCGCAGAAGCAGTTCATCCTCATCAGCGGCTTGACGAGCACCTCGGGCCTGACGGTGGACGGTCTTCCGACCGGCTGGACCTACTCGTTGACGGATGGCGATCTTGCGCTCAATGCGCCGACGCCGGAACCGGCGACCGCGCTGCTGATTGGCGGAGCCTTGCTTGCGCTGGGTTGTCTTCGCCGCCGCACCCGAAAAAACTAGGTTGGTGCCGGGAGAGGGGGTCGAACCCTCATGCTCAGTGAAGAGCGCCGGATTTTGAGTCCGGTACGTCTGCCAATTCCGTCATCCCGGCGGAGGGGGTTCCATCGGCTATCGTAGCATGGTGCTGAGCTACAATCTGACCATGCGTGAGATTGCGGGCGGATTGGCGGAGATCGTCGAGCGGGCGGCGCCAGAGCTGCGCAGGACCGGCGACAAGGATGCGAGCGCGCCGGCGCTCCCGGGTGGCTGGTCCCGGAAGCAGGCGATGGGGCATCTGATCGATTCAGCGTCCAATAATCACCAGCGATTCGTGCGCGCGGCCCTTGCGGGCAGCCTGGAATGGCCGGGCTACGACCAGAACGGCTGCGTCAGGATTCAGGCGTTCCAGGAAGCGCCCTGGCCAATGGTGATCGATGTTTGGGAGGCGATGAACCGGCTGCTGGTCCACGTGCTCGCGCACCTGCCGGCTGAGGCTGCGTCGGCGCCGTGCCGCATCGGGGACCATGGCGCGATTCCTCTCGAGGAGCTGGCGCGGCAGTACGTCGAGCACCTGCAGCACCACCTGGACCAACTCGGCATTCAGCGCTGATCGCTCGCGAGCTGCCGCTTCCAGGCCTCCAGAATGGCTACGGTCGCGGTCGCGCCAATGCGCGAGCAGCCTACCTTGTACACCTCGAGAGCGCCTTCGAGCGTGCGCACGCCGCCCGCCGCCTTGATACGCACGTTCGGCCCGCTGTGAGCGCGCATCAGCTTCAGATCCTCGATGGTGGCGCCGCTCGGGGCGTAGCCGGTCGAGGTCTTCACGAAATCCGCGCCGGCGGTGGTGGCAATGCGGCACGCCACGATTTTCAACTCGTCGGTGAGATAGGCGTTTTCGAGGATCACCTTCAGCAGCGCGCCGCCTTCATGGCAGGCCGCGGCTGCCTGCTCGAGCTCAGTGGAGACGTATTCGAACTGGCGGGACACCAGCCGGCCGATGTTGAGGACCATATCGACCTCGTTGGCGCCCCGGCGCAGCAGGTCGCGGACCTCGTAAAGCTTGGCGGCGGTTGTGGAGGAACCGTGAGGGAAACCCGCAACGGTACTGACTCCGACGCCGCTTCCCTCCATCGCCCGCACCGCGGTATCGACATCGCAGGGGCGCACGGTCACGGTCGCCACGTTGTACTCGCGGGCGATGCGGCAGCCCTCGAGGACCTGCGCATCGGGCAGTTCGGGCCGCAGCAGCGAGTGATCGATCAGCCGGGATACGTCTTCGAAAGTCGCCAGCGGAGGGCGGATGTGCTCGTCAACCATATTCGATTCTCCGTTACTACTTCTTGGGGGCGGGCCGGCGGGCCGTCGCGGCGGTGACTGACAGGCCCATACTTGCCAGTTGGGCCTTGGCCTTGGCGCCCAGATCGGACCGCGGAGCGCGGCTGTAGACGGCGCGAAACTCGTTGGCGGCCTTGGTGCGCTCGCCCATCTGAAACAGCGTGCGGCCCTTCATGTACATGGCGTCCAGCGTCTTGTTGTTATCCGGGAAGCGCTCGAGGACGGCGTCGAACGACGTCAGCGCGTTGGTGTAATCTTTCCGCGTGTAATAGATCTCGCCGATGTAATACTGCGCGTTGGGGGCCATCTCGGAGGTGCCGTAGAACTTCAGGTAGTCGCTGTATTCCTGTTCCGCCATGTCGTAGTTGCCGCTATCCTTGTCGCGCATGGCGTCGGCGTAAAGCGAGTTGGAGGTAACGCCCGGCGGGGGCCCGGAGGAAGCGCCCGGCGCACCGGTTGCCGGCGCAGGCGCAGGGGGCGGCGCCGAGATGACCTTGACGGTATTGTTCAAGTCGATCAAGCCCTGCTGGAGCTTGGCCAGCCGCGAGCTCACGTCGTCGAGCGACACGCGCATGGCCTGGAAGTCGCCGCCCATGGAATCGACCTTGGCGCCCACGGTTGCCACGGGACTGGACATGCTCTTATCGAGCGCGGCGATATTCGCGTTCACCTGTTTGATGCTGTCGATCGCCTGTTGCAACAAACCCAGGATTTTGCCCGTGTTGTCGGTATTAGACTGTTGCAGGTTGCGCACCTGATCCTGAAGGTTGGCAACGTCGCGCTGCAAGTCCACAAGCTCTCTCTTTTGGGCGAAGGCGAGGCCGGGAATTGCGCAGAAAACGAAAAGGCCAAGCGGCCAGGAACGCATTTGGAGATCCTCCTACACAAAAATGCAGACCGGGGAGCGCTCTTCGGCTGCGCTCCGCGGCCTGCCCACAAATCCCATCCGACGGATCCAAGGAACCGCCGGCCCGTTCGGCTTACTGAGCCGCCGCGAAATGATCGTGACGGTTCTTCTGCCAGCAGTCCTCGTTGGACTCGGTGCACACCGGCCGCTCCTTGCCGTAGCTGATGGTCTTCAGCTTGTCGGCGGGAACGCCCAATTGCACCAGGAAGTCCTTCGCGGCCGCTGCCCGGCGGTCGCCCAAGCCGATGTTGTATTCGGCCGAGCCCCGCTCGTCGCAATTGCCTTCGATCTGCACGACGGCGTCCGGCATATCGGTGAAGATCTGCTTGAGCGTCTCGGCATCGTGGGTCAGCGCGGTCCGGGCATCGTCGCGGACGTCGCTCTTGTCATAGTCGAAATACACGTCCTGCACCCCGGTAGAAAGAAGCTCGCTGAGGCTCTTCTTGGGCGCCGGCGTGGGCGTAGGCGGCGGAGGCGGCGCGGTCACGGTCACGGTAGCCGTGGCGGTGTCGCTCCCTCCCGGCCCGCTGGCGGTCAACGTGTACGTGGTCGTGTTGGCCGGCGAAACCTGGCGGTCGCCGCGGGCGGTCACGGTCCCGATGCCCGGTGCGATGGAAATGTCCGTGGCATCGCTTACCGTCCAGCGCAGCGTGGCAGACTGGCCGCTCTCGATGGTCCCCGGCTCGGCGGAGAACTGAATGGCGGGCTTGGGCGGCGGCGGGGTCGGCGTCGGCGTAGCCGCAGGTGGTGGCGGCGGCGGTGGTGGCGGCACCTTTTTCTTGCAGCCTGCTGCGAACAAAACTAGAGATACGGACAACAACACAGCACTGAGTCTTCTCGTAGTCATCCTGAGTATGCCTCCTCATAGGCAATTCAACCGTTCATCCGTTTGTCACTTGCCCCACACGGGCTGCGTATTGATGCCCTGTGTGGTGAGTTGCTTGAGCTGCGTCCCGTCCGCCAGCATGGTCCAGATTTGCAAAGAGCCGCTGCGGTTGGACGAGAAAACGATATGGCGCCCGTCCGGCGCCCAGCTCGGGTGTTCGTTACGCCCCGCGTCGTGGGTCAACTGCGTGTACTGCCGCGTGGCAACGTCCATGACGAAGACGTTGTAGTGACCGGGGGCGTAGCCCTTGGTCCAGGAGAACGCCAGGTGCTGGCCGTCGGTGTCCCAGGCCGGATTTACGGCCTCGCCTTCTCCGCTGGTCAGCCGTTGCACGTCGGCGCCCTCCATGTTCATCCGATAGATCTGCGGCATTCCCGAGCGGTCCGAAATGAACGCGATCTCCGCCCCGGTCTTCGGATTCACCTTCGGCTCCATGTCGATGGAGCGCGAAAACGTGACCCTGCGCATGCCGCTTCCATCCAGATTCGCAATGTAAATCTGCGCCCAACCCGTGACGGAGGACGCAAAGAGGATCTGCTTCCCGTCCGGGGTGAATTCCGGCGTCGCCGTCAAGGGTGAAACTTCATTATAGAAAGGTAGCCGCCTCCCTGTCTCAAGCGAGTGGACATAAATCCCCGGACTGCCGTGCGCGAAACTGCAGAACGCCACGCGCGTCCCGTCCGGCGAGACGGCGGGCATGATGCACAGAGACTTGTAGAACGTGATCTGCTTCGCGTTCGAGCCGTCTGCGTCGATGGACCAGATTTCCTTGGTGCCACGGGGGCGCTCGCTGGTGAAGTAGATCTTGGTGTTCCAGAGGCTGGGCGCGCCGAACTTCTCGAGAATGTCGGCGGCAAACTCGTGGGCCACCTTGCGTGCGCCTTCCTCTCCGAGCGGCTCGAGGTAAGTCTTCCCGAGGACCTGCGCGCTGGCCAGGCTCTGTTGACCGGCGTTGTAGAGCCAGCCGCGCAGAACGATCTGGCCGCCCTGGGCGGCTGTATAGCCGAAAGCCAGGTAGCCGGCGCTCACGGGCGGCGAGGCCCAGTCGGAGAGCCACAGGCCCTGCCCGTTCGGCCGGACGTTGGCCGTTGAGCGCGCTGCGGGCGGCTCCGTGCGGAAGTCCGATGGCTGCTGCGGCGTCTGCAGCCAATACAGGCTCTTGGGAACCAACTGGAACAAGCCGGCGCTGTCCAGATCGTTCCACAGCGTCTGGTTGAAGGCGTTCATGTACTGCTGCGCGTCGCCCGAGCCACGTAGGTCCGGCACAGCCAGCACGGCGCGCTCGCCCTTGGCGATCTTGATGACGGTGGTGTCGCTCTGTTGCGCCAGAACGACGAGCGCCGCCCCGGCAGCGCAGACAGCGGCGATCCAAACGGTTTGTTTTCTCATCGCTTCAATGTGAACCAAATCTCGATGTTGGCGCTCGAGCGCTCATATCCTTGGGGAAGCGGTGGGAAAGGCGCCGCCTCATAAATGGCCCGCTGCGCTGAGTAGTCCAGCGCGCGGTTGCCGCTCGTTTGCAGAATCCGCACGTTGGCGATAGAGCCGTTGCTCTGAATCGCGAAGTTGACGATGACTACGGGCGCGGTCTGAAGGCGCGGGTCGATGTCCTCGGTGTGCCACTTCTGAGCGACGCGCTGCTCGATCAGGTCGCGATATCCGCCGAAGCGGTAGCCGAAGGCGTCGCCCGTGCCCATTTGAACGCCGCCCGTACCGGTCTGCGCGCCATACATGGGCGAGCTGAGCGCCTGGCCGGAACTGCTGTAGAGCTGGTTCGGACGGTCGGGCGCGGGGCGGTATTGGGAGTACTGCTGCGAGCGGGTGTAGGTTGGCTTGCGAGGGGCGTTGCGCGCCGGAATCGGGAGAGCGTCGGGATCGATGGCTGGCGCTTTCTTCGGCTCCGGCTTGGGCGGCAGCGGCACGTGGGATTGCGTGTCGTTGGCCAGTGGATTCGTCGCGCCCGTGCGCCCCGGCAGCGGGATCTGGCGCACGGCCGTGACGCCCACCGAGGAGCCGCCGAGCGAGTGCGGGTTGCCCCACTCCAATCCCCCGTGAGCGCTCTGGGACGCATAGATCGCGACCGACGCAAAGAACGCAACGTGCACGGCGGTGGAAAGGGCGAAGAACCGTCCGAATCCGTCGTGCTGCTCGAGAGTATCGACACGAACAGACATGCCGCTTCAGCGCCGCCCGGCGCCCTTCCCGGTTTCGTCCACCGGCTGCGTAACCATGTTGATGTTCTTGATGTGCGCCTCGTTGAGAGCGCTCACCACCTGCGCGATCACGTCCCAGATGGCGTCTTTGTCGGCCCGCACGTAGACCCCGGTCACGTTCCCGAACCGCTGCCTCACGGCGGCGGCGAGGTCGTTGATGTTGGCCTCCTTGTCGTTCAAGTAGAGCGCGCCATTCTTCGTGACGGTGACGACGGGTAACTCCTGGGCCGAATCCCGGACCTGCTTGACCTTGGGCACGTCGACTTCCATGCCGAACTCCATCACGTGCGCGGTCAGCATGAAGATCACCAGCAGCACCATGACCACGTTGAACGAGCGGGACGATGTTCATCTCCGAGAGCGTCGTGGTGCCGCGGAACCGGCTCCGGCCGACTCCCCCGTTTCCGCCCATCGAAAAGGCCATCGGTTATCCTTCGAAGTTCCTTTCCGAGAGGTTGAGGAACTCCAGGCAGAAATCTTCCATGCGCGCGCCGATCTCGCGAATCACGTGACCGTAGTAGTTATAAAAGATGGCCGCGGGGATGGCGGCCGCCAGGCCCATTGCCGTGGCGACCAGCGCTTCGGAAATGCCGGGGGCCACCGCACGCAGGCTGGCGCTACCGGCCAGGCCCAATCCCTGAAACGCGTCGATGATGCCCCACACCGTTCCGAAGAGGCCGATGAAGGGGCTGACCGTAGCCGTGGTCGCCAGCCAGTTCATGTTGCGTTCGAGCTTGGCGAGTTCCTCGCTGACCCCGAGTTGCAGAGACCGCTCCAGGGCCTGCTGATTGGTCACGCTGCCGCGTGCCTTGATCTGGTGAGCGACCTCGTCGTAGCCGAAGTCGAAGACGGTGGCGAGCGGGCACGGCCGGAACTGCTCGCTCACGGCCGCGACAGCCTGAAGGCCGGCGCCTTTTCGAAACGCCCGCAGGAAGCGCGAGTTCGCCGAGCGTGCCTTGCCGAAGCTCAGCCACTTGGAGAAGACCACCGCCCAGGAGACGACCGAGGCGATCAGCAGAATACCGAACACCGTGAGCTGCAGCGGCTTGGCGCGGCCCACCATGTCCAAGATGCTGTACTGCAACAAAAGCGCCAAAAGAATTCTCCCTGAGTTCCATCATAGCGATGTCCCGCCGAGAGCGCGGAGCGGCTTCGACGGTCTATAATCTCCTTCGATGCTCCTCGAGTTGGTGGTGGAGAATTACGCTGTCATCGAACGGGTGCGCGTGCGCTTCCACCGCGGCCTCAATTTGCTCACCGGTGAAACGGGCAGCGGGAAATCGATCGTGGTGGATGCGCTCGGGCTGCTGTTCGGCGGGCGCGCCTCGCAGGAATCGGTGCGGACGGGCGCGGCGCGGGCGCGGATCTCGGGTGTCTTCGAAGTGCCGCGGGACGCGGCTTTCGCGCGCCTGCTGGAGGCGGCCGGCATCGCCGCAGAGGACGGCGATCTGCTCCTTGAGCGAGAGATCTCGGCCGAAGGCAAATCGCGCGCCTTCGCCGGCAGCCGGCCGATCACGGTCGGATTGCTCCGCGACATCGCGCCATTTCTCGGCGACATACACGGCCAGCACGACCAGCAGATGCTATTCTCCGCCGGCGCGCAGCTCGCCATGCTGGACGCTTTCGCGGGCTCGGCCACTGCGGCTGCCGGAGTGGCGGCGGCTTTTGGCGAGTGGCGGAGCGTGAGCCGCGAACTCGAGGAACTTGAGCGGAGTGAGCAGGAAAAACTGAGGCTGCTCGATCTGTGGAACTTTCAGCGGAAGGAGATCGAGAGCGTCGCTCCGAAGCCGGGCGAGGACGCGGAGCTCGAGCAGGAGCGGCGCGTCTTGCAGAACACGGCACGTCTGGAGGAAGCCGCGAATACGATTTATACCGCGCTCTACGATGCACCGGAATCCGCGCTGGCGCTGGTGCGCGTGGCTGTGCGGCGCCTGGAGGATTTGTTGCGCATCGACCCGCGCCTTCAGGCTGCGCGCGAAGGTCTGGCCGGCGCCACCATCGCGATCGAGGAGGCTTCCTACGCCGTGCGCGACTACCTGTCGCACCTGGAGGCCAACCCGGCGCGCCTCGAGGAGATCGAATCGCGTCTGGCCGCTCTCGAACGGCTCCGGCGCAAGTACGGCGACAAGGCGGAACAGATCCTGGCGTTCCTGGCCCAGGTGCGGGGCGAGATCGAATCGGTGGAGACGGCGGGCGAGCGCAAGACGGAACTGGCGCGCGAGCGGGAGCGGCTGGCGGCCGCGTTCGAAGAGGTGGCAGGCGCGCTGTCCAAAAAGCGCAAAGAGGCCGCAGCCAAGCTCGAGAAACGCGTCGTGGCCGAACTGGCGAGCCTGGCGATGGAGCGCACCACGTTCCAGGTGGCGCTGAGCGCGGCCGAGTGGTCCGAGAGCGGGATCGACGCGGTGCAGTTCCTGGTTTCGCCGAACGTGGGCGAGGAGCCGCGCCCGCTCGAGAAAGTCGCTTCGGGCGGCGAGATTTCAAGGATCGCGCTGGCGCTCAAAACCTGCGTCGCCTCGGCCGGCCGCACGGAGGGCGTGCCTCCGACGCTGGTCTTCGACGAGGTTGACGCCGGAGTCGGCGGGCGCGCCGCCGAAACGGTGGGACGGCGTCTGAAGCAACTGGCGGCTTCGACCCAGGTCCTCTGCGTGACGCACCTGCCGCAGATCGCCGGTTTCGCCGACCACCACTTTTACGTCGAGAAGAAGGAATCCGGCGGCCGCACCGTCGCCGGGATCGAGGAGCTGGAAGGCGAGGCGCGCACGCGCGAGATCGGGCGCATGCTTTCCGGCGAGCGGCTGACCGCGGAGGCTCTCAAGCAAGCCGAGCAGTTGCTGAAGATCGGCTCCCAATAGCGCGCGCCCCGCGCCCCCTTCTGTATACTAAGAGCAGCCCCGTCTCGAAGCCGGTGAGGTGCGAGAGTGGTTGAATCGGGCGGTCTCGAAAACCGTTGAGGGGGTGACTCCTCCGTGGGTTCGAATCCCACCCTCACCGCCAGCTCTCAGCGATAGATCGAAGAGAACCGGCGCTCCGCTGGCCGACCCCGGCGACCCGGTGTTCAGAGGGCAGCGCGTCCCCAGGTAGAATATCCATATACGGACTTCCGAGTTGGGACTTCTCGAACAGCCAGGATATCGGGGATGCACGATACAATTCTCGCTGTTGATCAGCGGTTTCACGCTGCGCTCGAGGGGCTGATCGACAAAGTGAAGCGCGATCGCTCTGTCATGGCCGCGATACTGTGCGGCAGCCTGTCGCACGATGTGGTCTGGGACAAATCCGATATCGACCTGGTATTGGTGACCGTCGACGACAATAAGATCGCCGACGGCGGCCTGGCCCTCTACGCCGAAGGCATCAACGTGCACGCGCTTTTGATGCCGCGGACGGAGTTCCGAAAGGCCGTGGAAGGTTCCATCCGCAATGGTTTCCAGCACTCGTTTCTAGCCAAGGGGCGTCTGCTCTACACGCACGACGAAACCATCGCCGGACTGTGTGAACGGTTGCACGATGTCGGCGAACGGGATCTCCAGGTACAGCTCCTGAACGCCGCCAGTGGCGCACTGCAAGCGATTTACAAGGCGCACAAATGGTTCCGCACGCGGTGCGATCTGGAATACACGGCGCTCTGGATTCTGTACGCCGCCACTCCGCTGGCGAAGATCGAGGTGCTCGGCGCGCGTCTGCTGGCCGATCGAGAGGTGCTTCCGCAAGCGATGAAGTTGAATCCGGCTTTCTTCAAGGTGGTGTACACCGGTCTGCTCAACACGAAGAAGACCGCGAAGAACGTGCAGTCGGCACTGTCCGCGATCGACGCGCACCTGGCTCAGCGCGCAGCACTGCTGTTCGGCCCGGTCATCGGCTACTTGCGTGAGGTCGGCGAGGCACGTTCGGCAACGGAAATCGACGATCACTTCAAACGCAACTTCGGCGTCGCAAGCGTCACCGCGATCTGTGAATACCTGGCTGACCAGGGACTCGCCGGCAAGGCGTCGCTGCCGGCGCGGTTGACGAGGAAGAGCAACGTGGATGTGGAGGAGTTGGCATTCTTCTACACCGGCAAGGAGGCCGATGTCCGGTAAGCCCGTTGTTGCGCGGTCCAAGCCCGCCCCGCGAACAACCATCGCGATTCAGGGCACGCGCGTCCATAACCTGAAGAATGTCTCGCTCGAACTGCCGCGGGACAAGCTCATCGTGGTCACTGGACTTTCGGGGTCGGGCAAATCGAGCCTCGCCTTCGACACCATCTACGCCGAGGGACAGCGGCGCTATCTGGAATCGCTATCCAGTTACGCGAAGCGATTTGTAGCGCAGGTGGCAAAGCCCGACGTGGACTTCGTCTTTGGCCTCTCGCCGGTGATTTCGATCGAGCAGAAGTCTATCGGCAGCAACCCGCGTTCCACCGTTGGCACAATGACCGACATCGCCAGCTATCTCAACCTGCTGTTCGCGACGATCGCCGAGCCGCACTGCCCACGAACCGGGGAGCGCGTGCTGAGCCGGAGCGCGGATCAGATACTGGAGGCGATTTTGTCGCTGCCGGGCGGCGCCACGATCGAGATGCGCGCACCCGTATTCAAGGTCTACGGCGAGGAATTGGACTTCGTGTTCACGGAGGTTCGCAAGAAGGGCTGCCGGCAGATGGTGATCGACGGCAAGCGCGTGGATATTTCCGGCGAGGTCGCGCTCGATGAAGATGACGTCCACGATATGGATGCGGTTGTGGACCGTTTCGTGGTTGGCCGCGCGCATGAAAAGGCCATCAAAGCCGGCATTGCGGCCACGTTACTGGTCGGCGATGGGCTCATGCAAATCGAGGTGCTCCAGGGCGCCACCAGGCCGGAGGCCGAACGCTTCTATAAGGGTTTGTGCAGCTCCACGCATCGCTTCGTTTATGGCGGTATCGAGCCCGAGTACTTCATGTTCAACAACCCCGAGAGCGCGTGCCGGACCTGCGGAGGGCTCGGGGTCCACAAGATCACACATCCGGAGCTGCTGGTGCCCGATCCGAAACGAAGCCTGCGCGGCGGCTGTTTCGTGCGCGAGGCGTACAAGTACAATCCGGACACCTGGGATGGGCGCATTTTGTATAGCCTGTCCAAGGCGCTGCGATTCTCGCTCGATACACCCTGGGAAGAGCTCCCGGAATCGGCGCGCCACACCATCCTCTACGGGCTTGACGGAAAGAAACTCGCGACCTCGGTTCCGCCCGATGCCAAGATCAAGCGTGACGAATTTCAGGGGCAGGAAGTCGGCTTCCACGGCATTGCTCGGAGAATCGAGAGGCAATACCGGCGCTACCGGCAACGCGGCGAAGCCAGCTCGGGGATGGAGGCCTGGCTGGACAGAGTGATGGTGGAGCGCACTTGTCCCGACTGCAACGGGTCGCGGCTTCGCGCCAGCCGGCTTCTCTTCACGATCGCGGGAAAGACGATCCACGATGTGGGCAATCTTCATTTCGACGAGCTTCACAGCTTTCTCGGTGGCCTCAAGCCCTCGGGGCGCGGCGGCGATGCGGGCCGGCAGGTGCTGCATGAAATCCGCGGGCGCCTGGAGCTGCTCTTAGGAATCGGCCTCGACTATTTGAATCTCAATCGCCGCTCCGGCACGCTCTCCGGCGGCGAATCGCAGCGCATACGCCTCTCTACCCAGATAGGCTCGGGCCTGATGGGCATGCTCTACGTGCTCGACGAGCCCAGCATCGGCCTGCACCCGAAGGACAACGTGAAGATGATCGCCACGCTCGAAAGCCTGCGCGATATCGGGAACACGGTGATCGTTGTCGAGCACGACGAAGACACCATTCGCGCCGCGGATCATATCGTGGAGATGGGCCCCGGGCCGGGCGTCCACGGCGGGCAGGTGGTGGTTGAGGGCACGCTCGGTGACGTAATGGCATGCAAGGAGTCGCCTACCGGCCAGTTCTTTTCCGGCAAGCGTTCGATCGCAACTCCCCGGCAGCGCCGCAAGGGCAACGGCAAGACGCTGATCGTGCGCGGCGCTCGCGAGAATAACTTGAAGGGGGTGGACGTCAGCTTTCCGCTGGGCAAGCTAGTCGTGATCACGGGAGCATCGGGTTCCGGAAAGAGCACCCTCATCAACGAGATTCTGTATAAGGCGCTGTGGAAGCGGCTGGAGGACACGCGGACCCTGCCGGGCGCTCACGATAGCATCGAGGGCGCCGACCACGTTCACAGGGTCGTCAATATCGACCAGGCGCCGATAGGACGCAACAGCCGCTCGAACCCGGCGACGTACATAGGCTTCTACGACACGATTCGCGAGCTCTTCGCGCGCGCGCCGCTGTCCATCGAACGGGGCTACAAATCGGGACGATTCAGCTTCAACGTCAAAGGTGGCCGCTGCGAGGAGTGCCAAGGCGAAGGCGCGATCACGACACAGCTTTACTTCATGCCGGACGTGGAAGTGACCTGCGGTGTTTGCAAGGGCGCGCGTTTCGGCAGTGAGACCCTTGAAGTCACATTGCGCGGCAAGACCATCAGCGACATTCTCAACATGTCCATCGAGGAAGGCATGCTGTTTTTCGCGGAGGAGCCTTCCGTGGGCAAGAAGATCGAGGTGTTGAGCCGATTGGGACTCGGATACCTGACGCTTGGCCAATCCGCCACTACGCTCTCGGGCGGCGAAGCGCAGCGCATCAAGATCGCGGCGGAACTCTCGAAGCTGCAGCGCTCGAAACACACGCTCTATATCCTCGATGAGCCGACGACAGGCCTGCACCTCTCGGACGTCGAGCGTCTCCTGGAGTGCTTGAACCGCCTGGTAGACGCCGGGCACACAGTGCTGGTTATCGAGCACCACCTCGACGTCATCAAGACTGCGGACCATGTCATCGATCTGGGCCCCGAAGGCGGCCACGCCGGCGGCGAGGTGGTGGTTGTGGGCACGCCAGAGGTAGTCGCCGCCTGCCCGGCTTCGTATACCGGACGGTTTTTAAAGGCCCGGCTCGCCTAGGCTCGCGAATTCAGATCACTATTCGGGAGCGATGCGGAGGCGGCGCATTTTGCCCTGGAGAGTGGTGCGCTTGAGGCCGAGCTTCTGAGCGGCTCCGCGGGGGCCTCCCAGGCGGCCGTTCGATTCCTTGAGCGCGCGAAGGATCGCCTCCCGTTCGGCGACCTCGAAGGTGGGAGCGCCTGCGGAGGACTCGGCGGTCTTGGCAGAGGCGGAGGAGGCGCGGCTGAGCTCGCGGATGGGCGCGGCGAGGGCGGCGCCGGAGGAGAGAATCACGGCGCGCTCGATGAAGTTCTGGAGCTCACGGATGTTGCCGGGCCAGGGGTAGCGGACCAGAGCCTCCATGGTCTCGGAGGGGATCGTGGTCACCTGCTTTTTCATCTGCCGCGCGAATTGCTGAACGAAATAACGCACGAGAACGAGCACGTCCTCCTTGCGCTCGCGAAGGGGCGGCATGGCGATGGGAAAGACGTTTAGCCGGTAGAAGAGGTCGGCGCGGAACTGACGGTCGGTGACCATCTGTTCGAGGTTGCGGTTCGTGGCGGCGACCATGCGAGCGTCGGTGCGGATGGTTCTGGAGCTGCCGAGGCGCTCGAATTCGCGCTCCTGGAGGACTCGAAGAAGTTTCGTCTGGAGCTCCAGCGGGATTTCGCCGACTTCGTCCAGGAAGAACGTGCCGCGGTGGGCGAGCTCGAATCGGCCGACGCGCTGGGCGATTGCGCCGGTGAAGGCGCCTTTCTCGTGGCCGAACATCTCGCTTTCGAGCAGGCCGCTGGGGATGGCGGCGCAGTTGAGTTTGACGAAGGTGCCTGGGGCGCGCGGGCTCAGGCCGTGAATGGCGCGCGCGACGAGTTCCTTGCCGGTTCCGGTTTCGCCGCAGATGAGCACGGTGGAGTCGGTGGGGGCGACGGTTTCGACCTGCTTCAGAATCGTCTTGAGCGCGCGGCTCTGACCGATGATTTCTTCGAACTGATGCTCGGTGCGGATCTCGTCTTCGAGGTAGACTTTTTCCTCGGCCATGCGCGCGTTGAGCTCTTCGATGCGTTTGTAGGAAAGCGCGTTGTCGAGGGCAATGGCGATCTGGTTGGAGGCCTGGGAGAGCAGGCCGACGTCGTCCTCGGAGAAAAGGTCCGCGCGCCTGGCGCCGAGGTTCAGCGTTCCGAGAAATCTCTGGCGGGAGATGAGGGGGAGCGAAAGGAAAGTGCGCAGGCCTTCGCCGAGCAGGTATTGGACCGCGCCAGGGATGAGGCTCTCGACGTCGTCCGGCGTGAACAGCTTGGGCGTGCGGTGCTTCATCACGTAGCCGGAGGGCGAGCCGTCGGCGGGAAGGATGGCGTTTTCGCGGATGATGCCACGGCTGGCGGGGAAATCGAGGGCCTGGAGGCGGAACGCATCGATTTCGGGATCGTAGATGGCGAGGCTGGCATACTCGATTCCGAACGTCACCTTGAGGCATGCGGAGATTTCGCGGAACAAGTCGGCGGTGCCCAAGTTGGTGACGACGGCGTTGTTCAGATCGAGCAGAAGGCGCAGGCGGTCGCGCTCGCGCGAGATGCGCTCTTCGTAATGCGCAGCCGCTTCGTGGTTGAGGGCGTTATCGACGGCGACGGCGACCTGCTTGGCCACCTGCTGCATGAAGTCGATCTCGTCGGGCGTGTAGGCGTCGCCGGCGATAGAGCCGAAGCTGAATGCGCCGAGGCGGCGCTGCGCGGTCGATAACGGGAGGGCGCAGTGGCTGCGAACGCCGTTGGCGGCGAGCATCTGGTTGAAATCGGGGAAACGCCGGTCGAGCGCGACGTCCGGAACGTAGTAAGGCTGCTGCGTTTCGAACACAACGCCGGCTGGAATCTCGTCGAGGCGGCGCTCGTGGGGCGGCGGGCACTCCACCTTCACCTCGGTGATGAGTTCGTGGAGGCGCGCGGTCCCGCGTTCGGCGTCGCAGAAGCAAAGGGCCAGGAAATCGAACGAGACGAGTGGCTTGAGACAGCGGTGGAGATCGCGGAAGAGCGGCGAGATCTGGCGGTGCGAAATGATGCTTTCCGAGATCTCGAGGAGCGTCTCGTAACGCGCTCGCGTCGTATCGGACAATACGGGTGTCCAGGCTCCCATCGGTGTTTCCCAGTTGAATGCGGCGCTTTCTTTCACCGTAACACACCGTGCGAAATTCCCAAAACTTCGGCGGCAGAAGCGGCCAGAGCGGCGGCGGAGGCAAGCAGAAATGCGAGCGCGCGGGAGGCGGGACAGCGGTGCGCGCGGCCGATGGTCTGGAAGGCCGGGCGGCGCGATCTTTCGGCCTGAGGTCCGGCAATCTGCTCGACCAGGTATCGGGTGAGGGGGCAGGCGGCGACGAACCGGGCGCCGTGACGGTGCATCGCGGCCAGGAGCGATTCGCCGGAGGCATCGACGAAATCGACGTCGGTGAGATCGATTGTCATGGGTTTGTCATGCGAGGCGGCCAGGGCGCTCTGCCAGCACTCCTCGGCTTCGCGGACCCAGGGCCCGGAGAGGCGGCCTTCGAGGATGAGGCGGGAACCGGGATCGGCGTCCTGGACGGTAATGCGCAGCATGGCACTCGGGCGAAGGGCACGGCAAGGGCCACACCGGATCGGTGCATTTCTTGAGCGCGGAAGCGGCGGCAGTGCCGCGCCGAGTGCCCATAGATGGGCAGAGTGCCGCTCGGTGGGCGTCGGCACGCGGGCACTTCGGCGGAGGATGGGCGCCGTTTCGTAACGCTCTCAGTCGAGTGCACGGGTTGGAAAGCCGGGTGCAATTCTTCCGTGCGATGACTCAAGCAACCATTCCGATGAAGCCGGCACGCGCTGAGGCACTGGCGCAGGAGCGGCCGAAGGGCGGCATCAAAGGCGCGGCGATGAACTTCGTCGCGGTGCGTATGCTGACGGGCGATCGCGCAAAGTATTTGGGGCTGATCTTCGCGATCGCGTTCAGCACGTTTCTGATTGCGCAGCAGGTCTCGATCTTCGCCGGGCTGTTGGACCGAATCCGCTCGCAGATTCTGGACGTGTGGGACGCGGACATTTGGGTAATGGATCCGGCCACACAATACGTGGACGAGGTGTTTCCGCTGCGCGATGACGCGCTCTACCGGGTGCGCGGCGTACCGGGCGTCCGCTGGGCGGAGCCTTTATTCAAGGGCCAGCCGGTGGCGAGAGCGCACAACGGGCGGTTCCGGGCGGTGATCCTGATGGGACTGGACGATGCCACGCTCGCGGGCGCGCCGCAGAAGATGATTCTGGGCTCGACCGAGAGCCTGAGGGATCCGGACGCGGTGATCATCGATCTGGCCGGGTATCACTTCCTATTTCCGGGGAAGAAGCCGGCACTCGGCGATGTGCTCGAGATGAACGATCGCCGGGCCAGGATTGTGGGGATTTCGAACGCGTCGCCGCCGTTCACTTCGTTTCCCGTGATGTTCAGCCGCTACAGCCTGGCGGTGAATTACGTGGGGCGGCAGCGGACGGAGATGTCTTTCCTGCTGGCGATGCCGCAGAAGGGCGTTTCGGTGGCGGAGGTGACGCGGCGGATCCACCAGGCCACGGGACTCAAGGCGGTATCGAAGGAAGAATTCGGCTGGATGACCATCGCCTACTACATGGCGCACACGGGCATACCCGTGAACTTCGGGCTGACAGTGGCGATCGGGCTGATTGTCGGCACGGTGGTGGCGGGGCAGACGTTCTACATCTTCACGATCGAAAACCTGAAGCAGTTCGGGGCGCTGAAAGCAATCGGCACGACGAACTTGAGAATCGTGGGCATGATTCTGCTGCAGGCAATGCTGGTGGGCGCGATGGGGTACTCGATTGGGATAGGCATGACGGCGACGTTCTTTTCGATCACGGTTCACCAGGAGGCCACGCGCCAGATTGTGCTTTTGTGGCAAACCATGGTGGCGACCGGGTGCGTGGTGCTGTTCATCGTGGCGGTGGCCAGCCTGGTGAGTATACGCCGCGTGCTGAAACTGGAACCGGCGATTGTATTTCGGGGGTAACAGGGAAATGGAACAAGCCGTAAGAGCGCGCAAAATTACGAAGTGGTTTGGCGATAGCAACACGCGGATCCAGGCGCTGTGCTCGCTCGATCTCGATATCGCAATGGGCGAGCTGGCGATGCTGGTGGGGCCGTCGGGCTGCGGGAAGACGACGTTGATTTCGGTGGTGGCGGGGCTGCTCGATGCCAGCTCCGGCGATCTTGAAGTTCTGGGCGAGCACCAGAACCGCATGTCGCCGAAAGAGCGGATTCTGTTTCGGCGGCGCAATTTGGGATTTGTGTTTCAGCAGTTCAACCTGCTGCCGGCGCTGACAGCGGCAGAGAACGTGGCGGTGCCGCTGTTCGTGGCGGGATGGCCGCGGCGGCCGGCGGTCGAGAAAGCGGTGCGCATGCTGGAGCAACTGGGCATGAGCAACCGCATCGACTCGCTGCCGGCGCAGCTTTCGGGTGGGCAACAGCAACGGGTGGCGCTGGCCAGGGCGCTGATCCACGATCCGCGGCTGGTGGTTTGCGATGAGCCGACCTCGGCGCTCGACGCTCAGTCGGGGCACCGGGTGATGGAGCTGCTGGCGGAGATCGCGGTGCGGCCGGACCGGGCGGTGATCGTGGTGACGCACGACAATCGCGTGCTCGAATTCGCCGATACCATCGCCCACATGGAAGATGGCGAGATCACCAGCGTGGAGCCGGGCGAAGGCCGGGCGCGCGCGATGGCGGTGAACGAATAGAGGGGAGGACAATATGCGTGTTTTTGTGACCGGATCGACAGGTTTCATCGGCTCGGCGGTGATTCAGGAACTCATCGGGGCGGGACATCGAGTACTCGGTCTCACCCGGTCGGATGCGGGCGCTAAGGCTCTGGCATTCGCAGGAGCGGATGTGCACTACGGCTCGCTCGAAGATCTCGAGACCTTGCGCAGCGGAGCCGCTCAGGCCGATGGAGTGATTCATACGGCCTTCATTCACGATTTTTCGAAGTTCGAGGAGAATTGCGAGAAGGACCGGCGCGCGATTGAGGCTCTCGGCGCAGAGCTGGCCGGCTCTGACCGGCCATTGATCGTTACCTCGGGGACGGGGCTGCTTGCGGGGGGACATCTGGCGACAGAAGAAGATGCGCCCAGCTCCAAGATTCCGCGGGTAGCCTCTGAAGAGGCGGCAGCGGCAGTCGCTGCGCGCGGCGTGCGTGTGTCGGTCGTGCGCCTTCCTCTGGTGCATGGCGACGGCGATCACGCTTTTCTTCCGCTCCTGATCGGCCTGGCGCGGGAGACGGGCGTTTCCGCGTATGTGGGTGATGGGATGAACCGCTCGCCCGCGGTCCATCGGCTCGATGCCGCTCGGCTATACAGGCTGGCGCTGGAAAAAGGCGCGCCAGGGGCGCGGTATCACGCGGTCGCCGAAGAGGGCGTGCCGCTCCGCGAGATCGCTGAAGTGATCGGGCGGCGGCTTGGCGTGCCGGTTGTCAGCAAGTCCCGCGAGGAGGCGGCCGGCCACTTTGGCTGGTTCGCGGGCTTCGCTGCCATGGACAACCCGACGTCGAGTCGGCGGACTCGGGAAATGCTGGGGTGGGAGCCGAAAGAGATCGGGGCGATCGCCGATCTCGACAGGCCGGGTTACTTCGAAGCGGTAACTGCGATGCGGGGCGCCGGAGGGAAGCTATGAAACGGTACATTCTTCCATTGATCGCGCTAGCGAGCTTGACGTTTGCGGTGAACTGGACGCTGGCGGAGCGGCCGGTGAGGAAGCCGGTGGTGCCGCCGGAGCCGCCGCCCGAGACCACCACCGCGAAAACGGTGGCCGCGGTGGGGCTGGTGGAACCGGCCACGGAGAACATCGCGCTGAGCTGCGCGGTATCCGGCATGGTGACGCAGCTTTATGTGAGGGCAGGGGACCGCGTCAGCCGGGGGCAGAAGCTGTTCACGGTGGATAATCGGGACCTGGTGGCGGACCTGGCGGCGAAGCGGGCGGCGCTCGATAACGCACGCGCGCAACTGACGAAGCTCGAAGCGGAGCCGAGGCCCGAAGAGGTGCCTCCGGCGCAAGCGAAGGTGGATGAGGCCAAGGCGGAGCTCGAGGACGCGCAAGTTCAGGCGAGGCTGATCGACAGCGTGGCAGATGACCGGGCCGTAAAGAAAGAAGACGTGCTGCGCAGGCACCTGGCTGTTTCGGCGGCCCAGGCGCGGCTGGCGCAGGCGGAGAAGGACCTGGCTCTTTTGAAGGCCGGGACGTGGGCGCCAGACCTGGCGATCGCGCGGGCGCAGGTAGAGCAGGCCGCGGCGGCTTTGCGGCAGGACGAGGTGGCTCTCGAACGGCTGACGACGCGGGCGCCGCTCGATGGCACGGTGCTGCAGAACAAGGTGCGGCTGGGGCAGTACGCGCAGTGTGGGCCGCTTTCCGAGCCGCTGATGGTCTTCGGCGGAGCGGGCGGGCCGAACGTGCGCGCGGACATCGATGAAGAGGACGCTTGGCGCGTGAAGGCCGGCGAGCCGGCGATGGCGCATGTACGGGGCGACAGCAAGGTGGCGTACGCGCTCGAGTTCGTGCGGTTTGAGCCCTACGTGATTCCGAAGCAATCGCTGACCGGAGAGGCAACCGAGCGGGTGGACACGCGCGTGCTGCAGGCGATCTACCGGTTCAAGAATCCGCAGGCGCCGGTGTTCGATGGCGAGCAGATGGACGTGTTCATCGACGCGGCGGCGACGCCGGGAGGTGCGCAATGAGAGCGGCGATGCGGGCGGTGACCGCTGTGGCGGCGCTCGCGCTGGCGGGATGCGCGGTGGGGCCGGAGTACAAGCGCCCCGCGGCGTCCGTGCCGGGCCAGTGGCCCGGGCAACCGCAGGCCGAACCGGTGGTCGATGAATGGTGGAAGACGCTGAAGGATCCGGAACTGGAATCGCTGGTGGCGCGGGCGGTGAAATCGAATCTGGACCTGCAACTGGCGGCGGCGCGGGTGGAAGAGGCTCGAGCGAGCCGGAGCCTGGCGCGATCGGACTTCTTTCCGCAGGTGAACGGCGGGGCTGCGGTCGAGCGGAGCCGGCTGCTGGTGGCAGGCCCGAGCCCGGCGGGGTTCGGCCTGTTTCCGTTTACCGCGACGTTCTACCAGGCGCAGATGAACATGTCCTGGGAGGCCGATGTTTTCGGGCGCGTGCGACGGGAAGTGCAGGCCGCGACCGCGGACCAAGCGGCGCAGCAGGAGGACCGGCGGAACGTACTGGTGGCGCTGCTCGCGGATGTGGCATCGAACTACGCCGAGCTACGCGGGTACCAGTTAAGGCTCGGGATCGCGGCCCACAACATCGAAATCGAGCAGCAGACGGTGGACCTGACGCGCGATCTTGAACGCGCCGGGCAGGCCACCGAGCGCGACGTGGCGCAGGCGGAATCGCAACTGGAGCTGACGAAATCGACGGTGCCGCAACTGGAGACGGGGCGCGCGGCGGCGGTGCACCGGCTCGGCGTGCTGCTAGGAGCGGAGCCGGAGTCGCTCGAACGGGAACTGGCGGGCGCGGCGCCCCTGCCAATCAGGCCGGCCGGCGTACCGGTGGGGCTGCCGTCGGATCTGCTCGAGAGGCGGCCAGACATACGGCGCGCGGAGGCGCAATTGGTGGCGGCGACGGCGCGTGTGGGCGAAGCGAAGGCGGACTACTTCCCGCAGTTCTCGCTCACCGGTCAGGCTGGGCGGGAATCGGCGCAATTACATCTGCTGGCGCTCGGCGTAGGGAACTTCTTCTCGTTCGGGCCGACGGTCAGCGTGCCCGTGTTCACGGCGGGGCGGATACGTGCGAACGTCGCGATTCAGGAGGCGCGTATGAAGGAGGCCGTCACCGCGTATCAATCGACGGTGCTCACGGCGCTCGAGGAGACGGAAAACGCGCTGGTGGGATATTCGAACGAGCAGGACAGGGCAGAGCGGCTGAGTCGTGTAATCAAGGCAGACCGGACGGCGCTCGAACTCGCCGAGGTGCAATACAAGGCGGGCCTGGCGGACTTCCTCACGGTGCTCGATTCGGAGCGCGCGCTTTCGGCGAATGAAGATCAGCTTGCGGCGAGCCAGACGGCCGTGGTGACGGATCTGGTTTCGCTGTACCGGGCGCTGGGGGGCGGGTGGCCGGCGGTCGAGAAGCAAACGCCGTAAAGGGACGTCGACTAAGTCGAGAATTTGAAAATCGTGTCCCAAACCTTAGTGAATTCCGCAGGCTGTAAGTGCGGTGTCGAGCCTAGCGCGTCGTACGCCCGATATTCGCGAGCGGGCCCGTGCCCGTTCCTGCGCGAATCACCCTGCTCGTCTTTGATCAGCTTGTAATGCCCAACGATGTCCAGGTGATCGGCCATGACCAGCACAATGTCGCCATCCGGCCAGAACATAGACGCCGTGTTCACAATGCCATCGTTGTCCCAGACCCGGAGGGGCTGAGGCGGCGCCGGGCCGAGTATCTTCGTCACAGTTCCGGCATTCGCTGGCCACTTGAACGGACCACCCGCGCACGCGCGATAAGTGAAACGGTACGAAAGATCCGTTCCCTCGGACAACGCCGGATCCTTGGCAATCTCCGGGTAGGTCCATGGAAGTGTCAGCTCCCACACAGGTGCGGGGGCGTTGAGCGGAAAACGGAACGGGCGGCATCCCACGGTGGCGAACGAGAGGACCCGGATCGGAGGATCGTGCCACAATTTCAGCTCTCGCGCCCGCTCCTCCTTGCTAAAGTGGGCCGGCGTGTTCTTCTGGCCATCGTAACGCTCGGAGGTGAGATCGTCGATCGCGCTGAAATCCGTACTCATGTGGCGAAAGAAGAGCTCGAGCTCGGAGGCGGCTTCCTGTGCATCGGCCGTTCGCGCCGGCCCCGGCTGGCCGTAGTTGGCGTTGGCTTCGGTCAGCGCGTCTTTCGCTGCTAGAAGCAATTCGGCGTCGGTGAAGTACGCAATGGTTCCGGCAATTCCCGTTTCGATTCTGTCCAGCGCGTAAACCTGTGAGCCGGTCACCGCTGCGCGGAGTTCAGCGACGATTGTCATGCGCCAAGCCGGGTGCGAGTGTACCCAGTCCGCAATGTTCGTGCCCCAGTGCGGTACGGAGAGGAACACCGCCGCATCCATGCGGCTCCGTATATCTTTGCCGAGCACCCACGTTCCGCCGTCCGCGTAAACGCGATCGTCGCGGCGGCGGTCGAGATCCGAGACAAGCTGGCGGATGTCGAGTCCCCCCGTTGAGTGACCCACGAGGACGACTTTGTCGCCTTCCAGGATTTCCCCCCGCGTCATGCGCTTGGCAAGGTAGGCGCACAAACGATCTGCGCGGGTACTTACTGCCGCTGTCGGTAAGTTATCGAAATAGTGGAGCACGGCGGGCGCTGAGTTACTCCGGCACCAATTCTGGAATAGGCTCGTGATGCCCGCGTAATATTCGACCTGTCCCAGTGCATCGAATCCGCCGAAGCCTGGGATGAGCACGATGTGAATGCGATGGCCAGAGGCTGGCTCGCTGCGCTTGGGCATAGCTCACCTTCTTCGCGCGCGTGCGGGTTCGGAGGCCATGATGCCGGCGTGGAACAGCGCCCCTCGTCGCGCTTGCGCGCTACACATAGATTACGCTGACTGGATATTAAACCCACTTGATTGCCCTGTCAATAGCGCTGATCGGCCGGTGGATGCCGGTCGCGGAAGTACAATCAAAGCGGGGGTGACTATGCGTTTCGCCATTGCTTCAGGCAGTGCCGCGGCTCAATTTCTGCTCGCTGCTGCGCTCATCGCAGCCCCGAAGCCGCCGATCCCGCCGCCCTTAACGGATGTTCCGCTGGCCGCCCAACCGGGGAAGGAAACCGCCGTCTTCGCTGGAGGGTGTTTCTGGGGCGTGCAATCCGTGTTTCAACGGGTCAAGGGGGTCTTATCTACGACGGCGGGGTACGCAGGCGGATCCGCGAAAACGGCCACGTACCAGAAGGTAGTTACCGAGACCACCGGGCACGCCGAATCGGTCGAGGTGATCTACGATCCATCGCGCATCACTTATGGGCAGCTATTGCGGATCTACTTCTCGGTCGCGCACGATCCAACGCAGTTGAACAGGCAGGGACCGGATGTGGGGACGTCTTACCGCTCGGCAATCTTCTGTGCGAACGAAGATCAGCAACGGCTCGCGAAGGCATACATTGCACAGTTGGATCGGCAGAAAGTTTTTCCGAAGCCGATCGTCACGGAGGTGACGCCTCTCAAAGCCTTCTATAGAGCTGAGGATTACCACCAGGACTACGCCTACCACAATCCCGACAACCCGTATATTCAAGTTTGCGACCGTCCAAAGATCGAAGCGTTGAAGCAACAGTTTCCGGAACTCTTTGTGGAATACAAACCTAAGAAGTAACGTCTGGCGGTGAGGCCGGCCGGCTCACCGCAGTTACTATGGCGCAGGTTAGTGCCCAGCGGTATCGGCCGGTGGCTGCTTCACAAAGTCGAACGTGCAGGCGCGGCCCACGATGCCGAGGCCCTCGTCCCTGGCGCCAGTGCCCTCGGTCTCGCTGAAATGGGCCTTGATCTTATAGCCATAATCCGCGCCCTTCGAGGTGAACACGCCTCGGGCATAGGCTCGCGAGGCGACGATGCCTGAGGCAGAGAGCTTGGCGCTGCCGTCGTCGGCGATCTTGCCTTCGATCAGCAAATAACCGGGTTGGTTTGCCGTTCCGTGCTCTCCGCGAAAGCTCCCTGCAGTAACCACACCGGGAAACTGCCAGGTGTAGCCCTGAGTCTTCCCTTTTTCAGGGCAGCTCAGTTTCGTTTGCCAATTGCCGTCGAAGCGCTCCCCCGCAATCGAAATCCCTGGCGAGAGCACCAGCGCACAAACCGCCACGAGCCGGATCGTTTTCCGCATTCTCTTCCCTCCCTGGGAAACAGCACTCTAACATCCTCTTTCTGCTTTCGTCAACGGCTCCGCGGTGTTCGGGGATTCGCATGCTAGACTCGCTACGTGCGGCTTCGATCCCTGCTCTGGTTCGTCCCGTTGGTTGCGCTGGCGACTGGCGCGGTCACGGTCGCGCCGATCACCTTCGAGGAAATTGCCGCGCACGCCGGAGTCCACTTCGTCAGCAACACGTCGCCGACGCCGCGCAAATATCAGCCTGAACCCATGGTGGCCGGCGTGGCGGTCTTCGACTACGATGGCGACGGGTACCCCGACATCTATCTGGTGAATGGCGGGCTCATGCCGTCGCTCAAGCGGGACGGACCGCAGTTTTCGAATCGCCTGTTTCACAACAACGGAAACCTGACGTTCACCGACGTTACAGACAAGGCTGGCGTGGCAGGCTCCGGGTACGGCATGGGTGTCGCGATCGGCGATTACGACAACGATGGACGGCCGGACGTTTTCCTGGCGAGCTTGACCGGTAATCAGTTGTTTCACAATAATGGCGATGGCACCTTCACCGACGTCACGGCCAAGGCCGGCGTAGGCGGGGGGATGTTCGGCGGCCGGAAGATGTGGTCGGCTGCGGCGGCGTGGCTCGACTACAACAACGACGGCCTGCTCGACCTTTTCGTGTCGAACTACTGCGTGTGGTACCCCGGTGCCGATCCCGACTGCCTGGTCAACGGACACAGAGTATACTGCAGCCCGCGCTACTACAAACCGCTTCCCAATACGCTGTACCGAAACAACGGCGATGGCACCTTCACCGACGTCTCCGTGGAAACCGGGATTGCGAAGCACCCGGGCCGCGGGATGGGAGTGGCGGTCGCCGACTACGATGGCGACGGCTACCCGGACATCTTCGTCGCTAACGATGACGCTCCGAACCAGTTATTCCACAATCTCGGCGGCAAACGTTTCGAGGAGGTGGGCGAGGATCAACTGGTGGCTTTCGCCCAGGACGGCAAGCTCATCTCGGGAATGGGCGCGGACTTCCGCGATGTCTTCAACACCGGCCGGCCCGCCATTTGGGTGAGCGCCCTCGAGCAACAGACGTTCCCGCTGTTCGTGAGAACCGGGAGCGGTCCTTTCCAGGACTACACCGCCCGCGCCGGGCTCGCCTGGCAAAGCTCGCTGATGGCCGGATGGTCGAACGCCATCGTGGACCTGGATAACGACGGTTGGAAGGACCTGATTGTGGCCCGTTCCAATGTGACGGACAACATCGCCTTGTTCTCACACCGCTCCTTCGAAGAGCCGATCGGCCTCTTTCGAAATCTTGGAAACGGACGGTTCGAGGATGCCGGCGCCACCGCCGGGCCGGATGCGCAGCTCGCGGCCGCGCACCGCGGGCTGGCCTTCGGAGACCTGGACAACGATGGGCGCGAAGATATCGTGGTCTCTGTCTGGAATGGTCCCGCCAAGGTTTTTCACAATACGACCAAGAACGGGAATCACTGGCTGTTGCTGCAATTGAAGGGGACCAAGAGCAACCGCATGGGCCTCGGCGCCCGCATACGGCTGACTGCGAGCGACGGCACGGTGCAGTACAATCACGCCACCACCAGCACAGGCTACGCCTCGTCCAGCGATCCCAGAGTGCATTTCGGACTGGGTCGGGCGGCATCGGCGAGCGAGATTGAGATTCGTTGGCCCAGCGGCATTCGACAGGTCTTGCGCGATGTGGCGGCCGACCGCGTGCTCCCGGTCACCGAGCCCCTGCCATAGCCGGCGGAATGCTCAATGCACCGGGACCGTGACTGGCTCCTGCTGTGCACGCAAACGGTTGAACTCAGCGGTTTCCCTGCGGGCGTCGGCCACTCTCCCAGCCTGGCTGTAGGCCTGCGCCAGATAGAAGTGAGCTTTGGCGACGTTCGGCGCAAGCTTGACTGCCTTCTCCAAAGTGGTTATGGCCTCGCCGGTGCGGTCCGCGTTCAGCAGAGCCTGCCCAAGGGTTGCTTGGCACACGGCGTTCCCCGGCTCCATCTTCGCCGCTTCCCCGGCCAGCTCTACGGACTCTTTGGCGTCCCCCCTCTTAATCAACAGAAGGGCCAACTGCACGCGGGCCATCACGTGACTGGGCGTGATCCGGAGTTCTTTTCGAAACTCCTCTTCCGCCGCGGCTGGGTCGTGGCCGATCGACCACACTCCCGCCATATAGTGGACGCCCGGCTCGCCGGGGAAATTTGCCTCGAGTTGCTCGAACAGCGGGCCCGCCTCCTCGGCGCGCTCGGCCACGAAAGCGGCCGCCGCACGTCCCGCCAGCTCGACAAGCGGACGCTTTGCGGCCGGTAGATTGGCGGGCGGCGTCTTCATCTGCAACGCGGCCAGGCCCAGCGCCTCAATCACGGCGGGCGTCTCGTGGCCCGCTTTGGCCAGAGGCCGCAACTGGTCGAGCGCGCCGATAAAATCGGAAAATCGAAGATAGACCAGAGCGGCGTGGTAGTGAACGGAAGTTACAAACTCGGGTTTGTCGGCGAGGCCAATGGACTCGCCTTTCAGAATGTAGGCGAGCGCCTCTTTGTAACTCCCCAATTCGTACTCCGTCAGGCCCAGAAACGCCCACGGCGTTCCCTTTTCCGGCACCAAGGCCACGCCCCTGCGCAACGCATCCCGCGATTCGGGAAATCGCCGGAGCTGATACAGAGCGGCGCCCATGTAGAGCCAGCCCTCGGCCCAACCCGCCCGAATCGCGAGGGCCTTACGATACAGTTCGACGGCTTCTTTGGGACGGGTGTCGAGCGCTGCAGCAGCGCGGCGCGACAAGTCGTCGAAATCGCCGGGGGCGACCTGAGCGGCCGTCACTCCAGACAACAGAAGGAGCGCCAGAGCGGCAATGCGCGACTCACCAGCGGACTTCATGCGGTTCTGCAAGACTACAATTCTACATCTGCCAGTCTCACGGAGAACAGACAGGCAGTGTGTGCGGAGCGCGTGGGCGTGGGCCCCGTGTAGAGCGGGCGGCGCGCGTCTTGCCCATGCCCGCGAAAACCGGCTATTATCCTATTGGTGGGGGGAGTAGAAGAATGAAGTTGTTGAGCGTCTGCGCGGTCTCCGCGGCGGCGGCGATTTTGCTTTCCGTGGCTGTGGCCGCAAGGCCGGCCGCGACCACAGCAGAGGCTTCCATCGATATCGATTATCCGCCGCACGCCGCCATTCTCCCTCCCGAATTAACGCCTGTCGCTTTCCGCTGGCGTGACCGGGCGGCAGACGCGACTTTCTGGCGCATTGTAGTATCCTTCGCCGATGGATCGCCGAGCGTCGAGGTGAAAACGCCGGGCGCGAAGATGCGCGTCGGCGAGATCGATCCTCGCTGTGTGGCGCCGCTCAACAAGCTGCCTGTGCTGACGCCGGAAGAAGCCGCGGGCCGCATCTGGACGCCTGACGGCCCAACCTGGGCGGCCATCAAGACGCATTCGAAAATGGGCGCCACCATCACGATCACCGGACTTGCGGGCTCGGCGGCTCTCCGCGCGGTCTCTTCTGGGCAGTCGGAATTTCAGACCTCCACGGACCCGGTCGGCGCGCCGATTTTCTACCGCGACGTCCCCTTGATCCCGGCACAGGACAAAGGCGAGCTCGGCATTCTGCCGAAGGATGCGATCGGATACATCAAGTGGCGCCTTCGGAGCGTCGCCGAAACGAAGAGCCGCACTCTTCTCGAAGGCCTGCCCACCTGCGCGAACTGCCATTCCTTCTCGGCCGACGGCAAGACGATCGGAATCGACGTGGACGGCCCCATGAACGACAAGTCGCTCTATGCCGTGGTTCCCCTGCGGAAGGAAACGGTGATTCGTCCTGCCGACGTCTTCAAGTGGAACACGCCCGCGGATCGCGGCGGCAGGAAGCTGCGCGCCGGGTTTATGTCGCAGGTTTCCCCGGACGGCAAGTACGTTCTCACTACGCTGGACGAGCGGGATCCGATGGCGTTGACGAGAGCCTACGGGCTTCAGGAGAAGTTCTATTTCGCGGTTTACAAGGACTACCGTTTCGGCCAGGTCTTTTACCCGACGCGGGGCGTGCTTGTATGGCGCGACGTGGCAACCGGCCGGACGGAGCCCCTGCCTGGAGCCGACGATCCCCGCTATGCGCAGACGGACGGCGTGTGGTCGCCGGATGGCAAGTGGATCGTGTTTGCCCGGGCGGACGCGAAGACGGCATTTCCGCCCGGCGCGCCGCCGGCCACGTTTGCCAACGACCCGAACGAAACCCAGATCCAATACAGCCTCTACCGGGTTCCTTTCAACGAAGGCAGAGGAGGGAAGGCGGAGCCCGTCGAGGACGCCTCGAACAACGGATTCAGCAACAGCTTTCCGAAGGTCACCAAGGACGGCCGGTGGATCGTGTACGTGCGCTGCCAGAACGGCCAGTTGATGCGGCCCGATAGCCGGCTGTTTATCGTTCCATTCGAAGGCGGGAAATCCCGACTGATGAACTGCAATACGCGGCTGATGAATTCCTGGCACAGCTTCTCGCCGAACGGACGGTGGATGGTGTTCTCCTCCAAGGCGCGCTCTCCGTATACCCAGTTGTACCTGACGCACCTGGACGCCGATAGCAACGACAGCCCGCCGATCCTCATCGAGAACACCACGGCCGCCAATCGCGCCGCCAACATTCCGGAGTTCGTCAACGTCTCGCCGGACAACTTCGAGAAGCTGGAAATTCCCGCAGCGGATTTCTATCGGCTTTTCGACCTCGCCATCGGCCTCATGCAGAAGGGCGAGATGGCCGAGTCCATTCCGGAGTGGCGCAAAGCGATCGATCTGGACCCCGAAGATGAAAGAGCGCGCGTGAATTTGGGCGCAGCGCTGGACCATGAAGGCCAGGGTGACGAAGCCATCGAACAGTATCGCAAGGCGACCGAGATCGCGCCGGAACACGCCCCGGCCTACGACAGCCTGGCGTACGATTTGTTGCAGCGCGGAAGGCTGGGCGAGGCGATTGAGGCCTATTTGACTTCCGTCAAGATCGATGCAGCCAATCCGCAGTCTCAGACGAACCTGGCCACCGCCCTCTATGCGCAGGGCAGGATCGAGGCGGCCATGGAGCACGCGCAGAAGGCCATCGACCTCGACCCCAACTCTCTCGATGCCCGAAACACACTTGGGCTTTCGCTCGCCAAGCAAGGGCGGCTCGAAGACGCGATCGCCCAACTCCAGGTGGCCGCGGCCTCCAATCCCGGGTCCCTGCAATACCAGAACAACCTGGGCCGGATGCTGGCGCAGCAAGGCAAATTCGACGAGGCGATCCCGCACATGGAGCGCGCAGTCAAGCTCTCCAACGCGCGGGAGCCGGTGGTCCTGAGCCTTCTGGCCGCGATGTATGCCGAGGTAGGACGCATGCCGGACGCCATCGATACCGCGCGTCGCGCTCTCGACCTGGCCAATCGCAGCGGCGACCACGATCTGGCGGCGACTCTGAATACCAGAATCGCCCGTTACCAGGCCAAGGCCTCCAGCCAGAAGACTCCGTGAACTTCACGCTGCCGCTATTCGAGCGTGACCGATAACGTCCGCTGCGTCGTCTGCTCGCCTTGGCTCAGAACCACGGTCATGTCGTAGCTGCCGGGACGCAGGGCCTTCGTGCCGACCTTCGCCAGTTCGCGAATCGGCTGTCCCGGCGTCGAGTCCTCGCGAAGATTCAGCGGCACGCTCCCGAGCAGATTGCCGTCCCGCCACACTTCCAGCTTGAGAGCGGGCTTGTCCGAAGAACGCCGGTCGGGCTGCACATCGAAGAACAGGAGTATGGCCGGGTTCGCATCCTTAGAAAGATGCGCCGAGAGATTCGGGACAACCTTGCCCTCGCTGCAGCGGAGCGGTTCCGAGGCATCCGTCGCAGCCGCGCCCGCCGGTTCGATCCGGCGCACCAGGACGATATCGCCCAAGGCCGGGCTGTCCGTCGCGCTCAGGATCTCGAACTTCGAGCGTTGCGCGCCAATCTTCCCGCTAGCCGCATCCATGGCTGCGGCCTCGAGAACGTAGGTGCCCGGCGCGGCAATGAAGTGGCGGCGGAAGCTCACCGCGCCCCTTTGCGTATCCGCCGCGCCCGGTTTCGCGATGTCGTCGGTGAATCTCTCGACAATGGCGCCGGTCTGGTCTCGCACCTGCGCCAGGACGGAAACGTTCGCCGCGTTCTGGCTGAGCGGAACCTCGACCGCAACGGAACTCAAGCTGCCGTTTGGCGTGTGCTCGAATCGCAACACGGAAGAGCGGAACGGCAATTCGGAGGGCAACTCGGACGCCGCTAGAGCGCCCAGTAGCTTATCTTCTGTTGGGGACACCGCCAGCGGCGCGACGCCCTGCACCGGAAGGTATCCTCCGCGTGCTTGCACCGAGACTCCGGGCCGCAGCACCTTGATCCGAATCGGGCGGAATTTCCCACTCGACGTCGTGGGCGGTCCGAAGTAGGCCGAATAGGACGACAAGGTATCGTCGACGATCCGCTGAACGGCCTTTGTGGTGTTGCCGGAGTCGCTCGCGTATTCTCCTCCCGTGGCATGGCAGATGACCGCCAGAAGAGGTTCGTTCTTCGCGGAGTCGCCCGTCTCCATGCGGCCTACTTGCTGGGCCACCTGCGTACCCAATCCTGCGGCTCCGGACCCCGCTCCCGACGCGCCGCCCCCGCCGATGCCCCCCTGCGACAAGGCCGAGGCGGCGTTGAGCCCAGCCGAGAGCGAGTTCGCGTTATGCGGATCGACGATCTCGGCGTCGATTGAATAGAAGCTCACCCGAGCGCGAATGGCCGCATCGGCAACCTTGGCCGGCATCTCCGGGTCGGACATGTCCCAATCCAGGCCGGACGAAAAATACACCAAAGTCTTCCGCCCCGGCAGCGCCCCCTCGTGGTGGCATGCAGCCATCAGATCGGCGATCGCGGCCGGAGTGTGCGGATCCCGAACCCTGGTCCCCGAATCCAGCAGCATGCCCATCAGTACCTTCTGCAAGGCCAACGGCCTGTCTGGCTTGTCCGCGTCCGCCTTCACGTCCGCAGCCACCCGCTGCTCGGCCGCGTCATTGCCCCGCTTGTAGCTCACGGTTGCGTCGTCAATGGCTTTGTTCAGGACTTCGCGATCGGCGGTGAACTCCTGTATCAGGCGGAGACGGCCGTCTACCCGGAGCACGGCGAACAACATTCCGGTACGGGGAGCCGCCTTGAGCAGTTCGGCGGCCACGTTCCGCGCAGTCTTAGCGAATCCAGGATTGTCGTGGGCGAATACCAGCGTTACCAGTTGCGAATGGCCAGGACCCGGCCCACCGGTCACCAAATGGAAGTCGTCCATGCGCACCGGCGAGCCGCCCGAGAAGATCTCGAAGTCCGTGGGCTTGAGATCGCGGATCGTGGCCCCTTTCTTGTCATGCGCCACCACGTCGAGCGAAACCTCACCCGCGGTCGCATCGCCGGAGCCTTTCACCGGTGTCTGAGCGAGAGACGAAAAGACGAATAAGAACGGCGCCAGGGCCGAGACGGCTCGCCGGCAGAAAGTCGAGGAAGGAATCTGCATATTACTCTTCTCCTCAGGCTATTCTACGCCCGCGGCGGAGAATAAACACCCGCCATCGGGTGTCGGCCCGCCCGCCACGAAGGAGCCTGAGGTGCCAAGCCGCGATCCGTCTGCCATAATCTGTTCGTATGCGCGTGATTTCGGGTTTGGTATGTCTGGCGGCGATCGCGATTCTTGCGTTTGCCCAGGAACCCGATCCCCAGCAGCTCTTCCAAGAGGCGGTGAGCGCGCAGCAGAAGGGCGACTACCCCTCGGCCGCCGAGCAATACCGCCGCATCGTGAAGCTTCGCCCGGATTTCCTTCCGGCATGGGCCAACCTGGGTGTGGCGCTGGTTCATCTCAACCAGTTTGCCGACGCCATCGAAGCCTACCGCTCGGCGCTTGCGCTCGATCCGAAGAACCGCGAGGTTCAGTTCTACCTCGCGCTCGCCTATTATAAGAACCGCGATGAATTCGGAGCTTCCAAACAGTTAGAGCAGCTTGTCAAGGTCGACCCCAAGGACCTCCGGGCGGCAACCCTTCTCGGGGACTGCGACCTCAAGCTCGGGCAATATGACCGGGCCCTCACGCTTCTGGCTCCGTTTGCCAAGGAGGCGGGAGACAATCCGGACTTCCAATGGGTGTTCGGATCGGTATTGATTGCCAACGGCAGGGTGCGCGAAGGCGCGAATCTGGTGGAACGGGCAGCCAAGGAAACCCAGGCTGCCGATGCCTATCTGCTGGCCGGCCGGAGCCTGTTCCAGCTTAATGAGTTCGAGCGCGCCAAGGATGACGTGGAAGCCGCCGTGCGCTTGAATCCGAAGCTGCCCGGCGTCTACACCGCCCTGGGTATGGCGCGCGAGAAGGTGGTCGACAACCAGGGGGCGATAGAAGCGTTCCGGCAGGCGCTTGCCCAGGAGCCGAACGACTTCGACGCGAACTTCGGGCTGGGGTCGCTTCTTTACTACGAGCGCAATCTCGACGAAGCGAGGACCTATCTTGATCGGGCCCTCCGCATCGATCCCTCAGCTGTGCTGGCTCGTTATGAAATGGCGCTGGTCGAGAAGGGGGCGGGACAGATCGAGGCAGCCGCGGCCGACCTCGAGACCGTCGTGAAACTCAATCCGACTTACCTCGAGGCCCACGTCGAGCTGGCGGCGCTTTACTTCCGCTTGAAGCGGTTCGAAGACGGAGCGAGGGAGCGCCAGGTTGTGGACCGGCTGACAGCGGAGCAGCAGAAGGCCGGCCCCGCGAAGTAACCGAGGGGGGATACCCCACCCCTATTTGTGGGTAGCAGTACCCCTAGCCACCTGTTTAACAGTACCCCAGCTTATACCCCAGCTAGTGCCGGGTTAGTCCCCCCTACGGGACTACCGGAACCAAGAAAGGTCTTGACTATCGACGTCCCCGGGAATAGTATGTATGTACTACGGGGTCGTTTATTTAGGTTTCCGGGCCTCAAAAGCGCCCGGATGGGGTCTGAACTTCGAAAAGGGAGCACTCTCCCGTAGGAGTGCTGTCCTCGGAGAGGAACCATGCATAGAACGTCCGAAGCAGGGATGCTGAACAAGCAGCGAGTTCAGCATACTTCTTTCATTTCCCTTGTCGTGCTCATCGTCGCGGCCGCTGTGCTTCTCAGCAGCGCTGCGTTCGGCCAGCAACTCACTGGAACAATCAGTGGCACGGCATACGACCAAGCGGGGGCCATCATCCCCAACGCGAAGGTCGAAATCGTCAACGAATCGAGCGGCGACGTACGCCGCACGGTTACGAATGCGTCAGGCTTCTTCACAGCAACTGCTCTTCAGCCTGGAAATTACAGCGTTACCGTGAGCGCAGCGGGCTTCACCCGTTGGGAGCAGAAGGATATCGCTCTCGCGCAAGGCGACACCCGCACGTTGCCCAACATCGCCCTGAAGGTTGGCAACCTCACGGAACAGATTGAAGTTATTTCGAGCGCTGAATCCATCGCCCCTGTGGATACGGGCGAGGTCAGCGGCATCGTGAATAAGGAAATGGTCAGCGAATTGGCCCTCGTAGGCCGCGACGCCGGCGAGTTGCTCAAACTCATGCCCGGCATGGCGAATGCCAACGGTCTCACTCAGGGCTCCGCTTTCAACGACCATTCCGTCAGCAGCAACGTGGGCCCGGTGGGCGCCTATTCTTCGAACGGCACGCAGCCCAACGGCGCTATGTCCTACATGCTCGATGGCGCGAACCTGCTCGATCCCGGAAACGTGGGAACGCAGATCGCGAACATTAACCAGGACATGACTGCTGAAGTCAAGGTTCTGATGTCGTCCTATGGCGCCGAGTTTGCCAAGGGGCCGGTTGTGTTTCAGGCCTTCGGCAAGAGCGGCGGCAAGGATTTCCACGGTGAAGCTTACGGTTACTTCCGCAACGCGCTCCTGGATTCTCTTACGTCCCAGGATAAGGCCGTGGGCGCGACTAGAGCCACGATCCCTCCCGAACACTACTACTACGGTGGCGGCAACATCGGCGGCCCGGTTCTGCTTCCGTTCACTCACTTCAACCGCAACCGCAACAAGTTGTTCTTCTGGGTCGGCTACGAGTACATGAACCAGATGCCGGTCGGGCAGATCAACCGCTACGTCGTTCCGACTGCGAACATGCTGAATGGCAACTTCTCGCCTGCGGAACTGGCGCCGCTGACGGCATCCAATTGGAGCGCCGCGACGTCCTCGCTCTGCAGCGCGGGCTTGAATTCCAGCACTTGCGGCACCGGCGCGACCACCCCTCTCTCCGCCCCGGGCGGGATGATTCCGCAGTCCGCATTCGATCCGAACGCCTTGATCGTCATGAAGCTCCTGCCGGCGCCTAACATGAACCCGGCGTCGAACAACGGATTCAACTACAATTTCGTGGATCCCGGCACTGGCTTCCTTACGGCGACGAACCGCTGGGAGCAGAGCGAGAAGATTGACTATGCCATCAACGACAACACCAAGTTGACGGTATCGTACACCTACCAGAAGGAAGCGGACCTGCACCCCATCGCCACCTGGTGGGCGCCCAACCAGGGAGTTCCGTATCCTTCCAACATGCCGGCCAACACCCCGTCCACGGTCATCATGGCCAACTTCACCCACGTGTTTAGCCCCACGCTGATCAACGAGGCCGTGTTTACCTACGCCCGCTATCTCAACTACCTGTCGCTCAGCGACCCCGCGGCAGTGGATCCGACAGCGCTCGGTATGACCTGGAAGGGGCTGTTCGGAGTGACTGAGAAGCAGATTCCGAACACTCTGAGCTGGAACAACGGCGGCTTTTCGGAGTTCATGCCTCAGGCCGACTTCTACGCTTCCGGCAGCAACCTGTTTGGCGCCACGAAGTCGGACCCGGCGCTCTACGACAACGTCACCAAGGTGTGGGGAACGCATAGCTTGAAGTTCGGCTTCTACTGGGACCAGAACTCGAACGCCCAGTCCATGGGCCCGCAACCCACCAACGGGCAGTTCGAATACGAGAACAACGGTTCCAACACTTCGGGCAACAACTACGCCGACATGCTGACCGGCCGCGTCAACGGTTATACGCAAGGCAACGTCGGTCCGCTCATCACGAACCAGTACCACCAGGTTTCCGCCTATGCGCAGGACTCCTGGAAGGTCACGAGGCGGCTGACCGTCAATTACGGCATCCGTTTCGATCACGTCGGCCAGTATTACGATCCCAGCGGGCCCGGCTATTGGGTGTGGGACGCCGCGACGTACGTCAATCAGAAGTACGTCAGCAAGTCGGCCACTCCCAACCTGTTTGACACAGGATTACAGAACCACGCCTCGGACCCGTCCATCCCGGTTTCCGGGAACGTTTCGCCCTGGGCTTATCCGCTTCCCAGGTTGGGCGTAGCTTACGATCTGTTCGGCAATGGTAAGACCGTCCTGCGCGGCGGCTTTGCCATATTCAAGTATCAGTCCGGTGTAAACGCTCCTTCGAGCGCGGACACGGCAGCAGGTGGAGCGTTCGTGTATGGAAGCTCCAGCTTCGTCGGCGGCATGGCCGCTATCGCCAACCTGACCGGTCTTCCCACGGGCCAGGGCGCGATCAACGGCGGCGGCCCGGCCGTCATGATGATGGGCGACAACAGGGTCCCGTCCACCGCGGACTGGAACTTCACCATTTCGCAGGCGGCTCCGTGGCATTCTCTGTTCGAAGCTTCCTACGTCGGGAATCGCAGCTTCGACATGTTGCTGTACAACATCGGCAACGTGAACAACCCCAACGCCGTTTATCCGGGCGCGTATTTCGGGCCCGATCCGGTGACTGGCGTAACTCCCTGCATCCAGGGCGTCTCTTGCACCAACCTCAACACCAACGACTACTTCCCGCTGGTCAACTACCAGAACATCCACATTGAGGGTCACCAAGGCGATTTCGCCAACTACAACTCAATGCAGTTGTCCTGGAACAAGACTGCCGGCCCGGTCCTGGTGATGGCTAATTACACCTTCAGCAAGCTGCTCGGAATCCGCGACAACTACAGCGGCAACGGGCCGTCGGCTGGAAACATGGTCGATACCTCGGATGTTGCCGCCAATTACGGCCTCCTGGGTTACAACCACAGCAACATCCTGAATCTGGCTTACGTTTTCCACCTGCCCAGCCCGGTTCACGGCAACGTCCTCGCGAAGGGCGTGGTCAACGGATGGGAACTGTCCGGGTATACCACTTGGCAGAGCGGTGCGCCCATTCAGCCGAATTCGGGCGGCACCTTGAACGTTACCTGGCCGAATAACGTGTACAACAGCGTCTATCTCGGCACCAATCAGGATACCCTGACTCCTCTGGTCATCTGCGATCCGGGCAAGAATCTGGCTTCGGGCCAGTACTTTAACCCGGCCTGCTTCGCTCCGCCAGCGGCTGGTCACCAGGGCACGATCATCTGGCCGTCGGATATCAACGGGCCGGCGAACTTCAACAGCGACTTGGCGCTGATGAAGAACTTCAAGATTGGCGAAAGCAAGAGCGTTCAGTTCCGCGTTCAGGCTTTCAATTTCTTGAACCACCCCCTGCCGCAGTTCGGCGTCAATGGCGCGCAGGACATCAACCTCCACTTCAACACCTCAACGCAGGGCTGGAGCGCGACCAACACGAATGCTTCCACGACCGGAACACCGGCGTTTACCGTGGGCCAGCGCATTGTGGAGTTTGCAGTTAAGTTCTACTTCTAAGGTTCGCCTCAGAAGTAAGTGGTAAACTACGGAGGGGTGGCCAAGTGCCGCCCCTCTTTTTTTATGCCGAAACTCCTTGGCGCCCTGGCGACCTTGCCGTTGCTCGCGGGCGCATTCGTTTTCGTTACGGCACGGGCCAGCGCTCCGAGCCCCATCCAATTCTCCTACCAGCCGATCCCGTTTCAACTCGAAAGCGACGAGACCCCGGCTCGCAACGCGCCCGAGACCATGGCCGGCGGAGTGGCCATCTTCGATTACAACCGGGACGGCCGGCCCGATATCTTCTTCACGAACGGCGCCAATATCGCCACGCTCAAGAAGGACTCCCCGAAGTACTTCAATCGCCTCTTCCGCAATGACGGCAACGGCGTGTTTACCGACGTGACGGACAAAGCTGGCCTGGCGGGCACGGGATTCGACATTGGAGTCGCGGTCGGCGATTACGACAACGACGGCTATCCGGACCTGTTCGTCGCCGGCGTCTACCACAACACGCTATACCACAACAATGGCGACGGCACCTTCAAGGATGTCACCAAGGAAGCGGGCCTCGACGGCACGAACGATCCGGAATACGGCCCGCTTTGGGCCATCAGCGCCGCCTGGGTGGACGTCAACAACGACGGCCTGCTCGACCTGTTCGTCCTGAACTACCTCCAGTGGCATTACAGCGACCAGCCGCTCTGCAACTTCCTGGGGACGCCCGACTACTGCCATCCGCGCTATTACAAGGGCCAGCCAAATTCGCTCTTCTTGAACAAGGGCCACGGCAAGTTTCAGGACGTTTCCGCAGAATGGGGAATCCGGCAGCACGTCGGTAAGGGCATGGGCGTGGGCGTCGCGGACTACGACCTCGACGGCCGGCCGGACCTGTTCGTCACCAACGATGGTTACTACAACTCCCTCTTCCACAACCTCGGCAACAAATTCGAAGAGGTGGCGATGGCTGCGGGCGTGGCTCTCCCCGAGGACGGGAATTTCGTTTCCGGAATGGGAGTGGATTTCCGCGACGTCAATAACGACGGATATCCGGATATTGCGTTTATTGCACTAAATAACCAGACTTTTCCCCTCTTTCTGAATACCGGCAAGGGCGCGTTCCGCGAAGTGACCACCGAGAGCGGCATGCGGACTCTGAGCATGAACAAGGCGGGCTTCGGCCCCGGGTTATTCGATTTCGACAACGACGGTTGGAAGGATCTGTTCGTTACCCGTGGGCACGTGGGGGCTCTGCCGCAGCCCGGGCAGGGCGTCGAGCAGCATAACACCGTGTTCCGGAACCTGGGCAAGAGCGGTAAATGGGACGCTCTGGGCGCGGAGGCGGGGCTGGACGTCACCCCGCTGGCGCGGCACCGCGGCTGCGCTTTCGGCGACCTCGATGGCGATGGCAGAATCGATGTCGTTACCTCCGCCATGGCGCACCCCGCCGAGATCTGGATGAACCGCAGCCCGAACGCCGGGCACTGGCTCGATATCGCTCTCGAAGGCACGCGGAGCAATCGGGACGGCATCGGCGCGCGCATCAAGGTAGTGACCAAGACCGTCGGCGCTCAGTACAACCATATGACCACCAGCGTCGGTTACGCTTCGTCGAGCTACGGGCCCGTCCATTTCGGGCTCGGCCCGGACAAGCGGGCCGATTTGGTCGAAATCACGTGGCCCTCCGGCACGGTGCAGACCCTGCAGAATGTGGATGGCGACAGAGTGCTGAGGGTTCAAGAGCCGCAGCGGTAAACTGGAAGCGATGTCTACAAAATGGGCTGGTCGTAGCTGGCACCTCGCCGTCCTGGCGATGCTTTCCGCCGGAGCCTTTGCCCAGGCGCCGGATCAGACCCGCTTCGAGACCTCGACCCGCGAAGTCGTGGTGGACGTGCTGGTGCACGACGCGCACGGTAAGCTCGTCAAGAAGATCAACCCCAAAGACCTGGAGCTGTACGAAGACGGCGTGCGCAGGGATATCCTCTCCTGGAGGCTGGTGACCGGGCAGGAAATCCGACGCGAGGAGGCCGCGCCGGTCGAACCGGCGAAAGGCCCCGCTCCGGCCGCTCGAAGGACGCTGAGCCCGGTCCAGACCATCAACCTGATCTGCATGGTGTTCCACGATATCGGCCCGGAAACGCGCGCCCAGGCCTTCCAGGCGGCTCGCGATTTCCTCGACAGCGAGCTGCGCCCCAACACCATCATTGGCGTTTTCTCACTGGATGATCGCGGTGTCCATCCCTGGGCCAGATTCAGCACCGACCGCGCCGCCTTGCTCCGGGCCGTTGAGCAGGCGTCTGTCGGCCACACCCCCAGCCTGAGCAGCTCTCAGGAGCTGTTTACCGCCCTGGGACTCGAGCGGAACCTTGCCATTCAGCCTCCTCCGGCGCCCGGCGCCCCGGCTCCGGCGAGCACAACCATCGCTCTCAACAGCTCCCCCGACCTGGCCGTTGTTGGCGCGTCCCTGGACGCCTCGGTCGCCATCGGCGACGACGCCTCGACGGTTGCGATGAATCCGCTGGGAAGAAACGGCATCCACGAGGCGCGAGTGGTGGCCATGCGCGAGCTCCACGCCTTCAACTGGCTGATAGATCAGCTCCGGCAAATGCCGTTTCGCAAGACCGTGGTTCTGTTCAGCCCCGGAATGAGCCGCCCGTCCGACCAGCTCGATTACTGGAAGGCGATGCTCACCAAGGCCAACGCCGCTGACATCACTTTCTACGCTCTGGAGGTCAACGGTGTATCGCAGATGTCTCCCATGATGGCGTCGAACGCCGGATTGCACCGCGCCGGGCAACTGAGCGCCCAGCAGGGCAAGGCTACGGACCTCGGGCAGGCGGCGGACCAATCGGAGCAGTTCAATGTGTCCGAGAACGCCGTTGCGACAGCGAATACTCACGCCACGCTGGTCGATCTCACCGAATCGACCGGCGGCTTCCTCATCACCGATGGCAGCAAGAAGATGCTGGCTCGCATCATGAACGATGCCGAGACGCGTTATGAGCTGACTTACAGCCCCGCGTGGGACACTTACGACGGCCGTTATCACAAAATCGAGGTGAAGGCAGCGCGGGAGGGCCTCACGGTGGAGGCTCGCAACGGTTACTACGCCGTGCCGGCGGAGGCCGAGGGCAGTTCCGTCACTCCCTTGGAAATGGCCGGTCTTCGCGCTCTCAATACGACGCCGTTGCCGCATGAGTTCGACTACCGCGCCGAAGCGTTGCAATTCCGCGCTCCCGATGGCCCCTCCGAACCGGTGCTCGCACTCGAGATCCCCGTTCCCAACCTCGCGGCGACTCCGGAGGCGGCCGACAAGAGACACCGGATCCATGCTTCCCTTTTCGTGCTCGTCAAGGATTCGAGCGGCCAGATTGTGCAGAAGTTCAGCGGCGATTCGCCCATGGAGGTTCCGGACGCGGAACTTCCGGGCACGAGGATCGGCCGGCTTACGTTCGAGCGTCCGGTGACGCTGGCTCCGGGAAAGTACACCGTTCAGACCGCCGTGGTCGATTGGGAAGGCGGCCGGGTGAGCACGGGCACATTCGAGATGGACTGCGCCCGCCAGAAGGGACCGGAACTGAGCACCATCGCGCTGGTCCGCCGCATCGAAGAGGTGAAGGGTCCGGCCGGTGGTGCCGATCCTCTCGAATACCAGGGCAAGCGCGTGGTGCCGTCGCTGGTCGCCACGCTCGATGCGGGCGCCACCCCCTACGTCTTCTTCCGCGTCTATCCGGACCGTTCCGGGGCCGGGAGAGTGCGTCTTCGGGCGCAGTTTCTACTCGACGGAAAGCTGCTGGCGGACCAATCCTCCGACCTACCGCAGGCCGACCTCTCCGGCAGCGTTCCGTTCATGATTCAGGTTGCCGCCAAACCCGGCAACAATGAATTGAGGCTCACAGTCCAACAGGGAACGGCCACTTCGGCGCAGAATATCAAATACACGATACCGGCGAAATAGCCGGCCGCCGATTATTGGGGCGTTCCGGCGCTCTCGTGTTGATAGCGCTCCAGCGTCGCGCGCAGCGACTTGGCCAACCCTTCGTTCTTCTCCTGGACCGCCAGGTCAAGCGCCCGGCGCACCGCGGCAGCGGCGTCTGCGGGCCGTCCCGCCTTGCTGTACGCCGCTGCCAGCGCCGTCAGGCACTGCCATTGCTTGCCCTCGCTCAGCTCGACGGCCTTTTCCAGGTGAGGAATCGCGTCGGTGAAGCGGCCCCCCAGTCCCAGCGCGTAGCCGAGATCGAAGCGATACTCAACCGATTTCGGGTTCAGCTCCACAGCCCTCTCGAGGTGCGTAATCGCCTCCTCCATCCGGCCGGCCTTAGCGAGTGCGGTGCCGAACTTGTTTTGGCCCTCCGCGAATCCGGGTGCCACTTCCACGGACTTCTCCAGGTGCTCGAGCGCCTCGTCCGTCAGACCTTTCTTGAACAGCTCCACTCCCAGATCGGCTTCGACGGCAGCGACCGAGGGGTCGAGCGCGACGGACTTGCGGTAGCTGGCGATCGCCTCATCCACGTCCCCGGCCTGCGCCAGAACCAGGCCTAGCCGGGCGTACCAAACCGGGCGGTCCGGGGTGAGCTCGCAGGCTTTCCTGTACTCCGCGGCGGCTTCGGTAAGCTCGCCGGTATCGGCCAGCGCATAGCCGAGGTTGTAGTGCGCATTGCCATCGGTGGGGTCCACCTGAAGGACGTGGCGCCACGACGGTACGGCCTCGCGCATCTGGTTCTTCTGCATGAGCTCCATCGCGACGTTGAACAGCCGATAGTATTCGGTCGCTTGCGGATCGATCTTCTCGATGCCGTCCTCGGGGATATTCACGAACTCCGGTATGTTCACCGCGCGGTTACCCGCCGTCGAGTTCTCGACCAGGACCGCGGGCGTGTCGTTGCCCTGCTCGTCCAGGTGCGTGAGAAACATCTGGGTGTACGGCGTGCGCGACTTTGAAGAGAAGACCAGCCAGCGCCCGTTCGGCGAGAAGCTGTGCCAGGAGTTCATCAGCTTCGTGTTCGATCGCAGCGGCCGGGCCTCGCCGCCTTCGAAGGGCACGATGTAGAGCCGGCTGTCGGGGCGCATCAGCAGACCGTTCTTGCACTGCACGTAGATTATCCACCGGCCGTCGGGCGACACCTTGGGGAAGTTATTGCTCATCCCGTTCTGGGAAGCTCCCACTACCCGTTCCGGTTTGCCGCCCCGGCCGTCGTTAAACGGAATCCGATATAAATCGTATTGGATCTGAGTCTCGTTCGGATCGTTGGCGTATTCGGACGCCGGTGCTCCGGGCACGTAGGGATTTCTGGCCTGGGCCCGGCTGAAGACGAGGTACTTTCCGTCCGGGGACCAGAATGCGCTGGTTTGTACGAACTGCGGGTCGTCCGCGCCGGCGAGCGGCCGCATCTTCCCCTCTTCCCGGCTGTACCACGCCAGGATGCCGCGCGTCGGATAAAAAACCTGGCCGAAGCGAAAATCCTTGTAGCCTGCGTTGAAAATGCGATCCGCAACCCCCGGCACGAAATTACCGGCAGGGTGGACGCCGCGCAGACCCGGCGGGGAAATAGACGTCACCACGTAACGGCCGTCCGGAGAAATCTGCGACATGAACCCGAACCGCTTCACGGTAGGCTCGTTGCTCCGAGCCGGCAAGTCCTGAAAGGAACTCCACCGGATCACATCCTGATTTCGTATGGTCATGCGCTTCGCCACCGGGACCAGGCCGTACAGCCCCTTGTCGTTCTGCGGCCCGTCCACGTCGAGCCCCAGCGTCTTGCCGTCCCGCGAGAAGGAATGGCAATTGATGCAGGTGGGAACTTTCTCCATCACCACATGGCTTTCGGGATCCGCGATGTTCCTCAAGCGCCATTTGATGTGAGGAATCGCGGATGGCGGCAGAGGCTGGATCACGCCCCGCACCGTTGGCGACAGCACCAGCGGCACATCCCGATAGAAGATGGGGGCGCCGACCGGATCCCGCGACGTGGCGATTGTCACGCTGCCACGCGAGAGCGCCTGGCTGGCGTCGCGGCCGCGGTAACCCGCGATGGTCACCACCGCCGGCCCCTTCTCGGAGCGGGTCTTGATCCGCGCCCAGGTGCTGGCGTCCGGCTTCCAGGTATGTGCGATCGCCTGTTCGGGCGTGAGCTCCGGCAGTTGAGCGCCCACGCAGGTGAGATCGGGTTCCGGGAAGTGGAACTTCTCGCCGCTCGACACCTGCTCGATCTTCGGGCCGCCTCCGTCGAAAGACACCTCGATCCGCCAGGACGTCGCGCCCGCGTCCGCATCCCGCCACTGGAAGGTGGGCGGGCCGATGTCAGGTGGAAAGACGGAACCCTCGGACGGGTAATCGATCACGATGCGCGCGACCGCGCTCCCGCCCTGTCGTCCTTGCGCCAGAAAGGCCGCTCCACCCGCGACAATTACGACGGCAAGAACAGTGGACAAGGAGAGTCTCATTTCGAATCCCGCGAGTCGGTTGACGCAGGCGCGCCGCGCTCATACGACGCGATCATGCTTTCCAGGCCGGCGGCCAGTTGCCGGTTGCCCTGCTCGGTGGCCAGGGTCAGGGCGCGCTGCGCCGTGGGCAAAGCATCGGAAAGCCGGCCCACCTTCGCGTAGGCCGAAGCCAGCGCCGCCAGCACAGACGCATCGGGAGCGTCGGCCAGCTTCTCCAGTTGGGGGATCGCTTCGGCGAACCGGCCTTGGCCCATCAGCACACGAGCGAGGTTGAAGCGGTGATCCCGCGAGTCCGGGTTCGCCTCGACAGCCTTCTCGAAATGCGCGATCGCTTCCTCGGGCCGATTGTCCCGCGCCAGGGCGACGGCCAGATTGTTCTGCGCGTCGGCGTCGTTCGGATCGGCCACCAGCGCCTTCTGGAACTGCTCGATGGCGCCATCCAGTTGCCCGGTGTCCAGGAGCAGGCCGCCCAGGTTGGTGTAAGCCATCGCATCGCCCGGTTTCAACTCCAGGGCTTTCTGCAAGTGCGGGATCGCCTCCTCGGCCTTGCCGGTCTTCACCAGCGTGATCCCCAGATTGGTGTGTGTGTCGGCACTCGACGGATCGAGTTCCAGAGCCTTGCGGAATTCCAGAATGGCGGCGTCGTACTGTTCCGTCCGGGCGAGAGAAAGGCCGAGATTGTAGTGCACCTTCGCCTCGTTCGGGCTCAGCTCCATCGCCTTCTTCCACTCCGTGGTGGCCGCATCGAAACGCTTCTCGCGCGTGAGGTCGAGCGCCAGGTCGAAGAGGCGATAGTATTCGGTGGCCGGAGAGTCGATCTTCAGCAGCCCATCGCGCGGAATGTTCACGAACTCCGGGATGTTCACGGCCCGGTTGGCCGCCGTCGTTCCTTCCACCAGAATCGCCGGGCTGTCCTGGCCATTCTTGTCGATATGCGTCAAGTACATCTGCGTGTAAGGCGAGCGCCCCTTGGAGGAGAACACCAGCCACCGGCCGTTCGGCGAGAAGCTATGCCAGGAGTTCATGGTTGGCGTGTTGCACCGCATCCGGCGCGCCGTTCCGCCCTTGGCGGGCACAATGTAGAGCTGGCTATCCGGCCGCATCAACTGCGCGTTCTTGCACTGTACGAACACGATCCAGCGGCCGTCGGGCGATACCTTGGCGAAATTGTTGCTCATGCCGTTCTCGCCCGCACCCGCGATCGGCGTCGCCTTGCCGCCCTTGCCCTTGTTGAACGGTACCCGATAGAGGTCGTACTGGATCTGCGTCTCGTGGGGGTCGTTGGCGCGCTGCGCCATCGGAACGCCGGGGGGAAACGGGTCTCTTGCTTTCGCCCGCGCGAACACGATGAACTTGCCGTCGGGACTCCACACCCCATCGGTCTGCACGAAGTCCGGATTGTCGGCGCCGGGAAGCGGCTGTAGCGTTCCGGTCGCCTTGCTATACCACGCCAGAATGCCGCGAGTGGGGTAAAAGACCTGTAAAAAGCGATAATCCTTGAAATTCACGACATAATATTTGCCGTATTGGTCGCTCGTGTCGTTCTTGCCGGTCACGCGCGGGTCGTTGATCATGGTCACGACGTACTTGCTGTCGGGGGAAACCTGGGACATAAAAGCGACGCGCAGCGGCCCTCCCAACGGGCCTTTGAACGAGCTCCACTTGATGACGTCTTCGTTGCGAATCGTCGTCTGCGGCCGCACGGAAACCATCGCATACAGGCCCTTGTCGTTCTGCGGGCCGTCCACGTCCAGTCCCAGCGTCTTCCCGTCGCGCGAAAACGAATGGCAGTTGGCGCAGGTGGGGAAGCCTTCGATCAGTTTCCGGCTGGCCGGCTCGTCGAAATACTTCAGACGCCAGGTGATGAACTTCATCGCTTGCGGAGCCAGCGGCTTGATGACGCCCTTGAGCGTCTCGGAAGGCATCAGCGGCACGTCCCGGTAGAAGACCGGAGCGCCAACGGGATCTTTCGAAGTGGAAATGGTCACCGTGCCGCGGGACACCGGCTCGCTGAGCGCTTCGTCGCGATAGCCTGTGATCGTAACCCTCGCGGGCTTCTTCGCGGAGCGTTTCTTGATCGCGGTCCAGGTCCCGGCATCCGGCGTCCAGGTGTGCGCCGCGGCCTGGGTGGGCGTCAGCTTCGGCAGTTCATTGGTGTCGCTGATGCAGCGCGGGTCGATCTCGCCAATGCGCATCCGCTCGCCCTTCGCCTTCGCCTGAATCGGAGGCGCGTGGTCGGCGAAGTCGAACTCGACGCGCCACCATAAGACCGATCCCTCGGCAGCGTCGCGCCACAGAAACGTGGGAGCCAGGACCTCGGGCGGGAATATCGACCCCTCAAGCGGATAATCGACAGTGATCGCGGCCTGCGGGCTGGCGGGCGCGGCGTGGGCGGCAGGCAGCAGCAACGCGCCGAAAACGAACAGGCACACTGTGGCTTGCCTCATCGGACCCCCATCTAGCGGCCCCGGCGTGCATTCACCTGCAGGGCGCTAACCCAGTCAGGATATCACGCGACGGAACATCGGACGTGAATGTGGCGACGGGGCCGTTTTCTCTTTTGACGCCGGCGGATGCCCGCTACCCTGCGTAATATCCCTCGCGCGCCTGCACCGTGAAAGTCTTGTCCTTCACCGTGACCTCGATGTGGCGATACCCCGGTCCGGCGTCCTTTTGATCCGACGTGAAGCCGAGGTTGTACTGGCTCCGCAACTCCTCGTCGATCTGCGTGTAGATCTGTTCGAGCGGCTGTTTCTTCGAGACCTCGAAGAAGCCTCCGCCGGTCTCCTTCGAGATTCGCTGGAGCACCTTCTTGCCGTCGGGCCGGTTCTCGCGCCGTGGCATCCCGCCGCCCCCGCGATGCCCGCCGCCCCAGCCGCCTCCGCCGAAACCGCCGTGCGAGAAGGGCTGCTCGTCCGCAAACAGGATCGAGTAGACCAGCGTATCGGCGCGATGCGCGGCCTCGATCGCGTCGTCGATCGTCACCTTGCTGCCACGGTCGTCGCCATCGGAAAGCAGGATCGCCGCCTTGCGCCCGCTCTGCTTCTTCATGAGCTCGTTCGAAGCGAGCAGCACCGCGTCGTATAAAGTCGTCCCGCCGCCGTGCCCGCCTCCGGACCGCTGTCCGCCGCCGCCTCCCCCGTTCCCCTGGCGCCTCTCCAGTTGAGGCGTCTCGAGTTCGTCGAGGGCCGCCTTCAACCGCTGGCGGGAGTTGGTCAGGTCCTGCAGCAACTCCACTTCACGGTCGAAGTGGATCAGGAACGCTTTGTCTTTGTCCTCCCGCACCACTTGGTCCACAAACTTCGCGCTGGCCGTGCGCTCCTGGCCGATCAGCCGCCGCTCGCTGAGACTGGTATCGACCAGCAGGCCGAGCGTGAGGGGCAAATCGGTCTCGCGCGCAAAATACCGAATCACCTGCGGGTGGCCGTCCTCCTGGAGCGCGAAGTCGCTTTGCCCCAGGTTCCGCACAATCGCTCCATGCTTGTCGCGCACGGTCGCCAGCACGTTGACCACTTTGACGTCGGCGCTATAGGTAGGGTTCTGCCCCGCCCGCAGCATCCGCGAGGCGGCAAGCAGGGCGGCCGCCGACGACAGGAGTTCGCGGCGGGAGACTCTGTCGGGACCTCTCACAAGTCGATTATCCGGCGGCTTTAGGGCTTTTGCCTTAGGCTTTTACGAATCTTTACACGGTCCGCGCGGCCGTCCGCCGATGGTACGAACGGAGGGTGAAATATGGGTTCCATCAGTAGTGGTCTCGGCAGTACGCTGAATTCGATCAACCAGTCGCTGTTGACCGAGATCAGCTCCTTTCTTTCGACCAACAAGACCGGAAGTGCATCGAGCGCCGCGACGCCGGCGACCGGCTCTACCAGCGGCGATAGCGTCAACGTTTCCCAGGTCGGCCAGCTATTTCAGGAATTGCAGCAGCTCCAAACTACCGACCCCACGGAAATGAAGCAGGTGCTGACGGACGCCGCCAGCAAGTTCTCAGCCGCTGCCCAGCAGGCGACTGATCCCGCGCAGGCGAGCTTCCTGAATAACCTCGCGGATAAATTCCAGACAGCCGCGCAGACGGGCAACCTCTCGGCTCTTCAGCAGCCGTCTTCCACGACTTCCGGCACGAGCGGAGTGCAAGGTCACCACCACCACGGACATCATCACGGCGGCGGAGGCGAAAGCACGCAGTCCGCGAGCTCTACGAGCAGCCAGAGTAGCAGCAGCACCGATACCACTCAGGATCTGCTCGCCACGCTCTTCGGCCAGACAGCGAGCCAAACGTCGTCCACCACGACGCCCGACCTGCTCTCTACCTTACTCGGCCAGAGCAGCTAGCAGTCATTACTCCGGCCGCCGGCACCGCGCCACGGCGTCGGCCACCGAGGCCGCCGCGCGCATCGCCAGCACATCGTGCACCCGTACCAGGTGCGCGCCGGCCAGGATAGCGGCCGTCACCGCCGCGGCCGTGGCGAACTCGGTTTCGAGCTCGCTCTTCTGTTTGAGGAACTGCTTGCGCGACGGACCGGCCAGAATCGGCAAGTCGAGCTCGGCCAGTTCGCCCAGGCGCGCCAGCATCTCCGAGTTCTGCTCGCCACGCTTCCCGAAACCGAAGCCCGGGTCGAGCGCGATCCGCGAGCGGTCCACAGCGGCGCGCTGGGCGCGGTGCACCGAGGCCTCTAACTCGTGCCTCACCAGCGCCATCATGTCGGGCACCGGCGGCAGCTTGCTCCACGTCTCCGGCGTCCCGCGCATATGGTTCAGGACGAGCCCGGCGTCGTGGTTCGCCACCACTTTGCCGAGCCCGGCATCGAACGTGAGGCAGGCCGGGTCGTTGATGATCTCCGCGCCCAGTTCGATCGCGCTTTCGGCCACCGCGGCTTTGTAAGTATCCACCGAAATCGGAATCGCCAGCTTGCCGCGCAGCCGCTTGAGCACCGGAATGAGCCGCCGCTTCTCCTCCGCCTCGCTGATGCGAGCCGAACCGGGACGTGTCGATTCCGCGCCGATGTCGATGATGTCCGCCCCCTGCTCTTCCAGCTCGATGGCGCGCGCATAGGCGCGATCCGGATCGAACGTGTGTCCGCCATCGGAAAACGAATCCGGCGTCACGTTGAGGATGCCCACAATCAGCGTGCGCTCGCCGAGCTGCAACTCGCGGTCCTTCAACTTCCAGCGGAACGGCTTCCGCGTCGCCACTGTCATAACGTCACCCGCACCCATTTCTTGCCCGCCTGAATGACCCACTCCGCCGGCGAACCCGGGCCCGCCAGCACCAGCTCCGTGCACTTCCGGCCGTCCAATTCCACCGCCCCAGCCTTGATCATCCGCACCGCCGCGGTGACCGATTCGGCAAGCCCCGTCTTCGCCATCAGCTTGTCCAGCCGTATGCCGGCCGGAGTGCGCACGCCCTCGGGCAGCGGCGCCGTGCGAATGTCGCTCGGCATCTCGCCGCGCCGCACCACGCGGTTGAATTCATCGGCTGCGCGCCCGGCATCCGCGCTCGAGTGGAAATCGGCGACAATGCTCCGCGCCAGGTCGATCTTCGCCTGCATCGGGTGCGTGTCGCCCACGGCAATCGACTCACGCAGCCGCGCGATCTCGGAGAGGCTCTTATCGGTGAGCAGCTCGTAGTAGCGGTACATCAGGTCGTCGCTGATCGACATCAGCTTGCTGAACATCCGCTCCGGCGGCTCCGTGATGCCTACGTAATTGCCCAGCGATTTCGACATCTTGTTGATGCCGTCCAGTCCTTCGAGCAGCGGCGTGGTGCCCACGATCTGCGGCGGCTGGCCGTAATCGCGCTGGATCTCGCGGCCCACAATGAGATTGAACTTCTGATCCGTGCCGCCCAGCTCGACGTCGGCGTGAAGGAACACGGAGTCGTAGGCCTGTGCCAGCGGATAGAACAGCTCGTGTATGGAAATGGGTATCCCCTCGCGGTAACGCTTTCCGAAGTAATCGTGCTCCAGCAGGGCCGCCACGGTGTACTTGGCGGCCAGCCGGATCATATCCTCGAACCGCAGCTTGCCCAGCCACTCGCTGTTGAAACGGACCTCGGTTTTCTCCGGGTCCAGAATCTTGAAAACCTGCTGGCGGTAAGTCTCCGCGTTGCGCTCGATCTCCTCGCGCGTCATGGGCGGCCGTGTGAGGTTGCGTCCGGTGGGGTCGCCGATCATTCCGGTGCCGTCGCCGATCACGAAGATCACGGTGTGGCCCATGTCCTCGAAGTGCTTCATCTTGCGCAGCAAAACCGTGTGGCCCAGGTGCAAATCGGGCGCCGTCGGATCGAAGCCCACCTTGATCCGCAGCACGCGGCCTTCCTTCTGGCAGGCGGCCAGCCGCTCGCGAAGCTCCTCCTCGCGGATCAACTCCGCGAAGCCCTTCTTCAAATAGGCGATCTGCTCCTCAATGGGCACCGGTGGCATCCCTAACATTGTATGCGGTGGGCCCGAGCTTCGCCTGCCTGCTATCCTGAAGAGCGGTATTCATGATGCGTGGTACTCGCGGATTGCTGCTGCTGGCCCTGCTGGTGATGATGGGCGCGGTTGGCGCCATTTATTTTCGCCAGAAGGTCAAGCAGGCCAAGCGAGAGCCGCGTCCCACGCACGCCCTTGACCTCAAGACCGAGGCCGAAGCCACCACCTGGGTGTGGCGCAAGGACGAAACCACCCACGGCATCGTCGAGGTCCGCGCCAAGCGCTTCCGCCAACTGAAGGCGCCGTCGCTGGTCGAAATCGAGGACGTCGAGGTTCTCGTCTATAAGAACGGGGGCAGCGACTTCGACCGCGTCCGCACGCCCAGGGCCCAGTTCGACGACGACAAGGGCACTCTCTACTCCGACACCGACGTCGATATCGCCCTCGGCCTCTCCGTCGAAGGCCCACCGCACGGCCACCAGCTCCAGATCCACAGCACCGGCGTAACTTACGAAGCGAAGACCGGCAAAGCCTACACCGACCGCCCGGCCTCCTTCAAGTTCGACGAAGGAGAAGGCAAATCCGTCGGCGCGTCCTACGATCCCACTCTCGCCAAGCTGGAGATGCACAGCCAAGTGGAGCTGCACTGGTGGGGCAAGGACCCCAAGGGCCAGTCCATGAAGATCGAAACTGGCGAGGCCACTTACCTGGAGAAGGACGCCTACGTCCTGCTCAGCCCCTGGGCGCGCCTCACGCGCGGCGCCACCGTAGTCGAAGCCGGCGAGACCGTGATCACGCTCAACGACGAGGGCTCGATCGATCAGGTGGAAGCCACCCAGGCCCACGGCGCCGACAACGAGCCCGGGCGCCAGTTGCAGTATTCCGCCGGCCACCTGCACATGAAACTCACGGTCAAGGGCGAGGTGGAAAAGCTCTCCGGCGAGCCCGACGCCAAGCTCGTCTCCGTCACCGCCGCCGGGCGGACCAATGTCTCTTGCTACCGCGTCGATCTCGATTTCGACACCAGCGCCCCTGGCAGCGTTCTCAAGCAGGCCGTCACCAGCGGCAACACCGTTCTGGAATCGGTTCCGCTCCCGCGTCCGGGCGTGCAGTTGCCGGAGACGCGCCTGCTGCGCACGGATCGCGCCGTCCTGAAGATGCGGCCGGGCGGCAAAGACTTGGATACGGTAGAGAGCGCCACGCCCTCGCATCTCGAATTTCTGCCCAATCGCGCCGGCCAGCGCCATCGCTCGCTCGATTCCACAAGCCTGTTCGTTGCCTACGGCGAGAACAACGTGATTCAGTGGCTCCGCGCCGATAACGCCGTTACCCAAACCGATCCCGAGCCTCCGCCTCCCGCCAAGCCCGGCGAGAAGCCGAAGAAGCCCGGTGATCCGCTCATCACGCGCAGCAAGAATCTGAAAGCGGATTTCGACAACACCGGCGAGCTCGCGCGTATCGAGCAGGCGGGCGACTTTACCTATCAGGAGGGAGAGCGCCACGCCCGCGCCAACCGCGGCATTCTCGAACAGGCCCGCAACCTCATCACGCTCGACAAGAGCGCCCGCATGTGGGATTCCGCGGGAACCACTTCCGCCGACCACATCCTGATGGACCAGAAAACCGGCGACGTCCAGGCCGCTGGCAACGTGGTTTCAACGCGCATGCCCGATCGCAAGGGCAGCTCCTCCGCCATGCTTTCGAACGACGAGCCCATGCAGGCCACCTCCGCCCGCATGCGCAGTTCCGATCGCAACCACCAGTTCCACTATGAAGGGCAGGCCGTCGCCTGGCAGGGTTCGAATCGCATCTGGGCCGACTCCATCGATATCGATCGCACCGCGCGCCGCCTTGCAGCCAACGGGCACGTCCGCACCCGCTTCGTGGAGAAACAGAAGAAGGAAGCCGGCGCCTCCACCGACGGCGTAGCGGCCAAGACCGATGGCGCCGTCAAACCAGTCTCCGACCCGCCCCAGAGGGCCCCCACCTTCGTCACCGTGGACGCGGCCGCGCTGGTCTATACCGAATCGGACCGCGTGGCTCACTACACCGGCGGCACGCACCTGGTGCGGCCCGGTATGGACGTGAAGGCCTCCGAGATCCGCTCATTCCTGAACGACGCCAGTGCCGATTCGTCCCTCGATCACGCCATCGCCGACGGCCAGGTCTCGGTGGTCCGCACCCAGTTGGACCGCACGCTGACCGGGACCGGCGAGCACTGCGAGTATTACTCCAAGGAGGAGCGCATTCTGATGAAAGGCGGCCACCCCGTCCTGGTCGATAGCGTCCGCGGCACAACCAAAGGCGAAGAGTTAACCTATTACGTGGACGACGATAGGCTGATCGTGAACGGAGAGAAGAAGGATCTGGTCACCACCCGCGTTCTGCGGCGCCATCATTAGCCCGCCCCTCACTCGATGAGAAAACTGCAAACGTTTGAAATCAGCAAGTCCTACCGCGGTCGCCGTGTTGTGGACGCTCTTTCGGTTTATGTCGAACAGGGGGAAGTGGTCGGGCTCCTCGGGCCGAACGGCGCCGGCAAGACCACCTCGTTCTACATGATGGTGGGTCTCATCAGCCCGGACTCCGGCCGCGTGGCGCTCGACGAGAAGGAGATCACCCGTCTGCCGATGTACCAGCGCGCGCGCCTGGGCATCAGCTACCTTCCGCAGGAGCCCTCGGTCTTCCGCCGCCTGAGCGTGGAAGAGAACCTGATGGCGATCCTCGAGACGCTGCCCATCACCAACGGCGAGCGCCGCGCCCGCATGACGCAGCTCATCGAGCAACTGGGCCTCGAGACCGTGCGCCGCAACAAGGGCTACGCGCTTTCGGGCGGCGAGCGCCGCCGCGTCGAGATCGCCCGCTCGCTGGTCATTCAGCCGCACTTCCTGCTGCTCGACGAGCCCTTTTCGGGTATCGACCCCAAGCAGGTCCTGGAGATTCAGAACATCGTCTTCGAGCTGAAGCGCAACGGCATCGGCGTCCTGGTCACCGATCACAACGTCCGCGAGACCCTGGCCGTGACCGACCGCGCCTACATCATCAACAACGGCCGCATCTTCCGCGCCGGCAGCCCCGAAGCCCTGGGAAACGACCCCGAGGTCAAGCGCGTCTACCTGGGCGAATCGTTCAATTTGGGGGCAGGGTAGAGCATTGCTGTTCGCCGGTGCGACGGCGGTCTCACCTTTTTGATCGAGCCCGGCCCCGGAGTCCGGCGCCAGCCGTTCCTCTTCCGGAGCGGACCCCAGCCGTGACCCCGGTGTGAAGGCGCCAACTGGTGCCAGACTGTGATCCCTGTGCGCAAACAGCGCGAACTGGAGACGATCCTTCAGAAAGCGGAATCAGGACGGTAGCGCCGCACGGTGCGAGGTGAGATCGGACCGGAGATCGCCGAGACCGGATTATACAAGTCGAGGGCACAATGTCTCTGGCACAGGAAGCTCGGCATCGTTTCCTCCAGCTTGCCGTTGCCCGATGGCTCGAAGCGGATGATGATGGTATCGGCAATGGATGCGTCCTGCACAACCGGAGGGTAGCCTGTTCCATCCCACTTCCATCGGTCGCCATCGGCCTTGATGTTGTTGCCGGGGCTGGGCGTGCCATCCGTGTAAAAGTAGATCCCCGACGCCGGAATGCCCGGGTAGACCAAGCGAATCGCCATGTCGAACCACATATTGTGTCCGAACGGGTCGTTGTTCTTCGGCACATCTTCCAGCACGACAACGGTATTCGGCTTGACGCTGGGCGCAACCTGCAGGACCTGCAAAATGGCAGAGCGGTGTCGTTCCCACACCCAGCGATGAAAGGCGCCCTTCTGAATCGCGGACAGGCTGCCGAACCAAACGACGACGCCACCAAATAGCAGAAAGACCGCGCCCCTGAGGAACGGACGCCAGAGGACCCGCGAGGCCAAACCGGCCACGGCCGTCAGGGTCAGACCAGCGCCGATGCCGGATAGGAATTGAGTACGCCACAACCCCCTTGCGGAGTCCAGTAGCAGGTAGACGGGAAAACTCAGGACCAGCAGTGACAATCCTGCCGCCAGGAGGATACACCAAGTACCCGTCGTTCCGCCGAGCACGTTGCGCGCCCTCTCTCGGCGGCCGAGGCGAATCACCGCGACCCCACCAACGATGAATATCGAGGCCGCCAAAAGCGAGAGTAAAGCCGCTTGGCTCTCCGAAGTTCTCCACCCGCCCCGCGTCCAGCTCCAGAACTTCAGGCTCTGGCCAATGTTGAACGACCAATCGCCCAGGAGACTCGCCAGGCTCCAGCTCTTCCGCATCACGGACTCCTGGTACGTGTTTCCGGAGAACTGCATGTATCTCCGCAGAGCTAGTGCGATGTACAAGGCGGGAGCGGCATACCACGCCGCCGAGAGTGCCACCCATCTCTGCCAGGCCCGGCGAGGATGCAGGAGCAATGCGAAGGGGAAGAGCAGCAACAGGAGGATTTGGCTCTCATAGCTCCATAGCGACATGAATTCAAAGAAGCACGCGGCCACGCAAAGCACGATCGCCCAACGCCAGCCCGCGGTTTCGAACGCAAGGCTCAGGACGTAAAACGCCAGCAGCATCCAGAAGATGAAACCGAACTGATTCAGTTGTCCAACCCATTCCAGCGCGCCGTCGGAGGCATGGGCCAACACGAGCGCTCCGGCCACGTAGCAGACCGTGTTGTTGTGGGGAAGGAACTTTCGCAGGAGCAGGAATGCCAAGAATCCCCGCGCCCACCAAAGAAGGGCGTACACCGCCTGGAATGGCACATAGCTCCCACCGATGCCCAGAGCCTCCCCGATCAGGTAGGACAGATGATAAAACGTGCTCGTATTGATCCGAAGCAGGTCCCCTCCGTAGATGAAGCCGCCCAGCACCGACCCCGTCTCGCTGTTATATGGGAACCCGGTCTCATAGGGCATCCCACTATGCGGGTTGAAGGCGCCCCACATGACCAACACGAGCAGGCAGTACGCTGTTCCAGCAAGTAGCGTTACCGCCCAGCCTCGCTCGGCATCCTCCGTCCGGCCGGACCCCGCGGAACCACTCGGACCACCACCTCCGGCTAGCATGCGGCTCCCGCGAAATCAAGCACCGTCCCGCTTTCGGCAAGCCACCAGTACCCGCACTTGTGAGTGCAGGTGTCGAACATGTGCACGCCGGCAATTCGGTAAGGTCGAGTCGGCGCATGGCTGCCTCCCAATGCCTGGCCAACTGTAATATCCATCGGAGATCGCGCTCAATTGACAGCATACTGCAAGTTCCCTCTGCTAGGCCGCGGAAACACCCGTCCGTGCCGGCTCCGGCTTTGCTCCGAGCGCACGCCCGAGCTTCAGGTGAGAATTGAAAAGGTCATGGCTTTTGAGTGTGTTTCTGTGCACGAATACTCGAATGCGCGCCAGTGCAATATCCGGCACTCGGCGGAGACAGGCTGCCGGCACACCCCTTCCACGGGTCTCGCCACTGAGGGCCTTGTAGCTCCCTCTACGCCTGCGCCACGGCCCGCGTTCTCGCCGCCAGCGAATGCGCGAAGTAGCCCAGGATGCGGGCGCGCTCGGAAATCGAGTGCCGCGCCAGCGCCGTCAGGTATACCCGCCGCGTGACGCCATACCACACCAGCATCAGCCGGAAATCCGCCATCAGCATACGCTGATCGAGCGTGAACGCGCTCCCCGGCGCGGCCGTATAGCGCAGCAGGCACGTGAGCACGGTGTAGTCGCGCCGCAGCGCGTCGTTCAGCGTCATCAGGTCGCCCGCGGTCTCGCCGTTGCTCAGGCGCTCCTCCACCTGGAGGAAGCTCAGCTGGTTCGCCGACGCCACCTGCTCCACGCGCTCCCGCAGGGTCCCCGTTTTGAGGATCGAGCGGCAATTGTACCGGAACCAGTAGGCACTGAGCACCAGCACGAGACCTGCAATCAGCAGTCCGGAAACCATCGAAGGCGAAGCCCTAACCCCGTCCACCGGCACGATAACAGCCCGGCTTGAGACGAGAATATCATCGCCCAAACAGGCCCGCAAGTCATCCAATGGCTAGAAAATCATGTCCCGCCGCCCGTCCCCGTGGGACCGGTGCAGCTCGGCGTAGCTTGCGGTGATGTAGTCGGCTTCATGAAACCCCATGCGGCGGGCTGTGCGGTCGATCCACCCCGGCGGCCCTTCGAGCTCCAGATACGTTCCCACCGGGGTCTCATCGAGCATGGCCCGCCCGTTCCCGGCCGTTCCCTTTTCTACATACTCGGCGCGATACTTCTCGTACCGGAACGCGGGGCGGTATCCCATCTCCTCCAGGATCTGGGCGAGCGCGTCGCCGCCTGGAAGCTCGAACTCGATTTCCTTTCGAATCTTGTGCTTGCCAGGCTCAGCCGGGCCCTTGAAGGTCACCAGGCTGCGGGTGCCGCTGGTCCGCAGACGTAGAAGCAGCCCGCGGCGGCGAAGTGTGCCTCCAGGCGTGTCGAAGATGACGTTTTGTTCAAAAACCCGCCGTCGCGCCACCCGAAACCCCGCCTCCCGCAGCCGTCGCCGGCCCTCGGCAACTCCCGTAACCTTAAGCTTAATCTCGACTTCCTTCTTCGACGACGATTTCAAACCACCCCCCTTGCGTCCTATGGCACGACAGTTGCATCATAACAGCAGCAGAGACAGGAGGGGTCGTCCATGATGACGCCATTCGCCTTGGAAGTTTATCGCCGGTATGTGAACGGCGAGACGGTCCAGGAGCTTTCCACCAAACTGGGGATTCCGTTAGAGCGCATCGAGTTTCGTATCCGCGCCGCTGAGGCCTACCTCGAACGGCAGAAGGTCGCCGCATAGACGGGCTTGAGCCAGGTTGGGGCGGGGCGACGTCTGAAACAACGGCTAGAATAGGACCGTGCCCCACCAAGTCACGCTCATCCCCGGAGACGGCATCGGCCCCGAGGTCGCCCAAGCCACCGTTCGCGCCGTCGAGGCAACCGGCGTCCGCATCGCCTGGGAGCCGGTCGAACTCAGCGCCCGAACCCTTGAGGACGCCGGTGGCCAAGTCCCGCAGGCCGTCCTCGATTCCCTCGACCGCACCCGGACCGGGCTCAAAGGCCCCATCACCACGCCGGTCGCGGGCGGCCATGTAAGCCTGAACGTGCAACTCCGCCGTAAGCTCGACCTGTTCGCCAATTTTCGCCCGGTGAAAAGCTTCCCCGGCATTAAGTCGCGGTTCAGCGACGTGTTCATCGACCTGGTCATCTTCCGCGAGAATACCGAAGACCTTTATTCCGGCATCGAGCACGAAGTGGTCACCGACGTTGTCACCAGCCTGAAGGTCATCACCCGCTTCGCCTCCGAGCGCATCGCCCGCTACGCCTTCGGCTGGGCGCGCCGCAATGGCCGGCACACAGTCGCCGCAGTCCACAAGGCGAATATTATGAAGCTCGGCGACGGCCTTTTTCTTCGCTGCTGCCGCGAAACGGCCAAGGATTTTCCCGATATCAAGTACAAAGAGCTGATCGTCGATAACGCCGCGATGCAATTGGTCATCCGGCCGGAGACCTTCGACGTGCTGGTGATGCCGAACCTTTACGGAGACATCATTTCGGACCTGGCGGCGGGGCTTGTGGGCGGGCTGGGAATTGTTCCGGGCGCCAACCTGGGCACGCATCACGCGGTCTTCGAAGCGGTGCACGGCAGCGCTCCGGACATTGCCGGGAAGAACCTGGCCAATCCCACCGCGCTGATGCAATCGGCCGCGCTCATGCTGGCCCACCTCGGCGAGCCGGAAGCCGCCAGGCGCCTGCAAGCCGCCGTCGAATGGGTCTACGCCGAAGGCCGCCACCTCACGCCCGACGTCGGCGGCACAGGAACCACCACCGCGTTCACTGACGCCGTTGTAGGAAGGCTGGGGGCGTAGGGGCGCTTGGTACGGCCCCCCGTGAACCTAGCCTCGGGCGGCGGCCTGTTGCTGGTACGCCTGAAGAAAGACTTCATCCACGAAGGCTTCGTAGCTGGTTGGTGTGGTGTTCTGGGGCGTGCGCGGTTCGAGTGCGCGCATCTTCCCGGCGTTAAGTGCTTGCGTCATTTCCAGGAGCAGGCTGGCCATTGGTTCCGACATGCCCATTTGAACGAGAAGACCGCGGAACTGATCGTCGGGCACCTGGACATACTTGAGGTCGGGCTTACCGATCGCTTTGCCGATGCTTGCGGTAACCTCGGTATAGGCGAGGTCGCGCCGACCCAGAAGCTCACGGGTTTGTTTGCCGCGAATCGCCGGGTGCGACAAAGCATCGGCGGCTGCGTTTCCGATGTCGCGCGTGGCGATCATGGGAAGTTCAAGGTCGGGGCGAAGAGGCCCGGCGACCACTCCCATCTGGCGGATCGCGTTCACCTGCGCAAGCGTATTCTCCATGAAGTATCCGCAGCGCAGATGGAGTACGTTTGCGCCGCTGATCCGGTTGAGCTTCTCTTCGAGATTGTGCAGGCCGGCGACAGGACCGGTTCCGCTGGACAGCTCGGCTCCGATGCTGCTGAGCGCGACGACGTTCGTGGTCCCGGCACTCTGCACGGCGGCGGCGATGGCATCACTCACGCGGCTCGAGTAGCCGAGAGGGTCTTTGCTGGTGATGTTGGGTGGAATCATGACGTAGGCTGAATCGGCCCCGTGAAAGGCTTTGGCAAGGGCGGCGGAGTCGCTGACGTCGGCAACGAACGGCTCGGCGCCCATCGACGCAAGAGACTGAAGATGATCTGAGTTTCTGCCGACGGCGCGGACTTTCTCGCCGCGAGCCAGAAGGTTCTTGGCAGCGATCTGTCCGGTGTTGCCGCTTGCTCCCATTACTACATGCATGGTCTTACCTCCATACGGTCTTGGATGCAGGAGTGGGGGGATTGGTGTCTGTCGATGACGGCCGACCTCGCAGGGCGACGAGCGTGGTATGCTGACCCTCGCATAACGGCGGGCCGGAATCCCGCCCCGTGCGGGGAGACTTCGATGCACACTCGATGCGCTGGCTTCGGCTTTTTCCTGTTTGTCGCTGCGATTACGCCCATGCGCGCGGACGACCTCTTTCAACAGAGGACGCTGGCGACAGTTCCCGACAGCTACGGCAAACCCGTCGCGGAAACCGCGAGAGTTCTCGCCGACGGCAAGACCTTTGGATACCTGGTTCGGAAAGGAGCGAACCTGGCCCTCATACACGACGGCAAGGAAGTCACGGAGCTTGACCCCGTTCGCCAGCCGGGCGTCTGGGGAGGACCAGGCCTGCTCCGGAATCCCGGAGGCGGCATCCTATACTTCGGCAAGCGGAACGGCAAGTGCGTGCTGGTGTTGAACGATGTGGTGTGGGAGACGCCCTGCCTGGAGTCCATTCCGCGCTATGACGTCAGTCCGGACGGAAAGCACATCGTCTATTGGGTGAAAACCGATCCCAAGAAACAGATCTTCTCGGCCTACATAGATGGGAAGGAACTGGGGCCGTTTTACGGGGTGGGCACGGTGGCCTTCCGCGACGACGGGAGCTATGAATTGCGCGCGCGCCGCGGAGCGGCCTATCCCAAGGGAACCATCGTGCTGATCGCCAGTTCCGGGCAGGAGACTCCGGTCAGCGACCCGGCTCCAGGGCCCGGAGCAAAGATGCGAGCGTCTCACCAGGGAGGCCCCCAGGTGGGTGGCATACGCAGGGTCGCCACACACGACGCGAACAACAACGTCTTCGTCGGCGAGGATGGCAAGCCGGTGGCGAGATTCTGGGTCGACGATACATTTCAGACGCTGTTTACCACGACAGGAAGGAGCGTCTCCATCAAGTCACACATCGAGTTCCACGGCGTGGCACACACGGTAGAAGGCCGTATCCAAGAGATGGCGGTCAGTCCCGACGGGAGTGCCGTGGCGTGCGTGGTGGAGTCTTGGGGCGAGGACCCGGGCGAGCAGCATCCGCACGTCGAAGGCTACGCCGTGCTGCGCGGGGAGGAAATGGGGGAGAGATTCCCGTCCGAACATCACCCCGCGGCTACCGGCCCTTTCGGAACGGGTTGGACCCCCGTGATCACGTCGCTCACCTTCAGTCCCAACGGCAAGTCCCTGGCGTATGTCGTGCAGCTCGGGGGCCCGACAGGCCTAAAGCGGATCGTCGTCTTGAACGGGCAGAAAACGGAGCCCCTCGACGGCGTGCTGTCCCCGTTGGTCTTCAATGCCGACGGCTCGAAGCTGGCGTTTGGCGCACTGATAGACCGGGACATCCTCTGGAAGGTGCTGGCGGCCGCCCAATAGAGGCCAAACGGGGGCTCTCATGAAGCTGAGCTTGGTTGTCGTGTTCGCGGCGTCCTCGCTTTGCGCCGCAGGGGATGGAGCGGCGCAAGGTGGGGACCGCCCGGAGCCTCGGGTGCCGCAGTTTTCGGCCAAGGGGGAGCCAGCGATCGGAGCCCTTCTCGAACTGGCTCGACGGGCGGATGCGCCGTTGGGCATCGTTGCCGACGATGATCGGCTATGCAAGTCCTTGATCGACTACTCGGGAAGCGACGTGCCCTTGTCGGTCGCCCTTCAGTCCGTAGTAGCTCAGGTGCCGGGCTACGGCCTGCGACGGAGCCAGGACCCGGCCCTTGCCGTCATCGCCCCGCTTTCACCACGTCCCGTAACAACTCGGTTTCTGAGCCTGGTGGACGACCGGTTCGGACCGATTACGGCCAAGCTGCCGGACCTAGTTCTGGGGCTTTGTTTTCACATTCACTTCATCCTCCATCCCAATGAGGGCATCTTCGGCGACGTTATGTCATCCCCGGACGATCCGGTCTTTCGGGTTGAAGCGAAGAATGCCACGGTCGAACAAATCCTCGGTCGGATCGCCATCGCCAGCGGTGGAAGATGGGTGCTGAAGCCGCTTCCCGCCGCGCTGGAAGGGGTCGGGGGCGATGTGCCGCTGGCGATGTTCTCCCGGACCGGGCGACTCGTCTCTGGTTCAGCGGATCTCTGTACATCCGTGCCGGAGCGCGCGAGCGGGAAATAGCGCCTCGCCGAGTGCGGAACACAGTGAGGTTGCAAGCGGTCCCATGGCTCACAGGGGCGCTCCGCTCAGAGAGCGCCGTAGGCACCCGGTTGCACATAGCCAAGGCACTCGCTTACCTTGGAGACCGTGACTACGTTCGAAGGCCCCATGAACCGGAACACACGTAACGGCGCTGTTGCATTGGTCGCTGGGTGCCTCCTCGGCACTGCGCTGGTCTTCCGAGTAGCTTGGGCGGCCCCGCAAGCGGACCGGAAGGCGATCAACACCCAGGCTAGCTGCGGGGCAGTAATGCAGGCCCTCGCCGATTCGCAGCATGTCAAGCCTGGCACGCTACGGAAGGAGGTTGAACGGTACTTCCGCTATGACGGTGGCATGCAGTTCTTGCCAGGCAGTGCCCGCTACGTATGGGTGGGCTGCGGCTACATCAAGCTCGATGTTGAATATGATCCTCCCGCCTCGAAGGCATGGGATATGTCCTCCGGAAAGGACCCGACGACACCTGAGGATAGGGTCAAAAAGGTCTCGAAGCTCTACGTGGACTACCCAGTCATGGACTAAGGCCGTATCCTAGCCGGTATAGGAAGCACCGATCAGACCGGGAACTATGTTTTCCCGGTGGTGCCCTCGGCGGCGTACATGGGCGGGGCCAGGGCCTCGCATTACTGGCTGGCCGCAGGCGGATTCGACACGATGTTCGCTGGCTCTTCTCGCTCTGCTCAGGGCGCCGGCAATCGGTCCCCTAGTCCCCCGCCGCCCCGCCCTCTGCGCTCTCTTCCACAACCCGGCCGTCGAAGAGATGGATGCTGCGGTCCGAGTAGGCCGCATAACGCGGGTCGTGCGTCACCATGCAGATGGTCGCGCCGCCGCTGTGCAACTCGCGCATCAGCGACATGACCGCTTCCCCGTTCTTCGAATCCAGGTTGCCGGTCGGCTCGTCGGCCAGCAGAATCAGCGGATCGCCCACCAGCGCCCGCGCCACGGCCACGCGCTGCTGCTGGCCGCCGGAAAGCTGCGCCGGATAGTGCTTCATGCGGTGGGACATCTCCACCCGGTCGAGCGCCTTCTGAACCCGCTGCTTGCGCTCGCTCGACGGCATGCCGCGGTAGGTCAGGGGCAGCTCGACGTTCTCATAAACCGTCAGATCGCCGATCAGGTTGAAGGCCTGGAAAACGAACCCGATCTCGCGGTTGCGGATGCGCGCCCGGTCGGACGCCTTCAGGCTCTCCACCGGCTGGCCGTTCAAAACGTACTTCCCGTCGGTGGGCGAATCGAGCAGCCCCAGAATCGAGAGCAGCGTCGATTTGCCGCAGCCCGATGGGCCCGCTATCGAGAAGTACTCGCCCTTCTTGATCTCCAGGTGCACGCCCGCCAGCGCATGCGTCTCCATCTCGTCCGTCAGGAACACCTTCGTCACGCCTTCCAACCGGATGAGCGTGTTGTTGTTTTCTGAGCTCATAGTGCACCCTCTCGCTATTAGTTCAACCGGATGCGGTCGTGCGCATCGTACGCGGACATGTCGGACAGGATCACCTGGTCCCCCACCCGCAAGCCTTCCACAATCTCGATCGTATTCACAGAACTGCGCCCTAACTTAACCTGTACGCGCGACGCGCCCTTTCCGTCGGCATCGAGTTTGAACAGGCTGATCTGGCTATCCGGCTGGCCGAACGTGGGCCGGCCTACGTAGAGAACATCGGTCAGCCTCTCGATCTCGATGGTTCCGTCTACGCTCAAATCGGGCCGCGCGCCAGGCGGCAAAGCGCCCTCAAGCTTCACATCCACGGTAACCGTGCCATTCACGGCCGCCGGATCGATGCGCGAAACGTGACCTTCGATGACACCGTTCCGCGTGTCGATGGACGCTACCTGGCCGATGGCGACGTCCTTGGCCTGCGTCTCCGGAATCTTCAACTCGGCCTTCAGCTTCTCCGGCTGAACCACCTTGGCCAGGATGGCCCCGGCGCTCACCCGCTGCCCCACATCCACCGGGACCTGCTGCAACACCCCGGCGACGCCCGCCTTCACGCGCAGGTCCGCGATCTGGCTCTTCTTCAGTTCCCACATCGCGCGAAGCTGCTCCACCGTCGCCTCCTGGACCGCCAACTGCGCTTTGATGGCCTCCAGGCCGATGTCCAGCCGCTTCTTCTCGATCTGGTTCCGGTTCGCCAGATCGTCGGCCGTCGCGGCCGATTTCTTGGCTTGGATGTCGGCGGTCAGTCCCAAGCGGGCCAGCTCGCCGTCGCGGTCCGCCTCCAGGCGCGCCGTATGCGCGTCGGTTTCCACGGTGGCGGCGGCCGCCTGTTGCGTCAACCGGTCGCTTTCGAGCTTCACCTTCAGGTTGTTCAACTCCGCCACGGCGGCCTTCACCTTCCATTCCGCGTCGATGGTGCCCTGCTCCAGTTCGGGGTTGCTCAAAACCAGCAGCACGGTCCCGGGCGTCACAATCGTGCCGGGGAGCGCCAGCCGTTGGTCCACGCGGCCGTCGGTTTCGGCTGGAATCACCAGGCCTCCATCGATCGGCACCAGCGTGCCCAGCCCGCGGACCTGCCGCAGCATCGACCCGCGCTTCACGGCATCGGTCCACACCTGCGCCCGGTCCACGGGTGGCGCCGCGGGCTTCAGCCCGCCCACCACCACCGTGATTGCGCCGAGCCCGGCAAGCCCCACCACTACCAGTACGATCTGCCGGATTCGCTTGTTCCGGATCGCGGATTTCCTTGGGACGTCCATACGATTACCAGTTTAGGCCACGCACGTCCGATACCAACGCCTCTCTTCCTGAAAACACGCGGCTTACAGGATTTTTTGCCGCCCGCCCGTGCCCCAGGTGTCCGTTTCTGGGACAGCCTTGTTCGGAAGCGGCTCGCCGCCATGTTAACATCGCCACATGCCGAAACTTCGAGTCGCCGTGGTGGGCGCGGGGCAGTTCGGGCTGAACCACATGCGCGTGGTCAGCCAGTCCGGGCACGCCGAGCTCGCCGCGGTAACCGATCTCGATCCCGAGCGGGCCTCGGCGGCCGCGGCCCGTTTCGGCTGCCCGGCTCTGGGCCTCGCCGAGCTCGCCGGCCGGGCGGACGCCGCCATAGTTGCCGTCCCCACTACCGCCCACGCCGCCGTCGGCTGCCGCTTGCTCGAAGCCGGCCTGGACGTGCTGGTTGAAAAGCCCATCGCGCCGGATCTGGCCTCGGCCCAGCTTCTGATTGACGCCGCCCGCGCGCACGGCCGCATCCTCCAGGTCGGCCATCTGGAGCGTTTCAACCCGGCCGTGGTGGCGCTCAAGGAGGCCACCACCCTGCCGCTCTTCTTCGAAGTCCATCGCATGAGCGTGTTCACGCCCCGCAGCCTGGACGTGGACGTGGTCCTGGACCTCATGATTCACGACCTGGACATCGTGCTCGACCTCGCCGCCGAGGCCCCTGAAGAGATCCGTGCGGCCGGCATCTCCGTGCTCTCCCACAAAGTGGATATCGCCAACGTGCGGCTGGCCTTTCCGGGGGGCTGCGTGGCCAACCTGACGGCCAGCCGCGTATCCACCGAGCGCGTGAGGAAACTACGGCTGTTCCAACCGCGTCAATACATCTCGGTGGACTATGCGCGCCAGGAGGGGGCGGTTTTCGAGGTTGGCGAGGACCACGGCATCGGTTTTCACACGCTCCCGGTCGAGAAGGGCGAGCCGCTCGAGCTCGAGCTCGAGAGCTTCTTCGAGTGCGCCGCCGCGCGCCAGCGGCCTGTGGTTGCCGGCCAGGACGGGTACCGCGCCCTCGAAGCCGCGCTCGCCATCCTTGCTAAAATTGAAGAGCATTCCCGCCGGGTCGAGCAGTCTCTGGCGGCCTGGAAGCGCTGAGCGCGCGGCGTTCGTGCGCTGGCCGAAGAGTGGTGAATGTCAGCCCTGACGCGCCCCCCGAGCACTCGAACCGAACCCGAGTTGGTCCTCGATTGGCCCAGCCTCACTCAGCCCGCCGGCCGTGGCCGGGCACTGGCCGTTTCCCTGCTGCTCCACGCCATCGGCCTCGCCGTCCTGGTTCTGCTAGCCCGCAGCGATGCCATTCTCCCGCTGAACCCGGGGCAGACGTTCCACTCTTCCACCACGCTGGTAGCGCCTCCCATCGGGTTCACGCAAACATCGCCGAACCGCGCCCAGGTGGGCAAGGAATTCAGCCTCGATAATCTGGTCCCGCGAGCCCCGCTGCGAGCGCCGGCGGCGATTCCTGCGCACCTGCCGGTTCCCGTTCCCCTTCCGCCGCCCGAGCTGCCCAAGGCGGTGGCGAAGGCCGAGGGTCCGCCCGTTCCGCAGTTGGGAACCACCCAGATGCCCGGGCCTCCGCCGCAAATCCAGACCGAAGAGAACCCCAAAATGGTGTTCGAAACGCCCGGCGTTCCATTCGGACTGCCGCGAACGGGCGGCCAGGAACTGGGGCTCTCGAAATCTCCCGGCCAGCTTATCGCCGAAGCAGCGCGCGCCCGCCCCAGCGCGCCCAGTGACGTGCCGCATGGCGGCCTGCAGGTGAGCGACTCCGACCTGGCCCCGGCGCCCAACTTCATTACCAGAAACGGAATGCAGCAAGCGCCCGCCGCCCCGCCCGCCCGCCGCGCCGCTCTTGAGCTGCTGAGCGACCCGCAGGGCGTGGATTTCAAGCCCTACCTGATTCGCATCCTGGCCACCGTGAAGCGGAATTGGCAAGCCATCATCCCGGAGACCGCCCGGCTGGGCCGCCAGGGCCGCGTGCAGATCCAGTTCATCATCAGCCGAAGTGGCACCGTCCCCAAGCTGGTGATCGCCGTGCCCTCCGGAACCGAATCGCTCGACCTGGCCGCCGTCGCCGGCATCGATTCCTCGCAGCCATTCCCCGCGCTCCCGCCCGAATTCAAAGGAACCGATCTCCGCCTCCAGTTCACGTTCACCTACAACATGCGGTAAGGGCCGCCCAGCCTGCCTCGCCGGGGCCGTCCCAAAAATCGATTGGCCTTCCCCAAAGGGCTGTGTTACGCTCGGGAAGTATCGTCCGCATTGATTTTCCGGCACTTCCAGCCGGGCATTAAGGAGTTCGAGAACTACGGCAATGAATGTCCGTTCCCTCTTCAGTCTGTTTTCCTCCGATTTAGCCATCGACCTCGGTACTGCCAACACCCTGGTCTATGCCAAAGGCAAAGGGATCGTGGTCAACGAGCCCTCCATCGTGGCGATCAACAAGAATACCGGTGAGGTCGAAGCCGTCGGCAAAGAGGCGAAGGAGATGCTGGGCCGCACGCCCGGCAACATCGTCGCCATCCGCCCCATGAAGGACGGAGTGATCGCCGATTTCAAAGTGACCGAGCGCATGCTGAATTACTTTATTCAGAAAGCGCACGGCCGCAAGATGCTGGTGCATCCGCGCATCGTAATCGGCGTCCCTTGCGAGATCACGCAGGTGGAAAAGAGGGCGGTCGTCGATTCCGCCTATCGCGCCAAGGCCAGCGAAGTGCACCTGGTGGAGCAGGCCATGGTGGCCGCCATCGGCGCCGGGCTGCCCATCACCGAGCCCTGCGGGAACATGATCGTCGATATCGGCGGCGGCACCACCGACGTCGCCGTCATCTCCCTTTCAGGCATCGTCTATTCCCGCTCCGTCCGCGTCGCGGGCAATGAGATGGACGACGCCATCATGCAGTACCTCAAGCGCAAATACAACCTCCTGATCGGCGAGCGCACGGCCGAGCAGATCAAGATCCAGATCGGGTCGGCGTATCCGCTCGACAAGCCGCTGACCATGGAGATCAAGGGGCGCAACCTGATTGAAGGCGTGCCCAAGACCATTACCATCGACGACAGCGAAATTCGCGAGGCGCTCTCCGAGTGCGTCGCCACCATTATGAACGCCATCCGCGTCGCCCTCGAGCGCACTCCGCCCGAGTTGAGCGCCGATATCAGCGACCGCGGCATCGTCCTTACCGGCGGCGGCGCGCTGCTGAAGAACCTGGATCGCCGTATCCGGGAAGAGACGGGCCTTCCGGTTTCGATCGCCGAAGACCCGCTAGCCAGCGTCGTGCTCGGAACCGGCAAGATGCTGACGGATTTCAAGCTGCTGCGCAAGATCTCCCTCGAGTAGCGCGGGAGTAAGCTGGATATCGATGGACCTGCTGAGCCGGTACCGCAACATCACCGTACTTGCGCTCGTGATTTTCGCGCAGCTCATCCTGCTGGGTTACCAGGTCAAGAGCAACCAGGACATCCGCCTCATCCGCGTCTGGGCCGTGACGGCCGTCACGCCCCTGGCCAAGGTGATCGAGACGGTCCGCAGCGCCACCGTGGATTCGCTCGGCAACTACGTCAACCTCCACAACCGCGCGGACGAGAACAAGCGGATCCTGGCGGAACTCGGCAAGCTCAAGCTCGAGAACCAATACCTGAAATCCGAGCTGCGCAGTGCGGACCGCGCCGTGGCGCTCAGCGCGTTTCAGGCGCACAACCCGTCGAAGACCCTGGCGGCGCGCGTGATCGGCCTCGGCACCGCGGCGAGTTCCCGCGTAGTCTTCATCGACCGCGGCTCGCTCGGCGGCGTCATGCGCGGCATGCCCGCCATCACGCCCGATGGCATCGTCGGCAAAGTCATCTCCGCTTATCCCACCGCCTCGCAGGTGCTGTTGATCACCGATCCCACCTTCGCCGCCGGCGTGATTTCGCAAACGCACCATGTGCGCGGCACCTTGCGCGGGCTGGGCCAAACCTCCAAGTGCATCGTGGACTACATCCAGAACGAGGAGAAGGTGGACCAGGGCGAGTGGTTCTACACCACCGGCGACGACGGCGTTTTCCCCAAGGGCCTCCCCGTGGGGACCGTGACCAGCGCCCAGCCGGGCCAGCCCGACAAACTGGTCTACGTGGCGCCGAGCGGATTGCAGGGCGGCATGGAGGAGTTGCTGGTGATCGTCGAAGGCGTGCACCAGGCGATTCCGGAGGGCCAGACTCCCTCCACCAGCGTGTATCTGCAAGCGCCGCCGCCGGGCGAGGAACAGCCGCAGGATTCCGGCACGCCCGCTCTGGCGACCGACGCCGACCGTCTGCGCCAGCGCTACCAGAGGATCGGCGCGGCGGAAGGGCACACCTTCGGCCAGGGCCTGCCGGGTTCGAAGCCGCCCGATTTCAATCTGGACCCGGATACCGCGTCGGCGCGCGCCAAAGCAGCCGCAGTGGCTCAGGCCGCCAAGCCGGCCGCCACGCCCAGTCCTACGCCTTCGCCGGACGCCGGAGCAGCGCGACCATGAGCCGCGACCTCAGCGACCAGATCCTCATCGGCAGTGCACGCGAGCGCGGCGTGGCCCGCTTCCGGCGCTGGGGGCTGATCGCCGTCCCGCTGCTGTCGATCCTGTTCCAGGTTTACGTCCCCCGGTATTACGAATCCCTGCGCTATCTCGAGCTGCCGCTGCTAGTCACGGTTTACTTCGCGCTGATGCGCCGCAGCCAGATCGCGGGAATCTTCATTGGCGCCGCCATCGGCCTGGTGCAGGATTCGCTTTCGCCGCAGCCCATCGGCGTCTTCGGCCTGGATAAGACGCTGGTGGGCTACTTCGCGGCCTCGGTGGGAATGCGCATCGACGTTGACCACGTGCTGATCCGTTTCGTTCTGGCCTTCAGCCTTTTCATCTTCCACCAGTCGTTCTACTGGGCCCTGGCCCGCGGCCTCCTCAGCCAGCAAGTCCCCTTCGACCCGCGCCACGTGGCCATCCTCGGCCTGTTGAACGCGACCGTCGGCATCGCGCTCTTCCACCTTTTGGACAAGCTGAAGGAGTAGGGGGAGGGGTGGCTGCACGGGGCTCTCTACGACCGAAACCCGATCGCCAGCCGCGTCGAGACCTGGGCTCTTGGCGGGTCCTATTCGCGCTTACGGGGAGTCTCTGAAGTGCGCCGTCCGGGTAGATTCTCGGTTACGTATCCATGCAGATTGATTGACAGGCCCCTTGTGTTGCGGAACAGTTTGAGTCAGAATTGTTTGCGGCCATGACCAGGGAGGAATTCGCCCTTCACCACCACCGTCTCAAGCTGGAGCTTGAGCTGTACGAGCGTACAGGCAAAGCCTTCCAGGATTTCTTTGAGCAGATCATGCAAAAGGCAGACCCCTCTTTCGTGATGATCAAGCCGATGGGGAGGGAAGGAGACTGGAAAGCGGACGGCTATTCGATGGACACCGCGACGATCTATCAGTGCTATGGCCCGGTGGACATGACCGGTGCGCAAGCCGCGAAGAAGATCGTAGAGGACTTCAATGGTGCGAGAGACCGTTGGCAAAACAGGATGAAGGCCTGGGACTTTGTTTGGAGTTCCGAGCGGGCCCTGCCGCCCCAGGCGGTCGCGGCCCTGGATGACTTGAAGACGGGTCATCCCGCGCTCAAGATCGACCATATGGGCCGGGCTGGCCTTTGGAGCGTCGTCAAGGGGCTTTCTCTTGCCGACCGGGAGGCGCTCCTGGGCGTCGTGCCCGATCTAGCAGACGTGCCCACGACGACGGCCGCAGAGATTCAGGTTCTGATGAAACACTTGGGGCGGCCCGGCGCTGTGGAGTCCGACACCGCTGATTTGGATCTCACGGCCATCGCGGAGAAACTGCGAAGGAATCGCCTCTCTGATGCGGTGACCAGTTGGGTGAAGCCCGCGTTGCCGGTGGCCAAGCTTGTCGAGAGGTTCGTCACCAGCATGCCCGACCCTGATTTCTCGCAAGTGGTCGCGGCGGAGTTGGCAGCAAGGTACACCGAACTTGCTGGTTCGGCGGATGATCCGGACGCGATCTTCGGCGGTCTAATAAAATATGTGTTGGGCGAGCACTACCTGGACCCCAGGTTCTTCTGGGCGGCGGTTGGGATCGTCACCTACTATTTTGAACTTTGTGACGTGTTCGAGCGCTGATTGGCTATTGCCATGATCCTACCGGACAAGCATTTGCCACTACACCGGTCGCTGTTGGCCGTCGGAGCAGAACTCCTGCAAATCCTCAGTGACCGCCCGCGATCGGTTTCGACCGCCTGGGAGCAGCTAAGACTCCGGGACAACAAGGCTTCGTTCGAGCAGTTCACTCTCGCCGTCAGCTTTCTCTTCACTCTGGACGCACTGGAGTTCGAAGGGGACAAACTGCAAAGGAATGTGCGATGATCCGAGCGATTCGCTGCGATCAGCCCAGCTTCCGCGAGATCGAGTTCACACCTGGCTTTAATGTGGTGCTTGCCACCCGGACCTTGGCGGCAACCGACAAGGACTCGCGAAACGGAGCCGGCAAGACGACGCTTGTCGAGATCATTCACTTCTGCCTCGGATCGTCGGCGGATAAGAAGAATCGCCTGATGGCACCGCAGCTTCACGGGTGGACGTTCACGGTGGAGTTGGATCTCCGAAGGAAGCCGTGTCGAGTCAGCCGCAACACCGCGAACTCTCGAAAGGTGATTCTCGAGGGTGACTTCAAAGACTGGCCAGTCAAACCGAAGAAGGACAACGAGACGGGTGAATTCGTACTTTCAACCACGCAGTGGACCGATCTCCTGGGCTGGCTGATGTTCGACCTACCTGTCCAGGCAAAGGCCGATTCCTTTGAACCCACCTTCCGCAGCGTCTTCTCCTATTTCGTCCGGCGGGGGCGTGACGCTTTTTCGAGTCCTTTTGAGCACTTCCGTAAGCAGATGGAGTGGGATAAGCAGGTTAACAACGCGTTCCTGCTGGGGCTCTCGTGGGAGTACCCGGCGAAGCTCCAGAAGTTGAAAGATCAAGAGAAGGTCATCAGCCAGCTTCGTTCGGCGATCAAGGCCGGGACCTTTCCGGACCTCCTAGGGACAGTGGGCGAGCTAGAATCGCAAAAAGTCCGGCTGGAGGAACTCGTTGCGCGCCGTGGCGAGGAATTGCGCACCTTCCGAGTTCATCCTCAGTATCAGGAATACCAAGAGCAAGCCAACCTGGTGCAGAGCGTCGTTCGACAGCTCAATCAGGAAAACGCGACCGACGGAGCGATGCTCTCGTTTTACCAGGAGAGCTTGGTTCAGGAACGTCCAGCTGAGGCGGACAGCCTTTCCAAAATCTATCGAGAGGCGGGCATCGCGTGGCCGGGCACGGTGCGAAAACGGCTTGAGGAGGTCCAGGCGTTTCACGACAAAGTGATCGTGAACCGGCGCGCCTTTCTGGAGACGGAAACCTCCCGGCTCACGCGGGCAATCGCGCAACGGACCGAAGAAATTCGCAAGCGAAGCGACGAGCGGGCCAATCTGCTTTCCGTCCTGAATACCCACGGCGCCCTAGCCGAGTATAGCGAGATGCAGCGGCTGCAAAACGAGGAAACAGCCAAGCTCAGCGCCGTGAACCAGAAGATCGCGAATCTGAAGCGGATAGACGAAATCAAGTCCGAGACGCGGATCGAGAGAGAACAACTGCAGATCTTGGCTCGCTCCCTCTACGAGGAGCGACGGGCCGACCGCGAGCGCGCGATCTCCCTCTTCAACGGGTTTTCTCAGGCGCTATACAATCGGCCTGGAGAACTGATCGTCAACGTTGTTGAGGGCGGATACCGGTTCAATGTTGAGATCGAACGGCAAGACAGCCAGGGTGTCGAGCAGATGAAGGTGTTCTGTTACGACCTCACGCTCGCGAGCCTCTGGGCGTCAAGGCGCACCGCCCCTGGGTTCTTGCTGCATGACAGCACCATCTTTGCAGACGTCAACGAGCGCCAGAAAGCCCACGCGTTGGAACTGGCTGCGAAGACGGCAGTGGAGCAAGGGTTCCAGTACATCTGCTGCCTTAACTCCGACGGGGTTCCCCGGGAGGACTTCAGCGAGGGCTTTTCGCTAGAGCCGTACGTGCGAATCGAGCTCACGGACGAGGGCGAGAAGGGCGGACTGCTTGGGATACGGTACTGAGCTGCATGGGCTGCTAACGTGGTACACCGCGCAAACTCGGGACCCTATGCCGGCGTGTTGCAGCCGGATGCTCCTTCCAGTCTGACGGCTTGTGGCTAATAATGCCTTCCCCAGCCCTAACCACACGCCGCCCCTCACACACGCCACTCCCGCCTGAGCTAAGCTCTAGCCAATGTCCCGCGACTTGCTCGACCGCCTGGACCAATGGAAGCGCCGCTTCGATCCGGCCGCCGCCCCGCAACTCGAAAAGCTGCTCGCGCAAATCGCAGCCCGCCGCTTCGACCACCCCGCCTCGCTCATACGCCTGCACGAAACCCTGCTCTTCCTCCGCGCCTATCCATGCACTCCCGCCGTCGCGCGCATGGCCGATTCCATCCTCTTCGCCTTCGCCCGGCGAATCGCCCAGCCAAAGCTCGACCTCGCCCCTTTCGAGGAGCCCGAAGCGTCCGGCATCGCCGGAACCTCCTTCGCCGCCGTCTTCAGCTACCAGGTCGCGCGCCGTCTCGCCGCCCTGCACCCGCGCGGCGTCGAGATCGCCTGGGATCGCCACGATCAGGCCGACAGGCTCGGCCCCGCGCTCGCCCGTTTCGTGCCCCTCGTCGAAGAGGATTGGCCGGTGGAGGCCCACGTTCCCTACCGCGAATGGGTGGCCGCTTCCCACCCCCGCGGTTCAACCGGCCTGGCGTGGCTGCTCGAGAGGCTTGCCGCCCTCCCCGTCCCGCCACGCGGCCGCGCCGAGATCTACGAAGCTCTCGATCTGCCCCTTCTCTGGGAAATCGGGAACGCCCGCACCTCCCGCTCGCGCCTGCGCCTGCCCGTGCGCAAACTCTACTGCCACCGGGAGCCGTTGCTCGCCCGTAGAGACGTCTCGCTTGCCGGCGAGCTCGAAGCCCCGCCGCTCGGCATCCGCCGCCTCTCCCGCCCTGAGGCCCGCCGCATCCTCGACCTCATCCTCGACACCTCCGCCCAGCGCTACCGCGAGCTCTACGGCTTCAGTCACCCCGACCAGGCGGCGGTCTTCCACGCCGATCTCGGCCGCGGCGTCAACTTCTTCTTCTTCGGAGTCCCGCCCGCCTGGCGCCTGCCCCTGCGCGCCTACCACGCCGGCATGTTTTTCAAGAACGGGGTGCCCGCCGGCTATGTCGAGCTGCTCTCGCTGTTCGAGCGCGCCGAGGTCGGCTTCAATCTCTACTACACGTTCCGCGAAGGCGAATCCGCGTGGCTCTACGCCCGCCTTCTGCGCCTCTTCCGCCAGGCGCTGGGCGTCACCTGTTTCTCGGTGGACCCCTATCAAATCGGTCACCAGAACCCGGAGGCGATCGACTCCGGGGCTTTCTGGTTCTACCGCAAGCTCGGCTTCCGTCCCGTCGAGCCGGCCGCGGCCGCGCTGGTGGCGCGCGAGGAACGCCGCATGGCCCGCACGCCCGGACACCGCAGTTCGCGCCGGACGCTCGAGCGGCTCGCTGCGAGCTACCTCATTTTTGAAGGGCCCACCGCCGAGGCCGGGGCCTGGGACGCCTTCCGCGTTCGCAACCTGGGACTGGCCGCTGCCCGCGCCATGGCCACACGCTTCGCCGGCGACGCCGAGCGCTTTCGCCGCGCCGCCAGCCTTTACGCCGCCCGCCATCTTGGCGTCGAGTCTTCAAGCGGCCTGGCGCAGGTGCTGAGCCTGATTCCCGGCCTCTCTCGCTGGCCGCCGGAGGAGAAAGCCGCCGCCGCGCGAATCCTCGAGGCCAAGCAGGGGCCCTCCGAGGCTCGCTACCTGCGCCTGATGCAGCGCCATCCGCGCCTGCGCGCCGCCTTCCTCGCGCTCTCCCGCCCCGGCGCCCGCTCTGCTTAGAACGCCCACTTCAACGCGATTTGGACCTGTCGCGAAGTAGTGGTCGTCGCGGTGATCTGGCCAGCGGTGGCGACTCGACCGCCCGTGTTGTTGAACAAAGCCAGGCCGCTCGGCACTTGGAAATTGGGGTGGTTGGCAAGGTTGAACACTTCCAGGCGCAGCCCCAGGGACTGTCTTTCGGTCCGCCAGACGATCTTGTGCAGCCCGGCATCCGCCTCCACCATCCCCGGGCCGGTCAACACGTTCCGGCCCAGATTGCCGTAATAGCCGGCAGGGGGCAGGGAGAAGGCTAGCGGATTGAAGTACTGGCCGGGATCCCCAGTAACAATCGGCTGGCCGGTAAGAACCAGGCTCGGCCGCTGGCCCAGGTCCGTAGCGCCGCCCAAGCGCGCGTCGTCGAAGCCCACGGTCGGGCTGAAGGGAAATCCTGAGTTCGCTTGAACCAGGCCGAGAACCTCCCACCCGCCCAGCGCTTTCGCAACCGCGCCTCTGGCCGGCGTGGGAACTGTGTAAGCAAAGTTCGCCGTGAAGACATGACGCAAATCGAAATCCGACAAGCCGCGATTCAGGCTGTAGTCGAACATGGTGGGCACCAGGTTGCTGTTGCTGAAATCGTTGTAAATCGCGTTCGAGGCGTCGTCGATGGACTTGGACCACGTGTAGTTGACCTGGACGCGGGCCCGCTTCCATTTGCGTTCCAGGCTCGCCTGGAGCGCGTTGTAGTTGGAGTCGAACTGCGTAGTGCGCATCCCGATCTGGCCCCAGGCCGGATTCACTCTGGGGGTATTGGCCGGGAAGTACAATTGGCCGTCGGCTTCAACGGTCGGCGCGGTCGGGTTGACGTTGCCGGCCTGGCCCGCCAAATGGACGCCCCGCGAGCCCGTGTAGCCGATCCGCAGCAGCGTATCGCCGGCGAACGAACGCTCGACGGCGAACTGGTACTGGATGGTGTAGGGCTGATTCTGGTTGTAGTCGGTCAGATCCAAGGTCATCGGGGTCGGGGTCTGCGCCAGCGCCTGCAAGAGATTGGGGAACGTGGGATTAGGTGGAATCTCCCGCAGGTAGAATGGCGGCACAAAGTTTCCTGTGTTCAACAATTCGGGGATGCCCAACTGATCGTGGAAGATGCCCGCTCCGGCTCGAACCACCGTTTTGCCCGAACCGGTTGGATCCCACGCGATGGCGGCGCGGGGCGCAACATTCAGGTGCGAAGGATTCTTGAAAAGCGGGCTGCCCAGCGTAACCGTGGAATCCTGCATGTAATTGGGAAGGATCGCGACCATGCCGTTTACCTCGGTCGGGACCGTATAGGGTTCGTACCGCAAGCCCAGCGTCACGTCGAGGCGGCGGGTCGCCTGGAACTCGTCCTGAGCAAAGAAGCCGAACTGGTCTTGCCTCCAGCCCCGCTCCGTATTGGAACCGGGCACCATCAGATCGCCGTTTGCGGGCTTCGCCAGCAGAAAACTCTTGAGCGAATAGAACGTGTACCCGCCCACTTGGCTCAGCGGAGCGTACTGATTGAATTGGACCCGATCGTATTGGGCGCCTATTTTGATGGTGTGCGCGCCGCGCACCAGAATGGCGTCGTAACCTAGCTGGTAATCGTTGTCAACCAATCTCCGCGGCAACCGCGCCTGATACCCTCCCAGGTTGGTGAGCCCGGTCACGACGATCGAACCCAACTGCTGGCCCTCCACAAAGGAATCCGATGCCGGAACGCTCGGATCGACGATGTTCACGTCGGCCTTGAAAATTCGGCTGAACCCGGCATGAAAGGTCTGCACCGTGTTGGGCGATTCGACGAATTGCGTTTCGGTGTGAACGAACTGATAGCGCGAGGGAGAACCAAAAGTCCAGATATGAAACGGATCGGGCGTCGCCGTGTGGGAGTCGTCGAAGGTATAGCGGACGGCGGTTCGGAGTCTTTCCGAGGCGTCGTAATCGAGCTTGACCGAGCCGTAATCCTCCCGCGTGGAAGTAGGCGTGCCGGTGATGTATTGCGCGGTGCCGTCGCCATAGTCCTGGCCGTTCGATTTGGGAAAGAGGCTGAGATAGGGTGTGACCTGCGGTGCTACTGTCACGCTGGAGGTGCCGAGGTCGCCCTGGCGCCCGCCGTCGCTGATCGTGGTTGCGTTGACGGTTGTACCGGAAAACCCGCGGATGCCTTCGTAGTTCGCGAAGAAGAACAGCTTATCGCGGAGCAGTGGGCCGCCCATGGCGGCGCCAAATTGATTCTGGCGCAAAGGGGGAATCGGCGCATTAGCCAAGTCGAAGAAATTCTTTGCATTGAGCGCGCTATTGCGGAAGTACTCGTAAGCGTCGCCGTGGAATTCGTTCGAGCCGGACTTGGAAACGGCCGTTACCACGGAGCCGGCTGCCCGGCCGTACTCGGCGCTGAAGGGACTGGTCAGGATGCGAACCTCCTCCGTCGCCTCGAGACCGAGAAGGCGTCCGGCCGCGCTGGACGGGGCCGAACCGCTCCAGTCGTTCGTGTAGATTCCATCCAGCCGGAAGCTGTTCTGATTCGGACGGGCGCCATTGAACGAGACATGGATTCCCCCGCCCGACGTGATGGCCAAATTCGCGGTGGTTGCGATCGTCGCGCCGGTTTGTTGCGACGCGAGGCCAAAAAGGTCCCGGCCGGCCAGAGGCATTTCCTCCAGGTTCTCCCGCGGGATGGAGCCGCCCCAATCGGCCGTTGTCGCGCTCACCACGGGCGTTTCTCCGGTCACAACCACCGTTTGACGTCCCTCGCCCATCGACAGATGGAAATCCAGGCGCGTATTGCGTCCTGCGGAGAGATCCAGCCCGCGCCGTATCTCGGTGTGGAAACCCGCGGCGGAGACTTCAAGCTCGTAGACACCCGGCGCGAGCGCGGGCGCGGAATACCAGCCCCGATCGTCGGCTCGCACCAGGCGCTCGGCTCCGGTTGCGGTTTCGAGCAGCCGCACCGAGGCGCCCGGAACCGCCGAACCCGAAGGGTCGTACACGATCCCTTCAATCGCCGTCGTCGTCTGGGCGCCCAGTGGCGCCAGCGCCAGACCCAACGATAACAACAGAACGGCGGCTCTTCTCTTCATTGTCATGCTCCGTGTTCAGCCGCCATCCGGCGTGCCGCTCCCAGAAATCGGTTGTCCACCCATTCGGCCCGTTTGACGCTGGGCGCGCAGTAGCCCTTGCCAATGGCCCAATCGGCAAAGGACTCCAGGCTCGGCATACTGATATCGCCGCCCGGAGAAATGGCCTGACGGCACAGTTCGCCCGCGCGGACCAGGTCCCAGCCGTTCTTTCTGCATAGGTCTACCAGGAACGCGGGGGTTCGTCCCCGTGCAAATGACTGCGTGCCCCGCAAATAGGCCGCAAGAAATCTCGTGCCTATCTCGACAGGGCCGCTGAGCAATTCCTTGCCGAATAGAACGTGCGAAAACTGGGACTTTGGCAAGACGTCGGACACGCGGATGCCGAGCACCAGCCTCGATTCGAGCGTGGCGAAAGCTCTATCAAGGAAGAACACGCCGGCAATCGCGTCGATGCCGCCCGCCTTCAACGCCGCATAAGCTTCGGCTTGGTTTGCAATGACGACCTTGACGTCGTCTTGCGTCAAGCCGGCACGGGCCAGCATCTTATCCAACCAGTATTCGATCACCATCGCCCTGGCGTGTATGGCGATGCGCTTGCCTTTGAGCTCCTTCAGATCGGCGAGGCCGCGCGGGAAGGAGGACCGGAGTCCATACAGAGCGCGGTCGGACGAGCCCGGCGCCACGATGTCCCTTCCCGCCGCGATTCTGAAATGCGCGCCCCGCTCCACGGCATTGAAGAACGCTGGACTGAGCGCATCGAAGGAAACATCGAGTTTTCCAGCCGACAGGAGGGGAATCATCTGCGGCGCGGAGGCGACCGGCACGATCTCCAAGTTGAAGCCGGCGTCCTGAAACCAGCCCTGCTCCTGGGCCAGGTAGAAAGCGGACATGGTCGGATAAGTCAACGCCACCGCAACGCGCAGTGTCCGAAGCTGGCCGGCCCCGCGGCCGCAGCTCGCCGCCGCCATTCCCGCCATGGAAGTGAGGAACGACCTACGATTCATGAGATTCATTTTTCCGGGTAGTACGAAGAAGGTGCAGGGGAAGCACCTTGCCGTTCGCGGTCGTCAGAGGCTCCGCAATAACCGTCTCGACCGCTTCGGCATGTCTCCACGTTCGCGCGGCAAGGGCGCCGCCGTAGTATTTTCGAAGTTCTTCCAAGAAGCACTCTCCTACTTGTTCGGCTGAGGGCGCCCCGGCGCGAGGGCTCACCCGAAGAGTGAGGTGAGTCTGGCCGCCGCCATCCTGCTCCACAAGCTGGTAGTCACCGGGGCCGCCACCCATGCGCGCCGGCAAAACTTCCTCCAGCAGGCGAAGCATGTCCCCGCCCATCAGCGTCATTCCCTGGCCCGTCAGTTTCCCGAAGCTGCCGATATCGCGGATTTGCGTCGTGAGGCCGGCGGCGGAGTAGATGCAGTCGCACTGCGCGGGTTCGAGGATGCCGCTGTCGTCCATTTCCGCGTTGATCAGCAGGCGCGGGGCAATGGGAAGCAGGGTCGTAAACAGCAGCGAATCGACCTCCACCTCGGAGAGCGGCGCCCGCCTGCGGTGGCTGATTACGGCGACCGCTTCACGAAACAGGTGGACCGAGTTGCCGGTTCGCATCTGCCGGCACGCGGCGCCGACGTGCCCGATCTCGTGAATCCAGTAGTTGACCGCGGCTTCGCAACCCGCCGCTTCAATCGTCTGACGCTTCGCATCGGTTAAGGCTTCGCCGCCAACTTCAAATAGTGTGCCGCCGATGTCGAGACCGTTCTCGGCGGCGGCGGTAGCGACCCGCACGGCCGGGCTCACGAACGATCCCACGAAGCACGCGACATTCTGCGAGCGGCGGCGTGCGATCCAGCGGGCCACGGGAGTGAAGTCATTGGGCGGGAGAGAACGGGGGAAAGGCACCCGGGTGCCCATCAGGTTCGCCATCGCCACCATCGCCAGCGTGACGGCGCGGTAGTGGCCCGAATCGCGCCATCCTCCGTTCACTGCGAACCAGCGTTCGGCGGGACTCCCTGCCCGGGCGGCACGCAGCGCGGTCCAAAGTCCAATGCTCGATGGCAGAAGAGGCCGCAGGATCACGAAGGCATGGCGGTCAGCCCGAAACTCTTCCCGCCGCAGTGCGGCGTAGGCTTCGGGGTAAACCTGAAATGCGGTGCTCCACCGCGTCCGCGTCCCCGCGCTGCGGCTTCCGCTGCTGGAGGATTCCATCAGCCCGTCTACCAGCGGATTCAGGAAGCTTTGCTGGTCGCTCGGAATGTGCCGGCCGGAGCGTACGATTTCCGTCTTGCCCTTGAGCTCGTCGTGCGTGAGGTAGACGCCCTGGCGATGCAAAGCCGCGAGGGTCGATTCGAGACCGTCGCGCCCCACGGCATCGGCCAGGTCCTGGTACGCACAACCGGCCAACTGGAACATCTGGAAATAAGGATGATGCGGATCGGCGAATACGACACGCCGGATCTTATCCAGGAACAGCGCTTCGCGATTCTCGAGGTGGCTCCGGATTACGCCACGGGCGTCCGAACAAGGCGGCGTCAAGAGGTAGGCATGGAGCCCACGCGCCATTCCGGCGTAGTAAGTAGCCTCGCGAAGCATGGTATGCGCTGCTCTCTACAGGTGCTTTCCTGAAGCCGGTCCAAGAGGATAAGGAGGTATCAGTATACACGAACTTCTGCATACCGTCACGCTCGGGTGGCTGTCTGAAAAGGGGCACCTATCTGATCGAACCCGGTCGCGCCCGCTAACCTTACCAGTACGCCGCCCCCCAGTCCCTGGTACCGAAAACCGTATGTGGGGGCCTCTCGGGAGGCTAATAACAGAGTTCAGAATGCTATACTTTTTTGGTACCGAGCCGCACTGAGCCGAGGATACACATGCTGCTGTCGCGCAAACGTCTTCTTAATCTGTCCCGCTTTCTTGCCTTCAAGGCGTTCCCCATGGTCATCGCCGGGGCCTTTCCCCTGGCCCAATTGAACGCCGGCCCAGTCACCTGGATCGAGTCAGGGAAGAACACCAACTGGACCCACGCCGCGAACTGGAGCACTGGCGCCGCTCCCGTCGACACAGATGACGTCGTCATCGGGACGGGAACCCAGCTCACCAGCGTTGACGACAAGGGCAACCTGACCCTCAACTCCCTCACCATTGAGAACAACCCCTACGTCGTCTCCATCGCCACCGGCAACAAGCTTACGGTGACGAACGCCCTTACCCTATCCAACGGCACCCTCACCTCGGCTGGGACGCTCGTTCTCCAGGGTGGAGGCACGGTCGCGGCCATGCTCACGACCAGCTCCGGCGGAGCCATCACCATGGAAGGGTCCTTCAATGCCACCGGCGGCACGCTCGCGATCAACTCGGGCACGCTGACATTGAAGGGCGCAACGGTCGTGGGTGGCACTCTGGCCACAACCGCAGGCGGCAGTATCGACAGCGCGGCAACAACCCTTCTCACGGGTGTCGTAATCAGCAACGCCACCACCGTTACGGTCACAGGGGGAACCACCACCTTCGCTGGCGGCACTAACGGGTCGGAGCTTCTGGCCAGTTCCGGTTCCAAGCTGGTCATCGACGGCACCACCAGCGGCGCGGTAACGAATAACGGCCTCATCGAGAGCGGCGACGGCACCGTAGTCCTTAAGGGCGCCATCGACAACGGCCCAGTCGGGGCGATCTTCCAGACCGGCGTCGGAAGCGTGACGCTGAACGGCGCCTCCGTGTCCGGCGGTGCTCTTGTCGGCACCATCAACGCCGGGGGAACGAACACCCTGACCGGAGTAGAGGTCGAGGGCGGCGTCCTCACAGTCACAGGGGGAACCACCACCTTCCAAGGCGGCTCCAACGCCGGAATTCTACAGGCCAGTTCCGGCTCCAAGCTGATCGTCAACGGCACCACCAGCGGCGCGGTAACGAACTACGGACTCATCCAGAGCGGCGACGGCACTGTGACCCTGACGGGCTCCATCGTCAACGGATCAGGAGCGGTGATCGCCCAGACCGGAGTCGGCAGCGTTACGCTGAACGGCGCCGCCGTGACGAACGGGTTGCTTACCGGCGCCATCGACATGACCGGCTCGACCCTGTCCGCTACGTCGATTGTCTTAGGGACCGTCGGCGCGTCCGGAACGAACACCCTGACGAGCGTCAACGTCGAGGGCAGCGGCGCTCTTTGGGTCACAGGCATCGGAACCGCCACCTTCCAGGGGGGCACCAACGACGGGACGCTCTCCTCCAGCACCGGTCCCGGGCGGATCCTGGCCATTGACGGCAGCACCTCCGCGGGCGCTGTATCGAACTACGGGATCATCCAGAGCGGCGACGGCACTGCAACCCTGACGGGCTCCATCGTCAACGGCTCAGTCGGGACGATCGCCCAGACCGGCTCCGGCAGCGTCACGCTGACCAGCGCCTCCGTGTTCTACGGGTCCCTTTCGGGCACCATGGATGCTACCGGAACCACCAGCCTCACCAACTTAACCAGCAACGCCACCCTGAAGGTCGATGCGGGATCGACGGTGAATCTGATGGGCGCAATCGCAAATAACGGCATCCTCGACGTGTTGGATACGGGAACGCTCCAACTCACGGACGGTTCCAGCGTGACCGGCGGGACCATCGTGAACCATGGGACCGGCGTGGTCCTCTCCACCGGAACCGTCGCGCTGAACAACACTAACGTGGGCGGCTTCGACCTCACCATCACCGGCGGAACCCTGACCACGAACAATGGAGTCAATCTTACTGACGGGAACACGATCCGAGTGGATTCCGGCGCAACCCTGGCCGTTTCTTCCGGCAACATCGTTAACAACGGCGGCACGCTACGCATCGTCTCCGGCGGAACGGTCGATCCCCCGGCCGGCGCCACTTACACGCAGAACTCCGGCACCCTCCACTTGGGCGGCACGCTCGATGTGACCAGCGCCATTTTCAACGGCGGCACGGTGACTGGCCAGGGTGGCTTTTCGAGCGACGCCAGCGTCACCAACAACGGCGTCACCTTGTATGTGGCCGGCCCAAACCACGTCGGCACGTGGGGCTTTGACGACTTCGATCAGACCTCCGGTGGGACGCTCGTCTTCGACGTCGGCAGCACCACCGCGGGCGATACGATGAACCTTGCGGGCTCGGCCACGCTGGGCGGAACGATTGTGCTGGACCCGCTGGGCGGGTGGACGGATAACCCCTACGATGTTCTCTTGATTACGGCCGCCGACGGGATTACCGGGACCTATGCGTCCAATCTGCCCTATGGCCTGAGCCTCGTTTTGGAGCCGGGTACCGGAGGGAGCGAAAGCCTGTATCTTCAGGGCCAGATCCCCGAACCCGCCACCGGCTTCCTGATGCTCGCCAGCCTGTGCGGCGCCGCATTCCTGGTTCGCCGCCGCAAGGCCCGCCAGAGCTAGAGCAACCAGCTCGGGCCAACAGCGACCGGGTGTATCATGAACCCTGATGGAAACCGCCGCGCCCGATTCGCTCTATCGCCGTCTCCAGCAGCATCTGGACCGCATGCCCGTGGCCTTCCCGGCCACCAGTTCCGGCATTGAGATCCGCATCCTTGAGCGGCTTTTTACTCCCGAAGAGGCCGAAATCGCGCTCGAATTGAGTGCCATTCCGGAGCCCGCCGCCGTCATCCACAAGCGCGTCGCATCGCGCATGACGCTCCCCGAGCTCACCGCGAAGCTGGATAGTATGTCGGCCAAGGGAATCGCGCTCGCACACCCCATGGACGGTCAGCTCTGCTACGGCAAGCTCGCCTACGTCATCGGTATGTACGAGCGCCAGCTCAAGACCCTGACGGCCGAGTACGAGCGCGAGCACCGCCAGTACGTCGAGGAAGCGTTCGGCGCTGCGCTCCACACAGGCAAAACCACGCAGCTCCGCGTCGTGCCCGTCAACCAGCGGATCGCCGTCGAGCGTGGCATCTCCACCTACGACCAGATACGCGACCACGTCGAATCTTCTCCCGGGCCTTTCGGAACCCTCACCTGCATCTGCCGCCACGGCGCGGACCTGCTGGGCCAGAGCTGCAATCAGACCGCGCAGCGCGACAACTGCCTCATGATCGGGCCCGCGGCGAAGTGGGCCGTCGCGTCCGGCCGCGGCCAGGCCGCAACGCGCGAAGAGATCCTCGCCCTCCTCGATACCGCCGATCGGGACGGCCTGGTTCTCCAGCCCGAAAACACCAAGTCCCCCATGTTCGTCTGCTGCTGTTGCGGCTGCTGCTGCGGCGTGCTCACTTCGGCCAAGCGTCTCCCGGCCCCCGCCGATTTCTTCAGCTCCAATTTCTACGCGGTCGTGGATCCGGAGGTCTGCGCCTCCTGCGGCGCCTGCGAAACGCGGTGCCAGATGGAAGCCATATCGAGCCCGGACGGCAAGGCCGTGGTCGATCGTTCGCGCTGCATCGGCTGCGCCCTCTGTCTCACCACGTGTCCTTCCGGCGCCCTGCGCCTGGTGCCCAACGACCATCCCAAGCTCCCGCCCGACGACGCCAAGGCGCTCTACCTTCGGATGTTCCAGGACCGCTTCGGCCTCGCCGGCATGGCCGAATTGGGTGCTGGCAAGCTCCTCGGCCGAAAAATCTGAGGCGGTCCCGCCACGGGACAGACTCCCCCCAGAAGACCTTGGCCGTGCTCCACCATTCGCAACCTAGCGCCCTTTTCAGCAGCGTAACATACTGAAACAAAACAGTATTGTGTCTATCTATATTAAAGTTGTGTCCTCGTCGATAATATATTCGTCACTACAAGTATGGTTTGCTCATAGTGGAGTGTGATGTATTATGGATGCTACCAAGACGCATAGGAGGAGGAAAGTGCCGGTAGTCGCTGCACGCGCGCCAAGAAAGATCGTCGTGGACTTCCCGGAGCCGCTGTTTCGCGAAACCGAGAGTGCGGTCGCTGAACTTGGAACTAGCCGAAGCGATTTCATTCGCTTGGCAGTTGAAGAGTACATCCGCCAGAGACGCCAGAAGAAACTTCACGAGCAACTGACTGAGGGCTACATAGCCAATGCAAACGTAGCCCGAGAGATAGCAGAGGAGTTCGGACAGTTCGATTAGGACCAAGATGGGCGGAAAATGTGTCAGGGGTGAGGTCGTGTTGGTCAATTTGGATCCTGCTGTCGGCAGCGAACCCAAGAAGACTCGCCCTTGCCTCGTGATTCAGAATGACATAGGCAACAAGTATTCCCCCGTAACGATTGTTGCCGCTATTACTGACGCTGACCACGTTCCAAAGAGGTATCCAGTCGATGTACCCGTTGCCGGCGGTGAGGCGGGGCTTGTAAAAGACAGCGTCATCCAGTGCAATCTTCTCAGGTGCATAGACGAAGGCCGGATAGTGCACAGTTTGGGACATGTCGCACATCGCACCATGGACAAGGTTAACGAAGCCTTGAGAATTAGTCTCGCGATGTAGGAAGAGCAACCGAGGCCCCTGAGTCCCTTCAGACACTACCCCGCCGCGAGGACCCCGAGGCGGTATAGAATGGTCCACATCATGAGACTTCTCTTCGCCGTTCTCTGCACCGCCGCCCTGCTCTGGACGCCAGCGCGCGCTGACGAGGCCACCAAGAACGCAAAAATCGAAGAGCTCTTGACGCTCTCGAAGGCCGATCAGATGATGACCCAGATCGCCGATCAGATGAAGGCTATGTCGGCGGCTCAACTCGGCAAGACGGACATGTCTCCCGAAGCCCGCCAAGCTGCCGATGAGATGACGAACAAGATCACTGCGCTGATTCGGGAACGCTGGGACAAGATGAGGCCCGAGTTCGTCAAGGTCTATGCCGACACCTACACTGAGGAAGAGTTAGACGGCATCGTCGCCTTCTACAAGAGCCCGGCGGGTCAGGCCATGCTGGAGAAGATGCCGGACCTCATGAAGCGCTCGATGGCTCTGGGCCAGAAGATGTTCTCCGACGTCGCGCCCGAGGTTCAGAAGATCGCCACGGAAGCGGCGGCTAAGACGAACCAGCAGAAGTAGTGCGCCGTCACCGCGCCAGCCACAACAGCGGTGTCAGCCCAGCCGCCGCCAGCGCCGCCAGGAAGCACAGGCTCCAGAGCCCGGTCTTGCGGTCGCTCAGCGAATAGGCGTAAATTCCTTTGATCAGGTTATTGCTGGAAGCGGCAATCAGGATCGCCGCCGCCGCCACGCCCAGCACCGTGCCGCTGCCCGCCGATTGCGTCATTCCCATGATGAACGGGTCCACGTCCGTCACGCCCATCAGGGCCGCCAGCGAAAACACCCCTGCCTTGCCCAGGTAAGTTACCGCCAGGTGCGTGGCCACCAGCATGGCGACGAACAACAGCGCAAAGCCCAGGGCCGCGCGCATTTCGAGCGGGTTCTTCGGCTCGAACTCGCGCTGCACGTCCCCCGCCTTGGCATCCGAAATCCGGCTCCACAACCACCCGCACAGGATGCTCGTTCCCGCCAGGATCAGGAACGGCACTCCCAGAATCATAATCAGGCTTCGGTTGAAAATCGTTACCAGTCCCGCCAGCCGCAGATACATCATGCCCGAAGCCACTAGTGTTACTCCCGAAAACAAATGCGGCCGATTTTCCACCTTGGCGCGCTTGGCCAGCACCACCGTCGTCACCGTCGAGGAATACGCGCCTCCCAGCAGCGCCGCCAGCAACACCCCGCCCTGTCCCTTGGTGACTTTCTGGATCACGTAGCTGCCGTAAGAGACCGTGCTCACCGCCACAACCACCAGCCAGATCTTCGCCGGATTGATGGCGAACGGCCCGAATTCCCGGTTGGGAAGCACCGGCAGAATCACCGCCGTCAACAGCAGAAACTTCGTGAAGGTGAGAATCTCGTCTGGCGCGATGCGCTTAGTCAGGCCTTCCAGCGCTCCCTTCAGCTCCAGCAACAGCATGCTGGCCACTGTGAGCGTTGTGGCGATCCAGAACTCGCCGCGATACACCAGCGCCGCCGCAATGTAAGTCGTCAGCGCCGACATTTCGGTGGTCATGCCCGCCATCCCGGATGACTGCAGCTTGTTCCGGTACGACAGCATCAGGAAGCACGCCACCACCGCGAAGCCCAGGACCACGGCCAGAACATTGCCTCCCGCCAGGAAGGAGATGCCGTAGGCGATGAGTCCGATCAGAGGATAAGTGCGCACGCCGCCGAACGAAAACTGCCCGTTCCCCACGCGCCGCTCCTCGCGCTCCAGGCCGGTCAGAAAGGCGAGCCCCACCACCAGCAGAATCTTGATCCCTTCAGGCGGGAACAATCGATAGAGATCCGTCAGCATAAATCAGTACGAGCATATCTCATTTCCGAGGTGGCGGCCGACTCGCGCGGCGGCGCGCTCGAGGCGAGCCGCCCACCGGCTCCTTCGCCGAAGAGCACCGCGTCCGCGTGCCCGGTCGTCCATATGGGGTAAGCTTGTCCTAATGCGAAGAGTTGTGGTGCTCGGGTGTCTGCTCGCTGTGGCGGCACTCGCAGCTCCCGTGCCTCGTTTGGCCGACGCTCCCAAGCCCGCCGTTCCCGACAAAGTGAAAGACCGCTTCCTCGCCGGCTCTCTCGACCGGCAGAAGATCGAGGGCCTGCTCGGCCAGCGTATGCACGTGAACCTCGAGGGCCGGTTGCTCCATGTCAACCAGACCCTCCTGCTCTCCGCGTATCCCACCAAGCCCGGCTCGCAAAGCGCCAGCGGAGAGGATGCCGGCCAGTTCCTCGATGCCGCCTCCAGCGCCTGGGCCTACACGGGCGACCCGCACCTGAAGGAAAAGATGGACAGCGTCGCCTCCGCGCTCGAGGCTTCCCCGGTCGCCGCAACCTCTCGCATCGGCGATCTGCGCTGGACGCTCACCGGCTTGCTCGGCTATTACCAGGTGACCGCAAACGCCAAGGCGCTCGACGCCGCCCGCAAGATCGGCGACATGCTGGCTCACACGTATGGCGACGGCCCCGGGCAGCGCGACATTCTCACCGCCGGAGCCCACATGGGCCTCGCCGCCACCAGCGTTCTGGAATCCGTTTGCGTCCTCTATCGCTACACCGGCACGCCGCAGTATCTGGACTTCGCGCGCTACATCGTCCGCGCCGACGGCGAGCCGCAAGGCCCCAAGCTCATCAAGACGCTCCAGCAGACCGGCAGCGTCTACCGCATCGCCGACGCCCATGCCGAGGAGATCCTCGACAACCTCTCCGGCCTCGTCGAGCTCTACCGCCTCACCGGCGAAGAGCCGTATCTCAAGGCCGCCACCACCGCCTGGAAGGACATCGTCTCCAAGCGCCTCTACATCACCGGCACGGTCAGTTCCGGCCAGCATTTCCGGGACGAACAGGACCTGCCCGGCGAGGAAGCGGCCAGCGTCGGCGAGGGCTGCGCCACCGTGTCCTGGCTCGAGCTCAACTGGCAGTTGCTCCGCGCCACCGGCGAGCCGCGCTACGCCGATGAGGTCGAGCGCACCGTCTACAATCAGCTCCTCGGCTCCCAGGATCCTCACACCGGCGGCATCTCCCGCTTCACCCCGCTGGTCGGCCGCAAGCATCCCGGCGTCGCACTCAACTGCGCCGTCTCGAGCGCGCCGCGCGCCATCTCAGCCATCCCGCAGATGGCCTGGGGCGAACGCGACGGTGGTCTGGCCGTGCTGCTCTATACGCCGGGAGAGGCCGTCGTCTACGTTCGGCCCGATCTTGAAGTCACCCTCCTGTCGGCCACCCGATTCCCGCGCGACGGCAAGGTCGCGCTGACCGTGCGCCCGGCCCGCTCGGCGCGTTTCCCCATTTTTCTCCGCGTACCCGATTGGTGCACCAGTTTCTCCGCCAAGGTGAAGGACGCCGAGACTCCCGGCGAGCCCGGCCAGTTCCTCAAGCTCGATCGCTTGTGGCATTGGGGCGATGTGATCGAAATCCAGATGGATTTGCCCGTCCGCGTGTTGCCCGGCGGCGCAAGCTATCCGGATCATCTGGCGCTCGCCCGCGGGCCGCAGGTCCTGGCGCTCGAGAGCGACCTCAACCCGCAGGTTACCTACCCCCATCGCGCCTCGCTGAAATCGGCTGAGGGCCCCCAGATTCAGCTTCAGGATGCCGCGGCGGCGCTTCCCAAAACGTGGGCTGGCAACCAGGCGTACTCCGTTGACGGGGCCTTCGCCGGCAAGTCCCAGGCGCTGATCTTCGTGCCTTTCGCCGACGCGGTGAAGTACCGTGTCTGGGTCCTCAAGCCAGGCCGCGTGCCCATCGGCCAGGTAGCGCTCACCGCCTTCGGAACCGAGTCCTGGTCGAAGACGGGCAGCGTCCCCGGTTCCATCTGCGACGAGCGGCCCGACACCTACCGCACGACCTTCGAGGGCAAACCGGCCAAGGAAGACTGGTACGCGGTGGAGATGGATCAGCCCGCAAACATTGCCCGAATCGTCTACCGCCACGGCAAGGTTTTCGAGAACGGCGGCTGGTTCGACACCTCCGCCGGCAAGCCCCAGATACAAATCAAGAAGACCAAGGACGGCCCCTGGGTGACCGTGGGCCCGCTCGAGAGCTACCCCGGCTTTACCTCCGCGAAAGTGCCCGCGCTCCGCGACGGCGAGCCCTTCGCGATGCGGCTCGACAAGCCCGTCCGCGCCGTGGGCATCCGCATCGTCGGCAAGCCGGCCCGTGCGTTCTCCAGTTGCGCCGAGCTCTCGGCCTACGGGGACTAGTCGTGAGCCCGCTAATGCTGGCGCGCGTGCTCCCCTGAACCGTCCGCGCCGCGCCGCAACTGGTCGTAGGCCGCTACTTGTTCAGGCCGCAACTGCTCGCGCTCCTTCAAGTGGGCCAGCAGGTGCGTTGCCCTCAATTTGCCCTGCAGTACGGCGATCTGACTTACCAGCGCCGAGACTTCGGCCGGAGAGGGCCCCTCGTTCGCAAACAAGGCGTCCAGGTCTTTCTCCCGTGCCAGGATCTCCTCTCCCAGGTCCACTGCGTTCTCGTGCATCGAGTCAAAGAGCTTCTGTGTCGCTGCAGTCTGTTCGGTGGTCAGGTGCAAGTCGGAGGCTAGCTGTAGCACGTGACGCGGACCGGGGTAATGGTTCAGCTCGGCCGCCTTTGCCATCCCCATCCCTTCGCCGTTGAGCAGGGCCTGCGCCTGGTCCGCGGTGACCGTTTTCACGGGCGAATGCTGCACCGCATCCCCCATGCCGGCGTGTTGGTGTCCTTCCGGCGCACCGGCCTGCGGGCTGCTCATCTGCCCCGTGTGCTGTCCGTGCATGGGGCAATTCTCGGGTTGCTGCGACCACGCTGCGCCCAATAACAGCAGCAGCGCGGCAAGGATGCTTGTGCTCAGTTTCATTTGTTCACTCCGGGCTTACGATTTTCATTGATCCGCGGCGAGAACGGCGAGATGAACGCAGTGGGCCCACTGCGACCTTCCTGCAACAGAACATCCAGCAAGCGCGCGGGCCGGCCGGCGGGAGTAGCCTTCAAACAGCGTTCCCAGTGCTTCAGGACGCGCTGTAGCGCGGCGCATACGTCGGCCAGTTCTTGCTGTCGCCTTCGCAGCTCCGCTAGCTTTGTGACCGCCAGCTCGCGGACGCGGCGACAGGGCGGATTGCCCGAGTCGCGCTCATGCAGCACTTCCGCAAGTTCGCTGACGGTGAACCCGATGGCTAGCGCCCGGCGGATGACTTGTACCCGCTCCAGGCTGCCTGCTGGAAACAGCCGGTACCCTTTGGCGGAGCGTGGGGCCGTTGGCAGCAATCCTCGGCGCTCGTAATGCCGCACCGTGTCGGCGCTGACGCCCGAGAGCGCGGCGAGCCTGCCACAAGTCAGTGCTTTCGAAGCCGCGCTCATGTGCTCACCCGAACCTAGTCTAGAGTCTGGAGCGTGTTCCATGGTCAAGCTATTTTTTTAGCTTGCACTCATGTGGAGCCGAACGGGCGCCGCTAATCAATGGCCGGGCGGCGTGCCCTCGCCCTCCTGCTCCAGCAGCGACAGCACGCCCAGCAGCGCTCCCCAGTGGTGAAACCCGTCGCTGTTCTGGACGTCGTTCCCCCGGCCCGTGATGCCGTTGTAGTTCTCGTAAATCGCACCCTCGCCCTCCCACCCCTTCATGAACAGCCGGTACGACCGCTCCGCCAGGTCCTTGCGCGCCTCCGGCAGATCGTACTTCCGGAAGCCGAGATACAGCAGGAAATTCATCGGCCCCCAGATCCGGCCGCGCCAGTACGTCTGGTCGCCGAAGCCGGCCACGTTGCGCGCGATGGCCGGCGCCACCCATTCGCCGTGAAACTCGGCCGGGTTGAAGTAGTGTTCCTTCGCCATCCGCTCCGCTTGTTGCTGTGTCGGCGTCCCGGCAATCAGCGGGTAGAAGTTGGTAGGCGACAGCTTCGGCGAAAACTCGCCCGTATCGGTGCGCCGGTTCAGGTAGATGCCGCTCTGCTCGCTCCACAGCGTCTGGAGCGCCCGTGCGTATTTGGCCCGGCGCGCGCGCAATTCCTGCGCCTCCGCCGGTTTCTCGAGGATGTCCGCCACCTCTGCGAGCGCCGCGCAATCCGCCACGTAGAGCGAAACCAACCCAACGTCGGCCAGTTCCAGCAGGTGCGTTTGCTTGTTGAAGGGCACGCCGTCGTACATCGGTGAGTTGTCGAGACCCGATTCAAACGCCGCCGCCTGCCAGTTGTCGGTGATGCCGTCGAAGATCTGCGGGACGGGATCGGACCCGAAGCTCAGCAGGTCGCCGTTTGCCCGCGCCGCCGGCCACCACCGGTTCCACCTCAGCAGCTCCGGATAAATCTCCTCCAGGAACCAGCGCTCCTTGTGCCGCCGGTAAATCTCCATCGCCATCAGGCCGCCCACCGGCGGCTCCGAGCGGTCCTCGCTCTTGATGTTGTAGGCCGATTGAAAATTCGGGACGAATCCCCGCCCCGTGATCCCCTTCGTGTTCTCCACCGCGTTGGCGTACGCCAGATCTTTGTCGAAGAGGCTGTACATGAACGACGCGAAGTAGTTGTCCCAGTCGAAGAGCACCGTGCCGCCCCAGTTTGCCGCCCACAAACGGCTCACCGGCGTGATGGCCCGGTCGCTCTCCGGGTCGTAGATCAGGTTCCAGGCCAACACCGTCTGCATCGCGGTGAACGCATCGGAACGCTCGCCGTGCGACGCCAGCCACGCCACGTGCCGGGCGCGGTGGGATTCGACGATGGCTTTGATCTCGTCCAGTTTCCTTTCGGCCCCCGTGTAGACCGCCAACTGTCCGTCCAGAACCGCAGAGAGGTACGGCGCGTTGGAGGTGGCGAATGGATCGCCCGCATCGGGCGCGGTCGTGCGCACCTCGAAGACCCGCGTGGCTCCTTCGGCATGAATCGCCGTCCCCTCGCGCCGCACCGCGCCGGGCCGGTTCCAGTAGAAGCCGGTTTCGACGATCAGGTGCAGCGGCCGCAGCGGGTCGCGCTTCTCGACCGTGGCCAGGATGTACTGTTCATCGCCCTCGGTGGCGCTCTGAATTAGGATGACGTTCTGGGAGCCTGCGCGATAGGGGTCGCCCCTCCATTCCACCGTCAGCTCGGTGAAAGAGCCGTCCTCGGTGTGCGGCCCCAGGCGCACTTTCTCCGGCCGGTGCGCGGTCTCATTCGCCTGAAAGAACGAATTGCTGTAGGGCTGCCTGGCCAGCGACTTGAGTCCCAGCGTGATCGCGAATCCGTCCGGCAGGTGTACGTGCGCCATCACGCTGTTGGTGCTCCAGGTGTTCCAGCCCCGGCACAGCTTCTTCTGCAGGGCCTTGTATTCCGCTGTACGGATGTTGCGGCCAGACTGCGCCGTCGCGGATCCGGCGGCCAGCGCGAAGGCGAGGAGGGCGGTCTTCATGGATCTCATTGTAAGTCCGGCAAAGCTCTCCGCATGGCCTTGACACAATGTCACATTAGAACTAGTCTAATCTCTAGTGGATGCCGGGGCGGTGAAGCGGTCCTTGGAGGGCAGTGGGTTGCGGTGCACTCCGCAGCGCTACGGGGTGATGGTGTGCCTGATGGAACATACGGGGCATCCCACGGCTGCGGAAATCTTCGAAGCCGTGAATCGCCTGGGGATCGTCCCGCGCTCTTCAAGAGCCACCACTTATAACAATCTGCGGGACCTTGTAAAGGCAGGTTTGGTGCGTGAAGTGGCCGTCGAGGGCCGCGCCGCGCGGTTCGACGCAAGAGGCATCCCGCACCACCACTTCATCTGCGACCGCTGCGGGATTGTGGAGGACATCGAGTGGTACGCCGTACCCAGGCCCGCCTCGGCCTCCCTGGGCAAGCGGATTCTTCGCGAATGTGAACTCATCGTCCGGGGGCTCTGCACCGGCTGCGCTCCGCGGCTTCCCGTCAAGCGTCGCAGCCGTGTGAGAAACTCACCACAGCAACGGGGGCGCCTGTCCCCGCAGTAAGGAGGAAATCTTGTCAACCGAAACCAAATGCCCGGTGACGGGCGGCGCTCGCCACGCGGCGACGAATGCGGACTGGTGGCCGAACCAGCTCAACCTGAAGATCCTGCACCTGCACTCGCCTCTGTCCAACCCCATGGACGAGGACTTCAACTATGCGGAAGAGTTCAAGAGTCTCGACCTCGATGCCGTGATCAAGGACCTCCATGCCCTGATGACGACGTCGCAGCCTTGGTGGCCGGCCGACTACGGCCACTACGGGGGCCTCTTCATTCGTATGGCGTGGCACAGCGCCGGCACGTATCGCATCTCCGACGGCCGCGGCGGGGCAGGCGCCGGCAACCAACGTTTCGCACCCATCAATAGCTGGCCGGACAATGTGAGCCTCGACAAAGCGCGCCGGCTGCTCTGGCCAATCAAACAGAAGTATGGCCGGAAAATCTCCTGGGCCGACCTCATGATTCTTGCCGGCAACGTCGCGTTGGAGTCGATGGGCTTCAAGACGTTCGGTTTCGGCGGCGGGCGCGAGGACATCTGGGAGCCCCAGGACGACATCTTCTGGGGACCTGAGGGCAAGTGGCTCGGGGACGAGCGCTACAGCGGCGAGCGTCAACTCGCCAATCCTCTCGGCGCCGTTCAGATGGGCCTGATTTACGTGAATCCGGAAGGGCCCAACGGAAAGCCCGATCCCATCGCTGCGGCGGTGGATATTCGCGAGACCTTCGCCCGCATGGCGATGAATGACGAGGAGACAGTTGCGCTCATTGCCGGCGGCCACACCTTCGGCAAAGCCCACGGCGCAGGCGATCCCGTCAAGTACGTCGGCCCCGAGCCCGAGGCCGCGCCACTTGAGGAGCAGGGCTTCGGCTGGCACAACACCCTGGGCACGGGCAATGGCGCCAATGCCATCACCAGCGGCCTCGAGGGCGCATGGACCACCAACCCCGTGAAGTGGGACAACAACTACTTCGAGAATCTGTTCGGCTATGAGTGGGAGCTGGGGAAGAGCCCCGCCGGCGCCAACCAGTGGGCTCCCAAGAACGCGTCTGCCGCGGGCACCGTTCCCGATGCCCACGATCCATCCAAGCGGCACGCCCCGATGATGTTCACCACGGACCTCGCCCTGCGGATGGACCCGATCTATGCGCCCATATCGCGGCGTTTCTACGAGCATCCGCAGGAGTTCGCCGATGCTTTCGCCAAAGCGTGGTTCAAGCTGACGCACCGCGACATGGGACCAATCTCCCGCTACCTGGGCCCCCTGGTTCCCGCGGAGCCGCAGCTCTGGCAGGACCCCGTTCCCGCAGTGGATCATGAACTGATCGGGGAGCGGGACATTGCCGCTCTGAAGGCAAAGCTCCTCGCATCCGGACTGTCTATATCCCAACTGGTCGCCACCGCCTGGGCTTCGGCGGCTACCTTCCGCGGCTCCGACAAGCGCGGTGGCGCCAATGGTGCGCGCGTTCGCCTGGCGCCGCAGAAGGGCTGGGAAGTGAACCAGCCCGAAGCGCTGGCCAAGGTCCTCAAAGCGCTCCAGGCGATCCAAACGGATTTCAACGGCTCTCAGCCCGGAGGCAAGAAGGTCTCGCTCGCCGACCTGATCGTTCTGGGTGGCTGCGCGGCCGTCGAGCAAGCTGCGAAAAAGGCCGGCCACGAAGTGAAGGTTCCCTTCTCGCCGGGGCGCACCGACGCTTCCCAGGAACAGACCGATGTGCACTCCTTCGCCCCACTGGAGCCGACAGCAGACGGGTTCCGCAACTACCTCAGGAACGGACACCAGAGACCGGCGGAAGAGCTGCTGGTCGATCGGGCGCAGCTACTCAAGCTGACTGCCCCGGAGATGGCGGTTCTGGTCGGCGGCATGCGCGCCCTGAACGCCAACTTCGGGCAGTCCAGGCACGGCGTCTTCACCAACCGGCCCGAGACGCTGACGAACGATTTCTTCGTCAACCTGCTCGACATGTCTACAGAGTGGAAGCCCTCCTCAACTCAGGAAGGCATCTATGAAGGGCGCGACCGCGCAACGGGCGCAAAGAAGTGGACCGGTACTCGCATCGACCTTGTCTTCGGGTCCAACTCCCAGCTCCGTGCAATCGCGGAAGTCTATGCATGTGACGATTCGAACGGCGCATTTGTGAAGGACTTCGTGGCTGCGTGGAATAAGGTGATGAACCTCGATCGCTACGACCTTCGCCAAAGCCGCTAAAGAATCGTGATATTTCGGCAAGCGTGCGCACGCTCAGTTCGCGGCGCGCGAAGCGGTCGCTCCCATTCTCGGCAAAGGTTGCCCGGAAAATGACCTGCCCGATCCTACCCAGCTCCGGATGACTCGGGGGGCCGGGGGCGTGACAGGCCGTAGTTCGGTGGTGGAGAGGCTCATGGACCAGTTGGCGGAGGAACGGCATTTTCTGGAGGGGCAAGTTGAATTGCGGGCCGGTGAGCACGGCAGATTTCGCAAGGGCAATTCGGTCCAGTGTAGTGGCGTATGCCTACGACCCTATTCTGGATGCGATGCGCCCGTACGAAAATCCGATTGAAGATATCGGTCTCCTGGTTCTCTAGGTATCTCCGCAACGCATATGCGCAGAGGTCAGCGATCTGCACCATCCTCGTGAGCTTGCTATCCACAAAAAGCGGAGTCTCGATCAGTCGCTCTATCCGTGTCCAGAGCGTCCCGCGCTGGTGAAACCGACGCATCAGGTCGGTGTGCTTTCGCGCTACGGTTTCATTGTTGTCGTGCACCAAGAGACCAAATCTTCGCTCCCCGGGTTCGTCCGTGCTCTCAACGTACTGCTCAAAGCGTGAGACGATTTGTTCAAACGCCTGCTCGTCAGCAGTGCAGCCAGTACGGATTGGGTCGAAGTGGGTCTTGTCGATGCATTCGGCAAACAATCTGACCGAACCCCAACCCGAGACAGCATCGGCGATCTCACACACAGCCGCATGCCGTTCTGCCAGAGTCAAATGGATGTAGGGTCGCTCATGTGCATACGTCTTCCTCGCCTGTTGGTATGCCTTGCTTCGATTGCCCCGCTGAAGTTGAAGAAGGTTGATGTTGCGTTCACGTTCGACCGCGGCTCTTCTTTGGACCCAATTAAGGTCTGCAAAATCCGGAATTCTGGATTGCTCCAAATACTTGCGCAAGAGCCAGGCCGTATGAAGCTCTTCAGACCCGAGTCCGTAGCGAATCAGGATCGCAGACACGGCTCTATCCGTATTGCGCCAATGCCATATTGGAATCGAAACGCCAGCCAGAACAAAGTGCGAGGTATTGCCGGGTAGTTCTGGCGTTCCAGACTCGTCAACGTAGCAGAGGTACATTCGGTGCCCCCAGGGCAAAAAAAAAGCGACTGAGCTTTTGGGGCATTCACCCCAAGTGGAGACGCTTGGCGACTCCTCTCAGACGCAAAGCCATCATAAATCTAAACGCGCAATGCTGTCAAGTTAAGGCTGTCAATATCCGTGTTTTCAGTACCATACATCAAACTAGTGGAGCCTCCTAAGCTCCGGGCTGGCCTTTCTGCTTTTCACCAGTGCTTTTCCTGGAACGGGTCACTGCCACTCCTCGCCGCCGTCCGACCCAGCGACAGAATGGCCCTCACATCTACGCCCGGCGGGTTTCATGCAGGCTTGCCGAAAGCTCGTTAAAGATCATCCCCTCTTCTGCCGATGATCCTTCTGAACCCCTAGCTTGGGGTTCAGAGAAGAGGGGAACGTGCGGCGTTATGCAACGAAGGTCGCGGTGTGCGTGCTCGCGGTCCTGGCGCTTGGCCACTTCATGCCGTGTCAGGCAATAGAAGCGCCCAAGCAGCCGAAAAAGCTATGGTGGGCCTCGGTGGCTGCCGTGGTGGCGGCCAGCCTTCTCGATGTCGCCTCTTCGCAAGGCGGCAAGGAGGCCAATCCCTTGCTTCAAGGCCCGAACGGCACCTTTAGCACGGGCCGCGCGCTCCTGCTGAAGTCGGTCGCCTCAGGCGGAATCATCGGAATCGAAGCCTGGGTGCTGCACCGGTCTCCCAGTTCCGCACGGAGCGCTTCAGTGGTCAACTTCGCCACCGCCGGCACAATCTCGGCGCTGGCAGTGCGGAACTGGAGGGTCGCATCCGCGCCCGCCACGCAATGAGAGGGCGAAGCCCCAAGGCCCTCAGAAGGTGAACTTCACCGCAAGCTGAATATTTCGCGGGCCGCCGCCGCCCAAATAGGGATAGCCCGTGCCGACGTCCGCCGTCGCCGTAATCGGAATCGACCCGGTGCCTCGCCCCTGCGCGTCCGGCATCGAACCCTGCAGGAAGTCCAGCGAGAAGGCCGGCATCAACGGGTTGCTGAAGTTGGGGTGGTTGAAGATGTTGAAGAAGTCGATGCGCAGTTGCATCTTCACCCGCTCGCCGATCGGAGTCGTCTTCGACAACGAGAAGTCGAAGTTCTTCAACGTGGGACCGGTAAACGCGTTGCGGCCGAGATCGCCGAAATGCTGCGTGCCCGCGACGCACGCTTCCGCAACCGGATCCCAGGTGCACGGCACGGCAAAGGCCGATGCGTTGAGAAACGTATTCGGAAGACTCTGCCCCTCGAAGGGGTTGCCCACCACGTCCGGCCGCCCGAAGTATTCGCCGCTGCCGTTGAAATCTCCCTCGAAGAGATAGTCCAGGTTCACCGGCTGTCCGGTCTGGATCGCCACAACGCCATTCGCAGACCACCCCGAAAGCAATTTCTGGTGGCTGTGCGAGTCGGGAAACGCGTACGTGAAGGTCCAGGACAGGCGCTGCCGCACGTCGAAGTTCGAGTTGGCCCACTCGTTGGCCGCATTGTAGCTGTTGTCCGGCTGCGTCGCGTTCGGGACGAAGTCCGTGCCGTCGCTGGCGTTGTCGAGCGAGTGGGACCACGTGTAGTTCACCGTCGAGGTCAGCCCGTGCGTGCTGACCCGCAGGATGGTTTGCAGGGAGTTGTAGTTCGAGGAGGCGCTGGTCTCAATCTGGTTGACGTAGCCGAACTCCGGGTAGGGGAATACATCGTCGATGCCCTGGTTGATGTCCCGATAGCGGAACAGCTTCCGCCCCGCCGAGCCGACGTATCCCACCTGCAAGGCGACCCCTTTGGCCAGCTCCTGCTGCAGGTTGAAGTTGTAGTTCTGCACGTACGGCGTGCGGAGGGCCTGGCTGACCGTGAAGATGCCCGAATCGGAGAAACCGCCGAACACCGGCTGCGCGCACATCGTGCTCCCCGGAACCTTCACGGACGGCGCGGAACACGGCCCCGGCGTAACGTTAATCGCGGGTGTGCCGCTGCTGAACTGGACCGGCGCCGGCCCTCCGATGTCGTTGTAGACCGGACCCGCATTGAAGGTATTCCACGGCAACTGGCCGACGAAAAAATCCTCCGAGAACGCATCGTAGAACACGCCCCAACCCGTGCGAACAACCGTCTTGCCGGAGCCGAAAACGTCCCACGCGATGCCCACCCTGGGCGCGAAGTTCTTGTAGTCTTTTGGATAAAGCTGGCTGACCTGTTTGGCGCCGGTTGGAGCGGTGGGGTCGAAGATGCTGAGTTGGTCGTGCTCCTCGCCAATCACGCCGTAGTAGTCCCACCGCACACCGGCATCGAGCATGATATGCCGGGTCAGCCTGAAGCTGTTCTGCACGTAAAGCCCTTCATTGTTCTGGAACGTTCCGCGGCGGGAATTGCCCTCCGCCTGGGACCCTCCGTCCGGGACGCCGGCCAGCAAACTCGCCAGATCGGCGAACTCCAGCTTGCCGCGATAGTTGTTGTCGAAGAATCCGTTCACGAACGTGCGGCGGAATTCGTAACCCCACTTCCAATTGCTCCGGCCGGTGTTATAGGACGCGTTGCCGAAGTACTGAGTGTTGGTGTCGATGCGGCCGCGCGGGACCGATGTGTTCGCGCCAAGCGTCGCCTCTCCCGCCACCTCAATCTCCGGAAGGCCAGTGTCATTCGCACCCTGGATGGTGTTCAGTCCGATCGACCGCGGATCGAAGCTCTGGTCCTCCGGATAGAACTGTTCGGCGAAGCGGTTGTAGCCCGCGCGGAATTCCAGCAGCAGGCGAGGAGTGACGATATGGGTGTACGAAGCCGAGGCCAACTGAACGCGGGTCGGGGTAACCGTGTTGTAGCCGGGCAGGACGCCGCCGCCGACAATGGCGAAGGGGAAGCTCTGGTCGCTGTCGCCGAAGTAATAACGCCCCGTCAGGACGTCGCCCTTCGCGAAGTGCTGGTCGACCTTCGCGATCAGGCTGTCTATGCGGTTCGAAAACAGCGTGTCGGATTGCAGGTTGTTCCCGTTGCCATCCATAGGCATATTCGGCGACGGCCAGGGATTGCGCGCCAGCAGATTGGCCATCACCGGGCTCTCACCGCCCAGGCTCGCGAGCTCGGGAGAGGCAAGAGCGGTAGCGATGTCCTGCTGCGTCGGGACGTGGCTCAGGCTGGCAATGCCGCCGTCCTCCCGCTCGCCTTCGTAGGAGAGAAAGAAGAAGGTCCGGTTCTTGACGATCGGCCCGCCGAGCGAGCCCCCGAAGTCATTGTTGTGAAATGGATTCTGCGCCGACGGGACGGTGTTGAAGAAGTTGCGTGCATCGAGGGCGCTGTTCCGGAAGTATTCGAAGGCAGATCCGTGAAAGTCGTTGGTGCCGGACTTCGTGACCATGTTGACGATGGCGCCCGCGTTGCGGCCGTACTGGGCGTCCGCGCCCGAGATCACCGGAATCTCCGCCAGCGCATCGAGCGGCAGCAGAGTCGCCGGCGTGCCGAATACGCCAGCCTGGTTGATCGCAGGGTCGTTCCGGTAGCCGTCGTTCATGTCGGTGCCGTCTAACAGGTAGTTGTTCGACCGGCCCCGGTTCCCGTTCACGGCGACCGTGCCGAACGATCCCGGAGAATCCGTGATGCCCGCCGGGTCGGCGCTCGCTCCCGGCACCAGCAGGATGGCTTTGTCGAAATCGCGGCCGTTGATCGGCAGGTCCGCCATTTGCTGGCTGTTCAGCGTGCCACCTTGCGCGTCGCCGACAGTGTCTACCAGCGCGACCTGTTCCCGGACCTCGACGAGTTCCCTGGCCTCGCCGGGCGATAAAGTCAGGTCCACCCTTTGTGTGGCGGCCGTGGCCAGCTTGATGCCGTCTGCCGCCGCGGTTCTGAAGCCCGCCCTCGCTGCCGTCACTTTGTACGAGCCCAGCGGCAACTCGGCGAAGCGATAAGCCCCGCCGTCATCGGTGGTCACTTGCCGGCTCAGGTTCGTGGCGGTGTCGGTGGCCGTCACCAGGGCGCCCTGAACGGCGCCGCCTGAGGAATCGACCACGGTGCCTTCGATGGCCCCGCGGAAAGTCTGTGCACCGGCGATGGCGGCGAACAACAGGACGGCCATCGCGAGACGTCGGGTAGAAAGACGCACTGGTAGCTGCACGCACACCTCGCTTTCGCCGGAGTATAGCAATAACGGACCCGGCTGTGTCATTCGTTTTTTTTGGGGAGCCGATCAACAAAAGCCGATGGTAGCCCAGCGGGCGCATCCCCCCAAATCTGTTTGGAGGTTGGCCGCAGGCCCGAGCGCCGCTTTGGCCCGATCCTTGAGCCTGGGCGCCGCACGGATAACACCTGGATGAGAGCGGTTTTGGTCGTCCCGGAACCATTCGGAAGGCTCAGTCGGCGGCAAAATGACCCCGTGAGGCCATGCGAGGGGCTCTCTGGAGCAATTTTATAGTACGAGGACGCACTATTTACTAGTACGAAGACGCCCTCTATGCTATATACTGTTACTGAAGATCAGGATCTAAAGTCTCCTCGCGTAACAGGCCCGGATCGCCCGCAGCGGTCCGGGCTTTGTTGTTTTGATCCCCCCTTTTGCGCCTCACTTGCCAATGCAGAACGTCGAGAAGATACGGTTCAGGATGTCGTCCGCGGTGGTCGCGCCGGTGAGCCCGTCGAGGGAGTTCAGAGCCTCGTAAAGATCCAGAAGCAGCATTTCGTGCGGAATGCGTCCGGCGACGGCTTTTTGCGCGTTTTCGAGGGCAGAAAGCGCCGTTTTGAGCAGTTTTTCGTGGCGAATGCTGGTGATGAATCCCGGTTCCGGCTCAACCGGCGCCACGGTCCTGAGGATCAGGCGACGCAACTCCTCAATGCCTTCGCCCGTGAGCGCCGAGACAGCCGCGAACTCGCCGTCCGGCGACGCCCGCCGCGGCAGGTCGCACTTGTTGCCAACCAGAAGATGAAGCCCCTGGCCGCGGGCGCGCCCGATCAGCTCGCGGTCGCCCTGTTCGACGGGCGCGGAGAGATCCACCACCACCAGAGTCAGGGCCGCGTCCGCCATGGCCTGCAGGCTTCGCTCAACGCCCAGCGTCTCCACCAGGTCCTGGCCCGTCCGTATACCGGCCGTGTCGAAAAGCTTTACCGGGATGCCGTCGAGCGACGCAGTCTCGGAAACCAGGTCCCGCGTGGTGCCGGGGATGGGGGTGACGATGGCCCGATCCTGCTCCAGCAAACGATTGAACAGGCTGCTCTTACCGACATTCGGGCGCCCCACGATGGCGAGCTTCAGCCCCTCCTGCACCAGCTTGCCGTAGGCGAAGCTCGACGCCAGCCGCCCGGCTCCCTGGGCAATGGGGTCCAGGCGCGCCAGGATTTCGCGCTCTTCCGGGATGGCGACGTCGTTATCGGCGAAATCGATGCCCGCCTCGAGCAGGGCGATCAGATCCACCAGTTGGCTCTTGAGCGGGGCCACGCGTCTCGAGACCGAGCCTTCGGCCTGCTGCGCCGCCACGCGCGCCTGGTAGAGGGTAGTGGCCTCAATCAGGTTGCGGACGGCTTCAGCCTGCGGCAGATCGATTCGGCCGTTGAGGAACGCGCGCAGCGTGAATTCGCCGGGCTCCGCCAGCCTTGCGCCGGCCTGGCAGGCGCGCTCCACCGCGTGCCGTAGAACCACCGGCGAGCCGTGGCATGACATCTCGACGACGTCTTCAGCCGTGTAGGACCGTGGCCGCTCGAAGAACGTCACCACCACGCGGTCAACGGTTTGTCCATCGGCATCCGGCAGATCCGCCAGCAGCGCGGTCCAGGTCCTCCACCCGGGGGGCTTGCGGAAGCGCAGAATCCGCCCGGCGATCTCGCGGGCCTCATCTCCCGAGATTCGAACGATTCCCAGGCCGCCGCGGCCCGCGGGTGTGGAGATGGCGACGATGGTGTCGAGCGGATTCACTCATCACCGATTATGCACCGGCGGGCCTGCGCCCGCGACGCCGCTCGGCTCTACGCGGTAGAATTCGTCAGATATGTGGATCGGGGGAACCCGCCTGAGCTATGCAAGAACTGCTGCCGCGGGCGCTATCGTCGCTTGCTACTTCCTGTTGCTCACCCGGCAGAGTTGGACATCCTATTTCGACAACGACACCCTGGTGAACATCGCCTATTTACACGGCTACGGCCGGGTTTCGCTGGGCGTTCTCCTGACCCAGGCAGTCACCGTGTTCACCCCCGAGTACCGGCCCGTGGGTGGTCTTTACTATCGGACGTTGTTCGCCCTGTTTGGCTTGAATGCGGCCGCGTTCCGCGCTGGGGCCTTCGGTCTACTGGGGCTGAACCTGGCGCTTGCCTGGCGGTGCGTACGCGAACTTACGGGCTCGCGCTTCACGGCTGCCGTTGCGACGCTGCTCTTCTCATTCCACCCAGCGATGGCCGCCCTCTACTACAGTGATGGCACCATCTATGACCTTCTTTGTTTTACCTTTCTGACTCTGGCGCTGACGAGGTATGTGCAAATTCGGCGGCAGGACGGCCTTCTTACAGCTACAAACCTGTTAGTGGTCGCGGCACTTTACGGCGCAGCCTTGGGAAGCAAGGAGATGGCGCTCACCTTCCCCGGAGTTTTGATCCTGTACGAAGCTATCTTCCACCCTCACTTACTCGACCTGCGCCGGCGCACGACGCCCATTGCCGTGCTGGCCACGATGACCGCGCTGTCGATGGCCTGGAAAACGATGGTGCCGAACCCCATGAGCAGCAACATCGATCAGGCCTACACGCCGCACTACGACCTTGTGTTTATTGGACACGGCTACTTGAATTACTACCGCCAGCTTTTGCTCTATCCCCGGTTAGAGGGAATGGTGTTATGTGTGGGCCTGCTGGCTGCGCTCATTGCGGCCGCGACGTTGCGCAATTGGGTGATGCTCTTCGGCCTGCTCTTCGCCAACCTGACCCTGCTGCCGGTCTGCGTGATCCCCGGGCGCGCAGGATTCGTGTGGTACATACCCATTTTGGGCTGGGCGCTCTGCGGGGGCAGCGCCATCTGGCAATTCAGCGGTATGTTGGCCCGATGGCTGCCTCGACCCGTCTGCCAGGCGGCCTTGTTTGGGATGCTAGCGATAGTTGCGTATTGCCTCTATGCGCCGCGAACCGCGGAAATGGGTACGTACTATATGCCGGAGCAGACGGCTATCAGGAGCCTCATCACTGCGGCGCTGACCGCATCGCCGAATCTCCCGCGCGGCAGCCGCATTCTGTTCGAAGGCGACCCTTCGGACGAGACCTCGTTCATGCCGCTGTTTCTTTTCCGGCTGGGATACGGGGACGCGAGTCTCTGGGTGGAGCCGGTTCCGCATTTGGCGGAGACCGATTCCCCGAGCGATGCCAGCCTGTACGCCATGACGATCCGCCGGACAGAGTTCGGCTACCGTGTGGTGACGCACCCGCAACCGAAGAGGCAGTCGCTCCAGGCTGCGGTTTCTCCCGCCGTGATCCACCGCGGGCAAAGTGTGCGAGCCCAGTTCCCCGTGGCCTTGGCGGGTTGCGACATCGATGTGGCCTATCGCATGCCGGAGGACGAGTTGCTGCGAGGGGGCGTGTGGTCCTCGTGGATGAAGCTCGATGCTCGAGGTGGAGGCACAACTCAGGTGAGCCGCGACGCAGAGCGCGGGGCCATCGTGATCGACCACGTTCGAGGCTGCCGGGGCGAGTGGGCGCCGGTGCACGGGTCATTCGTGATTATCCCGTGAGCGGTGTCCAGCCTGAGGCCTCACTGGCGCCGCGCCGGCGCGAAGGAGAACACAGACACGACGGCATGACCCTGCGAGTCCGCGATCGCATATGACTCTGAAACCGCAAGGCCGCGCGAGGTCGCATCCGCGACGATTCCGTGAGTGGCGGAGGCGTCGATCAGGTAGTCCGGAGCGTGGGTAATGTAGAGGACGCCTGCGCGCGCGCGATCCGGCTGGTACATCTGGAAGGCGTCGCCCGATTCAATCCTGGCCGGGGCCTCGATGCCCCAATCCAGGAAGACGACAGGCTTCGCTCGATGGCTAATCACCGCAGGCAACTGCCGGCTGGCGTCCGTCCAGTAGACGCTGAATCCGTTGCGCAAAGCGGCGCGATGATAATTGACAAGCAGGAGTGCATCCGAAGCCGCCACCAGCGCCACAACGCCAAACACCAGCCCGTGGCGCCATAGGCTGCGCGCGCCTTCGGTTATTGCGGCCGCGGTCGCCACGACGATGAAGTGCGGGGCAGGGTAGATCAGAACAGTGTGATGCGGCCCGGCCCCCGAGCTACCCGCAGCGAAAAAAAGCGCCTCGGTCGAAAGGCCGGCCACCCAGGCAAAAAGAATCGGCTTGAATAGGCGGGATGCTCTAAGAAACGGCAGCGCGAGCGCGCTAATCAACAACGCGAAGAATAGAAAGCTCCCTGGGCCTAGAGTTGAATCGCGGTACCAGGCCTTCACCAACTCTCCGATTGGAGCGCCGTGCAACGGCAGAACCTCCCCGGGGAGACTCCGCACCATGTAGTGTTCTAATGCCTTGCCGTTGAGCGTGAGCCGCAGCATCATCAACTTTTCGCTGGCGGGTATCTGTTCCAGGTGGGACCAAGCCTTCAAGGTGCCGCCGCCCGTCTGGACGTTGAACAGGAGGAGCGGGCTCGCGCCAACGAGCAGCGCCGCAAGCGCGATGGCCATAGTCGTCGCGCTCACGCGTTCCTGGAGGCGCCGCGGAAACACCACCGCGCAGGCAACCAGGATGCCCGCCATCGGAAACGCAAAGATGGCCTTGTACCACAGCATGGTCCCGGCAAGGGCAAAGGCGGCAGCGAGAAAGAGCCTGCTTCCACGCTCCCCAAACCGCTTCAGGAGGGCGAGGAAGCCCAGTGAGCCAGCAAGTAGCAGAGCCACCGGACCCCAGTCGAAAACGTTGGTGAACACAAATGAAGCATCGGCGGCGAGCAGAATCGCCGCGCCGACGGCAACCCGGCCGCCTCCGATTCTGCGAGTGAAGGCCGCAAACAGCAACAGCGTTCCGACGCTTATCAGACAGGCAGGCAGACGCATCGACCAGACGCCGGGACGCCAGACCCGGAACACGGGCCAATAGAGCCAGGTCTTCAAGCAGCCGATGTAATCCATCAGCATCACAGGCGCACGGAGACTTCCCAGTTGAACGTGGTAGAGGGCGGAGTCGCCATGGAGGAACGGTCTGACAAACAAGGCCTCGTCCTGCTGAATACCAGGGAGCGTCAGGAACGAAACCTCGATCAACAAGAGCGCGGCAGCGATGGCGATGCACGCGCACCAAAAGAACCGGCGGCTTGTCACGCCCTGATAGTGTACACCGGGGAATGGCCGCTCCGGGGCGCGCCTGCGCCCGTTTACCGCGCGGCTGCGCGCGGCTTGAGTTCGCCGAGCATCAACCCCACCTTGCCGGCAGGAACGCGAATCTCGCCCGCCAGCGTCACCGCCAGCCGCCCTCCGCCGGCATCGGCGAATCCGACGCGGTGGATTGACGCGAAGCTCTGCATTGCGGGCGGCAGCGTGGCGTTCAGATTGGCGGCGCCCTTCTCGAGTGCGGATTCGAGCGACGTCCGGATCTTCTGGCGCAGCGTTTCGCCTAGGGAGCCGGAGCGGAGCATCTCGCCGAGCGATCCATCGGCTTCGATGTTGGCGACCTCTGCCTCCAGCTTCACCGCGCTTCCGCCCTCGACCGATGGCACGATTTTCACTTTCACCACCGCGTCGCCACCGGCGAGCCGCTTGACGATCTGTTTGCCGAACGCCTTGGCGCACGCCCAGCGTTCGTAGTGCAGCCGGGTAGTCAGCAGACTGGCGGGAGCGGCGGGCAAGAGCGTCGCATCCTGAATCGAGATACGGTCGCCGCACCGGTCGTCGCGGTCGAGCTGGGCGCGCAGCAGGGCCGTCGCGTTGTGCTGGAGGTCCGCCAGGTCGGTGGTCATCTCGAGCCGGAACACGTCCTGGCCGCCGCCGTGCGAAACGCGCGAGAGCACGCCGGACGACGTCACCGCAACGGGCAAACTGTCGATGTTGAACGAACTATGCACCAGCGGGAGAGCCAGCGTCATATCCTGCGCCCGCGCCGGCGAAGCGGCGAGGATCAGACCAACTGTATACGTCGCGAACAGCAAAGTGATTCTCATTTGAACTAATAGAGGAGACGTACGCGCAGGGCCGGAAGGTAACGCCAATTCTTCACGGGCAGAGGCAGACCCGCTCGGTAGTGGTGGCGAGTGTGCCGGCCAAGTACTGCGCCACAGCATCGTCGATCGAGTGCTGGCCGGCCAGGACCACCGGCTTGATTCCCTGCGCCTCGAGCGACTCCGCCGCGCCCGCACCAATGCCGCCGCACAGGACCGCATCGCATCCCGCCAGGGTTTCCACGAAGCTGGCGTGGTTCCCGCAGAGGTCCGTCTTTCTGCGGCGAACCGCGGTGGAGACAACCTTGCCTTCCTCGGCCTTCAAAACAATGAATACCGAGCTGCGCGCAAGGTGATCCGCCACCGACACGCGGTCGGTAGTCGCAACGGCGATCGTGGCTGACGTCATTCCCTCCATTATCGAGGGTCGGGACCGCCTCGCGCTTGGGCCGGCTATTCGGATTTTCACACCTGCAGCACGTCGTCCTCTTTCGCCACCAGCGAATAGAGCACCGGCGAGAGGAACACCGACAGCAGCAGGCGCGACGCCAGCCCGCCCACGATCACGATGGCGAAGGGCTTCTGCGAATCGCTGCCGATGCCGGTTGACATGGCAGCCGGCAGCAGGCCGAAGCAGGCCACCAGCGCCGTCATCATGATGGGCCGCAAGCGCAGCAACGCGGCGGCGTGCGTGGCCTCCACGATGCTCCGGCCCTCCAGGCGCAGCTTGTTGATGAACGAATAGAGGATGACACTGGTCTGCACCGCGACGCCCATCAGCGCCACGAAACCCAGCCCGGACGACACGCTGAAGTTCATGCCGGTCAGCTTCAGCGCCAGCAGGCCTCCCACTGGTTCCGTCATCAGCACGCTGATTACAATCACCACCGGGAACTTCAGGTTGCCGTACAGGGCGAACAGGATCAGCAGGATCACCAGCACCGTCAGCGGCAGGATGACCGCCATCTGCAAGCGCGCCGCCAGGTACTCCTTGTACTCGCCGCCCCAATCGAAACGGTAGCCGATGGGCAGCTTTACCGCGGCGGCCACCTTGCTCCGCGCCTCGCCCACCGCACTAGCCAGGTCCCGTCCTTCCACGCTGAACTGAATCCCGATGTATCGCGAGTTCGATTCGCGATAAATGAACGACGCCCCGTTTTCCACCTTCACCGTGGCGAATTGGCTGAGCGGCAGGTTCTGGCCGTCCGGCGTGGACACCAGCAGGTTCTCGATCGCCTGCGCGTCGCTGCGGTATTTCTCCTGCATGCGGACCACCAGGTCGAACTGCTCTTCACCCTGGATCACCTGCGTGGCGGCCTTGCCGCCGAGGGCGGCCTCGATGAGCGCGTTGATGTCCGCGACGTTCAATCCGTAGCGCGCGATCTTCTCCCTGTCCGGAACGATGGTAAGGCTGGGCTGTCCCAGTTCCTGCACGATGACGATGTTCTTGATGCCGGGCACCTGCGAAATCGTACGCCGGACTTCGCGGGCCTTCGCCTCGAGCACCGTGAGGTCGCCGCCGAAAAGCTTCACCGCCAGCGAACTCTTGAGACCGGTTTCCGCCTCGTCCACAGCATCCTCGGCCGGCTGCGTGTAGTTGAAAACAACGCCGGGGAATGCGGAAAACTGCTTCTGGAGCGCCTCGATCAGTTCCGGCTTTGTGCGGATTGCGCCCTGCCACGCGCTATCGCGGTAGGGCTTGAGCCCAACGTAAAACTCATTATTGAAGAAGCCCGTCGGATCGGTCCCATCATCCGGCCGCGCCAGCTCATTGGCGACGATGGTCACTTGCGGGAAGCTCCGCAAAATCTTCCGGATCTGGGGCGAGAGCTTGGTGGCTTCGTCGAAAGAGATGGTGTAAGGCGTGGTGGCGCGGACCCACAGCGCGCCCTCATCGAGATGCGGCATGAACTCGGCCCCGATCGAGGGAATCAGCGTGAACGCCGCGCACAGCACGCCCAGGCACACCACCACGGTGCCCCAACGGAAGCGCAGGCAGACGTCCAGCACCCTGCCATAGGCCGCGCGCACCGCCTCGTACAGGCGCACCCGCGGCTCGTGCACGTGCCTCCGCAGAAAGAAGGCGCACAGCACGGGAAGCAGCGTGAGCGTGCAGATCAGCGCGCCCACCAGTGCGAAAGCCATGGTGTCGGCCATGGGCTCGAACAACTTGCGGGAAGGCCCAGTGAGCGCGTATATGGGCAGGTATCCCGCGATGATCACGGCGATGGCGTAAAAGATCGGCCGTTCCACATCGTGCGCCGCACCGCGAATCACGTCGATGACCCGATAGGCCTGTCCTTCCCGCTCGGCTAGCTCGCGAAAGATATTCTCCACCATCACCACGGCGCCATCGACGATGATGCCGAAATCGATCGCCCCGATCGAAAGCAGGTTCGCGGGGATGTGCCGCCAGTCAAGACAGATGAAGGAGAACAGCAGAGCGAACGGAATGGTCGCCGCCACGATCAGCGCCGTGCGCGCGCTGAACAGGAACAGGCCCAGGATGATCAGCACCAGCACCATGCCGCGCAGAAGGTTGTTCTCCACGGTGCGCGTGGTCTCGTCCACCAATCCGCTGCGATCGTAAAACGGAACCACCTTGACGTCGGGCGGCAGCCCGTGGTGGTTGAGGTCCGCGGTCACGTCCTCCACGCGCTTGAGCACAACCTGCGCCTGCTCGCCCACGCGCATCAGAATGACGCCTTCGACGGCATCGTCCTGGCCCATATAGCCGAACTGGCCCAGGCGCGGCGCGTGGCCGATCTCGACATGCGCCACGTCTTTCACCAAGATCGGAATGCCGCTTCGCTCGGCCAGCACGATGTCGCCGATGTCCTGGTTGTTCCGCACCAGCCCCAGGCCGCGGATGTAATAGAACTGCCCTCCCTGCGAGTAGAAGCCGCCGCCCGCATTCGAGTTGTTGGCCGCCAGTTGCTGCAGGATCAGCGGCACGCTCACGCCATAGGCGAACAGCTTGTTCGGATCGAGCACCACCTGGTACTGCATCACCGTGCCGCCGAAGCCGGAATCGTCCGCCACGCCCTCAATGGCCCGGTAGCGGCGCTCCATCACCCAGTCCTCCAGGGTCTTGAGCTCTTGCGGCGTGCGGTCCGGGCTCTGAAGTACGTATCGGTAAATCAGGCCGCTCGGGCTAAAGAGCGGCGAGATGTTGGGCGTGACGTTGGCGGGCACGGTGGCGTTGGCCAGCCGCTCGAAGGCCTGCTCGCGCACGAAGTAGTCGTCGGCGTCGTACTGGAAATTCATCTGCACCGAAGACAGGCCGTAGAGCGAGATGGAGCGCAACGCCTCCAGCTTGGGGATGCCGTTCATCTCCACTTCGATGGGAATCGAAATGAGCCGCTCCACCTCTTCGGCGGCGTGCCCCGGCCACTGGCTGACGATTTCGACGTGAGGAGGCGACAAATCGGGATAGGCGTCGATGGGCAGCTTCGAGAACGCCCAGGCGCCCCAGAACATCAGGGCGATGGAAGCCATCACCACCAGGAATCGCTGGGCCAGCGCGAAAGAGACGATGCGGGCAATCATATTTTGGGGTGTGCGCTACTCTGTGCTGGAGACGAATTCCAGGAACACGCTGCCTTCCGAAACCACGCGTTCCCCGTCGCTCAGCCCGCTCGAAATCTCCACCAGGCCATCCTGCTGCCCGCCGTCGCCGATCAGCCGCTGCGCAAACGCGCCGGGCCGCGCTTCGACATAAACGAAGGGCTGGTTTTGCGCGTTGTGAAGCACCGCCGAAGCCGGCGCCACCAGCACGTTCCGCGTGGTCCGCGTGTGGATCGTGGCGTCGATGAACATGTCCTTCTTGAGAACCCCGCCCGGGTTCCGGGTCACGATGCGGACCGGCGTGGTGCGCGTGGCCGGGTCGAGCATGGCGCCGATGTACTCCACCGTGCCGTGGAAAACCTCCGGCAGCGACGGGTTGGTCTCGTCTACCGAATCGCCCACTCGTATCGACGGCAGGTCGTGGTCGAAAACGTGGCCCTGAACCCACACCGTGGAAACGTCGCTGATGACGAAACACGTCGTCGCGCCCGCCTGAATCAGCAGGCCGGGCGAAACCAGCTTCTGCACAACCACGCCCGCGATGGGCGAACGCACGGCCAACTGCGGGCTGATCCCAGAGCCGGCCTTCTGCCCGGCTGCGATCTCCTGCTCGGTGATCCCGAAGATCTTGAGGGCCTGCAGGCTGTTCTGAACATCGGTGATGGCGTCGTTCAGGTCGGACTCGGCGGCTTCGTAATCCTTCTGCGCAACCACGCCGTGCGCCAGCAGGGTTGAGGTCCGCGTGAGGGTCCGCTGCGCCAGCTCCTGGTGTATCCGCGCGTGCTTATATGTCGCCAGGGCATTGGTGACGTCCGGGCTGTTTACGTAGAGCAGCGGCTGGCCCTCCGCCACCGTGGCTCCGGTCTCGGCCACAATTCGCGCCACCGGCCCGTTCACCTGGGTGATGGCCGGGGTGGTGAGGTTGGCGTTCCAGTTGACGGTCCCCGTGGTGCGAACGGTTGTGGCCCACGTGACTTTCCGCACGGTAGCGATTTGAAGGTGCTGGAGCTGGTCCGGCGATACCGTTAGAAGTCTTGGCTGTCCCCCCGCCGATTGATCCGAGCTGGCCGCCGCCGGCCCAGGCCCACCGCAGGCGACAAGAGAAAGCAGGGACGCACCAACGCCAACCGCCAGGGTGCAGACGCTCCGGCGCGAACGTGTCAATAGGGCTCTCCTTATCTACTTTGGATTATCGCAGGTTCGAAAAAGGGTACAGGAGTTTCGCGGCCATGGCGCTGTTACAATGGGCTTAAGCGCGTCCATGCTGGCAACCACAACACTAGCCGAAGAGATCCTGGACCTGAAGCGCGAGCGCCGCGCCATCCTCCTGGCGCATCACTACCAGGAACCGGAAATCCAGGACCTGGCCGATTGCGTCGGCGATAGTCTCGAACTGGCCCGCAAGGCCCGCCAGTTTGAAGGCGACGTGATCGCTTTCTGCGGCGTGTGGTTCATGGCCGAGACCGCCAAAGTGCTGAACCCGAACCGGATCGTCGTCGTTCCCGACCGCGCGGCCAGTTGCAGCCTGGTGGAAGCCTGCGCCGTCGAACCCGTGCGCGCTTACCGCCGCCAGCATCCCGACCACGCCATCGTCAGTTACATCAACACCTCCATCGAAGTGAAGGCGGAAAGCGACATCCTGTGCACCTCCCGCAACGCGGTCCAGGTGGTGAATTCAATCCCGCCCGAGCAGACGGTCCTGTTCCTTCCGGACCGCAACCTGGGCGCTTACGTTCAGCGGCAGACCGGCCGCCAGAACATGAAGATCTGGCAGGGCACCTGCATCGTCCACGCCACCTTCAACGCGCGCCGTGTGGCAGAGGCCCGCGCCGCGCATCCGGCCGCGCTCGTCGCAGCGCATCCCGAATGTCCGCCCGAGGTGCTCGACCAGGCCAATTTCATCGGTTCCACCACCGGCATCATCAAGTATTGCGTCGAGGCCCCAGCGGACGAGTTGATTGTGATGACCGAAAGCGGCGTCGCGCACTCGCTTGAGAAGCTCGCGCCGCACAAACGCTTCTATTTCGTGCCCAACGACAACTGCAATTGCAGCGAGTGCGAGTACATGAAGCTCAACACGATGGAGAAGCTGCGCGACTGCCTGAGCACGCTTTCGCCGCGCGTCGAGGTCCCCGCCGAAGTCGCCAGGCGCGCGCTTGTTCCCCTTGAAAGGATGCTGGCCCTCGGTTGACATCCCGATGTTGCGCGACACATTCGGCCGCTTGCACAACAGCCTCCGCATCAGCGTTACCGACCGTTGCAACATCCGCTGCTTCTACTGCATGCCCGAGCGCGAGCCCGCCTACGCCGAGCGCGCGGAGATCCTGACCTATGAGGAGATCGAGCGCTTCGTTCGCGTCGCCGCCGGCCTCGGGGTCACGAAGTTGCGCATCACCGGCGGCGAGCCGCTGGTGCGCCGTGGCCTGCCGGAGCTCGTCAGGCTCTTGGCCGCCATCCCCGGGATCGACGACCTGTCGCTGACCACCAACGCCGTGCTGCTGGCGGACCAGGCGCAGGCCCTTCACGAGGCCGGCCTGCGGCGCATCAACATCCACCTGGATACTCTCGATCGCGAGCGCTTCATCCGCATCACGCGGCGCGACGAGTTGGGTCGCGTGCTCGCCGGCATCGACGCCTGCCGCCGGCTGGGGTTCCATCCCATCAAGCTGAACGCGGTGGCGGTGAAGGGCCTGACCGAGCCGGACATCGTTCCGCTGGCGCGCTTCGGCCGCGAGAACGGCATCGAGGTGCGCTTCATCGAGTTCATGCCGCTTGACGCGCAGGGCATCTGGGACCGCGGCAAGGTGCTGGTGGCCGGCGAGATTGTCGAGACGCTCTCGCGCGAGATCGCCCCGCTCATCGAGATTCCGGACGCGGACCCGCGCGCGCCCGCCACCGAATACCGCTACGCCGACGGCATCGGCCGGGTCGGCTTCATCGCTTCGGTGAGCCGGCCCTTCTGCCTCAACTGCAATCGCATCCGCCTGACTGCCGACGGCCACCTACGCTACTGCCTCTTCGCCATCGACGAGACGGACGTGCGCCCGCTTCTGCGCGGCGGCGCCTCAGACGACGAAATCGCGCACGCGATTTGCGCCAGCGTCGAAGCCAAGTGGGAAGGCCACGAAATCAACACCGCCCGCTTCGTCGCCCCGCCGCGGACGATGTACTCGATTGGGGGTTGAGGCGAGGCGCATGGATGAGCATTGACGATGAGATCTTCGAGTGCGAGGCCGAGCTCCGGCAGGCGCAGCTAACGGGCGATGTCGCTGCCCTCGATTGCCTGCTTGACGATGTGCTGCTGTTCACGAGTTTTGATGGGACCATCGCAAGCAAGAGCGACGATCTTTCCATGCACCGATCCGGACGGCTGCAAATCATAAAGATGGACCCAACCGATCGGCACGTGTTGCACCTCGGCACAACGTCGGTAGTCAGCGTCCTCATGAACGCGGGAGCAATCATAGATGGCATTCCGGTTACGGCGAACATGCGATACACACGCGTATGGCACAAGCGTCCGGATGGGTGGCGGCTGGTCGCTGGTCACATGAGCACTGTACCCGCAACATGATCGCGCGGCCATGCCCATAGAAATCGGACATGTCGAAGCGGTCTTCCGGTACCCTGTGAAGTCCATGGCCGGCGAAGCGCTCGATGCCGCCGACCTGGGCTGGCACGGCCTCGATGGCGACAGACGCCTGGCATTCCGGCGGATTGATGACCGCAGCGGGTTCCCATGGCTGACGGCAAGCAAGCTTCCCGACCTGCTTCTGTTTGTTCCGCTGCGCCGTGACGGCGGTGACCAGGGCGATTCTCCTACGCATATTCGCACGCCGGAAGGCGAAGAGTTGCCGGTCTTCGGGGAGCGGCTGGCCGCGGAGGTCGGGCGCCGGCACGGGGCTCCCGTGCAGATGATGCAGTTGAAGCACGGCATCTTCGATGACGCGTGCATCTCCGCGATTGCTTCCGAGACCGTGCGCGAGATCTCGCGCCTGGCAGGGCGGAGCCCGGACGTGCGGCGATTTCGGCCGAATGTCGTAGTTCGTTTACTTCGATCGGTTCCCTTCCAGGAGGACGAGTGGTTGGGCGGTGTCCTCTCATTCGGCGAGGGGGACGACGCCCCCGCCATCGCCGTCACCATGCGCGACGTTCGTTGCTCGATGGTGAACCTCGATCCCGACTCGGCAACTCCTGCGCCAGAAGTCTTGAAAGCGGTGGTTCGTGCGAACCAGAACAACGCGGGCATCTACGGCGCGGTGATTCGCACCGGCCGGCTGGCGGCCGGACAGGCTGTATTCCTCCATGCGGCGGCCCGGGAAGGGTGTCGACTGAACGGTTGACATTGTAAGCCGTTCGGTTTACAGTAGGGCGTGGTTGCCGGCTTCAGAAACAAGGGGCTTGAAGAGATCTACCTGACCGGCGAGACCCGGCGGATCGGCGGCGAGTATGTCAGAAAGTGCGTGCGCATCCTTCAGTCGCTCGAAGTGGCAACGCAGCCTGAGGATATGAACATAACAGGGTGCAGGTTCCACAGGCTGCGCGGCCGCCCAGAGCGATGGTCCGTGCGCGTTAGTGGAAATCGCCGCATCACGTTCGGCTGGTTGGGAGAAAACGCTAAGGACGTCGATTTTGAGGATTACCACTAGGGAGGGCGACATGCAGCGGAAGAGTGGATTACCGCCGGTACATCCGGGCGAGGTCATCAGGGAGGACATTCTCCCCGAGGTCGGCCTGTCCGTCACAGCCGCCGCGAAGGCCCTCGGCGTGTCGCGTCAGATGGTTCATGGCATTCTGGCCGAGCGGAGGCCCCTGTCCGCGGTGATGTGCCTGAAAGTCTCGCGTCTGTTCGGCAGCACGCCGGAATTCTGGATGCGTCTGCAAGCGGAATACGATCTGAAGAAGGCCGCACAGAACAAGAAGGTCATGAGACGCGTCGCGCGAATCGTCCCACTGAAGCCGCCTCAGAGACTCCGCGCCTGACCGTCGCCGACACTCCACCCCTCGTTACAATAAAAGTTCAGATGCGGATCGCACTGGCGCAAATCGATAACACCGTCGGCGACCTGGAGGGCAACACCGCCCTCATCCTTCGCACCGCTCGCGAGGCCGCCGGGCGTGGCGCCGAGGTGGCGGTCTTCCCCGAACTTGCCATCTGCGGCTATCCGCCGCGCGACCTGGTCGAAAAGGAAAGCTTCCTCGACCGCACCGCAGAGCAGTTGAACCGGCTGGCCCGCGAAACCGCCGGCCTCGAGCTTGCCATCATCTGCGGATACGCCGGCCGGTCCCAAGTCCAAACCGGCAAGCGCGCGGCCAATTGCGCCGCCGTCGTCGAGCGCGGCGAAATCGTCTTCCGGCAGACGAAAATGCTGCTGCCCACTTACGACGTCTTCGACGAGGCGCGCTATTTCGTCCCCGGCGAGCGCGAGTCGGTCTTCACCTTGCGCGGCTGCCCCGTGGCGCTCACCATCTGCGAGGACGCCTGGAACGACAAGCAGTTCTGGGAGCGCCGCCTCTATCGCCAGGACCCGGTCGAAGACATGGCTCGCGCCGGTGCGCGAATTCTCATCAGCATCAACGCCTCGCCCTATCACATGCACAAGCGCGCGCAGCGCCGCGAAATCTTCGCCAACACGGCGCGCCGCTTCGGACTGCCGGTGGTCTACGTGAACCAGGTGGGCGGCAACGACTCCCTGGTCTTCGATGGCTCCAGTTTCGCCATGGACGCACAGGCCCGCGCGATCGCCTCCTGCGCCTCGTTTCGCGAAGACCTGGTGCTGGTCGATACCGATGCCGGGAGCGGCGACGCGCATGCCGATCTCGACGAAGAGTGCGCCGCCGTCTACGAAGCCCTCGTCATGGGCACCCGCGATTACCTGCACAAATGCGGCTTTCGCCAGGCGCTCATCGGACTTTCGGGCGGCATCGATTCGTCGCTCACGGCCGCCATCGCCGTGGACGCGGTCGGCGCCGAGAACGTGATCGGCGTCGGAATGCCCAGTCCGTATTCCTCCGAAGGGAGCGTGACGGACGCGCGGGACCTTGCACGGAACCTGGGCATACGTTTCGAGCTGGCCAACATTGCCGGAGTCTACGAGAAGTACCTCGAAACGCTGGCGCCGCTGTTCGCCGGTTCCGCACCGGGCGTGGCCGAAGAGAATCTGCAAGCGCGAATCCGCGGCGCGCTGCTCATGGCGCTCTCAAATAAGTGGGGCTCGCTGGTGCTGACCACCGGCAACAAGAGCGAGCTGGCGGTGGGCTATTGCACGCTTTACGGCGACATGTGCGGCGGGTTGGCGGTCATCAGCGACGTTCCCAAGACGCTGGTTTACAAGCTGGCGCGAGTGGCCAATTGCCGCCGCGCCGGCGCCATCCCGGAGAGCGTTTTCGAGAAGCCTCCTTCGGCCGAACTGCGGCCCGATCAGAAGGATACCGATTCGCTGCCGCCCTACGAGGTGCTCGACGAGGTCCTGCGATGCTACGTTGAGGAGTATGAGACGCCCCGGCAGATTGCCGCAAAGCTGAGCGTGCCGCTCGAGTTCGTCCAAAGACTGGTGAACACCGTGGATCGCAACGAGTACAAGCGCCAGCAGGCGGCGCCGGGCCTGAAGGTGACCACCAAGGCCTTCGGCATCGGCCGGCGTTTCCCTATCGCGCAAAGGTTCTCCGAATGAATCGTTTTTCTGTTGTGTTCCTCGCAGCGGCCGCCCCTATGCTCGCGCAGCCGGCGCCCGGTCTTCTGAACAATGGCTGGCGCTTGCGGCCTGCCGGCGCCGAAACGCCGCTCTCCAGTTTGCCGATGTCGGCCGCCGTCTCGCCTGACGGCAAGTACGTGCTGGTTCTGAACGGCGGGGTTCAATCGCCGTCCATCAGCGTTCTGGACGCCTCGAGTGGCAGCGAGATCGGGCGCACGCCGGTCCCGGACGCCTGGCTCGGCCTCACCTTTTCGCCGAAGGGCGATCGCGTTTACGTGGGCGGTGGCTCCCAGGCCGCCGTGTTCGAATTCGCGTTCTCCGGAGGCACGCTGACGCCGGCCCGCACATTCCCCGTGGCGCCGAAAGACAAGCGCACTGCGCGCGATTTCATCGGAGACGTAACCTTCGATCCCGCCGGCCACCTGCTCTACGCCGCCGATCTGTTCCACGATTCCATCGTCGTCATCAACCCGCAGTCGGGCCTGTTGATCGAGCGCTTCGCGACGGGCCGCCGACCCTACCGCATTCTGTTCCATCCCGACGGCAAGTCGCTGTTCATTTCGAGTTGGGCGGATGGAACGGTCTATCATCACGACGCCGCCAGGGGCGCGCCGATCGACAAGATCCGTCTGGGCGCGCATCCCACGGACATGGCGTGGCTCCCCGGGTCGCCGGCCGCGGAGACGGAATCGGACGAGAAGCCCGCCTGGACCGCGCGCCTGTTCGTCGCCGCGGCAAACACCAACAATGTTTACGTGGTGGGCGTAGGCGAGGCGCAGGACCTCGCGGTCATCGAGACCATCGACCTGGCGATGACGGCCTCGCAGCCCTCCGGCATGACGCCGAGCGCACTCGCGTTGAGTCCGGACGGCGCGCGCCTGTTCGTTGCCTGCTCGGACGCCAACGCCGTCGCCGTCGCGGACGTCTCGCACGTCTTCTCGCGACCTCTCGGTTTCATTCCAACGGGCCGATATCCCACCGCGGTCCGCGTTCTCCCCAGGAATCGGCTGGTGGTTCTGAACGGGCTTGGAGGCTCGGCCTCTTTCCTCGGCGTGCCCGACGGCGAGCGGCTCGCCGCCTACTCCCAAACCGTTCTCGAGAACATGCCGTATCGCGACACCGCACTCGATGACGCGGGCGTCGGCCCCGGCAGTCCGATCCCAGGCAAGCCCGGCGATCCCTCGCCCATCGCCCATGTCATCTACATCGTTAGGGACGGCGGAGCGAATCGGGACGCGCGCGCCACGCCAAACCAGGACAAGTTGGCCCACGACTTCGTCCGCCTCGACGATTTTCATCCCGTCGGGGAAAGCGCCGCCGAGGGCGAGGACTGGTCCACCGCCGCCATCGCCTCGGACTTCGTTCAGAAGCTCGGGCCGAACCGTCTGCGGCTGCGCGTCGAAGATGGCGAATTCGAGGGCGGCGATCCGGCAGCGGTTCCGCCATCGGGGTATCTATGGACCAGCGCGGGCATGGCGGGTTTGACCATGCGCAACTACGGCACCTTCGTGTCGAACGGGCCGCTGAAGGAGGCCGCCGGCAGCGTTCAGGTCCAGGCCGTACGCGATCCCGTTCTCAACCGGAGCACGGACCTTGATTACCGCGGCTTCGATTCCGCCTACCCGGACACCAGCCGCGCGCGCGCGTTTCTCGCCGATCTGGCGGGGCTCGAAAAGAGCGGGCAGATGCCACGCCTGGCCATCCTGCGGCTCGGCAACGACGACGCCGCGCTAGGGGCGATCGTCGAAGGCGTTACGCACAGCCGCCTGTGGCCATCGACCGCCATTTTTGTGGTGGATGCCTGGGCGAAGGATCGCGTGCCGGCCTTTGTCATCTCGCCCTATGTCAGGCGCGGGATGACCGATCCCCGCACTTACAACACGCTTTCGGTTCTGCGGACCATCGAACTGATTCTCGGCTTGCGCCCGATGACCACCTTCGATGCGGCCGCGCCGACGCTGGCGCCCGTCTTCCAGCAAGCGCCCGATCTGCACCCCTACCAGGCCGTTTCCCGGTAATTTCCCATGCCGAAAATCCACCTGTGCTTTCTCTGGCACATGCATCAGCCGTTCTATAAGGACCTGATTACGGGTGAGTACCGGATGCCCTGGACGCGCCTGCACGCGCTCAAGGACTACTACGGCATGGTCCAGGCGCTGGAGCCGTTTCCCTCCGTACACCAGACCTTCAACCTGGTTCCCTCGATGATGTTGCAAGTCGAGGAATACGCCTCCGGCAAGGCCGCGGACCCGTTTCTCAGTGTTGCGTTGAAGCCCGTCGAGGCGCTGGAGCCCGCCGAGAAGGAGTTCATGCTGAAGAACTTCCTGCTTGCCACTCCGCCGCCCACGTATCTGCGGCTTCCCCGCTACGCGGAGTTCTGCCAGGCCTGGTCCGCGGCGAGTTACAAGGTGGAACGGGTCTTGGGCCTCTTCAACAACGCGGCGTTTCGCGACCTGCAGGTGCTCTCGCAACTCGCCTGGTTCGACGAGGGCTCTCTGACGGAAGATCCGGAAGTCCTCGACCTGGTCAGGCGCGGGCGCGACTACACGGCAGACGACCAGGCGCTCCTCGGGCGCAAGCAAGCCGAGATCCTTGGGCGCGTGATTCCGGCCTACCAGAAATCCGCCGCGAGCGGCCAGATTGAGATCTCGACGACGCCGTTCTACCACCCCATCCTGCCGTTGCTGTGCGATTCGGACATCGCCGGCGTCTCGCACCCGTACGTTCCCCTGCCGCCGCGCTTTCGCTATCCGCAGGACGCACGCACGCAGCTCGAGCGGGGCCGCAAATTCTGCACGGAGAGGTTCGGCGCTACACCGGTCGGGTTGTGGCCTTCAGAGGGTTCGGTTTCGGACGAGGTGCTGGCCATCGGCGCCCAGACGGGCTTCACCTGGGCCGCTACCGACAACGGAATCCTCAGCCGGACGCTCCAGCGCACAGTGGGCGTCGAAGACACATATCGGCCCTACCGCTGGCGGCGCGACGGTTGCGAAATGTCGCTGGTATTCCGGGACCAGTATTTGAGCGACCTCATCGGTTTCGTCTACCAGCGCGTGGGCGCGCCCGAAGCCGCGCGCGATTTTCTCGACCGCATACGCGAGAATTGCCGGGCCTCTCTCTCGGCCGGGCGAGACGCCTTCGTGCCGATCGTCCTGGACGGCGAGAACGCCTGGGAATGCTACCCCTCGAACGGGCGTCCCTTCCTCCGCGAGTTGTACACCCGGATTGTGGACGATCCGGACATCGAGGCGCTCACCATGAGCGAAGCGCTGGCGAAGACGGATCCGCAGCCGCTGAGCCACATTTTCCCGGGCTCCTGGATCGGGGCGAATTTCGACGTGTGGATCGGAGCCGAAGAGGACAACCGCGCTTGGGAGTATCTGGCGCGCGCCCGCAGCACTTACGACCAGGCCGCCGCCAACCCCGGCATTTCCGCCGAGGCGCGCCAGACCGCGTTCGAAGAGTTGCTCATCGCCGAGGGCAGCGATTGGTGCTGGTGGTACGGCCCCGAGCACCACTCGGACTTTCGCGCCGATTTCGACGAGTTGTACCGTTCGCACCTGGCCAACGTGTACCGCGCGCTCGGCCTGGCGCCGCCCGAAGAGCTGTCGCGCCCCATTCTGAAGCAGGCGGCGCAGGCGTCGCACGCGCAGCCCACGGCCCCCATCCGCCCGGTCATCGATGGTGAGATCACGTCGTATTTCGAATGGCTCGGGGCAGGCGTGTATCGCCCGGACCGCCGCTCCGGCGCGATGCACGGCAAGCGATTCCTCATCCAGGACTTCTTCTACGGCAGCGATGGCCTGAACCTGTATCTGCGCGTCGATTTCGACGAAGCTGCCACGGCATCGCTTGCCGGCCTGGACGCACACCTGACGGCGAGGCCGGCCGGCGAGCCACAGCGCGAAAGCTACATCGGCCTGGCGTTCGGCGACTCCCGAGCGGAAGCGCGCGAAGTTCGGCTGGCGGACCCGGATCGGGCGCCGTCGGCGGTTGAGTGCGCCTTCCGCAAGATACTTGAGGTCAGGCTCTCCCTACGAGCGCTGGCGGTCCCGCGCGGCCAGTCTCTCCAGCTTCAAATCTCGCTTTGGAAAGACGGGCTGCCGGTGGATGCCGCGCCCTCCGAAGGCTGGCTCGACGTCTCGACCGCCGAGCCAACCGAGTGGCCGTTGTGAGGTCAGACCCCAGCGTTCTTCCGAGGCGGCTCGTGCTTCCGCGGTGAGTACCGATCGAGAACCTGGACGAGATGAGCGGCTACCGGGGGCACCGGCGTGTGGCCCTCGATGATGTCTTTATTCGACAACTTGCTGCCATACAGTGCCTCGTTGTCCTTGAGGTCCTGGCGTACCGTGGCGCCGGCGAGCGAAATGCCGGCAAAGACGCCCCGATTGCGCGACCAGGAAAGAATCTCGGCGGTGAGGTACAGGTCCGTATCCGCCGCAGCTTCGCGACCGACGGGTCCCGCGGCGATGGATGCATCCGCACCCAGCTTGAATTGGCTTTCGAGCAGCCGCCGCTCTCCATCGTCGTTCATCACTAGCATCACCACGTCGGTCTCCTGCCCGCCGATCTGGAAACCGAAACTGCCTCCCTCGACGATGACCGCTCCCGGCGCCGTCCAGCCCTGCCCGTGGTGACCGCGGCAGGTGAAGTAGCCCTTGCCATACTCCGCGCCGATCACGAAGGCGCCCTTTTTTACACCCGGTACGATAACTACGCACTGTGCGTGGTCTAACAGGTCGTGCGGGATACCGTGGTCCGGCGTGTCCATAATCTCGTGGAATACGTTCGACCGCCGAGTTCAGCCGGTCGATGTTCTCCTGTTTGTCCGCCGCTTGCGCTGCCGTGGCGGCAAGCAGTCCAGCACCCAGACACAATCCCAGTTTGAATGTCTTTCTCATTGCTTCCCCCTCCGAGTTTTCCGAATCCGCACCACTGGCGTCAGGGTGCGGGTCAGCATTCCCTCAGCAAGCGAGGTTCCAGGGTTGAAGCGTCCGCCTTTTTTAATGCGCCGCCGCGCTGAATCCCGCGTGGAGGGCCGGTTGCGCCGGCGCGGCGATGAGGCGATCCTCGAAGGAGTAGTCGATTTCCTTGCGCTCGTGGTGGCGGAGGTACCAGCGGTAGGTCTCTTTGAGACCGGCCAGGAGATCGGTCGGCTTGAAGCCGAGCACACGCTGCGCCTTGGTGACGATCAAGGTGATCGGCGGCACGTCGAAGTAGAACCCGAAATACAGGCGCGGGCCCATGGGATGTCCGCCCAGGTGGTACACGCGCTCGCGCGGAACGCGTGCCAGCACTGGCTTCTTTCCCGCGGCATCGGCGAAGGCCTGCACGGCTTCGGCCTGCGTGACTCCGCGCGGATTGGCGATGTTGAAGGCGTGGCCGACCGCGTTCGGCTCCTCCATCACGCCGATGCAGGCGGCCACCAGATCCTTGATATAGATGAACTGCATCAGGCGCCGCCCGTCTCCGGGGAGAATGATGGGGCGGTTGTCGCGCATACGGTCCCAGAAGAACGCTTCGCGGTAAAGCGGATTGCTGGGGCCGTAGATGAAGGGAGGCCGGATGGTCGCCACCGGGAAGCCAATACGCTGGTGGAGGCGGAACAGGGCCCGCTCGCTCATGGCCTTGTTGCGGACGTAGGGGTCGGGGTGGTCGTCCGGCGCCAGCGCGTCGCCTTCGTGGTGATTCAGGCCGTCTCCGTAGGCCGCCACGCTGGACATGAACACGTAGCGATGCAGCCCGTCCGCGCAAGCACGGGCCGCGGCCTCAACTTGGGCGGCCGTGGTGCCGCGCTCCCAGTCGTAGACGTTGTCGAAAACCACGTCGAATCGCGCGCCGGCCAGAACGCGGCGGATCTGGTCGACGTCGTTGCGGTCCGCCACCAGGCTCCCGACCCGTTTTCCGAGGTCGTGCGAAGGCTTTCGGTGCAGAACCCAGACTTCATGGCCGGCTTTGAGCAGCTCAGCCACCAACGCGCGTCCGATGAACAGCGTGCCGCCAATAACAAGTACTTTCCGGGGGGCGGCGTCCCGGCGCGATCCGTTGTTCATTGAGTTAGTCGCTAGTCGTAATACTCCAAGCCGAGATGGGTGATCAGGTCTTCGCCCCGCATCCAGCGAAGCGTATTCTTAAGCTTCATGAGTTGGATGAAAATATCGTGTTCGGGATAGAGCCCGGGCGCTGTCATCGGCCCTTTGAAGTAAAACGATAGCCACTCCTGGATGCCCTTCATGCCCGAACGCTGCGCCAGGTCGAGGAACAGCAGGATATCGAGCGCTACCGGGGCCGCCAGGATGGAATCGCGGCACAGAAAATCGATTTTGATCTGCATCGGGTAGTTGAGCCACCCGAAGATGTCGATGTTGTCCCAGCCCTCTTTGGCGTCTCCGCGCGGCGGATAGTAGTTGATGCGCACCGCGTGGTAGAGGTCCTTGTAGAGGTCGGGGTAAAGCTCCGGCTGAAGAATCTGCTGGAGGACGGAAAGCTTGGTTTCCTCCTTGGACTTGAAGGAACCCGGATCGTCCAGCACCTCGCCGTCGCGGTTGCCCAGAATGTTGGTCGAAAACCAGCCGGCCACGCCCAACATGCGCGCCTTCAGCCCCGGCGCGATCAGCGTCTTCATGAAAGTCTGGCCAGTCTTGAAGTCCTTGCCGGCGACGGGCACGTGGCGGTCGCGCGCCAGCTCCAGCAGGGCCGGGCAATCCGTGGTCAGGTGCGGGGCGCCGTTGGCGTGCGGCACACCGGCTTTCAGCGCGGCGTAGGCGTAAATCTGGCTGGCGGAGATGTCCGGGTCGTCCTTCATCAGGCCGCATTCGAAGGTCTTCAGCGACTCGTGCACGGGCGCTGCGCGGTGAAACACTTCGGTGGAGCCGCACCACAGCATGACCAGACGCGAGGCGCCGCTGGACTTGCGGAACTGCTCGATGTCGTCGATCACCATCTGCGCCTTGTCCATCTTTGTGCCGCCCTGCTTGATGTTGGGGCCGTTGAGGCGCTTGACGTACTCGGGAAAGAAGACGGCCTTCATGGGCTGGATGGCCGAGAGCGGTTCCTTAAGCTGGTCGAGCAGCGGGCGATCGAGCACGCCGGCGTGGACGGCCGATTCGTAGGCGTTGTCTTCGAAGATGTCCCAGCCGCCGAACACCAGGTCGTTCAGGCCCGCCAGCGGGACGAAGTCGCGAATCATCGGCGAGCGGCCGTCGGTGCGCTTTCCCAGGCGGATGGTAGCCATCTGGGTGAGGGATCCGATGGGTTTCCCCAGGCCGCGCCGAACGGCCTCGACTCCCGCGATCAGGGTAGTGGTTACGGCCCCGATTCCTGGGATCAGCACCCCCAACTTACCTTCCGCGGGTGCGATTTGAACGCTATCTTTCCCAGCCAACGTGGTTCTCCTTCCGGCAAAACCGGACTCAGTCGAAACCCTATCCTATCACCGATATGGCGGATTCGCATCTGTTTGGGCTTCTCGGAGGGCGGCGGCCGGGCTCTGGCGAATGCCATTTGCTAAATGGGTGCTCCCAGTTTACAATGGCATTATGCGGAACGAGGTCACCCTCGACCGGGCGGGCCGCGTGGTGCTTCCCAAGGGCCTCCGGGATGACCTGCGCCTCTCTCCGGGCGATACCTTCGACGTCACGGTTCAAGGCGACGAAGTCACGTTGCGTCCCCGGCGCGCAGCCACCCCTCTTAAGAAGGAACGCGGCGTGTGGGTATTTCAGACCGGGCGGCCCATGACGTCCGAAGAGACCGAGGAGACGCTCCGCAAGATCCGGACGCAGCGAAACCGCCGGAACGCGGGGGACAGCCGGTGAGGGCTTTCCTGGACACCTCGGTGTTGGTGGCTACGTTTTACGCCGATCACGAACGTCATGCGGCGAGCCTCGATCTGTTTCTGCGGTTCGGACGAGGCGATGCCTGCTGCGGCGCGCACAGCTTGGCCGAGGTCTATGCCACGCTCACCAGCATGCCGCCGCCGCGACGGGTGAGTGGCGAACAAGCTCTTCTATTCCTGGGCGATATACGAAACCGGCTGACGCTGGTGGCCCTCGATGAGCAGGAGTATTCTCAGATGGCGGAGGCGGCGGCCGCTGCCGGCCTGGCCGGAGGGGCGATCTACGACGCGATCCTCGGGCACTGTGCGTTGAAGGCGGGCGCCGAGACCATCTACACCTGGAACGCGAAGGATTTCCTTCGGCTGCCGCCCGCCATCGCGGACCGCGTGAAGACGCCGGGCCGGCACGAACGCCGTCCAGGCCGCGCGTGACGGAAACGCCCGCTCAGGGGCCGGGGCGCGATTCGGGCGAACCGGTCGGCTGCCAGAGGGGTTGGCGGGGCAACAGCAGGTAGAAGACGGCGCAGAAGGCGGCGGCGATCAGGACGAAGACGGTACGCGCGGGCGAGGTGAGCCGCTTCAGCGGCGACTGGGGGCCGACCACCAGGTCCAGCAGAGCCAGCCCGTAGAAGGCGGCCTGCGCGGCCAGCGCCAGCGTCCGCCACAGGCCCGGAAGCCCCAGGCTGCCGGCTAGAATCAGGAGCATCGCCCAGGGCAGCAACAGACGGCCCAGCTTGTGCGACACGAAGTGAATCCACATGCGGTTTCGGGGGCCGAGCAGTTGCGGAACCTTGCCGATGGTCTGGTAGACGCCGGCCAGCGTGCGCACTTTGCGACGAAACTCGGAGGCGAGCGAGGTGGGGTCGTCATAGGCGCGCGCGCCCTCGTCGAGGATCAGCCGGCAGCCCTGGAAGAATGCGCCGAGCGGCAGCACGACGTCGTCCAGGATGGTGTCCGGGTCGAGTGGCGCGGCCAGGCTCGCCCGCATCGCGTAGATGCAGCCGGTGGCGCCCATGATGGAATCGATCCGGCTCTGATGCTTGCGAATCCACTTCTCGTAGCGCCAGTAAGCTCCCACGTTCGCCTCTTCGAGCGTTCGACCCTGGCGGATGACGAGCTCTCCGCTCACCACGCCAACCTTCGGATCGGCCAGGCAGGAGACCAGGCTGCGCAGGCTGGCCGGGTCCAGCTCCTGTCGCACGTCGGTGAAGAAGAGAATCTCGCCCGTGGCGCGACGGATTCCTTCGTTCAGCGCGGCCGCCTTGCCGCCCCTGGGCAGCGAGACCAGTTCGATTCCCTGCGGCGCGAACCCTCGCGCGATCTCCGCGGTTCGATCGCCGGAGCCGTCGGAGATCACCAGGACCTGCAGCAGCTCACGCGGATAATCGAGCGCCAGTACGGAGCGGAGCTTCGCTTCCATCCAAGGCGCGCCGTTGTGCACGGGGAGCAGGATGCTGACGGTCTTCCACTGCGGACTGGCCGCGATGGGCGCCGTACGGAACCGCGCGAGCATTGCCAGCAGGGCCGGATAACCGAACGCCACGTACAGAACGAACGCGACACCGCAGGCGAAGAGTGCGACGCTCACGCGAGTTCGCAGTGTCCGCGCCAGCCCTCGGCCGGGCGGAAGGCGACGGGCGAGACCACCTCGCCTGCCACGCAAATTTCGGCGGGGCTGAAAGAGGTGAGCGGGTAGGGGAAATCGCCGAAGGCCTCACTGACCAGCGGAATTCGGCAGGGATCGAACCCCATAAGGCGTGCGTGCACCCACTCGGCGGCGGCCGGGTTCAATGCGCCGGTCAGGAATCCCGAGCCGATGGGAGTGCTGGCTAACGGCCCTTCGCCCTCGCCGCCGACGATGGCGTCGGTGAGAGTAATCACGGTTCGCTGCGGCGCTGGATCGAGACTCCCGTCGAGCTTTCCGTAGCGCAGAATCCTCTGCAAATCGAGAACGGTGCGCCAGACGGTATCGTTGCCGTACCAGGAACCTTCCAGGTTGTCGTCGGCTCCGAGGCGTTGGGCACTCCGCGCGGCCAATTCGGCGGCCTTCGCGAGCGAGCGTCGCGCCAAACCCTCCGGCCGGCCGTTGGCGGCATCGAGCAGATCCTCCGCCCGGCTCTTGAGCCAGGACTGGCCGGTGTAGCAATCGCCGCCGCTGGCGGAGCCGCCCTTGCGATGGTGCGGCAGAAACTCCTTGTTCCCGTTTATGCCGACCATATTCTTGAGCGCGCCCGTGATGCACGACTTCTTGTGCGATTTCAGCTTCGGCAGACTCATTACCGCGTCGGCGGCGATGACCTCCCGCGCCACCAGGTATTGATGCTTGCCGGGCGCGTGAGTGCCATTCAACAGCGCCGGGTCGTACATGGTGACGCGGAATTTGCCGGCGTCGCGGGCCAGCGGCTCAAGCAGGCTTTGCTCCGCGAGATCGAACAGAACATAGGCGTCCAGCTCGCGGCAGTTCTCAGCGCGCGCGTCGGCGAAGCCCCGGCCGTGCAGGATGGTCCGGCGGAAATCGGCGATGCGCACGGGGAGCCCGCGGTCGCGAAAGCGCCCAACCATTTTCTCGATTCCGCAGGCGTCCATCAGCGCCTGAAAGTCGCAGCCCTGCAGCGGCGCGTCGCCGATGGTCACCTCAGACGGCCGCGTGAGCGCGACGTACTCGAGCGCGGCTTCGATGACGCTGGGGTGGGTCACCAGGCACTCGAGGCCGGCGCCGGCGCGGTTTTCGTGGAGCACCCAGTTGGGTTTGAGCACGACGCGGGCGCCCGGTGGAATCAGCGCGCCGAGCGGGTTCCACTCCGGCGTCCCGGCGCGCGCGCGATCGAGGCCCCAGATGGAGAACAGATCGCGCAACGCCGCCAGGGCCACTGTGGCCGCGCAGCCCGAGGGCAGCTCCGGAGCGGCGATGGGTTCCTTGAGCGTCAGGTATGCGGCTTCGAGACTGCGGGCGACGGCCACCACCGTTTCGAAGTCCGCCGGCGCTGGGGAACGCTCCTGCATCGGACCAATTATACGTCAGGCCTGGTTTTGGATCGGCCGGAAGGGTTGGTGTACAATCGACGCAGTCAGGATTGAATGAAACCCGTCTACCTGATCACCATAGACACAGAGGGGGACAACCTCTGGGCAGCCCCGGCCAAGATTGCCACCGAGAACGCCGGCTCGCTGCCTCGCTTTCAGGCTCTGTGCGAACAATACGGCTTCCGGCCAACTTACCTGACCACTCACGAAATGGCGTGTTGCCCGGAGTTCGTCGCCTTCGCGCGGGACGTTCTGCGGCGGAAGGCGGGCGAAATTGGCGCTCATCTGCACGCCTGGAATTCGCCGCCGCTTGAGCCGATCACCGAAAATGACGGCCGCTATGGTCCATACGCCACCGAATATCCCGCGGAGTTGTTGCGCGAGAAGGTCGCTTCGCTCACGCGGCTTCTGGAAGAAACATTTGAAGTGAAGATGAGCAGCCACAGGGCGGGCCGCTGGGGCTTCGACGGCGTGTACGCCCGGGCGTTGGTCGAACACGGGTACGTCGTCGATTGCTCGGTGACGCCCGGAGTATCGTGGAAGAGCTCGTTGGGGGATCCGGCGGGCGCGGGCGGGCCGGATTACACGGATTCTCCGGGAGAGCCTTATTTCGTGGATTTGGAGGACATACGGCGTCCAGGCTCCTCGCAACTGCTCGAGGTCCCGGTGACCATCATGTCGACGGCGCCCCGAATCGTGGACCGCATACGCAATAAGATGCCGCGGCGCGCGCTGCCTCGCCGGGCGCTCAACCGCTTGTTCCCGCCGCTGACCTGGCTGCGCCCGGTTCGCGGGATGAAGAGCGCCGCGCCGATCCTTCGCCTGCTGGAACGGGCGCGGGTGGAGGGCCGGGCCTGCGTGGAATTCATGCTGCATTCCTCCGAGCTGATGCCAGGGGGCAGCCCGGCGTTCCCGGATGCCGACTCGATCGAGAATTTGTACGGCATCCTCGACGCGATTTTTGCCGCCGCCGCGCCCAGTTTTTCGCCCGCGACTTTGACCGAGTTTGCGACGGCGATCGGCCCTTCCCTGGACCGCGAGCGGCACTACGGCCCCGTGCAGGACGAACCTTGACCGGGCGCGTCCTGGTGCTGGGCTCGGACACGCGCGCCTTTCTCGCGGTGGTGCGATCCCTGGGGCGCTTCGGCCTGGAAGTTGACGTAGGGTGGTGCCCCTGGAACTCTCCCAGTTTGCGTTCGAGATACGTGCGCAAGATTCAGACGCTGCCGCCGTATCGCGATGACGATGGGGGCTGGATGTCGCCGATAGTTGATTTGCTCGCGCGCGAGCGCTACGACCTGGTTATCGGCTGCAACGACGGCTGCCTCCTCCCGCTACAACGGCACCGCGGGGAAATCGAACCGGCGGGGCGGATTGACCTGTTGCCGGACGAGGTGTTCGAGATTTGTTTCGATAAGGAGAAGACGTACGAACTGGCGCGGCGGCTCAACGTCGCGGTCCCGCGGCAATGTGTCATTCGCTCGCAGGCGGAGGTCGAAGCATTGGGGGCGGAGTGGGGATATCCGCTGGTTCTCAAACCGCGCGCTTCGGTCTCGCTGCGCGACCCCTCGTCGAAGCAGTACGTGGCCAAGGTCTGGGCGCCGGCGGACATCGGGGCGGCACTGCGGGGTTTCGATCTGGCCAGAGGGGTACCGGTTCAGGAGAACTTCAACGGGAAGGGTATTGGCGTGGAGGTGCTGGCCAAAGGCGGCGAGGTGCTCACCGCCTTCGAGCACGAGCGCATACACGAGCCCCTGGCAGGCGGCGGCAGCAGCTATCGCAGGAGCGTGGCGCTCACGCCGGAGCTGCTCGAGGCGTCGCGAAGTTTGATGCGCGCGCTCGGCTACACGGGAGTCGCGATGATCGAGTTCAAACAAAATCGCGAGACCGGCGCTTGGGCCCTGATGGAGATCAACAGCCGCTTTTGGGGATCGCTGCCGCTCTCGATCGCAGCGGGGATCGACTTTCCCCGATACCTGTACGAGATGATCTGCACCGGCCGGACGGAGTTTCCCAGAACCTATCGCGAAGGGTTGTACGCGCGGAATTGGCTGATGGATTTGTACTGGCTCAAAGCGAACCTGAAGGCGGATCGCTCGAACCCGGCGCTGATGACAGTGCCGTTGCGCGACGTCGCAGCGGAGATCTTCCATCTGGCGCTGCTGCGGGAACGAAGCGACACTCTGGTGCTGGACGACCCGGCGCCCGCCTTCCGTGAAATGAGGCAACTGGCGGGCGAATGGTGGACGGCGAAAGCGCGACGGATGCCGCTGGTGCGCGCCAGAATGCGGCGGCGGGCGGAGAGGGCCATCGCGCAGGCCCGTCGCGTTCTTTTCCTTTGCCGGGGCAATATCTGCCGCAGTCCCTTCGCCGAGCGCGCCTTGCGCCTCGCTGCAGGGGAATCCGTCGAGTACGTGTCGGCGGGTTCCTACCCGATTGCGGGGCGGCGTTCCCCGGACGCTGCGATCGAGGCCGCAGGGCGGCTGGGCGTGGATCTAGGCTCGCACCGGTCGCGTGTGCTCGACGGCGACCTGGCGGCCAGCGCCGACGTCATTCTGATCTTCGACCGGGAGCAGCAGAGCAACCTGGAAGCGTGGCATCCCGAGGCGCTCGCGAAGACGCACTATCTGGGCGCACTCGACCCGGCGGGCCGGCTCGAGCTCGAGGATCCTTACGGCAGCGGCGTGGACGGGTTTGCCGCGTGCTATCGGCGCGTTCAGGAGTTGCTTCGCCTGCCAGTCTTCGGCGGCGCTACACGGCGCGCGTGACGGTGACCCGCCCGCGAATCTCGTTCCCGTGTTTGGCCAGCGGCCGCCGCAGTTTTCGTACGATCCGAAGCGCAATCGACCGGAGGCGCAACACGGTCTTCGCCGGCAGAAACCGCAACGCCGCCCCGATCAGCTTCGCTTCCAGCCGGAAGCGCCAGCAATAGTACCGTTCGGTCCGGAGGGTTTCGGCGGCCTGCGGCAGTTCGAAATGGACCAGGACGCACAGGTGCTGGATGGCTCCGAAGTCCACGTTGCGCTCGATTTCGGCGAGGGTTCGGGGCGGCAGGCCACCGGCTTCCACCAGCGATCGCAAGCTGGTGAGCGCGGGGGGATAGAGCACCTTTCGGCTGATGCGTTCGAAGTCGCGCGCGGCGCCACCGTCGTAATACGTGGACAGCACCCGGGTGTGGCACGCGACCGGGTGGCGCGCTGCAATGCGCACCCACATGTCAACGTCCTCGCCCATGTGCTCGCCTTCCTGGAACCCGCCGACCGACTCCAGGACGGCCTTCGGCAGGGCGACTGCGGAGGAATGCGCCAACCCGAATTCCTCCGGCGCCGCGAAATATGAGGGCACGATCCCGATGGTGCGCCCTTCCGGCAACGCAGCCCAGATCTCGATTGCGCTGCCGTCGGGGTTCACGTGCCTCCGGCCGGTCACATACATGCCGGCATCGGGATAAGCCTGCGCGAGTTCGAGAATTGCGGCAAGGAATTCCGGGGCCCACAGGTCGTCGGCATCGAGGAAGGCGACGAGTGGGGCGGATGCCTGGGCAATGCCGTGATTTCGGGCGGCCGAGACGCCGCAGTTCGATTGGCGAATAACGCGCACGCGCGGATCGCCCGTGTCCGCGGCGAGATCGGCTCCGCCGTCGGAGGAGCCATCGTTGACGACGATGACCTCGAAATCCGCGAAGGTCTGGGCGAGGACCGAATCCAGGGACCGGAGGACGGTTGCCCGCTTGTTGTAAAGCGGCATCACGACGGAAACGCCGGGTGAATTCATACCATCGCCGGACTGGTCTGGAGGCACTCGGCCAGATACTCTCCGGCTGCGAAGGCCCGGGCTTTAAGGGTTGGGATCAGCGCTGCCAGACGCTCGCGGATTGCGGGCGAGTTGGCGAGCACCCGCTCGAGCCGCTGAGCGATCAGGTCCGCGGTCATGTCGGACGGGTCTAGACAGTACTCGAGAGAATCGTAAATATCCTGGTTGAGCCCGCGCGCCTTTCGGCTGTAGGCGAGGCTCAGTGTGGGCACGCCGGATGAGAGCGCGGCGATGGTGGAATGGGTCCGGCAACCTGCGAAGACTGCGCACTTGGCAATCATCCACTTGATCTGACTGGCCGCGAGGCCGGCGGCGAGCACGGGGACGCTCAGCCCGGCCTTCTCATGGACCTGAGCGCTGACCGATACCAGGAAGCCGTGATCGTCATTGTAGGGCGTTTTGAGAAAAACGTGCGGTACGAGCAGGACCTCACGGCCAGTCTGCCGCACGGTTTGAACGATGGCGTCCGAACAGATATGCCGCCACCGGTCGAGATCGCCTTCGGTCACGTAGAGGGCCATATGAGGGCTGAAATTGACGCCGATGGCGCCCTCGGAGAGCTTCAGGCCGGACTTCGATTCGGGGGGCTCGGTCGCCTCCATGACAAATGCAGGATCGGCGACCCTGCGCACGGCGGAGAGTCCGCGCGATTCCAGGTACTGAGCCGAAGAGCTCTCTCTGGCATAGATGCCGCTCAGGGTCCGAAGATGTCCCAACATCTCTTTCTCGAATTCGGAGTCGGCGTCGAAGGGACCGACCGAGGCTCCCCAGAGAACAACCGGGAGGCCGGAGGCGACCAGGAAGCGGTCCAAGGCCATGAACTCGCGCGGAGCGCCGTAGTCAAGCGAATAGTTGTCGCCTCCGATCTCGAGGGCCACGCGGGCATCCTTGACCGCGCTGCCGAGAATCCAGCGCTCGGCGGAAGCCGGCATCTTGAGGCGCTTGCGGAATTGATCGAGAGCCCAGGGGATGCTGAATCGGCCGTAGAGCAACGGGACGTGGCGGATCGCGGGGTCCGTCTCCGTGAGGGCTTGCTCCCGAATCAGCTCCGGCGGGCCGAACGATGCCGCGGTCACGCGGATCTGGTCCCCGAAGGCCCGGCGCAGCACAGCCATGGTGCCGCGGACGATGGCTTCGCAACCGCGATTCGCGTACAGGCTGCTGCCGACGAGAAGGAAGTGTGACCTGGCAGCAGCGCTCATCGACAGCCCGGGTCCCTTCGGAAGAGCTTTGCCAGCCTTCTTTTGGCTGCCTGCCAACGGCCGTGAATTGTATAGTATCTACGCTTCCAGCGGAAGTAGGCGTCCAGGTGGTTCCGCATGGCGGGCTCGTAGACATCGAGGCCGGTGGGAGAGGCCTGTTGCTGCAAAAGCATCTGCTCGAAACTGGCGACGCGAAGCCGCTTCATCACGATGAGCCAGCGCTTGACTATCCAGGGAGGCTTGATGGGCGCGACTCGCTTGGGCGGCCGCGGCTCGCCGGCGCGATCGGCCATATACAGACGGTATGGCATCAGGGTGCGCTTGATCAGCAGGCAGGAATCCTGGCTTTCGATCACCCGGCCGAGGTCCAGCGGTTGCAGGTGAACCTCGCCGGCGGCGACCCCGCCCTGGAGTACCGATTCGGCGAGCGGCGACCGTGTGATCACGAGGTTGGTTCCACGGCTATCCACGACGTATTCCGGCAGCCAGGCGTCCATAAAGACGATGTCCGCCACCTCCGCAAACACGTCGTCGCAGAACTCGCAGCAATTGAGTTTGAACTGTCCCGTTGTGTAGGCTTGCCCGAAGGGTCCGGCGAACGGCAGGCTTTCGGAGCCCGCGGGGCCGGTCGCGGCGAAGCGAAAATTGCTGGCGGGAGCCTCCTGCTTCTCCCGGAAAGAGACCGCGGTTGCAGTGCGCGGATCCTGGCCGGCTTTACGGATCAGGTACTCAGTGAAGCCGCGTGTCTTGGTTTGCCCGCATACCAGGCCGGCCGTGAAGCACACCCGCTCCCGGAGCCACCGGTTCTGCCGTTGAGCCAGCGCGAGGCCGGTGAGGAAACACGGCACGGCGATCACGGCGTATCGCGCATCCTCGGCAATGACCCGGTCCATGACTCCGGACATCTCGACGGGATAATATGCCGACTTCGCCGCGGCGAGAGTGAGCTGCCCCGGATCGTCGAATAGGCGATACGTAAACAGCGCGTCCGGAGAATCGCCGGCCGTGACACAGATGACACGGTCAACCGCTCCCTGCCGCAGCAGGGCCGCCAGAAACCACCGCGCCAATCCGCCCGAAGCGCCGCGGGCCCGGTCCTGCTCGCCGGCGGCGTAGCCCGCGTAACTATTCAGGTAGAAGCCGGTCTCGGGTGCATGCCGGATTCCAGCGACGCCGTCAAACCGCGCCTGCGCGAGCGTGTCTTCGTTGTCGGATTGTTCCAGGAAAGGGCAAACGTCGAGGCAGGCGTGGCAGCCGCGCCGGCAGTCGCCCATGTCATGCGGAACGTACTGACCGGCCTTGTCGAATTCGATGTGCAGAGTATTGGTTGGACACACGGCTGCGCACACCCCGCAACCGACGCAGAGATCCACCTGGGAGACGAGCGTGCAAACATTGACGGCTTGAGGGGACCCTGGATTCCGCGGGCGGGCAGGCGCCGTCGAGCCCGACGCTTTCCCTTGCACTTCTGTAGGACGCAAGACCCCTACATTATACGGTGCGGCGCTTCAGCGGTAGGACCGCCAGCAGCATGCGGCGCTCACTGGCGGTGAACAGCACGTACCAGACCGGCGCAGCGTAGCAGGCCAGCGACACCAGACCGACCGCCACCAGGCGTCTGTAGTCCGGAGCAGCAAGAGCTTGCGTCACCCATGCCGGAGCTACGAGTGCGGCCGACACGATCAGGATCGACAAGGCTTCCCGCTTCAGATACTCCGCCAGCGGTACGCCCGCCATCCGGCACACGTACACCGGCAGAACGAGCAGCCTGATGGTTCCCATAGCGGCCATGGCTGCAAAAGCGGCGCCCGTGATGCCGTAGCGCGGAACCGTCCACAGGGACAGGCTGATGTTGGCCACGCCCTCGATGATGCCGAAGGCCGCGAACCATCGGTGCTTGGCGAGGCCGTACAGCAGGCTCACCGACGGGTTCTGCCAGAGCGCGAGCAAGTAGGCCAAGGCCAGGAATAGCAGGCAATCGTACGAATCCAGGTATCGCTGGCCCATCCAGCGCGCGATGAATGGCTTGCCCCACGCGATGAGCCCGAATCCAATGAAAGAGGCCACCGCAATCGAGACCTTGTTGGCGAAGAAGAAAGTTTTGCGGATGGCATTGTAATCGCGGGCGCCGGCCTGCTGGCTGAACACCGGCAGAAACACGCCGAGGAGCGCGGTCATGAGGTCCATGTAGCACGTTGTCAAAGTGGTGGCCAGCCGGTAATGGGTGACGGCGGCGAGGCCGAGGAAGCTGGCCACGACTACGGCGGCGACCTGAACCCTGGCCAGATCGGCGATCTGAATGAGGAAACTGACCGAGCTGTAAGAGAACAGCTCGCGCGCGGCTGCCCGCAGCCGGTAGGCCTGGTGCAAGCGCAGGAATGGCAGGTTCTTGCGTGCATAGTGGATGCTGAGGACGAAGGACGGAATGCCGGAGAGGAAGGTCGCCAGCGCCAGTCCCACGACTCCGTAGCCCAGCTTGAGGACGACGATCGCCGTAATCGTTCGCAGAAGCAGCGTAGTCAGATCCAGGAACGCCGTTTTGTCGAAGCTCAACTGGGCGTTCAGAATCCCGATGAAGACGCGCAGAGCGAAGCTGAGCGCCACGCTCATGCTGCAAATCACGATCACTCTTGCCAGTAATCCGGCGTCCTTCAGGCCGGGCCAGAAGGGGATCAGGATGGCGGCCCCGCATCCGGCGACCAGAACCAGCGTGCCGATGCCGACGTAGAGTGCCAATGCCGTGTTATAGACGCGGTTGCACTGCTCCTGGTCGCCTGCCCCCAGCCCAGCCGCAAGGAAACGCGTCACAGCCGAGGAGAGACCGAAGTCGAGAAAACCGGTGAAGCTGATGAACGTTCCGACCAGCGCCCACAGGCCGTAGTAACGATCGCCCAGCGTGTGAATGATGAACGGCATCATCCCGAAGGAGACGGCGAGCAGGGCGAACTGGTGCAGCGTCCGCAGAACCGAACCGCGCACAAGGCGGGCTCCGGCGGGCGGATTGGCTGCTGGGTTTGGCACTGGCCGGACCACGGTCTCACAACTCTATCAGGAAAAGGCGCGATACACAAAAAACGCGCGCCGGCGTGGCGCGGCAAATGAGCGGCGGACGAACGACCGGTGGTGTTATTCGATTCGCTTCCCCGAGGCCTGCCTGGAAACGCGATCGGTTGTATAGTAGAAAGTTCATCGTGAATCGCGGTGACGGGGCCTCATCGCCAGCCGCTCGGCCGATAATCGCCGGGCCGATGGCTCTTCCACGGCGTGCCATTCGAAAGGAGCAGAGGAGTCTTCATGTTTGAGATCGTACGAGTTGTGGGACGCGAGATTCTGGATTCCCGCGGGAATCCGACCGTCGAGGCGGAGGTGGAGCTCGCCGACGGAAGTGTTGGACTGGCCGCCGTGCCCTCGGGCGCTTCCACAGGGGAGAAGGAAGCGGTGGAGATGCGGGACGGCGACAAGGCCAGGTACGGTGGAAAGGGAGTCACGAAGGCCGCTGGCAACGTCAACGGCGCGATAAGGAAGGCAGTGGTCGGTCTGGACGCTTCCGATCAGCGTGCGATCGACGCGGCGATGATTCAGCTTGACGGCACGCCGAACAAAGGCAAGCTGGGGGCGAACGCGATTCTTGCAGTGTCGATGGCGGTTGCCCGTGCGTCTGCCATTTCCCATCGCCTGCCGCTGTTTCGATACCTGGGCGGGGCCAATGCCTGCCTGCTGCCGGTGCCGTGCATGAACGTGCTGAACGGCGGGAAACATGCGGATAACACCGTCGATTTCCAGGAATTCATGATCGCTCCGCACAATGCGCCTTCGTTTACCGAAGCGATCCGGAAGGGAATGGAGACGTTCCACGCGCTGAAACAGGTGCTGCGCGCCAAGGGCTACAGCACGGCCGTCGGAGACGAAGGCGGATTCGCACCGGACCTTAAGTCGAACGATGAGGCCGTTGAACTGATCCTGGCAGCCATCGTGAAGGCCGGGTACAAGCCAGGAGAGGACATCTCGATTTGCCTGGACCCCGCCGCCAGCGAGATGTGGGACGACGGGAAGTACGTTCTCTTCAAATCGACCAAGAAAGCCATCTCCTCTCAGGAACTGATCAAGCTGTGGGAATCCTGGGCCAATCAATATCCGATCGTTCTGCTCGAGGACGGAATGGGTGAGAACGATTGGAACGGGTGGAAGGATTTGACGACGGCCCTGGGATCGCGCATTGAACTGGTGGGCGACGACGTGTTCTGCACCAATCCGCAGATTCTCAAGCAGGGAATCGAGAAGGGGATCGCCAACGCGGTTCTCATCAAGCTCAACCAGATCGGCTCAGTGACGGAGACGCTGGAGACGATCGATCTCGCCAAGAAAAACAATTACCGCTGCTTCGTGTCGCACCGTTCGGGAGAGACCGAAGACACGTTCATTTCGGACTTGACCGTGGCCACGGGCTCGGGGCATATCAAGACGGGTTCCGGCTGCCGCAGCGAGCGCGTGGCGAAGTTCAATCAGTTCCTGCGGATCGAGGAGCGACTGGGCTCGCAAGCGAAATTCGCCGGACGGTCGGCCTTCGGCCACTAGTTTGCCGGCCGCGATTTGTAGGTTGTGCCGCGCTCGGATTCGCCGGGGGTGCGCGACATAGAAGTGCAAGTCACGCCGCGCGGCGGGCCTCCCAGTAGTCCTCGAACCGGCCGTTGAGCTGGCAACAGCGCAGAGACAGGATGGCGTTGGCCCCGCGCACCGTCCAGAACATCCCCGAGCGCTTGAGACGCGCCCCGACGACCGTCTTGCAGCCGGCCTCGATCACTCCCGACCCGACAAACAGGTGCTGCCCCCGGAACTTGGGGTAGCGCATGCGCTCGGTGTTGGTCTCGAAGTAATCCGCTTCGGTGCGAATCTTCTCGGCCACCTCCGGATTCGCCGTCTCGATGGACCGCAGCGCCAAGACCAGCTTTTCGATCTTTCCGTGGTCGAGCCGGCGCTTCTGGACCCGGATCCAGCGCTTCTGCTGGAGTTCGTCATTGGGGTACAGCTTGCGCACCAACTCCCACAGATGCTGGCGAGCATGATACAGATCGACGATCTGAACGGCGCCGGGAAAGTGCTGTTGCGCCAGGTTCCAGATCCATTCCGCTCCGTCCCCCAGCACGACCTTCTTCTTCGCGCGGCTCCAGCCGCGCTTCCAGACCTCCAGGTAGAGGCGCTTGCCAAACTCCTCCGCCGTTTCAATCGCCCCCACGTATGTAGTCGTATCCGGGTCGCGAATGGCGTAGCCTTCTTTATCCCATCGGGTCTGCGTGAACACGCAGCCTAGCTTGACCTCCCGCGTGTGAGCCGGTTCTCCTGCTTGCTTACCCTGCCGGCCCAGGGTCTCTTTCTTCACCACTGGCACCCCGGTTCCGTCTAGTTCCACGTACAGAACCCGAATCGGCTTTCCCACGGCCAAGGGCAGATCCAACTGCACGGCCTTGCCGATCTCCGCCCGCTCCCGCCGGCCGATATCTTCTCCCACTGTCTCCGCAGTGCGTTCCACGCCCTTGGCCGTCACGTCCAGGCCGGCCAGCAGTTTCATCTGCTGGCGGCCGTGGTCGAAGGGCAGTTCCTGACCTACTGCCGCCTGCATGCGGCGCACGCCGGGAGAGAACTCCGTATCTTCGACGTCGAGTTCCACATCGGCGGGAAACTGGCCGGTGTGGCAGTGCGAGCACAGGTAGTAGGGGCGTGACACTTCCACCGGTCCTACCGCCGTCAGCACCGGTTTGGAGCGCAACCCGCGGTATCGAGTCGAGTGCCCGCAGCGGCACGGAAGGCGCCGCCGATCGGCAGCCGGAGCGGGAAACTGCAGCAACTCGGTGAGCGCTGCGGCTCCGACGTGATGCAGGGCCGAACGCACCAGCATCTCGACCGCCTCCAAGTCCATACGGCCGGTCTTGCGCCGGCCCGCAAAGACGACTCGTAAGAGGTGATCTACTTCGCGCGCGGCTTCCTGGAGGATCGTTTCGGCCGTTTTTTTTCCAGGGGAGTCAACGTTTCCTCGACCGGTCGCGCGCGGCAGATCTCTTCATTCACCTCCAGAAGCTGGCCGCTCAGCTCTCGGAAATGGTGATACTCGGCGATCTCTCGCTGCGCCTTGGCGAGCCCGGCGGGCGACGCAAAAGTCTCTGTGATGGTCCTGCCATCCCGCTTCCGCGTCAGGCGATAGAAGGGACCGTGGCCGGCGGCGCCGGGGCGGTGACAGCGGCAGTTCGGGTTTCCGCAGCGGCCGCCGGTACTGGTGATGGATCCAGCCCGCATATCGCTCAAGTGGGCCACTTCGGATTGAATGGCGGCGCGACGGGTTTCCAGCTCAGTGAGGGAGTGGGACATAGGCCTCCAGGCCTAGCGTATCACTACGCTAGGTTTCGCGCTACAAAAAAGAAACCGCTTCAGTCTGCACTTCTATGTCGCGCACCCATTCGCCGGGCGCGGTGGGGCCGTGGCGCCGTTTTTTGTTATGCTTGATAACGATCGATGAACGGGCGGGAGTAATTCAGTGGTAGAATGCCAGCTTCCCTTTTTCCGCTGATTCCAAAGCCAATTCTCTCCGTGGTGTCCCTGTCAAGCCATTTATCTAGGTGACCGAAACGGGGGTCTTGAATGGTGTCCAGGTCTCCGTATAGAATCGGGGCAAACGAGGGGCGCCATGCCGCACGTCAACATCCTCAAGAAGATCAATACCGATGGCCAGTGGGAACTGCGTTCCATCCCGCGAAAGCCGAGTGGCGGTTACGACTGGACCGCGCTGCCCGATGGCCGGTACTTCGTCGAGTGGCGCGAGGAGGGTAAACGCCGGCGCGAAGCGGCTGGCGTGACTGCGCCGCTGAAGCTCTGGAGGCTCAGCGCAAGAAGCGTCACGAACTAGAAGGCCGCAAACTGGGTATTCCAGGCTACGGACCGACTCCGGCCTCTCCCGCCGCGCAACCTCTCGCCGCGGCCGTTACCAACTACCTCGAGCACGTCGAGACTTTGAAGAAGCCGAACACATATCGGAAGTATCACGCAGTCCTGCAGCGATTCTCAAAATGCTTCGAAGGCCGGTCGGTCGAGGCAATTCCGATCGCCGACTTGAACAACTATGTCGTCCACCTGAAGCGCGATGCCGGCATGTCCGCCAATACCGTCCTGCACAACACGATCATCATCGCCCAGTTCTTGAAGCGTTGCGGCAGAGGTGGCATCACAGCTCTCCTGGATCTGCCGGAGCGCATTACGACGCTGCCGAAGGAGTACCGCCAGGATGATCTCGACAGGTTCTTCAAGGTCTGCGATGACTGGGAGCGCGCTCTGTTCTACACGTTCTTGCTGACCGGATTTCGCGAGCAGGAAGTGATGTACTTATCCTGGGGCGACATCAACCTCGACTTGCATACGATCCGGGTGACAGCGAAGCCCACTCTTGGCTTTTACCCGAAACGCTGGGAGGAGCGTGAGGTGCCCGTTGCGGCACATCTGATCGAAATCCTGAAGGGTCACAAAAGGCAGGACCAAACTAGGTTTGTGTTTCCTTCTTCCAGAGGAAACCGCGAACAGCACATGCTCGACCGGTGCAAAGAGGTTGCCCGCAGGGCGAAGTTGAATCCTGAAAAGTTCGACCTAAAGACGTTTCGTTCCACATATGCGACCCGGATGCTGCGGGCTGGATTCGACGTGCGAACCGTGCAGCACTGGGTGGGGCACAAGTCACTCGAAACAACGATGCGCTACCTGGTACCTGCCACCGAGGTCCACGCCAAACTGGATCAAATCGACATTCTGGGGACCTCGCCCGCCACGGCCCGACCGAGAAGGGGCACGGAAGACGAAGGGTGAGTGGGCGGTCCGTCAATATGGTTCCACAATGGAACTATATTGACATACCATGATCTTGCGGTCGCGATCCCGATCATGCCAAAATGAGTCTGTGCCACGCACACGTTTCGACGAACTCGTCGCACTCGCCGAGGAGAACGACGGCCTCGTGACTGCGGAGCAGGCTCGACAAGCTGGATTCACCGACTCCGTTCTGGCAAGGCTGGCACAGAGGGCGCGGATCGAGCGGACTGCCCGAGGCGTTTTCCGTATCCCGCACTTCCCTCCTGGCCGGTTCTCGCAATACCGGGAAGCGGTCCTGTGGGCCAGGGCGAACCGCGGACCGCACGATGTCGCCTTGTCGCGTGCAACGGCTCTTGTTGTTTACGGAATCTCCGATGCAAACCCAAGCGCCATTCACCTCACGGTTCCCAAATCCGCCCGGCTGCGGCGACAGAAGCCTAAGGGCGTAGTGGTGCACCGTGAGGATCTGACGCCCGAGGATGTGGCCGTCCAAGAAGGAATCCCGGTCACGACGATCGGCAGGACCGTCACCGACCTGCTTCGCTCCGGCGGGAGGATTGACCTGGTACGCCAGGCCATCTCCGACGCGCGGCGCGAGGGATTCATCGCCGATGCTGAGGCACGGCGCCTCCGGCGACGGGTCGAGGCGCACATCAAGTCGCTGAGCGCTTCCCGTAGCCGGACGGAGCCGGCGGCCCGATGAGTACCAAACCGCGGCCGCCCGAGCGGCTGGAAAAGAGACTGGCGCGTGTCGCTCGAGACCTGGGGCTCGATCAGGAGCGGCTGCGGCGGTGGGTCTCTTTTCTGGCGCTGTGTGGGGTTCTCGAGAGAGCGCTTGAAGAGGGCGTCCTGGGCACCTACTGTCTCAAAGGCGGTGTCGCCATGGAGTTGCGCTTCGCACAACGCGCCCGCGCCACCAAGGACCTGGATTTTGGGGATGGAAGGCACTCGCGCGAGCCGCCTCCAAGCGCTGGCGGAGGCCCTGCGCCTGGGCTTCGACGAGTTCAGCTTTCGCGTCAAGGCCCAGACTCGTAACATGGAACAGGCGGACACTGTCCGCGTCCAGGTCGCCATCCAATATCGAACACGTGCCTGGCAGACGATTGAGGTCGATCTTGGGGCTGCCAAGGCGGGCCACGTTGACCTCGTGGAGCCAAGAGTCCAGGGTCCGCTGGAATTGGGGATCCCTGTGATTTCGCACGTCCGATGTTTGGGGCTTGCCGACCAAGTAGCCCAGAAGCTGCACGCATGCACTGGCCCAGCGGCCGCGGGACGGGCACGGGACGTGCTGGATATCCTGCTGATCGACATGCTTGGGGAGCTCGACTATCGGGAGACCGCTAGTGCGGCGCGCCGCGTGTTCGAGCAACGCGCAACTCACACATTCCCTCCCCAGTTCGTCATGCCCGAAGAGTGGCGTCCTGAGTTAGAGGGGTTGGCAGGCGAACTCGGCTTCCCTCTGCAGACCTCCTCTGCCATCGAGCAGCGGTTTCTGGAGGTCATCCAGATGTTGGACCGCGCTGCGAGGGCCGATGGGTGACGAACTCCTCCGCCTTCGCAGCGAGAATCGGCGCCTCCGCGACCTGCTTGCCGAACACGGCATTGCGGTCCCTTCCGACACGTGCCCGGCAGCAGAACCAGCCGTGGCCAAGAATGCCCCGGTGCTGGCGCCCGAGGAAAAGGTCAAGCTGTTTCGAGAACTCTTTCGCGGTCGTGAAGATGTGTACGCGGTCCGTTGGGAAAGCCCGGACGGCCGAAATGGGTACAGCCCCAGGTCGGAACGAGACTGGAAGGCATACTATGCGGCGAAGCAGGAGGACCGGCAGCGAGTTGACAAGGAGACTCGGAAGCTCCTCCCTCTCTCCGACGACGTGATTCGAGCGCATCTCAGGGGCAAGATCACCGTTGGAGTGTACCCGTTGTTACTCGATGAAACCTGTTGGTTCCTCGCGGCGGACTTCGACAAGAAGACCTGGCAAGAGGATGCCGCCGAGTTTCTCGCCACTTGCCGGGATTGGGATGTTCCGGCCGCCCTGGAGAGATCGAGGTCCGGAGACGGCGGTCACCTCTGGATCTTCTTCGACCGCGCCATTTCAGCGGTGGCGGCAAGGAAGCTCGGCTGCGCGCTGCTCACACGCACCATGGAGCGCCGCCACCAGATCGGCCTCGATTCCTACGATCGGTTCTTCCCAAACCAGGACACCATGCCAAAGGGAGGCTTCGGCAACCTGATCGCACTCCCGCTGCAAAAGACGCCACGCGAGGCCGGCAACAGCGTGTTTGTCGATGACAGGATCGTGCCGTACCCCGATCAGTGGGCGTTTCTCTCCTCGGTCCGTCGCATGAGTTCCGCAGCGGCCGAATCGCTGGTCAGTGAGGTTCAGCGAAGGGGCGATCTCATCGGGGTACGTATCAGCGCGACCGAGGACGACGATGCCCCTGACCCTTGGACGCTTCCGCCATCGCGTAAGCGTGCAGATCGTCCTATCGAAGGCCCACTGCCGGCCTCGGTGAACATCGTCCGCGCCAATCTTCTCTTCATCGAAAAGAAGGGAATGCCGCCGGCGATGCTGAACCGGCTGCTCCGGATCGCCGCTTTCCAGAATCCGGAGTTCTACAAAGCGCAGTCTCTGCGCCTTTCCACCTATGACAAGCCCCGGGTTATCGGATGCGGTGAGGATCTGCCCAAACATCTGGCGCTGCCGCGCGGTTGCCTGGCCGATGCGACTGCGCTGCTCGAGAGTCATCGAGTGAAGCCCCTGGTTCGAGACGAGCGATTCTCCGGCGTGCCGATCAATGTCCAATTCCGGGGCAGCCTGCGCGTCCATCAAGAGGAGGCGGTGAAGGCCGTCATCCAGCACGACGAGGGCGTCGTGTGCGCTCCGACTGCCTTCGGCAAAACGGCGGTGGCTGCGTGGTTGATCGCGCATCGAAACGTGAGCGCGCTGGTGCTGGTACACCGGCAGCAATTGCTCGATCAATGGCGCGAGAGGCTGGCGATGTTCTTGGACCTGCCGGTGGATGAAATAGGGCAGATCGGAGGCGGGAAGACGAGCCGTACTGGGCGAATCGATGTCGCGGTCCTTCAGAGCCTACACCAAAAGCAGGAGGTCAAGGATTTCGTTGCCGAGTACGGCCACGTAATCATAGACGAGTGCCATCACCTGTCAGCGGTCACCTTCGAGAAGGTGATGCGCGAGGCCAAGGCGCGCTTCGTGGTCGGGCTTACGGCGACGCCGACCCGAAAGGATGGCCATCATCCGATCATCTACATGCAGTGTGGCCCGATTCGCTACCGCATGAGCGCCCGGACGATGACGGAAGCCAGTCCCTTTGACCACGTAGTCATCCCTCGGCACACCGATTTCCAGATGCCTTCGGAAGCCGGGGACGTCAGCATCCAAGACATCTACGCCGATCTTGTTGGCGACGAGGCGCGCAACGACATGATCGCGGAAGACCTGGTCCGCGCGGTCCAGGCGGGCCGCTCCCCACTGTTGCTCACAGGCCGAACCGAGCACCTGAATGTCTTTGCGAGCAAGGTGAGCGGGCCGGTGAAGAACGTTTTCATTCTGCGGGGCGGACTCGGCCGAAGGCAACGCAGGGCAATCGCGGAGCAGCTCGCCGCAGTTCCAGAAACCGAGCAGCGAGTGATCCTTGCCACGGGGAGCTACATCGGCGAAGGATTTGACGATGCCCGTCTCGATACGCTGTTCTTGGCGATGCCGATCTCGTGGAAGGGGACGCTGCAGCAGTATGCAGGCCGCCTTCACCGGCTGTATGACAGCAAGCGTGTTGTCGAAGTTCACGACTATATCGACGGGAACGTCCGAATGCTGGCGCGCATGTACGAGCGACGATTGAAGGGCTATAGCGACATGGGCTACAAGATCCTCGAGGGCGTGCCCAAGCAGCAGGCTTTCTCGTTATGACCTAAGGTCGTGTTCATCTTGCAGCGAACCGGCCTCGACAAAGAATCACAGTATACTCGTTTCGATGCTTCTTACGATCACGAATCAGAGCCCGCCGGCGACGGACCTCGGCTACCTCTTGCATAAGCATCCGGCCAAGGTCCAGTCTTTCGAGTTGTCGTTCGGCAAGGCGCACATCTTCTACCCTGAGGCTGGGGAGGAGCGCTGCACGGCCGCGCTTCTGCTGGACGTTGACCCGGTCGGACTGGTGCGAAAAGGCATGGGGGAGGGCGGCGCGCTCGATCAGTACGTCAACGATCGGCCGTACGTCGCCTCCTCCTACTTGAGCGTGGCGATCGCGCAGGTGCTGGGAAGCGCGCTGGCGGGGCGAAGCAAGGGTAAGCCGGAACTGGCCGAGCAGCGTCTCGACCTCACGGCCCACATCGCCGTTGTTCCGTGCCGAGGCGGCGAATCTTTCCTGCGGGAGTTGTTCGAGCCTCTGGGCTATCGAGTAACGGCCCAGCATCATGCTTTGGACGAGCGGTTCCCGGAATGGGGCGAGGGTCCTTACTACTCGGTTGAGTTGCGCGGAAGTGTGCGCCTTTCGGATTTGCTGACGCATCTGTACGTGCTGATTCCGGTCTTGGATGCCGAGAAGCACTATTGGGTCGGCGACGATGAGGTCGAGAAACTGCTCCGGCAGGGTGAGGGCTGGCTCGCTTCGCACCCGGCGAGGGACGCCATCGTCAAGCGTTACCTGCGCCATCAACGCCACCTGACGCGAGAGGCCCTGGCGCGCCTCACCGAGGAGGACCTGCCCGATCCGGATCGCGAGGAGGAGATGCGTGCCACCGAAGAGATTGCGATCGAAGAGCCTCTACAGCTCTGGCAGCAGCGCATCGGGGCGATCATCGCGGCATTGAAAGCGTCCGGCGCCACTCGCGTTCTCGATCTGGGGTGCGGAGAGGGCAAGCTTCTCAGGGCGCTGCTGGAGGATCGCTCGTTTCAGGAGATCGTCGGGATGGATGTCTCCCACCGGAGCCTGGAAATCGCCACCGAGCGACTGCGCCTGGAGCAACTAGCGCCAAAACAGCGGGAGCGCATCCAACTGATTCATGGGTCCCTGATGTATCGCGATTTGCGTTTGAGCGGGTACGACGCCGCGGTCGTCGCCGAAGTGATCGAGCACTTGGACCCTCCGCGCCTCGCTGCCTTCGAGCGCGTTGTGTTCGAACATGCGAAGCCCGGCACCGTCGTCCTGACGACCCCCAATGCCGAGTACAACGTCAAATTCGCAACGCTGCCCGCCGGGGCTTTCCGTCACAAGGACCACCGGTTTGAGTGGTCGCGGGCGGAGTTTGAGCTTTGGGCCGGCGCCGTGGCCGAACGCTTTGGATACTCGGTCCGCTTCCTGCCGGTGGGACCGGAAGCCGCCGCCGTGGGCGCGCCCACGCAAATGGGGATTTTCACCCGATGAAAATCACAATTCCGGAACTCTCGCTGGTGGTGCTGGTTGGACCGTCCGGTTGCGGAAAGTCCACGTTTGCGCGACAGCACTTCAAGCCGACCGAGACGCTCTCTTCGGACTTCTGCCGTGGCCTGGTCTCGGACGACGAGAACGACCAGGCCGCGACCAACGACGCTTTCGAGGTCCTGCATTTCATCGCTGCCAAGAGGCTGGCTGCCGCGAAGCTCACCGTGGTGGACGCTACGAACGTGCAACAGGAAGCCCGGGCGCCGCTGGTCGAACTGGCGCGCAAATACCATGCGATCCCCGTGGCTATCGTCCTCAACCTCTCCACGCGAATTTGCGAGGACCGCAATCAGGGCCGCACGGATCGCGACTTCGGGCGGCATGTGATCCACAGCCAGTCTCAGCAGCTCAGGCGGCACCTGCGATCTCTGGAGCGTGAGGGCTTCCGGCACGTGTACATCCTCTCGTCCCCGGAGGAAGTGGAGGCGGCGCAGGTGGAGCGCCAGCCGCTCTGGAACAACAAGAAGGACGAGCACGGCCCGTTCGACATCATCGGCGATGTTCACGGCTGCTTCGATGAGCTGGTGGATCTGTTGGGGCAGCTTGGATACCGGGTCGACGGACTCGTGGTGACTCCGCCGGCTGGCCGCAAGGCCGTTTTCCTTGGGGATCTGGTCAACAGAGGCCCAAAGATCCCCGAAGTGCTGCGCCTGGTCATGGCGATGGTTGAGAACGGAACGGCGCTGTGCGTTCCAGGCAATCACGACATGAAGCTGGTTCGGAAACTGAAGGGACGCGACGTCCAGATCACGCACGGGCTCGTGGAAACCCTCCAGCAGCTGGATGGCGAACCTCCGGAGTTCAAGCAGAAAGTATCCGCGTTCCTGGACAAGCTCGTCAGTCACTACGTCCTCGACGATGGCAAACTCGTTGTGGCCCATGCCGGGATGAAGGAGGACCTACAGGGCCGCGGTTCGGGCAAGGTTCGCGACTTCGCGATGTACGGGGAAACGACTGGCGAGACCGACGAGTACGGTCTCCCGGTGCGCGCGAACTGGGCTGCGGAGTATCGCGGCAGAGCCATGGTCGCTTACGGCCACACTCCGGTTGCCGAGCCCGAATGGCTGAATCGCACCGTCAACATCGATACCGGCTGCGTGTTCGGCGGCAAGCTGACCGCTCTCCGCTACCCGGAGAAGGAACTGATCTCAACGCCAGCGCGGAACGTCTACTACGAGCCGGCCAAGCCCTTCAAGCCGGAGGAAGCCGCCGACGTTCCGGTGTTGACGGCGCAGCAGCAGCACGACGATCTGCTCGATATCGAGGACGTGCTCGGAAAGCGAATCGTCACAACGCGGCTGCACAAGACGGTCACGATCCGCGAGGAGAACGCCACCGCGGCGCTCGAAGTCATGAGCCGGTACGCGATCAACCCCAAATGGCTGATCTATCTCCCTCCGACCATGTCGCCTTCGGAAACCAGCCAGCGCGAAGGCTATCTCGAATACCCGGAGGAGGCGTTCGCCCACTACCGGCACGAGGGCTTACCGGGCGTGATCTGCGAGCAGAAGCACATGGGCTCGCGTGCCGTGGTGGTTGTCTGTCGCGATGAGGACGTCGTCCGCAAGCGGTTCGGCGTCGTAGGCGAGGGCGTAGGGGTCTGTTACACTCGCACCGGCCGACGGTTCTTCAGCGATCCCGAGCTTGAGACGGAATTCCTGGCGCGCGTTCACGCCGCTCTCGGCGCTTCCGGATTCTGGGAGAGCCTCGACACGGACTGGGCATGCCTCGATTGCGAGCTCATGCCCTGGTCCGCGAAGGCGCAGGAGCTATTACGCCAACAATACGCCGGCACCGGATCCGCCGCCTGTGCCGCATTGCCGCAAGCCGTGGCGGTTCTGCAGCAAGCGGCCCAGGGGAACGCGGAAGTCGCGCCGCTGCTCGCGCGGTACCGTGAACGGGCGCAGGCCGCGGCGCTCTACGTCGAGGCGTACCGCCGCTACTGTTGGCCCGTTCACTCGCTTGACGACTACAAGCTGGCACCGTTCCATCTGCTCGCGACCGAAGGCGCGGTCCACAGCGACAAAGACCACCTGTGGCACATGCAGACGCTGGGCGCGGTTTGTGCTCAAGATCCCGCGCTCCTGCTTGCGACGCCGTTTCTGAAAGTCAACCTGACGAACGCGGAGAGCCAGCAAGCCGCCGCCAAGTGGTGGGAAGAGCTGACCGCCGCGGGCGGCGAGGGCATGGTGGTCAAGCCGCTGTCATTCGTCGCCAGAGGGCGGCGTGGCCTGGCGCAGCCGGCGCTGAAGTGCCGCGGGCGCGAGTACCTCCGCATCATCTACGGCCCGGAATATCCGATGGCGGAGAACCTGAGCAGGCTGCGGTCCCGGGGGCTAAACGCGAAGCGCTCGCTCGCACTCCGAGAGTTCGCGCTCGGCATCGAAGGCCTGGAGCGCTTCGTCCGGCAGGAGCCGCTCCGCCGCGTTCACGAGTGCGTGTTCGGTGTGCTCGCGTTGGAGAGCGAGCCGGTGGATCCGCGACTATAGCGAGGGAGCCGTTTGGTGTCTGTTTTGTTGACACATGTTCGTTCGAGCGAGAAGGATTGTCCTTTTGAATCAGTCAACGTGCCGTCAGGCTGTAGAATATGGATTCTCCTGCTGCGTTCTTGCCAGGATTGAAAAATGTCACGCGTTTTGTTAAGGTTGTCAATGGTAACTGAGCGGGAGTAATTCAGTGGTAGAATGCCAGCTTCCCAAGCTGGACGTCGCGGGTTCGAGTCCCGTCTCCCGCTCCAGTTTCAGGTTAGCGGCACCCCAAAAACCTGTACTCTGTCGCGCTACATCTGCTGGACGCTGAACCTCCAGGACTTGGGCTCGCTCTCCGCACTTCTCATAGCGGACAAGTTCGGGCGGTCCGGCCTGGACCGCCTGACCGCACTCCGGTGCGAGGTTTCCTGCGAGCCCGGATTGAAGACCAAAAGCTCGCCGAGCGCGTCGGGGAATTCACCGGGTTGTCCCCAGGAGAGGCTTTTTGAAGAGGCTCCTGGATCTGCAATAATCAGTGGCCATGATGCGGCAAAGCATGACTGCCATGGTGGCAGCACTCCCGTTGGCGATGGGCCGGTCGAAGCGGCCTGAATCCCCCGCTCCGGTCCGGCGCTCCACATGCGGAAAGATTGGCTTCTGTCTCGGTCAGTTCTTCTTTCTCGCGGCGATTGCCGCGGTTCTCCCCGCCGCGGCCGGGGCGCAACAGGAGTTCCTGCTCGATGGCACGGACTGGCGGATGGGCTCATACGCTCCGGGCGAAGGCGACAAGACTGGTGCCTACAAGGCTGATTTCGACGATCGTTCCTTCCGCCCGGTGACGGTGCCCGGAGACACGCAACTGCAGGCCGGCTTTACCGGCACCGAGCGTTTCGTTCAGACCAAGGAACTGATGCGGGTCAACCAGCAGGAGTGGTGGTACCGCAAACATTTCCAGGCTCCGAAACGGACGGCGGGAACGCTCGCGCGGCTTGTCTTCGATGGCTCGGACTACTTCACCACGGTGTGGTTGAACGGCGAACCTCTTGGCACGCACGAAGGCACCTACACGGAGTTCTCGTTCGATGTGAGCAAAGTCTGGAAGCCCGGCGCCGAAAACCTGCTGGCGGTACGCGTGACGCACCCCTGGGCGCCGAAGGACCGAGGCTTGAGCGAGTACCTGAACGGCGATTTCAGCATGTCGGAATTCTGGAGCAACACGCCGCTCAAGAATCCTCCGTACTTCCTCGACGTGCATTGGGACGCGCTGCCGGCAGACGGGAACGCCGCATTTGCCATGGGTATCTGGCGCAGCGTGCATCTGCGACAGGAAAACGCGGTCCACATCAGCGATCTGTATGTGCGCACAAAGAGTCTGAATCCGGACGGCAGTGCCCTGTTGGAGATCACGGCTGCCATCAGCAATACCGGCGCCGGAGCCGCGGCCGCAAAGGTACAGTTGACCGTCACGCCGGACAATTTCAGCGCCGCTTCGCAGAGCTTGCCCGCGCTCAGTTGGAGCGCAACGCCGGGTGACAGTTCGGCTCACTACGAGGTCGTACTGCGCGACGCCCGGCTTTGGTGGAGTTGGGATCATGGGGCCCAGCCCCTGTATCGTCTGGCAGCCACGCTCGAAGGCGCGGCGGAAAAGAAACGAACGATCCGTTTCGGCGTGCGCACGATCGAGCGGGATGCCGACATGGGTTACCGTCTGAACGGCCGGCGGATTTTCATCCGAGCCTCCTGGTTTCCGATCGAGGACTACTATCGCTCGACGCCCGGTGTGGACGGCTACGAGCGCGATCTGCGCCTGTTCCGCGACGGGAATTTCAATTTGCTGGTGAACTTCACGGTGGTGGAGAAGCCGGCATTTTATGACCTGTGCGATGAGCTTGGCATTCTTGTGGTAACCGAGATGCCGTTTCAGCAGTTCGGACCGATACAGGTCGTGGACAAGAGCAGCCCGCGGCGCGAACCATTCCTCGCGCAGGCCCGTTTGCAGATCTCATCCATCGTGAGGACCCTGCGGAATCATCCTGCAATCATCGAGTGGGCGCCGCTGGCGGAGGCGCACGACAAGGGCGGATCGTGGGGGTTCGGCGGCTTCAACCTCTCGCAGGAGGGATACGAAACCTTCGTAGGCCAGATGAGGACCATCGTGAACGAGCTTGCTCCGGACACGATTTTCCACCCCAGCTTGTGCGACCTTGGCGAGCAACACTTCTGGACGGCCGCCGCGGGACAGCGAGGCACGGAAGACAACTATCAGGCGCTCTTCGGCGCGGCCGCCGGATTCATCTCCGAGTACGGCGGGATCTCCATGTCGTCGGCCGAGAATCTTGGGAGCATCCTGCGGCCTGAGCAACTCTGGGATGCGCCGGACAACGGTCAGCCGCGCTGGTTCGGGCTGCCGGTCGACGACAGCGCCTATGCATACTGGACCAGCTTTGAAGCGGACGGACTCTACAGCATGCTCTATCGCATGCGGCATTTCGTGGATGCGCACCCTCGCTCCGCAGCCGACCTGGCGCGCGGCACACAGATATACCAGGCATTTGTGTTGAGGTACGCGACCGAGGCGTTCCGGCGGAAGAAATACCAGCCCGTGATGGGCATCCGCTCCTGGGATTTTCTGGAACTGGCGCCGGGCTTCCGCTTCGGGATCGTGGACTATGACCGGGTGCCGAAGATCGCCTATTGGGAAATGAAGCGGGCGCTCAGTCCTCTGGCGATCAGCTTCGCTACGCGGGACGAATTGGAGAGCCAGATTGCCGGGAGCATCTGGTCGGCGCCCGTGTGGGTGGTCAACGATCGCGACCAGGCGGTTCGTGGAAACCTCCGCGTTTCACTCGCCGGGCTGGATGGGCAGACCATCGATACGCGGTCCTTTGCAGTCGATTTGGCTGCCGACGGCAAGCTGCAGGCCGGGCGGTACGAGGTCGCGCTACCGGAGAAGGCGGGTGTCTACGTTGCAGAAGCGGTATTGACGGACCCGGCGGGGCGGAGCGAGTATGCCCGTAAGCGGATGTTCGTGAAGGTGGTGCCGAAGGCGTTCGCGCATCCCGTGCGAGTGCTGCTGATAGGGCAATCGCGCTACTCGGATCCGCTGGCTCGCATTCTGCGTGGGCTCGGCGCTGCAGTGGATGTCTATGGCGAGAACGCGTTGTTCCGGATGGAGACGGAGTTGAACGACGCGGACGTGCTTCGCGAAAAGTACGATGTAATCTGGCTCGCGAGCTTCACGTGCCTCGCGAAAGTCCTGCCGGATCCGACGGCACGGGCCATCCACGATGCCGTAGAGGCTGGAGTCAGTTTCGTTCACTCCGGCGGAGACGGCAGTTTCCATGGTGGGAATGGACATGCCGCATTGATCGAGGGCACGCCGCTCGGTGAAGTGCTTCCGGTTCAGATAGTGGAGGGAGGCAGCGATCTTGCGTTTCCGGGGCATGACGACGATGACGAACTGTCGGATTATCCCAGGCTGCACAGCGTCGCAGGTAGCGGGGCATGGAAATGGACCGGCGAGTTGCTCGGTCACGCGGGTCTGGCCGGATACAATCGCACGCAGGCCAAGCCTTCCTCCCGGACCCTGCTGCAGGTGGCTGGGCAGCCGCTGCTTGCAGAGGGCCGTTTTGGCAAAGGGCGCACGTTCGCATTTACCGGTTTCACGCCGCCGGCCCCCGCCGGCAACCCCGCCTGGAGCCTGGATGAACGCTTGAGCAGGGAGCCGGTGTCGCGAGCCTTCTTTGCGGTGTGTGCCCAAATTCTGGCGCAGGCGACAGACACGCCGCTGAATGTAGAGGCGCTGGTGGAGGGCCGGATCAAACCGCTTTTTGAGATTCTCAAGGACCAGCCGCAGACCTCGGTTTCCATCGAGCCGCAGGACCTTTCAACCAAGAGTTTCGTGATCCGGAACCAGGGCGGCTACGCCTATCTGATCCACCTGGGAATCGAGTGGCCGCAAGGAACCCGGCCCTATATCGCCGAGATTAGCGAAAACGATTTCGATCTGATGCCGGGCGAATCGAAGCGGATCACAGTCACAACGCGAGCTCACGGCGAGACGGAAGGAGGGACCGAAGGCGTGGTCAAGGTTACAGGCGCCAATGTAAAGGCTATGGAAGCGCGGCTCCAGCTTTAGCGAGTACACGCGAGCGTCGGAGGTGCTGGCCGCGCGCCTCAATCACTCGCAACTACGGGATGTCATAAAACGCACCGGGCATCAACAGGCCCGCGTTGCTGCGCGCCGATCTGTTCGCGAGCAAGAAGAACCGGCCCGCCTGGGTTGGAGTCGCGGTGTGCGCAGCGCCGCCCGCGGACAGGGCGAGCGCTCGCATTTGCTCCGGGAACGAGAAGTCGCGTTCGGGACTGATCTTCACCACCTCCGCCAGTTCTTGTTCACTGCGCGCCATAATTACGAGCCCGAGCGATCCCGTACAGGAATAGCACTTCCAGGACCGAAGGCGGGATTCATACAATTGGCTGGTGGTCCGAAAATCGCGAAAGTCCTTCGCTGACATGATGCACCCGAGCCAGTACAGGAAGGCCGGCGTTTTCCAGTAATCGTCGGAGGGAGTGATGTATGCATAGCGGACTTTCGGCAGGTTGAGAATGATCGAGAGGAAATCGTCGTCCGGCGATACAATCACCAGGTCGTTCGTCCTTCTCAACTGTGCATAACGATCAAGCTCAGGCACCGAGGGGCTCACAATTCCGCGACCATAGTTGATGCCCCAAGGTTCCCTTTTGTGGTTGACTTTTACAGCGAACACGACAAGCAGGACGGCGAGCGTCGCCCATGCGGCGCGCCCGCGAAACAGGGGCGAGAACTGGGCGGCGGCGAACGGGAGCACCGTTATGGTGGGCAGCAGATAGTATCCGGAGCGGTTCTGGAAAACCGCCAGTCCCGCCAGGACGAGGATCAGCCAAGCCAGCATCAGCCGCGCCTGAACCTTCTCGCCGGAGTCGCGCTTGCAAGCGGCGATGACGAGCCAGGGGAGCGCACTCAGACTGAGCAGGGCGAGAAGCGGATCGAGCCTCCAAATCGCCTGGGGGTAGAAAACAAACGCGGAGGTTGACTCAGGCGACTTGTTCAATCCCATGACGAAGAGCTGGTATCGAATGTATTCCGCGACGAACCAGTCGCGGTGCACCAGCAATTGGTAGAGATGCCACGGCGCGGCTGTGGCCGCCGCTGTGAGGCAGGCAATGCCGATCCCGCGCCAGCGTGGCCGGTCATCTTTGCCGGCCAGCACCCAAAAGCAAGCCAGTACAAGGAACGGCATGAGCCCCGCCGCGCTCTTCGAAAGAATGGCGCAGCCGGAGAAGAGCCCGAACAGCGCTGCGCTCCAACGGCTTTGGAACCGCGGGTCCCACTGGAGCACAAAAACTGCGGCCACGCAGGCGGACACGAGAAACATGTCCGTCATGAAGCGGCGCGACATGCAGTGGAACATTGGATCGCCGCACAGCAAAACGACCCCTGCTAAAGCGACCACTCTTGTTCGCGCGCGCCGGAGCCAGTAATATGCGAGCACGACGATTGCGATCGCGGCCAGCATGACGGGCAACCGAAGGCTGACCCCGCCCACGCCGAGCAGGGACATGCTCGCCGCGCCAGCCCACATGGAAAGCGGAGGTTTGTTCAACAAATAATGGTCGAAATAGACCTGGGTCGCCCACTGTCCCGTGCGAACCATGCGCGCGGCGCAATGGCCGTACGTGGACTCGTCGATGCCCCACGGGGAGAACGGATCGGCGTTATAACGGCTTCCGACTCGAACCTTGCCAATGCCGAAACTCATGGCGAGCGCGGCGAGCGCGGTGACGAGCGCGGCCTCAATCAGAAGTGTGCGATGCGATTGCATGGAAGTGGGCAGCCCGGCAAAAGACTATCATCTCGCAATCGCCTGAGTTGAGGCGCCGGGGGACAGCGCTACGCCGTCCTCCAGCGGCGCGTTCAAGCAAACACCCGAGACGGCCGATATCACATGCGGGAGACCTGCGTGGCGACTAGCATTCCCGGTGCAGACAAAAGAGCGCTGAGGAGAGCCGCGTCCCAGGTGATCCCTGTTACGCTCTTCGGGGTCGCCGCATCCGTGGCGATCTTCGCGGCGATGCAGCGTTCGGAGTATCTACGGGCCGAAGCGAACTTCCTTCAAATGGCGGAACAGCGTGTAGGCGCGCTCCGCACGAACGTGGACGGCGCGCTCGATGCGACTGCATTGATGGCGAGCCATTTCGCGGCGGCCGGCAGCGGTGGTACGAGCCGCAGAGCGTTCTCCACGTTGGTCGGCCCTGCTCTCGCCAGCCACGGCTATCTGCAAGCCGTGGAGTGGATCCCCAAGGTGCGGCAGGGGGAGCGCGCCGGACTGGAGCGGCTGGCGCGGGCGGACGGCGTAACGGGGTTCGGTTTTCGTGAACGCCGGAGCGACGGCGCGCTGGTAGAGGAGGCGCCGAGGGAGGAGTACTTCCCTGTCTTCTATGTCGAGCCGGTGAACGGCAACGAACGGGCGCTAGGGTACGACCTGGGTTCCAACCCGGTGCGGCTGGAGGCGATGATGCGGGCGCGGGATACCGGCCTCCTCGCCTCTACCGCGCCCGTCAAGCTGGTCCAGGAAAAGGCCGACCAATGGGGAACCCTGATCTTCGCTCCGGTGTACAGCCAGCCTCGCCTGGCGTCCGTCGAGGAGAGGCGGAAGGCTCTGGAGGGCTTCGGGCTGAGCGTGGTCCGTGTCGGCGATCTGGTCGCGGCGGCGAACTACGGTCGCAGACCCGGCGTGTCGCCTCTGGTGGACCTTCATCTCTTCGATTTGGCCGAAGCGGGCTCCGGCGCCCGGCAGCTCTATCCCACGAGCCCAATTACAACCCCGGCGCAGCTACTCTGCGGCTTGAACACGCAAGAGAGCTTTCAAGTAGGTGGAAGAGCCTGGCTGCTGGTGGCCACCCCTGGCCGGGGTTTCAACACGCGCCCCCTGTCCGCCGGCTCTATCCTGGTTCTCGTTTTCGGACTCTCGTTGACCGGCCTGCATCTGCGTTACCTCAAGGCGAAGGTCTTGCAAGCGGCGAAGAACGACGCGGCGGCCCATGAAATCGAGATGGCGCAAGCCGAATTGAAGCAAACCAACGGAACGCTCGAGGCGGTGATCCAATCCGCGCCCCTGGCTGTCGTGACCATGGACCTTGAAGGGAGAGTCACGATGTGGAATCCTGCCGCGGAGCGCATACACGGATGGAGCAAAGAGGACGTGCTCGGCAGACGGCTGCCTGTGGTCCTTCTCAAGCAGCCGCCCGATGAGGTCGCCCGCGTTCACAAACGGATTCTGACCGAGGGCGGCGTGACGGGCCTCGAATACGTGTGCCTGACGAAAGCCGGGGAGCCGATAACGGTCAGTCTGGCCGCGGCTCCGCTTTACAGCGCAGCCGGCGAGCAGAACGGCGCCGTGTACCTGGTGACGGACGTCACCGAACGGAAGCTGCTGGAGTGTCAATTGGCTCAGGCGCAGAAACTGGAGTCCATCGGCCAATTGGCGGCGGGGATCGCGCACGAGATCAATACGCCGATCCAGTTCATCGGGGACAATCTTCGTTTCATCCGGGAGGGCTTTGAGAGCTGGAATCGGCTCTTCGCCCTCTACCGCCGGCTCGAAGGGGTTGTCCGGACCGGCGAGCCGGCCACCGGCTTGGCCGCCGAATGCGAGGCGTTTGCCGCGGAAACCGATTCGGAATACGTGCGCGAAGAAATCCCGCGCGCAATCGGGCAGTCGCTCGAGGGAATCGATCACGTCGCGCGGATCGTGAGAGCCATGAAGGACTTCTCGCATTTCGGGGAGATCGGCAAGACGGGCGTCAACATCAATCATGTGATTGAGAGCACGCTGGTGGTCTCACGCAACGAATGGAAATATGTCGCGGACGTGCAGACCGCCTTCGACGCGGCTCTGCCGCAGGTGCCCTGCGTGCCGGGCGAGTTGAATCAGGTGATTCTGAACCTCATCATCAACTCGGCTCATGCGATTGCCGACGCGGTAAGTGGCCGGCCCGGAGCGAAGGGCGTCATCACAGTCAGCACACGGCGCGACGGGGACTGGGCTGAGATCCGGGTAGCGGATACAGGCGTCGGGATTCCTGCGCCCGCGAGACCGCATATCTTCAACCCGTTTTTCACCACCAAACCTCTTGGCAAGGGTACGGGCCAGGGCCTGGCGATCGCCCACACTGTCGTGGTGCAGCGGCATGGCGGCACAATCGCTTTCGAGACCGAGGTGGGGACAGGCACGACGTTCACCGTGCGTCTACCGCTCGAGGGAGCGAGTGAGCCCCACCCGACGGGCGGCGTTGGCATCTAAGGTTACCCCATTCAGGTCCGATAAGTTAAGAGATGCATCCCGATGGGACAGGCTCGCTCGAACTGCTCCCCGCTGTCCTCGACAGCCTGGGGGCCGGGATCATTGCGGTCGATACGGCCGGACGGATCATTCAGTTCAATGAGGCTGCCCAGAGGATCATGGGAAGTCCCATCACGGATGTGCCGCCGGAGCAGTGGCCGGCCAGGTACGGGATCTACCACGACGATGCCGTCACCCTCTACCAAGTGGAGGATCTGCCGCTGGCGCGGGCCCTGCGCGGTGAATCGATGGACAACGTCAACGTGCTCATGCGCCCCCCGGGAACCGGACAGAGCTTCTGGGTGGGCGCATCCGCCCGCCCGATCCGGCGCGGCGCCGAGATAATCGGTGCCACCCTGATCTTCCAGGACATCACCGCGAAAAGGCAGGCTGCCGAGGAATTGCGGGAGACCAAGGAACGCCTGCGATACCTGATCGGTTCGACCCCGGTAGTCCTGTTCAGCAGCGAGGCGGTCGAGCCCTTCGCGGTTACGTTCGTGAGCGACAACGTCGCCGGCGTACTCGGCTGGGAGCCCGCCGAATTCCGGGAAGCGGGCTCTTGGAAGGCGCGGATGCATCCTGAGGACCGGGCCCGGCTGGAGCCCGAGCTAGGCGCACTACGCGAGCGAGGCCAGCACAGTTGGGAGTTCCGTTTCCTCCACAAGACGGGGGAGTATCGATGGATCCATTCGGAGATGCGGCGGGTCTCGACCGCGGAGGGCGGCCCGGTCGAACTGGTTGGCTTCCTACTCGACATCACGGAACGCAGGCGCGCCGAGGACGCTCTGCGCGGGAGCGAGCGCAACCACCGGGAATTCGCCGAACGGCTGCCGCAGACCGTTTTTGAATGCGACGTTGCAGGCAAGGTTACGTTCATCAATCAGAACGGCCGGGATAGCTTGGGGTACTCTGCCGCCGACGTTCGAACCGGCTTTTCGATCTTCGACGCCATCGCTCCGGAAGACCGTTCCAGGGCCGTGACGAACGTGAGTAGGCGTCTGGCTGGCGAGCAGTTTCCCGGGGACGAGTACTCCGTAGTCCGCAAGGACGGTACCCGGTTTCCTGCCGCGGTGTATGCGAGCGCGGTCCTCAAGGACGGTGTCGTGGCCGGCATCCGCGGCCTTCTCATCGACATGACGGAGCGCATGCGGACCGAAGAGACTCTGCGCGAGTGGGCGGCCGTAGTCTCGGCGTCGAGCGATGCCATAGTGAAGATGCACGATCACAAGATCACCTCCTGGAACGCGGGCGCCGAGCGGATGTACGGATACACCGCCACGGAGGCGATCGGGCGGGACATTCTTATGCTCGTGCCGCCCGATCGCCGGGGCGATGTGGCGGAGATTCGGGCCCGCTTAGACCGCGGAGAGCCGACCATCCAGTTCGAAACGCAGCATCTGCGAAAGGACGGGCGACGCATCGACGCTTCTGTGAGCATCACGCCCGTGGCCGATGCCTCCGGCGAGTTTCGAATCTCGGCAACGGTCGCGCGCGACATCACGCGGCAGAAGAAAGAACAGGCGCTGGTGGGGCTGCTGCAGTCGGCGGCCGTCGCTGCCAACGAGGCGGGCAGCATCGAAGGCGCCATCCAGGCCTGTGTGGACGGCATCTGCCGATACGCCGGTTGGAGCGTCGGGCACGCCTGGATCACGGAAGAGGACGACCATTCGCTCATGGTTTCAGCCGGGGTCTGGCGCCTGGACGATCCGGAGCGCTTTGCCGAGTTTCGCGAGTTGATGGACCAGCGGAAGCTCCGGTCGGGGGATGGACTTGCGGCCCGAGTATTTGCGAGCGGGCGCTCCTGCTGGATCGGCGATATTGCGACCTCCGGACTTCCACTGGCAAACGTGGCGGTGAGGCTTGGGCTCAAGGCCGCGTTTGCCTCCCCGATCCTGGCCGGCTCGAGCGTGGTAGGCGTGCTCGAGTTTTGTTCCCAGACCTCGGACGCCGACGAGAGCCTCTTCGAGGTCATCGCTTCGATCGGTGTCCAACTGGGACGCCTGGTGGAGAGAATCCGCGGACACCGGGCGGTCGTTGAGAGCGAAATGCGGTATCGCGCGATCACAGAGACTGCCGCTCACGCCGTGGTCGCCTTCAGCCGGGACGGCCGGATCCTGGTGGCCAACACGACAGCCGAACGGATCTTCGGGTATTCGAAGGAGGAACTGGCGCGCCTGGACGCGATCGAACTGATCTCAGAAAGGCACCGCGATCGGGCCCGCGCGGCACTCTACGCAAACGCGGAGGCATCCGCACCGGTTTTCGAACTCCTCGGACGGCATCGGGAAGGATCGGAGATGCGGCTGGAGATCTCGGTGTCGAGCTACCTCGAGGCCGACGGCGCACGTGTGTTCACGGCGCTGATCCTCGATGTCACCAAGCGCTGGGAGGCTGAGGCGCAGGTGCGCAAGCTTTCCCGGGCCGTCCAGGATAGCCCCGCATCGATCGTCATCACGAACACGGCGGGAGAGATCGAATACGTCAATCCCGCCTTTACCCGGGTCAGCGGCTATAGCATCGAGGAGGCCCGTGGGAAGAATCCTCGAATTCTCAAATCGGGACAGGCTCCGCAGGAGGTCTACCGAAACCTCTGGGCCACGATTACGGCCGGAGGCGAGTGGCGAGGAGAGCTTCAGAACCGGAAGAAGAACGGCGACTTGTTCTGGGAGTCAGCTTCTATCTCTCCCGTTCGCGATGCCGACGGCCAGATCACGCACTTCATCGCGGTTAAAGAAGACATCACGGAACGCAAGCGAGCGGAGGCGGATCTGGCTGACGCGCTGAAGATGCTGCGCGCGGTCATCGATGGCGCGCCGCTGGGCATTGCCGCAATCGATCTGGAAGGCCGTGTACAAAGCTGGAATCCGGCCGCCGAAGGGATCTTCGGATGGAGCGCCGACGAGGTTGTGGGCCGCCCGCTGCCCTGTGTCCCCAAGGAGGATTGGCCACACCTGATGGAGCGGCTGGCGTGGCTTGCGGAGGGCAGAACGCTCGAGAGCATCCGGGCGTTGCGCCAACGCAAAGACGGGACCTTGGTGTTTGTCGAGGGCTGGGGTGCATCCCTGCGCCGCGACGACGGATCGGCAATCGGCTTCGTGCTCGAGTACGCCGATTTGACCGAGCGAAAGCAACTGGAGGATCAGCTCCGGCAGGCGCAGAAACTCGAGTCCATCGGGCAACTGGCGGCCGGCATTGCCCACGAGATCAACACTCCGATTCAATACGTCGGGGACAACACGAAGTTCCTGCGGGATGCTTTCCGCAGCCTGGACACCCTGTTCCAAGCCTACGACCGGTTGCTTGACGCTGCTCGCGAAAACAGCGTTACGGCCGAGTTGCTCACCGGCGTCGATGATGCCGCCGTTGGCACGGACCTAGCTTTTCTTCGAGACGAGATACCTCGAGCGATCCAGCAGTCACTTGAGGGTGTCGGACAGGTGGCCCAGATCATCCGGGCGATGAAGGAGTTTTCCCACCCCGGCCCGCTAGAGCGCACTCCGGCGGACCTGAATCGGGCCCTCGAGAGCACGGCGTTGGTCTGCCGCAACGAGTGGAAGTACGTGGCCGACCTGGAGACCGATTTCGATCCCGACCTGCCGCCGGTCCCATGCCTCCCGGGAGACATCAACCAAGTGGCGCTGAACCTGATCGTCAATGCGGCCCACGCGATCGCGGACGCTATGCGCCCGAACGGTGCGAAGGGCATAATCACCGTATCGACGCGCCGCGACGGGAATTGGGCCGAGATTCGCGTACGAGACACCGGAACGGGCATCCCCGAGAAGATCCGCGGGCGCGTTTTCGACCCGTTTTTCACCACGAAAGAGGTCGGGCGGGGGACTGGCCAGGGTCTGGCAATCGCGCATTCCGTCATCGTTCAGAAGCATGGCGGCCGGATCTCATTCGAAACGGAGATGGGTATGGGAACGACTTTCGTGGTGCGCCTGCCCCTCGAACCGGGAAATCCGGCGCGCTGAGCGGCCTCGAACCACGACCGATATCCGGAACCGCTCCGCTGCGGCCGCGCCTCGTCCTGGCGTACCTGAATTCCTACGATTTTCCCGCTCGACACCGGCGAAACAAGAGCGTATATAGGAGTGGGAGGTTGCGTCATGCTTTCTTCCAAGCTGGTCCGGCTGATTGAAGCACACTGGGACGCTATGTCAACTGGAATCGTCCAAGAGATTCGCGCAGATGTTCGCCTGCGGCAGGTGGGCGGCCTGCCCGAAAGCGATCTGCGAGAGCGGGCTCGCGAGATCCTACAGCACCTGGATCACTGGCTGCTGGCCTCGCGCGAGCACGAACTGGCGCGCCACTTCGAGCTCATCGGCGCCGAGCGGCAAGCGGAGAAGATCCCTCTCGACGAGGTTGTGCTCGCCTATCTCAAGATCAAGAGCCATGCTATCGAGTTCGTGCGGAGCCAGGGGATGGGACCGGGCGTGATGGAATTCTACGCGGAAGAGGAGCTCGAGCACGCCGTCGGGCGGTTTTTCGACAATGCAGTCTACCACCTCGTTCGCGGTTACCAGCAGGCGCAGGCCGGGACCTACGCCGCTTCGTTTGCCGCCGGTTGATGGAGCGCCGCAAAACTGACAGAGATCAGCCTTCGCCCAGCAGCTCGCGAAGGTGCACATCGAGAGAGCGCGCGACCTCATTCACAGCTCTTGCCACGGGCGCACTCAGGCCGGACCGTAACTCCTGCGGCGGGAGAGTCGTGACGCCCCATACCTCCCACCGCGGAAACGGGTCGGACACGCCGAGGGACTCGAGCGCCCGCATCACGGACTGGATGTCCGTCTGGTGGAACGAGGGTGAGAAAGCGCGCGGCGCATTGGTGCAGCGAACCGATTCGCCGGGCGTCTCGCCCGCTACCGCGTCGGCGAAGATGAACTCATAGGCAAGGTGCAGCAGATCGGCAACCGCGAACAGATCGCCTTCGAGGCGCGCGAGCAGAACCCGTTCGTCCTGGCCCCAGGCGGGCTCCAGAAGTCGAATCACTTCCAGGCCCGCTCCATCGTCGCCCGCCAGATCGTTGCCGATGCCGACTACGGCGACGCGCCTGCGCGCCACCTTAATCAAGCGTAGATCCTCGCGTCGTAGGAGCAACTGTCGGCGCCACGATTGGCCGATCCAAGCCGGAGCCTCACCTTGCCCATACGGCTCAGATATCCGGCCAGGTAGTTGTAGAACAAGACGCAGAGATCGCCGCCCAGCTCCACTTTTTCCTTGGCGCACAGCTCGCGGAGGTAGCATGTCTTCACGCCGATATGCAGCGACTCGCCGTCGACCTTGAAATCGAGATCCCACGCCGGTGCGAATTGCTCCTTCGCGAGGGAGAGCACATCCTCGAAGGTTTTGGGAAGCTGATAGCGTGGCAACTGCCCTGCCAGCGTGCGGCCAGCGAAGGTGCCAACCGCGGGCAGGCCCGATGCCAACGTGGACCGAAGCACCGCCGCCAGCGACAGCAGGCGAATGCCGAGGTCGTCGATGCCCTTCGCGACGTCTTCGTGCGCAGGGGATGCGTGCGTGTGGCTGGAGTCGCCCGTCAGCTTGGAAACGATGTTGAGCGCGTAAGGATTATGGTAAAGATTGACGCAGTGTGGCACGCCCTCGTGGTGGATGGCGCTGGCCGGGCACTGCTCCGAACAAGCCAGGCACCCGAAGCATGCGTTCTGCTTCTCGACAGCCGGCAGACGCTTGGCCTGGTCGAACGCAAAGACCTTGGTCGGGCAGGCTTCCACGCAGATCTCGCACCCCACGCAGGCGCGCTCGTCGACTTGGATCGCAATCATAGGGACCTCCTGCGAATCGAGCGTTCGATGACGCCGTCTCTCGCTACGACGACCTCCAGGGGCATTCTGCCGGCCGCGTGAGTCGCGCAGGACAGGCACGGATCGAAGCAGCGAACGGTGAACTCCAGGCCGTTCATCAGCAGATCGTCGTCCTTCTCGGGAAGCAGGCGCCGGGCGGAGGCCGCGATGGACTGATCGATGGCGTCGTAGTTCGCCTGCGTGGCGACAATCAGGTTGATGGCAGAGACGCGGCCGTTCTCGTCGGCCGTGTAATCGTGAAGCAGGACCCCGCGCGGCGCTTCCACCGCACCTACGTAGCGCCCGGCCTTGGGTTCGCATGGCACCCGCAGCGCGCCGCCGGTGAGCTCGCCGCCCGCGATGGCGGCCATACGCTCGGCGGCCAGCATCATCTCGACGAGCCGGGCCTCGACGTAATCCTGGGGCGAAAAGTGCTTCTTCTCGTTCTTGCGAAAGGTCTCGAGAAGGGCGGCTGCCTCCGGCGTCGGCACCTTCCGGTTCACGCGGAGCCTGGCCAGCGGGCCCACGAAGCACGACGCCTCCGGATCGCCGCGTAAGCGCGCGACTTTCATGTAGGAATCCGGCGTCACGTGTTCCACCAGGTGCTGGTCGTATTCGGATGCGGCGAAACTCTCGAGCGGCTTGCCGTCCTGATCGGCCGTCGTCAGGTTGCCGTCGAGGAAGGAGAGTTCCCCGTTTCTGGAGAGCGCCAGGGGACGAAGGCCGGCGAGCAGCGGGTCGTCGGGCCACTCGTGGCTGCGCAGTTTGTCGCGCAGGACCGGGGCGAGTTCTTTCATAATCGAGACCGCTTGTGCGGCCGCATTGGCGATCCCTGCCAGTTCTTCGGCGGTGGGCCGGGATGCCATTCCGCCAGGCACCGCGGAAACGGGATGCACGCCCCGTCCGCCGACCACCTCCACCGTACGTTGGCCGATGCTCCGCAGCCGCAGCATCTTCTTGGCCAGTTCCGGAGCCAGGCGCAGCAGGCCGAAAATGTTGCGCGAGTCCGCCTTGGCACCGGCTTCGCCGAGAAAGTCCGGGCCGGCCAGCACAAACGAGCTCAGGGCGTGCGAGTGCAGCACGTGGCCCATGTAGAGCAGCTCACGCAGTAAGCGGGCTTCCGGGGGCGGCTGGACGCCCAGGCCGTTTTCGATAGCCTGCACCGCCGCCAGATGGTGCGCGGCCGGGCAAACTCCGCAGATGCGCGCGGTGATGAGCGGCATCTTGAAGAGCTCCGTGTTTTCCAGGAGCTTTTCGAATCCGCGAATCTCCAGAACCTGTAGGTGGGCCGAGGTGACCTCACCGGCGTCTCCGACGTTCAGGACGATCTTCGCGTGTCCCTCGATACGAGTGACTGGGTCGATCTTAATCGTGCGCATAAGGTTCTCCGATCACGCCTGGGGGCCGGTTTTGGTCCACTCCCGCAGCTCGACAGTGGGCTTCTTATAGATCACCGGTGACGACATGGCATACGAGTAATAGGTCTTGGCATCGGATTCGAGATAGCTGACCACCTCGGCCTGGTCCGCACCGCAGAGCACGTGCATGTTGCGAGCGATGGTGGTGCGAATGTCGAGCTGCGGCTCGCGGATGATCTCCAGGCGAGGGCCGCTGCAGCCGGTGCAGGCCACTCCGCGCTGCGGGCACGGAGACTGGCAGCGATTGAGGGTGACCGATCCCATGCACGCGACGCCCTGGCTGAGGAAGCAGATGCCGTCCTCGGCAGCCGTGATCGCGCCCTTGTGGAGAGAAACGCCCGTGCGCCGGACCATCTGGCGGCGGCAGTCGGCACAGACCGTCTTGTCCGTGAGTGGAGGCGCGGAAGAATCCAGGAGGCGTCTGATGGCGCCCGCGATGTAATAAGGCGAGGGCGGGCAGCCGGGGAGGTAGAGATCGACCGGGACAACCTGGTCGATGGGAACCACGCTCTCCTCGAGCACCGGCACGTCTCCGCCAGGACGGTCGCCGGGCGTGTTGGTGGGGCCGCCTCCGAAGACCTTCGAGCAAACCGTCTCCCGATCGTAGAGCCAGCCCAGCCCGGAGGGCCCGCCGTAGACGGCGCAGGTGCCGAAGGCGACCAGGACATCGACGCTAGCGCGCATCTTCTGCAGGGCGTGACGGTCGTGATCGCTGCGGATGGCCCCTTCCACCAGGCCGATTTTGGCCTTGGGATATCCTTTTTCATCCATCAGGACGGGCGCGCGGACAAACTCGATCTCATCGACCAGGTTCAGCAGCTTCTCGTGCAGGTCGACGAGCGCAATGTGGCAGCCGGAGCATCCCGAGAGCCATTCGGTGGAGACTGTCGTCTTCATGCTTTCTCCTCCCAGATCATTTCCTTCAAGCAGGCGTTCGGGCAGGCTTGGACGATCTCCAGCTTCACCGAGCAGCCCGGCATCATCTTCTCCATGGCGCCGGCGAACACGCCGTGGGCCATGTAGCAGAGAGACTGCTTCTGCTCGTGGGAATACAGGAAAAGCGAATTCCGCACCATGCAGGTGCGAAACACCAGACGCATCTTCTTTTCCTTGCCTTCCTGGTGGATGAGCTGGCCGTCATCTCCGGCAACGGGCTCTATCTCCCAGAACAGGCCGCGCTCGGCCAGCGCCTTTACGAGGTTTTCCAAGGCTGGAAGCGGTTCAGCGGCTTGCCCGCTCTCCTGGACGGCCTCCCGGCCGAATTTCTTTCCGGCCAGGGTGCATACAGAGTTGACGCCCTTGCCCAGATTGTTCTCCGCTCCGTGAGCAAGTGCGGCAAGAAAGTAGGCGATTTTTTGAAATTTCTCGACTTCGGCTTGCATCTGTGCGGTTCCTTCTTTCGGCGGCTCGCTCCGATACGTCCGCTCCCGGCCGAGCCGCAGGCTGGGAGAAGGGACTTATGCTGACGGACTGCCTGCCTGCTGCTCAAACCAACCGAACCGGTCGAAATACTCGTCCGCAACTTCGGGCCTGAGGCGAAGTGCTCGCTCCCAGGAGATCGACGCCCGATGAAAGTCGCCGGTGGCCTTCTGGGCCGCGCAGAGGTTCACGAGTGCGTCAACGCAGTTGGGGTCGATTTCCAACACCTGCTCATAGAGGTCGATCGCCGCGGCCAGGTTGCCCGACAAGTGCCGGAGCAACGCGGTGTTGTAGCGAACGTCCGCGGAACGGTCTCCATGCCGAACCAATTCCAGATGCCAAGCGAGCGCCTCCGCGTTATCGCGGTTGTCGATGGCGAGAGAGGCCAGCGCCCGCCGCGCGGCTTCGCCAGTTGAAGGCGCGTCCAAGGCCGCTTCCAGCCGGCCCCTCACGAGGTCGCGTTTGCCAAGCCGCCAGTAGGCCAGGCCCAGATTGTAGCTGGCCTCGGGCCAGGAGCCGCGCAGGCGCAGACATGTTTCATAAGCGGCCACGCTCCCGAGAAATTCCCCGCATTCGAGTCGTGTGAAGCCCAAGCGGAACCAGGCGTCGGCCGAAGACTGATTCACCTCCACCAGGCGCCGGTACAGTTGCTCCGCGGCGCGCGGATCCCGCTGCTGTTCACGCAGCAGCCCAAGGTTCCACAATGCAGTTTCCGAGTCGCGATCGAGCTGGAGGGCCTTCTCGTAGCAGTCGCTGGCGCCGGCCAAGTCCCCGCTCGCGTGCCGCAACACGGCCAGCCCCAGTTGGGCCTGCGCCGAGCCGGGCCGGAGCTGAATCGCGCGCTCGCAGGCCACCGCCGCCTCGCTCATGCGGGAAAGACAGTGGCGCGCTACGGCGAGGTTGAACCAAGCCTCGTAGCTGTCTGGCGCAAGCGCGGTGAGTTCCACACAATACTGCTCGGCCGATTCGTGGTCTCCCTCTGCGAACGAGGCGGCGATGAGCCCGTGCAACACGGCGGGGGACCACCGGGCGGTGCGTTCTTGGGGTTCCGGCGGGGATGATGGGACGTTTCTTACGCCGAAAGTCGCGAAGACCTGCGCCATGGCGGGTTCACGCGCCACCAGCCAGTCATAGATCTCTCCCGCTTCATCGCGGCGGCCGGTCTGGTGGAGCGCAATCGACTTGCCGAGTAGCGCAATCCGGTCCTCTGGATCTTCCCCCAGACGCGATTCGAATACCGGCAGCGCTTCGGTGGCGCGCTCCAGGCGAAGAAGGCAGACGCCCAGGGCGAGTTTGACGTCCGTCCTCGAAGCATCCAGGCGGAGCGCTGCACGGAACTCTTCGACCGCTTCGGCCCACCGGTTCAGCTTATCGAGCGAGCGTGCCAGACCTACTCGCGCGGCCACGTTTTGCGGTTTGCTCTGGAGAACCTCGCGGTAACGGGTCACGGCGTCGTCAAACCGGCGCATGCCCTGGAGCGCGTGAGCGATCTGAAGCTGGCATTCCTCAGATGGGGCTCCTTCGGCCAGGGCCTTTTCGAACAGGCCCAGCGCCTCGGCCGAGCGGCCTGCCGTTTGGGCGGCGATTGCGAGTGCCAGCAGATTCTGGGGCGCCGTCATGCGAGTGCCTCTCCGCCGGCCGGCGGGAACTCACAGGCATCCATGTCGAAAGACGGCAGCGCGCAGGCTGGCAGCGGCCTGGGGTTGAATGTGTGGAAGGCTGTCGAGGCCGGCTTCGATTCCTCCGGCTGACCGCCACGCATCCTCGCCGAAGGCGAACCGGGCTGATGCGGCATGACGACCAGATTGGCCCCGGGCCGCACCTTGTTCACGGGGCCAGAAAATGCGGTCGCATTCCACGCCGGGAATTCGGGTGCTCTCTCGCAATCGATCTGCGGAAACAAGTCCCACCCGCAAAGCGGCCGCAGCAAAACGGGATCTTGCCAGTGCAACCGCGATCGGATTTGCGGGAGCCTGCCGCCGGGAGTGGGCATGAGCACGCCGGCCCAAGGCGGGCACGGCTGCGCGGGCAGGTCTCGCTGTGCGGGCCTACAAGAGATTGCTCCTGCCGTCAGCGGTGGCAGGGCGGGGACATCTGTGTAGCTGAAACACATGGCCGCGGCAGGAACGCGGAATTGCTCTGGCCCGAAGGCCGCGGGCGTGTTGCTCCTGTTGCGGAGCGCTGTTTCGCTGCCTCGCGAATATCGCCAGGGCGTCCACGCCGCGGGGGGGCTCACGGGCAGGCGTCGCGGAACGTTGAGACGGCTTTCCAGATCGGGCAGACCGCGGAGGGACGAGCGGAACCCCACGGATAGATCCGCGATCTTCGGTCGCGGAATCGAGCCTTTTGGCGCCCACCGCCGGAACCCGGGCGAGAGCAGGGACAGGCGAACGATCCCGGCCAGCGTGAGCTTCGAGACGCCCGCTGGCACGCTCCGAAGATCCGAGAGTTTCTCAGGTGGCAGGGCTGCAATCGTAGCCTGCCAGGGTCGAGGCTTGTAGGAGTGAAAGTGCCCCTGCGGCGCCGTTCGGCAGAGAGCGATTGACTTCTCGCGCTCCGGGGGCTTCACGATGGGACACCAAGTGGCGATGTCGAACGCGGCAGGCTCCGCGACACTGTCGAAGGGTGCTGGCCGGCCGGTACGAGAGGAAGCCTGAGCCAAACCAAGCGGCCGAGGTGGCACATCCGGCGGCAATGTCAGCGCGCGGAAGAAGAGAGCCTCCGGAGGGAGAGCCAGGGTGGCGTCCATTTGCGTTGCTTCAGCAGGCAAAGGGCGAAACCCCTCTGGTTCCCGGCTCGCCGTCAGTTCGCAGAACTTGAACAGCTCCTCATGGCGGGGTTCGCAAAACCCGTCACGCCGAAGGCCGACGAACAACCCGATCGGATTGCCACAATACTTGCAGTGCATAGTCGCGCCGGCTCTGTCTCTCGCCGCCCGCACCGCGACATCGGCGATGCGGGCTGGGACTAGCTGGCCGAGCCGGGAACCCTAGAGCGCGGCCTCGATCACGGGGACCCGCTTCTTCAATTGATAGCGGACGTTCCCCAAGTTGGCCTTCAGGTCGGCCACAAGAACGAGAATCGCTCCCGCGCCAAGGAAGCTCGCGACGACGATACCGTTCTTGTACTCGTTCATGATCTGGGTCATCTCGCCGACGTTCAGTTCGCGGCCCATCACTTCGGATGAGCCGATGCCCGCCGACGTGACCGCGCCGACCGCCTCCATGTCGATCGCGCCGGCCGAGCTGACGCCATCGATCACGAAACCGTCCTTGCTCACCACCACCACCGTGGTGACGCCTTCGACTTTGCACAGATCCGTCAGTTGATCTTTCAGACTCGCAACGGCTGTTGGCATCTCTTTCTATCTCCTTTTCGTCCTGCCGGCACTGCCGGCGCGTCATTCCGAAAACATTCCTATCACGGCGCCGCCACAACTTCGCTCTGCGGCACTTGCAGGGCGGCGAGCCTGGCGACCGCTTTCCCCACCCACAGCGACACGCTCCCGAAGGAAGCGCCCTTCTCGGCGACGAAGATCGCGATCCGATCGCTCCCTGCCCGCGCAACCACGGTGGTTCCCATCTCGTCTTCGAGGAATACTCTCTTGAAATCGCCGCTGGGGTGGCTCTTGGCCATCTTGAGCAGCCAATCACGCAAGCTGTCGATGCTGGGGGGAGCCTTGGCGGTCCGCGTTTCTGCCAGTGCGGTTCCGGCGGTGTCGGCCAGGCAGATGTAAACCATCATGTCGGCTCCAGCCGCCAGCTTGGCCAGTTCTTCGTTCACTGATGCGTCCTGGGCGGCTCGCACTCTTGCCTGCTCTTCGGCCCTGCGCCGTTCGTCTTCCTTGCGCTCGTCCTTGATTCTCAGCGCGCTCATGATTACTCGGTGGAGCTCCATTTGAATCGTCTCCTCCTGCGGCGGGGCGGCTCCCTGTTCGAACTCGAACTCACCGTCGGTCCAATCCACGATGTCGACCAGCGCCTCGTTCCCGCTGTGCTCTGCCGTCCGCGCATCCACGAGTTGCCCGCCACGGTAATAGAGCCGCGCTTTCCGGCCATCGCGAGCGAGTGTAAGCGCACCCGTCTGGTGAATCCGGTTCACGAGCTGTATCAGGTCCACTACGGCTAGTTCGCGCAAGTCCCCTTTCAGTGCCACAATGCTCTCCACAATCAGATCTGGAATCGCTCGATTACCATCCGAGTAACTCGCTTGATCGTTTCCATAACTCCGGTTCCGTTCACCGCCACCGCTTCCAGGACGGGGATTCCGTTTAGTCCCAGGGTCTTCTCCAGCGTTCCGACCGGAAGCGGGCCGCCGCAATCGCGTTTGTTGTACTGAAGCACGGCGGGAAAACTCTTCGGGTCAATCTGGAAGGAAGCCAGGTTCTCGAGCATCATGCGGTAGCTCTGCAGGTTCTCTTCCAGGCGCGAGGCTTGCGAATCCGCCACAAAGACGATTCCGTCGGCGCCCTCGAGCACCAGCCGCCGGCTTGCTTCGTAGTACACCTGCCCCGGCACCGTGTACAGATTAAAGCGCACCCGGTAACCTTCTGCTTCGCCTAGTTCGACGGGGAAAAAATCGAAAAACAGCGTGCGTTCCTCGTCGGTGTTGAGGGTAAGCAGTTCGCCTCTTACCTCAGGCCGCAACGTCCGGTGGATGTGCACCAGGTTAGTCGTCTTACCGCTCATTCCGGGGCCGTAATAGACCACCTTGAACGCAATCTCCCGTGTGTCGTAGCTGATGTAAGGCATTCAACTTCCGCCTCAAGGCTCGAAGATACGGTCGATCAGGTTGAGGGCGTACTCGCGGAACTGCGGCAATGCCAGATCGTCGCCCGCGTGCGTCCTTTCCGCGGCGCCGGCCAGTGCTTGCGCCAGTTTGTCCGCAGCCCTTCGCGCATTCAGCCGGATCATCCCGATACGGTTCTGGTCTTCAAAGACGATCACCATCATCGTCTGCTCGCCGATCAGGGAAATATGGATGTGCCGCCTCTCGCCCTGTTGCAGCAGGATCGAGAACTGGCCTTCGCCGACCATGCGCGCCACTTCGCGAGTGGCTGAGAACATTCCCGCAACGAGCGCCGCCATCGCGGTAGTGTTTAAATATTCAGTGTCCCCCGCAGCGGCGAGCACTGTACCTTGCCGAGTTATCAATAGTACGGTCAACGCTCCTGAGTCTTTCGCGAGAGCCGATAGGATCTCGTCATAGGGCAGTTGCGTTGGCACAGAGTGGCGCATAGTTACATTAAACCGAACTCAGAGTATAGACCCTGAAACTACCTGTGGCAAGAGCAGCTCGTACTAGTACAAACTCACCTCATGCGTTCCCTCCGCTGCCACAGTTGCGCACACAAGAACTGCCCGAAAGTATGTTTGAAAGGGCCTGCGCTAGGAGAGCTGAAACGGAAGTTATAGTACTGTGCGGCTTTGTGGCTGATTTCGCGTGCGGTGCCGGACAGGACGCACATAGTCACGCGGGGCTACGGTTACTTAGTTCGGGTCGAGATTGCGAGGCTCATTATGACTGCACGCGTCGCGGCGACATACTTAGCTGCTAAATATGCGGCAGTATCGCATTTAGTTACCTCGTAACTAAGGATTAGTTTGCGGAAATCTTGTGGCTCTTAGGCCGGGCTTATATCTATTCTCTTGAAAGGCTCGCGCCCGTCATCGGTTTATTCCGGCGCCGCGGAGCGGAATTCGCCTTAGAGGTGTTCGCGCGGAATGGCGGTCCGCGCGGTACATCTCGCGAGTGCGTCGAACCGCCGCTGCGGCTTGCCGTCCCAGCCATGCGAGTAGTAGGATTACAAGCAGATACAGATAGGCTGTGCCACCCAAGCTCTCCCGGCTCGAACTTCAGATCATGGAAACACTCCGGGCCCAGGGCGTGTCGTCGACCCTCAAAGTCACCCTGACGGACGTGAGGGAGGCAGAGAAGCCTCTCCACAAGCTCGATAGGAGGGACACGATCCGATGATTGCGAAGTCGCTCGCTGCGTTGTGGGCGGTCGCGGTCGCGCTCAGCATCGCAACCGCTGCAGAGGACAAGCCGCAGGAATTCGAAGTCGCGGCGATCAAGCCCAGTGGCGCCAGCAGCCACTTCTCTTTCACTGTGTCGCCCGGCGGACGGCTCAGTGCCACGAACATGACGCTTCAGCGGCTGATCCTGTTTGCCTATAACCTGGGGCCGCGGCAGCTCTCCGGCGCCGAGGGGTGGATCATGTCCGATCGATTTGACGTGGTGGCGAAAGCGCCTGACGGCTCGCTCACCGGCCTGGACCCTCGCCAGGCTGAGATCACCGCGCCCAACGGCCGCGCTGTGGCTACCTTTACTGTGCTCAACCGAAACAGCGAGAGCACGGAGCAGTTCCGCAAAATGGTTCAGGCATTGCTGGCCGAGCGGTTCCAGCTCAAGACGCACTCAGAGACGAAGGAATTGCCGATTTACGCGCTGGTGGTAGGAAAGAACGGGCCCAAGATGCAGGAATCGAAAACCCAGGCTGGACCCCAGATGAGATTCGCGATCGGTGAGATCAGCCATGCAAAACGCGAGCATGCCCTTCCTGGCGATCCTCCTCACTCAGCTCTCGGACCGGGTGGTGCTCGACCGGACTGGGCTCAAGGGCGACTACGATTTCACACTTCCTTTTGTCCCCGATGCCGGGATGATTCAGAGGTACCGGGCTGCGAACGGGGGAGGCCCCATGGGTGGGCGGCGGAATGGGTGGTGGCATGGGCCCAGGCGGCGGGGCCGGCGGTATCGCGGCGGAAGAGCCGTCCGGGCCTTCCATCTTCACGGCAGTTCAAGAGCACCTTGGGTTGAAACTGGATGCGACCAAGGGCCCGGTGCCGTTGCTCGTCATAGACCACGCAGAGAAGCCCTCGGAGAATTAGCGACAAAGTGGAACTTTTGGGCCGACCGCGCAGTATACAAGCATGACGAAACGAACTGCACGACTCGCGACGGCAGTCGGCATTTGGGTCGCCGCCGGCTGGCCGTCCTGGCCACAGTCGCCGGCCGCGACGACGCCGTCGTTCGAGGTAGCCTCGATCAAACCCGACCATTCCGGGGACCACATGGTTTCGATGATGAACGCGCCGGGAGGCAGGTTCACGGCCAAGAGCGTCACGGCAAAGATGCTGATCCGCATTGCCTATGCGATCCAGGACTTTCAGATGGCCGGCGGACCGAGCTGGATCGATTCGGAGCGCTACGACATCGAGGCCAAGCCCGAGAGTTCCGCCGTCATGCCGCCCGTGGGCGATGGCGAAGCGCTCATGGAGCAACAGCGGCTGCGAATCCAAGCGCTGCTGGCGGACCGCTTCCGGCTGGCGATCCACCGCGAGAGCAAGGAACTTCCGATGTATGCGCTGGTGGTGGCCAAGGGCGGGCCCAAAGTTCAACCGGCCGCCGCCGTGCCCGATAGCCTGGGGCCGCCCGGGCCGGCTGGTCCGAAAGGACCGATGTTCAAAGGCCGCGGAATGCGGATGGGAAGAGGCGAACTGACCGCGCAGTCGGCCCCGATGTCGCAACTGGCGGAGTCCCTCTCGGTTCAAATTGGACGAACGGTGGTGGATCGCACCGGGCTGACCGGGGTTTACGATTTCACCCTGAAGTGGACTCCCGACGAGAACCAGCCGCAGATGTTTCCAGGACCGCGAGAAGGATCGGGTCCTCCGCCAGACCGCACGACAACCGCCGACAATTCCGGCCCCTCGATTTTTACGGCCATCCAGGAGCAGCTCGGTCTGAAACTGGAGTCGCAGAAAGGCCCGGTTCCGATCGTGGTCATCGACCGCATCGAAAAGCCCTCGGAGAACTAGCGGCAAGGGAGCCCCATGGCGCGGCGGTCCATACATAACTTACTTCTTCCCTGGGCGATCGCGATTCTTGGCGCATCGAATCTGGCGGCCGCGGAGTTCCATGGGCAGGTAACATTCGGCGGCCTGCCGCTTCCCGGGGCGACGGTTACCGCGAGGCGAAGGGACGAAGGTCTTCGCGGGCGTTACCGACGCGCAGGGCACGTACTCGTTTGCCGATCTGGCGGACGGAACCTGGAGGATCGAAGTCCGCATGACGGCCTTCTCGACGCTCCAGCGGGACGTCACGATCGCGCCGGGTACGGCTGCCCCGACATGGGATATGAAGCTGCTGCCGCTCGACCAGATCCACGCCTCTATCGGGCGCGCGGTTGCGGCTCCTGCCCCGACGCCCGCACCGGCACAGGCGCAACAGGAGCCGCCAAAGCCGCGGCCCGAGGCTGCCCCGCAGGCCGCGCCGCCGGAGGACGACCTCAGCCAACGCGCCTCCGACAGCCTGCTGATCAACGGGAGCGTCAACAACTCGGCCGCTTCGCCGTTCGCACAGGGGGCCGCATTCGGCAATAATCGCGGCGGCGGGAACGGGCTCTATACCGGCGGGATCGGATTGGTATTCGACAACTCGGCCCTGGATGCAATCCCGTTCTCACTTACTGGACAGAACACCGCCAAGCCGAGTTACAACGACCTGACCGGAGCGGCGACGCTGGGAGGCCCAGTGAAGATTCCGCACCTGGTGAAGAACGGCCCCGTCTTCTCGGTGGCCTATCAGTGGACGCGGAACCGCAACGCGACGACGCAATGGGGTTTGGTGCCGACCGTGCCGGAGCGCACCGGAACACTTGCGACTGAGGTCCGGGATCCCCTCACCGGCGCGCCTTTTCCCGGCAACGCGATCCCGCAATACCGCCTCAGCCCTCAGGCGCAAGCTCTGCTGAACCTCTACCCGCTGCCCAACTTCTCCGGTAACTCCGCCTATAACTACGAGGTTCCGATCGTCAGCCCCACCCATCAGGACTCTCTGCAATCGCGGCTCGCCAAGCGGCTGAACAACAAGAACTCCCTCTACGGCGGCCTGGCATTCCAGGACACACGGACCGACACGCCGAACCTGTTCGGTTTCCTGGACACCACCGATCTGTTGGGCCTCAATAGCTATGTCAACTGGTGGCACGGCATCACCCAGCGGTTGTTCTTCAACCTGGGATACCGGTACAGCCGGCTGACAACGCACGTCACGCCCTACTTCGAGAATTTCCAGAACGTCTCGGGCGACGCCGGCATCGCCGGGAACAACCAGGAGCCTGTGAACTGGGGTCCGCCGAGCCTGGTATTTGCAAACGGGATTTCCGGCCTCACAGATTCCTTGCCGTCGTCCAACCGCAACCAGACCAGCGCGGTCTCGTATTCCATGCTGTGGAACCTGAACACGCACTACGTGACTTACGGAGGCGACTTACGCCGGCAGGAATTCAACTATCTTTCGCAGCAGGACCCGCGCGGCACGTTCACCTTCACGGGCGGGGCCAGCGGCGACGCGTTCGGAGACTTTCTGTTGGGCGTTCCGGACACCGCTTCGATCGCCTTTGGCAACGCCGACAAGTATTTCCGGGAGTCCACCTATGATGCCTATATTACCGACGACTGGAGAGTGCGGCCGGAGCTCACCATCAATGCGGGAATGCGCTGGGAATACGCGGCTCCCATTACGGAGCTGTATGACCGGCTGGTTAACCTGGACATCGCGCCTGGTTTTAGCGCGGCGTCGCCGGTTCTGGCGAGCGATCCGACCGGGCCGCTGACTGGCCAGCAATATCCCAACTCGCTTGTCAGGCCCGACAAGCGCGCCTTCGGGCCCCGCATAGGAATTGCCTGGCGGCCGCTCTCCGGATCGTCGCTGGTGGTGCGCGCCGGCTACGGCATCTACTACAACACGTCGGTATACCAGACGCTGGCGCCGCAACTGGCGCAGCAGCCTCCGCTCTCGAAGACGCTGAGCGTCCAAAACAGCCCGGCCGATCCACTCACGCTGGCGAACGGATTCAACGCCGCCCCTCCCAGCACCGGGAACACTTTCGCAATCGACCCTAACTTCCGCATCGGCTATGCGCAGGAGTGGCAACTGACCGCGCAACGCGATCTGCCGCGCTCGCTGCAGTTGACGGCGACGTATCTTGGGATTGACGGGGCACGGGGATTGCAGGAGTTCCTGCCGAATACCTATCCGGCCGGAGCGGCGAATACATGCCCAGCGTGCCCGGCCGGGTTTGTGTACCTGGCCTCGAATGGAAACTCCACGCGCGAGGCGGGGCAGATTCAATTGCGGCGAAGGCTTCACAACGGCCTCACCGCGCTGGTGCAGTATACCTTCTCGAAATCGATCGACGACGATGCGAGTCTGGGCGGCCAGGGAGCCATACTGGCGACGCGGAGTTTTACCGCGGCCTCGAGCGGGGCAACGGTGCCGAGTGGCAACGGGCCTCAGACCTCCACCAGCAGCGCGTCGGGCCCGCTGATTGCGCAGAATTGGCTGGATCTGACTGCCGAGCGCAGCCTCTCCACCTTCGACCAGCGCCACCTGCTGGGTGTGCAGGTGCAGTACACCACCGGGATGGGGAGCGCTGGAGGAACGCTGCTCAGCGGGTGGAGGGGCGCGCTCTTCAAAGAATGGGTCGCCTATACGTCCGTCACGGTGGGCAGCGGGCTGCCGGAAAGTCCTGTATACCTCGCGCCGGTTGCGGGCACCGGCGTCACCGGAACCATACGGCCCGAGTACACCGGGGCGCCGCTCTACTCGGCGCCTGCGGGCCTGTTCTTGAATCCGGCCGCCTATGTGGCGCCCGTGCCTGGCGAGTGGGGAGACGCTGCGCGGAACTCGATCACCGGCCCAGGGCAGTTCGTTCTCAACGCTTCACTCGGGCGCACGTTCCGATTGAACGACCGTTTCCATCTGGACTTTCGGGTCGATTCCACGAATCTCCTCAATCACGTTACCTTCACCAGTTGGAACACCACGGTCAACAACGCTCAATTCGGGCTGCCGGCCGCGGCCAACGCGATGCGCATTATGCAAACGGTACTGCGCTTGAGGTTCTGACGATGCGACGGATCATGGCGACAAGCTGGTGCTGCGCATTCGCCGCGCTGGCTCAGCAGATCGGGCAGAATGCGCCGCCTGGCCCGAAGAGCCCGGCCACCTTCGCCACCAGCACGCAACTGGTGGTGGAGGACGTGCGCGTCACAGACAAGAAGGGCAACCCGGTGTCGGGGTTGAGCGCGAAGGATTTCACCATCACCGAAAACGGCGCGCCGCAGGAGATCCGGTTTTTCGAGTACCAGGAACTACCCGGCGTCCCCGCGCAGCCGGCCGTTCTGCCGCTGGGGCCTGAGCGCGTCCACATCTACGACCGCCTCAGCCGCACGCAGATCGCTCCCGAAAGTCCCGGGAAGACCCGGTACAAAGAGTGCCGCCTGCTGGTGCTGTACTTCGACATGACTTCGATGCCGCCGGCCGACCAGATCCGCGCGCTGGACGCGGGAAAGAAGTTCATCCGAACGCAGATGACGCCGGAGGACGTGCTGGCGATTATGCGCTATTCCGGAGGCGCCGTCGATGTTCTACAGGACTTCACGGGCGACCGCGAACGGCTGTTGAGCATCGTCGGGACGCTGGCGGTGGGAGAAGGCCAGGGCTTCGACGAGAGCGCGAGCGACGCCAGCACTTCCGACACGGGAGCGGCTTTTGGCCAGGACGATTCCGAGTTCAACATTTTCAATACCGACCGCCAGTTGTCGGCACTGCAAACGGCCGCCACTGCCCTGGGCCACCTCAGCGAAAAGAAATCGCTGGTTTACTTCGCGAGCGGCCTGCGCCTGAACGGCCTGGACAACCAGGCCCAGCTCCACGCCACGATCAACGCCGCGATCCGTGCGGGCGTATCGTTCTGGCCTATCGACGCGCGGGGCCTGGTGGCACAGGCTCCGTTGGGCGATGCCACTAAGGGATCGCCAGGTGGCATCGGCATGTACTCCGGCGCGTCGGCCCTGGCCGTCACGAGTAACCTCCAGCAGTCGCAGGACACGCTGTACGCGCTGGCGGCGGATACCGGCGGGAAGGCTCTGCTCGATTACAACGATCTGACGAAAGGAATTGTCGAAGCCGAGCGCGCCATCTCCAGTTACTACATCGTCGGCTATTACACCAGTAACTCGGCACTGGACGGGAAATTCCGCCGGATTAAGATCTCGCTGAACCGGGATGTGGCTGCCAGCCTCGACTATCGGCAGGGCTACTTTGCCGGTAAGGAGTTCGGTAAATTTACCGCAGCCGACAAGGAACGCCAGCTCGAAGAGGCGTTGATGCTGCCCGATCCGATCACCGAGCTCACCATCGCCATGGAGGTGGACTACTTTCAATTGAACCGCGCCGAGTACTTCGTCCCGGTCGTGGTGAAGATTCCGGGGCGCGAGCTGGCGCTGGCCAAGCGGCGGGGCGCCGAACACACGCTCATCGACTTTATCGGCGAAATCAAGGACGACTTTGGCACCACGGTCTCCAACGTTCGCGACAAGGTGGACATCAAGCTGAGCGATGCGACCGCGATTGAGCTGGCGAGGCGGCCCGTTGAATACGATACCGGCTTCACTCTCCTCCCCGGGAAATACACCATCAAGTTTTTAGCGCGCGACGCCGAAACCGGAAGAATTGGCACTTACCAGACGGCGTTCGCGGTCCCCAACCTGAACAAGGAAATCAAGCGCATTCCGATCAGTTCCGTGGTCCTGAGCAGCCAGCGCACCGACCTCAAGGATGCGCTGTATAACGCGGCAAAGAAGCCGGAGGCGCAGACTGCCAACCCGCTGGTCGAAGACGGCCGGAAGCTGATTCCGAGCGTGACGCGCGTGTTCCGGCAAGGCCGCGAGATGTTCGTGTATCTGCAGGCCTACCAGCAGGAAGTGGAGAGCGCGCGACCCCTGGTCGGTTTCGTGAGCTTCTATCGCGCGAGCGAGAAGGTCTTCGAGACGCAGGCCATCGAAGTCACCGAGGGCTGGAAGAACCGGCTGCGAACCATGCCTCTCACTTTCAGCATCGCCTTGAACCATCTGCCGCCGGGCAAGTACGACTGCCAGGTGACGGTGCTCGACCCCACCGCTCAAAGGGCCGCGTTCTGGCAGGCGGCGGTGGTAGTGGTGCCGTAGGCTGGCCTGGCGGGCACTTACTGCGAGTAATACCCGGTGCGGGTCCGCACGGTCAGCGGCCGGTTCCCGATCGCGAGCGTGATCTTGTGAAATTCACCGCGCTCACTTACTCGATCCGGCGTGTATCCGATGCTGTACTGATTGCGCAGCGACTCTTCGATCTCCGAGTAGACCCTCTCAATGGGTTTGTCCCTGGAGACTTCAAGCGCCTCTCCGCCGGTTTCGGCCGCCATCCGTTCGAGCGCGTGTTTGCCGTGTTCCGAAACGATTCCTTCGACGACAGCCCTGCCGGGCCCACGGAGCGGATTGTGGCCGGAAAAACGAATTGAGTAAATGATCGTGTCGGCCATCTGCGCGAATTCGATGGCGGTGCCGATGGACGTCTTGTCGCGGAACGATACGCCGTCCGTCAGCAGGATGAAGGCCTTGCGCCCCGTCTGCTCTTTCATGGGATCGACGGCACATTCCCGAACAGCCTCATAGAGCAGCGTCGCCACCTTGCCGGGAATCCGGAGCCGGGAGAGCGCTGCGCCAAGGTCCTCCTTCGAAGATGTCAACCCCTGGAGAAGCTGAACCTGTATGTCAAAGGAAACGACAAAGGCATGATCGACGTTCCCGCGAAGGACCTGGGAAAGGAACGTGTAACTAGCGCTGCGCTCCCGCTCGAGAACCTCGATCTGGCTTCGGCTGGTGTCAACCAGCAGCCCCACGGTGAGCGGAAGATCGGATTCGCGCGAGAAGTAGCGGATGGTTTGCGGCCGACCGTCCTCTTCGAGAACGAAGTCCTCCTTGTTGAGGTCCTTCATCACTCGCCCGTCTTTGTCGTGCACCGTCGCCAGTAGCGAAACCACCTTCACGCCCGTGGAGAAGCTGGCTGCCTGGGGCCACGCGGTGATGGCCGCTCCGAATAGGAAAGTGCGACGAGAGATCGATTGGGTCATTGCAGTCCCGACTATGACTGTGAGACGTGACGCGGCGGCCGCCGTTACATCCGCGCGCCGCTAGTAGTAGCGCAGCGTCTCTACCGGGTCGAGCTGCGAGGCGCGGGATGCGGGGTACCAGCCGGCGATCAGGCTGACGATCAGCGAAAAACAGAGCGCGCCGCCGACCAACCACCAGGAGACATACCAAACGTCGGCCTTCGGCAGGCCCTGACGAGTCAGATAAATGTTTGTGGCGGCATTGATGAGGCGGCCGATCAGCCATCCCAGCGTGACGCCGAAGACGCCGCCGAGCACGCCCATGGCGCCCGCCTCGGCGAAGAACACGCGCTTCACGTCGGAATCGCTTGCGCCGATGGCTTTCATGATGCCGATCTCGCGCCGCCGTTCCAGGATCGACATCACCAGCGTATTCACGATCCCTATGGATGCCACCGCCAGAGCGAGGCTTCCAAAGACGGCAAGGAACATGTCGAAGATGGCAAAGCCCTGGCGCAGGCTGCGCATCGCGTCCTGAATCGACATGGCCGAAAAGCCCATCCTCTTCACGGCATTCTCCACGCCCTCTACCTGGCTGGCCTGCTTCACCCGCACCACGACCATGTTATAAGCCTCGGCGCCGGCGCTGTGGGGCATTCCAAACGACACCGCGTGCAAATCCTGCGCGAAGGTTAAGGGCACAAAAACGCCGCCGCGTTGCGGAGCGTACCGGCTCTGAATGTCGATATCGAGGATGCCGACTATCTTCAGGACGACCTTGCGAGCAACGACGGAATAACCGCCGCCCTTATCGGCACTGGCAACACGCTGCGAATAGCTCACTTCTAAGTCCTTACCGTCCAGGTTCCGGGCCAGTGCATTCCAGTCCAACTCATCCCGTTGGGAGCGGGCCGCACGGTTGTCCAGTAATTGCGCGGCGACGGACTTATCGATCATAGTTTCGGCGGCCCGCGGCCCGGCGAAGAATCGGCCCTTGACGTTGTTGAACTCGTCGTCGGTCCTGGCCGATTCGGGAATGCCGATCACCGAGCTGTGATAAGTTCCGCCGCCGAAGGATAACTCGCCACCAAATCGGATATCGGGATAGCCTTCTACGACTCCGGGCAGGCGCGAGATCTCGACTCGGGCGGCTTCGTCGAGCGTCCGCTCGCCAGAAGGGAACAGTTGTCCCATGTCTCTCGGGCCGCCCATTCCGCCGCCGCGAAAGTTCGATTTTGGCATGGCCATGAGCAGGTTGAACCCCACCTTCTCGAGGCGCAGCGAAACCATTCTCTGCAGCCCGATGCCGAGGGACATCATGGATACCAGCGAGGCCACGCCCACCGCAATGCCGATGGTGGTCAGCGAATTGCGCAGCACCGATTCGCGGAGGTTGCGCGTGGCCAGTTCGAGCAGGTCGGGAGTTTTCATATGCTGGCCCGGTTCTCCACGTCGTCCGTCAGTCTGCCGTCCTCGAGGAACAACATGCGTCGGGCGTAGCGTTCCGCCAAGGCGCGCTCATGAGTGACCATGACGACAGTCATGCCCAGCGACGCGCGGCACGCCGCGATGAGCGTCATGATCTCGGCGCCGGTGCGGCTATCGAGGTTGCCGGTCGGCTCGTCGGCCAGAAGGAGTTTCGGGCCGTTGATCAGAGCCCGTGCAATGGCGGCGCGTTGTTGCTCGCCGCCGGAAAGCTGAGCGGGGCGGTGGTGCGCGCGCGGCGCGAGTCCCACCCGGTCGAGCGCCCCGCGGGCCAGCGACAGACGCTGAGCGCGGTCCACTTCGGCGAAACGCATGGGCAACTCTACGTTCTCGAGCAGCGTCATGGTGGGAATCAGATTGAACGACTGGAAGACCATGGCTGCGGTGCGGAGGCGGTAGCCGGCCAGTTCGTCGGGGGAAAGCTGCGCCAGGTCCTTGCCTTGGACCGAGACCGTGCCGGCGGTGGGCCGGTCGAGTCCAGCCAGGAGGTTCAGCAGCGACGATTTGCCGGAGCCGGAAGGCCCCAGCAGGGCCACGAAATCGTCCGCGGCGATCTTTACGGAGACGCCGTCAACTGCGCGCACCTCGCTGTTGCCCATTTGAAAGTACCGGCAGAGGCCGTCGGTTTCGATCGCGGGGCGGTTGGTCGGTTCCGGCGTCATTGAGTCTCGGCAGCCCTTACTTCCAGCGTAGGCTAAAGCCGAGCCGAACGGCTGTATTGAACTGTCAAGAATTGTGTGCGCGAGCTTCAACCAGGCGTCTTCATCCCGGCGCATCGGCACCTCGCGTTTTGCGTGCGGCCGGGAGTGTGGTAGAACAAAGCAAGGAAGGGGCCCGCCTGGCGTACGAGGGACCGCGGGGTGCTCGGGATCTCGAGGGGCGGCCGGAGCCTTGAATGCAGGTCCACCCTGGCGCAAATCTCAGCAAACACGTGGATTCCGGACGAAGCCTTGCCGATCGATAAGTCACCCTTCAAGCCGTGGCCTCAACTCAGGGAGCAAGGGATGCCAGAAAAGCGTGATGCGAATCAATACGATGTTACTGCGACTCGCGGAATGCGCATTGTGGGCAACCAAGCCATCGCGAGGCGTCATCTTACTTCAGAGCCTGTTTCCGAAAAGGGAGTGCATGGAATTATTGGAACGAGCAGGGCCCTGAAATCCGTCTTGGACCGAATTACTCTCGTGGCTCCCACGGACGCCACCGTTCTCATTCAGGGCGAGACCGGAAGCGGGAAGGAACTGGCTGCCCGGGCAGTGCACCGGTTGAGCTCTCGGCGCGGCGCACCATTTGTGACAGTGAGCTGCGCAGCAATTCCTGCCGGGCTGCTCGAAAGCGAACTGTTCGGCCATGAACGCGGCGCGTTCACTGGAGCCTTGGCACGAAGGGTGGGACGCTTCGAACTGGCAGACGGCGGGACACTGTTCCTGGACGAGGTTGGCGACATCCCGCTGGACCTTCAAGTAAAACTGCTGCGTGTATTGCAGGAGAAGGAGTTTGAACGCCTGGGCGCCACCCGCAGTTGCCGCGTCAACGTTCGCCTGGTGGCAGCAACAAACCGCGACCTGTTACAGATGATCGGCGGCAAATCCTTTCGCGCGGAGCTGTACTATCGCCTCAGCGTGTTTCCGATCTATATCCCGCCCTTACGCGACCGGCCTGAAGACATACCGGCGCTGGTACGGCAGTTCGTTGCGACTTACTCGGCGCGCATGAATAAGGCGGTGCAAGTAATTCCGTTGCAGACCATGGAGACGATGCTGTCTTATAACTGGCCCGGGAATATCCGCGAGTTACAGAACGTTGTCGAGCGCGGAGTCATCATTTCGAAAGGCGCGGTATTCGAGCTGGATTCGGACCAGTTCGCGCGCCCGGCAGCCAGCCAGTGCAACGAAGGCCGGACCCTTGAGGACGTGACAAGGAACCATATTCTCCGGACTCTGGATGAGGTCAATTGGGTTGTCGGCGGGCCGCATGGAGCTGCGTCGCGTCTCGGAGTCCCTCGAACGACCCTGATTACTAAGATGCGCAGGCTCGGAATTCCGCCCTCCAGGGACCAGGCGCGCGCCAGAAAGGCGGCTTGCTGACAGCGGTAGAGCAGACTCCTCTACCGCCCGCCCAGGAGTTCCCTGGCCACCTCGACAACGCGGTCCGGCTGGAAGCCGAATTTCTTTTGCAGTTCTTTGAGCGGCGCAGAAGCTCCGAACGTATGCATGCCGATCATCCTTCCGGAAGAGCCGACGTATCGTTCCCATCCTAAAGTTGATGCCTCTTCCACCGAGATCCTCGCGGTGACTTTCGGTGGCAGCACGCTTTCCCGGTACTCTTTGGGCTGATGGTCAAAGATCTCCCAGGACGGCATGGAGACAACCCGTGAGCGCACCCCTTCGGCGCGTAACTCCTCGTGGGCGGCCACAGCGAGGCTTAGTTCGCTGCCCGTGGCGATCAGGACTAGCTCGGGGTCCCCGCCCGCGGCGTCGGCAAGTACATATGCTCCTTTGGCAAGGCCCGATGCGGAGGCATATTTCTCGCGATCGAATGTAGGTAACGGCTGGCGCGACAGAACCAGGAGGGCGGGCTGGTGCCGCAATTGCATGATGTAGCGGTAGGCCTCGACCACTTCGTTGGCGTCCGCTGGGCGGATCGTTATCAGCCCGGGGACGGCACGTAGGGAAGCCAACTGCTCGACTGGCTGGTGCGACGGCCCATCCTCCCCGTCTCCCATGGCGTCGTGCGTGAAGACCAAAATGGTGGGGAGTTCCATCATGGCCGAAAGTCGAATGGCCGGCCGCGCATAGTCGCTGAAGACGAAAAACGTAGAGCCGAACCCCCTGAGCTTCGACAGAGAGAGCCCGTTTACGATGGCCGCCATGGAATGCTCACGCACTCCAAAGTGGAAGTTTCTGCCTCCGAAGTTGTCGGTCTGGAAATCCCCGGCACCCTCGAAGGTCAGAGCGGTCCTGGTTGACGGCGCAAGATCCGCCGAACCGCCCAAGAACCACGGGATGTTCTGTGCCAGCACGTTGAGCACCTTCCCCGATGCATCCCGCCCGGCGATGCCCTTCGCGTCCGCGGGAAATGACGGGAGGTCGCGGTCCCACCCGGCGGGTAGCTCGCGTCTCTCGATCAGATCGATCTCATTCGCGAGTTCCGGATACTTCGTGCGATATGAATCGAAAAGGCCGTTCCATTCTAAGTGCGCCTTCTCACCGCGCGCCCCGATGCCCGCCGCGAAGTGCTCGTACACACCTGTGGGCACCAGGAACTTGGCGTCTTCGGGCCACCCATAATAACGCTTGGTGAGGCGCACCTCTTCTTCACCCAGCGGCTCGCCATGAGCGGCAGCGGTGTCATGCTTGTGTGGAGAACCGTAGCCGATGTGGCTGTCCAGGACGATCAGGGTGGGTCTGCCCGTGGTTTCCCGAAAGACGCCGAGGGCGCGCTCGATCCGATCCAGGTCGTTGTCGTCGGCATCTCTCAGCACGTTCCAGCCATACGCCAGGAATCGAGCCGCGACGTCCTCTGTGAAAGTGATTCGGGTGCTCCCCTCGATCGTGATGTGGTTGTTGTCGTAAATCCAGCAAAGATTGTCGAGGCCCAGATGGCCGGCTAGCGACGCCGCCTCCGAGGAAATACCTTCCATCAGACATCCGTCTCCGCACACCGCGTAAATGTTGTAGTCGAAGATCTGGAAGCTAGGTTTGTTATACCTGTCAGCGAGCCACTTACTGCCTATGGCCATGCCTACACTTGTCGCCACACCTTGCCCCAGCGGACCGGTGGTGGCCTCGACGCCCGACACTAGATGGTATTCAGGGTGCCCCGGCGCCTTGCTACCGAGTTGACGAAAGTGGCGGATATCGTCGAGCGTCACTGACGGCTTGCCGAGAGTCTCGTAGTCGGCGTTGACGGCTTGCGTCTTTGTCAGATGGAGAACGGACCACAGCAGCATGGAGGCGTGGCCGTTCGAAAGGACGAAGCGGTCGCGGTTGGGCCAGATTGGATCTTGCGGATCGAATCGCATCACGCGGTTCCAGATCGTGTAGACCAGCGGCGCAAGCGCCATCGGCGTGCCCGGATGTCCGGAGTTCGCTTGTTGCACCGCATCGATCGACAACGTGCGAATGGTGTTGACACACAGCAGGTCCATTTCCGGCGCGGTCCGTGTTCCGACTGGCTGCATTACACTCATGTCTCATCCCCTTGCGAAGTCGGTTCGGCCGGCAGCCTGAGGCTCGAGAGATGCCACTTTGCGCAGCCTGCGGAGGTGCCGCGCGGCTTGACTGAACTGAGCCGCCAGGAACGCGTTGACCAGTTCCCTGGCCACCGACGACCCCACGACCCTGCCGCCCATGCAGATGATGTTCATATGGTCGTCCTCGACGCCCTGATGGGCCGAGAAATAATCGTGAATCAGCCCCGCGCGAACGCCCGCGACTTTGTTAGCGCAGACCGCTGCCCCGACGCCGCTGCCGCAGACCGCTACGCCGCGTTCCACCTCCCCGGCCGCAACAGCCCGTGCGAGCGGGATAACGAAGTCGGGATAGTCATCGCCCGGATCGAAAGTGTAAGCCCCGACATCCACCACTTCGTGCCCCGCTCCGCGAAGATACTCCACCAGTTCGTTTTTTAGCTCAAAGCCGCCGTGATCGGTGGCAACTCCGATGCGCATGTTACGCCTCCTACCCAGTGTCAGCCGCCGGATTGGCGGCAGCCGCTCTGTCCGCTATCAACAGCGCCCGGTCCCGTCGAACTCGGCCGGCCGGAATCGACTGGTCGCCATCGAGTAAGCGAGTTAGCATCGGCGCTTTTTCGCTTCCGGTTACTACCCATAAGATTCGCCGCGAGCGGTTGATGATCGGATAAGTCAGTGTCATCCGGCGCCGGCCCTGATATGCCGCGGTGATTGCGACGTCCTTGTCTGAGATGTCGAGGACAGGGTCGCGCGGGACCAGCGACGCCGTGTGCCCGTCGGGACCCAGGCCCAGGTGGACCAGGTCGAGCTCAGGCGGCGATCCGGCGATCCCCTGTAGGGTTGTGGCGTATTGCGCCGCCGCGGCTTCCAGATCACCGGCCTCCACGGGCATCGCGTGGATGTGGTCGGCGGCCAGCGGCGCACATTCCAAGAAGCTCTCGCGCAGGTGGGTGAGATTCCTGTCCGGATTTCCCGCCGGAGCGACGCGTTCGTCGACCTGCACAATATGGATGGAGACCCAGGGAAGGTCGGCGTCCGCGAGCTCACGCAACATCACCCAAGGGGTGCGCCCTCCACTTACTGCGATAACAAAAGTGCCGCGCTCGGTCACCGCCGTACGGGCCGCTTCAGCAATAACTGCCGCCCCTCTTCGGGCAACGGAGTCGGGCGTGTCTAGAACCTCGATGGCGATATGCGAAACCTGAGTAGGTCTTGTGGACATATCACGCGGCCCGCGCCGCCTCCATCACGGGATTCTCCCAACCATCAGGAGGAACGATTCGTTGCTGTGCCTCAGCCGGTCCCCATGTGCCCGGCTCATATTCGTACACTGGCGTGTTTGCTTTGATGACGGGATCCACGATCCGCCACGCCTCCTCGACGTAGTCCTCCCGGGCAAACAGCGTCGCATCCCCGGCCATCGCGTCGTGGAGTAGTCGCTCGTAGGCATCCATTTCTCCCAGTGGATCCTCTCGGGTCTGCATCTCCATGGGCTCGCCAACCATCTCGTCGGAAGGAGATTCGGCCATCATGCCGAGGGCTATCGTTGCGTCCGGACTGATTCGCAACCGGAAATGATTCGGGACCAGCGGAGTGGCGCCGAACACTTGCGGCGGCCGGCGGAGACGCATCAGTACTTCCGCGCAGGTACCGGGCAAGCACTTTCCGGCGCGGATGCAGATGGGCACGCCCTGCCAGCGCCAGGAATCGATCTCAAACCATAGAGCTGCGAACGTCTCCACGCTCGAGGCCGGCGACACGCCCTTCTCCGATCTGTAGCCTCGAAACTGCCCGCGAACCAGGTTGTCCGCAGTAATCGGCGCGGCCGCTTTGAGGACTTTTACCTTCTCATCCCGTATGGACTCGCTGTCCATTCCGGCTGGCGGCTCCATCATCAGGTTCGTCAAAACCTGAAAGGCGTGATTCTGCACCACGTCGCGAATCGCGCCGGTCTGATCATAAAATGCGCCGCGGCCCTCGACCCCGAAGTTTTCGGCCAGCGTCATTTGCACGCTCTCGATATGCGTGCGATTCCAAAACGGCTCGAAAAGAGAATTTGCGAAACGCGTGTAAGGCAGGCTCTGGACAGGTCCCTTGCCAAGGTAGTGATCGATGCGGAAAATCGCGCTCTCGCTGAATTTGGCGAGCAGGATCGCGTTGAGGGCGCGCGCCGAGGCTAGGTCCGTTCCGAAAGGTTTCTCGATAATAACCCGTGCGCCGCTGGTGCAGCCCGATTTCTCCAGTTGCTCGACGACCGGCCCAAACAGAACTGGCGGAATGGCCAAATAATATGCGGGATGGCCGCAGGACCCGAGTTCGCGCCGAATGGCGGCGAAGGTCGCAGGGTCGTTATAGTCGCCGCTTACGTAGCGCAGTAAGCGGGATAGTTTGTCGAAGGCGGCGCGATCTACCCCGCCGTGTTTCTCGATGCTGTCGTGCGCCCGGGCGCGAATCTGATCGTCGGTCAAACGAGACCTGGCGACGCCGACCACCGGCACGTCGAGCGTGCCCCGCTTCACCATTGCCTGGAGTGCCGGGAAGATCTTCTTGAATGCCAGATCGCCGGTTGCGCCGAAGAAGACGAAAGCATCGGACTTGGTGTCGCTCATCGCGCCTCCTCTTACGCCGCGCGCATGGAACTCGGTTTCTCCACGTGGCCGCCGAACTGGTAGCGCATCGCCGATAGCAGCTTGTCCTGATAGTCGGCATCTCCGCGCGAGCTGAATCGCTCATAGAGCGCCGACGAGAGAACGGGCGCGGGCACGCCCTCGTCGATTGCGGCCTTGATGGTCCAACGGCCTTCGCCGGAGTCCGAAACTCGCCCAGCGAATTTCGAAAGGGCTGGATCTTCGGCCAGCGCCGCCGCGGTCAAATCGAGCAGCCATGAAGCTACGACGCTGCCGCGCCGCCACACCTCCGCGATGTCGGCGAGGTTCAGCTCATACTGATAGAGCCCTGGGTCGCGCAGCGGCGTGGTTTCGGCATCGATCGTAGCCGCGCGCTTGCCGATGACGGCCTCGCGCAAAACTCCGAACCCCTCCGCGTAAGCCGCCATCAGCCCGTATTCGATACCGTTGTGCACCATCTTGACGAAGTGGCCGGCGCCGTTGGGACCGCAGTGCAGGTAGCCCAACTCCGCAGTGCCTTTAAGCTTTTCTCGCCCCGGCGTACGCGGAGTGTCGCCTATGCCCGGCGCCAGCCGCTTGAAGATCGGATCGAGGCGCTGGACCGCCTCAACCCCGCCTCCGATCATCATGCAGTAGCCGCGTTCAAGCCCCCACACGCCTCCGCTCGTACCGACGTCCAGGTAGTGGACCCCTTTGGAAGCGAGTTCCTTGGCTCGCCGAATGTCGTCGATGTAGTACGAGTTGCCCCCGTCGATGAGCGTGTCCCCGGAATCTAGGGACGGCACAAGGGCCGAGATGGTGTCGTCCACCGCCGCCGCCGGAACCATCAGCCAGATTGCCCGCGGCGCCTTTAACTTCTTGACGAGGTCCTTGAGGTCGGCCGCGCCTGTGGCCTTCTCGTGAACCAGTTCCTGGACAGCCTTAGGCGCCCTGTCGAAGACAACACAGTCGTGGCCCCCGCCGATCAGCCTACGAACCATGTTCGCGCCCATTCTTCCCAGTCCAATCATTCCGAGTTGCATGATGTGAATCCTCTGCTCAGCGTTTGTTGCGTCGCAAGACCCATACTGGCCCGCAGTCTATTCATCCCGGCCGCAATCCCGTCGCGGACGCCAAAAATGGACGTCCCAGCAACCAGGACGTTCGCGCCGGCCTCGAGAGCGAGCGGGGCGGTTTCCGGCTCGATGCCTCCGTCCACCTCGATGTCGCACTCGGGATTGAGCCGCGCGATCATGTCGCGAACAGCCCTGATTTTCGGCAGCGCGGTGTCAAGGAACTGCTGATGACCGAAGCCCGGATCGACCGTCATGACCAACACTTGGTCAACCTCCGCCAGAATCGCTTCCAGCATCGCGGCCGGCGTAGCAGGATTGATCACGACCCCCGCGCGTTTGCCGAGGGCCCTGATGCTCTCTACCGTGCGGTGTAAGTTGCGGCTGCCTTCCCAATGAACGAGGAACGAATCCGCACCCGCCTCGACAAACTCATGGAGGAACAAATCCGGATCCGAGATCATGAGATGCATCTCGAGCGGCAGCCGCGTCACCTGCCGCAGGGACGCGACGATCGGGGCTCCCATCGAGATGTTGCGCACGAAATGTCCGTCCATCACGTTGACATGAATGCGGTCGGCTCCGGCTCGCTCCGCGTCGCGCACCTGCTCCCCGAGGCGGGCGAAGTCGGCGGCGAGGATCGACGGCGCGATCTTTGCGCAGGCCCTCTCATGTTGCGGCACGAGCCTGCTCCTCGAAGATCGCCGCAAACTCGTAGTACCGGCCGGCGATCTGGTTCACGGCCTCGTCGCGCGAGATTCTCTTGGCCAGCCAGTTCACGAGCGCGTCCCAGAAACTGGTGCGGCCCACCGCAAAGCCGATGAACCCGGGAACCCGGGAGGCCGTGGTGAGCCACTCGCGCACTTTTTGGTCGTCCTCGCCACCGCCCAACATGATGCAGCCGACGTTGTCGCGGCCGTCTCGATGCGCCACGGCGACAATCTCCTCGCAATCTTCTCGACGGTCGAGTCCCTCGACCTTCCAAACGTCAGGCTCCACGCCCGCGTCCTGCAGTTCCTTGATCGCGCTAGCCATGAGCCGGGGGCGGAGCTCGAACTCGTACGCCCGCTTGTCCCCCTTGATGCTTTCGAGCTGCGCCTTTTCCGGCGGCACCAGCAGCTCGAACATGAACAGGCTGCGGCTACTGCCGTGAAGATACTCCGCGAGGCGCTTCAATCGCGCCGCTTGCCGCGCATTCATGGCGCGGTCGCCCTCCGGGTTGTAGCGCACGAGAACCTTCGAGAACGTTGGCCGGAACGCCTCTATGTGTTCGGCGAAGTCTTCGCCGTATTCAAATTCGAACTCTGCCTGTCCGCTCTTCTCCGCCGGGCACGCCGTCAGGTAGCCGTGAGTCCGGGCATCCTGCAGAATGGCGCTGCCGAACTGCTCGTCCACCAGAATGCCGGCCTTCTGTTCGGGCACACCCAACTGGAGGGCGGCCTTGAAACCGTCATAGATCACCCGCTTGGAGTCGGCGATTTGCGCCGTTTGGTCCGCGGTCAGCGCGCCTGTCCAGCCGAACAGCTTCTCGAACGATCCCCGGTGATCGAACGGCAGAATGTAGAGCGGCTTGTCGAAGCCCACGGCTTTCATGCGGCCCCCTTGTACTTCCGATAGCGGTGAATCAAAGCGGCGGTCGAGCTATCGTGTTCCAGCTTGGGCTCCTCCTGGCTCTCCAGCTCCGGGATAATGCGCTTGGCCAGAACTTTGCCCAGTTCCACACCCCATTGGTCGAACGAATCGATGCCCCAGACCGTGCCCTCGGTGAAGACGGTGTGCTCATAGAGCGCGACGAGCTTCCCGAGTGCCGCCGGAGTCAGTTCTTCCGCGAGTATGGTGTTCGATGGACGATTGCCTTCGAACACGCGGTGAGGGACGAGCTTCTCGGGAGTACCTTCGGCCGCGACCTGCTCGCGGGTCCTCCCAAACGCCAACGCTTCCGCCTGCGCGAAGACGTTCGCCAGGAGGATGTCGTGATGGCGGCCCAGAGCGTTCAGCGGCCGGCAAAACGCGATAAAGTCACAAGGGATTAGCCTGGTTCCCTGGTGGATCAGTTGATAGAAAGAATGCTGGCCATTGGTTCCCGGTTCGCCCCAGTAAACCGGGCCAGTCTGATAACTAACTCGAGTGCCGCCCAACGTAACATGCTTGCCGTTGCTCTCCATAGTCAACTGCTGGAGATATGCGGGGAATCGCTTCAGATACTGTTCATAGGGCAGCACGGCGACGGTTTCCGCTCCCAGGAAGTTCGTGTTCCAAACGCCCAGCAGTCCCATCAACACCGGCAAATTGCGCTCGAACGGGGATGTGCGGAAGTGCTCGTCTATCTCATGAAAGCCGCCCAACATCGCGCGGAAGTTATCGGGCCCAACGGCAAGCATGGTCGAAAGGCCGATCGCGGAATCCATTGAGTAGCGCCCGCCAACCCAATCCCAAAAACCGAACATGTTACTCGTGTCGATGCCGAACTTCGACACTCCCTCTGCGTTTGTGGAGACCGCGACAAAGTGCTTGGCAACGGACTTCTGGTCGCCGCCCAAGCCCTGGAGCGTCCAGTCTCGCGCGGTGTGAGCGTTCGTCATCGTCTCGAGCGTCGTAAAAGTCTTCGAAGAAACGATAAAGAGGGTCTCCGCTGGCTCGAGGCCATGTACCGCCTCCGCGAAGTCGGTTCCATCGACGTTGGAAACGAAGCGGAACGTCATCGTGCGGTCGCTGTAGTGCTTCAGCGCCTCGTAAGCCATCACCGGGCCGAGGTCGGAACCGCCAATGCCGATGTTGACGACGTTGCGGATGCGTTTCCCGGTATTTCCCGTCCACGCTCCGCTGCGCACACGTTCGCAGAAGGCGGCCATCCTGTCGAGCACGGCGTGCACCTCGGGAACGACGTCTTTGCCGTCGACAAGGATGGATGTTCCGCGAGGCGCGCGCAGCGCCACGTGAAGCACCGCGCGGTTTTCGGTGGTGTTGATTTTGTCGCCGCGAAACATGGCATCGATCCGGCTTCGCAGCCCTGACTGTTCAGCCAACTGAACCAGCAGCTTCACGGTTTGGTCAGTGATACGGTTCTTCGAATAGTCGAGGTAGATGCCCGCCGCCTCGGCTGTCAGGCGTATTCCACGCTCCGGGTCGGCAGCGAAGAGGTCGCGCAGATGCTCGGTGCGCATCTTCGTCACGTGAACCTCGAGGTCCTTCCAAGCGGGACGCTCAGTGAGCGAAGGAGTGACGACCGGTTCTGCGGCTGTTCCCATGTGCTTCCTCCGTAGTCAGTGTCGCTTCAGGGCGCTGTGGCGCCGCCCGAGGCCGTGGCTCAGCAACGCTCTCCCAAAGCCGGAATCCGCCGAGAAATGCGTTCGCGTTGTCACCCGCCCGGCATCCTGCAGGTAACTTTTCGAGGTGCTTCACGTTTCCCCCACCAAGTACGACGTCATCCGGTTCGAGCGCCGCGACCAACCGGGCGACCACATCCGCGACACAACGGCACCACTTGCGCTTGCCCAGGCGTTCCAGACCTCGCTCGCCCACGTAGTCCTCGTAGGTGTGCTTCTTATAAGGCAGGTGGCCAATCTCCATCGGCTCGACAACACCGTCGACGATCATCGCCGATCCCAGGCCGGTTCCCAGCCCTAGAAACAGCATCTTTCCGCGTTTGTAACTCCCCAACGCCTGCATCGCCGCGTCGTTGGCCAGTTTCACGGGACGTCCGAATGCGGTTTCAAAATCGAAACCGACCCAGCCGCGGCCCAGATTGTGCGGTTCCGCCAGGGGCCGATTGCGAAGAACCGGTCCCGGATAGCCGATCAAAACAGCGTCGTAGCTCCAGCCCCGGGTAATCTTCTGAGTTTCGCGGACCATTCGTCTCGGACCTAACGCCGGACCGGAGTCGAAGCGGCGAGCCTCGGTCTCGCCAGTAGCCAGGACCTTGACGTGATTTCCCCCAATATCGACGGCTAATACTTGCATCGAGAGAACTCGCTCGCCTCAGCCAGCGGCTTTCTTGAGTTGGACGCTCTTGGATGCGATCACATCCATGAGGTCGTTCCACGACTTCACGAACGACCTGGCTCCTTCATCCTGAAGCTGCGCCGCCAGAGCATCGATGGCGACGCCGCTCTTGACGAATTGTTGGAGCAAGCCTTCGCCATCGTCCCCGGCGAGCAGACCGGCACCAATCTTCCCGTGGTCCGCGAAGGCCGTCAATGTTGCCTCAGGCATGGTGTTTACGGTGAAGGGCGCGGCCAGCGCCTCCACGTACAGAGTGTCGGGAGCTGCGGGGTCCTTCGTTCCCGTGCTGGCCCACAGCAGACGTTGCGGCCGAGCCCCGAAGTTATAACTGCGCTGCCAACGTTGGGAGCCGAGAAGAGACCGATAGGCGCCATAGACGCGCTTCGAGACCGCGATGCCGAGTTTGTTGCGGAGGCTATCGGGCACCTTGCCGCTCACGGCAACGTCCCAGCGGCTGACGAATATGGACGCAACCGAGGCGACGTTGGGATTCAGACCGGCCTCAATGCGGCGCTCTATGCCGCGCAGGAACGCTTCGGCGGCGGCGAGATACTGCTCGCGCGAAAACAGCAGCGTCACATTTACCGGGATGCCCGCGAAGATCGATTCCTCGATGGCTGGCAGGCCCTCTCGCGTACCTGGAATCTTCATGAAGAGGTTGGGCCGCCCGGCACGGTCCGATAGACTCTTCGCTGCCGCCACGGTTCGAGCCGTGTCGTGCGCCAGCAGCGGCGAGACCTCGAGCGACACCCAGCCATCGACGCCGTTGGTCCGATCGTAGACCGGCCGGAACAAGTCGGCAGCGCCCGTGATGTCCTCAAGCGCCAGTTCGAAGAAGAGCGCCTCGATCGCTTCGCCGAGCTTGAGCTTCTCGCGGATTGGCGCGTCATACGCCGCGCTGTTTCTGATGGCGTGATCGAAGATGGTGGGGTTCGACGTCAGCCCGGTGACCGACAGCTCTTCGATGTGACGCTGGAGTGAGCCGCTGGTCAGCAGGGGCCGCGTAATATTGTCGAGCCACAGGCTCTGGCCGAAGTCGTGCAGCCGTTTCGTCGGTTTCACCATGTTGGTGCCCAAGATTCCGCTCCCGGCAGTGGTCCACTGCACGCCCTGGGCCAGTGTCGATTCGCCTGCCGCGAGCTGCCGATGCTCCTCATGGGACAGCATGTGCCGAGCTTGACATACACACGCCGCGCGTCGGTCCGGCGACAGTGTGTTTCGATACCGACACGATGGATTCGTCCCCAAGAGGCGCGCCCCGGCCGAAGGTCCCCGATCCGTGCCGCCTCTTTGGCAATGGCCGTGCTCTTGCTTCACTGCGGCGTCCCGCCGATGAGATCGAAGTGGCCTATCAGCCAATCGAGGAATACGGGGTTATCGGCGACACCCAAACCGCCGCTCTTGTAGGAACAAACGGGTCCATCGACTGGTTCTGTTTTCCGCGTTTTGACTCCCCGAGCGTGTTCGCAGCCATCCTCGACGAGAACAAGGGCGGGTACTTCAGGATCAGCCCAGAAGTCGACGCGTACACTCGCAAGCAACTCTATTGGCCAGACACAAATGTCCTCATGACGAGGTTCCTCGCTCCGCAGGGAGTCGCCGAAATCACCGACTATATGTCCATCGGCAGCGACGCGAAGGCGCTTCGAACTCGTCGATTAGTGCGCCATGTCGCCGTGGTCCGCGGAACGATGCCGCTCCGGGTGCAATGCTATCCCGCGTTTAACTATGGGCGCGATGTTCACCGGACCTCCGTGATTCCGGAAGGAGCGGTATTCCACGCTCCGGGACTCAGTCTGGGATTGGCTTCGCCCGTTCCCCTAAACAAAGACCGCTCCGGAGTTAGTGCCGAACTAACCCTGCGGGAAGGTCAAAGCGCTGTCTTCGTGCTCAGGGGGATTGCACCCGACGAGAATTGCGGCGTGACTTTTCCGGAACGGGAGGGTCATGCCGATCTCCGGCGGACCATCGACTATTGGCGCAGGTGGATCTCGAAGTGTTCTTACGCGGGGCGTTGGCGCGAGATGGTGCGCCGCTCCGCGCTTGTGCTCAAGTTGCTCACCTATTCGCCGACAGGCGCAATTGTCGCGGCGCCAACGTCCAGTCTGCCGGAATGCATCGCAGGGCCGCGTAATTGGGACTACCGTTACACCTGGATCCGCGACGCCGCCTTCACGCTCTACGGGCTCCTGCGGATCGGGTTGACGGAAGAGGCAGCCCGGTTTATGGACTGGATCGAAGCCAGGTGTCACGAGCTCGATCCTGACGGGTCTCTTCAGATCATGTACGGGGTCAACGGACGCAAGACGCTCACGGAGGAGAGCCTCAATCATCTGGAAGGTTACAAGGGTTCGCGTCCGGTACGGGTCGGAAACGCCGCTTACACTCAACTTCAGTTGGACACTTACGGCGAGTTGATGGATTCGGTGTATCTCTACAATAAGTACGGCAGCCCGATCTCATCCCAGTTGTGGTCCGATCTCAGGCGGTTGATCGATTGGGTAAGCGCGAACTGGACGCGTGAAGACGAAGGAATCTGGGAAACCCGGGGAGGGAAGCGCCACTTCGTATATTCCAAGCTCATGAGCTGGGTCGCCCTCGATCGCGGCCTGCGGCTGGCTGACAAACGGTCGTTCCCGGCGGACCGGGGAAGATGGTTACAGGTCCGCGATCAAATCTATGAGGACATCATGGCCAAGGGCTGGAGTCCGGCGCGGCAGGCATTTGTGCAGTACTACGGGAGCGAATCGCTGGACGCCTCGAATCTGATGATGCCGCTGGTGTTCTTCCTGGCTCCTTCAGACCCCAGAATGTTGCAGACTCTCGATGCCATTCGCAAGCCGCGCGATGAGGGCGGACTGGTCTCTAACAGCCTCGTGTATCGCTACAATCTGAAAGAAAGCGGCGATGGACTCGCAGGCGAAGAGGGAACATTCAACATGTGCACCTTCTGGCTTGTTGAGGCGCTCACCCGCGCCGGACGCGTGGACAAGGCGCGATTAGACGATGCGCGATTGATCTTCGAGCGGATGCTCGGCTACGCAAACCACGTTGGGTTGTACTCCGAACAGACCGGTCCGAGTGGCGAGGCATTGGGAAATACCCCGCAAGCGTTCACCCATCTGGCTCTCATCAGCGCCGCATACAATCTGGATCGAGCCCTGAATGGATGGAGGTAGCCGTACCCTCGCGTGATATCCTGTCCGTCAAAGGGGAAGTTGCTTCCTATGACGATTCTGAGCCGGTTGCTTGTTTCCTTGGCCGCTGTGCCGCTACTGGTAGCCCAGGCGCCCAAGCAGAAAATCACACGAGCCGCAGACCTGCCCGTTTTCACTTACAAAATTGCGCCCACCGTGGAGGACGTTCTGCAGTCAGAGCAGAAGTTCGCCCCATTGGCGGCCCAGATTCGTAAGAACGTCGAGTCCGTACTGACGAACTATGAGATCGAAGACAAAGGCACCCTGCGGGGTTTGCTCTCCACGCTGGCCGCGCTCGATATGCTCGATGGCCGCGACGCGGAAGCGCTCAAGCTGCTCGATCAAGTCAGAGACCTGCAGGAGAAGCCGGCGCAAAAGCTGCTGAGCGGTCTGATATCGAAGTCGATCCTGCAGGCCCGGGCGCAAACGAAGGATAGCAGCTCACCCGAATACCGGCGGGCGGTTGCGAAGAGTATGGGTGCCGCCCTCGATGCCATGCCGTACGAGGTAATCGAGAACGACGTCAAGCAGAATAAGGCCAGCGCAGAGATCTTCAGCAGCGCGCTCCTGATCGGCCAGATCCAGGCGATGCTGGACCCGACGCTCAAGCAGAACGGCGGCGTGCTGAGCTCGGACATGGCTCACGGACTGCCCAATACGCGCTTCCTGCTCACGGAAGTTCTCCCACTCCAGAGCACGCTGGTGGAGGCTTACGGAGGCTACCTGGCGGCGCACAGCGTGACCAAGAAGGACATTTGGGCCGCTCGGGCCGTGCGACTGGAACCGGGCCAGGGCTATACGCCCGTGAACGTCGCGGTGTGGGATTCGGGAGTGGATACTGGGATTTTTAAGGATCGGCTGGTGCAGGACCAGTCGGGGAAGCCCGAGCTGATCGCATTCGATCTCGAATCCCGGCCGTCCTCGGGTGAACTGTTCCCGCTCACGCCGGAGCAGCAGAAGAAGGTCCCCGCCCTGAAGACGGAGTCGAAGGGTTTTTCCGACATGCAGACCAACCTCGACACGCCGGAGGCGTCGGCATTGAAGAAGACGCTGTCGGCGATGAAGCCGGATCAGGTGAAGCCCTTCATCGAGGATTTGAGTCTCGCCGGCAACTACATGCACGGCACACACGTCGCCGGGATCCTCATGGACGGCAATCCCTATGCGCGGTTGGTGGTCGGGAGAATTTCGTTCGACTACAAGATGATTCCGGATCCGTGCCCATCGCCGGAATTGGCGGAACGCGGGCAGAAGGCCACCGCCGAGTATGTGGATTTCTTTAAGCGTAACGGCGTGCGGGTGGTGAATATGAGCTGGGGCGGGTCTGTGAAGGACTATGAGAGCCAACTGGAGTTATGCGGCATCGGTAAGTCGGCCGACGAGCGCAAGCAGATCGCGCGCGGTTATTTCGATGGCGACAAAGCGGCGTTGGAACACGCCTTCGCATCGGCGCCCGGGATTCTATTCATCACGGCGGCAGGCAATGCCAACAGCGATTCAACGTTCAACGAGTTCATCCCCTCCAGCATCCGGGAGCCGAACCTGCTGACGGTCGGCGCAGTAGACCTGGCGGGCGACGAGGCCAGCTTTACCAGTTACGGACCCACCGTCAAGGTCCACGCCAATGGCTACCAGGTGGAAAGCTATGTGCCCGGAGGCGACAGGCTGAAGTTCTCGGGCACGTCGATGGCATCGCCGAGCGTCGCCAATCTGGCGGCCAAGATTCTGGCGGTGAATCCGAAACTCAAACCCGAAGAGGTCATCGCGATCATCGAATCGACAGCCGATCGCACGCCCGATGGCCGCCGCAACCTGATCAATCCTCGCAAGGCGGTCGAGGCAGCGAAAGCGAAATAGAGGTAGCCGCGCCGGGGCTGTCGCTCTGGTACAGTGTGCTCATGGGGGCCCGGGAGGCGGTAGCAGGGTCATTGCAGCGGCGCCGCTTCCTGAAGCTCGGCGTCGGCTCCATCGTGGTGGCTGCGCTGCCTGCGCGGCCCGTTCAGGGACAGTCCCCGCCACCGTCTTGTGCCGACGCCATCCCCCAGAACCGGGCCCCTTCTAACGGCGGCCCTTGCCCGTACCCGATTCCGTGGCTTGACAAGAACGGCAGCCACAACCAGGGCGCGGGCCCGAATGTCGAACTATCCCACATCTATCACTTCAAGGGTAAGCTGGCGCGCTGCAGCGGCTTTCACGGAATGGGTAGCGATAATAGGGGCAACCGCTTCGCTTGGGGCACTCCCACTACGGACTACAGTTACATGGCGGGCGAGTACTGGGCGGCCCGTCAGGCGCACCGCGCTACTTTCGCGCACGCGTGACTCACCGTATTCAAGGGGCCGGCGGCCCCTCAGAACCAAGTGCATGATTTCCATCCGCCGATTTCGCCCGAAGGACTGTATTGGATCACAGCTGTGCCATCAAGCGGCCTCACCTTCAGTGCGGACGGTAGAGTTGCCATGCTCCAGATGAGCGGTGTGCCCATCATCGACCAGCCGCGCTGGCCGGCGATAGACGCTGAGACCACCCCGGCATTTCTGGATTTCAGATTGGTCTTCAAGGCCACTGACGAGCCGGTCAAGTACGAAGGCCCCACACGGCAGTACCGATTCGTAGGCTTTAAGGCAAATGCACAACTCGAGGCCACGGTTCGCGTGCCCTCGATTGACTTCGTCTTCAAGACCGAACCGCTGGAAGCCTCAAAGTGCGATTTCGCAGTGATGGGCGATGAGGTGAACGGCAAGTATTACGACGCAGAATAGTCACGCCCTCAGGGCTTTGAGTCCGTGCTTGCTAATGCCCAAGCGTCTGATCTTCGACTCGAGTGTCTGTCGGGGGATCCTGAGCTTACGGGCGGCGTCCGCAGGTCCGGAAACACGGCCATGGCTCTCGGCTAAAGCAACTTCGATCATTTCAATTTCGCGTTCTGCCAACGCCGAAAGGCCGCCCCGCAGCATCGAAGCCGCCGGGGGCTGTCGTTTAAGCCAACTCTCGTCGACGAACAATGTGTCGCCGTCGCTGAGGATGACAGCCCGTTCCACCACGTTCTGCAACTCGCGAATATTGCCTGGCCACAGGTAGGCCTTGAATAGTTCCAATGCACGGCTCTCGATCCGCCTGATAGTCTTGCCAGCCTTCGCCGAGTATCGCCCCATGAATCCGTTGGGTTTTTGGTCACGCATGAGCGGCCGGCGTATTTCGATGCGTCGCAACAGGCGCCGCCGGACAAGGGTCCTTTCACTTTTCGCGAACAATCAGAATTGCTGACGGCTCAGCAGTTTCTTGAGTCGCCAGTCCCGCCGAATCAATGGTTCGTTTTGGCACTGCACGTGCTCAGCAGCTAGGTACGCTTCAGATCGGGGGCGACTGGACAACGAAGATCGAAGAGGATCCGCAAGGCGGCGGAGGGGCATTATGAGCACCTCCGATGGGAAGGTACAGATCGACATCAAAGAAGGCAACCAGGTTCAATATACGAGGAAAAATGAAAATACTTATGGTGCTGACATCGCACGACGTACTCGGCAACACCGGCCGCAAGACCGGCTTCTGGCTTGAGGAATTCGCCGCGCCTTACTTTGTCTTCCGGGACGCTGGCGTGGATCTGACGCTGGCCTCCCCCAAAGGTGGCCAGCCGCCGCTCGATCCGAAGAGCGATCTGCCTGAGAATCAAACGCCGGCGATGACTCGGTTCAAGAAGGACGCGGCGGCGCAAAAGGCTCTCGCCAACACCGTCAAACTCGCGGACGTGAAGTCGGACGACTTCGACACCGTTTTCTATCCCGGTGGGCACGGCCCGATGTGGGATCTCGCGGAAAGCCCTACGTCGATCGCTCTTCTGGAGGCTTTCTACAATTCTGGCAAGCCAATCGCATTGGTGTGCCATTCGCCCGGGGTGCTTCGCCACGTTACCTACCAGGGCGCTCCGCTGGTGAAAGGAAAACACGTCACCGGTTTCACGAACGGCGAAGAAGACGCGATGCAGCTCACAAAGGTTGTGCCGTTCCTAGTCGAAGACGAACTGCTACGGCTCGGCGCCGTATTCGAGAAGATGGCGAACTGGCAGCCTTTCTCCATCGTTGACGGCCGCCTCATCACCGGCCAGAACCCCGCGTCGTCGACCTCGGCGGCTCAGGCGCTTCTGAAACTCATGACTGCATCGGAATCGGAGTCGTCAGCGAACGGGGTACAAATCGGACAGAAGAGCTATGACATGCCTCCGCGGGAGGGAATCAGCGTCGCGCATTTTCTCACCGTCGCCGACATCGACCGATCGCTTCGCTTCTATGAGACTGTCTTCGGAGGTCGCGCGCTGAGCGAAGGCGATAGCAAAGGCGCGCCTGGGTACATTCAGATCGCGAATACGTGGCTCCTTGTCAACGTTGGGGGCGGGCCGACCCCCGACAAGCCATCGGTAACGCTCAGCGTCCCCGATCCGGATAAGATCAGCAGCTTTATGAATATCCGCGTTGCAGATATTCAAGCGTGCTACGAATTATGGAAAAGTCGAGGAGCCGAGTTCATCACGAAGCCGATCCCCAAGTACGGCGAGACGCGCTGCTACATCCGCGATCCTGACGGCTATATTATCGAGGTCGGACAGAGCACCGCCCTCAAGTACGGTTAACGCTCGGACCGGATGGGATGCGGATCCTCGGCGTAGAGCATATCGCGGCGTCTACCACCGTCGCGGCCGCGGCAGTGCTTGCCTTCCTCGGCGGCGCCGTCCCTGTGGACACTCGTGCCATGTAGCCGTGAAAGCGAAGGACTACATCTTCCACCCGTACCAGAAGCGTTGAACCTGGCCAGGCTTGGAGATGAAAGATGAAGGCAATTGTCCTCCACCAATATGGCGGTCCTGAGGTACTCAAGTGGGAAGAATACCCTGACCCTGTTCCGGGTTCGGGCGAGGTGTTGGTGCGGGTCGCTGCCTCGAGCGTGAATCCGATCGACTACAAGCGACGTGCCGGATTAACGAAAGACTTTTACCCGATGAACTTCCCAGGGCTTATAGGGGTCGATCTCGCGGGCACTGTGGTCAAGACTGGGCCGGGGTGGAAGGCTTCTCCATCGGCGACCGGGTGTTCGCTATGGCGGACAACACTTACGCCGAACTTTGTGTCGTGAAAGCCGCGGTTCTTGCGAAAGTTCCCAAGGGGCTCGATTTGATCCAGGCGGCGGCGTTGCCGCTGGTGACGACGACTGGCAACCAACTCCTCTTAGCTACGGAAGTGACAGCGGGCCAGACGGTTCTCGTCGTAGGTGCTGCCGGAAATGTCGGGCGTTCGGCGGTATTCACTGCGAAGACGCGCGGGGCGACTGTGATCGCGGGGGTTTTGAAGAGGCAGATCGACGACGCGAAGACTGTAGGCGCGGATCAGGTCGTCGCGACCGACGACGCCGCCGCGATTGCGAATCTTCCGCCCCTTGATGCGGTGGCGGATGCGGTCGGCGGTAGAACGGCCGAGAAGCTGATAGCCAAGGTCAAGCCGGGAGGAAAGTACGCATCGGTCGTCGGAACACCGCAGAACGCCGCGGAGTACCCCTCTGTGAAGGTCGTGTTTGTATTCTCGAAATTCGACAGGAAAACCCTCGAGTTCATGGCCGAAGCGGTGCGAGATGGCAAGTTGGTAATTCCGATTAGCCGGAAAATGCCACTCAGTGAGGCGGCCGAGGCTCAAGCGGCGGCGGAGAAGGGCGGCGTCGGGAAGATCTTGCTGGTGGCGTGAGGAGGGAGTTGTGAAGAAGCGAGACCATCCGCGTACCCGGGCATACGATGAACCTTCAGATCAACGGAAGGGGGCAGATGAGGAGTCGGCCGGCCAGTCTGGGGACATTCAGGGATTGTCGGACGTCGCGGAAGCAGGCCCGGAGAGCGTTGAAGAGCTCGTCGAAGAGGGGCAAGCCTTCGAGGCTGGGGCGATCGGCGGCGTCGAAGATGCACCCGACCCAGACGTTGCAGAAGTTCGTACGCAAGAGGTTCCGGAGGATGACGTGCCCGAGGAATACCTCGATGAGACTGACTAGGTTCAGAGGCAAGATTCCGGTCGCCGGCACCGACGCATGCAAATCATGAATCAAGCTCGGCGACAACCGCAGCTTCGGCTGTCTGCAGCAGAAAGGTCAACGATTCCTGAAGGTAAAGGTGGACAGCCGAGTCGGTGTGCCTCAGATAACCGATCGAAAGATCCTGGCCAAGATGAAGCTCAAAGTCTCCGCCTCGCGTCGTGACTACATAGGCACCGTCAACGGCAGGAGCCCAGACAATCTTGTCATCGACAAGGCGCTTCACGTGCTCTAGCACCGGATACCCGTGATCACTCGTCTCCGCAAGAGCCGTATAGGCTCTCTCGCCCAGGACGACGGCATACGGGCCATTCACGCCGACGAGCCGCAATCGATTTACTCCCTGAGCAATTGCGTCTGGATACTGGCGCACATCGGGCGGGAGAGTCATCTTCGGATTGCTGGTCCCCTGACGGATGCCGGTCATTCCGGCATCGGTATAGCCATGAAAGACCGCACCATCTTCGGCGAATGCGATCCGGCGCGCCGCATCTTTGGCAGGCTGCCAGTCGGAATCGCTCGCACCCCGCTCGACGTCGTCGATGGCATCTCGGCTTAACTCAAACGGGACACGGAGTTCGATCAGCGGCTTCACTTCGCGTTGCCAAACTAGCACTCCTTCCTGCGTCCCCAAGATTGAGCGCCGGTGCCCCGTGCCAACCCCAGACAAGGCCGCCCCGCCCGGACCTTTCACGTCAACCACTTTTCGACCAGCAAGGTACCGTTTGAACGTACGGGTAACTTCGTCTTCGATCTGAACCCACGCAGCTTCCGAAATGGGGGCCAATTCATGATGCAGGTTATTCACGACAGAGACCTCCTTTTAGCGAACCAATGCTCAGCGAGCCGTCGGTCATTGAGACACCGGCGCCGGCCTCGCCGCCGGCTTCAGCGACGGAGTCAAGAAACGTCGCGGACGGGACAAAGAAGAGACTCCCTGTTACTGCCAGGCTGAAGTCGAGCAACCGGTCGTAGTTACCGGGCGGCCTGCCGACGAACATGTTTTCCAGCATCTGCTCGATCGTGCGCGGTGAGCGGCTGTAGCCGATGAAGTAGGTACCAAACTGGGCCTCCCCCGCGCGTCCAAACGGCATGTTGTCGCGGAGGATCTTCTTTTCCACTCCGTTCTCGACGATCGTGGTCAGAGCGTTATGGGCCGAAGAGGGTTTCTCAACGTCGTTCAACTCGACGTTGGACAACTTCCTTCGGCCAATCACCCGCTCCTGCGCCTCGGTTCGACAGATTGTTCCATGCGCGCAGATCATGAACGTATTTCTGAACGATCACGTAGCTGCCGCCGGAGAAAGCGGAATCCTCGTCGCCGATGTGGACGGCATTGCCCGCCTCGCCGCCGCTCGGATTCTCCGTCCCGTCGACAAACCCCAGGAGATCGCGATTATCGAAATAGCGAAATCCATGAACTTCGTTAACGGCGGAGACGGCCGGACCAAGCCGCTCCATGATTTGCGTGGCAAGCTCAAAACACAGATCCATGCGTTTGGCGCGGATATGCAGCAGTAGATCTCCCGGGGTAGAAACAGCCAGCCGGGAACCGACGCGAATCTCTCGAAACGGACGGAGTTCCACAGGACGCGGGCTTCCGAACAGTGGATCCCAAACATCCGAGCCGAACCCGATAATGCACGTCAGTCCGCCCTCCGTGTCCCGAAACTCCACGGCGCGGGTCAATGCAGCAAGATCGCCACAAAACGCGCGCAGGGAATCGACGTGCACGGATCCCTGATTGACTTTGAGAACGAGAAAGATGGCCGCACGCGTCAGTGGCGCCGTCACGGGTTGCGGTACAACGTGGAGCGGACTGGCGCCTGGGGTCATTGCCGTTGCCCCTTGCGCCATAAGGGATCACGAATCACGGCGCTTTGTGACACCGGCACGTGGTCGCGCTCCGGGCAAAACACGCCGTCGTCAAGATGGGCTCCGAGATCGAAGTAGCGCCGTGACATTCCGGACAGCCCCTACTGAAAACCCTCTGCACCGGTCGGTGATGCCCCCATTCTAGCAACGCTTGGCTGGACAAAGTCCACACTGACCGTGCATACGCTCCGCTCCGGTCACGGATTCACTCCTCACGCAACAGGATGATCGGATCGAGCGACAGGATGCGTTGCGCTGGGATCCAGGTAGCCGCCAGCCCGAGCGATGCCATAGCCAGAACCACTCCAGCAAGGACCACAGGATCGCGCGGCGTCGCCTGATAAACGATGGCAGCCAGCACCCGGCTGACGAGAAGCCCAAAAATCAATCCTGCCGCCGAACCCGAAGCGAGCAGCTTGACCGCGCGGCCCAATGCGGTGCGCAGGATTTCGTGGCGTGCCGCGCCGAGGGCGATTCGTATGGCCAACTCCCGCTTCCGCTGGCTCACGGAATAAACAGCCATTCCGAAGATCCCGGTAATTGACAAGACGGCGCCCATCAGGCCCAGCACGCCCAGGGACAGCGCGGCCATGCGAGGAGCAAAAAGCGCTCCGCTCATTTCCTGATTCCACGTTTGCATGAAGACCGGTAACCCCGGATCGAGGTTGCGCAATTGCCCCCGGATAGCTGTCGCCAGTTGCTGCGGATCGCGGCTCGACCGCACCACGATCCATGCATCATCCGAAGGCGATTGCAGGATCGGCAGAAACATCGCGGCCCGCCGATCTTCGGCCAGGTTCGCAGTATACTTCCCGTCCTCGGCGAGACCGACTACCTGTATGCGGGTTCCGTCCTCCATTTTGAAGTAACGGCCGATTGGGCTCGTCCCGAAGGCAAACACTTTGCGCACGAATTCCCGATTCACTATGGCGACGCGTGGCGCGTTCCCATCGTCATGCAGCGTGAATGGCTTCCCGGACAACAACGTGGTGCCCGCCGCCCGGAAGTATGCGGCAGAGACTTGGTACGTGATGGCGTTGGCAGCGGCATTCCCCGGGCCGAGATCCGCGGCTCTGTCAGTAAAGACGTCCGTGTTGTTCCAGCCCATATGGAGTGGCGGATACTCACCCACCAGTCCAACGGACGTCACGCCTGGTATTGCCTTCACCGTATCGATCATGCGTTGCTGCATCTGTGGCACTCCATCCCCCTTGTAACCAGCCAAGGTCGGATCGATGCGCACCAGCATGGCGCTCCGTGGATTGATCCCCAAACGGCTGTCGAGCGACCGGAGCATTCCGCGGACCGCCACCATGGACGACGTCACCAGGACCGCACAAATGGCAATCTGCACTCCCAACAAGACGTCGCGAACCGTAATCCGCCGCTCCGGCGTGGACCTTGACCCGGACTTGACGATCCCGTAGGGGTCGGCGCCGAGCACCAGCCGTATGGACGCCGCGCCGAACAGGAACCCGCTTGCGATCGCCAACAACAAAGCGATGACATAAACATGGTTGTCCGGGGTCACCGGTACATTCATTGGAAACTCGGGAAATGGCTGCCAACCACTGAGCCATTCCAACAGCATCACACTGCCCCATAGTCCGGCGGCGCCGCCGACGATCGAAATCATCAGGGCTTCGGTAAGGAGTTGCCTCACTACGCGCAGGCGGCCCGCTCCGAGCGCCAGCCTCACGGCAATCTCGCGGGAACGGTCCGCAGCGCGCGCCGTAAAGAAACTGCCCAGGTTGGCGCAGGCCGCCAGCAGGATCAACGCGGCCAGCAGCGCCAATCCCCCATGGAACGCGCGTATCGCGCCTCCGAACAAGTCGCCAAAACCCGGACGGGTCAAACGGAACTTCGCCCCGCTTTCAGTCTGGGGATGTGTCTTCTGCAGCCAGGAGCCAATCGAGTTCAGATCGGCAGTGGCCTCACCGGGAGTGATACCTGGCTTCAAGTGACCCATCAACTTGTCAACTGCGTGGTTTCCACGTGCGTTCAGCCGTTCCTGCCCATCCATCACGATTGGGATAAAGAAGGTCGGCGAAAAACCTACGACGGTCCCGCGGAATCCGGGCGGTGCTACGCCGATGACGGTGACGGGACGCTTGTTGAGCCGGACAGAGCGGCCCACCACGCCACGATCATCGTGAAAATGGGTGTGCCAATAGACATAAGTCAGCACCAGGTAGGGAGCGCTGTTGGGGCCATTCTCGTCAGCGGCGCTAAAGAAACGGCCAACGTATGGCTGAATTCCCAGGACGTCGAAATAGTTGCCGCTGGTCTTGTAGCCCCACACGGGCGATGCGCCGTCGCCCGTATCCAGCCCTTCCTGAGCGAATATGACCGCAGCCAGGCTATCAAAGCTGCGGTTCCGATCGCGCAAATCCAGATAGCTGGGATACGACTCGTTTTCTTGATTCACGTGTCCGGCCTCGTAGAGGCTCTCCGCGTGAGGCACATTCAGCGGGCGCAAGATCAGCGCGTCGAATACGCCGAGGGCGACCGTGTTTTCGCCAATTGCGACGGCGAGGGTCAAAACGGTGGCGAGGGCGAAGCCTGGGGATTTGCGCCACATGCGGAAAGCGAAGCGCAAATCGTGAAGTAAAGTCCCCATGTTCAGCACCCCCCGAGTCCTTGGACTGTTCAGTTGATCTCCATTCTTGCAAACCTCAGGCCAGAACGACACAAGAGACAGGCAAGGCTATGCCATTGAAAAACCGGTACCTCCTTCGCGGAGCCGAACACCTCTCGACTGGTCAGGGCAGTTCGAGATCGGACACAATGTTCCAATAACGAACACCCTCGCGATCGGAAATCCTTGATGCGCCGGGCAGGGCCGGTCGTCGGTTTGGCTCTGGTGGGCCTCCCTGTACTGGCTGGTCTTCGAGATCGCAGGCGTCATGCTGCGCGTTCATCTCCGGGCTGATTTCCGACCGCTTGAAGTTGATGGTGGAAAGGCCTCCGAATGTGCGCGGCTGGATGCGCCTGGCCCGGGCACTCATCGGCGCGCAGTTCGCGCCCGGCTGCACCAGCGGAGCGGCACTCAGCGGATGGCGGTGCTCTTCGCCGGCGGCTTCATTACGATGATGGCGATCTTCGGCTCCGCCTATGCCGTGGCATGGTTCTTATTCTTCGTGGTTTCACGATTCGCAATCAGCGACAGGGCGGCTGCAACCAAGAGCCAACCACTCGGCTACTGGTGTTCATGAAGTCGCCAGCCTTGGCTGTCACGGTGGCTCTGCTAGCGTGTCGGAGTTGCCAATACATTCCTCCGCACACCTCTGCACAACGAGGAAACCGAGCCCGCAGGATCTCGTCGGGCGCTACAAGCTGAAACGGATGGCCTATCGGCGTTGGGTAGTAAGCTCCCCGTGATCGAATTGTTTGCTGACGGGAATTTTGCCACGACGAGTGTGCCACCGCGCGGGCCACAAACGGCAATATCCGACCGAGATTTCTGTGATCGAGAGATTGAGCCACCCGTCGGGATTGAACCGGCGACCTCCGGCGACCAGCGCGGGCGCTCGTTTGCGGTTCCGGCGTTGGTGATCTTCAGGGGCGCGCCACCGGCCAGCGGGACCACGTAGATGTTGGTGGGCTTGGTCGAGCGGCTTCTGCGCCAGGGCAGGCGCGGCTAGCGCGAGCACCAGGAGGACGAGGAGCATACACTGCATTCGACCGGCGGGAGTCAGATGGGGGCGGGCGTGGCCTTCATGTCCGGGCGCTGCCGATCAGGTTGACGATCTCTTCAACTGAGTCGAGCCGAGACTGGTCGAACACCTGAGTAAGATCGAGGCCGAAATGGCTTTCGATGAAGAGCGCAATCTCCAGCACGTCTAAGGACTGAAGGCGCCCGCTGAAAATGAGGGAGTCGGTGTCGGTGAATCCGCGGGTGTCGTCGTTTCTCTCAAGGAGTTGCCGGAGCAACTGGCGGATGGCTTGGCGCGTTTCGTCCATAGCGTTATCGTTTTCAGATCCCAAATAGACGGCCTACGAAGACAAAGTGTTCGCGCAGGCCGTATGTTCTGTTGGTGTCGTCGAATACATGCAAGAAACAATAGAATCCCGCCACGCAGAGGATGGGCACAAGGCGGCGGCGCAGCCAGGACTGAGAGCGGTCTTCTCTTCGCTTCCCGCGCCACTGAGAGATGCAGATGCCGGCTCCGAGCGCAAAGCAGTAGAAGAGATAGGTCTGGAATCCGGCGATGGAGCGCCACCAGCCCAGTTCCGCGACCAGCGAGATGTCGCGTAAAAAATGATAGATCGCGTTGCCCACGCAGGCGGCCATCAAGGTGGCGGCGGCCATGCGCAGCCGGGGCCACTTCTTGAAGTATCGGAGATAGGTGGGATAAAAAAACATATCCACCAGCAATTCCTTGAAGTAGAAGTAATAGCGATTCCAGAAGTCGGCCAGGGTCCGCGATTCAAGCGGCCGGTAGGTGTTGCGCAGCGCGCGAAAGCCTGCCATGCGCACGCAAGCGATTATCCAATGTCCCCAGACGCTCATTTGCAGCAGCCCCGTGAAGAACGCCGCGGCCAAGCTCAGACAGTTCCAATACCAGGAGAAAGGATGGCCCGTGGCGCTGCGGTCGAAGGCCGTTTCGAACTGCGGAACGCGCAGTCTGGCATAAAGGACGTACTGAAGCGAGGAATCACATGCCTTCAGGACCAGCGCCCAGAGCAGCAGCTTCATCCCTTTGATTTGGGTGACGGCGAGTTCGTCGGCATTCTGCGCCTCGATTCTGCGCAGGTAGGCGCCTCCTTTGGCAAAAGGAGTGATGGAACCCGTGCCTGCCATCCAGGCAGGCCTCCAGCGTCCCGCCTGCAGCGCTACGGAATCGCGGTCGCGGGATTCGCGATCGGTCAGCGTGTAGCAGAAGAACCACAGCAAGCGGGCCAGGGCGAGAACGGCGATCCAGCCGGCGACACGGGTCCAGCCTTTGAGTGGAGCCATCGACACCACAGCGGCAAAAGAGCAGTAGGACAATACGGCGGCGACGACGGGGCGTCGCGCGACCAGGCCTCGGGGAAAGCGAAAAGCCAAGGCCGCCAAGCTCGCCAGAAGAAGAAAGACAGCCGCGACGACCAGCGAAATGGCGGCGGGACTGAGATGGGGGAGGCCTTCCTGTGCGGCGATGCGATCGAGAAAGGGAATGTCGAGCCAGTTCGGCCGGGCGAGCACTATCGCGATTCCACAGGCGCTGACCACCCGCCGGCGGTCCTCGGGGAGGGCCGTCGTGAGAGCGAGGAACGCGCCGATCAGTAACCATTCCCCGTTGAGCAGAGACAACAGGAGAATGAAGGCGGCCAGCATCGCCCATTGTAAAGCCGGCCGCTTACAGAGCGCCACGAACGCCGGAGACTTCTCCAGGCTTGGGATGAGTCTGAACCTCACGTCGCCGCTCCTCCCTGGCTGGACGGCCCATCCAGGTACCGTGCCAGCGCGCGCCGGTCGATTTTTCCGGAGGAGCCGAGGGGCAGCGCATCGAGTTCGATGATGCGCCGCGGAACCATGTACGGTGGCAGAAGGATGCGTAGCGCCTCGCGGAGCTGTTCAGCGGGCCGCGTCGCCCCGCTGGTGAAGGCCATAATGCCGGCGGCGATACCGTCCTGGATGGGCCAGGCGATCGCAGCCACGTCTTCGGTTCCGGAGACCGAGCGCAGGTGGGCTTCGACGTCCTCGAGTTCGACGCGCTGGCCCAGAATCTTCACCTGGTGATCGATTCGGCCGAGGTGATGGTAGATGCCGCTATCATCCTGGCGGGCGAGGTCGCCGGTGAGATACCAGGTCCTGCCGCCGAGAGTTGGGAACCGGCAACGCGTAAGATCAGGCTCGCCGTCATAGCCTTTGGCGAGCTGGCCGCCGGAGATGGCGAGTTGGCCTTCGCGGCCGGGTGGCAGGAATGCGAGCGACTCATCGAGAATGGCCGCTTCCAGACCGGGCAGCGCAAGGCCGCTCGGGACGGTGTCGCGCCCCGGTGTAGGAGGGAAATCCGGACCAACAGTCGCGCCGAGGCAGAAAACGGTCGCTTCGGTTGGACCATAGAGGTTCTCCACGACACTAGAGGGAGCGGCGATCTGCCACGCCTCCGCGAGGGCGTAGGGCAGGGCCTCGCCGGCGAAGGCGCTATAGCGGATTGAAGGAAAGGCACCGGGCTTTAGCATCTTCATCCGGCGCATAAAGGCGGCGATGGATGGAACAGATGACCAGACCGTCAGTCTCTGATCTGCGATGAAGCGGGCTGGCGCCATCAATTGGCTCGCGGGTATGACGTACACGGAGGCCCCGGCGGCCCACCCGCCGAACATCTCAAAGACGCTTACGTCAAAGGTGAGTTCCGAGGTCTGCGAGACTCGGTCTGACGGGACTGGGCGAAAGCGCGGGCGCATCGCCCCTAGGAATTGAGCAACGCTTCCGAGCGCAATCATCACACCCTTGGGGGTGCCGGTAGTGCCGGAGGTGAACAGCACGTACGCGAGGTCATCCGCCTCCCGGTCGAGCGGCGCGGGCAGGCCAGCGGTGGGAAGCGAGTCCAGCCGGCCGGAAAGATCAAGAATGAGCCGCGGCGCGACAGCTCTCAGCTCGTGCGTCAGGCGGGTGCAGCCGATTTCGTTGACCACCAGGGCGTCGAGTGAGGCAATTTTGAAAATGCGGGCGAGTCTTTCGTCGGGCAGTTTCGGGCTGAGGGGAATGTAGGCGGCGCCGCACCAGCAAGCGCCCAGCACTCCGACATATGCGCCCAGAGTGCGTGAGGCGAGGACCCCCACCCTCTGCGCCGGGCCCAGCGCGATGGCGGCACGAGCCGCCCAGCCGGCTAGTTCCCCGTAGCGGTACAACGCGCCTGCGACGTGGAGAGCCACGCTGTCCGGCAGAGCACAGGCCTGCTCATGAAAGGGCTGCGCCAGGTTATAGTTCATGCGAACCCAGCAACTCGGAGCTCCCCAAGGCTCCATTCCGGCCTTGGCGTTCCGTTCAGTGTAACTCAACCTCCATCCTTTGTGCTCTTGTGGGTGCTCCTCGGCCGCGCCGCGGCCTCCCCATTCTTCAGCGCCGCCCTCCCTCCGGTCGGGGGAGCCCTACTTCATGCTCATCCTTCGATTGGAAAATGCTCCTCGGCCAAAGGCCTGCGACATTGGGCGACGTCGTTGCTAACACGCTGGGCCTCCGCAGTCGAGCTTTACCGGTTCTTGCGACAGGGCCGCTTTGTCGCTATGCTGTTTGCTGCTCCGAGCGCTTGGATGACCGGTGCGAGCAGGTAGCCGCAGTGCATCCATCAGGGTGAAGGCGCTGTCGAAGCAGAGCGTCATGGTGACTCGAGAGGTTGATTCCAATCTGTCGCAGCGCGGACTCCCCGGAGGGCCGCCCCTGGCGTCACGCTTGGCGCGATTCCGCATCATCCCATGTCTGGAGGCCTTTCCCGGGCTGGTAGAGTTCATTCAGGAACCCGCCGGAAAAGCCAGTCTGTTGCTGGTCTTCGCGCTCGGACTTCAGCGCGTTTCGACCATGTGGGCACTCCTGACTGTGATTCTCGCGTGCGCCACATTTCTCCCGCGATACAGACGCATTCTTGTGACGATCGGGACTCTGCTTGCACTGGTGTTTTACAACGGGTGGATCAAATGGCCCCTGCTCACCGAAATCGCGGAACAGGCCCACCTTGCTGGTGCCATCTCGGTCCGCTTCAAGGCAACCAGCATCTTCCTCTTCCTCGCCTTCTGTGGGCTCTCCCGGCAGACGATCATGCTCTACAGGAACTCCTTTGTGGGGAGACAGCCCGTTCGTTTCCTCATCCTGCTCTATGCCGTGGCGTTTCTTTCGGCCTGCGCCGCCCCACCGGGACGAGTACGGCTCTGGCTGTGGTGCTTCACCGTTTTGCTGGGAGGATACTTCTGGTCGTTGTGTTATAGCTTTACCGATCGGAAGGCCAAAGACCGAGATGGTTTCTTTCTTCAATTAGGCACATACCATCCGTTCTGGATTGGAGTCGTGCCGACCGTGACAACGTTCGCGAAGGGCTCGCTTTATCTCCGCAACATAGAAGCCAAGTCGGCCAAGGAGCTTGCCGTCGCGCAGTTGAAGGGTCTGAAACTGCTGCTGTGGGCTTTGATCCTGGGGGTGGTGCTGGATGTCTTTGGTTACGTGGTGTACGGACAACGTGGGGTCCTCAGCGGCCCGCTTCACATCCCGGTCCACTTCTCGTTGCCTCGCTTCGCCGACGCTCTGGCCAGTTCCGCCTCCGGGGTGCGGTACCCCTGGTACATCTGCTGGGCCAGCGTCATGGCCGACTTCGCCAGAAACTTATTGGACTTTTCGGTGATGGGCCATTTGATTATCGCCTGCTGCCGCATGGCCGGTTTTCGCGCCGCCCGGAACACCTGGCGGCCGCTCGAGGCGCGTAACATTGCCGACTTCTGGAACCGTTACCTCTTTTACTTCAAAGAAATCATGGTGGATTTCTTCTTCTTCCCCACGTATATGCGCTACTTCAAGCGGCACCCCAGGTTGCGCATGCTGACGGCAACCTTCGCCGCGGCAGGAGTGGGCAACCTGATCTATCATTTCATGCTGTGGCACGAGCAGGTTGCGGAGGTTGGACTGTGGCAGTACGTCGTCGGCTTTCAGTCCTACGCGTTTTACACTCTGGTTTTGAGCGCCGGTATCGGTATTTCACAGTTGCACGAGATCCGCGGGAGCAAGAGCACCACAACAACGTGGTTCCGGGCGCGCGTGATCACACCGGCGTCCGTGCTGCTGTTCTACTGCGTGCTTCATATCTTCGACCACACCAACGTGGCGCACCCGTTGTCTGAGCGTTTTGGTTTCTTGATGAATATGTTCGGTCTGCGTGTTTGAGTCGCGCGGTGATGTAAACTACTGTTCTGAACTAGTGCTACCCTCGGTGGTGCATGTCTCAGCCAGGAGCGCTGTTGCTTGAGCCAAGGAATCTCAACTTGGCCTTGCCGTTGTTCCGCCACTCGATTGAGTGTCCGGAGAACGCCGCTCTGGTACTGGACGGCAGAGTCTTCTCGTACTCCGAGTTGGCCTCCCTGGCGGCTCGAGTCGCCGGTTGGCTTGGGGCGAGCGCTCCCGGAGCCCCAGGCGAGACTCGCGTTGCCATCGTAGCCTCACGAAGCCTGGAAGCGTATGCGGGAATTCTGGGAGCCTGCTGGGCCGGAGCGGCGTACATCCCGATCAACCCGAAGCTCCCCGCGCACACGCTTCGCCAGATCCTGGAAGTAGCGAGGCCAGGCGCCATCATCGTGGATCGGGCGGGGTGGACGCGCCTGTCGGAGTCGGGAGTGGTCGACGAGGTTCCCGTTCTCCCACCCGGGAGCCTGGAGGAGTCGTCCGTTCTGGATGGGATCTCCGCGTTGAAGGAGCCTGTAGCGTTTCCGGGCGACCGGGCGGCCTACGTGATTTTCACCTCGGGAACCACGGGAGCGCCCAAGGGAGTGATCATACGGGCGAATAGCGTCCGGCATTTTCTGGATTACGTGGGGTCGCTCTACGAGCTGGACTGCCGGGATCGCTTCTCGAATTTTTCGGAAATCTCCTTCGATTTCTCCGTGTTGGATCTGTGGCTGGCATGGGACTCAGGCGCGTCTCTTCACGTGGTTCCGGAAGCGCAATTGCTGGCTCCGGCCAAGTTCATACGAGAGCACCAGCTCACGTTCTGGGCATCGGTCCCATCCGTGATTGGCTTCATGGACCGGCTGAAGCAACTGAAGGAGGGAAGTTTCCCGTGCCTGCGCATCTCTTACTTTTGCGGCGAGGCGCTTCCCCTGGCCGCCGCCATGGCGTGGCAGCGCGCCGCTCCAAATGGCGTGGTCGACAATCATTATGGCCCCACGGAATCCACAGTGGCCTGTAGCGTGGAGCGGCTTTCGAAGCCGCCGCGGACCACTCCGGGCCGGGACGTCATTCCGATCGGCCGTGCCTATTCGGGCATGCGGCTGGCCGTCGTGGACGAGGCGGGTCGATTCCTGCCTCCGGGAGAAACGGGAGAGCTGGCCCTTTCGGGACCGCAGATCGCGGCAGGGTACCTGGGCGCCCCCGAACTGACGCAGGCCCGGTTCCCGCAACTGGAGCATCCGGAATTCGGATCGTCCCGGTGGTATTTGACGGGAGACCTGGCTCTGGAGGATTCGGAAGGCACTTTCCACCATCTGGGGCGGGTTGACTATCAGGTTAAGATCCTGGGCCACCGCATCGAGCTCGAGGAGGTAGACGCCCATCTGCGCGAGGTGTGCGGGTGTGGCTCGGCAGCAGCGGTCGCCTGGCCTATGCATCACGGAACGGCTGACGGGATCGTCGCGTTCGTTTCCGGATCGTCCCTGGAGCCGGGCGAGATCATGACCCGATTGAAGGCTCGGCTGGCTCCTTACGCCATGCCCCGCGAAATCGTCTGCCTTCCTTCCCTGCCCTTGACTCAGAATGGAAAGACGGACCGAAAGGCCCTGCTGAGCATGCTGGAGGAAAGAGAGCATGCAACCGGAAGCTAGAGAGTGGATATGGAAGCTAAAGAGAAGATTCGTGTCCGGATCCAAGATATCCTGAGCAGGCGCGGAGATGACCAGCCGTTTGGCGACCAGGATTCCCTGATTTTTTCCGGGCGAATCGATTCCCTGAACGTGCTGGAGATCGTGGGATTCCTGGAGCAGGAATTCCATCTGGATATCTCCGAAGTGGATTTCGACCAGACCCAGTTCGACTCGCTCGATAGCATCGCGGCGTTGGTATAGCACCCGGACGAGGTCAGTCGTGCACAGTCCCAATTCGCGAGTCGCCATTGTCGGGCATATCGTTCCGGTCGCGGATACCGTGATGCCGACCCCCATGGAGCGATGGGGATACCTCTTCAACCGAGTGAGCCTTGAGGATGGATCGATGATCGATCACCTGGCGTTTCTCAAGGGCAAACTCGGGCTGGCGCAAGGCGAGGACTTCTCCATCTGGGACATGTACCAGGCCGGGCCGCTGGTGCTGAAATCGACCCTGGAGGCCGCGGGCATCGAAGTCCTGCTGATCAACCATATCGACGCGAACAACGAGGAGCGGGCGCTCCAGGCGGTCGAGCAGTTCGAGCCAACGCTGGTGGCTCTGGGGACCACGTTCATTCTTTCGCCCTCCCAACTCAACGCGGTGGCTCACCGATTGCGACGACGTCTGCCTCACGCGTTTGTCGTCGCCGGCGGACAACACATTTTTGCGTCGCTGCTCCATCTGACCGAGGCTCAGCAGAAGAGTTACCTTAAAGCCACTCCGCTGGACGCCTTCATCAACGATCCCCAGGGCGAGCGAAGTCTGCTGCAGTTGGTTCGCGCTTTTCCCGGACCTTTGGACAGCGTTCCGAACTTGCTGTTCAAGCTTCCCGACGGCACCGTACAGAGCACAGAAAGGCGTGTGGAACACAACTCGCTGAGTGTTCCGCTGAACCTCGAGGGTATCCCGGAGGGTTCGGTGGTCCATCTGCGCAGCGGCCGGGGATGCAGTTTCCACTGCGCGTTCTGCTCCTATCCGGCCACCAATCCGCTGGAACTGATGGAGGTCGAAGACGTCATAAGGAACCTCCGCCACGCGCGGGAGAAGCGAGTGTGCTCCATCGTTTTCGTTGACGATACGTTCAACGTCCCGCGAGAACGCTTTGAAGCGCTTCTGGACAGGATGATCGCGGGGGGTTTTGACATTCCCTGGTATTCGTTTCTGAGGTGCCAGTTCATCGAGGGACTCACCGTCGAGAAGATGCGCCGGAGCGGATGCCGAGGTGTCTTTCTTGGCATCGAGTCGGCTGCCAAGACGGTTCTTTCGAATATCGGAAAGGGGGCATGCGCCGAGAATTACGCGCGCGGGATTCGCTGGCTGAAGGAAGCGGGCATCATCACCGTGGGCTCGTTCGTGATGGGCTTTCCCGGCGAAACGACGGAGACCCTCCAGCAGACGGAGGCATTCATCAACGAGGCGGGCCTGGACTTCTACTTCATGCAGTTGTTCTACTATCTGCACCACACGCCGGTTCACGCGCAGGCGGCAAAATATCGCTTGAAGGGCCGCGGGCTGCTCTGGTCTCACAGCACCATGGATTGGCAACAAGCGGCGGACCACATGGAACAGATGTTCCTGCGAATCCAAACCCCGGCGGTCCATCAGGACTACAACCTGTGGGAGATCGCATTCCTGGAAAGCAAGGGTTTCGACATGGGACAAATCCGGGAATACCGGCGCACGATCAACGAAATGACGGCCGCCCAGATCCGGGCGGGCGGTGGGAACTGATCGACGCTAACGGCTGATGGCTGGCCCGCCGTGCCAGCATCGTCATTCACTGGACATTGACGAGTCGTGCCTATGGCGGCACACTCCCCAGGATTGCCCCATCCGCTTACATCGACCCCGGCGCTCAGATCATCGGCGACGTCGTGATCGGGGAGCGGTCCAGTGTCTGGCCAACGCTGGAAGTGCGCAACGTCCTGCGACGCTCTTAGGCTGTTTGCGAAGCCAATGGGCTTCCGAAGCTTCGGGTCTACGATCTCAGGCACACCCACGCCTCCCTCCTCATCCACGAGGGCGTTCAACCCGAAGAAGATCGCCGAGCGCCTCGGACACTCCTCGACCAAGTTGACGATGGACACGTACTGGCAGCGATCATGACTCCGCTGGCAAGATGGAAGAACTGCTTGCGCCTAAGAAAAGCAGGGAAGGCCGGCGGGGACATTCTCCGTCGGCCAAAAGCGCGTGCTGACAAAAACACGAAAGCCCGGGTCGCGCGCGCCCGTAAGGGATTGATTTGAAAATGGAGCCACCCGCCGGGATTGAACCGGCGACCTGCTGATTACGAATCAGCCGCTCTACCAGCTGAGCTAGGGTGGCCCGCCACCAATCTTTATAGCATGATCGCGGCACTCGCCGCGCCCCGCGCGCCTTTCGGGCAGGCCGTAATGGAACGACGCTCGCCGGCGCCGGCCGGCTGCGGTTGAATCCCGACGCTCTTCTCTTATATAGTAGAGTGTTCGGCTTGCCCTCGGGTTTGCCCCTCAGTTGAATCTCCTCGTCGAGCAGGCCTGATTCTCTGTAAGCCAGATTCCGATAATCAGTTCAGGAGGCTTTCCATAATGTATTCGAACACGGATGTGACCCGGCCGCGGTGTTCGGCCGGTCTGCTCCGCATCATCTTTGCCGTGATCGGCGCGGTTGTCCTCGGGACTCCGTTGATGGCGGCCACCGAGGGCGGCGAGGCGAATTTGCAATTGCCGGACCTTAACTCCGCCACGTTCCTTGGCGGCATCCACGGCGGCACGCTTCTGAAATACGGTCTGTTGGTGTGCGTCCTGGGATTCGTTTTCGGATTGGTGATGTTCGTACGTCTGCGCAACATGCCCGTCCACGCTTGCATGCGCGAGGTCTCCGAGCTGATCTACGAGACCTGCAAAACGTACCTTCAGACCCAGGGCAAGTTCCTGCTCATCCTGGAGTGCTTCATCGCGGTGATCATCGTTTTCTACTTCGGCATCCTGCAGGGATTCGAAGCTTTCCGCGTTGCGATCATCGTGGCCTTCAGCCTCGTCGGCATTTCCGGCAGCTTCTTCGTGGCGGCCTTCGGCATGCGCGTCAACACGTTCGCGAACTCGCGGACGGCCTTCGCCAGCCTCACCGGCAGGGCTTACCCCTGCTATAATATCCCGCTTCAGGCCGGCATGAGCATCGGTATGCTGCTGGTTTCGGTCGAGCTGCTGATCATGCTGTGCATTCTGCTGTTCATCCCCGGCAACCTGGCCGGGCCGTGCTTCATCGGCTTCGCCATCGGTGAATCGCTGGGCGCGGCGGCGCTCCGTGTGGCCGGCGGCATCTTCACCAAGATCGCCGACATCGGGAGCGACCTGATGAAGATCGTGTTCAAGATCAAGGAAGACGACGCGCGTAACCCCGGTGTCATCGCGGATTGCACCGGCGACAACGCCGGCGATTCGGTCGGTCCCTCGGCCGACGGATTCGAGACCTACGGCGTCACCGGAGTGGCCCTGATCACCTTCATCCTGCTCGCAGTGAAGAGCCCGGTGGTGCAAGTCCAACTGCTGGTGTGGATCTTCGCCATGCGCATCATGATGATGATCTCGTCCGGTGTTGGCTACTTCCTCAACGGCGCGCTGGCCAAGGCCCGCTACGCCAAGGCGGAGAAGATGAATTTCGAGGCGCCACTGACCACGCTGGTGTGGCTCACCTCGCTCCTTTCGATCGGCCTGACGTTCGTGGCCAGCTCCCTCATGATTCCGGAGCTGAGTGGCGACGCGTCGCTGTGGTGGAAGCTCTCGATCGTGATCAGTTGCGGTACGCTCGCGGGCGCCCTGATTCCCGAGTTCGTGAAGGTCTTCACGTCGACCAAGTCGCGGCACGTGCAGGAAATCGTGACCAGCTCGCGCGAGGGCGGCGCTTCGCTCAACATCCTTTCCGGCTTCGTGGCCGGCAACTTCAGCGCCTACTGGCTGGGCTTCGCCATGCTGGCCCTGATGAGTGTCGCTTTCGCGGTAAGCACCCAGGGCATCGGCCTGCTGATGGTGGCGCCGGCGGTGTTCGCCTTCGGCCTGGTGGCGTTCGGCTTCCTGGGCATGGGCCCGGTGACGATCGCCGTCGATAGTTACGGCCCGGTGACGGACAACGCGCAATCAATCTACGAGCTTTCCATGATCGAGACCGTTCCGAACATCGAGGCGGAGATCAAGCGGGAGTTCGGGTTCGATCCGCTGTTCGAGCGCGCCAAGGAGAACCTGGAAGAGAACGACGGTGCGGGCAACACGTTCAAGGCAACCTCCAAGCCAGTGCTGATCGGGACGGCCGTGGTAGGTGCCACCACGATGATCTTCGCTACTATCGTCGCGCTCACGCACGGCCTCACCACCAATCTGGACAAGCTCTCCATTCTGCACGCGCCCTTCCTGCTCGGGCTGATCGCTGGCGGCGCTATGATTTACTGGTTCACCGGCGCGGCTACGCAGGCGGTTTCGACCGGCGCCTACCGCGCGGTGGAGTTCATCAAGCGCAACATCAAGCTCGAAGGATCGGACAAGGCATCTGTTGCCGATTCCAAGGCGGTGGTCGCCATCTGCACGAAGTATGCCCAGAAGGGAATGCTGAACATCTTCCTTACGGTGTTCTTCGCCACCCTCGCCTTCGCTTTCGTCGAGCCGTATTTCTTCGTCGGCTACCTGATCTCGATCGCGCTTTTCGGCTTGTTCCAGGCCATCTTCATGGCGAATGCCGGCGGCGCGTGGGACAACGCCAAGAAGGTCGTCGAGACCGATCTGCGCGCCAAGGGCACCGAGCTGCACGCGGCCACGGTGATCGGCGACACAGTCGGCGATCCGTTCAAGGACACCAGCTCTGTGGCCTTGAACCCGATCATCAAGTTCACCACGCTGTTCGGGTTGCTGGCCGTCTCCCTGGCGGTTTCGCTCACCGCGAGCCAGGGCGCGATGCTGACCAATATCCTGTCGGGCGTGTTCCTGCTGATTTCGATGTTCTTCGTATACCGCAGCTTCTATGGGATGCGGATCGACGTCGCCGAAGAGAACGGCGAGAAGAGCAAGGCCGCGAAGGCGTCGTAGTCCGAAGTTTGCCGCAAGTCTCGGGCCCGCGGGATCGCCTCCCGCGGGCCTTTTCTATTGGCGCGTCAGAAGACCACCGCCGGGGTCAAGGTCCGAGACGCCACTTCTCGGTGAACGCCTCCCCGCCGCCGCGCGGCGCTTTCGGGCTACGGACGAGGGAGCCCAGGCGCAAGGGCCGACAAACGCCGCAGAAAACTATTCGCCCTGGTCAGTTGGACCTCCATTCGGTCCGCGATCCGACTGACGGCAGGCTCGTAATCAGCAGCGACGCGTTCCTTTTTCATCCGAGATCCGATATCGGAAAGCCTGCGACACGCCCCGGCACCAGTTCTTCCGTACAGCTCCCACAGCTTTTGGTGACTCCTTTGGTCCAAATAGCCGGTGAAAACAGCGCGCTGCAGAGCCTTGTGGTAAACGCAATAGTAGGCGCGACTTATGGAGGAGCGCTGGGCGGCTTCGTCGTGGTTCCCTGCAAGCTCGTTTGCCAACCTCAGATAGTCTGACCAGTCGAAAACGGGAGGGGGCGTCATGCAAGTTCGTACGTGAAGGTCAGTCCGGGCTGAGGCGGCTGGTTCAGCCACCAGCGCTCGTCAAATTCTTCAAGAGCGGACTCAGCACTTTCTGCCGGCCCTCTCCAAACAACGATTGCGTAAAGGGACGTTGACTCGTCATCCTCGCTCACGGCCTCAAGGCTCAAGACGGCATCCTCGCCAAACGACTTCCTTAATTCTGGGAGCGCGCTGATCAGAACCGCAGCGGCCGTGCGATGGCTCGAAATGAACTGGGTTATTGTGTTCTCGTTGCGGAAGACGTACCTCTGCTTGACCTCGTCGATCTCGGCCCTGAGTTGCATGCTGCCCGTCTCCGAAAGAACACGGGCGAAGGCAAGGGAGTCGGCTGCCGCGCCCTCGCGCCGGGGTGGCTTCCGATGTGGTTCCGTGGCCAAAAAACACTCTCGACGCGATGCGGATTCGGAGCCAGCGCGATAAAGCACAGACGCATCCGAACTAGCGAATGCCAGGTTGCCCGCATATGCCAACCCAGGCTGAGTCGGATACCCCGGGGGGAAAACGGGCGGCGGCGCGCCAGTCAATTCGCTCAGCCCATTCATGACTCAACCTCTTCGACATTGAGGAGCTTGAATAGGTTCAGTTCATCGTTTAGGAGAATCGTTCTGATATTGTCGAACGAGGCCGTCGGCTCGAAGTCCCGCTCGAGATGGGCAAACACACCATTTGCCAATGCGGCTGATCCGTCCAGAGTTATTCGCCGTCCCTTCCATCGCACCACATACGCCATAGCCTCAGCTCTTGAGTCTTCCAGCTGAGCAATAGCCGGAACGAGGAAAGGCCATAGCAATTCCTTGAAAGGAATGCTCTTTGGCTGGAGATGTAAGGCCAGCGATGTCGATCTCTTGCCCAGTTCAACGCCGCCTCGGTCGATGAGTACGTCAAGCGCAGCGGTGAGGATGCGGAGCGTTTCTTCTGCGTCCGCCCAAGTGGCTGCCTCCTTCGTGAACTTGCACGCCGCTGGCCCGAAGAAGAATGTGACCTTCTGGAGCGGAAGCCGGAACTTCACGCCTTGTTCGGAAGGCTTGCCAACAGTGATACCTTCAACATCATCAATGTTCAGGCTCCACGGCTGGAAGGCATCGAACATCGCCTGGACTACCGCAGCCCGATCGAGCCATAGATTGAGGACCGTGCGCGTGTAGGCGATGGTGATCTCAAAAGTCGATATCGGAATCGTGATCTGTTCCGCCATTTGTCTCCGTGGATTACAGCTCTATTATCGGCTCATTGACCGCGGAAGGCCAACTTGACCATTGCTCAGTCTTCCGCGCCCGAGCATCGGCCGTAAGGCTTCGATCATCCCCGCTCCACCGACTTGGCCGTCCCACGCCCGACCATGAGAACTCACCCGTCGCCAGACCGCCCCTCCCCGACACCGACGCGCTTACCTGAGCATCTCACTGACCCACAGATTCCTCAGACGGGCCTTTTCTATGGACGCGCATTCCAGTTGTAACTCGCGAGCACGCTGCCGTCCTCGCCCACCAGCAACAATGCCGCGCGCCCCGGATCCAGCCGGCCCGCGAATTCTGTGCCGCTGGCGCTGTCGCGGAAGCTGACCTCGCGCTGGCTCGATTCCGACGTCAGCACGTATAGCGTGGCGTGCGGAAAGCGCGTGGGGCAGATCAGGATGCCCGGGTCGTCCAGCTTGGTCGAGTACGGCGGGACCACGCCCGCGGTCTTCAACGCGTAACGGTAGACGTCGCCCACGGCCTTCATGTTGTCGTTCAACTCGAGCGGCATCGGCGAAAACAGAACCCGGCCCTTGCCCACACGCGTCTCGGCCCAGGAGCCGCCGTCCGGAAGCACCGCGCGATCGAGGAACATCGTCTTGTCGCCGCCGTAGGTCAGCCACGCCTCGCCGCCCGGCCACTTCATCAGGTTGTCGCGAGTCTGCAGAAACTCCGGCTCGTATGCGAGGCCGATATCGTTCTGCCTGCCGGTCGGATGTAGATGCGCGTCCCCATCGAAGCGGCCGGAGACCAGCAGCGTCGCGCCGTCCTCCACCTTCTTCCGGATGGCCTCCCAGGCCGCCGCAGTCAGCCCGCCGGGCGACGGCAGAACAATCAGCTTGGGATCTCCCAGCAGGCCGATCTGATACTCGCCCACCACGTATGCATCGGCGCGCGCGTATTGGTAAAGCGCCCGAACCGCCGTTTGCTGCGCTTCGATCGCGTATCTGTTCAGCACGGAGAGCTGAAGCGATTGCGGCAGAACCAGCGCCACCTGCGGCGCGGCTAGACCAGTGGCCCAGGGCGCGGCCTTTTGCGCGAACTGGCCCATGCCGCGCATCATCGCCTGCCACGTCTTCGCAGATCCATCGCTGCGCTCCATGCCGAAATCGGGCGATCGCGACCAATCCCACTGCAGGACGCCGCTGGTGCCTCCCGCGAAGCCCAGAGCCCATCTTCTTTCGATCAGCGGGTAAGTCGTGAACTCGTCGTAGCGCCACGCCCCATCGAGCCCCCATACCGGCTGGTATCCCGTCTCGCCGATGATGTTCGGCATTCCAGGCCGCTTCGCTGCGAGCGACCCCCACAGCAGCGCGTCGTCGTGCCAGTACGTGTGGTTGGTGGTGAACGCGACGCCTCCCGCCGCGTAGAATTGGTTCAACTCGCGATCGAGCACGCCCCCCTCGTCCTGGCCCACGTTCACCAGTTGCCTGCTCCCCGTGCCGCGAATCGCCGAGACCATGCGCCGGACCCAGTTCGTGAACATCTCCTGTGCAAACAGGTTGTAATCGACTGCGCGGACCAGCCGGGCGTTGCCAGAGCGGCTGAAGGAGAGGTCCTGCTCCTCCGGAAGCGGCACGCTGTCGAAGCCCCCCAGATCTTCGGGTGGAACCGACCACGCCGCGGCCAGCTCCGCGACGGTCGCGTAGTGCTCCCGCAGCCATCGATGCCAGGCCGCCGTCTCGATGGCGTCGCCGTTCGGAGTATTGCCCTTCCACGGCCGGCTCGGGTTCGAGAAGCTCGGCTCGTTGATGAGGTCCCAGCACAGCCACGGGACGTCTTTGAAGCGATTCACGATGGAGAGGATGTAGTCCTGCTCGGAGCTGACGGAGACCGGGTCCAGGTAAGGATTCGGTCCGGGCGGCGAGTGCGGATTGGGAATATAGGGGCGGGGAAAGAATGCGAAGAAGGTGAAATTCACCGCGATGTTGTGGCGGCGCGCGCACAGGAGATAGGCTTCCAGGTTGCGCAGGAATCGCTCGCTGGCGCCGCCGGTCGCCTCCTCGGTGAACTTAAGTTCGGACATCCACACGCCGGTGCGCACGAACGTCACGCCGTGCCGCTCCATCGCCGCGAAGTCGGTCTCCCAAGTCCACGCATTGCGGGGCCAGGAGAAATCCCAGCCGTCGTCGGCGGTGGTGAAGTAGTTCGTGCCCACGGGGAAGAACGGTTTGCCGTCGCGCGTGAGAAAATCCCCCTGAACGCCCAGCGTGGCGCCGGAATTGAGCGACTTCTCATCCTCCACCCAGAAGGCGTTCTGATAGAATTCGCGTGCCTGGCCGCCCTCCTCGTATGTGCCGCGAACGGTGTAGAAACCGGGCTCGAGCGTCTTGTGAAACTCAACCTGCGCGTCCACCTTAGCGCTGGCGCAGGCGATGCGCGCGCTGTCAATCACGGTGGTCCCCGAGAGCAGCTCAACCTTCGCCTCGCCCCTTTCGGCGAGCCCGAGGCGTTGCCGCCGGGCGCTCCGTAGATGCACGCCGGCCAGCGGCACCTCGCCCGGCCTCAGTGTCGCGAAGAGCGTGTCGAGCCAGAACGTGGTGGCGCCCCGGCGGGCGTAATCCGCGGCCTCACGAATGAGCGCGAGCCCATCCGGCGACTCCCAATAGCCCGGCTGCGGCTCGAAATCCAGCATGACGATGCGGGCGCCCAGCATCGGGTCCTGCTGCCACGAACGCGCGTGGTCCGCCACCACCACCGGGGCCGCAATCCGTACGCCTTCGGCATTCACCAGGTACCCCAGGCCGTCGAGCCCGCCCTCGATCGCGAAAAGCCGCCGGGCGCGAACCTCCGGCGTGCCCAGGAAGGAATAGCCGGATTTCCAGGCGAACTTCGCGCCGTCCTCCCGCGGCACCTCATAGGTGTGTTGAAAGCCGAGCTCGCGGGAATAGGCGTCTTGCGGCGGGGACTGTACGAACTTGCCTCCGGCCGCCGCCACCGGCACGCGGAACGCCTGTCCGCCCAGGACCAGCAGGTTCCCGCCGCCGCGCAGATAATCGCGAATGGCCGTCCAATCCTCCGCCGGAAACGCGGAACCGTATGGCAGCACCAGTAGGTCCGCGCCGGCCAGCACAGCGGGATCGCGCAACCCCTCGACTCCCGCGAAAACCGGCCCATCGAGCGCTTTGGACAGCGTATCGTGGCCGATGGGCTGGCTCGCGATCGTTGGGAAGCCATCCTGCCAGAAGACCACGACTTTCGCGGACATCGAAGAAGCGGCCGACACGGCCACAAGAAGAGCGGTGAATAGAGTGCGCACGAAACCCCCGAATCTCGCAGTGTACCCCGATTCCGGCGGAAAGGCCCGCGACAGACGCCGCCCCTCCGCGCTAACCTGTATTCTCATGCGGGACCGCGGCATTGCTTCTCCGGCTGCTCAAGAGGACGACAAGCTCTTCGAGGCCAGTCTGCGTCCGCAGAAGCTCGACGAGTTCACCGGCCAGGCCAAGCTGAAGGAGAACCTCGCCATCGCCATCGAAGCCGCGCGCCAGCGGGGCGACGCCATGGACCACGTCCTCCTCTACGGTCCTCCCGGCCTGGGCAAGACTACGCTCGCTTCCATCATTTCAGCCGAGCTCGGCGTCGGCTTCGAGCAAACCTCCGGCCCCATTCTGCAAAAGAAGATCGATCTCACCGGCATCCTCAGCCAGATCCACGGCCGCCAGGTCTTCTTCATCGACGAGATTCACCGGCTGATGCCGGACATCGAGGAGATGCTCTACGCCGCGCTCGAGGACTTCCGGATCGACATCCTCATCGGCGCCGGGCCGGGCGCGCGCACGCATTCGCTGCCCATCCCGCATTTCACGGCCATCGGCGCCACCACGCGGCAGGGACTCGTGAGTGCGCCTCTGCGCGGCCGCTTCGGCCTGGTGCTGCGGCTCAATCATTACGCGATGGAGGAGCTGAAACTCATCGTGGCGCGTTCGGCCGGCATCCTGCAGGTCTCCATCGAGGACGCCGGCTCCGAAGAGATCGCTCGCCGCAGCCGCGGGACGCCGCGCATCGCCAACCGCCTGCTGCGCCGCGTCCGGGATTACGCGCAGGTCCGCGCCGACGGCCGCGTCACCGGCGCCATCGCGCGCACCGCGCTCGATCTGCTCGAAGTGGACCGCTTCGGCCTGGACGAAATCGACCAGAAGATCATGCTCACGATCCTCGAGAAGTACGCCGGCGGGCCGGTGGGATTGAACACCGTCGCCGCCTCCATCGACGAGGAGCCGGATACCATCGAGGAGGTTTACGAGCCGTATCTGATCCAACTCGGCTTCATCGACCGCACGCCGCGTGGCCGCGTGGCCACCGATCGGGCCTTCGAATACTTCGGCGTCGCACGCCGCATGCGCGACAGCGGCCAGAACACGCTTTTCCCGTGAGCAAGACCGCCTATCTTTCGCTTGGCTCGAACCTCGGCGACCGCGAACGGAACCTGCGCGACGCTCTCGGCCTTCTCGCCGGCCCGCGCCTGCGCGTCCTGCGCGTGTCGTCTCTATATGAGACCGCGCCGCTGGAGCTTCGCGATCAGCCCTGGTTCCTGAACGCGGTGGCCGAAGTCGAAACGGACCTGTTCCCGAAGCAACTGCTGGCGCGGGTCCAGAAGATCGAGCGCCAGCTCGGCCGCAAGCGCATCGTGCCGAAAGGCCCCCGCACCATCGACATCGACATCCTGCTCTACGGCGCAGCGGTGATCGACGCGGAGGAGCTACAAGTCCCCCACCCGCGCCTCGCCGAGCGCCGCTTCGTTCTGGAGCCGCTAGCCGAACTGGCTCCGGACCTGCGCCACCCGGTCACCCGCCGCACGGTAGCCGAGATGCTCCACGCCGTGACGGGCCAGCAAGTGCGGAAGCTGTAAGCACGCACTTCGCCTGCCGGTCCATCTTCATCAGCTCCTCAATTCCAGCGGCTTCTAAGACCGGCTCCAGATCGAAGCGGCTGCCGGCTTAGCCTGCGGCGTAATCCATGACGGCTTGGCGCCTCGCCGCCTTCTTCCGGCTCGAAGCCAGCTCGCGATTGCCGGAAGCGGGAGACGGAAGTTCCTCACGGGTAGGTGCCTCGTGCCAACCACTATGCCACACAATCATGGCGCGGAAGCTCTAGCTCAGGCCTCTTCTCGAATCAGGCGCTGCGCCCGTATCTCCCCGCGATTGCAGAATCGACAGTAGCACGGTGTCTTGCCCTTCGCGTCGGGATAGTATCGCCAACCAGCTATGCGCGGGGCCAGGTAAATACGCGCGATTTCCTTTGGCATGATCCGCCGCGGAACGATCACTTCCAGCCCCATAGGGTCGGTGTGCTTCAGGAATGCCGCGACCGCTTCGGACGCGGTCATCTCCAACTTCTCGCCGTTGTACCTGCCAACCAAAACACGCTCATCATCCGGAATTCTGAACTGTACACAGATCAGCGTTCTGGCGCCTTGCCTCTTCAACTCTCTGGCCCATTGATGAGTGGTAGCGTAATTCGGAACCACCGGCACTGCGAATACGCCACGCGGCCCTGTCTTGCGTTTGCCGGCGCTGATTCCGTTCTTTACGATGGATGCTTCGTCTTTTCTGCCCGCGATGTGGATAAGAGAAACCATCTTGGTCGCGATGCCCTAAACCATTCTAGGCCGCAGCCGGTTGGCTGAGATGTCTCACGCCGTCACGGGCCAGCAAGTGCGGAAGGTGTCGCCGCCGGGCGCCAGGGGGTAGAAACGCGCCTACTGGTTCTTTGCCAGGATCGCGTCGGCCCACGATTCGAGGTCTTTGCGCATCTTCAGCACGGTTTCAGGCGATTCATACTTGACGTAGAGGTAGGCGTAAACCAATCTCTGCCTTACGCGAAGCACCGCAAGCCCAACCGCCAGCGTCACCGTGCGGTCGCCCTGCTTGAGGGCCATTCGCATCCCGAAGCCGGAGGCATCGGCCTTCTTAAACAGGCCGCCCAGCATGTCTGGATGGCCTATCTCGACTGGCTTCGCGCCGAGAGCCTTCAGGCGGGGGTTGATCTCCTCCTCCGCCTGGGCGGTCCCCGTCGCGGCGAACTGGCCCATGGAGGATTCCAGGCTCTGTAGCACCTGTTGAAACTGGCTTCGTCCGCAATCCATGTACTCGGCCTGCCTGGGCACTTCAACCAGAGCATAGGTGCTCATGTCCGGGCGGCCGGCCGTGTTCGCCTGGTTGAACTTCGTGAGCGCCTGGGCCGGGAGGTAGGCGCTCAGAAGCCGATTGGTAGACGGCGCCAGCAGTTCGAATAGAGTGGTTCTGAGCCTATCGCCGACCTCCTCGAAGTCCCCCGGAGGGCCAGGTAAAGTGAGCGCCACGCCGCCCGCCATGAAACTGGACCGGCTCTCCGGACGGACCACCGGCGTCTGATCCGGTTCCGTTTGCGCGACGGCAGAAAAGCAGCACGCGGCTGCGAGAACGGCATAGCCGATATATTTCATCGCTACTTCACCCGCTCCACCAACCTCCCACTGACCCCCGCCGCGTCCGCCCCCTCCACCAGGCCCGTAAACCCGCCGATCATCCGGCCCTTGCGGAAGAAGCACAACCGGCCTAGGTACTTGTCGGTCGCCACGAAGCCCTCGTCCGCGATCGTGATCGGCGCCGTCGCGCCCAGCCGCGCGCGCACCTTGTTCATCACTTCGGCGGCGGATTCCGGCGACGTCTCCTCCACCAGGAACGCCTTACCGAATTCGTATTCGCCGACGTAGCCGCGCCGCAGCGCGCGCATCCCGAGCACGCTCTCGGGCACCAGCCGCACCGAGCCGGGGACCAGCCTCTCGGTGGGAAACCAGGTGAGAGCCTCCGGCGGCTCGCTAGCGCCGGCAATGCGTTTGTCCATCGCCTGCATGAACCGGCGCAGCACATCGGGCAGTTCCCGCGAGCTGCCGATCTCCACGAAGTATTTGTCTTTGACCAGAATCGCCCGGCGCGGAACAATCTGCGCCTCCGTGCCGATCTTCTCCACCGGCGCGCGCGGATCGCGGTTGGAGGTGAACATGCCGTAGGCCCACTCGGCATTCTCCATCTGGGAGACGTCGAACACCAGCGTGTCCTCGCCGGATTGGCAATTGACGCCCTGCATCCCCACGAAGTGATAGGCCAGGTAGCCCTCGGCGTTGCCGTCCATGTACTCGAAAAGGTTGTCGGCGGTGAAGCTCCGCGCCTCGCCGTGCTGGGTCCAGCCGGGGACTAGGGAGCAATCCGGCGCTTGGGCGAAAGCCGCGGCCACCGCGGCCAGCAGCAGGAGCGTCCGCCTCATCACCCGAACAGCTCCTGCGCGCGCGAAACCCGCTCCGCCACGTGGACCCCGTGAGGGCATTTCACCGTGCAGGACGCGCAATCCCCGCAGCGGATGTTCGTCACGCCGTCGGGCTGCTCGCGGAACTGCTCCCGGCCCAGCGCAAATTGGCCGTAGCCATCGGCGTAGGTGGCGAAGCGGATCAGGTCGGCGACAGGCAGCCCCTTACGGCAGGTTCCGTTGCACAACCCGCACATGCGGCAGTAGATCGGTCCAATCCGTTCCAGGTGCGCCGCCAGCGTCTTCTCATCCTCACCGGTGAACTTCGCCGGCATGCATTTGAAGTTGTCTTCGAACTGGTCCATGTCGGTGGTGCTGGGAACGGTGGTGGTGATGTTCGGATTCTTCAGGACCCACCGAAGCGCCGCGCCCATCGCGCCCGGACGTTTCACCTGGACACTGTGCGCGCCCCCGGCCATCACCTTCATGGCCACCACGCCCAGCCCAGCCGCGGCGGCTTGCGCGATCAGCGCGTCGTGGGTGTCCTTCAGCGTGTAGTTGTGCGAGATGAGGATGACGTCGATCTTGCCCGATTGTATGGCCGCGGGAATGACCTCGGCGTGGCCGTTGTGCAGGCTGACGCCGGCGAAGCGGATCTTGCCGGCCTTCTTGGCGGTCTGCTGCGCATCCAGCAGTTCGTCCGTGATCGCGGCCGCGGTCCCTTTGCCGTGTAGATACCAGATGTTGACGTAATCGGTCCCGAGCTCGGTGAGGCTGGTATCCAGATTCGCCAGCGCGCCGGCCTTGTCCTTGGCTCCGGTTTTGGTCGAGATGTGAACCTGCGCGCGCTTGCTCTTCAGCGCTGCGCCCACCATGCGCTCGTTATTACCGCCCTGGTAGCCGCGCGCGGTGTCAAAGTAGTTGATGCCGGCGTCGGCGGCCCGCGCGATCACGCTCGCATCGGAAGTGATCATGCAGCCGAAACCGACACTGGTCAACTTGAGCCCGGTCTTGCCAAGCGTGCGGTAAACGAGCTTGCCGGGCGCCAACGGGGCCGTGGATGGCGCCAGCGGCGTTCCCATCGGCCTGGGTAATGCCAGCCCGGCGGCCGGGAATGCGAGGCCGGTGGCAAGAAAACTTCTTCGTGATGACTTCATTAGGGTGCCTCCAGACCCACGGCAGTGAGCAACGTCGCCCGTGGGCTATAATCGGACACGGAATTCATATTGTAGGCCAGGAGTCGTCCGATGTCAGGGTTTTCTCGGCGTAATTTCTTTCATCTTGCCGCCGGCGCTGCCGCCGTGGCAGGTCCCCTAGGCAGGTCCCTCGGGCCCATCGCCTTCGCCCAGCAGTTGCCCGCGCCACCCGGCCTACCCGAGCCCGTTATCCCCATCGCGCGGCGCTCGACGGTAGCCCTGGTCAAGGGCGAAAGCCGCCGTAAGAACATCGCCGAAGCCCTTCTGCGCATCAACGACCAAATCGCGCCGCTGCTGGCGCGGAAGAAATACGTCGTCATCAAGCCCAACTGCGTCTCGTCCTTCAATCAGCTCGCGTGCACCAATGTGGACGCCATCAACGGCATCCTCGACTACCTGGAGCCGCGCTTCAAAGGGCCGGTTGTCATCGCCGAGGCTTCCGCCGGTGACACGATGGAAGCCTACGAGGACCTCAAATACGTCCGCCTGCCCGCCGAACGCCGGTCGCAGCGGATTCAGCTTGTGGACCTCAATCGCGAAGCGAAATTCGAACCGGCGCCGCTGCTCTCCCAGGACCTCCGCGTAGACCGCGTGCGCCTGGCCGCGCGCCTGCTTGACCCCGACGCTTTCGTCATCTGCTCAGCCATCTTCAAGACCCACAACGTCTGCGTCGCCACGCTCTCCGTGAAGAACATGGTGCTCGGCGCTCCTTTGCACGGCGCGGGAGGCCAGCGCTGGAACGACAAGCGCAAGTATCACACCGGTGTGCGCGGCACGAACTTCAATATGATGGTCACCGCGGAGAAACTGGCTCCCTCCTGGGGCGCCACCGTGATCGACGGCTTCGAGGGCATGGAGGGGAACGGCCCCGGTTCGGGCACTCCGGTCCCTTCGCGCCTGGCCGTCGCCTCGACGGACTATATTGCAGCCGACCGCGTGGCCGTCGAGTGCATGGGCATCAACCCTCTGTGGATCGCGCACCTGCAATGGTGCTGGCAGGTCGGCATCGGGCAATACGATGTCGCCAAGATCGATATACGCGGCGAGAAGATCGCCGATGTACGCCGTTCTTACCGCTTGCACCAGGACATCGAGCGCGAATTGCGCTGGATTGGCCCGCTTGAAGATATCGAGAAGCCCCTGGGGTAGGGGGATATCCCCGCCCTCTTGCGGGCACGTTCCGCCTCAATGCGGTCTGTACGGTCATAGGTTCCCAGTACCGCCGGAGAAAACCAGCATAGTTGGTACGGGCCAATCGTACAGACGCGGCGCCCAAACGGCTCGCTTCGCACAGTACTCCGCAGGCCAAAGCCCTAGGCTGCCCTTGCATAGCGGCCTACCGGCGTCCTACAGAAGCCCCCGAACTCATAGAGCCGATTGAAGGAACGCTGCACGCGGCCCAAATGGGAGTTAACAAGAGGGAGGTTAACTTGATCCCCATAACGCTTCGCTGTTCAATTGACCCTGAGGAATCATGGCGACCCTTCAAACTTCCGAATGGCAACTCGACGAGATCCAGTCCGGAATCGATGCGATCCGGAAGGACCGGGCCAGTGGATCCCACCAACTGGCCCTGCGCGCCGCCACGCTGCTGGTCCGGTGCGCCCAGGATGCCGCGGAAGACGTGCCCCGGCTCGCCCGCGCGCTGATGGGCGCCCAGCCCTCTATGGGACCGGTTTTTAATGTTGCATGGCGCGCGCTTTCGAGCTCGGACGTGCCGGCCGCCTGCCGCGACTTCCTGGAATCCATGGAGCGCAACGCCTCGCGCACCTCCGAGATTGCCGCCGGCCTCATCGACGGCGACATCGCCGTGATGACGCACTCGTTCAGTTCCTCCGTACTGGCCGCTTTTCGCGAGGCCTCGCGGCGAGGGAAACGGTTTTCGGCCGTCTGCCCCGAGTCGCGGCCGGTCTGTGAAGGTGTTGCCATGGCCGCCAGCCTGGGCATGGCGGGGGTCCCTGCTTCCGTGATCGCGGATTCGGCCATCTTCCGGTTCCTTCCCGAGGTCAAGTTGGTCCTGGTGGGCGCGGACGCCGTCTCGCCGCGCAGCCTCTTCAGCAAGACCGGCACGGCGCTGCTGGCGATGGCGGCCAGCGAGTTCGGCGTGCGGATCTATGCGCTGTGCCCTTCCGACCGGTTACTTCCGCGGCCCTACGAACCGCCGCCGGAGCAGCCGAAGGACCCGCGCGAGCTGCTCGAGCGCGACCTGCCGCACGTCACCGCGGCCAACTACTACGTTGACGCGACGCCGCTCCAGTATCTCACCGGCTTCGTGACCGAAGACGGGATTCTCACGCCGGCCCAGTTGCGCGATCGATTCCTGGGGAACAAAGTGCCGCGCGAGTTCGCCGCAATGACACTGAACAAGCAAGACCCGGCGCTCGCCATCGGGCGCCCGCCCGAAATGTCCTTCTCCTGCTGACGGGCCGCGCCTACGCTCGGGCGCGGCTCGTCAGGTGGCGGCCCAACTCGCGGTCCTCTTCGCCGATGTGCTGGATGAGCGCGTCCTTGAGAGCTCCCATCATTTCGACGTTAGGACTATCGGCCTGCTCCAAGGCGAACAGCTTCTCGGAAAACGCATCGTGCTTGGCTTTATGCCGCGAGGATTCGGGATACTGCGACGCTTGCATCAGCGATTCCTCGGCCGCAAAGTGCGCCTGTATGACGGCGATCACCTGCGCCAGCATCTGCGCCAGGGCCTCGCCCGGCTGGTCCCGAACGATCGCCGCGTGCAGCTCCCCAGCCGTTTGAAAGACCCGCTGGTGCAGAGCGTCAATCTCGGCGAAGCCCACGCTATACTCCGGTTGCCAGTCGAACATCATGTCTGAATGGTAAACCGCCGGCTGGGGAGTAGTAAACCGGATCGGCGCGGGGCCGGAATGGGTTCCTTGAAATGTACTCAGTTACGCCTGTCAGCGAGCGCGCCGGTCAACTGCAACTCTGGAACAGACCAGCGCAGGATGCGCCCGTCGCCCCCGCCAGAGATCAACTCCGTCCCACCAGGGAGAAATACGAGGCATAGTGGGGCAGTCCTGCCTCCAGGGAGCTCGGCTATGGCGAGTTGACGAAACGAGCCTGTGGAGACGCCCTGCAGCCGAACATCGCCGTTGACGATTGATGCGAGCCTACTACCGTCCGGCGATTGCGTCACCGCCCAGACTGGTTTGATGGGTCCGGGTGTCCAGGGTGGGATGAACCCGACCGAAGGCTGGCCCTCTGCCGACCAGACATTTATGACTCCGCTATTATCGGCCGAATACAACCGGCCGTCCTTCGCAAATAAGAGCGAGACGATGTTGTCGAACTGCGTACCCACGGTTCGCGATCCCTCTCGCGCAACAGGGTCTTGACGGAGCCGTCCGCCACCGAAACCAGTTCGATCGGAAACCCGTGCTTTCGCCCGTGAAATTGAGTTTGCCCCGGTGCGATTGCGGCGACGTCGCCGCCGGGCGAAAGAGCCAGAGCGAGTATTGGGCCAGACTCCTGGTGGGTGCGGATAAGCGTGCAATCAGGCAGCGACCAAAACACCACCGTCCCGTCGTCCGGCGGCAAACGCCTTGCCGTCGGCCGACACCGCCACTGCTCCGACCTTTTTCGAGAACGGCGGCAGAGTCTTCAGCGGCGCCCCCTCCGGGAGCGACCAGACCCGCACCGTCTTGTCGGTGCTTCCCGAAACCAGAAAGCGGCCATCCGGGCTGATCGCGACTGACGAGACCGTGTCGGTGTGGCCCTTGATCGTCTTCAACACGGAGCCGTCACTGAGCGACCATAGCTTGATCGTTTGGTCAGCACTCCCTGAGGCCAGGATCTTACCGTCGGGTGTCACCGCCATCGACACCACAGCCTTACGGTGAGCGGGACCCATCGCGTAGATCTGGCGTACGCTTTCCCTTTGGCTTTGGGCATAGCCAAACGTTACCGCCGCGGCCAGGCAGACGGCGACAGATGGAACAGTGTGTCCGAGCCTTCCGGTGAGTAGCAAATGGTCCTCCTCCGACTTAGTTGGATTTCCAGCCCCATTCAGTGTAAACCAAAGCCGACAATCCTTTGATCCAAGGAGTTGCACTCTTTCGAATGGCAAGCTCGTCAAGGATGCGTGGGACTAGTGGCTGCTGCTGGCGGAGCCGAGACCGCGTCAGTGCGCTGATATTGAGCTTCTGCCGCCTTCGCATGTTACTCGTAGTAGGCCCGCACCTGGGCGTCCAGCAAATCGAGCGGCAGGGCGCCGTTGCGCAGCACCGCATCGTGAAACTGCCGTATGTCGAACTTCGGCCCCAGCGCCTTCTCGGCCTGCCGTTTCAGCTCCTGGATCTTCAGCTCGCCCAGCTTATAGGCCAGCGCTTGCGCCGGCCAGGCTATATAGCGGTCGATCTCCGCGGTGGATTCCTCCGGCGCGTGGAGGGCGAAATACGCGATTGCCTGATCGCGGCTCCAGCCCATCGCGTGCAGGCCGGTATCCACCACCAGGCGCACGGCCCGGAAGCGTTCGCTAGTCAGGCGCCCGAACTGCGTGTACGGATCGCGGTAGACGCCCAGCTCGCTGCCGAGCGACTCGGCATACAACGCCCAGCCTTCCCCGTACGCCGAATTGAAATAGAACCGGCGGAACTCCGGCAGGCCCACGATCGATTGCGCGATGGAGCCCTGCAGAATGTGGCCCGGAACGGCCTCATGCAGCGTCAGCGCTTCCTTGTCGTACCGCACCTGCTTTTCGGGCTGGTAGGTGTTCAGGTTCATCCAGCCTGGACCGCTGCCGTCGGCCTTGGGAAACTCGGCGTTGGTCGCCGAGGCCTGCTCGCGGTCCTCCGGGATTGGCCGGACTCCGTACACGAAGGCCGGCATGTGCTGAAACAGGCGCGGCAGTTGCGGCTCGATGATCTTGGCGATGTTCCGGCACCACACCAGCATTTCCTCCTTGCTGCGGAAGTGCTGCTCGGGGGACGCCGCAAGCTTGGCCTGGAACTCGGCCAGCGTGCCGGTGAAGCCGGTCTGCTTCACCACCGCTTCCATTTCTCCCTCGATGCGCCGCACCTCGGATTCGCCCAGGCTGTGAATCTCCTCGGGCGTCATGCTGGTAGTGGTCGCACGCTGGACCAGCAGCCGGTAAAGCTCCTTGCCGTCGGGCAGCGAGCTGACGGCGGTTGCCTGGCGCGCCTTCAGCGCGTAAGTCCCCGTCATGTACGCTTGCATCTTCTTCCACGCTGGCAGGAACTGCTGCTCGTAGGCGGCTACGGCTTTGGTCCGGAGCCTTTCCTGCTCGTCCTTCGGGATGTTCGACGGAAAGTTTCTAAACGCCGCGAGCAGTGCAGTCTTGCTCGCGCTCTGGCCCACCTGCACCGCAATCTGCTGATTCACCCGGTCCACCACCACGCGCGGCTGCACGATGCCGAGCGCGATGCCCTGGTCGAGCAGCGCGATGTTCTGATCCACATAGGCCGGGATGGCGTCGAGGCGGGCGATGATGTTCTCGTAGTCCGCGGCGGTGCGCGTGGGCATGCGGTCCATGGTGATGTAGATCGCGTTGTGGAACCCGTACAGCGGGCTGACGCGCAGCAGGTAGAGCTCGATCGTTTGATCGTCCAAGTCCTGCTGCGAAACGTAGCGCAGCACCTTCACACTCAATCGATCCTGAGCCGATACGTCCCCGGCCGGCGCGCGGTCCAGGTCTGCCACCAGTGCCGTGAGCCGCGCTCGATGGCGCTCAATGGCAGCCTGCGACCAGTCCGACCAGCGGTCGTTGTACTCGTTACGGCCGATAGCAGTGGCGAACTCCGGCGATTCCCGCAGGTGCGCTTCAAAGGCATCGGCGAACAGTTTGTGAAGTGTCGCGGTCTGCGCAGGCGCCAGCACGGGCGCGAGCAACGCGAGCGTGAGCAGTGTCGATTTCATGGGCCCCCTCGAAAATCTCAGTGTAACAATGCTCTCGCGACCCGGCGGGAGCGCCCGGGAACAATCGGCCGCGGCCCGGTGTCTAAGCCACCATGCTGGAAGTTTGTGGCTTGACCAAACGCTTCCGCAGCGCCACGGCGGTCGATCACGTCAGCTTCAAGGTCCCACCGGGAGAGGTCACCGGATACCTGGGACCGAACGGCTCGGGTAAGTCAACTACGGTCAAGATGATCGTGGGCCTGCTGCATCCGAGCGAAGGACGGGTGCTTTTCGCGGGCCGGGATGTCCGCGAAGATCCCGCCGCATTCAAGAGGCGCCTGGGTTACGTTCCCGAAGAGCCGAATCTCTACGCGTATCTGACCGGGCTCGAGTACCTGCAACTGGCGGGCCGGCTGCGCGGCATGGACGCATCGCACGTTGACAAGAAAGCCAACCAACTATTAGAGGGCCTGTCGCTCACCGAAGCGCGTTGGGCGCCCATCTCGAGTTACTCGAAAGGGATGCGGCAGCGCATCCTGATTGCTGCGGCTTTGCTGCACGACCCCGACCTGCTCATCTTCGACGAAGCCCAATCGGGACTCGATATCGCCAACGCGGTGCTGTTTCGCCATCTCTTGCAGGAACTGGCGCGGCGGGGCAAGACCATTCTCTACATCTCGCACGTCCTGGAACTGGTGGAGCGAATCTGCTCGCGCGTGGCGATTCTCTGCCAGGGCCGGGTGGCCGCGGACGATTCCGTCGCCGCGCTTCGCGCCCTTATGAAGCTGCCCAACCTCGAAGAGATCTTTGCGCAGCTCGCGCATCACGACGACCTCGAAACCCGGGCGCGGGACATCGCCTCGCTGATCTCAGCATGAGCCCATTCCGCCCGCTTACTCGCCTGTATCTGGACCGCTACCGCGCGAGCGAGGCGCTTGCTTCCGACTCCGGATTCGAAGCCAATGTGTACGCATTGATCGGTTTGATCGCCGCTGGCGAAATGTTCCTGTCTTCCTTTGGGCCGCTCTTCCTGGTGGCTTACGCTTTCGGTGTCACCGGCTTCGCGACTGCGTTCGAGTGGGACATGCTGTTCCCGGACCGGCGGGATTTTCTGGTGCTCACGCCGTTTCCCATCCTCACGCGCCATCTCTTCGCCGCCAAGCTCGCGTCGCTTGGGATGTTTCTCTCGACGATGGTCGTTGCGGTGCATTCCTACATCCCCTTCTACATCGTGCAAGTGGAGACGTCGCGCCGTGCCGTGGCCCTGCAGGAGGCTGTTCGCGCGGTAGTGGGGGAGACGGCAGCGACCGCGGCCGCCTCGCTATTCGGCTTCCTGGCGGTGGCGGGATTCCAGGGGATTTGGGCCAATCTGTGCGGCCCGCGCTCGTACCGGCGGCTCTCGCCGTGGCTCCAGACCGTCCCGATGTGCCTGATGATCTTCTCCGTCCTCCTGTTTCCCCTCTATCGTGCGGCGGTGGTCTGGTTCCCGGCCGGTCAGGCGAACTGGCTCTGGTGGCTCCCGCCCTCCTGGTTCTGGGGAATATCGGAGTTTCTCGCCGCTCATCCCAGGCCCGCTGTCGTCGCGTTAGGAGTTTTCGGCTGCAAGATCCTCGCAGCGTCGTTGCTGGTTTTCGCGGCGGCGTGGGCGGCAGGATTCGCGCGCCAGTACCGCGGCACGCTCGAAGCGGAAGACACTGTCGCACGCCGGCCGGCCAGAAGGTGGCCGATCCTCAGCAAGCTCTTGGGATCGAACGAGGCGCGCGCGATTTACGATTTCACCGGCCAAACGCTCGCGCGAAGTGTCAAGCACCGCCTCTTCCTGGCAACCTACCTGGCCGTCGGCGTGTCGCTCGGAGCACTCGTCTCGCTGAGCGTGACGAAGGGCCACCTCGGCCTGTCGCCCTTAGGGTTGCGCTCTCTTCCCGCGCTGATCGCGTTCTTTGTCGTCTCGGGCTTCCGGGCCGCGTTTCAATTCCCGGCCGAACTGCCTGCGAACTGGCTGTTCCGGCTGACCGAGTCGGGCTGGGGAGAGGAGGCTCGCCGAGCGGCGCGGCTGCGGGTAACGGTTAGCGGCCTTCTCCCAGCGCTGGCTCTGTTCGTTCCTTTGGAGATTGGCTGCTGGGGATGGCGCGCCGGAATGCTGCACACGGCCATCCAAGCCGCTGCGGGAATGCTGTTGATCGAGGTTCTGTTCTATTCGTTCGACAAGATTCCATTTACTTGTTCCTATTACCCCGGCGGGCTCAACCTGATCTTCCTGGCGGCAGCGTACCTGTATGGATTCACCAACTACAGTTTCCAGATTGCCGACCTCGAAGCGTGGCTCGAAAACCGGCCCGGGAGCGCCGCGCTATGTCTCGCCGCCGCGGGCGCGATGTGGTTCGCGATTCGTCGATTCCGGCGCCGTGGAGCGATTGCGATTCGCTTCGAGGGCGGCGAACCCGCCATCCAGACACTCGACCTGAACTGAGCGGCCGCCTTCACCTGCGCGGGGCTCCCACGCTAGAATGGTGGGCCAATGAATCGCCGCCGCTTCTTTCGCACTTCCGGATTGCTTGGCGCGATCCCTATCTCCTCGGCCGCGGATCCGAGCGCCCGTTGGATCGCCCGCGCTACCGAGGCAGCGCTGGCCATGCAGCGTCGCGACTGGGAGCAAGGCATACTGGCCCAAGCGTTCCTCGAAGCAGGCGATCGCGAGCGATTGATCCGGCTGACCAAGGCGGCCATTGTGCAGAGTGTCCCCGACGGCCGCCTGGGTGTAGTGGTAGAGGGCGGCCCGACCGATCCGGCGATGGGCGGCGAGGCGTACTGGCGCGCAGGCGAGATCACGGGCGATGCTCGAATCCAGAAAGCCGCCCGCGGACTGCTCGAATGGATCCTCGTGCGCGCGCCGCGCAGCCCCGATGGAACTCTATATCACGTCTTCAGGCAGCCGGAGATGTGGTCCGACGGGTTCAACGGCGCTCCGCCTTTTCTTGCCGCTACCGGCCACTACGACGAGGCCCTGCGCCAGATCGACGCCTTTCGCAACCGGCTCTGGAACCCCGAGAAGAAACTCCTCTCGCACATCTGGGACGACGGTACGCGGCGGCTGAAGGACCCGAACTTCTGGGGCGTCGGTAACGGTTGGGCCGCGGCTGGACTGGCGCGCGTCGTCCGAGCCTTGCCGGCGGTGCGGGCGGCCGACCGCAAGCGCCTGACGGTTTTCGCCGGGGACCTCATCGATGGCTGCCTCGCCTTCCAACGCCCGGACGGGCTTTTCCACGACCTCCTCGACCGCCCTGAGACATTCGTAGAAACGAACCTGGCCCAGATGCTGGCCTTCGCGATCTACACCCTTGTGGCGGGCGAGTGGCTGCCGGCACGGTACCTTGCCCCAGCCGACCGCATGCGGAGTGCGGCGCGGGCCAAGATGGATGCGTTCGGCTACGTGCAGGGAGTGTGCGGCGCACCGAACTTCGACCACGCCGGAGTCGCGACCGAAGGGCAGGCCTTTTTCATCCTGATGGAGGCAGCCGCCTCCAAGCTAGGGCGATGAGGAGTTGCCGTTAGCTTTTCGGCGCCGGAACCCCGTTGCCGAGTGGGTGCAGCGGCAGGCGGAAAGAGAAACACGCGCCCTGGGCTAGCGTCGGATTCGCCCACATGTCGCCGCCATGATCCATCACCGCCTGGCGCGCGAGCGCGAGGCCGAGTCCCAGACCCGTCGCTTTGCGCGCGGTCACGAAAGGCTGGAACAGCCGGTCCCGAATCTCCGGCGCGATGCCCGGGCCCGTATCCCGGACGTCCACCAGGACCGATCCGCCTTTGTCCTTCGCGGAGATGGTGAGCGTCCCGCCTTGCGGCATGGCCTCGATGGCGTTGCCCATCAGGTTCATGAACACCCGTCGTATGCGGTGCTGGTCGAGCGGCACCTCCAGGTCCTCCGGAACGTCCAGTTCGATCTTGACGGACTGCGCCTCGGCCGTCGCCGCGAACGAGTGAACCACATCGGTCACCAGATCGTGGAGGTTCTGCGGTGTGACTTCCCCCGGCTTGCCCCGGCTCACATCCAGAAGTTCCTGTAGCAGTCCCTGAATGCGTTGCGAAGCCTGGTACATGTTGCGCGCCAGGCGCTTGATCTGTTCCTCGGAAAGCTGCGCGTACATCAGCATCTCCGCGCCTCCGTAAACCGCGGCCAGGGGATTCCGCAGGTCGTGGACCACCGAAGTGGCGAGCCGGCCGATGGTAGAGATGCGCTCGGAATGGATCAGGTCCTCCCGCGCTTTGCGTATGGACGCGCACATGGCGTTGAACGTCGCGCCCAGCCGGCCCAGCTCGTCCTCGCTTTTGACCACCACCTCGCAGTCGTAATTCTGGCGAGCCACTTCCGCAGCGGCGCGGTCCAGTTCCTTGACCGGTTCCACAATGCGCCGGGCCGGAAAATACGCGAGCACGAGTCCGGCCACCATCGAAGCCAGCCACAGCAAACTGATGTTGCGCCCCAGCGACGCGATTTCGCGATCCGCCGTATCGAAGGACCGGAGAATCGCGAGTTGCCCCACCGTGCCGCCGTTGATATCGGTCAGCGGCGTGATGAGCGGGGCGTACTCGCTCGCTCCCGCACGCACCCGGGTCCGGGTGGCCGAAAGCTGGCGCGCAATGAGGGCCGCGTCCCGGGACGGCAGCGTCGCCGCGATCACCCGGCCTTCGGACAGGAACACGAATTCGCTGCCGCCGGTCGAGCGCTTCAAATGCTCGGCCACGCCGCGGTTGATGTCGTAGCCGGCCACCAGCACATCAAGCAGGGCCGTGCCGCCGCTCGCCTGCACGTAAACCGGAGTGATCGTGATGTGGTACAGCCGGTCGCCCCGCGCCAGGAAGCCCGTCGCCTGCGCGGGGAAATGCGGCAGTGCCTGGCTGACCACCGGAAGATCCCGCGGCAGCGATTCCCGCGCAATCCCCCCGAGCGAGGCAATCACTCGCCCGCCCGGGCTGGTCACCAGGAAGATCGCGTCCTCGTCCGAGACGCGCGACCACAACTCCGCGGCCGTGTCGCGGATGGTCGCTTCGTCGCCGGTGCCGAATGCCGCCCGCACATCCGACATCGCGCTGAGAATCGCGCTGATCGAAGACAGCCGGTCCGCCCGCGATTTCCAGAGCGACTGGTATGTCTGGAAGCTGGCCTGCACTTCGTGGTCGACGCTTTCCGAAGTTGCCCGAATCGTGCTCTTCACCGCAATCCAGCCGGTCACGGCAAACACCACCGTGATGGCGGCGGAGGTGGAGAGCATCACTTTCCAGAGGAGCGAAACTCGCGAGAGGGGAGACTTCATTTCTGGTGCACCGGGTACATTCCGTGGTCGTCGCTCATCGCCGGATAGTCCTGCCCGTACTTGTCCTTGTGCGGCGCCTCCAGATAGCCCGTCTCCGAAATCGTCATCGCGGGTAAATCAAGGCCCGCCTCTGGGACCCAGATCCTGCGCCGCAGCGCATCGAGCGTCTTCTCCGTCGCCCGTTCGTGAAACACGTGGATCGTGTATTCGCCCGGAGGAACGTGGGGGATCGCGAATGCTCCGGCGCTGTCGGAGATGGTGAACCACGGGTACTTCAACACCACGATGATGGCGCTCATGGACGGGTGAATGTTGCAAAAGATGCGGACCACGCCGATCCGCGTGAACACGATGTTGCGGCTCGAGCCGGGCGGATAGAGCCCCAGATCGAACACCTGACCGCTGAAATTGGAGAACGCGCTGTGGAAGATGGGATCTAGATTGGGGAAAGAGACGCTGGAGCCCGCCTCAATCGCCAGCACGTGCGGCACGAAACGCTTGTCCTTCTGCTCCATCCTCGCCTGCCGCGGCGGCGTGGAGACGCGCTGGATCGCGCTCGGATGCACCGGCTCCAGCCACACCACTACGCCGGAATAATCCTGGTGCTTGCGGACCGCGGGGACCCTGGAATCCGCCAGGCGCACGCTTCCCGAGACGGTTGCGCCCGCGGCGTGCCATCCCAGCAGAAGACTAAAACAGATACGCCAGAGCCAGGTCATAGTGATTGTTCAGCAGCAGTCCCGAGCCGATGTAGTTCGTCCGCGTCTGAGACGCCTCGAAGCTGGCCAGCACGTTGGGGGCGAGCTTGTAGAAGAAATTCGCTCCGTAAGCCAGGTTCTTCGCGATGGCGTACGCCGGAAGCACGGAATTGCGGTCATCCTGCTGCCCGGTGAAGAAGTTGAACCACAGCCGGGGGAAGGGGCGATACGTGAGCTGGCCCCATCCTCCAACGCTCGGAACGCTCGTAACCATTCCCGGGCCGATGGCGACGAACCCTTGGGAAATGTAACCCGTGCCGAGCGGCGCTACGTTGTGCCCCATAAACACCGTGCCAGTGAATTCGATCGGCTTCCAGGGGCGCCCGAACCAATCGAACGATACGATGTCCGACGACAGGGATTCCCCCAGCACGTGGGATACGCTGTGGTGTAAGCCGGAGGCGATCTCGAAGCGCTGGCCGTCGCTTGGGCCGGTGAATAACTCCAGGCGGGCTTCGACGCCGGGCCGCGCCGGCTCCACATAACTGGGCGTCGTGGGTCCCGGCTCATAGGGACTGGCGGGACTGCCATTGACCTCGTGCGTCTGAACCACGCCAATCTGCGCCTGCAATCCGGATTGATCGGTGAAATGGAAATCCTGCTGGAAGCGGGCCTGTGGAATCCACAGCCACAGATTGCCGGCGCCGGTCAGCGGAGACACCTCCACCTGCGCCAGCGATTCCGGCTCTCGCGGCGAAATGATCGGCTTGTCCACGCCCACCATGAAGCTGCGGTCCTTCCAGTCGATGCTGACCGTCGCGGTTCGCAGCCGAAGCGCCTCGTCGAGCGGCGGCCCATTGCCGCCCCACAGGTCCATCCTCAGGGCGCCGCTGATTCTGCCGCCGAGCACTTCAGGGCCGCTGTAGTCCAGGCCGATGATCGTCTGCCGGACCGTTGCGCCGCCCGAGCCTGTCTCGCCCGGCATCGCGATTGTAGGGTACTCGTAGCCGCCGCTTCCCGTGGAATTGAAGAAGCTGTTGAACAGCACCATGCCGGTGAGGCGTATGGGGAACCGTTGCGACGCTTCCACCTTCGAAGCAGCCAACTCCGCGGTGCGGCTCTCCTGGACATCCAGGCGCTCCTCGGTGGAGGGCCCCTGAGCCTGTACCGGCGTAGGCGTCGGCGTCGGGGTTGCCGCCTGCGCGGCCGCCAACTCCTGGCGCAGGGCTTGAACCTCGGCCGTCAAGGCTCGATTCTGCTCCTCCAGGCGGTCCAGCCGGTCCAGAATCTTCTGCGTGTCGCCGGACGTCTGGGCCGGCGAGGGCGAACTGGAGAGAAGGCACACCGCGGCGCCCGTGCACAAAGCCTGGGCCGCGCCCGCGAGCCTTCGCCTCACGCGCCGTCTTTCATTCAGCGCTTGGGTTTCCATGTAAGAGACGCTCCAGGGTCTCCCGAACTTCCCGAGGGGAGAACGGTTTCGAGAAGTATGCGTTGGCGCCCAGAAGGGCGGTCATCTCGGGCGTTTCGGGGTCGGTATCGGCAGTGACGACGATAATGGGAGTGGTCGCGAGCCTCTGGTCGGCGCGAATATAGCGGATCAGGTCGAAGCCGCTCATGTGCGGCATCCGGATGTCGGTGAGCACCGCCCGAACCGGTTGGCCGTGGCTTCGGAAGATCCTCACGGCCTCGAGCGCCGACGACACGGTCGAAACGTTGAGCCCTGGGATCGCAGCGCAGGCGATCTCCAAGGCGGCGGCGCTAGCCTCCGAATCGTCGACGATGAGGACGGTCCCCACCCCGGTCTGGTCCCTTGTTTCCTCCATTCCCAATTGCCCGGCCTCCGGCTATGGCATGAACCGATAGCCCACGCCGTGCACGGTCAGAATATGCCGGGGGATATTGGGATCCAATTCCAGCTTCTGGCGAAGTTTCAGCACGTGCGCGTCAACGGTGCGTGTATTGGACATGAAGCTGTAGCCCCACACGGAATTGAGAATCATGTCCCGTGTAAGTGGCCGGTCGGGGTGGTGCAGAAAAAAGGCCAGCAGGTTGTACTCGGTGGGCGTGAGCTTGACTTCCTCGCTCCCCTTCGTGACCGCGCGCCGCTCCATGTCGATCTCGATTTCGCCCATGTGCATGACCTTCCGCGTCTCAGCGGACGAGCGGCGCAGCACGGCGCGAATCCGCGCGATGAGCTCTCGCGCTCCGAAGGGCTTCACCACGTAATCGTCCGCGCCGATTTCGAGCAGCAGCACTTTGTCGATTTCGTCGCCCACGGCGCTCAGCACGATGATCGGCGTAGCCAGCTCTGCCGCCCGCAGTTGTTTGCAGATGTCGATGCCCGTCATCCCCGGCAACCGGAGATCCACCAGGATCAGATCGGGCCGCAGCATCATGGCCTGCTCGAACCCGGCGCGCCCCTCCGCCGCCTGCACGGCTCGGAAGCCCTCCTTTTCAAGCACCAGCGACACGGTGTCGCGCAAGCTGTCGTCATCGTCGATGACCAGAATGGTCTGCATGCGGGGAGCGCTCCCGGTGGCCGCCGCCCCCGCCGCCGGACCGCTGTCGCGAATGCTGGGCAAAGTAACTGGATTCATACCTGTTTGTTGGATGCGGCACTGCGCCGTAGGCACCGTAATTCTCAGGCTAGGCGCGCAAGGGGCCGGGAGTTGTTGCCCCTATGTCAAATTCCTGTAAATCGCGGCAAACTCAGTTGTGGAACGGCCTCCAGTGGGGCTCGTAGGTCATCTGAAGGGACGCGGCCACGTCATGCCGCGGCCCTCCCAGAACCGGAATGTTGTACCGCTCGTATTGAGCGAAAACGCCCAGGGCCCATTGGGATCCCAGCCTTAAGGTCCCGCTCACGAAGGGGTCGTCCTGGGTTCCCCCTCCCGGCAGAAAGGCCGCTCCGATGCGGTTCTGGCGGTAGCCGAAGTCCCACCGGGTCCGCGCCGTGCGCCACCAGGAGACCTGGGCCAGCAGGCCCCGTCCGTCGCGCCCCACCCAGCTGCCCGCCAGATTCCCCTGGTTCGTCGGTCCCTGAGTGTACACGCCGTTCCAGTAGAGGAAGAACCCGCCCTGGTCCGTAAACATCCGGGTATAGGGCGCCTCGACGCGTAGATCCCACCGGGGCAGGCCGGGAAGGCTGGCTACGTAGATGCCCGGCGCCCAGGCGGAGCGCTGCGGGCCAGTGAGCGGGATGGGCTCGTCATCGGCGTAGGCGTCGCTGTAGAGGGTGACGCGGTTGGCGGCGCCCGGCAGCCTCCAGCGAAATTCGAATCCGCTCTTGAGATCGCCGGCGTTGGCGCCACTAGCCGTCACGGCGCTTGTGGCAATCAGGTTGTCAATCACGGAGCCGGCGGTAAACGCGCGAACGCCCTTGCCATCGAACATTGCCCATCGAGTGTAGGCGAACTCGATGTCTTTGGTCGCGTTCCACGTGATTTTTACGCCATTCACCAGTGGGCGGGCAGGGGACTGCTCGCCCGAGAGTTCGCCGCCGATGATGTCTACGCGGAAGGCGCCGAGATGATGCAGCGGTCCGGGCAGGTAAATGGGAGCGGCGCTGGTCAGGCGAAAAGAGTAAAACGGCGCGGCGTTCGTGCTGAACGAAAACGGCCCCGCCTCCCCCGGTCCCCACCAAAGCTCCTGCCTGCCCACCGTGAGCGACCATCCGCCCAATTGGACCCCAACGTACGCTTCGAGCGGATCGAAGCGCTCCACCGGCGTGCTCGATCCTGCGATCACCGGCTCCAATTCGTGCACGGTGGATTTCAGCTCGGCGGCGGGACTCGAGAACGGCGGCGAGTACTGAAACTCGCTCCGGGTGTAGAAGGAGAAGCGGCCATCCACCGCCTCCGCCGTGAAGCCCGTGTCCACATTGCTGCCCTCCGAAACCGGCCGGCCGTAATCGTTGACGATGGTCTGGCCGAAATTGTAGCCGTCGATAAGCGGCTTGCCGGAGATCCCAAGGTACCGGCTGTAGAGCGAGCTGCAGCTCCAGATACGCGGTGGACCCGCCATCCCGGCCGAATCCCTCGCCCAGCGCCGCGATCAGCCGAACGGCTTCCTCGGAGTTCCGCGGGCCGGAGTGGCTGGTGCGGTACGCCTCCACTTCCACCGCCTCCGCCAGTTGGCGGGCGCACTCCGTGCGGGTCCAGGGGCGCATCCCGCTCGCCGCATCGCGTATGTACCCCATCGCGGCCAGGCGGTCCAGCGCCGGATAGACCCAGCTATCCATGGGTACGAGAATCGGGCCCTGCGCACGCTTCGGGCCCTCGCGCTCCGGCTCGACGAAGGCCGGATGATCCGTCGAGGCGGGCGCAGGCCGCGTCCGCGCCGCCGGCGCTTCAAACGCCACTGGATTCCAGTCCGTGTGCCGCCGTTCGAACACCTCCCGGCCGATCAGCCAGCCCAGCACTCCGCCCACCAGCACATCGGAGGGAAAGTGCTTCTCCGCTGTGATCCGGGGAATGCTGGCGGCCGTGGCCAGCGAATAGACCGACAGTTGCGTGAGCCATCCGGGATAGCGGTGCGCAATCGCCGAGGCGATGCTCCAGCTCACCATCGCATGGGACGAGGGAAACGAGCCGTCCCAAGTAGATTGAAAGAAGCTGCCGCTGGCGCCATTCACATTGGGCCGCTCCCGCCGGAGCGCGAATTTCAGCGCTTCAACCGCGATCAGGCTGTCGGCCGCGGCTTCGCCCGTGAGCACGGCGCCTTCGTCCAGGTGGGGATCGTAGTGCAGCCGCCCGAAACCATACATCGCCACCGGCAGCGCAGCCAGGATGCCGACGCTGGCATCGGTGAGCTCACTGCTTTGGTTAATCGTGGAGGGCGTCGAGTGAATGTGCGCGTTGAAGTTGTGCGTGTCGCTGGCGATAAGCGCCCCTGTCAGCGCCGCGAAGGGAACCAGCCAGGTCAAGTCGCGCTTCTTCGCGCGGAAGGGGCTGCTAAAGAGCAGGCACTCGTCCGAGAAGACCCGCTTGGGCACGCCCGTCAGGGACAACTCGGAGGGGGGCAGCGTCTCCCCAGGCACTGCCCCCTCCTGAGCCCGGCATGAAGCCGAGGCCCAGATCAGCGCGCCCGCAAGCAGGTAGCGGCAGCAGGTCGGCACGTCTTACTCCTGCTTTGCCGGCAGCGAAAACAGATACGAGATCAACAGGTCCCGGTCGCGATCCGCAAACCGAAACGGTGGCATCACGCTTCCTGGCGTCTGTGACTTCGGGTCCCTGAGATGCTGCGCCACCCACTCCCGGCTGTGCCGCCCGGCCACTCCGTTCAGGGGCGGCCCGATCGTGCCTCCCGATCCGTTCACCTGATGGCACGCGTTGCAGCCGCTCGAAACGAAGATCGCCGCCGCCTCCAGCGGCTCGGAAGGGGCTTGCGAGAACGCGTCCGCATTGTCCGGCGTCAGCTTCAGCAGGAAGGCGGTGAGCGCCTGAATCTGGCCCTCGGTCAGGTCAATGCGCGGCATGCGGCTGCCTGGATTGAGAGCGGCCGGATTCCTCAGATGCGCGGTCATCTGGTCGCTCGATTTGAGCGTTCCCAATTCCGCCAGGTTCGGGCCCGGCTTCGGCTCGCCCCCCAGCAGGTTGTGGCAGGTGGAGCAGCGCGCCTGCCGGAAATAGCCCGCTCCGGCGAGTTCCTCGGGTCCCAGTTGCAGCCATCGATTGGCGGCCAGCGTCGGCGGGCTCGCTTCGGCCTTCGGTGTGGTAACCACAGCCGCGGTCGTCAGCGCCGCCCAACCAATCAGGGACACCAGAACGATCCCCATGGCGGCCGTACGCTGCTTCATGCGCCGCGCAGCCGAACGGTCCAGGAACGGCACGGCGAACAGAAGAGCGACGGCGATGGTTGGCAACAGCACGCTGCCGATCGGCTCCGCTGCGCCCTTGAAGAACTTCAGCGTCTGGAAGAGAAACAGGAAGTACCAATCCGGGCGCGGGATCACCGTGGTATCCGTCGGATCGGCCATTTGCTCGAGCGGCGCATGAACCACCGCCGCCAGCGTGAACAGAATCGCGAACGCCACGAAGATGGCCGCCGTGTCCTTGAGCGCCTGGCTTGGATAGAACGCGCGCTTCGGCCGTGTGTCGAGCGGGTCGCCTGTGACGCCGTGCCGCCGGACCAGGTAGACGTGGAAGACGATCAGGACCAGCGCGAACGCCGGTAACAGCAATGTGTGCGCGGCGTAGAAGCGCGCGAACGTCACCGCGCCCACCCCGCTCTCGGCCCCCATCAGCCGCTGAACGTAGCGGCCCAGCCCCGGCGCCTGTCCCGCGATTTGCGTGGTCACCACCGTGCCCCAGTACGCCCGGTTGTCCCACGGCAGCAGGTATCCGGTCAGCCCGAAGCCGAGCGTGATCAGCAGCAGCGTCACGCCCACAATCCACGTCGTCTCGCGCGGCCGTTTATAAGCGCCATACAGGAATACCTGCATCATGTGCAGCGCCACCACCACCACGATCATGCTGGCGCCCCAGTGGTGTAGGCCGCGGATCATGCGCCCGCCCGCCACGTCCCGCAGAATGTAGTTCAAGCTGCTGTAGGCCTCGCCCGCGGTCGGCGCGAAATTCAATGCCAGCAGGATGCCCGTGAACGCCTGCGTGGCGAACAGGAACAGCAGCACGCTGCCGAAGACCTGGGGCCAGCCGCTCGATGCCGGAACTCCCTCGGTTGCGAACGAGCGCAGGGCCGTGGGCAACCCCGTGCGGTCGTCCAGCCAACCGATCAGGCCGGCAATCACGAGTGGGCGGCCTCCGGCGCCTCCGGCGGTTTCAGCCAAACCCGAGTGCCCTCCACTCTTACTTCATAGCGATCGAGCGGTCTCGGCGCCGGTCCGCTGAGCACCTGGCCGGTCAAAGCAAACCGCGACCCGTGGCAAGGACAAAGGAAGTCGTGCTGGGCAGCGTCCCACCGGTAAGCGCACCCCAGGTGCGTGCAGCGCGGGGAGAATGCAGTGATGCCGCCTTCGGGGTTCTTCACCACCCATGCGCTCACCTTCTCCTCCACCGTCTTCCATCCGTCCGTGTGCCGGTGAGCTACCGTGATCTCCTCGGGAGTTTCCGCCTCCAGATCCGTCAGGTCGCCTGCATCGATCCACTCCGTCTTGGGGGGCCCCTGCGGCGCGCGCAGCAGGTACCGCAGAGCGGGCAGCCCCAGCCCCGCCGCGATCAGGGAACCGAAACCGTATAGGATTCCCAGCACGAACCCGCGCCGGGATGATTCATTTCGCATAACACCCGCAGCGTAACAGCCGCTCTCGCAACGAGTCGCAAACGAATTGTCAGGATTCTGTAAAAGGCCGAAACGCACCCCGGCAAGTTTCCAGCCGGTAAAAGAAGTGTAAAAACACGGGCGAGTTACTGGAGTAACAAGGCCATCTCGACTAACATTGAGGTGCAGAGGGGACGTCGTGACCGCATTCACTCGGGGATTCCTGTTCGCACTCCTGGCCGCCTCAGTCGCCGCTGGCGCCGACGCGCCGAACGGCTACGTCGGCAGCGACAAATGCAAGACCTGCCACGCAAACATCTGGTTCACGTTCTACAAGAACCCGCATTTCAAGAGCATCGCGTCGGGCGTGGAGAAGCCCGAAAACACCGGCTGCGAAAGCTGTCATGGCCCCGCCAGAGCGCACGTGGAGGCGCACGGCGGTAAGGCGACCATCGTGTCATTTCCGGGGCTAGCTCCTGCCAAGGTTCTCGATGCCTGCCTGCGCTGCCACAGCGCCGCCATGTCGCGCGCCAATATCCGCAGGTCCACTCACACCGAGAACGACGTCGTCTGCACCGCCTGCCACTCTATCCATAAAGCGGCGACGCCGAAGTTCCTGCTGGCCCACACCGAGCGCGATCTTTGTTACGGATGTCACGCCAATGTCCGGGCCGATTTCTCGATGCCCTTCAGACACCGCGTCAACGAGGGGTTCATGACCTGCACCGATTGTCACAATCCGCACGGCGCGTTCCCGCCCACCTGGCGCATGGCGGAGCGGCCGCGCATGGTGGATACCGCACTCTCGAACGAGGAGCCTTGCCTGAGGTGCCATTCGGACAAGCGCGGGCCGTTCGTCTATGAGCATCCGCCGGTTCGCGTCGAAGGCTGTGAGGTGTGCCACTCTCCGCACGGCTCGGTCAACTCGCGCCTGTTGCGCCGGCCGGTTGTCTTTACGATGTGTCTCGAGTGTCACAACGGCGCGCCGCCCTTCGGCCTGCACGGCACCGGCGACCCGATGCCGTCGCAAACCCATAACATGACCGATCCCCGCTATCAGAACTGCACCAACTGCCACGTTCGCATCCACGGTTCTAATAGCGATTCCCTTTTCATGCGATGACGTCACGATTGCAATCCTTGTGCTGCTGGGCCGCGCTTCTAGCCGGGGGCGCCGTCGTGTGCCGGGCCCAGCAACTGGTGGCGCCCACCCCGGAAACCGTCGGCGCGCCCCGCGGCTCGGACTGGGACGATTACAACATCGTCAACTCTTTCGAAACGGGCTATCGCTTCGCGACCGTCGCCGGCAACCAAGACGAATACCGCAGCTCCGTAAACTTCGCGGACGGCATCCGTCTGCTGGGCGGCTCTCTGAGCCTCAATTCGAAAGACGGCCACGGATTCCTGTTCGACGACGCTTCGATCACCGCCAACGGGCTCGGTGGCGATCCTTACCAGGCCGCAACGTTCCGCATCGAGAAGAACCGCTGGTATCGCTACGACCTGCTTTGGCGGCAGAATCACTATTTCAATCCCGGTCTCGTCACCGGCGGAGCCACCGGAGGACATCTGCTCGACACCACTTACGGCTCCCAGGACCACGACCTCACCATCCTGCCCGGATCGAACACGCAGTTCTTCTTCGGTTACTCGCACGACAATCAGTCCGGCGCCGGCATCACCACCATCCCCGCGTTCGACGACACTACGGCGAGTTTCCCCGTGTTTTCGAATGTCCGGATCGCGCGCAACGAGTATCGGGTCGGCACCCAGTTGAGGTTCCACGGGATCACGTTCAATTGGACCACCGGGTGGGAGGATTTCAAGGACGACTCCAGCTATCAGGTAGCCTCATCCACCCCCACGATACCCGCCACCGGCGCTACGCTGAACTCATTTCTCGGCACCGGACCCGTTCACGGCACCAGCCCCTACTGGCGCTTCGGCCTGCTCTACGACCGGCGGATCTTCAATATCAACGGGCGCTTCACTTACACCTCGGGCCAGCACGCGTACTTACTCGACCAGAACGCGATAGGAATTGTCCCCACGGGCCCCGCCAACGAGCAGGTCTACTCCTTTGGCAACGCGCAGCGGCCGGTGGCCACGGGTAACCTCACGCTCGCTCTGCTACCTACCGGCCGCCTGACCATCACAAACGAGACGTCCACTTACAACGTAAGGACGGAAGGAGAGAGCACCTACGCCCAGGTGGACGACGCTACCTCAACGGCCAGCTTCTTCTACTTCGATTATCTGGGGATCTTTACGCTGTCGAACCAGACGGACTTCCACTACCGCGTCAAACCGTGGCTCGGCTTCTACGGCGGCTATCATTACTCCGACCGGCGCATCCGCTCGGTAGAGCAGCCCTACTTAGCAACCGCAGCCGGCCAGATCGTCTACGACCAGACGAACACGCTGAATTCGGGCGTCTTCGGGGTTCGCCTGAGCGCCCTTAAGGCATTGACCATAACCGCCGACGCGGAGATCGGCCGCAACAGCCTGCCCTTCGCTCCCAAGGGAGACGGCAACTATCATGCCATTGAGGGCCGCATTCGGTACAAGCTGCGGAAGCTCGATCTTACAGCCTGGTCGCACGAGGACGTCAACGTCAACGCGGTGGCCTTGACGTCTTACAGCTCGAACGCCCGCACTTACGCCGGCTCGGCATCCTGGACGCCGGTCTCGTGGTTCGGCCTGGATGCCAGTTACTCGAAACTGCATCTGAACACCCTCGGCGGCATTGCCTATTTCATCGGTCCCGAAGCCGTTCAGGCGCAATCGATCTATATCAGTAACATCCATTCCGCAAATCTCGGCGCGCGTTTCGTCATAAAGAAGCTGGCGAGCCTCTACCTTGGATACAGCATCGTGCAGGATACGGGGGACGGCCGGTCCGACCCGGTGGGCAACCAGGTAGGTTCCCCCCTTCCGGCCTTTCAAGCCGCACAGACATTCCCCATGAGGTATCAATCTCCAATTGCCCGCCTGTCCTTCCGCGTTGCCGAAAAGATCCGGCTGAACGTCGGCTACCAATACTACGGCTATCGCGAAAACTTCTACGGTGTGCAGGATTATCAGGCGAACACCGGATACACGAGCCTGCTATGGTCTTTCTGAAGCGGCGGCTTCGTCCAGAACCGCCAGGACCCGCGCGGCCACCTGGTCCCAGGAAAAGCATTGGGCGCGCTGTAGCCCCCAGGCAGTCATGCGCGCGCGCAGGTCGGCGTCGCCCAGAGCGAGCTTCATCGCTCGCGTCAGGTCGCCGGGTTCGAGTGGATCGAACAGTAGGCCCGCGTCCCCGACTGTTTCGGCAAGCGCCGGGATCCGGGAGACAACGACGGGCGTTCCGCACGCCATGGCTTCAAGAGCCGGAAGTCCGAAGCCTTCTACCAAACTGGGCAGAACCACGAGCGATGCGCCGCGATAGACCGCCGCCAGTTCCTCGTCCGGCAGGCTGCCCACAAGGTGAACGCGGCTCCCGATGTCGTGCCGTTCCAGGCTGCCTGCGATTTCCCGCTCGGGCGTTCCCGCCAGCACCAGCATCACGCCGGGACGCGCCACGTCGCCAAAGGCCTGAAACAGGCGGTCGAGGTTCTTGTGCGGCCGCGCGTTGCCAACATACAAGACGTAGCGGAAGCCGGGCTGGTACCGCGGGCCGTCTGCCCGGAACGGGTCACCGACTCCGTTGCCGACGTTCACCACGCGCTCCGCGGAAAGTTCGGACCACGCGAGAATTCGCGAACGGGAGTGCTCGGAAACCGTGAGCACGCGAAATGCCCGGTGGCAGGCGGGTTTGACGATGCATCGATAGTACAGGCGCTTGGCCGGTGTGGCGGCCTCGGGCGTCTCAATGTGGATCAGGTCGTGAATGGTGAATACGAGCGGAGCGAAGCAGAGCGGCGGCGGATTGAATCCCGGTGAGAAGAAGACGCCGGGCCTCCGCGCGATCGCGTTCGAGGCGAGCCATAGCGGGTCGGCCAGCGACAGCGGCCGCGGCCCTCTCTCCAGGCGCGTCTCAATGGGGAGGCGCCGCAGCACCTCGCGGGCGAAACGGCCGATGCCATGGAGCCCCACCCAGCGCGCGTCGGCGAGGATCTTGCGGCTTCGCTCAGGAGCGGCAACCGTAGTGGGCGTCATACCGGTCCCGTCATGAAAATTGCGATCGTGTCGTCATTGTTCCCGCCCTACTCGATTGGCGGTGCCGAGGCTCTCGCCGCGCAACTGGCTGGCTCTCTCGCCCGCCTGGATCACCAGGTGGACGTCATCTCCACTTGTGCCCGTTCCCAACTTGCCGGCGAGCGCTGTTGCGTCGAGACTCGCGAGGGAATCCGCGTCTGGCGCGTGGCGCCCTGGAACCTCTACTGGAGTTTCGATAAGCCGCGCCAGCAGCCTGGCCGCCTGGCCCGCGCCTGCTGGCATGCCATCGATCTCTGGAATCCGTCGGTCATTCTCCCGCTGCGCAAAGTTCTGGACCAGATCCGGCCGGATGCGATCAACACGCACAACGTCAACGGCTTCTCCCCGGCCGTCTGGCAGGTGGCTCGCAGATACACGCCGGCCATCGCCCACACCCTGCACGATTGCCACCTCCTCTGCCCACGCGCCACCATGCAGCGCCGCGACGGAACCATGTGCGAAAGCTTGTGCCGGTCGTGCAGCGTCTACGCGGCCTACCACCGCCGTTTCCAGGGCTCCGTCGGAATGCTGATCGCGCCGGCCTTCGCCACTGCGAAGCTTCATCGCCAGGCGGGCTGGACAGAACCGCGAATCCAGGTCATTCGAAACGGTGTCGATGTCGAGCCGTTGCCCGCGCCCGAAGCGCCATCGGGTCCGCTGCGAGTCCTGTTCCTCTCCAGGCTCGAGCGCGAAAAGGGTTGCCAAACGCTCCTGGCTTCCATCCGTGCTTTCGCCGGCTCGCCGGAAATCGAGTTTCACCTGGCCGGCAGCGGCGCCTTCGAGAAGGCTTTCTTCGAACTCGCCGGCGAAGTTCCGAACGCGGTCTGGCATGGGTTCGTTACGGGCGCCGCGAAAGAGAGGCTGCTCTCGCATTGCGACGTTTTCCTGCAACTTTCCGAGTGCCGGGAGAACGCGCCGCTGAGTCTCATCGAGGCGAAGGCGCATGGGCTCTATCTCCTCGGAACCGCTGTGGGCGGCATTCCGGAGCTGATCGAGAACTCCGAAGCAGGCCTCCTGATTCCCCCCGCCGATCCGCAGAAGCTGACCGCGATTCTCTACACCCTGTCCCGCTCGAGTGAACTGGTGCGCGATGGCCGCGCGCGAAGGGCCCAGCGGAGCGCGGGCTACGGCAGCCGCCAGATGGCCGAAGCCTATGTCGAGGCGTTCCGCTCATTGATCGCTCCTCCCGCCGCCAGCACGAACGCGGCCACCAGCCAAGGGTAGAAGAAGTTCAAATTCACTCCCAGCAGAAACGCGAGCGGTTGAAAGCTCGCCGCCACGGCCACCACTACGGGCTGCCCCATCTTCCGTGACCGCACCACCGGCCGCATCAGGAGCACCAGCAGAAACAGCGTCAGCGGAACGCCGAACTCTGCTGCCGATCCGAACAATCCCATCCCCGGTAAGTCCCACTCGCTCACTGGCGGAAGGTTCTCGAGATACTGCGGGTCATTTCTCATGAGCGAGTAATTGCCCACCCCGATGCCCATTACTGGATGCGCCTCAATCATGCGGGGAACGATAACCGACGCCGCAATCCGGCCCATGATCAGGCTCGGATCGTCCGGGCGGTACGCCATCGCTTCCTCCAGATTCAGGTAGGCATAGAAGTAACCGAACACTTTGCCGCCGAACAGGCTCAAAGCCGCGGTGAGCACGAGCGCGCACACAATCGTCAGCGCGATCTTCTGGAGCCGGCCGCCGGCAAGCATCACCGAGGCGCAGCACAGGCCCGCGGCTACGATCAAGCCGGCTTTCGACTGGCTCAGGCCGAGCGCCACCGCAAGCATCCCCAAGATTGCCCACCGCACACCGGGATACACGAATCGAAAAAGCCGAGCGCGCAGCAGCGTGACCGCCGCCACGCTCACCAGAAAGACGCCGAACGGGCCGCCCTCGTTGAAAAAGCCGCGAGCCCGCTGGTCGGCTCCATAGATCGCAAAGCTCTGCGCCCCGGCCGTCTGCGCCACCACCCACGCCCCGATCGAAATGCACGCGCTGAGCGTTCCGGTCCAGATGTATGTGTCGAGCGCCGCGCGCAACAGCGCCGGGCGCCTTCGCAGCGTCTCGGCGCCGCGCAGCATAAAGTAGACCACCAGGAACAGCTCGAAGATCCGCGAGAGCGAGATCCACAGCGGACGCTTCAGCACGGAGACACCGGGCGGCGTGTAGAAAGGCAGCCGCAGAGACGCGATGGATAAAGCCGTGCAAAGCGCCAACAGAAGAAGGTACCGTCCGCCGAACTCCCGCCACAAACCGGAAGCTGGCGCCTTCAAACCGCGGTACACGAATACCGGCACGGCCAGCGTCAGGAACAAAGCCTGCAAAATTTCCAGTATCTGCACATCGCCGATCTTCGCGATCGGAGCCGCGCTCAGCACCACGAACGCGAGCAGCCAGGCCGCCGCCATCTCAACTCCTCACCGCGCGCCGCGCCGAGTACGCCAGGCCGCAGACCAGGAGAGCCGCGCTGGTCACGTTCGCCGTCGCAGCTCCCAGAGCGCCGAAGCTCGCGGAAAGCCAGGTCGTCAGCGCTATATTCACTAAAGCCCCGGCAAACACCGTGCGGCTCACCACCGAATCCTTGCCCAGAACGAGCAGCGTCTGCACGCCTGCCAAATTGATTACGGCGAGCAGAAACGGCAGCGGCGACAAGCAGCGCAGCACCGCCACCGATCGCAGGAATCCGTGGCCCCACAGAGCCAGGCCCACCGGCCTCGCCATCGCGAACGTACCCACGGAAACCACCAGCGCCACCAGACCGATCCAGACGTAACTCCGGCGCATCAGCTCCAGGCTCAGGTGTCGCGAGCGCGTCTTCAGGCTGTTCAGATGAGGATACAGCGCCTGAGTAACCGGCGTCAGCAATGCGTTCAACGCGCGGATCACCTTGTCCGCGGCGCTGTAGTAACCTACTTCCGCCGCCCCGGCGACAAGGCCCAGCACGGTAATCGTGGCCGTGGCGTTGACCACCAGCGCGGAGTTGGCCACAAACGCACTCCAGCCCTCTCTGAGAACGGCGGCGATCTCGGAAAGTCGCGGCCGGTAGAACCCGTGCCGCAGCTTCCGCCACACCACCGGCGCAACCAGAATTCCCGCCAGAACCGGCACGCCCCCCTGAACCGCTGCCGCTCTGACGTAGTGATCCGGATTGTGCACCAGCAGGATAAGCGCCGGAATCGTCAGAAGCCGCGCTGACGAATGCGCCATCGTGACGTACTTCATCTGCTCGATGCCCTGGAAGAACCACACGGGGAAGACCGCGGTTCCAATCACCGTTAGAAACGCCGCGGCGTACAGTCCGGACGCAGCACGCATCGGCGGCGCGGCCAGGATCAGAACGCCGAGCGCCACAGCGCACCCTGCCGCGATCGCCACCCTCGCCGCCGCCGTCCGCCAGAAAATCCGCGTCACGGCCTCCGCATCGTGCCTGTGCGTTGCCACGGCCCGGGTCGCACTCAGCAACGATCCGTAATCCGTCAGCACGTCGAAGTAGATCGCGAGCGCCTGCGCGAACGAGAGCATGCCGAAATTCGCAGGACCGAGCACGCGCACCAGATACGGCACCGTCGCCAGCGGCACGGCGTAGTTCATCACTTGCAGGATCGAAAGCGCCGCCACGTTCGACCGCAGCCGCGCGGGCTCGATGGCATGCTCGGCCACAGCGTTCATCAAGCCGTCCTCACCCTGCTCCAGTAGTCTCCCCACAGCGCGAAGAGGCTGGCGCCGATCAGCGCCAGCAGGCCGCCAACCACCACGAACAGCGACCGCGGCGGCCAGCTCTTCCGATCGGGCACCACCGCGCTGTCGACAACCTGGAGCAGCGGCGCCTCCTTGGCTTCGTCGATCCTTGCCGCCTCGTACTGCTTCGCCAGCAGCTCGAAGAGGGTTTCGTGATACCGGAAATCGCGCATCTTGCGCAAGTATTCGAGTCCCGTCTCGGGAAGCTGTCGCGCCGGGATCACCAGGTCCTCGCCGCCGCCCGCTTCGAGTTTATCCAACTGCTTGTGCAGCCCCGCGAGCGTGCTTGCAAGCATCTGGGCCTGTGGATTGTCCCCCGTGGCGTACGTGCGCACGCCCTGCAACTGCACCTCGCGCGACGCGATCTCCGCGCGCAGAGCCGCAATCGCGCGCATCAGCGCATCGGATTGGCCCGATGGGAACACCAGGCCGCTAGCCTGCTGCATCTTCTTCATCGCGATTTCGGAATCGGCCAGCGCGTTCTTCTCCGCCGCCAACTGTTGTTCGAAGAAGAGCCTGCGCTGCGAGGCCGAGGTCAGCGCCAGCCGCGAGTTCTGGTTGTGCAGCTCGTCCACGTAAGCGTTGGCGATTCGCGCGGCGCGCGTTCGGTCGCGATCCTCCACGCGAATCGTGATCAGATAGTCTTTTCCCGTCGCGATGTCTGTGTGCCGCGCCAGCGCTTTGCGTGCGGAGGTCAAGCCCTTCGAGCCGTAAACCTCCTGCAGCCGGAACCGCGCAATAAGCGCATCGGCGATGGTGCGGCTTTTCAGAATGCCGATGTACATCTCCGCCGGGTTTCTCAACAGGCCGCCCGCCAGGCTCGATCCCAGTCCGCCCAGGCCCGCCAACCCCGCCGGCGATCCCATCATCAAAAGCTGCGACGATTGTTCCGGCTGCGGCGGCAGGATCACCGCTTCGGCCGTGTAACTGGGCGGAATCAGAAACGCCACCACGCCGGAGAGAACCATCGCCACCAGCGTCGCGCCCGCGATCATACGCTTCCGCCGGCCCAGCACGGCGGCCATGTTGACAAGAGAAACCTCCGGCTCCCCCGCCGTAGCGCGTCTCCGTACCGGCTCCGCCGGAGCTTGCGTCTCCGCCTGAGCCGTCACCCCTCCGAGGCCATTCGATCCTTGGGATTCCATCGATCCTACTTCAGGATATTGATCGCGGCCGCGCCCAATCCGAATTGCGCGAATACCTGCGACCAATCCTTCAGTCCTTTGAGGAAAGTCGTCTTATTGATCTGCTCTGGAATTACAATCGTGTCGCCTGGGTTCAGCCGCAACCCATCGAAGCTCTGGCTCAGCAGCCCCGCCGACCACGACTTACTAACTACTGAGCCATCCGCACGAATGAGAAACGTGTGCCTCGGATCGCCGGTCCTTGTTGCGCCGCCCGATTCCCGTAAGTAGTCTCCCAGCCTCTTATCTGATTCGTACAGGAAGGACGTTCCGTTGTACACGCTGCCCACTACGTTCACGAAGGCCGGCCGGCTGGGGACGATAAACACGTCTCCGTCCTCTAACGCTAGATCGGGTAGGCCTTCAACGCCCGGAACGCGCGGGTCCAGGTCCAGGACGATTCGCCCCGTCGCGCGCACCTCACGCAGCTTCTGAACCAGATCGCGCTGCGCCGAGACCTCGCTCACCGCCGCCGCGCCCTCTTCGGGCGACAGCACCGAACCTCGCAGATTCGCCGCCGACGAGGCCACTTCCCGCTCCAGCGAGTTCGCAAAATCGCCCAGCCGCTGCTGCTGCTCGCTCCGGCTCGATTCGCGCAGAAACTCGGAGCCGAATATGTAAGCCTGATCCGTGAATCCCCCCCCGCGCGCCACCAGTTGGCGCAGAGTCTCCCCTGGCAAAACGCTGTAGACGCCCGGCGACCCGAACTCGCCCTCCAGCCGCACGTACCGCGTCTGCATGCGCTGCGGGACACGTACGTCGGCGGTCGAAAAGATCGTAACCACATCGCCCGGCTGAAGCGGCAGGTTCTCCGCTTCGTCCCCTTCGATGACCGCTTTGTCCAGCCGGAATGGGACCAGACTCGTCCGCAGGTCCTGCGGATCCCGCCGCTCGATAACCGCGTAACTCCAGTTCACCTCCAGCGGATTTCGCTCCACGCGGTTCTTCGCCGTCTTGTTGGCAGCCGCCACGTTCGTCAACCTCGTCCCGCCAATCGAGCCCGGCCCATTCGTCGTGGTCCCGGTCCGCTGCTGGTTCAAAGCCCCCGGCAACATTCCCGCTGCCGCCGCCGAAGCATCCGCGCCCCTGGCTGCGAGCATGGGTTGAGGCTGGCCGCCGGCAGCGCCATCCGTCGCGCTGAGGCCGTCCACCGAGGCCAGCATCACGTTCTCCTCCGGCTGCGGTTCCGCCGGGCCCATTCGATTTCGCGTCTTCCAGTAGTCGCGCGTCAGAAGCGCCTGGCGGTCGGGAATCAAGTCTCGAATTCTCATGCCGGGGCGCCATGGCATCCGAATCGGATCGGCGACGTTGCCGCGTAAAGTCACGGCATTTTCGAATCTGGGGACGATCGCCAGAACCGAGACTACGTCGCCATTGCGGAGCGTCGCGGCCGAAGCGTGGCTCGGATCAAGCGGCACCTGCACCACCCTTCGCGCCGAGTCTTCGATGCGTTCGATGGTGGCCTCCCGCGTGGCTGCGACGGGAGTAAGTCCGCCCGCCAGGTCGAGCGCATCGGCTAGGGTCGCGCTCGGTGCAATCTCGTAAATCGCCGCCGTATTCACGCTGCCAGTTACCGCAACCTGCGGTCCCACGGGCGGGATGGAGATCACGTCTCCCGAAAGCAGCCGCACGTCCTTCGATTTGTCCCCGCGTAGGAGTAAGTCGTATAGGTCGAATTCGGCGATCGCCTGGTTCTGTCTCGTCAGGCGAATCTTGCGCATGGAGCCGCGCGAATCCGGGCCGCCGGCCGCGAACACGGCATTCACCAGCGTGCTCAGCGCGCTCACCGTATAGGCGCCGGGCCGCCGCGCATGGCCCACCACCAGCACCTGTATGGACCGCAACTGCCCCATGTTCACGCTCAGGTCGAAGTTATGGAACACGCGGCCAATGGCGGTCTTCAGAAAATCGTGCACTTGGGCGAACTTCAGCCCGGCCACGTTCAGCTCGCCCACCTGCGGAATGTAGATGGCGCCGGAGCGGTCCACCACCGGCGATACGCTGAGGTCGATCTGTCCCCACGCGCGAACCATCAATTGGTCGCCGGGGCCGATCGCATAATCGGGAGTTACAGGTACGCGATCCACGGGAGCGAATGTGTTGGGAGTTTCCTGGAACAAGCTCTGCCCGAAAATGGGCAGCAGGCGTCCGATCGATTGCTCGACGAATTGTTGAAACTCCGTTGGCCCCTCCGGAACCAGCGGTTGCCGCTGCGGCCCAAGCGCCTGATCGCTCTGCCTGCGACGGTCCAGCGTGTCCGTCTGCATCGTAGGCATGGCGCTTTGATCGCGGATCACCGGGATACGAGGAAGGGACAAGTCCCCGCCTGCGGCCGCGCTGCTGCCCGATCGCTGCAAGGCCACGCAGCGTGGATCGTCCATGTATTCGGGCGAGGTGCAATCCGGCAAGGTCTGCTGCTGCTGGCCGCGAGCGGTCGTGCCCGCCAGCGTGACCCCCAGAAGCCCGATGGCAGCGAGGCGCATGTTCATGCTCCGGCTCCGGTCCCCGTGCGGGGCACCACGTAAGGCTGGCTGCTCTCGGCCATGCCGAGCCCGAGTAACTCGCGCATCCTGACTTGAAACCGCGACTCGGAAAAGCGCGTCGCCCAAGCCTGCAATTCGAGCCTGTTTACGGAAGGCTCGCTCCGTTCAAAAGCGCGCACCGCTCCCTCCAGCCATTCCGCGCCCGGCGCCTCGTAGAGGATTCCCGCCGACCGTTCGGCTGGCACGGCCTCCAGAACGCCGCCCCGTCCTAAAGCAATCACGGGCTTCCCGCTGGCCATGGCCTCCACCGCAACCATGCCGAAATCCTCCTCGCCGGGCATCACCAGCGCGCGGCACCGGGCGTACAAGTCGCGCAATTCGCCCGCGCCCACGCGGCCGCAGAACTCCACGTTCGGCTGCGCCATGCGCTTCAAGCGCCGGTACTCCGGGCCTCCCCCCACAATCTTCAGCCGCCTGCCCGTTCGCGAAAAGCACTGCACCGCGTCCGCGACGCGTTTGTACGCCACCAGCTCCGATACCAGCAGGTAATAGTCTTCCGGCTCCCGCCAGCGAAATGTGTCAACGGGAACCGGTGGGTGGATGACTTCCGAGCGCCGCCGGTACGCGCGCCAGATCCGTCGTTGCACGTTGACGCTGTTCGCCGCGAATTCGTCCACCCGCGACGCCGTGGCATGGTCCCACACCCTCAGCCGCGACGAGAATGCGGCGATCGCCATTTTCTTCCAGAAGGAGGGCGTCCAATCGTGCAGATAAGCCGGATACAGATCCCATAGGTACCGCATCGGCGAGTGGCAGTAACATACGTGCCGCGTATTCGATCCCGTCAACACGCCCTTGGCCGGCCCCGACTCGCTGCTGATCACCAGGTCGTATCCCCGCAGGTCCAGAGACTCCAGCGCAATCGGCATCAGCGGCAGCAATTGCCGGTAATATCGTCGCAGCGGGTTGAGGAAGGAAGTAGTCACGCGCCGCGAGCGTATCAGCGGCGAAACCGCCTCCGGTTCGTAGAACAACGTGAACACATCGGCGTCCGGCAGGAGCTTGCACAGCGCCTCCACCACACGTTCGCCGCCGCGCATGTTGAGTAGCCAGTAGTGTACGATCGCCGCGCGCATGGGCTTGAGCGTCTCCTCTGAGCGGCCTTCCCGGCCGATTCCTCCGGTAGCGGTTCGCTGACGCGCTGACCGGACACCGCCAGTGTACAGCCGGTCTGTTAGGCTTTAGCAGCACTTTCCCGTTAAATCACAGAACTTTTACAAGTCACCGGTCCTTCGCGTCGCACCGGCCGCCCAAGCCCCGGCCCTCCGGGCGTTTTACCAGTTTTTTACACGTTCTCGATTACTCCCCCGGCAGGCTCCGGCTACTCTCGTTGGTAATGAGTTGCTCTCACTCGGGCGTACAGCTTCATCCGCCGTGCGACCCGTTGCTTGCGTCCATGCACCTGACTCACTCCGGGGAGTTCTATCCCCACGGCTTTCCGGCCGTGGTACGGTCGAACTCCCCTCTTGTTCTCGCCGCGGCCGGCGAAAGCTGGAGCGGCTTCGCCAGGCGTTTCGAAGAGGCCCCCATCGAGGTTCGCTGCTTGGTTGCGGAAAGTCCGGCGGCCGACTGTCCTCCCGCGCCGGTGTTCCGCGCCCAAGGCAACCTGATGACCGCCGTCGCCGACGCCGAGAACTACTACTGCTGCGACCTTCGAAGGGGCTTTGGATTCGGATGGGTGACCCAGGCCACGGCCGCCGACACCGCCTACCTTCGATACCACGTCGTCGATGCCATGATCGGTTGCCTGTTGGCCAACTTGCATGTGGTCTCCATCCATGCCGCATGTGTCGCGCTCGATGGCCACGGCGTGCTGCTCGCCGGGGACTCCGGAGCCGGCAAGTCGTCTCTCTCGTATGCCTGCGCACGCCGCGGCTGGACCTACTGCTCCGACGACGGCAGCTCGCTGTTGCGGCGCGGCGCCGGGCGCACCGTGATTGGGGAACCCGGTGTCTTTCGGTTTCGCTCCACCGCGGGCGAGCTATTTCCGGAGTTCCGCGGATTGAAGGACCATCGTCGCGGCAACGGCAAGCCCACCATCGAAGTCCGCACCTCGTCGTTGCCGGAAATCCGCACCGCTGTCGAAGCGCACATCGGGAGCATCGTGTTTCTGAACCGGCCCGGCGCCGGCGCGGATGTGCGGTTGGTCCCGATGCCTGCGTCGGAAGCGTTCGCCCGCCTCTCCTTCAACCCCTGGCCCACCGAGCCGCCTTCGGGCGACGAGCATCGTGCGGCCGTGGAGCGCCTGGTTGAAGCGCCGGCCTATGAGTTGCGTTACCGAAGCCTGGATGACGCGGTCGATCGTCTCGAAAAGCTCGTTAGAGGAGGAATCCGATGAAACTGTTCCCGCTTCTTCTGCTCTCCGCTTCGCTCGTCTTCGGCCAGGTCTCGTCCGGCTCGTTCTCGGGCCAGATCAAGGACCAATCCGGCGGCGCGCTTTCCGGCGCCCACGTCACCGCACGCCAGGAAAGCACCGGCTTCACTCGGACGGCCGTCTCGGACGACTCCGGCGTCTATCGCATCGACGAGCTGACACCCGGAACCTATTCGATTGAGGTCGCCCACGATGGCTTCCGTCCGGCCGTCGCCTCCCATCTCACCATCGAAGTTCAGCAGCAGGCCAGGCTCGATTTCAGCCTGAAACTCGGCAGCGCGCATGATTCGGTCGAGGTTGCCGCCGCCGTATCGCCCCTCCAGACGCAGGACGCCTCCGTCGGCTATCGCGTCGATTCCGATACGGTCACACAACTCCCGCTCGACCAGCGCAACGTGATGTCGCTCGTGACGCTCGGCCCCGGAGCCATTCCGCGCCAGCTTGGCGGCTTCACTCACGACGTCGATAACGACATTCAGCAAGGCACCCGCGGCTCCGTCGCCTTCAATCCACCCATCAACGGATCTCGGCCCTCGTCCAACTCGTTTCTTCTCGACGGCGCGTACGATACCGACCGCAACACCTTCGCCATCGTGGTCACCCCTCCCATCGAGGCCGTCCAGGAGTTTCGCATGCAATCTTCGCTGTCGCCCGCTCCCTCCGTCCAATCCGGCGGCGGCGTGATGGATGTGATCACGAAGTCCGGAAGCCGCGAGTTTCACGGCAGCGCATTCGAGTATCTCCGGAACCAGATCACCGACGCGCGAAGTTACTTCGAGGACCCCGGTCTGTCCCAGGCCACCTTCCGGCGAAATCAGTTTGGCGGATCGCTGGGAGGCCGTCTGCCCGTCCCCTCAACGTTCTTCTTCGTGACGTATGAAGGGCTCCGCGGCTTATCGGCCACGCCCTCGCTTCAACTGGTCCCCGGCATGGCCGTCCGCGGCGGCGACTTCACTGGCGGCAACGTCATCTACGATCCGCTCAGCGCGTCCACTGCCGCCGGAAGGACTCCCTTTCCAGGAAACGTCATCCCGGCTAACCGCATCGATCCCATTGCCCAGGCCTACCTGTCCCAGTACGAGCCGTTGCCCAACACCTTCAACAATCCGGCGAGTAACTACGTTGACGACACGCCGAGCACCAGCAATTACGACGACGTATCCGGCCGCATCGATCACCAGTTCTCTAACGGCGGCCTCCTGTTCGCGCGCTACACCATCAACAACGAGGGCGGGGGAATCGGCGGCAGCTTCCCGCTTCGCCCCACCAGCGAACAGCTTCGCGCGCAGCAGGTAGTGGTTGGGCACACCCTCGGCGGCCCCACCTGGAGCAACGAGGTCCGAGCGTCGTTTTCGCGCCTGCGTCTCTTCGACATGCCCATCAACTCCGGTAACGTCAATATCGCGGCGCAACTGGGAATCGCCAATCCGCCTACGGACCCCTCCGCCTTCGGCCTGCCGTACTTCTTCCTGAGCGATTACTCCACAGTCACCGACGATCCTACTCTCCCCCAGACGCAGCGCGACAATACCTGGCACTTATCGGATGCCGTGTCCCTGGTCCGCGGCCACCACACTTACAAATTCGGTGCCGATTGGATTCACTTCCAGTTGAATTATCGCCAGAGCAATAACATCCGCGGGCAGTACGACTACGCCGGCGCGTTCACGGGCAATGGGACCGATCCCAATTCGGGCGACGCGCTAGCCGACTTCCTTCTCGGCTTCCCCCAGCAAACCATGCGCACCCAGGGCGACTCGCAGGCGTACATGCGGGACAACACCTTTGCCGGTTTTGCCGAACAGGACTGGCAAGTGACCGGGGCTTTGACTTTGACCATGGGCGTTCGTTACGAATACACCTCGCCGTTCACCGAAACCAACGGCACCCTGATGAACCTCAATTACTCGGACCTGCCCCAGCCCCCCGTGTTGGCGCCCGTCAAGAGCGCCTACGACCCGAACCTCCACGACTTCGCGCCCCGCGTTGGTATCGCCTGGCGCTTGCCGGGAGCCCTCTCCGCTCACGGCGACACCGTCTTTCGCGCTGGCTACGGCATCTACTTCAGCCCTGAGATCGCCGTCGAGAGTTACGACCTCGCGCTCAACCAGTTGAGTAACCAACTGAACACCGCCGACGCCACCGCGCTTCCCGTGCTGACTACCCAGAACGGATTCCCCACCACCGCCAGCACCGGCTTCCCCACTTACTACGGTCTGGACCAGCACTTACCCACGCCTTACGTGCAGCAATGGAATGCCGGGTTCCAGCGCGAATTGCCCGGTCAGGTTGTCTTCGAAGCGTCCTATATCGGCAGCAAAGGGACGGACCTCGGAATGTTCCGCCGCTTCAACACGGCCTTGCAGACCGAGACCGGCGCCGACCTGGGCCCTCGGCCGGGCGACCTCCAGTCCCTGCGGACCTGGCCCTCCCTCGGCCCCATTTTCCAGGTGCAGCACATCGCCAATTCCTCGTTCAATTCTCTCCAGCTCAAGGCGCAAAAGAGTTACCGGAATTCGCTGACGTTCCTGGCCACCTTCGTATGGTCCAAGTCTATCGACGACGCCACTAGCGTTATCCCGAGCCTGTTCGATAGCGCCGGGGCCCAGGACGAGCGCGATCTCGCTCTCAACCGCGGCTTGTCCTTCTTCAACGTGCCCCGCCGCCTCAGCGCGGAGTTCGTCTATCGATTGCCCAATCCACTCACGCTTCGCCGTCTGGCCGGCGGATGGGAGCTAAGCAGCGTCATCACACTTCAGGACGGCACTCCCCTCGATCCTTTCTACAGCATTCTCGACATCGCCAACGCGGGCACCCTCAGCCGGCCCAACATCGTTCCCGGCCAGTCCGTCGCTTTGCCCTCGGGCCAGCAGACGCCCGACCATTGGTTCAACACCGCGGCCTTCAGCCAGCCCGCGCCATACACCTTCGGCAACGCCGGCCGCGACATCATTCCCGGTCCCGGCAATGAGGTGGTCGACGTCGCACTGCACAAACACTTCGCGCTAAAGGAGCGCTTGGGGATGGAGTTCCGTGCCGAGGTATTCAACCTCCTCAACCATCCCAACTACGGCATCCCGGATCCCTATCCGGACCAGGGCCCCTTCTTCGGGAAGATTCTCACCTCCGGTGAGCCCCGGCGGATGCAATTCGCTGTCCGCCTCGATTTCTGAGTGGCCCATTCGCGGACCTGATGACCTTGCCGCTGCCCAGCATCGTGCCCGCCGGCCGGCCCGCCTGGCGCCATCACGACATCGCCCGCGCCCGGCTCCCTGAGCACGCCCTGGCCGTCCTCGAGGCGTTGCGTTTCGACGGCGCCTGCGGCCGCCTCCGCGCCCTCGACGATGCCGGCCACCGCAAGGTCCTCGATTACTGCGACCCGCAGCAGCTTACGTTGCTCCTCAATAGCCTCTGCCGCGACGCGCTCCCCGCCTGGGTTCAGGATCGTATCGATCGCAACATCCGCGACTACTCCGAGCGCTTCGACCGGCTCAAGCGCGACCTCTTCGAGATCGCCGCCGTCCTGGAAGCGCGCGGCATCGAGTTCGTCCTGCTCAAAGGCCTGGCCCATTCCCCCGATTTCACGCCCGATCCGTTGCTCCGCGTCCAGGGCGATATCGATATCTGGACCGCGCCCGAGTCCGCGCCCGCGGCCGCCGAAGCTCTTCGCGAAATCGGCTACGTTCCCATTTGCTCTTCCGAGGGCCGCCACCTCCCGCCCATGATGCGCCAGACCCCGTGGCAGTGGCGCGGCGACCACTTTGCTTCCGATCTGCCCATCACCGTCGATATCCATTACGAGCTCTGGGACGGCCCCGCCGAATGCATTCCCGCGCCCGGCGAATCCGGATTCTGGAGCCGCCGCACCGTGGCCCGGATCGACGGCCATCCTTTTCAAGTGCTGTCCCCGCCCGATGCGCTCGCCTTCGCCGCACTTCATCTGCTCATGCACCTGCTGCACGGCGACCTGCGCCTCCAGCGCGCCTGGGAGATCGCCAATTTCCTCCACGCGCGTGAGCTTGACGAAGATTTCTGGACCCACTGGCGCGCCTGCCATCCCGCTCCCCTGCGCCAACTCGAAGCCATCGTTTTTCAACTGGTCTCGGATTGGTTCGGAGCCGCCCTATCCCCCGTCGCCGAAGAGGAAATCGAGTCCCTTCCGGAGGACGTGCAGCTCTGGATCGAGCGATACGCGCTCTCGCCCGTCGAGTCGCTCTCTCATCCCAACAAAGATGAGATCTGGCTTCAGCTCTCTCTCGCCAAGCGCCTCCGCGACAAGTGCGCAATCTTCCTGCGTCGCATTGCGCCACTCCGGGCGGCCGCCCGCACCTCCACCACCGGAACGCCGGCTGGCGTGCCGTGGAAATATCGCCTGGCGTTTCTCGGCAGCCGCGTCTTTCACCACGTCCGCACCCTTGTGCCCGCCATTGCCGGCCTCGCCAGATGGCAGTGGGCCTCGACGCGCATCGATTCCGCCTTTCTTTGGTATCAGGGCGCCTCCGTCCTCTTCTGCATCGGCGTCGTGATCTTCCTGCTTCTCTATAACGTCTACCTTCTGGGGCTCGGGTTCCACGAAGATCTCTTGGGGCGTCTGGCGAGCGCCATGAGCGTCGGCACGCTGTGCGGCTCGTTGCCGGCGGCTGCCATCGCGCGCCGCTTCGGATTGCGCAGCGCGTTGCTCGCGGCCATTCTCGGCGGTGCGGGTTGCGCCTGCCTGCGCGTCATCGCCGTGGGGGAATCCGCGCTGCTCGCCACAACCTTCCTCACCGGCGTGTTCCTCTCCCTGTGGGCCGTCTCCTATTCGCCCGCGATCGCCGGACTATCCACCGAACGAAACCGTCAGCGCGCCTTCAGCGTCACCGGCCAGATCGGAATTCTCGCCACCGTCGCTGGAGGAATGCTGGGCGGCTGGCTGCCGGGCTTGCTCGGCCGCTTCGTCCATTCGCTCAGCCCGCTCGCGTCCCAGAGGGCGGCACTGCTGGTCGCCTCGGGCCTCGTCGCGCTGGCCGCCCTGCCCGCCGCCCGCCTGCGCTTCGAGCCGCCCCCGAAAGAGGAATCGAAGACCTATCCGCGCAGCCGCTTCATATTCGCGTTTCTGTTTTCGCTGTGCTGGTGGAGCGCCGCCGTCGGAGCCTTCAATCCGTTCTTCAACGCGTTCTTCGCCCAGCGCATGCACATGCCCGTCGATCGCATCGGCATCGTATACTCAGCCGCGCAGCTCGCGCAGGTTCTGGTGCTCATCGCCGCACCCGCCGTCCTCAAACGTCTGGGCCAGGTGAAGGGCATCGCCTGGATGCAAGCCGGAACCGCCTGCGCGCTCGTGGCGCTTGCCCTCAGTCCCAACGGTGGTCTGGCTGCCATCGCCTACGCCGCCTACATGTCGCTCCAGTACATGAGCGAGCCCGGCCTCTTTACCATGCTGATGGAGCGGGTTCGCCCCGGCGAGCGCAGCGGCGCATCGGCGCTCTATTTCGTGGTCATCTCGCTGATGGGAAGCCTCTCGGCCCTCGCCTCGGGCAGCGCCATCGCGCGCTTCGGTTATCCGCGCGTGCTCATCGTGTCTGCCGCGCTGGCAACCGTGGCGGCCCTTCTGTTTCGAATCCTGGTCCCGAAGAAGGACTCCTCAATCGCTCCGATCGCCTCTTCCTGATACCGTTCGAGCGTGTAGCGCTCTTTCCACGCCGCCCTGGCTTGCGTCACAACGGCCTTCAACAGCCTCCGGTCCATCGTCAACACCGCCCGGATCCGCTCCGCTAGCGCCGCGCTCGTTGGCGCCTCCGCCAGGAACCCTGTCTCGCCGTCCCGCACCAGCTCCGGAATGCCGCCCGAAGGAAACGCAACCACGGGAATGCCCGCCGAGAACGCTTCGATCACCACGCGCGGCGTCGAGTCGATGTCGGAGGAAGGCACCACCAGCAGATCCAGCTTCGAGAACGCCTCGCCAATATCCTCCTGCCATCCCAGGAATTCGAAGGGCAATCCGCGGCTCGCCGTTTTCACCTTCTCCAGATACGCCGGGCCCGAAAACAGCGGCGCTCCGATCACCGAGAAGCGGCACCGTGGAAACTCCGCCGCCAGCGCTCGCGCCGCCTCCACGAACTTCAGTTGCCCCTTCTCCGCTTCCACTCTTCCAATGACGCCGATGTTTCGCAATTCCGAAGCGTTCTCCCGCCGCACCGGCAGCGGTTTCGAGACGCCGTTGTAAACCACACGCCGCCGGTCTTCAGCCACGTAAGGCAGCCAGGGTTCCTCGGCGAACCGGCAGCAGGCAATCACGCTCGCCCGCGACCATCGCAGCGCTTCGCCCGCCAGACGCACCGCCAACGGCTGCATCAGCCGATGGTGGCAATGAAACACCAGCGGAATCCGTCGTGCCGCCGCCGCCAATGCCGCCGCCGGAAGCAGTCGCGGACCGTTCACATACACGAGGCCGGTCTTGTGTTTCGCGGTCAGGTCCAGAATGCGCCGCAGCATCGGCAAGCCTTCGCGGCCGTAGCGCAGGAAATCTGCCAGCCTCTTTTTCGCCGGCGTGTACTCGCCGCAACGTACGAAATCCACTGGAAACCCGCCCCCGCGCAGTTTCTCCGCGAAGCTCCCTTCGCCGGGCACCGCCGCTCGCACGTCCCATCCGCATCGCCGCATCGCCGGCAGCAGCTCCAGCAAGCTGCGTTGCCCGCCTCCCATCGTGCCGAATTGGTCCAGCACCAGGATGTTCACCAGGCGTCCTTTCCCGCCAGAACCTTCGGCAGCGTCGCCAGCAGAATCGTCAGATACAGCCGCACAGATCTTTTCCGGACCAGAAACAGATCCAGCCTCCGCCGCTGCCGGTAGTTGAGCGAGCTGCGCCCCCGCACCTGCCATAGCCCCGTCAGCCCCGGCCGCACGCGAAGCACTTTCCGCGCATCGCTGCCGTAGTGCTCCAGGAGTTCATCGGCGGTCATCGGCCGCGGGCCCACCAGCGACAGCCTTCCCTCCGCCACGTGCCACAACTGCGGCAATTCGTCGATCGAGAATTTCCGGCAGAACGCCGCAAACCGGCTCGTGATCCGCGGGTCCTTCGGATCTTTCGCCTCCGGAACCGGCGCCGTTTTCAGCCGTTCGACCAGGCCCATCTTCCAGCCGCCTCTCCGTGCGCCCACCGGCCACATGCTCCGGAACTTCAGCACCCAGATCGTGCTGCCATTCCGCCCCACCCTCGCGTGCGCCACCAGCGGCGGCCGCCGCGACAGCAGCCAGATGACGATCCCGGCCGGCACAAGCACCGGCACCAGCAGCACCAGCATCGCCGCCGCCAAAGCCCTCTCCGCAATCGCGATCGCAGCCCAGGCCCGCGAATCCCCTCGTCCTCCTACCGCGGCGCCGGCGGTTTTTTCACTGCCGGACCCCAAGTCCAACAGCGTGATCGTCTGAGTTCCAGTATCCGATTCGGGAAAGCGCAAGCGTGGCCCCTCCTGAAACCCAGACTAAGACCATCGCTCGCGCACACCGGTTGCGCCGCTGTAAAACTCCTGTAAATGAAAAGCCGCCCTACCCCGCCAGAGCTTCCAGCGCTTCCTCGAGGGGCGCGTTCTGCCGATCGGTTTCGGCCAGCGCCGCCGGCGGCACGCGCTCGTCCAGCAGCAGCTCCGCCGCCATCACCTGCGGCTCGGCATGGAAGTAGCGCTGCATTGCGTTCTCGAAAAGCAGATTGCACGCCGCCAGCAGACTCATCCCCTGGTGGTGCGCCATCCACGTGCGAATCGTCTCGCCGCCCGGCTGCCGGAAGTCCACGGCTTCGTAGAATCCGTACCGCCCCAGCCATCCCAGCTTCTCCTGCCGGCCCAGGTTCGCGATCGCCTCTCCCGGATCCACGCCCAGCGCCAGGAACGCCGAATACGGAGAGATCACCAACTGATTCTCCTCGGTTCGCCTCATCGACAGATCGGGCACTCCGAAGGCCGCGTATCCCGGCTCGCGATCCGCGCCGTCGAAGAAGCCCGCTTCGGAGATTCCCCACGGCACGCCCTTCTCCCGCGCGTATGCGCGTTGTATACGGACCGCCGCGGCTGCGCTCCGCTCCGTGATCGTCCTCGCGGGATGCCGCATCCACAGCAGCGGCATCAGGTATTCGAACATCGTCCCGCTCCAGGAAAGCAGCGCCCGCTCTCCCCGCGCCACCACGTGCTCGCGGCCCATATTGAGCCAGACGTCTTTAGGAACATCGCCCTTGGCGATCGCCACAAAGACGGCGATGCGCGCCTCCGAAGCCAGCAGGTCGTAACTCGCCGCTTCCAGAGCGCCCTTCGTCACGTTGTAACCGATCGAGAGCGTCGGATTCCTGCCCTGAATCAGGAAGCGGAAATCCATCTCGCTCACCCAGCGCTCGCATGTCTCCGCGATCTCCTTGAGTCCGCTCGCGAGCGTGCGCGTCAGCCCTCGCTTCGAAGCAGCCTCGGCCGCGAACTCCAGCGCAGCCTGCTTCAGTGTCCACAGGCACGCCGCCAGGTTGCCGCTATCCACCGACGAAACGAAAAGCGGCTCGATGGGCTCCATCGATTCTATCGAGTACCAGTTGAGCAGGTGCCCGCGGTGCTTCACCAGCCGGTCCGCCCACTCCAGCGTCCGCTTCGTTTCGAAGACGAAATCCTCCAGCGGCAGCGTCCCAAAATGCACCGCCGCAATCCGCGCGTTCAGGAGCAACCCCAAGATTCGTGGGAGACAGACGCAGTTCCGCCTTCCCGTCCTCCCGCACGCTATCCGGAATCAGCCAGTGGGTCTCGGGCGCGCTCCAGTCCTGGAAGAATCCGCAAATCCGCTGCGCCGAATCTCGCAACAGCCGCAGTTCTTCGCGGCGAAGTTTGCGCTCCTCCGCGCGCGGCGCGCGATTGAGCCAGTCGGAGATCCCGCGGGACGCGAACCACAGAACCAGAATCGGCAGCGCGGCCGCAAGCGATGCCGGACGAATCAGCCACACCGCCAGTCCGATTCCCACGCTCACCCACGGCGTCCACTCCAGATAGGTATCCACCGTGGCCTTTCGCGACGCCGCCGTTTCGGCTTCCGCCGCCGTTTCCCACTCCAGCAGCTTCCGCTTCGTAATCGAAATGCGCAGCAGCGAGCGCGCAATCGCGTCCACCGATAGCAGCGCCTGGTGCAGCAGAAACACCAGGCTCAGAACCGCTCGAGCCGTCGCCGTGGCGAACGTGGCCGCCGTGTCTTCGGCCCACTCCGCGAACAGCCGCCGTCCCCACTGCACATGCGCCAGGGAGAAGAGCAAATCCGCCACCGCCGGTATCAGCAGGATAGCGGCCGCCGCCGCCGTCCAATACCAGCCGCCTCCCGGAAGCCACAGCCAGCCCGCCACCACCAGCAGCAGCATGCTCGGCTCCAGTACGCTGCGGCGCAGGTTATCGACAATCTTCCACTGCGACAGAACCCCGATCGGATTGCGAACCATCCGCCCATGCCCGTCCGGAACCAGCGCCAGAAGCCATCGCAGAATCTGCCAGTCGCCGCGCACCCAGCGGTGCTTGCGCCGGCTGTACGCGCTGAAGTGCGACGGGTAGTCGTCAATCAGCTCCACATCGGAAACCAGCGCCGCGCGCGCGTAAGCGCCTTCAATCAAATCGTGGCTCAGCAGCGCGTTTTCGGGGAAACGGTCCTCCAGCACCTCGCGAAGCACGTCCACGTCGTAAATCCCCTTGCCCGTGTAAATGCCTTCCCCGAACAGGTCCTGATAAACATCGGAGACCGCCCGCGTGTATATATCGAATCCCGTCTGGCCCGAATAGAGCGCCGCCAGTCTGCTGCGCCCCGCGGATTTCACGCTGATCCCCACCCTCGGCTGCAGGATTCCGTAGCCCTCTACCACCGTGCGCGTCGCAGGATCCACCACCGCGCGGTTCAGCGGGTGCGCCATCGTTCCCACCAGCCGCGCCGCCGAATCGCGCGGAAGCTGCGTGTCGGAATCGAGCGTGATCGCATACCGCACGCGCGGCAGCGCCGCCATGTTCCCAGCGGTTACCGGGAAGCCGTCCGGAATGCCGCGCAGCAGCCGGTTCAGGTCAAGCAGCTTGCCGCGCTTTCGCTCCCAGCCGATCCACCGTCCCTCCGACGGGTTGTACATGCGGTTGCGGTGGAACAAGTAAAATGGCGTCCGGCCTTCGGCCCGATATTTGCGGTTCAGGCCTTCGATCAACCCGCGGCATACCACCGCCAGCTCGTCGCCCTCATCCACCGGCCGGTCCGCATCCGCCGCATCCGTGACCAGCGCGAAGTAAAGGTTGCGGTCGCGGTTGGCCAGGTACCGGATCTCCAGGTCGAGCACCAGCTCGTGCACCTGGCCTTCGCTCAGCAGCAGCGCCGGAACGGCGACGATCGTGGCGCAGTCCTCCGGAATGCCCATCGAGAAATCCAGCTTCGGCAGCGTGCGCGGGCGCACAATAAGGCTGATCAGGTGGTTCATCAGATCCGTTGCCGCCTGTGTCGCGGGCAGCAGCAACAGCACAATGGCCGCCAGCACCGGGGCCAGCGCTCCCAACTGGCTCACCAGCGCCGCCACAATAAGAAAGGTGAGCGCCTCGATCCCCGCGGGATAGAGCACCGGGTTTGCGATCATCAGCTCGCGCAGGCGGTCCGCCACCGTCCAACGGTATCGAATGGCCGCGCGCAGCTCCCCACTCCCCCTGTCCACCAGGAAGAAGCCCACGTGCCCGCGCCGGGCCTCGCCGCCGGAATCGCGCGCCTGCCCGGCCATCTCGATCGCCGTTTCCGCAATCTCGCGCTCCGTCCGCGTCGAGCGTCGCGCCAGGCCCCGCACGGCCTTTCTGTATACATCGCGGCTCGCGAAGTCCATCCCGCCATAAACCGGATCGCGCCTCAGCACCCGGTCCACAACGCTGACCGATTCCGCAAGATCGCGCCACGAAGCGCCCGCCGCCGCGCGCAGGCTAGCCAGCAGGTCCGGCCACGCAACGCCCGGCGCCACCGCCAGCCGCTCCAGAATCGCCAGATCGAGCGCCGCTTTCACGTGTTGCACTTCTTCCAATTCAAGTTCGGCCGCTTCCTGATAGCCTTCCAGGAATCGCGCCAGTCCGTCCTCGCTGAACTTCCCGCCGGTCACCCGCAGATAGTCGCGCACCACCGTCGAAACGCGCGGCGTCTCGGCGCCGAACGCTCCCGGGACCACCGGGCAGTGGCGCAGAAAACGCCCCAGCTCTTCGATGCCCCTGGCCGCCGAGCGAATCAGCCGCAGGTTCTCCAGCAGGCACGCCCTCGCCGTATCGTCCACCCCGCGCGCTGCGGTGGCGATGGCTCGCAGCACCGCTCGCACCGAGGGCATCGGCCGCGCCCGGCTCGGGCGCGCCCGCCGCGTCCACGCGCCGGCCGTTACGCCAGCCTCCCACAACCGCTGTCGCGCGGAGGATTGGGTCGCCGGAGACGAGATGTAGAACAAATCGGGTGTCATCGGTAACTCGATGCCTGCAGCTCGAACATGCCGGCGTACCTGCTGCCCAGCGCCATGAGCTGCGAATGGCTTCCTTGTTCCACGATGCGGCCGTCTTCAAGCACCAGAATCCGCGCGGCCATGCGGACCGTCGAGAAGCGGTGCGAAATCAAGAGCGCCATCCGCCCTTCGGTCAAGTCCGCGAAACGTTGGAACACTTCGTATTCCGATCGCGCGTCGAGCGCGGCCGTCGGCTCGTCCAGAATCAGAAGCTGCGCATCGCGCAGGTAAGCGCGCGCCAGCGCTACCTTCTGCCACTCGCCGCCGGAGAGATCCACCCCGCCCTCGAAGCGCCGTCCCAGCAGTTGGTCGTAGCCCTCCGGAAGCCTGTCGATCACTTGATCGGCCATCCCCCGGCTCGCCGCCCGCCGTATGCTCCCGTCCTCCGCGCCATCGATTCTGCCCACCGCGATATTCAGCCGCGCCGACATCTCGTAGCGCATAAAATCCTGGAAAATGACGCCGATCTCCCGATGCAGATCCTCCACGCTGTATTCGCGAAGATCGATGCCGTCCAGAAGTATCCGCCCGCCCGTCGGATCGTAAAGCCGCGTCAGCAGCTTCACGATTGTCGTTTTCCCCTGTCCGTTTTCGCCGATCAGCGCGATCCGCTCCCCCGGCTCAATCCGCAGATTCAAATCTTCAAGCACCCTCCGTGGCACGCCGGGGTAGGAAAAACTTACATTCTCGAAGGCGAATCCCTGGCGAATCGGCCTCGGAGCCACCAGCGCATTCGGCTTCGAAAACAGGTGCGGCCGCACTCGCAGGAATGTCACCAGGTCCGTCAGGAACAGCGATTGGTCCGCGATGCTCGCGAACGAGGCGAAAATGTTCTGTATGTTCAGGCTCGCCCCCGCCAGCGCCCCCGCCAGAAACTGCAGCGTTCCCCAACTCAGGCCGCCCGTCACCGTCCGATAAATCACGTAAGCGTACGCGCCGTAATAGCCTCCCGTGCTCAGCAGCGAGAGGAACGCTCCCGCCACCAGCCGCCGCCGCGCCAGCGCGACGTTCTGTTCGTAAATCCCATCGGCGAGCCGCTTGTATTCGCCGGAGAGAAAGTCGCTCAACCCGAACAGCTTCAGCTCTTTCGCCGACTCCTTGCTGGCCCCCAGAACCCTCAGGTAGTCGAGCTGGCGTTTCACCGGCGTCTGCCGAATGTTCTGTGAGTAGCCCAGGAACGCGAAGTGGCTCTCGCCCGCGAATGCCGGCAGCACCGCCGCAACCAGCAAGGCCAGCAGCCACGGCGAGAACCAGAAGATCCCCGCCGATAGCGAAATGGCCGCGATCAGTTGCTGCAGCGCCATTCCGGTCGCCTGAATCATCGCGATCCGGTCCGTCGCCTGCACGCGCGCCCGCTCCAGCGTGTCGTAGAACCGAGGGTCTTCGTAGGAAGCCAGATCAAGCTGTGAGGCGTGTTTCATCACCAGCACGCTGACGTGCCGCGTGAACCGGTCCGCCAGCAGCGTGTCGAAGTAGGTGGAGCCCCTTCCCAGCATCGCCGCCAGCGCCGCCACCGCAAACTCCGCCCCCACCAGCCACCAGAAATTCGTAGGAAGGGGACGGCCCGCGGTGTGCGCCTGAACGGCGTCAAGAATGCGTTTTGTGATGGCCAGCAATGAGATAGGAACCAGCGCGGCGGCGGTACGGAATGCCAGCCCCCCTGCAATTACTGTCGGGCCGGAATCCCAGACAATTCTCAGGAACGGAGGAACGTTCCTCAAAGCTTCCAGCCGCTCTTCCCAGCCGCTCCAAAATCCACCCGAGCGTTGCGTCATCTGTCGTTATTTCCCAGTGCGATGAGGCCATGCAGAATCCCCGCCATCGGCCCGGCTCTGAGTTCCCCTACCAGTCTTTCCCCAGCACCTGTCGTGCCACTCTACCCAACGCCCTTCGCCGCCGGCAGCGCCCGCCCGCCCCCGCCACCATCGCCGCCGCGCCCCCGCCATCGTCCTGCGTCCAGGGTCCCCCGCCACCACCACCGCCGCGCCCCCGCCATCGTCCCGCGCCCTCCACCGCCATTCCCCCTAAAGTGAAGAATCCGTAGTGGTTAAGCCCAGGTAATTTTTGCATTTGCCCCGCTTTTCTTGTACAGTACTTGTTTAAGGACAAACCACTCTGGACAGGCGTATTTCGCCGAGTCCAGGTCTTACTCGCCGGGAGCTGCTGAGTTTCGCGGGAGGCCTGGCGGGCTTGTATCCCATTGGCCGTTTTGCCGAACGGCAAGGACTCTTCGGGCAGCCCATCGACGTGCTCGACGAGGTGGAGCGCCGTGCTTGCCTATATTTCTGGGAGCAGGCGCATCCCGAAACCGGCCTCGTGCTCGACCGCGCCCCCACGGACCGCCGTAGCTCCCTCGATATCGCCAGCATCGCCGCCACCGGCTTCGGCCTCAGCGCCCTCGCCATCGGCGCCGCCCGCGGCTACCTCCGCGCCTCCGACGCCCGCGCGCGAGCCGAGCGCACGCTCGAATTCCTGGCCCGTGGCCGCGCCGCCGGGCGACAAGGCTTCTTCTTTCATTTCCTAAACCTGGCGACCGGCCAGCGCTCCTACGAGTGCGAGCTTTCTTCCATCGACACCGCCTGGCTCCTCTGCGGCGTCATCCACGCCCGCCAGCATTTCGATACACCCGCCATCCGCACCCTGGCCAACGACATCCTCCAGCGCGTCGATTGGAAATGGATGTGGAACGGCGGCCCCACCCTCTCCCACGGCTGGACTCCCGAGAACGGCTTCCTGCCCTGCCGCTGGGACCGCTACTCCGAGCTGCTCGCCATGTACCTCCTGGCCCTCGGGTCGGATTCCCACCCCATCCCTCCCTCCGCCTGGAACGCATGGACCCGGCCAAAGCACAGACCCGCCAAACCGGGGGAGGTCTTCATCGAATCCGCCGCGCCGCTTTTCGCCCACCAGTATTCGCACGCCTGGTTCGATTTCCGCGGCTTGCGCGACGGCGAAATCGATTACTTCGAAAACTCCCGCCTCGCCACCCTCTACCACCGGGCTTTTTGCATCGGCCTCAGCGACCGCTTCCCCTGGTTCGGCGAGAATATGTGGGGCATCACGTCTTCGGACTCCCGCTACGGCTACATCGATTGGGGAGGACCGGATTCCGCCGCTAATGCCCGCATCGATGGCACGCTCGTCCCCTGTGCCGCCGGCGGCTCCATCGTCTTCCTGCCCGACAACTGCACCCGCGTCCTCGAAACCATGCTGGCCCGCTACGGTAGTAAGGTCTGGACGCGCTACGGCTTTGTCGACGCCTTTCACCCGCTGAACTGGCGCTCTCCCGATGTCCTCGGCATCGACCTCGGCATCATGCTGCTCATGGCCGAAAACCGTCGCAGCGAGTCCGTCTGGAACGCGATGATGTCCGCCCCCGAAGCCCAGCGCGGCCTCGCCGCCGCCCGTTTCACCCGCTGCGCGCAAGGCTAAGGCAGCCCCCCGGCAACCCGGCGGCCATCCCGAGCAGGGGCTTTCGCACACCGCAGAGGCGCATCAGGGCCCGATCCGCTATGCGGCCTCCTAACTTCAGGCTGAGGCAGGCAGATTCGCCAGGAGCTTGCGGGACTCGTTCCACCAGTTGCAGGTCCCAGACAACGCGAAGGTGCAATGCTGAGGATCATCGCAACCGTACTCTTTGGCGCATCGTTTCGCCCTCATCGGACCGAACACGAAGGCCCTCAGGATCTCATGATGAACCGAGTCGATTGACATGCCGCCGTCGACCTTCTTGATCGGCCCGAGCAGGGAGTTGAAAACTTGGCGAACATGGGTCAGGGACTCGACGCGCTCAAACTCGTTCGGGATATCATTGCGGGAATTCGATATCCGATGGATCGCCGTGAAGGGGTCCAGATCCAAAAGGAATACGATATCCGGGATAGGGAACCTCGTCTCCATCTCGGCCCTCAGCGACGTTACATCCGCGCCTCGGCTGCCCTGGTATGCAAGAGTCGAATAGAAATAGCGATCCAGAATCACAATTCTGCCGGCATCGAGGGATGGCTGAACAACATCCTGTACGTGTTCAATTCGGTCGTTGATGAGCGCCTGAAGTTCCTCCGCAAGTGGAAGCCTCCCACTTGTGGCCGAAGCTCTTATCTTCTGCCCCCACTCTCCGTTCGTAGGCTCTTTGGATGTGACAAGTTCCTCGCCCACTGCCCTCAGGGCCGCCGCGAGCTTTCCGACCTGTGTAGTCTTCCCGGCCCCGTCGATGCCCTCAACGGCAACCAGGATGCCACGATGCGATAGATCTGACACCACACCTCCGCGCCTAGCTCCAAGCTAGCGTAGAGCAAAGACACTCTACGGGTCTTGGTCGTTCTGTTTTATCCACAGCTTTCCCAAAGCTCTCCTGCGGCAACCCACACGGGCCAAAGGAGAACGTTCTGTGGAAAAACACCTGACACCCGACGTGTGGAAAGATCATTTTAGACCTTAAATGTTCTAATGGCGCCAGTCACAAAGGGAGCCGTGGCTCTCCCGTCCGTCGCCCCGTCGTGCCCCAGCCGCCTTCCCGCATTAAGGGCGCCCTCGCCCGCCCGCTTCTTTTCCTTGCTCCACGTCCGCACTCCGGGTTTACACTCGGGAATGGGGGTGGTCAAATGGCCGAACACAAAGATCCAAAGGATGGCGCCCGCAGGCAGGCTACCGCCGTCCTGACGCGCGGGTTCGACCCCAAGCTGTCGCTGGGCTCCGCGCGGCCCGCCGTGTTCCGCACTTCCACCTACGTATTCTCCACGCCCGAGGCCGCCGAGCGCGCCTTCGACGTCGCCACCGGCCGCTCCCCGCAGCGCGAGGGCGAGAACGTCGAGCTCATCTACTCGCGTATCTCGCATCCCAACGCCGAGATTCTCGAGGATCAAATCGTCCCCCTCGAGCGCGGAGCGCAGTCGGCCCTGGCCTTCAACTCGGGCATGGCCGCCATCATGTCGGCGCTCATGACGTTCCTGCGCCCCGGCGATACCATCGTCTACACCAAGCCGCTCTACGGCGGCACCATGCACCTGATCCACGACTACCTCAGCTTGTTCGGCATCTCCGGCATCGGCGTGCCCGCCGGCCACAGCGCCGATTTGGACAACGCCATCCGCCAGGCCGACAACCTGGGCGTCGTCTTCCTCGAGAGTCCCGCCAACCCCACCATGACCATGGTCGATATCCGCCGCGCCTCGGCCACCGCCGCCGAACGTGCCCGCCGGCCGCTCGTCATGGTCGACAACACCTTCCTCGGGCCGATCTTCCAACACCCGCTCACGCTCGGCGCAGACATGGTGCTCTACTCGGCCACAAAATTCCTGTCCGGCTTCAGCGACATGCTCGCCGGCGTCGCGCTGGCCAAGGACCCCGGGCTGATTCAACAGATGGGCGGAACGCGCATCCTGTTCGGCAACATCCTCCAGCCCGACGAGTGCTGGATGATGGCCGGCCGCCTGCCCACCGTCTCCCTTCGCATGAACAAACAGAGCAAGAACGCGCAGCGCGTCGCCGAGCGCCTGGTCCGCCATCCGCGCGTCCTCAAGATGCACTATCCGACCCTGTTTGACGACGCCGAACAGATCCGCATCCGCCTTGCCCAATGCGATTTTCCCGGCTCGGTGTTCTCCTTCGACCTCGGCTCCAAGCAAGCCGCCTTCGCCTTCCTGCGCAACACAAAAATCGGAAGCAACGCGGTGTCGCTCGGAGGAGTGGAGACGCTCGTTTGCCATCCCCGCACCACCACGCACTCCGGCCTCACGCCCGAAGAATACGCCGAAATCGGAATCACCGACGGCCTGGTCCGCGTCTCCGTCGGCATTGAAGATTGGCGCGACCTCCTCGCCGATTTCGAGCAGTCCCTCGACCGCATCCCCGCCGAAGCCGGCCAGCCCTCCGCGTTACCGATCCGCGACCGCGAGGGAGCCGTCCGCCTAACCTGACACCCCGCTGGTCGTTCCCGGGTATGGCTATGGCACCGCTGTGCAAGAGCCGTTGTTGACGAAAGCGACCATAGAGATCATCCCGATCCCCGTCACCACCTCGCCCCCGGTTGTAACCGTGACGTTGATGCTGTCCCCCACGGCGCCGCCCCCGCCGTTCCACTCCGCCACCGCCGTCAGTTGCGTGGCGCTGCCGACAGTGACGTTGTTGGTTGCGATCACGGCCCCGGGAACCGTCGCGTCGCTGAAAGCGACCGTAGTCGTCCCCTGCACAAAGTGCGTGTTCTGACCCGTGATGGTGATGATGACCGGACAATAGGATGACAAAACCACGTTGCCGGAAGCGCCCGTGAGCGAAGGCACGGGTGCGGCCGTCGTAGTCGTGGTCGTCGTCGTAGTCGTGGTCGCGGTCGGTGCGGCCGTGGTGCTCGTCGTGGGCGCGGCCGTAGTCGCTGGGTCTCCGGAGCCGGCCGTGGCGGCAAACGCGCGCTGCTGCGCCGCCGTCAGCGACAACACCGCCGGCAGCGCCATCCCCGCCGCTCGCAGCAGATTCCGCCGGCTGGCGAACCTGTTGTCCGGCGCCGCGCCTTCGCTGGTAACAAGTCTGGCCCGCTCCAACTCCGCAACCGCCATCAGCGCGAGCCCTTCGCTTACCGGCCTCCTCAGCGCCTCGTTCATGGCATTCACCAGTTCCGGCAGCGTCCTTCTCTCCCGGCACGCCTCAAACGCCGCCGCGGTCGGTGCGTTCAAAGAGTGCAGCGTCTGGCTTGTTGCATCGTAGACCGCGGTCGAACCGTCGGGCAGCTTCTCGATGATGAGTTCCCGCGATTCTGTTCTATAAAAGCTCGGGACACCTGTGACCATTCAAACCCTCCAAGTTGTCCAGTCGCCGCGCGCCGCCAACTGTGACAAGCAAAATGAGGAATCGCGGGTCCCGGAGTCCGATCATCGGCTCACGGCACGCGCCGTTGTTTCAATCGCGTGACAATGCGGCCTTCGCCGCGCGCCGCAAAACTCCCGGTGCCCGCCCGTCAACGCCTAAAACCCACGTCCTTCGAGTCACTTGTAAATCGCAACCCCCGCCATCGCCAGCGCCACCGGCTATCGTCCGTAGTGTGGGACGCCCGCCCAACACCTGCAAAATCGACCTCGCCCGCATGTTCCACCAGGTCCAGGACCAGATGCTCGCCCACCTCTCCGCCGGCGAGCTCTTCGAGCATCCCACCGCCTGCGGCGCCGTCACCGAGCAGCACTGGCTCGCCCTCTTCAACAGCTATCTCCCCCACCGCTACCGCGCCGCCAGCGCTTTCATCGTCGATGCCGACGGCCGCCGCAGCCGCCAGATCGATCTCGCCATCTACGACGCCCTCTACTCGCCGCTCCTGTTCCCCGACGCCGCCGGCCTCCACATCCCCGCCGAAAGCGTCTACGCCGTCTTCGAAGTCAAGCAGGATCTCAACCAGCGCCTCATCCGCGACGCCGGCCGCAAAGCCGCCTCCGTCCGCCGCCTGCGCCGTACCTCCGTCCCCGTGATCTCCGGCGGCGAGGAGCGCCCCGCCATCGCCTGCCGCCCCATCGTCGCGGGCATCCTCGCCCTCCGCTCCGGCTGGCCCACCAAGATCGCCAAGCGCCTGCCCGAAGCCCTCGCCGTCCTCACCCCCGAGCAGAGTCTCGACCTCGGCTGCGCCCTCCGCGACGGAGCGTTTGAAAAAACCGCCGCCACCTTCCGCCTCTCTACCCCCTCCGAATCCCTGATCTTCCTCATGCTCCGCCTCATCGATCGCCTCCGCGCCCTCGGCACCGCCCCCGCCGCCGACCTCGCCGCCTACACCCGCACCCTCGAATCCTTCAAAGAACCCGCCCAACCGGCAGCGGCGATATGATGGCGGTGATGCACTCTGCGAGATTGGCCTTGATTCTTGCCCTCGCCGGGTCTGTAATGCTGATCGCCCAGGCTCAACAGGCACGACCAGCGGCGACCGTCAGCATTTCGGGCAGAGTGGTCGATCAGACTTCCGCTCCAATTCCGATGTCGCCGTCAGTCTGGACATACCCGGAAGCGTGGCACCCGGAACGACGACAAACACCAACCAAGACGGCGACTTCACGTTCTTACCCGTGCCGCCGAGAGAATACGAGTTGCATTTCAAAAGCCTCGGATTCAAGCCGCTCCAGGTTGTCGTGTCGGCGCTCAAGGATACGAACGTCGGCACAGTGGTGCTCGAAGTGGCCCCGACCGATATTTCTGGTGTCACCGTCGAGGTCCCTGGTGTCACCGCCGAGGTGGTTGCTCCTTTGTGGGAGTCTCCGACAACGAAAACCCTGAAGGCGCAGCCTGACCAGAAGGAGCCGATAAAGACGACGCTGTGTCAGGTAGTCGCATCGCCTGACTCCTTCAATGGCAAGCTGGTTCAGTTTCGGGCGGTGGTCGGTAAAGGGCCGGAGTCCAGTGTCCTCAGAGATGAAGGCTGCTTTGCCGACGTGTGGCTCTCTATGGGTGATGGCTGGACCCCGGCCGCTCGGGAGTTCGCCTACATGGTCACCTTCTGGGATTTCCGAACTCCAGAAAAACTCGCCTGGAAACCCGTGCCTCCGTTGCGGTCAGTCGTGTTGAGGAGGGACAGAGCATATCGGCGCTTCTGGAAGTTGGTTGACAAGCAGTGCATGTCCAAAGCTCCGAAAGCTCCCTGTCCCGCCTATCAGGTAACGGCTATCTTCACCGGGCGCTTCGACTACAGCGATGGCAAGCTGATCGTCACCAGAGATGTGCAGTCGAAGAGGATCGTCGGAATTGGCGCTACCCGATTCGGCCATTTGGGAGGCTGGAACTCGCAACTGGTTGTGCAGTCCGTCTCCGATGCTCTTGCCACGCCTTTGGAGCCAGCGGAGGCCCCAACCAAATGAAGATCCCCTGGTGCTGGCGCTGCAAGATGGAGGTTCCGATACTGGACGAGGACGAGTTCAGACGTATCATCGGCCCCACCTCGAGGGCCCGCCTCGAACCGGCCCGTGTGCTTGCCATCGAATAAGAGCCAGACCCCAGCCGGGTCCCCCACCCCATTGCAACCAAGGACCTTAGGTGTAAACCCCTAGCCTTCAACATCGCGAGAACAGCCAGCGGAGATCCATGCAATAATACCTCCAGGCGGCCCGTCCGTATGAGACCTGCATTCGACGAGATTAAGGCAACGCAGACGGCGGCGCTTTTCCTCAAGCACGCGGGCGGCGAGTTGAACTACCTCGCCCTGATCAAACTCCTCTACACGGCCGACAGGGAAGCCATTCGAAGGTTGGGCCTGCCCATCACAACCGACCGGTACGTATCGATGAAACTGGGGCCGGTGACCAGCAACATCTACGATAGGATCAAGGCCAGCGCCAGCCCGCAGGCGCGCCCCACCACCTGGTCCACCTACATTCAGAAATCCAGGGACCCCAACTCGGTGATCCTGAAATCGGATCCAGGCAACTCCGAACTCTCCCCTGCTGAAGAGGAACTGATCGCGGAGGTATTTGCCGCCCACGGTACGAAGGGTCCATTTCAGTTGGCCGACGAGTGCCATACCAACTTCCCGGAATGGAGTGACCCGGGAGAAAGTTCCACTCCCATAGAGATCGCCGACATAATCGAAGCGCTCGGTCTTTCGGAAGAAGAAGCCGCCCACATCGAATCGTCCGTTCACGCGCAAAGATCGGCCCTCCGCCTGGCCGTCTAGGTAGTCCCCGTGCCGTTTTCGGCTGGCGATACCTACCTGTTCCCACTTGACGGCTCCGAAATAGCTCACCTTTGGATCGTGGCGACCGCGCCCGATGACCTGGGTGAGTTCGCCACCGTGAGCCTCACGTCGCTAGTAGGAGCGAAAGACCGGACCGTGGTGCTACAGCCAGGAGAGCATCCATTTCTCCGCCATGCCACCTGCGTTCATTACGCATTGGCCGAGCTAACCAGCGTCAGAAAGCTACAAGAGGCCATCGACTGCGGCCTCGCCAAGATGCGCGAACCGCTCAGCCCGGCCGTCCTGGAATTGATCGCGGATGGCTTCGCCGCATCCGACCGCACGAAACGAAGGCTGCGCGAGTACGTTCGCGAGGGCAGGAAGACAACAGGCCGGCGGGCCACATAAGGCTCATATCCCCCTCAGCACGCCCTTAATCCCTCTCGTCGCCTGCCGAATCCTCTGCTCATTCTCCACCAGCGCGAATCGCACGTAGCCTTCGCCCAGCGGCCCGAACCCAACTCCCGGCGACACCGCCACCAGCGCCTTCTCCAGTAGCAGCTTCGAAAACTCCAGCGACCCCAGCTTCCGGAACGCCTCCGGAATCTGCGCCCACACGAACATCGACCCCCGAGGCGGCGCCACCTCCCACCCGGCCTTCTTCAACCCGTCGATCAGCACGTCCCGCCGCTTCTGGTACACCGCGCAAATCTTCCGCGTCTCCGCCTCGCACTCCCGCAGCGCCACAATCGACGCAATCTGCACCGGCTGAAACGCTCCGTAGTCCAGGTAGCTCTTGATCCGCGCCAGCGCCTGAATCATAGCCGGATTCCCCAGGCAGAACCCAATCCGCCATCCCGCCATGCTGTAGCTCTTCGACATCGAGAACACCTCGACCGCCACGTCCTTCGCGCCCTCCACCTGCAGCACCGACGGCGCCTTCCACCCGTCGAAACACAGATCGGCGTACGCGAAATCGTGCAGCACCATCGCGCCGTGCTCCCGCGCCATCCGGATCACCTCGCGGAAAAAGTCCAGCTCCACGCACGCCGTCGTT
>CAVTDS010000006.1:0-197315 GCA_963733465.1 Bryobacterales bacterium
AGGCGTCGGCCGTTGTGCTCCTCGACGAGTTTAGGACTTACCAAAACGCCGACATGTCGGCGCCAAAGACCGTGCGGGAAGCAGCCGTGCTGGTAGCGGTGGATCTTGGTGGCCAGCACTTGGTCCTCGTCGGCCGAGGTAACGTGACGGCAGGTGAGACGGTCGAGAGAACCAAAGAAGGCACTCTCTGGGATCCGCTAAGGATGTCCCCCTGGGTCCGTCTGGCTACGGTTCAGTCGAAAATCACGAAACTAACCGGCACGGCCGATCCCTCCGGTCAGATCACGCTCGAATACACCACCGAGGACGGCGCGGGAAGTAGGATAAGCCTGGACAAAAACCGGCATCCGCTCTGAGCGGTCACGCTGACGGCACGCTCGCCTATAGAGAGGCACGGGCCTTCGCGCCCTGGGTGCGGCTGGCGACGGCGCGCTCGAAGGTGGCCAAGCTGAGCGGCGAGGCGGATGCGACTGGCCGAATCACGATCGACTACACCACAGAAGACGGCGGCGGAAGCCGGATCAGCCTGGACAAGAATCGCCATCCCCTCTAGTCATTCCAGCCAGATCGGCGGGCAGCCGGTAAGGGCGTGGCTGCCAGGCTCGTCCAGCAACTGGGATGGCACCCAACTGGACGACAAAGGCAATCCAAAAAAGGACGGCCCAGACTATCCGGACTACGTCTTCGACGACCCTAGCGACTCGCAGAAAGACCCTCAGCTCAAGGCGTCCGATCAGGGTGGCCTGCACATCGCCTCGATTGCGCCCGTGAACACTACGGCGCCCGTGACACTGGTGGTGCAATCGCGGGACTACGGCGGGTCTGCGATCCTGAAGGCGAAGGCCGTCATTAGCGGCCCGAACATCGTCGGGGGAAGCGTGACCGTGCCGTTCAACGTGGTTGATCCTGTCAGCAAAGAGGACGTGCGCCCGCCCTCCTGCGTCGGCGCGGCCGACTTCGCCAAGCACCCCTTCGCCAGCCTTCCGGTGGACCAGGACTGCAACGGCATCGCGGACGACTGGGAGAGCAAGCACGGCGGGCCTTTCCCGGACCCGACCGTCGACAGCGACCAGGACGGCTTCTCAGCATTTGACGAATACCGCGGCTTCCACCAGCTGGACAACCAGGGGAACGTAACCTGGAATTTCACGGAGCCGACCAAGCAGGATTTGTTCTACTGGGACCCGGACGGGCTGACAACGACCCCCATCAGCAGCAGCGATCCCAACTGCCAGGGGTTGTGCAACCGTCTGCAGAACATCTTCGGGGCGCAGACCGGGGGTTTCATCACGTTGCATCCGGTGAATGCGAAGCAGGCTCGGGCGACACACGCAGAACGCGCTGCCCGCGCGTGAATGCCCTGAACTCGAACAGCCCGTTCCTCGCAACCGGCGGGCCGCAAGGCTTCGCCGTCTTCTACATGACGGACGATACCATCCCCGCCGACGACCTGGGGATCGCCTGCCCGAAGGACGCCGAACTGAATCGCGACGCGGACTGTTCCCGGAACGCTGGAGTGTATCCCATCCGCATCAGCCCGAAGCACATCCAGAGCAAGGCGCAGGGCCTCCTCGCTGCCTGGGTCGCATTTGACTCGACGCTGACGGACCAGGTCTTCGCCCACGAAACTGGTCACCGGTTGGGGCGGCCGCACCGCACCCGCACAGCCGTGCCCGTGAACTACGACTGGGACGGCATTCGAGGGATGGCACTCGGTCAATTCATGCAAAATCCCGCCCTTAAGCATCTCGACGAGCTGTTTGTGGCGGAGGGTATCTATGCGCTTACCACTGCGGAGGGTTTCAAGCAGAACCGGATTGTGGACGACGAGGTTATCGACAGCGGCAGCAGTGTGCCCGCTGGCATCGCCTACGGGCACCGGTTTGAGGTCGGGAGTCCCAAGCCGCCGGTCTGGCCTTACCGCTACAGCGTTACCCCCATGGAGCCCATCACCCAGATCACCCTGGACAGCCAGGACGGGACCATCATGTGTGCCAGGCCGATGTTGATTCAGACCCAGGACTCCCAGTGGATGTTTGCTCCAAACGACCTGAACGGGATGTGCCTGCTGCCTAAAGGCTGCAATTGAGGAGGGAGACGATTGTGCGACTGAAGAGAACGAACCTATCATGGTCTGTGATCGCCTTGGCCGCGATCTGCACAGGGCTCCGCGCTCAGGACGCCAACGATGCCCTCATCGAAGCCCGAATCGCACGCGAGAAGTTGCTGACGGCCAATCTTAGTCAGGTCCGCGCTGTAATTTCCCTTGATCGTGCGACTCCGTATTTTCCAGGGGAGGCCGCGACCGTGACGGTCACGATGACGAATCCGACCTCGACTCCGCTGGAGATCCCCGATCCGAGAGTGCCCGAAGGGCCGTCCTTCGAGTACTCCAGGCAGGGAGGGCCCGGGACGAAGGACAAGTCGGAATGGCCTCCGTTCAGCGGTTCCAGGCCGTGGGACCTGAACCCGACCTTCGTCATGCAGCCAGGTCAGTCCATCTCCATGACTTTCCCTTCCGATCAATGTGGGCACCCGTGTCAAGCCTTCGACACGATGCCCATGTCTCCCGGCAGCTACCGGATGCGGTTCCGGATCGGCCGCGATAACGAAGGCCTTAGGAACGACATCGACAGCTCGGAGGCCCACGGATGGGCAATCGGAGATGCCATAGAATTCCAGGTGGCGGCGCCGGAGTTGGAGGCGTGGACGCTTGTTCCGCTGCAGGAGTTCAGTACCTTCCAGGACAAAGGTGTGGAGAAACCTGAAACCCTCCAGTCGGCCACGATGATCGTGGCGGTGCTGATCAACGGCGAGCACCTTGTCATGGCAGCGCAGCACAAGACGATTACTACCGACAAGATCCTCGAGAGAGACAAAGAGGACAACCGGTGGGCATACGGCGGCGAGCCTTGGGTCCGTCTGGCGACGCTTCATTCCAAGGTCACGAAGCTGAGTGGTGAGGCCGACCCCACGGGACGGATCACGTTGGAATACACCACCGAAGACGGCGGCGGGAGCAGGGTCCACCTGGACGAGAACCGTCATCCGTTGTAGAGTGAGGAGGCTAGTGCTCCCCCGGCCGCAGCGCCGTCTGCGTCTCGCCGCGATGGCTCTGCCGTGCGCGTTCGGTCTGCACGCGCAGGTTGCGGGAGGTGGCGAGGAGGACGACGACCAGCCATTGTCGCCGGAACTTACCCACTACTTGATGCTAATGAACAATCTCCGCCAGATGAACGTCACGGTCTCGGCGGACCGCAGCCTCTACTTTCCGGGAGAGGCGATGAAACTTAGCCTGACCGTGACCAACCCGACCTCGCAATCGCTGGAGATCCCCGACCCGAACGATCCGGGTACACAGCGAGTCCACGGCTGCATTGGCGACAGTGAGGCTATGATGGTCGATCCCAACAACCCTCCTGGAAAAATCCGGCGGGATGTGCATAGGGTGGTTCTCCAGCCCGGCCAAAGCATCACCGTAACGGCCGATTCTGAGGATAAGGAGGCAGCGGAACGGTGGTGTCTGGGGCCGGCGGGGCCGGGCGAGGAGACGATGACGTTCCTGATAGGCGGCAGCGTGACGATAAGGACTGGCACCCCATTGGTCGAGGCGTCAGCCGTAGTGCCTTTGCAGGTGTTCAAGACCTTCAAGGACAAGGGTATGGATAGGCCGGAGACTTTGCAATATGCGGCTTTGCTGGTCGCGGTCCGGTTGGGTGATGAACACGTCATCCTGATCGGTCTGGACAACATGCCTACGAGATACCGGCTCAAGACGAACGCCGACGGCACGCTCGCCTATGGAGAGGAAATGAGCGGTGCGCCCTGGGTGCGGCTGGCGACCGTGCGCTCGAGGGTGGCCAAGCTGAGCGGCGAGGCGGATGCGACTGGCCGAATCACGATCGACTACACCACAGAAGACGGCGGCGGAGGCCGGATCAGCCTGGACAAGAATCGCCATCCCCTCTAGTCATTCCAGCCAGACCGCGGGGCAGCCGGCAACCGCATGGCTGCCAGGCTCGTCCAGCAACTGGGGCGACGACGGCGTGGACGTGCCGGACTACATCTTCGACCAGCCGAGCGACGCGCAGCAAGACGCTCAGCTCACCGCGCCGGACCGGGGTGGCCTGCACATCGCCTCGGTTGCGGCCGTGGACACCACGACGCCCGTGACGCTCGTGGTGCAATCGCAAGACTACGGCGGGTCTGCAATCCTGACAGCGAAGGCCATCATTACCGGCCCGAACATCATGGGGGGGAAAGTGACCGTGCCGTTCAACGTGTTGGCGCTGGACCCGATCACGAACCAGGTCACGAAAGAGGACGTGCGCCCGCCCTCTTGCGTCGGCGCGGCCGACTTCGCCAAGCACCCCTTCGCCAGCCTCCCGGTGGACCAGGACTGCAACGGCATCGCGGACGACTGGGAGGGGAAGCACGGCGGGCCTTTCCCGGACCCGACCGTCGACAGCGAGCAGGGCGGTTCGAAGCCTGGCGACGGGTTCTCGGTATTCGACGAATACCGCGGGTTTCACTACGTCACCGACGACTGGAACGAAAGCAACCCGGACCAGAGCAAGATCAAGTGGACTTCTACCGATCCGACCCAGAAAGACATCTTTTTCTGGGATACCTCAACAGACGGCCGGTACACACAGGCGCTGCGCACAATTCTCGAGAAGAGGACCGGCTACGTCTTCCGCCGGGTCAGCGCCGAACAGGCGAATGCCAAACCAGGTGGCGCAGCCGACGGTGTCGAAAAGCTGAACAAGAACTCGCCGACGAAGGGAGCGACCTACAACTACGCCCTCGTCTACCTAACGGGCACAGCGAGCGAGAAGGGGGCAGCCGGCACCAGCGGGGGCAACCTCAGCAATGGTTTACCGATCACGATAGACGAACAGAAACTCGCGGACGAGTGCCAGAAGGCGAGTTTTCCGTTGGATGTGCTGCGAGCGGTTGTGGTGGCGCACGAAAGCGGCCACAAGTTCGCGCTGGAGCACTACCTAAGTGTTTTGCTATACACCAGCGCGGTGCCCGAAGTAGACCCGCCCTCCAGCCTGACGTTCCAACAATACGCGCTTTGCGAGGCGGGGTTCGTGGAATGGGCGCTGTGCCACCCGAACGACCCCGCCGCCATGGGCGCAACATTGGGGCGCTACACGACCTATCAGGCTCTCGGTGGTAACTGGACAACCGGCGATCACATCGTGGACCTCTACGACGTCGCCGGCAACATTATGTTGTCGAGGCAGTTTGTGGTCCAGGGCCAAACCGACTCGATCCTGAGGCACAACTGGTTATATATGGTCGTTCCCGATGTGGGGAGGATCTGGGTGTTGCGGCAGTGGAGCTACATCATGGACTGGAGCCCGCGTATCAACCAGTTGCAGGGAACCGTCCCTGACTTGCGGTCAGCGGATGCGTGGTATTTCAGGCCGGGGGAGCCGTCCACCTTCACTGTTGGGGATCTGGACCTTATGTGTGTGCAATGCCATCCGTGAAAGAGGACACTATGCGCAGAGTTCGCAGCTTCGTCATTCTTGGTGCCGTCGTGGCCACTGGCCTTCTGCGCCCCGCTGCGGGCCAGGAAGAAGTCCTCGCTGACCCGAATCCGCCACCCAACACCCGCTTGAGACAGGTACTCTGGAACGCCCAGAAGGTCAAACTAGAGGTGGCGCTTGATCGGCAGCAATATCTCTCCGGCGAGGTGATGCGGGTCACTTACGGGGCGTTCAACCCGCAGTCGGGGCCGGTCGAGGTATTCGACCCGCTCTCGGTGGCCGGCTTCGAGATCCAACAATGGAGCGACCGCTTCAAGTCCGGAGCGAGGAATTGGGAGCTTTTCAACGACGACCAGATCGGTGACCTCGACTGGAAGGCTCCGAGGATCACTCTGGGGCCGGGGCAGAGCGTGGAAAAACAGGCCATGTTCTCCTCTAGGGGGTGTCCGGAATGCGTCATTAAGTACACTCCCCAAGTGGAAGGCAAGTACCTGCTCCGGTACTGTTTCCCGGAGCGCCATGACACTTGCGCCTCGACCGAATTCACAGTGACCGTGCCGTTGGTGGTGGGCGCGGCGCACGCCGAACGGCACGAGCCTGATCGGCAGTTCGACAAGCTGACCGGTCGGGATAGGGTGCGCCCCTTGTACTTCAACGCCCTGCTCCTCGAAGCCGACGGCAAACGATACGTCGTGGTGTCGCGAGAGCGCTCGTTTGACCCGGACGTCAACCCGGGCCCGACAAGGAAGATAGCGGGTGTTCTCCGGCAAGTCGAGCCCTATGACCGCATTGCCGAGGTCAGCCCGGCCGTGAAGGCAATCAAGCTCGAAGCAGACGACCGCGACAACCTGACCGTTCGTTGGACGGACGAGAACGGCCAACCGCACGCCCACTTTTTGAGCGCCGACAGGAGCCGGATAGAGCGATAGGACTGCTGTCCCCGGCGGCCTGGGGAAGGTCCCCTGGAATCGGTATTCTCGCGTCGCCGAAAGCGACGCTCCCGTCTCTTCATTAAGGGGCGAATCTGACGCGAGCGGCAACATCACCCTCACCTGGAACAGTAATGGGCAGCAGCGGGTGAGGCTGGCTAGATCGGAGGGGCGACTCGAAGCGGGAGCCGAGGTCCGGTAGCGGGACGAGCCCAGCCTCGACCCGGTCGGCGAGGCAGACCAGCCCCCGAGTCCGGGTTCCTAAGCGCAGACAGGGGCCGGGACGGAGCCAGCGCTCCCTGTGCCCCGCCTCGGCCGCCGTCGCAGCCCCGACCCGCACCCAGTACTGGCCCGCTCCACCCCGCGCCAGCACCGCCCCGGCCAAAGTCCAGCATCTTCAAGGGCTTCCCCTTAGTCGCTCCGCACTTCTTCCCCCGATTTTCCCGCTTGACCGCCCTATTTCAGTTGGGTTAAAGTCGTACAAGAGCCTGACCAGGGCTGGTCCTGTCGGGAGGTTGATGAACCGGCTAAGGATATCTACGCGTTGGTTGGGTCTTCTGGCGGTGGCCTGCGCCTCCGTGGGCTGCGTCCCCAACCAGCCTTTCCGGACCTCCTTCATGCCCCCGCCCGCTCCGGCCGCTCGCAACATCTACGCTCCGGACCCGCCCCCGCTCGATGCGCCTTTCGAAATTACCGAAACCCCGCGCTTCATGTCGCCCCTGCCGCCCCCCTCGTTCGGCAGCCGGGCCGACGTCCTGATCCGCGAGGCGGAATGGCACTTCCAGGCCGGCCGCTCCCACTACCAGGTGGGGGAAGCCGATGCCGCGCGCCAGGAGTTCGACCGGGCCATCGACACTCTGCTCTCCTCGCCGGACGACCCCGCCATCCGGGTCGCCGTAGACAAGAAGCTGGAGGAGCTCGCCGACGCCATACATCGGTTGGACCTGGCCGGGCTAGGCGCGGGCGAGGCCGCCTCCGAGCCTGGTTTCGAGAAGCCCCCGCTCGAGGACGTTGAGCCGCTGACGTTCCCCGTCGACCCGGCGTTGAAGGACAAGGTCGCCGAGGAGCTGCACGCCACCGCCTCCCAGCTTCCGCTTCAGATCACGGACCCGGTTCTCACCTATATCAATTTCTTCTCCACCGGGCGCGGCAGGCGGATCCTCACCTATGGAGTGCAGCGCTCGGGCCGGTACCAGACGCTGATCCGGCGCATCCTCGACGAGGAGGGCGTGCCCCAGGAGTTGATCTACCTCGCGCAAGCGGAATCCGGCTTCCAGCCCCGCGCCGTTTCCCGCAAGAGCGCCACCGGGATGTGGCAGTTCATGCTGGCGCGCGGCCGCGAGTACGGCCTGGACCGTTCGCCCTTTTTCGACGACCGGCTGGATCCGGAGAAGGCGACCCGTGCCGCCGCCCGCCACCTGCGCGACCTCTATCGCCATTTCGGCGACTGGTACCTGGCCATGGCCGCCTACGACTGCGGGCCCGTCACCGTGGACCGCGGCGTCGAGCGGACCGGCTACGCGGATTTCTGGGAGCTGCGCGCGCGCAACGTGTTGCCGCGCGAAACGGCCAACTACGTCCCCGCCATCCTGGCGATGACGATCGTCATGAAGAACGCGAAGGAGTACGGCCTGGACGGCGTCCAAGGCGATCCGCCGCTCGAATACGACACCGTCGAGATGACCGCGCCGACGCATCTTCAACTGGTCGCCGACACGGTGGAGTGCCCGGTGTCGCAGCTTCACGATCTGAACCCGGCACTGCTCAAGAACGTCGCGCCGGCCGGCACGCCCCTGCGGATTCCCAAGGGAACGGGCGCCTCGCTGCCCGCGGTGCTCGATACCGTCCCGGCGGAAAAGCGGACGGCATGGCGCGTGCACCGTGTGGTCAACGGGGAAAACCTGGGCCTGATTGCGCAGCATTTTGGCGTCACTCAGAACTCGATCCTGGCCGCCAACCGCGCGGACTCGGGCTCGGTCGAGGCCGGCGATCTGCTCGTCATTCCCGTGGCGCCCGTACGCGAGAGGGCCGCCGTGAAGCGCACGGCGCACCGGCGCCCCACGGCCGCTCACCCCACGACCGCGGCATCCGCGAAGGCCACCCCGCATGGTGTTCCCCCTGCCCACCGTACGGCAGCGGGGGCGCATCCCAAGACCGCGTCATCCGCCAAAACCGCCACCGCGCGGCCGGCTACTTACACCGCCGCGAATGCCGCCAAACACCCCGTAGCCAAGCAGTAACATGCCCTCGGGACGGCCTTCGCCCCGGCTTCATTTTTTTAATACTCACTCTTGCCTTCCGACAAAAAGGAGTTATTCTAAGGTGTGACCACGCTCGTACAGGAGGCCTGAGAAATGTTTGATAAGCTCGATTCCGCCCGGATGGCGGACGACGAAGACGATTTCGATTACAACGAAGAGCACGTCGAGCTTGAATCCGACCTGGAAGAGTACGGCCCGGAAGAAGACGAGGAAGATGACGAGGAGGAAGAAGAAATGATCGAGCCCGTCGCACCTGAGGCAGTTCCAGTTCCAGCTCCAGAGCCCGCGCCCGCCCCTGTTGCCGAAGTACCGCCGCCTGCTCCCGCACCACCCCCCGTGAAGAAGCCGGCGAAGAAGGTTGCGAAGGCTCCGGTCAAGAAGGCCGTTAAGAAGGCTGCCCCCAAGAAGGCCGCGAAAAAGGCCGTCAAGAAGGCCGCCCCCAAGAAGGCCGTGAAGAAGGCTGCCCCCAAGAAGGCCGCGAAAAAGGTCGCCAAGAAGGTTGCCAAAAAGGCCGCCCCAAAGAAGGCCGTGAAGAAGGTCGCCAAGAAGGCGAAGAAGGCCGCCAAAAGGAAGTAGCCGGCCAACTCCCCAGTGGCGTTTGGGGCGCCGGAACCCTACCGGCGCCCGCGGTTACTCTAAGACTTCCCGGCAGCGCTCGTAAAGCTGGATCAGCGAGTCCGCGTACTCCTCGGGCGACTTGGCTTGCTTGCCCGTATAGCCCGCCGTCGGTGCCCCTTTTCCGTAGCCCGTCGTGACGGCGATGAATTTCATCATCTCCAGCGCAATCTCTTCCTTGCTTCGCGGCGATGATCCTTGTGGGGTCTGCTCTTCCATGGACGTGCTTCTCCTTGAGCCGGCTGCTCAGATCCAGGGTAACAAGTTCTGGCGCCTCACCTCGCGCCGCCGATGCCGCGGCCCTGTGAGAAGATCGGGCTAATGCCGCTGAATGCACGCCGCCATGTCAGGAAAATGCGCGGCGGCGCGCAGTCGCACCTCATCGAAGCGGACGACGGGCAGTTCTATGTGGTCAAGTTCCGCAATAATCCCCAGCATCGGCGCATCCTGATCAACGAAGCCGTCGCGGCGATCCTGCTCCGCTATCTGCAGATCTCGGCGCCCGCGGTGGCCGTCATTTCGGTATCGACCGAGTTTCTGGCCGCGAATCCCGATTTGTCGATACAACTGGGCCCCAACCGCGTTCCCGTCGAACCGGGCTGGCACTTCGGCTCCCGTTACCCCGGCGACCCGGACCAGTTGGCCGTCTACGATTTCATCCCCGACGCGCTCCTCAGCCAGGTGGTCAACCTCCGCGAGTTCGTCGGGATGCTCGCATTCGACAAATGGATCGGCAATGCCGATGGGCGGCAGGCCATCTTCTTCCGCAGCCGGATCAGCGAGTGGACCGCCGCCCGCACCCAGACCCGCCCCGGCTTCCTGGCCTGGATGATCGACCAGGGCTTCGCCTTCAACGGCCCTTTCTGGGATTTTCCCGATTCGCCCCTCTACGGCATTTACCACCGCCCCGTGGTGTATGAGACCGTCCGGTCCCTCGACGACTTTTCCCCCTGGCTCGATCGAATCGCCAATTTCCCCGCCGAGGTCATCGACCAGGCGTTCCGTAGCGTCCCCCTGCAGTGGCTGAACGGCGAGCGCGAGGCGCTGGAGGAACTGCTCGAAACGCTCATGAGACGGCGTGCGCAGGTGGCCCGGCTGCTTGAGGACTGCGTCCGCGCCAAGCCGGCCGCGTTCCCGAACTGGCGATAGCCCCGGCCCCGCATCGGCATCGCGCCCATGGTCCGGAATTCCGATAGAATAAGGGATTCCGCAATGCATCGCCTGGTATTGCACAATGACGAGATCTGCCCGGCTTCCGCGCAGGTTCTGGCGCCGGGCCAGGTCGGTCTGGTCTCCGGCTGGGGGGTTTTCAGCACCCTGCGGATCTCGCGCGGCGTCCCCTTCGCCTTCGAGCGCCACTGGGAACGAATGAAGCGCGATGCCGGAACGCTGAGGGTGCCGTTCCCTGCCGATCCGGCGTTCATCCGCTCGCGCCTGCTTCGCCTCATCGAGGACAATCAGGTGTGCGACGGGACCGCCCGAGTCATCGTGGTCCGTAACCGGGGCGGCATGTGGGAAGGCTCGCCGGAGCGGGATTTCGATCTGATCGCCTTCACCGCCTCGCTCAAGGATTGGGGCTCGGGCGTGAAGCTCGCGGTGCAGGAGCAGGGCCGGCACGCGGCCTCCCCCTACCGCGGCGTGAAGTGCCTGTCGTGGGCCCTCAACCTGGCGATGCTCGAGGAGGCTCACGACCGCGGCTGCGATGAGGTGCTGCTCTTGAACGAGCGCGGCGAGGTGAGCGAGTGCACCTCCGCCAATGTCTTCATGGTGCGGGATGGAGCGGTCCTGACGCCGCCTCTCGATTCCGGATGCCTGCCCGGTGTGACGCGCGAGATCCTGCTTGAAATCGCCCCGGCTGAGGGGATTCCAGTCCGGGAGGAGACCCTCCGCCTGGAGGATCTGACGGGGGCGAGCGAAGTGTTTATCACCTCGACGACGCGCAACCTGCTGCCGGTAGTCTCCATTGCGGACTGCCCGCTGCCGCGCGGGAGCCAGGTGTGCAACGCGCTCGAAGCCGCCTTCGTGCGCACGGTGAGTGCTTATACCGTTGCGTCCGGGGCTGATGGAACATGTCCTTAGTTTGTCCCAAGTGTCAAAGCCGCAACCTGCGCTATGCTCATTTGCGCGGCGGGGCGGAACGAATCTGGAGCTGGTTCGGAGTACGGCCGCTGCGCTGCCGCGCGTGCTACTGCCGCTTCATCGAGCGGACATGGCGTCTTTCCAACGTCCGATTCTCGCGGTGCCCGCGCTGCTGGAGGATGGACCTGAGCCGGTGGTCCAAGAACAATTACCGGGTCACGTTTTGGAAGAATGTCCTCCTGCTGTTAGGCGGCCATCCCTATCGCTGCGAGTATTGTCGCGTCAACTTCGTCAGCTTCCGGAGGCGCAAGGAAAGATACGACCCGCTGCGGCGGAAGCAACAGCGGAAGCACCGCCACACCCCGGAAGGTGCGCCGCCCGATGCGGAAGCACCCACGGGTGGTGAGCGGAGCGCGTAGGGGGCAGGGCCAAAAACAAAAATGGTTCCAAGTGACCCACCTCACAGCTCGCTCGCCAGCCGGCATGCACGGCCCGAACATGGCAACCGTTGACTGGCCCGCGTCGCCTTCGTTGCTCCCCGCAACGGCTTTTGGCCGTCATGGATCGCTGCCCCGAAAGCCGCCGGGCATCGGTCAACGATGAAGCCGAAGTCTCGAAGCGGCCTTTCGCTCGCCCGGGGCGGCTGCCCGTTTCCAGGCCACCTCTCCGGGGTTGTAGTTCCCGGCCTGCCTCTTTGACTTCCTGGCGAACCTGCTTGCAGCCCGTTCGGCTACCGACTCCCCGCCTCGCGCTCGCTTTCTTCGTCGCGGGGCGGATCAGCGCCTGTAGCCCGTTGCCGCACTCCAGTTCGCCCTTCCGGTTGGCTCTCCAGGACTCGCTCCCCGTCAGGACCTTTCGATCCTTCCGGCTCGACGCTTGCCCCGGTTCACCTCCGGAGGCTTGCCTACGCGTTCCGCTCGGTGCCGTTCGCTCCCCGGTGGTCTAAGCTTTGCAACTCTTCTCACCGGATCAAAGTTCCGGGCCCGCTGCGTTCCGCGTGGCTCGCTGTTCCGTGAACCTCTTGGAACCAACTCCATCTTCCTCCCAAACCCGCTTTCAGTCAAACGAAAACTCTTGCGTTACGATTCGATTTCCGCAGAATGTATTTCCTTTAAATTCAGTCGGTATAAAAGGAAGCTCGCGTAGGGATTCGTGTGGATAAAACAATGGCCGGGTCTCGTGTTTCAGGGGAGGCGCATCGCGCAAACACAACCGCCGGAAACTGTTTCAGATTTCGGTAGCGGCAGAGGTTTCCGACATGATATGATGCGTACAGATGGCCACGGGGGGAGGCACACGATGAACATCCTACTGTGGGTCCTGCAGGTGCTCGCCGCGCTCGTGTACGGCGCGTCAGGCGTCATGAAGGTCTTTATGTTTGACAAGATCAGCCAGGGCGTCCAGTCCTTTGCTGCGCTGCCACGGAAGGCCTGGATGGCCCTGGGCGTCCTCGAACTTGCCTGCATGGCAGGGCTGATCATCCCCGCCGCCTTCCGCTGGAATCCTGCGCTCACGGTGGCGGCCGCTGCGGCCCTGTCGATCGAGAGCCTCGTGTTCGTCTGGGTGCACGCCAAGTACCGCGAGGTTGCGACGATCATCATGAGCGGCGCCTTAGGCCTCCTCATGGCATTCATCGCGTACGGCCGGATGGTTCTGAAGCCAATCCTCTGAACCGCAGGCCGATCACTCGGCCGACCAGTTTCAGGATCATCCCGGTGTCCGTAGCCACCCGCACATCTGCCCCGAAAGCGGCCAGGAACGCCCGGCGGGCCACGGCCCGATAGTCCACCGGCATCTCCGTCCAGTTCTCGAGATCGTCGCTTTTCATCACCTTGAGCTTCCCGGGCACGGGCGAGTGGAAAAGCGTTCCGTTCGGCTCGACGGCCGCCAGATAAGCCGGCCCTTTCGCCTGCGCCAGCACGTCGGTCACGGCCCGGTCGCTTCGCCGGAAGCTCCGCGCCTTCTGTCCGGTCCTCAGGTCGAATCGATAGACCTCGGAAGGATAGTTGTAACGGTCGAAGAATTCGACCAGCAGCAGCCCTCGCCCGTCCGGCTCCAGGCTGAGCGCCGTCGCCTGGCCCAACATCATGGTCCCCACCGACGTCCAGCTTGCGCCGCCGTCTTGCGTTTTGACCGTGAGGCCGAGCCCCTGCGATTCGCGAGGCCGGTGCGCCGGGTCCACCCAGTCGGGAGTCCGCCCGCGCTCTCCGGGGCGCGGAGGTCTGCTCCACCCCACAATCCGGCCCTCCTTCGGACCGGCGAAAGCGATGGCGCTGTAGACCGTGTAGTCGCGGGGGGTCTCGGGACTTCCTGTGGTCTCGACGGCTTTCCATGCCGCGCCGCCGTCCGAGGTCTGGTAGAAGGCCTTCTTGTCTCCCACCGCCCAGCCGCGTTTCTCGTCCAGGAACAGGACCCGCACCGCGCCTGGCGCCGATTTGAGCCGGGTCCATTTCTGGCCGAAGTTCGCGGTGTGCCAGATGCCGTTCGACGCCACCAGCCACCCGTTCCGTTCATCGAGGAAGAACAGCGAAAGGGCGCTCTCGGGGACCGCGATCGGCGTCCAGGTCTTGCCGCCATTCGTGGTTGCTACCGCGTAGGGCTTCGGTCTTCCCCGGCCCTGTATCTCCCCGGCGGCCATCCCATAGCGCGGCGAGGGACACGCCAGGGCCGCGATGTTGAATTCGGAGCCGTCCGGAGGATCGTAGAAATACTCGATGCGCCACCGCTCCCCCGCCGCGGCCAAAGCCGGCCACAGCAAGGCCGCCAGCGCGAGCGACATCGAGCGTCTCGTCATCGGATTAGTGCGGTCTGGCGCGTCCGGAAGAAAGCACCAGGTCAACGTGGCTTGCGCCCTCTACCGCCATCGATGCCATGCGGGCCAGCACCAGCGCGCAGCCTACTTGCTCTCCCACAGTGGTGAGCAACTCCATTTCGTTTCCGGTGTGCTGGTGCGGCGACCGGTGCTGCACGTTGATGACCCCGACCACCTTGTTCCGGGCGATCACCGGCGCCGAGAGGAACGCCTCGAAAGTATCTTCCGGCAGGTCGCGGAAACTCTTGAACCGCGGGTCCGCATAGGCCTCGCGCGAGATGGCCACCAGACGCCGCTGCGTCGCCACCCAACCTGTGAGTCCCTCGCCCAGCTTCAGCCGGATCTTGCCGATTTCGAACGGATGCGGCGTGTTCGAGGCGCACAGCACCAACTCTTCGCCATCGAGCAAGTAAAGCAGACACGAGTCACAGGCCGTAAACTCCACGACCAGCGCCACGATGCCCTGCAGCACCTCCTGCAGACTCAGCTCGCGCACCATGAAACGGCTGATTTTCTGGAAAAGCTGGAGTTGCTCTTCGGTCCGCCGCAGGGCCGCCATCAGGTCTTTCGTCTTCGGCACAACCCATTATCCCAGATCGGCAGTGGGACCCGTCCCTACTCTGCCATGATCCGCACCGCCTCGCCGTTGCGGAGAGCCCGCTCGGCACGCAGGGCGACCATGTCTCCCTCGGCGAGGCCGGAGACCACCACCGCGCGCGTGATGCTCGAAGCGCCCAGCTTGATGGGCCGCCACTCCACGCGGCCGTCCGCCAGCACGAAGACCCCGGCCTGCCCACTCTCCGTGCGGATCGCTTCCTTGGGAACGGTCAGGCCGCCGGCCACCACCTGGGACACGATCTCGACGTTCACATTCGTGCCGGGAACGAGCTCCAGGCCGGGGTTCTGGATGGTCGCGAGCGCGACGCCCACCTGGCGCGTGCCGAGCGGGACCACCTCGGTGGGCATCTTATCCACCGTTCCTTCCCAGTGCCGTCCCGGAAGCGCGTCCCAGGTCACGGTGACGGGCATCCCCACGGCGATGCGCCCGAGCTCCGGCTCATCCACCTGGATTCGTACTTCGAGTGTGTGCAGGTTTCCGATGCCGGCTATCGGGTCGCCGATGTTCACGAACACGCCTCTGCGAACGGGCAGATCGTAAACCGTGCCGGAGAGTGGGGCGCGAATGGCGCTGCGCTCCAGGTGTACGCGAGCCTGATCGAGAGCCGCCTGGGCCTCCTGCACCTTGGCTTCGGCCGCGGTCCGGTCGGTCGATCCCACCAACGCGGCGCGCCTCTTCTCCAGGCCCGCGATGGCCGCCTGGAGCCGTTCGACGCGCTGGGCTGCGTCAGTCGCGTCCTGGCGGGTGGCGGCTTGTTTGGCGGCCAGCCGCTGGGTGATGGCGGCGTCGCGCTGGGCCGCTTCGAGCTCCAGCCGGTCCGACGCAATCTCGTTCGCGATCTCGACCCGGGCCCGGTCTGTACCGCCGTGGACCACCGTTTCGAGCTGGGCGCGCGCCTCGGCCACCGCCGCCTCGGCCGATGCCACCTCCGCTCGCGCGTCCTGCGAGGTCAGCTCGGCGATCGGTTGCCCTTCCCGCACCTCCTCGCCTCTATGAACGGCCACCCGTTCGACCACGCCGGAGCGTTCCGCGTTGACCGCGGTCCAGGTGGATGGCTCGATCTTGGCGTTCGTGGTGAGGCTGCTGACCAGCGTTTCCCGCCGCACTTTGGCGAAGGGAACCAGCGGAGCGGCCGTGTTGCGCTCGTGGATACACACGATCGCGACGGCTCCCAGGAGGATAATGAGGATCGATAGTAGCGTCTTTCGGGACATTTCGTCTCGCGGCCTGAAGCTCGCGGAAAACACATTGTCCCAGATGCGGCCGCGTAAATGCCATCATTAGGTCCGAAAAAAGCGCTGGTACTCTCGGCTGGCGGCGCCTTCGCCGCTTACCAGGCGGGGGCCTGGGAGGTTCTCTCGGCCCGGTTCAACCCCGATGTTGTGCTGGGCGCATCGGCCGGCGCGCTCAACGCCTGGGCCGTGGCCGGAGGGGTCGCGCCGCGCGAGCTCGTCGATTTCTGGCTTGACCCCGCCTGCGCGGAGCTCGCCTCCATCCGCGGCCTGAGGTGGCCCTGGCGCGGCATCTTCGATCCGGCCCCGCTCCACGCCAGGATTGAAGCTCTATGGAAGGCGCACCGGCCTCGCGTCGAGATCGGCATCGTCACCGTGGACCTCCGCTCCCTGCGCCCGCGTCTGGTCCGAAATGGCGAGATCACCTGGCAACACCTGGCTGCCTCCTGCGCAGTGCCGCTGAGCTATCCGCCGATGCGGCTGGGCGGCAGGCTTCAGGTCGATGGCGGCCTGGTGGAAGCCCTGCCGCTGTGGGCCGCGGCCGAAATGGGAGCGAGCCAGGCCATAGCCATCGACGTCTTCGACCGGGCGCCCTCGTCGCCCCTCCGCACCGTCACGCGTGCCTTGCGGGGTCTGCTGCCCCGTCCGCCCCTCCCTCCTCAGGGCTTCGAGGTCCGGTGGATCGTGCCTTCCGAGAACCTGGGCCCCGTCCGAAAAGCCATGTTCTGGGACCCAGCCGCTGTGCGGCGCTGGATCGCCCTGGGCCGGGCGGATGCGGAAAGGGCGGCGCCGCCGTAAAATAGCTCTGATGCCTTCGTTCAAGATTCATCGGCTGCGGGATTCGCAGCTCCAGCAGTTTCGCTGGGCGCCCCACACCGCCGGAACCTGTCAGGCGCGGCCGCGCGACTATAACGAGGCCGGCCAGATCGAAGCGACAGGGGCCTATGCCGCCTGGAGCGCCCTGCGCGACTCCGGGCAGCCGCTGCGCGTGGGCGACATCCTCGAGGACGAGAAGGGCGCGCTGAGGATCTACAAGTACGTGGGATTGGAGGAGGCACAGTGGGCCGTTCCGGAGCCCCCCGCCCCCGAAGTCCCGGTGGTACCAGAGGGTGAGCAGCCAAAAGTCATAGAACGATAAGCAAGTTATGGGTTGTACCGAAAACACCACAAACCCGCTAGGATGGGAGCTGATGCCTGGCGGCAACAACGGCGGGGTGCCGATCAACTGTTTCGCGTTGGTCACCTACATTCCGGGTCCGTTGGGCGAATTTCTGGACCGTATGCGCCGGGACCTCGTCCCGGAGTGCCTGCCGCGCGCGCATGTCACCATCCTGCCGCCCCGGCCCGTTGGCGCGCCCACTCCAGCGGCCATAGAGCAGTTGAACGGGTGGATTGCCGACGTTCCCGCCTTTGAGATCGAGGCGCTCGAGGTCGAGATCTTCGACAACACCTCGGTGATTTACATCGGCCTCGGTGGCGGCGCCAAGGAGCTGAGCCGGATTCACGACCGGTTCAACGCCGGCCATCTGAGTTTCGTCGAGCCGTTCTCCTACCATCCGCACATCACCGTGGCGCAGGAGCTTGCGCTGGATCAGGTTCCGCAAGCGCGCGAGGAGGCCAGGCGCCGCTGGGCGGAATACCGCGGCGAGCGCAGCTTCCCGGCCGGTACGATTACGTTCGTTCAGAACACCAGCGATAACCGCTGGCTCGATCTGGCGCACTGGACGCTCGGAGCAGTTCCCACCACCAGCTAAGCGCGCCCCAGGCTTTACTCGAACAGCTCGATCTGCCCCTCCGGCTTGGGCCGGGCCTTGCGCGGCCGCAACGGGCCGCCCACCACGCCCACAACCTGCAATTCGGCCAGCGCAGCCCTGGGGACGAACATTTTCTGGCTGTTGGACCCGGCGTTGGGCGGGATGAAGGTGAATCCGAAGGGCTCCAGTTGGAGCAGGTTGTTGGGCATCAGCCCGTCCATCATTTCGCCGTCCCGGAACTTCATCCGGATCCATACGCCGCTCATTTTGGGGCGGTTCTGAAAAAGACGGCTCTCTGCCGGCGGCTCCTGTGAGTCGAAATCCCTAACAAAATAAAGGGCTTTTACGTCAGCGTAGGGCACCACGAGAAGGCTGCCTGAGGCCGTCACAAACTCGACGCCGCCGGCCTGCAGGTAGGTCTGCGGGTTGACAAACCCAGGCAAAGACTCCCTGTCGAACCGCCGGATCAGCACCTTCTTGTTGGTGGAACCTGCCAAGGATACCTGCTTTCCTTTCAAACAATTTCGGAAGTATTGTATCATTGGCACGAATGCCCGGAGTGGATTCCATCCCCGCGCAGGTGCAGTCCTTTCTCGATTTCTGCCGCATCGAGAAGGGCTTGGCGGAGAATTCGCTCGAAGCCTACCGGAGCGACCTGGAGCGGTTTGCGGCCGCCTGCCGCCCCGCGGCCGGCCAGGATTTCCCCGGCGCCGAGGCCCTGGGACACTACCTGCAATCGCTTTATGAGAAAGGACTTGGCAGCCGTTCCGTGGCGCGCCACCTGACCACGCTGCGGAACTTTGTGGCCTTTCTTCTTCGGGAAGGGCTGCTCGCCACCGACCCGACCGCCATGCTGGCGCTTCCCCGGCAGTGGAAGAACCTTCCTAAATTCTTGAATCATAGTGAAATAGATCGCTTGCTCGAAGCTCCGGACCCGGCCAAGCCCACCGGCCTCCGCGACCGCGCCATGATCGAGCTGCTCTATTCGAGCGGGCTGCGGGTCAGCGAGCTCTGCGAAGTGCAATTATCCGATTTGAATGAGGAGTTAGGGGTGGTTCGGGTGCTGGGCAAGGGCAGCAAGGTGCGCCTGGTCCCGGTGGGCCGGTCCGCGATTACGGCGCTGGCTCTCTACCGGGGCACGGGGCGGCCGGCTTTGCTGAAGGGCCGCGGCAGCAAGTACCTGTTCGTGACCGGCCGCGGCACCAAGATGACGCGCCAGTGTTTTTGGATTCTGCTGCGCAATTACGGGACCAAGGCGGGCATTATGCGCCGGTTGACGCCTCACGTCCTGCGGCACAGTTTTGCGACTCACCTGCTCGAAGGGGGAGCCGACCTGCGCAGCGTCCAAACGATGTTGGGCCATGCCGACATCTCGACTACACAGATTTATACGCATGTGATGAGGTCGCGCCTCCGCGAGATCGTGGACCGACACCACCCGCGTGCTTAGTTGTTTCCTGCCGGCAGGCCGAAGTGCGGCGGCAGGGTGCGAGCGACGAGCCATATGAGCGACTACATGTTCATGCTGGAGAGCCACCTGAGCCAGGAGCAGAATCGCGTCGTCAGCGAACTGCAGGCCGCGGCGGCGGAGGCCAATGTCAGCCTCTTTCTCACGGGCGGAGCCATGCGCGATATGCTGGGCGGCTTCCCCATACACGACCTGGATTTCACGATCGAGGGCAACGCTCCGAAAATCGCCAAAGCCGTGGCCAAGAAGGTCAGGGCCGAGGTGGTCTCAGACGACGATCTTCGAAAGTCGGTCGAACTCCTTTTTCCGGGCGGCGTGACCGCCGAGATCGCCATGGCCCGGCGCGCGCGTTACTCGAAATCGGGCGGCAAGCCGGTTGTCGAGCCTGCCACCATTCACGAGGATCTGCGCGGCCGGGACTTTACCGTCAACGCTGTGGCGCTGTCGCTGAACCGGGCCTCGCGCGGCCTGCTGGTAGATCCGACCAATGGCTTGGGCGATCTCGAGCGGAAGGAGCTGCGCTCGGCCTACAACTATGCCCTTTACGACGATCCGGTCCGCATCCTGCGGCTGATCCGTCTGCGCGTGCGGCTGGGCTTTGTGATCGACGAACGGACCGCCGGGCAGTACGAAAACGTCCGCCTGGAGCAACTCGAGAATCTCATCTCTCCGCGCCGCCTGCTGCAGGAGTTGCGCCACATCGGCGACGACGCGAACCCCGGCGAAGTCCTGCGTGCCTTCGAGGAAGAGAAGCTGATGCCGCTGTTCTCGCCGGCGCTGGCCGGGACCAAGCTCAACCTGGCCGGCTTCGCCAAGCTGCACAAGATCCGCCAGTCGATTCCCGTGGGCGTCCGTTTCCCGGTGGCGAACTTCGGCCTGTTCCTCAACGTGCTCACGGAGAAGCTCACGCCCAGGGAGAGAGCGGCGCTGGTGGCCGCGGTGGCGATGCCCAAGCCCGATGTGGAGGCCTGGCAGAAACTCGATGCCCGCAGCAAGAAGCTGGAGCGCGACCTGAAATCCGCCAAGCTGACCCGCCCATCGAGCGTGTATCAACTGCTCTCGAAAGCGGAAGGGGACCAGATCCTGTATATACTCCTGCGGTCGCAGGTGCGTCTGGCGCAGGACCGCATCCGCAATTACCTGCAGAAGTATCTGCCTATGGCCCAAGAAGTGACCGACGACGAAGTGCGCGCCAAGGGAGTCGAGCCGGGCTCGCCGAAGTGGGCGAAGGTCAAGGAAGAAGTGATCGCCGCCAAGCTGAACGCGCGCCCCAAGAAGCCGGTGCCCGAGGAAGTGCCCCCCGTCCCGCCGCAACAGCCCGGCCCGGTTCCGGGAGGCAGTCTGCGCCGGGCGTACACCCGCCAGCCCAGCGCGCGGTAGGGGGGCGTGCCGGCCGCCCTCAAAGCAGAATTGGCTTGCGTTCGTGCAGCACAATAGGCTTGTGTTTGCGCGTCATTATTTGCTTGCGGTCGCACGGCATTGTACGCGGCGCCATGCCGGCCCTGTTGAATGCCATGCTGGCCTCGGGTGGCTATCCTTGGACGGTCGTGCGCAAAAAGACGCAGCCCGGGAGCCGCTTCAAACATCAGTTCACATAGCACCTGCCAAACACCACTGGAGATAGAACGATGACACGGAAAGCCACACTCACGCTCACAATGGGATGCGCGTTAGCCGCAATGGCGCTGGCCCAAGAACCGAAAATGCCCGCTCCGGCCGCGGAACACCAAAAACTCGCCTACTTCGCCGGCACCTGGAAGTCGGAAGGGGAAATGAAGCCAATGGGTCCGTTCCCGGGCGGGAAGTTCACCGGCACTGACCACTCCGAGTTGTTCCCCGGCGGCTTCTTCGTGGTTACGCGCTCCACCGGCACGACGCCCATGGGCCCATTAAACGAGCTGTCCATTATGGGCTACGACGATCAGGCGAAGACTTACACTTACAGCAGCTTCAGTAACACCGGGGAGCACGAAGTCTATACCGGCTCGGTGGATGGCGACACCTGGACCTGGAGCGGCAACTCGGATTTCGGCGGCAAGATGTTCAAAGGCCGCTTTATCTCCAAGGTGGTTTCGCGCACCGTCTACACCTACCGCTTCGACTATTCGCCCGACGGCACATCCTGGACCAACATCATGGAAGGCAAGGCTACCAAGGCCGAGTAGGGATAGTGGCAACAGGCTACCGGGTGCGGTGCCGCGAGCGATTCAGCCCATCTCCACCGTAACCCGGTTCTCCGCCGCCAGTTTCTGGGCCGGGATGAAGTTACCCGGTAGCGGCTCGCCGTTGAGCACCAGCTTCTTGACGCCCTTCTGAACTCCGGCCGGGTTTGTAACTTCGACGCTGACGCGCTTGCCGCGGAACGCTCGGGTCGCCTTGAATCCCTTCCAGTCCGAGGGAATGCAGGGGTCGATTCGCAGGCCTCCGTACTCCGGCCGCAGGCCGAGGATGTACTGGGTTACCGCGAAGAACGACCAGGCCGCCGAGCCGCTCAGCCACGGAATTCGCGACGCCCCGGCGCGCGGGCTGTACTTCGTATGGGTGAACTGGCAGTAAACGTACGGCTCAATCTGGCGGACTTCAGCCTTCGTGTTGTAAGCGGACGGTAAATAGGCCCGGAAATACTCGAAGGCGCGATTGCCGTGGCCTAAGATCGCTTCGGCGATGACCGCCCAGCCCTGCGTGTGGCTGAAAATGCTCCCGTTCTCCTTCATCCCGGGATTGAATAGCGCCGCCAGCATGACGCGAAAATCCGTCTGCTGGAACGGCGGGCTGCAGATCGCCAGGCCCCATTCCGTGGCCAGGCGGTCGTGCGCAGATTCCATCGCCTGCCGGGCCTTCCCGTCATCGGCGTGCCCGCTCATCACGGCCCAGGACTGCGGGTTCAGAAAGATCTTGCCTTCGGGTGTTTCGCCGGAACCGAACTTGAGCCCGTCGGCACGATAGGCGCGCAGGTACCACTTACCGTCCCAGGTATATTCCGCCAGGTTCTTATCCAGGCGTGCCAGTTGTTCCTGTGCCCACTTCTCCTCGGCGGCGTCCTTGACTAACTGGCAGACCTCCACATACACAGCCAGCGCGTAGCGCAACTGAAAAGCCACGAAGACGGATTCGCCGCCGTGTCCCAGGCGGATGCAATCGTTCCAGTCCGCGTGCAGTCCGCAGGGCAGTCCATGGGCCCCGGAACGCTCCAGGTTGAACTCGATGGCCCGCCGCATGTGGCCCAGAACGGTCGCTTCGCCGCGGTCCGCATACGGCAGCACCTTCCCGTAGAACGAAAGGTCGCCGGTCTCCTGCACATACGCCGGGATCGTGTTAAAGAGCCACAGGCAATCGTCCGAGCGGTACTCTTCCTCCTTCGGCGCGGTTTCGGAACCGGGCCGATGAGTGAACTGGTTGACTACCGGCATCGCCCCGCCCGTCGCAACCTGTCCCGTAATCATCAGTTCCAGCCGCTGGCCGGCTTCTCCGGCGATCGCGTGTAACACGCCGAGTATGTCCTGAACGGTATCGCGGTACCCCAAGCCATCCCGCTCTCCGGCATAAATCAAGCTCGCCGCGCGCGACCACGAGTAAGTCATCTGGCAATTGAACGGGCTCCACATGTTCAACATGCTGTCGAGCTCGGCGTCGGGGGTTTCGACCGTCAGTCCCTGAATCCGGCCGTGCCAATGCCGTTTGAGCCGCGCCAGTTCTTCGGAGGCCTTCTGCACCGTGCTGAACTCCGCCACCACGCGCTTGCCCACGTCGTGTGCCGCGCCAGGGCCCAGCAGCACCAGAAACTCCTTAGTCTCGCCGGGAGCGAGCGCGATATCGATCTGGAAAGTGCCGCAGCCGTTATCGCCCGCGGCCAGGGAATTTGTGCACTCGCCCCGCTCGACCACCTCCGGGTTGGCGTAACCGCGGTACGTTCCAAGGAACGCGGTGCGGTCCGTGTCGTAACCGGAAACGTCCGCGCCCACGACGGCCAGGAAGGTGTGGCGCCCCTGATCCTTCTCGCCCGGGTTATCGGGCATGTAAGGCAGGTTCACGTTGGTCCCGTGGTCGATCATGTTGCCCAGGACATCCATCTTGAGAATGTGCTGGGTGTATTGCAGGTTCACCAGGTCGTCATAGGCGCTCCAGTTGCCCACATACTCGACGTAGGTGAACGCCCGCAGCCTGCGTGGCTTGTCGCCCACATTAGTCAGCTTGACGTGCCAGCACTCGAAGGTCCTCCCCAGCGGGACGAAGTAAGTGGTCTCCGACTTGATGCCGCTGTATTCGGACGAAATGACCGTGTACGCCGTTCCGTGGTGGCATTCAGACTTATACCGCTCGAGCGGCTTCGCGACCGGCTGCCACGACGCCGACCAGTAGTCCTTGCTGTCGCGGTCGTGCAGGTAGATGTAGCGGCCCGGCTGGTCCATGGGGATCGAATTGAAGCGCATGCGCAGAAACCGGCCCTGCGCCGCGGACTGATAGAAGCTGTAGCCCCCGGCATTGTTCGTGATGATGGCGCCGTACTCGGTTGTGCCCAGGTAGTTGCTCCACGACTTAGGGGTGTCGGGACGCGTAATCACATACTCTTTGTTCTTGTCGTCGAAATAGCCGTATTGCATGATGAGTCCCTTTCTACTTCGCCGGCATGACGCCCGCCAGCAGGAAAACCAGTACAGCGTTCCAGTTGATGGCAACCTCGTTAGTCGAATAAGACGCCTGCTCATCCACGTAGACCTTCGCGGGAGCAAGACCCCGCGGCAGCGCCATCGCCACCGCATCCTGCCTGTCCGCGTTCGGACCACCGGAGAGAAAACCCGGCCACGGCTCGGGCTTTCCTGTGCCGCCGCTCAGGCGATGGTGCGGATGCCGGTACGGATTCTCCCCGACCTGTGTGACCCACGAGAGCGAAAACGTGTTGCGGCCCAACAGATAATGGAGCGTGTCGAGCGCGGCCGACGTGTAGCGCGGATCGGGCCGAAGCGCATTAGTAATCAGAAGCTGCAGCGCGTAATTCCCGGCGATTGAGTTCGAGCCCCACACGTAGTCTTTCCTCAGCAAAGTAATGCGGTACCCGTTGCGGCTCGCACGCGCCACAATGTCATCGGCCGCGGCGACGGAGCGGCTGCGAATGGTCTCCACCGCCTCGGCGTCCTTCCCGCCGCCCAGCACGTAGGCCCACAACCCGAAGGGCGCGATGTCCCTCCATTCCGGCGGGCGGACGCGGGGCGCGAGCGTCTTCGCGTAATGCGCGTAGTGAGCCAGGAAATAACGCTCGAACAGGTCTTCGTGCGTGGTCCGCCAGAGCTCGGCCGCAGCCCACAGTTGCTCGTCTCCGCAATCCTGGTCGGCATAGGTCCCGGTCTGAATGCCGGCCGGGTCGCGCAGATACAGAACGTTGGGATACTTGCCGAGCCAGTCCCACGCTTTGCGCGCGGCAGCCAGGTTTCGCGCGGCATAGGCCTCATCGTATGGCCGGTAAACCCGTGCCGCAATCGCCGTCACCGCAGCCAGGTCGGCCGTGGCGCAGGAACTCTTGTAAGGCGCACTGCCGGTCCCGATTACGTAGCTCGTCCCTGCGTCCTTCTCCGGCAGGATGAAGCCGCCGAAGCCCTCGGCAGTCTGCTTCTGCCACGCTCCGCCGTCGTCATCCTGCATGGAGAGCATCCAGTCGAGGTTCCACCGGACTTCATTCAGAAGGTCCGGCGTGCCGTTCCCCGATTCAGGAAGATTGAGCTTCACGTCCTTGATGCGCGCGCCGAACATCTCCCAGGCCCAAAGCAACGTGCCCGTCGTGATTCCGGAATTCACCGTGTAGCGCCCGTAGTCGCCGGCATCGTGCCAGCCGCGGGAAGGCCCGCGCGGCCCCGTCTTCCCGGAGGAAGGATGGTAGGCGGCGGCCAGGTGGCAGGGGCCGTGCGCGTATCCGGGGAACTCCGGGCCCAGGTCCACCGCGGTGCCGCAGCGTTGGGCGTAAAAGGCGCGCATGGCGAGATAGTAGACGCGTGAGTAAACGTCCCGGCCTATGGAGAAATTCCAGCTTCGGCCAACGCCAGGTACGTCGAGGTAGTATCTGCCCTCGGCATCGAGCTTGGAGAAATCGGCCGCTTGAACGCGATCGCCGCTATCGGCATCTGCCGACGGCGCCCCCAGTTGGCCGCTGAATGCCACCGAGCCGTCGGCAGCGCGGCGCACGACGAAATCCGTCGCCTGCTTCGCCGACGCCACAATCGCAACTTTGGACGCGCCGGCCGGGTAACCGGCCTGGTCCACTTTGATCTCCAGCGTCGGCGCGGCGGCGAACGCACACGTCCACATAAGGAACGGCAAGACTGCCCTCATTCGCATTGACCCCAAGTAAGTGATTGTAGTCGAACCGGACCAACCATTGCCCCCCAAATTCCTTTCTGCTAGCGTGGAAGACCGGGCGCGGCCGGTTAGGAGGAACACCTTGTACCTGGCAAAGAGCGAACGCTACGACACGATGATTTACCGCCGCTGCGGCTCGAGCGGAGTGGACCTGCCGGCCATCTCCCTCGGCCTCTGGCACAACTTTGCGGGAGTCGATGTCTTCGAGAACAGCCGGGCCATGCTGCTGCGGGCCTTCGATCTAGGGATCACCCATTTCGATCTCGCGAACAACTACGGCCCGCCGCCGGGGTCTGCCGAAGAGACGTTCGGCCAGGTGCTCAAAGCGGACCTGGCGGCGTATCGCGACGAGCTCATCGTCTCCACCAAGGCCGGATACGGAATGTGGCCCGGCCCTTACGGCGAGTGGGGTTCGCGCAAATACCTGCTGGCGAGCCTGGACCAGAGCCTCAAGCGCATGGGGCTCGCCTATGTCGACATCTTTTATTCGCACCGGCCGGACCCCCGCACTCCCCTCGAAGAGACCATGGGCGCGCTCGCTCAGGCCGTGCGGTCGGGCAAAGCGCTCTACGCGGGCATCTCCAACTACAATCCCGAGCAGACCGCTCTGGCGGCCGAGATTCTGCGCGGCCTCGGCACGCCCTGCCTGATCCACCAAATGAAGTACTCGATGTTCCATCGCACCGCCGAAGAGGGGCTGTTCCGAACGCTGGCGAGCAAGGGCATCGGAGGCATCGCCTTCTGCCCGCTGGCGCAGGGCTTGCTGACCGGGCGCTACCTGGCGGGCATCCCGGGCGATTCGCGCGCCGCCAAGCCGCATGGGTTTCTGAAGAAGGGCGACATCGACGAAGCGCGGCTGGCCCAGGTGCGGGCGCTCAACGCCGTGGCCGGCAAGCGCGGCCAAAGCCTGGCGCAGATGGCGCTGGCCTGGGTGCTCCGCGAAGGCTCGATGGCGAGTGCGCTGATCGGCGCCAGCAAGGTGGAGCAGGTGGAGCAGAACGTCGCCGCGTTGCGCAACCTGAAGTTTTCGGGCGAAGAGCTCGAAACCATCGAGGCGATTCTGAAGTCCTAGGAGGGTCCCGTGAGCATAGCCGCAGAAAAGATCCCGCTGGTGGACCGGATTTCCCTCAAGGAAAAGATCGGATACTCATTCGGGGACGCTGCCTCCAACTTCTATTGGAAGACCTTCGAGTTTTTCCTCTTCTTCTTTTACACCGACGTTTTCGGCATGTCCGCCGCGGCCGTCGGCACCATGCTGCTGGTCACACGCCTGGCCGATGCCGTCGCCGATCCGGTGATGGGCGCCGTCGCCGATCGAACCAGGACGCGCTGGGGCCACTTCCGGCCTTACATTTTGTGGTTTGCCATTCCCCTGGCTGTAGCCGGCGTGCTGACCTTCACCACTCCCAACCTCAGCGGCGGCGCCAAGACGGTCTACGCCTACATTACTTACAGTCTGCTGATGTTCCTCTACACCGCGGTGAACATCCCGTACACCGCGCTCATGGGCGTGATGACGCCGAACTCGCTCGAACGCACTTCGCTTGCTTCCATCCGCTTCATTGGAGCCTTCACGGTGGGCGTTCTGGTGCAGTACTTCACGCTGACGTTGGTCAAGTTCTTCGGGCAGGGCAACCAGACGCGCGGCTGGCAGCTCACCATGGTGCTCTACGGCATCCTCGCGGCTGTCCTTCTGGGCCTGTGCTTCGCCAGTACTCGCGAGCGTGTGGCGCCGCCTCCGCGTCAAGAATCGAATCTGGGCCGCGACCTCCGTGATCTGTTCACCAGCCGGTCGTGGCTGATTCTGGTCGGCGTGCTGCTGCTGATTCTGGCGGCGTTTTCCGTCAAGGGATCGGTCACGCTTTCCTATTTCAAGTATTTCGTCAAGCGTGAGGATCTGGTCGCGCCGTTCCTGGTAGCGAACGGACTGGCGTTCCTGGCCGCGGTCTCTCTGGCCTCGTACCTTGCGAAGTGGTTCGGCAAGAAGCGCCTGTTCATGATGGCCATCGGAACCGGCGGCCTGATCATCGCGGGCTTCTGGCTCGCCCGGCCTTCGGACATTTCGCTGATGTTCGCGCTGCAGATCGTCTCCAGCTTCGTCATTGGGTTCAATTCGCCGCTGGTGTTCGCGATGTTCGCCGATGCGGCCGACGATGCCGAGTGGCGCACCGGCCGCCGCACCACGGGCCTCGTTTTTGCCTCGGCCATTTTCGCCACCAAGGCCGGATGGGCCATCGGCGGCGGCATACTCGGCGGCGTCCTGGCGTATTTCGGGTACGTGCCCAACCAGCCGCAGACGGCCCGTTCGCTCAGCGGGATCATGCTGTCGATGAGTTGGATCCCCTGCGCGATGATGCTGCTCGCCACCGCACTCATGCAACTGTATCCGCTCGACGAGGCTCTCATGGTGAAAATCGAAAAGGACTTGAAGGCGCGGCGTGGAGAGGCCGAGGCATGAGGCCCGCCTGGCTTTGCGCGTTCGCCCTGCTGTCTTCCGCGCTGGCGGCCGACCTGACCGTCCAGAAATGGCAAGGCAACGCGATCGATTACTCCGGCTACCGCGCGGGCCAGAACCCGCAGCTCGATCGATACCCTACCCAGGCGCAGATTCTCGAAGACCTCAGAATCCTGGAGCGCAACTGGAAGCTGATCCGCCTTTACGGATCGGACCGGCATTCACAGGACGTGCTCGAAGTCATCCGGCGCGAGAAGATTGGCCTTCTGGTGATGCTGGGCGTCTGGCTCGACGGCCATCCGGCCAAGCAGGCCGAGAACGCCGCGCAGATCGCGACCGGCATCCGCCTCGCGAACGAGTACAAAGATATCGTGGTGGCCGTCAGCGTCGGCAATGAGATTCTGGTGTCCTGGTCCGATCACAAGCTGACCGAGGAGCGCGCCATCGAGTACGTCCAACAAGTCAAGAAAGCGGTGCCCTGTCCGGTGACGGTCGCCGACGACGTCCTCTACTGGCGGCAGCCGGAGGCGAAACTGGCTGGCGTGGTCGACTTCATCACCATGCACGCCTATCCGATGTGGGGCCGCGAGGACATCGATACGGCGATGCCCTCCACCATCCGGCATTTCGAGAGCGTCCGCAAGGCTCACCCGGGCAAGACCATCGTGCTGGGCGAGGCCGGCTGGGCGACTTACACCATGGGCAAACAGCACGTCCCGCGCGCCGGCGACGAGAAGAAGCAGAAGCGCTATTACGAGGAGCTGACGGCGTGGGCTAAGGCCAACGACGTGACGACGTTTTTCTTCGAGGCGTTTGACGAGCCTTGGAAAGGGAGCGGCACCGAAGGCCACTGGGGCCTTTTCAGCGAGGGCCGCAAAGCCAAGCTCGCCATGCAGGCGCTCTATCCGGACCTCATGCCCAGCGGGCCGACTTCGCCGAGCTACGAGCCGGAGGCCGTGGCCGCGCCTGGGCCCAAGGCGCCATGAGTCCAGTGAATACCGCATTCGTCGGCGAAGCTCCCCTGAATCGCCGCCCCCGAAAAGTGGAAGGCGCCCACATCGACATCGGCGGCGAGCGCTTCTATCGCATCGTCAACTACGATGCAATGCCTCCGTTCCTGATGAGCCTGGTGAGCGACTCGGATCATTGGATGTTCGTCTCGAGCACCGGCGCGCTCACCGCCGGCCGCCGCGACCCCGACCACGCTCTGTTCCCCTACTACACCGACGACCGCATACACGACAGCCAGGATCAGACCGGCGGCAAGACCATCCTGCTCGTTACGCGCGAAGGGCGCACCGCGCTGTGGGAGCCCTTTTCGCAGCGCTACGAAGGTCTCTACCGAATCACGCGCAGCCTCGCCAAGAGCGTCTACAGCAACAGAATCTTCTTCGAAGAGGTGAACCACGACCTCGGCCTTTCCTTCCGTTGCGCCTGGATGACCAGCGACCGCTTCGGCTTCGTGCGCCGCTCCACGCTGGTCAACCTGAGTGACGAGCCGGCTGACATCGAGCTCCTCGACGGCATCCAGAACCTGATGCCGCACGGCCTCACGCGCCGGTTTCAAATGGAGTACAGCACGCTGGCGGATGGCTACAAGGAGAACGAACTCGAGCCCGCGACCGGCCTCGGCCTTTTCAAGCTCAGCTCAATCCCGGCCGACCGGCCCGAGCCCAGCGAAGCTCTGCGCGCAACCACGGTGTGGTCGGAAGGTATCGCGCCCGCGCACCGGTTGCTGTGCTCGGCCCAACTCGATCGCTTTCGCCAGGGCCTGCCACTGGAAGAGGAGACGCTGATCCGCGGCCGACGCGGCGCCTACTTCATCGATGCCCGGTTCTCGCTCCCCGCTGGCGGCCGCAAAGAATGGAGTCTGGTGGCGGACGTCGATCAGGACGCCGCGGGAGCCGCCGCCATTCTCGCACTGCTCAAGTCCGATACCAACCTGCGCTCCCAGATCGATGAGGATGTCGAGCGCGGCACGCGAAACCTGGTTCAGATCGTCGCCGCAGCCGACGGCCTTGAGACCACCGCCGACGATCTCAGCGTCTGGCGGCAGTTTTCGAACACGCTGTTCAACGTCATGCGCGGGGGCATCCCGGACAACGGCTACTCGATTCGCCGCGCGGACTTCGCGGCATTCGTCGCCCAGGCCAATCGACGGATCGCCTCCGCCCAAGCCGCATTTCTCGACGCGCTGCCGGAAACGCTGCTGCACGGCCGCCTCCTGGCCCTCGCGCGCGAGCAGCAGGACCCCGATCTCGAGCGCCTCGCGCATGAGTATCTCCCGCTCACCTTCAGCCGCCGTCACGGCGATCCCAGCCGTCCCTGGAACATTTTTTCGATCGAGGTGAAGGGCGAACACGGCGAGCGCCTGCTCAACTATCAGGGCAACTGGCGCGACATTTTTCAGAACTGGGAGGCGCTGGCGCTCTCCTTCCCCGGCTACGTCGAGAGCATGATCTTCAAGTTCGCCGGCGCATCCACGGCCGACGGCCACAACCCGTATCGCATCATGCGCGACGGTTTCGACTGGGAAACGCTCGACCCGCACGACGCCTGGTCCTACATCGGTTATTGGGGCGATCACCAGGTGGTCTACCTTTTGAAGCTGCTCGAAGTCTCCGCGCGCTACCATCCGGCCGCTCTGCCCGGCCTGCTCGCGCGCCGCGTTTTCACTTACGCCCACGTGCCATACCGCATCAAGCCGTACGGCGCGATGCTCGAAGATCCGCGCAACACCATCGAATTCGACGCCGCCCTCGACCGCGAAATCCGCCAGCGCGCGGCTGCCATCGGCGCCGACGGCAAGGCTCTCCCCGGCCCGGACGGCGCGCCCTACCGTGTGAATCTGGCCGAAAAGCTGATCGTTCTGGCGCTCGCCCGCCTGTTCAACTACATCCCCGAGGCCGGCCTATGGATGAATACTCAGCGTCCCGAATGGAACGACGCCAACAACGCGCTGGTGGGCGCTGGCGTCTCCATGGTCACGCTGTGCTACCTGCGCCGGTTCCTTTCGTTCTGCCGCGGCCTGTTCACCGAAACGGTGGAAGTTTCGGAGGAAGTCGCCGCCGCATTTCACGCCGTCGCGGAGGCGCTGGAACGTTACGCCGGCCTGCTCGAAGGCCCCATCTCGGATCGCGACCGCAAGGCTGTCCTCGATGCGATGGGCGCGGCCGGCAGCCACTACCGCGCTGGTCTTTACGCAAACGGATTCTCAGGCCGCCAGCGGCAGCTCACCTCCGCGGACCTCACGGCTTTCTGCGACGTGGCCCTCCGCCACATCGATCGTTCGATTCGCGCCAACCGCCGCAGCGACGGCCTCTATCACGCCTACAATCTGATGAAGGTCGCCCGCGATGGCATCCGGGTTCGACGCCTGTACGAAATGCTCGAAGGCCAGGTTGCGGTGCTCGCTTCGGGCGCGCTTTCCGCCGTCGAATCGGCCGCGCTGCTCGACGCGTTGCGGACGAGCAGCCTCTATCGAGCCGACCAGAACAGCTACATCCTCTATCCCGATCGCAGGCTGCCGGGCTTCTTCGAGAAGAACAACATTCCCCAGGCGGCCCTCGCGAAGTCGAAGGCGCTGGCCGACCGCCGCATCGTAGTCCAGGACGTGAACGGCGCGGCGCACTTCAACGCGGCGTTCCGGAATGCGGCGTTGCTCCGGGAAGCGCTCGCCCCGCTCGGCCTGCCGAAGCGCGAGTGCGACGACATCCTCGCGCTCTACGAAGAGGTGTTCGATCACCAGTCCTTCACCGGCCGCTCCGGCACGTTCTACAAGTACGAGGGGCTGGGGTGCATCTACTGGCACATGGTTTCGAAGCTCCAACTCGCGGTTCAGGAAGTGCTGGATCGCGCCGCGCGCGGAGGCGAAAACGCCGCGGTGGTCGAGCGCCTTCGCGTCCACTATCGCGAGATCCGCGAAGGCGTCGGCGTTCACAAACCGCCGGAGGTCTACGGCGCCATTCCCACCGATCCCTATTCCCACACGCCCGGTTTCGCGGGAGTGCAGCAGCCGGGCATGACCGGCCAGGTGAAGGAGGATCTCATCTCGCGGCTCGGCGAAATGGGCGTGGCCGTTGAAGGCGGCCGCCTGTCGTTCCGCGCTCACCTGGTCAGCCGCGGCGAGTTTCTGCCGGATTCGCGCACGTTCCGTTTTACCGTTTGCGAGGCCCCCGTGGTGGCCCACGAATCGGGCCCGCCGCGCATTGAGATCACCCGCGCCGGCGGCTCCCGAAGCACGGTTGAAGGCCTCAATCTTGACGCCGAAACCAGCGCCCACGTCTTCGAACGCACGGGCGCAGTGCGGCAACTGGACGTGTTTTTCGGATTCGACAGCGGTGCTAACATTGGTGATTGAGATCCGTATCCCCGAGGAAAATCCATGAGCCAAAAACGCAGCATCGAGTTGTTGAACAAGGCGGTCGGCGACGAGTTGGCTGCCGTCCACCAGTACATGTACTTCCATTTCCATCTCGATGATCAGGGTTTCGGCCCGCTGTCCGGCCTCTTCAAGCGGACGGCCATCGTCGAGATGGGCCACGTCGAAAAGCTCGCCGAGAGGATTCTCTTCCTGAAGGGCGAAGTGACGATGGCCGCAAGCTGTCCAGTCGAGTCGATCGCCGATCCGGCTGAAATGCTCAAAAAGGCCTGCGCCATGGAACTCGGCAGCGTCGCCGATTACAACAAGGCGGCGCAGGAGTGCGGCGCCAACGCCGACGCGGCCACGAAGTGCGTTTTCGAAGGGCTCGTCCAGGACGAAGAAGGCCACTTCGGCGAGTTCGACAAGCAGCTCGAACACATCAACCGCTTCGGCCCCACTTACCTGGCGCTCCAATCGTTCGGCAAGGAGCCTCCGGCCGGAGCGTAGCCGCCGCTACTCCGTCACCTCGATCCGCGGCCCCTTCGGTGCGCCCAGCGCTTCGACACGCGCGAGCACGTTGCGCGCCAGCCCGTAGAACGCCGCGGCGTGCGGATCGTCCGGCTCGCGCAGCGCGACCGATTCGCCGCTGTCGCCGCCTACGCGCACCTCGGGATCGAGCGGCACTTCGCCCAGAAAGTTCACGCCCATCTCCGCGGCCGTGCGCTTCCCGCCGCCGTAACTGAAAACGTCCACCCGCTTCTGGCAGTGCGGGCACACCAGGTAGCTCATGTTCTCGACGATGCCCAGCAGCTCCACCCGAACCTGCCGGAACATATTCACGGCTTTGCGTGCGTCCTCGAGCGAAACGTCGGACGGCGTGGTCACCACGATCGCACCGGTGATGGGCGCGCTCTGCATCAGCGACAGCGCCACGTCGCCGGTTCCGGGCGGCAGGTCCACCACCAGGTATTCCACCCCGCCCCAATCCACCTGCCGCAGAAACTGCTGGATCACGTTGTGCAGCATCGGCCCGCGCCAGATGAGCGGCTTGTCGCCCGGAGCGATGAAGCCCATCGACATCACCTTCACGCCATGCCGCTCGATGGGCTGTATCCGGTCGCCGATCGCTTCCGGCGTCTGGTCCACGCCCAACATCAGCGGGACGTTGGGCCCGTAGACGTCGGCATCGAGCAGCGCCGTCCGGTGGCCCATCCGCGCCAGCGCCAGCGCCAGGTTCACCGACACGGTCGTCTTGCCGACGCCGCCTTTGCCGGAGCCGACCGCAATCAGATTTTCGACGCCCGGAATCGGCGCCTTGGGCATTTCGCCCGGTTGTGTGGGACCCATCAACTCAATGGTAGCGTGCTACTCCGCCAGAGTCAGGCTCGCCGAAGCCGCCAGCGCCCAATCCGCAAACTCGCCGCGCTCGTATTTGACGAACGCCGCCGCCGCGATCATGGCCGCGTTGTCGGTAGAGAGCTGCGGCCCTGGGAAGTGGACCGGGAACGGCAGCCGCGCCCTCGCAGCCGCCGCGCGCAATCCCGCGTTCGACGCCACGCCGCCGGAAACGATCAGCGATCGCGCGCCGATCCCCTCGCCCGCCGCCGCCGCACGCCGCAGCAGTTCCTCGATTACGGTGCGCTGAAAGGAAGCCGCCAGATCGAGCGTCGCCTGCGGCGTCACCGCCAGCCATTCCTCCACCGTGGGATGCGGATTGGAGCGCAGCAGTTCCCGCCGCGCCTCGATTTCCGCCCCCATCCCGCGCTGCTCCACCCAGCGCAGCACGGCGGTCTTGATCCCGCTGAAACTGAAATCGAGCGCATTGCCTTTCATCCGCGCCAGCGTGAACTTCACCGCGTGCGGGTTGCCGTGCGGCGCCAGCGCGTCAATCACCGGCCCGCCCGGATAGCCGAAGCCTACCAGCTTCCCCACCTTATCGAAAGCCTCGCCCGCGGCATCGTCGCGCGTCTTGCCAAGCAATCGGTACAAGGGCCCCTCGCGAATCTCGAACAGGTGCGTGTGCCCGCCGCTCACTACCAGCGCCAGCGCCGGGTATTCCACCGGCCGCCCCGCGCCGCGTGCCTGCGAAATCACCGCGTGTATGTGCCCCTCGATGTGGTTCACCGCGATCAGCGGCAGCCGGCGCGCCATCGAGAGCCCTTTGGCGTAGGTGATCCCCACCAGCAGCGATCCCACCAAGCCCGGCCCCGCGGTCACCGCCACCGCAGCCAGCTCGCCCAGATCCGTTCCCGCGCGCTCCAGCGCTTCGCGCACCACGGGCACAATGGCGCGCAGATGTTCCCGCGACGCCAGCTCCGGAACCACCCCGCCGTACTTGCCGTGCGTCTCGAGCTGCGAGGCGACCACCGAGGAGAGGATGCGCGTCCCATCCTCCACCACCGCCGCCGCCGTCTCGTCGCACGAGCTTTCGATGCCGAGTATCTTCGCCACTGCTATCCTGCGGTAGAACCCGCGGTCATGAATCTGTCCGACTTCGATTATCGCCTCCCCGACGAGTCCATCGCTCAACGGCCCCTCGAAGACCGCGCCGCTTCGCGCATGTTGGTGCTTTATCGCAAGGAGCGGCGCTGGGAGGACCGCGCGTTTCGCGACTTGCCGGCCTTCCTCGGTCCTGGCGATTGCCTGGTGCTCAACGATTCGAAAGTCTTCCGGTCCCGGCTCTATGGCCACCGCGCCGGCCTACGCGCCCTGCCTGTGGGCAAGAAGAATCCCGCCCGCCTGACGAATCTCACCGGGACCGTCGAAGTCTTCCTGCTCCGGCCGGCCGCTGAGGATCCGCAGGTCTGGCAGGCGCTGGTCCACCCCGGCCGCAAAATGCACATCGGCGAGCGCGTGTCGTTCGAAGGCGGCCTCGAAGCCGACATCCTCGCGCGCGGCCCTTACGGCGAGCGCACGCTGCGCTTCGACTACTCCGGCGACCTGATCGAGAAGTTCAACCAGATCGGCCACGTTCCTCTCCCGCCCTACATCCGCCGTCCCGATGAGCCGCTCGATGCCGAGCGCTACCAGACCGTCTTCGCGTCGCACCCCGGTTCGGTAGCGGCCCCCACCGCGGGCCTCCACTTCACGACGGAGATTCTCGATCGCTGCCGCGCGGCTGGCGCCGAAACGGCCCAGGTCACATTGCACGTCGGCCTCGGAACTTTCCAGCCCATCCGCGAAGCGGAGGTCGAATCGCACCGCCTGCACTCCGAGTTTTACGAAATTAGCGAGGACGATGCCCGCAAACTGCGCCAAGCCTCGCGCCTGGTCGCCGTCGGCACCACCGCCGTACGCACCATCGAGAGCGCCATGCGCGGCGCCGGCCTGGTAGCCTCGCGCGGCGAGACGGACCTCTACATTTATCCCGGCTTCGAATTCCGCGCCACCAGCGCCATGCTCACCAACTTCCACCTGCCCCGTTCGAGCCTGCTGCTGTTGGTCTCGGCCCTCGCCGGGAAGGACTTCGTGCTCGCAGCCTATCGCCACGCGGTCGAATCCGGCTACCGCTTCTATTCCTACGGCGATTGCATGTTGATTGTCTGATTGCCCTCCGATTCGTGTTCATACTCTCAAACACGTTTCGGCCACGAATGAACACGAATGCACACGCATAAGATTTTTCCTCCCACGCTCGTGCAACCGCCCACAGCATCCTCCGATTCGTGTTCATACGTGTTCATTCGTGGCCCAAAATCTTCGTCTTGTCCCACCCGTGAACCTCTCAAACACGTTTTAGCCACGAATGAACACGAATGCACACGCATAAGACTCTTTTGAGATTTTTCCAGCGCCGCTAACTCCGCCCCGCCATCTCCCACGCTCGTGCAATCGCCCATGGCACCCTCCGATTCGTGTTCATACGTGTTCATTCGTGGCCCAAAATCTTTCCAGTGACGCCGCCCCGGCCCCTCCATCTCCCATCGCCGCAACCTCTTCCCCCAACCACCACCCGCCTCAGCGCCCCGCCCGTGCTCTCCTGAAGCCGACAAGGAGTCCTATGGCATCCGACCGTCAGATCGAAGCGAACCGCGCGAACGCCCGCCGCAGCACCGGGCCCCGCACCCCATTAGGCAAGGCCCGCGCCAGCCTCAACGCCGTCCGCCACGGCCTCTCCGCACGCAACGCCGTCCTCCCCGAAGAGGACCGCGACGCCTACCTGGAACTTCACGCCTCTCTCGACGAACAGTTCCAGCCGCAAGGTCCCATCGAGACTTTCCTGGTCGCGCAGATGGCCTCCGCCCAGTGGCGGCTCCAGCGCCTCGCCCGCATCGAGACCGGCTTCTTCATCGCCGGCGCCGAGGACGTCCGAAGAGAGGATGACCGCCGCCAATACCAACCTCCGCGCACCTCCAAGCTCTCCGAAGAGGAGCAGGAGACCCGCCTGCTCGGCGTCCTGTTCCGCAAAAGCTGCGGCTGCGACTCGTTTGCCCTGCTCGCCCGCTACGAGAACATGTTGAACGCGGAGTACTTCCGCGCGCTCCGCCAGCTTACGAGCCTCCGAAACGCCCGCGACAAAACGAACCCAATTCCGCCCCCCGCCGGCCCTCCGCCCCAGCCCGAAAAACGTCCGCCCACAACCCCGGCCGGACCTCCGCCGCAGCCCGAAAAACGTCCGCCCACAACCCCGGCCGCCCCTGCCAGTCCCGCGGCGCCGCCCGCCTCCACCGCCCCTGCCGCCGCTGCCGGTCCTGCCGCGCCGCCCGTCTCCGGTGGCACCGCCGCCGGTCCTGCCGCCCCTGCCAGTCCGCCCGCCACCGGCCCCGAGCCCCGGCCCCCCGCCTGTCCTATAATGAAATAACCGCTCCAGCGGTCAACCGCTCGGTTGATGGTGTGTTCGGTCCTGCCGGTTCGGGCCCCGATCATGTTTGAGAACCTGTCCGATAAGCTCCAACGCGTCTTCAAGACGTTGCGCGGCGAAGGTAAGCTCACTGCCGCCAACATGGAGCAAGCTCTGCGCGAAATCCGCGTGGCCCTGCTCGAGGCCGATGTCCACTTCCGCGTCGTCAAGCAGCTCATCGAGAACATCAAGCAGAAGGCGACCGGAGAGGAAGTGCTCACCTCCCTTTCCCCCACCCAGCAGGTCGTCAAAATCGTCAACGATGAGCTGATCCACACCCTCGGCAGCCACCAATCCAAGCTGCGTTTCGCCAACGAGCCGCCCACCGTCATTTTCATCGTCGGCTTGCAAGGATCGGGCAAGACCACCACCACCGGCAAGCTCGCCCGCTGGCTTTCGAAGAACGGTCACAACCCCCTCATGGTCTCTGTGGACGTCTACCGGCCCGCCGCTCGCGAGCAGTTGAACGTCATCGCGCGCGACATCAAGCTGCCCGTCTATACGGGGACGCCCGAAGAAACCAAGCCGCTCGACCTGGCCCGCTCCGCCCGCCGCGAGGCCGCCAACGGTGGCCGCGACGTCGTGCTGGTCGATACCGCAGGACGCCTGCACATCGACGAGGATCTGATGGCCGAGCTTCAGCAACTCAAGGAAGCCGTCTCGCCCACCGAAATCCTGTTTGTCGCCGACGCCATGACCGGCCAGGACGCCGTGAAATCCGCCGACGAGTTTCACAAGCGCCTCGGCATCACCGGCGTCATCCTCACGAAAATGGATGGCGACGCACGCGGCGGCGCGGCGCTTTCCATACGCTCCGTTACCGGCCAGCCGCTCAAGTTCGTCGGCATCGGCGAGAAGTTCGACGCCCTCGAGCCTTTCTATCCCGACCGCGCCGCCTCCCGCATCCTCGGCATGGGCGACGTGCTCTCCATGGTCGAAAAGGTGCAGGAGCAGATCGACCAGAAGCAGGCCGAGGAGATGCAGCGGAAGCTGATGGACAACGAGTTCTCGCTCGAGGACTTGCGCGATCAGATCCGCCAGCTCCGCAAGCTTGGCTCCTTCGAATCCATTCTCTCCATGCTGCCGAAAGTCGGCATGTTGAAGGACCTGAAGGACGCCAAGGTGGACGAAAAGGAAATGATGCGCAAGGTGGCGATCATCGATTCCATGACGCCGCGCGAGCGCGAGCATCACATGATTATCAACGGCTCCCGCCGCCGTCGAATCGCGAAAGGCAGCGGGACCACCGTTCAGGAAGTCAATAGTCTGCTGAAAGAGTATTCGCAGATGCGCAAAATGATGAAGGGCCTCACGGGCGGATTCCTGGCGAGAAAACTCGGCAAGATGAAGCTGCCGGACATTCTAGGCCAGCGTATGTAGCCCCAACGGCCCGCGACCAAAGGAAGCGGCCGAGACAAAGAAATCCAGGAGTGGATTACCAGTATGCTGATGATTCGGTTGGCGCGATTCGGCGGGAAAAAGAAGCCGTCCTATCGCTTGGTTGTAATTGAGAAGGAAAGGGCGCGCGACAGCCGCGCGGTGGAGGTCGTTGGCTTCTATAACCCCGTCCGCCAGCCGGCGACGGTCGAGCTGAAACACGATCGCATCGCCCATTGGGTGAGCCGCGGCGCCAAGCCGTCGGACACCGTGGCCCGCTTGATCGCGAAGCATCCGGCGGCCGCCGCCGAGCCGGTCGCCCAATAGGACGGACTGTACCCGTCGCGAACCGCTTTTCCTCGCCGTTCGTTCAGGATGCAACGTTCCTTGTTACGGGGATGTTATCATCGAGGCGAATGAGGAGGCGGTGGGATGTCAGGGATGAAAGAACTTGTTGAGGATATAGCTAAGGCTCTGGTCGATATCCCCGACCAGGTCGCCGTACGGGAAGTTCAGGGAGAACAGGTCACGGTCCTCGAATTGCGGGTGGCGCCCACTGATTTAGGGAAGGTGATCGGAAAACAGGGACGGACGGCGCGGTCGGTGCGCACTATTTTAGGCGCGGCCGGTATGAAGTTGAACCGCCGGTTTACATTGGAGATTCTGGAGTAATTGGCGCCCGAAAGTTCCGAAACCGAAGACGCGTGGGTTATCGTAGCCAGGCTGGGCCGCGTATGGGGCCGGCGCGGTGAGCTTGCGGCCGAGTCTCTGACCAGCGGCCCCGAACGTTTCCAGGGAGTCGAGCAGGTTTACCTCTTCGGGCCGGAAGGCGCCCCCGCTGGAGTACGCCCCATCGGGTTGGAGTCGGTGTGGGACCATCGGGGACGCCTCGTCTTCAAGTTTCGCGGCGTCGATTCCATCTCCGATGCCGAGCCGCTGCAGGGAGCCGAGGTTCGCCTCCCGCGGGGCGAGCGTCCTCCGCTGGCTGACGAAGAGTTTTACCAGTCGGATCTGATCGGATGTGAAGTCGTCGAGCGCTCCACCGGCGAGCGCATCGGCGCCGTGGTCGATTGGGTTGAGAACGGCGGACCGGCGCTGCTTGAAGTGCACGGCGCGGGGAAGCCGTTTCTGATTCCTTTCGCGAAGGCGATCTGCGTAGAGATCGATGTCCGGGGCCGTAGGATTGCCGTCGAGTTGCCCGAAGGTTTGAGAGACCTGTGATCTTTGATGTCCTGACCATCTTCCCCGAGTTCTTCCGGGGCCCGTTCGAGCACGGCGTGGTCGCGCGCGCCCGTGAGGCCGGGCTGTTGGACATTCGCATCCACGACCTGCGGGATTGGACCAGCGACCGTCATCGGACGGTGGACGACCGGCCTTTCGGCGGCGGCGAGGGCATGTTGCTCAAGCCCGAGCCGGTCTTTCTGGCGGTGGAATCGATATGGCCCGAACGCGGGCCTCGCCGCAAAGTGGTGCTGCTTTCGGCGCAGGGCCGGCTGTTCGACCAGGAGATGGCGCGCGGCTTTGCGGAGCTCGATGGTATCCTGCTCATCTGCGGCCGCTACGAAGGCGTTGACGAGCGGGTGGCCGAGCACCTGGCCGACGAAGAGATTTCGATTGGAGATTACGTGCTGAGCGGCGGCGAGTTGCCGGCCGCCGTAGTTGTGGACGCGGTAGCGCGGCTGCTGCCGGGCGTGCTCGGCAATAAGGATTCGGCCCTGAACGAATCCTTCAGCGCGTCGGATAATAGAGAAGAGGAGGCCAGCCTCCTCGATTGGCCGCAGTACACGCGGCCCGCGGAGTTTCGCGGATGGAAGGCGCCCGAGGTGCTGGTGAGCGGGCACCACGAACAGATTCGGCGCTGGCGCCGGCAGGCGGCGTTCGAGAAGATGCAGCGCCTCCGCCCCGATCTGGCGGAACGCATGAGGACAGGCCGCGAGCCTGTCGAAGAGAACGAAAAGGAACCCGAGCCGATACCGACTGGCCAGGCCGGGCGCAACAATCATGAATAGTCAGCTTTTGCAGAAATACATCAACGGGAAGAAGCGCACCGACATGGCCGTCTTTCGGCCCGGGGATACCATCAAGGTCCACGTCAAGATCAAGGAAGGCGATAAAGAGCGCCTCCAGGCTTTCGAAGGCACGCTCATCGCGCGCCACAACACCGGCATGGGTGAAACCATCACGGTCCGCAAGGTCAGCTTCGGACACGGGGTGGAACGCATTTTCCCCGTCAACGCTCCGGTCGTCGATCACATCGACGTGGTGCGAACCGGCAAGGTTCGCCGGGCGAAGCTCTATTACCTGCGCGGATTGAAGGGCAAGGCGGCGCGTCTCAAAGAGCGCGAGTGATTTTGGCCGGCCGGGCGACGCGAAATTACCGGTGCCGCGGAACCTTCGAGCGCCAGTTACGCGCCGAGGGCTTCTCGCTGGTGGCCGGAGCCGATGAAGCCGGGCGGGGCTCGCTGTTCGGTCCGGTTTTCGCGGCTGCGGCGATTCTGTCACCCGATCGGCCCATTCCCGGCCTGCGCGACAGCAAGCTGCTCGATGCGCCACGGCGCGAGGAACTCGCCGTCCTGATTCGCGAGCGGGCGCTCGCCTGCGCCGTGTCGTCCGTGGACTCTTTTGTGATCGACCGCATCAACATCTACCAGGCATCGCGGGTGGCGATGGAGCGTGCCATCGAGTGGCTCACGCCCCAGCCGGATTCGCTCCTTGTCAACGCCATGCGGCTCCATTCGGAGTTGCCGCAGATGCCGCTCATCCACGGAGACGCGCGCTCGCAGGCCATCGCCGCCGCATCCATCCTCGCCAAGACCGCGCGCGACGCCGCGATGCGCGCCTGGGACGAAGTCTTCCCGCAATACGGCCTGCGCCGGCACAAAGGCTACGGGACTCCGGAGCACCTGGAGGCCCTGGCGCTCTACGGCCCCACCGCACACCACCGCTTGACCTTCGAGCCGGTGCGGCTCGCCTGCACGCTGGAGGCGCGCGCATGGCAGTAGAGCCCGAAATTGAAGCGGGCCGGCGGCCGGGCTACCCGTGGTACTACAAGGCTGGCGCAATTCTCTGGGCGTTCTTTTGCTTTGAAATCGGCGTGCTCTTGATTCTTCTCCCGTGGATCGATTTTTGGAACCACAATTCCTTCTCGAGCCTGCTCGCCCGATGGCCCGACCTGTGGATGAGCCCGTATTTTCGCGGTGCGGTCAGCGGCCTGGGCGTGGCGGACATCGCCATCGCGTTCACCGAACTGATGCGGCTGCGCCGCTTCTCGCGTCCACGCCCGTCCGCTAGAATGGAAGATTAAGGACCTCCCAGGAGCTTCCGTTGGATCGAACCAAGACCGCCGTGACCGAGCAGACCCCCCAGACGCCCAAGCCCAGAAGCGATGGCCCGCGCGGCGCTGTCGCCGAGTGGGCGGTCACCATCATCCTCCTGCTGTTCGGCACCACAACTCTGGTGCAGGCCTTCGTCATCCCCACCGGCTCCATGGAGGACACGCTGCTCATCGGCGATCACCTTCTGGTCGACAAGCTCAGCTACGCTCCGGCCGGCGCCGTGAGCGCGCACCTGCTGCCCTACGAGAAGCCGAAGCACGGCGACATCATCGTCTTCCGTTACCCGGTCGATATCGCGCAGACCTTCGTGAAGCGCGTGATCGGCGTCCCCGGCGATCGCATCCGGCTGGTCGACAAGCAGGTGTACCGGAACGGTGTGAAGCTCGTCGAGCCCTATACGTTCTACAAGACCGACTACACGGACCCCTACCGCGACAACTTCCCCTCCATGGCCAACATGCAGGTGCTCCCGCGCGGCATGGAGATGCTCGAGCACAACGTCGTGAACGGCGAAGCGGTGGTGCCGCCGAATTGTTACTTCGCCATGGGCGACAATCGTGACTTGTCGCTGGACAGCCGTTACTGGGGCTTCGTTCCGCGCGAGAACATCATCGGCAAGCCGCTCATCATCTACTGGTCGTACGACGCGCCCACGCAAGCCCTGGCCGGACCCACCATCAGCGTCGACCACTTTGTCGATCTTTTCGAGCACTTCTTCACCAAGACCCGCTGGCGCCGCACCTTCAAGCTGGTGCGCGGCTACCCTGGATAGGGCGCTAGAATGGTGGCTTGCGCCGAGTGAAACGCACCGTGAAAGCGCGGGCCCGCCAGACGCCCAGGCCCATGGCGGAGGAGCCTCGAAGAGGCATCGCCGAGTGGGCCATCACCATCGTCTTCCTGCTGTTCGGCACTACGACCGTGGCGCAGCCGTTCGTGATTCCCACCGGCTCCATGGAAGACACGATGTTGATTGGCGACCACCTGCTGGTCGACAAGCTCAGCTACGCTCCCGCCGGCCGCCTGAGTTCCCACCTGCTGCCCTACCAGGAGCCCAGGCACGGCGACATCTTCGTCTTCCGCCGCCCCGACGATCTCAGCCTGACCCTGGTCAAGCGCGTGATCGGCGTGCCCGGCGACCGCATACGGCTGGTCGACAAGCAGGTCTACCGCAACGGCGAGAAACTCATCGAGCCGTACACCTTCTACAAGACGAACTTTGTCGATGCCTACCGGGACAACTTCCCTGCCATGCCGAGCTCGCAGGTGCTGCCCCGCGGCAAGGAGATGCTCGAGCACAACGTGGTCAACGGGGAACTGGTGGTGCCGGCCGGCTCTTACTTCGCGATGGGCGACAACCGGGACCTGTCGCTGGACAGCCGTTACTGGGGCTTCGTTCCGCGCGAGAACATCATCGGCAAGCCGCTCATTATCTACTGGTCGTATGACGCGCCGACCGAGGACCTGCTCGGGCCGACGATCAACATCGGGCACTTTGTCGATGTCTTCGAGCACTTCTTCACCAAGACGCGATGGCGGCGCACCTTCAAGCTGGTGCGCGGCTATCCAGGGTAGACGCCGCCCATGCTTAGCGCCGCCACCCCCGCCGATCAAGCTTCCGTAGCGCCGCCTCAGACCGAACCCCGCCGCAACGCCGTAGCCGAGTGGGCCATCACCGCGATCCTCTTTCTGTTCCTCATCACGACTCTGGTGCAGGGCTTCGTGATCCCCACGGTCTCGATGGAAGACACGCTGCTGCGCGGCGATCACCTGCTGGTGGACAAGCTCTCCTACGGGCCTCCGGGAATCCTGAGCAAGTACCTGCTTCCGTACCGCGAGGTGCGTCGCGGCGACATCGTGGTCTTCCGCTGGCCCGTCGATATACGCCAGAACTACGTCAAGCGCGTGATCGGTGTGCCGGGCGACCGCATACGCATCGCGAACAAGGCTGTGTACCTCGATGGCAAGCCGCTCGATGAGCCCTACGCGGTGCATAAATCGGCCTACACGGACTCGTACCGCGACAACTTCCCGGCCGAGCCCAACGTGCGTCTGCCCGAGCCGGCTCTTCAGATGCTCGAGCGCGACGTACAGGGCGCAGAGATCGTGGTCCCCCCCGGCAACTACTTCGCGATGGGCGACAACCGGGACAATTCCGCCGACAGCCGCTACTGGGGCTTCGTTCCGCGCGCGAACATCGTGGGGAAGCCGCTGCTGATCTGGTGGTCCTACGACGCGCCGACCGAGCAGCTCGCCAACGGGAACATCGTCGGCCTCGACCACCTGATCGACCTGGCCCGGCACTTCTTCACCAAGACGCGCTGGAGCCGCACGTTCCGCCCGATCCACGGGTACCCTCTCCGATAACATTGCGGGAACCCGCCGCGAGGGTCTCGGTCACGCTCGGCGGCGCCGCGCCACGCGTGTCGATCCGGTGGAGGCGCTCAGGCGGGAGTAGAGCCTGACGGGCGCGCCGCGCGGGCGGGGCCGCGAACGGTGTACGCTCTAGACGTGGCCAAGTCCAACTACTACGCGATGATCATGGCGGGCGGCCGGGGCACGCGGTTTTGGCCGCGGAGCCGGCGGCGCAACGCCAAGCAGGTGCTCAGCGTGGTCGGCTCGCGCACTCTGATTCAGCTCACGTTCGACCGCTTGCGGCCGTTTCTGCCTGCTGAGCGCATGTGGGTCATCACGAACGAATACCTGCGCGACGAGATTGCGCGGCAGCTTCCCGAAGTGCCGCGCAGGCAGATTGTCGCCGAGCCGGCGCAGCGGAATACGGGGCCCTGCAATGCGTTGGCGGCGCACATTCTGGGCTCGCTCGATCCGAAAGCGGTCATCGGGGTGTTCCCGGCGGATCACGTGGTGCTGAAGCCCGCGCGTTTCCGGCGGCTGCTCGCGCCCGCGTACCGCGCGGCAGAGCGGGGCAGCCTGCTCGTGCTCGGAGTCGCGCCGCGTTGGCCGGAGACCGGCTACGGCTATGTGGAGTTCCCCGCGGGGACGAAAGCCGGGACGCTGGAGGCGCTGCCCGTCCTACACTTCCACGAGAAGCCGGACGAAGCCACTGCCAGGCGCTACGTGGAGGCCGGCAACTTCTACTGGAACGCGGGAATCTTCTTCTGGCGAGCGGACGCGTTCCTGGCGGCGCTGCGCAAGCACTCGCCGAAGACGGCGACGCTGGTGGCCGCGCTGCCCCCGTTCGGAAGCCGGCGCTTCGACTCGCTGCTCCGCGAAGCCTACCCGCGTTGCGAGAACGTCTCGGTGGATTACGCCGTGATGGAGAAGGCCGGGAACGTGGCAGGCCTGGCCGCGGACGACTTCGGATGGAACGACGTGGGAAGCTGGAACGCGGTCTACGAGCTGCTGCCGCACGATGCCGCCGGCAACGCGACGCGCGGGGCCGAGTTGCTGGCCCGCGCCAGCGCGCGCAACTACGTGGACGCCGAGGGGAAACTGGTGGCGCTGCTCGGCGTGGAGGACCTGATCGTGGTGGACACGAAGGATGCGCTGCTGGTGGCGGCGCGTTCCCGCGCGCAGCAGGTTTCCGAGCTGGTGAAGGCGCTCGAGGCGAAGAAGCGCGAAGAGCTGCTGTGAAAAAGAAAAAACCGCACCGGAGATCCCGATGCGGTTCGCCTTGCAATGTAGGCTGGGCCGGGGCGCCGAGCCATCTGGCACTCTGACCAGAGGGACCCGGACACATCGTCCCGGGCGAAAAACGAACCCACTAAGTATTAGGCCCGCTCTTCTAAAAAGACCCTCTGTTGCAACCTGCAGTCGGCCGGAGAGGGGCTAGTCATTATAAACATCGGCTCCCGCAAGCACGCTGTCTCAACTCCAACGCCCACTCAACGCCTCTTGCCTGTTGCAGCAGAGGGCAGGTTTCAAAGAGCTGCAAGCACCAATTCATCAGTATTTATAGCATAGGATCGGGCGCAACGGGAATAGGCTCGATCATGTGAAAATGATTTGCGGGTAGCGGAGAACCCGAAACACGACCCTCAGACTGTCGATCGCATCGCTCGCCGTCATCGCGGCAGCCGCTCAATCGCCGGACTTCCGAGCCGGCGGCGCGCATCCTTCGCTGCTGTTGACGCCGGCTCGTTTGCGCCTTCTGAAACGCGAGCGCGAGCGACAGTCGCCGCGCTGGCGACAGTTCGAAACACTGGTCGCGGGCAAGGCCTCGATGCCCGAGCGCTCGTTCGCGGATGTGCTGTATTTTCAGGTATCTGGAGACGACGCGGCGGCCCGGCGAGCGCTCGCTTGGGCGCTTGGCGAAGGCCGCGATCTGCGCCAGCTCGCTCTGGTTTTCGACTGGTGCCAGACGGCGATGACGAAGCAGGAATCGGACGCGCTCTCAGCCAAACTACAACGGGCGATTGCGCGTGCTCCTGCAAGTGCCAGCGCCGATGAGGCACGCTCGCGCGCGTTCGCGGCGATCGCGCTTGCCGGTGACGCGCCCGAGGCATCCGAGCGAGAGATGAAAAAAATCGTCGATGAGTGGTGGCGCGAAAAAATAGTACCATCGCTCGGCGGCGGAGAAGATGTTCTGCCGCGCGAGGGCCGGTACGCGCTGTTCGAGTTGCTGCACGTGGTTCGCGACAACCTCAACATCGACCTGCGCGAGACGGCGCGTGGGTACTTCGAAAACCTCGCTGCGCTCGACCTGCTCAGCTACTACCCGGCGTTGTACACGGCGCCGGAGAACGAGTATCGCGTTCCGGCAACGGCCAGCGGCGCAGTTGACGTGCACGCTGCCGAGTGCGCGCGCGCAGCCGATCTCGCGATGGCCGCCTACGACACCACCTCCGTGGGGAGTGAGTTTCTGCAGGGCTGGGTGCTGCACGACAGCTTCGCGATGCGCGGCGCTTTCGGCGCTCCCTACGAATTTCTGTGGGCGAATCCTTATCAGCCGGGCTTGAGCTACTTCCACGCTCCGCTAGCGGCTCACGACGCTGCGGCGGGGCAACTCTTCGTGCGCTCCGGATGGGAGGACGGCGCGCGATGGGCCGGCGTCTTCGGAGGACGGCTCCAGACTTTCGCGAACGGCAAGCCGCAGACGATCGATCTGGGGTCGCCGAAGCTGCTCGATTTCGATCACGCCGTGATTGCGGTGGCCGGAGGCGCGGCCGCGATCGCGGTGGAGAACCCGGCGACCAGAATCTTTCTCGTGGGCCTGGAGCCGCGGCGCGCGTATCGGCTGGGAATCGGCCACAGGGAGCGCGAGGAGCACGCGGACGCCGGCGGCATCATCGACCTGGAGTTCTCCGACGGCTTTGAGGGCACGATTCGGATCCGCGCTCAACGATAGAAATCGCGGATACGGACCTCGACGCCGGAGCCAGCCAACGCCTTCTGAAACACGCTCAGATCGGAGTTGCGGTAGTGATACGGGATCGCGATGCGCGGCTTGAACGCACGCACGGCGGCGGCCGCTTCCTGGGGAGGCATGGTGTAGGGCAGGTTCATGCACACGTAGGCGACGTCGATGTTCTTGAGCGCCCGCATCTCCGGCACGCCTTCGGTGTCGCCCGAAAAGTAGAAGCGCTTGCCTCCGTAAGTGAGCACGTAGCCGTTCCCGCGCCCCTTGGGATGGAAGAGCTGGCCGGGGGCCGGGCCGCGCGACAGGTTATAGGCGGGCACGGCCTCGATCTTCCACGCGCCGAAGTCGCGCGTTTCGCCGTTGGCGATGACGGTGACGCCGGGGATGTGCTCGGCGACGACGGCCGGGGCCATCACGACGGTCTTCGCGGTGCGTACCAGGGCCAGGGCCTGCGGGTCCATGTGATCGGGGTGGTTGTGCGTGATCAGCACCAGGTCGGCCATGGGCAGGCCGGTGTAGTTGCCCTCGTGGAAAGGGTCGACATGAATGACCACGCCGCCGCCTTCGATCATGAGGCTGGCGTGGTGGATGGGAGTGATCTTTACGACGCCGGCGGAGGTCTGGAATTCGTCGGCGGTGCGCGACGGTTGCGCCTGGGCAAACGCCGCCGCGAACAGGAACAGCGGGAGAGCGAGCTTCATACCAAGGATTCTAGCGCGGCCGGACGCGGGTCAGACTGCCACTGCTTCGGGCTGGAAGCTGTAGCCAAAGCCGCGGACGGAGCGGATGATGCGCGGCTCGGCGGGATCGGCCTCGATCTTCTGGCGCAGGCGCAGAATGTAGACGTCGACGGCCCGTTCGGCGACCGCACGATTGTAGCCCCAGACCGCGTCCAACAGTTGGCTTCGTGCGAAGACGACGCCGGGCCGGCTCATCAGGAACTCGAGCAGGCGGAATTCTGTGGCGGTGAGATCGAGGGTGCAGCCGTCCCGGCGCACCTTGCAGGCCACCGGATCGAGCTCGATGCCGCCGGCTTTGAGCGGCACCGCAGGCTCGGTGCGCGGCCGCAACTGGACTCGTACGCGCGCCAGCACCTCGCCCATGAAGAAGGGCTTGACGATGTAGTCGTTGGCGCCCATTTCGAGACCGATGATGCGGTCGGCCTCGGAGGCCTTGGCGGTGAGGAAGATGACAGGCGTTCCGGCGAGTTGGGGGTACTTCCGGAGGAGCTTGCAGATTTCGAGGCCGTCGCAATCCGGCAGCATGATGTCGAGCAAGATGAGGTCGGGGCGCTCGCGCAGGCACCATTCCACGGCGCCTTCGCCTCTGCTGGCCGTGACGACCTGCAAGGCTTCCCGTTCAAGGTTGTATTTGAGCAGCTCGAGGAGGTCTATGTCGTCCTCGATCACCGCGACTTTCTTCATGGTCAGAGTCTCTTCGGATCTGGCTGATGCAACACAAGCGTACCTGAGCTTTGTTGCAGTAGCGTTACAGGAGGATTAAGGGGCCATTGAAAAAGCAGGGGTTCCGGGCGTGGCTGGCTGTGGCGTCAAAAAGCCTTCACCGGATTAAAGAATTCTTGCTTCTTCGCCGATATGTAATCTCGCGGCAACAGTGTCCGCGTAGGCTGGGGACGCACTGAAACCCAACCAGCCGATATGGAGGTCATTTGCGCGCAAATATTCTGGTGGTTGGCCTCGATGAGCCGCTGGCGGCGGACCTCTGCCGGGCTCTTAGAGACCAACGACATAGCGTTTTGTCGGAAGCATTTATTTCTGCGGCCGATTGCCTGGCGACCATTGAACGTGCCGGAGCGGACCTTGTCTTTTGCGGGACGGAACGGCAACAGTACGAGACCATTATCGAGAGCCTGCGCAGGAGCAGGCAGAACGTACCGGTTGTGGTGGTGAGCCGTCTGCCGGAAACGGGCGACTGGCTGGATGCCATGGATGCGGGCGCCTGCGACTACTGCGCCGCGCCTTTCGAGCCACGACTAGTGCAGCGGATCGTCGAGAATACGCTACAATACCCTTGCCCCGTGCCGCTAGCGGGCTGACGGGGCGACGGAGTCCGCGATGATCATTCTGGCGCTTGGCTGCCTGATCCTGGCGATTCTGGTGCTACGCGCCAAGAGGCCGGCCGAGGTCCCTAACTCCAGCCGTCTCTATCGCTTGGACAACCGCGTGGTAGCCGCGGTCCTGGTCGTTCTGGCTCTCACTTTCGGCTTCCTGGCGTGGAAGAGCGGCCGGCCGCTGTTCTGACCGCGCGTTTCCCGCCGCGTCCGCATTGGTTTTCGAGGATAATGGGCCAGAGGCCGGCCGAATGAAAGCCAAGTGGGAACGAATGATCTCCGCCAACATGGAATCCGTCCAGATTCCGGGGAGGGACGCGCCCGTGTTCAAGCCCAAGGACGGTGGGTTTGTGTGGGTTGTGGTCGGAAACGGAGAAGTGCTCACCCCGCCGCCCAACATGCAGCGGCAGGATATGGCTCCCCGCGGCTGCCGGGAACTGGATCTTGACGTCTCAGACCCGGATTTCCTCGTGCTCTATAAGACCATCGGCATGACGCAATACACGCACTGCATTCCGTGGGCTGCCATCACCGACATCATTTTCGTGAACATGTCGGCCGCATAAGCCAAGCCAGTTGTCGCGGGCTCGCCGCCCCTCATCCGCGAATTTCGCCCTTCGTCCGATTCCAGGCGGATCTTGCGCCCGGCCGCCTTACCCTCGGATTGAAGGGAGTCCCAGATGGTTTCAATCGAGAATGTGAGCCGGCGGTTTCCGATGGACCACCAGTTCGTGAGCGCGCTCGATGGCGTCTCGCTCAGCCTCGATGCGGGCGAGTTCGTGGCGGCGGCCGGGCCGAGCGGCAGCGGGAAATCGACGCTGCTGAACGTGATCGGCTGCATCGACCAGCCCACCAGCGGCTCGGTGCGGATTGACGGAATCGAGACCCGGCGGCTCGGCCCCGCCCGGCTTTCCGAATTGCGGCGCCGGAAGATCGGGTTCGTGTTTCAAACATTCAACCTGATCCCGGTTTTTACGGCCTTCGAAAACGTGGAGTATCCGCTGCTGCTCCAGCGCGCGCCGGCTCGGGAGCGGCGCAGGCGGACGCTGGAGGCGCTCGAAAGTGTGGGCCTGGGCGCGCGCGCAGGCCACCGGCCGGACCTGCTCTCCGGCGGCGAACGGCAGCGGGTTGCCGTGGCCCGCGCCATTGTCCACCGTCCCGCGCTGGTGCTCGCGGATGAACCCACCGCGAACCTCGACACGAGCAACGCGACGCAACTGATCGATCTGATGCGGAGCTTGAACCGCCAGCTCGGGGTGACCTTTCTTTTTGCAACGCACGACCAGAGACTGCTCGACCGCGCGGACCGGGTCATTCGCCTATGCGACGGCCGCGTGATCGCGGATCGCACCAAGGAGACCGACGATGAGAACGTTTCTTTCGCTCGCCTTTAGGAACATCTTCCGCAGCCGGCGCCGCACGTCGATGATGTTGCTGGTGGTGGCCGGCGGCGTTTCAGCCCTGCTGCTGGCCGGCGGCTACTTCTCGTACATCTTCTGGGGCTTCCGGGAGACGACCATACACAACGGCGTGGGGCACCTGCAGATATTCAACGCGCGGTATTTCGACCACGACGAAACGCGCGTGCTCGAAAACGGTTTGACCGGATATGAGAGCGTCAAGACCATTGCACAGGGGACGCCGCATGTCATCGGCGTCGCGCCGCGCATCGAGTTCTTCGGCATGGTTTCGAACGGGCAGAAATCGGGGACGTACATGGGAACAGCCGTGGTTCCGCCGGCCGAACGCAAGATGCACTTTGTTCCGCAGGTCCTCAACGGCCGGTGGTTCAGCGCCGATAGCGGCGACAACGAAGTGATCGTGGGCGCAGGCCTGGCGCGCTCGATGAACGTGAAGCCCGGCGACGGGCTGACGCTGCTGGCCGTGACGGCCGATGGCGCGCTGAACGGAATCGACGTGGATGTGGTGGGGGTCATCACCACGCACTTCAAGGAACTCGACGACCGGATGCTGCAGATGACGCTCCCTGCGGCGCAGCGGTTGCTTCAGACGGACCGCGTGACGAAGCTGGTGGTCGGCCTGGACAGCACGGATAACACCAGCGCCGTGCGCGCAGTGCTGGCTTCGCGCCTGGCGGGCTCCGAGCCGAAGGTCATTTTGAAGGACTGGCAGGAGCTGTCGCCGATGTATAAGCAGATCGTGCTGATGTTCGGCGGGATTCTGGCCTTCATGGGCGTGATCATCTTTTTCATGGTGGTGATGTCCAGCTCGAACACGATGATGATGGCGATGTTTGAGCGCACGCGCGAGGTGGGCGCGATGCTGGCGATGGGCACGCCGCGGGCGTGGGTGATGGCGCTGTTCGTGCTCGAAGGCGCGATGACCGGCGTGTTCGGCGCCATTGCCGGATTGCTCGTGGGCAACGGACTGGCCGCACTTCTCAACCGGGCGAACATACAACTGCCTCCGCCGCCGGGCAACTCCACGGGCTTCCCGCTGCGCATTTTTCACGTGCCCGAATACATGATCCTGGCCTCGGTTCTGGTCGTGGTGACGCTGGCGGCGGCGTCGATTCCACCCGCGTGGCGCGCGTCGCGGCTGAAGGTGGTGGAAGCGCTGGCGCACGTATAGGGAGGGAGATATGGTTCGCACTCGATGGCCGATGATCCTGATGGCGGCGGCTGCGTGGGCGGCGGCACCCGATCCGAGCGCGCTGCTACAGCAGTTCGACACGATGCGGAACGGATGGGATTCGTACGTGGTCCGCGTCAGCATACGCAATTACGAGGAAGGGAAGGAAGACGAGGAGCACCTATACGAGGTGTATCAGAAGGGCGCGGAGAAAACGTACGTCGAGTTCCTCAGCCCGCGGGAGAAGGGGCAGCATCTGCTCATGCTCGGCGACGATATGTGGGTCTACCTGCCCGACACGAGCCGGCCGATTCGCATCACGCCGCTCGAGCGGCTCACGGGCAACACTTCGAACGGCGACGTGGCGCGTACGCATTATGCCGTCGATTACAACAGCGTGTTGGTGCGCACAGAGAAAGTGGATGGCGCCGACTGCCACCTGCTGGAGCTGACGGCGCGGAGGAAGGGCTCGACATATCGCCGCGTGCTGCTCTGGCTGCGCGCCTCCGACGGACGGCCGGTGAAGGCGGACTTCTTCGCCGTATCGGGCAAGCAATTGAAGTCGGCTACGTTTGACCGCTTTCAGGAAGTCAACGGCCAGTTGCTGCTGCGGCAGATGACGATCTACGACCATGTCCGCAAGGGCTCGCATTCCGTGATGGAGTACATGCAATTCACGCAGCGCAGCCTGCCGGACCGCATGTTCCACCAGGGGCGGGCGGAGAGGTTCTGATGAGACCCGGCGCGCTCGCATCTCTAGCGCTCCTGGCGGCAGCGGCCGCGCTGGCTGAGGACGCTCCGCCGACCGAGCTTTCGAGCGACCAGACGCGGCTGGCGCTTTCGCTTTATGAGGAAGGCTCCTTCGCGGGCGGGCTGCTGGTTCCGGGGCCGTGGGCGACGAACCTGCTGCTGGCGCAGCCGTCGTTCTCCTGGCGGCACGCGCAGCGGTGGCGCCTGGCGGCCAGCCTCGCCGCGATCGGAAGCACGGACGGCGACACGCACGGCCAGTTGCGGGTGAGAGAAGCGTGGGGCGGCGTGACGGAAGGCGATTTCGATTTCAGCGCGGGGAAGAAGATTCTGCACTGGGGCACGGGTTACGCGTTCACGCCCACCGGTGTGCTCGATCCGCCGCTCAACCCCATCGACCCCACGGACCGCCTCGGTCTGAGGGAGGGCCGGGAACTGGTGGAAGCCGACTGGGTCAGCGGCCGGAACGCGCTGACCGCGGCGTGGGCCAGCGCCGGCGTGCTGGGCGAGCACACGGCCGGCCTCGCCGACACCGCCGCTCTACGCTACAACACGATGGCTGCGGGATTCGATACTTCGGTGATCTTCGCCCACTCTCCCGGCCAGCGGGATTTTTACGGCGGCAATTTCACGCGCGTGATCGGCCAGGCGCTGGAGATCCACGGTGAGTTTGCGCACCGCGATGCGAATGCCGTGCTCGTGGGCGGCAAGTACACGCTGCACTCGGGCGTGGACACGATCTTCGAATTCTATTCGCCGGCGGCGCCGCGGCTGGGCCAGTACGCGTTCGTCAGCGTGGGCAAGGCGCGGCTGCGCGAACTGCCGGGCTGGAAGCAGTGGGACGTGTCGCTGGCCGTGCTGACAAACACGAGCGACCGCAGCCACATTTTCATTTTCGATCTGACGCGGCGCGTGGCGGACCACTTTTCTTTTGTCGGCCGGACGGAAGCGCCGAGCGGGAAGAGGTGGCATTCCGAGTATGGTATGATCCCGTACTCCGCCCTGGTCTCGATGGGGTTGCGGTGCCAGATATGAGGTACGTGGGTAAACAGGAAGGTTTCCGCCGGTACTTCCTGCGCCTCGCTCTGATCGACCTAGGCGCCGCCGTCGTCGCCAATATGGCCGTGGTGGGCATCGAATACCCGGTCAGCATAGGTTTCATTTTCCACACGCTGCTGATCTCGCTGGTTTACGCTTACACGATCGGAACCACGGCGGGCCTGCTGCTTCCGGTCATCGGCGCGCGCACAGCCATGCTGAGTCCGGGCCGGCGGATCGCGATCATGGGCGTTGGCATCGTGATCCTGACCGTCGCCGGCTGCGCCGGTGCAAGCGAGATTCTGGTCCTGGTGAAGCTGCGTGCGGCGGTGGACGTATGGCGCGGGTTCTGGGGAATCGTCCGCTTCTCGGTGGTCATCTCGCTCGTGCTGGGCTTTGGCATGTACTTCTTCGAGACCATGCGCTACCGGCTGGCCGAGGCCTCGCTCGAATTGCGCACGCGGCAACTCGATCAGGAGCGCGCGCAGAAACTGGCTACGGAGGCGCGGCTCTCCTCGCTTGAATCTCGCATACACCCGCATTTCCTGTTCAACACGCTCAACTCGATTTCCGCGCTAATCCACGATGAGCCTCAACGGGCCGAAGAGATCGTCGGGCGGCTGGCGGCGCTGCTTCGGTTTTCGCTCGACGCGAATCAGTGCAGCCTGGTTCCCCTCGAGCAGGAATTCACGGTGGTTCGCGACTATCTGGAGATCGAAAAGGCGCGTTTCGGCGAGCGGCTGCGCTATTCGATCGAGGTCTCGCCGGAGGTGCGGCAGGCAACGCTGCCACCGCTGTCGGTCGAGTCGCTGGTGGAGAATAGCGTGAAGCACGCGATTGCGCCGCGGCGCGAAGGCGGCGAGGTCAAGGTGACGGCGCGGGCCGTGGATGGCGCGGTCGAGATCGAAGTGGCGGACAGCGGACCGGGCTTTTCGCTCGAGAAGATCGCGCGGGGGCACGGAATCGACAACCTGCTGGGACGCCTCGAAGTGCTCTACAACGGGCGCGCCAAGCTGGACGTAGGCTCGTCGGACGGCCGGGCGTCGGTCCGCCTGGTGCTTCCGGAGCGGGCATGAAGTTGCGCGCGTACCTCGCCGATGACGAAGCGCTGGCGCTGAAGCGGCTGGCGCGGATGATTGAGGAGACCGGCCGTTTCCAAATTGCCGGGAGCTCGACCGACCCCGAAGCCGCGGTGGAGTTTCTTTCGCGCGAACCCGTGGATGCGCTGTTCCTCGATATCGAGATGCCGGGGATGAACGGCTTCGAGCTCCTGGCGCGCCTGCCGCATCAGCCCGCGGTGATCTTCACGACCGCGTTCGATCAGTATGCGCTGCGCGCGTTCGAAGTGAACGCTATCGACTACTTGCTCAAGCCCGTCGAACCGGAGCAACTGGAACGTGCGATTGGCAAGCTGGAGCGGCTGGGGGGCGCGCTACCCGAATGGATGCGGCGTCCGGATCTTCGCGCCGTGCTCGAGCAGCTCACGGCTTCGCTCAAGCCGGCCGAACCGGCCATGGACCGCATCGCTTCCCGCGTGGGCGAGCGCGTGCAGTTCATCGCCCTGGCGGGCATCACGCATTTTTTCGCGCAGGACAAGCTAACGTTCGCCGCCTCCGCCGGCAAGAACTACTGCGTCGATCACACCATATCCGAGCTGGAGCACAAGCTGGCGGCGCGGAACTTCCTGCGCATACACCGCTCGACGCTGGTGAATCTGGAGTGGGTTCTGGAGGTGAACTCCTGGTTCGCCGGCGGGATTTTGCTGCGGCTGAAGGACGAGAAGCACACGGAATTGCCGGTGGCCCGCGATCGCGTGCGCGCGCTCAAGCAGCGGCTAGGATTCTGACGCAATCGCTTCGGCGATCTTCTGGCCGTGGAAGCGGCCGTTCTCGATGAAGATCTCGTTGGTGTGCATGCCCGCCACGATCACGCCTGCCAGGTAGATTCCCTTGCGGTGGCTCTCCAGAGTTTCGGGATCGGTGTAAGGGCGCTGCGATATGGGATCGAAGACAATGCCGTGCGCCGACAGGAACTCGGTGTCGGGGTGGTAGCCGATCATCGCGAAAACAAAATCGTTGGGGAGCCGCAGCTCGCCTTCGGGCGTTTCGACCAGAACGGAATCGGGCAGGATCTCAAGCAGCCGCGAGTGGAACCAGCCTTTGATTTCGCCGCTCTTGATGCGGTTCTCGATGTTCGGCCTGATCCAATACTTCACGTGATCTGAGATGCCCGCGCCGCGGTGGATCAGCGTCACGCGCGCGCCGGCCCAATGCAGCTCGAGCGCGGCGATGGCCGCCGAGTTTTTCGCGCCGATCACGGCCACGTCGGTGTTGTTGTAAGGGTGCGGTTCCTTGTAGTAGTAGATGACCTTGGGGAGGCCGTAGCCAGGCACGTCGAGGCGGTTCGGCAAATCGTAATAGCCGGTGGCGAAGATGGCTTTGCGCGCGCCGCACTGCCGCGGGCAACCGAGCCGGTCGGTGGTGTGGACGACGAAGTTGCCGTCCTCGCCCTCGATGCGATCGACGCGCTCGTACTGCCGAATATCCAGGCCGAAGTGTTCGGCCACGCGCCGGTAGTATTTGAGGGCCTCGGTTCGCGTCGGCTTCTCTCCGAGGGACGTCATGGGGATGCCGCCGATCTCGAGCAGCTCCGGCGTGGTGAAGAACGTCATGTGGGTGGGGTAGTGGTAGATGGAATTCAGCAGGCAGCCCTTATCGAAGATGACGGCGGCGAGGCCGCGCCGCTTCAGCTCGATCCCGCAGGCCAGGCCGGTTGGCCCGGCGCCCACCACCACCGCGTCGAATCGTTCCACGAAGTAGCCCTCTCACCCAGTGTACCGGGCCGCGCCCGCGCTCGGTTACAATTCGAGTCTATGGCTCGCGTCCCTGGTTCTCACTTTCTGCGCAACCTGGTGGAGCGCCGCAACCTTCTGTTCCAGCTCGTGCGGCGCGACTTCACGCAGCGGTTTGTCGGCTCGACGGCCGGGTGGCTGTGGGGCGTGATCCATCCGCTGGTATTGCTGGTGAGCTGGACGTTCGTGTTCCAATACTGCCTGCACGCGAAGCTGGGCCCGCACGAAATCACGCAGAATTACCCGCTGTTCCTGTTTGCGGGCTTCCTGCCGTGGCTGCTGTTTCAGGAGACGGTGCAGCGCTCCGCGGCCTCGCTGATCGAGCATCAGAACCTGATCACGAAGACGGTGTTTCCCGCCGAGGTGATCCCGGTCTCGATCTTCCTGTCTTCGCTGGTGAGCCACTTGATCGCGCTGGGGCTGGCGTTGGGCGCTATCGGCATCTGGGAGCGGCATCTCAGCCCGATGGTTCTTTTCCTGCCGTTGTACATGCTGCTGCTGGGACTCTTCGCGGTGGGCGTGGCGTGGATCGTATCGAGCCTGAACGTCTATCTTCGCGACGCGGCGCAGGCCTTGTCGGTCATTCTGACTTTCTGGTTCTGGATCACGCCGATCTTCATCGGCGAGAGCCAATATCCGCGGCGGGCGCGCGTGCTGCTGCATTTGAATCCTCTGGCCTCTATGGTGCGGGCCTATCGCGAGAGACTGCTGGGATCGCAATGGCCGAGCCCGGTAGAGATCGCTGTTCTGGCCGCCTGGGGCATCGCGGTCTTCGTGGCCGGGGGGCTGTTCTTCCGGCACCTCAAGCGCGGCTTTGCGGACGTGCTGTAAGTGGGCGCATCTAACGTACACTGATAAGAGTGCCGGATAAGAAGCTGACGGCGCACGTGAAAGCCGCGGGTTGAGCGTCTAAGTTGAGTCCAAAGGTTTTGGACCAGGTGCTCGGCCGCATCCCGCGCGCGCCGAATCAAAACGTGCTGGTTGGGTTTGAAACGTCGGACGACGCCGGCGTTTACAAGCTGACGCCGGAGTGTGCCCTGGTGCAGACCGTGGATTTCTTCACGCCCATCGTCGACGATCCGGCGACTTTCGGCGCCATCGCGGCGGCCAACTCGCTGAGCGACGTCTACGCGATGGGGGGCACGCCGATCTCGGCGCTTTCGATTGTGGCGTACCCGGCCGAGGGCGATGTCGAAGACCTGGTGGCGATCCTGAGCGGCGGCGCGGAGAAAATGATGGAGGCCGGTTGTGCCGTGATCGGCGGCCACAGCGTCGCCGACGACGAAATGAAGTTCGGTTACGCCGTGACCGGAACTGTGGATCCGCGGCGGGTGACGCGCAATTCGGGAGCGGTGCCCGGCGACTCGCTCGTCTTCACCAAGCGGATCGGCACGGGCGTGATTTCGACCGCACTGAAGCGCGGCTTTGCCGAGCAGGGCCACGTGGAAGCGTCCATCCGTTCGATGCTCGAGTTGAACCGGGCGGCCGCCGAGCGGATGCTCGCCGCGGGAGCGCACGCCTGCACGGACGTGACGGGCTTCGGACTCATTGGCCACGCGCGCGAGATGGCGCTGGCGAGCGGGGTCACGCTCGAGATCGACGCCGATTGCGTCGAGTTTCTGCCGGGCTCCGTGGAATACGCGCGGCGCGGCGCGCTACCCGGCGGGCTCAAGAACAACCGCGACTTCGCTTCCTGCGCCGTGGAGTTCGTGCGCGAATTGCCGCCGGAGATCGAGAGCCTGCTGTACGATCCGCAGACCTCCGGAGGCCTGCTGATCGCGCTTCCGGAAGCGGGAGCCGCGGCGCTGGTAGCGAGTTTGCCGGGCGCCCGAGTTATCGGCCGGGTCCTCGAATCCGGCGCTAAACCCATTCGCATCTTATGAACCCACTTATCGTCGCACTCGATTTCGATTCGCCGGAGAAGGCACGGGAGTTAGTCGAACGGCTCGGCGGCCAGGTGACGTTTTACAAAGTCGGGCTGGAGCTTTATGCCGCGGCCGGGATGGATTTCGTCGGCGAGTTGATTGCCGGGGGCAAGGACGTCTTCCTCGACCTGAAACTCTACGACATCGGCGAGACCGTCAAGCGCGCGGTGGCGCGGATTGCCGCAAGCGGCGCGCGGTTTACGACCGTGCACGGGAGCGGCTCGCTGATGCGTGCGGCGGTGGAGGGCCGGGGCGCGTCGAACCTGAAGCTGCTGGCGGTGACTGTGCTGACGAGTTTCGATCGCGAGGACCTGGCCGACCTGGGCTATCCTTGTGCGGTTTCCGAGCTGGTCGCGTTGCGCGTGCGAAGGGCGATGGAAGCGGGGATCGACGGGATCGTCTGCTCGCCGCTCGAAGCGGCGCTGGTGCGGGAGACGGCAGGGCCGGGCGCGATTCTGGTCACGCCGGGCGTGCGCTCGGCCGGGGCGGGGAAGGGCGATCAGAAGCGCGTGGCGACACCGGCGGAGGCGCTGCGCGACGGAGCCAATTACTTAGTGATCGGCCGGCAAGTTACTCGCGCGCAGGACCCGGCGGCGGAAGTGGGGCGGATTTTGGGGGAGATTGGTTGTAAGTGATGCTCGCTCATGATCACTCACGCACGATCAGGAGGGGGGCGTCGATGGCGTGCCGGACGGCGTTGATGGTCTGGCCGAAGACGATGTCCTGGATGCCTTTATGGCCGTGGGCGCCCATGATGAGGAGGTCGGGCTTCAGCCAGCGGGCGAAGCGGACGATTTCCGTTTTCGGGTCACGCGAGTGCGCGACGGAGAGTTCCACCTCGATGCCCTGCGCGCGAAGGCCGCCGAGAATTTCGTCCAGGTATTTCGCGCCGGCCTGAACCTCGGCGGTGGAAGAAAGCGGCCCGTAGATCTGGCTGGTCACGCCCTCTTCGACGTGCAGCAGGTGCAGCTTCGAGCCGTAAGCGCGAGCCATGGACGCGGCGTGGGCAATGGCGACGCGGTCGCGCTCGGTGTGATCGAGCGGAACCAGGATGGTGCGGTAGGGGACCGGGCGGACGGCGGCGGCGGCGAGTTCGGGCACCGGAGCCACTGCCGGGCGGTCCTTGCGACGCAGCCAGGCTGGCAGCCAGGGCTCGAACGTCACCCAAATCAGCAGCAACAGTAGCAGGATCAGGACCGGCTCGACGGTCATCATGACCAGGTCGCGGTTGGAGCCCGCGGCCGCCAGCCAGTCGGCGAGCGTCAGGTAGACCAGCCGCATGTTGAGCGCCAGGATCACCGCGGCCACAACCCACGAGAGCGCCTGAAGCCAACGGCGGCTGGCGAAAGCGCCCATGCGTTCCCGGTCGCTGGTGAAGTGAATCAGCGGAATCACCGCGAAGGGAAGCTGCATGCTCAAAATCACCTGGCTCAGGATCAAGAGGCGAAAGCTGGCCTGCTCGCCCGCGATGTAGATGGTGAGCGCGGCAGGCACGATGGCCAGCGTGCGAGTGGTCAGGCGGCGGAGCCAGGGCCTCATGCGGATGGTCAGGAAGCCTTCCATGACGATCTGGCCCGCCATGGTTCCGGTCATGGTGGAGGATTGGCCGGAGCAGAGGAGGGCGATGGCGAAGACCACGCTCGCCGCGCTGGTGCCGAGCAGCGGCGTGAGCAACTGGTAGGCCTGCTGAATTTCGGTGACGACGATGTGGCGCTCGAAGAAGACCGCGCCCGCCACCACCAGGATGGCGATGTTCACCAGCATGGCGCCGTTGAGCGCGACGACGGAATCGATCAGGTTGAAGTGGCAGGCGGCGCGCTTCTCGGCCTCGCCTTTGCCGACGCGCCTGGTCTGCACCAGCGCCGAGTGCAGGTACAGATTATGGGGCATCACTGTGGCGCCGAGGATTCCGATCACGATGTAGAGGTTCTGGTTGTTGGGATGCGGGATCAGGCCGCTGGCCATCTGCGCGAAGGCGGGCTTGGCCATCAGGATCTCGATGCCGAAGCAGACCGCCATGACGACGATGAGGCTGAGCACGAAGCCCTCGATCATGCGTATGCCGAAGCGGCTGAGCCACAGCAGGACCAGAATGTCGAGAGCCGTGAGCAGGACGCCGGCGAGCAGGGGAATGTGGAACAGCAGGTTCAAGCCGATGGCCGCGCCCAGAACCTCGGCCAGATCGCAAGCGGCGATGGCGATCTCGCAGAGCAGCCACAATGCCAGGTTCACCGGCCGCGGGTAGGATTCGCGGCAGGCCTGTGCCAGGTCGCGCTGGCTGGCGATGCCGAGGCGGGCCGAGAGCGTCTGCAGCAGGATCGCCATGAGGTTGGACATGACGAGGACCCACAGCAGTTGGTAGCCGAAGCGCGCGCCGCCCTCAAGGTCGGTGGCCCAGTTGCCCGGGTCCATGTAGCCGACCGAGACCAGATAGGCGGGGCCGGCGAAGGCGAACATCCGCCGCCAGATGGACGCCTGGCCCGTATCGACGCTGGCGTGCACTTCCGGCAGCGACTGGGAACGGCTTGGGGCTCCCGTGTCCGGCATAGGCTTAAAGGTTGATCTTCTCACAGGCGCGGCGGGACCGCTCCCTCGCGGCCGCGGCCCGGTGACCTCTTGGCTAGGATTAACTGCCGGCGATCACGGCCTGGAGGCGTTGCGAGAGAGTGCGCATGGAGTGAGCCTGGGCCGAGAGTTGCTGTCCCGAGGCGGCGCTCTGCTCAGAGTGCGCGGCGGTCCCCTGAGCGAGCGACTGCACTTCTTCCAGGGACTTCGCCAGTCGATCCATGCCATCGAGCTGCTCCCGGCTGGTCTTGTTGACCCGCACCACCAGCGACTTGGTCTTCTCCGCGCTCGAGATCAGCTCGCGCACCGCGCCTCCCACGCCCTCGAGCGTGGACTTGCCCTTGCGAGCTTTCGCGACCGCGTCGCCAATCACGGATGTGATTTGGTGGGCGGCCCCGGAGGAGCGCTGGGCGAGGTTGCGGACTTCCTCCGCCACCACCGAGAATCCCGCACCGGCGCTTCCTGCGCGCGCGGCCTCGATGGATGCGTTGAGGGCAAGGAGGGTCGTCTGGAGGGCGATGTCGTCGATCGTTTCGACCACTCCGGCCACCTGCTCGCTCGATGCCGCGATCTCTGCAATCGAGGTGGACATCTGGCCCAGGGTTCGATCCGTCCGCGCGATTTCGCGCGCCGCCTCGTCCATCAACTCAAACGCAGTCTGCGCGGCGCCCGCATTCTCCTGCGCGATGGAGTGAACCCTGCCGCTCGACGAGAGCGTCTCCTGGACCGCAGCCGCCTGGCGGGACGCGCTCTGGGCCAGCGACTGGCTGCCTGTGCCCACCTCTTCCGCCGCGGCGGTGATTTGTTCCGCGCACGCGCGAAGCTCCTGCGCGATGGGTTCGATCTGTCCGGCCACGCGGCGCGACACAGCCCACCAGATCAGGAGGGTGCACAGGCTCGAGGCGAGGGCGGCGAGCAATAGCAGGTTGCGCTGGGTGGCGGAGATGGTGGCGATGGCCTCGGTCACTTCGTTGTATTCGGCCTCTGGCAGGCTCACGGCAATCACCCAGTCCCACGGGGCGAAGTACGCGAAGCGCGTCAGTATGGGACGCGGCGCGTCGTCGCCGGGGCTCTTGGCGGTGTATCGGTGCGTGGCCAATTCGCCGGGCTTTAGCTGCAGCGCGCGACTGCAGATGTCCTGAATGAACCGATGTCCGGCGGAGTCGCGGGCCTCCCACATAGCTGCGCCGTCGCTCTTCCCGTGCGGCGAAACGACATAGCGGCCGCGCGTGGGACCGGTGGCATTCCAGACGGAAATGTACCCGGTCTTCCCGATCCTGGTGCCCATCATCACGCTCGCGAGGGACGCCGCCGCAGCCCTCTCCGGCGTGCCCGTGTACAACACGCCGACAACCTTGCCGTCCGCACTGGTTATCGGTTCATAGGCCGACTGATACCATCCATTCACTACAAATGCGCGGCCGACGAAGGTCCTGCGATCGAGCACGGTGGCGATCACCGGATTGGGCTTCCCGTCCGGATTCACGACGGGCAAGAACGTGCCGATCGCGCGCTTGCCATCGCTTCCCGCAACGCTGGTGGCGACGCGCAACATGTCGCCGCGGGCATTCATGCGCTGAAAGATGGTGCAGGTGGCGCCGCTGATGCCGCGCAGATCGTCCACAACGGGGACAGTTGTGGCGAAGTCATGGACCTGGCCGATCCAGCGGCCGCTCAGGAGCGCTTTGGGCAGCACGACGGGGGACGATTCGTGAGTGTACTGGTTGACCGCTTGCCACGAAACCGTTTCGCTCTTCGAGAACTGCACTCCCCCGGCGCGGGCGAGCGCCTGCTGCGCCACATGCAGGTTGGTCTCGGCTACGCCCTTCACCGAATCGGCCATTCCGGCGGCAATCGCTGCCATGCCCGCGGCCACGTGGTCGAAATCGGCGTCCATCGTCTGCTTGCTTCCGGCCGATGCAACCTCCGCCAGCCTGCGGTCACTGATCCAAGCGACAGCCGAGGCTAAAGCGACGGTCGCCAGAGTCAGCCCGATGCCGGTTGCGAGAAGCCGCTTTCGAAGTCCCACGCGGTCTGCGGCCTCCCGCCGCTGGTTAGTAATCGGCGAAACGGGAGGATTTCTCCAGACCGCCTTATCCCCCAGCTGCCTTCCGAAGGAACGTGCCGCTCTCCAGCTCTTCGAACGCCTTCCGCAGTTCCGCCTGCGTATTCATCACGATGGGGCCGTACCAAGCCACCGGTTCCTGGAGCGGCTGACCGGAAACCAGGAGAAACCGGATGCCGTCCTCTCCGGCGTATAGCGTCACTTCGTCGCCGTTGTCGAACAGAACGAGCGAGCGGTTGTCCGCCTCGGCGGGAGGCGCCGTGTCCAGCCAGCCGACCGACTCCGTAGGCACGGCCAGCGGCCCGGACGCATTGCAGAACTTCCCGCTCCCGGCGAACACGTAAGCGAAAGCGTGGCGCGTGGTCTCGACCGGGAGGGTTTTCCTTTTGCCTGGCGGCACGGAGACGTCGAGATAGGTGGGGTCCGCGGCGACGCCATCCACCGGGCCACGGGTGCCCCAGAAACTGCCGCAGACGACACGAACGTGGGTTCCGTCGTCGTCGGTGACGGTGGGAATGTCGGCCGACTTCACCTCCTGGTAGCGAGGCGCCGTCATCTTGAGGGACGACGGGAGGTTGGCCCACAGCTGAAAGCCGTGCATACGGCCCACCTTGTCGCCTTTCGGCATTTCCTGGTGGATGATGCCGCTGCCCGCCGTCATCCACTGGACGTCGCCGGCGGCGATGGCGCCGCTGTTTCCCAGACTGTCCCCGTGCTCCACGGTTCCGGCCAGGACGTAGGTGACGGTTTCGATGCCGCGGTGGGGGTGCCAGGGGAAGCCCGCCAGGTAGTCCTCCGGGACGTCGTTGCGAAAATCGTCGAGGAGAAGGAAGGGGTCGAAATCGGAAGTGTTGCCAAAGCCGAACGCGCGACGCAGGTGAACGCCCGCGCCTTCGAGGGTCGGCTTAGACTTGAAGAGCTTTCTCACCGGTCGAAGGGACATGTTTGGCCTCCAATAACCCGAGGATAGCTACAATGGGGGCGCAGATGTCACTGCTGGCGCCCGGCCCTGGCCCGTTTCGGCCGCGGTGGTGGTTTTCAGCCAGCGGACGGCGCGGACTGCCATTAGGAATCAGTGGGTTACGGTTTGGAGCCCTAAGTGCAATCACGGCTGCGTGACGCCAGTGCTGACGCGGTTGCTCCTAGCGGGACTCCTCCTCTCCGGTTGTGCCTGGGCTCAAGAAGGCGATAACGAAAACGACGGCGGCGAGGCGAGCCACGGCGTAGCGCGCATCAGCGTGATGAAAGGCGACGTCGCGGTGCGGCGCGGCGATTCCGCCAGTTCGGTGGCAGCGGCGGTGAACGGGCCGCTGGTGGCTGGCGATCAGCTTCTCACCGGTCCGGCCGCGCGCGCAGAGATCCAGTTCGACTGGGCGACCTTCGTGCGGCTCGGCACGGATACACAGGTACGCCTGGCCGCTCTCGAGAACAATCACTACCAGGTGCAACTCGCGCGGGGCACGGTCACGCTGGCCGTGATTCGGGATTCGGACGCGCAGGTGGAAGTGGACACGCCGAACATGGCCTTCCAGCCGCATCAGCGCGGAAGCTACCGCATCAGCGTGACCGACGATGGGCAATCGCAAGTGACGGTGCGCGCCGGAGCGGGCGACACATACACGCCGAACGGCACCGAGCCAGTCCCTGCCGGCCAGACCATGATGGTCCGCGGGCCGGTGTCGGACCCCGAGTTCCAGACGGTGCAGGCGATTCCCGTGGACGAGTGGGACCGGTGGAACGAGCAGCGCGACCAGCGGCTGCTGAACACGCGTTCCTATCAATACGTGAGCCCGGACGTGGCTGGGGCCGGCGAACTGGATTCCTACGGCCGCTGGGTTTATGTGCCGCCGTACGGATGGGTATGGAGCCCGAACGGCGTGGGCCCGGACTGGGCTCCATACCGGGACGGCCGGTGGGTTTGGCTCGATTGGTACGGTTGGACCTGGGTCGGCTATGATCCGTGGGGCTGGGCGCCGTATCATTACGGCCGGTGGTTTTTTGGCGCCGGGGTGGGGTGGTGCTGGTATCCCGGAGCGATGTATAACCACTACTACTGGCGGCCCGCGCTGGTGACGTTCTTCGGCTTTGGACCGGGGGTAGGTGTGGGCGTGGGGTTCGGCTCAATCGGGTGGTTCCCGCTGGGCCCGCACGAAGCTTTCAGCCCGTGGTATGGCCGCGGGTGGTACGGTTTCCGTGGCGGCGCTACCTACGTCAACAACGTTCGAGGAATGAGCGTCGCCAACATGCGGAGCACCTACATCAACGCGCGTGTGGGCAACGGGATTTCGGGCGTGGGCGCGGGTGCATTCGGCCAGGGCGGCCGGCCGGGCGCTCTCAGCTTGAACGGGCAAGCGCGGTTGTCGATGATGCGCGGGCCGGTTCCCGTGGCGCCCACCGCCGCCAGCCTGCGCATGAGCGACCGCACGACACGCATTGCGCCGGCGGCGTTGGGGCGTGGGCAGTTCTATTCTCCGCACGCTGCCGCTCCGAGCGGACGGGTTTCGTTCAGCGTACAGCGGCAGGGGGCGGCGCGATATGCCGGGCAATCGATTGGTACAGCGGCGGTGCACCCAGGCGGAAGCGGTCCTGCCGCCGTCCAAGGTTGGCGGGCCGTTCCCAGCCAACCCGGCGGACAGGCGCTGCACGCGGATGCCCCGGCGAACGCCGCCGTATCCACCGGGTTTCACCCGCAGGCCAGCCCGGACTGGCGCACTTTCGGCCACGTCTCGCAGACGCCAAACGGTACCGCACCGCGCACACAGGGCGTGCGCATCAATCCGCCGATCGTGCGTGAGCGCTCGCAATCGAAGGCTTCCTCCGGCCACTCGAGTGGCGGCAGCGGGCACGCCAGCGGTCACAGCAGCAGCGGTGGTGGCGGTGGTGGCCACTCACATAAGTAAGAAGTAAGGACAGATTTCCCCCAACACCGGCCCGCCCCGAGCACGACTCATTGGGGGCGGGCCCTTTTTTGCCCAGCGCGCCCCGGCCTGAAGCGGTCTAATGTACCTCAGGGGGATTCGACGATGAATACGGAACGGCGCGGATTCTTGCGGCGCATGGGAGCGCTGGCGGCGATTTCGGCTGGTGCAACGGATGCGGGCGCGGCCGAGGCTCATGGCGCCGCAGGGCCGCCGCTCCTGCCGTCCTACGCGCGAAGTCTGGACTACCGTTCGCTGAAACAATCCACTTACGACCGCACGGGTGGGAACGCCGACTCCAGGCCCATCGCGGCCGGAGGAACCCTGGAAGTCTTCAACGCCACAGGTCCCGGCGCGATTTCGCACATCTGGTTCACCATCGCCGCCCAGAGCCCGGCGCATCTGAAAGAGCTGGTGCTGCGGATTTACTGGGACGGCAACGCGCGGCCGAGCGTCGAGTCTCCGGTGGGCGATTTTTTCGGGCTCAACCTGGGCGGCTACTTCATTTACGAATCGGCGTTTCTGGCCTGCTCGCCGGGGAAGTCGCTCAACTGCTATTTCACGATGCCGTTCCGCAAATCCGCCCGCGTGACCGTCACCAATGAAAGCGAGCGGCCCGTGGGCGCGTTCTATTCCAACATCGATTACCAGCTACTCCCCGCCTGGCCCGAGGACGCGCTGTACTTCCACGCGCAGTACCGGCAGGCGGCGCCCTGCGTGCCCAGCCACCGCGGCGAACACAACCTGGACGGCAAGGACAATTACGTGTTCTGCGAGACGCGCGGCCGTGGCCACCTGATGGGCGTCACCCTGGGCGTGATGCAGAACGCGGACGGGTGGATGGGCGAAGGCGACGACATGATCTTCATCGACGACCCGAACGTGCCCGCCATCAACGGCACCGGCACGGAGGATTACTTCCTGGGCAGTTGGGATTTCGGCGGACGCGACGGAGCGCAGCCCTTCGCCCACCGCTTCTATGGCGCGCCCTTCATCGCGCTGCCGGAGAGGACCGGCGGCCGCTACTGCTGCTACCGCTGGCACGCCGACAACCCGGTGACCTTCACGAAGTACCTGAGGCACACCATCGAGCACGGCACCGCGAACGATCGCGCCGACAACTTCTATTCGGTCGGCTATTGGTATCAGACCGCGCCGGGGACCGGCCTGACGCCGCTCGCGCCGGTGGGCGAGCGCATTGTGAAGGTGCGGCCGTAAGCGCGTCAGCCGCGGCTGGCCACCAGCCACAGCCAGCCAGCGCCGATGGCCGCCGTCGCCAGCGCGTACTGCACCCAGCGCGAATAGGCCCGGTGCGTGCTGCCGTCCTCGCCTGCCAGAGTCGACATCTCGACATATGGCCGCAGACCGCGCCGGAACCAGCCTTCGATGGTCACCTTCTGGCCGATATACGTCTCGGCGGCCGTCATGGCAAAAAGGAAGCGCGCGAACGGAATCGACTGCCGGTAGAGAACGAAGAGCATTCCGGTCGAGTCGCGCAGCACCAGGTCGGGGCTCCAGAATGCGCCCGGCACGCCACGGCCGAGGATCTCGCCTTCGAGGCGCACCGCACGGGGCCGCATTTCGGAGACCTCGACATCCTCGATCAACCGTCCGATCATCGCCGGCTGGAATTCGCCGTGATAGCGATACCACGTGCGCAGAATCCAGGTTGCGCCGGCGAACATGAGGAGCGCCGCTTCCGCGTTGGGCGGAGGCTCTATCCCGTGGCCGGCGAGCCAGCGTCTGAGAAGGAAGGCCGAACCCAACACCGCCCCGGCCACCCACGGCGCGGCCCACAGGACGGCCTCGAGCGGGAAAGCCCCCCAGTGAATTTGCCGGTCCGCAGGCAGCGGATATTGCGGAGCCTGGTGCATCGCCACGGCGTCCCGATTCAGGGCGCGCACGCGCAGCGCGGTCAGCGGATGCGTCGAGTTCAACTCGTAAAGCCGGGCCCACGGATTCACCAGGTCCCAGCGCATTACCGCCGCGGCTTCGCTCGGATTCGCCCCGCCCAGGGCCAGCGCCGCGCCCGAGCGCACGTTCGAAATCCCCATCAGCGCCAGCGATCCCACCAAACTGTGGCTGCGCTGTAGCCGCGCCTTCTCCTTCTTCGACGCGCTCGACATCGCTTCGCCGTATTCGCCTTCGGCCTTCACCATGCCGTAAGCGATCTTAATCAGCGCCGAGGAAAGCATGTCCGGCGCGTGCGTCACCTGGGCGGCGTAGTGGTCCGCGAAGTATTCGCGCGTGCGATTCAGCAGAAGGACGATGAACTGGCTCACCAGGTACGCAAGGTACGCGGTGTAGGCCACCACGCGCGCGCGGCCGCTCCTACGGGTGAAGACGTAGATCTGATAGAGGATGAGCGGGGCCAGCGCGGCGATCGTCATTACCGCGAAATCCCAGTGCTCGACGTGGCCGATTTCGTGCGCGATCACGGCGTTCGATTCTTCGGGAGTCAGCACGTCCAGCAGTCCGGTGGTGACCACGACGCGCGCGTCCGCCGGCACATGGCCGAAAGAGAACGCATTCGGGGTGCCGCTTTCGATCACGCCGATCCGCGGGATCTTCAGGCCGCGCTGGGCGCACAGGCGCTCGATGAACTCGCGGTTCGCCGCCGGCAACTCCCGATCCCACCGGATGTGCATCAGCCGCGCGATGATCCACGGCGCGATGGCGTACTGAAGGCCGATGAAGAAGATCGCGAAGGCCAGGGCCACCCAGAGCGGGGCTCCAGCTTCGGCAAGGTACGCGTCGCCGATCGCAAACACCAGACCGTAGAGCGCGAGAAGGATGAGCAGGGAACGCGTGATGAACTTCATGTTCGCCTCCGTGACTGCTGAAGGCTATATTACCGCGGACGGGGGCGGAAAAAACAAAAAAGTCACGTGCGGCGTGGCCGGGGTTACAATCGATGGCTGGCAGCAAGCCATGAATTCCTTCGACTACAACCTGTTGCTTTATCTGAACCACATCGCAGGTCAGTTCCCGATCCTGTCGAAAGTGATCGTGGTGACCTACGAAAGTCACCTGCAATTTGCATTGGCCGTTGCGCTCATTTGGTGGGTCTGGTTCAAAGCGGGCGCTCCGGCCCAGCAGCAGGCGATCCGCGAGAAGATGGTGGCCTGCCTCCTCGGTAGCTTGGCTTGCATCGTTGTGGTTCGATCGATGGCGGCCGGATTGCCGTTCCGGATCAGGCCGTTGGCTGACCCACACAACGGGTTGCACTTCGCAAAAGAAGCCGAAGGCTGGGTGAATTGGAGTTCTTTCCCCAGCGACAACGCGGCGATGTTCTTCATGCTGGCAGTTTGCCTTTTGAGTGCTTCGCGCGTGATCGGGACCATTGCCCTGGTAGATACGAGCCTCTTCATTTGCTTTCCCAGGGTGTTCGTGGGAGTGCATTATCCTACCGACGTCGTTGCCGGCGCCGTCATCGGCATAGCGGGAGGCTATCTTGTTACGCGGGAACGGGTCCGCCGGCCCCTGTCCCGGCCCTTGCTGAAGTGGATGCAGGCACACCCTCCCTCCTTCTACGCGAGCGTCTTCATGGTGTCCTATCTGTTCGCCGACGTATTTGTGCCGGCCAGGCTGGTCTTGATCTATCTGCGAAGGTTCTTCGAGCTCACGATGAAGTGAACGCTGCCGCTCGGCGTTTGTGTTTCGGCCTGCGATGTGGGACGCTTGCGAACAGAATCCATGGATGTTCTGAAGCGGCTTTTTGAGCGGCATTTTCGCCTTCCGGTGGAGCGAGTCGAGCCCTTGCAGGGCGGGCTGGGAGGGTCGGGGCGCAATATCCTTCGGCTCGCCAACCAGGACAAGAGCGCGGTGGGCATCCTGTATCACGTACGCGAGGAGAACGCCGCCTTCCTCGACTTCTCGCGGCACTTCCGCAGCCGTGGCCTGCCTGTGCCGGAGATTTATGGATCGGAACTGGATGCGGGCGCTTACCTGGAAGAAGACCTGGGCGATGTCACGCTATTTCAGTTTCTCTCGGACAACAGGGTAGGAGACGACGTCGCACCGGAGGTGGTGGAGGCTTACCGCAAGGTGGTGGCGCAACTGCCGCGGTTCCAGATAGAAGCTTCGCGGGACCTGAACTACAAAGTCTGTTATCCGCGCGCCAGCTTCGACGGCCAGTCGATTGCGTGGGACCTGAACTACTTCAAGTATTACTTTCTCAAGCTGGCGGGAATTCCCTTCAACGAGCAGGAGCTGGAAAAAGATTTCGGCCGCCTGACCAGGTTTCTGCTGACCGCCAGCCGCGACTATTTCCTCTATCGCGATTTCCAGTCGCGCAACGCGATGCTGCGCGGCGGCGAGCCATTCTTTTTGGACTATCAGGGCGGGCGCAAAGGCGCGTTGCACTACGACATTGCTTCGCTCCTCTATGACGCCAAGGCCGACCTGCCCCCCGCGCTGCGGCAGCATCTGCTGGAGCACTACCTCGCCTCTCTCGCGCAATTCGTCACGCTGACCGGCGAAGAGTTCATGCGGCATTACTACGCTTTTGTCTATGTGCGCATTGCGCAGGCGCTGGGCGCGTATGGGTTCCGCGGCTTTTATGAGCGAAAACCGCATTTCCTGCAAAGCGTGCCCTTCGCGCTGAAGAATCTGCGCTGGCTGCTCGACCACACAACGCTGCCCATCGCACTGCCCACGCTGCTGGGCGCGTTCGAGCAGATCATCGCGTCAGAGAAGCTTCAGAACCTGGCCGGACCGGCGGAGGCGGCGAAATCCGTTCCGGCGCGTGACTCGCGGGCCGCCTGCCTGGCCTTGAAGATTTTCAGCTTCTCATTTCACCAGAGCGCCCCTCCGAAGGACGAGAGCGGGCATGGCGGCGGATTCATTTTCGACGCCCGCGCGCTGCCGAATCCAGGCCGCGAAGAGCGCTTCAAAACGCTCACCGGCAAAGACGCGGCGGTAATCGAGTATCTGAGCGAACAGGCAAGCGTGCGCGAGTTTCTGGCCAACGCCACGTCGTTGGTGGAAGCAAGCGTGAATAACTACCAGGAGCGGGGCTTCGATAGCTTGATGGTGGGGTTTGGCTGCACCGGCGGCCAGCACCGCTCGGTGTATCTGGCAGAGGCGCTGGCGCGGCATTTCCACGGCCGGCAGGGCCTGGACGTCTCGGTGCGGCACGTTGAAATGGAGAAGCTCGGCAAATGAAAGCGATGATCCTGGCCGCCGGCCTCGGCACGCGGCTGCGTCCGCTAACCAATGACCGGCCCAAGGCGCTGGTTGAGGTGGCGGGCCGTACGCTGCTGGAGATTGCCGTCACGCGCCTGCGAGAATGCGGAGTAAGTGAAGTCATCGTCAACGTGCACCATTTTTCCGGAATGATCGTTAAATACTTGCGCGAGAAGAGTAACTTCGGAATGCGGATCGAGGTTTCCGAGGAGGAGAGCCTGCTTGACACCGGCGGCGGCTTGAAAAAAGCGGCCTGGTTCTTTCGCGAGGAAGGTCCGGCGGCGGGGCCGTTCCTCCTGCACAATGTGGACGTGATCAGCACCATCGATCTGCGGCGGGTGCTGGCGTTCCACACCGAGACGCAGGCACTGGCCACACTGGCAGTCGAGCAGCGGCAGAGTTCCCGATATCTACTCTTCGACGAGCAAATGCGGCTTTGCGGGCGGCGTCTGGTCAAAGAGCGGAAAACCGAACTGGCGAGGCCGTCACCACAGTTGCTGGAACTCGCCTTCTCGGGAATTCAAGCGATCTCGCCGCGCCTTCTGGGGATGTTGAGCGAAGATGGGGCGTTCTCCATTATTCAGTCCTATCTGCGGCTGGCAGCCGAAGGCGAGAGGATTGCGGCTTATCGCGCCGACGGCGATTATTGGCGCGACCTGGGCACGCCGGAAAGCGTTGCCCGTGCGGCCGAGGAGATCGCGGCCTCCGCTAGAAAGCGCTCTTGACCTGGCGGGTGCGGCGCCACGAACGGATCGTACCGTCACCCAATCTCGAGCAGACGGTCGAAGAAGCCGACCACGTACTTCCAAATGAGATAGTAACCGGCCATCACGATGGCGAGGCCGATCGGGAAGGCCGCCAGCACGAAGCGCGGGATATCGACCGCCAGGGCCCACAGGACAGCCAGGCCGAGCGGCCCGATGATCAGCGGCACCACCGCGCCCCACAGGCCGATGGGGATCTGCCTGCGCTGCCGCACGGAGACGTACAGCATGTTCCACAGCCCCCACAGATTCGGCAGGATTGCCATGGGGAACACGATGGCGCGCTCGATCGGCACGGGAAACTGAAGACCCAGGCGCACGACGCAGAAGAACGCCAGCACCAGCATCATCCCCACGCTCGGCACCGTGACGCCGGCCATGTAAGCCCGAAGATAAACGTGTTTCGACATAACACCCTCCAAGAAACCCGGGTCCGTTACAACTGGTACAGCACCGCTGGAATCGCCGCCGGAAACACCAGCAGACACGCTACCAGCGCGGCGGCCAGCGCCCAATCCCACCACGGCACGCGCACCGGCGTGGCGTCGAGCCGGGCCTCGATCCGCGGCCACAGGTCCCGCTTCAACTCCGGATCGGCTACCGGCCCGATGGCTCGGCGCACCAGCTTCTGCAATCTCTCGTCAGATTCATTCATGGTTCCACTCCGGCTCCGATCAGACTTTTTCGCAGCAGACGCACGGCGCGGAAGACGCGCGACTTGACGGCTGCGGTCGAAATCCCCAGCGCGGCCCCGATTTCGGCGTAGGGCGCCTCCTCGATCATGGCCAGCGTGGCGGCGGCCCGCAGTTTCGCCGGCAGCTTCTCGAACGCCGCGGCCACCTTCTCCCGCACGTCCGCGCGCACGGCCGGGTCGGGCGGCGTTGAACACCGGCCTCCCGGCGGAGCGTCGTCCGAATAGTCCGTCTCCAGACGCCGGCTGCCCAAATGCCCTACCGCCAGATTTGTCGCGATCCGCCGCGCCCAGGGGCCGAACTGGCAGCGCGGATCGAACCGCGCCCGCGCCCGATAAATGCGCCAGAAGGTCTCGAGCGTCAGATCCTCGGCGGCCGCCGGATCGCGGACGATCCGCACCACCCAGCCGTACACTTCGCCCTGATATTGGCGGAACAGCGTCTCGAAGGCGTCCGCCTCTCCGCGGGCGAATTGCTCCAGAACATCAACGGCCGCTTCCGTCACGTTCGTATCCTGCCCGGCAATCCGATCCACCGCGGGACTTCGCGGCGATACCGCGCGAACGACTCAGCGTCCCGCCGCCGCAGGTGCGGCTCCTCGATCAGCGTGACCACCAGGTGAAAGGCCGCGAACAGGCTCACGCCATATGCGGCAACGGACCGGGAGGCATAGAGGATGGCCTGCCCGAACACGATTGCCAGCATACCCGCATACATCGGGTTCCGCGAATATCGATACAATCCGCCGCGCACCAGTGCCTGCGGCTCCTCTCCGAGGATCGCCCGCAGCGGGCGTGTGAAGAAGATGGCGGGAGTGCCGTGCGCCCCCAGGAAGCTCAGCAGGCACCAGAGATAGACCGCCGTCCCGCCATCCACCAGCAGCCAGCCGGCGCTCCAGGGCCCCGGTTCGAGGGCCTTCGACCCGAGTAGAAGGCGCGGCATCCAGACGGCCACGAAGCCCGGAATCAGCACGCTGAACACGATCCCGCGTACCCACAGCATCGTCGAGAGTCTACCACTCCGCTCGGTCAAGCACGCCTCCCGGCCACCGCCCTCGGGCGCCTTCGTTCCTGCGCCCTCATGAGCCATTACCGCCCCAACCCGCCGATGGTTTCATTTTCCGCGGTAACTTGGTTATTGGTTGGGACGCGGGCCGCGCGACGACTCAACCGAAAGGCACTCCCGTGAAACGATTATTTGAACGAGTGGGGCGGTTCGCGGCCCTTCTGGCCTGCGCTCTGGCGCCTTGTGCGACAAACAGGCCTCTGATGGCGCAAACGCTGCGGATGGTGCGGTTGTCAGCCCCGGTGACAAGATCACCGTAACCGTCGAGGTATCGGGTGGAAGCGTCCCGGCTGTCGTATTGGGGATCGAAAACCCCATCGGGTACATCAAGATCCTTTTTGCAGCCCCATACCGCTTTCCCGTGGAAATACCCTCCCGGATCACCCTGCGGCGGTACCCGGTTATCGCGTTGGATGTGCAAAAGGGAAAAGAAGGCTCAGGGGCCGAGATTTTCATCGACGTCGAGCGCCCCGACTTGCCGACAAAACTGGAGGTCGAACCGTCGGTGCTGGTGCGCGCTGCGGCCGGCTCGACTTCGTACCTGTCGGCGTACGCGACCTACACCGATGGCGACAGGGAGGAGGTGACCATATCGACGCTGACCAGATGGTCATCCGACTCGCCCGATGTGGCAACGGTCACCCAGGCCGGCTACGTCACCGCCGTTCGCCCGGGTTCGGCGAAGATCTTCGTTCAGAACGGCGGACAGACCGCGATTGTGCCGGTGACCGTTTCGAAGGCACGCACCGCCGGCGGCAAGCCGTGATGGGTTCGACACGCCCCTCATCAGCCATTACCGCCCAAACCCGACGTAGGGTTCATCTTCCGCGGTAATTTGGATACTGAGGAGCCCGATGGAGAGTTTCAACAGCAAGCCCGTGCCCGCGGATGGCGAGGCGATCCAGTTCCACGATGGTCAGTTTACGGTTCCCGACCGGCCCATCATTCCTTATATAGAGGGCGATGGCACCGGCCCGGACATCTGGCGGGCGTCGCGCCTGGTCTTCGACGCCGCGGTGGCGCGGGCCTATGGCGGAAAGCGGAAAGTGGTGTGGTACGAAACCTTCGCCGGCGAGAAGGCCTACAAGGAGCTTGGCAGTTGGCTGCCCGACGGCACTCTGGACGCGATCCGGGCGTTCCGTATCGCCATCAAAGGACCGCTGACTACGCCGGTGGGCGGCGGCATACGCAGCCTGAACGTGACGCTTCGGCAGGTACTCGACCTCTACGTTTGCTGGCGGCCGGTGCGGTATTTCCCCGGCGTGCCCTCGCCCGTCAAGCGGCCCGAGCGGCTGAACGTGGTGATCTTCCGCGAGAATACCGAGGACGTTTACGCCGGCATCGAGTGGCGCGAGGGGACGGCCGAGGCGCGCAAAGTCATCCAGTTCCTCAATACCGAGATGGGGAAGAACGTTCGGCCCGATTCCGGCATCGGGATCAAGCCGATGAGCGCGACCGCGTCCAAACGGCTGGTGCGGCGTGCGATACAATACGCCATCGAGAACGGCTCACGCAGCGTGACGCTGGTGCACAAGGGCAACATCATGAAGTTCACGGAGGGCGCGTTCCGCGACTGGGGCTACGAAGTGGCGCGCGAGGAGTTCAGCCACGCCACTGTGGCGGAGGCCGATCTCAACGGCCAGGCGCCGGCCGGCAAGATCCTCATCAAGGACCGCATTGCCGATTCCATCTTTCAGCAGGTGCTGCTGCGGCCGGAGGAATACGACGTGTTGGCGACGCCGAACCTGAACGGCGACTATCTCTCGGATGCCTGCGCGGCGCAGGTGGGTGGCCTGGGCATGGCGCCCGGCGCCAACGTCGGCGATGGCTACGGCGTGTTCGAAGCCACGCACGGAACGGCGCCGAAGTACGCGAACCAGGACGTGATCAACCCCTCCAGCGTCATTCTCTCGGGCGCCATGATGTTCCAGTACATCGGATGGAAGGAGGTGGCGCGCCTCATCGAGGACGGCATCACCCAGACCATCCAGCAGAAACGCGTGACCTACGACCTGCACCGCCAGATGGAGGGCGCGGTGAAGTTGAAGACCGGCGAATTCGCCGCCGCCATCGCGGGCAATATGGGGTGAGGCGCTACCGCTTCCGCAGCCAAAGCCCACCGCCCACGTTCTTGAGGCACAGGGGCATCCTCTCCGCCAGCGCCCCGCGAAAACGCCGGTACGCGAAATCGTTGAAGTAGATGACCTCGTACCTCTGGTTGTATTGCAGAAACGCGCGCAGCAGGTACGCCTCGTTCCACGACCGCCGCTCCTTCACGATCCATTCGGGCGGGTACTCGAAGGGGTAGAAGATGTCGTGAAAGTGGATCACCACTCCCGGCCTCAGCGCCGGCAGGATGCGGAACAGGCAATCGTTTACGTCGCTCGCGGTCTTGGAAACGTGGGACGAATCGATGAACAGAATATCGTTGGCCTCCAGGCGCGAGAACGTCTCGAGCGGAACCTCCTGCAGCGCGCTTCGGACGATGCTCTTCCGGTAGCGGTCGGCGGGATCGAGCAGCGACAGCAGGTACTCGGGGAACGGCTCGATAAAGGTGAATTCCACGGAACCGTCCAGGAACCGGTCGTTCGTATCCATCGCGGCGGAGGAGGAGTAACCGCTGCCCACCTCAATCACGCGCTTCGGGCGCAACTCGAGCAGCATCGAGAAAAGCACCACCGCGTCGCCGTACGAGTAAGACGGGTTGAGAAAGTGATAGCGGAAGCCGTCCTTCCTGGTCTCGGGAAACGGCACTTTGCCGTAATGCCCGCTGAGGCGCACCAGAGTCTCGAAGATGAGGTTCTCGTCCAGCGCAAAATCCTCACCGCGCGGGAGCTCGCTCGTGGCAAAGCCGCGGCAGACCCGCGCCACCTGGGGGTCCTTCGGATCGACGAAGGGCGTATAGAAATGGCCCAGGTACAGGCGTTTCAGCGCGCGCTCCAGCAGCGCGATCGCGTGAGGTTTGAGCCTGGAGAGGAGCGGCATTCGCGTCACGCGATCCAAACCGTCTTGGCGTTCACGAATTCGCGGATGCCATGCGGCCCCAGCTCGCGTCCGTAGCCGGAGCGCTTCACCCCGCCGAAAGGCAGGCGCGGATCGGAGGCCACCATGCCGTTGACGAAGACCAGCCCAGCCTCGATCTCGTCGATGAAACGGGCGCGCTCGTTCTCGTCGTTCGTCCAGACGCTGGCGCCCAGGCCGAATGGCGTGGCGTTCGCCAGTGCGATAGCAGCGTCGATGTCGCGTACGCGGAACAGACTCGCCACCGGGCCGAACAGTTCTTCGCGGGCTGCGGGCGCCTCCGGCGGAACGTCCGCCAGCACGGTGGGCGCGTAATAGTTGCCGGGGCGCTCCAGCCTCAGGCCTCCGGTGAGCAATCGCGCCCCCGCCTCCATGGACCGCCGCACCTGGTCTTCGAGCGCCTCCAGAATCTGCGGCGTGGCGAGCGGGCCGATCTCGGTGGCTTCTTCCATGGGATCGCCGATCCGCAGCGCCTCCATAGCGCCCACGAAGCGCCGCTCGAACTCACCGGCCACCGCATCGGCAATGAGGAACCGCTTGGCCGCGATGCAGGACTGGCCGTTGTTGACCACGCGTGCGCGGACCGCGGTGCGTGCGGCCGCATCGAGATCGGCGCTGGGCATCACGATGAACGGGTCGCTGCCGCCCAGTTCCAGCACGGTCTTCTTGATGTGCCGGCCGGCCTGGGCGGCCACTTCCATGCCGGCGGGCTCGCTGCCAGTCAAGGTGACGGCCTTGACGCGATCGTCCGCGACGATGTCCGCGACTTCCCGCGAGCCGGCGAGCAGCGTTTGAAACGCGCCCTCGGGAAACCCAGCTTCGCGGAGAACGCCCTCAATGGCCAGCGCGCACTGCGGCACGTTCGACGCATGTTTCAGAAGCCCGGTGTTTCCGGCCGCGAGCGCGGGCGCGGCGAAACGGAACACCTGCCAGAACGGGAAATTCCACGGCATCACGGCCAGAATCGGGCCGAGCGGCTGGTAGCGGACGAAGCTGTGCGACGCGTTGGTCTCGATGTTCTCGTCGGCCAGCAGCCGTTCCGCGTGGGCGGCGTAGTAGCGGCAGGCGGAGGCGCATTTGGCCGCTTCGTCGCGGGCAGCCTGAATCGGCTTGCCCATCTCTGCGGTCATGATCCAGCCGAAGCGGTCTTTCCCTTGTTCCAGGATTTCGGCGGCGCGAAGCATCAAGTGGGCGCGCTCGGCGAAACTGACGCGGCGCCATTCACGGAACGTCGCGGCCGCGAGCGCCACCTTGCGTTCCACCTCCGCCGGCGCGTCGGCCTCGAAGGTCCGCAGAACCTCGCCACTCGCCGGGTTCACGCTTTCGATGATCACCTGTCACGATTCTACGACGCCGCCGGGAGCGCGGCCCCACTGCCCAAAAACCCGTTCCGCACACCCCACCTTTGCCTTTGCCCTCCCATAACTGCTAATTTAATGTTTCGATCCGCCACATTGCGGCTTGTCGGGGTCTGTTCCGGGGATCCGCGGGGCTGCGGGCAACTATGGCCGAGAACACCAGCGAGACCACGCAGGTCGATACCTATCTCGATTCGGCTTTAACCAGCGCCGACGAGGCGGAGCACCTGGTGCTCGGCGTGGCCCAGCGGATGGGATTTCACGAGGACGATCTGCACAAGATCGGCATGGCGGTCCGCGAATGCATCGTAAACGCGGTGGTCCACGGCAATCGCTACAACCGCCGCAAGCGGGTTCACCTGACGGTTTTGAACGGCAAGGATCGCCTCGCCATCGTTGTGGCGGACGAAGGCGAAGGGTTCGACCCGGACTGCCTGCCGGATCCGCTGGCCGAGCCAAACCTGCTCCAGCAATCCGGACGCGGAATCTTTTTGATCCGCGCATTCATGGACGAGTTTCAGATCCGGCGGTTGAGTCCGTCCGGAACCGAGGTTAAGCTGGTGAAGTACGTTCCATAACGCAATCATGGACGGCCCGGCCAACGCCGCGGAGCAGCCGCGAGTGCAACGGGCCAATAGAGGAGGAAGAGAATCGTGAGCGCCAAACTCAGCCCACGCCAGGTGGGCGATGTTACTGTAGTCGATGTTGCCGGCCGAATTACGTTGGGAGAAGGATCGAGCAATCTCCGCGAGGGCATCCGTGAGATGGTTGCCAAGGGCAACAAGAAAATCCTTTTGAACCTCGGGGACGTCAGTTACATCGACAGCTCTGGGATCGGCGAGCTGGTTTCCGGGTTCACCTCGGTCGCCAACGCCGGCGGCCAGTTGAAGCTCATCAACCTGACCAAGCGCGTGAAAGACCTGCTGCAAATCACTAAGCTGTACACGGTCTTCGAGGTCTTCGACGACGAGGCGCAAGCCGTTCGCAGCTTTGTCTGAGGAGGCGCGAGGGCCAGGCCAGACGGGCCCGAGGCCTGTCGAGGGCAGGCGAAACCGCCTGCCCCACGCGGAGTCGCGCGCATCAGCCGGAGACTTCGTGTGCTAGAATCGGTGTTTCCCTGAGGTTCCCGTGGCTAGAATCACCCGTAAGAAACTGAAGCAAGACGAGTTTGCCCAGGACGTCGGCCTCACAGTCGAGTTCCTGACCGATCACCGCCAGGAGGCTATCCGCTACGGCGTCATCGGCCTGGTCGCCATCGTTATCATCTTAGGCGCCTGGTTCTGGTTCGCGCGGCGCAGCACCGAACGGCGTGCGGCCCTCAGCGCGGCTTTCGATGTGATGCAGACACCGGTCGGACCGCCGCAGGAAGGCGAGCTCACGCGTCCCTTCGCAACCCCGCAGGATCGGGAGAAGGCTGCGCTCGCAGCTTTCGGCAACATTGCCGCCAAGTACTCCGGCAGCAACGAGGCCGCCGTGGCGCTGTACTACATGGGAGCTTCGTCGGCGAACGACGGCAAGCTAGCCCCGGCCGAGCGCGCGTTCAAAGAGGTCATCGATTCCGGGAACGCCAACTACGCGTCGCTGGCAAAGCTGGCCCTGGCCAGCGTGTACAAGGCGGAGCACCATCAGGCGGAGGGTGAGAAGCTCATCCAGTCCGTCATCGACAAGCCGACCGATTTTGTCTCCGCGGACGAGGCCACCATCGCGCTGGCCCGTTACATTGCGGCGAGCGATCCTAAGCGGGCGCTGAAACTCCTGGCGCCTCTCCGGACCGCGCGCCCTGAGATCAGCCGCATCGCCGCCACGGAGATGAACTCGCTCGCCGCCAAGTAGCGGTCTTACGAACATGGCGCCGGGCGCGGGGACATTGCGGTTTCCGGTGGCCCGCTCGCAGGGCCGGCGCTATCCCGAACCCGCCCATCCCTACCGCAACGGCTTCCAGCGCGACCGCGACCGCATCGTCCACGCCCGCGCCTTCCGCCGGCTGGAAGACAAGACGCAGGTCTTCACCGCCGGCCTCTCCGACCATTTCCGCAACCGGCTCACCCATACCATCGAGGTGGCGCAGATCGCGCGCACCGCGGCCGCGGTCCTGGGGCTCGACGAGGACCTGACCGAAGCGCTCGCGCTGGCCCACGACATCGGCCACCCGCCCTTCGCCCACTCCGGCGAAGAGGAGCTCGACCGGCAGATGAGGCAGTACGGCGAGCGGTTCGATCACAACCTTCACGCCTTGCGCATCGTCGAGAGCTTCGAGCAGCGCTACGCCCGCTTTCCCGGCCTCAACCTGACCTTCGAGGTGCGGGAAGGCATGGTGAAGCACTCGCGCGATTTCGAGCGCGGCGAAGTTCCGCAATTCGACGAATACCTCGCAGGCCTGCGGCCGCCGCTCGAGGCCCAGCTCGTCGATCCCGCCGACGAGATCGCCTACAACAGCGCCGACCTGGACGACGCCTTTTCCGCGCACTTCTTCGGTCTGGACGACGTCGCTTCGAGCGTCCCGGAATTCGGCGTGCTCCTGGCCGAGGTGGAAGGGCATTTTCCGGGAGCGCCGGAACGGATCCGTTTCAACGAGGCGCTGCGCCGGCTCATCGACCTGCTGGTGACGGGCTTGATCGAGGGCACCGCAAACGCCGTGGCCGCGGCCGGCCTCGGTTCCGTCGATGAGGTGCGCGCGCACCCGGTCCGCCTGGCCCGCCTGGAAGAGCCCGCGGCCGCCACCAACGCCGCCTTGAAGCAGTTTCTCCGCCGTTCGGTCTACTTCTCGCCGCTGCTGGCCCGTGAGCGCGACCGCTCCGCGGCCATGATCGCCCAGTTGTTCGGCCACTTCATCGAGCACCCCGGGCGGCTTCCGGAATCCTACCGCGAGGGCGCCGCCGGCCAGCCCCTCCATCGCGTGGTCTGCGACTACATCGCGGGCATGACCGACGGCTTCTTCCGCCGGACCTACGAGCAGGAATTGGGGTAGGGGCTCGGAGGAGATGACCGGAGATCGATTGACTCTCGACGCGCTAAACTAGGAGCGAGGGCAGGCCATCATGGACGTATTGGCGGAAAGACTGGATGCTCGGCTGCGCGAGTGGAAGCCGGAGACTGCGGCAGAAGCCAGAGAGCGCATCACCGAGGTGATAGAGCTCGCCGACCGCGACGTCCTTGACATCGCGCGCTCGCGCGCCGCCGAACAGGAGGTCCTCGACCTGCTCGATGAACCCCCGGCCCGGTGAGATCTGGCTGGCGGACCTGGGACTCGCTGCCAAGACGCGTCCCGTCGTCATCGTCTCCCGCCAAGATCCCGACCCGCCGCGATCGCTCGTCTTGTACGTGCCTCTCACGTCGCAGCGGAGAAACAGTCCGTACGAAGTGGTGCTGCCGCGGCTGCCCTTCCTTGATCGAGAATCGGCAGCCAATGTTCAAGGATTAGGATCTCTGCCAACCGTTCGTCTTGAACGCAGAATTGGCAGACTCTCTGAAGCGATAATGGAGCGGCTGAAGGACGCGCTGGCTTTTGCCCTGGATCTTGAACGGGCTTCCGGCTGAAATGCTCGACTGATCCGGCGGTTCACAGCACTCTGCACATGAGCGTGTTGTCCCCATACCGGGGGCCTCACCGGAACCCTAAAGAGGTTCGGCGTCTTGGAAGCGGAGTCCTATCGCTGTGCTACCGGCAGGGCCGCAGCGTATACCACGCTATGTGCAACGCCCCGGGCCTGACATCGATGCAGACGGTGTCGCCGGATTTGACGAGATTGCGGAGTGAGCCGGGAAGGGCGAGATTCTTGGCAGTGTACGTGGTTGGCGCGGAGCGGTCCAGCAGCGCGTTGGCTTGCAGGCCGACGCCCCAGCCGTACGGCAGCACAGTAAGCAGCAGGACAAGCCGAGTCGCCGTGTTCGGCACCAGCTTTGGATCGGCTCGCAGCACAGACGCGAACAGAAGGCCGCCGAACAGGAGCGCCGGCAGAAGACCGGGCCCCAAGCTCACTGGGCGCGCGTCCCACCAGGCACGCGTCGCAAGGGCAACCGACAGCATGAGAAAGAGGGTGCCGATGTTCGCGTGGGCGTCATTTGCCTCGACTCCCAATCCGAAGAGCCCTTGGTGGCGAGAAGCCGCCCAGACTGCCAGCCCGGGGAGCGCCGCCAAAATCCCAATCGCCAGAACGTAGGGATGCGGGTAGGCGGAAGTCCAGAAGAACACCAGAAGCACAGGCCATCTTGCCCACATGGCGAAGCGCTGGGCGGAGTGCAGTTTCGCGAGGCGCTCTTCCGGCGTCGACCCGATCTCGGGGTCGGCGGCAATCTCGTCGCGGGATTTCCGCTGCTCCTGGGCATCAAGGCTAGGTATGGCATCCAGCCATTCCTTGAGAACGGTATCCTTTTTGAGATACAGCAGAGTGACCTTGCGGCGGGCGCGGTCGCGTGGAACGAGGACGATGTTGCCCTGCGACATCCGCCAGCCCGAGAAGTCAGAGCGCGAAAACGCACGCCGCCGCCACATTGCGGGAATCTCGATCCGGTCCGGATAGAGGGTCACCTTCCCTGAGAAGGCTGCGAAGGCGCCTGCCATAGCGATGGTCGCGAGCAAAACCAGAAAGCTGACTGCGAAAACCTGTTCCGCGGGCCGTTTCGGAGGCGGCAAGGTAAGCACGCAACCCACCAGGCAAACGCCCGCGACGGCCGCCATCGCCCCGAACGAGCATCGCGAGACCGCGGACGGCCTGTAGTTGCGAGGAAACCCGCTGCCGTCCGACATTTGAGCAGTATAACTAAACAGCTCTACAATTGCCGGGGAGCGATGAAATCATACATCGGAAAACCGCAGCCATAGTGTTTTGTAGTGGTGCTATGACGCACGCCTCTGTGGCTCGTAGCCACTCGTGATTTCCACTTGGCCGGTTTGTCGCCGCCGCGGACCCCGGTCTTCCCCTAGCGGCTTTCCGCCGTCGCGGGCGCCCCTCCCGCGGCCTTCAGCGCATCGATTGCGCGCAGCGTGTCGCGCCACTGGCGTTTCTTCCGCTCGGTAGCAATCGGTCGGCCTGGGTCTTTGAAGAACGCGAGCAGGTTCTCCCGCAGGGGCGGCGGCGCGGCCGCGAAGCCTTTTTTGGCGAGAGTGCGCGCCAACTCGGAGTAAGTGTCGTCGGCCAGCCGGTATTCGCCCGGCCCGGCCGGCTTGCCCGTGTCCAGGTTGAGGTTCGCCAGCGCCAGGCGTCCAGCGCCCGCGTCCGCCAGTAAGCTCCGGTAGCGGGCCACGGAGCTATTGAAGCTGGCCATGAACATCTTCTCGGCCTCCGGCGTAGGCGGCCGGAAAGAGAAGGCGCTGAACGGCCCGACTTTGGGCACGATGCGGAACAGAAACGCCAGAAACCTGGCGAAAGGGCCCGGCCGGCGGTACCCGCGTCCCCACTCGCGCTCGTATCCGGCGCGCTTCATGTTGTACAGGAAACGGGCGCGGGTCATGCTCGGCTGCGTGTGGCGGATCTGGTCCTTGTCGAACGCCCAGGCCACTCTCGTCGCCTCGGGAATCAGGGTGCGGACGGAAAACCGGTAGGAACCGAGCGACAGATCGAGGTGAGAGAAAACCTCGTTCAGATCCAGACCGTACACATTTCGAAACGCGGCCGCGAGCAGCCTCTCGGACACCTCGAAGCCGATAAAGTCGTGGTACGCCGTGGGCGCGTAACGGCCGGCTGCCACCTCTAGAACGTCGAAGCCGAATTCCACTCGCATGTGCGCCGCCGGGTTGTCCTCGTAGGTGGGCTCGGGACCGAACCGATGCCGTAGCTTCGGGTACAGCAGCCCGACCGAGGGGTTGACGGCCTGCGGGTGCCCCGTGCTATCCGCCGCATAGTGCGCCAGCGAGCCCAGTGCGAAGGCGTACTCCTGCACGTTCTGCGACTCGCGGACGAGCTCCACCGCGAAATCTCCGCTGCGCACATAGTGGACCAGATCGCTGAAGAACCGGTTCGCGAACGGGTAATACCCCATGTCCTGCAGGATGCAGCCGCCGTAGGCGTAAGCGCGGGCATGCAGCAGATCGTCCGGAGTGGCTTGCGGAAAGCGCTTCTCGAGCAGCGGCAGGATGGAATCCTTCCAGGCCGAATCGATGATCGCCTCATGCGTCAGCACGGAATAGCCGTGCGCCATGCCACAGCCCAGAAGCAGCACCGCCAGCGCGCGAATGGCCCTGCACACCATGTACCCATTCTCGAATACACCGAGGCCAGAGGCACCTCGGCCCGCTCAATTAAAGGGGATTGACCGAGAGTTTAAGGTTTGTTAATATTCTTCCAGCAAGCCAAACTGGAGGACTGGGATGCTGGGCACCATGATGGATTACCCCTTGACCCTGGCTGCCGTCGTCGATCGTGCGGCGAAGCTCTTCGGGCCGGTCGAAATTGTCTCCGGGTTGCCGGACCGCCGCGTCCAGCGCTCCACCTACGCCACGATGACGGCGCGTGCGCGCAAGCTGGCCGGAGCGCTCCGGAAGGCGGGGCTTCGCCGCGGGGACCGCGTCGGCAGCCTCATGTGGAACCACGTATGGCATCTGGAAGCGTACTTCGGCGCGCCCGCTTCCGGTTGCGTGCTCCACACCCTCAACCCGCGCCTCCATCCGGATGAGCTGGCCTACATCGTCAATCACGGCGGCGACAGGATGCTCGTTATCGACGATGTCCTGCTGCCGGTCTACGAAAGATTCCGCGACAAGGTCCACCTGGAGCGCATCGTCGTCGTTCCCACCGCTCAAGACGCCGTCCCCGCGCCCTACGACAGCTACGAGGACTTCCTGAACGGCGCCGCCGATTGCGAGTTTCCGCGCCTGGACGAGAACGAAGCCGCGGTCATGTGCTATACCTCTGGCACCACCGGAGCGCCGAAGGGAGTTGTGTATTCGCACCGCGCGCTGGTGCTCCACGCCTTCGCCATCGCCCTTCCCGATTGCTTCGCCCTGTCGCAGCAGGATTGCGTTCTGCCCGTGGTGCCCATGTTTCACGCCAATGCCTGGGGTGTGCCGTCCGCGGCAACCATGCTCGGCGCCAAACAGGCGTTGCCGGGGCCGAACCTCGATGCGGTCAGCCTGCTCGATCTGCTCCAACGGGAACAAGTCACCTGCGCCGCCGGCGTTCCCACCGTCTGGCTCGGCGTTCTCGAAATGCTCGCACAGTACCCGGACCGCTGGCGCCTGAATCCGAAACTGCGCGTGATGGTCGGCGGTGCGGCGCTTCCTCAGTCCATGATCGCGGCCTTCGACCGCCTGGGAATTGGAGTGCGCCACGCCTGGGGAATGACCGAGCTGACGCCCGTGGGCTCCATGAGCGTCCCCAAGAGTTACATGGCGGACTGGCCGGCGGCCGATCTGGTGACGCTTCGCGCCAAACAGGGAACGCCGCTGCCGTTCGTCGATGTCCGCGCCGTTGAAGGCAGCCGCGAAGCTCCCTGGGATGGGCAGACCATGGCCGAATTGCAGGTGCGCGGACCATGGGTGGCCGGCTCCTACTACAATTCATCGGGATGCGCCGAGAGTTGGACCGCCGACGGATGGTTCCGCACCGGCGACGTGGTGACCATCGATCCCGAAGGCTACATCAAGATCGCCGACCGCACCAAGGACCTGATCAAGTCCGGCGGCGAGTGGATCAGTTCGGTCGATCTCGAAAACGCCCTGATGGGTCATCCGGCCGTTCGCGAGGCTGCTGTCGTGGCCATCCCGCATCCCCGCTGGCAGGAGCGTCCGCTCGCCGCCGTGGTGCTGAAGGAAGGATGTCATGCGACGGCCGCCGAGCTGACCGAACACCTGGCGGCGCGCTTCAGCCGGTGGCAACTGCCCGACGCCATCGTCTTCGTTCCGGAGATTCCGCACACCTCCGTGGGCAAATTTCAGAAGTCCAAATTGCGCGAGATGTTCGCCGATTGGGCCTGGGAAAGCGCGGCCGGCGCTTGAGGGGTGCCTACCCCGCCACCTTCCGGAACCAATCGAGACTGCGGCGCGCTGCCGTCTGCCAGTGAAATTGCGACGCTCGCCGCCGGCCCGCCTGGCCCAGGCGCGCGCGCAGTGAGGGCGACGTCAGGAGCCGATCGAGGCCGTCCCGCATCTCCGCCACGCTGTGCGGGTCCACCAGGAGAGCCGCATCGCCCGCGACCTCCGGCAGCGACGACACGTTCGAGGTCAGCACCGCCGTCCCCGCCGCCATCGCCTGCGCCACAGGCAAGCCGAAGCCCTCATAGAACGAAGGGTAGGCCACTAAGCTCGCGCCCGCGGTAAGTCCTGGCAGGTCGGCCTCGTCCACGTAACCCAGATAGCGAACGCCTTCGGCCGTGCGCAGCGTACCCACGGTGGCGCGATCCGCCCAGCCGATTGGCCCGGCCACAACCAATTCGTACTGCTCCCGGATCGTTGCGCCGAGCTGCGCCCAGGCTTCCAGCAGTCCGCCAAAGTTCTTGCGCGGTTCCACGGTTCCCACCGAGAGCACGTAGGGTCGCTCCAGCCTGAGCTTCGCGCGTGCGGCCTGCGCCTGGCCCGCCGTCGCTTCGAAGAACGGCTCGGGAACGCCCGGATAAATCACCTCCATACGCGCCGGATCGAGCCCCAGAATCCGCGAAACGTCGCGTCGCGTGTTCTCGGAACTCACGATCATCCCGTCCACACGCTTCGAGATGTTGGTGTCGAACCAGCGGGTCGCCTCCCCGTTGGCGGCCGAGTGCAGCTCCGGCATCAGCCAGCACGTCATGTCGTGGACGGTCGTCGTCAGCTTTGCCCGGCGCGGCGGATTGCGCCAGTGGGCCGAAGCGTGGAAGACATCGAGGCGCGGAAACACCCACGGAAGGTGCGTGTATCTCAAGCCGTGCAGCACCGCCAGGCCCGCCACGGTTTCGAGCGGTCCGGCGATCGACCGCTGGTGATCCAGCTTGCCGAACCTGCCGAGAACGGGAAACGTGAGGATCGCGTCATTCTGGCCCGCCTCGCGCCGCAGGTTGGTCAGCCAGTAGTACACGTGGCTCTTCACGCCGGCGCTGCGCAGCAGCAACGCCGTGACGTCAATCGCGATGCGCATGAGCGCCCCTGGCCGGTGTGACGGCCTCGTTCGTGAAGAGCGTCTTGCCGCCGCTCTCGGCCACCACGTGCAAGTTCGCGCGGCCCACCAGCTTTTCCAGACGCACTATCTCGGGATCGTTGGCGACAAGGTAGGCTCGTTCCGTCTCGGTCCACAGCCGCGGCAAGTCCGCATCCGTGGGAAACACGGCCGGCGCTCCCGGAGCGTAGGAGCCATATTCAAGATTGTTCTTCCGCCCGTTCAGCAGCAATTCGTTCCGGTCCGTGTAGAACGCGATCGAAGAGAAGTCGTAGTATGCCCCATCGAAGATCACCTTTCCCCGCGGCGCGCGCAGGAGCGCCTCGGCCAGCGGCCGCGAGGAGAGATACGGATCGAACGTCACCAGGGCCAGCCGCGCCGCCTGGAAGAACACCACCATCATCAGCGCCAGCGACAGGTAGGCGCGCTCGCCCCGTAGCCGCCAGGCGCCGGTCGCGCCAATCAGAAACGCCGCCCCAGCCAATGCCAGTGGCGTGCGCAGATACGCGAACGCAGCCAGAGTCAGGTCCGCCATGTGCCCTAGCGAGAGCGTGTATAGGTCCGGGTTCTGCGTCAACGCCCGCGAAATGTCTCCCGGCGTGGGCAGATTGCGCACCGCGATCAGGATCGCCGCCGCCGCCGCGCCCGCCACGCCCGCCAGCATGCCCACGATCCGCGTCCCCGTCCGCAGCCTCTCCGGAAACGCCTCCATCGCGCAGCCGATCAGGAGCGCGACCGCCGGGTAAATCGGCATCGAGTAGTATTCCTGTGTCGTCGAGAACGTGAAGAACGTCATCACCACGCCGATGGTCAGGAGCGCCATCAGGCGCGTGCGCCCGGCCCGGTCCACCGGCTTGTACCGCAGTCGCGCTACGGCGGGAATGTAGGCGCTCCAGGGGAAAAACCAGATCAGGTGGAACGCCCAGAAATAAAGCCGGGGGACGGTGTTGTAGTCCCGCGGATACCGTTCGTTCAAGAAGCGCAGGACCTGCTCGTTGATGAAATAGAACCAGAAGAAGCCGCGCCACACTCCCGGCCCGCTGTGCATCGTGAAATCGAAATAGGGCGGGTTGTGCAGCGTGGCCAGCACGTGCCACGGCGCCGCGATCGCCACGAACACCGCGAGGCTGGTGAACGGATAGAGCCGCCGCCACGCGCGAAGCGAAAAAAGTTGCCGCGTCAGCAGCAGATAAAAGAACCCCGCCCCCAGCGGGAAAACGGCTCCGATCAAGCCCTTCAGCAGCACGCCCGCCGCCAGGCTCGCCGCCAGCAGGTACGCCCACAGCCTGGGCCGCCGCTCGTTCTCGTCGAGTGCGCGTAGGAAACTCCACATCGCCACCGTCGCCGCCAGCGTCACCAGCACGTCCGGCATCAGGGCGCGCGTAAACAGAAACAGGCCTACGCACGTGGCCGTCACGAGGCCTGCGTAGAAGCCCGCCTTCGGCGAAAAGGCCCAGCGCCCGAAGCGCACAACAACCCACGCCAGCAGGATCGCCGCCAGCGCCACGGGCAGCCGCGCCGCCCAGTCGTGTACGCCGAAAATCAGGTACGAGACGGCCGTCATCCACGTCTTCAGCGGAGCCTTTTCGAGATACACCACGCCGTCCAGATGCGGCGTCACCCAGTCGCCCGACTGAATCATGTTCCGCGCCATCTGCGCCTGCACGGCATCCATATCGTCCATCAGCGCTGGAGGACTGAGAACTCCGACGAGAAAGATCGCGCTGGCAATCAGCAGGACAATGAGTTCGTAGCGCTGTTCGTGGGCCCCCATAGTTGCTCGAAACCCGAGGGTAGCACGCACCGCGGGCGGCGCGGTTGCGCCCGAATAGGCGAAGATAGGGAGGTAGCCGCCCTATGGTTCAGCTCTCCCGCGCGTCCAAGCGCTTCGGTCACAAGCTTCTTTTCGATGGCGTTGACTGGCTCGTCACGCCGGACGACCGCGTCGGTCTTGTCGGCGCAAACGGCACCGGGAAGAGCACGCTGCTCCGCATCCTGGCCGGCTCCGAATCGCTCGATGGCGGCGAGCGCACCGCCATGCGCGGCCTCACCGCCGGATACCTTCCGCAGGACGGCCTCACGCTCTCCGGCCGCACCATCTTCGCCGAATGCCTCTCGGTCTTTGCGGACGTGCGCGCCCTCGAAGACGAGCTCGAAAGCCTGACGCACCGCATGCCCGAGCTCGATCCCGCCGGCGCCGAGTACCACGAAGTCGCCGAGCGCTTCCAGCGCGTCGAAAACGAATTCCGCATGCGCGACGGCTACGCCATCGAAGCGCAGGTGGGCGCGGTCATCTCCGGCCTCGGTTTCCCCAAGGAAGATTGGACGCGCCGCACCGAGGAGTTCTCCGGCGGCTGGCAGATGCGCATCGCCCTGGCCAAGCTGCTGCTCGAAGAGCCCAACCTGCTGCTGCTCGACGAGCCCACCAACCACCTCGATCTCGAAGCGCGCAACTGGCTCGAAGACTACCTGAACTCCTACCCGTATTCCTTCGTGCTGGTCTCGCACGACCGCTATTTCCTGGACGTCACCGTGCGCAAGATCGGCGAGCTGTGGAACCGCCGGCTCTTCTTCTACCCCGGCAACTACGAAAAGTACATCGCGCTCAGAGAAGAGCGGCGTTTGCAGCTCGAAGCCGCGTATCGCAACCAGCAGGACCGCATCCACCAGCTCGAAGCCTTCATCAGCCGCTTCCGCTACCAAGCCACCAAGGCGAAGCAGGTGCAAAGCCGCATCAAGGAGCTCGAGAAGATCGACCGCATCGAAGTTCCGCCCGAAGAGAAGGCCATCCACTTCAGCTTTCCGCAGCCCAAGCCCAGCGGCCGCATCGCGGCCGAGTTCAAGCGCGTCGCCAAGAGCTACGGCGATCGCCTGGTCTTCGAAGACGTGAGCTTCTACATCGAGCGCGGCGACCGCGTCGCTCTGGTGGGCGTGAACGGCGCGGGCAAGTCGACCCTCATCAAGATTCTCGCGGGCGCGGAGCCGATCTCGAAGGGTGAGTTCACGCTCGGCCACAACGTTCAGGCGGACTACTTCGCGCAGGACCAGTACAAGGAGCTCGACCCGGCCGCCAAACTCATCGACGAAATGGCCGGCGTCACGCCCATGACGCCGCTCGTCGAGTTGCGCAGCCTGCTCGGCTGTTTCCTGTTCTCCGACGACGACGTGTTCAAGAAGGTCGGCGTGCTCTCGGGCGGCGAGCGGAACCGCTTCGCGCTGGCCCGCCTGCTGGTGAAGCCCTCGAACTTCCTGCTGCTCGACGAGCCCACCAACCACCTCGACATGCGCGCCAAAGACGTGCTGCTCGAAGCCCTGCAAGGCTACACTGGCACGGTGGTCTTCGTCTCGCACGACCGCTATTTCATCGACCGCCTGGCCACGCGCATCTTCGAAGTGGCGGATCAGCGCGTCGCCGTGTTCCCCGGCAACTACGAGGACTACCTGTGGCGCAAGAGTGGCGGCGGCGACGCCCGGCCGCAGCTCGGCTCGGACCAGCCGGCGACGATGGCCGAAGCCGCGGCCGCCCCCGAGCCCGTTCCCGCCAAGCGCGTGAACCCCATCAAGCTGCGCCAGCTCCGCGAGCGCGCCGGCACGATCGAGGAAGAGGTCGAGCGCCTCGAAACGGAGATCGCGAGCTACGAATCGGAGCTGGCGGATTTCAAGAGCGCCGAGGAAAGCGTCCGCGTCGCGGCGTTGCTGGACGAGCGCCGCAAGCAACTCAGCTCGCTCCTGGGCGAATGGGAAACGGTCTCGGCCGAGATCGACGGGGCGTCTTAGGCGGATCTACTGGAACGCGCTGGCCCGCAGCCGCTTCAACCGCACCAGCAGCGGCCGGGCCTTCGGGTTGATCTCCACCAGCAGGTGGGCCGTTTTCGCGTCGCGCCACGAAACTCTGACGTGGTGGAACGGCGCGTCTCTCGGCGGCAGCGCGAACCGCCCGTCGTCGTCCGTCTTCACCTGGGAGAACTGCTGCATCCAGTCCCCCGAGCATTCCTCCACGCACGCGCCGGGAACATGCTTCGAATCGTACTCCACCACGCCGGCCAGTTCGGCGGCTTTGACGCGATCCACTTTCACCATCCGCACGTCGGAATCCCGTGTGAACCGGAGCCCCCAGTAGCCCACCCACAGGCACACCAGTCCTTGCGCCATCGACACGACGTCACCCCGGAAAAAGTGCGGGATCGCGAAGACGGCGAAGAACACGCACAACAGCACCTTCCAATCGTTGTTCCGCCGGTCAAGCCAGAACAACGCGATGAACAGGGCGCACGACAACAGCTCGATCGCGGTGATGACGGAACGCTTCCCCAGAAATACGTAGGGCGCCACCCAGATAAATGCCCACAGACAAACCGCGAGCATCATCGGGACCCGAAGCTTTCCTGAGGAGAGCATTTATCCTTACAGGATCTACCGGCAGAGCTCATTCGTCAACTGCCCACGCCGATGGGCCACATTAGCGAGGCTTCAGGCGGACCAGCAGCGGCCGCGCGTTTGGCGTGAGTTCCACCTTGAGGTGCAGCATCCGGGTTCCGGGCCATGAGACCCGAACGTAGTGAACCGGCCCCCGGCAGCGGCGGTAGCGCGAAGCGCCCGTCACCGTCGGTCTTCACCTCCGACAACTGCTGCCTCCAGTCGGTCGAGCATTCTTCGACGCGCATGCCTGCGAAGTGCATCGACTCGTACTCCATCATTCCCGAAAGCTCAGAGGCCTTGACACGAGGCGCTCTCAGGGGCGGTGCGTTTGAGTTCCAGGCAAGCCAGAACCACCCGAGGCCGATCAAGAGCCACAAACACCCGGGCATGGGATCGCCACTTGCGATGCTGTTGAGCGCTAGGGCGACGCATGCGATGCTCAGCAACACGTGCCGATCTGTAGTCTTGCGGGCACGCCAGATCAGCCAGAAAATGACTCCGAACGGCAGCACGAAGACCGCGATCGCAACCCACTTCCAGGGGCGAACCGCATACGGTGCCACGGCCACACACGCTCCGCACACGCACACCGCAATGATCGTCCAGAGCCTCTGCCGGCGAGAAGGGATCATTCTCAACCAGCATCCGCCAAGAAGCGGACACCGTCAACCGAAATCCCAGCCTCGCCGCTTGCGCCTGCCCGAACGGCGGTTTAAACTGGGCTAGGCAAATAAAAGGCGAACGAAGTGGGCGAACTACAGGACCAACTCGCCACCCTACGGCGCAAGGTCGCGCGCATCGACCGGAAGTACGCCGAGGGCCCGCCCGCGCCGGCGCCCTCCGACACGCGGCCCGCGCATTACTTCATCGAGCAGTGGATGAGCGGCCAGGTGGTCGAGACGCCGCACGGCCGCCACTTCGAGACCGAGCGGCTCTACGAGCGCCACCGCCGCCACGGCAGCATGGACATCTCCAGCCTGCTGGAGCTGCCGGACGATCTGCTGGGACCGCTCTCCGGCGGCGAGGCCCCTTCCGCGCCGGTCTCGCGCTGGGCGTTTCTCGACACCGAAACCACCGGCCTGGCGGGCGGCTCGGGCACCTACGCGTTCCTGATCGGCGTCGGGCGCGTTACGCCCGAAGGGTTCCGCGTCCGCCAATTCTTCATGCGCGATTACGGTGAGGAGCCGAGCCTGCTGTGGGCGCTGGCCGAGCACCTGGCCGAGTTCGACACCCTGGTCACGTACAACGGCAAGACCTACGATCAGCCGCTGCTCGAAACGCGCTACCGCATGGCGCGGGCGCGTCCGCCGTTCTCGCGACTGGCGCACTTGGACCTGCTGCACGGCGCGCGCCGGCTGTGGAAGCTGCGCCTGGAAAGCTGCCGTCTGGTGGACCTGGAGAACCAGATTCTCGGCGTCGAGCGCGAAGGCGATCTGCCGGGCGAAATGATTCCGTACGTCTACTTCGAGTTTCTTCGAACGCAGCAGGCTTGGCGTGTGGTGCCCATCTTCCATCACAACGCGGTGGACCTGCTGACCACGGCGTGCCTGACCGGAATCGTCCCCTTCGCCTTCCGCGAGCCGGGCGCCGCGCGCTTCGTGCATGGCGCGGACCTGGTCGGCATCGCGCGCTGGTTCGCGCACGCCGGCGAGCGCGAGCAGGCGTCTGGCCTGATGCGCCGCGCCATCGGCCTGGGCCTGCCGGACAATCTGCTCTTCCGCACCATGTGGGACATGGCGGCGCTGGAGAAGCGCCTCGGCCGGGCGGACGCCGCGCTGACCGTGATCGCCGATCTCGCCGCCAGTCCGAATCCGTACCGTATGCAGGCGTTCGAGGCGCTGGCGAAGCACTACGAGCACCGCGAGCGCAACTACTCGCGCGCGCTCGAGATGGTCCGCGGCGCACGCGCCGTCGCGGATTCCGAGCATCTGCGCAAGCGCGAGGCGCGCCTCGAAAAGCGTCTGGCCGGGCAGGTCGCGGCAACGCGGCTGCCGCTGTCGTCAGTTCCTCCGATCGCTGGCTAAGGCGCGGGTGTGGGCTGCGCCTGGGGTGCGGCCGGCGCATGCAGGTCGGGCATCGGCGTGTAGCCACAGTTGCGGGTGGGATACGCCACGCAACCTTCGGCCGATGGCTCGGTCTTGCGGGGCCACGCCAGGCCAACACTGTGCTTCTTCTTTTGCGGCTTCGCCGTCTCCGCCGCCATTTTGGCTCGAACCGCGCCCTGGTCTGGCGGCACCGCAAGTTCGGCCGGAGTGCCGTACTTCCACTTGTCGGGATCGGCCGGGGGCTTGAACTCTTCGGTGTTGAAGAGCCGCCAATTCCCTTCCGGCCCGGCGACGGCCAGCATCAGGGCCAGGCAGTCCCGCGGCCCCTGAAAGTAAGGCACGCGGATGCGATGAAGACCGCCGGCCAGCGTGACGGTGGCTTTACGCGTGTCGGGCGGATGCTGGCAATCGTTATCGATGATCAGGTTGTCGTCGATGTACAGCTTCGATCCGTCATCGGAGAGGAGCGCGAAGCTGTAGCGGCCCGGTTGCTCGATCCAGAAGCGGCCCGTGTAGTTGATGGCGAACCACTCGAAGCGGTCGGTGACTCCCGGAAAGCCTTCGGTCCAGTGGCGCGGCGGCACGTTCAACTCGGAAGTCCAGATGGCGCCGGCCGGCTCGATGCCATCGAAGTCGGGCAGCGTCGTGGTGTCGTTGGGGAGAAAGTAGATGTCGCCCCGCAGCCCTCCCGGAACCACCACCGTCGTGCCGAAGGAAGGCGTCGCCGGTTCCTGGGCCAGGCACGCGGCTGCTACCATGGCTGCCAGCAAGGCGCCGCAGACAGTGCTTTTCATTTCCGCAGTATACACTTCAGCGGCGTTTCGCGCCGCGAATCCTGCGGCCGCACTCGCCCAGATCCTGGCACTCGCAGGGTCGCTGGAGCAACTCTTTCGTCGCGGCGATTTTGCGCTCCAGGTCCTCCAGTTCCGCGATTTTCCGGCGTGCCATCGCCTGCCACCGCGCGGAAGGCGGCGTACCTTCGCGGAATCCATAGAAGAGCTGCCGCGTTTCGGCCAGGCTGAAACCGCAGGCCTTGGCGCGCTCGAGCACCGCGAGCCGCTCCAGGATTGCCGGGGCGAATTGCCGCCGGCCGCCTTTGCGGGCGGGGTGCGGCAGCAGGCCGGCCTGCTCGTAATAGCGGATCGCCGACGCCGCAAAACCCGATTCCTTCGCCACCTCTCCAATCGTCACACTAAACATTTTACTTGACTTCAAGTCGACTTTAAGTCGGATGATCGGACTATGGGCAACGAACCACCGATCGCGTGCAATCTGCGGGCGCTGACGTCCGCCCAGCGGCGACAGCTACAACAAATCGGGACCCGCGTGATTTCGGCCATCACCGCCTCGCGCGAGCTGAAGGATGGCTACGCGTTCCGCATCGATCCGCGCAAGGCCTCCGTCATGGACGTGGCGCAATGGCTCGACCTCTGGCGCCGCTGCTGCCCCTTCTACGAATTCCGGATCCACCTACGCGCCGCCGACGCCACCCTCTGGCTCTCGGTCGAAGGCCGGTCCGGCGTGAAGGAATTCATCCCGCTCGACGTGCCCCGGCTGGCGCCGAAGTTGCCGAGGTGAACCGCCGCCGCCTAGAGCAGCCCGCTCACCGCCGTCCACTCGCGGCCTTGCGACTCGGCCACGGCCTCGCAGGTCACCTGGCCCTTGTAGGTGTTGACGCCCTCGCGGATGGCGGGGTGGTCGCGGCAGGCGCGCTCGAAGCCCTTGTTCGCGATCTGTAGCAGGTAGGGGAACGTGGCGTTGGTCAGCGCCAAGGTCGAAGTGTGCGGCACCGCGGCCGGCATGTTCGAGACGCAGTAGTGCAGCACGCCATCGACGAAGTAGACGGGGTCGGTGTGCGTGGTGGGGTGCGAGGTCTCGAAGCAGCCGCCCTGATCGATGGCGACGTCCACCATCACCGCACCGGGCTTCATTCGCGCCACCATGTCGCGGCGCACCAGCTTCGGCGCGGAGGCGCCGGGGATGAGAACGCCACCGATAACCAGGTCCGCCTGGCGCACGGCCTCGCCCACGGTCCACACGTTCGAGGCGAGCGTGACCACCTGCTGGTGGAAGATGTCGTCGATTTCGCGCAGGCGGTTCAAGTTCCGGTCGATGACGGTGACGTGCGCGCCCATGCCCACGGCGATCTTCGCCGCGTTGGTGCCGACGATGCCGCCGCCCAGGATCACCACGTTGCCCGGCGCCACGCCGGGAACGCCGCCGAGCAGCGTGCCGCGGCCGCCGTTGGGCGCTTCCAGATACACCGCGCCCACCTGCACGGCCAGGCGCCCGGCCACTTCACTCATAGGCGTCAGCAGCGGCAGCGAGCCGTCCTGCTCGCGGAGGGTCTCATAGGCGATGGACGTCGCCTGGGCCTGAAGGAGCCGGTCGGTCAGTTCGGGCAGCGGCGCCAGGTGCAGATACGTGAAAAGGATCAGGCCGGGGCGCAGGCAGCCGTACTCGGAAGGCTGCGGCTCCTTGACCTTGATGACGAGGTCCGCGTTGTGCCAGACATCGCAGACCGATGGGAGCATCTCGGCGCCGGCTTCCCGATATTCCCGGTCGGGAATCGAACTGCCCTCGCCGGCCCCGGCCTGTACCAGGACCCGGTGACCGGCTTCGCGAAGCGCGATGGCCGCGCTCGGCACCAATCCAACTCTGGTTTCGTGGTCTTTAACTTCCCTTGGAACGCCAATGATCATTTGAGTTCTCGCACGGTTGAGCTTGAACTGGAAGGTGGAGTTGCGGAAGGCGCGGGAGACGCGGGGGGAGCGGTCGCTCCAGCCGGCTGTTCCCGTTTCGGCCCGAGGCCTAAAGTGATCAGCGACATCGAATTCAGTTTGCCCGTGGCTTCGAGCTTCTGATTCTGCTGGAAGCTCTTGAGGGCGGAGGCCCATTCCGGACCCCACACCCCGTCGGGCGTGCGCGGGGCGTAACCCTTGGCCACCAGCGCCTGCTGGATGGTCTGGTAGCGCTCAGGCGTGGGCGCCACTTGTCCGGCGGGCTTGCGCCTGGCTGCGGCGCGCCGGGACCGGCGGCCCTTCTTGCCGGCCGGCCTCTTCGCCGCTGCGGCAGCCGGGTGGCTACTGGAAGTACTGCTCTTCTTGGGTTCGACCGCGAAACCCGGCCGGGACAAGCAGAGTATCAGAACCAACGCGGCTATGATCCGCAAATGGCACTCCTCAACCGCTCCCTCGCGGTCGCGGCCCGGTAACATGCTATCACGGATTTGCCGGAAGGGTGCCGGCGACGAACAGCGGCTGCCACACCATTTCGCCACGAGCCGTGCGCGCGCCGCGCAACACGCGGAACGCCACCGGCTGGCCCGGCTTGAGCGACGCCTGAAGCTTCTGCACACTGTCTACACTGCCCACCGGCTGGCGGTTGATGGCGGTGATGACGTCGTTCGGTTGCAAGCCGGCGTCGTCCGCAAACGAACCGGGGTCGACGGCGGTCACCAGCACTCCGACCGTCTCCTTGAAGCCATGGCGGTCGCGCCACGTGGCCGTCAGATTCTGGATCTGGACGCCGAACTTGACCTGGGTGGGGCCCTCTTCCTCACCCGGCTGCGGCTGCCGGAAGCGGCTGAAACGCGGGTCTTCGGCCCAGACCTCGGTGCGTTCGCCAATGTTCAACTTGAAATCGATGCGCTTGCCGGCGCGCAGGACTTCGACGTTCGCCTCGGAGCCGACCAGAGTCGCCGAAACGCGATTCACCAGGTCGTCGCCATCTTTGACGGGCTGTCCGTTGAATCCGATGATGACGTCCTCCACCTTCAGGCCGGCCTTGGCGGCGGGTCCGCTGGGTTCGACGCGCGTAATGAAGACACCGTGCGTAGACCCGTAGACCTTCAAGGTCTCCGACTTCTGATCGGGATCGAAGCCGATGCCGATGGAGCCGCGGGAAACCCGGCCGCTCTTGATGATCTGGTTGTAGACGGTGGCGGCCAGGTTGATGGGCAGCGCGAAGCCGATGCCCTGGTAGCCGCCGTTCTCCGTGGCGATGGCCGTGTTGATGCCGATCACCTGGCCGCGGATGTCGAGCAGCGGGCCGCCGCTATTGCCGGGGTTGATGGCGGCATCGGTCTGAAGGAAGCGCTGGAGCTGGTGCTCGGGGCCGATGTCGCGGCCCTTGGCGCTGATGATTCCCGCCGTAACCGTGGCTTCCAGGCCGAAGGGCGAACCGATCGCCACGGCCCAATCGCCCACCTGAACACCGTCCGAGTTGCCGATTTTCGCCGGCACGAGCGGCTTGTTGTAGTTCTCCAGCTTGAGGACGGCCAGGTCGGTTTCCGGATCCGTGCCGATGAGCTTGGCGTTGTACTCGGTGGTGTTTCCGTTGAACTTGACCTGGATGCGGGAGGCGTCCTCGACCACATGGAAGTTGGTGAGGATGTATCCGTGCTCGTCAACTACGACGCCGGAGCCGGTGGACTGGCGATGCAGCGAGGGATGGGGCGCGTCCGGGTCCGGGCCGAAGAAGCGGTGGAAGAGATCGGAACCACCTCCGTGATCCTGATCCTGATCCTCATCGTCGTCGTCCGGCGGCGGGGCAGGCGTGCGGCGCCGGTGGACCTGCTGCGCCGGCTGCGCGCCGTAGGTCGCCGTGATGTTGACCACGGAGGGCTCGAGCTGCCTGGCGAGTTGAGAAAACGCCGTCGAGAGCTGGACTGGGCTGGGGATCGAGAGCGGCGCGGCGTCGCTCGCGACCGCCTGACCTCTCTCCGCACGCACTGCCGTCTCGATCAGGGTGCCGATGAGGATCCCGATCGACAGGGTAAACAGCAGCAGCGTAGCGGACAGAAGCTTCTGGGTTCGCAGTGTGGCCAAGAAACGCATCGGTAATTCTCCGGCGGCAGGGCTGACTCAATTATAGCGGCTCCTCGCGCCGCGGCTCGACGCGTTTCGGCTTCAGCTCCACCACGACGATGCCGGTCAGAATCAGCACGGCTCCCAGGGCGGCGCGTGGGGCCAGAAGCTCGCCGGCGACCACGAACGAGGTCAGCCAGGCGAAGACCGGTTCCATGGCGAGGATCAACGCGGTCCGGGTGGGCGTGGTGTACTGCTGCGCCCAGGATTGGACGGAGAAGGCGACGGCGGTTGCGAGAAGCCCGGTGACCAGGAGGGCCGCGATCAGGCCAGGGGTCCAGTGCACGGTGGGCCGCTCGACCCACCAGAAGGTGGAGAGCGCGAGCACGGCCGCGGTGGCGATTTGAGTCAGCGCCAGCGCCTGAAAGCCCAGCCTGGCGGCGAACCGGCCGAGCAGCAGAATGTGGATGCTGAAGGCGGCGGCGCAACCAAGGGTCAGCACGTCGCCATATTCCATTTTCAAGCTGGCGCCGCGGAGTGTCAGCAGGGCCATGCCGACGGTGGCGATGGCGACGCCCAGGGCCTCGAAAGCGCCCGGCAGACGGCGCCCGACCAGCGCGACAAGGACCGGAACCATGACCACTGACATGCCGGTGAGGAAAGCCGACTTCGACGGGGTGGTGTAGCGAAGCCCAACCGTTTGAAGGAGATAGCCGGAGAATAGGAACACGCCGACCAGTGCGCCCCACCCCAGAATTGGCTTCGTTTTGTCAAACCGGCTGGGGAGCGGTCGGAAGGCGATGGCCAGGGCGATGGTCGCCAGAGTGAAGCGCACGGCGAGGAAAAGGAGCGTCGAAGAATCCCGCAGGGCTTCTTTGACGACGACGAAGGTCGAGCCCCAGATGAAGGTAACGCCGACCAGAGCAAGCTCCGCGCGCCGCCGGGAAGGGTTCGCCATCACTCAGATATTGTAGCGGCAGGCCTGAGAGCGGCGGGGGGCTGGCGGGTGTCCGCTAATGGAAACCACCGTCGCGAAACTGGGATGGCGCTCGGCCGAGGCCGAGGAGTGCGGCTCATTGTTTCAATGGTTTACGGTTGGCACGAGGGATGCCAGGACGGGGTCGAGGTGCTATTAGGATGCTAGGCCAAGACTTGCGCTTTGGGTTCCGGGTGCTGGTGACTCGCCCCGGCTTCACGGCTGTTGCGGTGCTGACGCTGGCGCTTGGCATCGGCGCCAATACGGCGATATTCAGCGTGGCGCATACGGTGCTCGCGCCGGTGCCGATTCCGGACTCCGACCGGGTGGTCATGGTCTGGACCGAAAACGCGGCGCGTGGTTGGCACCAATTCCCGGCTTCCGTAGGGGATTTCGAGGATTGGAAGGCCAGCGGCGTCTTCTCCCACCTGGCGGGGGTTCAGGATACAGGATTCAATCTTCGCGTGGGAGACCGCCCCGAGCGCGTCTCCGGGCTGCGGGTGACGAGCGATATCTTTGAGGTGACCGAAACCCGTCCCCGCCTTGGCCGTGGGTTCCAGAAGCAGGACATGCAGCCGGGCCACAACAACGTTGCCATCCTGACTGACGCCCTGTGGCGGTCCCGCTTTGCAGCCGACCCGGGGATTGCCGGGCGGGCCATCATGCTCGATGGCGCCGCTCACACGGTGGTGGGCGTTCTTCCGAAGGATTTTCCGAAGTTCGAAAAGGAGGACATCTACACGCCACTGGTTTTCGCCGCGGACGCCGTGGGCGACCGGGGCTCGCGGTTCTTCGGCGCGGTGGGCAGGCTCCGGCCGGGCCTCAACATGGCGATAGCGCAGCAGCGTATGACGGCCCTCAGCGCGCGGCTGGCCAGCCAGGACAAGGAAGATACCGGCAACACGGCGGTGCTCCAGCCGATCCAAGAGGTATACGTGCAGGATGCGCAGACGCTGCTTGCGATCCTGTCGGCAACCGTGGGATTTGTTCTGATGATCGCTTGCGCCAACATCGCGAGCCTGCTGCTGGCGCGGGCCACCAGCCGGGAACGGGAGATGGCGATCCGTACCGCGCTGGGTGCGAGCCGGTGGGCGCTGTTCCGCCAGATGCTGGCCGAGAGCGTGCTGGTGGCGCTGGCGGGCGGCGCGCTGGCGATTCTTCCCGCCGCATGGGGCGTGAGCCTGCTGTCCAAGCTCCCTATGGACGAGCTGCCGAATCTGTCGCGGTCGTCGGTGGATTTGAGCGCGCTCGCGTTCAATTTCGTGCTCGCGGCGGGGACGGGAATCCTGTTCGGGCTGGTTCCGGCGTGGCAGGCGCGCAAGACCGACGTCAACGCGGCTCTGAAAGGCGCGGCGCGCTCGACGGGCGGAGTGGTCCACCAGCGATTGCGCGGGCTGTTTGTGGTGGGCGAGATCGCGCTGGCGCTGGCGCTGCTGGTGGCCGCCGGCCTGATGGCGCAGAGCTTTCTGCGGATGCGCTCGGCTAACCTGGGGTACAATCCGCACGGCGCGCTGACGATGACGATTGCGCTCTCGGCCGAGCAGTACAAGGCGCCGGAGAAACAGGCGGCGTTCTTCGATGAAGTGCTGGCGCGCGTCCGCGCACTGCCGGGCGTCGAGAGCGCCGGCGCCAGCGATCAGCTCCCGACCAGCGACGATTTGCACGGCTCGCCTCTGCTGCTGGCCGATGCGCCCGAGCCGAGGCCGGAGGACGTTCCGGTCACGCTCAGGACCACCGTGACCCCGGATTACCTGCGAGCCATGCAGATTCCCCTTCTGCACGGACGGTACCCGGACGAACGGGATCGCCAGGGTTCGCGCCAGGTGGCGCTGATCGACCAATACACGGCGCGGCGTTATTGGCCCAACCGGGACGCGGTGGGTCAGCGCATAAAGCTGGGACTCAAGCAGGGGCCGGTCGAGATTGTGGGGGTGGTGGGGACCGCCGATCAAGGCCTGGTGGTCAAGATGGTAAAGGGGCAGGTGGCACAGGTGTACGTCCCGGTGGCGCAGGCGCCCAAGCCGGAGATGACGCTCGTGGTGCGAGCCGCGGGCGACCCGCTCGCGCTGGTTCCGGCGATCCGGAGCGTGGTGCACGGCGTGGACATCGATCAGCCGGTCTTCGGCGTCCAGACGCTGGAGGAGGCGCAGGCCACCAGCCGCGCCCTGCAACGGCTGGCCGCGGTGCTGATCGGCGCCTTCGCCGTGGTGGGGCTGCTGCTCGCGACCATTGGGATTTACGGCATTGTGGCCTATAACGCGGCGCAGCGCACGCGCGAGTTCGGCATTCGCGTGGCGCTGGGGGCGGGGCAGCTCGACGTGCTTCGGATGGTGGTGCGGCAGGCGCTGGTGCTCAGCGCGGCCGGAGCGGTCTTGGGCTTGGCCGGTGGGCTGGGGCTGGGGAGCGCGATGCGCAACCTGCTTTACGGGGTGGGGCCTGGCGATCCGGCGACGCTTGTTGGAGTGGCCCTGCTTTTCGCGGTGGTGGCGGGGGCTGCGAGCTGCGTCCCTGCGCGGCGCGCGCTGCGGATGGATCCTCTGGCGGCGCTGAGGTATGAGTAAAGGCGCGTAGCCCTAGGCGGCGGGCTTATCCCTGCGCTCTATTTCGGCCATGATCTGCTGGATCGTCGCGCCTTCAAGCCAACGATGGCGGTCGCGGGTGTAGTCGCCAGATCCGGATCGAGATACGCGGAGGAAACGGGCGAGGCCGTCCAGCCCCAGCTCGCGCTCGAGAATCGCCAGGGCGTGCCGCTCGAAGTCCTGGTCGCTCATTTTTTCGAGGGAGATCATGGCGCAACCTACCCATACCAGGATAGCGGGTTCTCGACACGAACGCGGAGGAGCCCGCTCGACCGCGTCGCTTGCCGCAGCAGACCATCGTCGGTGGTGAGGAATACATCCACCTCGGCTTGCTCGGCGCAGGCCAAGTGCAGTGCGTCAAATGCACCGAAGCCGAGCTTCTCGAGAGAGGCGGCGCGCTCAGCGCTGGCCGCGAGTGGAACCACCACTTCGTTTGCAAAGGCGAGTAGAGCGGCAACGTCATGGCGTCGCTCCGAATCCGGGTTGCGGCCGATCTCAATCTCCAGCACAGCGCTGCTTACCCGGATCGCCTTCCCATCCCGTATCAAGCGAAGAACCCGCTCAATTGCCTCGGCCTCTTTGCGAACGCGGGTCTGGCTCTGGTCGTCCGTCAGACGGCTCAGGCAGCAGGCATCCAAGTAGAGCTTCTTCGGAATGTGACGCTTTTCCACACAATCTCCTCTCGCCGGCTGTAGAGATTATGTGAACGGCAGAGTCGAGACTCTGAATGACCTGCTCTCTTATGTTAAGCCCCAGCCGACAGGGCCAACGGAAAAACCGGTTTGCCGAGGTGGCACCCCAGTGCCCGTCTATACGCAGGGTAGCACGAACCAAAACTGCCACCGCTGGCCAAGCGGGATCAGCGCACCGCTCCCTGCCGCATCAGCATCACTGCCAGCAGGAGGATGCGCTTGAGACCCAGGTCGCGGCCTTCGGGGTCGTACCACTCGAAGGGCGTGTGGGCGCCGCCGCCCTGGCCGCCGACGCCGAGCGAGAGGGCGGGCAGGCCGAGGGAGAGCGGGATGTTGGCGTCGGTGGAGGCGCAGTCGGTGCGGCCGCGAATGCCCAGGTGGGCGCCGATGGCGCGGAGGAATTCCAGAATTGGCGCGTCGTCGGGAAGGCGGCCGGCGGGGCGGGAGCCGATCTCCTTCACACGGGCGGTGAGCTTGGCGCCGGCGGCGCGCTGGTTCTCGTGTTGTAGAGCGCGGTCGACGGCGGCGGCCAGCGCATCGGCCAGCTCGTCGATCTTCGGGCCGTCCTGGGAGCGCAGGTCCACCTTCGCGCGGGCCAGCGCGGGGATGGAGTTCACACTAGATCCGCCCTCGATGGTGCCGAAGTTGAACGACGAGCGCGGGCCGTTCCCGTTGGCCGCCGTCGGGAACTCATCGGTGAACCAGGCGATGGCGTGGCTGAGGGCGTGGACCGGGTTGGCGTTGCCATAATCGCTCCAACTGTGGCCGCCGGCGCCGGTGAACAGGACCTCGAAGCGGCGGCTGGCCAGCGCCTGGTTGGTGATGCGCTCGAGCGAAGGCCCGTCGAGCACCAGATAGGCGCGGATGCGAGGGGCGAGCGGCGACTGGCCGGCCAGGTGCCGCATGCCGCTGAGGTTCCCTTCGCCCTCCTCGCCGACGTTGGCGACCAGGACGAGCCGGCCCGCGGCCTCCTGAATGGGCGGGGCGCTGCCGAGCGCGCGAGCGATGGCGAGCAGGGCGGCCAGGCCCGAGCCGTTGTCCGAGACGCCGGGGCCGCGCAGTTTGCCATCGCCATCGACGGCGATCTCCTCCCGGTTGCGCGGCGCGAGCACGGTGTCGAGATGGGCGGTTACCGCGATCAGCGGCTCGCCTCCATCGGGCTGGGGCCAGGCGACCACGTTGCCGGCGCGGTCGATTTCGGCGGCGCAGCCCAGGGCGCGAAACTGGTCGGCCATCCACTCGGCGCGCTTTCCTTCGAGGAAGGTGGGGGCGGGAATGCGGCACAGCGCGACGTGCTGCTCGTGAATCCAGAGCTTCTCGCGCGTGAAGAACGCAAGGCACTCGCGAACGCCGCGCGATTCGGCCAGCGCACCGATGCCGTTGATTCTGATCCCCGCGCTCATCTGCTCTGAGTGTAGCGGAGGCGGCCGATGGCTGGCGCGATCTCCTACTCGCGGCCGGTGAAGTGCAGGATGAGCGCGGCGGCGAGGCCGAGGGGAATTGCGAGGATCAGGAACCACCGCAGTGGCGGGATTTCGATCACGCAGATGGTTACCCCGGCGAGGGTGAGGATGATGCCCGACCAAAGCCGGTTCGCAAAGCGCAGCACCAGGGCAATCAAGATGCCGGTGGGCACGGCGACCGCCAGGACCAAACGCGTCACGGGAATCCCCATGAGGCAGATGGCCATGGCCCCGAGCGCGAAGAGCAGTCCGGCCGGGCCTTTGACGGGGATCTTGTCGATCCGAATGCCCGGGTGGATTTCGGGGGTGAGCCGCATGAGGGCTACCGCGCCGCGGCCGCGGTCCGGAATCGCACGACGACCTGCTTGAGCGGCACGCCGTCCTGACTCTGGAAGGCGCCGCCGCCCTGCCAGTTCAGGCCGAACGAGTAGTCGTGGGATGGCTCGAGCGTAACCGACATCGTGAAAACCGCGCCCATCTCGTCGAAGGCGACCTTTCCGGTCTTGGGGTACGTAGCAGCATCCAGGCTCATGACGGAGTAGCTTTCCCTGCGCATGGGCCGGTCGAAGCGGATCACGATCTGTTTGAGCACAGGGTCCACATTCCGGGCGCCGTCCGTGATGTTCATGCCGGCCACCTTGGGCCGCGAATCGTCCCGCTTGCGGATCAGATCGGCCGTCTTAGGGGCGGTTTCGGCGAAGAACGCGACCACGCGCGGCATGAAGGATTCCAGTGTCGGGTACGTCTTGCGGTCCTTCTCGTAAACGCCGAGCAGGTCTGCCAGCTCCCCGGTCCACAGAAACGACAGCTCCCGCTGGGCCTGTATTTCTCTGCGCGCGGCATCTTCGCCCTGGTGCTCTAGGATGTAGCGGACGACGGAGGCGCGGACCAGCGATTCGCGGAGCATGGTCGGCCAATCGGAGTACGCCTGCGGAGCCAGGGCGGAGCGGACGGAGGCGAACATCAGGGGGCCGGGCGTCTTCAGTTGCGGCAAGAACTGGTCGATGAGCGGGTTGCAATAGGAATGCGCGAACTCGTGGACCAGAATATCGACCCAGCCGGCGCTGAACGTCGGCTGGCCGCCGGCATCGACGTCCCAGACGCCGGGGATGGCATAGATCTCCTCGACGCCATCCTCGGCGATCAGGCTGACGCCGTAGCTCGCGCCGCCGTTGACGAGCGCGGGAACGACGATGAAACGGGCCTTCGGGCGCGCGCCGAAGAAGCGATCGAACCAGGGAATGTCGGCATTGGCTTCGACGTAAGTGCGGAGCCGGCTGCCAGTGAGATCGTAGAGCGGCTTCTGCGACGCGAGGAAGTCGCTGAACCTGGTGTCATGGACGAACTGGCGGGCGAGTTCGAGGAACTGGCGAGCCTTCGCCCCGTGCCAGCGGCTGTCGAGGCGCGAATCCTTGGAGTCCACGGGGACGCGCTCGGCCAGCGATTCGACGTCTTTCAGGTTAACGGCCATCCTCATGACGGCGTCGAATCCGACACCGTCGGTCTTGCGAAGCTGCCGCGCCCACTGGACGGCCTGGTGATCGCGAAACGGGGCGAAGTAGCGGTCAATGGCCTCGTTATAGGCGGGCACGCGGCCTTGCGTGTATTCGGGATTGCCCGCCAGGCGGAAGAGGATGCTCATCAGCTCGACGCGCGGGTTGACGCCGATCCGGGGCGTCTGGGCGTGAAGGCAGGACGAGGCAAGCGCCGTGAGGAACAGCAGCGGCCGCAGAGGTTTCATCGGGTCTGGATCTCCATCATAGGACATCAGACTCGCGGGAGGGTGCTTAGGTAACGAAGGGCGGGAAGCGCGCATGTGGGGTGGGCACGCGCCGAATCTTACCGGCGCGCGCCCGTTGCGGAGGGGAAACTACTCGTGCCCGGCGCTGATAGGGATACCGAACTGGAGCCAGAACGCGTTCCCGGCGGGCCGGTTCTCGGTCCAGAAGTCCTTTTCGTATTTCAGGATCATGGCGTAGCGCTTGTAGTGGTAGCGGATCTCCGGCCCGAAGGCGAAGTTACGCCCCCGGTCTCCACCTTGGTACACCAACCCGTTCTGCAGGTCGTTGGTGGTCTGCTTTAAGAAGTAGCCGTTCCCGCCAATTGCGAGGTTCTTCGTCACGTTCTGCATCCCGTCGTATTCCCACACGAATTCGCTGCCGGAGCGATACCCGGTGGCGTCGTTGGTGTAGTTGTCGATGTACTGGAACTTGGAACTCACCTCCGTCGTGGCGTGGTGGGGCAGATACGTAAAGGCGGCCGAGGGCGCCGTCGCGTAGTTGTGCTGTCCGATGTTGACCAGGTCGTTCTTGTTATAGGAGAAGCCGGGAGTGTAGACTTCGAACCCGTACCACCAGTTCCAATCGCCCTTTCTATATGCGACCAGGGTGTCCAGGTCCGGGTTGGAGAATCCGACCTTGTTTTGGCTGCCGAACGGAGCATTAAGGTGAACGTCCACCAGCGGCAAGGCCGCGGTGCTGACCAGCATGCCCCCGAGCAACCGGAGGTTCCAGTTGTGGACCACTTTAACGGCAGCGGCGCCGACCCGGAGATGGAATCCCGGAACGAGGGCACGGCCGTTGGGACCGGCCAGTTCGTTGGCGTTATAGAACTGATTGAACTCGAGGAGCAGGGTGCCCCCCAGACCGGGCATCCTGCCCGGCATGACCGTCTCGACCCCCTCGGGGTAGACGCTGCCGCCGCCTTCGGTGGCATAGGCCGCGCCCGCCATCAAGAGAGCCACGGCGAGACACACGGAGCCGCGCCAAGCCGCGCGCAACGGCGAAACAGACACACTAACGTTGGTTCTTCGAAACATATTCGTCTCCTGGTTGTGCGCGACAGCCCTTCGAGAAGCGCCACGCTGCGTTCTCAACCCATATCGACTGGGCTGTCGAGAGTTTGAGGCGCTAATCTTTCCCGCTTTTTGGCCGATCTCCATATTGGGGCCGGTATCCGACGCCCGGAGAGACCTGCGATGAAGCGACAGATCGGCATACGGACCAGACTGTTGATGTGCTTCGGCCTTGTGGCGCTGACGGCGATGGCCGCCGCGGCCTATTCGTTATTCACGATTCGCCAACTCCAGAGCCACATGCGGGAGGAGATCGTAGGGAGTGCCGAGCGGCTGGATCAATCGCGCCAGATCGCCATTGACGCAGGCAACATGCGCTGCGCCATGCGTGGCGTCTCGCTGTTTTCGCTGATGCACGCGGCGGCGCCGTTCGCCAAGGCGCGGTCGATCTTCGAAGACACGGCCGCCCACGTGCGTAAGACGGTCCAACAGATGCAGGCATCCCGGCTGACGGCAGACGAGCAGGCGGCCGTAAGCACGATTCGGCCGGCGCTCGAGGAGTGGGTGGCAGACTTCCGGGAGCTCGCCGACAGGTCCGCCGCGGGGCATGGTGAGGAAGAGAGCGCCGCGGCCCTGAAGAAGATAACGCCCCTGATGGACGCCTTGCAGAGCAACGCCGCAGCCTTCGGCCAGGCGAACGCCGCCCGCCGCGACGCCTCCATCGCCGCCATAGAAGCCAGCATCCAGCGCAATGAAGTGGCCATGTTGCTGCTTACGGTTCTGGTGCTCGCGGCCGGAGGCGGAGGAGTGTTTGCGGTCACCGGGCTGGTGAAGACGTTGAAACAGGTTTCCGAATCCATAGCAACCGGGGCCGAAGAGATCGCCCAGGCTGCGGCCCAGGTTTCCTCCTCGAGTCAGATACTGGCCCAGGGGGCGGCCGAGACCGCCGCATCGCTCGAAGAAACCTCCGCGTTGACCGAAGAGATCAGCGCCATGGCCCGCAAGAACATGGAAAACTCGCAGAATGCGGTCGGCATCGTGGGATGCACTGAGAACAAATTCCGCGAAACCAATGAGGCGCTCGACGAGATGGTCGTGGCGATGGAGGAGATCAACGGATCCAGCCGGAAGATCTCGAAGATCATCAAGGTCATCGACGAGATCGCGTTCCAGACCAACATCCTGGCGCTGAACGCCGCGGTCGAAGCGGCCCGTGCGGGCGAGGCCGGCATGGGTTTTGCGGTGGTCGCCGACGAAGTGCGCAACCTGTCGCAGCGCTGCGCCCGGGCGGCGAGCGAAACGGCTTCGCTGATCGAAGAATCGATTGGCAAGTCGGGCGATGGCAAATCCAAGGTCGACCGGGTGGCCGGTGCGATCCGCGGCGTCACGGCGGAATCCGCCCAAGTGAAAACGCTGGTCGACGAAGTGAGCGTGGGGAGCAACGAGCAGGCTCGCGGGCTCGAGCAGATCGGCACCGCGATCGCCCTGATGGAGAAGGCCGGCCAAACGACGGCGGCCACCGCCGAGGAGAGCGCCGCGGCCTCCGAGGAACTCACGGCACAGTCCGCGACCCTTACGAACATCGGCCGGCAGTTGCGTGTGCTGGTCGAAGGCTCGTCCGACTGACGCCGGGCCGTCGCTGGGGCCGGCCGTTTGCCGCCGGTTATGGAGCCGCGACCGCGAGGGAGAGCAGTCCGGCCACGCCGTTTTGTGGTGAAATGGGACTATGCGAATTCGCCGGCATAGCTTGGCCTCCCTGGGTTTGGCCTCCTTGGGTCTGGGCTCCTTGAGCGGATGTTTGTCAGCAAGGTCCTCAGATGCGCAGGGCGATTTGAAGGCTGCACCGGAGTTTCTGTTTGAGCAGAGGCTGGTTGGCTCTGAGTGTGCTGACCGAACACCCGGCCAACCTTTGCCGCCGGGAGTTCATCTCGTAGCGCTAGGACAGACTCCTTACCTCCGCACGCGACTGGACACTCTCACTTTTCCGCGTACCGAGGTTCCGGCACTCACCATTGCCGCCAATCCCTCCCAGGAGGTTTACGTCACCGGCAATAGCCGCGAAGACTGGTCTCTGCGTTTTTGTTCTCACGGCGGAGGAGCGAGCGAGGACGAAGCGCGTGCCCGCTTGAATGGAGTCTCTCTCACTCGCGCGGGCGGCACGGTATTTCTGAATGGCCCCGGTCTTGGTTCCATGACCGCGTCGGGAGGCAACCTGATTGTCGAAGCGCCGACCGATGCGCCAGTAGCCATCCACGCCTCCTTTTCCGCGGCGGAAGTCCGCAGCATGGCGGGGCCAGTCCGAGTGGCGGCCATACATGGACGGGCGAGGGTGCTGAATACTACAGGCAAGGTGGACGCCACCGGTTTCGTGGTGGATTTTGCGGGGTCGAGAGGAACTGTAATCCTGGGCGCAGAAGCAGAAATCAACCTGAAGCTGACAGCGGCCAGTTTCGAAGGGACGCTGACAGCGTGGGCACAAGGCCCCGTCCGGGTTCTCGTTCCTGGAGCATTTAAAACCCCATTTCAGGCCGTAGTCAACCGGCCTCAGGATTTTGTTTGTCGCACCGCCTTCAGCTCGAATGTGAAACGTGAAAAGCACGGCAGCTTGTACGTTTTCACATATGCGGGGGACGGCAGCATGCCGCCCGAAGGCGTGCATCTGCGTTCCGAACATGCGACGGTCGTGATCGACACTGCGAAGTAGCGCGGCCACTCACCTGAGCGCGGATTTGACCTTCTCCACGAGGTGCCTGGACGCGTACGGCTTCTGGACGAAACCGGAAACCCGGTGGCCTTTGAACAGAGCCATCGTCTCGGTCTCGGCGTAGCCGCTCGACACCAGAACGTTGACTTGGGGCCGGATCTTGTGAAGCTCCGGAAGCACTTCGTCCCCGCTCATCCCAGGCATGCCGAGGTCGAGCAGGACCAGCGAGATATCGCCCGGATGCCGCTTGAAAATGTCGATTGCCTCCAGCCCGCCGCTCGCCAGCAACACATCGAAGCCGTGAACCTTAAGGGCCTTCTTCGCCATATCCCGCACGACTTCTTCGTCGTCCACCACGAGGATTGTTCCGGTCCCAGTGGGTGCGGGACGGGCGTCCTCGGCTGGAGTCTCGACAACCGCGCCCTTGGCCTCGGGGAACAGAACGGTGAAACAACTGCCCTTGCCCGGCCCGCTCGAGATCTGGATGGCCCCTTTGTGGGCGCGAACGATTCCGCTAACCGCAGCAAGCCCGAGTCCGCGGCCGGTGAACTTCGTCGAGAAGAACGGCTCAAAAATCCTCGCTTGCGTGGCGGGGTCCATTCCGCAGCCGGTGTCGCGCACTTCGAGGTAAACGTGCTTGCCAGGACGCGCGTCCGCCGATTCCTGATTCAAACGAGTATCTGCCTCGTCGAGATCCTGGACGCCGGTCTTCACCGAGACCAGGCCAGCGCCGCTGCCGATGGCTTCGGCCGCATTGAGAACCAGATTCATGAAGACCTGCTGCATCTGACCGCGATCGGCCCTGATTGGCGGCAAATCCGGGTCGAGCTGGTAGTGGATCGCGATCTTCTTGGAAATGGATGGCTGGACGAGGGCGCTCATCTCCGGGATGAGATCGGAGAGATTCAGGGGCTCCACAACGAACTGCCCTTTGCCCGAATAAGCCAGCATCTGCCGCGTGAGATGCGCAGCCTGTTCCCCGGCCTTCACCACTCCGTGCAACTGCTCCGCGACCGGATGTCCGGCAGGCAGCGTGTCCAGCGCCAGGCTCGCGTTGCCGATCACGCCCACCAGAAGGTTGTTGAAATCGTGCGCGATTCCGCCTGCCAGAAGCCCGATGCTCTCCAGTTTCTGGGCCTGCTGGAGGCGCTCCTCCCTGCGCTTGCGCTCGGAGATGTCGGTCAGGGTGACAACGCAACCGAGCGGCCCGGCCTGGGGGCCTGAAAGAAGAGCCGCGCTGAGGAGCAAATCGGTTTTCCGGCCGTCGGGGGTCAGGGCTGTGGCTTCCACGTCGCGGATGGCTCCGCTTTCAGTCGCCGCCAGTATGTCCCGAAGCCGGTAATCCACGCCGGAAGCAAGCGCGATCTGGAACAGCTCGTCGAACTTGCGGAGCACCACCGGCGCCCCGGCCAGCCCCTCGGCGGCGCGAGAGGCGCGGCTGACACGGCCGTCCGGATCGATCACCAGGATCGCCTCGGCAGCCTGTTCGAGTATCGAACGCGCGAGTTTCTCGGCGGCGACAATCTCCTGGTTGCGCTTCTGCTCGGTGAGGTCCGTGACCATGAGACAAAGGCACTCGGCCCCGCCGATGACCAGGTTGTCAACGGACAAGTAAGCCGGGAGCAGCGCGCCGCCTTCCTTTTTCAGGCGCAGTTCCGTCTTCCTGCCATTGGTTCCGCTAAGGAGGATGCGCAGCAACTCCTGATCCTCCGGCGCAACGAAATCCTGAATACGGGAGCCGACCACGCGTTCGGGAGGGCACTGGAGAATGCGGGCGAACTGCTCGTTGGAGAAAAGGATCAGGCCATCGAGGGCCAGGGTCAGCGCCCCTTCGGCCATCCCTTCAACCATGACGCGGTATGCTTCGTCGGCTCCTTTGAGCGTGTAAACGCGGTCTTCGCCCGGGCCCGACACGACAACCGCGTCCACTTCGCCGTCCCTCAACGCACGAAGAGTCTCTTCCGCCTCCCAGAGGCGCGCTTCGAGCTCGCGAATTCTCTGCTGCAGGTCCTGGGTTTCAGGCGCCACGGTGCTCCGCGTCTCGCGGGACAATATCCAGGCCGACCAGCACGCGCTCTTTGTCCGAGAGGTCCCCGATGATCTTGCGGACCGGGAGGGGCAGCTTCTTGACGAGCGTCGGGGTCACGACAATCTGTTCCGGTCTCGCGAACTCCGGGTGCTGATGGATATCGATCACCTCGAGGTCGTAACGCCCCTGCAGCTTCTCCTCGCAGACGGCACGGATATTGCGTATCGCCAGGGCGGATCTGGGCGTGCTGCCGGTGACGAACAGCCGCAGGCGATAGTGCTCGGCTGCGGGCTGCGCGGCCAGGGCGTCCTCGAAGGCTTTGGTTTCGTTGGTCCTTGTCCGCTTCATGAGCTCACCTTTTTGATCCGTTCCCGCAGGTCGAGACCGACCAGAACCCGCTCGGTATTGGACAGGTCGCCGATGATCTTCTTGACCGGCTCCGGAAGCCTTCGCACCAGCGTGGGGAGCGCAAGAATCTGGTCTCCCTTTGCGAGTTGCGGGTTCTTCAGCAGATCGACGACGTCGATGTGATACTCGCCTGCGAGGTGTTCCTCGCAGATGCGCTTCAAGTTGGCGAAAGCCTGCAAGGACTTCGCGGTCTGCCCGGCCACGTATAGCCTCAGCTCCCATTTCGGAGTTCGGGACGCGACGGAGTTGTCCTGCGATTTGGCGGTCATTTTCGACCTCCCGGCGGCTTGGCCTTACCGCCGTTTCGTGCGGGCGTTGTGCCGCTGGTGGCGCGGCTCCTGGCCATTCGGCCGCGCTCCATCTCCCACTCCATGAGCTTCAGCTCCTCCTGGGAGATGATCTGCCTGGATTCCTGCTCCTCGGTCTGCAACTCAACTTCGAGGGCGGCGATTTGGGCCTCCAGCGCTTTCCGCTTGCGCTTGAGCAGGAATTGCCGCCTCTCGATCTCCTGGCGGGCAAGCGTGGCCTCCGACGCTTCCTTGGCCTCCTGCGCCACGCGGGCCGAGCCCGTGAGCATGCCGGCCCGGCCGAGGTAGACGTCGCGCAGATCGACGCCGTGGTTGGTCAGTAGAAACTCGCGGATCTGGTTCGAGTGCGCGATTCCCCTTGCCTTGAGGATACATAGGCCTCTGTTCCGCTCGCCGCCGCTCTCGATATCGCGCAACAACAGCCACGCATCCACCAGGGAAGAAATGTTGACCTCGGTTTGTTCCATGAGGCTCGAGCCGCCGGTCAAGGTGGTCAGTAACGCGGTGATCTGTTTCTGCTTCAGCGAATCGATCAGACGCAGCAACATGCTGTGCGCCTCGAACTGAGTGCCCGATTGCAATAGCCCGGTGGCCGGGTCCACCACCACGATCCTGGGGTCGAGCTCTGCAATGATCTTGTGCGTTTGGACCAGGTGCATTTCGAGGCCGAATGCCGTCGGCCGCGCGGAGTGGATGTGCAGCAGGCCCTTGTTAACCCAACGCCCCAGGTCGAGGCCGATGGAACGCATGTTGCGGACGATCTGATCGGCCGATTCCTCGAGAGCCAGGTAGAGGCAGCGCTCCCCGCGCGCGCAGGCTGCATCCACGAAGTGCGCGCTCACGCTTGTCTTGCCGCTTCCGGCGGTTCCGGAGACCAGGACGCTGCTGCCCCGATAATATCCCCTGCCTCCGAACATGGTGTCCAGCGCGGGAATGCCGGTGGAGACCCGCTCATTGGTCGCGGCGTGCCTCAGAGCGAGAGAAGTCACGGGCAGCACCGCGAGGCCATCGTCATCGATCAGAAACGGGTACTCGTTGGTCCCGTGCGTGGAGCCGCGGTATTTGACGACGCGGAGCCGGCGCGTGAGGATGGTGTCCGTGACGCGGTGATCGAGCAGGATGACGCAGTCGGACACATATTCTTCCAGGCCGTGGCGGGTGAGGGTGCCACTGCCGCGCTCGCCGGTCACGATGGCAGTGAGATTCTTCTCCTTCAGCCAGCGGAACAAGCGGCGAAGCTCGGAGCGTAGAACCCCCTCGTCATCGAGACCGGCGAACAGCGCTTCGACGCTATCGAGCACCACGCGCTTGGCGCCGATCGAGTTGACGGCGTGACCGAGGCGGACGAACAAAGCCTCCAGGTCGTATTCGCCGGCCTCCTCGATCAGGCTGCGTTCTATGTACACGTGATCGATGGCGAGTTTTTTGTGCGCGATCAGCGCGTTGACGTCGAAGCCGAGGGAGGCCACGTTGCGGGCCAGCTCCTCGACGGTTTCTTCAAACGAGAGACAGACGCCGGGTTCGTTGAACTCGGTTGCTCCGCGGACCAGGAATTCCATCCCGAGCAGCGTCTTCCCGCAACCGGCGCCGCCGCAGACCAGAGTGGGGCGCCCGCGCGGCAGACCTCCCATCGTGATTTCGTCCAGGCCATGGATTCCAGTGGGGCATTTGGGCAAAATGGACGGCACCGCTTCGGACTTCCTGCTCTTCGTCTTCAGGGAACTCATAGCTCCTCGCTTGTCTGGCGAGCCCGGCCAAGGCCTCTAGATGCCAGTCTCGCAGGATTCTATTGAAGCGGGATTCAGACGGGGAACTCCACTTCACACCCGGAGTTTACAACAGTTCAGATCCAGGCTATTGCCGCTGCCCCTCTTCCCGCTCCAGCAGTTTCACGGCCTGCGGCGGGATGATGCGCCAGTTGCCGGCGGCGAGGGCCGGAAGGCGGTGGTGGGCCGAGTAGTAGGCGATCATCAGCGAGCGGATGTCGGTGTTCGATTTCCAGAGGATGTTGGCGTTGTGGAACATGCCGTAGCCGCCGCTGCCGCCGGCGCGGTAGTTGTTGAGCGCGATGCGGAGCTTCTGATTGGGATCGAGCGGGCGTCCGTGCCAGCGAAGGTTGACGATGCGTTGGCCTTCGGGGCGGCTGAGATCGATCTCGTACTCCACGCCCTCGGCCATATCGTAGTTGAAGCCCGCGGCCAGGTTGCTGACGAGCGGGCCGTGCGAGCAGGCGGCGTCTGGACAGGTGCGGAAGAAGCGCGCCGAATTCTCGAGCGCGTCCTTGACCATCCTGCCGTTGCCCTCGATGGTGTAAAGGTCGTTGTCGTACACGTAGAGCGCCGCGATCTGGCGGACGCTCACGGGGCCTTTGTGGATCGTGACTCCGTAGTTGAACAGGGCGGTGAAGGAGACGTCCGCGCCGGTCGCGGCCAACTGCACGTTTTGTATGGCATCGACCAGCGGCGTGTCCTCAAAGCGCGCGATGCGGCCGCGCATTTCGACCGGCGATTGGCCTACGGGCGTGTCGAGGAAGCGCTCGGTCAGCTCGTGATAGGGCCGCGCGATGGCGAGAATCTCGGGGTCGGCGGCGGTATCGGGTCGAACGGGGATGAGCCGCGACGTCTTGTCGACCAGGCGCCAGTGGCCGGAGGAATCGTCGAGCGTGAAATCCAGGCGCGCCAGCGAGCCGCCCCAGTTTTTCGGCTGCACCAGCAGGACGCCGTTCACGGTGTCGCCGGCGAGCTGTTGATGGGAGTGGCCGAAGACGATGGCATCGAGGCCGCGTACGCCGGTGGCGAGGTCGAGCACCATGTTTTCGGGAGGCTCGGAGCCAGGGCGGCGGCGCTCCGGGCGGCCGAGGCCGGCGTGCACTGCGGCGATGACCAGATCCGGATGCGCGTCGCGGCGCAAGGCGTCGATGGTGCGTTGGGCGGCCTGCTGCGCGTCTTCGAACCGGTAACCCTGGTAATGCGCGGGCTCTTCCCACTGCGGAATTGCCGGCGTGGTGAGCCCGGCGATGGCGACTTTGACGCCATCCACCGTCCGCAGAATGTAGGGATCGAAGGGACGGGTGGGCGAGCCGGGCTCGGCGATGGTGTTGGCCGAAAGCCAGGGGAACTTCGCCTCGGCGCGGGCGCGATTCAGGTTCCTGAGGCCGAAGTTGAACTCGTGGTTGCCCACAACCATGGCGTTGTAGGCGAGCCGGTTCATGGCGGCCATCATCGGATCTTCACGCAAGCGCGGGCCCTGGAATCTGAGGCGCAAGGGCAGGCGGCCCGTGCTCACGTACGATTGGTAAACGGTTTCGAGCGGCGTGCCCTGTATGGTGTCGCCGCAATCGATGAGAAGCGCGTTGGGCGCCTCGCGGCGGGCAGCGCGGATGAGCGTGGCGATCTTGGCGAGCCCGCGGTCGGCCGGTTTGCCGGTGAAGTAATCGACGGGATACAGGTTGCCGTGCAGGTCCGTGGTCGCCAGAACCGTGATGGTGACCTGCCTGGCGGGCGCCCCGGCGGCAACGAGCGCCAGCGCCAGGGCGGCCCGGAATATGCTTGGCACGGCTGCTACTTGGCGGCTGCCGCCGGAACGATGCGCGCGGTCTTGATGTAGTCCAGCTTCGGGAACTGGGCTTGCAGGTACTTGTTGCCCTGGGCTTGGATCTGTCCCTGGTCGGGGTTTTCGCCGTACCCGCTGTAGAGGCTGTCAACGACGTCCATGCCGGCGACCACCTTGCCGAAGGGAGCGAAGCCCTGGCTGTCCAGGCCGGCGTTGTTGCCGAAGTTGATGAACACCTGGGTCGTGCGCGTATTCGGCCCGGCCATGGCGTAGGTGATCATCCCGCGTGTGTTGCTGTGGACGACCCGGTCGTCTCTCAGGTCACGGTTGTGCCAGAGGGAGGCGACGGCGGGATCGGCGGGAAGTCCGAACTGCACCATAAACCCGCTGATCACGCGGAAGAACCGGGCATTGTCGTAGAACTTCTGCGAGACAAGCTGGTGGAAGCGCGCGGCGCCCAAGGGCGCCCAGGCTTTGGTCACCTCGACGGTGAAGTCGCCCTTAGTGGTCTCGAATTTCACGCGATAGACGTCGGGGACGGCGGAGGCCGGGGTCGAAGCCGACTGCGCGGCGCAAGAGAGTGCCGAGGCCGCGATCATCGCAAAGGTCAAGAACGGTCTTGGAATACGCATCATGGATGGCATTTTAGCAAGACTCGGCGGGAGACGGGCTACTGTCCGCCTTTGTCCAGCGGCACCTCGAAGTAGAAGAGGTCTTTGCCGCTGGCGGCGTCTTTGAGGCCGGTGAGATAGAGCGTCGAGCCGCCCTCCCACGTGGCGCGGAAGTAGAAGAAGCCGCTGGCCGAGTCACCGGGGGCGAGCATGCGTGCGGTGAAGGCGCGCCCCTCGATCTCCCACTCGGCGAGCGGGGCCTTGTTCTTCGAAACGTGCCCCGGCAGTTGCGGAATGGGGCGCGGATAGTTGCTGGGACGCTTGGGGCCGGAAATGTTCTTGACATCGGCGGCCGGGGTGGCCTCGACGCGGTCGTGGTCGGGCAGCACGAACACCGCCTGGAGACTGTCGAGCGAAATGGCCTTCTTCGTATCGTTCTGAACCACCACCAGAACGGGCAGGACGCCGTAGTGGTAGGGGTTCACCTTCCCAAAGGCCGGCGCTGTTTCCGCGTCGGTCCGCAGCGCCACGGCCGCGATGGTGACGCCGGAAATGGTCTGCCGAGTCTCATAGCTGGACGCCGCGCCGGGCGTGAACTTCGGCTGCTCCTTTTCGCCCGCAAACGCAGCGGCTATACTCAGGAGTGCAATTAACGGCTTGCGTGTGAGCGTTCTCATCGTCTATCGCCTCCTGGAGATCCTGGCGTCCCCCCTCATCGTAGTGTATCTGCTGTTGCGTGGGTTCCAGGATCGCCGGTATTTCAAGAGCCTTCCGCAGCGGCTGGGATTCCTGCCGCATTCCTATCGGCAGACGGGGCACGCCTCCATCTGGTTGCACGCGGTTTCGGTCGGCGAAGTGCTGGCGGCTGCGACGCTGGTGCGGGAACTGCGGGAGCGTATGCCCGAAGCGCCGCTATTCGTCTCGGCTTCGACGCTGGCGGGAAAGGCGGCGGCCGAAGACAAGCTCGGCGCGCTCGCCGACGGCGTGTTCTACGCGCCCATCGACTATTGCTTCGCGGTGCGCAGGGTGCTCAGGACGATCCGGCCGCGCGTGGTGGTTGTGCTCGAAACCGAGATCTGGCCCAACCTCTATCGCGAAGCGAAGCGCGCGGGTTGCGGCCTGGCGGTGGTGAACGGCCGCATCTCGAACCGGGCCATGCCGCGCTACCGCAAGCTCGGCTGGTTCTTCGGTCCGGTGCTGGGGCTCGCCGACGCGATTCTGACCGAGAGCGATTCGAGCCGGGACCGCTTTTTGGAACTGGGCGCGCTGGCGGAGAAGGTCCGGCTGGCAGGCAACCTCAAGTACGATTTCGACCCGCGCCGGCAAGCGCCGCCGGCTGCGATTCTCGAGTTCTTCGGGCGCGCGAAACCGGCCGAGGTGTGGATCGCTGCGAGCACGATGCCGCCCGCGGAGCCGGACGATCCCGATGAGGACGATGCCGTGATCGCGGCTTTCCGCGACGTGGCCCGGACGCACCCGCGGTTAATGCTGGTGCTGGCGCCGCGCAAGCCGGAGCGATTCGACCGCGCCGCGGAAGCGCTGGCCCGCGCCGGGATCGCGTTCACGCGCAGGTCGCAGATGACGGGCGGGGGCTCGGCGCTGCTGCTCGATTCGATCGGCGAGTTGGGGTCGTTGTTCGGGTTGGCCGACGTAGTTTTCATGGGCGGCACGCTGGCGCGGCGTGGCGGGCACAACGTGCTCGAACCAGCGTTCTTCGGGAAACCGGTGATCGTGGGGCCGCACATGCAGAACTTCGCGGAGATCGCGGAGAAGTTCACCGCGGCCGGGGCGCTGGTTCCGATCGGCAACTCGGCGGAGCTGGCAGGCGCGGTGAGAGGGCTCCTCGAAGACGCCGGGCGGCGCGGACGGATTGGGGCGGCGGCTCTGGCGGCGGCCGAGAGCGAGCGCGGCGCGACGGCGCGGGCGGCGGACGAAATCGTGCGGCTGTACGAGGCGAGCCTTCCCCGGTATCGCCCGGCGACGCCGGCCCTCATCGCGCTGTGGCCCCTTTCGCGGCTGTGGCTGATGGGCGGAGCCATCAAGCGCTGGCGCGGGCGCATGGGGCAAAGCCGGCTGGCCACGCCGGTGATCAGCGTCGGAGGTCTGGCGGCGGGCGGGAGCGGCAAGACGCCGCTGGTGTTGTGGCTGGCCGAGCGGCTGAAGGAGCGCGGAATCGAGCCCGCCATCCTGACCAGAGGCTACCGGCGCCGCATCGCGGAGCCTCACACGATCCTCGCGCCCGGCGAGCGGGCGGCTGCGGAGCTGACCGGCGACGAGGCGCAGATGTACGTGCGCGCGGGGATCGGGCCGATCGGGATCGGCGCGGATCGCGCGGGGGCAGGCCGGCTGATCGAGAAACGGTTCGCGCCCGGCGTGTTTCTTCTCGACGATGGATTCCAGCACTGGCGGCTGGCGCGCGAGTTGGACATCGTGGTGCTCGACGCGCTCGATCCATTCGGCGGCGAAGCGGCGATTCCGCTGGGACGGCTGCGGGAGACGCCGGCCGCTCTGGCGCGCGCGGACGCCATCGTGGTCACGCGAACCGCGCCGGGAGAGAGCATCGCCCGGATCGAAGCGAGGGTGCGGCAGGTCAACACGAAGGCGCCGGTGTTCCGCTCGCGCGTTGTGGTGCGCGGCTGGCGCGGGGCCCAGGGCGAGGCGGCCGTGTTGCCCTCGCGCGTAGCGGCATTCTGCGGCCTCGGGAATCCGGATTCGTTTTGGCGCACGCTGAGGGAGCTGGGCGTTGCTCCGGTGTGGCGGCGCGCGTTCGGCGATCACCACCGCTACTCGCATCGGGAACTCGCACAAATGGCGGCCGAGGCGCGGGCGGCGGGCGCGGAGGCGCTGGTCACCACGGAGAAGGACGCGGCCAACCTGGGTGCGGGATGGCGGGAGGCGGTCGCGCCGATCGCGGTGCTGTGGCTCGAGATCGCGCTCGAGGTGGATCAGGCCGAGGCGTTGATCAAGCTGGTGGAGGCGCCGCTTTCGAGATCGAGCAGCAGCCGTTTGAGCTCGAGCCCGCCGCCGTAGCCGCCCAGGCCGCCGCCGGAAGCGATCACGCGATGGCAGGGCACGATGATGGCGACGGGGTTCGCCCCGTTTGCCGCGCCGACCGCGCGCGAAGCGCCGGCATGACCGATCTCGGCCGCAAGCTGGCTATAAGCGCGGGTTTCGCCGTAGGGGATGCCGGCGAGCGCGTTCCAGACGCGGAGCTGGAACGGGGTGCCGCGCAGGTCGAGCGGCAGATCGAAAGCGCGGCGGGTGCGGGCGAAATACTCGGCGAGCTGGCGCCCGGCCTCGCGGATCAGCGGGTGCCCGGAGTCGAACTCGACCGCATTCGGGCGGTCGAAAATCACGTGCGCGATGCCGCCCTCCGTAGCCTCGATGTAGAGCGGAAAAGGTGCGGTGCTGACGGGCGCCCAAGGCATCCTAAGACGATTCTACGCCCGGTTGGCATGCTAGCATGTGGGCAGGCTGGGGACCGTGATCCGAAAGACCATGGCATCGAGCGCGCCGGCGGCGACGATTTTGGTGCGCATTCTGGTCGGCGCGGTGTTCCTTTCCGAGGGCATCCAGAAATTCCTCTTCCCGGGGGCGCTCGGCGTGGGCCGATTCGCCAAGATCGGGATTCCCGTACCGTCCCTCTCGGCGCCTTTCGTGGGCGCGGTAGAAGTCGTGTTCGGCGCGTGTCTGATCGTCGGCCTTCTGACGCGCTTGTCGGCAATTCCCCTCCTGATCGACATCTCGGTCGCCATCTTGACCACCAAGCTGCCCATGCTCGTGCACCAAGGCTTCTGGCCGGCTGCGCACGAGGCCCGAACCGATTTCTGTATGCTGCTGGGCCTCCTGTTCCTTCTCTCAGTGGGCAGCGGGCCGATTTCGCTCGACCGGGCGCTGGCGCGGCGGTGAGGGAGCCGAGCCTTCCCTGCTATAATTGAGATCTATTTAGGACGGTCGATTATGGCTTCTGGGACAGCCGAAGAGAAGAAGGTTATCCTGCTGAAACCGCGTGGTTTCTGCGCAGGCGTGGTGCGCGCGATCGACGTCGTTAAAATCGCGCTGGACCTGTATGGGTCGCCGATCTACGTGCGCAAAGAGATCGTGCACAATCGGCACGTCGTGGACCAATTGCGCGCGGCTGGCGCCGTGTTCGTCGAGGAACTGGAAGAGGTGCCCGAGGGGGCGCGGGTGATTTTCAGCGCGCACGGGGTGTCGCCGGCGGTGCGCGCCCAGGCGAGCCATCGGAACCTGCGCGTGATCGACGCCACCTGCCCACTGGTGACGAAGGTGCATCTGGAGGCCGTGCGATTTGCGCGGGAGGGTTTCACGATCGTGCTGATCGGGCATCGCGATCACGATGAAGTGATCGGGACGCTGGGCGAAGCGCCCGGCAACACGGTGCTGGTCTCGAACCCAGCCGACGTGGACCGGCTGAACCCGCCCAATCCGGAGCAGATGGCGTATTTGACGCAGACGACGCTGAGCCTGGATGAAACCAAGGACATTGTGGCGCGTCTTAAGGAACGATTCCCGGCGATTGTGGGGCCGCCGGCGCAGGATATTTGTTATGCCACCGAGAATCGCCAACTGGCGGTAAAGGCAGTGGCGCCAACGTGCGATGTGCTGCTGGTGGTGGGTTCTCAGAACAGCTCGAACTCGAAACGGCTGGTTGAAGTGGCGAAAAACTCCGGAGTTCCGGCGTATTTAATCGACGATTCGTCGCAAGTGGACGGGCGCTGGATCGCGGGGGCGAAGACCGTAGTTTTGACGGCGGGCGCTTCGGCTCCGGAGAATCTGGTCGAAGACCTGATCGCGTATCTGAAGTCGAGCGGTTTCGAGCGGCTGGAAGAAATGGACCTGAAGGAAGAGGACGTGCGGTTCACCTTGCCGGCGCAACTGGCGCGCGTCGCCGGGCAACTTACTTCGATCACGACGCAATGAGCCCTGGCCTTCACATTGCCGAAACGCTCGCGGCTAGCGCCTTGGAGGCCAGCCGCCGGGCCGCGGAGCACCTGCTGGGCCTGCGGGACCCGGAGGGCTACTGGCGCGTGGAGCTGACGGCCGATACGACGCTCGAATCGGATTACATCCTGCTGGAGTTATGGCTGCATCCGCCGGAGAACGGCGTGTGGAATCCTCCCACGCGGCCCAGGATCGAGAAGGCCGTGCGGTCCATACTGGCGCGGCAGCTTCCCGACGGCGGGTTCAACATTTACCCGCAGGGGCCCTCGGACATCAACGCCACCGTGAAGGCGTACTTCGCCCTGAAGGTGGCGGGAGTGCCGATGGAGGATCCGCGAATGGCCGCGGTGCGGGAGCGGGTGCTGGCGCTCGGCGGCATACAGCAGGCCAACAGCTACGTCAAGATCAACCTCAGCGTGTTTGGGCTGTACCCGCGTGAGGAATGCCCGTCGGTGCCGCCGGAGATGATCCTGCTGCCGGGGAAATTCCTCTATCGTATGTCCTCCTGGACGCGCGCCATCGTGGTGCCGCTGGCGATCATACACTCGCACGCTCCGGCCCGGCCGGTGCCGGCGGGCTTCACGCTGGAGGAGTTGCGGCTGCCGGGAGCCGAGTTCACCTACCGCCGTCAAGAAAAGCTGTTCAGTTGGCGGAATCTCTTTTTCGTTGGCGACCGGCTGGTGAAGTTCTGGGAGCGGCGCGGGCTTCAGAGCATTCGCAAGAAAGCGATCCGGGAGTGCGAGCGCTGGATGCTGGAGCGCACCCATGCCACCGACGGCCTGGGCGCCATCTACCCGCCCATGATGTACATCATCATGGCGCTCGATCTGTTGGGATACGCGCCGGACCATCCGGACAGGGCGGAAGCCGAGAAGCAGTTCGAGCGCCTGATGGTGGACGACGGCGAGCGATTCTTCTTCCAGCCGTGCTTTTCGGTGGTGTGGGATACGGCCATTGCGGCCTTTGCGCTGGGCGAGTCTTCGACCGCGCCGGCTGCCGGTATGCAACGCACGGCGGATTGGCTGCTGACGAAAGAGGTGCGGCACAAGGGCGATTGGTCCGTCATGCGGCCGAACCTCAAGCCCGCCGGCTGGTACTTCGAATACGCGAACGAGTTCTATCCGGACATCGACGATACGGCCATGGTGCTGCTTGCGCTGCGCCATGCCAAGGCTGCCGATGGCGCGGGCCAGAGGGCGGCGGAGAAGCGGGCGCTCGATTGGCTGCTGGGCATGCAATCGAAAGACGGCGGCTGGGCGGCCTTCGACGCGGACAACAACTGGACCATGCTGGCCGATGTGCCCTTCGCCGATCACAACGCCATGCTCGACCCGACTTGCCCGGACATCACGGGCCGGGTGCTCGAAGCCATCTGCACTTCGGGCGGCCTTAAGCCCGATCATCGCGCGGTTCGGCGCGGCGTGGCGTACCTGATGAAGACGCAGGAAGGCGACGGAAGCTGGTGGGGCCGCTGGGGCGTGGATTACGTCTATGGCACGTTCCTGGCGCTACGCGGGCTGAAGGCGGCGGGAGTGGACGACCGCGAAGCACCCATCCTGCAAGCCGGGGAATGGCTGCGCTCCGTACAGAACGCGGACGGCGGGTGGGGCGAGAGCTGCGAGAGCTACCGGCAGAACGCTTTCGTATCCGCTCCCAGCACGGCGTCGCAGACGGCCTGGGCGCTTCTCGGCCTGATGGCAGGCGGCGACACGAACAGCCTGAGCGTGCGGAAAGGGATCGAATACCTGGTCCGGAGCGAGCGCGCCGGCGGCGGCTGGGACGAATCGCTCGCCACCGGAACGGGATTCCCCGGAGTGTTCTATCTGACGTACCACCTTTACCGGGACGCCTTCCCGCTGCTGGCCCTGGTGGAGTTTCTGAAGGCGCGCGAGAGCGGCGAGACACTGGCAATGGGGGTTCACGCATGAGGTTTCCGCTGTCCATGACGGCCGGGATGGCCGGGTACATCCTGAAGAACAAGCTGCGGCCGCCGCGGCAATGGCAGAAGAACCTCGCGCCCGAGAACGGGGCGGCGAACCCGTTCCAGATCCTGCACCAACACCGCAGCAATGGCGCCAGGCACCCCATGATCGAGAAGAGGTTTCCCCTGGTGCTGATGCTCGAGCCGCTGCATGCCTGCAACCTCACGTGCACGGGCTGCGGCCGCATTCGCGAATACGAAACCACCGTCACCAGGCGGCTGACGCTGGCGCAGTGTCTTAAAGCGGTGGATGAATGCGGTGCGCCGGTGGTCTCCATCTGCGGCGGCGAGCCGCTGCTCTACCCCGAAATCGGCGAACTGGTGCGGCAGACGCTGGCGCGCGGCCGGCACATCTACCTGTGCACGAACGCCATGATGCTGCCGAAGAAGCTGGCCGAGTTCAAGCCCGACCCGCGCTTGTTCATCAACGTGCACCTGGACGGCCTCGAAGAGACGCACGACCTGTGCGTCGAGCGGAAAGGCGTGTTCAAGCTGGCCATCGAAGCCATCAAGGCGGCCAAGGCGGCGGGCTTCAAGGTGTGCACGAACACCACCGTTTACAAAGAAACCGACATGGGCGAGATCGAGCGGCTGTTCGAGTATCTGGAGCAGTTCGATCTTGACGGGCACATGCTCTCGCCCGGCTACGGATACTCGGCGGTCAACGACCGGGAGATCTTCCTGACGCGGGACGACGTTCACGAGAAATTCAAAGCGGTGGACCGGCTGTCGAAGCGGTTCAAATTGAACAGCACGCCGACCTACCTCGAATTCCTGCAGGGCGAGCGCGATCTGCCCTGCACGGCGTGGGGCAATCCAACCTACAACATCATGGGTTGGAAAGGCCCCTGCTACCTGATCACCGACGCCCACTACGAAACGTTCGAGGAGTTGATGACCAAGACGCCGTGGGACAGCTACGGTCACGGAAACGATCCGCGATGCGAGCACTGCATGGTGCACTGCGGGTACGAGCCCTCGGCCGCCCTGGGAATCAACGCCAAGGCGGGGGACGCGCTCAAGCTGCTGTCCTGGGCGATGAAGTAGGCCCGGGGGCCTCTCACGACCTATGACGCTGTCTCTGGTTACCGGAGCGACCGGGTTCATCGGGTGGCACATCACCCGGAAACTGGTCGAGCGCGGCTGCGCCGTGCGCGCGCTGGTGCGGAAGACCAGCCGGCTGAGGGAGCTTGAAGGCGTCGAACTGGTGACCGGCGATCTGCGCGACGCCGAATCGCTGCGGCGGGCGGTGGCCGGATGCGGGCGGGTGTTCCACGTGGCTGCGGACTACCGGCTGTGGGCGGCCGAGCCGCAGGAGTTGTACGAGTCGAACGTGGAGGGCACCCGGAACCTGCTGGCGGCGGCGCGGGACGCGGGCGTGGGGCAGGTGGTATATACGAGTACTGTGGGGTGTATCGGAATGCCCTCGGGCGAAGAAGGGAACGAGCAAACGCCGGTTGGCCTGGAAGACATGGCGGGCGCCTACAAGCGCTCGAAGTTCCTGGCCGAACGCGCCGCTCTCGAGTTTGCAGCGGGCGGATTTCCCGTGACGATCGTGAATCCGACGGCGCCCGTGGGCGACCACGATTTCAAGCCCACGCCTACGGGCAAGATCGTCGTGGATTTTCTGAAGGGAGCGATGCCGGCATACATTGAAACCGGCCTGAACCTGGTGGATGTGCGGGACGTTGCGGAAGGGCACCTGCTGGCGGCGGAGCGAGGCAAACCGGGAGAGCGGTACATCCTGGGCTGCCAGAACCTGACGCTGGCGGAGATCTTCGCGCGCCTCGAGAAGGCCAGCGGGGTCAAGGCGCCGGTGAGGCGGATTCCCTACGCGCTGGCGTATGCAGCCGGTGCGGCTTCGACAGGCTGGGCGGCGGTCACCGGGCATGAGCCGCGGGCGCCGCTCGATGCGGTACGGATGGCACGGAAGAAGATGTGGGTCTCTCACGCCAAAGCGGCGGGCGAGCTGGGATACTCCCCGGCGCCGCCGGATGAGGCGTTGGCGCGGGCCGTGGCGTGGTTCCGCGCCAATGGGTACTGCTAGGTGCCGGAACTGCTGGTGGTGGCAGCCGATCCACGGGAGCTGAGCGGGATTGTCGGGCGTTGCCGGGGCGTCAGTAAGCTGAAGTGGCCGGTGTGGTACGCGCGCGTCGGGGATCTCCACGCGAACCGGATGGTGATGGTGGCGAACGGTCCGGGGCCGGAACTGGCGGCCAGAGCGGCCGGGATGGCGCTGAAGAGGTGCCACCCGGACGCCGTGATTTCGACCGGGTATTGCGGCGCGCTCGATCGGACGCTGTCCGCGGTTGAAGTGTTCGTGGCGGTGAGAGTACAGGCCGATGGCGACGAATTCCCCGCCGCTGTTCCGGCGACGGGCCGGCGGGGGTGCAAGACCGGAACGCTGGCGTCCATCGACCGCGTGGCTGGAGTGGAGGAAAAGAGGCGCCTGCGCGAGAGCGGGGCAGCGGCCGTGGACATGGAGGCGGGAGCGGTGGCGCAGGCGGCCGTGCGGGCCGGGTTACCGTTCTATTGCATCCGCGCGGTGCTGGACCGGGCGGAGGAGGAGTTCGGGCTGGATTTCAACTCGCTGCGGGGCGCGGATGGGCGGTTCAGCCGCTTGCGGATTTTGAAGGCGGCGCTGGCCAGGCCGTTGGCGCGCTTCCCGGAGCTGATGAAGATTGAGTGGCGCGGGCGCAGGGCCTCGCGCGCCTTGGGGGCATTTGTTGAAGACTGCGTCTTTTGAAGTCCCAGCCACGATGCGAGCCGCGGTTTACCGGGGAAATAGCGCGGTGTGCGTGGAGCGCGTCCCGGTGCCCGAAATCGGGCCGGGCGAGCTGCTGGTGCGCGTTGAGGCCTGCGGAATCTGCCATACGGATTTGAAGAAAGTTGAGCACAACCTGCTCCCGCCGCCGCGTATTTTCGGCCACGAAACTGCTGGTGTAGTGGTAAAGGCCGGGGGGGATACAAACGGATTTGCGCCGGGCGACCGCGTGATCGCCTTCCACCACATCCCTTGCGGCGAGTGCTTCTATTGCCGGAGGGATCTTTACGCCCAGTGCCCCGTATATAAGAAAGTAGGGGTGACGGCGGGGTTCGAGCCGGCCGGCGGCGGATTCGCCGAGTACGTGCGGGTGATGGATTGGATTGTACGCCGGGGCGTCGAGCGGTTCGAAGCCGGTGTCCCGTTCGTGCGGGCGTGCTTTGTCGAACCCGTGAATACCTGCCTGAAGGCGGTGGTTCGGCTGGATGCCCAACCGAATGAAACGGCGCTGGTTCTGGGCCAGGGGCCGATCGGGTTGCTGTTCACCTCACTGTTGCGGCGGACGGGGGCCCGGGTGGTGGCTACCGATACGATTGCGCGCCGGATGGATCTGGCGGCCCGATTTGGAGCGGAAGAGGTTTGGAACCCTAGAGTTACGGATGTGGCCAAGGAGGTTGGGAGGCTGACGGACGGGCGTGGGGCAGACTTGGTGGTGGTGGCGGCGAGCGTGCCTGGGATTGTCGAGCAGGCCATTCGAAGCTCCCGGCCGGGGAGCCGAATTCTTTTGTTTGCCCAAACTTCGCATCAAGAACGTGTAGAATTGTCAGGAGCGGACATTTGTGTTGGAGAGAGGACCCTCTTGGGCTGCTACAGCGCGTCCGTAGATTTACAAAGCGAGTCGGCCCGGCTGGTCTTTAGCGGCGAGTTGCCGGTTGAGGATCTTGTGTCCCACCGGTTGCCGCTCGAGCGTATCGGCTCCGGAATCGAACTGGCACTACATCCGGATGAACAATCGTTGAAGATTGTCGTTGAACCACAAGAGAGTCGCTGACCGCCCGGCAGGCGCGGGGCGACAGTTCGGGTTCCTGAGGAGAGTGGGCACTGTGAATACAGAAATGATGGCTGCCGTTTTGTACGGGAAAGAGCACTTACAGATTGAGCCGGTGGCCGTTCCGATTCTTGGTGAAGGCGATATCCTGGTCCGCGTCAAGGCGGCCCTCACGTGCGGCACCGACGTTAAAGTGTTCCGGCGCGGGTACCATGCCCGCATGATCGTTCCTCCGGCGGTCTTCGGCCACGAACTTGCCGGCGACATCGTCGAAGTGGGAGCGAAGGTCACCAGGTTTCAGGTGGGGCAGCGGGTGGTGGCGGCGAATTCGGCGCCGTGTATGGAGTGCTTCTACTGCCGCAAAGGGCTCCAGAACCTGTGCGAGGACCTGCTGTTCAACAACGGCGCATACGCCGAGTATATCCGCATACCGGCGCGCATCGTGGAACGGAACACCTACGAGCTTCCCCCCGAAATGAGTTACCAGGATGCCGCGCTGGCCGAGCCGCTGGCGTGCGTGCTGAAGGGTGTTGAGGACAGCGGGCTCAAAGCCGGTGACAGTGTGGCGGTAATCGGCCTGGGGCCGATCGGGCTGATGTTCGTGAGGCTGGCGAAGGCGGCCGGGGCGCGCGTGATCGCGCTCGGGCGCCGCCAGACGCAGCTCTCGCGGGCGGAATCGCTGGGGGCGGACGAGCTGATTTCGACGGCCGGGGAGGACAGCCCCGTACGGGCCGTGCAAAACCTGACCGGCGGGCGTGGCGCGGACGTGGCCATCGAGGCCGTGGGCAAGCCGCACACCTGGGAGCTGGCCATTCATCTGGTTCGCAAAGCGGGGACGGTCAACTTCTTCGGCGGCTGCCCGACCGACAGCCGCGTCAGCGTCGATACGGCTCTGCTGCATTACTCGGAGATTTCGTGCCGGGCCAGTTTCCACCACACTCCCGCGTTGATCCAGAAGGCGCTCAGGCTGGTGCACGAGGGCGTGATTACATCGCGCGATTTCGTGAACCGGCAGGAGCCGCTGGCCAACCTGCTTGAAGTGATGCGGCACTTGATGAGTCACAACGGCCACCTGAAGACTGCGATTATCCCCTAGATTGGGCGCCGGCCACGAGGCCCGCGTTGCGCCAGAAATGTTTTTGCCGCCTCAGCAGTTCGTCAGGTCGCCGGAAGCCATGGCGAGCGTTTCTTCTACGGAAGAGGCGCGCCGCTACACGCGCTGGCTGGCCACGCGTCATTACGAGAACTTTCACGTGGTCACCTTCCTGCTGCCCCGCCACCTGCGCCAGGACTTCTATAACGTCTATGCCTTTTGCCGCTGGGCGGACGACTTGGGCGACGAGATGGGAGACTCTGAGGAGAGCTTGAGGCTTCTGGGGTGGTGGCGCGGCGAGATCGACGCGATGTACGCCGGCCAGGCGCGGCATCCGGTGTTCGTGGCGCTGAAGGAAACCGTGGTGAGGTACAACCTGCCGAAGGGGCCGTTCATCGACCTGGTGCGGGCCTTCGTCCAGGATCAGACGGTGAAGCGCTACAACGACTGGGACGAGCTGTTCGACTACTGCGAGCATTCGGCCAATCCCGTGGGCCGGCTGGTGCTCTATCTGTGCGGCTACCGCGACGACGAGCGGCAGGCGCTTTCCGACGCCACCTGCACGGCCCTGCAACTGACCAACTTCTGGCAGGACATTCCCGAGGACCTGAAGAAGGGACGGATCTACATCCCGCTCGACGCCATGGAGCGGTACGGCTATACCGAGGAGGACCTCGCAGCCGGCCGCGAGTCGCCTGCTTTCCGCGCCGTGATGCGCGAGATCGTGGGGATCGCGCGCGAGTTGTTCGAGCGTGGGCTGCCGCTGGCAAACAAGGTGAACCGGAGGCTGGCGGTCGATATCGACTTGTTCAGCCGGGGCGGCATGCGGATTCTGGAGAAGATCGAGGCGCAGGATTATAATGTGCTGCGGCAGCGCCCGACGGTGACGAGGTCCGAGCGGTTCGGGCTGCTGCTGGCCGCCCTGGGGCGCCTGGTGTTCCCGGAACCGGCATGACGGATCTCGAAAACTCGTATGCAAGCTGCCGGCGAATCGCGAAATCGCGGGCTCGGAATTTCTACTACTCCTTTGTGCTGCTGCCCAAGGCGCAGCGCAACGCCATCTGCGCCATCTACGCGTTCATGCGGCACTGCGACGACCTGAGCGACGAGCCGCAGGCCGGCCGGGCGTCGCCGGAGGCCGCGCGCGAGGCCATCGAAGGGTGGCGGCAGGAGTTGGACGCGGCGCTCGAAGGGCGCTTCGGGGAGAATCCGCTGTGGCCGGCGTTTCACGACACGGCCGAGCGGTACAAGATCCCGCCGGTGTACTTCCACGAAATGATCGAAGGCGTGCTGAGCGACCTGGGCCCGCGGCGCATCCGCACCTTCGACGAGCTCTACCGCTATTGCTACCAAGTGGCGAGCGTGGTGGGGCTGACGGTGATCCACATCTTCGGCTTCAAGGGTGCGCAGGCGCTGCCGCTCGCGGAGAAGTGCGGCGTGGCGTTCCAGTTAACCAACATCCTGCGCGACGTGCGCGAGGACGCCGGCCGCGACCGCGTGTATCTGCCGGCCGAGGACCTGGAGCGCTACCGTGTTGACATGCGCGACCTGGTGGAGGGCAAGCGCACCGACGAGTTCGTCGATCTGATGGAGTTCGAGGCGCACCGCGCGCGGGCCTACTACACGGAGGCGGAGCCGCTGGTGGCGATGGTGGACCCGCACAGCCGGGCGTCGCTCTGGGCTCTGATCGAAATCTACTCGCGGCTGCTGGGCCGCATCGAGAAGACCAATTACGACGTGCTCTCGCACCGGGTGGAGCTGTCGGGGCGGGAGAAGGTTCGGATCATTCTGCGGGCAGCGGTAGGGGGGCGGTAGGGCGAGCAGGAGTCGGGACCCCCCGGCGCTGAAAACGCAGCGGTCCACACCGCGTACAGATACGTGCCGAATGCGGCTTGCCAAACGGCGTACGAGATTCGCAAGAGGAGGAGTTGCTGCGCGTCACCTGGGCCCGCACGGTGTTGCCAAGAGAGGGCGGGACCGCGCCGCCCGCCGGCTTCGGTCGGAAGAAAGGTGACCTCGACCTCGACGTCCCGCGTGGCGCAGGCGCGATGAGGTCGCGAGGGCGCATGTGACAAGCAACTTTCTGGGCTGAAAGAGGCTCGTCTGTGCCGGTCTTGCGCCCGGAGAGAATAAAGCCTACGGCGGGCTTTCTTCAACACAGGCTTTCGAGCACACAACCTAGTGGACATTGTATCATTTCTGGTACATACTGGATTTGTGGGGCGAGATGACCAAACCCCGGAGGTGCCGGTCTGGTTTTACCGCACGGAAGCAGGCGGTTCCCCGGTGCTGGACTGGCTGCGCCGCCTCGACAAGGACGACCGCCGCGCCATCGGGCTCGACCTCATGCGGGTGCAGTTCGGCTGGCCGATTGGGAGGCCACTGGTGGGAAGCCTTAAAGAAGGTCTTTGGGAAGTGCGCTCGGCGCTTCCGAGCCAGCGGACAGCCCGGCTCATTCTGTGCTTTCACGACCAGATGCTCGTCGTGCTCCACGGGTTCATCAAGAAGACTCAGAAGACGCCTGCGGATGACCTGGCGCTGGCTAAGCGGAGAATGAAGGAGGTTACGAAATGAAAAAGCGCAACAAGCATATCGGCTCGTCACTGGAGGACTTTCTGAAAGAGGAAGGCGTCCTCGAAGAGACCCGCGCGGTCGCGCTGAAGGAGACGCTGGCCTGGCAAGTTCGGCAAGCGATGGAGAAGGACAAAATCAGCAAGGTAGAGATGGCGCGGCGCATGAACACAAGCCGCGCGGCGCTGGATCGCCTTCTCGATCCTGGCAATGCCTCGGTGACACTGCAAACCCTAACGCGCGCGGCACACGCTGTCGGCCGTGATCTGCGCATCGAGCTGGTGTAGGGGAAGGGAACTGCTTGCCCAGGCTGTGCTGCTGGTTCCGGAGGGTGGCTGCAAAAAAGAAGCCTATACTAACGGCGGTCGTGAAGCAAGACGTTCGCAGAGCCAGCTTTACGAAAGCGCCTATTAGCCCCGATGGCCCTCGACCTTGACCGTTTCAGATAGAGCACATTCACAAGGCGTTCGAGAACAAGAAGAGTTCTTGCGCCACCGCCCTGCATGAGCTGTTCTACCCCTTCGCCGATTGCACTGGCGTCTGGGCGAAGCGCTTGACGAAGTTCGTGTCGAAGCGGCCCGCCAGAAAATCGGGGTCGGCCAGGATGCGCTGGTGCAGCGGAATCGTGGTGTAAATGCCCTCCACCACGAACATACCCAGGGCGCGGTTCATGCGGGCGATGGCTTCGGTGCGGTCGTTGCCGTGGGTGATCAGCTTGGCGACCAGCGAATCGTAGTAGGGCGGGATGACGCAGTCGGTGTAAGCCGCCGTATCCACGCGCACGCCTACGCCGCCGGGAAGGTTGAGGCCGGTGATGCGGCCGGGGCAGGGCGCGAAGGTCTCGGGATGCTCGGCGTTGATGCGGCACTCCAGGGCGTGGCCGCGGACCTGCAGCGGGCGCCGCAGAACATCGTCGAGGCGTGCGCCGGCGGCGATCAGGATCTGGCTCTTCACCAGGTCCACACCGGTGACCCACTCGGTGACCGGATGCTCCACCTGGATGCGCGCGTTTACCTCGATGAAGTACAGCTCGCCGCTCTCGTCCATCAGGAACTCCACCGTGCCGGCGTTCACGTAACCGGCCTCGCGCATGGCGGCCGTCAGCACGCAGGCGATGCGCTGGCGATTCTCCGGCGTGAGAGAGGGCGACGGCGCTTCCTCGACCAGCTTCTGGTGGCGGCGTTGGATGGTGCATTCGCGCTCGCCCAGGACCTCTACGTCGCCGTACTGGTCGGCCAGGAACTGGAATTCGATGTGCCGCGGAGCCTCGACGTATTTCTCGATGTAGACGTTGGGGCAGTCGAAGCTGGCGCCGGCCTCCTGCTGGGCTTGGATGATCTGCGTGGGCAGCTCGGCCGGTCCACGCACGATGCGCATACCTCGGCCGCCGCCACCCGCGGAAGCCTTGATGATGACCGGATAGCCAACGGCAGCGGCGAGGGCCAGGGCGTCATCCGCGCTGCGGACGATCCCCTCCGACCCCGGAAGCACGGGAACGCCGGCGTCTTTCATGAACGCGCGTGCGCGCTCTTTGAGGCCCATCAGGCGCGTCACGGCGGGCGGCGGGCCGATGAACTTGATATCGGAAAGCTCGCAGACCTCGGCGAAATCGGCGTTCTCGGAAAGGAAACCGTAGCCGGGATGCAGCGCATCCACGTTGGTGATTTCGGCCGCGCTGATCACGGCGGGAATGTCCAGATAGCTGAGCGAGCTCTTGGCCGGGCCGATGCAGATGGCTTCGTCGGCGAAGCGCACGTGCAGGCTGTTCCGGTCGGCCTCGGAATAGACGGCCACCGTCCGGATCCCCAGATCCTTGCAGGCGCAGATCACGCGGAGGGCAATCTCTCCACGGTTGGCGATAAGAATCTTCTCAAACATGCGCGCGGAGCTTCAGAGCGGGCGAATGGCGAACAGCGCCTCGCCGTACTCGACGGGCTGAGCGTTATTGACGAACTTAGTCACTACGGTTCCGGCGATCTCGGCTTCGATTTCATTCATCAGCTTCATGGACTCGATAATGCAGAGCACGTCCCCGGGCTTGACAGTGTCTCCCATCTTGACGAAAGGCGGCGTGCCTGGGGAGGACGCTTCGTAGAACGTGCCCACAATGGGCGATTTGACCGTTACCAGGCTCGGGTCAACCATCGGGCCGGCCGCGGCGGCCGCCGCCGGAGAGGCAACGGATTCGGCCGGCGTCTCGGCTGTCTCGCCCGCAACCGCAACCGCACCGGGTGCGGCTATGGCGTGGCCGCGCGTCCGCAGAATGCGCCGGATGCGCACGCGACTGTCGCCACGCTCCACTTCCAGTTCCGCCACGCCGGTTTCGGTGACAAGGTTGATGAGCTCGCGTATCTCTTCGAGTGTCATTGTGCGGTAAGTGCTGTCAGAGAACCAGCAGTTCTTTCGATGTTGGCGTCAAAACATCGCATCCGCAAGAGGTTACCACAACTGTGTCCTCAATGCGAATGCCTCCAAATCCTTCTAAGTAGACGCCCGGCTCGATGGTAACGGTCATACCGGCTTCGAGCGGCGTTTGCACCGCCTTCGCCAGCCGCGGAGCCTCGTGAATCTCCAGGCCGAGGCCATGCCCGGTGGAATGTACGAACGCCTTTTCGACGCCATGGGCGCGCAAAATCCGCCGCGCCGCGCGATCCACGTCTCCTGCCAGTGCGCCCGGCCGAACCGCGTCGATCCCCGCCAACTGGGCTTCGAGAACCGCGCCGTAAAGCTGCCGGACCTTCCGCCCGGGCCTGCCCAGGAAAGCCATTCGCGTCATGTCGCTCGCGTAGCCTTCCCGGCTTGCGCCCATGTCTACTAATAGTAGCTGATCGTGCCCGATGGTTTTGGAGGACGGTTGAGCGTGCGGCATGGCGGTGCGCGGGCCGGCGGCTACGATGGTGTCGAAGGCCGGCCGCTCCGCGCCCAGCAGGCGCATCCGATACTCGATTTCGGCCGCCAGGTCCGCTTCGGTCATGCCGGCCCGCACATTCGCCATCGCCTGCGCGAAGGCTTCCGAGTTGAGCTGAACGGAGCGGCGGACCAACTCGATCTCGCCGGCGGATTTCACCATGCGCAGCGCTTCGAGCAGGCCCGCCGTTGGTTCCAGGGCGACGCCCAGCGGAAGCGCGGCCTCGATTTCCCGGTACGCTTTGTAAGTGAGCCGCCCTTCCTCGAAGCCGATCTTGCGCAGACGCCGGCGCGAGGCGGCCTTGATCGCCGCCGGTTCAAGCGGACCGCGCACCACGCGCACGGTGCAATCCACCTCGGCGGCCGCCTGTACGCCGTAGCGTGGGTCGGTGAAGAAAATTGCCCCGCCCTGCCACAGGAGCGCCATGCCCGCCGAGCCCGTGAACCCGGTCAGGTAACGCACGTTCGGTGCCGAGGAGACGATCAGGCCGTCGATCTTCCGCGAGGCGAACGCCGCGGATGCGCGCCGGCGGCGTTCGGCGAATTCGGAGCGCGCCACGGCGTTACTCCGGGACGAGCAGGAGTTTGCCGCTGGTCTTCCGGCTCTCCAGGTCGCGGTGGGCATCGGCGGCGGCGGACAACTTATAAGTGCGGTCGATGCGTATATTCAGCTTGCCGGCCGCCATCCAGCCGAGTACGTCGTCGGCGCGCCACAGCAGCTCCAGACGCGTGGCTACGTGATGCGCCAGAGTGGGACGCGTCAGGAACAGAGAGCCCATCTGGCTGAGTACGAGCGGGTCCACAGCAGGCACCGGACCGCTCGATTGCCCGAAGGAGACCATCATGCCGCGGGGGCGAAGGCAAATCAGGCTCTTGGTGAACGTGGCCTGCCCCACCGAATCGTAGACCACATCGACGCCGCGGCCGTCGGTCAGCCGGCGCACTTCGGGCTCGAAATCCTGGCGGCTGTAAATGACGATGGCGTCGGCGCCGGCTTCGATGGCCAGATCGGCTTTGGCTTGTGTGGAGACCGTGCCCAGGACGCGCGCGCCGCGCATTTTCGCCATCTGGACCAGCAACAGCCCGACTCCGCCGGCGGCCGCGTGAACCAGCGCGACCTCGCCTTCCTTGAGCGGATAGGTGGAGTGCGTGAGGTAGTGCGCCGTCATGCCTTGCAGCATGGCGGCCGCGGCGGCCTGGGAGCCAATCGAATCGGGGATCTTCACCAGAGCCGAAGCGGGCACCACGGCGTACTCGGCATAGGATTCGCGGCCGGTGGCGTAGGCTACGCGATCGCCCGGAGCGACCTCGCCGACATCGGGACCGACGGCTTCCACCACGCCCGCGCCCTCCTGCCCCGGGATTGCCGGCATGGGAGTCTTGTAGAGGCCGGTGCGGAGATAGATGTCGATGTAATTGACGCCGGCAGCGTTAACCTTGACCAGAGCCTGGCCGGGTCCTGGGATGGGCGTTGGCACGTCCTCGAAATGAAGCTGTTCGGGTCCGCCGGGAGCTTCGACTACGATAGCTTTCACAGTACAAGTGTACCGAGGCTTGCCGCGGCGTGCTGGCGTGTTTTTGCCGGTCCCGCTGGCCGGCGCCGGTGCGGTTGACACGCTCTTGACATGCAACCGGTTGGTTGCATATCATCGCTTCTAGTGAAGCTCGATGGGGTGTTCAAGGCGCTGGCCGATCCAAGCCGCCGCAAGCTGCTGGACCGCCTCTCGGCCAATAACGGTCAGACGCTGACCGCGCTCGCAAAGGATTTGCAGATAACCCGGCAAGCGGTCGCCAAGCACCTGGCGATCCTGGAGACGGCGAACCTGGTCTCCACCGTCTGGCGCGGGCGCGAGAAGCTCCACTATCTCAATCCCGTGCCGATCCACGAAATCTACGAGCGCTGGATCGGTAAGTTCGAAAAGCGGCGCCTGCGCGCTCTCGATGACCTGAAGAAAAAACTGGAGGAGAACGAAAATGGATAAGCCGGAATTTGTGTATGTGACTTACATCCTGACGACGCCGGAGAAACTCTGGAAGGCGCTGATCGACGGCGAGTCGACCAAACAATATTGGTTCCGTCACCGGAACGCCTCCGACTGGAAACCCGGTTCTAAGTGGGAGCACCAGGATTACGACGACCCGCGAAAGGTGGACATCGTGGGCAAGGTATTGGAGAGCGACCCGCCGCGGCGCCTGGTAATCACCTGGGCCGATCCCGCCAACGCCAACGCCGAAGAGAAACATTCGCGCGTCACTTTCGAGATCGAGCCGCTTGAGGAAGCGGTGCGATTGACGGTGACTCATGACCGGCTCGAGCCCGGTTCCGCCATGCTTCACGGCATCTCGAAGGGATGGCCGCTGGTGCTGGCGAGCCTGAAGAGCTTCCTCGAGACCGGCCGGCCACTGCCCATGGCGACGAAGCGTACGACGCGCCCGCCGGAGTGAGAGGCATACTGGGAGCGTGACCAGAGTCGCGCTCCCGTTTGGGCTCGGCACGCCGGAAGAGAAGCGCGCCAACTACCGCAGCGCCTTGCGGCTGGTGGGCGTCGAGCCCGTCGAGAATCCCGCCAGCCTGGGCGGCTTGGATGGCCTGCTGCTGGCCGGTGGAACCGACGTCGATCCGGCCCTCTATGGAGCCGCGCGCGAGGCGGAAACCGATGAGCCGGACCGCGCCCGCGACGCGCTCGAAGCCGCGCTCCTCGACGAGGCGCTGGCGCGCGATCTGCCGGTCCTCGGCATCTGCCGCGGGCTGCAATTCCTCAACGTACGGCTGGGAGGCGCGCTGAGGCAGCACGTCGACGGCCACAAGTGTCCGAAGCAGCGCGAGGTTCATCCGGTGACGATTGCGCACGGCAGCCGGCTCGCCGTGATTCTGGAGACGCAGGAGTACATCGTGAATTCGCGCCATCACCAGGCTGCGGGCCGCGTGGGCGAAGGGCTGCTGGTGACCGCTACGGCGCCGGACGGCGTCATCGAAGGCCTGGAACTGCCGGGCAAGCCCTTCGTGCTGGCGGTCCAGTGGCATCCCGAAGCCCGCACGGACGGGCCTGATCTGAAGCTATTCGAAGCCTTCCGCAAGGCGATCGAGGGCCGCGGGAACATGTAGGAACTCCGCCACGTATTATCCCGGTGGAGGCTCAAGAACCCGTGCTGCGAACCCGTAAGCTGGCCGTTCCGATTCTGCTTGTTTCTCTGGCGCCGCTTTACTCACAACAACCCGCCCCTTGGCGGGACCCGTCCCCGCACAGCGTGCAATTCGTAAGCGTGGATAAAAACGTCCGGTTGGAGGTGCTCGATTGGGGCGGCTCCGGCCGGCCCGTCGTTCTGCTTGCCGGAGGGGGAGACACCGCGCACGTATTCGACGATTTCGCGCCCAAGCTGACCGCCAGCTATCATGTCTACGGCATTACGCGGCGTGGCTTCGGCGCGTCCGGGTTTTCCGCGTCAGAGAACGCCGCCGATCGTCTGGGTGAGGACGTGCTGGCCGTCATCGACTCACTCAGGCTGAACGGAGCGGTGCTGGTAGGACACTCGATCGCGGGGGCGGAGCTAAGTTGGGTGGGCGCCGGGCACCCGGATCGCATCGCCGGGCTGGTGTACCTCGATGCCATGTATCCCTACGCTTTCGATAATGGCAAGGGAGCGACCATGCAGGAGTTCATGAGTATCAGCGGGCCCCAGCCTCCGCCTCCGGGTGACTCCGATTTGACTAACTTCAGCGCACTGCGGGAGTATTATGCGCGAGTTCTTGGATTCACATTTTCCGAGGCGGAACTTCGCGAGAGGTGGAGTTCCACTCCAGAGGGACGGGTGGGGAAGGAGCGGGACTTTCCCGGTTCCGCGACCCTGATGGCGGCGCTGACGAACACGAAGAAGTACACAAAGATTCCGGTGCGCGCGCTTGTCATTTTCGCGAATCCCCATGGCCAGGGGACCTGGGTCGATAACAGTACGGACCCCAAGGTACGCGAGGCCGCCACCGCTTACTCCGCGGCGTTAGGGCCTCTGGCAGAAAAGCAGGCGGGCGCATTTGAAAAGGGCGTGCCGACCGCGCACATGGTTAACTTGCCCGGTGCGAATCATTACGTCTACTTGTCTAACCAGGCGGAGGTGCTGCGCGAGATGCGCGCCTTTCTCGCCGGCTTCGACTAGCGATTGGGGATTTACTCAGGAGTGTACCGCTTGAAGATGAGGCACCCGTTCGTGCCGCCGAACCCGAACGAGTTCGAAAGCGCGTAGTCGATCTTCAGCGGGCGGGCCTTGTTGGGGACGTAGTCCAGGTCGCAGGCCGGGTCGGGAACCTCGTAGTTGATCGTGGGCGGAGCGATCTGGTCGCGCATCGCGAGCAACGTCAGGCCGGCCTCCAGGCCGCCCGCGCCGCCCAGCAGGTGCCCGGTCATGGATTTGGTCGAGCTCACGGCCAGCTTGTAGGCGTGCTCGCCGAAGCAGCGCTTGATGGCCACGGTCTCCACGCGGTCGCCGACGTCCGTCGAAGTGCCGTGGGCGTTGATGTAATCGACGCGCTCCGGCGGGATCCCGGCGTCGCGGAGCGCGGTGCGCATGACACGGAAGGCGCCGTCGCCATCCTCGGGAGGAGCGGTGATGTGGTAGGCGTCCCCGCTCATGCCGTATCCCACCAGTTCGGCGAGGATCGGCGCGCTGCGCCCCTTCGCTGCTTCAAGCTCCTCGATGACGACGATGCCGGCGCCTTCCCCCACCACAAAACCGTCGCGTCCCTTGTCCCACGGCCGGCTGGCGCGCTCCGGCTCGTCGTTGCGCGTCGAAAGCGCGCGCATGGCCGCGAACCCGCCAATCTCCATCCGGCAGATCGGGGCTTCGGCGCCGCCGCAAATCATGGCATCGGCATCGCCGCGCTGGATCATGCGGAAGGAATCGCCGATGGCGTGCGTGCTGCTGGTGCACGCCGTGGCGGTTGCCGAATTGGGGCCTTTCGCGCCGGTGCGGATGGAAATGTAGCCCGAAGCCAGGTTCACGATCGTAGCCGGAACGAAGAACGGCGAAATGCGTCTGGGGCCGCCCCGGATCAGGTTCTCGAACTCGCGTTCGATCACCTCGAAACCGCCGATCCCGCTTCCGATGTAGATCCCTACGCGCTCGGCGTTGTCCGCATCCACTTTCAGGCCGGAGGCCGAGAGGGCGAAATCCGTGGCCGCCACGGCCAGATGGATGAAACGCCCCATCTTCTTGATCTCTTTCCGGTCGATGTACTTCTCGGGATCGAAATCCTTCACCTGGCCGGCAATTCGCGTCGTATAGGCGGTGGCGTCGAAGGCGGTAATGGGGCCGATCCCGCTGCGCCCGCAGCGCACCGCCTCCCAGGTCTCCTCCGTGCCAATGCCCAGCGGAGACACAATTCCGATACCGGTGACAACTACCCTACGTGGCAAAGCTCAGCTCCATGGTTGTGGGAAAAGAGATGCGGCCACGCCCTACTTTTTGGCCAGCTTTCCTTCGATGTAATCGATCGCGTCCTTGACCGTGGCGATCTTCTCGGCCTCTTCGTCCGGGATGTCCAGATCGAAGGCCTCTTCAAACGCCATGATGAGTTCGACCAGATCGAGCGAGTCGGCGCCCAAGTCGTTGACGAATGACGCGGTATTGTCCACCTGCGCCTCGTCCACCCCAAGTTGCTCGACGATGATCTGCTTTACCTTCTGCTCAACCGACATGAATCCTCCAGAGACTGTGCAAATTGAACGATTCTACCGATGATTGCGGCTCGCCGCAACTGCCGCAACGGATGCCACGCTACAATCGGGCTATGCGCGGCGGTCTCCTGCTCTTTCTCGCCCTGTCCACCTGCGCCTCCGGGACGGCCCAGTCGCTTGAACAAGTCCTTTCCCGTCTATCGGAAGAGGCGGAAGCCTTCCGCCTGGCCGCTCCCAACCTGCTGGCTCGTGAAAAGCTGGTGCAACGCTCCGTTCGGCCGCCCAAGCGATTCCGGCCCCGCATCGGCAACGCCGCACTGGAGCCGCCCAAACCACAATACCGCACTCGGGAGGTTATTTCCGAATACGGCTTCGCGAGCTTCCGGGAGGCCCCCGGCGCAATCCACGAGTTCCGACAGGTGATCTCGGTGGACAACCGCGGAATCGCCAGTCCGGAGAAGGCGCGGCAGAGCCTGACTGCGGGGCTGCGCTCGGAAGACGACCGGCTCAAGAAGCAGTTGCTCGAGGGCTTCGAGAAGTACGGGCTGAAGGGCGCCGTGACCGATTTCGGCCAGGTGATTCTGCTGTTCACGCGCCGCCGGCTTGCGGACTACTCGTTCGCCTGGGAGAGTGTCGCCCGCCTCGGGCCAGACCGGGCTAGGATACTCTACTTCCATCAGACCGGCGGCGCGGCCTCGCTCGAAATCTTCGGCAGCCGCAGGGCGGTTCACGAGCCTCTCCAGGGCGAGATCTGGCTTCGCATGACGGACTGGCTGCCGCTGCGCGTCATGCTGAAGGTGGACCGTAAGAACGGCGATGCCGTTGTGCGGGACGAGGCTACCGTCGATTACGTGACCACGCCGCAGGGCCATCTGGCCCCCGTCTCCGTGACCTACCGCGAGACGGCCGGTGGCTCCGTGGTGGTGGAGAACCTGTTCCAGTATTCCGATTTCCGGGCTTTCCAGGCCAATGCCGAGGTGAAGTTCTCTGGCGAGGGGAAGCCATGAGGCCTGCTGTGGCGGCCGCCTGGAGGCTCTATGCGTGTCGTCTACCTGCATGGGTTCGCGTCGGGGCCCGGCTCCCATAAAGCGCAGTTGTTTCGCGGCCGCTTCGCGGAGCGCGGCGTCCCGTTGGACGTGCCGGACCTCGCCGCAGGAGATTTCGAGCATCTCACCGTCTCTGGCCAGCTCGCGGTGGTCGAGCGCGCCACGCAGGGCGAAGCCGTGTGCCTGATCGGATCGAGCCTGGGCGGGTATCTGGCGGCGCTCTATGCGGCGCGGCATCCCGAAGTGGAGCGGCTGGTATTGATGGCGCCCGCGTTCGGCTTCGGACAGCGGTTTCTCGAATCCATCGGACCGGCCGAAGCGCAGCGTTGGCGCGAGGCGGGCTGGCGCACCGTCTTCAATTACTCGACGGGGCGCGAGGAACGCCTGTGGTGGCGGCTGATCGAAGACGCGCTCGAGTTCGAAGAGTTCCCGGCCGCGGCGCAACCCGCGCTCATCTTTCACGGCCGCCGCGACGATCACGTGCCTTACTCGCTCTCCCAGGAATTTGTAAGGAGGCAGCCCGGCACGCGCCTGGAACTATTCGACGATGGCCACGAGTTGCTCGCGAGCGTGGAAGCGATTTGGTCCGCGGCGGCGGCGTTCCTGAAAGTGACAACGTAGCAGAAACAGCGTATTATAGTAAGTGAGCCGAGCAATTTTACTCCCTTTTCTGGCTTCCAGGACTAAGTCGGACAGCCGGGGCCCAGCTTCTTTACCGATGAATTGGGAGTGCGTCTGAAAAGTGCGCGCATGTCCGGCCGCAGCGCAGGTTCCGCCAATAGGGAGGATTACCGATGGTTTCGTATTTCAAGCTATGGCGAACGACAAATCTACTCTGTGGAGCCGGGCTGCGCGATCAAGCCTTGCTTTGCGTGGTAGCCAGGATTCCCTTCAGCGCGCCGTCGGACCGCGATGTTACCGCCGTTTCCGAAACCGGAGCGGAGACCCGCGTCCTCGCGTTGGACGAGAACCTGTTCTGGTGCCGGGTCGCAGCGCCTCAAGGGGAGCGCATTATCCGTTTACTGCGCTCGGGAGAGTTGGCCCTGAGCGTTCACGCCTTCGAGCCGAACAATCCGGCAGTGCTTTCGGGAAGCCGGGCCCGCCTGCTTTCGACTGACGCCGTTCCGGTGGCTAGCCTGGCGACCGCTCGACGGCAGCCGTCGGAGGGCTTCAAAACGCCACACCACGTTCGCGCAAGTCTGAAGCTCGGCCCGCGCGCGGACCTGTCTCGGCTCCGGGACGTCCTGGCCGATCTCGGCGCAAGTCACGTCCTGGCCGTGTAACAGCTAATTTGCGCAGCCGGGCACTCCTGGGATTCCCCGCGGAGTGCCCGGCCGCTAAACTCCTACCAGCGCCGGCCGCCGCGGCCGCCGCCCCCGCCCCCGCCGCTCCGCTCGGTCTTTGGCCGGGCTTCGCTGACGTTGAGATCGCGCCCGCCGTGCTCGCGGCCGTTCAGTGCGGCGATCGCCTTCTCGCCTTCTGCGTCGTTGGTCATCTCGACGAATCCGAAGCCGCGGGGTTGTCCCGTGTCGCGGTCCGTTACGATGCTGACCCGCTCGACGACGCCGTAGGCCTCAAACAAGGCGCGGACGCTGTCTTCTGTGGCCGTGAAACTTAGGTTTCCAACAAAAATGTTCTTCATGGTTATCCTTTTCCGATTTGAAAGGCAGGCAAATTGGGCGGACGGACGGAGCGGTCAAGCGCTAGGCAGTCTCACCAGATAGCAGGAACGATCAAATCTGTTCGTAGTGTACCACAGCTAGCCACCGAACCGGCCACTTTAATCTGTGCCCCTGTCCGTTACGGCGTCGTGGTTTCGCCCCAGCCGTCGTCGTCCTCCTTTTTTGTGGCCAGGCGCGAGAGGACGGTCAAGTCCTCGAGAGTGGTCACGTCGCCGGTCACCGCGTGGCTCGTCACGATTTCGCGCAGCAGCCGGCGCATGATTTTTCCGCTGCGCGTTTTGGGCAGGGCGTCGGTGAACTTGATCTCGGCGGGTTTGGCGAAAGCGCCGATCTCGTGCGCCACCCAACCGCGCAGGTCCTCCACCAGCTTGTGGCGATCCCACGTGCCTTGCTTCAGCGTTACGAATGCGCACGGCGCCTGCCCGGTGAGTTCGTCCGGGCGCCCCACCACCGCGGCCTCCGCCACGGCCGGGTGCCGCACCAACGCGGATTCAATCTCCATCGTGCTCAGCCGGTGCCCGCTGACGTTCATCACATCATCCACGCGCCCGAGCACGGTGAAGTAGCCCTCCCGGTCGCGCCGCGCCGCATCGCCGGTGAAGTAGGTCCCCGGCATGCGGCTCCAATACTGGCTGGCGTAGCGCTCGGGGTCGCGCCAGAGCGTCCGCAGCATGGAGGGCCACGGCCGCTTGATCACCAGGAAACCCTCCGCGCCGTCTTCCACCTGCCGTCCGTCCAGGTCCACCACTTCCGCCAGCACGCCCGGCAGCGGGAACGATGCGGAGCCAGGCTTGAGCGGCGTCGCGCCGGGCATCGGCGCAATCATGATGGCGCCGGTTTCGGTCTGCCACCACGTATCGACGATGGGGCAGCGCCCTTTGCCGATCGTGCGGTGATACCATTCCCAGGCCGCCGGATTGATCGGCTCGCCCACCGATCCCAGCAGGCGCAGGCTCGAAAGATCGTGCCCCTCCGGCCACGCATCGCCCTGGCGGATCAGCGCGCGGATGGCGGTCGGCGAAGTGTAGAAGATGTTGACGCCGTACTTCTCCACGATGCGCCACCAGCGGTCGAACTGCGGATAATCGGGCGCGCCTTCGTACATTACGGTGGTCGCCCCGGCCGCCAGCGGCCCGTAGACGATGTAGCTGTGCCCGGTCACCCAGCCGATGTCGGCGGTGCACCAATAGGTGTCCTCCTCGCGCAGGTCGAAGACCCACTTCATGGTCATGACGCACTGGAGAAGGTAGCCGCCGGTGGTGTGCAGGATGCCCTTGGGCTTGCCGGTGGTGCCGGAAGTATAGAGCACGTAGAGCGGATGCTCGGCGTCCAGCTCGACGGCGGGGCAATCCTCGCTCGCTTCGGCATCGAGTTCGTGCCACCATGAATCGCGGCCCGCTTGCATCGAAATTTGGGAGCCGGTTCTCCGGTACACGATCACGTCGCGCACGGTGGGGCAATCCGCCAGCGCCTCGTCCACCGCGGGCTTCAGCGTGACCTCGCGCCCGCGCCGCCAGCCCCCATCGGCCGTGATGACGACGGCGGCCTCCAGGTCCTGTATGCGCGTCTTCAAGGCTTCAGCGGAAAAGCCGCCGAACACCACGCTCGAAATCACGCCCAGCCGCGCGCAGGCCAGCATGGCCACGGGCAGCTCGGGAATCATCGGCATGTAAAGGATGGCGCGATCGCCCGCCGCCAGGCCGCGGCTCTTGAGCACGTTCGCGAAGCGGCACACCAGGCGGTGCAGCTCATGGTAGGAGATCATGCGCTGCTCGCCCGGCTCGCCTTCCCAAAGGATCGCCACCTTGTTCCGCCGCGGCGTCTCCAGGTGCCGGTCCAGGCAATTATAAGAAGCGTTGATCTTGCCGCCCGCGAACCACTTGGCGAACGGCGGCTCCCATTCGAACGTGTTCGACCACTTCTTGAACCAGTGCAGTTCCTTTTCCGCCAGCTCGCGCCAGAACTCTTCGGGCCGGTCTTTCGCGTGCGCGTAAAGCGTCCGGTACGCGTCCATTCCCTGGACATGGGCGCGGCGAACGAAATCGGCTCCCGGTTCATAGACCTGATCGACAGCCTGGGCGACGGTCGTTTTCTCCATGACGCTCCTCTGAGTGTGGGTGAGGTTGCTAACTTCACAATAACTCAGAGCGGGCGGTGGCGCTCGCGCCTGCGATGACAGACAGGCGAGAAAAGGATCTTCTTAGTCTCCAATGAGATGCGGCCTTCTGTGCCACGGGCAGGGACGCCCGCGCGGCCTTCCGGGATAAGATTGGGGCATGGCTCTTGGCCGCACGTTGATCGCGATCGGCGTGATCCTGGTGGTCGCCGGGTTGTTCCTTACTTTCGGAGCGCGGCTGCCGTTCCGGATCGGCCGGCTCCCCGGGGACATAGTCATTCGCGGACGGCACTCGGTGTTCTATTTCCCGCTCGCAACTTGCATAGTGCTAAGCCTAGTACTTTCGTTAGTCATGTGGCTGCTCAATCGCCGGTAAGTACCCAAAGGTACCAGGACGACTAAGGGTACCGATCACCGCCGATCCTTTTGAAAATAAAGCTTGCAGGACTCCGATTTCTGAGGTTAAACTGATATAGATCCTTAGTCATCCCCCGATAAGAGGGTACGTGCGCTGACCTGCTAGCGGGTGGCTCGCAGGGACGTACGCCAAACGGGTTGGAGGCGCCAGTGAACTTCTTATTTCTCCGCACTTCGCACAGCACTGAGCGGCAGCAGTCCTCAGCCGAAGTTACTGAGGCATCGCTGCAGGCTTATCTCGATCTGGCCGAGGCCGTCTATCAACTCGGCAAGGTGGATCAGGCGGGAGAAATGTTGGAGCGCGCGGCTGAAGTTGCGCACGAACTCCCGGAAGACGACCCGCGCCTCGCGCAGACCTTGAACAAGCTGGGTGTCGTTCGTGGACGCCAGGGGCGCCATGCCGAAGCCGAGCGCCTCTTGAAGCGCGCGGTGGGCATTGCCGAGCGCACTGCTGCGCTCTCGAGCCCGGAACTTCCGAGCTACCTCTTCAATCTGGCCTCCGTATATCGCCTCAGCGGCAGACAGCCCCAAGCCCGCTCCGTGTTGGAGCGCGCGCTCAGGGCCGCCGAAGAGGTCCACGGACCGCAGTCTTTGCAGGTGGCCTGGGTGCTGGACCAGATGGGCGATGCGAGCGCCGCCGAGGGCGACATGTCCTCCGCATTCTTTGCGCTGCGGCGGTCCCTCACGATTAAAGAGAAAGTGTTGGGAGTCGATCAATGGGACGTCGCCGTGACTCTCGGCAAGCTCGCGGAAGTTTACTTCAAGCAGAACCGCTACAACGAAGCCGAGTCGCTGCTGGTGCGCGTCATCACGATTCGGGAGCGCATTCTCGGCTGGGGCGATCCCTCGATGGCAAAGCCTCTTACGCGCCTGGGCCACCTGTATTCGAGGCAGCGCAAGCACGCGCGCTCGGAGCAGATTGTGCGCTACGCGCTCGGGCTTTTCTCGAGCACCCTGCCCGACGACGATCCCGAGATCATCGGCTGCCTCAACCTGCTTGCGGAAGTCTATCGGGGACTGAGCCGCTACGCAGAAGCCGATGCGGTCTGGAAGCTGGCGCAAGCGCTGGTCGAAGGTTCCGGCGACCGCAAACAAGTGCGGCACTTCGTGCATCCGCACCCGCCGCGGATTATCGCTCCCGAGTTGCAGAGTTCCCAGGCCTAGTTACCCGTCAGGCCGAACTTCGGAGACGATGCCCGTCAACGTTCTCACATACGCCGCGCCCGAGAGGCGTTCCAGGGCGGCTTTCCTGGCACTCGCTCCAACCGCTTCGACAGTCTCGGGGCTGGCCAAGAGCTCACAGATCTGCCGGCGCAGGGCCGCGGGATCTTCCGGCTGAACTAGAAACCCGGTCTTGCCGTGCTCGATGTAGCTAGACGCTCCAAAGGGATCGTTGACTACGATGCATTTCCCGGCGTGCATGGCTTCAGCGTAGGTCTTCACGCCCGAGTAGCGCAGCAAACCCGGGCGGACGGGAACCACAAGAAACCTGCAGCCGGCCACCACGCGCCAGTACTCGTCTTCGCGGACACGGCCCAGCAGCTTGACGTTCTCCGGAAGCTCCAGAGAGCCGAGGGAAGACTCCCGAGCGGCAATCCGCACCTCCACCGGCAAACCCGCCACGGCGGCGAGCAACGTGGGATAGTCGCGCTGGTGGTCGCCGCAGGCGAAGACGTAGCCGCCGGAGCAGGGCGGGGAAGCCAGCGGGATAGGCTGGGCGTCGCTCGAATACGGGATGGAGACGAACTTCGATTCCGAAACGCCGAAGTGGCGCGCGTAATTGGAGGCTTCGGCGCGGCAGAATACCTGTACTCTGCTGGCGCCCGCCACCATGCGGCGATGAAGCCAGCGGTTGAGCGCGCGCCGCCAGGGCCGTCCTTCAACGGCCAGCCACTCGACATCGAGCAGGAGATGGGGCCGCTTGCCGAACGGCAGTAACGACTGCAGCACAGCGAAGTACTCACCATAGCGGCCGGTAACCACGACGTCGAACCTGCTTCGTTTTCGCAGCAGAGTCCAGGCCAGATAGGCCTGAGCAAGCCAATCCGCGCCGCGGCCGAGGCGGACGAACCGGCGCTCGAAGCGGTCCGACAAATCCGATTCGTCGCACACCGCGTGGAAACTGGCGGGCCAGACCGCGTGGCGGGGCGCGGTCAGCGGCAGCGAGAGCAGAACGTCCATACTCCTAGCCCTCGCTCTCGATCAGCGGACCCGGGCTCTCCGGAATCGAGCGGTGGGGAAGGAAGGCTGCCATGCCGCTGACCCAAGCGTCGAACTCGGCTGCCGTCAAGGTCAGGACATCGAGCAGCCGGGGCAGAAAATAGCGGTCTGTCCGCATGGTCGCGAGGCCCACGTCGGTTGTGGTCGCGGATTCGACGCCGGCGGAGCTGAGGAACTCCCGGAACTGCGGCCTCGTCCAACCGCATGGATAACAGAAGTGCACTGCGGGAGCGGACGAGACGGCCGCGATCGAGCGCCGGTTGTCTTCGATCTCCTTCAAGAACAGATCCCGCCGGAGAGACACGCGATGGCGGTGAGTGTGCAGTTGTATGTCCACGCCCGCGGCGGCCATTTGGCCTGCTTCGGCCGGGGTCATCAGGTGGAGAATCCGCTTTGCGCAGAGCGCCGCGTAATTCACCTCCAGCCGGGCGGCGAGTTGCGCCAGCACCTCATCCTTCCCGGCGCCGGACAGGCGCTTCTTCTCGACCGAGCTGCGAATGAGCGCCGCCGCTTGCCGTTGTCCCTGCCGGTCCAGCCGAACGGGCGCCGGCAGAAACTCCGGCCACGAGAGATCGCGCAGTCCGCTCTTCGACATCAGATACAGCAGCATCACGTCGAACACGGGCCGGTTATACGCCGAGTAGTAAGTGGTGAGATAGAGCGTCGAGGCGAATCCGTACTCGCGCAAGATCGGGTGCGCGACTTTATAGAAATCGTATCCGCCATCGTCGAACGTAATCGCGACCGCGCGCGGCGGAAGGGTGCCCGCGTAGAGACGGTCGAGCGCATCGCCGAAAGGCAGCACGGCGCAATCCATGCGCCGCAGAGCTTCCATCCTCTCGCGGAATAACGCCGGAGGAATATACAGGCCGGGGCACGACAAGTGCTCGTCCTCGATTGACACTCCGTGGTAGCAGAGGATCAGCAGGCGATGCCGCCGCCAGCCGCTGTCCAAGAGCAGGGAATTCAGACCCATCCCGCCGGCCATCCGCAGGGTTGCCAGTTTGAGCGCGCGCAACATGGTCAGCTCCCGGCGGGCGCCGTGGACTCGCGGCCCAGCCCGCTGCGATACCACGCCACCACCAGATCCACCAGCCTGTGGGCCAGTTCCGGCTCGCCGCCCAGCTCGAGCGCATATCGGTAGCCCGCTTCGGCGGTTCTTTCGCGCAACGCCCGGTCCTGCCATGCGCGGTCGATCACCGCGGCCAGCGCGCCCGGATCTTCGGGCGGAACCGTCAGCACCTCATCCGTGAACAGGCCGTTCGTGGCCGGTCCCTCAGTCACGATGACGCACTTGCCCAGCAGCATCGCATCGAGCGGCGTGCCGCTCGCGACCAGGCAGGACTTCAAGAGCGGAACAACGACCAGCTTGGCGCCCCGCAGCACTTCTACTTGCGACTGATAGTCGCCGGGATCGTGTTCGAGCAGCCGCACCTGCTTCGGCAGCCGGGCCAGGGGCCGCGTAAAGCGCGAGCCGTGGGCGCGCAAGGATTCAACGTCCACGTTGGCGATCGCAGCCGGGTACGGCAGACGCTCCACGGCGCCGAAGAACGTGTCGAAATCGCGCATGGACCGGCCAAAGCACAGCACATACTCGCCGTCCGGATTCGCCTCCACGTCGCAGTGGTAGCGCAGGTTCGGTTTGAAAGGAACGAAACAGCTCCGCTCGGGGCCGATCCCAAAGACCCTCTGGTAACCGCTCAGGTCCTTGAAGGCGTGTATGAAGCGATCGACACGCGACAACAGGAAGCGCTTGACGGGCAGTGTCAGCTTCCGCCAGAGGTCCTCCGGCTTTCGCAGTACGATATCGGAGCCAACCAGCGGCCGGCGCAGGAATGGCAGCACGGTGAAGATGGCGCTCAAACACAACAGGAGTGGCGGATCGCAGTCGATCAGCACCACGTCGCAGCGTCGAAGCTGTCGAAGGCACTCGCCGGCCGAGTGCGCCAGAATGGCGGTCCCTCGCTCGCCGTTGGCAGCGGTCCATTCCGCCGGGATTGCGTCTGCGTTCGTGAGAATGACCAGGCTGCCAGTGGCGCTCACGTGCTTCACCGGGTGGGAACGGGGCTGGCTGCGGGCTGGGCCTGAGAGGCCACAACCGCCCCCTCGAGCGTTACCGCCGTCCCGGCCAGGAGCATGAGCTGGAACCCATAGGCAAGGCTGCCGAACATGGCACACACCGCGAAGGCCACCACCGCGATGTACAGCCAGAAAGCCACCGGCGCGTAGGCGTGCAACTGCGGATCCCGTTCCATCGTCTTGCGCAGGCGATTCGTGGTGCGTAAGCAGAAGACGAACATCGCCACGTAGAGGATGGCTGCGGGAATGCCGCACTCGCTCGACACCTGGGTGTACGAGTTGTGCGTCACCTGCCAACTCCCCTTCTGCCCCGGCCGCTTGGATAGCTTCGCATTGGCGCCGACGAAGTTCCCGAGGCCGACACCAAGCAGGGGGTGGTGCATGGTGACCTGCAGGCTGGTCACGAACAAGGACCACCGGCTCTCGGCCGACCCGATCGCATAGCCCACGTCGCGGTTGTCCTGCTCGTCCTCGGCCACGTCCGAGTCAACCATCGTTTCGTAGCGCTGCTGCATTTCCTTCGGCACCAGGAAGATGCTCCCGATCGCGCCCAGCAGTGCACCGACGGTCAGCATCAGGCGCAGTTTCCCGCGCGACATCACCAGAAGCGCGATCACGACGCACAGCAGAGCGAGCAGACCCATGCGGGAGCCAGTTCGCAGCAGCATGAGCAACGCGCAAGCCGAGGCGGCCGCCACCACGATGCGCAGGATCATCGCGCGGCCGGAGCTCAGCACGTACCAGCCGCAAAAGGGGAGACCCACCACAAGAATCTCCGCCAGGTCGTTGGGATTCGACAGCCCCAAGTCACCGATCGCCAGGCGCGTCCCGCCGGTCGCCAGGAAGAAAGCCATGAAGACAACGGCCACCGTGGCCCAAGCCATGCTCGACATGACCACGGCTACGCCTGCGAGGCCCCGTCCCAGGCACACCACGATGAGATAGAAGAGCAGGCAACGGCTCCAGGTGTTGGCCAGCATCAGGATACTGCCGCCGGGCCAGTCGCCGAACAGGGCCGACGGCACCATCAACGCCGTGATCGCAAACAGGAGAAGCGTGGGCCTGGCCGTCAGCCAGTCCCTCCACCGGCTTGTGACCAGCCCGTAGGCCAACAGGATCAGGCCCACGACGGGCAGGGGCCGCAGCGGCAGGATCTCGATCAAACGGCTCTGGACCACTACCAGGAAAATACCCAGCAGCAGCCGGACGAGGAAGGGGGCAGACTGGGTTCCCGATGCGGCATACACCGCGCGTGGGGTCCAGATCTTGCCTCCGGCCGGCCGGCTCAGCGGCTGCGCGACCGGAGCCTGGCGGGATGAGCGGTGCCTGATCAAAATGCCTTCTGTGTCACGAGAGTTCGTTCCAAGGTCGGGCGACCGAGTCGAGAGTGGTGAGGGCCTGCGCCGTCTGAATCAGTATACCTGAATGTGGATTTCCGATGACGGCCGCCGACGGCCGCGCCGCGCCCTCGCTCAGCGCCAACCGCCGCCCCTGCAATAGAATCGAAGAATGTCGCTCGTCGTGGTTGGTTCGGTTGCCTATGATGGCGTCCAGACGCCGCACGGATGCGTCGAGCGGATGCTCGGTGGTGCGTGCACCTACGTCACGCTCGCGGCCAGCTTCTTCACCCAGGCCGCCGTGGTCGCCGTCGTGGGCGACGATTTCGACCAGCGCGATTACGACCTGCTCGCCAGCCGCGGCATCGACCTCACCGGCCTCGAACGCGTCCCCGGCAAAACGTTCTTCTGGTCCGGCGTCTACTCGCCCGATATGAACGATCGCACTACGCTCCGCACGGACCTCAACGTCTTCGCCGGCTTCAACCCCAAGCTGCCCGAGCATTACCGTTCGCAGCCCTACCTCCTCCTGGGCAACATCCAGCCCGGCCTCCAGCGTAGCGTGCGCGACCAGATGACGGACCTCCGCCTGGTCGGCGGCGACACCATGAACTACTGGATCAGCGAGACTCGCGACGAGCTTCTGGCAGCCCTGAAAGATTGGGATTTTCTGCTCGTCAACGATAGCGAAGCCCGCCAGCTCTCCGGACACCACAATCTCCGCCGCGCGGCCCAGGCCATCTTCGGGATGGGGCCGCAGACCGTCATCGTCAAACGCGGTGAATACGGAGCCGTGCTGTTCCGCCCTGAAGGCCACTTCATGGTGCCCGGCTACCTGCTCGACGACGTCTTCGATCCCACCGGTGCGGGCGATTCCTTCGCCGGCGGATTCTTCGGCTACCTGGCCAGCCGCGGTCTCGATCGCAGGGACGGAGCCGCCTTCGCGGAACTCCGCCGGGCCGTCATCTATGGTTCCGTGCTCGGCAGCTTCTGCTGCGAACAGTTCGGTGTGGACCGTTTTCGAACCCTGACCCGCTCGGAGATCGATGCCCGTTTCAACGAGTTCAAAGAATTCACCTGCTTCTAAGCGGAACAGGCCGCCGGCTGCCCGTTCCGTGGCCGGCCCGATCGGGCTCGCGCTGTTTCTGGCCGCCCTCAGCGCCACCGCCATCGCCTTCTTCTACTCCCAAGGCTGCCTGCTCTACTACGGCGACGCCACGGCCCACATCAATGTCGCGCGCCGCATTCTCGACTCGCGCACGCCCGGCTGGGAGCAGGTGGGAACCGTCTGGCTGCCCCTCCCGCACCTGCTGATGGTGCCCTTCGTTCAGAACGACTTTTTGTGGATGACCGGCCTGGCCGGCTCCATCCCCTGCGGCCTTTGCTTCGTGCTGGCCGGCGTGCTGATCTTCGTCACCGCCCGGCGCGTCTTTGGCGATGGGTCCGCCGCCGCGGCTGCATGCCTGCTCCTCGCGCTCAATCCGAACCTGCTCTACTTGCAGGCCATCCCCATGACCGAGTCCGTCTTCCTGCTTGCGGTTGCCGCGCTGCTCTATTTCACGGTTCGCTTCCGCGAGACGCAATCCTGGCGAATGGTGGTGGCCGCCGGATTGGCCGCGCTCGCCGCCACCATGACGCGCTATGAGGGCTGGTTTCTCATCCCCTTCGTCGCGCTCTATTTTCTGGCCGCCTCCCGCACGCGCCGCCTGGCGCACGCGCTGGTTTTCGCCGCCATCGCCGCCCTCGGCCCGCTCTACTGGTTCGCACACAACTATTTCTTTTTCGACGACGCCCTGGCCTTCTACTCCGGCCCTTCGAGCGCCAAGGGGATTTACCAGCGCGCCCTCGACGCGGGCATGGCCCGTTATCCAGGCGATCACGACTGGCGACAGGCCTGGCTCTACCTCCGCGAGGCCGTCCGCGTTTGCGCCGGCCAGCCGCTGGTCTGGATGGCGCTCGCCGGCGGATTGGTGGCGCTGCTGCGCCGCGCTTTCTGGCCCCTGGCGCTGCTGGCTCTGGCCCCGCTGTTCTATATCTGGAGCCTCCATTCCGGCAGTACGCCCATCTTCGTCCCGCACCTTTGGCCGCACAGCTACTACAACACGCGCTACGCCATCGCCGCGCTGCCTCTGCTGGCCTTCGCCGCGTCCGCTCTGGTGACCCTGGTCCCCCAGCGCGCCCGCCAGTTCGCCGCCGCCGTCGTCGTCCTGGCCGCCGTCGTCCCCTGGCTCGCCTACCCCCGCATGGACAACTGGATCTGCTGGAAGGAATCGCAGGTCAACTCCGAAACGCGCCGCGCCTGGACGCACGAGGGCGCCGAGTACCTTCGGGCCCATTACAACCGTGGCGATGGCATCGTCACTTCCTTCGGCGACGTGACCGCCATCTATCAGCAGGCCGGCATCCACCTGCGCGAAACCTACAGCGAGTGCAACGGCCGCGCCTGGCGCTCCGTCATGAGCGCTCCCCAGCCGCCCATCCACGAACGCTGGGCCGTAGCCGTTTCGGGCGATATCGTTGCCCGCGCAATCGACCGCCTTCAGAGGACCGGACCGCGATATGATTTAGTCAAGGGCATCGCTCTAAAGGGGGCCCCGGTCATAGAGATTTACCGGCGGCAGTGATGACGATACCGTTCACAAAAGCGCACGGCGCGGGCAACGACTTCCTGATGACCTGGGCCGCCGATTCGCCTCCCGGGGACCTCGCGCTGGCCGCGCGCGCCATCTGCGATCGCCACACCGGCGTCGGCGCCGATGGCTGGCTCCTGATCCAGGCCAAGCCCGCCGCCATCCGCCTCTTCAACGCCGACGGCAGCGAGCCCGAGCTTTCCGGCAATGGCACGCGCTGCGCCGCCGCTCTCCTTCTCGATTCCGGCCTGGCCGCCGACGGCGATGAAATGGCCATCCAGACCGGCGCCGGCGTCAAGAGCCTCCGCCTGATCGAGCGCAACGGCCTCGAGTTTCGCCTGGAGATGAACATGGGCCGGCCGGTCTATATCCAGTCCGAGCTGCACCTGGAGTTGCCCCTCGACGGAGGCACCCGCGAAGTCTCGGCCCTGAACGTCGGCAACCCCCAGTGCGTCGTTTTCGTCGAGGATTTCGACTTCGACTGGCGCCGCATGGGCGAGGAAATCGAGGGGTATCCGCATTTTGAGGACCGCACCAACGTCTCGTTCGTGCACCCCGTTCAACGCGCACACGCTCGACGTCCGTTTCTTCGAACGCGGCGTGGGTGAGACGTTGAGTTCCGGCACCGGCGCGACCGGCGCCGTGGCCGCCGCAATTCTGCTCGGTTTTGCCGAAAGCCCGGTACGGGTACTCACACCCGCCGGACCGTTGGATCTTCGCTGGGAAGACGACATCTATTTAACTGGGCCTGCCACCATCGTGGCCGGGGGAGAATTCTATCTTGACTGACACTCGTGAGGAGCCGTTGCAAACTGTCGAGTCGGCCAAATGGCGCCGGCAGCTAGAGGAGAGGATCCGCACGCGCACGGCGCGCGTCGGCGTAGTGGGACTGGGCTATGTGGGACTGCCTCTGGGCGTGGAGTTCGCGCACGCCGGATTCAGGGTCACAGGAATCGATGTCACCGAATCGAAAGTGGATCGCGTCAACGCCGGGGACTCTTACGTCCTCGACATTGCCAATACCACGCTCGCGCCGCTGGTAGAGGCCGGCAAGCTCCACGCGACGTGCGATTTTTCCGTAGTCGCGGAACTGGACACCATCGACATCTGCGTGCCCACCCCGCTCCGCAAGAGCAAAGACCCGGACATGAGTTACATCGACGCGGCCTGCCGCGAGATCGCGAAATACATCCATCCGGGGATGCTGATCGTTCTCGAATCCACCACCTACCCGGGCACCACGGACGAGTTCGTCCTTCCGATGCTCGAAAAGTCTGGGCTGAAGGTCGGCGAAGACTTCTTCCTGTGCTTCTCGCCCGAGCGCGTCGATCCGGGCAACCCCAAGTACCAGACCGTCAATATCCCGAAGGTGGTCGGCGGCATCACAGCCGCGTGCACGGAGCTGGGCGCGCTGTTCTACGGGCAGGCGCTCCAGACCGTCGTGCCGGTGGGTTCCACCAAAGTCGCCGAGATGGTCAAGCTGCTCGAGAACACGTTCCGCATGATCAACATCGGCCTGGTCAACGAGCTGGCGCAGATGTGCGACCGCATGGACATCAACGTCTGGGAGATCATCGACGCGGCCGCCACCAAGCCTTTCGGCTTCATGCCGTTCTATCCCGGCCCCGGATTGGGAGGCCACTGCATCCCCATCGATCCCTTCTATCTTTCCTGGAAGACGCGGCAGGCGGGGTTCGAAGCGCGCTTCATCGAGCTGGCCGGTTACGTCAACAGCCAGATGCCGCACTTCGTGGTCGATAAGGTCCAGAACGCGCTCAACGAGCACGCCAAGGCGCTGCGGGGCTCCCACATCCACATCATGGGCGTCGCCTATAAGCGCAACATCGACGACCTTCGCGAATCGCCCGCGCTCGACGTCATCCATCTGCTCAAGCGCCGCGGCGCGCAAGTGACCTTTAGCGATCCGCATGTTGCGCATCTGAGCGTGGACGGTCTCGAGCTCTGCGCCGAGCCGCCGGAGAAGGCGGTGGCCGAAGCCGATTGCGTCGTGATCATCACCGATCACTCGGCTTTCGACTACCGCGCGCTGGTCGCGAACGCGCGCCTGATCGTCGATACCAGGAACGCCCTCCGCGGCGTCTCCTCCCCCAAGATCGTCCGCCTGTAGGGCGCGGACGACTCTTAGTGCGCCGTGGACACGTACTTGTTGTACATCGCGTCCACGTAGATCGAAAAATTGCTGGTGGACACGGATTCGCACCAGTAGACCCGCCAGGTCGGGTTGAGGTGCCGCCTCTGCCACTCCAGCAGGAACTTCACCGGCAGATCGGGATGCTTGGCGGCGTAGTCCTTGGCCTTAGTCATGGCTGTGGCGTATGCTGCGGGCGAATCCGTCTTCACGTACTGGATCTGAAAACCCTGCGAATGCCCGACCGGCGACCAGGTATCGGGCGAGCCCCCGAAGACGCCCATAGGCAGGCTGCTCCCCGGAACCTCGATCACCGAATACGTGAAATGGCGCGACTGGCGCAGCTTCGGGGAAACGAAGGTGGCTTCCCACGCGGCCATCTTGCCTTCCTGCTGGCCCTTCACGTCCTTCACGTCCAGGCTGGCAACTTGTTCGAGCACGCAATCCGGCGCCCAGCCTCTCGCCTGTTTGTACATCTCGTAGACCCCTGCAAGCGCTGTGACCGGCTCGGCTGGTTTGACTTCCTTCTTGGCGGCGGGCTTCGGTTCCTCCGTACACGCCCCCAAGATCAATAAGAACGGCACCATCGCGACTACGCCAAGTCTGAGGTTCATATCGAGCCTATTCTAGCTCTCAATGTCCCAGACCGTGCACCCATTTTTCGCGGGCGAACCGGAAGCCGGCCATCACCCCCCATCCGGCCGCCGCCACCCAGGCCAGGAACATGAGGAGTCCGCAACACCCGGAACTCGGCCCGCTCAACGACGCCGGAATGCTCACGACCCTCAGCACAAGGTACTGAAAGACCGAGTTCCGCCGCCCGGGCGACTCGGCCACCCACCCCACGACAAACCACACCAGCAAGGCCGCACCCTCGTGCAGGCACACCCACCGAACGCTGATCGACCGCCAGAGCCACTGCGGCGCAACCGGGGCACTGACCAGTCCGGCCGGAAGAGTGCCGAGGCAGATCGCGCCGTATTGCCCCGGTGTGGACACCTCGACGACACCCAACGATGACCGTCTGTCCGGCATCCGGGTATGCACCTGCCACGCCATCATCCCCAGCAACACCCCATCGATAGCCAGGTTGGCCAGCGGCAGCCAGTACCTCAACCAAATCCCGCGCATCGGTTCATTGGACACCACCCGCCTCCGCCAGGTTCCCGCCGCGCCGCATTTCCGGGCCGCCAGCCTTTGCTAGGCTTGAGTCAAGGAGGGGATGCTGTGAAGAATTTCGTCGGTTTCCTTGCTGTACTGGCTCTGGCCACCTGCGGCGCCGGACTCGCCCAGGAGAAAGGCCATGAAGGCCACGAAGAAGCTCACGGTAACTTCAAACCTAGCCGCCCGCCGGCTCACGGGCCCAAGCCCGCCCCGCACAACGCTCCCGCCGCACGCCCGGAGGAGCAACGCCACTTTGACGATCACCCCGGCCACCCCAACGCCCCGCACGTCAACAAGGGCAAGTGGGTCGGCCATGACACCGGCCCCAACGACGCCCACTACCATTTGGACCATCCCTGGGAGCACGGCCGTTTCAACGGCGGCTTCGGACCTCACCACGTCTTTCGACTCGTCGGCGGCGGACCGTCCCGCTTCTGGTTCGGCGGCTTCTTCTTCTCCGTGGCCCCGGCTGACGTAGGCTACTGCGGAGATTGGGCTTGGGACTCCGACAGCATCGTCCTTTATGAGGACCCGGATCACCCCGGCTACTACCTCGCCTACAACCAGCGGCTGGGAACCTACGTCCACGTCCTTTATCTAGGCAACGGGTAGCGTGAGCTGTGGCCGAGCACGGGGGAACTCTTGCACCCCCGTGCTACAACGGATGTGGGAGGCGGCAACGGGGCCAGAGGCCGGCGCAACCTCGATACTCTCGCGGCCCGCCCCGCGCAAAACGAAGCCAAAAAGTCCCATGTTTTCAACAAAGCTGGCACGCGGAACCCGAGCGGCCTGTTGCATTCGCACATTAAGCTCCCGAACAGCCGCTGCCCGCATCTAACAGGCAGTGCCTTGTATACTCAAAGGAAGTAAAGGGCTGGCATGAGAAACTACTGGAAATTCGCCGCGCTCGTCGCCGTCATCGTAGGGGCACTGGTGTGGCTCGCTGTGGGCGGCATCAACGAGAATAAGACCTACTACAAGACGGTCGCCGAGCTTCAACAGATGGGTCCGCACGCCCTGGGCAAGCGGCTGCGGGTCGGCGGCGATGTCGAACCCGGCTCCATCCTTCGCAACGGACGCGAAGTTTCGTTCGTTCTGCGCCAGGACAAGCTCACCATCCAGGTCGTCTACAACGGCTCGTCTCCGCTGCCCGACACGCTTCGCGACGGCGCTCAGGCGCTGGCCGACGGCCGCCTCGGTCCCAACAGCGTTTTCCGCGCCAGCCAGGTGCAAGCCAAGTGCGCGTCGAAATACGAGTCGCAGCCGGGCCAGGCGCATCCGGCCAACATCCCCATCCGAAAGGCCGCCCTCTGATGGCGGCTGCGGGCCGGCGCGCCGAAATGACCTGTTCGAGCTTTTAAGGACTTTTATGGAGAATCTGGGATCGCTGGCGATACTCCTCGCCTTCTGCCTGTCCGTCTTCGCCATCGCCGCCGGAGCCATCGGCGGCTGGAAGCGCAACGCCTTCCTCGTCCACGCGGCCGGCCGCGCCGTCTATTCCATCTGGTTCCTCCTGACCGTCGCGGCTTCCGTGCTGGTCTTGAGCCTCCTCACCGGCGATTTCCGCATGGCCTACGTCACGGCGCACTCCAACCGCGCTATGCCGGCGCTCTACAAGTTCGCGGCCTGGTGGGGCGGCCAGGAAGGCTCGCTTCTGCTGTGGAGCTGGCTGCTCTCCTGCTATTCCGCGGTGGTCGTCTTCACCAACCGCCGCCGCCACCGCTCCATGATGTCCTACGTCATCGCGACTCTCATGGTCACCCAGTGCTTCTTCCTGATCATGAACGCCTTCGTCGCCTCGCCGTTCAAGATGCTGGCCGTCGGGCGCACCATCCAGGCCGTCCCCGATGGACAGGGGCTGAATCCGCTGCTCCAATATCCCGCCATGGCGATTCACCCGCCCATGCTCTATCTCGGCTACGTCGGCTTCGCGGTGCCCTTCGCCTTTGCCATCGGATCGCTGATCACGCGCCAGCCCGGCGACGAGTGGATCTACACCACCCGCCGCTGGACCCTGGTCACATGGCTGTTCCAAACCACCGGCATTCTGCTCGGCGCCGGTTGGGCCTACGCGGTCCTCGGCTGGGGCGGCTACTGGGGCTGGGACCCCGTCGAAAACGCATCGCTCCTGCCCTGGGTGAGCGCCACTGCCTTCCTTCATTCCGTCATGATGCAGGAGAAGAAGGGCATGATGAAGGTCTGGAACATGGTGCTCGTCTCCGGAACTTTCTTCCTGTGCATCTTCGGGACGTTCCTCACGCGCAGCGGAGTCGTCAGCTCCGTGCACGCTTTCGCGCAGTCCTCCATCGGCTCGTGGTTCGTCGGATTCCTGGCCATCGTCATCGCCGGCACGCTCTACCTGATCCTCGATCGCCTCGACTACCTCAAGACCGAAGCGCGGCTGGAGAGCGTCATCTCGCGCGAATCCAGCTTCATGTTCAACAACCTGATCCTGGTCGCCGCCTGCTTCGCCATCCTCTGGGGCACGCTGTTCCCGGTAATCTCCGAGTGGGCCACGGGCGAAAAGATCAGCGTCGGTGCGCCGTTCTTCAACCGCATCAATATCCCCATCGGACTGTTTCTGTTGTTCCTCACGGGCGTCGGCCCGCTGTTCGCCTGGCGCCGCACTTCGCTCGATAGCCTCCGCCGGAACTTCCAGTGGCCGCTAATCGCCGGCCTGGTGTTGGTGGCCGCGCTCGCCGCCCTCGGCATGCGCCATCCCTACGCGCTGATGTCCTTCGGCCTGTGCCTCTTCGTGGCCTGGACCATCGCCGCCGAGTTCTACAAGGGCGCGCACGCCATCGCCGCCAAGACCGGCCGCAACCTGCTGGCCGGCGCCGTCGATCTCACGCGCCGCAACACGCGCCGCTACGGCGGCTACATCGTGCATATGGGCATCGTGCTCATGTTCATCGGCTTCACGGGCTCCGCCTTCAATAAGGACACCACCGTCGAAGTCAACCGGGGCGACGCGTTCTCCATCGGCCATTACCAGCTCCGCGTCATCGATCTCACTGGCGGCGACAACGGCAACTTCACCTGGGAACGCGCCGCCATCGACGTTTCGAAAGACGGCCAGCCACTGGGCACGCTCGCGCCCGAGCGCCGTGTCTACACAGCCGGCGAGCGCCAGCCGACCTCCGAAGTCGCCATCCGCCGCCGCCTCAACGAAGATCTCTACCTCAACTTCGCCGGCATGTCCGACGACAACCAGCGCGCCGTCATCCAGGCCTACGTCAACCCGCTGGTCTCCTGGATCTGGATCGGCTACTGGGTGGTCCTCTCGGGCACGCTCATCTGCCTGGTTCCGAGTAAAGTAAGATTGCAGTACGCCCGGACGCAAGTCCTCGGCGTCGCAAAGAAGGTTTATGGGCCGGTGGAAAAGTAGTCTCCTCGCGTTGGCGCTGGCAGTCGTCTGCCTCGCCCAATCCACCACCCCGCTCGCCAACCCACGCGTCCGCCGCCTGGGCGACCAGCTCATGTGCCTGTGCGGGTGCGGCGCCACCGTCACCTCGTGCAACATGATCGAATGCTCGCACTCCAGGCCGGCGCGCGAAAAGCTGCTCGCCATGGTGAACGCGGGCATGTCGGACTCCGCCATCCTCGACGCCTTCGTCAAGGAATACGGGGTTCAGATTCTGGTGAAGCCGCCCGCGCAGGGCTTCAACCTGCTCGGCTACTTCATGCCGTTCGTCGGCCTTGCGCTCGGCCTGGCGTTCGTCTGGTGGGTCATCAAGCGTTTCCGCAAGCCCGTGGCCGCGACCGCGGGACCGGAGCCCGACGCCGCCATGCTGGCGCGCATCGAGAGGGACCTGGAACAATTGGATCGATGATGCTCTTCGCCGCCGCCGTCCTCGTCATTGGCGTTCTCGTCTTCACGCTAGGCGTGCGCCCGCGGGATCTGCCCGAGCCCGAACCCGATTCGCCGACCAGGCATCTGGAAGAACGCAAGCTCACCATCTACGAAAACCTCCGCGACTTGCAGTTCGAGTACCGCCTCGGCAAACTCTCCGATAACGACTACGCCCAGACCAAGCAGGACCTACAGCGCGAGTTGGCCGCGGTCCTGGCCGAGATCGACAAGCTGCAGGGCGTGGTCCAGGCGCCCACTCCTCGACCGCGTCCACAGAGCCCCGACCGCCAGCCAGCGGTCTGCCCCCACTGTGGAGCCCGCTTCCCATCTCCCATGAAGTTCTGCGGCGAGTGCGGCAAACCCATCCCCGTGGAGGCCGCGAAATGAAGTCCCTCGCCGTCCTCCTCCTGGCCACCGCCTCCGCCCTGTTCGCCGCCGTTGACGGCACCGTGGTCAACCAAACCACCGGCCGCCCCGAGCCCGGCGCCGATATCAGCATCTTCAAGCTGAGCCAGAACGGCCCCGAGTTGCTCGACAACACAAAATCCGGCGCCACCGGCCATTTCGCCATCAACCGTACTCTCGAACCCGCGCCGCACCTCATCGAGGTGCAGCACGCCGGCGTGACTTACAACACCATGGTCCCTCCCGGCCGGCCTTCCACCGGCCTACAGTTGAGCGTCTTCGACGCATCGAAGAATCCCGGCGCGGCGCAGGTCTCGCAGCACATCGTCTTCCTCGAGCCCAGCGCCCAGCAGCTCGCGGTCTCCGAGACTTACTTCTTCACGAATAGCGGCAAACTCACTTACGACGATCCCGACCGCGGCACGCTCCGCTTCTTCGTCCCAGCCGCGGCCGCCAAAGACAGCCTGAAAGTGAACGCGACCGAGCCCAGTGGCATGCCGCTCGAGCAAGCGCCCACCGAGGCGAAGCAGAAGGGCGTCTACACGCTGGCCTTTCCCATCAAGCCCGGCGAGACGCGCATCGACGTCAACTACACGTTGCCGGCCACGGACCCCGCCACGTTTTCGGATAAGTTCTACTACCCGAGTGTGCCCACGCGGCTCGTGGTGCCTTCGGGCGTCACGCTCCAGGGCGAAGGTCTGAAGCCGCTCGGTGCGGAGCCGCAGACGCAGGCCGCCATCTACGAGAACTCTGCCGCCGAATTCGAAGTCGGCATCCAAGGCACCGGCTCCCTGCGCGCGGCCCAGAGCGCTCCCGCCGCCGATGCCGACGATTCCGGCCCCGCCCTCCGCGTCATCGCACCACCGGGCTTCGAGGATCGGCGCCTGACCATTCTCGCGCTCGCACTCGCTGCGCTCGCGCTCGGTTTCGTGCTGCTCTATCGCAAAGGTCAGGCGGCTCGATGAAGTCCGTCGAAATCGACGGCGTCTGGAAGTTCTACGGCGATTTTCCGGCCCTGCGCGACATCAGCTTCAACGTGGAGCCCGGCTCATCGATGGCGCTGATCGGCCGTAACGGCGCGGGCAAGACCACGCTGCTGCGGATACTGGCCGGCCTCTCGCGCCCCGGCCGCGGCAGCATTCGGATCTGCGGCGCCGATGCGCGCGACCGGTCCACGCGTCTCTCCATCGGCATCCTGGGCCACGGAATCTCGCTCTACGAAGAGCTCTCCGCCATCGAGAACCTGCGCCTGTTCGCGCGCCTCTACGGCCTGGAGAGCCCGGACCGCGCGGCTTCGGAATGGCTGGAGCGCGCCGGCCTCGAAAGAGTCCGCGATTGCCTGGTGCGCGAATTCTCACGCGGCATGAGGCAGCGCCTGGCTGTAGCCCGCGCGTTTCTGCACGAGCCCTCCGTGCTGCTGCTCGACGAACCTTTCACGGCGCTCGACGATCGCGCCATCGCGTTGCTCCAGTCTCTGTTGCGCGACGCCATCGCCGAAGGCCGCACCATCGTGCTTTCCACTCATCAACTGCGCGAAGCGCTCGAACTGGCGACCCACGTCGCGTTGCTTGTGCGCGGGCGTCTGGCCTACACCGGCGCGCGCACCGCGGAAATGCTGGAGGAACCGGGATGGCTGTACCGGCAGTACGGCGAGCCCCAATCCGCACCCGCATGACGCCGCCGCGTTTACACCTCTTCCGCCAGAGCGCGACGGTGGCATGGAAGGATCTGCGTTCCGAGCTGCGCACCAAGGAAGCGATCAACGCCTCGGTCGCGTTCGCGCTCGTCATCCTGATTCTGTTCAGCATCGCCTTCGAGCCCACCGAGGATGAGACGCGCCAGATCTCCGGCGGCCTGCTGTGGTTGGTCTTCGCCTTCGCCGGCGCGCTCATTCTCAATCGCAGCTTCGCGCGCGAACTGGCTAACGACTGCCTCGACGCCCTGATCGCCGCGCCCATCTCCGGCGCCGCGCTGTTTCTCGGAAAGGCCTTCGCCAATTTCGTCCTGCTCTCCGCGGTCGAGTTCGTCTGCCTGCCCGTCTTCGGCGTTCTCTACAACGTGCCGTGGACCCGGCAGTTCTGGCCGCTCGCCGGCGTCATCGCCCTGGGCACCTGGGGATTGACCGTGGTGGGCACGGTCTTCAGCGCGCTGACCGTGAACCTGCGCCTGCGCGAGCTGATGCTCCCCATGCTTGTCTACCCCATCCTGATTCCCTGCCTGCTCGCGGCCATGCAGTTGACCACGCCGCTCGTGATGGGCGATCCGCTTACCGCCGAACTGGCGCAGTGGGTGCGGCTGCTGGTGGTGTTCGATGTTATCTTCAGCGCACTCGCGCTCGCGCTGATCGAATCCGTTCTGGTGAGGTGACCATGAGAGACAAAACGATCGCGGCGCTTTCCTGGCTCACGGCCCTGCTGCTGGCGGGCAACCTGGCCATCATTCTGCTTGTGCTTCCGGATGAGATCCAGCAGGGCCCCATCTTCCGCATCATCTTCTTCCACGTTCCCGTGGCCTGGACCGCGTTCCTCTGCTTCTTCGCCGCCATGATCGCGAGCATCGTCTACCTGGTGGGGAAAGATCTGAAGTACGACTCCTTCGCCGCCGCCGCCACCGAAGTCGGCCTGGCCTTCGGCGCCGCCAACCTGCTCACGGGGATGATCTGGGGCCGCATCATCTGGGGCATCTGGTGGACCTGGGACGCGCGGCTCACCTCCATGCTGGTGGGCTGGATCATTTACGCCGGCTACGTCATGTTGCGCCGCGCCATCGAAGAGCCCACCGAGCGCGCGCGCATGTCGGCCGTGGTTTCCATCTTCGCCTTCGCCGATGTGCCCATCATCTTCTTCTCCATCAAGTGGTGGCGCACCCAGCATCCGCAGCCGGTGGTTTACGGCGGCGGCTTCATGAGCCCCGCGTATTGGTACATGCTGTTCCTCAACTGGATTCCCATGCTGCTACTGGCAGTGGTGCTGCTCCTGATCCGCATGAGGCAGGAGCAGACCGGCCGCGAAATCGACGCCCTCCGCCGTGAGGTGCATGCCTTCTGAAAGAATGGTGCCTATGTTCGCAATGCTGCTTCAGACCGCCGGACTTACTCCCGAACAATACCAGCGCAACTTCGTGTTCCTCTTCTACGGCCTGTTGACGGCGTGGCTGGTCCTGCTCGCCTTCGTCGTCATTCTGGCCACGCGCGAGCGCAAGCTCCAGCGCGAACTGGAACGGCTGCGCGCCATGCTCGAAGAGAAGGGGCCGCGGTAGTTACTCCACCGGTTGCCAGGAAGGGTCGGGGTCGTAGCGGGTGATCGGCGCCGGCGGCTGGCCGGGCACCGGCGCGATGTCTTTTTGGTAGACCATGCCCTGCTGATTGACGATGAAGGTGTACACCCCAGTTACTCCGTATTCGGCCGGCCACGCCACTAAGCCGAATCCGCCAATGAGTTTGTCTTTCGCCAAGTAACTGTGCGCTCCGCCCGGCGCATTGGGGCCCTGCCCTTCGAGCATTCGGAAGTAGTATCCATGATAGGGCTTGGCGTGTCCCTTATCCCCTGCGGCATGCGCCAGGCCCTCGGGAATCAGCGGCTCGCTCTCGCCTTCCCAGTACAACCCGTCGTGCCGGCCAGGCGAACTCATCAGATGGGTCGCGTATTCGAGCATGCCGTCTTTGTCGCGATCTTCGGAAGCGTACTTCGTCTGCGCGTCGACATACCCATGGCAAATCTCGATCGCGTCGAGCTCGTCGCTGCCGATGCGCCGCGCGCGCATTTCGATAGGGGTTTCCGAAGTGTCAAAGCTCCATTTGCCGTTCGTGCGGAGAATGGGGACCGGAAACGGCCAGTCCTCGTCGCCAATGGCGAGCACCGCGCGGTTCGGGTTCATGGGAGACATCTGCAGCCGATGCCTGGCGCGGGCCATGCGCGCGAACTCGTCCTGTTCGGCGCGGTCCTGCGCGGCATTGCCACAGGTGAGAACGCTCTTGGCGCCCGTACCGAAGATGGCCTCGATGCGCGCGTTGTCATGGCTCGCCGCCGCATCGATGACGGCCTGCGCGGCCGCTTCAGCCGAATCGAATCGCTCCTGAGCGATGGCGGGCGAGGCCCACAGAATGGCCATCGCGGCACCAAAAACACTCAGGCTGCCGGTCATTAGCGCCTCCCTCCGCCGCGCGCTCCGCCGCCGCGCGCTCCTCCGCCGAATCCGCCGAACGAGTGCCCGCCCATGCTCGAAAAGCCGCGGTCGCTTTGCATGCGCGCCGCGCCGCCGCTGTGATACCCGCCGAAGACACTGTGATTGCCCGTCCAGCCGCGCTGCTCGAAGTTGGGATGTCCGAAGCGCTGTTGAGCCGGCATCTCCGCGCGGCCAAAGTTCTGGCCCCGTGCGCCGCCGAATCTCCCAGCCTCGCCACCACGCGCAAAGCGGCTGGCCACTTCACGATTGGCGTACGGCACACCCAGCCTATGCTCCGGATTGTGGGCCCAAGCCGAGCGGCCCAGCGCTGCCCCTGGGTAATGATGGAAGCCATAGCGATGGAAGAAAGAATTGTCGCAGTAGATACCGCCGCCGAACCAGTCGGGTCCCCAGCCCCAGCCTCCCCAGCCCCAGCCGCCCCAGCCGCCGAACCAGAGGTCCAGGTCTATGCCTGGATACCACAATAGCCCCGCGTCAATGCCGGGATACAGCAGCGGTGGGTAATATCCCCAAGCCGGTGGCCCCCATATATACGCAGGATTGTAATTGGGCACGTACCAGACATCCGGGTTCGCCGGCTGGATGCTGATCGCCGTCTGTCCGTTCTGACTCTGAGTTGTCACGGTCTCCTGCGGCGTCGAACGAAGCGTTCCCTTCGCCTCGGCTTGGGCACGCATGCGCTGGACCGCATGCATCACACCAGCCTGCTGGGCGAGAAACGCGTTGCCAAGCTGCGTGGTCCAGTTGATGTTCTGGGCCAGGTTGGCAAGCACGTCGGGGAACGCCACCAGCCCCTGTATGCTGGGATCCCAGTTCTGTTTCTTCGCTTCGTTCATGAGCTTCGCGGGTTTCCAGTGCGGATGGTCCCTGAGCCACTGCTCCGCTTCGGCGATTTCCATCGGGTAAGTGGAAGCGGCCAGGATCTGGCCCAGCACGGGATCGGGATACAGTGCGATCGGCGCGACTAAGTCGTCAAGCTGCTGTGGCGACGCCGGCGCTCCCGGTTCCGGAGCTGTGGGAGGGACGTTCTGCGGGGACAAGACAGCGGCGAAAACGGCCACACCGGCTACAGCGTTCAGGCACGACGTCAACCAGTTCACCGAGTTCCCCCTCTGAGGAGAATTCCTACTCCCAGTCTAATACGCCTCGGCGAGGCTGTTGGCAAGCGGTGTTACTCCTCCCAATAACTTGTGAGTAAGAGGACAGATACCCCAATGTGCTGAAGCTCATTGAGCCTGGACTACGCCTCACCGCCCCAGCGGGTTCTGCGGCGGCGAACTGAGCATCGTGGGCATACAGGAACTGAATTCCGCCCAATAGGGAGGCGGCTCGGAAGTAGATGTCCGGCGGCGGCTCAACCGGCAGCCGCATCGGCACGAGCGGCAGCGCGGCCAGCAGCTTTACCAGCGGCGGATGCTCGGGATTGACACCGTAGTCTCCTCGTTTCCAGTACGAGTAACCCGCATACAGATGCGCGCTCTCGTCGAACGTTTGGGTCTGTTGGCGAATCGAAAACACCAACTCGCCGGCCACCATTACCAGCGCGACAACGGCGGCAACGATCCACCTCATGACCCGTGGCGCAGCCTCTCAGGCCGGGACGCGGCAGGCGGAGAGCCTGCGCCACGCCGCAGGAAGACTAGAGCCGCCTCCCGTCGCTCGAGACCATCACCGCCGCGGGCGACACCACCACCGTGCGGATCTGGCTGCCGTGGTCTACCACCACGATCCGTAACGTCAGGGTAGGCGCGCCTTGATTGCTTAGCGTCATCGTTCCGGTGCAGTCGTTGTTCAGGGTGTAGGTGCCGGTGCCGGGCCGGTCTGGGGTGGCGAATCCCGAAATCGAGCCGTGGATGTTGTCGATCTGAGTCAGGCCGCCGGCGCCATCGAAGTGCGTCATCGCCACTCCGAGGATCTGCTCCAGCCGCCCGCGCCGGCCAGGTGGTCGCAAAATCCGAGTTGATGAACCTGGTGTGGGCCGACACGTTCGTCGAGGAGAACAATCTCGCCCAGAGCATTTCGGCGCTGCGGAAGGCACTCGGCGGGAGCATTTCCATCGAAACCGTCCCCCGCCGCGGCTACCGGCTGATCGTCCCCGGTGCGCCTGCCTCAGCGCCGCCCGCCCCCAAGGGCGCTCCGCAAACACCCAGGCCCAGGGCATTCAAAGTCGCAGCCCTCATCGCCGCCGCGGCCGTTTCCGCTGCCCTGATTCTGCTGATCCTGGCGCCCCGCCGCCAGTCTGCGCTTTCGACGACTGACTCCGTGGTGGTGCTCCCATTCGTCAATCTCAGCGGCAATTCCGAAGACGACTACATCGCCGACGGTCTGACCGAAGAGTTGACCAGTCACGTCTCCCAGATTCAGGGATTGCGCGTCATCGCCCGGACCACTGCTTTTCAGTTCAAAGGCAAGCCGGTGGATGTACGGGAGATCGGACGCCGTCTGGGGGTCACAGCCGTCCTCGAGGGAAGCGTCATGCGCCAGAACGGGCGAATCCGCGTCACCGCTCAGTTCAACAGCACGCGCGACGGATATCACCTTTGGGCAGCCACCTATGACACCGATGCCGGCGACATGTTCGCGGTGCAGGATGAGATCGCCTCCAAGATTGCCGGCACTTTGAAACGCCGTCTGGCGGCTGCTGGTGGGGCGGGGCACAGGCCGACTGAGAGCCGGCAAGCCCATAATCTTTATCTTCAGGGGCTGTATCTTCGCAACACCACCGATCCAATCAGCGTGAGGCGGGCGGTCGAGCGCTTCCAGGCGGCGCTGCACGAGGACCCCAACTACGCCGCCCCCTATGCCGGTCTGGCGGACTGCTACTCCTTTCTCGCTTGGGGTCACGCAATGCCCGCTCCGGAGGCCTTCCCGCTCGCCCGCGCCGCCGCCGACCGGGCGCTGCTGCTCGATGACTCGCTCGCCGAGGCTCACACCAGCCGCGCCATTGTCAACCTGGTCTTCAACTGGGACTGGAGGGCTGCAGGGAGAGAATTTCGCCGGGCGCTCGAACTCAACCCGTCCGACGCCCAGGCCCATCACTGGCTTTCCCATTACTCAGTTGTGGCCGGCAGGCTCGGCGATTCCCTCGACGAAAGCCGCCGGGCCCTGGAGCTTGACCCGCTGGACCTGCTGGTGAGCGCCCATCTGGGCTGGCACTACCTGATGGCCGGACAATACCGGGAGGCCGTCGCAGCCTCTGAAAAGACGCTGGAACTCGACCCTCACAACAGCAACGCCCTGTGGCAGATGGTGGACGCCTACCAACACCTGGATCAGTACCCGAATGCTCTGGCCGTCTTGCGGCGAACTGAGGGCGCTGGGCCTTTCGCCCAACGTCTCGAAGACGGCTGGCGAACCCAGGGCGCCACAGGGTATTGGGAGGCCGCGCTCAAGGACGCCTTCGCGCAGCAGCCCCACGATGAGTACGAGATCGCGCGGATCGCCATGCGTCTCGGACGAAGACGCGACGCGCTCGACGCGCTCGACCGCGCGTTCAACAGCCACAGCCCGAGTCTGATCTACCTCAAGCGCGAAGCGTACTTCGACCCATTGGCGAACGAGCCGCGTTTTCGAACCCTGATTGCGTCCATGGGCCTGAACTGAATCCGTGCAGGCGCCATGCGCCGTGGGTGCCGGCGCCGGCGACCGCGCAACGCGCCCAGGCCCGAGGGCCCTCGCAATTACTCGGTGCGCAGCATCGTCACCGGGTCGATTCTGACGGCGCGGATCACGGCGGGCACCGCTGCCAGCAACGCTACCGCGAAGAGAGCCAGCGAAGGGAAAACGAGCATCGGCAGGTCGGTTGCCTTCACCTGATAGAACAAAGATGCGATGAATCGCGCCGAAGCCATGCCGAGTGCGAGGCCGGCAACCGCTCCGCCAAGGGTTACGGCGAAGACATCCGCGATCGCCAGCCGCGCAATACTGCCGGCTTGAGCGCCTATGGCCATGCGAATGCCGATTTCGCGCCGCCGCTGCAGCACCGAGTAGTGCAACACGCCGTAGAGGCCCACGCCCGCGAGCAGCAACGCGACAATCGCGAAGAACAGCGCCAGCATGGCGAGCAGCCGCTCGCGCACGGTGCGCGCCTGGTTGATTTCCAATTGGGTGCGAATGCCGCTCACGCGAAATTCGGGACGCGCCCGCGGAACTTCCTGGCGCAGGAGCTGCGCCAGCGCGAGAGGGTCGGCACTGGCCGTGCGCACGAGTAGTTTTCCTGCGCCCCTGCGGCTCGGCTCACCGTTGGCCTCGATGGCGCGGAAGGGTACGTAGGTCTGCGGCAAGAACCGCTCGCGGGCGGTTCGATAGCGTGCATCCCCCACCAATCCCACCGCCACAAAACGCAGGCGGTGGTTTCCACTGAACACCAACTCGAATGGCCTTCCAGCCGGACTTTCACCGTGGAAGTAGGCCCTCGCGAAGGCTTGGTTCACCAGCGCGGAACCGGGAAACGCATCGTTCGGGCCGAAGTCCCGGCCATCGAGCAGGGGAATCTTCATCGTCGCTAACCATCCGGGCGAGACGCTGAGCATGTTCGTCAAAACCCCGTTGGGAGGTGCGCCGTCGATCGAAACGAAGTTGTTCCAGCCTACGGGCCCGAGCAAAGGCTGATCCGCCAGCGCGACCGCCTCGATCCCTTGCACCCCACGCAGATGCTCGACCACCTGGTCCCAGAGCTTCCGGCGGCTGGGGAACCTTGGCCACCGTATCGAGAACCAGAAGGCGATTGGCAGAGAAGCCCGTGGGCTGATTGGACAGCCGTTCGAACGTCGCCACAAAAAGGCCGGCCACAAACAGCACCAGAAAGCAGAACGCCACCTGCACCCCGATCAGCGCGTGCATCAGGCGGCGGCGCGAGTGCGGGTCCTCTCCGCCTTTGATGGCGCTGACTGGATTGACGGCGGAGGCGCGCAGCGCGGGGGCCAGGCCAAAGAGCAAAGTCACCGCCAGCGCGAGTGCCACGCCAAAGCCCAGCACCCGCCAGTCCGCGGGCAGAACCAGGCGCGCTGGATTGTTCGGCGGATTGATCATGCCGACCACAAACGGTCCGGACCACCACGCGAACCCCGCGCCGAGTGCGGCCGCGAGAAAGGCGAGCAAGCCGCTTTCGACCAGCATCAGTTGTATCAGCCGCCATCGTCCGCCTCCAATCGAGACCCGCAGGGCCATTTCGCGGGCGCGCGCCGTGGCCTGAGCGGTCATCAGGTTGGCCACGTTCGCGCACGCGACGAGCAGAACCAAGGCCACCAGGACTCCCAGAATCTCGAGCGGCCGCCGCGTTTCCGACCGAAGTTCCGAGGCGCCGGAGGCCGCCGGTTCGAGCAGAACCTTCTGGCTGAGGAAGGCGTCAAGCATTTGTTTGGGCATGCCCGAGCCGACCCCCTTCATACGCTGCTCTTCGAACGCTCGCGAGATCGCCTCCAGTTTCGCGCTGAGAGGTTCGACGGCCACGCCGGGCTTCACAAGAGCCAGGGTGCGGTGCCAGGTCCAGTCGTCGTGGATGGCGCCGGGATGCATCACGATGGGCACGAAGACGTCCACCATGGTGCCGGGCTGGGTGCCGGTAAAGGGCCCCTGGGCGACACCGACGATCTCGTAAAGGCGGTCGCCCAACAGGAACGTGCGGCCGACGACTTTCGGGTCCTGGCCGAAGCGATGCGACCAGTAGTCGTATGAGAGCACGGCGTAGGGATGCGCGCCCGGCTTGAGATCGTCGTCTTCGGTGAGTACGCGGCCGAGTGCGGGCCGAATTTCGAACGAGGTGAACATCCGGCCCGAAACATACTGGAGGTTCGCCTGCTCCATCTCCTGGTCCGACTTGTAGGTCAGATCTGCCGGTTCGGCATTGGAGACGGCGATCAACTCGGCTTGATCCTTGACCGCGGCGCGCATCTGCAGGAACGACGGATAGGCCCAGATGTCGAATGCCACCGGGGCGCCATCGAAGACGATCCGGCGAGAGGCCTGGTAGAGGCGCTGGGCGTTGGCCACCGGCAAGGGACGCAGCAGGAGCGCGTCGATTAGCCGGAACGCAGCCGTGCACGCCCCGATCGCCACCGCCAGCGAGAGGATGGCCGCGGCGGAAGTGACCTTGTTCTTCCTGAGCTGCCGCCAGCCGAAGATTGTGTCGGCGCGCAGCGAATCGAGCCACGCGATCAGCCTGAGGTCGCGGCTCGCTTCGCGTTGCCGCAACGCGGATCCGAAAGCTCGCCGGACTTCGGCGGGGTCGCGGCCCTGCTCGATGGCCTCCCGGATGTGCGATTCCAGTTCCTCGTCGATCTCCCGATTCAGACGATCGCCGCGAAAAACGTTGGCTATGCGCGACCACAACGACATATCAGGCCTCCCGTAGTACCCGATTCACAGCCAGAGTCACCGTGTGCCAGCGCGACTCCGCGGTGGCAAGCTGCTTCTTCCCCGCCGCCGTCAGTTCGTACAGGCGTGCTCGCTGACCCGAGTCTTTCGTAATCCATTGGGCACGGATCCACCCGGCTTCCTCCATGCGATGCAGCGCCGGATACAGCGAGCCTTCCTCGGCGCGGAGCACGTCGCCGGAGATATCCTCGATCGCCGACATGATGGCGTAGCCGTGCAGGCGCGGACGCCGCGACAGGATCTTCAACACCAGCAGATCGAGCGAACCTTGAAGAGCGTCAGACCTGGCCATACTCAGACCTCATAGTACATAGACGTCTGAGGACAGGAAAAGTTCGCACAGATTGTTCAAGACTCGAGTTTGGTGAGTTGCGGCCACATGGACTTTCGCCGTCCCAAGAGGTAAGCCGTTGTCAGAGCGGCGATTGCGCCTGGATCACCCACCTCTCTTCCATTACCCGTTTAGTTGAGCTACGCATTCTCACTCCGCATCCCGGAACCGGGCATCTGCGGCGGCCTTCCAGACAGTCTCAAAAAGGCTTTGCGAGGAAGGATGAGCCAGCTCAGTCGTCCTTCGTCCGGCCGCGCAGTTTCTTGGAGGCGGATCGCTGCGATTTTTCCGTGAGCCGGCGGACCTTGGAGCCGAACGTGGGCCGGCTTGGGCGGCGGGTCTTCGGTACGACTTGAGCGCGGGCGATCAGTTCGTCCAGTCTCGCCCGCGCCTCGGCTCGATTGGCCTCCTGCGTACGGTGCGTGCGGCACGTGATGATCAACACGCCTTCTTGTGTGACGCGATTGCCGGCTAACGCCAGGAGGCGCCGCCGTACGTCGTCGCTAAGCAAGCGAGATTGGCCGGCATCGAAGCGCAGTTGGACGGCGGTGGAGACTTTGTTGACGTTCTGGCCGCCAGGGCCGGAGGCGCGAACAAAGGTCATCGTCAGTTCGGAATCTGGAATGAATATAGGCAAATGCTATTTCCAGAATAGCCCGTAATGGTGCGGCAGATGGCGTTCATGACGCCGGCATAGCTGTAAGCGGAATCGGCGCGCAACGCTCTCGGGTTACCGCAGAAGGCCGAGTGCGTACTGCAGCACCGCATACTGTATTTGATAGTCGTACTTAGCGCTAAGATTTTCGACCTCCGCCTCGGTGACGTTCAGCTGAGCCTGGGTCAGCTCGATGATCGAGGAGAGGCCGAGATTGTAGCGGCCCTGGGCCAGGTTCAAGGCAAGCGCGGCCTGGCGCAGAAACTGTGCGGTAACGTCGATGCGCTGGTAGGCCGTCGAGGCGCTGGCCCAGGCCGAACGGACGTCTCGGACGACGCGCTCCTGCCGATCGCGCAGGCGCTGGTCAGATTCCAGGGCGTGCTGGTGGGCCGCCTCGCGGCGCGCCGCGAACAGGTGGCCGTTGAAGACCGGGAATTCCAGGTTCAGGGCCGCGCCCCCGTATACGGCGGGGATCGGCACGTTAGCCGCAGTCTGGTTGATGACTGGCAGCGTTCCGGCCACGCCCAGAAAGCTGAGCGTCGGTAAAGAGAGATCCCGCTCGGCGGCGGCGAACTTGTAGGCGGCCTCGCGCGAGAGGCGCAGACTGGCGAGCTCCGGCCGGTTCGCCAGCGCCTGCGCGACCAATTCCTCGGCGTTTTGCGATGGGCTGGGCGGCAGAGGCTCGTCAACGAGCTGATAATTGGCGGGCTGGTCGGAACCGAGCGCCCGCGCCAATTCGGCCGCCGCGGTCTCGACGCTGTCCTGCGCGCGAATCAGTAGCAACCTCGCCTCCGACACGTTGACGTCCGCGAAGCTGGCATCGAGCTTCGATTTGAGCTCGTTCTTGGCCAGCGCGCCCACCTGGTCCGCCAGAAGCTGACGGGCGGTCACGGTTTCGTCGGCGACTTTCACCAGCGCCTGGGCGTGCAGATAGTCGAAGTAGCTCCGGTTGACCGCCAGAAGCACGTCGTAGCGGCTACCCTGGTAATCCTGGGCGCTGGCCTGGGCGCGCAGACGGGAATTGGCCACCAGGTTGGGGGTGCGCCCGGAATCGGTGATGAGTTGTGAGACGACGAACCCCTGCCCGAAGCGGTTGAACAGGCGGGAATCGGTCAAGGCGCCCGCGCCGATGCGCGACAGATGGTTTGCGGCCGAGCCGGTGAAGTCGAGGGAGACGTCGGGGTAGTAGGCGGAACGCGCTTCCATCACCTCCTGGTTCGCGAAGCCGACCTCGTTCTCGGCGGCGAGGACGCGCGGGTGGTTCTTGAGCGCCAGCTCCTCGGCCTCTTTCAGCGTGAGCTTGGCGGGCGGCGCTTGGGCCAGGGCGATCTGGCCGATTGCGAGAACGGCAGTCAGGAGGATAGAGCTCAAACACGCGTGGCTGCCGCCCCGAGGCTCGCCTCGGCGCGTGCGTCCGCGCCAATGCGAGCGGACCGGCCCTGTGGCCGGACAAGGCAGGGATTCTGGCAGGCTGAACGCTAGCTCACGCGAATCACGGCGGGATTGGCGGCGAGAGCAGGCCTCGAGGCGAGGCTCGGAGCGGCAGTCACACGTCCTTGCGCCACATCGGGAGGCCGAGAAGATCATCACAGAACCTCCGGCTGGGTGCGGTTTCCATAGACCAACAGGTACGCGGCAGGCACGATGAAGACAGTCAGTGCGACCGAAACCGTCAGCCCGCCGATAATCGCGCGCGCCAGCGGTGCATATTGCTCGCTGCCGGTGCCGAGCTTGAGCGCCATCGGCAGCAGGCCGAAGATAGTAGCCAGCGAAGTCATCAGGATGGGACGCAGCCGCACGCGGCAGGAGGTGACAATGGCGTCCTGGGCTGACCTGGCCTGCTCCTCCAGCCGGTGCGCAAACTCGACAATGAGAATGCTGTTCGAAGCAGCGATGCCCACCAGCATCAGCACGCCCATGAGCGACATCACGTTCAAGGTGGTGTGCGTCAGAGGCAGGATGATCAGCACGCCGATGAACCCCATGGGGATCGCCAGCATGATCAGCAGCGGATCCTTGAAGGAACGGAACTGTGCCACCAGGATCAGGTACAGCAGCACGGCCGCCAGCGAAAGCCCGATCGCGAAACTGCGGAACGAGGAGCGCATGCCGTTGACCATGCCGCGCAGATCGATGCGCACGTTGGCCGGCAAGCTGGTCCCGGCGATCAACTTATCAATGCGCGAAGCGATCTTGCCCAGGTCCTCGCCGGCCGGAGTCACATAGACATCGGCCTCGCGCTGGACCTGGTAGTGATCCACCTCGGTGGCGGTCTGGGTGTTGACCAGCTTGACCACCGAATCGAGCGTGGTCGGCTCCTTGAGATTGGGAGCGCGCAGCGGAATGTTCTTCAGGTCCATCGTGTTGTGGATGGCTTGCTCGCCGTGTTCGTAATACTGCACGGTCAGAAAGTAGTCGTTCCCGGTCTTGTGGTCCACCCAATAATTGGGCGCGATCATGGTGTTCGAATTCAGGGCGGTAATGACGTTGTCCACGATCTCCTTGGGGCTAAGGCCCAACTCGGCGGCGTGGATGCGGTTGACATCCAGGCGCACCGCGGGGTAATTCATGTCCTGCGGGACGTAGACTTCGCCGACCCCATTCAGCTTGCGGATGCGCGAGGCCAGGTCTTGCGCCACGTCGTAGGCGCGGTGCAGGTGGCTGCTCGACACCTGGACGTCGATAGGCGCCGGCATGCCGGAGTTCAGGATGGCGTTGACCATCGAACCGCTGCTGAAGAAAGTGCGCAGCTCGGGGTATTGGGCCGCGATCTGACCGCGGATACGGTCCATGTATTCAAAGCTGCCGACCTTGTGCGAGTCCTTGAGGGCCACCTGGATGACCGCGGTGTAGGGCCCCGCATTGGTCGTGTAGAGCGCCGAGAAGTCTGGCACAACGCCGATGTTGGAGACGATCATGTCTATGTCGCCGGGGCTGACCTCATGGCGTATCAGGTCCTCGACCCTCGCCACGTACTGGTCGGTCAGCTCAATGCGCGTTCCGGTAGGAACCTTCAGGCTGATGGTGAACTGGCCCGCGTCGGTTCGCGGAAAGAAGGCCAGGCCGACGAAGGGGTAGATGGCGAGGCTGGCCACGAAGACCAGCGACAACACGGCCACGGTCAACCCGGGCCGGACCAGCGCACGCCGTACCGAACGTTCGTAGAAATCGAGCAAGCGTCCGAACTGGCGGTTGAACCAGGCGTTGAAACGCCCGAAGGCGGACGCGGCGTTTTCGTGAGCGGCATGGAGATATCGCGCGCAGAACAGCGGGATGACAGTCATGGCCACGAAGTAAGAGGCGAACAGCGAGATCGCAACGGCCAGCGCCAGCGCCGAGAACAGAAACTTGCTGACGCCGTACAGAAACGTCACCGGGAAGAAGACGACGATGGTGGTAAGCGTGGCCGACAGCACGGCGAGCGTGACTTCCGAGCCGCCCTCTTCCGCGGCCACCTCGGGCGACGCGCCCATTTCGAGATGGCGATAGATGTTTTCGAGCGCGATCACGGAGTTGTCGATGATGCGAGAGAGCGCCAGTGCCAGGCCTCCCAGGATCATGGTGTTGATGGTGCTGCCGCCCAGTGACAGGACCACGAAGGTGGCCAGGACCGAGAGCGGAATCGAGAGGCACACGGCGAACGTGGCGCGCATGCTGCCCAGGAAGATGAGAATCATCACGCTGGTCAAGATCAGGCCGATCAGGCCCTCATGCAGCAAGGTCTTGATGGCCTCCTTGACGAACGCCGATTGGTCGAAGACCACCGTGGCCTTGAGCTGCTTGGGGATGTCGAAGAGCTTGCCGACCATGTCGCGGACGCCGTTGACCACTTCGATGGTGTTGGTATCGCCGCCCGACTTCATGACTGGCAGGTAGGCCGAATGCTGGCCATCCACCCGCACGATGTTGTACTGGATCTGCGATGCGTCCTTGGCCTCTCCCACGTCGCCCAACCGGACCCAGCTTTGTCCCACGGTCTTGAGCGGAAAGTTGTTCAGCTCATCTACCTGGTTCACCAGGCTGTTCGAGTAGACGTAATAGTCGAACGGCCCCATCTTCACGTCGCCCGCCGGCAGGATGAGGTTGTTGGTGTTGACGGCGTTTACCACGTCCATCACGCTCAGTTGCCGCGAAAGCAGCTTGTAAGGGTCAACGTAGACCATCACCTGCCGGTACTTGCCGCCGAACGGCGGCGGGATCACGGAGCCCTTGACCACCGCCATCTGGTTGCGGATGGCGAACTGGCCGATGTCGTGGAGCTGGGTTTCGCTTAGCCCCTGACCCTTGAGGGTGACCAGACAGACCGGGAGGCTCGAGGCGTCGAACTTCAGTACCACCGGCGGCAGCGTGCCCGGCGGCAGGCGCTTGAGGTCCGCCAGCGCCAGGTTCGAAAGCTCTGTGACGTCCGCGTCGGCGTTGGTGCCCGGCTGAAAGTAAACCTTGATGATGCTGACGCCGAGCATGGATCGCGATTCCATGTGCTCGATGCCGGAGGCGAGCTCGAAGAAGCGCTCCAGCGGGTCTGTGATGTCGGTTTCGATATCTCCCGGAGGCATGCCGGAGTAGAACGTGGCCACCACCACCTCGGGGATGTTGATGGCAGGGAAGAGATCGACCGGCATGCGGGAGACGCTGACCAGGCCGATTACCAGAAGCATGAGGCAGACCACCACGATGAAGTAAGGGTTGCGGATGGAGAAGCGTGACATGGCTGGCGCCTACTCCTCTTTCTGCGGCTGGTACTCCATCGTGGCTACCACCTTTGGGCGCACCACTTGGCCCGGCTTCAGCGCCGCGCGGTCGCCGACCACCACGATGTCGCCCGCACTCAAACCGGCCAGCACCTCGGCGTCGGTGGCGGTCGCCAGACCAAGGGTGACCCGGCGGTCCTCGATCCTGCCATCCCGAGCGACCCGGTAGACACTAGTCTGATCGCCCTCGTGGTTCAAGGCCTCGAGCGGCACTGCCAGTGCCCGGTTCTTTCTTTCGAGCGTCAGGGTGGCCTCTGCGAACAGCCCCTGCATCAGCGCTCCTCCCGGGTTGGGCACATCCACTTCCGTGTGCATCGTGCGCGTGGCTTCCTTGACATCCACGGAGAAACGGGCCACTTTACCGACTACTTCTCGATTGAGGGAAGGCACCGTCACTTCCACCGGATCGCCGATGCGGATGTAGCGGACAGCCGACTCGGGCACGGGGATCACCAGGCGGAACAGGTTGTCCTGGGAGAGCCGCACCAGCGGCAGGGCCTGGGTGCTGGAGTTGGTGCCGGCCTGCACCAGGGTTCCCAGATTCGCATAGCGCTCGGTCACCACGCCCGCAAACGGCGCTGTGATCTTGGCATAGTCGAAAAGAACCCCGTCGCGTTGTCGTCTGGCCTGAGCCTCCTCGAGCAGGCTGCGCGCGGACTCGAGCGTCGACTTCGCTTCCTCGACCTGGGCCTCGGCGGCCAGGTCCTTGCCCTGGGAGTCGTCCACCTCCTGCTGTGCCACCAGACCGGGCTGTGTCTGGGCCACTCCGTGCAGTCTGTCGTACTGGAGATGCAGAACCGCATGCTGCGCCTGCACGCGGTTCAGTGCGTGCTCGGCGTGCCGCACCTGATCCGCGGCACTCTTGATCGCGGCGTCATCCTGCGCCAATTGGAGCTGGAGCTCGGGGATCTCGAGCACCGCCATCACCTGCCCCGCCTTCACGTGCGATCCGTAGTCAACGTCCAGCTTCCGGACATAGCCCGACTCCTTGGCGTAGACATCGATCTCCTGAAAGGGAACCAGCTCTGAGGAGATCGTGAGTTGGCGCTCCATCGCCTTCGGTGCAACCCTGGTGACCCCGACCGTAATTGCATTCGCGTCGGGTTCGGGCGTGGCGTTGGCGCGCGCTTTCGAGGAGGCGTTGAGCAGCAGCAGGCATCCCGCCACGGCAGTCGCCACGGCGAGGCAACATCCGAACACCCAGGCACGAGTCTTGGAGCTCATATTCAACCGGCCGACCTTTCCTGAGGCCCCAGAGGCGCGCCATTGCGCCGCATCTGCTCCGCCAGCTCTTCGAGCGTGAAGCGCGGAGAACGGCAGAACTGGACCAGCTCGCTTTCCTGCCGCTGGATTTTGGCCGCCATGTCCGGCAACTCCGCGGCGATCGAGAGCGGAATGACGTGCACTCCGTGGCGGTCCCCGTGGATCAGGTCCCCGGGCGAGATCTTCAGGCCGCCGATTTCAACGGGCTCTCCGAATTCGACGATGTGGGCGTAGGCGTGGGACACCGCGAGGCTGCCGGCGAACAGGTGAAAGCCCAGGCGGGCAACGGCCGGCACGTCGCGGACTGCGCCGTTGGTGACGTGCCCCACGCAGCCGACCGCCTGCGCGATTGCGGCGTGGATTTCCCCTACCAGGGCGCCGGTTCCGGGCGAATGGTCGGCATCCTGGATCACCATCACCCGCGGCTTGGGGATCGAGGCAACGTAGTTCCACCAGTCCAGCCGGTCGTAGTAGCACCGGCCGCTGATGGGGGGCGTCGAGGACCGGAAGCGAGCCGTGGCGGCGTAGCCCAGCATGGGCGTGAATTGCGGGAACATGCAGCGCACGGACCCGAGGACGAACCCTTCGTTCCGCAGCCGTACGCCAAACCGCTCGATTGCGTTCGAGGCAGTACAAGTGTCCAGGGCGCGGATCTTCTCAAATTCGGCGGCTGACAGGGCGGGCGTTGGGGTCATAGTAAGGAGCCGTGCAAACCATGACGTCGGCAGAGAGCCCACGAATTGGCCGGTTGCATGGTCTATTCGCAGTGTAAGCTGGCGGCCTCGCCACCCCCATACCGGCGAGTTGGTATTTTCACCCGAGTGAATGGGTAGACGGGCCGGAACGCGGCAACCTGGGGTTAAGCTGTCAGTAGCCTTTCTTGTCGGAATGAGTGAAACCACAGGCTTCGGCGGAGTGCTGGCCGTCATGGCCCTTTTGGGAGTGGACGCCTCGCGCGTGCGCCGGCAGCGAAGAAAGCGGGGACGCCGATCGTGCCGATTCGCATTCTGTTAGCGGATGATCACACGGTAATGCGCAGGGGGCTGCGCCTGTTGCTGGAGAGCCAACCAGGGTTCACCGTGGTTGCCGAGGCCGCTGACGGCCGGGAAGCGATCGCTCAGGCGGAGGCGGCCAAGCCGGACGTCGCTGTCCTCGACATTGCGATGCCCAATCTGAACGGTATCGACGCATCGCAACGGATCAATGCCGCACTGCCGGACACGGCGATTGTCATTCTGAGCATGCACTCGGACGAAGGCTACGTCCTGAGAGCCCTCAAGGCAGGGGCCAAGGCGTACCTGTTGAAGGATTCGGCGGAAGGCGACCTGATTGATGCGATCAAGGCCGTAAGCGAAGGCAAGGCGTTCTTCAGCCCGGAGATCAGCAAGGTCCTAGTGGAGGACTACGTGCGGGAAGTCAGAGCGCGGGGAGTCCAAGACAGCTACGAGTTGCTGACCTCACGCGAGAGGGAGGTCCTGCAGCTTCTGGCGGAAGGCAAATCGAACAAGGACATTGCCGGGGTGCTCAACCTCAGCCTCTACACCGTGGACACACATCGCAGGAACTTGCAGGACAAGCTTAACCTGCACAGCTTTGCGGAGCTGATTCTATACGCGCTGCGAAAGGGTGTCATTTCCTGAGGAACGAGAGCGTTGCGCCGCGCTCCCGATCCGCTGGCCGCAGAGCATTGAAGACTCCATTCTCGAAGATGCGGCCGTTTCCGGCCAGGTGACAGAGAAAAAGGTGGTAACCTCTGTGACCGGTCTGCATCATTCCCCATGACATGGCAAAGACGTTGGCTTCGTTCGTGATTGCGGTGCTGCCGCTGGCTGCCCAGAACCCTCTCTCGTTAACGGATGCGGTCCGGCTGGCCCAGGAGAACCATCCCTCGGTCGCGGCCAGCCGGGACGCCACCAAGGGCGCCGATATGCGCGTTGTTGAGGCCCGAAGCGGCTATCTCCCCAAGCTCAACTACGCCGAGTCCGTGCTGCGGAGCGACAATCCTGTGGTGGTTTTCAGCTCCCTGTTGACCCAGCACCAGTTCACCGCGGCCAACTTCGCGCTGGACACGCTCAACCGGCCGGCCCCCCTTGACAACTTCCAGTCGCTGGTCACTTTGGATCAGAGCGTTTATGACGCCGGGCAGACGCGGCTGGCCGTCAGGACTGCGAAACTGGGCCGCGATCTCAGCGCCGAGGATGAGCGCCTCACGCGCATGAACGCCGTCGCCAACGTGGTCCGGGCCTACCACGGCGCGGTGCTGGCGGCCGAGAGCGCCAAGGTAGCCGACGAGGCGGTGCGGTCGGCCGAGGCCGATCTGAACCGCGCCCAGGCCGTTCGCGAGGCAGGCATGTCCACCAACGCCGACGTGCTTTCCATAAGGGTGCATCTGGCCGCGATGCGGGAGGAGCAGATCCGCCGGAAGGCCGACCTCGACGTTGCACGGGCCGCGCTGAATGAGGCGCTGGGGCTGCCCCTCAGTGAATCGCACAGCCTGACGACGCCCCTGACGGCGGCTTCGCTGAGCCAGCAGTCTCTGGAGGACTACGAGAAGCAGGCAGGCGTCTCGCGGCCGGAGTTGCACGAGGCGCGACTGGCTTCCGACCTCGCCCAGACTCAAGGCGCCACGGCCCGCACCGCCCTGCTGCCGCAAATCGGACTGCACGCGAGCTTTGAAACAGACCGCCAGACCTTCGCCGATCGCGGAGGCGCGAGCTGGTTGCTTTCCGCCAGCCTGCGCTGGAATATCTTCAACGGAGGCGCCGACCGGGCCCGCATGAACGAGTCTGCCTACGGCCTGGACCGTGTCCGCGCCCTGGAACGCCAAGCCACCTCGCAAGTCCGGCTCCAGGTGCGCCGCGCCTATGCCGATTTTCGGTCCGCCGCCGAGCGCATCGATGTGGCCCAGGCCGCGGTTTCGATGGCCGAAGAAAGCCTTCGCATCACCAAGAACCGTTACGACAGCGGCCTCAGCAATGTGACCGACCTGCTTCGCACCGAGACCGCGCTGCTCGAGGCCCGCAACCGCCGCCTGACGGCGATCTACGATCAGCGGGTCGCCGCCGTTAACCTGGAACTCGCGGCCGGAACGCTCACCGACAAATCCGAGGTTTTGAACTAGATGCACACTCCACTCGTCGCATTCACATCCGCCGCGCTCCTCCTGCTCACCGCGTGCGGTTCCTCCGCGCCCACGGAAACCGGAGCCAAGGCCACGCCCATCGCGGTCCACGCGATCGCCGTGGCGCCCACGGCCTGGCCCAACATCTATGAGGCCACGGGCACCGTCCGCGCCCGCATTTCGACGGTGATCTCGAGCAAGGTGATGGGCTACGTCCGCGAAGTGCGCGTCGCTGCCGGCGACCACGTCCGAGAGGGTCAGCCGCTCGTCACGCTCGACGCGCGCGATCTCGATTCCGCCTGCCGCCAGGCCGAGGCCGCCGAGGTCGAGGCGCGCAGCGCGGTGCCCGAAGCCGACAACGCCGTCGCCGGCGCCCAGGCCAGCCTCGCCCTCGCGCAGGCCACCTACAAGCGCATGAAGGACCTGTTCGACAAGGATTCCATCTCCAACCAGGAATTCGACGAGGCCACCGCCCGCCTGAAGCTGGCCCAGACCGGACACCAGATGGCCGTCGCCCGTCGCGCCCAGCTCGACGCGAAAATCGCACAGGCCGCCCAGTCCGTAGCCTCGGCCGAGATTATGCGCAGCTACGCCCGTCTCGCCGCTCCCTTCGCCGGCACGGTCACCGCCAAGAGCGTGGATCCCGGCGTTCTGGCCGCCCCCGGCGCGCCGCTCCTTACCATCGAGCGCGAAGGCGCTTACCGCCTGGAAGCCACGGTCGAAGAATCGAAGCTGCCTCTGATTCGCGCTGGCCAGCCCGTAACGGTCATACTGGACGGCATCGGGCGGCCCATCGAAGGGCGCGTCTCGGAAATCGTTCCCGCCATCGACGCCGCCTCCCGCTCCTTCATCGTGAAGGTCGATCTTCCGGCTGTCGCGCAGTTGCGCTCCGGCCTCTTCGGACGAGCCAGCTTCGCCTTCGGCACGCGCCAGGTGCTCGCCGTACCCGTCGCCGCCGTGACCGACCGAGGCCAGCTAGCCTCGGTCTTCGTAGCCGATGGCGGCCGCGCCCGCTCGCGCTTCGTCACCCTCGGCCAGCGTGCCCACGACTCCGTCGAGATTCTCTCGGGTCTGAGTCCGGGCGAGCAGGTCATCTTTCCCGCACCGCCATCCCTTGCCGACGGCGCGCCGGTGGAGGTGCGCCCGTGAGCGAGCAGCCGAAGCTCGGCGTGGCGGGCCGCTTCGCCCGCATGTGGATCGATTCCAAGCTCACGCCCCTGATCATCGCCGCCTCCCTCGCGCTGGGCGCTTTTGCCGTCTGGAAACTCCCGCGCGAGGAAGAGCCGCAGATCAAGGTCCCCATGGTCGACGTCTTCGTCGGCATGCCCGGCGCCTCGGCCCGCGAGGTGGAAGAGCGCGTCACCAAGCCGATGGAGAAGCTGCTCTGGGAGATTCCGGGCGTCGAGTACATCTACTCCACGTCCAGCCCCGGCGGCTCGCTGGCGATCGTGCGCTTCAAAGTGGGCCAGGACGAAGAGAAGAGCATCGTCAACTTGAACCAGAAGATGTTCGCCAACTTCGACCTGATCCCGCCCGGCGCCACCCAGCCGCTCATCAAGCCGCGCTCGATCGACGACGTTCCCATCCTCGCGCTTACCTTCTCGAGCGACCGCTACGGCCCCTTCGAACTGCGCCGCGTGGCGGCCCAGGTGCACGACGCGGTCAAACAGGTGCCCGACGTCTCGGCCGTCGCCATCACCGGCGGCAACCGCCGCGAGGTCCGCGTCACGCTCGACGCGGCCAAGCTCGCGGCCTATTCACTCTCGCCCCTGCAGGTCTACCGCGCGCTGGCCGGCTCGAACCGGCGTCTCGAATCCGGCAAGTTCTCGAGCGGCAACCGCGAGTTCCTGCTCGAAACCGGCGAGTTCCTGCGCACCGCCTCCGACGTGCGCGACGTGGTGGTGGCCGTCGCAAACGGGCGGCCCGTCTTCGTCCGCGACGTCGCCGAAGTCGCCGACGGCGGCGGAGAGCCGTCAGAATACGTCGAATACGCCGCTCACGGCCGCTACTCTCCCGCCGTTACCCTGGCCATCTCCAAGCGCAAATCCACCAACGCCATCGATGTCGCCGATGGCGTGCTCGGCCGCGTCGAAGCGCTCAAGGGCACGGTGATTCCATCCGACGTCGAGATGCACGTCACCAGGAACTACGGAGAAACGGCCGCCGAAAAGTCCAACGAGCTGCTGCTGCACATGCTGATCGCCGTGATCTCGGTCAGCCTGTTGATCTGGATCACGCTCGGCTTCCGCGAATCGCTGATCGTGTTCATCGCCATCCCGGTCACGCTCGCCTTGACGCTGATGGTTTTCTACCTCTATGGTTATACGCTCAACCGCATCACGCTGTTCGCGCTGATCTTCTCCATCGGCATCCTGGTGGACGACGCCATCGTGGTGGTGGAGAACGTGGTCCGCCATGCGCGCATGCCCGCCAACCAGGGCCGGCCCGTCAAAGATGTGGCCATCGAAGCGGTGGATGAAGTCGGCAACCCGACCATCCTCGCCACCCTCACCGTGATCGCCGCCATCCTGCCCATGGCCTTCGTGGGCGGCCTCATGGGGCCCTACATGCGCCCGATTCCGATCGGCGCTTCCGCCGCCATGATCTTCTCCATCATAGTGGCGTTCCTGGTGACGCCCTGGGCCGCGGTGCGCATCCTGAAGCTCAAGGACACCCACGAGCACGGCGAGCGCGAGGACCGCCTCACGCGCCTCTACCGCCGCTTCATGGGCCCGCTACTGGAGCGTCCCGCGCTGCGCTGGGGATTCCTCGCCGGCGTCGTGACGCTGCTCCTGGGCGCCATGGCGCTGGTCTATGTGGGCTTCGTCAAGGTCAAGATGCTGCCCTTCGACAACAAGAGCGAGTTCCAGGTGATCGTCGACATGCCCAACGGAACCACGCTCGAGCAGACCGCCGCGGCCACCCGCGCGCTCGCGGACGAGGTTCTGAAGCAGCCCGAGGTCGTCAACCTACAGACCTATACCGGCACCGCCTCGCCCTACAACTTCAACGGCCTGGTGCGGCACTACTACCTGCGCCGCGGCTCCAACATCGCCGACATCCAAGTGAACCTGCTCGGCAAGAGCGACCGCAGCCTGCAGAGCCACGAGATCGCCAAAGCGGTCCGCAACCGGCTGCTCCCCGTCGCTGCGCGCTGGGGCGCCCGCATCAAAGTCGCCGAGGTGCCTCCCGGCCCGCCCGTTCTCGAAACCCTGGTGGCCGAAATCTACGGCCCGTCTCAGGAAGGCCGCATTCAGCTCGCCCGCCAGATGCGCGACCTGTTCAAACGCACCAACGGAGTGGTGGATGTCGATTGGTACGTCGAAGACGACCAGCCCAAATATCAGCTCGAAGTCGACAAGGAAAAGGCCAGCCTCAGCGGCGTCTCCGAGGACGACATCGCCCGCACCATGCGCATCGCCTCGGCCGGGGAGACCGCGGGCCTCCTGCACGTCGATTCAGAAAAGGAAGACGTGCCGATCACGGTGCGCCTCGGTCGCGGCACCCGCAGCAATCTCGACCGCATTCAATCCCTGAAGGTCGCCGGCGTGCCCCTCTCCCAACTCGTGACGCCGCGCGAGGTGATCGAAGACAAGAGCATCTACCACAAGAACCTGATGCCCGTGACCTACGTGGTCGCCGACGTGGCGGGCGCCATTGAGAGCCCCGTCTACGCCATCCTGGCGCTGGCCCCCGGCATCGACAAGATCCAGGTCCCCGGCGGCTATGCGATCAAGCAGTACACCGCCCACCTGCCCGCCGACGACGCCCGCTACGCCATGAAATGGGATGGCGAGTGGCACATCACCTACGAGGTCTTTCGCGATCTGGGCCTGGCCTTCGCCGCCGTGCTGGTGCTGATCTACGTGCTGGTGGTGGGCTGGTTCGAATCCTTCGTCACGCCGCTCATCATCATGGCCGCGATTCCGTTTTCTCTCGTCGGCATTCTGCCCGCCCACGGCCTGCTGCACGCCTTCTTCACCGCCACCTCGATGATCGGCTTCATCGCCGGCGCGGGCATCGTGGTGCGGAATTCGATCATCCTGGTGGATTTCATCGAGCTGCGTCTGCGCCAGGGCTCACCGCTTCGCCAGGCGGTGATCGACGCCGGGGCCGTGCGCTTCCGCCCCATGCTGCTGACCGCCTGCGCGGTTGTTGTAGGCGCCGCCGTGATCCTGTTCGACCCGATCTTTCAAGGCCTCGCAATCGCGCTGATGGCCGGCGAAATTGCCTCGCTCACCCTCTCGCGCATGACCGTCCCCATCGTCTATTACATGGTGAATAACCGGAGGAAAGTATGACCGTCAACCGCTATCTGCGCCTCTTTGCGGGCGCTTTCGTTATGGCCAGCCTCGCCCTCGGCTACTGGGTTAGCCCTTACTGGTACCTCTTCACGGCCTTCGTCGGCCTCAACCTGTTCCAGTCGGCCTTCACCAACTGGTGTCCGGCCATGACCATCCTGCGCAAGCTGGGGGTGAAACCCTGAGAGGTTTGCCGACAATCAAAACTCGACGGGAAGCCATTCTCCCAATACTAGTGGCTGCAGCGGCAAAAGATATCGCCCGAGATGGCCAAAGAGCCTGCGGCGTACGCCGCGACCAGTTCTTCCGCCGGTCTGGAAGACGCCACGGGGATCACCGAGATGCCGGCGGCCTGGAGCGCCTCGGCCAGACGGTGGCCCATGCCACCGCAAAGAACCGCGTTGCACCCGCTGAGCGCGCCCAGAATGCCCTCGTGCGAATGGCCCTCGCTGGGGCCGTGATGGTGATCATGGTCCGTGCCGGCGTGACAGGCGCGGTTGGACCTCTCCGACCGGCTGGTGATCCGTCCATTCTCCAGTTCGAAGATCAGAAAGGCGTTGCTTCGTCCGAAGTGCTCAGACAGCGTCACTCCGTCATTGGTTGGAACTGCGATTTTCATTTTGAGAACTCTCCTTGATTGCCAGGAAGCTGGCCCATGCGTGCACGCGCTCGCTGCCGTCGGATGCCGTCAAGGCCGCTTCGGTCGCGATCAAACGCTTGGCTCTTTTCACGATCCACCCTCGGATGTGCAGGGTCTCGCCGGTGGCCACGTAGTGCCGGTACCGCACCCGGAGCTCGCCGGTCAGCGCTTCGCACCCGGTGGCTGCCACAGCCTTGGACATTGCCTCGTCGAGCACGGTGGCGACGATGCCGCCGTGAATGATTCCCTGAAACCCTTCGCACGATGCCGTGGGCGTCCAACTCGCTTCCGTCGCGCCGTCCGGGCAGAGCGTGTAAGGTGTCTGCAAGCCCCGGGCGTTCTCGCGGCCGCAGACGAAGCAGCGGCTGTGCGGCACGGCGTGAAAAGTCCCGGTTTCGGGCTCGAGTCTGGCGGCTTCCGTCATGCGCTAGATGTAACTAGCACTTATGATATCCCCGCAGCTACGCTTCTGTCAACGCGGCGGCGAAGGCCCGAAACGCACGAGCCGGACGGCCGCTGGTTCTGAGCCGGGCCGTCCCACTGGATCGTTCCGGTGATGCCACGAAACGGCGAGCGCGCCTGGAGGGCATCACGAATACGGGCGCGATTCAACCCGGCGTCACGAATGGCGACGACGAGGAGGCGGTCGCTCGCTGCGCGATGACTGGGGAAGGCCGGCGTGGCTGGGGCGATGCCCAGCGGGGGTCAGGTAACGCCGGGCCGGTCCGGACTATTTGCGCCGCGCCACCGCGGGGCGCTTGGAGCCGGCCCTTCCACCGTTGGGAACGTGGACTTTCCGGACAAAGCGTTCCATCGCTTTCCCAAGGTGATCGAGCACCTGGCCCCATTCCTCCAGGTGCTTTTCGCCCTCAGCAGTCAAGAGGTAGACCCGGCGGGCCGGCCCGCTGGCCTGCACGTCCCAGCCGGACTTGACGTACCCGTTGCTCTCGAGCCGGCGCAGCGTGCGATAGAGGGCCGCCCCCTCGATAGCGCCATCCGTCAGGGCGTACTTCTCGAGGCTGCCGGCAAGATCGTAGCCGTAGGATTGCCCCTTCTCCCGGAGCATCAGTAGAACGACCGGTTCCACGAACCTGTAGATGTTCCCCATAGCGCACGTGCACGGGTGGTCCTTCCCGTGGCGAGGGCAGAAATCTCGGCGCATTGTCCACCTCCAGGCTCGGCGGCGCCATAGCGGGCAGCGCTCGCAAACAGGATAGCACGCGGATAGATGTGCTTAACATCTATCGGCGCGAAGGGACCTAACAGGCGGCCACCAGGGGAGCGCCTGGCCGCGCGGCGCGCTCTCGATGAATTCGCCGCCGAGACGAGAAACGCACCGCCGCTTGTTGCTCTCATCGCGGATCTGGAACTTCATAGCCGGCGGCAATCGAGCGCTTTGCGGGCCAGCTTCCGATCAATCAGGGGATTAGTACATAGAGAGTAGTTACTTTCAAGACTATAAGAGCTATTCTGAAGCTCGCCGCGTTTTCAATGCTTAACCCAATCTCGGTATTGTTAGTCGACGATCACGCACTGCTCCGGAGGGGCTTGAGGCGGACATTGGAAGACGATCCGGAGATTCAGGTGGTGGGCGAGGCCGGCGACGGGCTGGAAGCCGTGCAGCTCGCACGGATGCTGGCTCCGCAGGTTGTGGTGATGGATCTCACGATGCCTGTTATGGACGGCATCGAGGCGACCAAACAGATCGTGCAGGAAGCTCCCGAGACTGCCGTCCTCATGCTGAGTATGCACTCGGGGACGCGTTCCGTCCGCGACGCTTTCGCAGCCGGCGCGCTGGGATACGTGGTCAAGAGGGCCGTGGATCTCGATCTCGCCCACGCGGTCAAGCAAGTCGCCATGCGGAGGCGTGTGCTGGAGGTTGGGGACGAGTCGCGGTGAGTTGAGAAGTCAGAGCGCGTCGAACAATCCGAGCAGGCACAAGGCCAGCGTCATCGATCTACGCGTAGGCCACCAATATACTATGTGCAAGGTACACCCACCAGCCATACCCGGCCCAACCACTGCGCGCGCACCTCGCAGAACTGCCAGCACCGCGCCCATCGTGCCGAAGAGTCGATAGCCGAGAAACACCGACGTGTCTACGGCGAATGACCCCTGACGGCGAGCATAACGATGCTACCAGGCCTGGCATCTGGACGGCTGGGGGGCCTCCGTTACATTTTGGAAAAACTCAGCCGAGCCCCCTAAGGCACTGGAGACCGTTGAGCTGCGTGCCGCCAGCGCCGGCGACGGATGGCCGACGGAACTGGATCACAGCCCCACCCACCCTCCGCGGATCAACAGCAGCGAGCCGGCAGCGATCGAAAACCAAAGCAGCAGACCGAGTGCGAGAGGCCGCACTCCGACTTCGCGCAGCGTGCGCCTCGTGATCCCAGTCCCAATCAGAAACAGAGTGACGGTCAGGCCGATGCGTCCCAATCGATTCAATTCGCCAAACGCCCCGCGGTACTGCGGAAAGCAGGTGTTCGCCAGGGCGGCGATGCAAAACAGAGCGATGAACCACGGCCAGCGGATCCGAGTGTGGCTCTTATTGATCACGGCTGTCGTGAGGGAAACCGGCACAATCCACAACGCCCTCGCGAGCTTCACCGTGGTGCCGATCGCGAGCGCCACGGCGCCATACCTTGCCGCGGCCCCGACTACGGAACTGGTGTCATGGATCGCGAGTGCCGCCCAGAGCCCAAACTGCTCCTGATTCAGCCCGACGGCATGTCCCACCAATGGAAATGTTACGAGGGCCGCGGAATTCAGCAGGAACACCGTTCCCAGGGAGACCGCCATATCTTCGTCGCTTGCCCGTATGATTGGCCCTACCGCTGCGATCGCACTTCCCCCACAGACAGCGGTTCCGATCGTGATCAGGTAGGAACTGCCATTCTTCACTCGAAGCACGCGCCCGAGCGTGAGGCCCAGCGCGACCACCGCCGTGATGCTGCCCGCGGTGTAGAGGAAACCGGATCGGCCCACGCGCAATACTTCGGCCAACGGTATCCCGAAGCCCAGCGCAACGACGGAAGCCTGCAGAAGCAACCTGGACAATCGCTGTGCGTCCACGTGATAAGGGTGCTGCAAGCTCATCCCGTAAACAATCCCGGCGATCAGAGCCAGCGGGGGCGAAAGGATTCCACTTGCCGCCAGGATCATTCCCACAAAAAAGAGATTCTTACCGGTCATCGCGAGCCTCTGTTCCTATCTTGGGGAAGGCGGGCGCCGCGTGTCCAAGTAGAAATCCTTATTGACTATAAGCCGTTGTGGTCCTCAGCCCTTGCGGCCTCCACGGCTCTCTGCAACAGCCCTGGCCGCGACATCGGGAAGCAGACCGCGTGCGTCGCGAACAAAACGCAAAAACGATCGAGCGGCGCCCTGAGGCTCGGGGCCTGCCCGGTATATTGCGCTGAAGTTGCGCCGCATTCGAAGGCCGCGCACCGTGACTGTTCGTAGCGTCCCCAGCTCCAATTCCTTCCGGACCGTCCAGCGGGAGACGATGCCGATTCCGAGACCCGCCTCGACCCCCGACTTGATTGCCTCGGTCATGTCGAATTCGAGGATGACATGGAGATCGCGTGGACGAAGCCCCACCTTGCGTAATGCGAGTTCGGCGACAAGACGGGACCCGGAGCCCTGCTCGCGCAGCAGGAACGGGACGGACCGGAGTTGCTCCACCTCGATTTCGCGTTGCTCGACCCACTCGTGCGCCGGCGGAGCGATCACGACTAACTCGTCCTCGAGCACCGGCTCCACAGTGACGTCGCGGCGTCGCGCCGGCCCCTCAATCAGCCCCAGCGCACTGCGCTGCTCCACGACGTCCTCGACTACCCCTTCGGTGTTGCGGGTGGTTACGCCAACTTCGAGATGGGGGTTTTGGCGAAGGAACTGGCCCAGCAACCGGGGCAACACATACTGGGCGATGGTCAGCGACGCGCCGATTGCGAGTCTCCCTTGCACTTGGCCTCGAAAGGATGCGAGAGCACTCTCCGCCTCCGCCGCGAGCTTGTCGAGTTTCTCGACATAGCGCAGCAGGGTATTGCCGGCAGGCGTGAGGCTGATGTGGCTGCCGCTACGATCAAACAACTGCAAGCCGGCTTCCTCCTCCAATGCCTTGATTTGAAGAGAGACTGCCGGTTGGCTCAGGTAGAGCTGTTCAGCGGCCCTGCGGAAACTGAGGTGCTTAGCAACTGCCGAGAATACCTTGAGCCGGAAATTCAGCATACTGCCAAGGTACGGCTGTTACGGCCACGATATCAACGCCTCGATTTCTCGTTGACTGCCAGGCCGATCCGACAAGGACGGCCATAAAGCGCGTCAGGGAAATGGCGCCGCGGCTGACTGCAATGTGCTCGCCCGCGATCGATCGGGGCAAATCTGGTGTGGGCGCGTGGATGGGGGCCTTTTATTGATTTGGTGGTGCGCCCGGGGTGACTCGAACACCCGACCTTCTGGTTCGTAGCCAGCATCATGGCCGCAACCCCTTGATTACAGGCGCAAGATTTCTGCAGGAAACCTCAATTTAGGTACCAAAAACACGTGTGTGGGTGGGCGATTGGGTGGGCTGTTTTGAGCGGATGGAGAGATCGAGACTCCGATCGGCGTCGATGTCCACGAGCAAACCGTCGCCCGGTAGGCGAAATATGGGTTCATCAGAGCGCACTTCTACAACGACCATGGATGGCAACTCTACGAACTTCCGGGGCCGAATATGCCGGCCAAACATTGCAGCCGGTGGGATCGGTTGGTGGATCGAGCGGCAGGTCTGCAGGTAGGCCCTCAAGGCACTGAGCTGGGACCGGAGGAGGTGTAGTGTGAAGACCGTCAGTTGTACCAGATCACCCAGCCGTCCCGATCCCAGTACAGAATCTTCAGCCGGTCGCTGCGTTTGTTGCAGAACACTAGCAGGTGCCCCGAAAACGGATTGCAGCGGATGATATGCTCGGCCATCGTCGACAAGCCGTCGGAGCTGTGCCGCATGTCGCAGGCCACCGTGCACAGGTACACCTTGATGGCTCCGGGAAGCTCAGCATCCCGGCTCGTCCAGCGCCGCCAGCACCGACCGGAGGGTCGGCTCATCGACGCCCTTGGCGATCCGCAGCCGGCGCCCGCCGGCCAGCACCAGTTCGATCCCGGCCCCTGCGGCTCCGGCCTCGCCGCTGGCCAAGGCGAATCTCGCCGCTCCACCCGGGTGGCTCGACTGAGCATGCGGACTCCGGCCCAAGGTGAACGCCATTCCTGGGTGAACGTGAAAACGATTCCTGGCTGAAGGTGAAAAGGATTCCGGCGGAAGGTGAACGGCTGTTCCGGCGGGAAGGCGAACACTTTTCGCACTGCCCCGGAATGGCTTTCACCATCGTCAGGAGAGTTTTCCCGCTAGCATCGTAAGGCGTAAGATTCGGCACGCCTCCAACAGCCTCGTGTTGTTCGATGAATGGTGAGCGGTACCTGAACCACAGGTGGCCCCTCGTGCCCGTCTGGATCGGCGCCGCCCACCGGGTTGTTGTGCAGATAGGCGTAGAGATTCAGCGTCTGCGGGCTGCGCAGATCCGAATAGGGAACCGGATCCTCGCGCGCCGACCAATCCGGAATCGTCCACCGCATCTGCGCCGCACTCAGATACCTCGCCCCAAAATAGTCGTTCCCCGTCTCCGCATCCCGTTCTTTGCCGGTAAACTTCTGCGTCGTTCCGTCGTTGATCGACAGGCTGCCCGCTGGGTACAGGGGGCTGGTGCGAGCGGCCACGCCCGACGTGATCTCCTCCCCGAATGGCAGGTAATCGTGCAGCGATTTCACATTCCCGCTGCCGTCCGTAATCATGCGCGTCGAGCCCAGCGTGTCCGCCGTCAGGTAGCAGGTCGTGCACGGCGCCGCCGCAGGCGCGGTTGAATATTCCGCAGCCAGTTCGCCCGCCGCGTCGTAAACGTACACCGTGGCCGAACCTCCCGTCGACTTCCCCACCCGCTTCCCGTCTCCATCATAAGTGTACGTCGTGGTCACCCCGCCGATCGTGCTCGTCACCAGCCGGTTCTCCGCGTCGTAGGTGTTCGTGTAGCCCGCGATGGTCTTCTGGTTCCCCGCCGCGTCGTAGCTGGCGCCGTCGATCTGCAGCCGGTTGTTGGCATCGAAGTTGGTCGAGACCGTGGGCATGGTCGGGTCCGGGCTCACGGCGAAACCGCTGTTGGACGTTACCCAGCCGTTGCCCCAGTTGTCGTAGCCGTAAGTTCGCGTCCAGGCCCCGGCCTCACTCGAGCTGGCCAGCCGGTTCACCAAGTCGTAAGAGAACGACTGCGAGGCGTTCACCGCGCCATTCGCGATGCCCGCGCTCATCACGTTCCCGTTGTTGGTCGCGTCCGCACCGTAACCCCAGATCCAGGTCGCGCTGGCGCCGGCCGCCAGGCCGGTGACCGTGAGCTGAATGGGCTGTGGCTGCTTGGCCCCCAGCGTCCAGGTCTCGGTCGATTTGTTGCCAAGCGAGACGGTGTGGATCGGCCCGCTCGGGAAGTAGGTGATGTTCGTCGCGTAGTTCGTCGTGGCCGTGCTCACCTGCGTTGCCCGCCCGGCCGTATCGTACAGGGTCTGCACCGCGCGGCCGGAGGGATACGTCTCCTGGTACAGCGCCCCGGCCAGGTTGTAAGCCGTCGTCGTGCTCCCCGTCGTCTTCTGCACCCGTCGTCAACTCGCCGACGGCGCTGGTCAGTAGCCGGTTCTGCTGGTCATATCCGGCTTCGCAGCTCGCGCCCGGCCCTTTACCGCTCCACCTGCTTCGGCGCCTTTTCAGAGAGCCGAAAGTTCCTAAGCACCAGTTGGATGATGGGATGAGGCCAGGACTCGAAACTCCAGAGCGAAGGCTCGACCGGGAGGAGGCTCGTCTTGGACGCCCCATCCTCTCCAGGAACGGTCATCAGGGCATCCATGATCAATCGCTTCTTCAGTTTATTGTGAATGGCCAGCAACATCGTTGGCCCGTCCGGCGACTTCTCTTGCGTAAACGCAAATTCCACATCCGCATCGGCCGGATCCTTCTGGTACGTCAGCTTGGATACGCGGTCCCCGGCGACCGTCACGCTGACGCCGAAGGTCTCGCCCGCAAACAGGTACACGTTGTTCTCAGCGACGTACGGAACCCTGTCGAAACGCTGCTCGTAGTCATGCCGTTTATCCACCTGCAGCCTCAGCGTAAAGGGGGGACGAAAGACTGGGTTGTCCGGGCCGGCCGCGCCCGAGGGTTGAGGGTAGCAGACCGACGACAGCACAACGGTGGCGACGATCAGTAATCCCGTCTGGCTCATCTCGTCCTTCCCGAGCGTGCACCCACGCTGTCCGACCCCGGACAGTAGACGCTGCTCCAAACGCCGGAGTCTTTGATCCAGCCCCTCATGGCTTCAGCGCCGAGGGCGACGCCAGCAAGTTAGGAAGATTCTCCCTAAACCACTTCATCCACCGTAGCAACTTATCCCGCGGGGTGTTCCCAAATGGGCACGTGAGCGTATAGTGCACGCACTCCTCCCATGTGTCGTACCAATACTCGTACTCTCCACAATCGTCGAGAGCTATCGTGGACTCCAGGACGGGCGAAATCCGGAGGGTGCTCGCCTGTTTGAGAGCACGCGTCAGGGCTTTGTAATCACCGGGCGAACGGGTCACCTCCACCCTCAACGCCGCCGCAATCTCCTGGGCCGTCACGCCCTGGTTCGCCGCCGTCATCCTCTCGATCAGTTGGGAGAGCCCCCCCTTGCTTATCCCCGCCAACGAGTAGCGGATGATCTCAGACCTCCCACCGAAGTAAACGACTGCGACGATTTGCGAGTCCGAGTCGCCGAAGCGTAATACTAGTTTCGAAAAGTAGGGTTTTGGCTCCACATCCAACGGAAACAGCAGATCTAGCACGCGGGCCTTCATGCTCAGGGACCGGTCCCCAGGCTGGGCAGTCGCCGTCGCTGCCGAAAGGACCAAAACCAACGCGCCAGATGCCACAGCTTTTCGACAGATCATAGAAGCGCCTTTCACTTTGGAGCAGGCTCCAACTGTATGAACGTATCGGTTCCCGGAACCGTCACGTAGAGCATCGTCGGCGTCCGCACGAAATTCGGGACCCGGGATGCCCGGTCCAGAGCCGAAGGAGTAGGCACACCGCGGACTCCATGCGAGTGCATGATAGCGATCGTGCTGTTCGTGATGGGGATGTGGATTTCAGTGGCCGGTCCAGTATCGTGGACGTTGTCCAGGATGTCACCCAGCACGAGCTTGCCATTGATCTTGTCGATACGGAACCCTGCCTCCGCCAAACCATCGCGGGCCTGTCCGTTGTTCGTCCTCGCGAGCGCGCGGGCGGCCTGCTTGCGCACTTCCTTGTTCTTGGACAGCTGGTGCCCAGGGTGCGTGGGATCTTCAGGGCCGCTCTTCGACTGGTCGTATGCTTTCTGCTGAGGCTGGCTCTGCGGTTGCGGCCCGTCATAGCAGTCGGCTTGGGTCTCGCCACAGCCCAAGCGGTGCTCTGCTGGCTGCTGGTGCCCGTCTGGATCGGTGCCGCCCAGCGGGTTGTTGTGCAGATAGGCGTAGAGGTTCAGCGTCTGCGGGTCCGCCAACTTGGCGTACGGCACCGGGTCCTGCCTCGCCGACCAATCCGGAATCGTCCACCGCATCTGCGCCGCGCTCAGATACCTCGCCCCAAAGTAGTCGTTGCCCGTCTCCACATCCCGCTCTTTGCCGGTAAACTTCTGCGTCGTCCCGTCGTTGATCGACAGGCTGCCCGCTGGGTACAGGGGGCTGGTGCGAGCGGCCACGCCCGACGTGATCTCCTCCCCGAACGGCAGGTAATCGTGCAGCGATTTCACATTCCCGCTGCCGTCCGTGATCATGCGCGTCGAGCCCAGCGTGTCCGCCGTCAGGTAGCAGGTCGTGCACGGCGCCGCCGCAGGCGCGGTTGAATATTCCGCAGCCAACGACCCCGCCGCGTCGTAAACGTACACCGTGGCCGAAGCTCCCGTAGTCTTCCCCACCCGCTTCCCGTCTCCATCATAAGTGTACGTCGTGGTCACCCCGCCGATCACGCTCGTCATCAGCCGGTTCTCGGCGTCGTATCGGGCATGATTGAACTGTGAGCGAAGCCGAGGTTGATGCTGGCGCCCGCGGCTCGCCGGGGAGTAACTTGCCTTTCCCCCTCTCGGTGCGATTTACTAAGTCTCACCGGGCTTGGGACAAGGCGAGAAGCGTTTCCGGTGACCCATGCGGAGCGGGACCGAACGCCTTGGGGCTGGCCGATTTGACCTATGGGCTTTGAGCCCGCTGTCGTATCTGGCCGCCTTTCCGGTCCACCCGGTTGAGCCTCGAGCTCGTATAGGTAGGTGCCGTTTGGTCCTACCCTGCTTCGCCGGTTCGCCCGACTCACACTCGGGCGCGCCGGCCGCCGGAATTTCCGGCGTGCGCGATTCTTGGCGCCGAGATCGCCCGGCCCCGCTCCCGCATAGAAAGGTAGTTACAGTATGCCATTTGCAGCCCTGGATCTGCACAAGAAAATCGTCGAGGCCGTCCTCCTCGACGAGCACGGCGCGCCCGCCTGGCGCGGCCGTTTCCCCGCCACCCGTACTGCGCTGGAGAACTTCGCCCGCGCCCACCTCACCCCCCAACATCAAATTGCCCTGGAGGCCACCACCAACACCTGGGCCGTGGTGGCCATTCTGGAACCCTTCGTGGCCGAGGTGGTGGTCTCCAATCCCCTGCGCACCCGCGCCATCGCCAGCGCCAAGATCAAAACCGACCGTGTGGATGCCCTGGTGCTGGCCCAACTGCTGCGCAGCGATTTCCTGCCGCGGGTCTGGCAGCCCGACGCCGACACGCGCCGCCGCCGCTCTGTCTCCACCGAGCGCGCCAACCTGGTGGCCGACCAGACCCGCCTCAAGAATCGCATCCACGCCGTGCTTCACCAGCGCCTCATCGAGCCTCCCGCCGGCGATCTGTTCCAGCCCCGCTCCCGTCGCTGGCTCGAGCGCCTGGATCTGGATCCCCTCGGCCGCCAGACTCTGGACCGCCACCTGCGCCAGCTCGCCCGCCTCCAGGAGGAACTCACCGCCCTCACCGATGAGCTGGCCATCGAAGCGCACGCCGATCCGCGCGTCCGCCTGCTGATGACTCTGCCGGGAGTGGACTTCCCCGTGGCCCAGACTCTGCTGGCCGCCCTGGGCGAGGTGGACCGCTTCTGCGACGGCAACCGCGCCGCGGCCTATCTGGGGCTGGTCCCTTCCACGCATCAATCGGCGGAGCACTGCTATCACGGCCGCATCACCAAGCAGGGCAACAGCCACGCCCGCTGGATGATGGTGCAGGCGGCGCAGGCGCTGGACCGCCATCCCGGGCCGCTGGGGGTGTTCTTCCGCCGCATCCAAAAGAAGAAGAACCGCAACGTGGCGGTGGTGGCCACGGCGCGCAAGCTGGTCACCATCGCCTGGCGCATGCTGCACGCCAACGAGCCCTACCGCTACGCCCAGCCGGCTACGCTGGAGGCCAAGTTCAGCCGGCTGCGCATTCGCGCCACCGGCCAGCGCAAACCCAACGGCTCGAAGAAGGGCGCGGTGCGCTCGGCCGCCTACGGCACCGGAAAATCCACCCGCGCGGTGCCCAGCCTGGACCAGGTCTGCGCCGCAGCCGAGTTGCCGGCCCTGCCCGCGGCCACACCCGGCGAGCTCCGCATGCTGGAGCAGAGCGGCACGGCGGCTTTCGCCGAGCAGATTCGAAAACCGAAACGCGTGGCGCGGCCATCCGCGTAGAAGCTCGCTTCGTCTTCCGGGATTCTGAGTAAGGGCACAGCCGTGGCGCGTCAAGGCCAAGCCCCTGCGGGGCGCTACGCGGCCTTGACCCGCCACCGCTCTGCCCTCCCGATCCTATGAGGAAGACGAAGCGAGACACCAAGCCAGCCCCGGCCGTAGCCCGCCAAAAAAACCGGCGCCAGGGGTGCAGATTTCAGTTGACACAATCATAGGT